>JAXMAE010000001.1:0-2398218 GCA_046350495.1 Phycisphaerales bacterium
ACCGCGCGGACCCCTCTCCGTCCGTTCGCCGGTGCCCCTCGTCTCCTCGTCGGATCGCCTAACAGTTCGCCGGTCGCGGCACGTCGCCCGCGTCCGGCGGCGCTCGCTCCGCCGCCACGCGACGCGCGGCGCCCGGGACCAGCGCCGCCGCCGCGAGGACGAACTTCCTCCCCGTCTCGCGGGCCTTCCGCGCCAGCGCGGCCGCGCTGCCGCTGAAGTTCCCCAGCGGACTCGCCAGCCCGCGGGCCATCGCCGACTCGATCCCCGCAAGCGGTGCGCGCGCCAGCTCGGCCAGCCGCACGTCGCCCGCGCCCCGAGCGGACTCGAGCAGGGCGAGGTCAAGCTCCGCGAGCGGCCTGGGCGTCGACGGCCCCACCACGCCGCGCCTGCCCTCGCCCCTCACCCGCCCGGCCGCGTCGACCTCGGCGATGAACGCGGCGAGGCTCGCCCCTTCCATTACCGACGGCACGCGGCCGCCGAACCACGGGTTCCTCAGCCCGTTCGGGAGCGTCTCCACCTTCGTCGCCTCCGGCCCGGGATCGCAGGGCAGCGCCGGCACGAGCCGAGCGGACCGCAGCTTCTCCCGCGCCGCCTCGGCCTCGCCGGCGAACTCGCCCGCGGCGATGCGGCGCCTCAGCTCGGCGATGCGTTCGGCGATCGAGCAGAACTCGTACTCGTCCAGCGCCTCGGCCATGCAGGCGCGGACCGGGTTCAGCGCCACGTAGACCATGTGGGCGACGATGGCCTCGTCGTCCAGCGCGACGATCGACTTGAAGCGCCCTTCCCAGCAGTGCCCGGTGACGTCGTCTTGGAGGTTGATGATGCGGGCGATCTTCTGCTTGAGGAACTTGTGGAAGGTGGAGAGATCGGCGAGGTCGCGTCGCCAGCGGGCGATGAGGGCCGGATTCGCCAGTGCGGCGGCGATCTCCTCGGGCTGGGCGGGAAGCGACTTGTCGATCCTGTTCCGCAGCCGCCAGGCGTAGTCGGGCGAGAGGGTGCGCCATCGGATCGCGACCTCGCGGTCGGGCCAGAGCGCGGCGAGGTCGGGATGGGTGGACGCGACGAGGTGGAAGTGGTTGGCGAGGAGCGCCCACTCCAGGACGTCGATGGCGAAGCAGAGGACGAGTTCGGCGAGGCGTTCGGCCAGCGCGCGGCGACGTTCCTCCTGCTCGAGGAGCCGCGAGCGTCGGACGCAGCGGGAGATGCAGTGGCAGGTGACGGGCTTTGCCGGATCGAAGATGCGCTTGCGCGGTGTCGCCATGGGGCGAGATCATCAGGGCGAAACCGCGCGGACCCCGAAAGTGCCGACTTTTTTCTGGTGCGGAAGCGCGAAGGGGTGTGTCCACTATGCCGTCCCTTCATACATGAGAAGTTGGTTCCTCCCGAGGAGGGCGGCTTCCCCGTCGTCGACTGCTGCCGCGTCCTCGGCGCCAGCCACAGCGGCTACTACCGATGGCTGCGCTCGCCTGTGCCCGCAGGAACCGCGCGCGAGGCGGCACTCCTGGAGGAAATCCGAGTCGTCGACAAGAAGTTCCGCCAACCTGCCGGAGATGCCGGCGGAGGAGCTCGGCGCGTGGCTGCCGGACGCGTGGAAGGCGCGCCAGGCCGAGCGAGCGCGGAAGGCGGAGACGACTGGCGTTGGGTGAGCGGACACCCATATTGAAACGCGAATGTGGGTAAGGTTTAGAGTCGGCGCGGGGGACGCTTCAGTCGGTCGGGAGAGATCACGCCGTCAGTGTGAGGCGAGCTCGACGCGGGGCCAGCGAGCTCAAGCGGGATGTGGTCGAGCGCCAAAAATCCAAATGCGGCGCGGCCGCCGTAGGCATGACGGACGTGCCGGAGCGGACTCGGAAGTTCATTAGAGGCTATCCCAGAACCGCCTTCATCAAGATAAGCGAACAGCTCAAGTGAAGGAAGCCCTGGAACATCCGCGTCGACTTCTCCCAGCGGATGCACAGCCTCCGATAGTTCTGGAACCACGCGATCGAACGCTCCACCGTCCAGCGCCGCGAATATCTTCTGAGGCTGCGACCGTCCTGCGTCGCCTTCCTCCTGCGGCTCCGGCGGTGCGGCGCGATCAGGTCGGTGCCCTTCGCGGCGAGTTCCGCGTCGAGCGCATCGCTGTCGTACGCCTTGTCGCCCACCACGCGGCGAGGCGGCTCGCCCGTCAGCATGAAGTCGAACAGCCGCTGGACGAGCCTCGACTCGTGCGGCGACGCCGACGCCGTGTCGACCGCGACGGGCAGCCCGCGTGCGTCGACGAGCACCATGATCTTCACGCCTTTTCCGCTCTTGGTGGGCCCGACGCCGTCGCCGCCGCCCCGGGCCTTGCTGAAGGTGGCGTCGATGAAGCACTCGTACAGCCTGTAGCCGCCGCGATCCTCCACCACGCGGCCCGCCTCGCGCATGAGCGTCTCGAAGACACCCGCCTTGACCCACGTCGTGAACCATCGGTGCACGGCGCTCTTGCTTCCAAACTCGCGGGGCAGGTCCTTCCACTTCGCGCCGTTGTCGAGGATCCAGAAGATCCCGCGGAGCGCGTCTCTCTTCTTGACCGGGGGCCGTCCGCCTTTCGGGCTGACCGGCGCGTCCGGGACCCGAGCGCACAACCAGTCCAACTGCTCGTCCGTCAGAGTAAACATGAAGACCTATTCGCGCGATCGGCGAGGCGGGTCCATAAATTTACCGGTTCTGGGATAGCCTCTAGCCTGCTAGCCCTCTCGCCGGGTTCACCTTGCATCGGAATGACTTCTTCATTGCTTCACGCTGTTCGCGATCTGCGACACCGTGATCTTCAATCCACTGTTCAAACCTAGCCACTGCGACTTCTTGAAGACCGCCAGTCATGTAGGGAGGGAACAATGGGTATGTCGCTCTGAAAGCCGAATAGAGCTCCAGAAACCGATCCCAGAACTCGATTGTGAGGGGCGGCGAGGCTGCGGGTGCATACGAGACCAGCGGCACCGTGATACCGGCGCTCTGAAGTGCGCCATTCATGAACGCAGCGACCTCCATCTGACAGGCCGGATCCTCGCGGACATGCGGCCATCCGACCCCGCCCAGCGCGCCGTGGGAACCCAGGAACGACCTTCTATTGGTGCTTGCCGCCTCGGATGACGTAGCGGTTGCGCCAAACCACTGCCGAACAGGATTGTGGCCCGCCGGGTCTCCAGGAAGGCTACAGTCATACCTATCCATCTCGGGGGCATCCGCTTCTCGACTCGCGATCCAAGCATTCGCGACGTTAGATGAAATGACGGAGCTGTCCCCTGAGCCCCGGTCGACAGGGTCAAACAAAAGAAGCAAGTCGACATCCAGCCCGCGCTGTTCAAGGATTCTCGCCGCGATGACCGCCGCCGATCCGCCACGACTGTAACCCGCCAAGACGAGCCGCTTCTCATGCTGGAGCGATAAGAATTCAGCAGCTCGCTGCGCGCGCTCGACGACCCGGAAGCCCTCCCCAGATGGCCCACGTTCGTACCGCGCGATCGGGCAACTTCGGAGTTGGGAGCAAAACGAGTTCATCATTGCCGCTTCATACCCCTCCTTAGACCAAGGGCCCGTACCGTCAATGATGGCAATTGCGTACGCCGTTTCGAGCTTCTGGCTGGTCTCATCTTTTCGGCCGAATTCGTTTGTCACCTCGAGCGAAAGGGTAATATCTGCTTTGCGGTGCAGCAAAAAATACTCGCCGTCTATCTCCACCTCGATGTCGAGCGGCGAAGACGGGTCCACTTTTCGGACAGGGACGGTTATCAATCCGTGCGCTTCCCAGCGCCGATCGGTTATTCTTACGGCAGAGGAGCCTGGACGATCTCTGTCTCCCACCGAAACGCAACGAAACCGTCGCGACCCACTCCGCTTGCCGGACCGCTCGCTTTCGGGAATCGGAATCTCGACAAATGCGGCCCTAGGGAAGGCGTCTTTGCCCGATCCTGTGGCGTTTCCGCCCGGAGTAGGCTTGCCGGGCTTGCCGGCCGGCGTTTCAGGTTCCTCACTTTGCCTTCTCCCGCCCTCAGGTCTCTTAGGCTTCGCTGTTGCGTCCGAGGCGACCGGAACGTCTACTACAACCCCGTCGCCGGCGACTCCAATGATCACCGTACTAGCGCCACCGGTCACCACGCCGCCGTGCAACGTGGTATCGCCCTTCCGGACCGCGCGTAGATTGTTGATTAGCACATTTGGGCTGCCCATATTGAGTACGTCGGGACCGCCCGCTTTGCACAGGAGCTTGTCGGTCGCACGGGCTGCCGCCTTGTACTCAATCTGAACATCTGGGGATCCCTGTGGGAGAATTGGACCGCCCTCATGGGGAACGTTGCCCGTGACCATGGGGCACTTATGGTCGTGTGATACACAGGCGGCTTCCGACATCGTTCACTCCACTAGACATTGACCCGCGCAACCCGTCCCCGGATCGCCACATGTGAGCACGGCAAGTCAAGGATGCCGGTAGACCTTGAACGACGGCTTTTCCGTCTTCCAGGCACTGGTCGGCGAATTACTTGGCCAGAACGGATCTTTCTGCTTGAAGTCGCTGACAAATTGCGACCCATCATGAATCTGGACATGACCGTACGCGTGACCCTCGCAAGGTTGGAACACCACGATGTCGCCCTTCCGCGGCTCATACGTCTCTGGGGTCGCCGGCACATTCGTGAAACCGGCTTTCTCGAGGTTCGGCCCCCAGTGCAAGGCGTGGCCCCGATTTACCTTGATACCGCCCGCTTCTAGCGCGTCGGCGACCGCCTCGGCACATTTGGCACCAGGTTGTTGCTTCGCGTTTTTCGTCGCATACTCCGCGGCCTTATCCACATCAAATGTCGCCTCACCCGAGCTACTCAGAGTAGGATCCACGAGATGGGAAACGACTGGCGACGAAGCGCCAGACGGCGAGCCGCCGGCGCTAGCGGCCGTCCCTCCAGGCTGACTGCCGCCTGTCTTCTTCGGCGCGTCGTCAAGAACGGAGCCGAGATCAATTCCATTGCGCTTCGCGATGTCGCGGATTGCCGACTCGAGCTCGCTCTTGCTGTTTCCCTTCAACGCATCCTTGAGCGCATCCAACGCGGCCTTCGCGTCCGCCTCATTCTGCTTCTTCTGCTCCGGAGTGCTTTCCGGCGCAATCTCACTTGCTTGGACGTAGCGAAGCAGGTTTGCGAGCGGTCCGCGGAATTTCTCAGGGAGCGCACTCGTCGGAATGCGCTTGAGCAGATCGTCGAAACTGGGGGCGATGACCTTCAAGTCTGCGAACTTCACGTTTGCCGGGTCGTCAATCAAGCCGTCCAGAACCTTTGTGTACTTTTCCGGGACGCCCAGCTTCTTCAGGAACTTGCCGAGGCTCGTCTGGGGCTCGAATTCTGCGGGCTTCTTCGCGTCGGGCGTCGGCGTCTTGCCGTCGCTCCCGGATTTGCCGTCCTTTGGCTTCTCGGGAGGCGCCGCATCTGTGTCTGCCCCAGGCAGCGATCCCGGCGAGCCACCGCTGTTGATCTTTACCAGCGATCCGCTGATGGTCACTCCGCTTCCGTCAATGCGGATGAAGCCGCCGCCCGCTTTCAGGGTAATGTCGGGGCACTCAAACACCAGCACCGATGCGGCCTTGATCCCCGCGTTCCCGCTGGCTTCAACCACGAAATCCTTGCCGGCCGTCACGCCGACAGTCTGTCCGGCCTTCAGCGAATAGTCCTGCCCAATCTTCTCTATCTTGTTGAGGCCGGTCACCTGCATGTCGGCAAGCCCGACTACCGTGAGGCGAGCGAGACCGATGACGTCTGCCATCGCAAGTCCAGTCAGGTCAAACCGCACCACGCCGGTCTCGATGCCGCGGGCGATCCCAGCGAGATCGTTGTGCGCCACCAGGGTCGTCAGCAGCCGGCAGACACTGACCGTGTAGTCTTCGTTCGCGCCGACTTTGACCGTCCGATTGGCCCCTACAGCAATCGTCTCGTTCGCTCCCACTGTTATAGAGTGATTGCTGCCAATCGAGACGTTCTCGTCGACTCCGACAGTCTTCTCTCGGTTGTTGCCGATGCTGATCGTCTCGTTATTCCCGACTTCGCGTATACGGTCAACTCCGACTTTCCGCGTTTCATTGTTTGCAACGGTATCACCACGGTTGTAGCCGACGTTGTGGATTTCGTCCTTCTGCGCCTTGATGAACAACCCCTCCTTGCCTCCCGTGTCGTTCATCGTGATCTCGTTGTGCCCCCCGCTCCCGCCCAGGCTCTGCGAGCGGATCGTCGTCATCATCGCAGCCTGCGTGATCTTCTCCGGCGCCGGGCCCGCGCTCGCGTCGCGCCCCGCGTTGCTCACCGGCGTCGGCTGCGACCCGTTGTACAGCCGACCGTTGATCAGCGGACGGTCCGGGTCCCCCTCCTCGAACTCCACGATCACCTCCTGCCCGATCCGAGGGATCGCCAGCCCGCCGTACCCCGCGCCCGCCCACGGCTGCGCCACCCGCACCCAGCACGAGCTCGACTCGTTCCGCCTCCCGTAGCGGTCCCAGTGGAACTGCACCTTCACCCGCGCGTGCTCGTCCACGTACAGCTCCTCGCCCGACGGGCCCACCACGATCGCCGTCTGCACCCCCTGCATCGACGGCCGCGGCGTCCGACGCGCCGGGCGGTACGCCACCTTGGACGGCACGCACTCGAACGAGTTCCGGTACGGGCGGCTCAGGCCACCGGTCCCCACCTCCCACTCGTCCGCGTGGCTCACCGCGTGCGACACCCGCGTCACCACCCACGAGCGGCCACGCTCCGACTCCAGCGGATGCTCCCCCACCGCGAACGTCCCGCCCGCGAACAGGTCCAGCCGGAGAGACTCCCCGCGCGTCGTCTCGTACCCCTGGTCCACCTCCTCCATCCGCAGCCTCACCACGCGGTCCCCGTCGTTCGCCGCGTCGTAGCCGCCGGGGTACTCGTACAGCTCCCAGTCGTTCAGCCCGGGAATCGGCGGCGTCGCGTGCGTCGAGACCTCCAAGGCGTCCGACGGCCTCAGGAAGTTGAAGTCCCGCTCCGTGTACCGCCCGGACCGGAACTCGAAGCCGCGCTCCCACGACAGCAACTGGTCCGCGTCGGACCGATGGCCCTCGCCGCCCCGGCGGTGCAGCCTGCCGCCCGCCACCTCCTCGTACGCCTCCGCTCCGTCGGCCAGCACCAGCTCGTGCCGGCCACGCTCGTGGCGGAACCAGTAGAAGATCCCCTCGTCCTCCAGGAGCCGCGACACGAACGCGAAGTCGCTCTCCCGGTACTGCACGCAGTACTCGCGCGTGCGATAGGCCTCGGTGAGTCGGGAGAAGTCGAAGTCCGACTGCCCGGCCGCCTCGAACACCTCGCGGACGATCTGCGGCACCGTCCGCTGCTGGAAGATCCGGCAGTCGGTCCGACGCGACAGCAGCCACAGCCACGGCACCACCTCCGCCCGGTACACGAACAGGTCACGCAGGTCCCCCACCCGCGAGAAGCGCCGCACGATCCCGTGGAACCAGCGCTCGTCGCCGCCCTTGAGCGCGTATCGGAACCCGATCGGCTGCCCGAGGATCGACCTCGGATCGATCCACGACCGCTCCGAGCGCAGGTCCAGCGTGAAGGAGTACGGCGCGGAGAGCGACTCCTGCCCGTCGAATCCGGCGAGCAGGAGCTCGTCCTCCCCGAGGACGCTCTCGACCCGAAGCTGGCGGTCACCCTGCGTGTAGCGGCCCATCGGGCTCCTCCTGCCATGCGGATCGCAAACGGACCACACGCGGCGGAGCACGTCGGCCCCGCCGCGGTGCGCCCGCCGCGTCTCGGCTCAGTGTTCGGTGATGGTCCCTTCCTCGGCCTTGTACGTGAAGCCCTGCTTGCCCTTTACCGCGCCGGACACCGGGTCGTACGACGTGTGGGTGAACTTCAGTTCCTTGAACCCCAAGCCCACGAGTTCGACCAGGCGCGTGGTGCCCGACTTGTCCTGCGGCTTCTCCGTCAGCACCTGGTAGCTGCGGATCGTCACACCCTTGAACTCGTAGGTGTCCACCACCTTGCGGTCGTTCGCGATCATCGACGTGGTCTCCAGCTTGCCCTCGTCGTAGCGCTTGCCGCCCAGCACCGCGCCCCACAGCCGGGGGGTCGCCTTGTCGAGCACCCGGGTCACGAGGATCGCGCCTTGGACGCCCTGGCCGACGGCGGCGATGCCGCCGGTGGGCTGCGTGGCGGAGAAGTTGACCTCCTTGATCTCCATCCAGTCCTTGTGGGACCTGTCCTGGGACTGCCCGGTGACGCCGGAGAGCTGGAGGAACGCGATCGGGTGTGCATCCAAGGTCGACATGGTCTTGCTCCTGTGGGACGCCGACCGGTGTGAGGGCCCGGCAGCTTCGGCTGCCCCGGCCGGCGGTCGCGTCGAAACGTAGTCGCTCGATCCCGCGCGGCGTCCACTTCGATTCAACGAGATTCGCAAGAATCATCGCGAGCTACGCGGTCGTCAATTCCACACGGAAGCGCCCGTCACCATCGGGCGAGACGGAGACGCGAGTGACACTGCCTCCCCGCGCCTCCTCTTGGAGGATGGCCCGCACCACCGGATATTCGATCGTGGCGCGAACGGCCTCTCGAATCGTACGGGCACCCAAGCCCGGGTCGAACTGCTTCGCGGCGAGTGACTCGACGACCTCGCGCGCCACATCGATCGTCGCCCCCGTCGACGCCTGGATACGACGAGCGACTCGCCCAACTTGCAGTTTCGCGATGTCGGAGATCGTCTCCATGCTGAGCGGCTCGAACACCACGACTCGTTCAAATCTTCCGATCAGCTCGGGCTTGAAGTGCTTTCGTAGCTCAGTCTTCACTCCGTCGCGAAGCGCGGACCGGTTCGGCTTCGTTTCTGCATCCTTACACCAGTCGAGGATCTTCTCGCTCCCAGCGTTGCTCGTAAGCATGAAGATGCAGCTACGACAGTCGAATTCCTCCCCGGCGCCATCGCGCACCATTCCATTCTCGAACGCACCGAGCATGAAGTCCTTGACTTTCTCATCGGCCTTCTCAAACTCGTCCAAGAGGATCAGGCTGAAGGGCCGCTGCCGAATTCGCTCAGTGAGGATCCCACCTTGACCAAACCCGACGAACCCTGGCGGCGGACCGATGAACTGATTGATCGACTCCTTGTCCTGGTACTCGGACATGTTCAACATCAAAAGCGCCTGATCGTTGCCGAACAGTGCCTCCGAAATCGCCCTGGCCGTTTCAGTCTTTCCAACGCCGCTGGGGCCCGCGCAGAACAAGGTCACGGGCGTTTGGGAATCGCCAAGCCGCAAGGATGTTTGCAATGCCTCGACAATCTCCGCCAGCGAATCGCGCTGTCCGATCACGCGACGTGACAACACGTCTGGAAGGAACTCGACCAACGTCCTCGCGATGTCCTTCCCCTCGTCACTCTTGAGATTTGCAATCGGGACTCCAGTTCGGAGCGAGAGTACCTCCGCGACCACGCCTCGATCGACCGATCGGTAGAACACTGGGTCGCCTGCACTGCTCGCACGCAGCTCGTCGACCAGCCGCCCTCGCTCGTCGAGAAGTTGGGCACGCGACTCAGCGCCCGACTCATCCAGCTTTAGGAACTGCTCGATCTCACGAATTCGGCGGGCTTTCGCGACGCCCCGCTGCCACCGTTCACGCATCTCGGAACCCAAGGTCTCCAGACGCTCTGCCTCCGAAGCGACCTTCGCCGCCACCGGCGCTAACGCTGGATCTATCTTTGCCTCGGCGAAGAGCCGTTCCGCCCTCGCCCTAATCGCGGAGGCGCGTCCCTCGGCTTCGCGTAGCGCTGCCGGCCGCGAGTCGCTCGCCGACTGCCTGACCATCGCGCAAGCATCGTCGAGCAAGCTTCTCGCCTTGTCCGGCAACTTCCGCCCAGACAGGTGGCGTCGCGAGAGTCGGACTGCAGCGTCGACCGCATCCATGGTCACGCGCACGCCGTGGTGTGTCTCGAGCCGTGGAATCAGGCCGATCAGCATGTCGATCGCCTGATCGTCGTCCGGCTCGTTCACTCGAACCGCGTCAAATCGGCGCTGCAATGCCTGATCTTCGAGGAAGTACTTGCGATACTCTCGCCAAGTCGTGGCGCCGATCATCCGCAATTCACCACGGGCCAGCGCTGGCTTGAGGAGATTGGCAGCGTCTGCCTTTCCTTCAGTGCCGCCCGCTCCGACGAGCATATGAGTTTCATCCACGAAGAGAATGATTGGAACCGACGAACTCTTCACCTCTTGTACGAGCTTCGCGATGCGGTCCTCGAATTCTCCTTTGACGCTCGCTCCCGCTTGAAGCGCACCGAGATCAACACTGATCAGCGCAAAGTCCTTGAGATCAGGCAAGTCTCCCTTGGCGATCCCTTGCGCAAGGCCCTCGACAATCGCCGTCTTGCCCGTACCCGCGTCGCCAACCAAAATCGCGTTGTTTCGTCCCTGCCGGAGAAGGATTCCAACGAGCTCTTGGATCTCGTGGTGGCGACCTCGAACAGGATCGAGCTTGCCGCTCCTCGCCAGCGCCGTGAGGTCAGTACCGAAGCGAGTAAGCGCCGCCCCAGAGCGCCCGAGCGGAGCCGCGGGCGACTTTCCCGTACCGTCGGCCGTTTCGGCCGCAACTGGGGCACCGGTCTCCTCGCATGAACCCGAGCAAATATCTGCCAGGCCTTCACGCAATTCGTTCGCGGCGATACCCGCAAGCGGTCGCCACGCTCGAACAAACTGCTCGTGCAGAGCGGGATCCTCCAATGCCGCAAGGAGCAAGTGCGAGGAACGGACCCGAGGCGAGCGGAAGACGAGTGACGCAAGCGACCACGCCCGCGCGATCCACTCGGTAACCTCCGGATAGAGCGATGGGCGCGGCGCTCCACATCCGCGCGGGAGAGCGGCAAGTTGTCCGTCGAGGGCCGCGGCAAACTCAACCCGATTCGCCCCGGACGCACGAAACACGAACTCCAAGTCTCCACGCTCGACGTCGAGCAGACTGCGCAGGACGTGCACCACTTTCACGCCCCAGTGAGTCTGGTTCACGCAGAGGAACTTCGACTCGTCCAGCGCAGTTGCGCACACGTCATTCAGGACCTCGACCAGCGCGTCCTGAGGAAACTGTTCGTTGGGCCTGGCCACTATTTGCTCCTACCTTCACGATTCTTGACGTATTTCCTCGAGCCCGCGGTTCGCGGATCTGTGTCGGTGGCGGCACCGGAGCGCACCACGCGCCGCACAAAATCGGGACGTTCGCCCCACGAGCCGATCCAAGCGGTTCTTCCCAGCCGCGCGTAGCCTCTCCCGCCGCGACGCGATCGGAGCCTCGATCTCCTAATGCAAGATCGCGCCAGCGTGAACTCCAGATCAAAATCAAGCCACGGCCCCACGTGCACGCGGACGAGTTGCTCGACCTGGGCATACCAGCGCCCCTCGGGAAGGCATCGAAGAAAGTCCCCGAGACGGGGGAACGGACCAACGTGGATTCCAAAAGCGCCTTGGCCGTCCAGCACCCGTCTGCCAACCAACGCTCCGTGTCCCAGTTGACAAAAGTCGGCGCTGGAGTCGTCCCCGGTTCTTCGAGTACCCAGTCGCGACCATTCGGTCTCTTCCACCGTCCGCCAGCGCGGAGCAAACGAATTGACGCGCGCCGGTATCCCCAAGAGCTGCGCCAGCGATTGCTCCAACGCAGCCGCCGATCGCTGCCTCCCGAGGTAGGTGCCTCCAAACGACAGCAAGAAGCGCGGCGCGACGCGCAGGCGAGACCGAATCTCGTCAATACCAATGCCGAGGAGAGACCAGAGCGCACTTTCGAGCCTATCGAGTCTGGGATCGCACCTGGCCATCCCGTCAATCCCACCCTGCCCGAGCCCCGCCGGAAATAGCTCAGCCCCTCGAGCAGCCTCGCGAAGCGCGCGGTCCAGTTGCCAAGGAGGTCGATGCGTCTCGACGGCGTCGAAATAGGCGCGCAGGAACCGCGACTCGATGATCTCGATCAACGCAGGTCCCGCCTCAGAACCCAGGATCCTTGAGATCTCCACCTGTGGGAGCGCGCCAGTGGGCCCCAGCAACCCCATGAAGGTTGTCTCGATCACCCATTGGGGGTACGACCCCGCACCAGCCTCAACGTCGTCTCGCTCGACGCGCTCCACAGCGGCGACAGATCCAACCGGGTACCCCATGTCTCGCGACGAGCGGATCTTCACCCTCGACCCGACAGAAGTCTCGCTCTGCCGCGCGAAAAGGCTGTCGTGCCATTCCGCAGCCTGTACGGCGCGCAGAAAGTCTGCAGTCGACGCCGCCTGCTGCATCCATCGCATTACGGCTTCGATACGGTCCCGGGGCGTCGGTGCCATCGTTTTCCAAACTCCCCTCGTCCACGACGACTGGGATGTAATTCGACGAAGGAGTTCACTGGAGCGAGCAGCGAGAGCGCCCGCGCAAGCACGAGGGCAAACAAGAACAACTCGCCGTCGCCATACCGATCCGCATCGAACTCTGCTTCCACGGCGACGCCCCGCGTGAGGAACTGGCCGTGGCCCCCAAGGGAGATCAGGCGGCGATTCACTGGCCGAGCCATCGCAAGAGCGAGGCCTTCTCGACTGTCCTCATTGCGCCGGCGATCCGCTCCATCGGTGAAGTCGTGAAGTTCGAGGATGCGCCGCAGCGTCGCAGCAATATCTTCGCTCCCGAAGATACCCAGCATATCCAGTCCGATCACCGAAGCGGCCCGCCATCCGCCGGACGCCCCGCGCAGGTCGTCGCCCGAAAAGAGATGAGCACGTCGTGCGGGTGTAACAGGAGCCACCAGGAGCGCGTCGAACCCTCCGGGTTCGCGCAACTCGACGCGTACCCGTCCGCTCGAATCCGTTCGAGAGTTCAGGACACTTGCCGCGTCGCGATTCCCGACCTCCGCGGACAATCGGAACGCCCAGCTGTCGCTTTCCCAACTCCGGAGGCTCGGATCGCAAAAGCGAATGAACAGTTCAGTGCCTTCGAGTGGTGAAGCCGTCGAACTCGGCTGCCGAAACGTCCACCAATATCCGGCAGCGTTGCGCTCCATCTGGCGAGCGCTACTCATCCGGTACAAGGGAAGGAACGGCCAAGCACGTTGCGGGCTACCCAGCTCGAACCCTTCTACCCGAGTGACAGCGAGTACCTCGTATGCGCCCTCCCGTCGCGGCGATGAGTCGACGACCACGCGATGGTCACTCCGAGCCCACCGTCCCTCGAGCTTGAGTTCGACCGGGAATCGATTCACGACGGGGCAGCAACCGAGCAACAGCACTTCGGAGGCACCCGGGTCACGGTCATGGCGGGGGCCTTGCGCCGCCCGCAACTGGGCCTCCAGCCTCGGATGGCTCTCTCTTAGGAACAGCACCACATCCCACGACGTACCTGGCGGCAACAAAGGCGCGCGGGCATCGCCACGCCCCTCTGCAGCGAGTTCCAAGAATAGGAATCTCGATCGCATCGCGAAGTAGTCGACGAGCAGCGCGTGCGGCAGATCGTAGGCGCCCGACGCTGATGCGAGCGTTTGTTTCGCGTCGACGGAAACTGGCCGCGGGGCGTCGTTACCGAGCGTTGCGACCACCTCGCCGGTCGCCACGTTTACCACTTGTCCCCCCAAGTACGACTCTAGGAGTAGCTCGAAGAGCCCAAGTGCGAGGCTTGGGTTCCTATCCGAGAAGTAGAGCGTGATACGGTCGGCAGACGTTTCCTGGCTAGCGGAGAATCGAATTCGTAGCTCGCCTTGCGGAGTGGGGTTACCGTCGTACGTGTCGGATGGTCTTCGCCGGCTGAGTCCGAGTTCAGTCTCTTCGATCGTCACGGTCGGGACCTCAATGTCCCAGAGCGTCCGGAATCGGACGGGCACATCGGATCCGGCTGGCGACGCCTCCATCGACCGCACTTCAGACCCGGCCGGGATCGCCATCGGGCGATTCGCTGAGGTTCCCGGGCGGAGGCGAAACTGCGCGATACTACACGCGGGCAGCGGTGCCGTTTGAAAAGGCTGAATAAGCCCCAGGATTCCCGCTGAAAGTTCTGGCAGGTCGTCGTCGAGTCGCTGATGCACGCGCGCAGAGAGGAAGGCGGTCGCCTGCAGCAGCCGTTCGACACTCGGATCGGCGCACATGCCGTCGGCGTCGAGTTCGAGGCCCTTCGTCGGATAGCGATGTAGAAAGCTGCGAAAGTCGCGACGGATCGCACGCAACTCATCGCCATATCGCTGAACCAGATCGCGCCTCATGACCGAGCACTCCTCCTCGGGCTGCACGCCTCCTCGTCGACGCACCACTCGCCCACAATCGAGGGAACGGTGGCTTGGCCAACGCCGATCGTCGTCCGAATCGACACCCGCAACGTCGGATCTGGACCTCGCAACTGTCCAATCTGCACCTCAACATTCTGCAGCCTCGCGTCGGCGGTTCGCAGATCAGCCGCAAGCCTTGCCTGGAATTTGTCGCGCGTCTTTCCGTCGACTAGGCGCCACTCAGACAACGCCGGAATGCCGACACTCAGAATCGACGGTCCATCAAGCGTCGCCACGGCGGCGAGAGGCGCCACGCGACGGCGGGCTCGCATGTGCAGATCGACCTCCGTCGCAATCGACCGCACAATGAGCGGCGCAGTGAGACCGCGTCGGCGAGCCTTATCCGGGTCTGGCCAGAACCGCTCCGCGAGCGTTACCGTGGGCGCCGCAGCTCGCGGTGATTGCTGGTTCACTGAGCGTCCTCCGGTTCTTTCACGCCTCGAATCGTTCCGAGCTTCGCCATTGGGATCCGATCCTCGCCGAACATGAAGCAGCGATGGCCCGCAGCGGCAAAGATGCTCCCCCAACCAGTAATTCGATCGCGCGCCTCACCCCTAATGAGAATTGGATCGCCAGCCCGCGAAGATTCTGGGTATCGAATCGGTATGTACAACGCCATGCCCACCGCGTCTGTGAGCTGCACAAAGGCCCGCCTCCATAGACGATCGCACGCCCCGCCCATCCGACTCAATCGCAGCTCCATGATCATCTGGAGCGGAATCCAAACGTATTCACCATGCCGGGTAATTCCTTCCAACGTCGATCCCAACCGATCATCCTCGTCTCGCAGCTCCCCCTTGCCCCCCCCTGCCACCTCGCACCTCCACCCGGGCTGCATCGCGATCGCCGCAGCACGCGTTTCGAACTCCTGCGTGGAGCCCGTAGCATGCGCCACTAACATGCTCAGTCGCCGCTCGGTGTCCTCGTCCCAATTCGCTTCCGAGGACGGCGGCCGACTCGGGATCGCTTGGCCCGACATGACTGAGGCTCGCCACCGCTCCCCACGGGTCAACCGACGCAGTAGGTCGGCGTGTTGCCCGAGCGAATCGTGCTGCTCGCGACCCGCGACCACATCGGCTTGATTCTCGGCCCGCTCCCACTGCTCAAGAAAGCACAGAATCTCAACAAACGCGGCGCGGACGGCGCGATCAAGTGGTTGGTCGCGCAGGAAGTCCACCGCCAGCGCTTTCGCCTCGTCGGGGGTCCGCTGGTCGAAAGTTTCCCACAGTCGGTGGACTCGCTCGTTCGCCGGGGGCGAAATAGGTTCCGCCATTACGTCCCTCCCGACAGAAGGGGAACCGATATCTCCAGTTCACCCCGAAGTTCATGATATTGGGCCGCGGGCTTCACTCGGACCAATAGAACCATTGCCCCGCTGCCGTCGATGTCTGCACGCAGGTCAACGCTATCGAACGGCTTGACGCTTTCACCAGTCGGCAAGACCGCGGCGCTTACCAAATCGCTGAGCCTGACGCGAAGGTGGCCAATCAATTCCTCGCTCATGTACTGCTGCAGGACCTCCTGGCCGCGCCGCGCAAGCCAGTGGCCAATTCGGCACACCGAGAGTAAATGAACGAGTTGTGAAGCCGCACGATCCACCGATTCTCCTGGCACGTCGCTCCTCGCTCGCTGGAACGTTTGAAGGACGCGCGTTTCTGCAACCGGATATCCCGGGACGCCGAGAATGGAAGAGATGCCTAGCAGTCGCAATCCCTCCTCCACATCTTCGGAGATGATTTCGGACACGGCCGGCCGGACCGCGCGGTCGGGAGAGTCGGCTTCGAACGCCGGCGGTCTTGGGGCGGGGACGACCCCACCGCCGACCACGCTCCAAGGGCCGCTGCCTGAGGCTTGAGACGGGCGCACTCCCCGCATGTCGCAGAACCACCCGGTTCGGAGAAAACTGCGGGCCAGCGCAGCCGCGACTCCGATCTGCCCGCCCGCCCACAACGTCGCAAGCTCAGGTACGAATGGCGAACCCTCGCGCGACTGGAGTTCCGGCAGCCGTGGTACCCAAGGATCGTCGTGCTGCCTGAGAAACAATTGCGGCAGTACGAAACTCAAGAATCGGGCACTCGGCGCTCGCCTCAGCTCACCGAGCCACTGAAACTCCCTCTTCCAGACCAGATCGGGATCCCCGTCTGTCAGCCGTTTGGGTGCCGACCGGCCGAGCACTCTCGACGAAAGTCCAATGACGCACGGCATGAGGCAACGTTCGGCGACCCTCCCCAACTCAAGCAAGAACGCCTGAGTCTCACCGTCTGAACCGAGAACCGCATCTCCGTCGTCCAGACCCGGCTCGGCGTCGCCTATGGCGAACCCAAGCACGAGGAGGCCGATCGCCGGAGCGTCAAATGAACCGAGCATCCTTCGCCAGCAGAGCTCGAAGAGCGACGACGATTCGACGTCGCCGTGACGGGTTTTCGCCCACGCGGAGGCTTCCGTGAGATCAGCGACCAACTCGGAGGCAGGGAGGTCGCAGATCAGCAGCTCGACGCCCGGCTGCATTCCCAACATATCCGACTCACAGACCACGTCGTACAGCAATTTCAGACTTCGCCAAGCACGCTCGCGGCGACGAAACTCCTTCGATCGCGTCACTTCTCGCACCTGACGCGCAATCAGTTCATCAATCTCCGCGAGCCGCGCCAGCGCTACACGCACCGCTCGCCCGGGGTCCGGAGTTGTCAATTTCGAAGGCATATGCGCCCGCATCCGGCATCCGATCTTGCGACACGCTCGCGACGAACGTCCCAGTCCGAATAGTGGCCCGCACCGCGCTCGAACATCGACGAAGCGACTGCGCTAGCTCCTTGCACTTCCTGAGACGAGCTCAACCGTCGCCTGGATCGAGTCAATCATCTCATGTGGACAGAGCTCGACTTTTAGGAAGTAGCGACCAGCGTCCTGCTCCACCGAGATATTCGCCGACTTGAACGGCTTCTTCCTTTTCACATCGCTCGGTGAGCCTTCGGGGCTGACGAAGTTCCCGTTGATCCACGACTCGAGCGCCACCTTCACCTCTTGAGCCGACTTCTGCGACTGTACATATTGCTGCCCCCGACGAACGAGCGCCTGTGAGACCCGCGTGACTGGCATGAGGTGCTGCATCCTGCATGACAGTTTCGCCGCAACATTCTTGTCGTGCTCAATGTACTCCGGCGGACGGTACATAGACTGCCCCGAGTAGAAGACCATGGTCCGGGTGTTCTCTCGAAACATGAGTGGTAGGAAGCCCAAATTCGCCAACATCCACTCGAGCTTCGTGTCGCTCCAGCCATCGGGACCGGGACCATACTTGACTTCGGCGCCGGACGTCTTCTGGTGGAGCACATAGGGCAGGCCATCGAGCATCCCCCCGTTCATCTCGCCGAGGAACGCGCAGCAAATTCCGTTCTCGACGAAACTGTTTGCGAGTCGCTCGCCCAGTGCATATGAGGGCCGCATCCAGCAGCAACTCTCTTCCGGCACTCTGTCGAGACGGCCCGTCGCATTTTGCGGCAACTCGTTGATCTCGAGAGTCCGGCTCTTCTGTCCTCGCTCGGTCTCTGACCACGGCGCTCGCGCCATCACCGCTCCGGCGCCTAGCGACAAGAACCTTGCCGCAGGGCTCTTTCGGAAATCCTTGAGCGCAATGAAGCGGTCGCTGTTCAGGAGCTGGTCGTAAGGACCTCCCGCCGCGACGTCTGCCCAAGTTTTTTTGCCAAAGGTAGTCGGAGACGCGTTCGCGACAACCGGACAGAGGCACGCCTCGCCGATCCTTGCAGCAACTGTCACGGCATCGACGTGCTCGCGGTTCCGCAGGTCGAACTCGTGCCCCAGAATGAGTGAGGAGAACGGATCACCGTTGAATGCCCCGAGTCGCCGCTGCCAGACTCGGCGGAATCCCTCCGATTCCTCCATCGCGGCCTTGCTTGACACTCCCTCCAGCAGTCCGTCAATCAGAGACTCTCGCGTTTGACTGTTTAGATGGAGTTCGATCTTCTCGTGCCGCGGCAGTCGCTGCACGAGGAAATCCAAGCCGCGCCACGCTCCCTCAAACCGCTTGAACTCCTCGGTTGCCACGCAATCAAGAAGCACGGCTTGAATCTGGGAGTCAATCTTCTTCAGAGCGGCTTCGGCCCGACTCTTGAACTTCGCTTTGCTTGCGCCACCCACCGGATCGAACCGCCGGACCGCATCGATGCCCTCGAGTACGACGCGCTGGTCGTCCGGATCAGGGAACTTCGCCAGCAGAGTGGGCGACTTCGCGGCTACCGGCTGGGCCGCCGCGGTCGATGTTGGTTGGGACGCACTCTGCGCCGCTCCCGCTCCGTCTCGTTCAGATGCCATATCTGATGTTCTCCAAAGAGTCGGTCTCGAATCAGTCCGGTCAATAAGGGCTTCCGTTCTTCCGCCTCAGCGAGTTAGCCACCCGTTTTTCCGAACTCACTATGCTCGGGTCTCAACCTCGACGGCCTCCACAAAGTTCGCAGTATTGCCGCCGCTGAGCGCCAAGAGGTCGACGATCTTCTGCCGGTCGCGAAGGAGCGCACGCAACTCCGGAATTTGCTCCGCCAGCAGCTCCGCGAGATTCGCCGGTTCGAAGTCTCGCATGCTGCGAATCGTGATCTCGAGCGTCTGCTCCGGCGATCCGGGCAAGAGCGTGTTTCGTATCTTGAGCCGCACCTTCGGCGATTTGCTCCGGATGAGATCGTCGAAATTGTCACGGTTGACCTTTGTCCACTCCCAGTTTCCAGTGGCGGGGTTGGTTCCGGTCGTAAACCCGAAGTCGTCAATCAGCGCGAGATGCCACGGGAGTTCTGTCTGGGTCTCGCCGTCAGGGCCGAGGACATTCACCATGACGCGTTCGGTAGGATTCTCGTTTCTTGCCATCGGCTATGCTCCTTGCAATTTGCGCCCACTCAACTGCACCTGTGGTTGAAAACCTGTTGACATTTCAAAGAGAGTAACCCAAGAATCGTGTCCGCCGCAAGTTGCGGGAACGCCAACGACCGCACACCTCGGCGACAGCGGATCATGAGCTCGACTTCGCTTCCTCAGCCGCGCCGTCGGCCTTCTCGCGGAGCGATCGCGCTGCTTCCATAAATACCTTAACCTTTTCCGCCTTTCCCATCAGGTGCTGGAAGGTAAGGTCTTCGAGTGCGATGATCTCCGGCACGAGGCTCCCGATCGGCGAATGCGGTTCCATTTCGCGAAACCACCGGGCGGCAGCCTGAATCTCAGCAATCCTGGCTCGCCGAGCCGCGGCCACGGCGTCGGCGCTCACCTGAAACTCACTGCGGCTTTCGACGCGCGCTGAGGTGCTCGGCGGCTCTTTGCTCGCCGACCCCGATGCGGCGTCCTCGCGACGTGCCGCTGCGCGAACCAGGCTCGCCATCGACTCGAGAAGCTCCATTTCCGGCCGAAGCAACTCACTCCAACTCAGGCGTGGCTCGAACGCAGCAAGGAGTTCCTGCACGGTGTGGAGGGCATCCCGGCAGGCTCTCAGTTCGGCAAGCCGATCGTCGACTTGCGAAGCGGATTGCTGGGCGACTGCGCGCTCAAACTCGATCCAAACCGGTCCACGAGCGCGCTTGGCGTCGTTCAGGACGGCTGCCGCAAAAATAGGCGGGCCACCGTCGCGTTCAACGTTCGGAAAAACGCTCACCCAATCGAGCACCTCCAGCGGCGATCTTGCAAGGAAGCTCGCCTGATATGGCTTTAGCGCCTGTTCCCGCTGCGCAACGCTATTCAGGCGCCGGAGCATCACGGCGAGAATTGAGAGACCGTCGACGAATCCGGCCACGCCATCGCAGATGGTCAGCGCGGTCACCAGGCGAAACGCGTCGGGAACAGCACTGCCACGGAACTGGAGGCGGGCCTGCGACTTCGTCAGGTTTTTGAGTTTCGTCACCGCCGCCCAATGCCGCGCCGCTTCCTCATCGGCTTTGCGGCGCCTGCAGCGGACTGCCTCCGCAAGTTCCTTCGCCGCATCGGAAATGGTGCCCCACTCAAGGGTCGGCGCGTCGGGGTCACTCGCGCTCGAACTCGAGTCACTCCGCTCGGCAAAGATGCCCTGCGCCCATGCCGGAAGCGATGCTTCGTTGTTGAGTGTCGTCATCACCCCGACTGCCTTTCGCCTCGCGTGAACGCAAACAATCGCGCCTCGCGATCTTGAGTGTCGACCGCTACACGAAGCTTGTCAAGGGCTCGCAGGTGAAGTCGACCGACATACGACTTCGACACTCCCAGCAGCTCCGCAACCCGCGACAACGAATCGCCTCCCTTCCAGATCCTCAGAATGATCAAGCGTTCCTCGTCGTTCAACTCGGCGATCGCGCGATCAAGTCGGCGCCGAAGCTCTCTCTGCTCCAGCGGCTCCGTCGTTCCGTCCGCAGCCTCGTCAGGTCGAACCGACTGACTCGCAGCGTGTACCTCACGAAGCACCGCCATCGTCACGCAGCGGCTTGTCACATTCCGCAGCCAGATCTCGCCGCATTTCGCCGGAGTGCTTCCTCGTGCATGCCGCGAGTCATCAGCGGTTCGATCGAGGGCGTCCGCGGCGACGTCCGCGAGTTCCCCACCGAGGAACTTTGCGGCGTCGAACCATCGGCGCTTCCGAAGAAGTGACAGCATCGCGCCCTCGACTCGGAAGTAAACAAACGTCGAGAAGCTTGCTCCGCCATCGCTTCGCCACCGGACTGCCGCGGAGACGAGGCCGAGGTAGCCGGCGGCTTCCAACTCGTCCACCTCCACCCGCCCGCCCACGCTCGCCGCGACCTTCCACGCGGTCGCCTTCACGAGCCCCATATGAGCGACAACGAGACGTTGCGTCTCGGCATCGAGGCGTGCAGCGACGGCCTCCGGATTGCAAGTCCGATCCTCCAAGGCTTCGGCGGCGAATGCTTGGATTGCCTGCATCACGGCCGCACCGCATCGCTTCGATCGGAATCTCCGATCCGTTCAAGCCATTCTGCAGACGCCGGGTGCGCTCGGATCAACTCCGTGACGTTCCGGCGAACGCGATAGGCAAGCGCAACGTCGCAACCGAATGGCAATAGCGCCTCGCCGATGGCCGCGTGAAGTTGCGGACTACCTAATTCGCCATGCTCGCAGCCGCCACGGGCGTCGGAATGAGTATCAGGGACGCTGCTCAACGCAACACTTCTCCGGGCCTTAACGCCAATTCTTCCGCATTGGGGACGGGTGAACTCCGCTATCTGCTTGCCACCTGCTGGCGAGAGGCGGCGTTTTGCTCCGCAAGCTCGCGCGTCTGGACAAGGAACTTTCGATAGTTCGACGCGGATTCGAAGAGCGGCCGGTCCGCGGACCGCCACGTCCGGCTCTCCTCGTTTTTGCCGGTCCACAGGCAGAACTTGTTGACCCTCGCCTGCGCCCATCGGCTGCTGCGATGCGCGGGGGCGCGCCGCGCTCTCTCCGAGCTCCCTTCGGCGCTCGTGTACACGCTCTGGGACTCGACGCCGGAAAGCCCGACCTGCTCTGCGGCACGCAGGAATCGGCCAATCGCAACCAAGCCATCGACCGTCTTCTGGGCGGCAGCGCGCTCGGATGCACTCGCTGCCTCCGACGTTGCAAGCGCCTCTTGCTCCTTGAGGAGCAAGTACAGGTCGTATGACGCCGTTGCGCTGTCCCCCAGATGGATCGAAACGGGATGCACTTCTTCTGCACCCGAGCCGTCAGCGCGAGGCACAAACTTCTTTCGAATGGGCTCGGCTGCCGCGAGCAATTCGGAGATGGAGGCCGAATTCGCCCGGAGAATTGAAACCGGAAGCGGGTCAGGCTTTCCCTTCGCGGCGGAAACGCGGGCAACGTCAGCAACGTCTGTCAGAATGGCCTCACCCGCAGCGAACAAGAGATAGTCGCTCTCCGTTGGAGTCCGCAGCACGATCGACCTGCGGGGAAGAAGTTCTTCGAGCGCTCCCTCTTGATCCGACGACAGCTCACCCCAGGTGGATGCTTCCACCGCTTCCTGCTCGTTTGACTCGGCACCCGCCAGAGCGGTGGAGACGTCGGCGTTGCTCGGGCCGCTGGCGATCAGGTCGAAGTACGTCCGGCCGTCGTTCGAGACCAAGTCCGCAGGCCCATACGCCTTATCCGGCGTGACGGCTCGTTGGGTGAAAGTCGCCAGAGTGCCCAAGGTGTCACCTTCACCGTTGATCGAGCCGAATTCGACGGACGAGTAGCTGCCGACCTTGACCGGTACTGTCGAGAAGTAGTACTTCCCACCCGTGTAGAAGTCGAGCCCATTGTCGAGGCCCGGGCTGCCCTCAACGGCACCCGGGGCGCGAGTAAGCAACTGAATCTGCGGTGCAGAGACCGCGACGTCGCCAAGCGAGTTGATGTCGCTGAGTGCGGCGGATTGGGTCATGTCTATCGTGACGGGCCCCAGGGAGCTGAGTTTCTCGTTCTGTCCCATCCGGAACTGGCTGCCGAAAAACGCGAGCGGCCCGCTCGAGCCGATCGTTGCGACGCTCGGTACGGTCGCTCGACCGGGCTCGTCCAGGCTCACCAGGTCATGCACTTGGACCGTGATCCCGAGCGCAGCTCCGAGCGCGTTGTCGAACACGATTGTTCCAGTCGGAGCACTCGCCACAAGCGACCCCAAGCGGGACTCGCCACCGACATCTCCTCGGAACAAGAGGTCACCGCCCTGCGCGCTCGCCGTGAGCGACCAAGCGTCAGCAACGACGCTGTCAACGGTGCCGTCGAACGCGATGGACTGCGCGGCAATCACCGAGAGGTCACCGGAAAGCCACACCGGCGAACTGAACGTAATCGCGCCGTTCGTCGCAACCACCGAGCCACCACCGTGCACACCCTGCACACTTCCACCATCCAGCTCGAGCGAACTCGCGTCGCTCGTCACCTCGCCACTGAACGTGACGCCATTGAGGCCGGCGATTTTCATCGCGTTCGGCCCCAGGTGCACGGCCGGAGCGTTGAGCGTGACTCCACCCGCCGTGGCGGTGAGATTACCGTCCACACCCAAGTTGGTCTGCGCGGTCAGTGTCACGTTTCCCGCCGTCGAAGTGACGTCTCCTCCTATTGCTGAGTATCCAGCCGTCGATGTCGTCGAGACCTCGCCGTTCGCGGTCACAGCACCGCCCACATCAAGGTTCGTGTTCGCGGTGAGCGTCACTCCGCCGCCCGAAGCCGTCACAGAGCCGACGACGTTCGTGTACCCGTTCGCCGACGTCGTCTCGACCCCTCCGCCCTGGGCCGTCACGTCGCCGCCCACGTCGAGGTTCGTCCCAGCGTTGAGCGATACGCCGCTCAACGCGACAACATCGCCCTGGATGTTCGTAGAACCGTCCGTCGACCTCGTCTCGAGAGCACCGCCGAGCGCCCCGACGCTACCTCCCACTTTGAGGTCCTTCTTTGCCTTCAGCGTCGCCCCGCCAGCCGCAGACGTCACGGGCCCTGCAATGTTGGCGGAGCCACCCTTTGACTTGACTAACACGCCGCTCATCCCAGAAACCAGATGCACTGCGAGGTCGGTACCGGCAATTAGCTTTGCCTCGCCCTGGGCCGTCACGTCGCCGCCCACGTCGAGATTCGTGTTCGCGGTGAGCGTCACGCCGCCGCCCGAAGCCGTCACAGAGCCGACGACGTTGGTGTACCCGTTCGTCGACGTCGTCTCGACCCCTCCGCCCTGCGCCGTCACATCGCCGCCCACGTCGAGGTTCGTGTTCGCGGTGAGCGTCACGCCGCCGCCCAGAGCCGTCACAGAGCCGACGACGTTCGTGTATCCGTTCGTCGACGTCGTCTCGACCCCTCCGCCCTGCGCCGTCACGTCTGCGCCCACGTCGAGGTTCTTGTTCGCGGCGAGCGTTACGCCGCCCGTCTCCGACGACACGGCGCCGAGCACCGTCGTCGATCCCGCCAGCGAGGCCGCGGCCACCCCGGTCTTCGCCGAGATCGAGCCCGCTTCGAGGTCGGCGTCGGACGTCAGGCTGACCCTACCCTGCTGCGACGTTACCGCGCCCACGATCTTCGTATGCCCGCCCATCGACGGCGTCGTCTTCGTCGTCACGTCGCCCTGCGCCGTCACGTCGCCGCCCACGTCGAGGTTCGTGTTCGCGGTGAGCTTCACGGCGCCGCCCGAAGCCGTCACAGAGCCGACGACGTTCGTGTACCCGTTCGTCGACGTCGTCTCGACCCCTCCGCCCTGCGCCGTCACGTCGCCGCCCACGTCGAGGTTCGTGTTCGCGGTGAGCTTCACACTGCCCGAAGCCTTGACCTTGCCACCGAGGTTCGTGTACCCGGTCGTCGACGTCGTCGTAACGCCGCCGTCCTGAGCCTTTACGTCACCCGCGACGTCGAGATTCGTGTTCGCGATCAGCGCGAGGTCACCCAAGGTATTTTTTTCGATCGACCCCGTGTTTACCAGGGATCCACCCGTCGCGTTGAGGGCCTGATCCCCAGCGCCAGTCAGGCTCGTGGTGGACTGCGCATCGCTACCTAGCGCGATGGACTCTGCAGTTACATTGCCGCCAAAGGCTACGTCTCCCTGAACCGCAAGCGTGCCCAAGGCGCCTTGGGTAGCACCTCCAACCTCGCCTTCGAAGGTCGTGGTATCTGCGGTTACCGTCAGGCTATTCGCCTGCCCCGCTCGACTGTCGACCGAACTCAGGAAGCTCACACTCGAGGCCGATTGCGCCGTCGCGCCAGCGATCGCCGCGTCCTGAATCAGGACGACGTTCGAGTCGATCGTCACGGAGTCCGCCTTGATGTCCGCCCCCAACTGGAACTCCCCCGACGAGACGTCGAGCGTGCCGGCCTCAATGCTGCCTTTGTCCGCGATGGCACCCGACGGGAGCGTCCCCTTGGATGCTCGCATCTCGACGTGGCCACTCGCAGCCTTGATACTACCGCTCGGGCCGTTTCGGATCGCGACCGAGTAGATATCTCCGGCAGCGAGAACCAATCGGCTACCTGCCCCGCCCTTCAGTTCGCCCGTGTTCAGCGTCCCAACCGTTGAATTCTGAGCCGCGCCAGCCGAATTGATCGACACCAAGAGCTGGTTGTCCGGCGCGATTTCCTGCAGCGTGACCGTACCGGTGCTGGACACCATGGAAAGGAGCCCGTTCTCCCCGACCTCGATCGTGCCGCCGTTGGTGACATTGCTTCCCAGGAGATGCACGCGCGCCCCAGGCTTGGTCGCCAGCACCGTGCCATAGTTCGCAACACCGCCCTTCAGGTCAGTAAACTTGTCCTTGCCCGCAAGAAAGGCTTGGTCGGTAATCGAGCCGGCGGCAGCGTACAGCCCTCCGACGTCGACGAGCCCGTTCGGCCCAATGAATACGCCGGCGGGATTCACGATATAGACGATCCCATTGGCCAACAGTTTGCCGTTAATATTGGTAGGGAAGTCTCCCTGTACCCGATTCAGAATCCGGGCGGTCGCGGCGGGCTGAATGAAGTGAAACACTTCGCCGCCGGCGACATTGAAGGTACCGTAGTTCACGATCGCATTCATCGTGGCCTGCGAGAATGTCCACGTGTTCCCATTCACCGTGATCGTGACCTGACCATTGACGACGGTCGCGCCCGTTACGTCTCCTCTCGCCAAAGATCCTAGATGGGCTGTCGACAGTAGCGTTGCCGCCAAGAGGTGCCGACGCGCGAAACCACCGCTCAGATTCGGTTGCTTTGTCATAGATCCTCACTTCTTGCTGCCGTCGCCGTTGGGTGGGCAAAGACCCCGGGGCGCAAGTGTGACAACTGTGTGCGTCAAAAGTCCAGACCCTAGAACGAGATTGTCCCCACAAAATAGACTTGGCTGTCCCCCGCGTCGACCAGTCCGGGAACCGATTGGAGCGCCACGCCCCAGTCGACCCGCAGGTTCAGGTTCTGAAAAAACTGGAACTCGACGCCAAGCCCTGCCCCCATCAGTGTTTGATCCTGTTCATAGGAGAGGGGTTGCGCGTAGAAGACCCGGCCAACATCGTAGAAGGCACGGACCATGAAACCCCAGTCCGTGCCCCCATATCCAAACTGTGGCCTCATTCGAAACGGCTGGCCGACCTCAAGCAGCGGCTTCGGGTCGGCGTCCACTCCGAAGAGTTGGGCGACGTGCAGACGGTACTCCAAGTTCAAGACGACCGCGGAATCGCCTGACACGATGGACTGCGGGTAGCCACGAACCGAGTACAGGCCGCCTAGGACCGCCATCTCTTGCGGAATCAGTCGCGTATCGAAGCTGTATTGCCCCTTGAAACGGGCCGCGATCTCGTGCGCCAACGTCGGCTGCTCATTCGACCGCTGGAACCACTGATCGATGTAAAAGCTCTGGTACAGGTCCCAGTCGAGAATGTAGAACTGCTCGTCAGGAAAAAGGCGACCTAGCAATGTCAGTTCGTCCGCCGAGACTCCGGTGGCGCCTGGAGTGTCGAACCGGAAATTCACGACGCAGTCGGTGGTCGCGAGTCGTGACACTTCGCTTGCTCGAAGCCCGACATAGGGCGTGAGAAATGCCTGGTCGCCCGTCGAGTCAAGAAACGTGTCGGTGACGCGAATATCGAAGTAGCGGGCACCCGCAACGGCGTCGAGAAACAATCGCCCAAACTGTGCGAAGTTATACGTCAGGTCGGCGCCAGCACCCCACGACGTCCCATCGAACTGGGCTCGGGCAAACCCAACGTCAGAAGCCGTGTAGTCGAGCCAATCGCCCGTCACCCGCCAGCGGAGCACTTCGGACTTCCCAACGGGTGCTTCGAAATAGCCGACCAAGGCGTTCGTCGCATCGAAGCTGTTCGTCAGATACTCGATCGAGAGGTACTCGTCGTTCCCGAGCAAATCGGTGTTCTGAAAGCCAACTCGTTCGACCCATTTGTTTGTCGACTCGGTGCCGGTGTTCGACACTTGCCCATAGACCATCCATGGCTTTGACTGGGTGACGAGATAGTCGATGCCGACAGTACCGGGGTAGTTCGACGCGAATCCGGACGGCGTCTCAATGTCCGCCTTCTGTGCAGCGGCCGAGGACGCGGCGTCCGGGGCATCGGCCGCGGATCCCGCCGGCGCCTCCTGCCCCTCGGTCGCGCGCACCGCTGCGGGGACGACGACTGCGTCAACTCGGCGATTGGGATTGCGGCTCTGTCTCGCGAGGTAGTCTTCCAGCGTGCGCCGGCGGAGCGTCGCTGTCTGGGGGTCGCCAGGCTGAATGGGCGACCGCTCGCGGAACCTCGCCTGACTCGGGAGATTGATCCGGCCCGCGTCCTCGGCAAGTTCGTCGGCGCTGGGCTTCTTGTGGGTGATGAGATCGTAGAGGAATGCCCACAGGTTGTTCCTGCTCGGATCTCCACCGTCGATCGTTCTGACCTGATTGACGATCGCGGGAATCGCGATCAGCTTGAGGGTCCGCGCACCTTCGGGGTTCAGAGCCCAGCCGAGTGCCTCCAAATCGAGCTGATTCGGGCCAAGCTCGACGATGACGCCGAGTAAATCCTCCCGTGATTTCAACGTATGGAGGACCTGCTCGATGACCACTCGCAGCGCCGATACCGTAAGCCGCGACCCGGCGGGAATCTCGTTGAGCCGGAATTTCACGGTCTTGGCTCCGGGTGGCGCCACGTCATCGTCGACCAAAAAGCTGTGTCCGCCGGCGTCGCTCACCTCGGCCAGTTCCACCTCAGTGTGCGCGATCACCTCCGCCGGATCCGGGAGATTGCCACCCTTGCCCGAGTTCAGATACGCCGCCCGCTCCGCTTCGCCCTTCTCCCCCTCGGCGAAGACGCCCGGGGGCACGTCATAGCTCAACTCAATCTGGTCGACCGCCATCGCGTCGACGTCGCCATCGCGGGCAGACTTCGGTCCAATGAAGGCGACCTCGAAGATCAGCGCCGTGTCGCCCTCGGACGACCGCTCTGTACCCTTCGATCGAACCCAGATTTCCGGCCAAACCGTTCGTGTCGCTGCGCCGCGAGCCGCTCCGCCGACCGGCTGCTCGAGCGTCCTTTCTGTGAACTCCCTCAGAGTCACCACTACCTGCTCAACCGCGCTTCGGTCGGCGCTACCGTACGACGCAAGCGCGCCCAGGCGGTTACCGTCGACCGGGTACTTGCCAGTCGACGTGCCATCGCTCTTCCGAAGTGGCGTGCCCGGGGTCCATGCCAAGTCTTTGACCAGAACGTCCTCCATCTGAAGGATCTTGACCGGGCGCTTCTTGTCATCTGGCTCCGCCCATGGCAGCAGGATCCGCAGGCGGTTTGCAACCTGACCAGCGAGTTTGGCAACAGCGCGGGTGCCATCGGTGGGAACGGCGTCCCCCTGCACGCCCTCCTTCGCGACGAGCAGCGTCATCTCCGCAACGATTCGGCGGACAGCCGAAGCCTGAAGCCCCACGACTCGAAGGGTCTGCATCCACTCGCGATCCGAGCCCGCGAGCTCTCCAACGAGTGCAGAAATCGGCTTCGGATCGACGACAAACTCAGCCGCAACAAGCGTGGTTCCGCTCCGCGCCAAACCAGGAATCTCCACGTTCCGGAAGACTTCGCCCGGCGTCGTAGCCGCTGGCACTCCACCCTTGGAATCGGGGGACGCGGCAGAGGCGGCGGACAGGACGTCTCTGAACACTCGCCGGACAACTCGCGCGTTCTCGACGGGATCGTCCCAAACACCAAGGCCGTAATCTCGCTGGAACCGGACCTCAATACGATCAAACTGCACCACGTCATCCGTAGGAAGCGCAGCCGCGCCGTGCGACCATGAGAAGGCGGCGCATGTGACGGCCAAGACGAGCGCCGCTGTCGGACGAACGAAGGCGGCAACGCGCCCCACGAAGCGAATAAGCTCCATTTCGAAAGCCCTCTCGAGAATTTTGGGGCAAGCAAAGTGCATTCGAGCAGTCGGGTTGCGAGCTGTCAAGCGGTCCGCGTCGCCGGCGGCGGCGTCGCCTGTCTACCTAGCCACCAGGCCTTCGCCCGTTCGATCGTGTCCTGCGAGACAAACTCCGGCACATATAGTGCTGCCGGCTCCTTCGATGCCTCACTGGCCGCCCTCCAAACCGTGAGCCACGCGCGATCGTCAGCCACTCCGGACGCCAGCAACAACGACGAATCGCCCGGGGCACCTAGGAGCCAAAAGTCGTCTCGCGGCGGCAGCAAGCCGCGAATCAATGAACGCCACCCGGCGATCTCATCCACAACGTCCGCGTACCATCGCGGCAGCTCCACAAGGCGAAGCGGCCTGTCGCTCGACGAGGTGCCGACCCGCTTCCCCGTCGCCAAGGATGCGTCGAGTCGCGTGGCCAAGGCGGCGATGGTGGCGATTCGCTCAGCGGGGATCCCGCTTGCGATCTCGCGATCTCCGATCGATCCGACGGAAGAACTCGCGAGCACAACCGGAACGTCCGCGGAAGTTGTCGCGCCGCCAACGCCGCCAGCCGTCTCAACTGGCGGCGCCGCGTCCACGCAGATGTCGCTTTCCAGATTGGGCACCGCGAGTTGCGACTCTGCGCCGACTGGTGAGGCCGAGGATGCAGACCGCTGCGTTTCTAGCGATTCCTCACCGCCGCTCGTCCCGCCCGGCACGCCGCGGATACTCTCGACAAGCCGTTCCGCCAGCGCTGTCCATTGGGAAACGGGGAGACGACACAGCTCCTCTGACAGCGCGTCCGACAAGAGCCCGCAGCGGCTGATCGCGGCGGGAAAATCTTGCGTCGCAACATCGAGGGCCAGCACCAATGGTATGTAGCCGAATGGTTCGCCAGCGAGCACCTGACTGGCAGCCGCATAGATTGGCCCGTCGTCCGCGAGGGTCTCGGTTGGGTTGGAGATATCCACGCCTGACGACGACTTCGGCGCGTCGAGCATCCCTTCCGCGATGATCCAAAGCCGGCCACATTGCACCCGCTGACCGTCGTCCCGGAGAAACAGAGTGCGAAGAGAGCGGTCGACGGTGCCACCGCTTCGGCCGCCGCCGAGTACCGAAACCCAGTAGTCGCCAAGCCTCGCGATCCCCTCGCGATAGAGCACAGAGTAGACGTGCCGGATACCGGGCGTCACGATCCCGTGCGGCTCATGATGTCCGTTCACCACCGGCGTCTTGCCGAAAATGGCGCAACCGATCGGCTCGGAACGACCACGCCGTCTCAGACTTCCGATGAGATCTCGAATACGCGCGTTCAAGCTGGACATTTGCGACGACACGCTCTGCGCATCTCCTTCGGCTCGTTTGATGCAGGCAACCGTCCAGTGCGACGACTACTGTCCCGACCCGCTGGCAGTCGCGGCGGGGGTAGCCGAGGCGGGACCACCCTCCGGTGCCTTTAAGAGTCGCACCCATTCCGAGAGGTTCTCTCCCTCTAAGTCAATCTCGATGCCGTAGAAGTACCCGTTCTGGGTCGTCCCGCCCAACCGGACCTTCTTTGGCTCGGCCAGCGCCCGGAACTGCGCCGGCTCTCTCAGTTGCGCGAGACCAACGGACCCCAAAACCTCAATCTTGTCCTTCGTGGTAGGCAACTTGTCGCGATCGCTATCGCCCAGCGTTTGTCTCAGCGTCCCGTTTTTCATTCGGAGATCGTTCCATTCCTGCCCAACCGTCTTTCGATACGTGACACCCTGGAAATCGCACTTGTCGAGCCGTAGCAGCTTATTGACCGTTTCCAGCCGCTCGAGATTGTCGTTGCTATCCTTGGGCAGGTCCTTCAGGACGCCAGCATACTTCTTGAAGAAATTTTTTACATCTTCGCAAGATGCGCGAGTTTCGCTATCCGCAAAGGGGAATTCTCGCGCGAGCGAGTCTAGTTCTTTCTTCCCGGCGTCGACCAACGTCCGGACAGCTTCGCGGTGCTTGCGTTGGGCAGCCGAAACGAGTCGTTTCGCGTATGCCACCACGTACGAGTCTGGGCTCTTTGGCGAGCCTACGGGAGTCGCATATACCACCCAATCATTCGCACCGCTCGGCCCGACCTTCCAGATCTCCTCTACAACCTTTTTCGCCCACTCCCGCGACGGATCCTCGCGCGTTGCCGTAGTTCCGTCTTGAGACATCGCGCCCTTTGTGTCTTCCGACGGACAGACGTCGCTCCGAAACGCCGGATAAGGCGACTCGACAGCCTGCGGCGGCGCCTGGGACTTCGTGCCGGACACGGCACTGGGCTGAGGCGGCACAGGAGTCGGTGTGAGTGCTTTCAGTAGCGCGTCGCGCGCATTGACTCCACTCTGCGAGTTCTGCCCGATTTCCCAGATAGCTTCAATGAGCTTGGACGGATCTTGTTCCGTCAGATTCTTTTGGATCCAGTCGATGTCTTTTATGGCAGCCTCGTCTGGGGGATCCGCGCCCTGCGTCGGAAGATTCGGCTGCGGAAGTTCGACCGGCTTCAAACCTTGGACCGCCGTTTTCAACTGATCCGCAAGCTCCTTCATGGCGGTGAACCGAGGATCCCGTTCTTGGGCATCGGCCGAAAGTTTCAGCAACGCATTCCAGCGGGTCCCCAGCTCGCAAATCTTGGCGCGATCAGGATACGAGCCACAGAGCAGTTTACCAGTATACGTAGGAAAGGACGCCGGGACGGACACGTTCGCAGCGAGGCCTGGCTGCTCTGTATACTTTTTCGTATCCTGGATTTCCTTTACGACGGCATTCCGCCACTTCACCGAAGCGTGATTGAGCAGCGTGAACGGCGGCTTGTCGGGAGTCGGGAGTTCCAGCTCGTCGGCCTTGACGCCCTCTAGCTTGTTCAGCTCAATCGCAGAGTCGGTGCTCTGAAGCACCTTCTCCGCCTTTCCGCGTAGCTTGTCGTCGCCAAGGTAGTCTAACAAACCGGCGACGAGCTCAACGCGCTGCCGTAGATTCGGCAACAGAGCATCAGGAGACGCGCCCTTCAAGGCATCTCCTGGCGCTTCTTCATAAGCGAGATTTTTCGCTTGAATTGCGCCCAGGAGAAGATCCGCTTCGAGCCGGTATGCTCTGGAATGATTCTCCTCCGTTGTCACGGCCGGCGTAGGCGTAGGCGTTGGCGCCTGCCTGCCTGGCACATTCTTGTCCTCCGCCCGGCTTTCCCGGCCGTTTTTCAAGTCCGTCGCAATCCGGATTGCGGAGTCAATCGCCGGCGGCTTCCGCGGCTGCCAACCTGCCCAACCTTTCACGAGGGGCCAACATTTCTCATCTAACTCCGGTCTTTCCCACGGCCATCGCGGATCGCGAGCGCTCCCGACAGGCTTCGCTTCCAGTTTCTGGTCCTCCTGCCTCTGGATCTCCGTCTTCCTCCAATCTTCCGCCTCCTGCACCGCAGTGTCGAGTCCCAGGGTCAGCAGGGTTAGGCACTTTTCTTGAAGTGTTGTCGTGAATTTGCTTGTGACCTTAACGGCGTCTGCCCGTCCCAGGCTCGCCTGAGCCATGGCAATAGCCATGCAATTTTTCGCATTCTCCACGCGCGTCATTTCATCGGCTGTAAGTTTGACCCACGCCTCCGTGCAGTCGTTGATATTTATCGTTTCCGTGATCTTTATCTTTTGGAGAGTCTTATCCGACGGGGAGTCGTTGCGCATCGGATCCGCCAGAGAGTGGATCGCGTTCGCCCTTGCCAGCAGAGACCCCGGTTCCACATATTCATATTTTGGCTCGTCTGGCGGCTTGTTGGCCGCCGCGTCCGTTTGCCGCTGATCCCACACGCTCGGTGGAATCAACTTTGGCCAAGGCTTGTCGACAATCTTCCCGTCTTGCCCAATCCCGCACAACGGCTTAACAACCCTGTCAACCACGAATTCATCCAACCGCTTCCTCATTCCTTTCCTGATCGCTTCCTGTTCGTCCTGCCCCACACCCAAGAGACGTAACAGCGTTGAGACCTTGAAGTTGTCTGCCGCGGTATGACCCAGCGTCCAGGCATTGCTTAAATCCTCGCCGGATTTGGCAAAAAGGTCGACGGTGGCAGTGTTCAACACCCAGCCGTCATCCTGCTGCTTGATCCAAGGATCGTTGTGAGTCGCCAGCTTCCCGAAGATCCTGTCGTACTTCCCAATATCCTCGTCGATGCTCTTCATAACGATCCAGACCGCCCAGAACAGGACTCCAGCCGCGATGCCGAGAGCGGCAGCCAAGCGAAGCTGATTGCGCAGAAGCGCGGAGGAGGCTGACCCGACTGGCGTCACGAGTCGGACCTCTTCAAACAGCTTGCGCTGGAGCAGGTCTTTGGCTCCGTATGGAAAGGTGTTCTCTTCCTCCTCGGTGTTCCTCTCCACTGCGGCGCGATTCTTCTGCTGCATCGCCGACGTGAGCAAGACCCCACGAAAGAAGGGCGCGGCGAGCTGTGCAGAAATTGGAACGGCGAAAATAGTCGACAGATAGGTCCGGAGTCCCTCTGCCAGCCTATTCAGTTGCGACGGGAACACCACCCGGTCCAGGGGTGACTTGTCCGCTCGATGCGGGTCAAGTAGGTCGCGCCTCACTCGCATGGCCATGGCAGCACGCAGCCGCGTGATCCACGCATCGACCATCGTTTCGGCGCTGAAGCGATCGTTTTTCTCGATCGGCCCGGGTGACCAACCGCACATGGCGTAGCGAGCATTCTCCCCCAAACCATCAATAAAGGAAACGAACCCGATGACCTTGTCCATCTTCGTAAGGACAAGAGTGACGGGCACCCGCACCTTCAGGTATTTGTGGATCTCGTTGAGGCGATGGCGAATCTGTTCCGCCTTTGCCCGCTGAGTCTCGGGAGAGTCGCCAAGGAGGCTCGTGGCGGGCACGGCGACCATGACGCCGTTGAGGGGACATCGCCGCCGGTACTTCTTGAGCCGCTTCAGAGTTTCCGGCCAATCCCACTTGGCCTCGAGCTTCTCCCGAGGAATGGAGTCGTTCGGCCCGCTGGCGACCGGTCCGGTCGGGATGCGAATCAGACTCTCGCCCGCGGTGTCGAACACGACCGGCTCACGATTCCCGTCCTTGAAAACCCACCACGACGTTTCGATCGTCCCGCCCCTCCAGCCATCGGGTTCGCCGCCGACAAGTTGAATCTCGCTTTTGTGGAGAAGGTAGCTCTTACCGGAGGCCGATTCACCCATGAGGAGAAAGAGCGGCTGGACCCGGTCGTCGGCACCCTTGCTGAACGTCTCGGACCATCGCTTCTGAAAGGCTGCCACTCGGCCCGGATTGGTGTCATCGACGCTCGGGGCGCTTCGCAGCCCCTTCCTTTGCCGCCAGTGCTTGAAAGCCCGCGCGGCTCCCAAGGCGACAAGCCCGAGCACCGCCACGAAGAAGACGAGCATCATGACAGTCGCCGCATCGGGGAGAGCGCCTCCGATGCCGCCAAGCCATTCCGGATGAGTCGCGACGACCGGAATCGCCGCACCGCCGACCGCAGCGCCGAGGACAAGTGGGACGTTTACGCGTCCAGGGCCTTCCGATGAGTTTGGATCAGTCGGCATAGCTGAATTGGGGGTCCGCACAGGGAAAACGGAATCGTGGAGATCGACGTCACTTGCCAGCGGGTGGAATTACGGCTTCTTCCAGGACGGCTTTTTTCAGGGTTTTATATTCGGTCTTCGCCCAATAAACGCCGAAGCACGCCGTCGCGATCAAGAGAAGCGCCGTGGTGATCACGAGCCACGGCGGAACTACGCGAGGGGTGTGGTCGCTTCGATCGACGTCATACACCTCTGGCGTGCTGGTAGGACCGCTGGCGCCTTGCGGCCGGGTTGCTGAGTATGGATCTGGAACCTCGGTCTGTGTAACCGCCCAAATCCTTTTCCGAAGCGTCTCGTGCATCTGGTCAGGGTTGCCCGCCTTCTTCGCGTGAGCAATGAACGCCAGCATCGCGCCGTAGATCGCCACCACATCGCGGGCCCGCGTGTCGCCATTCTCCACCGCCTCGACTATTTTCTTGATCTCGGCGATGAGATTCGCGTCGGCCCGCGCGCCCCACCGCTCGGCGCGAAGACGCTCAATCTGGTCCAGATCCTCCGGACGGTCGAGCTGCGAGAGCACCAAAAATCGCGATGCGAAGATTTCAAGGTGTCGCTTCAGATCGGTGCTTTGCATGATCAGCCCGAATCGCTCATCGCTGGCGACTCGCGCCGTGTGGTCTGCGACTTGCTTCACCGCCGTCTGAACAACCATCTCCGGAGTTGGCGGATTGGCTGGCAGTCGAAGCGCCCGCCTCTCCTCGATCGCCGCGTGCTTTGTTGCAAGCTCCTCGAAAAGCGGCCAGACCTGGGCGTACAGCGTCGTTGGGGCGGTCGTCACGATCCACTCCTCTCGCGCGGAATGCGGTAGAGGGCGAAGCGCACCCGGTCATCCTTCGGGACGCCGGAGCTTCCGGCAGGCTTGTGAACGGCAGGAATCCAAGCGATCCCGTTCGCTTGATCCAAGACTGTCTGAAGATCGTGCGAGGGAATATGCGCCACCTCGGCGGGGCGGCACGCCAGCCGGAAATAGTGGATCGTCACTCCGTGCTCGTCTCGGCGACGAAGCCCCGGCACACCATCCGTCAGAGGCTGAATCGGGATGCCGGAGATGAGCTCGGCATACTCGCGCTGCCGCCGTGCGATGTCCCTGCTGGTGAGCTTCAATTTGTCGCCGTCGGTCACCCACGCCTCGACGGCCCGCTCACTCTCCGCGCTCGCGACCCCGAGATAGATGTCGCCATCGACATTGGCTCTCGCGGGCACGGCATCGCCATCGCCGGCTTCAAACCATCCGTCACTGGTTCGAAGGAGGCTGATCCGCACGGGCTCGATCACCTTCCCTCGGACCAGACGCAGAATGTCTGCCTCCAGCCGCTGAAACGCGATTGCGGGATCGTCGTGTCGGTAGTCGGAATCGTGCTGCGCTGCCCCCGAAAGCAACGGGGCGGCCACCTCTGGATCAAGCCCGAAGAGTGCTCGCCGGAGGTCGGCCAACTCCACGTACATCACGAACGGTGACGTTGCCGACGACATGGTGAGCGCCGAAATCCTCGCCGCCCGAGACCCTAGGATCGACAGCCGCATCGAAAGGGCCAAAAGGTCGACCCGCTGAGCAGTCGCGGGGTTGAAGCCCGCACTGTGGAGGGCCGAGCGGAGGCTCTCGGTCTCCTCCGCGAGCGCGGCGCTTACCCTCGCGACTCTGTCGCAAAGCGCGTTCGACCCCGCCAGTCGCATCGTCGGCCCAACGAATGCGGGGTCAAGCCGAGGGACCGTGCCTTCGCTAGCCGTCTCGCGCCGAATCCGAATGAGCGGCAACCGCTCGCAGCCGTTGTCCGGTTCGTCTTCAAAAAGCAAGGTCGCATTCCACTTCCGAACGTCGAGGTGCCGCGGGTTGTCGAGTTCGTTTTCGTCAGCGACGTCGGGTAAGCCCTCGACCCGAAAGACTCGCCGGTCCCAGTCTGCGACCCCACGTACAGCTCCCGGCGCCGAATCACCAGCGGAGCGAGGCACTGGCCGATACGCGTTTGCTCGCCGCGGTTGCCACAGGGGCAGCGCGAGATCAACTCGAAATGACGGGTGTTTCTGCAGCACCGACTCGTCCAACACGCGTTCCTCAATATTCGCCGCCTCGAGCCGGACGCGCCGCCCCGAGGGCATCACCGCGTCCAGCCTCTCCAAGCGGATCCGCCGCGCCCCTCGCAGGCGCGACTCGTCGATGGCCAGGTCGATCACGCCATACGCGAAGGGTGCAAGCAACGACCGCTCGCCGATGAATCGCGAGTCGATATGACGCTGCATCTGCTGGAAGTGGTGCGGGTCGAGATAGAGCCCATCCTCCCAATGAACCGGCAAATCGTGCATTCGAACTCCTTGGGCTCACGAACAGCCCGCCTCGCTATTCACGGTCGGGCCACCGGCGCAGATGCCCCCTCGGGACTGACATGATTGAGGAGCGCGCGCGCCCAGTCGTCTCCGTGCTGGTTCCGCCTTACCTCGTCGTACTTCTGACGGAAGGCCCGCCAGCGTGCAGCGTCCGCCGGCGACCACGCGAGCTTCCGCGACGCCGCGGCTGCAATCCTGTCCGGATCAAACGTCCTGCAGACCAGATCCACCACGCTCGGGCCAACATTCTCGACGACGCTGAAGAGGCCGCCAAAGATGGAGAAGATCTGACCAACGCACTCGACCGCTGACGCCGCGCGCGTCGAAGTGCCATTGAGGAGGTCTCGTAGGTCGTTGGTCAACGGATCTTCGCCGCGATGGCGAAGGAGCCAAGCCTTGACCGAGGGTTTGAAGAATTCGAAGGTCCGAGCGTCGCGTGCAGAGTCGAGGAGTGCGTTGCCCCCGCGCACAAACTCGGCCAAGACGTCTAGGAGCTGACAGGTCGCCGACGAGACGGCGATTTGGGAGGCCGGTCCCTCCAACCCGACCCCACGAGCGAAGCGCTCAAGGGCACGCCGCAACTCCCCGAGTTCCTCCGCTGTCGAACCGCCGCCGTGGCGTCGATCGAGGTGACCGCCTGGCGGACTCGCCTCCGGGGCCATGTCCGTCGGACTGTCCGCCCGCGTCGAGGCACTACGGCTATCACGGACGATTGCCGGAACCGCCGCCGCGATCTGGGAGAGCGTTTCCGGCGACTGCCGACGTAACCACTCCACAACCGCCGAATACGAGAGACCCGACGCGCCTTGGTCGGAACGCGGTATGGGTGGAGCCTCGACGATCGCACCGCACCGCCGATCGATCTCCGCGAGGAATGTGGCTCGCTCGTCGGGGGGCACGCGGTGCAACCAGTCGTCCAAGATCCGACGGAATGCACCAAGCGTCTCGGCCGGGCCGCTTGACGCTGCATCCCGTGCGTCAAAGATCGCACGTTCGCACTCAACGACTGCGGTCCTGACGCTAACCGGCCCCGACGACATCTGCGCTACTCCCGAATCGCATGGCGGGGAGTGTAGGGCCGATCCCCCAGACGTCAAGGTCGGATGTGACGAGAGAAATTAGCCACCCGCGCCAGATCGACCGCTCGGCGCCGCCTCCCATCAGATGCCTTGGAGTTTGATCCCGGATCGACCGAGGATCGTTCGTAGCCGATGTCCAGCGCGGGCATCGCACCGATCTGATTCCACGTGGGGAGAGTGAAATGGTTAATACACGCACCGCGCTCGCAGTCGGCGGCACGTTGCTTTTCGCTGGATGTTTCAACGTCGGTTGCGCGAGTTCACCTCGGACCGAGACGCCAGTCACACCGATCGTGCTTCGACCTCCGCCGACCGCGGAGCAGCCGACGGCAGGACACCGACTCAGCCTGCGGGCCGCAGATGAGATCGGAGAGCAGATCGCGACTTTGATGATCGACGACGAACTTACCGAGGAAACGCCAACTCGAGTGGCGAGCGAGTCCGAGCGGTAGCGCGTGACCTCGATCAAGGGCCGCCCGGCGCGAGGACGCTGGCCCCTCTCGCGCTCAGCCCGCAAGGCATGCTGCGACATCCAAGGCGCGGACTACCGATCGATCACTGTTCGACGGGATGACACCGCGACTGCGCCCGTCTCGAAAAAACAGTTGACAGGCGGGCCGTCGTCCGGTCCACTTGGGGGGCTATGGCAGTTGGCTCTCCCTCGACTCCGAACCTAGGCAGGGCGTCATCGGCTCGCGCGCCCCTGGGTGTGCCGGCGGTGCATCAACAGCGCGTAGGCATCGCCAATGCCACGCGTCGACGGGCACAGGCGGTTCGAGATGCGTCTCCGTTTCCCACCGTAGCTGGACGCCCGCGAGAGGGGCGACGAAGGATCGCCTCGTGAGTCTCGCTCCGAGCGGCCAGCGTGCCCGAGATCCGGCCGTCACTCCCAGCAGCGACGGTGGTGAGGTCCGCTGGATCGCTCTCACGTCGGCGGCACCGCACGCCGAGCCAACCCCTCACGCCGTGAGCCTTTGCGTCGCTCTGGTGCGCGACCGGGAGCTTCAGCGATGGCATTTGGTCGAAATCGACCGCACGCCCTTTGCCTGCGGCTACTTCGGCTGCATCGCCGACAGCGAAGGCCGTCCCCGCGAGTTACTCGTGGTTTGGACCGAATGCCATCAGAGCGCTGGTGAGTCGACCCCCGAACGTGAGGTCGCGACGAACGCGGTGGTCGAGTCGTCATGGGAGCACGCGTGGCGTGCGTGGCCCGATCTACCCGGGCTGCGAGGTCTCGTGCGAACCCAGTGGTCGCGTTCCCCCGCACCCCTGTGGCTCCTCGATCCCGAGCGGAACCGTGCGGAGACGATGGTCGATTCAAAGAGCGGCATGCCGTTGGAGGTATGCCGGCGCGATGACCTTCTGCGGTCGTGTGGACTCGCGTCGTTCGCATCGTCGACGGCGCGATTCGCCGTGCTCCCTTCCGCAGAAGGGAATGCGGTCGTACGCCTGTCTGGACGCAGCGAGGACGCGCCCGACATTCCGAACTGGAAGACGCGGGTCCAGCGAAACGGCGAGCAGATCGAGTTCAACGTGACGCCCAGCTTCGCGGGAGGGCGGATAGTCGCGACGCACTTTCCCGAACTCACCCTCTCTGAGTTCCTTCGGGTGCTCGACGGCAGCCCCGCTCCCGACCTGCAGCGGCTCCCTCCCGCTGCTCGCAGGACGCTGGAACAGCAGCGATCAACTCCAGCCCGGTTCGGTCGCCCAGAGTATCTCGCTCCCAGTGACCTCCAGCGATGTGCGGTGGAGTCGCTCGCCATTCGCCTACGGCTCGTGGCTGAGATCGCCGCAGAGCTTCGGTCGGCGTTCACGAGAACGCAGACCCCATTTCTCAATCTGACCTCGGATTCGATCGGAATCGAACTCCCTGGCCGCGGCGGATTTCCAAGTGCTTGGAACGCGATGCCGCTCATCGCGCGGCCGAGCGGCGCGAGGCGGAGGCGATTTCGTTCGGCGCAGCTCGAGGTTTTCGAGTCCGACGGCGAACACGCAGACGCATACGTGCCGCCGAGGCCCGCACATCGCGTCTTTCGCGCAACGATTCGTGTTCGGACGATGCACGTCGTCGGCGAGGGGAGGGCGATCGTCGAGGGCCAGCTGCAGCCCACGGGTGTCGTGGCACTTGAACCATCCGAGCTGCTGAGGTTCGAGCTGCGGACAACGGCCGGCGAGACCGTCGAGATTCTCGCGAAGTGCACCGGTCGCACGGTCGGCGGTCGCCCGGTCCAGTTCCAGTCACTCCCGACTGTGTTGGCCGGCCGTTCAGAGCATGATTTTCCCGATGTGACGCTGCCCGTGGAGGTAGTCCTTCGCGAAGGTCCGCCACATGATCTGTACGCGCTCTCGGTGATCGCATTGGCCACCCTCTGCGCCGGAGCTCGACAACACGACTTGCGAAAGGTCAGCGACGACCTGGACGCACTCGCGTCCCGGGCAGGCGTCGAATCCGACGTTGCCCTGCCAGCACGGATCCGAGCCGCATGGTCCTCCGACGAGTACGGCTCGCTCGCGCCACGGCTGCCCACGTGGCTCCCGAGACCACCGTTCGAACGCGAGCCGCTCGGGCTTCCGCGCGGGTGGTTCGAAGTGCTCGCAGCCGTCATTCAACTGCGACCCGGCGCCGTGCCAGAGTCGCATTGCGACTCCCTTCAGGCATTCTCGGAGTCCCACTTGGCGCTCGCTTTCGATGGCCCGGTGGAATCGCTCTCCAACCTCGCGACCCGCTGGCGCGAATCCGTGCTCGGGGTCGATGGCTATCGTGAGTTGGTTTCGCAGGCCATCGCGGCGCTCCGACCGAGCCTGCGTGCCGAGAGCTAATGCCTCAGGCGACCGACAACACTTGGCGCTCTTCAGCCCCCCTGATAGCGTTCGACGTAGTCGCCGTCCCCCGATCCGTCATGCCCCCCAATCCCTATGCCCCCAGATCAGTCGTGCCCAGATGGCCTTGGGGTCCATGACGACGGTCAGGGTACACCCTTGACTTTGACAGAGCCCAGGCCCGCAACCGAGGAGTAGTAATCGATGCAACTGGAGTCCTTCATCGCCCGCGGCGCACACCTTCGCCGCGCCTTCTACGCTGCCGCCGCGATTGGTCTGACGATGACCGGCGCGGCGTGTACGCACCTCGAACCACGGGAAGTGCTGTTCACCCATTCGGGCCGGAACGGGTGGGTCCAGGACTATCGGCCCGAAGGCGACGGCAATATGACCCTATGGGTGATTGCCGTGCCAGACGAAAAGACGGCAGAAGATTTCGCTAAGCTCGTCAATACTCACGCCGACGGCAATATATGGCCCGCGTTGGAACCGGGAGCCGCCCCGCAGCCGGAGAGCGTGAACACGGAAATCGCAGAAGACACCGCCCGATACCGCCCCCTGAAGGTCGACTTTAAGCCGGATCCGAAGAGCGAGCTAACAACGCTGACGATCTTGCCAAAGAGCGGCGGCCAGTGGACGTCCTGGGAAACGCCGGTCGATGGCAAGGAACTCCTGTGGATTGCTGTCTACCTTCCGTTCGACAAAACGGCGCAGATGTGGGCCGACGCCGCATCAAGAAAGGCTCAATGGTGGGTCGCGTTTCCGTCTGACAATAACGACCCGAGAAACCCGGTGCGGCTCATTGTCAATAAAAGCGGCATTCACCTCGAACCCTAGAGGTGAGTCGCGTCGCCGCGCGGAGCGTCAGCACCCGCGACGGCCGACGGCACACCACGGCCGCTCGAGTAGGACGCGGCTGCCGTGCGCGTGAGCCACTTCATCCGCCGAAGAGGTCGTCGCCGCTCGCGGGCATCGCACGCGGAGACGATCGTTAAGAACCCCTGTCTGTCGGGCGAAACTGCAGGGCGCCAGAAGGCCGGCGATCTCCGCGTGCGCCCGAGGATGCCGCACGCCAAATCGATGGCCTGCCGCGCCCGATCGCATTACGATACGACTCCTAGATTGCCAGCGCAGTCTGCGGTCCCTGACGGGCTGAGTGGACACCAGCGGCAAGCGCCGCTCCGCGATCCGGGCCCGCCGCGTGGAGAGTTCGACGACTATGAGCACGCCAATCGCTCGGCTCCGGGAGCTGGGATTCCACGATTGGACGCCCCGCGATCCGCGGGAGCTCTCGCAGCCGCTCTTTAGTGTCAATCGCGACTGGGCTATCTTCGGGTGGCGAGCAAAACGGCCAAGACGCGACGACCCTACCCGGGACTTCCTCGGACTTTTGTCGCTCCAAGAGCTCGCCTACCGGCTCGCTAATTGGCAGGACCCTCCAAGCGCCATCGACCAATCGACGCCCGCGCGGCTGCGCAGTGGCGCGACATGGCTCAGCGTCGAACAGTTTCTCGAGGGGGAACAAGGGGACCGTCTGTACTTGGCCATCGAGTGGCCGCAACTCGAAACATCCAAGTCAGTGTGGGAGGCGGCGGTGGAGGCGCGAGACCGCTTCCGACCGGGCTGGCTGCGGTGGCGGGCGACACGGCAGCGGCACGCACACAACTGGTTGGCGGTTCTTGTCGGTTCACTCCTCTTCCAGCTCGAGAAGATTCACGACCACGGTTGCATGCACGGGAACCTGCTCGGTGGCAGCGACTTTTCCAACCTCAATCTCTATGGCCCCGCGAGGGACATCCGGCTGTGCGCCGGAGTTCGCGTCGCAGGCGACTCGGGCGAGGGAACGCCGAGGACTTGGCTCGGACTTATGTCCCGCAGGCAGGCTAGCAATCGCGCCCCGGGCAAGATCGCCACAGTCGAACTCGGCGACGATGAGCATGACCACGGCGTCCTCGCCCGCCTGATCGCGAGCTTTGCAGGGTGGACTGAAAGCGCCAATCTGGCGACGAATCGGCCGACAGATAGATTGCGAGAGGCCCTGGGTCAACTTGCAACGCGCGGCGATCGCGGTAAGAGTCGGAAGACTCCCGCCTGCTTCGCCACCACCTTCGGGCTGGACAGGGGCGACGCCTGGTTCCGTCTTCTCGAGGATCTGTGGACGGAGGGCGGTGTGCCGCCCGTCGAGATCACCCGCCGTTTGATCGCGGACTACTTCGCCGACGGAAAGCCGCTGTCGCCAGCCGCGAGTGGTCGTTGGGGGTGGCTGGCGCGCCAGAGCGCGGGCACCTCAATCCCTCCACCGCGAGCCGCGGAAACAGAACGAGGCCGAGATGCGGTTCACCCCCGCGCGGCACCGACGAAGCAACTCGGAGGGGCTGCTGGGCAGAGTTCGAAGCTGCCGCGTCCCGCGCCGGAAAAGACCGTTGACGACCGGCTTCCGAGAGGGCGCGACAATCAGTCGTCCCCTTCTGATCTCTCGGCAGCACGTCAAGAGGCGCACGACGCGGGTCGCGCCGGGGAGCGCCCGGTGGCTCCGCCTGTGGCTGCCCGACCAGATCCTCCAGAGGTCCCCCTCGGCGAATCGTCGGTTGAGCCAGCTCCAACTCCCCCGCGGTCCCCCATTCCGACGGCGGAGCCGGAGCGGCGCGAGCCTCGTCCGCAACGCGCCGACCGACCGGCCGACACAGGAGCCGAGCCGCTGCAAGCGGAGCCAGTCCCGTCATCGGAACCGGCATCCACTCGGCCCTCAGAATCCACAACCTCTCGTTCCGACATCGCGCGGAAGCCCGGCATTGCGAAGCGGATTCTCGCAGGATCGAAGCGGTCGGCAACGAGCGTGGCCCTCGGCGCGGCGACCACCGCGAAATTTGCCGTACACCGCTCGGCAAGCGCTCTCGTAGATGCCCTAAGGACTTCGGCAAGCGGGATCGCGGCTGTTTGCGGAATCGTCGTCGACGTTCCGCGGCGAGCATATGGCGAGGCCCGTGACATCGCCTCGCGCGTGCGACTCGCGTTACGGAAGACGGCAGTCGGGTTGACCGTAACGTTAATTACAGCAGGAGGGATCGTGGCCGCGATAATAGCGGTTCCGCGGGGGTCGGATCTAGTGCTTCCAAAACCCGGCCCGACGCCGCCCACTCCGCCGACAAAGGGTCAGGACCCGAGCGGTGGCGTAGTGAACCGACCGAAAGGCACGGAGCCACCAACACCGCCGAAGGGGGGCGGGGACGGGAAGGGGGACGGGAAGGGGGACGGGAAGGGGGACGGGGAGGGGGACGGGGAGGGCAACGGGAAACAGCCTGACGGTACTCGAGTCCATCCAAATCACACGGCGGAAGAACTCGCGCAGATCGCGAATGCTATCAGCGAGGTAAAGATCGACCCAGACGAGCGGGGCGCGACCGTCACCTTCGAATTCGAGGGGTTTCCGAGCAAGATAAATATAAACGACCTACGACTGAACGGCAGCCAGCAACCGTCAACCAAATCAGGCGAGCCGAGCCGCTATTCCGTAGCGATATACCAAGCTGACCCGCCCAACGAATTTTCACTCACGATGATCGATTCGGCACAAAGCGTCCCGCTGCCGCAGGAACTCGTGACCAAACTCCAAGAAGCGGGTAGCCAGAGCCCTATACCATCGGGCTGGTCTTGGCAGAGATTCCCAAGGAATGAACCCACGGACCAGAACCCGAGCAAGTTCGGCTCAGGACAGTTTGAGTGGGTCGCGACGCCGGAGACTCTTGGAAAGGCTAATGCCTTCGAACGTGAAATAAGTGCCACATGGACCGAGGACCCGAACAACGGAAACCTGAAGTTTACCGTGACGTGCGAAGTTCTCCCGGGTGAACAAGTGGAGCTCCGCGAGCAAGAGCGCACTCTCGCTTCAGAGACGGTGAAAGAGCGAAAAAAGACGATCGAACTAGAGGCCACTGCTACCGAGAAGTTCATACCTACTTTAATGATCAAATCCGGCGAACAGTCTTTCTCCCACCCGCTTGACCAGGTACCCGCCGCGGTCGATTATTACGAAGACAAGGACGGAGATGCCCTCGGCGATCCGAAGGTGAAAATGCCGAGACGCGAGAAGCCAAAGGACTACGTCAAGGACAAGAGCGACCCGAACCCTGGGAAACCCGATGAACTCCTCCTGCTCAAAGACGAAGATACCGTTCCGGAAGGTTGGACGGCCGACGCGACGGCTGCAGACGACAAATGCAGGGCGCGTTGGAAAGACGCGCTATTAGACGAACTGAAAAAATCGGGCAACCCTCCCAACTGGTCGATGCTTCAACGCCTAGCGAAGACATTTCGCGAGTGCGGCGAGGTAGACCCTGCCGCGTGCTGGCCACAATTTTACCCAGACATGCTCAGTGATGCAACCGATTGGGACAAATTGTCAGAGATGAACGCCGACGACCTTCGGCTGCTCGAAGATAGCGTGAAAAAAAACCCAAGCGCCCAGACGATGAAAATCGTCGGCGCTTTCCCCAAGCCAATAAAAGAGATGGGATACACCTTTGAAACACTTGTACGCGCGGTTACCCTAACGCCAGAGCACGGGTACCGCTGGGCCTCGCGCAGCAAGTGATCGCGACGACGCGGCCTGCCGCAAAGCGCACTGGTCGCCGCCCGGCGCGATGCGGCGTCGGCGCGCAAGGCACGGTCTACGACCCCCCACGAGCTTCCTCACGCAATTGTTCGACCCACGCACTTCGCTTGAGGTAATACTCTACGAAGGCATGGCCCATGCTGCTGTCCGCACTGCATGCTTGTAGGACATCGGAAACGGCACCCGATCCGAGCTGGATGGGATCGCATGCGTATTCGATATGGAGAGGAAACCGACCCGGCGCTGGCCAATCCGCGACCGGTGACCCGAGCGCGTATACCGAGACCGGCAATGCGCCGCTCGGATGTTCCAGAGCCAGCGCCATGAGCGCAATTGCGACATTGAAGTTGCCTTGGCTGTGACACACAACGATCGCTGATCGGCCCCGACTCCCGATGCGCTCGGTCAGCGCATGAATCCGCTCCGCGCAGGGATAGCCACGAAGCCAACTTTCGATGATCGAATGCCGCAGAAACCGGGGCAGCGGCCACCAAGACTCGAAGCCGGAGGCCGTGATGAGCCACTGCCACTTCGCCTCAACGACAACGTCGTACAGCATCTCGTCGACATGAGCCACACTCTCGATTACCCCCGATGCCAAACACGCCGTCAGTAAGGGGTCTCCCACTCCCGCGCCTCTGGTCAATGCCCGAGCGGGACCCACGACTCCCGCGTGACCCGCGATTGCGAGCGGGGATCGCGATGAGGGCACTCCGAAGCCACGCTCCGCTCGTTCGTGGGCGCCAGAAATATGAATCTTCGCACACACTTGGAGTGCGGCCGCCGCCTGCTGTCGGACGTGGGAAGTCAGTTCGGTTCCACTTGGGTTGTACACGCCGAGTACGTCAGCATCGATCGCCTCGGACAGCGCCAGAGCGGATGCGGCGTGCGATTGCCCGTCGTTCCAAACTCCGTTCGTAAAGACGACGCGAGGCTCCCGTCCCGTGGACTTGACCCGCGCGCTTCGGAAGCGCACCACTTCGCCGTCGCGTGTAGGAATGACATTCGCCGGATAGTCCACCCAAGACATGCCGCGACTCCCGTCGTGCCGCTTGCGGCCACCCTTGTGATGGTACATCGCGAGCAGATACTGCCGGAACTGCTGAACGACTTTTGGGGGGACGCCACTACCCTCCACGCGGAATCGGTCGCACGCTCTCGCCGGCGGGCCTCGGCCGTGCAAAGCGGAAAGAGAGAATTTCCCACGGTCTCGACCCAAAGCAGTTGACGACCGACTTCGAACCGCGAGTACCTTGCACCTCAGCATGTCGAAGTTGGGCAGCCCTCGGGGGCCCCGGATCGGCGTGCGGGTTCTGGCTGGCCAACGCTGGCCGTCGATATGCTGCGAGCGCGCCTGCCGAAAGGAGCCATTGAGATGATCGGGACACTGACGGAAGACACGATGGTGGATTTGCTGATGCGAAATGGCGTCGATTCCTCCTCGGCGCACACTCTCGCGCAAGCCTGTGCATCCTCGATCGACAAGGGCACGGTGGCTGGATTCGGCGTCGGTTTGGGAGTCGGACTGGCCACCAGTAATCCGGGGACGCTGCTGCTCGCCCTCCTGATGGGAGGCGCAGGCGCTGGACTCGCTGCGGCGGGCAGCCCAAGCTGCTCCGAGGTTCGCGAAGCCGCGTTTCGAGCACTGGCGCATCTGAACTCGTCCCCGGCTGCCAGCTTCGACCCCTGACCGCGGATCAGACGAGCTTTCCGACATGAAGAAAATGCCGGCTGCGGCAGCTTCGATGCCGCGTGGCTGCTTTCGCGCGTCCCTCGGCGCCCAAAAGCAGCCGTGCGCGTCGGCTCGCGAAAGGGCGCCGCGTTTCGGCTGTGAGAGCGGTGCCAGCAGCATCACGTCGCTGGTTCGTGTCGCGTCCGAAGCCGATCGCAGACCCGGCCGAGTGGTCTGCTCGCGATCAACAAGCGCGTCGTCGGAGCGATCGCTTGCTCGCCGAACGCCACGCTGCAACGCGATCCCTTCTACCCGCCGTTCGTCGAAGCGAGTGCCTCGATGGCGACGAGCGTCGCATGAGCGGCTGGCGTACCTTTCAGGCGGCCGAGCACCGCGGGCGAGACCTTCACCTGCGCGGCGATGGGACAGTTCGCCTATCCCCATGCGCCAAGGAGAATCGCCAGATCGCTCGCACCGACGTGCCCATCACCGTCAAGGTCGGCAGTGCCGGAGTGTCCCCACTGACCGAGGAGCAAGCCCAAGTCGGTTGGTCCCACGTGGCCGTCGCCATTGATGTCGGGATTTCCACAGAGTCCGCAGAGCTTCTGAGCAAGGGCGACGCACGAGGTATCCCAGGCGGTCGTGCAACAGGACGGATCGCCGATGCAGACGAATTGGCAACAATCCGCATCGCTGCATCCCGCCGTCGCGTGATCGTCGCAGCAACTCCCGGCGCCAGGGCAACTCAGCGGCGTGCAGTCAGGGCACGATGGCCACGACTCTCCGGGGTCGCACACGCCGTCGCCGCACGATGTGCAGCCGCCGCACTGGCTGCTGGCTTCATTCACGCAGACCGCGTCCCAGGCCACCGCACAGCAGAAGCTGTCGGAGTTGCAGACGTTGATGCAGCAGGTCGCCTCGTCACACCCAGGCGTGGCGTGAGGAACACAGCAGTCGCCTTGAGCAGGACACGTTGCGGGCAAGCAGTCGGGGCAGTTGGGCCATGTCTCGGTGCCTTCACATATCCCGTCGCCACAGACCGGGCAGATCCCACAGATCGCACCCGCCGTGACCGCACATGTCTGATCCCACTCGACCTCGCAGCACAGCAGATCCGTGACGCATACCGAATTGCAGCACACCGAATCAGCGCAGCCCGGGTTCGGATGGGCGTCACAGCAATCTCCCGCAGCTGGACAAGGCAGAGGAGCCGGGGCGGTGGTCACCGTGAGCTTGAAGGCCTTCACCCGGAGGGTCGTCTGGTTGTCACCGACGCGGCGGATCTTCACCTTCATGCTGTCGATGGCCGCCTGATTCCATCCACTCGGAAGTTGCGAGGTGATGTCGCCCAAGGCGCCCAAACGATACTGGCACGTCGTCCCGCTAACAAAGGCGGGAGTGTCGATCACGGGCAGGTCCGCGCCGTTGACGTTCGCGCGAGCACGGACCTGGCCGGAGGTGCCGTCGTAGAAGCGGCACATCACGTCGATCTTGACCGACGAGACGTAGTGTCCCGCGGGGATCGAAATGGCCGGGAAGGAACTGGCGGTGAGATACGTGTCGTCGGCCGTCTGACCAGCGCCTGGGTTGTACGAGTATGGAACCAGCGACGAGTTGCAGTTGCAGCTATCGCAACCCGGATTTCCCTCTGACTCCGATTCGTCGGTCCAGTGACTTGAGGTGACGGCCGGCACGTTAGATGCGTACCGGACGAAGGTGTCAGCTGCCGTTGGGGCATCAATGCCCGCCACGGCAACGGCGACGGCAAGACTCAGTGCGCCGCCGCTCCAAGAGTCACGTAGTCCCCATTCGCTTCTTCGGCTCGTAGTGGTCATTTCGGTCCTCGTATGCGATGGAGACGAGCTGGGCGCTGCTTCCCGTCTGACGGTCAAGATTGGCCACACCAGCCATTCTGGTTCGCCTCGGTCACCCTGCACATGGATCCTCGCGCAGACAAGAAACGGCAAAGACCGGGACGCTCCTAGGACCAATCCGAAGAATCTTGCGTTATCGCCCGACGTCATTCCACTCCGCCGCCGCTGGCGGCAAGTTCAGCTCGCCCCACGCTGACGGCGTGACCTGGCCGGACCGCCTCCGCTTCCTCGACCGTTGGGGCCGCCGCGGCCTCTGCGCCGCCGCATGCGCTCCCTCCGACGCGGGCGCCAACGTTCGTCAAGCAGGCGCCGCCTGATGGACTCATACGGATCTGACTTAGCTGGCGCGCTCCAAGTACGGGCATGCGCAGAGTGACGTCCGCAGCGCCGGCGTGAGCCTGCGTCAGGCCTCCGTCCCTCATTTGATCAAGTCGTCATAGTCCTCGTACGCGCGGTTGCTGGGCTGGTGGCTCCGCATCCAGTGCCACAGGTTCTCGACCGGGTTCAGCTCCGGCGAGTACGGCGGAAGGAGCAGGATGGTGATCTCCTCCGGCACCTCGAGCGCCGACGACGTGTGCCAGCCCGCGCGGTCCATGATCACGATGGCGTGCTCCTTCGGCTTCAGCTCCTCGTCGACGAGCTGACGCAGGAAGACGTTCATCGTCCCCGTGTTGATCTGGGGGGCCAGGAGCGCGCTCGACGCGCCGGTCCGCGGCTCGACCGCGGCGAACAGATGGACCCACTCGTAGCGCGTCTGCCGCACCGCCGTCGGGCGCGATCCTTTCCGCGCCCACACGCTGGTCAATGTTCCCTGCTGGCCCCATTCCCGTACTTGGGCGAGCCTCGTCCATGAAGAAGACGCGCGTCGCGTGGTCGAGCGACTCGGCGACGCCGCTCACGAGCTCGACAAAAGGGGGGCGCGCTCGCGGAACTCCGCCTGCTTCGCGAGATCCCTCTTCTCGTGCCGCGGCCTGGGGCGCAGCGCCGAATAGCCGAGCCGGTGCAGGAGGTCGTAGGCGCCCATCAGCGAGTAGCGCACGCCGAACTCGCGCTCGAGGATGCGCACCACGTCCTTGCCGCGCAGCGTGCACACGCCGTCCTCCGGGCGCGGGCCCGCGTCGATCCGCGCCCGCAACTCGTCCTCGCGCTCGCGCGGCAGCTTCGTCCTGCGCCCCGGACGCGGCGGAGGATGGATCGCGTCGATGCCGCCGTCGCGATAGGCGTAGACCCATTCCTGCACCGCGCGGCGCGAGCGCCCGAGCATCTCGGCGATCACCGGCGCCTCCTTGCCGTGGAGGGCGAGCAAGACCGCGCGAAGGCGGTCGCGCCTCTTCGCGTCGCGCTCGCGCGCGACCAGCGACTTCAGCCTTGCCGCGTCGTTCGGCGCTCGCTCGACGATCTGCATCGAAAGCCTCCTCGCTTTGCGATGCGGAGTGTCGTGCCGCGCGCTCGATGGCGCAACCTAACAAGCGCCGAACGGCGCGCGGCGGTTAAGCGTGATCCGTATTACTCACCGCCCCGGCTCCGAACAGGCTCCGAACATGGCGTGTCCTGTTGACGACCCCCGGGCTCAAGAGAGGACTCTGCCCCCCAGGCACACCGCGGAGGCTGAATCGGCACGGCGACGCTAATTCGTGAGCGAGTCCCTCTCGGAAGGACGCCTTGCCCGACGCGCCCACGCAAGAACGGCCGTCAGCGATACGAGGGCGACGGCGCCGACACCGACAAGCACCGCGATCGGCGCCCCCGAAGAGCGGCGCTGGAAGGGATCGCTGATCGACGCATTTGGCTTGAGGTACACCACGTCGTTCATCGTGTCGAGCACCATGGTGAATCGACTCAGGACGTCCATGCCGAGGACCGCGCCCTCGCCGTCGGTCGTCTCGTGGTTGGCAGTCTCGAGATAGATGGGAACGTCCTTCATGTCGATCCCGCCGATGGTCATCGCCGGAAGTAGGACAAGGTCGCTCTCGAGCGATCCGCGTCCGATGCCGGTCTGCCTGCCTGTGCCGATTTTCGGCATGGTCCCGTAGAGTCCCAGCGGTTCCGCGAAGTCGCGGCGAGCGAAGAGCGCCGCGGTCGCGCCGGTGTCGATGATGACCGAGCCGACCACGGTGCCGCCGCCCGTATGAAAGGTGACAGGTATGGTCGGGAGTGGACCGGCCCTCCCGAGTTCGATTCGAGCAAACCCATCTAAGTTTGCCGGCATCGCATCGTGGATGACGAGGACCGACCGGTCGAAGTCGAATTCGACCACCTTACCTTCAAACATATGCATGCCCAAGACGCCATCACCGGCGGTGGACGCCCGATCGTGCAAGAGGAGCGGTTCGTGCTCCCAGCGGAGACCTGCAACGTCGATCGTGTTGCCTGCGCTCGTCGCCGTTTCGACCATTCCGCCGAGCCCAAAGTTCTGTGCGGTGCCCGACGCCTTGACGGCGACGCCCCGATCAATCGCGGACGGCGCGAGGAGCGTGGCGTTCGCTCCAGTGTCAACAAGCAGATCGATCGGCTCGGACCCATTGATCCGTGCCTGAACCATCATCCGTCCGCGCACCAACGAGAACGGAATGACTTCAGGCCCCGCCGAGGTGGACAATCGAACGGGGGCCTGCCGCAACGTCGAGATGCGGGTCGGGCAGCGAGTGTTTCCATCGAGGAGGATCACGAAGTCGTACTGTTGACCGGGCGCCACATCGAACGCGAGACGATCGATGTCGCTGATGAACGTGATGGTCTTCGGGCCCACCGTGCGGTCGGCCTCATACACGTCCAGCTCCACGTCCGGGCTGACGATCCAGCCCCCCTTGTGCAGACGTGTGCCGTCCTGAACGTCGATCGCCCTTGCGTTGGCCCGAAGGACGGGCAGATCGTCCAGGTGCTGCGGGGGCTCCGCCCAGAGAGGGCGGTGCGCGGCAACGAGGACGAGGATGGCGAGGATCTCGCGGAGCGGAATGGGCATCAGAATGGTGTTTCGAGGAAACCGGAACGTGCTGGCGGTAGCACGCTCATTGGGAAGGGACGGAGAGGATTGTCGCTTCGTCACGCTTGCCGCCTGTCGGGTCCTCCTCGTGCGGCAATCGAGAGCCCCACATTCGCTTTCCGATTCGCAGGCACGCTCGCACTACAGCGCCCCTTAGCTTCTGCTGCGGCCGAGCGGAGGCCTTCGCTGGCTGCGTCGATACTGGGTTCTGGCCCTCGACGTATCGCTGCGGATACGCCTTCGGGCCAGAACCGGCGCATCTCCTTGCCATCAAAAGCCCCGCTCGCCCTCGCGACGACGCGCGGCGCGTTCACGTCGCGTGCGCCGTCAGGCAACGTGGCTCCCGCACGAGTCGTCGCCTCGTTGGGATGACGATCCGACATGCGCGCCTGTCGTCAAGTCTCTTCCGCGGCTCAGCCCCACAGCCCGAGGAGGATCGCCACGTCCTGGGCGTTGACCGTTCCGTCGTCGTTGATGTCGGCTTCGCACAACGAGGTACCCCAGGCGCCGATCAGCATCGCGAGATCCGCGCCATCTACGACGCCGCTGCAGTCGATGTCGGCGATCGAACACACCGGCACCCCCTCCACCTTCACGTACTGGGTGCGAGTCTTGCTATTGCCCAGGATCGAGGCGTCGCCGAAGTACGCCCGGTTCGGCGTCGCCCCGCTCCCCACCGTGTCGCTCAGCGCCGGCACGCCGACGATGAGGAGCGTCGCGAGCGAGCCCACGATCTCGAGTCGATAGGTGTGAAAGGAACGCGTAGTGTTGGCCGTCCTCGCTTGATCTTGTCCGGCGCGCGATTCTCAACGAGAGTCTCGGATTCCAGCGAGAAGCTCCGAGTTGAGTTCTCGGCCCGACATCGTTCGCACGATGACGGCCTTGCGCGCCCTGCCCGAACTGCTCGAGACCTAGGCTTTGGATGGAGAGGTTTCAGCGGGGGGAGATACAGGAGGCGGAGGATGAAGTCGCAAGCATTCGGCACGTCCGTGCCCGTGCTCGTTGTCTCGTTGGCATCGGCTTCGATCGCATGCGCTCAGGCGAGCACCACGTGGATCGGTCCGTCCGGAGGATTGTGGAGTTCGCCGCTCAATTGGACCAACGGCGTACCCGGAACCCCGGGCATCACCGACGCGATCATCGCGACGCGGCGACCATCCATGGTCGTCACGATGGACGGGTGGCCGTCGATCGCGCTACTCTCGATCGGCGCCTCGTGCACACTCAACCAAACCGACGACCACGATCTCATCATCACTGCGTTAGTCAACAACGGGCTCTGGTCGCTCGTGTCGAGCGGCAGCGGGACGGACATCCTGCTCAACGCGAACGTCCACTTCGACGGCAACGGCGTGATTGAGCTCGGCACTCACCAGAACAACCGGATCTTGAGCATCGCTTCCACGCGCGTGCTGACGAACGAAGCCCAGCACACGATTCGCGGCGGCGGCCAGCTCGGATTGAACAACACGACGATCGTCAATCACGGACTCATCGAGTCGCAAGGGTCGCCGGGCATGTGGCTCGACGGCTGGGACGGAGCGACGTCGGTGAACGACGGAGTGCTTCGAGCCGGCGCCGATTCCACGCTGACGGTGTACGGCACCGAGATCAACAACGTCGGCGGCGCGGTCCGGGCCGAGCCGGGCGGCCGAGTGCTGCTGCGTTCCTCGGCGATCACCGGCGGAATCTGCGGCACGGTCGGCAGCGGCGAGATACGCCTCACGAGCGAGATCTCGCGCATCGCCGACGTGACGAACCAAGGCGTGATTCGCCAACCGGACGACGGCGACTGCGTCGTGGCCGGCACGGTGAACAACCTCGGCGTCTGGTCGCTCGAGTCCTCCGGCAGCGGCACGGACCTCGTGCTCAACAGCCCGACCGTCTCGTTCATCGGCACCGGTGCGATCGAGATGGGGAACCACACCAACAACCGCGTCTATTCCAACGCCGCGGTGCGCACGCTGGTCAACGGTGCTCAACATGCGATCCGCGGCGCCGGGCAGCTCGGCTTCAACAACACGGTGATCGTCAATCACGGACTCATCGAGTCGACGCTGCCGGTCGGCCTTCTGATCGACGTGAACGACGGCATGAGCTTTACGAATCAGTCGTTGGTGCGCAGCCGCAACGGGTCGACACTGACCTTTTACGGCTCGGGCATCGACAACTCGGTCGGCGAGATTCGCGCCGAGGACGGCAGCGCCGTGGTCTTCCGTTACGCGAGCGTCCTGGGCGGCATGCTCGCCACGCAAGGCTCGGGTCAGTTTCGGCTGACGAATGAGGTCAGCCAACTCCAGGACGTCACCAAGGAAGGACTGCTCCGACAAGTGGACGACGCGGACGTGCTCCTGCAAGGCACGATCGTCAATCACGGCACGTGGGCCATGGAGTCGGCAGGAAGCGCAACCGACATCCTGTTGAACTCGCCCACGGTCACCTTCACGGGACCGGGCGCCATCGAGGCGAGCAACAACGTGAACAACCGCCTCTACTCGAGCGGGCCGGTGCGGACGCTGGTGAATGGCGCGACGCACGTCATCCGCGGCGCCGGTCAGTTCGGCTTCAATAGCGCGGCGATCACGAATGACGGCATTATCGAGGCAACGCTGCCAGCAGGGCTGACCCTCGACACTGTCGACTCCTTCCCGCTCGTGAATCACAGCCTCCTCCGCAGCCGCGACGGTTCGACGTTGACCCTCTACGGCTCGAACCTCGACAACACGAACGGCGTCATCCGAGCCGAGGACGCGAGCATCGTCGCGATTCGCTACGGTTCGCTCACCGGCGGCATCATCGAGTCGATTGGGTCAGGCTTCGTGCGGCTCACCAACGAGCCCACGGTCTTGAGCGACGTCGTGCAGCACGGGGCGCTGGCGATGCCCGACGACGCCGACTGCTTCCTCACGGGCACGTTCACCAACGAAGGCACGTGGTCGATGAACTCCGCCGGAAGCGGCACCGATGTCTGGCTCGCAAGCGACGTGGTGACGCTGAACGGCGATGGCGTCTTGCAACTGAGCGACCACATCAATAATCGCATCTACTCGACCGGCGCGGTCCGCACGCTGGTGAATGCGCACGGACACACGATCCGTGGCGGCGGCCAGATCGGTGTGAACAACACCTCGATGGCGAACCACGGGACGATCGACGCCACCGGGAATAGCCCGATCGTTCTCGATGCGTATGACTCGGGGAGCTTCGTCAACGCGGGCCTCATGCGGGCCAGCGGCCCCGGTGGCCTGTCGATCGGGGTCGGGCCGTGGCTCAACCAAGGCACCGTGATCGTCGAGCACGGGTCGAAGCTGCATCGCGAAGGCGCCTATACACAGGTCGACGGCGAGACGCGGATCCACGGTGCGCTTGAGGTGCCGTGGGCGAGCTACGCCCAATCGAAGGGACTCCTCTCCGGCGACGGCACCGTGAGCGGCGCGGTCTCGATCACCGGCGGTTCCTGCTCGCCGTCCGCAGTCGACAACGAGATCGGCACGCTGACGGTGCAAGGCAGTTACGCGCAAGGCAGCGCGGGCGGCTTGGTCATCGATCTCGGCCTTAGCGGCAACGACGTGCTCGTGGTCAACGGGCCGGCGACGTTGGGCGGCGCGCTGCAGGTTCGGCTGGTCGGCAGCTTCGTGCCGATGCCGGGTCAGCAGTTCACCATCCTGAGCGCCTCGAGCGTGGCGGGCTACTTCGGCTGCGTTGAATTTCCGAACGCGCCGATCGGCTACTTCAGCGTTGCCTATCACCCGACGAGCGTCACGTTGACGGTGACCAGCACGCCGACGCAGGAATCGGACCTCGACTTTGACGGCGCCGTCGGCGCGAGCGACCTCGCGATCCTCTTGGGCGCGTGGGGCGACGATCCGTGCGACAACGCGATCTGCTGTCCCGCGGACCTGAACGGCGACGGAAAAGTGAACGCGAGCGACCTGGCGATTCTGCTGGGCGATTGGGGCTAGCGGACGGTCGCGCAGCGCAGAGGCCTGACGCAGTGGGACCCACTCGTCGGACCTCTGCGTGGCGGCGGGTCCCGACGCAACGGCTGAGCGCGCGACAACCTGCCCAAACTTCGTAACACGACTCGTCCGATCGCGGTCAACTTCGGTAGGCTGCCAAGATCCCTCGGAGATCCGCATGCAGCGAGCGACCTGCCTGGCCGTCGTGACGAGTTCATTGATCGCGTGTGGTTTGGCGAGCACAGCGACCGCGCAATGCGGCGTCGGCGACGTGAACGGCGACTCGTTCGTCGACAGCGCCGATCTCGGCGTCGTCCTCGGCGCGTGGGGCGGGCGCGGGACGCTTGCGGACCTGAACTCCGACGACGTGGTCGACGCCGAGGATCTCTCGCTCCTCCTCGGCAACTGGGGCCCGGTGACCGTGCAGCCCGGCGCCTTCCCCGCCGAGTGGATCTGGGGCAATCCGAATTGCGGCGCCGACCCTCAGATCCAAGTGCACCAATACAACGAGAACACGTTCATCCTGCGGCAGTCGTTGTGCACCAACTTCGAGGGACCGTTCATCTACCTGCTCTTCGGGCAGTCGAAGGTGCTGATGGAAGACACCGGCGCCTCGAACATCGCGCTCTATGACACGGTGAAGTCGATCATCGACCAGTGGCTCGTCGTGCACAACCAGCCGTCGATCCAGCTCGTCGTGTCGCACTCCCACGCGCACGGCGATCACATCTTCAACGACTCGCAGTTCGTCGGGAAGCCGAACGTCACCGTCGTCGGCACCGGCGTCACGGCCGTGCAGAGTTTTTTCGGCTTTACCGCCTGGCCCACGCAGATCGTGAACTACGACCTAGGCGGGCGCGTCGTGCAGGTGATTCCGATTCCCGGCCACCATCCGGCGCACATCGCGTTCTACGACGAGGCCACCGGATTCCTGCTCACGGGCGACACGCTGTATCCGGGGCGCTTATATATCTCGAGTTGGCCGAGCTACAAGGCGAGCATCCAGCGCCTCGTCGACTTCACCGCCACGAAGACGCTCTGCTGGGTCATGGGAACGCATATCGAAATGCGCGACGTGCCGGGCCAGGACTTCCCCGTCGGCTCGACATCGCACCCCAACGAACACGCGTTGCAATTGACGCGGGATCACCTGCTCGAGCTGAATAGCGCGTGTATCGCGCTGGGGAACACCCCCGTGTACCAGGTACACGACGACTTCATCATTTTCCCGTTCACGCTGGCGCAGAATGACGGCACGTCGCCACGGGCGCCCGACGGCGCGTGCTGTGCCCGACCGGCCGACGTGTTCGCGTACCGGAAGCTGCGCGAATCGGCCAAATAGGGCGACCGCGTCGCGGTCCCCGCCCGCGCGTCAGAAGCCTGTCGCGGATCGCGCGGCGCCGGACGGCAAGCAAGCGCGAGCGAGTCGCGCACCGGACATCGCGAACGGAAGAGCCGTCCGGACGATCCGACCGAATCGACTTGACGGAGCCGGCTGCATGGAAGGTACGTCCGAAGCATCCACAGCAACGTCGCCCTCGCTCGGTCTCTCGTCCGGCCGCTGAGAATCTCCGTTCGACCGCGCTCGACTCCGCGCCCGCGCGTTCGTTAGTTGCGATGCGAGGCAGCGAAAGAGGCTGGAAAGACAACGTGGCTCCGGCGTCGGTGGCCCGTCGCTACGTCAAGACGGCGGAGCGATTCCCCGACCGCCGGCCCGGTCGCGGCGAGCTCACGCGGCGTCAGCGCCGCGCGGCACCGCGCACGGGCGTTGTATCTTCCAAACTCGCTCGCCGATCCGATCGGTGAGGCGCGTTTCGTCCTCACGGTCGAAGCACAGCGGTGCGATGCGCACGAAACGGCCGAATCGAGATCGTCTGGGTGCCGGAGCGAAAGACGTCGTTGGACAGCAGGATCAGGCCAGGCATCTTGGTTCGAACCCGAAGAGCCGCAGGCGCAGGAGTTCGGCCGCGCGACGAAGCTCGCATCCGCAAGCAAGGGTCGCATCCATGAACGACGCTCGCGCTCACCGCATCGCCGTCGGCATCAACCTCGACACTGATCCGCCCACTCGCAGGCTCGCCTTCACGAAGGATCGTGTCGGCTTCGGCTCGATCCGAAAGACGCTCGATGCGTTCGCTGTCGAGCTCGTCGCCGCACTTCTGGACGCGGGCTTTGCCGTCGCCGTTGTGAACGGCGCGCGCATTTGCAAGTTCGCCAATGCCTCGGGCACGTTCGCGAAGACCAACGCGATCGACGACAAGGAGCCATGAACTCAATGGGCAAGAACAGACTCGAAGCGTTCAGCGACGGCGTGCTCGCGATCATCATCACGATCATGGTGCTCGAGCTCAAGGTCCCGCATGGCGAACGGCTCGACACCCTCTCGCCGCTGGCCCCCGTGTTCTTGAGCTACGTGCTCAGCTTCATGTACGTGGGCATCTACTGGAACAACCATCACCACATGCTTCACCTCTGCAACCGCGTGACCGGGGGCATTCTTTGGGCGAACCTGCATCTCCTCTTCTGGCTGTCGCTGTTTCCGTTCGTCACCGGATGGATGGGCGAAAATCACTTCGCCACCCTGCCGACGGCGCTCTATGGCGGAGTGCTCCTTGCGGCCGCCATCGCCTACTGGGTTCTCCAGCAAACGATCATCGCTGCGCAGGGACCAGGCTCGCCGCTGAAGGCTGCAATCGGCGGCGACTGGAAGGGCAAGCTCTCGCCGGCGATGTACGCGCTCGGGATCGTCTCTACCTTTGTATGGCCGACGCTCGCGCAGGCGATTTACGTATTGGTAGCGCTCATGTGGCTGGTGCCCGATCGCCGAATCGAGTCGTCGCACCATCGTGGCGACTAGCAATTGATTGCCGCTGCCATAGGCGAGGTTGATACGGATCGTATTTGCTCCACGCGCTCCACGATCTCACGAGACAGCGAAATGGCCAGAGCGAGTGAGCGCCCGGAGGGCGCCACCGATCGCTCGAATTGGTCTGAAAACTTCGCTGGCGTCGGACGAAGCGGAATTTTCAGACAGAGCCTCGAGCAGCTGGTGGCGGACCTCGCGCTGGACCGCCAGAGCCTCCAGAGCGCCTTCAAGGCAACCTGAGCCCCGAGAAACGCGCGCTGACCCGACCTCGGAAAGAGCGGCCGGATGGAGCTGGAGAACCGACTTTCCAGTTTGTTCGGCATCGGGGACCAGCGCACCTCGATGTTCGACGGGCGTCGACATCGCGTGCTCGGTGGCTCGACCGTCGATGGCCCGCACCCGCGGTGCATCATCCCCACTGCGACAGGAGTACTCCGAGATCCGCGCCGTCGACGATGCCATCGGCATTGAGGTCGGCGACGCTTCCCGGCCGCGCGGGTCCCCACGCACCCAACAGGATGCCGAGATCACCGGCACCGACGGTGCCGTCGCCATCGAGGTCGGGTGAGAGCGGGCAGCTCAACGCCGCGGCCCACTCCACCGGCCCGTACAGGTAGGCGTCCTGCGCGCCAGCGAGGTCCTTCGCGACCAGACCGGCGCCCTCGTCGAAGCGCCAGTAGGCGACGAGGCCCGGGCTCGCCGGATCGACCGTGCCGCCCATGAACTGCTGGATCTGCGCAGCGGTGCGCGCGTGGTTCCAGATGCGGACCTCGTCGATCTTCCCGGCGGGTTGCTCCCAGTGCGTCGCGCCCAGACGCATGATCTGGTTGTTGGGGGTGAAGGCGCCGGCGCCGGACTTCTCCGCCTCCAGCACTCCGTTGCGGTAGATCCGCATGAACTGCCCGGCGCTGCTCGCCTCTACGGCGAAGTGCTGCCACGCTCCCGCGAGCGCCACCGAGGGCCGGTAGGACAGGTGGGACTCCGGCGCGTACACGCTGCCAAACTCCCAGTGGATGCTGCCGTCTTCGTAGTACACGTTGCAGACGTCCACGTCGGACCAGTCGTACCAATCCGTGTGCACCGCCCGTTGCGGGCCGGGCTTGCTGATCCGCTGCCAGAACTCGATGGTGATCTCCGACGGCGGGACGCTGTCGGCAAGGCCGGGGACTAGGGCACCCGCGAAGGAGCTGGTGCCGGCGTCGGGGATCAGCAGACAGCTCGGGTTTCCTGCGAAGGGAGTGCCTTGGCAGGAGTCGAGCACTCCATCGCCGTTGCAGTCGAGCGTCGGGTCGACCAGGATCTGGCACGCGTCCAGGACGCCGTCGCCATCGCAATCGCGCTCCGGGTGGAATGCGATCTCGCAGGTGTCCGACACGCCGTCGCCGTTGCAGTCGTCGGGCACTCCCACGCACGAATCGAGCACGCCATCGCCGTCGCAATCGCGTTCCGGGTGGTACGCGATCTCGCACGCGTCCGACACGCCGTTGCCGTTGCAGTCGTCGGGCACTCCCACGCACGAATCGAGCACGCCGTCGCCGTCGCAGTCCACCGCCGGGTCCGCGGCGATCTGGCACGCGTCCAGCACTCCATCGCCGTCGCAGTCAAGCGTCGGGTCAGCAGCGATGTCGCAGGCATCGGGGATCAGGTTCCCGTTGCAGTCGGGGACGCCGGGCGTCCCCAGCTCGCACAGGTCGCGGACGCCGTTGCCGTTGCAGTCTTCGTCGGGTTGGCAGTCGTCGTCGACAAGATCGCCGTTGCAGTCCGGGACGTCGGCGCCGGCAAGGATCTCGACCACGTCGTTGAGCCCGTTGCCGTTGCAATCGCCCCAGCCGGCGACGATCGGCGTGTCCGGCTCGCTCTCCCATGCGATCTCGGTGATGGTCGCGGAGACCCAAGGCACGGAGCCCACCACCACGATGCCGAGCCAGCCGTAGTGGACCGCGCCGTCGCGCTGGAAACGAATGCCGACGAGGTGGTTGCCAAGCGGCAAGCTGTAGCTCCCCTGACCCCAACCCCACCCGTAATCGATCGCGAAGACTTTCATCAGGTCGGGGTAGTCGTAGCTCCCTCCCTCCAGGACTGGGCCCACCAGGCCGCCGAGTGGAAGGAAGGCGGGGCCGAAGGGCTTGACCGAGAAGAGGAAGCCGTTCATCCAGACCACGCCAGAAAGTCCGAGACTCCCAGCGCGCGAGTGAGGGTCCGTGTGGAAGTCGACGACGCCGTCCTCGTCGACGTCGACAATCGTGGAGTAGTAAACTGGAATGTCGACGTATCGGTGGCTCACCTCGGCGGTGGCGGTCGGGAGAACGGTCGTCAGGGCAAGCAGTGCGCCGAAGTGGGCGGGGCGATGAAGGCTGGAGAGACGGCAGTTCCGGCAGATCATGGCTCGTTCCTTGAGTGGATGGCCTCGCCCCCACCGCAGGGTCACGTTGCCCGTCGGCGGGACACCCCTGAGGGCGACGTCGCCGCCTGATGAGCGCCAAGATTCCCGAAGTTTCGGGAGACGATCCGCTCCCCCGGCCCCGCCGACCCCTCCGCGCGCTCGACGCGGCGCTCCGGCGCGACCGTTCAAGGTGCAGCGACGTGGAACACTTCGGCCGATCGACTCGGGGCGGCGAGATCCCCGGAGCTTGGGCCGCCTGCTCGCCAGACAGCGCCCGCGTCGAGGCGTGGGCGCACCAACCCGGCGGCCTCTTGATCGATTGTCTGGAGATGGCCCATGGCTTCGCCGAGGGCGAGGGCCTCGCCTGCGTCGCCTTCCTCGGCAGGATCAGCCACGCTGATCTGCCGTCAGCACGCCAGCGCACCTTCGGTTCGTCGAGAGCGAGCGGCTCCACTGATAGCAAGGAGATGCACCGCCCTCGACCCGAAGGCGCGTCAGCTGCGATTCGTCGAGGTCGAAAGCACGCATCGACGCCGAAGCGAAGGCATCCGCTCGCCCGCAGCAGAAGCGAACGGGCGTTGGAACGATCGCGGGCTGCTCAGGAATTCGCTTCGGAGGCGAGGGGCGCGTCCCCGAGCGCATCGCCGGACAGCATCGTCGGGCTGATGCACATGCTCTTTTCAGCGGCTTTCTTTCAGCATGGATCAAAGCGGGCGCATGGTGCCTCGCCGACGAGCGCCACGCTCACACCACGGCGCGCCCTTGCTCCGAAATCGCGCGGCGCGCCGCGACGAGCGAGTCGATGCTCCAGCGTCCGGCGCCGGTGACCGTGAACAGATACGCGCCGAGCAGGAACGGAGTGACGTCCCACGGAAAGGACGTTCGCCCGGGAACACACAGGATTCCGGCCATCGCGATGGTCAGCGCGGCCCCCGCGGCGCGCGTGGCGAATCCCGCCGCAAGCGCCGCACCCGCGACCAACTCGACGACGAGGAGCGCGACCGCGAGAAGGAGCGGCGCGGGCGCGCCGCTCCGCTTGACCTCCGCAAGGTACGCCTCGAACGCGGCGAGCTTGGGCACGCCGAACCCGAGGGCAATCCCGAGTCCGACGGCAAGGCGCGGCGGAGCCAGGAGCACCGAGTAGAACGGCTCGCGGATCGAGGACCGACCGACGATTAGGTTTCTCATCTCGGATCTCACGATGAGCGGTGGTGCAGTACAGCCGGATGGTAGTAAGGATCGCATTTGCTCCACGCGCTCGACGATCTCACACAACGGCGACATGGCCAGAGCGAGCGTGCGCCCGGAGGACGCTACGGATCGCTCGAATTGGCATAAGTGTTGGACCCGCGCTCACTTCAGCTCTTTTTGCGAGCGCTCGAGTCCTTCGCGCAGCGACTGGTCATTGTGGTCGTCGAGCTCGATAGCACGCTGCCAATCCGCGACGGCGTCGGCGACGCGCCCCAGCGCCTCGAGCGCGCGAGCTCGATAGGCCAGCGTGTAACTTTGCGAGAGGCGCCCGACCGTGTGCCGAGGTTCGCGATCGAGCACCCAGTCGAACTGCTCGATCGCCGCGTCGAGGAGCGGCAGCGCGTCGGACGGCCGACCACGCCGCACCTCAAGCTCGCCGAGGTTGGTGAGGGTGCTGCCGAGCTGCGATCGATAGTCAATGTTGTTGGGATGGCGTGCGACGAGGTACTGCCGCATCTGGAGTTCACGACGGTAGAGCGCCTCGGAGTCGACGAGGTCGCCCTGCAGCATGCGCACGCCGGCGAGATTCCCGAGCGCGGTACCGAGCGCGTGCCGGTACTCCTGCGCGGACGCATCTTCCGCGGTCAGCTTCTCGCCCGCGGTGATCGCCGTCGTCAGCGCGGCCGCGGCGTCATCGAGCCGACCGCTCCGCGCGAAGAACGCCCCGATGTTCACGTCGCTTTGCATCAGGAGCTCGAGGTAATCCGGCCGCGAGGGATACTCGTCGACAAGCGCCTGTCGCAGGTCGCGTCCGCGCCGATAGGTCTTCTCGGCGTCGTCCGCGCGCTTCGTCCGCTCGAGCAGAAGCGCATAGTTGTCGAGCGTGTTCGCGTGGTTCGAACGGAGCTCGGATCGCGACGAATCAGCCGCGATGAGCGACTTCTCGAGGTCCGCTGTTCGGCGGAAGCTCTCCTCTGCCTCGGCGAACAGCCCGAGTTCGCTCTGCGTCAGCGCGAGCGTGCTCGAGACGACCGCGAGCTGGCGCGTGACGTCGGGATCGGCCGACGGCGCCGCACGCAACTCCTCGAAGATCGCCTGCGAACGGAGGAGCTGCGCCTTGGCATCCTCCAATCGTCCGGTCGTGCGACTGATGCGCGCCAAGCGATCCCACGCGACGCCGAGCTCGTTTCTCGTCCCGCCCGTGGCATGGTGCTGCTGTGTCAGCCGCTCGTAGAACTCCGCGGCCGTGCCGAGCAGACGGTGTCGCAACTCTTCCAGCCCGTAGTCCTTCATCTCGTCGCTCTCGCTGACGTTCGTGAGATATCGATCGACCGCGCCGCGCGCGAGGTCGAAGCTCTCGCGGGCTTCGCGCTCGGCGAGGACCGCGCGATCGCGGTCGGCGCTGGCCCTCACGAATCCCACCGCCGCGAGCGTTCCGCCAGCGATCATCGCGGCGACGACCGCCGCTCCCGCCGCGACGCCGAGTCGATTGCGCCGCACGAACTTCCGCAACTCGTAGATCCGCGAAGGCGGGCACGCGGTGACCGGCTCGAAGCGGAGATAGCGCCCGACGTCGAGCGCGAGGCCGTTGGCCGTCGGATATCGGCGCTCGCGGTCCTTCTCGAGCGCCTTCAGGAGGATCCAGTCGAGATCGCCGCGGAGGATCGACCGAAGTCCGTCGGCATCGATGCTCCGACTCGCGGCGACGGTCGTCGCGACGTCGCCGATCGTGCTGAGCCGAGTGCTGGGGCGGGGAGCTTCTTCCTCGCGGATCAGCCGTCGCATCGCGTAGAAGTCCCCCGAACGAAGTTGCGCCCGCTCGAGCGGCGTCGTGCCGGTGAGGAGTTCGTAGAGCAGTACGCCGAGCGAATAGACGTCGGCGCGCGTATCGATATCGATCCCGTCGACGCCGGTCTGCTCCGGACTCATATATGCCGGCGTCCCGATCATCTGGCCCGAGATCGTCACTGCGGTGCGGTCGGCGCCGCTCGATTCGATCGCCTTCGCGATGCCGAAGTCGATGACCTTCGGCGTCGGGTGACCGTCGATCTCCTCCACGAGCACGTTGCTGGGCTTGATGTCGCGGTGAACGATTCCCTTGTTGTGCGCGTGCTGGATCGCGTCGCACACGCGGCGAAAGAGATCGAGCCGATCGCGCACGCCCATGCGCACCCGATCGCAATAGTCGGTGATGGGCACGCCTCGAACGAGGTCCATCGCGAAGTATGGACGGCCGGTCGCGGTGACGCCGGCGTCGAGCACGCGGGCAACGCCGGGATGATCGAGGTGCGCGAGCGTTTGCCGCTCGGCCTCGAAGCGCATCACGATCTCGCGCGTGTCCATGCCAAGCTTGAGCAGCTTGAGCGCGACCTCTCGGCGAACGGGCTCGGTCTGGCTCGCGCGGTACACGTCGCCGAAGCCGCCCGTGCCAAGCAGTTCGACCAGCGTGTAGGGCCCGATGACGGAGCCGATGTCCGCGCCGCGCGACATGCCGAACGGGTCGGCGGGCAGTCCTTTCGAGTCGACGCGAGACGCTCGCAGCGTCTCCGCGTTCGAGTCGGAAACCGGCAGGGCGTCGAGCGTCGGCTCAGCGGCGGCTCCGCCTGCCGGCGCATCCTGTTTCGGTGGTAATGGAGTCCGTTCGTCGGCCATGCGTCCGAGAGTACCCGGAAAGCCGCGCCGCACGACACCGCCTTCGTCACGAGCGGACAGGACGCGCGGCGGAGTCCTCACGCGTTTCGCGATTCGACGCTTGATCACTTCGTTGCAGCAACCGGTGTCACGCGGTTCTGAGACGACTCGACCGGAAGCGCCTCGCGACGATCGCAAGACGTACCCGTCGCTTTGGGTGAGTCGCCATGTGCCGGGTGCTCCGCTGCTCGCGCATGCTCACCGCGGCGGGCGATCGCTCGAAGCCGCCGCGGCTGCCTCGGCCACGCGCTGACGCACACGCTCGCGAAAGTGCGACAACTCGGCGGCCGCCTGCATCGTCTCGATCTCGGTGCGTTCGACCGCCGCGAGCGCTTCGGCGGCGTTGGCGGCGTCACGCCGATGCGTGAACGCGACGGCTCGAACCGCGTCCACCAAAGCCATCATGATTGTCGTGGAGTTCACATCTTCCCGGGCGAGACGCCGCGATGCCTCGTCGAGCGATTCCAGCGCTTCGTCGTCTCGCCCGAGCCAGGCCAATGCAAGCCCCTTGAGCAGCGGACCATATACCTTGTCCGGGGCGATGTTCATGTAGCGATCTCCCACGGCGACGACCTGCTCACACACCTCGCGGGAGGGATTGGGCTGAAACAGCGCGACTCGAGCCACGCGCATCAATTGGAGGGGCGGCACCCGCCCGCGCGAGTCCGCCATCCACGGGAGTATGCGCGGCAACTCTCGCGCAAGGTCCTCCCATTGCTCACGCTTCGCCAAGTACACGACGAACGGCGTCGCGTGATTCCACACGTCGCTGTCTGGAGGTCCGAGCGCGATCGCCTCGTCCGCGTAGCGACGAAGGATGCGAATGCCCTCCTCCACCTGGTCGTGGTGCATGCACCAGAGGCCTTCGGTCCCGCGACACACGATCGCCGCCGCGCGATCGTCGATGCGTGATGCGATCTCGGCGCCCCGCTCTCCCAGCCGATGCACGACGTCACGATCCGGTCCGGCGTAGGCGATGATGGCACCGTTCAGCGCGAGCTTCGCGCTGACGGTCCATGCTGGATCGCCTGAGTTCGCGAAGAGCCGATCGGCGCGCTCGACGAGCGGCAGGATCGCCTGATCGATGTCGCGCCACGTTCCTCCACCGCCGGAGTCGATGACGCCGGCCGAATTCGCGGCAATACACGTGGCAACGATGCGTCGCGTGCCCGCCTCGGCAATCGGATGGGCGTCGAGTGCCGCTGCGAGCCGCCGGAAGTCCTCGGCGGCGCGGGGGAGATCCGCGAGCAGATCGGGTCGGCCGACTTCGCGAAGCGCCGCCGACACCGATGCGTCGATGGGGCCGAGACCTCGCTCGAGGAGCGCGGCGTCGTCAGTCAACGCGACGGTGTCGAAGAACGCGCCGATCGCACTCAGCAGCAGGTACTGGTGCGGCATCGTCGCCTCGCGAATCCGCGCGAATCCCCGCGCCGCGCGATCGATCCCTTGGCGGCGCCGCTCGAGCGCGTCCTTGCCTGCGGCGAGCACCATCGCCTTCCCTACGTGACAGTCGAGCGCACCACGGATCCACGCGCCCTCGCCGAGCCGATCCACCGCGTCCGCAAGGTCGCTGATCCGATCCCACGACACGGCATCGCTACGCACGAGGCGAAGATGCAGGGCATCGCACTCCGCCAGAAGCAAACGCTCGCGAAGCCCCGATCGCTCCGGTAGCGCGGCGATGACCGCTTCGAGATTGTCGAGAAACCCACCGGCAAGCGGCCACACGTAGTCGCGCTGCCACCGCCCCCAACGGCATGCGTGCAGCGTCCACGCCATGCCCGCAATGACCTCGTCAGATGGACGCGTCGACGTGAGGCATTCCCGAAACGCCGCGGAGCGCGCCGTGTACTCGTCCGTCGTCACGCTCTCCAACGAGAGCGCCGGTCGCACGACGGCTTCGAATCGTTCGCGGAGCGCTGGCGCGACCGACTCGCAGGCCCTGAACGTCTGTTCGCGCAGGGTCGGCTCCCAGTAGGGTCGAGCGCTTGACTTCCACAACGCTCGTTCGACTTCCACCGCGGTCCACGCCGTGGTCATCACCGTCTCCGGATCCGGTGCGCCATCACGTTCCCACGCGAGTCGAAGTCGATCCGTCTGCTCCTGAGCAAGTCGAAACTCGCCGGCGGCGAGGAGAAGATCGGCAAGCGCCGCCCGCGCGTACGTCTCCTCGACGGCGCTCGACCAAGTTTGCTGATCGGTCCGCTGAATCATCTTTTCGAGGAGTTCGCGCGCCGACAGAGGCGGCGCGCCGCCCGCGCGCTGCGTCTGTTCCGCAAGCCCCCAGCGCATGAGATCGGCCGCCGCGCGGGCCCGCCGCGCTTGGCCGACGGCCGCCGCCGCGGCTCGCGCTTCCAGCGCTCGCGATGCCTCGGCCGCCTTGAGCGCATCGGTTGCGGCTTCGTTCGACTTCTCTGCCTCACGGCGACCGGCCTTCGCATCAAGGAGTCCCCACGTCGTTCCGGCAAGCCCCGCCAACACCGCGATGACGACGACCGTGCCTGCGACGACGGGACCTCGATGTCGCCGCACGAACTTCCGCGCCCGGTAGAGCCCGCTCGGCGGCGCGGCGAGGACCGGCTCGCCGGCGAGAAAACGTGCGATGTCCGCCGCCATCGCGTCGGCGGTGGTGTAGCGGCGCGAGCGTTCCTTCTCCATCGCCCGCATCACGATCCAGTCGAGCTCGCCGCGCACCAAGCGCGTGAGCCGCTCCGGCGAACTCTGCCGCCGATCGGCGATCGTCCGCAGCGCCTGACCTGCGGTGCTGAGACGCGTGCTCGGTCGCGCGGGCTCTTCTTCGCGAATGATCCGTTGCACTTCGGCGAGACCGGCGCGGGCCAACGCGGCCGAGTCGAAGGGCGCCGAGCCGGTCAGCAATTCGTACATGAGCACGCCGAGCGAGTAGACGTCGCTGCGCGTATCGATATCGAGGCCGCTCATTTCGGCCTGCTCGGGACTCATGTATGCGGGCGTTCCGATGAGCGCGCGGAACTCGGTGAAGACGGTCTTGTCGGTCAGCGACGCGCCGGTGGCCTTCGCGATGCCGAAGTCGATTACCTTCGGCACGGGCTTGCCGTCGTGCAGCGTCACCAGCACATTGCCGGGCTTGAGGTCCCGATGGATCACGCCCTTAGCGTGGGCGTGCTGCACCGCGAGGCACACCGACTGCAGGATCTCGAGGCGTGCTCGCGGTGGTAGTCGCGCGTCGTCGCAGAATTGCGTGATCGGCACGCCGCGCACGAGTTCCATGGCGAAGTATGGAAGCGATCCTTGTCCTGGCGCGGTCGTCCCGGCGTCGAAGACCTTCGCGATGTTGGGATGGTCCATGAGCGCGAGCGCCTGTCGCTCCGCCTCGAAGCGGCCGACGACGGAGCGCGAGTCCATCCCCGGCTTCAGCACCTTCACCGCGACGCGCCGCCGAATCGGCGCAGTCTGCTCTGCCAGATACACCGAGCCGAAACCGCCTTCGCCAATCAGTTCGAGTAGCTTGTACGGACCGACGCACGACCCGACGAGCGATGACTTGCGATGCGGTCCGCGACTCGAATCGCCGGCGTCGGCAGTTGGGTTTGCGAGGAACGCGCCGGCGCGATCGAGCGCGCTGAGGAGCTCCGTCACCGCGCGGCGAAGCTCCTGATCGGTGCCGCACGCGCGATCCAAGGCCGCCGCACGTTCATCCGGCGGGGCGGCCAAGACCTTGTCGAATGCTTCGTTGACACGGCTCTGGTCCACGCATCGCCTCGTCGATCAATCAGGTTCCATCGCCAGCGCCAGGCGGGCGCGGGCCCTGGCCCAGACGATGTCCACCTTGCGAGCTGAACATCCGAGGACCTCGGCCGTCTCGTCGCCGCTCAGGCCGGAGAAGAACCGAAGCCGGACCACGGTGGCCGCCTCGGGGTCGTCGACCTCAAGGCGAGAAAGGGCCTCGTCGAGCGCAATCAACTGCGACGGATCGGCGTCGAACGCTGCCGCAAGATCGGAAAGCGGCACGCGCACGGCCCCGCCCTCCCGCTTCTGGGCGCCGCGGGCTCGAGCGTGGTCAATCAGCACCTGGCGCATGGCTCTGCCAGCGGCGTCGTAGAAGTGAGCGCGATTGGCGAAGTCCCCGCACGTGCCGCCCACGAGTTTCGCAAACGCCTCGTGCACGAGGGCCGTCGCTTGCAAGGTGTGATTGCGGCGCTCGCCGACCATCAGCCGCTGCGCCGACGCGCGGAGCTGTTCGTACACGATGGGAAGCAGGTCGGCGGCCGCTTGACGATCACCGCGCGAGATGCGCTCGAGCAACCGGGTGGTATGCGGCGCGGACATGCGCGGATGATCGTAACGGACGGGGAGCAGAGGCCAATCGCTATTCGCACAATCCCATCCGCGCCGCGGTCCGCGCCGCGAGTCGGCTGGTGATCCCCGGGCACCAACGCGCCCCCAAGATCGCGGCGCGCGTCATGAGGCCGCAGGTCACGCGATCGCGCGGACGTTCTACCGCGGCAACCAAGCGGCGCCCGACGGCGTCGACGGGCCACGCGTGCGCTCGCACCACGTCGGCTTCGCGCTGCAACAACTCGGGGCTCACCGCGCGGGCGTTGCGCACGAGGCCCGTGTCGACCGCCGGCGGTATGAAATCGGTCACGCGTATGCCGCGAGCGCGGAGCTCGACTCGCAGGCACGCCGACGCCATCGCCGCCGCCGATTTCGATATGCAATACGAACCCTTGTTCGGAAACGGAAGCCACGCGAACTCGCTGAGCACGTTGATGATCTGCGGCGGTCGGCGCCGCGGGCGTTCACGCTGGCCGCTCGCGCGATCGTTCGCATCCGCCATGAGCGGCACGAACGCTCGGCAACACGCGATCAGTCCGAGCGCGTTGACGCGAACGCAACGATCCAACTCGTCGGGCGGCACGTCGATGAGCGGCCCCTGGGCGTAGGTCGCCGCGTTGTTCACCAGGACGTCGACACGGACCGCTCGCTCGACGAGCGCCGCGGCGACCGCGGATAACGGCTCGTGCTCGCGTACGTCCGCCGCACGCGCGAGCAGCACGCGCTCGCCCATCGAGCGCGCGACGCGATCGAGGCGTTCGCCATCCGAGTCGATGAGGACCACCGACGCCCCCGCCGCGACGCACGCCCGCGCCGCGGCTTCGCCTATGCCTCCGGCGGCGCCGGTGATCACGATCGTCGAACCTCCGAGAGTCTGTCGTCGTGCGGCCACGTGCGCGATCCTCCGATCGATCTGCGAGAGCCGCATTGAACACCATCGGGCGCGAGCGCGCCGGCTCGGCGCACTTCCGCCACAATGGGCGGGTAGCCGCCGTCACGACGAGCGATGCCGACAGACCACGAACCCTTACGGCCGAGCGCCTATTTTGGGAGCCCCATGAAGAGAGCAATCCGTTCCGTTCTTCCGACCTATCTCGCGATGGTCGCGTGCGTCCTCGCCGCCGCATGCTCCGAGCCGAACACAGCGCCGCGCAACGCCGGGCGCTCGCCGGCGATCGACACGGCGAGCGGCGCGGCGTTCTCGCTCGACGGGACCTCGTGGGTACTCGCGCGACTCGCCGGACGCGGCGCTGTGGTCGGCCAGGCGCCGACCGCGGAGTTCGCGTCGGGACAGGTTCGAGGTTCCGACGGCTGCAACCGGTTCACCGCGCCGTTCACCGCCAAGGGCTCGACGTTCACCGTCGGCTCCGGCGCCGCCATGACGCAGATGGCGTGCGAGCCCGCGGTCATGGATCAGGCGCAGGCGTTCATGTCGGCGTTGCAGAACGCGCGCGGCTATCGCGTCGTCGACGGACGGCTCGAGCTCCTGTCTGCGAGCGGCGAAGTCCTCGCCACGATGACCGCGCAGTCGACGTCGATCGTCGGCACGTGGGACGTGGTGGGCTACAACAACGGACGCGAGGCGTTCGTCGGGGTGTTGGACCACGTACCGCTGGACATGACCTTCGCCGCCGACAACACGGTCTCGGGTTCGGCGGGCTGCAATCACTTCAACGCCACGTTCGAGATGAAGGGCTCGGCCTTGCACTTTGGACCGGCCGGCGCGACGCGGATGGCCTGTCCCGGCGAAGGCGTCATGGAGCAGGAGCAGGCGTTTCTGAAGGCGATGCAGACCGTCGCCACCATTCGCATGGAGGGCGACACCGCCGACCTGCGCCGCGCCGACGGCGCGATGGCGCTCATGCTGCGGCGCGCCCCGAAGCGATGAGACCCACGGCTGGCGCGTTCGCCGCGCTTCACGACATCGCGCCGGTCGTCGCCGCCTCGACGGTCACTCCGGAATCGGGCGCTCCACCGTCGCCTCGTAGGGATCGATCGGCGCAGCCGCCGCCACCTGCAGCCTCACTGGAAGCTTGGTACCGGGCAGCACCTCGAACCTCGGGTCGAAGTCCACCATGGTGGACGCGAGCTGCTTCAGCACGCCGACCTCGCCCGTCACCTTCGCGGTGCCGTCGGCGATCTGCGCCTCGAGCGTCTTCGCGCCCATCATCGTCAGCTCGAGATCGGCGCGGTTGATCGTGAGCGTGAGATCCGGCTTCGGGGCCTGGAACCCCTGGATGTTCGTCAGCGTCGCGTTCTCCAATTCGACGATGAACTTCTCGCCGTTGTCGGGCGTGATGAGGTTGATCGTGAAGCGCATGCCTTCCGCCTTGCGACTGTCCATGCGGATGCCGAGGAAGTTCAGGAACAACTCCGTCGACATCGCGCGAATGACGTCGGGGCTGCTCGAGTTCGCGGTTTCGCCTTGCGGGATTCCGGTGCGGAGTTCGTACGCGCCCGCGAGATAGCTGTTGCGCAGGCCCGGATTCTCCTGCTGATATCCGAGCTGCTCGAACACGTCGGCGAGCAGGTCCTTCGCCTCCTGATTGTGCGGCTCGGCCTGCACCAGCTTGTTGAGGATCTCCTGCGCAAGGAGATACTTGCCGGCGTCGTGCAGCTCGCGGCCGCGCGCGAGGATCTTCGATGCGCCGCCCATCATCTCCACGTAGAGCGGCGCGGAGTCCGCCGGCGCAAGCGGGACGAGGGTCGCCGGATTGCAATCCCAGAAGCCGAGGTACCGCTGCACCACGCCTCGGCTGTTGTGCTCGGGCGAGCCGTGATAGCCGCGGCAGTGCCACTGCTTCTGCAGGCTCTCCGGCACGCGATAGACGGTGTGGATCTGGTTGATCGTGACGCCTTGGTTCGCCAGGTGGAGCACCTGGTTGTTCATGTGCGCGTAGAGGTCGCGCTGCGCGCGGAGCACTTCCTGGATGCGGGCGTTCCCCCAGCGCGGCCAGTGGTGCGAGGCGAACATCACCTCGGCCTCGAGCCCGAACAGATGGAGCGCGCGGCTGATGTACTTTGACCAGTTCAGCGGATTGCGCACCGGCGCGCCGCGCAGCGTGTAGATGTTGTGCAGAGAGGCGATCACGTTTTCCGCCATCCACAGCGCCTTGAGCGACGGGATGTACGTGTTCATCTCGGTCGGCGCCTCGGTGTTCGGCGTGTTCTGGAAGATCATGCGCACGCCGTCGACGTCGAACTCCTCGATCTCCTTCTCCACGTAGCGCGTCGGCGCGATCAGCCCGATCGAACCGGCGGACACGGCCTGGCCGAGTCCCTGTCCCACGTAGCCGTGCGGCGCCGCGGGCAGCAGCAGGCCGTACTGGAAGAAGAGCCGCCGATTCATCGCGTTGCCGGCGTAGACGTTTTCCGAAATCGTGTGCTCCATGAAGTCGCGCGGCGCGATCACCGGCACCTTGCCCGCGCGCACGTCGGTCTCGTCAACGATCGCCCGCACGCCGCCCCAGTGATCGGCGTGCGAGTGCGAGTAGATGACCGCCGAGACCGGCAGCCCCTTGCCAACGTGCTCCTGGAAGAGCTTCCACGCCGCGCGAGCAGTCTCGGCGCTGACCATCACGTCGACGACGATCCAGCCGGTCTTGCCGCGAACGAACGTGATGTCGGCGAGATCGACGCCTCGCACCTGGTAGATCCCCGGCACCACTTCGTACAGGCCGTAGTTGTTGTTCAACACCGACTGCCGAAGGAGCGACGGGTGAATGCTGTCGAATTCCTCCTGCTTGTTGAGGAATTGGAACCGCTCCATGTCCCATGCGACGTGGCCGGCATCGGCCATGATCTTGAGATCGGGCATCGGCGCGACGAAGCCGCGCTTCTGCTCGTCGAAGTCGCGCTTGTCAGCGAACGGCAGCGCGGCGCGGGCCTGTTGCAGGACCTCGATCGTGTGCTTCGACGGCGCCTTGCCTTTCGGGTGAAAGTGCCCCTTGAGCGGTGGCTCCGCGTCGGACGCGATCGCCGCACCCTCCGCGATGCGCAGGTGTTCACCGATTGCGAATGCCGCGCCGGCGGCGGGAAGAGCCTGCATGAATTGGCGACGTGTCGTGGTCATGGCGTTCCGAGATGGTCGTCGCGTTCGCGTCGGGCAATGCCGCTGGGCACGCCGGGAGATCGGCGCTCGTGCGAAGGTGCGGATGATTGGCGTCGTGCGACGAAGGCGGCGCGCCGTGATCGGCGTCGATGCAGCCGTCGATGGAAGCCCGCCGTGATTGTGTCAGAGTTCGACCGCGAAATGGGCGACGGCGCCGATTTGCTGACGACAACGAACGCCGACGAGTAGACTCGTCGCCGAAGAACAGAGGTCACGCGCGATGCCACACGCACACCTACGTCGATCGCTCGCCCTCGGCGCCCGCGTGATCGCGGGAGGACTTCTCCTCGTCGGCTGCGCGCCGCAGCACACCACGACGTCGATCAGCATCGAGGTCGTCGACGGAGTGACCGGCGCTCCTGCGTCGAACGTCGACGTGCTGCAGCGCGTTCCTACCGGAAAGTTCGAACGCGGGCTCCAGTCGAACTCGACCACCGACGAGCGCGGCGTCGTTCGAATGCCCGCGATCGCCGGCGTGCAGAAGTCCGACTGGTGGATCGGCTCGGGCGGTCCCGTGTACGTCGCCCGACAGCCCGCGCTCGTGCCGCCGGAGTTTCGTCGCGCCGCGACGTCGGCGAGCGGCGATATCTACGTCGCGCCGATGTGGCCCGCGATGCGCCTGCGCATCGAACTGCCGGTCGGCTATCGAGGGCCGGTCGTCGAGTGGCCGATCGCGGCCGATGCCCCGCGCTCGAGCGGCTGGATGGTCCCCGGGTCCGTCGCCGCCGATGCCGATCGCATCGCGCTTGCCCGCGTCGACGCCCGCGGCGTCGTCGCGTACCCGGATTCCTTCGGCGGCGTGCCGGGCTTCGCGTTCGTACCCGAGCGCGGACTCGTCGTCGGACCGGTGCTCGGCGACGGTCGCGCGATCATGTCGATCGGCGCCACCTCGCAGCGCGGGCCCGACGCTCCCGTCGGCGCCGAGATCGTCGCGTGGGAGTTCGGCTACAGCGACGACCACGACGGATTCGTGTCGCCGCAGGGTCGAATCGCCACCGCACGCGATCCGCTCGTCTGGTTCGTCGGGAGCGAAGCGGATCTTCGCGCGTGGGTCGAGGCGCATCGGTTGCAGCCGGTTGCGCCGATCGACGCCGATCCGATGAGGTCCCTGCGACGCGCGCGGCACTTCACGCGAGCGAGCCTGTTCGCGGCGATCGATCCTCCGAGCGCCGCCACCGCGGCTCCGACGTGGACGACCTCGGCGGACATCGCCGCGTCACGGAGCGCTGCCGCATCTCGTTGACGCAACGACGCGGCGGCGACGTACGCTCTGCGCCTGCCATGACCACGACTCCTCGCACCATCGCGCTCATCGGCGCCCCCACCGACGTCGGCGCGAGCGTTCGCGGCGCGAGCATGGGGCCAGAGGCGCTTCGCGTCGCCCGCATCGGCCCGCTGCTCGCTTCGCACGGGCTCCGCGTCGTCGACCACGGAAACCTCGACGGACCGCCGAACCCGTGGCTCGAACCCGTCGACGGGCATCGCCATCTCGACGAGGTCGTCGCGTGGAGCCGAAGCGCGCACGACGCCGTGCACGACGCGCTGCGGCAAGGACACCTGCCGATCCTGCTCGGCGGCGATCACAGTCTCGCGATCGGCTCGATCAGCGCAGCCGCGCGCCATTGCCGCGCCCACGGTCGGTCGCTGCGCGTGCTGTGGCTCGACGCGCACGCGGACTTCAACACGAGCGCGCTCACGCCGACGGGCAACATGCACGGCATGTCGGTCGCTTGCCTCTGCGGCCACGGGCCGAAGGTTCTCGTCGAGTTGAGCGGACACGTTCCCGCGATTCGCTGCGACGCGGTTCGGCAGATCGGAATCCGCTGCGTCGACGCGGGCGAGAAACGCTTCGTGCACGAGATGGGCCTCGAGGTGTTCGACATGCGGTTCATCGACGAGGTCGGCATGCGCGAGACGATGGTCCGGGCGCTCGCCGACATGGACGCCGCCACGCACCTGCACGTCAGTTTCGACGTCGACTTCCTCGATCCCGACTTCGCGCCCGGCGTCGGCACGCCGGTGCCCGGCGGCGCGATGTACCGCGAGGCGCAGCTCTGCATGGAGATGATCGCGGACTCCGGTCGACTCGGATCGCTCGACGTCGTGGAGGTGAACCCCGCGCTCGACGACCGCAACCGCACCGCGCGCGTAGCGGTTGATCTCGTCGAGAGCCTCTTCGGCAAGAGCACGCTGATGCGGAAAGCGTGATCGCGGCGCGTGGTCCGGCGCTCTCGACTCGGGGGTGCTCGCGCGTTGGCACAGCGCCAGCCAGTGAATGCGGTTCAGCGCGGAGGCGCGGAGGCCGCGGAGGAAACGCGGAGTCGGGCTTGGGGCTGCGCGGTCGGCGCCGGGGGTCGTCCCTCGTGTTTCAACACGGAGGCCGGAGATCCGGAGGGCGCACGGAGAAGGCAACACGATTCGAGACGACGCGCGGGTCACGCGGTCTTGAACTCAGGCTCTTCCTCCGCGCGGCTCCGTGGTCTGCGCGCCTCCGCGCTGAATGTCTTGCCTGCGAGTTGAACTGGAGCGGATTCAGCGCGGGCTGGCGTTCGTCTTGTTCAACACGGAGGCCGGAGATCCGGAGGGCGCACGGAGAAGGGAATGAACTCAAGACGACGCGCGGTCCACGCGGTCTTGAACTCAGGTTCTTCCTCCGCGTGCCTGCGTGGTCTCCGCGCCTCCGCGCTGAAGGTCTTGCCTGCGAGTCGAACGGGAGCGGATTCAGCGCGGGCTGTCGTTCGTCTTGTTCAACACGGAGGCCGGAGATCCGGAGGGCACGCGGAGAAGGCAACACGATTCGAGACGACGCGCGGGCCACGCGGTCTTGAACTCAGGTTCTTCCTCCGCGCGCCCTCCGCGAACTCCGCGCCTCCGCGCTGAAGGTCTTGCCTGCGAGTTGAACGGGAGCGGATTCAGCGCGGAGGCGCGGTCGCGGCCTATCGTCGGAATCCCTCGCAGGATTGCCTGCGACGATGCACGCTCGCGACCCGACGCATTCGGGATCGCGCACTACGCTGTTGGGGCCTGAGATGCTCGCTCCCATGACGCGCGACGACGCTCGCGCTCGGAAGGTCGTCCATGGTCCGACTCCTCGCCGACGCCATCGTGTCCTATCCGGTCAACGACTTCGGCCCCGTCATGAAGGGCATGGTCATCGGCGGGCTGGGCATCTTCCACGTCTTCCTCGCGCAGTTCGCGATCGGCGGCGGCATGCTGATGGTCTACCTGCAGAGGCTCGCCATGCGCGGCGAGGGCACCGCCGACGCGAGCCTCGCCCGCGCGGCGCGGAGGGTGATCGACTCCTACTTTCGCTACCTCGTGCTCGTCTCGTTCGTCGTCGGCGCGCTCACCGGCGTGGGCATGTGGTTCACCAGCATCCAGATTTCGCCGGCGACGATCGGGAAGATGGTCGACACCTTCCACTGGATCTGGGCGACGGAGTGGATCTTCTTCTGGATCGAGGTGATCGCCGGCTACGCGTTCTATCGCTACGCGAAGTCGCTGTCCGATCGCACGCGACTCGCGCTCCTCGTCATCTACAGCGTCGCTGGCTGGGGCTCGCTGTTCTGGATCAACGGAATCCTCTCGTGGCAGCTCACGCCGGGCGAGTGGGTGCGCACCGGCGACATCTGGGCCGGCTTCTTCAACGCGACGTTCTGGCCGAGCCTCATCTACCGCACCGTGGCCGCGATGGTGATCGCGGGACTCGTCGCCGCGGTCGTCGTCAACACCATGCCCGACGTGTCGCGCGGCGATCGGACGCGGCTCATCAACCACGCGGCGCGCTTCATGCTTCCGATCGCGACGATGCCGCTGCTCGGCGTCTGGTTCCTCGCCGCGATGCCGGACGACAGTCGCGAGTGGGTGCTCGGCGGAAGCGTCGCGATGACCATGTTCCTCAACCTCGCGGCCGGCGCGAGCGCGCTCGTCGGCGGCTACGTCGTGATCGGCATGTGGCGGCAGAAGCTCTACATCAACGGCGCGACCGCGACGCTGCTCGTGGCCCTGACGCTCGGCGCCACCGCGGGCGGCGAGTTCGTGCGCGAGGGCGTGCGAAAGCCGTACACGGTGCGCGACGTTCTCTTCAGCAACGCGATCGCGCCGGACCAGGTCGCGACGCTGCGCGAGGTCGGCTGCACGACGCACGATCCGTTCCCGCTCCGCGACGCCGCGTCGATGCCGACGCAGCAGCTCCGACTGGGCGCGCTCGTCTTCCGCAACCAGTGCTCGGTGTGCCACACGGTGGGCGGGATGAACGGGCTCACGCACCTCATGGGCTCGTGGGAAGTCGACCAGCAACGGATGAACGTCGCGAAGCTCCAGCACACCAAGGGATTCATGCCGCCGTTCGCGGGAACGCCGAAGGAACTCGAGGCGCTCGTGCAGTGGGTGCGCTGGAACAGCGCGGGTCGACCGCCCGCGTGGCCGGAAACCAGCGACGAACGCGTGCTCGCGGAGATCAAGGCTTGGCTCGACGAGGCGGGCACGCGCCCCGCGCCGGACAAGCGGCGCGGCCTCGCGCGGCAGACCGTCGAGGCGCGATCGATTCGCTGAGGCGGAAGGAACGACGATATGGACACGCTCTTCCCGTTCCACCTCCCGTCGCCCGCGATCTGGTATGTGACGCTCTACGTCGTCACGCTCTTCATGCACGTCGCGTTCATGTCATACGTGCTGGCGGGCGCTGTGATGCTCGGGGTCGCCGGCCTGCGCGGCATGCTCGGGCGCACGCCACAGGTGTCGGCGCGGGCGTCGGCGTGGTCGCCGGTGACGACGGTGCTCAAGGACTGGATGCACTTCGCGCTCTCTGCGGCGATCACCGCGGGAATCGCGCCTCTCCTGTTCGTGCAGATCCTCTACCAGCAGGAGTTCTACACCGCGAATCTCCTCGGCTTCGCCCGATGGATGTCGATCCTCCCGGTGCTGATCGTCGCCTTCTACTTGATGTACCTCCTCAAGGCGCACCGCATCGAAGGCAAGACCGTGGCGCAGGCGTGCGTCGCGCTGCTCGTCATGGCGTGCGTCCTGTTCGTCGAGTGGTCGTGGGTCGACGATCATCTCTTGTCGCTCGATCGCGACGCGTGGCCCGCGATGTACGCGTCGGGTTCGATGACGTACCGAAGCGCGGCGACGCTGCCGCGCATGGGGCTGTGGCTCGTCGCGGCATTCCCGATGGCGGCGGCGCTGATCGCGTGGCAACTGCGCGCCGGCGCGTCAGGCGTCGACGCGCGGGCCGGCGACGCCGCAACGCGGGCGCTGGCGATGCTGGGCGCCGTAATGACCGCGGCGGCGGCGATTGCGGCGTGGCCGGTGCTCAACGCGCCGCACGTCCCGGATCACGCGGCCACGGAGCGCGCCGCGACGATCTGGCTCGTCGTCGCGTCGGTCGGCGCGGGTGGCGCGCTCGTCGCGTGGCTCGCACTCGCGCGAGCGCAGACGTCGTCCGCGCGGCTCCTCGCCGTCGCGTCGGTCGGCACGGGCGTCTTCTGGCTGGGGCTCCTCGTCGCCCGCGAGGCGGTGCGGTGGAACATCGTCGGCGGCGAGGTCGTCGCGGCGCGTGCCGCGAAGGTGGGCACGCTCGCGGGCTTCGTGGTGTTCCTCACCTTCGCCGTCGCCGGCGTCGTCACGGTCGGTTGGATCGTTCGTCGAGTGGCGATGGACCTGCGCCGCGCCGAGCGCCGCTGAGGCTCGGCGCGACGGGCGGCGCGGACGATCATCGCTGCGTCGCCGCAGGTTCGCGTCCCGCAAGTTCGACCGACCAGTTCATGATCACGTGGATCACCGGTGCTTCCTTCTCCCAATCCGCCATCCTGATCATGACGAACCCGCCGTCCGGCAAAACGTCAAACGTCGCCCAATCCGCCACGACCGCACCGACCGTCGCGCAATTGAAGAGCTTCACCGGACTCTTGAGGCGAACGTCGGCGCCGGTGGTGTCCAAGGCCACCGCCATGATGTTCTGCTCGGCGTCGACGTAGAACACCTGCTTGCCGTCGCGCGAGAAGTGCGGATGCGTGCCGCCAATCGTCGAGACCTGCACGTTCGGCTCCTTCGCGCCGAGCGGTCCCAGGTAGACCTCGTCGCGTCCGGACTCGTCGGAGGTGAACGCGATCCACTTCCCGTCGGGCGACACGCGGCACTTCTTCTCGTTCGCCCCGCGGTCGCGCACGCTGGTGAACGAAGCGTCGCTGAATCGGTACAGGGCAATGTCGGAGGTGTTGATCGCCGAGTGCGGACGGCGCAGGACGAGTAATCCCGACCCGTCGGGAAGAGCCTGCAGCGGAAAATTCTCTTCGTTGTTCGGACACGAGCCCGCCAGCGACTCCGGTTCTCCGCCGCCGACGGGCCACCGCACGATGCTCAGCGGCTTGTCCGGCTGCGCGAAGAGCGTGAAGATCGAGCGGCCGTCGGACGACCACGTCGGCGCGTGGTTCTCTCCCGACGAGGTAACCAGCATCCTCGAATGGCGCTCGAGATCCGCGGTCCACACCTCGACGCGGCTCCGAAGCGTGGTGAACAGCACGCGAGTGCCGTCAGGCGACACGACGGGCGGAAAACTATAGAAGTCGGTCCCATCGGCGAGCGGCGTCGATGCGCCCGTCTCGTCCACACGCATCAGCTGGCGCCCCGCCACGCGGCGCCCGCCCGGCACGTACGCGAAGGTGCCGCTCGTCGAGGCTCCGAAGTACGCCGAGTCGGTCCACAGATCCGTGCGCACGCCCTCCAACGCGACCGTCGGATCGCCGACGACGACGCCTCGCTCGCGATCGAAGCCGACCGTCATCACCGTGGGACCGCGCGCGAAGATCAAGCGCTCGGGCGTGAGCAGCGCCGGCGCCGTCGCGGCGCGCAGCACGGTGTGAAGGCTGCCGTCCGCGAGGTCGAATCGCAACAGATTGAAGTCCTCGGTGGAACCGCCGCTCCACGTCGTGAGGAGGCAATACGAGGCGCCGGGTACCGCGACGATCGCATCGAACCCGAGTATGACCACATCGCCCTCAAGCGTCTTCACGTCGGGCCCGCACGTCGCGATCTGCGAAGGCTTGCCGCCCGCTGCACTGACCCGCCAGAGACCCGCGGTCCCCGCGCCCCACACGATCGTGCCGTCGTCGAGCCACGCATACGTGGACTCATCCGATGCTTCGGTCAACGTGAGCGCCGGCCCTCCTTCCGAGGGCATCTTCATCAACTGTTGCCCCGAGACGAAGCCGAGCCACTTGCCGTCCGGCGAAAAAAACGGCGTCCGGCATCCGGTCGTGCCGGGAAGCACGCGTGACTGGCCGCTCGCGAACGGTCGCACGCACAGGCAGTTCTTTCCGTCTCGTTTCGCCGCGAAAACGATGCGCTCGCCCGCGGGATCGATGGCGATCCCCGAGCCGTTGTCGATGAACTCGGGGATGGCGTATCCCGGCGGCGGATCGATCGTGAATCGCACCACCGGCCCGGACGCCGACGCGTTCCCGTGTGGCGAGCCGAGGCGCGCGGACAGCGACAACCATGAGCCGCCAAGCACCGCGATCGCCGCGATCGCCCAGGGAAGGAACGCGCCGACGCCGCGCGGCTGGCGTTGGGCCGATGCGCTCGCAACCGCGGCTCCGCTCCCGCGCGGCTCGTGCATGGCCTGCACGATGTCGAGTCGCGCGTCGGCGATGTCGTGGAGCCGATTCTCGCGATCCTTCGCGAGGCAACGCGCGAGCAACCCGCGGATGATCGGCGGCGTGTCGGACGGAAGGCGGGCGAGATCCGGTTCCTTGTGCAGCGTCGCCCCGATTGCGTCGGCGACGGTCTCGCCGTCGAAGGGCAGCGCGCCCGTCAGCAGTTCGTAGAGCACGCATCCGAAGCTGAAGATGTCCGATCGCTTGTCGACCGGTTTGCCTCGGGCCTGCTCGGGCGACATGTAGCCCGCGGTCCCCATGATGACGCCGGGAATCGTCGGCGAGTGCAGCGGCGCGGGTGTCGTCACCGTCGGCGAGGCCGAGCCGTCGCTCGCGAACGCGCCGGACGGCGCGACGTCACCCGTGCGGGCGAGTCCGAAGTCCAGCACCTTCACCGCGCCGGTCGGGCTCACCATCACGTTGCCCGGCTTGAGGTCGCGGTGGATGACGCCCTTCTCGTGCGCCGCTTCGAGGGCTTCCGCGATCCGGCGCGCAATCGGAAGCGCCTCGTCGATCGGGATCGGTCCGCGCTTCAGGCGAGCGGCGAGCGTCTCGCCCTCGACGAACTCGAGGATGAGGTATTGGCGCCCGCTTGCTTCTTCGAGTCCGTAGATCGCTCCGATGCCCGGATGATTGAGCGAGGCGAGCACCTTGGCCTCGCGTTGGAATCGCGAGAGGCGATCGGGATCCTGGGACACGTGCGCCGGGAGCGCCTTGATCGCTACCCGCCGATCCAGGCGTGTATCTGTGGCAAGGTACACCTCCCCCATGCCGCCGCGGCCGAGCTCACGATGAATCTGGAATGCGCCGAGAGACCCTGGATGCACGGGCGATGACTATACGGGTTGGACGATCACGAGAGCACGTCGTCCATCGGCGAGATGACGAGGACCGTTGACGGCGGCGGTCGGTGCGACGCGTGCGCGATTCGCTGCCATTCCTTTGGCGTTCGTTCACCGCTCCCTCGGCGCCCGCCACACTCGGTACGTTCGATCGCCGCAGGCCATCGCTAACGTCTCGCCGTCGCCGGAGAGGCGCATCGCCCAGATGTACGAACCGGGGCCGGGCAGCGCGACGACCTGGTCCCAGGTCGCGGTGTCCCAGACGTGCAGCACGCGGTCGCGACCCGCCGAGAGCAGCCGTCGGCCGTCGGGAGTGAGGGCCAGGGCGAAGCCGTGCGCGGGAAGCCCCTCGACGCGCTGGATGAGCGAGCCGTCGCGGGCATTTCGAACGGTGATCGCGCGGATCGGCTCCGGATCGCCATCGGCCTCGAAGGCCACGAGCACCTGGCGACCGTCGGCCAGCGCACCGGTCGTCCAACCGGTGCCCGTGCCGAGCGGGACACGCTGAATCAAAGCGCCGGTCGCGGCATCGACGAGTGAGACGACATTCGTCCCCTGCTTGCCGCATTCGATCGCGATCTGCCGTCCGTCCGGCGTGGATTGCAGTGCGGTGCTGACGAACCGCGGATACGGCGGCGACAGAAGCGTCCCCTCGGGGAGTCGGCGCAGTTCGAAGTACGGCGGCGCGGCGGTCCGAACGATGCCGATCGCCTGACCGTCGTCCGTGAAGCCGCCGTTCGCGATCACCAGCGACGCGCGCCAGACTTCGGCAAAGCCGCCGTCGCGCGGCGTACACAAGGACTGGCTGGTCGCTTCCATCACGAGCACCTGCTCGCCATCGGGGCTGATCGCGACATCGGCGCTCGAGCCGTACCGCTCGACCGGCTGCGAGATCTCCGCGAGGAGTTGCACGCCTTTCGTGACGTCCCATTCGCGCGGCACGCCCCAGGTGTTCGTCGCCGCGACGCGGTTCGCGCGTCGCGCCACGTCGATGCGCCCCGACGCGTTGTCGCGCACCACGATGTCGCCGTTGAGCGACGCGCGATCGGTCGACCATGCGCGCAGCGTGCGATCCGCGCCGGCGGACACGAGCCAGCGATCGTCGCTCGAGAACTCGACCGCGCCGACCCAGTCGCCGTGCCCGAGCAGCGTCGCATCGAGCGTGAGTCCGGCGTGCGCCTCGGGCACGCTCCAGAGCCGGATCGTTCCGTCCTGCGACGCCGACGCGAGCATGCGTCCGTCGTGCGAGAAGCGCACCGACCAGATCGCGTCGTTGTGATGTCGCTCGACGTCGAGCGGCGTCCCGTCGCTCGCGAAGATCCGCACCGTGCGATCCATGCCTCCGGTCGCCACCCGTGTGCCTTGATGGTTCCAGCGGATGCTGCGCACGTCGCCCACGTGCCCGACGAGGTCGACGGTCGCGCCGGTCTCGGTGTCCCAGATGCAGGGCATCGTGTTGGGCCCGCCCGCGAGCGCGACGAATCTCGCGTTCGCCATGGCGCACCCGATGTTGCTGAGCCGCGGATTCTTCACGTCGAGCGTCGCCACCGGTCCGCCCGCCACGCGCCGGTGCCACGCCATGCGCTTGCCGTCGGTCGTCTCGAACACCATCGTGACCGCATCGAGATCGGGGCTGACGGCGAAGCTCTCGCCGCGCCGAACCGTGAACCCCTCGACGGGGACGACCGTCGTCGCGATCTCGCGGCCGCGATCGTCGCGCGTGCGGATCGCAACCGACGCCGGCGGCACGCTCCAGAGTTCGACGCGCCCGTCTTGCGTCAGCGACTGAAACAGCGCACCCGCCGCGGGCGGCACGCGGTCGACGCGCGGCGTCGGACCGCTCACGGGCCAGTCCGCGGACGGCCTCGCGAAGCGATCGAGCAGCATCCACACCGACGGATCGCCGTAGAGCACGCCGGTGGCGAAGTCCGAAGGAAAGGCGGCCGGCGTCGTCGCGGCGCTTTCGTCGAGCCGATGCGCGACGTAGTGCCACTCCCAATCGCGGTAGCGGGCCGGCGCCTGCTCGAGCTGCTGTCGCGCGGTGCGCACGTCGTGGATCTCGAGCGCCGAGACGGCCGCGGTCATGTTCGCGCGATACGTCGTCCATTCCGCGGCGCGACGTGCGGCATTGGCGTTGAGCGCGAGCATGATCGAGGTGATGGTGCCGACAACCAGCGTCGCCATCGTCGCGGCCGTGCTCCACACGAGCGTGCGATGGCGGCGGGCGAATCGTCGCACGCGCTCGATGCGCGTCGTCGGCCGCGCGCGAATCGGCTCGTCGGCCAGATAGCGCCGCAGGTCGTCGCCGAACGCCTGCATCGACGGGTACCGGCGCTCGGCCTCCTTTTCGATGGCCTTCGCGACGATCGTCTCGAGATCGCCGCGGCAACGGGGATTCAGCGTGCCGAGGCGCGTGGGCTCGTCGTCGCGCACGACGATCGCCGCGTCGACGATCGATCGGTCGCGCACGTCGAGCGGCAGGCGCGACGCGAGCAGTTCGTACAGAACGACACCCAGCGTGTAGACGTCGCTGCGCGCGTCGATTTCGTCGGACTTCCCCGCGATCTGCTCGGGGCTCATGTAGGCGACGGTGCCGAGGATCTGCCCCGTCGAGGTCGCGAGCGTCGCCCCCGGCGACGCCGCCGCGTTGCCCATCAGGCGGGCGATGCCGAAGTCGAGGATCTTCGGCTGCGGCGCGGCGCCGGGCCGCTCGACCACGAGGATGTTCGCCGGCTTCAGGTCGCGGTGCACGACGCCCTGCGCGTGCGCGTGCTGCACCGCGTCGCACGCGGCGACGATGAGTTCGACCACCGCCCGCGGATCGCACCGCCCGCGGCGCACGTGTTCGTCGAGCGGCGCTCCTTCGACGAGTTCCATCGCGATGTACGGAACGGCCGCGCCGCTCGCCTCGTCGACGACGCGCCCAGCCTCGTAGATCTGCGCGATGCCCGGGTGCTGCAGGAGCGCGAGCGTGTCGGTCTCGCGGCGGAAGCGCCGCAGCAGCTCGTGCGACGCCATCTCGCTGCGCACCGTCTTGAGCGCCACGCGGCGCCGCGGCTGATCCTGCGTCGCCGCATACACCAGGCCCATGCCGCCTTCACCGAGCACGCGCTCCAGCGTGAACTGCCCGAACTGTCGCGGCAATTGCACCGACACGCGGACGCCATTCGCAGCGCTTCCGAGCGCTTGCAGGTGGCCCTCGTCGAGGAACCCGTCTTCGCGCGTCGACGCGTCGGCCGCCTCGAACAGGCGCTCGACGCGGGCCCGCTGCGCGAAGTCGGCGCCGCAACGCTCGCGGAGCGACCGCAACCGCTCGACGTGCGGGAGATCGACGAGTTCGTCGAACAGCTCCCGATCCGTCGGCGCGTCGTTCGATCGGTCGCTCGCCATCAACCGCCCTTCTCGGGCCCGCGGCCGTCCTCGGCGGACGCGACGAGCGTGGCGATGCCCGAGAGACCGTGATCGGAACGCAGCGTGTCGTAGAGCCACGATCGGGCGAAGCGCCAGTCGCGCTCGACCGTGCGCTGCGTCACGTCGAGGGTCTCGGCGATCTGTGCGAAGTCGAGACCGGCGAAGAAGCGCAGCATGACGACGTCGTGCGCCCGCGCGTCGATCGCCTGGAGGCGCGGCAGCGCCTCCTCGAGCGCCATCAGCGTGCGCGAGGAGTCGGGTTCGCTGGCCGGATCGGGATGCGCGCCGATCGCCTCGCGCTGCGCCGCGTGGCGGCGATCCATGGTCCGGGCCCGCTCGAAGAGAACGTCGCGCATCGCGCGGCCCGCGGCGAAGAAGAAATGCCGCCGATTCTCGAACTGAATGTCGCGGCCGACGAGCTTCAGGTAGACGTCGTGGACGAGCGCCGTCGCCTGCACCGTCGCGCCGGGCCGGGCGCGGCGCAGCCGGGCCTGGGCCATCGCGCGAAGCTCGTCGTAGACCAGCGGCATGATCGCCTGGGCGGCGCGGGCGTCGCCCTCGCTCGCGGCCTGAAGGAGAACCGAGAGGTCGCGATCGCCGCCGGACGGCTGCGCGATGTTGTCCGATGCGCTGTCCATGGAGCTCGACGGGCGGCGAAGCGCCTCCGTCAAGCTACCTCCGATCGTTGCCGCCGGAAGCACGAAGCCCGGCCTCGGTCGGCCGACGCGTCGAATCGAGGATATCGGAAGGGTTCCGCTCGCCGCGCCGCCCCGTCGTGCGCCGGTGCCAGCACCGAATTCGCGCGAATCGTCGACTTCCCTGTCGGTGCCGGTCGGGTTCCGAAGGCTGTGGAGGCCAGAGGACGTGGCGTGTTCGGCGCGGATGACCGACTTCCACGTGCCCGTATCCGAGAAAGGACGACCTCATGCAGCAACAACTGAACAAGCGACGTGGAGCAACTGGGACGTACGTGGCGCTCGCGGGCCTCGCGGCGGCGTGGGCCGCATCGAGCGCCGACTGTCAGATGGTGCAAGCCGGGCAGGACACCCGGACGGGCACGATCTTCGCGAACGACTTTGTCCGAGGCGGCTCGACGGCGAGCTATGCGATCGGACCGTCGACGCTGTACGACCCGGTCAACTACCTGCAGGTCGTCGCCGACGGACCCGCGGTCGCGTCGCTCATTACCAATTCGCACTGGATGAACATGGGACCATTGGATATGACCGACGGGTTCACGGTCACCGGACAGTGCTACACCGATCTGAGCGTCGGCTTCGGCACGGCCACCTCGAGCGACCACCTTCAGATCGGCCTCGCGGTGAGCGGCCTGCCGAGCGGAGGCTCGATCCCGTTCCGATTCAGCGGTGTGCTCGTGAACACGCTCTCCGCCGCCAACGTGTCGATCGTCGGCCCGGGTCTCTCGGTCGTGATACCCCAAGGATGGAACAACTGGGACTTCGACGTTCTCTTCTACAACAACGGCGTCTACACGCTGACGATCGACACGTCGTCGTCGCTCACCAACGTCCAAGGCCCCGATCTCGGTCAACTCAACTACTCCGTCACGCTCCGGCGAAAGATCGTGGTCCCGAACGACCTCTGCGAGAACGCCACGCCCGTCGAAGTGGGTACCTATCCGGTCACCAACATCAACGCGACGGGATCGACGGCTCTCCCTGCGGGATGCGAATCGTCCGGACTCACCGACATCGCCAACGACGTCTTCTTCAGTTACGTCGCGCCGGTCAACGGCGTGGCGACGGTGTCGACGTGCAACGCGAGCGACTTCGACTCGTGGCTCGCCGCCTACACCGGTCCGTGCGGCGCGCCGAACTTCGTCGCGTGCAGCGACGACGGCGACGGCTGCGGAGTCGGCGCGGGTTCGCTGATGTCGTTCCCGACCACCGCAGGTGAGACGTACACCATCGTCCTCGGTGGCTGGTACGGCGCGACCGGCAACGCGGACATGACGATCTCGCAGACGGTCGTCAACGACACCTGCGCTGGCGCCACCCCGATCTCGGTCGGCGTCACGCACACGTCGACGATCGGCGCGACAGGGGACTCGATCCTTCCCGCCACCTGCGAGGAGGGGTATGGCCTCGACGTCTTCAACGACGTGTTCTTCACGTATGAGGCGACGGCGACCGGCATCGTGACGGTCTCGACGTGCAGCCCCAACACCACGTTCGACACGCGCCTCGCGGTGTACTCGGGCTCGTGCGACGACCTCACGCTCATCGCCTGCAACGACGACGCCGGATCCGAGTGCGGCAACCGATCGATCGCCACGTTCGAGGCCACGTGCGGCGAGCGGTACGTCATCCAGCTCGGGTCCTACGACGGCGGCGTGGGACTGGCCGATCTTTCGGTGTCGCAGACCGGCACGTGTGCGGCGCCGTGCCCGGCGGATCTCAGCGGCAACGGTTCGGTCGGCGCGGAGGATCTCGGCATCTTGCTCGGCCAATGGGGCGTGTCCGGCAACGGCGACCTCAACGGCAACGGCGTCGTCGACGCGGGTGACCTCGGCATCCTGCTCGGCGTGTGGGGAAGCTGCGGCTGACCTGCGTCGCTGAACGAAGCCGTATCGCAGAGCGGCGGAGCGCGAAGCTCCGCCGCTTTGTCGTCGTTGCAAGGCGCACGGGGCGCACTGGCCAGACCTGAATGCCACGGGGCGCACTGGCCAGACCTGTGCGCGGAAGTGCTCGGACTCCAAACATGGCCGGTCCAAGTCGGACACCCGAGGGCGCTCGCACCGCTCGCGATCGCCGCAGTACCACGATCGGCCGCGTTTGAAAGGTGTGTCCACAGTCTCCTCCCGGTCGCTCACGATCCGGCGCTGCTCGGGATCGACGACGCATCGGCGCGCGGCTTCGCCCACCGATCCGAGTCCGCCGGCAGAGGCCAACGTGTCCCGCAGGCGATCGGCGGCGCGGCGCTTCTTCGCCGACTCGAACGATGCGTGCGCCTCGGGACTGTCGTCGAGGAGGGCGACGACCTTCGCCCAGAGCGGGTCGAGCCCGCGTACTGCCGCACGCTGCGGATCGCTGAGGAGCCGACGCAACTCGCTGACGGCGCGTGCGGAGACTTCGTCGCGATCGAAGACGCTCGCCCGCTGATGCAACCACCGAGTCTGGTGCGCCACGCGCTGCCTCGACGCGGGCGCACCGCGGGCGTCGGCCTGCGGCGGATCGCTCGGCAACGCGCTGCGGCGTTCATCGGCGAACGTCCCAGTGGGACTATGCACAGACCGCGTCGGCAGTCGACGTCGTTGGCAGTCGGTTGGCGGCGATCGCGGAGGTGGCGGTGGGGCGTGCTCATCCGACGCCGCTCCGTGCGACAGCGCGTGACCGCGCGGACGGTTCGACGGGAGGTCCGCGTCTCGCCTGACGATCGAACACAGCAGAACAGCAGTGGTAGACCGCAGCCGCATTGGCTCTGTCTGCTGCTCTGCTTTCTGTGGCGGCTGCTCCTATTGAAAACGCCGCCTTTCGGCGGCGTTTTCAATAGCGGGGACTGGCGTTGGTAGCAACACGCGACCGGTAGCGAGCGATCGTCATTGTTCGATCGGGTTTCGGTGAGCGTGACCGCCACTCAAGGCGGAGTCCGCGCGGAAGTGGCCAGCCTGTGGGCGCGACTACGCAGAGTCTCAAGGGGTATCCGGCTCAGCGTCATCATCGGCGGGCGTCGCCGCCCCGAAGACGCTGGCGATGTACTTGCTCGATTCACCGCTCATAGCAGTAATGAACTTCGTCTTCGCGGTCGCGAGCGTTCCGAAGTACTCCCGAAACTCGGCCGATGCCTTCTCTGCCGAGCGTCGATTCGGTGGAAGCGGCAGTCGGATCTCGCGATATCGCGAGCCGCAATCCTCGCGGTTCGTCTGCATCAATGCGATTCGCCGCCACTGCTCCCTGACCGCCCGTAGACATAGCGCCCAAAACAGCGTGAACGGGTCCCAGAGGCCGCCTGCTCGTTCCTCGACGCGGAGGATGAAGACCTCCTTGGTAACCACTACATCCTCTTCGCCCGGGAGAAGAATCGCGAACTCGCCAATGTTGCTGCTGGCGCGATTTGGCGTAATCAGATCAAACGCCTTCAGACCGCTCGAGGTTCCCCTCCAGAAGCGGTGCGCGACACTGGGATCAACGAGGTTGGTCGGATTGACATTGACGCGCAATGCTCTGATGTCAGAAACTTTGATGTAGGGAATCCCGCCTGATCGCTGATCGTTACCCGGGCTTCCGTGGCCACCACGTACCGACACGGCACCGGAGTCGATCAGGTCGCCCAACGTGATCTCCGCCCACCCGATCGCCTCCACGAACTCTTCAAACAGTTGGTCGTGTCGACGATCGTAGTAGGTTGGCACGAGCACGCGTCTGCGAGTCGCCTCGGCGATGGGAACTACAGTGATTCCTTCGTGCGGCTTTCGCGCGACGTAACGATCCACCAACTCGTTGAGCTCGTCGTCAAGCTCGGTCGTGCGCCGACCTGTTGATGGGTCCGTCTTGTACCGAGGGCCACCGTTCTTGTAGATGCCGCAGGTGCGAGCGTTCAGAAAGGTGACTGATGTCCCGTTGATGCGCGTTCTGGTCACTTGCCCACCTTCTGGAACACGTAAAAATTGGTCTTCGCCCTGCAGAAGCCCTGGAAGGCCTCCATGGGGACATTGGCGACGACCACCGGATGAAATCTAGTCCTGAGCCAATCTTGGACGAACAGGTAGTTGCTCGAGAAGAAGTAGGTCTCCGGCAAAACGATGCCGAGACGCCCTCCGATCTTGAGGAGCTGGTAGGCTCGCTCGAGCACGAGCAGTCCGATTTCCCTCTCGACGAATGTCCCGTCAGCATCCTGCGCGATGGTGAGTCCGGCGAGGCGACAGTCCTCTGCTGAGACCGTCAAGTTCTGGCCGAAGGGCGGATTTGTCACCACGACGCTGAAACGTCCGTTGGCGAACTTGCCGCTCGCAAGGTGCTTGAACTCAGTAGGCCATTTGTGAGTCCTGACGGAATCTCCTCGGACACAATGCGCCGAGCCGTCGCCCGCAACTTGCATGATCGCCTTTGTGAGCTTCACGCCGATGGGGTCCTTGTCAATTCCGTAGATATGGGTCTGCGCCCAACGCGACAGCTCCGTCTGCGATAGCCCTGGATTCTCCCGCTGCAGATAGAGCATCGTTTCGACAAGGAACCCGCCGGTGCCACAAGCGGGATCGATGACGATGTCCTCCCACTCAATGCCCAGCAGCTTGATTCCTGCGCGAATCACGGCTTGCGGCGTGAAGTATTGGCCCTCGCCCTGCTTCAAGGCCTCACTGCGTAGCACCTGAAAAGCCGTCGATACGGTCGACAGCCCGAGGTCAATCAACCGGAGGGGGCCAAGATGCTCGGCGCACGCGTGAAGGCTGTCGTCGTCGAGCCGCAACTTCCGATCACGTTCGCTGCTGAATACCTCTGGATAGACATCGACGAAGGCCTCGAATCGGTCTCTTAGCGCCTCTGCGGTCGCATGATGCGTGGCGAGCGGGCGAAAGAAGGGTGGCTTCGTCGGGTGCGCCTTGGCTTGCTTGTCACTCTCGAGCTTTAGCAGGATCACGCTGCACAGCTGATCTAGCTGCTCTTCTCGCCGTGTGACCTGTGCGTCGTCAATGACGACCTTGTCGAGAAGCTTCTCGACCGTCCGTTTGAGGAGGTCGACTGACGGCTCCTTTAGGTTTGCGTACACCACTCCCGGCTGGTCGGGCGCCAGTGGTTCGTTCGGCCTCGGAAGATCACTGACAGTCTGAAGGCGGCTGAGCATTGAGCCATTCGGCTGACGATAGAGGAACGCTGCAACCGCCCCCGGATCCGCGTTGTTTGCCCAAACGCCGAGCTTTGCGCGAGGCTCATTGGACAGATAGGTCTCAAGCTGTGCCACGCCCGCTTCATCGTCGGGTTGCTTGCACTCAACAATGAACGCGAGGTGCTTCGGGGCCCCAACGTGCTTCGGTGAGTCAAAGACAGCGATGTCGACGGGATTGCCCTGGAACGAATTCCCAAGTTCGCGCTGATGCGCCTGGGAAGGCGACTTTGGGACACGCCACTCGTGTCGACCAAACAGGATCTGGTCAAGCCTCCATCCGTTCGCGACCAATGACGCGACAAGCGGCCCGACCACGGTGCGTTGCTCCGGTCCCGACTTCAGTTGCGCCGAGATGGCTGGATCTAGGACGGTCCCCGCTCCGACTCCAGCGTCCGCAGCGACGGCGGCAGACCCGCTCGTTGGCTTGGTTGTTGAGGTCGCTGGCTTCTTCTTGGTCACCATTCGCATCCTTGCGGTACCGCAGCTCGGGTTGATACCTCCCCCACCGACCAGGCGCGGGGGAAGTGCGTCGGAGTCTAGCCGGAAGGTCGATCGCATGGGGGTGCCTCATCGAGGACGGACGCACCGTTCCGAGGTTCCGGCCCGTTGTGAATCTGGCGGAAACCATGCGACACATCACCGCCACCTGCAGATGTAGAGGGGTACCCGGAAGCGTCCCCGCTTGGCGGGCACGACCGCCTTCCAACAGGAAGTTCTCCGACAACCGGGCAACCGGCCTTGCCCATGCATAAGTAGCAGGAGGAGAGACGCATCGACTCGACCGAATCTCTCTCGAATCCCGACAAGCCGCCCTCGACGCGTCGTACCTCATACATCAGGGGATGCGCCTTGCCCGACCACCTTCTCCGACTCCGACCCGCACGCGACCCGACCTGCGACGAACCCCGATGTCTACCGGTGGAACAATCCGAGCCGGAATCCGGCGTCGAGCGGACATCGTCCCTCGCGACGGCGTAGATCCCCCAATAGACGGCCACGCGCCGCGACCCAAGCCTGAAGCCAAGCCAGCGAGCACGCCGAGCTGAGCCACATTCAAGCAGACAACCCCGTCGCCCCCGAACGCCGCACCGGCGCGGCAATCGGGGGCTGGTTCCGCACACCCCTGAAGGACACCCAGATGCCCGTTGCCAACTACCTCATGGACCGCGAGCAGTACGAGGCCCGCTGCCGCGCCCAGTTCGAACGCCAGTGGCCTGACGACCCCGATCGCGTCGAGCGCTGCATGGAGCGGCGGTACCCCGCGTCGCTCATCGAGGCTGTCGACGAGCTCCGTCAGCGCGGGCTCGAGTCCGACACCGAACGACTGGCCGAGTTCGCCCAGTCGGCCGGGCTCGAACTCCGCGTGGTCGGCCGCAACTACCTCCTGTGAGGCGCACTGGACAGACCAGTGAGCCGTTGTCTGCGCCGCTCCTGGCCGATCTTTCGGTGTTGCAGACCGGCACGTGTGCGGCCCCCTGCCCCGCCGATCTCAACGACAACGGCATCGTCGATTCGGATGACCTCGGCATGAGGCTCGGCGCGTCGGGAAGCTGCGGCTGGCCAGAATCGAAGCAACGCGCAATCGACAGACCGGCGGAGCGGCGCCTTCACTCGGCGAATCGAATGAAGCGCTCCGCCACCGTCTCGACGCGACGTTCGTAGTCGTCGAGCCCGCGCACCGCCGCACGCTGCGGGTCGCTGAGGAGCCGGCGCAACTCGCTGACGGCGCGTGCGGAGACTTCGTCGCGATCGAAGACGATCGCCCGCTGATGCAACCACCGTGTCTGGTGCGCCACGCGCTGCCTCGACGCGGGCGCACCGCGGGCGTCGGCCTGCGGCGGATCGATCGGCAGCGCGCTGCGGCGCTCATCGGCGAACGTCCCAGCGATCGCGCGGTACGCCGCGAGCGTGCGCTCGCGAAGCCCTTCGATCGCCGCCCGGGTTTCCGGCGTCAGGTCGCCGCAGGCGAGCGCGCGGTCGAAGAGCGACCACGGCGCTCGCGCGTCGGCGAAGTACTCCGGCACCGCGCGACGTTCGTACCGTTCGGCCGCGAGCCGTCGCTGGCTCTCGTCGAGCGGCGCGATGCACTCGTCGAACAAGCGTCGCACGGCGCGGTCGGCGGCCAGACGCCGCTGCAGGAGTTCGTCCGCCGCGCTTGTGATCTCGCGGGCCGCGTGCGCCCGGGCGCGGTCGCGGGCCGCTGCGAGCATCGCGTCGCGCCGATCGAGGAGCGCCGTGCGCACAACGGCTCGGACATCGCCGCCGAGCGTCAACGAATCGACGACGGCGACCGGATCGACGGGGCGCACGATCGCGTCGTAGTTGACGTACATGGCCCAATCGCCGGTGCCGAGGCACTCGAGCTCGCGGCTGAGCTGGCTCAACGCGATCTCCGCGCGGCCGTCGTCGGTGAGCACGCCGCCGAGCGCAGCACGAAGCTCTTGGTACAGCGCGTCGTCGAGCTCGGCGGCCCGCACGAACACCTCCATCGACGCGCGAACCAGCTCGTCGACGATTTGGGCCGGCACCGGCGCGACACCGTTCGGATCGGCATTCGTCGCCGTCTGCGCGGCCGCTTCCGCCGCCCGCGCCTTCTCCGCGACCTCGCGCATCCCTTCCGACCACCGGGCGCGGTGGTCGGTCAGCAGCGTCAGCGCAATCACGCGCCGATCATGATCGAGGCCGAGGCGATCGGCGAGCGCGTCGATGCGCGTCGCCGCGATCGGCGGCGGAAGCCAGCGGGCATCGTGGTCGTAGGGCCGCTGATCGGGCGACTCGAACAGGAAGTCCTCGTCGAACGCGTCGTACTCCGACGGAGAGCGCGCGTTCACGATCGACAACCAGCGCTCGCGCACCGCCTTCGACCACGGCGTCTGGTCGTTCATGAAGCGCCGGGTCGTGTCGCGATTGAACGCCCGGCACGCATCGATGGCGACCTGCCGCTCGTCCGCTCCCGCGTTCGTGCCGAGCGCCTCGATGGCCTCGACGAGCCGATCGTCCTCGCGGCCCCACTTCTCGAATTCGTTGGCGGCGGCGGCCTTGTCCTCGGCGCTGAGCTGCGGCGAGCGGAGCACGAGCTGGAAGAACACCTCGAGCCAACCCTCGCCGTAGTCGTCGAGCCGCCGGCTCGCGCGACTCGCGGCATAGCGAACGTGCCGCGCGACCTGATACGGCAGGTCCTTCGTGAGTGCGCGGAGCGTGTCGCGATCAAGCGTGGCCAGCGCTTCACGGACCTCCCTCAGCTTCGCCATCCGCGCTTGCGAGCCCTGTTGATAGGTCGTCCACCACGCCTTGGCGGCTTCGGGATCGGCCGGATCGGGGTCCGGCAGATGCGCGTCGCGCACCGCGCGGCTCCCGTCGTCGATCATCTGGAGCGAGTGTTCGACGAGCTTCCGCAAGAGCTCGCCGACCTCCGCGTCGTACGCCCGCAAGCGGTCGTTCACGATCCGGCGATGCTCGGGATCGACGACGCATCGGCGCGCGGCCTCGCCCACCGATCCGAGTCCGCCGGCAGAGGCCAACGTGTCCCGCAGGCGATCGGCGACCCGGCGCTTCTTCGCCGACTCGAACGATCCGTGCGCCTCGGGACTGTCGCCGAGGACGGCGACGATCTTCGCCCAGAGCGCGTCGTCGGCCCCGCGCAGCGCCGCGACGTAGGCGCGAACGGCATCGAGCCCTCGACTCGACGGCACCCCCGCGAATCCCTTGCACTCCAGGCATCCTTCGATCGTGCGTCGGTCGAGCAGCGGTCGAGCGTTCCGCAGGTACCCGTCGTGCGCCTCCTCGATCCCCTTCCAGCGCGGGTCCGCGGGCGGGAGCGCGTCGTCGAGCAGTCGATGAAGCCTGATCGTCGAGATCGGCTCGGGGAGGTACGGCGACGTGCCTTGCCCGAAGGACGGAATCGCCCCGAACGCCACGGCGATGGCGACGACCATCGCGAAGACGAGCCCTCGATGGTGCGCGAGGTGCGGCATGCGGATTCGCGTTGAAGTCTACCCGGCGCTTGCGGCGATGCGAGAAGAACCTCGCGGCGCGGCGTCCTGAGGCCGCGCCGTACACTCGACGGCGGTGACGAACGCCGACGACAACGGACGCGCTCGATCAGGAGCGCTCGCACCGCGCGCTCGCCGCAACCCGCGCAGCGTCCTCCTCCACGGGCTCTTCCTCGTCTCGGGCATCGCGGCGCTCGGCTATCAGATCGCGTGGACTCGACTCTTCACCGTGGGCCTCGGCCACGAGATGCCCAGCGTGCTCGCGGTGGTCGCGGCGTTCTTCGTCGGCATCGCGTTGGGAGCGTGGATCCTCGACGGTCCGGTGAGCCGATCGAGGCGGCCTGGCCTGTGGTACGCGGGACTCGAGGCCGCGATCGGCGCGTGGGCGCTCGCGTCGCTGTTCGTGATTCCGTGGGCCAATGCGCGGGCTCGCATGTGGATCGGCCTCGACCCGAGCGCGCTACGGCACTGGACGGTGGCGTTTCTCGTCCCGAGCGCGGCGCTCCTGCCGGCGACGATCGCGATGGGGGCGACGCTGCCCGCGATGGAACGCGTGGTCTCGTCGATCGCTGGACGCGAGCGCTGCGTCGGCGGCCTCTACGCCGCGAACACGCTCGGCGCGGTGATCGGCGTGCTCGGCGCTGCGTTCTGGCTCGTGCCGACGTTCGGACTGCGAACCAGCGTGACGACGCTCGCGGCGCTGAGTCTCGCCTGCGCGGTGGCGTCGTTCGTCGCGACGCGGACGATCGTCGCGAACGACGCGTCGGCGACGCATCCGCCGAACGATCGACCCAACGCTCCGTCGATCGGACGACTCCGACTCTACGTGACGGTCTTCGTCACCGGGCTCCTCGGCATCGGCGCCGAAGTCGTCGGCGTTCGCGTGTTGGGACAGGTCACGCAGAACACGGTCTACAGCTTTGCGGCGGCGCTCATCGCGTATCTCCTCGGCACCGCCATCGGCGCGGCCGCGTATCAGCGGTGGCTCGCGGGCCGCGCCCGCGACGACTTTCGCGGCGTGCTGACCGCGCTCCTCGTCGCGCTCGCATCGACGGGCCTGCTCGGCATCTTCGTGCTGCGGTCCGCCCTCGCGGTCAACGACGCGTTGAGCGCCCGCCTCGGGACGGCGCCGTTCGGCGCGATCCTCACCGAACTCCTCACGAGCGCCGCGTACTTCGCGCTGCCGACGATGGTCATGGGCGCGACGTTCAGTCATCTCGTGCAGGGCGCCCGCGGAGCGAACGGCGGCGTCGGCCGCGCCACCGCGGTGAACACGCTCGGCGGCGCCGTCGCGCCGTTCGCGTTCGGCGTCGTCGCGCTGCCGGCGCTCGGCGCCCGCAACGCGCTGGTCGTCGCGTCCGCGGGGTATCTCGTGCTGATCCCGCGACTCGGCCGTTGGTCGCTCGCGTGCATCGTGCTGCTCGGCTTTCTCGTCGCCACGCTGCCGGAGAATCTCTGGATCGTCACCGTTCCCGACGGCGGCGGCATTCGCGCGTACCGCGACGGCGTGATGGCGGCCGTCGCCGTCGTCGCCGACCGCAACGGCGATCGCTACCTCCGCGTCAACAACCGATTCCAGATGGGCGCGACAATCGGCGGCTTCGCCGAGCGTCGCCTCGCCGACCTGCCGCTCCTCTTGCACCCGAATCCGCGACGCGTCCTCTTTCTCGGGCTCGGCACCGGCACGAGCCTCGGCACGGCCGCAAAGCATCCGATCGAGCACGGCGACGGCGTCGAACTCGTTCCCGAGATCGTCGAGGTGATGGACGAGTTCGCTCCGGTCAACAACGCTCCGACGCGACAGCCCGCGCTGAGCGTCGTCGTCGCCGACGCGCGTCGCTACGTCGAGGCGAGCACGAGCCTCTACGACGTCATCGTCGGCGACCTCTTCCATCCGGCGCGCGACGGCGCCGGCTCGCTCTACACGATCGAGCACTTCAACGCAGTTCGGGCGCGACTCGCGCCGGGCGGCATCTTCTGCCAGTGGCTGCCGCTCTATCAGCTCGACGACGAGACGGTGCGCGTGATCGTGCACACGTTCCTCCAGGCGTTTCCGCATGCCCGCGCGTATGTCGGCCACTACAACGTGCGCACGCCGATGCTCGCGCTCGTCGGCAGCGCCGATCCGATCGTCTACGACCCCGCGTGGTTCGCTCACCGCCCGCACTCGGCTGCGCTGCAGGGCGAACTCGAGGACGTCGCGCTGTGGGACGAGATGCGACTCTTCGGCTGTCTCGTCGCCGGGCCCGAGGAACTCGAGGCCATGAGCCGCGACGCGGGCACGAACACCGACGACGACCAGATCGTCACGTACCAGGCGCCGTGGTTCGCGTATCGCGGCGCCGAGTCGCCGTACGGTCGACTGCTGCCGTTCATCCAGCGCGTGCCCGACGGCGTCGAGGGCCTCGTGCCCGACGACGATCGTGCCCGCACCGGATTCCTCGCGGCGCTTCGCCGGTACATCGCGGCCCGAAACGTCTATCTCACGGGCATGATCGCGGGCATCGAAGGTCGGCAGGACGAGGCCATCGACGCGTGCATCGAGAGCGCCCGCATCAGCGAGGACTTCACCACCGGCTACGTTCAGGCGATTGAGTACGTCAACGAGATGGCGAAGCGCGACCCGCAACGATGTCGCGCCGTCCTTCGCGCGCTGGCGAAGGCGCAGCCTGGAATGCAGGAAGCGCAGCGCCTGCTGCACGACGTGTTCGGCGAATGATCGCATCCGCGCGTGCGGCGCGCGGTGATCGTCAGCGCAGGCGCAGCAGCTTGCCCTTCCGCTTCACGACGTTCTTGTAGTCCCACTGGATCTCGACGGACTTCGCCAGCCAGCGCTCGAGGTCGCTCCGCACGATCTGATCGACCGCGGTGAAGCGGGCCTCGGCCGCCTTGAAGCTTCCCTCCGGCGCAAGATCCGGCTCGTCGAAACCCTGGCCGCTCCAGAAGAGGAGCCGGACGCAGTCCTTGAGCTTCTGAAAGCCCACGATCGGATTGCCGTCGAGGAACCAGACGGGGTGCCGATGCCAGATCTTGCTCTGCGCGCCGTCGAGCTGGTCGTCGATGATCGTGGCGAGCCTCGCGCAGATGCGCTTGTCGCCAGCGCCGAGCGCGGCGTTGTAGGCACGGATGTCGGCGGGGATCGCCATGGCGTTGCTCCTGACCATACCCGGCCGCGCGACGCGATTGGACGGCGCGACCATGTTGCGCGGACGATGCCGCGTCGTTCATCCACGTAGGTCGTGACGGCCCGTGGCGCTAGCCGCGATCGTTGCGACGCGGGACGCCGCAGTTCTCGAGTTTCGTGTCGTCGGGTGAGCGGCGATTCCGCGTCCTGCGGCACAGGCACGCGGTGCCTGATCGCCTCGCATCTGGATCCACGACGTGCAACACGCAACGCCAACCAATGTCGCACGCGCGCTGCGCGTCGCGATCGCCGTCTCCGTCCTCACCGCCCCCGCCGCCGCCACCGTGCGATACGTTGCCGCGTGCGGCAACGACGGTTGGGCGGGCACCTCGATCAACTGCCTCGCGCCGGGCGGACCGAAGAAGACCGTGCAGGCCACGATCAACGGCGCGTCAGACGGCGACACGATCATCGTCCTGGCCGGAACCTATGTCGGCGCGATCGACTTCGACGGCAAGTCGGTGACGCTCGTGAGCGCGTCCGGCGCCGCGTTCACCGTCCTGACGCGCAACGACGCCGGACCGATCGTCACCTGCAATTCCGCCGAAGGCGTTGACACGGTGCTGCAGGGCTTCACGCTGCGCGACGGATACACGGCGTCGAAGGGTGCGGGGTTGCGCTGCGTGCTGAGCGAGCCCACGATCATCGACTGCGTGTTCGACGGCAACGTCGCCCTCGACGGCGGCGCCGCCGCGAGCCTGCTCCTCGCGAGTCCGTCGTTCCTGGGCTGCACCTTCACCGACAACATGAACATCCTGCCGATCCCCGACGTGCGCGGCGGAGCGGTGCTCGTCGAGCAAGGTCATCCGACGTTCTCGAACTGCGCGTTCGTCAACAACCGCGCGGCCGATCTCGGCGGCGCGGTGGCGATCGTCGACGGCGCCGCCGACTTCGACGGCTGCGACTTCAGCGGCAACGGCCTCTGGGACGCGCAACAGTCGGCGATCGGCGCGGCGATCGGCTGCGACGGAGGCGCGATCGAGCTGGACGACTGCACGTTCATCGGCAACGACTCCGCGGGACAAGGCGGCGGCGTCGGACTGCTCGACGCCGACGCGGACATCGCGCTCTGCACCTTCCAAGCAAACACCGCCAAGTTCTTCCACGGCGGCGCGGTGCAGGCGATGGACAGCACGGTGAACGTCCTGGGATGCGCGTTCGACGACAATCGCTCGAACGGCTACGGCGCTGCGCTCACAGCCGTTTTCTGCAACGTCTCGATCGCGCTCTCGGGCTTCCACGACAACGGACTCGCCGGTCCCGGCGGCATAGGTCCTTCGTCGCGCGGCGGCGCGGTCTGGGTGAGCTACTGCGACACCACGATCGGCGCGAGCACGTTCGGCGGCAACGGCTCCGACGTCGACGGCGGCGCGATCACCGTCGGCGGCTATCCGTACGACACCTACGCCACGACCATCAGCGGCTGCACCTTCACCGGCAACTCGACCGCCGGCGACGGCGGCGCCGTCTCGGTCAGCAACGGCAACTGCTCGATCACCGACTCCACCTTCTCGCAGAACACGGCGCAGTTCGGCGGCGCGATCCACGGCGACCGCGGCACCGACGGTCCGGAGTTTCCGCCGAGCCACATCGCGATCGCCGGCTGCACGTTCTCGAGCAACAGCGCCTTCACCGGCGGCGGCATCGTGCTCGCGAGCGACGGCGACGTGACGGGTTGCGACTTCCTCGACAACACCGCGTCGTGGGTGGCCGGCGCGCTCTCCATCGTGTTGCCCGCGCAGGCCGTCGCCAGCGACTCGTTGTTCCAGGGGAACACCGCGCTCAGCGGAGGCGCCGTCTCCGCCGGGTCGAGCGGCTGCGCCGTCATCGGCTGCACGTTCACCGAAAACAGCGCGACGACCGGCGGCGCGCTCATCTCGACGATCGCGGGCGAGACGCCCCGCGTGTTCAACTCGCTCTTCATGAACAACCAGGCCGACGACGGCGGCGCCGCGGTCGGCGTCGGCGGGGGCGGCAACCTCGTCGTCGTGAACTCGGTCATTCACCACAACACCACCGCCGCGACGAGGTCGGCCGTGTGGGTCGACTTCGGCCAGTTGAGCCTCGCCAACTGCACCATCGCGAACAATGTCGGCGGCGGCATCCTCGTCGATCCGGCCCCCGCCAGCGCGTCGATACGCAACTGCATCGTGTGGGGCAACACGAGCGGCGCACAAATCGCCGGCGCGAGCGCAAGCGTGCGCTACTCCGATGTGCAGGGCGGCGCGATCGGCAAAGGCAACATCGACGTGACTCCGAAGTTCGTCGGCGCGCTTGGCGGCAACTATCGCCTGCTGCCGACGTCGGCGTGCATCGACGCGGGCATGAACTGGCTCGCCGGCATCGACGCGGCGGATCTCGACGACGACGGCGTCGTCAACGAGCTCACGCCGATCGACTTCGACGGCAACCCGCGCTTCGCGAACGCCGCCGCGCCGGACACGGGATGCGGACTCGGCGCGATCGTCGACCTCGGTGCGTTCGAATCGCGCGGCGCGGCGATCGGCAACGCGATCTTCGCCGACCTCGATGGCGACGGCGCCGTCAACGCGACCGATCTCGCGATGCTGCTCGGCATGTGGGGCGGCGCGAGTTGCCTGGGTGATTTCGACGGCGACGGCACCGTCGGCGCGGCAGACCTCGCGCTTCTCCTCGGCGCGTGGACGGGTTGACGACGGCGAACGCGGCGCTTGGTTCTCACTCGGCGGCGCCGACGCTCTTCGCGGCGAGCGTTCGGCGGATGTAGTCGCGGGTCGCGCTCTCGAGCGCCGGGTCCATCATGCCGACGGCCTTCGCCTCCGCGATGGCTTGCTCGACGGGTACGCCGACGTCGACGGCGCGATACGCGGCCCACGCTGGGCCGACGCGATTGCCCTTGCGGCAGTGCATCGCGGCCGTGCGACCGGTCGCATCGACCTCGCGCATCGTCGCGCGGGAACGGTCGAGCAGCTCGTCGGTCAAGTCGCGTGCGTTCGTGTACGGGAGGTTGTAGTACTCGATGCCCGCGCCGCGAACGATCGCCCGCTCGTCGAAGTTCGCCTGCTCCTCCGGCGTGCGGAAGTTGACCACCACCTCGACGCCGCCGTCGCGGAGTTCATCGACCTGTCCCGCATCGGGTTGGACGAGGAGGAACCGGTGGCGCACCCCGCCGAGCGCGACTTCCGCCGGAGGGAGCGGCGCCCCCGCGGGTAGGCGAGGCGTCTCGCGCCCGCTTGCGTCGTCGCCCTCGCGCACGAACTCGTTGACGCCCATCGCGTGCGAGCGAAGCAAGGCCACGGCCTCGGGATTCCGGCTGCTCTCGATGATGGTGACGCCCTTGTCCGTCAGCGCGAGTTCGAGCGTGATGTCGCCGTACCTGCTGAAGAGCTCCGCGAACACCGGATCCCACACGCGAACCTGCGCCCCCACCTTCATGCGGGCCTGCATCGCCTTGGCGTGATCGATGATTCGCGCTGCGACGATCGGATCGTCGCTCTCCGTCGTCGCCTCGACGACGCCGAGATCACCGTCCTGCCGGTGAACGAGGGTGCGGTGGATCTTCGTGTGATCGTCCAGCAGTTGCTGCCAGACTCCGCGATCCTTCGCGACGGTATTCACTCCCGCGAATCGATCGACTGTCGGCTGCGCCGCCGATGCGCTCGCGGCCCGCGCGGTCGAAGGGCCCGGAGCGGCGGAGCATCCAAGCGGAATCGTTGCCGCGCCCAAGACCAGGAGCGACGCGATCATCATGCGCGTGTACGGCGCGTGAAGGGAATTCGTCGGCATGAAGAACCTCGGACTGTGACGAGTGATACCAATTCGAGCGCTCCGTAGCGCCCTCCGGGCGCACACTCGCTCTGGCAATTTCGCCGTCTTGTGATGCCAATTCGAGCGCTCCGTAGCGCCCTTCGGGCGCACACTCGCTGTGGCCATTTCGCCGTCTTGTGAGATCGTGGAGCGCGTGGAGCAAATACGAACCGTACGAAGCTTGCGGACACGTAGGCTATGAGGCGGCGGGAATCGCCGCAGGACAAACCGCGTGAAGCGCCGCGCTCCGCGGGCCGAATCCTCGCATCGGCTGGCATCTCGGCCCGAAGGACACGTCGGAATTCACGAAACGCATCGAACACGGCGTCGCCTCCATCAGTGCGTCGCGACTTCGGCCCTCGCGCGGTCATGCAACTCCGAGTCGTCGCAGGCGACGGGCGAAGGACACATGGTCGCCGCGCCTACCGCCCGATCGCGATCCGCGCTCGCAGCGCGTCGGAGAGCGGCGTGGCGACGTTGCCCGTGTTCTGGGCGTCGTGGCGGTGCATGAACCAGCCGTTGAGACTGCCATCTTTGTTCCGCGCCGGACCCTCGAAGCCGGTGAGACACAGTGCGAGACCGGCGCCCTCGTCCGGCTTCTGCGCGTTGCCGTGTCCGATCACGAAGAAGACGTCGACCTTGCCGTCGCCGTCGAAATCCGCGACCAGCGGGAGGTGGCTGCTCGAGTCGAACTTCCGCTCGCACAGCGGCGCGGTGTCGAGTTCGTAGAGCGTCGCACCGTCTGCGCCGCGCAGCACCTTGAAGAGCCCTCGACCGTTCAGGGCGCAGAGATCGAGCTTGCCGTCGCCGTCCATGTCGGCGATCGACACGCCGCGCGTGACCGACCAGTAGCGGCCCGGCGCGTCGAACGCGACGCTCCAGAGAACCGAACCGTCAGCGCCGCGGAGGACCGTGACCTTGTCGCTCGCGGCGATGACCTCCGGCTTGCCGTCGCCGTCGAGATCCGCGATCGCCGTGGGCCCCATGATGTATCGATCGATCTGCTGGGTGGTCCACAGCTTCGTGCCGTCCTGCTTGAACGCGTAGACCTTGCCGTCGTACGCGCCGATCGCGAAGTCCGGCGTTCCGTCGCCGTCGAGGTCGCCCACGCTCGGTCCGTGGTAGAGCATCGGACTACCCGCCTGCACGTGCCACAATTCGTGCACCGCGGACTGCTTCTCGTCCGCCGCCGCAGGCGCTGCGCCGTCGGCCGCGACGATTCGACCGTCACCGTTGAAGCTCGTGGCGAGGTAGTCGACCGCTCCGTCCTTGTTGAGGTCCATGGCGATCGGACAACTCTGCACCGCGCCCTTGTTGACGATCTGCACGGTGCGCACGCGCTTGCCGTCCTTCGCGTCGACGACGTGCAGGCGTCCCATGAACGTCCCCACCACGATGCGCGGCGCGCCGTCGATCGAGCCGATCCACGCCGGCGTGTCGATGCACTCGCCGGGACCTGCCTCGTACGTCCAGCGCTTCGCGCCGGTCGCGGCGTCGAACGCGATGACTTGACTCGTGTTCGACACGGGTACGACGAGTTCGAGCGTTCCGTCGCCGTCGAGATCGGCGAAGCGACACGACGCGTCGAGGCACGCGTCGCCCTTGCCCGGTTGCGTCGACGCGTCGAAGGACCAGATCTCCTGACCGTCCTTGCCGTTCAGCACGCGCACCTTCGAATCACCGAAGTACGACGCGAAGGCGACGTCGAGCACGCGATCGCCGTTGACGTCGGCGACCGCCCCGCCGCCGAACGAACTCGACTTGATCGGCACCTTCCACAGGACCCGCGGCGTTGCGGCAGGCGCCGCAGTCACAGGCGGACCCGCCGCCGGCTGCTGCTGAACGGCCACCGTCGCCGCGACGAGCGCACACGCGAACTGCCACATGGAGGGTCCTTTCGTGAAGGCGCGGCGAAGGGAGACGACGCGCGGTCGATGGCCGAGTCCGGGTCGATTCTACGAGCGATGCCAGAGGACGTTGGCGGTCGACCCTACAGACCGTCGGATAGGCTGCGCCGACATGCTGATTCGCGCCGTGGCTGCGATGTTCCTCGCGGTGGTCTCGCTGGTTGTCTTCACGACCGTCAAGGTCGCGACTCGCGACGCCGTGAAGGCTGGAACGATCGCGATGCCGTTCGCACTTGTCGGTGTCGCAGCCGCTTTCCTCGCTCTTCGGCGCACGAACGTTTGGGCGCAACGGATCGCACAGCCGGGAGCGAACCTCGTTCGATCGGTGGACGAACGGCCACCGATCCTACTGCTCCGATCGTTCCGATCGGACAACGGGCATCTCGTGCGCTTCCCGCTCTCAAGTTGGATGACATACGCGTTCGGTTGGTACCGCCCGCTCGAGTTCGCACTCACGCTTGAAGCGAGCGAGTTTGGCCCGGTCACCGCCGTTGGTCGCCCAGGCGAGGCAATTCCACCCGCTGGAGCCGCGCGCGAGTACCTCGCCGCCGAATCGTGGAGGGACGTGGTCATTGAGCGAGCAATCACTGCCTGCGCGATCCTGATCGTCGCTGAGACGACGCGCGGAGTTCGTTGGGAAGTGCGACAAGTGTCCCGATTGGGATTGCTTGGCAAGACGACGTTCATCATCCCGCCTTCCTCGTCTCGTGATCGCAACCTCACGACGAGGTACCTGTCACGCCGTCTGGCCAAGGAGGGACGCGCAATCGCCGGGACGCTCGATTCCTCTGCGGTACTCGTCTTCCCGGAGGGCGACCGCAGTGTCGCAATCTTCGATCGTCGTGCCGGTCGCCGCCGATCGCTGCTACCGCCGCCGGCGCACGTGTGGACGCGCCCCTTGGCTCGGCAACTTGATTTGCAAGCGGAGTCTCGGCGAAGCGAACCGAACGATGGCGACGGCGATCTCGAGCGTGTTACGGACTTCCGCTCCGTCGCGCCGATCTACGGGCATGGCACGGAAGCCGTATCCAAGCGACGTCTCGGATGACGAATGGGAGTTCGTCTTCCCCTACCTGACACTCATGCGCGAGGACGCGCCGCAACGCGAGCACGACCTCCCTCACGTCTTTGACGCCCTCGGCTGGGCCCTCCGCTGGATGGTCCGGTCCGGCGCGCCGTGGCGCATGATCCCGCACGAGTTCCCGCCGTGGCACGCCGTCTACGACCAGGCGCAGCGCTGGAACAAGGCCGGCGTCTTCGAGGCGATCGTGCACGACCTCCGCGAGATCCTCAGGATCAACGCCGGGCGAAAGGCGTCGCCCACCGCGGCGATCATCGACAGCCGGACGCTGCAGAGCACGCCCGAGAGCGGGCACCGCGCCGGCTACGACGGGGCGAAGCGGAAGAAGGGATCGAAGGTGCATCTCGCCGTCGACACGCTGGGCAATCTCCTGGCGCTGCACGTGACTCCCGCGGACAAGCAGGACCGCACCTAGGTGAAGAAGACGACGAAGGCATCGACCTGCACGTCGTGAAGCTTCCGGAGGCGAAGCGAGGCTTCGTGCTGCTGCCCCGGCGGTGGGTGGTGGAGCGGAGCTTCGCGTGGGCGACGCGATTCCGGCGGCTCGCGAAGGACTACGAACGCCTCCCGCAGACCGTCGCGGGCCTTCACCATCTCGTGTTCGCCTGCCTCATGCTTTTCAAAACCTTTGGCGGGAGTGCGTCACACGCTCTAGAGCGCCCCAGACTGCTCTCCGTTGCCTTCAGCAGCTGGAGCGACCTCGCGGTGACCAGCGCCGGTGGCCACTTTCGAGGTCGTCGTGTTGGCAGGGCGGACTTAGAGGCTTACGTCCGCGATGCCTCGCCATCACGGAACGTCGTGCGGGTGTCGCTCAACAAAGATGCCGCCGTCGATCCAGCAGAGATCGTCCAGTTCTTTCGCGGGCTCGGCTTCCCGGCGGTCGAGATCATCGGACCGGACGGCGAGCTTCAGATTGATGGCAAATAGCCCGCGTAACAGATCGCTCATGCCGGCCGCCGCGGTATGCTCAAGTGCGTTGACTTGGTTGCATGCCGCCGCGGCGTCGGCATAGCTTCCATGTCGCTAGTCGGACTACACATAAATCTGCCGTGCAGGCCCGAGTCATCGACACGATCGAGCTGCGAGACAGCTGGACCCATCGCTACCTCGACTTGGCACAGCGAGGAGAGGGAGTAATCGCGGTGATCGACCCTTCAGATTGCGTTGACCCAGCTGGGTTGAGCGGGCGCGACGTGAGAGTCGTGCGACCTGATGGGACGTCAGTCGTCATGCGCGTCGCCGCTGCGGAATCGCCATCAGGCACCCTCGGCCTGTTCTTCCTCGGCCGTTGGTCGGTCGACGTTCCGCGCGGTTCTACGATCGCGTGGTAGGATCCCGGCTAACAAGACACAGGATCTGACGCGCCGCGATGACGCAACGAGCGAGGAAAACCTCTCGACATAGGGCTCGCAGCTCAGCGTCAAGGTCGTCAGCCAGCAGCTCATGCGGTGGTCGACGTTCATCCTCTTGGCCGCTTCGTCGCTATTCATGTCGTGCGCTGTTGCATGGACATGCGCGAAGTTCTCGCCATTCGCATCGCGTCCGCCAGAGATAGTGGAAGGCAATTGGTTCGATCCGCTTCCGCTGAACGGGCCCGTCCCGAACATGTTCAATTCGGGCGCGTCGGCGCTGGGTGCGGACTGGTCCAGCGCCTCAACGCTCGCGGTCGGCGACACCACCCTCGAGAGCCTGGCTCATCCCGGCACAACGGTCCGGCAGATCACGCAAGCAAGGTTCCGCGCGGGGTGGCCGTTCTACTGTGTTCAGTCGGTGCGTCACGGCGAGTCTGGGGTCGAATTCGACGGCGTCGAGCGACGCCGATGGCAGTCGTCGTGGCGCGATGGGATCGCGATCGAGCCTGCCTTCCAACACCTCAACGACCGGATCTCAAGGGTGCTTCCCGTGATACCTCTGTGGGGAGGCTTGTTAGCGGATTCGCTCTTGTGGTTCGTACTCCTATGGCTGCTGCGGCGGGTAGCGCTGACTGCGTTGAGGTCACATCGGCGCCGTCGTTCGCTGTGCCTTGGTTGCGGTCAGCAACTAACGACCGGACAGCGTCATTGTCCAGAATGCGGTCTCGCAGCCGCTGGCTAACACGTCGCTCGTGCTGACACGCGGCAGCGTGCGTTACGATTCCCGCGGGGCCCCACGGCCTCCGCCGCACGTGCGTGCGGCACAGCTCGATGGTCGCTAGACCGGCGAACAAGAATCGGGAGGAAGTGCGTGAAAGCAGTCATAGCTTCTCCATCCCTCGCACCCAAGCTACTCATGGGAAAGTACTCGTCGTGGGCGAGACATCTGGATGCCGATACGCTGGAAGCGGCTCTGACGGCAGTGGGTGAGTTCGGCTGGCGCTATTGGACCATGAAGCTGCCGGACGGTCGGTTTCCAGCACCCACTTTCCAGGAGCACGCGACGGCAGAGTTTCGGATGGTCTACGCGCTGGAGTCTTTCGCCACGATCCGTGCCGTGCGACAATTCGACTGGCAGATGGGCTCCGGTTGGAACGACGAGTTCTCCCAAAGCTCGCTTGCCTTCTCACGAGGGTTCAGCGATCGCCTGTCTCGTAATCCCTCCACAGCTTGGGCCCGCCACCTCGATGAGCGAAGTTTCGCCTTGCTTCTCTGGATGATAGGTGAGTACGGAATACGGGTTAATTCGAGTCGGGGCCCAGACGGCAGCGAGTACGCGCCCCCGACGTTCGACGGCCCACCGCGACAGACAGAACCAATGCGCGCCGCGCTCAGGCTGATTGCGATGATCGAGTGGGGTACGCATACCACGGCTGCCGAAGCGGCTCGCGTCATCTCGGGAGCGGCGGTCTAACATCGGGATGAACCTGCCGGTCCGCTTCGCGGCCCGGACGTTATCCCACGCGTTAGGCCGCCCCACTCGGCATGAAATCGTTCCGTCTCCACATCGGCTCAAAGAGCGAACTGGTGAAGGACGTCGTGGGCCTCTCAATCGGCGTTGGATTGTTCCTTGTATTGCACCGCTTCCACATTGCTGCGACAGGCTGGCGCATCATCGCCATCCTCGCAGGCGCAGTCTTCGTCGGCTACGTTTGTCGCGGACGACTCAGCCGGAAATTGCGCACCCGATATCCGAACGCGCGTTGGATTGGCTTGCTCGCTGTTGGGCTTGCCATCGCCACCTTCGGCGTCATCGCCCACTTCGTCGTCCCTGGAGCGGATGAGCACGCACTTACGTTGGCGTTCATTCTGCCGGCAGGCGCGTGCATCGCTATCTTTGTAATCGTCAACCGCGAGACCCAGATGTTGCACGATAGAACGCGGCCTAACCCGTCGCTCATGCCGACACGCACGTGAGCGAGACGGTCCCGGGAAGGCCTACCGCGTCGGCGGCGGCCGCCTTCGCCCGGACAGTTGCGCTTCCTGCACGAAGCGACACTCAAGATGCCTCGCCTCGGCGGAATGGGGCACGTGACCCCGTGTTCAGGGGTTCGCTGTTGGCCAGCTGATGGTCGTCGTCGCACGTCGCAACCCCCGCGCCGGCAGTCGCGCGGGCGGCGGGTCGCGTCCTCTTCCGAGGCGGCGTCGGCGGCCGGTGCCCGAAGCCGGCTAACACATCGCTCACGCGAACCGCCGCGGCTAGACTGCTTCGCGGCTTCGACCCCGGCGCGGCCGCGGCGGCCGCGTAGCTCGAAGGTCGGTCGCTAGGCGGAAAGGCGGAAACATGAGATGCAAGACGTGCGGACATATCCTCTCGGCCGCCCGCGAGCAGCGCTGCGCCGAATGCGGGCGCGAGTTCAATCGCGCCGACGCTTCGACTTTCTCCCCTGATCCGGCCCTCCAACCGCCTCCCAACCTGCTTCCGACTCTCGGAGTCGCCTTCTGCGCGTCGTTCGTCGCTCTGCTGCTCGCGGCGCTCGTCTCGCTCGCGCTGCCGCAAGCACTTCAGCCCTACGTTGGCCTCCTCGTGCTCGGCGCCGTGGTGGTCGCGCAGGCCGTGTTCGCGTGGCGGTGCGGCTCCGTGGTGCGCGCGGCGGCCTGTGCGGCAGGCATAGCCCTGGGCCTGACGGCGTCCTTCGTCATCGGGAGCTGGCTTGTGAGCCAGGCGATCACGCGGCCGGCCTGGTGGGTCCTCTGGTCTCCGGTGACGGTCTTCGCCGCGCTCGCGCTGCTGTCCTTGCCCGCCGCCCTCGTCGGTCGCAGGATCTCCAGCGGAGCGGCCAGTCGAGGTCGGTCGCCGCAGCCGTCCGCCTAACACGTCGCTCGCGCTGACACGCGGCGTCGTGCAGGTACGATCATTCGCGACGACTGTCGTCGTCGGTTGCACGCCGCTGCGTGCAGCACAGCTCGAAGGTCGTTAACCAGCCCAAGCGCGCCATCACTCGATGAATCCCGACACGCTCACCCGCCTGCTTCGCGGCGAGCACCTCGACATGAACGAGCGCCGGGCGCTCGGAGTCTGGCCGCATCCGCCGCTCCGGTTTGCAGAGGTGCGCGAGCACCTCGTGAACCTGCTCCGAGCGGAAGAGTTCTTCCCACGGGCGCCGCAATCCCTCCGTCCCGGTGCGCCGAGAGGCGAAGGGATCACAATCGAACGGCGCGGGAAAGATCACTTCGTTTGTCGCGCGCGGCGCCACCATACGGTGGCTCCCACCGTCCTCGCCGCGGAGTCGGAGCGCACCTTCGACAGCGCCCAATCGGCCGCCGATCACTATCTTCGCTGGGAGCTCCGTCTGCCCGGCGATCTCGACGGGTGGAAGGTGGTCGAATAGTTCAGCGCGGCTGCTTGCGGGTGCTTGGCTAACACGTTGCTCGTGCTGCCACGCGGCGTCGTGCGGTACGATTCCCGCGGGGCCCCACGGCCTCCGCCGCATGTGCGTGCGGCAAAGCTCGGAGGTCGTCAGGCGGCCACAGATGCCAACTCGACCGCAACGCGTGATCGTCGTCCTCGGCACCGTCACTGCGGCGCTGCTGATGCACTTTTCGTTCTGCTTCTGGAGTTTCGGCGGCATCCTCCCATCACCTGCGGTGTTCGCATACACGGTGCCCAGCCAGTCGCCGTCGCAGGCGCCGCGTGCCTACGGGATGTATACGCGCGGTGGACTGCCGAGCCCCGTCTGTGCGGTGTTTGGCGTCGTCGTGCCGGTGTGCCTGTCGTTCCTGCTGGCATATCGGATCGCGCGTTGGCGTGAGCTGGACCGAGTTGCCCAAGGCCGGTGCTCGGCGTGCGGCTATCAGAAGGTGTCCGCCGTGCGTTGCCCCGAATGCGGCCGGATCGCTCAGGCAAGCGGCGGTTCGGGCTGAACACTTGCGCACGCTGGCACGCCGCGGCGTGCGGATGCGTCGCTCGCGAAGCCTGCGGCGGCGACCATGCACCGCGCGGACACGGACTGGGCTGAAAAGTCGGGTCCTCCGGACAGATTTCTCCTGCGCAGTGTCGGTTTTGCCCAAAGGGACACCCAACCAGCCGGTTCCACGACGGCATTAAGTTTTTTCTTTGACCGACCCTTCCTCAACTGCCATCATGTCGAACAAATGAGCAACTACTCGGATCGCACTGCCGTTGCCGCAATCGTCCTGTCCCTCACCGCTCATGTGGGCGCGAACCCTTCGACGTGGACCGTGACGAACCTCCATCCGTCCCGTGCCGCGGAGTCGTTCGCGTATCGCATCAGCAACGGGCAGCAGGTTGGATGGAGCACCGTCGGGGGCGCCCACCATGCCAGCGTTTGGACCGGCAGCGCCGCGTCCTGGGTCGACCTTCATCCTGCCGGCGCGTCGCTTTCGGAGGCGTATGGCGTCTACGACGGAATGCAGGTGGGCCGCGCCGTGGTCGGCGGCGTCGATCGGGCCACGCTGTGGAGCGGGTCAGCGCCGGGCGTGAATCTCACGCCCTCGGGCTCGCCAAGCTCACAGGCTCAGGGAATCAGCGCAGGAACGCAAGTTGGATATGCGGCGGTCAACGGCTGGAATCATGCTGGGACTTGGAGCGGAAGCTCGGCGACCTGGGCCAGCCTCCACCCGAGTCCGACCTTGCTGTCGCAGGCCCATGGCGCCGACGGCGAACAGCAAGTCGGGGTGACGGTGGCCGACGCAAGCGCCCCGAACCATGCCGCGCTGTGGAGCGGCTCGTCGTCGTCGTGGGTCGACCTTCATCCTGCCGATGCGACTTGGTCGTGGGCTCGCGCCGTCGACGACGGGCAACAAGTGGGATGGATCTTCCTCGACGGCGTCGGACACGCAAGTCTTTGGAACGGCACGGCGGAGTCGTGGGTTGATCTCACGCCCGAGGGTGCGACGGAATCATGGGGTCAGGACGTGCACGCCGGCCGGCAAGCCGGCTACGCCCGATTCGACGGTGTCTATCACGCTGGCATCTGGAGCGGGTCCGCCGAGTCCTGGGAGGACATTTCTCTCGCTCTGACCGGTTCATGGGGCAACACTTACGCCAATGGGGTCTGGAGCGACGCGAACACCATCTATGTCGTCGGCTCCGGATTCAATGTCCAAAGCGGCCGAAACGAGGCGCTCCTTTGGTCGCGGCCGATCGCGCCTCCCGCGCCCGGGGACATCAACGGCGACGGAATCGTGAATGCCGCCGATCTCGGAGTTCTGCTCGGTGCGTGGGGCTCGAACAGCACCGCAGCGGACCTCGATGGCGACGGCGTTGTCGGCGGATCGGATCTTGCGATCCTGCTGGGCGCGTGGACCGGTTGACGGCTTCGTCGGTCGGGGCGGTTGGCGTTCCTTCATCAACGGCAGAATCGCGAATGCCGCTTGCACATCCACTGAAGTGCACGGCTCGGTGGAAGCGATTGGCACGTCGCCGAACGATTGAATCGGCGCGCACAGTGACGCTTCCTGCACAAAGCGACACTCGAGATGCCTCGCCTCGGCGGAGTGGGGCAGGTGACCCCGGGCACAGGGACTCGCTTTCGGCCAGCTGATAATCGTCGTCGCACGTCGCAACCCCCGCGCCGGCAGTCGCGCGGGCGGCGGGTCGCGTCCTCTTCCGAGGCGGCGTCGGCGGCAAGTGCGCCGAAGCCGGCTAACACGTCGCTCACGCGGACCGCCGCGGCTAGACTGCCTCGCGGCTTCGACGCCAACGCGGCCGCGGCGGCCGCGTTGCTCGAAGGTCGTTAGGCGGCCTCCCGTATGAACTCGTCCTATCTCGGTGACTCGTATGACGTCGTGAAGCGGTTTTTCTGCGGAATGGCCCGTTCGGCCGGGTACTCCGTCTACGTGGATCCGATGTTCACAGGCGACTGGACATCCGCGCAACGGTCTGCATATCTTCGATTTCTTGAAGCCAGCGCCGTCCAACCGACTTCTGCGAAAGGTCCCGCGGCTTTGCTCGTCGATCCAGATACCGGCATCCGCTCGAGGCCAGGCGCGTCCCACGCGACATTCGACTTGATCGTCGAAAGGTGCAGGCAGTTCGCGCTCGTCCTAGTGTTCGACCAGGCCTTCGCCCGCAACCAGAACGGTCGGCAAATCATGACCGGCAAACTCAAGTCACTGCGTGCGCTAGGCGTTCGAGGGCTCTATTACGACTCGCACGCTCGCTTCCTGCTGTGCAGCTTGAGCTCATCCCGTGTCATGCGCTTTCAGAAGGCACTCATTCAGGTTGGACTCTCCCCCGCCAGATTTGTTGGCGTCCCTGCGTCAGCCGCCTAACGCATCGCTCACCCCGACGCACACGTGCGGCTGTACACTTGTGCCAGGCTTTCAGCCTCGGCCGCACGTGCGTGCGGCATAGCTCGGAATCGTTAGCCAGACCAAATCATCACTGGTTCCAGAGGCGTTCCAATCCATGAATCCGCAGCGCGCTCTCGACGCAGTCCTCGCGGTCATCTGCCTCGGATTTCTCGTGGCCTTTCCAATTCGCTCGCTGGTCCTCGCCGATACGTCCGCTTCAGGTGACAGGGCGTCCGGCGCGGCGTACGGCGCCTACGTCATGCTCGCGCTGTTCGGATTTCCGGCCCTAGTGTTCGGGTTCCGCGCCCTCAAGGGCAACGCGAAGTAGCGAGCACGCGGTATCCTGCCGACGGCCCATCAGGACAGGCTGGCTAACACGTCGCTCGTGCTGACACGCGGCGGCGTGCGTTACGATTCCCGCGGGGCACCACGGCCTCCGCCGCACGTGCGTGCGGCACAGCTCGAAGCTCGTTAGGCGGAACTACGCGCATCTCAAATCTATGAGCCTCGAGCTTCACATCTTCATGCCGGACTCGCGAGTTCCGAGCCGCGACACTTGGCAGCAGGCGATTGAGCAGTTGGGCTTTCCAACGATTCTCGACGCATCACTCGATGTCCGCAATGACACCGGCTTCAGTCCCACAAGTTTCAGAGGTCAGTCCACGGGCTTCGAGTTCTACCTTGAGCCAGCAGCAGACATTCTCTCCAGCTACTCGCACATCGCGCCCCGAGTCAGAGGTCGCGACACGTGCGCAACGTTTCGTTGGGGCGGCGACATGATGGAGTGCGGCGCGGCGCTTTCTGCTGCGGCGGCTCTGGCTCACGTTGCAGACGGCATCTACTTCTATCCTGCCGACGACATCGTTTACGACGCCGCGGAGGCGGTCGCTGCGACCCGGAGAGACCTTCAGCAGATGTGAGCGTGCGCGTGCCACCCAACACGTCGCTCGTGCTGACACGCGGCGTGGAGCCGGACAGTTGCGCTCTTCGCCCAAAGCGCAACTGCCTCCCCCCCGCCGCGCTCACTCCCCGCGCTCGTGCCGCGCGACCGCGGCGCGGTCGAAGGTCAGCGGCGGGAAGCTCATGTGGAGCAGGCGACGGCACCGCGGACATCGCGCGTTCACGCCGACGGGCGCGGACGGCCCGCCCTCGGAGACCGGCGCGAAGGTGATCGGCGCGCCTCCGCCGACGCCGCAGTCGGGGCACGAGCGCGGCGCCCGCTCGAGCCGTGCGACGCGCGAATGCAGCATGGTCGGCCGTCTCATCGCCGCCCTCCCGCCGCCTACGCGGCGCTCGACATGTGCGATGTGGACGCATCGGCCCGGTCCGCAGCCGCCCGCTCGAGCGCCGCGATCCGCTCGGCGAGATCCTCCAGCTCGATGCCCTCGCGCCCGAACTTGAGCACGGCGACGGCGGCCGCGACCTTCGCGGTGACCGGCGAGTTCGCGTCCATCATGATCTTCGCCAGCGTGTTCACCGCCAGCGGCGCGTAGCGCATCGTGAGCGCGATCGCCTGGCTGAACGCGGCGCGGCGCGCGGCTCTGTACGCCTCGATGAACGACGGTTCGGTGAGCCATTTCTGAAGCGTGCGCAGATGGACGCCCTGCGAGTCCGCGGCCTTCTGGATCGACGGCTCGTTGAGGAGCGCGACGATCGCCCGTTCCTGCTTGTGCGAGAGGCGCTCGGGGTTCAGCTTCGGCATGTGGCGAGCGTTGGCGAGTCGGACGGCGCTGCGCGCCGACGGCGGCATTGACCCTAGAGCGTGTCACGGACTTCCACTCCGTCGCGCCGATCTACGGGCATAACACGGAGGCCGTATCCAAGCGACGTCGCGGATGACGAATGGGAGTTCGTCTTCCCCTACCTGACACTCATGCGCGAGGACGCGCCGCAACGCGAGCACGACCTCCCTCACGTCTTTGACGCCCTCGGCTGGGCCCTCCGCTGGATGGTCCGGTCCGGCGCGCCGTGGCGGATGATCCCGCACGAGTTCCCGCCGTGGCACGCCGTCTACGACCAGGCGCAGCGCTGGAACAAGGCCGGCGTCTTCGAGGCGATCGTGCACGACCTCCGCGAGATCCTCAGGATCAACGCCGGGCGAAAGGCGTCGCCCACCGCGGCGATCATCGACAGCCGGACGCTGCAGAGCACGCCCGAGAGCGGGCACCGCGCCGGCTACGACGGGGCGAAGCGGAAGAAGGGATCGAAGGTGCATCTCGCCGTCGACACGCTGGGCAATCTCCTGGCGCTGCACGTGACTCCCGCGGACAAGCAGGACCGCACGCAGGTGAAGAAGACGGCCGAGGCCATCCAGAAGGCGACCCGGCGGGCCGTGACGCTTGCATATGTCGACGAGGGCTACACCGGCGAGCAGGCCGAGGACGACGCGTACGGCCAAGGCATCGACCTGCACGTCGTGAAGCTTCCGGAGGCGAAGCGAGGCTTCGTGCTGCTTCCCCGGCGGTGGGTGGTGGAGCGGAGCTTCGCGTGGGCGACGCGATTCCGGCGGCTGGCGAAGGATTACGAACGCCTCCCGCAAACCGTCGCGGGCCTTCACTATCTCGTGTTCGCCTGCCTCATGCTCTTCAAAACCTTTGGCGGGAGTGCGTCACACGCTCTAGACTCTTTCTGAAAACCCCGCTGGCGTCGGACGAAGCGGCAAAGCGACGTGCGCCAAGGAGATCGCATGAACCTGGAGAGAGCGATGAGTATCCCGGCAAGTCACCGTCCAGCTCTTCGTCGCACGCGCCGCTTCGGGACGCTGCTTGCAGCGTGCATAGCGATCGTCCTGGTCACCACGGGCGCGCGAGCCTCGACGGACACGTTCGCCATCGGGTTGGATCAGCCGGTGAGTAACGGTGTGCCCGGGCCCGGCGCGGGCAGCATCGAAACCCTCGGCGCGATCGACGTCTACTCGTTCAGAGCCGCGCCCGGGACAGCGGTCTTCTTCGACGAGATCTGGACGAACAACGGCAACATCGCGTGGAAGCTCCTCGACCCGTCGGGCGCGACGATCTTCAGCAGCTACTTCGACGGCATCGATCCGGGCACCCTGACCCTGGCCGGCGGCACCTACACCGTCCGCGTCGAGATCCCCGACGGCAACTCCACCGGCCAGTACCAGTTCATCCTCGCGACCTCGGCGAGCTATCAATACTTCGCCATCGGGCTCGACCAAGCGGTGAGCAACGGGAACCCCGCGCCGGGCGCGGGGATCATCGAGTCGTTCGGGCAGGTCGACTTCTACGCCGTCGACGTCCCCCCCGGGACCGCGGTCTTCTTCGACGAGATCTGGACGAACAACGGCAACATCGCGTGGAAGCTCCTCGACCCGTCGGGCGCGACGATCTTCAGCAGCTACTTCGACGGCATCGATCCGGGCACCCTGACCCTCGCCGGCGGGACCTACACCATCCGCGTCGAGATCCCCGACGGCAACTCCACCGGCCAGTACCAGTTCATCCTCGCGACCTCGGCGAGCTATCAATCCTTCGCCATCGGGCTCGACCAAGCGGTGAGCAACGGGAACCCCGCGCCGGGCGCGGGGATCATCGAGTCGTTCGGGCAGGTCGACTTCTACGCCGTCGACGTCGCCCCCGGGACCGCGGTCTTCTTCGACGAGATCTGGACGAACAACGGCAACATCGCGTGGAAGCTCCTCGACCCGTCGGGCGCGACGATCTTCAGCAGCTACTTCGACGGCATCGATCCGGGGACCCTGACCCTCGCCGGCGGGACCTACACCATCCGCGTCGAGATCCCCGACGGCAACTCCACCGGCCAGTACCAGTTCATCCTCGCGACCTCGGCGAGCTATCAATCCTTCGCCATCGGGCTCGACCAAGCGGTGAGCAACGGGAACCCCGCGCCGGGCGCGGGGATCATCGAGTCGTTCGGGCAGGTCGACTTCTACGCCGTCGACGTCCCCCCCGGGACAGCGGTCTTCTTCGACGAGATCTGGACGAACAACGGCAACATCGCGTGGAAGCTCCTCGACCCGTCGGGCGCGACGATCTTCAGCAGCTACTTCGACGGCATCGATCCGGGCACCCTGACCCTCGCCGGCGGGACCTACACCATCCGCGTCGAGATCCCCGACGGCAACTCCACCGGCCAGTACCAGTTCATCCTCGCGACCTCGGCGAGCTATCAATCCTTCGCCATCGGGCTCGACCAAGCGGTGAGCAACGGGAACCCCGCGCCGGGCGCGGGGATCATCGAGTCGTTCGGGCAGGTCGACTTCTACGCCGTCGACGTCGCCCCCGGGACCGCGGTCTTCTTCGACGAGATCTGGACGAACAACGGCAACATCGCGTGGAAGCTCCTCGACCCGTCGGGCGCGACGATCTTCAGCAGCTACTTCGACGGCATCGATCCGGGCACCCTGACCCTGGCCGGCGGCACCTACACCGTCCGCGTCGAGATCCCCGACGGCAACTCCACCGGCCAGTACCAGTTCATCCTCGCGACCTCGGCGAGCTATCAGTACTTCAACCTCGGCTATGGGGAGCCGGTGTTCGACGGCTATCCCGGCCCGGGAGCGGGGAGCATCGGGTCTCGCGCACAGGTTGACTTCTATTCGCTCACCGCCGACGAAGGCGACGTCGCGATCTTCAATGAGATCTGGACGAACAACGGCAACATCGTCTGGACGCTGTTCGATCCGGCCGGAGCAACCGTCTTCAGCCAACCCTTCGGTGGTCCAGACCCGGGCACGTTCACGCTCCACGCCGGGACATACACGATTCGGGTCGAGGAACCGGGCGGCAACTCGACAGGGCAGTACAGCTTTGCGGTGTGCACTGATCGATCGCCCGACCTCGATTGCGACGGACACGTGAATGCCGCGGATCTTGGCCTCCTCTTGGGCGCGTGGGGCGGCCCTGGACCGCTCGGCGACCTCGATCGCGACGGCATCGTCGGACCGCTCGATCTCGGCATCCTCCTCGGCGGTTGGTCGGGCTGACGAGCCACCGGCCTCCTCGCGCACACGCGGCGCGGACTGGGTATGCCGGCGCCACGCGCGCCAACCGCAGGCTCCCGTACTTTTCCCAGCCCCTAGGACTTCGGTAGGACCAAGCCGCACTCTGGGCAGCGATCGGACCCGAGCGAGGTCAGGTCGTACCCACAGTCGGGACAGGCGCGCTGCGGCGACGGCACGAGCCACGCGAGAAGGAGAAAGTCGAGCACGATCAGCCAGCACGCCGAAGCCGCGAACGTAAACGTCCAGAGGCACTCCTGCAGGACAGAGGGCACCGGTGCCGCTCCTAGAGCGGCGCGCTTGCTGAGCAGCCAGTACGCAGGCCCTTCGCGGATCAGCGACGCGATCGCGAGGACGATCGCGGTCGACCAAGCGATTCGCAGTGCGAGCCGGGCGAACATCCGCAAAGTCATGACGTCGTGTGCGTAGGGGCGCATGGGCAGAATGATGCGGATCGTGCTTGCTTGCTGCGCTCTTCGATCACGCAAGGCCGCGAAGTTGCGAGCGCGAGTCCGTGCACCGAGCGCGATGGGGAGCGACCTCGTCGGTACGACACTCCGCAACGAGACTGTACGGTCCGGCGGGCCGGCGTCGATCGAGGAGCGAGCGGACGCCGGCGAGATGCATGCGGCGGCTGGCGGATGGACGCTCCTTCCCGACGCGAGCCCTGCGAACGGACGATCGGGCGCGCCGTCCGTCAGCGCCCGCCTGCGCGTCCGTTCGGCCGTTCCGCCCCCGACGCTGCCTCGGCCGCGCGGCGCCACTCCGCCGCCTTCACGTCGCGTCCGGCGCCGGGTTGCGCCTTGTGCCACGCGTCGTACAGCGTCGAAAGCGCGTCGGCGCTCTGGCGGCGCCAGTGCTGCGGGGGGCTGGGCGAAGAGTCCAGCAGCCGCTGCGCTTCGAGCAGCTCCGCCTCGGCCTCCGGAAACCGCGCCAGGCTGGTCAACGTGCGTCCTAGGCCGATGTGCAGACCCGCGGTCGCGAGGTGGTCTTCGCCGAGCGTGCGCTGCGCGCGTTCGAGCGCCTCGCGCCCAAGCGGCTCCGCCTCCTCCGGCCTGCCCGACGCTCGCAGCACCTGCGCGAGGATCGACATCGCGTTGATCGTCGTGCGGTGATCGTCTCCGAGGACGCGGCGGAGCTTCTCGAGCACATCGCGATCGGTCGCCTCGGCCTCAGCAAACTTGCCCTGCCCTTCCAGCAGCGTTCCCAGGTTGCTCCGCGCCACGAGCGTCTCGGGGTGCTCTTCGCCGGAGATCCTGCGGCGCAATTCGAGGGCCTTGAGGATGAGCGGCTCCGCCTCGTCGAACCGGTCCTCGTCCATGAGGAGGTTCGCCAAGTTGTTCATCGACACCAACGTAAGCGGGTGCTCGGGGCCAAGCACCCTCGCGCGCTTTTCGAGCGTGGCTCGATGGAGCGTCTCGGCCTCCACGCGAGCTCCCGTCATGCTCAGGACATCGGCGAGCGATCCCATCACGTCGAGCGTCGTCGGATGGTCCGCGCCCATGACGCGCTCGAGGCCCGCGAGCGCTGTGCGGAGGCGCTCCTCGGACTCGGTGGTCTGCCCCGTCGCCGCGAGCACGACGCCGAGCTGCGTCACGTAGTACAGGCTCTGGGGATGCTCGGGGCCGAGCGTGCGCGTCGCCTTCTCGCACGCCTCGCGGCACAGCGGCACGGCTTCCGCGGAGCGGCCTTGCCCGTGCAGCACGCCAGCGAGCGAGGTCATCACGGTCAAGGTATCTGGGTGCTCCTCGCCGCGGATGCGTCGGTACCGGGTCAGCGCCTCTCGATAGAGCGGCTCGGCTTCGCGGAGCTTGCCTTGGCCTTGCAGCAGTCCGGCGTAATTGGCCCGCCAAACGAGCACGTCGCGATCGTCGTCGCCGAGCGATGCCCGACCTCTTTCATATGCGTCGCGCCACAGCGGCTCGGCTTCGTTCAGCTTTCCTTGGCTGATGAAGAGATAGCCAAGGCAATTCATGGCGATCAACGTGTCGCGACCGGCGTCGCCGCGAATGCGCTTCCATTGTTCCAGGTTCTTCCGAAGGAGCGGCTCCGCCTCGTCGTTGTTGCCGCGACTCCGAAGGCAGTTGCCGAGATTGCAGAGCGCGATGGCGGTGATCTCGCTGTCCTCGCCGGTGGCGCGGCGGCTCGCATCGAACGCGTCGCGATATGCGCGCTCCGCGTCGTCGAGCCGGCCTTGGGCATCGAGCAGCATGGCCATCTCGTTCATGCACTCGAGCGTGTCGCGATGCTCGTCGCCGAGCGCGCGCCGGCTCGTGGCCAGCGCCGCCTCGGCGAGCGGCTGCGCCTTGTCGTAGAGCCCGAGCGCCCGGTACAGCTCGGCGAGCGTGCGCCGCATCTTCGCATCGACGGCGGGCTGGTCCTTGAACTGCACGTCGATCGCGGCGACCGCGGGCTCGAGGATCGTGCGATCGATGAGTTCGGCCGCCGTGTCCGTCGCGTTCACGAGCTCGAGGTCGCGGGCGAACCCGCGCGCTCGCTCGCCGCGCTCCGCGTCGGAGACACCGCTCTTCTCGAGGGCAGCCGAGTATCGCGCGAGCACGTCCTTCATCAGCTTCGCGCCTGCGTCGGCGGTGTCGAGTTGCTTCAGCATGCTCGCCTGAAACCCGGCCACCTTTGCGAGTTCGTCGGCGCGACGAATCGCCTCCGCCTCCGCAGTGACCGCGCGGTCGCGCTGCGCGTCGGCGATCCTGCGCTGCTCGGCCTCGGCGTGCGTCGCGGCAACCGCAATGTCGCGCTGCTCTCCCGCGACCCTCGCCTGCCACGCGAACGCCGCCGCGCCAACCACGAGCGCGATCACGACGGCCGATGCCGCCGACACCAGCACGCGGTGCCGCCGCAGCGTCTTGCGAAGCCGATACGACGCGCTCGGCGGCGCCGCGAGCACCGCTTCCCCGGCGAGGTACCGACGCACGTCCATCGCGAAGCTCGCCGCCGTCTCGTACCGGCGCTGGCGATCCTTCTCGAGCGCCTTCATCACGATCCAGTCGAGCTCGCCTCGCAGCATCACGCCGAGCGTGCCTGGTTCGGTGTGCCGCATCGCGGCGACGCGATTGATGGTGTCGGAGTGTTGGCTCAGACGCGCCGACGGCCGCGGCGGATCGACCTCGCGAATGATGCGCTGGATCTCGCCATACTCGGCCGAGCGCAGGTCGCGCCCGCTGAACGGCGTCGTGCTCGTGAGCAGCTCGTAGAGGAGCACACCGAGGCTGTACACGTCGGTGCGCGTGTCGATGTCGAGACTGCCTTCGGCCTGCTCGGGACTCATGTACTCCGGCGTGCCGATGAGCTGTCGCTGTTCCGTGAACAGCGTGCGCTCGGTGAGCTTGTTCGATGTCGCCTTCGCGATCCCGAAGTCGATCACCTTCGGGCTCGGGCGTCCGTCCTGCATCGTGACCAGCACGTTGCTGGGCTTGATGTCGCGGTGAATGATGCCCTTGGTGTGGGCGTGCTGCACCGCTTGGCACGCCTGCGCGAACAGATCGAGCCGCTCGGGGATCGAGAGTCCGTTCCGATCGCAATACTCGACGATCGGATCGCCCTTGACCAGCTCCATCACAAAGTACGGACGCCCAGTCTCCGTCGCCCCGGCGTCGTACACGCGGGCGATGTTCGGGTGGTCCATCAGCGCGAGCGCCTGCCGCTCCTGCTCGAAGCGCGCGACCACCTGTCGCGTGTCCATGCCGAGCTTGATGATCTTGAGCGCCACCGTGCGCGCGACGGGCTTCTCCTGCGCGGCCATGAACACCGTGCCGAAGCCGCCCTCGCCGATGACTTGCAGGAGCTTGTACGGGCCGATGCACGTCCCCGGCGTCTCGCGCGGACCGCGCACGATCGCGGCGTCGCCGAGGGAGATCGCCGTCACGTCATTCGCGCCCACGCCGCCTGAGCCACGCGCGTCGTGCTCGTCGTGCAGGCACGCCGCGACCTCCGCGCGAAGCGAAGCGTCGCCGCCGCACTCGCGATCGATGAAGCGGACACGCTCATCGGGCGCCAATCGGCTTGCGTGTTCCGCGAGATTCCGCACTCGTTCCGGCCGTTCCATCGATCGCATTCCAAGAAGCGCGACACCCCGTGCGCCCAGCGTGAGCGCCCGATCGCCGCAAGAGTACCCGCAGGCGTCGCGGCGCCGGTCTTCGCCTCGACGCGCGCCGAGGCAAGCTCCACTCCGCGCGCCGGCGGCGGAAGAAACCGAATGTTCCGCCGTGGTCATCCGATGACTCGGGCACAGGGCGGGATCGTCGTTCCTGATACGGCGGGCTCGAGCCCTGTCGACCGCCGCGCGATGCCGGCGGGCGCAGCCCTTCGCACTTCATGGCAAGGAACTGCGCAATGCCCACGAGACGTCAGTTCGTCCAGTCGCGCCCCGCCTTCCCGTGGCGGGTCATCTCTTCGCGGGCGAGACCCATGTGCGGGCGCAAGCGACCGCGCCAGCACAGGGCCACTTCCATCCGAAGGGCAAGCCGCCATCGAAGTTCACGATCGACGCGCTCACCGAGGGCCTGCTCGCGGACGTCTTCGAACAGATCGGCTATCAGCAGGACAATCCGGGCCTTCGCAACCGCTTCCTCGCCGGCGCAGGTGAATCGCGATCAGGCACCCCCAAGGGGCGACCGCCAGCTCAAGCAGCCCGGACGTCATTCGCGCGATGTCGACCCGTACGAGGCCGAGGTATCCATTCCCGTCGCGGAGGAGCGAGCGAGCGCGACCGCCGGCGCGAAGGCCGGTCGCGTCGTCTCCGGCTCAACTCAGCGCCGCATGCACCCAACCCGTCGACGTCGCGACCAGGAGGTGCAGCTTCATGCCGCTGCCGTGCAGCGGAATGATCGACGGCGCGTCGGTCGTCACCACGTGCGTCGTGACGCGATCGACCACCGCGAGGCGCGGGCACGCCATGCGGAGCAATTCGGCGTGCACGATCGCCCACGCTTCGACGGGGCGCAGCAAGCCGAGCGCGTCGAGCGGCGCCACGAGATGCAGCGATCCGCCGGCGTCGACTGCGAGTTCCACGAGCGGGTGCATCGGGCAGCGCACGCCGAGCGGTTCCAGGCCGGGGATCGAGGATGCGTAGGGCTGGTTCGCCGTCGCTGGCGGCGCGTCCACCGGCGATCGCTCCGTCGTTCGCAGGTGCGGATGATCGCGCACGATCCCCTTGGGTCCGAGCTTCGCAACCGGCGCCGAGCGCTGCGGCTGCACGGGCTCGGTGCGGCGCGGACGGTTCGCGGCGGCGTTGATGCGCCGGCACACGTCGACGACGCTGAGATCGACGCCCGGGAAGGTGCGGCGGCCGGCGGATTCGATCGCGTCCATGCGTTGGTAGTGTCCAGTCACGTCCATATCCACATCGAGGAAGGCTTTGGTGGTGCGGTCGAGCTTCTCGGCGACCTGCGCCACGCGCTCGCTCGGCGCGCCGAGCACGACAAGTCCGATCGGCGGCACGGACCAGCCCGCGCCGTGCCACCGTTCGGCAAAGTTCTTGACGATCCGATACGCGGCGACCGTCGCGGCGTCGTCGCTGCCGGTGAGGAGCGTCAGCGCGTCGGCGATGAACGGTCCGTCGATCGCGGCTTCGCCGGGCGGACACACGATCCAGTGCCGCGCGACTCCGGCGACGAGGTGCAACGCCTCGTCGAAGGTCTCGATGGTGTCGAGCGTGCCGCGTGCTCCGGGCGCCCGCAGCAGTTCGATGGTGGCTTGACCGCGTTCGAGGCGCACGAGCGCCGTCGGCCCGTGCTGTCGTCCGAGTTGATCCGCGTACTGCGTGAGCCAGAGTCCGCCCATCACCGGCAAGTGTCCGACGAGCGCGATCTCGACCGACGTCGCGATCGCGACCTCCACCGGCGGATCACCCGCGTCGAGCACGTTCGTCGCGTTCGGACCTCCGGTGAGGAAGAGCGATGCCAGTTCTTCGTAGGGATCGACTTGGCTCATGGACGGCCTCGATGCCGCAACGCGGAGGGCGGGAACGGTGGAGCGCCGTCGTCCGGCGCTGCAGCGTGCTCGTCGGAGATCGGCTGCTCGCTCTCGTCCTGGGCGGCCCGCACGTTGAGTTCGCGCACGCGTCGCACGAGCTCGGCCGCGCGCCCGCCAGCGTGCTCGCGCGGAGCGTCAGCCGGTTCCCCGCTCGGCGCAGCGGCCGCGGGCTCGGGATTCGAGAGCGACGCCAACTGGTGCGGAACCCACGCGGCGCGGCGCGGCGCCGCGGGCGTCGCGTGTTCGACGAGCGGCGCTGGCGCCGGCGGCTCGTGCGCCGCGATCACCTCGGGCGGATGAGAGAGCAGCCAGTCGGCGAGCGATTCGAAGTCGGCGCCCGCGTGCGACGCCGGCGCGAATTCGGTGATCGCTTGCCCGTAGCGCGTCGCCTCGCGGAGCAGATCGTGATCGCGCACGACGACCGGCAACACCGCGTCGCCGTACTTCGACTGGAGCGCCGCGAGCACGTCGCGGTCGACGGCCCGCGAGTCGTCGAACATCGTGGGAAGCAGCCGATGCGCGATCGGTCGACCGAGCCGTTCGACGACCTTCGTGATCGTGGCGATCTGCTTCTCTGCGCCGCGCAACGCGAGGTAGCCGGTCTCGACCGGCACGAGCGCCTCGTCGGCCGCGCGCAGCGCGTTGAACGTGAGGAGTCCGATCGTCGGCGGGCAGTCGACGATGCAGATGTCGAAGCGCGGCGCGAGCCACGCGAGGAGCTTCGCAAGTCGTCGATCGCGATCCGGCAGACCGCTAAGTCCGCCCGCCGCCGCTTCAAGCCCGGCGAGCGACACGGTGCTCGGTGCGAGATGCAGATTGCGACTAACCTCCCACAAGAACTCGCGCCCGTCGATCGGGTGATCGAGATTGCCTAACAACACGTCGCCGATGCCGCGCTCGACGCGCGACTCGGGCACGCCGAGTCCGGCAGCGCAATGCGACTGCGGATCCATGTCGACCAGGAGCAACCGGAGGCCGCGGCGCGCGAGCGTCGCTGCGAGATTGATCGCAGTCGTCGTCTTGCCGCAACCGCCCTTCTGGTTGACGATCGCAATGGTCCGCATCGTGAGGGGGCCCGAAAGAACTGTTCCGTCGCGGCGCCGTCGCGGCGCCCTCGGGCACCGTTCCAACGTCGGCGCGAACTTGAACGCGTCGGTGTCGCCTGATCCTGCGTGGCGACGGGCTCCCCTCTGCTCGATCCGAGCGACCTGCGCTCGAGTCGGGCACGACGCGTCCGTCGGCATTATCGGCGCAGCACCAGCCGATGCAATCACATTTGTTGCGCTCGCCGCCTGAGCCACCGGGCAGCGCCGGAGGCGGCGGTCAGGCGACGCCGACCGCGGCGAGCGCGGCGCGGACCGCGGCGTCGGGGACGACCGCGCCCCAGCGCACCGCGCCGGGCGATGCCGGCACGACGAACCGGATCGTGCCGCCGTGGGCTTTCTTGTCGAATCCCATGCGCCCGAGTACGTCCGCAACCCCGATGGCCGACTCCGGCTCGGGCGCGACGCGGGTCGGGAGGCCGCATCGGCCGACGAGCGACTCCACGCGACCGCGCCAGGTCGGCGTGCCCTCGCCCGTCGCCTCCGCCAGAGCGCACGCCGCGACCAGTCCGATCGCGACCGCCTCGCCGTGCGTGAGTTCGAGCGCCGGATGGGTTTCGAGCGCGTGGGCAAACGTGTGCCCGAGGTTCAAGGTGGCTCGCTCGCCCGCCTCGCGCGGATCGCGACTCACGACGCCGGCCTTCACCGTCACGCTTCGGGCGACCAGCTCCGCGATCGCGTCGGGTTCGAGCGCGAGGATTCGGTCGAGCGACCGGTCGAGGAAGTCGAGGTGGTCGACGCCGTCGATCATCGCGTGCTTCACGCACTCGGCGAGGCCCGAACGCAGCTCGCGCGGCGGCAGCGTCGCCAGCGTGGTCGGATCGGCGAGCACCACCTTCGGCGGCCAGAAGGCCCCGGCGAGGTTTTTGCCCAACGATTTCGCCCCGCCGCCCGGCGCCGCGGGCAGCGGCACGTTCACGCCGGTCTTGCCGCCGGTCGACGCGTCGACCATCGCAAGAAGCGTGGTCGGCACTTGCACGACCGCCACGCCGCGCAGGTACGTCGCCGCGGCGAACCCGACCACGTCGCCGACGAGTCCGCCTCCGAGCGCGACGAACGCGTCGTCGCGACCGAGTCGCGCCGCGAGTGCGACGCTCCAAAGCGCCTCGACCGCGGGCATCGTCTTCCGCGACTCGTCCGCCACGAGCGACGTCCGCGTGACTTCGAATCCGCTCGAGGCCAACGCCCGCTCCAGTCGCTCGCCGTGCGGCGCGACGACGTTCGCGTCCATCGCGACGACGACCTTCGCGCCGCGACGAATGCCGGTCCGCAGCAGGTGCGCTCCGGCGCGATCGAGCAGGTCGCGCTCGATGACGACGTCGTGGGCGAATGGACCGGTGACGGAGACGATCATGACGAATCGGAGGAACGGCGCCGCAACGCGGCCAGCGCCTCAGCGGGATCTTGCGGCAATTCTCGCCGCGCGTCGAGCGCGCTGGCCATGCTCTCGGCGGGCATCGCCCGCGACGGGTCTCGACGTCGCATGCGGGCGACCCGCCAACGGAGCAGCACGAAGATTCCGAGCATCGCGATGACCACGCCGAACAGGATCGAACCCGCCGCAAAGGACGGCCCCGCCGCCACGACGCGGGCGACGACGGCGGGATACGAGCGCGGCTTGCCGCTGCGATCGACCGCGTCGACGCGCTTGTAGAGGAAGCCGACGAGCCGAACTCCGCGCCCGCGGGCGACGTTCGCGGGCGGATCGACGACGTACGCGCAGATCGCGCGACCGTCGGGCAGGCGCACGAACCACTCCTCGACGTCCTCCCAGAAATCTTCGAGCGGCGAGCGCTGCGCCACGACGCCGTCGAACACGACGAGGCGACCCCGGACCTCGTCGTTCCCGGCCACGAGTTCGTCCCACGGCGCCGGCTGCGTCGCATTCGCTTCGAGCGACGCACCGCCCGATCCGCGGGCCGCATCGCGAATCGCGCCGACGAGGAGCGCGAACGCCTCCTCGTTGTGGTCCTTGCCGTCGGCGCAGCCGGAGAGCGCCGCACGCGCTTCGTCGGAAAGCGACGGCCCCGCGGACGCGTCGCCCGCGGGGCCGTTCGATCGTTGCTGCGACGCGGCGCTCGTCACGCCGGGCAGGTTATACGGATCGCATTTGCTCCACGCGCTCCACGATCTCACAAGACGGCGAAATGGCCAGAGCGAGTGTGCGCCCGGAGGGCGCGACGGAGTGTTCGAATTGGTATTACTTCGCCGCCTTCTTCTTCGGCTGGAACATCGACTGCAGCGTGTTCGCGTCGAAGCCCGCGGGCACGCTGCCGTCCGCCGCGAAGTTGTAGACCGCGACCTGCAGGATGGCCTGGAGCGTCGTGCCGATCAGCGAGATCGCGATGAGCGAGATCACCGCCGCCGCGCCGATCATGATCGCCAGCACGACGAGCCCGTTCGCGGCAGTCAACACGACAAGCCCCACCGAGACGAGCAGCACGATCATCGTGATGAGGCCGAACACGGCGCCGGTCCCGAGCCGCGTCAGCGCCGCCTCGCCCCAACTCTTCTTCAGGAGCGACACCGAACGCTTGATCGAGTCGATCGGACCGAGCCCTTCGATCGCCAGGATCGGCACGACGAAGTAGGTGCCGATGGCCCACGCCACGCCGATCAGCCGGATGACGATGCGACCGATGAGGCCAGCTCGCTCTTCGAGCATGCGAAGGATCATGCCGACCGTCGCGCTCAGAGAGGCCCACGCGAGGATCTGAAGCAGTCGCGAGTTGGCGACGCCGAGTCCGGAGGAGAGCGTCGCGGGTCGACCGGCGAATCGTTCGCGGGCCGCGCCGACGAGCGCGACGTTGAAGTAGGTCATCACGAAGTAGGAGACGAAGTAGAAGCCAAACGTGATGACCAGCGCGACCGCGCTCGTACGTCCTTCCTTCAGTTGCTCCTGCTGCTCGGCGGAGAGGCTCGTGAACCAGATCGTGGCGGGGATCATGAAGCTCCCGACCACCGCCAGGAGCGCGATCGACGAGAACACCGGGAAGAGAACGAGGGTCTTGTCCGAACGAAGCACGCTCCAACTTTGCTTCGTCAGCTCCCACGAACGACTCACCTTCTCGAACATCGGTCTGCTCCGGATGCGTGCGAAACGAGCGCGACGACGCGGACTCGCGGGGTGCACTGTACGTCGGCCGCGCGAGCAAACCGAGCGCGTGCGTTTTGGCTCGGCGAAGGCAGCGGCGGCTGCTACGATCGGTCCGTCAAGCACGCAGGCGACGCGATGCTGCGGATCTGCTCGGAAGGTTCGCCGCCCGCCGCCGGATCGCGTGCGATCGAACGCCGCACCGGCGCGACGCGCACGAGCGACAGTCGCCACGCCGCGGGAAGGAGGACGCATGCACGGGAGCTGGAAATCTCATCGATCCTGGATCGGAGTCGGGCTGGCCGGCGTCGTCGCCTGCGGAGTCGTCGGACTCGTCTCGGGGTGCAAGTCGTCCAACAAGGACGGCGCCGGCGAAAACTGGCTCGGCGAGCCGGAGGCCGACCCGAGCTATTCCACCGGCAATCTGGGCACCGGCAAGACGGTCTATCCCTTCGGCCAAGACCGCGGCACCCACGAGTCGGAGCGCGAGTGGGACCGCAAGTACAAGTCGACGAAATCGACCTACGAAGCTCCCAGCGGCTACAAGTGACCCGGGACAAGCGTCGCGCGGTTTGCCCGTGCGACGACCGGATGCATGCGACCGATCGACGGGTGCTGCGCTGGTCCTCGACACTGCAGGCGCGAGGACAAGCCGACGACCCCGTCTCGGTGCGGGTTACCGAGTGGCGGCCTCCTCCGGCCATTGACGTTCGGCTTGGATCCCGACTGCGTCTTCGTGCGGTCATACAAATCCGATCGACTTTCTGCGCCATCTCCTCCGCTCCGCGCGCAGTGGCCGCCGCGAGTTCCGCCACTACCTCGAAGCCCCCCGGACGCGATCGGTCAGCGAGTCGCCTTTCCGCCCGCTGAGAACAGCGGCACCGGCGTCGGGCAGATGGGCCATCCGCTCATGTGTCTCACGAATCTCGTCTCCTCCGTCGCGATGCTGTGCCCGCTTCCGCCGGTCTCGCCGTCAGCGCACGCGGATACGGTGACGCTCGTCGCTCGGATCACGCCGCCGGGCAGCGCTTCGAACTCGCTCGTCAATGAACGTTAGCCAATCGCCGTGACCTCGGTCCCCTTCACCGGCTACACGGGCACGGTCGAGTTCTCGACACCAGCGTCGCCTGGTGGCGCCCTTGCACTGAGCACACTGCAAGTCGCCTACGCCGCTCTGCCGCAGAGTACGCCGAGCGCTTGGACGCTCCGCTTCATGCTGTGGTCGTCGTTCGACGCCGCCATCGTCGGGCTGCCCGGCTCGACGACCGCCATGTACAACGGCGACATATCGACGTTGGTCATCCCCGGCACGCAAGTCTCGTTTGAGCGCTTCGGCACGCATGTCTTCAACGGGCCGATCTTCCTCGCGACGATCGACCTGACGCCATACGACCTCACGCTCGCCCGTCGAGCCAGAACTTATGCCAATTCGAGCGATTCGTAGCACTCCAGCGCCCCCTCGTTTCTGCTGCGGACGAGCGGCGGACCGAAGGGGCGCTGCAGTGCGAGCAACTGCTCTCGTCGCTCCTCTACTGGAGAACGCGCGATTCGGCGGAGCCGAAGCGATGCACCGGCTGCCGGCGACGCTTCTCCTGACCGGCGCGATGGCGTGTGGCGTGTGGCTGCTGCAATCGTGAGCGAGGCGCGTCAGCGCCGATCGAGCGCCGCGCGGAACCACCGCCGCGCGACGTCCGACGCGTAGGGCGCGTTCGCCGCGAGCTCCGCGTCGGCTCGCAGCGCTGACTCGGCTTCGTCCGCCTCGTCGAGCCGGCCGAGTGCACGCAGTGCGGCGATCTTCACCTGCCACGCGCGGATCTTCCCCGCGCCGAGTTCGAATCCGGTGTGATCAATCGCATGGTCGCCGTGGAAGCCGTCGATCACCTGGTCGGCATGGCGCAGCGCCTCGTCGACATCGCCGCGGCGAAGCGCCAGATCGCCGAGCGGTGCGTGGATCGCCTCGATGTACAGGTGCCGGTTCTCGACGTCGCGCTCATCGATGCCAAGCCGTTGAACCGCAGCTGAGGCCTCCGCGAGCGCCGCCGATGCGTCGTCGCTGCGGCCGGCGTCGAGTGCGCACGACGCGTAGCTCACGTCGGCCCGCACCAGGAGCTTCAGGAAGACGAGCGACGCCGCGTCGTGCTCGACGAGTCTCCGCGCTGCGCGCACGGCTTCGGCGAGTACGGACAACGCCGCGTCTTGTTCGCCCCGCGCGGCCAGCTCGATGCCGCGCCGAGTGAGGACGGTCGCCGTCGCCTCAAGGGTCCGCCACGCGGTCGGATCGACCTCCCGCATCGCTGCAGCGACCTCCACCGCAGGCTCGACATGCTCCGCGCCGCGAGCGTCGAGCGTCGCTCGCGCCAACCGCCAGTGCGACCAGAAGAGGTTGCTGAGCACTCGAAGGTCGGTGGGATGGCGCGCGGCCAGGTCGCGGTCCAAGGCCAACGCTCGCTCATAGTCCTTCGCCCCGTCGCCGTTCGTGTGCCAGATCGCGTCGCCGCGCTTGACGAGGATGATCGACGCGGCGTGGGCCGTGTCGATCGAGTCGTCACCCAGCGCGACTGCACGCTCATACGCCTCGACGGCGCGGGCGTACTCGGGGAGCGCCGCGGGGTAGTCGAGCCGGTCCACCAGCGCGTCGCCGCGGGCGGCATGAAACGCGCCGGTGATTCGGGCGACGCGGGCGTCGATCGGCGCGCGGGCCGCGAGGTGCTCGACGTCGGGCTCGATCGACGCAAGCAGGCGTTCGCGATCCTCGAGCGTGCCGACGCGCGGCGCGAGCGGCGCGATGACGTGCGTGATGACCGCGTCGAGCGCGTTCACCGCCGCGTCGTTGGCTTGCGCCTCGCGGCGCAGCGACAGCGCGACGCTGAGCGCGGCGACGAACGTGACGACGGCGACCGCGGACGCGACGAGCACCGTTCGCTTGTGCCGGAGCGCCCACGCCATCGCGCGCTCGATCTCGGTGTACGAGCGGGCCGCGACGGGACGGCCGAGCCGAAGCGCGGCGAGATCGGCGGCGAGTTCCGCAGCGGACTGGTAGCGGCGATGCGGATCGCGTTCGACGCACTTGAGGAGGACCGCTTCCGCGTCGCCGCCGAGCGAACGATCGATCGAGGACGGGCGGCGCGCCGTCGCTTCGAGCATCGCCCGCATTGCCGCGGCGACGTCCATCGGCTCGTCGAGAAACGGATGCCGACCCGCGATCGTCTCGAAGACGATGACGCCGAGCGAGAAGAGGTCGGAGCGCGTGTCGATCGCGTTGGGGTTCCCCGAGAGTTGCTCGGGGCTCATGCAACGCAGCGTTCCCAGGAGCGTGCCGGCGACGGTCATCGATTGGCTGACGTGATCGCGCGTCGCGGTCGACGCCAAGCCGAAGTCGATGATGCGCGGCCGGGCGTTCGCGTCGACCAGGATGTTCTTCGCCGCGAGATCGCGGTGCAGCACGCCGCGGCGATGCGCGTGCTCGAGGCCTTCGCACACCTGTTCGAGCAGCGCGCAGCGGGCGCGCCGGTCGAGCGACGCGGCGTGTCGATCGAGGCTCACGCCGTCGACGAACTCCATCGCGATGAACGGCCGGGTGTCGCCTTCGGTGACGGCGCCGCATTCGTAGACGCGAGCGATCGCCGGGTGGTCGAGACGGGCGAGCGCCTCGGCTTCGAAGAGGAGTCGGCGCGCGTCGGTGGACGAGCAGCCCGCGCGCAGCACCTTCACCGCAACGCGGCGCTTCGGATGCTCCTGCTCGGCGAGGTAGACGCGACCGAATCCGCCGTGGCCGAGTTCGCGCACGACGCGATAGCGCCCGATCTGCTGCGGCGCGAGCGAGTCGGCGAGCGGGGCCGCCAAGCGCGCAGCGGCGCTCGCCACCGACATGCCGAGGAACTGGTTTGTCGGCGAGTCATGGGCGAGGAGGTCGCGCACGCAGGCGCGAAGCTCGTCGCTCAGCGAGTCGTCTTCATCGAGCAGGCGGTTGCGTTCGTCGGGCGGATGACGCCGCACCCGATCGAAGACGTCGAGGGCCTGGCGGAAGACCTCCGGCGCCGCCCGTGACGGCCTCACGACGCGGGCTCCGATGGCGCGGCAGCGTTGCGCCCCGAAAGGTCCTTGGCGAGGAACGCCTTGGCCCGATTCCATCGCGAGCGCACGCGGCTCAAGGGGAGATTCGTCGCGAGCGCGATCTGCTCGAACTCCAGGCCGCCCCAGAGTCGGAGTTCCGCCACCTTCGCCGACTCCTCGCAGATGCGCCCGAGTGCGGCGAGCGCGTCGTCGATCTCCACCACGTCGATCGCCGGCTTCGCCGCAGGCAGGTGCTGCGTGTGAAGCGAGATCTTCATGCCGCTCCCGCGCTTCTGCGCAAGCGCGGCCCGCGCGACGTCGACGACCGTGCGCCGCATGATCGCGGTCAGCGCGGCGAGGAGACGAGCCTCCTGCGGCCTGTCGTCGCCGAGATCCAACCCGCCTTGTTCGAGGAGCCTGAGGAACGCCATGTGCACGAGCGAACTCGCCCGCACCCAGCGCTTCGCCCGATCGCCGCGCAGCGTTCGGTTCGCGATGTCCATCGCCCGCTCGTAGACCAACGGCAGGAGCGCGGCGTCCGACGGCGGGACGCGCTGCCGGTCGCCGCCCGTCGGGCCACTCGCGTCGCACTCCTCGAACTGGTCAAACGTCGGTGACATCGTGGAGGGGGAAGGAACGGAAAAAATCCTACAAGAACGCGCGCAGTGGGCGGCGCGGATTCCGCCATCGGGGTGAGGGACCGGTGGCCGGGTGGACTTCGTTGCACCCGTGCCAGCCGTTGACATCTCGCCGAAGCGACCGCCTTGTCCATCGACGCGACGGACAAGCGGCTCATGTCCTGCGCGTCTGACTCGCGAGTGCTCGGCGCTCGTCTGTCATTCCAGTGCCCGAGCCAGTTCCCGAGCCAGTTCCCGAGCGGCGGGGCACCCGATGCGACGGTGCCTCATGGAGGGGTCATGAAGACCATTGACCACATCGTCCGAGCGTTCCTTCTCTTGCTGATCGTCGTCGGATCGTCGCCGCAGGCGCGCGCCGCGAGCCTCTGCTGCCCTTCGGATCTCGACGGCGACGCCGTGGTCGGCGCTGCGGATCTGGCGTTCGTCCTCGGCGCGTGGGGGCCTGCCGCCGCGGGCGCGCCGGCCGATCTGAACGGCTCCGGGCAAGTGGACGCGAGCGATCTCGCGATCGTGTTGGGCAGTTGGGGGATCTGCCCAACGCCGTGCCTGAAGACGCTCGTCGTTGGAAACGTGCAGTTCCCGGATGGCACGCCGGCACCGAAGGCGGTGGTCGTGACGCAACTCGGCGGGATGGGCGTCAGCGGAGCAGACGGGTCGTTCAGCTTCGAGGTCGACGTCGAGCCGCAGACCACGTCACTGAACGTGACGGCGGTGGTGACCGTTCAAGGCGTGACGTACTCGGGCACGAAGGCGGTCGCGCCAATCGAGTTGGGCGGCGTGACCAGCGCGGGCGCGATCGTCGTCTCGCCCGAAGCGAGTTGCTCGGGTGAGTTCGGTTGGCTTCCAGGCTTCGAGCTACCCGGCGTGAGCGGCGCAGTGCACGCCCTGACGGTCTTCGATGATGGTGGTGGCGGCGGGCCCGCGCTGTACGCGGGCGGCGACTTCGCCTATGCAGGCGGCGCCACGGCGAACTACATCGCGAAGTGGGACGGGAGCGCGTGGTCGTCGCTTGGGACTGGCGCGGCGAACGGCGTGAACGGCCCGGTCTACGCCCTGACCGTCGTCGACGTTGGCGGCGGCGGCGCGCCATCGCTCTACGTCGGCGGCGAATTCACGAGCGCCGGCGGTCTCACTGCGAACCGGATCGCGAAGTGGAACGGCAACTCATGGGGGTCGCTCGGCACGGGCTCGGCGAACGGCGTGAACAGCTCGGTCCGCGCGCTGACGGCCTTTGACGACGGTAGCGGCGGCGGTCCGGCGCTCTACGCCGGCGGCATCTTCACGTCGGCTGGCGGCGCCACGGCAAACCGAGTCGCGAAGTGGAACGGGAGCGCGTGGTCGTCACTCGGCACCGGCGCCGCCAATGGCGTGACCAGCCAGGTGTACGCACTGACGGTCTTCGACGCCGGCAGCGGTCCCGCGCTCTACGCGGGCGGCGACTTCCTGGCGGCGGGCGGTGTCACGGTGAACGGGATCGCGAAGTGGAACGGCAACGCGTGGTCGTCACTCGGAACTGGCGTCGGCGGAATCTTCTACCAAGTCCGCGCCCTGACGGTCTTCGACGATGGCGGCGGTCCGGCGCTGTACGCGGGCGGGACCTTCACGACGGCGGGCGCCGTCACGGCGAACCGGATCGCGAAATGGAACGGCAACTCGTGGTCGTCGCTCGGCACGGGCGCGGCGAACGGCGTGAGCAGCGATGTCTACGCGCTCACGACCATCGACGCAGGTGACGGCACCGCTCCAGCGCTCTACGCGGGAGGCATCTTCACGACGGCGGGTGGCGTCACGGCGAACCGGATCGCGAGGTGGAACGGGAGTTCGTGGTCCGCGCTCGGCACGGGCTCGGCGATCGGGGTGAGCAGCGATGTCAACGCCCTCGCCGCCTTCGACGGCGGCGTTGTCGGTCCAGTGGTCTACGCGGGCGGCATCTTCACAACCGCGGGCGGCGTCACGGCGAACCGGATCGCGAGGTGGAACGGCAGCGCGTGGTCCGCGCCAGGTGCGGACTCGGCGAAGGGCCTGAACGGCATGGTCCGCGCCCTGACGGTGTTCGACGACGGCGCTGGTGGCGGTCCGGCGCTCTACGCGGGCGGCTTCTTCACGACCGCTGGCGGCGTCACTGCAAACCGGATCGCGAAGTGGAATGGCAGCTCGTGGTCGTCGCTCGGAGCGGGCGCGGCGAACGGCGTGAACAACGAGATCTACGCGCTCACGGTCTTCGACGACGGCAGTGGCAGCGGTCCAGCGCTCTACGCGGGCGGCTTCTTCACGACTGCTGGCGGCGTCGCTGCAAACCGGATCGCGAAGTGGAACGGCAGTTCGTGGTCGTCGCTGGGCACAGGTTCCGCGAACGGTGTGAACTTCACGGTTCGCGCCTTGACGGTCTTCGACAACGGCGGTGGCGGCGGCCCGGCGCTCTACGTGGGCGGCGCCTTCACGACCGCCGGCGGCGTCACTGCAAACCGGATCGCGAAGTGGAACGGCAGCTCGTGGTCGCCGCTCGGCGCCGGCGCTGCGAACGGCGTGAACAACGTGGTGTACGCGCTGACGAGCTTCGACGACGGCAGTGGCAACGGTCCAAGGCTCTACGTCGGTGGCGAGTTCACCACGGCGGGCGGCGCCACGGCGAATCGGATCGCAAGGTGGAACGGCAGCTCGTGGTCGCCGCTTGGCACGAGCGCGGCGAACGGCGTCAACGGCTTCGTCTACGCGCTGACGGTCTTCGACAATGGCAGTGGTCCGGCGCTCTACGTCGGCGGCGCCTTCACCGCCACGTCGGGCAGCGTCGCGGCAAACCGGGTCGCCAAGTGGAACGGCAGTTCGTGGTCGTCGCTCGGTACGGGCGCGGCGAACGGCGTGAACAACGAGGTCTACGCGCTGACGGTCTTCGACGACGGCGGGGGCGGCGGTCCGGCGCTCTGCGTGGGCGGCGCCTTCACGACCGCCGGCGGCGTCACTGCGAACCGGATCGCGAAGTGGAACGGCAGCTCGTGGTCGCCGCTCGGCACAGGCGCGGCAAACGGCATGAGCAACGAGGTCTACGCGCTGACGGTCTTCGACGACGGGAGTGGCGGCGCCCCAGCGCTCTGCGCGGGCGGCTTCTTCACCACGGCGGGCGGCGTTCCTGCGAACGACTTCGCCGCGTGGGGATGTGTGAACTCCGATAGCGATGCACCGTCAGGGCCGCAGCCAACGAGGGCAGCACGCCGCGAGCACTGATCGCCGACGGCGACGGCATCACCCGCACCCGATGGCACCAGCACGCACCCGCGTGTCCCGTGCCGTGTCTCGAATTCGAACGTGCACGGCGCACCTGCTCGCGTTGCAGCGGCGCCTCATGGAGAAGTCATGAAGATCCTCGACCAGATCATCCGAGCGTCCCTGCCGCTGCTGCTCCTCATCGCGTCGTCGGCGCACGCTGGTGGCGCGAGCCTTTGCTGTCCCGCGGACTTCGACGGAGACGCCGAGGTTGGCGGCGCGGACTTAGCCGTGGTCCTCGGCGCCTGGGGGCCTGGAAGTGCGGGCGCGCCGGCCGATCTGGACGGATCGGGACAGGTCGACGCAAGCGACCTCGCCATCGTGCTCGGAAGCTGGGGGCCCTGCCCAGCGCGGTGCCTGAAGACGCTCGTTGTTGGAAGCGTGCAGTTCCCGGATGGCACGCCAGCGCCGAAGGCGGTGGTCGTGACGCAACTCGGCGGCATGGGGGTGAGTGGCGCGAACGGATCGTTCAGCTTCGAGGTCGACGTTCAACAGCAGACGAGTGCGCTGAATGTGACGGCGGTCCTGAGTCTCGGAGGCGTCAACTACTCGGGCACGAAGGTGGTCTCGCCAGTCGAGTTGGACGGTGTGACCGATGCGGGCGTTATCACGGTGAGCGGCAATACGCCGTGTGATCCGTCGTGGCTTCCCACGTTCGGCGGACAACCTGGCGTGGGCGGGACGGTACGTGCCTTGACGGTCTTTGACGATGGGAGCGGCGCCGGGCCTGCGCTCTACGTCGGCGGCAACTTCACGACCGCCGGTGCTCTGGCCGCGAATCGAATCGCGAAATGGAACGGCTCGTCGTGGTCAGCGCTCGGTTCGGGATTGAACGGAGAGGTCCGCGCACTGGCGGTCTTCGATGACGCCGGCCGCGGCGCCGCCGCTCTCTACGTGGGCGGATCGTTCACCACGGCGGGCGGCGTGACGGCGAACAGGATCGCGAGGTGGAACGGTTCGTCGTGGTCACCGCTCGGATCAGGGATGAGCGGCGGATCCTTCCCGAATGTCGACGCCCTGATGACGTTCGATGACGGCGCGGGTGGAGGCTCAGCGCTGTACGCAGGGGGCGGGTTCACCGTCGCCGGTGGCGTGACCGTGAACCGGATTGCGAAGTGGGACGGCTCGTCGTGGTCAGCGCTCGGGTCGGGGGTGAACAGCGATGTGAAAGCGTTGACGACCTTCGACGACGGGAGCGGTACCGGGCCTGCGCTCTATGCGGGGGGCGCGTTCACGATCGCAGGCGGCGTGGCCGCGAACTCCGTCGCAAAATGGAACGGCTCGTCGTGGTCAGCGCTCGGGTCGGGCATGAGCGGCGGGCTCTTACCGAGTGTGTACGCCCTGACGACGTTCGATGACGGGGCGGGCGGAGGCCCGGCGCTCTACGCGGGGGGGGGATTCACGGTGGCGGGCGGCGTGTTGGCGAACAGGATTGCAAAGTGGAACGGCGGTGCATGGTCGGCGCTTGGTTTCGGCCTCGGAGGCGGCGGCAGCCCCTCCGTATTCACGCTCTCAACCTACGACGACGGGAGTGGTGCCGGACCGGCCCTGTACGTAGGGGGCAACTTCACGGCGGCCGGTGGCGTCACCGCGAACTCCATCGCGAAGTGGAACGGGTCGTCGTGGTCGGCGCTCGGGTCAGGGACGAACGCCGACGTTCTTGCATTCTCCGCGTTTGATGATGGAAGCGGAGTTGGCCCGGCCCTCTATTGCGGTGGCGTCTTCACCACGGCTGGCGGACTTGTCACGAATCAGGTCGCGAAGCGCGTCGGCTCGTCGTGGTCGGCGCTCGGATCCGGCCTCGATAGCAGCGTCTTCTGCGCGACGACCTTTGACGACGGAAGCGGCGCCGGTCCTGCTCTCTACGTCGGCGGCAACTTCACGTCCGCGGGCGGAACAATAGTGAATCGCATCGCGCGATGGGACGGCTCGACATGGTCAGCGCTTGGCTCGGGAGTGAACGGCGCAGTCCGCGGCCTTGCGGTCTTCGATGACGGGAGTGGCAACGGGCCCGCGCTCTACGCTGGTGGAGACTTCACGTTAGCCAACGGCGCCGCGGCGAACCGCATCGCCAAGTGGAACGGCTCGACGTGGTCGCCGCTCGGGGCGGGTGTGAGCGGCGGAGTGCTACCCGCTGTCTACGCAGTGACGGCATACGGCGGCGGGGGTGGCGCTCCGGCGCTCTATGTGGGCGGCACATTCACGACTGCTGGAGGCGTGGCTGCGAACTTGCTCGCGAAGTGGAACGGTTCGTCTTGGTCTGCCGTTGGTTCGGGCTTGAGTGGCGGCACTTCCCCAGCCGTCCTCGCCTTCACCATATTTGATAGCGGCAGCGGCGGAGGGCCAGCACTCTACGTCGGCGGCGACTTCACGACAGCCGGCGGCATTACGGTCAATCGGATAGCGCGGTGGAACGGATTGTCTTGGTCGAAGCTCGGCACCGGGACCGACGGCGCGGTCCGAGCGTTGGCGAGCTTCGATGACGGAAGCGGCGCAGGCCCGGCGCTTTACGCGGGCGGCAGCTTTGCGACAGCGGGCGGGGTGACGGCGAACCGCGCCGCGAAATGGAACGGTGCGTCGTGGTCGGCGCTCGGCTCGGGACTGAACGCAAGCGTTCACTCGCTGACCACCTTCGATGACGGAGTCAACGGCGCGGCGCTCTATGCAGGAGGGGATTTCACGATCGCGGGAGACGTGTCGGCCGCGAGGATCGCCAGATGGGACGGCTCGTCATGGTCGTCGCTCGCGCCGGGAATAGGCGGCTCGGTGTACTCCCTGAAGACGTTCGACGATGGAGGCGGTTCCGGACTGGCGCTCTTTGTTGGCGGCGGCTTCCCCATCAGCCCAGCGGAGGACAGCTTCCTCGCCAAGTGGGGATGTCAGCCATGAGCGGCCGACGCCCGCTCGGCGGAGGGCGAAGCGCGTGGCATCGCCGCGCGATCGCGGGCGGCGCTCGGGCACTGGCCAGACCAGTGCGCAACCGAGACCAGTGCGCGGCCGCGTGCTGGCGCTCGGGCACTGGCCAGACTAGTGCGCGACCGAGACCAGTGCGCGGCCGCGTGCTGGTGGCATCGGTCGCCAGAGGCGGCGCCAGAGCCGACGTCGGCTTGCTGCGGGGTTCGTTCTGGAGCCTGAGTGAGACCCAAAGCGTGTTAGGGACTTACGCTCCGTCGCGCCGATCTACGGGGATGGCACGGAAGCCGTATCCAAGCGACGTCCCGGATGGCGAATGGGAGTTCGTCTTGCCCTAGCTGACACTCATGCGCGAGGACGCACCGCAGCGCGAGCAGGACCTCCGGCACGTCTTCAACGCCCTCCGCTGGATGGTCCGGTCCGGCGCGCCGCATGCGAACCGAGGCCATGCATCATTATCTGCATCACTATCGCGCAGGGTCGCGAGATTGCGCCCCGTGCGACGAACACCGTCACGGCCGCCGCGAGTGCGATCCCCGTGCCCTCGCTCCGCAGCGCTCGTTAGCCACACCCGACCCCCTCGCGCACCACGGGGCCGGCGACACTCGTGTCGTCCGCGCATGCGACAGCAGGCCCGGCGGGCTCGCCGCGCCGCCGAACCGCCAGCGCCGCGCCTGATCGGCAGCGACCCGCGCGAGTTCATCGATGCGTGCTACGGCGGCGGTCGCGCCGCTGGCCGCTTAGCGTCGGGAGGATCGTCCGCAAGGCCGTGTGACCAGTTCACTGCGCACGGCTTGAGCGGTCTGGGGTCCGAGTGGTCGCCAGCACGCACCACGTCAGACGCGGGAGGTCCCGTCGATCCAAGCCCGATTCTCTGGGCGATCCTCGTCGCGGCTCTCGTAACGTTCGCAATCGCCGACAGCACCAGACCCTGCACCACGGGTGTTAGACGTTCTGTCCAGTGCACATCGCGCGTCGGCGACGCTCCGAGCGATGAGCCCCCTGCTATCCGGACCCGCAGCGTCTCGATCGCACGCGGCATGGCGGGAGCGATGTAGCCCGCCTTGTCGGGTCGGGCGACGCGCCCGCAATCGTCGACGAACTCGACGAAAGCCGCGACCGTGCAACCAGCGACGAGCGGCAGTGGAAGCCCTCCGCGCCACCGGTTCTCGAGTCGCGCGTGCGGCTGGCCCGGCGCCGCCGGGATCGGCGCACGCGGACGCTCGCGGGGCACGGTCCGAAGCAGCCGCGCAGCGGGATGCGGGGGCTCTGCTGGTGCGGCCTCAGGTACGTGGTGACCGACCGTCGCCGAGGCGCGTCCAATCGCAACTCGCGCGAACCGCGACGCCTCGTTGGATAGTCGCCGCGCTTCGTCGACCGCGAGCTCGCGCAACGCGCGCTCCCACGCGCTTTGGGCGATCCGGCGCGAGAACTCTGCATCGTCCATCGCCGGCACTCGACGCCCTGGATCGCACGGCAAGGCTGGCGTGAGGAGCGCCGAATCGCACAGCTGCCGCCCCGCCACGTGCATTCCTTGCCGCATCTCCGCCTCGACCTGACGAAGTCTGAGCGGCAGCGAAGTCCATTCGCATTCCTCCAACTCGGCGGCCCGGCCGCAGTGCACCGGATTGAGAACGACGTAGGCTGATTGCACGAGGAGCGACCGTTCGTCGCAGCACGCGATCGAGCGGTAGCGGCCTTCCCAGAAGGGGCCCGGCACGTCGTCCTGGCGGTTCCATGCCCGGGCGCAGGGCTCTTTGAGCAGCCGGTGAAACCAGCCGAGGTTTGAGAGTCGCCACCGCCACTCGGCGATGAGCGCCTTGTCGGAGCAGGCGATGGCGATCTCCTCGGGTTGCGGCGTATCCGCGTCGATCCCGAGTGCCCGCCGCAGGGTGATGTTCGGCATCACGGTCAGCCAGCGCGTTGCGACTTCCTCCGGGTCCCAGGCCATCGCGAGCTCCGGATGCGTACGGAGCATCAGGTGCAGATGGTTGATCATCGCGGCGAGATCGCAAACGTCGATGGCGAACGCGCTCGCGAGCATGGCGAGGCGCGCAACGATCCACTCGAGCCGCTCTCGGCGCGCAAGGAGCGCGAGTCGGCGCACGCAACGTGAAATGCAGTGATAGACGCCGCCGACGGCGTCGTTGACTTGGATCCACCGCGGTCGAGGCAAGATCGCCTCCGGACGAAGAAGCGTGCGACCCCCGAGCACGCGGCGGCGAAGGTACCGCGCGAGTGTGTGGGGGTCGAAAAGTGCCGACTTTTTTCTGACGGCGGTGCTGACGTGGCTGGTGATCGCGTGGGCGAGGCTGGCTCGATCAGGCTGTGCAGATCGGCGCGATCGGATTGGATGCTCACCGCCCATCCGCTGGTGACGGCCGTCGGTCCCGATATCGATACCTGTCTCCTGTCCGTCTCCTGTCCGTCTCCCGTCCGCCTGACTCCCATGCGCCACAATCGATTCGCCCCGGAGAGTCCGACAAGCGCGGCAGACCCGCGCAGCCAGTCTGCGTTGCAGACGTCATCCAGACGCGGCTGAACGTCTCGATATCAGTGACTGTCACTCACGTATGCTCCTCACGTATGCTCACGCATGGTCGCTCACGTTTGCATCGCGGATGATCGCGGAGGCGGCGACTGAACATCCCGATACGGATGCCTGTCGCGCGTTGGTGGCGCGTTGGTGGCGCGTTGGTGCCCGCGACGTGGGCTGACCGACCTCGCCGCTGCGTGTCCCGCCCCGCCGTCGCGCCCGCCGCGCGAGCGGAGAGACGAGAGAGCGACTTCGATCCCCACTCCGACTCGGGGATTTGCCGCGCCACATGCAAGCCGTAGCGCGAAGAGACTCCCCGGGTCCTCGGGGACGGAGCTCGGCTCGAAGGTGCGGCCGTCGCGCCATCTCGTCTCGTTCTCGGACAGCGCTGAGCACGAGCGCGTCGATCGGCGCCGGCCGTCTCGTTACGATCGCGCCGGCCGAGCGAGGATCGGCGGTCGTCGTCGTTCGAGTACGAGGAGAGAACAAGCATGGCTCGCAGTTGTGTCGCGGTCGGTGCGTGCGCGCTGGCTCTCGCCGTCGTGCATCGAGCCGACCCCGCTACGGGTCCGGTGGCGCATTGGAAGTTCGACGAGGGTCGCGGCGCGATCGCTAACGACTCGTCGGGTTACGGCAATACCGGAACGATCTTCGGCGGCGCGACGTGGACGCGCGGCGTCGCAGGCGCCGCGATCCGCCTTGACGGCATCGACGACTACGTGAATTGCGGCAACGGCGCGGTCCTCAACCCGGCGCTCGAAATGAGCATCTCGGCGTGGTTCCGCGGGACGCAGGCGTTCTCGGGCAGCGGCAACGACGCCATCGTCGACAAGGGATACGTCTCCCACAGGCCGCCCTACTACCAGTATCACCTCGGCGTCACCGGGACGCTCTATCCGAATGACGCCGGCGCCGCACAGTTCACGACGAGCGGCGCTGTCGGCGCGGGAACGCAGGCGAACGCGTGGGTCGTCGGGCAGTGGTACCACTTCGTCGCCACGACAGGCGCGAGCGGAACAAATTTCTACGTCGACGGCGAGTTGATCCAGCACAACCCGAATGCGCCCGCGCCGATGACCGACTTCGGCAAGCCGCTCCTGATCGGCAAGTTCGCGAATCTCCCGTTCTACCTGCCCTGCGACATCGACGACGTGCAGGTGTACGACCGAAGCCTAAGCTGCGCCGAAGTCCAGTTTCTCTTTTCGAATCCGGGGCTCGAGACGACGAGCGGCGGCGCGGCCGTCTTCGCCGACCTTGACGCCGATGGACACGTCAGCGCGTCGGATCTCGCCATCATGCTCGGAGCGTGGGGCGACTGCGCCGCGTGTCCGTCGGACCTGGATTGCTCAGGCACCGTGGACGCCAACGACTTGGCGATCCTGCTCGGGGCGTGGACGGGCTGAACGCGAACGGTCAGAGAGTCCCACGCTCGGCACGGCGCGCGACAAACCTGGTCAGCGGCAAGGCCGTGGGTCAGGCGTCGGGTCGCGTCGTCGCCTCCAACGCGCGCCGCAGCCCGCGTCCCGACTCAGCACGGCCCCCAAGCGCCGAGCAGGATCGCGAGATCGCTCGCGCCGGTCGTGCCGTCGCCGTCGAGGTCGGCTGCCGCGCTGCCCCATGCGCCCAGAAGGACGCCGAGGTCGTCCGCGCCGGTCGCGCCGTCGCCGGTCAGATCGGTCGGGCACGGCGGCGCGGTGAACTGAAGTTCGTACGCCCCCATATCGACGATCGGCGCAACGCCGGCTCCAGTGTCGGGCACGCTCGGTTGATCGACGAAGCGCGGCAAGCTGTCGAGATCGGTGATCGTGCCCGCGGGCACGGCCGCGTTGTTCGCCGCGTCGATGCACGGACTCGTCGCCTGCAAGCGATGGTTGCCGCCCGCGACGTCGACGAACTTCGGATCGAGGTTCAGGTTGCCGGTGCCGGTGGTGATGCCTTGCACGTCGCTATAGGTAATTGTCGACGTGCCGCCCTGCGATTTGATCCCGTTGTCCGCCGTCGTGCCCGGTCCGGTGTTGCCAAAGGAAATGCAGTTCGCGAACGTCGACGTACCGCCCGTGTTATAGATGCCACCGCCGACGACGGTCGCGCTATTCCCAGTCACCGTGAGATTGCGGAACGTGCCGTTCGAACTCGATCCGAGCCAGATCGCGCCGCCGCCGCCCGACCCGGTCGACTGATTGCCGACGAACAGGCAGTTCGTCACCTTCGGTTGCGAGCCGCCGAAGAACTCGAGCGCTCCGGCGCGGGCGGCCTTGTTGCCCTTGAACGTGCAACGCTCGAACGTGGGCTGCGTGCTGTTGGCGGAGTCGAACGCGCCGCCGAAGCTCCCGCCCTGATTGTCCTGGAAGAGGCAATCGAAGAACTTCGGGCTCGACGACAGGAGGTACCCCGCGCCGCCGCCGAACGTGCAGCGGTTGTCGATGAAGCGGCAGCTGCGGAACGTGGGGCTTTGGCTTGCGAGGCAGATGACCGCGCCGCCCTTGTCGAAGTTCTGCGCCGTCGCGCCGTTGGCGTTGCCGCCGCGCAGCTCGAAGCCGTCCATGAGTTGCGTCGAGCCGGTTCCGGGCGTGACGAGGTGATACGAGTTGTCGCTGCGGCTCGCGGCGGTCGCGTCGTCGTTGCCTAACAAATCGCCGGAGATGACCGTCGTATTCGCAACGGGATCGCGCTCAGCGAGAGACGACTCGTTGCCGATGAAGCCGCCGTAGACCGACACGCCGAGCTTGAGGACATGCGACACCGTTCGTACGTTCGGCGACGCGGTGTATGTCCCCTTCGCCACCCAGATCACGTCGTTCATCGTTGACGCGTCCATCGCGGTCTTGAGCGCCTGCGGCCCGCGATACGCGTCGGTCCAGCTCGTGCCGTCGTTGTTGCCGGTGGCGAGCGATGCGTTGACGTAGATCGTCGCGGCAGACGCGATGGTGGACGAAGCGAGCAAGGCGACGGCGGCGGTCAGTGCGGTGCGCATGGTGGTCCGTTCGAAAACCGCGCGACCGACTGCGGCACCTTCGAGAACGCCCCTCGCAACCATCGCGCGGTCGTGCGTCTCCTCTCCGCAGCCCCACGCGGCGAGCCGAGTCTACTGCCTGAACACGGCGGATCCAAGTGCGACTTGCGACTTGCCGGACGTTCGCCGCGAGATTCGTCGCCGAGTGCGATCGCTGGCCCGCGCACAGACGCGTTACGCTCCGGTCGTGCTTCACGGCACGCTCGACATCCTCGGCGGACGTGGCCGTGCAGGCGTGTTGGACTGCGTCCGGCGCGCCCCACTCGCGACCCTCTTCGCGGTCCTGTTCACCGTTCTGATCGGCGCCACGCCAGTCGCTCGCGCGAACGGGCCCGAAGCGCCGCCCAACGTCGTCGTCATCCTCTGCGACGACCTCGGCTACGGCGACCTCGGCTCGTACGGCGGCGCGCACGGGACGCCGAACATCGACCGTATCGGGCGCGAAGGCGTGCGCTGCACAGACTTCTACGTCGCGCAACCCGTGTGCTCGGCGTCGCGCGCCGCACTCCTCACCGGCTGCTATCCGAATCGAATCGGCATCGCCGGCGCGCTTGGTCCGAACTCGAAAGTCGGCATCGCAGCGAGCGAGACGACGCTCGCGGAACTCGCGAAGTCGCGCGGATACGCGACGGCGATCTTCGGCAAGTGGCACCTCGGTGACGCGCCGGAGTTTTCGCCGCTGCGTCACGGCTTCGACGAGTTCTACGGTCTGCCCTACTCGAACGACATGTGGCCGCACCATCCGGAGCGGCCGCGCGACTATCCGCCGCTGCGGCTGTTCGAGCAGGACCGGGTCGTCGTGCAAGACGTCACCGCGGAAACGCAGGCGACGCTGACCGGCGAGATCACTCGACACGCCGTGTCGTTCATCGAGCGCCACGCGAAGCAGCCGTTCTTCCTCTACGTGCCGCACCCGATGCCACACGTGCCGCTCTTCACCGGCGCTGACTTCGCCGGGAAGTCGGGCAAGGGCCGCTACGGCGACGTGATCGCGGAACTCGACTGGTCGACGGGCGAGATCCTCGCGGCACTCGATCGCTGCGGCGTGGCGTCGAACACGATCGTCGTCTTCCTCTCTGACAACGGCCCGTGGCTCTCGTACGGCGATCACGCGGGAAGCGCGGGTCCGCTGCGCGAAGGCAAGGGCACGACGTGGGAAGGCGGCGTGCGCGTTCCGTGCCTCGTGCGCTGGCCGGGGCGCGTCGACGCGGGAAGCACGTTCGCGCGTCCCGCGATGACGATCGACTGGCTGCCGACGATCGCACGCGCGATGGGCGCGGAGCGTGCCAACCGCGCGGTTGACGGCGTCGACCTCGCGCCGTGGCTCTTCGCGCAGAGCGCGCAGCGGCCCGACCGCGACCCGCACGAGGCCCTCGCGTTCTACTACAACCGCAACGATCTCGAAGCGATTCGAAGCGGACGATGGAAGCTGATCCTGCCGCACTCGTATCGCACCCTCGGTGACCAAGCGCCGGGGCGCGACGGCGTGCCCGCGCCGTACCGGCAAGCGAAGAGCGGGCTTGAACTCTACGACCTCGCGACGGACATCGGCGAACACCACGAGTGCTCGGCGGAACACGCCGACGTCGTCGCCCGGCTCATGACGTTCGTCGACGAATTCCGTGGCGATCTTGGGGACGATCTAACGAAGACGCCCTCGACCGGCGCTCGCGCCTCCGGCTTCGCGCCGCGTTCGCTGCGGCATCCCGACCATCCGAACATCGTGCTCTTCCTCGTCGACGATCTCGGCTGGCAGGACACGAGCGTGTCGTTCACCGATGAACCGACGCCGCTCAATCGCCGCTGGCGCACGCCGAACGTGGAGCGACTCGCGGAGCGCGGCATGCGCTTCACGAACGCATACGCGTCGGCGCCGGTGTGCACGCCGACGCGCACCGCGATCCTCACCGGGAAGAGTCCGGCGCGCAGTCACATCACGTATTGGATTCGCGACAAGGACAAGGACGCGAGCGCCCCGTTCGTCGCGCTCGCGCCGCCGGCGTGGGAAGTGAACGGTCTGCGCGCCGATGCGGTGACGCTGCCAGCGCTCCTGCGCGGCGCGGGCTATCGAACGATTCACGTCGGCAAGGCCCACGTCGGCGCGGTGGGCACGCCGACGGAAGATCCGCGGGCGATCGGCTACGACGTGAACATCGCGGGCCACGGCGCCGGCGCGCCCGGGAGCTACTACGGTCTCGATCGCTTCGCCGACAACGTGCGCAAAGGCGCGCCCGACGCGGGGCCGTCGGTGTGGGACGTGCCGGGCCTCGAGCGCTATCACGGCAAGGACGTGTTTCTCGAGGAAGCGCTGGCGCAGGAAGCGGTCGCCGCGATCGACGCGCCGATGCGCAGCGGCACGCCGTTTTTCCTGGCGTTCTGCCCGTACGCGGTGCACGCGCCGATCATGCCCAACAAGAAGCTGCTTGAGCACTACCCGACGCTCGACGCGACCGAGGCGGCGTACGCCACGATGATCGAGACCGTCGACGCGGCGCTCGGCACGATCGTGAAGGCGATCGACGACGCGGGCGAGCTTGACGAGACGATCATCGTCTTCACCAGCGACAACGGCGGGCTGTCGGCGCACGCTCGCGGCGCGGCGCCGGACGGTACGACGCAGCATCGACACAACGCGCCGGCGAAGAGCGGCAAGGGCTCGGCGTACGACGGCGGGCTGCGCGTGCCGCTCGTCGTCGCGTGGCCGGGCGCCGTCGCTCCGAACTCGCGCAACGCGACGCCGGTCGTGAGTCACGATCTCTTCCCGACGATCCTCGCGATGGCCGGCGTGGAGATGCCCGCGTCGCTCGCCCCGTCGATCGATGGGGCGAATCTCGTCCCGATCCTCACGGCCCGCGAGCGATCGCTTGATGCGTCACGCGCGATCCTGTGGCATCAGCCGCACTTCTGGGGAGTGCAAGGTCCGGGCATCGAGCCATTCAGCGCGATCCGCGTCGGCGACTGGAAACTGATCGCGTTCCACGCGAGCGCCGACGTCGGACCTCGCTTCGAGCTGTACGACCTCGGGCACGACATCGGCGAGGGGCACGACCTTGCCGCGACCGAGCCCGAGCGGCTCGCCTCGATGCGGGCGCGACTGGTCGAGGCGCTCGACGCCACGGGCGCGCAGATGAGCGTGCTGAAGGCGACAGGCGAGCCGGTGAACCTGCGCGGCACGACGCCGTGACGTAGCGGCACGTCCCGTTTCGCCGTCCAGATCGGCTCAGCTCCTGCCGACCGCTTCGCAGGCAGCAGAGCGAATGACCCCAAGGGGATTCGAACCCCTGTTACCTCCGTGAAAGGGAGGTGTCCTAGACCGGGCTAGACGATGGGGCCGGTCGATCGAGGCGGAGAGGATAGCGGCGCGCGGCCGCGCTCGTCGCGGGGAGCCGTAGGAAAGCAGACAGCCGTGGCAGACCGCAGCGGTTTCGCTCAGGTCTGCTTTCTGCTGTCCGCTGTCCGCTGCTCTGGCTCCCGCCGCCGCTTCGCGGTCGGCAGAGCCAATGACCCCAAGGGGATTCGAACCCCTGTTCTATCCGTGAGAGGGATATGTCCTGAACCGGGCTAGACGATGGGGCCGGAAAAGACGTTCAGAGAACGGGCGGAGTATAGCGATAGGCTGCTGCGATGGAAGCCCTCTTCCGCGACTGGCCTCGTCCACTGCCTCGTGAGCGCCGAGCGTGACCACCGTCGTGATCGTCTGCCCCACCGCCGTCGAACGCCGAGCTCTTCTCGCGCGGCAGCCGCGGCTCGCGAGTCTCCGGGTCGACGTCAGCGGCCCGGGGCCGGCGGGCATCCGCCGCTGGGCGGCCGAGATTCCGGCACACGCGACGGTGCTCCTCGCGGGCGTTGCCGGCGGTCTCGTCGAGGACGCTCCCGTCGGCAGCGCGCGATCGGTCCGCGAAGTCTGGCATCCCGACGGACGAACCACGCACCCGGACCTCGTCGGCCACGGCCCGACGTGGCGGGCCGCGGGGTCCGACCACATCGTCTCGACCGCGGCCGAGAAGCGCCAGTTGGCCGTTCGCAGTGGCGCTGGCGTCGTCGACATGGAGTCGCACGCGTTCGCCGTCGAAGCGCGTCGTCGCGCTTGGCGACACGGCATCGTGCGCGGCGTGAGCGACGCCGCCGACGAGGAGTTGCCGCGCGAAGTCGAATCGCTCCTCGGCCCCGATGGGCGGACGCGCATCGTCGCCGCCGTCGCGCTCCTCGTGCGTCGACCACGTCTCCTCCCGACGCTGCGGGCGCTCGCGCGGCGAACCGACGACGCGATGGGCGCGGTCGGCGCGATCGTCGCTTCGATCCTCGAAAGCGAGCGGGCGCTGTGACGTCGCGACGACCGACGCTCGTCTTCGGCGGCACGTTCGATCCGCCGCATCGAGTCCACGCGGACATCGCCCGACGCGCGGCGGACATCCTGGGCGCGGAGGAGATCTGGGTGATCCCTGCCGCTGTCAACCCGCAACGAACGGGCGCGCCGCCGGCGCCGCCCGACGATCGGCTGGCGATGACCCGCATCGCGTTTCGACACGAGCCCCGGGCTCGAATCCTCGACGTCGAGATCCGCCGCGGCGGACCTTCGTACACGATCGACACGCTGCGCGAGCTGCGGGCGAAGGACGACCGCCCGATGCGGCTCCTGATCGGCAGCGACCAGGCGCTGAACTTTCCGACGTGGCGTTCGTGGCGCGACGTCGCCGAACTCGCGCCGCCGGCGATCGTCCTCCGGCCGCCGCACGACGCGGCGACGTTCGCCCGCGACGCGACCGCCGCGTTCGGCCCCGAGGCGCCGGCGTGGATCGAGCGCGTGCTGCCGATTCCACCGGTCGACATGAGCGCGACCGACGTGCGCTTGGGAGTCGCGCGCGGCGCCTCGACCTCGCGCGAGTTAGACGACGAGGTCGCGGGCTACGTTCGCGAGCACCGGCTGTACGAGTCGCGCGGCTAGCGCGCCCGACGAATCGCGGGGCGTGCTCGGCGAGCGACGCGCGAGCCAGCGGTACACTCCGCCGCGGCGCGACTCGAACGAATGCGCTCCTCGGGAGACACGCGTGAACGATGCCGACCGATTCTGGCTGAGGCGCGGCGACCAGACCTTCGGGCCGTACGCAGCGCACGACCTCGTGCGCTTCGAGGCGGACCGTCGCGTCGGACCCGACGACGAGGTGCGGCGCGACGGCGACGAGAGCTGGCGCCGTTGGTGCGAGCTCCGGCCGGAGTTGAACATCGTCGCCCCGCCGACCCGACTCGCACCGCCGACGACAAGGGCCGGCATCGCCCCCGCTCCCGCATCGACCGTCGAGCGGAATCGGCCGCTCGAATTCCTCGTCCCGGTCCATCGCAATGTCTGGGCGATCATCGCCCCCTATGCGGGTCTGGTCGGAATGTTCACCGGCGTCGTGGCGCCGGTCGGCATCGTGCTCGGCATCGTGGCGTGGCGGACCACGAAACCGGGCATGCCTGGCCGCGGTCGAGCGGTCACCGCGATTGTCCTCTCGACGATCGGGCTCGTTCCGCTCGCCCTCATCGCGATCGCCCTGCTACGGTGAGCGGTCCGCCAGACGGCTTTCCCGCGGCGCACCCTCAAGCATGCCACTCGACGAAGAGCTCCAGTACTGGGTCGGCCGCAGCGGTCAGACCTTCGGCCCCTACAGCGCGGGCGAAGTGCGCGACTACGTGCGCTCCGGCAACATCGCCCCGAGCGACTACCTGCGCAGCGATCGCGACACCGACTGGCGAACCGTCGCCGAGGTCATGGGCCTCGCTGCGCCGCCGCCGATGCCCGGCGCGGGATCAAACGTGGGCACGCTGTCCCGGGCCGGCCAAGCGACCGCCGACACGCTGGCGGTGTGGTCGCTCGTCCTCGCGGGCGTCAGCGTCCTCTGCTGCGGGATCTTCGCCAGCGTGCCCGGCGCGATCGTCGCGATGATGGCGCTGCGCCGCCCGCCCGAGAGCGCTCGCACGCTCGCGATGATCGGCCTCATCGCGAACGTGCTCGCCACGATCCTCGGCATCGTGCTGATCTTCCTCGGCCCCATGATCGCCAACGCGATCCTGCGCAACATGGGCATGCCGCCCGGAGGCGGCTTTTGAGCCAGCGCCGACCGCAACCAGCCGAGCCGGCGATCGAGCGCGTCGCGTTCGTGAGCCTGGGCTGCCCGAAGAACCTCGTCGACAGCGAGAAGATGCTCGGCGTCCTGCAGCAGAGCGGATTGTCGCTCGTCGACTCGGATCAGTCCGCTGACGCGATCGTCATCAACACCTGCGGCTTCCTCGAGGCGAGCAAGGACGAGTCGCTCGACGTCATTCGCGAAGCGATCGAGCGCAAGGAGCGAGGCGACGTGAAGCGCGTCGTCGTCGCGGGCTGTCTCGTGCAGCGCCATCGCGCGAAGCTGCTCGAATGGGCCCCCGGCATCGACGCGATGATCGGCGTCTTCGATCGCGACCACGTGCTCGACGCGGTGCGCGGCGCGCCGCGGGCGTCGCTTGACGACGTCGAACGCCCGCGCTACTGGATCGCGGGCAACGCGCTGCAGGCGGCGAAGGAACGCGGCAAGAACGTCGTCGGCCTCACGGTGCACGGGCTCGACGGCAAGGGCGTCGGCTACTTCGAAGACGACTCGAATCGCTTCCGCCTCACGCCGCGCCATTGGGCGTACTTGCGGGTGAGCGAGGGCTGCAACCAGCGCTGCGCGTTTTGCACGATCCCATCGATCCGCGGCAAGATGCGCTCGAAGCCGCTCGATGCGATCGTCTCCGAAGCGCGGCAACTCCTCGCCGACGGCGCGTTCGAGCTGAACCTGATCGGCCAGGACACGACGAGCTTCGGGATGGACATCGGCTACGAGCCGGGGCTCGTCGGCATGCTCGGAGCGCTCGATCGAGTCGCGCGCGAGCACGCCCCAAGCGGGGCTCTGCCGTGGATGCGGCTGATGTACGCGTACCCGTCGAAGTTCACCGACGAGATGATCGACGCGATCGCGTCGCTTGAAGGCATCGTCAAGTACATCGACATGCCGTTGCAGCACATGAGCGATCGCATGCTCGCGGCGATGCGACGGCACATCTCGAAGGACGAGCAGCTCGCGCTCCTCGACAAGCTGCGCGAGCGCATCCCCGGCATCGCGATCCGCACGACGTTCATCACCGGCTTCCCCGGCGAGACGCAGGACGACCACGAGGAACTGCTCGAGGTGGTGCGGACCTTCGGCTTCGACATGATGGGCGTCTTCCGCTACTCGCGCGAGGACGGCACTCCCGCCGGCACGATGGACGAGGATCCGACGCTGCACGTGCCCGACGAGCTGAAGGTCGAGCGCGAGGCGGAACTCATGCTCGCGCAGCAGGAGGTCGCGTTCGAGCAGGCGAAGTTCCTCGCCGGCGAGCGCGTGCAGTTCGACGTGCTGGTCGACGGTCCGGCGAAGGGCCGGACCACGGGGCGACGCACGAGCGGCGTCACCGGCGGCGGCTCGCTCTACGTTGGACGCGCGTACTTCCAGGCGCCGCAGATCGATTCGCTCACCTACGTGATGAGCGGCGAGCCGATCGCGCCGGGGCAACTCGTCCGCTGCACGATCGTCGACGCCGACGGCTACGACCTCATCGCGCAGCCGACGAGCGAGTTGGACAGGACGGTCGGCCTGCCGGTCGTGCAATGAGTCCGGGCCGCGGCTTCGTCACTTCGCGCTGATCCTGCGGTACTCGGCTCCAGCGGCACCGCGTCGTCATCAAGCGAGAACGGCGGCCGGGACCTCTCTGGCCCGGCCGCCGTCGCTTCCAACGGAATCAGTGAGGCGCGCGGTATCAGGCGCGGTGCTTCGGCAATCGGTCGATCAACCCCACGCGCCGAGGAGAATTGCCAAGTCCATCGCGCCCACCACGCCGTCTCCGTCGAGGTCGGCCGGGCAGCAGATGGCGCTGTCGCAGGGCGTACTGCTCCACGCACCGAGGAGGATCGCCAAGTCAGCCGCGTCCACCACGCCGTCGAAGTTCAGGTCGGCCGGCACCGTCGGCACCGAATCGACGACTAACTCGATCGAGTTCGAGTGGTAGAGAACGTGGAAGAACTCCGCACCGCCGTTCGGATACTTGAAGCAATCGAAGTCGCCGGTCACGCCGCCGGTCGCGGTGAGGATGGTGAACGATTGGCCAGGCACAGGAACGAATCCGTTGGCGAGGCGGACCTGGAGTGCGCCGCCGACGTGCGCGACACCCGTGACTGCCACGAGGTCGTTGCCGTCGGTGCCGAGATCGACGACGAGGCCGCCCGTGCCCGACTGCGTGTACGTGCCGTGGAGGTTGAGGGTGCCGACCGCGGAGAGGTCCGCGGCGGAGGGCGAGGTGGAACCACCGGAAACGTTGACTGCGCCGTTGACCGTGCCGGAACCAGTGAGCAGGCCGCCGGTGAGGTTGACGGTACCGCCGCCGCTCACGTTCAACGTGCCGTCGACCCGAGTCTCGCCGCTCGTCTGCGTGTATGAGCCGCTCCGCGTCGCGCTACGCTCGGCTTGGATGTCGAGAAGGCCGCGGTTCACCCACGCGCCGTTCGCGATGAGGAGCGAACCGTTCCCGGTCACGTGGATCGCACCGCCGTTGTGGTTGTCGCCGCCGTCCGCGGGATCGATGGTGATGCCGGCGCTCTGATCGGCGATGATCGTGCCCTCGTTTTGGATGACCGTGTTGTTGAGTCCAAGCTGTCCGCCGCCGCGGATCGTGTGCCCCGCCGAGTTCACCAGCGTGCGGACCGCGTTCAGGCTGTAGATCCGGTTGTTCGCGTTGTTGCCCAGCTCCAGCGTGCCCGGGCCGGCGAACGTCACCACCGCGCTGTTGAGGAGCAGGTCCGTGCCGTTGCCCGTCGAGTCGAGGCGCCATGTCCCCAGGTTGTTGATCGTCCCCAGCGCCTGGGCGTCCGCGTTGTCCGTCTGCCGCAGCACGCCGTCGAGCGTCAGGTCGATGAACTGCGTCTGCTCCGTCGTCGTCCGGATCTCGCCGCTCCCGGTCGTCCTGAGCACGCCGCCCGTCACCGCGCCGAAGCGGAAGAGGACGAAGCTCGCGTCGTCGGCGCGGATCGTCCCGTTCGTGTTGTCCAGCGACGTGCCGTAGATCGTCAGCGTCGAGCCGTTGACCGCCGACAGCAGGTTGTTGTTCGCCGACGCCGGATTGTCCGCGAGGTCGAGGAAGAGCCCCGCGGGCTGCGTCGCCGAGACGAGCCCTTCGTTGTCGAGGACGGTGTTGTTGAGTCCGAGCTGCCCGCCGCCGCGGATCGTGTGCCCCGCCGAGTTCACCAGCGTGCGGACTGCGTTCAGGCTGAAGATCCGGTTGTTGGCGTTGTTGCCCAGCTCCAGCGTGCCCGGGCCGGCGAACGTCACCACCGCGCTGTTCAGGAGCAGGTCCGTGCCGTTGCCCGTCGAGTCGAGGCGCCACGTCCCCAGGTTGTTGATCGTCCCCAGCGCCTGGGCGTCCGCGTTGTCCGTCTGCCGCAGCACGCCGTCGAGCGTCAGGTCGATGAACTGCGTCTGCTCCGTCGTCGTCCGGATCTCGCCGCTCCCGGTCGTCCTGAGCACGCCGCCGCTCACCCAACCGAAGCGGAAGAGGACGAAGCTCCCGTCGTCGGCGCGGATCGTCCCGTTCGTGTTGTCCAGCGACGTGCCGTAGATCGTCAGCGTCGAGCCGTTGACCGCCGACAGCAGGTTGTTGTTCGCCGACGCCGGATTGTCCGCGAGGTCGAGGAAGAGCCCCGCGGGCTGCGTCGCCGAGACGAGCCCTTCGTTGTCGAGGACGGTGTTGTTGAGTCCGAGCTGCCCGCCGCCGCGGATCGTGTGCCCCGCCGAGTTCACCAGCGTGCGGACTGCGTTCAGGCTGAAGATCCGGTTGTTGGCGTTGTTGCCCAGCTCCAGCGTGCCCGGGCCGGCGAACGTCACCACCGCGCTGTTCAGGAGCAGGTCCGTGCCGTTGCCCGTCGAGTCGAGGCGCCACGTCCCCAGGTTGTTGATCGTCCCCAGCGCCTGGGCGTCCGCGTTGTCCGTCTGCCGCAGCACGCCGTCGAGCGTCAGGTCGATGAACTGCGTCTGCTCCGTCGTCGTCCGGATCTCGCCGCTCCCGGTCGTCCTGAGCACGCCGCCGCTCACCCAACCGAAGCGGAAGAGGACGAAGCTCCCGTCGTCGGCGCGGATCGTCCCGTTCGTGTTGTCCAGCGACGTGCCGTAGATCGTCAGCGTCGAGCCGTTGACCGCCGACAGCAGGTTGTTGTTCGCCGACGCCGGATTGTCCGCGAGGTCGAGGAAGAGCCCCGCGGGCTGCGTCGCCGAGACGAGCCCTTCGTTGTCGAGGACGGTGTTGTTGAGTCCGAGCTGCCCGCCGCCGCGGATCGTGTGCCCCGCCGAGTTCACCAGCGTGCGGGCCGCGTTCAGGCTGAAGATCCGGTTGTTGGCGTTGTTGCCCAATTCGACGACGCCGGAACCATCGAACGTGACGGTGGGAGCGTTCAGGAGCAGATCCGTGCCGTTGCCCGCGGAGTTCACGGCCCATATCCCGTCGTTCGCCACGCTCTGCAACGTGATGTCGCGGTTGTCGGGTTGCGTGAGCGTGCAGTTGGTGCCAATCGTGAGACCGACGATGCTGGGAAACGCATCCAAGGTAACGATCGTTGCGCGGCGCCCGCCATTGATGACCGCGTCGGTCACGCCGCCGGTGCCCGGCACGCCGGAACTCCAGTTGGCCCCAACGCTCCAGTTCCCGACGGTTGGCCCGATCCACGTCGACGTGATCCCAGCCTCGGCGTGTGCACCGACCACGCATGTTCCCGACAGCACAACAAAGGACAACGCAAAGGGTCGCATAGGTCCGCTCCTCGTCTGTTCGCTCAGTTCGCTCCGCGCGTCCGAGAAGGCCTCGGACTCCAGTCGCGACGCGGCACCGGCGCGCTCACCGTTGCCACTAGGCTGAGCTGCGGGAATCTCTGACAGGAAGCGGCGATTTCACGAGTCGCTCTTCGATACGAGTTGGTTCGCGATGGAACGGACGACTGTCGCTGGTCGCCTTCCCGCACATTGCACTCGGGCTGGCGCAGCGCAACCGCTATATTCGGTCTGTGCTCAGCAGGACGACGCACGCGACGCTCTTGGAGCGCCTGACTGCATCGGAGGACCACGCCGCGTGGCGCGAGTTCTGCGATCGCTATGGCGGGCTCATCGCTGGCGTGGCGCGCCGCGCCGGATGCGATCCAAACGACGCCGAGGATGTCCTGCAGGACGTCCTGACGTCACTCGTCAGCGCCATGCCCGGCTTCCGCTACGACCCTGCCAAGGGCCGATTTCGCGGCTACCTCAAGGCCGTGACAATGCGAGCAATCTCGCGGAGAAGGCGTCAGAACGGTCCGGCCGGCGCGCTACAGGTCTCCGGCAACGACGACGCGGTCACCACTGCCGCTGACACCGCAGCCGATCGGGATTGGGAGGCCGAATGGCGTCAGTACCACCTGCGCATGGCGATGCGAACCATCGACGCGGAGTTCTCGACGCACGACCGCGCGGCGTTCGATCGCTACGCGGTCCAGGGACTCGGCGTGAAGGAGACGGCGAGCGCACTCGGTTTGACCGTCGATCAGGTGTATCAGGCGAAGTCGCGCATCGTGCGTCGACTCAGCGAGCTCATCGCCGAGCAAGTGGCGGACGAGGGTTGAGCCGCGAGCTGCCGACGGAACGACGCGAGGTGCGGCGATGACCGGAGCCGACTGGTTCAGCGATCCCGAGAACCTTCTCGCGGTCATCCGCGACGCCGCCCCGTCGATGTCGCCCGAGATCGACGGCTATCAGATCCTGCACGAGGTCGCACGCGGAGGCCAAGGCGTCGTGTACCTGGCAGTGCAGGCCTCCACGCGTCGTCAGGTCGCGCTCAAGCTGCTCCTCGAGCGCGGGTTCGCCAGCGTCGCCGCTCGCCGGCGCTTCGAACGCGAGGTCGAGCTGTTGGCCTCGCTCGATCACCCGGGCATCGTCAAGGTCTTCGACTCGGGCGTCACGCGAGACGGGCGACTCTACCTCGTGATGGAGTTCGTGTCCGGCACGCCGCTCGATCGCCATGCCGCCTCGCTCCGCGCGCAGTTCGCCGACGGCGGTGACGTCGCGGCGATAGCCCGCCTCGTCGCCTCCGTCGCCGACGCGGTCCAAGCCGCACACCGGCGCGGCGTCATCCACCGCGATCTGAAGCCGAGCAACATCCTCATCGGCGACGACGGAAGTCCCCGCATCGTCGATTTCGGTCTCGCCCGCGCGCTCGAGGGCCAGCCCGGCGACCGCACCGTCAGCGTGTCGGGCCAGTTCGTCGGAAGCCTCCCGTGGGCGAGTCCCGAGCAGACCTCGGGCACGATCGACGCGGCGGACGTTCGAAGCGACGTGTACAGCCTCGGCGTGATCCTCGTGCAGGCGCTCACCGGCGACTTCCCGTATCGCGTCGATGGCTCGCTCGGCGCGGCTCTGAAGGCGATCAACGAGACGCCACCGAACAAGCCGAGCCATCTTCGACCGGGATTGAGTCGCGACCTCGACGCCATCGCGATGACCGCGTTGGCAAAGAGCCCCGACGGTCGCTACGCGTCCGCGGCCGACTTCGCCGCGGATCTGCGGGCCTGCGCCGTCGGCGAGCCGATCCGCGCGCAGCGCGACACGGCCTGGCGAAGCATGGGCCGAACGCTGGCGCGCTATCGCCTGATCGCGATCGTGAGCTGCGTTGCCGCGGCAATCGTGATCGTGCTGGCGGCCGTGGCCGTCGCCGCGAGCATCCAATCCGCACGGCAGCGCGATCTCGCCGATCAGCGTTTCGCCGAGGCGAGACATCTCGCTCGCACGTTCCTCTACGACGTCCACGAGTCGATCGTCAAGCTGCCGGGCTCACGCCCCGCCCGCGAGCTGATCGTGTCGACGGCGCTTGACTACCTGCGCGGACTCGCCGCGGCATCCGGCGACGATCCGGACTTCCGCGCCGACCTCGCCAGCGCCTACGAGCGCGTCGCCGACATCCAAGGCAATCCGACCATCCCCAACCTCGGCAGGATCGCGGATGGGCTCGCGTCGCTCCAAACGGCGCGGGCGCTCCGCGAGGAGAACGTCGCCGCGGCGCCGACGGACGCGGAAGCGAGGCGGGTACTGGCCCGCACGCTCGACCTGATCGGACTCTTCCAAGGCCAGATGGGGCAGAACACGGACGCCGCCGCGACGTTGCGCGTGGCCCATGAAATGTTAGAAGCACTTCGCGCCGAGGATGGCTCGAACAATCGCGTTCTCGAGGAGCTCGCCGCCAACCGTGATCGGAACTCCGATGTCCTCTCGTGGCTCGGCGACAACAGCGGCGCCATCCAGTCGATCCAGGACGCCGCCGCAGCCCTCGAGGCCCGGACCGACGGCGAGAAGACCGGCGATGCCCGCGCCATCGTGCACGGGAAGGCGGCGTACCTCCTGCGCGCGTCGAATCGGCCCAAGGAAGCCGTCGTTCACGCGACGACGGCCAACGACATCCTTCGAGCACTGTTGGCGAACGACGCATCCAACAGCCTGCGACGGCGGAGCCTGTCGGTGAACCTCAACGAACTGGGCGCCGACCAGCTCGCCTTGGGCGACTTCGACGCGGCGCAAGCGTGCCTTGACGAATCGCTCGCCATCGTGCGCGACCTCCAGGCGGCTGACCCGAAAAACCCGGTGACGACGATGGACCTCACCTTCACGTTGAACAAGTTAGGCGAGGTCGCATACCAACGCGGGCGCTTCGAAGACGCCGTCGCCCGCTACGCCGAATCGCGCTCGCTTCGCCGCGAAGTCGTGGCCCGCGATCCGAAGAACGCCATGAACCGCCGCGGTTTGGCGGTGGTGCTTTCGATGGAGGCCGACTCGCATCAGCTCGCCGCGGGGCAGCCGGGCATCGCAGAGGTCGTCAGGCGCACTCATCTGACCGAGGCCCTTGACCGTTACAGGGAGGCGATCGAGATTCTCGCCGCCATGCAGGCAGAGGGCGTCCTCATGAAGTCGGACGAGTCGACCCTCGAGGAGTTCCGCACGCGGGCCGACGCATGCGCGAAGCTGCTCGGTGCGGCGCCGCCGGAGTCGACCTAAGCGCGATCAGGGCCATCCGCTCGACGCTTCGGCCAGCGCTTCCTGGTACATCCGAGCGTGGTTGCGGACCATGCGACGGAACTCCCGGTACGTCGGCGTGGTGTAGGTCTTCTGCGCCGGCTGGACCTGGGCCTTCGCGAGCAGTTCCTCGTAGTGCTCGCAGACGTGCGAGAACGCCTCCGGCAGCCGCTCGCGCTCGCGATTGAGGTTCCAGCGCACGGTCTCCTCGAGCGTGGGGAAGAACCGGATCGGGAACTTCTCCTGGTAGACGATCGCCCCCGCGTCGATCTTGCGATTCACCTGGTGAATGGTGAAGCCCGTCTCGCGGATGCCCTCGTGGATCGGCCAGATGACGCCGAGCGCGCCTTGGAATCGCGGCAGGATCTCGGTGTGAATGTTGATCATGCCGAAGCGCGGGATGGAGAACACGCTCTCCGCGATGTAGCCGTTGCCGAGCGACAGCCCGAGGTCGGCCTTCGACTCGCGGAAGAGCTCTCGCGTGCGCTCGCAGTTGAGATAGTCGGTCTCGTACAGCGGGACGCCGTGCCCGCGACACACGTCGCCGATGTCCGGCGCGTCGTGATCGGCGAACCACGGACGCATGCGCACGCCGTTCCACGCGCCGAGCGGACCGATGCGGATCAGCTTCGCGAGCTTCCTGCGACGAAGCCGCCACTTCCCGGGCGAGCCGCCGTGCGCGAGAATCACGCGATCGACGACAAGCTTCGGATTCGCGCACAACGCAGGCAAGCAGCGCGACGCCACGTCGCGGCGCACGCAGGTGAGCACGACGAGCCTCATGCCGAGACTCCCCGCATCGGCTGCTCCATGTTCCCGCGGGCGAAGTACTTCACGTGCGCCATCGGCCACTCGACCTCGAAGTGATGCCGCGGAATGCTGAAGAGATCGGTGACACCCGGCGTCATCGTGCCCCGATACGCGCCGAAGCACGCGCGGTAGCCCGCGTCCCGCGCCATCTGAAGCGACACCGCGTCGGCGTCGCTGCGCTTGCCGTACGGCCACGAGATGTACTTGCACTCGATGCCGAGCCGCGCCTCGAGATCCCGCTTCGATCCCGCGATCTCCGACTCGAGCGTCGCCCGGTCGGCCGACGCCTCGGAGAATCGCGCGTGTGTCCGGGTGTGCGAACCGATCTCGTAGCCCTCGTCGCGCATGGTCGCGAGGTCGTCCCAAGTCATCGTCTCGATCGCCGCGCGATACTCGATGCGCCGCGAGTACGCGTTCGCCGCGGCGCGGTCGGCGCCGATCACCGCGCTCGGCACGAAGAAGATCGCGGGCACGCGATGCTTCCGGAGGACCGGAAGCGCGTTGGTGAAGTTGTTGCGGAATCCGTCGTCGAACGACAGGTGGAGGTATCGCCCGTCGACCGGTTTGCGCCCCGCGAGCATGTCGATGCACGTGTCGGTGTCGACGAAAGTCGCCGCCGACCGCAGCGACACCAGCAGCCGCTCGAACGCCTCGCGCTGGTCGTCGAACACGTAGTGGCAATAGAGGCCGCGAAGGAATCGCGGCTCCCACGACCGACGTGTCGCCGCCAGCACGCTCAGCGTCGCATCGCGGGCAAAGCGACGCATGCGGTCCGCAGCCCCGACCGGGCGAAGCGCCGCTTGGCGCCAACTCGTCGCGTAGTCCAGTTCGCTCATTCGTCCGGTCCGAGGCGCGGCGCGCACGCCGCGGCGCCGTCGCACATCACGGTATCGACACGACCGAGGCGCGTCGCGCGAAAGAAGTCGCCGCCCGTCCGCTACAGTGCGTCCATTCGCCCTCCGCGAGATCCCTCATGACTCGACTCCACCAGCTCGTCGCGACCGTCCTCGTCACAGCGTTCGTCGGTTGCGCATCGCAGCCGAAGGCGCCGCCTCCGGGCGACTTCGGCAACGACATTCAGGCCGCTCTCCAGCGCGGCTTCTCGGGACAGAAGGCCAAGTCGCTCTCCGAACTGGCGAAGGCGCCGCTGAATCAGGCGGAGCAGACCTATCTCGTCGACTCGGTGACGACGGCCGACATGTTCAGCTCGGACAAGCGTCAGGTGCTCTTGGCCCTCATCAACAATCCGACGACCACGGTCGACACGCTGAAGTACATCCCGGTGAAGCTCAACGAGATGGCCCTCTTCTCGACCGACAACGCCGACGTGACGACGGCGGTCAGCGAGGCCCTGCAGGCCCGGGCTGCGCAAGCGCCGAAGTGAACGCCCGGTGATCGTCCAGCGATCACGCACTACCGCACAACGCGCTGGCCTAGCCCCCAGCTCGCTTCGCGGCGCGGGACGCGCGCCGATCGACCGTGAGCGCGCCACACCGCTCGCCGGCGGCCTGGTCCGGCGCGACGAGCTGCGCGATCGTGGTCGACGCGAACGCCGCCTCGATGCCCGCGATCGCGTCGTCGAGACGCTTGTGCAGCGGACAGAGATGGACGTGCGCCGGGTTCCCGAGCGGACACGAGCGGATGCGCTGAATCGGCGTCACCGCGTTCACCACGTCCAAAACCGTGATCGACTCCGGCGGTCGGGCAAGCGTGAACCCGCCGTTCGGACCGCGCTGCGATGAGACGATCTCCGCGACGACGAGGTCGCGCATCACCTTCGAGATGTAGCCCGGAGGCACCTTCGTCGCCTCGGCGATGCGCTCGCTCGTTGCCGGCTCGCCGTGCAGCGATGCAAGGTGAACCGCGGCGCGAAGGGCGTATTCGGAGGTGCTTGAGAACATGCTGACGCTTCGTCCGTAGCCTAGCCGGTGCGGGGACGTCGGATACACCGCACCCGACGCATGCTCGGGCTTCATGGCCGCACCGTACGGCCGTGCGACCTGAGCCACGTCACTCGCGCGTCCGCCAGGTCGTCCCACGAGAATACTCTGCCCCCGAACCGTTCGCGGGCCGCCTCGGCCTGAGCGCGATCCGGATACGCGACGATGCCCGAAGCCATCGGCGTTCGAATCGCGTCGGAGACGACGAACTGCGCCACGTTCGCCGCCAACCACGTGCCCGAGGCGTGATCGCTCACGAAGCGACTGACCACCTCGACGTCGGCATGCTCCCGTTCCCAGTCGAGCAGGCAACCGACGTCGTCCGCAAGCACGTACTCGCGTCCACCGTCGCGAGCGATGATCGCCGCGGCGGCGCAGTGCGCATCGAGGATCGACATGCCGCACTCGGTGCACTCGTCGCGGCCGAGCCGAAGCGTCGGAGGACCTTCGAGCGGACGCGCATCGCAGGCCCACAGCGCCGCGACGAGCGCCGAGGCGACGATGGAGCTGCGCAGCGTCATGTGGGCGACCTCCTCGAGAAAACGGCGATCGCCGCCGCGAACGGCACCACGATCCACGCGAGCATCGATCCGGCGAAGAGCCACGGTAACCGGTCGCCCCAGGTGTCGAGCGCGTACAGCCCCGCCGGTCCGAGCACGTCGATCGAGGCGTCCACCGCGTGAAGCGACCAGAACTTGAAGACCTGGAGCGGATTCGCGAGGCAGAGCGCGAACAGCGTCTCGATCCGCACCTTGAACGCGAGCGTTCCCGCCATGAGGCCGAGGTCGGTGACAAACACGAAGACGAGCCACAGGAAGACCGCGGTGCCCGTCGCTACGGAGGCGGTGCGTGCGAGCGTCGACAAGAGGATGCCGACGCTGAGCATCGCGAGCGCGAGCAACATCGACAGCAGCGTGAGCCACACGAGGCTCGCCGGATCGGTGCCCTCGCCCTTCCACGCGAGTATGCCCGCGCAGCTCCCTAACCCGAGCGCGATCGACGCGATCAGCGCGATCGCGAGTCCCACCCAGGTGCCGACGAGGAGCTCCCAGCGCGCGATCGGCTGGGCGAGTAGATACGGCAGCATGCCGCGCTCGCGCAACGATGCGATGGAAGCGGCGCCGGCGTTCAGCGCCATGAGCGGGACCACCAGAAGGACGAGGTTCAGCAGTCCGGCCGTCGTGCGGCCGAAGCCCGCAAGCCCCGCCGCCCCCGCGGATCGCGCCGAGACGTACGAGACGCCTAACCCGAGCGCGGTGAACGCGAGCGTGTAGAGCACGAACCAACGGCTGCGCAGCGCGTCGCGCGTCTGTCGCCACGCGAGCGCGGCGACGTTGGCTGCGGCCGAAGGCGCCCGCGGCAACCGAGGTGCGTCGATCGAGAAAGACGTCATCGGTGTTCCTCCGTGTGCGCGGCGCCGGCAGAGGAGATGACCTCGAAGTCGTCGACCGCGATGCGGGCGTCGGCCAGGACACGGAACGGCGCCGCCTTCCGCGATCGTTCGACGGGGACCAGCAGTCCGACCCCATTCAGGTGCGGCCGGAATCCGCCGAGCCGAAGCGCCTCGGCGGCGTCCGCGCGCACGGCCGTCGGCAGGTGGATGTGCAGCATCGCGTCGCCCCGAATGCGGCCGGCGAATTCTTCCGACGTGCATTCGCCCGCGAGCCGACCACGCTCGAGGAGCGCGACTCTCCGTGCGAGCATCGCGACCTCGTCGCTGCGATGCGACGCGAACAGCACCGTGCGACCGCCGCCCGCGAGGCCGGCGATAAGACCGACGAACTCCTCGCGACCGCACGCGTCGAGGCTGGCGGTGACTTCGTCGAGCACGAGCACCGGCGGATCGCCGAGGAGCGCGGTCGCCAGCGCGAGGCGCTGCTTCATGCCGCCCGAAAGTTCGCGAATCCGCTTGCGATCCTGCCCTTCAAGCCGAACGCGGGCGAGCACGTCGTCGACGTCGATCGCCGCGACGCTCTTGAGGCGGGCGAAGAGCCGCAGCGCTTCGGCCACTCCGAGGTCGTCGTAGAAGCCGAGCTCCTGCGGCACGTATCCGATCAGTCGGCGCGCGTCCTTCCCGCGCCGCATCACGTCGTAGCCGCCGACCTCGACGATCCCGTCGAAGCGGAAGAGTCCGAGCACGCAACGGATGATCGTGGTCTTCCCGGCGCCGTTCGCGCCCCAGAGCGCGAGCGAGTCGCCCGCCGGCACGGCGAGGCTCACCTCGTCGACCGCCGTCGCGGCGCCGAATCGCTTCACCAGTCGCTCGATCCGAATCATGGCAGTCCTCCCGAGATGGCCGAGCCGCGAACCCGCGACCGCGCGAGGCCGGCGCCTGCGATCGCCGCGCCGACGAGCCCCGCGGCGCATGCGAGCAGCGCCGTCGCGACGAACACGAGGCCGCGGCGCGATGGCGCGTCGTGCGCTGCGATCGCCGCACACTCGACCGGCGCGACCAGCGGCGCCGGATCGGTGAACTTCGGCTCGGGACGCATCGCCGGCAGCGCTCGCGCGACGAAATCGATTGCCTGCTGCGCCGGACTCAGCAGGAACACGCGCAGCTTCGGCTCGCGATCGAGCAGCTGCTCGAACAGCCGTTCCGCCGAGTGCTCGTAGTCGCCGATTCCGTCGCGGTCGGCGTCGTAGCCGACGTAGTCGCTCCAGAAGTTGCCGCGATCGTCGTGGGCGAACGCGTTGCCGCTCAATTCGCCGCGGCCGAGGATCGAGACCTGTTCCAAGTTGTCGACGAAGTTGTTCTCGACGAAACGATTGCCGCGCACCGCGGGGAGCAGCGTCACGCCAACGTCGTTATAGGCAAACGTGTTGTGCCGGAAGATGCCGGGTTTCGCGGCGGTGAACGGCGAGCCGTCGATATACACGCCGGCGCGATTGCCGAGGAAGAGGTTGTCCTCGATGACGTAGCGGTCGGCCTCCTTGAGTCCGACGCCGTAGCCGCTCGGCCCTCGATTCTGCACGATTCGGTTTCGCCGAAGCGCGAGCTCGGAGCTATACATGAAGTACACGCCGACCGAGTTGTCCCGGAGCTCGTTCGCCTCGAGCGTCACCTCGTTGCTGTACATCAGATGGAATCCGTAGCGACAACGGCTCGAGCGGTTGCCGCGCACGGTGACGCCCGTCGAATACCAGAGGATCGCGTCGCGCCCGTCGTGGATGTCGTTGTTTTCCACGAGCGTCCGGTCGCTGCGCCAAAGCCGAAGCCCGTCGCCGCGGCGGGCGACGTCGAGCCGCTTGCCGCCGATGCGGTTGCCGCGGATCACGCCGTCCGGCGCGGCCTTCAGATCGATCCCGAACAGGATGTCGTCGAGCACGTTGTCCTCGATGCGAGCTCGCGGCGCCAGCACGCGGATCGCGCAGTTCTCCTTGTCGAGGTCAATGCCCGTGTCGCGCAACGCGAATCCGCGAAGCTCGACGTCAGGCGCGATGATCTCCACGATGTCGCCGTTGCCTCCGCCGTCGATGACGGGTCGCCCCACGCCGATGAGTCGCAGCGGCTTGTCGATTCGCACGTGCTCGCGATAGGTGCCTGCGGCGATCTCGACCGTGGAACCGGGCGCCGCCGCGGCGATCCGCTCGTTGATCGACTCGGCGCACGCGGCGTTGGCCGAGGCGGCGAGCGAGATCGACAGGGCGACGATGGCTCGAGCGTGCATGACTTTCCTCACGCGGCACCGGGGACGGCGCGCTGAAGCGTCGCGTCCATCAGCGGCTTGTAGGCGCGACGATGGAACCAGAACGCGGCCACGGCGAGCGCGGCCGCGGCGCTCGCGAGCCAGAGCCCGAGTCCGATGCTGGCGTAGGTGCGGAACTGACCGATGCCGCCTTCGCCGAGGATGGTCGGCGTGAACGGCTTGATGGATGACGACAGCGGCGCAGCCGGATCGAGGTGCTGCCCGAAGTTGGCCATCCAGAAATGCAGGTCGACGAGGAAGCCGACGGGGAAGAGCACCGCGGGCACCGCGAGGAGCACCGCCCAGCGGCTGTGCACGAACGCAGCGCCTTCAACGAGGAGCACCATCGCCACGATGAGCCAGACAGACATCGTGCGCTCGAGCTGCGCAGCCTCGTCGAGCGGGCGCATGCCGATGTAGTGATTCAGGCCGTCGATCTCGCGGATGTCGCCCTCGAGCCGATTCACGTAGGCGGTGATGACGAGGCCGTCGGGATACTGCGGCGCGACGAGCTCCATGTGCCAGTACGGAAGGAACACGGAAAGGAGCAGCAGCACCCGTGCGATCGAGAGCATGATCGTGGGGGGCGCGTACCGCCACGGGTGACTGCGCAGTTCCTCGACGGGAACACGCGGGCCGATGAGTCGTGTCATGAAGCGTGACATGGCGTGATCCGATGTGCGCGATGCGGAGACAGAGCCCGCGCGGCGCGAACCGCGCCGCGCGGACTTTCCCGCGTCATTCCCGATTCGCAGCGGCCTGCGTGACCGCCGTGGGTGACTTCGGCTTCACCTGGAGGTACCCCATCATTTCCAGGTGCAGCGCCGAGCAGAACTCGGTGCAGTAGTAGGGATACGTGCCGGGCTTGTCCGCGACGAACTTGAACTCCGCGTACTCGCCGGGTTCGAGACTCAGATTGAGGTCGTAGCCGCCGATGCAGAATCCATGCGTCGCGTCCTGCGTCTGTTCGAGCGACGTGATGCGCCACGTGACGTGGTCGCCCTCGTTGATCTCGACGTGCTCGGGAGTGAAGTGGCTGCGGATCGCGGTCATGTTGACGGTCACGTTGGTGCCGTCGCGCACGATCCCCTCCTTCCCCTTCTTCGGCGCCGCCGGATCGATCGACTGCGTGTGCGGGTTCCAGCCGACGTCGGGATAGACGGTCCACGTCTTGAGCTTGTCGGCCTTGATCATCTGGCAGTAGTGCGGTTCGCCGACGCCGATAGGCAAGTCGTAGATCACCGGCATCGTGGTGCCGCCGGCGCCGATGTCGACGAGCTGGAAGTTCTGCGGCAGGAGCGGGCCCGTCGGGAGGAATCGATCGACCGACCACTTCGACATCGAGATGAGGTACTTCCCGTCGGGGCTCACCGTGTCACCTTCCGCGGCGCAGAGGTGGCCGATGTTGTATTGCACGGGCGTCTTCGTCACGAGCTTCCAAGGCTGCTCGCTGTGCAGGCTTGAGTACTCGCCGCCGAGCGTCCACCGCGCGACTGCGCTGTCGAGGAAGAGCGACGTGTACGCGTAGCCCTTGTCGTCGAACTGCGTGTGCAGCGGCCCGAGTCCGAGCTCGACCTGCGCCTCGACGACCGAGTCGAAGTCGAGGATCGGCACGCCGTACTCATCCTTGCCGCTGAACTTCTTGTCCGCGATCGCCTTCTTGACCTTGTCGGCGCCAAACACCGTCACGTGCGGATCGAGCTTGCCCGCGACGACCATGTACTGGCCGTTCGGCGAGACGTCGACGCCGTGCGGGCTCTTCGGCTCGGGCGCGAAGTAGAGGATCCCCTCGGCGATCGAGGTCTCGATCGTTATGACAGCGAAGCCGTTGATCTTCTTCGCCTTGCCCGCCTTAAACGCCTGCTCGGCCTTCTTCCAATCGATGATGTGCAGGTAGTCGGTGTCGCGCTGGCTGACGCCGGCTTCGAACGGCGGCTTGCCGTCTTCGATGCCGCCAGTCGCCATCTCGGAGTTGAACGAGTTCAGGAAGACGAAGCCGTCGCTCGCGAGCTTGCCGGCGTCGGCGAGGTCTTGCCAATACGGCGGCAGCTCAAGCGCCCACGAGTTCTCGACGTCGATGCGGCCCTTGTCGCGATTGAACTTCCAGAACGTCACCATGCCGCGATACGACTTCTTGTAGTCGTCGGTCGTGGCGTAGCCGTATCCGAGCACCGTCGCGTACTGGCCGCCCTCGACCACGTAGTCGGTGTTCGGCGTCACGAACGCCGCGCCGTGGTCGCTCACGGTGAGCGGGTTCTTCACCACCTGCTTCGTCTCCCAGTCGCGCAGGTCGATCACGCCGACGCGTGCATTCGCCTTGTCGCCGATGAAGAGGAATTGCCCGTCATAGTCGCCGCCGGTCTCCGAAAGGCCCGGGTGATGCGTGTCGCCCCACAGCACCTCCTTGCCGTTGATCATGAGGCGCTCATGCACGGGATCGTCGCTGCCAGAGAAGCCGTAGCCTTGCCATGATTCAGGCGTGAACACGGCGATCGAGCGAAGCAGGCGCATGCTCGGAACGCCGATCGCGAACACTTGGCCGCTCTGGCCGCCGGACGAGAACAACACATACTCGTCCGGCCGACCGCTCGGCGTGAACGTCTTCGCCGCGGCGAAGAGATCGTCGAGCGAGAGATGACGCTCGTTCGCGAGCTTCGTGAGCTCGGCGACCTGCGCGGCGGTGAACTCGACGGGCTTGGTTTCCTTCTGGCGGCTTCGCCGATCCTTGCGAGCGTCCTGGCCGAGCGCTTCGCCCGCGAAGGCGAGGAGCGCCGCGGCCGCCGTCGTCGCCACCACGAGGCGACGTGTCATTGCGCGTGCAATAGTCATACGGTGTCCTTTCAGGGAGATCGCGCGACGCGCCTGGCGGCGCGCGGCTAGTGCAAACTGATCACGACGCAGGCGCGCCGGTCTTCGGGCGCAGCGATCGCAGGAAGTAGATGACGTCGTAGAGGTCCGATTCCTTGAGCGCCGGATTGCCGCCCTTCGGCGGCATCGCGACCCTTGTCGTGTTCTTCGGATCGCTTGGGTCGCGCCCGCGCATGAGGAACGCCAGCAGCTGGTCGTCGTCGAGCGAGCCGACGAATTCGCTCTTCACCAAGTCCTTTCCGAGGTTCGGCATGCCGCGCGCGTCCTTGCCATGACACGCCGCGCACGACGCCATGAAGATCGTGCGGCCGTGAGCGATCCACTCCGCAAGCTCCGCATCGCCGCCGGCTAACTCGAGCGCCTTCGCCTTGTCGTCCTCGCTCGGTGCTGTGGCCAGGACCGAAACCGGCGCGATCCGCGCGGCATCTGACACACGGCGCGGATCCTGAAGCCCACGCAGGAAGACGACCACATGCGCGAGGTCGGCGTCGCTGAAGTTCGGATTGCCGCCGCGCGGCGGCATCGGGACCTTGGTGGTGTTGAGCGGGTCGTTGACGTCGCGACCGCGCTGGAGGAACGCGAGGAGCGCCGTGTCGCTCATCGATGCGACGAACTGACTGCGCGTGAGGTCCTTGCCGAGTCCTCGCACGCCCGTGCCGTCGGCCGCGTGGCAGGTCGCACAGGTTGCGGTGAACGCGGCGCGACCCTGCGAGTAGTCGTCGACATTGAGTACGGGCTGCGGCGCCCACTCAAGGAGTTCGAGCGGCTGGTTCGGATTCGGCGTCTGGCTTCGGACGATCGCACGCATCAGGAGCGCGCCGCCAAACGCGAGCCCCAGCGCCGCCGCACTCGCCGCCAACGCGAGGCCCACCGCGAGCCCCTCCCGGCGAGACGGACGGCGGGGCGCGCCGGTCGTCTCCCGTACGGCGGAGGGCGTGGATTCGTGGGATGTTTCGAGCGTCGTCACGGGCCACCTCGCTAGATTTTGGCGTACCGACGTTGCATATCCATATATCGACTATCAGTGACTTGAGTCAACTCCCGGGGCTCATTTTTCGCGGACGCAAACCAAGGCCGGCCTGCCGAAATCGCGCGCAAGCGTCTCTGCGGCAGGCGATTGCACGCGCTCGATACGTCGTGGCGGGCGAGACCTCGACGGCCCACCTGACCCCCGACGCGAACTACGTTGCGGGACGTGACGAGGCGGCGGCCTGGGCGGCGAACACGTCGCCGAGCTTCGAACCAAGCTCCGCGAGGCTGAACGGTTTCTGCAGGAAGCCCGCGAGCTCATCGCGACCGAAGCGAATCGTGGCCTCGGACTCGACGTACCCACTCATCAGAACGACCGGCAATCCGGGACAACGCGCGCGGAGCAGGCGAAACGTCTCTTCGCCGGAGAGCTTCGGCATCGTGGAGTCGAGCAGGACACAGTCGATTGCCCCGCCATCCTCCGCCATGCGAGAGAGCGCCGCTTCGCCGTCGGGCGCGGCGATCGCGAGGCAGCCGAGTCGCTCGACGAATCGGCACACGACGTCGCGCACCGTCGGTTCGTCGTCGACGACAAGCACCCGCTTGCCCGGAACGAGCGGCGACGGCTCGCTGTGCGAGGACGGCGCGCCAGCCGTGACCACCCCCTTCGCCGGCGGGAAGAGGACGCGAATTCGCGTCCCCTGACCCGGCGCCGAGTCGACCCGGATCGCGCCCCCGTGACTGCGCACGATGCCTAACACCGACGCCATGCCGAGTCCGCGACCGACGAACTTCGTAGTGAAGAACGGCTCGAAAATGCGCGCGATCGTCCGGTCCGACATCCCGCAGCCGTCGTCCGCAACCTCAATGAAGACGTAGTCGCCTTCCGGAAGCTCGGATCCGACCTGGCACGCGTCAAGCATCGCGCGGTCCGCGTGCGCCACTCCGCTGCGCAGCGCCATTCGTCCCGGGTTTCCGCCGAGCGCGTCGGACGCGTTGGTGACGAGATTCATGACGATCTGCTTCAACTGCGCAGGATCGCCCTCGATCGGCGGTAAGCCCGGAGGCAGATCTCGCAGGACCTCGGCCTTTTTCGATATCGAGGCCGCAAGCAGGTCCGCGAGCTCGGCGACGACCGCGGAGAGGTCAATTCGCTCGCGGCGAGTCGCGGCGCGTCCCGAATACGCGAGCATCTGCTGCGCGAGTTCGGCGGCGCGCTTTGCCGCGGATTCGACTCGATCGATGTAGTCGCCCGCGTGTGATCCGACGGGCAACTCGCGCCGCGCAAGCACCGCGTTCCCGAGCACCGCGACGAGCAGGTTGTTGAAATCGTGCGCGATACCTCCGGCCAGGACGCCGAGACTCTCGAGCTTCTGCGCGTGATGCAGGCGAGCCTCCATCTCGCGGCTCTCCTCCAATTCCCGTCGACGCTCCGTCGCATCGAGCACGTAGCCTTCGTAGTGCGTGATGCGCCCGGTCGCGTCACGTGCGATCACCGTGAAGTCGTAGAGCCAGCGAGTTTCGCCATCGGCGCGGATGATGCGATAGTCTTGCTCGAAGAACGGCACGCCCGCGGCGCTGTACTCCGCCACCTCGCGCGCGACGCGCTCAAGATCATCCGGGTGAACGATGGACGCGTACGGCACCCGACCCGTCGTGAAGTCGTCCGCCGTGTGCCCGAAGAGACCGACCGCGTTCGGCGAGGCGTACTCCACCGGCCAGCCCTCGGCCGCCACCCATCGGAAGATCACCACGGGGCCCGCGACGAAGAGCCGCCGCTCGCGCTCGAGCGATGCGTTCGTTCGGGCGAGTTCCTGCTCGCGAGCCTGCGCAGCGCGCAACAGTTCGGCGCGCTCCGCGTGCGACGCCGCGATCGCGTCGCGCAGCGCTTCTTCGTGGACCGCGCCGTGTCGACGGGCCGACCGTCGCCCCAGCAACCACGCGCCGACGATCGCCGCGAACGCGAGCGCCACCGCCAAAGAGCGCCAGTCGATCGAAAGCGTCGCAGCCGTCATCGTGCTCCGTTACCCCCGTTTGGCGACGACCGCTGGGCTCGTCGCCCGTTCCGCCGATTGGCGCCGCACGGAAGGCCGCGCGGTCAGCGACACGCTACCGCGCTTCGGAGCAAGCCGATCCTTCCGCTTTCAAAGGTCGCCAAGATCGGATTGCCGAATCGACGCTGGCGGTTGGCGCGGCCAGCGCTGCCCGAATCGCGCCGCGCCGCAACCGGACGAGGATCGGCGTCGTACGATCTACCGCGCCGCAGCGCGAACAAGGAGTTTCGCATGTCGATCGCCATCTCGATCGTCGCAGTGCTTTCGTTGTCGGTCGGCGCTCCGCCCCCGGAAGCCGCGCCGCAGAACCCAGCTCCGCCCCCACCCGGGCCGCGGCTCACCGCGGGCGTCAACCTCGACCCCGAGCACCCGGAACCGGTCGAGGGCTGGTGGAGCAACGGAACGCAGATGATCGAACTCGCCCCGGGCGGCGCGTACCGACTCTTCGCGGGACAGAATCGCTACGAGAAGCCGCTCGAAGTCGGCCGCTGGAGTCGTCAAAACTACGCGGTGTTCTGGCTCGAGCCGTACTCGTCGCGCAAGGAGCAGCGGACGCGCGTCTCGTTGTCGAAGCTCGACGACGCCACGATGATCCATGTGCGCACGTTCGCGCCCATGACGCACATCGACGCGCCCCCCTTGTCCGAGGAGGACTTCGTCATCGGGCTCTGGGTCGGCGACGGCGGCAGTCTCGAACTTGAGCCGACGATGCGCTATCGATTCGTCGCGCCCTCGCGGCCGACGGAAGGCCAGCCCGTCGTGATCGCAAGTCATCGCGGCACCTGGCGACTGCGCGACGCGCGCGTCGAGCTCGTGCCCGATTCTCCCTCGGTCACGCCGGTGTCGTTCGAACCGATTCGCGACGCGGACGGAACGCCGTACATGCGACTGCGTGGCGTCGAAGGCACGCTCGATCGCGTGATCGAACGCAAGCCGGATCCCAAGACGGCGCGCGACGCGAATTCCACGACGACCGGCAGCACTCCGCCGGTGCCGCCCGCGGCCCCAGCGCCGCCTCCGTCGGCGACACCGAAGTCGTAGGCGTTCGCGGCTCCGTCACCGCGACATCGCGATCCGCGGCGCGTAGGCTTGGACACGATGAGTCGCTCGGTTTGGTGGCCGCACTTCCACGACAGCGCCTACGCGCCGCCGCTTCGCGAAGAGCTCGCGCTGCATTGGCGGGCGAACGTGCTGATGCTGCGATCCCCAGGCGCGGTGCTCGACTTCCTTGCCATCGCGATGCCGCCCGTCGTCGCCCTCGTTGCGATCTGGTGGGGCATGGAGATGGCGACGGGCCAGCGCAGTTGGTTCGTCGAGAGCGATCGAGGTCTGCTCACGGCGTTTGCGATGCTCGTCGCCTTCGGCGTCATCCAGCATCTCGCGTTCGTCCAGGCGATGAATCGCACGTACGGGCCGTTCGTGCGAATCGCGATGCGCTCGCAAGGCATCGACGTATGCCTGCAATGCGGTCACCTGCTCCCGCCGTCCGCGTCGCCCGAGCGCTGCGGCGAATGCGGTCAACCGACGTGACCGGCGAAGCGGCGCGCGGCGTTACACTGCGGAACTCCCTCGAAGAGCGCCCCTCGTGCCGATCCGCAACTTCTCCATCATCGCGCACATCGACCACGGCAAGAGCACGCTGGCAGACCGCCTGCTGCAGGCGACCAACGCCGTCAGCGAGCGCGAGGCGAAGGCCCAGCTCCTCGACTCGATGGACCTGGAGCGCGAGCGCGGGATCACTATCAAGGCCAGCGCGGTCACCGTCTATCACAAGCACAAGGGCGAGGTCTACCAACTCAACTTCATTGATACGCCGGGGCACGTCGACTTCGCATACGAGGTCTCCCGCGCCCTGACCGCGTGCGAGGGCGCCATCCTCGTCGTTGACTCCACCCAAGGCGTGCAGGCGCAGACCGTCGCGAACGCGTACCTCGCTGTTGCGAACAACCTCGAGCTCATTCCGGTCATCAACAAGATCGACCTTCCCGCCGCCGATCCCGACAAGGTGGCGATGGAGATCGAACAGGTGCTCGGGCTCTCTGCGGAAGACTGCATCCTCGTGAGTGCGAAGACCGGCCAAGGGATCGCGGAGCTCCTCGCCGCCATCTGCGATCGGCTGCCGGCGCCGCGGCCGGCGGTCACGAACAAGCTGCGGGCCCTGATCTTCGACAGCCACTACGACGACTACAAGGGCGTCGTCGTCTACTTCCGCGTGTTCGACGGGCGCATCAAGCTCGGCGACAAGATTCGGATGATGGGCACGGGACGCACGTTCCACGTCACCGAGCTCGGTCGCTACACGCCCTTCCCGAAGAAGGTCGACGCGCTGGAGACCGCCGAAGTGGGCTACATGTGCGGCGCGATCAAATCGCTCGGCGACGTGCGCGTCGGCGACACGATCACGCTGGAGCACGACCCGACGGATGAACCGCTGCACGGCTACAAGGAGCCGAAGCAGATGGTGTTCTGCGACTTCTATCCGGCGAGCTCCGGCGCGGACGGCTCCACCGGAAAGAAGGGCGACTTCGAGGCCCTGCGCGAGGCGATCGAGAAGCTTCATCTCAACGACGCAAGCTTCACCTTCGAGGTCGAGCACTCCGAGGCGCTCGGCTTCGGTTTCCGCTGCGGCTTCCTCGGCCTCCTGCACATGGACATCATTCAGGAGCGGCTCGAGCGCGAAGGAGGCGTCGAGGTCGTGCAGACCGCGCCGACCGTGAGCTACCTCGTCGATCTCAACGACGGCACGACCGTCGAGATTCACAATCCGGCAGATCTCCCCGACCTGTCGAAGGTAAAGGCGATCCGCGAGCCGATCGTGAAGCTCGAGATCATCTGCCCGAACGAGTCGATCGGCGACCTCATGAAGTTGTGCGAGGCGCGGCGCGGCCTCTTCAAGGCGCAGAAGTTCCTGTCCGACGATCGCCAGATCCTCGACTACGAACTTCCCCTCGCCGAGATCATCTATGACTTCTACGACAAGCTGAAGTCGATCACCCGCGGGTACGGCACGATGGACTACGAGCTAAGCGAATATCGCGAGGACAACCTCGTGAAGGTCGCGATCCTCGTGAACGGCGAGCCGGTCGAAGCGCTCTCGCTCATTTGCCACCGGACCAATGCGGAGTATCGCAGTCGCTGCATCCTCAAGAAGCTCAAGCAGCAGATCGACCGCCACCAGTTCGAGATCCCGCTGCAAGCCGCGATCGGCGGCAAGGTCATCGCCCGCGAGTCGATCAGCGCCCTGCGCAAGAACGTCACCGCGAAGTGCTACGGCGGCGACATCACCCGCAAGCGCAAGCTGCTCGAGAAGCAGAAGGAAGGCAAGAAGCGCATGAAGACGATCGGCGTCGTCTCCATTCCGCAGGAAGCCTTCATGGCGGTCCTCGAGCAGGGCGAGTAAGCGGGACGCGCGGAAATCCTCAGGGCGTGCCGAGCGCCGCTCGCAACGGGCTCCTATCGCTTCTTTACCGTGAAGGCATCGCTTTCCGCGGACGACGTGCGCACGGTCACCTTGTTCGCAACGTTGGCCGTGAGGCCGCTCTTCGTGGGCTGCTTGAACGAGAACTTCGCCGCATACGCCTTGGTCTTCGTGATCGGCGACACGAGCGACGAGGTGTCTCCCCACTCGACCGTGACGTCGCCGCCGGGCGAGCTCCAGCCTTGCATCTCGACCTGGACAACGACGTCGTCGCCCGAAAGCGCGTCGTCGGCGGTGACCTTCACCGGCACTCCCGCGGCGAGCGGATTTTGTGGCACGCCGGACTCTCTCGATGTGCACGACACGAGCGCGAGCGAGGCGAACACGACGAGCGATGCCGATCGGACGAGCGAGCACCATCTCGCTGAGCTGAGTTGATCCATGGATTCCTCCTCCGTTCTTCGCGCGCTACGGTCGCACGACGAGTTCGATGACGGTTCGTGCCGAGCTACCGGCGACCGTGGCGACGACGTTCGACGCACGCTCCGTCGCACGCGATGTCTTGCGGGCGATGAGTTGCAACGTGAATGAGCGCACGCCGTCGGCGTCGGGCGGCGCCGTCACGCTCACCGTCGCCGGCGGGTTGTCCCAGTCGGCGGCGTTGTCGTATGCCAGGCTGACGACGATCGGCGCCTCGGCAGGCAAGCCAGCGCAATTGATGGCCGCGCCGACGGCCGTGCTCGTGCCATTGGCGACGCACACGATGGGCGTCCCCACCTTGACGGGAACACCTGCGCCGGGCGGCGCGAGCTTCGAGGATTGAGATGTGCCGAGCTTCGGCATGGGAGAGCTCCTTGGAGTGGCGGCGCAGCGGTGCGGTCGCTCGCTCAATGACGGATGTGGAGCGGCGCCGCCGACGCTTCACCGGGGCGAGTCGTGACCGACGCGATCACGTGGACGTCGCGGTCCCGGTTGAGATCGGTGCGCTTCGCAAGCGAAAGGCTCAGCTTGTAACTCCGTATCCAGTGCCCCGAACTGTCCCGTTGTGGAGACGAGTTCACCCACACTGCGGTTGGCGGATTCACCCAGTCGGCCCTGTCGGTGTACCGAATCTCCAGGTTGACCGGTTCGCCGGCGTCGCCGCTGGGTTGCGAGCCGCCGAAGTCCCAAGTGAACGTTGCGTTCACGCTCCCCCCTTCGTCCGCCGTGTTCGAGCTGAGTTCGACCTTCACCGGTACGCCGGCTGCCTTCGGTCCCCATGCGCCGCCTTGGCTCTGATCGGAATGCTGCGCCGCTCCGTTGGCCGCCGGAGACGGATTCGTGTGGACCGTGGTCGTCGCACATCCGCTCACCAGTGCGATGGCGACGGCGCAGGTCAGGACAACAGCACGCTGGCGCCGATCCGATCCGACAAGGTCGAGTTTCACTTGTGCTACTCCTTAGGGGTTGACTTGCAACGTAGCTGTGGCCGTCTTGGACGCGCCGCTGGGGTCGACCCACGTCGCGGTGACGACCACGGTCGCGTGCGCCGTGAAGTCCGAACGCACGGCCAACACCGTCGTGGCGGCCGTGCCGGCGCTCGCAATACTCACCGTCACGGGCGAAGTCTGCTGAATCGGCGCGGTCGGCGCCCACGTGAGCGTGACGTTGCCGGTCCCACCCTCGGGCAATTCGACGGTCACGGTCGTGGAGGCGCCCGCGCCGAGTTCCGTCGGATTGAGCGAAACTTTCACCGGCACGCCGGCCGCGGCGACGGTGGTGGTGGCGCTCGTGCTGAGCGAGCCCTTGCTCGCGAGGTAGCCCCCGAGAACCACCAATCCGGCCAGCACGATGATCGCGACGATCTTCGCGACAAGGGAGCCGGCGCTGCTCGAACCTGCCATTGCTCTCTCCTGAAGACGCGATGAGACCGCGGCGAACCCGCTCCTCTGATTGCGTGCCGCCGCGGGCCGTCGAGCGTCCGCGCCGCACGAACGCGCGCCGGCGAGCGGAACCCCGCACCGGCACATCGACGTGCGGGAAGGCTACCACGACGCCGTCGGCTGGGAACCGCGCCGGCGCGCGGCTGACATAACTTTCGCGCGGATCCTGCGCACGGCGATCGCTTAGCCGCGAAGGAGACCATCGACCACCACCGCCGCCTCTTCGTCGGCGAGCCCGGAACCTCGATCCCATGCACGGTCGAAGTCGTGGCGACTCAGCTCCACCCGTACGCGACGCAGGCACTCTTCGTAGATCGCCGCGTCGGTGGCCTGCACGTCGACGCCGATCGCGTCGCGGCGCCGCTGCGCAGCCCCGAAGAGCGCCGCGGCATCGGCGGCGTTCCCGCATCGCGCGGCGATTTCCCCGGCGAAACGAATGCACTCGGCCACGCCCTCGGGCTCATCGGTCTTCATTCGCAAGGAAAGGGCGTCGCGGCACCAGCGCAACGCGCTCTCAAGGTCGCCGCGCAGGAACGCCACGCGCCCGCGATAGAAATAGCCGTTGCTGATGCGCATCGAATCCGACGGGTCCAGCGCCGACAACGCCGCGTCGAGGTGCTCCACGGCGTCGTCGAGGCGATGCTCGACGACCGCCAGCACCGCGCACGAGAGCCGCGTCTCGGCGACACCCTGGGCGTTGTTCATGCCCCGATAGAGCGCGAGCGCTTCGTCGAGCGAACGGTGCGCCTCAGCGCGATCGTCCAGTTGGATCGCGTACAGGCCGAAGTTGTGCAGGATCCTCGCGAGCCGCGTGCGCTCCTCGTCGAGCTCGACCACCGCGCCGCGCTCGAGGCGCGTGCGCTGGATCGCGAGCGCGGCGCGGAGTCCGTCATAGGCCCGCCACGGCGCGCGAAGCCACTCCAACTTCGCGCGGGCCGCGAGGAGGCGCACATGACGCAGATCGCCTCGATCGCTCCATGCAGCCAACAGTCGCTCGATGATCACGACTCCCGCCTGATATCGCCCGCGCTTGTACCACTCGTCCTGCATCTCGATCGCCATGTCGATTCCGGTCTCGATCGTCGACGAATCGCTCAGCGCGCATCGGATCGCGGCGTCGCAATCGGCCTCCTCGCATCGGAAGTTGACGCGGTCGAAGCCGTGCGGCGACAGCGAGGACTCATCGACCTTCGCATCCGCCCGCGGCAGGACGAGCGCGGCGAAGCGCTCGAGGTGTCGACGACGCAACGCGGCGAGTTCTTCACGGCGATCCGGGGCCTCGAGCCGGCGGCGACAGTGGTCGCGCACCATCTCGAGGAGCCGATACCTCGGCTCCCACGATCGCTCGCCCTGAACGAGCGACTGGTCGATGAGGCTGTTCAAGAGGTCATCGAGCGCCGCCGGCGGCACGCGCTCGTCGCAGCAGACCGCGGCGACCGAGTCGGAGGTGAACGCGCCCTCGAAGATCGAGAGTCGCTCGAGCAAGAGCCGCTCGTCCGGCGACGCGCTGTCGATGCACCACGCGAACGTGCGGATCATCGTGTCGGGCGACGGCGCGGTGACGAGCGGCTGAACGAGTTGCGGAAGCCCGGCGAGGATCGCCTGCGGCGTGCTCAGGCGAGCCCGCGCTGCGACGACTTCGATCGCGCGCGGGAGGCCGCCCACGCGCCGGCAGATCGCGGCGACCGCGTCCACGTCGGCGGGGCCGAGCGCGAACTGCTTGCGGCTCGCCTTCGCCCGCTTCACGAAAAGCTGCACCGCCTCGTACGACAGCACGGACGTCTCGGACAGGATGCCCTGCTCCGGCGGCGCGTCGAGCGGATCGATTGCGTGCACCACCCAGCCCGCGTCCGAAGGCGAGCGCCGCGCGGTCACCATCACGTGCAACCCCGGCACCCGAAGCGGCGCGAGGATCGCCGGCAGCTCGCGCAACACGCCGTCGGCGTTGTCGAGGACCAGGAGGAACCCGCGACGCGCGCAGCGCTCGAGCATGCGTCGAATCGTCCCGACGTCGTGCTGTTCGGACGGCAGCCGCAGCAACTCCGCGACGTAGATCGCGAGTCGCTGCAGCACCTGCGGCACGTCGGTCGCACCGCTCAGGTCGACCAGTCCGGCACCGCCCTGGAACTCGCCCTTCGACTGTCGCGCGAGCGCGAGCGCGTCGCGAGCCACCTTCACCGCGATCCAACTCTTCCCCGATCCGCACGGGCCGCTGAGGGCGACCAGCGGCGCCTTCGCGACCGCGACCGCCACCTCACTCACGACGGCCGCGCGGGCAACTTCCTTCGCGTCGCCCGGCGTCGCCGGAAGGTGATCGGGAAGGTCGACCGCCCGCAGCGAAGGACCGCGTTCCGAGGAACTGTCGAGCAGGGCCAGAGCGCCGGCGATGTCGCGCATCCGCTGGGTCATGTCGACGCGGAGGCACTGCTCGATGACGTCGCGCAGCGCCTTCGGAGTGTCCGAAGGCAACGCGCTCAGGTCGACCCGACCCTCGGCGATCTGGCGCACGACGTCGTCGTCGGAAAACGCGCGTCGCGCCGTGAGGCATTCGTACAGCACGCATCCGTAGGACCAGATGTCGGCCCGCGGATCGATCACGCCGGCGAACCGCTCCGGCGACATGTACTCCTTCGTGCCGGCGAACCGCAATCGGTCGTCGATCGACTCGACCTGCTCGCTGGTGACGTCGCCGCTGTCCTCGCCGGCGCCGTGGCCCCAGCGCGGCACGCCGAGCGCGAGTCCCCAGTCGATGATCTTGATGTCGTCCTCCGCAACCTCGGGCGACGCGCCCACCATGATGTTCCCCGGCTTGATGTCGCGATGCATGACGCGCTCGCGATGCGCCGCAGAGAGCGCCTCGGCCAATGCGCGAGCGACGCGCAACGTGCTCGACGGCGCGAGCGGTCCGAACTCGAGGAGGTGCTCCTTGAGCGAGCGTCCTTCGAGGAACTCCATGATGATCGCGCAGCGGTCCGGCTCCTCGACGAAGTCGTAGATGTCGGCGATGTGCGGGCTGCGGAGTCGCGCCGCCAGCGTGTCGTTGCCGAAGGAACGCCAGTCGGGATTGCGGAAGAGTTCGGGCCGCAGCAACTTGATCGCGACCGGCTTGCTGAGCCGCGCGTGGACGAGACGCCCCTGCCACACCGACCCGAAGCCGCCGGTGCCGAGGAGGCGCACGAAGAGATACTTGCCGCCGGCAAGCGGAGGAGGCAACTCGACGCCGCCCGCACTCCTCGGGGCCGGCGCGCGAGCGCGGTCGCCGTCGAGCCTGCCCGCGTCTCCGCCCATCGCGTTCCTCCGTACGTCCGCCGATCCGTGGTCGAGTCTCGGCGTCGTCCCTCGCGCCAACTCCGAGTTCGACCGTCCCGCGTTGCTATGACCTTGAGCGCCGCAGCCTCGTGTCGCAGTCCCGCTTCGCGCGTCTCGCCCTCCAAGCGCACTCCGGCATCACGGCTCGTTCCCGTGCTCGCCGCAGGCGGCTGTCGTCGCAGGTCTCTCTTCGCACGTCGCTATTCCTTGATCCCCAGTTCCTTCAGGACCTCGGCGGTGATGTCGATCGCCTCGGGATACCGCAGCAACGAGCGTCCGAGCACCTGTTCGCGGGCCGCCGCCAAGGTATCGGCGTTGAAAGGCTCGCCGGTCGGAAGGAAACGCATGACGAGGTCGAGCTTCTCGCGATCGCTGACGATCTCGACCGCGTTGACCAGCTCGCGATAGGCCTTCTCGATCTGCTCGGCGACGAGCTTCTCGTTGATGCGCATCGAGCCCTCGCGCCACCGGTTGTACTCGTCGCGCAACGCGTTGAACTCGGCCTGTGCCTCGGCGACCGCGGGGCTGTTCGGTTCGAGGTTGGGGTACTTCTTCTTCAGCTCGTCGAGCCGCTTGGCGAACTCGTCGTCCTGCTTGCGTGCTTCCTCCTCGAGTTCCTTCCGCTTGTCGGCGTAGGCCGGCGTCGAGAGGAGCGACTTCATCGACTTGTCGACGTTGATCGCCCCGACGGACCACGCCTTCGCGGTCGGCTGGTCGGACCACGTGAGGCGACCGGCCTCGGCGCGGAAGCGGACGGGCTTGCCGTCGGCGCCCTTCGCGGGCTTGGCGTCATTGAGCAGGAGCGCGTCGCTCGGGCCGAGTTCCGCGCCGCCGTCGTACGACGAGGGCGCGACGGCGACCGCGACGTTCGAGCGTCCGAAGTGCAGGACGAGCGAGGCGCCGGCGACGAGGAGCGCGCTCAGCGCGACAAACCGATCGGATGAGAATTTCATGTCCGAAGCGTACCACTCGCCTCGCGACTCACGGTCGAGCGAGGGCCTCGATCTCCGAGACGAATCGTGCGGCGAGCCGACGCTTCGCCTCGTTCATGTCCGGGGCCCGCGCGCCGAGCTCGGCCCGCAGGCTGGTCACGCCGCGGCCGACGAGTCCGCACGGCACGATGAGGCCGAAGTGGTCGAGGTTGGTGTCGACGTTGAGGGCCAGCCCGTGCATCGTGATCCAACGGCTCACGCGCACGCCCATCGCGCAGATCTTCCGGCTCGCGGTCGCGCCACTCGCGACGTCGCCCACCCAGACGCCCGTCGCCGACGCGTCGCGCTCGCCCGCGACGCCGAACTCGGCCAGCGTGTCGATCACGATCTGCTCGAGCAGCCGCATGTAGGAATGGACGCGCAGGCCGAGCCGATTCAGGTCGAGGATCGGATAGGCGACGAGTTGCCCGGGGCCGTGATACGTGATGTCGCCGCCGCGGTCGGTCTCGGCAACGGTGACGCCGTGGCGATCGAGGAGTTCGCGACTCGCGACGAGATGCGCTTCAGCCCCCGGACGACGCGAGATGGTGATGACCGGCGGATCGTGCTCGAGCAGAAACACGGTCATCGGGCCGCGACTCGTCGCGTCGTCCGCGCCGCGCGACGCGACGAGGTCCGCGTGCGTTCGCCGCTGGATCTCGAGCGCCTCCGCATAGGCGATCCGCCCGAGATCGCAAATCGCGACGACATCTCCGGAAGGCAACTCCTGACGCGCGTCCGACGTCGACATCGGCGTGGATGGTAGTGCCCTCGTCGTAGAATCCCGGCCCATGGCCCACATCCACCCTACCGCCGTCATCAGCGGCGACGTCCAGCTCGCCGACGACGTCGTGGTCGGCCCCTACTGCGTGCTTGCCGGACGGGTGCGCGTCGGGCCGTCGTGCACGCTCGTCTCGCACGTGCATCTGCACGGTCCGCTGTGGATGGGCAAGGCCAACATCTGCTACCCGGGCGTGTGCCTGGGATTCGCGCCGCAGGACCTGAAGTTCGACTCGTCAAAGGACGGCGCCGGACTCGTCATCGGCGACGGCAACACGTTCCGCGAGCACTGCACCATCCATCGCGCGACGAAGGAGGACCGACCTACCACCGTCGGCAACCGCAACTACTGGATGGCCAACTCGCACGCCGGACACGACGTGCAAGTCGGCAGCGACTGCATCCTGGCCAACGGCACGCTGCTCGCCGGACACGTGCAGGTCGGCGATCGCGTGGTGTTCGGCGGAGCCTGCGTCGTGCACCAGTTCGTGCGCATCGGGCGCGGATGCATGATCTCGGGCCTGGTGGGAACCGGCGGCGACCTGTGCCCGTTCTTCACGCTCACCGGAATCAACGTCGCGGGCAGCCTCAACCTCGTGGGAATGCGCCGTGCCGGCATGTCGCGCGACGACATCGACGCGGCCCGCTGGTGCTACCGGATCATCTGCCGTTCGGGGCTCATGCCGAAGCAGGCGATCGAGAGGCTGCGCGAGCGCGAGAACCTGCCGATGGTGCGCGAGTACATCGATTTCCTCTCGAGCGCCAAGCGATACGTCGCCACGCGCCGCGGGCGCCGCGTGGGAGGAACGGTCGGCTCGAGCGCCGACGACTCGAGCGACGCATGATCGAGCTCACGGTGCTGGCCAGCGGCTCGCAGGCGAACTGCGCAGCGCTCGTCGTCGGCGGAAAGCGCCTGATGCTCATCGACGCCGGGCTCTCGCCCCGCGCGACGCGAGAGCGTCTGTTCGCGGCGATCCGCCGCCAGCCCGAGGAGACGACGGATCTCCTGCTCACCCACCTCGACGCGGATCACTACCGCGAAGGCTGGAACCGCCTCTTGCGACGACATCCGATCCGCGTGTGGCTGCACCAGGCGCACGCGCGGCAGGCCGTCGCTGCGGGCATCCCCGAGACGTCGTTGACGACGTTCGTCGACGCATGCGACTTCGGCGACGGCTTCACCGCCCGCGCCATCCGCGCGCCGCACGACGAGCACGGCACGAGCGCCTTCGCGTTCGAGTGGCGCGGCGAGGGCGGAGAGCTCGTCGCGCGCCTCGGCTACGCCACGGACCTCGGCCGCGTGCCCGAGACGCTGCACCGGCACCTCGTCGATCTCGACGTGCTCGCGATCGAAAGCAACTACGACTCCGGCATGCAGCTCGCGAGCGATCGACCGCGCTTCCTGAAGCGACGCATCATGGGCGGACGCGGTCATCTCTCGAACGAGCAATCGTTAGCCTCGGCGCTGCGGGTGGCGAACGCGAGCGAGTTGCAGGCGATCGTGCTGCTCCATCTGTCGCGCCAGTGCAATTGCCCGGAGCTCGTCCGCACCTTGTGGCAAGCGAAAGCGGCGCACCTCGCCGATCGCATGGTGGTGAGCTCGCAGTTCGCGCCGACGCGCACCATCACCGCCGCGCCGCGCCCGCGTCGCGCTATCCCCGTCGAGATCGTGGAAGAACACGAGCGCGAGCCGCTGCTGTTTGATCTCTGACGCCGGTCGCGACGCGGGGCGCGAGCCGTCGTTCAATCGTCCGCGTCCCAGTCCGCCTCGATCACCGGGATCGCGCCGTCGACGAGTCGCACGCCTTCCATCGCCGCCCGCTGCATCGCGAGCCACTCGTCGCGCGACCGGCGGCTCCGGCCGATCTGCGTGCCGTCCAGCGTGATCGGCAGGATCATCGGGAGGCCCGCGCGCAACTGTGAATCGAGCGGCGCGATGATGTCGCGCACGAAGCGGCCCGACTCGTCGAGCTCGCGGTAGACCTGGCGCGGTCCGCGCGCCGCTCGCGCGACGCAGCCGACGATCGCCACCGGAGCGCGCTCGACGAGCCACGCCACCGGCTCCCGCGGCATCGCGAGCGAGCCCGGGGGCATCATCGCGAGCGTCCCGCGCAACTCGCCGAGATCGACCTCCGGGACCTCGAGCACGCCCGGTCCCGGCCACACGATTTCCACGAGACCGGCATAGAACGACCGGGACAGGCCGGCCTGAGCGCTGCGCTCGAGTTCGACCAGTTCCTCCGGCATCTGCGCGCCGCTCCAGACGCGGTGCAGCCGCTGGGCGGCGCGCCGCACCACGATCTCGGCGCGATCGCGAGCCAACGGGCGGTCAGGTTCCGGGATCGCCGCAAGCTCGCCGAGCGCGCAGATCGTCGCCTGCAGTTCGATGAACGACGGAATCGATCGCTTCCATCGTCCCGCGTCGCCGGTCTCCGGCAATGCGACGCTTGCCTTCGTGATCTCCATCCAGCGCGACAGAAGTCCGGCCCACGTCATGGGCTCAAGCGGTCCCGGGCGAGATTCGGACGTCGGCTCCATGGGGTCATGCTCCCACGGTCGTCTCCATTGGCAAAGCGGCCGATCGGCCCTACCCTGCCCTTCCCCCCGCCCTCCGCGCACATGAGCGATTCGATCAAGCATGAATGCGGCCTCGCGCTCGTCCGGCTGCGCAAGCCGATCGACTGGTTCCGCGAGCGCACGGGCGATCCGTTCTGGGGGCTGCGGCGCCTGTTCCTCCTCATGGAGAAGCAGCACAACCGCGGGCAGGACGGAGCGGGCATCGCGTCGGTGAAGTTCGACATGCCGCCCGGCGACGCGTTCGTCGTGCGCGAGCGGACTGCGAAGCGGAACGCGATCGAGCGACTCTTCGACGAGGCCATGTCCCCCGCGGCGAAGCTCTCGGCTCGCGACCTCGACGGACTCGGCGAGGTCGAATTGAAGCGACGCGTCCCCTGCCTCGGCGAGGCCATGATCGGCCACCTCCGATACGGCACGTACGCGGGGCGCAACACCGAGCTCTGCCATCCGTACGTGCGCTACAACAACACCGCGAGCCGCGTCGTCGCGCTCGCCGGAAACTTCAACCTCACGAACTCGGGCGAGCTCTTCGCGAAGCTCGTCGAGTACGGCCTGCATCCGGTCGGCGACAGCGACACGCAGGTGGCGATCGAGAAGATCGGCTACGCGCTCGATCGCGAGCACGAGCAGCTCGCGCGGACGATGGGACCTGACACGTTCCGCTCGCTTGACGGCTGGGAACTCGCCGACGAGGTCTCGCGGCAGATCGACATCGCACGGGTGATCCGCCGGGCCACCGATCGCTTCGACGGCGGATACGCGTTCGTCGGGCTCGTCGGCAACGGCGATTCGTTCGTGTGTCGCGATCCGTGCGGGATCCGACCGTGCTTCTACTACGAGTGCGACGAGTGCATCGCGGTCGCCAGCGAGCGTGCCGCGCTCGTGAGCGCGTTCGCCGCCGCTCCGGAGGAAGTGCAGGCCGTGCCAGCGGCACACGTGCTCGTGATGAAGCGCGACGGCCGCACCTCCCTCGAGCAGTTCGCGGAGTCGCGCCCGCTTCGGCAGTGCACGTTCGAGCGGATCTACTTCAGTCGCGGCAACGATCGCGACATCTACCAGGAGCGCAAGGCGCTCGGACGTCACTTGGCGCCGCGGATTCTCGCGGCGCTCGGCGGCTCGTGCGACGCGAGCGTGTTCGGCTTCATTCCGAACACGAGCGAGACCGCGTACTTCGGCCTCGTCGAGGAGCTCGAGCGCATCGAGCGCGAGCGGGCGACCGACGCGATCGTGCGACTCGCCGCGGAAGGCAAGGCGACGCGCGACGCCGTCGCCGCGGTGCTGGCGGTGCGCCCGCGCGGCGAAAAGGTCGCGCACAAGGACCAGCGACTGCGCACGTTCATCACGCACGACTCGGCCCGCAGTTCGCTCGTGAGTCACGTGTATGACGTGACCCCCGGAACGGTCGGGCCCGACGACACTCTGGTGGTCGTCGACGACTCGATCGTGCGCGGCACGACGCTGCGCGAGTCGATCATCACGATGCTCGCGCGGCTCAATCCGAAGCGCATCGTCGTCGCGAGCAGTTCACCGCCGATCATGTACCCGGACTGCTACGGCATCGACATGAGCCAGCTCGGTCGCTTCATCGCGTTCGAAGCGGCGATCACGCTGCTCAAGGAGCGTGGCGACGCGTCGATCCTCGACGAGATCGAACGGGCGTGCGTCGCGCAGGCGTCGTTGCCGCCCGATCGCATGAGGAACCACGTTCGCCGGATCTACGACCTGTTCTCGCTTGACGAGTTGTCGCAGCAGGTCGCCACGCTGGTGCGCTCGCGGCAGTTGGAGCGAATCGGCTGGCGGGGCGACATCACGATCGTCTACCAGACCGTCGAGGGGCTTCGATCGGCGATGCCCGAGCACACCGGTGACTGGTACTTCACCGGCGAGTATCCGACGCCCGGCGGCTATCGCGTGCTGAACACCGCGTTCCTCAACTGGCGGCGCGGCGACGACGGTCGAGCCTATTGACGAGGGGCCTCGTTGCCTTCTCGGACGTTGAAGCACGTGTGGCGATCACGACGTGGGTCGGTCGAGAACAGCGGCCGGAGGGACTTCGCCTCGTCACCACGGGAGGCTGCCATGGATCTGTTCGTGAACCACGAAGTCGCGTCAATGGTCGTCGCGAGGAATCTCTGCCGCGGCGGATCGCATCGCCGCGAGACGAATGGCAGGACCGCCTCCACCGCGCGATCCGGCTCGCGCTTCACGGCTGGCGTCGGCGCGACCGACCAAGGCGAATCGGTCTTGGCGGACTCGCCCGCGGGGCACTGGGCCGAGGTTCTCGGCCCCGAAGGACGCGAGCCGCTCGAACTCATGCCGCCGGGCATCGCCGCGGCGATTCTTGAACGAATCGACGCCGCGCTCGACGAAGGCAACCTCCGCCGAGCCTTGGCCTTGGAGCGCCTCCTCCCCTCGACGCTCGGCGCCGAGCCGGCGGTGGTCGATCGGCTCGTCACCCTTCGCCTCCTCGAGGGCGACGTCCAGACGGCGGCAGCCGGCTTGGGCGCGTCCCCGGCGGTTGGCGGCTCGAACGGAACACGTCCGCGCCTGCGATTGCTCGCGCTCGTAGTTGCCGTCGGCGTCGGCGACCCGGCGGCGATCGCTGCCGAGATGGCCTCGCCGGGTCCGTGCGGCCTCGCCTGCCGCTGCCTCGGCCTCATCCTCGAGGCGCTCGGCGCGGCGTCGACCCGGCCTGATCGTCTCGGTCCCGGAGCCGATCCAGCGGCAGCCCTGTGCCGGATCGCGGCCGAATACCCGCGTCCGGTGGCGTCGCTGACGGCGGCGCTCGGGCTCCTCGAACAACTCCTCGTCGGCCTCGCCCTCCGGCAGTCCCCGAACGCCGCACGTGCGCTTCGGGCGATCCGCGGGGTCGCTCGCGACCTCGACATCGGCTTCGACGCCTTGGCCGGTTCCGACGAGCTCGCGGTGACGCCGTCCGACCGCGCGACCCTTCGGTTGCGCGCCGCGTAGCGCCTTGATCCTTGACGGATTCGGCCCGTTTTGGTGTACTCCCCGATTCCCGCCGGTTGGCACGCGCCCCGGCGGATTCTGTCTTTCATCCGCGACTGTCACCAGTTCGCCTCGATTGGGATCCTCAAAGGACGGCTCATGGCTCGTTACCTCGGTCCGAAGGTGAAGCTCTCTCGCAAGGTCGGCGTGCCGATCGCTGACGTCCCGAAGCACACCGCGAAGCGGCAGCTCACCGTGCCGGGCATGCACGGCTTCCGTGGCCGTCGCCTCAAGGACTACGGCATCCGCAAGAACGAAAAGCAGAAGCTCCGCTACCACTACAACGTGCTTGAGCGGCAGTTCCGCAAGTACCTCGCCGCGGCCGGCAGCCGTCCCGGCAACACCGGCGAAGTACTCCTCCAGATGCTGGAGTCGCGTCTCGACAACGTGCTCCGTCGCGCCGGATTCGCCCGCACGATCTGGGCCGCACGCCAGATGGTCGTGCACGGACACGTCCTGGTGAACGGACGCAAGGTCGATCGCCCGTCGTACGGCGTGGTCGTCGGCGAGACGATCACGCTGCGCGAGGGCATCCAGAAGCTCTCCCGCGAGCAGATGGAGTCGCTCGCCGGTCACGTCACGCCGGGTTGGATCGCCGTCAATCCCGCCGAGCTTTCGATCAAGGTGGTCGCGAAGCCGACGTCGGACCAGATTCCGTTCGACGTAAACACGAACCTGATCGTCGAGTTCTATCGCTAAGGCATGGCGTCCGACGCCAGCCCCGCCGCGGCCCGAGCCGCGACCAGTTCCGTCGCGGCGCCGCCCGCGGCGAGCCACGAAGGCGGCGAGCCGCGAGCCCCTGCTCGTGATCGCCGCCGTTTCGTTGCGCGACTTCCGGCACCGAACGACTGCAGCCGCCGCGCGAGCGTTTGAGCCACCGCATCGGCGCCTTTCAAGACTCACCCATGCTGCGATTCCTCCGCCACTACAACAAGCTCTTCCTCGGCGTCTTCGGACTGCTGCTCCTCCTGGCGTGGGCGGTCGGAGGAAGCCTCTCGCAGATCACCAACTACGCGGCCCGCGAAGGCACGACCTGGGCGACGTGGGGTCCGTCGAATCGCAAGGTGACTGTCGCGGATCTCGAGAAGGTGCGCCAAGAGCTGCGCGTGCTCGACGAGTTGAAGCGAATGTTCCCGAACGTGCCGTTCGTTCCAATTCCGGGCGCCGACGGCAATCCGGTGCACTGGTTCCTCCTGACGAAGGAAGCGAGCGAGGCCGGTCTCGTCGGCGGCGAACAGGACGCGAACCCGCTCCTCGAATCGATGGCGAAGGGGCTCGCCACGCTTCTTGAAGCCCAGGACCTCGACGTCAACGCCGACTCCGCCGCGGCGCTCCTCGCCGCCCGCGCCGGCACGACCCCGCTGGTGGTGCGACAGACGCTGGCAAAGGTGAACGGCCTCACGCGCATGCGCGACCTCATGCTCTCGATGGCGCACTACTCCGACAGTCGCCTCCGTCACGCGGCCGCCGAGACCCTGCTCGGCGTCGCTGCCGACGTCGTCGTGCTCGACGCACACAAGCTCGGAATTCCCGAGGTGCCCCAGCCGACGCAGGAAGAGCTGGCGGAGCAACTCAAGAAGTACGGCGACCTCGCGCCGGGCCAAGGCGACAACGGGTTCGGCTATCGGCTGCCCAACCGCATCAAGGTCGAGTGGATCCAGATCTCGGAAGCGGCGGTTCGCGCCAGCGTCGAGCACTCCGACGCGCTCGACGCGATCACCCTGAAGCGCAAGTTCGCCGAAGACCCGGCCCGCTTCGGCGCTCCGGTTGATCCATCGGCGAATCCGCTCGCGCAGTTCGCGCAGTACGAGTCGTCGGTTCGCCAGAAGGTTCTCGACGAACTGGTCACCGAGCGCATGAAGGAGATCGTCAAGTTCGTCAGCGATCAGTTCGCGCAATCGCAGCGCGGACTCAAGCGCGACGCTACAGGCCTCTTTGCGCTGCCCGATGACTGGGCCTCGCGGGCGCCGAACCTGCGGCAACTCGCAGCGACGATTGGCGAGCAGTACAAGATGACCGCGCCGACGTACGGCTCGGCGACCGACACGTGGCAGAGCCCGGACGATCTTCGATTGATCCCGGGGCTCGGCGGCACGTCGGCGACGCAGCTCGGCGATCGGCCGATTCCGTTCACGCAACTCGCGCTCCGGCTCAAGGAGTTCGCGAATCCCGAGATCACCAAGCCCGACGAGGCGCCGCTCGCGCAGGTCGGTATCGCCCTGCCGCCGCTCAGCTCGCCGAGCAAGGACGTCTACTTCGCGCGGATCACCGCCGCGGAGGCGTCGCGGCCGCCGGCCAACGTGCAGGAAGCCGGTCCGTCGCTCGTCGCCGACGTGCAGGCGATCAATCGCTTCGCGCTGATCCAAGGCATGTTGAACGACCTCGAGAAGGAAGCGAACGCCGATGGCCTGCGCGCCGTCGCGAATCGCTTCGGCACGACGGTCGAGTTCGTGCCCAACCTGCGCGAGGCGAATCCGCAATTCATCGCGATGGGCTACAAGCTGCCCACGTCCATGCCCGGCCTCGGCAGCGACGTCGACGCCATTCATCAGATCATCGATCGCGCTTCCACGCTGCCGAAGACCACGCCGGTCACCGACGTCGCGGTCGCGGACCGCACCTATACGATCGCCCTGCCGAAGCGACTCGCCGCGGTCATCGCGCGCGTGAGCGACGTCTTCCCGCTCACGAGCGAGGAATACTCGACGCTCGCCGGACGACCCGCGGCGCAGATGGCGCTCGCGGGCGAGAGCATGCAGGCGGCGCTCGCCGACGTCTTCTCGCTCGAGGCGCTCACGAAGCGCTACAACTTCAAGACGAACCGCGAGGTCGCGGACGACTCGTCGGAGAAGAAGGCGGCGACGAAGCCGAGCCAGCCTCAACCTGCGAAGGCCGGTTGACGGTATCGGCTCAGCTCACGCGACTGCCCGGCTTCACCGGCTTCTCGACGGTGAGCACAACGACGTCGCGCCCGTCCGGGCCGAGCTTCTCGCCCTCGGGCTGCGTCGCGCCGTCCTTGAGGTCGGTAGCCGCGAGGATCATGCCTTGGCTGATCTCGCCGCGCAGTTGCCGCGGCTCGAGATTCGCCACGATCACGACCTGCTTTCCGACGAGCTGTGCCGGGTCGTACCACGCCTTGATGCCCGCGCACACCTGACGACCGCTCGGTGTGCCGTCGTCGAGCTTGATCTTCAGCAGCTTGTCCGCGTTGGGATGCGGCTCCGCGCTGAGGATGGTCGCGACGCGCAGATCGAGCTTCGCGAAAACGTCGTAGGTGATGGCGGCGAGCGGTTCGGGATTCGTGACGGCGGTCATGGCGACGCGAGTATACGGCGACGCCTACGTCGTGCCGGACGTGCGCTTCCGCAGCGTCATCGCGTGAAACGGCCGTCCCTCACGACGATACTTGCGTTCGAAGTTCGTGCCCACCACTTCGCCCTCCGCGGCGCTCGCGGGTCGCTCGAACGCGATTCGCTCGAAGAGTTCCGCGTGGCGAGCCGCGTGGTCCTCGTACCACGCCCACAGGTCGTCGTGATCGCTGACGAGTCGCAGTTCGCCGTCGGTCGCGAGCACGCGATGGAACTCGCGCAGCGTCGCGTCCTGCACCACGCGCCGCTTGTGATGGCGCGACTTCGGCCACGGGTCGCTGAAGTAGAGATGGATGACGCGCACGCTCTCCGAGGGCATGCGGAAGCGCACGAACTCCGTCGCGTCGGTCCAGAGGAGCTTCACGTTCTTCACCTGACGACGCCGCACCCGATCGGCGGCGTAGCGGAAGAACTCGCCGGCCCACTCGATGCCGAGAAAGTTCACTTCCGGCTCGAGCTCGGCCTGCTGCAGCAGGAACGTTCCCTTGCCGGAGCCGATCTCGAGGTCGAACGGCCGCTCGGGATACTCGAACCATCGGCGCGGATCGATGACGCGGGTCTCCGGCAGCGCCGGATCGAAGGGCGGCAACTGCTCGCCTTCGACGCCGACGCCGCTGACGTCGAGTGATCTGCCGCGCGACAATCCGAAGGACATCGCGTCACGAGCCCTTGGAGGGCGAGGTTGCCGGCACGGGCGCCGGCGTTGTGGTCGGCGCCGGCTGTTGCGCCGTGGGACGTTGCTGCGAGTTCGTCGTCGCCGGCGGAGGCGTCGGAGCGCCGGCGCGCGGCGGACCGACAGGAGCGGGCGTCGGCGCCCCGGACGGCAACGTGCGCGGCTCGGGCAGCGCCGGCTTCGCGCCGGCAGCGTTCGGGTCACGGTCCATCCACAACGGCCGTTCCTTGCCTCGCGCGACGACCCACTCGACGAGATCCTGAAGCGCGGTCGGATCGATGGTCGTCTCGATGTTCGCGTACTCCTCGACGCCTCCGGTCTTCGCGGGCTGGAACATGTGATTGAGTCCCTCGTAGCGCTTCGCGGTGACCGGCGCGCCGCCGACCGCCGCCGCCTTCATGATCGCCGGCACGTTCTGATCGATGTCGACCTGCGTATCGAGCGTGCCGTTCATCGTGAGGATGGGAATGTGCAGCGACGCAATCCAGAGCGCCGGATCGAGCGTGAGGAACGTGCGCATCCAACGACTCTTCATCTGCGTCACCGCCGCCTGCACGCTCGCATCGAGTTGCTCCTGCGTCGGCGCCGGGCCGCCGGCCTTCGCGCCGAGCTCGGCCTGCACGCGCACGAGCTCGCGAGCCGCCGCGACGAGCGCCTCGTCGGACGCGTCGGTCGTCAACGCGGCCGCGATGAACTTGTCGTGCGCGTCGAGCACCAACTTGCGGTCAGCCTCACCGACGCCGCTCGCCTTCATCAGCCGGTCGTTCTGCACGTGGAGAATCTCGCGTCCGTTCACGCCCGGTCCGGCAAGCAGCACGATGAACGAGATCGGCGTGGACGAACCGAGGTCGCCGCTCGTTTGCCAGGCCGCGACGATGGGCGCGATCAAGCCGCCTTCGCTGTGCCCGATGATGCCGATCCGCGTTGGATCGATCTCGGGTTGGCGCTTGAGCCACTCCGAGACCTCGTCCGCGTCCGTGGCGAAGTCGTAGGTGTCGCCATGGGCGAAGCTGCCGGTCGAGAGGCCGACGCCGCGGTCGTCGTATCGGAAGACCGCGATGCCCGCCCGCGCAAGCGCGTCGGCGAGAACGAGGAACGGCTTGTGGCCGAAGATCGTTTCGTCGCGATCCTGCGGTCCGCTTCCGGTGACGAGGATCACCGCGGGGAACTTCTCCGGCGACTGCGGCGTGCGCGCGGGCAGGGTCAACGTACCCGCGAGGGAGTGTCCGAAGCGGTGCCCGATGAGCGCGTCGCGCTGCCGATACGGAAACGGCGGCTTCGGCGTCTGCGGACGATTGAGCGCCACCGTCGGCGCGCCGGCGCAACGCTTGAGTTCGAGCGGAAGATCGGCCGCACCTTGCCGGAATGTGCCGCGGAGCGTGTCCGCGTCGACCTGCGCGAGTTCGACGGTCGCATCGATGCCGACCGGAATGACGAACTTCCAGTGCCCGCGGCCGTCGTCGCCGACGGACTTCGTGACCGTCATCGGAAAGGCTTCGAGCGATTGGAGCGGGATGTCGACGACGCCGCCGATGCGATCCGGCGCGAACTCCGCGACGGTGAAGGCCATCGGCAGCTTCATCTGTCCGAGTTCGAGCGTGCCCTCCCAGCGCACGCGGTTCGCGGCGGTGCGCGGATCCTCCATGCGCTGCAGCGTGAACGGCAACGACGACTTCTCGCCGCCCGGTCGTCCGAGCTCGAGCGAGCCGGAGTACGACGCGCCGTCGGCGGCGATCTCACCGCTGAAGCGCCCGATGACTCCGGCGCTCTCGAGGCTGAACGCGAGCGATCGGTTCTGCGCGCTCACCTTCTTGCCCGGAGCGCGCACGGCGCCTGCCTTCGGCGCGGTGATCGTCACGATCGGCACGTCGGGGCCCGGCGTGATATCGAGCGCGACGAAGAGCGAGCCGCCCTCCGCGGAGATGGATCCTTGCCACATGCCGATCGCCGGCGACGCCGCGGCGGCGGGCACGGGATTCGGGTTCGCCTGCGCCGCTGCCGCCGGCGCGGGATTCGCGGGCCCCGCCGTCGGCGGATCACCGGCCAGGACGATCGCCATCGCAACGCTCAAGAGGAGCGACATGCCGAAAACTCCTTCGCGCCAAGCGTCAAGGCGGCGCGTTCGAATCATCGTAAATGAAGCCTCGGCCGTGACGGAGCGCCGCCGCCCGGCGAACTGCCCGACGCGCGACGAAGCGCACGCGCGACACCCCGACTCGCGCGACAAGACGATTCACTCGTCGCGCGACGCGTCGTCGCCGGTCGCCCGGCGGCGCGACGACGAGGCACGTCGGGCCGGCGTCGGCAGAGCATCGGAGCGGCCGGACGAGCGGTCGTCGGCCTTGGGACGCGTGGCCCGCTCGACCGATGCCGCGGCACCGCGGGTTCGAGGCGCCTCGCCCTCGGGTCGCTTCCACTCGACGCGCGACGCGCCGCTCCACAGCAGTTCGAGGTCGTAGTACAGGCGCTGATCGGGCTCGAAGAGGTGGACGACGGTCTCGACGAAGTCGACCACGATCCAGGTCGTGCCTTCGTCACGACTCGATCGATACGCCTTGATGCCCATCTCGTCGCCGAGATCCTCGGCCTGCTGCGCTACGGCCCGCATCTGCCGCTGGCTCGTGCCGCTTCCGATCACCACGTAGTCGCAGACCTGGCTGTGCCCACGCACATCGAGCAGCACGACCTCGGTGCACTTCGAGTCGGCGAGCAACCGCGCCAGCTCAATGGCGAAGCCTCGGACCTTCTCGGGATCGGCGTTGGTGTAGGTTCGAGTCATGAGGTGACGAGCGAGCGACGCGCGCGTCGTCGACGCGACCGCAAGCGCGCGTCAAGCGGGCGCCGCGCGGCGCGCCGCATGAGGACCTGTCCTGATCCGATGCTCAGCGTGAACGACAGGTCTCAGCGACCGCGATCGCCGCCGAAGCCACCACCGGAACGGCCGCCACCCGAGCGTCCGCCACCGGAGCGACCACCGCCGGAACGTCCGCCGCCGGAGCCGCCCGAGCCGCCCGAGCGACCACCGCCACCGCCGCCAGCGCCACCCGAGCCGCCACCGGAGCTTCGCATCCCGGGCCGCAGCGGACGAGGGCCGCCCTTGCGCACGGCACGACGACGACGCTCGGAGGGCTTCTCGTAGTACTGCTTGCGCTTCACGTCCTTCGTCAAGCCCTCCTTCTCGCAGAGCTTCTTGAAGCGACGAAGGGTTTGCTCGACGCTTTCACCAGCACGGGACTTGATGCGGATCGCCATTCGCTCGACCTCTTGCCTGATGCGGATTCGCGCGGACCGAACGGGCCCGTCGCGTGAAGAACCGGAACCGGAGACCACACTCGCCCTCACGTCGCCGGTGGCGCGGCCACAGGCCACCGCAGGAACGCGGGGCGCAGTCGACCGAAAGCGAGCCGGTCAGTAGAACGGATCCCGGCCGATTCCGCAACCACTTCGCCGCAAAAAGGAGCGTCTGCGCGGTGTTTCCCCCCTCGAGCCCGGCGGCGGCCGTCGCATGCCGCGGATACTCTCGTCTCGTGCCGCTGGTCATCGACGCCTTCAACGTGTTGCACGTCACGGGCGTCCTGCCACCCGAGTTGGCGGGACTCGACTTGGATGCCTTGGCGGGGCTCGTCGAATCGAGCCGTTACGGCACCGAAGAGGTGTGGCTCGTGTGCGACGGGACGCGGCCTCCCAACCCGCCCCAGCGCCGCGCTCGGCTGTGGTTTTCGTGGGCCGGACCGGGGGCCACCGCGGACGATCTCATCGTGGGGCTCGTGCGCCGGTCGTCCGCGCCCCGGCGAATGACCGTCGTCACCAACGACCGAGCGATCGTGAAGGAGATTCGCCGTCGCGGCGCCGAGCACCTCTCGAGCGAGGCCCTTCTCAAGCGTCTCGCCGCCGATTGGGAGGCCGCAAGCCGAACCCGACGCGCGACCGTGCGGCAGCAGGCGCCGAGCCCCCGCGCGACGCTCCCCCTTGCGGCGCCTGAAGTGCGGGCGTGGCTCGCGATCTTTGGACTCGAGGGCGGACTCGAGGGCGGACTCGAGGGCGGACTCGGCGGCGGGCTCGAGGGCGCCGCGGCCGACATCGCCGCGAGCGACGCACCGAAAGCCGAGCGGCCTCGTCCTGTCGCGGCGCCGACGTCGAAGGTTCGGCCCCCGCCGTCGTCACCGCCTTCCAGCGACGATCCGCTTGCGTTCGCGGGTCTCGATCTGGCTCGACTTCTCGGCGGCACGCCCCCGCGGCGCGACGAACCAAGAGCGCCGCGACGGACGCGCCGCGATCGACGAAGTTGAGCACCGCGGCAAGAGCCACGGACTCGCGCGATAGTCCGATACCGCGGACTCGCGAGCACCGAGTCACATTCAGCGTCGAGCGCCCAACCAACGCACTTCGCGGGTGCTGCGTTCCCGGCACGAAGTCGCTCAGGTGGAAAGAGCCCCCGCCGCGCAGCTCGCCCGATTTCCCCAGAGGGTACGGGCATCGAAGCGACGTGGGCTTTCCTACCTAGTTCGAGCGCTGCGAGCCCAGACAGCGGAGAAGTCTGCGGCGTTCGTTGGCCTCGTCTTGGCTTCGTGCAAGAATCGTCGCGACCGCGAAGAGACGTTTGCGGCGTGATCGCCAGCGCGTGCTGGCGATGTTCCATACGAGCAGACTCGTGCGGAGAGGCGGATCCGCGGCGGGTGAAACTCAAGTCGTTGGGACCAGTCGTTCGGTCAAGTCCAGAGGTGACTCATGAGGATGTCGAAGAGTGGTGGTCTGCTTGCCTTGACGATCGCGGCTGGCGCGTTCGCGGGCGGCTACAACCCTGAGTGGTCGATCGCCCGTCAGTGGGATGAGGAAATCCTGCAGGCGATCCGTATCGCAACGCCGCGCCCGCCAGTCCACGCGCGGAACCTGTATCACAACTCCGCAGCGATGTACGACGCGTGGGCGACGTACGACCCGACCGCCCGCGGCGTGTACTTCACCGAGAAGCACACCGCCGCCGACGTCGCCGCAGCGCGTCGCGAAGCGATCAGCTACGCGTCGTATCGCGTGCTCAAGGCCCGGTTCATCACCGGCAACGGACCGAACGTCGCCCAGATTCAGGCGAACCTCGATGCGTTGCTGGCGAGCCTCGGCTACGACAAGAACGTCACGACGACCGTGGGCGACTCGCCCGCGGCGATCGGCAACCGCATCGCGGCGACCATCTTGGCCGCGACGATCAACGACGGTGCGAACGAAGCCGGCAACTACGCGCCGAACAACGGCTACGTTCCGGTGAACGGTTCGCTGCCGTTCAAGATCCCCGGCTGCATCATGAACAACCCGAATCGTTGGCAGCCGCTGGCGTTCGACTTCCTCGTCTTGCAGAACGGCGAGATCGTCGGTGCGGCGATTCAGTCGGCGATCTGTCCGCACTGGAGCGGCGTCACGCCGTTCGCCATGAACGACGTGGTGCGCGATCCCGTGAGCCACCTCTACTTCCAGCAGCCCGCACCGCCGTCCTTGGGGCAGGCCGCACACATCGATGATGCTCGCGACATGATTGAGAAGTCGGCCGTGATGGATCCGCGCATCGCCGACACGATCAACACGTCGCTCTCGGTCTTCCACAACAGCCCGGTCGGCACCTACACGATGCTCGGGTACGGCAACAATCCGGTGACGGGCGAGCCGTATCCGGCGAACGATCCCAAGCTCGCTGATTACTCCCGCGCACTCGCGGAGTTCTGGGCCGACGGCCCCGACTCGGAGACGCCTCCCGGCCACTGGCACGTCATCGCCAATGAGGTGTCCGACACCCCGGGGCTCGAACTCCGCATCGGTGGAACCGGCCCGGTGGTCGATCGATTGGAGTGGGACGCCAAGATCTACCTCGCCGTCGCCGGCTCCGCGCATGACGCCGCGATCATGGCGTGGGGACACAAGGGTTACTACGACTCGGCTCGCCCGATCTCGTTCGTTCGCTACCTGGCCCAGCTTGGTCAGTCGAGCGATCCGAACCTGCCGCACTACAACCCGGCGGGCCTTCCGCTCATCCCGGGACTCATCGAACTCGTGACCGCCGACGACGTGCTGCCCGGCCACCGCTTCGAGGATTTCCCGGAGCTCGTATACGAACCCTTCTCCGGCGAGCCGATCGGCGTGAACAACCACGTCGGCGACATCGCGGTGAAGTCGTGGCTCGGCGGATTCAGCGCAGGCGCCACGACCGGCTCAACGACGACCGGTCCGACCCCCGGCCACGTGTATCGCGGAAAGGGTGGCACGTGGGCAATCGGCAGCTTCTACCTGGGTGTGGATGACACGCCGGGCGCGCTCAATCCGGGCGAGTCGCTTCCTCGCAACATCAAGATCAACGAGATCCGACTCGACCAGCCAGGACTCGACAAGGACGAGTACGCGGAGATCGCGGGTCCGCCGAACGCGTCGCTCGACGGTCTCACCTATCTCGTCATCGGCGACGAAGTGCAGACCGGCGTGCCCGACTCGCAGGGTCGCGTGCAGGTGGCGATTGACCTCACGGGTCAGCACCTCGACCGGAACGGCCTCTTCGTGATCGCGAAGAACCAGTTCTCGCTCGGCAAGGCGAATCTCACGACGCAGTTCCGCTTCCTCGAGATCGGCAACTGCACGCACATGTTGGTGACCGACTTCTCTGGCTACCTCGGCCAGGAGCTCGACTTCCTCGACAACGGCGTGCTCGACGTGACGCCGTGGACCAAGGTCGTCGATTCGCTCGGCCTGCGCCGCAAGTCGGGCAACGTCGGCATTTACCTCGCCGCCGCGACGCTCGGTCCGGACGACTCGCGCCATCAGCTGTACGGCTGCGACTGGGGCCTCGCGACCCGCTGGATGCCGTATCAGGCCTCGAACTTCGTGACGCCTCCGTTCCCCGGGTTCATCTCGGGTCACAGCACCTTCAGCCGCGCGACGGCCGAAGCGCTCGCGATGTTCACCGGCAGCCCGTACTTCCCGGGCGGCATGGGTGAGTTCGACGTTCCCGTAGGCTGGCTCAGGTTCGAAGACGGCCCGTCGACGCAGATCAAGCTGCAGTGGGCGACGTACTACGACGCCGCGGACGAAGCGGGCGTGTCGCGCATCTACGGCGGCATCCACCCGCGTGCAGACGACCTTCCCGGTCGCGTGAATGGTTCGAAGATCGGCAAGCGCGCCACGGAACGCGCGTTCGCCCTCTACGAAGGCTTGGCCCGTTCGCCGGACATCGACGGCGACGGCGTCGTCGGCCCGGCGGATCTCGCGATCCTGCTCGGCGCGTGGGGCGGCGGCGTGTCGACGGGTGCGGATCTCGACGGCGACGGCATCGTGACGCCAGCCGATCTCGGCATCCTGCTCGGCTCTTGGGGCTGATCCTTCCCGAGAGCACGTGCATGTTCATCAAGGCCCCGGTCATTCGACCGGGGCCTTTTCATTCGGTCACAGATCACCCCGAGTCGCCGAAGTTCGTTGCAACTCTCCGGTTCTGGTCGTAGTTTGAGGTTCGCCCCACTTCTCCTTCGAGACGCCCCCCATGTCATGCACGCGCCGGTCGCTCGTCGCTCTTTTCTCAATGACCTCGATCGGATGCCTCGGTGGTGTCGCCCTCGCGACGCCGCCTGCGTTCTCCAATCAGGCAGCCGCGGCCGGCGTCGGCGTCAGCCACTCGACGAGCGGATTCACGAATCCCGGCTACGCGGGCGGCGCCGCGATCGGCGACTTCAATCGCGACGGCTACCAGGACTTCTTCTTCATCTCCGGCGGCAGCGGCAACAAGCCGGACTACCTCTTCATCAACAACGGCGACGGCACGTTTACCGATCAGGCTGCGGCGTGGGGCTTGACCGCGATTCACAAGGGCAAGGGCGCGTCGGTCACCGACTTCAACAACGACGGCTGGCCCGACATCTACGTCACGAGCGCCGGCCCGGTCGGCCAGAACCAGACGCCCGGCCACAACAAGCTCTACAAGAACAACGGCAACGGCACGTTCACGAACGTCGCGACCGCCGCGGGCGTGAACGCGCCGAATCCGAACACGCAGGATTCATGGGGCTCCTGCTGGGGCGACTTCGACCATGACGGCGATCTCGATCTCTTCGTCGCCGGGTTCTCCTCGAGCGGCGCTGGCAATCCCGGCAATCGCCTCTTCCGAAACAACGGCGACGGGACGTTCACCGACATCACCAACTCGATAGCCCTCTGGAATGGCATCGGCGCAGTCGCCGGCTTCTCGCCGCGCTTTGTCGACACCGACGGCGACCGCTGGCCCGAGCTCATCCTGATGGGCGACTTCAAGGGCGTCGGCTTCATCGGCAGCCGCTACTTCCGCAACAACGGCGGCGTGAACTTCACTGACGTCACCGTGTCCGCGCACGTCGGCCTTGAAGAAAACGGCATGGGCCACACCGTCGGCGACTTCAACAACGACGGACGACTCGACTGGTACGCGACGTCGATCTACTTGCCCTCGTCGGGTTGGACCGGCAACAAGCTCTACAAGAACATCGCGGCGCACCAGTTCTCGCAGTACGCGACGACCGCGGGCGTCAACAACGGCGGCTACGGCTGGGGCGCGATCGCCGTCGACTTCAACCACGACACGTGGACCGACATCGGCGAGACCAACGGCGACAACTCCGGCTCGCCGCCGTTCGGCAACGACCCGACGTACGTCTGGATGAACAACGGCAACGACACATTCACCGATCAAGCCACTGCTTCGGGGTTGATCCACACCGGCGCCGGCCGTTGCATGATCAACTTCGACTACGACAACGACGGCGACCAGGACATCGTGCTCTGCACGAACGGCGGACCGCTCACGCTGTGGCGCAACAACCTCGATCTCACGCAGCCCGACACGCACTGGCTGCGCGTCTTCTTGACCAATCAAGGCAGCTCGACGATCCCACCGTTCGGACTCGGCTCGAAGGTGCGCGTGAAGATCGGCGCGGTCACGCTGATGCGCTCGATCGACGGCGGCTGCACGCACCTGGGCACGCCGGAATTCTCCGCGCACTTCGGCTTAGGCACCGCGACGACGATCGACGAGCTGAAGATCGAATGGCCCAACGGCACCGACTCGATCTACACGAACATCGCCGCGAACCAGACGCTGACGATCTCACCGACCCTGCCCTGCCCCGCCGACCTGACCGGCGACGGCGCCGTCGACGGCGCCGATCTCGCGGTCGTCTTGGGCCAATGGGGCGGACCGGGCTCGGCGGATCTCACCGGCGACGGCGTCGTGGATGCGGCGGATCTCGCGATCGTGCTCGGAGCGTGGGGAACGTGCGCGTGAGGACGGTACGACGCGCGCGCTGAGATCCTCGACGCGCTCGAGCATCGCCAACAGAGCGACCCGCCAGGTTCGAACAAGCGTCTCGCGTCTACGAACTGATCGCCTCTTCCGCCCGTCGCGCCTTCCAATCCGTGCGCGACGGTCGCCTCGGAGGAGCGGAGCTGCGGGCGGCACTTTCGCGGATTTTCCTGCGGCAGCTTCGTTCGTCGAGGTACGTTGTCGGTCTATGGAGGGACGCACGCCAACACGACACACGCGGTTCGCTTCGGTCGTCTTGGGTGCGTCAATCGGCGGCGCCGCGCACGCTGCGGTGCTGCTCGTTCCCGCAGACTGGCCGACTATTCAGGCCGCGATCAGCGCGGCGAGCGACGGCGACGAGATCGTTGTCGGGCCCGGCACCTATGCCGGCCCCGGCAACACCGGCATCTCGACGCTGGGGAAGAAGATTGCGGTGCGGAGCGCCGCGGGCGCCGCGACCTGCACGATCGAGTGCGCGTTGGCGGGCCCCGCGTTCGCGATCGGCGCCGGCGAGTCGGCCGACACGGTCATCGACGGCTTCACGATCCGCCACGGATCGGGGGGAGGGCTCTTCGGCGGCGGCGGCGTGTCGATTTTCCTCGCGTCACCCACGATCCGTAACTGCGTGATCACGGATTGCCAGATCTCCGGCCTGGGCAACGGAGGCGGCATGACGATCTTCGGACCGACGTCGCTCCCGCTGATCGAGGATTGCGTCTTCGCCGACAACAATGCAGGCATGTTCGGCGGCGCGGTGGCGATCACGGGAGCCAACCCCACCATCAGGCGCTGCATCTTCAGCGCCAATGTCTGTTCCAACGCCTACGGCGGCGGCATTTTCATCGACTTCAGTTCCAAGGCGACCATCGTGGGCTGCACCTTCGCGGGCAACTCCACCAGCGGCATCTACAGCGAGTCGGAGTCGCCATGCGTGATCGTGAATTGCCTGTTTAGCGGCAATGACAACGGTCTGCTGGGTGGCGCATCGCCGGGCGGCGGCGTGCACGCGATCTCGACGGCAACACAGATCATCAACTGCACGTTCACGGGAAACGTCGGCAGCGCCGTGGGCACAAAGGCGACGATCGTCAATTCGATCCTCGCCGACTCGGTGTCGAGCACGGGCGAGCCACTCGTGGCCCAAGTGTCTGGCATTCCGGGCAACTTCAGCATCAACTTCTGCAACGTCGAGAACGGGTGGAGCGGTCCCGGATCGAACAACATCAGCGCCGATCCGCAGTTCGCGCAGCTGGCCAGAGGAACGTGGAAGCTCGCGCCGTTCTACGACAGCAGCGCCAACCTGACGGTGTACACCGACACGGACGCGGCGTTCGTTCCCGGTGCGCTGGTGGGCCGGATCATCAATCCCGACACCGCGCAGCAGCGGCGCCAATACATCGCGGCGAATGACGCGACGACCATCAGCGTCCACGGCAACTTCACGCTCGACGACCTGCCGACCTTCGGCTTCGACAACCTGATCGTCGAAGTGAACGACGCCTACGCGATCTTCGATGCACGTCCATCGGCGGGATCGCCTGTCGTCGACGCAGGCAAGAACGAGGCCGTGCCGCGATCGGTGCTCGTCGACCTCGACGGCTACCCGCGATTCGTTGACGATCCGGAGCAGCCAGACACTGGAATCGGCCGCGCGCCGCTCGTCGACATGGGCGCCTTCGAGCGCCAGGTGCCATTGGCCGCGGACCTCGACGGGAACGGCACCGTTGGCGCAAGCGACCTCGGCATTCTGCTTGGGGCGTGGGGTACGAGCGACGCGGCAGCGGACCTTGATGACGACGGCGTCGTCGGAAGCACTGATCTCGGCATCCTGCTGGGAGCGTGGGCGACGCGCGGGTGACGACAGCGTCGTGTTCCTACTCGTAGCGTGTGCCCGAACGGGCGCGACGGAGCGCACAGACCCGCGACAGGACGTCCTCGTCGCCCGCTTCTCACATCTCGAGCCAGTCCCCATGAGGCCCGGCCGGGCTTCGGCGACTCTCGACGATCAAGCGGATGCGCCGTCCGCCTCGCGCAGCGCGTCAACACGCTGCGCGAAGCGACGCCGTCCCTGTTGCATCACCCGGTCCACGCGCCAAGCAGGATGCCAAGGTCACCGGCGGCGACGATCCCGTCGTCGTCGAGATCGGCATCCTCGTTGTTGGTGCCCCACGCGCCGAGCAGGAGTCCCAAGTCGGCGGCGTCGACATCACCATCGCAGTCCAGGTCGCCCAGGGCGCACGCGGGACGCTGCGGTTGCGACTCGTATGCGCCCCGATCGATGATCGGTGAAGATCCTTCGCCGCTGTTGGAGACGGCGGGATCGTCATAGAAGCGCGGAAGTCCGGCGAAGTCCACCGTGAGTGCCACGCTCCATGCCGAGTTGCTCCCCGAATCGATGGCAGAACTGAAGCCGACTACATGGAAATCGTCATCGACGGTACCAACCACATTGTCGGCGCCGTCGAGGTCCACGAACAGCGGATCCGCCGCCGAGTTGCCGACTCCTGCGAAGCCGCCTTGCACGTTGGAGTACTCGACGACGATGGTGGGAGTGCCGGGTGATTGGATCTGCTGGCCCGTGTTGCCCCACAGAATGCAGTTGTAGGCCATGCAGGTCGCGCCGTTGAGCTTCGCAAGGGCGCCGCCGAGATTGACGGCCTCGACGGTGTTGCCGGCCAAGGTGCAATTGAGCAGCTTGGTCGTGCCGGAGGTGACATACACGCCGCCGCCCAAGCCGAAGGACAGTGCCTTGTTGCCCGAGAAGACGCAGTTCACGATGGTGGCGTTCGACGCGCTGCCGGCGCAGACGATGCCGCCACCTCCCCCGGCGCCAGCGATGTTGCCGAAGAACCCGCAGTTCGAAACGCTCGAATTGGCTCCGCCACCCAGCGTCATGCCGCCACCGGCGGCGCTGCTGGAGTTCTTCACGAATGTGCAGCGATCCACGGTCGGCTTGCTCGAGCTCTGTGCATGAATGCCGGCGCCGCCTCCGGAGGTATTGGAATCGAACATGCATCCGGTGATCGTCGCGGCGGCCGAGGCGCCACTGAGCGAGATGGCTCCGCCGAATCCGTTGCTGCCACTGACGATCGCCTTGCTGGCGACGAACGTGCAGTCGACGACATCGGGATCGGCATTGCCGGAGATCGCCATGGCGCCGCCGTTCGGCGCCGAGTTGTTGTTGAAGACACAGTCACGCACCGTCGGACGCGTGGCGATCTCCACGCCGTTGACCAGAATCGCGCCGCCGTTGCCCGCTGCGGGCTTGCCGTTCAGAATCGTGAACCCCTCGACAATTGCCGCTTCCGTCTCGCCCGACTGAAAGCTGAACGCGCGATTGGCAAGCTCGCAGTCGATGATGCACGCGCTGGGACCGTTCGCGGAATGGAGGAAGAGATTCTTCCCGCCGAAGTCGAGACCACGGTTGTCGGGACCGGAGTAGGTGCCGTCAGCGACCACGATCTCGTCTCCGCTCGTCGCCGCGGCGATCGCAGCCTTCAGCGTGGGTTGGGTGGCCGGGACGTGAATGACCGAAGCCGAGGCGCTTGCGGCAAGCGACGCGAGCACGCCGACGAACGATGCGGTGCTGAGAACCCGCTGCATGGATGTCCTCCTGATGGAGCGGCACTTGATGCGTGCCGCGGCGGAAGAACGTACCCGACGTCGAGAGCGCCGCGCATCACTCTTTGCGAAACTGCAAGCGGAAGAGCAAGCGAGTGTGCTCGGACGGCACTCCGAGGAACGCCAGGGGTGCCGGTCAAGGCGCGTTAGGCGAGATTGCCCTGTCGACATTGCACTTCAGCGTGACTTCCTCGCCGGTGCGCAGCAGGAGCACGATGTCCATGTCGGCGTCAACCGCGCTCACACCGTAATAGCTGTTCTCGAACGCCCGGTGTGAACAAGCGCATCGCGTCTACGAACTGATCGCCTCTTCCGCTCGTCGCGCCTTCCAATCCGTGCGCGATGGTCGCCTCGGCGGCAAATAGCCGCCGCGCACTCGCACGCCCGATGCCCCGAGGAAGTGCCGCAACCGCGCGAGCAGTTGTTGATCCGGCACGACGGTGAGCCGATCGGCGACGAGCGTCACCCGCTTGTCCGCGAGGTCGACGTGGATCGACACCGGCACGGGGCGGCCTTGCAGGCTCGCGACCGAGCTTGATGCTTGGCGCACCGTGCCCGCGACCATCTTCAGCACCGGCTCGATCGGATCGTCGTTCTCGCCGCGCACGCCGTCGACGATGAGGTCGAGGCGCTTCGCGAGATGCTGCGCGGCGAGTTCGATGGGAATCACGCGGTCAACGATTACGCACGGCTCGGCGCGGCCGCGATCGGCGTAGCCGACGAGCAGGACGCAGCGGTCGATCGCGAGCACGTCGCCGTACTTCGCGAACGTGTCCGCGAACAACACGCCGTCGACGGTGCCGCGCCGATCGGTCAGCGTCATCATCGCCATCTTGCGGCCCTGCTTCGTCACCGTCGGTCGGATGCGGGACACGAGCCCGCCGATCACCACCGGCGCGTCGTGCGACACCTCCTGCATGCCGACGGAATCGGTCGAGCAGAACGTGACGATGGCCTCGCGCCACTGGTCGAGCGGATGCCCGGAGACGTGGAAGCCGAGGGCTTCCTTCTCGTTGGCGAGCGTCGTCATGCGATCCCACGCCGGCACGCGCTTGAGCGACGCGCTCGTCGCCTGCTTCTGCGCCGGCACCGCCGACTCGAACGCGCCGAAGAAGGTCTCCTGCCCCGCGGCGCGATCGGACGCCAGCGACTGACCCGCCGCGACCGCCGACTCGATCGACGCGAGCAACGACGCCCGCTCGTCGAGCGAGTGCAGGCTGTCAAACGCGCCGGCCTTCACCAGCGATTCGATGACGCTCTTGTTCACCGCCTTCAGGTCGACGCGCTCGCAGACGTCGAACAGGCTCTTGAACGGACCTCGCTTCGCCCGCTCCTCGACGATCGCGCGAATCGCCTGCTGCCCGGCGCCCTTGATCGCCTTCAGGCCGAAGCGCACGTGACCGTGGCAGTTCGTGCGCGGCTCTCCCGGCATGAACACGACGGAGAAATCCTCGCCCGAGAGATTGATGTCCGGCGGCTTCACCTCGACGCCGACGTGCTGCTTCGCGCTCGGCGCGGCGCCGCGCTCCTTCGTCGTCGCCGAGTCGGGGAAGATCGTCTTCTTGCAGTCCTCGAGATAGACCGCCCACTCCTCGACCTTGCGGGCCTGGCTCTCGAAACTCAGCACCGCTGCCATGTACTGGTTCGGGAAGTACGTCTTCAGATACGCCGTCTGGTACGCGATGATCGCGTAGCCGGTCGAGTGGCTCTTGTTGAAGCCGTAGCCCGCGAACTTGAGGATCAGGTCGAACAGTTCCTCGGCGGTGCGCTTGTCGACGCCGCGCTCGCCCGCGCCGCGCACGAAGTCGCCGCGGGCCGCGTTGATGACGTCTTCCTTCTTCTTCGAGATCGCCTTGATGATCGTGTACGCGGCGCGAAGCGGAATGCCGCCCAGGCCATGCAGCACCTGCATGACCTGCTCCTGATAGACCATAATGCCGTACGTCTCGCGGGTGTACTGATCGACGATCGGATGGATCTGCGGCACCGGCTGCTTGCCGTGCTTGCGGGCGTTGTAGTCCGGGATCAGGTCCATCGGTCCCGGCCGATACAGCGCGTTCGCCGCGATGAGATCCTCGAGTCGGTCCGGCTGCATGTCGACGAGCAGCTTGCGCATGCCGCCGGATTCGAACTGGAAGATGCCGCTCGCGTCGCCGCGGCGGAAGAGCGCGAGCACGCGCTGGTCGTCGAACGGGATGCGGTCGAGGTCTAACGGATGCGCGATCGACGCGTCGGCCTTCGCCGGTTTCTCGCGGCCGACCGCCCGCCAGATGGCGTCCTCGGGCAGCGACTCGCGCACGAGCTTCTTCGCCAATTCGATCGTCGAGAGCGTGCGCAGCCCGAGGAAGTCCATCTTGAGCAGGCCGATCTTCTCGCACGTCGGCCCGTCCCACTGCGTGACCACTTCGTTCTCGCCGCCGGACGCGCGGCACAACGGCACGACGTTGTCGAGCGGCTGCGTCGCGATGATCACGCCCGCCGCGTGCACGCCTTGATTGCGCGCGTGATCCTCGAGCGCCTCGGCCGAGTCGAGCAGCGTGCGCACCGCCGCGTCCTCGTCGTAGAGCCGCTTGAGCTCCGGCTCCTTCTGCTTCGCCTCGTCGATCGTGATGTGCAGCTCGTTCGGAACGAGATTCGCGAAGCGCTGACCGTCGGCCGGCGAGAAACCGAGCACGCGGGCGACGTCCTTGATCGCCGCCTTCGCCTTCAGGCGCCCGAACGTGATGATCTGCGCGACGTGGCCGTACTTCTTGCGGACGTAGTCGAGCACCGCGGCGCGGCCGTCCTGGCAGATGTCCACGTCGATGTCGGGGTACTCGCTGCGGTCGGGATCGGTGAAGCGCTCGAAGAGGAGCCCGTATCGCTCGGGACACGCGTTCGATAGGCCTAACACGTAGCCGACCATCGTGCCGACGCCCGAACCACGGGCATTCGCGGGAATGCCGCGCTGGCGGGCCCAGTTCACGAAGTCCCAGACGATCAGGAAGTACGCGGAGATGAGCTTGTCGGCGAGGATCTTCAACTCGCGTTCGGCGCGGGCCCGGATCTCCTTGGTGATCCCTTGCGGCCCGTAGCGCCAGATGAGCCCGGCTTCCGCGAGATCGCGCAGCGCGCGGTCGCATCCTTCCTTCAGGTCCTGCGGCGATTCGGTGTCCTTCGTCGAGTCGAACGGAATCAGCTCGAAGCGCGAGCAGTACTCCTTGAACCACTCGGTGAGGTCGCCGCTCACGTACGTCGGCGGCTCGCCCGGATGCTTCACCTTCACGACCGGCGCGTAATTGGCGTTCGACTTCAGGTCGACGTTGCAGCGCGCCGCGATGCGCGCGGCGTTCTCGACCGCCTCGGGCGCGTCGCTGAAGAGCTCGCGCATCTCCTCCGGGCTCTTGACGTAGAGCTCCTTCGAGTACTGGAGGCGATCCTCGGCGGACTTCGTCTTGCCCATGCTGATGCAGCAGAGCGTGTCGTGGATGTCCCAGTCCTCGCGACGCAGGAAGTGCGAGTCGTTGTCGCACACGAGCGGCAGACCCAACTCGCGGGCCAGTCGCACGAGATGCGGATTGATCTCCTCCTGCTCGGGCACGTGCCGCTGCAGCTCCACGTAGAACCGCGGCTCGCCGCGCTCGTTGGGCGCGAACGTCGACGCGTGCCAGCGGGCCTCGTCGAGCGCCAGCTTCCAGTGGCGATCGTCCTTCGTGCGCACGAAGTTCGTGAGGTGGAACGCGATCGAGCTGCCGAGGTGTCCGTTGATCGCGATCAAGCCGTCGCGCCACTCCGCGAGCGTCGACTTGTCCATGCGCGGCTTGTAGTAGAAGCCGTTCAGGAACGAATCGCTCGAGAGTTTCAGCAGGTTCTTCCAACCCGCGAGCGTCTCGGCGAGGAGCACGAGGTGGAATCCGCCGTCCGCGACGCCGGTGTGCGTGCGATCGCGCCGATCGCCGGGCTTGCCGTCGCGATCCGGCGCCACGTACGCCTCGATGCCCATGATCGGCTTCACATTGGCGGCCTTCGCCTTGGTGAAGAACTCCATCGCGCCGAACAGGTTGCCGTGGTCGGTCACCGCGACCGCGTCCATGCCGAGCGCCTTCACGTGCGCCAAGAGGCGATCGACGCGATTGCCGCCGTCGAGCAGCGAGTACTCGGTGTGCAGGTGCAGGTGCGCGAACACCGGCGGGCGCGGACCGTCGCCCGCCGCCGCAGTCACCGCGCTCGTGTGCCCCGGGCTCGCGTGTTTCCCAACGCCGTTCGCGCTGGCTGACTCCTTCGCCATCGACCACCTCCTGCGGTACGCGGCCGCATCGTACCGGTCGAGCGCCGGACCTCGACCGTCGTCGCGCGCGAAAGTCGAACGGGCGAATCCCTATACTCCGATGCGGCGAGTCGAGTCCGCACGCGCCGCGACGCCTCCCCGCTTCGAGACCTCGATGTCCGAGTCGGAAAGCCAGTCCCGCTTGCTCGGCGGCGCCTCGCGATCGCGACGGCGCGGCTGGCCCTTCGGTGACCGCGTCGGCGCGCCGCTCCGGGCCACCCTCAACGCCGGCGGACTTCTGGGCGCCGCGCTGATTCTCGCGGTGCCGATCATCGCCATCCTTGTCCTCGTCGTCGTCGTGCCCGTGGCCATCGTGGTCTTCCTGGGGCTCTTCGTTCTCGGCATGATCGCCTCCGCGACGCGGCGCGTCCGCGAGGTCTTCGGCGGCGCGAAGCGCGCCGCCACCTCCGAAGGCGGCCGCGAAAACGTGCGCGTCGTTCGCTGAAGCGCGATCACGCGGGGGTCGACGTCTCGCGCTCGACGCGCTCCTCGAGCGCGGCGCGGAGGCTCGTCGCCACGGGGCCGACCGCGCCCGAGCCGATCGTGACGCGCTCGACCTGCACGACCGGCATCACGCCCCACGACGAGTTCGTCAGGAACACCTCGTCGGCGCCGCGGAGATCGTCGTACGTGAGCATGCAGCGATCGATACGGGCGCCGGCCTCGGTGCACAGTTCGAAAATCGCCGCGCGGGTCACGCCCGGCAACACCGGCGCCGGCAGTCCACCTTCGACCTCTTCACCGCGGGCGACCGGCGTGCGCACGACGCCGTCCTTCACCAGGAACACGTTGGACACGCAACCCGACGCAAGATGATTGGTCACCGAGAACCAGAGCGCTTCCGTCGCGCCGTTCGCGCCGGCCTGTTGCAGCGCCGCGAGCCGCGGCCAGTACCAGAGCGTCTTGTGTCCGGCGGACGGATCGAGCGGGTTCGACCGAGCATCGGCGATCGTGACCCGCACGCCGTTGGCGAAGAGCGCGTCGGGGTACTTCGTCGGAGGCTGGGCCACGATGAGGAGCGTCGGCGCGTGACGACTTCGATCGGCGCCCCGCTGCAGGAGGTTCAGGTCGCCACCCGTGATCGTGAGGCGGACGCGGGCGTCGCGCAGCCCGTTGCGGGCGACCGTGGCCTCGACCGCCTCGCCGAGCGGCGCGACGCGAAGCGACTCGCTCAGCCGTAGCGACTTCGCCGACGCTGCCATCCGCTCGAGGTGCGCGTGCAGCCGGAACACGCGCCCGTTGCGAGCGTGCATCGTTTCGAACAGACCGACGCCGTGCTGGAACCCCGCATCGAACGCCGAGACCTTGGCGGCGTCGCGCGGCGTCCACGATCCGTTGAGCCAGACTTCCATGAGGGTTCCTATGGCGTCCAGTAGCCGACGAATCGCCGGTCCGAGGGGGCGTCATCGTAGCGGCAGCGCACCACGATTCTGCTGCCGTCGGGCGCGGTGATCGTGGCACGATGCGTCGCGGTGCCGTCCGCGCCGGGGCCGCCGTCGCCCGACTCGATCTCGATCCGCACGTCGCCCTTTGGCCACGCGCGCTGAAGTCGCGCGACGAGGATCGGATCGGTCGAGCCGAATTCGCCGCCGCTCATCGCCGATCGCACGAAGGCCTCGACGTCGACCGGAGTGGCGTGCGAGGTCGGCGTCTGCCGCGCGTTCCAGGTCAGGATCAACGCAACGCCGACGATGAGAATCGGAAAGAGGAGACTCCGGGCAAGTCGACGCATCGCGCCGATCGTACTGGGACTGTGCTGTCCTGAATCCACCGTAGACTCGCGAGTATGTGCCCTTCACCGATACCGCCGCCGCCCGCATCCTCTCCGAGCGACTGCGATGTCGTCGGGCGCTACGACGCGGATCGGCTGTGTCAGCGGTGCCTGCACCAACTCTCGGGGCAGATGGTCTATCGCGACCATCGGCTGCAGCTCGTGTACGTCCGATGCCCCGAGTGCGGCACGAACGCGCCCGTCACCGAGTTCCCGATGGCCGCGCGCTGGATGCGCCGCGTCGGCGCGTTCGTCGTCGCCCTGATGCTGATGGCGAGTCTCGCAATCCTCGCCGCGGACACCGGCGCGTCGAGCGCTGCGATCTACGAAGCGGCGTGGGAGTTCGGCCAGGGATTCTCGGGCGCGCTCTCCGCCGAGGGACACAAGTTGCCGACGCCGACCGGCGCGAACGCGCAGATGATCGATTGGCTCGCGCCGATGGCACTCGTCGAGGACTCCGCGACGCTGGCCGCCGTCGGCGCCGATCCCGTCGCGCGAGCGGCCGCGTGGCGGCGCTTCTGGCCCTCGCTCGTACCCGGCGTCATCATCATGTGCGTGAGCGGCGCGGTGTGGGGCGCCGTGCTGCTTCACCGACCTCTGCTTCGCGCGAGCCTGTGGCTGCTCGTTCCGCACACGCTCGCGACGCTGTTCGCGACGTTCGGTTTCATCGTCAGCAGCGTGCCCCCGGCGCGCGGCGGCGGCGCCATCGGCATGGGCTATCCCGACCTGGCATTCCGCGAGTACGCGCTGCCCGCCCTCCTGCTCGCGATCGCGGTCCTCCTGCCGATCAGGTTCGCCGCGTTCCTCGTGGCCCGGCCGATCCTGCGGGCCGTCGCACAGGTGGTGCTCCCGACGAAGCTCCGCAAGGCCGTCGCCGACACGTGGGCCGATCCGCTGCCGCCAGTGAACGGATAGCTGCCGCTACGATCGGCCTCATGGCCATTGCGACGGTCTCTTCGCTTCGACACAGCTACGGCGGGCGTCACGTGCTCGACGGCGCGACGCTCTCGATCGCCGACGGCGAGAAGATCGGCCTCGTGGGACGCAACGGCTGCGGCAAGAGCACGCTCATGAAGGTGCTCGCGGGCGAGCTGCAACCGGACGAGGGCAGCGTCGCGATCAGCCGCTCGGTGCGCGTCGGCTACCTCTCGCAACATCCGCAGCTCGACCCGACGAAGACGCTCCGCGGCGAAGCGGCGACCGCGTTCGCCTATCTCGACGCGGCGCAGCGCGAACTCGACGAGGTGTTCGAGGCGATGGCCACGGCGTCGGGCGACGAGCTCGAGCGACTGTTCCGGCGACAGACGGAACTCGATGCCCGCATCGAACAGGGCGGCGGACACGCCGTCGATCATCGCATCGACGCGGCGCTGCACGGACTCGGATTCGCCGACCGCGAGTTCGACACGCCGGTGACCGCGCTCTCGGGCGGACAGAAGGCGCGACTCGGACTCGCGAAGCTGCTACTCGCGGAGCCCGATCTCCTCCTTCTCGACGAGCCGACGAATCACCTCGACATCGACGGGCGGCGCTGGCTCGAGGAGTTCCTTGCCGAGGAGTTTCCCGGCGCGGTGGTCGTCGTCAGCCACGACCGCTGGCTCCTCGATCGCGTCGTCACCCGCATCGTCGAAATCGATCGCGGAGTCGTGCGCGAGTACCCGGGCAACTACGAGGCGTTCGTCACGCTGCGCCGCGAACGGCAGTTGAGCGAGGCCCGCGTCTACGAGAAGCAGCTCGACAAGATCCGCGCCGAGGAGGAGTACATTCGGCGCTACAAGGCCGGCCAGCGTGCGAAGCAGGCGCGCGGCCGCGAGACGCGGCTCGAGCGGTTCAAGGACGAGCAACTCGTCGACCGGCAGATCGAGCTCGACGTCATGCACCTCGATTTGCCCACGCCGCCGCGCGTCGGCGATGTCGTGACGAGCGGCGAGCACCTCGCGAAGCGCTTCGGCGAGCGCGTGCTCTTCACCGACGTCTCGCTCGCGGTCAACCCCGGCGACAGGATCGGCATCATCGGCCCGAACGGCGCCGGCAAGACGACGCTCGTGCGCACGTTGCTCGGCGATCTCGAACCCGACTCGGGCATCGTGCGCAAGAGCCCGCGACTTCACGTCGGCTGGTTCCGCCAGACGCAGGACCACCTCGACCTCTCGCTCACGGTGTGGGAGTACTTGCAGTCGGTCATCGTCTCCATCGACTCGGGCGCCCGCGCGAGCGAGCAGCAGGCGCGGAACCTCGCCGGCGCCTTTCTCTTCTCCGGCGCCGAGCAGGACAAGGCGCTCCGGGTACTCTCGGGCGGCGAGCGGGCGCGCTGCGTGCTCGCGGGACTCGTCGCCAGCGCGAAGAACCTGCTGGTCCTCGACGAGCCCACGAACCACCTCGACATTCCCAGCGCCGAACGGCTCGAGCAGGCGCTCCTCGACTACGGCGCCGACGCGGACAAGGGCGGCGCCGGCGGTGCGATCCTGCTCATCACGCACGACCGCGCGCTCCTCGAGTCGGTGTGCGACAAGCTCGTGGAGATGGACGGCAAGGGCGGCGTGCGACTCTTCGAGGGCCACTACCGCGACTATCTCGCGAAGTTCCCGCCTGCCGCGCGCGAGCGCGTGCACGACGACGCGAATCGACACGCGGCGAAGACCGCGAGCATGGCCGCGCCGAAATCGGCCGCGCCGGCGGCGCAGCAGTCTGGCTCGAAGAACCCGCTGGCGCGACTCGCGATCGACGAGATCGAGCGCCGCATCGAAAAGGCCGAGACGCGACTCCGCACGATCGACGCGAAGCTCGCGGAACCCAAGGTGTGGGCCGACAGCGCGAAGAGCCGCGAACTCACCGCCGAGCGCGAGCGCGTCGTGGCCGAGCTCGAGCCGCTGGAAGCGGAATGGGCGAGGCGAGCCGACCTCGCGTGAGCGATTCGAGGTCGGCCCGGCCTCGCCCGGTCGGCGCGTTCCGGGAGCGCCGAGGAGAGCACCATGGAGCGTCGCGCGCGACACATGCGTCGCGCGCGGTGGTCGTCGTTCCGTCGACTCAGGCGGTCCGCAGGATGACCTTGCCGTCGCCGTCGAGCAGTTCCAGCTTGCAGGTCAGCATGTCGGCGGGCAGGTTCTCCGCGACCATGCCGAACACGGGATCGGTCGTCTTGAAGTTCGCGATGACCGTCGCGTTGCCGACCTCGTCGACCGCGCGCAGCGTGAACGGGCCCTTGCTCGCGCTCAGTCCCAGAGCGAGAAGCAGAGCCCGATGATGCTGCGGATCGATGTAGAGCGTCGCGGTGCCGTTCACCTTCGAGTCGATGCTCAACAGCCCGCGGATCTGGGAATCGCGGTACGCGAAATCGGTGAGATCGGGGACGGCGGCCGCGAGCTCCGCGCTGATGACTTGCTGCTGTGCCAGCCGCGCCACCGTCTCGGCTGTCCGCATGAAGCGCCCGAGGAAGTACAGGCTCACGATGAGGCCCGCGGCCAGGAAGAACGTCGCGGCGCGCCAGTACGGCGTCGCACGATCCTTCACGCCGAGGCTTGCGCGGGCGCGGATCTCGGCGACGAGCTCGCGCATCGCGCGGTCGGAGGCCGGAGGCGCCCCGAACTCGGCCTCGCCTGATTCACCGTCAGCATTTCCGCCTCGTGCCGCCAACGCACCGGCCTGTCCGGCGCCGAATCCGCCAGCGGCTTGTGCGGCCACGCTCTGCCCGATCTGGGCGAGCGGCTGCAGTTCCTCCTCGAGGGCTTCGATTTCCTCCTGGACGCGGAGCAGCACTTTCTGCTTCAACAGAGCGCGGGGCTCTTCCGTCGAGAGGAACGCGGGATCCGTCACCAGACCAGCCTGCAACGCTCGCACTTCGTCTTGCACCGACGCGGGAGCGTGATGGAACGATCGATTGAACAAAGCCGCCTCGTAGTCGTCGAGGAAGCCGAACGCGTCGAGCGGCGCCAAGTCGTTGAGCTCGTCGCGAGACATGGGGTCGGGACTCGTCATTGATCCTCCGTACACCCGGGCCGTCGATTGACTGGACCCCACTCCAGCGTTCGACGATCGGCGGCGTCCTGTGCCGCAACTCATCCGCCATCGAGCCTTGCGCCACCGTGGCGCTCGCTCCCGATGGCCTTCGCCCCGGGTTTCCCCCCGCGATGCCAGTGACTCACCACTGGCTCACTGGAACTACCACCTACATCTCTTCTCGCTGACCAGCCACCGCAGGCCAGCTCTCTCCGATTGTCGTCGAACGCCGACGGTTCGAGCGCTTCGGCTTGATCAAAATGTCGGACAGTTCGACGTTTGTTCTGTCGGCGCCTTTCGCCAACCCGAGCCGCCCAAACCCGAGCGAGACTGCGCACGTCTCCGTGACTGACTCGCCGAGGCGGACGCTCCGGACCGGAACGCGCCTCCGCCGGTCCGATCCCGGCGGGGGCGCTGGTGTCCCGATGCGGGGTACGCCGACGAGGCGGGACGACCTCGGCGACGTCGCTTCCGAAGCCAGCGGCGAACCGCTGACAAGGCTCTCTACGCAAAGCATCACAAGCGGTTGCAACGAAGCGTTTTGAACCCGGGATCAAAACCCCATCGGAGTTGATCGCGCCGAGCCCTGTCCATGCATTCGCGGCTTCAGTGCCTCCCGAAGGTCGACCGCCCGCGGGTGCCCCGGTCGTTCATGGATCCAGTCCGATAGCGTCAACCGAGCGCGCGGTCGTTGGTGCTTCGCTCACGCAACCGGAGCAGACCGCGGCTCAGCGCACTCTTCACGGTGCCCAGCGGCGCGCCGAGCTGCTCGCTCACCTCGCGCAGCGTGAACCCCTGAAGGTAGGTGCGCTCGATCACTGATCGCTGCAGCTCCGGAAGTTCCCGAAGGCGCTCGCGAAGCCACTGTCGCTGCTCATCGCTCAGGCGGCTTTCGAAGCGCGGGTCGCCGCCGCGCCCCTGCGTGTCCGCGAGCCCGGCCGTCGTTGGCTCCGCGTCGAGCGGCCCGGCGTCAATCCGCACGCCGCGGCGCCGCAACTTGTCGATCAGATGGCGTCGCGTTATCAGCATCACCCAGGTGACGAGTTTCGCGCGGCGAGGGTCGTAGCGATCCGCCGTCCGCCACAGTCGCACGAAGACTTCTTGCACGGCGTCTTCGGCCTCGGCCCGGCTGGGGAGGGACTGCCGCGCCGCCTTGTAGACCAGCGGACCGAAGCGGTCGTACAGCTCGGCGATCGCGGCGTCGTCGCCGCTCGCTACCCGCTGCATGAAGACCCATTCTTCGTCAGCCATTTCTTGGACCATTCGTTCGGGCGCGCCTCGCGCGCCCCGGCTCGTCCCTCGAGCTCCGTTCGATCGGGTTGCTTCGTCTCCGCGTCCCACGGGGCGAATCGAATTTCAACCGCCCGACGGCCACTTCTGAACGCCGCCACGCTCAGCGCCGCCGCCAAACCATCGTCCGCATGGTGACCGACCCGCCTGCAGCGTGCAACGTAGGTTGACCAATGCAAGCGGCTTGTGACGCCCCGACGTCTTGGCGTGAGAGCTCCGCCGGCGTGATCGGTTCCCCGAAGCGCGCGGCTGGCGATCCGAATATCCCGACGCATCGCGCTCGAACCGCAGTGAAACGCTGGGGAGACTGAGCTGGCGCGGCCCCGACCGTGTGACGTGGTTTCGAATCGGCTCCGCGACCGTCGGTCGACACTCGCGAGCGGACTCAGCGGGCGAATACCCGCCATCGCGCCTCCCGCGCGATGAGCGAGCTCCGGCCTCCGAACGATCTTCGCGAGATCGTCAATTCAGGGGAGTTTTCTGGGGATTTCGAGTTACACTCAGATTGAGTGTGGGATTTGCGCTCGATCCGCTTCCGTTCGAGCCAGGCACGTGAACAGACTCGAGACTGCGGAGCTGCGAACCGGATATCGCCGTCGTAGCCGCGTCACGAAGTTGCCGATCGCGAACAACCCACATCCGGTGGTATCGCACTTGCCAGTGCGTACCGCTTGAGGTGCATCGGCCGCGTGGACCGAAGCACCGCCGCCTGTGAGGTTCCCGTGCGACGCGCTTCCCTCCGTCCCACGAATGACCTTCGAACCGGCACGCCGTGGGCGTGCGCCGGATGTGGTCGTTTCACGACGCGTCCCGACGTCGCGCGCCGCGCGTTCACCCTCGTTGAACTGATGGTCGTCTTGGCGATCGTGGTCATCTTGACCTCGATGCTCATGCCCGGGCTCCGATCGGTGCGCGAAGCGGCGAACCGTCTCGCGTGCGCGAACAACATGCGGCAGATCGGTTACGCGATCACTTCGTACGCGAACGACAACGGCGACTTTCTCCCTGCCAGCGTCTTCTCGATTCCCGACAATCCCATGCCGCAGGAGCTGATGGCCCTGACCTCGGGCGGCACGGACTCGCACTTCGATGGCATCGGCCGATTGCTCCCGCACGCCGGCTGCTACCTCGACTCGCCCGGGTGCATGTACTGCCCGAGCCATCACGGCGAGCACAGCCTCGAGCGATACGAGTCCACGCTCGAAGCGCCGTTCCTGACCCCCGATCGCGCGTACGCGAATTACCACTATCGCGGCGACACCGACACCGAGACCTCGCTGCGGTATCGCCTCGACAACTCGCATAACTTCGTGATGCTGAGCGACGGTCTCCGCACGCGTTCCGACTTCAATCACGGCGACGGCCTCAATCTGCTCTACGGCGATCTCGCCGTCTCGTTCTACTTCGACTCCGACAAGTCGATCTACGAGACGCTCCCCGAAGACCCGCTGACTGTTCCGCAAACAGCGTTCTTCAATCTGCTGTGGAAGACGCTCGTGACGCCGAACGACTGAGCGGCGACGCGCGGCTCCGAGTACGACAACGCGTCAGCCCGGCGTGCGGATATGGCACTCTTGGGCGCGATGCGCGCCGCTCCCCGGATCGAACGCCTGATAGAGCGACGCCGAGAGCGGCGGCGACAGGAAAACGTGATCGAGATGCAGCGCAGGGAACGAGCGCGGCCACGTGCCGCTCCAGCCGCGGCCGCCGTCGTCCCACGCGTGATGCATGCCTTCCGAGAGGAGGCTCAGCGACGCGCTCCCGCGCGTGATGTTGAAGTCGCCGACGACGATGTCCGGCGCGCGCCCGAGTTGATGCCCGAGTCGCGCGGCAAAGTCGGCGGCGATCGCGAAGCGCTCGCGCGTTGGTGACGAAGGTAAGTCGATCGCCAACAGCGTGAGCATGCGTCCGTGCGTCGCTCGCGCGTCGAGAACGAACGTTCCGGCAGACTGTCCGAGGCCGACGTCCACCGCCCGCGCTTCCAGGAGCGGAATGCGCGAGGCGATCGCAAACGAGCCCGCGACCACGACGTCATAGCCCCGACCTCGCCACAGCGCCGCACGACCGTCGCCGAAGAAGCGATGGGGATTCGAGATGACGACCACGTCCGCGTCGCGGGCCAGGATCGATCGCGCCGCCTCGCTGCACTCGTCGGCATCGGGCCATGATGCGTTCCAGTGCACGAGGCTCAAGTCGCCATCGTTCGGCCGCGCGCCTCGCCAACCGACGTCGTTCCAGACGGCGGCGCCGAACATCGCGGTGAACGCGGAGATTGCCGCGAGGCGCCACCGCGGCGCCACTCGACGCCCGAAGAGACCCGCGACGATCGCACCCGGCAGCGCGGCCGCGAGATACGCCGGCGAGGGAACCCACCAGAGGAATTGCGTCGCGCGCCATCGATCGGTGGCGACGAAGCCAACGACCCACGCGGCGAACACGAGGAGCGTCGACACGCACAGCGCGGTGGCCACCGCCGAGCGGCGCGCTCTCAAGCCTGCGTCGCCCGCGTCGCCTCTAGCCATGATCCGGCTCGCGGCGCGACTCCCCCGATGTCGCGTCGTACTCGGTTTCCATCGCGCGGATGCGATCCACCGCCCGCGCGTGCGCCCACGGCGCCGCACACAGGACGCCGAAGTTCCGGTCGATCGCCCGCCCCGCGCCGAATCGCAGCGGCGCGCCTCGGCAGTCGGTCATCGTGGCGCCCGCCTCCTCGGCCATCACCACCGCGCCGGCGTAGTCCCAGACCATGTCCTTGGCGGCGCCGCCGGAACGCGGCGGGAATCGCACCGCGAGATCGACGTCGCCGGTGGCCACGAGCACGAACTTGCATTGACTTTCCATCGGTCGCGCGGCGAACTCCGCGCCGAGCGCCGTCGCCAACCCGCGAAGGCGGCGCCGCGCGCGATCGCTGGCCTCGGGCGATTCGCTTGCCGTCACGACGCGAGACGCGGAGCGCCGAGCCTCGAGTCGTCGCGGCGTCGCCGAGTGGTCGAGGCCGTCCCACGCCCAAGCTCCCGCGCCGCGAGCCGCCGCGACGACGAGCCCGCGCTCGCCCAGTCGCGGACATCCGGCGGCGCCGAACTCGACGACGCCGCGCTCCACGTACGCGAGACACACGCAGTACTGCTGTCCGCTGAGGTAACCGCGCGTGCCATCGATCGGATCGATGATCCATTGCCGCTCGCCGTGGCCGGAGCCGACGCCGGCATCGATGGCGTCGTCAATCGCCCGTGGCGCGAGTTCCGGACGGACCGACCGCACCAACTCGTGCACTCCCGCCCGCAGCGCGTCGCCGTCGACTCCCGAGAAGACCGCCGTCGATTCCTCGCCCACCACCTCGCCGGCGCCGCCGCGTGGCATGCCGCTGCCGCCGTATGCGTCGCGGAGGCCGGTCACCAGGAGCGCTTGAATGGCGAGGTCGGCCGCCGTCACCGGACTCGCGTCGGATTTCGACGCGGTGCCGCGTGGTCCCAATCGCTCGGCGAACGAGACTGCGGCTCGCGTCACCGCGGCGACGAGCGCGGTGGCCGGTGCGAAGGGTTGGCTGGCGGCGTCCATGCCGTTCGCGAATGTAGCACTCCGGACGGGAACGCCGCTGGCGCACGACGCGGCGAGGCTGCCGAGATCGGGAGTGCCAGAACGGCAGACCGTCCACCATGGACAGCCGCGCTCGCGCGATTCCGCGGCCCGGCACGTGCGAACTTCGCCGCGGCGCTTGGCACTCCGCTTGCCTGCCGCGGCCGTCCTCGATCGGGAGGCAGCACGTGCGACGACCGTCAGCGCACGCGGTCCCGTGAGGGCGGAAAGGTCCTTCAACTCATGGCAAGCAGCAACAAGATCATCGGCATCGACCTTGGCACCACGAACTCGGTCGTCGCCGTCATGGAGGGTGGTCAGCCGAAGGTGCTGATCAACTCGTCGGGAAATCGGATTACGCCGTCCGTCGTGGCCTTCACGGAAAAGGGCGAGCGGCTCGTGGGGCAACCTGCCAAGCACCAGCAGGTCACGAACCCCAAGAACACGGTCTTCTCGATCAAGCGGTTCATGGGCCGCCGACACAATGAAGTGCAGCACGAGGAGAAGCTCGTCCCCTACGGCGTGACCGGCGGACCGGACGAACTCGTCAAGGTCGACGTCCGCGGCAAGCAGTACACGCCTCCGGAAGTGTCGGCGATGATTCTTCAGGAGTTGAAGAAGGTCGCCGAGGACTATCTGGGCGAGAAGGTCGAGCGGGCGGTCATCACCGTTCCGGCTTACTTCAACGACAGCCAGCGCCAGGCGACGAAGGACGCGGGCGAGATCGCCGGCCTCAAGGTCGAGCGCATCATCAACGAGCCGACCGCCGCGGCCCTCGCGTACGGCCTGGAGAAGAAGAAGAACGCCCGCATCGCCGTGTTCGACTTGGGCGGCGGCACGTTCGACATCTCGATCCTCGACGTCGGCGACGGCGTGTTCGAGGTGCTCGCGACCAATGGCGACGGTCACCTCGGCGGCGACGATTTCGACCAGCGACTCATCGATCACTTGGCCGAGGAGTTCCGCAAGAAGGAAGGCATCGACATCCGCAAGGATGCGATGGCGCTTCAGCGACTGAAGGAAGCGGCGGAGCGCGCCAAGATCGAGTTGTCGACCTCGATGGAGACGTCGGTCAACCTCCCGTTCATCACCGCCGACCAGAACGGCCCGAAGCACCTCCAAGTGACGGTCACCCGGTCGCAGTTCGAGCGCATGTGCGAGGACCTCTTCCAGCGTCTCCGCGGTCCGTGCGAAGCGGCGCTCCGCGACGCGAAGATGAAGCCGACGGACATCCAGGAAGTCGTCATGGTCGGCGGCTCGACGCGCATCCCGAAGGCGCAGGAGATCGCGAAGGAGATCTTCAAGACGACCGAACTCGACCGCAGCATCAACCCCGACGAGGTCGTCGCGGTCGGCGCCGCGATCCAGGGCGGCGTCCTCCAGGGCGAAGTGAAGGACGTGCTACTCCTCGATGTCACGCCGCTCTCACTCGGCGTCGAGACGCTCGGCGGCGTCATGACGAAGCTCATCGAGCGCAACACGACGATTCCGACCAGCAAGAAGGAGACGTTCTCGACGGCGACCGACAACCAGTCGTCGGTCACGATCCACGTCCTGCAGGGCGAGCGCGAGTTCGCGGGCGACAACCGAAGCCTTGGCCGCTTCGACTTGACCGGCATCGCTCCGGCCCCGCGCGGCATGCCGCAGATTGAAGTCGAGTTCGCGATCGACGCAAACGGAATCCTGAACGTGTCGGCCACCGATCGCGCGACCGGCAAGAAGCAGGAGATTCGCATCACCGGCTCGTCGGGGCTGAGCAAGGACGAGATCGAGCGGATGAAGAAGGAAGCGGACGCGAATGCGGCGGCGGACCGTGCTCGTCGCGAGCTCGTCGACCTGAAGAATCAGGCGGACAGCCTGGTCTATCAGACGAAGAAGGCGCTCAGCGAGCACGGCGGCAAGATCTCGGCGGAGAGCCGCGGCAAGATCGAGGCAGCGGTGGCCCAGCTCGAGACCGCCGTCAAGGGCGACAGCAAGACCGCGATCGAAGCCGGCATGAAGCAGGTTCAGGAGGTCTCGGTGGAGCTCGGCAAGGCCGTCTACGAGGCTTCGCAACCCGGAGCCGGCGGCGCCGGTGCGGCGGGAGCGACCGGTGGCGGCGATCAGAAGAAGAAGGACGACGTCATCGACGCCGAGTTTGAAGTGAAGGACAGCTGACGCCTCGATCCGACCAGACGGCGTCACGCGAGCCGTCGTCGCACGATCCGACATCACACACGGGGCCCCGTCACCACGACGGGCCCCGTTTTCGTTTCGGTCAATCGATAGCATTCGAGCATGCAGTCGATCGTGCTCGCAGCGCTTCTCGTCGCGACCGCTCGGTCAGTCTCGCCGCCGCTCGCGCCGACGTACGCCGCCGACGTCGCACCGATCATCGCCGCGCGATGCGTCGAGTGTCACCAGCCGGAGCGCGGGGCGCCGTTCCCGTTGCGCACGTACGACGAGGTGCGTCGCAAGGCCCGCACGATCGCCCGCGTGGTCGGCGATCGGCTCATGCCTCCGTGGCCCGCGACACAGGGCGCGGAGACGTTCGTCGACGCGCGGCGCCTGAGCGACGCGGAGATCGCGACGATCCGAGCGTGGGTCGAGGCGGGAGCCCCCGAGGGCGAGGCCGCGACGCCCGCCGCGAACGTGCCCGCGTCCAACGCCGCCAACGACGCGCTCGGCCCGCCGGATCTCGCGTTGTCGATGCCGCGCGCGTTTCACGTGCCCGCCGAAGGGCCGGACATCTACCGCTACTTCGCGCTCCCGGTCTCGACCGAACAAGCGACGTGGGTCGCCGCGATCGCCGTGCGAGCCAACGAACCGAGCGTCGTGCATCACATCCTCTACTACTTCGACGAGAGCGGCACCGCGCACGAGCGCGAGTCCGCGACGGGCGCCCCGGGCGCGAGCGCCGCGCATGTGCGCCGACTGGCGCCGCTCGGCGGCTGGGCGGTCGGCATGCGCACGCAGCGATTCCCGCTCGGTCTCGGTCGGCGTCTCGCGTCGTCGGGCGACCTCGTGCTTCAGGTGCACTTCCACCCCGACGGCAAGCCGCACGACGTGCGGCTCGAAGCGCAGCTCTACTTCTGCAAGGAGCCGCCGCGGCGCGAGCTGCTCGAGTTCCAGCTGCCGCCCGAGTTCGGTCGCCAGTACGGCATCGACATTCCCGCAGATGAATCGGCGTACGTCGTCACCGACTCGTGGACCATCCCGGCGGACATCGACCTCGTCGCGGTATGGGCGCACGCGCACATGGTCTGCGCGTCGGCAAGCGCGACCGCGACCTTTCCTGACGGCACGACCCGCGAGCTTCTCACGATTCCGCGCTGGGACTTCAACTGGCAGCTTCGCTACGACTTCGTCGCGCCGGTCCGGCTGCCGAAGGGCACGAAGGTCACCGGCCGGCTCGTGTACGACAACAGCGCCGCGAATCCGAACAATCCATACTCGCCGCCGCGGCGCGTAACGTGGGGCGAGCAGACGACCGACGAGATGGGCTCGCTGATCTTCGACTGCGTCGCCGCGGACGAGTCCGACAAGCCCGCGCTTCGCGCGAGCTACGTCGCGCACGCCGCGGGAACGTCGCACGGCGCAGCCGGTCGCGCCGCTTCGCGACTCTTGGAGAACGCGAAGCGCTGGGACACGAACGGCGATCGAATGCTCGACGCGAGCGAAGTGCCCGCGCGATTCCGCGACGAGATGAAGGCCCTCGACCGCAACGGCGACGGCAAGGTCTCGTTCGACGAGCTGGACGCCGGCTTCGGCCGCGACGCCGGCGATGCGCCGCGTCGGTGACGCGCCCGGTCAGTGCCCCATGTGATTCAGCGCGTCGACCATCGACGTGCTCGGAATCTCGATGAGTCCGCCGAACGGCTGGTCGAGCTCGAGAATCAGGAAGATCGCGCCGGCGATCGAGAGCGCCGCGCAGAACTGCGCGATGAAGACGGTCGCGTTGCGCGGCGCGAACAGCCCCACGCTGACAAAGGTGAGCGCGAGCCACGAGACCATGATGACCAGGAGCGGCACCGAGATGGACGACTCCGACTGCTCGAACAGGAGCCATCGCATCTGTCCCAGGTCGCTCGCCAATTGCGCCGCCTGACCCTTGAACGCTCGCTGCGTGTCGTCTGTCGGCGTCATGCGCTGAATTGACTCCGGCAACGTCCTCGTCCACATCGGCCCCGGATCGGTGGCCAGCGAATGCCGCGAATCCGATCCCATCGCGACGTTCGGCCAGATGCGCACGATCGCCGCCTCGACCGCGGCCCGCAGCGCCTCGCGGCTCTCCGCGGCGTGCTCGCCGCAGTTCGCGAGGAGTTGGTCGAGATACACGGCCTTCGCCGAGATCTGGACCACCTCGCTCTTCTCGGCGTCGTACGCGCTCTTGGTGGACGTCACCAAGAGTCCCAAGACCAGCGCGGCCATCGTCGCGACCGAGCCCATGCCGATGCGCACGGCATCCTTGGTCTCGTTGCTGAGATGGTGATCGGGCAGGAACGCTCGAAGTCGAAGCCCGATGTGCGTGGCCAGGACGAGCACGGCGAGGATGGATAGGGAAACGATCGCGGGGACCATGGCGAGGTTGGCGTCGGTTCGGCGCGTGCGACGGCTTCCACCACGGAGGCGTCGATGACGGGGGAAGATACTTGGAGAAACGCGCCGCTCGACGATGCTCGCGCTCCGGCGTGCGATCCGGCCGACAGATCGCGCTGACGCCCGGCGAGGAATCGCGCCGCCGTTACACTTCCGCATCCCATCGCGGTCATGTGGGCGCGAACGCTCGTCGCCTCCCCCGACCGCCCTTGGCCGCCATGCAGCTCATCCGCGGTATCGCCGTCGCTCCAGGCATCGTGATCGGTCGGGCATTCGTGCTCGGCGAGTCGGAGCAGCACGTACCGCACCGGAAGATCAGCCCCGAGGAAGTGCCCGCCGAGACGGCCCGCCTCGATGCGGCGCTGGCGGCGGCCATCCGCGACCTCGCGAACCTGAAGGAACGCACGGTCATCCAGCTCGCCGACGGCGTGGGGGCCGAGGCGGCGAAGATCTTCGAGTTCCACATTGGCCTCCTCAAGGACCGCTCGCTGCTCGTCCCCATGCGCAAGCGGATCGAGGCCGAGCTGGTCAACGCCGAAGTCGCGGTCGCCGAGCAATTCCGACTGCTCATCCAGCAGTTTCGCTCGATGGGCAACGAAGTCTTCCGACAGAAGGCCAACGACGTCATCGACCTCGACCGTCGCGTGCTCGCCAAGCTGATGGGCGAGACGGAGAGTCGCCTCGCGAAACTCACCGAGCCGGTCATCATCGTCGCGCACGAGCTCACGCCGAGCCAGACCGCGGGCATGGACCGCAAGAAGGTCATCGGCTGCGCGACCGATCTCGGCGGGCGGACGAGCCACACGTCGATCGTCGCGCGAGCCATCGACATTCCCGCGGTCGTCGGTTGCCAGCGCATCTCGTCCGCCGTCGAGGACGGCGACATGCTGGTGGTGGACGGCGATACGGGCGTCGTCATCGTCCGACCCGACGAGCGGACGATCGCGCAGTACCAGCTCCAGCAGGAGAAGTTCGGCGAGTTCCGCGCCTCGCTGCGGGCGCTCCGCACGCTGCCCGCGACGACGACCGACGGCACCACGATCCGCCTGCTCGGCAACATCGAGTTCCCGCACGAGGTCGAGAGCGTGCTCGCCAACGGCGGCGACGGCGTCGGCCTGTACCGCACCGAGTTCCTCTTCCTCACCGCGGCGAAGGAGCCCAGCGAGGAAGACCACTACCAGGCGTACAGCAAGACCATCGAGCTGTTAGGCGGACGTCCGCTGACCATCCGCACGCTCGACCTCGGCGCCGACAAGTACACGCAGCAGCGGGCCGCGGAGCCCGAACGCAATCCGTTCCTCGGGCTACGCAGCATCCGCTACTGCCTCCAGAACAAACCCATCTTCAAGACGCAGCTCCGCGCGATCATGCGCGCGAGCGTGCACGGTCCGCTGAAGGTGATGTTTCCGCTCGTCTCGACGGTCATGGAGCTGCGCGAGGCGAAGCTCATCCTTCGAGACGTCTGCGAAGAGCTCGACGAGGAAGGGATCCCCTACCGTCACGACGTGCCGGTGGGGATCATGGTCGAAGTGCCGAGCGCCGCGCTCATGGCCCGAACCTTCGCCAGCGAGGCCTCCTTCTTCTCGATCGGGACGAACGACCTGATCCAGTACACGCTGGCGGTCGACCGCGGTAACGAGCGGGTTGCGCACCTTTACACCGGCGCGCACCCCGCAGTGCTGCAGCTCGTGAAGGGCGTGCTTCGAGCCGGTCGCCGCGCCCGAATCGACGTGTCGATTTGCGGCGAGATCGCCGGCGAGGCGCTTTTCACCATGTTGCTGATCGGCTTCGGGTTCCGTACACTCTCGCTCGTCCCGAGTCAGATACCGCTCATCAAGCGGATCATCCGATCGGTCGACATCAAACACTGCGAGCGGCTCGCCCGAAAGGTCGGCTCGTTCGATTCCGAGCGGCAGGTACTGAGTTACCTCCGCGACGAACTGAGGAAAATCGACCCCGGAAACGTCGGAGGATGGCTGGCCGAGTAGGTCTCGCCAGCGTCTCCTGCCGAGTGGACGGGACTTCACGAACCATCGGGCCGGACAGGGCGGAACCCTGCCGGCCGCACGCTCCGCCGCCTGCGACCTTTCGATCCCTCGCTCAGCTCTCCGATCCGTCGGCGGGCAAGCCCGGATTCGGGAGCATCCGCACGCGAAGTCGGAGCGGACCCGTCGGTGAGCGGACGCGACCAGCGCATTGCGCTGGGTGTCACGCGACGAGCCGGACACGCTCCGGCACGCTGACCGACGCGGCATGCGGTGCCCACCCCACCTCGCCACCCGTAGCCCACCTCATTCGCAGGCGGGATCGACGACGCGAGGACGGCCCGGACGAGCCTTCCGTTGCAAGCATGCGTCGCATCCAGCTCCCGACCGTTCGCGCCGACCTCGCTCGGCGCGGTCACGTCGCGCGCCCCGGATTGCATCGCAGGCCAACGATCGCTCGCTCCGGGCACCGGTCCGAATCACCCCCGCACGACGCGGGACGAAAGGACGACTGGTGGACGGACCCTCCTCTTCACACGGGCGACGACGCACGCACGCTGACGACGCGGCGGCGGAGACGCATCTCGAACAACAGGACAACGCGAACGCTGACGTGACCAACGAGCGACCCGAAGCCTCGCCGCACGGCGATGCGCCGGACCTCGACGACGGCGGCCACGAGCGCGGACACGAGGTCGACTTCGACGCTCACGAGCGCGAGCTCGGCGGCGAGTTCGCTCCGTCGTCAAGCGATCGCGAGGGCGACCTCGTCTCCGACGACGACGCCGGCGCGGACGAAGCGCCGTCGACCGAACCCGACACCGGCGACGAAGCGACGGCGCCGAGCGTCGAAGGTGACGATCTCGACATCGTCGAGGTCGACTCGGATTCGACCGAGACGCGCTCGCGCGATCGACGCGGCCGGCACTCGCGCGGCGAGCGCGAACGCGAGCGCAAGGCCGAGCGGCGCACGCCCGTGCCGCAGCTCATGCTGGTGAACGACGTGCCGGGCGAGGAATGCCGCATCGCGGTGCTCGAGCACGGCCGGATCGAGGCGCTCTTCATGGAGCGCGAAGGCACCGCCACGAACGTCGGCAACATCTACAAGGGACGCGTCACGAACGTCGAGCCGGCGATCCAGGCCGCGTTCATCGACTACGGCGAAGGCGCGAGCGGATTCCTGCACATCTCGGATCTCCACCCGAAGTACTTCCCCGGCGAGGAGCGCACCGAGCGCGTCGGCCGCAAGATCCCGCGGCGCGAACGCCCGCTCATCCAGGAAGCGCTCCGCAAGGGACAGGAAGTCGTCGTCCAGGTGTTGAAGGAAGGACTGGGCAGCAAGGGACCGACGCTGACGAGTTACCTCAGCATTCCCGGCCGGCTCATGGTGATGATGCCGGACATGGATCGCGTCGGCGTCTCGCGCAAGGTCGAGGACGAGGACCAGCGGCGCGCGATGCGAAAGATCCTCGACCAGCTCGAGCTGCCCGAGGGCTTCGGATTCATCTTGCGCACCGCGGGATTCGATCGCACCAAAACCGAACTCAGCCGCGACCTCGCATATCTCAAGCGGCTCTGGGAGGTCATGCAGCGGCGCAGCGCGTCGAGCGGCGCGCCGTGCATGCTGTACTCCGAAGGCGACCTGCTCATCCGCACGCTGCGCGACATGGCCGACGAGCACGTCGAGGCCATCATCGTGGACAGCGAAGAAGCGTTCCGAAAGGCGACCGCGTTCCTCGACATCGTCTCGCCGCGCACGGCGCCGAAGGTGCGCTACTGGGAAAAGTCGCGCAACGGCGGTGAAGGCCGAGCGCCGCTCTTCCACGCGTTTGACGTCGAGCGGCAGATCTCGATGCTCCACTCGCGCGAAGTGCCGCTGCCATCGGGCGGCGCGCTGGTGATCGACCAGGCCGAGGCCCTCGTCGCCATCGACGTGAACAGCGGCCGGAGCCGATCGGCCCGCGACAGCGAGACGAACGCGTATCACACGAACATCGAGGCCGTCGACGAGATCGCACGCCAGCTTCGCCTGCGCGACCTCGGCGGCGTGATCATCAACGACCTCATCGACATGCGGGCGCCGAAGCATCGGCGCGACATCGAGGATCGCTTCCGCGAAGCGCTTCGGCGCGACCGCGCGAAGTCGACGCTCCTGCCGATCAGCGAGTTCGGCGTCATCGAGATGACGCGGCAGCGCATGCGCCCGAGCGTGCGCAAGACGCACTTCATGGACTGCCCGCACTGCCACGGCCTCGGCGAAGTGATGATGCCCGAGACCGTCGCCGCGGATCACCTGCGCGAGGTCGAGTTCCTCTGCGGCTTCGGCAAGATCCGTCGAGTCGAGGTCGTGTGTTCGACGCGCGTGGCGAGCGTACTTCTCTCGTCGAAGCGCCGTTCGCTGTACGAACTCGAGGAGCGCACCGGACGTCGCATCGACGTGCGCATCAGCGAGGCGATTCCGCTCGACCGCATGGACATCTACGCGTACGACGATCGCGGCGCGGACGTCGAGATCGCGCGTCTTCCGAGGCCGCAGCGACCCGAAGTCACCGCGATTCCGACGGCGCTCCCCGATCGTCCCGACGCCGACGACTTCGACGACGTGGAGACCGAGCCCGAACCGGGACGGCGCGGACGGCGGCGACGTCGCCGCAAGCCCGGACCGGCCGACACGACGGCGATGATCCTCGGCGGCAGCTTCGCCGATCTTCCCTCCGCCGCGCCGGACGAGAACGAGCCCACGATCGCCGAGGCGATCGCCGCCGAGCGGGCCGCGGCGCGACAGCAGTCGCAGCGTCCGCCCGCGGAGCCGGCCGAGCCGCGCGCCGCTGGCGAACAGGAGGACGGCGATCGCCGTCGCCGTCGTCGCCGCCGCCGCGGAGGCCGCGGTCGCGACGGCGCAGCGCAACAGGTGCCCGTCGCGGGCGGAGTCGCGCCGGTCGTCGAGGCCGACGCGCAGCCGCCAGAGCCGCCACCGCCGCCGCCGCCCTCTGAACCCGCGCTGGTCCACATCCTGGCGAAGGAGCTCGGCGTCGGCAGCAAGGAACTGTTAGCCAAGTGCCATGAAGGCGGGCTTGAGGTCAAGTCGCACATGAGCAAGCTCACCGGCGAGCAGGTCGACCTCGTGAAGAACTGGTATCGGCCGCCGGCGCCGCCACCACCGCCGCCCGCGCCGGCGCTCGTGATCGACGATGCGGACGACGCCGACGACTCCGACGGCGGGACAGACGAGCGGGGCGACGGCGCCGCGGGCCACGGCGACGATCGCGACGGCCAAGGCGGTCGGCGCCGACGTCGTCGACGTCGTCGTCGCGGCGGCGGCAGCGGTCAGCAGCGCGACGGCGCCGCACCGGGCGCGCCGCAGCAGTCGCAAGGCCCGCGCACCGGCGAGCAGCCTCCGGCGCAGCGACAGCACGGTGGCCGCGGTCAGCAGCAGCATGGCCACGGACAACGCGACGGCCAGCGCGAAGAACAGCGCGACGGCGATCGCCCGGGCGGCGAAGGCGGCAAGCGCAAGCGCCGTCGTCGCCGTCGTGGCCGCGGGAGCGCCGAGGCCGAGCAGCGCCCGCAGCAATCCGCCGGCGGCGAACGCCGCGACTCCGACCGCCCTGCCTCGCCACCTTCGTCCGCGCCGAATCCGCCACCCGCGTCGGCGCCACAGGCTTCGCAACGGCGCAGCCTCTACGGAGGCCGCTTCCGCAAGTTGTCCGGCGGAGCAGAAGGCGGTGGCGATGACGAGTGACGCGGCACCGCGACGCTTGATCATCCTCGGCTCGACCGGCTCGATCGGCACGAGCACCGTCAGCGTCGTTCGCCATCTGAACGCGATGGCGGCGCGCGACGGTCGGCCGCCGCGGTTCATCGTCGTCGGCATCGCGGGCAACAACAACGTCGCGCTCCTCAACGAGCAGGCCCGCGAGTTCGGCGTCGGCCACGTGGCGATCGCCGACGCCACGAAGGAAGCGGCGCTGTCGGTGCGCGGCACGACCTACGCGGGCCCCGACGCCGCGTACCGACTGATCGACGCCGTGGCCCGCGCCGGCGACGTCGTGATGGGCGCGATGGTCGGCGCCGCCGGGCTGCCCGCGACGCTCGCCGCGATCGAGCGCGGTTGCGACATCGCACTCGCCAACAAGGAAACGTTAGTCGCGGCCGGCGCCGTGGTGATGCCCGCCGTGCGGCGCCACGGCGTGCGCATGCACCCGGTCGACAGCGAGCATTCCGCCATCGAGCAGTGCCTGCGCAGCGGTCGAAGCCCCGAGGAAGTCCGGCGCCTCGTGATCACCGCGAGCGGCGGACCGTTCCGAACCTGGACCCGAGAGCGCATCCGCGCCGCCACCGTGCAGGACGCGCTCAAGCACCCGACGTGGGCGATGGGCCAGAAGGTCACGATCGACAGCGCGTCGATGATGAACAAGGGACTCGAGATCATCGAGGCGCATTGGCTGTTCGACCTGCCCGCCGACAAGCTCGCCGCGATCGTGCATCCCCAGTCCGTGGTCCACAGCTTCGTCGAGTTCATCGACGGCTCGACCATCGCACAGCTCTCGCCGCCGGACATGAAACTCCCGATCCAGTGCGCCCTCACCTGGCCCGAGCGGGCCGAGGGCTGCTCGCCCACGATGGACTGGGAGCGGCTCCGCTCGCTCGAGTTCGAGCCCGTGGACCACGAGCGGTTTCCATCCATCGGCCTGGCGTGCCAGGTGGTGCGCGAGGGCGGAACCCGCGGCGCGATCTTCAATGCGGCGAACGAGGTCGCGGTCGCCGCGTTCCTCGCCGGCGAGATTCCGTTCCCCGCCATCACCGAACTGGTCGGCGAGGCGCTGGCGGCGCTGCCGCGCGGCTCGGTCGCGACGCTGGGCGACGTGCTGGCCGCGGACGCCGAGGCGCGTCGATGGACCAGTCGACGACTTCAGGCGGTCGCAGTTTGACGAACACGCCGCCTACCATCGCCGATACTGCAAAGGCCGCCGCTCGATGAGCGCCGGCGCGAGGCTTCGGATCCACGCATGGAACTCCTGTCGACCGGCTCCAACCTGCTGCTGATCTTCGCAGGCTTCTGCCTGCTCATCGCAATTCACGAGTTGGGTCACTTCCTCGCCGCCCGGTGGGCCGGCATTCGCGTCGAGGGCTTCGCGATCGGCATGGGGCCGCAGGTGCTCTCGTACCGACGCGGCATCGGTGCCGCGATCGGCTCGACCGATCGGCAGACGATTGCCCGCTTCGGATGTACCGCGAGCGAGATGAGCGACGCCGTACTCGCCCGCAACGGGCTCGGCGAAACCGAGTATTCGCTGCGCATCTTTCCGCTCGGCGGATTCGTGCGCATGCTCGGCCAGGAAGACGCGAACCCCGCGGCCGTGAGCGACGACCCGCGCTCGTATCAACGAGCGCCGGTCTGGAAGCGCATGGTGGTGGTGAGCGCCGGCGTCGTCGCGAACCTCATCCTCGCGATCGCACTTTTCCTCGTCGCGTTCATGGTGGGCGTGCGATTTCCCGCGCCGATCGCCGGCAGCGTTCCGGCCAACTCCCCCGCCGCCGGCGTCACGGCGTCGAACGCCGCGGCCGCCGGACTCTCGCCCGAGACCGCGAAGGGCATTCGTCCGGGCGACCGCGTCGTGGCGATCGACGGCGAGCCGGTCCTGAACTATCTCGACGTCCTCATCGGCGGCGGACTCGCGCGGCCGGGCGTGCCGGTCGAAGTCGAGGTCGAGCGCGCCGGCGTCGCGACGCCGCTCCTCTTCTCGATCGTTCCCGAGCGCGACCGCGCGTCCGGCCTTCTCACGTTGGGCATCGGCGCCGCGTTCAGTACCACGATCACCACCGAGCGCGACAGCCGCACCGAAGTCGGGCGCATCCTCGGCGAGACCGGGCTCGCGGCCCACGGCGTGGAACCGGGCATGCGCCTCGCGGCGATCGGCGATGTACCGGTGCGCACCGCGCAGCAAGTCGCCCGCATCGTCAACGCCAGCGCCGGCGGCGAGCTCGTGACGCACTGGTCCGCGGGCAGCGATCCCGAGGCTGCGCCCACGATCTCCGCGCCGCTTTCGGTCGACCCCGAGTTCGAGCTCTTCCGAGTCGCGAGCGGGGAGCCGGCAGGCAGCGACGGCGAGTTCGTCATCGAGCGCGGGCTCTGCGGACTCCTGCCGCTGATGCGCGTGGAGTTCGTCGACCCGTCGAGCCCGAACGTCGGCATCCTCCAGATCAACGACGTGCTCCTGAAGCTCGGTCGCATCGATGCGCCGACGTTCGTGAAGTTGCGGTCCGATCTCGCGGCGCGCAAGGGCTCGACCGTCGACGTCGTCGTCGAGCGCGACGGCCGCGAGGTCCCGCTCACGTGCAAGGTCGATCGCCGCGGTCGCCTCGGCATCGCGCTCGGCGTCGCCACCGGCACGCGGCAGATCGCAGGCGTCGCCGCGAGCGAGTTTCAGCCGGCGAAACAAGCCGGAGAAGCGCCGACCGCGCTGCCCACTCCCGCCGCAGGACTCGATCTCTTCCCGCGCTCCGAGATCGTGCGGGTCGGCGAGACGCCCGTAGCGAACTGGCGCGAGATCCGCGCCGCGATCAAGCGCGCGACCGACAACGACGCTGCCCGCGCCGACGGCGCGGAGGTCGCCATCGACGTCCGCAGTCCTCTTCGCGACAGCGAGCCCGAGCGGCACGTGCTTCGGCTGACGGCCGACGACGTGGCCCGCGTGCAGTCGCTGGGCTGGAGCACCGAACTTCTCTCGACGTTCGATCCCGAGTACGTCACGCTGAAGGCGTCGGGCCCGATCGAGGCGATCTCGATGGGACTCGCGCAGACCAAGCGCATGGCGCTGCAGGTCTACCTCACGCTCGACCGCGTCGCACGGCGCTCGGTGAGCATCGAACAGCTCAACGGACCCGTCGGCATACTGCATGCGGGCGTGAAGGTCGCCGACCAGGGCCTCATGTATCTCGTGTTCTTCCTCGCCGCGATCAGCGTGAATCTCGCGGTGATGAACTTCCTGCCGCTGCCGATCGTCGACGGTGGCCTGTTCCTCTTCCTGGTCTACGAGAAGATCCGCGGGCGCCCGCCCTCGATCGCGTTCCAGAACGCGGCGACCGCCGTCGGCCTGATGCTGATCGGCTCGATCTTCCTGATTACGTTCTTCAACGACCTGCGGCGGCTGCTCGGCTGAGAGCGGTCACGCGGCGTCGCGGCGATCGCCGTGGCCGCTGCCCGTCGCGTGCGTCGCGATGAGGCGGCGAAGCGTTTCGACCTGTTCCGAGGCGAGTTGCGGGAAGCGGAGTCCCGACTCGTGGCGAAAGAGTCCGCAGCGCCGCGTCCACACGATCTCCGCCGCGCAGCTCACGCTGCCGTGCGCGTCACCGACGTGGAACGCGATCACGCCCTTCGGTGGTTCGCGCCGCGTCACCACGAGCGCTCCGGTCTGCGAGAGGTCAATCACCTTGCCGAGGCTGCACATCAAGGGGCCGCCGACGAGGTGACGCGCGGAGTCGCGTGCGTCGAGCGACTCGAAGACTTCGCCGTCCTGATCGGATTTCATGGCCGAATCATCGGATGGAGCGGGAGGGTGATTGAGCCGCAGGGCTCGCCCGCGACGCCCCGATCGAGGACAGCATCGCCACAACCCGCACAGATGGACCTCTCGTCACGCGACGTCGCGCGTCCCGAGGTCGAAGTCCCGAATCGACTGCCGGAAGCGATGACGCTCGCCCACGCGCAGCAGGAACGCGCGGCTCCGGTCATCGAGCGGCGGAAACTGCAGGCCGAGCTCGTGGCGGAAGAAGCCGCGGCGGACGTGCCACACGACCCGAACTTCGGTCTGGATGCCGTCCTGGCTGTCCCACAACCGAACGTCGAGGACGTTCGTCTTCGGTGCGCGGCGACACATCACGCGAAGCCCGCCCAACGACAGGTCGAGCACGCGGCCGAGCGTGCAGCTCAGCGTCGACTCCATGTGCAGACGACCGAAGCGACGTTCGTCCGCCGGATGGCGGCCCCACCGCTCGACGTCCTCGAATCCGCGCATGCCGCCGGTATCGGCCGCGCGAAGCGGCCGCTTGAGCCGATCGCCGAACTCTCGCGGGCGTCGGAGCCGCTCAGGGACTCGGAAGCGGAATGACGCGGCCGTTGTCGCCCGGCCGCCGGCTGAGTGCGCAATCGATCACGACGGTCGCGACCGACTCCGCCGACAGCGTCCGCCCGCGGGGGATCACCCGCTCGCTGAAGAGTTGCCGGAGGAGCGGCGTCTCGACGGCTCCGGGATTGACGCTGTACGCGGTTACGCCGATCGCGGCGCCTTCGCGAGCGATCGACCGCGTGAACGAGTCGAGCGCGGCCTTGCTCGCGGCATACGCGAAGAAGCCCGGGAACGGATCGATCGAGCCGATCGTCGAGACGTTCACCACGCATCCTCGACCTTGCCGCTCGAACGTCTTCCACGCGCGGAGGATGAGGCGCGCGGGGCCGAAGGCGTTGACCTCGAACGCGGCCCGCAGCGTGTCTTCGCTCGTGCGGCCAATCGGCTCGAGCGGTGCGATTCCAGCGGCGTTCACCAGCACGTCGAGCCCGCCGAACCGCTCGACGCAGCGATCGACGCAGGCCTCGGCGAACGCCGCGTCGCCGACATCTCCGGCGAGGAGGAGCGTCGTCGCGCCCGCGGCGCAACTCGCCGTCGCCTCGAGCTTCGCGGCGGTTCGTCCCGCCAAGGCGAGGTCGAATGCCTCGCGCGCAAGTCCAATGGCGACCGCGCGGCCGATGCCGCTGCCCGCGCCCGTCACGAGCGCGACGCGCCGTCGCCCTGAGGCGGCACCGTCGGTTGGTTCGCGAGCGTCCATCGATCAATCTCGTCGCCGGCTCATCGCGCGATCGATCTCGCGCTGGTGCGTCTTCTTCGCGAGATCCTGCCGCTTGTCGGCCTTGTGTTTCCCTACGGCCACGCCGATGAGCACCTTCGCGACGCCGCGGACGAAGTACACCTTCAACGGGACGATGGTTGCCGACGACGCGTCCGCTTCGGCGGCGAGCTTGCGAATCTCGCGGCCGTGCGCCAAGAGGCGACGCGGCCGCACCGCCATGTGCTGCCGACCGCCGGCGGGCGAGTATTCGGCAACGTGGACCTGCATCAGCGTGAGGCCGGGGGGACTCGACTCGACGCGGACCCAGCCCTCACCGAGACTCACCTGGCCGTTGCGGACGCTCTTCACTTCCGAACCCAAGAGCTTCAGTCCGCATTCAAGCGTGGACCCGATGTGGTAGTCGTGGCGCGCCTTGCGGTTCTCCATCACCGGCTCGGCGTTCGATTCGCGTCGGTTGTTTTTGGTCTTCGCCATCGAGTTGCCATCATGCGATTCGCGCAGGTCGGGAGAAGACCGGAGAGCTGGGCAACGCGCCGCGCTGCGCGCGGCAACTTCGCCCTCGGAGTTTGGTGATTGACGCGGATTGGACTTGCGATTGTTTCAGATTTGGGAAGAATCGTGGATCGAGGCTTCCGTCCGTTCGGATCAACGGGTGGACCGAGTCTCGAAGCCTCGGCGTTCACCGCGCCTCATCGCGCGGTTGTGTCGTCCGAGAATGGTGCCGTCGCGGCTCGCCTCCGCGCGGCGGTGTGGGCGGCGATCGGCGATGTCATTTCATCGACAGGGGTGATTGCTTCGTGGCATTCACGCCGGGTTCTCCGGCACGTTTCGTGGAGCCCGTCCACGGAGTCTGTTCCGTCGGGGCGCCGACGCTGACTCGGCCTCGGCCTCGCCCCCGCCTCCCAACCGATCCGCACGACTTGAACCGCACCCTGCTCCGATCCAATGCCTTCTCCTACTCGGCCTCGGTGGTCGAGCCAACGCTATAGGCGCCGCCCAGGTTCGCTGGCGCGGCGTTTTTCTTTCGCACATCAGTCAAAGAGAATCGAGGACTTGAACGTGATCCGTCAATGTTCCGGTGCCGCCCTCGTAGCGGCCGTCCTTCTCGCATCGGGCTCGCTTGCCGCGCCGCATACGGGCATCGGTCAGGTCAATCCGCCTGCTCGTGCCGCTGTCACGCGTGCCCGCGACGCGTTCCTCGCCGCGAATCCGCTCACGAACTTCTCGATGCAGGATCTAGGCATCAGCCGCGTCTATGGCCGCGCGTTCTCGAACGGCCCGACGCCGACTGACAGCGCCGACGCGTTCGTGCAGGCGCACTCTCAGATCTTCGGCATCGCCCCGAGCAACCTCAGCCTCATCGGACCGTTCCCGACGGGCGAGCACCTTCTACCGCTGGTCTACGACGCGCTCACCAACTCGTACAAGTTCACACTCGTTGCGTACACGCAGCAACTCAACGGCATTCCGGTGTTCCGCAGCGACCTGCGCGTGCTTGTGCGCAACGAGCCCGGATTCCCCGCGGTGGAGGTCACGAGCACGGTGCGCGATCTCGGCGCGGCGGCGAACACGCTTGCAGCCAACATCGCCACGCTCGCCCCGGCAAACGCAGCCAAGCTCCAGAAAGCGATCGCGGGACAGTTCCGTCAGCCGGTCGCCGTGAGCGACGTGGGCACGGTGATCTACGCCGGCGTCGACGACTCCGTCGAGACGCCTCGCCTCGCCTACAAGTTCATCGCCCAGACCGGCGACGCCTCGCAGCCCGACACGTATCAGCGGATTCTCTACGTCGTCGACGCGCAGAACAGCCGCATCCTCTACTCCGAAGACCTCATCTGCCACATCGACTCGGCGGGCTCGATCAAGGGCTCCGCGACGCAGGGATTCGCCGCTGACATCTGCGCCGAGGAAGTCCTCACCGGCCTTCCGTACGCCAGCGCGGTGTTCGGCTCGTCGACGTATTACGCCGACGTGGACGGCAACTACGTCGCCACGAACATCCCCGCCGGCGCCACCAGCGGCGTGTCCACGCTGGGCGGGAAGTACTTCAAGGTCAGCGACATCCAGGGACCGACCTCGTCCCAGAGCTTGCCGCTCGCCGGCACGATGAACTTCACGCACAACGCGTCGAACGTCAGCGCGCTCGTGCGCTCGCAGATCAACTCGTACATCGCGGCGAATCAGATCCACGACCTCGTCCTCGCGCAGAACCCGAGCTACCCGGTGATCTCGGGCCAAGAGGGCGCGAGCGCGATGCAGATCAACGTGAACCTAACCTCGACCTGCAACGCGTTCTACGACGGGACGATCAACTTCTACGCGGCCGGCGGCGGCTGCGCGAACACCGGCTTCGGCACCGTCGTCCATCACGAGTACGGGCACCACGTCGTGCAGTCCGGCGGCAGCGGCCAGGGTGCGTATGGCGAAGGCACCGGCGACTGCATGGGCATCCTGACGACCGACGGTCCGATGACCGCGGTCGGATTCCAGAACAATTGCCAAGTCGGCATCCGCACCGCGGACAACACCTGCCAGTACAGCGCGAGCAACTGCTCGAGCTGCGGCAGCGAGATCCACGATTGCGGCAACCTGCTCTCGGGCTGCGTGTGGGATCTGCGGAACAACTGGGCCGCGATCTATCCCGCCGACTATCTCACTCGCCTGCGCAGCATCGTGATCAACGCCGTCCCGCTGCACGGCGGCACGTCGAGCATCCAGGCCGACATCGTCATCGACTACCTCACGCTTGACGACGACAACGCCGACATCAACGACGGCACGCCGAACTACTCGTCGATCGCCGACGCGTTCGGCCAGCACGGCCTGCAGGCGCCGGCAATCCAGCCGATCAAGTTCGTCTATCCCAACGGCATTCCGACCTCGGTACAGCCCAACGGCACCACCGTTCTGCAAGTGAACGTCGAACCGGTCGGCGCGCAGCCGCAGCCCAGCACCGGCAAGTTCTTCTGGCGCAACGGAACCTCCGGCACCTTCTCGCAGATCGCGATGACCGAGACTTCGGCGAACCACTATCAAGTGACCATCCCGGCGACCGCGTGCCTCAGCACCGTGCAGTTCTACGTGCAGGCGCAGACCGCCGGCGGCATTACCGTGGCGAACCCGACCGGCGCTCCGTCGTCGCTCAACTCGGCGATCTCGGCGAGCGCCGTCACGACGCTCTTCGCCGACGACTTCGAAACCGCCGTGCCCGGATGGCAGGCGGGCGTCGCGGGCGACACCGCCACGACCGGTCAGTGGGTGCGCGTCGATCCGATCGGCACGAGCGCGCAGCCGGAAGACGACCACACGGCGAGCGGCACGCAGTGCTACATCACCGGACAGGGCACGCCCGGCGGCGGATTGGGCGAGGCCGACATCGACAACGGCGTGACCACGCTCGTGTCGCCGACCTTTAGCGCGCTCGGCGCGGACACCGTCTTCGTGAGCTACTGGCGCTGGTACTCGAACGACCAAGGCTCGACGCCGAACACCGATTCGATGCCGGTGCAGATCTCGAACAACAACGGCGGCTCGTGGGTGACGCTCGAGAACGTCACCGAGAACGCGAACGCGTGGGTGTTCAAGTCGTTCAAGGTGAGCGACTTCGTCACGCCGACCGCGACCATGAAGGTGCGTTGGCAGGCGAGCGACCTCGGCTCCGGCTCGCTCGTCGAGGCGGGCGTCGATGACTTCGCGGTGGTCGGCTACAACTGCACGGTGGCCAATCCGGCGGACCTCAACGGCGATGGCAACGTCGACGCCGCCGACCTTGCGGTCCTCCTCGGCGCGTGGGGGACGTCCGGCCCCGGCGACTTGAACGGTGATGGCGCCGTCGATGCGGCGGACCTCGCCCTCCTCCTCGGCGCTTGGTCCGCCTGATCTCGGCGAATCAAACCCGACCTTCCTTCGAGTTCTTGCGGGCCGACCTCTCCGGGGGTCGGCCCGCTTTCTTTCGCCGACGACCCGCGCCGCTGCCCTTCCATCGCGCGGTGCCTTCCGCTATCCTTCCGCGTCCTGCCGCGGTCACGGGACCGCACGCTGACCAAGCCCAGGTGGCGAAATTGGCAGACGCGCCAGCTTGAGGTGCTGGTGGGGGCAACCCCTTGGAGGTTCGAGTCCTCTCCTGGGCATTCGAGGCCGCGGCGAAGCCGCGGCCTCGAATTTTCGTTTTCTGAGTCGCCCCGTTCGGGGCGAGGGCGCTCGCAGCTGCGCTGCTCGCCGGCGACCTCGCGGCTGCGCCGCTGGTCGCCTTCGCGCCATGGGCGCCGGTACCTCAGCGACCTCGCGGCTGCGCCGCTGGTCGCCTTTGCGTGCAGTACGTTGGGTGCGCTTCCTCCTCTGATCCTCCCTCACGCGCAGCGTGGGGGAGGTGCCGAGCCCCGTCACGGGGCGAGGCGGAGGGGGTGCGACCCGCTTCACCCCACGCATGTCCACGCTTCGCATCAACGAGATCTTCCACTCGATCCAAGGCGAGTCGACATGGGCCGGCTGCCCGTGCGTCTTCGTGCGCCTTACCGGCTGTCCGCTGCGCTGCCGCTATTGCGACACCGAGTACGCATTTCGCGAAGGCTCGACGCGCTCGATCGACGACGTGTTGCGCGACGCGCTCGCGTTCGACTGCGACCTCGTCGAGATCACCGGCGGCGAGCCGCTCGCGCAGAAGAACGTGCACGCGTTGATCACGGCGCTGTGCGATGCAAAGAAGACGGTGCTCATCGAAACCAGCGGGGCGATCGACATTCGCCCCTGCGATCCGCGCTCGATCCGCATCCTCGACTTGAAGACACCCGGCTCGGGCGAAGTCGAGCGCAATCTCTGGTCGAACCTCGACGACCTTCGTCCGCGCGATGAGATCAAGTTCGTCATCACCGACCACGCCGACTACGAATGGGCGGCGCGCGTCACGCGCGAACATCGGCTCGCCGAGCGCTGCACCGCCGTGCTCATGAGCGCGGTGTTCGAGCAACGCCGCGGACTCGAGATCCTCGGCTGCGCGGCGCTCCACCCGCGCCTGCTCGCGGAGTGGATCCTCGCGGATCGCCTGCCCGTGCGCATGCAGACGCAGCTCCACAAGCTGATCTGGGACCCGGGAACGCGCGGCGTGTAGCGACGCGAGCCGAGGCGTCGGCGCGCCAATCACGGGAATTCCGGGCGAACTTCGACAGGTCACAGGTACATTCGCGGCGAGCGCCCCGTCGCGCTCCATCGCGGTGGCCACTTCCGAGGAGAGAGCATGAGTCGATCCGTGGGTTCGTTTCGTGGCGTTGTCGCGCTCGCGCTGAGCGCCTGCGCCGTGTCCGCAACCTCGTCGTTCGCCGCATCGACGCCGCCGCGCCACGGTGGCAGCGGCGCGCACGGCCCGTCGATCCCGCATCGCGACGCCGCCACGATCGGGATCGTCCGCAGCGGCGACGGGCAGACATTCGTCCCCGAAGGCGGCCTCGCCGATGCATGCGGCCCGGTGTCGCTCACGCAAAGCGCGTCGGACGCAATCGCGCCGTCCAACACCGCCGAGTGCATCGAGCAGGTGCCGACGGGGTTCGCATCCGCCGAGAACGGGCTCGCCCGAACGTTCGTCGCGCCGGCGACCTTGCATCCGCGCTGCGTGCATTTCGGCATCCAAGAGAACATCGGGCCCGCGTGGCACGTCTCGGCGCGCGTCTGGATCGACGGCGCGCTAATCGTCGAGTCCGCACCGATCGAGATCGCGGCGAACGCGGGACCGGGCTTGTACACCGCCGAGTTGCCCGGCTTCTTCGAAGTCGCCGCAGGCAGCAGCTTCACGGTCGAGCTCTACACCGCGACGCGCTTGCCCTCGGAAGGCGGCGACGGCGGCCTGCTCTTCTTCGGAAGCAACGCGCTCGGCCAATCCGGTCCGACGCTCCTCCGCGCGCCCGAATGCGGCGTCGACACGTTCACCGATCTCGCGACCTTCGGCTTCCCCAACACGCATCTCGTGATGACGGTCGACTGCGACGTGCCGACGTCGTCCGTGAACGCGTTCGGCTTCCAGCACGCGACCGACGGCAACGTGGTGGTGCGCAAGAACACCGATGGCACCGTGACGATCTGGCACGCAGCGGTCGCCGGCGACCTCACGATCACGCTGGGCGACTTGCCCGGACCGATGGGCTTCACGATGACCGGCTCGTTCGCGCCGAACGCGCCGAACGCCAGCATGACCTTCACGCCGCGCGGCACGCTCGGCGGCGTCGCCGGCGTCCCGCTCGCGCACGCGACGGTGAGCACCGCCGACGGAACGAGCGCGACGATCGCCGTCGACTTCTCGATGCTCGGCACGGGTGCGCAGACCGTCCGCTTCTTCGACGCGAACGGCACGCCCATCGCCGACGTGCCGTGGGGCAACAACGCGCCGTTCTCGGTCGGGCTTTGGCCATCGTGCATGGGATGGCAATGCTCCGGCGTCGACGTGATCAAGACGTGGTGGCCGGTGCCGACGTCGATCACGATCGGCGGCCTGGCGCTCGTCGCGTCGAGCGCCGAGATCGTGGTGAAGAACCCGACGCAGACGCCGAGCTCGCTTCAGAACATCCTGCTCTCGAGCGAAGGCGGCGGCGGGCAGTACGCGCCGACCACGATCCAAACCGAAAGCGTGTCGCAGTTCGGCCAGACGTTCACCGCGGCCGGCGCGGACACCACGCTCGACATCTCGCCTGCGGGCGTGGCCATCGCCAACATCGGCTCAAGCGGGAACGACGGCGTCGACATCGACTTCGACTGCGCCGAGTCGTTCGACGTCAACATGAGCCGCTTCTTCGACATCTGCTGCCACACCCTGTTCTTGGGCTTCACGACGGGCGACCTTGACGCCGCTGGCGAGCTCCACTCGAAGGCGACGCTGCAACTCACCGGCGTCGACTCGTTCTTCGACGTGTTCGCCGACTTCACCGACATCGGCGCGCCGACGCAGACGATCGTCGTCCTCCAGAACCACGTGCCGGTCTTCGCGGTCGCCGGTCACACCGGTCCGGCGGCGACGATGACGATCCCGCCCAAGAAGGTCGGGAAGTTAGGCGGTCCGACCGAGTGCTTCACCATCTGCACCGACACCATCGGCGCCTTCATCATCGACGGCGACATTCACGCCGGCGACGAACTGCAGGTGCTGGCCGAGGGTGGAACGCCGCCGAGCTGCAAGGACCGTCTCGAACTCCGCTGCGCGAACCTCGCGAACGACCTCACGATCACCGGAGTCACCGCGGCGCTGAAGCCGCCGCCGTGGATCGTGAAGTTCGGCAACGCCCACGCGACGATCGGCTCGGGCATCGTGAGTTGCGACGACTACCTCGGCCTGTGGTCCGACCTCGGTTCGACCGGCAACGACGGCGTTTCGATCCTCGCACCGGGCGCGCAGGGACTCGAGCTCTTCACCGCCCCGTTCGCGCCGACGCCCGGCGCCGTGCGGACGTTCAAGATCGTGAGCGAACAGTCGCCCGATCCGGCCGCGACGGTCAAGCTCACGAACCTTCCTGCGGCGAAGACGCTCGCGTCGATCGCGATTCCCGCGTCGACGACGGCGACCGTCCGCGCCTTCAACGGGAACACGCTCGTGTTCCAGAAGGCCGGCGTGCAGCTTGGCGGCGACACGCCGATCTTCTCGGCAGGGCTCTCGATCGGCGCATGCGTCAAGTGCGTCTGGACGTTCGGCGACGTGTCGTTCAAGTGCAAGTACAAGGTCACCGGAGCGATCGCCGTCGACACCGACCTCTCGCCGATCGGCGGAGGGCAAGTGCTGGCGAACGCCGTCGAGATCGAGCCGGAGCAGTCCGCGGTCCCCTACCAGTCGCTCGATCACATCGACTTCGTCCAGAACGACATCGCCGGCCAGACGATCGTGACCAACGAGCAGTTGACCGCGCTCGGCTACGCGTTCACCGGGCTCGGCCACGCGCAGCTCGATGCCTCGGCGCCGGGCCTCATCGGCGTCGCGAACCTCGACTGCTGCGGCGGCACGGGACAAGACGGCGTCGAGATCGCGTTCGGAGGCTGCTCGTCCTTCTTCGACGTCTTCGTCGAGTGGCCGCTGAACGACCGTCCGACGCTCGATGCGTTCCTCAAGATCGAAGGGATCCCCGGCGAAGGCGCCGCGACGACCGGCGCGCTGACCGTGCAGAGCGCGGAGTCGTTCTTCGACATCTTCGCCGACTTCACCGACATCGGCTCGCCGCTGAAGCACGTGCGCGTATTCGACGGCGGCGGCGCGATCGTGTTCGACACGATCGTCGACGGCGCGTTCGTCGGGAGCCTCTCCGCTGCGCCGTTCAAGCTCGGCAAGCTCGGTGGCCCCACCGAGTGCTACCGCGCATGCGTGCCGCCGGAGACGCAATTCACGTTCGGCCCGGTCACCGTGCCGGCGCATGAAGTGCAGGTGCTCGCCGTCGGCGGAACGCCGGTCGCGTGCAAGACCGGCGTGAAGCTCTTCGGCGGCGGCGGCCTGCCGTCGTTCGCGATCAGCGGCGTCAACACGTCGCCACCGTGCGTCGCCGACTTGAACGGCGACGGCGTGGTGAACGCGCAGGACCTCGGCATCCTGCTCGGCGCGTGGGGCACGAACGGCGCGGACCTCAACGGCGACGGCATCGTGAACGCACAGGATCTCGGCATCCTGCTCGGCGCGTGGGGCAACTGTTAGGCGGAGCGCGCACCGCCCCTGCTCAGGTCACGCGGCTCTTCGGCCCCCCGAAGAGCCGCGTTTTCATTTCGGCGCTGGCGCGACTCGCGTCGCACCGCTCACGGCGGCGCGGAGTATTCTGGCGACCATGCATCAAGCTCCCGACAATCCCGCAGGCCCGATGGTCCTGCCGAGCGCCTTCGTGCCCAGCCGCGTGATGGAGGAAGCCGCGATCCTCGCCGCCGCGCCCGCAAGGCTCCGCGCCCTCGTGATGCCGCTCTCCCCTGCCCAGCTCGACACCAAGTACCGCAACTGGACCGTGCGGCAGATCGTGCACCATCTCGCCGACTCGCACATGCACGTCTACATCCGATGGAAGCTCGCGCTCACCGAAGAGACGCCGCGCATCGCGCCCTACGACGAGACGCAGTGGTCCGAACTCGTCGACGCGAAGACCGCTGGCATCGAGCACTCGCTCGGCATCCTCGACGGCGTGCACGCCCGCTGGGACATGGTCATCAAGGCGATGAAGCCGGACGACTTCAACCGCGCGTTCTTCCATCCGCAGCGCAACGCGAACATCCCGCTGTGGCAGGCGACGGCGATGTACTCGTGGCACATGCGGCACCACACGGCGCAGATCGAGTGGCTGCGCGATCACTATCGCTGGTAATGCGCGGCGCGACGCTCCTCGTTCAACACGGAGCGACGGAGGCCACGGAGGGCACGCGGCGAAAGGCAGGGCGCTGCGCCCGATTCGCCGCATGGCGCGTCCGACATCCTCCCTCAACGTGCGCGAGCACATCGGCAAAGGTGGTGCGTCGCAGCCCGAGGGTACGTTCTGGGCCCACGGGTGACAGTCGAGCGAATCGCGCCTCAGCACCGCACAGCACACGACGCGCGCGATATCGCCGAACTTGCGGTAGAACTCGCTGCATGCTCACGGTTCTCGTTCTCGGCTTCACGCTCGCCCGCGCGCCGCAAGAGAACGCCGCGCCCGCGCCAGCGAGCCCGCTCCTCCCCGTCGCCTGGCACGGCACGTGGCGTGGCGAGCTCGAGATCGCGTCGACTCCCGCGCAGCGCGTACCGATGGAGCTCGACATTCAACCGCTTGACGGCGGCAAGCGCCTCACGTGGCGCATGACCTACGGCGACGGCGCGAGCAAGCAAGTGCGGGCCTACGAACTACTGCCCGGCGACGCACCGAACCGCTTCGTGATCGACGAGAAGAACGGCATACTCATCGACCAGCGCCTCGAGGGTTCGACGATGGTGAGCGCGTTCGAGGTGCAAGGCAACCTGCTCGTCTCGCGCGAGGAACTCGTCGGCGACGAGTTGCGCTTCGAGATCACCACGTACGCCGCCGCGAAGCCGCGCGAGAGCGCCGTAGGAGAAGGCGACGCGAAGACGACGGTGAAGTCGTACCCGTCGCTGGGATATCAGCGCGCTGTGCTGAAGCGGCAGTGACCGCGCGCCGGCCGCCGGATCGGATCGGGCAGTCGAGCGAGACTCGGCGGACGCACTGCTGCTGGAGACGCCCGACTCGCACTTCGCGGCCGCAGGGCATTCGGCTCACGTGCGAATCGTGCGCGATCGCTAGCCCTCGCCGCGGGTACAACCTCCGCCATGCTCCCGTTCCGCCTTCGGTCCCGATCGGCGTCGCTCCGCCCGTTCGCGCGGGGATGCGGTCGGCTCGCGCGGATGACGATTGCCCTCGCGGCCGTCGCGCTCGTTGCCGCGCGGGCCTCCGCCGATGAATCGCTCCTGCCGACGCCCATCGCCGCGAGCCGTCTCGACGAACTCCTCGCTCGCGCTGGCGCCGGAGAACTTCCCGTCGGCGAGCGCCGCGTCGTCTCCGAGCTCTACGCCCGATACGTCGCGTCGTACAGCGCGATCCGCGATGCCCGCATGGAACGCTGGTCGAGCGAGGTCGACGACCTCTTTGCACTTCGCACGCCGCCCGGCGAGAAGGCGGTGCGCCATCTCCTCGCCGAACATCGCGCCCTGTGCGAACGGGCGGCGGACATCGACAACTCGTTCTTCGACGACCTCGGGGCCGCCATCGGCCACGAAGAAGCCCTGGCTCGTGTCCGCGGGTTGCGCGACGTCGACCGCTGGGCCATGACCATGCCTCTCGGCACTTCGGTCGGGACGCGCGGCGATCTCTACGAAATGGCCACGCACCTCGACCTCTCACCCGAGACCCGAAGCGCGGTCGACGCGATCCTGGCCGAGCGCGACGCAGCGCTTCCCAGCCTCGTCCGCGCCGTGTGGTCAAGCTGGCGCGATCTCCTCCTTGTCGCCGCGAGGAGCTTCGACGACACGACGGGCGGCGTCCTTCCCTTGATCGGCGCCGCGCTCAGCGAAGACGAAGCCAACCGACTGCGCGACGCGATCGCCGAGCGATGCCGCGCGGAAGCCGCGCAGTGCCGACAAGCCCGCCAACGCGTCCAGGCCCTCGACGATCGCACGATCGTCTCGCTCAGCGCCGTATTGCCCCCGCTCGAGGCCCACGAGCTCGCCCTGCGACTGCTCGATCACGAGCGATCGGGCTTCGGCATCCTCGAAATCGGCGCCGAGTCGGCCTTTCGGGCCGCCCTCTGCGGGTTCGGCCCGGGGCATCCGGCGCGGCCTGCGATCGAACAGGCGTACGAGCGATGGTGGAAGCAGCTCGGCGAACTGGTCGCGGAGTATCGCGCCTGCCGCGATCGCGCTCGCGATGCGCAGATCCTCGCGCCCTCCCGCCTCGGCGACAGCTTCCTCGACGCGAGCGGCGAGGTGTACGACGTCGCGAACCGCTTCGCCCCGCTCGCGAGCCTCTCCGAGCGCGAGCTGGGCCGGATCCTCGCTCCGTATGCGGCGGAGACGGAGGCGGCGGGGCTCGTTCTTCGAACCGAGAGAGTCGGCGGCGCGGACGGCGTGTCGCGCGAGGCGCCATCGGTGTCTTCGCGGGCATGGCAGCGCACCGTGATGCGGACGATGGAACGATCGACGGGTCCGGCAGCGGAGCGGGAGCGCGGGCCGTCGCTCTTTGGTGGCGAGCGGGCTGGCGTGGCAGCGAAGATGGACCGAGCCTGGCTCGCGGCGCGGATCGCACCGCTGGCCGCAGGACCAGACCGGCAACGATACGACGATGCGATCGGCAGCTATGCGACCGCCTACGCGGACCGCATCGATCGGCCGCTCGCGGCGATCATCGCGGAAGCGGCCGATCGGCGCCGCGCCGCGATGAACGACGCAGCCCGGCGCGACGACGCGTCCATTCTCGCGCTCATCGCCCGGAGAGATCGCCTCTTTTTCGAGGTCGAGGCACTTGACCGCGAACTGATGGCGAGCATCGCCGCCATCGGTCCCGCTGCAGGCGAAGGCGCCGCCGCGCGCCGGAGCCAGATCGCCCGCGCCGAGACGGAGCGGAGCGTCGACCGCGAGCTGGCGTGCTTCTCGCTCCTCCTGCTCGAGACAGCGAACCCCTGGACCGCGAGCCGAGACGCGAGCCTCGCGCCGGCGACCCGCGACGCCCTCGACGCGACGCTCGCTGCGTCGGCCCGTTGGTTCCTGCCCGATCTTCGACGCTCGCGCGCGGCGGCGTTCGCAGTCGCCTCTCCCGGCGACCTCCGACTCGCCCGTTCGGAGATCACCTTCATGCACCCCGAGGAAGAGGCGTTGCACCGCGCGCGATACGAAGCCGATCGCGAGTCCGAGCGGGGGTTTCGCTCCCTGCTCGACGCATTGCTCGAAGCAGCCGGCCCGCAGCGCGACGCCTTCGTCGAGGCCTATGCGCGACTCGCCTCGCCTCCGCCGAGCGACTGGTCACCAGCGACGCGAGGGCTCGTGACGAGGATCGGCGCCCTCGATCTTTCCGATGACCGCCGCGCGGAAATGGCGTCGCGTTTGGCAAGCGGCAAAGCGGAACGCGATCAGATCCTGCTCACCAAATCCGAGGTGTTAGCCGGCGTCCGCCCGGGCCGCGACCGCTCCGGCGAGGCGAGCAGGCTCGGCGCCGAGGCGGAGGCGATCGAGGACCGCGTCCGCTCCGAGTTGTTAGGCCTCCTTCATCCCGACGAGCGGCAGCGAGTGCGCGAAGGCGACAGCCTCGATCGGCTACTCGATTGCGGATCGCTGCCCGCGCGGAAAGAGTAGCACGCGTGTCGGGCGCCGGGACTTGCCACGGAGCTCGTGGCGTGTCCGGCGACTCCTCGCGGCGCGCCGGCGCCGGCGACGCGGGCGCCGCTTCCGTCGATCTCGCGGGTGGTTTGACGACGCGATATCGATAGGACGCTTCCACCTGTTCGCGCTTTCGCAGTACCGTCTCGCCCGCGGCCGCGGGCTGATGGCTCGTCATCGCCGGGGGCAACGCGGCGCGCCGAACCATGGAACGGAGTGCTCGCGGATACGGCTGCGCACGAGATCGAGCGGCCCTTGCGAAGCAATTACCCTGCTGAGCGGCAATCCAATGGCACCGAAGAAAACAGGAGGCTGGCGCCGTAGCGCCAGCCTCCCGCATTGCAACTCACCGTTTTCGCGCAATCCCAATCCTTAGGCAGTCCAGTTACCAAGCAGGATCGCGAGGTCCGCGGCATCGACCGTTCCGCTCGCATCGAGATCGCCAGCGCCGCTTCCGCCCCAGTTGCCCAGCAGAATGCCCAGATCGGCCGCGTCGATCGCGCCATCCGCGTTCAGATCCGACGGGATCGCCAAATCGGCCCAGACAAGCCGGTGGTCAGAGCTCGGGAACGGGAACACGCCCGTCAGGTAGAACAGTGGATCCGTCGTCGTCGGCCAGAAAATGCCGCCGCCGACGTGCGGAATCGTCCACGACGGCAGCACATAGTCCGCCCGCAAGTTGCCGGGCGTCGTGTCGGCGAAGTCCGCCGTGTCGTAGTAAGGATTGCCGAGATGCGTTGCGTTCGCGCCGCGCTGGAGCACGGCAGCCTCGGGACCGCCTGCCGATCCCGGCGGCAGCGTGTCGTTGATCATTGGGTTCTGGATGAGTTGCAGGACCGCGTCGTCCGCGCTATCGCCGTCGAGCGGATCAGCGTTCTGATCGCCGCAGATCACGAACTTCGCCCCCGCCTCCAAACCGCCGAACACGCCAACGTCGTCGTAAATGTAGTCACCGGCGCCGGGCGTCACGTAGTCGGCCCAGAGGCGGATCTCGTCGTGATTCCGGAGCCCGTTTCGGTCCTCCGGACCATCGAACACCGGCGGCGTCGGGTGGCTGGCGAGGATGTGCACCGTCTGGCCCGCAACGGTGACCGGAACGTCCCAGTGGCTCTTCGACGAGAGCGGGAAAATCGCCAGTTCCTCCGGCGAGTACCAGTCGCCGGGCGCGCGGGTCGATGCGAGGTCCGGCAGCAGCGCTCCGGGCATGTCCTTCCACAGGAAGTTCTGAAAGGTGCGAATGCCGGCCTCGTCGATCGGGAACTTCGAATAGATCGCCATGCCGTATTGGCCGGGGAAGAAGCCGAAACCCAGCGCGTCGTTGGGACCTCCGACGGAACCGTTGTTGTCGAGGTCGAAGCCCGAGGGCACGCCGGTATTGCTCGGCGCCACGAACACGTACGGATATTCAATCGGCGTCGAACCGTTGTGGCTCACGGAGAGATAGTTCGCCTGAAAGAGCCCCGCCGCGACGTTGTCCGGGTAGTAATCGAACTCGTTCAGCAGGACAATGTCCGGCGCCACCCGCTGAACGATCTCGGCGACCGTCGCCGCCTGCGCGTTGTTCGGCGTTGAAAGATCGACCAAGAGTTCGCCGGCGTTGTTTCGATTGAGCGAGCAATTGAACGTGGCCACTCTGATCGTCCCGCTGGCAACCGCAAGCGGGGCGAGTCCCAATGCAACGAGCGTGACAAGAGGCAATCGCATGGCGTTCTCCGGTTCGGGGCTCCGACGACCAAACTCACGCGAGTTCGGCGCTTCCTGAGCGGCGGAGTCTCGAAGCCGGAGGCGAAGGAAGCGTTGGCAACGCACGAGGAGTTGGGTTGGATGATCGCTACCCTCGCGCCAACCCAAGGTTCAATCCTGCGCGAACGTTTACAACCTGTTCTTTCGCCAACACGAGAGAGCGCTCACGGGCGAACGCAAACGGACGCGACTCCGGCGATCGCGGCGTCGGTGGAGCGTCAGTACACCCACGCCTCGACGAGGGCCTCGGGCGGCACCACCGTGAGCGTCGGCGGCGTCACGAGCAAGATCGCGTCGAGCAGGTCGCCCTCCTCGTCGGCGACCGCTTCCTTCGCGAGGGCATCGCTCACGATGACGCCGAGCGACTTCAGCTTCGCTGCGATCTCCGCGCGCACGCCCTTCGGCGGTTCGCCCTTGCCCTTGTATCCGCGGGTCGGCCAGCCGTGCCGCTGCAGCACCGACGACGGGCAGCCTTCGCACACGACGACCTTCGACGGCTCGCCCGTATTCGCGACCGGCTCGATGCGCACGCCGTCTTCGGCAAGTGGCAAGAGCACCTCGCAGATCAGCGTCCAGGTCTGCTTGAACACCCGCAGGTTCATCGGGGCCATCGGCGTGTGCTCGGCCCGATCGCAGAAGCGGCGCGGCTCGCGCCGCGAGACTTCGCGCATGTCGTGACGCCAACCGCGCGGCGACCCGAAGTCGCGGAGCCACTGCGCCATCGCCAGCCACTCGTGCGGCACGCCGATCTCGTCGAGCGATTCGATCGGCAACGCGAACGGCGCGTCGATGCGCCAGACGTGATCGCGCTCGTCGCGCACGCTCTCGCGGATCATGCGGACGAGCGTGCCGCGATCCGCGCGGCCGCGCGACACGACCGGCTCCTTCGGCGTTCTCAGGTTGCGCTCGACGATGCGGATCTTCGCGCTACCGCCGGATTCCGCGCCCGAAAAGTCGACGCCGTGCAGCAGCACTTACGCGCCGCTCCCGCAACTGCCGTGGGACTTGCCGCACGGGCAGCAACCGCCGCCGGACATCGGCAACGACATGCCGCCCGCCTCGCTCGCGCTCCCGCCGACGCCGAACGCGGAGTGCTTGCGCACGAACGTGCGCCCGCGCCCCTTCGGGTCTTCTACCGGCGCGTCGGCATCGCGCATCGGCCGCAGCAACTCGATCACTTCGCCATCCTTCTCGCAGACGTATTCGTAGATAGGCATTGGTCAGTTTTTCCCGCCGCGATACGCGGCCTTGCGGAGCGCGGACAGTTCTCCGGCCGTGAGCTCGCGCCACTCGCCGACGGCGAGTCCTTTCAGTTGAAGCGGACCCATCCGCACGCGGCGCAGCTTCTTCACCGGATGTCCGACGCGTTGCATCATGCGGCGAATCTGCCGATTGCGCCCTTCGCGGAGCTCCATATAGAGCAGCGTGCGAGTGCGGTCGCGCTTCAGGATGGACAGCTTGCTTTCGCTGGTCCGTCCGCCCCGCCCATCCTTCTCGTTCAGGAACACGCCTTCTTCGAGGATGCCGATTTCGTCGTCGGTGATCGTGCCGCCGAGCGTCACCTCGTAGCCCTTGTGCACTTCGTATCGCGGGTGCGTGAGTCGGTTGGCCAGCTCGCCGTCATTCGTGAGCAACAACAGACCGCTCGAATCGAGATCGAGTCGCCCGACGGGGTAGAGCCGCGGCCGAGCCGGGTGCTTCACCAGATCGATCGCCCGCACGCGTCCCTCGGGATCGCTGTTCGTGCTCACCACGCCGCGCGGCTTGAACAGCATGATGTAGAGGTGGCGTTCCTTCGGCTTCAGCACGCGGCCGTTGACCTTGATCTCGTCCTCGCTTGGATTCACCCAAGCGGGCAGCGAATCGACAAGTTCGCCGTTGACGACGACCGCGCCGGACTCGATCAAGTCCTCGCACGCGCGACGCGAGCCATAGCCCGCCTCGGCCAGCACCTTTTGCAGGCGCGGACCGCGCGTATCGAGCATGAACGAATGCGAGTTCTTCCGTCGTTGGCGAGGCATGGATCGGCGATTGTAGATGAACCGGCCGACTCGTCCGTGTGCCTCGGACCGTAGGATGTGTCGGTGATCGCAGCATTCGCAAGCTCCGCGCTCGCGCTCCTCTCGCCCTTCGGCGCCGACGGCGCGCACCGGGCGTATCTCGGGCTCGCGGTGCGCGACGTGCCGAACGTGGGATGCCTCGTGAGCTGGATTGATCCCGGTCCGCTGAACGGCACTGGCATCGAGTCGCCGATCGTCGCACGCCCGGACCTGCTCGTCTCGATCGACGGCGTCGACGCGAGCGCGGCCGCGATCGCCGATCGTCTCGCGCACCTCGAACCCGGCGCGACCGTGACGCTGCGTTACCGCCGCGCCCTCCATCGTGGTGCAACGTTTCCCGAGTCGCCGGCGCACGAGGCCGAGGTCCGCGAGGTCGCGGTCGTCGTCGACGACGCCGCGCCGTGGCAAGGTACGTTCAACGTGCCGACGCGGCCGGCAACCGAGATTGCGCCGCGCCCCGCCGCGACCACGCTGGCGATCAACGGCGACGGACCGTTCGCCGCGGCGCTGACGCAGGAAGGGCTGCGCGAGCCGCTCGAAAAACTGATCGCCGCGCAGCGCGCGGTGAGTTCGACGCAGCCCGACGCGCGACGACTCAGCCGCGTGAGCGCCGCCCTCGAAGATCCGCTCGCGCTGCCCGACCTCGCCCGCGCGATCGCAGCGCCCACGGCGATCGCCGCCGCGCGTCCCTTGCGCTGCGCAGCGACGCTCGCGGCGGCGAATCTCGACGCCCGCCTCGATCCGTTCGACGGCCACGGGAGCGTGCCCTCGAACGAGGCGCAACGAGCGATCTTCGCCCTCGACTTCCTGTTCAACGAGGCGCGGCTGAAGGTGCAGGACGCGCTCGGCGACGCCTACGCGAACGAAGCGCTCGCGAGGGACGCGATCCGCGCCGTCCGCGACATGCGATCGTCGCTGCTGGTGAGCGGCGAGCACGCGAAGGCGACGCTCGCCGTGGTCCGACGCGGCGCTCAGATCGACGTCGACGCGCTCGTCGCGGCGATCGCGCATCCCGAGGCGGATCTCGACCTGGGCGATCTCGCGAAGTCGACGGAGCGCGACGAGATTCCCGAACCGCTCAAGGGCGCGATCGAGGGCGAGGTACTCGCCGTGCAGCCGATCGACGGACTGGGCTGGGCGGTGATCGGCGGCGTCGGACCGAATCGGTACGACATGTCGAAGGTCGCCGCCGTGCTCGATCTCGGCGGCGACGACACGTACACGATGAGCGGGCTCGCGCTCGGCGTGCGCGGCATCATCGATATTGCGGGCAACGACCGCTACGAAGGCGGCGCCGAGCAAGGCATCGCCTCCGGCGTGTGCGGCTTCTTCCTCGTCGACGATCGCGCCGGCAACGACGTGTACGTCGGCAAGGCGCTCAACGCCGGATGCGGTCTGCTCGGCGCGGGCGTGCTGATCGATCGCGCAGGCAACGACACCTACGTCGGCACGGAGTGGTCGCTCGGCGCCGCCTGCTGGGGCGCGGGCGTACTGATCGACCTCGGCGGCAACGACGAATACCGCGCCGACTATCTTTCCGAAGGTTGCGGCGGCCCGCGCGGCTTCGGCGCGATCGTCGACGCAAGCGGCGACGATCGCTACGACGCACAGGGCGCGCAGCCCAGCGTCTACGACACGCCGACGGTGCGCGCGAGCTTCAGCCAAGGCATCGGCATCGGACTGCGCCGCTTCGCCGCGGGCGGCGTCGGACTGCTCGCCGATCTCGCGGGCAACGACCGCTACGAGGCCGGCGAGTTCGCGCAGGGCGGCGGCTATTTCTTCGGCCTCGGCGTCCTCGCGGACAAGTCCGGCAACGATCGCTACTGGGGCAATCGCTACGGCCAAGGGTTCGCGGCGCATCAGGCCGCAGGCGCGCTCCTCGACGACGCCGGCGACGACACCTACGTCGGCATGACCGCCGCGTCGCAAGGCGCGGCGTGGGACCAGTCGGTCGCGGTGCTCTTCGACGGCGCAGGCAGCGACTCGTATCAGGCGGAAGGCCTCGCCCAAGGCAGCGCCGCCCAGCAGGCGCTTGCGTTCCTCATCGACCTCGGCGGCGACGACCGGTACGTCGCCGCGGGTGACAGCGTGCAAGGTCAATCCGGAACAAACGAATACCACTTCGCCGAGCCGCCGCCGTTCGGAGGCATCTGGTCGTTCTCGTCGCTCCTCGATCTCGGCGTCGGAACCGACCACTGGTCGTCGAATCGCCGCGCCGGAACGACGATGAAGTTAGGCCAACCGAACGCCGATCGCCCCGCGCTCGGCACGCTGCACGGACTGTTCATCGATGTCGGCCCAGCCAGTCCAACCTCCGCTGTCGCCCCAGCCGCCCGCTGAAGACGAGCGTCACTCGCCGTCGACCTCCGCGGCGCGACGCTTCGCACGCGAGGCGCGTCGCGTCCACGGCGCGGACGCGTGGCTGATGGAGTGGCTCGCGCCGCTGCATCACATCAAGTTCGGCAAGGTCTCGGTCGGCGAGGCCGCGGACGTGGTCACGTTCTGCCTGCGGCACCTGCGCGAGGATCGCGCGCCGCAGATCGCCGCGGCCCTCGCGTTCCGCACGCTGTTCGGCCTGCTGCCGGTGCTCGTGGTCGTCACCCTGATCGCCAAGGCCGCGCTGGGCGAGTCGTTTCTGCCGCAGATCGAGCGGTTCCTCCAGAGCGTCGGACTCAGCGGCGTGCAGATCGCGGTGCCGAACGCGGCCGACGGGACTCCTGCGAGCATCGGCCTCGACCAGTGGCTCATGCAACTCGTCGCGTACGCGAACACCGTCAACATCACCGCGCTCGGGTGGACCGGATTCGTCCTCGTCGCGCTGTCGGCGATCTGGGTGCTCGTCACGATCGAAGACGCGTTCAACGTCATCTACCGATGCGAGTACGGGCGCTCGTGGGTGCGCCGCATCCTCGTGTACTGGTTCGTGCTCACCGTCGGACCGCTGCTCCTCGGCCTCGCGCCGATTCTCTTCGCACGCATGGATCGCCTCGACGCGCTCCTGCAAGGATGGTCATGGGTCGCGTCGCTCGCGCGACTCGGCGCGTCGCTCCTCGTCTTCTGGCTGGTCCTCCTGAGCACGTACATGACGGTGCCCACGGTGCGCGTCGCGTGGCGTCCCTCGATGGTCGGCGCGTTCGTCGGCGCGGTCCTCCTCCAGATCGGCAAGGCGTCGTTCGGCCTCTATCTCTCGAAGGCGTTCGGCGTGTCCGCGCTGTACGGCTCGCTCGGCCTCATCCCCCTGTTCATGTTTTGGGTGTACCTGATGTGGCTCGTGATCCTGTTCGGCGCGGAGGTGGCCGCGCTCCTCCAAGCGTTCCGCGGGCGAGACCGCACGACGAACGGCACCGCGGAGCCTGACGCCGAGTCGGCGCTGAGAGCGCTCCGCTTCGTGGCCACCAAGTTTGCCGCCGGCGCGACCGCGACGTCCGTCGAAGTGGCGTCTGCGGCTCGCCTCCCGCTGTCGTCCGCGTCGCTCCTCGTCGACCGGCTCGAGGACAGCGGCTACGTGCGCCGGACGGCGGAAGCCGTCAGCCTGGCCCGGCCCGCCGAATCGATCTCGGTGGTGGAGGTCCTCGACGAGATGTGGGCCCAGATCGATCGCCGCGGCGAGGCGACCGGGCTCGAGCGGCGCCTCCGCGACGCCCAGCGCGCCGCCGCCGCCGGACAATCCCTGAGCGATTGGTAGGCCCGGCTCGCACGCTGGCCGCCCGCTTGCGCGTAACGTCGGCGCGGCCTCGACGAAGCGGCGAGATCTGCGCGATCGTCGCGTCAATTTTCCAAGATGTCGCGCGACTCCGTCGCAGCCTCACGGCGCGCAGGCATGTTGGACGGGTCGAGCCTCGCGCTCGACCGCCGCCGGTCGGCGTACCGCGGCGCCGCCAGTTCGTCGGCGGAGGGAGGGGAGCATGTTCGACGTCGTGATCGAGTGCCTCGCCGCCCCTTCGCGCGCCGTTGCTCGACGCCAGCACACGAGAAGGACGAGTCATGCCGGTCATCGTGGATGAGGTTGTGATCTCGGTACACATCCCGAACGAGGACGCCGCCGGCAACGCCGGCGCCGCGTCGGCGCTCGATCGCCAGGCGCTCGTCGCCGAGTGCGTCGAGCGCGTCCTCGAGATCCTGCGCGAGCGCGAGAAGCGCTGACGATGGCCACCGGCCACGAGCGCCGGCACGCGACGCCCATGCTGCACCACCGAATTCGCCGGCAACGCTGGGAGATCACCGCCCCCTCGCGCGAGGTCGCTCTCGCGTGGCGGACCGCGCTGTGCGATCGATTCGACGCGGAGATCGCCCCCCTCTTCGATCGCGCGTTCGAGAAGGCGCTCGACGGCGTGGCCGCCGGCGCCGAGGTCGTGCGCATTCCGCGCCTCGCGATCGAGCTGAGCGTCGACGACGTCGGCGCGCTGCCTGAACGGCTGGCCGCGGCGCTCGAGAGCGAGCTCGCCCGCGCGGCGGCAAGCGGCGGCGGCGCCGAGCGAACCGCGAGTTCCATCGAGCGCGAGGTGCGACGCGCGCTCGTCGAATACGTCGAATCGGGCCGCGTGCCGTGGGAGTTCGCCGGGCACGACCGACGATGGCTCCTCCGGAGCCTGCGCGCCGAGTCGGCGCGACTCGTGAGCGAGGACCTGCCGCGCTTCGACGCCGCGACGCCGATCGACGTGCGCTTCGTCCGCGCCCGCCGACTCCTGCAACTCATCGAACCGCCGGAGCGGATCGCGCTGTGCGGCCGCGCACCAAGCGGCATCTCGCGTGCGACGCTCGAGCGCCTCGTCGGCGCGCTCGACTCCGCGCGACTTCATTCCGACCGCCGCGGCCGCGAGTTGTGGGTGCAAGCGATTACCGATCCACCACTGTGGGAAGTCGTCGGGTGCGCCCTCGCCGCGGCGGCGCAGTCTTCGGCGCTGCCGACGTCGGTGCAACTCGACGCGGCGGCGTGGGCCATCGCTGCCATCGATCCTCCTCACGTCGCCGACGAGGCCGTCGCGAGCGACCTGCGGGCGCTTTTGCTCGAACTTCCCGAAGACACCATTCCGGCCGCCGTCGATCGCGCTCGCCGTCAGAGCCCAGAGCCCAGCGCGGCGCACGATCGCCGCGCGCCGCGCGCATCCTCCGCGGAGTCGCGCCCGACGAGCGCCGGCGGCACGCTCGTGACCGACGGCGGACTCGTCCTCCTGCATCCCTTCCTGCCGCGCCTCTTCAAGAGCACGGGCATCGTCGCTGAAGACGCCCGCGCGATCCCGCGGGCGCAGCTCGCGCGGGCGGCGCGCCTCTGCCACTGGCTCGTCGGCGGCGACGACGACTTCCACGACTTCGACTGCGGCGCCGCCCGCGCGCTCCTTGGACTCGGATCGGACGATCCGATCCCGCCCGGGCCGATGTCGCTGTCGGACTCCGATCGCGCCGAAGGCAACGAGTTGCTCGCGTCCGCGGTGCGACAGTGGGCCGTGCTGCGCGACTCGAGCGTGGACAGCCTCCGGTCCGCGTTTCTCGCGCGCCGCGCCATCCTTCGCGACGACGGCCGCGTGCGGCGACTGAGCGTGGAACGCTCGGCGTTCGACGTCCTGCTCGCGCGACTTCCGTGGTCGATCGGCGTCATCGCCCTGCCGTGGATGAACACGCCGCTGCACGTCGACTGGACCGCGAGCTAAAGGCGAAAGGCTGGCGCTTCGGACGCTTGGCGGGCTGACGGAATTCACTGGCGCATCAGAGCCTGCGGCTCGGTGACGACTCGCGATCAGGGTGGCCACCCCACCCCAATGGACTTGCGGCGCGTCGAGCGTTCCGGCGACATTTCCTTTATCCCCGCGTCGGGATCGGCCGAAATCCCTTCTCGGACTAGGTGTTGTCCTCGGTCCCCGCACGGATCCTCACTCCGCGCGGCTCCCCTCCGTCAGAAGCAACGCCATGACGCACTTCCCTCACGCCGAGAACGGCGCGTTTGCGCCCGTTCCGAACACCGCGGCGAACGACGCCGCGCTCAGCGTCTCCGCGCATCATCCGACCGCTCGAGGCACGAACGGGTGGATCTCCGGCGCCGCCAACGGCAACGGAACCAGCGGCAACGGATACGCGACGCCCAACGGCAATCGCGCTGCCGAACCGCGCCTGCACGAACTCGTGGCCCGCGCCGAATCGTCGGCCGGCGAACTCGAGCGCCTCGCGCGCACGACGCTCGACGCCACAGCGGCGGCGACGCAAGCGGCCGTCGATCTGCAGGAACGCCTGCGCCTCGGCGTGCGCATGCTTCAGGCGTTCGACGTCCAGATCCAGCGCAGCGAGCAATCGGCGGGGCAAGCGCAGGCGCAGCTCAATCCGCAGGCGATCCAGCAGCTCGCCGCGCAGATCCAGATGCAACTGCACGGGCAGCTCGCCGCCATCGAACAACAGAGCGAGATGCGCATCCGCGGCGCGACCGAGGCGTTCGAGCGCCGCGTCGCCGAGCTGGTGCCGTTCCTCGACGACCGCATTCGCGCGGCGCATGAACAGGTGTCGCGCATCGTCGAGGATCGCATCGCGCGAGCCGAGCGCATGATCGAAGATCGCTACGGACCGGTGCGCGACGACCTTCGGCGCTACGCCGACGAACTCGTCGCGAGCTTCGCCGCGCGACTCGACGCCGCGCACCGCGAGCGCGCCGCGGCGCACGCGCCGACGCCCGAGGCCGAAGCCCGACTCAACGCGCTGCTCGCCCGCATCGACGAGCGAGCCGCCGCGGTCGACGCCACCATGGCCCGCGCAGAGGACCGCCTCCGACAGCTCGATCGCCAGAGCGTCGAGGCCGCCGACAGCCTGCTCGGGACGGTGGGCACCGCCGCCACGCTAAAGGACCTCGTGGCCGACGAGGCCCGCGAGAGCAAGCGACTGGCCGACGAAGCCGGCGCGACGACGCGCGAGCTCCAGCGCGAACTGGCCGCGGTCGTCGAGCAATGCACCACCGTGCGGGCCACGCTTTCCCATGAACTCGCCGAGTTCCGCGAGGCGGCCCGCGCCGCCGAACAGCGCAGCGCGTCGGTGAAGGCGCTCCAGACCGAGATCGACGCGCTCCTCACGCGCCTCGCGCCGTGGGAAGCCGCGGTTCGCACGAACGGCCAACCGATGCAGCAGGTCGTCGAGTCGGTCTCGGCCGGCCTGCGCCAGTCGGTCGCCGAGGAAATGCGGGTCTTCTCGCAGACGCTGCGCACGCTCGCGGCCCGCGCCGAACAGTCGTTCGCCAACGCACGCTTCGACGAGTTCTCCGCGGTGCGCGAGAGCGAGACAACGAAGGCGATTCCAACGCCGACTCCGACGCCGACCGAACCGTCGACGCCGACGATCCCCCACACCAGTCACCTGCCGATCGAGACCCGACGCCTATCGGCGGAGATCCTGGCGCTGGACGCGACGAACCTGCTCAAGGCGAGCGCGAACGTGTGACCGTCGGCGGCTCGACCGCCTCGGTGCTCGCCACGCTCTCGCGCCACGCCCGCTCGACCTCGTCGATCGGTCCGAACGTTCGCTCGAAGAGATCGAGGTTCACGCGCGGTCCCAGATTGCCGGCGCCGTCCCGCACGCCGGCGAGATATGCGGCCATCGCGTCGTGGCGCTCGCGCACGAGGTACCGCGCCAACGACCACGCCTGGTCGTAGAAGGCGTCGACTCGTTCCGACGTCCGCGCCGGCAGCCGCGCCGTCGCGACGAAGCTCGACATCGCGTACGACGTGCCCGCGTCGAGCTGCGCCCGCACGCGCTCGCTTCGTTCGGGCTGCGCGTCGAACGCCGTTCCCCCGTCCACTCCGCAGGTTTCGAACGCGATGGCCAAGCCTTCGGAGAGCCAGAGCGGCGCATTGCCGCTCCGGCGCTGCACGCCGAGGCGATGGAGAAGCTGATGCGCCAGCTCGTGCGCCACCGTCGCGTCGTTCGCGGCGCTCGCCGATGCGAGCACTCCGCGGCGCCGATGCGCGGGCCGATCCTCGGGCGTTCCGAGCCGGAACGCGACGCGATCGGCGCCAGGCAGCCAATACCCCGACATCCACGACGCGTCGATCGAATCGACGACGCGGGCAAAGCGCTCGAATCGCACGCGATCCGCGAACCCGACGGCGACGATGCGCTCGCGCAGCTCGCGCGGCGCCACGTCCATGTCGGTCGCGAATCGCTCGACCGCATCGGCGGTGCGCTCGAGGGTCGACAGCACCCGTTGGGCGTCGCCCTCGGACACGTCGGTCACGAGCACGAATCGGTCGCTGCGAAGCTCGCGCATGTCGCGCAGCGAACGTTCGAGCCGCGCGACCGCGGCGGCGGGCACCGGCAACTCGTCGCGGACGACCGGCGAGACCGCGGGACGTCCCGCCAGCGACGCGGCAACGCACAAGGCGGAAAGATGGACGGCGAGAAGTCCCGGCACGAGAGGATCTGGCACAAAAGGGGCCGGCGGAGCCCGCGTTACGCGGACCCGCCGCGACGATCGGCGCCGACGTCGCGGTTCGCGTGATTGTGCTGAATTTCCCAGCCCGTACAACCGATTTCCGTCGACATGGAGCGATCGACTCGGAGTTCTCGGTCGAGATCGTGGCGAGGGTCCGCGATCGTCGGCGCGTGCCTCGCGCTCATCGCGTGTTGCGCCGGCGCGACGCCGCCGGATCTCTTCTCGCTCGCATACTGGCAACCGATGCCGGGTCCGTTGCCGCTGCCGGTCTTCGATGCGGCGGCGGCGTTCGTCGGGGATCGACTCGTAGTCGTGGGCGGCGTCACGCAGTCGCTCGAGGCGACGCCCGCGATCCAGATTCGCCATCCGATCTACGGCTGGATGCCCATCGGCTCGAATCTGCTCGAGCCGCGAGGCCAACCCACGCTCACCCGCCTCCCTTCCGGTCGCTGGCTCGCGCTCGGCGGATGGTCGGGCACGTGGGGCAAGAATGTCACCTATCACAACGGTGGCGAAACCTTCGATCCGCTCGCGGCGGGTTCGTCGCGGGCGATCGAGCCGTGGAACGAGTCGCTCGAAGGCCACACCGCGACGCCGCTGCCGGACGGTCGCGTGGCCGTGGTCTGCGGCTGCGAATTACGGGTCTACGATGAGGCGGGCACGTGGTCGTCGGAGGTCGAGCTCGTGCGACCGCGACATCACCATGCGGTCGCCCTCGTGGGCCAGATGCTCGTGATCATCGGAGGCGACGACGAAGGGACCGTCGAGTCGGTTCTCCTCGGCGACGAGCCACTGCAGTCGGAGCTCTGGGGCGAACGATTCTCAGTCCCCATCGCCGACTCGAGCGCGATCGCCCTCGACGCGCGATTCGCGCTCGTCGCCGGAGGTGCCGATCGCCGCTCGGACGTCACGTTGAACGCGACGTGGATCATCGACGCCGCGCGCCGGCAGATCCGTCCGTCGCTGCCGCTGGGCTTCGAGCGCGGCGCCTGTGACGTCGCGCTCTTCGCTCATCCGCGCGGCGTCATCGCGCTCGGCGGCGAATGGCGCGACGGCGTCGCGCGCGGCGCCGCGGACATCGCGATGCTGATGCGGCCGTTCGAAGGCGAGCATCGTCGATGGGCGCTGCCCGGCAATCCGCGACTCGCCCCCTTCTCGCGTCGCGTCGCGATCCGCGCGGCGGACGGGTCGTTCGAGGTGATCGGTGGTTATCGCTTCGTCGCGCCCGACGCCGCGGACCCGAACGCGCGCGCCGGAGTGACCGTGGGCGACGGCGGAGAGCGGCTCGTGGTCGACGCAAATCGCGTCGCCGACTGAACGACCCGCACGATCGCGCCAACCCGACCCGCGCGGGACCGCGCTCGCGCAGATTCTGCACGAGCGCGTCGCGCGACCGAGGATCGCATTCGACGGTTCGTGCATGATGCACGCACCGCTCAACTCGCCCCGGGGTCCTCAGTCGCTCGACGTGTCCACCGCGTTCGACGCGTTCACTGAGGCGAAGCAGATCGCAAGGGTCTACGCGGATCCGAACGCGATCACGATCGCGCCGCTGAACCCGTCGCTGGGCGACCGCGAAGCGCACCCGATCGTCGAGGCGGCGATGCGGGCGATCGAGCAGCGGCCGGCGCGGGCCCGCTACCTGGTGTTCGACCTGAGCGAAGTGCGCACGATGACCGCGTACGGATTGGGGCTTTGCAACGACCTGGCGAAGCGCGCCCGCGAGGCGGGCCTCGAACCGGTGCTCTACGGCGCGAGCCGCGACACGATCGACGGGCTACGGTTGTTCAAGACCGACCGGCTCTACAAGATCGTGCGCAGTCGCGATGACCTCGTGGCGCTTGTGCATCGCTAGCGCGGGGACGCGCCCGCGTCCCGAGCGGAACGAACCGACATGACTGGGTCGAGGCCCGCGCGGTGCGGGGGATTCAAAAGGCGAATCCCTTGGCGCGCGGGCCTCGTCGTGCGCCGCGATACCTCGGCCGCCGCGACCTTCGATCGCGGCCCCGTTGCGGCCGCGTTGCGACGCCGACGCGCTGCGAGCACTACAGCGCCCCTTCGGTTCGTCGCGAGGGCGAGCGGGGTCTTTGCTGGCAAGGAGATGCGCGGGTTTCGACCCGAGGGCGTCTCCGCAGCGATACGTTGAGGGTCGAAACCAAGCATCGACGCAGCCAGCGAAGGCATCCGCTCGGCCGCAGCAGAAACGAAGGGGCGCTGTAGTGCTAGACTCTGGCTCCCGCGACCGCTCGATGGTCGCCGTCCGAGGATTGAACCCATGGGCATCGAAGCCGCGCTGCCTGCCGACAGCATTCTCACCACGCAACTTCAGCGGGTCATCAACTGGGCCCGCCGCTCGAGCGTCTGGCCGCTCCCGTTCGCCACGGCCTGCTGCGGCATCGAACTCATGGCGACCGCGTGCAGCCGCTTCGACCTCGCGCGTTTCGGCGCCGAGGTCATGCGCTTCAGCCCGCGGCAGTCGGATCTCCTCATCGTCGCGGGCCGCGTGTCGGTCAAGATGCTCCCGGTCCTGCAGCGGATCTACATGCAGATGGCCGAGCCGAAGTGGGTGATGTCGATGGGCGCGTGCGCGTCGACCGGCGGGGTTTTCGATACCTACGCGGTGGTCCAGGGCGTCGATCAGTACATCCCCGTCGACGTCTACGTCCCCGGCTGCCCGCCGCGTCCCGAGATGCTCATCGAAGGAATCATGGCGATCCAGCGCATGATCGACAACGACGAGATCCCGCGCGACAAGGACGGCAAGCGCCTGCCGCTCGAGATCGCGCTCGCGCCGAACTACGAGCCGCGTCCGCAGCCGGTCCCGGTCTCGGTCGGCCTCACGTGAGCTTCTACCGGAACTTCCAGCTCTACAGCGCGTTCTTCGAGCCCAGCGCGGAGATGCGCACGTCGATCGACGCGCTTGCACGGCTGCGCGTAAGGAAGTCCGGACTGCGGCACGGGGCGCCGCGACGCGTGCTCGACCCGGCGTGCGGACCGGCGCTCTGGCTCGAACACTTTGCTGCTCGCGGCTCGATGGTCGCGGGCGTCGAACTCGACGCGAACGTCGCGGAGGCGGGGCGCGTGCGATTGGCGGCGCGCAAGCACGCCGACGCGCTCGTCGTCGCCGGCGACATGCGACATCCGCCGACGGACATTCGCGGCCCGTTCGATCTCGCGATCAACCTCGACAACTCGATCGGCCACCTCGGGGGACTCGACGACGTGCGTGCGCATCTGAAGGCGATGCACGCGCTCCTTGGAACGCATGGCGTGTACTTCCTCGGCTGCGCCGTGCGCGAGGACGACGACGAGGTCGTGCCCTCGACCGTCTACGAGCGCGGCCCGCTGCCGATCGACGGCGGTGGCTTCGCGGCGATTCGCTCGGAAACGCTTGGGCTCTTCGACGACCTCGCGCCGGACGGCCTGCGCTGCGAGCGCATGTGCCATCACGTGCTGACCGCGAACGTCGAAGGCGTCGCGCCACTCTTCATCGAGCAGTACGACCTCCTGACGTTCCCCTACGCGACGCTCAAGGAACTCCTCGCCGACGGCGGCCCGTGGGAAGTCCTCGACTGTCGCGACGCGACGGACGAGCGCTTGCCGACGAAGCGCTTCGCGAAGAGCTGCGGGGACGTGCTGCTCGTGCTGCGGCCGACCACTCCACGGCGCGCGAAGGCCACGTCGGCCACGGGGCGCCGGGATCGAACGCGGCGAGCCTGATCGCTCGTTCCGCGCCGCCCGACTTCCCGACTGCGCTACCGCATGCTGCGGGCACGCCGTCGGGGCGCGCAGTGAAAACCAGGAAAACGCCGGGAATTGGTTAGACGGTGTGGACCCGAATCGCGCCTCTCGGGGGACGCGCTTCGCGCCGCACCGCCTCCACCATCACGACGGAACGCTTCCATGCCCCAGAATTCGGGTCATCTCCTCGGTACCGCTTCTCGACGTCGACTCGCGCTCGCCTCGTCGCTTGCGGCGGCCGCCGCGATCCCGTGCGGCGTCTCCGCCGACGTCGTCAGCGACTTCTACTACAACAGCGAGATCTACAACTACAAGATCACGCACATGCCCGACCTCGACCAATATCGGGCATCGCTGCCTGCGCTCGGCTCGATGTACTGCGTGCCGACGTCGGCGATCAACATCTTTGCCTACGCGGCAAACCACGGATTCCCCAACGTCAATCCAGGGCCTGCGAATTGGCAGTCGCAGTCGAACTACACCGAGGCCAATCTGTGGATCTGGTCCATGGGTGCGTTCATGGGCACCGATCCGATCGAAGGTACGACCGGGGGTGCCGGGGCGGGCTTGGATGCGTTCCTCGAAACCGAACCGCTCCTCAAGCGCATCTCCAAATACCGCAATTCGCAATACACGCCGACCGTCGCCAAGCTCACCAAGCTTGGGTGCCAAGGCTGGGCCATGAGCTTTCTCTACGGCAAGTATGAGGTGACCGGCACGTCGGGCGACTTCAAGATTCTCAGTCGCGTCGGCGGCCATGCCATCACGCTGACTCGCTCGTATCGCGCCGGCGATACGCGCATCCTCCGATATCGCGATCCCGCCGACGATCCCGACGCGCTCAGCTCGCAGTCGACCTTCGTCAACAAGGAGCGCGACCCCTACGAGTACACCGCGTACTTCGGAAGCGCCTCGGTCGACAACCTCCGATCGATGACGGTGATCTTCTCCTCCGGCGGCGTTCGCCGCATCATCGACACGTTTCACGGTATCCGACCGCTCTACGGCATCAGTTTCACGAATGGCAGCGACTCCACCGGCGGAGGCTCGGTCGAAATCCTCGACCCCATTCCTTTCGACGGATCGCCGAGCGCTTCGCGTTCGGCGATATCGATCTCGTCGGCGCTCGACGTCCTCGATTTCGCATTTGATGCCGACTTCGAAGGCGCGCTTGTGATCGCCAAGTCCAACATCCTGTCGCTTCCATCGCGGCTCCGAACGCTGGATCTGGACACCGGAGCGCTCACGATCCTGTCTCCTGCTCCGCAGGGTCTGGTGAAGCTGGCGACGGACCGACACGGACGCACCTACTCGTTCGATACGTTAGGCAAGCTGTATCAACTTGCGGCGGATGGTTCGGTCCTGAACGCCACGAGCGCCGTGCCCCAGCCGACGGATGTCGCCGTCAACGACGTCGACGACTCGGTGTGGATCCTCTCGGTACCGGATCGCAAGGTCGTGAAGCTGAGCGAGGACTTCAGCGAGACGCTGCTGACGATCTCGGTGCCGATCCTGGTGCCGATGAGCGGCGACGGCCTTCTCACGATCAGTCCGATCACAGGCTTGCCGTGGTTCAAGACCGCAGCGAACGACAAGCTGTACGGCCTCTCCGTCGCCGCCTCGGGCGCGCCCATCGTCACCACATTCACTTCAAGCAGCCTCACCAACGCGTCGTCCGTCAGTATCGGCGATAGCGGCGAACTCTTCATCTCCGGCAACGGGACGATCAAAGTCCTGAAGCCGGTGCGCATCGGGTTGTGGGCAACCGACGCGACGCATCCGTTCAACGGACTGCCAGGCGGAACGTATCTCGCGATGCTGCACAACAGCTCGAACTTCGATCCAATCCTGCACACGGGTCCCGGTTGGCAGAATCTCAGCTATGCCGAAATCCAAGACGACGCCCCGGTCGTCTCCGACTGCCTCGCCGACGTGAACGCGGACGAAGTGATCGACGCCGGCGACTTGGCGATCCTCTTGGGAGCGTGGGGCACGGCGGATGGCATCAGCGACATCGACGAGGATGGAATCGTGGGAGCGTCTGATCTCGCGGTGCTGCTCGGGGCGTGGGGACCGTGCGGAGGGTGAGGCTGAGGCTACTTGATCACCCCAAGATCGGCAGTGATGCGATCAAATGCCACCGCACGGATCTTGGGCGCGAGCGGAAACGTCTCGCGCCCGAGGTGAATCACCTCGAGCCGTGTCAGCCGCAGATCCTCCACCGCGATCGCCATCGACTTGGTGAGTTGCGGTGCGGACGTGTGCTTGAACTCGACTCCGACGCGCGACCGACCTCGCACGGCGACCAGGTCAAGTTCCGCACCTTGGTGGGTGCCCCAGAAAAAGCAGTCGCGCCAATCGACGCCGAGACGACGGACCACCTGCATGAGCGCGAACCCCTCGAACGACGCGCCCAGCTTGGGGTGTCGAAGCAGGTCGTCCATCGAGCGGATGCGGAGTAGTCCGTGCAGCAGGCCGCTGTCGTTGACGTAGAGCTTCGGTGATTTGACGAGTCGCTTGCCGAGATTCTCGCTCCAAGGGCGAAGCGTGCGGACCATGAACGTCCCCTCGAGCACGTCGAGCCAGTGGCGAACAGTCTTGTCGGAAACGCCGAATGCGCGTGCGAGCTCGGCGTTGTTCCAAGTTTGGCCGTGGTAGTGGGCGAGCATTGACCAGAAGCGCTCGAGCGTAGATGCCTCGAGTCGAATGCCGAGTTGGGGGATGTCGCGCTCAAGGAACGTCTGCGTCAGTTGCTCGCGCCAAGTGAAGCTCGCGTCGTCGCTTCGCGCGAGATAGGACAATGGGAATCCTCCACGCAGCCACAGTCGCTTCCACATCTTGATGCCGGTATCCTCGATGCCGAAGCCCGTCAGCTCGTGGAATGCGATTCGACCCGCGAGCGACTCCGAGCTTTGGCGGAGGAGTTCGGGCGCGGCACTTCCAAGTATGAGGAAGCGGGCGGGGCGCGGCTTGCGATCAGCGAGGACGCGGAGGACGGGGAAGAGATCCGCTCGTCGCTGAATCTCGTCGAGGACGACCAATCCCTTCAGCGGCTCGAGCGTCAGTTCTGGATCACGGAGCCGAGCAAGATCCGAGGGACGCTCCAGGTCAAACTTGGTGACCGATCCCCGCCATCGGTTGGCGACCGCCGTCGCGAGTGTGGTCTTCCCGACCTGACGAGGCCCCAGTATCGCTACCACCGGGTAGTCGACGAGCAGCGAGTTCACTTCATCAAGGTCGTCGGTCCGCTCGGGCATGGCGGGAGGATAGCACGTGTTCCATGACTTTCCGAAGTCCTCCTCCGGTTTTTCATGGTAGTGCAGCGGGTAGAGGCTGTCCGAGGAGAGGCCCCAGGGCGCATGGCAGCGCGCGTGGCTCACGAGGCGCATCCCGGTGCGCATGATGCGAGCGACGTCACCTTTCGCATCCCACCATTGCGCCCAGCCGGCTGCGAAGCGTCAGTGGCACGCATGCCGGTGCGTCATCCGAAACCATCGCCGCAGCGCGACCGACGCCGCTGGCGTCGTCGATCGCGTTCGACTGCGCCGGCGAGGTAGACGCGAACGTTATCGCGACGCTGCGACGCGCGCGGGATTCATCGGCTCGCGGTAGCCCGCTACCGGCGCATCCACAGGATGGAATGCCGGATCCCCCACCGGCTGATCTTCGCGCAGTCGTCGAAGTCGCGCATCGGTTCCTTGTCGATCCCCCAGCCGTTGTGCGCGGTCTGGATCATGTTCACCTTCATGTCGCCGTGATCGCCCGGATCCCAGCGATAGGAATAGATCGCGCCTTGCGGGCCGTCGACGAACGCGACGCTCACGCGCGTCTGGGTCCACACGTCGTACAGCAAGCACGTGAGCCAACCGTCGTCGAGCGCCGCGTTGCCGACGCGTCGCGTGCGCCAGGCGGTCGTGAGTCCGTTTCCGTCGAACCAGCCAGTGTGGAGAATGTTGAGTTCGTGACCGTCGGGCAGCGCGCGGTACGCGACGACGGGTCGCGTCGTGCAGTGGTTCACGCTCTTCTCGCCGCGGGTCCAACGCGACTCGTCGACGTGGAGCGCGTCGCCAGCCGCCGAGGACGAGATCGAACACCACGAGGCACGCAGGCACCAGTCGTGCCCCGCCGGGTTCTTCGCGCTCGTCGCGATCAGCACGCGCGCTTCGCCGGGAATCTGCGCCAATCCTGGCGGCACGTGCGAAGAAAGATCGAGCGGCTGGGGCGGCGTCAAACGCGCCTCGCCGTTCGGCGGCGCCCAGCGGAACCAGCACGTGCGCAGCGCGTCGGCGTCGTCGCGCGTCACGATCAGCACGCGGCCGCCGAACGCGCAGGCGCTGATGTCGCACGTCGAGAGCTCGGGGAGTTCGACCGGTGCGTCGATCGCGTCTCTCGTGAACCTCGCGACGCACCAGGCCCGCTGGGTGCGGAAAAAGACGAATCCTTCGTCGCCGAGACCCACGAGCACCGGATCGAATCGCGTCGCGCTCGACGGCACCGCGCGCGGCGCCGCCCATTGCCCGTCCCCTTCGCAAGCGCGGATACTCACCGCCGTGCATTTCGGGTCGACGGTGGATAGGTACGTCACGCCTCCGACGACGCACAGCGCTGGCGCAGCGCTCGCAATCTCGACGTTGCGCCGAGTGCCGCAGTACGTCGAGCCGCCGTAGTTGATGTCGGCCGCGACCGGCTGGTCGTCGAAGTGCCCATCGTGATTCCAATCGATGAGCGTCGTGCCGTCGCCGTTGTCCTTGAGCGTAAAGCGAAACGGCGGCGCCGCGAGATACTTCACTTCGTCGTAAGGAAACGGAAGCTTCTCCAACAGCGATTCCTCGCGCAGCTCGACCGAGCGAAAGCGTCCGTCGGAAAACCGGATCGCTTCGCCGTCGCCGCCTAAGGAGTAGTTGAACGCGTAATTCATGAGCGACGGATACAGCGGACACCACGCCGGCGACGAGTCGCCCTCGTGCGACAACGAGAGCTGATGCGCCAGCTCGTGTCCGAACGCGGCCCAGTGCGCGCCTGAGCCGCCCATGTCACCGGTCTGCTGCGCCTGTCCGCCGCCGCCAGGCGTGATCTGCATCCAGTGGGCGATGCCTCGATTGCTCGCGGGCAGCTCACGGCCGCCGACGTCCCACCAGCTTCCCTGCCCGCTCTTGGGCACGGGCGTCCCCCAGCGCGCGTGCAAGGTGATGCCTGTCGAGCCATCCGGGTTCTTCGTCGGCATCGCGGCGTAGAGACGCTTCGCCTTGTCGACTTCGCGATGCGCGGTCGCTTCGTCGAGTTCCTCGTAGCGCGACACCGCGACGATGACGTCCTGGCGCGCCGGATTCAGCGTCCCGTCGCCGGCACCGACGCCGCGCGGCAGGCCGTTCACTTCCCATCCGTCGAGCAACCCGTCGTCGTCGGTGTCGCGATCGTGCGGATCGCTGCCGAGCTCGCGTTCGCGCTCGTCGTTCACGCCGTCGCCGTCGCTGTCGCCGGTTCCCTCGTGCAGCGCGACCGCGAGCCGCACGACGCGGTGCGCATGCGGGATCGTCGCGCTGAACACCGTGAGCGCGTCATCGCGCCCATCGCCGTCGATGTCGGCGCGGAAACGCAGCAGCGGCGGCGCACTCGGCTCGTACGGCGGCGGCTCGACGACGCCATCGGCGATCGTCGCCGACAGCGCGCCGCGCAGCGTCGACTTCACCGCGTCGGACGCGGGCCGCTCCTGCGTGAATCGCCCATGATCGAGCGAGCCGAACACGACCGCGTCGTCACCGTACGCCACGATCACTTCGCGCCCCGGCCACTCAGCTACGACGTCGGCGACGACGAGCGCCGTCGCGCGGTCGCGCAGGTTCTCGCGCAGCACCTCCCAGCCCGACGCCTTCCACAGTTGTTTCGCTTCGCCCACCGAGTACGCGACGCAGAGCTTGTGCTCGCCGTTCAACGTGACGACGTCGCCGAAGCCATCGCCGTCGATGTCGCCCGCGGCGAAGAGCGTGCAGTCGTAGCCGGCGGTGACCCAGTCGTCGGAGTGGGCGAAGTCGATTCCGAGCGCGGCGACGACGAGGCAAGTGGCGGCGATCATCGCCGCAGCATGCGCGGGGAGCGATGGAGGATCAACACGGAGTCCGGAGGTACGGAGGGCACACGGAGAGAGACGGAATTCAAGCCATAGCAGCACTCCGCACGGCCTTCACCTCGTGGCATTCCTCCGCGTGCCCTCCGCGATCTCCGTCTCTCCGTGTTGAACTGCCTTGAACCACGCGTCACTTCAGCCGCGACACCCACTCCGCCACGCGGGCGATGCCGCGCTCGATGTTCTCGTCGGCGCAGGCGAACGAGAAGCGCACGTGCGTCTTCGCGCACGCGCCGAAGTCCTCGCCCGGCACCACCGCGACGAGCGCCTCGTCGAGAAGCGCGTCGGAAAACTGGTGCGCGGTCTCGATGCGCCGTCCGGCCGGCGTCGTGCGTCCGAGACAACCGCTCACGTCGGGGAACGAATAGAACGCCGAATTCGGCCGAACGCAACGGAAGCGCGGGATCGCGCTCAGGAGGTCATGGATGAGCTTCGCGCGCCGCGCGAACGTCTTGCGCATGCGCTCGACGTCGGCGGCGCCGTTGGTGAGCGCCTCGACGATCGCGGGCATGATGAACGTGGCGATGCCGTTGGTCATCTGCCCTTGCAGCTTGATGAGCTCCTTCGCGAACTTGCCGTTCTCGCCCGGCGCGCAGATGTAGCCCACGCGCCAACCGGTCATCGCGAAGGCCTTGCTCATGCCGTTGATCGTGATGGTGCGCTCGGCGAGTTCGGGATAGATGCCGAAGGAACGATGATCGAGCCCCGGTTCGACTTCCGGATAGATCAGCTTCTCGTAGATCTCATCGGAGATGATCGTGACGTGCGGATGACGCGCGAGCACCTTCGCGAACTCGTCGATCTCGCGCGATCCGTACGCGACCCCGCACGGGTTCGACGGCGTGTTGATGATGACGCCGACGGTGCGCGGCGTGATCGCCCGCTCGAGCTGCTCGGGCGTGATCTTGAAGCCGCTTTCAACCGAGCTCGGCACCTCGACGCATACGCCGCCCGCGACTTCGATCAGCGGTCGATAGCTGACCCACGCCGGCGTCGGCAGGATGACTTCCTGACCCTTCCTGTCGTCGAGCAGGCACTGCAGCGTCATGTACAGCGCGTGCTTGGCGCCGGCGGTCACGCTGATGTGCTCGGCCTTGCACTCGATGCCGTTCTCCTGCCGCAGCTTCAGCGCGATCGCCTCGCGGCACGCCTTGTCGCCGGGGGTCGGCGCGTAGTGCGTCATGCCCTTCTCGAGGGCCGCGATCGCCGCGCGGCGGATCGGTTCGGGCGTGACGAAATCCGGCTCGCCCATGCCGAATGCGATGACGTCCTTGCCCGACGCTTTTAACGAGTTCGCCTTCGTCGCGACGGCGATGGTGGCGGACTCGGTCAGGTGTCGAACGCGTTCGGCGATGAGCATGGGAGGAGTCTACGACGGATCACGCGTATTGAGGTGAAGTGAGGGTTCCGCGCAGCTTGTTCAACACGGAGAGACTATGTAGACCGGCTCCGGTTGCGGGACGCGATCACGGGATCATGTCCCATCACGCAAGCGTGACGATCGACGCCGCCGTAACGGCGAGTTCGTCCGCGCAACACGGAGACCGGCAATGAAGATCCTCGCCCTGGACCTCGGAAAGAGCAAGACCGTCGCCTGCGACTTCTCGACCGACGGCGGAGCCCACGCGTTCCGCACGATCGATTCCCGGCCCGGCGAGGTGCACGACCTCATCGTCGAGCTCGCGCCCGAGCGCGTCGTCTTCGAGATCTGCACCGACGCCGGATGGGTCGCGGACGTCTGCCGCGCGCTGGAGGTCCCCTTCGAGGCGGTGAATCCCGCGACGCTCGCCCACAGCATGCACCGGCGCCGAGCGAAGTCGGACCGCAAGGACGCCCTGGATCTCGCGCGTGCGTCGGCGATGGGCGTGTCGAGGCCGGTGTACGTCCCGTCCCGCGAGACGCGCGAATGGCGAGAGACGATCGAGCAGCGGGCGGGCGCGGTGGGACGTCGCGTCGAGCGCCTCAATCAGGTGCGGGCGCTCTTCCAGTCGCTCGCGATCGAGCTGCCGCCGGGGGAGAAGGCATGGTCGAAGAAGGGCATCGCGTCGCTGCGTTCGCTCGCGGCGGGGCTTCCGTCGGAGACGGTTCGCGAACGTCTCCGCATCCACCTCGACGGGATCGTGGCCGCGGACGTGGAGATCGCGCAGCTCGAGACGCTCCTGGACGGACTCGCGGAGAGCCGTCCGGCGGTCAAGCTGCTGCAGACGGTGCCGGGCGTGGGCCCGCGACTGGCGGAGGCGGTGGTGGCGTGGATCGATGATCCGACGCGGTTCAGGAACGCGAAACAGGTGGGCTGCTACGCGGGCCTGACGCCGCGGCCCAACCAGTCGGGAGCGACGGACCGAAGCTCGCGGATCAGCCACGCCGGACCGGGTCGCCTGCGCACGCTGCTGGTCGAGGTGGGATGGATCATGCGGCGCTACAACGAATGGGCCCGCGAGACCTACCGGCGGATGCTGCGGGGCTGCGAGGGCAGAAAGAAGCAGGCGATCGTCGCGTTGGCGAGACGGCTGCTGGTTCGCCTGTGGGCGATGATGCGGGACGGGACGGAGTGGTCGCCCCCGCCGTCGAAGGGCGAAGCGCTCGGGGCATGACGATCGAGCGCAGCCGACGAAGGACGATCGCGTCGAGACAAACGCACCTTGGAGGATCATGACGACGTCGGCGTCGTCAGGACGAGCCGATCGGAGACGAGGATCGACGACAAGGGAACCCCGATCCGCGTCTGTGCCTCGAGCACGTCACGGAGAGTGGGGCACCGCTTTGCAGAGTCAGATTGCGACCGGTCCCGGCCGCGCGCCGCTCCGGACAACGCGAATAGAAGACAGATTCGTACGATCCGATCCAATCGACTTGACGGAGCCGGTCTCATAGAAGGCCGGAGAGCAGAGAGAGGGCATAGAGAGTGACGGAGGAGAGGGTCCGCAGTGCGGACTTGGCCGGACGTGATGGACATGCTTGACATGGTGGATATGAGATGGCGCGCTGTAGGATGGGAGTCGGGCTACGCATCGCAGATCGCCTTCACATGACTCGTTTGATGTCACTGTTTCTGATCGCGTGCGCCTTTGGGGCTGCGGATGTTTGCGGCCAGAACACGACAAGCCCTGACGTTCGCGATCCGGCGTACATCATTGATACGTGGGAGACAGACGAGGGACTTCCAGAGAACTCAGCAACCGCGATGGTGCAGACATCGGACGGTTCTCTCTGGTTCGGCACCTTCAACGGGCTGGTGCGATTTGACGGCGTCGCGTTCACCGTCGTCAACCCGTCGGATGAGCCTGCGGTGTCCGGTACTGGTGTCGTCAACCTGTACCTCGATCGCGCGGGGCGACTGTGGGTCAGCAGCCACGAGGGCCTCTCGATGCTGGAGAGCGGCACGTGGCGACGATTCGGCAAAGAGGACGGCTGGGTTGGCAGCTCCGCTCGGACGTTTTCCGACCGCGCCAACGGAGATGTGCTGATCACGACGTTTGACGGCAACGTTGTGGAATACTCCGGCGGGCGTTTCCATGCACTGCCGCCGCCCCCGCCTGGCGCTGGTCAGGCCTATTTCGGGTTTGCCGACCCGGAGGGCACTTGGTGCGTGGTGCAGAATCGATTTTTCGGAACATGGGACGGTGAGCGCTGGATCGCTCTTGAGCCATCCTTACCGCTCGCTGCGAGTCAAGTGTGCGCCGTCCCCGCGCGCGACGGCGGCGCGTGGATTCTGCGCGGCACGCAGCTGCGGAAATACAAAGGCAGCGAGGTCGTCACCGAGCGGCAGCTTCCCGAGTTACCCGGCAACGTCTGGAGTCTCTTTGAGGACGCGCGCGGCGACGTCTGGGTGAGCAGCTACGACCACGGGCTGTGCCGTAGCGGAGCCGACGGTACGTTTCGGCGCTGGGACACGAACAGCGGTCTGTCGTGCAATTCGACGCGCTTTGTTTTCGAGGATCGTGAAGGCACGCATTGGGTGGGCACGAGCGGCGGCGGGCTCCAACGATTCAAGCAGCGTCGCGTTCGCGTGTACGGCGTGGAGGACGGCTTGGCCGAACGGGTTGTGCGATCGGTGTCGCCAGCACCCGGCGGCGACATGCTGATCGCGACCTACGGTGGTGGCGTGTTTCAAGAGCGCGGCGGCGTCGTCACCAGGTGGCCACTTTCCGGCTTGGAAGGCGATCGCGCGAAGTTCGTCCAGAGCATCCTGACAGATCGTATTGGGCACGTATGGGTTGGGACATACGAACAGGGACTGTGGCTGATCGATCAATCCGGCGCGCGACATGTGCCGACCGAGCAATCCGGGATCTCCAACGTGATCTCGCTCTTTGAGGATTCGCGCGGGCGGATATGGATGTCCGGCAACGGCGTCATCGTTGCGAGCGATGGCGAGCGATTTCAGCGATATAGCATCGAGCCGGCTCCAAAGCACTCAAGCGCACGGCGCATTGCGGAAGACAGTACGGGCGCGATCTGGCTCGCGACGCGCAGCGGGGTCTTTCGTCTGGAGGGCGAGCGCTTCGTCGAGGTGAAGGACGGCGCAGGGCAGTCGATCCTCGACATTTTCTCGATGAAGGCAGATGCCAACGGCGCCATGTGGATGGGCCCGGCCACGGGCGGATTGCTGCGCTGGCGCGATGCTCGGCTTGATCGCGTCGAACTTCGCACCGGCTTGCCCCCCTCGACCATCTCGGGAATGATCGAAGACGATCGAGGGTTCTGGTGGCTCGCATCAGGTTTGGGGATCGTGCGGGCATGCAAAGCCGATCTCGATGCGGTCGCCGACGGAACGCAGGCGAGTGTCGACTGCCAGGTGCTCGACAAATCCGATGGACTGGCGAGCGCCGACTGCGGGAGCGGGAATCAACCCGGCTGTGCGCGAAGCGCCGACGGCAAGCTCTGGTTCGCCACGCTCAAGGGTGTCGCGGTGCTCGACCCTGTCGCGTTCGAGCGGAACGAGACACCGCCACCGGTTGTCATCGACGCGATGACGTTCGAGGGACCTTCGTCAACCCTGCATCGTGTCGCGCCGCAGGCGCTCACCACCGACTCCGCAGTCCCGGTCGACGCAGGCTCGCGTTTGCTGGAGATTCACTACGCTGCGCTCAGCTTCGCGGCGCCCGAGAAAGTGCGATTTCAAATCAAGCTCGAGGGACAGGACGCTGCGTGGCGCGACGTTGGGTCGCGCCGATCGGCCGAGTACCTCCAACTCGATCCGGGCGAGTACGTCTTTCGCGTGCGGGCCGCGAACAACGATGGTGTGTGGAATGAGAGCGGTGCAAGCCTTCGCTTCGCGGTGTTGCCGCACTATTGGGAAACGTGGTGGTTCAAGACCGGAGTGTCGACCGCTTTCTTCGCTTGCAGCTCCGGCGGCGTATGGTGGTTGGCTCACATCAGGCAGCGGACGCAGCGGAGAATCGACGCGCGAGCGCGACTGATTGTCGAAGCCGCGCCAAACTCGATGATCATGGTGGGGGCCGACGGGAGCATCCTGCTTGCCAACGCGCAAGCCTCGCGCGATTTTGGCTACAGCTGCGAAGAGTTGATCGGTCGCCCGGTCGAGACCCTGCTGCCCGACCGATTCCGGGCCGCGCATCCCGGCAACAAGAAGAGTTACTTCTCGCATCCGACGGCGCCCCCAATGGGCGCTGGACGTGAGCTCTTCGGGCGGCATCGCAGCGGTGCCGAGTTTCCAATTGAGATTGGACTCAGTCCGATCCGCACTGCCGATGGGGTGTTCGTACTCGCATCGATCGTCAACATCAGCGAGCGCAAGCGGGTCGAACTGGAATCACTGCGACAACGCAACGAGCTGGCGCACCTCTCGCGGGTCGCAATGCTCGGCGAACTTTCGGGTTCCTTGGCGCATGAGTTGAACCAACCACTCACGGCGATTTTGAGCAACGCACAAGCTCTGCAGCGATTCGCGGCCCAAAATGCGATCGATCAGGACGAGGTGAATGAGATTCTCGACGACATCGTTTCGGGAGGGAAGCGTGCCAGCGAGGTCATTCATCGCCTCAGGCGCCTGCTCAAGAAGGGTGATGTGCAGCGCCAGTCGCTGGACCTGAGCGAAGTGGTGCGCGATGGCCTCAAGCTCCTGCGCAGCGATCTCATCAACCACGGGGTGCAACTCGAGACGGAGTTGGTCGACGGACTGCCGCTCGTGAGCGGCGATCGAATCCAGTTGCAGCAGGTTCTCGTCAATCTCATGATGAATGGCTGCGACGCGATGGCCGATCGACCTGCCAACGAGCGCGTCCTTCGCGTGCGTTGCGCCGCTGGCGACGAAGGATGCGTGCGCGCGAGCGTCGCTGACAGCGGCACGGGCATCGCGCCGGAGAATCTCGAGCGCGTATTCGAGTCGTTCTATACGACCAAGCCGCACGGCATGGGACTTGGCCTCGCGGTCTGTCGAACGATCATCCACGCGCACGACGGTCGTCTCTGGGCAACCAACGGCCCGACCGGCGGTGCGTGCTTCCACTTTGAGCTGCCTCCCGCGGCGAAAGGTGAACGTTGAACGGCGCGCCGCCAACCGTCTTCATCGTCGACGACGATCACGCGGTCCTGAAGAGTCTCGCGCGCCTGTTGTGGTCGGCCCGACTGAACGTCGCCACCTTTGCATCGCCGCGCGAGTTTCTCGACGCTCATGATCCAGGCAAGCCTGGTTGCTTGTTGCTCGACATCTCCATGCCGGGCGTCAATGGCCTTGAACTCCAGCAAGCACTGGCGCGCATGGGGAGTGCGACGCCGATCGTCTTCATCACCGGTCACGGCGACATTCCGACGAGTGTCAATGCTATGAAGCGCGGCGCGATTGACTTTCTCACCAAACCCGTGGACGACCAGGCCCTCATCGAGGCCGTGCAGCGTGGGCTCGAGAAGGATCGCGCCACGCGCGAGACGAACGGGAAAGTGCGGGACGTCAGATCGCGCATGGCAACGCTGACGCCGCGCGAGCGAGAAGTCTTGGCACGAGTGGTCGCGGGCAAGCTCAATCGCGAAATCGCGGTCGAACTTGGGATCGCGGAAAAGACAATCAAGGTGCATCGCGGCCGCGTGATGGAAAAGATGCATGCCGCGTCCCTCGCCGATCTTGTGCGGCAAGCCGAACTCGCTGGATCGCACGGGGCCCCGGAGACGAACGACGGAATCTGATCGACCGCATGGGACCAAGGTCCAATGTCAGAGCTCGCGATGGGCGTTAGCGTGCGCCCCTCGTGACGCGCTCCTGTTCATTGATCGCCATCGTGGACGACGAAGAAGCGGTCCGTCGCGCGCTCGCGCGACTGCTGCGCTCGGCGGGGCTGGACGTCGCAACCTTTGCTACGGGCGCGGAGTTCCTCATATCACTGGGGACGACGCGGCCGGATTGCCTCGTCCTTGACCTGCACATGCCGCAGCTCGGCGGCCTTGAAGTGCAGTCGAGGGTGGCGGAGAACGCCCATCGCGTGCCGGTCGTGATCATCACTGGTGACGACACACCCGAAGCTCACGGGCGCGCGCTCGCCGGCGGCGCGGCCGCGTACCTGCGCAAACCCGTCGATGGACAGAGCCTGCTTAACGCGATTGCAAACGCCATCGCCAGCGCCAGCGATGGCGCGGAGCCAGCGCGGTGATGGAACTCGAACAAGAAACCTCTCCGACATGGGACCAAGGTCCAATGGCGACGTCGCACGCGAGCGTTAGCGTGCCGCCATGCTCCGTTCGGTCGAGCACACAGGCATGCCCTGCACCTTCCTCCGGAACAAAAGGAACACGACAATGAGATCGCTCTCCCGCATCGCACTTACCACGCTCGTCTCGCTCGCGAGTATTGCGCTCGGTACATCGCACGCGAGCGCGCAGCAGAAGAAGCCCAACATCCTCTTCATCATGGGTGATGACATCGGCTGGATGCAGCCCAGTTGCTATCACCGCGGCCTGATGGTCGGTGAGACTCCGAACATCGATCGCCTCGCCAAGGAAGGTGCAATCTTCATGGACTACGTCGCCATGCAGAGTTGCACGTCCGGGCGCAACGCCTTCATCACCGGCATGTACCCGTTGCGGACGGGCATGATTCCGCCGCAGTTGCCTGGCAGCCCTTCGTACTTGCGTCCCGGCACGCCATGTCTCGCCAAGTTCCTCCTCGACCTTGGCTACAGCACCGGCCAGTTCGGCAAGAACCACCTAGGCGACCATCCCGACTCGTTGCCGACGGCCCACGGCTTTCAAGAGTACTGGGGCTATCTCTACCACCTGGACGCGATGCAGCAGGTGAGCTTCCCAGACATCAACAGCAGCCCGCTCGTGCAGGGCATCGCTCCACCGTGCATGCAGGAACCTATCCCTGGTATCCCGCAGGTCGCTGGCGCAATCGACCCCAAGGATGGCGTGTGTCTGACGCCGCCTCGCCCGGTGATCTGGATGAAGTCGCCTGACGGCACGGCCAAAAACCAGATGGGAAAGGACGAAGGACCGCTGACGCTTGAGCGATCCAAAACCGTGGACGAGGAGATCTCTGCGCACGTCATCGACTGGCTGGATCGCAACGATCCTGAGAAGACAAACAAGCCGTTCTTCTGCTACTACAACCCGGCGCGCATGCACGTGACAACGGTGCTCTCGCCGAAATACGAGGCCATGCTGGGCGTCCAGGGGGGCAAGGACTGGGGACCGAACGAAGCTGGCATGAAGCAGATGGACGACAACATCGGGTACGTCCTCAAGAAGCTCGAAGACATGGGTGAGTTGGACAACACGATCGTCGTGTTCACGACCGACAATGGTGCCGAGGCGGTGAGTTTCCCTGACGGTGGGGTTACGCCTTTCCGCGGGCAGAAGGGCCAGACATGGGAGGGAGGATACCGGGCACCGATGGTCGTCCGCTGGCCGGGGCACATCGAGCCTGGCACCGTGAAGAGCGAACTGTTCGCTGCGCTTGATTGGCTCCCGACGCTCGTTGAGATCGCTGGTGGACCCAAGGGAAACGACCTCAAAGCGCAGATCGAGAAAGGTGCGTACCCGGGCATCGTCAAGACCACGCTGGATGGGGTCAACCAGCTTGACTACTTGACCGGCAAGTCAGCCAAGTCAGCGCGCGATTACTTTTTCTACTACGCAGGCGCGACGCCTTCAGCGGTGCGGTACAAGAACTGGAAGTTCTACTACTCGATGGCGGCAGACGGCGCCACGGGCTGGTTTGCGCCGCTCATCAATTATCACTGGACCATGATCCAGAACATCAAACGAGATCCGTTCGAGCAGGCGGTGGGACTCGAGGGCCAGAAGACGGCGATGGGACTCGGCGGCGCTCTGGCTGCGCCCAGCACAGCGTACTTGTACGACTGGAACATCCTGCCGATCGGACAGCTCTTGTGGGAGAAGGAGCTGATGTCCTACAAGACATTCCCGCCGCTGCAGGCGCCTGAGACGTACAACCTTGATGGAATTCTGAAGCAGATTCAGCAGGCAAACCACCCGAGCGAATGAACAGGTGATACGGGTGGGCCGTTCGGAAGAGCCGCCCACCTCTTTTCCTCCGCCGCGTCGATCGCAACCGACCACCGCCACTGGGCAGCATTCCATTGTCGAACTCATCAGCGAAGTGCACGCCCAGCCGACCACCCACCTGAGCAATGCCATGAAACAGGAACACCACAAACGACGTCTCTCCACGTTCGTTGTTCTATGTGTCGTGTCACTCACGAATGTCCGCGCATTGGCCGTAGACCTCTCGGGCACAGTCCAGTGTGCGAAGCAACCAGTCGCGGGTTCTACCGTGACGCTCTTCGCCGCGGGAACCGGTGCGCCGAAGCAACTGGCGCAGAGCAAGTCCGACGACGGTGGCGCCTTCACACTGACGTGGGCTGATCGGCCAGCGGACGGCGTTCTCTACGTTGTCGCCAAGGGAGGGTCGCCGAAGGCGGGCAAAGCGAAGGGGGGCGTCGCTCTCCTCTCTGTGCTCGGCGGCACGCCGCCGAAGACGGTGACGGTCAACGAACTCACAACGGTGGCCTCGGCATTCACCGCGGCGAGGTTCATCAACGGCGAAACGATCTCCGGCCCGCCGCTGAGTCTGAAGATCGCTGCGGGCAACGCGCCCAACCTCGTTGATCCTGTGACCGGCGAGTGGGGCAAAGTTCTGCTCGACCCGCTCAACAGCACGCAGACGGCGACGCTTGCAACCCTCGACACACTTGGTTCGCTGATCACCGCGTCGGTCCTGGTTGAGGACGATGCGTGGCGCAGCCGATTCTTCAAAGCCGCCACGCCACCGAGCGGCATCGCGCCGACGAACACGCTCGAAGCGACGGCAGGCATCGCTCGCGCGCCGTGGGCCGCGCCGAAGGAACTGTTCACGCTCTTTGAGGAGGCCTATCCGCAACCCAAAGACGGCTCACGGCGCAGCGCGCCCTTCGTTCCCTACCTCGCATGGACTCCGCCAGACTTCGCGCTCTCGCTGTGTTTCGCAGGGGGCGGTATGTTCGCGAACGGTCGGTTCATGTTTGATGCGGAGGGCAACCTCTGGAGCGGTCAGAACTGGATGCCCGGTTCGCAGTCGGGTGTTATTCACAGCATCGGCGGCGGCGTCATCAAGTTCAGCCCCAACGGAACGGCCTTGTCACCCGCGATCACCGGCTTCACCGGCATGGGAATAGACGGCATCGGCTGGGGCACAGCGGTCACCAAGGACCGCGTCTGGGCGAGCAGCTTCAACGGCAAGATCCTCGTGATGGATTTCAACGGCAGGCCCGCGGCACGTGAAGACGACTTCCCGTTCAAAGAGAAGTTCTTAGGACTGATGGGTATCGGAGTCTCGGCGACCGGCGATGTCTGGATCGCCGACGGCTCAAACAACCAGTTACTTCACTTCCCCGGCGGCGATATCAAGCAGGGGAAGATCGTCAAGGTTGCTGGGCTGAAGTCGCCTTTCGACGTCGTGATCGATTCGCAGAATCGTGTGTGGGTCAGCAACTCGCAGTCGGAAACAGTCGTGCGGTTTCCGGCGAATGACCCGAGCAAAGTAGAGACCTTCAAAGCCGGATTGGTCGTGCGAGCTCTGGCACTCGACTCGAAGGAGAACGTCTGGGTGGTCAGCAATTGCTCTCTCGATTTCAAGATGCCGCCGGTCCCCGATGGCGCGTCCATCATGGAGCAATTTCAGATCATGGGCGAAGCCATGTTGAGATCTCCAGTACCCACGGGAGTCGCCAACATGATTCGCCCCGACGGCACCCAGCCAGTACCCGCAGGATTCTCAGGCGGCGGAGCGATTGACGTGCCGTGGGGGGTGAACATCGATGGCAACGACGACGTTTGGATAGGCAATCTCTCGCCCCGTGGTCGGAGTGTTGTCTTGATGGCGGGCGCGGATCCGAAGGGACATCCTGCAGGCACGAAGACCGGCGACGTGATTCACACCTTTACTGGTGGCAGCATTCAGATGCTGACCGACGTGGCCATCGATCCAGCCGGCAACGTGTGGGCGGCCAACAACTGGAACGCCCCGGCTGGAGCCGTTGGGAACCCGCCGCCCTTCCCTGTCTCGACGTGGGGCGGTGGCTCGGGACTCACCGTCATCTACGGCGTTGCCGCTCCGGTGCAAGGGCCGCGCATGGGCAAAGTGCGCACACCGTAAATCTGCAACAACCCTGTAGGACGCGGACCATCTCGCGCGTCGTCGGTGCATCCGACAGCGCTGCCATGCCGGCGCAGTGACGTGCACCGAGGCGACATTTCCTGTTGATGAAGCAACGCGGAGAGCAATCGTCATGACAAAGAACATATTCACTCGCAGCGTGTCGCTGCTGACGGCTGGCATCGCGCTCCTTGGCGCTGTCGATTCTGTGAGTGCTTCGGTCGTTGCTGCGGACAGGAAGCCCAACATCGTCGTCATCTGGGGCGACGACATCGGCATCCACAACATCAGCGCCTACAACCTCGGGCTCATGGGCTACAGGACGCCCAACATTGATCGCATCGCCAAGGAAGGTGCGATCTTCACCGACGCCTACGCGCAGCAAAGTTGCACTGCGGGTCGCGCGTCCTTCATCACGGGACAACATCCGTTCCGCACCGGGTTGCTCACCATCGGAATGCCCGGTTCGGCGCAAGGCATTCCGGAATGGGCGCCGACGATCGCCGACCTCTTGAAACAGCAAGGGTACGTCAACGGCCAATTTGGAAAGAACCACCTCGGCGACCTGAACGCACACCTTCCGACGGTTCATGGATTCGATGAGTTCCTCGGCAACCTCTACCACCTGAATGCCCAGGAGGAGCCGGAGACGTATTACTACCCGAAGGACCCGGCATTCAAGGCAAACTTCGCACCACGAGGCGTGCTGCATACCTTTGCGTCGGCCACGGATGATCCGACCGTTGACGGGCGGAACGGCAAGATCGGCAAGCAGACTATTCAAGACACCGGCCCGCTGGACACGGCCCGCATGCCCACGGTGGATCTGGAAATCTACGACGCCGAGCAGAAGTTCGTGGCCCAAGCGGCGAAGGAGAAGAAGCCGTTCTTCGTCTGGTTCAACACCACGCGCATGCACGTCTGGACGCACCTGAAGAAGTCCGCGCAAGGTGTCACGGGCATCGGTCTCTATCCCGACGGCATGGTGGAACACGACACGATGGTTGGCGGCGTGCTGAAGCAGCTCGACGACCTGGGCATCGCGGACAACACCATCGTGATCTACGGCACCGACAACGGCGCGGAAACGGCAACATGGCCTGACGGCGGCACTACACCGTTTCACGGCGAAAAGGGCACGACGTGGGAGGGTGGCTTCCGCGTGCCGATGCTCGTCCGATGGCCGGGCGTCATCAAGCCCGGCACGCAGATCAACGACATCTTCTCGCAAGAGGACTGGCTTCCAACCCTCCTCGCTGCGGCGGGGGAACCCGACATCGTGGCGAAGGTGAAGGAGGGTTATGCCGCCAACGGCAAGACATGGAAGGTGCATCTGGATGGTTACAACTTCCTGCCCTACTTCAAGGGAGACCAGAAGAAGGGTCCGCGCGAAGAGATTTACTACTTCGGTGCCGGAGGCGATTTGAACGCGATTCGATGGAACGACTGGAAAGTCGCGTTCGCGCAGGAGAACGGCAACATCGCCACCGCGACCCGCGACATCACCGGCTGGCCGGAGATCGTCAATCTACGCGCGGACCCATACGAAAAGGCGCCGCGCGAGTCCGGCATGTACATACGCTGGTATGCCGACAACATCTGGCTCTTCGTGCCGGTCCAGCAAAAGCTGAAGCAGTTCCTGATGACGCTGCCGGAGTTTCCCTTCCAGCAAGGCAGCAGCCTGAACGCAGCGGGTATCAACTACAACTCGATCCAAGCCATGCAGGCCATGCAACGCCTGAAGCAACTGGAGAGTTTCCCCGCACCGAGCAATTGAGGGTTGATCGTCGAGTGCGTGATCGTGTTCGACAACGCAATCGGTGCTCTCGTTTCCTCGAGAGCTGAAAGGAACAAGTCACCATGAAGACCACCCGATTCCGCGCCGCTCTCGTAGCATCGCTCGCATGCGTCGCCACGCTCGTGGGCGCTATGGCGTTCACGGCCGCCAACGCTCGTACCGCCGACCCCCTGCCGTCCTGGAACGACGGTCCGGCGAAGCAGGCCATCATCGACTTCGTCGCATCCACTACGAAGACTGGCAGCGCGACCTTTGTGCCGCCTGAGGAGCGCATCGCGACCTTCGACCAGGACGGCACGCTCTGGGTCGAGCATCCGATGTACACGCAGGTGATGTATTGCCTCGAACGTGTGCCGGCACTGGTCAAGGCCAAGCCGGAGTTGGCGAAGGTCGCGCCGTTTAGCACCGTCATGGAACTGCTGCACGGTGATCGCGCTGCCATGGAAAAGCTCACGATGGAGGATCTCCTGGAGATCCTTGCCGCCACCTCCACCGGCATCTCGGTGGACGAGTTCAGCGCTGAGGCGACGAAGTGGCTCGCAGAAGCGAAGGACCCGCGCTGGAAGAAGCCCTTCACCGAGTTGACCTACCTGCCGATGCGCGAGGTGCTTGACTATCTTCGCGCGAACGGCTTCAAGACCTACATCGTCACCGGCGGTGGACAGGACTTCGTGCGCCAGTACGCCCAGCGCGTCTACGGCATTCCTCCCGAACAAGTCGTTGGCTCCGCGGGCGGTACGACCTACGGATACGACAAGGAGGGAAAGCCATTCCTCACGAAGGAGCCAAAGCTGCTGCTAAACGACAACGACGCGGGCAAGCCCGAGGGCATCCATCTCATGATCGGGCGTCGGCCTGTGATGGCCGTTGGCAATTCGACTGGCGATCGGCAGATGCTCGAGTACACGAAGGCAGGCGACGGCGCGCGACTGTCGATGCTTGTCTTGCACGACGACGCAACGCGCGAGTATGCCTACGGCCCCGCGACGGGACTTCCCGACACCAAAGTCGGTACGTTCACGCAGGAACTCTTTGACGAAGCGAAGAAGGACGGCTGGATCGTCATCAGCATGAAGAACGATTGGAAGCAGATCTTCGCGTGGCAGTCGCAGGGCAAGTGATGCGACAGCGCATGAGCTGAAGCGTGGAGCGACGAAGACATGCTCGGCTTTCCCCTTGACATCTGGGACTACCTCACGTTCTTGACGATGTTCCTTGTCGCCGTCGCGATCGTGATGAGTTGGATCTGGCTCGCGGGCCTCCCGGGCCGCATCGCACTTGCGCGCAAGCACCCAGACGCCGAAGCAATCAAGCTCATGGGCTACGCGGGTCTCCTGCCCACGGTGTATCCATGGGTGCAGGCGTTCATCTGGGCGTTCAAGCCGACCGACATCATCGACATCCGGCGCTGGCCGCGCGAAGAGGCTGCTGCGATCGATGCCGAGACGGCACGGCTTCGCGGCGAGGATCCTCCTGATGCGGGCTCGCGGCCGGCGGTGACTCCAGAGCAAAGAGACGGGCGGTCGGCGCCATGATCGCGGCACTTGTCTTGATGTTCGGGTTCCTCGTTCTCTTCTGGCTCGTCTTCTTCAAGTTCAAGTGGATCAAGTTCAGCATCGCTTGGGGGGTGATCTCCGCATTCTTTTGGCTGCATCTGCTTCTGATCTTCGTGATCGGTCTGAGGTTCATCACGCCGACGTCGACCGACGCGAAGGTCATCCAGCACACGATCCAACTCACGCCGCGACTGCCGGAGCCGACGCTGGTCGACGCCGTGCTTGTTGAACCGAACGTGCCGGTGAAGAGGGGGCAGCCCCTCTTCCAGTTCGATCGCCGCGTCTATGAGTACAAGGTCCGGCAGCTTGAAGCGAAACTAGCTCAAGCGAAGCAAGACGTCCTCGTGCTGAAAGCCGACATGGAGGCGTCGGCGCAGAAGGTGGCTCAACTCGACGCACAAGCGGCTGGTGCGAATCAGAATGTCCTCGTCTTGAAGGCGGACGTGAACGTCGCCGCGCAGAAAGTCCAGAAGGCCAAGAGTGAGTTGGTCTACGCCCGTTACGCACAGCAACTCGCCAACGACCTCGCGGCGAAAGGCGCGGGACCGGAGGAAGACGCCCAGAAGGCGACCGCGCAGCTCGCCGTTGCGGAGGCGGGAGTCGCGGAATCGGAGGCCGAACTCGCGCGGGCCACACTCAAGTTCGACGCCGAGATCGGTGGCGTCAATCCATCCGTCGCGGCACTCAACGCATCGATCAAGGAAGCGCGGGCGGATCTGGAGCGAGCGAAGCTGCGCTACACCTCCGAGATCGGCGGCGTGAACACCAACGTCGCGGCGATTCAGGCAGAGCTGGAGCAGGCTCGCTTCTATCTCGACAACACATTGATGCTGGCCCCCGAGGACGGCTACGTCATCAATCTGCAAGTACGGCCGGGGATGGTGGCGGGAGAGATTCGCTTCGGAGCGATCGCGACGTTCGTGTGCGACGCCGATCGATATCTGCTGGCCACGTACTTTCAGGAGAACCTCAAGTTTGTCTTGCCCGGCCAGCCGGTCGAGGCCGCACTTGATCTGTACCCGGGACAGATCTTCCGCGGCACCGTGTTGGCGGTTTGGCAAGGGAGTGGTGCTGGACAGATGTTGCCGAGCGGTACGTTGCCCGACTTCCGCGCAGTTTCGTCGGAAGTTCCGCAGGGGCAGTTCGCCGTTGCGATCCGCATCGACGATCCAGACCAGTCGAAGTTTCCGATCGGAACGCAGGGTCGCGCGGCGATCTACACCAATCCCCGGAGTCCATTTGTCGTCCTCCGCAAGATCGGCCTGCGTGGGTATTCATGGTCAAACTGGATCTATCCCTTCGCTGGCTGACACCACTTGGGTCGCTCGCTGCGATCGCTGTCGCCGCGATCATCCCCGGCTGCGCGCTGAAGGCTGCTCCTCAGCAGACCGACGTATTGCGCCGGGCGCTTCCGACGACCACGGTTGTTCCGCCGGCATGGAAGGCCGCCGCGAATTCGGGCCCGGTGGCAGTGGACTGGCTGACCTCGTTCAACGATCCGATGCTCGAAGCGATCGTTTCCGAGGCGATCGCCAACAATCCTGACCTTCGCGAAGCCGCGGAGCAAGTTCTGATCGCTCAACAAAACGTGATTGTGGTGGGAGCGCAATTGCTTCCTCAGGTGGGCGCGGTGCTGGGCGCGCGAACCACCAACGACGAAGGCGCCGGCAGCAACGCGAACGCGACCGCTGCGTACGCTGGCGTTGCGTGGGAGCTCGATGTGTGGGGGAAGTTGCGCTCGCAGCGCGCCGCGGCCGAGGCTGGCTACGAAGCAACGGCACTCGACTACGCCTATGCGCGGCAATCTCTCGCCGCGACGGTTGCGAAAGCGTGGTACCTCGCGTGTGAGACTCGGCAACTGCTCGCGACCGCTGAACAGTCGGTAGTGATCTACAGCTCGTTGATGGACCTGGTCACGATTCGGCGACAGGCGGGGAAGGACACGGATCTCGATCTCTACGATGCGAGAGCCAAGCTCGAGACAGCGCAAGCGGAAGTCCAGCGGTCGCGGCAAACCTACGACGAGGCGCGACGCGCGATCGAGGTGCTGCTCGGACGCTACCCTGCAGCGGAGATTGAGGCGGCTCCGAGCTATCCGCTTCTTTCACCACTGCCTGCCGCCAGCACTCCTGCGAGCCTTCTTACCCGACGCCCGGACATCGTGGCTGCAGAGCGCGAGGTCATCGCGGCATTCCGTCTTGAGGAAGCGGCGAAGCTCGCGCTCCTTCCAACCATCTCCGTCTCGCTCGGGGGCGGTCGCCTCGATGATCAGGTGCTCTCGTTGTTGCGGCTCAATCCTTGGCTTGCCTCCGCGGGCATCGGCGTCTCCATTCCGATTTACGAAGGCGGTTCGCTGCAAGCGCAGATCAAGATTGCAACCGCGCAGCAGGTCCAGGCGGTCGCCCGCTACGGCAGGGTTGTCTTGACCGCATTCCGTGAAGTGGAAGGCGCAGTTGCCAACGAAGAATCGCTCGCGAGCCGACTGCCGCTTGGCGTGGCAGCGAATCGTGACCGCATCGAAGCCGTGCGGATTGCCACCGAACAATACCGCGGAGGTAAGCGTGACCTGTTGTGGGTCTCGAACCTCCAGTCGCAGCAGATTTCAACCGAGGTCGAACTCGTCAAGCTGCAAGGCGAACAGCGCGTGAACCGCATCAAGTTGCTGCTGGCCCTCGGAAGCAGCTTCGATGCCGAGCCGAGCGATGCTGCGATCGTTCACGCTTCAGGCGAATCCGCCGCTCCGTGATCTGGCGCTGCAATCGTTGTCTTGGAGAGACTGATGAAGCACCGACCGCGCGATGCTCGCTTGGACGCGCCATCGCGCGAATACTCCGGGCTAGCGACGCTTCTGAGCAGGTCGCTTCGCAACGGGCCGCTTGCCGGCCATCACCGCAGGATCGAGAATCGCTGCGATGTCGCGCTCGCTGAGCATCTTCTTCTCGCGAATCAGCTCGACGATTCCCTGGCCGGTGCGCATCGCTTCCCTGCTCGACGACGAGCCGGACCGCCGACTCGCGGAACTCACTCGTGTACTGCTGCTTGCTTGCCACTGAGGGACTCCTTGGCGGGTTTGTACTCCCGCCTCGGCGTGTCCACCATTTCAGGGCAAGTCCAACCCCTCGACCTCGGGTTTCCGCTCCGCGTGCCCTCCGTCCCTCCGGAGCTCCGTGTTGAGCGCACGCCGCCGGTGCGCGCATGCGCGTCGGTTCCGCTAGACTCCCCGCCCCATGCACTACGACGCTCACCAGCCGGTGATCGACGAATTGGAGGCGCGGATCGTGACCCTCCGCGACTCTCTTTGACTTCGATCGCAAACTTGCGGAACGCGGCGCGCTCACCGAGCGCATGAACGCCGCGGAGTTCTGGAACAACCCGAAGGACGCGCAGAAGACGATCGAGGAACTGAAGGTCGTGCGCGCGCAGATCGAGCCGCTCGAGCAGGCGATCGCGCAGCTCGACGACGCCCGCGTCGCTTACCAGCTCGCCAAGGAAGGCAACGACAAGGAGCTTCTCGCCGAAGCCGACGAACAGCTCTTCCAGCTCTCGCAGCAGATGGAGCGCATCGAGACGCAGAGCCTGCTCTCGGGCAAGCACGACCATCGCAGTTGCTTCGTCTCGATCCAATCCGGCGCCGGCGGGCTTGAAGCGGAAGACTGGGGGCGCATCCTCGAGCGCATGTATCTCTACTACTGGGAACGCATGGGCTTCAAGGCTGAGGAACTGCACCGCGTGCCCGGCACCGACGGCGGCGTGAGCGAAGTCGCGTATCGCATCTCCGGTCCGTTCGCATACGGCTACATGAGCTGCGAGCGCGGCACGCATCGCCTCGCCCGCGTGAGCCCGTACAACGCGGAAGGCAAGCGGCAGACGAGCTTCGCGACCGTCGACGTGACGCCGGAGTTCGAGGACGAGGATCTCGAGATCCCCGACAAGGACCTGGAGATCGTGCCGTTCGTGCGCGCCAGCGGCCCCGGCGGCCAGAACGTGAACAAGGTCGCGTCGGCGATTCGCGTGACGCACATCCCGACCGGCATCCAAGTCGTCGCGAGCACCTATCGCGACCAGCCGCAGAACCGCAAGCAGGCGATGACCGTGTTGCGTGCGAAGCTCGAGCAACTCGAGGAAGAGCGCCGCGCCGCGGAGATCTCCGCGGCGACCGGCGGCAAGGTCACGCGCGACTGGGGCAACCAGATCCGCAGCTACGTCTTCTACGACAACCGCGTGAAGGACCACCGCACGAACTTCGAGATGGGCAATCCGCAGACGGTGCTCGCCGGCAACATCGAAGGCTTCATCGACGCGGAATTGAAGCGGCGACGTTCCGAGCGGGAGAAGGCACCCGCGAAGGGCTGACGCGTGGGAGGCCGCGTCGAGTTGCGCGGACTCGTGCGACGGTACGGCGCGTCTCCGTCGTCCGGCGGCGGCGTCGGTCCCGTCGATCTCGACGTCGCGCCGGGTGAATTGCTCGCGCTCGTCGGCCCGAGCGGCAGCGGCAAGTCGACGCTGCTGCGCCTGCTCGCCGGACTCGAGGCGCCTGACGCCGGGACAATCGCCATCGACGGCAACGACGTCACGCGCCGCCCGCCGCACGAGCGCGACGTCGGCGTCACCTTCGACGACGGCGCGCTGTACGAGCATCTCACCGTGCGCGGCAACATCGAGGCGGCGCTCGACCGCAAGCGCGTGCGCGGCGCCGCCGCGCTGGAGGCCGCGAAGGCCGCGCTGCGGCTGGTGCGCGGCGAGGCGCTCATCGACCGCAAGCCCGCGAGCCTGTCCGCCGGCGAGCGCCGCCGCGCCGCGCTCGCCCGCGCGTTCGCGCCGCGGCCGGCGCTCCTCCTGCTCGACGAGCCGCTCACGCATCTCGATCGCGCGTCGCGCCTCGACCTGCGCGAAGACCTCCGCCACGCGCAGCAAGAGATCGGGGCAACCACGATCGTCGTCACGCACGACCACGACGACGCGATCGCGCTCGCCGATCGCGTCGCGTACCTGAGCGCCGGCCGAGTCCGCCACGTCGGCGCGGCGAGCGAGCTGATCGCGCGACCGCTGCACGTCGACGTCGCGATCGGATTCGGGACGGCGCCGATGAACGTGGTCGCCGTCGAAGCCGGCTCGATCGGCTTCCGCGCGGACGCCGCCGTCGTCGACGGCGCGGCGGGCACCGACGCATGGTCCGCGCGCGGCGTGATTGGCTCGATGCACGGCGGACTCACCGTCATCACCCTCGACGGCGGGCGGCGGGTGCGCGTCCCCACCCGGCCCGCGAGCGATCGGGTCGGCGCCGCGGTCCGGATCGGCGTGGCCGCCGCCGACCTTCACCGCTTCGCGCACGACGGAACCCGGCTCGATTGAACCGGGCCTGGTGGAAATCCGGCCCGAGGCCGAGGGAAGTCTGCAATCGAGCCGCGGCCGCGTGCCGATACTGACTGCGTGCAACCCGACCCCTTCTCCGCCGCCGAAGCCCCGTTCGAGTGGGGCCCCGACGTCACCGCCCACTTCGACGCATCGACGCGCGGCGAGTGGCTCGTCACCAATGGCATCGGCGGCTACGCGCTCGGCACGATCTCCGGCGCGCTCACGCGCCGCTACCACGGACTGCTCGTCGCCGCGTCGCGCCCGCCGGTCGATCGCGCCGTGCTGCTCGCGAAACTCGAGGAGCGGTTGTTCATCCGCGGGCTGCGCCACGATCTCTCGACGAACCTGTGGCGCGACGCGACGTGCGCGCCGCGCGGCTTCGAGCATCTGGCGAAGTTCCGTCTCGAGCGCGGCCTGCCCGTGTGGCGCTGGGAGTTCGACGAGGCCACGATCGAGAAGCGCGTCGCGATGCCTCTCGGCGAGAACGCGGTGGTCGTCGAATATCGGCTGCTGCCGCACAGCGCGCCGTGCGAGCTTCGCCTCGAAGCGCTCGTGACCAACCGTTCGCATCACGCGCTCACGCCCTCCGACGGTTTCCCGGCGAGCGTAGCCCGCGATCGCGGGCAGGTGCGCGCGCAGCTCGGCACGCGCGGCTTCGGCCAGCCAGAAGAGCTCTGGATGTGCTGTCCGCGGGCCGACGCGACGACGAACGATCCGGCGCATCCGGGATCGTGGTGGCACAACGTCATGCTTCCCGCCGAGCGCGACCGCGGCTACGACTTCGTCGAGTCGTTGCTGCAGGCGGCGACCTTCTCGATCCGACTCGAGCCCGGCGATCGCGTGACCTTCGGCGCGAGCGTCGGCATGCCGCTGGCCCGCGATCCGCAGCTTCTCCTCGTCGCGGAGCAGGCGCGCCGTCAATCGCTCATCGAGGCGAGTGGTGCGCAGCGGGCGGCGCCGCGCGTGAAGCAGGCCGTGCTTGCCGCGGACCAGTTCGTCGTGCGACGACCGCTTTCGACCGGGCGCGACGGCTGGTCCATCGTCGCGGGATATCCGTGGTTCGCCGACTGGTCGCGCGACACGATGCTCGCGCTCGACGGCCTCTTGCTCCGCACCGGTCGCATCGCCGCCGCTCGCGGCGTGCTCGAAACCTACGCCCGCAACCTGTCCGGGGGCTCGCTGCCGAACCGGTTCCCCGACGGCGGTCGAGAGATCGAATACAACGCCGCCGACGCTCCCCTGCTCTTCGTGCGCGCCGTCGGACTCGTCGACGCGGCGCAGCGTGACGACGCGTGGCTTGCGTCGATGTGGCCGGCAGTGCGTTCCATCGCGGAGAGCTACGTGCGCGGCATGCGCCACGGCATCCGCGTCGATCCGATCGACGCACTCGTGACCGCCGGAGAACCCGGCGTGCAGCTCACGTGGATGGACGCGAAGGTCGACGGCCGCGTGATCACGCCGCGCATGGGCAAGCCCGTGGAAGTGAACGCGCTGTGGTACGACGCGCTCCGGCGCATCGAGTCGTTCGCGATCCGCCTCCGCGCGGACCCGCACCAGTGGAGTCGCCTCGCCGAGCGCGTGCGCGAGTCGTTCAGCCGCTTCTGGAATCCGGTCGAGGATTGCCTCTTCGACGTGCTCGACGGACCCGACGGTGCGGACGGCAGCGTGCGTCCGAACCAGATCATCGCGGCGGGCCTGGAACACGTCGCATTGCCCGACGCGCAGGTGCGGGCCGTCGCGTCGAAGGTCGCGCGCGACCTGCTCGTTCCGGGAGCGATCAGGACGCTCGCGCCGGCGGATCGCCGCTACCGCGGCCGCTACGAGGGCAACGTCGTCGAGCGCGACGAGGCGTATCACCAAGGCACCGCTTGGCCGTGGCTCGTCGGATTCTTCGCGCGAGCGTGGCGGCGCGCGGGCGGAGACCCGGGCACGCTGCGTTCGCTCGAGGACGCGCTGGCGCGACATCTCCGCACGGCCGGGCTCGGCACCGTCAGCGAGATCCTCGACGGCGACGCGCCGCACGAGCCGCGCGGCTGTCCGGCGCAGGCGTGGAGCGTCGCGGCCTACATGGAACTCCTTCGACCGGACGGCGTCGGCGGAGCGTCGAACACCATCAGCTCTTCGAGCAACGAGGCACGCGCATGACCGATCCGCAGCGCCCCGCGCAACGCACCGCGGAGGACGAGCGCATGCTCGCCGACCGGATGGGCCACGCGAACTGGCGCCAGTGGGGTCCGTTCGTCAGCGAGCGCCAATGGGGCACCGTGCGCGAGGACTACAGCCCCGACGGCGCCGCCTGGGCCTACTTCCCGCACGATCACGCCCGCAGCCGCGCCTATCGCTGGGGCGAGGACGGTCTCGCCGGCTGGTGCGACGCCGAGCAGCGCGTCGTCCTGTCGCTCGCGCTGTGGAACGGGAAGGACCCGATCCTCAAGGAGCGCCTCTTCGGCCTCGACAACGACGCGGGCAACCACGGCGAGGACGTCAAGGAGCTCTATTACTACCTCGACGCGGTGCCAAGCCATAGCTGGCAGCGACTGCTCTACAAGTATCCGCAGCGGGCATTTCCTTATGCGCAACTTGTCGAGGAGAACCGGCGCCGCGGTCGACAGGATCGCGAATACGAGCTCATCGACACGGGCGTCTTCGACGACGACCGCTACTTCGACGTGATCGTCGAATACGCGAAGCCCGATCCCGACTCGGTCGTGATGCGCATCGCCGCGCACAACCGCGGCCCCGAGGACGCGTCGCTCGAGATCGTCCCGCAACTGACGTTCCGCAACGAATGGAGCTGGAATCCGGGCGCCGCACGTCCGGCCCTCGCACCGCTGCCCGACGGCCGGGTCGCCTTGCGACACTCGTCGCTGCCGGCGATGGCGCTCACCGCGTTCGCGCCGCATCGGCCGCTCTTCTGCGAGAACGAGACGAACGTCGAGCTCCATTGGGGCCTTCCGCGCGGTGGGCGCACCTTCAAGGACGGCATCCACGACGCGATCGTCCGCGGCCGCCGCGACGGCGCCGTGCGCGACGACTCGGGCTCGAAGGTCGGGCTGTGGCACGCGGCGATCGTGCCCGCGCGCGGCTTCCGCGAGGTAATCGTCCACCTCGGACCCGAGTCGTCACCGCTCGACGAGCCCGCGTGCCGCGCGATCCTCGAGCGGCGTCGGCTCGAGGCCGACGAGTTCTGGCGCACGCATCAGGGCGGAATCGACGGCGACGACGCGCGACTCGCACAGCGCCAGGCGTACGCGGGCCTGCTGTGGTCGAAGCAGTTCTATCACTTCGACGTTCGGCGATGGATCGACGGCGATCCGGGACAACCCGCGCCGCCCGCGACGCGCGCCGGCGGGCGCAACCGGCACTGGCGACACTTGTCCGCGGCGCACGTGATGGCGATGCCGGACCGCTGGGAGTACCCGTGGTTCGCCGCGTGGGACCACGCGTTCCACGCCGTCGCGTTCGCCCGCATCGACGCCGAGTTCGCGAAGCGCCAGCTCTCCGAGTTCCTCACCGACGCGTTCGTCCACCCGAACGGCGCGCTGCCCGCGTACGAGTGGGCCTTCGACGACGCGAACCCGCCGCTGCAGGCGTGGGCCGCGTGGCGCGTCTATCAGATCGATCGGCGAAAGCGCGGCATCGGCGACCTCGACTTCCTCATCCACGTCCTCAACCGTCTCGCGATGAACTTCACCTGGTGGGTGAACCGCAAGGACGCCGACGGCCGCAACGTGTTCGAAGGCGGCTTCCTCGGACTCGACAACATCGGCGTGTTCGATCGCAGCCGTCCGTTGCCCGGCGGCGGATCGCTGCAGCAGGCGGACGGCACCGCGTGGATGGGCATGTACGCGCTGTCGCTCATGCGCATCGCGATGGAGCTCGCGCTGCACTGGCCCGTCTATCAGGATCTCGCTATCAAGTTCTTCGAGCACTTCCTGCAGATCGCATCGGCGATGACCGCGATCGGTGGCGGCGAAGACGGGCTGTGGGACGAGGCCGACGGTTTCTATTACGACCTCGTGCGCCTGCCCGACGGGCGCCAGATCCCGCTCAAGATCCTGAGCGCGGTCGGGCTCGTGCCGCTCTTCTGCGTCGAGACGATCGAGCCCGAGACGCTCGAGCGCCTGCCGAAGTTCCGCGAGCGCGTCGAGCGCACGCTCTCCGAGCGACCCGATCTCGCGCAGCTCGTGTCGCGCTGGAACGAGCACGGTCGCGGCGATCGCCGCATGCTCTCGCTCTTGCGCGGACACCGGATGAAGGCGCTCCTGCGCCGCGCGTTCGATCCGTCGCACTTCCTCTCCGACTACGGCGTGCGCGGACTCTCGAAGGCGCTCGGCGACAACCCCTACGAGGTCGAGCTTGGCGGCGAGAAGTTCTGCGTGCGCTACGAGCCCGGCGAGGGCGAGACGGCGATCTTCGGCGGCAACTCGAACTGGCGCGGTCCGATCTGGATGCCCATCAACTATTTGCTCGTCGAGAGCCTCGAGAAGTTCCATCACTATTACGGCGACGACTTCCTGATCGAGTGTCCCGTGGGCAGCGGCACGCGCATCACACTTCTTCAGGCCGCGGAGGAGCTCTCGCGCCGGCTCGCACGGCTGTTCCTGCGCGGCGCGGACGGGCGCCGACCGGTGCTCGGCGGCCACCCGAAGCTCCAGCGCGATCTCTATTTCCGGGACTGCATTCCGTTCTTCGAGTACTTCCACGGGGACACCGGCGAAGGCCTCGGCGCGCGGGCCCAGACCGGATGGACCGCGCTGATCGGCCGGCTCCTGGTCCCGCGCGCGGTCCGCGAGCAGGCTGACGCGTCGCGGCCAAAGCCGACCGCCACGACGGCATCGCGTTGAAGCGCGCGACGTCATCGTCGTGGAGCCGCTTTGCGGAGACGATCATCGACGGGCCGGGCTGGCCGCGGGCGATCGACCTCCGATCGCCGCTGTCGGAGGACGATCGCGCGTTCCTCAGCGCGCTCGTGCCGTCCGCCGAGTGGGCAATCGTCACATCGGCGAATCCGCTCGGCGCTCTTCTTGGCGAAGCCGCCAACGCCGAGCGGCTCCATGCCCTTGCCGACGAGTTGCGGGCACGTCTCATCGTCCACGTCCGCGCCGACGGCATGAGCCCGGATCGATCGCACGTCGAGCGCGGCTTCGCCGTCGCCGCGACGCGCGAGCAGGCGATCGAGCTCGCCGCGCGATACGAGCAACTCGGCCTCTTCTGGTTCGACGGCAATCGCATGTGGATCGTGCCCGTGCTCGCCCGCGAGACGCCGGTCGCGCTCCCGCGGGCGCGGGCCGCCGACTAACCTCAAGCCGCTACACTGGCCGCGCTGGTGAGGTGGCAGAGTGGTTGAACGCACCGGTCTTGAAAACCGGTAAGGGGCCTAGCTCCTTCAAGGGTTCGAATCCCTTCCTCACCGTTCGAGCCTGCCGCGCGCTGAGCCCATTCGTTCAGCGCGGAGGCGCGGAGGTCACGGAGGGATCGCGGAGCGAAGGTAAGTTCAAGGCGCCGCGCCATCGGCGAGGTCATGAATTCTCGCCTTTCCTCCGTGAGTCCTCCGTGACCTCCGCGACTCCGCGCTGCAGGTATTTCGTCCGCCGCCGACGCAAAGAAAAGCCCGTCCGGGTGCCTCTGGAGGGCGGACCGGACGGGCGTGGCACTCACACCACACAGTTCGCGATACCGCCATCGGCATCGCGTTTCAGGAGGTCAGCAAGGTCCCCACGCGCCGAGGAGGATGCCGAGGTCGGTCGCATTCACGATGCCGTTGCCGTCGAGATCCGCAGGGCTGCCGGCTCCGGCGCCCCAGGCGCCGAGGAAGATGCCGAGGTCGCTCGCGTTCACGATGCCGTCGCCGTTGATGTCACCGACGCATGCCTCGCACGTCAGCGTCAGCGTGCCGCTGCCTTGCGCGGCCTGGTAGCCGCCGACGCGAATCTTGTAGCAATTGCCCGCGGTCACCGCGACGGAGAGCGACGACGTGAAGCTGGAGCATCCGAGGACGTCGTCGTTGCAACCGAGGATGGGCGGTGGCAGCGCCGAGCCGGGGCAGTTGCAGGCGCCGGCGACGTTCTCCCCGTACACCGCAATCTTCGTGTCAAAGTTCGCGGCGCCGCACGTGCTCACCGTGAGCGTGCCCGTGCACGTCGCGTTGTACACGTACCAGATGTCGGAACCGATTTGGTTATAGCTCGAGACGTCGCAAAGCGCTTCGGCCGGACCGTCGGTCGTCGCACCGACGTTCGAGAACTGCGTCGCCCCGTTGAGGATCGGCAGCGCGTACGCGCAGTCATCGTTCGGAACGCCACACACGACGGAGAAGGTGCCCGAGCCCTGCGTCACGCTCGAGTAGCTGCCGATTCGGATCGTGTAGCAGTCGCCGGCGACCACGTTCACCGTCAGCACCGTGGAGTTGCCCGTGCAACCCGCGGTGTCGTCGGCGCATCCGATCATCGGCGCGTTGAAGAGCGGATTCGTGCTCGGACAGCCGCAGAAGCCGAACGCAGTCTCGCCATAGATCGCGATCTTCGTGTCAAAGTTCACCATGCCGCACGTGCTCACGGTCATCTGTCCGGTGCACGGCGCGACCCAGCGATACCACACGTCGGAGTAGATCTGGTCGGTTCCGAAGTAGCTACACGTCGCATTGGCGAGCCCGTCGGTTGTCGCATGGATGTTGTCGAAGGAATAGAAGCCGTCGACGATCGTGATCGCATTGCCGCAACTGTCGTTCTCGGGAGCACAGTAGTCGTCCGCCTCGCCCGCGCAGATCGAGTCCCAGGCCGTGTTACAGCAGAAGGAGTCGATCGCGCACACGGTGTTGCAGCACGCCGCGACGTTGCAGTACGGGGTCCCGTGCGCGGAGTAGCAGTCGCCGGCGTCGGGATCGCCGCACGAGTAGACCTCGAGCTCGACGACGCCGTAGTTGTTGTTGCCCGCATAGCGGCCGACGTCGTTCCACAGGCCGGCCGTCGGGAACATCTCGACGTAATCCTCGTTGCCGCCCGAGTCGTTGGGCTCGCCCGAGTTCCAGTGCGTGTAGCTCAGCGGCTCGCCCGTCACCCAGACGAACGTGCCTTCGCTCGCGGTGTCGGTCAGACCGATCCACACCTCGCGGGGCACGCCGCCATAGTTGGCCAGGTTCGCGCGCACCCACTCGTTCTCGGTCGAGTTCGTGATGGTTGCGAGGTGTCCGCCCAACGATCCGGCCTTGGTGTTCGCCCGCGGCCAGCTCGCCAAGCCGATCAGGTAATACTTGTTGCCGTTGGTGGGGTTGACGATCGGTCCCGCCATCACGGGCGGATCGCACAGGTCAAGCGCCTCGTTCACGCAGACCGAGTCCCACTGGTTGCTGCAGCAGTACGAGTCGACCGCGCAGACCGTGTCGCAGCACGCCGCGTCGTTGCAGTGCGGCGTCGGATGCGAGACGTAGCAACTGTTCGCGCCCGCGCCGCCGCAGGTATTGCAGATCGTCGCGGCCTCGCCGGCACAGATCGAGTCCCACGACGAGTTGCAGCAGAAGGCGTCGACAGCGCACACCGCGGTGCAGCAGACCTCGACGTCGCAATACGGTCCGGTGTGCGACGAGAAGCAGCTTCCGACGCCAGCGCCACCGCAACCGGTGCAGAGATCGTTGGCTTCGTTGACGCAGACCGAGTCCCACGTCGTTCCGCAGCAGAACGGGTCGATGCCGCACACCGCGTCGCAGCAGTCGGCGTTGTCGCAGCCGGTGTTCGCATGCGTCGCGAAGCAGCTGCCGGCGCTCGGGCAAGGGTCGACCCCGCCGACGACCCAGCCGGCGAGTTCCGCGGTGATCCAGCAGTGCATGCGCCCGGCCTGCTGCGGCGTGAACAAGCTCCAGCACGGCGGACCCGCATAGCCCATGAAGTTCTCGGGTTGCGGATCCCACGCGATGCCGTTGCAACTGTCGCTGCCGCCGCTGCCGGAGCACGCGCCGTACGACTCGGTTTTCGTCGGAGGCGTATCGGCGCAGAAGTCACCGGTTGTGTTGCTTCCGCTCGGCGCGTACTCGTGACACGCGCTGCACGGATCGACCTCCGACACGCCGTGATGGGTGTGCCAGAGGCCGATGCAGTGACCGACCTCATGCGTCAGCACTTCGTTCGTCGCATCGAACGAATCGTCGTCGATGATGATCCCGCCGAGGTTCGTCTGCGAGTTCGGGTCCCACGGGAAGGTGCCCAGACCCGAGTAGCAGCAGTTCACGTTGGTGACGTACACGTTGAGCTGCGTCGCCGGACTGTCCGCGTAGAGGTTCTTCATCGCCGAGTCCTCGACGTAGGGCGTGAAGTCGCGATACGTCGAATCGTTGATGATCTCGGCCGTGTACGTGAACTGGATCCGATACGGCAGATAGTCCGCGTTCAGCTTGGCGACCTGCTGCCCGATCTCCGTCAGCGTCGACGCCGGGTTCGAACCGTTCGTGTTGGCGAACGCGTGGATGCGCAGGCGCAGCGTCTTGATCGGCGTCGCCGCGCTCGGGATGAACGCGTTGCGCACCGTCGGGTTGTCGCAGTCGCCCTGCAGCGGACACGCGTCCGCGACGCCGCTCGACGCCAGCTCGGGGTTGTTCATCACCCACACCTCGTGCGTCGCGCACAAGGGCCGGTCGGGATCGGTGTTCACGATGTCGCCCGCCCACGCGGCGAGCGGTGTCCCCACGAACATGCTCGCGACGGCGATCGGCGCCGCCGAGCAAAGTAACTTTCCTAGTCGCATTGGAGCCTCCCATTGGCGTGGCTCCACGTCCGCATCGCGCGGCCGTGAGCCGCCTTCAAGTTCAGCCGCGCGGTCGCGACGCGCAAGCGCCGCTCAACCGCGGTCATCTCCGCTCGCGGCTCTCCTGTCCGCGCGTGGAGAGTGCATTGATCCAAGACGCTAGGTCGCGGCGCCGTGAGAGTCGATCGCGCGCAGGCATATGCGCCGCAATAGCTCGACCTTCTCACGCGCGCGTTTCGATTCTCTCGTTGATGAGAGCCGGACGAAGCCGCTGGCTTTGACGTCGGTAGAATCGTCGCGTCGCGCCCGAACGCTCGGGCCGACGCTCGACGATCCGGGGAACGGAATCGGCGGAGCGCTGAGCTTCAGGGACCGGCGGATCGATGTGCTCGCGCGAGCATCGGAACGCGCGTCCCGACACGCAGATCGAACGCCCGATGGACGAACCCATCGGGCCGAGCCCGGGCCGCAGCGGCCCGACACACGCAGGACTCGACTCTGGACGGCGAAACCGCGATCCTCCCTCGAGTGGCTGCCGGCGAACCCGGCGCCTTGGAAGAATGCCTCGCTCGATTCGGTGGCTTGGTGTGGTCGCTTTCGCGTCGACTCTGCCCCGACGCGAGCGAGGCCGAGGATGCCGTCCAAGAGATCTTCGTTGAGTTGTGGAAAAGCGCCGGGCGGTATGATCCGTCGATCGCCAGCGAGAAGACCTTCGTCGCGACCATCGCGAGGCGCCGGCTCATCGACCGCGCGCGCGTCCGGTCGAGGCGCCCCTCGGTCGCGCCGATCACCGAGGCGGTCGGACCGGCGACCGCGCCGGTCGACCGGACCGAGTCGGACGAAGCGGCGGCGATCGCCGCGCGAGCGTTCGATGAGTTGCGGCCCGACCAGAAACGCGTGCTGACGCTGGCGATTCGCCACGGCCAGTCGCATGAGCAGATCGCCACCTCGACCGGCCTTCCGCTCGGAACGGTGAAGACCCATGCGCGCCGCGGACTCATTCGCCTGCGGGCCATGCTGGCCGAGCAGGGCTTCGACGCCGAACCCGGGCGCGGCGAGCCGCTTCCCGGCCGCTAGGAGCGTCGATTCGAACGGAGTCCGAGCCCGCGGCGGTGAGCATCTCGATGGGTGCGGGCTTCCCCCGAACGCTTCCAGCGGTTCGTGCCGTGTCGGCGCGGGTGGCGATACCGGCTCAACTCGACGTGGAATCCCCGGTACAACTCGCCCCTTCCCGAATCGCGGCGCCGTTGCGGCGCGGTTCGTGCAGTCGTGGAACCACTCATGCTCGTGCAACCCGCCCATCGTGCTTCCGGTCGCCGTCGCCTCGGCGCCGGAGCTTCGTCGCTCGCCTCAGCGCTCGTCGCGGCGATCCTCGTCGGCGTCGCGCCATCGGCGTTCGCCGACGCCGCCGACAAGTCCGGCGGCTCGCTCTTCCGCTACCCCGACATCTCGAAGGACTCGGTGGTGTTCGTCTACGCGAACGACCTCTGGATCGCCCCGAAGGCCGGTGGCGTGGCTCGGCCGCTCGCGAGCCCGCCCGGGAGCGAGGTCTTCCCGCGGTTCTCGCCCGACGGCAAGTCGGTGGCGTTTGTCGGCAACTACGGCGGCGGCCGCGATCTCTACACGATCTCCGTCGATGGTGGCGTCCCGAACCGCGTGACGCATCACCCCGCGACCGAGGTGCTCACCGACTGGACCGCCGACGGCAGGCTGCTGTTCTCGACCGGCGAGATGGGCGGCCTCACCCGCGCCGCAGCGCTTTGGTCGGTGCCGATCGCCGGCGGACTGCCCGAGAAGTTGCCGGTGCCCTACGGCGCGAACGGCACGATCTCGAAGGACGGCACGTGGCTCGCGTACACGCCGCACTCGATCGACAACCGCACGTGGAAGCGCTATCGCGGCGGCATGCAGACCGACATCTGGCTCTTCAACCTGAAGACCGGCGAGTCGAAGCGCATCACCGACTACGAAGGCACCGACACGTTGCCGATGTGGCACGGCGACAAGGTCTACTACCTCTCCGACGACGGCGAGAGCCATCGCCTCAACATCTGGGTCTACGACACGAAGTCGGGCCAGCGCAGCCAGGTCACGCGCTTCAAGGACTTCGACGTGAAGTGGCCTGCGATCGGACCAGACGACGGCAGCGGCGGCGAGATCGTGTTCCAGTACGGATCGAAGCTGTGGAAGCTCAACCTGAGCGACAACACCACGAGCGAGATTCCGATCACCGTGCCGGGCGACCGGCCGAAGCTCATGCCGCACACCGTCGACGCCGCGGAGTTCATCCAAGGCGCGTCGATCTCGCCGAGCGGCAAGCGCGTCGCGGTGGTGGCCCGCGGCGATCTCTGGACCGCGCCCGCGGAGAACGGCACGCCACGCAACCTGACGCGCACGAGCGGCGTCTTCGAGCGCGATCCCGCGTGGTCGCCCGACGGCAAGTGGATCGCGTACTTCGCCGACAACACCGGCGAATACGAGCTCTACGTCGCCCCCGCGGACGGCAAGAGCGAGCCGCGCAAGATCACCTCCGACGGCACCTGCTTCCGCAGCGACATCACCTGGTCGCCCGACTCGAAGAAGCTCGTCATCGGAGACAAGACCGGCGCGATCTTCCTCGTCGAGTTCGAGTCCGGCAAGGTCACGCCGATCGACAAGAACCCGTGGGAGATCTCCATGGGCGCGGTGTCGTGGTCGAGCGACAGCCGTTGGCTCACCTACGCCCGCGGTCCGGACGACTCGCGCACGCCGGCGATCTTCATCTACGACACGACGACCGGCGAGCGCAAGCAGGTCACGAGCGGCATGTTCGCCGACAGCGAGCCAACCTTCGACCGCAAGGGCGATTGGCTGGTGTTCACCTCGAAGCGTTCGTTCAACCCGCAGTACTCGGCGCTCGATACGACGTGGATCTACAACGAGGCCGACGTGCTCGTCACCGTTCCGCTCCGCGCCGACATGAAGATGCCGTGGCTCGCGACGAGCGACGAGGAGGAAGGCAAGAAGGCCGACGCCAAGAGTGATGCCAAGCCCGATGCCAAGCCCGATGCCAAGCCCGACGGAGGCAAGGGTGACGCGCCGAAGAAGGAAGGCGATGCGCCGCCCGGCGACGGTCAGCCTCGCCGCGGTCGTCGCCGCAGCAGCGAGGCGCCGCCAGCGAGCGCGATCGTCGCGAGCGATGCGGCCGAGATCGCCGACGGCCCGCAGGCCGCGGCCGGCGGTCCCGCCGGCACGTGGAAATGCCGCACTGAGATCCCAGGGATGGGGCTGCTCGAATTCGTCCTGACCTTGACACTCGAAGACGGGAACAAGGTCACCGGCACCATGACATCTCCCACGATTTCGGGGGCGGTTGAAGGTACCTGGAATCCCGAATCGAAGACCCTCGACCTCACGCTCAAGATGCCGCAAGGTCAGTCCGCGACGATGCGGCTCGTGATCGACGGCGACACGCTGAAGGGCGACGGTACCGGACCGCAGGGCGAGTCGTCCAAGATCGAAGGGACGCGCGAAACGAACGGCGGCGACAAGAAGGAAGGCGACGCGAAGGACAAGGAAAAGCCGAAGGACGTCAAGATCGACTTCGACGGCTTCGAGTCCCGCTCGTTGCAGCTTCCCGCCGCGAACGGCGGCTACGGACGAGTCGGCTTCAATGACAAGAACAACGTGCTCTACGCCCGCGGCGGGACCATCTACGCGATGGACCTCTCCGACAAGAAGCGCGAGGAGAAGAAGGTCTGCGCCGGCGGTGGCTTCGAAGTGTCGGCCGACGGCAAGAAGCTCCTGATCGGCGGCGGCCGCGGCGTGCAGATCGCGGACGCGAGCCCCGGCGCGACGCCGAAGCCGATCGTGACGAGTCCGATGCTGGTCGAGATCGACCCGCGCGCCGAGTGGAAGCAGATGTTCCGCGACGCGTGGCGCCTCGAGCGCGACTACTTCTACGACCCGCACATGCACGGCGTGAACTGGCAGGCCGTCTACGACCACTACGCGCCGCTCGTCGACCAGATCAACGCTCGCGAGGACCTGTCGTACCTCATCAGCGAGATGATCTCGGAGCTCAACGTCGGCCACGCGTACTACCAGGGCGGCGACGTCGAGGACGCGCCGAGTCGAAGCGTCGGGATGTTAGGGATTGACTTCCGGCTCGAAGGCGCTGCCGACGGCGGCAACGGCCCGAAGGCCTATCGCATCGCCAAGATCTACCAAGGCGCGCCGTGGGACACCGACGCCCGCGGCCCGCTCTCGGAGCAGGGACTCGGCGTGAAGGAAGGCGACTTCCTGCTCGCGGTGAACGGCGTGCCGGTGGACATCAACCGCGACCCGTGGGCCGCGTTCATCGGTCTCGCAGGCAAGACGCTCACGCTCACTGTCGGCCCCAATCCGACCATCGACGACAAGGCCAAGGACGTGGTCGTGAGCGCGATCGGCGGCGAGACGCCGCTGCGCTACCGCGACTGGATCGAGCAGAAGCGGGCGTACGTCGCGAAGAAGTCCGACGGCAAGGTCGGCTACATCTACGTGCCGAACACCGGCGTCGACGGCCAGACCGATCTGGTTCGGCAGTTCCAAGGCCAGGTGGATCGGGCCGCGCTCATCATCGACGATCGATGGAACGGCGGCGGCCAGATCCCGACGCGCTTCATCGAGTTGCTCAACCGCCCGGTCACCAACTACTGGGCCCGTCGCGACGCGAAGGACTGGGTCTGGCCGCCGGACGGACACTACGGTCCGAAGGCGATGCTCATCAACGGCCTCGCCGGATCGGGCGGCGACATGTTCCCGTGGCTCTTCAAGCACAACAAGCTCGGCCCCCTGATCGGCACGCGCACGTGGGGCGGACTCGTCGGCATCTCGGGCAATCCGGGACTCATCGACGGCGGCCGCGTCACCGTGCCGACCTTCGGCTTCTACGAGGCCGACGGCACGTGGGGCATCGAAGGTCACGGCGTCGATCCCGATTTCGAAGTGCTCGACGACCCGGCACTGATGAAGGACGGCGGCGATCCGCAGCTCGACAAGGCGATTGAACTGATGCTCCAAGCGATCAAGGATCATCCGTTCGTGCCGGTGCCGAAGCCGCCGTATCCGGATCGCTCGGGGTTCGGGATTCGTCCGGAAGACAAGTAAGTTCGCGCCGATGTGGTGCCGACCGCTGCGCGGCGGCACACCCCGGCTCAAGGCACGCGCTCGCGACGAGTTTCGTCGCGAGCGCTTTTTTTCCTCGATGGCTTCGCAGCGCTGGCTCGCTGCGCGAGCAGCGTTGCTTGGCGCGGCGCCATCGCGCTTCGATTGCGCATCGCGTACTCTGCTGCGCATGCCTCGATGGTCACTCGTCGTCCTTGCGATCGCGGCTGCGCTCCTCGCGGCGGTTCCGCTGGGCTTCATTCCGGGCTCGTATGAACTCGGCGCACGCTGGGTCGTGGCGGGCGGGTTCGTGCTCGGCGCGATCGTCGCGGGCAAGCAGCAGAGCGCGGTGTGGTGTGGCCTCTTCGCGGCGTTCGCCGTGTTGTTCCAGCCGGCGTTTCCCGTCGACCTGAAGCAGTTCACGATGTACGCGTCGATCGGTGCGGCGGTGTTGACGGCGGTCTGCGTCGTGCGCGAGTGGTGAGGCGAGGGTGCGGCGCCTTCCGCGCCATGTTCAGCGCGGAGGCACGGAGGACACGGAGCCAGCGCGGAGGGGAAAGAGGACGTGAGTGCGTCGCGCGGTGACGCTGTGCAGCCACTTTTCGGCACTGCTCCGCGGTTACTCCGCGCCCTCCGCGCCTCCGCGCTGCATGCCCGCGCCGACCCGTCGCATGCGGGCCGCGACGCGGCCGTCGGAGACGACCAGTCCGATCGTCACCGTGACAAGCCCGGCCCACGTTCGCCAGTGCGGTTCGAAGTCGGGAACGAAGTGGAGCGAGAGCAGCGTCGTCAGCGCCGGCACCGCGTACGTCACTTGCGAAACGCGCGCGGAGCCGACGCGGTCGAGCGCGGCGTTGTAGAGCGTGTACGCGATGACCGTCGCGATGAGACCGAGATACACCAGGCAGCCCCAGTCGCCGATCGTCATCGTTCCGATGCCGGCGATACTGCCCGTCGCGAGCACGATCGGCAGCGTGCAGAGCGCGGTGAAGAGGTAGATGAAATACGTGACGCCGGCGCCGGGCAGGCTCGCGAGCAGCGTGGTGCGAAACCGCTGCATCAGGAGCGCGTAGGTCGCCCACGACAGACTGGCGATGAGGCACAACGTCTCGCCCCATCCCCACCCTCGCGTGAATCGGTCGATGAAGCTGAGCGTTGCGTCGTCGTGCGCCGGCTTGTCCATCGCCAGGAGAACGACCCCGACGAACGCGAGGAAGAGTCCGACGAAGAGGCCACGCGTCGGACGTCGATCGCGGAGGAAGAGCGCCGCGCCCAGCGTCGTGAGGATCGGGTTCGTCGCAATGACGACCGACGCGATCGGCGGCTGCGACCGGGCGAGCCCCGCGTAGAACGTGACGTGGTATCCGACGCCGCCGATGAGCGCGAGAACGAGGATCGCCGACCATTGCCGCGCTGTGGGCCGCGAGGCGAAGACCCGCGCGACCGGCCGGCGGAGGACGATCGCTCCACCGGCGGCGGTGATGGCAAATCGCAGGAAGGTCACCATGTCCGGCGACAGGCGCCGCAGCGCCGCCGCGCCGGTGAGGAACGCGCCGGCCCAGAGGCAGGGCACGAACCACATCCACCACGGCACGTGCGCCGCCCGCGGCGTCCGGGCGGGTGCTGTCGTGGACGAGCTCATGCGTGGGCGAGGAAGGTACGCGCTCTCGGACCGCGCGGGGCCGGACGCTCGCCCGGGTGATTCCGATCGGCCACCTTCCACCTCAGCCGACCCCCTTGCCGACCCGATGCATGGGGGTATACTGCCGCGTCCCAAATCGGCCGACGGGTTCTCCCGGAGGCCGCTGGCGCGAAGTCCGCACGAGTCGCGCACGGGTTCTGCGGGTGTAACTCAGTGGTAGAGTGCTACCTTGCCAAGGTAGATGTCGAGGGTTCAAGTCCCTTCACCCGCTTTGTTCGAACGACTGGGACCGCCGCTGTCACAAGGTGACAGCGGCGGCTTTCTTTGGACTGGGGCGGGACTTGCGCGCGATCCGCGGCGCGGTGCCGCAAGCCCGCGATCTGCCAGGAAATGCCTGCGGATGACACGCGCGGACGCCCGTCAGTGCAAGCGCCGGTGCAAGGTGGAGTGCAAGGTCGGCAGTAGATCTCACGGCCTCGTCCACGCCTCGACAGGTGGACACCCGTAACAAGGACCTCTCCCGCTAGTGCTTCCTGTCGCGTGGCGGCGCGGGATCGTTCCCGAAGCTGTCCGAGTCTTGGATCCGTCCGTCGCGCCCCTTGATCCTGAGCTCTCCCTCGGATCCCTTCGCGAGCTCACGGCCTCGCTTGAGCGCGTCCGCCTTGGTTCCGAAGACTGCGGACGCGCGCTCCGCGCCATCGCGGCGTACTTGCCAACCGTCTCGGTGCGGGCCGATGCTGTAGTCGTTCTTCGCCACCTGATCATCCTTCCGCCACTTCATCGAAGTCGTTGAAACCCAAGTCTTCCGAGCCCGTCTGGGCCAGCTTCGGCAGCCAACCGGATTTTCGCCGCGCGACGAGCGCGGCAACGAACTCCAGCTCGGGCACATGCTGGCCGGTGGCCGCGACGAATCGCTTCACAAGTTCGGCGCGCGTGGTCGCATCCACGAGCAAGTTGTCGGACGCGGCGCCCAGCTCTCCGTAGATGCGCTCAGCAACGCTCCACTCCTCTTGGCTGAGAAGATCGTCAGGCGGGGTTGCCTTCGGCTTGTGCGTACCGTCGAAGCGAAACCAGAGCGCCTGCTTGCGTTGCGTCATGATGTAGTGGAGGAGCTCCTCCGGAGTGTCTTGGCGGCCCGTGATGCCGTTCCAATTGTCCGTGAACCCACGCCAGAACGCGGGCCGCTGGGGAAACTGTCCGTCAGGAATGCCCGACTGCCGATGGAGCCGCATCAGCACGCTGCGTTCGAGCTCGTTGAGTCGAATGGTCTTTCGTCGCATGGTTGTCCCCGTCAAGTTGGTTCGAGTCCGGCGAGTCGCAATCGATGCGTCGCACGCGAGGTCTCTTGTATCTCGCCGTCAAGCAGGTCCGCCCCCGTCGCGCCCTCAAGCCGACGTCGCAACTCCTCGGCCCGCACCCCTGCCACTTCAGCGACGCTCTCAATCGTCGATCCCTGCAGGACCGCCGCGTCGACGATTGCCTCAAATCGCGTCGCGCGATCCGTCAACGTCCGCCCAGGTTCGTTTCTCCGCCATCCGCGCTTGCCAAACTCGATCCACAGATGTTTCGCAACCGCCTTGGAGATGATCTCGTCGCGCTCGGCCCTGTACACCATCGCCGCGAGCGAGATGCCGAATCGCTCCTTGTACTTCACGAGGTCGACGATCGAGCGGCGCCGAAACGCCTCGCGCAGCATCGCCGGGGTCATGAGGAGATGGGACGCGAAGTCGAAGGCCATCTCCTCGTCCGCGTTGCTCGGCTCGCCCGGACCGAGACCGCGAAGGAGATGTCCGAGTTCGTGCGCTGCGTTCATTCTCCCGCGATCGGGCGAGACCGCTGGATTGAGGACCACGACCCAAGCCTCGCGAAGCCTGGCGGCGAGACCGTCAATCGCGAGATCGGTCGTCATCTCGAGCACCCTGACACCGAGCCGCTCGAGCACCTCGACCACGCTGGCCAGCGGTTCCGCCTCGGAAAGCCGTAGCTGAGTTCGGAGGCGGCGAGCGACGGACTGCGGGCGCTCATTGGGCCGCGCCCTGAATCGCAAAGAGGGCGTCAAAGGGTCGCCGAATCGCCGTTCGATCGACTCATACGCTTGAAGCCATCGCTGACAGCTTGCCTCGAACACCACGCGATCCCTGAGTGAGACGCGCGATTTGAGGTTCCGGTACCTCACGCCCTCGAGTCGACTTTGGGGTGAGAGAAACCAGTTCGGCTGGCGGTCGTATAGCGTCGCGAGCGCAGCCAACACGGACATCGGTGGGACCGAGTCACCTCGCTCGTAGTTGGCAACCGTTGCGTGCGAGATCGGGAACCGCCGGCCCAGCCGTCGGGCAACGGTCCGGGTCGACATCCCGGTTGCCTCTCGTGCAAGCTTTAGCTGCGCCCCAAGAGTCGCTTCGAGATTGAGTGGCAACGCGGTCAAGTGGTCAGGATCCTCACTCGCCATTTTACAAGACTGCTCCGATTCGTGCACGGGTTTTACGTCGGCACGACTGGGTCGTTTGGATTCGGAATTCGCCATTCGCCGCCGGCGCGGCGGATTCCTACGCAAGCCTGCCCTCGCATCCGATGGCCAACCGCGGCAGCGCCTCCAGCGCCCCCGCCACGTCGAGCAGCTTCGAGTCCGTGTACACGTTCGCCGTCAGGCTCGGGTCCGCGTGCCGCATCGCCGCCTGCGCCGTCCGCAGCGACACGCCGCCACGCGAGAGGTGCGTCCCGAACGTGTGCCGCAACGCGTGGACGTCGAGCGAGCGCCCGCGCGCGTCCCGCTTGTCGATGACCTTCCGGCCGTCGCGGTCGACCGTGCGCGCGAGACCCGCGAACACCAGGTCCTTGTCGAACGCCCGCAGCATGTTGCGCCCCAGGTCGAAGAGCCGCGCGGACGGCGGCAGCGCCGCGGGCAACGGCCCTCCCTTCCTCGCCGCCTCGCGCCGCTCGCGCCCGAGCCGGTCCGCGAGCCACTCGCGCAGCTCCGCCGCGAGGTCCGCGCGGATCGGCACCTCCGCGCCGCGGCGGCTCTTGTCGTCGCGCGCCAGGAGCGTCGCGTGCGGCGGCTCCGACGCGAGGTCCACCCGCGCCAGCGTGAGCGAGCGCAGCTCCCCCAGGCGCAGGCCCGTGAGGACCAGCGTCTTGTAGATCAGCGCCCGCTCGCGCCCCAGCCAGTCGAGACGCTCGCGCACCGCCGGCGCGACCTTGGCGACGCACTCGCCCTTGCGCGCGCCCGTCCGCACCGTCATCGCCTCCGCCAGCGGCCGGCGCCGCGCAGCGTCCAGGAGCGCGACGATCTCCGCCTCCGAGAGCGCCCGACGCTGGCGGCGCGGATCGCGCCTCGCGTCGGCGGTCGCGACGTGCCTCAGCGGGTTCGCCCCGACGCGCCCGGTCCGCGCGGCCCAGTTCATGAACGCCACCAGCGCGCCGCGGTAGCCGTTCCGCGTCGCGGCCGAGATGCCCCGCTCCGCCAGCCTTGCGAGGCAGCGCTCGACCGGCGACGCCGCCACGTCCCGGAGCCTGCGGAAGCCGCACTCGCCCGCGACCCAGTTGACCCGCCGCACCGCCGTGGCCGACCACGCGGCGGAGGTGCCCTTGAGCGCGAGGTGCCGGCGCCACGCCTCGACGTGGCCCGCGATCGGACCGTCGCCGTCGCGCACCACCGCGTCCTCCTCGTGCGTCACGATGCCGGCGCGGACGCGCTCGACGCGACGCTCGAGCTTCAGGAGCATCGCCCGCGCGGCGGTCTCGTCGCGGCAGCCCGTCTGCACGTCGCGCACGATCCCGTCCGCGTCGCGGTAGCGCGCCATCCAGCACGCCGTCTCGCCCCGCACGCGGAGGCGACCGTCCCTGCCCTCGAGCACCTCGGCGCTGCGCAGCTTCCCGCCGCGGATCCGCCACCGCGCGACGCGCCGGCCGTCCTTCCCGTCGACGACCTCGGCTCCGGCGGGCAGCGGCATGGTCCAGGCTTTCCGGTAGATCATTCCCATGGGTCACAGTGAGGGGCAAGGGGCGACGGTGTGCAAGTCAGTCGGCGCAGGGTGCACCGAGATCGGGGCCCGCCGTTTCGCAGTGCCGCCATTTGGGGGGGCGGCGATCCCGCTGGTCTCCGTTTCCGCGGGCGCACCGAGAAGCCGCGACCGCGTCCCGGACACCTCGACGATCTCGACCCGCGACGGAGCCGGCGCCGACGGTTTCTTCCCGACGAGGAACCCGGCCGAGACGACTCGTGCTCGACGGGCCGAGAGGATGGCTCGTCGCATCGCCATGAATCAGCGCGTCGCGGGCCCCTCGTCGGGGAGAACAGAGCTCCGACTATCCGAGGATTCGGGCAATCGGGGCGCGCCGGCCGATGACTGCGCGGCCTCGAATCGTCGAATCGAGTCGGCGATGGACTCGGCGTCGGTTCGCAGATGGGGGAGGATCGAGGCGACGTCCACGTGGCCCGCGAGGATCGCACAGACCGTGAACATCGCGGCGTGGAGCGCGAAGTCGTCCACCGCCGCCGACGCCATGTCCTCGAGCAAGGCGTGACTCGAAGGGACGCCCGGCGACGATGCCACGATATCCATCACGTGGCTTCGAATCTCCGATCCGCGGCGGGGATCGCGAACCAGCGCCTCCGCGTAGCGGCGCAGCGCGGGTGCCGCATCTGCCTTGGTCGATCGCTCGATGAATTGGCGAAGAGTGGTGCGTTCTGATTCGATCGCTCGCCTCAGGGCGGCCGCGCAGGCGGCGTCCCACTCGCGCTGGTCACCGCACCAGGCGTCCAAGTCCCTCTCCACGGAGGTGACTATGAGGCCGGTCTGGTCCTCACGGAACCGGCGGATCTCCGTCTCGACGACGGACGGACGGAGTCCCTTCGCAGCCAGCATGTGCGCGCAGCGCGTGAGTTTCGGCTCGCCGATGTGGCGGCGGCGCAGGACATCTCGAATCTCCTTGAAGCGCGTTCGTTGCCCCTCGTCGCTCACGCCGTCGGCACTGCGGTCTCGATCAGCCGCGCCATCGTCATAGCCGCCAGCAGCAACAGCAGCAGCATGCGTCGGGTGCGCGTCGCGAGCGCCGCCGACGCGACCCATCGTTCGAGGCACGCCCTGCTTCTGCTGTTTCGCAGGAGCTGGTTCTTTGATCTGATTCAATGCATCTGCTTCGTTGGCAGCCGGCTGCGCGTCGCAGGCGCAGCAGGCTGCGCCCCGTCGCGCACCTGGCTGCGCCTCGCGGGCGCAGCTGGCTGCGCCTCCACGCGAACCGCGCCGCGCGCCGGACGGGAGGCCGAGCGCGCCGCCCGACTCGGCGCTCGACCCCGAACGGTCGCGATCGGAGTAGGGTTCCGCGGCCGACGCGCAGCCAGCTGCGCATCGGCAGGGCAACGGCGAAACCGACGGCGTCTGCTCCGGAGATCCCGGCGCACCGTCGGTCACGAAGGGAGCCGATTCCGCCGCCACCAGTGACGCGAGGTCGCTCGCGAGGCGGAGCAGCGCGCGCACCGAGCGCACGAGCTCATGGAATCCGCGTCCCTCACGCCCTCGGTCCACGCGTTTCGCGACGGCGAGCGAGTGCGACAGCGCCGAGCCGATCGCCCGATGCAGGACCTCCGACCGATCGTCGACGAGTTCGTAGCGGTTGGAGGCCCGCAATGCCGGTCGTCGCTTCCGCACAAGCCCGAACTCCACGATGACGTCCAACGCCAACTGCAAGGTCCGCGACGGAATCAGGGTCCGTCGCGCGAGCGTCTTCAGGCTGGGGCGCGCCGTTGCCGGTCCCGACTGTTCACGCCGTCGCCACGCGAACGACTTGAGCACGAAGTACGCGAGTGCCGCGTGCGGCGAGACGAGGCACGCCGCCGCGACGACGGGCTGGCACCACCCGTCGAGCCTGACGAATCCGGACGGCGTGTCGCCTGAGCGAGCGAGGAACCGTTCGTCGGACGCCGGTCGCGCTGCGTCGCCCTCCGCTCTTCGCCGCGTGCCCGACGCGCTCGGGAAGCCGATCACGGCTGCTCTCCCCTCCGATCGGCGGCCGGACAACCGCGCTCGATCCAACGCGCGATGTCATCGCGCCGCCACCGTACGAGTTGCCCGATCCTGACCGCGCCGGGCATGAGGCCCGCGTCGAGGAGCCGTCGGACGTGTCGGACGGAGCAGCCGAGCGTCACCGCGACCCACTTGCCGTCGACGAGCAGCGACGGCTCGTCGGACGCGGCGACCGACGGCGCGTGGGAGCGTCCGACCCGGACCGCGTCACTTGTCACGGTGCACCTCCCGTGCCTGGCGTTCGGCGATCGCGGCGAGCACCGCGCGCAGGCTGAACAGCCGTCGCCGCCCGACGCGGAGGCAAGGCAGCCGACCCGCATCGGCCTCGCGGCGAATCCAGGCGGCCGGCAGCCGCGTCGCCCGGGAGAGTTGCGTGACCGTGTGGAATCGCGAATCCATGCGCCGGATTCTGCGGCCCCTCGGGCCTCGAATCAGCGCGCTGCGGCCGCATTCGGCCAACTCTCGGCCTTACGGCTTATTTTCGGCTTGGCCCGGAGAACTTCCGGAGTCCCTTCAGCACGTCCTGCTTCTCCTGCACCGTGGAGGACTCGAGCCACTCCGCGAGCGCCGCGAGTTCTTCTGGCGACAGCCGCTTGTTGCGACTCCCCCGACCGAAGCGGATCCCCGCGGCGTGGCACCAACGGCGGATCGTGTCGCCATGGCGACTCAGCTCCTCGGAGAGATCCGAAACCGTCGGGCCGAGACGTTCGGCGTAGCTGCCGCGAGCGGCAAGCGCGGCGGCGTCCCGACGCGCGACCTCGCCGACCGGCCGCAGCCGCTCATGGAGCGCGCGCCCGATCGCGTCAGGGTTCGCGACCACGACTGGGATCGGCGTCCTCGCCGGGGAATCGGAGCCCGCGCCCTCGGCGACGACCCGGAACGCATGGAGCGTTCCGTCGCTGTCCACCGAACGGCGGCCCTGGAACGGGCCGCGCTTGAACACGAAGTCGAGCACGCGCTGCCGACAGCCCAGATCGAGCAGCGGGTACGCCGAAAAGTCGAACTCGAGATCGCCTCGCGCCATGACCCCCAGGGCGCTCAGCCGCACCTCGATCGGCGGCACGTCGTCGACGACGACCGCGGCGCCGTCGCGAGCGTTTCCGCCGGACCACGCCTTGAGCGCCCGACGCCAGCGGCGACCGAGATGCGGCATCGACTGGAGCGTGGCGTTCCTCAGCCCGGCCTCCCCGGAGCCGGAAATCTCGAGTTCGACCACCTCGCCCCCGAACTGCAGCCGACGCGTATGCCGCCGCTCGACCAGGCCCGCGTCCACGAGCAGCCGGATCGCGGCCTCCGCCGTCGCCCTCGTCCGCGCCGGCGACAGCGCGGTCCATGTCTCCGGCATGGTCCGCAGGACCGCCATCACGGCGAGCTCGTCGTCCGCATGCAAGCGACTCATCGGTGCGCGTCACTCAGGTTCATGGCCCGCAGGCCCCCGCACGGCGCCGCGCGGCCGCGGCGTGACTCGCGCGGACACGCGACGACAGCGAAGGACGTCGAGCGACAGCGTATCCGACGCGCGGCGCGCCTCGGGCGCGGGACGCCCGCGGGCGCCGCGCGAAGCCTGCGCCCGCGGCGCCGCGCGCGCCGATGTCGGATCGCGGCGCGCGACGCCCGACCGCGCCGACGCGACTAACATGTGCATGGTTCGCGACGAGCCGCGGCGCTCGCGTAGGTACTTCCCCGCCTCATTCGGCCGCGAGACCCCGCGGGGAGGTGCCGCATCCGGAGACAGACTTTCTTTCCGCTGTCCGAATTCTCCGCCGCCCATGTTTCCGGCGTGGGCCACCACGTCGGCCCACGTCGCGGCGGCTCGCTGCCGGCCTACCTGACCCCCCGGCAAAGCCCGCCGGCCCCCGGGCCGCGACGTCGCCGCCCGGGTGGGCGCTCCGCCCCGGCCGCCCTTTCGCTCGCACCGACGCAAGGACGCTCCCCATGAAGATCGAACTCCGACCGCTCGCCGACATCCGCCCCTATGAACAAAACCCCCGCATCAACGACGGCGCCGTCGACGCCGTGGCTCACTCGATCCGCGAGTGGGGATTCCGCCAGCCGATCGTCGTCGACGGCGACGGCGTCATCGTCTGCGGCCACACGCGATGGAAGGCCGCGCAGAGGCTCGGGCTCGCGAAGGTGCCGGTGCACGTCGCCAAGGACCTCGCGCCCGAGCAGGTGCGCGCCTACCGCATCGCCGACAACAAGACCGCCGAGCTCGCCGAGTGGGACATGGACCTTCTCGCGGTCGAGCTCGGCGCGCTGAAGGAACTCGACGTCGACCTCGCGTCGCTCGGCTTCGACGAGGACGAACTCGCGAAGCTCTTCGCGGGCGACATCAAGGAGGGGCTCACCGATCCCGACGCGGTGCCGGCGCCGCCCGACGAGGCGACGACGCGGCCGGGCGACCTCTGGCTCCTCGGCGGGCACCGACTCCTCTGCGGCGACTCGTCGAAGCCGGAGGATCTCGATCGCCTCCTCGACGGCCAGCCGATCCATCTCGTCAACACGGATCCGCCCTACAACGTGAAGGTCGAGCCGAGGAGCAACAACGCGATCGCCGCTGGGCTCTCGTCCTTCAGCGCGGCAAAGCCGACGCATCACCAGTCGATGGATGTAGCTCGGCATCCCGAGAAGTCGAAGGCGACGCACAGGCAGCTCCGCGCGAAGGACCGCCCGCTCGCGAACGACTTCGTGACCGACGAGGCGTTCGACGCGCTCCTCGACGCGTGGTTCGGCAACATGGCCCGCGTGCTGCTGCCGGGCCGAGGCTTCTACATCTGGGGCGGCTACGCGAACCTCGGCAACTATCCGCCGTTCTTGAAGAAGCACGAGCTCTACTTCAGCCAAGGGATCGTGTGGGACAAGCAGCATCCGGTCCTCACGCGCAAGGACTTCATGGGCGCGTTCGAGATCTGCTTCTACGGCTGGCGCGAGGGCGCGGCGCACCTTTTCCTCGGGCCGAACAACGCGACCGACCTCTGGCACGTCAAGAAGGTGAACCCGCAGTCGATGGTGCACCTGACGGAGAAGCCGGTCGAGCTCGCGACGCGCGCGATGCAGTACTCGTCGCGGCCGGGCGAGCACGTGCTCGACCTCTTCGGCGGCTCGGGCTCGACGCTGATCGCGGCGGAGCAGACGGGCCGGAAGGCGTTCCTCATGGAGCTCGACCCGCTCTACTGCGACGTGATCGTCCGGCGCTACGAGGAGTTCACCGGGACGAAGGCGACGCGGATCGCGGCAGGCGAAAACGCTCTGGCCGAAGAGAAAGCCCCGGCCGGAGCCGAGGCGTGATCGCGGAGGCGATCAGGTCAGGCGATGCGCGGCTCGTCGCGAAGGGCGAGGAACTCGGTCATCGCGTCGAGGTGCAGGCCCTCGGGCGCGGCGTGCGTGCGCCCGTGCTCGGGCGCGAGGCAGCCGCGCTCCTTCATGAAGGCGATCGCCACCGCGACCTGCGTGAAGGGAAGCCCGGTCGCCGCCTGGATGCGGTCGAGCGTGATGCCCGAGCGCATCTCCTCGGCGGCGTGCGCCACTTCCTCGAAGGCCGCCTTCGGGCAGCGATGTTCGTACGGCGTGCCGCGCCGAGGGACGACGCGCCGGACGAGGTGGTCGCGGTCGATGTCGAAGATCTCGTCCATCGGTCGGCCCCGGCCTTCAGCGGCCATCGCTCGCCTCCCTTCCCGCGCCGGGGGCGTATTCGGTGCCGCACATCGTGCAGCGCACCCGTTCGTCGTCGATCCACACGAGGCGGTCGGCGTCGCGCTCGTTGCACACCGGGCACGCATCCTCCGGCGCGACGAGGTTGTCGTTGGTTGGAAGCATGGCGGTCACGCTCCCTTCCCGGCATGTGCCGTCGCGGCGAACAGCCCGCGCTCGGTCTTCTTGAACCGGGCCTGCGGTCCCTTCTTCTCGATCTCGCGGATGATCGCGGCGTAGAGCGTCGCGTGCGGCGTCTTGCCACTGGTGGACCAGCCTGCGGCGAGCACGCGCTCGGCGATCGTCTTCGAGTTGAGCGGCTCCTTCGCGGCGGCCAGCACCTTCGCGGCGAGATCGAGGCCGCTGACGCGCTTCACCTTCGGCTCGCGCTTCGCGGGCTTGTCGGCCTTCGTGCGCTTGGCCTTCGCAGGTGTGGCCGCGTGCGTGATGTTCGCGACCTCCTTCGCGGTCGGGACCTCGTGGTCCTGCTTGCCCTCGGCGAGGCGCTCGGCGATCTCCGCGATCGCCGCCTTGCGGAGGCGTTCGGACTTCGCCGCCCCCTCGGCGCGGGCGGCGCTCTTCGACATGCGGGGCGACTTCGTGGCGGACGGCTTCTTGCTGGTGGTCTTCTTCGACATGGTGGTTCTCCGTGTTGGAGGGCTGGAAACGGCGAAGCCCGCGACGTGCGGGCTTCAGGCGAGTGGCGTGATTCGGATGTCCCGGCCGCAGGCCGGGCATTGGCACCGGGTCGGCGTTCGTCGCTTCCGCTCCTGGATGCGGCCCGCCTCGCGGCCGGCCTCGTACGCGGCGGCGAGGGCGGCCTCGACCATCCAGATCGCGTGCTCCCGGAAGTCGGCCCCGCTGCGGCGCGGCTCGAACGTGTCGATCTCGAGGAGCAGTTCGCGCTTGGCGATCGCGAGGAGCGCGGCGTCTCGGGCGGCGTCGTGGTCGGCGGTCATGGTCAACGTCCATCCTTCTCGCCCGCGGCGAGCGTCTCGATGACGTTCGTGAGGATCGCGATCGCGGGCTTCGCGTCGCGCATCGCCGCGAAGCGCGCGAGGGCCATCTCGAGCTCGAAGGCTCGCCCCTGCAGGATGCCGCAGGTGTTGGGCATCTCGTTCGCGTCGAGGCGGCGCTCCGCCTCGTCAAGCGCGCTGCGGATCGAGTCCATCTTGGATCGGATGTCGGCCTTCGCGTCCTCGGCGATGCTCGCGAGCGAGCGCTTCGCGTACTCGACCTTCCATTCGGTTTCGGTTGGCTTCTTCGTCATGGCGTTCTCCGTTGCTCGTTCGCGTGCGTCTCGCGGCGTCGGGGAATCCCGTCCGCGTCGCGCACACAAGGGCATGACCGCGCGAGGACATCAAGGCATGTCCCGCGGAACTCGCCCGGAATCCGAGCGATGTGGGCAACTCCGGCCCGACCTTCCGGACCATCGCGCCGGAGGTCCGCATGGCTGAGGCCCCGACCGGCAACCCGAAGAAGAGCCCGGCGTCGCTCGACGTCGACGACGTCGTGCGGCTGCTGCGCGCCAGCGGATCGCGCCATGCGAGCGCCGACCGGGTCCGCGCCGACATCGACGCCGGCGCGCCGACCAACGCCGACGGCACCGTCCATCTCGTGCACTACGGCGCGTGGCTCGCCCGCCAGGTCGTCGCCGGGGAGGCGGGCGGTGTCGTCTGACGTCCGCCGCCTGCGCGCGGGCCAGCTCTGTCGGCTCCTGAACTCGACGCCGCTCGGCGAGTGCCTTGGCGAGCGACAGCTGCACCGACACCGCATCCGCGCCGGCCTGCGGCTCGGAGCGGACGGCGATCCGAATCGGATCGACCTCCTGCGGTACGTCGGCTGGCTCTTCGACCGGCGGCACGCGCCGGAGGTCGACGGGCAGCCGGGCGACCCGGGCGGATACGAGGCGGTCCGCGAGCGCGCGCGCCTGCGGGCGGCGCTGCTGTCGACCTCCGGACGCGACATCGGAGACCTGCCGGAGATCAGGGAGCCGTCGCGGAGGCAGGCCGCCTCGCGCGACTTCCGCCGCTTCTGCGAGACGTACTTCGCGAGGACGTTCTCGCTCGCGTGGTCGCCCGACCACCTCAAGGTGATCGCCAAGATCGAGACGTGCGTCCTCGAGGGCGGGCTCTTCGCGATGGCGATGCCGCGCGGCAGCGGCAAGACGTCGCTCTGCGAGATCGCGTGCGTCTGGGCCATGCTCTACGGGCACCGCGAGTTCGTCGCGCTCGTCGGGAGCGACGAGGACCACGCCGCGAACATGCTCGACTCGATCCGCGCCGAGATCGAGCACAACGAACTCCTGCTCGAGGACTTCCCCGAGGCGTGCTTCCCGATCCGCGCGCTCGAGGGGATCCACCAGCGCGCGGCCGGGCAGCTCCACAAGGGCAGGCAGACGCACATCGGGTGGACCGCCAAGGAGCTCGTCCTGCCCTCGATCGCGGGCGCCCCCTGCTCGGGAGCGGTCATCCGCGTCGCCGGGATCACCGGCCGCATCCGCGGCATGAAGCACAAGCGAACGGACGGCGCGTCCGTTCGTCCTTCGCTCGTGCTCGTCGACGACCCGCAGACCGACGAGAGCGCGCGAAGCCCGAGCCAGTGCGCCGCGCGCGAGCGGGTGATCGCGGGGGCGATCCTCGGCCTCGCGGGTCCGGGCAGGAAGATCGCCGGGCTGATGACGCTGACGGTCGTCCGCGCGGACGACCTCGCGGACCGGCTTCTGGACCCCAAGCGGCACCCGCAGTGGCAGGGCGAGAGGACCAGGATGCTCTACTCCCCTCCGACCGAGGAGGCGCTCTGGGACGAGTACGCCCGCATCCGCGCCGACGGCCTGCGCGCCGGAAGCGGGCTCCGCGACGCGACCGCGTTCTACCTGCGGCACCGGGAGCGGATGGACGCCGGCGCCGCGGTCGCGTGGGAGGAGCGCTTCAATCCCGACGAGGCGTCCGCGCTGCAGCACGCGATGAACCTCCGGCTGCAGGACGCGGCGGCGTTCCGCGCCGAGTACCAGAACGACCCGATGCCCGAGGGCGAGGCCGACGCGGGAGAGATCACGGCGGTCGCGATCGCCGAGCGCGCCGCGGGCACGAGGCGGGGCATCGTTCCGGCAGAGACCGATCGCGTCACGGCGTTCGTCGACGTGCAGCAGAAGGCGCTCTACTGGATGGTCGTCGCGTGGGACGGAGGGTTCGGCGGGACCGTCGTCGACTACGGCACGGAGCCGGAGCAGAAGGAGGAGTGGTTCCAGCTGCGCGACCTGCGATGGACGCTCGCCGCGGCGGCGCCGCGCGCCGGCCTCGAGGCCGCGATCAGGGCCGGGCTCGACAGGATCGCCGAGCGGCTGCTCGGGCGGGAATGGGCGTGCGAGGACGGGAGCGCGACGCGGATCTCGCGTTGCCTCGTGGACGCGAACTGGGGCCAGTCGACGGACCTCGTGTACGCGTTCTGCCGCCGGTCGACGCACGCGGCGCTCCTCACTCCGAGCCACGGCCGCTACGTCGGGGCGGCGAGCACGCCCTTCTCCGAATACGGCCGGCGCGAGGGCGAGCGCGTGGGCCTGAACTGGCGCATGCCGGCGGCCGGTCACCGCGCGATCCGGCACGCGGTGTTCGACACGAACTGGTGGAAGAGCTTCGTGCACGCGCGCCTCGCGGTGCCGGCGGGCGACCCGGGATCGCTCGTCCTCTTCGGGCGCAGGCCCGACGCGCATCGACTGCTGGCGGCGCACCTCACGAGCGAGTACCGGGTGAGGACGCACGGGCGCGGCAGGATCGTCGACGAGTGGAGGCTGCGTCCGGACGGCGGCGACAACCACTGGCTGGACTGCCTGGTCGGGGCCGCGGTGGGTGCGTCGATCGAGGGAGTCGCGCTGGCGGGCTTCGAGCGCCGGCGGAAGGGGCCGAAGGTGCGCAGGAGCCTGCTCGAGCTGCAGCGGCGCAAGCGCGCGGAGCGCGACGGCTGATGCCGGAGCTCGCACCGCGGCTGCTCGCGCGACCTACGATGCCGCGAGGCCGGGACTGCGCGCTGGGGCGCGAAGCCCCATTGCGCTCGCGCGAGGACGGATTGGATGAGGCTCGATCGACTTGGCGTCAATTCGGCGGTTTGCGCATGCTCCATCGCAGCCCTGGCGACGGTCAGTTGCCGAACGCGCGACGGCATTGCTCGGGGCAACGACATGGGAGGTCTGTCGTCCTCCTGCGAACCGGATCCTGCCGAGGAGAAATCACGCCTCGCCGATCCCTCGGAGACGAGGCGCCTTCACAACCAGCGCGTCGCGTGCATCGGCTCCCTTCACTGCGTCGCGGGGTTCGAATCCACCTACGTCGACGACCAGGGTGAGCGACATCGCGACACGGGCGAGGGGTTCTTCGCCTTCGACCGCCGATCAGGCTGCGTGTCCCTCAGTGCGAACCACCTCGGGCGCATGGTCGGAGCGATCGGCTGCGACGATCGGTACTTCTGGTGCATCGAGCCGGGCGCTCACAAGGTGCTCTACGCGCGCAATTCGAACGCGGAGCGCGCGATTCAGAACGGATACCCGGGTCCCGTGCATCCGCTGCAGCTGCTGGCGCTCGCGGGACTGGTTGAGATTCCCGAGTCGGCGGGGGTGAGCAGCGTCGCCAGTCCACTGCCTGCGACGACTCTCCACGCATTCCGGTTCCCGTGGACCATGGACTATGAAGTCGAGTTGCTGCTCGACGCGCGCGACGCCACGGTCCAAGTCGTCAAGGTGTTTCGGCCAGACGATCCTGCACCCGCCGCCACGGCGTCCTTGAGCGCCTACGAGAAGCACGAGGGGCCGTCGGGCGTGGTCGTGCTGCCAGGCGTGATCAGCCTGCGCGTGGACCGGCATGAGGAGGAGATCCGGATTCGACTGAACGAGACCAAGCGACGCTCGCCGAATCGCTCGCTCTTCGACTTGGACGACATCCTCGAACGGCTGTCCGACTCGGATCGCGTGGTGCTGGACGCAGGTTGCCCGAACCCCGCGCCGAGCGCAAGCATCAGAAACCGAGCTCGATGAGCATCTCGTCCGCCTTCACGGATCCGTCGAATCGAATGATCTCGACCACGAGCTTGCAAACCGCGTTCTTCGACGTCGGTCTGGGTGTCGTGGGCAGAGCGTCACGCGAGGTCGCGATCAGCTCGAGCGAGCCTCCGGGAGCGACGAGGCGACTCGAGCCCTCGAGGTCGAAGCCGAGACGGAACGCTCCGCCTCGAGCGGCCACGTCGGTCGGTAGCTCGAGGCGGACGCTGCGAATCGCCGCAGGCTGCTCGCCGAGGTTGAAGAAGACCAGATTCACCGTGCGGCGATCCGGTTCCACCGCGACGAGGCGCGAGACCACGTCATCCGGACGAGGGCGGACGACGTAGGGCAAGACGTGAGGCGCGGTCTGTCCGACCACCGACACAAGCGCGACGAGCAACGCGAGGGTTGGGGTGGCCACATTCAGGGCGCGCCAGGGCCAGCGCACGAAGCTCCCGCAGTGGCGGCACTTCGATGCCAGCTTGTGGATGTCCTCCCCGCAGGCGGGACACGACGCAGTTAGGGCACTCATGCTCCTGTCGTAACGCCCGGCGCTTGGACCATCAAGTGCCAGGACGAGCGCAGCGCCGCCGGTCCGCAATCGCGAGACCGTCGGGCCGTCCTCGCAGAACCGGATCAGACGCGGCAACGGAACCCGTTGCGGCGCCGTCTCCACCAATCGGCGAAGACCCTTGGCGGCGATCTGCGGCGAACGATCCTCGGCGGCGAGACGATCCCGCCAGCCTGGGTCGACGCCCGGAACCACTACACGCACTGGGACGAGGCATCGCGCGGCGACGCGCTCGAAGGACAGGCGATGCACGACGCGAACGTGCGCCTGCGAGCCCTCCTGCGCACGCTCCACCTGAAGGCGATGGGAATCGGCGACGATTCGATCCTGAATGCGCTGCAGCGGCACGGCGACGTCGCTCGATCGCTCCAGTTCGTCAACATCATGCAGAGGCGGGCCCGCGACCCGCAGGACATGTCGGGGGCGATCATGACGATCACCCGCTCGGACCCGCCGCCGACGAGCCCGCCCGCCGAGTAGCGCGGCGTGCGACGCCGGATCGACGTCGCCCGGCGCACGCGCCGCGCGATCCGCTACTCCCTCCGCAGCGCGAGCGTCTTCCGCGCCCATTCGCGCCACTCCTCCGTCTCCCCGCGCAGCTCGACGTCGCGCAGGTAGTCGTCGAGCCGCGGGTTCCCGATCCCGCTCCGCCGGATCAGCCGCGCCAGCGCCTGCTCCGACTGCACGTGGCCCGGATAGACCTCCAGCGCCGTCTCGTACATCGCGATCGCCTCGTCGGCGCGCCCGGCGCGCTCCAGCGTCAGCGCGAGGTTGAACCGCGGGTTCGGGTGCCCCGGCATCGTCTTCCGCGCCCACTCGAACTCGTTCGCCGCCTCGTACAGCCGACCCTGCCTCAGGCACAGGACGCCGAGGTCGTTGTGCGCGGGACCGAACCACAGGTCCGCCGTCAGCGCCTCGCGCAGCAGGCGCTCCGCCTCCTTCTGGTCCTTGTCCATCGCCTCGACCGCCTGCCTCGTGAGCGCCTCGGCCCGGGCGGTCGAGCGGTCGCCGTCGTCCAGCGTCGAGTACGGACCGGGCTTGGGCTGCGACGAGCATCCCGTCCACGCAAGGAGCGACGCGCCCAACGCCCACGCAACGACGATCCCGCGTCTCATCGCGACCCTCCCGCCGACGGCTCGCGCCGCGCCGGCGCGACGTACACGCTCGCGAGGACGATCGTCGAGTCGAAACGCTCGACCGCCGCGTCCTCTTCCTTGGACTGCCTTCCCGGCCTGGCCGCCACGGGCAGCAGCTCGATCGACGTCGGCGTCCACAGCGGCTGCGACTCGCGCCACCGCGCGAGGAACCGACCCAGCTCCGCGAGCGCCACCCCGTGCAGCGAGAGCCGCATCGACTGCGCCCGGAAGCCCGCGGCCTCGCCCGCGGCGCCCTCGCCCGCCGGCGCGTCCCCCTCCGACTGGATCCCCGCGAACGCGGCCTCCGCGAGCGAGGTCTCCCGCATGACCGTCCGCACCCGCGCGATGAGGTCCTGCCTCGGCCGCTCGCGCAGGCTCGCGCGCTCGCGCTTCCCGCGCAATTCGAGCACCGTCGCCACGTCCCGCGCCGCGTCCGCCGCGAGCGACTCGCGCTCCGCCAGCGCCGCGCGCCGCGACTCGAGCGACCTCGCGCCGATCGCGACCGCCAGGAGCGCCGCCGCCAGCCCGAGCGCGATCGCATAGCGGGGCGCGATCATCGCCCGCCTCCCGGCGCGACCTTCGCGCCGTCGTCGGGCGAGAGGGACACGGTGAACGCCACGCCGTCCCGCGCGGAGCGGAACTGCGGCGGCTCGGCCTTCCAGCCGGCCATGCCCGCGAGCGCGTCGGCGAGCCGCTGCGTCTCGTCCGCGCCCCTCGCGACGCCGCGCACGCCGATCGAGCGCTGCGCGACGACGACGCCCTCGGGCCTCGCGTCGATCCCCTCCGGCCACTGCGCCAGCAGCCGCGCGAGCGCGTCGGCGGCGTCGAAGGGGACCGGCACGCCCGCGGCGCGCGTCCCCCGCAGCTCGCGCAGCTCCGCGACCAGGCGCATCTCCGCCGGCAGCCGGGGATCGGGCGCCCGGTCGGCGAACGCCGCCGCGAGCAGCTCCTGCCGCCGGACCTCGACCTCCTCGGCCGCACGCGACAGCGCCCGGGCGTGCCGCGCGAAGCCGGCGCCCGCGGCGACGGCCAGGAGCGCCGCGACCGCCGCGACGGACGCGCGCCATCGCCGCCGCGCCGAGCGGAGTGCCGGCGCCTCGAACTCGCCGTGCAGGAGCTCGAGCCGCGCCGGCGCGATCTCCGCCCGCACCTCCGCCGGCAGCTCCTCCGGCAGCGACGCCGGCACGAGCGAGACGATCCCGTCGCGGTCGAGGCCCGCGAGCTCGTCGCGCGCGATCGCGCAGGCGACGACGCGGCCGTCGCCGAGCCGCACGAAGCTCGCGTGCGCCTCCTCGAGCGCGATCGGCAGCCACGACTCGAGCAGGTTCGGCAGTTCGTCGTCGGCGATGCGGACGCGGCCGATCGCCTTGGGATCGAGGAGCGCCCAGTAGAGGCGCTCGCAGGGATGCGTCCCGCGCCACGTGGTGACTGCGCCGATGTTCGGCAATGCGGCGCTCATGGCGATCCACGCTCCTTCCGCTCGAGCCTCAGCGTGCGCGACTCGCCGGCGCGGGCAAGCGTCACGTCGCGCTCGGCCACCGAGCGCACCAGGACCCCGCCGACGGATTCGCCGCTCGCGACGACGTGCACGCGGTCCTCGGCGGGGTCGTAGAGGACCGCCGCGAAGCCGTCCGCGCGGCGCACGATGCCGACGAGCTCGAGCCTGATCGACGGCGCCTTCGGCGCCGCCGGCGCGGCGTCGGCGACGGCGACCGGCGGCGCGGGCGAGAGCCGCTTCGCGAAGCCGCGCGTCTCGAGCGGCGCGATCGCGTCCGGGCCGGCGGCGCGGGCCTCGGCCGGCGCGGGGATCGCGGGCATGCGCGCGGAGACGTCGCCCGTCGCCAAGCCACGCCACGCGACGAGCGCCAGCGCGGCGAGCCCGGCGCACCACGTCGCGCGCGTCGCGCGGCGCCAGCGGTCGACGGGATTCCGGGGCGTTCCGTTCATCGTCACTCCGTGATCCTGATCCGCTGCGCGACCGACCAGCCGCGCTCGCCGCGGCGCCACACGGTCCACCAGGCGCTCGAGGCGCCGCCCGCGTTCGCGTCGACGCGCACCGCCCACAGGTCGCTCTCGGCCACGAGGCGCGGCCCGGCCGACGCGGGATCGTTCCCGTCGCGCCCGGGGGCCGGCGGGATCGCGTCGAAGCGCCTGCCGCCGGCGCGCGCCTGGGCCACCGCGTCGGCGACGTCCCGCTGCGCGAGCCGGTCGGCGCGGCGCAGCAGCTCCAGCGGCGCCGTGTTGACGTTGATCGCCGGGTCGTCGTCGCCGTGCGTCGCCACGAGCGCGCCGATCGCCACCGCGTCCGTCGCATCCGTCCGAGCCCGGTCGGACGTCGCCCCGCCGAAGGAGAGCGCGGCCGATCCGAGCTGCGGCGGGAACCGGGCGCGCGAGGCGTCCTTCGCGATCAGGTCGAGCCCCGCCTGCTCGCCCTTCCGGAGATCCGCCGCGGCGAGGCGCGAGCGCACGTCCGAGGGAAGCGCGCCGGCGAGCGCCCCCGACCCGCGCGCCAGGCCCCACGCGAGCATGCCGCGCTCGTCGAACGCCGTCGCCCGGACGCGCACGGTCCGGCCGTCGAGGGCGATCGCGTGGTCGAGGACGGCCACCGCGGGCGACTCCGCGTCCGGCGGGAGGACGACCCGCGCGGAGCCCGTGCGCAGCCATTCCTCGACCGGGACGAGCGCCGCGTCGACGGCGCGCTCCGCGATGCGGGCGCCCTCGCGAGTCCGCTCGGCGAGCAGGCGCGTCGAGAGCGCCTGCGCCGCGACCGTCGCCGCCGCGACGCCGAGCACCAGCGCGACGAGGACGAGGAGCAGCGCCGCGCCGCGCCGCGTCCGCATCGCCGTCGGCACGCGCGCGCTCATCGGATCGTCCTCCTGAAGGTGACCGCCGGCGAGCCGCCGACCGCGACCGTCACCGCGAGCCTCCGCGGCGCGGCGCCCCGGCGGACGCGCGACTCCTCGGACGACCCGATCGCGGCTTCCCACCGCGCGACGTCGCGCGCGACCGTCGCCGTGCGCGACGAGCCGTCCGGCAGCGCGTCGCGGACGACCAGCGAACGCGCCGCGGGGTCGAATTCGTACCGCCGCGTGACCGGGCCGGCGCGGTCCGGCAGCGACGACCGCGTGCGGACCACGAGCTCCCCGTCCTCGACGCGCACGCGGTCGTCCCCGGGCCTGCGCGCCGCGCGGGCGTCGGCGTCGATCGACGCGAGGTCGTCGTCGAGGAGCCGCCCGATCGCGTCCAGCGCCGAGTCGGCGGACTCGCGCGACGACGACGACGCCGCGAAGCGCGCCGCGCCGACGGTCCACGCGGCGACCGCCGTCGCGAGGAGCGCGGTGATCGCGACGGCGACGACCGTCTCGACGAGCGTCATGCCGCGGCGGCGACGGCCGGGGCGGCGCTTCCGAAGCTGCGCCGACCCTTTCCTTCCACCGAGCCGCTTGCTTCGCTCCGACTTCCGCTCGGGCGCGAGCGCCCACCGCAGGGCCGTCGCGTCGCCGCAGCGCACGACGATCCAGCGGTCGCGGACGGCCCCGTCGTCCTCGGGGAGCTCCACCGACGCGCTCGCCGCCGGCAGCGCCACGCCCAGCGCGTCGGCCTCCCGCCGGAGGTCCTCCGGCCACGCCAGCGCGGTCGTCGACGCCGAGTCGAGGTCGACGGAGAACGCGCCCGGCGCGTGCGCCGCGCGATCGGCGAGCGCCTCGACGAGGACGACCAGGTCGTCGCCCGGCGGCGCGGCCGGGGCGCCCCGCGGCGCGCGCAGGAGCGGCATGCACGCCGCTGCGATCAGCGCCATGAGCGCCGTCGCCGCGAGCGCCTCGACCAGGGAGAACGCGCGCCGCGTCACGGCTCGCCTCCCGCGCCGTCGCGCACGATCTGTCCCGTCGCGCCGGCGACGGCGAGGCGCATGCCCCGGTCGCGGCGCGAGAGCACGTACGCGACGTCGGCGCTGCGGCCCGCGCGATCAATCACGAGCTTCCATTCGGCCTGCGGCGGATCGAAGGCCACGACGAACCCGTCCGGGAGAAGCGCGGTCGCCAGCGGCACCGCGTCATCGCCGTCGCGCACGGCGGCGAGGGATTTTCCTCCGTCGGCGATCGCGACCCGCGTCGCGCCGCCCGATCGCGCCGCGATCCGCGCCAGCGCGTCGACGCGCCGCACCTGGGCCTCGGCGCGGCGCCACGCGGCGGACTCCGTCGCCCCGAGGAGCGGACCCGACAGCATGGCCGCCGCGAGCGCGACGATCGCGACGACGCAGAGCGCCTCGACGAGCGTGAACGATCGCGCGCGGCGCCGCGTCACCGGGAGGCCGCTCCCTCGCGCAGCCGCGCGCTCGTCACGTCGGCGTCCTCGCCCCGGCCGCCCTGCACGCCGTCGGCCCCCAGCGTCACCACCTCGTACGGAAGGCCGTCGGGCCCGGGCGCGAGGTAGAGGTACGGGCGGTTCCACGGATCCAGCAGCTGCTCCCTGCCGAGGTACCACGCGTCGCCGGGGGTCGCCTGCCCGTCGGTGAGCGCCGCGAGGCCCACGTCGGCGGCGGGGAAGCCGCCCTTGGCGATGTTGAGGAGCTCGAGCTTCTGCACGACGACGCCGATCCCGGTCTTGGCCAGCTCGTGCCTCGCGCGGCCGAAGCTGCCCGAGAAGCCGACCAGCAGCGTGCCCGCGATCAGCCCGAGGATGACGACCACCGCGAGCACCTCGACGAGCGTCATCGCCCTGCGAGCGCGCATGGCTCTCTTCACCGGCGCGCGGATATTCATGACAGGATCTCCTGGAGCCTCGCCAAGGGCAGCACCGCCGACATCACGACGGTGCCCACGAGCGCCGCGAGGACGACGATCGCCGCGGGTTCGAGCAGGGACGAGAGCCGCTCGACGAGCCGGTCGGCCTGGCGCTCGTAGCGCTCGGCGAGCCGGGCGAGCACGGGCTCGAGCCCGCTCCCGGCCTCGCCGACCGCGACGAGCCGGCGCAGCTCCGCGTCGAACCATCCCGGCGCGTCGAGCGCCTCGGCGGCCTCGCTGCCGCCCTCGATCGAGTCCGCCGCGCGGCGCAGCGCCACGGCGAGCCCGGTCGCGAATCCGCGGCACGAGGGCGCGGCGACGCGCAGCGCCTCGACGAGCGGCACGCCGCTCCGCAGCAGCTCGCCGACGCGCCGCAGCGCGCGGGACAGCGCGAGGCGCCGCATCACGAGCGGGATCGCGCGGTCGACGCGCGCCCGCGTCCGGGGCGAGGCCCGCGCGAAGAGCCGCGGCGCGACCGCCGACGCGACGACCAGGAGCGCGGCGGCGGCGATCGCGAGGACCGGCCACCAGCGCAGGAGCGCCTCGCCGAAGGCGATCGTCGCGAGCGTGAGGCGCGGCGGCTCGAGCTTCGCCGAGCGCAGGATCGAGACCAGCTGCGGCAGCGTGCGCGTCGCGAGGAAGACCGACACGAGCACGCCAGCGCAGAGGACGACGGCGGGATACGCGAGCGCCGTCACGAGGCGCGAGCCGAGCCGCGCGCCGCGGGCCTGCCGCTCCGCGAGGTCGTGCAGCGTCTCCGCGAGCGTGCCGCCGACCTGGGCCGCCTCGACCGCGGCCAGCTCCGCGCGGTCGAACCAGGCCGCGTGGTCGCGCATCGACTCCGAGAGCGACTGCCCGGCGCGCAGGCCCTCGCGAATCGACACGAGCGCCCGGCGCAGCGGACGGCGCATCGAGTCGCCCGCGGCGCAGAGCGTGTCGACGGCCTCGAGGAGCGGCACCCCGGAATCGAGGAGGTTCGCCAGCGCGTCGAAGAGGTCGGCCCGCTCCTGCGCGCGGCGGCCGCGCAGCCAGCGGTCGACCGTCGAATCCGAATCCTCGGCCGCGCGCCGGCGCGGCGCGCGCTCGGGCACGACGCGCAGCACCTCGAGGCCCGCGGCGCGGATCGCGGCGCGGGCCTCGGCGGCGTTCGCGCCGGAGACCTCGCCGCGCCGGGTCGCCGGTCGCGCCGGGTCCCGCAGGTCGACCGCCTCGTAGCGCCAGACGCTCATCCCGCTATGAGTCCTTCTTGTCCTTTGGAGGACTCGACGCACCGCCCGCGGGGGCGGACGACGTCTTTCCTTCCTGTTTCGGCGGCTTGACGGGCGGCATCGGCACGTTGAGCTTTGTCGGCGGCAATGACCGCTCGAAAAGCTGCTTCTTGTCTCGATCGGACGGACGTTCATTGTCTCGCTTCGGCATCAATCGTCTCCAAACTTGCTTCTGAGATAGATGCGCGCGCTGTCTTCGGCGCGCGCCAAGAGGTCGGGTCGCGTCTTGAGCGGGATGCCGCCAAGATGCTGGCTCACCTGTTTGCTGGTCCTCCGCTTGAGCTTGATCCGGCTTGCATGGATCTCTTGCTCGGTGAGTTCGCCATTCGCAACATCGAACCAGCGCTCCTCCGCGTCGATCGCCAGATCGGTGAGGGACTTGCTCAGGCAGCCGGCGGCCTCGATCTGCGCCTCCCACGGGAAGAGATGTCGCACCGCCTGCACTACCTGGGAGAGGGCGACTATCCCGGCCCAGACGACGGGCACGACCTGCCATATTGCCCAGGCGCCGATGCTGGCGCTGGAGGCGATGGCGATCACGCAGGAGAGCAACCGATCCCGGCTCTGCAGCGCCAGCTGATACTCGTGCATGTACTCGGCATGCACGCGCAACGCCACCAGCTCTTGCCAGAACTGGCGTGCGGTCGAGGTTCCCGGTTGATTCGGCTGGGGCGCGACGGACGCGACCTCGGCGTCATCCGAACTCGATGAGATCGCGGATCCGTTCATACAGCGCCGAGCAACACGCGCTCGACCTCCTCCCTCGTGGTGCGGCGCTCGCCGACGAGGCGCTCGCCCTCCTCCAGCAGCGTGGCCATGCCGTCGCGCCGCGCCTGCGCGCGCAGCTCGCCGGCGTCGGCGCCCTTCGTGACGAGCGCCCGCATGGCTTCGGTGACGACGAGCAGCTCGAACACGCCGGTGCGTCCCTTCAGGCCCGTGCCGAGGCACTCCTCGCAGCCGGCGGCGTCGCAGGCGCGGTGGACGGTGCGCACGAGGCGCTGGGCGAGCACGGCGCTCAGCGACGCCGACACCAGGTACGGCTCGACGCCGAGGTCGACGAGGCGCGTCACCGCGCTCGGCGCGTCGTTGGTGTGCAGCGTCGAGAGGACCAGGTGCCCCGTGAGGCTCGCCTGGATCGCCGTGCGCGCCGTCTCGGCGTCGCGGATCTCGCCGACCATGACGACGTCGGGGTCCTGGCGCAGGATGTGGCGCAGCCCCGTCGCGAAGGTCACGCCCTTCCTGGGATTCACCTGCGACTGGCTCACGCGCAGCCCCGCCGACGACAGCTCGTACTCGATCGGGTCCTCGATCGTCATCGCGTTGAGGCGGTCCGTGCCGACGCGGCGGATCGTCGCGTAGAGCGTCGTCGTCTTGCCCGAGCCGGTCGGGCCGGTCACGAGGATGATGCCGTTGGCGCGCGTGGCGCGCGCGAGGAACGGCTCCGCGACCCGCTCCGGCATGCCGAGGCTCGCGAACTCCGTGAGCCTCCCGAGGCGCTCGCCCGAGTGGTCGAGGAGCCGCACCACCGCGCGCTCGCCGTGGCTCGTCGGCACCGTCGAGATGCGCAGGTCGATCGCGCGGCCGCCGATCGCGACCGTCGCGCGTCCGTCCTGCGGCGCGCGGCGCTCGGCGATGTCCATCCGCCCCATCACCTTGATGCGGCTCGTGACCGCGCCGGCGAGCGCCGGCGAGAGCTCGCGCACCTCGTGCAGGACGCCGTCGACGCGGTAGCGCACCACGGTGCGGTCCGCGAGCGGCTGCACGTGCACGTCGCTCGCGCCGCGCCCCAGCGCGTCGAAGAGGAGCGCGTCGACCAGGAGGACGACCCTGCCCTTGCCCCGGAGGTTGAGGAGATCGCGGTCGGCCTCGGAGAGGAGCCGCGCCAGCTCGCGCGGGTCCGCGGACTCGTCGTCGCCGCGCTCCACCGTCCGCGCCGGCGCGGCCGAGGCCGGCCCGTCGCGCAGCGCGCGCTCGTACAGCTCGTCGATGCGCCGCGCGACCCGCTCGGCGTCGTCGACGCGCGTGCGCACCGGGCGAGCGAGGCGCGTCGCGACGTTGCGCACCGCGAGCGCGGAGGTCGTCGCCGCGATGGCGAGCAGCTGCGCGTCGCCGTCGACGCCGTCGTCGACGACGAGGTGGCGCCGCGCAAAGTCGCGCGGGATGACCTCGGCAAAACGAGCGCTCGCGGCGTCGATCATCGTGGGAGTCCGTAGTAGTGCGAGATCGCCCGCGCAAGGAGATCGCCCGCGACGCCGACGCCGATCTCCCAAGTGCCCTGCGCCGCCTTTCCGATCATGCCGCCGATCCACCTCGACACCCGCGGCCCGAAGCGCCCGCCCTCGCGCGGCGCGGGTTCCTCGGCCAGCGCCTCCACGAGCGCGTCGAGGTCCTCCTCGTCCATCCCGTGCGCGGACAGCGCCTCGCGCAGCGCGTCGACGCTTCCGCAGGCCACGGACGCCGAGAGCGCCGAGTGCGTCGCCTGTCCGACCACGTTCGCCGGACCTTGCACGGTGACGTTGAAGATCTGGGAGACGCGCTCGGGGCTCGGTGCCTCCGACCCCTTGCCCGTCGCGACCGCGGGCGACTCCTTCTCCAGCGCGATCGTGAAGTCGAGGAGCCGGCCGCGCACGGCGTTGAGGACCTCGACGAACCGGCACTTCGGAAACTCTCCCCACGCCTGCGCGCAGTTCTGGTCCTCGTATACGGTGGTCCCGAGCAGCAGCGCCAGCTCGTCCATCGGGACCGTAAGCAACTCCGAGTCCATTCCCCGGAGCGTCGATTCCAGCGACGCAACGCTCTGGCGGCAATGGAAGAGATGCACCGACTCGCGGAACTCCTGCGGGATGCAGGCTTCGGGGACCGGCGCGTGCCGGATTCCCGTGCCGAAGGGACCGAAGAAGTGTCCCTTGATTCGCATGCGCCACTCCCGATAGTCCGGAAGCGCCGTCCGAACGGGGTAGCCGTCGGTCTCGTGGACGATCCACTGCTGGAGCGGCTGGCTTCCCAGCCTCGCCGCGAGGAGCTTGCACTTGAGCAGGATGCCAGCGAGCGAGGCGCCCTCGTCGACCAGCGATTCCTGTATCTGCGCAAAGAGGTTCATGGCACGGGCGCTCGCGTCGGCTAACGAATCAGCAACGGCTCCACCGCCGGCGCGTCGACGTCCGGCGCGCCCGCCTCGGCGAGCGTCGCGCCCGAGACGTACTTCAGGTCCTCGAAGCCCCCGCGCCGCAGGACGTCCGCGCGCAGGAACACGTAGAACCGCGTGCGGTTGTCGGTCGTCGAGCGGCTCTTGAACGCCTCGCCGACGATCGGCACGTCCCCGAGCAGCGGCACCTGCGTCGTCGCCTTCGTGTCCTGCCGGATCTCCAGCCCGCCGATCGCGACCGTGAACCCGTCCGGGATCGTCACCACGCTCTGCAGCGCGTTCTGCTGCCGCGGCGGCGGCAAGGACGGGTTCGTCGAGTCGCCGACGAAGCTCGAGATCGAGACCGAGTAGTCGAGGATCAGGTGGTCCCCCTCGGCGATCTGCGGCTTCACCGTCACCGTCGTGCCCGCGTCCTGCGTGCCGCCGAAGCTCGTCGTCGCCACCGTCGTCGACGCGTTCGTCGAGAGCACCGGCTCCTGCAGCACGCTCGTCAGCGTCGCGGACTCGCCCGTGTTGATCAGCACCTTCGGCCGGTGCAGCGTGCGGCCCTTGTTGAGCGTCTCCAGCGCCTTGACGAGCACGCCGAAGTCGCCGGGCCTGAGCACCGCGCCCGTGAACCCCTGCCCCGGGGTCGGCGGCGCCGTGCTTCCCCCCGGCAGCCCGAGGCCCAGGCCGAACAGCGACGACAGCGCGACCAGCGTCGAGCCCGAGACCTGGATGCTCGAGAGCTCCACGCCGAGGTCCATCGCCTCGTCGTCGGTCAGCGAGATCACGAGCACCTCGAGCATCACCTGCGGCTGGCGCACGTCCAGCCGCGCCAGGAGCGACTCCACCTGGCGGTGGATGCGCGGCTCGGCGACGACGATCAGGAGATTCGTCCCCTCGTCGGTCGTGATCGTCGCGGACCTGCCCGCGGTCGTCGTCGACCTCGGCTGCGCCCCCCGCGCGCCGGGCTGCTGCGACATGCCCGTCGACGGCGCCTGGCCCTGCGCCTGGCCCGTCGCCTGCGTGGTCAGCACGCTCGTCGAGCCCCCCGGCGGCAGGATGGTGCGCTCGGTGCTCTGCGCCGCGGCAGCCGTCGGCGTCGACGCGCCGCCCGACGCGGACGACTGCCTCGACGGTTCGGCGCCCGCCTGGGGCGCGTTGATGTCCTCGGGCGGGACCGCGTCCACGAGGTCGGAGACGATCGCGGCGACGTCCTTCACCGGACGATTGCGGATCACGTACGTGCGCACCTGCCTCGTGCCGGCGCCGGGCATCGCGTCGAGGCGAGCGACGAGCGCCGCGATCGCCTCGTGCTCGCCCGGGGTCGCCGTGAGTATGAGCGTGCCCGTCAGCTCGTCGGTCACGAGCTTCCACCTGTCGCCGGCGCCGTGCGGACCGGAGTCCTTGCCGACCTGCTGCACGAGCTGGCCCACGTCGGCGACGGGGAACGTCCTCGGCGAGTACGAGCGCGTCTCGAGGTCCGGTCTCCTGTCGAACGCCGCGAGGATCTCCCTCCACGCCGCGACGTCGTCGACGGGCGCGGTGACCACGATGCCGCTCCCGTCGGGCGCCGCGATCAGCTTGCCCCTGAGCTTCCGCGCGCCCGCGTCCTCGCGCGCCGCCGCGGCGGCGGTCGCCAGCGCGATCAGTTCCGTCGGCCGCAGGTTCGCGACCGGCACCGTCTCGACGGCGACCGCGGCGTTGGGCACGTCCACGAGCGACTTCACGTACAGCGCCTGCTCGATGCGGGCGCGGTAGTCGGTCACGAGCACGTAGCCCTTGTCGCCAAGGAGCGTCGCGCCGCCCGAGGGCTTCGAGAGCACCTGCTTGATCGCCTCGACGATCTCCTTCGCGTCGCGGTGCTCCGCCTTGACCACGAGCGTCGCGAAGCCGGCGCGCTCGTCGGCCTCGCCCGGGCGCTCGAGCCTCGCGCTCGCCGGCGCGTCGGGCGCCTTGACGATCGAGAGGACCCGCGCGCCGGGGCGCTGCACGCTCGCGAAGCCGCGGGCCGCCAGGAGCTCGTTGGTCAGCGCCCAGAGCTCCGCGTCGCCGAGCTCCTCCGACACGCGGATCGTGACGCCGCCCTTCAGCGCCGCGGCGTCGTACTCGACGTCGAAGCCGAGGCGCTTCGCGCATACGTCGACGAGCCGCGCGAGCTCGAGCTCGCCGTTGAGGGCGAGGCGCTCCTGGCGCGCCGACGCCTCCGGCGCGGGCGCCGCGTCCTGGCGCGCGTGCGCCGCGCGGGCGCACCCCAGCGCGAACGCGGCGGCGAGCGCGATCGCGGCGCGATCTCGTGCGGGCGTCGTCATCGGTCGCGTCCCTCCGACATGCGTCAGGGCGAGGGCGGCAAGGCAGGCGGGGTCGCCGACTCCGCGGCCCACGCGGCGGCGATGGGCGCGGCGTACGCCTGCGACGCGGCGAGCGCGGCGGCCACCGGCGGCTCCGCGCGCACCTGGGCGAGGAGCGCGGCCACCTCCGCGTCGACCTCCTCGCCGCGCCGCAGCGCCCCGCGCTCGGCGGCGAGCGCGTCGCGGAGCGCGAGCATCGCGGCCTCGGCGCGCTCGACGGTCCTGTACGCCGGCGGCACGTCCGCCCAGGTCGCGGCGCTCGCGCGGACCTGCGCCGCGGCGGCGCGCTCCGCGTCGCCGAGGCCGGCCGTCGCCGCGACGAAGAGGCCCTTCAGCAGCGTCTCGCGCGACGCGAGCGCCGCGGACTCCGCGTCGCGCGCGGAAGGCCACGACGCGAGCTCCTGCGGCGTCGCCGTCCCCGCGACGACCCGCGCCCGCAGCGCGTCGGCCGCGGAACGCGCCGCGCCCACGGCGGCGTCGGACGCGGCCACCGACGCGGCGCCGTCGGCGAGCGACTCGGCCGCGGCGGACACCAGCGCCGCCGAGCCGGCCGGATCGAGCCCCGCCGCGGCGACCGCGTCCGGCCCCAGCCCGAGCCGCACGAGGTACGACACCACCGCGGCCCCGCCGACGCCGGCGGGCAGCGGCGCCTCGGGCCACGCCGACGCCGCGGCTGACGTCTCGGCGGCGCCGCTCGTCGACGCGCCGGCGGCGGCCGGGCGCGCGAGCGCGAGCGAGCAGGACAGCGCGGCGGCGAGCGACGCGCACACGACAGATCCCTCCGACGCGACCATGGGTACCTCGCAATTGTTAGGCGACGGCCGAGCCGGGCCCGCGACGCCCGCGCGCCGCCCGCCCGACGCGCACAGCACACCACGGATCCGCGCCGCCGCAAGACGTCGCCCGCGATTTCGCGCCGACTTTTTTTCGAAAAGTCGGCGACGCGCCCTTGGCGCGGGAAGTCCGGCAGCGCATCGTGCGCGGCGCACCGTGGGGCGGCGCATGGACCCGCGTCTCCCGAGGCATCGAACGTCTCGCCATCGCCGGAGCAGCCATGAACCACGTCCGCCTTCCCGGCGGTCGCGCGGTGATCTCGCGCGGCCGGAACCCGATCGCACCGCTCGCGGCGGCGCTCGCCGCCGCCATCGCGCCGACGGCCTCCGCCGACAGGGTGCTCGACCGCTACGCGCCGTCGCTCACCGCCTACCGCGCGAGCGCCGCGACGCCGACGCAGGGCGTCCGTCCCAACGTCGCGCATCGCGCGGTGCAGATCGACGGCTCGCCCAACTGGCCGACGGTCTCCGCGAGCACCGCGCCCGGCGGCGGCGGCGTGCTCGTGCCCGGGTCGGGGCTCCATCTCGGAGAACTCTTCGGGGGCCTCGTCACCGAGCCGGATCCCGGCGTGCCCAGCTGCGGACCGGACCTCCCCAAGCACATCGGCGAGATGCGGCCCCCGCAAGGGGGAGGCGGCGCCCCGCAGCCGGCCCTGGGCGGCATCGACCTGGCCACCGGATCCTGGCGCGTCGAGGAGGTCGACCTCGCGCTGCCCGCGCCGGGATTCCCGTGGCGCGTCGGACGCAGCTACGGCGGCGCGCAGGTCGCCTCCGGCGGGAGCGCGCTCGACTCCGACGGATTCCAGGGCCGCGACTGGTTCCAGTCCTCCGCCCCCGAGATCGTCTTCCAGGACGAGGCCGACGACGCGACGGACATGGTCTACGTCGTCTGGGGCGCGGCGGCGTACACGGAGTTCGTGCGCAACGCCTCCGGCGTGAACGTCTTCAAGTCCAAGAACGGCGCCAACGCCGCGATCGAGTACGCCGCCGGCTCCCCCGACACCTGGACCCTCACCACGCCCGACGGCGTGCAGGCGGTCTTCTTCGGCGGCAACACCGCCGGCGGCGCCGCGAACTGGCAGCTCTGGAAGATCGCCGACCCCGCCGGCAACGTCGCCTACGCCGGCCACGCGACGTCGGCCTCCTCCGCGGCGTCCGCGGGGTATTCCGGCGGCCGGATCACGACCGCGTACGACACCGCGGACCGCCGCTACACCTACACCTACACGACGCTCGACTCGGTGCCCCGGCTGACGCAGGTGAAGGCCGAGACCAGGACCGGCGGCACGTGGTCCAGCCCGACGGGCGTGACGGAGGTCGCGCGGGTCGACTACTCGTACTACGTCTCGACGGACTCCGACATCGCCAACGGCACCGCCGGCGACCTGAAGCTGGTCAAGGTGACGCTCCCCTTGACGGACGCCGGGGCGACGCGGGAATCGCGGCGCTACTTCCGCTACTGGAAGGGCTCGTGGGCCTCGGGCACCAACCCGGGACAGGCGCACCTGGTGATGCACGCGCTGGACAGCGAGGGATGCCGGCGCTACAGCCTCAGCGACGCCACGCTCTTCGCCGCCACCGACGCCCAGATCCGGACGTACGCGCGGGCCAGCTTCGAGTACGACTCGTCGCGCCGCGTCTCGAAGACCTGGTCCTACGGGGCCTGCGGCTGCGGCAGCGCGGCCAACGGCGCGAGCGAGATCTCCTACGGCTCCAACGGGAGCTACTCCGACGGCTCGGGGTACGACGTCGCGTGGAAGTCCCGCGCGGTGATCGAGCGTCCCGACGGCCTGTGGACGACGCAGTACGTCGACGAGTGCGGCCAGGGGCTGTCGCGCGTCGTGACGCCGACGGACCCCGCGTCGAGCACGTCGACGCAGTGGTCGACCTACGTCTCGCGCGACCACCCGAGCGACGCGGACCTCGACGGGCTCGTGCAGGAGATCTCGCAGCCGGACAACGTCACCGCGTACGTCCACTCGACGGCGTCCTTCACCCGCAGCGCCGCCGCCGGCGTGGTGCGCGCGGTGACGCGCGAGACCTCCGGCGACCGCAAGGGCCTGGAGATCGACGTGCGCCGCTCGAGCGCGGGCACGGGCGGGACGCGCTACCTCGACTCGTCGCGCACCTTCGTCTCCTCGGACCCGTCGCTCTCCGTCGGCACCGGCTCGGGCTCGAGCGTCATCACGCTGAAGCGCCCGATGCCCGCGACGTCGGTGGCCTACTCGGAAGCCGTCACGTCGGGCACGACCGGCGCGCGGGAGACCTCGTTCTCGTACGCGTTCTGGAGCGGGAGCGCCGCCACGCGGCCCAAGACCGTCACCGCGACCCTGCCCGGCGTGAGCGTGGGCAACAACGGCCCCGGCACCGGCTCGCCCGCCGACGCGGCGGCCTACCTCCGCACCGACGGCACCCTCGCCTTCGCGCGGGCGCCGGACGGGACCTACGCCTACACGCTCTACGCCAACGGCCAGCTCGCGAAGCGGATCGACGACTGCGTCCTGAACTCCGGCACCGACTTCGCCGCCGGCGACGACCCCTCCGGGGACTTCGGGATCGCCGAGACCGGGGCGGGCCTGCGCCAGATCACCGCGTGGGACCACGACGCGCAGGGACGCGTCGACGCCGTCACGATGCACGCCAACGGCACGACCGACGCGGAGCGGATCGTCCGCAAGAGCTACTACACCAAGCTCGCCGACGGCAAGGACCTCACGCTCACCTACGCCGACTACGTCGGCGGCGCGACCCCGACGTACTACGGGCCGATCTCCTTCGCGCTGACCAACCACGCCGGGGGCTCCGAGGCGCAGGGCACGATCGCGGTCTCGCAGTCCGGCGTCACCACCGCCCTCGCGTCGCAGGTGGACGAGACGCAGACGGACCTGGTCGCGGCGATCGACGTGGGCACCGTGGCACGTCTCTCGACGAGCGTGTTCGACGCCTCCGGCCACCAGCGCACGGAGTCGCGCGCCTACTTCGCGGTGCCCTCGTCGCTGCCCGGGACCGAGGGGACGCACTACGACGCGACGCGCTACGCCTACGACGACGCGTCGCGGCTGGTGCGGACCAAGACCGCGGACGGCACGATCACGCGCACCTATTTCGACTCCGACCAGCGCCCCTACCGCACCAAGGTCGGGACCAACGACAACGGCGAGGCGTCGGGCGAGCCCAGCGGCACGAACGACATGACGACGGTGTCGGAGCTGGTCTACGACTCCGTCGGCCGCGTGACCGAGTCGCGGGCGTTCCACGGGACCGGCTCGGGCGACTACCGCGCGACGACCTACGCGCACGACGCCGAGGGACGCGTGACGCTCACGGTCCCGCCCGCCGCGCCGTACTCGGTGCGGAAGTACGACCACATGGGACGGACGGTCGCGGAGGGCCTGTACTCGTCGACGAGCGGGCTGAGCGCGACGACCGACCCGACCGCGACCACGAGCGCGAACCGCATCGCGCTGTCGGAGACCGAGTACGACGAGCGCGGGCGGGCGTGGAAGACGACGCGCTGGGAGATCAACCAGTCCAGCGGCGCCAAGGGGAGCTCGCTCCTCGCGACGCGGTGGTTCGACGCGGCGGGCCGCGAGATCAAGTCCGACGGCGAGCAGCTGACCAAGACCGCGTACGACCGCCTCGGCCGCCAGACGCGCCGGTTCACGCTCGCGAAGGACGACGACTCGGGCTACTCCGACGCCGACGACGTGACGGGCGACACGGTGCTGGAGGAGGACCAGACGGTCTACGACCCGGTCGACGGCAACGTCCTCATGACCGTGTCGATCCAGCGCAGGCACGACGACTACGGCAGCGGCGAGACGACCGGGGCGCTCGACACCGGCGCCGACGGCAGCGAGACGACGGTGACCGCGTCGGACCTGAAGGGCCGCGCGTCGATCACGGCGATGTGGTACGACGGCCTGGACCGCATGACCGCGACGGCGGCGTACGGCACCAACCAGGGCAGCACGTTCACGCTGCCGTCGGGCGCTCCTTCGCGTCCTCCCTCGGGCGGCGAGCTGCTCACCTCGACGGCCTACGACGACGACGGAAGCGTGCTCGAGACCACCGACCCGCGCGGGAAGAAGCGGCGCACGCTGCACGACGCGCTGGGCAGGACGACCGCGACGATCTCCAACTACGTCGACGGCACCCCCAGCTCCCCCACCGGCGACGACGACGTGTACGTGCGCCAGTCGTACGCGAACGGCCTGCGGACCAAGTACTGGGTCGACGTCGACGGCGACGGCGTCGAGGACTCCGGCGTCGACCAGGTCACGACGTACTCCTACGGCGTCAGCAAAGGCACCTCCGCGGGCGACTCGAAGATCGCCGCGGGCAACCTCCTCCAGAAGGTGACCTATCCCGACAGCACGGGCGGCAGCGACGTCGTGACCTACGCCTACGACACCTCGCGCGCCCAGATCTGGCGGAAGGACCAGGCGGGCACGGTCGTCGAGACCTCCTACGACTCCGGCGGGCGCCGCGAGCACGAGCGCGTGACGACCTTCGGCAGCGGCGTCGACCAGGCGGTGAAGCGGATCACGTACGCCTTCGACGCGCACGGCCGCGTGGAGACGACCACGACCTACGACGACGCCACCGTCGGGAGCGGCGCCGTCGTCAACCAGGTCAAGAGCGCCTGGGACGCCTGGGGGAACCTCACGAGCTTCAAGGTCGACCCGGACTCCGCCGTCGGCGCCTCGGGCGGCGTCCCGACGAAGGAGGTGTCCTACACCTACGCGACGGCCACCACCGGCCGCAACACCATCCGCCGCAGCGGGATCACGCTGCCCGGAAGCTGGACGCTCACCTACGTCTACCCGACCGGCTCCTCCGGCAAGTACGCGGGCGAGGCGTCGCGCGTGGCGAACGTGCAGAATTCCTCGCACCTGCACCTGGTCGACTACGAATACTTGGGGGTCGGCGACGTGGTCGGCGTCGACTACGGCGAGCCGGACGTCTTCCAGCACCGGTACGGCTCGACCTCGGGCACCTGGCCCGACCTCGACCGCTTCGGCCGCGTGATCCACTCGCGCTGGACCAAGGACCTCGCCACCGACATCGACCTCTTCTCCCTCGACGTGACCTACGACGAGAACTCCAACCCGATCGCGACCAAGGACAACGTCTTCCCCGGCTACGACGTGGCCTACGCCGTCGACGGCCTGGACCGGCTCACCGACGCCGACGAGGGCACGCTGTCGGGGACGTCGATCCAGTCCGGCACCCGCACGCGGCGGCAGCAGTGGACGACGCTCAGCCAGACCGGGAATTGGGACCGCTCGAAGCTTGATCTGGACGGCAACGGCTCGTACACCGGGACGAACGAGCACGACGACTCGCGCACCCACAACCTCGCCAACGAGATCCTGACGCGCGACGTGAACAGCGACTCCTCCGTCGACTACACGCTCACCCACGACGCCGCGGGCAACCTGACCGACGACGGCAAGGACTACGCCTACGTGTACGACGCGTGGTACAGGCTGAGGCAGATCAAGAACCGCACGAGCGGCGCGGTGGTGAGCGAGCACCAGTATTACGGCAACGGCTTCAGGGCCGGCGAGCGTTACGACTCGGACGCCAGCGGCACCGTCGACTCGAGCGACAAGTGGTTCTGGTTCGCGTACGACGAGCGCTGGCGGATCCTCGGCACGTACCGCGACGCCGACTCGAGCCCGAAGGAGCGCTTCCTGCACCACACCGCGGGCCTCGGCGGCTACGGCGGCTCGAGCTACATCGACGACGTGGTCCTGCGCGAGCGCGACGCGAACACCGACTGGAACGGGACGGCGTCGGACGGCACGCTGGAGGAGCGCCTCTACTGTTGCCAGAACTGGCGCCACGACGTGGTGGCGCTCGTGACCAGCGGCGGGGCGATCAAGGAGCGGGCGAAGTATTTCAGCTACGGCATCCCCTTCGGCATCCCGCTGGGGGACTGCGACGGCGACGGGGACGTCGACAGCGCCGACCAGTCCATATTGTTAGGCGCGTGGGGCACGTCGACCGTGCGCTGCGACCTGAACCTCGACGGCACCGTGAACGCGAGCGACCAGTCGATCCAGTCGGGCGAGTACGGCGCGACCAGCGGGTGGGAGAAGCTGAGCCGGTGCAGGAATCGGTTGGGGTATGCAGGGTACTGCGCGGACATGGCGGTCGGGGCGGATTGGCATGTGAGGAATCGCGCTCTCGCGACACCGCTAGGACGATGGTTCCAGCGTGACTGGGTGACATACGTTGACGGCTCAAACCTATATCACTACCTCCGGGGGAGCCCGATATGGACCAGTGATGCCGGCGGACTGTCGCCGAGCATCGTGTTTTCGCCTGCAACTGCAAATGCCAATTGGATTGGCTCGTGTGGATCCTTCAAGTGCTCCGCCGACTGGCTCGTTAGTAACGGAGCGACGCCGACCTTCCAACCCTACTCGGTCGTCGCCCACGTTGAGCGGACCGTTGCCATGACCTGCTGCCCCGGGATCAATCCGCCCACCGCGAGCGACACAGACGGATTCTATGAAGACTGGGGAGTTGTACCGCCACTCCGACCGTGGGAGATCTGGCGTCACCCCACGGATGCTGAGCATCATCTCTCTGATGGTGAGCGCCGGTTCTGTCAGCTTACCGACCACCGATGGGTCAACGATGTGCGATTGATCGACGTCCAACTGAGCAGCGCGTGGTTTGGGTCCGGCCAGCCGGCGCTCGTCTGGTATCCCTTGTGCGATCAAGAGTGGGACTGGCAGACCAATCCCAATGTATCCGAAGATCCGCCGTTAGGGTGGGACCACCCATATGGGGTTAATGTCAACACTCACGATACGAACACTTCGTTCGGCTCTTGCTGTGGTCCCGTCAGAACGGTGGGGACAGGAACGTGCAGACCTGGACCTGACTATAACTGAGTTCTTGGAGTAACAACGGTGCGGTCGTCGTTTCACTCTGGCCGCCAACCTCTGTGCTGCCGGCCAAGCGCGTGTCCGCTCGCGATGGTCGCGTTGGTGGCGGCCGCACTCCTGCCATCAGTCTCATGCCAACGCGAATCCGACTTTCTCGCACCGGACTTGCCCGACGGTGCAACTACTCGCGTCGAACCGTACGACCCAACCGTTTGCGGCGTTGCTCCTGCCCCGACAGCTCCTTCAATGGCCTCACCAAGTGGCGCTACGCAGAATCCCACCTACGAGCAGCTGCTTGGAATCCCGAGTAGTCGGACGGAACGCGACAAGACTAGTCGTACAGATCCAGCGCGCGAGCCGCGACTCGAAGGACTCATTACCGTGACAATTCCCGCACAGGGCACTGTCCCTCCGGCGATCGTCGATCTAGGAGTATTTGCGCCTGGAGAGCGGCGACGATTCCATTTTGCGGTTCAGAACGGGACAAGGCTAACGCAGCGCGTTACTGCGGTAGTTTGCGGGGCAGCCGCAATGCGAGATCTGGCGTTGCCGGCCGTGATCGCGCCAGGAGATTCGTTGGCACTCGCGTGTTGGATCGACGCGAGTAGCCAGTGGACAGGCGAGTTTGGAAGGACCGTCTTTATCGAGCTGCAAAGCTCCCCGATGCTTCGGATCCGAGTGATCGGCCACGTTGTCCGCGACACACGCGGCACCTCATGAACACGAGTCCTGATCGAAGAAAGCGCGTGCGACCTTTGCGTACCATCCAAACTTGAGGCCCAAGGCACGCAACCGGCGACGTGACGACCGACTACACGCCCAGCCACGACGCCGCTGGAAACCTGACCGACGACGGCAAGGACTACGCCTACGTGTACGACGCCTGGTACAGGCTCAGGCAGATCAAGAACCGCACGAGCGGGAACGTGGTCAGCGAGCACACGTACTACGGAAACGGCTTCCGCGCGGGCGAGCATTACGACTCGGACGCGAGCGGCACCGTCGACTCGTCCGACAAGTGGTTCTGGTTCGCGTACGACGAGCGCTGGCGGATCCTCGGCACGTACCGCGACGCGGACTCGAATCCGAAGGAACGATTCCTGCACCACACGGCGGGACTCGGCGGCTACGGATCATCGAGCTACATCGACGACGTGGTGCTTCGCGAGCGCGACGCGAACACCGACTGGAACGGGACGGCCTCGGACGGCACCCTGGAGGAGCGCCTCTACTATTGCCAGAACTGGCGGCACGACGTCGTCGCGCTCGTGACCAGCGGCGGCGCGATCAAGGAGCGGGCGAAGTATTTCTCCTACGGCATTCCCTTCGGCATCCCGCTGGGGGACTGCGACGGGGACGGCGACGTGGACGCCGCGGACCAGTCCATATTGCTAGGCGCCTCGGGCACGTCGACGGTGCGCTGCGACCTGAACCTCGACGGGACGGTGAACGCGAGCGACCAGTCGATCCAGTCGGGCGAGTACGGCGCGACCAGCGGGTGGGAGAGACTGAGCAGGAGCAGGAATCGGCTGGGGTATGCGGGGTATTGCGCGGACATGGCGGTGAACACCACCTTGCATGTCAGGCACCGGATACTCGTGTCGGTACTGGGTCGGTGGGTGCAGCGCGACCGCACGGGGTATGTCGATGGGCCATCGCTCTACGGATTCGCTCGCTGTGAACCGATCCTGTGGAACGATACTTACGGCTCGTTCGCGACTTTTTTCTTCTCGCGCGTCCAGGACAACTGGGTGGGTGCATGCGGGTGGTTCGACTGCGACGCTCGAAAGAACGTCTGGAACGGCCCCATGCCACTGTTCCGCGTCGACATAGTCGCCAGAGTTGAGCGAGAAATCGGTGCCGTCTGCTGTCCGGGTGATTCCGGGGACCACCGATGGAACGTCGGTTTCTATGAACGCTGGGACACAATCACCCTGCGACCCTTGGAGCGCTGGACGTCTACCGACCTCCATTCGCTCTCGGACACGAGTCGGCGGTGCGCGTGCTCCGCGTACGACGTAGCGATCGTTCCTGACGTTCGACTTCTGACGCACGTGTCACAGGAATGGTGGACCGCACACAATTCGATTGACTGGCCGCTTGCTCCGCCCTGCCTAAGTTGGGGTGCCGATTGGTCCTGGGGGGCGAACGCGGCATCGAGTGCGGCCGCGCCGCCTGGATGGGAGGAGGCCGCTGGTGCGAACACGAATATCCATCGTGCCGCCGTCTTTTGGGGCCCCTGTTCTGGGCTTCCGACGTCGGGCTCCTGCATTCCGGGAGTCAACTTCACGGACCATCCGGGGGCCAATGGTCCCGGCAACGATTGCGGTTGTACGACTCGGTAGGACACGGCGGGCTATCGGAAAGCAGACCCCCAGCCGGATACGAGCCCGACGACACACGCGCACGACCCACTGCGTGGAACTCGGAGCTCCTTCTCAGATCAATTCGAGGCCGCCAGATGCGCCGACCCTTTCTACTGTTGTCGTGGATCTGCCTCGGAGTGGTCGGCGCGAGTTGCTCTGTTTCCTCGGTCGAGCGCGTCCCCCCTGCGCGCACGCCCTCAACGACCCAGCCGGTCGCCGACGACGAGTCGCCCGAACCCCGCGCCGCTGCCGAATCGAACCTCGATGGGGACGTCGTCTATCTCGACCCGACGGTGCTTGAACTAGGCGTAATTCCGCCCTCGAGCTGGACGAAGTTCACGCTACGCATAGTAAACGTCAGTGACGCGCCGGTACTTCTTGTCAAGGTGGTCTGGCGATCTGGTTCCGGTGCATTCGGATTCGACAAGGCGCTTTCCCCACGAAGCGCGCGGGAAGTAGTCATAGATCTGCAAGCCCCCCCCCGTCCGGGCATCCAGTTCGAACGACCTGTCACGGTGATATTTGGAGATCGCCCCCCACTGGTCTGCAAAGTGAGGGGCAGGACCGAGTGTTGAGCGAGCGTGGGAGTGGCCACGCACTCATCTCCATGGCGGATCTCGGGATGTACCGCGAAGGCGCCGTGAGGGAAGGCCAAGTGTGGGACCCGTTTGGTCGAGGCGACATGCCTGTCCGCGCGATCCAGAAATGCTGTCACCGCGTTCGACGGCCCGGAAACGGGGCTTCCGCCCCCGCCTCACGCCGCGCGCCGGTAGGACGCGAGCTGCCCGAGCCGCGCGACGCGCCTGAGGCGCGGCACCGTCCGGTCGCCGCCCGCGCGCGCCTCCGGCCGCGGCGCGCCGGCGCGCGGGACCGGCGCCCGGTTGCCAATCCCCTGGTGCGGCCGGTCGCGGTGATAGTGCTCGACGTACTGCGCCACGAGGTGGTCGAGGTGGCGCCCGCCGACGCACACGAAACGGTCCAGGCACTCGTCCTGGATCGACTGCACCCAGCGCTCCGCGTAGGCGTTGAGGTTCGGCGAGCGCGCCGGCAGCGCCTGCGGCCGCACGCCCCTCCTGCGCAGGCCGGCGTCGAACTCGGTGCCGTACTTCCCGTCGCGGTCGCGCGTGACGATCGTCGGCTTCGGCAGCCCCGCCGCGTTCGCCTCGTCGACGAACCGCTCCGCCTGCTCGGCGCACCACTCGGGCGTCGGCCGCGCGGTCGACGGCAGCGCGACCACGCGCCGCGTCGCGGCGTTGATGAAGAAGAGGACGTGCCGCAGGACCGGGCCGCGCAGCGTCCACACGCGCTTCGTGATGAAGTCGCACTGCCAGAGCGTGAGCGCGTGCATCCTCACGAACTCGTCCCACGTCGGCCCGTCGCCCTTGGGCGGGCGCTTCCCGGCGCCGCGGATCAGGTTCGCGACCGTCGCGCGGGAGGGCGGCGCGATGCCGAGCTTCCTCAGCTCGCCCACGATGCGCAGCGAGCCCCAGCCGTTCTCGCGCGACATGCGCATGACGAGGTCGCGCATCTGGTCGGAGATTCCGGGGCGGCCGGGCTTGCAGCGCGGCGCCTTGCGCTTCCCTTTCCGCCGTGGCGCGCACCATGCCTTGATCCAGCGCTGCAGCGACCGCGGGCTGACGATCGACACGAGCTGGGACGCGATCGGACCCAGCGCCTTCGCGAGCTTGGCGAGCGTCCGCCGCTCGTCGTCGGTCACCTTGATGCGCGCCGGGAGCTTGCTTCGAAGGATTCGGTTCTCCTCCCGGAGATAGCGAACCTGCCGGGCCAGCTCGCGGTGCGAGGAGCTGGCGATGGCGAAGAGCAGTTGGTGCAGCATGGAGCGCCTCCGGTTACGCTCGGCAGGCGGCAACTCACGTGCCCCGCGCGGGTTGACAGAATATTTGGACAGCGGCTTTCGCGCCATCTGCGGCGCGGAAATCGCGACTCCGGTGGACAACCAGTGACAGGACCGGTCAGGAATCAGTGCAAGCGCCGGTGCAAAGTGAAAGTTGCGAGATCGCAACCCGCGACGATATCACTACTTAGAACCGACGACCATTACCTTGCCAAGGTAGATGTCGAGGGTTCAAGTCCCTTCACCCGCTTTGTTCGAACGACTGGGACCGCCGCTGCCACGAGGTGACAGCGGCGGCTTTCTTTGGACTGGGGCGCGACTTGCGCGCGATCCGCGGAGCGGTGCCGCAAGCCGGCGATCTGCCGGGAAATGCCTGCCGATGACACGCGCGGACGAGCACGAGCGCGTGACGACCTTCGGCAGCGGCGTCGACCAGGCGGTGAAGCGGATCACGTACGCCTTCGATTCCCACGGCCGCGTCGAGACGACCACGACCTACGACGACGCCACGGTCGGCAGCGGCGCGATCGTCAACCAGGTCAAGAGCGCCTGGGACGGCTGGGGGAACCTCACGAGCTTCAAGGTCGACCCGGACTCCGCCGTCGGCGCCTCCGGCGGCGTCCCGACGAAGGAGGTGTCCTACACCTACGCGACGGCGACCACCGGCCGCAACACCATCCGCCGCAGCGGGATCACGCTGCCCGGAAGCTGGACGCTCACCTACGTCTACCCGACCGGCTCCTCCGGCAAGTACGCGGGCGAGGCGTCGCGCGTGGCGAACGTGCAGACTTCGTCGCACCTGCACCTGGTCGACTACGAATACTTGGGGGTCGGCGACGTGGTCGGCGTCGACTACGGCGAGCCGGACGTCTTCCAGCACCGGTACGGCTCGACCTCGGGCACCTGGCCCGACCTCGACCGGTTCGGCCGCGTGATCCACTCGCGCTGGACCAAGGACCTCGCCACCGACATCGACCTCTTCTCCCTCGACGTGACCTACGACGAGAACTCCAACCCGATCGCGACCAAGGACAACGTCTTCCCCGGCTACGACGTGGCCTACGCCGTCGACGGCCTGGACCGGCTCACCGACGCCGACGAGGGCACGCTGTCGGGGACGTCGATCCAGTCCGGCACCCGCACGCGGCGGCAGCAGTGGACGACGCTCAGCCAGACCGGGAGAGTCTCGACCGCTCGAAGCTTGATCTCGACGGCAACGGCTCGTACACCGGGACCAACGAGCACGACGACACCCGGACCCACAACCTCGCCAACGAGATCCTCACGCGCGACGTGAACAGCGACTCGACGACCGACTACACGCTGACCCACGACGCCGCGGGCAACCTGACCGACGACGGCAAGGACTACGCCTACGTGTACGACGCGTGGTACAGGCTCAGGCAGATCAAGAACCGCACGAGCGGGAACGTGGTCAGCGAGCACAAGTATTACGGAAACGGCTTCAGGGCCGGCGAGCACTACGACTCGGACGCCAGCGGGACCGTCGACTCGAGCGACAAGTGGTTCTGGTTCGCGTACGACGAGCGCTGGCGGATCCTCGGCACGTACCGCGACGCGGACTCGAGCCCGAAGGAGCGCTTCCTGCACCACAGCGCGGGACTCGGCGGCTACGGCGGCTCGAGCTACATCGACGACGTGGTCCTGCGCGAGCGCGACGCGAACACCGACTGGAACGGCACCGCGGCCGACGGCACGCTCGAGGAGCGCCTCTACTACTGCCAGAACTGGCGCCACGACGTGGTGGCGCTCGTGACCAGCGGCGGCGCGATCAAGGAGCGGGCCAAGTATTTCGCGTACGGCATCCCCTTCGGCATCCCGCTCGGCGACTGCGACGGGGACGGCGACGTGGACGCCGCGGACCAGTCCATATTGCTAGGCGCGTGGGGCACGTCGACCGTGCGCTGCGACCTGAACCTCGACGGGACGGTGAACGCGAGCGACCAGTCGATCCAATCCGGAACAAGCGGAAGCAGTGCGGGCTTTTCCATCCTAACCTCTGTGGGAAACCGCCTGGGCTATGCGGGATACGCAGGAGATTTGGCCGTCCAATCTGACTGGCATGTGCGCATCCGCGCCGAACTCGCAATTCTGGGCGCGTGGAACGCGCGTGATCCCGCTGCTATTGACGCCCTTTATTGTTATGCCCACGCCAAGCCGATCCGCGATGTAGATCCTACAGGCCTGAAGAGCTGCAGCTGTATGATACTTGATTGCGAAGTCAATTCGACAATCAATGGTATCAAGATCGCCGTCAATGCCTGCCGCGCAGCAAAGGGCTTGCCTCCCATCGTCGCTCAATGCTGCGATTCAAACCTCGACCCAGGCTGCGCCGGCGGCACCTGCGGTTACTACGACCCTGTTTCGGACAAGCTTTGTATGTGCAACGATATTCCCAATTGCGAGGGGTGGTACAAGGTGGGATGCGGCGGCGAAAAGTGCTCAGTCCTTTCGCATGAGCTAATTCATGCCTGGCAGACGTGCAGCGGCAACCCCCCAGGGGTCTTTCCAATCTATCCACCTCCACGACAGGGGTGCTTCGATGTGCTTTGCAAGGAGATCGGCGCCTTCGCAAATCAATTGCTCGATAGCAACCTCTGCACTCAGAAGGTCAAGGCCGCCAACGCTAACGATGAATCCACTGTTACCGCTGCTTGCAACTGCGTTTGCAGTGCCTACAGCGGGGCCTGCCCCGGGGGAGCAGAGGAATGTATGGCGGTGTGCAAGGTAAATCTGTTGACTTGCAAGAACTACGGTCCGACATACACTCCGACGCCGGGCCCGCCGAACACACTTTGGGGGTGCAAGTAAGATGCAGATCTGGCGAGATCCGCGTGTGTGGTGGGCATTGGCAGCAGGAACGGTGCTAACCGTTGCCTGGTCGATCGCGGGGGTCCTTGCGGGCTGGTACGATATTCCTGGATACGTCGTCTACGACCATTCTGCTACCGTTGCAAAGCTATTAGAGATCGGCGAAGAGCCGCTCAGAGGACTGGATCCAATAGTACGGGAGCGGTTTGCGTTCGCAGAAGTGATGGTCCGAGTCAAGGATGAGACAGAATTGCCGCCCTCTCGCCCAGGAATGACGGTTTCTTACGGCCCAGATGCGCTAGCGCAGCTCAGGAGCATTCAGATAGGGTTCCCGTTTGCATGCTTCTATGGTTGGATTTGGATCCCCCGCGAGAGTCTCCGGCCGGTCGCCACCCGACTTGGGTTTAGGCCGAGCAATGATGGGGCTGCTATGTGTCGGTTCGTCAAGTACTCGCCCGCGACCAGAATGGCGATACCGTATTGCCCCGCCGCTGCAGGTCTTCTCGCAAACATAATAGCTTGGAGCGTTATCTCCTATGCTTCTCGCACGGCCTACCTTCGAGCGCGGGCCGCGCTGCGGCGACGAAGGGGCTTGTGTTGCAATTGTGGACATTCGGTCGGGATCGCCCAATGCAGATGCCCCGAATGCGGCAGAGAGCGCTCGCCGGTGCGCGCTGTCCAGAAATGATGTCATCGCGTGCGAGGGCCCTCCGCAGACGCCGCTTCACGCCGCGCGGCGATAGGACGCGAGCAGCCCGGAGCGCCACGAGGACAGGCCAAGTTCGGCACCCGTTCGGACGACGACCAATGGCAGAGCGCACACGACTGACAGGAAGAGTCAGGAGCGGCCACCCACCAGTGCAAGCGCCAGTGCAAAGTGATCTCGCCGATCCCGCAACCCGCGCCCCGCCAAACCCTTGCGACCGACGACCACTACCTTGCCAAGGTAGATGTCGAACATCTCGACGCGGCCGCGGAGTTTCAGCGGGAACACCCAAACGCGGGCGAAGCCGTTGTCGCGACGGCGGAGAGCTTCGAAGCGGGCATCCCGGAACTCGCCGGGGAATGAGCGAAGGACTGTTCGGAGTGCGTTGTGGCCATACCCGTGCGCAGATCGATTCGTGATTCAGGCATGTCTGCGCGAGGCAGGCGCAGTGCCGGCGTGGCCCAGCCAACGTTCCGGCAACGCGTCAACCCGTCCACGCGCCGAGAAGCACTCCCAGGTCCGACGCGCCGACGGTGCCGTTCCCATCAAGGTCGGCGTCCGGATTGGACGAGCCCCACGCGCCGAGCAAGAGCGCGAGGTCCGACGCATCGACGTCACCGTCGCAATCGATGTCGGCGGCGTTGCACGTGCGCGCTATCTGCACCTCGTATGCGCCGCGATCGAGGAATGGCGGCGTTCCCACGCCGCCATTGGGAATCGACGGATCATCGACGAAGCGAGGATTGCCCAGCACATCCGTCGTCAGCGCCACGGACCACGCGGTGCCGTTGCCCGAGTCGATGGCCAGTGAACCGGCCGCCAGGGAGAGATCATCGTCGGGAGTGCCGACGACGTTGTCGGCGCCATTCGCATCGGTGAACAAGGGATCCGCGTTGAGGTTTCCCGATCCCGGAAATCCGCCCTGCACGATCGAGTTGGTGACGACCATCGGATTGCTCGACGAGGCGTCAAGGATTGCTGGATTGCCGTTGTTCCAGATGATGCAGTTCGTCACCGAGCACGGGTTTGACGAGAGCTTCGAGATGGCGGTCCCGCCGCTCGGGCTCGTGTTGCTGTTCGAGGTCAACGTGCAATTCAGGATCGTCGCCGATGCTGTCCCACTCAACGAAATGGCCGCGCCCGGCACGGCGGACGACTTGTTCCCCGAGAAGACGCCATTCACGATGCTCGCGTTCTGCGCGAAGAAGAGCAGGATCGCGCTGCCGGACGTCGCGACGTTCGAGTAGAAGCGGCAGTTCCAGATCGTCGCGCCCACGCCCGTCGTGCTCGTTTGCGAGATCGCACCGCCTGACGACGTGGTGGTGTTCTGCGTGAACGTGCAGTCCTTCACGACAAGCACGGCGTTCGACGTGCTCTGAATAGCGCCGCCTGCAGCGCCGGTCGAGACATTGGACTGGAACGTGCTCTGCAACACTTGCACGCTCACGTTCGCGCCCTCGATTTGAATGCCGCCGCCGCCGTTGCTCGTCGCCGAGTTTGACGTGAACGAGCAATCCGTGATGACTGCGCCGGACGTCAGGAATACGGAAATCGCGCCGCCAATCGGGGCGGTGTTACTCTCGAAGTTGCAGTGCCGGATCGTCGGACTCGTCATCAACGTCTGGCCGTGGATCGAGATGGCGCCGCCGCGGGCCTGGCCGCTGACGCCCTTGCCATTTCGAATAGTGAATCCCTCGATCACCGACGCAGCCGTCTCGCCCGACTGGAAGTTGAACGCGCGCTCGGCGCCCTGGCAATCGATCGTGCAGGCGGACGCGCCGTTCGCCGAGTGCAGGAAGAGATTCTTGCCTTGGAAGTCAAGGCCGCGATTGTCGCTCCCCGTGTAGGTCCCGTCGGCCACGATGATCTCGTCGCCGCTGTTTGCCGCGGTGATCGCGGCCTTCAGCGTCGGTTGCTGCGACGGAACAAGTATGACGTTCGCGGAGGCGCCTACCGCAAAGGCGACGCTGGCGCCGGCAACGAGAACGCTGCACGCGCCGACTCTCCCTCGAGCACGATTCTGGTTCATGCTCGGATCGTACCAGTGGCGCTCTTCGCCGAGAACAGTCGTGAGCGAGAATACTGGCCCACACCCGCGTGGTGGCCGCTCGGAACAAGGAACACCTTCACGCGCAGCGCCGCGACGTCCGAGGCACCCGCACCAGCGGATCCGCATCCGCGGCGGCGATCCGGCTTCGCGCTACACCAACTTGCGTCCCATGAGGCGTTCGAGCACTCGCAGCGGCGATCGCGCCGGTTCGCGCATCACCTCGACCGGCACGTAGAACGTCTGCTCAAGCAGGAATTGCCCGCCCAAAGCGGCGTGCGGCGCCTGATCGGTAAAGACTGCCCACGTACTCCCAGCCGCGAAGTCGCACATCACATGACCCGGGCCGGCCTGATACGCGGGGTCCGACTTCATGCGGTCGTGGAGCTGAAGCATGTAGTGGTCATACTCCGTGCGGCGACTCTTGGTCACCGACAGCAGCCGCAACAACGCTGCCGACCCCGGCCACGGCGGTGTCAAGCTCGGCAAGAATCGTCGCGCCGTTTCCTCGAAGTCTCCGCCGAGCTTCCACGTTCGCGGTCGACCGAGCGGATTCACATTGCTGAACACCCGCAGGATGCGGCGGCCACGAACCGGATTCGACGGGAAGCTGTCGACATGTAATCGCGTGTCGTCCTTGCGCCACGACGTCGTCCGTCCGGCCGCTTCGACGGGCCGGAAGCTCGTGCGGCCCGGAATGATCCGGTCGGCGTACGGCGACAACACATGCCGCAGCAGGGTCTGCGTTGAACTCGCGAATCGCTGCAGCATCCCGCGGAGGCGGTCCGCGTCGGCGGCGTCTGCGCTGGTGCCCTTTAGCGTCCGTCGCGCGCCGTCCCAACTCACGTTTTTCGCTTGGCCCGCGGTGGCCGGCGAGATGAGCGGGGTCTCGGATTCCGAGATGGCGAACGGCAGGTCGTTGAAGACCAAGACCCGCCCGGACTCGATCGCGTCGATCGCGCGATCCTGGACATCCACGGCGACCGGGGAGTCCCAGTCCCGGCATTGAATTGATGTGAGTGGTTCCATCGTCTCCTTGCAACTCGCGACACGTCGGATGAACGAGTTCAACCGCCATGGTAACCGACGCATCCGAGGCGCCCTGGGCGACTGCGCCAGCTCGGCGGAGCGTGCGGGCGACGCGGTCGCATCGCGAAGCGGAACCGATGTCCTTCGCGCCGTCGCAGCGCAGGTCGATCGCGCGCATCTCGACGGCCACGTCGCGTTCGAATCCTCCGCCGACGCGTGGCGCGGCCGGCCGGCCGAGTCCATCGCGAGCGCCGCCGAGCGGACCCGTTCGATGGATGGAACGACGACTGCAACGCGGCCACGTCCGATCGCCTCGCTCGCGCCGGCAGGAAGCGGAGACTCGCTTACCGGTACATGCCGCGACTTTCTGGAGCAGACTGGCGAAACTCGCCCGCCGCGTCGGTCGCGCGGTTGTTCAAATGCGCTGACCACATCGAGGAGGTCTCGCGACATGTCCGTGCCCGCACGCCCCGGTTCGATCATCGCACTCGTACTCACAACGTTGTCGTCGTCCGTTCACGGCGACGTGGTCGATGCGGTCTACGTCAGCAAGGACGAGTTTCACTACGGCATCTCGCAGATGCCGGACTTTGACATGATCCGCGAGAACGGCTTCCTCGGGCCGAACTTCGTCGAGGGAGTTCCCTTCGGAGGCACCGGGCACGACTTCCCCGCATGCATGATGAACCTCTGTGCCTACGCCGCGAACCACGGGTTCCGCGAGTTGCAGCCAGGCCCGGGCAACTGGGAGCTGGCGTCGAAGTATGCCGCCGCCACCAGCGCGATCGAGGCGTTCGGCAACGCAGCGCAGACCAACGAGAACGGCACGCCATATCAGTGGGGCGTCGCCGCCGCGCAGGCGTGGCTCAATGTCTACGGCGGCAAGTTGATTGTCGAGTCGAAGAAGATCGCCGCGTATCAGGCACCGACACTCGCCACCGCGGCGCTGAAGGCGGCGAGCGGCGCAATCGTCGCGATCTCGTATGGGAAGTACCCGTTGGTCAGCGCGCCAGGCGTCGAGCCGATCGTCGTCGGTCCGCGCGCCGGCGGATTGTGGATCGTGCCGACTCGACTCGATCGCGGGCCCGGTCCGGTTCCGCTCATCAAGTACCGCACGCCCTTCACTTCGACGAGCGAATACGGCGAGAGTCCGCTTGCGCAGTCGCCGTTTTCCAGCACCATGGTCCTGTCACCGGTCGAGAAACCCGTCCTTCGCCTTGGCTACTTTCAGCCGATCCCGATGACGGTGCTCGGCGACTCGTTCGACGGCGTCAACCACTACAAGGATCTGATCGACGCGATCGTCGCCATCCGGCCCCGCGCGACCTACTCGTGGCAGGAGGCCCTGCCGGCGCCGACGGTCAACTGGCACTCATCGGCCACGCTGGACGAGCTCTATCGCAACAACGTGCAGTATCAGCCTCCGCTCGGCCCCGGAACGACGCTGCGCCACGCGGCGCTTCTCTTCGGCAACGTACTCGCCGCGGTGACCTCGTCGGCGGCCGGCGGCTTCAAACTTCAGTGCCTCGATCTGAACGACAACTCGGTCAAGTTCATCGACAACGTCGCGGCCAACAGTCGGCTCACGACGGCGCCGGACGGCCACGTGTACGTGCTCGGCGGCGGCGTACTGCGCAAGTACGACTTCGACGCCGTGCCGCCCCTCGTCGACGAGCGCGTGATGTCGACCTATTACGACCTCGCGTACGACGACAACCTTGATCGCGTCGTTCTCTACGCGCCGGCCTTGCGGCTCCTGAGCCGCGTGAAGCCCGATCTCAGCGACGACGTGTTCTTCATCATGCCGACGTCGGTTCCGACTGCGTCCACCGGCGAGGTCGCGACCGGTCCGACCGGCTCGATGTGGGTGCACCCCGGAACGATCAACGCGCTCTACGAGGCGAAGCCGGTCGAAGGATCAACGACGCCGGCGATCGAACCGCTCTCGTTCCCGTCGATGCTCGGCTTCACCGACTTCGACGTCGACGACAACAATCGCGCGTTCGTCACCGTCGGCGGAACGTTGAAGGAGTTCTGGTTCGATCCCGTCGACCTTCGCTGGGAAGCGGCGATCGACTCGCCGTCGGGGCTCAACGGCTCGACGTGCCTCGGTCGCATGGCGTTGGCGAAGACCCGCAACGGCTTCGACGCGTCGATGAGCGGCCCCGAGTGGCGCACGCTGGGCGGGGACGAAATGCTCGCTGCGCCTTCGTCCATGGACTGCCCCGGTGACCTCTACGCGGACGGCGAAGTCAACGCGGCGGATCTCTCTGTCCTGCTGTCGGCGTGGGGCCCGGCTCAGGGGAACATCGCGGATCTTGATCAGGACGGCGTCGTCAACGCGGCAGACCTCGCGGTCGTCCTGGCGTCGTGGGGACCGTGTCCGCAGCAGTAGCGGCGGATCGCTGATTGCGGATCGGCGATCGCTGATCGGAATGCCCGTCGGCGCCGAGTTCGGAATCGCGCGATTCGCGAATCCCGCGAAGCGCTGCGCGCACCTACGACGTGGGACCGGCGCGGCGCTTTCGCCGCCAACGCGATGACGCCTCGACCGCCCGGCCGCTTCGATCGTACGGAGCGCGGCCGCGCGTGCCGACGGACGACTCGCCCTCACGCCGCGCCCGAAGGACTCGCATGCGTCACACCATCTGCGTTGCACTGATCGTCACGATCGCCGCTTCCGCGGCGGCTGAAACCGTCTACCAGCAGCCGCCCAAGCCAAACGGTCCGTTCTACCAATCTGCCCGTTGGGGCGAGAATGGCAGCGACTACGACAAGTACGTGTGGGACAGCTTCCAGCTCGCCACGACGCGGTCGATCACCGAAGTGCACTGGCGCGGCGGATACAACGGCGCGGTCGCGCCGATCGACGGATTCGAAGTCAACATCTACAAGTCAATCCCCGCGGGTTCGCAACCCGACTTGGGCGGCCCGCCGCTCGTTCACTATTTTTTCAACGGCAACGCGGGGGAGACTCCCGCGGGCAGCGCTGGTGGCATCGCGGTCTACGACTATCACGTGACCCTGCCAACGGCGTTCCAAGCGACCGGCGGAACCAAGTACTGGGTCGAGATCTTGGCGTGGCAGAATGGCTTTCCGTTCTGGTCGCTGCAAGCTGGTGACGGCGGGAACGGCTCGCACTTCGAGTTCTGGGAAGGCGCGGCGATGTACTTCAGCATCTCCGGCGATACGTCCTTCTCCCTCGTCGCCGCGCCGCTGCCCTGCCCCGCCGACCTCGATCACAACGGCCACGTCGACGCCGCGGATCTCTCGATCCTGCTCGGCGCGTGGGGCGGCAGCGGCGCTTCGGACCTCAACGGCGACGGCGTGGTGAACGCGGCGGATCTCTCGGTCCTCTTGGGCGCCTGGGGCAACTGCGCGTAGCGACCCGTCTCCGGACCGACGCGTGCAGCGGCTAAGGTGCCGCTCATGGCGCAGGCCACCACGCTTCACCACTTCGCGATCGACCTCGCGAACGTCGATCGCGACGTCTACCGCGCGTTCGAGTTCAAGGCCGCGCGGCACCCGTCCGAGTCGGGCGAGTACTTCGCGGTGCGCGTGCTCGCGTACGCGCTCGAACATGCGGAGGGCATCGCGTTCTCGAAGGGCGGCATCTCCGACCCCGACGAGCCGGCGATCGTGATCCGCGACCTGACCGGAGCGATCCGTTCGTGGATCGAGGTCGGCACGCCGAGCGCCGAACGGCTGCACAAGGCGAGCAAGTCCGCGCCGCGCGTCGCGGCCTACCTTCACCGCGATCCCGCGCCCTACGTGAAGCAGCTCGCGCGCGAGCGGATCCATCGGGCGTCGGAGATCGAGCTGTACGTGATCGAGCGGCCGGTGATCGACTCGCTCGCCGCGCGGCTCGAACGGCGCATGTCGCTCGGGGTCTCGGTGACCGAGAGCCGCCTGTTCGTGACCGTGGGAAGCGACGTCATCGACGGCGCGATCGAACGCGTCGCGATCGCCTCCTAGGACGACGCCGCGGCGCGAGTTCGCGGTCGTGTCTAATGCCAACCATGCTCCTGCGCGCCGCGATCGCCGCGATTCCGTTCCTCTTCGGCACCGTCAGCGCCAACGACGCCCTTGTCACTCGCGCCGAGCGCAGCGCGTACGTCGAGACCAGTCGCCTCGCCGACGTCGAGTCGTTCCTCGACGCGCTCACCGCGCGATCCGATCTCGTGCGCGTGCGGCGCTTCGGCGAGTCGGAGGAAGGCCGGCCGCTCCTCCTCGTCACGCTCTCCGATCCGCCGGTCGCAGCGCCGCGCGAGGCGGCGGCGCTCGAGCGTCCGATCGTGCTGATCCAGGCGAACATCCACGGCGGCGAGGTCGAAGGCAAGGAAGCGGCGCAGAACCTGATGGCGCGTCTCGCGCTCGGTGACCTGCGCCCGATCCTCGACCGTGTCGTGGTGCTCGTCGCGCCGATCTACAACGTCGACGGCAACGAGGCGATCGACGTGATGAACCGCACCGCGCAATACGGCCCCATCGCCGGCGTCGGTCGTCGCGAGAACGCAAAGGGTCTCGACCTGAATCGCGACTACATGAAGCTCGAGTCGGCCGAAGCGCGGTCGTTCGTGCGCCTGCTCGACGCATGGGATCCGCACGTCGTCGTCGACCTGCACACGACAAACGGCTCGTATCACGGCTACCACCTCACGTACTCGATCCCCGTGAACCGCTCGCTCGACGCGACGCTCCTGAGCTACGAGCGCGATACGCTGATGCCGGCGCTCGCGAAGGCGATGCTCGATGGTCACGCGTTCCGCACCTACTACTACGGGAACTTCGACGCGCCGACGCCGCGACCCGGTGCGACCAACCAGCGGAGTTGGGTCGCGTTCGACCATCGCCCGCGCATCGGGCAGAACTACGTGGGCCTGCGCAACCGAATCGCGATCCTCTCCGAGGCCTACAGCTACCTTGACTTCAAGACGCGCGTCGCGGTCACCGAGGCGTTCGTCGGCGAGATCCTCCGCTACGCCGCGGAGCACGGCGACGCGATCCGCGCGCTGACGCGCTCGCTCGACGCCGAGTTCGTGCGCCGCGCCATGGGCGACGAGACCATGGCGCTCGGCGTGGAATACGAGGCCACCGCGCTTCCGGCGAAGGTGCCGATCCTCGTCGGCGAGGTGACGCACGAGACGAATCCGCGCAACGGGAAGGAGATGACCGTCGCAGTCACCGACCGGTTCACGCCCGTCGAGATGCTCGACTTCGGCTACTTCACGCCGAAGCGCAGCGTGCCGATGGCGCGGGCGTACGTCCTGCCGCGCGTCGAGGCGATGCGTCCGATCGTCGAGAAGCTGCGCCAACATGGCGTCGTCGTCGAGGAACTGACCGCGCCGCTCGAGACCGACGTCGCGACCTTCACCGTCGAGCGCATGACCAGCGAGGCGAAGCCGTTCCAGGGACATCGCGAGTCGCATCTCAGCGGATCGTGGTCGAGCGCACCCGCGACGCTTCCCGCCGGCACGATCGTCGTGCGGCTCGCGCAGCCGCTCGGCCGCCTCGCCGCGTACCTCCTCGAGCCCGAGAGCGACGACGGGTTCGTCGACTGGAACTTCCTCGACGCGGCGCTCGAATCTGGCAAGGCCGCGCCGATCCGGAAGCTCATGCGGGCGACGCCGATGTCGACCCGCGAGATGAGCGGCTTCTGATACCAACGCGAGCGCTCCATAGCGCCCTCCCGGCGCACACTCGCTCTGGCCATTTCGCCGTCGTGTGAGATCGCGGAGCGCGTGGAACGAAGACGATCCGTATGACTCAGCGCCGCGGCCGCGCGACGTCGCCTCGGGCGCACTCGACGACGTACATGCGCCCGCCGGTGCGGCCGATCCGCTCGCAGGCGCTCGCGAGTTCGAGCTCCGCGACGAGTTGGCCGTCGTCGTGGATGATCTCGACGTACGTCGGCAACGGCTTCCGCGCGGCGATCAGCGGCGACTGCCCCGCGCCGCGATCGTGCCACCGCAGCGCGAGAAGCTGCGCCGCGACTCCCACCGCCACGAGCGCGAACGCCGCACCGACGGCGCCGGCGATCCTTCGCCGCCGCGTGCGCCTCGCGACAGCCCGGTCGAATGCGGCCAAGCCTCGTTCCAGCGCGACTCGCTGATGGTCCTTCATGGCGAGACTCCTTCCACCGCGTCTTGCTCGATGTGACGTCGCGCCAGCGCCGACGCGCGACGAAGCCGGCTGTCGATCGCGGCGCGGCCGACGCCGAGCATCGCGGCGAGCTGTCCGATCGTCGCGGAGGTCCGCGCCCGCAGCTCGAGCATCGATCGCTCGTCGCTCGAGAGCGCGCCGAGCCCGCGCAGCTCGCGGCGCATCGACTCGAGCAGCTCGACGTCCGACACGAACTCCTGCGCTTCGCGGCGCATGCTCGCGATCCGCTCCTCGCGGGCGCGCCGCGACAATTCGCCGCGGAGCGTGTCGATGGCTGCGCTAAAGACGACCCGCTGCAGCCACGCGTCGAGCTTCGCGATCGACTCGCAGCGACGCGGCCCGCGGGCCACTCGGATCCAAGCGTCCTGGGCCACGTCCGCCGCGAGGTCGCGGCGTCGCGCGAGCCGGCGCGCCGCCTCGCGCTCGACGAAGTCGCACCGCGCGAGGAAGAGCCGCGCGTAGGCGTCGCGATCGCCGCCGACAATCGCGTCGGTCAACGCGAGCGCCGACTCGCCCGCGATGAGATCGCTTGCGGTCGGCGCGTCGCCGTGGTCAGGAATCTCGTGGTCGTCGTCGCGCTGCATGTCGCCGCATCTCGCTTCATGCGCCGGATCGATCGGCTGCGAGCAAGTCGCCTCGCATCGTCACTGTCCGCCCTCGTGGACCAGAGCGCTCGGCGGGAGCGCGGCGATCGCCGCTCGCACGCGGGCGACGTCGGCGTCGGTTCCGTGCACGAACAACATGCCGGCCTCGCGATGCAGCTTCACGGTGAATCCGGGCGAACGATTGGTCGCGAGGCTCGCGTCGATCGCGTGGATCACGTCGTCCTGCGCCGTCTCCAGCGCCGCGCGGTCGGCGCTTTCGGGCGGGGCCGCAGGCACTCGGAACATCACGACCGCCGGCGCCGCCTTGATCGGGATCAGCAGCGTGTGCGCGTCGTCCTTGTCGGTCGACACGGTGAACTTGGCGGGCGAGCCCGCGTTCTTCCATCGCTTCCAGTCGATCGTCAGCGAGTGCTTCGCCTCCGATCCCTCCGGGACGTTCGCGGCGATGTCCGGCTCGATGCTCGCGATCTTGAACGGCTTGCCGTCCACGCTCTCGAGCGTCACGACGGTGGCCGCGCCCTCGGGCGCCGCCGAAGCGTCGAGGGTGTCGGGCAGCACGCGCACGACGGTCTTCACGTGACCTCGGACGGACAGGCTCTGCGCTGCCGCGCCCTCGATCGCGAAGTTCACGGACTTCGCCAAGTCCACGCCGGTCTTCATGCCCGGGTCGACGGTGATCTCCAGCGTGAACGACCCACCCGCCGGAACCGCTTCCGTCGGCGCGCCAGTCACTGTCGTGCAGCCACACGAAGCGACGACCTTCTCGATGTGCAGCGGCGCCCCGGTGATGTTCTTGACCGTGACCGTGCCGGATTTCGGCTTGCCGGCGATCATCTCGCCAAGGTCGAGCGCCGCGGGCGAGAACGCGATCGCGGGCGCGGCGGCGGTCGCCGGCGGAGCGGTCGGCGCGGGACTCGGAGGATTGACGGACCGCTCGGCGGAGCCGAGCACGAGGGACGAGACGAGCAGAAGTGACATCATCGACATCGGTGCCTCCAAGAATCGGAACGGCTCACCATGAGCCTCCCGATCTTCAACGGAGCCGCCGTCGGCGCTCCGTCGCAGCTTCGCGAGTTTCACCCAACGCCGCGCGACGGTCCGCCGTTTCGGACAATCGGGCGCGGATTTGAGGATTCGCCGTCACGACGACAAACCGCCTTGTAGTGTTGGGATCCGATGCGCCGCCGACGAGCGGCCTCGTCTCGTTCACCCCGCGAAGGAGTTTTGTTCCCGTGCGCTCACGTCCATCGGGCTTCCATAGCCCCGCCATCGTCGCCTTGTCGCTCGCCGCCTGCGTCGGTTCCGCTTCGGCGACGGCCCTTGCGACCGACGCGTCGGGGGCCTCCGAGGCCCTGGGGGCGAATCCGGGTTGGGGAGCTCGCGCATTCCAGACGATCGCGGCGTCCGAGTACCGGGTGATTTGGCAGGCACGGAGCCTGCTCGACGACGGCCGGGCCGCGCTGCACGCGGCGAACCGAGCCCAGAATCTCCGAACCTACTTCACGGCCGACGGCATCCGTTCGCTGCCGCGCGTCGAGGCGAACGGCCCCGCCGGCGGCTGGACCTTCGGTCTCACGCTTGCCCGGTGGGGACGCGCGAACGACTGGCATGCCGCGTCGCCCACGGTGCCGCAGGTCAACGGCGAGCGCGTCGAGTACGACCGCGGCGGACTGACGGAGTGGTACGCCAACGACGCGAACGGGCTCGAACAGGGATTCTCCATCGCGCAGGGACATTCGTCGAATGCGCCGCTGCGGATCGAGATGCGGGTGAACGGCAACGTCAGCCCGCGCGTCTCGGAAGCGCGTGACGCCGTCGACCTCGTCACCGCGCGCGGTGCAGTCGCGCTCCACGTCGACGAGCTCCATGCGTTCGACGCGCAGGGACGCTCGCTCCCGTGCCGCTTCGACGCGTCGGGCACGCGACTGGCGATCGAGGTCGACGACCGCGGCGCCCTCTATCCGATCGAGATCGACCCCATCGTGAAGAACCCGTCGTGGAGCGCTCAGGGAAACCAGCTCCAAGCGAACTTCGGCTACTCGGTGGCCGGCGCGGGTGACGTCAATGGCGATGGCTTCGACGACGTGATCATCGGCGCCCCCTACTTCGACGGCGGACTGGCCGACGAAGGGCGCGCCTTCGTGTACTACGGCTCGCCGGCGGGACTCGCCGCCGCGCCGGACTGGACCGCCGACGGAGGACAGGCGTTCGGAAATCTCGGGTTGGCCGTTGCGTCGGCGGGCGACGTGAACGGGGATGGATTCGACGACCTCATCATCGGCGCGCCGTACTTCGACGCGGGGCAAGTGAACGAAGGCCGCGCCTTGGTCTACTACGGGTCGCCGAGCGGGCCGAGCGCCGCTCCGAACTGGAGTGCGGAAAGCAATCAGGACGCCGCGTACTTCGGCGCCGCGGTGGCGAGCGCCGGTGACGTGAACGGCGACGGCTTCGCCGACGTCGTCGTCGGCGCTCCTCGCTACGACAACGGCAGCGCCGACGAGGGACGCGCGTACGTCTTCCTCGGCACGAGCGTCGGCCTGAGCGCGAGCCCCGCCTGGACGGCCGAGCCGAACATCCTCGGCGCGCACTTCGGCGCCGCCGTGGCGAGCGCCGGCGACGTGAACGGCGACGGCTTCGACGACGTGATCATCGGCGCCCCGGAACTCGCGGCGACGCAGAGCGACGAAGGTCGCGCGCTGGTGTATCTGGGCTCGGCGAGCGGCTTGAGCCCCACGGCGAACTGGACTGCGGAGAGCAATCAGGTCGGAGCGCGGTTCGGCACGTCGGTCTCGAGCGCCGGTGACGTGAACGGCGACGGTTTCGACGACATCATCGTCGGCGCGTACCTCTTCGACGGCGGTCAAACCGACGAGGGCCGCATCGTCGTGTACTACGGCAGCGCCACCGGACCAAGCCATGCGCCGAGTTGGATGGCGGAGACCGACCAGGCGGGCGCCAACATCGGCGTCTCGGTCGCGTCGGCCGGCGACGTGAACGGCGACGGCTTCGGCGACATCGTCGCCGGCGCGTTCGGCTACGACGTGAGCCTTCCCAACGAAGGCCGCGCCTACGTGTTCGAAGGTTCGGCGACGGGTCTCGGCACCGAGCCCGCATGGACCGCGCGAGGCAATCAGGCCGGCGCGTTCTTCGGCACGTCGGTCGCCGGCGCGGGCGACGTCAACGGCGACGGCGCGAGCGACGTCATCGTCGGAGCTCCGTACTTCGACGGTGGCGCTCCCGACGCCGGCAGCGCGTTCCTCTTCCTTGGGACGCCGCCCGCGATCCTCGGCGACCTCAACGGCGACGGGCTCGTCAACGCGGCCGACCTCGCGATCCTGCTCGGCGCGTGGGGCGCGAACGGTGGAGCGTCCGACCTCAACGGCGACGGCGTCGTCGATGCGGCCGACCTGGCGCTCCTGCTCGGCGCGTGGACAAACTGATACCAATTTGAGCGCTCGGTAGCGCCCTCCGGGCGCACACTCGCTCTGGCCATGTCGCCGTCTTGTGAGATCGTGGAGCGCGTGGTGCAAACACGATCCGTGTGAGCGACGCCTCCCGCGTTGTCGGCCCTACTTGCCCATCTGCTCGATGGCGCGTCGCATGGGCTCGCTCGAGAGCTGGATGAGCCCGCCGAACGGTCGATCGAGTTCGAGAATCAGGAAGAGCGCGACCGCCACCGAAAAGGCCGACACCAGGAGCGCGATGATCGCGGTCGGATTGCGCGGCGCGATCAGGCTGAAGCTCATGAAGATCACCACGAGCCAGAAGACCACGACGGCGAGCAGCGGCTTGGACACCGACGAACCCGCTTGGGCAAACAGCAGCGTTCGGGTTCGCGCGAGCTCCATCGCCAGCTTCGCAGCATCGCCTTGGATGTTGCGCTGCATCTCGTCGCGAGGCGCGAGCCGTTGGATCGCGGCGTAGACGGCGTCGCCGGCTTTCGCGTTCGGCGCGAGCTGCGTCGTGCCGTGCTCGTCGGGCCACATGCGGGCCACCGCGTCCTCGACGACGGAACGGAACTCGGCGCGCACGGGGGCAGCCTCCGGTCCCCACGCCGCGAGCAGCCGATCGACGAACATGATTTTGGACGCCATCTCCGTGACCTCGGCGCGCTCCGTGTCGTAGGCGCTCTTCGCCGAGGACACCAGGAGGCCGAGGAGGAGCGCCGACATCGTCGCGATGAGACCCATCGCGAGTTTCACCGCGTCTCGGGTCTCCGAGTCCAAGTGCGTCGACGGGAGGCGCCGCCGGATCGACATGCCGATCAGAACTGATGCGCTGAGGCAGGCGAAGATGACCGCACCGGTGACCGCGGAACTCATGGCGGCGGGCAGCGTACGCCAAGTGCGTCGCGCCGACCCCGCGCGTGCCCGTCCACCCCGTCGGTATCCTGCCCACCAACCGCAGGAGTACCTCGATGGCGCCATTCGACGATGTTCCGATCCGCGGCGACGTTTCGCGACGCGCGTTCTTCAAGACCGTCGGCACCACCGCTGCGGTGACGGGTTTGACTGCGGCCGGCGAGGCGGCGGCGGGGATCATTGCCCAGAACGAGGCGCAGCGCGGCGCTGCCGTTCGCGGCCCAGGCCCCATCGAGGTGTCGCTCACGATCAACGGCGCGGCGACGAAGCTCGCGATCGAACCGGCGACGACGCTCCTTGAGGCGCTTCGCTTCAAGCTCACCATGACCGGGTCGAAGGAGATCTGCGACCGCGGCTCGTGCGGCGGCTGCTCGGTGCTCGTCGACGGCAAGCTGGTCGCCTCGTGCATGATGCTCGCGGTCGACGCCGAAGGAGCCTCGGTCACGACGATCGAGGGACTCGCGAAGGACGGAAGGCTCGACCCGGTGCAGGAAGCGTTCGTTCGTCATGACGCGTTGCAATGCGGCTACTGCACGCCGGGGCTCGTCGTCGCGTGTCGGGCACTGTTGAACAAGAACCCGAAGCCGACGCTCGACGAGATCAAGCGCGGCATCGCCGGGAACATCTGCCGCTGCGGCACCTACACCAACGTCTTCAACGCCGTGCTCGTCGCGTCCGGTCAGCAGCCGATCGTCGACGCGATGCCCGAGCAGATCGTCTCCGCTGACGCGGCCGAGGAGGCACGGGCATGAGCCTTCGATTCGACGAGATCCCGACTTCGATGCCCACCGACAACCGGCCGCAGAACCGCGGCGCGTCGGTGAACGACGACGCGTCGCGCCTCGACGCCGTGGTGAAGGTCACCGGACAGGCGAAGTACGGGCGCGACCAGTTCCTGCCGAACGGCCTGTTCGTCGGTTTCGTGCGCTGCCCGTACGGCGCCGCCGAACTCGACTCCTCCGACGAGGCCGCGGCGAAGGCGACGCCCGGCGTGGTCGAGGTCGTCATCAGCGGCAAGGAGGCGCAGTACCACGGCCACTCGGTGGGCTACGTGGTGGCGGAGTCACCCGAGGCGATGCGTCGCGGACTGCGGGCGCTCGCGGCGAAATGGAAGCGCGGCGCCGTGAAGACGCGGATCGCCGACGAGAAGCTCGAGGCGATCGAACCCAACGACAAGACGAAGGAGCTCCTCGCCGGCGCCGACCACGTGCTCGACGCCGAGTACTCGACCGAGGTCCAGACGCACTGCTCGCTCGAAACGCACGGCGGCGTCGTCGATCACAAGGGCGATCGCGCCGTCTGCTACATGTCGACGCAGGGCACCTTCGCCGCGACCGACGGATTGGGCGACGCGATCGGACTGCCCCGCGCGCAATACGAGGTCGTCTGCGAGTACGTGGGCGGCGGATTCGGCAGCAAGCTGAACGGCGCCGGCAAGGAAGGCGTCACCGCCGCGAAGGTCGCGGCGAAGTACAAGCGTCCCACGTATTGTTTCGTCAACCGCGAGGAAGACCACCTCGACACCGGCAACCGTCCCTCGGCGCTGGTGCGGGCGAAGCTCGCGATGAAGAAGGACGGGACGATCCTCGGCGGGCAGATCCAGTCGTGGGGCGGCGTCGGCGTCGGCCGCGGCGGCGGCGGCGTCTCGCTGCCGAGCGGCCGCTACGCGTTCGGCACGATCCAGCGCGACCACGCCGACGTGCGCTTCAACGCCGGCGCGCCGCGGCCGTTCCGGGCGCCGGGCCATCCGCAAGGCGCGTTCGTCGAGGAGCTCATGCTCGACGAACTCGCGACGCTCGCGGGCATCGATCCGCTTGAGCTTCGGCTCAAGCTCGACGGCAGCGACGATCGCCGAGAGATGATGCGACTCGGCGCCAAACTCATCGGCTGGGACAAGCGCGCGAAAACCGGTTCGCAGACGTCGGTCGTGCGGCGCGGCTTCGGCATGGGCACCACCGCGTGGGGCAGCGGCGCGGCCCAGACCGAATGTGAAGTGGTGATCAACCGCGACGGCTCGGTCGAGGCTCGCACCGGCACGCAGGACATCGGCACCGGCCAGCGATCGACGATGGGCATCGTCCCTTCGAGCGTGCTGGGAATTCCGCTGAAGATGGTCAACGTCCGCATCGGCCACTCGACGCTGCCCGTCGGACCCGGCTCGGGCGGCTCCGTGACGACTCCCAGCACCGCGCCGGTCATGCAGGTCGCGGCCGAGGACGCGAAGAAGCAGTTGTTAGCCGCCGTCGCGAACCTCCAGAGCGGCGACGCCAGCGAGTACGACATCAAGGATGCCCAGATCCTCCGCGGCGGCAAGCCGGTGATGAGTTGGAAGGAAGCGTGCGCGAAGATCGGCGGCGAGCAGATCGTCGGCCGCGGCAAGACCGATCAGGCGAAGCGCGGCGAAGGCCACAGCCAAGGCGTGCAGTTCGTCGACCTCTCGGTCGACACCGAGACCGGCGTCGTGCGAGTGAATCGAATCGTCGCGTATCAGGCGTGCGGCAAGCCGATCGCCCGCAAGCTGGCCGAGAGCCAGATCATCGGCGCGGTCATCCAGGGCATCAGCTACGCGCTCTTCGAGAACCGCATCCTCGACCGCAACGTCGGTTCGATGGTGAACGCGAACCTCGAGATGTACAAGGTCGCCGGGCCGATGGACATGCCGCTGATCGAACCGATCCTGTGGCGCAAGGGACAGACCGGATACAAGTCGTTGGGCGAGCCGCCGACGATCCCGACGTCCGGCGCCATTGCGTGCGCCGTCTTCAACGCGATCGGCAAGCCGGTGCGATCGCTGCCGATCACGCCCGCGAAGGTGCTCGCGGCGATGGAAGGAGGCCACGCGTGAACCCGTTCGCCATCGCCAAACCGCGCGACTTCGCCGAAGCGTCCTCGCTCCTCCAGGACAGTCGATTCAAGTTGCCGGTGCTGAAGGCCGGAGGCATGGATCTCGTCGACCACTGGAAGGAAGGACTGACGAGTCCCGATCTGGTCATCGACGTGCGCCGCCTGCGCGCCGCCGGCGCGACCGCGCCGATCGGCGCGGACGGCGACCGCATTCGCATCGAGGCCGGCGCCACCCTCGACGACATCGCGAACTCGGCGGAGCTCCGCTCGCGAGCGCCGGTCCTGCCGATGGCGGTCGAACTCGCGGCGACGCCGCAGGTGCGCAACGTCGCGTCGGCGGCGGGCAACCTGCTGCAGCGCCCCCGCTGTTGGTACTACCGCAACGAGCAGTTCCATTGCCTCAAGAAGGGCGGCGCGACCTGCTTCGCGCTCGACGGCGAGAACCAGTACCACGCGATCTTCGGCGAGGGCCCGTGCTACATCGTGCATCCGTCGAATCTCGCGCCGGCGCTCTTCGTGTGCGACGGCGTCGTACATCTCGTCGGCGGCGATCGCGCGTCGCTCCCGATCGCCGACCTCTATCACACGCCCGACGCCGGCGTGCGTACCGAGCACAACCTGAAGCCGGGCGAGGTCATCACGCACATCACGCTGAAGCCGGCGCCGAAGAGCGGCTTCTACGCGGTGAAGGAGAAGCAGTCGTTCGATTGGCCGCTCGTCTTCGCGGCGGTGGCGCTTGAACTCGACGGCTCGACGATCAAGGCGGCGCGGGTCTGCGCGGGCGCGGTCGCGCCGGTGCCGCGTCCGCTCCCCGCGGTCGAGAAGGCGCTCGTCGGCGCGAAGATCGACGACGCCGCTTCGGTTCGGCAGGCGTGCATGAAGTCGGTCGACGGCGCGCAACCGATGTCGCAGAACGCCTACAAGGTGAAGCTGCTTCCCGTGGCCGTCCATCGCGCGGTGCTGGGCGCGGCTGGCCGCGACGTCGAAGCCTGAAGGGACGCACAGCGATGAGCGACGACGAAAAACCCCTCAAACTCAAAGTCTGCTGCCATCACTTGCGTCACAAGATGATGTACGTCGACCATCGCCAATCGGTCCGCGGCATGGTCGACGACTCGAGCGACACGCGGGTCTATTTCTGCATCAAGAGCCAAGAATCGCTCGGACCGGACGGCCAGCCGGTGCATCCGAGCGACTGCACGCCGGATCGCGGGTGCTATGCGAACGGCCCGTAGGTCACGGCGCCGTTCGGGCCGGGTTCGCCATCCATCGCGCCACCGCCTCCGGCTCGTTCAGATTCACGCACACGTCCGCGTCGAGCACCTCGACGAGCGCGCGGTCGCGAGCGGTCAGCGCGTCGAGGCGCAGTTCCCCGATCGCCGCGGTCGCGACGGCGGGCACGATCACCCGCTCGATCCAGTCGCGCGCGAGACAGATCGGATGACCCGACGCGCCGCGATGGGTCGGCACCGCGACGCCGCTCGCGGTCGCCGCGCGTTCGAGCGCGGCGAAGGTCGACTCGCTCGGCGCGGGCACGTCGACCGGCAGGACGTGAACGAAGCGCGGGACGCGGTCCGCACGCAGCGCGTCGATGCCGCGCAGCACGCTGGCGAACATCGGCGCTCCAGGGTCGCCGTCCACGAGTCGCGGTGATCGGGATGCATCGCGTCCCATCGCCTCGCGCACGAGCGGCCCGACGATCCACAACTGATCGCGGCCCACCGCGGCGATCCGCTCGAACTGCACGTGCCACCACGGCCGACCGCCGACCTCCATCAACGCCTTCGGCCCGCCCATGCGCGTGCCGCGCCCGGCCGCGAGGACCACGACGCACGCGAATTCAGCGCTCGATGCGGGCAAGCTTCTTCGACTCCACGAGGAGTTGCGCCGCGATCGAGATCGCGACGAGCGCCGGCTCCTTGCCTGCGTCGCCCACGCCGATCGGGCAATGCACCGTGCGCACGAGTTCGTCCGACACGCCCGAGGCGACGAGTCGCCCGAACAGGCACGATCGCTTGCTGCGGCTGCCGATCAATCCGACGAACGCGGGCGGCTTCGCCAGGAGCTTGCGCAGCAATTCGAGATCGGTGTCGTGCGAGCAGGTCATGACGCACGCGAGCGTCGCGCCGGGATGTTCGCAGGCGAGCGCGACGCCGTCGTCGAAGTTCGTCATCCGCGTCGCCCGCGGAAATCGCTCGGCGGTGTTCCACTCCGCGCGGTCGTCGACGATGACGACCTGCAACGGCGCGTGCGCGAGCAACTTCGCGAGTTCGCGCCCGACGTGACCCGCGCCGAAGATGACCACGCGCTGCCGCGGACCGCGGGCCTCGAAGAAGACCTCCATCACGCCGCCGCAGCATTGGTCCGCGTCGGCGCCGAGCACGTAACGCTCGATGCCGCACGATCGCGCCTTGAGATGCTTCGCGGCGTCGTCCTGCACCAGCACCTCGAACTGCCCGCCGCCGACCGTGCCGAGCCACGCGCCCCCAGTTGCATCGTGGGGCGAACCATCGGCTGGCCGGTGCGGTCGCCACAGCATCTTCGCGCCGGGATCGCGCGGCGTGCTGCCCTTCGCCGAGACGACGGTGACGAGGACGTGCGCCTCGCCTCGCTCCTCGAGCTCGGCGGCGGCGCGAAGCACTTCGAGGTCATCGCTCATGAAGGGCCCGCTCCGATGCGGTCGGTGCGCAAGACAGTACCAGCGCCCGACGATCCCGATCCGCCCGCTCCGTCGGCCGTCGCTTGCCGCGTGCACGCCGACTGGGCACGATGCGTGCATGCGATGCACACGCCACGCTTCCGTCGTCGCCATGTTCGGCATCGCTTCGTCGATCGTCGCGTTCGCCGCCGCGCCGGGTGATCCGCCGGCGGCGCCGACGGCGCCGTCCACCGCGCCGGCCGCGCCGCCGACGAGCGTCGACCTGCGCGACGCGCTCGTCGCGATGGGATTGCCGCCGCGGGCGCAGGGCCCGCGCGGCACGTGTTCGATCTTCACGACCTGCGAGGCGATCGAATTCGCGCTCGCGAAGCACCGGGGCAAGGCGCAGCGCCTGAGCCCCGAATACCTCAACTGGGCCGCGAGCCAGGTGCTCGGCCGTCCGTCAGACGGCAACTTCTTCCACAACGCGCTCGCGGGTTTCGAGCAACACGGCATCTGCGGAGAGTCCGCGATGCCGTACGCGCCGCAGTACGACGCGGCCCGAGCGCCGTCGACCGACGCCGCGAAGGAGGCGGCGCAGATCAAGGACGAGGCGAAGGCGTCGCTCGTCGTCCGTTGGATCGTGCCGTGGAAGCCGAACCGTTTCGGCGTCGACGACGCGCAATTCGCGGAGATCAAGTCGACGCTCGCCCGCGGCTATCCGGTCGCGGCCGGCTCCGGGCACAGCCGGCTGCTCGTCGGCTATCGCGACGACGCCACGAAGCCCGGCGGCGGCGTGTTCCTTACCGAAGACTCGGCGCTCGCGCGCTTCGACGAGGTGACGTACGAATTCGTCCGCAAGGAAGTGGCGGACGTGTTCTGGATCGAAGCGAAGTGACCGGCGACGCGCGGTCGCCGAGCGCGATCACGTGGTCGCCGCAACGCTCGGCAATTCGAATCCCTTGCGATACTCGCGGCGCACGATCGACTTCGTGGCTTCCTCGTTGTTCGTGAAGGTCAGCGTCGCCTTGTCCCAGCGCAGCTCCTGACCCGGATAGCGCGCTGCCTTCGAGCACAAGAGCCCCGCCTCGGCCATCGCCGCGCCTGCCGCGAACGGCGTCTGCACGAACGCATCGGGCTTGCCGAGGATCTTGTCGACCCACGAGTGCCAGTGATTGCGTCCGACGATCTGGCCTTGGCCGGGAATCGTCTTCCAGTCGACGGGCTTGCCGCCCTGCCACACTTCGATCTCGCCTTCGGGCTGCACGTAGAGGACGCCGCCTTCGCAGACGACGAGCGTGCCGAGTCCGCCGAACTTGCCCTCCGGCACGCCGATCGACGCGCGCGACGGCGCTTGCGACTTGTCGCAATAGTGCACGGCGAACTGCGGCCGCGCGAAGCGCTCGCCGCCACCGGGGTAGGTCAACGTCGAAGCGACGTGCTGCGCGTGATAGAAGTCGCTCGGCGTGCGGGTCTGCGACAGCACCGCGATCGGCGACGGCAAGTCGTACGCGAAGTAGAGGACGTCGAGAAGATGCGTGCACCAGTCGCCGAGCTGGCCGGTGCCGTAGTCCCACGACGAGCGCCAGCGCACCGGCGCCAATCCTTCGCGATAGGGAGCGTCGGCGGCCGCGCCGAGCCACAGGTTCCAGTCGAGATTCGCCGGCGGCGGCGTGGGTTCCTTCAGGCCGCCGTAATAGAAATAGCCGTCGCCTTGATCCGGCGGTCCGCCCACCCACACGTGCGCCTCGATCGCCTTGCCTAACAATCCACGGCGCAGGATGTCGACCGCGTGCTGCCGTCCCGGCGGGCCCATGCGCTGATTGCCGACCTGCGTGACGAGGCTCGGTCGCGCCTTGATGGCGTTCTCGATCGCGGCGACCTCGGACAACTGCTGCACGAGCGGCTTCTGACCGTACACGTGCTTGCCGGCCTTGAGCGCCGTGAGGTCGACGAGCGCGTGGTTGTGGTCGGGCACGCACACGACGACCGCGTCGAACTTGTCGGCGTGCTTGTCGAACGCTTCGCGGAAGTCGCGGCACGTGAACGCCTGCGGCCGGTCCTTCGCCGCCGCCGAGAGCGCGTCGGAGTCGACGTCGCAGAGTCCGACGAACACGACGTCAGGATGGTGCTCGAGCTGATCGCGATCGGCGGGCGCGATGGTGCCCCCGACCCCGACCTGCAGCAGTTGCAGCTTCGACAGCTTTCCGCCGAACGACTTCCGCCGCGGCGCTGGAGCGGCGCTCAGGAGCGGATTGAGGGCAAGCGAACCCGCGGTGGCGGCGGCGACCTGGATGGCGGCGCGACGACTCAGCATCGATGGGCACTCCGGAAGACGCCGACGAGCCGCAACCCGCAGCGACGATGACCATGCTAACCGCGAGCGGTCGCCCCATTCCTGAAGAGTCGTCGGTGCTCTCCATGGTCACGAGCCTCGAACTCGCCGCTCCTCCTGGATCCGACGTATTCGGCGCGCGACGGTGCGATCCAATGGTTGCATGCACGCGAGGCGGCTGCGTCGTCGCTCCGCGTCACACGCCCCAGCGAGGTCGCGCCATGCACGCGGGTTCAGCGCGAACAACCTGCTCGGTCGGCGCGGCCGACCTCGCGATCATGCTTGCGGCCTGGACCGGTTGACGCGTTGAACTGCTTCCATGCAGCGCGGCTCGACGCGCGCGAACCGAATCGGTGATGATGGACGCTCGCTGCCGCAGCGTGCTCCTTGTCGCGCCCGGCCCCCATGGAGGCTAGATCAATGCTCACGCTCGCGTCTGGACTCGTTGTTTGCGGCGCCGCGCTTGCGGCCCAGCAGCAGACCGCCTCCCCGCCTCCGCTCGACGCCGTCGCGTTTCTCGCGGGCACGTGGCGCGGCGACATGGACAAGGATTTCGCCGAAGAGATTTGGTCGACGCCGCGCGGCTCGAACATGACGGGCTGCTTCCGATGGTTGGGCGCCGACGGGAATCCGGTCGTGTTCGAAATGCTGTCCATCAACAGGGAGAGCGACGCCGTTCGCCTTCGGCTTCGTCACTTCTCGCCGACGCTCGTCGCCAAGGAGGACGCCGACAAGCCGATCACGCTCAAGCTCGCCGAGAGCGCGCAGGACAAGGCCGTGTTTCGCGCAGAGCAGTTCGCCCGCGACGTGAGCACGATCAGCTACGCCCGGAACGACACGTCGCTGCACGTGGTGGTCGAGTTCGCGCATGCCGATCCGCCGCGCGAGGCGCTGCGCTTCACGCTCAAGCGCGCCGAGTGACCGCTCCGCCGCCCGCTCCAGAGGGCGGTACGCGCCATGCTCTTCCCCGTCGCCTACGACGTCCCGCTGGCCCGCTACCCATGGATGAACTGGGTGCTGATGTCGCTGTGCGGACTCGGCTACCTGTGGGGCGTCGTCGACGAGGATGCGACGCTTCCGTTCATTCTCGGCGTCGACGAATTGGCGAAGGAACTCGGCCTCGAGATCCACCAGAGCCCGCTCGCGTGGATCGTGCACATGTTCCTGCACGCGAACTTCATGCACCTCGCGGGCAACATGATCTTCATGTGGGTGTTCGGCAACGCCGCGTGCGCCAAGCTCGGGCAATGGGGCTATCTCGCGCTGTGGCTGGGCGCGGGGCTCGTGAGCGCGGTCGCCGAGCCCTACGGCCTCGGCGCGAGCGGCGCCATCAATGGCGCCGTCGGATTCTGCCTCGTCTTCTATCCGCTCAACGACATCACCATGTTCTGGTGGCTCATCCGCGGTGGCACGTTCGCGATCTCGGGCTACTGGATGATCCTCTTGTGGTGCGCGTTCGACATCCTCGGCATCGTGTCCGGACCGAGCGACGGCATCGCCTATCTCTCGCACGTCGTCGGACTCGCGTCCGGCGCCGGAGCGGCGATCGCCGTGATCAAGCTCGGGTGGATCGAGGCCGACGAGGACGAGCGCACGCTGCTCGAGGTGTGGGCGTCGCGCGGCAAGCGAGCGAAATCCGGAACTGCCCGCGCACATTCGGCGACGCTCGGGACGAGGCGGCTCAAGGTGCGGATGCCGAGCGGAATCGAGAAGGAACTGCCGGTCGTCGAGTTCCTTCGTCACGAGTCGCAGGGCAAACAGGTGAATCATTTCTCCGTCAGCGAGGACGGCGAACATTGGACGACGTTCGGCGAGTGGCGGGCGAGCGCCGGCGTCTGACGTCGGACCGGCGAGCCGTACGATGCCCGCATGCTTGCACCACTGCTGCTCGCCGCGTGCGTCGCGACGACCGTCGATGATCAGCGCCTGAACGTCGCGATCGATCCGGCCGCGCACACCCTCATGGTCAGCTCGCGGATCTCGACGCGCGACGCGGGACCGCTCGTCGTCGTGTGGAACGACCGCATCGAGGTGGACTCCATCCTGGTCGACGGCAAGCCCGCAAGCCACCGCGACGCGCCGCCGCGCGACGGAAGGCGACGCATCGAGATCGACGTCGGCGCCGGCGCGTCGACCGTCGAGTTGCGCGGGCACGGCCGATTCGAGGAGGACGTCGCGTCCGGCGAGCGGCCCGGACAGATCCACAACTTTTCGGTCGACGCGCACATCGGCGACCAAGGCGTTTTTCTTTCCGAAGGCGCCGCGTGGCATCCGCGCCCGATCGACGGCGCCGGACACGCGATCCTGCATCCGATCGCGATCGAAATCGCGCCCGTCGACGGATGGGCGTTCGTCGCGTCGGGCAATCCCGTCGACGGCGGGCCGCTCGACCAGCCGCGCTGGAGTTGGCGCACGCCGCGCCCGGTCGACGGCCTCGCGCTCGCGGGGAATCGGCACCAGCTCCACGGCGTGACGCACGAGACCAAGGAAGGCCCCGTCGAGATCGTCATGCACGTTCCGGCCGAGCACGCCCAGTTCGCCGAGATGTATCTGAAAGCCGCAGCGCAGTACCTCGACCTCTTCGTGCCGCGGCTCGGCGCGTTTCCGTACAAGCGTTTCAGCATCGTCGAGAACTTTTTCTCCTCGGGCTTCGCGTATCCGGGCTTTACGCTGCTCGGCCCGCAGGTCGTCAGCATGGCGCCGCGCTCGCTCGTGCCGGGATATCTCGACCACGAGATGCTGCACAACTGGTGGGGCAACGGCGTGTACGTGAGCGACTCCGACGGCAACTGGTGCGAAGGGCTGACGAGCTACGGCGCCAACTACGGCCGACGCTTCCTCGAGGACGGCCCCGACGCCGCTCGGGCGTATCGCCGCGACACCTTGATGAGGCTCTCGACCGATCCGAAGGAGTTCGACAACGGACCGCTCGGCACCTTCGGCTCGGCCGATCCGTCGCGCGGCGGCCCCGATCGCTTCGTGGGCTATGACAAGGGCGCGTTCGTCTTCTTCATGCTCGAGGACGTGCTGGCCCGCGCTGCGGGCAAGCCGAGTGACGAAGGCAACGCAATCATGTGGGCGTGCCTGCGCCGATTCGCGCAGGAGCATCTGGGCAAGGACGCGACGTGGAAGGACCTGCAGGCGGCGTTCGAGAGCGCTGCTCCGCAGCGCCCGGCGGGCTGGCTCGACGGCTACATGAAGTTCTGGGTGCGCGAGCGATCGGCGCCGTCGACGGTCGTCGAAGGCGCCCGCGATCCGGCGCGGGCCTTCGCGGCGCAGATTCCCGCCGCGACGTCGCAAGCGATCGACGTCGCATATCGAAACGGCGGCGCGTCGTGCGAGATCGACCCCGACTTCCGTATCTATCGAACGTTGCCCGAGCGACAACTCGTGCCGACCATCGCGGGCACGACCGGTCCCGGCGGCCTGCACGTCGAGACCTCGGAGTCGCGCAAGGAGGTCGAATCGTTCGTGCCGCAGCTCGAGCCGAGCGACAAGGGCGAGAACCTCGTGATCATCGGGGCCGCGGCGCTGGCCAAGCACGCTGATGCGCTCGCCCGGAGCGGCGACCCGATCGAGCTGCGCGACGGCGCGTTCACCGTCGCGGGCAAGACCTGGAACGGCGCGAACAACGCGGTGCTGCACACGATGCACGATCCTGATCGTCCCGGTCGGTACATCACCGTGTTCGCGTCCAACGGCGACGCAGGGTGGAGCCGATTGCGCCTGATCCGCTTCTACGGCCGCGACACCACGATCGTGTGGGACGGCGACAAGGTGATCGAGCGCCGGGCGTACGAGCCGGACCGGCAGATCCCGACGTCGCGCGACTGACGCGCGACGCCGGCGATCCTCATCGCGATGGGACGTGCGGCGTGCGAATCACCCGCGGTTCGCCCGGATACCAGCGCACGAGTCGTACGAGCGCGACGTCGTCCGCGCCGGGAACGCACTGCCTCACGATGGCGAGGGCGTCGTTGCGCTCGTCAACGATGGGAATCTCCGCAGGATTCGCCGGCGCGATGATGGACGCGCCCGACAGACTCGTGTCGGTGGTCCGACCGCGCGTGCGAATCGTGCCGAGGTAGACCGCCCGCGCACGTTCGGGCACGTCGAAGCGCCACTGCGGCGAGCCGATGGCCGTCGGGTCTGACGTTGCGTATGCGTCGGTGTCGGGGCCCGTCACCGCGAGGTAGTAGACGCCCGGCGAGAGCAGCAGGAAGAACCAGCCCGCGTGACACGACTCGTCGGAGGCGAAGCGAATCGGCGCGAGCGTCGGCTGACCGACGGTGCCGAACGAGCCGAGCTGGACCTGAAAGAGCGGCGACGACCACGACGAGACGAGCGTCGCCTCCTGCGGCGCGTCGTCGATCGTGCACTCGAGGCGGGCGAGGACGAAAACCGCGTCGCCCGCGTCGATCTGCGCCAACTCGTCTTTCGTCGGCGCCAGCGGAAACGTGCAGCCCGCAAGGACAAGGGTCGCGCAGCTCGCACCGATCGCCGTCAGCGCGCGCGTCACGGCAGCGCCCTCCTCCCCGCCACCCACGCTTCGTCGCCTCCCTTCTCCCATTCGAGCAGGAACTCGGCGTAGGACTTCGTCAGCGGGCGCGTCGTGCGGGCGAAGCGCTCGACGCGCCACGCCTCGTCGAACTCGATCAGGAAGAGATAGTGCTTCGGAATGTCGGCGATGCCGCCCGCCGCCTGGGGATACCCGCCGACGGCCCACAGCAAGACGCCTTGGCGCATGTCCCAGTCGTACGCATAGATACGCTTGTCTTCCCAAAACACGTCGGGCTGACCGAAGCGCGCGACGACCTCGTCGCGGGTCGTCGAGCCGGCAGCGAGGAACGCGAGGTCCTCCGACTTCACCGGCTTGCCCGCGAGCACCGTGTCCTCGGGCAACGGGATGGGCACGACAACGCACGCGGCCAGCACAGCCGCGCCGGCTCCGATGCTCACGAGGCGACTGCCGTGGTGCATCGCGTCCGCGCCGGTCGATCGGCGCTCCTTTGCCCGATGATAGCGCCGGTGAAGACGGCGGTCGCGATGTCGAGGCGCCGTCGTCCACCGGTCGTACGACCGATTCCGGATCGAAAATAGTGAAGACCACGCTGCGCCGCGTCTCGCCGCGCGACGTGGTCCTCGTGATGGACCCGTTCCGTTCGCCCTTCGACGAGCGCGCCGCGACGCACTACGATCGGCCGCCGCGCATCGACTTCAGCATGACCGCCGCTCACCCGCTGCCCGACGACCCGCACGAAGCGACGCTCCTCCTCGAGCGGGCCGCGGCCGGCGATCCCGACGCCTCGAAGCGACTCTTTCCTCTGGTGTACGAACGCTTGCGGGCGATTGCCGGAAGCTACTTCCGCGGTCGACTCGACCAGACGCTCCAGCCGACGGCGCTGGTCCACGAAGCGTTCCTCAAGCTTTTTCCCGCCGAGGGAGCGACGCCGACCGCGGCCAACGACCGCGAGCATTTCCTTGCGCTCGCCGCGACGGTGATGCGCCAGATCCTCGTCGACCAAGCGCGGCGGCGCAGGGCGACCAAGCGCGGCGGCGACCGCGAGCGGATGGAACTCGACGACGCGCAGGCGGTCCAAGCCGCCGATCCGGAAGGCGACCGCTTGGTCGAACTGAGCGACGCGCTCGAACGACTCGGGCGCGCCGACCCGCGGCGAGCCCGCGTGGTCGAGCTCCGCTTCCTCGCGGGAATGAGCGTCGAGGAAACGGCTCGATCGCTCGGGGTTTCGGAACGCACCGTCGAAGGCGACTGGCGAGCGGCCCGAGCATGGCTCGAGGCGACGCTGCGGCGCGCGTAATCGCCGAGCCGCGCGAGCGAGCGACGGCGCGCTGCCGCCTTCATCGGACTCACGTGGATCGCGGCGTTGCCAGTACGCTTCAGGACGATGTTGCCCGCCGCCCTCGCCCCATGGATCGTCGCCGCGACGATCGTGCTCGTCGTCGCTGCGATCATCCTCGGCGTGGGCGCTGACGTGGCGATGGTCGCGGGTCTCGTGGCGCTCGCCGCGGTCGGTCTTGTCACGCCGGCGCAGGCGAGCTCGGGCTTCGCCAACGAAGGCATGCTCACGATCGCCGCGCTCTACGTCGTCGTCGCAGGACTGCAGTCGACCGGAGCGATCGCGCGACTGACCGGTCCGATCCTGAGCAACGTGCGCACGCAGCGCGGGGCGCTGCTGCGGCTGTGCATTCCGGTCGCGGCGATCAGCGCGTTCCTCAACAACACGCCGATCGTCGCGGTGCTCATTCCGGTGGTGACGGATTGGGCGAAGCGCATGCGTATTCCCGCGAGCCGGCTGCTCATGCCGCTGAGCTACGCGACGATTCTCGGCGGCACGATCACGCTCATCGGCACGAGCACGAACCTGGTGGTGCTCGGCCTCGTGAGGGCGAACATGGCGTCGTCGTCGGGCTCGCAGCTGCGCCCGATCGGGTTCTTCGAGTTGGCCTGGGTGGGCGTGCCGCTCGCAATCCTGGGCATCGTCTACATCGTCGTCGCCGCGCCGGTTCTGCTGCCCGTGCGCACGCCGGTCATCGACATCGACGCCGACGCGCGACGGTACACGGCGCGGGTGCGCGTGCTGCCGAACGGTCCGCTCGCGGGCAAGTCGATCGAGGCGGCCGGACTTCGCTCGCTGCCCGGACTGTTCGTCGCGGACATCGAGCGCGGCGACGACGTGCTCACCGCGCCGGGCCCCGACACCGTGCTGCGCGGCGACGACGTCATCGTGTTTGCCGGCGTGCTCGAGACGGTGAGGGAACTTCTCGCGATGCGCGGCCTCGCGTCGTCGGAGTCCGCACCGAGCCGCGCCACCGGCTCCGGTTCGCTCGTCGAGGCGGTCGTCAGCTCGTCGTTTCCCGGCCTCGGACAGACGATCCGCGAGTTCGGGTTCCGCAGCCGATACGACGCCGTCGTCATCGCGGTCGCCCGCGACGGCCGGCGGGTCGGCGGAAAGATCGGCGACGTGCAGCTCGAGCCCGGCGACACGCTGCTCATCCAGTCGAACGCCGACTTCGTGTCGCGGTGGCGCGACAGCCGTGACTTCTTCCTCGTCGGGCGCGTCGACGGCCACGCGTTGCCGAGCCACGATCGCGCGTGGATCGCGATCGTGGTGCTCGTCGGCATGGTGACGCTTGCGACGTGGAGAGGCGACATGCTCGGCGCGGCGGCGCTCGCCGCAGGCGCGATGGTCCTCTTTCGCTGCGTCACGCCGTCGCAAGCCCGCTCGTCGCTCGACCTCACGACGCTCATCACGATTGCGGCGAGCCTGGGCATCTCGAAGGGCGTCGAAACCAGCGGACTCGGCACGTTCATCGGCGAGGGCATCGTGGCGGCCGCGCGCGGCAACGCGATCGGCTCCGTCGCGGCGGTCTACGTGAGCACCATGCTCTTCACCGCGTTCGTTTCGAACGGCGCCGCCGCGGCGATCATGTTCCCGATCGCGCTCGGCACCGCGGCCACCGCCGGCGGCGATCCGATGCCGTACGTCCTCGCGATCCTGTTCGCCGCGAGCGCCGACTTCGCGACTCCGATCGGCTACCAGACGAACCTCATGGTGTACGGCCCCGGCGGCTACCGATTCACCGACTATCTGCGCCTCGGGTTGCCGCTCAACGCGCTCGCTCTCACGGTGACGACGGTCATGCTCGCGGTCGTGTACCGGCTGTTCTGATCCGCGGTTGGAACCGCAATCGGGCCCGTTCCTCGTTTTGTTAGCCGCAGGCGTGCGAGTAACGTGGCGAGGATGAGCGAACGGATCGACGACGCGGTGTCCGAGGACCAGCGGCTCCGCGCCGCCCTCGACCTCTTCGTCGAAGTGCTCGACCTCGCGCCCGACGCGAGGGATGCGATCCTCGCGGCGCGCTGCGGTCCTGATTCCGATCTGCGCGCCGAGGTCGAGCGGCTGCTCGCGCAGGACGCGAAGACGGCGCACGGCCGCACGCTCGGCACCGGCGCCGGAGCGTCCATGGCGCTCGGCGCCGTGCGGCCGCAGCCCGATGCGCCGCTGCCGGTCCTGCAAGGTCGCTATCGCATCACGCGCGTGCTGGGGCAAGGCGGAATGGGCACGGTGTACGAGGCGGAGCAACTCTCGCCGCGACGACTCGTCGCGCTCAAAGCCTTGCGCGAAGGCAGCGTCGGCGAAACGGCGCTGCGCCGATTCGCGCTCGAGGCGAAGGTGCTCGCGCATCTCCAGCACCCCGGAATCGCGCAGGTGTACGAGGCCGGATTCGGCGAGGACGACTCGCACGGTCCGGCGTGGATCGCGATGGAACTTGTGCGCGGCCCCACGCTCCTGCGCGGCGCGAACGAGCGAGGCCTGTCGCGCGACGACCGCCTGCGCCTCTTCCTGCAGGTGTGCGACGCCGTCGCGTTCGCGCACCAGCGCGGCGTCATCCATCGCGACCTGAAGCCCGGCAACATCCTGCTCGCCGAGCCCGACTCGAACGCGTCGGGCGAGGCGGCGCTCGGTCGCGTGAAGGTGCTCGACTTCGGCGTCGCGCGTGTGCTCGGCGACGCCTGGGCCAACGTCACGGGCGCGGCCAGCGCAGGTCACGATCCGCTCACGAGTCCGGGTCAGCTCGTGGGCACGCTGCCGTACATGAGTCCGGAACAGGTCGCCGGCGATCTCGACCTCGTCGACGTGCGCAGCGACGTCTACTCGCTCGGCGTCCTCCTCTACGAATTGCTCGCGGGCCGCCGGCCGCTCGAGTTCACGGATCGTGGCATCGCCGACGCGATTCGCGCGGTGCGCGAGGACGATCCTCCGTCGCTCGGCACGCTCGATCCGGCGCTTCGCGGCGACCTCAGCGCGATCGTCGCGCGAGCGCTGGCGAAGTCGCCGCGACGGCGCTACGAATCGGTCTCGGCGCTCGCCGCGGATGTCGCGGCCCACCTGCAAGGCGAACCCGTCTCGGCTCGCTCCGACTCGATGCTCTACGTGCTGACGCGACGCGCCCGCCGTTACCGGTGGCCGCTCTCGGTCGCGGCGCTCGGGCTCGCCGCGCTCGTCGTCTTCGCGGTCCGCGCCCAGCTCGACGCCGTGCGATTCGAGGCCATCGCCGCGGCCGAACGCTCCGCGCGGACCGAGGCCACCAGCGCGCAGCTCGCCCTGTCGCGCGAACTTTCGCTGAGCCGACTCGAGCAGGCGCGACTGCTCGCCCGCGAGGGCAGCATCGAGCCCGCGGACAAGATCGTGCGCGAGGAACACGCGGCGCGACCGTCGCTGGCGACGCTGTGGTCCATGCGCGAAGTCAGCGCCCGCCATCCGGTGCGGGCCGTCCTTCGGGCGCACGACGGGACGATCCGCGCGATCACGCAGGTGCCGGGCGAACGCGCCGTGACCGGCGGCGACGACGAGCGGATCGTGCTCAGCTCCGCCGACGGGATCGAGGAGGCGTGCGTCGAGGTCGGTGCGATCTGCACGTCGGTGTCGGGCTGGGGCGACGACGAGGTGGTGTACGCGCTCAGCGACGGACGCGTCGAGCGGGCGCCGGTCGCGAATCTCGCCCGCCGCGAACTCCTGACCCGCGCGCCGACGACGCCGCGCGTGGTGTCGGCGCGCGGCGACGTCGTGGCGATCGGTCGCGACGGCGGGAAGATCGACCTCGTTCGCCGCGACGGCACCAATCTCGCGTCCTTCGACGCTCCCGAGGTGGTCGCGTCGTTCGCGTGGATCGACGACGCGCATCTCGCGGCGGGCACGCAGACGGGACGCGTCCGGATCATCGACGTGCGGGACGGTTCCGCGCGGTTCATCAACGCGCACGCCGAGCCGGTCATGACGATCGCGGTCGACGGCGCACGACATCGCATCATCACCGGCAGCGACGATCGGACCGTCGGCGTATACGACCTCGACACGCTCGAACTGATCGAGTCGATCGACGCCAAGAACGGTCGGCTGCGCGGACTGCACGTGAACGCCGACGGGACGTTCTTCGTCGCCGGATGGTGGTCGATCGACCGCTGGAATCCCGATACCCGCGAACGTTGGCGCGTCGCGGCGATCCCGAGCGGGGCCAACGTCGCCGCGTTCGACGAGCACGTGCTGTTTACCTCGCACGGAGCCGTCGTGCGCGCCTGGTCGCCGACCCCCGGCAACGCTCGCATGCTCGAGCCCGGCGGCGGCCGCATGGTGTGCGTCTTCGCTCCGGACGGACACACGTTGGCATACGGCGACGCCACGGGCTCGCTCACGCTCATCGACACGAGCTCCGACGGCGCGGGCACCCGCCGCGAACTCGCGCCGTTCTGGCGCCGCGTGCGATCGCTGGCCTTCTCGCCGGACGGTTCGCTCCTCGCCGCGGCGGGCGAGGATCGCGAGCTGCGCCTCTACAGCGTCGCGACCGGAGAGATCCTCGCGCGGCGCGACAACCTCGTCATGGTGACGTCGCGCTCGTTCGCGTTCTCGCCCGACGGCACGAGCATCGCCGCCCCGTTCGCCGACGGATGCGCCCGCGTCATGTCGGTGCCCACGCTCTCGACGATCGTCAAGCTCCCCACCGGCAAGGAGGAGTCGCTATGCGTGGCGTACTCGCCCGACGGATCGCGCCTCGCGACGACCGCCCGCGACAAGACGCTGCGGCTCTGGTCCATCGACGGAACCCAGCTCGCGTCGGCAACGCGTTCGATTCCGCTCTGGACGATCGCGTTCTCGCACGACGGCGACCGCATCGCGGTCGGTAGCTGGGGACGCGTCATCGAGGTGTTCGACGCCCGCTCGCTCGACGTCGTGTCGATGCTCCGCGGCCCCGCCGGTCTCGTGAACTGCATCGAGTGGCACGCGACCGAACCGAATCTCCTGTGGGGCTCCGCCGCCGACGGCGCGGTGCGACTCTGGGACGTGGCCGAGCAACGGCAACTGTTCGCGCTCGAGCCGTTCGTCAGCGGCGACGTCCTCTCGATCAGCGGCTCGCCCGACGGGCGTCTGCTCGCCGCGAGCGGCGCGTGGGGCGAACTGTGCCTCTGGCACGTCGCCGAGTGGGACCGCTGGCAGTGGCAGACGCGCGACGAGTGATACCAGTTCGAGGGCTTCGTAGCGCGCTCCGGGCCATTTCGCCGTCGTGGGAGATCGTCGAGCGCGACGAACCACTGCGATCCGTATGACTCGCACGGCTAGCAGCGCCGAGCAGGCTGCTAACGCTTCGCCGGTGCGCCGTCCTTCGGCATCGACTTCGCGATGAACGCGCGGATGTCGTCGTTCGCCGTCACGCGGTCCTCCTGACGCAGGTACATCATGTGGCCGCTGCGATACCCCTTCCACGTCATGCGATCCTGGAAGCGACCGGCCGGATCCATGTTCCACATCGTGTGCTTCGCCGCGAAATAGTTCGTCGCGCCGTCGAAATAACCCGACTGCACCAGCAGGTGGAGATGCGGGTTCGAGCCCATCGCGGCCCGCAAACCTTCACCCGTCGCGTCGCCCCGTCCGTTCCACGGGCCGACCGGGCCGAAGATCCAGTACTGCAGGTCGGTCTTGTAGCCGAGCACGTCGCGGAGATAGTGATTGATCGCCGGCGCGAACGCGTGGTTCCACGCCGCCATCGCCGGATCGAACTCCGGCTCAGTGCCGGCGTCCTGCCGATCGATGCCGCGATAGCGCGAATCCAGTCGGCCGATCGTCAATCCCTGGTCGCGCAACAACTCCTTCCAGAAGAACGACTCCGGCACCGCAAAGTTGTAGGAGCGCACGGCTCCGGGCTTGAGGCCCGAGTAGCGCGCGTAGCGCGTGACGAGTTCGTCGCGTCGCTCCTCGCTCAGCGAACCGCCGCGGGCCATCGCCGGCAGCAGTTCGTCGAGCGCGAACCGCTCGACCTCGGGCAGGAGCGCATCGAGATCGCGCGACTGCAGCTCCGGCGCCAGCATCTTGTGGTGCCACGCCGTCGCCGCGTAGTACGGCAACGCCAGCGCGTACTCGGTGGTGCCGTCGCGCGAGACGCCGAGACTCGTCGGCGACACGAGGATCACGCCGTTCAGGTACATCCACTGCGATTCCTGCAACTCGGCCGCCAGCCCCGCCACGCGCGTGGTGCCGTAGCTCTCGCCGATCAGGTACTTCGGCGAGGTCCAGCGCCCGGTGCGGGTCACGAACGCGCCGATCCACTTCGCGAGGTACCGGATGTCCTCGTTGACGCCGAAGAACTGCTCGCGCTTCGCGTCGTTCAAGATGCGCGAGAAGCCCGTGTTCACCGGGTCGACGTAGAGGATGTCCGCGACGTCGAGGATCGAGTCGTGGTTCTCCTGGATGCCGTACGGCTGGACCGGATAGCCCTCGTCGTCGATGCGCAGGAGCCGCGGTCCGGTGTACGCGAGGTGCATCCATACCGACGCGGAGCCGGGACCGCCGTTGAACGAGATGAGGAGCGGACGCTCGCTCTTGTCCGGAACGTCGGTGCGCTCGTAGAACGTGTAGAAGAGCGATGCGATCGGCTTGTTGTCCGCGTCCCACACCGGCTGCGTGCCGACCGTCACGCGATACGGCACCTGCACGCCCTTGATCGTGACGACGTCGTCTTTCGAAACGGAGGCGTCCGCGACGACCTTGATGTTCGCGACGGTCGGATCCGGCGTTGCGGGCGCGGCGGCCTTCTCGTCACCGCGCGGCGGACCGCCCGGCAGGACCGATCGTTCCTGCGCGCCGGCACGGGGCGCGAGCGTGAGGACGACGAAGGACGACGCGACGACGACGGCGCTGAGGAAGTTCGTTCTCATGGTTGCGTCGGGAGCCTACCGCGAGTCGCGTGCGCGCGGGCGGGCACGGCAATCGCCGACGTCGTTCCGCCGAAGCCGTAGCATCCGCGCATGTCCCGATCCGCGCTGCAGACCACGCTCGTCCTCGTCGCGCTCGTCGCAGGCATCGCGACCGGACACTGGCTCTACCGTCCCGGCGCGGCACCGAGCATCTGGTGGAGCGAATTGGGCGAGCTCCTGCTCTTGCGGCCGCTCTTCGTCATCACCGTGCCGCTCGTCTTCGTGAGCGTCTGCCTCGGCGTCGCGTCGATCGGCGACGCCCGAAGCCTCGGCCGGCTCGGACTTGCGACGGTCGCGTTCTACCTCGCGACGATGCTCGTCGCCGCGTCGATCGGCGCCACCATGATCACGGCGGTCGCGCCGGGCGCTTCCGCGACGACGGAAGTCGCCGTCGCGCTGAAGGCGGAAGGCGCCGCCGAGTTCGAGAAGGACGCACAGCGCCGCGAGCGCATCGAATCAGCGCAGTCGCTAGGCCTGAGCGGCGCGTTCCTGAACATCGCGAAGCAGGCCCTGCCGCGCAACCTGCTGAAGGACGCCAGCGAAGGCAACACGCTCGCGGTGATCGTCGCGGCGATCGCGCTCGGGATCGCCTTCGGACTCGGCGGCGCAAGCGCGAAGCCCGCGACCGACGTGCTCGTCGCAATCTCGACGGCGCTCCACGCGATCGTCGGCTGGGTGCTCTGGCTCCTGCCGATCGGCGTCTATTTCCTATCCACCGCGAGCGTCGCCAAGATGGGACTCGACAGGATCGCCGGACCGATCGCGGGATACATGGTCGTCGTGTTCATCGGACTCGTCGTGCAAGCGCTCGTCGTCCTGCCGATCGCGCAGTGGCTGCTCGGCGGCGGCAACGGCTGGCGCTTCGCCTGGCGACTCCGGCGCGTTTGGCTGACGGCGTTCGCGACGAGTTCGTCGAACGCCACGTTGCCCGTGACGATCGAAGAGTGCGAGCGCAACGGCGTGTCGAAGCGGGCGACCGCATTCGTCGTGCCGCTCGGCGCGACCGTGAACATGAACGGCACCGCGCTCTACGAGGCCGTCGCGGTCCTCTTCCTCTTCCAGCTCTTCGGCGTCGACTTGCGGGCCAGCGAGATCATGGTCGTCGTCGCCGCCGCGGTGCTCGCCGCGGTCGGCGCGGCCGGCATTCCCAGCGCCGGTCTCGTCACCATGGTCGTGGTCGTCGGCGCCGCGAACGCGGCGCTCGCGGGTCGCGGCATCGCACCGCTGCCGCTCGCCGCGGTCGGCGTGATCATCGGCGTCGATCGCGTGCTCGACATGTGCCGCACGGTGCTCAACGTATGGGGCGACTGCGTCGCCGCGAAGGTCGTGACGAGGCTCGCGCCGGACTGATCGGCAGCGATCCGGTCGCCGCCCGATCCTCACGACCGTTGCACGTGTTCGATCCGCGCACAGGCGACCACGGAGGACGCCGAACGCGGCCCGAAGGCCGGTATGCTTCCCGCTTCACGAGGTGCTTCAACGATGCTCACACGACTCTCCTCTCTCATCGCTCTGTCGCTCATAATCGTTTCGGTCGCGCTCCTCTTCGGAGCCGCCTCGCCGCGTGCGGATGATCCGCAGGCCGATCAGCGGGCCGCGATCGCCAAGGTCGCCGAGGCGTTCGTCGCGGCGTTCGAACGCGGCGATGCCAAGGCGCTGTCCGAGTTCTGGCTCCCCGACGGCGACTACATCGATCTCAGCGGACGACTGCTGAAGGGTCGTCAGGCGATCGCCGACGACTTCGCCCACCTGTTCTCGGAGAGCAAGGGGCTGAAGGTCCGGATCGAAGTCGCGTCGCTGCAGTTCCCGGCGCCCGACGTCGCAATCGAGGACGGCGTGAGTTCGGTCCTCTCGCCCGACGGCGGTCTGCCGAATCGCGCCCGCTACACGAACGTGCTCGTCAAGAAGGACGGCCGCTGGCTCCTCTCGAGCGTTCGGGAGTCGGCCTTTACGCCGCCGAGCAACTACGAGAAGCTCCGCTCGCTCGAGTGGCTCATCGGCGAGTGGGTCGACGAGGCGGACAGCGCGCACGTCGCGCGGGTCGCGTTCGAGTGGACGCCCGACCAGAACTTCATCATCGGGTCGCGCGCCGTGGTGGTGCAGAACTCGATTCTCGACAACGGCTCGCAGCGCATTGGCTGGGACCCCGCGCTCAAGCTGATCCGTTCGTGGAGTTTCGAAGCCGACGGCGGATTCGGCGAGGGCACGTGGACCCGCGACGGAAACACGTGGACCATCCGGTCGAGCTCGGTTCTGCGTTCGGGAAGCCTGCTCACGAGCACGTCGATCATCACCCGCGTCGATCCCGACACCGTGACCTGGCAAATGAAGGATCAGCAGGTCGACGGCAAGGCTCTCCCGGATTCGGCGGTCGTCCGCATGCGTCGCGTCGGCTGACCGCAGAGGTTCTCGATCAGCACCGCGTCACTCTTCCAGCACAAGGAAAACACATGAACTCCAAGTCAACTCTTCTCGGCATCGCGGCGCTCGCGCTCGCATGGTCCGCAGCCGACTCGTGCTTCGCCTGGGGCTGCAGCCGCTCCGTCTCCGGGAGCGGAAGCTGGGGCGGGAGCTTCTCGCACTCGAGCTCGACCTCGGGCGGCTGGGGCAGCATGTCGCACTCCGGCTCGACGTCGTACACCAGCCCCTCGGGTCAGACGTACTCGGGCAGCCACTCGGGCTCGGGCAGCTATGGCTATGGCGGCGCCTCGTACCACGGCAGCTACTCCGGCACCTCCGGTTCCGCGAGTTGGTCGCGCAGCGCGAGTTACTACGGCGCGCCGCCCGCGTACTGCGGCTACCACGGTTGTTCGTGTACGACGGTCTCGACCGGTTGCTATGGCGACGGCTTCGGCGCCGGGCTCTTGACCGGCGCGGTCGTCGGCGCGACCGCGGGCGCCGTCGTGGCATCGGCGGCCAAGCCGGCGCCGGCACCGGTCTACGTCTATCCGACGCCGGGCGTGTACGTCGCGCCGGCCCCGACCGTCATCACGACGGCGCCGGTCGTGGCGCCGGTCGTGTTGCCGGTGGGCACGACTGTGACCGTGCTACCCGCAGGATTCACCTCGGAAAACGTGAACGGCGTGCAGTACTACCAGTCCGGATCCACTTGGTACAAGATGGCCGTCGGAAGTAACGGCGTCTATTTTGTCGTCGTCCCCGCACCGTAATCAACCTTGTGCCGCGACGAGCTCGTTGAAGCGCGTCCGCCCGTGCCAAGCCACCATCGAAAGGCTCACGTATGAAATCCATGATCGGCATCATCGTCACCGCTCTCGCCGCGCTCGCGCCGTTCATCGTCGCCGCGCAGGTCCCGAATGAAGGCCTCGCCAACGCGGTCATCGCAGCGCGGCAGAAGAACGCGGGACTCCTGCAGCAGTACAACTGGAACTGCCGCACCGAGGTCCTCGAGAACAACCAGATGAAGGACCTTCGCATCGACCTCGTGTCGATGGGTCCGAACGGCATGCCGCAGCGGACGCTGCTCAACGATCAGCAGGCGCAGCTCCCTGGCGGCTTCCTGCGTCACGCGATCGCCGAGAGTCAGCAGCAGCAGCTCGAGGAACTCGTGAAGGGACTCTCCGGACTCGTCGACCAGTACACGCTGCCCGGCCCGGGCAAGGTCGCATCGTTCCTCATTCAGTCGCAGGTTCAGCCGATCACCACGCCGCAAGGCGCGACGGCCCTCCAGGTGAACGGTTCCAACGTCGTCGTTCCCGGCGACACGTTCTCGATGATGCTCAACGGCACGACGTTACTTCCCACGTCCATCCAGATCAGCACCACGTTCAAGGACGATCAGGTGACCCTCTCGGGCACGTTCAACACGATGGCCAACGGCCTGAATCGCCTGCAGTACGCGACGGTGCAGATGCCGAGCAAGCATCTCGTCATCAACATCCACAACTACGATTTCGTGCCGGCGAACTGAATCGCACGGGCGCGCTGACTACACCGCGCCGCCGCAGGACTCCCTGCGGCGGCGTTTTCATTTCTTTGCCGCGCGTCGTCACCGCATGCTCACTCGCCCGGGCATGCCCGAGTGGAACTGCTCGGATCGCACGTACGCGTGGCAGCGGAAGCACGACTCGGTCACGCGCTCGTACCCGGATTCGACCGCGCCCTGATCGCCGCGACGCGCCGCCTCGGCAAGCTGCGCCACCTCCATCCGGAACTGTTCGCCGTATGTGCGATAGGTCACGGTGTCCTGCACCATGAACGCCGATTCGAGGCTGAGCTTCCGGAGCGCCTCCGCGTTGGACTCGACCATCGCGAAGTTCCGCATCGCGACCGCTTCGAGAAGCGCCGCCGCCCAAGCGGTCTTCGCACGCATCAACTCGCGCACGTTCGCCGGCTGCGGCGCGGGAAGATCCTCCGACTTCATTTCCTCGGGAGCTCGCGACGGCGGCGCCGTCGCTTCGGGCTTCGGCGACGGAGAGGTGCAGGCGGTAAGTGTTGCGAGAACGATGAACGCGACCGACGTGGTGCAACGCATGGGGATCCTCGACGAAGGCGGGATGGCGACATGATCCCGCGCCCGCGGCCGGCGTGCGCCGGTGTTCGAGCGAAACGGCGTGTCTCCGGCGAAGATGCCGTCATGAGCGACGGGACGGCAATCTCGGACATCGGCCATGCAATTCAACTTGCGGTGGCCCCGGTCTTCCTGCTGTCCGGCATCGGCGCGATGCTCGCGGTGATGACGAACCGGCTGGCCCGCGTGATTGATCGGGCCCGAGGCCTCGAGTCGGAGTTCGAAGAAGGCCCTGCCGATGCCGAGTCGATTCGGCTGAAACTGGCGGTCCTCTCGCGACGGGCGCGACTCGCCGGACTGGCGATCACGCTCTGCACGATCACCGCGCTCCTGATCTGCGCGCTCATCGCGCTCCTCTTCATCTCGGCGTTTCTCGACTTCCACGCCGGCGCTGCCATCGCGCTCCTCTTCGTCGCGGCGATGTTCACATTCTTCTCCGGCCTCGTCGCGTTCCTGCGCGAGATCCTCCTGGCCACGTCGACGCTGCGAATCGGCGTTCGCGAGGAGTTGACCCGCGTCGAATCGCTGTCCGCGGATCGGTCCGCGCCCGGATCTTCAGGACGCTGATCGGGGCGACGCGATCGCCGCGTGCGGCTCGTCGACGCGTCGCGTCCTGCCGCGCGCCGGGAACGCGCCCGTCGCCCGCGACGGCGGGGCAAATTTTCGCCCCATCCGCCGAATTGCCGTGCGCTCCGCCGCGCGAATCCTCGCTCGGAGTCGGACCCCGCGATCTGGCGGCGTTCGCCACGGCCAGAGCCGACATCGCGTGGACTCGCGTCGCTGACCCGCATGTGGGGAACGCCCGCTCGGGCCTTCCCGCGCCCTTGCCCCGGACGCGGATCGACTGATCCAGAGGCGCCAGAGATCGGACGCCGGAAAGGACCGCAACGTGCACACGCCTTCACCATGCCGCCGATTCGTCACGCTGACCGCGCTCACCAGCGTGCTCTCCGCGGGAAGCCTGTTCGCGCACCCGCCGAGCGAAGTCGGCGGCGTCATATCGGTTCACGACCATTCGCACGGCGATGGCAGCGACTGCAACTGTGTGAGCACGGCCGATAGAGCCCGCGTCGACGAAGCGATCCGGCGGGCCCGCGACGCGCACCCGCTCGGATTCGCGCAACCCGGCAGCGCCTGCATGCCGCAGCATGCTCGCTATCAGTTCTACCCGATGGGCACGCGGTGGTTCGGAGACGCGCTGGTGTCGAACTTCAACGACATGGCGCCTGGCCCGAACGTCGTCGACTTCATGTGCGGCAGCCACACGTACGACGGACACGACGCCACCGACAACATGATCAGGAGTTTCGACGAGCAGCTCATCGGCGTGCCCGTCTTCGCCGCGCTGGACGGCGTGGTTGTCTCCGCGCATGACGGCGAGCCCGACATGCAAACCAGTCCACAGGGGCAGCCGGCCAACTTCGTCATTCTCGATAGCGGCAACGGTCGCTTCACGTACTACTGGCATCTCAAGAAAGGCAGTGTGCTCGTTCAGCAGGGCGATCACGTCTTCGCCGGCCAACAGATCGGCCACGTCGGATCGAGCGGCAATAGCAGTGGGCCGCATCTGCACTTTGCGACGTACGACAACCTCGTGTCGTATGAGCCGTTCAGTGGGGCATGCAATGAAGTCCAATCGGGCTGGTACGACCAGCCTCCGGTTCCGTCCTCCCTCTACGTGCTGGACTGCGGCTTCTGGCCGGCGGCCTTCACGTTCAACTATCCCTATGCGCCGCCGCGCACAGGAACGCTTCCGTTCAACTCGCCAGCGCGGCGGTTCTGGACGATCTACGTCAATCATCCGAACCAACCGATCCGGAGAGTCCGGACCATTCGGCCGGACGGCACCGTCGCCGCACAAACGCAGTTCCAGTCGTCCTTGGGCAGCGGACTGGTCGTTCTGTCCAGCGTCGACGTGCCGTTCCATCCGGATCTGAACCTCATTACGGGTGAATGGAAGCTGGAACTCTCGGTCAACAACGTCGTGGTGGTCACGGCGCCGTTCCAAGTCGTGGCGACGGTCAATCCGACGGCGAATTTCCCGCCCGAGGCGATCGGCGTGCATCTCGCGCCGGAGTCTCCGCGCGAGGATCAGGTCGTCCGGTGCGAGGTGGAGACGTCGCTCACCGTGGACGACCGCGATTACGACGTCGTGCGCTATCACTACGTCTGGACCGTCAACGGCAATGTCGTGCGCGACGTGATTTCCGCGGGACAGGCCGACGTCTTGGCACACAATTACGTGCTTCCGGGTGCGTCGATCACCTGCACCGTCACGCCGTCCGACGGAAAGGATGACGGTGCCACGGTCGAAGCGTCGACGATCGCAGCAGCGGGCACGTTCGACTGCAACGCGAACGGCATTGACGACGCCGAAGAGATCGCCGACGGCGCGAGTCCCGACGTGAACGGGAATCTCGTTCCCGATTCGTGCGAGACGCTCGTTCTCTACGTCGATGCCTCCGCGAACGGGGCGGCGACGGGCACAACGTGGCGCGATGCATTCGTCGATCTGAGCGATGCGCTCCGCGCGGCGCGCGGTCGCACCGATGACGCGCTCGTCGAGATCTGGGTGGCCGCCGGCACGTACCTGCCTGATCCCTCGTGCGGCGACCGCAATGCCTTGTTCTGGCTCCTGCCGCACGTCAGGCTCCTCGGGGGTTTCGCGGGAACCGAAACCAGCGCCGATCAACGAGACCCTGAGCGCAACGTCACGATCTTGTCCGGCGACCTCAACGGCGACGACACGCCGAACTTCGGCAATCGCACAGACAATTCCTACAACGTGCTCGGCGCCGTCTTGGTCGGCACCGACGCGCTCCTCGACGGATTCCACATCCGCAGCGGACATGCCGATGGATCGTCGTTCGAGCGAACACAAGGCGGCGGGATGCTGCTGGGCGGTTCGTCGCCTGTCATTCGCCGCTGCGTGTTCGAAGACGACTGGAGTAGCAGCGGTGGCGGAGCGGTGTACTTTGACGGCCCATCGGAGCCGCGATTCGAGTGGTGCCGCTTCGTCGGCAATGGAACGGGAGGCAACGGCGGCGCGTTGCGCGTCGGGATCGGCGCCGCAGCGACGCTGGTCAACTGCGAGTTCGACTCGAATACGGCGGGGGTCGCAAGTGGTGGAGCGCTGAGCGTTGAAAACGCAGCCGCCACGCTGGCCAGTTGTCGGCTTGCGAACAACGTCGCCGTCAACGGCGGCGCCTTCTTCGCCTGGAGCGCGACGGTGAATGTCGTGAACACGCTGATGGTCTCGAACGTGGCCAATATCGGTGGTGCCATCGACGGAGCGCAGTGCGCCATGAGCGTGACGAACGCGACGATCGCCGAAAACGTCGCTGCGTCGCACGTTGTCCACCTCGACGAGGGCAGCCCGCTCACGCTGAAGAACTCGGTGGTCTGGGGCAATGTCGGCGGCGCTATTGCCGCGGCCACCGGCTCGGCGATGAACTACTGCATCACGCAGTCGCCCATCGCCGGCATCGGCAACCTCGTCGCCGACCCGCTGTTCGTCGACGCCGCGGGCGGCGACTTCCGATTGCAAATGGGTTCGCCCGCGATCGACTCCGGCAGCGTGTCCGCGCTCACCGCCGACGAAGCCGACGTCGACGGCGACGGTGATCTCGCGGAACAGTGCCCGGTTGCGCTCGACGGCGGGCCGCGCCGCATCGACGCGCGAACCGTCGCCGACACGGGCGAGGGAGCGAGCCCGATCGTCGACCGCGGCGCATATGAATACGCCGAACCGGCATCGAGCCCTGCTGACCTGAACGGCGACGGCACCGTCGGCGCCGCGGACCTCGCCATCTTGCTCGGAGCGTGGGGAAGCGCCGGCCCAGGCGACCTTACGGGCGACGGCGTCGTCGATGGCCTCGACCTCGCGGTCCTGCTCGGAGCGTGGAGCGCGTAACGCGACACGCTGTTTCATACCGCACCGCGAAGGCGATGTGCGCAGTTCGATCGACCGAATCGCGCATCCGCCGGCGCAGGATCGGGACCGTCGGGATCATCACAGTGACCACGCCGATCTCGTCGCACGGTGGTCGAACCGGGCGTTCTTCCGTCGCCTCTCACCGCGCGTTCGCCCTCCGCACCACGCATCGATCAAACCTCACGCCGTCGTGGGGACGGCGCTCCCGGCCGCCGTCCCCACGTCGTTGCGTGGCGCAGTGGGTAGTAAAGAAAGCGAGGGTTTGGTATCCATGGGGTATGTCGACGAGCGACATCTCGATGCTGCTCAGGCAGTCCGCGGCGGGCGATCGGAAGGCGGCGGCCGAGCTGCTGCCGATGGTGTACGACCAACTGAGGGCGGCGGCGCAGATCGCGCTACGGTCCGAGCGACCGGGGCATACGTTGGACGCGACGGCGCTCGTGCACGAGGCGTTCCTGCGACTCGTGGCCAACACCGTCGACTGGACCGACCGCGCTCACTTCTACGCAGCGGCTGCGCTCGCCATGCGCCGCATCCTCGTTGACCATGCCCGGGCGCGAGCCTGCGAGAAGCGCGGCGGCGATCGGGAGCGCGTGGAGCTCTCCGACTTCTCCGCAGCCATGACCGCCGATCCTCACGACGTCCTCGCGCTCGACGCGGCGCTGACCGCGCTCGAGATGGACGACCCGGAGGCAGCCGAAGTCGTGCGTCTTCGCTTCCTTGCAGGGCTCTCCGGTGATCAGGCCGCGCTCTGTCTGTCCGTCTCGCCTCGCAAGGTGGACCTGCTTTGGTCGCGCGCCCGGGCCAGGCTCTTTCGAGCGATGGAGATGCGGTCCCACGCCTCCGATCCATGAATCGCGACACCGTCAATCGCGTCTTCGAAGATGCATTGGCCTTGGCACCGCCGGAGCGCGAGGGGTTCCTCGCGCGAGCCGCTCGCGAGTCGGCGCTCGGTGCCGACGTGATCGCCGAAGTGCGCTCGCTGCTCGACGCGCTGGATCGCGCGGGCGAGTTCCTCGCGGGCAGCGCGTCGTCGAGCGTCGGCGCCACCGATGACCTGAGCGGAACGGTCCTCGGCGCGTATCGACTCGCGGAACGCATCGGCGAAGGCGGCTTCGGCGACGTCTATCGCGCAACGCAACTCGAGCCGATCCGCCGCGAGGTGGCGATCAAGGTCCTGAAGCCCGGCATGGGATCGCTCGCGGTTCTCGCACGCTTCGACGCCGAGCGAGACCTCCTGGCGATGCTCGACCACCCGAACATCGCGCACGTGCTCGATGCGGGCCGCACATCGCCCGAACTGGGCTCGCGACCCTTCGTGGTCATGGAGCTGGTGCGAGGCGAACCCATCACCATCCACTGCGATCGGCGGAAACTCGGGCTCGAAGCGCGGCTGCGGCTGATGCTCGACGTCTGCCGCGCGGTGCAGCACGCGCATACGAAGGGCATCGTTCACCGCGACCTCAAGCCATCCAACATGTTGGTGGCCGACCTCGACGGCGTCGCGCAACCAAAGGTGATCGACTTCGGGATCGCGAAAGCCATCGGCGGTGCCGGCGTCACCAACGCGGGCGTGACCGAAGCGAAGACGCTCATCGGCACGCCGGCGTACATGAGCCCTGAGCAGGCGTCGCTTTCGACAAGCGACGTCGACGCACGCAGCGATATTTATAGCCTCGGCGTCGTGCTGTACGAATTGCTCACCGGCCGAACTCCGGTCGACGCCGCAACGCTTCTCAAAGCCGGCGTCACGGGGCTGCGCCGCACGTTGCTCGAGACACCGGTGCCGACGCCGAGCCGTACGCTCGCGCACGACGCCGAAGGCCATGCGGGCGCCGAAGAGCGATTCGGAATCTCGGCCGAGCGCCTCGTGCGACTCGTGCGCCGCGACCTCGACTGGATCGTGATGCGGGCGATCGAACCCGAACGGGCTCGACGATACGAGACCGCGGACGGTCTCGCGGCGGATATCCAGCGCTTCCTTGCCGGGGATCCGGTCGACGCAGCGCCTCCGAGCAGGACGTATCGCCTCCGCTCGTTCGTGCGACGCAACCGCCTCGCCACGATCGCGGTGTCGCTCGTGGTGCTGTCTCTCGCGCTCGGGCTCGTCGGCACGCTCATCGGACTGCGCGAGGCGCAGCGGCAGAGCAAGCGGGCGCAAGACGTCGCAGCCCGCGCCGCGCTGAGCGCCGCGGTGATGGCGATCGATGCGGACGACGGCGTCGCCGCGCGGCGCAACCTGCAACTCGTGCCGGAAGAGCGTCGCGGCTGGACGTGGCATCACCTCTCAAGTCGCATCGAACGCGGCGAGCGCTCGATCGTCCCGCCGGTGGGAGTCCGATTCAGCGACCTTCGAACCGCGCCGGACAGCACGGTCCTGGTCCTGTGCGACGACGGTCGCGTGCGTCGCTACGACGTGACGACCGGCGAGCTCGTGCGGTCGTATGCGGGCACGGCGGCGGCCATGTCCCCCGATGCAAGCGTCGTCGCGGTCGCCGCTCGTGCTCCGGCGCTCGCGATCTTTCCAGCGTCGTCCGACAGCCCGGCATGGACCTGCACGCTTCCCGACGGCGAGTCGTACGACGTCTCGGAGTTTCCGTTCACTCCGGATTCGCGCCGCTTGATCGCGCTGCACCGTCCGACGGGCGACGTGCATTTCTTCGATGTCGCAACCGGCGAGCGGGTGCAGGTGCTGCATCCGAAGGCGCCATCGGAGTATCCCCCGCGCGTCATGGTGAACGCCCAAGGGGTTCCGGGGCTGTTCGTGTCGCTCGGCCTTCCGGCATCTGGCCTGCTCCCCCTCGCGCTCGACGGAACGGTGCTGTCCGACTCGTCCATCGCGCGACAAGGGCCGGCGCGGTCATCGAACCGCGTCACCGTCGCCGCTGGCGGCGGCGAGCTTGACGTCGCCCTGTGGCAAGGCCCGATGCTCGTTCACATGCGCCCGTTGGCAGCGGAGTCGCTTCGGCATTGCGACATCTCGAACGACCTGCGTCGGGTGCTGACGCTCGACAACCGCGCGGTCGCGCGCCTCTGGGAGGTCGACGCTCGCGCTCCGACGGCGACCGTGCGGTCGATCGATCAGTGGATCACGAAGCGTTCGTCGTACGAGCAGATCGCATTCGTCGATCACGGTCGCCGATTCGTCACTCAGGCGTCGGATGGCGTCGACGTGTGGCGGCTCGACGGGGTCGGGGCAATCGTGCACGTCCCCGATTCGATTCGCGGCTATCTCTCGGCCACGTCGCCCGACGCATCGATGGTGGTCGTTGGAGGCTGGACGGACTGCGCGGCGTTCGACGCACAGACGGGCTCGCTCCGTTGGCGCAGCGAGACCGACTTCCACATGACACGCGCGGTGTCGTTCTCGGCGCGCGGCGATCGCGTCGCGCTCCTCACCGGTGAAGCCCCGAGCCGCGGGACGGACGATGCCGGCGCCGACCAGAGCAAGATCGGAATACTCGTCTACGACACGCAGACAGGGGCGCGCGTCGCCGCGGCGACGAACGCTCCGATCGACGGACGCTTGGACTCGGCACGTCACGTGCTCAAGGCGCCGGCCGAAGCGATCGCCTTCGCGCCCGACGGTCGTGCGGTGTGGGTCGGCGATCTGGAGGGCCACCTGACCGAGCTCGACGTCGACGCGCTCACTCCGCAGATGGCGGTCGACATCGGGACCGTCGCCAAGGTGATTCGCAGCGCACCGACGCAATCGCGTCTCCTCGTCGGCGGCGCCGAGCCTCGCTCCAAGCGTTTCGTCGACGGTCGCCTGGCCATCCTCGACGAGCGCGGCGCGCTGGTGCACGCGATTTCGTGGGGCTCTCCGATCACCGAGATTCTTCCGATCGACGATGCGTTCGATCGCGGGCTCGTGATCGGCCGCGACGGCGATCTCGGCATCGTCGACGTGCGCTCGGGCGCGGTGCTGCGCCACCTCATCGTCAACGTCGGCGGACACATCGCATCGGCGGCGCTTCACCCCGACGGACGAACGCTCGCGCTCGGTACCGTCACCTCGCGCGTCGCCGTCGTGGATCTCGACTCGGGCGACATCGAGGCACTCCTTCCCTCGCGCGGACACGGCGTCTTCGCGCTCCGCTTCCTCGAGGCCGGCGCAACGCTGCTCGTCTCGGCGCAGGGTGTGCCGCTCTCGTGGTTCGACACGACGAAGCGCGACGATGCCATCGCCGAATCGCGACGCCGCAACGCCAACGCCGCGGAACTCTACGTGCAGTCGTTCCGACTGGGGGACGAGAGCCAACCGCAACTCTTCGCACCCTCGACGCGCCGCGACTGGATCATGAAGACACCGGTCAGCGACGAATTGGTGCGCGGCGAAGCGCTCCGACTTCTTTCGATCGAAGCGTCGCGCACGGGGATCCAGAACGAGATCGCGGTCGCGATTTTGAACGGCGACCCTCCGTTGCCGACGAGGTTCGCGCTCGACGCCGTCGAGACCTCGGGCAACGCCGTTCGAGCGCACCCGACGAGCGGTCTCCTTCGCAGCACGTTCGCCCGATCGCTCTTGAATGCCGGACGCATCGACGATGCCGTCGCCGCGTACCGCGAGTCCATCGCGCTGCAGACGGCGGATGCCGGAGACGTCCTTCCGGTCACGCTCATCGGCATGGGCGAGGCGCTCGGCGCCGCTGGCGCGTTCGACGAAGCCCGCGCATTCAGCCGACGGGCGCGGGAGGCACTCGACCCGCAGCGTGGCGCGCGACCAGCGCTTTGGAAGCGACTCGTGAACCTCGAAGACGCACTCAACGCGGCTGGCTCTGCGCAACCCGGACGGTGACGCGCGACCCCACTGCGCTGGGACGTCGCTGGCCCGCCAAGGCAATCCCGGAGCAGAGGTCGGGTTCTCGACGCGACGCGTCGACCGGGATCGGGCACGGAGCCAGCGGATATCCTCCGCGTCATGCAACAGCCCATCCCGGTTGATCCTCGTGACAACTGGTTCCGTGACGCGACGGCCGAGCAGAAGCGCGCGGCGGTTCACGTCCTGCTGGCGGTCGCGGCGGGTGACGGTCGGATTGCACCCGAGGAGAAGAACCTGATCGCGGCGGCGTGTACCCGCATGGGCGTGTCGGCGTTCGAGGTCGCGGAGGCCCTCGTGAAGGGCATGCCCGCGGAGGTCGAAGCGCCCGCGACGCGCCAAGACCGCATGCACCTCCTGACCGACGCAGCGGCGGTCATGGTCGCGGACCATCGAGTCGACTCCCGAGAGCTGGCGGTTCTCCTCATGGTCGGAAAGTCGCTGGGCTTCACGACCGACGAGGTCAGCTCGGTCGCGGCCGGCGTGACCGAGGCCATGCGACGTCAGGAGCAACGGGCGAGCGTGCTCCGGCGGCTGCTCTCCGACTGACGACGATGGGCGATGGAGCGCGGGAGTTCGATCGTCGGGTGGAAGCGGGCGAGTTTGTCCTGCGCGCTCACCCGACGGTCCGTCCCATCAGGTAGCCCACTCCACCCAATTTGTCGATTCTTGCGTGAGAACTCGATCACCCCCAGAATGTTTGCGTAAAGGACTCGCAAGACGCTCTCGCACCGACAGACGGCAACAGGGCCGGACGCGGATACACCCGTCCGCGCTCCAGCCGGGCCCCCGTCGGTGATTGACGCCGCAGCGGCAGCCGCGGCCCGATCGCAATGCGGTGCGGGGGGGTCCTCTCTCTCTTCTCCCGTCCGAGCCACCCCGGTTTCCCCTCGGTGGCTCGGTCGGCTTTTGCCGCGGAAAAACCCGCCGCCAGACCGTCGTTGAGGGGACACCGCCGACGCTGCGATGCCCCGCAGCCGGTCCATCCGCGGCGGAGACCCGGTCTCACGTTCGATCGCCAGGCCCGTCACCGGCTCGAATGACGACGTCGCGTTTCCCAACAACGCCTCGTCATGGAGTATCTGCTTGCGTCCATCGTCGGCATCGGTCTCGCAGCGGCGTGCGGCCTGCGCGCGTTCCTGCCGGTCCTCGGTCTCTCGCTCGCCGCAAGGGCCGGATGGGTCTCGCTGGGGCCCTCGTTCGAGTGGCTCGGCACTTGGCCGGCGATCGCCGCACTGGGTGTCGCCACCGTCGCCGAGGTCGGATCGTCGATCACCCCGATCGTGGCCCACGCGCTCGATGCCATCGCCGCCCCGGTCGCCTTCGCCGCCGGCGCGGTGGTCATGGCGTGCCAGTTCGGTGGCACCGCAGCCGCAGGTATGGCCGGCGTTCCCGACGTCTCCCACACCCATCCCCTGCTTGAGTGGGCCGCGGTCCTGATCGCCGGCGGCGGCGTCGCTTCGACGGTCCACGCCGGCAGCGCGACGCTCCGAGCGGGCACCTCGTCGCTGTCCGCGGGCATCCTCGCGCCGGTCTACGGCGCGGTCGAGACCGCCGCGAGCCTCGTCGCCAGCGTCCTCGCGTTCGTCGTCCCCGTCCTCTTTGCGACCCTGGTCGGCGCCGTCGCCGCGGTCGCGATCGCGGCCACCATCTGGTTCGTCCGACGTCGAGCGAATGCGCGGCGGGTGCAGCTTGCGTGACGACCGCCCGACACAATCGGTCGCGGCGCGGTCCGTCACGGGTCGAGGGATGACAGCGAAGCCCCGCCGAACTCGGTGACGTCGATCGTCACGATCGCGCCAGCCTGACCATCGATGCGTTAGACGACCACCATGACGTCGTCGAGTCGCTTGCGCCGGATGTCGGGCACTCGGCACGGCTCCGCCGCGTAGCCGACGGGAAGAAGCAGGAACGCGCGTTCGTGCTCGGGCCGTCCGAGGACCTCCGCGAGGAACTTCATCGGACTCGGCGTGTGCGTCAGCGTGACGAGCCCCGCGTGGTGAATCGCCGCAAGCAGGAAGCCGGTGGCGATGCCGACCGATTCGTTGACGTAGTAGACCTGGTCGCTCGCGCGATCGTCGCGCTCATCGCGCATCACCTTGAAGACCACGATGAGCCACGGCGCCGTCTCCAGGAACGACTTGTCGGGATCGGTGCCGAGCGGCGCGAGATCGCGGAGCCACTCCTCGTTGGCCCGCGACTCGTAGAACTTCCGCTCCTCCTCTTCCGCGGCGATCCTGATGCGGCGCTTGGTGGCCGCGTCCTGCACGGCGACGAACCGCCACGGCGCCTTGTTCGCGCCGCTCGGCGCGGTGTTCGCCGTCGCGATCACCGCCTCGATGGTGGCGCGCGAGACGGGCGTCGCGGCGAATTCGCGGACCGAGCGTCGCAGTGCCATGCGCCGCAGGAATCGCTCGGCAGCCTGTTCTGCGGGGGCGTCGGGAACAAACGGGTGATGCGGAACGGTGGGATGCGGCTGCATGCGTCGCGCATTGTGGCCGCAATACGCGGATTGTCCCCGTCGGACGGTGCGTTCGCGAGCAGGAGGCGCGCCGCCCCGACGCGGCGACGCTGTATCTTGCAGAGATGCGCTCCGCGATCCTCACGACACTCGCCTCGGTCGCCGCCTTCGTCTCGTCCGCCTCCGCCGAGCAGCTCGCCGTCCAGACGATCGCGACCGGACTCGTGAAGCCGACGTACATCACGCACGCCCCGGGCGATCCGCACCGCCTGTTCGTCACCGAACAGCGCGGCGTGGTGAAGATCATCAAGGACGGCGTGCTGCAGGCGGCGCCGTTCCTCGACATCGACGCGCAGGTGCCAGAGCAGACCTACAGCGGCATGCTGGGGATCGCCTTCCACCCGGACTACCAGACGAACCGGAAGTTCTACGTGCATCACACGACCGGGCCTTCGAACGCGCTGACCGTGTGGATCAAGGAGTTCACCGCGGCCGAAGGCAACCCCGACAAGGCCGACCCGTCGAGCGCGAAGACGATCCTGAAGGTCACGTCGCCAGCGTCGCAGGCGTTCCACATCGGCGGCTGGCTCGGGTTCGGTCCCGACGGCTACCTCTACATCCCGCTCGGCGACGGAGGCTACACCGGCGATCCGCAAGGTCCGCCGCGCAGCCAGAATCTCGTCGGCCAATGGTGGGGCAAGATCCTTCGCGTCGACGTGAACGGCGACGACTTCCCCGACGACCCGAGTCGCAACTACGCGATCCCGGTCGACAACCCGTTCGTGGGCATCGCGGGCGACGACGAGATCTGGATGCGCGGACTTCGCAATCCGTTCCGCGCGTCGTTCGATCGCGTGACCGGCTGGCTCTACGTCGCCGACGTGGGCGGCACGCAGCGCGAGGAGATCGACGTGCTGACGCCGACCGACGCCGGCACGAACGGCGGATGGAACTGCACCGAAGGACTGCTCTGCGCATCGAACGCGAATTGCACATGCCCGTCGCCGCTCCTCAAGTCGCCGATCTACGACTACGCGCACACCGTCGGCCAGTCGATCACCGGCGGCGCCGTGTACCGAGGCTGCGCGATTCCGTGGCTGCAAGGCACGTACGTGTTCGCCGACTATCAGGCGAACAAGGCGTTCAGCCTCGTGTGGGACGGCGCCAGCGTCAGCGGCTTCACGAACCGCACCGCTGAACTCGGCACGCCGCAGACGCCGGTCGCGATCGGCGAGGATCTCGCGGGCGAGCTGTATCTCGTGCTGCACACGCCGGGACAGATCAAGAAGATCGTGCCCGCGGTTCCGCCGATCGACTCCGACGGCGACGGCATTCCGGACTCGTGCGAAGGCTCGCCCGCGGACCTGAACGGCGACGGTCACGTCGACGGCGCCGACCTTTCGATCCTGCTCGGTGCGTGGGGACCGGTGCCTCGCGGCCAGACGTCGCCGTCCGACCTCGACCACGACGGCGTCGTCGGATCCTCCGACCTCGCCATTCTGCTCGGCGCGTGGAACTGATAGCAATTCGAGCGCTCCGTAGCGCCCTCCGGGTGCACACTCGCTCTGGCCATTTCGCGGTCTTGTGAGATCGTGGAGCGCGTGGAGCAAATACGATCCGTATGAGTCCCCGCGCCACCGCTTCGCGACAACCGCAACACATGAACCGACGCCACTTCATCGCCGCCTCCGCCGCCACCGCGATCGCCGCACCACTCGGCGCCGCCCCGCAATCCACGAATCGGCCGCCGTCGAAGGAGGAGAAGCCGCACACGCCGGTCGCGATGTTCGATCGGCCGAGCCTCGGCCGTTTGCGCCATTCGGTGTGCCGCTGGTGCTATTCGGGCATGTCGCTCGAGGAGTTGGCCAAGTATTCGAAAGTGATGGGTATCGAGTCGATCGAGCTCCTCGGCGAGAAGGAGTGGCCGACGGTCCTCGACGCTGGCCTCACCTGCGCCGTCGCGAACGGACCGACGGGCATCGGCCGCGGCTGGAATCGCCTCGAGAATCACGACGAGTTCGTCAAGGAGTCGGAGCGCCTGATTCCGCTGATCGCGAAGGCCGGCATTCCGAACATGATCGTGTTCTCCGGCAACCGCGCCGGCATGTCCGACGAGCAAGGCCTCGACAATTGCGCGATCGGCCTGAAGCGCATCATGCCCGTCGCCGAAGCCAACAACGTCACGGTCATCATGGAACTCCTCAACTCGCGCGTGGACCACAAGGACTACATGTGCGATCGGACGCCGTGGGGCGTGGAGCTCGCGAAGCGCGTCGGGAACGACCGCTTCAAGCTGCTCTACGACATCTACCACATGCAGATCATGGAAGGCGACGTGATCCGAACGATCCGCGACAACGGCAAGTACATCGCGCACTTCCACACCGGCGGGAATCCCGGCCGCAACGAGATCGACCACACGCAGGAACTGAGTTACCGCGGCATCTCGTTGGCGATCGCCGACACCGGCTACACCGGATTCATCGGCCAGGAGTTCATCCCGAAGCGCGAACCGATGATGAGCCTCCGCGAGGCCATCGCGATCTGCACCGTCTGATCCGCGACGGCGCCGCGCCGATTCGCGTTGCGCTACACTCCCTGCCCCGTTCGGCCGACGACGTCCATCCGGCCGACGCTGTCTCTCCGCCATAACCACCATGCACACCATCTCTCGCATCGCGCTCGCCTCAGGCGACGGCATCGGCCCCGAAATCATGGACGCAACGCTTGCGATCTTCCGCGCGGCGGGCGTCATGGAGCATCTCGAGTTCGTGCCTGTCGAGATGGGAAAGAAGGTGTTTCAGTCGGGCGACACGCGCGGCATGACCGACGCCGCGATTCGCGTCGTCGAAGAAACCGGCGTCCTCTTCAAGGGGCCGATGGAGACGCCGAAGGGCGGCGGCGGCAAGTCGATCAACGTAACCGCGCGGAAGATGTGGAACGCGTTCGCGAACCTGCGCGTGTTCCGCACGCTGCCGGGCGTGACCACGCCGTTTTCCAAGGCCGGTATCCCGGTGAATCTCGTGATCGTGCGCGAGAACATCGAGGACACCTACGGCGGCGTCGAGCATCGCCTCTCGAACGACATGATCCAGTGCAAGCGCCTGATCTCGGCGCCGGGCTCGGATCAGGTGATTCGCTTCGCGTTCCAGACCGCCCATCGCCTCGGCCTCGAGTCGATCCACTGCGGCCACAAGGCGAACATCATGAAGATGACCGACGGTCTCTTCCTCGATCGCTTCCACGCGATGGCGCGGGAGTTCCCGGAGATCGCCGCGGGCGACGTGATCATCGACGCGCTGTGCATGAACCTCGTCATGCGCCCGCAGTCGTATCGCATGGTCGTCTTGCCGAACCTGCAAGGCGACATCGTGAGCGACCTCGCCGCCGGTCTCGTGGGCGGCCTCGGATTCGCGCCGAGCGCGAACATCGGCACGCACATCTCGATCTTCGAAGCCGTGCACGGCACCGCGCCGGACATCGCGGGCAAGGGCGTCGCGAATCCGACCGCGCTCCTTCTCTCGGGCATCATGATGCTTCGGCATCTCGGTCTCACGCGCCACGCGGCGGCGATCGAGAACGCGCTCCTCCGCGCCCTCGAGGAAGGCGTGCACACCGGCGACTTCGGCGATCCCGCGAAGCACGCGGTCGACACCAAGGAGTTCGCCGACGCGATCGTCGATCGGCTCGGCGAGAAACCGGTCACGGTGTCGGCGTGCATCGAACCGCTCGAGAGCGGCGCGACCGTCACGCTTGCACCGCCGACGAAGCCGCGCGAGCAGATCGTGCTGCGCACGAACGTCGACGTGACGACGCGCATCGACGGACTCGACGTGTATCTCGACGCCACGCTGTCCGCATCGGCGCTTGCGGAGGAACTCGCGAAGATCGCCGAGGGCAGCCCGTTCCGCCTCGTCCTCATCTCCAATCGCGGCACGCAGGTGTGGCCGAGCGGCTCGATCTACACCGAGTGCGTCGACTACTGGCGAGCGCGGCTCGAAGCCCGCGCGGACATGGCGCCGAAAGCGCTCACGCAGGCCGACACCATCGGCCTCCTCGATCGAATTGCCGAGCGCTTCACCGTCTGCTCCTACGAACTGCTGCGGACTTTCAACGGCGTGCGCGGCTACTCGTTGGCGCAGGGGCAGTGAGCCTGCGACAGACGCGGCTCGTCGGGTGCTCGTCGGGGACAACGCACCCTCGCCTCGCTGTTGCTCCCGACGACAATCGAGTCGTTGACGGGGCGTACCTTGCGCCGCTCCCGGGCGGCCGAGGTCCAGCGCGTGGGAGAAACAGGTGATACGGGTCGTAGTTGCTCCACGCGCGCCACGATCTCACAAGACGGCGAAATGGCCAGAACGAGTGTGCGCCCGGCGGGCGTTACCGAGCGCTTGAACTGGCATGACACCGCTGGGATGGACATACCCATTCGGCCGTTCAGCCGCGGCAGAAGCGAAGCTGGGTTGTAGTGCCAGACCCAAGCTCCTCGGTCCCCGCGGGATCCCCGGGGGGAAGTGGAACGGGGACACATCGGGCCCACCCACAACCGCGCACCTCGGTGCGCCTTAGCAGCCTTTGGTCCTCGTGGGCCGCTGCGCTCGTCACGAGGGTAGGCAAACGCGCGCTATTTCACTTTTCGTCGTCGTTCCCAACTTCCTGTCGTCGTCCGAGCCCGGGGCACGGCTAGGGTGTGGTCGCTCCGAATCTCTTCGTGAGCATCCGAGACGTGCACCACGATTGAACTGAAGAGGAGCTGATGAGGACCACTGCCACCAGGACAATGGAATTGATGAGCTGCGCCGGATTGATCGGTGTGGCCTTGGCGCAGAGCGCCAACGCCCAGTCGATCACGCCAGTGCTCGACAATCGCAACGGAACCATCACCGCCACCGACAACGTCGGCCCGCCACAGACCGCAAGCTACACCGTGACGCCAGCGAACCTATATGGCGTCGTTGGCTTCGACCAGTGCGTGAACGACAACGGGCGATCCGCCTGCCTGAACCACGTCTCGTATTTCCTTTACGACATCGACAACCATGTGAAGGGGTTCACGGCTCAAGGCGCCCTGAGTGTCTCCAAGCCCGCTGGTCCAGGATCGACCGCCTCCACCGACCATGTCCAAGTCGCCTTCCAAGTCGAGTACCTGGAGCCAGGTCTTTTCGCCCCCTTCCAACTGACCGCGTCCATTCAGCGCGACTACGGTGACGCCACGATTCACGTGACCGGACCTGGTGTCGACGTGTCTCTCAACAACGACCCAGCCTGGAACGGCCAACTGTTCCTCACGAACGGCGTCTACACCATCTCGGTCGACGCCAATGCCACCTACGCGAATCCGAATGCGGACGGTGAATTCGTGGACTACGCCATCACTCTGTATCGCAGCTTCCCGACCAACGACGCTTGTACCCAAGCGATCCCCGTGACCGTCGGCAGCACCGGCGTCTTCAACTTCAACGCGAGCGGATCGACCAGCGTCCCCATCGGGTGCGGACTCGGTGGCGCAACCACGATCTTCAACGATGTCTTCTACACGTACGTCGCGCCGACCGCGGGCATCACGACGGTGTCGGTCTGCAACGCGACCTACAACAGCGTGCTCGCGGCCTTCACCGGATCGTGCGACGCCCCCGTGTGGGTGACTTGCAACGACAACAGCGTCGCTTGCCAGGGGCTGTCCTCCGAGATCACGTTCGACGCCACCTGCGGGCAGACCTATACGATCGTTCTCGGCGCCGCCGGCCAATCGTTCCAGGGCGTCGCCACGATGGTCATCACGCAGCAAGGGGTGGCCAATGACGAGTGCTCCGGCGCCCTGCCCGTGCGTGTCGGCGAGAACGCCGTGTCCAACGACTGCGCCACGAGCGCGATCACGCTCCCACCCTCCTGCGACGAGGGCTACGGCCTCGCGATCTACAAGGACGTCTATTACACCTACGTCGCCGAGGGCACCGGTCCCGTGACCGTCTCGACCTGCGGAGCTGCGACGTTCGACACGCGTCTCGGTGTCTTCGCCGGTTCCTGTGCCTCGCCAGTCTGGCTGGGCTGCAACGACGACTCGCCTGGATGCGCCGGGTTTACGTCGCGGCTGACGTTCGACGCAGTGTGCGGTCAGAGCTACACGATCGTGCTCGGCTCCTACGACGGTCAGAGCGGCTCGGCCACGATGACCATCACGCAGGAGGGATACTGCAACGACACCTGCGACAACGCCGCACCCGTCTTCGTCGGACCGAATTTCGTAAGCAACATCGGGGCGACGGGCTTGCTGCAGGGCCTTCCTGGCTCATGCGACCAGGGCTTCGGCCTCAACTTCTTCAACGACGTGTTCTATCGATATGTCGCAACCGGCACAGGGACGATCACCGTGTCGACCTGCGGATCCCTGGGCTTCGATTCGCGACTCGCGGCGTTCACCGGGTCCTGCGATGCGCCGTTCTGGGTCGGTTGCGACGATGACGGCTGCGGAGTCAACAGCGGCCCGTCGACGATGACGTTCCAGACAACCTGCGGCGAGGTCTACACGATCGTGTTGGGATCCTACGATGGAAGTTCCGGCTCCGGCACGATGACCATCACGCAGATCGGCACATGCCCGCCACCGTGTCCCGCCGACCTCAACGGCAATCGCTCGGTCGGCGCGGACGATCTTGCGGTGCTCCTCGGCCAGTGGAACGGCCCCGGGAGTGCCGACTTGGACGGCAACGGCGTCGTGTCGTCGTCTGACCTCGCGATCTTGCTCGGCGCGTGGGGCCCGTGCCCCTAAGCCAACGTCACGCATAAGCGTCGCCCATCAGCGTCGCCGTGGACATGCACTGCTATTGAGCCCCCGTCGCGACCGGCGCATCGGCGGTTTCGGCAGCGTGATCGATACTGGTGCGTCGCCACGCGCTGATGGGCGTCGCGCGCGACAGCTCGCGCCGAGTCCACGCCTCGCTTCGCGTCGCCACGATGGACATACCCGTTCGGCCCGCTCGCCGGCGCCGCGGACTCTCACAGGCCGGGCAGCGCCTCGGTGCTGCGGACCATTGGTCACCGCCCCGACTGCCCCGTCACGATCGGCACGTATCCGACCTCGAGCCCGGCGGGTGGCGTCACGAGCAGCGCCGCGTCGAGCGAGACCAGCGTCCCGCGCCCGAGCGGCGCCATGTAATCGCGGTCGATCGGCCAGGTTGCATGGATCTTCTCCACCAGCGCCTGCAGCTTCGCCTTCTTCTCCTCGCTCCACTGGTATTGCTGGAAGGACGGCTGATCAACGAAGCGATACCACGAGTAGGTCACCGTCGAGCCATCGGCAAGGTTGACCGTGAACGGTCCCGCCTTGGCACCGGGCCGCGCCCACGCACCGGTCGTTGGTGAGGTATAGGGCGCACCCGGTGGGGCTACGTTGAATTCCTGTTCCAACAGCTTTGTCTCGGCAGGCACATCCGCGGGCGCCACGGCGATGCGCTCGTCCCCGACCTGCTTGAAATACTGCGGAAAGACACCCTTCGGACTGATCGGGCTTTCGGACCAGGCCAGGCCCCACACGTTGCCCTCGAAGGTCTTGTTGTCGAAGACGCGATCGACACCAACGAGCGGCTTGCCAGCCTGGTCGTAGCGCGTCGGCGTCGCCGTCAGCGTCGACGTCCATTTTCCTTTCTCATCGAAACGACCCGAGCAGGCCGCGCCTCCGTCGCGCCACGTTTTGAAGGCGTCGTACAGCGCGGCCTTCGAGTAATAGGTCACATCCTGCACCAGCAGGGTTCTTCCCTGCTCGTCCACCGGGAATTGCAGCTTCGGTATTTTCGAATAGACCACGCCGTGCGCATCCGCGCTGTCGAAGCGCGGCACGGTGTTGATTTCCATGGCGCCTCCGCCCATCGTGCCGGGACGCGCGTCGAGGCCGCGGCCATAGATGAATGGATACTTGAACAGTGTGCCGATCTTGCTCCACGTCTCCGGTATGTAAAAGGCAATCGGCCCCTTGAAGTTCGCGGTGCTCAGGAAACACGTCCAACTCTGGTCGCCGGTGGGAGGATCGCCCGACGTAGCGTCGGTGAACGGCAGCGCCATCCACGAGTAGCCGAGGAACTGACCGTTGGGACTCCCTTGGAACGGCAAGCCATCGGGTGGGATGAGCAGTCGATTGCTGAGTTGAGCGATGCCCAATCGGTTGTCAGGCAGGGCTTCGTTGCTGTAGAAAAACGACCATCCCGGCGAGCCGATCTCGTAGTCATAGCACTGCGGCGTGGCGTTCATGCTGAATTTGGGTAAGCCGAAATCGGGTAAGCCGAAGTGGGGTGCGCCGTAACGAAAGTGATTGCCCGCCCAGTATCCGAGTCCGCCTTCAACCGTTTGGAACACGCTGGCCCACGTGGGGCCACGCTCCGGCCAGGTTCGGGCCAGCGTCCCTTCCGGAGCGAGCGGCGTGTCCTTGTTGTCGGAGTTGTTCGGGAGGATCCAACCGCTGGCCAGGCCAATCTGGAAGTCGGCGAGCGGCCGGTCGATCAACGGCCACACTGCCGAGTAGAAGCCCATGCCCGCGCCGTAGTCGGATTCGGAGGGCGGACGCGTCGCATGGAAACCGATGTACCCGTGCAGCCCCTGGGAATGGGACGTGACCTTGACTGCGACGGCCTGCCCGGCGTCCTTAACGTCCTGTGCAGCGCACGGAGCGGGCACGCACAGTGTGGACAGAAGGGCGAGGACGACGAAGGTGGTGGATCCGATTCTCATGTGACGGTCGTGCTCGATTCGAGTTCGTCGTGCGCCCGGATCTCCATGCCGACAGCGTAGAGCCTCGCGGCGAATCAGCTACCGCCACTGGTCTCTGAGCGGAAGCGAGGAGGGCGGACAGGCACTGCGACCGACGTGAAGCAGGACTGGAAGACGATCTTGAAGGCGCCGTGATCGCCGCTCCGGGGGGAACCGAGGCAAAACCCGCAGCCTTCGTTGCAGGCCGCTGCGGTGTCCTGCGCTTCCTCACTCGTGCAGGGTGCTTCCTGCATCAGTGGAGGTCCAACGATGTTCCCAGTTCGTTCGCGCCGCAATGCATTCATCGTCGCCGCATCGATTCTCGTCCCTGCACTCTCCGCGGCCACCGCCGGCGCGGCCGTGAAAACGTGGGATGGCGGCGCGGGCACTCAACTTTGGTCGGACGCGGCAAACTGGTCGCCTGACGGCGTTCCAGGTCCGGGCGACGACGCAATCATCGACGTGGCCGGATCAATCACGGTCACCATCAATAGCGCGGTGACGGTCTCGAGCCTGACCTGCGCCGAGACGCTCGTCATGAACGGCAACTTGACGATTGGAGCGGCGTCGACGATTTCGGGGGCGTTCAACTGGAACGGTGGCACTCTGTCCGGCTCAGCGCCGCTCTTGGTCAGCGGAACCGCGACGCTTGCGAGCGGCTCGACGAAGGTCCTCGACCGAATGACGCTCAGCATCTCGGGCGCCGGCTCGTGGGACGGCGCCGGCGGCTTCACCTTCACCGACTCCGGCACCAGCACGAAGAGCTTCCTCGAGATCCTCGACGGCGGCACCTTCACGCTGCCGACCAACGACACCGGCTTCGGCGTCTCCGGCCCCGGGCACGCGCTGAACAACTTCGGCACCCTGATCAAGCCCGGCGCCGGCACGTTCACCTGCGCTATCTCACTCAACAACAGCAAGACGATCACCGTCGCGGGTGGATCGCTTGACATCACCGGCGGTGGCACCAACGACGGCGCGTACACCGTCACCGCCGGTCAGTGCCGGTTCCTCTCCAGCCAGACGCACAGCGCCACCGCAGTCCTCAGCGGCAACAACCGCTTCACCGGCGGCGTGCAGACGCTCTTGCCCGGCGTCACCATCAACAACATCACGATGGAGGGCGCCACCGTCACCAATGCCGCCAACGTCACCATCGGCGGCACGGTCAACTGGACCGCAGGGACGATCACCGGCGACGGCTCGCTCGAGTTCGACGGCGCAATCTCGCTGACCGGCGGCAGCACCAAGACACTCGACCGCAAGACGATCAAGATCGGTGGATCAGGCTCGTGGGACGGCGCCGGCGGCTTCACCTTCACCGACTCCGGCACCAGCACGAAGAGCTTCCTCGAGATCCTCAACGGCGCTTCCTTCACGCTGCCGTCCAACAGCACCTCCTTCGGCGTCAGCGGCCCCGGGCACGCGCTGAACAACTTCGGCGCCCTGATCAAGCCCGGCGGTGGCACGTTCACCTGCGCTATCACACTCAACAACAGCAAGACGATCACCGTCGCGGGCGGATCGCTTGACATCACCGGCGGTGGCAGCTGCACCGGACTCTACGACGCGGCGGGTCAATGCCGCTTCCTCGCCTCGCATACCTTCGACACCGGCACGATTCTCAGTGGCGACATTCACTTCACCGGCGGTACGCAAACCCTGAAGCCGAATATCACTGCCATCAATCACGTCACGTTCGATGGCGCGACCGTTGTCAACACCTTTCCGAACTTCGCGATCGCAGGCACCGTGCAATGGACAGCCGGAACGCTGACCGGCAACGCGCCGCTCGTGTTCAACGGCGTGATCTCGCTCACCGGCGGCAGCACCAAGACCCTCGATCGCAAGACGATCAAGATCGGCGGATCAGGCTCGTGGGACGGCGCCGGCGGCTTCACCTTCACCGACTCCGGCACGGGCATCAGCAGCTCCCTCGAAATCCTCGACGGCGGCACCTTCACGCTGCCTTCCAACAGCACCGCCTTCGGCGTCGCCGGCACCGGACACGCGCTGAACAACTTCGGCACCCTGATCAAGCCCGGCGCCGGCACGTTCACCTGCGCTATCACACTCAACAACAGCAGCATCAGCAGCAGCTTCGGCGAAGTCATCGTCAGCGGCGGATCGTTTGACATCACCGGCGGTGGCACCAACGACGGCGCGTACACCGTCACCGCCGGTCAGTGCCGGTTCCTCTCCAGCCAGACGCACAGCGCCACCGCCGTCCTCAGCGGCAACAACCGCTTCACCGGCGGCGTGCAGACGCTCTTGCCCGGCGTCACCATCAACAACATCACGATGGAGGGCGCCACCGTCACCAACGCCGCCAACGTCATCATCGGCGGCGCGGTCAACTGGACCGCAGGGACGATCACCGGCGACGGCACGCTCGAGTTCGACGGGTTAATCTCGCTCACCGGCGGCTCCACCAAGACCCTCGACCGCAAGACGATCAAGATCGGCAACACCGGCTCGTGGGACGGCGCCGGCGGCTTCACCTTCACCGACTCCGGCACCAGCACGAAGAGCTTCCTCGAGATCCTCGCGGGCGCTTCGTTCACGCTGCCTTCCAACAGCACCAGCTTCGGCGCCGCCGGCTTCGGCCACGCGGTCAACAACTTCGGCACCCTGATCAAGCCCGGCGCCGGCACCACGTTCACCCAACCCATCCCTCTCAACAACAAGATCGGCGGCTTGGTCGCCGTGCAGGACGGCTCGCTTGACATCACCGGCGGCGGCACCAACGACGGCGAGTACAACGTCACCGCCGGTCAGTGCCGGTTCCTCTCCAGCCAGACGCACAGCGCCACCGCCGTCCTCAGCGGCAACAACCGCTTCACCGGCGGCGTGCAGACGCTCTTGCCCGGCGTCACCATCAACAACATCACGATGGAGGGCGCCACCGTCACCAACGCCGCCAACGTCATCATCGGCGGCGCGGTCAACTGGACCGCAGGGACGATCACCGGCGACGGCACGCTCGAGTTCGACGGGTTAATCTCGCTCACCGGCGGCTCCACCAAGACCCTCGATCGCAAGACGATCAAGATCGGCAACACCGGCTCGTGGGACGGCGCCGGCGGCTTCACCTTCACCGACTCTGGAACCAGCACGAAGAGCTTCCTCGAGATCCTCGACGGCGGCACCTTCACGCTGCCTTCCAACAACACCGCCTTCGGCGTCACCGGCACCGGTCACGCGGTCAACAACGCCGGCACGCTGATCAAGCCTGGCGTCGGCAGCTTCAGCCACGGCGTTGCGCTCAACAACAGCGGCACCGTGACAGTGAATGGCGGAACGATGCAAGTGCCGAACGGATTCACGCAGACCGCTGGCAGCACGGTGCTGAACGGCGGAACACTTGCCAACAACGGTCCAGCGATGGCGCTGCAAGGCGGCGTCGTCAAGGGCAACGGCAGCTCGACCGGAGCGACGAGCCAGGCCGGCGGCTCGATCGCGCCGGGCTTCTCGCCGGGCACGATCTCGATGGGCTCGCTCACGCAGAACGCTGCGAGCGTGCTTGACCTCGAACTCGGCGGAACGTCGCCGGGAACGCAGTTCGATCAAGTCGTCGTGAGCGGCACCGCAACGCTCGCGGGCACGCTGCGCTTGACCTTCATCAACGGCTTCGTGCCCCACACCGGCGACTCGTTCGTCGTTGTCAACGCCGCCTCGCGCTCGGGCACGTTCAGCGCCGTCGACGTCACCAACTTCCCCGACTGCGTCGTGTTCGTGACCTACACCGCCACGCAGGCCATCGTGAAAATCGAGACAACGCCGCCCGTCGCGCTGTGCCACGCGATCGACGTGAATCTCAGCCCCGCCGGCGTCGCGTCCGTCGCCGCCGCGCAAATCGACGCCGGCAGTTCGGACAACTGCCAGATCGAATCGATCGTCGTCGCCCCGAACTCATTCACCTGCTCGGATCTCGGCCCGAACGTCGTGACGCTCACCGTCACCGACCTCGTCGGAAACGTGGCAACCTGCCAGTCGATCGTGACGGTCCATGATGTCACGGCGCCGGTCATCGCGCAGATGCCTCGAAACCTCGGTGTGCAGTGCGCCTCGCTGATCCCGGTGCCGAACACCAACGACGTCGTCGCAAACGACGCCTGCGGCCCGGTCACGATCACCTGGCAAGGCGACGCTCCCAACGGCGGCGCGGGATGCCCGGGCAGTCCGCTCGTCATCACGCGCACCTATCGAGCGACCGACGGCAGCGGCAACTTCTCGGAGCTCGCGCAGAGCATCACCGTCGTCGACTCAACAGCGCCGACGATCGTCGCGTTCCCGCGCGACCAGTCGCTGCACTGCATCGCCGAAGTGCCGCCCGCGGACGTCTCGCTGGTGAGCGCCACCGAGAATTGCGGCGGTACGCCGACCATCACGCATGTCGGGGACGCGAGCAACGGCGGCGCCGGTTGCCCGACGAGCCCGCTCGTCATCAGCCGCACCTACCGCGCGACCGACACCTGCGGCAACGCCGTCGACCACATCCAGACGTTCACCATCGTCAACGACATCGCCCCGACGATCACCGCGTTCCCGCGTGACGGCGCGTATCAATGCGCCGCCGAGATTCCAGCGGCGGACGTGTCGCTCGTCTCGGCCACCGGAACCTGCGACGGCTCCGTGCGCATCACGGTCGCGGCCGATCTTGACAACGGCGGCAGCGGTTGCGCCGCGAGCCCGCTCGTCGTCACCCGCACGTACACCGCGACCGACGGATGCGGCAACGCCACGTCGCGCTCGCAGGTGTTCACGGTGATCGACACCACCGCGCCCTCGTTCGTCGATTTCCCGCGCGATCAGTCGTTGCAATGCCGCGCCGACGTTCCGGCGCCTGAGGACGAGCGCGTTACCGCAATCGACAACTGCAGCGCGACCGTGACCGTCACGCATGAGGGCGACGTCGACAACGGTGGCGCCGGCTGCAGCGCGAGCCCGCTGGTCATCACCCGCACCTATCGCGCGGCCGACTCGTGCGGCAACGTCGTCGATGCGGTCCAGGTCATCACCGTGATCGACGACGCACCGCCGACAATCGCGTCGTGTGCGGCCGACGTCACGATCGAGCAGGGCTGCGATACCGAAGTCCTGCCCGACCTCACCGCGACGCTCACCGTCGACGAACACTGCGGTGCCGCGACGATCGAGCAGTCACCGTCTGCCGGTACGAGACTCGACGTCGGCAAGCACGTCGTCACCTTCACGCTCCATGACGCGTGCGGCAACGTCGCGACGTGCCAGTCGACGTACACCGTCGTCGCGGCCGCGTGTCCGGCCGACCTGTCGCACGACAGCGCCGTCGCCGCGGACGACCTCGCGATCCTGCTCGGCGCGTGGGGATCGTGCTCGGGATGCTGCGCCGACTTGAACTCGAGCGGCGAGGTCGACGCCCTCGACTTGGCGATATTGCTCGGCGCGTGGGGACCGTGCCCCTCGGGCGCTCCGGACGCGAATAGCGGCACCGGCGCGGGCGACCCCGCTGCGACGGATGCGCAAGGCACCGCGCTCGCCGCGGCAGGCGGCGCCGCGAAGCGTGCGGGCGCGCCAACGTCGAGCGATGCGTCCGAAGTCGCTCCCGAAGCGGACCCCGCTCCGACCCGCGTGGTGTTCATCGATTCGGCGGACGGAGTACTGGTGATCGAGGGCGATCTGCATCTGGCGCCGACTGATCGCGTCGTCATTCACGTGCGCTCGACGGAGCCGATCGTCGGTTGCGACCTCATCGTGGTCACCGGCACCGCGACGCTCGATGGAACGCTGGATCTCGTGTTGGACGACGCCTTCGATGGCGAAGGTTTGCCGGCGTTGCCGGTCATCGTCGCGAAGCAACTCTCGGGCGAGTTCGCAACGATCGAGACGAACCTCGATGCCGAACGAGCGGTGAGCGCCATCGCGTCAGGCTCGGTGCTCAGCCTCGAGTTCGCCGGCGCGGAACAAGCGGCGCCGGCCGCCGATGAACCACGAGCGTTCGACATCAACGGCGACGGCGTCGTCGATGTCTTCGATCTGCTCGTGGTGCTTCGCGGCGGCCAGCCGAACCGCGACGCGGTAGCGTTCATCCGATGCTTGGCGTCGGATCGCGCGAAACCCGATTGATCGGCGGCGTCCGCGAACCTCCAGGAGTGCGACTCGCCGCGCGTGGAGCGCGGCGAGTCGCTTCTGCAATCACTGCGTCTGCGCCGTCGCCTGCTGAAGCGGCGGCGCGTCGAACAGCACCACCGACCCGTCGGTGCAGCCGATCCCGACCCACGTGCCGTCCGGGCTGAAGGAGAATCCGTGCGAGGGATCCGCAGGGACCGCCAGCGTGACCAACTCGCGGCCGCGATCGACATCCCAGACGCGGAGGCCGCGATAGACGCGACCGACCAAGCGTCCACCGCCGGGCTCGAACTGGATCTGGTAGCCCCACGGTCCCTCCGCATCCCAACTGCGTTCTTCCCCCCACGTCGCGGTGCGCCAGACCACGATCTTCCCGTCATCGCACCGCGCGGCGAACCGTCGTCCATCGAAGCTGAAGGTCATCGAGCTGACGCACGCCTTGGTCGCGAGCCGCGCGAGCTCGGAACCGTCGGCCAGCGCGTACACGACGATGCCCGACGCAGGGCGCGGCGAGAGCGCGAGCGTCTCGCCGTCGGCGCTCACCGCGATCTCGTTGACGTGCTCGAGCGGATACGTGCGAACGAGCCGACCATCGATCAGGGAGTGCTGATGCACCGGATGGTTCGGCTCGACTTCGAACAACTCGTCGTGCTTGGGCCGAAGGCGCACTTTTCGGATGCCGCCGGGACTGTCGACCTCGAGCGCGCGGGCGACCGTTCCCGTCTCCGCGTCGCGGACATCGACGGCGTTGGCTGCGTAACCGCCGTGGATCACATGTCGTCCGTCGCCGCTCACGCACAGGGAGTAGTTCAGCGTCGGCGTCGCCCCGGGCTCGGAAGCCCAGCGACGTCGGCCGCTCCGCGTCTCGAACGATGCCGTCAACGGCTCGCCTGCCGGTGCTTCGCCGGTCGCCACGGCGAACCACGAGTTGTCGGGCGCGAATGCGACGTCGTAGATCCACGCCTTGCTGGCCTGATGCCGGATGACGTCGCTCGTGTCGCTTCGCCACGCCCGCACGACGCCGGTCCAATCGACGCTGACGACACGCGGGCCATCGGGCCCCGACGACGTGGAGGCGATCGTGGAGATCGGGAACTCGTGACCCACGAACGTCCGCGCGGGCCGGAGCGTCCGCGCGTCCCGCAGCGACAGCTCGCCTCCGGCGCCACCGAGAATGATCGCGTCGTCGCCGGGGCTCCAAGCGAGCGATCCGATCCCGACTTCGTCAAGGAACGTCGATCGCTCGTCGTCTTCGACTCGACTTCGCACCACGAGCCTCGCGCCGTCGATGACAAGCGCGACCGACTGGCCGTCGCCGCTGAACGCTCCGACGCACTGATGATGCGGGCGGTCATCGCGTGCGAACGAGCAGCATTGCTGCGCGGCGCACGCGTCCACGTCGACGATCCATGCGCCGGCATCGCTCGCCATCAGCACGTAGCTGCCGTCGCGTGACACCGCGATCGCCGAGCAACCCTTGAGTCGATCACGAACGCCAGGATCCGCGCACGCGCTCACCGGCGCCGGCGTCGCCGGATCCCAGCGGGCAATGCTCCCGTCGCGCCCTGCCACGAGAATCGTGTCGCCCGAGCCGATGAACGCGACACAGGCAACCGTCGGGATGTTGCAGGTTGCGACCACGGATCGCGTCGTGATGTCGATCACCGCGACACCGACCTTGTCGTGGCCGACCGCGGCCCGACGTCCGTCGGAACTGAGCGCGAGGGCGCATGGCCATCGCGGCGGCCCGGTCATCCGCCAGCGCTCGGCAAGCGAGCGTGCGTCCAGGAGGCGCACGCGCCCACCATCGTCGACGAACACGATGCTCTCGCCATCGACGGTATACGCCATCCTCGCGTGGATGACCCCGTCGTGTTGCGCCCGCGCCTCGCTTCGATCGAGTCGCGCGACCAAGTGTCGCCATTCCCAACCGCGATGCGCGGCGGGCGCCGCCGCAAGCCGTTCGCGGGCCAATCGCACGTCGTGTGTCCGCAGCGCCGCCTCGGCCGCGGTGACGTTGGCGACGTAGGCATCGAACTCGGCATCACGACGCGCCGCATCCGCCACGCCGAGGGCCTGCGCCGCGGCGGACTCGCCGCGCTGCGCCTGAAGCAGTCCGAAACTCGTTCCAACGACGCCGGCCACCAGTGCGGTGAACGTCGCGGCGGCGCCCCACACGACGGCCCCATGCCGCCGGGCAAACAGCCGTACCGAGTAGACCGCGCTGGGCGCGCGGGCGGAGATCGGCTCGTGCGCCAGGTACCGGCGCAGGTCCTGGGCAAGTTCAAGCACCGAGGAGTAGCGCCGATCGACATCGCGTTCGATCGCCTTTGCGACGATCGTCTCGAGATCGATCGCCGCAGAACTCTTGAACGACGGATCCACGTCACGAAGACGCGGCGGGGTCGACGTCGACAACATGCGCAGCGCGTCCCAGACCGAGAGACCCGATACGTCTCGGGCCACGCGATCGGTCAGCAGCTCGTGCAGCAGGAGCCCGAGCGCGTACACGTCGCAGCGCACGTCGATCGATCGCGGATCGCCTGCGAGCTGTTCAGGACTCATGTACTGAAGCGTTCCCACGAGCTCGCCCACTTCGGTGCGCTGCGCGACGCGCGTCATGTCGGAGTCCGTCGAACGAGCGATGCCGAAGTCGATGACCTTCGGGGCGAGCGTCGGCGACGATCGGTCGACCAAGACGTTGCTGGGCTTGATGTCGCGGTGAATCACTCCGCGCCCGTGGCCGAACTGCACCGCGTCGCACACCCGAAGGAAGAGATCGATCCGTTCGCGCCGATCGAGGCGACGCTCGCGAGCGGCCTCGGTGATGGTCGCCGCGTTCGGTACGAGTTCCATCGCAAACCACGGCACCGTGCCAGGAACGTCGCGCTGAGCGCCCCATTCGTAGATCTGCGCGATGCCCGGATGTAGGAGCCGGGCCATCACGTCGGCTTCGTTGCGAAACCGGGCCAGCGCCGCTGGCGAGGCCATGCGGACGTCGAGCAGCTTCACCGCGACTCGACGCTGCGGCGAATCCTGGCTCGCCTCGTAGACACGCCCCATGCCTCCCTTCGCGATCAGACGTTCAATGCGAAAGCCGCCGATGGTGCTGCCGGCGAGCGGATCGACGTCGGCCGGATCTTCCGCGGCGAGCGAGGGAGGGATGGCGGCGTCGATCGCCCGCCTCATGTCGCCCACCGTGCCGAATTCACCAGCGTCCGCGGCGAGCATCGCAGCGACGCGCTCGCTCAGCGATGCGTCCGTCATCGCGATGTCCGCAAGGCGGGCCGCGCGGGTCGCACGATCGGCCGGCGCCAATTCCGCGAACAGCTCGCAGGCGCGACGGTGTCGTTCGGCCGAGTCAGTCACGGCGCGAGCTCCGCCAGCAGCCAGGCGCGGGCGGCGCGCCAATCGTTGAACGCCGTGCGCGGCGAGATGGACAGGAGATCCGCCGCCTCCTCGATCGTGAGCGATCCGAATAGATGCAGCTCCGCGAGCTGGCCCTGTCGCCGGTCGAGCTCGGCGAGTCGGCGCAGCGCGTCGTCGACGTCGAGGAGCCCGAATGGAGTGCGAGCCGGAACGCCGAGCACGCGCGAGTCGAGGGTGACGGGCGCGGCGCCGCCTCCGCGCTTGATCGCCGACGATCGCCGTGCGTAGTCCACCAGCACGTGCCTCATCTGCGCGGCCGCGATCGCCAGAAACTCGCCTTCGGTGGCGTAGGACCGGCCGCTCTCGCGAAGGCGCACGAACGCCTCGTGCACGAGCGCCGTCGCCTGCAGCAGGCGCTCGGGGCGCTCGTCGCGAAGGAACTGGGCAGCCAAGGCCCGCAGTCGGTCGTAGGCCCTCGGGAACAATGTGTGCAAACCGTTCCCGCCGATCGGCTCCCCGCTCGTGCCAGAATTGTCGTGTTGGTCCGCTGAAGGCATGGTGGCGGCAAGCGCCGGCAAGGAAATGCCCCCGGTCGCCGCACCGAACATACCCGGTCGCGACCGGGCGGCACAACCGCGGCGCGTGAAATGCGCCACCGGTCCTTCGGCCGGACCGCCTCACACGCGGAGCCGGCCCGAAGGCGACACCACCGAATCAGCGCGCCAATCGCCTCGAGGGTCTTGTGCCCGACCTGCCGAGTCGTACGCTCAGCCCCGCCCACGGACGGGCAGGAGGTCGGCATGGAACGGATTCGATTCGGTACGGGGATGTTGTTGCTCGGCGCGACGCTCGCGTTCGGGACGATCGCCAGCGCGCAGGCCATCGCGAAGGCGCTCGTCGCCATGCGACAGCAGGAAGGCGGGATTCGCGTCAAGGGCTACGCGGCGGAAGACATCACCAGCGACCAGGGGTCGTGGAGCGGCGCGGTCACCGTGCGGGCCGCGACGCTGAAGGACGCGTATGCGCGTCTCGAGACCGACGTCGCCAAGCTCCGTGCGTTCGTGAAGAGCGCCGGGTTCGGCGACGAGCTCGTCTCGACCTCCGCGATCCGCAGCGAGGAGATCGCCAAGCTCGACGAGCGCGGCGCGCGCACGAACGTGATCGAGGCCTATCGACTCGTGCAGTCGACAAGCGTCACGTCCCCGAATCCGCAAGCGATCGCCAAGCTGGCCCGCGACGCGACGAGCCTCATCAAGGACGGCGTCGACATCAGCTCCGGCCAACCCGTGTTCATCCATACCGGCATCGAAGCGATCAAGTTGCGGCTGCTCGGCGCCGCGACCGACAACGGCCGCGCCCGCGCCGACACGCTCGCGAAGGGCGCCGGCGGACGAACCGGTCGACTCGTGGGAGCCACCCAAGGCGTGTTTCAGATCGTGCCGAAGGATTCGACCGACGTGAACGACTACGGCGCGTACGACACGACCACGATCCAAAAGACCGTGAAAGCCGTCGTCACGCTCGACTTCGCGGTCGAGCGCTGAACCGAGCGGCATCCTTCATCGATCAGGCGGCGGCGTGAACCACCGCGGCGCGGAGCACGCGCGAATTCTTTTTCGCAACTCGCGGTTTTCACCCTTGACCTCCAACGACACGCGTAGTAGCTTCCTACGACAACGGTAGTAGAAGAGGCGCCCGTGATGCGCCTCTGCCGACGGGAGCTCACGATGGCTCGAAAGGAAACCGATGGCTCGTCGAGAAGTTGATCTCGGCGATGCGGAGCTGGCCGTGCTCCGCATCCTCTGGGACTTCGGTCCGCAGACCGTGCGCGGCGTCATGGAGCGCCTCCACGAGCGAGGCCGCCGCGTCGCCTACACGACGGTGCTGACGTTCCTCACGCGGCTCGAGCAGAAGGGCGTCGTCCGTTCCGACCGCAACGACCAGGCCTACGTCTACAAGGCCAAGGTCTCGCGCGAGAGCGTGACCAAGACCCGCGTCCGCGCCCTGCTCGATCAGTTGTACGACGGCGCCGCCGGGCCGGTCCTCGTGCATTTGGTGGAAAACGAGCGACTCACCGCCAAAGAAGTCTCACAGCTTCGCAAGCTGATCGCCGACCTCGACGCCGACTGACGTCGACAGTTCGAACCTTCACGAATTCGACCACGGAGACGAACTGTGGAAGCAACAGAGATGCTTCGGTCATTCTGGCTCGACGTGATCTGGGCGGGCGGCATCGCCGCGACGCCGGTCGCGCTCATCGCCGCAATCCTCTGCTCGACGCGGCGAGTTCGACCGGCGACGCGGCACGCGCTGGCGCTCGCTGCGCTTGTCTCGTTTCTCTCGCCCGCGCTCGTCGGCGCGATCGGACGCCCCGACTGGCTGACCGCGGTCCGCCGCGCGATGCCAGGGCAAGCCGACGCGACAGGCGCGAAGACGGCGAGCCTGGACGCCGCCGTCGCCGTGAAGGGATCGCCGCGCGACCCGACGCAGCACGCCGCGCCCATCGCCACGCCGCGACCGCTCGCAAGCGACCTCGACCCGTGCGTCGCCGAAACGACGCTCGCCGCCGCGACTCCGTCGTGCGCATCCGCGTGTCGCGACGACGCGACGAGCGCGGACGAATCTGACCAACAGGAAGCGCCGAGTTGCGGCGCAACGACGACCGCCTGCGACACGTCGTGCGCATCGATACCTGCGTCCGTCGCGAACGATTGCCGCGAGCCGTTCCCGCTGCCGAGCGTTGCCGAGGCGCACGCAACCAACGTCGCCGGCGCATTCGGACTGGGTGGCGTGAAGCCGATCGCCATGCTTGGCGCGGACGATTCCCCCGCCGAAACGCCGGCCCCGGGTCACGCTGCGGCGCCGTTCCTTCCGAGCAGCGTGACCGCGTCGATCACCAACGGCGTCGAGCGACTCGAGGCCGTCCGCGACGCCATCACGGCGCTCCCGCCGATGCCGCTTGCGCTCTGGCTGTGCGGCTCGTTCGTCCTCGTCTTCTTCGCGATCGTTCGCACGGTGCGGGCCCGCAGCATCCTCGGCCGCGCACGTCCGGCGCCGCGCGAGCTCGTCGCGGCGGTACACGACGCCAGTCGCTCGCTCGGTCTCACGGCCGCGCCCGTGACGCTCGTCACCGACGCCCGCATCTCGCCGATGGTGTGGTGCGGTTGGACGCCGAAGCTCATCGTGCCGACCGAGCTGTGGAACTCGCTCGACGAACCGTCGCGTCGCGCCGTCCTCGTTCACGAACTCGCGCACGTGAGCCGCGGCGATCACCGCTGGTGCTGGCTCGAGATGTTCATCGTCGCCGCGTACTGGTGGCATCCGCTCGTCTGGTGGCTGCGCCGCCGGCTACGCGACGACTCCGAACTCTGCTGCGACGCGTGGGTGACGGCGCTGATGCCGACATCGCGCCGCGCCTACGCCGAAGCGCTCGTCTCCGCGACGGAGTTCCTGGCGCTTCCTCCGCGATCGTCACTCGCCACCGTTGTCGTTGGACTTGTCGGACTTGGTTTCGTTCCAGCATCGCCCTCGCGACCGTCGAAGCGGATCGCGCAACGTCTTGCCAGGAGAATCACGATGGTCATGACCGACCGAACCACCCCGCGCCTCTCCGTTCTCGGCGCGCTCGTCACAATCGCCGCGCTCGGCCTGGGCGCATTCGTCACCCCGAGCATCGCGTGCCCGCCCGAGCAACAGGCGGAGAAGCGCGTGCGCGTCACCGTCCGCCAGCAGCAGCCCCGCGCCGTCGCCGGGCAGCCCATCCGATCCGACGAGGTGTTCGTCGGCGAGGCGCCGGCCATCGATGCGATGGGCGGACCGGCACAGCAAGCCGCGGCGGAGCGCGAGTACGCGATCGCCCGCGGGCAGCCCATCGGCGGGGGCTTGGCCGGCGGCGCGAATTCGGGTGGGCTGTTCCAGGTGGCGGGCGCGCCAATGGCGCCGATCGCGGTCGCCGGTTTTCCTGCCGACCAGCGGGGCGAGTTCACTCGCGCCTACTACCTGCCGGAAGGCAAACTCGAAGCGCTGGTCGAACTGATGTCGCGACAGGACGTGCCGATCTTCATCGACGCCGAGGATGATCACATCGTCGTTCACGGCGACGCGCGCCAGCACGAGATCTTCGGCGCGTTCGTGCGGCTCATCAGTCCCGAGACCACCAACAGTCAGCCGCGCGCCGCACAGCCGGCGCGACGACCTCTGCAGCGCACCGGACCGCAGAGCGACGCGCTGCGCATGCGCACCGACGCGCTGAACCGGAATCGGGCGATGGTGCTCGACCTGCAGCGAGCTCGCGAGGATCACGCGCGCTACGCGACCGAGATGCAGGCCGCGGCCGAGGCCGCTCGCGAGCAGGCCGAGTCCGTGCGCGAGTCGGCGATGGCCCTCGAAGAGCAGGCCCGCGCCGCTCGCGATCCGCAGGCCGCCCAGGCGCTCGCAGGCGCGCTTCGCGCACTGAACGAGCGTGCCGCGTCGCTCAACCGCGACGCGAACCAGAAGTCCGCGAGCATGCAGTCGGTGGAAGCTCGGCTCCGCCAGCTCGAGGCGCAGCTCCAGGCGGCGGAGGCGCGGCTCGAACAGCTCGGCGAGCGGCTTGAGTCCGGCGACGAGGATCCTTTCGTCGAAAACAGCATCTTCGTCGAAGGCGGACCGATGGCCGAAGAGCCCGCCGAGATCGAAGACGACGAGGCGATCGCCGACGACGTCGCACCCGCCGCGGCCGCGGGCGAGGCCAAGCCTGCGCCCGCGCTGGCGCCGGCTCCGGCTTCAGCGCCGGTCGCGCGCATGGTTCGCCCGGCGCCGCTTCCGCCGCTGCCCGCCGTGCCTCCGGTGCCGCCCGTCGCTCCGGTTCCTCCCGCTCCGTCGAACGCTGGCTAACACATTGATCCTCGCCGGCGCGCGGCCAACGCCGCACGCCGGTCTTCTTGTCGTGCAACTCGTGCCCGGCGCGTCCCTCGCGCCGTCGCTGTCCCTCGCCCTCCTTTGCCGGAGCCGCCGTGCGCGCCAATCCGACCATCCCGTGCCTCGGGCTCGCCTCGCTGCTCGCCCTCTCGTCGTTCACGACATTCGCCGCGCCGCCGTCCCAGGACGCGACGGTCCACTACCGCGCCGGTCTCGGACTCGTCGAGCGCGGCATGCACGATCTCGCGATCCCCGAGCTTGACGCGTTTCTCGCGGCATCGCCCGACTCCGACGACGCGCCAAACGCGCGCTACGTCCTCGCCGTCTGCCACGCGAAGCTCGGTCGGCGGGACGAGGCCCTGACGCAACTCGATCGCGTGGTCGCCGTTCCCGGCTTCGCGTTCCAACCTGACGCGCTCCTGCTCGCGGCGCAGTGCGAGTTGGAATCGGGGCGCGCCGCGCAGGCGATTGAGCGACTCGATCGCCTGAAGTCCGCCCATGCCGATCGCGCCAAGGAGCCGAACGCGCTCGCGCTTCGCGCCGAGGCGCTCGTCGCCGCGGATCGCCTGACCGACGCGCGGGACGCGCTCCGCGAGGCCATCGCGCGATCGCCCGCCTCCGCGACTCGCGACCGACTCGCGTATCTCCTCGGTCGAAGCGAATCGCTTCTCGGCGACGACGCCGCCGCGATCAAGGCGCTGAAGCCGATTCGTTCGCAGTCGCCCCCCGGTCCGTACGCGGCGCACGCTGCGATCCTCGAAGCCCGTTCCCGTCTGGCGCTCGGTGATGCCGGCGCCGCGCGGCGCACGCTCGAATCGATCACGCCGATCCCCGCCGATCTCGCCGACTCGTTCGCGTACTGGAACGCGGTGTGCGAACGGCGCGAAGGTCGCGTCGACGCCGCCGAAGCGCGGTTGCGCGCGGCGATCGCGGCCGCGCCGTCGAGCCCGCTCGCGTCGGACATGCTCGCGGAACTCGCGAGCGCCGACGCTCAGCTCGGCCGACACGACGACGCGGCCGCGGCCTACGCCGAGCTCCTTCAGCGGCATCCGCAGTCGCCGCACGCCGATCGAGCTGCGGTCGCGATGGGCGTCGCGCTCGCCCGCGCCGGGCAATCGCGCGAGGCCCGCGTCGCGCTCGAGCGCGCGCTGCACGATCGACCAGCGCTCGCCGACGAGTTGCGCGTCGCGGCGACGGACGAACTCGTTGAACTCGCCGCCGCCGAGGGCGACTGGTCGGCGACCGAGCGCTTTGCCGCCGAACTCCTCCGCACCGACGAAGCCTCGGCGCGAGCCGCGGAACTCGCGCTGCGTCTCGGCGTCGCCCAGGCGATGCAGTCGAATCCCGGCGCCCGCGCGACCCTCGAGCGCTGCATGGCCATGAAGAGTGCGAGCGACGCCGTGCGCGTGGCGGCGCGGCGCCAACTTCTCCAGATCGCGCGACGCGACGGCCGCGAGGCCGACGCCCAGCGCCTGCTCGCCGAGCTCGCCGACGCGTCGCCCGACGCGCTCTTCGACCTCGCGGTCGCGCAGGCGTCCGCTTCGCAACATGCCGAAGCAGCGGCGAGCTTCGAGCGTTTCGCGACCGAACACGGCGCCGACCCGCGAGCGAAAGAAGCCCAAGCGCGTCGGCTGCTCGCGCTCTCGCGGGCTGGACAGCGCGATGCGGTGCTCGCGGCGTGGCCGCGCATCGAGCCGCTCGTGCCGATGCTCGAGCCGTCGCTGCGCAGCGCCGTGCGCTTCGAGGCAGCGCTGGCGTTCGCCGCCAACGGCAAGTCCGACGCGTGTCTGCGAGAACTCTCCGCAATCGCCGACGACGGCGACGCCGCCGCGTTTCACGCACACGCGCTCGTCGAACTCGCGCGGCGCGAGTACGACGCCGGTCGCGACGACGACACAATCGCCGCGCTGGCCCGGGCCCGCGCCGCGCTCGCCGCGGCGCCCGAGTCCGAGCGATCCGCGCTCGACGAGCGAGCTTCGTATCTCGCGGGCGCGAGCCGTGTGCGCAAGCGACAGTGGCCCGAGGCCGCGGCGGCGCTGTCGGACTTTCTCTCGCGATTCCCCGACTCGAGCATGGCTCCCACCGCGAGGCTGTTGAGCGGTCAGTCGCTCCTCGCCGCGGGCCGTGCCGACGAGGCGGTCGTCGTCCTCAACGCGCTCGTGGCAACGTCGCCGGGTGACGATCTTCTCGAGCCAGCGCTGGTCGCGATCGGTCAGGCGCACGCAGCGCTTGGCCGTTGGGACGAGAGCGAGAAGTCGTTCGCGACGCATCTCGATCGCTTCCCTGAGTCGGCGCGGGCGCCGCAGTCGCGCTTCGCCATCGGCTGGGCCCGCGAACAGCGCGGCCGGCGCGACGCGGCCATCGAGGCGTATCGCCAGGTCGCATCGAGTGGCGCCGGCGAGACCCCCGCGCGAGCGCAGTTCCAGATCGGCGAGTGTCTGTTCGCGCTCGATCGTCACGAGGACGCCGTGCGCGAGTTCCTCAAGGTCGACGTTCTCTTCGCGCAGCCCGAGTGGCAGAGCGCCGCGCTCTTCGAGGCGGGTCGCTGCCTCACGGCGCTCGGCCGCACCGACGACGCGAATCGCCAGTTCGACGACTTGCTGCGGCGATTCCCCGAATCGCAGTGGGCCGCGGCCGCTCGACGCGAACGCGAACGCACCGCACAGGCGTCGTCGGCAACTCCGTGAACTCCGCCGCGCCGCGGCGCGGCCGTCTTTCCCTCCACCATCGTCCGAGGTTTCGCATGCAACCGTTCCTCGCAACCGCGCCCGCCGCGGCGCCCGCCGATCTCTCCACCGTCGCGACCGTCTGGGATCTCACGCTCAAGGGCGGACCGGTCATGATCCCGATCGCGATCACGTCCCTCATCGGACTGGCGATCGTGATCGAGCGTCTCGTCTCGCTGCGCCGAAGCGCGATCGTCCCGCCGTCGTTCATGCCCGGACTGCGCGACGCGCTGCAGCAAGGACCCGAGCGCGCGCTCGCGTACTGCCGCGCGAATCCGAACCCGGTCGCCCGCGTCGCGGAGAGCGCGCTGAAGCACTGGCGCGGCTCGAGCGACGACGTCGCGCGGCGCATCGAGGAAGCCGGACTGCGCGAAGCGGCGCAGCTCCGGCGCAACCTGCGCGGGTTGTCGGTGGTGACGGCGGTGGCTCCGCTCCTGGGTCTTCTCGGCACGATCACCGGCATGATCAAGGCGTTCCGCACCGTCGCGGCATCCGCCGAAGCGTTAGGCCGCACCGAGCTGCTCGCGTCGGGCATCTACGAGGCGATGGTCACGACCGCCGCCGGCCTGATCGTCGCGATCCCCGCGCTCCTCGCGTACCACTGGCTCGCGGCCCGCGCCGATCGACTCGTCCTCGACATCGACGGCACGTGCGAGGGGTTGCTCGAGGAGCGCGACGCGGCGCCCGTCGCCCGCTCCGTCCCGCACGCCCGAAGCGACGCGGCGGTCGACCTCAATCCCGTCGCGCTCGGCGCGGCCTGAGCACGAGAGGAGCACGACGTGATCCTTCGACGAGAGTCAGCGACGGCGCCGGGCGTGGGCATCGACCTCACGCCGGTCATCGACATGGTGTTCCTGCTCCTGATCTTCTTCCTCGCGGCGACGACCTTCCAGCGCAACGAGCGCGACATGAAGATCGCGCTGCCCGAGACGCACTCGGCGGCGCCGCTCTCGTCGCTCCTCAAGGAGCTCGTCATCAACATCGACAGCGAAGGCCGCGCGATCGTCGGCGGCGCGATCCTCGATGACGCCGCGCTCGCCGCCCGCATCGGCGACGCCGTGAAGGCGCACGCCGACCAGAAGGTCATCGTGCGCGGCGACCGTCGCGCGACCTACGCGTCGATCGCCCGCGTGCTCGACATCTGCAAGCGCGGCGGCATCCCCGAGCCCTACCTCGAAACGCAGCCCATCGCGGGCACCGGACACTGACCATGCCGCGCGGACGCACCGCTCTTCTCGCCGTCGCGGCGCTCGCGCTCCCCGCGATCGTCGTCGCCGTCTCGCTCGTCGTGCAGCGGGCCCGATCGACCTGGACCGACGGCATGTCGCTGCACGTCGCGGCGCGCGACGCGACCGCTCGCGACGTGATCTGGCGTCCGCCCGAGGAAGTGCGCGGCGCGATCAACACCGACGTCGACGAGTACGAACCGAAGGCGAGCCCCGACGGCACGACGCTCGTCTTCGTGCGGCGACGTCCCGGCTCGAACGCCGACCTCGTCGCGTCGCGCTGGACGCCGGACGGCTGGTCCGCCGCCGAACCGATCGCCTCGATCAACACCGACGCCGACGAACTCGAACCGGAGTTCGCGGCCGACGGACGTTCGCTGTGGTTCGCCTCGAATCGCGACGGCGGCCAAGGCGGCTACGACCTCTGGTTCGCAGCGGCCGACGGAGACGGATGGTCCGCGCCGACGCCGCTCGGCGCGTCGATCAACTCGCGATTCGACGAGCACAGTCCGGCGCTCACGCCGGACGGACGACGGCTGTACTTCGCGAGCGATCGACCGCGACCCGGCGAGGCCGTGCCCGACGACGATCGCGAATGGCACGCGACGATGCGCGAGCGCGGACGCCGTCGCGACCACGATCTGTATACGGCGCGACTCGCATCGAACATGCCGTCGCCGTGCGAACGCGTCGATGCGCTGAGCACGCCGTTCGACGACGGCGCTCCGGCCATCAGCCCCGTCGGCGACTTCCTGTACTTCGCGTCGAATCGCCCTGGCTCGCGCGGCGGGTTCGACCTCTATCGCGCCCGTCTGATCGACGACGCGCCGGGCGAGATCGAGCGCCTCGACGACACGGTGAACTCGAGCGCGAACGAGCTCGATCCATCGCTCGCGTCCGACGGCTTCCGCCTCTATTTCAGCTCCGACCGCGCGAGCAGCGCGAGTGTCGCGGCGGCACAGGGCGACGCGGGCGACTACGGCATCTGGTGGACCACGTCGCGCGAGGTGTTCCGCGCGCGTCCGAGCCTCGCGGCGACGATCGCCGAGATCTGGAGTGCGCTCTGGCCGTGGCTGCTCCTCCTCGCGCTCGTCGTCGCGGGGTTGCTCCTGCTGCTGTCGTTGCTGCGCGCCCTGTGGCGCAGCGTCGAGTGGCGCCGACGTTTCGCGCGGCTGAGCTTGCTCGCGAAGTGCCTCGTCGTCTCGCTTCTCCTGCACGCGGTGATCGCCGCGCTTCTCACGCTGTGGACCGTCGGCGCGAAGCTCGGCCAGTTGCTCGACGCCGGCGGAACGCGAGTCATCCTCGCCGGCGCGATCGGCGACGAAACGAGCGACCTCGCCGAGGCACGGTCGCTGCAGGCGAGCCAGATCCTGGCCGAGCCGATTCCGACCGACGTCGTCGCGATGGTCGCGACGACCGTCGAACTCCCCGCGCTCGCGCCCGAGGCGCCGGCCGCGACCGCAGCGCCGGTTTCGAACGAACTGCCCGATCGCCAGAGCGCGTCGGCGATGCCCGAGGCGGCGCCGCGCGCCGACGCGCTGCCGCCCGTGCCGGCCACGCGCGAGGCGATCGTCGCCGACGTCCCCGCTGCGCCGCCCGCGGACCAACCGAGCGCCGAGCCTCCGCCGCCCGCGCCGTCGACACCGAATGTCGCGGCCGTGGCGCCGATCGTCGCGCCGTCGCCCGCGCCGACCTCCTCGACAAACACGGAACGCGCGATGCCGCCGCGCACGGCGACTGCAGCAGTCACCGAGACGAACGCGATGGTCGCGCCGACGCCCGTCGCCGATGCGCCGCAGCCGCGCATCGACGCCGCGTTGCCGAAGACGCCGGCGCCGTCGGCGTCACCTGCAGAGACCGACGCATCAGCCGCACCGTCAGCCCCGAGCGTGGCGCCGGTCGAATCGATCGATGCACCCGCCGCGGCGCCGACGACGCGCCCCGCGCCCGCCGACGCCCTGCCCGAGCGCGCGCAGCGACGAGCGATTGCCGACGCCGAGCGCCCCGCGGCGACGACCGAAGTTCCGCGCGAGGCGAGCCAGCTCGCGCTGGCGCTGCCGATGTCGAAGCCTCCGACGAGCGTTGCGCCGTCGCGCTCGAGCGAGGATTCGCGCGACGAGCCGCACTCGCCGACGATCGCGCCGCTCGGCGATGCAATTCGTCCCTCGCCCAGGGCGGCAGCCAGCGCATCGAGCGCCGACGAGCGCGCGCCGAACCTGCCGCGCGCGGCGCCATCGACGCGCGTTGCCGACGCCGCGAACCATGCCGCCGCGCCGTTGCCGTCGCTGCCGCCGTCGGCGGTCGACGACTCGGCGCCGCGCATGCCCTTCGCGTCGGTCGATGCGCCGCAGCCGATCGAGACGTTCGAGCAGCGGGCTCCCGAGACGCGCAGCGAACTCGTCGATCGCATGGGCGGAAGCAGCGAGACCGAGGCCGCCGTCGGCCGCGCGCTCGAGTGGTTCCGACGCACGCAGGCGTCGGACGGACGCTGGTCGTGCCGCGAGCTCGAAGGCCAGGTCGACGCGGATGCCGCGATCACCGGGCTCGCGCTCCTCACGTTCCTCGGTGCGGGTCACACGCACGTCGACGACGGTCCGTATCGCGCGACGGTGGCGGAGGGTCTGCGCTGGCTCGTCGCGCGGCAAGATGCGTCGGGCGATCTGCGAGGCGGCGAAGACAGCATGTATGGTCAAACAATTGGCGCCGTCGCCCTCTGCGAGGCCTACGCCATGACCCGCGATGCGGCGCTCGCCGATCCCGCTCGCCGCGCCGCCCAGTTCGTGCTCGCCGCGCGCCGTCAGCAGCGCAGTGGCAACGATGCGGATACCGCCGTGCTCGGTTGGCTCATCATGACCGTCGAGAGCGCGCGTCGCGCCGGTTTCGGTCCCCCGCCCGACGTCTTCCGTTCCGCCGGCACGTGGCTCGATTCGGTCGCTCGCCCCGAAGCGCGCGGTCGTTACGCCTATCGCGCCGGCGACGCGCCGAGCGTCGGCATGACCGCCGAGGCGATGTTCGTGCAGCAGATCCTCGGCCACACGCGCGACGAGAGCCGCATGAAGCAGTCCGCCGAGTTCCTGCTCTCGTCGCCACCGCGCTGGACGCACGACGCGCCGACGCACTCGTGGTACTACGCGACCCTCGCGCTCTTCCAACAGCAAGGCGATGCGTGGAGGCGCTGGAACGAAGCGCTCGCCCCGCTCCTCATCGAGCACCAACGCACCGACGGCACGTTCGCCGGAAGCTGGGACCCGCAAGACCGCTGGTCACAAAAGTGCGGCCGCGCGTATCAAACCGCGGTGTGTGCGCTGAGTCTCGAGGTGTACTACAGGTACAAGCTCGAAGGCGGCGTGGCGCGGCCGAGCGCGACGAGACAGTAGCGCGTGCCGCGATCGTCCACTTCGGGAACCCGTGCGACCATCCTCCCATCGCACGCGCGGGTTGCATTTCGCGATCGCGCAGCATGCCTGCGGTGACCCGTACCGCTTCGACGTCCTCGGCACCGCATCTCCCCGTAAGCGCGAGCTCGTAGAGGTGCTCGTCGAGGAGTTCCAGCGTTCCCTGATTGAGCTCGGGAGCGGCATCGCGTTCGTGGGTCGGCAGGTCCATCTCGAGGCGGGCGAACGCACCGCCTCGCCGCCACCGAGCTGGTCGTTCCCGCGCCAGCTGCCGCGTACGGCGCATGATGAAGCCACACCTTGAGCCGCCGGCGCCGTGGCGGCGCGTTCTCAAGATAGGTACGATCGTTCTCAGAATGAGAGTTCGCGCCCCCCGTGAGACACCGCGCTTGGTCGAGCTGTTGTTCGGCAGCTACCGGCGCCGCATTCTGGGCCTCTTGCTCCTTCATCCAGAGCAGAGTTTCTACGTGCGAGAGATCACGCGACTGACGGGAGTGTCTTCGGGCTCGCTGCACCGCGAACTCACCTCGCTCACTGCTGCCGGGCTGCTCACGCGAAGCGCATCGGGGAATCAGGTGCGCTATCAGGCCGACCGAACCTGCCCGTTGTTTGACGAGCTGGCGGGGATCTTCCGCAAGACGGCGGGTCTAGCTGACGTGCTGCGCGAGGCGCTCGAGCCGCTCGGGCGGCGCATTCGCGCTGCGTTCGTCTTCGGCTCGGTCGCACAAGGAACGGAGCGGGCAACAAGCGACGTGGACGTGATGGTCCTCGGATCAGTTCGCTTCGAGCAGGTCGTCGAGGCGCTGATGCCGGTCCGGGAGCGGCTTCAAAGGGACATCAATCCGGTCGTGATGACGCTGGAAGAGTTCCGCTCGAAGGTGAAGGCACGCGACCGATTTGCGTCGCGCGTCGCCCGCGAGCCGAAGCTCTCCATACTGGGGGATCTCGATGAGCTTGGCGAACCTGCTCAAGATCGGGCAACTTAAGGCCCACCCGCGGGACGTCGCGGAGATCGCTCGGCTGCTCGCGGCTGCGGAGCGCGGCATCGCCGACGCACGTGTCGACGAGGTCAGCGTCGAAACGCGTTTCGACGCTGCGTACCGATCGATCATGCAAATAGGCCTCGCGGCGCTGATGACGCAGGGTTACCGACCGGACACCAGTCGTCCTGGCCATCACATGACGATCATCCAAACGCTCACGCTAACCCTCGGCATCGATCCGCGGCGGGTGGTACTGCTGGATACTCTTCGCCGGAAGCGCAACCTGACGGACTACTCGGGTGAGGACATCGACGAGGCTTCCCTCGCAGCGTGCATCGAGGCGGCGGAGAAGCTGCTTCGCGACGCGAAGACGAACCTTGGAAAGCGCACGTGAGCGGACTCACCGAATCGCTCGTCGAGGAAGCGGCGCTCGGGTGGCTCCGGGCCCGGTCGAAAGAAGGTCGAAAGGACACGCCAAGTCCGAACCTCCAAGACGGTGTGAAACGTACCCCGCGCCGACTGGGCGCACAGTCGTAGACCGAAGCGACACTTCGAAGGGCAAACGACCGGGATCCCTCATACTCACCCCGACGACATCCAGCGATCAACCGCAGCCCAAGAGGCGGCGGTCGCCCGATCTCTGCGAACCAGTAGGTCCTGTCGGGAGCCTCAACGGCGACGGAGGAGCGTCGGGGTCATTCCTAGAGCGCAGCTCCGGGGCAAGCATGCGCCGGATCTCGCCTGCCCTACTGCCCCGCCAGCGCCGACTCGATCGCAGCAGTGAGTTCGCCCATCACCGACGAGTTCGCACCGACGCGCAGCATCGAGACATTGCCGGCGCGATCGATCACCACGTGCGTCGGGAAGACCTTCACGTGATACGAACTGACGACGCTCGAGGCGTCGGGCAGCACGCGGTAGCGGAACTCGCTCTTCGCGAGGAAATCCTTGCACTTGTCGGTCGCGTCGAACGACGGCGCAAGGAAGACGACGTCCTTGTCCGAATAGCGCTGCGCGAGTTGATTGAGTGCCGGCATCTCCATGCGGCACGGGCCGCATGCGACGAACCAGAAGTTCATCACGACGACCTTGCCGCGCAGCGACTCGAGCGACACCTCGTTGCCGTCGATGTCCTTCGCCGTGAACGCCGGCGCGGCGCCCTCCGACGGCGGTGAATCCTGTGACGGCGTACCGCCGGACGGAGTCGAGATTGTTGGCGCCGCGGCGACGACGGGCGCGGCCGTCGACGACGACGCGCCGAGCAGGCGCCATCCGTCGCGCATCGCGAACGCGATCTCCGGCGCTGTGTTGTCGTCGAGCCCGCTCGCCGCGCCCTTCGCGGCGACGGCGAAGAGAAGCGCCGCCGCGCCGTCGTTGCGCTTTGCCGCGAGCTTCGACCGCAAGAGGAGAACGTCGCGCACGAAGGTCGCGGTCGCCGTGCCGTCGGGATCGGCGTACGCGCGATGCGCCGCGCCGAACGACGCCTCGAGCGCTCGCGAGAGCAACGAGTCCGCGCGCTCCGCCTCGACGTCGCGTTCGACGCGGGCCAGCGCCTGCAGGTAGTACGGCCGCGCGTCGCCCGGCTGCCCTTGGGCCCAACCGTCGGCGCATCGATCGAGGAACTCGAGCGGCGCGTCCTTCTCGTGGGCGAGCGCCGTCAGCAGGTCGTCGCGCAAAAGAGGCGACGTCGGCGCGAGCGCCGCGTAGCGCAGGATCACCTGCCGCGCCGCGTCGCGCGCCGGACTCGGCTCGGACGCCTGCGCCAGCGGCACGAGGCGCTGCACGCATCGCCCGGTCCACGGGTCCGCGGGCATGCGCTCGACGAGGTCGCGCACCAGCGCGATCGCCTCCGTCTCGCGGGCAAGTCGCAATCGCGCGTCGACGCCCGCATAGCGCAGCGCCGCGTCGTTCGGCGTCGACGCCGCGTCGAGCTCGCCGATCTCGTTGCGCACGCGCTCCGCAACCTTGTCCGCCGGCTCGACGCCTTCGAGCGCCGCCCAGCGCGCGGGGACGACGGTCCAGTCGTTCGGATGCTCGGCGCGCCACGACTGGTAGCGACGCTCGATTTCCTCGAGCGACATGCCGCGGGCGATGCCGTGATCGCCACTGCGCTCGACGAAGAAGTTCTGCGCCGCGCTCGCGTCGTAGAGATGCGTGCGATCAAGCGAGAAGAAACGAGCCACGCCGCCCGTCGCGTCCGGAGGCACGGTGAGCGTCCACACGAGCGCGCCGTCCGCAGCGCCTTCGAGTTTGCCCCACGACGTCGCGTGCCCGACGGGCGTGTCAACCGTCACGGTCACGAAGATCGGCGCGTCGGCGGAAAGCGCCGCGCCCGGCGCCTTCGGGTCGTACCGCACCGTGAGCGACTCGCCGGGATGCGGCGATGTCGGCTGCAGCGACGAGACCTGGGCGAGCGCGGACTGCGCGGCGAGCGCGACGACGAGAGCGACGAGGCGTTTCATCGCCGGGCATCATGCCACGAACTCGGGATCACGGCACGAGCGCCGCACCAGCCGCGGCCGAGGTCACGAAGCTCACCGGTGCACGCCCGAATCGACGGGCAAATGCCGCGGACGCGATCGCGCCCGCCTTTGCGGCGAGTCCGCCTTCGACGAGCGCGATCGCGCTGCCGCCGAAGCCGCCGCCGGTCAGGCGGGCACCGAACACGCCGGGCGCGGACAGGAGCGCGTCGACGATGGCATCAAGCTCGGGCACGGACACGCCGAAGTCGTCGCGCAGCGACGCGTGACTTAGGGTCATGAGGCGACCGAACGCCGGAGCATCGCCGCCACGCAGCGCCGCGGCCGCGTCGATCGTGCGGGCGATCTCGCTGGTGACGTGTCGCGCGCGGCGAAGGAGTTCGGGCTCGAAGCCCGCGGCTTCGACGGTCGCCGTCGTCGCGTCACGCAATGTGCGAACGCCAAGCCTGCGCGCGGCTTCCTCGACCGCCGACCGCCGCGCCGCATAGCCCCCGTCGGAGAGGCGATGACGCACGCCGGAGTCGACGATGAGCACTTCGACGCCGCTCGGCAGCGGCACATGTTCGATCGCGAGCGACCGGCAATCGAGCAGAAGCGCGTGCCCTGCGCGGGCGTTCGCCGACGCGGTCATGTCCATGATGCCGCACGGAGTACCGGGAAAGCGATGCTCGGCGCGCTGGCACAGGCGAGCGAGCGCGAGGCCATCCATGCTCGCGCCGAGGAGCGCCAGCGTCGCGACCGTCACCGCGACTTCGAGCGCTGCGCTCGAACTCAGTCCGCCGCCGAGCGGCACGTCGCTCGCGATAGCGAGCTCGACGTTGCCGATGCGATGCCCGAAGTCCATCAGCTCGCGCAGCGGACCGAGCACGTAGTTCGCCCACGACGCATCGCCGCGCACCGGCTCGAAGGGGCGCGTGAGGTCGATCGTGAAGATACCGACGCCGCGCGAGACGAACGTGCTTGCCGATTGCGACGCCGCGAGCCGCGCCGCGACCGCCGTCGCGCGATCAATCGCGATGGGCAGGACGAATCCTTCGGCGTAGTCGACGTGTTCACCGATCAGGTTCACGCGCCCGGGCGCGACGGCGACGGCGCTCGGTTCGGCGTGGAAGTGCTCGCGAAAGAGCTCGCGCGCGCTGTCGGCGATCATGGTCGCATGCTAGCGGGTGGGGCCTTCGCGCGCGGCACGGGATTCATTCACCACGGGGGCGCGGTGCTCGTCTCGCTTTCAACACGGAGACCGGAGATCCGGAGGGCACGCGGAGAAAGGCATGCAGCGCGTAGACTCGGAGTGCGCGGAGGAAACGCGGAGGGGTCGTTGGAGCCGCGCGGTCGACGCGGCGCTCGGATTCCTTTCAACACGGATTCCGGAGATCCCGAGAGCGCGCGAAGGAGGCGAGTGTGTTGGTGCATTCAGCGTGATGCCTCGGACGTCGCAGTGCCTGTGCCGCTTACCCCCACCACCATTCGCTGCGCGAATGGTCCCCCTCCCCCGAGGTGCTGGCGCACGTCGGGGGAGGATCTCAATGCGGCGCGCGATCGAGCGTCCAGCGGCGATCCTCCCCGCGTCGCGCGCCGCGACGGGGGGAGGGGGACCGTTCGCGGAGCGAACGGTGGAGGGGGGCGATCGGCGCCACATGCACGCCGGCGCTGACGACGCGGTCCCGCAATGAGAACCGCTTTCCGATCGAGCGCTTGCACGACCGGCGAGTGGTTTCTTTCCGCCGCGCGAGACCATGTCGGCGCATCGCGGGTGGTCGTGGCTTCGCCGCTGCACGGCCTCCGCGCGCCGAGGCACCCCCACCACCGTTCGCTGCGCGAACGGTCCCCCTCCCCCGCCGTGCTGGCGCACGTCGGGAGAGGAGCCCAATGCGCTGTGCTCGTGGAGCGCCTGGCGCGTTGCGCGAGCGGCGCCTCCGTGTGCCCTCCGGACCTCCCCTTCTCCGTGTTGCAAGGAAAGTCGCGCGCCGCGAAGCACGCACGCCAAGGATCTCCTCCGCGCGTCCTCCGCGTCTCCGCGCTGAAGGTTCCCCAACCCAAGCCGGCGCCCTACCTCCCCACGACGATCCAACGATCGAGCGCCGCCCGCAGCGTTCCGTTCTGGTCCGCGCCGCTCTGCGGCCCGAAGTACTGCGACTCAAGCGTCTCGATCTCGCGGGCCAGCGCCGCACGGCGCGGCGCGTCAAGCGACGGACCCGATTCGCTCTCGATGCGCCGCAACGTGGCGATCACGCTCAGCGGCGTGATGCGCGTCGGCATGTGATGCAGCGCATCGTCGACGGGCTCGGCGCGGCGCCGCGATCGGATCATCCACATGCCCGCGATCGCAGCCGCGACGACGACGCCGGCAATCACCAGATTGCGCGTCGAGAGAATCGGCGGCACGACTGCGACCGTGCGACCGGTCACCGTGACGAGATCCATGTCGGAGAACTGGCGCGCGGTCACCTTGCCGTCCAAGCCTTGCTTGAGCGCCGGCAACGTGAATTCCGTGCCGACCGTTGCGCCGGTCGGCGTGAACGTGATCATCCACGATCGCTCGGTCGCCAATCGATAGAAGCCGCTGTCGTCCGGCTTCACGTAATCCTCTTCCTTCGGCGGCGCCTGTGAAGCGCGCATGAAGACCGGGCGGCCGTCGGATTCGCTTTGCGCGACGCTGAGCGGGCGCTCGTCGATGCCCTTCGGACCTATTTCATATCCCGGCAACGCGGTGCGCACGCCGTCGAGCAATTCTTCCAGGTCGGGCACGACGCCGTCGCCGCTCGCGTGCACTTCGAGCGTGATCGCGCGATCTTTGTCGCTCTTGCTCGCGCCGCGCAGGTCGAGCGTTTGCGTGACGTCGAGCTTGCGCAGCGGCCGCTCGCCCGGCGCCGATGCCGCGTCGATCGGCGGCGCGTTCGACAGGAGCGGCAGCGTCACCGGACCGATCGAGTCGTTGAAGTGCGTGTCCATCGTGATCTGCGGCACGCGATCGACGCTCGGGTCCTTCGCCCGCAGCACGAGATAGGCGAACGGCTTCTCGAGCCATCCGTCCTCGCCGCCCTCCTTCACCGGTCGTGGCGGCGTCAGCGCGTCGAAGAACCCGAGACCGTCGATCTCGAAATGCTCGGCGAGCGCCGACTCGATCGACTTCTTCAGCATGTCGCGATAGTTCATCGGGCGCATCTGGTTGCCCACGCGCGTCCACACGTCGTTCTGGAGATAGCGCGTGAGGCCGCCGGTCTCGCGGTCCACCGCCGTCGTGAAGCGCACCGAGAGGAGCGCGCCGAATCGCTTGCCCGCACCCACGCGATCGCTGCCGTCGATCGCGATGCGCAGCTTGATCTCGTCCTTCACCAGATCCTGGTACAGGTCGACGAGTCGCTGCAGCGAAGCGCCGGCCGGATGGTCGCCGATGATGCGCATCGCGTGACGAATCACCCGCGGCTTCACCTCGGGCGCGAGCCGCGGCACGCCGTCGGAGATCGCGCGGGCGAACGCGCCGACGTGGCGATCGCGGGCGTCGTCGGGCAGGCGCTTCATCGCCTTGACGATGAGGTCAATCTGATCGTCCTGCGGCGAACCGTCGATGAGCAGGTCCTCGCGCGTGAGGTAGTTCAGTTCGCTCGATCCGACCGCCGCGTTGAACCAGGCGAGATAGACGCCGGCGTCGTCGCGCTGCGCTCCCTTGGCCACGAGCTCCGCGTACTTCTCCGCGGTCGCCTGGAACGCCGCGAAGGCTTCCTTGCGGTACTGGTTGTACGTCGCGAAGTCCGCCTTCTGCTCCGCCTGCTTGAACTGCACGCGGTCGTAGGTGAGCGCGGCCTTCGTCACCGCGTACCGCCACGACTCCGGACGCTGCGCGATGGCGCGATCGATGAGTCCGATCGCGAGTTCGTAGCCCTGCTCGACGAGCGCCGAGATCTCCGCCGACGAACGCTTCATGCCGGCCTGCGCCTGCGCGTTCTTGTCCTTCCAATCGCCCGCGAGCCCGAGGCGCATCTGATCCGCCAACGACGCTGCCGCGTCGGGCGCGAGCTTGTCGACCGGACCGAACACCTTCTCGATGCCGTCGCGCGTGAACACTTCGGTGCGACCATGGCACGCGCGGAAGACGCCCGCGACGCTCGGCAACGTCGACGCGTCGACGCCGATTCCGTTGAGCACGGCGACCAGCGTCGCGAGGCGCTCGAGATTCCTTCGCTGCCGACCGCGCGTGAGCGGCGCGGTCGCGAGTTCCTGCATGTATCCGGGCCAATAGATGATGCCGTTGTCGTCTTGATTCGGGCCGGTCGGCGTCAGCCGCTTTTCCCACGAGCGCAGGAACGTGTCCGCGAGGTCGGTGCCCTCGTTGGGGAATCGCTTCGCGCCGTTCGCGACGTACTCGAGCGCGATGTCGGTCTCGTCCGCGGCATTCGCCACGCTGATCGCCGTCTTGTACGCGCGACTCGCGATGCTCGGCTCGAGCACCTCCAGCCAGCGTTCGCCGGGCAATGCGCGAAGGAGCAGCTCGACCTCGCGCGAGACGCCCCCGCCGCGCGGCCGATTGCGATCGTTGAGCGCCGCTTCGGCCTCGCCGACGATCGCCGACGTCAGCATGCGCAGCGGAATCCGCAGCATCTGGATGTCGACGCCCGCTTGCGCGACGAGCGTGTCGATGGCGTCCTTCATCGTGAGGATCGTCTGCGCCCGCTCCGCGACATCGAGCTTCGCGTCGCGCAGCGATCCGGCCTTGAGCGCGATGGCTTCGAGCGCCGCCGGTCCGAGCGACTCGCTCGCGAACACTTGCCGCAGCCACTTCGTCGCATCGACGGGCGGCATCGCGGGCAACAGGTCAATCGCGCGGCGCATCGCGTCCTGACGCAGCGCCGCATCCGCCTTGTCCATGAGCGCGACTTCGCAGAAGAGATCCCACGCCGCGCGGCGCTGCATGTCGGGATCGCCCCCGGCGCGCCCCTCCGCGGCGAGATCCTGGTGATAGCGGCCGTGGTTGAGGATGACTCGGGCGTCGCCGCGCGTGCGGGCGTCGGCGAGCGACGGAAAGTACTGATACGCGTCGAGGACGAGTCCCGCGGCGACGAGGAATCGCACGGTGCGCTCGCGTTTCGCGTCGTCTTGGTTGCCGAACTTCCGCGTGCCCTGCGCGATGCGCGCGAGCATCGGACCGGTGCCGTACTTCGTCGAGGCGCCCTTCAGCAGTTGCGACAGGACGTCGAGCTGCCAATCGTTGAGTTCCCCCGCCGACGCGTCGGCAAGCGCGAGCACGTCCTCGGGCAGGAGCGCGGGATCGGCCTTGCCGCTCGGATCGTTTTTCGCGGGCCGATTGCACGACTGGAGCACGTGCGCGTAGATGCCGGTCGAGTCGGTCGGCGACGCGTCGGCGAGGAACGCCGCGAACGCGTCCCACTCGCCAGCCATCACCTGAAGCTGAATCCACTTCGCGAGCGCGTCGATGTCCTTCGCGTCGGGCCGCGGCGCCGGCTTGAATCCGAGTTGCGACCGCGCGGCCAGCACCGCCTGTGGCGTGCGCGCGAAGTCCAACGCCTGCACGGCCTGCACGAGCGTGACCGTCTTCGCCGTCGGCGCGTCGGCGCCGGCGGCACCGCCCGCGAACAGCTTCTCGATGTCGATGCCCATGTCGCGATAGAAGGCGACGAGCGCTGCACGCTCCTCCGGCTTGCTCGCGTCGTACTCGGCGCGAAGATCGGCGAGTTCCTGCGGCGAGAGCTTCGCGGTCTGCGCGATCGGCGCCGTGACGACGCTCGTGCGCACGGCGGGCGCGATCGTCTGCATCGGCTGCGCCGACGTCGTGGCCGCAGGGGTGATTGTTTGCGCGGGAGTCGACGGTACCGCCGGCACGGTCGCTTGGCGCGCCAATGCGGGCGACACGAACGCGACGAGACAGGCGACGACGACGCAGCGCTCACGGGCCGCGCTGCGCGTGGCCCCGAAGGCGATCGGTCGTTCCAGTTGATGCGAAGTGCTCATGCGTGCTCCTGCCGTTGTGTCGAGTGCGTTGGTTCACCTAGCACGGGGCGATTCCTGGATGCTGGACGTGCCCCCTCCACCATCGCTGCGCGATGGTCCCCCTCCCCCGATGTGCGTGCGCACATCGGGGGAGGAGCTTCATGCGCAGCGAGCGCAAGTCGAGATGCGCTCTCGATGCGCTGCCCGCAACACGGTCCTCCCCACGTCGCGCAGCGACGGGGGGAGAGGGACCGTTCGCGCAGCGAACGGTGGTGGGGGCCAGAGGCGCGACATGTCGGTCGGCCCACTCCACCATCGCTCCGCGATGGTCCCCCTCCCCCGATGTGCATGCGCACATCGGGGCAGGATCTTGATGCGCAGCGCGCCCACGTCGAGGAACGATCGCGATGCGCTGCTCGCGACATGATCCTCCCCACGTCGCGCAGCGATGGGGGGAGGGGGACCGTTCGCGCAGCGAACGGTGGTGGGGGGTCGAACACGCGATGTGACTCTGCGCCCCCTCCACCATCGCTGCGCGATGGTCCCCCTCCCCCGACGTGCATGCGCACCTCGGGGGAGGATCTTGATGCGCGACGTGGCTGCGGTCACCACCCATCGCCGATCTCCCCCGCTCCGCCGGCGCCGCGCGCGTCGCGGCGCTGCGGCGGACGTTGCGACTTGCGACCGGGCTGATTGCCCGGTCGATTGCCGATGTTGCCGGCCCGCGGCGACTCGCGCGGCAGCGGCTTGCCCTGGATGTCGACGAGACTCGCCTGCTCGAGATTGAGCACGAGTTCGACGTTGCGTTGATAGCTGTCGATCGCGTCTTTCGTCTCGCCGCGGGCGATCGCTTGCTCGGCGAGATAGCGAAATTGCTGTCGCGCCTTGCCCGACTCGACGCGCCACTCCTGCGCCGGCATGCCGGACAGCCGCAGCAGCCGCGCACCGTAGTAGTACGCGGTCGCGAGTTCCTCGCGCGAGCTGCGGGCGAGCGCCGAGCCCGACTGTCCAGCGTCGTCGAGCTCGTCGACGATCGACTCGAGCTCGCCGATGCCCGGCCAGATCTCGCCCGAGCGCACCATCGCCCGCGCGTGGGCCCAGCGCACGCGTCGCGCCTTCTCGGGCGACGAGCCGCCGAGCGCGTCCTGCACGTGCTGGAACGCGTCGGCCGTGCGCTTCCACTCCTCCGCGGCGGCGGCGTAGGCGCGATCCTCGTCCTCGGTCGCGGCTCGCGCCTTCGCGTCGTCGTCGGGCGCCTGCGAGAGGAACGCGGCGCGGCGGGCCTCGATCGCTGCGAGATGCTTCGCGTACGCGGCGTCCTGCGCCCGCATCGCGCTCGCTTCGGCCTCGAGCGCCGCGGACTGCAGTCGCGCCGCCTGATCCTGCACGTACGCCGCCTGTCCCGGTCCGAAGTGGAACGTGAGGAGCGCCACCGGCACGAGAGCCCAGATCGCCCATCCGATGCGTGAGACCGTCATCGTGCCGCTCCAGTCTGCGAAAGGACCGTCTCGTTCGCGCCGCCGGGGCCGGCGACGGAACGTCGCGCGACGACGAACGATCGTCGTCGTCCGAACAGCGACAGCATCGGACCCGCCAGAGCGAGCGTGAACGCACCCGCGCCGGCGCACCACAACGCGAGGTCGCGGGAGTTCATCGCGCCGCCGACGCGCGGTTCGATCATGGTGAGATCGTCGAGCACGGCGCTCGGCAGGTGCCGAACGTTGCCGTCGTGATAGATGCCGCCGAGTCGCGCGGCGAGTTGCTTCAGCGACGTCACGTTCTGCCGGCTGCTGTGCCCGCTCACCGACGACGCCCGCATCGAGTCGCCGACGCCGATCACGATCGTGTTGGCGATCGAGTCCGGCAAGCGCGCCGGCACCGACGGCGCGTTGGCGTCTCCGTCGGTGACGACGACGAGCGTCGCCGATCCGCGCGGCCACGGTCGCGCGAACTCGAGTCCCTTCGCGACGCCCTTCTGCACGTCGGTCGGTCCGGCTTCGAACGCCACGTACATGGGCAGGCCGTCGAGCGCGTTGCGCACGACTTCCTTGTCGAAGGTGTCCTCGACGATCGGAAGGACGTCGGTGTAGAAGGCGACGATCGTGATGCGCGTCGTCTCCATGTCGAGGCGATCGAGGATGCCTTGCACCACGCGTCCCGCCCACGCAGCGCGGCTCATCTTCTCGATGTTCGGGCCCGCGTCCTTGATCTGCATGCTCGGCGACGCGTCGAGGCAGATGAGCACGTGCTTCGACGCGTTGCGGGCCGGGCGTCGATCGACGTCGATCGGATCGAACGTCGCGAGGAAGAGCAGTCCCCACGTCGCGGCGCCCGCGGCGACCGTGCGCAGGACCGGGACGATCGCGACCCACGCGGCGGGCGCGCCGCCCGGCCCGAACGCGAGGCGCGCGACGCGGCGCGTGCGACGGGCGTGCAGCCACTCCGCGAGCGCGACGACCGCCGCGACCGCGCCGGCGATGAGCACCTGAAGCTCGGGCGCGATCACCACGGCGTGTACCTCATGCCCGCGAGGCCGACGAGATGCAGCGCGAGACACGCGATCGCGATGATCGCGAACGGTGCGAAGTGATCCATCGGAACGGTGCCGACGGGATTGAACTTCGCGGGGCGCATGCGATCGATGTGCCGGAACACGCGCTGGAGGCTGGGGAGATCCGTCGCCTGGAACGCTTCGCCGCCGGTGCCCTGCGCGATCTGCACGATCTCGTCGGGAATGGGCTCGCTCGCGACGTGGATGTGATAGAGCGTGATCTTCGCGCTGCGCAATTCCTCGATGAGGTCGGACTCCTCGGTGCCGCTGCCGTTGCCGAGGTCGGAGCTCTGTCCGTCGGAGACGAGGATGACGAGACGATCGCCCTGCTCCGCCTCGTTCATCATGTTGTCGCGGCAGAAGCGCAGCGCCGCGGCGATGCGCGTGCCGGCCATGTGCAGCGGCTGGCGGGCCGGATTCGCGAACGGCAGCGAGTTCTTCAGCGCCGCGAGGTCGGTGGTGAGCGGCGTCCAGCGGATCTGCTGCGAGCCGAACAGCGTGAGCCCGAACGCGTCGCCGGAACGCGTGTCGACGAACTGCGCGATCGCCTTCTTCGCGTTCTCGTAGCGATCCTCCATCCCCATGCTGCCGGAGACGTCGAGGCAGAACTGGATGTTCGAAAGTTGCCGCGCGTTCTTCGGCTGCTTGAGCATCTGCGGTCCGGCGAGCAGGAAGATCGTCGCTGCAAGGAGCAGCGCCGGCAGGCAGTCGAACGCGCCGAGTATCCACGTGAGAAGTCGACGCCGGTCGTGCGCTTCGCGATCGAACGGCATGACGAGTCCCCAGCCCCGATACGGCACCGACCAGAGGAGGAGCGCCGGAATCGCGAGGAGAAGGAGCGCGAGCGGATGCGTGAACGTCATGCCGTTGCCTCCTTCAACTCGGGCGCGAGCTCGATCGCCGGCGCGGTCATGTACGGCGCGAGCAACTCGGCGATGTCGTCGTCGGGTCGCGGCGACGAGTCGGCGCCGCTGTGCAGCCAGCGTTCGACCGCGACGATGAGCCGTCCTGCTCGCGGGTCGTGGCGCATGTGACCGATCGACTCCGCCGGCGTGAGCCCGCCGAGTTCGAGCGCGTCGCGCCAGAAGCGGTACAGCAGGAGTTCGAGACGGCCTCGATCCGCGATCGACAGGCTGCCCGCCATCGCCGACTGGACGAGCGGTCGAAGCTGGTCGGCGATCGTCGGCGGCGGCGGAACGTCGACGTGCGGCGCGGGCGGTGCGCGGCGCAGCGCTCGCCGCGTGAGCACCACGAGCGGCACGAGCGCCCACGCGACCGCGATCGTCGCGGCGATCGTGCGGTAGTGGCTGGTCAGCGCGAAGTTCGGATGATCGAACGTGAAGAGGTCGGTGCCGTACTGCGGCGGCAGCTTCGAGTCGACGCGCACGCGCAGCGGCGGCACGTCGGCGAGCGGTCGACCGTCGTCGTACTCGAGATAGTCGCGCAGGTCGAACTCGCCCGCGACGGTGCCGAGGAAGCTCACGCGATACTCCCCCGCCGCGCCGCCGGCGACGCGCACGAGGACCGGCGACATCAGGCTCTGGTTCGCGCGGGCGCGAATCGTCTGCCCGGCGTGCGTGAAGGTCAGCGTGCCCGCGATGCCGCGAGCCGCGACGACCGGCGGCGCGTCGACGAGCGGTGCGCCCGACGCGAAGCGGGCGCAGGAGAGCGCGATCGACGCGGCGCACGCGATGCGTTGGATGCGACGACCGGTCAACCGCGACCTCCGACGACGCTCGGTCGGAACGCGAGGAATTGTCGCAAGGGCGCGAGGAACGGCTGGTCGGTCTGGAGTCGCAGGTAGCTCACGCCGCTCCGCGCGAGATCGGTGGCCATCGACGCGGCGCTGTCCCACGCGGTGCGTCCGGTCGCGAGGAACGAGCGGCCGGTCTCGGCTTCCTGGCCGCGGAAGAAGCCCGCGCGCAGCCGGCCGCGCTCCGCGGGATCGACGAGGTGGATCGCGATGCAGTCGTGCTTCTGCGCCGCGTGCCGCAGCGCGGGCACGACGTTCGGATCGTGCAGGTCGCTGAGCGCGACGATGACGCTCGCACGTTTCGCCCGCACGTCGAGGTCGCCGAGGCGCTCGGCGAGGCGCGTCGACTCGACGAGACTCTCGTCACGCAGCGGCTCGAGCGCCCGCCAGAGATCGCTCTGAAGCAGGCTCGCGACGAATCGCGTGCGTCGCTCGCCAGCGCCGATCACCGCCACCGGACTCAGGCGGCGCTGTGCGACCAAGCCGAGCGCCGCCGCGATCCACACCGCGAGGTGATGCTTGTTCAGCGGCGTCGATCCGACGCCCATCGACGCCGACGTGTCGACGACGAGGTACACGTTCGTGCGCTTCAGCGTGTCGTATTCCTTCACGAACGGCTTGCCGGTGCGAGCGGTCACGCGCCAGTCGAACATGCGCAGCGTGTCGCCCGGCGCGTAGGGCCTCGTCTTCGCGTACTCGAGCCCGGCACCGACGAAGCGCGACGCGTCGGTGCCGAACGCGAGGTCGTCGGCGAGTCGACGCACGACCATCTCGAAGTCGCCGTGGGCGAGTTCTTCCGGCGGGCGCAGGGACTCGTGGTGCGTGACGATCATGGCGCGATCGGCCGGCGCGAAGCGCGGATCAGGTCAACGTGCGCAGGAGCGACGCGAGCACGTCGTCGGGCTTCTTGCCCGAGGCGAGCGCCTCGTAGGTGAGTCGCATGCGGTGCAGGATCACGTCCGCGGCGAGCGCGAAGAAGTCCTCGGGCACGACGTACTCGCGGCCGTGGATGAACGCCCTGGCCCGCGACGCGTGCACCAGCGCGAGCGCGGCGCGGGGACTGCAGCCGAGCTCGATGTCCTCGTGGCTGCGCGTGAGGTTGACCAGCTCGACGCAGTCGCGGATGAAGACGTCGCTCACGTGCACCTTCTGCACCGCCGCCATCGCCTCGGTGAGATCGCGAATGTGCAGCGAGCGGCTCGCGTCGATCGCGTCGAACGCGGTCATCGGCACGGCACCCTCGCCTTGGCGCTTCAGCTTGAGCTCCAAGCTGCGGCGCACGACTTCCGCTTCTTCTTCGGGCGACGGATACAGGAGCCGATGCCGCAGCATGAAGCGGTCGAGCTGCGCTTCGGGGAGTTCGAACGTGCCCGCCTGTTCGACAGGATTCTGCGTGGCGATCACGAGGAACGGCGCCGGAAGCACGTGCGTCTCGTCACCGATCGAGACCTTGCGTTCCTGCATGGCCTCGAGGAGCGCCGACTGCACTTTCGGCGACGCACGGTTGATCTCGTCCGCGAGCAAGAGGTTCGTGAACACCGGCCCTTGGTGCACGCGGAACGCGTTCGACTTCTGGTCGAGCACCTCCGAGCCGACGATGTCCGACGGCAAGAGATCGATCGTGAACTGCACCCGCGCGAACTTCAGGTCGATCGCCCGCGCGACCGACTGCACAAGCAGCGTCTTCGCGATGCCCGGCACGCCTTCGAGCAGCAGGTGACCGCCGGTGAGGAGCGCGATCATCACGCGCTCGACGACGACTTGCTGACCGACGACCGTCTTCGCGACGTGCGCCCGCACGACATCGGCGAAGGGGCACGCGCCGGGCGCGGGCATGGAAGACGTTCCAAGCTGCGCGACGGCAGCGTTCGTAGGTGTCGGCATAGTTTGGATGCTAACGAGCAGGCGCCGCCGCGCTCGTCGGGTTCGACTCGTTTCCGATCGGCTCTGCGAGCAGCTTGCCAACCATCGCCTTCACCTTGTCGGGGCGAATGCCCGCGGCGCGGACGATGCCCGCGCGATCGACGACGAGCGTCACCGGCGTCGCGCGAAGACCGAGCGCGGTCGCCGTCGCGCCCGCGGGTGACGGGCGCTTCGTTCCGGCGGCGGCCGGCGGCGCCGCGTCCTTCACGATCGACAGCTTCACCTGCTGCGCGTCGAACGCGGCGCTTGCCTCGGTCCAGTCGGCGCGGGCGTCGCAGACGCCCACGAACACCACGCCCTGCGGGGCGAACTCGTCGTTCAGCGCGGACAGTTCGCCGAGCTGGCGCATGGACAGCGCACTACTCGGCGAGACGAAGTGGACCACGGTGACGTGTCCCTTGCGGTCGGCGTCGGTGATCGCCTTGCCGCGCCACTCGCTCGACGGCAGCGGCGCGAGCGGCTTCCCCTCGAGCTCGCGCAGCCATGCCGGACGATCGGCGCCACCGAAGTACCAGTCGGCCGGAATGCCGCTCGTCGCCGTCGCGCCGCCGAGACCAGCCGGCGCCGGTTCGGCGAGCAGGAGTTCGACCGCGTCCTTCACCTTGTTCGGCACGAGCCCGGCGCCGCGGATCTTGCCCTTGCGATCGATGACCACGTACGTCGGCCAGAACGAGAGACCGATGTTCTTCGCCGAGTCGCCCTTGTCGTGCGCGATCGGATAGTTGATGCCCTTCGACTGCACGACGCCGGCCGCGCGGTCCCAGCCCGAGTTCGCGTCGTGCACGCCGATGAAGACGAGCCCCTTGTCCTTGTACTTCGAGACGAGCTCCACGTTCTCTGGGATCGCGGCCATGCACGGGCCGCACCACGTCGCCCAGAAGTCGATGACCACGACTTTGCCGCGCGCATCCTTGATCTTGGTCTCGTCGCCGATCCACGCTTGCGTGACGAGTTCCTGCGGTTCCGTACCTTCGAGGTCGCGCAGCGCCTTCGGTCGATCCTTGCCCGAGAAGAACCAGTCGTCGGGGAACGGATCACGGTCGCCGCGCGCGGGCGACGCGAGAGCGAGGATCGAACCGGCGATCGCCACGAGGAAAAGCAGTCTGCGCATGGTCACCTCGGCGTGATGGACGAGCGTGATCGTAACGGCGGCGTACGTGGCATTCTGGCGTTTGTCGCGAGGGGTGAACGCGTCATCCCGTCCCACACGGCCCCCACGCACCAAGCACGATCGCGAGATCGCCCGCGTCGACGACGCCATCGTTCACGAGATCCGCCAAGCATTTGCCGCACGATCCCCACGCTCCCAGCAGGAGCGCGAGGTCGGCGGCATCGACTATCGCGTCGCCGGTGAGGTCGGCAGGACACGGTCGGTCGCACTGAATGGCATAGAGGAACGCGGCGCCGGTGTCGGTGAACGGCGCGCCTGCCGCGAGGCGGTCGCCGCCCAACGCGACGCTCCAGCCAAATGCGCCGAACCGCGTCATGCGTGGCACGTCGATCATGGCCAGCAGTTCGAATGTCGTGTCGTCGAAGAGGTACACGGCGCCTGCGGTGCCCGCCCCTGCGTCCGGCGCGCCGACGGCGATCCATCCGTCCGCCATCGCCACCGACTGCCCAAACTGCGCGTATGCGATCCCGTTCGGCGGCGCCAAAGCCGCCAACCAGTCGCCCGTCGCGACGTCGAACACGTGCGCTGCACCGGTCTCGACGCCGCGCGGCGCGTCGAAGGGCGCGCCCACCACGAGACGCGTGCCGTCGAAGGCGAGCGACGTACCAAGTTGCGATCCCGAATGCGGCACCGACAGCGACAGGCGGCGTAGGTACGCGCCGCTCGTTGCATCGAACACGTACGCAGCGCCAGCCGAGTGGCCGTCGATGTCGACGAACGGCGCGCCAACGATCGCGTACCGGTCGTCCATCGCGACGGCGGTCCCGAAACCGTCCCAGTCCTGAATGTCCGAGTGCAGTTGACGTTGGAGACGTCCTTGCGAGTCAAACAGGTATGCGGATCCCTGGAGGCCGTAATCGATGTCGTAGGGCGCGCCCACGAGGATGGAACCCCCCGTGATCGCGACCGACGATCCGAAGAGTTCGTCGAGCCCAGGCGTCGGCGCGTTCAGCATCATGACGAACGCTCCATCGCTCGCGTTGAAGACGAGCGCCGAGCCGTTGCCAATGAACGGCGCGGCGTCGCGCGGCGCGCCAACGATGACGCGGGTCGCGTCGAGCGCAACCGCATCGCCAAATCGGTCTGGCGCCTGGCCGGTCGGATGAACGAGTTCGATCGGCGCGGTCAGGGCGCCCAAGTCGAACAGATACACCGCACCGCCGTTGCTGGGTCCTCCTCTGCGCGCGCCGATCGCCAAGCGCCCGTGTGCGATGGCCAGCGACGTACCGACGCGATCACCCGGATCGGCGGGGACGCGGAGATCGAGGGAGACGATCGAGCAGCGTTGGGCTCCGGCGCATTGGCCGAGGCTGAGTGCGCCGATGGCGACCATCAGGACGTGTGTTCGTAGCGCCATAGCCATGACGTCGTGCACTCCAAGATAGGGCGCGCTGCAAGGAACCGAGCCGAGATTGTGGCGACAACGGCAGTCGCGGAGCGGCTCGATGACGTCGGCCCCGACAGACCCGCGGCGAATCGAACCGACTCGATGCGCCGTGCGAACGTCCGCGAAACCACTTGACGTTCGACTCACCGAGCCATCGCGACGAGAAGCGGCGGGCGTTCCGGCAAGAGGCTTGTTCGGTGACACCGCTGTCCTTACGCTCGCCGCATCATGCATTCGAAACTGCCCGTTCATTGGAGATCCGTTCGTCGTGCGCTCCTGCTCGCCGTCGCGGCGACCACCACGGCGAGCGCCGGCACCTGGATTCCAGTGGCCTCGAACGCGCCGGTGGTCAACGCCGGGGTCGCGCTCCTCCTCTCCGACGGAAGCGTCATGGTGTTAGGCGACGCCGTCGGCGACGACGGCATCGGCGACGTGTGGCACAAGCTCACGCCCGATTCGCACGGCAGCTACGTCAACGGCTCGTGGAGCAGCGTCGCGCCGATGCCCAATTCGCGCGAGTACTTCTCGTCGCAGGTCTTGATGGACGGGCGCGTCTACGTCGCGGGCGGCGAGTACGGCACGGGCAAGTCGAAGGCCGAGGTGTATGACCCGGTCGCGAACGCGTGGACCATCGCGGCGAATCCCGGCGACGTCCTGAGCGATGCGAACTCGGAGATGCTCCCCGACGGGCGCGTGCTGCAGGCGTTCGTCACCGGCAACCTCAAGAAGAACAAGATCTACGATCCGGTCGCGAACACGTACGTCAGCGCGCCGGACTGCCTCGGCATCCACAACGAATCGGTGTGGATGAAGCTCGCCGACGACAGCATCCTTTTCGTCGATCGCGGTGATACCACTTCGGAGCGTTACATACCGGCGTTGAACAACTGGGTGAGCGCCGGAACGGTACCGGTGCAGCTCTACGACCCGTACGGACTCGAGACCGGCGCCGCGCTGCGACTTCCCGACGGGCGGGCGTTCTTCATGGGCTCGCCGAACACGAGCGCGTACTACGAACCGGGGCGAGGGACCGCGCCGGGGACGTGGGTCGCGGGTCCGGTGCCACCCAACGGCACCGGCGCGCCCGACGCGCCGATGGCGATGCTGGTGAACGGCAAGATCCTCTGCGCGCTCTCGCCGAAGCCGACCCCGGCAGAGCACTTCCCTCGGCCGACGACCTTCTATGAGTTCAACTACCTCACGAACACGTTCACGCAGATCGCCGCGCCGGGCGGGGGGATGTCGATCAGCGACCACGTGTACGCCTTCTGCTTCCTCGCGCTGCCCGACGGCAGCGTGTTCTGCACGCACCAGGCGTCGGCGACCTATCACGTCTACGTGCCCGACGGCGCGCCGCTCGCGATCGGCAAGCCCTCGATCGCCAGCGTGACGAAGACGGCTGCGTCGACCTACGTGCTCGCGGGCACCGGATTCAACGGCATCTCCGAAGGCGCGTCGTACGGCGACGACTGGCAGATGAACACGAATTATCCAATCGCGCGCCTGACGTCCGCCGACGGCAACGACGTGCGCTACGCGCGCACGTTCAACTGGAATAGCACCGGCGTCGCCACGGGCTCACTCGTCACCACGACGAAGATGGCGCTGCCCCCATCGATCGAACCGGGGAGCTACTCCCTCGTCGTCGTCGCGAACGGCATCGCATCGGATCCCGTCACGTTCGTCGTGCCCGCCGCGCCATGCGCGGAGGACCTCAACGCCGACGGACACGTGGACGCGGCCGATCTTGCAGTGCTGCTCGGTCAGTGGAACACGAGCGGCCCAGGCGACGTCAACGAGAGCGGCGTGGTCGACGCCGAGGATCTCGCGCAGCTTCTCGGCTCGTGGGGTCCTTGCCGGTAGCGCGCGGCGAGCGCGAGGCCATACCTCTGGGACCTTCGTCGAGAATCGCGACGGAAGCTCCGCCATGGCGCGCTTGTTTGCGATGACAGCGTTCCCTACGCTCGCCGCATCATGCGTTTGTCTCCGTACTGCCGAGTTCGCCACGTCCCACTCGCGCTTCTCCTCGTCTGCGGATCTCCGACGTCGGCGAGCGCCGGCACGTGGCTTCCCGTCGCGGCGAACGCGCCGGTCGCCAACGCGGGCGTCGCGCTCCTCCTCTCCGACGGAAGCGTGATGGTGTTAGGCGACGGGGCGGGCGGCGACGGCGTCGGCGACGTGTGGCACAAGCTCACGCCCGACTCGCACGGCAGCTACGTCAACGGCACGTGGAGCGCGATCGCCCCGATGCCGAACTCGCGCGAGTACTTCTCGTCGCAGGTGCTGATGGACGGCCGGGTCTACGTGTCCGGCGGCGAATACGGCTCGGGCAACGCCAAGACCGAGATCTACGACCCGGTGACAAACACGTGGTTCGTCGCGGCGAATCCCAACGGCATCGTCAGCGATGCGAACTCGGAGATGCTGCCTGACGGCCGGGTGCTGCAGGCGCTCGTGACGGGCGACCTCAAGAAAACGCGGATCTACGACCCCGTCGCGAACACCTACGTCAACGGTCCGACGTGCATCGGCATCCACAACGAGTCGGTGTGGTTGAAGCTTGACGACGACAGCATCCTGTTCGTCGATCGCGGCGACACCACCAGCGAGCGGTTCGTTCCGGCCATGAACGCCTGGATCGGCGCGGGCAAGACGCCGGTGCAGCTCTACGACCCGTGGGGACTCGAGACCGGCGCCGCGCTGCGCCTCCCGGACGGCCGCGCGTTCTTCATCGGTTCGCCGAACACCACCGCGTATTTCCAGCCCGGCAACGGCCGCACGCCAAGCAAGTGGATCGCCGGACCGGTGCCGCCGAACGGCAGCGGCGCACCCGACGCGCCGATGGCGATGCTCGTCGACGGAAGAATCCTCTGCGCCCTCTCGCCGGCGCCGACGCCCAGCGAGCATTTCCCGAGCCCGACGACCTTCTACGAGTTCGACTACATCACGAACACGTTCACCGCGCTGACCGCTCCGGGCGGCGGCGCCTCGCTGAACGATCCGTCGTTCGTGTTCTGCTTTCTCGCGCTGCCCGACGGCACGGTGCTCTGCACGCGCCAGGGCTCGCCGAGCTATTACGTCTATGTTCCCGACGGCGCGCCGCTCGCGATCGGGAAGCCCGTGGTCACCAGCGTCGTCAAGCACGGCGCCGCGACGTTCGCGCTGGCGGGCACCGGGTTCAACGGCATTTCCGAGGGCGCGTCGTACGGCGACGACTGGCAGATGAACACGAACTATCCGATCGCACGGCTCACGTCGGCGAACGGAAGCGAGGTTCGATATGCGCGCACGTTCAACTGGAACAGCACCGGCGTCGCCACCGGTTCGTTGGTCACGACGACCAAGATGACGCTGCCTCCCTCGACGCCGCCGGGCCAGTACTCGCTCGTCGTCGTCGCCAACGGCATCGCGTCCGATCCCGTGCCTTTCGTCGTCAGCGCTTCGCCGTGCCCCGCCGACCTCAACGCGGACGGCATGGTGGACGGCGCCGATCTCGCCGTGCTTCTCGGCCAGTGGAGTTCAGGCGGACCGGGCGACGTGAACGAAAGCGGCTGGGTCGACGCTGCGGACCTCGCCCAACTGCTCGGCGCGTGGGGCTCGTGCCCATAGAGGACGTCGTGACGCCGAGCGAAGCCGCGCCCTCTCGTTGGCGAGATTCGCCGCAGATCCGCGGGCACTTCCGCGGACGAGGGCGCCGAGAGCCGTATCAGCGATGAAACGTCGTTGTTCGGTCCCGGCGAGCGCGGGCAGACCCAAGCAGCGCGGATGACGTTCGCCACCGCCCCTCTCCGGCGGCGATCGGCGGCGCGCGTACGCTGTGGCAATCAAAGCGAGGTGAGCTGTGCAGCACGAATCGATCGGGCGAACTGCCAAGGCCGCAGCGGCCGGCTCGCGCGCTGACGGCTGGTGCAGCGAGGTGGCGAGAGTCGAATTTCCCGCCGTCACGGCGGACATTGGAATCGACCGCGTCCATGCATCGCGTAGGAACACGCGGTCGCGATCAGCGGCCGTGATTCGAAACGCCACGCTCGCGGGAATGCTCGCGGCCGCGGCGCATCAGCGTTGCGCCCTCGCGGCCGACGGCGCTGCGGCGCCGCCGGATCAGGCATCGCCGACGACGGCCGAACCCGCGCCGACTGGACCGGCGGCGCCTCACCGACCGCCCGGGCTCGTCCCGCTCGTCGACTACACCGGCGACCTGTGGACGAGGCAGCGACTCACCGGAGATTGGGGCGGGGCTCGCACGACGCTCGCCGACGTCGGCATCCAATTCGACGTCGAGTTCACTCAGGTCATGCAGTCGGTGGTGGACGGCGGGCGCGACTCCGGTACGCGATACGGCGGAGGACTGGACTACAACCTGCTCCTCGACCTGCACCGCATGGGGATTCTCGACGGAGCCATCGTCCAGTTCCGGGCCGAATCGCGATACGGCGAGAGCGCGAACGACATCGCCGGACCGCTCCTGCCGGTCAACACCGACGCGTTCTTCCCGCTCACGACGCCTCTCGACAACGACATCGGCATCGCGCTCACGACGCTGAAGTACACGCAGTTCTTCTCCGAGCACTTTGCGATCTTCCTGGGCAAGTTCGACACGATCGAGGGCGACCCCAACGAGTTCGCGTCCGGCCGTGGCCAGTCCCAGTTCATGAACGGCAATTTCGTGTTTCCCACCGCGCCGATCATGATGGCGCCCTATAGCACGTTGGGGGCTGGCATTCTCGTCGCGCCGATCAAGGGCGTAACGATTTCAAGCCTCGTATATAGCGTCAAGGATTCGTCCACGACGAGCGGATTCGAGAACATCGGCGACGGCACCTCGTGGTTGACCGAGGCGGACTTTCAATATCGTCTCGGCGACCTGCCTGGCGGACAGAACATCGGATTCGGATATGCGTTCGACGCGACGTTCGCCCAACTCAACCAGCGCTTCACCTTTCAGCCGGGTCAAGGCCTCTCGCCTCCGACGACGAGCAGCACGTGGGCCGTGTATTGGAGCGGCTGGCAGTACGTCTGGGTGAAGGATCCGAGCGACGCGCCGATCAACGTGCTCGACGGAATCCAGGATCGGCAAGGGCTCGGCCTGTTCGCGCGCTTCGGCGTCGCCGATCAGGACGTCAACCCGATCGAGTGGACGGCGACAGGCGGCGTGGGCGGCAAGGGCTTGATTCCGGGGCGCGACAACGACACCTTCGGAGTCGGCCTGTACTACCTCAGCCTTCAGACGCTTCGGCTGTACAGCCACGTCGGCGTCTCGGATCACAGCCAGGGCCTGGAAGCCTACTACAACGTGTCCATCACTCCCGCGACCGATCTCACGTTCGACGTGCAGGTCGCGGATGCACCGTTCCCCGGCATCGATACCGCGGTCATTCTGGGCCTGCGCCTGGGTTTGAAGTTCTGACGCGCGGGCCGGCATCAGGTCACCCAAAGGGCACCGCAATGAACGCCCGCCGCAATGGACGCCTCCTCCCCCGCCTTTCCGCCGCGCTCTCCGCGATCCTCTCCTCGACCGCCATCCTGCTCGCGTGCGTGACCGCGGCGGCAAGCGTGCCGGACGAGAGACCGAACATCCTGCTCATCGTCGCGGACGACCTGGGATATTCAGACATCGGATGCTTCGGCGGCGAGGTCCGAACGCCGAATCTCGACGCACTCGCCGCGCGCGGTCTCCGCGCGACGAGCTTCTACGTCGGTCCGACGTGCTCGCCGACGCGCTCCATGCTGCTGAGCGGCTGCGACAACCACGTCGCCGGCCTCGGCAACATGGCCGAGTTTGTCCGCCCCCCTTCGCCGCAGGTCGGGCAGCCCGGATACGAAGGCCATCTGAACGATCGAGTGGTCTCGGTCGCGAGCGTCCTGCGCAGCGCCGGATACCACACCTACATGGCAGGCAAGTGGCACATGGGAGAAGCGCAGTCGCAATGGCCCGCCGCAAAGGGCTTCGAGCGCGACTTCACCATGCTCCAAGGCGGCGGGAGCAATTGGTCGGACATGAAATACCCGAACCCCGCGCACGCGCACCTCACGTTCACGCTGAACGGAAAGCAGCTTGCGAGTCTCCCGGACAATCACTTTTCTTCGCAAGCCTACAGCGACTTCATCATGAAGTGCGTTGACGAGAACATCGGCGACCGCAAGCCCTTCTTTGCCTATCTCTCATACCAGGCGGTGCACAGCCCCTTCGCCGCGCCGGACGACTGGCTCGACCGATACGCCGGCGCCTACGACAAGGGGTACGACGAAATTCGCAAGGAGCGACTGGCGCGAATGAAGGAACTGGGGATCGTCGGCGCCAACGTGCAGTCGATTCCCCGGCTGCCTCGAATTCCGGCCTGGGATCAACTGACCACCGAGCAGCAGAAGCGATCGGCTCGGAGGATGGAAATCTACGCGGCGATGGCCGCGAACATGGACTTCCATATCGGCCGCGTCCTCGATCACCTCCGAGCGATCGGCGCGCTCGACAACACGCTCGTCATCTTCATGTCGGACAACGGATCGGAGCCGGCCGAGTTGGAGCAGCTCGTGGCGACGGCCTTCTCGCCCGAGGCGAAGGAATGGCTCCGGCAGAACTTCGACCTGCGGCCTGAGCGCTGGGGACGCAAGGGTTCGGCGGTGGACTACGGCGCGGCGTGGGCGCAGGTCGGCGCGACGCCGTTCCGGCTGTTCAAAAACTACGTCGCCGAGGGCGGCATACGAGCGCCCTTCATCATTGCCGGGCCGGGTGTCAACGCCCGCGGCGGCATCCACGACGGACTGCTGCACGTCACCGACCTGGTCCCGACGCTGCTCGCGCTCGCCGGCGTTTCGCATCCTTCGACGACGAACGGCGAACTCGCGCCGATCACGGGCAAGTGCCTCGTTCCGCTCCTTGCGGGCAACGTCAACGCGGTTCGGACCGAGAACGACTGGATCGGCTGGGAACTGTTCGGCAATCGTGCAGTGCGACAGGGTGATTGGAAGTTGCTGTATCTGCTCAAGACCGCGGGCGGCACCGGCGAGTGGCAACTCTTCAACCTCAAGGATGATCCGAGCGAGCTCAACGATCTCGCTGCCAGCCGCCCCGACAAGACGGCAGCGTTGCTCGCGTTGTGGGACCAGTACGTCAAGCAGAACGGGGTCATCCTGACCGGCGACGGCCCGTTCGCCGCGAACAGCAAACAAACGGCAGAGCCGAGGACCGAGGACTAATACAGATCGTGTTTGCTCCGCGCGCTCCACGATCTCACGAGACGGCGAAATGGCCGGAGCGAGTGTGCGCCCGGAGGGCGCTACGGAGCGCTCGAATTGGACTGACGGCAACGCATCGGGCGCCTCGCCTCTGCGCTGGTGGCGCCTCCAGTCTCTCACGCGAACAACTGGCGCAACGCAACGAGCCGCGCGCTACCTGCGAGTCCCCTCCGCTCCATCCGCGCCTGCGCGTCGCGCGTCGTCCTCGTGCCGCACCGGCTCGTCGTCGTTCAGCATCCGCATCGGCGGCGTGTCGAGATCCTCGAACTGATCGCGGCGCGCCGCCCAGATGAACGCGAGCACCGCCGCGACGGCGATCACGAGCGCCACCGGCAGCGCGATGAAGATGCCGTCCATCAGGCCGCTCCCTGCGGGGCATTCGCGTCGTCGACGCGGTCGAACTTCGGCAGCCAGAGCGCCAACCCGAGCACGGTGAGGCTCGAGACGGGCATGAGGATCGCGGCAACCAGCGGATTCACGAGGCCGAAGAACGCCAGCGCTCCGCCGAGCACGTTGTAGGCGACGCTCACCGCGAGCGTGACGTGGATCGCCCGCAGCGTGCGGGCCGCGCCGTCGAACAGCCGTGCAAGCGGACGTAACCCGCCGGCGGCAAGACAGACGTCGGCGACATGCAGCGCCGCCTGCGCGCCGTCGCGCACCGCGACGCCGACGTCGGCCGCGGCCATCGCCGCGAGGTCGTTCACGCCGTCGCCGACCATCACGACCGGAGCGCGATGGCGCGGATCGCGCACGAACTCGACCTTGCGCTCCGGGCTGCAGCCGCCGACGATCTCGTCGTCGGTCAGGCCCACCGCGTGGCCCACCGACCGCGCGACTTCCGGATGGTCGCCCGAGCACATGACAACGTTCCAGCCGAGCGAGCGCAGCCAGCGCACGATGCGCGACGACTCCTCGCGGATCGGATCGCCGACCGAGACCACCGCGGCGAGCGCGCCGTCGACGGCGACGAGGACGGGCGAGTGTCCGCGCTCGGCGGCGGTCTTCACCGCGTCGCTTGCCCACGCGGGCGACGCGCCGCAGCGCTCCGCGATGAAGCTCACGTTGCCGATCGCGACGAGTCGGCCGTCGACCGTGCCTTCGATGCCGCGACCGGCGAACTCGCGCACATCGGTCGCGGCCGGAGCGTCGGCCGCGCAATACGCAGTGACGATCGCGCCGGCGATCGGATGCGCGCTCGAACGCTCGAGTGCGGCGGCGAGCCCCAACACGCTCGCGTCGCCTTCGACGCTCACGACCGCGACTCTCCCCTGCGTGATCGTGCCGGTCTTGTCGAGGACGACGGTGCCGGGCTTCGCCAATCGTTCGAGCACGTCGCCGCCCTTGACGAGCACGCCGGCGCGAGCCGCCTTGCCGAGACCGCCGACGACGGCGAGCGGCGTCGCGAGCCCGAGCGCGCACGGACAGGTGACGACGAGGAACGCGACCGCGCGCTCGATCGCCGCGTTCCAGCCCAGGCCGCCGGGGATCGCCCACCACCACGCGGTGAACGCGGCGCACGCGAGCACCGCGAGCAGGAACCAGCCCGCAATGCGATTCGCGAGTTCGACGATCGGCGGACGGCGTTGCGCCGCGGCGGTGACCAGCGCGAGGAGCTTGCCCGCGCGGGTCGCGCCGCCCGCGACCTCGACGATCACGTCGACGGGCCGATCGGTCGGGCGCGTGCCGGCCCACACGGGCTCGCCGGCACGCACGAGACTCGGCACCGACTCGCCGGTGAGGAGCGCGACGTCGAAGCGCGCCGCTCCGTCGCGCAGCGTGCCGTCGCACGGCACCGTCTCGCCCGCGGTTACCTCAACCACGTCGCCGCGCACGAGCGCCTCGATCGGCACCTCCGCCGCTTCTCCGTTCGCGCCGCGCCGCCGGGCGATCGCGGGCACGAGCGAGGTGATGAGTTCGACGTCGTGCTGCGCCTTCCGCTGCTGCCGGTACTGGACGAACCGGCCGACGAGGAGCAGAAAGACGAGCGCCGTCGCCGATTCGCAATAGATCGTGCCGCTGCCGCGGATCGTGTTCACGAGTCCGCTGGTCGTCGCCGCGAGCAGGCCCACGGCCACCGGAACATCCATGTGCGGAACGCGCGTACGGAAGGCCATCAGCGCGTTCGTGAAGTAGATGCGTCCGGGACCGACGAGCGCCGCGATCGCCAGCGCGACCGCGATCCACTGGAAGAAGGCGCGGTAGCTCGGCGACATCGTCGCGAACAGTCCGCCGTAGAGCGCGAACGCAACGGCCATCGCGTTGCTCGCGAGCGCCGCGGCAATGCCGATGCGCACGAGCCACGCGCGATCGATGACCCGCTCGCGCTCGATCGCCGTCGGATCGAGGACCGGCAGGAGCTGGTAGCCGAGATGATCGAAGCGGCGCGCGATCTCGCCGAGTTCGATCCGGCGCGGATCCCACTCGATCTGCGCGGCGCTGCGTCCGATGTCGATGCGCACGCTCAGGAGACCGGGTGCGATCCGCGGCAGCGCTTCGAGCAACCACACGCACGCGCCGCAGTGCAGGCCGTCGACGCGCGTCTCCACGGCGAGCCGGCCGTCTGCGGACGCGGTTCGCGCGTGCTTCGCGAGAAACTCGGGGCGATCGAAATGCGCGAAGCGCCGGTTCGTCACCCGCGCGGGGCGCTGCTCGTTCGCTTCGCGCGCGGCGAGCTCGTAGTAGCGCTCGAGTCCGCACGCGTGCAGCGTGCTCCACACCGCGCGACAGCCCGCACAACAGAACTGCTGCGGCGCCGCAGCATCGACGAGCCCAGCCGGAACGGGAAGGCCGCAGTGCGCGCAGTCGCGATCAGGCTTGGAATCGTCCCGAGCGCTCGGTTCGGTGCTCGCCGCCGCAACGACGCTCACTTCGACTCCCGGCAACACGGCGGCAATTCGTCGTTCGCGCTGGCGGCGCGGTCCTCGGCCTCGGCAGCATCGGTCGCGGGGCGCACGACCGTCGCCGCGGCCACCTGCGCCGCGAGCGGGCCGCGCACGAACGCGACGTGCAGTCCGACGGCGAGCATCGCGAGTCCGGCGATCAGCGGAAGGCTTCGACGCAACGGCCCGGTCGCGGCCCGCAGACCGCCCGCAACGGCGAGTAGCGCCGGCAGCGTGCCGAGCCAGAATGCCGACATCACCAGCGCTCCGCCGAGCGGACTGCCCGCGCCGGCCGCGATTGCTACGAACGCGTACAGCCAACCGCACGGCAGGAGCGGCGTCGCGAGTCCGACAGCGGTCGCGCGAGCGAGCGGCGACAGCGCGAACGCGCGCATGTGCACGCGCCGTGCGAGTTCGACGAACGGCGCCGGCACCGGCGCCTTCGGAAGACGGACGCCGACGGCGCGGAGGATCGCGACCAGCCCGACGACGGCGATCGAGAGCCCGGCGACGACGCTCGCGGTGCGTTGCAGGCCGGTGAAGCGGCCGGTGAGATCGAGAGCGGCGCCGAGCGACCCGGCCACCGCGCCGAGCGCCGCGTAGGCGACGAGTCGCCCGCCGTTGTACGCGCTCTGCGTCGCGACGATCGACGGTCGCTTTGGCGACTCGAGCTGTGCGGTGAACGCGACGAGCCCGCCGCACATGCCTGCGCAGTGCAGGCTGCCGAGCAGGCTCGCGGCAAGCGTGGTCGAGAGGAGCGCGACGACCTGCGAGTCGGCGATCACCGGGCGCCCCCTCGTCGCGCGAACTCGAGCGTGCGACGGAAGCGATCGGTGTAGGTGTCGTCGCCGCGCTTCACGACGACGCGAAATTCCCACTGTCCGGAGATCCGCAGCGGCACGTCGTTCTCGAAGCGCCCTTCGCCCGACTTCGCGAGATCGACGCCGGTGCGCAGGTCGGCGTTCTTGATCGGAATCGCCTCGACGCTCATCGAGTCGGCGGGGATGAGCACGCCGTGCTTGTCCTTGACCGTGAGCGTCAGGCGCACGAACCCGTCGCTGCCCGGGCTGAACTCCGGCGAGATCAGCCAACCGAGCCGATCGTTCGCGGCGATCTGCTCGCGATCGAGGTCCCAGTGCAGCGCTCGCTCGTAGTAATCCGGCTCGACGCCGAGCGGTCGGCCGGCGACCGCCATGGTCACGGTGACCGCCGCGACGCTGACCGACACGCCCAGGAGGACGATCGGCACGAACATCCAGCGGTCTCGGATCAGATTCACGGCGAATGCTCCTTCGAGTTCAGCGCGCCGAACGGCCCGATGATAGAGAACTCGTACTTCTCGTCGAAACTCTTTCCGTCGAAGATCCGCAATCCGATCTCGCGACGCCCGCGCAGGAACTCGGGTTCGTGCGACAGGATGTGCAGCGTGACGGTGGCGTTCGACGCCGGTTCGACGGTGACCTCCGCGGGCTCGCGCAGCACGGTGCCCGGCTCGGCCTCGACGTGGTAGGTGCGGTCTTCCTTCGTGCGGTTGTCGATGCGCAGCCGCAGCGTGTTCGTCACCGTGCCGTCGGCGCCGACGACGTACGGCGTGCCTTCGGTGCGGAGCGCGACGACCATCGCGTCCTTGCGCGTGACGAGCAGCGTCACGAACGCGGTCAGCGCGCCGATCAGGAGCAGCGGGTAGACCACCATGCGGAAGCGGAAGCGACTGCCCTGCCTCTGTTCGAGACGATTCTGCGACGAATAGCGGATGAGCCCCGGGGCGCGGCCGAGCTTGGTCATCACCGCGTCGCACGCGTCGATGCACTGCGCGCAATGGATGCACTCGAGCTGCAGGCCGTCGCGGATGTCGATCCCCGTGGGGCACGTCTGCACGCAGAGCGTGCAGTCGATGCAGTCGCCGACGCCTTCGGCCTTCTTCTTGCCGCGCGGCTCGCCGCGCAGCCTGTCGTAGCCCACGATCACCGAGTCGCGATCGAGGAGCACCGACTGGAAGCGGCCGTACGGGCACACGAGCGTGCACATCTGCTCGCGATAGAACGCGAAGTCGAACATCATCAGCCCGGTGGTCACCAGGAACACGAGGAACGCGGTCGAGTGTTCGGTCGGCGACTTGAACGTCCACTGCGTGAGTTGATCCGTGCCGACAAAGTAGGCCAGAAACGTGTTCGCGAGATGAGCGCTCACCACGAGGAACGTGAGGTACATGGCGACTCGTCGCCACGCCGCCACGGACTGCTTCGAGTTCGCGTACGCGCGTCCGAGGAAGAAACGCTCGAGCGGCCTGAAGACGAACTCCATGTAGACCGTCTGCGGACAGCCCCAACCGCACCACACGCGTCCCACGAGCGCGGTCAAGAGGAAGATCGTGATGAACACCGAGAGGATGAGAAGCGCGAGGAGCAGCGTGTCGGTCGGACGGAACACCGTGCCGAAGAAGACGAAGTGCCTCCGCATGACGTCGAGGAGAATCGGCGGTTGACCGTCGATGCGCAGCCACGGCAGCACGGCGAAGACGACGATCAGGAACCAGCCGACGAGCCGCCGCCAGGTGAGGAAGCGACCGGGTGATTCCTTCGGCCGCATCCACCGTCGCGAGCCGTCGGGATTGAGCGTCGACAGCACGCGCTCCGGCGGTTGCATGAGCGGGCTCGACGGATCAATCGTCGGCGTTCGCGCCGCGCGCGCAACGTCCAACAGTGGCAAGGAAATCGTGACCGAAGTTGTCGCCATCGCTTACTTCCCGGAGGCAGGCGCAGTGGTCGGCGCGGGGGTGGGCGCCGGTGCGTCGACGTGCGGCCACGGATCGACCGGAGTGCCCTCCGCCGCCTTCGCTTCCGCGGGCGTCGTTCCGCGCAGCTGCGCCACGTACGCGGCCAAGAGGACCAGTTGCGCCTTGGAGAACCGCTTGCCCCACTCCGGCATGCCCTTTCCGGCGACGCCGTCGTGAATGACGCGGTAGATGTCCTCGACCTTCTTGACGTTCTTGTACGAGTTGTCGGTGAGATTCGGGCCGGTGCGGCCGCCGCCATCGGGACCGTGGCACACCGCGCAGTTCGCCTTGAACATGATCTGCGCGCCGACCTTCTTCTTTGGATCGCTGAGCAGCGTGAGCAGCGTGGTCTGATCCGGCTCGAGGTTGCCGAGCAGCTTCGCCTGCTCCTGCACGTATGCGCCGACCTCGGCTTCGTAGTTGTCGTTCAGCGTCGCGCCGACGCCGATCTGGTAGTAGAAGAAGTACGGGGCCGAGAAGAGGATCGTCGCCCAGAAAAGCGCGCTCCACCAGAACGGCATCGGATTGTCGTACTCGCGAATGCCGTCGTAGTGATGATCCATCGGCTGGATCGCGCCTGCGGCGGAACGAGCGGCGGTGGTGTCAGCCATTGCGTTTCTCCTGACCCGCGTCGTAGCGGGGCTCGACAGGGTGCACGTCGTCGAGGGGCATCCTTGCGTCGCGGGCCCAACGACCGGTCTTTCCGGTCACGATCAGCCAAACGATGATGCCGATGAAGAGAGAGAAGAAGAAGAGCAGCGAGACGATCGCGGCGATGGAGGTCTCGGCAAGCAGTCCGTAGGTCGTCACGTCACTCGCCCCCGTGCGTCTGCGCGGCCACGGGTGCGTTCACCGGCGCCGTCGACGCTGCGTTCGCAGCGGCCTGAGCCACCGCTGGCTCCGCCGCGGGAACAGAGACCGGCTTGTCGAGATCGGTTCCCAACCGGAGGAGATACGCGATGAGCGCGACCGCCTTGCGGTTCTCGAGTCCGGCGGGGCCGCTCTCGTCGACTACCTGCTTGGCGATCTTCGCGGCCTGTTCCTTCGCGGCCGTCGCGGAGTTCGCCACGTCGGCCTCGGTGTACGGCACGCCGAGCTTGCGGAGCGCGTCGACGGAAGCGCCGATCGAGTCGAATTGGAGCTCCTGTTCGAGGAGATGCGGGTACGGCGGCATGATCGAACCGGGGCTCGTATCGCGCGGCAGGTTCAGGTGACGCACGTGCCACAAGGGCGAGACGATCTTCTTGCCGACGCGGGCGAGATCCGGACCGATTCGGCGCGAGCCCCACAGGAACGGGTGGTCGTACACGAACTCGCCGGCCTTGCTGTACTCGCCGTAGCGCTCGGTCTCGGCCCGCAAAGGCCGGATCATCTGCGAGTGGCAGTTGACGCAGCCCTCGGAGAGGTAGAGATCGCGACCAGCGACCTCGAGCGGCGTCAGCGGCGTGACGCTCGAGATCGTCACGATGTCCGACTTTCGCGCGAACAGCGGAATGATCTGGAAGAGCGAGGCGCTCACGACGCCGAGCGCGACCATCACGGTGAACACCAGCGGGAGGCCTTCCCACTTCCGGTGCCAGCGAAGCTGCGCGAAGACGTCGATCTTGCGAGCGAAGTGCGGGACGGAGTTGAGCGGAAGGCGCGGCGCGGGCAGCGGCGGCTCCTTGAAGCCGCGAGCGAGCGGCGCCGCCTCGTACACCGGAACGTCGTACGTCGCGGGCCGGTGCGCCCACGTGAGCAGGAGATTGACGAAGCACATCAGCGCTCCGGCGAGGTAGATGGTGCCACCCACCACGCGGAACCAGTAGAACGGGATGAGCTGCGTGACGGTCTCGATGAAGTCCGGGTACTCGAGGAAGCCCTCGGCGTTGAACGAGCGCCACATCAAGCCTTGCGTGAGTCCTGCCGCGTAGATCGGGATGATGTAGAGCAGGATGCCGATCGTCCCGATCCAGAAGTGCAGGCCGACCCACGACGGCTTCGCGATCTGCGTCTGGAAGAGACGCGGCGCGAGCCAGTACAGCATGCCGAAGGTCATGAAGCCGACCCAGCCGAGCGCGCCCGCATGCACGTGCGCGATGGTCCAGTCGGTGTAGTGGCTGAGCGCGTTCACGCTCTTCACCGAGAGAAGCGGGCCCTCGAACGTCGACATGCCGTAGAACGTCACGGCGACGACGAAGAACTTGAGGATCGGATCCGACGCGACGCGCTGCCAGGCGCCGCGCAGCGTGAGCAGGCCGTTGAGCATGCCGCCCCACGACGGCATCCACAGCATCAGGCTGAACAGCATGCCGAGCGTCGACGCCCATTCCGGCACCGCGGTGTAGTGGAGGTGGTGCGGTCCGGCCCAGATGTAGATGAAGACGATCGTCCAGAAGTGGACGATCGACAGGCGATACGAGAACACCGGTCGGTCCGCGGCCTTCGGCAGGAAGTAGTACATGAGGCCGAGGAACGGCGTGGTGAGGAAGAAGGCGACCGCGTTGTGGCCGTACCACCACTGCATGAACGCGTCCTGCACGCCGGCGTAGATCGAGTAGCTCTTGAACCAACCGGCGGGCATCACCAGGTTGTTGAAGATGTAGAGCACCGCGATCGCGACGACCGTCGCGATGTAAAACCAGATCGCGACGTAGAGGTGTCGCTCTCTGCGGATCGCGATCGTGCCGAGGAAGTTGACCGCGAAGATCACCCACACGAGCACCACTGCGATGTCGATCGGCCACTCGAGTTCCGCGTACTCCTTGCCCTGCGTGAAGCCGAGAGGCAGCGTCACCGCGGCGGCCACGATGATGAGCTGGTAGATCCAGAAGTGAGCTCGCGAGAGCACGTCGCTGAAAAGTCGCGTCTTCAGCAGTCGCTGCGACGAGTAGTACACCGCCGCGAAGATCGCATTGCCGGCGAACGCGAAGATCACCGCGTTCGTGTGCAACGGACGCAAGCGCCCGAAGCTCGTCCATTGCAGGCCGAGGTTGAACGCCGGATGCACGAGCTGCAGCGCGATGATCACGCCGACGAGCATGCCGACGACGCCCCACAGCGCCGTCGCGAGGGCGAACTTCCGAACGATGTCGTCGTCGTACGAGAAGCGTTCGAGTCCGACGGCCGCCGATTGGTCATGGCCGCGGTGCGTGGAGGGAGAGTCGGAAGCAAACGAGGTCATCGGAGGTGATCCCCATCTCCGCCGGAAGAGGCGGTGTTTCCAGAGCTTGGGCGACCCGCTCAGGTCGGCCTAGCCAGGCAGCGGCCGTGACTTTACTGGAGACTTGAGCAAACCGGCTGCTACCCCTTGCGTGAATCGCGGATCTTTTTATCATCATTGCGTCGGTTTGTCGCTCCCTCGACGTGAGAGATTTCTCGCGGAGTCGAACGCGACGAATCGGCGGCCTCGGATCAACCTGCGGCGATCGCTGAAAACAACGATCGCAACGGCACGATCCGTCGACCGCGGAACGGAGGCAGCTCCGCAGTGGCGTCGGGAATCGATCCTCTTTCTCGAGTCGATCCCTCGAATGCGGCGGAACTGCCCTCGGACCCAAATCACGGAGCTTTCGTCAGAGAAAACGGATCTGACGGAGGCGAGGCTCCCGACCCCGCAATCAAAACGGAAACGCCCAAGATGTACGGAAAGCAAACCGAACGTGCGATCGCTGCGATGAGCCGACTCGCCGAGGTGTGGGACGGCGGTAAGACTCGACTCTCAGCCAACGACATCGCTGAACAACGCGGTCTTCCCCACGCGATGGTGGCCAAGCTGCTGACGGTGCTGTCGCAAGCCGGACTGGTCAGCGGCTCGCCCGGACCGGGCGGAGGCTACGCGCTCGCGCGACGTCCCGACCAAGTCGCGCTCCAAGACGTCTACGTGCTCTTCGAGCGCGAGGATACGAGCCCGCTCTGTCCCTTCGGCGGCGGCGTCTGTGGCGTCGGCGAACCGTGCGCGCTGCACGACAAGCTCGTGGCGATGCAGGCGTCGGTCCGCACCTGGCTGCAGTCGACGACCTTCGAGATCTTCCGCGCCGCCGCTCAGGACAAGGGCCTCAAGCCCACGCCACGCGACGCGACACCCTCGAATCCGCGACAGTCGTTCCGCGCGTCGAAACCGCGCGGCGTGTGATGCCAATTCGAGCGCTTCGTAGCGCCCTCCGGGCGCACACTCGCTCCGGCCATCTCGCGGTCCGGTGAAATCGTGGAGCGCGCGGAGCAAAGACGATCCGTATGACTCGTCGACGAAGGTGTCGGCTTCAGGAGTGCGATGACGCGTTCTGCCGCACGCGGCAGATCACGTAGTCGCGGTTGAAGAAGCCCCGCGCCTCTTCAACGGGCTCGAGCATCTCCACCAGCTCCGGCCGGGTGCGCTTGACCGCGTCCCACTCGGCGCTGCCGAAGATCCCCCCCTTCGCAGTCCGCAGCGCGAGACGAATCTCCTCGGGCTCCAGTTCGTTGCCCAGGTCGCGGACTGCGCCCTTGCGATAGAAGTGCCACGTCGCATTCGGACGGGCGACGACGAACACCTCGCCGTCGTCTCCCGCGACGCGATCTATCGCGGCGACGAGTCGTCGCGGCGACTGCTCCTCGAGCACGTTGTCCTCGGACGCGAACGCGACGCCCCAGGTGACCGCGAAGGCGAGCCACGCGACGACGAGCGCGCGTCGGCGACGCACCGGATCGTGCCAGCGGAGCGCGAGCCACGCGGCGCCGACGAGCGGAATGACGAACACGAACGACATCGCTCGCACCGCGTCCTCCGAACGCGAGACGATCGCCGCGATCGGGAACACAATGGCCGCGAGGGCGCAACACGCGAGCAGCGTGATGCGCACGTCGGGCGGCTTGCCCTCGGCGGCGCCCGCGGGCACCACCCACCGCGCCGCGAGCATCGCGCCGACCGACATCGCCAGCGGTGCGGCGACCGGAAGGAGATACGTGGGAAGCTTGCCCGAGGACACGCTGAATCCGACGAGCGGCATCACCACCGCCATCACGCACATCGCCTCGAACGATCCGTCGCGCACGCGCCGCCACGCCTCGCGCCAGGTCATGTTGAACCACGGCAACGTCATCATCGCGCTCGCCGGGAACATGCCGAGCAGGAAGATCGGGATGTAATACCACCACACGTCGCGCTTCCCGAGTTCGCCGGTCACGCGTCCCATGGACTCGCGCCACCACGTCTGCCAGAGTGCGGGCTCGTGCATCACTACGGCGAGGGCCCACGCCGCGCTCGGCGCGAGCGACAGTGGGATGCCCCACCAAGGGCGCAGCGAGAGCAGCGAGCGCAGGTCGCCCGCGAGGAACCGCCACGCGACGATGATCGCCACCGGCCCCACGGCGGCCGGCCCCTTCGTGAATGCCGCGAGCCCGATCGCGATCCAGAATCCGAGCGCCCAGCGCGCTCGGCCGTTGGTGACCGCGAAGTAGCCGCACACGAGCGACAACGTCCACCACAGGTTGAGGATCGCGTCGGTCGAACCGAGGCGCCCGACGATCATCGCCTCGGGCATGATCGCGTAGAGGAGGACGGCGCACGTCGCGGCCACGCGACCGCGGATCGCGTTCATCGCGAGGAAGATCGTCAGGATCACCGCCGACGTGCACACGAGCGAGGGAAGCCGCACCGCCTCCTCGCTTCGACCGAAGACGAGTATGCCCAAGCCCTGCAACCAGTAGGTCAGCGGCGGCTTCGTGAGGTGCGGGCGATCGTTCAGCATCGGAACGATCCAGTTGCCCGTCTCCGCCATCGTCGCCGCCACCGTGCCGTAGCGTCCCTCATCGGGCGGATAGAGCGGATGGTCGAACGGGCTGCACCACACCAGCGCCATCGCCGCGACCAAGGCCACGAGCGACCAGCGCCGGCTGATCGTCCACACGCTCGCTGTCGTCTCCACGTGCATCGTGCTCATGCGTGCGGCGCAAGGCGAACGCGGAAGTCGCCGCAGTCGAGCGACGTCTCCCCATTCGATTTGCTCGCGGTGCGAAGGCGGTCGAGCGCCTGCGTCAGCAGCGTCTCGAAGTGCATCGCTTCGGGCGGCCCCGCCTTGCGCGTCATCGAGAAGCTGCCCAGCGAGATCGCGGCAACGTCGCGTTCACCGGGGCTGAACGTGTAGCGTCCGAGTCCGCGATTGATGCCGGTGAAGAGCTCCACCCTGCCACCGGCGGCGCCGACCGGCGGATCGAACTGAATCGTCGGCTGCGGCACGTCGCTCGGCGGGAGTGTCGTGCCTTCGGGGCCCTCGACGCTCACGATCTTCCACGTGCCGACGATGGTGATCGGCGTAACGAGCGGCGCGTTCGCGCCCGCGTTGCCCTTCTGGCCGTTCGAAGCGCACGCTCCGAGAAGCGCCAGGCACACGAGCGTCGCCGCAATCAGGCTGCTTCGCATGGCTGACACTGTAGCGATAGCATCCGGTCCCATGCCTCCATCGGAGAACGGCGACATCACCCGCGATCCACGGCGCTGGCTCGTCCTGCTGGCGATGACCGGGTCGTTGGCGATGATCTTCCTCGACGTCACGGTGGTGGGCGTCGCTCTGCCCTCGATGCGGGCCGATCTCAAGCTCGACGCCTCGGGACCGCAGACCGCCGCGTGGGTGATGAACGCGTACACGCTCGCGATCGCGTCGCTCGTCGCGCTCGGTGGCCGGCTGGCCGACTCGATCGGCCGCGTGCGCTGCTTCGTCGCGGGCGTCGTCCTCTTCGCGATCGCGAGCGCCGTGTGCGGCGCGGCCCAGTCGGGCATGATCCTTATCGCGGCGCGCGTCGCCCAGGGCGTCGCGGCGGCGCTGATGCAGCCCTCGAGTTCGACGATCGTGATCTCGAGCTTCGCGCCGGGCGAGCGTGGCAAGGCGATGGCCGTCTACGTGGGCATTCCGCTCCTCTTCATGGCGATGGGGCCGGTCATCGGAGGACTGCTCACCGAGTACGTCTCCTGGCGTGCGTGCTTCTACATCAACCTGCCCGTCGCGGCGGTCGCGATCTACCTCACCGCCCGCGCGAAACCGCAAGAAGGACCGCGAGCGGTGCACGGGTTCGATCCACTCGCGGCGCTGATCTACCTGGGCGGACTGCCCGCGTTCGTATTCGCGCTGCAGCAGACCGGCACGTGGGGCTGGCGCACACCCGCGGTGTTCTGGCCGATGGTGATCGGGTTCGCGCTCATCATCGTCTTCGTGACGACGGAGTGGCGCCGCGAGCGGCCGCTCCTCGCGGTGCGGCTCTTCGCCGATCGGGGCTTTCTCGGCAACGGCTTGGTCCTCTTCTGCATGCAGTTCGCGATGACCGGCCAAGTCATCTACATGAGCGAATACTTCCAGGGCGGTCTCGATTTCAAGCCGGCACAGGCGGGCGCCGCCCTCATGCCGATGCTCGTGCCGGTGCTGATCGTGGTACACGTCGCCGGACGCATGTACGACAAGGTCGGCGCGCGGCGTCCGGTGCTGATCGGCACGGCGCTCGCGACGGTTGGACTCGCGATCGAGGCGCTCGTCGCGCCGCGCGGCAGCTACGCACTCGTCGCCTCGGGCATGTTCCTGCTCGGCCTCGGCATCGGCTTCACGATGAGTCCGACGAACACCGACGCGCTCTCGCGGGTCGGCCCCGAGCGCCGCGGTCAGGCGTCGGGACTGCTCGGCACGCTGCGCCAAGTCGCGGCGAGCCTGGGCATCGCCGCGGTCGGCGCCTCGGTCGCCGCGGTGCAGCATTCGGCAATCCAGTCGAAGCTGCCCCCGAGCGCGCTCGACGCGTCGCTTGTCGAGCGGGCCGCATCGGGCGAGACGGAAGCCCTCGCCGCGCTCGCCGATCGGCCGGAACTCCACGACGCGGCTCGGCACGCGCTCATGCTCGGCACCGCGGCCGGCCACTGGACCGCGTGCGCCGCCGTCGCGTGCGCGTTCGCTGCGGCGTTCGCCTTCGTCCCGGCCGGCGCGCCGAAACGCCGCGGGGTCGGCGCGGACGAATCGGCGGAGGCGGCCGCCGCATGACGAGTCCGCGCGAACGCGGCCCGCGTGGGCTCGCGTGGGCCGTGCGCCTGGGCGAGCGCGTGTTCCTGCGTCCGCCGACGCCCTCGGACGAAGACGAGTTCGCCGCGCTTCGCCGGCGGTCGCTCGCGCGGCTCCGACCGTGGGAGCCGCTGCCGCCGCCGGGCGTTTCGCGAGCGCCGTCGCAACTCTTCGAGCGGCTCCTCGCGCAGCGCCGTTCGGAGCACTGCAGCAAGCTGCTCGTGTGCCTGCGCTCGGATGGCGCCATCGCGGGCGGCGCCAACCTGAACGAGATCGTGCGCGGCGCGCTGCAGGGCTGCTTCGCCGGATGGTGGATCGGCGATCCGTACGAAGGACGCGGCTACATGCGCGAAGCGCTCGCGTTGCTCCTCGACCACGCGTTCTTCGATCTCGCGCTGCATCGCGTCGAAGCGAACATCCGTCCGGAGAACGCTCGATCGCTGAAGCTCGCCGCTGCGCTCGGCATGCGCCGCGAAGGCTACTCGCCGCGCTACCTGCAGATCGCCGGCGCGTGGTGCGACCACGAGCGCTGGGCGATGCTCGCTGACGAGTGGGCGCCGAAGCGCGACGAAAGCGCGACCGCGGTCACGCGCCCCACAACCAGCGCACCGCGGCCAGGTACAGCGGGATCCCGACGACGACGTTGAACGGGAACGTCACCGCGAGCGCGAGTCCGACGTAGACCGCCGGCTCCGCCTTCGGAATCGCGGTGCGGCACGCCGCAGGCACGGCGATGTAGCTCGCGCTCGCCGCGAGCGTCGCGAGGAGCACGGCGTCGCCGATCCCGAGACCGGTCCAGCGGGCCAGGGCGATCGCGATCGACGCGTTGATCGGCGGCAGCAGGAGCCCGAGCGCCACCAGCGCCGGACCGCGCGCGAGGAACGAGCGGAGTCGGCGGGCAGCGAGCAGCCCGAGATCGAGCAGGAAGAAGACGAGGACGCCGTTGAAGAGGTCCTTGCAGAGCGGGCGAAACGCCTCGAATCCTCGGTCGCCGGTGAAGAGTCCGATGAGCAGACTGCCCAGGAGCAGGACGACCGGACCGTTCAGGAACGACTCGTGCAACAGATGCCCCCAGCCCATCGGGCGGGCGGTCGAGTCGCGCTCCGCCCGGCGCAGGAGCAGCATCGACACCACGATCGCGGGCGACTCCATCAGCGCCATGACCGCGACCATGTGTCCGCCGTACGCGACGCCTGCGGCGTCGAGCGCGCTACTCGCGGTGAGGAACGTGACCGCGCTCACCGAGCCGTACGCCGCGGCGACCGCCGCCGCGTCGTTCACGCCGAGGCGACGCCGCATGAGCGTGAAGACGACGATCGGCGTAACCACGGAGAACGTCGCGCCGAGCGCGATGGCCACGAGCGCGTCGCGCTCCAACCCGCCGTGCGCGATCTTCACGCCGCCGGTGAATCCGATCGCCCAGAGCAGGTAGAGCGACAGCAGCTTGGTGACCGCCCGAGGAACCCGCAGGTTCGAGCGCACCAGAGCCGCAACCATTCCAAGCACGAAGAAGAGGACCGGGGGGCTAACGTTCGGCCAGTGCATCGGCCGCCGATGCTAAGCGCTCGCGCGAAGTCCTGCAGCTTGGTGTCCGCGCTCGGACACGGCGCGTTCGATGAGCGAGTGCACTCGCTCCGCCCAACGATCCCACGTGAAGTCGTTCCACGCGCGGGCCCGTGCTGCGACTGCGTAGCGCCGGTAGCGCTCGGGCTGGTGCACGAGCCGCTCGACCGCGTCGGCCCACGACGACTCGTCGGCGCCGGACGGAAGCACGACGCCGGTGTCGTCGTGGCGCACGAGCGTCGAGAGCCCGCCGACGTCCGAGACGATCGCTGGCTTTCCGAAGAGCGCGCCTTCGGCGGCCGCCATGCCGAACGCCTCGCACCGCGCGTGCGTCATCGTCACGTGCGCGGAGCGGATGGCGTCGCGATGGCGGTCCTCTTCACGACCCACGCCGATGCGCAGCGCGCCGAGCGATCGCACGTGCGGGCGCTGCAGCGAGCGGTGCGACGGACCGATGTGCACGAGTTCCGCGTCGATCCCGCGTGCCCGCGTCTCGTCGAGCACGCGCAGCGCGAAGCGGATCTGATCGGACTCGGCGTCGCTCGCGACCATCAGAATCCTGAGGCAGTCGCGCGACGGCGGCTCGATCGCGGTCGACTCGTCCGCGCCGGGGACGATGCGGCAGCCGACCGGCACGAGGTCGACGCGCGCCGGATCTATCCCGTAGTCGCTCACGGCGCTGAGCGCCGCCGCCTTCGACGCAAGCGCGACGTACGACGCCCGACGGAGCGCCCTGCGCTCGCATTCGTCGCATTCGCCGCGGTAGACGTGGTGTCGTCGCGCGTAGCGCGGATGCGTGCCGAAGAGGACGCGGGCCGTGGCGTCGCTCGCGTAGACGATGGGAACGTCGGTGTCGAGGAACGCCAGTGGTGCGCTCGTGCACATGCCGAAGAGCGCGTCGATGGGTCGCTCGCGCCGCTCGGCGAGGAGCGCCGCGCTGACGCGCTCGGCGGCATCGAGCGCCGGGCCGAAGACGCAGCCCGGCTTGGCGAGTCGACGCCGCGCCGGCCATTGCAGGAGCGCGCGCGGCACCACGCGCCTCAGGATCGCGCGAGCCCGCGACTGCACGGGCTCCGCGACGGCGCGAGGTGCGGTCTCGATCGGGAAGATCGCGCAGCCGCGCCGTTCGAGGGCCCGCGCCGCCGCGTAGGGGAGGCCCGACGTCGCCGCGGGGTCGCGAGGATCGCCGGTGAAGATCATGCCGATGCGGAGCGGGCGTTGCACGGACCCGAGAGTACGTTTTGCCGCTCGGGTGCCAACTCAGGACCACGTCGATCCGTCGGCGACCCGAGCAGCGCGGGCGATCTGTGCGGCCTGTGCGGCACGGGCAACCCGTTCAGCGATCCTGGGCGCGGACGCCGAGCGCTTCGGCCGCGAAATGCCGGCTGAGAAACGCCTCAATCGCGCCCCAGAGCGCCGCTCGTTCACTCGCGAGCAGCCGCGCCGCGCGAAACGGAGTCTCGACTCGCTCGACCCTCGTCGCGACGTCGCGCTCTTCTCGCCCCTTCGACGCGGCGTCCGCGGCCCGCGACCACAGGATCGGCGTCGAGCCCGCATCGGCCGCACGCGCGGCCAGGTCCGACGGCGCGTCCACGAGCACGGCGCAGCGCATCGGCCATCGCTCGCTCCGGAGCAGTTCCGCGCCCGTGCTCGCGCCGGCGCCGATCGCCACGATGGCGATGTTCGCGGGATCGACGTACCGCTGCGCGGCGCCCCACTCGATCGCGTCGAGCACGTCCTCGGCGCGCAGGCTCGCCGCCGAGCGCCACCGCTTGCCGAAGCCGGGCGTGCCTCGGGCGCAGGCGCTCAGCGTTCCGTAGCCCGATGCCGAGAGCGAGTCGATCAGCGGATCGAACCCCCATGCGGGACGATCGTCCGCGCTGCCGTCGCCGCGATCGTGCAGCAGGACGATCGTCGGCACCGGACGCGGCGCGGCGGTGTCGTATCCCCGCGGCGCGGTGAAGTAGACCACCATGCGCTCGCCGTCGCGCAGCGCGATCGTCGCGACAGCGCGTTCGTTCGACTCCGACGGCGCGGCTCGATCGCGGGCCGCGAAGAGCCTCGTCCCGCGCACCGCCTCGCCGGCGCGGCCGCGGTGCACGAGCCAATACTCCTCGCTCGCACCCTCCGGCGCGAACGACGCAAGGAGCACGCTGCCGTCGTCGGATCCGCCGTGCAGACGCATCTCGCCGTTCGCAAGCTTGCGCATGGCGATGACGTCCTCCTCGAACGCCGCGTCCAGCGCCTTGATCCACGGACGCTCGTGGGTGAAGCGAGCGCCGATCGCGTGGCCCGTCGCCTCGTCGAAGACCACGTCGCCGGGCTCGCAGCGCCCGCTCGCGGCGAGCGCCCGCCAGCGCTGATCGCCTCCGGCAGGGCGCATGTTCACGGCGTAGAGAACGCCCGTGTCGAGGGCGCTTTCGCGCGTCGAATCGACGAGGTACGCGATCTCCCCGTCGTTCGAAAGTCGGACCAGTCGCGACACTTCGGCGTCGGCGCTCGGCCACTTCGCGGACGGACGCCACGCGTCGCTCGCGTCGGCACGCAACCGCACCTCGAGGCCGCCGTCCCGATCGGGCACCGCGATCAGCCGCGGAAGCCATGCCGAATCGACGAGCACGTCGCGAGCGCGCTCGTCGTCGCGGAAGACAATGTCGCCGGAACCGTCGCGCACGTCGAGGCGCCACACGTCGCTCCCGGAGCCGTCAGCCCGCGTCACCCGCGCGAGCACCTCGAATGGATGACCGCGATCGGTGCGAACGATCTCGATGCGCGGCCCGGAGGCGAGCAGTTGATCGCTCGCATCGACGAGCGAGGTCGCATGCAGTTCCGCGCGTCCCGATTCGCGCGCATCGAACACGCAGGCCACGGCTCGCGCCGCGCCGCGCTCGTCGGGCACGAACCGCCACTGCATCACCGGACCAGATTTAGCGCCGCCCACGAGTGACGGCGTGCCGACGAGGGCGTCGCCACCGAGCGATTGCACCAAGAGCGCTGGATGTCCGTCGCGCGGCGCGACGAAACCGACGACACGGCCGTCGTGCGCGAGCTGCACCTGCGCGCGATCGGCGTCCTCCGCGAAGGCCCGCACCGGCGTCGTCTGCCCGCCCGCGCCCGACACGGCGCACGCGATCGCCGCCGTCGCCACCATCTCCGAGATTCCGCGCATCAGCCGCTCCCAACGAAGAACTGCAGAGCGATTGCCCTTCTCCGGCCAGCGCGCCGGAATGCGACCCCGCGGCCATTGCACCGCGCGCGGTGGCTCGAGGCAAGCGTCTTCGCTCAGCGCCCGACGGTCGCCGGCGCAAGCGGCTTGAACCGCAGGATGCGGTACGGCGGTTTGGTGGCGTCGACGGGTCCGGCGTCGCCGACGTTCAGCACCGAATGCCGATTGAGCTGATTCACGACGACGTAGAAGTGTCCGTCGGGGCCGGCGCTCATGCCGTCCGGCCAATCGAGCAATGGATCCTCGATGAACGTGGAGTACGTCCCGTCGGGCTTGACGACGCCGATCGCGTGCTTCGTCACGTCGGTCACGTAGAGGTTGCCCGCCGAATCGATGGACATGCCGTCGGAGACGCTCTTGGTCCCGAACTTCTCGATGCGCTCCTGCAGTTCCGTGTCGCCGAGTCCGGGATTCGCGAGATCGGCCGCCCGCACGCGCCACACGGTGGTCCCGTGCATCGAGCCGAAGTAGACCCACTCGTTCGCGTCGTCGATCGTGATCGGATTGACGCCGACGCGCGGGGCGAGCGGCTTGCCGTCGGCGCCGGCGACGCGCACCTCGACGCCGTCGATCACCATCGACGCGTCGGGTTCGCCGCGAAGAAACGGCGCATCGAGCAGCACGCGACGGCTCACGCCGGTCTTCTGATACACGACCACGATCGACGGTTTCGCATGCTCGAAACCGGCGCCGATGCCGCAGTCGGCGATGTAGATCGCATCGTGCGTCGGGTCGATCGCGAGATCCTGGAAAAAGCTCGTCGGTCCGCTCGTCGGCGGCGGCAAGTGAATGACGCGCACGAGGCGATCGGTCTTGGTGTCCCACGCGATGAGTTTCGGCGACAGCGGATTGGGCGCGTTCGGAGCGCCCGCGTCGAGCATCCACAGCACGCCGTCCTTGTCGCTCTTGATGCCGATGATCGACTGGATTCCGATTCCGCTCGTCGTGACCGCGCCGGCCCACAGCGGACTCGGATACGGGCGCGTGCCGCCCTCGGCGAGGACTTCGACGACACGCACCGTCGGTTCGCCGAACGGATGCATGCTGACGAACACGCGACCCTGCGGCGTCACCGCGATGTTGCCCGGCGTGTCCTTCATCTCGCGGATGACTTCGAGTCCGTTCGCCGCCGGTCGGTCGGCGCGGGCGATCGGCGGAGGCTTGCGGTCCGGCGGCTGCGTGGTGCTGTGCTGGGCGAATGACGGCGCGGCGAGGAGCGACGCGACCACGAGCGCGATGAGGCGTGTCCGTTCGAACATGGTGGCAAGGGTGAGAGATGGCCCGCGCGAGCGGCGACGCGGGTCAGCCGCGATCGTCGAAGCGCTGTGCGGCTGCGATCACTTTCCGAGCGGCTTCAACTCGATGTTGCGGAACTCGATGTGCGCGCCTTCCGACTGGAGCGCGATGCGACCGGGCATGACCTCGACGTCGCTCGCGGAGTTCTGCAGCAGGTCGTTCACGTAGAGCTCGAGCTTGCCGCCGTCAAGCACGATGCGATAGCGATTCCACTCGCCTAACGGCTTCTCGTTGGTCTCGTGCATCTTCTTCGTGCGACGGCCTTCGGTCCGCGCCGGGTCGACCTTCATCTTCACTTCGTCGATGTTCCAAATGTCGCCGGCGTTCTTCGAATGAAGCTGCGCCTCCACCGACTTCGGCCACACCTTGTCCGGCTGTTGGACGCGCAACAGGACGCCCGAGTTGCCCTCTCCCTTCGCTGGATCGAAGCGCCACTCGAGCGTGAGTTCGAAGTTCGTGAATTCCTTCTCGGTGACGAGGTAGCCGACGGGATTGCCTTCGCAGTGGATGGCCCCGTCCTTCACGCTCCACACCTTCGACGGATCGCCTTCCGGAAGGAACTGCTTCCAGCCGGCGAGTGAGGTGCCGTCGAAGAGGCGAATCGCAGCGGGCGCCGCGGCTGTCGGCGGCGTCTGCGCCTGCGCGGGCGGACGCGCGGGGGCCTGACTTTGGGCGTCGAAACGGGCACCGGGAGCGGCAACGACGAGCGCGCCCGTCACGGCGAGGAGACTTGCGACGGTGGACATGCGCGCAGCGTACTCCCCAAGCCGAGCGGTCTCCACCGTCGCGGCCGCGCGGAAGGCTCGCGTGCACGACGGCTGTTCCCGAACTTTCCGCGGGAATCCGCGCGGTGCGACGCCCAATCAGCGATAGCATCGCGCTGCCGGCGGCGGTCGTCATGTTCGGCGAGGCGTTTCGACGACCTGGATCCGCCGTCCGGTGACTCCAATCGTCGCGCCGACCGCTCTCACCTTGCCGGTCGGCGTCGCGAGACCTCCAAGGAGGTGCGTGATGGCGATGAGGACTGTCCCCGTGTCCCATGGGATGTTCTGCTGGTTCGAACTCACGACTCGCGACGTCGAGCGCGGTCGAGGCTTCTACGGCGCGGTCATGGGAGCATCGACGCGAGGCATGCCATCGGGCGCCGACGCGGAAGGAGACGCGTACTTCCTGTTCGAGGTCTCCGGGCACACGGTCGCCGGGCTCAACCCGATGGGCGATCGTTTCCCGCCCGCGGCACCGTCCCATTGGATGCCTTATGTCGCCGTCGACGACGTCGACCACGTCTGTCGCACGGCGGAAGCGCTCGGCGGACGCGTGCGCTTCGGTCCGGCGGACATCTCGATCGGTCGCTTCGCGATCCTCTGCGATCCGACCGGCGGCGTCTTCTCGGTGTTCCGAGCCCATGCCGGCGCGACCGACGGCACCAATCCGATCGGGCCGGGCGCGTTCGTGTGGTGCGAACTCGTGACCCGCGACGTCGCGATTGCAAGCGAGTTCTACGCGAAGCTCTTCGGCTGGACGCCGCAATTCTGCACGCTCGGCGCATCGAGCTATATCGAGATGAAGGCCGGTGCGAGACCGGTGGCGAGCGTGTTCGAGGCGTGCGCCGACGAGTCCGCGTCGGTCGCCCACTGGTGCCCCTACCTGTGCGTCGACGACATCGACGCCGCGCTCGCCGCGGTCGTTCGCCACGGCGGACACAAGTTGTGCGAGCCGATGGAGCTGCCCGGCGAGGGACCGTGCGCCGGCCGCTACGCCGGGGTCACCGATCCGACCGGCGCGCACATCGCGCTCTTCGAACCGCGATCGCCGATCATGTAGGGCGAACGATTGCCTGCTCGTGATCCACCACTTCGCACCGTGAGAGTCGCTTTCGTCGTGAGGACACCGTCTTTGTTCGCCCGGATCGTCGGTTGCACGCTCGCCGCCTCGGCATTCGCGTTCGCGGATCCTCCGCAACAGGAGAAGCCCGCTCCACCGCCGGAGAATTCGGCGCCGGCATCGGCGGCGGACGAGTCGCTCCGGCGGTTCTTCTCCGAACTCACGTCCGCGCTGTCGGACGCCTTGGAGCGATTCGACCGCGGCAAGGATTTGCCCGACAGCTCGTGGAACCCGTTCGACGAGACCAAGAAGTCGAACAACGAACGCATCAACGCCCTGCTCGACGAGTGCGCGGCGCTCCTCGAGGAAGGCAGCGCGACGGACGTGCGCAAGCGGATTCGCAGCCTGGAGGCAGAGCGGACCGCGCTCGAGACCACGATTCGCGAAGGCTTCGAGAAGCAAGCCGCAGCGAAGCCGAAGTCGGAACGCGAGTGGTACGAGGTCTTCGGCAAGAGCAAGGAAGAGTGGGACGAGTCGATCCGGAAGGCGCGGACGAGGCAGAACGAGATCGACGGCGAGATCGGCACGCTACGGGCGTCGTTCGCGTCGCAACTGAGGCGCATCGGACTCGAGCTGGGCGACGACGGCGCGAGCGCGCTGCTCGCGACCGTCGCCGGCGACAGCTTCGTGGACATGGCGCAGGCGTTCGACAACGTGCGCCTCGTCACCGAGCAGTTGCGGCGCATCACCGAACGCATGAAGGAGTCGCCCGAGACCGCACGTCGCTACTACGGCATGTACGTCCTGCTCGTGCGCATCATGGATCGCGTGCAGGATGCGTTCGTCCAGCGGATCGAGAAGGTCGCGCTGCCGGCGGTCGACTCGTACGGGACCGAGGCGAACGAGACCAAGCGCCAGGCCGAGGCGCTGCGCAAGGGCGCCGACGCGCAGGGGAAGGCGGTGCTCGACAAGAACGTCGCGGCCTGCGACCTCGCGATCGAGGCCGTGGCGAACTACCGAGCGTATCTGCAGGCGCAGGCCAATCGCGTGAAGGAACTGAATCGCGGCGTCGAAGGTCGCCTCAAGGTCGCCGAGAACACGTACCGCACGATGAACCTGTCCGTCGGCGTCGCGGAGCTGATTCGCCAAGGCGAGGTCGACCTTCAGGCGGTGATGAGCATGGAGCTGCCCGCGCTGCGGGGGTTCGACAACGCGGCGCTGCGCGAGCAATACGAGCGGCTCAATCAGCGGCTCGGCGGCGGCGGCTGAACCGCTGCGCGGTTGCAGCCGACCGCGACGGCAGACAGCAGAGCGCAGAGAAATAGCAATCCGTGCTACAACTCCGCGCATGCGGATGTCGGAAGCGGAGCGCAGCGCTGCTGGATTCCTGATGGTCGGGTTCGACGGGCCGACGTTGCCGGAGGCGACGGGCGAGTTGCTCGGGCGCGGCGCGTTCGGAGCGATCCTGTTCGCCCGCAACTTCGTCGATCGGCGGCAAGTCGCGGAGCTCTGCGCCGCCATCAAGGACGTCGCCGATCGGCCGATCGCGATCGCCGTCGACCACGAGGGCGGGCGCGTGCAGCGCTTCCGCGGCAGCGGGTTCACCGAGACGCAGCCGATGCGCGACCTCGGGCGGAATCCCGAAGGCGCGGAGGATCGCGCCCGGGCACTGGGGCAGCTCTTCGCCGCCGAACTTCGCCCGCTCGGCATCGACATCGACTTCGCGCCGGTCCTCGACGTCGACAGCAATCCGGCCAATCCCGTGATCGGCGAGCGCAGCTTCTCGAGCGATCCGCAACTCGTCGCCCGACTCGGCGCCGCGTTCGTCGAGGGGCTGCAGGAGGGCGGCGTCGCCGCGTGCGGCAAGCACTTTCCGGGCCACGGAGACACCGATCGCGACAGCCATCTCGACCTGCCGCGCCTGTCGCACGACGTCGCGCGGTTGAAGGCGACGGAGCTCGTGCCGTTCCAAGCTGCGATCCACGCCCGCGTCGCCTGCGTGATGACGTCGCACATCCTGTTCACGGCGCTCGACAGCCAGCGCCCCGCGACGATGAGCAAGCGGGTGCTTTCGTTGCTCCGCGACGAGCTGAAATACGGCGGCGTCGTCGTGTCCGACGACCTGGAGATGAAGGCCATCGCCGAGCACTTTCCGCTGCCGGGCTCCGCCGTCGACGCGGTGCTCGCGGGGTGCGACCTGCTGCTCGTTTGTCACACGCTCGCGCTGCAACAGTCGATCATCGAAACCTTGGCCCGCGCGATACTGGACGGCAGCATTCCCGCCGACCGCGTGCTCGACGCGGAAGTGCGGAGGGCGAACCTCGCGCGGCGCTTCGTGCGGTGAGGCGGCGCGGAATGGCGTCTCCGATGCCAATTCGGGCGCTCCGTAGCACCCTCCGGGCGCACACTCGCTCTGGCCATTTCGCCGTCTTGTGAGATCGTGGAGCGCGTGGAGCAAAGACGATCCGTATGACTCGACTCCAACGCGACGCCACGAAGGGTCGGAAGGAACACGCAAGATTGCGACGGCTCGCGGCGCTGTAGCGCCACGCCCCCTGTCCGCTGCGCGACAGGAGGGGCGCCATGCGGGCACAATGAACGTCCGCAACGGAACCACCCATGTCCAAACCTCGCTACGTATTCATCGGAGGCTTCCTCGGCGCCGGAAAGACGACCGCGATGATCAAGTTCGCGGAGCATCTCGCGGCGCGCGGCGAGCGGGTCGGCGTGATCACGAACGATCAAAGCACCGACCTCGTCGACACCGAGCGGGTCCGCGCCGCCGGCTTCCCCGTCGACGAGATCACCGGCGGTTGCTTCTGCTGCAAGTTTGACGCGCTCGTCAGCGCCAGCGAGCGCCTGTGCGCCGCCGCGGCGCCGGAGGTCGTACTCGCGGAGCCGGTCGGCTCGTGCACCGACATTCGCGCGACGGTCGGTCTGCCGCTGCATCGACTGCACAGTGCGAGCTACGACCTTGCGCCACTCTCGGTGATGGTCGACCCCGAACGCTGCGCGCAGGAGTTCGGACTCGTGAAGGAAGCGCCGTTCTCGGGCAAGGTGCTGTACGTCTTCCGAAAGCAGCTCGAAGAGGCGGACTTCATCGTCATCAACAAGGTCGATCGCATCGACGCGCGGCTGCGCGAGCGGCTCATCGCCGAGACGCAGCGCCGATTTCCCGCCGCGCGCGTGTTCGCCGTCTCGTGCCGCACCGGCGACGGACTCGACGCCTGGTTCGCGGCGATGCGCGGCGAGACGTCGCGCAACCGAGCGACGATGGACGTGGACTACGACCTCTACGCCGAAGGTGAGGCCCGCCTCGGTTGGCTCAACGCGACGGCGCGGATCGACGCTCCAGCGCCGTTTGACGGCGACGCCGCCATCGCGTGGATCGCCGAGCACGTTCGCCGGACGCTCGCGGCGCGGCACATCGAGATCGCGCACCTCAAGCTGACGATGCGCCCCGACGGGGTCGCGACGCTCGGCGCCGTCAGCCTGACGAGCACCAACGAAGAGCCCGTCCCGACGCGCTCGCTCGGCGCGCATATCAACGGCGGCAACCTCCTCGTGAACCTGCGCGCCGAGGCCGCCCCGGAACTCCTGCGCGCCGCGGTCGCCCGGGCGCTCGCCGAGTTGCCCGACGCACGCACCGACGTCGGCGCGATGAGCGCGTTCCGCCCCGGCCGCCCGACACCGACGTATCGCATGACCGCGACGGCTGGCTGAGGCATCGTGCCCTCAGCACCGCGCGGCGTCGCGCGCGGGCCTTTCCTTGTCTTCCTCCGTACCTCCGCGTCGCAGTGAGAACAGACCGAGCGTTCCGCGACGCACTCAGCGCAGCCCGGCTGTATTCCTTCGTGTGCCCTCCGTGCCTCCACCCCTCCGTGTTGAATCAGAAGCGCAACTCAGCGCGGCGCCACCCGCAACCCCGGGTCGCCTAACACGATGAACTTCATTCCTTGGAAGAAGATGCTCGGCGGGTACCAATCGGCGGTCGGCTTCAGCTCGGCCAGACGCTCGATCTCGTAGTAGCGGCTGACCGCGTGATTCCAACACGCGCCGAGCGTCGGGGTGCCGCTCGCAATCGCCTCGGTCAATCCGTCGACGAGCGACACCGCACACGGCTGTGAACCGGTGACGCAGCCGATCGTCGCGACGGCGCCCTTCGTCGGCATGCGCACCAACTGCTCCGCGAGCGACGTCGTGTTGCTCGCGCCACGTTGATACGCCGCGGGCGGCGGCGGCGGACTCGTGAACACCTCGCCCGCGTTCGTGCCCTTGTGCTCGACGCCATTCACGTCGACGTACGGCTGATACGGCGCCTGCGTCATCACTTCCGACGTCGAGCATCCCGCCGACACGCAGATCGGGAGCGCCTCGTGCGTCGCGTCGCGCTGCGCGACGCCCTCGAGCGTGTGCAGCGACAAGCAACCTTCGTACGCGCCGGGCGAACCGTGACCCGTGTGGAACACCCAGCGCGGATGGGACGCGAGCGCCGCCCTCATGCGCTCCTCGCTCGGCGGCGGCGAACCGTCTTCGTCGTGTACGAACACTTCGACGTCGCACCTCGGGCGCAACCGTTCGGCGAATCCGCGCACGCGGCCACGCACGTCGACCCAACCGCCGACCGCGAAGAACTCGACGCGCGCGCGAGCGGAACCTTCTCGCTCGAACGCCATCGTCTTCTCGAAGATCGGCGCGATCTCCTCGGGCCGCGAGACGGGCCAGCGGCCGATCGCCACCTCGGGGCGATAGTCGATCTGGTCGAAGTTGATGGGGTCCGTCTTGATCGACTCGCCGTGCACCTCGCCGAAGTAGCCCGCGTGAAATCCGTCGCGGGCCGCGTTCCAGTCGTCGAACGATCCGTCCGCTCGTGCGACGTCGGCGTAGTAGAGGTCGCACGGATAGAAGGCCCAGTTGAACGCGGGCTCGGTGCCGCGATCGAGCGTCATCGAGCGCATCGGCATCACGTCGCAATCGCCGACGATGAGGCACGAGCGCGTGCCCGCGCCGCGCCAACGTTCGTAGAGGAATCGCTTTAGCTTCTCCGCGTCGTCGCAACCCGTGTGCGAAGCGAGCACCTGCTCCAGCGACGCGAACGACGAACCGTGGAGATGCGGCGATTCGTTGCGGCGATAGTCGAGATACGGCGCGAGCGCCGGAATGAACGCGCGTGGCGCGACAATCAGGTGTTCCGCGGGCGGAACGCTGACGAGTTGGGCCAGCACGATCGTGCTCACCAACGGCATCACGGCCATGCGATGTCTCCCGAGTCCTTCGCCAGCGCACGGAGCTCGCTCGCGTAGGGACTTCGTTCGAACGCGTCGCGGAACTCCTTCTGGAACGTCGCAAGGTCCGGCGTGCCGTCGCGCCATTGCTCGACGAGGAGGTCGCGGGCCGCCGCGGTCTTGCCAGCGAACAGGAGTCCGGTGACCGCGCGCAGGAGCGGAGACCGCCACGCGTCGGTGCCCGGAGCGTTCGTCGATGACGCGATCTGCTCGCGGACGAGCGCGAGGTCCGCATCGCTCGGCGTGAGCGCCCGCATTGCTTCGCGATCGAAGATCCAATGCCCCTGCTCCGCCTTCAGGATCACGCGCGGTCGCGGCGAACCGGCGCCCGACGTCCATCGGTACGCGAAGGTCCCGTCGAAGCCCACCGCGCGGAAGGAGCCGTCGGCGCTCGCCAGCTCGATCCAGGCGTTCTCGAGCACCGTCGTCGGCACGAGTCCGTCGGGCTCCATGCGATAGACGTACGTCGTGAGCGCGCCGCCGCTGCCGCCGGTCGGGCATTCGATGACGAGGTCGGGAAACTTGTCGTCGTCGACGTCGACACCGAACCCCGGGCTGTTGTCGGCGGGCACCGTCTCTCGGCCTGCGGTCGCCGCCGAGACCGGTGCCGGATGCGCGCCAAGACGCGGGTACGGCGTGGACAGCGTGAGCGCGACCGATCCGTCGGGCGCGATCGCCACCACGCGCCGGCCGAACACCGAGTCGTTGGTCGGCCCGTCGATGCGCACGCGGAATCCGCCGGCGCGTCCTTCGAACTCGGTCTTCCACTGCGGAAGCACGTTGGTTCGGACGAACCGAACCGTCGGCGCCCCGGCAATCGGCCAGAGCGCGCCCGAGAAGATGACGAGCGCGACGATCGCCACGCGCGGATGTCGACGTCGGCGCGTCCAGTCCGCGACCGACGCCGCCATGTACGCGCACTCCGAACACGGCCGTACGACGTCGCGCGGATCCTCGCGGGCGTATCCGCAGCGCGGACAGCATGGGCTCGGAGATCGTCGGCCGATCGCCGCCCATGCGAAGACGCCGAACGCGACCAGCGCGGCGCAACCGGAAATCACCAGGATCATCCGAAGCAGTATCGCGGACGGATCGACTTCGCGCACAATTCCCGCAGCATGTTGGCAGCATCACTCGCGGTTTCGTGCGCCATCGCGGCGTCGCAGTCCCATCCGCAGAAGGCGTTCACCGGCGCGTTCACGCTTCACGGCGAGCTCGTCGAACTGTGGCTCGAGACGTTGAAGCCAGGCACGATCGTGCCGTGGCGTACGGCGGAGGGGGACGAGATCGCGCTGCACGAGTGGCGCGGGCGTCAGGTGTCGCTCCTCTGCGCGCGCGACGACTACGACCCGGTGCTCGTGCAGCGGCTGCTCGACGCGGTCGATGCGTACTGGCTGCGTTGCCAGGAGATCTGCGGCAACGCGCCGCCGCCGGACCCGGAGACGTCGATGCTCCTCGGCGGTCGTCCGCTTCTCGTCGAGCGCGTGCAGCGCGTGCCGGATGCGCTCGTGTCGGCGGCCGAAGGCGACGTTGCGGCGCCGTCGCCCGCGCCGCGGCATCCCGCGGTTGGCCTCGTCGGCGTCGCCCGCACGAGCATCACGACCGACGAGCTCGAATCGGCGTTGCGCGGCGTCGCGGCGCCGAGCCGCGCGCCTTTGGGCGCGTCGCTCCCCGCGGCGCTTGCGACGAACTTCTGCTTCTTTCAATCCGAGATCGGTCCCATCACGCCGACGCGCGACGTGACGGCGGCGTACGCGGCGCTCCTCGCGAGCGACGCATGCGAGTCGCTCGGCTGGTTCGCGCCGGCGGACGCGCGTCCGCTCGATGCGATCCTCGACCGCTACGAGCGCGATGCGAACGCGTCGTATGCATCGACGCTCGCCGATGGCGCGACGGGCACGTACGAGACGGAAGCGCTCTGGGCCGCGTTCCTGATGCGCGTGCGTCACGCCAGCGGAAAGCCAGACTTCGTGCAGCGCCTGTGGCGGGCCACGTCGGAGTGCCCGCCCGCGACGACGAGCGGCGAGGCGATCGCGAATCTCGTCGTCGCCGCGAGTAGCGCCAGCGGCGCGGACTTGTCGCAGCGATTCCTGAGTTGGCGCTTTCCGGTGACGCCCGAGACGAAGTCCCGCGTGCGGGAGGCGCTGTCGCCGCAGCGACTCGAGACGACGAAGGCGATGCAGTCCGCGGCACCGAAGCGCAAACCAACCAAGTGACGAACTGCGCGCGAGAGTGAAGCGTCCCCCCGACGCTCGCGACGTGGGAAGGATTGCAGTTCGGCGGCGCGCATCGAGATCCGCCCTCAACGTGCGCTCGCACATTGGTGGAGGGGAACCATTGCGCAGGCGAAGGCGATGCGATGGTGGCGTAGGCGGCGTCGACGACCCATCACCCCCACGCGCCCAACAGCAGGCCCAAGTCCGTCGCGCCGACGACGCCATCGCCGTCGAGGTCGCCCGGACCGGACGTGCCCCACGCGCCAAGCAAAATGCCGAGGTCCGACGCCCCGACGCTGCCGTCGCCGTCGAGGTCTTCTGGGTGCGTCGTGATGCGGGCGTTGTCGCAGCCGAGCGTCCACATCTGAAAGATGAAGAAGAACTCGGGATCGCCGTAGAAGTAGACGACCTGGTCGACGTCCTTGATCACCGTATTCCAATCGGGCGTCGGCGAGCTGGCGCCGAATTGAATCGTGTGCCAGTTCGGAGGCAGCGTCGGCGACTCGTAGGGAATATCAAACGTGAAGCTCTTCCAGCCTTGCCCGGGCAAGGGAATGTTTGGGCCCATCACATACACGCCCCAATCGTCGTTCGGATTGGACGGCGTCCCGTTGTTGTTGACGAGAATGAGCGTGCATGGACGGTCGGCGGCGCTGAAGTCGACCGCGATCGTGAGCAAATCAACGCCAAGCGTCGCCACGCGCTTCGCGCGGTAGTCGCCGGTGAAGACCGAGGCGCCCGTGGTGCGCGGCTGCGGCGCGAACGTGTCAAGACCAGTCACCTTGAGGTAGGCGCCCGGGTTGCCACCGGAATGCGGATAGACCGGCGGCAGGCCGAAGGTCCATCCGCCGGCGCTCGAGGAGGATTCGAACGTGTCGACGAACTGAGCCGCGGAGACGGACGCAGCGACTGCGCCGCTGGCAACGGCGGCGACGAGGGCAAGGGACATGCGCATGTCGCGAGCGTGACCTGCGTTCGCCGCTCGGTCAACCGCGAATCGGGAATTCCGTCCGTTCAACTCAAGCTGTCACGGACATTGACCCCACGCGCCAAGCAGCACCGCCAGGTCGGCCGCATCGACGATGCCGTTCCCGTCGAGATCGGGCGACGATGCGAACTGGCCCCACGCGCCAAGCACGATCGCCAGGTCGGCCGCGTCGACAACGCCATTGTGATCCAAGTCCGAAGGACAATTCAGCCAACCGAGGCAGTCGGGATAGAGCGAAGCGGTCTTGGTCGTCGCGAGCCCAGCAGCGTCGGTGACAGTCAGGCGCACTTCGTACCAGAACGTGTCTTTGCCGCACCCCAGCGGCTTGATCACGGCCTCCGACGAGCATGAATCAACCGGTGGATCTGGGTGCTCGTGCGTGTCGTGATGGAGCACCTGCTGCCATGAACACGTGAGTTGGTCCGGTCCGTGCTCGGCATCGGTGATGATCGCCTCCAATGGATAGAAGCTCTTCTCCGTCATCGGGTAGAGCTGTCCGTCGTAGACCGAGGTGATCGTCACCGACGGCGGCGTGTTGTTGGCGCTGACGACGATCGTCTTGGTCTTCATCCCCTTCGCGTCGTCCGTCGCAGTCAGGACGACGTTGAACGACTGCGGCGCGGAACTCGTCGCGGTGAACACGTGCTGCACGACGGCGCCGCTGGCGGTGGAACCGTCGCCGAAGTCCCACGCGAACTGCAGCGTTCCTCCGTCGGGGTCGTACGACGCGCTTGCGTCGAAACTCACCGCGAGCGGACTGGGCCCCCACGGCTGCGACGACGTCACGTTCACGACCGGCAATTGATTGCCGCCAGGCTTATACGAAATGCGGTTCAGTTCGCCCGGCCAGCGCACCGCCCAGAGCGACTCGTCGGTCGGGTGCGCCATGATGCACACGACGTTGCCGAACGACGGATCGAACGTCTGCACCGCGGTCACCGCGCCCGTCGGGGAAATCGACCACGCCCGCAGCCACGCCAACGAGAAGTCCCCGAAAAAGACCACGTCGCGCCATTCCTTGGGCCAGGAATCGAAGTGCACGCGCGGCCCGCCGATCGAGCATTGGCCGCCGAAGGAGCTGCCGGCGACAGGAACGTTGGGCAAGCCGATCTGCAACAGCGCCGCCGCCTGCCCAAAGTAGGTGGGCACGCGGGCCTGGCCGTTCGAGTGGTGCCAATCGGCAAGCCCGCGCCGATGCACGAACGTCGGGATGTTCGAGGGCACGAGCGGCGGTTGTCCCGGCGGATACGCGGCGAGCGCGTCGACGAGCGGGCCGCTCTGCCCGTTCGACGTGATCCGAATCGTGTGCGAGCCCGCGCTGAGCGTCACGGTGCGCTCGTGCACCCGCCACTCGGTAAACGCGCCCGTGGGCTGAAAGGTCACCGGATCGGCCTGCGTGGCGCCGTCGATCGCCAGTTGCAGCGACTTCGGCTGCACGCGATCGGAGTAGCGAAAGCCCAGCGTCCAAGGGCCGGTCGTCGGCACGTTGATCGTCCACTGCACCCAACTACCGGTCGGGTTGTCGAACTTGAGGTAGCTGCTGCCGAGGAAGCCTAGATACGCGGTCGACGACGACATGCCGGACGTCTGCCCGCTCTCCGCCTGCAACGTCCCGCACGGGTTCAACCACACGGGATTCGGATCGAGTGTTTCCTGCCGGAGCAACGTGCGGAACTTGAAGTACGGCTCGTTGCAGGTGCCGCCGAGCGGATTCGGCGCGTCGAGGTTCGCAACGTCGGCCTTGCCGTACACCGTGTGGTAGTCGAGCCCCTCGAACACCGGCCAACCGAAGTTCTGTCCTGGTCCGGTCGCGCGGTCGGTCTCTTCGAGCAGGTTCCAACCGACGTCACCGATGATGAGCGTGCCCGGATTGCCGTCCGCAGGGTTGTAGCTGCCGCTCCCTGGTTCAATCGTCATGCGGAACGGGTTGCGCAACCCGAGGCACCACACGCGGCTCTTCGGGGCCCGCGGCGCGGCGGGGTCGTAGAACGGATTGCTCGGCACGCCGTCGCCGGTCGATGGATCAATGCGCAGGATCTTGCCGCAGTGGCAATCGACGAGCTGCGCACGGAACGCCCCGACGTTCTCCTTCGGCTTCAGGATCCCGTCGGCAAGCGCCTGATCGACGTACCCGTCGTTGACCTGCCCCCCGGTGTCCACGACCTCGTAGCTCGCGTTGTCGCCGGTCGAGATGAGGAGCGTGCCGTCCTCGCTGAACGCCAGCGTGCCGACGCTGTGCGACTGATGCACGATCGGGATGCCCGTGAACTTGTCTTCGCCCAAGAGGATCTTCCGCGTCGCCGGATCGACAGTCGTAAAGCCAGTCGAGGCATCGGCGGTATAGCGCGTCACGCGCCCGATCGTCGCTGCGTAGTACTCGTCCGCATTCGGGTCGTACTGCGGCGTGCCGAAGTTCAGCAGGTAGTGACGATCGACGACGTAAAGGAGATACAGGTGTCCGTTCTGGAGGAAGTTCGGATGCGGGACGACGCCTAACAAGCCGAAGTCGCGCCACGCGCCGACCTCCTCGTGGATGTCCAGCATGGGCGGCTCGATGCGTTCGCCCTCGGCGGTCATCATCCAGATCCGACCGGCGCGTTCCCACGCGAGGACGCGGCCGTCGTCCAGCGGCACGACGCCCGCAAGCTCGTTCCACGAGCCGCCGATCGTCTCGGCGACGAAGCCCGCCGGTGGAAGAGCCATCGAAGAAGACCCTGCGAGCAGGCAGGCCGCCAAGACTATTCCGCGCGTGATCGTTCGGAGCATCCGGACACGATGACCCAATCTGCCGCGCGGGGCAAGTGGGGAACCGCCGATCGGTCCGGTTCCGTCGCAAATCGGCCTCGACGTCAGTCGTAGAGCCGCACGTTCACGGGCGCGTCGTCGAACCACGCGTCGAGGTCGCGATGCCTGTCGCGCTGCGCCGGACGCAGCGTCGCGATGCACGCCCGAATCGCGCGGGCGTCGGCTTCGTCGCGGGCGAACGCGGCCGCCGCCACCGACGGTTGTCGCCTTACAAGCGCGTCCCGGCCGCGCAGGGCGATTGTGCTGATCGACGGATCGCGGGCCCACGCCCGCAGCCGCTCGATCGCCGCCTCGCGAGCCCGCTCGCGCGCCTCGGCGATGCGCTCCACCGCGGCGTGCTGATCCGCGTCGAGATCCGGGTCGTTGCGCATCCCGGCAATCGCCGCCACCGCCGTGCGCGACTCGTCGAACACGCGCTGGTATGCGGCGGCGATGTAGCGCTCGCGCAGACGTCTCGCCTCGGGCGGGGGAAGCGCGGACACGAGTCGGTCGAGGGCTTCCGCGTGGAGTTCCGCGACCCGGCGCGACGACGCCTTCACCGGCGCCATCGCACGGCGCAGCGCCGCCTCGTTGCGCTTGAGCGCCTCGTCCTCGCGGACCTTCTGCGCGCGGGCCTCGACGTAGATGCGCAGGATCTCGCGCACCACCTCGAGCGTGTCGCGGCGCATCGTCTCCCCCGCGACCTGCAGCTCGGGAAGAATCGGTCGCAGCGTGTCGGCGACGAGCGGTGTCGCATCGACCGGAAGGTCCGCGGCGGCTACCACGTCCATCAACACGAGCGTGGACTCGACGGCGAACGCGATCTGCTCCTCCGACGGCACGTCGTCCCACTGGAGCCGCCAGTTCAGGTCGGCCCGCTCCCAACGCCACATCTCGAGCGCCGCCGGCGACAGCCCGGGGATCGCCGCCTCGACGTCGGCAGCGAACGCGTCGTCGATCGTGGCGCGTTCGCGGCGCACGCCGTCGATGTACGAGAGCAGCCGGCCGATCTCGCGGTTCGCCCGATCGAAGTCCCCCGCTTCGAGCGCGACGAGCATGTCGCGCGTGAGCTTCTCCGTCCGCTCGCGCGTCGTATCCCTCGACTGCTCGTAGCGGGACGCGAACTGGTCGTTGATCTCGCGCAACACCTCGCGCGCGTCGCCCGAGAGCCCGGCGCGCTCGGCGAGCCGCAAGAGGTCCGCCTCGCTCGGCGCGGCGGGCAGCAACATGCGCATGCCGCCGCCGTCGCCTTCGCGTCCGGGCGGCTGGGCGGGTTGCGGAGGCTCGCCGTCGCCGAAGCCGCGCGGTCGCCGCGCGACGAGCGCCGGGACTCGACCCGCTCCGACGATCTCCGCGAGCGCGTCGGGGAACTCGTTGCGATTGCGATTCGCCAAGCCGCCGATCTTGTCGCGCACCTCGATCGGAATCAGCGCGAAGACCTGCGTGTGGAACTGCTTCGCGAGCTGCGCTCGTTCCTTGTCGAGCGCGGCGCGGCGAGCCTTGCGTTCCTCCGCCGCCCCGGGACCGCCGGGCTCGAGCACGCCGGGCACCTTGCCTTCGCGATAGATCGCGAGCGCGGACTTGAGCAGCTCCGCGTCGCGGGCCAGAAACTCCTCGCGCATCCCGGCGATTCGGTCGCGAACGTCGGACGGCACGTCGGTCGCGCGACTCGCGACGAGGGCCTCGAACGCGCTCACGTCCGCGAGGCGTCCGGTGTCGTCGTCGACGCGCAGGCGCAGCAGGCGTCGCTCCAGCCGTTCGGCTTCGTCGGGCGGTAGCCGCGGCGCGATGCTCCCGAGCGTCGCGTCGACGAGATCGGAGTACTGCCCGAGAAGGGACTCGAGGTCCCGGCGCGCGGCCGCGAACCGTTCCTGCTGCAGCCGGTTCATCGCCTGCTTGCGCGATTCGCCGTCGAGCTTCGGATCGACGAGATCCTCGGGTCGTCCCTTCGACTCGACCACCTCGAGATAGCGCACGGGCAGACGCGACTGCTCGTGCGCAATGCGATCGGCGAGCTGCGCGGCCGACGCGGCGAACGCCGAGAGATCGGGCGCGATCGCCGCCATGGTCTGTTCGTCGAAGCCGAGCCGATCGATGGCCGTGCGGAGATCGAGGAGCGACTTGCCGCCGTCCCCCTGCGACAGGGCGTTTGCCCGATCGAGCCGGCGGCGATCACGGAGCGCCTGCACCGTCGACTCGCGGCCAGGCCCGAGCGCGGCGAGAGCATCGCTGAGGAACGACTCGTCGAGCGCCGCGATCTGATCGACGATCCCGGCGTGTCGCGCGATCCGGCGCCGCAGCAGCACGGGATCAGCGAACGCCGCTTCGCCACCCGCGTCGCGCACGTCGTCCAGGAACGGCGCGATCGTCGAGGTGCGGAGGTCCTCGTACGCCGCGAGATACCGGTCGTGCGCGGCCTGCAGCGCCGTCCACTCCGAGTCGCTCAGCATCGGCCCGGCCCGTCGTTCCGCGCGCACGAGGTCTCGCGTCGCCACGGGCCGCGGAAACCGGTCGTACACGGGATCGGGCCGACGACAACCGACGAGCGACGACACCGCGAGGCAGACGAGGAGGAATGCTCGGACGAGCCGCGGCATGACCGCATCATCGACGCCGAGTCGCCGCGGAGCAACGCGAATCTTTGCCTCGACCTCGCGGACCTTGCTTCCGTCGCGCGAAACCTCCGCGCCGCGCCGAATCGACCGCGTGATCCGCTATCGTGATCGGTCCCATGACGTTTCGGAGGCGGCAGCGTTCACGCCATCACCAGGCAGCTCACGACCAAGAGCAACCGCACGCGCCGCCCCTGATCCACGAACTCGTTCCGCAGGGAGAGCCCGAATTGATCGTCGACGCCGAGCGGCTCCGCGACTTCGCGGCGCACGTCCGCGAGATGTCGACGTTCGCGTTCGACACCGAGTTCATCGGCGAGGTCGCGTATCGCCCGAAGACCTGCCTCATCCAACTCGCCACTCGCGAGCGCGTCGCGCTCGTCGATCCGCTGGCGGTTCGCGACGTCTCGCTCGTATGGGAACTCGTGGGCGATCCGGCGCTGGTGACGATCGTGCACGCCGGCGCGAGCGACCTTTCGCCGGTCCGTCGGCATCTGCGCGGCGATCCGGCGAACATCATCGACGTGCAGGTCGCGGCCGGATTCGTCGGCGTGGCGTACCCGTCGAGCCTCGCGAAGCTCGTCGAGCAGTTCACGGGTCATCCGCTCGCGAAGGGACACACGTTCACCGACTGGGACGCGCGACCGCTCAGCGCGTCGCAGCTCCGATACGCGGCCGACGACGTGCGCTACCTACCGCTCCTCTGGGAGACGCTGCGGGCGAATCTCGAGTCGCGCGGCCGCATCTCTTGGGCACAGCAGGAGACGATGGCCCGCATCGTCGATCCGCACGTGTTCGACGCCCGCACGCAGATGCTGCGGGCCGCGCGGGGCTATGACCTGGACGCCGACCAGGAGCGGCTCCTCGAGGCACTGTGCGTGACCCGCGACGAGATCGCCCGCCGCGAGGATCTGCCGCACAGGACCACGATTCCGGACGGCTCGCTGCTCGACATCGTGCGCGAGCGGCCGGAGACCAAGCCGGCGCTCGACGCGATTCGCGGCCTGCCGCGCCCGGTCGTCGCGCGCTACGGCGACGAGCTGTTGGCGACGCTCGCCTCGCATCCGAGCGCCCGCGTCAAGTGGTTCGCGGTGCGCCGGCGCCGCGAGGACGACGCGACGGTGAAGGCGAGGATCGACGCGATGCTCCTCGCCGCGCAGTCCGCGTGCGCCGGGCTCGAGATCGCGCCTTCGCTCGCCGTGACGCGCGGCGACCTCGAGCGGTTCGCCCGCAGCGTTCTGAACGCGAACGGCAACGGCGAGTTCCGCATGGGCGGCTCCGCGCCGCGCCTCTTCGCCGAGCACGATTGGCGGCGCGCCGCGTTCGGCGACGCCATCGAGAACGCCGGCGGCATGTAGGCTCTGTCTGAAAACTCCGCGTCGGCCCAAGAACGAAGCGGAATGCCCGATCGGTAGGAGCCGAGACGAAGCTGTATCCGCCGCGATATGGCGAGTCGAAGGCGACACCCCGAGCGGGCGTGCCGCTTCGTGCGACGCCAGCGGAGTTTTCAGACAGAGCCGAGCTCTGCCCTTGCGGTATTCTCCGGCATCGCGTTCTCCGCCGCGGCGCGCGGCGGCGAGCTACACGCACGTCGCTTCCCCGCAGAGGCAACCATGAGCCTGCTCCACAATCGACTTCATTCGTTCTTCGCCGCCGTCGCCGCCATCGTCTGCCTCGTCTCGCTGGGCGGTTGCTCGCAGTCGATGGTGACGCGGGCGAACGCGGCCGCGGCGGTGTTGCGCGATTTCCAGATCTCGCAGAACGCGATCCCGGAGTCGGAATTCGCCAAGGCGCGAGCCATCGCCGTGCTGCGTGCGAGCGAAGGCGGCGTGGTCATTGGCGGCACCGGCGGCCAGGGCGTGATGGTGCAGCGCAACGGAAACACCTGGTCGGCGCCGATCGCGCTGGACATCTCCGGCGGGTCGATCGGGCTGCAGCTCGGCGGCAAGTCATTTGACGTGGTGATGATCTTCACGAACGACGCCGAAATCGACAAGGTGATCAGAAACGGCAGCTACTCGGTCGCGGACGCGTCGGCGACGGCTGGACCGAACCAAGGCCAGGCTCGCAGCGACGACAACCCGGTGCGCACGTTCGTGCGGGCGTCCGGGCTGTTCGCCGGCGCCCGCGTCGGAGGCGTCAGCTTCTCCGTCAACGAGCGCGTGAACAACGAGACCTACGGCATCAACGCGACCGTCGCCGACATCCTCGGCGGCAAGGTTGAACGTCCGCTCGGTACGAGCGAGCTATATCGATTCCTGCCGGCGCTGAAGTAACGCCGACGGGGTCGACTGTGGCTTGAGGAGACCGCGCGGCGGACGAACATCTCGGTCGCGGAATCGCGTCGTCATCGCCGTCGCGCGCGGCGCGCTCTCCCCGCCGTCCTCGCGCCTCCGCGATTTCGGCCTCCCCGCGCTGCGTGTCCTCCGCCGCGGCTTCACTCCTCGTGCGCCGCGAGGTAGTACTTCGTCAGGTACTCCCCGACCATGCGATGCGTGTTGAAGACGCTCGGCACGGTCGACGCACTCCGCAGCGCACGGCGGATCCACTTCGTCGGAAGCCCCTTGCGCGTGCGGTCGTAGAACTCCGGCACGATCTCGTACTCAAGCAAGTCGTAGAGACTCGCGGCGTCGCGCGTGTCGCGCGCCGCGTCGTCGTCCGCCGAGTCCGTCTCGTCGCCGATCGCCCATCCGTTCTTGCCGTCGTAGCCCTCGGGCCACCATCCGTCGAGGATCGAGCAGTTGATGCCGCCGTGGAGCGGCGGCTTCATGCCGCTCGTGCCGCTCGCCTCGTGCGGTCGGATCGGATTGTTGAGCCACACGTCGCAGCCCGAGACGAGCTCGCGTCCCACGCGCATGTCGTACTCCTCGAGCAGCACGACGCGACCGCGCAGTCCTTCACGACGCGTCATCTCGTGCACGACACGGGCGTAGTCCTGTCCGCCCTTGTCGCGCGGATGCGCCTTGCCCGCAAAGACGAACTGCACCGGACGCTCGTCGTCCCCGAGCAGACGCGTCAGGCGCTTCATGTCGGTGAAGAGAAGCGGCGCCCGCTTGTACGTCGCGAATCGCCGGGCGAATCCGATCGTCAGGACGTCCTCGCGCAGCACCGACATCGCCTCGGCGATCGCCTCAGGTCCGTCGCTGCGGCGCCGTGCCGCCAGTACGAGCCGCTCGCGGATGAAGTGGACGAGCTGATGGCGAAGCGACGATCGCAGCGCCCAGAACGCCTCGGGATCCGCATCCTTCGCGTCGCCCCAGCGGGCGATGCTCGGCGTCGCCTCGTCGAGGTCGAGGCCGATCTGCCGCCGCCAGAACGCCTCGGCCTGCGGATGAATCCACGTGCGCGGATGCACGCCGTTGGTGACGTGCCCGATCGGCACCTGCCGCGCGTCGCTGGCGCCGTACACGCCCTTCCACATCTCCCGGCTCACGCGACCGTGCAGCGCCGCGACGCCGTTGACGTGCTGCGCGAGCCGAAGCGCCAACACGGTCATGCAGAACGTCTCGTCTTCGTCGCCCGGCCGCGCGCGGCCGAGATCGGCGAACTCCTGGTGATCGAGGCCGATTCGATCGAGGACCTGCTGCAGCGCGGCGCCGGCTTCGGCAGCGCCGTAGCGATCGTGCCCCGCCGGCACCGGCGTGTGGGTCGTGAACACCGTCGTCGAACGAACGCGGGCGATCGCGTCCTTCAGCGTCGCGCCGCCCTCGACCTCGCGGGCCAGTCGCTCGACGCAACAGAACGCGGCGTGGCCCTCGTTCAAGTGATAGACCGTAACGGGTTCCTTGAGCGCGGCGAGCGCCATCGCGCCGCCGACGCCGAGCAACACCTGCTGGCGCATGCGCAACCCGGGGTCGCCCTTGTACAGCCCCTCGGTGAGGACACGGTCCTCGGCCGGGTTCGCGGCGAGATCGGCGTCGAGGAGATACAGCGTCGATCGTCCGACCTGCATCTTCCACACGCGGGCCTCGACCTCGCGGTCGCCGATCGGACATCGGACCCGCACGCCCGTCTCGACGATCGGCATGGACCGGAAGTCGTAGCGCGGATAGACGAAGCGAGTCGCGCCCTCCTCGGTGAACTCCTGCAGGTAGTAGCCGTGCCGATAGAGAAGGCCGACGCCGACGAACGGAATCCCGAGGTCGGAGCAGCTCTTTACGTGATCGCCCGCAAGCACGCCGAGACCGCCCGCATACTGCTGCAGGCTCTCGTGGATCGCGAATTCGGAGCAGAAGTACGCCACCTTGAGCGAGCGCTCGCGCGGCTTCGCGGCGCGGGCGAACCACGGCTTTCGCTCGAGGTAGCTGACCAGCGCGACGCGGGCGTCCTCGAGCGCACTGCTGAAGCTCTCGTCCTCGGCGGCCGCCGCGAGACGCGCCTCGCTGACGCCGCTCAGCGTCTCGAGGGGCGATCGCTTCGTCGCTTCCCAAAGAACCGGATCGAGCGCCGCGAACGGACGCTGCCCGACCTCGTTCCAGGTCCACCACAGGTTCATCGCGAGTTCGCGCAGGCGTTCGCGGACGATCGCGGGCGACAACGGGTGACTCATCGGCTGCCGTTTCTCCTGGGTTCCGCGTCGCTGACGAGGCGACCGGTGCTGGTGGTCAAGGCTCGCAACCGAAGCGCGGCCGAACGGGAGAGCATCGCCGCCTCGGCGCGCCATGTCCAGTTGCCGCGCGGCGTGCCGGGAAGGTTCATGCGCGACGACGGACCGAGACCGATCGCGTCCTGAAGCTGCACGATGGCGATGTTCGCCGACGACTGCATCGTGATGCGGAGCATCGAACTCCACACCGGCTCGCGCGTCGCGCCGACGTACGCGCGATATCGGCGCCGCGCGTCTGCCGGCAGCGCGCGCCACCAGCCGCTCGTGACGTGGTTGTCGTGCGTGCCGGGATACGCGACGCTCCGCGCCGGGTGCATGCACGGCAAGTCGCTCGACCCGTCGCGATAGAACGCGTTCTGCACGATGCGCATCCCGGGAAGGCCGAACTCATCGCGCAACGCGTGCACCGGCGGCGTCAGATGGCCGAGATCCTCGGCGATGAGCGGGAGCGATCCGAGCGCCCGGCGCACCGCCGACAGGAGTTCGCGCCCCGGCGTGCGCTTCCACGCGCCGCGCTCCGCGGTCTTCGCGGCGCCGGGGACTTCGTACGCGTTGTGGAAGCCGATGAAGTGGTCGATGCGCACGAGGTCGAAGAGGTCCATCGCCCGTTCGAAGCGCCGCGTCCACCACGCGAACCCGTTGCGGCGATGCACGCTCCAGCGATAGTGCGGCTGGCCCCACAGTTGGCCGGTCTTCGAAAAGCTGTCCGGCGGCACGCCGGTGAGCACCTCGGGCGATCCGTCGCGCCGGAGCCGGAAGAGCTCCGGATGCGCCTGCACGTCCGCGCTGTCGAGGCCGACGAAGATGGGCACGTCGCCGATCAGGCGCACGCCGCGCTTCGCCGCGAAGCTCCGCAGCGCCCGCCACTGTCGATCGAACTGGTACTGGAGGAACGCGTGGAAGTCGACGTCGCCGCCGTCGCGCTCGGCGGCGAACAAGCACCAGTCGCTCAGCCACGAGCGCGAGCGCCGCACGAAACTCCGGTAGTCCGCGCCGCGATCCAGCCCGCGCTCGACGAACTCCATGAACGCGGCGAGAAAGCGCGGGCGCTTGAACGCCGCGGCCGCGTCGTACTGCGTCATGCCGCGCCCGAGCGACTTCGGTGCCGCGAGCGCAGACCTCGGGAGAAGTCCCTCGCGCACGAGGGGATCGAGCGCGACGAAGAGCGGCTCGCCGGCGAACGCGGACGGCGACGAGTAGGGCGAATTGCCCGCGCCGATCGGACCGACCGGGAGCATCTGCCAGAATCGCTGACCCGCGAGCGCGAGCCACTCGACGGCGCGCGTCGCCGATGCTCCGAGATCGCCAATGCCGTGCCCGCCGGGCAACGACGAGAGATGGAGCAACACGCCGCTCGCACGACGCGCGACGAGCGGATGTACCTCTGCGCCGCTCGCGCTCACCGCTTCGACTCCCACACCCGACCGCCGAGCGCCGGAATCGTCGTCTTCGGGAAGTCGGCGGCGACGTCGCGGCCGTCGCGAATGAACGGCGGATTCGCGTCCGACGCGAACACCTCGCGCCACGCGCCGCGCTCGCCGAGCTTCGGCAAGGCGATCGTCGCGTCGCGTTCGCTCGCGTTCAACGCGACGACCACGCGCTGGCCGCCCAGCTCCCGTTCAAACGCCCACACGTCCTTCGCGTCGTCGGCGACGAGCGTGCGGAACGAGCCCGTGCGCAGCGCCGGCAGCGCGTTGCGCAGCGCGATCACCGCGCGATACCACGCGAGTTGCTCGTCCATCGCGTGGTTCTCCTCGCTCCGCGCATACGGCTCGAGGTCCTTCCACAGCATCGGCTTCCGGTTCGTCGGATCGCTCGAGCCCCACATGCCCGCTTCGTCGCCGTACCAGACCATCGGCGCGCCGACGTACGTCATCTGCAGGAGCGCGAGCAAGCGCACCTTGCGATACGCGAGCGCGTCGGGCTTCGACGCGACATAGTCCCTCGCGCCGTCCTGCGGACGGTTGTCGCGGTTGTAGTCGCGATCGGGGTTCATCATCATCGACGCCACGCGGTCGGTGTCGTGGCTGTCGACGAGGTTCTGCAGGACGTACGTCGCTTCGCTCGGATACGCGAGGCGCAGCTCGGAGAGTCGCCGATCCAGCTCCGTGGGCGTGATCTTCTTCGCGCGGTTGCCGATCCACGCGATCGCGCCCTCGGCGAACGGATAGTTCATCACCGCGTCCATGCTCGTTCCGTCGAGCCAGTCGTCGGCGCGGCGCCAGATCTCGCCGCAGATGTACGCGTCGGGATTGATCGACTTCACCAGGGTGCGCCACTCGTGCCAGAAGGGCATCGGGATCTCGTTCGGCACGTCGAGGCGCCAGCCGTCGACTCCGTCGGACGGATCGCCGTCGCCGTTCGGATCCATCCAGCGGCGCGTCACGTTGAAGATGTGTTCGCGCGCCGTCGGGCTCGCGATGCCGTGCTTGTCGTCCTTGCGGAAGACCGGCATGCCGCCGAAGCCGGCCCAGCCTTCGTACTCGAACGGCTCCCACTTCTTCACCGCGAACCAGTCGGCGAAGCGCGACTTCTTGCCGTTCTTCCGCACGTCGACGAACGCGGGATGCGCCGTGCCGACGTGGTTGAACACGCCGTCGACGATCACGCGGAAGCCCATCGACTTCGCGACCTTCAGGAAGTCGAGGAACACCTTGTCGCTGCCGGTGAAGGTCCACGTCTTCGGATCGAGCAGGTCCTCGCTTGCCTCGGCCTTCGCATAGTCGCCAACGACGCCGAGGTACTCCTCGACGTGCACGTAATTCGTCGCGTCGTAGCGATGCAGCGACGGCGACTGAAAGATCGGCGTGAAGTAGATCGCGTTGACGCCGAGGTCCTTCAGGTAGCCGAGCTTCTCGCGCACGCCCTGGAGGTCGCCGCCGTAGAGGCGATCGAACACGTAGCCGTAGAACTCCTTGCCGCTCGCCTTCTCGGCGTCGCTCGGCGCGTACCAGTCGCCGGTCCACGCGCGAACGTCCTTCGGATCGTTCGCCGCGCTGCCGCTGCGAAAGCGGTCCGGCATGATCTGGTACCAGATCGCGTCCTTCGCCCACTGCGGCGTCCGCAGCGGCGAGCCCTTCGATTCGAGCTTGTACAAGGTGTGGTGTCGCACCACGGTTGCTCCATCGCGCAGCCGAAACGTGTACGGCGTGCGCTCGGCGATGGGAGGCAGCGTCGCCTCCCAGTACTGGAAGAGTTCGGTCCGCGCGATCGGGTCCATCGGCACCGGCTGCTCGCCGCGCACGAGCACGTCGACGCCGTCGACGTCGTTCGCGAGCGTGCGGAACCGAAGGATCCAGCGGCCGTCCGACTCGCGCTGCGTGAACATCGCCTTGTCGGGCTCGTGCCCGAGTCCGACAGCGTCGATCGCGCCGTCGCCCCGTTTCGCGAGGCTCTTCGACAGGTTCGCGAGCGCCCCGAGCTTCAGCACCGAGTTCTGGCCGCCGTTGTTGTCGTCGGTGCCGAGCGGATTGCGCGGATCCTGCAGCCAGGTGTTCCCGTCGACGACGAACTTGTATTGCCACGCACCGGGCTTCAGCGTCGTCGTGGCCCGCCACACGCCGTCGGCGCCGCGACGCATCTCGAGCGCGTCGCGGTTCCAGCCGTTGAAGTCGCCCGCCACCACGACGCGCCGCGCGTCGCGGGCGAGCGAGAGCGAAAACGACACGTCCCACGTTCCGTCGCCGCGCTCGCGGAGCTCGACCGACGGCGGCGCGTTCGACGCGGTCTCCGTCGGCCGCTCGATCGCGGGCTCCGTCGGCGGCCACGCGTCACCGTTGGGCGGCGCGAGCGCGACGAGCGCCGCGAGCGACGCGACGACGAACGATGCGAGAGTGAAGCGGCGGAGCGTCACGGGAGAATCGTTTTATACTCCGTGACCATGTCTCCGCGCGGCGGCCATGGCGCGATCGCGATGCGCCTCGTGCGCCTCATCCTTGCCCTGGTCGCCATCGCGCTCGTGGTGTGGGCATTCGCCCGCGTCGGGGCACGCGAGTTCCGGCGCATCGCCGCCGCGAAGTCCGGCACCGAACTCGTCGTCCTGCATTGGTCCGGCGAAGGCGGACCGGAGGAGGACGAAATCGTCGAGCGCTCGCTCCGCGCGTTCGAGACGGCAAACCCCGGCATTCGCGTGCGGCGCATCAACCCCGGCGACTCGGCGGGTTTCTACACCAAGCTCCAGACCATGCTCGCCGCGGGCGAACCGCCTGATCTCTTCTACGTCGGCTCGGAGCGCGTCGCGAGCTTCGGCTCGCTCGGCATCCTGCAGCCGCTCGACGAGTTCGCGCGCGACGACCCGGGCGACCTGCGGCTCGCGGACTTCTGGCCCGCGACCGTCGATGCCTTCCGCTTCGACGGCTCGCTCGTCGGCGCGGGCCCGCTGTACGGCATCCCGAAGGACTTCACGACGGTCGGCTTCTATCTCAACCTCAAGCTGTTCGAGGAAGCGGGGATTCCCCTGCCGCGCTACGACTGGACGTGGGACCAGTACATCGCGATCGCGCGGAAGTTAGCGACACGCGACGGCATCGTCGGGAGCGAGTTCGTGACCTGGCCGTTCATCGTGCGGGCGTATCTCCGCACCGACGGCCTCGACGTGCGCGGAGCGTCGTTCGACGAGCTGCGCCTCGGCGACGCCGACGTCCTCGCGTCGCTCGCGCGGCTGCGCTCGTGGCGCCACGACGAGACGAACACGCTGACCAGCGGGAAGTCGAAGCTCGCCACCGGCGCCGCCGCGTTCGCAACCGGGCGCGTCGGCATGGTCGGACCGTTCGGCCGCTGGGTCGTCCCCGAGTATCGGCGCATCAAGGATTTCGACTGGGACTTCCGTCCGCTGCCGCGCGGGACGCGGTCGTCGAACATCATCGCGACGGTGTCGTGGTCGATGTCCGCGGAGAGCAAGCACAAGGCCGAGGCGTGGAAGCTCCTGCGCTGGCTTGTGAGTCCCGAGAGCCAGGCGGCGCAGGCGCGACTCGGACTCGCGATCCCGTCGCTGCGGGCCGTGTCGGAAAGCGACGCGTTCCTCGATCCGATGCAGTTGCCCGCAAGCGACGACGCGTACCTCGCGCCGCTGCGCGACGCGAACTGCGACGTGCGCGTGGTCGATTGGCCCGCGGACCCGACGTTCGAGCAGATCCTGGGTTCGCGCCTGAACCAAGCCCTGCTCACCGGCGATCTTCCGCTGACGAAGGCGCTCGAGGACTTCACCCGCGCGTGGACCGAACACCGCGCGTCGCCGCTCGTGCGCTCGACGTTCGGACCGATGCCGTGGTCGTCGATCTCGATCGTCGGCGCAATCGCCATGCTCGGATGCGCGATCGCCGCGATCGCGTTCTACGCCCGCGGAAAGCCGTCGCCGTCGCGGCGCCGCGAGGAGCGCGCGGGGCTTCTCATGGTCTCGCCGTGGGTCGTCGGCTTCGCGCTCTTCATGGCGTTTCCGATCGCGTTGAGCTTCCTGCTCAGCCTCTCGTCGTGGCAAGGCATCTCGACGCTGTCGCAAGCGAGATACGTCGGGTTCGGCAACTACGCGCAGCTCTTCTTCCACGACGAGCGATTCCGCACGAGTCTCGCGGTCACGCTCTACTACGTCGTCGTCGCCGTGCCGGCCGGTCAGATCATGGCGATGCTCGCGGCGCTCCTGATGAACGCGAAGGTGCGCGGCATCGAGATCTATCGCGCGGCCTGGTACCTGCCCAGCGTGCTGGCCGGCGTCGGCGTAGCGGTGCTGTGGCGATGGATGTTCGACACCGACGCCGGACTCATCAACGCGTCGCTGCGTCCGATCCTCGCGCTCGTCGGAGAGAAGCCTCCCGAGTGGTTCGGAACCGGCGCCGCGACGTGGGGACCGCCGGCGTTCGCGATCATGAGCCTGTGGTCGGTCGGCGGGAGCATGATGATCTACCTCGCGGGCCTGCAGAACGTGCCGAAGGAACTGCACGAGGCCGCGGACATCGACCGCGTCGGCGCGATGGGCCGCTTCTTCCGCGTCACGCTGCCGCTCCTCTCGCCGGTCGTCCTCTTCAACTCGCTGATGGCGCTCATCGGCAGCTTCCAGGTGTTCACGCAGGCGTACGTAATGACCGCGGGCGAGCCCGGCGACCTCACGCGGTTCTACGTGCTCTATCTCTACAACCAGGCGTTCGACCTGTATCAGATGGGCTACGCGTCGGCGATGGCGTGGATCCTGCTGGTGATCGTGCTGGGCCTCACGCTCGTTCTCCTGCGCACGAGCGGCCGGTTCGTCCACTACGAAGGGCTTCGCTCATGAGCGGCGCGTCGCGAACCCGAGTCGCGCGCCTCGTGGCGCACGCGTCGCTCGTCGCAGGCGCGCTCCTCATGCTCCTGCCGCTCGCGTGGATGGCGTGCGTGAGCCTCCTCCCCGCCGATCGCGCCCAGGCCGCGACGGTGTCGGGGCGGCTGCTCGACCTCGTGCCGTGGCCGCCCGAGTGGCACAACTATCCCGACGCGCTGGCGCAGGTCGGAACGAAGCGATGGAACGGGTTCCTCGACGCGTTCGCCAACTCGATCGTCGTCACCACGCTCGTCGTGTTCGCGACGATCGCGAGTTCGAGCCTCGTCGGCTTCGCGTTCGCCCGCACGCGCTTCCGCGGTCGAGGCCCGCTCTTCCTCGTGATGCTCGCGACGATGATGCTGCCCGGGCAGGTCACGCTGATCCCGCTCTTTCTCCTCTTCCGCAGCCTCGGCTGGATCGACACGCTCCTCCCGCTCGTCGTGCCCGCGTTCTTCGCCAACGCGTTCTTCGTCTTCATGTATCGGCAGTTCATCGCGCAGATCCCCGAGTCGCTCGTCGAGGCGGCCGCGATCGACGGACACGGATGGCTCGGCATCTGGTGGCGCATCGCGCTGCCGCTCTGTCGTCCGGTCTCGGCGATCTGCGCGGTGTTCACGTTCGTCTACGTCTGGAACGACTTCATGGCGCCGCTCGTCTACCTGCATTCCGACGAACAGGCGACGCTCGCCGTGGCGCTCAACTCGTTCCGCAACCAGTACGGCGGCATCAACAAGGTGAACCTGCTCATGGCGGCGAGCCTGGTCACGATGCTGCCCTGCATTCTGCTCTTCTTCGCGGCGCAGAAGCAGTTCATCGAAGGTCTCGGCCACGGTGCCGTGAAGGGCTGATACGCATGGCCACGATCGAACTCAAGGACATCTCCAAGCGCTTCGGCGAAGTCGAGGCGGTGCGCGGCGTCTCGCTGTCGATCGCCGACGGCGAGTTCGTCGTGCTCGTCGGGCCGTCGGGCTGCGGCAAGAGCACGCTGCTGCGCATGATCGCAGGCCTCGAGGAAGTCACCGCCGGCACGCTCACGATCGGCGGCCGAGTGATGAACGACGTGCCGGCGCGCGACCGCGACATCGCGTTCGTCTTCCAGAACTACGCGCTCTATCCGCACCTGTCGGTGCGCTCCAACCTGGCCTTCGGGCTCGAGCGGCGCCGAAGCCATCCGAGCGTCGTCCGATCGATGCTCTCGTCCGAATACCGCGCGGCGCGACGCGACGAATCCGAGCGCATCCGCGCGAAGGTGGCGCTGGCCGCCGAGACGCTCGGACTCGTTCCGTACCTCGAACGCAAACCGCGCGAACTGTCCGGGGGACAGCGGCAGCGCGTCGCGGTCGGCCGCGCGATCGTTCGCGAGCCGAAGGTGTTCCTCTTCGACGAGCCGCTCTCGAACCTCGACGCCAAGCTGCGCGTCGAGATGCGATCCGAGCTGCGCGACCTGCATCGCCGACTCAAGGCGACCATGGTCTACGTCACGCACGACCAGGAAGAGGCGATGGGACTCGGCGACCGCATCGTCGTCTTGAAGGACGGCGTCGCGCAGCAGGTCGGCACGCCCGACGACGTGTACGCGCGGCCGGCGAACCGCTTCGTCGCGAGCTTCGTCGGCATGCCATCGATCAATCTGATCGAGGGGCGACTCCATCGCGGCGACGGCGTCGAGCGGTTCGTCGCCGAGTCGATCAGCGTGGACCTTCCGGCCGGACGTTCCTCGACCGCCACGCCCGGCTCGATCACCTTCGGCGTTCGACCGGACCGACTGCGCGTGGGCGACGCCGCGACATCGGCGTCGTGGCGCGGCGCTGCGACCGTCGACGCGGTCGAGCGACTCGGCGACCGCGCCGACGTGGTGTTGCGCGTCGGGCCGCATCGACTCATCGCACGGTGCGATCCGACGATCGCGCCGCGCGAGGGAACGACCTGCGCGATCGGCATCGATGCCCGCGACGGACACTTGTTCGGTCCCGACGGCGCTCGCGTCGGCTGACGCGCTCACATGCGGGCGAGCGCGTACGTGACAACGCTCAGCGCCGAGCAGACCGCCGCGGTGAACGCCGCGGTCGCGACGGTCCACCACCATCCGCGCCGCGCGATCGAGATCGCGATCCAGGCGAACGCGCCGCTCACGAGCATCGCCAGCACCGCGGTCAGCAGGCGATCGGACGCCCGTCCCGACACGATCGACAGGAACGCCTGCGCCGATACCACGCCGGGGAACGCGAGCCAGAGCGACAGGAGCTCGCGCCGATACTCGGCGCTTTCCTCGAACCAGATGAGCCAGGCGAACGGAACGTACGCGGCGAAGAAGACCAGCGAGACGCGGATGAAGAGAGGCGGCATCGTCGATCTCTGCGGCATCCGCCGCTCGCGCGCTGCGAGATCGGCGATCGCGAGCGCGACGGCCAACACGGTGGCGACGGACATCCAGCCGCTCACGTGCGTTCCTGCGCCCGCCAGGATCGCGCGGATCGCGGCACGAGCGCGCCGAGGATGTTCTCGCGGCGGAGCTCCGGCCACGGAATGGGCGGTCGCTCCCCGATCGGGACCGCGTTGCGGGCGACGACGCCAAGGAATCGCAGCGACGCCCAGAGTCGCCGGACCATCGGCGCCTGAGTTCCGACGCCGTTGTGCCGAAGGAGAAGCAGCGTGAGATCGTCGTCCGGCGGAGCGCCGCCCCGCCACGCGTCGATCTTTCCGAGGAGTTCGTTCAGGAGCGACTCGGGGCGCTGCGCGTCGAGTTCGCGCACCATCGAGAGCAGCCGCTCCTCGCCGAGCAGTTCGCCGCTCGGCGATCGCGCTTCGGTGACGGCGTCGGTGTACGCGAGTACGAGATCGCCGTGATCGAGCGCGATCCCGAATTGCTCGTAGGTCGTCGGCTCGAGGATGCCGAGCGGAAGGTTCGCGATGTTCTCGTTCGGCGCGTCGCGCTCGGGCGCCGCGAGGAGCCCCCATGCGTTGGTCCGCGCGCGGAAACGAAGCGGGCGCGGATGCCCCGCGTTGCAGAGGTCGAGTCGCGCGGTGGGCGCGAAAAAGGTCATCGCGACGCTCGTCGCGAATCGGCCCGAGGCCACGTCGGGCGCGGCGAACGCGCGATTCAGCGCTTCGACGAAGCGCGTCTGATCGAGGTAGTTCATGTAACGCCGCATCAGCGTCCGCAGCGAGCGCCCCGCCTCGGCAACCGTTTCGCCGTGGCCGCTCACGTCGGCGATCACCATGCGTGCGATGCGGCCCGTGCCGCAGCTCGAGACGAAATGGACATCGCCGCCCGCCGATTCGGCCCCCGACTCGGGCGCGTACGGCTGGCTGAAGATCCAGGCGTCGAGACCGGGCATGACCACGCCGTGGTCCGCCGCGCGATTGCCGCCCCACACCTCCATGCACTGCATGAGATGCGGTTCCGCTCTGGTCGCCACGCTCGCCATGCGATGAGACTACCGCGAGGGAGCACGATGGCGAAGGTCGGCCGTCGGCGCGGCCGCGCAGACCCGGCGCCGTTCTTCTTCGGACGTCGGCACGTCCGAAGCGTCTTCCAACGTGGTTGCGGCTGCGGAGCCTCCGGCTATACTCCGCCGTTCCTCGCCGCCCGCCAACGCGGTGCGGTGACCGTTCCGACCAGCGGGCGGTTACTCAAGTGGCCAACGAGGGCAGACTGTAAATCTGCTGGCTTTCGCCTACGGGGGTTCGAATCCCTCACCGCCCATTCCGATGACACTCCTCGCGGTTCCCCGCGAACGCCAGTCAGTACCCGCTCGACGACCGCAACATGCAGAGCCGCGGACAGATCCGCACGACCCGACAGCGGCTCGATCACGAACGACACACCAACGGGGTGTAGCTCAGCTTGGCTAGAGCGCTTGGTTCGGGACCAAGAGGCCGCAGGTTCAAATCCTGTCACCCCGATTGAAAACGGCCGCCCGCATGGGCGGCCGTTTTCAATCGAGAGCAGCCGCCACGGAACGCAGAACAGCAGACAAGACCCATGCGGCTGGCGTATACTGACAGCGACGTTGTCGGCTCCCGCCCCGGCCTCTGCCGGGACGGGATTCTCAGCGCGACTCGTTTCCCGACGCTTCCACCGCCCAGGTTCAAGCACCGGTTCGAACCTCTGGGCATCTTGGAATGCATTGCATGAAGCTGTACGTTGGCAACCTCTCGTTCAACACCTCCGAACAACAACTCCGCGAGTTGTTCGAGCCCTTCGGTGTCACCTCGGCATCGCTGGTCATGGATCGCGATACCGGCCGGCCTCGCGGATTCGGATTCGTGGAAGTCTCCGACAACCAGCAGGGCAACTCAGCCATCGCAGCTCTACACGGCAAGAACGTCGACGGTCGCGACCTCACGGTGAACGAGGCGAAGCCTCGCGAGCCGCGAAGCGGCGGGTTCGGCGGAGGCCGCGGTGGTGGTGGTGGTGGCCGTGATCGCACGGGCGGCCGCGGCGGCTGGTGAGCCGCGACCGCGACGCTCGGCGCGTCGCGCAATCAACTCTGTGAAGGATGATCCCCGGCCGGGCCTCGCGCCCGGCCGGTTTGCATTTCCGCGCAGGTGGCACCGGTCGACGAAGCCGTCGCCCGCGACGACAACGCGGCCGCGCTCCGTTCCCGACGGGCGCGCACTCGCTCTGCGCTGGGAACACGGACGTGGCTTGCCAAGCCGACCGCCGCAAGGAGACGGATCAAGAGATAGCTCGCGTCGAATTCCCACCACCGCAGGCCGTGGCGAGCGCTCGCCGGAAACGCGTGGTGGTTGTTGTGCCAGCCCTCTCCCATCGCGAGCGCGGCGACCAACGCGTTGTTGCGGCTCTCGTCTCCACTCTCGAACGGATGCGTGCCCCAGAGGTGGCACACCGAGTTGACGCTCCAAGTGATGTGATGCACCAAGAGCACGCGGACCAAGCCGCCCCAGAGGAAGCCCAAGAGGAATCCCCACCAGGACATGGAAATCAACCCTGCGAGCACCGCGGGAAAGAGGAGCCCTGCGATGACCCAATGCACGAACTGTCGATCCGCGAGCACGAGCGCCGGGTCGGCCTTCAGGTCAGCGGAATATCGTCCGAGTCCCCTGCCGTGCCCGACGAAGAGCCACCCCAGATGAGCGTGGAACGCGCCGCGAAGCGTCGCCCGTATCCCTTCTCCCCAAGAGCCCTCTTGAGACATGTGCGGCGAGTGCGGATCGTGCTGGGTGTCTGAGTATTGATGGTGCTTGCGGTGCTCCGCGCACCATCGAATCACCGGACCCTGCACCGCCATCGAGCCCGCCGCCGCGAAGAGATATCGCAGCGTCGCCGACGTGTTGAACGATCGATGCGTGCAGAGGCGGTGATAGCCGACGGTGATGCCTGTGGCGGAGATGAGCGCCATGCCCCCAAGGATGAGCAGATACCACCAGTTGAACGCGACGCCCCACAGCAGCACCAGCGCGGCAAGGAGCCCGAGCGGCGGTACGACCACGGCAAACAAATTGATGACCGCAAGCTTGCGATCGGCTGGCGAGCGCCCGCCGACGCACGAGCCGTCGGGTGTTAGCTCGCTCGTACGTTGCGGCTCGCCGAACTGCGTTGGAGAGGATGTGCCTGCGCTGCAAGGCGAGATCGGATTCCGGGTCATGAATGCTCCGCGTCTACGCCACGTGGTCTCGCCGCGGCGTGGCCGGGGTCGGAGCAAGTGATCGTCGGTGGATCTGCAAAGTGCAGTGTGTGGGCCGCGCCGCCCGCGATTGTCGACCCGCTCGTCAAACTGCCCGCTACTCGCCGCCATGCGCGGGCGACGAGGGTTGGCAGAGCGGCAAGAGTTGTGCAAGTACGCGCTGCGTCGGCCCGTCGGCGCCGATCTCGACGAGTTGGCAGATTCGTCGAAGTTCGCGGTCCGTGAGCAGGTAAAGCAGCGGCACTGCTTGCATCACCGGCTCGCGAAGCAGCGCCTCGTTCACCATCGTCCAGCTTGAAGCGTCGACCAGCGGGATACGAAAAACAGCGGCAATCTCGATGAGCCGAGGGAAGGGAAGAGTTTCCAGAATTGCTTTCGCGGTGATCGGCCACGACTGCCGAGTCCCGCCGGTCATGCGCGATTGTAGTACCGATGCGAATCGTCGGCGTGACCAAAGCTCGGAGATTGAAGCGAGAGTTCGTCGGCGCGACGACGCTCATTCGTCCGTGTTCGTCGTGATCGACATCGCGGCCTCGCGCGTCGCGAGCGCGACGACCCAAACGCGCGGCGGCAGCGCCGGCCGCGTTCGGATCGATCTCGCCACACTGCTCGCCGTCCGAGGCGACCACGCTCTCCACGCGTACGCGGCGGAATTGCCGCAGCTCGTGGAGGTGTGACGAAGCCGGATCCGTGGCGATTCGGCGCGCCTCGCCGGCGACCGGCCGCGCACACGCAATCGACTGCAGCGACGAGGACTTCGGCCACGGGCTGGTAGGCTTCGCTCGGAGGCTGGCTGCATGGCATCGCTCGTCGTGATTGAAGGTCCCGCTCAAGGAGCGCATTTCCCCCTCAACCAGCCGCTGGTGTCGATCGGGCGCGACGATACCTGCACCTATCAGGTGCTTGACCCGCTCGTCTCGCGCCAGCACCTGCAGATACGGCTCGACGCGACGCTGGGCGCCCACATCGCCGCCGACTACCGAAGCGCCCACGGGGTCTTCATCAACGAGAAGCAGATCCTGCTGGACACGCGGCTCAACGATGGCGACCGCATCCGGATAGGCCGAACGACCCTGATCTACCTCGCGGTCGACCACCCTGACGCGCCAACCGCGCTCGCCGCCGCGAAGAAGAAGGACGAGTGGAAGCGATCGACGGTCATCGGCGGATGACGTGCTTACCACTACTGCGCCGCCGACAACTTTGCCCGGAGTTCGGAGAGGAAGTTCACCACCACGTCGATCTTCGTCGGTCGTTCGTTGTCGCCCTCGAGTATCACGAACAACCGCCCGTCGGGCGCGAAGCATCGGCCTGCGGTCCGCAGGTCTTCGACGCTGTACAGCATCTTCGGAAGCGACGCGGAGAACGTAGGCTCGGTCTTGATCTGCACGCTCATCACGTGATCGTTCAGATCGAGGTACCGGAGCTCCTTGCCGTCGGGGCTCCACCACGAGCGGCCGCCGGCGCCGCTCGTCGACACTTGCACCGCCCTGCTCTTGGCCTCCGCTGCGCCGGCTCGCCGCTGTACGTAGAGTTCGGGACGACCGGATTCGTTCGAAACAAACCGCATCCACTTCCCGTCCGGCGAGAACATCGGTTCGTCGGCGATTCCCGTCGATCCCCCGACTGGCCTCGCAGTCCAGTCCTTCGCTCCGGCTTTCGACTCGAGAATCGATGCGACCACCGAGCCTCCCGCCAGGTCGACTTGCACGAACGCGATCGCCTCGCCATCGGGCGACCAGTCCTTCGCAATGAGGAGCGAGCGGTTGCCCGGGACGGAGTACAGCTTGACCGCGTCGTCCGCGCCGTCAACACGCTGCGACCAGATCGCGGTCTCGGACTCCGAGATGACGCCATAGGCGACGCGCTGACCGTCGTTGCTCCAGACGCCTGCTTCGACGGGGATCCCTCGCGTGGGCAGCCGTGAGATCGTGCCGCGCGCGATGTCGTGTATCCAAAGCTCGGCAGGAAGTTCGGCCGCGGACGGATATTCCAAGTTCGTCAACGCGCGTCCGCCGTCAGGCGACACCACGGCGTTGGAGAACGCACGGGGCGCGCCGGCGACGGGTTGCCTTTGGCCGTGCTCGTCCACGAAGGCGAGGCGGCGGCCCGAGACGTCCGTCGCCCGCGTCGCGAGCGCCAGCACGCCGTTCGTCGAGAGCGCGAAGGCGTCGACGGGATGGCCGCTCCACACGGTGGCGGGCGTCCCAGTCAACTCCAGCGAGGAAAGGTCAAACGGCACAGCCACCAGCGTCGCGTTGGCGCGCCGCGCCAACAGCATGCCGCCGTCGGCGTCCGCCACGTATTCCCCCAGCGCCGCGTTCGGAAGAAGCACCGATCGCTTTCCGCTCGCAAGGTCGACCAACTCGACGCGCTCCTTCAGCGTCTGGCCAACCAACGACCATCGCGTCGCGAGAGCCAACTTTGCTTTCGGCAAGGGACGGAGCGATCCCCAGAAGTCAATCGACTTGGCGTCCTCGTCGCGCAGCGCGACCTTCGGCTCTCCGCCTGAGGCCGGCACCGTGAGGATGCTGGACTCCCACGACGACGCAAGGGCGATCTCCTGCTCCGACGTCCAGCAGATGTCCACGGGGTTTCGCTCGAGTTCGCAGATTACCTCCGGCAGACCGGCCGGCTCGCCCCCGACGAGCGCGATGCGCTTCAAGGCGAATCGCGACGCGGCGCGATCCTTCGCGGCGACGAACGCGAGCCACCGTCCATCCGGCGAGAGCGACGCGCTGCGAGCTCCCGCGGTCCCCTCGATCGGCTTCGTCTCGTCACGATCGAGACGTCGAATCATGAGGCTCCCGGTCGGCGTGACGCTTTCGGGAGGGAGTTCAGGCCAGCTCCTGCACACGAGGAACCGCCCGTCGGGCGCGATCCCCAAGAGCCCGCCAAACGGCGGTGATGCTGGCAGCGCCGCGGAGACGTGGTAGGTCGGCGAAGGCGCAATCGGCGCCCGCCGCGTCACCAGCTTCGCGAGCGCCCAGCCAGCGGCCACGAGCGCGAGCGCGGCAACGACGCTGATCGCCGTGCGCGAGCGCCCGCCGGTCGCCGACGACGGAGCAACGCCCGCTCGCCACTCTGCGCCGGCAATCGCGCGCTCGATCTCGAGCCTCGCGTCGCCGATGTCGTGCAGGCGGCTCCTGCGCTCCTTCGCGAGGCAATGTCGCAGAAGCTCACGCATCCGCGGCGGCGTCTGCTGCGGTAGCCGCGCCCAATCGGGATCGCGATGCAGGATCGCGCCGATCGAATCTGTTGCGGTCTCGCCGGGGAACGGACCATCGCCGGTCAGCATCTCGAAGAAGACGCAGCCGAACGAGAAGATGTCGGATCGCTTGTCGACCGCCTTGCCGCGCGCCTGCTCGGGCGACATGTACCCCGCCGTTCCCATGATCGCGCCGGGGATAGTCGGCGAGTGCACCGGAGCGGGCGAGGTGAGCGTCGGCGAATTCGGCAAGCCCGGGCGGGAGATCGATGAGCCAGAGCCCTCTTCGGTTCGCGCGAGCCCGAAGTCGAGCACCTTCACCACGCCATCGGCTGTCACCATCACGTTGCCCGGCTTGAGATCGCGATGGATGACGCCCTTCTCGTGCGCCGCTTCGACTGCATCGGCGATCTGCTTCGCGACCGACAGCGCCTCGTCGACGGGCATCGCGCCGTCCTTCAACAGTTCAGCAAGCGTTGCGCCGTCGATGAACTCGAGGACCAGGTACTTCTGCCCGTCCGCGGACTCGACGCCGTAGATGCCGCCCACGTTCGGGTGGTTGAGCGATGCGAGCAGCTTCGCTTCGCGCTGGAAGCGCGCAAGCCGATCCGCGTCGGCCGCAAGGTCCGCAGGCAGCGCCTTGATCGCCACCGGGCGATCGAGGTTGGTGTCGATCGCGAGGTAGACCACGCCCATGCCGCCGCGACCCAACTCTCGCTCGATCTTGAACGGGCCGATGGCGGCGGGAAGCATGGGCGGCGAGTGTATTGATCGACCGCCTGCTCGTGCACGGGCGTCCACGAGATCGCGGCCGTGCGCACCGACCTCGACCGCGAACGCGCTGGACCGCTGCCATCCGATGCGCGCTCGTCCGCGCTCGCCGTTCCCCGTCGCCTCGGCGCCCCGCGCGGGGCTACTCCGTCCGCAGCGCGCCGACGTACCGATAGGTGTTGAGGAATACGCCCGTCGGCGTGCTCTTCGTGCTGACGTGGGCGAGTTCGCGCGGGTCCGCGCTCTCGGCGAAGAACCGCTTGCCCCGGCCCAGCAACAGCGGGTATGTGATGAGCACCACCTCGTCGACCTGTCCGTTCGCGAAGAGCACGTTGGTGAGCGTCGCGCTGCCCCAGACGATCAGGTCGGCACCGTCGGTCGACCTCAGTGCGCGGACGCTCTCGACGACGTCCGCGCCGAGCCGCTGCACCGGCCCCCACGAGAGGCCCTCGGATCTGTGAGTCGCGACGTACTTGGTCGCCGCGTTCAGCGCGTTCGCCATCGGGTGACTCCCGGCCTTCGGCCAGTAGCCCGCCCACAGGTCGTATGTGCGCCGGCCGAGCAGGAGATCGAAGCCGACGCCGGATGCCTCGAGCACCATCCCCGCTCCCGTCGGCGATCGGTACGGCGCGGTCCAGCCGCCGTTGGCGAAGTCGTCGCCGTACTCGCCGGGTGCGCCGGGCGCGATCACGCCGTCAAGCGAGACGTGTTCGAAGATCCTGACCTTCCGCATTGTGCTTGTCGCATTCACGCGGGCCAAAGCCACGCAAAGATGGCGCCGGTGAGTAATCCGAACACGATGCCGTCGATCCAATCCATCGCCATCGCGCGGCGCTTCTTCTGGAACCAGAGATCGTGCGGAAACGTGGCGAAGCAATACGCGAGTATGCCTGCGGTGCCGAGCACCTGGAAGACCTTCCAGAAGCGCGACGCGCCGTCGATTCCTCCCGCGCCGACCGACGCGGCGTCGCCGTGCGGAAGCGCCGCCCATCCCAGATAGGCGATCACCGTGCTGGTGACCAGATAGAAGAGGAACGTCAGCAGCATGTTCACGCCCATGTTCGCCGGCGCCCAGACGCGCAACGTGCCCTGCGGGTGCTTGTCATAGAGGATCTTTAGCGCCTCCATGCGCTCCGCGCGCGGAAGATGGTCGTGCTGGCAGAAGTCGGGGAAGCCATAGTTGCCCGGGCGAATGTTCATGCGCGTGATGACGTCCATGAACTCCTGCTCGTTGGCGATCGGATCGCGATCCTTCTTGTGATGACCGATGGCCATCCACGCTATAGCGCTTGCAAACCACACGCCGACGCCGGAGACGAGAATCGGTAGCCACAGGTGCGTGAGAAAGTCCATGTGAGCCTCCTCGAGTTGCGGACTCGAACCGCGATCGCCGCGCGGGCCAGCGTATCTCAACAGACGATCATCGATCGACGATCGCGTTCGTGATTCGACGCTCGCCGCGCCGACGGCGACGCGCTCACTTCCGCAGGCGCCGAGCCTCGAGCGGCGTCTCGATCACCTTCCCGCCCACGAGCCGCACCGCATATGCGCGAGCCGAGGGTCGCGACGCCACCACCGCCGCGATGCGCCTTCCTACATAGTGAATGGCCGCGCCGTCGTCCGCGGCGACGCCCGACGGCAGTCCGCGCACCGGCCCGCGGCTCACCAGGCGGTGAAACGTCGCGCGCCGATCGCCTTCGCCGTCGTAGTGCGGACACGCGCTGCCCGACAGAAACGCGAGTGCGTTCCGCACCGCACCGAGCGGACGCCCGAACGAGTCGGTCACGCCGCCCTCGAACCAGCAGATCATGCCCGCGGAGACGCCCATGAGAATCGTCCCCGCGCTCCACGCGCGGCGCAGCAGGCGATCGACGCCGTGCACGCGCCACACGGCGAGCGCGTTCGCGGTATTGCCGCCCCCGACGTAGATCACGTCCTGGCCGAGGACGTACTCCTCGAGCGAGCGCGTATCGAACTCGCGACGGAAGAGCGGCAAGTGCGACGCGAGCGCCCGCCGAGTCGGAAACGCGCCGTAAAAGCGCTCGATGTTGCCGGGGTTGTCACCGCTCGCCGTCGGCACGAAACAGATCTTCGGGCGCCGGCGGCCGGAGAGCCGCAGCGCGTAGTCGTCCAACCTCGTATCGCCAGCGTCCATGAGAAATCCGCCTCCGCCGAAGACGACGATGTGGCGCTGACGTGACATGCGGCGAAGAGCATAAGGCAACGCGCGACCGTGACCCCGGTATTCTCACGTCGCGTGAGCGGTCCATCACGAAATCGAAATCTCCGGAGGCGATCGCCATGAAGCGCAACGCGCGGACATCTGCGAAGAAGAGCGTGCGGAAGGAAAAGCCCGCGACGACGCGGCGCGTCGCGACGAAGATCGACGCGGCATCGCCGGCTGCCCGCCTCATCGACGAGCGCATCGCGGAACTCGACGACTGGCGCGGCGCGACGCTCGCGCGCGTCCGCGCGATCGTCAGGCAAGCCGAGCCGAACGTCGTCGAGGAGTGGAAGTGGCGCGGCGTGCCGGTCTGGTCGCATGCCGGGATCATCTGCACCGGCGAGACCTACAAGGACGTCGTGAAGCTCACGTTCGCGAAAGGCGCGGCGCTTCCGGATCCGTCGCGACTCTTCAACGCGAGCCTCGACGGCAACACGCGACGGGCGATCGACATCCGTGAAGGCGACGCGATCAACGCGATCGCCCTCAAGGCGATCATCCGCGCGGCGGTCGCGCTCAACGCCACGGCGAAGCCGAAGCGGACCACCAAGGCGACGCCTGCAGCCGGTGGGCCGATGGCGTCGAAGCGTCGCCGCGCCGCGGCGCGTCCGGCACTCCTCGCGGGCGGCAATCCGCAGATCTCGAAGGCGGCGGGCGACGCGCCGGTGCGGGCGTACATCGCGGCGATGCCGGGCTGGAAACGCACGGTCGGCGAGCGTCTCGACGCGATCATCACTCGCGCGGTACCCGGCGTGCGCAAGGCGGTGAAGTGGAACTCGCCGCTCTACGGAATCGCCGACGAGTCCGGCGGCGACGGCCTTGTCGGCAACTGGTTCGTGGGCGTCCACTGCTTCGCGAAGTACGTGAAGGTCGCGTTCTTCGACGGCGCGTCGCTGCGGCCGCCGCCGCCCGGGGCGTCGAAGCAGAAGAACGTGCGCTATCTCGACATCCGCGAAGGTGATTCGATCGACGAATCGCAGCTCGAGGCATGGGTGCGCCAGGCGGCCGCCTTGCCCGGCGAGCGGATGTGAACTTGAGATCGCCGCACGGACACTTGCGCGACTGTGACATTCAACCGCGTCGATTCGACGTAGCCTTCTCCCACGGCGGTCGTCGACGCGGTCGCCGCGCCGTTCCACATCGACTCGGAGCCCCATGATGAGACTGCACGTACCGCTCTTCGTGATCGCCGGTGGTCTGGCGTTCGCCGCACGCTTCGCCCCGATGGCGATCGCCGGCGACCCGCAGGCGACGAACGCGGCCGCGCCCGGGATTCCGGTGCCTGCGATGCCCACGATCTCGAAGAGCGAACTCGACGGCGGTCTCGTCATCGAGGACATGAAGATCGGCGACGGACCGGAAGTGACGCCCGCGAGCATCATCGTCGCGCACTACCAAGGCACGCTGAAAGCGGATCCCGCGGCAGTCTTCGACTCGTCGTTCGCCCGCGGCGAGCCGGTCGGCCTGCCGCTCTCCGCCGTGATTCCGGGTTGGCAGCGCGGCATTCCGGGCATGCGCGTCGGCGGCATTCGACGGCTCACGATTCCGGCTGCGCTCGCCTATGGCGACCGGTCGCCGAGTCCGGCCATCCCGGCGAACTCCGATCTCATCTTCGTCGTCCAGGTCGTCGACGTGCTGCGCGTCGAGGAGCTGGCCGTCGGAGACGGTGACCCGATCTCGGGGCGATGGGTGGCGCTCGCGGCCTTCACCATCCGCGACGAGCACGGCAAGGTGATCGAGTCGCACACCGCGAGCGACCCGTATCTCCTCGTGCAGAACGAGTACCAGCCCTTCTCGCTCGGCCTCGAAGGCATGCGCCGCGGCGGCAAGCGACGCCTCACCGTGCCGGCCGCGCTCGCGCACTCGAATCCGGCGTTCAAGTCCGCCCGCCCCGAGAACGTGCCGCTCACGATCGAGATCGAACTCCTGAACGTGCGCAACCTGCCGCCCGACGAGAACGCGCCCAACTGCTGAGCGCGTCAGCGGTCGGCGCGGTTCTTGAGCTCGACGCTGACGACGTGGATCTCCGTCGCGCCGACGTTCTCGAGCGTGTGCGGCCCGAGGGGCGGCGACCACAGCGCTTGTCCGACCTCGGCTCGCTGCGACGAGCGGCGCGTGTCGGCCAAGACCGTTCCATGTTCGTCGCGGCGGACGAAGTCGCCGATCCCAAGCACGTAATAGACCGCGGGCCAACGATGCGTGTGCAGCGGCACGACCTCGCCCGGCGCGATGCTCGTGTCCAGCACGCGGACCTCCGCGTTGTCAAGCAGCACGAGATGGTGCTTGGGCGCCGCGACCACGGCGTCGAGATGCGCAGGCCAGTCGCTTGATGGACGGTTGGACATGGGAGAAATGCGGCGCTCAGCGCATCGACGCGCTGAACGCGAACCCACTCGCCGATCCTACACGACGCTCGCCACGTCCACGCTCGCCCGGCGCGGTTCACCCGAGCGCGTGCGTCGCGTGCGTGACCGCTCCGCCGGCGCGGATCGCGGCGGCGACGAGCGCGGCCTCGGCCAACTCGTTTTCCGTCGCTCCGGCCTTCACCGCCTTCGTCGCGTGGATGTCGATGCAGTACGGGCACTGCGTCGTAAGCCCGATCGCGACGGCGATCAGCTCCTTGTACTTCAGCGGAATCGCGCCGTCCTTGAATGCCTCAGCGTCGAACGCCTGATACGCCTTGAACGCCGCGGGCGCGGATGCGGCAAGCTTCGCGAGCTTCGTCAACTTCTTCGGGTCGTACATCGCCTTCTCCGAGCTGTGAGCGCACGTGAGTCCGGACGGATCGCCGACCGTTCACGCGACGAGATCCCCGAACATACGCGAATTCCACGGCGCGGCCAGTGGACTTGAAGTACACCCCCCTCCGACCGTGTCCGGCAGCGCCGCATCGCACGTCCTCGGCGCGAAGCGTCGAAGTCATTGCGCGGAGATGGCGCTCCGGGCAACGTGCGGATTCAGAACCTTGACTTCACCGTCTCGATCCGCCACTTCTGGCTCGACTCGTCGAGCGTGGCGCAGAGGATCTTCGTGCCGTCGGTGCGCACGTTCACCAATCCGTAGATCAGTCCGCCGACGACCATCGCGCGGTCGAGCGTCGTGCTCTTGCGCTTGCAGCCCACGAGATCCGTGGTCGCGCGGTGCAGGTCCTTGCCTTTCCACGTCGACTCGCTCTTGCCGTCCTCCGACTTCACGCGCAGACCGGCAACATGGCCGAGGTCCACGCTGCGGGCCAGCTCGGTCGAGTAGACGAGCGGCGTCACGACGCGATCGTCGCGCACCTCGACATGGCCCGCGAGCGCGCTCGCCGCGATGATCGACGGACGCGGATGGTCGTAGCCTTCGTTGTCGCCCGAGGAGATCACGGTCACGCCGGGGCGCATCGCCTGCAGGAACGCGTACGACACGTCCTCGCTGCCGTGGTGACACGCCTTCGCGACGTCGCACTGAAACTCCATCATCTCGCCCGCGTAGTCCTGCATGAGCGCCAGCTGGCTCGTCGCATTGAGATCGCCGGTGAGCAGGATGCGCGACGATCCGTAGTCGACGCGCAGGAGAAGACTCACGCCGTTCGTGTTCTGGCTGTCACCTTTCGGGAACTTGCGCAGCGCCGGCTTGCCGCCCACGGTGAACTCGACCGGTCCCAACACCTTGATGCTCGCGCCGCCAGGCGTTCCCCGTTCGAATCCGGGCAGGAAATCGTCTGCGTGACTGAGGCGCGCGATGCGCGTCGGGTCGCCGCTGCGAGCGCGGGCCTTCGACACGTTCTCGAAAAGCGTTCGCCAGTTTCCGTGCAACTTCGGTCCCGCGCCGTCGCCGAGCGCCGCCGCTACCGAGGCGTTGTCGTCGACGAGCCGCGTCCAGAACGTGCCGTCGGCGGTCTTCTTCGAGTCGCCGAGCGTGCGCTTCGAGCCCGAGCGCCACCAAGAGAGTCCCGCGTGATGGAACGCCTCGACGGTGATCGACGCTGCATCGAGTTCGTCCGACTGCGTCACGTCGAGGAGATCGGCGAGCCCGCCGTAGTGATCCTCGTCGCAGTGCGAAGCGATCATCGCGTCAAGCGCGATCGACTTCGCGCCGTAGTCCTTCGCGAACTTCCAGTCGACGAAGTCCGCGGCGTTCTTGCCCGTGTCCGTGCGCGAGCGCGGCAACCCGCCGTCGATCATCACGTGTCGGAAGTCGGGCGTCTTGATCAGGATTCCGTCGCCCTGGCCGACGTCGATGAAGTAGAGCTCGAGCAGCGACTGCCCGCCGAGCGCCGATGTCTTCACCCATCCGGCGCGGCCGCCGCGAGCCTTCACCTTCGTGCGATCGCCCTTGCGCTCCGCAACGCGGACGCCGTCGCCCCACAGCAGATGGCAGACCGTCGCGACGCCGGTGGCGTCCTTGAAGAGCGGCGTCGTTTCGGCGCTGACGAAGTCGTCGAACGGGTTCATCGGCGGTCTCACTCGTGCGAGCTGGGGAACGGACGCGACACCGTCCGCAACGTACCTGATCGGCGCGGAGGCGCATCGCGCACGTCGCACCGTGGCGCGTCGCACTTACGAATCCTTGATGCGGAGCCGCCGAGTTCTTGCGTCGGCTTGAACGACGGCTCGCGCCGCGCTGCCGACACTGCGACGTCGCCTCGGCTCGCGGGCCCGTCGCTCGCGTCCCGGCGCATCGGAGTTTCTCATGACCTCGACCCGATCGCGGCGTGCGGCATGCGAACACGCGGCCGCTCTCCTCGTCCCGCTCTTCGCCTGCGCCGCCGCCCAAGGCGACGACGCGGCGCCCGCGCAACCTGCCGACGCCGCTGCCCCGGCCGAGCCGACGCCCGAGTCGAAGGCGATCGGGCTCCAAGTCAACGTCGACGTCACGAATGCCTACTTCTACCGCGGCATTCTGCAGCAGGACCACGGCGTCATCGTGCAGCCCGCCGCAAAGCTCACGCTCAACCTCATGACCGACGGCGACTTCAAGCTCGATGCGCTCGTCGGCACATGGAACAGCTTCGGCGACAACGCGGGGACGAATACGAGCGCGCTCGTCGAGTACTGGTACGAGTCCGACCTGATCGCCGGATTCTCGCTGACGAAGGGCAAGCTCAGCCTCACAACCACGTACACGTTCTTGACGAGTCCGAGCGACGCGTTCCAGACCGTGCAGGAGCTCGACATGACGCTTGCGTTCGACGACAGCGAGTATCTCGGGCCGTTCGCGTTACATCCGTATGCGCTTCTGGCCGTCGAGACCGGCGCAAATGCGTCCGACGGCGCCGACTCGAACAACGGCGTGTATCTCGAGCTCGGGGTCGCGCCGGGCTTCACGTTCCTCATCGGCGAGACGACGGTCGCAGTCAGCTTCCCGATGTCCGTCGGACTCAGCCTTTACGACTATTACCAAGACGCAGCGGGCAACGACTCCGGGTTCGGCTTCTTCCAGGCCGGCGCGCGGGCCTCGCTGCCGCTTCCGTTCGGCGAGCGCCTCGGACAGTGGTCGCTGAACGCCGGGGTGTACGGACTGTTCCTCGGCAGCCAGACCGCGGCATTCAACGGCGGCGACCACGACGAGCTCATCGCGACCGTCGGCGTGCAGGTGAACTTCTGAGTTCGCGCGGGAGCCGAGCAAGTCGAGGACAATGTCCTCACTCCGGAGCCCGCTCATGCACTCGATGCTTGCTCGCCTCGCCGCCGCGTTCGTCGCGCTCGTCGCGCTCGTCGCGTGCTCGTCCGCCGCAAAGCCGGACCGCGGTTCGGGCGCCGGGCTGCAGTCGACGACCTGGCTTCTCGTCGAGCTTGGCGGCGTCGAGGTCGTGAACAACGACACGCACCGTGCCCCGTACATGGTGCTCGAGCCGAAGCGACGGCGATTCACCGGCTTCGCGGGGGTGAACCGATTCGCGGGGACGTACTCCTACGTCGGCTCGCACCTCGCGCTCACGCTCGGTCCCATGACGCTGATGGCCGGCTCGGACGACGCGATGGAGCTGGAGTCGAAGTTCACAGCCGCGTTGTCCGCGGTGCGCGAGTTCACGCTGGAAGGCGACAGGCTGACGCTCCTGCGCGACGACCGGCCTCTGCTCGTCTTCCGTTCGAACTGACGCGGCACGAGCGCCGTCGGTCAGCGCTCGATCGCCAGCGAGCTCTTCTTGCCGCCCGCGCCCGACGAGTCCTCGGACGCATCCGCCTCGCGCACCGGCGTCCCGGTGGCGAGCTTGCGGCCACCGCTCACCACCACGCGCTCGAGGCCCGCCGGAGCGCCGATGATCTCGACCAGTCCGTCGGAACGTCGTCCGGTGTCGATGCGGTGCTCGACCGCCTTGCCGTCTGCGACGGAGAACACCTTGGAGATGCCCGCGAACGAGACGATCGCCGCCTCGGGCACGAACGGCACGTCGGCGTCCTCGCCGATGACGACGGCGCAGCGCCCGAACGCGCCGGCGCGCAGGCGATTGTCCGCGTTCGGCACGTCGATCTCGACCTGGAACGTGCGGTTGCGCACGTTGATCTGCGGATTCACCCGCACGACGGTGCCGGAGAACGCGTCGGGATACGCCTCGACGCGCAGGAGCGCCGACTGTCCGACGCGCAACTGGTCGACGAATCGCTCGGGCACGTCGGCCCTGAACTTGATCGGATCGGAGGCGATGAGCCGGAACATCGGAGCGCCTGCGGTCACGTACTCGCCGATCGACACCAGTCGTCCGGCGACCGCGTACTTCGACGCGGCGTGCGCCCCGCCGGGAGACGCCTCGCCCAGTTGCGGCGCCCGCACCGCGGCGTGATCGAGTCGCTCCTGCGCGAGCGCGATCTCGACGCGTCGGCTGCGCGCCGCCGCGAGCGTGGATCGCGCGTTCAGGAGCGCGACGTCGGCGTCGCTCTTCGCAAGGTCGCGAGCGGTGCGGAGATCGCTGAAGTCCTGCTCGGAGATGAGCGGCGGATCCTGCTTCCAGAGTTGTTCGGCGCGATGGAACCTCGCCTCGGCGTTCTCGGCGGCGCGACGGGCCTTCACGACGGTGGGAACCTGCGCCGGATCGAAGTCGTCGCCCGGCAATTCCGTGAGTCCGAGCGACGCGAGCGACTCGAGCATCGCCGCCCGCTTCTGGTCGAGCGCGAGCGAGTACTGCAGCGACTCGATCTGCGCAAGCACGCTGCCCTGGTCGACGACGTCGCCGACGTCGCACGCGATCGACTCCACGCGCCCCGGCACGACCGCGGAGATCGTCGCCTCCTCGGCGCCGTACAGCGTTCCGGTGACGTCGACGGTGCGTTGCGCGCCGCGCCGCTCCACCGACGCGAGTCGGACGGGGATCGGGTCGGCCGCCTTCCGCTCGCGAGACTCGCCAGCCCCGGGGCGGGAGCACGCGGCCAACACGAGCGTCGCGAGAATGACGACGGTCGAAGCGACGCGTACGGAGAAGGGTCGGTGAGCGCTGAAATGGTGCACGTGCGTGCTCGGTCGTGAATACTGGCCGGTCGGTTTTGGGATTTCAGCATACGGCGAGCGCCGCGCGTTGGGAACCCCGTAGACTGTCGCGACCCGAGATCGTGTTGCACGAATGCAGCGACCGAACGAAGAGAACCGACGGCAGATCATCGCGGTCGCGACGCGGCTCTTCGCCACGCGCCGCTACCACGAGGTGCGTCTCGAGGACGTCGCGAAGGCGGCGAAGATCGGCAAAGGCACGATCTACGTCTACTTCAAGAGCAAGGACGACCTCTTCCTGACGCTGGTGCGCGAGGGCTTCGCGCGGCTCGTGACCTCGATCGAGACGGAGATGCAGGCGCCGGACCGTTCGTCGTGGGAGCGCCTCACGCTCATCGTCGACGGGTTCGTGGCGTTCGCCACCCGCTTCCCGCACCTCTTCGAGCTGCTCCGCTCCGGCGTGCTCCCCGCCGACGATCCGGCCCTGCAGTCGAGCAGGCGGGCGCTCTCTCGGCTCATCGAGCGGAACATCCGCCAGGGTGTCCGCGCGGGCGAGTTCCGCGATCCGCGGCCGAAGCTCACGGCGCAGTACGTCGTCGCGTTCGTGCGCGGCGCGATGCTCTACGGTCCCCCGGTCGGGCGCTCGACGCTGCGCGCGCACCTCTTGCGCATCGTCGGGCACGGCATCCTGGTCCGTCCGCGCCGCGGCGCCGCCGGAGGCGCCGCATGATCCGCGCTGCGTGCGCAGTCGCGGCCTCGGCGCTGGCGGCGTCGGCGTGCATGCCCGATCAGGCCCGCGACGTCGCCATGTACCGCGAGATCACGTCGCTCGGGACGACGCAGGTCGTACCTGCCCAGGGCGATCCGCTCACGCTGCGCGATGCGGCGCTCCTCGCGAACGAGACCAGCGAGCGTCTCGCCATCCAGGGTGAGGAGTTCGTGCGCGCCGTCGCCGAGCGACGTAAGCGCGTGGCCGAGTTCCTGCCGACGGTCGACCTCGTCCCGACGTTCGGCTTCCAGGACGGCAACTCCGGCGGCAGCAACGTCGTCTTCAACAGCGGCGCGTCGACCTCCTTCGACGTGCCCGTGGTCGCGCGCGTGACGCTGTTCGACGGGTTCCGCAACGTCAACCGCCTGAAGTCCGCCGACGCCGACGTCGAGAACCGCCGCGCGCTCGTGCTCGATCTCCGCGAGACGCTGCTCCTCGACGTCGTACGCACCTACTACACGATCCTCGTCGCCGAGCGGAGCGTGAAGGTGCTCGAGCGCTCGCTCGCGCTGCAGGAGGAACGGCTCCGCGACATCAAGGGTCGGCAGGCGGCGGGCGTGGCGCGACCGCTCGACGTCTATCAGACCGAGGCGCAGGTCGCCTCGACGAGAGTCGCGCTCCTCGACGCTCAGAACTCCGTCGCGCGCGGCCGCGAGCTGCTCGCGTTCGTCGTGGGCGCTCCGATCCAGGCCTGTCCGCTCGACGACGGCTTCGACGTCCCCGCGGAGATCCCTGACACGAGCACGCTCGACGAAGAGGCGCTCGCGTCGCGGCAGGACCTCGCGGCCGCCGAGGCAGCGGCCCGCGCGGCCCGGGCGCTCGTGGACGTCGCCATCGGCCAGTACGCGCCGTCGGTGTCGTTGAACTTCGACTGGTGGCTGCACCGCGACAGCGTGCCGACGGATCGCGACTGGGCCGGTCTCCTCTCGATGAACGTGCCGATCTTCACCGCGGGACAGATCGAGGCCGACATCCAGGCGGCGTGGTCGGTGTTCCGCCAGGAAGTCCTCTCGTATCAGGCGATCAAGCGACAGGTCGTCACCGACGTCGCGGTCGCTCGCGCCGACGTCGAGGCGAGTCGCAGCCGCCTGGCCGAACTCGACGTGCAGGTGCGCGCGGCGCGCGAGGCGTATCGCCAGGCGGACGCGTCGTATCAAGTGGGGCTCGCGACGAATCTCGAACGGCTCGTCGCGCTCGATCAACAGTTGAACGCGGAACTCGCGCAGGCGCTCGAGGTGTTCCGCTATCGCGGGCTCTACGCCGCGCTGCTGCGGGCGACGGGCCGACTCACGCCGGGACTCTCGGGCGTCGACGTTCCCCTCCCGCCGCCGCGCCCCGCGCCCGAGTCGCCGTTCATCGTCGCGCATCCCTGACCCGATTCAAGCCCCGCAGCCGTTCCATGCAAGCACTCGCCGCCGTCTGCATTCGCCGACCGATCTTCGCGACGATGCTCATCCTCGCGATGGTCGTCGTCGGCGCCGCGAGCTACTCGAAGCTGGGCGTCGACCGGTTGCCCTCCGTCGATCTCCCGACGATCCGCGTAAGCACGACGCTGCCCGGCGCCGCGCCCGAGGAAGTCGAGACCGAGGTCTCGCAGATCATCGAAGAGGCGGTCAACACGGTCGACGGCATCGAGGAGCTGCGATCGGTGTCGAGCAACGGACAGTCGATCGTCGTCGCGACGTTCCGACTCGACCGCGACATCGACGCCGCCGCGCAGGACGTCCGCGACCGCGTCGCCGGCGTGATCCGTCGCCTGCCCGACGCCGCCGATCCGCCGATCGTCTCGAAGTTCGACAACGATTCGACGCCGATCATCACGATCGCGCTCTCCGGCGAGCGTTCGATCCGCGAACTCACCGAACTGGCGGACAAGACGATTCGGCCGCAACTCGAGCGCAGCAAGGGCGTCGGCGACGTCCAGATCGTCGGCGGCCTCGAGCGCACCGTGAACGTGTGGATCGACGCCGATCGACTCGCGTCGTACGGTCTGCCCGTCACGCTGGTGCGCGACGCGATCGTTCGGCAGAACGCGAACATCCCGGGCGGCAACCTCACCGGCGCGGAGCAGGAGGCGGTGCTGCGGACGATGGGACGGCTCGCCGACGCGGCCGCGTTCGGCGACATCGTCATCGCCACCGTCGACGGCGCGCCGATTCGGGTGCGCGACGTCGGCCGCGCCGAGGACGGCGTGCGCGAGCTGCGCTCGTCGGCGTGGCTCAACGGGAAGCCGGCGGTGATGCTCGAGATCCGACGCCAGTCCGGGGCCAACACGATCGAGGTGATCAACGGAGTGAAGCACGAGCTCGACGCGCTGAGACCGACGCTTCCGAACGGCAGCCGGCTCGAGATCATCCGCGACCAGTCGAACTACATCGATGCCGCGCTGCACGAGATCAAGACGCACCTCGTGCTCGGCGCGATGCTCGCGTGCCTCGTCGTGCTTGCGTTCATGCGCTCGTGGCGCAGCGTGTTGATCGCCGGACTCGCGATCCCCACGTCGCTCATCTCGACGTTCGCGATGATGTGGGTGCTCGGATTCACGCTCAACAGCGTCACGATGCTCGCGCTCGTGCTGATGGTCGGCATCGTGATCGACGACGCGATCGTCGTGCTCGAGAACATCTTCCGCTTCGTCGAAGAGAAGAAGATGACGCCCAAGCAGGCCGCGTTTGCCGGAACGAAGGAGATCGGTCTCGCCGTCCTCGCCACAACGCTCTCGCTGGTGGTCATCTTCATCCCCGTCTCGTTCATGTCGTCGATCTCGGGGCGCTTCCTCTACCAGTTCGGACTGACCGCGGCGGTCGCGGTGCTCGTGAGTCTCGTCGTCAGCTTCTCGCTCACGCCGGCGCTCGCGGCCCGAATGCTCGTCGCGGAGAAGGGCGGCCACGGCGCCGAGGCGCGATCGCGCGGCGGCTTCTATCGCCTCATCGAGTCGTCGTACCTCTGGATGCTGCGGATCGCGATGCGATACCGGTACGTCGCGGCGGTGCTCGGCGTAGCGATCATGGCGTCCTGCGTGCCGCTCTATCACCAGCTCAAGCAGGACTATCTCCCGAGCGACATCGACGAAGCCGAGTTCACTGTGCAGATCGTCGGTCCCGAGGGCGCGAGCTTCGCGGCGATGGACGCGGCTGTGCGGGAGATCGACGCGGACATCCGAAAGCACCCGCTGGTGCGCACGACGCAGGCGTCGGTGGGCGGCAGCTTCCTGAACCAGGTCAACCAGGGCAACATCTACGTGCGGGTCGCGCCGCACGAGGAGCGCTACGCATCGCTCGAGCGCATCGCCGCGTCGATTCTGAAGGGCGATCCGGGGGCCGCGTTCCGCGGCAACAAGACGCAGGCTGAGGTGATGCAGGACCTGCGCAAGGCTCTGAAGACCTATCCCGACCTGCGCATCAGCGTGCGCAACTTCCCGGCGTTCACCATCGGCGGCGCGCCGGTGGACATCGACCTCGCGATCCGCGGTCCGGACATCGAGCGGCTCGCCGCGTACTCCGAAGCGCTGCGAGCGAAGGGACTCGAACTCGGCGGACTGCCGGACCTCGACACGACGCTGAAGCTCACGACGCCCGAGGTGCGCGTGCGCATCGACCGCGAGCGGGCCGCCGACCTCGGCGTCAGCGCCCGCGACGTCGGCACAGCGCTGCGGCTGCTCGTCGGCGGCGACGAGGAGGTGAGCCGCTTCCGCGACGCGTCGACGAGCGAGGACTACGACGTGCAGGTCCGCCTCAGCGAGCGCGATCGCACCGACGCCGACGCGCTCCCGCGCCTGCTCGTGGCGGGCAGCGACGGATCGGTCGTCGAGCTGCGGAATCTCGCGAGCGTCGAGCAGTCGACGTCGGCGGCCCGCATCGACCGCCTCGATCGGCAGCGGGCCGCTGCGGTGCGCGGCTCGATCGCCCCGGGCTATGCGCTCGCCGATCGCCTCGACTCGCTGCTGCGCGCAGCGGAGGGGCTCGACATGGACGCGAGCTACACGGTGCGCCTGCAAGGTCGCGGCCGCGAGCTCGAGCGCACGTTCGTCGAGTTCCTCTGGGCGTTCATGCTGTCGATCGTGTTCATGTACATGATCCTCGCGGCGAACTACGAGAGCCTCATCCACCCGTTCACGATCCTGCTCTCGCTGCCGCTGTGCCTGCCCTTCGCGCTCCTCTCGCTGTGGCTGATGGGCGGCACGATCAACCTCTATTCCGCGCTCGGCGTGCTCGTCCTTTTCGGCGTGGTCAAGAAGAATTCGATCCTCCAGATCGACCACATGAACCAGCTCCGCGCCGCGGGCATGCCCCGAGACGAGGCGATCATCGTCGGCAACCGCGATCGTCTGCGCCCGATCCTCATGACGACGCTCGCGCTCGTCGGCGGCATGCTGCCGCTCGCGATCGGCACCGGACCCGGCGCCGAGGAGCGCCGCGCGATCGCCGTCGTGGTGATCGGCGGCCAGACGCTCGCGCTCCTCATCACGCTGCTCTACACGCCGGTGGCGTATTCGATCCTCGACGACATCGGGCGCCGGCTCGGACTTGCGAGCGGCGACAGGCTCGACGAGAACGACGCCGAACCCGACGCGGCGCACGCGTGACGCGGACGACACCGACGATTCACGCGGACGGCGTTTCGGTCGGCAGTCGCGCCACTCCGTAGGCCCGGAGAACGAGCGCATCGAACCACGACGCGGGCAGGAACCGCGCGACGAGCGCCATCAGCTTCGCGTCGCGGCCGATGAGCACGCGCGCCGGCGCGCGGCGGGCGGAGAGCTTCCGCGCCATGATCTCGGCGGCCGCGTCCGCGGAGAGCGCCGACTCCTCGAGCTGACGCGCGAGGCGCACGATGCCGTCGATCTCCGGGCCGTAGTGCGCCCGCGCGGGATGCCCCGGGCCGAACTCGTCGGCCGCGCCGTGTCCCTTGCCCCAGATCGGCGTCGAGATCGCGCCGGGCTCGACGACCGTCACGCCGATCCCCTGCCGACGAAGCTCGAGACGCAGCGCGTCGCCGAGCGCGTTCGTGGCGAACTTGCTGCACGTGTACGGCGCGTTGACCGGATGCGCGATGCGCCCGCCGATCGAACTCACGAACATGATGCGCGGCGCGAACAGGCCGTGCACGCGGACGCCGCGGCGCAGCAGCGGCAGGCACGCGCGGGTGGTTTCGACCATGCCGAACAGGTTGACCTCGAACTGACGGCGCCATCCCGACAGCGGCACGTGCTCGACCGGACCCGGGACGGAGATGCCCGCGTTGTTGACGAGCGCCCAGAGTCCGTCGTCGCCGACGAGCGCGTCGACGCGCTCGGCCGCGGCGGCGATCGATCCCTCGTTCGCGACGTCGACGATCACCGGCACCAGTTCGCCGCGCGCCGCGCCGAGTTCGTCGCGGAGCGCGACGCCGTCGGCTTCGCGGCGCACGCCAGCGAGCACGCGAGTTCCGTCGCGCGCGAGTCGCATGGCGAGAGCCCGCCCGATGCCCGTTGACGTTCCGGTGATGAAAGCCCAGCGCGGCGGCATGCGACCTCTTCGAATGGCGGCGACCGCCGGTCACGCGAACGGCGCGAATTCGATCCGCACCGACGATCGGCGGCGCGCGGCTCGCCGCGAGGCCAGCATACGAACGCGAGCCGCGCACGAGCGCGCCGCCTCGGCCGTGCTGCGACGGCACGAGAATCGTGCGGTTCGTGATCCGCTCGCGGCGCTGACCGCGTGTAGCGATAGTCGTCGCCGTCGCGGCGATGGCACGCGCGGCAGAGCGTGCCGCTTCACCCGCAACTCGTTCGAGGGAATCGTCATGCACACACGAATCTGCACCACGGGTATCGCCTGCGCGCTCGCACTTCCAACCTGGGCCGCTGCCGAGGTCCTGACGTTCACCGCGTCGGGCGATGCGGCCGCGATTCAGGGAACGCTCGACTCGTTCCGCACCGCGCTTGGCCCGCTCAACGCGAACACGCCCGGCTCGATCGGCCTCGGTCGCCGCGAAATCAACTGGGACGGCGTGCCCGACAACCTCTCGTCGCCCGCCTCGTTCCCCGGTGCATTCTTCAACTTCACCGCGTCGCCGCGGGCTCGCGGCATCGCGTTCGCCACGCCGGGCGACCATTTGGAAGTGAGCGCGAAACTCGGCAATCCCGCGGGCGTGCCGGTCGAGTTCGGCAACGTCGATCCGAACTACGTCGAGCAGTTCGCCGCCTTCAGCCCGCAGCGACTCTTCGCCCCGATCGGCAGCACCATCACCACCGCGGAATTCTTCGTGCCAGGTACGGTGACGCTGGCCGCGCGGGTGACCGGCTTCGGCGCGGTCTTCACCGACGTCGACGGCCCCGGTACCACGATCACGGCCTACGACAAGGACGACGCGGTCATCGGCGTGGCAGAGGCGCCACCGGCAGCCGGCGTCGGCCAGTTCTCGTTCGCGGCCATCATGACCACCGGCTGGAATCGCATCGCTCGCATCGAGATCGCGAGCGGAACCCTGCCGCTCGGGCTCGGCAACGTGGATTTCCGCGGCGACGACGTCGTCGCGATGGATGACTTCGTCTTCGGCGAGCCGACGAACCTCGCCTGCCCGTGGGATCTCAACGGCGACAACGAGGTTGGCGCCCCCGACCTGGCCATCGTCCTCGGCGCTTGGGACACCGTCGGCACGCTCCCGGCGGACGTCGACGGCGACGGCGTGGTGGGGAGCTACGACCTCGCGTACATTCTCGGCAACTGGGGACCTTGCGGTGGCTAGTTCGAAAACCGGACGAGGAACGGCGGTTTTTGCGCGTCGCTCATGCGCCGCGCGAGAGCGCCGTCGCGCGCTGGCGAACTGAGAGGAGCATCGCAACGGTCACGGTTGACGGGCCGCACGTGCGCGCGAGCGTCGTGCGGCCCTTCTTCATTGCGATGCCGCCGACTCACGCCGGACGCAGGCGCTGCAAGTCGTCCGACGCGAGGAACGGCAGCGGCTCGCGCACGACTCCGAGATCGCTCCCGGTCTGATAGACGCGCAATCCGAAGACCGCGCTCGCGCCGACCAGATGATCGAGCACCGTCGCCTGCAGCGCCTCGTAGCTCTTCAGGTCGCTGTCGTGGAAGAACGCGAGCACGTCGAGCGGCACGCCGCTCGGCGTCGGCTCGTTTTGTCGCACCACCACCGGGCGTGCGCGATCGGTCTTCGGATGACTCGCGAGGTACTGCTCGACGTAGGTGCGATAGAGCCCGAGGTTCGTGAGCTCGGTCGAGCTGATGGCGCACGCCGCCCGCGCGGAGTTCACCGCCGCCGCGAGCTCCGGCACCCGCGCCGCGACGTCGAGTTCGTCGGTCCGCAGGAGACGCACGGTGCGCTGATCGAGTCGCACGGTGCGCCGCAGACGTCGGCCGCCGGCCGGATCGTTGGTGCGATAGTTGACGAACACCTCGGACACGAATCGGTAGTTCGGGACACTGAGCGTCGTCTCGTCCCAGTTGCGCACCTTGGTCGAGGTGAGGCTGATCGTCTCGACGCGGCCGTCGAGCCCGTACTGCTTCATCTCGATCCAGTCGCCCACGCGCAGCGTGTCGCCGGTGGTCATCAGGATGTTGGCGTACATCGACAGCAGCGTGTCCTTCAGGACGACCGCGAGCACCGCCGCGAACGCGCCCACGCCGGTGAGGAAGAAGATCGGGCTGCGGCCGAGGAAGATCGCGATGATCGAGATCCCGCCGACGGCGTAGACGACCGCGCTGATCGCCTGCACGTATCCGCGCATCGCGCCGGGGCGCTTCAGCCGCAGGCTCATCAGGATGTCGATCGCCTGCAGGACCCGCGCGAAGCTCACCAGCCCGAAGGCGATGCCCGCGCACAGCATGCCGCGACCGAACACTTCGACGACGATCGACATCAGACCCGGCCAGAGACCGATGCCGCGCCACGCGACGAGACAGGGCAGCACCCACGCGAGCGGATTCGCGATGCCGCTCTCGCGGATCGCGCGAACGACGAGCGCGCCGCCCGTGGCCGCACCGTCCGCGCGACGCTTCAGGAAACGGAGGAGCGGCACGAACACGATCGCCCGGAGCACCACGTACAGAAGCACCGCCACGAGCAGCGTCGCGCCGACCGCCGAGACTTGGTAGACGACCGGGTGCTCGCGCAGCCACTGGACCGCGGTGCTGCTCTCGATCGTCGCCTGGAGTTCGCGCTCGAGATCGCTCCGCTGCGCCGGCGCGGGGGTTTCGGCGGGAGCCTTCTCGGTATCGCTCGATCGCGCCTCCGGCGCGGGCGAGCCCGTCTTCGGGTCCAAGCTCAGTTGCATCGGCATCCTCAGAGCCGCCGATCGGATTCGAACCGACAACCCCCTGATTACAAATCAGGAGCTCTACCGTTGAGCTACAGCGGCGATGCCGCCATCGTACTGGGCGGCGGTCGGACCGTAGCATGCCCGCCGCGCGATCGGCGCGGGCCCGATCGGAGAGACCTCGACCCATGCGCACCGCCTACGACGTCATCGTGATCGGCGGCGGCCACGCCGGCACCGAAGCGGCGTGGGCGGCGGCGAACGCGCTCGGCGACGGCGGCACGGTGGCGCTCGTCACGATGGACGCGTCGCGGATGGGCGCGATGTCCTGCAATCCCGCAATCGGCGGGCTGGCGAAGGGGCAGATCGTCCGCGAGATCGACGCGCTGGGTGGACTCATGGGACTCGCCGCCGACGCGACCGGCATCCAGTTCCGCATGCTCAACACGAGCAAGGGCGCGGCCGTGCGCGGACCGCGGGCCCAGTGCGACAAGGACCGCTACGCCTGTGCCGTGCAGCGACTCGTCGCGAGCCATGCGCGGATCGAGGTGATCGCGGGGACGGTCGACGACCTGATCGTCGAGAACGGCGCGTGCATCGGCGTAGTCTTGCCTGCCGGAAGCGGCGTCGTCGATGCCGATCGCGCCGCGCTTGAGCGCGATCCCGGCGCGGAAGGCCCGCCCGCGACGCCGTATCCGCGGCGGAGCAACCGAGCATCGAGCGGGCCGACGCCGCTCCGCGCCGGCGCGGTGGTGCTCACGACGGGCACGTTCATGCGCGCGCTCATGCACACCGGCGAGTCGAAGCACGAAGGCGGGCGCGTCGGCGAGGGCGCGGCTGTCGGCATCAGCGCGTGCCTCAGGGCACTCGGCTTCGAGCTCGGCCGCCTGAAGACCGGCACGCCGCCGCGCCTCGCGCGCGAATCGATCGACCTCGCGGCGCTCGCGCCGCAGCTCGGCGACGAAGCGCCGACGCCGTTCAGCGACCTCACGTCGCGCGACTCGTTCCCCTCGTTGCCGCAGGTCGCGTGCTGGGAGACGCGCACGACCGCGGCGACGCACGAACTCATCCGCGCGAATCTCCATCGCGCGCCGATGTACTCGGGCCAGATCGACGCGGAGTGCGGCCCTCGTTACTGCCCGTCGATCGAGGACAAGGTGGTGCGATTCGCCGATCGCGACGCGCATCACGTCTTCCTCGAGCCGGAGACGCTGCACACGAACGAGATCTACTGCAACGGCATCTCCACGTCGCTGCCTGCGGACGTGCAGGACGAGATCGTGCGGGCGATGCCCGGATGCGAGCTCGCGCGAATCCTCCGCTACGGCTACGCCGTCGAGTACGACATGGTCTGGCCGCACCAGATCGACGCGACCGGCGAGACGAAGCTCCTGCGCCGACTCTTCCTCGCCGGACAGATCAACGGCACGAGCGGCTACGAGGAAGCTGGCGGGCAAGGGCTCGTCGCGGGACTCAACGCGGCGCTCGCCGTGCGCGGACGCGAACCGGTGCGCCTCGGGCGCGAGCAGGCCTACATCGGCGTGCTGATGGACGACCTCGTGACTCGCACGCCGCGCGAGCCGTACCGGATGTTCACGAGTCGAGCCGAACATCGGCTGCTCCTGCGGCACGACAACGCAGACGAGCGCCTCACGCCGCTGGCCATCGAGCTCGGACTCGCTGACGCGCCGCGCCGCCGCGCGTTCGAGGCGAGGACGAACGCGATCGCCGAGCTGCGGACCGCGCTCGGTGCGCGGCGCCGCGACGGCCGGTCGCTCGCGGAGTGGTCGCTGCGCCCGGAGGTGTCGACGACCGCGATCGTCGAATGGTTAGGCGGAGGGCACGATCCGCACCTCGTCGACCGTGTCGTCACCGACCTGCGCTACGCGGGCTACGTCGCGCGACAGGCGGCGGAGATCCGCCGCCAACGCGAACTCGAACGACAGGCGTTTCCCCCGGATCTCGACGCCGGCGCCATCACCGGCCTGCGAGCCGAAGCTGCGGACGTGCTGCGCCGATTCCGGCCTTCGACGATGGGACAGGCGAGTCGACTCGCGGGCATCACGCCCGGTGACATGACGCTGCTGGCGATCGCGGTGCGCCGGCATCGCGCGCGCTGAGTTCGACTCGGATACGAAGCGTTCGGCAACCGGTATCTTGCGGTTCCGTCTCTTCGTCATCCTCCCACCGAGGTCGCTCCGTGTTCCGCTCCATCCACATCGGCAAGTCGCGCTCACCGGTCCGAATCCTCTGCGTCGCCTCCGACGACCTCGCCCGGGCGCTTCGAGGTCATCTCAAGCGGCTCGCCGCGACGGCGACCACGGCGCCGGGATTCCTCGGCGACAACGGCGAGACGCGCGTGCTCGACGAGTCGACGGTGCTGCTCGGACTCGGCAAGCGAGCGTCGGTGAGCGCGGGCACGGTGCGCACCGCGGCGGCGCGGCTGCTGCGCACGCTGGACCGCATGAAGGCGAAGAGCGGACTCGTCATCCTTGGTGACGAAGCGCTGCCGCGCGACGCGAACGAGGCGCAGTTGGGCCGCGCGTTCGGCGAAGGGCTTTCGACCGCGAACTGGCGCGTCACGTCGTTCGACGGCGCGGCGACGAATCGCTCGAAGGCCCAAGGCTCGCTGACGATCAACGCGATGGACCGCGACTTCCGCGAGGGCATCGCCGAGGGACTCGCGATCGGCGCGAGCGTCAACTACGCCCGTGAACTCGCCGCGACCCCGCCGAACGTGTGCACGCCCGCGTGGGTCGCGAACGAAGGACGGAAGCTCGCGCGATCGGCGGGCCTGCGCTGCCGCGTGATCTCGTACGGCGAGGCGCAACGGCTCGGCATGGGCGGCCTCGTCAACGTCGGCAAGGGTTCGCTGGCGAAGCCGTGCCTGCTCGTTCTGGAGTGGAAGCCGCGGTCCTCGACGCGCTCGTCGAAGAGCGTTCACGTGTGCCTCGTCGGCAAGACCGTTACCTACGACACCGGCGGCTACTCGCTGAAGGTCAACAACGGCATGAAGGGCATGAAGTACGACAAGTGCGGCGGCATGGCCGTCCTTGGCGCGATGCACGCGATCGCGTCGGCGAAGCTGCCGGTGCGAGTCACGGCGCTGCTGCCCGCGGCGGAGAACATGGTCTCTGGCGACTCGTATCGCCCCGACGACATCATCTCGCTCTACAACGGCGTCACGGTCGAAGTCACCAACACCGACGCTGAAGGCCGCCTGGTCCTGGCCGATGCGCTGTCGTGGGCATGCGAGACGCTCAAGCCGTCGCACATCGTCGACATTGCCACGTTGACCGGCGGCGTGGTCACCGCGCTCGGCTCATGGTGCGCAGGACTCATGTGCAACGACGCCGACCTGCGCGGCCGCGTCGAGCGGGCCGGTGACGCGTCGGGCGATCGCGTCTGGCACCTGCCGTTGTGGAGCGAACACCGCGACCACATGCGCAGCCAACACGCGGACATCGTCAACTCGAACCCGAGCCGATTGGGTCATCCGCTGCAGGGCGGAGCGTTCCTGTCGTTCTTCGTCGACTCGAAGATTCCGTGGGCACACGTCGACATCGCGGGCGTCGCGAGCGTCGAGTCGGCCAACGACGTGTGCGCCGTGCCCGGTCCGACGGGCTTCGGCGTGCGACTGATGTTCGAGTTGGTGAACGCGTTCGCCTGACCGCCGGTCGCGCGGTCCACGCGCGACTACGACTTCACCGCCGCCGGATCCTCACCGCGTTCGATCGCCGCGATCTTGTTCAGGCGGCGCTGGTGTCGACCGCCTTCGAACTCGGTCTTCGTCCACACGTCGACCACGCGCTTGGCGAGCGTTTGGCCGATGAGATCGGCCGAGAGGCACAGCACGTTGGCGTCGTTGTGCGTGCGCGAGAGCTGCGCCGCCAGTTCGTCCTGGGCCATCGCCGCGCGGATGCCGGGCATCTTGTTCGCGGCGATGCACATGCCGATGCCGGTGCCGCAGATGAGGATGCCGCGGTCGGCCTCGTGTTCGCTCACGGCACGCGCGACCAAGAACGCGACGTCGGGGTAGTCGATGCTCGATCCGGCGCATTCTCCGAGGACCACGACCTCGTGCCCTTCCGCGCGCAGGTGGTGCAGGAGGGACTGCGCGACGGTCAGCCCGCGGTGGTCCGTTCCGAGCGCGATCTTCATGGCGTGAGCATCTCCTCCAGCCGCTCGGGTATCAAGCGCAGCATGCGGGCGCACACCTCCTCGTAGGCCTGCGGACCATGCCCGATCGGATCGGCGATGTCGCCGTGGGGATCCAGGAGCTGGATCTTCGCCGCGTCGCGCGAGTCGCCGCCCACCAGCGCGCGAGCGCGGCCGAGATGGCTCTGCGTCATGGCGAACACCAGATCCGCCTTGCGGACCATGGCGGCGGTCAGGGCCTTCGACGTGCCGTCGGTGGCGACGCCCAACCGCGCCAAGATGGCGGCGGTTTCATCGCTCATCGGCGCACCGTCGAACGCCGACGTCCCAGCGGACGCGAAGAAGAGATCCTGCGGCAGACGGCCGGCCTGCTGGAGATGGCGCGCGATGCCCTCCGCCATCGGCGAGCGGCAGGTGTTGCCGGTGCAGACGAAGAGGACTGTCCTCAACGAAGTCCCCATGCCTGTGGGATGCTACATGCCGTCGCTCGATTGCGTCGTCTCGGCGCATCGATCGGCGGGAATCCTTGATAGATTGACCCGAGACCGAAGGGACGCGTGCCGTCTCGACGGCGGAGCGACGACGGTGGAATTCGTCGAACTCGACGAGATCTGGCAAGACTTGGCGCGACGTGGCGTCGTGGAAATGCGTCGAGCCGATGTCGGCGTGGAGATGGCGGTCGACGCGACGAAGCGTGCGGCAGTGGTCGAACTCGCGCCGAAGGGCACGAGCTTTCGAGCGCCCACGACGCGCGTCGAAGTTCCGCTCGATCGAATCGCGTCGACGCTCGAAGCGATCCTGCACAAGCTTCATCTCTCGCCGGTGTACCTGATCCCGGTGGTGCGCTGGCGCAACGTGTTCGAGGTCGTCTCGTTCGGATTGGCGAAGAACGCGCACTGGCAGGACATCGAGTCGCAGGCCAGCGTCGAGTTGAACACGCGCGACGCCATCGAGTGCGGTCAGCGCGATCTCCACACGCTGCGCGATCTCGTCAACACGCTGCTCGTCGATGGCGACGAGGGCGACCTCGGCGTTCAGCAGGGACTCGTGCTCGTCGCGACGGGACAACTCGTCGTCGCTCGCATCGCGCCGCATCGCCCGGTGCATCTGGAGTTTGAGAGCGCGAGCGTGGCGCAGAACGCGTGCGACGCGGCCCACCACTTCCTCGGCCGCAATCCAGATCGACCGACAACGCACCCGGCACCGGGGACCTGACGTCCCGCGCCGGCGCGCGTTCAAGCCGCTTCCGTCAACCCTTCGGCGTCAGCCGTTCCCGGCTGCGCCGGTCGCGTTCAGCACCGTCTCGTCATGCGACGGCGCCTCCGGTCCGCCGAGCTCCGGCGTCCACTCCTCGCCATTCAAGTGCAGCACGATGCGGCACGCCTCGCACTCGCGAAGCGCCTCGTTCGGCAGGAACGCCTTGGTCAGCGGACCGTCGCAGGACGGGCAGGCGTCGCGGGCCATCGCCCGCAGCGCCAATCGCCGTTCAATCGCGGCGGACACATTGCCCGCGATCCAGAAGATCACGACGAGGAAGATGGAGATGAAGAGGAGCGCGAACGGCACGATGGGGTAGATCATCGTGAACGCCAGCGCGGCGAAGAACGCGACGAGGAAGAAACCGAACACGGCCAAGCCGTAGTAGTCGTTGACCGCCCTCGTGATTCGGTACAGCATGTCGGAATCCTATCCCGGACGGGATGCTCCCTCGCGGCGGAATCGCGCGTCGCGCGGCAACTCGGAGCGATCGTCGGGATCGAACCGCGAATCCCTCGGCCGTCGCCTCCGAGCCTCGGCGGCGCTTCCGCCGACGCAGCCGTGCGCGACTCGGGGGCAGATGGTGCACGAGCGCTCGCGGAGACGCTGCTAAGCTGCGCTCCGACATCGATCGCCGACCGATCGGAGGTGAATCGTGCGCCTCGGCTCCGTCCGGCCTCGCATGACCTTGGATGCGCCATGAAGCTTGTCTGTGACCGCACCACACTCCTCGATGCCCTCGCCCTCACCGGCGGCGTAGTCGCGACGCGAACGCCCACGCCCGTGCTGACCTGTCTCAAGTTCAGCGCGAAGGACGGCATTCTCGTCATCAGCGCGACCGACACCGAGGTCGGCTTGAGCGCGCCGGTCGCCAGCGTCTCGATCTCCGAGGAGGGAGACGCGCTGATCCCTGCGGACAAGCTCAACCAGATCGTGCGGGCCAGCGAGGACTCGACGCTTTCGATCGAGGTCGGCGCGAAGCACGTCGCGGTGATCAAGGGCCAGGACTCGACGTTCAAGATCTTCGGCTACGACGTGCGCGAGTTTCCCGGCGTGCATCAGTTCCCCGCAAGCAAGATCGACTTCGAGACGACCGCCGGAACGCTCGCGCGACTCATCCATCGCACGCTCTTCGCGACGGCCGTCGACAACAGCCGCTACGCGATCAACGGCGTGCTGATGGAGCGGAAGGGAAAGCGACTCCGCCTCGTCGCCACCGACGGGCGCCGGCTCGCGGTCGCGAAGGGCGAGTGCACCCGCGCGGTCGACGGCGACTCGCAGTACATCGTGCCGACGAAGGCGCTCAACGTGCTGGGCAAGCTGCTCGGAGATCCCGACGCGCCGGTCGCCGTGGCTCGACAGGACAACCTCGTGGTCGTGCGCGTCGGCGAGGGAGTCGATGCGGCGACGCTCGTGAGTCGCCTCGTCGAAGGCACGTTCCCTCCGTTCGAGGACGTGATTCCGAAGGAGCACGACCGCAAGGTCACGTTCGACGCCGCGGAGCTCACCAGCGCCGTCCGCCGCGCCGCGCTCCTGACCAACGAGGAATCGAAGGGCGTGCGCCTCGCATTCGGCGGCGGACAACTCGTGCTGTCGAGCCGCGCTCCCGAACTCGGCGAAGCGGAAATCAAGGTGGACGCCGAGAAGTACGAAGGCGAGCCGATCGAAATCGGCTTCAACCCGCAGTTCATCACCGACGTCCTCAAGGTCATCGACGGACAGCAGGTGATCATCGAGATGAAGGCCCCGAACAAGCCAGGCGTCATCAAGGCCGGTGCCGACTTCACCTACGTGGTCATGCCCGTGAGCCTGTAGCGACGCGAAGCGCCGACATCACCGGGACACAACGAACGACGGCCGCGAGCTGAGCTCGCGGCCGTCGTCGTTGCAGTCATTGCGAGAGCGGGTCTCGCGTCACGTCAGTTGCGGGCGTACTTCACGCCGCAGCCGTAGGACTTGGTCTTGTCCGGCGACACGGTCTCGCCGGCCTTGATCTGCTTCACGGCGTTGACGACGTAGTTCATCTTGGCGCCAGCGCCCTTCTCGTTGTCGTCGATCGCGCCTTCATAGCGGAGCACGCCCGACGCGTCGATCACGAAGCAGTGCGGGGTCGTGCGAGCGCCGTAAAGCATGCCGACCTTGCCGTCGGTGTCGAGGAGCGCCGGAATGGTCATCTTGTTGTCGGCGAGGTACTTCGCGGTGCCGTCGAGGCTCGACTTGCTGGCAGCGCTCGAGTTGATCGCGACGTACACGGCGTCCGGGAAGACAGCCTTGACCTGCGACACGGTGTTGCCGACGGTGCCGTCCTTCATGCAGCGCTGGCAGACCGGGCACTCGGGGTTGATCCACTCGAGGACGACGATCTTGCCCTTCGCGTCAGTGAGGCTCCAGTCCTTGCCGTCGGTGGTCTTCAGCGTGAAGTTCGGAGCGGGCTGGCCGATCTCCGCCTTCGCGCCCTTGTCAGCCTTCTTCTCTTCCTTCTTGTCGGCCTTCTTGTCGTGCTTGTCGGCCTGCTTCGTGCCCTGCGGCTGCGTGCCGGTCGGCTTGTTGTCCTGAGCGGCGGTGACGAACGCGAACGAAGCGGCGACGCCAGCGGCGACGAGAGCGGCAATCTGTTTGTTCATGAGTGAACTCCTGTAGACGTTGCTATCCAAACCAATCGCGGCCCGGCCACGCGCCGGCCCGCGCCAATGAAGCTCAATGACCTGCGGCCTGCGCGACCGGCACCGACACCTCGGTGAAAACGGCGGGCACCGCCTTGTTGTCGATCACCACGGCGCCCGCTGCGACGAGCGGCTTGCCGAGCGAATTCTGCGGCGTCACCGTGAGCGGGACCCGCGTGATCGCGGCGCCGTCGCGCGTCTCGGTGGTCGGGCTGCCGTACGCGACTCCGGGGGTCGTCGCGGGAATGAACGCAGCCGGCGCGGCCCGCGAGGAGATCACCAGCACATCGTGCTCCACGCGGGCGGTCACACCGAAGTCCGCCGCCGGACGCGGCAACGCCGCGACGAAGCGGGCGATGCGCGGATCGGCCGCGCCGCTCGTCGCGACCTCGACGGCATGCTCGCGCGATCCCATGACGCACAGTTGCTTGCAGACCATCCAGTTCGCGCTGAGCGTCAGCTTCGCGGGAGCCGCGCCCGCATCGACCGGGGGTGTCACGGTGGCGACGAGGGCGAATTCTCCGTCGTGCACGTAGTTGGTCTCGCCGTGCTCCTGAAGGACCTTCGGGCACGGGAACTCGAACTCCGTCGCGCGGAATCCGTTCGGGAGCCTCAGGCTCACCGACGGCGGCGCCCCGCTGTCGCCCGGATTCTTCCAGTAGACGTGCCAACCTGGTTCGCACTTGAAGACCACCGCGACGTGGAAGGGGTGACCCGGTCCCACCGTGGCGGCGTCGGTGATGACCTCAGTCGCCACCAGCGCCTCGCCCGTCTGCGGGCGAGCGGCCTGAGCTGCGGCAGCCCGTTGAGAGGGGGAAACCCGGCCAGAGCGGATGTCGGCGACGGTCCCGTTGCCGGTCCTCTCACCGAGACCGGCGAGGACGGCGACTCCCAAGGCGAGCAGGGCAGGTGAGCAGCTGGTCGACTGGATCAACACGAGCGCGGGTTCCAAGGGGGCGAGCGACAAACGAAGCGGTTCCAGTACCAGGTACCCGGACGCCCGTGCGTTCCGGGTGACTTTCCGGCATCATGCCGCCGGTTCGGTCGGCGTTCGGCGGAGAACCTCCGACGGACGTCGAGGCCAATCGCTCGCCTCGGCTCGGCGGCCAAGAGTAACGCGCCAAGCCGTCCGACGACGACGCCGGATCGCGAAGAGGGCCCACCGACACGGAGGTCTCGAATGGCATTCCCAAGCGCCGCAAGAATTGTTTGCCGACTGGCAGAGGTCGCCCTCGTCGCGGTCATGGCCGCGGTCCTGCCGGCCTGCACCCCGCACACGACGGACAAGGTCGTCGTGTTCACCGAGTCGCCGTCCGAGGCGGTCGAACTCATGACCAAGCCTCGCGGCACCTTCGGAATCGGCGGATCGCCGAACGCGGTCTGGCTCGATCCGCGGCCCGAAGCGGACTTCGAGAAGGGTCATATCCCCGGCGCAATCAACATCCCGTTCGCCCGATTGGACGCCGAGCAGGAATTCCGGCTGCGCGGCGTGACCGTGATCGTCGTCTATGACAGCGACTTCGACGACGCGTTGGTGAAGGCGGTCGCGAAGCGACTCGTCGCCGCGGGCCACAAGGAGGTCTACGTCCTGCGCGGCGGCCTCAAGGCGTGGAAGCGCGACGGCAACAGCGTCGAGACCGGGGCCGCGGCGCCGGCGACGCCTGCACGCCCGAGCTGACCTCGACGACGCAACCTCAAGCAGAAGTGCGACGGCCGCGGGTGAACCGCGGCCGTCGTTGTTGTGCTGGCTCGTGCGGGTCTGCAGCGGGTTGCGCCGTGGAACACCTCGAGGCGGCGCAGCTCGGCGTCGTTCACTCGAGCGCGGACGCGCCCGAGACGATCTCGGTGAGTTCGGTCGTGATCTTGGTCTGCCGCGCCCGGTTGTAGTTTCGCTTGAGCAGCCGACCGAGACCGGTTGCGTTGTCGGTCGCCGCCTTCATCGCGATGCGACGCATGCTCTGCTCGCTGACGACCGCGTCCAGGAAGCACTGATAGACCTGAATCTTCACCATGCGCGGGATCAGCTCGGTGAGGATTTCCTGCGCCGACGGACTGAACTCGAGCGACGTGGTCGGCTTCGGCTCCGACGACTTGTGGGCGCCGTCGGCGTGGGCTTCAGCGTGCGCCGGCGCCGCCGGGAGCAACGTGATCCACTCCGGCACCTGCTTCGCGGCGCTGACGAAGCGCATCGAGACGATGTGCACCGCGTCCGTCTCGCCCTTCGCGAACGCCTGCATCAACTCGTCGGCGAGCGCCGCGGCGTCCTCGAACTTCGGACGATCGCCAAAGGTGAACGCGCGAGCGACCGGGATGCGAGCGAACTTGAAGTACGCGACGCCCTTCTTGCCGGCGACGAGCACGTTCAGCTTGCGGCCCGCGGCGATGAGCTCGCGTCCCTTCCTTTCGGCGAGGCGCAGCACCTGTCCGTTGTACGCGCCGCACAATCCGCGATCGGAGGTGACGACGAGGACCGTCTCCGTGCCGCAGGGCTTCGCGGACGACTTGAGAAGCGGATGCTCGACGTCGCCGGCGGCGACGGCGACCTCCTCAACCAGCTTTCGGAGCGTGTCGGTGTAGGGACGCGAAGCACGCGCCCGTTGCAGCGCCGCGTTGAACTTCGCGGTCGCGATCATCTGCATCGTCTTCGTGATGCGCTGGATGGTCCGCACGGCGACCATGCGCTTGCGGATCTCGCGGATGTGAGCCATAGGGGCGAAGAGTCTAGCAAACGGCTGCCGATCGTCGTCACGAGTCGAGCACGTCGAAGGATCAGCCGGGACTTTTTCGCCGATTTCGCCGGCCCCCGCCGTACGCCGGCTTCGCCGTGGGCCGCGTCGCGCCGCTCCGAAGCCGGGCTCGGACCCCGACGCCACCTACGATCTCGACCCGTGGATCCCGTCGCCCGAATGATCGATGCCAACGCGAACCGCGCCGGGGAAGCGCTCCGCACGCTTGAGGACGTCGCGCGATTCGCGCTCGACGACGCCGCCGCGGCAGCCGCCCTGAAGTCCGTGCGGCACGACCTTGCGGACGCCCTGCGCGGGCTGCCTGTGGGTTGGCTCACGGCGAACCGCGACACCCGCGGCGACGTCGGCACCGCGATCAGCACCGACTCAGAATCGACGCGGCGCGGACTTCGCGACGTCGCGATCGCGGCGGGTCGGCGCGCCGCCGAGGCGCTGCGCGTGCTCGAGGAAGCCACCAAGATCGTCGACCCGAGCGCGGCTCGGCAGATCGAGTCGGTGCGCTACCGGGCATACGACCTCGCCGCGGACGTGGAGCGGCGCGCACCCGGCGCCCGCCGTGAACAGTGGCGCGTCTGCGTTCTCTTGACGGAGTCGTTGTGCGCGCGTCCGTGGCGCGACGTGGCGAAGGCGGCGATCGACGGCGGCGTCGACGCGCTGCAGCTTCGCGAGAAGGAACTCGACGGCCGCGAATTCGTGCGCCGCGCGGAATGGCTCGTCGCAGTCGCGCGCCCGCGCGGCGTGCGGATCATCGTGAACGATCGCGTCGACGTCGCCGTCGCGGCTTCCGCCGACGGCGTTCACGTCGGGCAGAGCGACCTCTCGCCGACGCACGTTCGCTCGCTCTGCGGCTCGCGGCTGATCATCGGCATGAGTACGCACGGCGCCGATGAGGCCGAGCGCGCGGCGGCCGACGGCGTCGACTACTGCGGCGTCGGCGCCATGTTCCCCACCGCCGTGAAGCCCGGCGTCGAAGCCCGCGGCGTCGACACGCTGCGCGAGTTCATCGCTCGGCATCCGGACATGCCGCACCTGGCGATCGGCGGCATCGCGCCCGGCAACGTCGCGGCGCTCGTCGACGTCGGCTGTCGCGGCGTCGCCGTGTCGACCTGCGTGTGCGCCGCAGACGCTCCCGATCGCGTCGTCGCCGAATTGCGCCGCGCGCTCGAACCGCGATCCGTCGGAGTGCGCTCATGAGCGGCGCACGCGTGCGCGACGTCGAGTTCGTGTTCCTCGGCACCGGCACGTCCGCCGGCGTCCCCGTGATCGGCTGCGACTGCGCGGTCTGCACGAGCGACGATCCGCGCGACCGGCGCCTCCGCTGCGGCGCGTGCCTTCGGTTCACGTCCGCCGACGATCGACGGCGCCTCGTCCTCATCGACACGCCGCCGGATCATCGAGAGCAGAGCCTGCGGCACCGGATCGACCGCTGCGACGCCATCGTCTACACGCACAACCACGTGGACCACACGTTCGGACTCGACGACGTGCGCCGCTACAACGCGCTCATGGGCACGCCGATCGACGTGTGGGCCGACGAGCCCACGCACGAGCACCTGCAGCGCGTCTACCGGCACATCTTCGAGCGCCACAAGAACGTGAACGACTCGTTCGTCGCCGATCTGATCCCGCGCCGCATCGACGCCGGCGCGCCATTCGAGGTGCTCGGACTGCGGATACTGCCGCTGAAGCTGCTGCACGGGAAGCTTCCGGTGCTGGGCTTCCGCATCGAGGCCCTCGACGAATCCGGTGCGGTCGCGAAGGAACAACCCGGTCCGCTGCCCATCGCCTATTGCACGGACGTGAGCGCGATTCCCCCGGCCACCTGGCCGCAGCTTCGCGGGCTCCGCACGCTCGTCCTCGACATGCTGCGATATCGCGCGCATCCGACGCACTTCACCGTCGACGAGGCGGTCGATGCGGCGACGCGGATCGGCGCCGACGCCACGTACTTCATCCACATGACGCACGACGTCCGTCACGCCGAACTCGATCCGAAGCTTCCCGAGCGCATGTCGCTCGCGTGGGACGGACTGACGCTGCGCTAGACTGCGACGACGGACCGCGCGATGCCGGCTCGTCGGCCGCGGGTTTCCTTACACTCTCCCGCCCGCACTGACCTCTAGGAGCACACCATGCCCTTCACGCTTCCCGATCTTCCGTATCCCGAGAACGCGCTCGAGCCGCACATCGACGCGCTCACGATGAACATCCACCGCACGAAGCACCACAACGCCTACGTCACGAACCTGAACAAGGCGCTCGAGGCGCATCCGGAGTGGGCGAACCACACTGTCGACGACATCTGCCGGAACATCGCGAAGGTTCCGGAGGCCGTGCGCACCGCGGTGCGCAACAACGGCGGCGGTCACTACAACCACTCGCTCTTCTGGCTGCTGCTCGCGCCGGCGGGCAAGGGCGGCGCTCCCAGCGCGGAACTGACCGCGGCGATCAACAAGGCCTTCGGCTCGCTGGACGAGATGAAGGCGAAGTTCGCCGCGGCCGGCGCCGGACGGTTCGGCTCGGGATGGGCATGGCTCATCAGGAAGGCGGACGGTTCGCTGGCGATCACCAGCACGCCGAACCAGGACAACCCGCTGATGGAAGGGGTCGCCGAGATGACGGGCACGCCGATCCTCGGACTCGACGTGTGGGAGCACGCGTACTACCTGCACTATCAGAACCGCCGGCCCGACTACATCACGGCGTTCTGGAGCGTCGTGAACTGGAACGAGGCAAACCGCCGATTCGCTGCGAAGTGACGGCACTCCCGGCGCGAGCGCTCGCGGCGAGCGTTGCGCCAACTCCTTGAACGAAACGCGGCCGCGCGAGACTCGCGCGGCCGCGTCGTTCGTGAGTGATCGTCCGTCAGCGTCACTTCGACTGACGGATGCCTTCGACGAGCTTGTCCCAGTTGGCACGCTCGTGCTCGACGATCGCGTCGGGGCCAAGGAGGCGCAGGAAGACGCGGCGCCCCGGTGCCTCGATGATCGCACCGAGCTGCGCCTGCTCGGGCTTCGGCCCGGCAGCGCCCATGCCGCTGTAGCTTCCCTTCAGCTCGACGAGGATCACCTTCATCCCGTCGACGGTCTTCTCGGTCTGCTTCGGGGTCACGGCGCCACCGTCGGCGGTCTTGAACTGGTTCACCCAGCGGGCGATGTTGCCCTCGGTCGGGCCGCCGTCGTTGCCGGCGAACACGCTGACGATCAGTTCTGCGTTGCCCGCGCCCGCGCCTTCACCGGGCACCGAGTATTGCAGGGTGCGGAATTGCATCGTCGGCTGTTGCCACGCCCAGGTGGCCGGCTTCGGCGCGGTGAGTCCCGCGACGGCCATCACCTTCGGATCGTCGTTCGGGCCGGAAGTCTTCCAGCTCGAGGGATCGAGTCCGGCGTGTTCGGGGATGTTCGGCAGCGCGCCCGACGGCGCGGACGCGTTCGGCGCCGGCGTCGGCTTCGACGGCGCCGCCACGGGAGGAGCCGGTGGCTTCGCGGGCGGCGCATCGTTGCACGCGGTGAGCGCGATCGCGCAGGCGACCGCGACGGTCAGTGAGGCGGTAGGAGTGAATCGCATGTTCGTGTTCATGGGAGGTGCTCCGATCGACTCGTACGATAGCGACCGCATGAGGACTGCTGCGGAGCCTCTCGCACTCGTCAACGCCCGAGTCCTCACCGTGGACCGCGCCCGTCCAACCGCCTCGTCGGCGGTGTTGCGGGGCGGCCGCATCGAAGCGGTCGATCGCGTCGCCAGCGACGTGCGCTCGGTGGATCTCGACGGCGCGGTCGTGGTGCCGGGATTCGTCGACAGCCACCTTCATCTCGAACTCGGCGGGGCCTCGCTCCTTCATCTGGATCTCTCGACGGCGACGACGCGCGCGCAGTTCGAGGCGGCGATCGCCCGACGCCATGCGGAATTGCCGCCGAACGAGTGGCTGATCGCCCGTGGCTGGAATGAAGACGCGCTCGCCGAAGGCACGCCGCCGAGCCGCGCATGGCTCACCGCCGCGGGTCGTCGTCCGGCCGTGTGCTGGCGCAGCGACCAGCACGCGTGCGTGGTGAACGACGCCGCGCTCGAGGTCGTATCGAAGCGGCACGATCTCTCCGCCGATCCGCCGGGCGGGCGCATCCGTCGCGACGCGGCCGGCCGGCCCGACGGGCTCTTCCAGGAAGCCGCGGCGTGGCAACTCGTCCAGCCCTGCGTCCCGGCGCCGAGCCTCGATGCGACGCGTCGCGCGGTGCGGGCCGCGCAGTCGCACCTCGCGCGGCTCGGCATCACCACCGTCGGCTCGATGGAGTACGGCGAGACGCTGCGCGAGGCCATCGCGCCGCAACGCGCGGATCTCGACGTTCGCATGCGGGTGACGCTGCTCGATCGCGCGTGGCCCGACGAGTTCGAGCGCTGGCTCGCGTACGCCGTCGCGTTCGACGGCGACGACGCGCTGGCGATCGTCGGCATGAAGGCGTTCGTCGACGGCACGCTCGGTTCGCGCACCGCGCGGATGCTCGAGCCCTACGCCGACGATCCGGGAAATCGCGGCCTCTTCGTCGAATTGGCCGAGCGCGGTCTGCTCAACGCATGGGCGCTTCGCGTGGCCGACGCCGGACTGTCGCCGTCGATGCACGCGATCGGCGACGAGGCGGCGCGAGCGGCGCTCGACGCGCTCGAGGCGTGCGCGGCGCGACACCCCGCGATCGCCGTGCGCATCGAGCACGCGCAGACGATCGCGCCCGAAGACGTCCCCCGCTTCCGCGGCCGCTTCGCCAGCATGCAGCCGCTGCACAAGGCGCACGACGCCCGCAGCGCCGCGAGCCGGCTCGGTGCGCGGCGGATGGATCGCTTCTTCCCGTTCCGCGCGCTCCTCGATCACGGCGCGCGGCTCGCGTTCGGCAGCGACTGGCCGATCGTCAGCGCCGATCCGATCGCGGGCATGGCGGCCGCGATCACCGGGCGCGACCTCGACGGCCGCGTCGTGCGCGCGGAGGAGAACATCGGTCCCGAGGCCGCGCTTCGCGCCTACACGAGCGAGGCCTCCGCATGCCTCGGTCTGCGCGGCGCGGGCGCGATTCGCGTCGGCGCGCTCGCGGACCTGACGGTGCTCGACCGCGATCCGCTCGAGTGCAATTGGGACCACGAGCGACCGCAGGTGCTCGCGACGCTCATGGGCGGCCGCCCGACGTACCTCGCGCCGCAATTCGCCGGCGCGCTGTGACCGCGACCCGGCGCACGATCGACCGCTCGGGAGGCGTTACGATCGCCGCATGGGCACCGGCTGGTGGGTCAGCGACTACATCGAATCGGGACAGAGCGCACTCCTCGCGGCGCGAGTGTTCTGGGTGATCGTCTCGATCTGCCTTCACGAACTCGCGCACGGATGGGCCGCGCTCTGGCAAGGCGACGACACGCCGCGGCGCACCGGCCACATGACGATCAACCCGCTGGTGCACATGGGCTGGCCGTCGCTGATCGTGTTCGCGCTCACCGGGCTCGCGTGGGGGCTAATGCCGGTGAACCCCGCCCGGTTTCGGTCGGGTCGGTTCGGCGACCTCTGCGTTTCCGCGGCCGGACCGGCGATGAACCTCCTGCTCGCGTTCCTCAGCCTGACCGTCCTCGGCATCTTCCTGCGCCTGGGCTACGGCGGTGCGAACCCGTCGCCGACGCAGTCGAACGTCATCGAGTTCTTCTTCATCGGCGGCTCACTGAACCTGCTCCTGTGCGTGTTCAACCTGCTGCCGGTGCCGCCCCTCGACGGCTCGACCATCGCCGCCAGCCTTTCGCGGAAGGCGTGGGAGTTCATGCACCACCCGTTTGTGCAGCAGGCGGGGTTCTTCATCCTGCTCTTCGTCCTCTTCAGTGCGGGCGTTTCCAGCGCCATCGCCGCCCGGACGCATCAGCTCTCCATCTGGTGGGTCCGCCTGATCGTCGGCGGGTAATGCCGGAGCGGACGTTCCCGAAGGCTTGCTTGGACCGGGCGGCTTCGCTACCTTCCGCGGTTCGCATCCGACCGCCCAAGGCGGGTCGCACGGCCGCGAGATGTCGACGTCCTGTCGACGACTCGTCGCTCCCCGACTCGCCCGATCCTGCGAACCGCGTCGCGCGACGCGGCAGGACCGAGGCGGACGCTTGAGGTTTCCCCAATGGTTGTATTGCGTCTGAAGCGAATGGGCCGCGCCCATCACCCGTTCTATCGCCTTGGCGCGATGGACAAGCGATCGCCGCGTGACGGTCGCGTCATCGAACACCTGGGTTGGTACGACCCGGTGGCCAAGGACAACCAGATCAAGTTCGACGAGGCGCGCGTCAAGCACTGGCTTGCCGTCGGCGCGCAGCCGAGCGAGACGGTGGCGGACCTCCTGAAGAAGGTGGGCATCACGCCGACCGTCGGCAAGGGGCACGGCGTGCGCAAGGTCATCGGCAAGAAGAAGGAAGCGTCGAACGCCGCCAAGCCGGCGTAAGGCGCTCGATCCGCGCAGGCTCGGAGCTTCCCGACTCGTTCGCGGAGGCGCTGCGGGCGTCGGAAGGCAGCGATGCGAATCGACCTCCTGACGCTCTTTCCCGAGATGTTTCCGCCGGTGTTGGCGACGAGCATCCTCGGCCGGGCCGCCCAGAACGGCGTCGCGAACTACCACGTTCACGACATCCGCAACTGGGCCGACAACAAGCACCGCAAAGTGGACGACCGCCCCTTCGGCGGCGGCCCCGGGATGGTCCTGATGTGCCAACCGGTCTTCGATGCGGTGCATGCGGTCGAAGCGATGGATGCGACGAATGCGACTCGAGTGCTGCTCTCTCCGCAGGGCGAACCGCTGCGGCAGCGACGAGTCGAGTGGCTCGCGAAGCAAGAGCGATTGCTCCTGATCGCGGGCCACTACGAGGGCATCGACGAGCGCGTGATCGAGGAGTTGACTCCCCTCGAACTCTCTCTCGGCGACTACGTCCTCTCCGGCGGCGAGCTTGCAGCGCTCGTCGTCGTCGACGCGGTCGTGCGACTCCTTCCCGGAGCCCTCGGCCACGACGAATCGGCCGCGGAGGATTCGTTCTCCTCCGCGACCGGACAGGACGGGCAGCTCGTGCTGGACTGCCCGCACTTCACCCGGCCCCGCGAGTGGCGAGGCCGAACCGTCCCGGACGTGCTTCTCAGCGGCGACCACGCAGCCATCGCTTCATGGCGCCGCGAGCAGCGAGGAAGTCGGACCCGACAACGCCGACCCGACCTCACGCCTCCGCTGGACAACCTCTGATCGCGACCTCTGAGCGTCACCCGCAGCGCTCACGTCGCAGAAGCGACAGGCCTTCGTGCTTGCCGCGAAAACCGGGCCAAGTGCCCACAGGATCGACGGACATGAATCGTTCCCAAGTCATCGAAGGCGTCGTCGCCTCGCAGCTCAAGCCCGAAGGCACGTTTCCCAAGTTCTCGATCGGCGACACGATCGACGTGCACTACCGGATCATCGAAGGCGACAAGGAACGCATTCAGGTGTTCCAAGGCGTCTTCATCGCCGAGAAGGGCCGCGGCATCAACAAGACGATCACCGTCCGTCGCATCGTCGCGAACGAAGGCGTCGAGCGCGTCTTCCCGCTGCACTCGCCGCGCCTCGCGAAGATCGAGCTCGTCCGCCGTGGCGACGCTCGCCGCGCGAAGCTCTTCTACCTGCGCGAGCGCTTCGGCAAGGCGCGTCGCCTGCGCGATCAGCGCCGCGGCCTGAAGGGCGAAGGCGAGACTGCGACGGCCTGACGCGGTCGTCGCCGCATCGCCATGCACGTGCGCCTGGTCAAGAGCTTCTCGTTCGAAGCCGCGCACTGGTTGCCGTCGTTTCCCGACGGCCACAAGTGTCGCCGCATGCACGGGCACTCGTTTCGCGTCGACGTCGTGGTCGAAGGCGACCTCGACGAGTCGAAGGGCTATCTCGTCGACTACGGCGACATCAAGCGGCTGACCGAGCCGATCGAACGGACGCTCGACCACTACTGCCTCAACGAGATCCCGGGCCTCGAGAACCCGACGAGCGAGATGATCGCGAAGTGGATCTGGGATCGGCTGCGACCGGAGCTGCCGCTCCTCGCCGAGGTCGTGGTCCACGAGACCTGCACGAGCCGCTGCCACTACTCGGCCGGACGGTCGACCGGCGCGCCGTCGTGAGTCGCGAGCGGCGTCTCGTTCGGCTGCGTCGACGATCGGCGAGCGTCCTCGGCGCGATATGAAACGCGGGCCCATGAACCTCTTCGTCCACCATGACGCGGCGGCGCTCGCGCGGCTCGTCGGCATGTCGGCCCCCTGCTGCAACGGCGTGATGCTCGCGCACCCGCCGCGCGGCGACGCGCTCGCGTCGTTCGTCGACGGCAATCCGCTCTCCGACGACTTCCTCATCGACGTCGAGTTGCCCGGTCGCCGCATCGTGCTCTGGTCCGGCACCTTGGCCGACGAACTCTTCGGCGACGATCCGCGCACATGGATGGTCGCCGGGCGCGACGCGTTCCGTCGGTTCTGCGATGCGGCGGCGCCGACGCTCGTCGCGCGAGATCGCGTGCTCTGCTTTCGTCCTCACGTGCGGCACGTCTTGAGCGACGTTCCGAGTTGCGTCAGCTTCCTGCGCGAACGACAAGGTCAGCCGTTCGAGGTCGCGCTGTCTCCCGCCGACCTCCTCACCCGGGCGATGTTGGGCGACGTCGAGGATCACGTCACGCGGGCATTCGAGGCGCTGGGTCCGCTGGCGTCGATCGTCCTCCTGCACGACGCCGTGCCGGACGAGTCGCCGGAGTGCGACGTCCATCGGCCTGTGCCCCTCGGACGCGGCGTGCTTCCGGCCTCGCTCATCGTCGAACTGCTGCGTCGCCACGTGCCAGCGACCACCCCGGTCGTCCTCGCCCCGGGCGAACTCGACCGGCAGTGCGAACTTCTCGGCACCCGATCGTCGTGCGAGTCGTGACGGCGGCGCGGATCGCGCCGGGGCGTCGGCGCTGCGCGCGGGCATCCTCGCGGGAACGATTGCGACGAGGGTCCGATGTTCGTTACCATCTTGGCACCGCGGAATCGGAGGCCGCGGCATAGCCGCAGTGGCGTTGCTGCGGAGACCGACGATCCGTTCTTGCCTTGTGGTCCCCGCGCGGGACCGCTGCACGGGGTGCAGGATGAACACGCCCGCGAGCGCACTTGACACGAAGGTGCTCGTTCTGAACCGCGTCTACACCGCGGTTCGCATCGTTGACGCTCGCAAGGCGTTCACGATGCTCATCAAGGACATCGCGGAAGTCATCGCCGTCGAGGACGGCACCTACGCGAGTTACAGCTTCGCGTCGTGGGCCGAGGCCGCCGAGTACCAGCGCCGCCACGAGCAGGACCAGCACGACTGGGTCATGACCTCGCGGTTCGCGGTCGCCGTGCCGAAGATCGTTCGGCTCCTGGGGTACGACCGCTTCCCGAAGGAGCACGTCAAACTCAACCGTCGCAACATCTACGCACGCGACGGCAATCGTTGCCAGTATTGCGGACGGCACTTCCCGACACGCGAACTGACGCTCGACCACGTGCGGCCGCGGGTCCAAGGCGGCGACAACTCGTGGCTCAACCTCGTGTGCGCATGCGTCAAGTGCAACGCCCGCAAGGGTGGTCGCACGCCCGAGCAGGCGGGGATGCGGCTCATGCGCGTTCCGGTGAAGCCGCGTCGCAATCCGGCCATCACGCTGCGCTTAGGATCGCCGCGCTACCAGAGCTGGCGGGCGTTCCTCGACGAAGCCTACTGGACCGTCGAGCTGACCGACTGAGTCGCGCACCCCGTTCCGCGGGTCTTTCCACCGATGAGTGGACGGTGACCGGACGCCGTTCGCCCAAGGGCTTTGCATTCGGTTTGACCGCGTGCGGCCGCCGCGTCACACTCGGTCGATTGGTTCGCTCGGTGCCGCGGCGACCCGCGCGGGAGCGGTGCGTCAGTTGGTGCCCCTACACACGATCGGTCGTCCCCCATGGCGAAGAAAGAAAAGAAGAAGAGCGGGAAGAAGTCCGCGCCGGAATCCTCGAGCGAGTGCATGCCCACGTTCAAGCACGTCGCGAAGAAGAAGCTCACCACCGGCAAGGGCGCGTCGGCTGCGGAGATCGGCAAGAGTCTCGTTGAGCTCTTCAACGCCGGCAAGTCGGCCGAGGTCGAGAAGACCTGGCACCACAAGAAGATCGAGTCGATCGAGGCCGACGGCTCGGTGTACCTGGGCCGGAAGGGCATCGCCGAGAAGAACGCGTGGTGGTACGCGAATTTCGAGGTGCACTCGGCGCAGGCCGAGGGCCCGTTCGTCGGCGCGACTGGTTTCGTGGTGCACTTCACCGTCGACGTCACGCCGAAGAACGGGCAGCGGATGACGAGTCGCGAAGTCGGCGTTTACACCGTGAGCAAGGGCAAGATCATCCGCGAAGAGTTCATGTCGCTCGCCGGCCCGTAAGCGTGCGAGTGACGGGGCGGCCATCGCCTCCGACGCCATGCAACGCCTGCTTCGCGACCTGCTGCTCCAGATAGCCGTCTGCGCCGCGTACTTCGCGGCGTGCGAAGCAGGTTCCCTCTTCCCCGGCCCATCCGCGGCGCGAGGCTCGATGTCGCTCGCCGGCGGCGTAGTGCTGGCGGCGTGCCTTCTCGGCGGCCCGCGACTCTCCATCGGCGCGTTCATAGCCGCGGTGATGTGCGTCGCGCCGTCGCAGCCGCTCTGGATCGCCGCGCTGCTGGCGGCGTCGCAGGTCGGGCTCGCGGCCCTCTGCGCCGTGGTCATGCGACGGCGCGACTTCGACGTACGGCTCGAGCGACCGAGCGATCTCGCGACGCTCGTCGCGGTCGCGATTCCCGTCGTCGCCATGGCCGACGCCCTCATCGCGACGATCGTCCTCCGCTTTGGTCCGCAGCAGCCGAGCGCGAGCGTGCTTGCCGGCCACGCAGGCGATGCGGCGGCGTGGCTCGTGCGATCCGCAGGCAACGCGATCGGCGCCACGCTCGTCGTGCCGGTTGTCCTTCTCGCAGCGTCGATGCCCCAGATCCGATGGTCGTGGCGGCGCACGCTCGAGTTCGTCCTGTTCACCGCCGGTCTGGTCTTCGCCGTAGCGGTCGTGCCGAACTTCAGCGAGGACGGCGGACTCGTGTGGCCCATCGCGCTCTGCCTGGGCACGCCGTTCATCATCCTGCTCGTCGTGCGTTTCGCCCGATGGGGATCGCTCGTGACCGGCGTCGTCGTCGGCGGATCGCTCGTGAGCGGACTCGCGATCGACCAGGGCGAGCCGCTGCTCGCGACGGCGGCGATCCACGAGCTCGCGACGATCGGCCTCTGGGTCATGACCCTCGCGATCGTCGCGATCTCGATGCTGCTCGGCGTGACCATCGCGGCGCATCGGACCCAGTCGGCGGAGGTCGCGGCCGTCGCCGCCCGACTGCGACACGTCGTCGAAGCGGCGCGCCTCGGCTACTGGCAGTTCGACGCGCACTGGCGCACCGAACTCATCAACGCGCGGCTCGCGACGATGCTCGGAACGACCGAGAGCGCGATGGTCGGTCGCCATCTGCTCGAACTCGTCTCCGATCGCGCCCGCGACGACGCGATGCGCCAGCTCCGTGAGATCGAGCGCGGCGATCGCAACGGCATCGAGCTCGAGTGCCGCCGGCCCGACGGGCGCGTCGCGTGGCTCGGACTTCAGGTCACCCGCAACCAGCGCGGACGGCGCGGCGTGCTCTCGCTTCGCGGAGCGGAGCATTTCGGCGCGATCGCGGCGGTCGACGACCTCGCCGAACGGCGCCGCGCCGAGGCCGAGCGGCTGAAGCTCGAGACGAGCATGCTGAACGCGCAAAAGCTCGAGAGCCTCGGCGTGCTCGCCGGAGGTCTCGCGCACGACTTCAACAACATCGTCATGGGCATCCGCGGCAACGCGGGACTGCTGCGGGTGAGCGGCGGAGAGCGCGACGCGCAAGGCTGCGCCGACCGCATCGAGGCGCTTTGCCAGCGGGCCGCCGAACTGGTGTCGACGCTCCTCGCCTACGCGGGCAAGGGCGAGTTCTCGATGCGGCGCATCTCGCTGCCCGGCATCGCCCGCGAGGCGATCGGCATCACGCGCCTCGCCGCGCCACCGAACGTTCGCGTCGAGCTCGAAGGCGCCGACCAGCAGATCGATGTGACGGCCGATCCGCATCACCTTCGGCAGATGCTGGTCGGCGTGATGGCCAACGCCGTCGAAGCGCTGCCCGCGACGGGCGGACGCGTCCGGGTGCGCTGCCGCACGCTCACGAGCGCGCCAAATGGTCCGACTGCGGAGTTGGAAATCGTCGACGACGGCGCCGGCATGGGCGAAGCGACGCTCGCCCGCGTCTTCGAGCCGTTCTTCTCGACGAAGGGACTTGGGCGCGGACTCGGAATGTCCGCAGCGTTAGGCATCGCGCGGAGACTCGGCGGTTCGATCGCGATCGACAGCCGTCCCGGCGCCGGAACCACGGTCCGCCTACGTCTGCCGCTCGCCGACGAACCGGCGCCGTCGCAGAATCAGACGCCGCGCGGACACGCGCTGCGCCGTCCCACGGCGGTGCTCACCGAGCCGGAGCCGGGCTTGCGCGAGCTCATGGCCGCGGCACTCGAGATCCGCGGCTTCACCGTCGCCCTCGATCGCGATCTCGCATCCGCGCTCTCGACGATCGAGGATCGTCCGACGGGTGTGCTGGTGGCGCACGCCGGGCGGTCGGTGCTGAGCGCGCTCAACAGCGTGCGGGCCGCGCGGGCCCGCGGCTGCGACGTTCCGATCGTCCTCACCTCCGATCACCGCGACAGCGTGGTGATCGATGCGAGCGACACCGACACGATCTGGCTGCAGCGCCCGTTCGACGTGCGACGACTGCTCGACGCGATCGACAACGCGACCGGCGTGCGCACCGTGCCCTCCGGCTCCTGACGCGCGTCGATGATCAGCGCCGACGATCCGGCAACTGATAGCGCAGCACCACCGTCGAGGGCATCGGCGGGAACGCGAGCACGAGGCGCACCGCGGTGAAGTCGCGCGGGTTCCACTTCGCGCGCTCGAAGACCGTCGCGACGAGCCGCTCGTAGCGCGGCACGAGCGGCGTCGCCACCTGCGGCGGACTGCCGCCGAGCGCGACGAGTCGTTCGGAGAGCGGCAGCACCTGCCGTGCCCGCAGATCGGGATCGAGCGACAGCGCGCCCGACGGCCGTCCGTACACGCAGAGCTCCGGATGCTGCGCTTCCGTGAGCGAGCGATGCACGAAGAGGTCGAAGATCAGCGTCTCGATGGGCAACGTGATCGCGGACGCGGGCTCGCCGGTGCGGTTGTTCGCGTCGGCGTACCGCGGCACGCTCGCGCGCTCGACGATGCCGAATACGCAGTCGAACTCGCCGGTGCGCCCGATCGGACCGTCGGCGAGTTCGTGCACCACGTCGGTCGGTCCGAAGACCGGTTCGATCGGAGGAATCGGCGGCGACGACCACGACGACATCAGCCACGGGATGCGCTTCTCGGCCTCCGACGGTTCGACCGGTTCGACCGGTCGTCCGAGCGGCAGCGGCGAAGCGTCGTCGTTGTAGCTGGCGAAGCGGAAGAGCGGCCAGCGCTGCACCTGTCGCAGTCGACGCACGCCGAACAGGCCGCCCACCAGGGCGATGTCGAGCATGGACGGGTCGCTGTCGTTCGGCGCGAGGAACTCGGCGGTCAATCGCACGCGAGCCTGGAGCCCCCAGATCGCGGTGTTGCCGCGGAAGGCCAGCTTGCGCCCGACCTCGAGCGGTCGCGATCCGCCCATGCTGTCGAGCAGCAGCTCGAACCCCGCGCGGTCGTCGGCGTGCGCTTCGACCATGCGATCGAACGCGATCGCGCTCGACCGCACGCGATCGACCGCGCTCGCCGGTGCGCCGGCGCTTGACATCGCCTCGAGCAGGATGTCGAGTCCAGCGGCGCCGGGAATGAGCGGCACGGCCTCGAACGCATCTTCGCTCTGAAGGATGCGGGCGAGCTTCCACGTCAGGTTCTTGTTGAGGCCGAAACGCCGCGCAACTTCCTGCGGGCGAGTCGTGTCGGCGTTGACCGAGTGGTACAGCTCGAGGAGTGCACTGCGAAGCGCGAGCACGGTCTGACGGCAGTCGTCGTCGAGGCCGGGGTGCACCGGCGCCTGCTCACCGCGTGTAGCGGCCTCGCTGGCGGGCACAGCCTCATCGGGGGCTGACGGGCGATCGATCATGCGATCGACAGACCGTAACAGCGCCGGCCACGTCAAGCGCGCCGCGCGTTCGGTGGATCGCACGACCGGCCGTCACGCGGCGGTGGTTGGCAGCACGAAGGGCGCCGGCCGACTCGGCTCGCGAGGGCTCGGCGGTGCAGGATCGCTCGGTGACGCTGGATTCGAGGGACGCGTGCCGTTCCCTGCCGGATCGTCGGCAGGCCGCTCTCCCGGATGATCCGTCGGCTCCGCAGGCCCGAGATTCGGGCGCCGCGGTTCGGGGCTCGTCCCCTCCTTCGGCGCCGGCTCTTGAGGCGTCGTGTCCTCCGCGGGCGACACGCCGGTCGGCGCCGCCACGGCGCGCTCCGGCGAGATCTCGATCGTCGCCTCGTAGCGCACGCCTTCGGCGAGCTCGCGCGAGTGTTCGATGCGCTCAACGAGCATCGAGCGCGGATTCACGAAAAGGTCGACCGTCGCGTCGCGCGAGCTTGCCGCGCCGCCCGAAGGGGCGTCGTCGTGACGCGACACGAGATGGAGCCGAACGAGCGACTTCTCGCCGACGGTCACCGTCTCGACGGTCATCGGGACGAGCGTGCCGCCGGCGCCTTGCATCGATCGCAGCGGCTCCTCGGCGAATCGCAGCGAGAGATGCGGCAGGAGCCACAACTGGCTCGCGAGCCGCATGCGGCCGAGCGGCGATCCGTCGCGAGCGTCGCACTCCGAGGTCCACGGCAGGGCGCTGCGCATCGTCTCGGCGCGAAGGTCCGACGTGCGCAGCGCTAGACGATCGTTCCGGACCGAGCAATCGATCGCGCTCGCGACCGGCGCGGACTGCACCGACGACGACCGCTCGACGGTGCGTTGCTCGAGCTTCACCGAGTCCTGGTACTCCGTGAGCGTGCGATAGCGATCGACGAGCGAGCGGAAGAACTCCGCCGGATCGATCGACGTCGGGGTGCCGCCGAGCGCCGCCCAACCGAAGCAGGAACTCGCGACCATGAGGGTCGTGGCAAGGAAGCCCGGGCGGTGGCCGAATCGAAACCGCATCGACCGGCGATTGTCGCCGGAGGCACCACGAGAGGCAACGGGGAACGTCGAGGGTCTCTCCAACCTGAGCTCGAGCGCCGTCGGGCCCGCTCGTCGGCCGGAACTATCCGAGCCAGCTTTGGAGGCCGACGTTGAGCGATAACGTCACGAAGTTCGCCACGCCGTGCGCGACGGCCCCGGGCACGATCGAACCTCGCCACTCGCGGACGAGGCAGAAACCGCACGCCAACCCCGCGAGTACCGGTGCGAAGACGAGGCCTTGGGGGTGGATCGACGCGAAGATCGCGCTACTGATCACCGCGGAGACGGCGACGGAGAGCGCGGTCAGGACACCTCGACCGAACCCCGAGCCTTCGTTCGGGCCGGTCACGTCCCGCAGATGTCGGTAAAGCACGCCGCGGAACATGGTCTCCTCCACGATCGGCGCGGCGACGCACGCGAGAAAGAAGAGATTCGCGAGGCCGAGCGGACCCGACTTTGAGATGCGTTCGATCGCCGGGTGGGTCGCGTTCGGCGGCACGCCAACGAGCCACGACAGGAAGAGCGCGAGCGCCAGCCCGGCGCCCAGCAGCGGAAGCGAGATCGAGTAGCCGAGCGCGCCCCACCCGACGTCGCCGACGACGCCGTCGGTTCGCCAACCGATCGCGTTGCGGGTCACGCTCCACGGCACGCCGCGCAGCCTCGGCCACACGAGGACGACGAGACTGCCGAAGAACATGACCGGCGCGATCAGGAGCCGCAGCGTCGAGTCGCCGAGCGACTCGGAGACGACCACCGCGACCGACTGCATGCCGCAGAAGAGGCACAGCCACAGCGCGAAGGTCTCGATGAGCACGAAGCCGAGCGGGCTCGCGGGCGAGCACCGGGCGCGCAGGTAGCCGACCGCGCCGAGCGCCACCAAGGTCACGAGGAGTACGAAGCCGGCGATCCCGACGACGGCGTACCAGCCGACGGCGACGAAGAGCGTCACGATCGCCCGCGAACTTCGCAGCGCACTGCCGTCGAGCAACTCGCCGAAGAAGCCGAGCCGGTGCGACTCCGCCTCGCCGAGCGGCGCGACGATCTCGCCCGCGAGTTGCGTCTCGAATCGCCGATGCACCTCGTCGCGCATGGCCAGGTCCGCCGCCGACCACGGAACCACCGGTTCGGCGGTCTCGGCGGCGGTCAACTCCGCGCGCCCCCGGTCCGGTCCGCCGACCGCACCCAGGAGAATCGCATACGCCACGCGCTGAGCCGGCGATCCGGTCCGAAGCGGTTCGGCCTGGAGGAGGATCGCCTTCGATCCCATCTCCATGCCGGTGTCGCGTTCGAGCTTCTCGGCGCTGATCGCCAGGCGCCCGATCAATTCGTCCTGAATGCCGACGGCCGAGACCGGCGCCCCAGCCATGTCCGTCGCCTCGCCCTGCATGAAGCGGATCCAGGCCACGGCGACGACGATGACGATGACCCATGCGATGACCGCCCCAACGGGCGATCCGAACCGTCTCGACGGTGCCGCCGCGGTCGGCCCCTCCCCTCGCGGGGGAGTAGGCGTTCCGGTGGGGAGAGCATGGGACGGCGGATTCGTCGGGGCGGTGTCGTCGGGCATGGTGGCTCTTTCGTCGACTGAGACGGGAGTTGTAGCCCAGCCTTGGTGCTGCGATGCCCCGCTCGTCGTCGATCCGCGCCCGAGCACCTTCAGCAATCTCGATCCGAGCCGCCGCTCCGATCGCCCAAAGCCTTGACACCCCCCCGTGGACCGCTATCTTGTCCGATTCCCCGAAACCCGGCCGGCCCGGCTGGCTTCGGCTTTCGTTCTTTTGTATCGAGTCCCGAACCGAAGGTAGCGGTAGCGATCATGCCTCGCCAGACGTTTCTTGCCAAGACCGGTGAGCTCAAGACCGTGTGGCGTCACATCGACGCCGACGGGAAGACCTTGGGCCGTCTCGCGACCGAAGTCGCAACCGTCCTCATGGGGAAGCACCGCCCCGAGTACACGCCGCACGTGATCACGGGTGACGCCGTGGTCGTGACCAACGCGTCGAAGGTGGTGCTCACGGGTCGCAAGCTCGACCAGAAGACCCGTCGCCGCTGGAGCGGCTATCCGGGCGGCCTCAAGGTGCAGAGCTACCGCGAGGTGCTTGAACGGCACCCCGACCGCCTGGTCTACGAGGCCATCGTCCGCATGCTGCCGCGCGGCCGTCTCGGACGCGAAGTCGCGACGCGCCTCCGCGTGTTCGCGAACGCCGAGCACACGCACAGCGCCCAGAACCCGATTCCGCTCAGCACGCCCTCGGCTCCGCACGTTCCGAGCCAGGCCTGACTCTGAACCAAGTCCCGAATCTCCTGAATCACGGCGTGCGGTCGCTCTTCGCGTTCCGCTGAACAGCCGACACCGACCGATCAACTCGCAAGCCTGCGGCAACGACCATGACCGAAGCGACCACGACTCCCACGATGACGACACGCGGACCCGACGCCAAGGGCTGGTACTGGGGTACCGGTCGCCGCAAGACTTCCTGCGCTCGCGTGCGGTTGAAGGCGGGTTCGGGCAAGTTCACCGTGAACGGTCGCCCGCTCGACGTGTACTTCACCGAAGAGCGCGACCTCAAGAACATCAACTCGGTGCTCGAGCGCACCAACCTCAAGGGCGCCGTGGACGTTGACGTGAACGCGATCGGCGGCGGCTTCACGGGTCAGGCCGGCGCGATCATCCTCGGCCTCGGCCGCGCGGTCCTGAACTACGACGTGAACCTCTTCCCTGCCCTTCGCGAAGCCGGCGTGCTCACCCGCGACGACCGCAAGGTCGAGCGAAAGAAGTACGGCCAGGCCGGCGCCCGTCGCCGCTTCCAGTTCAGCAAGCGCTGAGTGGCGCAGGCGTCACGACGCCGACCGCATTCCATGTCTCACCCGACAGGGCCCGCATCCGGGCCCTGTTTTCTTTGGCTGTCGCGGCGAACGCGCTCCGCGTCCGCGAGTCGCTTCACGATGCGGGCGACCGTGGTCCGCTCCGCGGCGGCCAACTCTTCCAGCGTCCGCGGCGGACCGCCGTCCCATCCGTGACGTTGGCTCAGGAGCCGGTCGTCGGGCCCGGTGCCGGCGCTCGCCGAGCGAGCCCGATCGACCATCGCCTGCCACGGCGCGAGGCGATCGAAGAACCCGTCGAGGCGCACGCCGCCGCGCACGTGACGCACCGCGGCGCGGTCCCGTCGCACTCCTGCGCCGACGCGAGCGAGCATGCGATCGATCTCGAGCGCGACGACGCGCCGCGGCGACTGGCGCTTCGACGGATCGACCTCCTCGATCACGTCGCCGATCACCGCGAGGCTCGCGCCGAGCAAGCTACGGATCTCGTCGACGGGTCGCCGCTCGAGCGGGCCTCCCAACGATTGCTGCACGCGCTGCGCCGCGGTCGCGAGCCAGCGCTCGGCTAGCCGCCGCTTCAGGCGAAGCGCCCATTTGAGGTCGGTCTCGATGCGATCGAGTTCGGCGCGATCGGCATGCACCGCGAGCCGATCGATCTGCGACTTCGCGCGACGTTTCAGCAGGTTGTACGCGGCGAGCATCGCGTCTTCGCTCGCGACGGTCGACGCTGTCGGCGTGCGCTCGGCGGACAGCGCCTCGAGCATCGCGATCGCCTCGGGAGGCTCGAAGCGCGGCGCGAGATCGCGACTCGCGGGAAGCGCCGCGAGGATCGTCGACTCGGCGTCCGCGCGCTCGAACGTCGCGAACTCGACCCAGCGCAGGTCGAGCTTTCGCAGCGACTCCGTTCGCATCGCGTCGATGCGGCGTCGCACGGCGTCGGGCTTCGCGTGCAAGTGCTCGGCGATGCGCTCGATCGGCACGCCGAATCGCCACGCGCGATACGCGACGCGCCGGTCGCGCGTGGCGCGGCCGACCGCGCCCAACGTGTTCGCGAGCGTCGTTCCGGGCTTGCCGCCGCCGGTGCGCTGCAGGAGCTGGCGAACGGTCTCGTGCGATCGGCCGAGCGATTCCGCGACCTGTTTCGCCGCGAGATTGGGCGTGAGTCCACCGTCGACGAGCTCGCGCGCCTGCGCGATCGCGCCGCGCGCGGTCTCCGGATCCATGCGCGAGTAGCGGGTCGCTTCCTCGACCAGGTCCGGATGCCGCCGCGCGAACTCGTCGAATTCGCTGCGGAACACCGCGAGGCGGCTTCGACCGTCCTCGAGCAGCACGCGGTGGCAGAGCAGTCCCCGACCGCGCCAGCGCCGCAGCGTCTTCTCGACCACACCGAGCTCTCGGGCGAGTTGGCCGAGCGGCACCGCGCCGCCGGGGCGGGCGTCGGCGGGAAGCGGCACGCGCTCCGAACAGTGGAGCACGAAGGTCGCGAGGTCACCGCGCAGCACCGCGCCGTCGATCGGCCGCGGAAGCGCCTCGCCCGGGCGGAACCCGGTCAACCGCCACACCACGAACTCGAACGGGTACGTCGAGCCGTCGTCGATCTCGCGGGCCAGCGCCTCCGCCGCCTCCATCTGCCGCCGCATCGCCTCGGGCGGCGTGAACGCGAGCTGCCGCTCCAGGTCGGCGAGAAGCTGCGTGCGATAGCTGGCCCTCCGTGGCATCGCGGATCGATTGTACGGATGCCCGGCGCGCGAGCCGATAGGCTGTGCACGCCCGCGCGGGACGCCATGCAACGACTCGTTCGCTCACTCCTCCGACGCGCGATCGAACGCTCACCGCGCACACGGGCGATGCTCGCGGGCATGCTCGGGCATCACCTGAGCGCGATCGACGTCGAGTTCCTCCGCGCCTTGCCCGACGGCTGCACGGTCGATCTCGATCGGCAGTTCGAGCTCGAGCGCCGCGAGCCCGGACTTCCGAGCGTGCTCTGGTCAATCCTGTGGGAAGCGAGCGCGGCGCGAGCCTGCCCGGCGCCGTGCGTGAAGCGCGTGGAGTTCACGCTGCAAGGACGCCGGTTCGTCATGGCGCTCGACCTCGCCGAGAGCCCCGAGTGCGGCTATCTCCTGCGCAATCCGACGATCCGGCTCACGCGGCAGCTCATGAACGGCGGCGCGACGATGCTCGACGTGGGCGCGAACGCCGGGTTCCACGCGCTGACCGCGGCGCTCTTCTTTCGGCGCGTCGTGGCCTTCGAGCCGACGCCGGCGACCGCCAGCCGGCTCGCGCGAAGCATCGAACTCTCAGGGTTCGCGCACGTCGGCCTCGAGCGCTGCGCCCTCTCCAATCGCGACGGCGAAGCGACGTTCCTGATCGACGCCGCGCACTGCGGCGCGAATCGGCTGGGTGAGGCCGCGACCGGCGGGCGTCAACCGACGCGCGTGCCGCTGCGCCGTCTCGACTCGATGATGGACTCGATCTCCGACGTCGATTTCATCAAGATCGACGTGGAGGGTCACGAGTGCGAAGTCCTCGAAGGCGCCCGCGGCATCGTGGCCCGCGATCGCCCCACGCTCGTCGTCGAGTTCAACGCGCCGCAGCAGTTCGACCGCTTCGTGTCGCTCCTGCCGTCCGGCTATCGGGCGACGACCGTCGACCTCGACGGAGCGCACGCGGCCCTCGCGTCGGGAACCGAGGCGGTTCGTGCCCGCGACGTGACCTTTCTCGGCCGCTGATCCGACCGCCGGTCAGGCCATCGCCTTGCCCTTGGCGGTCAGCGACCAGATCGATTCGCCGCGCACCTTCTTCGCGCCGGCGATGCCGCGCGATCGCATCATCGCCAGGTGGGCGGCGACGTTCTTGGTCGAGATCTTGCACTGCTTCGCGATCGTCTGAACGCTGGCGCCGCTGCCCCGACGCAGGACCTCGCGAATGCGCTGCGCGTCGGTCGTCGCCGGCGGCGTCACGCGGCCGCGCCGGAGTCCGGCGAGGAACGCGGCGGCAAGTTTCCGGTGAACGAACTCCCGGAGCTTCTCGTCGTCCATGTCCCGCAGTGAGCGAAGCTTGGCCGGGGAGCCGCTCCAGGCCAGGATCGCGGATCGTTGTGCTCGTGTCGTGTCTCGCATGGGAAGACTTCGATCGAATGAGAGGAAAGCCGCCAGATCGCCCGGCGACGGAAACAGGCGCCGGCGGGAAGTCCGCAGGCGCTACGAGGCGGCGCCGCTCGCGAAACTCGCATGCGCCGAACTCGCGCCGACGGGGCGCACCGGCTGCACGCGCTCGATGCACGGCGCGGCGTGAACGACGAAGTGTATACGAGTTAGGCAACGACGCGCGTCCGCGCGACGATCATCGACGCTTCATCCGCGCCGCCGCGCGGGGTGTTCGCCCGGTGTTCGCGCCGAGCGTCACGCAACGCACACCGCGTCGACCGTGAGTCCCGGGCCGAACGCGAGCACGTCCGCCGGCACGGCGCCGCCGGAGCGCAGGTACGCGTCGAGGACGAACAGGACGCTTCCGGAACTCATGTTCCCGTAGTCACGGAGGATTGCTCTTGAACTCGTGAACGATCGCTCATCGATGGCGCGACCTCGCAAGCCGCGTTCGATCGCGTCGATCACGCCGGCGCCACCCGGGTGGATCACCGCGCCGCGCGGACTTGCCTCCGCGACGAACTCGCCGATCGACCGTTCCAGCGCGCGCGGCACTTCGCGCGTCAGCGTCATCGCGAACCCGTCGTCGAGGATGCGCCACGTCATGGCGTCGCGGGCGTCGGCAAGCACGCGCGTTCGCCCGGGCGCAAGCCCCGCGAGACGCGTGCCGCCGGCGTCGGCCCGCTTGATCACCGCTGCGGCCGCGCCGTCGGCGAAGAGCGCCGCGGCGACGAGGTGCTGCGGATCGCTCGAATCGCGGAGATGCAGCGAGCACAGTTCGACGCACACGAGGAGCACCGCCGTGCCGCGGTCCGTCGCGGCGAGTCCGCACGCGGTCCGAAGCCCGACGACGCCACCGAAGCAACCCATGAAGCCCACCTGATTCTGCCGAACGCGATCGGAGAGCCGCAGTTCGCGGGCAAGCACGTGGCCGACCCCGGGCGCCGCAAATCCGGTGCACGTGGCGACCACGACGTCGGTGATCTCGTCGGCGCCGACCCGCGCGGCCCGCATCGCCGCAAGCGCCGCCTCGCCGGCGAGGCGGGGCGCCTCGCGCTCGAAGATGCGCATGCGCTCCGCCGTCGATATCCGCAGCGTCGCCGCGAGATCCGCCACCGCGCAACGGCGCTCGATGCCGCTCGACGCGACGATGCGCGACCAGCGGTCGCGGTCTTGTCCGCGCAGCCCCCACGCCTCGGCGAGACGCGCCGAGAGGTCCGACTGCGCGTACGCCTGCGGAGTCGCGAAGCCAAGCCCGGCGATGGCGGCGATCATCGCGACACCAGGCCTCGCACGACGTTCCGGCGCACCCGCGGCGCTACCCGCCCGATCGCGCCGAGCGTCGCCCCGAGCGTCGCGACGAGGCGTGGACGCTCCACGATCCCGGCGACGACGCGACAGCGACGATGCGAAGCCCGCGCGAGCTCGTTCCACGCGCGCTCGTAGCGGAGCCGCGCGGCGGCGTCCCAGGCGCCGCCCGCGCCGATCGCTTCACCGAGCGCCGCTCCCGACTCGATCGCCCATGCGATGCCTTCGCCGGTGAACGGCTCGACGTAGCCCGCGGCGTCGCCGACGAGGGCGACGCGCGACGTCGTGCGGGCGATCGTGCGCCACGGCATCGGCCCCGCCGCGACAACGCCGTCGACCCGACGCTGCCAGGCAGCGCCCAGCGCGTCGCGCAGGGCCGGCGTCCGCTCGGCGAACCACTGGATCGCGTCGATCGGTCGCGTCGGAAGCCGGCCGGTGCTCTGCAGGCACGCCGCCAGATGCAGCCCGTCTCCGGTGCCCACGACGCCGAGATAGCCGCCGCGGGCCACGAGCATCACGATCCGCTCGTGCCGCCATGCGTGGTCGGGCGTCGGCACGACGTCGAGGGCGAATCCGAACTTGCGGCCAGCGCCGCCGGCCGCGAGCCCGGCGGCGCGAGCGACGCCGCTGCCGAGTCCGTCCGCGCCGACGATGAGTTCCGCCTCGTGCCGCGCGCCGTCGAGCTCGACCGCAGTGCGGTCCGGCGCCAGGCGCGCGGCGGCGCCGTGTCGCACCGTGACGCCCGCGTCGCGCGCCGCGTCGACCAGCGCCGCGTCGAGCGTCGCGCGATCGATGACCGCGCCGCACGTGGCGAACGGTTCGTCGGCGATGCGCCGCGCGCCGTCGGCGTCGACGACCCACGCCTCGCCGCGGCGCGTGTCGCCCGCGCACACCAGTCGTATGCGGTCGGCACATCCCAACCGCTCGAGCGCGGCGAACGCCCGCGGATGCACGCAGTGACCGCAGCACTTCGCGCGGCGATGCGGTCCGCGGTCGGCGAGCGTCACCGACCATCCGGCGCGGGTCAGCGCGATGGCCGCCGCGCTTCCGCCCGGGCCTGCGCCGATCACGATCGCGTCGCGATGACCTTTCGACATCCGCGCGGAGCGTACGCGTGCTCGCCGATCCGCGTCGGCCCGTCGGTCATCCTGCTGCGGCCGCAATGCCACCGAGCGGCGCCGACCGCACCTCGGCCTGCGGCAACGCGTTCTCGACGACGCCATCGACCACGTACATCCGCGGGATGCGCGGATGAATGCGGCAGAGCATCTCGTGCGGGATCATGCCCGATCGCGCCGCGAGTCGCGGCAGGTGGTTCGGCGCCGCAGCGTCGGGGGTAATGAGTTCGACCGTCATCCCCACGCCGTCGTTGGGCTGACCCAACAGCTCGACGTCGGTGAGATCGACGGTGATTTGATCCATGTTGACCGCGCCGACGACCGGCACGTATTCGCGCACGATGCCCTTCGGCGTGTCGCGAAGGACGGCGATCTTCTGCACGTCGCCGTCGCTCGCGGCGCCCGGGCGGAACACCGGGAACCCGTCCGCGTAGCCGACCGGAACGAGGCCGATCACCGACGGCCGCGTCGCGGTCCAGCGCGAGCCGTATCCGACCGACGTGCCGACGGGAATGCGCTTCACCTGCACCACCCGGCTGCGCCACCGCAGGCACGGCCGCAGCAGATCGCCGGCGAGCTCGAGTTCGCCCGCCTCGAGTTCGTCGAGGCCGAAGCCGCTCCACGCGAGTCCGAACCGGACCATCGAGCGGTGATAGCGGCGAGCCCGGAACAAGGCGTACGTGCTGGCGACGTGAACCGAGCATTCGCCCGGGATCAGGGCGTCGCACGCCTGGAGCATCGCGTCGAAGCGTTCGATCTGCGCGTCGGTCGCGGCGCGGTCCACGCGCGAGTTCGTGAAGTGCGTGAAGACGCCCTTGAGATCGCAACGCGATCCGGTGGCGATGCGCTCGATGAGCTTGGCCGCGTCCTCGGGTCGCGCGCCGCCGCGCGACATGCCGGTGTCCACCTCGATGTGCACGGGTACGCGGGTGGCGAAGTCGTCGGCGATCGCCTCGATCGCGGCGAGCTGCGCCGCGTCGTGCACCGTGAGATGCAGCCGACCCGAGACCAGCATGCGGGCGGTCTCGTCGCCGCGGCGGATCTCCGAGACCGGCATGAGGACGAGCGTCGGGATCGGCAATCCAGCGGCGACCGCGGTCGCCGCGCCCAGCTCGGCCGCCTGCGGCAACGAGTAGACCGCGACCATGTCCGCGCCCGAGGTCGCGAGCCGCCGCGCGACGCGGGCGGCGCCCAGGCCGTAGGCGTCGGCCTTCACGATCGGACAGAGGCGGCAGTCGGCGCCGACCAGCCGGCGCACGGCCAGCACGTTGTGGTCGATCGCCGAGAGGTTCACCTCGAGGACGCTTGGCTCGGTCTGGCAATTCATCGGTAACGAGTCGTCCTGCCCCGGGGTCCCGTCGGTTCGGGCGTGCGTAGCGGGTCGCGGCATTATGGCGGCGCGACGCGCGATCCGTGCGCGCGTCGCCGCGCCGCCGCGAGGCGCATTTGTATCGACGTGGAAACCCCCTTAGCATGACGTTTCCGCCGTGCGGGACGAGGCTCTTTTGAGCCGCGACGACTTCATGCAGGAAACGTTCGATCTCACCAAGACTTTTCGCGACCTTGGGCTCAAGGACGCCTTGCTCGAGGGCATCGAGAAGCGCGGCTTCCGGCATCCGACGCACATTCAAGCCGCGCTCATCCCGGCCGCGCTGACCGGACGCGACGTCTTGGGACAGGCGAAGACCGGCAGCGGCAAGACCGCCGCGTTCGGCCTGCCGCTCCTGCAGATGCTGAAGCCGGAGGAGGCTTTCTCCGCGCTGATCCTCGTGCCGACGCGCGAACTCGCGGTGCAGGTCGCCGAGGAGCTGCGCGAGCTCGGCTCGTTCGCCAAGGTCGGCGTCATCGCGGTGTACGGCGGCCAGCCGATCCGCAAGCAGATCACGAAGCTCGATCCGAAGGACGGGCACAAGCCCGCGATCGTCGTCGGCACGCCCGGCCGCGTGATGGACCTGCACGAGCGACGACTGCTCCCCTACGACCAGATTCGCATCGCGATCCTCGACGAGGTCGATCGCATGCTCGACATCGGGTTCCGCGACGACATCCGCAAGATCCTCACCGCGCTCAAGAAGGGACCGCAGACGATCTTCGTGTCGGCGACCATCAGCCCGGAGATCGAGCGCCTCGCGCGGTCCTACATGAAGGATCCCGAGAAGATCGTGAGCGTCGCGAAGAGCCTCACGGTCGAGCAGGTCAACCAGTCGTATCTGTCGGTCGAGCCGTGGGACAAGCGCAGGCTGCTGCTGCACCTCCTCACGCACGAATCGCCGGCGCTGACGCTCGTCTTCTGCCGCATGAAGCGCACGGTCGACGACGTCGCGAAGTACCTGCACGAGAAGGGCGTCGACGTCATCGCGATGCACGGCGACATGTACCAGACGAAGCGCGACAAGGTCATGAGCCAGCTCCGCTCCGGCGACCTGCGCGTGCTCGTGGCCAGCGACCTCGCGAGTCGCGGCCTCGACGTCGAGGACATTTCGCACGTCATCAACTACGACCTGCCCGAGGATCCGGAGATCTACATCCACCGCATCGGCCGCACGGCGCGAGCCGGCCGCGGCGGCGTCGCGTGGACCTTCGTCTGCCCCGACCAGGGACAACTGCTGTCGAACATCGAGCAGCTTGCCAACATCGAGATCCCGCGGAAGGACTACCCCGACTTCAAGCCGGGACCGGTGCCGCAGGAAGTGGTGCAGCGCCGCGCCGCGGAATCCCGCAAGCGCGACGAGCTCGCGCAGCAGCGCAACCGATTCACGCCAGCGCCGCCGGAAGAGATCGCGAAGCAAGCCGATCCCCACGCCTTCCCCGACGGACTCGTTCCCATCGCGATGCCCGGCAAGCGGCTCGGCGGCAAGATCCGCACGCGTCGCCCGTGACCGCGATCCGCATCCATCCGGACGTCGTGCGCGCCGCGTCGCGGGGCGACGCCGTCGTCGCGCTCGAGACCGCGGTCCTCACGCACGGGCTTCCGCGCACGCCGATGCCTGCGCCGCCTTGCTGCGCGTCGATCCTCGCGGGCAGCGGTCACGCGTGGGACGCGGCGCGACCTGCGAACGTCGAACTCGCTCGCGCGGTCGTCGCCGCGGTGCGCGCCGGCGGCGCGACGCCCGCGACGATCGGCATGTTGCGCGGCGAGCTCGTGATCGGGCTGAATGACGACGAACTGCTCGAGCTCGGCGCGGCCACCGACGCGGCGAAGTTGTCGAGCCGCGATCTCGCGGGGGCGCACGTTGCCCGCGCATCGGGCGGCACGACCGTCGCCGGCACGTTGGCCGCGCTGCAGCTCGCCGCACGCTCGCTGGCGAAGCCGATCCGCGTGTTCGCGACCGGCGGCATCGGCGGCGTGCATCGCGGATGGACCGATCGACCCGACGTTTCCGCCGACCTGCCCGCGCTGGCCTCGACGCCGGTGTGCGTGGTCAGCGCCGGCGCGAAGTCGATCCTCGACCTCCCTGCGACGCTCGAATGGCTCGACACCTTCGGCGTCCCGGTGCTCGGGCTCGGCACGCCGTGGTTCCCCCGCTTCTATTCCGAAGGGGCGGCGCCCCTCGCGGTGCAGCGACAGGTCGCGAGCGTCGACGAGGCCGCCGCGATCTGCGCCGCACACTGGAACTCGTTCGCGTCGTCGACCGCCGTCGTCGTGGCGAATCCGCCGGGCGAGTGGGCCATCCCGCTCGCCGAAGTTGAACGGGCGATCGAAACCGGGCTTCGCGAGCTCGAGTCACGCGGCGTGCGCTCGGCGGAGGTCACTCCCGCGCTGCTCGCGCACGTGGCACGCGCGACGGGCGGCCGTTCGGTCGACGCGAACGTCGCGGTGCTGCTAAGCAACGCCCGCGTCGCGGCATCGCTTGCCCGTCGCCTGTGATCGGCGCGGATCTCCGGTCCGCCGTACGCTGCCGCGCGATGAGGCGGAACTACATCGAACGGGCGACGGCGACGCTCGGCGTCCTCGCGATGCTGGCGATCTTCGCGAGTTGCAGCGCACCGATGCGGGCGACGCCGGTCGTCAGCGAACTCGTGGCTCCGGGCGATCCGGCCCGCGTTCCGTTGCGCCGCGCGCACGCAGTGCCGTGCGTCGAGGCTCGCATCAACGGATCGCTCGGCCTCTTCGCGATCGACACCGGTTCCGAATTCAGCGCGATCTCACCCGCCTTCGCCGACACGCTCGGTCTCGTTCCGAAGGAGAGCTCTCAGCGGATCTACGACGCGCACGGCGAGCGCGTGGACCTGCGCGTCGCCACGCTCTCCGACATCCGACTCGGCGCGGCGCACTTCACGTCGCTTAACGTCATCGTGACCGAACTGCCGGAGTCGATGCAGGTCGACGGCTTCCTCGGCCGCAGACTCTTCGATTACGTCGCGCTCACCATCGACGGCCCGCGCGATCTCGTGGTAATCGATCAATCTCCGCCGGAGGGACTCGGCGACGACGCCACGACGCTCTCCATCGTGCCGAACAAGCGACGCGAGATCCTCGTGCCGGCGCTCGTCGCGGGCCGCGACCTCTCGCTCATCGTCGACACGGGCTCTGCCGCCGACCTCTGCCTGACGAGTGACGACGCGCTCGGGCTCCCGTTCGAACCCGATGCGGAGAGCGTCGACTCGAGCGCGCTCGGTTCGACGAAACAACTGCGATACGCGCGGCTCGCCGGCGAGCTGCGCATCGGCGGCGTCACGATCGATCATCCGCGCGTGCTCATCGGCACGACGCAATCGATCGTGGGTGGACGCCTGTGGCGTGAAGCCGTGGTCACGATCGACGGCCCCTCGCGACGCGTGCGCATCGCAGCAGGCTGATCGCCGGCGCTGATCGCCAGCGCGCGGCATCGGCTTGACACGCGCCGACTCGAATGGTCTACTCCGTGCATCGCAGCGAGCGCACGCTCGATGCGTGTGCGGCGTCGGACGCATTCTCGCGCTGACCCGCCTCGCCGGTCGTTCTCGGCCGGTCGCCTTCGACAGGCCTGCGCTGAACGCCGTCGGCGTCCCGCACCTCCCGATCCGGACGCGCCCGAAGCACCCGGAGCCACTTCGTACCCCTGATGCCCGGGCTCCGCACGCTTCGCTCGCGGCGCGAGCGTTGGCCGAAAGTCCGATCTCGGAACGCGTGCGCCTCCCGTCTTCGGAACGCGTGTGCCAATCGAACAGCGACACCTTGGAATCACCCATGCGCGGAGCCCGACGGGCATGACGTCCGTCCACAAGCACACGACATCCGAATCTCCCGACGACGCGCCGCGCGTCGCCCCGGCGGACCCGATCGCGTCCGTTGCGCCCAGCGCGCCTAGCGCGCCTATCGCGCCTATCGCGAGCGACGCGGGCGCCTCGCCGCCGGCGCCGGCGCCGGGTGATCCGGCGCAAGCGCCCGGCAAGCGTCGGCGCCGAGGTCGCCGCCGGCGACGCCGCGATCGCAAGGGCGACGGCACCGACCGGACGCCGGACGCGAAGGCGCAGTCCGGAGCGGACGCGGGCACACCGTCCGGCGCGCAACACGCGACGGACCCGTCGTCGACTGCACCTTCCGCGGTCGACGGAGACGACAACGGTGATGACGACGGCGACGACGCCAGCGGCGAATCGGAGTCGCAGCCGGTGCCGACTTTCGTCGCGACCGGCTTCGTCGACCTGCAAGGATTCGGCGGCAAGGCCGCGCCACCCGGCGCGTCAACGCTCGGCGAGGCTCGCCTTCGTCAGCTCGGTGACGGCTTCATCGAGTCCGAGAGCGATCCGTTCATCCTGCCCGACGTGGCGCAGCGCTATGCGCTTCGGCCAGCGCAGCGGATCGTCGCGGACGTCGCCGTGCGCACGGCGCGGCGCCGCCGCTCCGGGAATCGCCGTCCGCGCCCGCTCGTCGAGCGCGTCACCGAAATCGAAGGACTCGCGCCCGAGGTCTACGCGGCGCGCAAGCCCTTCGCCGATCTCACGCCGCTCGACCCGTCGCCGCGCATTTCGCTCGAATACAAGGGCTGCCCGCCGGCGTGTCGCCTCATCGACCTCTTCTGCCCGATCGGATTCGGTACGCGCGGGCTCATCGTCTCGCCGCCCAAGGCGGGCAAGACGATGCTCCTGCAGCACATCGCGTTCGGCATCAAGCACAACTACCCGAACGTGGACCTCATCGCGCTCCTGATCGACGAACGCCCCGAAGAGGTGACCGACTTCAAGCGCAACGTCCCCGCGCAGGTCTTCGCTTCAAGCAACGACCAGGATCTGGATCGCCACCTCTCACTCGGAATCCTCGCGATCGAGCGAGCCAAGCGCCTCGTCGAGGCGGGCAAGGACGTGGTCGTCCTGCTCGACTCGCTCACCCGGCTCGGGCGCGCGTTCAACAACAGCAAGCGATTCGGCTCGTCAGGCAAGATGATGTCCGGCGGCGTCGACTCGCGGGCGCTCGAAGTGCCGAAGCAACTCTTCGGCGCCGCCCGCCGCGCCGAGGAAGGCGGCTCGCTCACGATCATCGCGAGTTGCCTCGTCGACACCGGATCCCGCGCCGACCAGATCATCTTCGAGGAGTTCAAGGGGACGGGAAACATGGAGCTCATCCTCGATCGCACGATCGCGGAACGACGGCTGTTCCCCGCGATCAATCTCGCGGCGAGCGGAACACGCAAGGAACACTTGCTCCTGAACGATCGTGAACTGAAGACCGTGACCGCGCTCCGACGCCGCCTGCTCGCAGTCGCGCCGCCCGTGCAGATCGAGCAACTTCTCGCCGCACTGCAGCGCTTCGAGTCGAACGAGCGGCTGGTCGGCGGTTGAGCGTGCGGCGCGTGGGCTTGAAGGCACGAGTCGAGGGCTCCGCAAGCCTTGCGATTCCCCACTAGAATCGACGTCCGTATGGCCGCTTCCGACCGGAGCCGCAACAACTTCCGCGCCGGCCTCTTCGTCGTTGCGTCGATGGCGCTTGCGCTTGCGGTGTTCTTCACGCTGCAGAAGCTGTCGTTCACCAAGCAGAACGTCTACCAGCTCCGGTTCACCGTCGACGGCGGCGTCGCCGGGCTCGGCCCCGGGAGCGAGGTGCGCATCGGCGGGCTCAAGCGCGGCGAGGTGGTCACGATCAGGCCGCAGACGCTCGACGGCGTACTCACCCGCCTCGACGTCGACATCGCCATCGACGCCTCGATCACGCTGTATCGCAATGCGAAGGCGTTGCGCGTCGCATCGATCCTCGGCAACACCTCGTGGATCAACTTCGTCAGCGTCGGCGGCCCGACCGGTCCGAACCGCGATGGAGTCGTGGAACAGGCGGAGGTGCTGCCGCCCGGCGAGTGGATCGACGTCGTCGAGGCGCCCGGGCTCCTGACCACCGTCGTCGGCGGACACTCGGCGGAGCAGATCGTCCACATCATCGACCAAGCCGCGATTTTCAGCGACGTGCTCGCGGAAGTGCCTGCGGACTACCACACGCGAATCGTGCCGGCGCTGGACGCGGCGTCGCAGACCATCGTCCGGCTGCACGACGACTACGAGGAATGGCGGGTGAAGGTCGGGCAGACGCTCGACTCCGCGAGCGCCGCGGCGAAGAACCTCGAGAACGGCACGTATGCGGCGAACGAGCTCATCGCGGAGGCCCGCGCCACGTTGGCCGACGCGCGGCCGAAGATCGCGAACACGTTGACCAACCTCGAGTCCGCGAGCGCGACCGCCAAGGACGTCGTCGAGGATGTCCGCACCACGACGCTTCCGAAGCTCAGCAGCGTGCTCGGCCAAGGCGAGCGGTCGTTGGGCGAGCTTTCGGATCTCCTCGATCGGCTCGACGCGGAGATCGCGGCTCGCATTCCCGACATCCGGTCGTTCCTCGGCGACGTGCGCGTCGCCGCCGATCAGCTCAAGCTCGCGACCATCGAAGTGCGCCGCAGCCCGTGGCGGCTGTTGTACAAGCCAAGCACCGACGTGATCGCTCACGAGCAGCTCTACGAGGCGACACGCAGCTTCGCCGAAGCCACCAACGACCTGCGCGCGGCAGCCGAAAGCGTGCGCGAGATAGCCAAGCTCCGCACCTCGATCCTCGACGAGAACCCCGAGCTGCGCGCCGAGCTGCAAAAGTCGTTGCTTGACGCGCTGTCGCGCTATGAAGAGGCGCAGCGACGACTCTACGGCGTGCTCACGCAGGAGCCGGCCGGTGGGAAGTGAGGGCGGACGCGGTCGCAACAACACGCGAACCGGTCTGATCACTCTCCTCGCGACGTCGTTCCTCGCCGTGGCGACGATCAGCGCGCCCAAGTTCATCAGAGCGCGCCCGATCGAATATGCGTTGCGAGTGCCCGGAAGCGTCGACGTGACCGGTCTCGAGGCCGAGTCGGAGGTGCTCGTCGGCGGACTCGTCCGCGGACGCGTGCTCGGCACCGACTCGGTGCAGGCGCTCGACGGAACCGTCGAGGTCGTCGTCCGCTTCGAACTCGAACCCGATCCTCCGCTCTTCCCGGACGCGCGGGCCCGCATCGTGCGCAATCTCATCTCGCAGCAGGCGCAGATCTATTTCAGCTCGACCGGCGTCCCGCGTCGGAATCGCGAGCCGCTGCCGCCGGGAACGCTGCTCACCGTCGAGGCGGCCGACGCGCCGTCTCCGTCGTTCCTGACTGCAAGCATGAACCGTTCGATCGACCGCGTCTGGAACGAAGTGCAGCGAGCCCAAGTCATGGTGCCCCCGCTGGTCGACGACGCCCGGTACCGCTTCACGAATGTGCGCCGCAACGCGGCCGCACTCGCCGACACGGTCGCGGAAACATGGCCGACGCTGCGCGATCGCGGCGAAGAGCTGTTCCAACGCTTCAACGACCTGCGGACGGAGTTCGAGTGTCTCGCGGAGGAGGCGAAGTCGGTCGGCGAAGAACTCGGCGCAATCAAGGCGCTGACCGACGACGAAGGGAGTTGGGGACGTGTCAGGCGCCGGTTCGACGGGCTCGCGGCGAGTTGGAGCGAGCTCCGCGAGTCGGCGCAGCCGGTCGGCGAACTGCTCGATCGCGCCCGGGCGGAAGGCTCGCGCGTCAACGACGCATGGGCGCGGTTCGCCGCAACGACCCGCGCGGCGGCGAAGGAGTTCCGCTTCGACCGCATCCTGGCGAACCTCGCGCTCGCGGCGACCGAGTTCGGCAAACTCTACGACGAGGTGATGGCCAACCCGCTGTCCGCGCTGATCAAGAACCAGTCGGCGCGCGACGCCCGACGGGACGCGCTCGACGGACTCTCGCGATCGATGCTCGAGAGCGCCGAACAGGCGAGGGTGGCCGCGGCGTCGCTGCGTGCCGTGCTCGATGCAAGCGACTTCGCAGGCGAACACGGGGCGGAGGCAATCAAGCGCCTCGGAGAGGCGGTTGATCAGATCGGCGCGATCGAAGACGCGCTCTGGAGATTCCGCACGAAGGATCCGTCAGAGCGGTGACCGCCGACGACGGCGCGCCGATCGCATCCACTCAGCCGTCGCCGGCCATGACTTCGGCAAGCCGCTTCTCTTCCGCGGGCTCGGGGCGGAATCGCTCGATGCTCGCGCCGAGGAGGTTCAGCGACTCCTCCATGCGGGCATAGCCGCGATCAAGGTGGTAGATGCGGCTCACGATCGTCTCGCCTTCTGCCGCGAGGCCCGCGAGCACCATCGACGCGCTCGCACGCAGGTCGCTGGCCATCACCGGCGCGCCGCGCAGCGGAGCGCCGCCGATCACCATGACGGTCGGACCTTGGCGATAGAGCCGAGCGCCCATGCGGCTCAGTTCGGCGACGTGCATGAATCGCTCGGGGTAGATCTTCTCGGTGATGATCGAGTTGCCCTGCGCGAGGCAGAGGAGCGTCATGAACTGCGCCTGAAGATCGGTCGGGAAGCCGGGGTGCGGCTGCGTGGTGATCGTGGTCGGACGCAACACGCGGTCGCTCGTCACGCGCACGGTGCAGCGCATCGGGTCCTCGGACTCGTCGAGGCGCTCGACGTGCACGCCGACCTCGTTGAAGCGGTCGATCGCGGCAAGCAGGCAGTCGTACGGGAAGTCCTCGAGGACCACGTCGCCGTTGGTGATCGCGGACGCGACCGCGTAGGTACCGGCGACGATGCGGTCGGAGATCACGATGTGATCGGCGCCACCGAGTTCCTCGACACCGTCGATGACGATGCGCGGCGAGCCGGCGCCGCGGATGCGTGCGCCCATCGCGTTGAGGAGGTTCGCCAGGTCGACGACTTCAGGCTCGCATGCGGCGCATTCGATGGTGGTGCGGCCTTGGGCGAGCGTCGCGGCGCTCATCACGTTCGCGGTGCCCAGCACCGTCGAGCCGAACGGGCCGCCGAGGAAGACCGTCGCTCCCTTCAGGCGCGGCGAGCTCACCACGATGTCGCCGCCGCGCAACTCGATCTTGGCCCCGAGCGCCTGCATGCCGCGAAGGTGCAGGTCGACGGGACGTGACCCGAACGCGCAGCCGCCGGGCATCGCGACGATCGCCTTCTTGCGTCGCGCGAGCATCGGACCGAGCACGCAGATCGAGGCCCGCATTGTCCGCACGATGTCGTACCGCGCGTGGATCTGGTTCTGATCGACGCTCGCGAGCCGCATCGTCCCGCTCTCGCCCGCGACGTCGACGCCGAGCTCGCGAAGCAAGCGGGCCATGTTCGAGATGTCCGACAACGCCGGCACGTTCCGCAGCGTGACCGGCTGGTCGGAGAGAAGCGCGGCGGCCATCAACGGCAACGCCGCATTCTTCGACCCCTCGATTGCCACTCGACCCGCGAGACGACGACCACCTTGAATTCGGAAGAAGTCCATCGGATGTCCTGCGTCGTGCTTGTTGGTTTCAAGCCGGTTCGTCGGAACGTGGCGATCGACCGCCACCAGTTCCTTCCCGCGCTTCCAGAACTCCGTGCGCCACGGAGCATCGTTCCCGGTCCCATTCGATCGACCGGAACGCCGCGTCCGCTGCAGCGAAACGCGCACAGCCTTTCCTCGCCCGCATAGGTGCGACAGGTTGACGGCGTGCGGCTTCGATTTGCTTCGTGCGGCTTGGAAGAAGGGGGCCGGATCGTACCGTCGTCTTCGGTGAATTGAATGCCCACAGGGCAAGGAGTCTGCATGGACCGCCGCACTCGTACTCTCTCGACCGCTGCCGCGGCTGCGCTCGCCGCAGGCTCGCTGTGGATCGCCCCGCTGGGCGCGCATCCGACGCCCGCTCCCGAGGAGCCGGACACCATGACCCTCACCGGCATCGTGCGCGACTTCAAGGAGGCGACAGCGCCGGGCGGCCACCCCGACTTCGAAGTGACGCCAGGCCGCGGCTTCGCCCACTACGTCGGGAACGTCAGCCCGAATCTCGGCGCGGACGGCAAGCCGGTGTTCGTCGGCGGTGGTCACAAGGTGACCAAGGAGTGGCAGAACTCCTCAAGCAAGAACATCTGCAGCCTGCTCTACAACGCGAGTCTCGGCGACAAGGCCGGCACCGTCGAGTCGACCGTGTGCACCGGCGGCATCACCAGTTCCGAGACGTTCAACCAGTGGTACAACGACGCCCTGGGCGTGAACATCTCGAAGCCGCTCGACATCGTGCTCACGAAGCAGGCCAACGGCGCCTACGTCTTCGACACGGCAACGGACCCGTACTACAAGGCGCTCGGCGGCTTCTTCCCGATCGAGCACCAACTGTTCGGTAATCCTGGCGGTAGCCCCGACCGCAACTTCCACTTCACGTTCGAACTCCACACGGAGTTCCTTTACAAGGCGTCCGACAACCAGGTGTTCACGTTCCGCGGCGACGACGACGTGTGGGTGTTCATCGACGGCAAGATGGTCATCGACCTCGGCGGCATCCACTCGGCCGTCGAACAGGAAGTCGCGCTCAACCGTCTCGGACTCGAAGACGGCAAGAACTACAAACTCGACTTCTTCTTCGCTGAACGGCACAGAACGCAGTCGAACTTCAAGCTCACGACGAACCTGAAGCTCACGACACCTACTCTGCCCACCGTCAGCAACGCGTTCGACTGACGCATCTCCGTCGACGTGATCGAAGCGACCTCACGCCCGCCCCGAACTCGGGGCGGGTTTTTCGTTCTCGTGGCGCACCGGCACGCGCGGCAACCGCGCGGAACGCCCATCTCTATACTCGTTCGCATGACCACTGCAGCCGCGATGGATCCCGTCCTCGTCGACGCGAAGATGCACGTCGTTCAGCCCGGGTCACCGGTGATCGGGACGCTCGTCGAGTCCCGCCTCTGCATGAAGGGGAAGTCGGCGAGCTACGTGCGCCACATCTCGATCGACGTCGGCGGCACGCCGCTCGAAGGCTCGTTCCGCGCGGGGCAGTCGTTCGGCGTGATCCCCGACGGCGTCGACCAATTTGGCAAGCCGCACAAGGTGCGCCTCTACTCGCTGGCGAATCCCTGGTGGGGCGAAGACGGCTACGGCAAGGTCATCACGACGACGCCGAAGCGGCTCATCGCCGAGCGCGAACCGCAGAAGCCGGCCGACGATCCGCACGACCATTCGCTCTTCGTCGGCGTGTGCAGCAATTGGCTGTGCGATCGGCGCATTGGCGACAAGGTCCAGGTCTCCGGCCCCAACGGCAAGCGATTTGTGCTGCCGAAGGATCCTGACGCCCACGACTATCTCTTCCTGGCGACGGGCACCGGCATCGCGCCGTTCCGCGGCTTCGCCATGGAGTTGCTGCAAGGTCCGCCCGCTGGCACGCCGCACCACGGATCGTGGAAGCGATGCAAGAGCACGATCCACTTAGTCATGGGCTCGCCCTATACGAGCGACCTCCTCTACGACGACCTCTTCAGCGACCTCGCGAGCAAGTGCCCGAACTTCCACTATCACCGCGTGATCAGTCGCGAGACCCGGCCCGACGGCGGACGCGGCGAGTATGTGCACGGGTACATCGAGCGGAAGTTAGGCGAGTTCGAATCGTTCCTGCGTTCGCCGCGCACGCTCATCTACGTCTGCGGCCTCGCGGGCATGCAGGTCGGGATCTTCCAGATGCTCGGCAAGCACGGACTCGGCGATGGCTACATCACCGTGCCGGAGGAGATCGCGTCGATCGCGCCGAAGGACTGGACGAGCGAGCACATTAAGCGCCGCATTCGCCAGACGAACCGCTGCATGCTTGAGGTGTACTGACCGGCGCGCCGTGGCGCTTCCGATTCAACACGGAGGCGAGGAGACACGGAGGGCACGCGGAGGTGAAGGCAGAGTTCAATGCACTGGGTACTGGGCACTGGGTACTGGGCACTGGGCACTGGCCTGAACTCGTGCATCTCGCCGCGCTGACTTCGCGATATCCGGATGTCCGGACTCCGCATTGAACTCACGGAAGCGAGGCGACGCTCACCCCCCGCCCGGACCCTTGCCGCCGGGCTTCGTCATGCTCGTCGCGTCAAGGAGCTTCGCGAGCTCTTTCGGCTCGACCAGCTTGTTCCGCGTCGCGTACTCGCGCACCGTCTCGCCCGTCTTGAACGCTTCCTTCGCCAGCTTCGCCGCGTTGTCGTAGCCAATCACCGGCGCGAGCGACGTGCACATCATTCGGTTCTTCTCGACCGAAGCGGTCGCGACGCTCATCTCGCAACCGGCTGACCGTCGACGACGCGTCCTTTGAGATCGAACGCTGCGGCGGCGTGAACCAGTTGTTAGCGACCCTCAACTCGCGCAGGCCGAAAACCCGGAGCAGAACTCCGAGTCAATCTTTCGGGCGACGCAATGCTCCCATGGAACCGCGACGGGCCGTGGGCTACGCTCGATCCGTGGGGACCAACATGGAGGATCAGCTCATGCTCAGAGACACTCGCATGTGGGGGCTCGTGTTTGCATTCGTTGGGGGGGGCGCTGCTGACGGTGCGCGCCGCTGACGCAACGACCTATCGCGTTCGGCACTGGTCGCCGCCGCCGAATGCGACGATCAACGGCGCTTCGTGGGAGACGGCATATCCGACGATCGAGGAAGCGCTCGACGTGGCCAAAACCGTGACCGGCGGCCCGCACACGATTCTGGTCGCCGTCCGCGACGCGAACGATCCTTGGCATCCGCGCATCTCGGAACTCAATCTCCAGGTCGTTGAGCAGGATTCGTGCAGCGGCTCTGCCGGCGAGGAGAGCCTGTGCCGATATCGGCGATTCATGATCGACTTTGACGTCATCGTCCGAGGCGGATACGAGCAGGCAACAGCCCAATCGGCCGGCAGCGATGACCGTCCGCCCGACTGGCAGCCGACCATTCTCTCTGGCGACTTCGCGCACAACGACAGCGCAGCGTCGCCGATGGAGCAGTACGACGCGACCAACGACGAGAACGCGCTCAACGTCGTCGTGTTCCGAGGCGCCGAAGTGACCTATGCAACCGAATTCGACGGCTTCGTCGTCGAGCGCGGCAACTGCGCCGACGACCCGACCGACACGCCGCAGACCCAGATCTACGACGCGCACTTCGGCGGCGCGATCCTCCTGACGCACGCGAACGGCCAGACCGCGTTCGCGCAGCCGTGGATCCAGAACTGCGTCTTCCGCCTGAACGGCGCGCGCGTCGGCGGTGCGATCGCGTCGGTCCGCGCGTACGACGAGGAGGTCACCGAGCTTCAGCAGTGCATAGTGCGCACCAGCGAGTTCCGGCGCAACTACGCCAGCGAGCGCGGCGGCGCCATCGCCGTGCACAACGGCGTCCTCGACATGGCGGGCTCACTGGTGGTCGACGGAAAGGCGCCGTTCGGTGGCGGCCTCTCGCTCGAAGGCACCTACTTCGCGGCCAACAGCACGGCGACCGCGGCCGAAGGGACGATCGTCAACTGCACCATCGCGCGCAACTGGGGCAGCGTGGGCTGCGGCGTGTACATCAACGAGGTCCTCGACGGATCGGCCATCGTGTTCCGGAACTGCATCGTGTGCCTCAACGCGACTCCGGGCTCGCCACCGACGCCAGGCGTGACCTTCGAGGAGCAGTTCTTCTTGGACGAGACCGCGACCCCCATGACGCTGCAATACTGCGCGTTCCCTTGGGGGCCGCCGGAGACGGATCCGAACGCGCCGCTCCCCGGAACCGGTTGCCTCCAAGTCGAGGATCCGTATTTCGTCGATGACGAGACGACCGACTATCTCGCGCGCGACTACCGCGTGCACCCGTGCTCGCCGTGCCTGGATCACGGTCGATCCAGGTCCCTACAAAGCACATGGGACGATCTCCTTCCGGTTGACGATCGCGATGCGGATGACGATCAGATCACGACCGGCGAGCCGCTCCCTGACGTTGAGCGGCACGAGCGAGTGATCGACAGCGACGGCGTCGGAAGCGTCGAGGTCGACATGGGCGCGTACGAGCATGCCACCGTGTGTGTCGGCGACATCGACAGCGACGGCCAGGTGGGCTCGAGCGACCTCGCGATCCTGCTCGGCGAATGGATCGAGCTCCCGTCGGAGGATTGGTGCCTGTCGCCTCTGGCGAGCGCGCCACCGCCGTGCCACTGCGCGGACATCGACAACGATCGACACATCAACGCGAGCGATCTGGCATTGTTGCTCGGCGCGTGGGGCGAGTGTCCGATCCCATCCGAGACCGCAATCGTGGTTGAGTACGGCGGCGACGACGCGCAAGGCGCGAACTCGCAGTTCACGTGGCCGATCGATCCGGAGTTCCTCGCGACGTTCCTCGGCTTCGACGACGTCCAGCAGTTCGCGCTCTGGCTCGGGGATCTGTCGCCGCAGACGCGGGCTGCGGCGCTTGAGCCGCTGTTGGGAGGTGCCTGATGCGCCTCGCAACGCTGTCGCTCTTGTTATACGTGGCCTCGGTCGGCACGCTCGAGTGCTCGCCGAACAGCATCGCACTCGCCCAGTGTGCTTACACGACGACGGTGCTGATCAAGCCGCCGGGCTGGAGTTCGATCGAGGTGTTGGATCTCGATGACAGCGGCGCCGTCGTCGGGTTCTTCAAGTACACGGGTGTCTACCAGCACTATCCGTTCCGGTGGACTTCCAGCAGCGGATTCGAAGTGCTGTCTGGCCCGACCGGCGTCACGCAGCGCGCGGCAAGAGCCGTCGTGTCCGGAGTGCTCATCGCGGGTGACGGCCACGGCAGCGGGTATCCGACGGACACGTACCAGTTGGTCGTGTGGACATCGAGCGGCGCGGTGCTGGTGCCGCCCTTCGCGCCCACCTACCTTGTCGATGTCCATGCTGCTGTAGCGACGGGGTTGGTAGTCGGCGGCCAAGGCGACGGCGCCGTGGGCTTGAAGCCGTTTGCGTGGCGCGACGGCACCTACCTCGCGCTTCCAAATGGCCTCTCCGACGGCGTCGGGGTCATCAATAGCGCGACGATCGACGACGGCGTCTGCGGGTGGTACAGCGCGTTCCTCAGCGGCAGCCTGCAATACCCGTTCCTAGGTTCGCTTTCGGGAATCGCGCTCCTACCCCTGATCGACGGCCTCGTTCTGCCGGAAGCGACCTGCATGAACCGGTGCGGGCACGCGGTCGTGACGGCGCGGACGCCGACTCCGCCGAACAAGTGGCATTCGTATTTTTGGAACGGTGCCGCGTATCAGGAAATCGCGATGCTCCCGGGCGTCGACTCGCTGAGCGCGTGGCGGATGAACGAGGTCGACCAAACGGTCGGCGTTGCGATCCTTGCGCCGCCACTGTCGGGATACCCACCCATCCTGTGGATGAACGGGACGACGTACGACCTGAAGTCGCTCACCGACGCGGCGCCGAACGCGAGCTTCTCGTTCGCTCGCGCGATCAACAACAATGGCGTCATATTGGTGGACGGATCTCAAGGAGCGACAGGCGGCGGATTCCTCCTCACCCCCGTCACGCGCGACGACGCCGATATCACGCTCGATTGCCATGTCGACTATCGCGACCTGATGAAGGTCATCGACCAGTGGGGGCCGACGGCGAACGCGTTCGTGCCGCGCGCGGATCTCGACCACGACGGCATGATCGGCGCGAGCGACTTGGCGATCGTGCTGGGCGCGTGGTCGCCGTGAGAAGAGGCAATTGCGCGTCGTGACCCGAACCCCTGACTCGTCCCGGCACGCCTCACGTCTTCACCTTCTCCAAGCCGCGCATGCGGCTTGGGGGAGATGCCGAGCGCAGCGAGGCAGAAGGGGACTCGCCGCGCGCCGCTCGCTCACCCCCCACCCGGACCCTTGCCGCCGGGCTTCGTCATGCTCGTCGCGTCAAGGAGCTTCGCGAGCTCTTTCGGCTCGACCAGCTTGTTCCGCGTCGCGTACTCGCGCACCGTCTCGCCCGTCTTGAACGCTTCCTTCGCCAGCTTCGCCGCGTTGTCGTAGCCGATCACCGGCGCGAGCGACGTGCACATCATCAGGCTCTTCTCGACCGTGCCGGTCGCGACGCTCTCGTTCAATGCGAGATCGGCGATGCACTTCTCCTGGAACATCGCGCAGGCGTTGGCTAACAGTTCGATACTTTCGATGAGCCGCTCGGAGATCATCGGCATCGCGACGTTCAGCTCAAGCAGCGAGCCGATGCCGCCGAAGCCGCCGAGCGTGATCGCCGCGTCGTTGCCGGCCACTTGGCACGCGACCATCATCACGCTCTCGCAGATCACCGGATTGACCTTGCCCGGCATGATGGAACTGCCCGGCTGCGTCGCCGGCAGCGACAGTTCGAACAGGCCGCAGCGCGGGCCGGAGCCGAGCCAACGGATGTCGTTCGCGATCTTCGAGAGCGACACCGCGATCGTCTTCAAGAGGCCTGACGCCTCGACGCAGCAATCGCGCGTCGCCTGGGCCTCGAAGTGGTTCTTCGCCTCGCGGAAGCGCACGCCCGTCGCCTTCTCGAGCTTCGCGCACACGGTGCGGCCGAAGCGAACATGCGCATTGATGCCCGTGCCGACCGCGGTGCCGCCGATCGGGATGTTGGAGGCGAGCGCCTCGATCGCCGCATTCGCCCGTTCGATCGCGAGGTCGACCGCCGCCGCGTAGCCGGAGAACTCCTGTCCCACGCGAATCGGCGTCGCGTCCATCAGGTGCGTCCGGCCGATCTTGACGATCTTGTCCCACGCCTTCGACTTCGCCCACAATCCCTTCGACAACGTCGAGAGCGCCGGAATCAGATGCTCCTTGATCGCGATCGCCGCCGCGATCTGCATCGACGTGGGAAACGTGTCGTTCGACGACTGCCCGTAGTTCACGTGGTCGTTCGGATGGACCGGGTCCTTCGCGCCGATCGGCTTGCCGGCGCGCTGCGCCGCGACGTTCGCGATCACCTCGTTCACGTTCATGTTCGTCGACGTGCCCGAGCCGGTCTGGAAGACGTCGATTGGGAAGTGGCGCATCACCGCCGCGCGACCGTGTCGGGTCGCGAACTCCTTCAGCAGTTCGTCGCAGGCGGCGACGATGATCGCCGCCTTGTCCTTCGGCAGTTCGCCGAGCTCGAGATTCGCCTCGGCGCAGCAGCGCTTCAGCAAGATGTGGGCGCCGATCTGCGCGGGCGGAACGGTGCGAAAGGACACGGGAAAGTTCAAGACGGCGCGATGCGTCGTCGCGCCGTAGAGCGCGTCCGCGGGCACTTCCATCGCACCCATCGAGTCGGTCTCGGTGCGGGTGGCGACGGTCGGCTTGGCGGGGCCAGGGCTCGGCGACGACGCGGCGGAACGCGAAGACTTTTTGGTCACGATGGTGCTCGACATGGCTGGACTGCGCTACGGACGCGACGCTCGCGACGACGTCGGCGCGAGTGATGCCCGATGATAGCGATGCTCGCTTCACTACCGGCTGCTGCCGCTCGCGGGAGCGACCAGCGTGGCCGCGCCGTTCGGAGGCGCGAGATCGCGGCGCAGCTTCTCGAACGCCGCGCGATCTTCCGCCGACAAGACGTCGCCGTATCGCAGCGCGATCTCGTCGGCGAGCGGTCGGGCCGCCGCCGGATCCTTGACCAAGCTCGCCAACAGATCGATCCACCGCTTCGGATCCGACACCAGCTTGAACGCCTCGGGGTAGTTGCCGGTCAGCGCTTGGGCGCGGAAGAGCGCGTCGAAGGTCGGTTCGCCGGGCTTCGGAGCGCTGTCCTCGAGCATGTCGATCGCATCGGCGCCGCGACCGTCCGCGACAAGGACGTCGACCAGCCGTGCGAGTCCCTCCTCGAGTTCCGCCTTCGGCATCCCAGCGCGAGCGCCGGCCACGATCCGCGAAAGCCCTTCGGCGCGCGTCCGCAGCTCGCACGCCTGCACGTTGGCCAAGAGGCGATCGGCCGCGACGACATCCGAGATGGTCATCTCGTGAAGCAGGCGCGCGACGGCCGCGTTCCAGTCGAGGAGCATGTCCGGCGGCGGCGGCGCGTTGATGAGAAGACGCAGCGTGTCGAGCGTCTTGGGCTCGTCGCCGATCGCCGCAACCACCGGCGCATAGAGCGCCGGGTCCTGCGCCCGCTCAAGGATCGGCCGTCGCACGCCACGACGTCGGAGCCCTTCGGCGGCGCCGCGGCGCACGCTGGCATCGGGCCCGTCGAGGAGCGAGGTCGCCTTCTGGACGTCGGATTCCTCTCCGGCCATCGCGAGCAACTGCACCGCCGCCGCGTTCGGGCGCGCGGCGACGACCTCGCGCACCGCGGGCAGGACGAGCGCTTCCCACTCCGTCGGCAGGAGCTTCGCGTCGGCGAGCGCGGCGATGACGCGGCACGCGGGCTCGGAGAGCGCCGGTTCCTTGATGAGCGGCAAGAGCGTGACGAAAGTCTCCGACTGCGGACGATTCGCCATCACCCCCAAGAACGCAGCGGCGACCGTGAGATCCTGCTCGCGCGGCAGCCGCTCCGCAAGTCGGGACGAGAGGTCCGCGACGCCGAGGTCGTTCAGCAAGCGAGCGCCGCGAATGCGCAGCGCCGGCACCGGATCGTCGAGCAAGACGAGCGCCTGTCGGCGCGTGCCGTCGTCAGCCCGCTCTCCGTTGCGCAGCATGCGTTCGAGTTGCCCGACCGCGAACGTACGCACGGACACCAGTTCGTCGTCGAGGAGATCCGCGCCGCGCTCGAGTCGCTCGGATTGCGTGAGGCGCAGGAAGAGTTGCTCGTACGCCGCGACGACGCGGGCTTCGAGTCGCTCGGCGCGACGCCGCTCGTCGGCGAGCGAGCGTTCGGCTTCGGCGGCGCGGACCGCGAGCGCCCGAACCTGCGCGTCGTCGATCGAGTTGGCGTCGGCCGATTCGCGCCACCAGCGCCGCCATGCCGCCGGGTCGTTGCCGAGCGGTGTGCCCACGCAACGTTCGAGCGCGGTGCACGTCGCCGCCACGGTGTCGGCGCTTTCGTTGCGTCCCTCCGCCAGGAGGGCGATCAACTGCTTCGCCGCCGCTCGGGTGCGAAGCTCGCCCAAGGTGCCAATGCCCGCGAGTCTCCGCGACGTGGGCGACCCGGGCGCGAGCGCCGCGGTGGCGACGTCGTCCGCCGCGGCGGAGTCGCTGAGCGCCAACACGCGCACCGCGGTCGCGTGAGCCTCGTGCGAGTCGTCGCCCCACAGGGCGAGGGCCGCGTCGAGGATGGCGCTCGCGAGATCGGGAAATCCGGCGCCGCTGCGATCGAGCGCGTCGACCGTCGCCCGCCGTCCGGGCCCGGGGGACCGAAGGGCCTTCTCGAGCGCCCGCCGCGCCTCGGGCGAGGCGCTCCGAACCAACCGGTCCGCCGCGCTGCGGCGAAGCGCGAAGCTCGCGGCGGAGTCCGACAGGACCGCCTCGAAGAACGCCGCGTCGCTCGCGAGTCGACCATCGCCACCGGCGCCGACCTCCTGGGTCGGACGCGTGACGCCGTGCGCCGGCGGAAGCGGCGACGCGAGCGCCGCGACGACCACCGTCGCGGTGACCACGCGACGATCGAACGGCCATGGCAAGGTGGGCGACGGCGAGCGCATCGGCGGAATGGAGCGAGAGCGGCTGGCGTCCTGTCGCCGCCTGCAGAAGACTGTACTGTTCGGTCGAGGGTCGAGGAGAGAGCGGCGCTCGCCAGAACCCGTCCGCGGAGCGGGTCCGCGACGCCGGGCGGTCGAGCGTACGTTCGTGACCGCTCGACGATGGGTTCGGCGGAGTCCGAAGGTTGTTCGGTCAGGCCGTAGACTCCAGCGCTCGCGCCGCATTTAATGCGTCTCGCGCCGACGCGTGGCGCGAGCGTCCGATCGGTTCCGGTTCCGCCCTTCCGAGTCTCGTTCCACTCCCATGGATGACTCCGGTCGCCAGCCTCCCGAAGATCGAGATCGTGACGCTCGCGACGGCGAGCGTCACGCGCAGCGCGCGGCGGAGCACTTCCGTCGCGGTCGGCTCGCGGAGGCGGAAGCGGAACTGCGAAAGGCGATCGCGGGCGATCCGGAGCGCGGCGACTGGCACTTCAATCTCGGCCTCACGCTCGACGCCGCGGGGCGCCTCGACGAGGCGGTGGCCGCATTTCGCGAGGCCGCGCAGCGCTTGCCGCGGCGCGCGGAGGCGAGGCTCGCGGAGGCCACGGTGCTCTGTCGTCTGGACCGCTACGCCGATGCGCTGCCGGCGCTTGAAGCCGCGTGCGTGCTCGACCCCAACTGCGAACCAGCGTGGGCAAAGCGCATCGAAGCGCTGGCGTCGCTCGATCGTCGCGAGGACGCCGAGACCGTGTACTACGTCGCGCAGCAGCGACTCGAGCGCATGCCGCTCTGCCTCATCGCGATGGGCGAAGCGCAGCTTGCGTGGGACAAGTACGAGCGTGCCGCGTGGTGCTTCCGCGAGGCACTCGCTGCAGATCCGGCGATGCCGCGGGTTCGCGCCCGGCTGGCCCGCGCCTTGGCGCTCGGCGGAAACAACGAAGCCGCCGTGCGCATGTACGTCGAAGAGTTGCGGCAGCAGCCCGGCGACGTCCAGACGCTGATCGAGTGCGGCGACCTGCTCGCGTCGATGCATCGCGCGGGCGAAGCGATCGAGAAGTACCGCCGCGCAGCGGAACTCGCGCCGTCGCTGCCGATTCCGCGCGTTCGCCTGGGCATGCTGCTCGGCGTGATCGGCCGACTCGAACACGCTCGTGGCGAACTCGAGATCGCGTACGGCTTCGATCCGGAAGTGCCGCTCCTGCGCACGACGCTCGCGGGCACGCTGGTCGCGGAGGGCAACCTCGACGCGGCGCTCAAGATGCTCCGCGAGGACGCTGCGCGACGCCGCGACGTCGGAAGCGACGCGGCCGCGGTCGAACTCGCGCGGGCCGCCGATCTCTTCGCGCGGTGCGACGCCGCGGACGAGGCGACGGACCTGATGATCCGCGTCGCCGCGGAACGCCCGACCGATCCCGCGATCCTTCGCAAGCTGATGGCGCTCGCGTTCCAGTCGGGCCGCGCTCGCCTTGGTCGCGGCGTCGCGCGTCGACTCGTTCGACTCGATGCGTCGGCGGCCGCGGCGGTCGAACACAACCTCGCGCTCGACGCCATCGAGCACGGCCGGCTCCGGCTCGCATACGCCCGACTGCGACGGGCAATCGTGGCGCATCCCAGCGATGCGGGACTGCGCTCGCTGCGGGCCCGGTGGTGCTTCACGGCGCTGCGACGGCTGCTGCGCGGGGGGTCGCTTCGCTCGCGGTAACGCGGTAGGTCGACGCTCGCCATTGCGACGCGAGCGGTTCCGCCACACGAAAGAAACAGCCCCGACGATCGCGTCGGGGCCGTTCGTTTCAACGTGTCAGCGCGTCGGGCGGCCGCGTTTGCGGCACCAGCCCGTCCACGTCACATGGTCGCGCTGGTGTACGGCAAGAGGGCCATGAAGCGGGCCCGCTTGATCGCCTGGGCGAGGTTCTTCTGATCGCGGGCCTGGAGCTGGAGACGTTTCCGCGAGTAGATCTTGCCGTTGGGCGTCATCATCTTTCGGAGTTCGTCGACGGCCTTGTAGTCGACATAGCGCTTGCCGTCGGTGCCGGTCTTCAACTCGATGGTGGGGATCGTCTGGAACTGGGTCATGTGAATCTCGGAAAGTCTCGGATGGTCGTGCGGCGACGCGCCGGCTCTTGACCAGCCCGGGGAGTCCGAATCCCGGGCGACAAGCGGGTTACCGTAGCAGAGACCGCGAAACAGCGGAAGACACTTCGTGCGTCCCGCGGTGTCTCCGGCCATCGCCCTGAAATCTCGTGCTATCTTTCATCTCGTTCCGGCGGGTCGATGCGCGGATATCGGTCCTCGGCAGCAGAACCCACCTACTCTCGCCTGATCGAGTTCGTGGGGCCGATGAACAGCGGGCCGGCGGTTCGGCCGCGACCGCGCAGTCGGGAGAGGAGATCGGGGAGAGAGCTTGCCGGTGCCGCGCGGACATGACAGTGCCCACCCTTCGCTGCGCGACGTGAGTCGCTGCGTGATCGTGACACGCGGCGACGATTTGCCGCCTGGGCTGTTGGCATCGCTCGAGTCGCGCTCGATCGAGACGGTGCTCTGGGGAGAGCCGCTCGAGGCGTTCGCGCAGCTCGTTCGCTGGGCACGCGACGAACGCTCGCGAGGCAGTTGGGGACTCCCGCACCGGCGCGCGGCGCTGGTGATCGCGTCGCGCGATCGCTGGGGCAGCCTCGATCAACTTCTGAGGGCAACCGCTCGACATTTCCCGGACGTCGGCGTGTGGATGGGCACCGACGAGCTTCTACTGCAAGTACGACCCGACTCCGAACTCCGAGGCTCCGCGCCGCCGAGTCCCCCGCTGCGTCTCGCGGGCACCGACGCAGGCGATCACGCCGTTGCAGATCGCGAAGCCCGCGCAGACCGACCCGGATCATCGGGCTCGCCCGGTGAACCCGCGGAACCAGACCCCGACGCGCGGCGTAGCCCTGCGTCGCCGCCAACCGAACCGCGACCGACCGACGGCACCGACGAACCGCCCGAGTCATCGAGTCGCGACACCGCGGTCACGCCGGAAGAGATCGAAATGCTGCTTCGACTGTTTGACGAATGGGACGATTCGCCCGACGACGGCCCGTCAAGCTCGACTGCCGAGCGTCCCGAAGGCCCGCGAGGACCGAGGTCGTGAGCGCACCCCACGCACAGTCCGATCCACTGGGCCACGAGTTCGCCGGCGGCGGCGGAGGCTCCCGCGTCGAAGGTGATCGCTCGCGCACGCTGGTCGTTCGCGACGGCCACGGCTTGGGTGAGTTCGTGCAAACGCTGCATCGATCCGCGCCAGCGGGCCAAGTCGTCGAAGAGGTCGACGACGTCTACGACGCGCTCGCTGAGCTCGGTGGCCTGCGCGGCGGCATCAGCGCGATCGCGCTGCCGCTCCGAGCCGCCGGCGACGAGCCACGCGTCGTTCGCGAGGCCTTCCGACGGGTCGATCCGGCAGTCCGCATGGTGCTCGTCGCCCCGCGCGGCGCCGGGGCGATCGCCGAGGGCGCGGGCTTCGACGCCGTCGTCTTTCTACCTGCCAGTTCTCGGGACATCGTCGAGGCCCTCGCCCCATCGGGGCTCCAGCCGGCGCCCGAATCCGCCGAAGAAATGGGCGAGGTCCTGCCGCGCCCGACGCGGGAAGGACTGAAGCCACCGGCGACCGCCGGCGCAGGCGATCGCTCGGAATCGACCATGGCAGCGGATCGACGAGCAGGAACCACCAACACGGCTCGCGCGGCGGAACCTCCGCGACGCGAGACGCGGGACGTGGTCGACCTCGTCGTCGATGACGCGCTGCAGGCGTTCGCCGCGCGTCGCGCCCGCCCGACCGCCGCGCCCTCGACTTCCGCCGAGATGCCGCCGAAGCCGGCGCTCGCGACGGCGGCGCAACCTGCGGCGAATCTCGAATCGATCGGCGACACCGACCTCGCCGACGCCGTCGCCGAAGGCGGCGGTCGATTGCTCGCCGTCGCGATCGAACTCATCCGCCACGAACTGCACATCGACGATCTTCGGCTCGCCGCCGATCGCGAGTCGCGTCCCGACGCGCGGGCGTCGGACACCGTCGTGCCGGTGACCTGTCATGGCGAGAGCTTCGGCTACCTCGTCTCCGCCACCGCGAGCGCGGAGTCGCTTGCATCGTGGGCCGACTGGCTCGGCCATTGGCTCCGCCTCGACCGCATGCACGAGGAGTTGCGGATCCTCGCGTGGACCGACGAACTCACCGGCGCGGGCAATCGCCGGGCGTTCGAGCGAGTCATCGACGACACGATCGCGACCGCTCGCGCCGAGCGCCGTCCGGTGTCGCTGATGTACTTCGACATCGACAACTTCAAGACCTACAACGATCGCTTCGGGCACGAGGCGGGCGACGAGGTGCTTCGCGAGACCGTCGAGTTGCTGCGCTCGGTGATTCGCCGCGGCGACCACGTGTTTCGCGTGGGCGGCGACGAGTTCGTGGTGATCTTCGCCGACAGTCGCGGCGCTCGGGCCGGAGGCGCGCCCGCCGGAGCGTTTGAGTCGATCGAGACCATCGCGACGCGATTCCGCGAGCGCGTGAGCGCGCTCAAGCTGCCGCAACTGGGCCTCGACGCTCCGGGCACCGTGAGCATCTCGGCTGGCGTCGCCACATATCCGTGGGACGGGCACGACGCCCACAGCCTTCTCCAGCACGCCGACCAGTTGTCGCTGCAGAGCAAGCGCTGCGGCAAGAACACGATTACCTTCGGTCCGGGAGCGAAGAACCATTGCGGAGACGCGTGATCGCGTCCGAGGCCGCCGGTTTGCCCGCGGCCTGACGTTGCGACCTTACGGGAGAGAGCCGCGGACGTGACCGCCCGCCTCGTCATCTTGTCCGACCTGCACCTCGGCCGCTACGACGGCGTGCGCGATGCGCGTGAACTCGAGTCGCTCGTCGAGCCCGGCGCTCAACTCGTGCTGAACGGCGACACGGCGGAGTTTCAGGATCCGCGCGTGCGCGACGCCGCCGCGCGGGCCTACGACGAGCTGACGGAGATCGCGCGATCGAGGAGCGCGACGCTGATCACGCTCGCGGGCAACCACGACCCGGAGATCTCCGACGCGCGCACGCTGCTTGCCGCCGACGGAACCGTGCTCGTCACGCACGGCGACGCGTTCCATCCTTCGGTCGCGCCGTGGAGTACGCGTGCGAGCGCGATGCGCCGCGCGTGGGAAGACTCGATCGCCGCGCGACCGCCGCAGGATCGCGAGACGCTCGAGGCGATCTTCGACGCGGCGCGAGCCGCCGGGCTCGCGGAGCGCGACGGGCACGCACACAACACGACGCGCCGCACGCTCATCGCGCATCCGCGGGCGATCGCGACGATCGTCGGCTACTGGTGGAACTTCGCGCGGCTGGCCTCGGCGTTCGCGGACCGGCACTTCCCGACGGCGACGATCGTGATCGCCGGGCACTCGCATCATCCGGGCGTGCAGCGCTTCGGACATCGCACCGTGGTGAATACCGGCTCGTTCGCCCGTCCGTGCTCGCCGCACGCGGCGGTGATCGAAGGCGATCGACTCACGCTCGTGCCGATTCGCCGCCGACGCACGAGTCGCGGCCGTCGCTACGAGCTCGCGGATGCGCCGCGCGCGAGCGTCGCGCTTCAGGCGCCGCTCACCTTGCCGATCGCCGTGGGCAATCCCGCGCGGAGCAGCCGCGACGGCAACGCTCGCCCCAGCGCGGCGCCGATCCCCTTCCCCGCCTCGAGCAACAGCGGCAAGTCGACGCGCGTCGCGAGTCCCGATCTCTCGCACGCGTAGACGAGCTCCTCGGTCGCAAGGTTTCCCGTCGCGCCCGGCGCGTACGGACAGCCGCCGAGTCCGGCGCAACTCGCATCGAAGCTGCGAACGCCCAGTTCGATGGCGCGCCACGCGCAGGCGAGTGCGGTTCCGCGCGTGTCGTGAAGATGCAACGTGGTCCGCGCGATCGCGACGACGCCGTCGTGCGCCGCGAGCAACCGCTCGATGTCGGCAGGGGCCGCGACGCCGATCGTGTCGCCCAGATCGATCTCGTCGCACCCGATGTCGACGAGCATCTTCGAGACGTCGGCGACGGCGGTCGGCGCGATCGGACCCTCGAACGGGCACGCGACGGCGCAGCTCACGTAGCCGCGCACGGAGAGGCGGGCGTCCCTCGCGCGGGCGACGACGGGACGAAAGCGAGCGATGCTCTCGGCGATCGTGGCGTTGATGTTCCGTCGGCAGAAGCTGGCGCTCGCGGCGGTAAAGACCGCGATCTTGTCGACGCGGGCCGCGAGAGCGGCATCGAGCCCCTGTTCGTTCGGCACGAGCGCCGAGTAGATCGTGCCCGGGCGGCGTCGGATCCTCGCGAGGACCTCGGCGGCGTCCGCGAGTTGCGGCACCCACTTCGCGCTGACGAAGCTCGTTACCTCGACCTCGGGCACTCCCGACGCGGAGAGCGCGTCGACGAGCGCGACCTTGTGATCCGTCGAGACGATCTCGCGTTCGTTCTGCAGCCCGTCGCGCGGTCCCACGTCGGCGATCCGGATGACGATGCCGTCCGCGTCGTTCACGCCTCGCCCCCTTCGCTCCCTTCGCGCCGGCCGCGAATCGCGCTGGCGTCCTCGCGCCGCATCGTGCGCCACAACCACACCGCGATCACCGAGACGCCCACGGTCATCACGCCGCCGAGGATGAAGAGCAACAGCTCGACCGCGGGCGCGAAGTCCACATCCTGCGTTGGCCCGGTGGGTCTCATGAAGGCGAGGCTCCGGCGTCGGTCGCCACCGGCCAACTGCGGAGCGGCGCGACGCTCGCCTCGCACTGCTCGCCCTCGGCGTTCACCAGCACGATCGTTCCCGGAGCGGCCGAGGCGGTGCGGATCATGGCGAACGCGATCGGCGCCGCGCCGAGCATCGGCGCGAGCGTGCTGCTCGTCACCGCGCCGATCTGCACGCCCATCGAACCGTCGTCCTGCCGCTCGAACACCTGGGCTTCGGCGACGGGCAGGAGATCGCGCGCCGGTCGTAGCCCCACGAGCACCTGCTTGGGCTTGCCAAGCGACTCCATCCGCGCGACGACTTCCTGACCGAGATAGCAGCCCTTCTTGAACGAGACGCGCGACGACAGGACGCCGGTCTCGTGCGGCAGATTCGCGGGGCCGAAGTCGATGAGGAAGCGCGGCGTTCCCGCCTCGACGCGAGCGATGTTGTACGCGTGCCAGCCGATCGGGCGGACTCGGCGCTTCGCGTCGTGCGGATCGGTCGCGGCGACGAGCGCATCCCACACCGAGCCAACGCGCTCGCGGGCCGCGCCGATCAGCCATCCATTCTCGCCAAGCGAATCGTCGCGCACGAGCGTGACCGGCTCGCCTGCGATCGTCGCGCGGGCGCACTCGCCGCGCCCGGGAATCGTCGACGCGCCGCACAGCGCGAGCCCGCGGCCGGCCGCCGGCCCGTGCAGCTCCAACCAGTGAAACTCGCTCGATCGATCGGCGATCGCGACGTCCTCGCTGAAGACGAACGTCGCGAGCGACGCCGCGACGGACGCGGCGCGGCCGACTTCGACGAGGATCAGCGTGCGATCGCCGACCTCCGCGACGACGAGATCGGCGTCGATGCGTCCCTTGCGATTGAGCCAGAAGCTGCGCACCGCGCGCGACGCGTCGAGCCCGCCGAGATCCTGCGTGAGCATGCGTTGGAGGAACGCACGCCGCTCCCCGCCGGTCACCTCGACGCAACCGATCTGCGGCGCGTCGAACAGCGCGGCGCCGCGGCGGATCGCCGCGTATTCCGGCTCGACCGGCCCGTACGCCGCGACCAACTCGCACGTCGGCGCCTCGCCCATGGCCGCGTACGGGAGATACTCGACCTCGATCGCCTGTCGGTGTCCGGTGCCCGCGCCGGGTCGCTCTCCCGCCGACAACACCGGCGACCGCGCCGCCTCGTCGGCGGCATGGCGGTCGTGGCGATCGCGAAGCGGCGACGCGTGCAGCATGGTCGCATCGTAGATCAGTCGCGCGATCCGTTCGCGGCGCAACGACGCTCGTGCCTTATGATCCGCCGCATGGATCTCGACCTCTTCAAGCGCCTGTGTGAAACGCCTGGCATCGCCGGCCGCGAGGAGCGCGTCCGCGCCCTCATCCAGAAGGAACTGCACCACGAGAAGCCGCGACTGTTCGACGAGACTCGCGTCGACGCGATGGGCTCGCTCATCTGCGTCCGCAAGCCCACGCGCGGCCGCGGCAAGACCAAGCGCGTGATGGTCGCCGCGCACATGGACGAGATCGGCTTCTATGTCCGCTTCGTCGACGAGGCCGGGCACCTGTGGCTCAATCCGGCCGGCGGCTTCGACCCGCGGAACCTGTTCTCTCGGCGCGTGAAGGTGGTCACCGAATCGGGCGACCTCTTCGGCGTCATGAACCCGGGCGGCAAGCCGATCCACATCTCGACCGAAGCGGAACGCACCAAGGTCCCCGGCACGGAGGAGTTCTTCGTCGATCTCGGTCGCGACGCGGCCGCCGCGAAGAAGCTCGTGCAGATCGGCGACTACGTGGTCATGGACGAGCCGTTCGTCGAGACGCCGCGCACGGTGGTGTCGAAGGCGCTCGACAACCGCATGGCGTGCTTCGTCGCCATCGAGGCGATTCGCAAGATCGCGAAGGCGAAGCGCGGCGGCCATTCGTGCGAGATCGTCGTCGTCTTCACCACGCAGGAGGAAGTCGGACTTCGCGGCGCGATCACCGCCGCGAACGCGGTCAACGCCGAACTCGGCATCGGCCTCGACGTGAATCTCGCCTGCGACACGCCGGGCGTTCCCGACTCGCAACGCGTAACGAAGCAGGGCGACGGCGTCGCGATCATGGTGCAGGACTCTTCGATGATCGCGGACTACGCGCTGCTGCAGGAGCTGTGCGCCGTCGCGAAGCGCAACCGCATCCCGCACCAGCGAGCGATTCTCGCCCGTGGCGGACAGGACGGCGCCGGCATTCAGCGGGCGAACGGCGGTGCTCGCGTCGCGGCGCTCGGCGCCGGCACGCGATACATCCACACGGTCACCGAGATGATCGACAAGGGCGACCTGCAGGCAACGATCGACCTGCTGGCCGCGTGGCTCTCAAGCGTCGAGTAGAAGCTTTGCGATCGTGAGCGCCGCGTCCTCGAGCGGTCGCGCGAGGAGTCGCGACCGCATCGTCGCGCGCCGAGCCGGATCGGTCATGAGCTCGGCGAGCGTCCGCCCGAGCCCGCTCATGTTCGCGGCGGGCTCGATCAGGTCGAGTTCCATCGCCGCGCAGCCTTCGTCCACGAGCGGCTGCGCGTTGTGCTTCTGATGAAGGTCCTTGTGATACGGGTACGGCGCGAAGAGCGTCGGCACGGCGTTGGCGGCGGCCTCGGCCACCGAGTTCGCGCCGGCGCGACTCAGCGCGAGATCCGCCGCGCCCCACGCGAGGCCGATGCGATGCTGGAACGTCTGCACCTTCGCGCGGACTCCGGCGTCGGCGTAGGCCCGCTCGATCGAGGCCTGGTCACCGTGGCCGCAGAGATGGAAGACCTGCCAATCGGCAAACGCCTCGCGCCGCTGGCGCACCAGTTCCACCATGAGCGAGTTCAGACTGGTCGCGCCTTGCGACGCGCCGGTCACGAACAGCGTGGGAACGTCGCCCTTCAGCCCGAGCGCCTCGCGACACGAGACCGGGTCGGTCGGCGCGATTGCGACTCGGCGAATCGGCATGCCGATCACGCGCTCGGCGAAGCCCGGCAGCGACGGCGTCGGCACGGCCGACAACACCCGAGTCGCGCGGCTCGCGACCCATCGGTTCGCCTTGCCGGGCGTCGCATCGAGGTTGACTAACAAGACGGGGATACCCAGCGACCGCGCTGCCGCGACGACCGGTGCAGTGACGAATCCGCCGAGGGCGACGACGTGAACCGCTCCCGCGCGGGTCATCAGGTCGCGGGCGGCGCGGCGACCGCGCCATCCCGAGATCGCGCACCGCAGCAGGCGCCGCGGCGACAGGCCGAACGGCTCCGCGGGAATCGGCGAGAACTCCGCATCGGCCTCGCGCAGCATCTCCGCGTCGATCGGGCGCACCGAGCACGCGAAGATCGGGCGCGACGACGGATCGAGCGAACGAAGCCGCTCGGCGATCGCGAGGCCCGGGCTGATGTGTCCCCCGGTGCCGCCGCCGGCGAGGACGATCGCCCGACCGACGGCAGCCGCCTTCGCTCCGGTCGAGCGACCGATCGGAGAAACGGCGTCGGCGGTCGGCATGTCTTTCCTCGGCGACGGAGTCGAATCAGTTCGACGGCAGGAGGAGCGGCGTGTTGCGCAACGGCGGCAACTGGACTTCACCGCGTTCGCGGGCCACGGACGACCGTTCGATCGCGAGCAGCAACCCCAGCGAGAAACCGGTCAGCACCCAGCCGGATCCGCCGCTCGACAGGAGCGGCAGCGCGATGCCCTTGGTCGGCGCGAGTCCCGTGACGACCGTGAGGTTGATGAGCGCCTGAAGCCCGATCGTGAGCAGTACGCCGAGTCCAAAGAGCTGGGAGAACGGAGGCACGAGCGATTCGACGTCGCCGCTCGGGCTCGTTCGCGTGCGATTGATGATTCGCATGCCGCAGTAGAGGAGACCCGCGTAGAGCACGACCACCACGAGCGCGCCGACGATGCCTAACTCTTCGCAGATGATCGCGTAGATGAAGTCGGTGGTGTCCTCGGGCAGGTAGCCGAACTTCTGGAGGCTGTTGCCGAGGCCGCGACCGAACAGGCCGCCACCCGAGATCGCGGACATCGACTGGATGATGTGGTAGCCGATCCCCTGCGGATCCTCGAAGGGATTGCGCCACGCGAGCAGGCGATTCACGCGATACGGGCTCGCGATGATCGCGCCCCACGCAGCGACGGCGCCGAGCGGAAGGAGCATCGCGGCATGCCACCATCGGGCGCCGCCCGCGACGAGGAGCAACGTGCACACGGTGAAGACCAGCACTGCCGTGCCGAGATCTTCCTTGGCGATGAGCCCGGCGACGACCGCGAGAAGGAGCATCGCTGGCAGGAAGCCGTGGAGGAAGCTCGTCATCACGCCAGCGCGACGGCAGCAGTGCCACGCGACGATGAAGATCATGCCCCACTTCGCGAGCTCGCTTGGCTGGAATCCGTACTGCGGCGGGCCAATCCAGCGCGCCGCGTGGTTCACCTCGCGACCGATGCCAGGGACGTGCACGAGAACAAGCAGGCCCACGATCGCGACGGACAGCCACGGCACCGGCGAGAGCGCGCCGCGGAGACCGTACAGCCGTTCGACCGGAACGCGGCTCCCGAGCAGCATCGCGGCGATCGCGAGGCCCGCGAGGATCGTCGTTCGCCCGACAAGCACGTTCTCGAATGAGACCGGGCGATAGGTCGACATCGCCTTCTCGAACTCGGCTTCCCCCATGGCGCCGCTCGTGACCAAGCCAGGGTCGGGGCGAACGGTCAGGCCGGCGGAGTTGACCATGACCACGCCGATGACGAGAAGAGCCAATGCGATGAGAAAGATCCCGTGCCCTGCGCGCATGCCGAAGCCATCGGCGTCGGAGGGTCGTGGGATCGAGAATTTGGCCTCTTCCGCATCCGTGCGGCTCTGCGTCACATCCATCCCTTTCGTCGGCTGTAGATCATGTAGCCAGCGACCACGAGTGTCAGCGCGACGGCGATGCCGACCAACACCAGGATCTCGCCGGTGGAGAGGCTCATGCCCGGATCGTACGAGATGCGGCGTGCGAATCGCTCGAATCGTCCAATCGGCTGCGCTCGCCTGCTACCCTGACCGCGCTCCGATCCCAAGCGAGAACGAGTCCACGTGAAGGTCTACCTTGAGACGTTCGGCTGCCAGATGAACGAACTCGACAGCGAGCTCGTGCGCGGTCACCTGCGCTCGCTTGGCTACCGCTTCACCGACGATCCCGACGACGCCGAGGTGGTTCTCTACAACACGTGCAGCGTGCGCGAACACGCCGAGCACAAGGCGTACAGCCGATTCGGTCTCGTCGGCCGTCGCAAGGAGCGCGGCGAGTCGGTGATCCTGGGGGTGCTCGGCTGCATGGCGGAGCGCGACGGCGTCGACATGCTGCGGCGATATCCCCAGGTCGATCTCCTGTGCGGTCCCGGCGAGTTGGACAAGCTGCCGCTGCTGATCGACAACGTCCGCCGCACCAACAGGGTCGCGATCGTCGACCGGGTCGCCCTCGCTGGCAACAAAAGCCGCCGTTCGGCGACGCTCGCGGCGGCCGAGGACTCCCTCGAAGCCTTGGACCTCGGGCGTGCGTTCAGCCCGATGGCGGCCGACGAATCGCAGGCCTCAGGGCGGTCGGCGTACGTCCGTATCACCAGAGGCTGCAACAAGTTCTGCACCTACTGTGTGGTTCCATACACGCGCGGCGCCGAGGTGCACCGCCCCCCGAACCACATCGTTGAGGAATGCCGTCGCCTCGTGGATTCGGGCACCATCGAGGTGACGCTCCTCGGTCAGACGGTCAACCATTACCTCTACGTCCACGGCGAAGCGACCTCGGCCGACGGCGCAGAACTCCCCCAAGTCGGCCCGGGCGCCGCAGCGTTCGCCCCGGGCGGAACCGAGCGTCTTGCCGCCGCGGGCAGGCGATTCACGACTTTTGCACAGCTCCTCCGACGCATCCACGACGAGGTTCCGGGCCTTGAACGGCTGCGCTTCGTCACGAGTTATCCACGAGACTTTGGCGACGACATCCTCGAGGTCATGGCGGAGTGCCCCCGAATCTGCCGCTACCTCCACGTCCCGGCCCAGAGCGGCTCGAATCGCATCCTCAAGCTGATGAATCGCGGCTACACGGTGGAGGACTACCGCGACTTTGTCCGGCGGGCGCTGGCGATTCTGCCCGACGTCACCATCGCCGGCGACTTCATCGTGGGGTTCCCGACGGAGACCGACGAGGACTTTCAGGCGACCGTCGATCTCGTGCGGTCGATCCCGTTCAAGAACAATTTCATCTTCAAGTACTCGCCGAGGCCGGGAACGGCGGCGATCGATCGATTCCCCGACGACGTCCCAAGCGACGTCAAGAAGCTGCGGAACAACATGCTCTTGGCGGTGCAAGCGGAGGTCAGCGCGAACACCCATGCGGGATGGGTTGGACGCACGGTCGAGTTGCTCGTCGAAGGGCCAAGCCAGGCTGCTCGCGCGGAGGCCGCAGATTCCGACGGGTCCGATGCAGAGGACGCGAAGCCCGTCGCGGTCTCCGCGCCCAACGCTCCCCGCGTGGAGTTGCGCATCGCGGGCGGCGGGTCGTCTAGGCCGAGTTCGAAGTCCGCTATTTCGAGCCCACCAGCATCCGACCCAGCAACATCCCCCGCGACCACATCCGCGAGTCGCGGGTCCCGACAACTCGTCGGCCGGACATCCGGCGACCTGATTACGTTCTTCGAGTGCCCGCCGGGACTTGAGGCCAGCGACTTGGCTGGCCGGATCGTGCGGGTGCTCGTCACCGGGAGTGGTCCACTCCTTTTGAAGGGTCAGTTCGTCGGTGGCCGGTTGCCCACTGCCTGACGGACGGACGTGCCGGGGGGTACTTCAGCGGGTGTCCTGTAGTGGGAGTGAGGTCGTCAAGGATGGCCGAAGAGTTCGTGGCTCGGCGCGAAACGCGCCACCAGCCTCGCGTCGGTCAGTGGCGACGAGTGGCGAAGCCAAAGGTCCGATAGATCGCGTTCTCTTCGACATTTCTCGATGTCTGCGCACCGAGCGACGGCAGCAACAGAGGACCGAATGTGCGTTCACGGCCGAAAAACCGGTGCGTCGGCCACCCCGCTGAGCGGGTCGATCTGCGAATCGCGGCGCGATTCGGCGGTTTCTTCCCACGGAGCGAGCATCTGTCTTCCCACACAACTGCAAAAAGGTGCTTGGTGTTCTTGACAGCGTGGGGCGCGGAAGTAGATTGGAGTTGAAGGGATGCCCTCCGCATCGTGCTGGCGGGCACATCGGGAAAACGTGAGACGCCCGCGGAGGGCGTCCTAGGGAAAAGGGAGCAGAAAAATGAAGATGGGTGTTATCGCTGGCGCTGCGGCGCTGGCAGTCTCCGGCCTCGCCTCGGCGTCGTTTGTCGGCTTCGAAGTCGACCACTCGACCTCCGGCGGCCTCGAGGTCTACAAGGTCTATGCGAAGTTCAGCAGCGCCAACGACGTCGTTCTGAACGCGTTCGGCACCACGAACCTCGCTGCTTCGAACTTCAACGACGCTGACTTCGTCGGCGGCAGCTGGTCGCCGCAGTTCACGCAGCCCGGCCAGGAAGCTGTCGACTCGTACGTCACCATCGGTGGCGTTCCGGGCTTCGGCAACAGCACGAACGCTGATCCGGGTTGGGGTGGCGCTGGCTTCAATCAGCCCGGCATCCCGAACGGCGCTGGCTGGTTCAACAGCAACCCGCCGAACCTCCAGGGTAAGGTCGGCGCGGACAACCGCACCCTCCTCGCTCAGTTCGTCTACCTCGCTGGCACCGGCGGCCTCCCGCAGTACACCAGCGCCCTCCAGGTTGGCTACAACCAGGGCCTCGGCACCGCCACGGTGTTCGGCGGCGGTGAGTTCACCATCGGCGTTCCGGGTCCGGGCGCGGTTGCCCTCCTCGGCCTCGCCGGTCTCGCTGGCCGTCGTCGTCGGGCCTAATTCCGCCCGATCCGCTTCGCGGGTTCGCTGAGCAGGTCCGCTAGCCCGTCTCGACGAAATCGCGAATGAGTCAGACCTTCAGCACCGGCACCCGAAAGGGTGCCGGTGTTCTTTCATTACTCAGGTGAACAGGCGCGGCGCTCGTGAGCCTGCTCGCGCCTCGATTCGAGGAAATCCGCTAGTTCAACGTCACTTTGGTGAGGAGCAGATGTATGTTCACCGAGTTGCGCTTCTTGGCGCCTCGCCGGTATCTCGCCGGTGACGTTGTCGCTCGTTTTGTGCCGGTGTCAGTCGTCCCCCCGTTCGAACGAAAACGAAGGAGATCGCGCGTGAAAGTTGGAATGACCATTAGTGGCCTGTTGCTTGGTGGCGGAGCGTTGGTGGGCGGGTACTTCTTGAGTCAACCCGTGGCGACTGCCGTTCCGCGAGGAGACGACGGCAGCGGCGGCGTGGCGAGCACCGGTCCGGACGTGATCGTCGGAGCGATTCCCGACGTGAGCAAGTGGGGCTCGGCGGTGTTCAACGGCGTGAACACTTCGGCCTACTCGTTCGGATCGACGAGTTGCAACATCGGCAACGTGCAGTTGGACTGGCAGGACACCACCAATCAGCACCCGGTGATCCCGCAGAACATGTACCGCCTCAAGGATGGCCGCTTCGAGCAGATCGGCATGTCGTGGGTGAAGCACGGCTTCTGCGCGCTGCAGCAGACTCTGTGCGGAACCTGCACGCCGGCCGGCAGCGGCTGCCCGCACCTCTTGGGTATCGGTTGCTCCGACCCGTACGACTCGAACCTGAACGGCCAGACGTCGGGCCTCGGGCCGCGTTCGCAGATCAACGCTGCGAGCGGCTTCTTCCCGTATCCGTTCTCGGCGCCGAGCAACGGCACTCCTGCAGTCCTGAATCGTCGCCTCCAAGTGCCGATCGATGAGCTCAACCCGTCGCTGAATCCCGGCGCGCAGTACTTCGCCGAGTGCCAGTACGTGCACCCTGACGACGCTGCGGCAGGCAACGACAACAACAACGCGTCCTATCGCAAGTTCACCGTCGGCTCGCTCGCGAGCGGCGCCTACACGCTCTCGCTGTCCGGCAGCACGTTCCAGCAGAAGCCCGCCATCTACGCTTGGCAAGCCGCAGACGCGGCCGTGACGAACGTCACGATCGACGTGGCTGACGACGGCCGGTTCCTTGCGGCGTACAAGGTGACGGACAACGGCAACGGCACCTGGCACTACGAGTACGCGATCTCGAATCTCAACTCGGATCGCAGCGGCGGCTCGTTCTCGTTGCCGATTCCCGCCGGCGTGAACGTCACGAACATTGGCTTCCACGACATCGCCTATCACTCGGGTGAGGCCTACTCGAGCGCTGACTGGACCGGCGTGGTGGCGGATGGCGCGATCACGTGGAGCACCGAATCGTTCGCGACGAATCAGAACGCCAACGCGCTTCGCTGGGCGACGCTCTACAACTTCCGCTTCGATGCCGACATGCCGCCAACCGACGCGACGGCGACGCTGGGTCTCTTCAAGCCCGGCACGCCGAGTTCGGTGACCTTCGCCGCCAAGGGTCCGACCGCGCCGGTGCTCCCGTGCGTCGGCGACTTCAACGGCGACGGACAGCGCGACGGCGCCGATCTCGGCTCGCTCCTCGGAGCGTGGGGAACTGCGGGCGGCGACTTGAACGCCGACGGCACGACTGACGCGGCGGATCTCGCGATCCTCCTCGGCGGCTGGGGCCCCTGCTGATATCCCTGCAGAAATCGTCGATCCTGTGGCGGGCCCGACCATGCGTCGGGCCCGCCCTTTTTTCCAGTACTTTTCGGGCCTGCAAGTGCCATCGTCACGTCTCGATCGCACGACGCAAGAGCGAGCAAGACACCGAACGCGCAATGGCCTCGATGCCAAGCCGGGGCTATATTCGGTCGTGCGACTCGCGCGAGCGCCGCGTCCAATGACCGGCGCTCAGTGACGCCCGACCTTCAATCAAACTCGCGCTTGGCCGAAGCACGGCCGGTGCTTCGCAGTGACCTCGTCCACCGGTTTTCCCATGACGAAAAACAGTCTCCTCCTCCACGGCGCCACACTCGCGATCGCCGCGTCAATCCCGTTCAGCACCCTCGCGAGCGCGGCTGCGCCGCCCCGCACCAGTCGTCTCGCTCAAGCTCAGAACGCCGGCGAGGCCGTTCCTCTCTCGCTACCGACGCTCGCACGGTTCGATGTCGAGACGCTGTCGCTGCCGAGCGGGAACCCGAACTCGTTCACGGCTACCGTCGTCCTCGGTGGCCAGATCCGCGTCATCAGCGCGGACCTCTTCTCGCTCCGCGGGCCGGAGTATCAGCTCTACACCGATCGCGGCGACGGAACGCTGGTACCGACCGAAGCGCCGCCGATCCATACCTATCGCGGCAGTGTTGCCGGCGTCGACGACGCCGGCGTCGCGGTGTCGCTGATCGATGGCCAGCTCCGCGGCTTCGTCGCGATGCCGAATGACGGCACGTACTTCATCCAGCCGCTCGCCGACTACGTTCCCGGCGCGGCGCCGGCTTCGCACGTCGTCTATCGAACCGACGACGTCGTCGCCCCGCCCGATGCCCACTGCGGCTTCGACGAAGCGCACCTTTCGCTTCCGGACTGGAAGCTCCTTGATGAACATGACGCGGGTGGCGGCGGAGGCGGCGAAGGCGGCATCGCCGGCGCTCAACCGCAGACCGTCGAGATCGCGTTCGACGCCGACTTCGAGTTCTACCAAGCGAACGGCTCGTCGGTCGTCAACACCGTCAACGACATCGAGACGGTGATGAACGGCGTCGACTTCATCTACGACCGTGACGTCAACATCGGATTCGAGTTCAGCGCCTTCGTGGTCCGCAACAACGTAGCCGATCCGTACACCACGAACGTCATGACCGACCTGCTCTGCGAGTTCCGCACCAAGTGGAACTCGGCTCCCGAGTCGGCCATCCAGCGCGATCTCGCACAGCTCTACACCGGCAAGTCAATCAGCGGCACGGTGATCGGCCTCGCATGGCTGGGCGCGGTGTGCAACGGCGTCGGCAACGACTGCGGCGCGGTCGGCAACCTCGCGTACTCCTGCGTCGAGAGCCGCTACACCACGAACTCGGCGCTGCGTCAGTCGCTCTCGGCCCACGAGATCGGCCACAACTGGAACGCCACGCACTGCGACGGCAACGGCGATTGCCACATCATGTGCTCGGTCAACGGATCGTGTAACGGCATCGCGGGCTCGAACCTCAAGTTCGGCGCCAACGAGGTCGCGCAAATCGTCGCGTACCGCAACAACGTGAGCTGCGACGTCACTGCGCCGCTTCCGCTTGATGCACCCTTCCTCGACCAGTTCCCGAACGCGGCCATCGACTCGACGAAGTGGACCTACATCGACGGCGCGTCCACCTCGACCGCGGCGACGAACGAAGTCAGCGGCACGCGTTCGCTCAACCTCGACGCGGCGGGCTCGGGCCCCTATGACAACGACGAGGTGCGAACGAACGTCATCAAGCTCTCGACGTTCCCGAACCCGCAGGTATCGCTGTGGACCGAGCACAAGGGCGTCGAGGCCGGCGAGACGCTCGTCGTCGAATACTGGAGCTCCACGGGCGACTGGCTCAACCTCGGAACGATCACCTCCGACGGCGTCGACCAGAACAACTTCGTGCAGTCGATCTGGACGGTCCCGGCGAACGGGCGTCACGACGGATTCCGACTTCGCCTCCGCGCGGTCGTGAACGAGACCAACGACGACTGGTACGTGGACGACGTGAAGATCGACTCGAACGCGAACCCGCCGCCGGGCAACGACGAGTGCGGCAACGCCACCGAGATCGGCACCGGCACGTTCCCCTTCGACACCACCTTCGCGACGACCGGCACCGAGCTCGTGAGCGGCACGTGCGCGGGCGGCGCCGACACTGCGTTCAACAAGGACATCTGGTACCTCCTCACCGTCCCGTGCACCGGCAACACGACGATCTCGACGTGCTCCGCGGCGAGCTTCGACACCCGGATCGCGGTGTACACGCAGACCTGCCCGAACAGCGGCGACACGCCGATCGCGTGCTCCGACAACGTCGCGGGCTGCGCCGGCAACACGTCGACGATCACGCTTGCGGCGTTCGCCGGTGACAAGTACCTCATCCGCGTCGGCGGCGCCAGCGGTGGCGGCACCGGCACGCTGACCGTGAGTTGCGAGACGATCCTGCCGCCGGCGAACGACGACTGCTTCTCCGCGTCGGTGATCGGCCTCGGCACCACGGCGTTCAACACCACGACGGCGAACGACTCGATCGGCAACGCGCCGGCAAGCTGCAACGAAGGCAACGGCGTCGTCTACAAACACGACATCTGGTACCTCCACCAGGCCACGTGCACCGGCACGCTCACCGTATCGACGTGCGGCACCGCTTCGTTCGACTCGCGCATATCCGTCTACCAGTACATCGGACTCTGCCCGGCCACGGCGAACGTGCCGTTGCTCGGTTGCTCCGACAACTTCTCGGGTTGCTCGGGCAGCACTTCGCTCGTGCAGGTGCCGGTCACCGCGGGCATGGGCGTGCTCATCCGCATCGGCAGCGCGGGTGCTGGCGGCAGCGGCTCGGTCACGCTTTCATGCGGCACCGTCGCCCCGCCGTGCCCCGCTGACCTGAACCACGACGGAAAGGTCGACGGCGCCGACTTGGCGACGCTCCTCGGCGCGTGGGGCACCAACGGTGCGGACCTCAACGGCAACGGCACCACCGACGCGGCGGACCTCGCGGTCCTCCTCGGCGCGTGGGGCAACTGCCCGTAAGACAACGATCTCTCTGTGAAAGCCACGGGGCCGGTCACGCGACCGGCCCCGTGTTTCTTTGGTGGTGAATGGGACGGTCGACGGAGAGCGAAAAGACAGCGAGACGTCCCACGCATCCCGCCCGCCGTCAGACGCGCGCCGCCCACCCTACGTCATACGAATCCGAGCGCTCCATAGCGCCCTCCGGGCGCACACTCGCTCTGGCCATTTCGCCGGCTTGTGAGACCGTGGAGCGCGTGGAGCAAATTCGGTCCGTATCACTCCGAGCCCGGCTTCGCTGGCCCGTTCGGGCGCAGGCTTCGGCTCGCGAAGAGCGCGGGGATCGAACTCACCGTGGGCTGCGCCGTGCGCAGCAGGTCCTCGGCGTAGCTGTCTTTCGCGCGGCGCTCCGTGATCGGTCCCATCGCGTCGCCGCGCAGGAACTGGCGCACGGTTCGATCGACGTCGCTCAATCCGGCGACGTCTTCGGTCGCGCGGAGCGCGGCGAAGTCGTCGCGCGTGCCGATGCGCAACACCCGTCCCTTGTCGAGCATGACCATGCGATCGGCGATGGTGAACGCCGAGTCCATTTCGTGCGTGACGACCACGCTCGTGACGCCGAGCTGCCGCGTGAGCGCGATGATCAACTGGTCGATCTCGGCGCTGGTGACCGGGTCGAGTCCCGCCGACGGCTCGTCGTAGAAGAGGAGCTGCGGGTCGAGCGCCAGCGCCCGCGCGAGCCCCGCGCGCTTCTTCATCCCGCCGGAGATCTGCGACGGCAGCTTGTCGGCGTGTTCGCGCAGGCCGACGAGCTCGAGCTTGATCTTCACCTCGATGTCAATGATGGCCTCGTCGAGCGTCGTGTGCTCGCGCAGCGGCAGCGCGACGTTGTCGGCGATCGTCATCGAGTTGAAGAGCGCGCCGGACTGGAACAGCACGCCGATCTTCCGGCGCAGGTCGTTGAGCCCGGGTTCGTCGAGATCGGCGATCGACCGTCCGAACATGCGCACCTCGCCCGACGTGGGCTTGAGCGCGCCGATGAGGTGCCGCAGGAACGTCGACTTGCCGCAACCCGATCCGCCCATCACGACGAGCGTTTCGCCGCGAAGCACGTCGAGCGTGATGCCGTCCAAGACGACCTGCGGACCGAAGACGCGGCGAAGCTCGCGCACTTCGATGATCGGATCGCCCGGTTGCACGCCGGCGTCACCCCGCATTGGCCCCTCCGTTCCCTTGCGACGGCGCGCTCGGCGCCGCCTCGACCGACCGCTCCTTCGGCCCGAGACGCAACGTGCCGAGCGCTCGGTCGTCCACGATGATTTCCGCCAGCCTCGGTATGGGCCGCAGCAGCGACTCCGGGTCGGGCTCGAGCAGCATGACCAGCGACCCCATGCGATCGCCGTTCTCGAAGCGATAGGCGACGGCCGTGCTCACCGCCTGGCGGGTGAACGAGTAGTCCGGATCGTCGCGGGCGACCACCGACACCGATCGGAATCCGCCATAGCGCTCGCGCGCCGACGTGGCGAACGCCAGCAGTTGCTCGCGCGTGATGCGATCCTCGGCGTGGCGGCTCCAGCGTTCGAGCACGGCGTCGGCGTCGCGGTTGGTGGCCACGCCGAAGACGTCGGTGAGCGCCGAGGCGATCTGGTTGTCGATGTGCTCCGTCGTCGACCGGGCAAACGCGTCGAGCAGCGAGAACTCCGCGATCAGGAGAATCGCGCCGAGCCCGAGCCCCACGTACGCGATGCGTCGCCCGCGCAAGCGAGGCCCCGCGGCCACGTTGCTCGGGCGAGCCGACTCGGTCGGGCGAGTTGCCTCGCTCCGACGGATGCGGGCGAGCGCTCCGGTCGCGAGCACGATCGCGATCAGCGGGCCGACCAGCGGAAGCACGAGCGCGACGACGCTGAGGATCGCCGATGTGGAGTAGCGGTCCGCTGGCTTCGCGGATGGTCCGGGCGGGGGCGGCGGCGGTCGCACCGTCATTGGTGGCCATGGTAGTTGTGATCGCCGCGGCGCACGCCGGGAAGTTCGCGTGTTCGCCCGCACCGATCGTCGGACCGGTCGGGCCGGCGCGACCGATCGGTATAGTTGGCCGCATGAACTCGCTGCATGGACGCAGGGTCACGGTCATGGGGCTCGGGCAGTTTGGTGGCGGTCTGGGGGTCACGCGATGGCTCTGCGGGCGCGGGGCGCGCGTCCTCCTGACCGACTCCCAGCGGGCCGACGATCTCGCGGGCCCGCTCGTCCGGCTGCGCGACGTCGTCGACTCGGGCCAGGTGGAACTTCGGCTTGGCGAACATCGGGCCGAGGACTTCGAGCGGGCCGATCTGATCGTGGCGAATCCCGCGGTGCCGAAGCCGTGGGCCAACCCGTATCTCGAGGCGGCGCGAGCCAAGGGAGTGACGATCACGACCGAGATGCGGCTGCTCGTCGAGACCCTGCGCGAGCGCGGCGTCACGCGGGTGATCGGCGTGACCGGCAGCGCGGGTAAGAGTACGACGACCGCGCTGATCCACCATCTGCTCGGCACCGCGTTCGATCGACCGCGCATGGGCGGCAACATCGGCGGATCGTTGCTCGGTGACGCCGACGCGCTCGGTCCCGACGACGTCGTCGTGCTCGAGCTCTCAAGCGCGATGCTTCACTGGCTGTCGGCCGCAAGCGAGCGCGGCGCGCACGGTTGGTCGCCGCAGTTCGGGGTGCTCACGAATCTCACGACGAACCACATCGATTGGCACGGCTCGTTCCGCCACTACAGCGAGTCGAAGCGCCAGATTCGGCGCGATCAATCCGCGGTCGACGTCTTCTTCAGCCGCTTCGCGACCGAGATGCCGGACGCGGCCAGCGCCGCCGCACGACTCGCCGACGACTGGTGGTCGTCGCCGCCACCCTACGACGGCGAGCCGCTCGAATTCGATCCGTCGTCGATTCGCCTGCGCGTTCCGGGCGAACACAACGTGCGCAACGCGCTCCTCGCGACGATCGTCTCCGTCGCCGCCGCACGGCGCTGGCTTCGCGACGACGCATCGCCGGCCTCCTTCGTTGCCGCGTGCGCGTCGTTCGGCGGGCTGCCGCACCGGCTCCAGCTCGTCGCCCAGCACGACGGCGTGCGCTACTTCAACGATTCGAAGTCGACCACGCCGGAAGCGACGCTCCTCGCGGTGCGGGCGTTCATCGACCCCAAGCGCATTCACCTGATCGCCGGCGGATACGACAAGGGCTCGGATCTCGCGCCGATTCGCGACCTCGCCCCCGCGCTCGCCGGCGTGTACGCCATCGGGACCACCGCCCCGAAACTCGCCGGCGAGAACGTGACGCTCTGCGGATCGCTCGAGGTCGCGTTCGCGAGGGCGCACGAACGGGCTCGCGAGGCGGACGTCGTCCTGCTGTCGCCCGCGTGCGCGAGCTGGGATCAGTTCACCAACTACGAAGAGCGCGGCGAGAAATTCGCCGCGCTCGTCAAGTCCGCGATGTCCGCGCCCGTGCGCTGACGTTGGCGATCAGTCGTACAGCTTCTTCGAGTTCGAGGAACCGCTCGATCCGCCGGCGGTCGTCTCCCACTGCGGCTTCGGCGTCGGCTCGACGCGCATCGGCGCTTCGGGCTTCGGCGGCGCGAGCTCGCCGTTGGGACGCAACGTGTAGTCGATGCGCCGCGCGTGCATCGGCGGAACGCTCAGCGAGTTCGAGAGGCTTCCCGTCCACGAGGGCTCGTCGAACACGGCCCACTCCATCTTCGCCGGGCGGTTCACCGGATCGTCGCCGTCGCCTTCGTGGAACCGGAAGCTCAACTGCTTGCCGACCGGAATGTCGATGCGGAAGAACTCCGACTGATCGCGCGTGTCGACCAGCGTGATCGTCACCGGACGCGACGGCGTCGAGACGTAGGTGAACTGCTCGTCCGACGACTCCCACAACTGCGGCGTGTTCGTGTAGCAGCTCGACAGGAAAAGGAAGGCGAGGCTCGTGACGACAAGCGCGGGGCGAGGCAGCATGAATCCGGTCTCCTTCGCCGGGCGCGCCCGGCGGTGTTCGTGTATCGGTTATCGGAGGGCCGGTCCTTTGACGACAGTTGCGGAACGGATTCGGTTCGGCCGCCGGCGGCGAGCGCCCGTCGACGCGAGCCGGGTCGCTCGCCACCGCAATGACGGTGGCCACGGGCTGCTAGATTGCGGTCGATGCCGCTCCTCTCGTTCCGCGTCGGACACGGATACGACCTTCATCGGCTTGAGCCGCAACCGCCGAGCGGCCGGGGCCGACCGTTCATCCTTGCGGGGGTCAAGTTCGACCATCCGGTCGGACCGGTGGGTCACAGCGACGGCGACGCGGTCTACCACGCGGTGACCGACGCGATCTTGGGCGCGCTTGGCCTCCCGGACATCGGCCAGTTGTTCCCCGACGACGACCCCCGATGGAACGGACAGGATTCGCGGCTGTTCGTGGTCGAGGCGGCGGCGAGACTCCGCGACGCGGGATGGGCCCTGTCGAACATGGACATCACCGTGATCTGCGAGCGGCCGAAGCTCTCGCCGCACAAGCGGTCAATGATCGACAACGTGGCCGACGCCTTGGGCGTGCCGCACGAACAGATCAATCTCAAGGGGAAGACGCACGAGAAGGTCGACGCCGTCGGCGAGGGTCGCGCCGTCGAGGTGCATGTCGTCGCGCTCATCGCGCGCGTTCGGTCATAACGGTCGACCGGCGGGCAGTCGCTACGCTGGCCGCCGTCACTGAGGAGTTTCAGCGCAATGCGTGCCGTCGTCACCGGCCAGATCGGCGTGGACAAGAAGCCGTACCTCAACGCGGTCGTCGACGTGGGCGGCGAGCGCGGCGAGCGCATCGAGATCTTCCACCTCGGCGACCTGATGTATCGCGAGGCGCCCGACGTGCGCCCCGGCCGCATCCTCGACCTGCCGCTGTCGCGCCTCACGACGCTGCGCCGCTCGTCGTTCCGCGACGTGATCTCGCTCACCACGCCGGCGCGCGAACACCGCAACGTCATCGTCAACACGCACGCCACGTTTCGTTGGCGTCACGGGCTCTTCGCCGCGTTCGACTTCGACCTGATGAAGCGGCTCGAGCCGGACATGTTCATCTGCCTCGTCGACAACGTCGAGATGGTGCACCACAGGCTGCACCAGGAACACGACATCGACGCGACGCTGAAGGACTGCATGGTGTGGCGCGAGGAGGAGATCCTCGCGACGGAGCTCCTCGCCGACGCGATGGGTTGCCGCCACAACTTCTACATCCTGTCGCGCGGTCGGCAGACCGACACGACCGAGACCGCGCTGCGGCTCGTCACGCGGCCGGAGATGAAGAAGGTCTACCCGTCCTTCCCGATGAGCCACGTCGTCGACATGCCGGACGTGCTCGCGGAGATCGACCAGTTCCGCGCCGAGCTCGCCCGTCACTTCATCGCGTTCGATCCCGGCGACGTCGACGAGAAGCTCCTGCTCGAGCGGGCGCTCGCCGCCGCGCGGCGCGGCGAAGACCGCATCGAGGTCACGGCGCACAGCTTCGGCGGGCGATCGAGCTCGCCGCCGCTTCGCGTCAGCGTGCGCGAGGTGCTGGACATCGCCGGCGACATCGACGGCCAGATCTACATGCGCGACTTCAAGCTCATCGACCAGAGCGACATGATCGTGTCGCTCATCCCCGAGCTGCCCGGCGGCGTGCCGGGATTGTCGAGCGGCGTCGAACGCGAACTGCACCACGCGTTCGAACACACGAAGGAGGTCTACGTCGTGTGGAAGCCAAAGAAGAACCCGAGCCCGTTCATCACCGAGACCGCGACGAAGATCTTCCGCTCCGTGGACGAGGCGATGGGGCACTTCGAATCCAAGGGCTGGTTCGCGCAGCAGAGTCTGTTCGGACACTGATCGCCGCGGGCCAGCCATCGAACCTCTGATCGGCGCAGCCGTGCCTCGATACAAGCTGACGATCGCCTACGACGGCACCGAGTTCCACGGCTGGCAACGGCAGGAGCCGCCCGGCGCGACGCCGCTGCGCACGGTGCAAGGCGTCGTGCAGGACGCGGTGCGCATCGCCGTGGGCGCGCCGGCCCGGCTCGTCGGTGCGAGCCGCACCGACGCCGGAGTCCACGCGATCGGACAGGTCGCCGCGTTCACCGCCGACACCCGCATCCCGATCGACCGGCTCGCGTACGCGATCACCTCGCGGCTCCCGGGCGACGTGCAGGTGCTCGACGCGACGGTCGCGCCGGAAGCGTTCGATCCGATCTCCGACGCCGTGAGCAAGTGCTATCGATATTCGATCGCATACGCGCTGAGCAAACCGCGGCATCCGCCGCTCTTCGAACGCCGCTACGTCTGCTGGGAGCTGCACGCGCTCGACGTCGCGCGCATGCATCAGGCGGCGCAGCGCCTCGTCGGCGAGCACGACTTCGCCGCATTCGCGCACTCGCTGCACGGTCGCGAGTCGACGGTTCGGAAGATCCACCAGTGCGTCGTCTCGAGCCCGATGCCCGGGCGCGTACACATCGACGTCGCCGGCAACGGGTTCCTCTACCACATGGTGCGCATCATCGCGGGCACGCTGGTCGACGTCGGCCGCGGACGCCTGACGGCGGACGACCTCAGCGCGGCGCTCGAGTCGCGCGATCGCCTTCGCACGGGACAGACGCTTCCGGCGCAAGGGCTTTGCCTTCGATGGATCCACTACGGCGGCAAGGACGTACTTGCGGAGTGACGCATGTCGGTGCTCGCAAGACCTCATCGTCTGCTCGTCGCGTTGGTCGCCTTCGTCTCGGTGTGGGCGAACGCGCAGACGTTGCAGCTCGGTCCGGTTCCTCCGGCGCCGCCGCTTCCGGCGAAGAACGCGGTCAGCGGGCTGGTCGAAGTGCTGCAGGAGGAAGTGCGGACGATCGAGGCGAAGCACGACGACGACGAGACGGCCAAGACCTGCAATGCGACGCGGGCGCGACTTCGGCGCATGGCCCTCGACCTCCTGATCCGCGGCGCGGAAGCCGGACCGCCGCGGGACGGCTACGCGATGCAGGGATTGCGACTCGCGGACGTGCGGCGCCGCATCGACGTGCTGCTTGCCGGGCTCGCCGACGGCAGCCTGACCGTCGGCGATCCGCCGCGACCGCTCGGCGTGCGCGAGCGCGACCTCGCGACGCGACGCCTGCGCAGGTTCGTCGAACTCGCGCCGCAGGCGTTCGCCACCGCGAGCTTCGACAATCCCGATCAGGTCGAAGCCGCGATCGCGAACGCGACGTCGTGGCTCTGCGACGGAATCGCCACGCTCGAAGGCAAGTCACCCGTCAGCCTCACGACCGGCTGGCCGACCGCCGAGGAGTTGACGGCCGCGGGCGCGCTGGCGAGCGCGAACGTCGGCGCTCGTGCGTCGGAGCCCGATCCGTGCGATCCAGCGCTGCGGGCCGGCGCATCGGCGGCGCTGGCTTCGGCGATCGCCGAGCGGTGCGCGAAGAGCGAGGCCGTCGACGCGGCCGCCATCGCGGTGGCCCTCGAGTTGGCGTCGACGGCCGCGCAATGCGCATGGATGTCCGACGCGGAGCGGGCCACGATCGACGATGACGCGGTTCGCCTCGCGCGCGGCGACGACCGCATGCTGCCGCTGCGCTCGGCGCAGTCAACGCTCCTTTCCGCCGAACGTCGACTGGCCGCGACGAAGTCGGCGAAGGATCTCGATCGCGCCGCGCTCGAGGCGACGCTGCGGCGAGCGCTCTTTCCCGAATCGTCGCCCGACGTCGCGCTGCGCGACGATCCGGCCAGGCTCGCCCGCGCGGTTCAGCGCGTCGGCGAAGCGGTCGAGCTCGCGGCGCGATTCCGCGCCGAGTCGGAGCAGCCCGACAAGGCGCCGCGCGAGCTGCGGACGACGCGGCGCGACTTCGAGAAGGCGTACCGACGCGCCGAGACGACGACCTTCGCGCGACTTTCGGCGCTCCTCACCGATCCGGACGCGATGTCCGATCCCGAGCTCGTGTCGCTCGTGTCGGCGCAGCGCGAGGCGCTCGCGGACCTCGATCGCCTGGATCGCAGCGGCGCGATCATCGAGGCGATCGGCGGCGCGCGGCCCCAGGCGGCGAAGCTGGTGACCGGGCACGTGCGCACGATGCTCAAGTGGCTGCTCGAACCGACGCGCCGCGCCGCTGGCCTCGTCGCGTTCGACGCGCTCAGCCGGCAGGTCGCGCTCTTCTCGCCGCTGCCCTTCGAGGACGCGCTCCGCCGCGAGACGCCGGAGGCGACGGCGCTATCGGCGGGCGAGCCGCGCAAGCTCTGCGACGCGATCGACCTCGCGCGGGCCGAGTGGGCCGACGCGTGGGCCGCGGGCGAAGGCGGCGGCGATGCGGCGCGGCGCATGGCGAATCTCTATCGACTCACGCGCACGATGGCCGCGTTCGCCGCGGGCATGACCGCCCCCGAATCGCGCGACGCGGCCGCGACGCTGGCCCGCTGGGGCGGCTTTCACGCGTCGCGTTCGTCGCTCGCGCCGGCGCTCGTCGACCTGAGCGCGACGACGAAGCTGGCGGCGCTCGCCGCGATCGCCCGCGACGACGCGACGCTCGCACGCGAACTCGATCGCATCGAGCGCGACGCGCCGCTCGCGCGCTTCGTCGGTCGCATGCTCGACGAGCTCGGGCCGTGGCTCGACAAGCGCCCCACCGGTGCCACCGGCGCGCTCGCCGCGGTGCGCGTGCCGCCGACGGAGGCGTCGTGGGGACTGAAGCTGAAGCCGACGCTCGCGGCGATCGCTCGCTTCGCCCGCGAGCTCGACTTCGCTCGACGCAACGGCGAGCTCGAACGGGAGAAGGCGCTCGTCGAGTACCTTGCCGCGCTCTCGGGCTCGGCGCTCGAGCAGCTCGGCGCCGAGCGATCGCTCGTGCCGGTCCTGCCGCAGCTCGTCGAACCGGCGACGCCGGCGCAGCGTCGCGATCGCAAATGACTCGAACCCCGTGAGGTCTCGTGATGAAGGTGCTCGTCGTCGGTCCGCATCCGGATGATCAGGAACTCGGCATGGGCGGAACGATCGCACGGCTTGCGGCGAGCGGCCACGACGTCTTGCTCCTCGACATGACCGACGGCGAACCGACGCCGTACGGTTCGACCGAGACGAGGGCGCGCGAAGCGGCCGATGCGGCGCGAATCCTGGGCGTGCGCCGCACCTGCATCGGCCTGCCGAATCGCCGCGTGGAGCACACGATCGAGGCGCGGCATCGCGTCGCGGGCGTGATCCGCAGCGAGGCGATCGACGTGATGTTCGTGCCGTACGGCGAGGACGCGCATCCCGACCACCGCGCGGTGACATTGATCGCGGAAGACGCGCGCTTCGACGCGAAGCTCACGAAGATCGACCTGCCCGGCGAACCGCGCTATCCGAAGTGGCTCTTTCACTATTACTGCACGCACCTCCGCATCGTGCCGCAGCCGAGCTTCATCTTCGATACCACCGGTTTCGTCGCGAGGAAGCGCGATGCGATCGTGGCGTATCGGAGTCAATTCGTCGACAACCCGAGGAACCGCAACGTGCCGGAGTGGATCGCGTCGGCGGATCGGTATTTCGGGAGCCGCATCGGTGCGGAGTCGGGAGAGCCCTTCTTCAGTCGCGAGCCGATTGCGTTGTGCGACCTGGCAAGCCTGAGCGCGTGAGCGTGCGCGCGACGCGAGTGGCGTTCTCGTTCAACACGGAGAGGCGGAGAACGCGGAGGAAGCGCGGAGATGGATCGGGGGCGGTGCCACTTGCGCGAGCGTCGATCTCTTCGTCAACAGAGAGGATGGAGAGACGGAATGCGCACGGAGCACGCGAGGTGCCGGGCTTCGAGAGAGTGCGCGATCAGCCAGTTCAAAGTGTCTGATTCCAATTCGAGCGCTTCGTAGCGCCGTCCGGGCGCGCACTCGCCCTGGCCAATTCGCCGTCTTGTGAGATTGTGGAGCGCGTGGAGCAAATACGATTCGCATGATTCCTGCTCCGCGTGTCCTCCGCGATCTCCGCGGCTCCGCGCTGAAGGCCTTTCAATCGCAACTCACGGCCCGGCGCTCGCCGCCTCGATCACGCCGCGCAGAACGTCGGCGGTGTCGGCGCCGGGATGCGACCAGCGCGGAATGATTCGCCCGTCGACCACCACCGTCGGCACTTGCGTGACCTTCGTCGCGCGGTTCAGGAGATCAGCCTCGTCACGGGCCTTCGCCAACGCATCGCTCGTCGAGTACATCGACTGGAATCGCTGACGATCGAGCTTCTGCGCGTCGGCTTGCCGCAGGATCTCGACCATGTCCACGTCGGCGCCGTGCTCGAGCATCCATGCGTGCATCGTGCGGAACGCCTCGTCGCCGCCGATCTCCCCCGCCGCGACCAGCGCCGCCGAGGCGAGGCACGAGCGCGCGTCGCCGCCCTTGAAGCCCGCGAGCGGATTGCACTGTTCGCTCGCGGGGAATTGCAGCAGGCGAGCGCGGAACTTCACGCCGTCGTCGGCGAGCTTCTGCAGCGCGCCCCAGAGGATCTTCGCGCCGGGGAGGCGTGCGTCGCCCCACACGCGCACCTCGGGGCCGCCGCCGCCATCGATCAGGAAGCGGCCGAGCGTGGTGGGCTCGCTGAGCTTCGGGAGGAGTTGCGCCACCCGCCAGTCGTCGACGAGTTTCGCCGCGGCGTCGGGGGGGCGCACCGGCGACTCGGCCATCGCGGCAACGCGCGTCACGAGTTGTTCAAGCGTGCCGCCGACCATGTACCACTTCCACTCGCGGCCGTTCACGAACACCATCGGGGTGAACGTGACGCCAAGAGCGATGGCATCGGCGACGTCGGCCTTCACGTTCGCCTCGACGTCGGCGCGTTTCGCCGCGGCCTCCAGCGTCGCGCGATCGACGCCGGTCGCGCGCACGACGGCATCGACCGGATCGAGCGAAGGAGTGGGCTGCACCGAGAAGAGCGCGCGGTGCGCCTTCTCGAACGCGTCGCGCCCGCCGATGGCGGCGGCGGCTTCGGCGAGCGCAGCGCGACGGCACGCGTCCGGGTGCATTGACGACGGCATTCCCGAGTTACAGTCCTTGCACAACGGGAAGTGCTTGACGACGACGGCGACGTCCTTGCGGGTCTGCAGCACGCGCTCGACCTGTTGTTCGACGCGGTAGCAGTCGGGGCACTGATAGTCGGTGAAGAGGACGATGCGGAGCGGCGCGTCGGGCGCGCCGAGCACGAGACGACCGTCGAGACGATCGGGGCTGCTCGCGTGCGCCATCCCGGGTGAAGATGTCGACGACGCTGACGGCGTCGTCGACCCGTCGGGCGCCGACGGCGCGGGGCGATCATCGCCGGCATCGCCAACGGCCTTTGGACCGTTTACTGTTTCCGCGGGCGTGGTCGAGCTGGGGGCCGCGGGCGCCACGCCATTCAGGCGATCGCGCATCGCGGCGGCCATCGCTTCTTCGTCGGTGCGAGCCGTGCGAGCGAGGTCAGCGCGATGCCGCGTCTGCAGCCCCGCAAGCGCCGCCGTCATCGCAAGCGCGGCACAGGCGCCGGCGATCGCCGAACGCCATCGCGGTCGGTCGCCGGATGCGACTCGCTTGCCGTCGTCGATGGCCCACCACGCCACGAGGCTCCCCGCGTGCGTCGCGGCGCACCAGAGGCAGAGCGACCCCAGCGCGACCATGAGCCCGAGGAATCCGACCGACGCGAGCGCACCGAGGCGAGCGGCCCAGACGATCCACGGCGGAAGCGTGCGCGGAGTCGTGGTGGCGGCGAGCGGGGCGGCGGCGACGCGAGGCAGACGCTCCGTCGCGTGCGCGACGAGCGCCGCGAGGAGGAGCCCGAACCAACTCGCGCCGACGAACGACCACGGCCAGTCGGTGCCCGGCACGACACCCCAGATCCCCTTCGTCAGCGCTGCGCAGCCACCGGAGATCGAGCAGCCCGGCAGACCGCCGGCGAGGAGACCGAGGTGGACCGCCGAGAGCGCGACGCTCGCGCCGAGGGCGACGGAAACTCCGAGGATGGCGAGGGGGAGCGAACGCACGAAGACTGCTTCGGAGATTGCCTGAGGAGCGCGGCGCACGCGGAATTGCCGGAAGCACTCGACCTCGCCGCTACACTATCCGAACTCATAGGTACGGCGACGTCGATTCCCGCTTGAGTCGCGCCGAGGCTGTCATCCGCCGCGGCCCAATCCACTCCGAGCGCGTTGTGGAAGCCGAGTCCCCGCCGAGGACGAAGGCGTCCTCGGACTTCAGTTGGTGGTGCCCGGCCAGCGCAGGCCAGACTCGTACGTCGAATGCTCACGGATCTCGTCGCCGACATCTTCTCGCGAGTCGATCTCGTCGACCTTGGGCGCTGCACGGTGGGGAGCCTCGCGCACGCAAAGCCGTGGATTGCGCATTCGGTGCACGCCGCCACCGTCGCGATCCAGTCGAGCAGCGTCACCGAATCGCTCAGCCACGCGACCGCGCTCCTCGGACAGACCGTCGCCGGGTCGGGCAGCGAGTCGATCGCCGCGCCAGCGTCCGCGGCGACGACGACCGCGGCCGCGGCCGGCGGCGATGCCGACGCGCTGTCGGACATGCCGGAGTGGTTCCTTCAGCTCCTGCCGTACGGACCGTGGGCGATCTTCTTCCTCCTGGTCTTCTCCGGCGTCGGGTTGCACATCTCCGAGGACTTCATCCTCATCCCCGCCGGCTTCTTCGCGGCGACGACGGATCGCCTACCGCTGTGGGAGACGCTCGTCCTCGCGTACTTCGGGTTGATCATCGGCGACATGCTGTGGATCTCGTTGTGCCGCCGATTCGGAACGCGCTTCATTCAGACGCGCTGGTTCAAGCGGATGGTGCATCCACGGCGACTGCTTCAGGCCAAGCATCAGATGGAGGAGCGCGGCATCGTCGTGGTGATCCTCGCGCGGTTCATCCCGGGTACGCGCACGCCGGTGATCACGATGGCCGGCTTGCTCCACATGCCATGGTGGAAGCTCCTCGCGGTCGAACTGACGACCGTGGCGGTGACCGTGCCCCTGCAGACCGGCATCGGCTATCTCGCCGGCAAGGGCATCGGCAACGCGAAGTCGACGGGCGAACTCATCTTCTGGCTCCTCGCGCTCCTCGCCGCGACAATCGCGGTCATGCTCGGGATCCACTGGTGGGTGCAGTCTCGGAGCCGCGGCGGCGCCGCACCTCGCTCGAAGGCTGCGTGGCTCAGGACCTTCGGCAAGAAGCGCCGCGACACGGCCGCGTCCGTGCAGTGACCGGCAGACGGAGCACGGAACGACGACACGCCGCGTCGCGCTGTCGCTTGCAATGCGTCGATCAGCCTCGACCAGCCGTTGGCGATGAGACATAGGCATCGAGCCAACCGCAATACGCACGCCTCTTCCCCTATCACCATGCGCACGTATCGCCCACTCACGATCGCCACGACCCTGTCGCTCGCCGCCGCCGCCCTCTGCGCGGGCTACCTCGGAAGTCTCGTTGAGGCCGACGGCGGCGCCCGGGGACGAGCGGACGCGCGAGGCAACGAAGGCGGCGTGGCCACCGTCGGACCGGACGTGATCGTCGGCGCGCTCACCGACGTCGCGAAGTACGGCACGGTCGGCGGGATCTCCGCATACGCGATCGGGACGACGTCATGCAACATCGGTGACGCGCTCCTGTCGTGGATCGATTCGGGGGCGAACGATTCGATGCATCCGGTCATCGCGCAAAACCTCTATCGCCTCAAGGACGGTCGATTCGAACAGGTCGGACAGTCGTGGCCAAAGCACGGATGGTGCGCCGTCGACGGCAACCTCTGCGGCACCTGCCAGTCAGACGGTTCGTGCGAATTCCTCGGGATCGGATGCTCCGACCCGTACAGCGCGTCGCTCAACGGCGTGCAGTCGGATCTTGGCCCACGTTCGCAGGTGAACCCGGCGACCGGCGCGTTCCCGTTTCCGTTCACGGCGCCGACGCCGCAGGCCACGATCGGTCGGCGCCTCCAGGTACAGATCGACGACCTGACCCCCGCATCGAACCCTGGCGCGCTCTATTTCGCCGAAGGTCAGTACATCCAGCCCGAGGACGCCGCGGCCGGCAACGACGACAACAACGCGTCGTACAGGCGTGCCACCGTCGGCGCGTTGTCGGGCGGTGCGTACGTCATCTCCCTCACCGGGGCGACGGCCCAGCAACTTCCGGCGATCTACGCGTGGAAGAACAACGGCCTCGGCGTGGGCGTGCCCGATCCGAACGTCACGGTCGAAGTCGTCGACGTGCCGGGCGACGGACGCTTCCTCGTCGCGAGCAAGGTGACTGATCTCGGCGACGGCCAGTTCCACTACGAGTACGCCATTCAGAACCTCAATTCCGCACGCGCCGGCCAAGCGTTTTCCGTTCCGATCGGCGCGGGCACGACGATCACGAAGCAAGGCTTCCATGCCTCGTTCAGCCACTCAGGCGAGCCATACTCGAACGCCGCGTGGTCCATGACTGCCGCTGACGGCGTCGCCGCCTGGGCGACGCAGACGTACGCGGAGTCGGCAAACGCGAACGCGCTCCGTTGGGGAACGCTCGACAACTTCCGCTTCGACGCCACCACGCCCCCGACGACAGGCACCGCGACGCTCACGCTCTTCGCTCCCGGCGAGCCGACGGCCATGACCGTCAACGTGCCGGTCCCAAGCGCCGCGCAGCCGAACGCCGACCTCTCCGGCGACGGCGTCGTCGACGCCGTCGATCTCGGGCTCGTCCTCGGCGCGTGGGGTACTCCGGACGCGGACCTCGACGGCGACGGCACGACCGACGGCGCTGACCTCGCCATCGTGCTGGCCGCCTGGCACTGACCGCGCGGCGGCTCGGCGTGTCATCGGTGACGCATGCCTTGCGGGACGGCCATCGCGAGGGTCATCAGGGCGGTCATCAGGGCGGTCATCACGACCATCATCAGGGCGGCGCGAAGTCCGTCGGCCGCGGCAAGGTTCGATCGCGGTCGAAGGGCGGTTGCCGCGCGCCGCCGCTCTGCCCGTTCTCCGCACCAGCGGAATCGGTCGGCCGGTCGACCAATCCGAACGACTCGTAGCAGCGGTAGTAGAGCTCCCACTCCTCCTCGGTTTCGGGGATGCAGAGATCGATGAACTCGCGGGCCACGCCGTCCGCGGGCAGGTCGCGCACCTCCTCGTCGAGGATCTCGCGCTCGAGCCGCTCGTAGAGCTGCCGATCGCTCAAGTGGTTCGTGTGCAGCAGGTAGACGTGCAGCCGGGCGAGCGCATCGATCAGCTCGCGCAGCTTCAGCGACACCTCGTCGTCGGCCAGCGACGCCGACGCCGGCACCTCCACGCCGATCTCGCCGAGTTGCTTTCGGTTCGTCGTGACCGGCGCCATCTCGAAGTCGTAGACCATCGACCAGAACGCCCGGTCTGCCAGTTGCCCCTTCGCCTTCGCTTCGTCGCGCAGGCGCTCGATCGCCGCATCGCGCGTGCGACGCTTCCCCGCCATCACTTCTTCGAATGTCATGTGCCACCTCCGGGCGCGAAGACTCGCGCTCGGGCAGCCTTATACACCCGGTTTCGCACGGATCCCGAAAGTGCCGACTTTTTTCTGGTCGGCAACTCGACGCCGTGGCGGTGCAGGGATCAGCGACCGCGCGTCGCGTCGAAGCCGAGCCAGTTCGCCGATCGCACGAGCGCCGCGACGTCCATCGTGGACGGAGCGACCGCGTCGGTGGCGATGGACCAGGTCTCGCCGGGCAACAGCGTGCGCACTCCGTCCCGAGGTCCGAACGACGCGGGCAGGCACGCGTCGCGGAGGAGCGAGCTCGAGCGAACGACGATCGCCGTTCCGCTCCAGGCGGCCTCGCATCGTTGCGGCGCGAAGGCGAACGCCTTGTCGTGCAGGAACGCATGCGTCGCGCGAAGTCCGCCGCAGTCGGCGACGAGCAGCGAGCGCTGAGGTTCGCGCGGCGTCAGCATCGCCCCGGGCACGCGCGCGGATCCGACCCACTCCGACTCGTTTGCGATCGGCACGACGTCGTCGATCGAAGCGGCGCCCTCGGCATCGACGAGGCGCAGCCGGAGCTCGCGCGGGCGTTCCGTCGCGCCGAGTTCGCCCGCCGCGGCGCACATCACGACCCGCGCACCGTCGGCATCGGGAACGATGCCGATCGCGAGCGGCGCGCACGCCCGCGCGACCGCGTGATACGACGGCTTCCGCAGGCCGCGGGCGTCGATGACCGACCACGAGTGGCCGGTCCACACGTCGTTCAGTTGCCAGAAGAGCGCGCCCATGCAGCGCGGGGCGTTCGCCCGCATCCACACGATGGCGAGTTCATATGCGCGAGCCTGCAGCAACTGCGCCGCGAACGTCCACGCCTCGAGCGTGACGATTGGCGCAAACCGCTCGTCGAGGTGCGGCGCGTATTGAAATGCGTCGCCACCCCACGCACGTTGCCGCGCCGCGAGCTCCGCGCAACCGACCGCGCGCTCCGCATCAGGCACGATCGCGCAGATCGATTCCCAGTTCGGCGGGCTCTGATGTCCGAACTCGCTGCAGAAGCGCGGAACGATCGTGCGATAGCCCTCGAGCTTCGCGTCCCACGTGTGGCGATCGCCTCGGTCGGGATCGTTCGGATGCACGTCCATCGAACCGGAGTACGGGCTCTCCGGCCAATACGGACGAGTCGGATCGAGCTCGCGGACGACGCGCGGCAAGAGCTCGAGCCAGTAGCGGCGTCCCCACGCCTGACCGTCGCGAAGCCGCTCCTTCCAGCCCCAGCTCCACCACGCGAGGATGTCCTCGTTGCCGCCGCACCACAGCGCCACGCAGGGGTGCGAGGAGAGTCGCGCAACGTGGTGTCGAGCTTCAGCCTCGACGAGCTCGAGATACGCGCGCTCCTCCGGATACGTCGCGCACGCGAACATGAAGTCCTGCCACACGAGGATGCCGAGCTCGTCGCAACGGTCGTAGAACGACTCGTCCTCGTATACGCCGCCGCCCCACACGCGGAGCATGTTGCAGTGAGCGTCGGCGGCCATGCGCTCGAGCGCTTCCGCGGCCGCTGGCCGCACGCGCGGCAGCGGCGCGCGAGGTACCCAGTTCGCGCCGCGGCACCAGACCGGGACGCCGTTGACCTCGACGACGAAGCCAACGCCGAAGCGGTCGGCCTCGGTGCGCAGCGCGACGGTGCGCAGGCCCACGCGTCGCGCGATGGGCGCGGCGCCGCCGGCGAGTTCGACGTGGAGGAGATGCAGCGGCTGCCGACCGAACCCGCGCGGCCACCATCGGTGCGGCTCGGGCACGTCCAGCGTCAGCGTCGCGCGGCCTCGATCGTCGGTCGGCGCGGCGGCGGCGAATCGCCGTTCGTCGGGAGCGACCAGCAGCGCACGGGCCTCGACGGGTCCGTCGGCGAGTTCACACTCGACGTGGATCTCGAGGCGCGCGAGATGCTCGCCGCACGACGTCACGAGCGGTCGCACGTGCGCGATGCGCGGCCCGTCGTAGCACTCGAGTCGGGAGCCGCCGAGGCCTGCGCTCGCGGCGCGCGGTCCCCAGTCCCAGCCGAAGTTGCTCGCGCACTTGCGCAGGAACGAGAACGGCGTCCAGTCGCCGTTCACCGGGCGAGGACCGAGCCGACGCTCGAGCGATTCGACGGCCGCGACCGGGCCTCGGATGCGCAGCACGATCTCGTTCGTTCCCTCGCGCAGCCACGCCTTCGCCGCGGCGCGCAGCGGCACGAACTCGTTCGCGCTCGTCGCCGCGCGGCATCCGTTCAGGCGCACCTCGGCGACGGTGTCGATCCAGTCGAAGCAGAGTTCCACGCGTCGGCGCGCGAGCGCCGCGTGATCGACCTCGAACGTGGCAACGAACTCCCAGTCGACGCGACCGATCCACGACTGTGCGTCCTCGCCGCCCGGCGCGTCGATCGCGGGGATCACGCCCGCGGCGAAGAGTGCCTCGTGCACGTAGCCGCCGCGCGGAAGCGCGAACGACCGACCGCGCACGATCCGCGGAGCGAGGCTCGCGTCGCCGACGACGCGAACGCTCCAGGCGTCGATCGCTATCGACCGCAGCGCGCTCATGGGGTCTTCCGCACGGTTCCGTCGTCGCGCGTGTCGGCGGCGTAGCGCCGCAGGTGCGCATACATGCGGGCGAGATCGCGAAAGCCGCCGATCGAGAACCAAGTGACGATCACGCACCCGGTGCCGAAGATCAGCCACACGTAGACGTGCCAGAACGCGAGCCACGTCGACGACTCGATGCCGAACGCGATCGACCACGCGGTGCCGCCGACGAGGACGAGCGTCCAGAAGAGCGGCCACGAGACGGTGATCCAGGTAATCCACGTGTCGACGCGCGAGTACTCGCGGGTGAATCCGAGCAGGCGCATCCAGCGCGGCGGACCGGCGGCGACGGCGGTCTCCTCCTCGCGGAAGTCGCGCTCGCTCGAGGGCAGGCGTTCGCGCCACGCGCCGCGGAAGAGCAGGCGATCGAGGTCGAAGTCCTGGCGCGGCCCGAGCAGCGACGTCAGCGTGTACACGGCGATGCACGACATCGCCGCGAAGAAGCCGAGCACCTGTCCGCTCAGCCAGCGATTCCCGTGGATCTCGAGCGTGACGCGGGCGAATCCGTCGAACGCGCCGCCGCGCAGCGACTCGAACCACCTTCGCGCGGTCTCGTCCTTCGCAAGGATGCCGTAGACCGAGAGCACGATGCCCGTGGTCATTGCGGCCCACGCGGCGGGCGTCGACCCGCGGCGCCAGTACAGGCCGCCGATGATCACGCTGCCGGCGCCGGCGACGAACACGCTCGCTGTGATCGCGGCCCACATCGCCACGTACTGACTCGGGCGATACGCGAGCCCGAAGCAGAACGCGAAGATCGCGATCGCCAGCACCGCGCCCTTGAGGAGGAAAAGATGCACCCGCGGCGACAGGAGCTTGTCGCCCACGAGCCACTGGCGCAGCGGCATCACCACGTCCTGCACGAGGATCGAGCCCCAGGAGTGGAGATACGAGTTGTCGACCGCGAGATACGCGCAGTAGAGCGCCGCCACCATGAGCCCGCGCACGCCGACCGGCAGCATGTGCGCCAGCGCGAGCGGCACGCGCTGTTCGGCGCGGTACTCGACGACGGGCATCGCCGCGAGCGCGTCCCGTACCGTCGCCGCACGATCGGCGAAGTCGGCGTGCTCGAGGAACGTGCGCACCGCGATCGGCGCGACCAGCGCGACGAGGAGCAGCACGCGCCAGCGCCAACCTTCGAGCACGTTCGCCATCTTCGACTCGTGCGGCGTCAGCGCCGCGGCGTTGTAGCCCGCGCCGCCCTGCCACGCCTTCATCGTGTAGATGATCACGAACGCGCTGATCATCCAGTACCAGATGTTGAACTGTTGCTCCTGGCCGATGTCGAGCGGATTGATGAGCGACTTCCCCGCCGGCTGTGTCATCAGCGTCTCCTCCATGCGCCACCAGCCGATCGAGGAGAGGAGGTACGCGATGACCACCAGGAACGCGATGTTCGACACCACCCCCTGGAGGAAGTCGGTGATCATCACGGTGATCTGTCCGCCGAGGAAGACGAAGGTCACCGCGGACGCGAGCAGCAGTCCCATCACCACGGGAAACGTCGGGATCGCCTGCCCCGCGAGCGTGAATTCGTTCGGAAGACCGCAGAGCGCGATCATGACCCGCGCGGTTACGGCGGGAAAGATCGCGTAGTTGAGAACGCCCGACAGGAACGCGACGACGCCGCAGAAGACGCGAAATCCGCGGCTGTAGCGGGCCTCGAGAAACTGCGCCAGCGTGAGCGCCCGCGTCTCGCGAAATCGATAGACGACCCAGCCGGTGAGCGCGATGACGATCATCACCGGATTCTCGAGGAAGCCCCACCAGATCGAGGTGAAGCCGGCGTCGTAGTACTGCTGGAAGAACCAGACGAGCGTGATCACGCCGACCTGCGAGCTCGCGTGCGAGACGCAGAGGAGATACCGACCGGCGCAGCGGTTCCCGGCGAGGAAGCCGGCCACCGAGCGGCCGTATCCGGCGCTGTGCACGGCGACGGCGAGGAAGATCGCCAGGAGCGTCAGCGGTATCGCCCAGTCGATCAGCGACATCGCGTTCGCATTAGCCATCGTGGACGCTCAGGGTGACGATCTGGAACGGGCGCACCTCGAACGTCGACACGTCGCGAGCGTGCGTGAAGCGGGCGGGCGCGAGGTCGCTCGAGATGTCGAGCGGGCGCTCGTGCAGGTCGACGGGGCGCACGGTCTTCACCGCGCCGGTCCAGCGCACCGTGACGAGGCCGCGACCGCCGCGGGTCTCGACGAGCCGGAGGATGCGGGCGTCGCCCTCTTCGCTCGGCTTCCATGCGGCGACGTGCAGGCGGCAGTGCGACGGCGACTCGAGGACGAACGGCGCGCCGCGCGACTCCGACGCGGCACCGGGCCGCGCGCGGCTCGCGGCCGCACGCCGCGGAAGCGCGATCGCCCGCAACGGTTCCCGCAGCGCTTCGGCCGCGGCGTCGACGCCCGCCGAACGCCAGTCACCCTCGTGCGGCATGACGGCGTAGACGAACGCGTGCTCGCCGCGATCACACGACGGGTCGGGGAACCGCGGCGCGCGCACCAGCGAGAGCCCGAGCGTGCCGTCGTGCGCGGAGCGCCCATACTTGCCGTCGTCGAGCACCGCGACGCCGAAGCCCGGCTCGCTCAGGTCCATCCACGCGTGGCCGGGCACCTCGAATCGTGCTTCCTCCCAGCTCGTGTTGCGATGCGTCGGTCGCTCGACGAACCCGAACTGCGTGCCGAAGCTCGCCCGCGTGGTCCGCACGTCGCACGGGAAGAGCGCCCGCAGCAACGTGCGATCCTCGTGCCAATCGATCTCGGTACGGATCTCGAGATACCGCGCGTCGGCGTCGAGGCGATACGTCTGGAAGAGCGTGCTCGCGGCGCCGATCGAGCGACGCACGCGAACCTCGCAGCGAAGGCCGTGCTCGCGCAGCACCTCCACGTCGGCCGCGTCGTCGACCAAGGTGCGCCGATCGCCGTAGTCGCGATCGATGTCCCACGCTTCCCACCGCCGAGGCGCGTCGTCGTGCAGGACGAGCTGGTTCATGGGCAGCGTCTCGCCGCGACGACCGCGCCCGTTCGCGACTCGCCCGTTCGCGAGCGAGCGGAGTTCGGCGATGCGGCCAGCGCGATCGATCGTCGCCGCGACGTGTTCGTTCGCGAGTTCGACGCCGCTGCGCGTCGCGCGCACGCTGACCGACGCGCCGGCGTCGCGCGCGGCGCCGACCACGGCCCAACCGAGCGACGGCACATCGTCGACCCGCACGAGTGCGCCGTTCGCTTCGACCACGCCGCCGCGGGCCGTCGAACCCGGATTCCGCACGAGCGTCGGACGCTCGATGCCGCGGACCTCGACCGACTTGGCCAGCGACGACTCGAGTCGCTCGCGCAGCGCGATCGTCGCCTCGGCGACGCGCACGTGGTCGGCGCGAGCGTCGTCGTACACCTCGCGAATCGACGAGCCGGGCAGGATGTCGTGGAACTGATTCAGCAGCACGAGCTTCCACAGCGGGTCGAGTTCGTCGCGCACCTCGCGGCGCGTCCGCGCCGTCGCGCCGGGCGCCGAACACGCGAGCGCTTCGACGTCGCGCAGCAGGCTTTCAGCGAGGCGATTCTGCCGCTTGATCCACGCCTGGCTCGTGTACGTCCCGCGATGCAGCTCGAGGTACAGCTCGCCGTCCCACGCGGCGAGATCCGGCGCGCCGTCGCCGCCCAGCGTGGCCCGCACGCCGTGCAGGTTCGCGCAGAAGCGATCGACGCGATCCCAGACGACGCGCGGCAATCCCTCGCACGAGCGCATCGTCTCGGCCCGCGCGATCTGCTCGGCGGTCGGTCCGCCGCCGCCGTCGCCGAATCCGAACGGCTGGAGCCACAGCGGAATCACCGCGCCGGTGAACGCGTGGCCGTCCTGCGTCACCAGCATGCGCTCGCCCGCGAGGACGTCGGCGGGCTCGAGCGCCGAGTTGTAGTTGTGTCCCGGCGTGAGGTGCGACAGGATCTCGGTGCCGTCGAGTCCGCGCCATCGGAACGTGACGTGCGGGAACCGATTCGACTCGCACCAGCTCATCTTGTTGGTGATGAACGTGTCGAGTCCCGCAAGCCGTCCGATCTGCGGAAGGCACGCGGGAAATCCGAACGTGTCGGGGAGATAGAGAAACGACTGCGGCGCGGCGTCGCCAAATCGCTCGCGCCACCAGCGCGTGCCGTGCAGGATCTGTCGCACGAAGCTCTCGCCCGAGGGACACGTGCAGTCGGGTTCGACCCACATCGCGCCCGCGGTCTCCCAGCGGCCTTCCTTCACGCGCTTCGCGATCTGCGCGAAGAGATCCGGCGCGTCCTCCTCGACCCACGCGTACTGCTGCGCCTGGCTGCTCACGAAGCGGAACGAGGGGAACCGCTCCATCAGGCGAAGCACGTTCGCGAACGTGCGCACGCACTTGCGGCGCGTCTCGCGGATCGGCCAGAGCCACGCCGTGTCGATGTGCGCGTGCCCCACGGCGACGCACGTCGTCCGCGTCGCACTGCCCATGCCTTCGACGAGCCGCTCGAGCGCCGCGTGCGCTCGACGCATGCCGGCGCGCACGTCGTCCGCGCCGCCGCGAGGCACCGACGCCTGGATGCGCCGCATGCCGTCCTTGAGCGCGACGGCCCGCGGACTCTCGCCGGGAAGCGCGAGCAGCGTCTTTCGCAGCGTGTTCCAGGTCTCGACGAAGCGCCAGGCGTCCTCGTCGACCACCACGAGTTCGCACGCCTCGAGCCGCCCCGGCTTCGCTTCCTTCCACCGCGCGTGCAATTCGGGATGATCCCACCAGAACGTCGAGATCCCGAGCGGCAGATTGCACGCGGCCTCGACGAGGAATTCGATCCGCTCGTTCCCCTTCGCCCGCGCGAGAATCTGCGTGGTGTCCCGGTACGGGTCGAAGCCCTGCGTCGGAACACCGTCGCGCCACAGCGTCGCCTCGGTGCCGGAGGAAAATCGCAGGCTCACCGCCCGGCCGCGCATCGAGGGCGGCACGGTGCCGGTCAGGCGAAACCAGGCGGTCGACCAGACCGGCCCCCAGCGGTGTCCGAGGTCGACGGGCTGAAACCGCCCGCGGCCGCGACCGCGGTCGCGGTCCGCGTCGGCATTTTCCGCGATTGCCGCCCGCAGCGGGTGCCGGACGAGGGTGACGGCCGGCCGGAGCACGTCATCAGCGAACGTCTCGAAGCCGAGGGCCGAATACTGCAGGGGCGGCAGCACGCGGCGGAGTGTAGCGGCACGCTTCAAACGGCCGAGAACCCGCAGGGCCTCCGACCTTCGTCGAAGCGCACCCCTTCGACCGGAACCGTTCGATCGATCGACCTCGCGCGACGTTCGGTCGTCGCCGAGCCTCGACGGGGAGCCCGGCGTCCGGCATCTGACACGCGACCTTCCGACGGCGCACGCAGTCACGCATGGCGACCAGCGACGAATCCGAACTCCTCGACGCCGCCCGGGCCGGCAACCGCGCCGCACTCGAGCGGCTCTGGGAACGCCATCGACGCTGGGTCGCGGCCGTGCTCCTCGTGCACAAGCCGCGCACGGCCGACGTCGACGACTTGCTGCAGGAAGTCGCCGCGACGCTGGTCGCAAAGGTCGGCACGCTCCGCGATCCCGAGACGTTTCCGGGATGGTTGCGCAGCGTGGCGCTGAACGCCGCCCGAATGGCGGCACGCGGAACGCGACGGCGCGTTGCCGCGACGGAACGATTTGGCCGCGAGGAGGTCGCGCAGCGTCGGCAGTCCGACGCACCGCGACTGACCCGCTCGGCGGGAGATCGCCTGCGTGAGCGACTCGCGGCCCTCCCCGCCGGATATGCGGAGCCCCTGATGCTCCGACTCGTGCAGGAGATGAGTTACGCGCAGATCGCGCAGGTGCTCGACCTGCCCGAGACCACGGTTGAAAACCGAATCGTCCGCGGACGGCGCATGCTCCGCGAGCAGATCGCCGCCGACGCCGACCTCGCGGATGGGTTTGCGGACGAGGACAACGACGCCAGCTAACTGATCACGACACCCGCCATGACCGAACATCGTCTTGACATCCTCATCAGCCGCATCGTCGACAAGGTCGAGTCGCCGCAAGAGTGGTCCGAATTCCGCTCGCTTGCCGCGACCGAGCCAAGCGCGTGGGAGCTGCTCGCCGAAGCACAGCGCGACCACGAGCGACTCGTGGTCCTGGCCCGCGAGGCGACCGACGTCGCCCTCGACGTCGCGCTGCCGCTCGACGGCGCGGCGCACGACGGCCCCTATCCGTTTCCGACGGGTCGCCCCGCGCGAACGGCATGGGCGGGCGCCGGTTGGGCCGCCGCGGCGGCGCTTCTGCTCGCCTGGATCGCGACGGGACGCGCCGGCGTGACGTCGACCAACGGCACGCAGACCGCCGGCCCTTCGCTGGCGAGTCCGCTCACCGCCGACGACGCGTTCTCGAAGTACATCGATCGCGGCCGCGCCGACGGCATCGTCGTGGGCGAGATCGATCCGAAGCTCCTCCTGTCGACGACTCCCCTGCCGCAAGGCGGATTCGAAGTCGTGTTCGTTCGCTCAGTCGTCGAGCGTCGCGAAGTGCCCACGTTGGTGCAGTTCCGCGGCGTCGACGAGAACGGGCAAGCGAAGGCGCAAGTCGCTCGACCCACGTTCCCCAATCCCATGTGACCCCACGGCGCGTGCGCGCCGCGATCCGCTCCACTCCCGTTTCCGATCACCAGTCCCGACCGAGGAATCGACCATGAGCAACCGTCTGCTTCCGTTCGTCACGCCTCTCTTCATCGCATCGATGGCGCTCGCCGGCGGCGCCGACACCCGCACCGTGACCGTCGTCGGCCAGCCGCTCGGCGGCGCCGCGAACAGCCGCACCGTCACGGTCGTCGGCAGTCCGCTCGGCGGCGCGAGCGGCGGCGCTCCGGTCTCGGTCACGGTGTCGGCGTCGTCGCCCGACGGCGCGCGCAGCTCGGAAAGCTCCAGCATGATCAGCGTCGTCGAAGGCGACACGAAGGTCGAAATCACCACGAAAGTGACGGTGACCGTCGACGACAAGGGCAATGAGAATCGCAACGAGACGAATGACACGAAGGTCACCGTCGACGGCAAGGAAATCCCGCAGGACCGCATTCGCCGGCAAGGCAACGTGCTCCAGGTGCTCGACGAGCATGGCAACCCGATGCGCACCGTCGAACTGCCGCAGATGTCGCAACAGGCGTTCGCGGGCGGCGGCGGTGGCCGCGGCGGCATCGCGCGAGCGTTAGCCCAGGCGCGCGGGCACGCGGGCAGCGCGCTCGGCGCGACGGCGAACTCCGGCGCATCCGGCGGCTCCGGCACGAGCGCGGGTGCGCAGGCTGGCGCGAGCAATCAGCCGAAGGTCATGCTTGGCGTGATCATGGAGCAGCCCGACAAGGCGCTCGCGCAGCAGCTCCGGCTGAACGCCCAGGACGTGACGCTCATCGGCACCGTGAATCCCGACACGCCCGCGGCGAAGGCCGGCCTTCAGGAGTCCGACATCATCGTCGCGATCGACGGGCAGACTCCTTCGACGCAACAGAAGATCCGTCAGGTGCTGCAGAGCAAGGAGCCGGGACAGAACGTCACGCTCAGCGTGATCTCCGGTGGCCAGAAGAAGGACGTGACCGTGACGCTCGAGGCGTTCGACCCGTCGAGGCTCAACGCCGGCGCGACCGCCACCAGCATCCCGAACTTCAGCTTCGGCGACGCCGACGATCCTCAGCAACTCCGTGAGTTGCTCATGAAGCTGCAGGCCGACGGCGCACTCAACATCGATCTCGACGACCTCAAGGAGATTCTCGTGGCGCCGAGCGCTGGGGGTGTCGTCGTGACGCCCGGCGGCCCGGGCGGCAACGCCGGCGGTGGTCCCGGTGGCGGACCGGGTGCTGGTGGCGGCGTCTATCGCTTCCGCATGCAGCAGCCTGGCGACGACAACGCCCGCATCCGCGAACTCGAAGAGCGACTCCGCGTGATGACCGAGATGATGCAGCAACTCGAAGAGCGCCTCTCCGGCGTGCAGCGGACGCCGGGTAGCCCGGTGCCGCCTCGGGCTCCTGCTCCGCCGCCGCCGCCGCCGCCGCCGAGCGGCCCGCGCGCCTGAGCCGCCCTCAACAACTCCTCCCGCAACAGCGCCTCGCCCTTCACTGCGGCGGGGCGCTGTTTTTCCGCATGCGGTCGGAGGCGCCCGCGCTCGTCGCCCGGGTTCAGTCCGGAAAGGCGACGTTCACTTGGCGCACCACGACTCGTCCGACGCGCGTCGTCGTCACGTGCCGACCGAGAAGTGGCTTGAGGTCTCGCCACTCCCTACACTCGCTTCAGTTCGCCCGCTCGTCCGATCGATCAAGCTCAACCATGGCTCGCGCGTCGCTCCCACGCATCCTCATCACCGTCGTCCTGATGCTCTGGACGCCGTGGTGCTTCTGTCGCGTCGGGGGATTCGCATGCTGCGGGCCGACGAGCGAGCGATCCGACGACTCGCCGTGCGAGTCCGGGGTTCCGTCGTGCTGTTCCGGTCACTGCGCGGATGACGACGCAAGCGACAAGCACGACGACGCCGCCCCCTCGAAGTCGTCGCACGACGGCTGCAGTTCGGTGTGCTGCGCGCCGAAGCTGCCGACTCCTTCGTTCACCCCTGCGATCCCCTGCGACACGGTCGGCTGCGATCTGCCGCCGACGATGGTCGCCGACGCCGCGATGATCGACGCGGAACGGATCTCGCGGCAAAGTCCGTGGCACTGGCCACCCGGCGCGACAAGCGGCCGCGACGTGCTGCTCTTCAGCTCGATCCTGCGCACCTGAAACTCGGGAACGCGACTTCGTGACGCGGCACGCGCCGCGTGTTGTCCGTCTACCCGAGGTTTTCCATGCGCACAAGACTCATAGTGCTCTCCTGCGCGCTCGTCGCGGCCGTGACCGCCTGCGCGTCGGTCGATTCGACGGCCGACATACAGACCGCGCGCGACCAGGTCGCCGCTCGCGTCGGCGTGACGCCGACATGGTCGAACGCCGAACTCGATTCGGCGCCGGACGCGACTCGCGCGCCGTGGCGCGGCGACGCGCTTTCGGCCTCCGAGGCGATTGCAATCGCTCTCGAACGCAACGCCGAGCTGCGGCGCAGCGTCGTGGCCATTGAATCGGCGCGGGCCGCGCTCGCCCAGACGTCGACGCCTCCAAACCCCATGCTGAGCCTGACGCTGGGCTTTCCCGTCGACGGCGTCGGCGCGACGACCGTCACCGCGGCGGCGATGGAGCAAATCGCATGGCTGTGGCAACGTCCGCCGCTCGTCGACGCCGACGAAGCCAGGCTTCGCGCATCGATCCTGAGCGCCGCCGATCGCGCCTCGGCCATCGCCGCCGAAGTGCGCAGGCGTCACCTCGACGTCGTCGCAGCGGAGGAGTCGCTCGTGGCGGCCCGCGCGGCGGCGACCGCGGCCGACGAGTTCCGTGTCGCCGTGCAGTCGCAGGTCGCGGCTGGCGACGCGCCGTCGAACGCGCTCCTCGAGGCCGACGGCCGCGCTGCGTTCTCGCGCCGCGCGCGGGCCCGCGCGGAAGGCGAGTTGCGCAACGCTCGCGTGCGGCTTCTCGAGGCGATGGGCTGCAGCGAGGTGACGGTCGAGTGGCGCACCGACGGCGCGTGGCCCACGAGCACAGCGCCGTCGGAATCGGCGGCGCAGTGCCTGAGCGACGCCCTCGCGCGCCGTCTCGACGTCGCCGCCGCCGACGCGCTCGTGGTCGCGGCGGAAGCGGAGTGCCGCGCCGCCGGCGCGACGCGAATCCCGTCGGTCTCGCTCGGCGCGGAATACAACCAGATGACGGACACGCCGACGACGCTCGGGCCGTCTGGCAGCGTCGAGGTGCCGATCTTCGACGTCGGCAACGCACGCGTCGCGACAGCCCTCGCGAAGCTCGCCGACGCGCGGTGGGCCGCGCGAGCGGCGCGACAGGGCGCGGCGACGGAGACGCAGTTCGCGCTCGCAGGGCTCGCGAGCGCGAACGACCGGTGGCAGTCGGGCTCGGAGCCGATGTGCCGCGCTGCTGAAGCGCGGCTTCGGGCGGTGCGCGCATCGGCCGACGCGGGCGTCGTGCCGACGCGCGACGTCGTCGAAGCGACCGCGATGCTTGCCGAACGCACGATGGAAGCGATCGACGATCGACGCGAAGCGGCGGGCGCCGCCATCGCTCTCGAGCGCTCGCTCGCGGGAGGTGCACCATGAACGTCCCGATTCCGAAGCGACGATGGGCGACGCGGGTCGGCGTCCCCGCCGCGATCCTGATGGCCACGACAGCCGTGCTCGCGTGGTCCGCGTGGTCGTGGCTCGTCCCGGCGCCGACCGTGCGAGCCACGCAGGTGCTCGTGAAGGCTTCGCTCCCGTCGCCGGAGGACACGCCCGCGAAGGCGACGACGTCGGCCAGCGTGCAGGCCGCCGGATGGGTGGAACCCGCGCCCTTCCCCGTCGCCGCGACCGCGTTGGCGGAGGGCACGGTCGCCGAGGTGCTCGTTCTTGAGGGCGAACGCGTGGTGAAGGACCAGCCGATCGCGCGACTCGTCGGCGCCGACGCCGAACTCGCGGCCCGCAAGGCCGAAGCCGAAGTCGCGCGACGCGGCGCAATGGTCGCCGCGGCCCGCGCCGAACTGTCCCGCGCGACCGAGACGCTCGCGACGCGGATCGAGGCCTCGCGCGGACTCGCCGTCGCCGACGCGAAGGCCCGCGCGGCACAGGCAGCGCTCGACGGTTTCGCCGCCGACGAGTCGGAGCGCCGCGCTGCGCTCGCGGAGGCCAGCGACGATCTCGAACGCAAGACGAAGGCCGCCGCCGGCGGAGGCGTCGCGCAGGGCGAACTCGTCCGACTGCGGCTCCGCGTCGACGCGATGCGTGCTGCGGTTGACGTCCTGCCCGCGAAGCGCAGCCTGCTTGTCGCTGCCGTCGCCGAGACGAATGCGGAGCTCGACGCGAAGCGGCGCGCCTTCGACCTGCTGCTCGAGGAAAAGGCCGCCGTCGGCAAGGCGGAAGCGGACGCCGCAGCGGCCGAGGCCGAACTCCGTCGCGCGGAAGCCGAACTCGCCGAGGCGCGTCTCCGACTCGAGCGAGTCACCGTGCGCTCGCCGATCGACGGCGCCGTTCTCGCCCGGCTCGTCGGTCCCGGAACACGCGTCGGCGGCATGGGCGAGGACGCCCGCATCGTGCTCCTCTACGACCCGCACTCGTTGCAGGTGCGCGCGGACGTACCGAACGCGGACATCGCCCTCGTCGGCGTGGGCGCGAACGCGACGATCACGCTCGAGGCGTTGCCGAATCGGACGCTCGTCGGCAGCGTGACCCGCATCACGGGACAGGCCGACATCCAGAAGAACACGGTGCAGGTGAAGATCGCGATCGTCGATCCGCCGCCGGAACTGCGACCCGACATGCTGTGCCGCGTGCGCATCGGCGGAGACGCCGCAGCGCCGAGCGCGAGCAGGCAACGTGTGTTCGCGCCGCGCGATCTCCTGCGCGACGGCGCCGCGTGCGTGGTCGGCCCGCTCGTCAATGGCGTCGGCGTCGCGGAGCGGCGGGCGGTGCGCGTCGGCGAATCGGGCGAGGACGGATGGACCGAGGTCGTCGAAGGATTGCGTCCGGGCGATCTGCTGGTCGATCCGGCGATCGTCGCGTCGGGAACGCGCGTGCGAGTCGACGTCGACGGGCTCGCAGGAACGAAGGGAGCGGATCATGTCGTTCATTGAGTGTCGCGGGATCACCCGCACGTACGTGCGCGGCGACGCCCGCATCACGCCGCTCGAATCGCTCGACCTCGACATCGAGGCCGGCGACTTCCTCGCGCTGATGGGTCCGTCCGGGTCGGGCAAGACGACGTTGCTCAATCTCCTCGGCGGCATCGATCAGCCGACCGGCGGCACGCTCGTGATCGCCGACGTGCCGGTGAGCACGCTCTCGCGCGGCGCGCTCGCGGACTGGCGAGCCCGCACCGTCGGCTACATCTTCCAGCTCTATCACCTCGTGCCGGTGCTCACCGCGTACGAGAACGTCGAGCTGCCGCTCCTCCTGCATTCGCTCTCGCGCGCTGAGCGTCATCGTCGCGTCGCCGCGGCGCTCGAGGTCGTCGGCCTCGCGGACCGCCACGACCACTACCCGCGACAGCTCAGCGGCGGCCAGGAGCAGCGCGTGGCGATCGCCCGGGCGATCGTCGCCGACCCGCCGCTGCTTCTCGCCGACGAACCCACCGGCGATCTCGACCGATCGAGCGCCGCCGCGGTGATGACGCTGCTTACGCAGCTCAACCGCGAACTGCGGAAGACGATCGTGATGGTCACGCACGACCCGCGCACTGCGGCGGCGGCGCGCCGCACGCTGCACCTCGAGAAGGGACGACTCGTCGAAGCGGAGATGACCGCATGAGCCGCGTTGTCCGACTCGTCCCGTTCACGCTGCGCCAGCTCACGCGGCGTCGCGTGCGCTTCGCGCTCACCGCGCTCGGCGTGGCGATCGCGTCGTTCCTCCTCGTCGCGGTCGACGCGATGCACCACGGCGTGCGCCGGGCCACCGAAGCCGACGCCCGAGAGACGAAGCTCATCGTCTACCGCGCGAATCGGTTCTGTCCGTTCACCAGCCAGTTGCCGCAGTTCTACGAATCGCGCATCAGGGCAATTTCGCACGTCACCGCGGTCGTCCCGATGAAGATCGTGGTGAACAACTGCCGCGCGTCGCTCGACGTGATCACCTATCGCGGCGTGCCCGACGAGGCGTTCGCCACGAGCATGCTCCCGTCGATGCGCCTCGTCGACGGCTCGCTCGACGAGTGGCGCCGCCGGGGCGACGGGGCGATGGTGGGCGCGGCGCTCGCGGCGCGACGGTCGATCGAGGTCGGCGAGCGATTCTCCGCCGCGGGCGTCACGGTGTTCGTCGCCGGCATCGTCGAGAGCGACGAGCCGCAGGACCGCAACGTCGCGTACGTCCACCTTCCGTTCCTGCAGGAGGCGGCGAAGCGCGGCGGCACCGGCGGCGTGGTGACGCAGTTCGTCGTCGAGGTCGACGATCCGAAGCAGCTCGAAAGCGTCGCCGCGGCGATCGACGCGGAATTCGCCCGCGACACGGCCCCGACCGCGACGTCCGCGGAACGCGCGTTCGTGGCCCGCGCCGCCGCCGACATCGTGCAGGTCGCCGCCTTCGCCCGCTGGCTGGGCATCGCGGCGCTCGTCGCGGTGTTCGCGCTCGTGACGAACGCGATCGCCCTGGCGCTCCAGGATCGGTCGCGCGAGATCGCGATCCTCCAGACGCTCGGCTTCCGGCCGGCGCTGGTGACGTCGCTCGTCGTCGTCGAGGGCGCGTGCATCGGCCTGATCGGCGGCATCGTGGGGGGCATGTCTGCGTGGGCGCTGCTGCGGTTCGGTCACTTCGCGCTGACCACCGAGGGCGTCAACGTCGAGTTCGGCGCGGAGCTCTCTGTGGCCCTCACCGGCATCGCTTCGGCGGCGAGCGTCGGTGCGATCGCCAGCATCGTTCCGGCGCTCAAGGCCTCGATGCGTCCGATCGTCGCGTCGCTTCGTGCCGCGTAGGAACACCCATGCGAATCCCCTTCGACTACGCGGTAAGGAACCTCGGACGCTCGCGGCTGCGACTCGCGCTGGCGGTGTCGAGCGCGGCGCTCGTCGCGATCCTCGCGATCGCCGGCAGCGGCTTCGTGCGCGGAATGCAGCAGGCGCTCGGCGAGAGCGCGGTCGCGGGGAACCTGATGGTGCTCGGCGCCGGCAGCGAAGAGAGCCTCGAGCGCAGCGAGATATCGCCGCAGGTCGCGACGATCGTGGCCGCCGATGTCGACGGCATCCGCACCGTGCCCGAGCGCGACGACGGCGTGCCGTTCGTGTCGCCCGAAGTCCACGTCGCGCTGCCGCTGGGCAAGCGCGACGACGGATCGCCGGACGCCACCGTGGTCTTCCGCGGCGTCACGCCGACCGCATTTCTCGTCCATCCGCAGGTGCGCATCGTCGAAGGACGCGCCCCCGAACCGGGCACGGACGAGGTGCTGCTCGGCACCGAGGCGCTGCAGCGTCTCCGCCGCGCCGGCATCGACGCCTCCGTGGGCGGCTCGCTTCCGTTCGAACAACGGCCGCTGCCGATCGTGGGCATCTTCGCCGCGCCCGGCACGGTGATGAACGGCGAGATCTGGATGCCGCTCGCGTCGCTCAAGAACGCGACCCAGCGTACGACCGACTCGTGCGTCGTCCTGACGCTCGCGCCCGGCGGCGACCCCGCGGATCTCGAGGCGTTCGCCGCGATGCGCGTCGACCTCGAGCTCTCGTCGATGACCGAGAGCGCGTACTACGCCGCGCTCAGCCGGTTCCTCGCGCCGGTGCGCTGGCTGGTGGTCGCAACCGCCACGATCATCGCGCTCGGCGGATTGCTCGGCGGCATCGGCGCGATGGACGCGGCGTTCGCGTCGCGGCTGCGCGAACTCGGCACGCTGCAGGCGCTCGGCTTCCGACGCCGCTCGATCGTCGCGAGCTTTCTCCAGGAGTCGCTCCTCATCGCGATGAGCGGAGCGCTCCTCGCCGCCGTGGTCGCGCTCGTCGCGATCGACGGCCTCGCCGTCCGCTCGACGATGGGCACGTTCTCGATCGTCGTCGACTCGACGTCGGTCGGCATCGGCTTCCTTGCGGCGCTCGCGCTCGGCGTGGTCGGCACGCTCATTCCCGCTTTCCGTTGTCTGCGCATCGACGTCCCCGATGCGCTCAAGTCGACTGCCTGAACCACACCTCTTACCCCGGAGCCACACATGCTCGCAGCGATTCTGCTCGCACTCACATTCCTCGCCGATCCGCCGCAGCCCACGACGCCGCCGGCGCCGACGCCACCGACGGCGCCGCCGTCCGCGGACGCGATCCCCTCGTCGATCTTCCTGAAGGAGAAGCCCAAGGACGCGAAGCCCGTGCGCGACAGCAAGTCCGCGGCGAAGCCGGGCGACAAGGTCACGGTCGTCGGAAGGATCGGCGGCCGCAAGGAGCCGTTCGTCAAGAACCGCGCGGTGTTTCTCATCGTCGATCCGTCGCTCAAGTCCTGCGCCGACGACGGCGACGACCACTGCAAGACGCCGTGGGACTACTGCTGCGAACCGGCGGACAACCTGAAGAAGTGTCTCGCCACTGTCCAAATCGCGGACAAGGCCGGAAAGCCGTTCAAGGTGAGCGCGGACGGCGCGGGCGGACTCAAGCCGCTGAAGAAGGTCACCGTCGTCGGTGTCGTGCGCGAGCTGTCGAAGGACGGCGCGTACGTGATCGACGCGCAGGGCATCTTCGTCGAGTAGCGACTCAGCGCGACGATCGCAATCGAAGGCTGTTCGTGACCACCGACACGCTCGAACAGGCCATCGCCGCGCTCGCGATCATCGGCGAGAGCAACCAACCGGTCAGCGGGTAGAACACGCCCGCCGCGATCGGTATCGCGACGACGTTGTAGACGAAGGCCCAGAAGAGGTTCTGGCGAATCGTCCGCATCGTCGCTCGGGAGAGCGCGATCGCCTCGGGCACCGCACGCAGGTCACCGCCGACAAGCGTGATGTCCGCGGCCTCGATGGCCACGTCGGCGCCGGTGCCGATGGCCATCCCGACGTGCGCCTGCACGAGCGCCGGCGCGTCGTTGATGCCGTCGCCCACCATCGCGACGACGGCGCCGTCGCCCTGAAGTTCGCTCACGCGGCGGGCCTTCTCGTGCGGCAGGGTTTCGGCGAGCACCTCGTCGATGCCCACTGTCGCCGCGACGCGGTCGGCGGTCGCGCGGGCGTCGCCGGTGATCATGACGACGCGCAGGCCGAGGTCGCGCATACGTCGGATCGCCTCCGCTGAATCGGGCTTCACCGGATCGACCACGCTCGCCGCGCCCACGTGCCGACCGTCGACCGCAACGAGCACCCGCGTCGCCGGAGCGTCGGCGGTACGCGTTTCGTCGTCGCGGACGCTCACTCCTTCCTCGCGGAGGAAGGCGCTCGTGCCCGCGAGCACGCGCCGACCGTCGACGACGGCCCGCACGCCGCGGCCGACGACGGCCTCGAATCGCTGCGGCTCGACGAGATCGACGCCACGTTCGCGGGCGCCGCGCACGATCGCGGCGCCGATCGGATGCTCGCTGCCGCGCTCGGCCGATGCGACGAGCCGCAACACCTCGGCGTCGTTCGCGGCGAAGCTCTCGACCGCGGCGAGCGACGGCTTGCCCGCGGTGATCGTGCCGGTCTTGTCCAGGACGACGATGTTCACCGCGTGGAGCGTCTCGAGCGCGGCGCCGCTCCGAATCAGGATGCCGCGCTCGGCACCCCGGCCCGTGCCCACCATGATCGCCGTCGGCGTCGCAAGTCCGAGGGCGCAGGGGCACGCGACGACGAGCACCGACACGCCGGTGACGAGCGCCATGCGCAGGCGATCGTCGGGCGCCGCGACGAGGAGCCACGTCACGAACGTCGCCGCCGCGACGACGAGGACGATCGGCACGAAGACGCCGCTGATCCGATCGACGAGCCGCGCGATCGGCGCCTTCGAACCCTGCGCCTCCTCCACGAGCCGCACGATGCGCGCCATGGTGGTGTCGCGGCCCACGCGCTCCGCGACGAACGCGAGCGAGCCGACGGTGTTCATCGTCGCCGCGTACACGCGATCGCCCGGCCGCTTCGAGACCGGCATGCTCTCGCCGGTGAGCGTCGACTCGTCGACCGCGGACTCGCCGCGCTCCACGCGGCCGTCGACGGCGATGCGCTCGCCCGGCCGCACGAGCACGAGATCACCAACTACGACGCTCGCGACGTCGACCGACGTCTCGCGCCCGGCGCGCACCACGGTCGCGGTCGTCGGCTGCAGTCCGATGAGCGTCCGAATCGCGTCGCCGGTGCGGGCCGTGGCGCGGGCCTCGAGGTACTTGCCGAAGAGGACCAGCACGACGACCACGGCGGCCGCTTCGAAGTACACCGGTGCCGCGCCGTGGTCGGCGGCGCCTCCGGCGAGCGCGTGCGGCGCGATCGTCGCGACGACCGAGTACGCGTAGGCCGCGCCGGTACCGAGCGCGACGAGCGTGTCCATGTTCGCGTTCCCTCGGCGCAGTCCCTTCCACGCCGAGACGAAGAAGCGACGGCCGCACCAGAAGAGGACCGGCGTGGTGAGCGCGAGCTGCAGCCAGTTCGCCCATGCGTGCGCGAACGCCTCGATCCGGCCGTGCGACATCCCGATCACGAGGACCGGCAGCGACAGCGCCGCACCCACGAGCAACTGCGGCAGAATGCGCCGGGCCTCGTCGACTCGCGGCGGCGGCGCCGCATCGGGCGTCGTCGCGCGGGCCGGCACCGTCGCGTCGAAACCAAGATCGCGCACGACGTCGACGATTCGCTCCGGCGAGATGCGGTCGCCGTCGAACTCCACCGTCGCCATCTTCGTGGCGAAGTTGACGTTCGCGCTGCGTATCCCCGACTCGCGCACCAGCCGTTTCTCGATGCGCGCCGCGCAGCTCGCACACGACATGCCCTCGACGGGCAGGTCGCAGCGCTCGGCGTTGGCTGGGGCTGCGTCGGTCGTCATCGCGAGATCCGCTGGCGCCATCGGCGCCGAACGTCCAAGGTAGCGAGTCCGACTTCGACGCCTCGCGCCCGACGTACGCTGCGCACATGCACCTCCTGGGCATCGATCTAGGCACGTCGGGCACGAAGGCGATTCTCGTCGACGAGCGCGGCCGCATCGCGGGCACCGCGACGTGCGAGCATCCGGTCTCCACCCCGCGCGCCGGCTGGTCGGAGCAGGATCCCGAATCGTGGTGGACCTCGGCCGCGACCGCGGTGCGCGACGCGTGCGGTCGCGGCGGCGTGCGCGGCGCGGACATCGCGGCGATCGGCATGTCCGGGCAGATGCACGGGCTGGTGATGATCGACGCCCGCGGCGAGGTGCTTCGCCCGTGCATCCTCTGGAACGACCAGCGCTCGGCGCCGCAGTGCGAGCGCGTCGAGCGCGAGATCGGCATCGATCGCCTCGTCGCCGCGATCGGCAACCGCATGTTGCCCGGCTTCACCGCGCCGAAGATCCTGTGGTGTCGCGAGCACGAGCCCGAACTCGAGCGGCGCGCCGCGACGCATCTCCTGCCGAAGGATTGGCTCCGCTTCCGCATGTCCGGCGCGCGGGCGACGGAGGTGTCCGACGCGTCGGGCACCGCGCTGTTCGACTGCGGTCGTCGCACATGGTCGTCGGAGCTGCTCTCGGCGCTGAAGATCGATCGCGCCACCATGCCCGAGTGCGCGGAATCTCCCGTCGTCACCTCGAAGCTCTCGAGCGCGGCGGCCAGCGCGCTTGGACTCGTCGAGGGGACGCCGATCGTCGGCGGCGCGGGCGATCAGGCGGCATCGGCGATCGGCGCCGGCATCGTGCGCGCGGGCGCGGTCTCGGTGACGATCGGCACGTCGGGCGTCGTCTTCGCCGCGTGCGACGCATGGCGACCCGCGCCGCGCGGCGAGCTTCATGCCTTCTGCCACGCCGTGCCCGGCCGTTGGCACGTGATGGGCGTGATGCTCTCGTGCGGCGGCAGCTTGCGCTGGTATCGCGACGAGATCGCCCGCGCCGCTGGATCAGACGCCTACGAGCGACTCGCCGACGAGGCCGCGACGGTTGCGCCGGGTGCGAACGGGCTCACGTTCCTGCCCTACCTGACCGGAGAGCGTTGTCCGTATCCTGATCCGAACGCACGCGGCGCGTTTCTCGGCTTGAGCGCCGCGCACGGTCGCGCCCATCTCACGCGTGCGGTCTTCGAGGGCATCACGTTCGGGCTGCGCGACAACCTCGAACTCGCGCGATCGCTCGGCGTGCAGGTGAACGACGTGCGCCTCGCCGGCGGCGGCGCCCGCAGCGCGTTCTGGCGACAGCTCTGCGCCGACGCCTTCGGCGTGCCGGTGCGGGCCGCGCGCGGCGACGAGGGCGGCGCGCTCGGCGCTGCGCTTCTCGCCGGCATCGGCGCGGGCGCGTGGCCGACCGTCGATGCCGCGGTCGATGCGACGCGCGGCGACCTCGGCGAGGTCGCACATCCGCGTTCGAGCGACGCGTACAGAGCGCCGTATGCGCGGTTCCGCGGCGCGTACGCCGACCTGCGCGGCGTCTTCGATCGGGCGCAGCAAGCCTGATGAGCGCCGGCTACCTCGACGGATCGACGAGGCGATGAAACAAACGAAGGCCCGTCCGAAGACGGGCCCTCGTCAGAGTTCCGAAGCGCATCGCCTCACTGTTCGAACGTCGCGTGACCCGATCGGCGGCAGGCGCGATGGCATGTTCGACGCGGGTTCCTCGGCGATCGGAAGGGCGCTCCCCTCCTGCCCCGATCCGATCGCCTCGTGAGGGTCTTTCTCCAGTGCGCACGGACGCGCTGGCTTCGGTCCTCTCAGAGCCCTTTCGGGCCCACGGTGGAGTCGAGCGTCCTCACAACGCTCGGCATCCGTCTGTGGCTCGTACGCTGTCGTCATGCCAGCCGGTCTTCACGAGTTCGCGCGAACATCAGCGCTGTCCCTCGCCGTCACCTTCGGTGACGTTTTCACGTGGCTGTTGACCTGCGTCGCGATGGCTGCGATCGGCGTCGTCGTCTGGAAGCTCGTTCAGCGGCAAGAGGCCGCGGATCCCAAGTTCCTGAAGAAGCTCGACGACGACGATGAGCGGGCGCGCCGCAGCAGCGGTTCTTGATCTCCTCTCGGTTGTGCTGAACGCGGGCGGTGTGGCTGCGGCTCGTGGCCCAGCCGAAATTCCTGAAAAGATCAGGCGAAGGCGGTCGGACGAGTCCGCACGACCCAAGCCTGCAACGAACGGCCGGGGCATAACGTCTGCGCTCCAGCCCATTCCTGATGCGTGTACACGCGACGAACAGGCACTTTATACCGTGCCATCATCGTCTTGACTTGCTTCGAGAGTCCGGCGAGTTGCTTCGCGCTCGGTGTCTGTTCCTCGAAATTGCCCAGACACATGATCCCGACGTTGCCCTCGTTGTGGTTCTTCACGTGGGCGCCCTGATACTTCAGACTACGGCCTTCCCAGATTCGCCCTTCGCGGTCGACGACGAAGTGGTAGCCGATGTCCGCGTATCCACCGCCCTTGGCGTTGCGGTGCGCGATCCGCACGTGCTCGATGCGCGACGCGGTCTCGTCGAAATCGTTCGTGGTGAACGGATCCCAGCCCTCGTGATGGATGGTGATGCTCGTCACCGGAAGCATCGGATTGATGTCGTTCAGATCCGGCCCGGACTTCGCCCAGCGCGACCGCGGAATGACGCCGCCGGGCAGCACGTCCTTCGACGCGACGACCGGCTTCGGCTGCGCGGGTCCGGACGGCGGCGGCTGACGGGTGATGGTGCGCGGGGCCGGGATGTCGTCGTAGCGCCCGCCGGGGAACTCGGCGTCGGGCAGTTCGGTCACCTGACCTGGCGTCGCGCATCCCGCGAGGAGCGCCGCGCCGAGGAGCAGAAACGATCGGCGGGCCAAGCGCGGGTCGATCCCGAACATTGACTCGCCTCCCGCGCGCGACAACTCCGCACGGCGATCGTTGGAGATCGGCGCGGGCGCGCTCGAGTTGAGTTCTCCTGACGATCCGTCGGCGCAGTCAGCCATCGATGACTCGGGTGTTGGGTCCGCGCGGCAGAATTCCCACGGACCCCAGTTGATCGGATCGTCACGCGCTTCCGCTGTAAGGATTGCGCGAGCGTTGCACTCCGGTCGCCCGCGGCTCCATCACGCGAGTCCGCCTTCGGACTGACGGATCGCCACAAACCGCACCTGCAGGTTCTTCCCCGGACACAGCGTCTGCGCCCCGGGCCACTCGCGATGGCTGAACACGCGGGTCCACGGCACGCTGAAGTACGTGCAAACCGCGCAGAGGTGGTTGTGCAGCGAACTGAGTTGCGCCGCCGTCGGCTGCTGGATCTCGAAGTTGCCCATCACGAGGATGCCGACGTTGCCCTCGTTGCGATCCTTGACGTGGGCCCCCTGCCACTTCAGGCTGCGGCCTTCCCACACCACGCCCGTCCGGTCGATCACGAAGTGGTAGCCGATGTCGCCCCAGCCCTTCGCGCGGTGCCCGACTCGGTAGAGCTCGATGCGCTCGGCCATCTCCTGATGCGCGGTACCGGTGCAGAGTCGATCGAGCCCGTCGTGATGCACGGTCACGTAGCGCACCGGCAACATCGGGTTCATCAGGCCGTATTCCGGTTGTCCCTTCGCCCACTCCGAGCGAGGCAACACGCCGGGGAAGGTGCCGCCTTCGAGCGCCGGCGTCGGACGCGCCACGGGCGCCGATGCAGGCGCCGAATGCGGCGGCGGAGGCGCGATTCGCGTCGTCTGCGCCCTCTCCCACTCCGCGTGCGGCAGCGCCGTCTCATGCTGCGTCGTCGCACAGCCGCCGAGCACCGACAAACCCGCGAGCGCGAGGAACGCGCGCCGGTGCATCGCGCCGCTCGAGAGCGCGTCGCACGACGCGGACTCGTTCGAGCACGGTGTGAACGAGGGAATGGCTGAGGGAATCGACGCGGGCTCGCTCATGCGACACCTCTGGATGCGCCTTCGCGAGCACGCCTGATGTGCGAAGGAGTCGCGCGCACGTCAGGCTTCCGACGACGAAGGGGCGAGTATAGATCGACGCTTTCAACAGACCGGGCGCAGGCTCTCTTGCGACGTCTCCATCGACGGGCCGCGCGAGCTCCGGACGGACGTTCCGGAGTCGGCCCGCAAGATTCTGCGAAACATACACTTACGGCACGCGGTTGCGGGCGAGAACTGAGCCCGATTGATACAATCGGCCACACTCTCGACGACTCTCCTCTGAGCCCTGCATCGTGCCGTCCGCGAAGGCCTCCCTCCACATGACGAACAGCCCTGAGACACCCGAGGTTCCCGCTTCGGGAGCCGGGTCGCCCGCGTCCACGCCGCCAGCCACACCGGAGGAGTACACCTCCGAGTCGATCCAAGTGCTCGAGGGGCTCGAGGCGATCCGCAAGCGTCCGGGCATGTACGTCGGCGGCACCGGGCTCAACGCGTTGCATCACTTGGTGTACGAGTGCGTCGACAACTCGATCGACGAGGTGATGGCCGGGCACGCGAGCACGGTGACCGTGCGCATCGGCGTCGACGGATCGTGCACGGTGATCGACGACGGCCGCGGCATGCCGGTCGATCCCATGAAGCACCCGAACCCCGCCATCAACGGGCGCCCTGCGGTCGAGGTCATCCTCACCGAGGTGCACGCCGGCGGAAAGTTCGGCGACAACGCGTACAAGGTTTCGGGCGGCTTGCATGGCGTCGGCGTGAAGTGCGTGAATGCGCTGAGCGAATGGACCGAGGTCGAGGTCTGGCGCGACGCCAAGGATTACCTGATTACGTTCGCGCGGGGAAAGGTGACCGAGCCGCTGCATGTGGCGAGCGAACTTTCCGAGGGCAACGGCCTCGGCGAGCGCAAGACCGGCACGCGCATTTCGTTCCTACCTGACCGCGAGATCTTTCCCGACACCGTGTTCCGCTGGGAGTCGTTGGAACACCGACTTCGCGAGCTTGCGTTCCTCAACTCGGGTGTGACCATTCGGCTCGTCGACGAGCGCGTCGACGCGAGCGGAAATCGCCGCAGTACCACGTTCCATGACAAGAACGGCCTCGCGGCGTACGTCGCGCACCTCAACTCGACGAAGTCGGTCGAGAGTCCGGTGATCGCGTTCGTGGCCGAGGACGCCGAGACCTCGATCCGATGCGAGGTCGCGATGCAGTACACCGACGCGACCAGCGAGAACGTGCTGCCGTTCGGCAACAACATCTTCAACCCCGACGGCGGCACGCACCTGCAGGGGTTCAAGACCGCGCTCACCCGCACCATCAACAACTACGCGAAGCAGAACAGCCTGCTCAAGGATCTCACGCCGTCCGGCGACGATCTGCGCGAGGGTCTCACCGCGATCATCTCGGTGAAGCTGCCGAACCCGCAGTTCAACAACCAGACGAAGGAGAAGCTTCTCAACGCCGAAGTCGAGGGCATCGTCTCGCAGGTGGTGAACGAGCGGCTCGGCGCGTGGCTCGAGGAGCATCCGAAAGACGCGAAGCGCATCTGCGAGCGGGCCGTGCTCGCCGCCGAGGCCCGCGAGGCGGCCCGCAAGGCCCGCGAGCTGATCAAGCGCAAGGGCTCGCTCGACTCCGGCGGAATGCCGCACAAGCTTGCCGACTGCTCGTCGGACGACGTCGAGAAGACCGAGATCTTCATCGTCGAGGGCGACTCCGCAGGCGGCTCCGCGAAGGGCGGTCGCGACCACGTCCACCAGGCGATCCTCCCGCTGCGCGGCAAGCTGCTCAACGTCGAGAAGGCCCGCCTCGACAAGGTGCTCGGCTTCGAGGAAATCCGCACGCTGATCCAGGCGCTGCAGTGCGGCATCGGGGAGGAGTTCGATCTTTCGAAGCTGCGCTACGGCCGCATCGTCATCATGACCGACGCCGACGTCGACGGCAGCCACATCCGCACGCTGCTGCTCACGTTCTTCTTCCGGCAGATGCCCGAACTGGTGCGTCGCGGCAAGATCTTCATCGCGCAGCCGCCGCTCTACCAGATCACCCGCGGACACGGCCGCGCGAAGACGTCGCAATACGTCCTGAACGATCAGGTGTTCAACGACTCGCTCGTCGACATGGCGCTCAAGCACGCGAAGCTCGCCGTGCGCGACGACGACGGCGCGCCGACGCGGATCATCGAAGGCGCGGAGCTCCGCCGGCTCGTCCAGACGCTCAACCGCCTCGAGGAACTCGTCGGCGTGTCGCAACGGCGCGGCATCGTCTTCTCGCGACTCATCGAGAGCCGCCGCAACGATCCGCTCGGACAGGAGCGATTGCCGTCGTGGCACCTCTCGTGGCAGGAAGGCGACGAGCTGTTCTGGTCCGAGCAGGAAGCGCGGGCCAGGGTGCGCGACCTGAAGCTCACGCTGGACGATCTCGCCGACGACGCGGGCGGCACCGGCCGCGTTCGCCTGGCCGCGCTCCGCGAGCTGCACGAGAACCGCGAACTCGAGCGCATCTTCCGCGAGATCGCCGCGTGCGGACTGTCGGTCGAGGATTGGTCGCTGGTACAGGAGGAGTCGGTCACCGGCGAGCGCTTGCCGACGCGCTACGGCTGGGTCGTCGAGGGCGCGGCCCGCGCGAGGCCGAAGACGACCGACGACGCGGAGTCCGACGACGAGTCCGCGGGCGAGTCCGCCGCAAAGGCGGACGACGGCCCGAAGACCGAGCTCGTCGAAGCCGCCAACATTCCTTCGATCCTCCGCGCGCTGCACGAGGTCGGTCGGCGCGGGATCGAGGTCAAGCGATTCAAGGGCCTCGGCGAGATGGATCCCGAGCAGCTCTGGGAAACCACGATGAACCCGCTGCATCGCACGCTGCTGCGCGTCTCGTGGGATTCGGCGGGCGAAGCCGACGCGCTCTTCACGATCCTCATGGGCGAGAACGTGGAGCAGCGACGCTCGTACATCGAGAAGCACGCGATCGAGGTAAGGAACCTCGACGTCTAACCGGCGCCTGCGTCGGCACGCGACATCGCGCATGCCGCGGCAATTGCTACCGTGCGCGCATGCTCGCCACGCTTTTGATGGCCGCGTTCATCTCGGCGGACCAGTCCCCTGCTCCCTCGTCGCTCAGGACTCGCTGGAGCACGTTCGTCGATCGCGATCACCCGCACGCGGAGTATCCACGACCGCAACTGGTGCGCGATCGCTGGATGAACCTCAACGGCTCGTGGGAGTACGCCATCAGGCCGATGGATGCGGGCCTCGACTTCCCGGCGCGGAGCGACGGGCAAATCGTCGTTCCGTTCCCGCTCGAGAGCCAACTCTCCGGCGTGCAGCGCGAGATCACCAAGGACTCGCGGCTCTTCTACAGGCGTTCCGTCACGTTGCCGTCGACTCCCGAGGGCAAGCGCGTCCTGCTGCACTTCGGCGCCGTCGACTGGGGTACCAAGGTGTTCGTCAACGGAGCCGCGGTCGGTGACCACACCGGCGGGTACGAGCCGTTCACGTTCGACGTGACCGACCGCGTGCGGGCCGGCGACAACGAGATCATCGTCGAGGTGTGGGACCCGTGCGACGAGCCAGGCGAGACGAGCGGCGGGTACGAACCGCCGCGCGGCAAGCAAGTGCGGAAGCCCGAAGGCATCTGGTACACGTCGGTCACCGGCATCTGGCAGACCGTCTGGCTCGAGTGGGTGCCGGAGCGTTCGATCGATCGAGTGCAGTTCGTGCCCGATCTCGCGAAGGGCACGCTTGCGATCACGCCGACGGCGCGCGGTCCGGTCGCCGACGGCGCCGCGATCGAGGTGTCGCTGCGGTGGCCCGAAAATCCCGACGGCCCCGCGGTGGTTCAGCAGTTCGTGCCGGTCAACGCGACGACAACGATCACCGTGCCCAACGTACAGGCGTGGTCGCCAGAGTCGCCGCGGCTCTATCGCGTCGATCTGCGCTACGGCGCCGACGTCGCGCAGAGCTACGTCGCGTTCCGCACGATCGAAGTGCGACGCGACGCGGCGGGCCGGCCGCGCATCATGCTGAACGGACAGCCGTACTTCATGCTCGGCACGCTGGACCAAGGCTGGTGGCCCGACGGGCTCTACACCGCGCCGACGCTCGACGCGATGGTCTACGACCTCGAGGTGACGAAGGCGCTCGGCTTCAACACGATTCGCAAGCACGTGAAGATGGAGCCCGACACGTGGTACGCCGCGTGCGATCGGCTCGGCATCCTCGTGTGGCAGGACATGCCTTCGAGCGGTCCGTACATCGGGCCGAACGATCGCGACGCGCAGCGCGGCGAGAAGTCGGCGGCGACCTACGAGGCGGAACTGCGCGGCATGATCGCGCGGCTGTCGTTCCATCCGTGCATCGTCATGTGGGTGCCGTTCAACGAAGGCTGGGGACAGTTCGACACGACGCGCATCGTGAAGCTCGTGAAGTCGCTTGATCCGACGCGGCTCGTCGACGCGGCGAGCGGCTGGACCGATCGCGGCTGCGGCGACGTCTTCGATCTGCACGACTACGCGGCCACGCTCGCGGGAGCGGCTCCGCCGGGCGACGGCGCGCGGGCCAACGTGATCGGCGAGTTCGGCGGCCTCGGACTGCCGATTCCCGGGCATCTCTGGCGCGAGGACGGCTGGGGCTATCGTCGATTCAAGAACGCGATCGATCTCGAGGCGGCGTATGCCAAGTTGCTGGGCGAACTCGCGGAGCTCTCGATCGACGGCATCTCCGGCGCGATCTACACGCAGACGACCGACGTCGAGACGGAAGTCAATGGATTGCTTACGTACGACCGCGACGTCATCAAGGTGAACTCGGCGAACATGGCCGCCATCAACCGCGCCGCGATCGCCCGCGCCAACGCGCTGGCGAAGAGCGGCGCGCAGGTGACGGTCGTGCCGTGCGCGCTCGACGAACAGGATGCGTCGAAGCGCCCGATCTGGCGCTTCTTCGACGGCGCGCCGCCCGAGGGCTGGTCGGCACGCGACTTCGACGACTCGTCGTGGCGCCAGGGTCCGGGCGGCTTCGGCACCGACCACACGCCCGGCGCCGTCGTCGGTACCGGGTGGAACAGCAGCTCGATCGCGATCCGCCGGCACTTCGTGCTGCAGCCGGACGCCGTGCCGACGCATCTCTTCATCCATCACGACGAGGACGCGGAAGTCTGGGTCGACGGCGTGAAGATCGCGACGCTCGAAGGCTACACGTCGGGCTACGCGCGCGTCGCGCTCGATGCGGCAGCGCTCGGGATCTTGACTCCCGGAGAACACGTTCTTGCGGTGAAGTGCACGCAAACCGCGGGCGGGCAGTTCATCGACGCCGGATTCGTGCGCCTCGCGACCGAGGCGGCGCTCGGAGGCGAGTCGGCGAACGACGCGTCAGCCGCCGGCGCGAAGAAAGTTCCGTGAGGAGCGAATCGCGGCAGTTCCGCGGCGGGTTCTCACGGTAGGATCGTGGCATATGCCGCCCGAGATCGGCAGCGCTGTTTCATTCCCCGGAATCGGGGTCATCGCGCCACATGTCAGGCCTGACGTCCTCCAACGAGGCGTTTGGATTGCCATGCGCTCCGATGTCGAGCGGGTCATCGAGATCCGCCAACCGTCGCGCTACTTCAATCAGCAGTTCCGAGCCCACGGGACCCGAATCACCGGCATGGTCGAAGGCGGCGAGCGCTACGACGTCGGCGTCGACGCCCTCGACGACGGGCGCCTGAGCTGTCGCTGCACGTGCCCATACTTCGTCGACCGCCGCGTTCCGTGCAAGCACGTCGTCGCGTTCCTGCTCGAGAGCATGCGCCGCAAGAGCTGGACGCTGCCGACCAAGATCGTCGGCATCCGCGCCGATCGCGCCCGCGAGCGCGGCGAGCACCGCGATCACGAGCGCGGGCACGGGCGCGGACACGACCGACCGCGTCACGACGGGTCGGAGCGGCGCGATCGCGACGCGCGGCCCGACCGCGGGCCGCCGAAACCGGTGCTCCTCTTCGTCGCCGGCGACGCATGGCGATCGACGCTCGCGCCCGCGACGACGGGCGCGCCGGCGCCGCTGGTCTACGCGTACATCCCCGAGATTCCCGGTCCGCCGTCGACGGCCTTCGAGTTCTTCCGCCGCTACGTCGGCTCGAGCGGCATCGTGCAGTTGGCCCGCGAGCCGTTCCAGTCGGTGCAGGCGATGGAACTCGATCCGGTCGACGCGCAGATCGTCGAGCGCGTCGCCGCGGGCGACCGACGCGCGATGTCCGGCGGACCGCCGGACCAGTCCGCGCGCATCGAGGTGATCGCGGCCGCGGCCCGCGCCGGGCGTCTGCACGCGCGACTCGGCCACCTCTCGCTCGGCGCTGCGGTGAAGTGGGACGCCGACATTCCGCGCAATGCGGAGATCCACATCGAGCTGACCGAGACCGGCGGCGCCCGCGAGTGGGCCCGGCTCGTCGCACCCGATCGCGCTCCGATCGATTGCCTGCGACGCGCGACGGCGGTCATCAGCGGACTCTTCTGGCTCGACGACCTCATCGTCGCGGCGCCGTGGTCCGGCACCTCGCAGACCGCCGATCGCTGGGCGAGCGGCATGCGGTTCGGTTCGCGCCGCAATCGTCTCGTGATGCACGGCCAGCGGATCTACTCGAGCGAGGAATTGCCCGAGCTCGTGCGCGGCCTCCGCAACGAGACCCCCGAGGACCTCCTTCGCGGCGAGCGGATGTCCGACGTCCTGCAGCTCGACCGGCGCCTCGGCATCGAGTACTTCGAGGCTACGCCGATCGGGGTCCTTCGTCTCGACTCGAGCGTGCGCCGCTCGACCGTCGACGTGTCGGCGCTCGCGCGCTACCGCGACCCGACTCGTCCCGACGTCGTCGTCGACCGCGATCCGCGCGACCATTGCCTGATCGAGGACCCGAAGTCGCCGCAGCCGATCGTGCCGCGGCCCGACGTGCGCACCGAATACGCGATCGAGGCCGAGGCGCAGCGGGTGATCCGCAAGGCCCGCGGCATGGGCGAGCGGCAGTGGCGCATCCCGCGCGAGAACCTGCCGCAGCTCGTCGCCGCAGCCGGCACCGCCGGACTGATCGTCGAGATGGCGAAGCAACCCGCGCGACCCGGCGGCGAGTGGTCGTTGTCGGTGACGAGCGGGACCGACTGGTTTCAACTCAACGGTTCGCTCGAGACGCCCGAAGGTCCGATTCCGCTCGCGGCGCTCGTGGCCGCGGCGAAGCAGTCTCCCGATGCGATCGAGATTCTGCCGCTCTCCGACGGCACGTCGGTGCTCGTGCCCGCGAAGCTTCGGGCAGTGCTGAAGCGCCTGGCGAAGCTCCTCGAGCGCCGCGACGACGACGAGCTGAAGTTCGATCGCAGCGACGTATTGCTGCTCGACTCGATCCTCGAACACGCCGAGCACCGCAAGGACGACGCCGCGTTCCGCCTGCTTCGCGATCGCCTTCAGGCGTTCGAGGCGCCGCACGCGATCGACGCGCCGAAGTCGTTCAAGGGGACGTTGCGCGACTACCAGCGCGAAGGTCTCGGCTGGTTCCAGGCGCTGCGGCAGATCCAATTCGGCGGGTGCCTCGCCGACGAGATGGGCCTGGGCAAGACGGTGCAGATCCTCGCGATGCTCGCCGCCGTCTATTCCGCGCCCAAGCCCAAGCCGGTTGCGACGAAGGGAAAGAAGAAGGCGGCGACGAAGAAGCCGGTGAAGGCCGCGCTTCGGCCGTCGCTGATCGTCGTGCCGCGCTCGATCGTGCGCAATTGGCTCGACGAAGCCGGTCGCTTCGCGCCGAAGCTCCGCGTCGCCGACCTGTCGCACGCGACGCGCACGCTGACCGACTCGACGTTCGCGAAGTGCGACGTCGCGCTCGTCACGTACGGCACGCTGCTGCGCGACATCGACCGCCTTTCGAAGCGGCGATTCGAGTACGTGATCCTTGACGAGGCGCAGGCGATCAAGAACCCGACGGCGCGTTCGTCGAAGGCCGCGAAGAGCCTGCAGGCCGAGCATCGCCTCGCGATGACCGGCACGCCCATCGAGAACCACCTCGGCGAGCTGTGGAGCCTGATGGACTTCCTCAATCCGGGCATGGCGAACCGCCTCGAGCGACTCGTGGGCGAGGGCGACGCCGAGGATCTCGAGGTCGTGCGTCGCGCCGTGCGCCCGTTCCTCCTGCGGCGCACGAAGCGCGACGTCGCGAAGGACCTCCCCGACCGCATCGAGCAGACGATCTTCTGCGACATGACCGACGAGCAGGCGGAGCACTACCAGTCGCTGCTCGACCGCGTGCGCTCGGACCTGCTCGGGAAGATCGACACGGTCGGATTGAATCGGTCGAAGATGGAAGTGCTGGAAGGACTGTTGCGGCTTCGGCAGATCGCGTGCCACCCGGTGCTCGCCGACAAGCGCCGCAAGGACGTCGGCAGCGGCAAGCTCGAAGCGCTCATGCCGATGCTCGAGGAATCGGCGGAGGAAGGTCGCAAGACGCTGGTCTTCTCGCAATTCACGAGCTTCCTCGCGCTCGTCCGCGCCGAACTCGACGAGCGCGGCATCGTCTACGAGTACCTCGACGGCGCAACCCGCGACCGCGCCGATCACGTGAAGCGCTTCAACACCGACGAAGGATGCTCGGTCTTCCTCCTGAGCCTGAAGGCCGGCGGCGTTGGCCTGAACCTCCAGGCTGCCGAGCGCGTGGTGCTGCTCGATCCGTGGTGGAACCCCGCCGTCGAAGCCCAGGCGATCGACCGCGCGCACCGCATCGGCCAGACGCGCACGGTGCACGCGATGCGCCTCGTCAGCGCGGGCACCGTCGAAGAGCGCGTGCTCGAGCTGCAGAAGAAGAAGCGTGACCTCGCCGACGCCATCATCTCGAGCGACGACGCCGGTCCGCTCGCGTCGATGACCAAGCAGGATCTCGAGTTCCTGCTCGACGCGAAGTCGACGGGCAAGGCGAAGAAGAAGGCCAAGGCCTAGCAGGCTGCTCGCGGTCCACGACGTGACTCAAGAGCGAGGTGTTAGCCGCGACCGCCAAGATTGCGCGACGCCGCCTCGCGCAGCTTTTGCCCGCACGATTGCGGGTTCTCGATTGTCTCCTTGACTCAAGGTCGCCGGCGCTCACACTCGACACCGAGCGTGCGCCCGATCGCGCCGCGGAGGGGACCAAGCATGCCCGACGGGAGCGCGGTGAACGACATCCTCGTTGCGCCGATGGATGGGCTCATTCGACAAGTCTGCTCGGCCGTGGGTGCGGCGCAACTGGCGCTCGATTCCGCGGCCTTGGCGTCGCAAGCCGCGCTCGCCGCAGACCACCCGACGCTCGCCGCCGCCGGATATCAGGTCACCTGGTACCACATGCCCGAGGTGTCCGTCGAGTTGAAGCTCGCGGTGCATGTCGAAGACTCGCCGCCGGCGCAAGCGACGCACCCTGGCAAGCGACCGCGCCTCCTCGCGACGCCGTTCAACGCGAAGTACCAGAACGCGTTTCAGTACAAGGCCGACGGCTCGAGCGTGCTGCGCTTTCGCGTCGTGCCCATTCCGCCGCCGGTGAGCGTCGCCGCTCGCCCCGCGCCGTCGCCGTAATCGCCACCGCGTCGATCATCGCATGCCGTTCACGCCACTCGACCTCGCTCGCCTCGACGACCTCGACCGTTCGCTCGGCGAGGTCGACGCGCCGCTGAAGAAGCTCCGCCAGAGCGCGTTCGGCGCGCAAGGCGCGAGCCTCGATGCGATCGAGAAGGCGCTCACGGCCGCGGCCCAGCTGAGCAAGTCGTTTCGCCAGGACGTGAAGGAGAAAGACGAGGCTCGGCGCCTCGCCGACGAGAAGTCGGAGCGCCTCGAGAAGGAACTGAAGGCCGCGACGCTCGCCCGCTTGGCCGCGGAGACGGAAACCGCGAACCGCGACGCGCTGGTCAAGAAGCAGGCGCAGCAGTTGGACGACGCGGCGCTTGAGCTCACGCAGGCGCGGCAAGCCGCGGACCAGGAGCGAATCGCGAACGAATCGCGGGTCAAGACGCTCAACGCGCAGATCGAGCTCGCGGGCGATCACATTGCGAAGCTACGCGGCGAGCTGGACGACGCTCGCGCGAAGCTCGACGGCAAGGGGCGGCCGCAGATGGCCATCCAAGACGTGCTATCGGCGCTCGGAACTCAGCTCTCGTCCGTCAACGCGGCGTCGCCGTCGAGCGAACAGCCGTTCGCCGGCCAGTTCGTCGTGGAGCGCCTCGAAGTCGAACTCAAGGGCGGCATCAACCTCGAGTCAGGCGTCTCCGTCGTGCCTCCGCAAGGCGCCGACCTGACGCCAGAGAACGCCAGCACGATCCGCTTCAGCATTCGTCCGTCGGTGAACCTTCGCGTCGTCGACGCGGAGTAGTTTCCGTCTCGTGCTTCCTGCAAGTCGATTGAAGGAGAAACCATCATGCCCCTGCCCGGATTGATCGGCACCGAACTGCTCTCCGTTCCCTTCCCCTTGATGGTCGCGTCGATGGGACTCGCCATCGCCGAGGCCCAGGGCGAGCTCGACCGTCAGAGCATCAAGTCGCTCAAGAAGCTCCAATCGACCGCGATCTCGCTGCCGAAGCTCGAGGGCACCGGCGAGGAGTCGTTCAGCGCGCTCTCGCTCGGCTTCTTCCCGACGTTCTATCAGTTCCAGGCCACGACGATCGAGGTCAAGATCACGCTGAACTACGGCATCAGCTCCGAGACCGATCTCTCCGCGAACACGGAGCTCGACCTGCGGGTGTTCGCGTCGAGCTTCAACGCGTCGTACTCGCAGAAGTACGACTACAAGGCCGAGGGCAGCAGCTTGCTCCAGACGAAGCTCGCGCCGGTGCCGCCGCCGGCGATTCTTCAGGCGTACATGAACAAGCTCATCGCGAAGGAGGCTTGAGCCCGCGCCGATCGCGGCGGATAGCTTGGACGCGCGGCACGGCGCTCGCCGCTACCTCCGCGCGTACTTCCAGTTCCGCGGCTTGCCTTCGGCGAGCTGCTCGACCGTCGCCTTCAGCCGCTTCGCGCGGGTCGCGTCGGTCTTCGCCTCGGTCACCCATTCGACGTACTCGCGGCGGTGGGACGGCGGAAACGCCTCCCACGTCGCGAGCGCCTTCTCGTTCGCGCGAATCGCCGCGGCGAGGAACGGCGGCACGCGCAGCGGCGGCTTCTTCTTCGTCGCGCGCGGCGCGGCGACCCCGTCCTCGTTGAGCTTCATCGCCTGCTTGACGAGTCCCGCCAGCGCCCGATCCGCCGGCAGGTCATCGACGGACGTGATGCGCCCAAGGTGCCCCATCGCGGTGCGAGCCGCCTTCTCGAGCACCGTTTCGGCGTCATCGAGGAGCTTCGCCTTCCAGAAGCCGAACGCGCAGTGCGCCTTGAACGCGGCCATCGAGCAAAGCGTCCCGCGGTAGTCGAAGTGCGGAAAGCTCCACTTCATCGTCTCGGCGCAGTCGGGACAGGCCTTGTGGACCACCGCGCGAAGTCGGCGCAGGATCGGCTTGGCGAAGGGCTGCGCCTTCTCGATGTACGCATCGACTCTCGGATCGGTCTTCGCCACGGCATTGCTCCTTGCGGCGCTTCGTGCCGCATCGAGTCACTTCTTCGCGCTCTTGTTCGGCGCCGGCGGCACCGGCGGCACGTCGACCGGACGTCGCTTGATCTCCTGCTGCAACTCCTGGATCGCGGCCTTGAGTTGGGCGTCGTCGCCCAGGAAGGTCGCGTGCGGAAGATTGTCGACCACGATGTCGGGTTCGACGCCGTGACCTTCGATGAGCCAGACGCCGTTCGCGTCGAACACGCCGTTCTCGCCCGCGGTCGCGATGCCGCCGTCGACGAGCCGGTTGCTCGAGCTGAGCCAGATCTCGCCGCCCCAGGTGCGCGTCCCGATCACCTTGCCGAGCCCGAGCCGACGGAAGCCTTCAGACAGCGCCTCGCCGTCGGACGCGGTGTCCTCGTCGCAAAGGATCACCATCGGACCGCGGAACGCCCACTGCATGTTCCAGGCCGGCGCCCGCCCGGCGGGCTGGCTCCAGTACATCCACGCCCTGCGCATCAGGCGGCTCAGGATCCAACTGTCGATGTTGCCGCCGCGGTTGCCGCGAGCGTCGATGATCAATCCCTTGCGCGTGAAGATCGGGTAGTAGTCGCGGGCGAACGCCGAGTAATCGCCGCCGCCCATCGCGCGGAGATGCACGTAGCCGAGATCGCCGGCGCCGAGGTCCTCGACGAGCCTGCGCCGTTCGAGTTCCCAGCCGCGGTAGCGCAGCTCGTTGTACGCCGCGATGTCGACCGGCGTGACGATGACCTCGCGAGCATCGCCGCCTGACTTCGGCGCGACCTTCAGCAGCGTCTGTCGCCCGGCCTTCGCTCGCAGCAGCATCGACGGGTTCGGCACCGACAACGTCGGCACGCCATCGATGGCCACGATCACGTCGCCGACCTGCACGTCCACGCTCGGCATCGCGAGCGGCGGACGCGCCGTCGGTTCGTCAGGATCGAACATGGGGATCGACGCCACGCGCCAACCGCCGGCGGCGTCGTCGCGCGCGAGTTCCGCGCCGAGCGAGGCCGGATCGATCCGGTCGTTGCCGCGCCGAACGCCGCCCTGCACGAAGTGGTGGAGCGCCGACAGTTCGCCGGTCATCTCCTGCAGGACGTCCGACAGTTCCTCGCGACTCCGCACGCGATCGACCCACGGAAGGTACTTGTCGAGCACCGCGCGCCAATCGACGCCGTGCATGTTGCGGTCGTAGAAGTAGTCGCGCAGCAGCCGCCACGCGTCGATCGCCATCTCGCGCCACTCGTCGCGCGGCGTGACCGAGAGTGCGATGCCGCCGAGATCGATGGCGCTCTTCTCGGCGTTGGCGGGCTCCGGGCGTGCGTCGATGACCGACCACGTCTCGCCCTTCCGCACCAGGATCTTCTTGCCGTCTTCCGAGAGCTGCGCCGAGCGCACGCCGCTCATCACCGTCTTGGGTTCGGGCTTCTCGTTCGAGATCGCCAGCGCCGTCAGCACGCCTCCGCTCGGCGGCTTCGAGTCGTCGTCCTCGCGGTCCTGGCTGATCCAGAAGATCGCGTTCTTCGTCACGAGGAGCGGCGAACCGGTCAGCTGCGCGACCGGCATCGGCACCTCGAAGAGGCGCGACGCGAGTCCGTCGGCGTCGATCTCGACCTTCACCGGCTTCTCGGCCGAATCGGGCTTCTCGGTGGGCTTGTCGGTGGCCGGCTTCGCGTCGTCCTTCGCGCGGTCCGGCGTGGGCGCGTCCTTCGGCGTCTTCTCCGGATTCGTCTCGGGGCTCTTCTCCGGCGACTTCTCGTTGGCCTTCTTCTTCGCCGAGAGTTCGTCGTCGGGTTGGAACGGCCAACGCGTCCCCGCCTTGAGTGCCAGCGCGTAGACCTTGCTCGTCTTGTCGAAGTACGGCTCGGGCTGCCGCGGTCCCCATGGGCTATTCACCACCGACTGCAGCGTGCGATCGGAGATGAACCAAAGCCACTGGCCGTCGGGACTCCATTGCGGGCGGTAGCTGTAGTACCGATCGCTCGTCGCGACGAGGGTCTGGCCGCCATCGGCCGGCCACAGCTTCACTTGCTTGTACGTGTTCGGGGCTTGTGCCACGTACGCGAGCCACCGCGAATCGGGCGACCACGAGAGGTCGTCGATGTCGTCGATCGAGTTCTCCTCGACGAGCGTGTTCGTTCCCTTCGCGACGTCGAACACCCACAATCGCAACCGCTTGTCGGTGTGCGCGATCTTCGTTCCGTCCGGCGACGCGACCGCCTGCCAGCGCACCGTCGCGCCGTCGGTGGTGAGACGCGTCGGCGCGCCGAGACCGTTCGCGGGCATCGTGACGATTTCAAGCTCGCCGTACTCGTCGGAGATCGCGACGAGCGTGTCGTCGTTCAGGAACCGGGCCGCGCGGTAGCGAATGCCGGGACGACGATCGACGTCGACGGTGCGCCCCTGCTTCACCGGCACGACGAACACGCGGCCGCGCGTGGTCACCGCGATGCGATCGCCCTTCGGCGAAAGCGACACCGACGACGCGTCCTTCGCGGCGCCGGTGATCCACTGCTCGCGCATCTGATCGAAGTCGGAGTCGAGCGTGATCGGGATGCGCGTCGACTCGCCGCGGGCGATGTCGTGCACCCACAGGTCCGGACCGAGCTGATAGACGATCTTGCCGTGATCCACGCTCGCCGCGCCGATGTCGAACTCCGTTTGCCTCGTGTGCTGCGTGAGATCGGTGCCGTCGGGGCGCATCGACCAGACGTTCATGCGCCCGCTGCGGTCAGTGACGAAGTAGACGCGGCCGTCGCCGCCCGCGAGATCGACCATCGGCGCCTTGCTCGTTCCCGCGTAGTCGCGGGTCAGCGGAACCGCCTCGTCGCCGCGCTCACCGGCCTTGGGCACCGCGAAGCGCCACAGCTGCTGCGCGGTGCCGCCCTGATAGCGATCGGTGTGGCTGCCTTGGAACTCGAGTCGCGTGAAGACGAGCGTGCTCGGATCGACGAACGCGCCGTCGGCGCACTGCGCGAGCGGCACGAGCGTGCGCGTGTCGGTCTTCAGGTCGTGCTTGAAGAGCCGCGCCGAGCGCCGCGCGGTCTCGGCATCGCTGGCGTACAGCAGCGTGCCGTCCTTCTCCCAGCCGACGAACGCGATCGGCATGCCGTCGTACGTGCGCCGCGTGGGGAGCCCGCCGCCCATCGGCATCGTGTAGACCTCGCGCGGTCCCTCGTACGTCGCGACGAACGCAAGCGTGGAGCCGTCGGGCGAGATCGCGGGCAGGCGCTCCTCGCCGGGATGCGACGTCAGCCGCGTCGCGCGACCGCCCTTCGCGTCGACGCGCCAGAGGTCGCCCTCGGCGACGAACACGACGGTGTCGCCGCGTATCGACGGCATGCGGTAGTAGCCCTGCGACGAGTCGGTCGACGTGATCGATCGCGCAGCCGGCGTCGGAGCGACGGTCTTGACGTCTTCGAATGCGACGACGAGCGACAGGAGGAGCGCGGTAAGCACGGCTGGTCCCTTCGATGTGCGAAGCGTGGAGTATCGCCGGAGCGCGGCGGGGTTGCGACGTCAGCGGCCGATTGCCGGATCGACGATGCCCGCCTCGCGGAACCCCTGCGCGCGCAGGAGGCAGGCGTCGCAGTGGCCGCAGGGCCGGACCTCGCCAACGCCCGCGGCGACGGGGTCGTAGCAGGTCAGCGTGAGGCCGAAGTCGACGCCGAGCTCGACGCCGCGGCGCACGATGTCGGCCTTCGACAGGCGGGCCAGCGGCGTGTGGACGCGCACGTCGTGCGACTCGACGCCCATCCTCGTGCCGAGGTTGGCCATGCGCTCGAACGCCTCGATGAACTCGGGCCGACAGTCGGGATAGCCGGAGTAATCGATCGCGTTCACGCCGATGAAGAGATCGTGCGATCCGATCGTCTCCGCGTATCCGAGCGCGATCGAGAGGAAGATCGTGTTGCGCGCCGGCACGTAGGTGACGGGAATCTCTTCCGCCGCGTGCGCCGTGCCGATGCGGTCCTTCGGCACCGCGATGTCCGCGGTCAGCGCCGAGCCGCCGAACGCGCGAAGGTCGAGTCGCACGACGACGTGTTTCGCGGCCCCGAGCGCGCGGGCCACGCGGGCCGCGGCGTCGAGCTCGGCGCGATGTCGCTGTCCGTAGTCGAAACTCAGCGCGTGCGCGCTGAAGCCCGCCGCTCGCGCTTCGGCGAGCGACACCGCCGAGTCCATGCCGCCGGACACCAGCACGACCGCTGCGCGCGTCATGCCGGACTCGGCACGGTCTCGAGCACGCGTTGCATGATTCGTCGCGTGGTTTGCGTATCGCCCGCGTGGAGATAGGTCTTGCTGATGACGCGGTGGGCGCAGACCGAGAGCACGTTCTGCACCACGTCCTCGGGCACGCAGTAGTCGCGCCCGGACATGACCGCCGTGGCTCGCGCGGCCTGGGCGAGCGCGAGCGAACCGCGCGGGCTCACGCCGACCTGAAGGTCCTCATGTTCGCGCGTCGCAGCGGCGAGCGCGATGACGTAGTCGACCAGCGACTGGTCCATGCGCACGCGGTCGACGCCCTCCTGCAGCCGGACCACGTCGTCGGCGGACATCACCGGCTGCAGATCCTTGAGCGCCGTGCGCGCGGGCTGCTTCTGAAGTATGCGCGACTCGTCGTCCGGCGACGGATAGCCGAGCGAGATGCGCATCAGGAACCGGTCGAGCTGGTTCTCCGGCAGGAAGTACGTGCCCTCGAACTCGTACGGATTCTGCGTCGCCACCACCATGAACGGCTGCGGCAACGGCAGCACCTGACCTTCGGCGGAGACCGTGCCTTCGCTCATCGCCTCGAGGAGCGCCGACTGCGTGCGCGGCGTCGTGCGGTTGATCTCGTCGGAGAGGACGACGTTGGCGAAGATCGGGCCGCGGCGAAATTCGAAGCGTCCCGATCCGTCGGCGCCCTCGCGCAGGAACACGCTGACGCCGGTGATGTCCGACGGCATCAGGTCGGGCGTGCACTGGATGCGGGAGAACGAACATCGCACGCTCTTCGCGAGCGCGTTGGCCAGCACGGTCTTTCCCACGCCGGGAACGTCCTCGATGAGCAGATGGCCGCGGCTGAGCAGACAGACGATCACCCGATCGACGGCCTGGGCGTTGCCCATGTAGACGGAAGTGATGTTCCGTCGGAGTTGTTCGATGGCCTCTCGCATCGAGCGATTCAGCGGGCTCTGCACGAATTCCGCTTGAGCAAACGAAGGGGGCGGAGTATAGCAGTCGATGCTGTGCTCGCTTCGTCGACGCGAGGTTCGCGCGAACCCGTTCGGCCACGCGAGACGCAACGCTTCTCGTGGCTGATCTGCACTCACTTCGCGTAGCGGTCGATCTGCCGTGCTCGCGCTGCAAGTACGACCTGCGCGGTCTCCACGCGGACGGTCGATGCCCGGAGTGCGGCCTCGAACTCGTCGCCTCGATCGCCGCGCGCGTCGATCCCGACTTCGCGCTGCTCCCGCCGTTGCCGCGGCCGAGACTCGCGGGCTGGTCTCTGCTCTTCGTGGTGCTCGGCGTCACGGTCGCCTCGCTCGCCCAGACGCTCTCGTTCGGCGCTGTCGCCGTGACGATGCTGCCTCCGAGCGATTGGCAGGCGAGCATCGCCCGCATGTTGCCGGGCACGTTGGTGACGCGCCTCGTCGAGATCCCGCCGAGCGCGCTTGCGACGGCGCTCGTCGGCGCGATCGTCCTCGCGCACGTCACACGTCAGCGCGGATGGCGCCGTGTCGGCATCGTCCTCGGACTGGTCGGCTGGCTCGCGGCGTCGTGTCTCCCCGTGTCGAGCCGCGTGATCGCCTTCACCGGCATCGCGGCCGCGATCGCCCTGTTCGCGTTGTCGCCGATCCTCGTCGACCTGGGTCTTCGCAGCCGGACGTATCGCTCGCGTCCATCCACGCGGCAGCCGGTCGGACCGTTGGAGTGGGCGATCGCCGTCGGCGTAGCGTGCCTCGTCGCCGCCGAATGGCTCGAGCACGAGATCGGTCGCGATGCGACGACCGCGCTCCGCCTCGCCGCGGGTGCGTGCCTCGCGATGACGCTCGTGGGACTCCTCTATCTCGTGGTGAACGCGTTCTGGATCTGGCGGGCGCTCCTGGCATGGCAGCCGATCCTGGAGCGGGTCGTCGATCGCCATCTGTCGGCCGACCCGCCGACTGCTCCGACATCGAGCCCGGTGTCGACGAAGTCGTAGCCGTGCCACGGCTCCTTCCGCGCGACTCCGGAGGTCACCCGACGGGCCGCGAAGGCCGCTGCCAGCTTGGCAGTGACCCTATCGCGATCGCGCCGCATGTCAGCGAGGCGTCGCACGGCGCGGTGGCGGGGACGGACGACTGCCCGCGTTGCCTTGCACGGCACGGAGCTCTCGAACAGCGCCGAGCTGGCACGCGGGTCGCTAGGCGGCCGACCTCTTCCCGCGGCGGCGCGAGCCATCGTTCCGCCGCGGAATCGTCGGACACGCATCAACTCCGGTTCCGCTTCCCGTTTCGTTCACACCTGAAGCCGCCCGCCGCACCCGGCGGGAACGATGGGCACCCCATCCGCTTGGAGAACTGACCACCATGGCCGTCAAGGAACTCGCCTTCGACAATGAAGCCCGCAAGCAACTGCTCAGCGGCGTCGAGAAACTCGCCTCCGCCGTCAAGAGCACCCTCGGCCCCCGCGGTCGCAACGCCGTCTTGGACAAGAGTTGGGGTGGACCCACGGTCACGAAGGACGGCGTTTCTGTTGCCGAGGAGATCGAGCTCCGCAACAAGGTCGAGAACATGGGCGCGAAGCTGGTGAAGGAGGCCGCGAGCAAGACCTCCGACGACGCCGGCGACGGCACGACGACCGCGACCGTCCTCGCCGAGGCGCTCTTCAAGTCCGGCGCCAAGCGCTTGGCAGCGGGCGTTGAGCCCAACGCCCTCGTGCGCGGCATGCGCAAGGCGGTCGATGCAGTCGTCGATCACATCGCCTCGATGGCCAAGCCCGTCGCCCAGGTGCAGGGCGGCATCGGCGCCGTCGCCAGCATTTCGGCGAACAACGACATCAGCGTCGGCCGCATCATGGCCGACGCGTTCGAGAGGGTCGGCAAGGACGGCGTGATCACCGTCGAGGAAGGCAAGGGCCTCGAGACGACGGTCGACGTCGTCGAAGGTATGCAGTTCGACCGCGGCTACATCTCGCCGAACTTCGTGACCAACACCGACGAGATGACGGTCGAGTTCTCGAAGGCGCTCGTGCTCGTTCACGAGGACAAGATCGACTCGATCACCAAGCTCGTCCCCTTCCTCGAGAAGGTGATGGACGCGAAGAAGCCGCTCCTCATCATCGCCGAGGACGTCTCGGGCGAGGCGCTCTCGACGCTCGTCATCAACAAGCTCCGAGGCGTTCTCAACGTCTGCGCCGTCAAGGCGCCGGGTTACGGCGACCGTCGGAAGGCGATGCTCGAGGACATCGCGACGCTGACCGGCGCGACCGCGATCATGAAGGACCTCGGCATCGAACTGGACAAGATCACCATCGCGCAGCTCGGCCAGGCGAAGCGCATCGAAGTGTCGGCCGACGAATGCACCATCATCGAGGGCGCGGGCTCGTCGAGCGCGATCAAGGGCCGCATCGAGCAGATCCGCGCGGAGATCGAACGAACCGACTCCGACTACGACCGCGAGAAGCTCCAGGAGCGCCTCGCGAAGCTCGCGGGCGGCGTCGCGCAGATCAACGTCGGCGCGGCGTCGGAAGCCGAGCTGAAGGAGAAGAAGGCCCGCATCGAGGACGCGCTGCACGCGACGCGAGCCGCAGTGGCCGAAGGCGTGGTTCCCGGTGGCGGCGTGAGCTACTTGCGTGCGATCGGCTCGCTCGAGAAGGTCCGCAAGCAGTGCACCGGCGACGAGAAGAACGGCGTCGACGTCGTGGAGGAGGCCATCCAGGTGCCGCTCCGCACGATCGCCGAGAACGCCGGCGAGAAGGGCACCGTCGTCGTGGCGAAGGTGCGCGAGATGAAGGAGAACGAGGGCTTCAACGCCCTGACGCTCGACTACGGCGATCTCGTCAAGCAGGGCGTGATCACGCCGGCGAAGGTCGATCGCGCCGCGTTGCAGAACGCGTGCAGCGTCGCGGCGCTTCTCCTCACCACCGACTGCGCCGTCACCGAGGCCCCCAAGCCGAAGGACGAGAAGGGCGGCCACGGACACGATCACGACCACGGCATGGGCGGCGGCATGGGCGGCGGCATGGGCGGCATGGGTGGCATGCCGGGCATGGGCGGGTTCTGAGCCGCCACGATTCCTTCAATTCAACCATTCGCGCCGAGCACGAACAACGCACGCCCGGCGCTTCCACGCAAGCAATCACTTCACGACCTTTCTGACCGGAGCATCCGATGAACGTTCGTCCACTCGAAGATCGCATTCTCATCAAGCCCCTCGAGCCCGAGAGCAAGACCGCGTCGGGCCTCTATCTGCCGGAGTCCGCGAAGGAGCGGCCAATGCAGGGCAAAGTCGTCGCCGTCGGCCCGGGCAAGCTGATGGACAACGGCGAGCGCATGAAGCCGCTCGTCAAGAAGGGCGACACCGTCGTCTACGGCAAGTACGCGGGCACCGAGATCGAGATCAAGAACGTGCCTCACGTCATCGTGCGGGAGTCCGAGCTCCTCGGACTGCTTGAGAGCTGACGCGGCGGACGCCCGGCGCTCCCCGTTCACCCCAAACAAGCACGCGCGTCTCCTCGAGCCGCGCAGCTAGCGCGAACACTCACGCGAACCCCTACGCGAAAGCAGATCAATGGCCACCAAGCAAATGAAGTTCGACGTCGACGCCCAGGTTGAGCTGAAGCGCGGCGTCGACAAGCTCACGCAAGCCGTCGCGATCACCATGGGTCCGACCGGTCACAACGTGCTCGTCCAGAAGAGCTGGGGCAACCCCACGGTCACCAAGGACGGCGTCTCGGTCGCGAAGGAGATCGACCTCCCCGAGCCGTTCGAGAACATGGGCGCGAAGATGGTGCAGCAGGTCGCGAAGAAGACCGCTGACGTAGCGGGCGACGGCACCACCGCCGCGACCGTGCTCGCCGGCGCGATCTTCAACGGCGGTCTGCGCACCGTCGCCGCCGGCGCGAACGCCGTCGCGGTGCAGCGCGGCATCAACGCCGCCGCCGCCGCCGCGTGCGACGCGATCACCTCGATGGCCGCGAAGTGCAAGGGCAAGGCCGATCTCGAGAAGATCGCGACGGTCTCCGCCAACCACGACTCGCAGATCGGCAAGCTCATCGCCGAGGCGATCGACAAGGTCGGTCACGACGGCGTCGTCGAGATCGAGGAAGGCAAGACCAGCGACACCACACTCGAGTACGTCGAGGGCATGTCGTTCGACAAGGGCTACCTCTCCCCCTACTTCATGACCGATCCGAAGAAGGCGGAGTGCGTGCTCGAGAGCCCGCTGATCCTCATCTACGAGAAGAAGATCTCGAACCTCGCGGACCTGCTTCCGCTCCTCAACAAGATCGCGACTTCGGGCAAGTCGCTGCTCGTGATCGCTGAGGAAGTCGACAACGAGCCGCTCGCGGCGCTGGTCGTGAACCGCCTGCGCGGCGTGCTTCACGTGTGCGCCGTCAAGGCCCCGGGATTCGGCGACCGTCGCAAGGCGATGCTCGGCGACATCGCGGTGCTCACCGGCGGCACGTTCTTCGCCGAGGATCTCGGCCGCAACCTGGAGGACGTCGAACTTCGCGAGCTCGGCTCGGCGAAGAAGGTCGTCATCACCAAGGACGACACGATCATCGTGCAGGGCGCCGGCAAGTCGAAGGACATCGAGGCCCGCGCACAGCAGATCCGCACGCAGGCCGAGAAGGCGACGAGCGACTACGACCGCGAGAAGCTCCAGGAGCGCCTCGCGAAGCTCACCGGCGGCGTCGCCATCATCAACGTCGGCGGCATGACCGAGATCGAGATGAAGGAGCGCAAGGACCGCGTCGACGACGCGCTCCACGCGACTCGCGCCGCGGCGAAGGAAGGCTACGTTCCCGGCGGCGGCGTCGCGTACATCCGGGCGATCGACGCGGTCGAGACCGCGGCCAAGAAGGCCAAGGGCGACGAGCGATTCGGCTTCGAGATCGTGGCCGACGCGCTCGTCTCGTGCTGCCGTCAGATCGCGAACAACGCGGGCTTCGACGGCGATCTCGTCGTCGAGCGCGTGCGCGAGCAGCACAAGACTCCGGGCTACGGCTTCAACGCCTCGACCGGCCAGTACGAGGACCTCGTCAAGTCGGGCATCATCGACCCGGCGCTGGTCGCGAAGACGGCGCTCACGAACGCGGCGAGCGTCGCCGGCCTGATGCTCACGACCGACGTGATCATCACCGAGCTCAAGGAGGACGCGACGCCGGTCGAAGGCAGCGTCAACTGACCGACTCCACCGACGCGCGTGCGCTACCGCGCCCGCGCGTCTTTTTTTTCACCCTGCCTCGCTGAATCGATCGAGACCGCATGCCCACGCAGCGCGACTACTACGAGGTGCTCGGCGTCGAGCGGACCGCTTCGAACGACGACATCAAGCGCGCCTATCGCCGGCTGGCGATGAAGTGGCATCCCGACCGCAATCCCGGCAACGCCGAGGCCGAGGTCGAGTTCAAGGCGTGCGCCGAGGCGTACGAGGTGCTGAGCGACTCGGAGCGCCGAACTCGCTACGACCAGCACGGTCACGCGGGGCTGCGGCAGACGCCCGGCCACGACTTCCGCTCGATGAACGTCGACGACATCTTCTCGATGTTCGCCGACATCTTCGGTGGCCAGGTGGGCGGCGGAGGCGCCGCGCGTCGTGGTGTGACGCGCGGGTACGACCTCGAAACCGAAGTCGAGATCACGCTCGACGAGGTGCTGCACGGCGCTGAGCGCCAAGTCGAGTTCAAGCGCCTCGACGTCTGCCACACGTGCTCGGGCACCGGCGCGAAGCCGGGCTCGAAGCCGACCCAGTGCTCGACCTGCGGCGGGCACGGCCAGGTGCAGCAGACCGGATTCGGCGGCATGTTCCGCATGGTGACGACGTGCCCGACCTGTCGCGGACGTCGCACGGTGATCGCCGACAAGTGCGCCGACTGCCGTGGCCAGGGCCGCGTGCCGCTGCAGCGGAAGCTGTCGGTGAAGCTCCCGATGGGCATCTCCGACGGCCAGGTCGTCCGCGTCGCGGGCGAAGGCGAGCCGCCGCCGCCGGAGATCAGCGCGAGCGGCCAAGGACCGCGCGGCGACCTGCACGTCGTCGTGCGCGTCCGCGACCACGATCGCTTCGAGCGCGACGGCGACACGCTGATCTGCGTGCAGCCGATCGCCTTCACGCAAGCCGCGCTCGGCGCGACCGTGCGACTGAACACGATCGACGGCCAGCACGATCTCGTCGTCGAACCGGGAACGCAGCACGGCGACGTCTATACGATCGGCGGGAAGGGTCTCCCGAATCTTCGCACGCAGAAGCGCGGCGACCTTAACGTCATCATGCAGCTCGTCGTGCCCAAGAAGTTGAACGAGGCGCAGCGGAAGCTCCTGACCGAATACGCGGGCCTCGAACGGCTGGACGTGAACAAGCCGTCACCGAGCATCTGGAAGAAGGTCAAAGACACGCTTGGCGGTTGATTGCCATGACCACACCCGACGTCGATCCCAATTCGAATCCCGATGCGTCCGACGACGCGCCGGTCGTTCAGGCGACCGACGAGACCGCGGCGCTGATCGAGCGCCTGGTCGCGGAGCGCGACGAGGCGCTTGAGTCGCGCAAGCGTGCGCTCGCGGACTTCGTGAACTTCCAGCGCCGGGCCTCCGAGAGCGAGCTTCGCGCTCGCGACGGAGGCGTGATGTATCTCGCACGGCTCCTGATGCCGGTGCTCGACCAGATGGACCTCGCGTTGGCGCAGAACACGGCGAATCTCTCCACCGCGCAGTTGCTTCAGGCGATCTCGATGGTGCGCGGCGAAATGAACAAGGCCCTCGAGAAGGGCGGCATCGAGCGCGTCGCTCCAAAGGCGGGCGACGAGTTCGATCCGCACTTCCACGAGGCGGTGATGCGCCAGCCGATGGAGGGCGTCGCGCCGAACCACGTCGCGATGTGCCTGCAGGCCGGATACCGATTGGGCGAGATGACGCTTCGACCCGCGAAGGTCAGCGTCGCGCCCGAGTGACAGCAATCCAAGCGCTCCGTGGCGCCCTCCGGGCGCACACTTGCTCTGACCATTTCGCCGTCTTGCGAGATCGTGGAGCGCGTGGAGCAAATACGATCCGTATGACACTCGCCTCGTTCGTCATCGAACGCACGACCATGCCCACGTACGAATACCTCTGCAATGCCTGCGGGCACGAGTTCGAGCAGTTCCAGTCGATCAAGGCCGCGCCGATCAAGAAGTGCCCGGCGTGCGGCAAGAATTCGGTCGCTCGCAAGATCGGCATCGGCGGCGCAGTCATCTTCAAGGGTGGCGGCTTCTACGAGACCGACTACCGCAGCGACTCCTACAAGAAGGCGGAGGAATCCGAAATGGGCAAGGCGAAACCAACGAGTGACGCGAAGTCGGAGACGACCAGTACGCCAGCGAAGACGACCGACGCGACGAAGGACGCCGCCGCGAAGCCTGCGGCGCCGGCCGCCGCGCCCGCGACGCCGAGCGCCGAGAAGCACGCCGACGTCGCCTCGAAGGCCACGCATCCATCGCGCGTGGGCCGCGGCATCGGCAACCTCCTCGGCGGCTCGTCGCTCGGCGCGCCGTCGAAGTCGTCGCTCGGAGGTCCCTCCTTCGGCGCGAGCCCGTCGCAGAAGTCCGCAGCGAAGCAGTCGGGCAAGCCCGCGACGAAGGCGACTGGCCATCCTTCCGGCAAGCAGGCCGGCAAGCAGACCGGCGTGCCCCGCCGCACGGCGGGCTAACGCGGAGCGAGCTCTCCGAACGCCTGAAGCGCCCGCGCTCGCGAAGCCTGAGCCGGCTCGTGCCGGTCAGTGACCCGTCCCGATCTTCGGCGGCGCGGGGTCATCCTCGCTGTCGGTGTAAAAGGCCTCGTCGGTCGGGAGGAGGGGAACGTTCGACTTCAGCGCGGTCTGCACGATGTAGAGCAGTGCCAGCGGCTTGGCAGATTCCTTGCCGCCGGCTTCGAGCCTTGCTTGCATGGCCGCGACCCGATCCGGATGCGCGGCGGCGACGTTCTGCTTCTCGTACGGATCCTCGGCGAGGTTGTAGAGCTCGACGTTCGTCGGCAGCGTCGTGCGCCAAATGAGCTTCCAGTCGCCCTGTCTGATCGCGCCGCGGAACGGTTCGACGTTGTAGAAGAACTCCGCGCGTGGCGACGGCTTTCCTTCCGCGATGGTCCCCCAGACGTTCACGCCGTCGAGCGGCTTGCACTTCGCGGTCGATGCGCCGGCCAAGGCGGCAAGCGTGGGATAGATGTCGACGGCGTGAATGACGCCGTCCACCACCTGAGGCTTGACGTGACCCGGCCAGTTGGCGAGAGCGGCGACGCGACAGGCACCTTCGAAGAGTGAACCCTTGCCGCCGCGATACGGACCGTTGTCGCACGGCAAGTTGATGTTCGATACGTCGGCCATCTGGCCAGTGAACATCTTGTCGCGCGTGCCGCCGTTGTCGCTGTGGAACAGGATCAGCGTGTTGTCGCGCAGCCCTTTCCTGTCCAGGGCCGCAACGACTTTGCCAATGTTCTCGTCGAGACAGTCCACCATGCCCGCGTAGGTGCGGCGCGTCGGGTCGCTGATATTGGCGTACTTGGCGACGTATTCCGGCGGCGCCTGATACGGAGTGTGCGGGGCGTTGAAGGTGAGGTAAAGGTAGAACGGCTTGTCGGGGTTCTGCGCCTCGATGAAGCGCACGGCGTCGTCGCCGAGGAGCGTCGTGGTGTAGCCTTCTTCGCGCACGGGGCTGTTGTCGCGGAACCAGTCCAACACGCCGTGCTCATCGTGGGTGAAGTAGTCCAGCTCGCCGATCATCGCGCCATACTGATAGTCAAAGCCGCGCTGCTTGGGCCAGTACTTCCGGTCCGCATGGCCAAGGTGCCACTTGCCGATGATCGCGGTCTTGTAGCCGGCCTCGCCGAGGCACTGCGGCATAAGCCATTCGCTGGTGTCGAGGCCGTAGTCGGCGGCGGTGGGAATGACGATGGTCTGCAGGCCGTATCGGAACGGATACCGACCGGTCATCAGCGCAGCCCGCGTGGGAGTGCACATGGGTTGCACGTAGAACTGCGTGAACCTTGCTCCCCCCGCGGCGAGCGCGTCCAGGTTCGGCGTCTTGATGTCGGCGCATCCGTTGAACCCGACGTCCTTCCAGCCGAGATCGTCGGCAACGATGTGGACGACGTTGGGTTTCTTGCCTGCGGCATGCGAAGCCATCGTGGCGAAGGCGGTAAGCAGGACGACGGCCCAGTGCAGGAACTTGGTCGGTGTCATGGGAAGCAATGATCTCCGGCTGGCTGGAAAGCCATGCGCGCGGCACGGCCGAACGACGCTCCATCCGTGCCGCACACCAATGCGGAACGAGACCGCACATCGCGAGGCCAGTGTACTGATGAGGTGCGTCGCGGCGCGAACCCGCGCGTTACCCGTCCCGTTCCGTCTCGCGCACGATCGGCACCTCGGGTCCGGTGCGCCGCTCGATGACCGGTTTCGGCGCGTCCGGCGGAAGCGTGCCCATCGCGATCAGCTTCGAGCGGATCTCGTCGATGTGGTCGGCGAGGTAGTTCGGCAAGATGACGTCGCGCGAATTCCACTTGTACGAGCGGGCCTCGTCGAGCGCCTGCTCCGGCGTCCAACCCTGGTAGAGCATGCGGAACGTGGCGATCACGCCGCCGGTGCGATAGCTGCCGCCGGCGCAATGCACGAGGGTGTGCTGGCCGGCGCGATCGGCTTCGATCAGGTCGCGCACCGCCGCGACGTACAGGTCGACCGAGCCGGTGCCGTCGCCGACGAGCGGATACTCGCGCACTTCGATGCCGCGAACCTTCGCCGCCTCGCGCTCCTTCACCTTGCGCGTCGGTTGCCACTCCTTCTCGGTGAGGTCGATGATGCAACGGATGTCGTTGCGGTCGAGCACCCGCTCGATCACGTACTCCGACATCATGCCGCTCCGAAAGACCGACGGCGTCACCTCGCCGAAGCGCTTCTCGACGACCCGCTCGCGCAGGTATCCGAACCACACGCCGGCCAAGAGACCCAAGACCGCCGCGATGATCGCGGCGTTTCGCAGGAATCGGCCAAGATGGAATCCGGACGTCGCGGGACCCGCCATTGGCCCGCAGGATAGGGTCCGCCGAGGCCGGCATTCAACCGCGGCATGCCTCGGCGCGAATTCCCAAGTACGTTCCTCGCACATCGACTTCGCTCGTCGAGGGCCAGCCATGAACGATTCAGCCGACCGTGCCGTCGCGCGCGGGCTCGCACCGCCGCGATCGCAACCGTTCGATCCCGCCAGCGTGACGCGGCCCGACCCGCGGCTGATGACCTACTACACGATCGTCGCCGCGTTCACACTCATTGCGTTTCCGATCACGATCATCCCGCTCTGGATCCGCTACCACACGCTGCGCTATCGGTTCGACGCCGAAGGCGTCGGCATGTCGGTCGGCATCCTCTTCAAGCGCGAAACCTACCTCACCTATCGGCGCATCCAGGACATCCACGTCACGCGCGGGCTGATCCAGCGCTGGATGGGACTCGCAACGGTTGAAGTGCAGACCGCCGCGGGCTCCGCGACCGCGGAGATGACGATCGAGGGCGTCGCCGATCCCGACGGCCTGCGGGACTGGCTGTACGCGAAGATGCGCGGCGTCGCAACGCACGACGCGAGTCCGGCCGCCGCGACCTCCGACGTCCGCACCGATGACGAGCCGCTCGCGCTCCTTCGCGAGATACGTGACGAGTTGCGAGGACTGCGCGAACGCGCCGCGACGGAGCGTGCGTCATGAGTTCGAAGCCGTCCGTCGCCACCCGCGCGGCGCAGCGCACGTATCGCGGCGTGTGGGCCGTGCTGCGCCGGTGGTTCCGAGTGCCCGAGGAGCCGCCGAACCTGCCGGTGCACGGCGGCGGCCACGTCGAGGCCATGCGCCCGGCCGAAGGGTATCTCCGGTATCTCACGTTCCAGTTCTGGGTGTTCCTCGTCCTCTTCGACGTCGCGCTGATCACCGCGTGGATCGTCACGCTCGTCGCCATGCCGGTCGTCGGCATCGTCATCGCCGTTCCGATCTGGTTGATCGCGATCGTGCCCGACGTCTTCGCGTACGTCGCAATCCACCTGCGCTACGACACGACGTGGTACGTGCTGAGCGATCGAAGCATGCGCCTCCGACGCGGCATCTGGATCATCAACGAGGCGACGATCACCTACGAGAACGTGCAGAACGTGACGGTCACGCAGGGACCGCTCCAGCGCTGGTTCGGCATCGCGGACGTCGTGGTGCAGACCGCAGGCGGCGGCGTCTCCGCGGGGCCGCACGGACCGGTCTCGAGCGGCGGTCACCGCGGGACGCTCGAGGGGATCGCCGACGCGGCGGCGCTTCGAGATCGCATCATGGACCGCGTGCGGGCGTCGAGGAGCGCGGGGCTCGGCGACGAGCGGCACGAGGATCATCGCGCGAGCGCTGGCGGCGAGCATCGCTCCGCGTGGAGCGCGCAGCACGTCGCGACGCTGCGCGAGATTCGCGACGAGGTCATCGCGCTGCGGCGCGGGCCGTGACGGGCAGATCGGGCCGCCGGTAGTCGAGATTCGGCAGCCGCGACGGATGGGCGGCGAGATGCCGACTCATCCAGCATGCGACCCAGCGGTTCGGCTCGATCTCGTGCAGGCGGTACGACGGATGTCCCGGCGCCTCCGGCGGACGCATGTCGGCCGGCGTGTCGGGCCACCACGGCACGATCCCCTGTTCGTACCCCGGCAGGCTCGCGAACTCGCGCGGGTCGCGCATGATCTCGTCGACCGTGGTGAGCCGCGCCTTCGGATCGCTCAGCGACGGCATCGATCGCAGCAGCCCGCGCGTGTACGGATGCAGCGGCCGATCGAAGAGCTCGAAGACGCTCGCGTACTCGACGACGCGTCCGGCGTACATCACGCAGACGACGTCGGCGTTCTCGGCGACGACGCCGAGGTTGTGCGTGATGAGCATGATGCCCATGCCGCGTGCCCGCTGAAGATCGCGCAGGAGTTCGAGGATCTGCGCCTGGATCGTGACGTCGAGCGCGGTGGTCGGTTCGTCGGCGAGCAGCAGTTTCGGCTGGCACGCGAGCGCCATCGCGATCATGACGCGCTGTCGCATGCCGCCCGAAAACTCGTGCGGATACGCGCGGAGACGCTGCGCCGCGTCCGCGATGCCGACATCGGCCATCGCGCGGCCGGCGATCTCCGCGGCGGCGCGCCGCGAGACCTTCTGATGCAGCCGAATCGCCTCGATGATCTGCTCGCCGATCGAGTAGACCGGATTTAGCGAGGTCATCGGCTCCTGGAAGATCATCGCGATCTCGCCGCCGCGGATCGCCAGCATCTCGCGCTCGGAGCGCTTCAACAGGTCGTTGCCCTCGAACAGGATCTGCCCGCGGTCGTACCGCGCGGGCGGCCGCGGAAGCAGCTGCATCGTGCTCATCGCCGTGACGCTCTTCCCGCAGCCCGATTCGCCGACGACCGCGAGCGTCTGCGCCGGCCAGACACTCAAGTGCACGCCGGCGACCGCTTGCACGCGCTCGCCGGCGACGCTCGAACTCGCGAAGCTCACGGCGAGGTCGCGGACTTCGAGCAGCGGCCGCGCCGCGGTCGTCGTCGATGCGCTGATGTCGGCGTTTGGGTCCATCGATGCGTGCATCTCGTCGCTCAGTGCATGCGCGTCGTCGCCCGCGTCACGCCTTGCCTCGAAGCGGATCGAACCGCTCGCGCAGGGCGTCGCCGAGCAGGTTGAGCGCGAGGAGCGCCGCGCCGATCAATACGCACGGCGGCACGAGCAGCCACCAGCGCGCCGACACGGCGTTGAGTTCCGACAGTCCGTCGGCCGCGAGGTTGCCCCAGGACGGCAACGGCTCGCGGATGCCGATGCCCAGGAACGAGAGGAAGCTCTCCGACAGGATCGCCGCCGGCACCGCGAGCGTCGCGTACACCGCGATCGGCCCGATGAGATTCGGCAACAGGTGCCGAACGAACACGCGCGTCGGCGGAACGCCCACCGCCCGCGCGGCCTCGATGAACGGCAGCGCCTTCAGCGAGAGCACCTGTCCGCGGATGACCCGCGCCATCGTGAGCCACGAGACGCCGCCGATCGCGACCAGCAGCGTCAACAGCTCGATCGCCTGGCGGAGCGCGGGCGGCATCGAACCCCGCCACGCCGAGAGGCGCCCGTCGACGGCGACCGCGAGCAGGACGACGAGCAGGATCGTCGGCAGGCCGAAGAGGATGTCGACGATCCGCATCATCGCCGCGTCGGTCCGTCCGCCGCGGTAGCCGGAGAACGCGCCGTACGAGGTGCCGATGAGGACGGCGATGAACGCCGCGGAAACTCCAACGGTCAGGCTGATCGCGCCACCCGCGAGGCAACGTGCGAGCACGTCTCGACCGGAGCGATCGGTGCCGAGCAGCCGCGAAGGAACGTAGGCGCCGCTCGCGCGGGCCCGCTCAAGCTTGCGCGCGGTGGTCTCGTCGAGGCCCGACCAGCTCGGCGGCAACAGGCTCAGCTCAAGGTTTCCTCGCTCGAATCGCCGCAGCGGAGGTTGGCCCGGCGGCGTCACCACCGCGAACGTCCACGGCAACGAGCCGAAGCACGCCAGCGCCAGCACGCCGAAGACGATCGCGCCGATCCACCCGATGCCCCCGCTCGCGGGGCGGCGACTCCGCGGCGTCGCGGCCGCGTCGGCGCGGCGCGTGATGATCGCGTCGGGGATCGCGTCGGGGGTCGCGTTGGGCGGAGGCGTATCGCGAGCGGCGCTCACGTCGCCGATGGTACGGGAGACCGGCGTGCGGTTCGGCGGCGCCAGCAATGCGTCGGGCTCGAAACCCTCGTCACTCCGCGCGGGGCGTCAGCGCTGATCGTCTGGCGGATCGTCTTCCGGCGGCGGCTGGTGGTCGCGCATATCCGGGCGGCCGGGCTCGCTTCGCCGTATCTCGTCCGGCCGGCGCGGCTCGCGCTCCTTCAGCTCCATGACGAGGGCGTCCACACGGGTCCGCACGCCGTCGTCACTCGCACGCCGCTTGAGATCCTCTCGCTGCTGGCAGAGATACTCGTCCATCGCCTGCAGCTCGAGCGCCTGCGCGAGCACGTCGAGTTGGATCGCCCGCGCGACCGACTGGCGAATCTGCGACTCGAACCGTTGCATGTCGCCGGTGTTGCCTCGTGCCTTGGCGTCGTGGAACTGGTGTGAAGCCTGGTGCCCTTCCTCCTGCGCCTCGAGGACCGCGACCTTCGCTTCGTAGAGTCGCGGATTCCGATCGCGCAGGATCGCGAGCCCGACGAATCGTCGGCCACTCTGGAACAGCCGATTGCGCGCGTCGTCGTGAGTCTTCGGATCATTCAGGTCGCGAGCGAGTTCGGTCGCCATCTGCGGCGCGAGGCGCTTGATGACTTCGAGAAGGCTCTCGTCGCTGACCTTCGGAAAGCGACCGCGCGGGCGGCCGAACTCGGGTCCGAAACCGTCACCCTGTCCACCAGCCCGCGCGTCACCCATCGGTCCGTCGGCCGCAGCGCCACTCGAACCCTGCCCAACCCCTTCGGGCGGACGCTCCGGCGGGCCTCCGCCCGGTGCATCCGGCGGCGGCATCGCCGGCGGACGCGGTCGCGGAGGAGCCGGACGCGGGCCGCCGCGCTGACCATTGCGAACCGCCTCGCGAGCGCGATCGCCGGGATCCTGCGCCAGCAGGTCCGCGATCACCGCGTCAGCGCGGGACTTCACCTCTTCGGCGCTCGTCTCGCGCTTCAACTCCTCGCGCTGCTGGAGGAGATAGTCCTCGAGCGCCTGCAGTTCGAGGCCATCGGTGAGCAACTCCGCCTGCACGCTTCGCGACGCGACCTCGCGAAGGCGGGCTTCGGCGGTGGTCATCGCCTCGATACTCTCGCTCTGTTTCGCGGCGTGGTAGTCGCGCGCGGCGCCGACCAGCGACTCCTGAATCTCGAGCAGACTGATCTTCGCGTCGTAGAGCTTCGGCTGTCGCTCGCGCAGGATCGCGAGGCCGATGAATCGACGCCCCTTCTGCAGCAGCTTCTGGCGCACCGCGTCGCGCTGCGCCGGATCCTTCAACTGTCGCTCGACCGACTCCGCCATCTGCGGCGCCAAGCGCCGGATCACCTCGATGATCGTGTCGTCGGAGACTGCGGGAAGCTGACCCGGACCTCGATCGAAGTCGGAGCCGCGGAACCGCTCGCCACCGTCGAAGTCGAAGCCACGCCGCTCGCGATGACCGGCATCGTCCGCGGGCGGTGGTGGCGGCGCGATCGCCGGCGCCAACGATGCCGTCGCCGCGACGATCGTCGCGGCAAACCACCGAACCGGCATCGAGGAAGGAGAAGATCGCATCGAGCGCTGATGCTGGCGACGGGCTCCGCGCGTCAGCCGGAGTTGGAGGCGCCAGCCGAAGTGTTGCCGAAAATCGAAGTCAGCTCGCGAGTGAAGTCATCGAGGCCGGCGTTGCGCACGCGAAGCACCGGCGCGACATCCTGCGAGAACGGGCTGCGACCGAACGAGTCTTCGTCGACCCATTGATCGCTCGTGTGCTCGTCCAAGAGCGCAACGAGCGCGGCTTCCGGCGCGGCGGCCGGTCCGGGTACGACGCGGGCACGGCCCGTCGCGCGGTCGCCATTTCGGTCGGAGTTGCGGCCAACCGCGAACTCGCGGCTGGTCGGCAGGGCTGGCGAGTGCAGCGACACGTACGTGCCTGCGGCGACCGCGATAGCTGCAGCCGCCGCCAGAGCCCAGCGGGCGGCGCGCGCCCGAGCGGTCGAGCCGGCGGCGCGAACGGCGGCCGCCATGGAGCCGGCCGAGTCCGGTCCAATCGTCGCGATGATCGGCGCGGGAAGGGCCTCGCGAGACGCGATGAAGACGCGATCGACGAGCCCGTACGGCATCTCGTCGGCGACGAGGGTTCGGGCGAGCAGTCGGTCCAACCCCGTCAGTTCCGAAGGCAAGTCCAGCGAGACGAGGTCGTCGGTCGAGCCAGAACCACGACCGAACGCCGGAGCGGACATCGGCGATTGCCGACGCCCGAGGCGACCTTGCATGGGATCGAGATTGCCGTCACGGCCAGTGTTCATTCGCCCTCAACATTCTGACATACGAAACCGCGTCAAGGTCGTCTCCGACCCGGCGCTTGGCGGCGGAACGCCAATCCGGTCCGTGCCATTGCAGACCGCGAGCGATCGGGCGCCGAGCCGATGCCGCCAATTCCGTTCACAGCGCGTCCGCATCGAGTCCTCTCGATTCGAGGTATTCCCGGAGCTTCCGCAGAGCACGGTGGTGCCGGGCCAAGAGCGTCCCCAGCGGCTCGTCGAGCGCGTCCGCCATCTGCTTGAAGCTCAGTCCTCCGATGTGTCGGAGATTGATCACTTCCCGGTCCGCCTCACCCAGACCTTCGATGGCTTCCCGGAGAAGTCGGGCGGCGACGGGATCGGCCGTGGCGGCACGGGCGGGCGTTTCGGGGGCCGCGGCCATGCTCAGCATGGGTGATTCGTCCATCGGACGCGCATGACGCTTCCGCCGCCGCATCTCGTCCCGCAGCCGATTCATGGCGATGCGGAAAATCCAGCTCTCGAATCGCCCTAGCTCCTCGTACTCGGCGAGTTTGGCGGCGATCGTGCAGAAGGTGGACTGGGTGATTTCTTCGGCCAAGTCCGAATCGCCGCACTGCGACCGGATCAGTCCGAATACCCGCGGGGAATACGCCTGCACGAGACCGCGCCACGCCGTCTCGTCGCCGCGCGCAGCAGTTGCCAAGAGAGCGGCGAGTTCCGTGCGCGACCGTTCGTCGGGGGGCTGACGTGGCGTGGGCGCCATCAGGGACTGCGGGAGTGTAGGGAAACCGGATCGCCACGCCGGAGGCTGACCGAACCGGGTCACGATGCGAGGGAGTTGCCATCCAGCCGCGGAATGGCCATCGCGCGAACGGGAACGAGCGACAAGCAACTTCGTTGCGTCCAGCCAAGCGGCGACTCCACATCCGGCACCCGAGTTCTCGGGTCGCCGCACGCGGGCGACCGGCCTCGCCGACCGCGCCGTCACCTCGCGCACATCCCCCGGCGGGCGACGGCGCCTCTCGGTCAGTACGGGATACCAGCGACCTCGTCACTGTCGCCGGCATCGTCGGTGCGCGGCCCCGCCGAGCCGAGCGTGACCAGATTTCGCGGCTTCACCGCGTGCCCCGACTGCTCCGGAGGCGTCGCGTACGAGATGCTCCGGAACGATGTGCTCGCCGAGTCCCACGTCAGTTCGACCGTGCCGGTCGGACCATTGCGCTGTTTCGCCAGGATCAGTTCGGCGATGCCGACCTTGTCGCGATTCGCTTCGGCCCACTCCGGATCGGAGCGGTGGAAGTACTCCTCGCGGTGCAGCATCGCGATCACGTCGGCGTCCTGCTCGATTGAGCCCGACTCGCGGAGGTCGCTCATGCGCGGGCGGTGCCCCTCGCGCTGCTCGGCCGCTCGGTTGAGCTGGCTGAGGCAGATCACCGGCACGTTCAGCTCGCGGGCCATCGCCTTGATGCCGCGGCTGATCTCGCTCACTTCAAGCTGACGGCTCTCGACGCGCGTGCCCGCGCTCATGAGCTGGAGGTAGTCAATGACCACCGCCTCGATGCCGAACCGGTCGCGCAGTCGGCGGGCCTTGGAACGCATGCCGAGCAGGGTGAGGCCCGGCGTGTCGTCGATGTAGATCTTCGCCTGCGCCAGGTCGCCGGCCGCGGCGATCAGCCGCGTGTAGTCCTCGCGTCGCAGCATGTTGCGACGCAGCCGTTGGCTGTCGATCTGACCGCGCCCGCACAGGATGCGCTGGACCAGTTGCTGCTTGCCCATTTCCAGGCTGAAGAACGCGACCGGGTGTCCGGCGAGCGCCATGTTCTCGACGAAGTTGAGCGCGAGCGCCGTCTTCCCCATCGAGGGACGGGCCGCGAGGATGATCATCTCGCCTCGCTGGAAGCCGCTCGTCATCTCGTCGAGATCGACGAACCCGCTCGTCAGCCCCGTCAGGTGGCGACCTTCGTTCTGCTCGAGCAAGCGCATCGTCTCGTTGATGAGGTCGCGAAGCTCGCTCGCTCCGTCCTGATCGCGCTGCTGCGCAATCCGGAAGATCCGCTGCTCTGCGCGTTCGAGCACTTCCTGAGCCGGATCGCGGGCCGTGTGGGCGTCGCGGAGGATCTCCCCCGCCGCGGCGATGAGCTCGCGGACCGTCGCCTTCTCGCGCACGAGCCGCGCATAGTGCGTCGCGCTCGACGCTCCGGGCACGCCTTCCGCGAGCGACACGAGATAGTCGAGTCCGCCCACCTGGTCGAGCAATCCCTTGTCCACGAGCGCCTGGTTCAACGTGATGAGGTCGAGACCGCCGTTCTTGTCGTAGAGCTCGACCATCGCGTCATAGATCGACGCGTGCGCCGGACGGTAGAAGTCGCCGCCGGTCCTCACGATCGTGACGACGTCGCCGACGACCTTCGGATCCCACAGCATCGCGCCGAGCAGGCTCATCTCGGCCTCGACCGCGTGCGGCGGCAACGCCTCGAAGAGTTTGGCGACGTCGGCGAAGCCGCGCGTGGCGCCCCGCTCGCCGCGCCCGCGCTTGCCGCCGCCCTCACCGCCCTCCCGTGATCCCTGGTCGCCTCGGCCGGAGGGTTTGTTCGCGTACTCGTCCATGAGCGACTCCGACACGCTGCGACGCGCTCACGGGGCGCGACACAGGCAAATGCTGAACATCGAAGAGACATGCCGCACGCCGCACTGCGAGCGTGCGGCGACGGCTCCATCATCGCACCGAAAGCGCCCGACCGAAGTCGGTCAATCGTCGTCGTCGTGCGAGCGGGCCGAGACGACTTCGCCGTCCAGCCGCTGCTTCATCAACCGACCGACCTTGAACTTGACCGTGCGGCGCGGAGGCACCGACACCGGCTGAAGCGTCTTCGGATTCTGGGCCACGCGGGCCGCTCGTTCCTTGGGCTCGAAGACGCCGAAGTCGCGGAACTCCAATCGATTTCCGCGGCTGAGTTCCTCGATGACGTATTCCAAGAAGGTCTGGATGACCTTCTTGACCTCGCCGCGACGGAGCTGCGCGCCTTCGGCAATTCGATCTATCAGCTCTTTTTTCGTCGTCGTCGCCATGCGGGACCCCACTCCCACGGATTGAGAATGCGGAGGAACGTTGAACGGGGGCGCGTGGGCACACCGAATGGAGACGGTGCGTCTCGCCACCAGGAACGCTCGCAGTATCGGGGCCGCGCCAAGCGGAGTCAAGAACGAAAGAGCGCATCGGCGCGCGTCGACGTTCGCGCGACGTGACAAGCCCGCCGTGACGCCATTGCAGCGGCACAGCGCCACCGCTTGCGGTCCACAAGGCTCACTGCACAAGTTGTTCGCGAGCGCGCAGCGTCTGGCGGTACATCGGCTGAGGCACGCCGTTGAGGACAAGCTGTCGATCGTGGACGTCGCGCTCGAAGATCATCATCTGCGGCGCCGCCGTCGAGGCCACGCCCAACCGCCCGTCGTTTCTGCTTGACTCGGGGCCGCTCTCGAGCGCAGCGAGCTGAAGCATCTCGCTCGACGGGAAAACGAGCGCCGTGCGAGTGGTGTCGGGCGACACCGGTGTTCGTCGCGCGGGTTCGCTCGCGCATGCGGTGAGCGCGAGAAGACCGAGCGCGCAGGCGCCAAGCGATCGCGTCCGACGAAGCTCTTGGGCGACGAGGCTCATGTCTTCCGCTCCACGTCCAGTGTGCCCCGCGTTGAAGGCGAAGCAACTCGCGTGCGGAAGACGCCTCACGATCCCGCCGTTGCGCGCTCCGCGTCGAGTTTCCGGATCCGTTCCACGATCGACGAGCTCCCGAGACCGGGCCGATGCGCAAGCAAGCGCATCTCGATTCCGAGTTCGCGGACCAGCTCGTGCTCCGCGACCTGCTCGGGCCGATAGTCGCCGCCCTTCACGTAGACGTCGGGATGCACCGCGCGAATGAGCGCGTGCGCGGTGGGCTCGCGGAAGACGACGAGATAGTCGACGCAGAGAAGTTCGCCCAGGATCTCGAGCCGCTCTGACTCCGCGAAGATCGGTCGTCCCGCGCCCTTCTGGCGTCGCACCTCGTCGTCGCCGTTCACCCCGACGACGAGCACATCGCCTTGCTGCCGCGCTTCGCGCAGATACGCAACGTGACCCGCGTGGATCACGTCGAAGCAGCCGTTGGTGAGCACGACGCGATGTCCGGCGCCGCGATGCACCGCGATCTCGACGAGCAGGTCTTCGAGCGAGCGCACCTTGCCGCTCGCGCGACCCGCGAGCGAAAGCACCGACTGGCGCACGCGAGCCAGCGGAATCGGCTGCGCGCCGAAGACCTCGACCTCGAGCCCCGCCGCGGCGTTGGCGAACGCGACCGCGAGCTGCCAGTCGAAACCGTTCGCGATCGCCGCCGCGAGCGCCGCAAGCACCATGTCGCCGGCGCCGGTGACGTCGTACACCGTTCGCGCGACGGTCGGCAGGTGCATCGGCGATCCGTGCTTCTCGAGCAGGAGCGCACCGTGTCGATCGAGCGTGAGAACCACCCCGTCGAGCCGCAGGTCTCCGAGCAGGCGCGCCGCGAGCCGCGCGTTGTGCTCGATGCTCGCGTCGAGCGGCGTGGCCATGCCGGTCGCGAGTTCCGCCTCGCTCCGGTTCGGCGTGATCGCCGTCGCGTCTCGGTATTTCGCGTAGTCCTCGATGGCCGCAGGGTCGACGAGGATCGGCTTGCCGAGTCGGCGCGCCTCGGCGATCGCCGCGTGGCAGAGCTGCGCCGAGCACACGCCCTTGTTGTAGTCCTCGATGCACACCACGTCGGCGGCGGGAATCGCCGCGAGCACAGCGCCGAGCAGCCGCTCCGAGACGGCGCGGCCGAGCGGCTCGCGGCTCTCGAAGTCGAGCCGGAACATCTTCTGCGGATGGCGATGCTGCGCGAGACCGATGAGGCTGCGCTTCACCGTCGTCGGGCGCGACGGATCGGTGATGATTCCGTCGACCGAACATCCCTGGTCGCGCAGCCGTCGTCGCAGCGACTCGCCCTCGGGATCGCCGCCGACGACGCCGAAGCACGTCACTTCCGCCTCAAGCGCCCGCAGGCAGGTCGCGACGTTGCTCGCGCCGCCCGGCGTCTCGTTGATGTCGCGCGGATCGCCGGCCATCAGCACCGGTACCGGCGCGTCCGGCGACAGGCGCTCGGCGGCCCCGTAGACCTGCTGATCGAGCATGAAGTCGCCGATCACCATCGCGCGGATCGGCCGCCACGCGGCGAGGCGAGCGAGCACGCGGTCGTGCAACTGGGTCAACGATGCGGTGGTGAGGTGATTGATTGCGTGCGGCACGAGCGAAGTCTATAGAACTCGCCCCCTCGCCGTCGCATCGCGTCGCTCGCGTCAGCGACGCGATTCGGCCGAGTCGAGCACGAGCCGCGAGAACTCCGCTTCGCCGCCGGTGAATTCGATCGCGAGCTCGGGCACGACGATCGTCGGCGTTTCGCGCGACGCGAGCGGCGCGAGCTTCGACCAATCCTTGCGCGTGGTGACGATCGCGTCGAGCCCTTCGCCGCGCACCCGGGCCGCCCAGCGCGCCAGATCTCGCGCGGAGTGTCGGGCGTGATCGCCGACCGCTGCGTCGACGACGACCGTCGCGCCGGCGCGCTCGAACTCCGCGCGCACGGACGACGGATTGCCGACGCCGAACACGCCGAGCACGCGCTTGCCGCGCAGCCACGCGACGTCGTGCGGCTCAACCGCGCCGCGCGCGTGCACGCTCACGCCGCGCCACGCGTGGCGGCACCACGCGATCGGCGGACGACCGTGCAGTTCGGCGATGCGACGCGCGAGCGCCTCGTCCACGCGATCGGCCCGCGTAACCACGACGGCGCTCGCGCGACGCAATCCGCTCGCGGGCTCGCGCAGCCATCCCGCCGGAAGCAGCGGGCCGTCGAGCGCCGGTCGCGTCGCGTCGACGAGCACCACGTCGAGATCGCGAGCGAGCGCGCGATGCTGGAAGCCGTCGTCGAGCACCGCGCAGTCGATCGCGTCGGGTCGTTGGGCGAGGAAGCGCGACACCGCGGCATACCGGTCGGGATCGGCGATGACCGAGGTGCCGGGAACGGCGACGGCGTACTCGCGGGCCTCGTCCGATGTCTCGCCGGGTCGCGCCGCGTAGCCGCGCATCGCGATCGCGGGTCGATGTCCCGCGCGGCGCAATAGATCGACCACGTGCGCGACCATCGGTGTCTTCCCGGTGCCGCCCACGGTGAGGTTGCCGATCGAGATCACCGGAATCGGCAACCGGCGCACGCCCGCTCCGCGGTCGAATCGCGCGTTTCGAAGCGCGACGGCGGCGCCGAACGTCCACGACGCAGGTCGCAGCGCGACGGCGCCGAACGCGCCGAGCGGACCGGCGCGGCTCATGTGCCGCCCTCGCGTCGGCGCTGCGCCGCTTCTTCGACGAGGCGAGTCATCTCTTCTGACTTGCGGCGGCGCAGCGTGCGGGCTTCGTCGACGTGCAGGCGCACGCTGAGCAGCGCATCGACGATCGCTGCGGAGATCGAGAGCAGGATCGCCACAGCGCCCACCGCCCACGTGATCGCGTACGGCACCGGCCGCACGTCCGGATCGACGATGCTGAATCCGCTCACCGCGGCGGCGACGCCGACCACGGCGATCACCAGCGACGTGCGGCGCAGCATCCGTCGCCGCCGTGGAACGCCGGGCGAGCCGAGCGCGTTCCAATACCACGCGGCCGCGACGAGAATCGCGCCGCCGACGCCGACGGCCACCACCGGCGAGAGATGCGTCGTCGCAATCAGCATCGATACGCTTCCGCGCGAACAACTCTGAGCGAGTCGAGGAGCGGCGCCACCCGCTGCATCGGCAACCCCATGACGCTGGTCGGATCGCCGGCGCACAAGAGCGGCCAGCCGGAGGCGAGACACTCCGCGTAGTTGTACCCGCCCGCCTTCCCCCGCCATGCGCCGCTCGCGAGATACCGCTCGAGCGTCGCGTCGTCGATCGCCCCCATCGTCACCGTCGCGACGTCGACGAAGAGATGGCGCTTGCCGCAGGGCTCGATCACCGCGACGCCGGTTGCGGTGCGATGCGTCGCCGTGCGCAACGACGCGATCATCGCTCGGGCGTCGCGTTCGTCGCGCGGCTTGCCGAGCAGCCGATCGACGCCGATGCACACCGTGTCGGCCGCGAGCACGACCGCGGCGCCCGGCGCGTGCATGCGCACGACGCGGGCGGCCTTGAACCACGCGAGCGATGCGACGAAGCACTGAGGAGTGACGCCGCGCCGCGGCAGGTCCGCATCGTCGAGGTCGCTCTCGAGCACGCGCGGCGCGAAGCCCGCGCCGCGGAGGAGCTCGCGCCGGCGCGGCGACGCGCTCGCGAGGACGAGCGGCGTCGAACTCATCGCGAAACTCCGGCCCGATGCATGTCCGAATCGAGCGCCCTCACGACGTCGTCGACGCCGATGCCGCGCATGAGCCGATCGCCCAGCGACCGATCGCGATAGCTGCCGCGGAACGCGATCGCCTCGGCCCCGCGCAGAACGCAGGCATCGCGTCCGTACGGTCCGACCGCCGCCGGATCGGTGGGTCCGAAGAGTGCGAGAAGCGGCCGCTCGAACCCGACGGCCATGTGCAATGGCGCCGAGTCGTTCGCAATCACCAGTTGGGCATCGGCGATGACCGCCATGCCTTGCCCCACGCTCGTCGCCCCGGCGAGATCGACCGCTCGCTCGCGGGCCGCGCCGTCAGGCAACGACGCCGCGACCTGTTCGCGTTCGGCGGCGCTGCCCACATAGACCACGCGCTCGTAGCCGCGCTCGAGCACCTTCGCGGCGAGCGCCGACCAACGCTCGGCGGGCCACGCCTTCGATGGCCAACGCGCCGAGGGGGCGAAGACCGCATACGACCTGAGCGCGAGTTCGTCGCGTCGGCCGCGCCACCACGTCCGGTCGCTCTCGGCGAGATGCAGGCGCAGATCCCGGACCGCCGGAACACCGGCGGCGACCAAGAGGCCGAGCATCCGGTCCACGGCGTGCCGAGCGTCGATGCGATACCGCTCGTTGACCCCGAGCCGGCCGAACTCGCGGGCATCGGCAAACCCGATCCGCCGCGGCGCTCGCGTCGCATAGGCGATCAGGCCGCTTCGCCCAAGCCCCTGAGCGTCGACGACGAAGTCAAACCGACCGCGAAGCGAACGCAGCCAACGGGTAGCCTCGAGGACGCTGCTCGGCGTCCACCACCGCCGCCAGCGATCGCGGGGGAACGGGACAACCTCATTCACCGCCGGATGAGCGGCGATCGCGGCCCGGAACGAGTCCTGAACGAGCCATGAGATGCGCGCGTTCGGGTACGCGGCGCGGAGCGAGACCGCGAGCGGCACCGATCGGCAAACGTCCCCCAGCGCGCTCGGTCGGATAATGAGGACGGATCGAACGGACGAGTCGGTCACGCTGTGCTCAGCACGATGAGAGGCCTCCGTCGGGCCGAGTATACGAATCGCTTCGCATCCGACCTGTTGACTCTCGCGTACTCATCCGATGTCAGAGTGCGTCTCGAGGTATCGACGCGCGCGTTTGACATCGATCGGGAAGAACAGAACACTCCGCCACCCGGTTCGGCGCCCCGCCGCAGCCGGGGGCACGAACCCGCCCTCAACCGGCGCGACCGACGCATCGGCCCAACACGACGGGTTCCTCCGAAACCGTGGGAAGCACACCGCAGACGAATCCCGAACCGATTGGACTCGCTCGCGAGGGAGACGAGCAGCCGCCATTGGCGACCGGCGCGAATCTCCTCTCCGGGACGGGCGGGTCGTTGGCATCGGATCGCTCGCGCGTCGGCAATCCCAGCGAGAGCAGCCGAAGCGGATCGAGCTTCGACACGATGCTCGGAAAACTCGTCGTCGATCGGGGACTGCTCACGCGCGAAGAGCTCGACGAGTGCTCGAACGTCGTGCGCCTCAACGCGAGCCCCGAAGGCGGCCTCGTGCCGCGCACGCTCGAAGACCTCCTCGTCGAGCGCGAGTTCGTCACGCGTCGCCAGCTCCAGCGACTCAAGACCGACATCGAGGCCGACCGCTCGAGCCAGCGGATCCCCGGCTACAAGATCATCAAGAAGCTCGGTTCAGGCGCGATGGCGACGGTGTATCTCGGCAAGCAACTCAGCCTCGATCGCCTCGTCGCGATCAAGGTGCTGCCGAAGAAGTTCTCGTCCGACCCGAAGTTCATCGAGCGGTTCTACAAGGAAGGCCGCGCCGCGGCGAAGCTGAACGACCCGAACATCGTGCAGGCGTACGACGTCGGTCAGGCGGGCGAGCACCACTACTTCGTCATGGAGTACGTCGACGGCGAGACGGTGTACGACCGCATCGTCGCGAAGCGTCGCTTCAGCGAAAAGGAAGCGATCGCCATCGTGCGGCAAGTCGCTTCGGCGCTGAAGCACGCGCACGAGCAGGGCTTCGTGCACCGCGACATCAAGCCGAAGAACATCATGCTCTCCAAGAGTTCGACGGTGAAGCTCGCCGACCTTGGACTGGCCCGCGCGATCACCGACAAGGAAGCGGCTGAAGCCGAGAGCGGCCGCGCGTTCGGCACGCCGTACTACATCAGCCCCGAACAGATCCGCGGAGAGAAATCGATCGGTCCGCCTTCCGACATCTACGGACTCGGCGCGACCTTCTTCCACATGGTCACCGGCCGCGTGCCGTTCGAAGGGAAGTCGCCGTCGGAAGTCATGCATCGGCACCTCAAGGCACCGGTGACGCCGCCGGACCACCTGAATCCCGAGTTGTCAGGCGCAACGGCGCAAGTGATTGAAATGATGCTGCAGAAGGATCCTCGCGAGCGGTATCAGAGCGCGAAGGACCTGATGCACGACCTCGATCTGATCGCCCGCGGCGACGCGCCCGAACACGCGCGACCCCACGTCGACATCTCGGTCGTGGCGAAGTCGGCGCAGGCGGCAGCGGTGACCGGCGCGCTGCCGAGGAGCCCGGCGCGCGGCCCCGGCGGACTCTCGATTCCGATCATGGTCGCGTTCGCGATCAGCGCGATCCTGAATCTCGTGCTCCTCGCGCTCGTCCTGACGCGGGCGTGACCATTCGCGCCCCCCTGCCCGGCTATCGCACTTCCGCCAGGAGTTCCACTTCAACCGATGCACCCAACGGGAGCGCGATCGATCCGACCGCCGCCCGGGCGTGCCGCCCTTGTTCACCGAAGATCTGCTGCAGGAGCTCGCTCGCGCCGTTCGCGACCTTCGGCTGTTCGGTGAAACCCGCGTCGCTGCAGACGAAGACGCCGAGGCGGACGATGCGCTGCACGCGATCGAGATCGCCGTTCAACTGATCCGCCAGGATCGCCAACGCGTTCAGGGCGCACTGGCGGGCGGCGGCGTTCGCGGCGTCAATCGAGGTCTTGCTCGGGACCGGTCCGGTCGCCAACAACTGGCCGGCAGAGCTCGGCAATTGGCCGCTCACGAAGATCAGGTTGCCGGTGCGAACCGCGGGCACGTACGCCGCGACCGGCTTCGGGGCCTGCGGGAGGGTGATCGACAATTCGGTGAGGCGCTGGGAGATGCTCATGGCGGTTCTCGGCTGTTCGGAGCGTTTCCGAAGAGTGCCGCACGGTAGCACGGCGCGGTCCGCACGCTCGTCTGCGATGAAGCGGATACCTGCTTGTCACAATCCACGAACTTCATCGCAACTTGACATGTACGTCGAGCGGATTATTGTGTGTAGCGTTCCGCTGGCAGTTGCGACTCCATTCGAGACCTCACGGTTCTCACACTGCCCTCATTCGTCGGAAACCCCGACCTCTCATCTGTCGCAACGGCCGACATCCTGAAGTGTGTTTCGTCAGTCGCTAGGGTCAGCCTTGGGTTTCAGGTAGATGGTCAGCGGGTCACTCGGGAGTTCCCCGGGTCACCGACAGGAGCAATCGACGGACATTGAGGGTCTGAGCAGCCGCAGGCACGAATGCCGCGGACTGCCAGAAGCGTCAGGTCGCCGCAGCGAAACCGATCGGTCTTCGCTGGCCCCCCGACGAGCATCCGAACTCGCTTGGACACCGTGAGGGACCGCCACTCGGCAAGGCCAGGGCGTTCAGAAGGTGTCGCGCAAGCGTCGAACGGGTTCACTCGCGACAGCCAAACGACCTCTCGCATCGCGTTGCGTCTTCTCGAGGCCTCTCGCCGAGCAGTCGACGCCGCACCGTCCGCCGGTTCACTCGACCATCCAACCGAAGAGCCCCTCGGCCAGCCACGACGACCCTCCACGGGTCTCGTGCCACCCGCGTTGCGTCCCCGCAACCCGGTGCCCCGCGAGCGACCCGACCACGCGAACCCGGTCTCGCATCCACCGCGTCGGATACCTCCGACGGGTGCGACGGATTCGCGACGCGTCCGACGTACACGCTCGCCGCCCCGCTCACGCTGACCCGTACGCCGGTCCACCCAACGGTGGCCGTCGGGATTCCTCATAGCCCCGCATATCGCGGGCAGTCCGTTTCTTTTCACCCGTTCCTTCAGAAAGGAAGGAGACACATGCGAGAGAACCGTAAGGGCTTCACGCTCGTCGAACTGCTGGTGGTGATCGCGATCATCGCGCTCCTCATCGGCCTGTTGCTCCCGGCCTTGGCCAAGGCGCAGCAGAACGCTCGCTCCATCAAGGACGCGAACAACATCACCCAGATCCACAAGTCGATGCTGACCTTCGCTCAGAACGAGCAGGGCGGCCGCCTGCCGACTCCGGGTTGGATCAACCGTCTTCCGATCAACCTCGGCGCCGGCGGCACCAAGAACGTCCCGGGCCAGGGCCAGGAAGATCAGACCCGCAACAACACCGCCAACATGTACTCCTCGATGCTGGCCGCTCAGTACTTCAACCCCGACCTGCTGATCGGGCCGACCGAAGTCAACGGCGTGGTCAAGGAGAAGACGGACTACAACTACAAGGCGTATGACCCGACCGCCGACGTGTACTGGGATACCACCTTCAAGGCGGACATCCAGAAGAACCCGACGACCGGCGTCTGCAACACCTCGTATGCCCACCTCGCACTCTGCGGCGAGCGCAAGAAGACGAACTGGCGCAACACGACCGACAGCACCAAGCCGCTGATCGGCACCCGTGGCACCAAGAACGGCGAGGAAACCGGCAACAACTACAAGCTGAGCTACACACTGCAGCTCCACGGTCCTGCGAATCAGTGGCAGGGCAACGTGACGTTCGCCGACAACCACACCGAGTCGCTCAAGACCTTCTGGCCGAACAACGTCGCGTGGGAATGCGGCGCTGTGAACCTCAGCAAGGACAACATCTACGCGCCTGACTTCGCTCAGAGCGGTTGCACGCCGGTCGCCGGCGACGGCCGCGGCTCGGGCGACACGTGGATGTGCATCACCATCGGTTCGCCGGCCAACCCAAACTATCTCTGCACCGAAGCGCCGGAACTGCTCACCGACGGTTCGTCCCCGACGTAACCCTCCGGATCGGCGCTCCTATCAGGCGCCGGTCACCACGATCCATCTCCGTCGCCCGGACACGGGCGGCGGAGACTTCCGCGGAGCGATCCGCACGCCACTCGTCTCAGCGCGACATGCCTCGTTGGTCATGTCACGGACACGTTCGATCGGACAAACCAAGCCAGCCGTCGTAACGCTGGCATGAAACGGACTGGAGCGACTTCATCAACTCCCGTGTGGGATTCGGCGAGGCGCTCAGAGGAGGTTCCAAGACCCTATGAACCGCATGCATTCACGTAAGACCGGCTTCACCCTCGTCGAGTTGCTCGTCGTGATGGCGATCATCGCCCTGCTCCTCGGCCTCCTCCTGCCCGCGCTGGCCAAGGCTCGCGCAACCGCTCGTCAGGTGAAGGACGGCACGCAGATCACGCAGATCCACAAGGCCTGGCTCATCTGGTGCCGCGAGTTCAACGGCATCTTCCCGACCCCGGGCCTCATCAACCGCGTCGGCACGATCCCGGGCAAGGGCGCTGAAGACATCGCTCAGAACAGCCACGCGAACCTGTACTCCGCGTGCATCATGGCGAACTACTTCAGCCCGCAGCTCTGCATCAGCCCGGCCGAAGTCAGCGGCAACGTCGCAAACGCCTCCGACTACAACTTCAACAAGTACAACGTCGCCAACGACATCTTCTGGGATACGAGCTTCAAGACCGACCTCGGCGGCCGCTGCAACACGTCGTACGGCACCCTCCACCTCGCCGACGGCCGCAAGACGAAGGAGTGGAAGGAATCGCTCAACTCGAAGTTTGCCGTGGTCGGCAACCGCGGCGTGAAGGACGGCAACTACGCCACGCAGTCGAAGACCTGGGAAATCCACGGTCAGAAGAACTCGTGGGAAGGCAACATTTGCTACAACGACAACCACATCAACTTCGAGCGTAACTTCACGCCGGATGGCACCGTGAAGCTCGGCCCGAACCTCGACGTGGACGACAACATGTTCCTTGAAGAGACCCAGGGCGGGAAGAACGACATCTTCCTCACCATGATCAAGGACGTGACCGGTGGCGGCACCACCTACACGTTCAACATCACGTGGGACTGATACCAATTCGATTGCTCCGTAGCGCCCTCCGGGCGCACACTCGCTCTGGCCATTTCGCGTCTTGTGAAATCGTGGAGCGCGTGGAGCAATACGACCCGTATGAGTTCTCCGCATGAACCGCGCTTCCCGCCTCGCGCGTGAAGCCTGAGACAAACCCGTCTTCCGCCTCGGCCGGTCGCAGGACCGGCCGAGGCGTTTTTGTTCGTCGCGAGGCGGCTTGAGGGCGATTCCTATACTCGCGTCAATGGGCCTCCGCTCGATGTCATCGCGCCTCGCGATGGTGCTCGCCGCACTGCTGTGCACGTTGGCATTTGCCGGCGCGCCGGGCGACGGCGCGGGACAGAAGGCGGCGCCGATCCCGTCGTCGCGTCTCGCGCACAAGGTGGGGCTCATCTCGATCCGCGGCCCCATCGACGATCTCTCGTTGACGTCGCTGCAGCGGCGACTCGACGCGGCGCAGCGCGACGGCTGCGACGCGATCGTGATCGAGTTCGACACGCCCGGCGGCGAACTCGGCGCGACGCTCGCGATGTGCCACATGCTGAAGACCCAGGGGCCGACGAACAAGGTCGCCTGGATCCGGCCGCGTGCATACTCCGCCGGCGCGATCCTCGCGCTGGCTTGTCGCGAGATCGTGGTGGCGCCGGAGAGCGTCATCGGCGACGCCGCGCCGATCGCGGCGCTGCCCGGCGTCGGCATGCAGCCGATCCCCGTGACCGAGCGAGCGAAGGTCGAAGCGCCCGTTCTCTCCGAAGTCACCGAAAGCGCGCTCAAGAACGACTACGACGTGCGGCTCGTCCGCGCCATGATCACCGCCGAGGACGAGCTCTGGCTCGCCGAGCGCGACGACGGGGTGCGCCGCTTCCTCAACGCCGAGGAGTACGTGGTCGTGTTCGGCGAGCCGCCCGTGCGCGGCGCCGGCGACTACGTGCCGAGCGAGCCGCCGCGCCAGATGCCGCAGGCGTTCGACGACGAGGACGCCGAGTCGCGCGACATGGAACTCCTCGTTCACGCGCCGCGGGTGACCGTCGCCGAGCGCGGCCGATGGAAGCTGCTCGGGCAGGTCGACACCGATCGCGAACTCGTCACGCTGCACGAGCGACAAGCCGTGTTGTTCGGACTCGCGACGGGCACCGTCGCCGACGAGTCCGCGCTCCTCGACCACTTCGGCGCGAGCTCGATCGAACGCTACGACGAGAGCTGGTCCGAGGCGCTCGTGCGGTTCCTCATCTCGTGGCCGGTTCGAGCCATCCTCATCGTCGTCATGGTCATCTGCTTCTTCGTCGAGATGGCGACGCCCGGCTTCGGCGGATTTGGCACCGCTGCACTGCTCGCCTTTCTGGCGCTCGTCGGCGCGCCGGCGCTCGCGGGCTTGGCACAGTGGTGGGAGATCCTGCTCATCCTGATCGGCGGCGCGCTCATCGTCGTCGAGTTGTTCGTCGTGCCGGGCATGGGCGTGATCGGCGTCGTCGGCGCGATCTGCGTGCTGGTCGGCCTCGTCTTCACGTTCGTCGGCGGCGACCTGACTTCGCCGCAGAGCCAGTCGAACCTCTTGATCGGACTCTTCGCCACGCTCGGATCGTTCTTCGTGGCCGGCATTGGACTCGCGGTGCTCTCGCGACACCTGCCGAAGATGCCGCTCTTCCGGCGACTCGCGCTCGAGGCGAGCGTGGGTGACGCCCCCGACGCGCTCATGGTGTCGCTGTCGGGCTCGACGCCCGAGCTCGGTCAGACGGGTGTCGCCGTCACCGATCTTCGACCCGCGGGACGCGCGCAATTCGCCGACCGCGTGGCCGATGTGCGCACCGGCGGAGCGTGGATCGGGCGCGGCACCGCAGTGCGCATCGTGGGCAGTGACGGCCTGGGCTACATCGTGGAAGATGCCTCGGCATGACGCTCGCAGCCAGCCACGCCGGTGACTTCATGAAGGCGCTCGCGACGGCGCCGTTCCTCGCCGCGTCGGGGGGCGACGCGTACCTCGTCGCCGCCATCGTGTTAGGCGGGATCGCGTTTCTCCTCCTCGGGCTCGAGCTCCTTCTTCCGACGAGCGGCATGCTCGCGCTCCTCTGCGGCGCGTCGGCGATCGCGTCGGTCGTGGCGATGTTCATGTGGAGCACGACCGCGGGGCTCGTGCTCCTGCTCAGCTACACCATCGCTGCGCCATTCCTCCTCCTGGTCCTCCTGAAGCTCTGGTCGAAATCGCCGATCGTTCGGCGCTGGTCGCTGCAAGACGCCGATTCGAAGGAGATCCGCGACGACGGCGTGCCGAGGGACGCCGATCCCGACGCAGACGCGTCCGGCGCCGAACTGATTCGCTTCCGCCGACTTCAATCGCTTGCGCGGCTCGTCGGCCAGCGCGGCGTCACCGAGACTCCGCTTCGACCGGCGGGCTTCATCACGCTTGACGGCCGGCGCGTCGACGCGGTCGCGGAGAGCGGATTGATCGAAGCCGGGACGCCGGTGCGCGTCGTCGCCGTCATCGACGGAACGCTGAAGGTTCGCGCCGAGGGCTGATCGCCGCTCGCCCTGCTACGCTCCGCGCTCGCGGACCGCGTGGCCGCGCTCCGAAAGTGGGTACCTCATGACGATCGCGCATTCACCGGTTCTTCTCGCGCAAGCCACTACCGGCTGGACGCCGCTCTGGATCGCGGGCGGCGTCGTCCTCGCCATCATCGGCCTCGTCTTCCTCGTCTTCCTCTCGCAGTTCATCCAGTTGTGGGTACAGGCGCTCCTCTCGGGCGCGCCGGTCGCGTTCTTCTCGCTGATCATGATGAAGCTCCGCAAGGTGCGCCCGAGCGTCATCGTGCTGAATCGGATCGCGGCGAAGAAGGCCGGGATGGACATCTCCGCCGACCTGCTCGAAGCCCACTACCTCGCGGGCGGAAACGTCGAGCGCGTCGTTCGCGCGATGATCGCCGCAGACAAGGCCAAGATCGACCTTCCCTGGGCCCGGGCGACCGCGATCGATCTCGCCGGGCGCGACATCCTCGACGCCGTCCAGACCTCGGTGTACCCGAAGGTCATCGACTGCCCGAATCCGGCGAGCGGCAAGCAGACCATCGATGCGGTCGCGCAGGACGGGATCCAGCTCCGCGCGAAGGCCCGCGTGACGGTGCGCACGAACATCGAGCGTCTCGTCGGCGGCGCCACCGAGGAGACGATCGTCGCCCGCGTCGGCGAAGGCATCATCTCGACGATCGGTTCAGCGGCGAGCCACAAGGCCGTGCTCGAGAACCCCGACAAGATCTCGAAGACCGTGCTCGCGAAGGGGCTCGACGCGGCGACGGCGTTCGAGATCCTCTCGATCGACATCGCCGACGTCGACGTCGGCGACAACATCGGCGCCCACCTGCAGGCCGATCAGGCCGAAGCCGACACGAAGCGATACCAGGCCGAGGCCGAGAAGCGCCGCGCGCTCGCCACGGCGCAGGAAGCCGAGTTCGTCGCCGAGGCGCAGAAGAACCGCGCGCTGGTGATCCTCGCCGAGTCCGACGTTCCCCGCGCGCTCGCCGAAGCGCTTCGCAGCGGCAATCTCGGCGTGATGGACCTCTATCGCATGAAGAACCTGATCGCCGACACCAACATGCGCGACGCCATCGGCGGCCGGCCGACGCAGCAGTCGTCATGACCCGTCGCCACTGAAGCTCCATCATTGATCGCGCGTTGCCGACGCTTCACGTCGTCATTCCGTTCTACGAGGAAGCCGGCACGCTCGAGGAGTGCCTGCGCCGAGTCGCCGCAGCTCCGCTTCCGAAGGGCTGGAAGTCGAGCCTCACGCTCGTCGACGACGGATCATCGCAGGCGGCGCGCGACGCAGCCCGCGCGATCTGCGAGCGGCGCGGCGGACTGTTTCTTCAGCACCCACAGAATCGCGGCAAGGGCGCGGCCATCCGCACCGGGTTTGTCGCCGTGCTCGAGCGTGCGCGAGACGAGGACGTGGTCATCATCCAGGACGCCGACCTCGAGTACGAGCCCGGCGACTACGCGGCGCTTCTCGCCCCGATCATCGCCGGCGCCGCCGACGCGGTTTTCGGCAACCGCTGGGGCGGCGACCATGACGCTCGGTCGCGGCGGCGGCTGCACCGCGCGCTCAATCGCAGCCTGACGCTGATGAGCAACGCGCTCACCGGACTTCAGGTCCACGACATGGAGTGCTGCTACAAACTGATGCGCGTACCGATCCTCCGTCGCATCATGCCGGCGCTGACGGAGGAGCGGTTCGGCATCGAGCCGCAGATCGCGGCGGCGCTTGGGCGCATGAAGGCGCGCGTCGCCGAGGCGGCGGTGCGCTACGCCCCGCGCAGCTTCGCCGAGGGCAAGAAGATCAGGCCCAAGGACGGCATTCGCGCGCTGTGGGTGATGGCTCGCGAGCGGTTCCGTCGCGACGGAGCCCCGTCGTGATGCGCGAGCGCCGCCCGCTCGCGACGGTCCTGCAGGTCGCCGGCTTTCTCATCGGCATCGCGCTCATCGTGTGGTGCGTGCGCAGCGCGGTCTCGGGCGACGGCGCGACCGAGATCCGCACGCGGTTGGCGGCAGCGTCGCCTGGTGTCATCGCGGGACTGGTCGCCTGCACGCTCGTGAGCCTTGTGGCGAACGGAACGCTCTTCTGGTCCCTGATCCGTCCCGTCCATCCGCTGCGGTTCACGCACGTGCAGGCGGTGAACGGCATGGCGAGCTTCCTGAACTACGTCCCGTTGCCGCTGCGTGCTGGATTGCTCGCCCGCGTCGGCTACCACTGGCGCGTCGATCGGCTGGGACTCGGGCTCATCGCCGCATGGCTCTTCGCGGCGCTCGCGAGCATGGCGATCGCGTTCGTCGCGACGGTCCTTCCGCTGCCGCTCGCGCCGATCATCGGCTTGCCGCTGGTGGCCGCGATCATCGTGGTCAAGAGTCTCGCGGGCGTCGGCATCTGCAGCTTCGCCGCAGGTCGTCCGCGCATCGCGCGCCTCACCAAGGGCGCGGAGCGGATGGTCGCGCATCCTCTCGCGTTCGGCGAAGCGACCGCGCTGCGTCTCGTCGACATCGCGGCGTGGGCAGCCCGCATGGTGCTCGCGGTGCAGCTCCTCGGCATCGACATCTCGCGCGAGCAGTCGGCGCTCCTGGGCATCGCGGCGGTCATCGCGAGCATGAATCCGCTCGGGCGATTCGGTTTTCGAGAGGCCGCGGTCGCATGGTTCGCGACAACGATCTTCGCCGGCTCGATGAGCCCCGAGGAACTCGCGTCGACGTTCGCCCGACTCGCGCTCGTCGAGAGCGCCGCCGAGGGCGTGGTCACCGTGCCCCTCGGTGGCGCCGCGGCGCTCTGGTGCTGGCGCCGCGTGGTGACCGCGCGTCAGGATCGCGGGCCATAGTGCCACGCGAGCGCACGCCGCAGTCCATCGTCGATCGCCAGATAGCGAAGTCGCCACGCTTCCGCCGCGCTGCCCAGCCACTGCGCGCGTCCCGCCATTCGATCGACGCGGCCCAGCGCCACCCGAACGTCGTCAAATGACGGCGTCTTCGCGCCGCGCCCGGCGGCGCGGGCTCGCGCGAGCCATCCGACGCACGACACATTGATGACGTGCGCCGCAAGTCCGTCGCGCGCCGACCAGCCGTAGTAGCCGGCGCCCCAGAGTCGCCGTCCGTGCAGCGATGCACGGTGGTACCGCACGAGAAGTTCGTCGATTGCGCCGAGCTCCTCGGTCGCGCTCACGGTCTCGACTCGTTCGACTTCGTCGAATGCGATGTTCGCGGCGAAGCCCGCGCCGAGTCGAGGAACCGCGCCCTTGCCGCGGCGGAAGCGACGGCTCGCCGCGAGCTGCGCCAACGTCGTACGCAATCGGCCGCGCGCGGCCATCGTCGGGATCTTCGGATCCTCGGTGCGGGCGAACACGGCTTGGCGCACGATCGCCCGCTGCCGCGCGCTCGCCGGTGCGACCGGAAGATGCGCGAGCTCGTCGGGCAAGGCGCCGAACAGCGTCGCGACGAGTTCGGCGAAGCGCTCCTCGCGCACGTTCGCGAGCCGTGCCGCGAGCAGCGACTGCGCGAACCACGCGAGTCCGTCGAGGCGCAGGGCGAGCGGCACTTCGCGACGCAGCATCCATCGTTCGCAACCGCGCACGATCGCCGCGATCTCCGACTCGCTCGCCACGAGGTCGTCGGCAAGCCGAATCGGCACCGGCGCCTCGATGCTTTCCGGCAGTTGTTCGACCATGCGCGCGAGCTCGCGACGGTGCGCCGCCAGTTCGGCGCCCTTCGACTCGAGAACGCTCTGGCACGCGAAGCTCACGCCCATCGCCGCGTCGCGCGGTCCCGGCGTGGCGCTGAACGGGAACATCTGACACGCGATCGGCTTCGCCTCGTAGCCGAACTCCGCGTGGATCCTGCACAGGCCGTCCGACTGAAGGAACACGCACGCGCCGTCCTCGCGCTGCCGCAGGTAGGTGACGCCGCGGAACTCGACGGTCACGGCGTGTCCGAGCTTCTCTTCCCAACGCTGCTCGCGAAGGCGCGCGAGGTCGTCGTCGCGCAACTGCACGGTGAAGTCGCGACAACAGTTGCCGCAGCCGTGACAGGAGTATCGCTGCTCCGACACCGCGAGCGTGACGATCGGAAGCCGGATGTCGCCGCGCGCGGTCACGACGGCAACAGTCCCAGCGCCCGGAGCTTCGCGGCCATCGCCCGGGTCGCGTGGCCACGATGACTGCGCGCGTTCTTCTCGTCGCTCGTCAGTTCGGCGCTCGAGCGCCCTTCGTCAGGCAGCCAGAGGAGCGGGTCGTAGCCGAAGCCGTTCGTGCCGCGCGGCGCTTCGCCGATCACGCCGGGGAACTCGCCATGCGTCTCCGCGATCACCGCGCCATTCGGTTCGGCGAGGCACATCGCGCACACGAATCGCGCAGACCGCCGCTCGTCCGGCACTCCGCGCAAGCGTCGCAGAAGAAGCTCGTTATTCGCAGCGTCGCGCTCCGCGCGGGTCGCGCCGACGCCAGACCAGCGGGCGCTGCGCACGCCGGGTTCGCCGCCAAGCGCGTCGACCTCGAGGCCCGAGTCGTCGGCGAGGCACGTGCGACCGGTCATGGCCGCGTACGCCACCGCCTTGATGCGTGCGTTGTCGGCGAACGTGTTCCCGTCCTCCTCGGGCTCCGCGAATTTGCGACCGAGCGCGTCGAGACCGAGAACGCGCACGCCGAGGCCGCCGAACACCGCGCGGATCTCGTCGAGCTTGTGCGGATTGCTCGTGGCCACCAATACTTCACGCAACGCCGTCTGGTGCATCGTCGGTCGTAGGGTACATTCAGCGCAGCACCGGAATCGGAGTCGTTCATGAGAAGAGAGATTGCAGCCGCCATCGCAGTCGGCATCGGGGCCGCCGCACTCGGCGACGCCTCGCACGCCGGCATCGTTTCGATCGTCGCGGACCGCGACGCCACGATCTATGACAGCGGCGCCCTGCCGCTCGCGAACGGCGCTGGCCAATACCTCTTCTGCGGCAAGAACGGCAACGGGCAGGCTCGTCGCGGTCTGATCTCGTTCGACCTGAGTTCGATCGGTCCCGGGGTGACCATCACGAGCGCCACGCTCACGCTGCACTACTCGCAGGGGCAGGCGACCACGACGATCGCGTCGCTCCACCGCGCGACGGCGTCGTGGACCCAGGGGCCGACCGATCCCGACGGCAACGAAGGCGGCGGCGCGCCGGCGCAGGTCGGCGACGTGACGTGGACCGATCGCACGTTCGGCGGCGCGCAGTGGGCGACGCCGGGCGGGGACTTCGATCCCAACGCGAGCGCCGCGACCGCGATCGGCGCCGACTTCGGCATCTACGCGTTCACCAGCGCGGCGATGGCCGGCGACGTGCAGGCATGGCTCGACGGGGCGCGGGAGAACCACGGCTGGTTCCTCGTCGGCGACGAATCAGCAGCGAGCACCGCGAAGCGATTCGACTCGAGCGAGAACTCCAAGATCGAGTTCCGACCGACGCTGGTCATCGAGTACGTCGTGCCCGCGCCGGGCTGCATCGCGCTGTGCTCACTCGCCCTGGTTCGTTTCCGACGGCGTCCGCGCTGAGCCGTCGCCCATCGCCGCATTCACCGCGAAGATCGCAAGTCGCCGCGCGAGCGACTCGGCGCCGGCGGCTTCGAGCGCCCGCGCCAGCGCGTCGCGAGGCGACTCCGCAGGACCGATGACGAACTGCGGCGCAGCGCGGGCCGCCGCGAGAAACTCCGCGCGGGCTCGGATCGCCGTGGATTTCGGCGTCGTGCGGAAGAGACGAATGACGCGATCCTCCGCGCCCGCGGCGAGCGTCGCGCCGTCGGGGCTGAACTCGAGCGCCGCGATCGGCGAGTCGGTGATCTGCATCGTGACGACCAATTGAGCGGACGCCGCGTCCCAAATCCGCAGCACGCCGTCGGGCGATCCGGTCGCGATCCGCCGACCGTCGCCGGCGAAGGCAACCGAGCGTGCGCCGCCATGAGTCGGGAGCGACGCCGCGCGAGTGCCGGTGTAGGCATCCCACAACGAGACGCTCTCTCCGTCGTTGCTCCCGGCCAGCACGGCTCCGTCAGCGCTGAAGCGAAGCGCGTCGCCGCGCCGTTTCGAGTCGGCGTCGTGCTCCATGCTTGCGACAAGCGGACCGCACGGCGCCCGCCACGTCTGGATCAGCCCCTTCGCGTCGGAGGTCGCGATGAGCCGGCCGTCCGGACTGAACTCGATGCGCAGAGGACCGTCGCCCGCACCGACGAGTGAACCGAGCAGGCTCGCGCTGCCCGATCCCGCGTCGATCGCGTACACGCGCACGGCGCCCGCAGGATTCCCCACCACGACGTGCGCCGCATCAGGCGCGATCGCGATCGACTGCGGTATCCCGTCCGCGATGTCGGTGGCGATGCGCGCGACCACACGCCACGTCTCCGCGTCGATCGCTTCGATGCGTCCGTCCTCGTAGATCACCGCGAGCCAGCGGCCGCATTGGCGCGCCCAGCCCTTGCTCGAAGTCGCGGGGCCGATCGCGATCAGGTCAAGCGCGAGTCCCGACGCGGCATCCCACTGCCGCACTTCGCGTCGCACGTCCAGCGACGTGACCACCGATCCGTCCGTTGAAAAAGCCAGCGACATGACACTCGCCGCGTGCGCGTCCAACACGTCGACCGCGCTGGCGGACAGCGGATCCCAGACGCGGATCGAACCGGTTGTGTCGGACGACGCAGTAGCGAGTCGGCCGTCGTGCGGATGCCAGTCCACGCACGCGACGTCGCCGACGTGCCCGGTCAGCGCCGCGACGAGATGACCCGTCGCGCACTCCCAGATGCGCACCGTGTGATCGTCCGAACCCGTCGCGATCAGCGATCCGTCGAAGTTGAAGCCGACGCTGCGGGCTCGGGCGAAGCTCGGCTCGATTTGCAGTCGCTGCGACCACGTCGCGCAGTCCCACAGACGAACGGTTCGGTCGTTCGACGCTGAAGCGAGCGTCGAGCCGTCGCTGCTGAACGCCAACCCGCGCACCAGCTTCTTGTGACCTCGCAGGGTCGCGATCGGCGCGGTGCCGTCGACGTCCCACACGCGCACGTCGCCGTCGGCGCCGCCGGCCGCGACGAGGCGCCCGTCGCGGCTCATCGCCAAGGCAAACATGCGGCCGCCGCGCTTCGTGAGATCGACGAGCGGCGTGCCGTCATCGACGTTCCAGACCCGCACCGTGCCGTCCGACGACGCCGAGACCGCGCGGTGTCCGTCCGGCGAGAGCGCCACGCCGTAGATCGAGTCGGTGTGGCCTTCGCATCGCGCGATCTCGCGCTTCGCGGGCACGTCCCACACGCGCACCGTCCGATCCGCGCCGGCCGACGCGATGCGCGTGCCGTCGGCACTCAGCGCGATCGCGTAGACCGGCCGCTCGTGGGCCGCGCACGTCTCGATCACTCGTTCCGAACCGAGGTCCCAGCGCCGCACCTTTCCGTCGAATGCACCTGAGACGAGGGTCGCCCCGTCGGGCTCGAAGCGCACCGCGTTCACCGCGCTGCCCGGTGCGAGCAACACGCTCGCCGCGTCATCCTGCGCCGCGTCGAAGTAGCGCCACTCCCATCGATCGCGATCGTCCGGATCGACCGAGTCCAAGGCGTTGCGGGCCGCGAGGAGATCGTTCGATGCGGTCGCTCCGGCGGCGACCGCGATGTTCGCCAGATACGCCTGACGCTGCGCGATCTCCGCCTGATGCCGGGCGCTCGCCGCGTCGAGATCGGCCTTCTGGCGAGCCGCCTGCGCGTCTCGGCTCGCCTCGTTCGCCGACCACGCGAGTAACGACGCCGTCGTCGCACCGGCGACAAGCGTCACGCACGCGGCCGCGATCGCGAAGGAGAGCGCCCGGTTGCGGCGCACGAATTTCTTGAGCTGGTACATCGTCGTCGCGGGTCGTGCGACGATGGGTTCGTCGGCGAGATGACGGCGAATGTCCGCGGCGAGCTCCGCCGCCGAGGCGTATCGCTGCTCCTTCTCCTTCGAGAGCGCCTTCGCGACGATGCTCTCGACGTCGCCCCGCAGCGTGCGATCCACCGAGCTCAAGCGCGGCGGCGGATCGTCGCGGATGATGCGGGCCGCCTCGGCGATCGAGCATCGATCCAACTCGTGCGGGAGTCGCCGCGCCAGCAGTCGGTACATGAGCACGCCGAGCGCGTAGACGTCGGAGCGCGTGTCGATGTCCGTCGGATCGCCGCTCACCTGCTCGGGACTCATGTACGGAAGCGTGCCGACGAGCTGGCCGACGCCGGTCTCCGCGGTGGTCAGCGCGCGTTCGCGGTCGACGGCGCGGGACACGCCGAAGTCCAGCACCTTCGGCTGGCCGATGTCGGCGCCGTCGACGGCGATCACGATGTTCGCGGGCTTCAGGTCGCGGTGAATGACGCCGCGTTGGTGCGCATGGTGCACCGCATCGCACACGCGGGCGACGAGCTCGAGTCGCTCGCGCGTGCCGAGCCCGCGCTGGTCGGCGTACTCGGCGATCGCCGGCCCGTCGACGAGCTCCATCGCGATGAACGGCTGCTCGCCATGGCCGAAGTCGGCCACGCCCGCCTCGAAGATCTGGGCAATGCCCGGATGCAGCAGCTTCGCGAGCATCGCCGCCTCGAGTTCGAAGCGGCGCGCGACGCTTGGGCTCGCGATCGCGCGACGAATCACCTTGAGCGCCACGGTGCGGCGCGTGCGCATCTGTTCGGCGACGTAGACGACCCCCATGCCACCGGCGCCGAGCACCGATCGCAGGCGATAGCCCGCGGCCTCGTGCCGCGGTGGCAGCGAACGCTCATCCGCGAGGTGCGCCATCCGAGCGTCGACGGCCGCGTACGGCGCGGGTCGGTCGAGAAGGCAGTCATCGCGATCGTGATGCTCGAGCAGCGACTCCACCTCGCGCCGAAGCGCGTGGTCGTCTCCGCAAGCGTCGCGGAGGCCGCGCTCCCGCTGCTCCGCGGTGAGCGGTGCGAGCTGGAGGAACAGCCGCTCGGCCATCGAGTCCGAGCGCCGCGCCGCGCCGTCGGACTGCGTCACGATGCGGCCTCGTCGGCGTCGTCGCCCTTCGCGATCTCGCGCATGAGCCACGCACGCGCGTAGGCCCAGTCGTTCTTGACGGTCGCCGCCGACACGCCTAACGCGGCGGCGGTCTCCTCGACGCTCAACCCGGCGAAGTAGCGCAGCATGACCACGCTGCACTTCCGCGGGTCGCTCCGCTCGAGACTCGTCAATGCCTCGTCCAGCGCGAGCAGCATGTCCGACGGCGGCTCCACCGCCACGGCGTCGGCGTCGAGCGGCACGCGGTCTCGGCCGCCGCCGCGCTTCAGGCGGCCGCGATGGCGAGCCCGCTCGATCAGGATGCGTCGCATCGCGGTCGCGGCCGCGACGAAGAAGTGCCCGCGGTTCTGCCAGACGACGTCCGCGGCGCCGACGAGGCGGAGATACGCCTCGTGCACGAGCGCGGTCGGCTGCAGCGTGCGATCGCGCCCATGGTGGGCACCCTCCCGGGCCATGTACGAGCGGGCCAGCGCCTGCAATTCCGCGTAGACGAGGGGAAGCAACCGCTCCGCGGCCTGCGGATCACCCGCGCCGGCCGCTGCCAACAGTTGCGTCACTTCCTCGCGCGGTCGGTGCTCCATCGCCGTGTGCGGGCTCGTCGCGAAGGCGTCGCGAAATGTGTTAGCCCGGTCGAGGCCGATTGTCGCATTGAGGTCACGCGGGAGCAACGGAGCTCGCGCGACCAGTCAGAAGCCACGAATTCAAGGAGCATCCCATGACCCGTTCCGAAGCGGCGCGCCCGCTCGCGCTGTCCCTCGCCCATGTCGTCGCCGCCGCGCTCGGCGGACTGTCGACTCAAACCCTCTGTGCTCAGTGCGGCCAAACCACGCTGTATCCCAGCGGCCCCACGCCGAATGAGCAGGCCGCGAGCTCGCTCGCGATCGACGGCGCGACGATCGCGCTCGGAAACTGCAACGACGACAGCGATGGCGCTCAGCTCGACGACGCGGGCTCGGTGACGATGTTCCGCCTCAACAACGGCCAGTGGATCCCCGACGGCGTGCTGCACGCGCCGGGCATGGAGCATCCCCAGTCGATGGGAGCGTCGGTCGCGCTGTCGATGCCGTTCTGCCTCGCCGGCGCGCCGCTCTACGCCATCGAGACGCGCACCGACTGGTTCCCCGTCGGTGCCGTGTACGTGTTTCAGCGGATCAACAACGCCTGGTCGCAGGCAGCGATTCTGACGCCGCCGGGAAGCCTGGAGTCGAACTTCGTCTCCGAGTTCGGCGCCGCGGTCGCGCTCGACGGCGAGTACGCGGTCATCGGCGCGCCCGAGAAGCAGTGGGACGCCGATCACTATCCGGGCCTTGCCTACGTCTACCGGCGCGAGTCGGCCGGCGTGTGGATGTTCGAAGACACCCTGCCACCGAACGACATCTCGGGGTGGTACGAGCAGCGATTCGGCGAGGTGGTAGCAATGGAGCGCGGCGCGACGAGCGCAACGACGTTCGCGGTCGTCGGCGTTCCGCGGTTCGACCTTGCGGGCATGCCGAACTGCGGCGAGGTCATGGTCTACACCAAGCCCGCCAGCGGCGCGAACTGGGGCAACGGTTGGCAAGTGCTGTCGAACGACGTCGCCGCCGGCGACGGGTTCGGCGCCGCTGTCGACCTGCAGGGCACGACGATGATCGTCGGCGCGCCGCAGCGCGATCGCACCGGCGTCGCCGACGTCGGCGCGGCGTACGTCTTCGTGCTGAGCGCGAACGGCGTCGACTGGACGCAGGTCGCGAAACTCGAGTGCCCCGACCTGGTGCAGTCGGCGCAGTTCGGGTCGAAGGTCGCGATCGACGGCAGCACGATCGTCATCTCGAGCCCGCAGCTCGGACGCGTTTACGTCTACCAGAAACTCGGCACGTTCGGCGTCTGGACGCACACGAAGACGCTCGTCGATCCGTCGCCGTCCGACGACAGCTCCGATCGCATGGGCGCGTCGTTAGGCATCTGGGGCGCGAACGTCGTCGCGGGCGATCCGGACAACGATCTGCCCTTCTTCCCGAACGTCGGTGCGGCCCACGCGTTCGCAATCGACGTGGTCGCGAGCAACGACGCGTGCGCCGGCGCAGATGTGGTGCTTGCGGGCGGCACGTACTCGGGATGCACGCTCGGCGCGACGAGCGACGGCGGCGAGAGCTGCGCCGAGACGAGCAACGGCACGCCCGACGTGTGGTTCAGCTTCACCGCGCCGTGCGACGGCACCGTCACATTCGACACGCTCGGCTCGCAGTTCGACACGGTGCTGTCGGTGCACGACGGTTGCCCCGGAACGATCTTCAACGTCGTCGCCTGCAACGACGACTTCGGCCCGCTCATGACCGAGTCGCACCTGAGCGTCGGCGTCATCGCGGGGCACGGCTACCGAGTGCGCGTCGCGGGCAAGTCCGGCGCCGTCGGCGCGTTCACGCTGAACGTCGGACCGTGCACCCCGCCCTGCCCGAGCGACCTGAACCGCGACGGTGTCGTCGGCGCGTCCGACCTCTCGCTACTGCTCGGCGCGTGGGGCGCCGCCGCGGATTCGTCCGCCGACATCGATCACAACGGCACCGTCGACTCGGCGGATCTCGCGGTGCTGCTCGGCGCATGGGGCCCCTGCTCGTGAGCCGACGCATTCTTCATTCGCAACGAACTCGACACGAAAGGACAGCCATGATCTCTCGAAGCCTCTTGTTCATCGGTTGCGCCGCGGCATCGCTGGCGCCACTCGCCTCCGACGCGTGCGCGGACGTCTCGATCTCGAGCCCGGATCAGCGGTGGGTCGCCATGATCCGCGACTCCGGCGGCGGCGCCGGGCAATGCGTGAAGCTCGAGGACCAGTCGCAGCCGGCGCCGCTTCGCAACAACGTGAGCCAGACGATCCACTACGTCCGTCTCGCCGGCGGCCTGCAATTCGCGAACACCTACACCCAGCGCATGGAGGACACGTTCACGCTGCTGCGCTTCGCGAGTACGGCGCACGAATTCGCCGCCGTGCTGCGCTCCAACACCGTGGCGGGCGTCGTCGCCATCGTGCACGGCGAGATGGTCTCGGGCGCGGAGGGCGGACTGCGCGTGAGCCTCGCGTTCGCGGACACGACGCCGGCGGCGACCTTGTTCGCCACCGTCGTGAAGCCCTTCGTCTACGTGAACCTGAACGTCGACAACCAAGTCGCGGGCAACACGGGCGACTGGTCCGTCGACCACTTCGCGCAGACGACCACCGCCACCGGCACGGGCAACGTCCGTTGGTTCGCCGGACGATCGCCCGCGGCGCACGCGAGCAGCCACGACGGGTTCATGCAGTCCGGACTCGACCTCGGACTCGTCGAACTGAACAACCTCGCATTCACCGGTCCGGGCGACATCAACACCGCGATCAGCTTCGCGCAGAGTTCGCTCGTCGCAGGCGCGACCTCGGTATCGGCGTACGCCATCGGAGACGAGGGCATCACGGTCCCGAACGACTTCGGATTTGCGCCGACGGTTGGCGCGGTGGGCATCACGAGTGGCGACGGACGCTGGGGCGCGACGGTGCGTACCGGCTACGGCGCGCCGGACTTCGGCACCGCGGGCACGATCACGAGCGCGGCCGACTTCGACGAGCCGATCGCGACGTCGTCCTTCCTCGCCAGCTCGACCTGTTATGCGGCGATCGGTGCTGGCCAAGGTGCCGCGAGCGCTCCGTTGAGCTCGACGTTCGCCCGCATCGCGTTCCTCTCGTCCGCGAGCGCGCCGCGCATGTTCATGGCGGTGCTCAACTCGAAGGACGACCCGGGCATGATTGCGATCATCGACGCGCAGATGCTTGACGGCGATTCGGGCGGCCTCGTGTCGGACGTCGTCTTCGCGAACCTCGGGACGACGTCGTTGACGGTCACGCCGCTCGTCTCGGCCGACATGGACGTCGACGGCACGGCAATCAACCTCGGGGGATTCGCCGCGTCGCACTTCCATCAGAAGTCGGCGGCGCGCTCGGCGAACAACGTGCGGTGGTTCCGCAGCGACACGTTCGAGACCTACGAGAGCGACGAGGCGATCGAGCTCTCGCTCGCCTTCGACCAAGGCGTGACGAGCCTCGGCGACGTCGTGCTTCCGGGCCCGGCGAATCTCGCGACGGCCTTCGCATACTCGCCGCGGGTTCTCGCGGCGAACCAAGCGACGTCGCTCGCGTTCGCGATCGGCAACGCGGGCATCGCGATCCCCGCGAGCTTCGCTCAGCCTGACGGGACTCCGGCGTGTCCGGTCGACCTGAACTCGGACGGCGCGGTGGACGCGACCGATCTCGCGCAGCTCCTTGGCGCGTGGGGCGCGTCGCAACCCGGTGGTGCCGCCGACCTCAACGGCGACGGCAACGTCGACGCGTCGGACCTCGCGATCGTCCTCGGCGCCTGGGGTCCGTGTAGCTAACAATTGATCGTGCAATCGGACGGCCGAACCGTCGCAGCGAGCGCCGCCGCTCGCGAGCCGAGACCTCTGCCAGCGCGTGGCGGCGTGGTGCCCTTGATCGGACCACGCCGCCACCGCACGCGGCGAGGGACCCGGGAGGCGGGATCAGCGATCCAGCCCAGCCCGTTGTCGCAGCGACTCGAGCAGCTCGCGCGATCCGTGAGCATCGCACCAGTCGCGGACGTAAGGCCAGTCAAGCGCGTCGCCGGAGACGAAGAGCACGTTGAGCGCGTCGTCGATGTCCTTGTCCCGTTTTCCGCGCGCGGCCCAGCGGAGTTTTTGCACGACGACGTCTTCGGCGGTGGGAATGAAGGTGGGAATGCCGTAGAGCTCGATCGGGCGCCGACGGGCAAACCGCGCCCGATCGTGGGCGTCGTCTCCAAGCTCGAAGAGCTCGACCTCGAACGCGCCGCCGTCGGCGACGAGCGACCATCGCGTCGTGCCGGTCACGCCTTCGAAGGCCTGCTGGGCGTCGAGCCGAAGGGCCGGGCGCACGCTTGCCGCAAGATCGGCGAGTTGGCGATGTTCGATCGATACGACGATGTCCGCGTCCTTGGACATGCGCGGCAGTCCGTACACATTGCTCGCCAACGAGCCGGTGATCATGTGCGCGATGCGGAGCGCGTTGAGCGCTTTGAGCGTCGACTCGATGCACTCTTGGGCAGTCGCCATCTGACTCAGTCCGACTCGTCCTGACGGGCCGCAAGCCGCAATCGCCGCTTGAATTCGGCGACCAGTTCGTCGTCCGTCAGCCCTGGTCGATCGGCACGAAGCCCGCCGACGACGACTGCCTGGGCCACTTCAAAGAGCTCCGCTCCGAGCGCGAGCTTGCGGCTGGGCGGCATCCGACGCGCCGCGTCAATGCGATCACGGTCAAAGTCATCAGGTCCCATGACGCGTCCGGTCGCCACGCGCCCAGCATACTCATCGACGAATCGCAGCAGCGCCGAGCGCGACGTGCCGAGTCCCGTCGGTGCACGCCGCCGCTGCCCCGTCAGGTCTGGAGCACGCCGGTTCGGTAGTCGGCGTTCACCGGCACGGTCGCGGCGATCCGCAGCGCTGCGACCAGTTCCTCGCGCGTCTTCTCGGGATCGACGATTCGGTCGATCCAGCCGCGAGCCGCGCCGTACAGGATGTCCTGCTGCTCGTTATAGCTCGCGGTGATCGCGGCTAACAACTGCTTCCTCATCTCCTCGTCTATCTTCTCGCCCTTGCGCTCGCGGGCGGCGAGGTCGATCTGGAGCAGCGTGTTCGCGGCCTGCGACGCGCCCATCACCGAGCACTTCGCGCCGGGCCACGCCAGCGTGAGGAACGGATCGAACGCGCGGCCGCACATCGCGTAGTTGCCGGCGCCATAGCTCGAGTTCAGGATGACCGCGATCTTCGGCACCACGCAGTTGCTCATTGCGTTCACCATCTTCGCGCCGGCGCGGATGATGCCGCCCTGCTCGCTGTCGCGGCCGACCATGAAGCCCGTCGTGTCGTGCAGGAAGACGATGGGAATGCGCTTCTGGTTGCAGTCCATGATGAAGCGCGCCGCCTTGTCGGCCGAGTCGTCGTAGATGACGCTCGGCATGTTCATGGCCGTGCTCGGACCGGCCTTGCCGCCCGGCATCTTTTTCTGAGTGATTTTCTTCTGGTTCGCGACGATGCCGCAGGGCCAGCCGCCGATGCGGGCGTAGCCGCACACGAGCGAGCGGCCGAACTCGCCGCGGTACTCGTCGAACGTGCCGTCGTCGACGACGCACGTGAGGAGCTCCAGCATGTCGTACTGCTGGCCGGGCTCGCCGCGAAAGATCGCGTACACGTCGTCGCCGCCGCGCTTCGAGGGCTTGGACTCGAACGGCGGACGGGCGGCGGGCGGCGTCGCGCGGTTCGCCTCGAAGACCGATCGGAGTCGCGCGATGCATGCCGGATCGTCCTTCTCGCGGAAGTCGATCGTGCCAGAGATCTCGGCGTGCATCGACGCGCCGCCTAACTCTTCGCTCCCGACGTCTTGGCCGATCGCGGCTTTCACGAGCGCGGGGCCCGCGAGATAGAGGCCGCTGCCTTCGGTCATGAGCAGCGTGTCGCAGAGGACCGGCAGGTAGCCGCCGCCAGCGACGCAGTTGCCCATGATCGCGGCGATTTGCGGAATGCCCTGCGCCGAGATCACCGCGTTGTTGCGGAAGATGCGGCCGAAGTCGTCGGTATCGGGGAAGACGTCCTCCTGCAACGGAAGGAACACGCCCGCGGAGTCGACGAGATAGATGAGCGGCAGCCGGGCCCGCTCGGCGACGTTCTGCGCCCGAATGATCTTCTTGCAGGTCATCGGGAAAAACGCGCCGGCCTTTACCGTCGCGTCGTTCGCGATGATCATCGCGAGGCGTCCGTCGACTTCGCCGATCGTGGTGACGACGCCCGCGGACGGCGCGCCGCCGTACTCGCGGTACATGTGCCACGCGGCAAACAGTCCGATCTCGAACGTGCGCGTGCCCGGATCGACGAGTCGCGCGATGCGCTCGCGCGCAGTGAGTCGACCGTGGCGGTGCTGACGTTCGATGCCGCTCGGGCCTCCGCCCTGTTCAATCTTCTCGGCGGCGACCTGGGCGGCGGCGACGGCGGCGCGAAGGCCCACGGTGGCGGGTACGGCGGTGGTGGTCATGAGGGAGCTCGGACGCGGGGTTCCAGTCGCGGTGTTCGGACGGGCTCGTGAAGATACTGGCGACAAGGCAACCGCACGGGCCAACGGGCGCGCCGAAGCGCGGGCGGTGCTCGGCGCTCCGCCCAGGAAATGGCGGCGAGGCGGCGGCCACGACGACGAACGCCCCGCGAACGTCCCATCCCGTCGAGTCCGGTTCGAAGAGGGGCTTTCGGGCGTCGCCCGCGAGGACGCGTGCGACCGCGCGAGACGGCGGGCGAAGCGAGCGGTCTGCTACGGCCGCTTCGTCGCCTCGATCAGCGTCCGCATCGCGGCGCGGCGATGGTCGTCGTCGAACGAGCGATCCGAGGCCAGCGCCGTCGCGGCCTCGTCAGCGCCTCGTTCGATGAGAAGCTTTTGCACCTTGGGACGCATCTCGTCGCAGAACGCCGCAGCGGCGCGATCCTGTGCGAGGCGCGTTTTGCGATCAACCGAGTCCCAGACGCGCACGGTCATGTCGCCCGAAGCCGTGGCGATCTGCGTGCCGTCGGGGCTGAAGGCCACGCCGTGGACGTACGACGCGTGCTCGTGACGTTCGAGCACCTGATCCCACGTCGCCGTGTCCCAGAGGCGCAGCGAGTTGTCGTTGCCGCCGCTCGCGAGCCGACGCCCGTCGGGGCTGAACGCGAGCGCGTACACGCGGCCGGCGTGTCGCCGCAGCACCGCAAGTCGCGTCTGACGGGCGACATCCCACACGACGATCTCGCCGTTCTCGCAACCGACGGCGAGCCGCGACTGGTCGTACGAGAATGCCGTCGAGACGATTCGCGCGTCATGCGTGAGCATCGCCGGCGGCCGTGCCTCGCCGACGCGACGAAGTTCAACGGCGAATACACCGGCGTTTCCGTCCGCCGTCCGCGGCACAACGCGTGCTTCCCAACGATGAGTGGACGTTTCGCCGCTCGGCGCCGCCGGGACATCCTCAACGGTCGCCTCTTGCTCTCCGTCACTCCGCACGATCGCCGTCGTCGCTTCGCGCTGCGGGTCGCTCAGCGCGCCGGTCGCGAGGTCCCACACTTGAGTGCGCGCACCCTGAATCTCGAGGAAGCGCTGGTCGCCGGAGAAGTGCAGCCGACTGGTCCTACCGCGCACCTCGTGTTCCGCAAGCGCCGTTCCCGAACGCGGATCCCAGATTCTGATCTGATCCCCTTGGAACGGACTGGATGCGAGCATCGATCCATCGGGACTGAATGCCACCTCGTAGACGTAGCTCTGGTGTCCGCGGAGGACGAGCGCGGGCTCGGTCGGGACATCCCAGACGACGATGGTGCGCGGCCCGCGCGAAACGAGACGCGAGCCGTCCGAACTGAACGCGAGTCCTCCGTTCGCCGGGACGTCCGCAGGAACGTGCAGGATGTCGACGGTGGTGCCTTGGTCGGCGCTGCGCACTCGGATGGTCGAATCGTTCGACTGCGACGCCATCCATCGACCGTCCGGCGAGTAGGCGATTCGTTCGGTCCGAGACGTGTGGCCGGCCAGCGGAGCGCGGGCCTGCATGGTCGAGGTGGGAACGACGGTGACATCGCGAACTCCCGAGCCGACCGCGATCTCTCGTGCGCGGGGATGCACCGCGATGCCGGTCACGACGTCGCGCGATCGCCATTGACCTCGCTCCTCGCCCGACAACAACGACCATGCGCGGACAACCCCACGACCTTGCGATTTCGCCTGAAGCCCAGCCACGAGCGAGCCGTCGGCGGACACCGTCACGAACGTGAAGCCGGGCGACGAGGCCGCGGGCAGGACGCTGCGCCACGCGACGCGATGCTCGCGGCGATCCCAAGCCGTCACTCCGGTGGGCGAGGCGATGACGACCATCGCGCCGTCGGCGCTGAGTGCGACATCGTTGATCGGTTCGCGCTCGGCCAGCGCTTCGCCGCGCGGCTTCCATCGGTCCATCTCGACGCCGGCGTCGACGTCGATCACCGCGACCTCGCCGGTCCACGTCGCTACAGCCACGATCGGAGCGAGTTCGGCGTCGGCGACGCGATCAACGCCTCCGTCCACCGTGATCGTGCGGATCATCCGACCCGACGCGACATCCCACGCGCAGACGCGACCGTCGGCGAGTCCCGCGACGACGCGGTCACCGCCCGGCAAGAAAGCCGCGCGACCGACGATGTCAGCGTCGCATTCGATCTCGACCGCCGATTGCTCCGCGGTCCTGGCCAAGTGCCGCCATTCCCAGCCGCGATGTTCCTCCGGCGCCTCCGCGAGATGGCGGCGGGCCGCGGGCACGTCGCGGCGCTCGAGCGCCGCTGCCGCAGCCTCGATGCGCGACAGGTAACTCGACCACCGCTCCTCGCGCGCCCGCGCCGAGGCCTCGCGGGCCGACGCAGCCGCGTCGATCGCGAACTTGGCCGTCGCGATGGTGCCGAGCGCGAGTGCGACGATCACCGCCACGACGCCTCCCACCAGCACCTTGTTTCGACGGGCGAACTTCGAGAGCTGGTAGAACGTGCTCGGTGGACGGGCTGAGATCGGCTCGTTCTCCAGATAGCGCTGGACGTCCTGCGAAAGCTGCGGCACCGACTGGTAGCGGCGGTCGACGCTCTTCTCGAGCGCGGTCGAGAGGATCGTTTCGAGGTCGCCGCGAAGGCTGCGATCGATGGCGCTGAGCCGCGTATGGCTCTCCTCGCGGATCGCGCGAATCGCGTCGGGGATCGACCGATCGCGCACCGGGCACGGGAGCTGTCCCGTCAGCATCTCGTAGAGCACGACGCCGAGCGAGTACACGTCGCTGCGCTGATCGACCAACGATGGATTGCCGCCCACCTGCTCCGGACTCATGTACGGCAAGGTGCCGAGCAGTTGGCCGACGTCGGTCTGCAGCGTGGTCACCTGCTGATCCGAATCGGTCGTCTTGGCAATCCCGAAGTCGAGGATCTTCGGCTGCCCCATCTCGTCGACCAGGATGTTGTCGGGCTTGAGGTCGCGATGGATGACGCCGTTCTGGTGCGCGTAGGAGACGGCATCGCACACCCGCACGAAGAGACGGAGCCGTTCGGCGACGGAGAGGCTCCGTTCACGAACGAACGCCGCAATGGGCTGTCCGCGAATGAGCTCCATCACGAAGAACGGCACTCGCGCAGTGCCGTCGCCGGGGTCGTGCACGCGGGCCTCGAAGATCTGCGCGATGCCCGGGTGCTGAAGCCGCCCGAGCACCTGCGCCTCGTGGCGGAACCGTCGCAGCAGCGACGTCGAAGCGGACCAACGCTGCAACGTCTTGAGCGCCACGATGCGCCGCGGGTCCTGCTGCTCGGCTTCGTACACCGTTCCCATGCCGCCGACGCCGATGCGCCGCAGGATGCGATACCCACCGATCTCCTCCGGGAATCGCTCGGGCGACGCGGCTCGCTTCGATGCGCCGGCATCGCGCTCCACGAGACGAATCGCGCCGAATGCCGAACCGGCATCGACGGCGTCATCGGCGAGAAGGTCGAATTCGATCGCGTCGCGCTTCAGGAGGCGCAGCACGTCCTTGCGGAGCGCCTCGTCGGCACCGCACTCCCGCACAAGAACGGCGTCGCGCTCGGCACCCTGGAGATCGCACACTTGGAAGAACACCGCTCGAACGCGCTCGTGCGCGGCGGAAGGACCAGAGGCGTTCGTGGGGTCCGTCGTCATCTGGGGCATCCGCGTGGATCATCGACGCTCGACTGATCCCACCGCTCGTCTCGAGCGTCATCCTCGCAACCGTCCCGTCCACGTCGGCGTGCTCACGGGCACCGAACCCGGTCACTCGCGCCCGGGCTCGTCCAACCGATTCCGAAGCCATGCGCGGGCCATGCGCCAATCCAACGCCACGGTACCTGCGCTGACCTCGAGCACCTGCGCGACCTCGTCGACGCTCAAGCCGCCGTAGAAGCGCAGCTCGACGATTCGTGCCTGGCGCTCGTCGACTTGTGCCAACTCCCTGAGCGCTTCCTCAAGGTCGAGCGCGTCGATGTCGCGCTCGCGGTGGTCGGAACCCAAGCCGGTGAGGGTGACCCGTTCCCACGCGCCCCCGCGCTTCTGTGCCCGCCGCTGCCGCGCGTGATCCGCGAGCACGTTTCGCATCGCCTTTGCGGCGACGGCGCGGAAGTGCGAGCGGCCCTCCCAGGCGATGTCGGGGTTGCCCACGAGTCGCAGGTAGGCCTCATGCACGAGGGCGGTCGGCTGCAGCGTGTGATTGCCTCGCTGGGCTCGGAAGAAGGCCTCGGCCTGCTCCCGCAGGTCGGCGTAGACCAGTTGCAGCAACTTCTCGCGCGCCGTCGGGTCGCCGCGATTGAGCGCAACAACAAGCTCATCGACCTCTCCTGGGAAGTGCTCGGGCATCGGCGACCTCTCGGGCACCGATTGTACGAAGGCAGATTTGGGCCTCAAAGATCGAGATTCCGTTGTAGGCGTCCGAGGCCGCTTGCGAGAAACCTCTCGGCGGATCGTCCTGGGTGCGTGCCCGGGAGCGGACCCGCCGGTGGTCGTGGCGCCCCGACTCGTTGCGCATCGACGACCGAAACCCAAGCCATCTGGGAGATCAGCGTCATGCACTCATGCCCAACACTCGCCCGTCCCGCACTCGGATCGCGATCCGGTCCTCGCCCCAGTCCTCGCCTCCGAACCCTTGCGGGTGCCGTCGCCCTCGCTCTTGCGACCGCGATGCCGAGCTTCGCAGTCACCGTCAAGGCGACGACCGACAACCGCAACGGCATGATCGCGTCGTTTGCCGGCGGCAGCGGAGATCCCGCCGAATACAGCTTCGTCGTTGACCCGCGCATCATGTACGACCCGCTGAACATCGATCAGGTCACGCAGCTCAGCAATCGCGTTGCCCACCTCGTGCACAACTCTCAGTGGTTCGGGGCCAACCCGTCGGCGACGACCACGGGAATCACGATCAGTGAGACCTACACGGTCTCCAAGCCGAGCGGCGCGGGCTATGCCCAAGGCAGCGAGAGCACCCAAGTTCGCGTCAACGTGAGCGGCGCGCCCGCAGGCGGCGTACCGTGGAACTTCAGCGGATCGCTCACCGAGGACAACGCCAACGCGGTCATCACGCTGGTCGGCCCCGGCGTCAACGTGACGCACGACACGACCTCGACGTGGGACACCGCGGTCAGCCTGATCAACGGCGACTACACGCTGAGCATCACGCACTCGATCGCGGTCAACACCAACCCCGCAGCGTCGAAGTCGATCACGCTCTCGGTCACGCTCGTCGATGCGTCGCTCTCGGCTGCGAGCGGAATCATCATCAATCCCGCGAACGGTCACCGCTACCAACTCGTCTCGCCCGGAGGCTGGACGGAGTACGTCAGCTTCGCCGCTCTCCAGAGCACCGACGGCATGTTCGGATGCCCCGCGACGATCAACGACGGCGCCGAAAACCAGTGGGTGCGAAACTACCTTGCGAGCAATGTCCCGGGCATCGCGGGAGGAGCGCCGTTCTCGAATTGGGTCGGCCTGAACGACGTGGATACCGAGGGCACGTTCACGTGGTGGTGCGCCGAACCCGTGACGTACACGAACTGGCTCCCGGGCGAGCCGAACAACGCCGGCAACTCGGACTACACCGAGCTCCTTGGCGACACCGGCCAGTGGCGCGATCGCGGCGCGCAGGCGATCGAGTACGGCGCGGTGGAGTTTCAGTACATCCAGTGCGGCGGTTCAGGAAACTGCTTCGGGACCCACGGAACGCCCGGCTGCAACATCGACTCGTGCTGCCAAAACGTGTGCGTGTATGACGGCTTCTGCTGCAACAACCAATGGGACAGCATTTGTGTCAGCGAGGCCAACGGTCTGTGCAGCCCGGACATCGTCGCCGGTCCGTTCCTCAACCCGACGAACAAGCACAACTACTACCTGCTGAACACCGGCGCGTGGTCTGAGGCGCAGAAGAAGGCGCAATCCCTATCCGGCTACCTGGCCACTATTGACAACGCCGCGGAAAACACGTGGGTGCTGAACCACGTCTCGCGCTTCGACGGGAACACCACGCGCACGTGCTTCATTGGCTTCAACGACCAGCTCATCGAAGGCACGTTCCAGTGGGTGAACCACAGCACCAGCACCTACACCAACTGGGCATCGGGTGAACCGAACAACTCCGGCGACAACGAGGACTTCGCCGAGATGGGGACCGACGGGAAGTGGAACGACAACGACAACACCGGTCTCGCGAACTTCAACACGTTTGCGATCGTTGAGGTGCCGTGCACGGGAGACCTCGACGACAACGGCGCGGTCGACGCGTCGGACCTGGGCATCCTGCTGGGCGCTTGGAACACCGCCAGCAACGCCTCCGACCTGAATCAGGACGGCATCGTGAACGCGGCCGACTTGGCGATTCTGCTCGGTGGCTGGGGATCGTGCGGCTGAGTGCCGGGGCATCCGCCGGGCCGAGCGGCTGAGCAGCTCGGCCCGGCGGCAACGCACGAGTCGATTGAGGGTCGGGCTCGCGCCTGAGCGTCCGCCAAGTGCGGACGCTCTTTCTTTTGAGGGCGAGGGCAAGCTGCGGCGGAGTCCGTGCGGTACCGCGAATCCGCAACGCACGGCAGTCCACGCCCGAAGGCAGCGGCCGCGTCAGCGTCCGGCGATCCACAGCTTGTCGCCCGCGCGGAGCACGAGGTCGTTCACCATCACGCCTTCTCGAGCTGTCCGCTCAACCACCATGCACGGTTGACCGTCGCGGGTGTCGACCGCACCACCCGATTGCTTCCACTGCGCGAGACGCGTGGGGCTGTCGAGCGCGGGCATCACAAGCACGCGAAGGTCGATCGGCTGGACGCCAGCCGCAATCAGAAGCCGACTTGTCGTGAGGACGCCGCCGCGCGGAAGTTCGTAGACGCCAGGTCGCGCGACAGCGCCATCGATGTAGACGATCTGCTGCGCTTCGGCCTCGCTGTTCGACGCGGCGGCGGGGAGATGCGCATCGACGTCGCGCGCGGCGTTCGCGGCGATGCGGGCTTCGAGCGCGGCCACGACCTCGCCTTGGCGGGTAACGGCTCTGGCGAGCAACACGATCGAGCCGGCCAGTGCGACAAGGCCCACGGTCAAGGCAACGGTCGTCTTCGTTCCCATCGTTTCCTCCGGCGCTTCGCGCCTGCAAGCTCGCTCGTATCGCTCGAATCGGCCGAATCGGCGCAGTGCCTCGCCGCGAGCCGCATCGGCTGACCACCCCGTTCGCTCAAGTTCTGCGGCGCACGCTGCGACGTGGAACTCGAATTCCTCGCGGATCGTTGCCTCGACGCGATCGACGTCCCGACAGTCGCCGCTCATGCCGCGCCTCCCGCGTCGGGTTGCAGGTCGCGCCCCTCGAGTACGGCGGTCACCGCTGCGGAGACGCGACGCCATGTCGTGGTGTCGGCCTCAAGCCGCTTCCGGCCCGCTGCGGTGATGCGGTAGAAGCGAGCCCGCCGGTTGTTCTCGCTGCTGCCCCATTCAGCTGTCACGTGACGAAGCCGGACGAGCCGGTGCAGCGCAGGGTAGAGCGAGCCTTCCTCGACGAGCAGGGTCGAGCCGGACCGCTCCTTGATGCGCCGCACGATCGCGTACCCGTGTTGCGGGACATCGCTGATTGAGCGAAGGATGAGCAGGTCGAGCGTTCCCGCGGGTATGCCGTCGCGAACCTCGGGATCGGGCTTCTTCGGCACGGGCACTCCTTGGCGTCGGCGCGGGATGCGGCAGGCAACCCGACCGTCCCCTTGATGCGCAAGGGAAGCATGCCAGCCTTCCCCTTGCGCGTCAAGGGGAGACGCTCCGCATCGACCCGATCGCCCCTCGGCGTCTGAGCCGCAGAAGCTCTGTCGGGATGGCGCCCTTCCTCGGCCAATCTCCCGACGCTCGAGAGCTTTGCCCCCGCGGAGACGCCCCCACGCGGTGAAACCCACGCGGTGAAGCTCGGCTCCGGTGCGGGATCCTCACCGCAACGCCCGTCGGCACCGCCTCATCGCGGCGCGTCGACCGCGACGGATCCGCCGCGCAACGCCCCGACTATTGCGGCGGTTCGCCCCTCTCAGTACGATCCCCGATTCTTCACCAACGCGCCAGAATCAAGGTGGCGTCGTCGGACGTCGTGTCCCCGTCAACGGACGGGCCCCGACGGGAGTCGCGGCGACGCCAAAACGGATCCAGACATGACCATCTCTCCAGCCAAGAAGACCAGCGTTGTTCGGGCGAACCGCCGTCACGAGAAGGACGTCGGCAGCCCCGAAGTGCAGGTCGCGATCCTCACCGAGCGGATCGCCGCACTCACCGACCATCTCAAGCCCAACATGAAGGACCACGCTTCCCGGCGCGGCCTGTTGCTCATGGTCGGACGGCGAAATCGCCTCTTGAAGTACCTCGCGGACAGCGATCGCGATCGCTACCAGGAACTCATCAAGAAGCTCGGCCTCCGCAAGTGACGCGTCTCCCGCGTTCGCTTCGCACGTCCAATTCCATCCCGTCACCGCCGCGCGGTCGCATCGGGTGTGCTTCAGGCCGAGCCCCACTCGGGTTCGGTGTGTGTGCGCCCCGTGTCGCCTGAGTCTCACGTGCTCGCGGCCACGCGCTCCTTCGCGACGATTCGCATCGAGCGCCTCCACCACCGGCTTCCGCGCCGCACCGAGGTCTGAGTGACCCGCGCGTCGCCCCGGGGCCTTCCAGAAGAAAGACACAGAACCATGGCAGTCACAGTCCTCGAGAAGATGGTCGGAGGCCGCGTGCTGCGGCTGGAGACCGGCCGCGTGGCGAAACTCGCCTCGGGCGCCGTCGTCGCCACGTACGGCGAGACCGTCGTCCTCGCCACCGCCGTTCGCGCCGACCCCCGCCCGGGCATCGACTTCTTCCCTTTGACCTGCGACTACCGCGAGAAGTCGGGCGCGGCCGGCAAGTTCCCCGGCGGCTTTCGCAAGCGCGAGGGGCAGCCTTCCGAGAAGGAAATCCTCACGATGCGGATGATGGATCGCCCGATCCGGCCGCTCTTCCCTGAGGGCTTCATCGACGAGATCCAGCTTCAGGTTTTCGTGATGAGCCACGACCTTCAGAACGACTCCGACGTCCTCGGCTGCACGGCAGCGTCGGCGGCCCTCTATCTGACCGACGCCCCCTACCTCGGGCCCGTCGCGACCGTGCGCGTCGGCCGGATCTACACCGAGAAGGGTGCTCAGTTCGTCCTGAATCCGACGCAGTCGCAGCTTGAATACTCCGACCTTGACCTCGTGCTGTCCGGTCACAAGGACGGCGTGAACATGATCGAGGTCGGCGCCGCGGAAGTCGACGAGAAGTCGATGGTTGACGCGATCCGCTTCGGCTACGAGGAGGGCATCAAGCCGATTCTCGAGCTGATCGAGGAGTTGCGCCGCGCGTCCGGCGCGCCACCGCAGACGATGGGCGCCGCCGTCATCCCGGCGGACGACGTGATGAAGCTCGTGAAGGAGAAGGCCTACGACCGCCTCCTCGAAGCCCGAAAGATCAAGGGCAAGAAGGCCCGCAACGAAGCGGTCGACGCAATCAAGAAGGAAGTCCTCGCGACGCACTTTGCCATCCCCGAGGGCATCCCCTACTCCGAGCACGTGAAGCTCGACAAGCGGGCCCGCGACGCCAAGGAAGCGCTGCGGATCCTCGAGAAGAAGATCACCCACTACCTCGTCTCGCAGCACGGCGTCCGCGCCGACGGCCGCGGGCTCAGCGAGATCCGTCCGCTCGACATGGCGGTGTCGATCTTCCCGCGCACGCACGGTTCGGCGTTCTTCCAGCGCGGCGAGACGCAGTCGCTCGTCACCTGCACGCTCGGCACGATCAAGAACGAGCAGATCGTCGACGGCCTGCTCCCCGAGTACGCGAAGAAGTTCTACCTCCACTACAACTTCCCGCCGTTCTGCACCGGTGAAGCCGGTCGTATCGCGGGCCCGGGCCGTCGCGAGATCGGCCACGGCGCACTCGCGGAGCGGTCGCTCCTCGGCATCCTGCCGTCGAGCGAGGAGTTCCCCTACACGATCCGCCTCGTTAGCGACATCACCGAATCCAACGGCAGCTCGTCGATGGCTTCCGTCTGCGGCGGTTGCCTCGCGCTGATGGACGCTGGCGTGCCCATCAAGAACACCTGCGCCGGCATTTCCGTCGGTCGGTTTACCGACTCGACGGGCAAGGTCACGCACGTCACCGACATCATCGGCGAAGAGGACTTCTTCGGCGAGATGGACTTCAAGGTGTCGGGCACCCGCGACGGCATCACCGGCATCCAGCTCGACCTGAAGGCCCGCGGCCTGTCGATCGACGAGATCGCCCAGATCTTCGAGCAGGGGAAGGAAGGTCGGCTCTTCCTCATCGGCGAGATGGAAAAGGTCATCGCCAAGCCGCGCGGCGACATCTCGAAGTACGCGCCGCGCATCATTCAGGTCAAGATCGACCCGGACAAGATTGGCAAGCTCATCGGCCCGGGCGGCAAGACGATCCGCGGCATCCAGGAGCGCACCGGCGCGCAGATCGACGTCGAGGAAGACGGCACCGTGTTCATCGCCTGCGCCGACGCCGAGAAGGCCGCACAGGCGAAGGCCGAAGTCGAGGCGCTCGGCGCCGAGATCAAGGTCGGCTCCGTGTTCGAAGGCCGTGTCGTCTCGGTGAAGGACTTTGGCGCCTTCGTCGAGCTGGTCCCGGGCACCGACGGCATGTGCCACGTCAGCGAGCTCGCCGCGGGTTACGTCAAGAGCGTGGGCGACGTCGTCAAGGTCGGCGACACGATTCGCGTCAAGGTCATCAACATTGACGAGAACGGTCGCATCAAACTGTCGCGCAAGGCTTTGCTGGTCGAGGCCGCGGCCGCACCCGCGTGACGCGCTCGCCTCGCATAGAACACTGAGCGAAGTTCCAGCTTTCCCGACGGAGGCCGATCACGCGATCGGCCTCTGTCGTTCTCAACTTGCCTCGCTTGCCACCTCTTGCGACTGGCATCACAATGTGTGCAGCGTGGCGGGTCGCTGCGCAAGGTGAGGTGCGACCGTGGACGAGTCCCGAAGCGTGGCGGAGAAGGCGTCCGTCCTTGTCGAGATCGAGGGCACCGTGAAGTGGTTCGACCCGCGCAAGGGGTTCGGGTTCGTGGTCGGGCCCGCTGGGCAGGACATCTTCGTGCACTTCAGCGTGATCGAGCAACCGGAAGGCTTCCGCACGCTGAAGGACGGCGAGCAGGTCCGCTACTCGGCATCGTTGGGAACGAAGGGCTGGTCGGCGTCGAGCGTGAAGTCGCTCGGTCGAACCGCGAAGACTTCGCTGACCTCCGGCGCATGACAGCGAGGACCGACCTGCGTGACCCTTGATGCGCTTCAGACGAGCTGCTGTTTGGGGCTCGCCTGGGGAGACGTCGCCTGGGCGCTCTGCGTCGGCTGTGGCATTGCAGGTTTCGTCTTCGGCGCGCTCGTCGCGGCCTTTGCGATGCGCCGACGCCTTGTCTCGCGCGAGCGCCGCACTCTGGCCGCGGAGCGACGCGCACAGCAGGCCGAACGACTCGCCGAACTCGGCTCGATGACCAGCGGCCTCGCGCACGAGATCAAGAACCCGCTGTCGACGGTCGTCCTGAACGCTCAGTTGCTCGGCGAGGAGATAGCCGACAGCGAGCTGCCCGAAGACTCGAAACAACGACTCGCCCGCCGCGCCGATGCCCTCGGGCGCGAAGCCAACCGGCTGCGCGACATCCTCACGGATTTCCTTCGCTTCGCCGGTCGAATCAAGCTCGATCCCGAGTCGCAGGACATCCGTCCGATCGTCGAGGAGATCGCGGACTTTTTCGTGCCGCAGTCGGATCGCAACGGCGTCGTCCAGCGGGTCGAGCTGCCGTCCGAACCGCTCGTCGCCCGCTTCGATCGCGACCTCCTGAAGCAGGCGGTGCTCAACCTGCTCATCAACGCGGTGCAGGCCATGGCCGAGCAGCCGCCGGCGCGCCCGCGCGAGCTGATTCTCCGCGTGGAGCGCAGCGGGCCTCGGGCAGGCGCGGCATCGGACCAATCCAGCGAGGTGCGCATCCACGTCATCGACACCGGGCCGGGCATCGAGGCCTCGCGTCGCGACGCGATCTTTCGTCCCTACATGACCAGCAAGCCCGGCGGCACGGGACTTGGACTAGCGACGACGCGACGCATCGTCGAAGAGCATGGCGGGCGGATACAGCTCTGGACCGAGCCGGGCAAGGGCAGCGACTTCACGATCTGTCTTCCGGTCGACGGACCGCGCGCCACCGCAGACGCGGAGCCGCGCGAGCGCTGACGCCGTCTTTCACTCGAGCCAGTCCTTCTTGCGAAGTCGCTCGGGCACGTAGGTCTCGGTGACGTACGAGATGTCCTTCGTGATGAGCGATTCGACTTCCATCTTGAAGCCGTTCTTGAGGAGTTGCTCGATCTCGCGCTGCCAGCCCTTGTGGCCTTCGAACCACGGGTAGGCAGCGATCTCCTTCGCTCGCTTGATGTCGGTGTCGTTGAGTTCGATCTGCACGTCGTCGGTGAGTTCGCACGCGACGTAGTCCTTGGCGCGGATGCCGATGAACTTCGCGCCGGGAATCGCCAAGCGCTGGCTCTCGAAGGCCAGCGAGATCGAGCCCTGCTTGATCACGCTGTAGATGTAGTGCCCCCACGGGTCGCAATCGAGCAAGCAGTAGATCGGAAGATCGAGTTCCTCGTTGAGGCGGCGAAGAAGACGACGCACGCCGCGCGGAGGCTGGCCGCCTCCTTCGGTCAGGATGCAGTTGTGCTTCTCCCAGAAGCGGTCCTCGTTGAAACGGCTCCAGACGGTGTTCTTCTCGACGTGCAGCACGAACTTCGCTTCGCACTTCTTGAACTGGATCACGTCGGGTTCGACGATGCTGGGGATCGCATAGCCGCCCGATCCCATGCGTCGGCAGTCGATCTCGTCGCCCGAGTCGACGAGCGTGATGTTGCCGACGATCGTGCCGGCCTTCTTCGCGAAGATGTGGAGCTCCTCGCGCAACGAGCTCAGCGAGACCTCGAGATCCTCGAGGATGCCGTCGGACTCGTCCTGGCTCTCGAAGGTCTTCTCCTTCGTGCCCGCCACCGTGTGCAGGCCCTTGTAGAACATGCCACGAAGGCTCAGCGTCTTGTCGGCCGCGATGAGCTCCTTGATGCCGCTCGCGTGCAGCATCGTCTGCATGAAGAGCTTCGCCTGGTTCAGGTTGAAGAGCTGGCGATCCTGCGTGGCGTCGCCCATCTCGAGGATGCCGCGCTTCTTGTTCCAGATCGTGTTCGACTTCGCCCGCGTGGGCACGGACACGATGGGCTCCTTGCCTCCGAGCGCCGTCTTCGCGACCGAGTCGGCGAGCTGGACGATCTTGCGGTCGGTCGCCGCGTCACGGTCCTTGGCGCGGGATCGCGATGCGGTCGCGGCGGCTGATGTCGATTTCTTGGCCATCGTGAGTGCTCGTCGGGTCGGGCGAGTCGCTGATCAGAAGAGGCGAGGTTCGTCGGCGGATTTCGATCGGGTGCGCGACTTCGGCGGCGCGGTGCTCGCGGACTGCGGCGCGGCGATCGCCGGCGCCGCCCCCTGCGCCGCCCGCTGCGCAGCGTGCTCGACGACGATCACGCCTTCCTGCTCGAGCGGTTCGTCCTTGACGACCTTGCCTTCCTCATCGAGCACCTGATCGGCGACGGCGGTGCGCTCGCGGGCCTGCTCGAGCAGCGCCGCGTACAGCTTCTTCGCGTCGGCGCCGTTGATCGCGTTGATTGCCTTCGCGATCTCCCCGATGTAGCGCTCGAAGACGTCCCGGCGCTCGCCCTCGCGGCGCATCTGCGTGCGCTTGCGCAGATACGTGCCCAGCTTGCGGCCGCACTCCATGAGCGCGAGCTTCATCTCCTTGCGGATCTCGTCGTAGTCAGCGATCGCTTCCTTGCTCTCGCTGGTGAACGGAACCCACACGCTTGCCATGTGGATCATGATCACGAGCGGACCGATCGGCACGCTGCTGCGCGGTTGCGAGAGGTTGTAGTTCTTCCAGCTCGTCTCCATGACGGCCTTGAAGCTCGAGCACGCGCTCTGCTGAAAGAGAAGCGGAACACGGTTCGCGAATCGGATGACGCGCGCGGGATCGTCGGCGGGAAGGTCACCGCCGAACGCGATTGCGGCCTCGATCTGGAACGGCCGGCCGCGATACACGTCGGGCTCGCGCGAGCTCGCGGCGTAGAACTCCGCCCGCACTCCCTTGAGCATGCCCGCCAACAGTTGCCGCACCCCGATCGGCGCGAGGCAGTCCGTGGGCGGCGGCGGAAGCTTGACTTCCTGGAACTCCTTGAAGAGCGCTTCGGCTTGCTGCGGTTCGACGTCGCTCACCTTGGTGCGCGACGTGCACTTGATCTTCGCGCACATCGCGGCGGCGGTCGCTGCGGAGATGCGGCAGAAGCGGTCCTGAAGGAACTGGTAGAGCGTGCTGCTCGTCTTGCCCTGCCGCCCGGTCTCCTCGTAGTCCTTCATCATCTGAAGCAGGATGCCGAGCTCGATGCCCTTCGGATGCGGCTGGATCTCCTTTGTCTCGGGTGGCAGTTCGGTCACGCCACGCGGAAAGATGATGACGCCGTTCGACTCGGTCGTGACCGCGGGCGCCGGCGCAGGCGCCGCGGCCGCGCTCGCGAGCGACGGCTGATCGTCCTCGTCGGCCGCGCTCTCGCGTGTCGGCGGGACGTAGACGAACCGCGCGTGCGGATTCGCGATGGCGGTGAGCTCGAGGAACTCGTCGACGCTGCCGCGTCCCTTCTGGTAGCGCCCTTCAAGCTCGATCGACACGCTCGTGCCCGTCGGGAAATCTTTCGCTGCGAGGAACGATCCGTCGGCCGCGAGCCCGCGGGTTCCGGGCGTCAGCGCCCGAAGGCGCTCCGGCGGAAAGTCCTTCGTCTCGTCGTCGACGGTGACCTCCGCGCGATTGGTCTTCGTGTTCATCGCCAGCTCGATGTGGTGTGCGAGCTGCGACGCCTTCGGCTTCGTGTGGATCAGCATCGGCCGACCGGTCGTGATGAGGCCGTACATGCCCGCGGCGCTGATGCCGATCCCCTGCTGGCCGCGCGACATCTTGAGTCGATGGAACTTCGAGCCGTAGAGCAGGCGACCGAAGATGTTCTCCACCTGCTTCCGGACGATGCCCGGGCCGTTGTCGACCACCGTGACTCGATAGCGGGACGACTTCGCCGTCGGAGGCCGGTCGGGCTGAAGGTCCTCGATGATCACCGCGAGGTCCGGCAGGATGCCTGCCTCCTCGCACGCGTCGAGCGAGTTGTCGACCGCCTCTTTGACGGTCGTGAGGAGCGCCTTGCGCGGATTGTCGAAACCGAGCAGATGGCGGTTCTTCGCGAAGAACTCGGAAACCGAGATGTCGCGCTGCTTTGCCGCCATCTCCTCCGCGGTCGCGCCACGGGTCGTCGGCTTGCCGCGCTTGTTCGGCGCCTGGGGAGTTGGGGCTTTGGGCTCTGGCGGCATGATCGCTGTGGACATCGCTCGAAGTCGCGTGATGACTCGCCGCGGCGCCGGCAGCGCGGTGGAGACGTGCCGACCGCGCACACGACGACGAGTCGAGTCGAGAACACTACACGATCGGCCTCAACGCCCTCGCACACCCGAAGTTTTCCCGGTCACGGGGCGACGGGAGTTCGATCGATGACGAGGGCGACGCCGCTCCGCGCGGTTCGGCGAAGCCTTGTGCTACAGTCTTCGCCCTTTCAAGCGGCGAGTCGCTCGGCTACGCCACTCCACTTCAGACGTTCGCTCTCACAGCCATGGAAACGACACTCATCATCCTGAAGCCGGACGCCGTTCAGCGCGGTCTCATGGGTCGCATCATCAGCCGCTTCGAGGACAAGGGTCTTCAGGTCGTCGGGGCGAAGATGATGGTCATCTCGCAGGAACTCGCAGCGAAGCACTACAAGGACCACGTGAGCAAGCCGTTCTACGGCGGCCTTGTGAGGTTCATGACCAGTTCACCGGTCCTCGTGCTCGCGGTGCGCGGCTTGGGCGCGATTGCGGTCGCGCGAAAGCTGATGGGGGCGACCTTCGGCTCGAAGGCGGAGCCCGGGTCGATCCGCGGCGACTTCGGCGTGTCGAACTCGTTCAACCTCATCCACGGGTCGGACAGCCCCGAGGCAGCGGCCCGCGAACTCGGACTCTTCTTCGCCGCCCACGAGATCCTCGACTTCTCGCGCCCGGGCGACGCTTGGGTCTACGACACCGCAGGCGGACGTCCGGAGTAGGCGTCGACTTGCGGCGGGTGCCGGAGCCAATCCGGCGCGCGACCGACCACCACATCGCCTCGGACGCGTGACGGGGCGACGAGCGCCAATATCGGAAGTCGACTCCGGGTCTTCTCGGAAGCGGTCGCGGGCGAGCCGCCTTGGAGCAGTTCCGGCCTCGCGAACCGGCTGAGTCGGCGCGGGAATCTCACGCCTTTCCGGCCGGACTTGCGATCCGATTGCTCGCCGGCACCGTATTCGATCGGTCTCGGAACTCGCAGCGACAGCTCGAGCAGCTATCGATTCGGGCATGCACCTGCCGGAAGGCGTCCGGAGCCGGAGTCCCGCCGGCTCAAGCCAATCGCAGGGGGCCCCAAGATGACGGGGACAGCGCCCGACCTCAAGCGGTCGAGGTGGAGTTCAAGTCGCTTTCATCGCGCGGTGTCTCGAACACGGTCACGCGAATCGAGATCCGCGCGAAGGACATGCGCTCGCAAAGAAACGGAGCGCGACGTCAAGCCCGCAGCATGTGCGGCTGGGAACGCGGTTTGCCGTCACTGCCCACGTCTCGGTATCGATCGCAGGATTCCTCGGAAGGATCGGAACCACGACTCGACGTCTCGGAACAATCGGCGAAGTCTTTGTCGCGCAATACCGCGAGGCATCCGTAATGGGGCTCGCGCCGAAGACGTTCAAGGAAGAGTGCCGCGGTTGTTCGCGCGGTCGAGCGACGACGGTTTGAGAGTTCGCCGTCGACAGCCGCTTGCCCGCGGTCCGAAGTACGACGCGTTCTTGGAACCTCGTCTTTGGCACCGACTCTTAGTCAATGAAACCCAGCGCGCCGTGAGCGCCGTTCAACGCCGTTTCTTGCTCGCCTTCGCTTCCTACTTGGGAACACACGCCCCCCGTCTCGGTCATACGGCTTCGGCCCCGATTCCGTCGGGGGAGATCTCACGATGATCCACTCGTCCAAGCCATCTTCCAAGTCATCGATCACGACGCCGTCCGGCGTTGGTGGTCCGATGATCGCTCGAAACAGCCCGCTCGACCTGGTTCGAAAGCGGCATCGCGTGGGGGTGCGCACGCGCGGCGTGAGCCGCACTGAACGAGTCGGCCTGACGTCCGACGAGGAACGGCTGCTCAAGGAGATTCTTGAGCAACCAATGGACTTCGTCGACGACCCAGAGTTCGCGAAGCCCGACGCGGAACGTCGGATCTACCAAGACATGCCGGAAATCGCCCGGCCGGACGTCTCGTGGTACCGGCCGCTGATGGACGACCTGACGCCGCTGCGCGATCGGAGCCGCGACAAGTCGCGCATGCGCAGCCCCGGCACGATTCTCCTCACCGGCGCGCAGGAGCGGATCCTGTTCCTCAAGTACAACTTCGCGCGTCGTCGTGTGCTTCAACTGAAGAACCAGATCAGCGGTCGGCAGCCGTCCATCGACGAAGCTCGCGACGCGCTGCGCTGGTTCCGCGTCGCAAAGAACTATCGCGAGCAGATCGCCGAGACGAACTTGGCGCTCGTCTTGGCGATGGCGAAGCGCACGCGGATGAGCGAGGTCGACTTTGCTGACATGGTCAGCGAGGGGAACATGGCACTCATGCGATCGGTCGACAAGTTCGACTGCGCTCGAGGCTTCAAGTTCTCGACCTACGCGTGCCGCGCGATCCTGAAGGCGTTCAGCCGCCAAGGGATGAAGTTCGCGCAGCATCGGCAGCGATTCCCGACCGACTTCGACCCGTCGCTGGAGAAGTCGAACCATCTGGAAACCCTCCGCGCGACACACGAACGTGAATCCGCGGAGGAAGTCAAGCACATCGTGCTGACCAACCGCGCCGACCTCAGCGACGTGGAACGGACGGTGATCAACCATCGGTTCGCACTGATGGGACAGCAGCCGTCGGTCCCGCTCACCTTGGAGCAGGTCGGCCAAATCATCGGCGTGACGAAGGAACGCGTGCGGCAGATCCAGAACAAGGCGCTTGAGAAGATCCGTCTCGCCCTCGAGGAGACGGACCCTGCGCTCACGCCGGTTGCCGAGGACCGCACGAAGCCAATGCCGGGGCTCAGCGAGAACTGACGCCCGCCCATTCGCTCGTCGTGTCGGATCTCCCCGACCGCGCGGCGCCGATGTCTTGGACGTACCGCGCACGCGAGCGACGACTGCACGCACAGATCCGCGCGACGGTGGACGACGACCGTCTCGAAACCTCCCGCCCCCGCCGCGATCGTTCAAGACCGACACGATCCGGGACGGGGCGTTTCGTTGATCACCGCTTCGTCAATGATCCGTGGGCCCGCCTTGTTCGCATGTACACTGCGGCCCTCTCTGAGGGACGAGGACGCAACTCATGGTGAACAAAGTGGTCGCCTCGGCGGCGGAGGCGCTCAAGGGGTTGGTTCGGGACGGCATGACCGTCGCCGTCGGCGGATTCGGACTCTGCGGCATCCCCGAGCAACTGATCCTCGCGCTGCGTGACTCCGGCGCACGGAACCTCACCGTCGTCAGCAACAATGCGGGCGTCGACGACTGGGGGCTCGGGCTTCTGCTCCAGACGCGCCAGATCAAGAAGATGATCTCGAGCTACGTGGGCGAGAACGCCGAGTTTGAGCGGCAATACATGTCCGGCGAACTTGAGGTCGAGTTCAATCCACAAGGCACGCTGGCGGAGCGACTCAGAGCGGGCGGCGCGGGCATTCCCGCGTTCTTTACGCCAGCCGGCGTCGGAACCATCGTCGCGGACGGCAAGGAGACCCGCGAATTCGACGGTCGTCCCTATGTCATGGAGCGCGGCATCGTCGCGGACTTGGCCCTCGTGAAGGCTTGCTTTGGCGATCGTTCGGGGAACCTGATCTACCGGAAGACGGCCCGCAACTTCAATCCGATGGTGGCGACCTGCGGCAAGATCACAGTCGCGGAAGTCGAGCGGCTGATGGACACCGGGACGCTCGATCCCGACTCGATTCACACGCCGGGCATCTTCGTCGACCGCATCGTCGAGACCCACTCGGTGAAGCGGATCGAGCAGCGGACCGTCTCCCACCGACACTGATTACTGGACCTCTGGGGCTTGGCCGCTTCGCTCTTCACTCGCGCACAGCGCGAGCCGATCCTAAGGACCTTCGCTTCGTCGTCGCGGCCCCGGATTCGCATCGTTTGCATGAAGTGCGTCAATACCCGGCGGCTCCCGGCGTTGGTCGGGACCGCGCCAACCGCTCGCACCCTCGGTGCAGTGGAGGGCTCCCCGCGACAATACGCTGATGCGTCCCCTTCTCACGGAAGGGGCGGCACCAAGGAGTTTTTCATGACGTTCGCTCTTCCTACGTCTCGTGCGATCCGGCGGCTCACCGCCGCCGCGACCATTGCGCTCGCCTGCCTCGGACCGGTTTCGGTCGCAGCGGCGCAGTTCGGCGGACGCGCGGGATTCGACGATGCCTTCCGTCCGGACTTCCTCGCCCGCGACATCACGCTCTTCGTCGAAACGCTCGAGCTCGAGGACTGGCAGCGCCCGATCGTCGAGAATCTGCTCGACGACTACAAGGTGTCGTTCGACAGCGGAGTCGAGGAAGTCCGCACGCGCATGAACTCGATGAAGGACACCGTTTCGAAGGTGTCCGCCGACGAAGTGCTGAAGCAGATCATGGCGCCGATCGACGAGTGGTCGAAGCGCAAGCTCCAGCTCCGCGCCGAGTTCCTCGACAACGTCAAGAGCCAACTCTCCGAGCAGCAGGCGGAACGCTGGGTGAAGCTCGAGCGGGCGTTGCGTCGCGAGAAGACGCTCGATCAGGGCGAGATCCAGGGCGAGTCCGTCAATCTGGTGCTCCTCATCAAGGAACTGCAGCTCTCTCCCGAGGCCCTGCAGGAGATGCAGCCCTCGGTCGACGAGTTCGAAGCGCGCCTCGACGAGGCGCTCGCCAACCGCAGCCGTCGCATCGATTCACAGAAGTCGAAGGTCGCCGACGCCATGCAGTCGAACGACTCGAAGGCCGGCGTGGCCGCGATGGAGTCGATCATGGAGGCTCGCGTCGCGGTGCGGAGCGTGCAGGACGCGGGTCGCGACGCCCTGACCGACGCGCTGCGAAAGGCCGCGGGCGAGAAGCCCGCCACCGACTTTGAGCGGCTCGCGCTCGAGCGTGGCTACCCGAAGGTGTATCGCATCGATCCCATCATCCCGCTGTTCGCTACGGCGAAGGGAATCGAAGACCTCACCGACGACCAGAAGTCGTCGCTCGACGCGCTCGAAGCGCAGTACATGACCGAGCAGCCGGTCGAGAACAAGAAGCTTGCCGACGTGTATCGTCAGGAGGAGCCGCGCGAGCCTCGCCGCCGCGTCGACCAGATGGCTGCGCGTCTCGCCGGGGATGCCGGCGCGCATCAGGCGCGCAGCACCGAATCCGAGGCCCTCGCCGCAGCCCGCAAGGAGCGAGAGGATTTTTACGATCGCTACCGCAAGGCGATCATGGACATCCTGAACCTCGATCAGAAGCGGCGCATGCCGACCTTCGGCAAGGGTGGTGTTCGCCTCTCCCCCGAAGAGCGCGACGAAATCGCGAAGGAAAAGGCCGAGAGCGGCCACGGTCGGACCGCCTCGCCCGCGCGCATGCCGATCGGCACCACGCCACCCCGCAACAACGGTGAAAAGAAGGGCAAGGAGGGTAGCGGACGCATGCCGTCATCCGGCGGCGGCGCGACCCAGAGCCCGACAGATCGTCCCTCCGGCTCAAAGGCGGAGTAACGACACGACGAACCACCACCGACGCAGCACTCCGCTGCGTCGGTGGTACATCTGGCCTCGCACCGACCCGCGGCCCACGTTCCCGCGTACTCACCGATTCGAGCTCAACGAAGGAAAGCCGACGCGTGATTGTCTCCTCCAATCCGAATCCCGAATCGAACGGCACGCCCTCCGGATCGCCGGGCACCCTGCAAACCAAGCCCGTCGACGTCCGCGAGCGATGCCGGCTCTTGGGTATCGAGTGGCTGGAGAAGGCACCGCCTGCCGACGCCGACGCGATCGGGATGGTTGAAGCCGAGATCGCGGTGCGCCTGCGCGCGGTTCCGGTGCGCCTTGAACGGGGACGCCTCGTCGTCGCGATGGTCGACCCGCTGGACATCTCGAGCGTCGACGAACTGGCGACGCTCGTCGCGCGGCCGATCACCCGCATCGGCCTTGAGCCCGCCGCCTTCGCGGAACTGATGCGCGAGCACTACGGCACGACCGCGGCCCGGATGGCGGAGAGCCTTGGCGGCAACGCCGAGTCGGCGAGCGGCGAGTTGGAACACAACCTCGACGCGATCGAAGCGGACGACGTGCACCGCATGGCGGAGCAGCCGACGCTGATCAATCTCGTCAACCTGCTCCTCCTCGAAGCGATTCAGACCCGCGCCTCCGACGTGCACATCGAGCCCTTCGAGCGCGAGCTCAAGGTCAAGTACCGCATCGACGGCGTGCTCGTTGAGCAACCGCCGCCGCCGAAGCCGCTGCAGCCGGCGCTCATCGGCCGCGTCAAGATCATGGCCGGCATGAACATCGCCGAGCGATACGTGCCGCAGGACGGCCACATCACGCTTCGCTTCGACGGTCGCAAGGTCGACATCCGTACCTCGACCGTCCCGACGCTCTACGGCGAATCGGTGGTCATGCGTATTCTCGACAAGAGCAATCTGCCGCTCGAGCTCGTGAGCCTGGGCATGGCGGAACGTCATCGCACGATGATCGACCGCATGATCGCGAAGCCGCACGGCCTCGTGCTCGTGACCGGTCCCACGGGTTCGGGCAAGACGACCACGCTGTACGCGGCGCTGTCGAAGCTCTACGACCCGCGCAAGAAGATCATCACGATCGAGGATCCCGTCGAGTACGAACTCTCGGGCATCAACCAGATCCCGGTGAATCCGAAGCGAGGGCTCACGTTCGCCACGGGCCTCCGCGCCATCCTGCGTCAAGACCCCGACATCATCTTCGTCGGCGAAATCCGCGACAGCGAAACCGTCGACATCGCGATTCGATCCGCGCTCACCGGTCACTTGATCTTCTCGACGCTGCACACCAACGACGCCATCTCGTCGATCGGCCGCATGATCGACATGGGCGCCGAGCCGTACCTCGTGGCCAGCGTGCTTGAGGGACTCCTCGCCCAGCGCCTCGGCCGCCGCGTGTGCAAGGTCTGCGCTCGCAAGCAGCCGATGCCCGAGGAGACCGAACACCGCCTCACCCCCAAGGAGCGGGCGATGATGGGCGGACAGCAGACCGTCGGCGAGGGCTGCGAGAAGTGCAAGGGCGCCGGCTTCCGCGGGCGACTCGGGTTCTTCGAGCTCGTGCGGATCACGTCGCAGCTCCGCGCGGGGATCAGCGCCGCGAAGTCGGTAATGGAGCTCCGCGCACTTGTCGAGCACGACTTCCTCACGATGCGCGACGACGGCATGATCAAGGCCGCGGAGGGCGTTACCACTCCCGAGGAAGTCCTTCGCGCGACGCAGGACGTCGAAGATGCTCCGGCGTGATTGATCGTCGGCATCAGAGAGTCAGATCGTCCGTTCGGGTTTCAGCACCATGCAGTCCTTCCGCTACCAAGCATTTGACGCCGGCGGCGCACTCGTCGCGGGGACCATCCTCGCCCCCGATCGCCCGAGCGCCGTGCGTCAGCTCCAGGACCGCGGCGAGACGCCGATCTCGCTCGAGTCCGGCGGCGACGTCACCGAGGCTGCGGCGACTGGCGAGGGCGCATCGCCGGCACGATCGGCCCGCTCGCTGCTGGGGTCACGCGGCCGTCCGACCATCAGCCGCGCCGATCTCGCGTCCCTTGTCCGCGAATTGGCAACGGCGCTCGAAGCCGGCGTGCCGCTCCTGCAAGCGCTGCGCACCGTGCGACGTTCCGCAGGCGGCCCGAAGCTAGCGACGATCCTCGACTTCCTGATCGAGCGCGTCGAGGCCGGCCAACCGCTGCACGTGGCAGCGAAGGACTACGGCCCGCCGTTCGACGACATGGTGGTCGGCATGACGAAGGCAGCCGACGCCACCGGTCGCATGTCCGAAGTGCTCCACCAGCTCGCAGATCTCCTCGAGCGTCAGGTCGAGCTGCGGCGGGAGTTGGTCGGCGCGACCGTGTATCCGCTCGTGGTGGCCACGCTGATTGGAGCGTCCATCATCGTCCTCATCACGTTCGTGCTCCCGCGCATCATGGCGCCGATCGTCGCCGCGGGGCGCGAACTGCCGTTGCCGACGCGCATCCTTCTGGGCTTCGCGAACGTCGTCGGCACCTGGTGGTGGGTGATCGTCGGAGGCATCGTGCTGGCGGTCTTCGCGTGGCGATCGTGGATCGCCGTGCCAGCCAACCGCCGGCGATTCGACGCCATGCTGTTGCGAGCCCCGCTCTTCGGTCGACTCATCCGCGACGTCGCCGTCGCCCGCTTCACGCGCACGCTCGGCACGCTCGTCGCGGCGGGCATTCCGATCCTCACCGCGCTCCGCATCGTGCGCGACACGCTCGGCAACATGGTGCTCATGGACGCGATCGACCAGGTCCAGGAGAAGGTCACGACCGGCCAGTCGCTCGCCGATCCGCTCGAGAAGTGCGGCCACTTCCCGCCGCTCCTGATCCAGATCGTCAACATCGGCGAGCGATCGGGACGCCTCGAAGCGATGCTGCTCCACGCCGCGGGCGCGTTCGACCGTCAGGTCAATACGTCGCTCAAGATCTTCTCGAAGGCGTTGCCGCCGGTCCTTATCGTGATCATGGCCGTCATCGCCGCGTTCGTCCTGCTCGCGATTCTCCTCCCACTTCTGGAAATGCAGTCCGCAGTCGGCGGGTAACACCCGCGTGGCCCCTGCATGCAGTCGAAAACCAGTGCAGTCGAAAGAAGGGATCCCCATGTTCCAGACTCAACTCCGTCACTCGCGTCCGCGTCGAACCGTCCGCCGCGCGTTCAGCCTTCTTGAAGTCGTCGTGGCGGTCACGATCGTCGCGATCCTCGCGGCGGTGGTCGCCCCGAGGTTCCTCAGTTTCATTGGCAAGGCCCGATCCGACCGAGCGAAGGCTGAAGCGACGCAGCTCGCTCAAGTCATCAAGCTCTACCTGACCACGAACGGATTGACCTCGACGCCGGACGGCTTCGAACTCGTCTGGCTCACGGAAGGCGTGAACGCGCCGCTCGAAAGCAAGAAGGACCTGCTCGATCCGTGGGGGCGCGAATACATCATGCGCACGCCCGGCACGGAAGGTCGCGACTTCGACATCGTGTCGCTCGGACGCGACGGCGTCGAGGGCGGCGAGGGCGAGGACGCCGACATCGTTCACGGCAACAAGTGAGTCGCGCCAACCTCGCCACTGCCCAGAGTCTCGAGTGAAGAAACGAGTTCTGCGGCGATCCAGTCAGTGGCCCCTCTCGCACACCATCATGGCGAACGCCTCCTCAACGAGCTTCAGGCCTTCGGCTGCGCGACGAGCGCGCCGCGGCTTCACGCTCGTTGAGGCGATCGTGGTCATCGCGATCATCGCGGTGCTGGCCGCGTTCATCGCGCCGCGCGTCACGACGCTTCGCCAGAGCGAAGCGCGGCTGGCGGTCGACCAGATCGCCGACCTGATGCGCATGTGGGCCTACCGCAACTCGGTGATGAGTCAGCAGGTCGGGATCTGGCACAACCCCGAGAGCGACCTGATCGGGCTCATGATCCGCGACATCGATCCGATGCATCCCGACGACGGACCGGTCTGGCAGGAGGACAAGCTGAGCATGCCCGTTCGCATGCCCGACTCCGCCAAGGTCATCGACGTGATTATCGACAACGAAACGCAGAATCTGGGGGACTGGTTCGTCCAGTCGTCGGCGGACGGCTCGCGGCCGCGTCTGGAAATCGCAATCGAGACACTCAACGGCGTCACGCGGCTCCTGGTTCAGCCATACTCCAACAGCGTCGTTCGGTCCGATGGACTCGCGGGCGGCGCGATTCGTCGCCCCGTCGACCTCGACGCCGAGGGGCAGGAGCGCGTGGCATGGTGAGTTGTCGACCATCCGAACGTGCAGCAGCCCGAGGACGTCGCCAGGTCGTCGCGACCGGCGCGCGTCGAGCCTTCGCGCTCATTGAAGTACTCGTCGGCGGCATCTTGCTCGCGATCGGCTTATCGGCGGTGCTCGTGATCGGATCGCGAGCCCTCGACATGCAGCGACGCGGCGAGCGCGACGTGATCGCGTCGGCGCTTCTCGACGGGATCCTGTCGCAGATGCTCGCCGACGGTCCGAAGGACTACGTCGACATGTATCCGCTCTCGGGTACGTGTGATCCGCCATTCACCGACTTCGACTACGCGATCGAGGTGGACGACGGCGCGCCGGGCGTGCCGTTCCGCGTGCTCGTGCGCGTGTCGCACATCACAGGACAGGAATGGTTCTGCGAAACGTCGATCGCGCCGAAACTCGGCGATGAACCGGATCCGGATCGCATGCCGGAAGAACCGCTTGATCGACAGGCCCGATACCAAGAAGAGGAGGACCAGCGCAATGGCACAGCCACTGGTTCAGGCAGTAGCAGCGGCAGCACGAGCGGCAGGTCCAGCTCGACTCGGTAAGCGCCCGTCGGCATCGCGCCGCGCGTTCACGCTTCTCGAACTCGTCGTCGCCGGCATCATCGCGGTGATCGTCGTCGGCGCGCTGACGGTTTCGATGTCGCATCTGTCGCGTTCACGGGCATCGACGCAGAAGCGCCTCGAAGCTCACCTCCGCGCATCGATGGCGCTCGACGCCATCCGTCGCGACGTCGCCAGCACGCTTCGATCGGACGACCTGTTGCAGACGCGCCTGCTCATCCTCGACCAGACGCAGTCGAGCCGCATCGGCGACATCGACCGCGACGAGCTCCTGCTGTTCTCCTCACGGCTCTCGCCCGCGCGGGTGAACAAGTATCAAGGCGAGGGGGGCGAATACGAGACGCAGTTTCGCATCGTGGACGACGAGCTCGGCGCCGCCCTCTGGCAGCGCCGCGACCCGGTGCCCGACCACACGCCCGACGGCGGCGGCGTGATCGTGCCGCTGGTCGAGGGCTTGGTGTCGCTGAACGTCGAGGCCTACGACGGCGAGGCGTGGTATCCCGACTGGGACTCGGACATCTACGGCCTGCCATGGGCAGTCCGAGTCACGGTGAGCGCCGTCGGACAGGAGAACGGCGAAGACCCCTACTCCGACCTGCGGAACCTCGTCATGCTGCGCACCACGGTTTCGATCGACCGGATCATCCCACCGCGCAAGGAGAGTTCGGGAGAGGACAAGATCGACCAAGCGATGGCTGACGCGGAAGAGGCCTTGGCGAACGGCGGCATCACTCCGGCCGAGGCTGCGGCGGGAGACCCGCGCGGCGACGGTGGCCGCGGCGACGACCGCACCGGCGGCGGCGGACGCGGCGGATCGCAAGGCCCAGGCAGCGGCCCAGGCATGGGCGGCGGTCCGCGCGGCGGCGGTGGCGTGGTCGGTCGCGGTGGACGCGGCAGCGGAGGCGGCGCGCGCGGCGGACACGGCATGGGGACCGGCATCGGCTCTCGCGGCGGAGGCGGGCACTGATGGTTCTGCGATCGACGATGTCCTTCCGCGCGTCGGTGGGCGCGACGCGACGCGAACGGCGCGGGTCCGTCGTGGTTGTCGTGATCTGGTCGATCGCGATCGCTGCGATCCTCGTCGCCGCGACACAGGTCGTGGCATTCCGCCAAGCGACGATGGGACGGGAGTCGCTCGCGCGGGTCCAGGCCCGCTGGGCCGCTCGCGCGGGCATCGAAGAAACGATCTCGGTCCTCGAGTACCACACGCAGAAGGCGAACGTCGACGACGCGATGGCCCTCTACCGCGACCTCGAAGCGGTCGCGGACGGCACGCTGGCCTCGGGCGAATGGTCCATCCGCCACACCGAGGACGGCAAGGAGAAGCCCGGGCCGCAGGACGAGAACGCGAAGTTGAACATCAACCTCGCCGACCGCGCGACGCTCCTGAACCTGCCGCGCATGTCGTTCGACGTCGCCGATTCGATTCTCGACTGGCGCGATGCGGACGACGAGGTGCAAGGCTTGGGCGCGGAGCGCGACTACTACCTCAACCGGAACATGCCGTACGAACCGCGCAACGGCAATTTCCGTTCGATCCTCGAACTCGAACTGGTCGCGGGCGCATGGCCAGAGTTCGTCCGCGGCGAGGACATGAACCTGAACGGCCGGCTCGATCCCAACGAGGACGACGGCTCGATCAGCCCTCCGGACGACAACGCCGACGGCATCCTCAACGGCGGATGGGCCGCGTATCTCACCGCCTCGACGACCAACAGCACCGTGACCCCAACGGGCGAGCCGAAGCTCAACCTGCGTGAAGCGACCGCCGAAGACATGATGTCCCGGCTCGGGATCGACGACGTCCAGGCCAAGGCGCTCAAGAGCTACGCGACGCAGTCAAACTCCCGACTCGAGTTGCTGCTCATGTCCGACCTTGCGACGCTGGCGAGCGGCAGCACGGGTCAGGCAGGCACGGGCGGCTCGAGCAGCCCGGCGGCCGGCGGCCGCTCGAGCGGCAGATCGTCGAGCGGAATGACTGGGGGAGGATCCGGGAACCGCGGCGGCAGCGGAGCGGCGGGCTCGGGTGCCGAGACCGCGAAGCCACTCGACACCAACCAACTCCGCGCGATCTTTCGCGAAGCCACGCTCGATCCGACCGGCAAGCCCGCGCCGGGGAAGGTGAACATAAACACCGCCTCGCCGGATCTGGTTCGGCTCATGCTCGGGGTCGACTCGTATACCGCGGAGGCGATCCTCAACTACCGCGCGAGCCAACCTCAGGGGATCACGTCGATCGTCGATCTTCTTGCGTCGAATAAGATCACGCCCCAAGTCTTGACGGGTCTCGCGGGACGAATCGACGTGACGAGTCAGGTGTTCACGATCACGAGCCGAGGTCGCAGCGACGCGACGGGTCTCGAGGTCGAAATTACGGCCGTCGTTGACCGTTCCACGCTGCCCGCTCGAATCCTGGAGTATCGCGAACAGTAAGTCAGCGGACGGCTCGCCGCCGTTGACCCGGCTCGTTCGCGTCGGAACTCGCGACGTCGCGGATCCATGATGGAGCTCCGTCTGGAGTTGGCGGCGTCGGTATCGGGTGTCGGTGTCAGGTCCTACTGTCCGATCTTTGCTCGGTGATCGAATCCACTCGTCGAAAGGTTTGAAGCGCGTGAACGTACGAGGCAGGCAAATCGAAGGCTCCGACGAGAACTGTCTCGCGATTCTCCTGCCGCGCTTCGGTGCCACGAACAAGGTGGGCGCAGAGACCGCCACCGGCGGCGACGCCGCCTGGATAGCCATCGTGCTGCGGGCGCAGGGCGAATCGTTCTCGGTCATCGCCGAGCGCGAAGTGCGCGGGCACGACCTGCACGGCAACGGGTTCGCGAACTGGCTCGCACCGCATCGGCCGAAGCGGGCGATCGCGGTGCTGCCTGCGTCCGCAACGGTCTGCCGGACCTGCTCGCTCCCGCCCGCACAGGGCGAACAGCTCATCTCCGCGCTTCGGCTCCAGGCGGAGACCGCGCTCCTCGGCAGCGTCCCCAGCCACCGGATCGGCATGGCGATGGTGCCCGACACCTCCGCGCGGGCCAACGCGGCCAGGCAAGGTCTGATCGTCGCGTGGCCGGAAACGGCCACGATCATCGACGTGCCCGAGCTTCCCCCAACGTGTGAACTCCGGTACGTACCGATACTCGCGTGTCTCGTGGCGCTGCTCGACGGCGAGATGCCGTCGTCGCCGCTCATTCGCGCGAGCCGCGAAGACGGATCGGTGATCTTCCTCCTCGGCACGCCGAACGGCCTCCTCATGCGATCCACGCGCGAGGACGGCTCCGACGCGAAAGTCTGGCGTGACGGGGTCCAGCGAGCTGCGGCCGAGACCTTGCTCGCGTCCAATCGCAGCGCGGACGAGATCCGAACGCTGCAGGCCGAACTCGAACCGCAGTTCAGCGGTGCCCACCAAGGCGCGGTCAGCTTCTTTCCGAGTTCGGTGACGCGAATCGTGAGCACCCGACTCGCAGGCGGCCGTACCGGAGAGCCCGCGAAGGACTTGGATCGCACGATCGCGCTCGGCGCCGCTCTCGTCGCCACCGGGCCGCTCGCCGGCCTCGCAACGATTCGCCGTTCACTGCCCACGCCGCCGCTGCATCCCCTCGAGCGCGCCGATCGCTGGCTCGCCGTTCCGCGCAACACGCTCGCGGTCGTCTTCGCCGCAATGCTCGTCTTCATGTTCGGCCCGCTCGCCTTCTCGGCGATGCGCTACGGCGTCCTGCGACTCAAGGTGCGCGATCCCGCGAAGATCGAATCGCTCAACCGCGACACGCAGCAAAGCGTCGCCGTCTACCGACAGTTGCAGAAGGAAGCTTGGCCCATGACCAAGCTCCTCGGCGATCTCTCCAACAGCCTCCCCGAGGGGATCGACGTCGAGATGATCCAAATCGCGCACGGCGATGGCGTGTTGTTGAAGGGCGTCGCGAAGCCGTTCGATCAAAAGGAGGCCGACGGCAAGTCGACTCGGCTCTCGGCGGCCGAAGAGCTGACGCGCATGGAGAGCATGTTGCGTTCAACCAAGATCTTCACGAACGCGCAATACAAGTGGGACCCCGACGACGCGAAGGGCTACCGCACGTTCACGCTCACCTGCAACGTGACCCAACCGACGCGAAACGTCGCGTGGGGCTCGAACGAAGACTACGCAAAGGTCCCCTATCGCGACCGGAAGTACCCCAACTGGCGCGAAATCGAAAAGGGCAACCATCCGACGCCGGGCGCGGGCGATCGCGCATCGAACAGCTCGGCGTCCGAGGACGAGCCGTCGCGCCCGGCGACCAAACCCGCCGAGGTCGCGCACGCGTCGCCCGATCCCAAGGCTCTTGCCGACGCGTCGAAGTCCGACGCCCCAAAGGTCACCGTTCCGCCGAAGGGCGACGGTGCGACGGGCGATGGCGCCAAGGTTGACGGAGAGGGAGACGAAGCTCCCGCGCAAGAGACCACTCCACTGCCGAACCGCGGCATCGGACGAGCGAAGCCAACGCCGCCGCCGGGCGATGCCCCAGGCGAGAAACCGACGACCGCGGAGCCATCGAAGCCCGGTCAGCCCGCGACGCCGACCATCGAAGTCCCTGGACCATTCTCCGACGAGGAAATCAAGGCCCTCTCAAAGTCCGAAGCGCAGGCGCTCTTGGGCAAGATCTCCCGAGCTCGCCAATTGCCGACGCTCGACGAGGAAACGAAGAAGCGGCTGAAAGAGGACTTCCAGCGGGTCCTCGCCCAAGCGAAGGCGGCATCCTCATGAGCGACCACGCACACAGCCAGTTCGACAGCGCGCAGAGCCGCGCTCGCACCGACGATCGCACGGTGGCACGGCCGATGAGTGGTGCGGTGTTCGTCCTCAGCCTTACCACTGCGGTGTTGACCGGCTACTTGCTCGGCAACGCGTTGCCGCTGCCGGCGCGTGCCGCCTCGGAAGCGTCGAACGGCCCGGCCGCGATCTCGCCCTCCGGTCCAAGTTCAACCCGCTTCGAAACGACCGCCCTCGCTCGGTCGGACGCGCCGGCGGGCACCACCGTGACGGAAGTGCCCGGTTCGATGTCCGATGCCGAACTCGCTGCGATGTCGCGGCCGAAGCTGCAGGCGCTCTTGGGTGACATCTCCCGGGCCCGCCAGGTGCCCGGCCTCGATGCCGACACCCGACAGCGACTCAAGAGTGACTTCCAACGCGTGCTTGCGATGGTGAAGGAGGCGAAGTGACCCAAGCGCCCGCAGCACCCGCGGTACCCGCGTCGACCGGCTCGCCCGCGAAGCCGGCCGGCACCGAGTCGCTCCTCGGACGCCTCATGTCGCTTCGTCCGGCGTACCGCTGGGCGATCATCGCGGTAATCGCGCTCGGAATCTACAGCTTCGCCGACGAGTACCCGTGGGCGAAGGCCCGCGAGTTCGATCAGGACAGCGCGAAGCTCGAGCGCATCCTCGACGACGCCGCGCTTCGCGTCGGCTCGGTGAAAAACAGCGAAGAGATCAAGGCAGCGGTCAACACCTTTGGCCGCATTCGGATTCCGCGCGAAGAGCGCGACGGCACCCAGGCGCTCTCGAAGAGCATCGATCGCGTCATGAAGGAGTCCGCTTCGAAGTTCAACACCATCGTGAAGTACAGCCTCGACGTGCGCAGCGCCGGAAAGTTCCAAAGCGGCGCATTCCCCGGCATCGCCCAGCCCGGCGAGCGCGTGGAGAAGGTCGTCGGCGAGTTGAAGTTCGACGCGTCGCAGGATGTCGCGGCAATGATCCTGCGGGACCTCGAGGCCAGCGAGGACATCGAATCGGTCAGCCGCGTCAAGCTCACGAAGAAGTCAGAATCGGAGAAGAAGCTGGCCGTGCAACTCACCGTCGAAGCGTGGGTGCGCGTCGCCGAGCCGCGACGTTGATCAGACTTTCGCGCAACGACGCGGCGCCGTTGGAACGGAACGATCGGACGGGAATGACCGAATGAACGACTGGATGCGAATGCCCGCCGGATTTCAGCTCACCACGCCACTCCTCATTGCGGCGGGCGTGGGCATCGTCGCGCTCGGCGCCACGCTTCCGTCCGTCGTACCAATGCTCACGGCGATCACGTCGTCGGGAGCATCGGGAGACGAAGGCGATCCGCTCAAGCCGTTCCTCGACGAGCACGACAAGCTCGCCGCGGTGAGCGTCGATCGGTTCAGCGGCCGCACGCCGTTCTTCGCGCCGCCGGCGCCGAAGCCGCCGCCGCCACCACCGCCGCCGCCGAAGGCGGACGAACCGCCTCCGCCACCACCGCCGCCGCAGCCGGCCCCGGCGACCTACGACGGACCGAAGGCCACGGGCCTCTTGGGAGAGTACGTCTACTTCGGTACCAGCAAGGTGAAGGCAGGTGAGAAGTACCAGAGCGTGGAGATCCTCTCGATCGAGGGTCCGTTCCACATCAAGGTGCGCTACACCAAGTCGGGTCACGAGCCCGGCGAGTACGACATCAGCACGTGGGATCGGACCGGCGGCTTCGACCTCGCAGCCGTGAGCCCCTTCTCAAAGTCGAGCATCGGATTCAGCGGCGGCGACTCCGAGCCTGCCAAGTCCGGCGAAGGCCGCGATTCGAAGGCCGATCCGAAGGCCGCGGCAGGCGCGGATGCTCGCGGCGGAAAGCCCGGCGGCACCGTGTCGGACGCTGGCGGTCGCTCGCCGGCGCACGCCGACGGGAAACCGGGTGACGCGAAGCCAGGCGACCCAAAGTCGGGTGGCGCTCGCCCCAAGAGCGGCGCGGCCGCGCCGTCGGAAGCGGGGAGCAGCGGAGATGCGGGCGCAGCGCCCGCGGAGGGTTCGACGCCCACGCCACAGACGCAGCCCGCAAACGCACCCGCACGGCGAATTCCAACGCCGAGCCATCCGAACTCGAAGCCGACGACGGAGGGCAGCGCGCAGAGCGACGGCGTCGACTACGCCCCGCCGGATTCGCTCCCTCCCGAGCGCACGCAGACGATGGTCGCGAGCATGAGCGTGCAGGAAGCGCAGAGCGCGCTCAACGACGTGAACACCGCGCTCGCAAAGCCGAACGTCGATCCCCACAACCGCGCGCGGCTCGAGTTCGAGTCGAAGCTGCTGAACGATCGAATCGGCAAGAAGTGACGCACGTTGCATCGTCGCGCGGCGAGCGTGCGCATCGATGCGTCGAACGGCGGCAACAGCAATGATCGCGTGATGGGCCGCGTTGGCTCCGGCATCGAAGGAGCCACCATGCGACTACGCTCGACGCTCGTTCACGCCGAAGACGCCTTCACACCGACGGTAGCCGCATCGCTGATGGCCACCGCGGTCGCTTGCGCGAGCGTGATCGCGCACTCGCCGCCGCTGTGGCGAGCGATCTTCGCGCCGAACGCGGCGGTCGAGCAACCGTCGCTTGCGTCAAATCTCGCGCAGCACGAACGCGACGCGAACACCAGCGCGGCGCGTTTCGTCGGGCGCAGCATGTTCTTCGCACCGTCACCGCCGCAGCAACCGCGCGTCGAGCGGGAGGCGCCCGCGGTCGAGCCGACGATTGCGGCTCGCCCGCTTCCCGCCTCGCCGACATACACCGGACCAGAGATCACTGGTTTCCTCGACAATTGCGTCTTTCTCTCCGGAAGGCCGATGCGCGCCGGCGAGACGATCGAAGGCGTCACGCTCCTCGATGCCGAGTCGCCGAACTGCATTCGCGTTCGATTCACCGCGCCTGGACACGAACCCGGCGACTACCTCCGCCGGGTCTGGGAGATCCACACGCAAGGATTCGAACCGGGTGATCGGAATCGCCGATGACGCAATTCTGGCCGCGATTCGCTCGTTGTCGGGCCGTCCAGTACAGTCCGTTCCCTCCCCTTCGATGATCCGCTGATGTTCGACGCTGTGCGTCGAAGCGGGACACTCGAGGCTGCATCGCCCGGACGCCCATGGCATCGGGGCTCACCACCGGAGACTAGATCGTGTTTGGTTCCCGACTCCCCCGATCGCATCGGTCGACAACCCTCCCGGTGATTGGCATCGCCACGGCGCTCATCGCGAGTTCGGCGCTCGGCGTGCCGCGTCAGGATCCGACACAAGAGCCGCCCGCCCAGGACCCTCGTCCCGCCCCGACGCCGCCGCCACCGGCCACCGAATCAAGGCCGGCACCAAAGAGTCCGGCCACGCCGCAGGACGAGACGAGGCCTCAGAGCGCTCCCACCAACGCCCCGAAGACGACCGGAACATCGACGAACGAGAAACCCGCGGCCTCCGGTGCCGATGGCAAGAGCGCGGCAACGAACGGTGCGAAGGCGCACGCGAACGACGGCGGCGCCGACCACGATCAAAACGCTGACCTGACCAAGCCACCGGGCGTCAGCCGCGAGTCGGCGGAAGGCAAGGTCAAGCTTTCGTTCAAGAACGAGAAGGTCGAAGGGTTCATCCCGTACATCCAGGAGTGGACCGGCAAGGCCGTGCTCGTGAAGTCGACGGCGATCAGCGCCGCGCAAATCACGCTGGTGCACGACAAGGAGGTCTCGAAGCACAAGGCCCTCGACCTCGTCTTCACCGCATTCCGCATCAACGACATCGCGGTCGTCGAGACGCCGGACCTGATCATTCTCGGCCAGCAGACCGACAGCAAGAAGTACGCGCCCGGCGTCATCCTCCCTCCCGACCAGAGCCCGCTCGATCTGCAGGAAGAAGGCGTCTACGTCACCAAGGTCTTCCGCATCAAGAATGCGAAGGCGAACGACGTCTACGAACGACTCCAGGAGTCGGTGCCCGAGAACGCCACGCTGAGCGTGGATCCAAACTCCAACCAGATCGTGCTCGAAGGCGACATCGGTCTGGCGAAGAAGATCCAGCTCCTCATCAACAACCTCGACGTACCGGTGTATCTCCCGGTGCGCACCGAGACCTTCCGCATCCGTTACCAGGATGCGTCGCTCATCGCCGACAACATTCGCGAACTCTTCGAAGGGTCCGGCAGCGTTGGCGGCGGCCGCTCGACGGCCGGGCGGCCCCAAGCGGGCGGAGCGCAGCGAGGCGGACGGCAGCCTCAGCCGGGACAACCGCAAGGCGGACTGCCGACGGTCGGGACGAGCGAAGCGCTCGTCGTCACGGTGCTGCCCGCGCTGAACCTCATCACGGTGCGCGCGGAACCGCAGATCGTCGACGAGATTCGCACGCTCATCTCGCAGAGCTGGGACCTTCCGCCGAACGCCGACGGCTCGCCCTTCCGCACCTACGAACTCCGGTACACGGATCCGATCAAGGTTCGAGACACGTTGCAGGCGCTGCTCGAGGGCGGCGGTGGCCAGACTCGCGCTGGCAGCCGCGCAGCCGCAGGTGGCCGCGTGCCGTTCCAAGGCGGAGGCAGCGACAGCGGCGCTGGCGCCGCGGTCTCGAACGTCTTCCGTTTCGAGGCGTTCCCCGATTCGCGGCGACTCGTCGTCATCTCGAAGACACCCGACAACTTCGTGTGGCTCGACAAGATCGTCGATGCCCTCGATCAACAACTGAACGTCGGCCTTCCGCGGAACGTGCCGCTGAAGTATGCAAGCGCGTTCGACCTCGCGGACATTCTGAACGTGCTGCTCTCCGAGAGCGGTGTGGGCGGCATCCAGTTGCAACGTCCGTCCGACCAGTTGAGCGGCATCAACTTCGAAACCGCCGGCGGCGGCGGCGCGTCAGGCACGTCCGGCTCGACCGGCGACGCGTCGCGCACCGGCGGAACGACCGGCGCGGCCGGCGCCAGCAACACCAGCCTCCCGTGGCAGACGAGTAACCGAGGCGCCGGCGCGTCCGAGCAATCCGAGCCCAGCGCGATCATCGGCAAGATGCGCGTGGTGCCGAACGCCACGCAGAACTCGCTCCTGATCCTGGCGCCGCCAGAGATCGAGGACGCCGTCCTCAAGATCATCGAGGACCTCGACCGGCCCGGACGTCAGGTCATGATCACGGCGGTGCTCGCGGAAGTCTCGCTCGGCGACGGCTTCTCGTGGGGCCTCCGCGTCGGCAGCAACCTCGCCGCGCCGCTCAACGGCGGCGACAACTCGGTCGGCGGCACCGCGAGCCTCGATCTTGCGAAGGGCAACGGCCAGGGCGGCGGCGGCAACAACTTCGCATCGCCGTGGTTCGACGTGTCGCTCCTCACCGTCGGCACCGAAGTCAGCTTCCTGCTCCAGGCGCTCAAGGAAACGAACAACGTGCGCATCCTGCAGGAGCCGCGCGTGTTCACCAGCGACAACGCCGAGGCGATCTTCTTCGCGGGCCAGGACATCTCGTTGCAAACCGGGTCGACGACCGGCTCCGGCACCGGCGGTGGAACCACGACGTCGTTCGAGCAACAGGCCGTCGGCATCGGCCTCAACGTGCGCCCGCGCATCACGCGCGATCGCAACGTCTATCTCGACATCAACCTTCTCCTGTCCAACGTCAGCCCGACCGGCCAGCAGTACAACAGCAACCCGGTCATCGATCGCCGACAGACGACCACCAAGGTCACCGTCAAGAACGGCCAGACCGTCGTGCTCTCCGGCATTCGTCGCGAAGACGAGACGAACATCAAGCGCGCGATTCCGCTCCTCGGTGAGATCCCCGGACTCGACGCCATCTTCGCGTCGACCGAAAAGCAGAAGACCGTCGCCGAGCTCGTGGTGTTCGTGACGCCGATCGTCGTCGAGAACCCCGAAGAGAACGACACCAACTTCAACGTGCTCGAGCGGAAGCGACTCGATCAACTGTCGACGCCGCTCGATTCGATCGACCAGTCAGGCGCGGGCCGGTTCTTCTATGACCGCAACCGGCTGCTGCAGGATTCGACGCGTCCGTCGGCGACCCCCGCTCCGGGCGCACCGTCGGGGCCGAACTCCACGGCGCCGTCGACCGCGCCGTCACAACCCGCGCCCGCTTCGACTTCACCGGCGTCGACCGCGCCGGCATCCAGCCCGCCGGCGTCGACTCCGCCGGCGTCGCCTTCCGGCAAGTGACCGCGTACGTCTCGAACCGTAGGACCCGGATGCGCTCCGGTCGCCTCCTTGGACTGCTCGTCGCGGCCGCGATTGCCGCGTGCGGCTGCAAGGTCGTCGAGACCCGCAAGAACGGCGCGCTCGTTCTCCCCGACCCGAACTCGAACCTCCCGGCGCAAAGTAGCGGCAGTCAGACCAAGGTCACGATCAAGGCCGCGGCCACGATCCCCTACGACGGCTTCACGCTCCCGCTCCTCTCGCCGGACGGTCGGTACATCGCGACGCAGACAGGTGTGCCGCCGACGTGGTCCACGCTCCTCGGGACGCCCGCCGGCGGACCGCCGCGAGCGTCGGGAATCGAAGTGTGGTCGCTCGAGGATCGAGGCGGACGACGATCGTTCACGCTGCCGAAAGGCTACGTGCTGAGCCGTTCGGCCGATGCGAGCGGTTTCCTCATCGAGGCGCCTCAGACTGATGGCTCGCGCCGCATCGGTCGCGTGCGCTGGCCGGTGACCGCGACTGCCGACGAGCCCGACCCCGAGGGCACGTCGACACTCTCGCCTGAGTGGATCGTGAAGGACGGCCGCGTCAACATCTATCCGGTGCTCGGGCCCGACGACGCCATGGCCTGGTGCGTGCGTGGCGTGCAGGAGACCGACTTTTCGCTGGTCGTGCGCCGCGGCGACGAGTCGTTCGAGATCCCCGCCGAAGACGGCCAGTCGTGGATGCTCCCGAGCTTCGCCAGCGACGGCTCGATCTTCGCGCTCCGCGTGCGCGACGGCGTCACCGAACTCGTGCACGCGAGGACGGAAGACGAAGCAGCGTTCAACCAATCGATGACCGCCGAGCGGCTGTCGGTTCGCTGCGACGCGCAGCGCGCATGGCAAGCGCTCGCCCCGCTCGACGCGTCGTCAGCGGTCGATCCCGGACCCACGGCGCGGCTTCTCCTCCTTGACCTCGACCTCAGCCGCATGGCGCTCTGGAATCCGAGCGACGAAGGGATCCAGCCACTCGCGCCGGACTCGTTCGCCGCGTGCTTCGGTGACGACGGCACCATCCTGTGGACCGACTCCGACGGCGTCACCGCAACGCCGCCGGTCACGAACATGCCGACGACGCGCCCAGCGAAGGGCTCTGGCGCCACGGCCCGACCGGAGCTGCGCATGAACGGCCCGCGCGTCTACGACCGCGCCGCTGTTCCCCGCCGCGTCGCGGGCGACCCGCGCACCTGGATGCTCCTCGTCCCCGACGGCCGCATGATGGGCATCGTGCGACTCACGCTGCTCACGCCGCCGGTCGTCGTCGGCCCCGCGCAAGCTCGATAGCCCGTTCGATCGGCGATACCGGCCAAGCACCGACTCATTCGCGGTCGCGCGCCCGGTGACCGCACACGAGGCGCATCACGGCTCGTCGGCTTCGCCTTCTTCCTCGTCCTCTTCTTCCTCGTCCTCGTCTTCTTCCTCATCACCGAGGAACTCGTCGTCGTATTCCTCGTCGTCTTCGTACTCGTCGTCGTCCTCTTCCTCTTCCTCTTCGTCTTCCTCGAGCTCGTCGTCCTCTTCCTCCTCCTCCTCTTCCTCCTCCTCTTCGTCCTCTTCCTCTTCGTCTTCCTCCTCTTCCTCCTCGTCTTCCTCGTCTTCGTCCTCCTCCTCCTCTTCGTCTTCGTCCTCGTCCTCGTCTTCCTCGTCGTCATCGCCATAGAGGAAGTCGTCGTCTTCCTCCTCGTCCTCGTCCTTGCTCCACGTGTCGAGCACGCTCGCGCGAGCGCTGGTGGCGAGCGTGTCGGCGAGTCCGCCGGCAGCCCACGCCGGAATCAACTCCGACGACGTGCACAACCAGGCGATCGATCGCTCGAAGACGTCCGAGGCCGCAGGGCCCTGAAGACGGCGCGAGCGCGAAGTCGACGAATCGGAGGGAACCAGCAAGCGATTCATGGCGATTCTTGTGGCAGTGAAAGGGGCGATTCGGGGAGCGACTCGCGGTTGTCGTCGGCTGGGAGTCCGAGTGATCGTGCGCGACGGCACCTGATCCCCGCGAGCCGACGAGGCCGCGGGCCGCACTATCGCGAGCCGCGCCGAATTCTGCAAGCGCCGCGACGGGACTATTCGGCGGGCATGGGAACCGCGATCGTCTGACCCGCTGTGGAGAAGAAGACGACGCCGTCCGCTGCGCCGATTCGGTCGCATCGCTGGCCGGTGAGCCGCACTTGCATCGCGGGACCCAACAGTCGGCAGCCCTCCGCGACCGAGAGACGATAGACCAAGTAAGGGAACTCCGTCCGCATGCCGCCGGTCAGCGGGTACGGAACCTGTCGGCTGCCTGAGCTGCGAACCGAAAGAAGTCCGCTCTCGATCGGCAAGAGAAACACGAAGTTCCCCTCGTCGATCAACGCGTCTTCACCCAAGAGCGAGCCATCCATCGCGAACACGACGATTCGGTCTTCGAACTGAAACGCCACGCCGTTTCTTACGCGACCGGCCCACTGAATCGCCCCGCTGCGACCGACCGCGCGCGGCGGAGGACGGAAACGCGACTCGTCGAGCCGACCGTCTCGCAGCTCCAGCGCGGAGAGCGTCTCCGCGCGATCGGCGGCCACGACCCATGAGCCGAAGCGCCAGCCCGACGCCGTATCGCGCACCGCCGGCGCCCGGTTCTTCCAGAGGAGGCTCGAGCGCTCGCCGACATCGCCGAAGGAGAGGAGTGCATCGTGCGCCTCGATACCTTCGCCGCTCCCAATCAGCAGTTCGCCCGTCGGTGCGAGCCTCAACCAACGCACGTCGTCCGCGGCGAGCGTGTAGCGCAGCAGCACGGTGCCCTTCGCCGGATCCAGCGTGGCGACACCGGGCTCGCGGTCGTCGCCCTCGCCCGCCTCGCGACCTGCGAGAGCAACGACGAGGTCCGATGCTGCGACCGAATACACCTGGCTCAGCACTCCGCGAACCGTCCACGCGGGCCTCGAGAGATCGCGCAGATCGAAGCCCGCGACGTCGCCGTTGCGGCGCACCACCACCAACGTGCGACCGGCCACGAACGGCAACAACTCGCCCGGATCGAAGTGATCTCCGTTGGGCATGACCTGCAGCACCGGTCGCCCTGCGGAGAGCGTCGCGTCGGGCGGAAGCACCTCGGAGAGCAGCGGCGTCGTGTCGCGAATCGATCCGTCACGCAGCGAGACGGTCGTGGCAAAGCGACCGCCGTCCGCCCGCTCCTGCCAGAGCAGCACCGAGTCGTCGAGACCTTCACCGACCGCCAGCGCCACCGGATCGCGATCGTCGACCGTCACCGTCCAGCGCGGCTGCAGCGTGCGGGCGTCGATCAGGCTGAGCTGGCGCTCCGCGATCGCGAGCGTCCCGTCCAAGCGGGCCCGCGACTCGCCGGTCATCGCCATCCGCACGATGCGCCCGGGGATCTCGACGCCGTCCTTCGGCACGGGACCGATCCGGAACGCTCGGTCGTCCGAGGACGATCCGTCGGAGGTACGGCTCTTCACGGCGCCGGGGAATCGCGCGGCGAGACAGTCGGCGAGTTCGTGCGCGTAGCGCGACCACGCCTGACGATCGCACAGCGCGAGCGCGTCGGCAACGAGCGCGGCGGCGCCGTTCCCGCCGTCGGGCATGTCGCGAATCGCGCGCATGATCGCGCCGAGCGCAGCCTGCGGCCGCCCCGCCGCTTCGAGCGACTTCGCCAGCCGCGACGCTGCGACCTCGGCCGCGTCGGTGCCGCTGGCGCTCGCGAGGATCGCCTCCAACCGCGACGGATCGTCGCCGGCGTTGGAGAGCTGCGCCCGCGCCGCCGACTCGCGAGCGGCGAACGCCGTGGGAGCCGATCGCGCGACGGTGGTGAGCCGTTCGATGGCCATCGCCGACGCCGGACGAATCGTCCACGCGCCGTCGTCGACGAGAATCGTCGCGAGCTCGGGCCGCGCGAGGATCTCTTCGAGCGCCGAGATCGCGTCGTTGGCACGACCGCGCCCCGCGAGCCACGCGGCACGCGAGAGCAGCGACCGCACGCGGTGCGCCGGCGAGACCGCGACGTCGGCCATGATCGTGAGGACCGCGTCGCCGCCGTCGCCGTGCGCGTCGTCGAGCCGCATCGTGCGCGTGAGGCGCTCGACGAGCTCGCTCCGCGCCGGCGCGTCGGCGTCGGCGTTCGTCGCGACCAGCGCGTCGCGCGCCGCGCGAGCGCCGTCGGCGCAGAGATCGAGACGCTGCGTGCGCAGCCCGAGATCGACGAGCGCGAGTCCGCCTTCCGGATCGTTCGGCAGCGAAGCGATGCGCTCGCGCATGACCCGTTCGGCGCTCTGCGTCGGCATGAGCGCGGTCAACGTGGCGTTCTGGCCGACGAGGAGAAGCGGCCCGACGAGCACGGGATTTGCCGGCCCGTCGACTTCGATCCGCTCCTTCACGCGGCCGGTGTCGCGCGAGACGAGCAGCACGTCGCGCAGGCCCGGCACGACGAGCACGTCGCCCGCGATCTGCACGCGGCCGCGCATGCCGCTGCGATTCGCGATGCCTTCGCGATTCGCGAACGCCGACTCGTTGGCCTTCGACATCGTCCACTGCGCGCGATGCGGCGACTCGGGGTCGATCGCGACGACGTCGGCGCCGACGGCGTAAATGCGCGGCGGGCGGATCTGCGCCCCGTCGTCGACGAGGAGATAGCGCGGAGTTCCCCACACCGTGGTCGGCCCGGTCGGAAAACTCTGGACGAGTCGCCCCGTGCCCTTCTCCAGTTGCACCACCTCGGACTGGTCCGGCGCGATCGCGAACACCGACTCGCCGACGACCGCGGGCGCCCCCATCTCCCACGGCTCGCAGGGATATCGCAGGTCGCGCATCGGCACGAGGAAGCGATACGCCCAACGCACACGCCCGTCGTCGGCGTCGATGCGGGCCACCGCGCCGACCGACGACGCGACGAACACCGAGCCGTCGGCGACGACCGGCCTCGATGCCGGACGTCCGGAGCGCCGCGGCATGCCCCCCGAGGAACAGACGAACGTCGCCCAGCGCACGTCGCCGTTGGCGAGATCAATCGCGAACAGGTACTCGACGGTCTCGAGCTGCGCCGTCGTCTTGCGGGCAAGGACGAATACCGAACCGCCGTCGATGACCGGCTCGCCCGCGGCGAAGAGGGGCTCCGGCGCGGCGCCCGCACCTCCATTCGCGCCCGCAGGCTCGGCGCGCGTCGGCGTGACGAGGAGCGTCTCCCAGCGCGGCGCGCCGGTCGCGCGATCGATGCAGGTGACCGCACCGGTCGGCGTCCGCTCGACCGTCGCCTCCACGACGCCGCACGCGACGACGCAATCGTCGGAGGTCGCGACGGCGGCAAGGTCGTCGCTGAAATCGAGCGTCGTCACCAGCGTGTCGATGCCGATCGGGCGCTTCCACACGGTTCGGTGGCTCAGCCGATCGAGCGCGGTGACCGCAAGGCCGTCACTCACGATCACGGTCTCGCCGCCGACCGCGGGCGCGATCGTGAGCATCGAACCGTCGTAACGGGCGCGATCGAACTCGCGCGGCAGCATGGGCGCGCTCAGGTCGTTGCCGAAGACGTTGCCCGCGCCAAGCTGGAACTCGGGCCTCGTATCGACCGGCGATCCGAGGAACGCCCGAGCGAACGCGCTGCCTGGCATGTCGATGGACCAGATCGGCTGCCAACTCCGCTCGGCGCCGGGCTCGAGCGCTTCCGGTTCCGCGCCCACCGAGAGCGGCGTCGAGACGAGCGGAACCTGTGCGGGTTCGAGCGCCGCGAGCCGCGCGATCGCCTCGACCGCGGCGAGCGCTTCCGGCGTGGCAAGCGCCTTCAGACGTGCGATCGCCTCTTCGCGCTCACCGGTGTTCGATTCGAGGGCCGCGGCTGCGCCGCGAAGAAACCAGTAGACGCTCGTGCTCGATCCTTCGCCGAGGTCGGGATGTCCCTCGATCCGCGCGAGTCGCGCGATCGCTCGGTCGAAGTTCGCGGCATGAAGCTCGCGCTCCGCGAGCGTGAGTTGCCCGCGAAGACCCGCCGGCGTGAGCGCGCGGGTCCGCGCGACGAGATCAAGCTCGCCAAGCGCGAAGAGCCGCTCGGCCTCGGCGCTCTCGAGCTGGCGGTAGCGTTCGAGCGCCGCGGGATGCTCGCGCAGGAAACGCTCGACGCGCGTGAGCACGCTCTCGAAGCGCGGTCCCGGCGGGTCGTCCGCCGGAATCACCCGGTCCGCGAACCCGTCGAGCAGCCGCTGCGACAACCGTGCAGCCTCGCTCGGGTTGTCGCGAGCCTGGTCAAGTACCTGCTGAAAGAGCTGGAAGGCCGCGGGCGAATCGCCCACCGTGACCGGCGTCGACTCCTGGGCGCGGGCGGTTCGCGCGGCGATCGGCAGTGCCGAGAGCAGTGCGCTGACGACGAACCCGGCGATGAACGCGTGACGATCGCGACGCATGGCACTCCGGCGACGAGGAACTTGCCGGGATCGTACGACGGCGGGCGGTCGCGGCCGAGCGCGACGCTGAGTACATTCCGGCCCATGCGATTCGCTCCCACGCGCCGCGTCGCGGCCCTCGGTTCGCTCGCAGCGCTCGCGACGGCGCTCGCCGGATGCGCCACGCCGTCGATCGACGTGCGCTCCGCGGCCATCGAACAGGCCGGCCCCGACGCGGTCCGGGTGTCGGTGGAGCTCGAGCTTGCGAATCCTGCCGACGACCCGATGCGCCTGCTTCAGTGGGAGTACACGTTCCAATCCGGTGCGGCTCGTTACACCGGCAGGTGGGAGGCTCTCGCGGTGTTGCCTCCGGAGCGCATGCCCACCATCCTCAGGATCCCGTGCGTCGTGCGAACCGCGGACTTCAACCCGAACTCGCCGTGGTCGATCTACGGGCGGCTCACCTACCGGTCGCCGAGTCGCATCGCCGAGATCACCTACGACCTGGGCATCTGGCGTCCCTCGACGGGCTTCTCCGGCGGCACCGAGTCGGTCTCGACCGCGACGCCGCCCGCGGCCACCGCTTCGAGCGCCGCGCCGTCCGATAGCGGCGCCGGCTGAGTCCCCCGCGCCAACCTGATCGGCACACTCGGCGCACCGCGCGCAAACCGCAACGAGCGAACGACCAATCGGCGTCAAATCGGTCGCCGAACTCGCCGATCTCTCCCTGTCGATCGCCACGGGCACGAACGCCCGCGGCCGACGTGTCGCGTCATCGCGTCAGCGGGAGTCGCTCGAATGCAGCTCAACGACATCTTGAAGAAGGCGCACGAACACGACGCCTCCGACATTCACCTCGCCGCCAACCACGTGCCCATGATGCGCGTGCACACGGTGATGACGCCGATGGAGTTTCCGACGCTCACGCCGGAGACCATGAAGCAGTTCCTCGAGCAGATGACGAGCGCGACGCAGCGCGAGTCGTTCTCGAAGACGCTCGACCTCGACTTCTCGTACGAGATCGCCGGGTTCAAGCGCTACCGCGTGAACGCGCACCAGCAGCGCGGTCAGATCGCGTTCGCGCTTCGTGCAATCCGCACGAAGGTCCCGCCGCTCGCCTCGCTCAACCTGCCCGAGATCATCACGCGACTCACCTACCTGCCGCGCGGCCTGGTGCTCGTCACCGGCGACACCGGCTCGGGCAAGTCGACCACGCTCGCCGCGATGATCCAATCGATGAACGAGCGGTACCGCAAGCACATCATCACGCTCGAGGACCCGGTCGAATACACGTTCCAGAGCCAGAAGTGCCTGCTCGAGCAGCGCGAGCTCGGCGCCGACATGCCGACGTTCTCCAGCGGCCTCAAGCACGCCCTGCGTCAGGACCCGGACATCATCCTCGTCGGCGAAATGCGCGACCTCGAGACCACCGCGCTGGCGATCTCCGCCGCCGAAACCGGCCACCTCGTCCTCTCGACCCTGCACACGGTGAACGCCTCGCAGACGGTCGAGCGCATCATCGACATGTACCCCGCCGGGCAGCAGAACCAGATCCGATCGATGCTGGCCAACACGCTGCAGGCGGTCATCTCGCAGACGCTCTTCCGTCGCCTCGACCAGGCGGGCATGGTCCCGGCCATCGAAGTGATGCTGTGCACGCCCGCCGTGCGCAACATCATCCGCGAGGCCCGAACGTTCGAGATCCCGAACGTGATCGAGACCAGCCGGCAGATGGGCATGAACAGCCTCGACAACGCGATCGCCGAGCTCTACTTCAACGGCATGATCAGCCGCGAGGACGCGATCGCGCAAGCGGCCTATCCAGACAAGCTCGATCGTCAGCTCGCAGCCTGACGCCTGAAGGAATCGTCCGCGCATGGCTCACTACCGCTACCAGGCCAGGCAAGCGTCCGGACAGATCGTGGCCGGCGTCGTCACCGCCGACACCGCCGCCAACGCCGCGTCGATCCTGCGCGCCCAAGGCAATCACGTTCTCCAGCTCGTGCCGGTGCAGCAGGTCAGCTCGCAGCTCTCCGGCATCCTGGCGAAACTCAACTACAGCTCGGGGCCGTCGCAGCGCGACATTCTCGACTTCACCACGCAGCTCGCGGTCATGATCCGCGCGGGTATCTCGATTCGCGCCGCGCTCGAAGGCATCAGCGAGCAGGTGCAGAACACGAAGTTCCGCAAGATCCTCGGACACATCCGCAGCGACGTCGAGAGCGGCAAGCAGTTCAGCGAGGCGATCGCCAAATACCCGAAGCTGTTCGGGCCGCTCTACGTCAACATGGTCAAGGCGTCGGAGATGTCCGGCTCGTTCGCCAAGATGCTCGACCGCATCGCTGCGTACGTGGGCCAGGAGATCGAGACGCGCAAGATGGTCATCGGCGCGAGCATCTACCCCGGCATCATCGCCCTCATGGCGATCTCGGTGACGGTGTTCCTGCTCACGTTCGTTCTGCCGAAGTTCGCCGGCGTGTTCAAGGGCAAGGAGGACATCCTGCCCATGCCGACGAAGTTCCTCATGGCGCTGTCGAACTTCATGGTCGCGTGGTGGTGGGTGCTGCTCATCGCCGCGGCCGTTGGGGTCACCAGCTTCATCCTGTTCATCAAGACAGAGCTCGGCAGCTTCTGGTGGGACCGCTTCAAGCTGACCATGCCGCTCATCAGCCGCATGTTCAAGGCGCTCTACATCAGCCGCTCGCTGCACACGATGGGCGAGCTCCTGAACGCCGGCGTGCCGATGCTCGACACGATCGCCATCACCGGCGACATCTCGGGCAACCAGCTCTTCCGCCGCCTGTGGCGCAGCGTGTACGCGTCGGTGAAGCAAGGCAAGAAGGTGCAGAGCCAGCTCCAGAAGAGCACCCTTCTCCCGCGCTCGGTAATCCAGATGATCTCGGCGGGCGAGGAGTCGGGCAAGCTCGGCGAAGTGCTCGACGAGATCTCGGGCTACTACGGCAAGCTGCTGCGCGAGGCGATCAAGGCGGTCACGAGCATGATCGAGCCGATCATGATCGTCGCGATGGGTTCGATCGTCGGCTTCATCGCGATGGCCATCATCCTGCCGATCTTCAAGATGTCGAACCTGGTGTCCGGTCACTGAACGATGGACGTGGGGGCTACGCGCTTCCGGGGACAGTCAGGAGGAAGCGACATGCACACGACGCGACAACCAGCAGGACGCAACAGCCGACGCGGATTCACCCTCATCGAGACCGCGCTGGCGACCGTCATCATCGGCGTCGGCGTGCTCGCGATGATCGCGGCGCAGCAGGCGTTCCACCAGAAGAACATGTGGTCGACGAACGCGAGCATCGCGATGCGACTCGCGAACGAGATCCGCGAGATGACGCTGAACCTGCCGCGTTTCGACCCGGTCGTGGGCAGCTCCCACTGGGGACCCGAGGCCAGCGAGACGACGCTCGCTGACTTCGACGATCTCGACGACTTCGACGGCGAGGACGGCAACGGCACCGTGTTCTCCGAAGCGCTCGGGAACGGGCCGGTGAACGCCCGTCGCGAGGTCATTCCGAACATGGTTGGCTGGTCGCAGACGGTCTTTGTCCGCTGCGTCGACCCGATGCACATCACCGCCGTCGCCGACAGTACGCATCCCGATGCGCACACCACCGAGTACGTCCAGGTGGAGGTGGTCATCCACTACCAGAGCGTGACCGACGAACAGCCGATCGAAATGACGCGCGTGTCGTGGATCTCGCCAAAGTGAACGACGCGGCGCAGTGCCTTGGAAACCGTGAAGACCCGACCGCAAGCGAGGATCGGAACGGGGGTGAGGGAGAGGTCAGCGATGGAGCGTGAACTGCATGTGAACCGCAATCGTCGGCGAGATCGGCGCGGCGTCGCGTCGGTGCTGGCGATGATGTTCCTGGTGATCTTCGGATCGTTGGGAATCGCGATGGCCATCGTCGCGCAGGGAAACCTGCGGACGGCGGACAGCTCGCTGAAGGTCTCCCGCGCCATGAGCGCCGCCGAGACCGGCCTCGTGTTCGCCAAGAAGCGACTCGCCAAGGAGTCGCAGCGATTCGTCGTCACCAAGGGCGTCGTCGACGCGGACTTCGGCCACAAGCTGTGGCTTGGCACGTGGAGCGGAAGCGACGGCGACATCCAGGTGCTTCCCGCGACCGGCTACGACGAGACCTCCGCGTCCGACGGCATCGTCGACGCGGTGCTGCACGCGCACGCCGCCGACGAAGGCACGATGGTCGTCGAGGCAGGCGACACGGGTCTCCCCGCGAAGGACTCGAACGGCACGATCGAGACGCGGCCGATGCAGGTGATCGCCAATGATCAGCGAGTGTGGTTCCGACTCAAGTACGAACTGCTGGCGAACGAGCCCGCGGTGCGCGTGACCAGCGTCGGCGTCGACGGGGCGATCCGCCGCACGCTGCAGATGGACTTCAAGATCAACAAGCGCATCGAATACGCGGTCATCAGTCCGAACCGACTGATGATCGGCAAGAACGTCCTCGTCGACGGTCCGCTCGGCACGCGCTACGGCACCGAGGCCGACGAACTCAACGAAGGCAACGGCGACCCGCTGGTGATGCGCAGCGACTTCTACTATCTCTCGAGCGCCCTGAACACCAAGCTCGACGCGCTCTACGACGCAGTGAAGGAGTTCGACACCGACGGCGACGCCCGGCTGCGCCCCGCGAACGCCACCGAGGCCCAGGGCATCTCGTCGAACGCCGCGCTGGTCGACAAGGACGGCGACGAGTTCGTCGACGACTTCGACCTGTTCCTCAGCGAGTTCGACTCCAACAACGACGGCCGCGTCGTCTACGACGACACCAAGGCCGCGGCGGCGGGCCTCGGCAACCTCTCGGCGGAATTCCTGCACGTCGACGACCAGTTGGCGCGACTCATGGACCAGTGGGATCCCGACCGCAACGACGACGGCGTGGTCGACTTCCGCGACGTCCAATTGGGCTACAACGACGGCGTGCTCAATCGCTACGACCACTATGCGAAGGTGCACGGGCGTCTCGCGTTCGGCGTCACGCGCGAGGCGTGGGACACGGCGAACGGCGAGAGCTACCAGTCGGTCGTGCAGGGACCGATTCGCTCGGACCTCGATCACCCGCCGGTCACCTTCGACGTTCCCGCGGACGTGCTTCGCCTGGTGACCACGTCGATGTTCAGCGACAGCGCAACCTGGTTCAAGAGCCAGGCGCAGAACGGCAGCAGCTTCGCGACGCAGGTCGCGAGCGGCATGAGCGGCGGCGGCACCTACACCGCGCCGGGCGCGACGACGTGGGAGCCGGTGCCGTTCGGCTCGCCCTCGGCGTACGACTGGTATCAGCGACCGGTCTACGAAAACATGACGTTCACCAACGTCAAGATCCCGACGGCGACGAACGCGCTCTTCAAGAATTGCACCTTCGTCGGAGTCACGTACGTCGAGACCGAGACGTCGTGCACCGACGTCAACTGGAACTACGCGGGCAGCCTGAACCAGACCACCTTGTCGGGCGGTTCGGTGGTGTACTCGCCGAAGTTCCCCGGTCTGACCGCGCTTCTCGGCGGCACTCCGATCTCGGACACGAAGACGAAGTCGAACTCCATTCGCTTCGACAACTGCACGTTCCTCGGATCACTCGCCGGCGACACGCCCGGCGAGTTCACGCACTGGCGCAACAAGATCCAGATGACGGGGAACACCCGCTTCTACCTCGACCCCGAGGACGGCGAACTCGCGGCGCAGACCGACGCGAACACGCTGAAACCGTTGCTCCAGAACATCAGCGCCGCCGATCGCGACATGCTGGCCCGCAGTCAGATCATGATGCCCGGCTGGTCGATCGACGTCGGCAACTTCAACAACGAGCAGGCGTCTGATCCGACCCTGACCCCGAAGGTCAATCTGCGCGGAACGATCATCGCGGGCGTGCTCGACGTGCGCGGCACGGCGGACGTGTTCGGCACGCTGCTGATGACGTTCCGTCCGGTGAAGAACCAGGGGCCGCTCTACTACGACGGACAGCCCGACATGTTCAACACCACGATCGGCTACTTCGGGCCGCTCGACGGTGACGGCGAAGGCTCGCTGCCGGGCAGCGGGAGCTTCGAGGGATTCGGCGAGATCACGCTGCGCTACAACCCCAACGGGAAGCTGCCCGACGGCATCCCGTGGCCCGTCTCGATGGAGGCGATGCCGTCCACCTACGTTGAAGGAGGGTCGTCGTCATGATTCGCTCTCATCGCGCTTCAGCGCGTCGCCGCCGCGGCTTCAACCTCGTCGAGCTCCTCATGGCGCTGGCCATCAGCAGCGCGCTGCTGGCCGCGACGATGGTCGCGCTCAACGCATGCTTCGTCGCGTATCAGGCCACCACCGAGGAGGCATCGACGCACACCGTCGCACGGCTCGTCATGCATCGCCTGCTCACGATGATCCGCACCGGCGCCGACTTCGGACCGTTGCCCGACGATCCGCTCGACGCGACAAGCGCGACGGACGAGATCTCGTTCCGCAACACCGCCGGACAACTCATCACGATCGGATTCGACGAGACGGTGCACGCGATCACCCTCCGCGTCGAGGACGGCGACGAGAAGCCGATCCTGCGCGGCGTACAGCGCACGGTGACGTCGGAAGGCGCGAACGTCCCGGCCTTCACGCTCGAGTGGGACAAGGGCACGCACCTCTATCGCGTGACGATGGACCTGACGGTCGTCGGCGACGACAACCAGGCCACGAAGCTCGACAAGGGGTTGGTGAAGCCGATCCGCCTCGTCGCCAGCTCGATGCCGCGCACCGGCGAGTGGTGATCGAGCGCCCGCGCCTCCGCACGGACGAAGCACGGCGTCGCGAGCAGCCCGGCTGACTCTCGCCGAGCTACGCTGTCGCCCGCGCCGGCCTTTGTCCGGCCGCGTTTCAGCGAGGGCATTCCCATGCGGACTTCTCTTTTCGTCCTGGCCGCCGCTTCGATCGCCATCGCCACGCTCGGCGCGGGTTGCGCGGGGAACGGCCAACGCAGCGAGTCGAAGGCGACGCCCGCGATGGTCGCCGCGTTCGATCGCCTCAAGACGCTCGAGGGCGAGTGGGACATCGCCGACGACGGCGGCAAGCGCGCGATCGGCACCGTGTTCCACGTCACGTCCGCGGGCACCGCGATTCGCGAGACGATGTTCCCTGGTTCCGAGCACGAGATGACGAACATGTTCCATCTCGACGGCGACTCGATCATCGCGACGCACTACTGCGCCGCCGGCAACCAGCCGCGCATGCGCTGCATCGCGGTCGGCGACGGCTCGCGATACGAGTTCCTCTTCGCCGACATCACCAATCTGCCCACGCCCGACACCGAGCACATGGCGCAGCTCAACCTGACGATCACCGATCCGGACCACATCGTCGAAACGTGGGAGAGCTTCCGCGCCGGCAAGGTGACGGAGCACGCCGTCATGAAGTTCACCCGCCGGAAGTGACGACCCGTCCGCGCCACGTCACGCCTCGGCGAGACCTTCGTGGATCGCGAATCGGAGCAGTTCGGCACGCGAAGCGATCCCCAGCTTGCGCATCATGCGCTCCTGGTGACCGTCCACCGTCTTCACGCTTCGGCAGAGCTGCGCCGCGACCTCGTTGCGCGACATTCCGCGACCGATCAGCCGAAGCACCTCGAGCTCGCGGGGCGTCAGCGCCTCGAGCGGCGTTCCCGGCAACGGACCGCCGCGCCGCGCGGGCCTCGCGCCTTCGCCGAACCGATCGCGCCCGGCCAGACAGCGCTCGCGCACGTGCGTCCCCATCACGAACGTCCCCTGCGCGCTGCTCGCGACCTCGTGGACGCCGGCCACGATCTCGGTGAGGTCGTCGGACTTCGCGAAGTACCCGCACGCGCCGCACGCGTAGGCGGCGGCGATGTAGCCGTCGCGGACGTGCGCGCTGAGGAACGCGACGCGAACCTGCGGATGCAGGTGGAGCAGTCGATCCGCGGCCTCGAAGGCGTCCGGTCCGGGCATCTCGATGTCGAGCAGCACGACGTCGGGCTTCAGCCGCTCAGCCTCCTCGAGCAGCCCCTCGGCCGAGCGCAGCGCGCCGACGAGCTCGATGTGTCCGTCGATCGCGAACTGCGCCCGGAGCCCTTCCATCAGGACCGCGTGATCGTCGACGCAGAGCACGCGGACGAGCGACTTCCCGGCACGCGCGGTGACAGACGCTGGCTTCATGTCGAACTCCCGGCGCGACTGCGCCGCTTGTGCTCGCCCGCGACCACGCGCAAGAGCGCCGCACGGATCGCTCCGAAGTCGCCGCGATCGTGGATGACGGTCGCCGGCATCGCCTGCCAGCGGCTGGCGTCGTCGACCTCCGACGCCGGACCGAACCGAACGACGTGCCGACCTCGCGACGCGCGCCGCCATGCGCTCACGTCCTCCGCGTCCGCCGCGCCGGGTTCGACGATCCACAGGTCGGTAGCGTTCCGACTCGCGACATGCACCACGCGAACGCCGAGCGCCGCGAGCAATTGGCGCACGAGCCCGGCGGCGCGAGCGTCGCGAATCGAGACGCATGCGACGCCGCACGTCGGTCGAGCGCGCGAGCCGCGCGGCCGTCGCAGCGCGGGCAGCGTCATGATCACCGAGGTGCCGAGGCCGAGCTCCGACTCGATGTCGACGGCGCCGCCGACCCGCGATGCGACGCGATGCACGAGCGGCAGGCCGAGACCCGTTCCCAAACCGCGGGCCTTGGTGGTGAAGAAGAGCTCGAACGCGCGGCGCCGCGTCTCGGCACTCATGCCCGTACCGTCGTCGGTCACGCCGAGGCGCACCCGGTCGCCGCTCGGCAGCGCCTTCGCCCAGATGCGCACCACGCCGTCGCGTCCGGGCGGGATCGCCTCGCCCGCGTTGACCACGAGGTTCAGCACCGCCTGGGTGAGCGGATGCGCCGCCACGCGCACCGCAGGCAGGCGTCGCGGGATCGAGCAGCGCACGCGAACGCGGCGCGGCACGGCCTTCGAGATGAGCCCGCCCGTCTGCTTCCACCATGCGGACAGGTCAGTCTCGCCCTCGGGATCGTCGCGCTCCGGATCAAGCGCGAGGAAATGAAGCCCGTCGGCGAGTTGCTGCAGATACGCGACACCTCGCGCGATCGCATCGACGTCCTTGCGGCGTTTCGGTGCGAGCGTCGCGGCCCGGAGCGCATTGAGGTGGGCGCGCACCGGCAGAAGCACGTTGCTCATGTCGTGGCCGAGCCCGGCCGCGAGCGTGCCGATCGAGGCCATCCGGTCCGCCATCCGCAGACGCAGATGGGCCGAGTCGATCGCCGCGGTTTGCTCCGCAATCATCCGGAGCAAGTGCTGCCGATCGAGCGCTCGCGCGTGAGCCGCCGGCGATTCGTCGCCCAGGTCGCGCATGATTACGACAAAGAGCGGCGTCTTCCGCGAAAGCACGTGCGCCCGCGACGTCGAGAGCTCGACCGCGACGACGCCGCCGTCCTTTCGGCGCGCGTCGATCCGCCGCGCTTGCTCGATCGCCGACGCCGGCCCCAGAAGCCCGTGGCCGGACGGAGAGCCGTCGCGCGGCGCTGCGCCGGGATCGGCGACGAGCGTGGCGAAGTCGCGTCCGATGAGTTCCTCCGCCGTCCAGCCGAACACGCGCTCCACGGCGTCGCTCGCCGACTGGATGATCCCGGAGGAATCGACGGTGATGACCGGATCAAGCGCCGCGCTTGGTGGCGCTGCCACCTGCGGACCGCCCACGCCGTCGTTGGACGACGCCACCACACCGCCGCGTTGTCGGCCGGTGAGTCGCATGCATTGCAGCGTAGGCGGCGCGAACGCCCAAAGCCACCGGCGCTGTGCGCCCGCGCGTCGTCGATGTCGAGACGACCAATAGGGGAAATCTCCGCGCTATCGCGCGTGATTGGCGTGCCGATCATCTGCATGTCGGCGCCAGCGACGTCGCGGCGCATGTACGCACCGGCCGATTCGCGGCCTCAACGGTTCCGACGAACACAGGAGGCAATCAATGACCACCGCAATCACCATGAGGTCCGACGCGGAGATCAAGGACGACGTGCTGCACGAACTCGCGTGGGATCCGCGCGTGGACGAGACGGAGATCGGCGTACAGGTGAAGCGAGGCGTCGTCACGCTCACCGGCACGGTGTCGAGCTACGTGAAGCGGATCGCCGCCGCCGAAGCCGGGCATCGCGTGAAGGGAGTGCTCGACATCGCGAACGACGTGATCGTGAAGATCCCCGGCGTGGGCAAGAAGACCGACACCGAAGTGGCCCAGGCCGTGCGATCGGCGCTGAAGTGGGACGTGCTCGTGCCCGACGAGGACATCCGTTCGACGGTCTCCGAGGGCCGAGTGACGCTTGAGGGCGAAGTGGACACGTGGTCGCAGCGCGAGGACGCGGAGTGGGCAATTCGTCGGCTCGCCGGCGTCGCTGCCATCACCAACCTCATCACCGTCAAGCCGAGCGTGATGAGCGCCAACGGCGTGCGCGCCGCCATCGAGGGCGCCATCGAACGGCGCGCAGAACGCGAGGTCTCGCGCCTCGGCGTCACCGTGGGCAACGGCGTCGTCACGCTGACCGGCGCGGTGCGGTCGTGGGGCGAGCGGCACGCGGTGGAGCAGGCCGCCGGCTTCGCGCCCGGCATCCGTCGCGTGGACAGCAGACTCACCGTCGATCCGTATCTCTGATGGATTGGACGAATCGTCGGCGCGAGCGCCGCACGGCATCGCGCCTCACCAAAGCATCTGACACAAGGAGCTCACCATGAACCTCATTCAACGTCTGTATCGCACGCCCCTCGCGGCTCGCACTCCGCGCGGCGACGTGATGACGCCCTTCCCCGACATCACGCGCGTGCTCGACCGCTTCTTCGAAGATCCGTGGACCAACGCGCCCGAGGCGCTCGAAGCGCCTGTGATGCTCGCGCCCGCGGTCGACATCGAGGAGACCGATGCCAACATCGTGATCAAGGCGGAACTCCCCGGCGTCGAACTGAAGGACATCGACGTCAGCATCCATGACGGCCTGCTCACGATCTCCGGCCAGAAGCACGAGGCGATCGAGCGGAAGGAAAAGAACTTCTATCGGGCCGAGCGCCGCTTCGGCGCCTTCAAGCGCGTATTCGATCTTCCGGAAGGCATCGATCCGAGCAAGCTCGTGGCGGACTTCGAGAACGGAGTCCTGACCATCAACGTGCCGAAGCCCCCTGCGGCGCGCCCGCGCCACATCGAGATCAAGTCGACCGAGCCGAAGAAGCAGCCGAAACAGGTTCCCGTCGGCGCTTCCTGATCGCACTGCCTGAAGGGACGCCGGAGCGCGCGCGGGCGCGCTCCGGCGGCCGTGGAGCCAGTCGTGCACTCCGCGACCGAACGAACCGAATTGGTGCTGCGCGGCGTCCGATCCGCGCAGGACTGGGAGACCGCGACGAACGCGCTTGAGTCGGTCGACGGCGTGCGCGACGTGCAAGTGAGCGTGTATCGCGGGTGGGCCTCGGTGGCGCACTCGAGGCGATGCACGGCAATCCGACTTCTGCGCGCCTTGCGATGCGCGGGCTTCGAGGGCACGGTGCATGCGGCGTCGCCGGGAGACGAAAACCGCGCCCCGTCGCGCACGACCGCACGTCGAAGCAGCGAGGCGCGTACTGACGAGGACACAGCAATGACCACGACAAAGCCGACAGCAAGCCTCATCAAGACCGACCTCAAGGCGAGGGACGTGATGACCGCGGAGCCCGTGTGCGTCGAGCGCTCGACGACGATTCGCGAGCTTTGGTCGATCTTCGACCAGAACGAAATCTCCGGCGTGCCCGTCGTCGACCAGCAAGGTCGCGCGATCGGGGTCGTCTCGAAGACCGACTTGCTGCGCCGCTACTCGGAAGGAAACCTGAACGACGCGGCCAGCTACCTGTTCGAGACGCTCGCGGAGCAAGGCGACGTCGACGCGGGCAAGGACATCGCGTCGGAGCCCCGCTTCACGGTGAACGACGTGATGACCGAATCGCCGATCGTCGTCGGACCCGAAACGCCCGTCGCGGAAGTGGCGCGGCGGATGTACGACGCGCGGGTTCATCGCATGATCGTCGTCGACAGGCTCGGCATTCCGATCGGGATCATCACGAGCCTCGACCTCCTGCGCGTGTTCCCCGGCGCGGCGTGACGCGCGATCACGACGTCGGCGTCACAGATCGGAATGCCGATGCCGCTCCGCGATGCGCTGTGCTTCCAGCGTCATCGCCATCAGGCGCGCATGTGTGCCGATCGCATCGGGATGGTCGGGCGACAGACCTTCCGTTGATCGTTGGACGTAGCGACCGTCGGAAAGCATGTCCCATCCTTGACGCCGGTCGTGCAGACCGATCTGCAGGACTTCCCACAGTCGCTCGCGCTCGCGGCGGCCCTGGATCGGCGTCGCGGCTTCGACGCGCACGTTGAGGTTGCGGTACATCCAATCGGCGCTTCCGATGTAGAAGTCCCCGTCGATCGGATCGTCCTTGCCTGCGGAGAACCAGAAGATGCGGCTGTGCTCGAGGAAGCGGCCGATGATCGACGACACGCGGATCGAGTCCGACAGTCCCGGAACCCCGGGCCGCACGCAGCAGAAGCCGCGCACGACGAGATCGATCTTCACGCCGGCCTGCGACGCGCGATACAGCGCGTCGGAAACGCTTCGATCCTCGAGCTGGTTCATCTTCGCGATGATCCGCCCCTGCTTGCCGGATTCCTGCACGGCGATTTCGCGCTCGATCAGCTCGATCCAGCGCTTCTTCATCGTCACCGGCGCGACGAGGAGCCGCTGGTAGTCCTTCTGGCGACTTCGGCCCGTCATGTAGTTGAAGAGGTTGACGACGTCCTCGGTGATCGCGGGATCGCAGGTGAAGAGGCCGAGATCCTCGTAGAGCCGCGCGGTCTTCGGGTTGTAGTTGCCCGTGCCGATGTGCGCGTAGCAACGGATGCCGTTGCCTTCCTGCCGCACGACGAGCGCCACCTTCGAGTGCGTCTTCAGGCCGACGACGCCGTACGCGACGTGCACGCCGGCGTCTTCCAGCTTGCGGGCCCAGTAGATGTTTCGCGCCTCGTCGAAGCGCGCTCGCAGTTCGACGAGCACGGCGACTTGCTTGCCCGCTTCGGCGGCACGAATGAGGCTCGGAATGAACGGGCTGTCGCCCGACGTGCGGTACAGCGCCTGCTTGATCGCGAGCACCTTCGGATCGGCGGCGGCCTGGTCGATGAAGCGACAGACCGTCGCGTCAAAGCTCTCGTAGGGGTGATGCGCGAGCAGGTCGCCCTGGCGCAGCACGCTGAAGAGGTCGCTCTCGTCGCTCTCGATCCGCGGCGGCGTGACCGGCGTCCACTTGCTGAAGCGGTGCTCGGGCATGTCGATGTCGGCGATCTCGTTCAGGACGCCGTAGTCGATCAGTCCTTCGGTCTCGTAGATGTCCTCCTGCTCGATGTCGAGTTCGTCCTCGAGGAAGCGGCGAATGCGCGGATTCGCGCCGCGGGCGATCTCGAGGCGCACGACGCGGGCGAATCGCCGCTCGCGGAGCTGCTGCTGGATCTGCTCGAGCAGGTCCTCGGCGTCCTCGTTGTCGCGCTCGACGTCGGCGTTGCGCGTGACGCGGAACGGCACGACCTTCACGATCTCCATGCCCGGGAAGAGGTCGTCGAGGTTGTGCTCGATGATCTCTTGCAGCGGCACGTAGCGGCGGCTCGCGCCGAAGCGATACAGCCGCGCGCCCATCTCCGGCACCTTCACGCGAGCGAACAACTGTTCGCTTTCGCCGGGGCGGCGCAGCAACACGCCTAACGACACGCTCATGTTCGAAATGAACGGGAAGCGGTGTCCGGGGTCGACCGCGAGCGGCGTGAGGATCGGAAACACATTGCGGCGGTACCAGCTTTCGGCTTCCGATCGCTCGTCCTTGGTGAGTTCCTCCCACGCGAGGAAGTGCACGCCGAGCTCGCGCAGCCGCGGCTGCAGGTCGACGCGAAACACCCGAGCGAGATCGTCGGTGAGCTCGACCACCCGCGAGCGAATCGCCTGAAGCTGCTGCGCGGGCGTCAGCGGCTCCCACGGCGGACTGCCGATTCCCGCGTCGAGCTGGCGGCGCAGGCCGCCGACGCGCTTCATGAAGAACTCGTCGAGGTTGCTCGAGAAGATCGAGAGGAATCGCACGCGCTCGAGAAGCGGAAGGCGCGCGTCCTTCGCCTGCGCGAGCACGCGCCGATTGAACTCGAGCCACTGCAGGTCGCGATTGAGGAAGCGCGAGAGATCGCCCGTCACCTCCGCCGTCGGGTCGGCGGCGGGTCGGTTGTGGTGATGGGCATGATCGGCGGCGCGGTCGCTCATTCGGTTCCTTGGGTGGTTCGAAGCGTCTGGGTGCGTTGTGCCGAGCTCATCCGCGACGCGGCTCCGGCGCGAAGACGGCGGCGCAGCCGGTCGCCTCGGTCACGCGCACGCTGTGCACGTGGACGCCCGAAGGTAGCTTGGCCCCGAGCGCCGTGGCGACATGCTCCGCTACCCGCTCGGCCGTCGGGTTGATTCGGTCAAATGGCGGCGTCGCATTCAGATCCGCGTCGCGAAACGGCCGCAGGATGTCCTCGATCCATGCGGCGACCGCGTGGAAGTCGCAGAGGAGGCCGTCGGCGTCGAGCCGCTCGCCCGCCACGGTGGCTCGTACGCGAAAGTTGTGACCGTGGACCCGCTCGCGCTGGCCCGCAATCACGATCGCGTGTGCGGCGGAGAATTCGGTCTCGAGCTCGAGGAGAAACATCGGGAGTGGCCTGGTCGTCGAGCGCCGCACGACCGTGGGACGGGACACGCCGGTCCCGGAACCCAAGGCGGCGATTATAGGGACAGGCTCCGTCCGCCTTTCGCGGTGCGCGTGGCGTTCGCTCCCCGTGCGGCGCGCCTGCCGCGCCTCGCTATCGTGCCGACCTCGCGACGCACGAGGACATTCATGGCTACCGCCGCCGCAGACGCCCCGCTCATGCTTTCGGTCTCTGGTGCCCGAGGCATCGTCGGCGCCACCATGACGCCCGCCGTGGCCGCCGAGTTCGCGGCGGCCTTTGGATCGCGCGTCGCGGAGGGCGTCGCCGGACGACGACCGCGGCTCGTGGTCGGACGCGACGGACGCATCGGCGGCGAAGCGCTGGCCCGCGCCGTGCACGGCGGACTCGCGAGCGTCGGCTGCGAGGTCGTCGACCTCGGCGTGACGATGACCCCGACCGTCGGCGTGATGATCGGCCACCTCAAGGCCGACGGCGGCATGGCGATCACCGCGAGCCACAACCCGATCGAGTGGAACGGCCTCAAGTGCCTCGACAGCGACGGACTCGCGCCGCCGAAGGCGATCGCCGAGGACATCATCGCCCGCTACCGGTCGAAGCGCTTCGCGTACCGCTCGTCGCTCGACGTCGGCCCGATCGTGACCGACGCCGGCGCGAACTCGGTGCACGTCGAAAAGGTGCTGCGGTACGTCGACGTCGAGCGCATCCGCGCGTGCCGCTTCCACGTCGTGCTCGACTCGGTCAACGCGTCGGGATGCCGTCCGGGGCGTGCGCTCCTCGAGGCGCTCGGATGCACGGTGACGCATCTCTGCGGCGAGCCGACCGGCGTCTTCGGCCACGTGCCCGAACCGATCGAGCAGAATCTCGGCGGGCTGATGGACGGCGTGCGCTCGACGCGCGGCGCCGTATGCGGATTCGCGCAGGATCCCGACGCGGATCGACTCGCGATCGTGGACGAGTCAGGCCGCTTCATCGGCGAGGAATACACGCTGGTCCTCGCCGCGCTGCGCGTGCTCACGCGACGTCCGCGCGACGCGGGCACGGCGACGCTCGCCGCGAATCTCTCCACGAGCCGCATGATCGACGACGTCGCGGCCCGCTTCGGCGCGTCCGTCCTCCGCACCGCCGTCGGCGAGGCGAACGTGGTCTCGGCGCTGAAGCCGGCGCACGGCCTGCTCGGCGGCGAGGGCAACGGAGGCGTCATCGTGCCCGAGATCTGCTGGGTGCGCGATTCCCTGAGCGCGATGGCGATCGTGCTCGAGCTGCTCGCCGCCGAAGGAAAGCCGCTGTCGGAGATCGTGGCGACGCTGCCGCGCTACGCGATGCTCAAGACGAAGCTCGACCTCGCCGGCATCGGCGGGCTCGCCGCCGTCGGTCCGGCGCTCGCGCGCACCAAGGCCGCCTTCGCGAGCGAGCGCATCAACGACGCCGACGGCGTGCGCGTCGACTTCGCCGACGGATGGGTGCATCTGCGGGCGAGCAACACCGAGCCGATCGTGCGGATCATCGCCGAGGCGCCGACGCGCGAGCGGGCGGGCGAGCTCGTCAAACGGTGCGCCGCCGCGGCCGGACTCGACGGGTAGTTCGTCGCGTCGCGGCGCGCCGACGTTCGCGCGTTTCGACGCTGGAACGACACCCCATTACACTCCCGCCGTGCGCCGACTGCTCGTCCTCAGCGTCCTCATGCTCGCTTCGTGCAGGATGGTCCGTTCGGACCCGGAGATGGCGACGCGCCAGTACCCGTTCTGGCTGAAGCAGGCGGAGACGATCGACGCCCAGGTGATCGAGGACGGCGACATGATGCTCATCGTGAACGCGACGCCGCGGTCATTCACCAACGTCGACGTCTGGCTGAACCAGCGCTACCTGCACCACCTGGAGCAGATCGAACCCGGCGCGAACGTGCGCATCTACATGGGCGACTTCTGGGATGTGCGCGGTGAAGGCCCGAACCCGGGCGGCGCGCTTCGCTACTTCCGGCCCACGCCGATCCGGCTCGTCCAGCTGCAGGTGGACAAGACCTCGCCGCTCGTCGGGCTTCGCGCGGTGCTGACCGAACGCGAGACGCGTTGATCGCTCCCGTCATTCACTCGCGCGTCGGCGCGGCCTTGAGCGGATCGAGGTCCGGCTCGACGAAGCGGATCCGCGCCTCCGGACTCCAGAGACGATCGCGGGTGTAGAAGAGCCGCAGCAGCGTCGGCTGCATCAGCTCGGCGTGTGCCGCGACGAACGCGTCGGCGTTGTCGAACGGACCGTCGGCCCGTTTCGCCGCGTCGACGAGGCGCAGCCACGCGTGCGTCATCGTCTCGTGGTAGCCGCGCTTCGGCGTGTCGACCACGCCGTGCGCCGCGTTCAATCGCCTGATGCCGGCCCGCATCCTCGGCAGCGCAAGATCGAACGGATCCCGGCACAGGTGCAGGTATCCGACCTTGACGTGCTCGCGGTGACGCCACGACGCGTGCGGTAATGTCGCGTCCTCGAACGCGCGCAGCAGGGATGCGTCGTCCATCAGCGCCTCCTCCCGCGCGGAGCGCGGCGATTCGACGCGTTTCGATCGACGCCGACGGGCGAATGGACGATTGCGACGTGAATCGCACACCGATCGAGGTCACCCGCCATGGAGTCGTTCGTCGTCGGTTTCTTCACTGGGCTGGTCGGCCTTGGGTACTTCATGTACGGGAAGCGCGAAGGCAAGTTCTCGGCGATCCTCTCGGGAGTGCTGCTGTCGGTCTATCCGTTCTTCCTCTCGAACATGATCGCGCTCGTGCTCGTCGGTGTCGCGTTCGCGGCGATTCCGTTCTTCGTCGACTTCTGACCGGGCTCAGCGCCCGAGCCGCGCCCGCTTCGCGTCCCACTCGACGATCTCGCGCTTGTTCGTCGTCTTGAGCGGCTCGCCGGTGCGCAACGCGTCGATCTCGAGCGCCGTCAGATGCATGCCGTTGAGCCGGTAGTCTTCGAACGCCTCGCAGGCGATCGGGACGATCGGCTGGATGAGTCGGTACATCGCGTTCGCGTAGTCCTGGATCTCGCGCTGCGCGTGCGGATCCATGCGCAGCGACAGGAAGTGGAAGATGTTGTGCAGGTCGCACTTCCAGTACCACTCGGTGTACACGCTCACCGGCAGCGCGGCCCGCGCGAGTTCGCGAGCCACGCCGCGCTCCGTCAGCCCGATGTACTGCGGATAGAGCGATTCCGCCGACTCGAGCAGGCGGAGGAAGTCCTCGGCGGTCCCCACGTCGACCGGCGCCTCGCCGCCTTGCCGATTGGTCGTGCTCTGCGACCGGATGCTCTCGATCGACGGCCGGTAGAAGCGGTCCTGCACGATCGAGTAGCGGGCCGAGTACTCGTTCACGTTCGCGGTGCGGTGCCTGATCCATTGCCGCGCGACAAAGATCGGCATCGCCACGTGGAACTTGAACTCGATCATCTCGAACGGCGTCGAGTGGCGGTGGCGCATCAGATAGCGCACGAGCCCGCGGTCCTCGTTCACCTGCTTCGTCCCTTCGCCGTAGCTCACGCGCGCCGCCTGCACGATCGCCGAATCGGCCGTCTTGCCCTGCGGTACGAGCCGCGGCATAGCGTCGACGAGCGCGATGAACCCGACCTCGTGCACCTTGATCTCCCACCGCGCTGCGCCCTGCATGACGTCGACGAGCGGCGTCTCCGGCGCGACGTGGCGGATGGGTTGCGACGCGTCGCTTTGGCGGACGTCGATCGACGAGGAACTGGAAGCGGCGGTAGTCATCGGTGCGGTGACCAGCGTAAGGCGGACCGCACCTCTCGTGAACGGCCTCAGTGGCCCACCAGCACCGCCCGGTACGCCTCCAGCCAGCGGTGCACCTCGTCCTCCGTCCCCCGCAGGGTCGGAAGCTGGTCGGGCTGGAGCAACGGCGGCATCGTGCGCGCGTCGCCCCACACCACGATGATCGAGCGCAGGCAGTCATCGATCGGCACCGGTTGCTCCGACCTGAGCGCGTCGGTCCGCCGCGCCGGCCAGAGCGCCTCCTTCGGCCGGTCGCCAGCGCGCAGCGCATCGGGTCCCACGCCGAACGCTCGCAACTCGTCGTCCGACTCCGGAAATTGTCCGAACTCGTTGGCATACGCGAGCGTGGCCCACGCGAGCGTGCGAATTCGGCGATCGGTCTCGGCCGCGGTCTTGCGGACGTCGTTCACCACGGTCCAACCCCAGATGAACGTCGCCACCGACGCGATCGCGGTGAACCAGATGAAGCCTCGCGCAAATCGCTGCGCGCCGACGCTCGGCGTCGGCGCGGGCGTTCCGATCTCGTCGGTCATTCGCGTCACGTTCGCGTCCCCTCGCGTCGCGCACGCTCGGGAACGCGGCGCGGATCGGCTTCGGGCACCGCCGCGAGCAGCGCCTTCGTGTACGGATGTCGTGGTCGTCGGATCACGTCGTCGCGCGAACCTTCCTCGACGATCTTGCCCTGGTACATCACCGCGATGCGGTCGCAGACGTGATGGACGACGGCCATGTCGTGCGAGATGAACAGATACGCGAGTCCGAACTCGTCCTGCAAGTCCGCGAGCAGGTTCAGGATCTGCGACTGGATCGACACGTCGAGCGCCGACGTCGGCTCGTCGCAGACGATGAGCCGCGGCTCGAGTGCCAACGCCCGCGCGATGCCGATGCGCTGACGTTGGCCGCCGGAGAACTCGTGCGGGAATCGCTCGGCGGCGCCGCGCCAGAGACCGCATCGCTCAAGAAGCGACGCGACGCGCTCGCGAAGTTCGTCGCCGCGCGCGATCCCGTGGACCTCGAGCGGCTCGCCGACGATCTGGCCGACGCGCATGCGCGGGTTCAGCGAGCCCCCGGGATCCTGGAAGATGATCTGAATCTGCCGACGCAGTCGCCGCATGGCCGACGCGCCCTGCTCGAACAGGTCGTTGCCCGCAAAGAGCACGCGACCCGAGGTCGCGGGAATCAGCCGCAAAATCGCCCGGCCGACCGTGGTCTTGCCGCAGCCGGACTCGCCGACGAGTCCGAGGGTCTCGCCCTTGTGGAGGTGGAAGCTGACGCCGTCGACGGCCTTCACGTGTCCGACGACTCGCTGCAGCACGCCGCGGCGAATCGGAAAGTGCGCCTTCAGATCGAGCACTTCGAGCAACGGGCGCTCGAGCAACTCGTCGTGTGCGGAACGCGGCGCTGACACCATGCCCGGATCCTACCGCGTCGCGAAACGAGGCAGGCTGCCGAGACGCGCACCGTGCGCGAATCTCGGCAGCCTGAAGGAGGACTCGATTGTCTGCGTGACCGCGGTCGCGAACGCCGTTCACCTACGAGGCGCGGCGCCGCGGACGACCGCGCGTCACGGACGCAGCGGCAGATAGACCTGCGTCGCCTCGCCCTTCGGCGGCACGACGGTGATCGGCACGCGGAGGAACGGATCGGCCGGCGCCCTGTGCCGTTGCAGGTTGAGCAGGTAGTTCACGAGGCGTGCGTACAACTCGTCTTCGCTGCCGATCGGCTGACCGAGCACTTCGACGAGCACGGAGCCGGCGGGAACGTACCGAGCGAGATCGGAGTTCGGCTCGACTTCCTCGACCAACACGCCGCGACGGTACGGCACGTCGAGTTCGCGGCAACGCTGCTCGGTGGCCGTCGCGAGCTTGTCGAAGCCGAGACGCTTCAGCGCTTGCGTGATGCCCGGAGCGCGATCGCCGGGATCGAGTTCGCTCAGCGTGACTTTCACGACTTCCTTCTTCGACGAGCCTTCGCCGACGTTCGGGCGCCACAGCTCGAGCTCGACCGGCGTGCCGGGGCGCTTCGAGGAGATGATCGCGGGAACCTGCGCGCTGCCGGTGATCTTTCGGCCGTCGACGGCCACGAGGACGTCACCGACGCGGAGACCGGCGTTCGCCGCGGGCGACTTCGCGTCGACGCTGGCGATGACCGCGCCTTCGCCCTTGAATCGCTCGGCCACGAACTTCAGCGCCGGGTCGTCGAGACTGGCGAGGGCTCGATCGTCGGGGCTCTCGACGCGCACGCCGAGGAATCCCTTCTTGACCTCGCCGCTCTCGATGAGCTGGCTCACGACGTTCTCGATCATCGACATCGGAATCGCGAGACCGATGCCCGCGAATTGCCCTTGGCCAACGGTGTTTCCGCGGCCGGTGGCGATCGCCGTGTTCATGCCGACGACCTTGCCGTGAACGTCGGTGAGCGGTCCGCCCGAGTTGCCCGGGTTGATCGCCGCGTCGACCTGGATGAAGTTCTGGTAGTCGATTTCCTCCGGCCCGGCCGTGCGCCCGAGTCCCGAGACGATGCCCGAGGACATCGAGAAGCGGAAGTCGAACGGCGAGCCGAACGCATAGACCATGTCGCCCTGTTCGAGATCGTCGCTGTTGCCGCGCTGCGCGGGATGCAGTTCTCCCGGCGCGATCTTCAGCACGGCGATGTCGGTGCGGATGTCGCGGCCGACGAGTTCGGCCTCGCGCAGCTCGCCGTCGTGAAGCTGGACTTCCATGCGATCGGCGCCGTCGACGACGTGCGCGTTCGTGACGATGTGTCCTTGATCGTCGAACACCCAACCCGAGCCGCTCGACACGAACGCCTGCTTCATCGCCTGTCGGCTGACGTATCCGGTCGTCGAGACGTGCACGACGCTCGGCTCGACGGCCTTCGCGATGTCGCGCTGCACCGCGTTGATTTCCTCGAGCACGTTGCCGGGCGCCGTGAGGCGATTCGACGCTCGAATGACATCCGCCGTCGTCTGGGCATGCACGAACTGGCGAACCGTCGTTGGCACGACGAACAGCGCCGCTGCCGCGGCTCCGAGTACGACAAGGCCTGGTCCGTAGGAAATTGCTCCGCGCATGATGGATTGTCCTCTGATCACGACGCTCTCCGATCTGTTCGCTGTCGCGAGTTGCTCCCTGACTTGAGCGTCAAAGCCGAGGAGCGAGGTGAGAAGTGAGTTGAAGGAAGCGAGCTTCCATAGTTCGCCACGCCGTAGCCGGTTCGCGAATGCGGCGTGGTGGACGCATCAAACACAAGTTCGATGCTGCGGGTCGAGTGGGACGGCGATTTCGCCGGAAGCCGCGAGGGTCATGAAACGACGACGACGGAACCGATCCCTGCCAAGAAAATCGCGTCGGATGCCGCGATTTCAGCCGTCCGTCACGTCTCTCTGAGTCGGCCGTGCCGCGCGGGGAGACTTCGCCGCAGTTCCGCCAGCGCGCCCAGTTCCGCGTCGCTCATCACGTACGGGTGCTCGCCGAGCTGCCCGGTGCGGACGCGTTCCTTCCACGACTGCGCCATCGAGACGAGATGCCAGCCCATGTTGACGAGCGGTCGCGCAAAGCCCGGCTGCCATTCCGTCAGCCCGAGCAAGTCCTGCGTCACGACGACCTGGCCGTGGCACGCGGGACCCGCGCCGCATCCGATCACCGGGACGGTGGTGCGCTCGACGATGAGTTCGGTCACTTCGACCGGCGCGGCTTCGATGAGGAGCATCACCGCACCGGCGTCTTCCATCGCGTGCGCGTCGTCGAGCAGGCGCCGCGCCGCGTCGGCGGTCTTGCCCGCCGCGTAGTAGCCGCCGTGCAACCGCGCGTGCTGCGGACGCGAGCCGATGTGCGCGACGACCGGAATGCCTGCTCTCGCCATGCGCTGCACGAGCGGCGCGAAGGAGCGATCGACCTCGAGCTTCACGCAGTCCGCGGTTCCTTCAGTCATGAAGCGACCCGCGTTGCGCACGCCCTCCGCGTCGTCAACCTGATACGAGAGGAACGGCATGTCGCCCATGACGAGACATCGCGGCGCGCCGCGCTTCACGCCCGCGGTGATCGCGACCATGAAGTCGAGCGGCGCGTGCACCGTCGCCGGGTAGCCGAGGATCATCTCGGCCGCGGTGTCGCCGACGAGAAGCACCGGCAGTCCCGCCTTCTCGAACCATCGCGCGGTGGTGGCGTCGTAGCACGTGAGGCAGGCGAACTTGGTTCCTTCGCGGGCCCAGCGCTGAATGGTGCGCACGGTGACCTGCGAGGTCAGGCCGTCCGACGAGACGTCGGATGCTGCTTGCTCAGCCATACGTTGAACCTCCGACCGGAGAACACGTTCCGGATTGGCCGGCGCGGCCGACCTCAGAACGGCCGTCGCGCCGGATTCATCAGGATATTGTCGCGCCCGGCCACGATGAGGTCCGCGATCTCGATCGCCTCGGCGAACGAGCCTCGGGCCGCCGCGACGTCGTGACATTGCTGGAGGACCTGCCCCTGTTCGAGGTGCTCCTGCGTGGCAATGGCATCCCCGGCGACGAGGACCGTCGCGTGATGAAGCGGGAGCAGCAGCCCCGACAACCCCGGCGTAACGCCCGGCAGCGGAAAGAGATCGACCCCCTGCTCGATCCGGTCCGGCGCCGGCCGGCAGCGCTCCACCAGCTCGATCTCCTGCATCAGGAGCCGGACCAGTTCGCGGTCGCCCGCATCGCGGGCCTCGTTGAACTTGGCGACGAGCGGCACGCCGATCGCCTCGCGCTCGTTGCTTCCCACGAGCCACTCGGCCTTGGGGAACGCGGTGATGCCGCGGCGCTGCAACGGATGAAGGCACGTCAGGAAGACGTGCGTGATCTCATCGGGCTTCACGTTGGTCCGCTCGGCGAGGCGCGGGAGCAGCACCTGCGGCGGCAACGACGGATCGACGATGATCCGCGCCTTGCCCGCGCTGATCAGCGTCGTGGTGGCGTGGCCGGCGCGCACCTCGCCGCGTTCGTCCCAGAGCGGATGCGCGGCCAACGCGCCGATGGAGATGACTCGAAAGCTGACGGACATGCGGTGCGACTCGGGCGGAGGAAACGGGGACTACTCGATGAGCTGGTCCTGCGCCAGTCGCCCGAGCGGATTGCGATGATCCTCGCGCTTGCGTCGCAGCGCGTCGATCACGATGGGCGGCACGAGCGTGTTCAGCTTGTCGAGCGAACCGCCGAGCGCCGCGATCTGCTGGATCAGGCTCGACGACGTATACGCGAACGCCTCGCCGGTAACGATGAACACCGTCTCGATGCCCGCGACCTGCCGGTTCGTGATCGCGAGCTGGCACTCGGACGCCAGGTCGCTCACGTTGCGGATGCCACGGATGATCGCCGCCGCGCCGACCGATTGCGCGAAGTCGACGGTGAGTCCGGTATAGGTCTCGACCCGCACCTTCGCAGCGCTCGGGTCGTGCCGCACGAGCTCGTCCACGAGCGCCCGCGCAAGTTCGGTGCGTTCCTCGAAGCTGAAGAGCGCCGCCTTGTTCGGGTTGCGGCCGATAGCCACGATCACCTCGTCGAAGAGCCTGCGACTCCGCGCGAGCACGTCGAGATGCCCGAACGTGATCGGATCGAACGAGCCGGTGTAGATCGCGAGATGGTGTTGGTGCGGCGCTGAACTGAGCTGCGCCGGAGGTGGCTGGACGGTCACGGTGCGATTGTAAACGTCGCAGATCGCACAGACGGACCGCCGCGACGCGCCGCGCGGCGTCGCGCCTTGCATTCCGCGCGCTGCATTCGACAGTCCTCCTGTCGACGTGAGCGATGCATCGCTCTCAGGCCTTCGACCAAGGCGGGCGCTTCGGCGGGTCTTGGTCTGGTGAATCCCCCGAGGACCGTTCCTCGGTTTCATGAAGTGCGGGGCGGTGCGGGCGCGGACTCGATTCGCGCCCGCACCGCTCCCGCGACGAACGTCTTGCCTCAGCATGCGACGGGCCTTCGCCGACCCGTTGCGAATGACCCGCCAGGAGTCCCGACTCCTGGGTTGGCCCCGACTCGGAACGCCTCCCCGATCGGGGCCTTGTCATGCGCGGACCGCGCTGGGAAAGGCATTCAGCGCGGAGGCGCGGAGGACGCGGAGATGACGCGGAGGAGACACCAGAGTTCAAGGCAGCTCGCGAGCAGCGTTGCCTTGAACTCGGGTTCAATCTCCGTGTGCCCTCCGTGTTCTCCGCGCCTCCGCGCTGAATGCACCCCGGCCGTCAGAGGAAACGGTCGAAGCCCGCGCTCTTCAGGATCGTGCGGAAGTTCTCGCCGAAGACGAAGTTCTCCTCCGGCAGATCTAACCCCTGCATGTTCTGGTCGAGGTGACTGAACAAGAGCTCGATGCGGCCGATGTCGGTCCACGCGCTCGTGCGGTGATCGAAACGACTGACAACGCCGACCGTCGACGCGCCCATCGCATCCATCCGCTCGATGCGTGCGTCGTATCGGATCGTCTGGCCCGGCGAGACGTCGGCGTCGATCGTCGCGCTCACGACCTTCGCCAGGATCACCTTCTCGCGGAAGTCGTGCACGCTGCCGACGAGGATCCCAGCCGTCTGCGCCATCCCTTCGAGGATGAGCGAGTTCGGCATGAGCGGCCGCGCGGGCAGGTCACCCTCGACCGCGAAGTGGTCGTGCAGATGCTCTTCGGCGAGCGAGACGTTCTTGATGGCGACCATCCGCGCCTTCGGCTCGAAGGCGATGATGGTGTCGATCCACATCCAGCGCATGGAGGACGCCTGACCGTTCAGCTCTTGAGCTTGCGCTCGACGAAGTCGACGAGGCTCTTCACCGTGAAGAGCTCACCGAGCTTGGTGACCTGCGGATCGGACTCCCACGCGCCCAACTGCAGGTGCGGCATCTTCTCCTTCAGAAGCGCGATGCCCTTCGCCGTGACCTTGCCGCCTTCGACGAGGCTCGGGTCAGTCATCAGATTCTCCGGCAGCATCTCGCCCTGCGCGATCTTGAAGGGTTTGTCGGGCGTCGAGAACTTCTTCTCAAGCCGGAAGACGATGTCGAGATAGTCGATCGACTCGGCGCCGAGGTCGCCGTTCAGCGTCGCCTCAGGGGTGACCTCGTCCTCGTCGACGCCGAGCGCCTCCTCGAGCACTTCGCGAACGTCGGCAGTGATTTCGTCACGTGACTTCATGGTTCCGGCGGGCATCCGCGTCGAACTCCAATCTGATGGGCTCTCTCGTCCGACGATCACCCCCCGGCGGGAAGCGGCTCGTCTCGAATCGGCCGCATTGTAAAGCGGCCCGACACCGCGGTGTCGGAGGTGCCGCTTCCGCCGCTCGTGCGCACGACCGTGCCGGCGCCCTTGAAGCTGACCGATCCATCGGGCAACTCCTTGTCGATCGTGACTTCCACGCGCAACGCTTCGCCCGGACGCACGAACGAGCCGTACCGCAACGCCCGTACGCCACCGAGGACATAGCGTGGCTTGCCGCGCACGGCGAGCACCTCGCGCGCGGCCTGCGTCATCGCCTCGACCATGAAGACGCCGGGCAGCACGGGAAAGCCGGGGAAGTGGTCCTGCAGGTATTCCTCGGCGATCGTGACGTTCTTGAGCGCGACCGCGTGCGTCGCGTCGCGCTCGAGCACGGTGTCGATGAGGCGAAAGTGCATGCGGCCAGCGTAGCAATCACGCTGGAAAGCGGCGATCAGCGCGACGCGGCCTCGGCGTCAAGGATGTCGAGCGCCTGCTGCATGCGCTCGCGCAGCGGATGGTCATCGGCGATCGCCTTGGCGAGCGCTTCGCGGAGACGGTCATCCTGCCAACGTTCGTACGCGCGGAGCCACGCGGCCTGGTCGCCGGGGAATTGCTCCGGCTGCGGAGGCGGCGACTTGCTCCAATCGGTCGGCAGTTGGTCGAAGAGATTCTGCGCGTAATACGACCAAGAGCCGTCGTTCGCGCGGAATCGGATGAACGCCTCGAGCGAGAGTTCGAGCCGCCGCGGATCGTCACGCGGCACCAGCCACGAAAGCGATCGCGTGGCGTTCTCCTGCGTCGAGAAGTCCTCGGCGTCGCGCATCGCCTTCCGCAAGATCTGTTCGCGCGGCGTGCCGCGGGCCACCGTCGTCACGCGGACTATCCCTTCTCGGAGCAGGGCCCAATCGCGCCCCCACGAAGCGTCGTCAGGCGTGCCACCACGCACTGCACCGCCAGCGCGGGCGATCGCCTCGACGATCTCTTCATCGCTCGCGAAGGTCGCCATGAGTTGCTGGTACGGGCCGAAACGAACGAGCGTCGCATCGCTTGAGAAGAGCGGCTTCGCCGCGATGCCGCCGGTCACGAGCGCCGCGAGGAGCGCTACGCCGACCCAGGCGATCCGCGAACGCGCACGCCTCACTCGAGCCATGAGGACGACGCCCGCGATCGCGCACACCACTGCGCCAGCGGCGCAGCCCACGCCGCCGCCCAATGTCATCACTCGATCGAGTACGTGACTGAGCTCCCACTGAAACGCCGGCTCGTTGGCGCCGTGCGCCATTGCCCGGGCTTTCGCGCGAAGCGGCGCGACGACGATTTGATAGCCACTCCATGCGCCGACGATGCCTGTGATCGCAAGCACAGCGGCAAGCAGGAAGCTCAGTGCGCTGGCGCGGAAATGGCCTCGCACGAGGAGCGCCGTGGGCAGCGCGCACGCGATGCCAAGCGCCGCGAGTCCGAAGCCGCTCCAGACGGTCGGCGCAACTTTGCTCATGACCACCGTAGAGTCGAGGAACACGAGTCCCATCGCGTGCATGGACGCGCCGACGATCGGCGGAACCAACCCGGCGACGACGACGACCAAGAGCGTCGACGCGGCGCGCCGCGGCGCAGCGATCGGCATCGCGTGAGCAAGCAGTCCGGCGCCGTGGCGCTCGTCGCCTTGCACGATCGTCGCGGTGCTCCACGCCGAGACGACCAGGCTCGAGAGCGCGACCATCGGGCCGACGACGGTCAGCAGCTCGGGCACCGACATCAGCGTCAGCCCCTCGGGCAGCATCGAGCGTGGCATGCGCGACACGATGAGTACGCCGATCGAGAACACGACGAGGACAAGCGCCCACGGCCGCAGCACGTCGAGCGAGAGACGAAAGTCCTTGGCGAGAAGTCCGGTCATGGACGGGCCTCCGCGCTCGGCGATGTCGCCGCGTCGTGCTCGTTGTCGTTGCCACTGTTCACGCCGAGCGCATCGAGCGCCTGGATCGCGAGCTTCAATCGCTCCTCGTCCGGATGGTGCTCCGCGACCAGGCTCGCGAGCGCGTCGCGGAGCATTCGCCTGCCGTCCTTGCGGGCGACCTCCTGCCTCCATTCCCCTTCGCTGAGAGCGCTGCCCGGATCGCGTGGCGGCCATCGGAGGCGCTCGGCGATCGTCGGCTGGTTCAGCAAGATCCCCGCAACGACGTCGCTGTCAGGAAAGCGGGCGACCACCTCGAGCGCCAGCGTGAAGCGGCGCGGATCGCGCGGCGGCACGACGTAATAGATCGTGAGCCACGCCTCCGTGGCCGTCCCGAATCGCTCCCACGACCGGAGCGCCTGCGCGAGAGCGTTGTCGTCGAACGCGGCGGCGTCGACGAGCGCCAAACGCGAATGCGCTTGCTGAAGGAGCGCCCACGCCCGCGCATTCTGCGGCGTGACCCATTGGCCGCGGACGACGGGGCGCATCGCGGAATCGACGTGGATCGTCCGCAGCGCGTCGCACAGTTCCGCGTCGCTCATTCGCGCCGCGACGAACTGCGCGTATGCGTCGGCGTCGTCCGCAAGGACCGGATGATCGCGCCGCACGAACACGCCAGCCGCGACCGCGCCACTCACGAACGAAGCAACGCCCGCGACGACGAAACTCAGCACGAGCCAACGCGTCGACCGCTGTCGCGCAAGCGCGAGTGCACCGGCGAATCCGCACACGAGCGCGCCCGCGCACGCGCCGGCGATCGCGGCCCACGCCATCGCATCGGCGTAGATCGAGCGTGCGGAGAACCCGCTTTGGCTCACCACGAACGCCGCAGTCGGCCCCGGTGCGAGCCGCAGCCCGAGCGCAGCTCCGCCGGCACCGCATGCGGCCGCGGCCATGCCGACGAGCATCGCGATCGCGACGGTCTGGAATGCTCCGCGCACCAGGTGCGTGACGACGAGCGCAAGCGCAGCGCCGAGCGCGGATACGACCATTGCGGCGGGCAGGATGAACTCGATGTCGATCGGGCGCTTCGGTCCTCGCTCGTTCAGCACCGCGAGCGCAGCCAGCACAACCGTGGCGAGCGCCGGCATCATCGCCGCGACCGCGACGACGCCGAGCTTCGACCACATGCGTCGCCGCGCCGAGACCGGCAGCGCCGCGTCCAGATGCGCCGCGCCGTGCGCCCGATCACCCTGCACGATCGCGGTCGTGCTCCAGGCGCTGCACGCGACGGCCGTGAGACCGACAACCGTCGCGAGGACGCCGAAGATCTCGTCCGGCCGCATGTCCACGAGGCCCAGCGGCACCAGTTCGCGCGGCAGCTTCGTGATGCCGTACGCGCACAGCCCGAACCCGGCGACTAGGAGCGCCCACGGCCGCAGCACATCGAGCGACAGCCGAACGTCCTTCGCAACAAGCGCGTTCATGCGGTCACCTCCATCGCCCGCATACGGTCGGCGCAGGCTTCGGCGATCGTGAGATCAACGACATCGAGGTGCGCGTCGGGCATCGCGCCGCGCAGGCGCTCCGCCAGCTCGCGGGTGAACCCGCGCACCGTGAGGACGAGCGCTCCGTCGCGCCGCGCGACGTGCACCGTCTCCGGCGGGGGCACGAACGACGCAGGCTCGGGCCGCATCACGATGCGCTTCGTGCCCGCGACGAGTTCGTCAGTTGCGCATTCCTCGATGACGCGGCCGCGCTCGATGAACGCGATGCGATCGGTGACCCGCGCCATATCGCCGAGCGCGTGCGACGCGATGAGCATCGTCGAGCCGAGGTCGTGCCGCATGCGGGCCAGCGTCTCGAGGATCGCGTCGTGCGACACCGCATCGACGCCGAGGAGCGGCTCGTCGAGCAAGATCAGTCCCGGTCGATGCGAGAGCCCGAGCACGAACGCGAGTCGCGCCCGCATGCCGCGCGAGAGGGACTTGATCTTCTTCGAACGCTCGAGCGCGAGCGTCGATACGAGCTCGTCGGACCACGCGCGATCGAAGCGCGGCTGCAGCGCCGCGACGTACTCGATCGCGCTGCCGACGGTCATCCAGTCGTACGCCGAGAGTTCGTCGGGCACGAAGCCGGTGCGGGCGAGCAACTCCTCGCGCCGCTCGACCGCGGGCGAGAAGGCGACCGTGCCCGCGTCGGGCCGCTCCATCCCGAGGATCACGCGGAAGAGCGTGCTCTTGCCGGCACCGTTGCGGCCGACGAGTCCGACCGCCGACCCCGGCGCGATCGCGAGATCGAGCCCGTCGAGCGCGTGCGTCTTGCCGTAGCGCAGCCGCACGCCGTGGCACGCGACGCCGATCGCCCCGTCGCTCGCGCCGGGCGGGACTTGCTCATTCGTCATGTCGCGTCTCCTTCGCGGCGTTCTCGCCCGCGATGCGCCGCGCTCGCTTCACGAGCGCCTCGATCCGTTCGTCGGTCATGTGCACCGCGTGCGCGTGCCGCATCGCGTCGACGAGCCGCGCCAGCACCGCGTCCTCGCCGTTGGCCCGCGCCGATTGCCGAGTGCCGCCCAAGACGACCATGCCGCGGGTTCGATCCGGGGCGACGAGCCCTTCGCGCTCGAGCGTCCCGAACGCCTTGTGCACCGTGTTCGGATTCACGCCCAGCTCCCCCGCCAGCGAACGCACGCTCGGCAGCATGTCGCCCGAGGCGAGTGCGCCGCGGGCGATCGACGCACGCAATCCGTCGGCGATCTGCTGGAAGATCGGCACGGGGCTGTCAGGGTTGAGCACGAATCCGACCGGCATACTGTCCTACTGTACTAGTACACCATACGGAACTGCAAGCAAGCGGTTCCGAGGAATTCGCGCCTCTGCGGCGCGCTCGCCTTTAGAATCCGAGCGCCGCGCCGGACCGGTCGCGGTCCCGACCTCCAGCGAGACACCCGTGGCCGACCTGCGCGTGACCGTCGATGGCCTGACGCTGCCGAACCCGTTCGTGATCGGCTCCGGTCCGCCGGGCACGAACGCGAACGTGATCGGCAAGGCGTTCGACGACGGCTGGGGCGCGGTCATCGCGAAGACGATCAGCCTCGACGCGTCGAAGGTGGTGAACGTCGCCCCGCGCTACGCCCGCGTGCGAGCGACGGGTTCGAACGAGGTCTGGGGCTGGGAGAACATCGAGCTCATCAGCGACCGCCCGTTCGACGTATGGATCGACGAGTTTCGCGAGCTCAAGCGCCGCTCTCCCGATCGCGTGCTCATCGCGTCGGTGATGGAGGAGTACTCGAAGCCGCGCTGGGTCGAGATCATCGAGCGCTGCGACAAGGCCGGCGTCGACGGATTCGAGCTGAACTTCTCGTGTCCGCACGGCCTGCCCGAGCGGAAGATGGGCTCGGCGATGGGCCAGAATCCCGAGATCCTCCGCGAGGTCTGCGGGTGGGTGAAGGGCGCGACCAGCAAGCCCGTGTGGGCGAAGATGACGCCGAACATCACGCACATCGAGGAGCCCGCGCGTGCGGCGCTCGTCGGCGGCTGCACGGGCATCAGCGCGATCAACACGATCCTCTGCGTGATGGGCATCAACCTCGACACGCTCCGCCCGGAGCCGACGGTCGAGGGCTACACGACGCCGGGCGGCTACTCGTGCAAGGCGGTGCGTCCGATCGCGCTGCGCATGGCGATGGAGTGCGCGCAGATGATCCGACGCGAGTTCCCCGACCGCTCGCTCAGCGGCATCGGCGGCGTCGAGACCGGCGACGACGCGGCGCAGTTCATCCTTGTCGGCGCAAGCACCGTGCAGGTCTGCACCGGCGTGATGATCCACGGCTACAAGCTGGTGCACGAGCTCTGCAAGGGGCTGAGCGCGTTCATGGACCGCCACGGCTTCGCGACGCTCGACGCGTTCCGCGGCGCGTCGCTCCCCTACTTCACCACGCACGCGGATCTGGTCGCGCGGCAGGCGGCGGCGAAGCGAGCGGAGAAGGAAGGCGCCGCAGAGAAGGAGAGCGTCGTCCGCAAGGACACCGACTGGTCGGGCGATCGATTCGTCGAGCAGTCGTCGAAGCTCGTGGCCAATGACAGGGACCGCTCATCCGCCGCTGGCGCGGCACCTTCTCCCCGCGCGCGGGAAGAAGGACCCCACAACCGTTAGCCATGCAGCGTCAGCCCCCTTCTCCCGCTCGCGAGAGAAGGTGGCCCGAAGGGCCGGATGAGGCCGCAGCACCAACTCGAGACCGGACCAGCCCATGCCTCTCCTCGTCAAGAACGGCCGCATCGTCACCGCCACCGACGCGTGGGACGCCGACATCTACTGCGCCGGCGAGAGCATCGCCCGAATCGAGCAGTCGATCGACGCCCGTGCGCTCCCGCCGAACACCGAGACGATCGACGCCCGCGGCAAGCTCGTCTTCCCCGGCTTCATCGACCCGCACGTGCACGTCTATCTCCCGTTCATGGGCACGTACGCAAAGGACGACTGGACTTCCGCGTCCGAGGCCGCGTTGTTAGGCGGCACGACGACACTGATCGAGATGATCTGCCCGGGCCGCGCCGACGACCCGCTCGCGGCGCTCGAGACCTGGCTCAGCAAGGCCAACGACGTCGCGTCGTGCGACTACAGCTTCCACATGGGCGTCACGCGCTTCGACGAGCGAGCCGAGCAGCAACTCCGCGCGATCGTGCAGCGCGGCATCAGCTCCTTCAAGGTGTTCCTCGCGTACAAGGGCGCCCTCGGCGTCGACGACACCGAGCTCTACCGCACGCTGCGGCTCGCGAAGGAACTGGGCGTCGTCGTCACCGCGCACTGCGAGAACGAGACGCTCGTCGCCGAGCGCCAAGCGGAACTGCTCGCAGCGGGCAAGATCGGCCCGGAGTGGCACGAGCCGTCGCGACCGGTGCAGGTCGAGGCCGAGGGCGTGCATCACCTGATGACCTTCGCCGAGCTCACCGGCGCCGAGGTGTACGTCGTGCACACGTCCTGCGACGAGGCGGTGCGCGAGGCGACGCGGGCGAAGGAGCGCGGCGTGCGGGCGTGGGTCGAGTCGGTGATTCCGCATCTGGTCCTCGACGAATCGTGGGCCGCGCGCGGCGGCTTCGAGGGCGCGAAGTACGTCATGTCACCGCCGCTTCGGGCGAAGCGCCATCAGGAGGCGCTGTGGAGCGCGCTGCGTTCGCGGCTGGTCAGCACGGTCGCGACCGACCACGCGCCGTTCGACTTCGAAACGCAGAAGACGATGGGACGCGACGCGTTCACGAAGATCCCGAACGGCATTCCGTCAGTCGAGCATCGCGTCGATCTCCTGCACACGTTCGGCGTCGCGACCGGCAAGATCGACCTGCACACGTTCGTCGACTGCGCCAGCACGAAGGCGGCACGCATCTTCGGCTTGGAGAAGAAGGGCACGATCGCCGTCGGCGCCGACGCCGATCTCGTGGTGTACGACCCCGACGCCCGCTGGACGGCAAGCGCGAAACGTCATCGCATGGCGACCGACTACAGCGCGTTCGAAGGCTGGGAGCTGCGCGGTCGCTCGATCGTCGTCACCGTGCGCGGCACGGTGATGGCACGCGACGGCAAGATCGTCGGCAAGCGAGGCCAAGGCAGGCTGATCGAGCGCGCCCCCAAGCCGTGACCGGCGACCTGTGCGCCTTGTAGACTGCGATCATGGGCCACGAGTACCAAGATCGCGTCAGCTTGGAACTTGCCCGTCGAGTTGCGGAGGGATTGGCGCAGCATCCCGAGTGGGTCGAGTTCGCGCGCGCGAATCTCGATCGCTGGAGCGAGCGGAACGCCGACGCGCCGGGTCTGTTGCGCTGCTACGGCGAGTGGCGGGCGATCCTGGCCCGGCCGGTCGACGAGATCAGATCGACGCTCTTGGCCGAGACGGACGACGGACAGCGGCTTCGGCAGAGTTCGCCGTTCGCGGGCATCGTGCCATTCGCGACGGTGTGGGAGATCAAACGGCGTCTCCGCGATGAAGCGACATCAACTTGAACATGTCCTCCGCGCGCTTGCGGGTATCACCGGATTCGACCGGTTCGTGGTCATCGGGTCGCAGGCGATCTTGGGCCAGTACCCGACTCCGCCGAACGAACTGACCGAATCCGCGGAGGTCGACGTCTACGCGCCCGCTGCACCCGAGGACTCGAGTCTGATCGACGGCTCGATCGGCGAAGGCTCGCCGTTCCACCAGACGTTCGGCTACTACGCACACGGCGTCGGCGCGTCGACGGCGACGCTCCCGCGGGGCTGGGAGGATCGCGTCATCTCGATACGCACTCCGAACACCGGTGATGCGACGGGCGAGTGCCTCGAGATCCACGACTTGGCCATCTCCAAGCTCGTCGCGGGAAGGGACAAGGACATCGAGTACGTGCGGGCGCTGCTGCGCCACGGCCTCGCGTCTGCTGACATCCTCCGCTCCCGCCTGGCCGACACGCCGCTCGCGGAAGAACTTCGCGCGCTTTGCGAAGCGCGGCTCGACCGCCTCCGTCGATAGTCGTGGCGCGGACTACGAAACCGTCAGCTCGCTCAGACACTGATCCAGGACACCCAACAGGAAGTCGATGTCGGCGGCGCTGATGCACATCGGCGGCTTGATGCGGAGCACGTTGCCGAAGAAGCCGCCCTTGCCGAGCAGGACGCCGAGTTCGCGAGCCCGCTCGAACACGTCGGCCGTCTCCTTCGTCGCAGGCGCCTTCGTCGCGCGGTCGGTCACGAGTTCGACGCCGACCATCAGGCCGCGGCCGCGCACGTCGCCGATGAGCTGATGACGGCGCTGCAGCTCGCGCAACCCGTCGAGGAGCTTTGTGCCAAGCGTGCGCGAGCGCTCCTGCAGCTTCTCGTCGTGGATCACTTGCAGCGTGGCCAACCCTTGCGCGGTCGAGACGGGATTACCACCGAAGGTGTTGAAGTGAATGCGACCGGTCAGCGACCTCGCGATGTCCGCGCGAGTCACGACCGCCGCGAGCGGACAGCCGTTGCCGATGCCCTTCGCCATCGTGACGATGTCGGGCACGACGCCGTGATTCTCGAATCCCCAGAACGCGTCGCCGGTGCGGCCGAACCCGGTCTGCACTTCGTCGGCGATGCAGAGACCACCGGCGGCACGCACGTGTTCGTACGCCTTCGCGAGGTAGCCCGCCGGCATCTCGACCACGCCGCCGACGCCCTGGATCGGCTCGGCGATGAAGGCGGCGACCCGCCCGCTCGTGCCTTGGCGAATGAGGTCGAGCACGTCGGCCGCGTACTTCGCGCCGGCGTCGCGATCGTCGTAGCCATGCGGCCCGCGATAGCGATCGGGCAACACCGAGTGCTGGACGTTGCCGCTGCCCGCGACGTTGTATTTCCACGTGCTGTGCGCGGTCAGCGCCATCGGCATCTGCGAGCCGCCGTGATAGCCGTTGCGCAGGGCGATCACGTCGACGTTGCCGGTGAACGCGCGGGCCATCAGGATCGCGAGATCGTTCGCTTCGCTCCCCGAGTTCACGAAATAGCAGACGTCGAGTCCGCTTCCCTTGGGCATCGTCGCGGCGAGCCTCTCGCCGAAGATCGCGACGTTCGGATTCAGGTAGATCGTCGTCGTGTGCTGGAGCCGCGCGTTCTGCTCGGCGATCGCCGCCACGACCTTCGGATGACAGTGTCCGACGCTCACCGAGACGATGCCCGCGAACGCGTCGAGGTAGCGGCGGCCCTTCTCGTCGAAGAGATATTGCATCTTGCCTTCGACGAGCATGAGCGGCTCGCGGTAGTAGGTGACGAGCGACGGCGCCAGGTGCGCCTTGCGCATCGCCATCACTTCGGCGGCGCTCGGACCCGTGTACGGGGTCGGGCGATGATCAAACGGGGGCATCGCCGGACGCGAGCCGGCTGTGGACCGGGGAGATGACGACGGGATGACGCTCATGGAAAGCCTCCGAGGACTTACGGCCGCGCGATGTGCGTATACGACTCGGGTCGACGGTCGCGATAGAACTGCCACACGTCGCGCACTTCGCGAATCATGTCGAGATCGAGATCGGCGACGAGCACTTCATCCTTGTCGCGCGAGGCCTGGGCGACGAACCGACCGCGCGGATCGCAGAAGTACGACTGACCGTAGAACTCGCCGATGTTCCAGGGCTGCTCGCGGCCGACGCGGTTGATCGCGCCGACGAAATACTGATTCGCGACGGCGTGCGCCGGCTGCTCGAGTTTCCACAGATATTCGCTCAGCCCGGCGACGGTCGCGGACGGGTTGAACACGATCTCCGCTCCCGCCAAGCCCAGTTCGCGGGCGCCTTCGGGGAAATGGCGGTCGTAACAGATGTAGACGCCGATCGTGCCGAAGCGCGTATGGAACACCGGATAGCCGAGGTTGCCCGGCGTGAAGTAGAACTTCTCCCAGAACCCGGGATGGCAATGCGGAATGTGGTGCTTGCGGTACTTGCCGAGGTACTCGCCGCGCTCGTCGATGACCGCGGCGGTGTTGTAGTAGAGGCCGGTCATCTCCGCTTCGTAGATGGGCACGATCATCACCATGCCGTGCTTGCGGGCCACGTCGCGCATGAGTTTGATCGTGGGGCCGTCGGGAATCGGCTCCGCGAGGTCGTACCAGCGCACGTGCTGCTCGGCGCAGAAGTACGGACCGTAGAAGACCTCTTGCAGGCAGCAGATCTGTGCGCCGGACTCCGCGGCGCTCCGGATGAGCGGGAGGTGCTTCTCGATCATCGCGTCCTTGATTTTCGGAAGCGGAGCGTCGGGAAGCGACGGAGTGGAGCACTGGATCAACGCTGCGCGAGTGATGCGGGGCATGTGAACCTCAATGACCTTGCACGTTCATTCAGCGCGGAGGCGCGGAGCACACGGAGAATTCGCGGAGAGGATCAAGCGGCCAGATTCACCCATGTTCCTACGATTCGCTCCGCGTGCCCTCCGTGTCCTCCGCGCCTCCGCGTTGAATGCCTTCGGCCGGAGATGTGAGCTACATCCACCTCGTCACCACGACTTTGCTTTCGGTATAGAACTTCACCGCGTCCTCGCCGTTCGCGTGCAGGTCGCCGAAGAACGATTGCTTCCAGCCCGCGAACGGGAACACGGCCATCGGCGCCGGGACGCCGACGTTGATGCCCACCATGCCGACCTGCGCCATCGTGCGGAAGCGCCGCGCGGCGTAGCCCGTACTCGTAAAGATGACCGCCATATTTCCGTAGCGCGAGCGATTGAGCGTCGCGATCGCCGCGTCGAGCGTTTGCTCGCGCATGATCGACAACACCGGGCCGAAGATCTCCTCGTCGGCGATGCGCATGCCCGGGCGAACCTGGTCGAAGACCGTCGGTCCGACGAAGCAACCGTGCGCCGGAAGCGGCGGCGCGCGACCGTCGAGGAGGAGCTTCGCTCCGTCTTGCACGCCCGACTCGATGAACTCCACGATGCGCGAGCGGCTTGTCTCGTCGATCACCGGCCCCATGCCGACGCCCGCTTCGTGGCCCGCACAGACGCGAAGCTTGCGCGCGGCCTCGACGATCCGCAGTACGAACCACTCGGCCGCACCTCCGACCGCGATCGCCACCGATCCCGCGAGACATCGTTGACCCGTGTTGCCGAACGCCGAGCCGAGCACGCCGTCGATCACCGCGTCCTGGTTTGCGTCGGGCATGATCACCATGAAGTTCTTCGCGCCGCCCATGCACTGCGCCCGCTTGCCCGCGTTCGTCGCCGTGCGGAAAACGTGCTCGGCGACCCGCGATGATCCGACGAACGACACCGCCTTCACGTCGTCGTGCGTGATGAGATGGTCGACGACCTTCGCGCCGCCGGTGACGAGATTCAGCACGCCGGGCGGAAACCCCGCCTCGTGCGCCAGCTCGACCTCGCGAATCGCGCTCAGCGGCACCTTCTCGCTGGGCTTGAGCACGAACGTGTTGCCGCACGCGACGGCCATCGGCCACATCCACAGCGGCACCATCACCGGGAAGTTGAACGGCGTGATGCCCACGCACACGCCGAGCGGCACGCGATCGAGCGAGCTGTCGATGCCGACGCCGCCCTGGTCCTCGGTGCGGCAGAACGACGCCGACACCGCGATCTGCGGCAACGATCGACCCATCATGAGCACCGGCGCCGCGCACGCGTGCTCGATGCAATCGATGCCGCGGCGCACGTCGCCGCGGGCCTCCGCCATCGTCTTGCCGTGCTCGCGCACGATCATCGAGGCCAATTCCTCGAAGTGCGCCTCGAGCGTCTGCTTATAGCGAAACAGGTATTGGCAACGGTCGCCGACCGGCATCGCGGCCCAATCGGGGAACGCGCGGCGCGCCGCCGCGACGGCGTCGTCCGCGGCGCGAATCGCGTCGAGGTCGACGTGCGCGAGGACTTCGTTCGTCGCGGGGTTCACGACGGCGTGCGTCGACGACGGCCGGCCGCCGGACGCATCCGCGGGCGTGCGTTTGCCGTCGATGAAATGCTCGACGCGTGGGGGCGCGGACATGGGTTCTCCTTATCGAACCGACGCAACGTCGAGCACGAACGGATCGCTTGCGCCGCGTCGGCCAGTCTATCCCCCGAGCCCGCGAACCTCTCACGCGAACCCGCTACTCCTTCGCCTTCCACTTGGCTGCCTGCTCGGACTTCCCGCACTTCGTGTACATCTCGACGATGGCGTCCCGCGCGATCTTCAGTCGATCGTGCCCGGCCGGAAGCGCCTTCGCGAGCAGCTCATATCCGCCGAGCATCAGCGACTCCGCCTCGGCGCATTTCGACTGTCCGGCAAGGCTTCGGCCGAGATTGATCTTCGCCTGCCCGCGCATCCAGTGGTCGGGCGGCATGGTCTGCTCGATGCCCGCGGCCATCTCGCGCAGGACCGGTTCGGCCTCCGCCGGCTTCTCGCGCGCAAGCAGCAGAAGTCCCAAGTTGTTCATCACGATCAACGTGCCCGTCGCGGTGTCGCCGGAGGTTCGCCGTCGGATCTCGAGCACGCGGCGCGTGATCTGCTCCGCTTCGTCGAGGTTCCCACGCAGCTGGTGGTTGCGGGCAAGGTTCGCCAAGAGCGTCAACGTCGTCGCATGCTCAGGTCCCAGCGTCCGCGCCGAGCTCGAGGAGAAGCGCGTCAGCAGCTCGATCGCCTCGTCGAACTTGTCGAGGTTCTCCAGCACCAGCCCGAGCGCGTTCGCAGTGATGATCGTGCTTCCGTGATCGTCGCCGTAGATCCTCGCCTTGGCCGCGAGCACCGACCGCGCCAGCGGCTCCGCCTCGGCGTACCGCCCGAGATCGGTGAGAATCGAGACGAGCACGCTCTGCGCCTGCAACGTCCGAGCGCCGTCGGGCCCTTCCGCGTCCCGCGCCGCGGTCACCAGCTCTTCCGCCGCCGTGCGAGCCTCGTCGAGCCGTCCCAGGTCCTGAAGCACGTCGGCGATGCTCGTCATCGTCTCGAGCGTCGCCTTGTTGCCCTTGCCGAGCGACTGGGCTTGGTCGGACAGCACGTCGCGGTATATCCGCAGCGCCCGCTCCTTGTCGCCGGTGAGTTGCACCGCGAAGCCGTAGACGCTGCGGGTCTGCACCGTGTCCGGATCGTGCTCGCCCAAGACCCGCTCCTGCGTGGCGAGCGTCGCGGAGAGGTGCTCGCGCGCGGGATCGAGGTCGCCTGACTGGAGCATCGCGACGCCGAGTCCGAATCGCGCGGCCAGCGTGTCGCGATGCTCGGGCCCTGCGGTGCGCGTTCTGATGTCGAACTCGCGGAGGAACTGCTCCTTCGACTCGCGGTGCTTGCTGAGCTGGTTGTACGTCTCTCCCAAGGTGTGGCGCATTGCGGCCTCGACCTCGGGTTCGGATGCAAGCTCGCTGCCGGCCTTCGCGGCGGCCACGTCAAGAATGTCCTTCACCGTGACTTCGCGGCCGCGCGCCGCCTCCGGGTCGACCGATGAGAGCATCTCGCGGAGGAACCCCGCCGTGCGCTCCGCACGCATGCGCTCCGCGAGCTCCGCCTCGTGGGCGGCCCGCTCAGCGGCGGCAGCGCGGCGCGCGTTCGCGAGGCTGACGCTCGTCCCCACGACGCCGAGTACGAGCGCCGCCGCGATGCCGCCGATCGCCGCGACGAGCCCGCGCCGTCGGCGCACGAACTTGCGGAAGCGATACGCGGTGCTTGGCGGCGCCGCGTGCACCGGTTCGCTCGCGAGGTGGCTGCGCACGTCGGCCGCCAGCGAACTCGCCGAGTCGTAGCGGCGTGTGCGGTCCTTTTCGAGCGCCTTCATCACGATCCAGTCGAGGTCGCCGCGGATCATCGCGCCGAGGCGGCGCGGCTCGACCCGTCGGCGCGCGGCGACGTTCGTGAGCGTCTCACCCATCGTGCTCACGCGCGTGCTCGGCTTCGGCGGATCGACCTCGCGGATGATCCGCTGTATCTCCGCGTATCCCGCCCGCAGCAATTCCTGCGTGTCAAACGGAGTCGTGCCCGTCAGCAGTTCGTACAGGAGCACGCCGAGGCTGTAGATGTCGCTGCGCGTGTCGATGTCGAGACCGCTCATCTCCGCCTGCTCGGGCGACATGTATGCGGGCGTTCCGATGAGTTGCCGATGCTCGGTGAAGAGCGTCTTCTCCGTGAGTCGACCGCTGGTCGCCTTGGCGATGCCGAAGTCGATCACCTTCGGTACCGGCACGCCGTCGTGCAGCGTGACAAGGATGTTCGACGGCTTGATGTCGCGATGGATGATCCCCTTCTGATGCGCGTGATGCAGCGCGTGACAGACCGGGATGAAGAGCTCGAGCCGCTCGCGCGCCGAGAGCATGTTCTGGTCGCAGTACTCGGTGATCGGAACCCCGCGCACGAGTTCCATCACGAAATACGGCCGCCCCGAGTCGGTCTCGCCGGCGTCGAGCACCTTCGCGATGTTCGGATGATCCATCATCGCGAGCGCCTGGCGCTCTTGCTCGAAGCGAGCAACCACCGAACGCGTGTCCATGCCGAGCTTGATCACCTTGAGCGCGACCATGCGCCGCACCGGGTGTTCCTGCTCGGCCATGAACACCACGCCAAACCCGCCTTCGCCGATGCGCTGCAGCAGCTTGTACGGCCCGATGCGCGTCCCCGGACCTTCGCGGACCGGCGCGGTGTCGGCCACATCCGTCGGCGCCGCGTGCGGCACTTCGCCTTGGGTCGGCGCGGCGAGGAATTGGGTGTCGCTCTCCGCTGCGGCGAGCATCGCCTCGATACGACGGCGCAACTCGGCGTCGCCGCCGCACTCCTTCGAGAGCGCGGCCTCACGCTCCGCTCCCGTGAGCTCGATCACTCGCTCGAAGATGCGCCGAAGATCCTGGTGCGCTTGCTTGGTCATGAGGCTCGACTCGAAGTGTTAGCTTCGCCCGGACTCGATCGCTTCCTTCAGCCAGCCCCGTGCGAATGCCCACGTGCGCTTGACCGTCGGCGCCGACACGCCCAGCGCCTCGGCGGTCCGCTCGACGCTGAGCCCCGCGAAGTACCGAAGCCGGACCACCGCCGCCGCATCGCGATCGACCGCCTCCAAGCGGCCGATCGCTTCTTCAAGGATCAGGAATCCTGCAGATTCGGTATCCGATCGGGTGTCGGGCAACCCGGCGAGTTCGAGCGCCGCCTTCCGCGCCGCCACGTCGTCACCCGCTCCGGCGGCGCCCAACGCCTTTCGCTCCGCGATCTTCGAGCGTGCGCGGTCGATCAGGATCCGGCGCATCGCCTCGGCGGCCGCAGCGTAGAAGTGGCCGCGTCCCTGCCACGCGACCTGACGGGGACCGATCACCCGAAGGTAGGCCTCGTGCACGAGGGCCGTCGCCTGCAGCGTGTGATTCGACCGCTCGCTTGCCATCGCATTCTGCGCGGCCCGCCGGAGCTGCTGGTAGACAAGGGGTAGCAGTTCGTTCGCCGCCTGGCGGTCGCCGTCGACGGCGCGTTGGATGATCTGGGTGACGTCCATGGGTCGGCGCGACGGGATCGTCGGGCGAACAATGCTACTGACGCGCCTCGCGCCGACTCAGCTGCGGGCTGCCTCCCTCGGGATCCGCCCCGGGGCCTGGCCGAGGCTGGCGGAGACCGGCCGCGAAGCCCCGATCCATTCTCACAACCACAGCGGCAAACAGTCGATACAAACCCGCTATGGCACGGAAGCCTTCTCCCGCGGCCAGCCGATCGGCTGCCGCGTCTGTGGTATCGAGCGTTTTGCCCGACGCCGGTCTCGCCCGACGGATCGCTTGGCTGGTCGCCGCGAGCGCGTGGGTGAGCGCGTTCCTCTCCCTCGCGAGCTTCAGCGTCGCCGACTGGCCGTCGCACGTCGTCAGCGTGCACAACGAGCCCGCCGCAAACCTGATCGGTCGCGTCGGCGCGGTCTTCGCGTACTGGACTTACGCGGTGTTAGGCATCGGCGTGTGGGTGCCGATGCTCTTGGCGGGCGTCGCGCTCGTCTACTCGGCGCTCGGACGACCGGTCCAGCACTGGATCGTGCGCGGCATCGGTGCGCTCATCATGATGCTCGCGCTCTCGTGCATGCACGCGCAGTGGCTGCCGTCCGCGGGACCGCTCACCGGATGCAACGCGGGCCTGCTTCCGATGTGGTGCGCGGAGCAGCTCACGATCCGCTTCGGCGGCGTGGGCGCGAGCCTGCTCTTCACCGCGGCGCTCGCCCTCGGCGCGATCGTGGCGATCGACGAGGTCGTGTTCGCGCTGCCGCAGGCGATCCTGCGCACGATGAGCTTCCTCGACCCGATCTGGAACTACGACTGGGCGAAGCTCTTCGCCTCGCTGCGAGCGAAGGTCGCTCCGGCACGTCCGCAGCCGGCGGTGGCCGGCGTCGGACCGCTCGCGCGCACGCCGCGCGGCCAACGAGCGACCGCTGTGGCGACGCGCGTGATGGACGAGGAGGACGAAGCCACCGACGTCACCGACGACGCCGATATCGAAGCAGCAGAGGATGCCGAGCTCGAGGAGGCAGACGACGACGAAGAAGAGGTCGTCGATGAGGTCGACGACGTCGATGAGGCAGCGTCCGACGAGGACGAGGACGACAACGGCGACGACGACGTCGACCGCGGCGAGGAAGACGCCGTCGAAACAACCCCGGCGCCTCTGACCGACGACGAGTTGCGGGCCAAGATCGCGAAGTTGCCGCTGAAGATCGCGGCGGCGCAGAAGCTCGTCGTCCGCGACGAGGACATTCCCCGCGAGCAGAACTTCGAGGGTTACCGCTTCCCGACGCTCGATCTGCTCGAAGAGCCCGAGTCGAACTTCTCGCAGAAGATCGAGTCGTTCGTGCGCGAGCAGGCTCGCGTCCTCGAGCAGGCGCTGCACACGTTCCAGATCCAGGGCGAAGTGACCGGCATCGAGAGCGGTCCGGTCGTCACGCTCTACTCGGTCGAACTCGCGCCGGGCACGCGCGTCGCTCGGCTCGAGACGATCGCGAAGGATCTCGCGCGCTCGGTGCAGGCGCCGAACATCCGCATCATTCCCAACATGGTCGGTCGCACCTCGGTCGGCATCGAAGTGCCGAATCGTCAAAAGGAGAAGGTGCGGCTCAAGGAGCTCATGTCCGGCGGACAGTCGGAAGGCATGATGCTTCCGATGTTCCTCGGCAAGGACTCGTCGGGCGAGCCGATGGTGCTCGACCTCACCAAGATGCCGCACATGCTCATCGCCGGCACGACCGGCTCGGGCAAGAGCGTGTGCATGAACACGATCATCATGAGCTGGCTGTATACGAAGCGGCCAGACGAACTGAAGCTTGTCCTCGTCGATCCCAAGATGGTCGAGATGAGCCAGTTTGCGGATATCCCGCACCTCATGTGCCCGGTCGTCACCGAGATGAGCAAGGCCGCGGGCATCCTTGAATGGGCCGTCGGCAAGATGGAAGAGCGGTACGAGCTCTTCAAGGAAGCGAAGGTCCGCGACATCAAGGGCTATAACGAACTCGGCGAGGCCGAGCTCTTCGATCGCGTCCAGCCGCAGAACGATCTCGATAAGGCGAAGCTCCCGAAGAAGCTCCCTTATCTCGTCTTCGTCATCGACGAGTTAGCCGACCTCATCATGACGCACAAGGAGGTCGAGACGTCGATCGTGCGCATCGCCCAGAAGGCCCGCGCGGTCGGCATCCATCTGATCCTCGCGACGCAGCGCCCGCAGGCGAACGTCGTCACCGGCCTCATCAAGTCGAACATGCCGTGCCGCGTCGCGTTCAAGGTCGCGAGCGGCATGGACAGCCGCATCGTGCTCGACCACAAGGGCGCGGAACTCCTGCTCGGCCAAGGCGACATGCTGGTCCTCACGCCGAGCACGACGGAAGTCCGACGCGCTCAAGGCACGCTGGTCACCGACGTCGAGACCCGCAAGGTCGCGCGATTCCTCAAGGACGTGGCGGCGCCGACGTTCGAGCGCACGCTCGTCGCCATCAAGGGCACGCAGGCGCAGCAGCAACAGGAATTCGGCAACGACGGCAACGCCGCCGTCACTGAGAAGGATCCGCTCTTCGAGAAGGCCGTCGAGATCATCATCGAGTCCGGCCGCGGCAGCGTGAGCCTCTTGCAGCGACGCCTCGCGATCGGCTACGGCCGCGCGTCGCGGCTCGTCGACCAGATGGGACTGGCCGGAATCCTCGGCGAGCACAACGGCTCGGTCGCCCGCGAGGTCATCATCACGATGGATGACTGGAAGCGCATGAAGGCGATGGCGGAGGAACCCGGCGAGCCGCATCCGGACGACGTGCGCGACGATCCGGGCTTGGGGTGATCAGCATGCACCGGTCGATCGCGACCGGCCGCGTCATGCTTCCAATCACGTGCAACGAAGCGGTGCCTCCAATCGCCGCCGAGTATCCTCATTGGTGCCATGGCCGACCGGATGGTGAACCAACTTCGAGCGTTGCTGGCTGCGATGGGACCCAAGTACGGAGTGCGACGAGCCATGCTGTTCGGCTCGCATGCCCGAGGCGACGCGCTCGAGACGAGCGACGTCGATCTGGTCGTCGAGTTCGACTCGGCCACGACGTTTGATCGGTTCATGGGCCTCAAGCTCGATCTCGAGGATGCCACGGGCAAGCGCGTTGACCTCGTGACGTTCGCCGCGATGAAGCCCGCGATCCGAACTCACGTCGAGCGGGAGTGGCTCCGTGTCGCGTGACGTCAGGCTCGTCCTCGGCGACATCGTCGAGGCCGGCCGACGCGCGATCGCGTACGTCAGCGACATGAGTCTCACCGAGTTCCGCTCGGACCAGCGCACGATCGACGCCGTCGTGCGCACCATCGAGATCATGGGTGAGGCCGCGAAGAACGTGCCGGAGACCATTCGCACGCAACTGCCGAATGTGCCGTGGCGAGCGATCTGCGGGATGCGCGACCTGCTCATCCACGCCTATCACGGAGTCGACATCGACCTCGTCTGGGACACGGCGACCAATCAGACGCCGCGCGTCGTCGCCGAGATCGAGCGCTGGCTCACACGATCGCGGTGACGCTCCTCGGTCGCGCTCCCTCGCCGAACTGCTGCAGCGCCGCCTCGCGATCGGCTACGGCCGAGCGTCGCGGCTCGTCGACCAGATGGGACTGGCCGGAATCCTCGGCGAGCACAACGGCTCGGCCGGCGCGCTTCGATCCGGCATGCGCGGATCGAAGCGGCTCGCCGCTCATCCGCTCCAGTTGCCCAAAAGGATGCCGAGGTCGGCTGCGTCGACGGCGCCGTTGGCGTCAATGTCGGCCGGGCATGCTGCGCCGCCTCGTCCGCCAAGCGGGCACGCGCCCCACGCGCCGAGCAGGATCGCCAGGTCGTCGCCTCCCACGGCCCAGTCGCACGTGACGTCGCCGGGGATCGGAGGAACCGGGGTGAGCAGGACCGCGACGGCCTCACCGTCGGACGTCGCGGCGTCGGCCGCGATCTGTCCGCTGTCGTTGATGGACCAGGCGCGCTTGATGTGCAGCGTCGAACCCGGCTCAAGCAGGTCGTCGAGCGCGGTCATCACTCCGTCGCGCCACACGAATGCGACATTGAGAGGCAACTTCTCGCAATACCCCACGACGCAGTTAAGGTTGTTGATTCCGTAGGCATAGCCTCGGTCGAGCCCGCGCAGAATGCCAAGGTCGACGATCTCGTATCCGTTCCAATAGAACGGAAATCGCGGCTGGAAGCTGCCCTGCAATGGGAAGCGATACGTGCCGCAGGCGTGGCGCGATGCGTTGAGCGCGCTGAGGACGACGGCCGCGGCGCCGGGGGGCGTGGGAAGAAACGTCAGCGCGCCGGAGGCCCAGACGAACGCATGCGCGTTGGAACCGGGCGATCCGATGTAGCCGCACGCCTCGCCGGCGTCGTTGACGTCGGTGGCGAACGCGCCGATACCTTGGCGCGTGGGCAATTCGAGGATGACGCCGTCCTGCCAAAGGACCGCTCGAGACCAGTTTCCGCCCTGCGAGTATCCGGCAATCCATTGTGGGGTACCGTTCGAGATCGCGTACGCTCGGCCCCTCCAATGCCCAGGAAGCAGTGGGAGCTCTGCATAGCCGCCTGCGCCAAAGTGGAACGGGCGGTCGTCAATTTGATCCTGCCAGGACCAACCGACGATCGCGCCCGCACCGCTGACATCGCTTGCATTTGAGCTAGCGTATGGTGGGGGAGTGGGAACAAGAATGACGGAGCCGTCCACCCACACGCACGCATATTGAACCCCGCTGATGGCGCAATTGATTGCTCCCGCCAGCGCACCCTGAGGTCCCAGGCCATTCGCTTGGGTGCCGCCGTCGCATGTGGCCAGGAAGTACTGCGCCGAGTATCGCTGGCACTCGCCCGACGCCCACTGCGTGCAGGGAGGCACCGCCAGAATCGCCGCGAAGATGTCGGGGATGGTCCGATGCCGTGGCATCTGGGTACTCGGTGATTCTGCGTCGTTTCAGCGCCTGAGCGCCGCCTACGATCGCTATGGCGACACGGAGGTCAGAAGAGATGTGTATTCGTAGGGACTCGCGCTGACGGCTTGAACTGCACATCGGAGGTGGTTCGATGAACCGGTTGGTAGCTAACTGTACATCTTCAACACCGGCACTCGTCCTAGCGGCGGCGGCAAACCTCTCGGCAGCGGCGTAGACGACTTGGTTCGTGGACGACTCCGCTCCCCCGGGAGGGACCGGCGTGGAAACGTGGTGCAATGCATTCCGGTCACTCCAAGACGCATTGGGGCAAGCCGCGACCGGTGACAACATCCGTGTCGCCCAAGGCACGTACAAGCCTACCGCACTCCCTGATCATTGCACGAGCAGCGACCGATGCAAGACGTTCCTCATCAACGTGGACGAACTGGTCATTCGAGGAGGCTACCGCGGGTACGCGGGCTGTTCCGGCGATCCGTGCGAGTGTGGCGAGTCGGCCGACGATTGGGACCCGAGCCAGTTCGAGACCATTCTGTCCGGCGACATCGGGACGACCTCCGCCAGCGACAACTGCTTCCACGTAGTGACGGTCGACGGAGTGACGAACCTGACCGTCCTGCGCGGCGTGACGATCGAGGACGGCAACACGGACGGCGACCCGAACTCGCAGAACTGCGCGACTCCCGTGCACACGACGATTCCCGCCTCGGGCTCTGGCGGCGCCGGGCTCGTATGCCGGGACGCCGACCCTCAGATTCGCGATTGCAGGTTCGTGTCGAACCGTGGGAACACGGGTGGCGCGATGCTACTCCTGTGCAGCGATCCGAGGATTATCAACTGCACGTTTGAGGAGAACGTTGCTGTCGGCGCGGCTGACATGATGCCCGATTGTGGCAGCGTCCCGGCCCATACGCCCGACGTGGGGCGAGGCGGCGCGATCGCCATCCTGCACGACAGCGCGCCCAGGATCCACAACTGCGAGTTTCGCTGCAATCTCGCCGGGCACATCGGCGGCGCCGTGGCGACGCGCTTCGGCGCGCTGCCCGACTTCACCAACTGCGTGTTTGTCGGGAACGCCACGAACCGATTCGGCGGCGGGATCCGCGTCGGCCACGATTCGGGCGTCGTGATGGTGAACTGCACGTTCGCCGGCAACACGGCGTGCTCCGGCGGCGGCTATTCGCTGACGCCCGATCCCGCCGACCAGGAGAATCCCCCGGAGCCGGCGCGCGACAGCCAACTGAGCAACTGCATCCTGTGGGGAAACACGACGAGCGATACCTCAGTCTGCGATCCGATCGCCAACGGGCTCGGCAAGCAGATCTCGATCGACGGCGACTATGGCGACCAGTCGCTGACGATCCATTTCTGCGACGTCGAGGGCGGCGAAGACGGCATCTACACGGTGAACCCGGAGCGTCTCGACTATGCCGTCGACAACAAGGACGATGATCCGAGCTTCGCGGATCCGCCGAACGATGTGCGCCTCGCGGACAGCTCGGTCTGCATCGACGGCGGCGATCCCTCCTACGTGTTCGCGGATGGCGACGACATTGACCAAGACAACGACCCGACCGAGAAGTCGCCGCGCGACGCCGGCGGCGGCAACCGATTCCTGCGCGCCGAGGTCGACATGGGCGCCTACGAGAGCGACTTCTGCTCCGCTGACCTTGACCTTGACGGCGACGTCGACGCAACGGACATGGGCATCCTCCTCGGCGACTGGAGCGAGACGTGCAACAGCCCGTGCCCGGAGGACCTGCATGCCGACAATCTGATCGGCAGTGCGGATCTCAGCATTCTGTTCGGGCAGTGGGGCGACTGCGAGTCGGCCATGCGTTCGACCGGCGGCGGGCTCACGCCGCAGCAACTCGTCGAACAACTGCAGTTCGAATCGATCGACGAACTCGTGGCGTGGCTGTCGACGCTCGACGTCCAAACGATGATCGCATGGCTGGAGACGATGCTCGGAGGCTCGTGATGCGCGCTCGTCGCGCGGGGACCGGCCGCGGCAGCGTCAGTCTCCTCCAGCGCCGCCTCGCGATCGGCTACGGCCGCGCGTCCCGGCTCGTCGATCAGATGGGACTGGCCGGAATCCTCGGCGAGCACAACGGCTCGGTCGCCCGCGAGGTCATCATCACCCGTAATGGAATGGGCACGACTGGAAGCGCATGAAGGCGATGGCGGAGGAGCCCGTCGAGCCGCATCCGGACGACGTGCGCGACGATCCGGACTTGGGGTGATCAGCGCGTCGATGACCGAGATCGGCTGAACGGTCGCGTTCGTGTACGAACACCGCTCCGGCCCGCGACGAGCGTCGTGGACTGTCGTTCGTTGGCACGAGAGCAGAACCGCAACCCCCGGCGCCCAGGGTGCGACGGCAGCGCGAAGGGACAAGAAGGGCGGAACCCGGCGCGTCCTCCCTGTGTTGCCGCCCCCCTACTCGCGTCGGCGGGCAGCTTCCTCCAACAGGACGGACGGGCCTCCGTTTCGAGTGCGGGATCCTCACGAGTGCACGGATGAATCGAGTCGGCCGTCGCCGGCGAATCGGCGGATCGCTCCGGCGTACCCTCGGACACTCATACCAGTTCGAGCGCTCGGTGCGTTCCGGCCACATGGTTGACACTTCCCTCCGGGCGCACACGCGCTCTGGCCATTTCGCCGTCTTGTGAGATCGTGGAGCGCGTGGAGCAAATACGATCCGTATCACTCACCGCCAAGGAGATCGTCCATGGAGATCAAGTTTTTCGACGGAAGCATCAAGACGAGCGAAGCCCAGTTCGACTACATCATGACCAAGGTGGGGGCAGCCGCCGCACGGCTAAAGGATGCGGCATGCATAGTCGAGGTTCGACTTACGGACGTCAACGGTCCAAAGGGAGGCATCGACAAGCAGTGTTCGATCGTGGTGACTCCACCAGGTCTCGACACGCTGCGCGTGGAAGGGCAAGCCGCCGACTACTACACGGCGATCGACGCGGCGGCGACCACACTCAAGAGGTCACTCACTCGGTTGCTCGAGCGGACCAAGACCAACGGCCCGCGCTGAAGCTCGCCGGTCGCGATGATCGCGACGCCGCAGATGCCCCGTCCGCTTTGTTCGTAGCCTGAATGACTTTCGCCACGGGGCTCAGAGGGGTGATCGATTGCCAATCGCCTCGACCGCAACGCTCGATATCTTTGATTTCTGGATTGAGCTGGTGCTTCTCGCGGCGCTCGCGTGCCTGCTGATCTATGGAATCTTCGACACGCGATTCGAGTTGGCTCGCCGCAAGGGAGCGGATGCGGTCGCGCTCCTCAGGCGCAACTCGCGCCGGCTATGGGTGCTGATCGCAGGTACGACAGTGATTGTGGTGGGGATCTTGATTTCGCCCCTACCGGGGCCGGGCTTCACCGTGCTCGGGCCGCTGGGTCTGGCGATCTTGGCGAGCGAGTTCGTGTGGGCGCGGAGGTTGACGGTTCAGATCAAGGAGCGGAGCGAGCCGTTTCGCGAGGTGACGCAGCGCGTGGCCGACCGCACGCCACGGTGGACCGTGATCCCCGTCTGTGTGGCCTACTGGTGTGCGGTGGTACTCATCGAATTCTCGACGCCAGTGCCGTCGGTCGTGCTGTGGCCTGCCGCTTCAATCCTGTTCACGCCCGGATTCCTTTGGGCGTACTTGGTGCTGCGGGCCGCACGCCAGTGAAGTGCCGCTTGGCAAGGGGCCGACCGCGCGACCGGATGCGGGCGCCACGGACAGACACGTTGGAGACCGCCCTACCTCGTTCGGGTACACGTTCGGGCATGCCTCGCGCGCGAGTCAAGCGCTGGCGGTCCCCGGCGAGGAACGTGTCGTCGGGGCAGGCGGCTCGTTCGAGCGCGAGGTGAGGATCGCGTCGAGTTCTCGAAGTAGTTCCCGTACGCGGTGCTCGCTGGTGTCTCGCGCAAGTGAACGGTGCTCTTCGATGTCCTGCACCTTCTGGTAGTTGTTGATGACAGCACCGACGATGAGGTTCACGAGCAGGAACGTCGCAACCACGATCCAAGACACTTGGAAGAAGGTGAACGCCCCCAGGGCATGACCAGCCTGGGCGAGCTCGTAGCGCATCTGAGTCCAGTCGTCCCCGGTGAGGATCCGGAAGAGCGTGAAACACGCCTCGTGGATGCTGGCGAAGTAGGGCTGCATCGGGTGGCCCTCGCCCCCAAATAGCTTTACCCCGATGACCGCGTAGACGTAGAAGAGGATCGTCGCCAGGAGCGCGACGTATTTCATGCTCGCCACGGATCGGAGAAGGACGGTGACGATCAGCCGCAGTTCGGGAATCGTCTTGACCAAGCGCAGCACGCGGAAGACGCGAAGGATGCGGAGCACGGGCCCGATGCCATTGGACGCGGGAACGAGCGCGGCGATGATGATCACGAGGTCGAAGATGTTCCAACCGTCACGAAAGAAAGCCGACGTCGAGTCGCGCGCGACGAACCGCAGGACGATCTCCACGACGTAGATGAGAACGCACACCGCCTCGATCACCGCGATGGCACGGAGCGCTGTCGGATCGGTCAGGTAGGTGCTCATCCCGATGAGCACCGAGTTGATCAGGATGACGGCAACGACGAAGTGATTGAATGCCGCCGACTCGACCAGCCGGCGAACGTGCATGGCGTTCTCTCTCACGGGGTACTGCTCCCTTCTTCACGATTCCCGAGTCCTTGCGATGTTTGCCCGGCGGCACCGCGCATTCACGCGCGCCAGCTCGGACGCCGCACGGCCTACCTGACGGCACATCCGCGCGATCTCTTCGCGTCGCTCAACCTGATTAGTGGACGGCCCGGCGTTCCTCGTGAGGCTTCGCCTTCACGGGGATCGCGACGCTCAGCAGCGTTGCCAATGCCAGCGTGCCGACGACGACCAGAAGCGATGCCGTCGTATCGATCTTGATCGGATCGCCCTTGTTCAGGCCGATCACATCCAGGTAGGGCGGCACGCTCAACAGAAGGAGCTTCACGCCCACAAACGCCAAGATCAGGATCAGGGCCGGCTTCAGGAATCGGAACTTCTGGATCAGTGCGGCGAGGCAGAAGTACAGCGCCCGCAGCCCCAAGATCGCAAAGATGTTGCTCGTGAACACGATGAACGGGTCCGGCGTGATAGCGAAGATCGCCGGGATCGAATCCACCGCAAACACCAGGTCGGTGATCTCGACCAGGATCAGCGCCAGAAAGAGCGGAGTAATGGCCCACGCGGGACTCAACGAGCCTGCCGGTGCCGGGTCCATGACCTCTCGACCGTCAGCGCCCTTGCTGTACGTCGGCCTGAGCGTTCGCCTCGTGAAGAACTTCTGCCCGTCATAGAAGTCCGTCACTCGGAAAAACTTCCTGCAAAGACGCACCGCGATGTTCTGCGAGACGTCGTCGCTGCTCTTGATCAGGGCCATCTTCAGGGCGGTCAGAATCAGGAATCCGCCAAACACGATCAGGATCCACTGGTACTTCAGGATCAGCCCAGCGCCGAGGAAGATCATCCCGCCGCGCATCATGAGCGCGCCGATGATCCCCCAGAAGAGCACACGATGCTGGTACTTCGCCGGCACCGCAAAGAACGCGAAGATCAAGGCGATGACGAAGATGTTGTCCATCGCCAGCGACTTCTCGACCACGTATCCCACGAGGTACTGCTTGGCCGCTTCGGCCCCCAGCACCTCGCCCGAAACGATGAGCGGAGCACCTGCCCTCACGGCCTCGGCGGTGCTGTACATGGCGGTGTTCAGCCCGAGTCCGAGCCAGTGGTTGTCGTACGCCAAGTACACGAACCCGCTGAACGCAAGACCGCACGTCAGCCAGATCGCCGACCAGGTCGCAGCCTCCTTCATGGAGACCTCATGCGCCTCGCGATGGAAGACGCCAAGGTCGAGGGCCAGGAACAACAGCACGAGACCGACGAACGCGGCGTAAGCCCAGATCTTCAGATCTGCGGGATCAGACGTCGAAGTGGCGGCGAGGAGCAGCAATTGGTGCATGACGAGATCACATCCTGGTTCCGCGCCTGCTCCAAAAGGGGCAGGCGCGCGGCGCAACGATGCCGCAGAATGTTGGTCTCGCCAGGGGCATCGGTCAGCGCTTTGACGCGACAGACCACGCCGCAGACGGGCCGGAGTGGAACGCCGAGCGCTCCACCCGTGTTGACGACCCGTCGCACCCGCATCGGCGGGCGGCTACTCCCCAACAGGAGGAAGGGCGGATAGTAGCAGGCTCGCGCGGTCCGCGCCGGACGCACGTTCGCAAAGACCTAGCCCGTTCCGACCCGGCAACGGCAAGCTGGAAGCCTGTCGAAACTCGCGCGATAGTCGAATCTTCGCGGCTGCAACGTTCGATGCGAACCGGTCGCGCGAGAGAAGCGTGTGTCCGGCGTCGGCGCCCCGAGAGTGCGTCGCGTACGTCAACGTGACCGAGCAAGTGCCGCGTTCGACACGGGTCACTTGACCGCTACGACACCGCGCGTCTGGAGCTGGCTGCTTCGTCGATCGCTTCTGCTGCTCGGTCCTCTGCGATCAGATCCGTGTCGATGAGGCGTTCGAAGCGTGCGCCGTCTGCGGACTCGATCTCGTCGGCGCGCCAGTGAACGAAGAATGCGCCGGCGCGATCGAGTTGATGGCTAGCGGGACCCTCTTCTCGACCGCGCACACGAACAGCGTCGGTTCATCGCATCGTGGTGGCTGCGTCATCGGCGCCGACCTCGCGATCGTGCTCGGCGGTTGGACCGGATGAGCACATAGGAACGCCGCATCTGCGGCAGACCGCTCCGGAAGGCGCAACGATGATCGGCCGATCGAAACGAACCGGGCGGCATGATGCGATTCGCTCGCACCATGCCGCCCGCGTCACCTGAACTCCCGTCAAACTCCGTCGATCAGGTCCATGCGCCGAGCAGCACCGCGAGGTCGGCTGCATTGACGACACAGTCGCCATTCAGATCAAACTCGGTATCGACCGTCTCCCAAGCGCCGAGCAGGAGTGCGAGGTCGGCGCCATTGACGAAGCCGTCGTCGTTGAAGTCGGCGTCGGCGAGCACCTGGCTCTGGGCCTCGATGACGCCGATGTCGATGCGCCCCTGCGCGCCCACGACGTCGTTCGGCGCGGGGAGATCGACGATGCGGGGCTTCGCCACCAGATCGAATGCCCACTCCTCCGTGGTGTTGCCGTCGTCGTCGAGGTCGCCAAGATCATCCGGAACAAGCTGGGTCGAGGAGGCGTCGACGAGGTGCGAGCACGCCGCGGGCGAATAGTCATCGTCGGAGGTGCCGAAGAGATTGTCGAGGCCGTTCGCGTCCACCATGTCGCCATCGGTGCCGCAATCGAAGACGTTGGTTTCGCTTGCCCCGGCCACGGAACCGCTCAGCCAATTCTGGATGCCGGTGAACGCGAGGACTGGATTCGTGCCGACCGCGGAGACCTGCGCCGCGACGCCGGTCGCAGAGCCAGCGGTGTTCGCGAACACGACGGTTCCGCGGAGCTTCGCCGGCGAGTTCACGATGCGAACCGCGGGATTCTGATTGCTCGCGCCGTTGTTGCCGGCGACCACGCAGTTGACGAGCTGTCCCGCGGAGCCCGTGAAGATCACGCCGGGGCCGGCGTTCGCCGTGGCCGTGTTCCCCGCGATGACGCAGTTGATGAAGTTCGGCTGCGCCGAGCCGAAGCCGGAGCAGAAGACCGGCGAGCCGACGCTGTTGGAGTTGCCGACGATGCGGCAACCGCCGATCGTCGGGTGCGCGTCATTCGCGAGATTGATGGCGCTACCCGCGACGAACGCGATGTCGCTGACGCCGCCCTTGATGGTGAAGCCGTCGAGAATCGTGTTCTCGTCGATCAGGTTGCCGTTCGCGCTCACGATCGTGCGCGAATTCCCCGCCGGGCCGGCGGCGCCCATCTCGCCGGAGAGGATCGTTTCGTTCACTGCAGGGTTGCGTGCCGCCCGCGAGTTCTCGCCGCCGGCGAAGCCGCCGAAGATCTTCATGTCCTTCGCAAGCTTGAACGACGCAAGCGGGTCATTTGTTTGACTCGGCTTATACGTGCCCTTCGCCACCCAAATCTCGCCCGGTCCGCCAAACTTGATGTCGGTGAGTTCGGCGATCGCGCTCTGGAGATCGGTGTACGCGTCGGTCCACGATGCCCCCGTGTTCGCGCCAGTCGCGGCATGGTTGACCAGAATCGTGCGCGGGCGGTTGTATTCAAACGCGCCGATGTCGGGGAACGGATTCGATCCCGGTCCGGTGAGCGTGATCAGAGGATCATCGATTCGGCGCGTATTGCGAGCCATGTCCAGCGGAACGAACTCGAGCACCGTGCCGTCGCCGTCGACGTCGGCATCGTCGATCGGGAAGATCGTGGTGCCGCCGCGATCGATGCACGGCGAGTCGCCCCGCAGGGCGAAGTTGTCGTCGCCGTTGTTGGGGATGTCGTCGTTGCCGTCGGGATCGGCGAACTTCGGATCGGCGTCGATCGAATTGGAGCCGAAGCCCGCAGCGACAGCACCCTCGATGTTGTTCGCCGAAACAGTCACGGTGAGACCCGCCGTCACCTGCACCTGAGCCTCGACCGTCGTGCCCGCGCCGACGTTGCCGCGCACGATGCAATTGGCGATCGACTCCGAGCCCGTCGTGTTGAGGAATCGCACCGCGCCGCCGCTCGGGTTGTTGACGATGACGCAGCCGAACAGCGATGGGGTCCCGTTCTGCAGGTCCACCGCGCCACCGCCGCTCAGGCCGGCGCCGCCGCTGTTGTTGGTGATGATGCAGTGCGTGATCCGCGTGAGCCCGCCGGCAGTGGCGAGGATCGCGGCGCCGGCTCCAACCGCTTGATTGCCGTAGATACGACACTCGTGGACGACCGTGTCGTTGGCGCTGATGGCGATGCCAGCGCCGAGATTGTTGCCGCCACCACCGTTGGCGTTGCCGCCGGTGATGTGCAGGCCGCTGAGGAGTGAATTGGATCCGCTCTGCTTCACGACCCTGAAGCTGTTGTCGGAGTTGTTGTTCACCACGCCGATGTCGCCGGTGAGCACCGTCGCGTGCAGCAGCGGATTGCGGTCGTTGCGGTTAACCTCGTTCCCCTTGAAGCCGCCGAAGACTTTCACGTTGCCGGGGATAACGAATCCGATGCTGCGATCGGTTCCGGTCGTTGGCTTGTAAAAGCCTTCGGCGACCCAAAGTTCGTCGCCGGAAGTCGCCGCAGCGAGCCCCGACACCAAGCTCTTGAATGCGGTTGCCCAACTCGTCCCGGTCTGACTCCCGAGCGGCAGGTTCTGGTCGATGTCCACGAAGATGACGTCCGCTGAAGCCGCTGCGCAGCAAAGCGTTGCAGCCAAGGCCGCGGACAAGGGACGAAGAGAGCCAAGATGCATGAGTGGTCCTCTGGTGCGTACGGAGGGTTCCCGGGCCGTACTGAGCCCGAGGCATACTCATCACGACCTCCGCTCCGCGCCGGGATCACGAACCACGGGACGCGCCGGAAATTGTCCTCAACTCGCTGCCGCTCGATCGGAAGCGTCGGGACCCAATGGCGAATCTGCCATGACGGCGGGTCGCGATCGATCTGGGGAAGCGGTGGAGCGCGCTCCGTACCCGACGCTGATACGCCGACTGTGATGCCCGCGGAGACGAACGCTCGCATGACTGCCACCCGCTGCGCGGCCCCCTGAGCAGCGGAGTCGCTCACGATGACGTTCACGGCGAGACCAAGATTTCTCGCGCGCGTGGTCGTGGCATGCGAAGCGAGCAGCCATCGATCATCCCGCGAGCTTCCGGCGCGTTACCGTGCGATCCGACAAAGGAGTCGCCATGCCTCTTCGTCCCGGTGGGCTTGACCGCGCTGAGATCGATCACGCCATCGCGGCACTGCAGCGAGTGTCGTCGTTGGAGGATTTAGAGCGGGCGATCGACACGATTCCGGCTCTTCACCAGCCCGTGTTTCACGCCATTCTGAGGCAGGAACACCTGCGGCTCCGGAACACCAACAGCCCACACCTAGCCAACTTCGAGCGGCGCTACGACGATCTGTTCTTCCTGCTGCACGAACGCTGGCACCTGCGCCTCGTCACTCACGCCCGCGCCGAGTACGAAGTGAATCCCTCCACGCGAGTCGGGGACGGGAACGCGCGAGCGTTCGCTCCGTCGTACTTCGCGTCGATCGCGGATCTGCTCGGCGCGAAGATCCCGGCAAACCGTGGCCCCGCCTATGACCCCGCCGTCGATAGCGCACAAATCGGCGATGAACTCGCCGCGCTGCTCGGGCACCCGGTCGACCTCCCCGCGTACGAACCGACGCCAGGGACGCGATGGTGCGCGCTGACGGTCGCGTGCGCCGGGTGCCGCCGTCCGCGGTTCGAGACGCGGGCGTACATCGTCGATCTAGTCAACGCGCCCGCACTCGCGGCGCCGCTGCGCGAACGGCGCATGAACGACACGCGCTGCCCAAGCTGCGGCGAAGCGCTGTCGATACCCATGCGCGTGTGGCTGATCGAAGCGCCGGGACCGGGCGACGCGCTGGGCGCGCTCTCCTGCGTGTGGCGACTGGCGCCGACGGTCGTCAGCTATCAGCCACCACCTGGCATGCAGCGTGAAGAGGCGAACGATCGCATCCTCGAGATCCGATTCGATCGCTTGTTCAGATCCGTGCCCTGGCCTACGGCGGACACCGCGACGCAGGCTGACGAGGCGACATTCACGACGATCTCCGTTTCCTACTCCGTGGACCAACTGATCGCGATGTACGAACGGGCGCGGGGCGAGCGGGACCATGCGGCGCCGGCCGAAGCGAGAGTGATTCCGCTGGCGATGGAGACGTTGGTTCGCGAGCTGACGCGAAAGGTCCAATCAGGCGTGCTTCCGCTGCATCAGGCAATCGACAGCGCGTTGGAGCGGGGCAAGCTCTTTGGGGATCAGTGGCCCATCGTTCATCCCGGGTTGCCGCGTGAATGGACCGGCTCCCCGCTCGCTCACCTCTTCCAGAGCCTTGTGGGCGAGGGCGTGGTGCAGGCGCGTGGACAAGCTCCAGACGCGTGCGCGATGTTCGCGTCCACCGCAGCGTCGAGTCTCCTCGCGCTTGGCGAGATCGGGTTGGCGGAGGCGGCGCTCGCTCGGGCCGACGACTGGATGGCGCGGACGCCCCTGGGCCGAGCCCGCGACCTGGTGGCGCACATGGTGGACGACATTCGGGCCGATCTCCTCGAAGCGTTGGGACGGTACGACGAGTCCGCGGCGCTGCGCTCCGATCTGAAGCGCGTGCCGGAGCTCGCGGGTGACGGCCGCGCCGCGCAACTCGCTCGGCTGGGGATAGCGTCCCAAGAGGCGTTGGGCCTCTACAAGCGCGGGAAACTCGGCGCGGCGATCAACGCCTTCCGCGAGTGCATCGACGGTTGGGAGGCGATCGTTGCCGACGCGAAGGAGCCCGATGCCGCCATGCCAGCGGATGCAAGTACGGACCGCGCGCGATGCCTGCGCGCCGGCCTGCACGGACTGAGCGGCGTCCTTGCCAACCTGGCGGCGAGCTTCATGACCGTGATGGACGACCTCCTCGTGTGGCAGATCATGCGGGCGCCTGATCTCACCGACGGCGAGCGATCTGCGCGACTCGCCGCAGCGGACGCCAATCCGGTCGCCGCGATCGCGCGATTGAGCGACGCGTTCCCGGCGCTCGAGCCCGTCTTTGGCGATGAGCTCAGCCGACAACGACTCGGGGAAGCAGCGGACGGATTGTTGCGCCATGCACTGAGCCTCTCGGAGGAAATCGACGCGTGGGAATTTGCAGGCGTCCAAGCGCATCGGCTTGCGGCGCTGCACGCCGACATCGGCGATCCGCGGGTCGCCGAGGAATTCGCCCAGCGCGCCGTTCGCCACGCCGCCCGCGCCGGCGATCACGAGCGCGTCTGGACGGCACGTGCCTTCCTCGCCGATCAGGCGCTTAAACGCGATGACGGCGCTGCGGCGATCGATCATCTCGAAGCGGCCGCCCGCGATCACATGCGGCACGAGATAGGCCTTGGCCAGCATGGCGAGCTCCTGCGCGCGGCGAGCTCGTTGAGCGACGGCGCCTTCCGCGCCGTCGCGCTTGGCGGAGATCCTCTGCGCGCGGTGATGATCGCGGAGAGCATGCGCGCCGCGGCGACTGCGGCTGCCATCGTCACCGGCATGCCCATTCAGGCGTCAGGGCGCGCAGCGACGGAATCACTCGTCCGCTTGCGGAGGGAACGCGAGCAGATCGAACTGGGATTGCTCTGGAAGCCGAACGACCCAAGCGCGCGTGCGCGGCTTGTCGAGCTCGAACGCGACATCGTGCTGGAGCGGAAGCGCATCGCGCTTCGTGATCCGCGCTACGGTCGCTGCGTCGACGCGAGCGAGATCGATCTCGCGTCACCAGCGGCGCTGCAACGTACGCTCGAGAGTCTCGGCACGAACAGCCGCTGGCTTGGGTCGCTCGCCGTCGGGGAACGGATCTGGTCATGGAGCGTCGGCAAGGACGGCGCACTGGTCCAGCTCGGCGCGATTCCGACCGCGCTGGCGCCGTTCGGGGAGAGGAACAGCAATGCCGGCGGCGAGCGCTGGAGCGAGGATGCCCTCGCCGAAGTCTCTGAGGCGTTGCTCGCTCCGCACGCGGCGTCGATCGACGCACTCGGCCCAGACGACACGCTCGTCATCTCGGTGGCCGGATCGCTGCAGCACGTCCCGTTCGCAGCGCTGCCGTGGCGCGGTCGACGACTCTGCGAGCGGGTCACGCCGGTCATCGTGCACGGCTTCGGCATGTTCGATGCGGCGCTCCAGCGCCCGCCGCTCGAGTTCCGATCGTTTGCGCTGCTGGGCGGGCCGAAGCGCGCCGACCTCGCTCCATTACCCGGAGCGTTGGCCGAAGTGAAGGCGATTGCGTCACTGTTGGAGACCGCCGGTCGTTCAGTCGCGCTGGCCTCGGGCGCCAAAGCGACCGTCCAAACGTTCGCAGCGGCCGCCGTGTCCAACGACGTGATTCATGTCGCGTGTCACGCGGTCGCCGAGCCGCCCGATGGCACGGCGCGACTCATGCTCGCGCCTGACTTGGTGCGCGGCGACAGCGGAGATCTGTCCGAGACCGGAATCGTCGCCGAGATGGAGCTGAAGCCCGGGTGCTTCGTGAACCTCGCCGGGTGTGCGACCGGTCAAACGCGCGAGTCAGGCAGTTCGGCGCTCGGCGGTCTGGTGCCGGCGTTCCTCATCGCCGGGGCGCGATCGGTCGTCGCCAGCCTCTGGCCGATCGCCGACGCGCCTGCGGCTCGTTTGCAAGAGGAGATCTACCGACACATCGTGGCCGGGGCGCGGCCGGCGGTCGCGCTGGCGGCGACGCAACGACGATGTGCGCACGGCGAACTCGGTCCCGAACTCCGCGATCCGCTGGTGTGGGCGGCGTATGCGATCTACGGCGCAACCTGACTCGCAAGGTGCATCATCATGCCGACAAGTGTCTTCATCTCCCACGGTGGCGCCGACACGCAGACCGCGCGCAGGGTCGCAGACGAACTGCGGAAACACGGTCTCGTCGTCGCGCTCGATCGCGAGCAACTGCGGCAGGGCGACGTCTTCCTCCGGTTCATGGAGAAGGCGTTGTCGGACTGCACCTACTGCCTTCTCCTCTGGTCGCAGGCCGCGGCGAAGGGCAAGTGGGTCGCGATCGAATGGGAGGCGGCGCTCTACCGCGCGGTCGAAGAGGCGCGCAGCTTCCTGCTCATCGGATGCCTCGATGCCGAGCCGCTGCCGGCGTTGCTCGCGCCCCGGCTACGCGCGAGTCTCAGTCCCGATCTCTATCCGGGACTCACCGAGCTGCTCGACCTTGCACGCCGAGACGCCGTCGCGGAAGGCGAATCGAACCGCCCCGTCGCGAAGGCCAGAGTGCCCCTGACGCAGGACGATTCCGGCACGACCATCTACGTCACCTCGGAACTCTTCGGCATCACGCAGCCGTTGCGGGTGGATCTCACGATTCCGGCCGGCGTCCACCTCGATCGACTCGTGGCCGATCTGCGCTTGCCGATGCAGCATGACCACCAAGGGATCATGGGGGTGACGTACGAGTACCGTTTCGCGCACGACGAGACCCCGATCGCGAGGAACAAGAGCCTGGCCGCTCAAGGGATCGGGCAAGACGCTGTGCTTTGGTTGGAAGTCGAGATGAAGCCGTTCGCGCGGCACGTGCCGGTGGCCGGTCAACTCGCGGGAGCCACCTTTCGCGGGCCTGACGCCGGTGCTGGCGCAGCCTTCCAGTCGTTGCTCGATGCCGTGAACGCCGCGGGTCTCGGCGCGCCGTGACGTAGCTTGGCGAACGTGTTCCTTCATCCAAGCGACCTCGCTCGCGGGGCTTGTCGCCGTGCCTTCGTCAGCCCCAACTTCCGAGCAGGATCGCGAGGTCCGCGGCTCCGACGTCACCGTCGCCATCGAGGTCCTCCGCGCAGCGTGCGCACGATCCCCAACTGCCGAGCAGTTGGCCGACATCAGTCGACCCCACTATTCCATCGCAATCGAAATCAGGCGGGAGACAATTCTCAAGCTGCCTCTCGTATGCACCAAGATCGACCGTAACGACACCATCGTCATCGCCGTCGACGAATCGCAAGCTCTGATCGAGATCGACTGCCAAGCCGACCGGCACCGCGCGATCGTCGCCCGCGTCGATGCACGGAGAGCCAGGTGACAGCCGGAAGTTGCCTCCAGCCTGGCTGACGAACTGCGGATTGCTCGTCAGGTTCCCGTCGAGCCACGCGAGAACGTGCTGACCCGATTGCGTATCGACTCCAGCCTGGCCGTTCATGACCGCGCTCGTGCCGACGCTCACTTCCGACGGCCGCTCGCCGGAGGACGCCGCATTCTCGAACCTCAGCGCGATCTGCGAGCCCAGCGTCGCCGTGTTGCCCCACACGATGGAGTTGCGAAGTGCCAGCGTCGAGCCCGAGGTCACATAGATGCCGCCGCCCATGCTCGAGGGACCGATGGCCTGATTGCCGACGATGGTGCAGTTCACGACGTCAGCCACAAACTCGTTGTGGACGACGAGACCCGCTCCGTAGCCGTTGGCCGAGCCCGGAGGATCGGAACGATTGCCGGTGATCAGGCAGTTGACGAGATCGACCTCCGCGTTGCCGATCGCGATCGCGCCGCCCCAGTGCGCGAAGTTGTCGGTCAGGACGCAGTTGTGGATGCGCCCCATGCCCGCCCATCCCTTGACGCCGCTGCCGAAGTCATTGCCGCCGTTCAGGCCGCTGTCGGCGTGACCACCGCGAATCGTGAAGCCGTCGATGAGCGCACTCGCGTTGGTGCCGGACGTCGCAGCGACGACGCGATAGCAGTTGTCGGTGCGATTGGCGAAGTTGGGACCATCGTTTCCCAATCTGTCGCCCGTCAGGACGGTGAGGTTCGTCGCGGGATCGCGTTGCACGGCGCTCGTCTCGTTTCCGGCGAATCCGCCCAGCAAGCGCATGTGCGGCGCGATCCAGAACGCGTCCTGGCGCCCCGCGTCGGCGCCATCGCGCGTCGGCGTGTAGACGCCGGCGGCGACCCACACTTCGATGACTTCACCGCATCGGAACACCGGTTCGCCGATCGCGTCGCTCAAGCGACGGAACGCCGTTCCCCAGGATCGCCCGTCACCTCCGGGTGGCGCGGCCGCGTTCACGTAGAGCCGCGTCTCGCATTCATCGGGCACCCCATTGGCATTGAGATCCTCGCTGAATCCCGACACGAGATCGTCACAATCGGGAATTCCGTTGCCGTTGCAGTCGGGCGGCGTTCCGCCGTCCACGATGTTGTTCGCGAGCGCGACGCGCGAACGTTGCATCGCGAGCGCGTTGTGGCACGGGAGGCCGGCGCCGAGCGCCACGCCGGTCGGCACGCCGAGGTACTCCACATCGGGGTTCGAGTAGTACGGAACCAGTTGTCCGGGCGGGTACGCCATGATCGTGCGTCGCAGCGCCCCTCCAGCGGTGAAACGATTGCCGAAGGCGTAGTGGCAGTAGGTCGCAAATCCGTTCGCTCGATCGTGCGACAAGCCGAAGTTGTGACCGATCTCGTGGGCAAACACGAGGCCACCCACGGCGCTGCCGATGATCAGATCGGCGAACCCAAACTCAGCGGCGCCGACGTTCACGAACGCAAGCCCCGCGTAGGTGGTCGTGTTGTCACTGTGCAGCATCGCGACGATGTCTGCGCCGTACTGCTCGCGCAGCACGTGGACGTCGTCCAGGATGCCGTCGTCGCGCCGCTGCATCGCGAACAGCTCCGCCGCACTGACGCCCTGGAGCGTCTCGGCGTAGCTCGTGGCGCCGACAGCGACGAGATTCAGCTCGACCTCAAGTACCGCGCTACTCGCCATCGCGAGGTTCATCGACTCGACGCTCGCGAGCGCGACCGCCTCGGCCGCCGCGCCACCGCCCACCTGCGCCGCAGCTTGTGGCGTGTAGACGATCACGATGTCCACGCGCGAGCCGTCGTCGCCGCAGTCGCAGGGCTTGCCTGCATCGCGCGCCGCAGAGACGCCGCCCTCGTCGGCCGCCGCGCCCCGCGCGATCATTGGCTCCACGCCTGACACAGGCGCCCGCGGCGTCCGATCAGCTTCGGCTGCGACGCGGGTCGTCCTCGGTTCGATGCGGGCGCACTCGTCCGCTCCGCACGTCAGCCCCGGCTCCGTGCCGAGGTGGACGATCTTGCTCATGCGACGGCCTTGCGCGTCGAGCTCGGGAATTGGCACGACGTTGAAGTTGCCAAGTTCGGAGTGCCACAGCGCGCCCGCGACAGCACCGTCCACGCTCGCCAGCACGAACGAGCTCTGCGAGCCGTCGGGGATGCGACCCCACCACGCCACGCCGCCGCGACCGCCTCCGAGCGTCGGTTTTACGACAACACGATCGATCACCGCCGGGAGTGCACGGCCCAGCCCGACGTCGAGTTCGAACTCGAGGAGCGCCGGTGCGTCGGGCGCGGCCGTTCGCGGTCGGGACTCCTGCGGCATCCCTTCCACAGCGATCGTGGCCGTCCACGCGGCAATGTCATGCGCCGGTGGCACCACGGTCGTCACGTTCTGCGCCGTCACATGAGCAGCGACTCGAGACTGAGGAGACGCCGCGGTCGCGGCGCAACAGATGAGCGTGATCGCAATCCTCGCGATAGGCAAGCCACTCGAGCGCATTGAGGTTCCTCCCGGATAACGGGAGGCTACCGAGCCCGCGCGAACGATCGCAAGCTTCAAGTGATGGATATCGCGAACGCGCGCGCGTTCGCAGTGCAACGGGAGACGGTCACGCACGCGACGAAAGGTGCCACGGCAAGACAACGCTCACGGGCACTGAGGCTCAGAGCGTCCACGAGCTTAGGAGGATCTCGAGGTCCACGCCGTTGGTGGTGCCGTCGCCGTCGAGGTCGGTGGAACCGGGGAAGCCCCAGCCGCCGAGCAAGATGCCCAGATCCGCGCCGTCCACGGCGCCGTCGTTGTTGAGATCGGGGGGGAACGGCTGGCAGAACGTGCCGCAGAGGGTGATCGCCAAAGCCGCACAGCCGCTGCTCCACTCGACCTCACAGCAGAACGCGTCGATGTCGCAAACGGTGGTGCAGCAATCGACGTCGTCGCAGCCGACGCCCGCGTGGGGCGAGCAGCATTCGCCCGAACCGGGACCGCCGCACTGGTAGCGGCCGCAGTTGAGTTGCGGGCACAACGCGGGGGTCAACTTCACACAGCCATCGTCCCATTGCACGGTGCAGCAGAATTCGTCGACGGCGCAGACCGCCGCCTCGCACTCCGCGTTGTTGCAACCAGTTCCGTCATGGACGACGCAGCAATCGCCGACGCCGCACAAGGCGGGGCAAAAGTCGTGCGCGACGTCTGCGCACGACTGGTCCCATTCGACCGAGCAACAGAGGAAGTCGAACATGCAAACCCCGGCGCAGCAATCGAAGTCGTCGCAACCGAGGCCACCGTTGGCCGTGCAGCAATCGCCGCCAGTGCAGGTGGGTGGGGGCCCCCAGCACAGGCCAGGGCACAACGTATTCGCTTCGCTGGCGCAGATCGCATCCCACTCGATCGTGCAGCAGTAGCTATCGACAGCGCAGACCGCAGCCTCGCACGCCGGGGAATCGCAGCCCACGCCGCCCCACGCGAAGCAGCAGATGCTGCCGTTGCGGCTGTCGTTGGGTTGCGTGCGGTCGGAGTCGCCGATGGCGCCGCAGAGGCTGACCGCTTCGCCAGCGCAGAACGAATCCCACGCCACCGCGCAGCAGAAGCTGTCCACACCGCACACCGTCGCTTGGCAAGCAGCGTCGTCACATCCAACGCCTCCCCAAGCGGCAGTGCAGTTGCTGGTGTCGGCGAAGCTCAACGAGGCCATCGCGAGCATCGACGCGGCAGCCGCGGTATTCACGCAGACCCATGGTCTCTTGCGCACTCTTGAATTCCTTTGTCTCAGAAGTCATGGGCACACCGAGCGCCCTCGCGAAATAGGTTCGCCGCTTCGCGAAGCCCGACCAGCCGATCCCGCGAGGCGAGCGCGTCAGTTGAAGGTCCACGAGCCGAGGAGGATGTCGAGGTCCGCTTCGTCTGTCGTGCCGTCGCCGTCGATGTCGGTGAAGCCGGCGAAGCCCCAATTGCCAAGCATGATGCCGAGGTCCGCGCCGTTCACTGCGCCGTCGTCGTTGAGGTCGGGGGAAAAGGGTGGACAGCCGCCGCAGGCGCAGTACCAAGGGCAGAAGCACCCCGCTTCGCTGGCGCAGATTGCATCCCACGCCACCGCGCAGCAGTAGCTGTCGACAGCGCAGACTGCAGCCTCGCAGGCCGCGTTGTTGCAGCCGAGTCCGCCCCACGCGGCGCAGCAACTGCCGCCGCAGATCGCGCCGCAGAGGCTAACCGCTTCGCCGGCGCAGAACGAATCCCACGCCACCGCGCAGCAGAAGCTGTCCACACCGCACACCGTCGCTTGGCAAGCAGCGTCGTCACATCCAACGCCTCCCCAAGCGGCAGTGCAGTTGCTGGTGTCGGCGAAGCTCAACGAGGCCATCGCGAGCATCGACGCGGCAGCCGCGGTATTCACGCAGACCCATGGTCTCTCGCGCATGTCGAATCTCCTTCTCTCGACGCCGGTCCGTCGCGCGATTGGCACCGCCCCGATCTACGAAAACGGTCTATCAGCGGCGGCCATCTAACCCGCATGCCGGATCCACTCGGTGGTGCAATACCAAGAGGCAACCAGCGAGAATCGTCTGGACCGAAAGGACGGTATTCCGGACAGACACTCGGGACGACCCGCAAACGAGGGATCGCGGCAAACTGGGGACGCTCGCTACGTTGCCTTGATCGACCCACGCTCTGGCGTGATCGCGCAGAGCGGTTGAGTGGACGCTCAATTGGTGGCGTTCCATGGCCACACCCGTTTGTCCGACCGGCCGATCGGGTGCGATGTTCAAACGTATTCGTTGTCTCGTGATTTGCCCGCGCCTCGCTCACGTCGATTCTCGCGTCGGTTCTGAGCCGATCGCCGCGCAAGGAGGATCCGCCAGGTCGGGGCGGATTCTCCTTGGGAGCTTCAGGATTCCGACTGCAACGTGGTCCGTCACGCAGCCACTGCTTCGGGCAAGCCAAGCCGCTTGCGCACCGGCGCAGCTGCCACTTCACCGCTGCGGGTCAGCAGCGTCGCTTCGACGATCTCGTCCTTGCGGTCGACGTCGATGCGCCCATCCTGAACCAGATGCTGCAGGAACGCGAGCACGTTGCGGGAGTACATCAGGCTCGCGTCGTGCGGCAGCGTCGCGGCGAGATTCGTCGGCCCGAGGATCGTGACGCCGTGCGCCTCGACCTTCGTGTCGGCCTTGGTGAGCTCGCAGTTGCCGCCGCGCTCGGCCGCGAGATCGACGATCACCGAGCAAAGCTGCATCTTCTTCACCATGTCCTCGGTGACGAGGAGCGGCGACTTCGCGCCGGGCACGGCAGCGGTCGTGATCACGACGTCGTGGGTCGCCACGTACTCGGTCAGCAATTCGCGCTGACGGCGATAGAAGTCGGCGTCCATCGCCGCCGCGTATCCGCCCTTGCCTTCGGCCTTCGATGCGTCGATCGCCATCTCGACGAATCGGCCGCCGACCGAGATCACCTGATCCTTCACCGCGGCCCGCACGTCGTACGCCGAGACGACCGCGCCGAGGCGCTTCGCCGTGGCGATCGCCTGCAAGCCCGCAACGCCGGCGCCGATCACGAACACCTTCGCCGCGGGCACCGTCCCCGCGGCTGTCATGAGCAGCGGGAACATCTTCGGCAGCTCTCGGCCCGCCAGAAGGACCGCGGCGTAGCCGGCGATCGTCGCCTGCGACGACAGCGCGTCCATCGTCTGGGCGCGGGTGATGCGGGGCATCAACTCCATCGCAAACGTCGACACGCCGGTCTTCGCGAGTTCGGCCATGGTTTCGGCCGACGCCGACAGCGGCTCGGAGAACCCGATGAGCACCTGATCAGCGTGCATCAGCGCGAGGTCGGAGCGACCGGCGACCGGATTCGATCCGAGCGTTCGCACCTGCGCGACGACGTCCGCTCCCGCGAACACGTCGGCGCGGCCGGCGACGATCGTCGCCCCCGCCTTCTGGTACTCGGCGTCCGGGAAGCCCGCGGGCACGCCCGCTCCGGCTTCGACCAGCACCTCAATCCCGCCCTTGACCAACGGCTTCACCGTGACGGGCGTAAGCGCGACGCGGCGCTCGCCCGGGAATGACTCGCGAACGATGCCCACCTTGAGTGCCATGGCTGAACAAGCCTCCTTACTGCTCCTTGCGGAGGAACGTGCAGCGTATAGCGCTCGCGCCGCCTGCACGACGATGCGGAACAGGCCGACGATCGCTTTTGCGCGCGTGCAAGCTTGCCTTTCACCAACTGCCTGCGATACTCACGGCATCGAGGAATCAACGACGTACGGTCGTCAAATTGTCGCGACGACACGGCCTCGGCGACGCCTCGACGACCGCTCGCAACACGACCGATTCAACGACCTTCGGTCCGCGAATCGCCTCGCGAAGCAAGCGGGCGATGTGCTCTGCGGGACGCCGCAGAGGGAAAGAGCCTGGCGACGGGTGACGCGCCCGTGTCGGCTGGGAAGAGCGCTTTCCGAAGGAGGTGATCCAGTGTCGCAGCGTGACTCTTATCAGCAGGGCCCGCAGCGGTGACGGACACCCAGCGACGCGCATCGTCTTCACGACCGCGTTGCTAGCGGGGTCCGCGGCCTGTTCGCATCACGGAACTCCGTGACGCAAACGACCGACCCCGTGCACCCGACGGGGACCGCACGACATCGCGTGCGGCCCACAGTAGAACAAGCCCCCGGCAACCTATGCGGTCGCCGGGGGCTTGCATTTCAGGGCCTGTCGCGTCCGCATTCCGGGCAGCGCGACAACCCGCCCAACGGATACGCGCACGACGGACACAAGCCGCGCTTTCGGCGTAGCAGCCGTTCCGCGAGCGGCGGCACGTGCGCGAGCAAGAACATGAACGCGCCCCAGAACGCCGCATCCACGACCAGACCGAGCGGCAGCACTCGATACGGAAACTCGTAGCTTCGCGTCGGCGCATCGATGACGAACAAGGACTCGTCGACGATCACCGGCGCGAGTCCCGCCGACCAGCGACTTCCTTCAAGACACGCCATCGGCCAGCCGCGCCGCACGCGCGACGCATGACCCGTCGCGGGCAGCGTCTTCTCCGGTTTGCCGTCCGCGCCGTAGCGCCAGAACGTGTACTCGATCGTGGTGTCGGCGAAACGCACGAGCACGCGACGCAATCCGTCCGAGCGCCACGAGAACTCGCCGTCGGGGCGTCGGAGCGCGTCTTCGATCTGCGCGGGCATGCGTGCACCGAGCCATGCGAGATCCGACCCGAGGTCGAGCGGCCCGATGTACGGCACCGGACTGTCGTTCGCCAGCGCGCGAATCGACGCCAGCGCGAGCGACATCGCGGCGCCGCCGGCGAACCACGCACCGATCCGAACCGCCCTCTGAACTCGGCCTCGTCCATTCGTGCTCGCCACGTCGGCCCATGGTGAACGTTTTTCCTGCCGTTCGCCAGCGCGCGACGCAGCTTCGCCTCGCTGGTACGTTCGCGAGCGACATGGCGCCGGGCCCGCGCGGCGACGAGGGTCGCCGCGTGGGAGTCGATGATCGCCGCCAGCGCTTGATGTCCGACGACCGTTGCATCGAGACGTGCGACGCGCCAGGCGAACCGACGCGGTGGATCCGGCCGCAGCGCGCGGTCGTCTCGACGCGCCACGCGGCGATTCGCCGGTCGTTGCAGCCGACACGAACGGCCGACGCCCTGAGCCCCGCGTTCGTCACCGATCTCGAGGCAATGGTCGCTGGGAGCGACGCTCTGCTCTGGGTCCGCGGCCACACGCACTGGTCGGTCGATTTTCGCATCGGCATGACGCGCGTGCTCGCCAAGCGGCGCGGCTATCCGCGCGCGTCGGCGAACTTCGACCCGCCGATAGTGGCAACGATCGAGCCAGGTCGGATGCCAAGCATCGGAGAGCATGCGGGACGGGTCGCCGCATCACCTCTCCGGGTTCCTCACGCGGTGGCGAAGCTCTTCGAGCTCTCGCTTCAGTGGCGCCCAGTAGGTCGCATCGGCAGCGCGCTCAGCGTCCTCTTCCTCGCGAAGGGCGCCGGCGATCGCCGCCTCGTCGCCGCCTTGAAGGGCACGCTGCACCGCGGGTCGCGGCTCAGCCTTCGCCTCCGCAGCATGGCGTGCAACGAGTTCACGCACAAGGGCCGGCGTGCGGCATTCACGCAGCCAGAAACGAATGTCGGCGTGAGTCGGGGTGATGCTCTTCGCGAAGTAGTCGGCCTCGACCAAGCGCCGAAGCATCGGCCAGTCCTTGTCGAGCTGCGTCTTCTTCGCCGCGACCAGATCGGGCAGGCTGAGAACAGCGACGCCGCTCGCGAGTACCACCCGGCGTTCCCAGAGCCGGGGAAACGCGTCCACTCCGCGCATGCGACTCATCACGTCGACTCGCAGTCCGTCGACCGATGGTCCATGACAGCGGAAGTGGACGGCGTGTCCAGCCTCCAGCAACTTCACCTCGAAGGGCGGCACGGCGATGACTTCGGCTTGCAACTCACGCATCGCCGCCGAAAGCGATTCAAGATTGGCGGCGTTCGCCAATACGGCAATGTCGACGTCGCGCGTGAATTCGCTCGCCCCGTAGACAACGCACGCTTGACCCCCCATGAGGAGCGCCTGCGCGCGATGGCGGAGCAACGTGTCGAGCACGATCTGGACTGAGGGCAGGACGATCATGGGTCCGAATTCGGAACGCCACTCGAGGGTGAAACCGCTACTTCATCCGCACGCGGCGCGACTGCACGAGTCCGCGCAAACCCTCGAAGATCCTCGGCGCTCCAGAACGGACTCTGTGTGTCGACCTCGGGATCGAGGCTACCGCCGAGCGCGAGGTACTCGATCCAAAGTCGCTGCGACGCGTCCCAACGCTCGAGTGGCGAAAGCGCGTACCACGCCGCCCATTCGGGGCCCGCGACCTCGTCCGCTGTGAGAGGTTTCAGTGTCACGACGGACGCTCCGCCCGACGGGATCAACCAAGACGCTTCGTGCTGCTTTCTGCTCTCTGCTGTCTGCTCTCTCGGTCGGCTGCAACCGCGCAGCGGTTCAGCCGCCGCGTCACCATTCCGGGCCGCCCGAGTACCGCCCGTAGGCGTCCGCCATCGCCTGCACCATCTCGCCGAGCGTGCACTTGCCGTGCGCCGCTTCGACCAAGGCGGGCATGACGTTCTCGCCGTTGCGGGCGGCGGTGCGGATGGCGTCGAGGCTGCGGGCGACGGTCGACTTGTCGCGCTCGCGACGGAACTTCGCCAGGCGATCGCACTGCTCGGTCTCGACGGTGTGCGGGATCTGGAGGATCTCGACGTGCTTCTCGTCGTTGCCTTCCGGATACGCATTCACGCCGACGATCACGCGGTCCCCCGCTTCCATCTCCTGACCGAAGCGGTAGCTCGCCTCGGCGATCGCGCGGCGGAAGTAGCCGCGATGAATGCCAGCGACCACGCCGCCCATGTCGTCGATCTCGCGAATGATCGCGTTCGCGTCCGACTCCATCCGATCGGTGAGCGCCTCGACGAACCACGATCCACCGAGCGGATCGACCGTGCGGTGAACGCCCGTCTCGTGCGCCAGGATCTGCTGCGTACGCAGCGCGACGCGCACCGCGGTCTCGGTCGGCAGGCCGAGCGTCTCGTCCATCGAGTCGGTGTGCAGGCTCTGGCAGCCGCCGAGCACGCCGGCCAGCGCCTGATACGCGACGCGCACGATGTTGTTGAGCGGCTGTTGCTCGGTGAGCGAGCAGCCCGCAGTCTGCACGTGCGTACGCATGAGCCACGAGCGCTCCTTCTTCGCGCCGTAACGATCGCGCATCGCGTTGGACCAAATGCGTCGGGCCGCGCGGAGCTTGCAGATCTCCTCGAAGAACTCGTTGTGGCTGTTGAAGAAGAAGCTGAGGCGCGGGGCAAACATGTCGACGTCGAGTCCGCGCTTCATGCAGGCTTCGACGTACTCCATGCCGTCGCGCAGCGTGAACGCGAGTTCCTGCGTCGCGGTCGAGCCGGCCTCGCGAATGTGATAGCCCGAGATCGACACTGAGTTCCACTTCGGCAGGTGCTTCGACGCGAACTCGATCGTGTCCACCACCAGCTTCACGCTCGCCTCGGGCGGATAGATGAACTCGTTCTGCGAGTGGAACTCCTTCAGGATGTCGTTTTGAAGCGTTCCTCCGACGGTGTCCCACGAGATGCCGCGCTCCTTGGCCATCGCGAGGTACATCGCCCAGATCACGCACGCCGGGCCGTTGATCGTCTGCGAGACCGTCACCTCGCCGATCGGGATGTCGGCGTAGAGGCGATGCATGTCCTCGATCGTCGAGATCGCCACGCCGCAGCGGCCGACCTCGCCCGCCGACAACGGATCGTCGGAGTCGCGGCCCATCAGCGTCGGAAGATCGAACGCCGTCGAGAGGCCGGTGTTGGCCTTCGAGCTCTTCGCGTTCGCCAGCAGGTACTTAAATCGCGCGTTGGTGTCGTCGGCCGAGCCGAAGCCCGCGAACTGGCGCATGGTCCAGAGTCGCTCGCGGTACATCGTCTTGTGCACGCCGCGGGTGTACGGGAACTGTCCCGGCTCGCCGATGCGCGGATGCGGCTTCGTCCCGTCCTTCGGATCGGTCGTCGGCACGCTTGACGGCACATACCGCTCGTCGACGACGTATCCCGAGATGGTCACCGTCTCAGGGTCGATGCCGGTGCCGATCGGCGGCGGAACGGCTTTCGACGGGTGCTGCGTGGAGGGGGAGGCCGTGTTCTTGTTGCTCGGTGATGCGCTCATGGTGCGTCGCTCGGTGCGTGAGTCGATCCGGCATCGTAGTCGGCGATGAATGCTTGTCCGATCCGCTCTTCCGCACTATCGGGCCGTGCGATGATGCGGTCGGTCGCGACCCAGCCGCCCACGGCGCCTTCGCCACCGACTTCCATGGGGTTCCATCTCCTCAAACGGTACGTCGACGTCGTCGACGCGGCGGGCAGCGTGGCGATCGGGTACTGGGCCAGGTTGCGCTGGGGTCCGCTGCGTCTTGGATTCGCGTCGGTGGATATCGACGCGGACGGCGTGCGGACCGGCACGTCGGCCCTCGGATCGAGCCCCCCGCCGATACGTTCGGGATCGTCGGTGACCTGGAACTCCCCGCGGCTGGGACTGCGCGGGGCGTGGAGCGAGGCTGCCGCCGGCACGGACCGCACGCTCTTCGCGCGCGGCGATCGCGCGGTGCGCTGGGAGTGCTGGGCGCCGCGCGCGTCTGCGACGCTGGTCGTCGGCGACCGGACGCTTGTCGGCTCGGGCTACGTCGAGGAAATCGAACTCACGATCGAGCCGTGGCGCCTCCCGATCGACGAGCTGCGATGGGGTCGCTTCGCGACGCGCGAGCGAAGCGTGGTGTGGATCGAGTGGAAGGGGCCGCGGCCGCTGCGGCTTGTCCTCGTCGACGGCGCTGAGCGGAGCGGCTCGGAGATCCATGGCGACGCGATCCGCTGGTCGGGCGGTCAGCTTCGCCTCGCCGAGCAGCGCACGCTGCGCGACGCGCCGCTTGCCGGCGGCGCGCTGGCGGCGGTGCCGAAGCTGCTGCGAAGCGCGCCGGCGTCCATCCTCGCGGCGCACGAGACGAAGTGGCTCGCGCGGGCGTCGCTGATCGAGGATGCGACCTCGGCCTCGGCGGACGGCTTCGCGCTCCACGAAGTCGTGCGCTTCGCGCGTGGCGACGACGGAGACCGCGGGTGATCGGGCGTGCGCTCTACGCGATCGTGTTCGTCGTCGCGCTGCCGATCGCGCTCGCCGCCTGGGCGCGACGTCTCGACGAACTCGTCCAACTCCCGCTACCCGCGTCGGCGCCGCTTGGTGTGGCCCTCGCGACCATTGGCGTCGGACTCACGCTGGTCTCGATGCTCGCGCTCTGGCGACACGGCGACGGGCTTCCGATGAACGCCTATCCGCCTCGGAGGCTTGTGCGCGTCGGCCCGTACGCGATCCTCGCGCATCCGATCTACATCGGCTTCGTCGTCGCCTGCGCCGGCGCGTCGATCGCGTACGGCAGCCCCGCCGGCTTCTGGATCGTGACGCCCGCAGCGGCGCTCGGTTGCGCCGCGCTCGTGCTCGGGTTCGAGCGCGACGATCTCCGCCGCCGCTTCGGACCCGCGCCGTTTCGGCCGCTCATCGCGCTACCGCGCGACGGAAGCGGACGGCCGTCGTCGAGAGACGTCGTGGGCGTGTGGCTCGCACTCTTCCTTCCGTGGTGCGTCGGCTACGAGTTGCTCGGGCACCTGCCGGTGCATGACGCGCACGACGTGATGGCGGGTCGCGAATCGCAGTGGCCCGTGTGGCCGATCACGGCGGTCCTGTATTCGAGCGCGTATCCGGGGGTCGTCCTCGCGCCATGGTTCGCGCGTTCGGCGGCGTCACTGCGACGCTGGTGCCTCGACGCGTGGTTCGGCATCGCCGTCGGCTTCCTGTGTTTCCTCGTCGTGCCGATCGTCGCGACGCCGCGCCCGTACGACGCGGCGTCGCCGTTCGCGTGGCTGCTCGAACTGGAACGCTCAGACGGCGTCGGCGCGCGGGCCGCGTTCCCGTCGTTTCACGCGTTCTGGGCGTTCATGGCCGCAATCCTCTTCCGACAGCGCGGCCGCGGCTCTGCCGTTGGCGGCACGGCGTGGGCGATCGCCGTCGCGGCGTCGTGCATCACCACCGGCATGCACGCAACGATCGACGTCGTCGCCGGTGCGACGCTCGCGGTCGTGGCCGTGCGCCGCGAGCACCTCTGGCGCGCGGCACGCGCCGGAGCGGAGCACATCGCCAACTCGTGGCGCGAATGGCGCATCGGACCGGTGCGCGTCATCAGCCACGGCGCGTGGGCCGGACTCGCCGCGTTCGCCGGACTGGTGATCGCCGGCTGCCTGCTCGACGCGCGGGAAACGCTGATCCTCGGCGGCGTGTCGTTCGTGTCGCTCGCGGGCGCGGCGTTGTGGGGCCAGTACTGGGTCGGCTCGCGGACGCTGCTGCGGCCATTCGGCTACTTCGGCAGCGTGCTCGGCGTCGGCGTCGCGCTGATCGCGCTCGCCGTCGTCGCGCCGAGCGCGCTCGACGTCGCGCGCCTCGCCGCGGCGCTCGCGGTCGCGGCGCCGTTCGTCCAGGCGATCGGTCGACTCCGGTGCCTCATCCAAGGATGCTGCCACGGTCGACCGATCGACCCAGGCTGTGGCATCACGTACCGACATCCGCGCTCTCGCGTCGTCACCATCGCCAAGCTCGTCGGCGTCGAGGTGCATGCGACGCCGCTCTATTCGATCGTCGGCAACCTCGTGATCGGCGCCCTCCTCGCGCGGCTGTGGAGCGTCGGCGCTCCGCTGACGATGGTGACCGGCGCGTACCTCTACCTCGCCGGATGCTCGCGATTCGTCGAGGAATCCCTGCGGGGCGAACCGCAGACGCAAATCTACGCCGGGCTGCGCGTGTACCAGTGGTGCGCGATCGCCAGCGCCGTCGCGGGCATCGCGGTCACCTGCGTGCCCAGCGCCGAAGCCACCGGCGCGCACGCGCCCGGCGCAGCCGCGATCGCGACCGCGTTCGTCGTCGGGCTGGCGCACTGGTTCGCGATGGGCGTGGACTTCCCCGAGACCAACCGGCGCTTCGGACGGCTCGTGTGACCTGCAGGTGGGCCGACGTACCGCGCTCGGCTACTTCTTCGCGTAGTCGTAGACGCCGCGTCCGCTCTTGTCGCCGAGGCGTCCGGCTTGCACGAGCTGCCGCAGCAAGGGACACGGGAAGAACTTCGGATTCCCGAGTTCGCGATGCAGCACCATCATGATGTCGTGGCAGACGTCGAGGCCGATGAAGTCGGCGAGACGCAAGGGACCCATCGGGAAGTTGCAGCCGAGGAGCATGATCTGATCGATGTCCTCGGGCTTCGCGACGCCGTCCATCCACGCGTAGAACGCCTCGTTGATGAGCGGCATCAGCACGCGGTTCGACACGAAGCCGGCGCGGTCGTTCGCCGGCACGGGCGTCTTGCCGAGCGCCTTGGCGAGCTCGATGGTGCGCTGCGTCGTCTCCTCGGTGGTGGCGATGCCCTTGATCACTTCAACGAGCTTCATCACCGGCACCGGATTGAAGAAGTGCATGCCGATGACGCGCGGCGCGTCGGCGCCGACGACGCTCGCAATGTCGGTGATGGAGATGCTCGACGTGTTCGTCGCAAGCACCACGTCCTTGCGGAACGCAGCCTGCATCGCGAGGAAGAGCTTCTTCTTCAGCTCGACGTTCTCGGTGGCGGCCTCGACGACCCAATCGGCCGCCGCCGCGTCCTTCATGTCGCCGACGTAGGTGACGCGCTTCAGGGCCGCGTCCGCGTCGGCTTGGGTGAGCTTCTGCTTCTCGACGGCGCGGGCCAGCGTCTTCTGGTGGTAGGCCCTTGCCTTATCGAGAGCAGCTGGAACGACATCGATTTGGAATGCACTGATGCCCGATTGCGCAGCGGTCAGCGCGATGCCCGCACCCATGGTGCCCGCGCCGACGACCGCGATGGATTTCACGTTGGTCATGATCGAGATCGTACGGGATCGTCGATCGCGGTCCGTCGCGCGCGGCGCGCCGCCACGAGTCAATTCGCGGACTTCGCTTCTCTTGATCGAATCCGCGCGTTAGTCTCTGTGTTCGAGGCAGACGCTCTGGCCCGGCTCTCCTGCGTGGGGCGAGTCACCAGAAGCGTCTGACCGGATCGGACCGGAGGCCCGTTGCCTCGGCCACGCTCCTCAGTCGCCGGCGCTTCCCTCGTCGGAAGCGCGGATCCAGAGAGCCGTCCGCGCGATCGGTCCGTCCTCGCGTCTCCAGTACCGTCGGTCACCGGGCCGCGCCGCGCTGCGATCGTTTCGCACGCGACGTAGTCGCTCGTTGTCGCGCTGGCCGTTCGCTTCCCGCGCCGGCGTTCGCCTTTGTCGGAGGAACCCACATGCTGAGACCGTCCCTGTCCGTCTTGGTGCTCGCACCCATCAGCCTCGCGGCGCTCGTCGGAGCAGCCGCAACGCAGTCCGGCGAGGTACGCGTCGCCGCCATCAAGCGGCAAGCGCAACTCGACCCGTCGCTCGCGCGGCTCGTTCCTGCCGCGGTCGACGGAGTGCAGATCGAGCCGACGCCGATGATCGTCCCCGACGAGTTCGTCGTGAACTTCTCGCCGGACGCCGCGCTCGTGGTGCGAACGATGGCGACCGGCGCCGACGGAATCACCGGATTCGCGCCGATCGACGACAGCGCCGAGTTCGCTGCGGTGACTGCGTTCCGCCCGCTCTATCCCGGTGCGGATCTCTTCCGCGACGCCGTGCGCGGCCTGCCGAACATGACGGGCTGGTTCGTCGTGACGGTCGACACGTCCGCGGTGTCGCTCGGCGACGCCATGCTCGAGTTCGAGCAGAACCCGTTCGTGACCGACGTGCAGCCGATCGGTGTGCATCCGGTCTACGCGACGCCGAACGACGGCAACTACGCGTCACAGTGGCACCTGAACCAGGCGAGCGACAAGGACATCGACGCGCCCGAGGGTTGGGACATCGAGAACGGCAACCCGTCGATCACGGTCGCCGTGATGGACACCGGCGTGCGCTACTACCACAAGGATCTCGGCGGCGTGAACGCGTCGAGCACCAACCCGACCGCGACCGACGGCAACATCTGGATCAACACCGCGGAAAAGAACGGCGTCGCCGGCGTCGACGACGACGGCAACGGCTACGTCGACGACTGGGTGGGCTACGACTTCGTGACCGCGCCGGTGACGACATGCTGGCCGGGCGAGGACTGCAACGGCGCCGACAACGATCCGCGCGACTTCAACGGCCACGGCACGCACTGCGCGGGCAACGTCGGCGCGATGAACAACAACGGCTACGCGACGTGCAGCCCCGCCGGCGGATTCGGCTCGGGCTCGAACACGGCGACCGGCGACGGCGTGAAGGTGATGTGCCTGCGCATCGGCCACTCGGCGAAGTACCAAGGCCAAGAGGTCGGCTTCGTGCGCATGGACTCGGCAGCGAGCGCGTTCTATTACGCGGCGAACAAGGGCGCCCGCGTGGCGAGCTGCTCGTGGGGCGCGTCGAACACCGGCGGCCTCGGCGCGGCGCTCGACTACTTCATCGCGTCGGGTGGCCTCGTGTTCAAGGCGGCGGGCAACAGCAACAACCAGACCGCCGACTACATGTGCTCGCGAAGCGACGTGTACTCGGTCGCGGCGCTTGACCAAAGCGACAAGAAGGCGAGCTTCTCGAGCTATGGCACGTGGGTCGACATCTCCGCGCCGGGCGTCTCGATCTACTCCTCCTATCACAACCACGCCGACGCGGCGAACGACTACATCGCGGCGCTGAGCGGCACGTCGATGGCGACGCCGCTGACGGCCAGCGTTGCGGCCGCGGTGTGGAGCAAGCATCCGACGTGGACCCGCACGCAAGTGTGGGACACCGTGCGCCTGAACGTCGACTCGATCAGCGCCGCGAATCCGTCGTACGCCGGCAAGCTCGGTTCCGGCCGCATCAACTTGCAGAAGGCGCTCACGCCCTAAGCAACCAATCGCTCTCTCCTCCCGCCCTCGCCCGGGCCTTGGACCGCGCGGGGGACTCACGTCACGACGACCGTTGCCGCGCGCAGTTCGCGGCAACGGTCGTCCGCTTTCGTACGATCGCGCACGGAGGAACCCATGGACGCTTCACGGATCATCGGCCGCCTCGCCAACGGAGCGACGACGCTGCGCGCGGTCGCGTCGATCGCCACCACGGACGACGCCCGCTGGAAGCCCGCACCGGAGCACTGGTCGATCCTCGAGATCTGTTGCCACTTGCTCGACGAGGAGCGCGAGGACTTCCGCGTGCGGATCAAGTCGACCCTCGAGGATCCGACCCGCGCGTGGCCGACGCTCCAACTCGACCAAGTCGCGGAGAAGCGCGGATACGCGCAGCGCGATCTCGCGTCCACGCTCGACGAGTTCGTGCGCGAACGGGCGGCGAGCGTCGAGTGGCTTCGGTCGCTGCGATCGCCCGATTGGACCGCGGCATACGTTCACCCGAAGTTCGGTCCGCTGAGCGCGGGCATGCTGCTCGCGTCATGGGCCGCGCACGACGCGCTGCACATGCGTCAGATAGCGAAGCGGCTGCACGGACTCGCAGCCCGCGACGGCGCGCCGTATTCGATCGCCTACGCGGGCGACTGGACCGCGTGAGGTTCTCCGCGCGACCGACGCGACCTGCCGATCAGCCATTCCACTTGCGCAGCGCCGGCCCCTTGTACTCGGCGAGCGGACGGATGATCCGGTTGTTCTGGTGCTGCTCCATGATGTGGGCGCACCAGCCAGTGATTCGGCTCGCGACGAAGATCGGCGTGTACTGCGGCACCGGGATCCCCATGATGAAGTAGGTCATGCCGCACGGGAAGTCCACGTTCGGGTGGATGTTCTTGTCGCGCAGCATGATGGCCTGCACCTTGTCGCCGAGGTCGAACCACTTCTTCGCGTCGGGGCCCTTCTGCTCCGCGAGCTTCAGTCCCCAGCCGCGCAGGATGCCCGCGCGGTGATCGCCGTTCTTGTAGACGCGGTGGCCGAAGCCCATGAGCTTTCGCTTCTCGTCGAAGGCCCGCTTCATCCATTGATCGACGTTCATCGTCCCGCGGGCCGCAGTGAGGTCGCGATCGATGTCCTTCAGCATGTCCATCGCCGCTTCGTTCGCGCCGCCGTGCAGCGGTCCCTTCAGCGCGCCGATGCCGCCGCAGACGGCGGAGTGCATGTCGGTCTCGGTCGAAGCGATCGTGCGGCACGAGAACGTGCTCGCGTTGAAGTCGTGCTCCGCGTAGAGGATGAGGCTGACATCCATGATCCGCGCGGCCAGGTCGCTCGGCTTCGATCCGCTCACGAGCCACATCAGGTTCGCAGCGTGGTCGAGCGACGCATCGGGCTCGAGCGGCGCCTTGCCGTCAAGGGTGCGCTGGCACGCGCCGATGATCGCCGGGATCTGCGCCAGGAGGCGCTTCGACTTGCGAAGCTCCGCGGCGGGCGAGTTGTCCTCGCAGTCGGGATCGAGATGTGAGAGAAGGCTCACGCCCGTGCGCAGGATCGACATCGGGTGCGCGTTCGGGCTCTCCTTGGAAACGCGCACGACCGCGTCGCGGACGCTCGCCGGCAGCCCCCGCATCGACTTGACCTCGTCCTTGAACGCCTTGAGTTCCGCCGCACTCGGCTTGTGGCCGACGAGCAGGAGGTGCGCGACCTCCTCGAACGTCGCGTTCGCGGCAAGGTCGGCGATCTCGTAGCCGCGGTAGATGAGCTCGGTCTGCGTGACGGCGCAGATGGAGGTGTCCCCGACGACCTGGCCGGCGAGGCCGCGAGTGTCGATCGGTTTGGGGCTGGTCGCTGCAGCGGAGGTCGTCATGGCGGACTCTCGATCAGTTGGAGCGTGCTTGCTGGAAAGGGTCAGATGGTAGCGAAAGCGCGCGTCGGGACGGCGCGACTCTACGATGGACGCATGCTCTCGCCGCGCGTCTCGCTCCTGATCGCCGTCGCCGCCTGCTCCCTCGGAGGCTGCCACTCTCCGCAAGCCGGCCCAACGAATCTGACCGGCGTCGAGCCGCTCGAATCGCTCGCCGGCGTGATGGTGGGCAGCTACTCGAGCGCGGAGCAGGCGAAGAAGGACCCCGACTTTCGCGACATCCGCTTGCACATGTCGCGAATCTGGGCCGCGCGGTCCGACGGCCCGTGGCTCTACGTCGAGCAGGCGGCCGCGGGCTCGCTCGACAAGCCGTATCGGCAGCGCGTATATCGACTCGCGCTATGCGAGGACCCGGCGCGCGGCGAAGGCGCGATCGAAAGCCGCGTCTTCGAGCTGCCGGGCGATCCGCTCGCGTTCGCCGGCGCGTGGAACGACGCGAAGGCGTTCGACGGCATGCGCCCGGAGGACCTGCTGCCGCGCGACGGTTGCACCGTCTATCTCGTGGCGACCGACGAGTCGACGTGGAAGGGCGAGACCGACGGCGAGTCGTGCGCGAGTTCACTGCGCGGCGCGGCGTACGCGACGAGCCAGGTCACGATCACCGCGAACGAGCTACGTTCGTGGGATCGCGGCTTCGACAAGGAAGGCAAGCAGGTGTGGGGCGCCGTCAAGGGCCCGTATCAATTCCGCAAGCAGGTCGAGTCGAAGCCCGAGGCCAAGTCGCCGCCGAAGCCCGAAGCGCAATCGCGCACGATCGCGCCGCCGTTCTGATCATCGCGGTTAGCGCTTCGCGCGATTCGCGCCGTCCGCCGGCGCGGCGAAGTTCCACTGCACGCCGGGCACGTAGCCGAGCAGTTCGTAGAGCTCCGCGCGGGTTTGCATCTCGCCGAGGACGCCTCGCACGCTGCCGTCGCGCTTGAGCGCGCTGAGGCCGCGGGCGACGTGTCCCATCGCGAGGCGCATCATGCTCAACGGGTAGATGACGATCTGGTAGCCCAGCTCGCCGAAGCGCTGCGCCGTGATGTCGGGCGTCTTGCCGAACTCGGTCATGTTCGCGAGGAGCGGCCCCGGACTCTCGCGAGCGAAGCGGGCGAACTCGTCCTCGCTCTGCAGACCCTCGGGGAAGATCACGTCGGCGCCCGCGGCGCGGTAGAGATTCGCGCGCCGCACCGCGTCGTCGAAGCCGGTGACGTGCCGCGCGTCGGTGCGGGCGATGATGACGAAGTCGGGACTCGGCCGGTGCTGCGCCATCGCGGCGACCTTCGCGCACATGTCCTCAGCGGCGATCAGGTCCTTGCCGTCGAGGTGCCCGCAGCGCTTCGGGAAGACCTGGTCCTCGACGTGCAGCGCGGCGGCGCCGGCGCGCTCGTACTCGACGACCGTTCGGATCGCGCACTCGACCTCGCCGTAGCCGGTGTCGGCGTCCGCGATGACCGGAAGACGCGAGGCGTCGACGATCTCACGGATCGTGCGAGTCATCTCCGTCAGCGTGATGAGCCCGATGTCGGGATACCCGGCGACGTTCGCCGTCGCACCGCCGGAGATGTAGACCGCGGGGAATCCGGCCTGCGCGACCGCTCGCGCGACCAGCGCGTTGAACGCGCCGGGGACCATCAGCGTGCCGCGGGCCATCGCCTCGCGGAGCGTGCGACCTGGATGCGCCGACGTCGACATGCGAAGCTCCGATCCTCGCCCGGATCCGGGCGAGCCTCGCAGTGTCGCACACGACGACGAGGACGTCAGCGGGTGGCGCCGGTCACGAGGTCGCGCGGCGCGTGCTCTTCGGCGATCGGAGGCAACGGCGGCTCGGGCGGGATGGGCGGCGCGGGTGACTTGGACGCCTCGGGCGCCGTCATGCGGGCCTCGACCATCGACGTGTCGGATCGCGAGCGGTGCGACGAACTCTTGGACTTCTTCGTTGGCTTCGCCGGCGGCGCCGCCGCGATCGCCTTCGTGATGCTCTCGCCGAACGCCCGGCATCGGAGCCGTTCCTTCGACGGGCCTTCGCCCTCTTCAGCGTCGATCTTCAGAAGGCCCCAGTAGCCGCCCGCGGCGAGCGCCGCCTCGAGGTCCGTCTGTGCGCGGGGCAGGTCTCCGAGCTTGAGCGCGAGTTCCACCTTCGCAGCGGTGTCGGCGTCGTCGCTCACGAGCGAGAAGCCGCGTTCGGTCCACTTGCCCGCGATGCGATTCACGAGATCGTCCACCTCGGAACTGCCGGCGCCAGGATGGTCGTTGACGACGAGGAGCTTCGTCCCCTGCACCGGCGCGGCGAGCGTCGCCGGCGGCGCAGATCGGCGCAGGATCGCGTCTTCGGTGCGCTCCACTTCGCTCGTGCCGCTCGATGATCCGCCGAACCACGACGGCGCCCACTTGCTTCCGTTCGAGAGCCACAACATCGCGAACAGGAACGCGGGAATCGCCAAGCCGATCGCAGAGCCGACGCGCGACGGCGGAGGGCTCGCGGGGCGTCGATCGCGCCGCGATTCGACGACTTGGCGCGCCGCCTTCGAAGCGACGGCCGCGTCGCGGGCGCGATCAGCGGCGTCCGGAGACGCATACGCGCCGGTCCACCAGTTGGTGACCTTCAGCTTCGGACGACCGGCCAGCGATACGCTCATCGCCGCGGCGCCGACCGCAGGGCCGTTCGCGTATGAACTCGGCGGCGTCTGCGGCGGAGGCATCCACGCGCCCGCCGGGTTCCGCGCCACGCCCTCCATGTCCGCGCCGCGCATCGACGGCAAGTCGATCGGACGAACCGACCACGGATCGCCGGCCCGCGACACCGCGTTGAGATCGTCGAGCATGGCCCGCGCCGACGAGTAACGCTGGTGATAGTCGGCCATCGCTCGGCGCACGATCCAGCGCAGCGACTCGGGGCTGCGCCGCGAGAACGAGCTGAGTCCGCCGTGCGCCGGGAACGTGTTTTCGAGCAGGAAGTACAGCACCGCGCCCGCGCCATAGACGTCGAACTTGGCGCCGTCGACCTGATGAACGCGCACGCCGCGCAACGCCTGCCGGACCATCTCCGGATCGCGGAAGTACTCCGTGCCGTGCGTCGTCAGCGTCATCGCCGAACGCAGCGGCGTCACCAGGCCGAGATCGACCAGGTGCGCGTGTCCGCCGTGGACGATGATGTTGTCGGGCTTCACGTCCTTGTGCCAAAGTCCGCCCTCGTGATAGCGAGCGAGCGTGGCGACGAGATCCGACGCGTAGCCGAGTCCTTCGCGCAGGTCGTCGCCGACGAGTCCGTCCGAACCCGAGCGAGCGTGCAGGAGACGCGTGGTCTCGGCGAGGTTGTCGCCGGGGTGGTACGGCATCGCGTACCAGAACCGTTCGTCGTCCAGCCCGTGATCGAGGACGAGTCCCATGGCACGCGCCGAGTCGAGCGCCCGCGACTCGCGGACGATCTGCGGCAGGCTCGAGCCTTCCTCGAGCGCGAAGCTCTTGATGACCACCTTTGCCGGCTGTCCGGCGAGGCGCCGTCGCTGCTCGGCGCTGGGCGACGCGACGTACAGCTTCGCGCCGGATCCGCCGGGGCGCAGCGTGCCTTCGATGTCGTACCCGTCGAACGCAACCGGGTCGCGCGGACCGCGGCCCGACTGCGACGCCCGCTTGTCGCTTCGCGCGAGCTTCGCGAAGAAGCCGCCCGAGGCCCGCTGCGAATCGGCGACGGCAGGGTTCGTTCCCGCTGCGTCCTGCGGCAGCCGCTTCTCCACGCCGTCGAGTACGCCGTCGAGGCAGAAGAGCTGCAGCGGTCGCCGGACCGCGAGCGCGAAGATCGAATAGCCGACGATCATCACCTCGCGCTTGAGCGCGCGGCCCCAACGCTCGGCGCTGGGCCAGCGAGCGAGGATCACGTTGCATACCGCGAGCGGCAGCGCGACGAGGCTCGCGAGGAGTCCGCTCACCATTCGCACGACGTCGCGCACGATGTCGACGACGAAGCGAACGACGTGGGCGATGAGCCAGAAGATGCCCTTGATGATCCCGCCCGTGACCTTCACCGCCATCACCAGGAGCGCGATCACCACACCGAGCGCGACGGCGCCGCCGACGACGAACAGGATGATCACCGAGAGATCGGATGCGTTCACGGGCGCGTTCATGGCCAGCGTCTCCATCTGCGCGATGCGCAGCGTCAGCGAAGCAGATCCTCGCGCAGCAGCCGCGACGTCGCGTGGTAGACGTCGGCGAGCGCGTCGTCGAACATCGCGTCGTCGCCTCCGAGTCCGGCGCGATCGGCTTCGGCGAATTCCTCAGGCGTGAATGAGTAGGTTGCGATCGTCTCGGCGAGTCGACTTCGCAGCACGGTGCGGATCTTGGTGAGGTGTCGACTCACGGTCGGTTCGCTCACGCCGAGCTGCTCGGCGACCGCCTTGCCGCTCAGCCCGTCGAACACCCGCATGCGATAGACCTGGAACGGCAGGAACTCGCTCTCGCTCTCGGTGGCGCGGATCGCCGCGTACACCTTCGCGCGGAAGACGTCGCGCTCGTACGCCTCGTCGGCCTCGGGGAGTCGCGAAACTCCCATGAACGACTCGTCCAGGCTCACGCCGCGCTTGCCGCCGCCGCGCTTGCTGGCGGTGCGCCGGTCGATCTCGTCGCCAAGCACGTGCTTCGCGATCGAGAGCAACCACGTCGAGAAACGGGCGCCGCGGCTCGGGTCATAGCGGTCGATCGACCCCGACAGCGCCGCGAGCGTTTCCTGCGTCAGGTCGCGGATGGTCTCGGTCCGGATCTGGCCACGTCCCCACTTGAAGAGTTGGCCTCGAATGACCGGCCCGAAGATCTCCCAGAGCTCGAACCACGCGGCTTCGTCCCTCGCCCGGAGCCGGCGGATAAAGGAAGTGGTGATCGAGTTCATGAGGACCATCGCTCCGCGTTGTTAGGGTCGGGCGGCCAGCCGTTTCGGACCGATGCCGGAAAACGCCCGGGGCCGTCCCTTCATCTTGGCGTGGTCCCGGAACGGACGCGCGAACGAGGAAGCGCAATCTTCGAAATCTCCGCCCGGGACTGCCCAAGAACGCGGCGTCGCATCTCGCGCCCGAGTCCTGGCCGGTGTTCGTGCCAAGGGTCCCGGTCGCATCGAAAGGCCGGTGATTCATGCCTTCTCTCAGCCGCGGCCTCCTTCGCTGGGGCATCATCGGCGGACTCGCCCTCGGCGGTCTGACCATCCTCGTCGGACCCGAGCGCGTGGCCGCCGCGTTCGCTCAAGTTCGCAGTAAGGCCCGCCAGGCGGCGGACGACTTCGTCGACGATCCCGTCGCGCTGCGTCGCCAGCTTCAGTCGCTCGCCGAGCAGTACCCGACCCGCATCGGTCAGGTCCGCGGCGAGATCGCCGAGGTGGATCGTCAGATTCGCCAGCTCGAACACGACTCCGAAGTCGCCAAGCGCGTCGTCGCGATGGCCACCGACGACCTGAGTCGTCTCCGCGTCGCCGTCACGAACGCGGAATCCTCGACGCAGCGACTCGTCGGTCTCCGCGACGACAGCCCGAAGGCGACGGTCGATACGGCGAAGGAAGAAGCCCGTCGCATCAACAACGTGCGGCTCTCGTATCAGGACCGATACGCGAGCGGCAAGCAGCAGCTCGACTTCCTCGGTCAGCAGAAGGACCGGCTCCAGAAGGTCCTTCAGCGGCTCGAGACCGAATATTCGGAGTTCGAGTCGAAGATGTGCGTGCTCGACCGTCAGATCGATTCGATCGAGCGGAACGAGCGGCTCATCGAGATGACCAAGGAGCAGCAGATGCTCTTGGCTGACTACGACAAGTTCGGCGAGGTTGGCAACCTCGGTCAGCTCGAGGGCAAGCTCGCCGAGCTCCGCACCGTCCAGGAAGCCCAGCTCGAGGCGCTCTCGAAGGCCGGCATCCCGAACGACTACGAGCAGCGGGCGAAGGCGGACCTCGCCGACGAGAAGTGGAACAGCGCTCAACTCGGCAACGATCCGCTCGGACTCGAACCCGTCCCCGTGAAGCAGCTCCCCGCACCCTCGACCGCCGGACCCGCAAAGTCGGACAAGGCGCCGAGCGCGACGGGCATCGCTGCCCGCGGCATCTGAACCGCCCGCGAGCCGACTGGACGCATTGACCCGCTTCCCGCAGCTTCCGATTCGCTGCGGTACCGAGAGCGAGGTGCGTCGCTGGAGAGCGCGGAATCACGCCTCATCCAGGTTCGTCGGCGCGATCGCCCCCACACGCGAAACGGCCCGCGGAGCTTGCTCCGCGGGCCGTTTCGTTTCCGTCGAGGCGGGATCGCCTACTTCACGTCGATGTCGAACACGAACCGCTCGCCGTCCTTGAGCCGGGCCCAGCGGACGACGAGGTTGCGCGGAGCGAGGTCCTTCGTCGCGAGCGAGGGCGGCGTCGGGTGCTTCTCCTCGAGGGCCTTGTCCTTCTTGTTCGCGCCGCGCTTGAGCTTCGCGGGCGTGAGTTCGAAGGTCGGCGTGCCCTTGCTCAAGTCGTCGTCGGGAATCTGGAAGTTGGTGTCGTCGTCCGCGCTGAGGACGATGGGCTTGTCGAACGTCGCGCCGATGCCGCCGACGGTCGTGGTGAACTTCGCGTCCTTGAGCGCGGTCTGCAGCTCGTCGAGCGACTTGGGAATGGTGCCTTTGTCCGACAACGTGCGCAGCCCCTCGGCGAGGAACTCGATCCGCTCGAGCGCGGTCACGAACGCGCTCGGTCGCGCGGTCTTCGCGTGCTCGAGCCACCGCTGTTCGAACGAGTCGATGTCGTCGGTGCCGAACGCCTGCACGAACGCGTCGTACGGAGCGACGCTGCGATTGAGAAGCGCCAGGTACTTCTCGAAGGCGCCTTGGTACTTGCCGCCGTCACCGTAGACCAAGAAGTGCACCATCGACCACGCCTGCATGTATTGCAGCGCCGCGTTGCCCCCGGTCACGTTCGCGTTCCAGCGATCGCCGTTCATGGTGATGAGGTCGCGGAACCGAAGGAACTTGCCCGCGGCGATCGCGGCCTGCAGCGTCTTCAGCGAGCGCTCGCTGGTCTGTCCGATCACCACGGTTCCGTCGACCACCACCGACTCGCCGAAAAACTCGGCGATGCCCTCGTTGACCCACGGCGGAAGATCGTGCCCGAAGCGCGAGAACGCGTATTGGTGGAAGCCTTCGTGCTGGATCACGTGAAACACGCGGCTTCGCGGCAGGTTCTCGGTGAAGAACGCGAGCCCCGAACCGGCGGGCGAGGTGAAGAACATGCCGCCGCTGCCGACGCCGTTGAGGCCGAATTGCTCTCGCAGCGTGTTCACGTAGTCCGACTGTCGCCGGAACATGAAGACGTCGTTCACCTCGGCGGTGCGCTGCGGAAGCGCTCCGATGCGCCGCTTGTACTCCTGATACATCAGGTCGAGCCGGTCCGCGTAGAGCTGCGTTTCCTGCGGTGAGAGATCGCTGCGGATGCGATAGAAGCGACTCCGCGACTGACCGTCGCGCCCGCTCGTGCGAACCCACCACGAGGCTTCGAGTTGCCGATCGTCACCCGAGCCGCCTCTCACGACGAGGCTGGCGTTCTCGACGCACTCGTGCGCTCCGCCCTGCGGCAAGTGCAACGCGAGAAGGAACGCGGAGAGAATCGCCGAGATCATGGCCACAAAGTTTGACGCACAATCGCGCCGCGTGCGAGTCCCAGTCGGCCGATAAGCGCCGCGCGGCGCGCAGCGATCCTCGTTCGCGCGCTCCGAACACCGCCGGTACTCGCGACGTGCGGATGAGGCGCGATTTCAGCGGCGCGCGGGATCCTCGCCGACGGCGACGCGAATAGAGTCAAGCCAGATGGAACCTCTTCCTCCATCGGCCTGACAAGTCGCTCGCACACCCACGCGATGAAAGGGACATTGCGTGGCGTCCGTGAACGGGAGTCGAACGGTTGAGGGACCAGACGACTCTCGGGTGAACGAAACGGGACACTGTCCGCTCCAGAACCCCGCTGACATCCAGGGGTTCGAGGCGACAGGCGGCTCTGGGGAAGGGAACGCCAGAGCCAGCGTCCGCATGACCGCCCGGGCAACCTCGCGTTCATGACAACAGCGTTCACCCACGAGCGCCCTTCAGCGGGTCCTGTCGCACGAGGACGACCTCACGCGGCACAACCCGGCAGCGATCAGGGGAAGAGGGTAAAGGGAGACCGGCCGCGATCCGCAACGGACGCGGCCGCGTCGTTTTTGTCTCTCGCAAACGCGAACGGCGTCGCGTCGTCAGGTGTTCGCGGTACGGCCGTAGCTCTGGGTGATCTCGGCGCCGGGGTAGTAGAACCGCAGGATGTCGCGCCACGTCGAGCCGGCCTTGCTCATCGCTTCGGCGCCGTACTGGCACATGCCGACGCCGTGACCGTATCCGCGACCATCGAGGGTCACCGAGACCGCGGTCACCTGCGCCGCAAAATCCGCGCTCTTCACCCGCGACCGGACCGCTGGGAGCGCACCGACATCGGCGTTGAACGCCCACCGGAGTCGCTCGGCGGGGATCTCGAACTCCTGGTTGCGAGTGTCGGTGATGCGGAAGGTCACCGGTCGGCCGCACGCGTTGATCGACGCAACCTCGATGCCGCGGAGCCCGTCGATGCGGGCCATCGCGGGACGCTCGGTCTTGGCCCACGCCGCGAGGCGCTTTGCCGTCTCGGCGGTCGGGAGCGACATGCGCCAGCGCCACGACGGCGCGGCCTTGCAGCAGTCGCGGGCGGAGTTCGCCGTGACCATCAGCGGCTGAATCGCGTTGAACGACCCCGCGGCGATCGCATCGGTGGCGTTGGCGGGTCGACCACCGCAGGTCGAGGAGTAGTACGTCGGCACCACCCTGCCGTCGAACACGAGCGACATCCCGAGTGTGCTGCGGGCGGCCGCGAGGCTGGTCGCATGCGTCGTCGCGCCAGTCCACGCCTGACTCGCCTCGCCGGCGACGACATCGAAGTGCCGATCGGTGTTCTGGGCCATCTCGCAGAGCGCGAACGAACGCGCCGCGACGCACTGCGCAAGGAACGTCTCGCGCGACCAGTTCGGGTAGAGCTCCTTCGCGAGGACGCCGGGGAGATACGTCTCCAGCGCGACGTGGCACACGACGTCGACCGCGCCGACGCCCTCGTCGGTGCGATGGGTGCACCGGATCTCGAACGGCCACGCGCTCGTGCCCGCGAGCCCTTCGCCGAAGCGCACGCCCTTTGATCCCGGTGCCGGACGAATCGCGAGCGCCGACTGCGCGGGGAACTGGAACGTCCCCGCCGAGCGCGTGCCGGCGTGCTCGATGACGATCCAGCCCTCGATCGTCGCCTCAATCTCTGCGGGCGTCGCCACCGGCTTCGCCACGCCGTCCACCGAACCGATGAACACGCGGCCGCCGTCGCCCTCGATCCGAATGCGGCGCGATGGCGGACGCAGCGCGGCGATGCGAACGCGGATCGTCGGTTCCGTCGTCGGCGGCAACGGTCGCTCGATCACGATCACCCGCGGCGGCTTGCCGCCGGGTTCGCCCTCGGCGACGCGATCGCCGCGGGCGTCGGACGCCGGAGGCAGCCGCAGGTTGCGATCGCTCGACGCCGGCGGTTCGCATGCGACGAGTCCCGCCGTCATCAGACCGCCGCCCATCAGGAGCGCACGGACGATGAAGCCGCGGCGATCTCCGTCGATCTTGTCCGCTGGGCGGGTCATCAGTGCGAGGAGCGTACCGGCGCACGGCACATCCGCCGCGGCGCAACGCCTCGCTCACCATCGGCCGCACTGCGGGCCAAGGGTCAAAAAGCGCTTGACGGAGTCAGTGAACGGTTCCGCGCGCGTCGACCCACGCAGGACGCGGCCAATCGCCGCGACGCCGCTGAGGTTTCCGTCCGAGACCGTGCCGGCGGAATTCGCTACTCGAGACGTCGCAGGCCCAACCCGTGCTGGGTGAGCTTCTGCTTGATCTCTTCCAGCGAGGTCTGCCCGAAGTTCTTCACGCCCATGAGCTCGGCTTCGGTGCGAGCGGCGAGCTCGCCCAACGTGCCGATGTTCAAGAGCTGCAGCGCCTTGCGGGCACGCACGGAGAGTTCGAGCACCGAGATCGGTTTGCCGAGCACCGCGTCGGACACGGTGCCACGGAGTTGCTCCATGACCTCCTTGCGGACGCGACTGTAGTTGCCGCCCTCGAGCCCCTGTCCGAGCCGCAGTCCCTTCGACTGCAGCATGTTCTTGATCTCGACGAGCGAGGTCTCGCCGAAGTTCTTGTACGAAAGGAGCTCCGCCTCGGTGATCTTGAGCAGGTCGCCGAGCGTGCGGATCTGCATCTTCTTGAGGCAGTTGCGGGCACGCACGGACAGCTCGAAGTCAGTGACCGGCGTGTCGAGGACCGCGTTCTCGCGCAGGCGATTCCGGTCGCTCTCCACGTCGTAGTACATATCGCGGCTGGCGGCGACGTCCTTGAAGAAGAGCCGAGCCCGCTCGTGATTGGGATCGGTCTCGAGGACCTGCTTCAGCAACCGCTCCGCCCGCACGTAGTCGGCGCGATCTTCGTAGAGGATCGCGAGATTGACGAGCGCGTTGATCGGGGCCTGGGGCGAGTGGCTCAGCTCGTCGTAGAGCTCCATCGACTCGTCCTCTTCACCGAAGAGGTCGAGGAGGTACGCGAGACGGAACGTCGCATCGGAGTGCTCGTTCTGCTCGCGGGCCTTCCGGTATTCCTCCATCGCGCCGAGCCGGTCGCCGGCTCGTTCGAGATCCTGCCCCTTCTTGAAGTGTGCTTCGGCAGCAGCGGGATTGCCGGCGGTCGCCTTGCCGCCGATCAGCGTGTCGAGGCCGGTGGCCCCGGCGGGCTTGCTCGTCATGGAGAACTCCCAATCCCCTTTCTCGGAATCCGGCGCCTGGAGATCGGCGACTCGGTCCATCGGTGGGGAAACGCGGGAGTGTAGAGAAAAGCCCGGGGCGACTCAACACCTCGGTCGCCTCGCGGCCCGGCCGCTCGCGCGGTGGTGATCGCCTGTCCCGGGCTCGGCATCGCCGTCCGCGAACCGCACTCGTGAGTTCATCGCGTTTCGTCGGCCAGCCGAAGGTCGCGCGCCAGTCGATCGCGAGCGATCGCGGCGTCCTGGGTCATCCAGTCGTGGAATCGCTGCAGGTCGCGCGTGAGCGTCTGCCACTCAGCCTGTTCGAGCACCTTCCACGTCCGCAGCCGCGCCGCCAGATATCGCTCGATCGCGCGATCCGCGGTGGCCCGCGCGCGGGCCGCGGCGTCGCGTTCCGACTGACCGCGAGTTCCCGCGGCGGCGACCAGCCGCGCCAGGGCGCGGCGCTCGGCGATCTCGTCGATCTCCGGAAAGACGCGCAGCAGCCACGCGCGGCGAAGGCACTTCGCGCAATCGCTCGGCAGGTCGGCGCTGAGCCGGTCCAGCGTGGCAACGATGCGCGATCGCTCGTCGCGCTTCAGGTCGTCCGATGAACGCTTCGGCTCGGGGTACGCGACGAGCTGTCGCTGCACCGTGTCACTCGCCATCGCCTTGATCTCCTCGTCGACGAAGATCGCGCCCTCGGGCCTGCCCATCACTTCCCACGCCGCTCGCCGCCCGACCACCTCGCGGCGCCTTTCCGCACGACTCGCGTTGCGGGCCTCCTGGCCGAGCCGCTCGATCTCGATTGCCGCCGCGAGCGCGATCGTCTCCGCTCGGCGCAGATCGTCGGTCGAACAGCCGCAGTCGGTATCGAACGGCTCGCGCAGCGGAGTTCGCAGCCGTTCATTCATGCCGATCCCCACGAGAGGCCCGTCAGGGTTCCACTGTCGCAAGCGCCGATCGACGCTCCACAGCGCGAGCTGCGCTCGCGCCGAGTCGTCGCGCGCGAGCTCCATCAGCGTCGCCCGAAGCGCGAGCTCCTCCTCGGCAATCGCGGCGTCGAGCGCGGCCTCCGCATCGGTGTCCCGAAGCGAGTCGGCTTCCTCGTCCGCGGGAGTATGACCGCCCCTGCGAATCGATGCGGCTCGGCCCGCCTCGAGAAGCGTGTGCAATCGTCCGCCGAGCGCGTCCTGCATGCGCCGCATCGCTGCGTCGAACTTCTCCCGCGCGGCGTCGTCGTCCAGGGCGACGCGGGCGCGAAGCCAGTCGACGTCGACACTGGCGAACGGCACCAGCGTTCCGCCGAACGCCTCGTCGCGCCACGCCAAGCGATCGAGCGTCTGCTCGATGTCGCCGCCGTCCGGTCCGCGAAGGAAATCTGCGAGCTGCGCGAGCCCCGCATCGCTGACCGCTGCGCGCAATCCCGGCGCGAATCCCTGCACGCTCATCCAATGTCGACAGACGCTCGCGAGCCCCGGAATCTCGTCATCGCCCTTCGCGGCGTCCGGGGCGCGAATCGCGGCGATCCGCTTCCAGGTCGCGTCGTCGATCTGGCCGATCGCCTTCAGTGACGCGACGAGCGACGGCGCATCCGACGCGGGATCGAGGATGCGATCGACCGCCTCGCGGGCGCGTGCGTCCCGTTGCCCTTCGAGTTCGTTCGCGATCGCCATGGCCGACGCCAATTCCTGGGGACTCGGATCGCGCAGGTTGCGAAGGACCACGATCGTCCGCTCGATCTCCTCGGCGCGATCGCCCACGAGCGATCGACGCCAGCGCCAGGTCGCCGCCGCGAGCGCCGCGTCCCCGTGCGCCGCGGCGAGATCCGCGATCGCCGCGCGCATGGCGAGCGCCGCTCGTCGCTCCGCGGGCAGCATCGGCTTCGTCCAGTGCGCGTCGCGGCGCTTGACCTCGTTCGCGTCGATCGCCGCAAGCAGCGACCGCGCCGCCGCGAGCCACTCGCCGAGCGCGCGCACCGTGACCGGGTCGGACTCGAAGCCGCGAAGAACAGCGTCCGGCCGCGGCAAGCGCACGGTGGGCAGCGAGGCCCGTATCGCAAGTTCGATCTGGTCGAGCTCGCGGGCGTCGGCGAGCCTGTTCACGCACGCAGGATCGGCGTCGCACGCGACGCGCATCGCGTCGAGGAACTCCAGCTCGCGCGACCGCTGCGCGGATCGAGCGTTCGCGCCGGTCCGGTTGTCCTCGCGCAGCGCGGCGATCAGGTCGTCGTGCAGCGCATCCACGACGGGCCACTTGTCGGCCGCGACGTGCAGGCACTCGCGACTCCAGCGCTCGATGTCGGCGACGCTCGGCGGCGCGACGAACTGGCCGCGGGCCGTCGCGCAGAGCGCCGCCGCAACGACGACCGCCGGCCACGCGCTTCGCACCATGGGTTCCTCCGTTCGCGTTCACGCCTCGGCTGCGACCAGCCGTTTCCGTTTCCACGCCCCGCTGTAGAAGCGAGCGCCGACCACGATACCCAAGAGGATGATGTAGACGCTCGACGCGACCCACGGGCCGAAGCTCTCCCAGCGCGGCGCGAGACGGGTCGCGAGCAGCCATCCGAGTCCGACGATGAACACCCACGAGAAAACCACGGTGACGAGGCCGGGAAACAGCGTGTCGCCGGCGCCGCGGAGCGCGCCGGAGAAGACGACGCCGATCGCGTCGAAGGTCTGAAACACCGCGGCGCAGATCATCATCCAGCCGCCGATCCGCACCAGCGCCTCGACCTGCTCCGGCGTGGTCTGCGCGCCGCGGGCGAAGAGCTCGATGAGCTCGTGACGGAACACGCCGAACGTCACGCCGCACGCGGTCATGTACACGAGCGCGAGGCCAACGCACATCCGCGCCCGCTGCGCCGCGACGTCGGGCATGCCGGCGCCCACGTACTTGCCGACGAGCGCGGTCGCCGCGGTCGCGAAGCCCACCGCTGGCATGAACGACACGTGCATGTAGCGAAGGGTGATCCAGCCGGCCGTGAGGTGCAGCGTGCCGAACATGCCGACGAGCCAGCTCATGAACACGCCCCAACAGAGGATCTCGTTGCCGAAGGCGAGCGAGTTGGGCGCGCCGACCTTGATCAGGTCTCGAAGGGCGCGAGCGTCGAATCGCCACGCGTCGCGCGTGCCGAACCGCTCGTGCATCCGCCGCGACAGGAACACGCTCAACGGCAGCATCATCTCGGTACCCGTGCCGACGATCGTCGCGATCGCCGCGCCGGTCACGCCCAGTGTCGGCGCGCCGGGCATGCCCGGCAATCCAAGGCTTGGCAGTCCGCGCTCTCCGTAGATGAGCACGTAGTTGAGCAGCACGTTGACCACGTTGCCGACGATCGCGGCGACCGCGACCACGCGCGGCGCCTGAATGCCGAAGAAGAACTGGCTGATGCTCTTGGCGCCGAGCGTGACGATGCCGCCGAGAAGGAGCACCTGCGCGTATGCGGCCTCGAGCCGCAACAGCTCCGGCTCGTGTCCCATGCGCGCGAAGATCGACGGCAGCACGAAGGCGTACGGCACCATCAGCGCGAGCCACGCGAGCAGCGAGAACCACAGTCCGGCCCACGCGTAGCGCGCGACCTCGTGCGGCCGATTCGCGCCGAGCGCCTGCGCGACGAAGCTGTTCACCATCGTCACGACGCCGAACAGGAACGCGACGAGCGTGAAGCTCCACATGCCGCCGTTGCCCTGCGCGGCCACCTCGAGCGGTCCCACCTGCGCGACCATCAGGCTGTCCATGAACTGCATCGCGGTGTAGCTGAGCATCGTGAGAACGGTCGGCCACGCCATCGCGAACACCTCGCGGATGGGCGAAATCGCGTTGTTCCCTGCATCGCTCATGGTTGCGCACGCTCGCGGCCCCATTCTGCCCGATTCAGGCACAATGCGTCGCCCCATGTCGCTCGAGTTCGCATTCGCATCCATCGCGCAGGCGGCAGCGCCGGCCGACGCGTCGCCCTCGGTTCACCTGATGTCGCTGATCAGCGGCGCGCTCCTGATCGTCGTCGCGCGCATCGCAGACGTCTCGCTGGGCACGCTGCGCACGGTCGCGGTCATCAACGGCCGGCGCACCGCCGCGTGGGCGCTCGGATTCCTCGAAGTGCTCATCTGGGTGCTCGTCGTAAGCCAGGTCATCGCCAGCGTGCGCGACAACTGGATCTACGCCCTCGCATATGCGTTCGGGTTCGCGACCGGCAACTTCATCGGCATCACGATCGAGCAGTATTTCGCCTTCGGCCGCCAGATCGTGCGCATCTTCACCCGCGAAGGCGTGACGATGGCGGCGAAGCTGCGCGAGGCGGGACTCGGCGTGACGGAATTCGACGGACGCGGACGCGACGGTCCGGTCGCGATGCTCTTCGTCGACGTCGAGCGCCGCGCCGTGCGCACAGTCACCGACATCGCCCGATCCGTCGACCCGACCTGCTTCTACACCATCGCCGACGTGCGCGAGGCGTCGACCGCCCGCGGCCAGCGGTCGCGCGCCACGCATGACCGATAGCGCACGCGGAGCGCGGCTTCTCCAACGCTACACTTTCCGCCTTTCTCGGCAGCAAGCCATACCACCATGACCACCGCGACCTCCACTTCGTCGAACAGCGCGACCAGCGTCTCTCTTCCTCGCAACACGAACCAGGCGCTCGGCATCGGCCAGTTCGCCGTCGATTTCATGTCCGGTCGCATCGGCAAGCCCGACGCGAGCGTCGCCGATCGCACGGTGATGTTCCACACCGACTCGGTGCTGTGCGGCCTGAGCGCAATCGCGCTCAAGACGAACGCGCCGACGCTGCTGCGGGCCGAGGCCGCCGAGTACGCCCGCGGCAACGGCGTGCCGGTCTTCGGTTCGAAGCAGAAGGTCGCCCCGGAGAAGGCGATCGTCGCGAACTCGAGCGCCGTGCGCGAGTGGGATTCGAACGGCACGAACTTCGGATATCGCCCGTCGCTCGGCCACACCGCCGGCGAGTTCGGCCACAACGACTTCTATCCGGTCGCGATCGCCGCCGCGCAGCTCGCGGGCAAGGACGGCGCGTTCGCCCTGCGCGGCATGATCCTGATCGACGAGATCCGCGGTCGCCTCGCCGAGGTGTTCAGCCTCAAGACCTACAAGATCGACCACGTCGTGCACGGCGCCATCGGCAGCGCTGCGGCGTACGGCGCCATGCTCGGCGCGACGCCGGAGCAGATCGAAAGCGCGATCGGCATGAGCGTCGCGCACTACATCCCGTGGCGGGCGATCCGCGCCGGCAAGCAGTTGAGCGACTCGAAGGGTGCCTCGGCGGCGATCTCGACCGAAGCCGCGATTCTCTCGATGCAGCGATCGATGCGCGGCTTCCTCGGGCCGCGCGACATCTTCCGCAATCCCGAGTGCGTCTTCCGTCAGTTCGTGAAGACCTCGGGCGACAGCCCGTTCGATCTCGTGCTGAGCCATTCCGGCAACGACTTCGCCGTGATGGGCATGCACTTCAAGCTCGGCCTCTACGAGCACCAGTCGGCGGGCGCGCTGCAGGGCCTGCTCACGCTGATCGAGAAGAACCCGGTCATCGTGGAGCGGCCCGATGCGATCAAGTCGATCAAGATCGTCGCGTACGAGCCGGCGTTCGGCATCATCGGCGATCCGGCGAAGCGCGATCCGAAGACGCGACAGAGCGCCGATCACTCGATGGTCTACATCGTCTCGACCCTGCTGCGCAAGGCGATCGAGGCCGCGAAGCTGAAGGGCACGGGCAAGCTCTTCCCGACCAACGACGAGTACTGGAAGAGCCTCATGCTCTCGCCGTACGACTACGACCCGAACGCGATCAAGCACCCGCTGACCCGCGCGCTCATGGCGAAGATCGACTTCGCGCACGGCGGCGCCGAGTACGACCGTCGCTACCCGGACGGCATCCCCACGTCGCTCGTCATCACGATGAACGACGGCGCGACGTTCGACAGCGGCCTCGTCATGTATCCAGCCGGCCACGCCCGCAACACGACCGCGAACCTCAAGGACATCCTGCACGCGAAGGCCCGCTTGCTCGGTGCGCTGGCGATGCCGGAATCCGAGAAGATCATCGATCGCTTCAATCGGCTGCCGTCGCTCTCCGCCGCGGAGCTCGCGTCGCTGTACGACTTCACGATCGAGACGCGCGACGGCTACGAGTAAGGCCCGCGTCGCGCGTCACGAATTCGGCACGCCGCGCCGCTCGGTCGTCGCGTCGCTCCAACCGCGCGGAACGACGGCGAAGTCCGACTGCGCGCCGACCGCCCGGGCGACGAATCCGAGGCGCCGGACCAGCGCCGAGACGACCGCGATCTGCGCGAGCAGCACGTAGCCGTCGTTCGGCCCGATCATGTTCGCGGAGGTCGGCGCGGCGCCTCCGACGATGAGGAGCGAGATCGCCAACACGGCGAACACGACCACCACGCCGAACGCGTAGCGCTCGCCGCGACGTCGAGTGTCGAAGCGATCGACGAGCGGCCCGCGCGTGAGGCGTCGCGCGTACAGCAGAAACGCGGCGGCGCTGCCGATCGAAGTGACGACGAGCGCGGTCCGCAACGCGTCGTCCCACGTCGCGTTGGGGCCGAGGAACGCCACCGTGCGGGCGATCGCGTCGAGCGACGGCGCGACGATTGCAAACCACCGAATCCATGTCTGCGCCGCGCCGAAGTCGGCGCGCGTCAGGTGGACGACCGCGAGCCAGAGGAGCGTCGTCGCCCACCAACTCCCTGCCGCCGCGAGCGCGACGAACCAGTCCGCGTCGGGGCGCGGCAACGTCACCGGCAGCGCGAACCATCGAGGCAACGCGAACGGGATCGTGAACGCGATCGCCGCGCCGTTCACGAGAAGCGCGGCGCGAAGGAGCGGCATCGCCACCGAGAGCCAGTCGTCGCGCCCGTGCTCGCGGCGAACGCGGGCGATGATCGACGCCGCCACCGGCGATCCGCATTCGGGGCAGTCGTGCGCCGCCGGGATCTCGGCGAGCGAGTAGTCGCACGTGATGCAGCGGGTCCCCGCGGGAGCGGTGCGCATGACGACAGCGTACCGATGCGGTCCGCCCGCTCGGCGCCGCAATGCGCGACGTTCGTCACGCGGCGACGACGTCCGGCTCCTCACGACGCCGCGCGAGCGGGATCACGATCGCCGCCAGCCACACGAACGGCGCCGCGGCGCCGAGCGGCCCGAGCAACTCGACGCCTAGCCACGACGCAACGAGTCCTTCCGGCGAGCCGCGGCTCCACTGCGTGACGATCACGTCTGCCACGATCAGCCCCGAGAGGAACAGCAGGGCGAGCGCGGTGCGACGGCCGTCGCGGGCCAGGCCGCTGAGGTCGATGACGACAAGCAGGCTCATGGCGACGACCGCCGCGTGGTTCAAGGAGTACAGCAGCGGGCGAAGCGCGTCGCCGTCGTCAAACGCGGTGGCCCACGTCGTCGAGGCGACAGAGGCCCGTTGCGTCCATGGGTCTCCGACGCCGTAAAGCACGACGCTGGCCAAGGCAGTGACGATCTCGATCACGACCAGCGCACCGAGCAGGCCGGCGATCGGCCATCGACGCGCAGCGAACCAGGTGGTCATCGCGACGACGACGCCAAGGACGAGCGACGCGACATCGCTGGAGAGTTCGAGCGTCCGCATGATCCACGGCACGATCGCGAACGCCGCAAGCGCGACGGTGAACGCGACGTAGACCCCGCCAGCGGATCGACTCGGCGGCTCGGCGCCGAGTGCAAGCGGTCGACGACGCCAAGCGACGCCGACTGCGCAAGCGGCGATCCCGACCACGAGGAGCGGACCGATGACCTGCGCTTCGGTCTTCTCGCGCAGGAAATACTCCTGCGCGATGCGCGCCGGCGCGTTGATCGCCTTGAGGAGCGAGTCGATCGCGAACGTCGCGTTCCAGATCGCGGCCATCCCGATCCACCACCGTTGCCACGGGCCGATGCGCCGAGCCGCGACCAGCAGCAGCCAGAGTGGCGCGGCGATGAAGCCGAGCGAATCGATGATCGCCAGCGCGTCGGACCGCAGCGAGGAACTCTCGATGCGGGTCCGCAGTGCGTCGAAGCCGACGATGGCGATCCACTGCGCTCCCGCGAGCGCCAGCGGCCACGTCGCCCAGACGAAGACGATCGCACGAACCACGCGCTCGATTCCCGTCGGTTGACCGGTGCGACCGCGATTCATCATCACGCATCCGAGCAAGGCGGTGCACGCCGACACCACGCGCAGTGCTGCCGGAGCCTCGCGACCGAACTCGCGCAGCGGCATCGCCGTCGCGACAATGCTCAGGAGCACGGCGATCGCGAGGATTCGCGCGCCCGATCGCAATCGCCGGTCTTCGATCTGCTCGACGGCGCGCTCCGCCTGATGCGTCCCCACGGCGGCGCCACGCCAACGTCGCATGAGGCGCCCCATCGACCACGCGGCGACGAGCCCGCACACCAGCGCGAGCGCGGGGTTCGCGAGCCAGAGCACTCCGAACGCCGAGCCGGCTCCGGCGATCTCGAGGGTCATGAGGAGATCGGGCACAACCACCATGCACGCGAGAATCGTGAGCACGAACCCGCTGAGCGCGAGCGAGGCCACGCGCAGCGCACGGCGCCACCTCGGAGCGCGGATTCCCAAGAGCTCCGCTCGCCAGCGGTCGATCAGATCGGCCATCACGACGATCGCTGCGCACGAGAGGCACAGCACGGTGCCGAGTGCGACGAATTGCCACGGCACGCTCCACAGTCCCCACATCGAGACGATCGCCGCCGAGAGCGCTGGCATCGCAACGAGGAGCAGGGAGAGCGTCGCGACGACTGCAATCACGCTGGCGCGCCCCGGGCGATTCCCGACCGGAAAGCGCTTCACTGCAGTCAGCCGCAGCCCGCAAAACACGATCGGCAGGGCGCACGCGCCGAGGAGAAGCGTCACGGCGTCGCTCCGTCCGCCGGCCGACCCGCCCATGGCGGCCGCGAACTGAAGCACGACGGCGCCGACGAATCCGGCGGCCACGCCCCACAGCGCGAGGCACGCTTCGCCTACGGAAAGCCCATCGACGCTTGTTGCGAGCGCGATGCGGCGGCCGTTCTCCGCGACGTCAAGACCGCACTCGGTACAGCGCGTCGCATCGCCCACCAGCGCATAGCCGCAGTCGGAGCAGGTGCGCGCCGCCGCGCTCGCCGGAGGCGCCGCGTCGCTCATGCCGAGTGATGCGGATCGGATTTGCTCCACGCGTTCCACGATCTCCGAAGACGGCGAAATGACCAGAGCGAGTGTGCGCCCGGAGTGCGCTACGGAGCGCTCGAATCGGTATGACTCCGCCACATCGGCGGCGCATCGGGCCGCACTGCGACCGGCTGCATTCCGACGCGGAGGTCGCGATGTCGCTCGACAAGTTCAGCCGCCATGCGCCGTACCGCGAGCGTGCGCCGGATCACGAGCGCCGCAAAGCCAACGTACGCCACGCTGCCTGCCAGCACGCGCACGATTCCGATCGGCGAGTCGAATGCGCGACCCGGATCGATCATCGCGAGCAGGACCGCGCCGACCGACGCCGCGGCCATCGCCACGCCCACGCCCCACAGGATCGCCGGCCTCGGCACCGCGGGCAGGAACGATCGCTGCAGCGCGGCGATGGCCCACGACACCATGAGGTACAGAAGGAGCGACGTCGCCGCGCCGCTGACGAGACTCAGCGAACCCATGAGCTCGGGCGACGGCGTCCCTGCGTTCTGCGCCATCGCGGCCATCGCAATGCCGCCGACCATGGAGCCGACGGTGATCACGATGAACCCGAGGGCCAGGATCACGAGCGGAAGGATCACGCGATAGAGCACGCCGCCGATCGCAAAGAAAAGGATGAGCATCCACGCGATGGTCATCGCAAACTGGGCCGGCAGCATGATGCAGCTCGGCAAGGCCATCCAGAGAAGCGACGGCGACTGGAACGCCTGCATCGGGTTCTTCTGAATCGCGCCGACGTCGACGAATCCGCTCAGCGCGCTGGTCGCGACGCCGCACGGGATCGTGATCGCGGCGCCGATCGCGATGGTCAGGAGCGCGCCGCGCACGGTCGCGTGATCGCGGGTCACGAATCGGCTCCAACGTCGAACCGAGTCGGCGATCGGGCGCTTGCAGTGCGGGCACTCGGCCCTCGGCGCATCGACCGCGATGTCGTTGCAGCAGCCGACGCAACGGACGAGTTCCTCGACTTCCGGCATGCGATCACGCTAACTCGCCGCGGCGCGACGCGATAGTGGCCAGTGCCGAAGGAGTGCAACGATGACCGCCCCGGCACCGACCACGATGCACAGTTCCCACAAGACTTGCACGAAGGTCAGGAGGTTCGGCGCCGTCGCCCGCCACGATTGCAGCAGGTTCGCAAGGTCACGCAGAGGTCCGTCGCCGCGCAGCGACGCGAGCGACGTCTCCTCGACGAAAATCACCGCGACGACGAGCGGCCCCCACACGACGAGGCTCGCCGTTGCTCCGAGGCCGCACCGCACGCCGAGCGGGCTACGTACGCGTCGGCTGAGCGAGACCAAGGCGATGCTGAGTCCGAGCGCGACGATGATCCAAAGCAAGCGATCGGTGCTCGCGCGAATGAGGCGAGGGGCCCAGTTCGATTCGTTCGGGATGCGGGCAAGCGCGGCCAGCGCGACGAACACCAAGGCCGCGCGGGTCAGCCCCGCGCGGCGCGAGCCCCGCGCGACGAGCATCGCGAACCCGATGGCCGCGGCCGCCGCGAGACTCGTCGTGGCCCAGCGATACGACTGCACGCGGGCGTCGTCGAGGAAGATCGCCCAACGGTGGCCGCCGAAACTTGGCACGAGGCGCACGCCGGTCGAGATGACCAGCGATCCGCCGACGCTCGTTCCGAGCGCCGCCGCGGTCACGAGCGCGAGTGCGTGCCACGTGAATCCGCCCGGCTGCGCGAGTTGCCAGAGTCGATGGCTCTCGGCGATGTCCGCGCCGCACTCCGGACAGGCCCCGTCGACGCGCGGCGCGAAGTCATAGTCGCACGCCGCGCACCGAGGCGCTGTCGGCAGCGTTCGCAGCAAGCGCTTCCCCAAGGGCATCCACCGAGGCACGGTCGGAGCGTATCGCGCTTGTCCGCCGTTCAGCGCGGCGACGGGAGAACCGGAGGGGACCCGGAGGAAGCCGGAAAACATTCAGCGCGGAGGCGCGAAGAGCGCGGAGGAAACGCGGAAGAAGGCAGTTGGTTCAAGGCACCGCGGCAGCAGCGCGGGTTTTCCTTACTCGCATTGCTCCGTGTGCCCTCCGACTCCGTGTTGATCGATGCGCCCCCTCCTCCATCGCTTCGCGATGGTTCCCCTCCCCCGACGTGCTGACGCACGCCGAGGGAGAATCTCAATGCTCCGCGCGATCGAGCCATCATCCTGATCCTCCCCCCGTCGCTTGCGACGGGGGGAGGGGAACCGTTCGCGCAGCGAACGGTGGAGGGGGGCGAGCCGTCGTCTCCATCCGCGCGAGATCGCATTCATTTGTCCCCTCCACTATCGCGCGACGTGCTCGCGCACGTCGAGGGAGGATCTCAAGACAACGCGCGACGCAACCAGCGCAGCCCCCGCATTCCTCCGTGTGCTCTCCGCGATCTCCGCGCCTTCGTGTTGAGCGGATTTCCTATCGAACGTCGCGCGCCTTCGCGCGGTTCGGGAAGGGCGCCGACGGCGCCGGTCGCGGCGGATTCGCCTTGAGCTTCTCGAGCAGCACGTCGATCCCCTTCGCAAGCTGCGGGTCCTTGCCGTCCATGCGGTCGCCCGGCGTGATGTCGACTTCGATATCCGGCGGCACGCCGTCGTTCTCGACGCTCCACGCTGCGTCGCCCGACTTGCGCGGATCGAGCCACGCGAATTCCGGCTGGCTCGAGACGCCGAGGTCGAGATACGGCTTGTCGGCGCGAATGCCCACCACGCCGCCCCAGGTGCGCGTGCCGATCAACGGCGCGATGCCGTTGATGCGGATCGACTCGGGGAAGATGTCGCCGTCCGAGCCCGCGTTCTGATCGATGAGAACGACCGACGGCCCGTCGACGACGCGCGTCGGGTACGTCTCGGGCGCGCCTTGGCGCGGCATCTGGAACGCCCACAGCTTGCGAGCGACGCGAGCAAGGACGAGTTGGCTCACGTAGCCGCCGCCGTTGTCGCGGATGTCGACGACCATGCCGTTCTTCGTCGTCTGCGGGAACCACAGCCGGCTGAACTGGATGAGACCGTCGGAGTCCATGTCGGGAACGTGCACGTAGCCGAGCGTGCCGTGCGAGGCTTCGTCGACCGCGCGACGATTCGCCTCGACCCACGCCGCGTAGCGAAGCGGCGTTTCGTCCTCGAGACTCACGACTTCGATCGTGCGACGATTGTTGCCCTGGGCGTCGTCGGCGATCTCGAGCACGACCGGCTTTCCGGCGCGGTCCTGGAGCAACTCGTACGGATCGCGATCGGGTCGCACGGTGCGACCGTCGATCGACAGCAGCACCGAGCCCGGCGTCACGTTGAGATGCGGTAACGCGAGCGGGCTGATGAGCTCCTGATCGCCTGGACGACCGGGGAGGATCGACTTGATGCGCACGACGTTGCCGTCGCGGACGAGGTCGACGCCGAGCAGGCCAACGCCGATCTTCTTCGCCTTGTCCGGCTCGTCGAAACCCATGATGTAGGTGTGGCTGGTGCCGAGTTCGCTAATGAGCTGCCCCATGATGTCGGCGGCTTCGCTGCGCGTGCCCGCCTTGGGCAGGAGCGCGCGATAGCGTTCGCGCATCGCGTTCCAGTCGATGCCGGTCATGTTCGGCGCCCAGTAGAAGTCGCGCTGAAGTCGCCACGTCTCGTCGAGCATCTGCGCCCATTCGGCGCGCGGATCGACGTGGACCTGGACCGAGCTGGGATCGATGGACTCTTCCTTCTCCGCGCCCGCGGCCTTGACGACGAACTTGCCGTCCTTGAGCCACGCGAGCGTGGTGCCGTCCTTGTTGGCGGCGAAGCGGGCGATGCCCTCGACCACGTCCTTCGTCTCCGCCTCGAGCACGCTGAACTTCTTCAGCGTCGAGATCGCCTCGCCGAGCGGCGGCGCGGGCCACTCCGCGTCGGCGATGCCGCGCGTCGGATCGGAGAGGAAGACGACGCCGCCATACGTCGCCACCAACGAGTGATAGTTGCCCGGCTCGACGGGCACGCGCCAGATCCGGTCGCGGATGCCCGCGGCGTCGATCTTGACAACGAGGTCGTCGTCATCGTCGTCCTCGCCGTTCGGCTCCGCCTTCTTCTCCGTGTCGGACTTGGCCGCGGGCGCGGTCGCGTGCTCGCCCTTCGACTTGTCCTTCGCGTCGGACTTGTGGGCGTCCTCGGATGACTTCTCGCCCTTCTCCGCCTTCTCGTCCTCCTCGGAGTCGTCGGCCCGCGGCTCGGCCCACTTCTTCATGTCGAAGCCCGAGGCCGCCGCGAGCGTGAGCGACGGCGGCGGCGTGGCGGCTTCGAGCGGCACCGCGAAGACCTGCGACATGTTCGTGAGGACGTATTCAAAATCGGGTCCGCTGATCACCGGATCGAGATGGCGATCGGAAAGGAACCAAAGAAATGCTCCGGCCGGATCCCAGCGCGGCTCGCGATCGTTGGTGAGACCGTCGCTCAGGTCGATGCGCGTGTCGTCTTTCGTCGAACGGATCGAGATCGCGCCCATGCGATTCGGAAGAAGCTTCGACCACGCGACCCAGTTGCCGTCGGGCGAGAACGAGTAGTCGGTGATCTCGCCCGCCTGGCTGCGATCGATCTCGGTCAGCGTGCGCTTTGCCACGTCGAAGAGCCACAGGCGCAGATCCTTGTCGCCGAACGCGACGAATCGACCGTCGGGACTCGCGACCGGGGTGAGAAGCCATTGCGCGCGATCGGTGGTGGCCAGCGTCGGGACCGCGGAGCCGTCGGCGGCCACGATCGCGAGTTGCTGCTCGCCGCCCGCGTCGGTGACGCACGCGACCGAGTCGTTCGAGAGCCACGTCGCCCCCCACTCGCGCGAGGAACTTTCGTGCGTGATCTGCCGCGCGCCGACCTGCACGCCCTTCTTCGGCTTGCCGACGGGCAACGTGACGAGTTCGCCGCGCGCCTCGATCAGCACCCGATCGCCCGTCGGCGAAAGCGAGAAACCGGTCGCGTTGGTCATCGCGTTCACGAAGCGGGGCAAGGTGCCCGCGCGATCGGTGACGAGGTCGACGTTCAGCCGGCGCACCGAATCGTTCCGCGTGTCGAGCAGCCCGATGCCGCCGGCCTGAGCGAACGCCACGACCGGACCGCCGCTCGCGTCGGCGCTCAGCCAGCGCACCTCGTACGTCGACGGATCGGTGGGCTTCGCCGGATCGTTCGAGAACGTCGTGTGCTGCCGGACGTCGCCGCCGTCGGGCTTCATCGACCAGATGTTCTGCGCGCCGTCGCGATCGCTGAGGAACACGATGCGATCGCCCACCCAGTTCGGAAACAGGTCGCTCGCCCGCGTGTGCGTGAGGTTCGCGAACTGCTTGGTCTCCACGTCGCCGGACCAGATGTCCGGCGCGGTGCCGCCGCGATAGCGCCGCCAATACCAGTTCTCGTTCGACCATCGGCAGAACGCGAATCGCGACGCGTCGGGCGCCTTCGGATCGAACGCGATCAGCGCGCCTTCGCCGAACGGCGTCCGCGTTGCCATGCCACCCGTCGCGTCAACGAAGAACAGTTCCTGCCGTCCCAGCGGGTTACTCCGCGTCGAGCGGAACGCGATGCGCTTCCCGTCCGGCGTCCACGCGACGGGTTCGTCGGGACGCGGGTGGAACGTGAGCCGCGTCGGCGCGCCGCCCTCGATCGGCATCACGTAGACGTCGACGTTGCCTTCGTATTCGGCGCTGAACGCGATGCGCGTGCCGTCGGGCGAGATGATCGGACGACCTTCGGCGCCGGCGCCGTTGGTGAGTCGATGCGCCACCACCGGAGCAGCCGCGTCCGCGGGAATGCGCGCGGTCCAGAGGTCGCGCTCGCTCACGAAGATGAGGCGGTCGGCGAAGAGCGCCGGCTGCGAGAGGTATCCCTCGGCGGCGTGCGCGGCGGAGACGAAAGTGAGTGCGAGCGTGGCGACGAGGCCGGCGAGACGCGAAGAGTGCGCGGTGAGCATCGCGGCATTCTTCCACAAAATTCGGCGCGCGTGCTCGCGCGAAGGCAGCCGGAAGCGAAGCCGAGGGCCGCGCCGAGCGCGTCAGAGGAACTTGCGCACGCGCTCGACCTCGTCGGGGCTTCCGAGCAGCACGGGCACGCGCTGGTGGAGCTTCGACGGGTCGACCTCGAGCGTGCGGTGATTCCCGCTGTACGAGACGCCGCCGGCCTGCTCGACGATGAAGGCCATCGGGTTCGCCTCGTACAGGAGCCGCAGCTTGCCTTCCGGATTCTTGCGCGTCGGCGGATACATGAAGACGCCGCCGGTGAGGAGCGTGCGATGCACGTCGGCGACCATCGAGCCGATGTATCGCGACGAGTACCCGTTGTCGTGGGCCCACGCGAGATAGTTGCGATAGCCTTGGGGGAACGACGCGGAATTGGCTTCGTTCACCGAATAGATTTTCCCGCTGCGCGGGATCTGGAGGCCGCGCTTCACGAGGAGGAACGAACCGATCGAGTGGTCGAGCACGAACATGTCGACCCCGAAGCCGGTGGTGATGACGAAGATCGTGCTCGAGCCGTAGAGGATGTAGCCGGCGGCCACCTGGCGAAGTCCGTGCTGACAGACGGTCTTCTCCGCGTCGGGAATCAAAGGGTCGTTGCGCAGGATCGAGAAGATCGTGCCCACGCCGACGCCGACGTCGAGATTGGAGCTTCCGTCGAGCGGATCGAAGAGCACGCAATAGCGACCGCCCTCGTCGCCGCGCCGCAGGATCGACGGCTGCTCGTCTTCCTCGCTCGCGATCACCGCGATGCTCGAGCGCGTTCCGAGAATGCGCATGAGCACGGCGTTCGCGATCACGTCGAGCTTCTGCTGATGCTCGCCCTGCACGTTGTCGGTGCCGGTCGCGCCGAGCACGTCTTGCAGGCGCGCGTGCCGAACCTTGTTGCCGATCGCCTTCCCCGCGAGGGAAATCGCCGACACGATCCAACTGAATTCACCGGTCGCCTGCGGGTGCTTCGCCTCTTCACCGAGGATGTGGCTTTGAAGACTGGTGAGGTTGTCCGATGGTTCCGTCGTCGGGCGCATGAGGACCTCTTCGTAAGCGAGCGGAGCACCGAGAACCGCGCATCGCGCCGCGCGAGTCGCGCGAGTCGATCCGCTATCATCCGCGCCGCAGCCGCACGCTCCTGAGTGCCCGCAAGTGTACTGGTGCGAAGCGCTGGATCGCTCGGATCGCGAGCCCAAGCGTGAGCGTGGCTGCATCCCACGAAGAGACCTTCCTCATGAGCAATGGCAAACCCGTGATCCTCGCAGCCCGCCGCACGCCGGTCGGGAAGTTCCTCGGCACGCTGAGCCGAATCCCCGCGCCGCAGCTCGGCGCCCATGCGGCCAAGGCCGTGCTCGACGCCGTCCCCGGCGCGCGGGAGCACGTCGACGAGTGCCTCGTCGGCAACGTGCTCCAGGCCGACGTCGGCCAGAATCCCGCACGCCAAGTTGGGTTGCTCGCGGGCCTGCCCGACTCGCTGAGCGCCATGACGATCAACAAGGTCTGCGGCTCGGGCCTCCAGGCGGTGATGCTTGCCGCACAGTCGATCCGCGTCGGCGACAACCAACTCGTCCTCGCAGGCGGCATCGAGAGCATGAACATGTCGCCGCACATGATCCACATGCGGCACGGCACGAAGTTCGGCGAGACCATGATGCGGGACCACATGCAGGCCGACGGCCTGACGTGCCCGTTCGAGAAGTGGGCGATGGGCTGCGCCGCGGACTACATCGCCGAGAAGTACCAGATCACGCGCGAGGAGCAGGACCGCTTCGCGGCGCAGAGCCATCAGCGCGCCGCCCACGCGACGCAAGCCGGATGGTTCAAGGCCGAGATCGTGCCGTTCACGCCCGAGCAGACGCCGCATCACAAGACCGGACTCGACCACGACGAAGGCTTCCGCGCGGACACGACCATCGAGTCGCTCGCGAAGCTGAAGCCCGCCTTCAACAAGCACGGCACCGTGACCGCCGGCAACGCCAGCCAGATCTCCGACGGCGCCGCGATGGTGATCGTCGCGAGCGAGGCGATGGCGTCGAAGCTCGGCCGCCCGCCGATCGCCCGCATCGTCGACCAGTGCACCGTGGGCGTCGCGCCGAAGGAACTCTTCTACGCGCCGAAACTCGGCATCGAGCTGCTGCTCAACCGGAACAACCTGAAGGTCACGGACGTCGACCTCTACGAGATCAACGAGGCCTTTGCCGCCCAGATGCTCTGCAACATCAAGCCGCTGGGAATCCCCGAGGACCGACTGAACATCGGCGGCGGCGGCATCGCGCTGGGTCACCCGATCGGCGCGAGCGGCGCGCGGGTGCTCACCACGCTCCTCCACCACATGCAGCGCAGCGGCGCGAAGCGCGGCATCTGCTCGCTGTGCCTCGGAGGCGGCAACGCGGTCTCGATGCTCGTCGAGCGGGCGTGACGCAGTTCGGCGAGCGGTTCAAACAACTTCGCGATTCGGCGTCGAATCCGTGAAACGCAAACGACCTCCGGGAGCGATCCCGGAGGTCGTGCCGTCGTAGGACTCCCCTCGGTTCCTACGAGTCGTTGAACGCGACGAACGCGCAGTTCGTCGCGCGGTTCAACCGGTGCACGAGCCCCAGTGGCCCAGCAGGATCGCCAGGTCTGCGGCGTCGGTCGTGCCGTCGTCGTTGAGATCGCCGCCGGGCAGTCCCCACTGTCCCAACAGGATCGAGAGGTCCGCGGCGTCGACCGCGTGCGAGTGGTTCAAGTCGCCCGGACACGCCGGCGCCGCCGCAGGCAACACGCTCGACCACGTGAGACCGACGCGAATCTCGTCGGTCGAGAATCCGCCTTCATTGTCGATGTTCAGTCCCGGCGGCAACGCGCTCAGCATGTTCAGCGTGTAGGCCGCGTCGGGGAACGACGGCTCGGAGCCGCCCACGTTTGGATCGACGTACAGCTTGTAGCTCACGCCCGTGGGGTTGTTCTTCGTGATCTTGCAGACCAGCAGCTTCGTGACGCCCTGGACCAGCGGAGCGTTCGACACGTCGCCGAGTCCTTCACTCATCATCAGGCCGTACGAATACATGCCGAGCGGCGAGCCGACGTACATCGCATACGGATAGGTACCGAACGACAAGCCGCCCCACGAGCCGTAGCCGGCGTCCGCGCGCAGCAGGAACGACACGTATAGCGTCGTCGTGCCGGTCGGCAGCGTCGGGAACGCGCGATAGAGGCGAGCCTGCGGATACGAGCCCGACGTGCCGGTCTTCGCGCAGCCGCCGGCGACAGCGAGCCCGCCGTGCCCCATGCCGGTCGAGACGATGCTCGTCGGCGTGGCACCCATCACGTCGGCCCACGCGCTGGCCCAACCGGTGCCGCCATTCTGTCCCGAGAGGTTTCCGCTGCCGGTGAATCCGTCGTAGCACACAAGCTGCGCACCGGCGACCGCGCCGCACGCCAGTGAGCTTGCGAGCGCGAGCATGCTCAAAGCCATCGTTTTCATGATGTGACCTCCTGATGGCCGGCGTCACCCGGCCTCGCTGATCCGCCGACGCTCTTGCCGACACTCGGCGACGAGTGCGCGAAGCGACGCGCGAGAACAGAGGATAGGTGCAGCAGGAGGTCGGCTCGATGCAAACATCGAGTCGTTCAGAAGAAAGAACTTCTGTCCGAGTTCGGCGCGCGACGTCAGCGCGGCGAAGCGTCGGCAGTCTGCTCGCGCGGCGCCGGCACCAGCACGTCGACGGGCAAGCCCGCGGGCAGTCCCGCGTCGTTCGCCATCTCGAGCCGCACGGTGCGCGTGCGGCTCGCGGCGTCCGCGACTTCCGCGAGCGACGTGATCGTGGCCTCCGCCGTCGCGCTCTTTCCCGCAGCGCTGCGGTAGCGCACCGACATCGTCTGCCCGACGCGAAGGTCGAGGGTGCGACCCGCGGGAACCGCGACGTCGATCTTGAGTCGCGACGAGTCGACGAGCCGCACCGCGGGCGCGAGTTCGTCGATGGCGCCGCCGGCCTCGACGTGCACGAGTTCGACCACGCCGTTGAACGGCGCGTTGAGGCGCATTCGGTCGAGGCGCGTCTGGAACTGCTTCATCTCGAGCTTCGCCTCGTTCGACTTCAGTTCCGCTTCGGCGAGCGCCGCCTGGGCCGCGGCGGCCCGGGTGCGCGCGTCGGACACGTCCTTCGTGTTCGCGCCGTCCGCCTTGAACGCGGCCTGCGTGCGCGCGAGAAGGTCCTCTGCCGCGTCGTGCGCCACGCGAGCCGAGTCGATCGCCGCGGTGCTCTCCGCTCGGAGTCCGCTCAGCGCGACCAGCACCTCGAGTTCGTCGTCGTCGAGACGCACCAAGAGGTCGCCGGCGCTCACTCGGTCGCCGGGCTTCACCGGCACTTCCTTCACGCGACCGGCCATCGGAAAGGCGAGATCCAGGTCGTGCACCGGACGGGTCACCGCGGGAAACGAGTTCGGATTCGCCGTATCCACCGATTGAGCGCCGGGCGCGGCCGCCATGAGCAGCATCGATGCGATGGCAATCGTGTGCGAGATCGACATGGTCCAGTTCCTCTCCGGTCTTCTAATCGACCGATGCCAAACGTTCACGGAAGCGCAGAACCGCGTGGTACCAACCGGTGACCAAGGACGTTCGCCGGCCGGGCAGGCGGATGGTCACGCGTTCGCCGCGCAACACGTCGTCGCCCGCGCCGTCGATCGCCACGCGCACGACGAACCGCGCGCTCTCGGCGCGCCCGTTCATCGGCGAGACGGCGATGTCGCCGCCGCCGGGCAGCGTCAGCGCGTGCAGGTCGACGTCGACCGCGGCGTCTCCCGCCGGCGACACCGACAGCAACCGTCCGCGCAGGAGGCGCGACGGATCACTCGGCAATCGAAGCTCGATGTCGTCGGGACCTCGCAAGCGAAGCGCCGAGAGGTCGTGCTGATCGACGAGCGCGGTGGCGATCCAGCCGCCGTCCGTGATCGTGGCGACGGACGTTCCCGCGGCCACGAAGCGACCTCGCTCCGATTCGTCCAGGCTGGTGACGACGGTGCCGCCGATCGGAGCCCGCACGGTCAGTCGCTCCCAGTGGCGCTCGGCGGCCAGTCGACGATCCTCCGCCAGCCGCAGCTCGTCCGCGGCGATCGCCTGTTCGATCGGCGATGACGCGTCGGCGGCGCCCAGCGCGAGCCGAGCGACCTCGCTCTCCGCGCGAGCCCGATCGCGTTCGCTCTCAAGGTCGACCGACTCGAGCCCGACGATCGCCGCACCGCTTTCGACGCGTGCGCCCTCGCCGACGGCGATCGAGCGCAGGAACCCGGGCGACTCGGCGGTGACGATCTGCTCGTGCTCGCGGCGCAGGACGCCTTGCGTCCACACGTTGCGCGGCATCGGAATCGACACGACGAGCGCCGGCACCACGAGCAGGAGCGCGGCGACCACATACGCCCGCGGCCGCACGGACTCGGTCTCCTTCGAGACCAGCAGATACTGCAGCGCTCCGAAGACGGTCTTGACGAGCGTCGTGCCGCCGTACGCGATGCCGAGCGCCACGCCCACCACGAAGAACTTGATCGAGATGGCCGCGCACATGCCGACCACGACGGCAACGCGATAGATCGACGCCGCGATGCCGTAGGCCAGGAGGACGCACGTCATCGCGGGCGACCACGTCGGACCGCCGGGATCGACGCCGACGAAGACGCGCTTCATCCAGCGGCGCACCAGGGCCATCGACTGCGAGCGCAGGTTCGGCACCTGAAGAAGGTCGCTCAGGATGAAGTACCCGTCGAAGCGCATGAGCGGGTTGATGTTGAAGGCGACCGTGGTGACGCTCGCGAGCACCATCGTCTGGTACGCGACGCCGTGCGCGACGCCCGGCTCGGAGAAAGCCCAGTAGATCGCCGCGAACGCCGCGACCCACGACTCGAAGTACATCCCGCCGAGGCACACGATGAGCCGGTCGCGCAGCCGCGGGAAGTTCCACGAGCTGCTGGCGTCGACGTACGCGCACGGCGTAAGCATCACGAGCGTCGCGCCCATCTCGGGGACCTCGCCCCCGAAGGTCCGGCACGCATACGCGTGCCCGAACTCGTGCACCACCTTGAGCCCGACCAGGAGCACCCACATCGTGAGGAGCTGCTCGCTCGCGAAGAGCGTCGGAAGCTGCGCGCCGATGTCGTGCCATCGCGCGGCGAGTGCGACGACCGCGGCGACCATCAGGATCACCCATCCGAGGAACGCGGTGCGCGTATACAGCTTCGATCCGAACGCCAGTGTGCGAACCAGAAACGCGTCGGGGTTCCAGATCGGGATCTTGTAGTAGAGCGCGGCGAGCAGGCGGGCCTTGCGCCGCGCGACCTCGCGCGACTCGTAGCGCATCACCAGGCTGCGATCGTCGGAGATCGGCAACGCCAGCAGTCCCGCCCGGTGCAGCGCGAGAACGAACTTGTAGAAGCTCTCCTCGTCGCCCGCGGTCACGACGCCCGCCTGCACCAGCGACTCGAACGTCGCGCGGAGCGTGCGCTCGCCGGTGATCGCGACGAGCACGGCGTAGTCGCCCGCTCCGAACGCATGTGTCTCGTAGCTGACCGGATCGCGCACCGTGTAGGTGACGTTGCCGCGGAACAGATGGCGCGCGACCTGAAGGTCCTTGCGCAGGCCCACCTGCACCTCGCGGAGTTTCGGCGCGAGCGCCTGCGGATCGACGGACGCGGAAGCCGTCGGCGGTGCGCTGACCGCGCGTTCGGGAGCGGTCACACCCACAGGTGCATCCTCACGAAGTCGATGCTGCGGCGCAGGTACGCCTTCCACACCGGCACGGTGCCGGCGTCGACGCGGGCGAATCCGTCCACGCCGGCGCGCATCCACGCCTCGGGCGCTTCGATCGCCGCCTCGGCGACGAACACGTTCTGGCCTTCGCGCGACTCGGAAGCGGGACGTACGCGAGCGACCTTGATCGGAATGTGCAGGTCCGGTCGCGCGGTCGACACGAACTCGCCGACGGCGCCGGCTCGAACGCGGGCGATGTCGCGATCGGAGATCGCGAGCTCGACCTTGAGTTCACCGTCCGGCGCGAACTCGAACAGCGACTGCCCCATCGGAATCGCGCTGCCGATGGAACGGCGCAGGTCGCCCGTGAGGATCATCCCCGCGGACGGAGCCCGAAGGACGGCGGAGTCGATCTTGCGTTCGACGGCGCGGAGCGCCACTCGATCGACCTCGGCCTTGGCGTCGATCAGCATCGCGTCGGCCTGCTTGCCGCGCGATCGGGCGGCGTCGGCTTCGATCGAGGCCTTCTCGATCGAGGCGGTCAACCTGCTCCGCTCGAGTTCAAGCTCCGTCGTGTCGAACCGCGCGATCACCTGGCCTGCCGCCACCGAATCACCCGCGACGACGCGGGCCTCGCGGAGCGTGCCGTCGAACGGCGCGGCGAGATGAACCGACGACGAAGCCGCGATGCGGCACCGCGCGGTGGCGCGATCGGTCGTCGTGCCGAACGCGAACCACGCGAGGGTGAGCATGGCGAGCACGAGCGCCGATGTCCGCGCCAGGTTCCTCGCGCGAACGCCCGCGAAGATCGCCCGCCGCGACGAGTCGACGACGTGTTCGGGGATCGAGCGCGTCGCCTGATGCACGAGATCGAGGGCGGCGGCGTAGGGCAGCGCCGTGTCGTGGATCTTCTTGAGGTCGTCCTCGCCGAATCGCCGGCCGGTGCCGTGCCGGAGCGAGAGGAGCGCGGTCACCTGCTCGCCGTTGCGCAGCGGGATGGTCGCGACCGCGGCGCCTTCGCACTCGCCGCTCCAATGGCGATGCAGCGCGAATTCGCTGGTGTTGTCGGTCGGATTCCAGCAGACCGGTCGGCCATAGTCGAGCGCCTCGCACATCGCCGCGATCATCACGGCGACGCCGGGCGAGCGCGTGGAGACGTCCGCGAAGCCCGAGATCGACAGGAGTCGCGGTTGCTTCCCGCGAACCGCGGCAAGAGCGACCTGCTCGCAACCTACCTTCGTCCTGAGCTGATTCGTGATTGCGATCGCCAGCGCCGTGCGGCTCTTCGCGTTCGACGCCACCGCGAGCGCCTGCACCGCTGCGTGGCTCACGGTCGACGCGGCCTGCGTCTCACGCGTCACCTGATGGGCGATCGCGGCCGCGAGCACTGGGATCATGGCGGTGATGGCTCGCACGTGCGCGAGCAACTCGTGAGCGCGACGATCGTCGTCGCACGCGAGCACGAGTCCGATCGCGCCGTTGACTTCGCCGGACGCCTCGGGCATCGGCGACGCGATGACCACGACGCTGCCGCCACCGTCGCGGGCGCGGTAGAGCCGCGCCGTCGCGATCGCGCGGGCGATCGAGTTGTCGAGCGACGATTCGACCGTGGGCTTCCAGAATCCCGGGTCGGTCGGACCGGAGTGCCAATAGTCGTCGAGCGCACGCGGACCGACCCTTGCCCGCAGGAGGGCGAAGGTCGCGCCGAGTTCTTGGGCAATCGTGCGAAACGACTCGCCGACGAACGCGGCTGGCGACGACTGGTCCGCTGCGAGCTGTCGCACCTTCGCGAACAGGTCGCTCGCGCGAGCGAAGTCTTCGGCGGGGCGGGCGGCGATGGTGGCCGTGTCGGATCCGCTCACGCCGCCGCCTCCCGAATGCCACCCGTCGCGACGCGACGCATCGACTCGGAAAGCTCTGTCACATCAAGCGCGGTGAAGAACGCAAAGCCCGCCTCGATCGCGTCGTCGTGCAACATGCGGGCGCGCACGCAGCGGGCGTAGATGAGCGGCAACTTCGTGTTGCGGCGATCGACGTCGATGGCGTAGACGTCGCCGACGTATACGGCCTGCTCGAAGATCACCATGCAGCCGCCCTGGGAGATGTCGACCGTCCGGCCGGTGGCGCCGGCTGCAGCGCGATCGCTGAAGTTGGCCGGTCGCGCGACCACCGGTAGCGCCACCGTGAAGCGCGGATGTAGCCGCTTCGCCTGCACCTCCGCCGCGGTGTTGCTCGCCAGTTCCTTGACGAGCTCCTGGTCCGCGAGATGCGTGGCCCCCGGCTTACCCGATTCCTCTCCCGCGTTCAGTCGCAGATCGCCGAACATGCAATTCCCCCGTATGCCGATCGGTTTCGTATTCGTGTCCGAGTGGCCGTGCATCGGCGCGCTCACCGCGCAGATTGAGTCGAAATCCGCACTCGTATGAAGCTGCGCTAATTCGCTCGACGGGCGCGATCGTGGTTCCTTTCCTGCTCCTCGCGCTCAGCCCCCCAGCCCCGCATCAACGCCCACAGCGCCGCGAGCATCGAACTCGCCGGCGCACCGCCATCGGGCGGCGGCGCGGATTGTGCGGCCTGTGACGCGTGTGCCGCGAGGCGATCGATCTCGAGCCGAATGCCGTCGCTTGCAGCGACATACATCTCGTCGAAGTGTCCTCCGTGAGGCGACTCGACAGCGACGCGATGCGGCCCCTCGTCGCTTGCCGACACCAAGTCGGTCACGCTCGCCCAGCGTCCCGCGTGTTCGACGGACGCGTCCGCGATCGGCGCCGACGCGTCCGACTCGACCGGCGGCGGCGGCACGACCTGCGTCGACGGGTGGACGAACGGATCGGCCTCGTGAAAGGTGACGGTCACGACAGCCCCGACGTCGCTCGACGGAGCGACGTGCGGTCGCTGCGTCGCCATCTGCGGCGTCGGACCTCCATCGGTCGACGGAACGATGACCGGGTCGACAACGAGGTTCGGATTCGCGGGCGCGGCGACGGCAACGACGACGTCGCGCTCGACCACGTTTCCGCCGTCATCCAGCACGCGAATGTGCAGCGTGACGTCGCCGCCCCCATGAGCCCGCAGTGCGTCGCAGTCGCCGACCGTGATCACGCCGCTGGCCGAATCGATCACAAACGCCCCGTTGCCGCCGCTCAGTTCGTAGCGCACCACACTGTCGGAGTCGTACGCGGACGCCGAACCAACGACGGTGCCCGTCGGCGACTCTGGCACTATGTCATGGACGTCGATCGCGACGTCTGTCGGCGCATCGTTGTCGGCGTTGACCGTTACCGTCACCGTGTCGTAGCTCACGTTCGTGCCGTCGCTGACCGCCACTTGGAAGGTCAACTGCGCGTTCGCCGGCAACTCCGGCGCGACGAAGCTCGGCGTCGGCCCGTGCGGATGAGCCAGCGTGACGCTCGGGCCGCCGACCTGCGTCCACGTGTAGCTCAGGCCTTGGCCTTCGGGATCGGTCGCGCTCGCGCCGAGCGTTACGTTCGCGCCCTCGTCGACGACCTGGTTTGCTCCGGCGTCCACGCTCGGCGCGTCGTCGTCGGCGTTCACCGTCACCGTGACGGTGTCGTACGAGACGTTCGTCCCGTCGCTCACCGCCACCTGGAACGTGAGCTGCGTGTTCGACGCGAGGTCCGGCGCCGTGAAGCTCGGGCTGTTCCCGTGCGCGTCGCTCAGCGTGACGTTCGGTGCCGCCGACCTGCGTCCACGTGTAGCTCAGGCCCTGGCCTTCGGGATCGGTCGCGCTCGCGCCCAGCGTCACGTTCGCGCCCTCGTCGACCACCTGGTTTGCTCCGGCGTCCACGCTCGGCGCGTCGTCGTCGGCGTTCACCGTCACCGTGACGGTGTCGTACGAGACGTTCGTCCCGTCGCTCACCGCCACCTGGAACGTGAGCTGCGTGTTCGACGCGAGGTCCGGCGCCGTGAAGCTCGGACTGTTCCCGTGCGCGTCGCTCAGCGTGACGTTCGGTCCACCGACCTGCGTCCACGTGTAGCTCAGGCCCTGGCCTTCGGGATCGGTCCGCCGACCTGCGTCCACGTGTAGCTCAGCCCTGGCCACGTTCGCGCGCCTTCGTCGACGACCTGGTTTGCTCCGGCGTCCACGCTCGGCGCGTCGTCGTCGGCGTTCACCGTCACCGTGACGGTGTCGTACGAGACGTTCGTCCCGTCGCTCACCGCCACCTGGAACGTGAGCTGCGTGTTCGACGCGAGGTCCGGCGCCGTGAAGCTCGGGCTGTTCCCGTGCGCGTCGCTCAGCGTGACGCTCGGACCGCCGACCTGCGTCCACGTGTAGCTCAGGCCCTGGCCTTCGGGATCGGTCGCGCTCGCGCCCAGCGTCACGCTCGCGCCTTCGTCGACGACCTGGTTTGCTCCGGCGTCCACGCTCGGCGCGTCGTCGTCGGCGTTCACCGTCACCGTGACCGTGTCGTACGAGACGTTCGTCCCGTCGCTCACCGCCACCTGGAACGTGAGCTGCGTGTTCGACGCGAGTTCCGGCGCCGTGAAGCTCGGGCTGTTCCCGTGTGCGTCGCTGAGCGTGACGCTCGGACCGCCGACCTGCGTCCACGTGTAGCTCAGGCCCTGGCCTTCGGGATCGTTCGCGCTCGCGCCCAGCGTCACGTTCGCGCCTTCGTCGACGACCTGGTTTGCTCCGGCGTCCACGCTCGGCGCGTCGTCGTCGGCGTTCACCGTCACCGTGACGGTGTCGTACGAGACGTTCGTCCCGTCGCTCACCGCGACCTGGAACGTGAGCTGCGTGTTCGACGCGAGTTCCGGAGCGGTGAAGCTCGGGCTGTTCCCGTGTGCGTCGCTGAGCGTGACGCTCGGACCGCCGACCTGCGTCCACGTGTAGCTCAGGCCCTGGCCTTCGGGAACCGCGCTCAGCGTCACGCTCGCGCCTTCGTCGACGACCTGGTTTGCTCCGGCGTCCACGCTCGGCGCGTCGTCGTCGGCGTTCACCGTCACCGTGACCGTGTCGTACGAGACGTTCGTCCCGTCGCTCACCGCCACCTGGAACGTGAGCTGCGTGTTCGACGCGAGTTCCGGCGCCGTGAAGCTCGGGCTGTTCCCGCCGACCTGCGTCCACGTGTAGCTCAGGCCCTGGCCTTCGGGATCGTTCGCGCTCGCGCCCAGCGTCACGTTCGCGCCTTCGTCGACGACCTGGTTTGCTCCGGCGTCCACGCTCGGCGCGTCGTCGTCGGCGTTCACCGTCACCGTGACGGTGTCGTACGAGACGTTCGTCCCGTCGCTCACCGCCACCTGGAAGGTGAGCTGGGTGTTCGAAGCGAGTTCCGGAGCGCTGAAGCTCGGTGTCGCACCCGTCGACCCGGCCAGGGTCACCGTGGGACCGGACACCTGCGTCCATTGATACGTCAGCGGCGCGCCTTCCGGATCGACGCTGCCAGCAGCGCTCAGCGACACGACACTTCCCTCGGCGACTGTCGCGTCGGCCCCGGCGTTCGCGGTCGGCGGGAGATTCGCGCCGCTGATTGTGCCGTCGGCGAAGACGAACGACTGCACGCGTGAGAAGTCGATGTCGAACGATTCACCGCCGGAGTTCGTGACCGTGACGTGCCCGGCGCTGGTGAAGCTCGCCTGCGAGCGAGTGAAGTTCGAGAGGTCGATCGTGTTGCTCGTACCGCCGCCGCCGTCCACGGTGTAGTGCGTACCCGCGGTTGGCGCGCTAAACACAAACGTGTCGTTGCCGGATCCACCGATCGCGCCTTCGATCGACGACAGCGTGTCGGTGCCTCCGCCGCCGGTGCTCTGCGCAGTGCCGATTGTGAGGTCGACTCGCACCGCCGTCGTCGCGTCGGAGTAATCGGCGATGTCGCTGCCAGCGCCGCCCGAGAGTGCGTCGTCTCCAGCGCCGCCTCGAAGCACGTCGTTGCCACTGCCGCCAAGCAACGTGTCGTTCCCCGCCCCGCCGATGAGCGTGTCGTCTCCCGAGCCGCCGTCGAGAGAGTTCGCGTTGGCGTCGCCGGTAAGCGTGTCGTTGTAGCTCGACCCCGTGATGTTCTCGATGGTCGCCAGCGTGTCGCTTCCGGCGGCGCCCGTGGCAGTGCCCGTCGTCAGGTTCACGGTCACGCTTCCGGTCGCGTCGGCGTAGCTCGCGGTATCGACGCCTGCGCCGCCCTTCAGGACGTCGTTGCCAGCACCACCGATCAGGGTGTCATTGCCCGCGCCGCCGTCGAGGCGGTCGTCCCCGACGCCGCCGATCAGCGTGTCATTGCCGGCGTTCCCCCACAGCACATCGTTGCCTGCGCCGCCGTCCACGGTCACGTCGCCGTAGCTGAATCGCGTTGACGTGAGATCCACCACGTCGTTGCCGTCGCCAGCGTTGATGTTCTCGATGTTCGCGAGGCGCGGCGTCGACGAGTTGTCATCGAGGAAGATCGCGTCGTTGCCCGATGTGCCCACCAGCGTGTCGATGCCCGAGCCGCCGTCGACTTGATCGAGCGTCTTGGAATAGCCTGCGATCGTCGTCTGCTCGCCGCTGCCCGCCGATCCGGGGCTGCCCGCGTTGCCCGCGTTCCCCGACCACGTGCCATCGACGTAGATCTGAAACGTGTCGTCGCCCGCGCCGCCGCTCAACGTGTCGGTGCCAGCGCCGCCATTGAGCGTGTCATTGCCGTCGCCACCCGTCAGCGTGTCGTTGCCGTCGCCACCCGTCAGCGTGTCGTTGCCATCGCCACCCGTCAGCGTGTCATTGCCGGCGCCACCGGTCAGCGTGTCGTTGCCGACGCCGCCGTCGAGCGTGTCGTTGCCATCGCCGCCGTCAAGCGTGTCGTTGCCGACGCCACCGTACAGCGTGTCGTTGCCCGCCGCGCCGCTGAGCACGTCGTCGCCGGCATTGCCCGTGAGCACGTTGGCGTTCGCGTCGCCGGTCAAGATGTCGTTCGCCGAGCCGCCGGTGAGGTTCTCGAATCCGCTCAGCGTGTCGGTCCCGGCGCCGCCCGTGTTCTGAGCGGTGGTGACCGCGAGATTGACGGTGACCGCGGTATCGCTCGTGCTGTAGTCTGCGGTGTCTGTTCCCGCGCCGCCCACGAGCGTGTCATTGCCAGCGCCTCCGCGCAGCGTGTCATTGCCGGCGCCACCGTCAAGCGTGTCCGTCCCGCTGCCACCGTCGAGCACGTCGTCGCCGTTGCCGCCGAGAAGCGAGTCGTTGCCGTCGCCACCCTGCAGCGTGTCGTTCCCATTGCCGCCGTCGAGCGTGTCATTGCCCGCGCCGCCGTCGAGCGTGTCGGTGCCTTCACCGCCGGAGAGGTTGTCGTCGCCGTCTCCGCCTAACAGGACGTCGTTCCCGACTCCGCCGATCAGCGTGTCGTTCCCCGCGCCACCATCGATCGTGTCGTTGCCCGCGAGGCCGTCGATCGTGTCGTTGCCCGCCGTACCGGTCAACGTGTCGTCGCCGCTGGTCCCGGACATCAGAATGCGCGCTTCGTACGAGTCCTTGGTAAACCGAGGCTGCGAAGCGCTCGATGAAGTAGGCGTGTTCCCCGTGCCGGCGTCGCCCGCGCGGCCGCCGAGGAACGTCGCGAGTAGTCGTCGAAGTCTGCCCATTCGCCTCTTTCCCCCGTTGATCGTTCGCGCTGTACCGAACGTCGCATCGCGATCTGCGACGGGTATCGGCAGGCGCGCGGCAACGCGTCGACGATGCCAACGTCGAAGCGACACGGCCACTCAACCGATTCCGGTTGTGCCGATCGCACGAGCGAGCGCACCCCGATAAACGGCGAGCACGGAGAAGCCGACTAGGAAGCGGATTTCCCTGCGGTCGCCGCGACTCGCCAGACGCCATCGCTCGACGCCGAACTCGCGAGCGCGTCGAACCCGGCAACCGCCCCAGCATCTCGAACGAGCGACCGAAGTGCTCAGTGCGGCGACTCGCATCAGAGCCGCACGTAGCTCGATCGCACGGGGCTTGAACTCTTCCGCGGAAACACGAGGTCGAGGTCGATCATGGGATCGCGCTGCGCCAACACCTGCCCGATGATCGTGCGGAGTTCGGTAGTCACCGGCACGTCGCCGGGGCCGACGAGCGCATCGCGTTCGAGGCTGCGCCATCCGCACTCGACGCCCGCGCCGCCCGGCGGATCGTCGCCGATCACGAACGCGACCGATCCGCTTCCGTGATCCGTTCCGAGGCTCGTGTTCTCCGCGACGCGCCGGCCGAACTCGGTCATCGCGACGATCGTGACGCGGCGGGACTGCGCACCGAGATCCTCGCGAAACGCTGCGATGGAATTGGCGAAGTCATCCATCAGCGGGCGTATCGCCTCCGACTGCACGAAGTGCGTGTCCCATCCGAGCGCGCCTCCGACCGCATCGACCGTCGTCACCGTCAGCCCCACGTCCGACATCACGAGCTGGGCGATCTCGCGCAGTCCTCGACCGAGGATCGTGTCGGGGTAGCGCGCCGCGGCGAGCGTCGGCGCGGCGGCGCGAATGGCGCGAAGTCTCGCTTCCGCGTCGAGCGCCGCGCGAGCCGCGTTGCCGAGATCGCCCCGCTCCGGCGCGTACAGTCGTTCGAGGCCTTCGACGAACTTCGGATCGTCGCCGAGTCCGCGGAAGTCGCTGATGCGCTGCAGCACGACGCCGGACGGCGCGCCGCGCAGCGATTCGGGAAGCGTGGTGCCGATCGCGATCGCCGCAAGCGGCGCCGGCGCCACCGCACGCGCGCGAAGCCAGCGGCCGATCCACCCCGCGCCGGTATCCCCGCCATGCTCGAGATAGTCCTGCGCCTCGAAGTGGCTGTGCGACGTGTCGTCGGTGCCCGCGCCGTGCACGATCCGCAGCGCACCGGCATCCCAGATCGGCCGCAGCGGCGAGAGCGCCTCGTGCAGGCCGAAGCGATCATCGAGCCGCACGAGTCTGTTGGTCGGAACGGCCAGCGCCGGACGGGCGCTGTAATACGCGTCGTCGGCGTACGGCGGAACGAGCGTGAGTCCATCGGCGCCTCCGCGAAGGAAAACGACGACGAGCACGCGATCGTCGCGCGGCTCTGATTCGATGAGATCGGTGCGTGCGAATCGCATGGTGCGCGCCTAATGCCACTGGAACGCCGGCGACGCGAGGGCGAGCCCCAACGCCTCGTCCGAGGCGCCGATGGCGTCAAGCTCGGCCTGCGTCGGCGCCCGGCCAAAGAGATGTGCGACGAGCTGCGCGACGCCGCCGCAGCGCTCGACGAGCTCCGCGCGGTCGACGCGCGTTCCGCCCAGCCGATCGCCCGCGAGTTCCGCGGCGAACACCCAGCGCCAAAGCAGTCCGCCCAACCACGGCTCGCGCTCGAGCGGATAGCCGTCGGGCGTCGGATATTCGCTCGGCGCGTGTCCCATGCGCCGCAACGATTCGAGGATCTCGAGACCGCCGTCGGTCGCGGCGCTCGTCGCCCGCAGCGCACTCGTCACGTAACGGAACGGGCGCTTGAAGAGCGATCCGCGCGAGGCGCGGAAGTCATCGCTCGCGAAGATCGCCTTGAGCGTGACCACGATGTCGCCCCGCGACTCGGTGAACGCATCGGCGACGCGGGCGACTGCGGCCGGCGGAGCCGGGTCGGCGATGTACGCGCGACACAGCCGTCGCGCGACGTGTCGGGCAGTCGACGGGTGCGAGCACACGACGTCGAGTAGCCGTTCGAGATCGTCGGCGCCGCCGCCGGCGGGAATCGCGACCCCGAGCACCTCCTTCGCGCCGTCGTCATGACGCGCCGGATCGAACCCGACCTCCGAGATCCGCCCGCGCCAGAACCGATGCCCGTACGTCCAACCCGAGAGGCATCGCGCGGCCTCGAGGACGTCGCGCTGCGTGTAGCCGCCGTCGACGCCGAGCGTGTGAAGCTCGAGCAGCTCGCGGGCGTAGTTCTCGTTGGGTGGATCGCCCGGATGCACCACCTTGTTGTCGTGCCCGTCGAGGTAGATCAGCATCGCCGGACTTGTCGCGCTTGCACGTACGAGATCGCGGAAGCGGCCGAGCGCGTGCGGTCGCACCGTCTCAAACTCGTCGGCGATGCGCATCCACCTGCACTCGCCCTTTTGCACGACGATGTTGAAGTGGTCGCACCAGAACTCGACCATCGTCTCGAAGAGCTGACGCTTCGAGTGCACGGCGCGAATGACGCGCGATCGCCCCAGTGCGACGAGCAGTTCTTCCGGCGTGTGTTCGTAGAGTTCCGCCCGATGCTCGCCGAGCGGCTCGATGGCGCCGACGCGCCAGTCGCACCGAGTGTCGTCGATGGAATCCGGCCGGAGCTGCCCTGCGAGATAGGCGTCGATCCCCGAGTCCGCGACGCGCTCGCGATCTCCCGGTCGCGGGCCAAAGGTCACGCGATTGAGCAGGTGCGTGACGTCGTCGATCGCGCCGTCGCGCGGCGCGCGGACCGGGCCGTCCTCGGCTCCGAGCGCCACGTCGGCGATCGTCTCCTCGAGCCGACGGCACCCGGAGAGCCCGAGCGCGACGAGCGCACCGGACGCGCCGAGCGAGCTCACGAACTGGCGCCTCGAGCAACGCATGGCAGTGCTATGCCAACGCGAGCGACGATTCGCGACGCAGCGACAGGACGAGGCATCCGGCGCCGCACGCGAGGGACAGCGGCATGGCCACGAACCAGCCGACGATCGGCAGCATCCAGGTCAGCGAGATGAGCGCGCCGCCGCGTGCGACGGTCGTCCACCGCGCTGCGCCTGCGTCGCCGCGAGCGCCGACGTGCATCGCCAGCGACGACATGCCGAGAAGCGACGTCGCAACCCACGCCACCGTGAGCGATGCGCCGACGAGCTTCAGGATCCCGTTCGGCAGCGACATCAGCGTGATGGCCGCGACCATCCACGGGACGCTGAGTCCCAGGCCGACGAGCAGCGTCCGTAACGGCGCCCGCCCCAGGCGTTCCCGCCCCCGGTCGGCGACCGGACCGAGAAGCGCGCTGCCGCAGGTCGCATACGCGACGACGATCAAGAGCACGCCCACGTGAACCCACAGCCAAGCGCTGACGACGGCAGAATTGAGCATGATCGGAGTCCTCCAAAGACTCGCGCATGGTCCGTCGCCAAGACCACCAACACAACAGCGCTCCCGCCGACGGGCCGGCCGTCGTTCGGAACGGAACGAGCGCCGTTTCATGATTCATCGATCTCGCGCCGATCGCGACCGCGGCCGCATCGCGGGCGAACGGGTTCGGTAGAAACCGGCCATGAACCCCGTTCATGGCGACGACAAACCCACGGACCTCAAGATCCTCATTCTTGGAGGAACCGGTTTCATAGGCCCGGAAACGATCGAGGCCGCACTGAGTCGCGGCGCACAAGTGACGACCTTCAACCGCGGCAAGTCGAACCCCGAACTCTTTGCGAAAAAGGGCTGGAAGGTCGAGGAGCTGCGCGGCGACCGTGACCCGAAACAGGGCGACGGCCTGAAGGCCCTCGAGGACGCGGTGAAGAGCGGCCGGACGTGGGACGCAGTCATCGACAACTCGGCGTACGTGCCGCGGATCGCCCGCGCGAGCGCCGAGGTGCTCAAGCCCGCCGCAAAGCAGTACATCTTCGTGTCGACCATCTCGGTCTATCCGGAGATCACCGGCGAAGTGGACGAGGACGCCCCTGTCGGCAAGCTCGCCGATCCCGCCGACGAGAAGCTCACCAACGAGACCTACGGTCCGCTGAAGGCGCTGTGCGAGCAGGCCGTGCGCGACGTCTACGGCGATCGTGCGACCATCGTGCGACCGGGCCTGATCGTGGGACCCGGCGACCCGACGGACCGATTCAGCTATTGGCCGGTGCGATTGAGCCGCGGCGGCAAGGTGATCATGCCCGCGACGAAGGACCCGTGGAAGAGCTTCGCGCAGTGGATCGACGTGCGCGACCTCGGCGAATGGCTCGTGCGGCTCGCCGCCGACGGTCACGGCGGCACCTACAACGCGTTAGGCCCGAACGGCCCGATGACCTTCGACGAGTTCCTCTTCGGCATCCGCGGCGCGACGAACGCCAATGTGCAATGGGTACCGATCGACGAGAAGTTCCTGCTCGAGCAGGGCGTGTCGCCGTGGATGGGGCTGCCGTTGTGGATACCGCAGGACGAAAGCGGCGTCGGCGGCACGCGCATGAAGAACGATCGGGCGATGGCCCACGGCCTGACGTTCCGTCCGATCGCCGACACCGCCCGCGACACCACTGCGTGGTTCGCGAAGGCACGCCCCGCCGATTTCGATTTCGGACAAGTGGGCAAGCGAGGCCCAGGTCCCGGACTGAGTCGCGAAAAGGAAGCGGCGGTCATCGCCGCGTGGGAAGCCCGTCCGAAGCAGTGACCCAACGAGCGAGCCAGGCGCTCGCGTCAAACGACCGCACCTTCGCCGGTCTGGATCTTCCACAGCGTCGCGTAAAGCCCGTCACGCTCCACGAGCGCGTCGTGCGTGCCGTGCTCGACGACGCGGCCATCGTCGAGCACGTAGATGCGGTCGGCATGCCGCACCGTGCTGAGCCGGTGCGCGATGACGAGCGTCGTGCGCCCGAGGCACACCGTGGCCAGCGAGCGTTGAATCGCCAGTTCCGTCTCGTTGTCGACCGAGCTGGTGGCTTCGTCGAGAACGAGCACCGGCGCGTCCTTCAGGATCGCGCGGGCCATCGCGACGCGCTGACGCTGTCCGCCCGAGAGCTTCTGGCCGCGCTCGCCGACGATCGTCTCGTAGCCTCTCGGCAAGCGGACGATGAACTCCTCTGCCTCGGCGAGCCGCGCCGCGGCGACGATGCGATCGCGCGAGACGCTGGCGAGCGACGCCCCGTCGAGCGAGCCGACGAGCCCGTACGCGATGTTCTCGGCGACGGTGCCGTGGAAGAGAAACACGTCCTGGCTGACGACGGCGATCGCGCGGCGCAGATCCGCGAGCCGAAGCTCGCGCAGCTCGATGCCGTCGAGCGTGATCGCGCCGGACAACTCGCAGGTTCCGGCGCCGTTGTCGTAGAGCCGAAGCAGGAGCTTCAGCACGGTCGTTTTCCCGCCGCCGGTCGAGCCGACGATGGCTGTCGTCTTGCCGGCGGGCAGCGAGAGCGACAGCCGCCGCAACACGGGATGACCCGGCACGTAGGCGAAGGTCACATCGCGGAACTCGACCTCGCCTCGCACTTGCTTCACCGGCAACTCGCGCGGCCCGTCCGCCACGGCGATGCGCGTCTCGAGGAGATCGAAGATGCGAGCTGCGCTGGCCATGCCGCGCTGATAGAGATCCAACACCTGCCCGAGTCGCGTAAACGGCCACAGCAGCCGCTGGGTGAGAAAGGTGAGCAACGAGTACGAACCTACGGCGAGTTCACCGCGCACGGTCAGCACACCGCCGTAGAGGAGCGTCGTGGTGAACCCGATGACGATCACCAGGCGGATCAGCGGCGAGAATGCGGCGGACATGCGGATGGCGCCGCGATTCGCGTCGACGTAGTCGATGCTCTCGGCGCGGATCCGGTCGGCCTCGAACGCCTCGGCCGCGTAGCTTTTCACGGTGGCGATGCCGCTCACGTTGCCCGCGAGCTGCGACGCGAGCAATCCAGCCTTCTCACGCACCTCCCCGTAGCGCGGGGCGATGCGCCGCTGGAACGCGAGCGAGCCCCAGATGACGAACGGCAGCGGCAGCATCGCGATGATCGCGAGGCGCGTCTCGAGAAAGAAGAACGTCGCGATCGTCGCAACGGCGGTGACGAAGAGCTGGATCAGGTCGTTGGCGCCGCCGTCCAGGAACCGCTCGAGCTGGTTCACGTCGTCGTTCAGCACCGCGACGAGGCCGCCCGTCGAGCGGTCCTCGAAGTACGAGAGATCGAGCCGCTGAACGTGCTCGTAGGCGTCCATGCGCAACGCGTGCTGGAGCCGCTGTGCAAGATTGCGCCAGAGGACGCCGAGCCAGTACTCGAACACCGACTCGAGCACCCACACGACGACGGTGATCGCGCTCAATATCCACAGCTGCGCGACGACGTCGGTGACGCCAAGCCGACCGAGCCACGAGTGCTGCTGCGCTACGACCACGTCGACCGCCATGCCGATCAGGAACGGCGGCGCGAGGTCGAGCAGCTTGTTGGTCACCGAGCACGCGACCGCGAGCCAGATCGCTCGGCGCTCGTCCCGCGCGTAACGAAACAGGCGCGAGAGGGGCGACCGTGGCGGCTCGTGCATGAGCAAAGTTGTACACGCTGCGTCCGCGCGGGTTGAGTGCGAGTGCGGCGTCGGCCCGCCCGTTCGCGCCGGCGCTCCCGGCCGTTCCGCTACGCTCCCGCCACCATGGCAAAGATCCTCGCCTTCGCCGGCAGCGCTCGACGCGGTTCCGCCAACGTTCGCCTCGTCCACGCCGCCGCGCACGGGGCTCGCGAAGCCGGCGCGGAAGTGACGCTCATCGACCTGCGCGACTTCCCGATGCCGATCTTCGACGGCGATCTCGAAGCGGCGCAGGGACTCCCCGAGAGCGCGGTCCGGCTGCGGAGCCTCCTCGCGGCGCACCAGGGGCTCTTGATCGCGAGCCCGGAATACAACAGCTCGATCTCTCCGCTCCTGAAGAACGTCATCGACTGGACGTCGCGCGGCCCGAACGGTCAGGGCGACTTGTCGGTGTATCGCGGCAAGGTCGCGGGACTCCTCTCCGCGAGCCCGGGCGCCTGGGGCGGCATGCGCGGGTTAGTCACCGTGCGCTCGATCCTCGGCAACATCGGCGTGATCGTGCTTCCCAACCAGTTCGTGTTGCCGAAGGCGCACGAGGCGTTCGCCGAAGACGGCTCGCTCGTCGACGCGAAACATGCGACCTCGGCCCGCTCGGTTGCGGCCGACGTTGCCCGCATCGCCGCCAGCATCGCCCGCGGCTGACCGGCGCCGGTGCGTCATGCCGAATCGAGCGCTCCGTAGCGCCCTCCGGGCGCGCACTCGCTCTGGCGATTTCGCCGTCTTGTGAGATCGTGGAGCGCGTGGAGCAAATGCGCTCCGCATCATTCCGACCATCGCGCCGACGTCTGCGCGATTTCCTCGGCGCTCCAGAACTGCCGGCAGTAGCGCGACTCGCACATGACCCGCACGTAGCTCGTGGGCAGGCGCACCGTCGCGCAGAAGTCCGCGTACAGCGCCGCGTAGTCCTTGTCCTCGGCGACGTTGTCGTAGCTCCATCGATCGATGGTTCTTCCGACGAACCTCGACACCACGCGCAGTTGCTCGTCGCGATCGAGATCGGCGCGATAGACCAGGACTCGCACCGAGCGATGCCGATACGTGCTCCATCGGCGATCGACGTCGAACGGCCGCGCGAAGACGTCGACGCCGAATGCGGTGCGAAGGTGCCGGTCGAACCATTCGAGCGGCACGTTGTGGCGACAGTGCTTCAGGAAGAGTTCCTTCAGCTCCGCGCTGGTCCACGTTCGATCCGCGAATTGAAATCCGGTGTCGCGATGGAAGTTCTGAAAGAAGGCGGAGACGTTGCGCGCGATCGGTTCGCGCACCGGCGATATCACCAGGATGGGAAGGCGCAGCCGCAGACGCCACGACGCGACGCGCTTCCCGTTGTCGCAGAGCTTCTCGAACCCATGTCCGTGAAAGACCGGTCCGGGCCAGCGCTCGGCAAGCGTCGCACGCAGCGAACTCGAGCCCACCTTTCCCATCTGAAAGAGATAGATCGGCGCGTGCAGGAGCGTCGACATCGATCCGGTCGTGCTCTCCTTCGTCACGCGCGACACTGTAGTCCCGATCGCTGATTTCACGTGCCTCAACACAACGCCGAGCTGCGAGGGGCGATGGTGACCATCGCCCCTGCGCAGCTCGGCGGACGGGTGGCATTCCAGCAACGACTCAGTATCGATAGTGCGCCGGCTTGTACGGTCCCTCGACGGGCACGCCGATGTAGTCGGCCTGCTTCTTGCTGAGCTTCGTCAGGCGCACGCCGAGCTTCTCGAGGTGCAGCCGCGCGACCTTCTCGTCGAGGTGCTTCGGCAACGTGTAGACCTTCTTCTCGTACTTCGCGCTGTTCTGGAAGAGCTCGATCTGCGCCATCACCTGGTTGGTGAACGACGAGCTCATCACGAACGACGGGTGACCGGTCGCGCAGCCGAGATTGAGGAGCCGGCCTTCCGCAAGCACGATGATCGACTTGCCGTTCGCGAAGACCCACTCGTCGACCTGCGGCTTGATGTTGACCTTCTTGACGCCCTTCACCTTCGTCAAGCCGGCCATGTCGATCTCGTTGTCGAAGTGGCCGATGTTGCCGACGATCGCCTTGTCCTTCATCCGCTTCATGTGCTCGGCGGTGATGATGTCGGCGTTGCCGGTCGCGGTGATGAAGAGGTCGGCGCTTTCGACGACGTCCTCGACGGTCACGACCTCGTAGCCTTCCATCGCGGCCTGCAGGGCGCAGATCGGATCGATCTCCGTGATCTTCACGCGGCAGCCTTGGCCGCGCAGCGACTGCGCGCAGCCTTTGCCGACGTCGCCGTAGCCGCACACCACAGCGACCTTGCCCGAGAGCATGACGTCGGTCGCCCGCATGATTCCGTCGACGAGCGAGTGGCGGCAGCCGTACAGGTTGTCGAACTTCGACTTGGTGACGGCGTCGTTCACGTTGATCGCCGGGAAGAGCAGTTGGTTCGCCTCCTGCATCTGATAGAGGCGATGGACACCGGTGGTCGTCTCCTCCGAGACGCCGCGGATGTTGAGCACCGTGCTCTGCCAGTACGTCGGCTCTGCCAGTTGCATCTCGGCGAGGAGCTTCAGCACGACGGCGAACTCTTCGCTATCGCTCGCGGTCGGCGCCGGCACCTTGCCCGACTTGTTGCACGCGAGTCCCTTGTGGACCAGCATCGTCGCGTCGCCGCCGTCGTCGAGGATCATGTTCGGGCCGCGACCGTCCGGCCACCGCAGCGCCTGCAGCGTGCACCACCAGTACTCAGGCAACGTCTCGCCCTTCCACGCGAACACCGCGATGCCCCGCGGCTTGTCGTGAGTTCCCTTCGGTCCGACGGCGACCGCGGCCGCCGCGTGATCCTGCGTCGAGAAGATGTTGCACGATGCCCAGCGCACTTCGGCGCCGAGGTCGACGAGCGTCTCGATGAGCACCGCGGTCTGCACGGTCATGTGCAGGCTGCCGGTGATCCGCGCTCCCTTGAGCGGCGCCTTGCCCTTGTACTCCTTGCGGAGTGCCATGAGGCCGGGCATCTCGTGCTCGGCAAGCTCGATCTCCTTGCGGCCGAAGCGCACGGTCTCCGGCGAGAGGTCGCGCACCTTGAACGGCAGGTCCGCGAGGAGTGGAAGCCCCGTGTCCATGAACGTGGGCGAGTGTCGAGCCGGGCTCGACGACGACTTTGCGGACTTGGGGGGCGACGACTTCCGTCCGGTGGACGCGGTCGTCGGCTTCGTGGCGGTTGCTGTCACGGGCACCTCGATAGTGAGTGAGACGGGCAGATATCCGACGCGCGAAGCCTCACCACGACCCCTGCGGAGTGGCTGCGGCAGAGACGCGTCGACGTTCAATCCATGTATCCGGATGAACGAATGATGCTAAGCACGCGGGCCGCGGCCGTCAAGCGTCCCGATCGAGGGTCGGTCGACGACCCGGACCGCGCGCAGCTGCGCGATGGGATGAAAGAGCTTCACACGGCAGACGTTTCGGCCGACTCCACGGGTCGCGGAGCCAAAGGCAACCTTGGTCCGCGCCTCACGACCGCCTGCGCCATACAACTTCCGGCCGCCTCCCCGGCGAACTCAACCATGTTCCACCTTCGCACCATCGGCGTCTCGCTTCCCGCTCGCCTCGCAGCCATCGCGGCGCTCACCGCGTCGGCCGTCCTCTCGCTCGGCTCCGGCGCCACGCCGCCCGCTCGTCCGGCCCAGGGCGAGGCGCCGTCCAAGGCCGAGTCCGAACGCGCGTCACTCCTCCTCCGGTCTCCGAAACCCGGACCGGCGGGCTTCATCGGTGACCCGTACCCGCTCGACTACTGCATCGTCGACGGCGCGAAGCTCGGACCGGACGCGGTCACGGTCGTTCTCAAGGATGTGGCCGCGTCGCAGGAGGGTCGGCAGCTCAAGTTCTGCTGCGCGAAGTGCGAGGCGGCGTTCAAGGAACGCATGGGCGAACTGACCCGCAAGCTCGACGACGCCATCGCCGCGGCGCAGGCTCCGAGCTATCCGGTCAACCACTGCCTCGTGATGATCGAGGAGAAGCTCGGCAAGGACTACCAAACCGTCGTCTACGGCAACCGCGCCTATCACTTCTGCTGCTCGAAGTGCGTCAACAACTTCAAGAAGAACACCGGTCGCTACGTGGGCGTCCTCGACAAGGAACTGACGACGAAACAGAAGTCGAAGTACCCGCTCACGACGTGCGTCGTGACCGACGCGCCGCTGCCGGAGAAGCCGTACGACGTCGTGATCGGTTACACGCTCTTCCGCGTCGCCGACGAAGCCGCGGCGAAGAAGCTGCTGCTCGACCCGGCGCCGTACGCGGCGAAGCTCGAGGCCGCGGCGAAGAAGGCCGAGGCCGGCGGCTCGAAGACCGGCGGCTCCACCGAGAAACACTGACGCCGCCGCAGCGAGCACGCGATCGCGCTCACTTCGGAATCGTCGCCGTCAGCACCTCGCAGCCCGCGTCGATGACAAGGACGTTGTCCTCGATGCGCACGCCGCCGATTCCCATCGCCAGCAGGCGATCGACGACGGTCCAGTCGACGCAGTCGGCGAACCGCTCGCGACGAGCCCGATCGCGCAAGAGCGCCGGAATGAAGTACGCGCCGGGCTCGACCGTCATGAGATAGTCGCGCTCGATCGGCAGATCGACGCGGAGCGTCACGCCGCAGCACTTCGGCGCCACCGCGCCGGGCACCAGCGAACCCGGCAATCGCCCACCGGCATCGCGAACGCCGAGCCCGACCATGTGACCGACACCGTGCGGGAAAAAGAGCGCGATCGCCTCGCGCTCGAGCAGCGAATCCGCGTCGCCGCGAAGCACGCCCATCGACACGAGCCCTTCCGCCAAGGCTTTCGCGGCGGTGATGTGCACGTCGCGCCACTGCACGCCCGCGCAACAGCGCCCGATCGCCGCACGCTCCGCAACGAGCACGATCTCGTAGAGCGCCTTGCGCTCGCCCGAAAGCGCCCCGCGCGCGGCGAACGTCCGCGTCACGTCGGCGGTGTATCCCGCGATCGCGCCGCCCGCGTCGACGAGGACGAGGTCGTCCGCGCCAATGACCCGCGATGACGGCGCGAAGTGCAGCACCGCCGAGTTCGGCCCGCTGCCGACGATCGTGCCGTAGCCCACGTCGTCGGCACCGGCGCGGAACATCGCGGCTTCCAGATCGATCTGCACCGAGCGCTCGGTTGTCCCGGGACGGATCGCCTCGCGCGCGGCTGCGTAGCCAGCGGCGGTTGCTGCGACGGCGCGTCGCACGATCGCGATCTCTGACGCGTCCTTCGGCCGTCGCGCATGCAGCAGTCCCTCGCCCACCGCGCGCGACGCCGACGGATCGATTGTCACGCCGTCCGGCGCGACGCCGGCGACCGCGATCGTCTTGCCCGCGCGCGACTGCAACCACGCCGCGAACTCTGACAGCGGCCGACTGCGCGGATCGTCGAACGGCTCGCGACCTTCCCACACGCGCTCCGCCTCGGTGACCGCCGGGATGAAGTGCGCCCAGCCGTCGTTCGGGTCGAACGCGACGACGCCCTCGGGCTGGTCGTCTCCGGTGAGCCACCGATAGTCGGGATGTACGCGGAACGGATAGGTCTGGTCCTGGCCGCCGGGGATCGGGAGGTGACTGCCCGCGCCGATCACCACGAGCGCGTCGATGCCCTTCCACGCCGCGGCCGCGCGACGACGCCGGTCCGTCAACGTCGAGTCGTCCAACATCGCCATGTCTATGCCTTTCGGAAACTGGCTGCGAAGAGGCCCGGTCCCTTGCGCTCGGTATCCACGCGAAGTCGGCGATACCGCGGCGGCTTGAGTCCCGCAGCCTTCGCCGCTCGTGCGAGATCGGTCTCGGAGAATCCGAGATGCTGGTGCCCCATCGTGACGCGAAACTCTGCGTGGCCGTGCGCCACCATGTCGACGACGACGACCGCGCCGCCCGATCGCACGATCCGTCCGAGCTCGCGGAGCGCGCCTTCGACGTCCTCGACGTGATGCAGCACCAGCATCGCGATCGCCGCGTCAAACTCGCCGGCCTTCGCCGGAAGGCGAGCGAGATCGCCTTCACGAAACTCGACGTTGGTCGCGTCGGACATGCGCCGCCGCGCTGCGTCGAGCATCGCCCGCTCGCGATCGATCGCGACGACTTTCGCGACGAACGGCGCGAGCAGCTCGGTCGCCTCGCCCGTGCCGCAGCCGACGTCGGCGACGACGCACGACGCGTCGAGTAGCGCGAGCAGCGCCGGCGCCGTGAAGCGGTCGCCGAAGAGCTCGTCGCGCAAACGATCCCAACGACCGCCGATCTGCCCGAAGAACGTGCGGCTGTCGGTGCGACGCTCGGAGAGCACTTCGGCGAGACGCGCGTCGTCCTCGTCGAAGTCGACGCACGACCCGAGATGGCCGCGCGTCAGTTGCCATAGCGAACGCGCGTCCGGATCGAGCGCCGCCGCGTGCAGCACGTACAGCGTGGCGGTGCCCTCACTGCGCTTCTGCACGAAGCCGGCGTCGAAGAGCGCCTTGAGGTGTCGGCTCACCGACGATTGCGGCATGCGCATCGCGCGGGACAACTCGCCCACGCCGAGCTCCTGTCGCTCCAAGAGCCGAAGCACGCGCAGGCGCGTCAGGTCGCCCAGCGTGCCCAGCCGGGCCAGCCACGATTCGCGGGCGCCGTTGTCGGACGGGGACGCCATGGGTATTCAGCGGCGGCCGCGAAAGCGACCCGCGACGCGGATCACTGCTCCGGCGGAAGACCCGTCGTCGGACCGGTCTCCTCGCCCCGCTCCTGCAACATCGTGATCACGACGGGGCTGTACGGATTCACGAAGTACGCCTGCCGAAGTCGGCGAATCGCGAGGTCCTTCTCGCCGTGCTTCTCGGCGCGCTGCGCGTCGTAGACGTACGCCTGCCACTGTCCGTCGCTGCGCATGCGAAGCGCGTTCGCGATCGCCATGTTTTCGAGATCAAGGTCGTTCAACTGATGCGCGAGTTCAGCGAGCTTGATCCAACTCTCGGTCTCGCCACGCGAGTTCGCCCTCGCCACGAGGATTTCGACCATGCGACCGCGCTCGTTGAGCTTCGCATAGACGTCGGCCAGCGCAAACGCGACCTCGCGGCTCTCGGGGTTCGCTGCCGCCGCCGTCTCGATGTGCGTGCGAGCCTCCTTCGCGTTGCCCATGTAGACGAGACACATGCCGTAGCGATACTCGGCTTCCCAATCGCCCGGGTAGCGATCGATGATCTCGAGGTACGAGGGCGCGGCGATCTCGTACCGTCCGTAGTCGTAGTTGAAGTCGGCGTCCTTCCGGGCGACCTCGACCGGTCGGGGACCACACGAAGCGAGCGACGCGATGGTGACGGAAGCAAGGAATAGCGGCAGAGCACGCATGGTGATATCTCGCGGATCGGGAAGCGGATTGCGGTGCGTTTTGACGGCAGCGGATGATACTTGAACGCGGGTACGCTTCTGCCCGTGCGCGTGCCCATCGCACTGCTTCTCCACGAGACGTCCGACGGCGGTTCGCATTTCGACGTGCTCATCGCGACGACGGACGCGCCGATCGCCGACGACGACCGCACGGTACGGGCGTTCCGCGTCGGCGAGCGTCCGGATCGGCTCGCCGCGGGCACTTCAATCGCGCTTGAGGAGTTGCCAGCGCATCGCGGGCTCTACTTGCGGCTTGAGCGCGCCGTCGACCTGTCGGACGGGCGCGGGCGCGTCACACCGCTGCGCCGCGGAACCGGCGACTTCAGATGCGACGGCGCGGCACTCGTCATCAGCGCGTGCTGGGCGGGGGACGCGTCTACGACGTGGACGATCCGGCCCGCGGAAGGCACGCGTTGGCAGCTCGAAGTCGCGTAGATTCGGAAGACTCGCGTGTCGAATCCCAAAGTAGGCCTGCCGCCATGACCTGGATTCTGTTACTCGCCGCGGTCCTGCTCACGCTGATCAGCGCGCTCTGCATTCTCATTCAACTGGCGGGGCTGCCCGGAACGTGGCTCATCCTGCTGATCGCGGTGATGACCCGGGCGTTCGAGATCGTGATCCCCCTCGGCCCCGAGCCGATGTTCTCGTGGTGGACGCTGCTCGCGCTCACGCTCATCGCGTGTGCCGCCGAGATGGTCGAGTTCCTCGCCGCCGCCGCCGGCGCGAAGACCGGCGGCGCCAGCAAGCGCGGCATGACCGGCGCCGTCGTTGGCGGACTCATCGGCGCGATGGCCGGCACGATCTTCATCCTGATACCGGTCGTCGGCAGCGTCGTCGGCGCGGGCATCGGCGCCGCGCTCGGCGCGATCACCGGCGAACTCAGCGTCGGCGGCAAGCAACTGCGCGAAACCATGAAGCCCGCCGCGGGCGCCGCCGCGGGACGACTCGTCGGCACGCTCGCGAAGACCGCCTTCGCCGCAGCGATGTGGCTCTGGCTCGCGATCGCGGCGTTCGCGTAAGCGCGAGTCGTTGGCGACCGTGTGGTCTCATCGCTTCGCCTGCTCCGCCTCGTACAGCGCGAGGAGCGTCTGAAGCGTCCGTCGATTCTCCGCTTCGCTTTCATCGCGCGGCCACCGCTCGATCGCGATTCGCTCGTATCGCACTGCGTCGTGATAGCGCCCGACCGCGGCCATCGTCGCGGCGATCTGGCTGAACCCCCACGCGTAGTAGCTCCGACACGCGTCGCGCCACGGTTCAAGCGACGGATCCACCGCGACTCGACAGTCGAACTCGCGCTCAACATCTGCGAGGCGCGCCGCGGCGCGCTCGGCGAGGATGAGCGCCGTCTCCGGCGCGCCGGGACTGAGGAACCGCACGATTTCGCACAAAGCCATCGGCTCGTCGCCGACGCCCGGCACTTCCGTCGCTTCTCGAGCGACTCGCTCCGCATCGGTGACGCGACCCGCCTTGATCAGCAATTCGACCCGCGCCGGCCACGAGAACCACGGCGGCGCGAAGCCATCCGCTTCGGCAACGGGATACTCGCTGTACTTCTCCGCCGCCGCGAGTCGACCCGCGTCGTCGCCTCGATCCCACGCCGCAACGTACTCCTCGACGAGCACCCGCGTCGCCCGGGCGATTTCCGATCGGCGAGCATGATCGCGAGCCGCCGCATCGATGTCCCAGGATCCTGCGATCACCGCAGCCAACGGCGCGTCGACCAGGTCAGGATGCCCGATCCACGCAACTCGACCTGCACGATCGATGATGAACGCGAGCGGTACCGTCGCGTCGCGAGCGCCGATTCGATAGCGCTCGGTTCCTGCGTTTCCTTCGTCGACCGCAACGCGCACTCGAAGACGGTCCGCCTGCTCCGCGACGGTCGCGCGAATCCTCTCTGGTGTACTGCCGGAGTCCAGAATCCCGATCGCGATGACGATCACCTCGTCGCCGAAGCGGTCTTGGACGTCCGACACGTGCGCCATCGCGTCGATGCAAGGTCCGCACCACGGCGCCCAGAACTCGAGCACGCGCACGTGACCGCGCCCGAAGTCGACGACTCGCTCGCCCTGCACCCAGTTGTCCAGCGGAAGCACTGGTGCCAAGTCGCCGACGCGAAGCGACGGAAGGGTCGCCTTCTCGTGCGACGTGAAATAGCGCGGCGCGGGACGCTTGGTTGCCGAGGCTGAGCAGCTCACGAGAACGCAAGCGAGCGCCGGGATGAGGATTCGTGCGAAGCGGAGCATCGGGGACTCGCCGCGGTGTCGTCCGGTCTTCCGCCGGCCCGAAGGAAAGGCGAAATACCCGCTCTCGTTTTACGCCTCTTGCTTCGGAAGTCCGGGCAAGCGACCCTCTACGCGTTCTCCTTCGGCATTCGCTCGTCGAATGCCCGCGACGGGGCGAGTTCGGCCACGGGAGTCTCCGCATGCAACCGACCGGACAAGACCCACCCGTGGGTATCGACGCTGCCGTGACGGCGCTTTCCGAGAACGACCTCGACCGGATCTACGCGGAGCTTCGCCGCCACGCCCAGTCGCTGCTCTCCGACGAGCGCACGGCGCACACGCTGCAGGCCACTGCACTGGTGAACGAGGCGATGGTCAAGCTCCTCACCGAGTTCTGCGACAAGCCGATCGCCCTGCCGCCCGAGACCGCGCCGAGCGATCGCCGCAAAGCGCTCTTCGCGATGATCTCGCTGCGCATGCGGCAGGTGCTCGTCGAACACGCGCGACATCGCAACGCGCAGAAGCGGTCCGGTCAGTGGACGCGATCGCCGCTGCACCACGCGATGGCCGCCGTCGAGCGCGAGGGCGTCGATCTGGTTGCGCTCGACCAGGCGCTCGGCGAGCTCCAGGCCGCCGATGCCGACGCCGCGACCGTGTTCCAGCATCGCTGGTTCGGCGGGCTCTCGATGGAGCACATCGCCACCGTGCTCGACATCACCCGCGGCGAGGCCCAGCAACGCTGGAATCGCGCGCGTCGCGCGCTGCAGATCATCATGGCGAGGGACCGCCAATGAACGGCGACGCTCGCGATCAACCGGACGATGCGCAACGCGCCGCCGCGTTGTCGGGCAGAGCGTCGTCGTTCGAGTCGAGTATCGGCAGCTTCCTGCGCGACGCACCGCTGCCGCTCGACGAGCCGATGCCCGAGCGCGTCGGCGGCTATCGCGTCGTGCGCGTGCTGGGGCGCGGCGGCATGGGAGTCGTGTACGAGGCGGAGCAGGAGTCGACGCGACGATTCGTGGCGCTGAAGCTGATCCACTCGCACCTCACCACGCCGCGCTATCGGCGCCGCTTCAGCGAGGAAATCCGCACGCTCGGCCGGTTCGAGCACGCGGGGATCGCCCGCATCCACGACGCCGGCGCCGCTCCGGACGACCGCGGATCACTGCGCCTGTACTTCGCGATGGAACTCGCGGCGGGCCTGCGCATCGACGAACACGTCGTAGCCCAGCGGCTCGACGATCGCGCGGTGGCGGAGCTCATCGCGCAGGTGTGCGACGCCGTGCATCACGCGCATCAGAAGGGCGTGATCCACTGCGACCTCAAGCCCGCAAACATCATCGTCGCCGCGGACGGAACGCCGAAGGTCCTCGACTTCGGCATCGCCCGGATCATGGAGGATGACTCTTCGACGATGACGCATTCGCTCGCGGGCGAACAGGGCATCGTGGGCACGCTTGCGTTCGCGAGCCCGGAGCAGGCGTCGGGCGATCGCAATCGGCTCGACGTGCTCACCGACGTGTACGGGCTCGGCGCGGTGCTGCATGCGCTCGTCGCGGGTCGCGCTCCGCACGACCTTTGCTCGTGCAGCCTGATGCAGGCCGTCGAGAAGGTTCGCGACGGAGTTCCGCCGCGACTGCGCACGCTCCGAGCCGATTGTCCGATCGACCTCGACACGATCGCAGCGAAGGCTATGGCCCGGGTGCCGAGCGACCGCTACGTGTCGGCCGCCGCGATGGCCGACGACCTGCGCCGCTTCGGCACCGGCCGCCCGATCGCGGCACGTCCGGTGTCGTGGACCGAGTCGCTGCGCAAGTGGATTCGCCGCAACACGCGCTCGGCCGCGACGATCGCGGCGGCGTCGCTCGCCTGCGTCTCCATGACGATCGCGCTCGCCGTCACGTCCATCAAATGGCGCGCAGCGGCGTTCCAAGCGATCGATGCCCGGCGCGAGCACGAGGAAACGCGCCAGGCCCTCCAGCGATCAAGCCTTCCGATGGCAGGTCGCTTCCGGCTGTCGAGGAACTTCACCGATCACCTGGCGTCCGACGAAGCTCCGAGCGGTTACACAGGCCGCGTGCTCAGGGCGTTCGGCGCTGGACCGGATCCGAACTCGATCGCAGGTCTGGCGAAGGGACGCCTGCTCGCGGTCGACAACAACGGCAACGTGATCGACGCGCTCGACGGGCCACGTGCCGTTCCGCCGGGGGCGCGTCCCCGATTCGACACGGCGGGCAGGTTCGAAGAACTCGCGAGCTCGCCAGTCGATTCGCTCACGCTCTGCGCGCTGCCACTTGACATCAACGGCGATGGCACGCGCGAACTCGTGCGCGGCCTGCAGTTGCCGAACATCGCGATGCATCTGTCGGTGCTCGAGACGGACACGGTCGCGAGCGTCGTCAGCGCTCGCGGCAAACGCGGCACGACGGCGTCGCAGCTGTGGAACCACGGCGATTTCCAGGACGCCGTCTGGGACGAGGACCACAAGTTGCTCTGGTGCGTCGCGACCGCCGAGGACCTTGCGTGGTACGTGCCGCAACTTTCGTCGTGGGACTCCGCGGGGTGCCCCGGCGGCGCCATCGATCCGCTCGTCCTGGTCGCGCTCGACAAGGACTCGCTCGACGGTGTGCTGCCGCCGCTCGCCGGTGACGCCCAGCATCGCCCCGTGCGCCCGCGCTACGCGTTCGCGACTCGGCCGCCGCACGCCGTGCGCGACCCAGCCGACGACGACGCTCCACCGCTTCCCCGCGCCGGACGCATGGACGACGACGCTCGCTCGCGCTGGCTGCAAGTGCAAGCGTTCGAGCCGTACGACCACGCGCATGCGGGAAAGCGCGGGCGTCTCTACGTGATGTTCCACGGGCGGGGCGACCGCGCTGACTTCATCGCGTCGGTCGAACTCGACGATCGCGGAACTCCGATCGGTCCGTTCCAACTCGCGCCTACGCACGCGGATCAGGCGGACGCAGCAGCAGCGCTCGTCATGTCGCAGTTCGATCCGGCGCGCGAGATCATCTCGTTCCCTCTCGGATCGCTCGTCGACGACGTCCCCGAGGCCGAGCGATTGATGCAGGAGTGCCGCGACGTGGAGTCGGCGATCGCCGCGGCAACGGCGTCGCGTCGCTTGACGACGGAGGAGCGCAACCGGGTGTGCGATTGCCTTCGCGCGATGAACGACAACTGGCGCTGGCTTGAGGAGAGCGCCTGCGAGATCGTCGAGCGCGACGACGTGATCGCGCAGCTCGGCGACGCACCCGGCGATCGCGCCGACGACTTCGCGACCGCCGCCGATCGGCTCAAGCGGGCGATCGCGATCCACGCATCGCGATGCCCAAGACACGACGCCGGGACGTGCGTCTACGACCGCTACCTGACGACCGCAATGGCGCTCGCCCGCGCGGCGCTCGGCGAATGGGACGCGTGCGACGCGGACGCGCGGCGGGCGCTCGAACTCCCTCCCGGCGCGCGGGACGACCGCTCGTGGGACGCGCTCAACCACGGCCTCCGCGCCATTGCGCTGCACGGGCTCGGCCGCGAGGACGAGGCGCAGGCGCAGCTCGCGATGGCGGAACAGAGCGCGTCCGCCGTCGATCACGAGAAGGACGACGGGAGCGCGTACCGATTCGCGCCGCGCGTGCTCGAGCGGGCTCGCGAGCTCCTCGAGCAGCGGTAGCTCAAGCGGACCGTGCTTACACGGATCGTGTTCGCGCCACGCGCTCCACGATCTCACAAGACGGCGAAATGGCCAGAGCGAGTGTGCGCCCGGAGGGCGCTACGGAGCTCTCGAATTGGTGTCAGATCGTCGCTTCGGTCACGCGCAGCACTTCCTCGACGGTCGTGCGGCCCTGCTTCACCTTCTCGAATCCGTCCTGCCGCAGCGTCACCATGCCGCGCTCGATGCACGTGCGGCGGAACTCCGTCACGTTGGGCGACGCGGCGACGCGGTCGCGCAGGAAGTCGTCGAGGACCAGGAGCTCGTAGATGCCGAGTCGCCCGCTGTAGCCGGTTTCGCGGCACGACGAGCACCCACGGCCGATCACGAGCTGGTCGGCTTCGATGCCGTGGAGCGTGACGAACTCCTTCATCTCCTCAGGCACCGGCTCGGGCTTGCCGCAGTGCTTGCACACGCGACGGACGAGTCGTTGCGCCAGCACGCCGTTGAGCGCCGCCCCGACCAGGAACGGCTCGATGCCGATGTTGATGAGACGCGTGACCGAGCTCGGAGCGTCGTTGGTGTGCAGCGTGGACAGCACCAAGTGACCAGTGAGCGCGGCCTGGATCGCCGTGTTCGCGGTCTCCTGGTCGCGGATTTCGCCGACCATCACGACGTCCGGGTCCTGTCGCAACAGCGCCTTGAGCGCCTTCGCGAAGGTCATGCCGATGCGCTCGTGCGTCTGGATCTGCGTGATGCCCGCGAGGTTGTATTCGACGGGATCTTCGACGGTCGAGATGTTCATGCGCCGCATGTCCATCTGCCGGATGGACGAGTACAGCGTCGTCGTCTTACCGCTACCGGTCGGACCGGTGACCAGCAGAATGCCGTGGGGCATGTCGATCTGGTTCTTCCAGATCGTCAGCGTGTCTTCGGCGAAGCCGAGGTCGTCGAGGCTCACGCTGATCGAGCGGTTGTCGAGAATACGCATGACGGTCTTCTCGCCCTTGCTCGTGGGGACCGTCGACACGCGCAGATCGAGCTTCCGCCCGAGCACCGTCGCGCGAATGCGGCCGTCCTGCGGTAGTCGCCGTTCGGCGATGTCGAGGTTGGCCATGATCTTGATGCGGCTGGTGAGCGCCGCGTGCATCTTGCGCGGCGGGCTCATCATCTCGAAGAGGATGCCGTCGATGCGGAACCGCACCTTCAGCGTCTTGTCGTCGGGCTCGATGTGGATGTCCGACGCGCCTTCCTTGAGCGCGTTCTGGATGATCAGGTTGACGAACTTGACGACAGGCGCGTTCTCCGCGTCCTGCTCGAGCGTCTCGTCCTTCTCGTCGCGCTTCTCGACTTCGACGTCATCCTCGTCGACGTTCGCCAGAATCTCGTCGACGTCCACTTCCTCGGCTTCCGCCTCGGTGATCGACTGGAGGACCGCGTTGATGTCGGACGCGGTCACCAGCACGTGCTTCACGACCGACACGCCGAGTCGACGCTTGACGTCGTCGAGCAGGAACACGTCATCCGGACTCGTCGTACCGATCACCACGCGATTGCCGTCCTGACGCACGGGAATCACCAGGTGCTCGCGGCAGAAGTCCTGTCCAAGCTTTTGCATGGCCCGCGCCTCGAACGGCTCTTTCGACTTCACGTCGAGTCGCTCGAATGGAAGGCGCGCCAAGTGTGCGACGGCGGACTGCACAGCGCCCTCGTCGGTGCCCATCTCAATGAGGAGTTGCGAAAGGCGCTTTCCGGGCGTCTGCTTCATCACCCGCTGCGCGCTCGAGAGCCGCTCCTGATCGATGACTCCTCGCTCGATCAACAACGTCCCAAGATCGCGCGCTGTGCTGCGCGCCTGCGGAACGTAGATCTCGCTCAGCGCGTCGTCCGGCCGCGTGCGGCCTGCCGCGCCTGCGCCATGCGCGGCCACGGCACCGTCGGTCTCGGCGCCGAATCCCTCGCCGTTCAGGTCGGGCGGTCGCGGCGCGTCCATCGAGGGCGACACCGGCATGCGCGGCTGAGGCAGCGGCACGCTTGCCGGATCGATCGGCGGCTCGGCCTTCGGCGTAGCGCGCACGGGGGGCGCCGGGGAGGGCTCCTTGGGCGCATCGTCGCGCGGTTCGCCCAGCCCCTTCATCAGGTCGTCGAAATTGAAGCGGCCCACGTCGCGAATCCCCTTCCTCTCGTGGCTCCGGATCTCACCACTTCTTGTTGACCTTGATGATCACCAGGCGCTCGTGGCGCAGTTCGGGGTTGTATGCCCGCACGGTCAACTGATTGCGCTCGATGCGAGCGATGGTGAACTCGATGTCCGTCTTGTCGACGGCGAAGACGTCGCCCTCACGCATCATGTGCGTGTTCACGTTCGCCATGCCGTTCCCGTTGGCGCTCTCCATCGTCGACTGCACCTTGATCGCGCCTGCGGCGGCGTCGACCTTGGCTTCCCATTCGGCGATCCGTTCCTGAATGGACGCGCCGGGCACTGCTGCGGGTTCCGTCGGCGCCTCGGTCGCGGCGCTCGGGTCGCGCCAGATCACGAACGGATTCTTCGCCAGGTCCTTGAGCGGAACGCGCACGTCCGTCGACCCTTCGGTGGTGTCGAGCAGTCGGCTCGCGTCCGTCTCGATCGTCGCGCCGCCAGGGTTCTTCTTGACGCTCTCGAAGAGCCTCTCGAACTCCTTGTCGACCGAGGGGCCGCTGGCCGCCGCGCGATCGATCGCCCGCATCGACCACAGGCTCGCGCCCGACGCAAGGATGACCGCGCCCATGATGAGCGTGCCCGAACTGATGCGCCGCCTCGAGGCTAACGTGTTGCCCGCCGCGAAGCCTTCGTCGAGGCTCACGTCGAGCGTGCTCTTGGCGACGGGTTCGCCAGATTCGGTCGGGTCCAGTTCGTCAGCGGCTTCGCTTTGCGCGTGGGTCATTCTTCCCTCCAATGGTCTCGATGACCGGCTGATCGCCCGGATCGAAATAGATGCTCAACACGAATTCGGCTTTCATCGCCCCGGGCGGAACCGGCTTGTCGTCGCCGCGCGCCGGCTCGAGTCGCGACATTCGAAGCTGGTGCACGCGCGTGATGCGGGGCAGCGCCTCGATGTCGAGCAGGAACTGGTAGAAGCCGTCGAAGCTGCCTTCGATGGTGGTGCGCAACGGCAGCTCCATGTAGAGCGCCGCGGGAATGGGCTTCTCGCCCTTCACCTGCTTCACCGCGAGTTTGTTGCCTTGTGCGATCTCGGTGATCTGGCCGAGAATCCCGTCGACCTCGCCGTCGTCGGGGAGCTTCTCGTCGAGGCGCTTCAGCGCGTCCTCCCAGCTCACGATCTCGCGATCGAGATCGCCGATGCGCGAGGTCAGCTTGGCCAGCTCGGTGAGCCGGCCCTCCTTCGCTTCCATCTCCGTCTTCGCCTGGCGGATCTGCGAGTTGCGCGGTCCGAACACGAAGAAGTAGGATGCGATCGGGACCGCGAGCAGCACGCCCGCGAACACCACTTCGCGCATACCGAACTTGTAGTTGTTCACTGCTTCCCCTCCTTCTGCGCGGGCGCCGACGGTTCGGCAGCGCCGGCATCCGCGGGCGCCGATCCCGACGGGAAATCGAGATCGATCGTGGGATCGGTCACGCTCGACTGCGTGCCCGGTCTCAGCAATTGCATGTGGTTCGACATCGGATCGGCCGGTCGATCGACCTGGCCCTTCATGGCCCTCACGTCGGCGTCAGGATCGATGCGGAAGGAGATCTTGAACTGCCGCATCGGAAGCCCGTCGACGTCCTTCTCCTCCGTCGAGTCGAGACGAACCGCCTTGAAGATCGGTACGTCGGACAGCGCGTTCATGTAGCGCGACACTTCGAGATCCGACGGCGCGACGCCGGTCATGGTGATCGCGATGAGGAATCGCGTCGGCTCGAGCGCCGGGGCGTCCTTTTGCTTTCCGTCCTTCGCCGCGTCGCTCTCCGCCTTCGTCTTCGGACGCGCCGCGACCTTGGGGGCCTGCGCGGAGGGTTTCGACTTCGCATCGCCGGCCGTCTTGTCGTTGGACTTCTTCGGCCGCTTGATTTCCTCGCTCTTGAGATCGAACTCGAGCAAGCTGAGGCGCTGCGGCATCGCGTTGACAAGCATCGCGAGCAGGATCGAGCGTGGCACCGGCTCGATGAGCGTCATCGCGAGCTCCGCCTTCTCGACCATCTGAGCTCGCTTCTCCTCGAGCTCCTGCATCTTGTGAATGTCGGCCGCGGCCTTCGAGGTGGCGTTGTTGATGCGCACCTGCTCCTGCCGGACCTGGGTCCACTGACGATTGGTCACGAGGAACGCACCGAATACGGCCGTCATCACGACGCCGAACAGCACGAGGCTCGCGATGTTCGTGCGCCGCTCCGCGGCCTGGGAAACGTAGTCTTCAGGGAGAAATGTCGCGGTTGACATGCGCAGCCCTCGGATGGGTGGTCGTTTGTTCGCTCAAAGGTCCGTCGGCGCCGTGCACAAGCCGCAGGCGACCGCCCACGACGGATGAGGCTTGTCGGGATCGGGGAGTCCCGCCGGCGGCGTGGGCCCGAGCAGTCGCGCCAACGGGTCGCCGACCTTCGCGGGCAAGTGCAGCGCCTCGGCGAGGTACTGGCACAGCCCGATCTGTCGCGCTTCGCCGCCGAGGAAGATCACGCGCTCGATGCCGCGATTCGCGAAACTCGCGCCGTGGTAGCGGGCGCACATCGAGAGCTCGTCGGAAAGGCTCTCGAGCAGTTCGGTGAAGTCGACCTTCGTGCGCACGGGGCCCGCGCCCGGCGGCACGTTCTGCGACGTCGTCGGATGCGAGCCGCCGGCGCGGCGCTCGCCGCCGACCGCCATCGCGGTGTGCATCGCGTCAAGCTGCTGGAGCGAGTCGGGTGCACCGCCTTGCTGCGACGCGATGCGATCTTCGGTCTCGGCGATCGCCTTTCCGGCACGCAGGATCGCAAGACCACCCTCGGCCGCGGCCGCCTGCCGCACCGATGCAACGGTGGGCGCGTGCGGCTGGCGCAGTGGCAGCAGGTCTTCGGTAAGCCGGCGGGCCCGCGCCGCGGCGTTGTCGCACTTGTACGCCTGGGCGACAGCCGCGTCGAAATGGCGTCCGCCGAGCGCGATGCACTTGGCGAAGACGAGGTTCTTCCCGTGACCGATGGCGACCTTCGTCGAGCCCCATCCGACGTCGACGTACAGCGTCGCGACCTCGGCGTCCTCCGTCCGTCGATTGATGTGCTCGAAGGCGTACAGCATCGACTGGAGCTCGTTGTGCACGCCGACGATTTGCATCTTGAGGCGGCGGAAGAAGTCGACGTAGCGCATGACGTCGTCGCGGGCGATGGCGAAGACGATGTACTCCGACTTCGTTTGACCCTCGCGCTGCATCTCGCTCACCGGCGCGGAGCGCACGACGATCCCGTGAATCGGGATGGCGAGCTGCTGCTCGAGCTGCGTCTTGATCTGTTGGTTCGCCGCGTATGGATCGGCGGCGGCGACCTGCATGTGCTGCACGAGCATCTGACTGCTCGGCGGCGAGCAGACGATGCGCTTGCCCTTGAAGTCGTTGTCGCGCAACAGTCGCGGGAGTTCCGCGCCGTAGAACTCCATTTTTCGATCGATCGTCTGCGTGCGCAGGTCGTCCGGGAGGACGAGTTCGGCGGCCGCGGTGACCATCGGCTTGTCGCCGGTCGAGAGCTGGAGCAGCTTTACCGACGACGAACCGAAGTCGATCACGATCGGAGAAGCATGAGATGAAAACATCGACAGCGCCATGACGCCTCCGCGCGGTCCGCAGGGATCCGTGCGGTCGAACATCGGCGGTATCACGACGACGATTCACGACGTCCCGCCGAGAGTCGACGAGACGGCGCGATTCTCCTCGCCCAACCAAGCCGCAGCGAGCGCGGCGAAGCCACTCGTTATCGGCGCAGCCTGCACAAGCGATCGCGGCGCGGTGAGGAGGCGGCGCTTCAGACTAGCGCAATGCGGCGATCAGCTCCGCCGCCGCAATCTCGCGCTGCTCGCCCGACTCGAGGTCTTTCAGCGTGACGATGCCCGCGGTGAGCTTGTCGTCGAGGATCGCGGCGAATCGCGCTTGCGATTTGCCCGCGTCGCCCAACAGCTTGCCGACGTTCTTCGTCGCCTTGTACGAGCGGCGCACGTGGAAGCCGGCGCGACGCAACGACGACTCGAGTTGCGGCAGCGTGCGCTCGGGCAGTTCGCCGCCGTTCGAGATAAGGAAGAGATCCGGACGCGGCAGGAACGCGCCGGTCTCCGCACCCTTGAGCAAGCCACGGTCACCGAGCACGAGGGTCAGCACCACATCGCCCATGCCGAAGCCGCACGCGGGCAGCTTCGGGCCGCCGAAGAGTTCAACCAGCGTGTCGTAGCGCCCGCCGCCGGCGATCGCTCGTTCGGCGCCGGAGATCTCGTGGATCTCGAACACCATCCCGGTGTAGTAGGCGAGCCCGCGGACGATGCCGAGGTCCCAACTGCACCACTCCGCGAGACCGGTCGCCTGCAGGCGATCGCGCAGCGCCGCAAGAGATTCGACGTCGCTCAGCGGCACGTTCACCGCGCTCGCGAGCGCCTGGACGTCGCTCGACAACGGCAGCGCCGTCTTCGCGACGCGATCGAAGCCGGCGCGAGCTGCGTCGTCGAGTCCGAGCGCCGTCGCCCGCTTCGCGAACTCGGCGGCGTCGAGCTTGTCGCGCCGATCGAGCAGTTCGAAGGCTGCGGCCAACGCGTCGTCGCGGACGCCGAGCCGCTTCAGGATGTTCGCCACCGCATCGCGATGGCTGACGCGCACCTGCACGTCCTTCGCGGTCAGGCCCAGTCGCTCGAGCGCCAGCACCGCGGTGCCGATGACGTCGACGTCGGCCTCCGCGCCGCCCACGCCGATCAGATCGACGTTCCACTGCTGAAACTCGCGCAGGCGACCGCGCTGCGGTCGCTCGGCGCGAAACATGCTGGGAAGGCAAAACCACTTGATCGGCTGCGGCAACTGCGCCGCTCGCGCCGCGACCATGCGGGCCAACGTCGGCGTGAACTCCGGGCGCAACGCATAGGTGTCCTCGCCGCCGGCGCGGGTGAACGAGAAGAGTTCGTTCACGATGCCTTCGCCGCTCTTGATCGTGTAGAGCTCGAGGTGCTCGAAGGTCGGTCCGTCGATCTCGTCGAAGCCGCAGTCGATCGACGCGGAGCGCCACGCCCGCTCGACGTGTCGGCGCACGGCCATCTCGGCCGGATACCAATCGCGCGTGCCCTTCGGTGACTGGAGCTTGTGCGTGGACATGGGGGGAGAGTAACCGGTCGGACGCGCGCATCGCCGCGCGCTCCGCGCTCGCATTCAACACGGAGTCCGGAGATCCGGAGGGCACACGGAGGTCAAGGCATTGAGCGCGGAGGTGCGAAGCTCGCGGAGACGGCGCGGAGGTCGATGTAGAGGTCAAGGCGCCGCGCGAATGCGCGGCGCCTTGAATCCTCCCCCGACGTGCGCCAGCACGTCGGGGGAGGGGGACCATCGCGAAGCGATGGTGGACGGGGCGAGGTCGCGCGGCCGCGCCGCCGGTGCACGACGCCGTGAACTCGCGCGTTCCGCCGCGTCGTGGGCAAGGCGGAACGATCACCGAAGGAACGGCAGCGATGTCGACGACCGCGCGAGATCCGGGAATCGAGTGATTTCCAAATCACCTCGTGGGGGCGGGAGCCTAATGTGTCGATGGTCGCTGCCGTCAGACAGTCCCGCTGCCCCCATGCCGCCCGACGACAACATCTCCGCCGAGGATCCGTATTTCGTCGATCCCGACAACTCGGACTGGCGGTTGCGCGACTACCGCGTGGTGCGCTGCTCGCCTTGCATCGATCACGGCTACGCGGCGACGCTGCCGCTTGACACGCGCGACGCGAACGGCAACCTTGACTTCGACGAGTACCTCCCGGATCGCGCGCTCATGAATCGTGTGAGGCCGGGAGCCGGATTCCCAGCCAGCGCCGCGCCCGACATCGGCGCCTACGAGCGCGGGTGCCCGGAGACGTGCCGACCGGATCTGAACGGCGACGGGCAGATCGGATCGGCCGACCTCGCGATCCTGCTTGGCGCGTGCGGCGAGTGCGAGGTGCTTCACTCGAACGCCGGATCGGACTGCCATTGCGCCGACGTCAACTTCGACTACATGGTGGACGCCGCCGACATGGGGATCGTGCTCGGCGCTTGGGGTCCGTGTGCCGACCCCTGTGGGAACAACGCGATGGCGATGCAATCGGCCGGACACGGCGACAGCGAATCCGGCGACGCGCCATCGGCGCCGGAGACGTGGGCCGCGCTGTGGGGATTCGATTCCGTCGACTCGTTCGCGCAGTGGCTGGGCACGCTCACACCCGAAGCGAGGGCGGCGGTCCTCGCGCCGATCCTGGGAGGTGAGCAGTGACGCGACCCTCATCACGCCGCAGGCTCGCGCACGCGGCGACCATCGCCGCGAGCCTCGGCTGCACGCGCGTAGCACTTGGCCAATGCGCCTACAGCTACGAGGTGTTTCCGATACCAGCCGGTTGGTCGTCCACCTCGCCGTTCGAACTCCGTGACGACGGAACCGTCGTCGGCGCCTTCAAATACCCGGGTCAGATCGCGTCGCATGCGTTTCGCTGGCGCGCCGACACGGGCTTTGAGGTACTCACCGGGCCGCCGGGCGTGAGCGACAAGCGGGCGATCGCGATCGCGGCCAACGGCCTGATCGCCGGCGACGGTCACGCCGCCGGTACTCCGCCTGATTCGACACAACTCGTGATCTGGTACGACGGAACGTCGTCGTGGGTGCCGAATCTCGGCGGTGGACTCTACGTGAGCGTCGATGACGCTGCTGGCGACGGCTATGTCGTCGGTCATTACAGCGTCAGCGGCGGCACCTTGCCATTCATCTGGCACGACGGCGCGTTCGTTCCGCTTCCGCCAGAGATCGCGAGCATGTACGGCTGCGTCCTCGGCATCAACGAGTCACTGGGAATCACCGGGTATCACGTAGATTACGCGCGCCGGATTCCGCAGCACGCTTTCGTCGGTTCCTTGAGCCATATCGTCGACCTTCCCGACATTGAGGGCGTCTTCAACCCAGAGCCCTACGATGTCACTCGATCTGGTCACTGCGCGCTCACTGCCTACACGGCGACCTATCTTCGACGGGGATATTTCTGGAATGGCAGTTCGTTCGAGTTCATCGGGCTATTGCCCACTGCGACGTACTCGAGGGCGTTCGACATCAACGAGGTCGATCAGATCGTCGGCGAATCGGGAGTCCCGTCGTCGACGAACCGGCGCGGAGTACTGTGGCAATCGGGACATCTGTACGACATGAACAGCCTCGCGGTCCTGCCGCCCGGCGCGACCATCAAGAGTTGCAGCAAGATCAGCGACGACGGAACGATTCTGGCAACAACGCCCCTGCAACCCTCGGGGGCGATCGACTGCATCCTGCGCCCAATGACGCTCGATGCCGCCGACGTCACGCTCGATTGCCGAGTGAACGCCGATGATCTGATGTGCGTGCTGGGCAACTGGGGGCCGCGCGCTCAGGCGTTCGTGCCCCGCGCCGATCTCGACGGCGACGGCATGATCGGCCCAAGCGACTTGGCGATCGTGCTCGGTGCGTGGACGCCGTGACGCCAGCGATTCCTCTGGACGGTCCGCGGATCAGCGTTGCTTGTTCGACAACGAAGCCATCGGGTCCAGAACTGCGCTCCTCCGCACGACGAAGAACGCGAGTCCACGCGGCGCGCGAAGACCCCGACGAGCCACGCCGCGCGATGAGTGTCCCCCACCATCATCGCTTCGGCTTCGCCTGCGCGATGGTGCCCCTTCCCCCAACCTGCTCACGCGCGCTGAGGGAGGATCTCGATGCGCTGCGCGACCGAGCGTCACCGTCCGCTCCGTGTGCCCTCCGCGCCTCCGGACCTCCGTGAGAGACGAATCGCGCACTCGACGATTGCGGCTCGACCACTCCGTGTCCTCCGCGACTCCGCGCTGAATGCCTTCCACGATCTCTCCGCGTTCGTGATTTCGCGGATCACGCGCTACTCCCCGATGTCCTCCGCCCACAGGTCCGGCTTCTCGCGCTTCATGCGTTCCATGAGCGCGACGCAGCGCGGGTCGTCGGCGACGATCAGCTCGACGCCGCTCTTTCGCATCCACTCCTCGGCGCCCGGGAACGTGCGGTTCTCGCCGATCACGACTCGCGGGATGCGATAGAGAATCGCCGTGCCGGAGCACATCGGACATGGCGAGAGCGTGGACACCAACGTGAGCCTCGACCAATCGCGGCGGCGGCCGGCGTTCTCGATGCAGTCCATCTCGGCGTGCAGGATCACGCTGTTGCGCTGCTGGCGGCGATTGTGCCCGAGGCTCACGATCGTGCCGCGTTCGTCGACCAGCGCGCTTCCGATCGGAATGCCCCCTTCGCGCCAGCTCTTTTCCGCCTGTTCGATCGCGGCATCGAGCGCTTTTCGCAACGGAGTCTCGAGCGTCGTTGTCATACCATGGCCCTCATGCGAGACGACGCAGCGGCTGCCATCGCCCCGACCTTCCTTGACGCACAGTGTCGCCTGATCGACCTCTCGTCGCGCGAGCGCCTTCCGGCGCTCATCGAGATGATGCGAACCGTATCGCAGGCGAAGTCGCCGGCGGAAGTGCAGTCGGGCTTCGGTCGCGGCATGCGCCGCATGCGCGGCATTGACGGATACCTGTCGACGAGCGTGCGCGGGCTCGAACCCGGCACGTACAAGATCACCCGCAATCTGCTCGACGATCTCACCGGAGAGATGGTCCAGCAGAACCCGTGGCGCGACTGGCCCAACCTGCCTCTCGCTCGCGGCGGCGTGCTCGGCGAGGTGATGGCCCGCGGTGAACCGACGATTCTGCATCACCTTCGCATCAGCAACGATTCGGTGCTCGGCGACGCGATCGCGGGCTTCGGTTCGATGATGGCCGTGCCGCTGTGGGACGACGGCGCAATTCTTAACTGGGGCTTCTTCTTCGCCCGCCATCCCGAATGGTTCGACCCGGAGACGCTTGAGGAGTTCCTGGTCTCCTCGAACCTCGTCGGCGGAACGGTCCGCAACGTGCTCGCGAACCAGCGCCTGCACGATGCGCACGCCGAGAAGGCGAAGGAGATCGAGCGCATCGCCCGCATTCAACGGGCGCTTCTGCCCACGCCGTTGCCGACGATCGACGGCGCCGAGATCGGGGCGCACTACGCGACGTTCGACGAGGCGGGTGGAGATTTGTACGCCGTGCGTCCGGTGCGCATGCGCGGCGCGAGCCACACCCAGTGGATGCTGCTGATCGCCGACGCCAGCGGCCACGGCCCGAGCGCCGCGGTCGTGAGCGCGATGGTCGATGCCATCGTGTCCACCGTGCCGGAACCGATCGACGGTCCCGGTCGCGTGCTCGATGCGCTCAATGACTATCTCTTTGCGAAGCGGATCGAGAGCAGCTTCGTCACCGCCTTCCTCGGCGTGTTCGATCCCGCGACGCGCAGATTGCACTACGCACGCGCCGGCCACAACCCGCCGCTGGTTCGCAGCGGCGACGGCGAACGCCGAGTGCGCCTGCTCGAAGACGTCGGCGACATTCCGCTGGGCATAGCGCCAGGACTGCGCTACGAAGAGGCGACGACGACCTTGGCCCCTGGCGAGACGCTGGTCCTCTACACCGACGGCATCACCGAGGCCCGCGAGCCGAGCGGCGAGATGTTCGGCATTGAGCGCATCGAGGAATCGCTGCGAGTCTGCACCGGTGCCCCGACGTGCGCGGTGCAGCACATCACGACGCACTTGCTCGAGTTCGAAGCGGGCGTGCGGCCGGGGGACGATCAGACGCTGCTGGTGTTGCAAGTGAATGGCGACGCGACAGCGTGAGGCAACGGGGACCTTCAACACGAAGGCGCGGAGGACGCGGAGGGCACGCGGAGGAAGACCGAAGGTTCAAGGCACGCGCTGCGGCAGTTGCTTGAACTTGTTCCGGTGCTCCGCGCCGCCTCCGCGCTCTCCGCGTCTCCGCGCTGCATGTCCCGGCGCACGTCGCCGCGTGATCACCTCACTCCGCGAAGAGGAATCGTCCGCCGAGGAACGCACCGACGGCCTGCGCCACGCTCACCATGCCAATCCCGATCGCGATGTCGCTGCGGCCTGCGGCGGCGCCGAGCCCGCCGATCAGGAGCCCGAGCGCGAGAAAGGCGATCGCGAGTCGCTTCGCCGCGCCGCCGTCTTCGTCCATCGACGCGGACGCCCAACCGCCAGCGAACCCCGCGATCACGCCGCAGACGAGGAGCGCGATCACTTGCTCGTCAGCGCTCGCCGGGATCTTCGCTTCGCCCGTGAGGATCGCCGTCGTGCCCTTGGGCGCGCCGCCCGTGCGCTGGAACCACATCGCGACGACGGTGAATCGCAGGAGCTGCGAGACGACGAACGCGACGATCAAGCCCGTGGCGAGTGAGGTGACGTTACGCATGACCGTCGTGCTCCCTGTCGCGCGCCGGACGCGCTTCGATCTGGGCGGCCCTAGCAGGCTGCTAAGAAACTCCATTCGGGCTGCGGCCGAGCCTGATGGCCGATCTGCGGCGTCGCCACGACTCGCGGTAGTTCCTTGAATAACGCTTCGTCGCGGCTCCTTGCATCTCGGCCACCATGCTCGCCCTCGCCTACGAAGCGAGTTCCTTAGCAGCCTGCTAGCGACGATCCTGGATCAACGACGGCAGTGGCGCGTCGAAGTCAGCGCGAATGTGCACCAGTCCTCGCCAGCAACCGCCTTGCCGCGGTTTGGTTGGGGCGACGTACGGCACGAGCTTCGCGATGGGATGGCCTGCGCGAGCGATCACGACTTCTTCGCCACCGGACACGCGTTTGAGTAACTTCGAGAAGTGGGCCTTGGCGTCGTGGATGTTCGTGAGCACGCGCGGTCTCTCGGCCATAGGCCATCAGGCTAATTCGCTCGAGGCTCGAATCCAGCAGCTTTTCGCGAATTCGCTGGAGACGCGGCTCGGGCGAAGGTGCGGCGAACCGCGATGGGTTGGCGTCGCCGCCCCAAGACGGTCCCCTCGCGGCCGAAGAAGGTGGCTGGACGCTTCAACACGACGATCGGGAAGCTCGCGAGACCGCGAGCGAAGTAACTCCAGCAAACGAAAGTGCGAGAATCAAAATCGCCCGCCACCACGTGTTCGTGTTCTGCGGCGGAATCGGCGCCGCCAAACCTGACGCAAGCGCGGCCGCGGGTGGCGCGGCGTCGAGCGCCGGTGTTGCTGTCGCTTGGGTGCGGTCCACGAAGCTCCCGGCAGTTGCGACGCCGCAAACGTCATCGAAACTCGCGTTGTTGTCCGCACCAAAGCTGACAGGCCATTCGGGCTCAGTCGTAACGACCTCAGCGAGCATCACGCTTCCGGTCGGGAAAAGTGGTGGTCGGGACTGCACGGAGAACAGCGTGCTCGTCGGAAGCCAGACGGCATCACCGAAGAGGGAAAACGACTGCACGCGGCGCTCAAGGATCTCGGCACCGTCCGGCACCTCGTAGATTCGACGTAGCCGTGGCAACCAACCGTGATCTCGGTCGAGCCATGCGCGATCCACGACGACGTCGTTCACCTGGCACTCGACGACGGCGCACATGGCACCGTCAACCTCTTCGAGCCAAGGGAGGACACGCGCCTCTGGTGAAGCAAGTAGCCCCAAGACGTCGGAGCTCGCTCCCTCAACCGCCGCGCCAGCGGGCGGCAGCCAGCCGAGCGCCGCGAGAAACACGCTTCGCACGACGATCGCAGATCCGCCGATGTCAGCTCGGTCCGCCGTGCACAGCGCGATCTCCCCGTTTGAGGCGAACATCTTGTGCCCGTCCTCCGCCGTCACGTACCAGTTCGGCTCAGACGGGACATCCCGGAACCACTCGCCCTCGTCCCACACGCGCTGCATCAGTAGCGCTCGGCCTCCGCTGATTGCGACGCGCTGTTCGACGCGATCCGGAAGGCCTGGCGACGATCCGCTCACTCTCGTCTGCACGACGACACTCTGTAGTCCCGGCACCATTGCGCGTTGCGCGAGGATGAGGCTCGTCAACTCGGCCTTCGACGGAGCGGGCTCGAAATCTGCCGGGGATCCATGCGCGGTCGACAGTGACGTCGGTGCGATGAAAGCGGAGGCTGCGGCAACGAGGATCCCGACGCATCGCAAGAACATGAGACCTCCTGGCCGATCGCCACAGAGCACACTTGAAGATCGTTCGCACGGATCGATCACGAGTATCGCCCCCCCCCCCCGGTCGTCAAGAAAATCCTGCCGACTTCGTTCACGACCGAACGCCGCGAGCTGACGCACTTTGTCCGACCGCGATCGGAGATCGCGCGGTTCAGCCCAGTGCGAACGGAGCGATTGCCGAGGCGCACCGCGAGGACGGTGGCCTTCTTCTGATGTCGACTCTTCGTTCTCTCCTATTCGCTCCCTCGCCTCCGCCTCAGCGGAAGCGGGCCTTCGCTTCCTTCAGCGCCGCGATGACCTTGTCCTCGAGTCCCTTGAAGGACTTCTTCGACGCGACCTCGTCGCGGATCGCCTTACCGCTCGTGCGCATGTACTCGAGGATGTGCTTCTCGAAGTCGAGCACCTTCGGCACCGGCACGTCGTCGAGAATGCCCTTGCTGCCCGCGAAGATCGCGATGCACTGGTCAATCGTTTCGTAGGGGAGATATTGCCCCTGCTTGAGCAGCGCCACCATGCGGGCGCCGCGATCGAGCTGGCGCTGAGACGCGGGGTCGAGGTCGGTGCCGAATTGGGCGAACGCCTCGAGCTCGCGGTACGCGGCGAGGTCGAGACGCAGCGAGCCCGCGACTTCCTTCATCGCCTTGATCTGGGCGTTGCCACCGACGCGCGACACCGAGATGCCGACGTTGATGGCGGGACGGATGCCCGCCGCGAAGAGTTCTGGCTGAAGATAAATCTGCCCGTCGGTAATCGAAATGACGTTCGTCGGGATGTACGCCGACACGTCGCCTTCCTGCGTCTCGATGATCGGAAGCGCGGTGAGCGAACCGCCACCGTTGGCGTCGGAGAGCTTCGTCGCACGCTCGAGGAGACGCGAGTGGAGATAGAAGACGTCGCCCGGGTATGCCTCGCGGCCCGGCGGACGACGGAGGAGGAGCGACAGCTCGCGATACGCGACGGCCTGCTTCGAGAGGTCGTCGTACACGCAGAGGACGTGCTTCGGCGTCTTGCCGCGCTTGCCGTTCCACATGAAGTACTCGCCCATCGCACAGCCGGCGTAGGGAGCGATGTACTGCAGCGGCGCCGACACGCTGGCGCTGGCGCTGACGACGATCGTGTAGTCCATCGCGCCGTACTTCTTCAGCGTCTCGACGACGGCCGCGACGGTCGATTCCTTCTGGCCGACCGCGACGTACACGCACACGACGGCATCGGGTGTCCCCCAGTACTGCTTCTGGTTGATGATCGCGTCGATGCAGATCGCGGTCTTGCCGGTCTTGCGATCGCCGATGACCAGCTCGCGCTGGCCACGGCCGACGGGAATCATGCTGTCGACGGCCTTCACGCCGAACTGCAGCGGCTCCTTCACCGGCTGGCGCTGGGCGATGCCCGGAGCGACGATGTCGACCTTGCCGGTCTCGGTGGTGTTGATCGGAGCGCCGCCGTCGAGCGGGCGACCGAGCGGATCGACGACGCGACCGAGGAGCGCCTCGCCGACGGGCACTTCGAGCAGACGTCCCGTCGCACGAACGCTGTCGCCTTCGCGGATCTTGTCGGCGTCACCGAAAAGCACGGCGCCGACGGTGTCGGATTCGAGGTTCATCGCCTGGGCGATGACCGACTCGCCGCCTTCGCCTTGAATCTCAAGCAGCTCGCCGGCCATGCACTTCGAGAGGCCGTAGATCCGGGCGATGCCGTCGCCGACTTCGACCACCTGGCCGACGTCGGTGATCTCGAGCTGCGTCGAGAAGGATTCGATTTCCTGCTTGATGACGGAGGTGATCTCGTCGGTCTTGATCTTCACTGCAAGTCCTTACGTCGAGGGACGTCGAAAGCGTCGTTGTCGTCAGTACGGGCGCCGATTCAGTCGGGAACGGTTCAGCCGAGGAACTTCTGGAACTGTGAGCGGACTTCGCTGCCGGATGCGCCGGCGAGGTGCGAGCGCATCGCACGCAACTTCGCGGCGACCGAGCCGTCGATCAGCCGATCGCCGATGCGGAGCTTGATGCCGCCGATGAGGCTCGGATCGGAGTACGCGTGCATCACGGTCTCCTTGCCGAGCGCCTGCTGCACGCGCGTCTGGATCGCGCGAAGTTGGTCCGGGCCGATGGGACCCGCGGTCCACACGTCGACCTCGACCTTGCCGAGCTTCTCCTGCAGCAGCGAGTCGTACGCCTGCTCGATGTCGCTGATCTCGCCTGAGCGGCCCTTGCGATTCACGACGAGCAGGAAGCGAAGGAGGAGCGGAGACACCTTGCCCGAGAGCATCCGCTCCAGACTCTTCTCGCGCGTGGCTCGATCGATGACCGGCGTGCGCATGAACTCGGCGAACTTGCGATCGCCGCGAACGAGTTCGGCGATCGCCGAGAGCTCCGCACCGATCTCCTGCGCACGCTCCATGCCGCCTTCCTTCACCGCGAGCTCGAACAAGCTCTCGGCGTAGACGCGGGAGACCTCGGTGATCTGCTGTTTCATGATGTGGGCGTTGATCCTGTGCGCGAGGCGAGTGCGGTCAACCGCGACGGCCGGCGAGCTCGGCGACGCTCTCTTCCACGAGGCGATGCTGATCCGACTCGGTGATCTGCCGCTTCAGGATCTTGCCCGCGATCAGCGTCCCGAGTTCCGCGCCGCGAGCGTGGAGCTCGGCGACGGCCGCGCGCTTCGCGCCTTCGATCTCAGCCGTCGCGCGGGCGAGGCGCTCCTGAAGATCGCTCTCGGCCTTCGCCCGCAGCTCGTCGGCGACGCGCTGCGCATCGGCCTTGGCCTGGGCGATCATGCGACCCGCTTCGTCGCGGGCGGCCGCGAGATCCTTCTCGAACTTCGCCTTCGCCGCTTCGGCATCGCCGCGGGCCTTCTCCGCTGCGTCGATCTCGCCGAGGATCTTCCGCTGCCGCTCGTCGAGGGCGTGGGTGATCTTCGGCCAGACCATGACCCGCAAGATCAGGATCGTCAGGACAAACACCACGAGAGCCGTGACGTACGCGATCGGATTGAAGTGGAGCGGACTGGAGCCGCCTTCAGCGGCTAACAACGTGGTGATCATGATCGATCGCTCTCGGTGAGAGGTGCCGTGTCGACGTCGCGGGCCACCGCGACGAGCCGAGCTGCGTGCGACCCGCGTTCAACGTGCGACGACCCGGCTCCGGCCGGCGCACTCCCGCGGATGGCGAAGCCGGCCGGTCGCGCGGCGGTGCGCGCCGCCGCGCGACCGGCGGCGATTCACTTGACGAAGCCGATGAGCAGGCCGACGACGACCGCGAAGAGCGCGACGCCTTCGACGAGCGCGGCCGTGAGGATCATGACCGTGAAGATGCGGGCCGCCATCTCGGGCTGACGCGCGGTCGCCTCGGCCGACGAGCCGCCGATGCGGCCGATGCCGATGCCGGCGCCGATGACCGCGAGGCCGGCAGCAAGACCACCGCCAAGGCCGAAGCCCCAGTTCAGCGCCGAGGCTCCGTCCGCAGCGGCAGCGGGTGACGAAGCGATCAGCGAGCAGACGGTGGCGAGCAGGGCGTACGTGGCAAGCTTCTTCATGAACGGACTCTCCTAGTGTCCCGAGCGGATTCCGTGTTCGGATCCTGGGTGCTTGTGGGGGGTGCTGGCGACGCGGGTGCGTCTTCGTGCGTGGCGTAAGCAGGTCGCGCGGGCACTCGCCCGCGATCCTGCGACATGAGGTCAGTGGGCGTGGGCTGGCGCGTGATCGTGGTGTCCGGCTTCGTCGGCGCCCTCGTCATGCTCGTCGTGGTGGCTCATCTCGGCGATGAACACCGCGGTGAGGAGCATGAAGATGAAGGCCTGCAGGAACGCGACGAAGAGTTCCATGAACATGATGAAGAGCGCGAAGGCGCCGGCGGCGGCAGAGATGCCGCCGACCATGAGCCAGTTCGCGATCTGATTCTGGGTTTCCTCGTTGCGGGCCATGGTGCCGAAGAGGAACAGCGTGGCGAGCAGCGTGTGGCCGCCGACCATGTTGGCGAAGAGACGAATCGTCAAAGCACACGGCTTCACGAAGAGGCCGAGGAACTCGACGACGAAGATGATCGGGACGACGAAGAGAAGCCCCTTCGGTCCATAGAGCAGTTCCTTGCCGCCGCACAGGTGCTCGAACCAGCCCTTCAGGCCGATCTCTCGCATCGCCTGTGCCTGCACGACGACGAAGACGACCGAGGCCAGCGCCGCGTTCACCGCGATGTTCGACGTCGGCGTGCCGCCGATCCACAGCGTGGGTTCAGATCCACGCCACCAGCCGAAGAACTCGGCGATGTCCATGAACGGGATCAGGCCCATCAGGTTCATCGCGAGGATGAAGAAGAAGAGCGAGAGGAGGAACGGCAGGTAGCGAACCGTCTGCTCCGGTCCGAGGATGGGCTTGATCATGCCGTCGCGCAGTCCGACGACGAGCACTTCGACGATCTGGGCGAGACGCCCACGAGTGAGGTAGCGGCGATTGCCCATCGACGACGGCCCCGTCGCCATCGCCTTCGTGACGTAGGTGAGGCAGAGCACCGCGATGATCGCGGCGATGCAGAGCGTCATGAGCTGCATCGAGAAGCCGCCCCAACCCTCCAGCTCGCGATCGAGGACGTGCTCGATCGGATTGAGCGAGGCCAAGAGGCCGTTCGTGAGGTGGGCTGTCGGTAGCAACTCGGAGAGCATCGCTCGCGCTACTCCCAAAGAAAGGGGAGAAGTGAGACGCCTGGCATCCAACTACGGCCCGGTGCCGCAGCGGATCACGGTGCGCTGGCGGAGCAATCCGCTGCCCCGCTCGAACCGCGCCAAGGTCGGGCGGGCGAAGGGGCGTCTCCGTGACTTCCTTCACAAAGTCGGCGGTGCGTCAGGATCGCGGCGCGGACCACGCTTCGACGGCACACTTACTCTCCACGTTTGGGGCACGTGGGTGCCGGTGCCAGCATGGCCCTCGCGATGACCACCGATTCCGCAGCGAGCGCGGCCAAGTACGCGGCCACTCCGCCGAGGAACACTGCCGGCCCCGGAAGGAAGGTCGCGGAGTATACAGAAAAGAGCGCGGCTGGCGTGAAGAGGAAGCGAATCGTGGTGGCTCCGATCCAGAGGACGGTCCACGTCGACGCGGGTCTCGGCCGCCACGGTTTGATGACGCCGATCGCGATCGAGCAGCCGGCGATGCTGATGACGCCGCCGACGATGATCCCGGTCCGCGTCGCCGGCGTCCACGCACAGAGGTCGGTAAGGACGTAGGCGGCCGCGATTTGCGCGGCCAGGATGCCGCCCAGCCAACTGGCGAGCGTCACCGTCGGCAACGGGCGAGGCGGATCGATCGACGGGTCAATCTCGCCCGCCGCGCGCTCCGCCACCTCCCCGCCCCGGTCCGGAGCGGTGCCCGCCGCCGGCGCGCCAGCGATGGATGGCAAGGGTGGCAACCCCGGTGCGGCATCCCGCGCAGCATCGGGTGACGACTCGGCCGTCACGGCCGGTTTCCCGGATCGTCGTCGGTTCCGTCCGCGTCCGAGTCGTCGTCTCCTCGGTGTGGCGATTCGCTTGCCCAGCCCCCGGGCGGCCGAACGACCGGGCCGAGCGATCGTTGAATCGAGAGCGCGCGACGAATGAAGGTGGAGATCCCGACGAGGAGACCCGCGACCACGCCGCCGATGATGCCCCACGGTCGGGTGTTGAAGAAGTAGTCGATTCCCCAACCGATCAGGAGACCCGCGACCACTTCACTGACGAACTCCCAGCCGACCGCCATCAGCGCCCAGCCGGCGCTCATCGTGCGACTGTCCCGCGCCCTGCGTTCGCGCTCGGCTCCGGACGGCATCCGCGCGAAGGTACGTCGCGGCGCGAGACGTGTCCAGCGACGCGGCGAGCCGATCCGAGCGTCGCGCGCCCACCGCTACACTGCGTCCCCCACGCCCAGAACCCCAATGGCCATTCCCGACAAGGACATCATCGACGTCAGCCCGACGCGCCTGAACCGCACGGAGAACCTCTTCGTCGTCAACATCGTGAAGGGTCTGGGCACCACGTTGCGGCACTGCTTCCAGAACATCGGACGCAACGGCTCGAACAAGGACACGATGTGGGTGCTCCAGTACCCGGAGCAGAAGCGCGACGATCGGCCAGTCGAGGAAGGCGGCCAGTACCGGCCGTATTTCCGCGGCGTTCACCGGCTCAACAAGGACGAAGACGGTCGGGTCCGCTGCGTCGCCTGTTTCATGTGCGCGACCGCGTGTCCCGCCCACTGCATTCACATCGTCGCCGACGCGAGCCCCTGGCCCGATCGCGAGAAGTACCCGAAGCAGTTCGACATCGACGAGCTTCGCTGCATCTACTGCGGGATGTGCGAAGAGGCGTGCCCGTGCGACGCGATCGAACTCACGCCGCACTACGAGGTGACCGGCCTGTCCCGCGCGGAGCTCATCTTCGACAAGACGAAGCTCCTTCGCGTGTACGACGAGACGGTCGGCGAAAAGCCGATGTGATCCTGCGACGATTCACTACCCAATGTCCCATCAACACGAATCACGCGACCGTCACCACCACCAGCCGCAAAGCGGTGGCATGAAGCCGCACGTCAAGTGGACCGCGATCGGCATGGTCGTCGTGATGCTGATCGCGCTCGCGATCTACGTGTTCACGAACAACGAGTCGGTCGTTCCGGACAGCGGCCAGAAGACGCCCGCTCCGACCAATCCCTGACGCGCCGCGGTCGATCGCGACCTCCGCGGATTTCTCTCGCTCGCCGAGCGCGAGTGCGGCACAATCGTCGTCATGACGACCCTTGCCAACACCGAAGTCCGCGCGATCGAAGCCGAGATCGAAACCCTGAAGAAGCGGCTCTCCGAGGCGCGACGCCGAGCGACTCCCGAGCTCGTGACCGACCTCGCGCTCGTCGCCCGCAACGGGGCTCCGACGAGCCTGTCGAAACTCTTCGGCGGACGGCGCGATCTGCTCGCCGTGCACAACATGGGTCGCCGCTGCGTCTACTGCACGCTGTGGGCCGACGGATTCACCGGACTCTGGCCGCACATCGACGATCGCACCGCCTTCGTGCTCGTCTCGGAGGACGAGCCGGCCGTGCTCGACGAGTTCGCGCGGTCGCGCGGGTGGACGTTCCCGGTGGCGTCGATGCACGGCACCGACTTCGCCACCGCGCTCGGCGTCGCCTACGAAGGCACGCATCAGCAGCCCGGCGTGAGCGCGTTCCATCGCCGCGACGACGGAAGCATCGTGCGCACGGGCTACGCGAGCTTCGGCCCGGGCGACGACTTCTGCGCCGTCTGGCCGATGTTCGACCTGCTCGCGGGTGGCGCGAGCGAATGGTCTCCGAAGTTCAAGTACGGGTGCTGCGGATCGTCGTGCTGCTGCGGGCACTGATCGCCCGCGCCGACCGGGCGGCCCTCATACCAATTCGAGCGCTCCGTTGCGCCGTCCGGGCCCACACTCGCTCTGGCCATTTCGCCGTCTGGTGAGATCGTGGAGCGCGTGGAGCAAAGACGATCCGTATCACTTCTTCTTGTTCTTGTCCTTCTGAATCGCGTCGATGATCTGGCCGCCGATCTTCTCGATGGCCGAGGGGTTCTTCAAGAGATCCTCGACCTTCGGGAACGTCACGCGCTGGTTGAGCTTGGCCCGCTTCCCGTCCTTGTCGTAGAGCGGTCCCGACCACTCGATTCCCACCGTCAGCGACTTCCCGACATCGCTGCCCGCCCCACCGATGGCTGTCAAGAAGTCGTTCGCGCCCGGAATGTTCTTGCTGAGCTGAGCAATCGGGAGCGACGTGGTGATCCCGTTCACGTAGATGGGGTGCTTCGTGAGATCGACCGTGCCCTCCATGTCGAACTGCGTCCGCCACCCTTGTCCCGTTGCGGTCTGCATGCGACCGAGCTTCACGCCGAACTCCTTGTAGCTCAGCACGCCGTTCTTCACGTTGATCGCAAGCGGCCTGATGCGTCCCTCGACGCCCGCGGGATTTTCCGCGAGCACCAGCAGCACGATCGATGTCACCTGCTGGCTCTTGAACTTGATGTCGCCGATCTCGAGCTTGCAGTCGCCGTTGCACTTGGTCATGTCGCCGTCGAGCGGATACGCGAGTTCCGGCATGTTGAACTTCGCGCGCTCGGAGGCGACCTCGACGTCGGCGAACACCGGGTTGATCGCGTAGAGGATGTCGTCGCGCATGCCCGGCGACAGCGCGAAGGTCGCGGTCACCGGCGCTTCCTTCACGACCGTCGCGACGCCGTCGATGACCTTCACCGACGGCGCCTTGAATTCCGCGTACGGCGCGGTCATCTCGACAGAGAGCTGTCCCGATCGCTTGGAGAGCGACTGCGCCTTCGCGGTGAGGTCGAGCGTCTCGCCCAGGCTGCGATTCACCGTGCCGCCCGTCGCGCCGATGAGATCGACGAACACGGTCGGCAGCGCCTTCACGCTCGCGTCGAGATCGACGACGGCCTTCTCCGGCGTCGCTGCGCCCGCGGCGTCGAGCGCGTTCCGAATCGCGCCGCTGATCGCGAGCGACGGCGACGGGCCGCTCGCGCCCGGCGCGGTTCCGCGATCGCTCGCCGAGAACGTGATGCCCTGCCCGATGTCCTTCGCGTTCGCCTTGAGGCTGATGGCCGGCATGTCGAGCCGACCCGGCGCCTTGCCCGGCGTCTGCACGTTGATGCCGACGCCTTGCGTCTCCATCGCGAGATCGAGCGACGTGCCGGCGAGCGCGTTGCCGTTGGCTGCAAGCGCCTTGGGCATGCGCACCGACAGCGACGACACCTGCGCCACAAGGTCGCCTTGGAAGTCGTAGCGCGAGCCGGTATCGCCGGGCGTTGGCTGCGCCGTCAGCTCGGTGAGCGCCTTGCGATCGACGCGAACGCCGAGTCCGTTCGTGCTGGCTTGCACCGACTCGCCCTGCGCGAGGACGTCGATGCTCCCGCTCAGGCGCGGGAACGCCGGCGAGACCTTGATCGATTCGCCTTGCGCCGTCGCGCCCATCGATACCTGCAGCGAGCCGGTGTCTCCGGTCCAGGTGCTGATCTGTCCCTTCGGTCGGCCTAACAACGTCTCGATCCACGGAACGGAGATGCCGGAGAGCTTCGTCTCTCCGCTGAGTCCCTTGAGGAGCGACGGGCCGTCCTTCTTCGCCCACGCGAGATCGAAGGTCCCCTGCTCGACCCGATCGGTCGGACTGGTGGTGCCGACCAGGACGAACGCGCCCTTGGTTGTGAGCGCCTTGCCCGACGGCTCAACCGCGACCGACGCGGTGAAGTCGCGAATCGCGAACGGCGCTGCGACCTGCGGCGCCTTCGAAACGATCGCCTGCGGGATCGCCAGCTTCGCCGACAGCCCGTTCGGCAGCTTGCCCGACTTGAGGTCGTCGTACACCAGCGTCACCGGCGCCTCGAGCGCCAGGCTGAACGGCACGTCTTCGGCGAGACGCACCCGCGACTCCTTCGACTCGTGCTGCAGGCTCTTCGCAAGCGTCTTGCCGATCACGCCGCCGATGTCGAGTTTCTCGACGCGCGCTGAGGCCTTCTCGATGCCGGCGATGACTTCGCCGTGCACGGGATCGCCGGAGAGCTGCAGCGTCACGCGCTGACCCGGTTTGCCGGGCAGCGGCTCGTTGCGAAGGTCGATGCCGAGACCGCGGATCGCCGCGGCCTCGATGGTGTCGCGCTGTTCGGGCAGCCACGCGACGAGCGCCGGTCCGTCGAGCCCGGTGATCTTCACGGTGCCTCGAGTGTCGATCGCCAGGGGATCGACGTTGGCGAAGTCCTTCGGCAGCGGTCCCAGCGTCTGCCGCAGGTCGATCGCCCCCTTGTCGACGCGACCGGACAAGCTCACGGTCGCGCCCTTCGCCGCGTCGACCGATTGCACCGCGGCAACGATGTCGGCGAACGCGACGTCGCGGCTGAGCTCCTTCACGAACAGGCCGTTCTCGCCCTTGATCGCCACCGAGGCGTCGAGCGCGAGCCCATCGGCGCCCTTCGCCGGAATCGCGGTGCGCACATCGCGCACGTCGACGCGCAGCGACACCGGCTTCGTGACCGTCTGCTGCGCGACGGCGGCGATGAACGACGGCTCGAGCGCCGCGTCGAACGTGGCGCTGGCGTGTTCGACGCGATCGAGCTTCGGCGCGACCGTGGCCTTCGCGACGAGGTTTGGCGCGGACGGCGCGGACGGAATCGCATCGGAGCCGCCGAAGCCGAGGGCAAGCGCGACGTCGGCGACGAACGGATCGTCGGTCTTCGCGCGACCGAGCGCGATGCGACCACCGCTCCCGAGCGCGACGGCGATCTTGCGTTGCGCGTCGCGCCACGCCACCGGCGCAGCCGGCTGCAGCTCGATTTGTCCGACGAAGTTTGCGAGCGGCGTCGCGCCCGCGGGCGGCGGCGCCCACGCGAGGTCGCGCGCGCTCAGCGCGAGCCGCGCCGGACCGGTCACGTCCACCTTCGCCAGGCGACCGAGCGTCGCGGGCGATGCCTCGAGCGTGCCGCTCGCGCTGCCGTTCTTCACGCCGCCCGACGCATCCACCACCGCCGTCGCCTTGAGCTTCGCCTTCGGAGCATCGAGTTCGATGGTGATAGGCTCGGTCCCGCCGCCCGGAGCCCTGATCTCGAGACGGTCGATCGTCGATCCGAGGTCCTCGGAGAGGACGAGTCCAGCCGCCGCGACCGCGGGCTGCGCCAAGGACGTCGGCAGCTTCGACGCGCTGACCGAACCCTTGAGATTGGCCGGTCCGATCGCGACCGCGCCGCCAGCGCCGATCGGCTTTTCGATCGCGATGTCGGCGATGAGCGAACTCGTCGTCGCGCCGTCGAGGACGCCTTCGGCCTTCGCGCCGACGGCGAGCGATTGTCCGAGTCCCGGGCTCTTCACGGTGAGCGTGATCGCACTGAACTCCGCGGTCTTCTCGTCGACGGGCACGCGGATGTTCTTCGCGTCGAGCGCCACATCGCACGCGAGCTTCGCCGCATCGACGACGCCCTGCAGGTTGCTCACGTCGGCCTTCAGGCCGATCGAGCCCTTGCCGCCGAGGAAGTTGGTGTCGCCGTTGAACTGAGCCGCGAGCTTGCCTGTCGATCCGTCGAGGCGCGCGTCGCCGTGCAGGCCGTCGATCGAGTACGCGCGGTTGCGGGCCACGTCGGTGAGCGCGATGGAGAGTCGCTCGACCGAAAGCGCCGCACGGAGATTCGCGGGAATGCCGCTCGACGAGCCTCCGCCGCTCGACGGTGTCGACGGCGCTCCGGACTTCGGCGGTGCGAACAGCTTCGACAGACCGATCGATCCGTCCGGCTCCAGCGTCCCCTTGATCGAGCCGGAGACCGCGGCGTCGATGGTGCTGCCGCCCGACAGGATCAGCGACAGCAGCCCGCCGCGCACCGCGAGATTCACGTCGATCGCGTTCGCGCCGGAGGAGTCGCGGATCGCGAGCCCTTCGATCGACTGATTCGACAGCCAACCGAGGCTCACGCTTCGCAACTGGACGTCGCCCTGGACGGCGCCGGCGATCGCGTTGCGCGCGATGCCTGCTGCAGGGCCGAACGAGAGGATCGTCGGCGCGGCCGCGACCAGCGCGATCAACACGACCACCAGCACCACGAGCCCGCGAAGCAGCGGTCTTTTCTTCTTCCCGTCGACGGACTGCGCCGATTGAGCCATGTCACAACTCCTGATCGCCACGAGCGGCGAACTGCGTTTTGGGGGTGAAAGCGTATGCGAGCCGTGCCGGCCCGTGGACTCACAAGTGTTTCTTCGCTTCCCGCAAGGAAAGCGGCGCGAGGCGGTCGCCGTGCTTCGCGAGGAAGGCCCGTACGCCCTTGGGGTTGGTGTGAGCGTATTGCCGCAACGCCCAGCCGATCGCCTTGCGGATGAAGAAGTCGGTCTCGTCCGCGCGGCGGAGGCACAGGTCGAACAGCACGCCGTCGTCGGTCGCTTCCTTGTGCTTGATCTGGCACAGGATCGCGGCGCGGCGTACCCACATCGACGGGTCGTCGATCCACCGCAGCATCACCGGAAGCGTCTTGGCGCGATGCTCGAGCATCGTCGGCGAGACGATCTTGCAGGCGACCCAATCGACGAGATCCCACCACGCGCCCTCCGCGATGAGCCGATGCCACAGCGGCAGATGCGCCGGAACGTGGTGCTCGTCGAATCGTTCCGCGAACGCGCACGCCGCGTAGCGGAAGTCGCGCTGGCCGAGGTCCTTCGCCGGCGGATCCGGCCATCGGCCCGCCGTCCAGAGCGCGAGGACCGTCGCGCGATACTCCTTCGCGTCGCTCGGCGGAAACTCCTTCGCCAGCGCGCGGTAGATCGGACGCCGGTTCGGTTCGCTCACGCCGAACATCGGCTGATCGGACTTGAGGTACGCGCCCATCTTCGCCGCGACGTTGGCGTCGGCGAGCGGGCGCAGTCCCGTGCGGACGAACGCGACGACATCGATGGGCGCGGGCATGCTGGGCTGCATGTTCGCCGAATCGACCGTCTCATGCCCCGCGACGGAGACGACCACCACCGGGGACCGCGATCGGCGAGAATCGACCCCACGAGATGACGACGCCGTACGACACAGCCATCGCGGTCATCCTCGTCGTGGTGTTGCCGCTCGCGGCGCGCCGACAGTTCCGCACCTTGCTCGGCCGCATCGCCGCCGACGGCGCGGCGGCGCGCCATCGCGCGTACCGGCGCACGATCGTCCGACAGTGGCTCCTCGTCGCGCTCGTGGTGCTCGCCTGGACGCTGGCGCACCGTGACATCGTGACGCTGGGACTCGCGCTTCCGCGCGGCTGGGGATTCACCGCCGGCTCGCTCCTGACGGGCGGGCTTCTCGTCGTACTCGCGCTGCAGCGGCGGGCGATCGCCGGTCGCCCCGAGCTGCGCGAAGCGGTGCGGGCGAAGCTGCGCAACGTGCAGCCGATCCTGCCGCACGGCGACGACGAGGTGCGTCGATTCGCCCGCGTCGCGCTGACTGCGGGCATCTGCGAGGAGTTCCTCTACCGCGGCTTCCTCACCTGGTATCTCGCGCAGCACCTTCCGATCGGCGCGGCGATCGTCGCGAGCGCCGTCGCGTTCGGGCTCGGGCACTCGTATCAGGGCCTGCGCGGCGTCGCGCAGACCGGCGCTCTCGGTCTCGCGATGGGATTGCTGTGTGCCCTGTCCGGTTCGCTCTGGCTGGCCATGATCGCGCACGCGGCGATCGACCTGAACGCCGGCCGAGTCGCCGTGCTCGCGTTCGGTCCCGACGCGCTCAGTCGGAGTTCACCGGCATCGCCGCCTTCGAGCGTCCCTTCGGACGAACGCTGACGTTCCGCAGCATGCGGTCGAGCGCGACGTGCGCGAGCCGCTTCACTTCCGGATGCACGCGCACCTCGTTGACCACCTTGCCGCTGGCGAGATGATCGAGGGCCCACGCGAGGTGCTGCTGATCGATGCGGTACATCGTCGTGCAGAGACACTGACAGTCGGAGAGCATCCGTACCGAGACGCCGCGCTCGGCCGCTTCCCGTGCGAGCCGGTTCACGAGGTGCACCTCGGTCCCCACGGCCCAGCGGCTTCCGGCCGGCGCGCCTCGGATCGTGTCGATGATCATCTCGGTCGAGCCGCGCAGGTGCGCGAGATCGACGACCTGCTGCGTGCACTCCGGATGCACGAGCACCGTGCGACCGTCGGCCTTCGCCTGCTCGACGTGTTCGGGCCTGAAGAGCTTGTGCACACTGCAGTGTCCGGCCCACAGGAGCACGCTGGTTCGGCGAATCGTCGCCGCGTCGAGTCCGCCCATCCGCAGCTTCGGGTTCCACACCGCGGTCTCCGCCGGTCCCTCCGCGCCGCCCTCGGCGACGTCGACGTCGGTCACGAATCCGCGCGCCTTCGCCGTGTTGCGCCCGAGGTACTGATCGGGCAGGAAGAGGATCTTGATCTCCTCGCCGCGGGCCTTCTTCTGGTCACCGCCCTTGAGCGCCCAGTCGAACACGAGATGCGCGTTGCTCGACGTGCAGCACGCGCCGCCGTGATCGCCCACGAACGCCTTGATCGCCGCAGTCGAGTTGACGTAGGTGATCGGTATCACGCGGCGCTTCCGCTTCGACGTATCGCTTGCGAGCGCCTCGTGGATCTCCTCCCACGCCTGCACCGTGTCGTCGTAGGCTGCCATGTCCGCCATCGAGCAGCCTGCGGAGAGGTCCGGCAGGATGACGCGCACGTCGTCGGTCGTGAGCACGTCGGCGGTCTCGGCCATGAAGTGCACGCCGCAGAACACGATGAACTTCGCGCCGCGTCGAGGCGCCTCCGCCGCGGCCAACTGCGACAGCTTCAGGCTGTCGCCGATGAAGTCGGCGTGGCGAATCACGTCGTCCTGCTGATAGTGGTGCCCGAGGACGAGGAGCTTCGAACCGAGTTCGGCGCGGCGCGCCGCGATGCGGGCGCCGAGTTCGTCCTCGGACGCTTTCAGGTACTCCTCGGGAAGTGCAGGCTGCCAAAGCATGATGGGCACGCGCGAGTCGGCCGAGCGACCCGGCGATCGACATCGTAGGGATCGCGCCTGCCCGCGTCTGCTTCAGGCCGCGTCGACGGCGCTCTCCGCGCGCGCCGCGTTGCCGCCGAAGCGCACCGCGACCGCGATGCGCCCGTCCTCGATCGCCATCCGGACGATGGTCCCTTCCAAGAGGTCCGCGGAGCTGCGCACGATCGCACCGGCCTGGGGCGGCAGGCCGATCATGATCCGCTCCCCCTGCTCGAAGGGAATGCCGCCGCGCAGCGTGATCTGGGCGCCGTCGCGCGAGAGGTCGCGGGTGAATCCGGGTACGAAGCGCATGGCGCGGGGATGCCACACTTTGCACGGCACTTCGACCTGGACGCGGGGCTCGTCTCGACGATTCATGGCACCTCCGACGGGCCAGATATCGGTCGTCTGGACCGGGCACTTGCGTGGACCTCGGCGGTTCCCGACATGTCGGCGCGAATCGCCGCCGGAGCCCCGAGAGATGCGCTCGGAGTACGCTCGCCGCATGATCTCGACGCGAGCTCGCATCGACCGTCGCCAGTTCCTCGCCACCGGACTCGCGCTCGGCGCCGCGGCGGTCGCGCCCGCGGCGTTCCAATCGACACCCGCGCCCCCGCGTCGCACGCCGCACGACCCGCTGCGCATCGGCGTCATCGGCGTCGCGAACCAGGGCGGCGCAAACCTCGAGCAGGTCGCGCACGAGCGCATCGTGGCGCTCTGCGACGTCGACAGCGAGTACCTCCGCGCTGCCGGCGATCGGTTCCCCGACGCAAAGCGCTTTCGCGATTTCCGCGAACTGCTCGGCGACGACGGGCTCGACCTCGACGGCGTCGTGATCTCGACTCCCGACCACACGCATGCGCCCGCGGCGGCGCAGGCGCTGCGACGCGGTCTCGCGGTGTATCTCGAGAAGCCGCTCACGCACACGATCCAGGAGTGCCGGCTGCTCGGGTCGCTGGCGCGCGAGCGCGAGAACGTCACGCAGATGGGCACGCTGATCCACGCGGGGAACAACTACCGCCGCGTCGTTGAGGCGGTGCGCTCCGGCATCATCGGACCCATCACGCAGGTCGACTGCTGGTGTCCGAAGAGCTGGTGCTGCGGCAAGCTCTCCGCCGGCGCGAAGGCGCCGGAGCGCCTCGACTGGAACCTGTGGCAAGGACCGATTCCCCAGGCGGAGTACATCGAAGGCATCGCACCCGCGAATTGGCGCAGCTACTGGAACTACGGCACCGGCACGCTCGGCGACATGGGCTGCCACATCCTCGACCTCCCCTTCTGGGCTCTCGGGCTCGACGGGCTGAAGGGGAACCGCATGACCGTGACGGCGCAGGGCACGCCCCTCGATGCGATCGGTTGTCCGCAGTGGCTCGAGGCGACGTGGGTGTTCCCCGACGCCGTTCCCGCGGGTCACGACCCGCTCATCGTGCGCTGGTTCGACGGCGGTCGCGTGCCGCCCACCGTGCAAGAGTTAGGCGGGAAGGACAGGCGCGACTACTTCGGCCGCTTCATGGTGTGCTTCCAAGGCTCGACCGGATTCCTGATGGCGAACTACGACGAGATGCTCGTCCTCCAGGCGCCGGACGCGAAGCTTCCGCCCGCGAGCATTCCGAACTCGCCGGGTCACCATCGCGAATGGCTGAACGCGATCAAGTCCGGAGCGCACAGCGGCGACGCCGCGCCCCTGTGCCGATTCGCCTACGCCGCGCCACTCACGGAAATGGTGCTGCTCGGCACCGTCGCGTATCGCGCCGGCCGCGCCGTCGAGTGGGACCGCACGAAACCGATCGACGCCGCGGACGCCGCGCTGCAACCGTTGCTGACCGAGCGGTATCGCCCCGAGTGGAAACTCTGAGCGAGTCGCCTACCCTTGCGACCTTCGGCGCTCGCGCGTCGGAGACGAGGGTTGAGCGAGACCGCGACGCGAGTCCCGCGCCAGGTCGACGGGTTCCGCGCCGCATCGAGCCCGCGACGAACATCGACTCCGCCACGCAACGCCTCGCCTCACCGTTTCGTCCCGACCACCTTCGCCGTACGACTTCGATCCGGCCCGAACGGGCCACTCTCCGAATGGGCGACTCCGTCCTCGCACTCGCTCCCGCGAAGCTGAATCTCGCGCTGTCCGTAGGACCGCCGGGAGTCGATCGCATGCACCCGATCGCCTCGTGGATGGTCACCGTCGACCTGTACGACGAACTCCTGATCACGCGGCTGCCGGAGGAAAGCCTCTCGCGCTACGCGATCCTTTGGCATCGCGACGCGCGGCGCCGATCGGAGATCGACTGGTCGATCACCAAGGATCTCGCGGTGCGAGCGCACCTGGCGCTCGAGCGGCGTCTCGATCGTCCGCTGCCGCTACAGCTCAAGATGGAGAAGCGCATTCCCGTCGGCGGCGGACTCGGCGGCGGATCGTCTGACGCCGCGGCGATGTTGCACGGCATCAATGCTCTGTTCGAGCTCGGGCTGTCGGATGCCGAGCTCGCCGAGGTCGCAAGCGATCTCGGCTCCGACGTCGCGTTCCTCGTGCACGGCGGCAGCGCGATCGTCGAAGGGCTCGGAGATCGCGTCGAGCGTCACGACTCGCTGCCGCAGATTCACGCCGTGCTCGCGTTTCCCGACGTGTCGTGCCCGACCGGTCCGGTCTACGGAGCGTTCGACCGCATGCACGAAGGACGGATGCGCCCGGCCGACGCCGCGCGCGTGCGTTCGCTCGTCCAGTCGCGTATCGCGCCCGACGCGTGCTTCAACGATCTCGCGGCGCCGGCGCTCCAGGTCGCGCCCACGCTGCGCGACGAGATCGACGAGCTCGCCGAACTCGCCGAGCGGCCGGCGCACGTGTCGGGCTCGGGCTCGACGCTTTTCGTCCTCTGTGACGACGAGCTGCACGCCGAGGCGCTCGCCGCGGCGACCACGAAGCAACTCGGCCTGCCGGCGATCGCCGCGAAATCGGTGAGCCGGCCAGGCGTCTCGTTCACCCGCTCCGCCTAACGGCAGCTCCAACCCCATGACCACCGCCACGCTTCCCTTCGGCTCAGTCGCGCACTCTGCGCGGGAGTTCGTTCCGGCACGCCTTGACGCGACGCGATGGTCGTCGCTCGAGCCGCTCTATCAGGATCTCGTGCAGCGGCCGCTGCGCTGCGAAGGATGCCTCGAGACCCTGCTCCTCGACCGCAGCGAGCTCGACGCCGCGGCGAACGAGGCGGAAGCGAACCTGTACATCAACATGACGCGGCACACCGACGACGACGCGGCGCAACAGGCGTTCGCGACGTTCATCGACGAGGTCGAGCCGAAGCTCCGCGCCGTCAGCGCGGCACTCGATCGCAAGATCGTGTCGAGCCCGTTCGCGGCGGATCTCGACCAGGATCGGTACGGCGTCCTGCTGCGCAAGCTCAAGGTCGAGGTCGAGCTCTTCCGCGAGGCGAACATTCCGCTCCAGACCGAGCTGACGAAGCTCGATCAGGAGTACTCGAAGATCAGCGGCGCGATGACCATCGAGTTCGACGGCAAGACGCAGACGCCGCCGCAGATGGCTCGCTATCTCGAGGAGCAGGATCGCGACGTGCGCGAGCGGGCCTGGCGCGGCGTCGCCGAGCGCCGGCTGCAGGACGCCGACCGCATCGACGCGATCTACGACCAGATGATCGCGCTGCGGCAGCGCATGGCGGAGAACGCCGGGTTCGCGAACTTCCGCGACTTCCAGCACCGACGGCTGCAGCGCTTCGACTACGCGCCGGCGGATTGCGTGCGCTTCCAGGACTCCGTCGCCAGCTCGTGCGTGCCCGCGATGCGCCGGCTCAACGCCGAGCGCGCCGCGTCGCTCGGACTGAAGCGGCTACGGCCGTGGGATCTCGCGGTCGATCCGAAGGGCAGGCCGCCGCTTCGCCCGTTCCACGGCGGCGACGAGCTATTCGCCAAGACGAGCGCGATGTTCGGACGTCTCGACGGCGAGCTCCGCGCGATGTTCGATTCGCTTCGCTCCGGCGACTGCCTCGATCTCGAGAGCCGCGTCGGCAAGGCGCCGGGCGGCTACCAGTACCAGCGCCAGCGCTCGCGCACACCGTTCATCTTCATGAATTCCGCCGGCGTGCACCGCGATCTCGTGACGATGGTCCACGAGGCCGGACACGCGTTCCACTCGCTCCTCTCGAAGCACGATCCGCTCTTCGAGTATCGGTCGAGCCCGATGGAGTTCGCGGAGGTCGCGAGCACATCGATGGAGCTTCTGACGCTGCCGTATCTCGACGTGTTCTACGGACCCGCCGAAGCCGACCGCGCGCGGCGCGAGCGCCTCGAGAAGTTTCCCACGCTGATGCCGTGGATCGCGCAGATAGACGCGTTCCAGCACTGGGTCTACCTCCATCCCGCTCACTCGCACGCCGATCGGGCCGGCGCGTGGAATGCACTCAACGACCGCTTCGGCCCCGACGTCGATTGGACCGGACTCGAGCAGTTCACCGAGCGCTCGTGGCAGCGCCAGCTTCATCTCTTCGGCGCGCCCTTCTACTACATCGAGTACGGCATCGCCGAGGTCGGCGCGATGCAGGTGTGGCTCCGCTCCCGCGCGTCCGAGCGCGACGCGATCGCCGGATACAAGCGCGGACTCTCGATCGGCGGCGCCCGCCCGCTCCCGGATCTCTTCACCGCGGCCGGCGCGCACTTCGACTTCGGCCCCGCGGTCATCGGCCAGCTCATGGGCGAGACCGAACGCGCGCTGGCGGCGCTTCCGGCGTGACCTTGCCGACCCCGGTCGCGGCGGCGCGGTCGTCGATAACCGGCCGCCATCGCAGCGGCGCGAGTGAATCCGCGGCGAAGACGCCGCATCGCACTGCCGCACGGTCGAAAGCGCGAGTAGTCTCTGCCCAGCAATCCGTCGGCGTCCGAGACCACGGACATCCCGGAGAGAGCCCGGATGCGCTGGACCCTCCTGGTGGGGGCGGATGGGAGAGGGGAAACTCCGCGGACGGATCCGAAAGGACCGTCCGCGCTTTCCTTTGACCCCATGACGTCGTTCCGTCCACCCCACATGTCGTCGGCCGACTTTCGTCGCGCCGGTCACGCGCTCGTCGACTGGATCGCGCGATACCTCGACGAGGTCGAGTCGCGCCCCGTGCTGAGCAACGTTGCGCCGGGAGAGATCCGCGCGAAGCTGCCGAGCGCGCCGCCGGAGCATGGCGAGCCGTTCGAGCGCTGGCTCGATGATGTCGAGCGCATCCTGCTCCCCGGCATCACGCACTGGCAAAGCCCGAACTTCTTCGCGTACTTTCCGGCCAACGCCAGCGAGCCGTCGATTCTCGGCGAGCTGCTCAGCGCGGGACTCGGCGTGCAGGGCATGCTGTGGGCGACGAGTCCCGCATGCACCGAGCTCGAGACGCACGTCCTCGACTGGCTCGTGGAGATGCTCGGACTTCCCGCCCGCTTCCGATCGTCGGGATCGGGCGGCGGCGTGATCCAGGACACCGCGTCGAGCTCGGCGCTGTGCGCGCTGCTCGCGGCGCGCGAACGCGCGACGCGATTCCGCTCCAACGGCGAGGGACTCGCTGCGTGCGACGAGCGACTCGTCGCCTACGCGAGCGAGCACGCGCACTCGTCGATCGTGAAGGCGGTGAAGATCGCGGGCCTCGGCGAGCGCTCGCTCCGACTCCTGCCCGTCGACGCGAATCATGCGGTACGGGCCGATGAATTCGCCCGCATGATCGCCGCGGACCGCGCCAGCGGCCGAACGCCGTTCTTCGCCTGCGCGACGGTCGGCACGACGGCGAGCAACGCGATCGATCCGGTGGCGGCGATGGCCGCGACGTGCCGCGAACACGGCGCGTGGCTGCACGTCGACGCAGCGATGAGCGGCACGGCGGCGCTGTGTCCCGAGTTCCGGTTCGTCAACGACGGGCTCGAGCAGGCGGACAGCTTCTGCTTCAACCCGCACAAGTGGATGCTCGTGAACTTCGACTGCGACGCGTTCTACGTCGCGGACCGCGCCGCGCTCGTCAACGCGCTGAGCGTCCTTCCCGAGTACCTGCGCAATCGAGCCACCGACAGCGGCGCGGTCATTGACTATCGCGACTGGCACGTTCCGCTCGGCCGTCGCTTCCGCGCCTTGAAGCTGTGGTTCGTGATCCGGCACTACGGCGTCGAAGGACTGCGGTCGCTCGTCCGCCACCACGTCGAACTCGCGCGGCGCTTCGAGTCGTGGGTGCGCGACGACCCGGACTTCGAGCTCGTCGCGCCGTGTCCGCTGAACCTCGTGTGCTTCCGTCTGCGCGCGAGCGACGATGCGAACCAGCGCCTGCTCGATCGCGTGAACGCGAGCGGGAAGGCGTATCTGACGCACGCGAAGCTCGATGGCCGCATGGTGCTCCGCATGTCCGTCGGACAGACCCGCGTCGAAGAGCGCCACGTGCGCGCGGCGTGGGAACTCATCCGCGCCTGTCGCTGAGCGCGATCACCTCGTGTGCGCGTCGCCGCGTCGCACCGTCAGCACGACGACCTCGGGCGGACAGTTCACTCGCAACGGGAACCACGCGCCGAGTCCGACGGTGACGAACAGCGCGCTCGATCCGCGGGCGTACACGCCGGCGGTGAGCCGCCGCGCGAAGCTGGGATCGGCCGGGTCGCGCCGTCGCAGCGCGAACTGGCGGCCGTGCGTGTGACCCGACAGCGTGAGCGGCACGCCGAGCCGCGCCGCGCCGACGAACGCCTTCGGGTTGTGCGCCAGGAGGAGGTCGATGCCGCGGGCGCGGCGCCACACGTGCGCGACGCGACGCGCGCATCCGCGGATCGTGCGATCCCAGTCGATGCCGCCGATGCGCAGCCGCGCCCCGGAAGCCCCGATCGAGAGCGTCTCGTCCCGGAGCGCGGCCACGCCCGCCCGCTCTGCCGCTCGCAGCACCTCGCGCGGATCGTCGAGGTGGTCGTGATTCCCCAAGACGAGCGCGGAGCCGAGCGATCCGCCGCACCGGGCCAGCGCGGCCATCACCGGATCGAGTCCGTGCGCGTCGAGATCCACGACGTCGCCCGTGCAGACCGCGAGATCGGCGCCGACCGTCGCGACGTTGTCGAGGAGCGCGGTCGCTCGCTCCGGCGACATGAGGTGTCCGATGTGGAAGTCGCTGACGTGCGCGATGCGAACCCCGTCGAACGCCAGCGGCCAGGTCGGCGTGGTGATCTCGATCGCGCGGGCCTCGATCGCCTGCTCGACGTGCCGACGCACGAGTCGCCCGCCGGTGAGTCGATCGGCGGTGACGGTGAGGAAGAGATGTCGAAGCGCAGCGCGACGGTACTTGCCGACGATGCTTCGCTGCGGACGGGGACTGGACATGGCGCGTTCGATGGCGGAGACGTCGTACGTGACGCGGGACGCGCCGGCTAGAACCGGATCGCGAGACCAGCGACGAGTCCCTGGAGCGAGAGATCGAGCGTCGACTGCTGGGCGCCCGTCGGCGAGTTCTCGTAGTTTCCGTCGACGAGTCGGTACCCGAGATGCGCTCCGACGTTCGGCGTGAACATCACCTTCACGCCGCCGTCGATCCACCAGAGATCGCCGACCCCGTCGCCGTCGCCGTCGGCGCCGAACGACGGCCCGACGCTCATCGAGGCCAACACGTCGATCGAATCGATGAATCCCACGAGGTCCTTCGTGTGCAGGCGCAGGCCGAGTTCGAATCCGACGCGCAGCGACGCCCAGCCTCCGTCGATGTTCGAGCCTGCGCCCGTCGCGATCGTGGTGGTCCCGATGTCGATCTGGTCCCAGGTGACGCCGAGCGTGGGCGCGATGTCGAGCGACAGCCGCTGCGCGCCGTCCGGCGCGCGATTGTCGGGACGCTCCTGCGCCTCGCTCCACGGAAATGGATTCGCGTCGAACGGACGCCACAGCGCGTAGCCGAAATCGACGGACGCCGACCACCAGCTCGCGCTCGACGTGAACGTCTGGGTGGCACCGTCGGTCTCGAAGGTGAATCCGCGGGCTTCGACGAAGCAGCGGTCCCACGTCGTGCGCAGCGCACCCGAGAAGGCCACCTCGCTGTCGTGCAGGTCCAGCGACTCGACGCTCACCGTGGAGCCGCCGGGTCCCAGCGCCGCGTTGCCGACGAGGCGCGGGAACCACGCGTCGAGCGTGAGGTCGAACTGGAAACCGCGTGCGTCGTCAGCCATCGCCGGCGCGGCGAGGAGCGCGCAGGCGACGGCACTCGATGGAAGGAGCCTCATGGTCGCGCAGCGTAGCCGCGCGATGCGATACTGCGGCCGTGCCGATCAACGAAGGACCGACGCCCAACGCCGGCAAACCGGAACCGCAGCCGCGCGCCGAGTCAGCCCCGAAGCCGACGCCGAAGCCCCCACCGAAACCGACAGTGAAGCCGCACGACGCGATCGAACTCGGTCGCGGCGCGTGGGCGCCGCGCAGCGCGGTGATCTTCACCTTCAGTCGTTCCGGCGGACCCGGCGGACAGAACGTCAACAAGCTGAATACCCGCGCCGACCTTCACCTCGCGCTGGCGGCGATCAAGAACCTCGGCGAGGCGGCCCGCGCGCGACTCGTCGCGCTCGCCGGATCGCACCTGGTCGGTGGCGACGCCGATTCGGGATCGCTGCACTTCACCGCCGACGAGTCGCGCTCGCAGGGCGAGAATCGCGAGGCGTGTCTCGAGCGTCTTCGCGCCTTGGTCACCGAGGCCGCGACGCTGCCGAAGAAGCGCAAGAAGACGAAGCCCAGCCGCTCGAGCGTTCGCCGACGGCTCGACGAGAAGAAGCGCGAAGGCGACAAGAAGCGGCAGCGGCGCGAGCGATTCGACTGAGCGTCACACGAATTTGCTCCCCGCGCTCCGCGATCTCACAAGACGGCGAAATCGCCAGAGCGAGCGTGCGCCCGGAGAGCGCCACGGAGCGCTCGAATTGGTATCAGTTGGCGTCGAGATCGATGCGCTCGATCTCCGAGTGCACCGCGCCGGCAGGCTTGAGCTCGCTCGACAACAGCCGGATCGCGTCGACGGGAAACGCACCGAGCGACAGCGGCGCCCGCAGCGTGCACTCGGCGCCCGAGCCGGGGAATCGCGCGATCGTCAGGTGCGGCAGAAATCGCTCTCGGCGCCGCGGATTCTCGTCGCGGGCGAATCGGCGCACGAAGCGATCGTGCAACTCGCGAAGCCCAGCGGGGCGATCGCACTCGACGACGACGGTGCGCTTGCGCCCTCGCTCGGGAAGCGCGGTCAGCGCCACCGGCCGCAGCGAGAACGGCGCAACGCCCGCGCACGCCGCGCGAGCGGACTCGATCACGTCCGGCAGTTCGTATCCGCTGCGCGCACCGAGATAGAGCACCGTGAGGTGCGTCTGTTCCGGTCTGGTGCGGCGATGCTTGGGGAGCGTGAGCGGGTCCAGCAGCGACAACAGCGAATCGACCATCGGAAGTGGCGGGTGAATCGCCAAGAACAACCGAAGCACGAAGCGAACCGTACCAAGCAACGAGCACCGCGAGGAGTCGGCGAGGTCCGCACGCGGCCATGCGATTCCGGCTGGAGCGCCGACCGGCCGACCCGCAAGGTCGCGGATCGGTCAGGCCGCGGCGAACCGTCCGCGGCTGCATGCCGACGGATCGCCTACTTCTTCGCTTCCAACTCGATGCTGATCCGGTGCGCCTCGCGATATGCCAGCGTCGCGCTCGACGACGTCTCGGTGACCCAGATCACACGGATGCGGCTGTACGGCACGAACACGCGGCCACGGCCGGAATCGAGCGTCACCTCGAAGTGGTCGTTGCCGACCATCACGAGGATGGCCTGCGAGTACTCGCTCGAGTCGGGAAGGTTGACCTCGACTTCCCCGTTGAGGTAGAGGCCGAGCAGGTCGCGGATCGTCGCGAATCGCGGCTGGCGCGCCGACGCGCCCGCGGAATTCGCGCCAGCCGCCGGCGTCGGCGCGGGCGCGGCCGGCACCGCCGATATCGACGGCGTGTCGGGCGCGAGCCCGAGGTGTCCGGCTTCGGCGAGTTGCTGCGCCGTCGGAAACGTCAGGCCGCGAACGTTGGTCGCGGGCACCCAATCGGCATGCCCCGACTGCTGGATCAGCGATTCGGGCGTGAGCTCCGCGCGCAGCGCGGCCTCTTTGAGTTGGTCCGCCGACATCCACGTCGAGACGACGGCACCGGTTCGATAGCGGTATTGCGCTGCGGGAGCGGAAGTTGTGGGCGCTGAATTGGGCACGGGAGTACTCCGGAAAACGTTCGAAGGGAATCGATCTCCGACCCGGCGTTCGTCCTCACGACGTTCGCCTGTCTGGTGCCACGACCGAACGAATCGCACGGCAGTTCGCCGACGGACCCGCGGTACGGATCATCGACGAAACTCCACCCAGAGATCGCGAACCCACGAGAGCCGTTCCGGCGCGCCGATTCTTGACTGCGAATCTCCGACCGCTGGCGCGGCGACTCGTGCATCGCTTCGGGTGGTGGCACAAGACATGAGTTGTGCGAGCCGATCGCGGCTCGGCCACCGACCTGATCAACCGTCATTGAACCGCATGCGGTCTCGAAGACAACCCGCGGCGTCGGTGTTTTTTCGGCTTCTCTCGTGAACTTTCTCACGAGGTCGGTAATGGCCGCTCAGTGCACGAGTTGCCGCAACAGCCGAGCAGCACTCTCGAATTCGTCGCGGGGCATCCATTCGTCGGCGCGATGCGCGTTCGAGATGTCGCCGGGCCCCCAGACAACGCACTCAATTCCGAGGTCCGCCAACCGCCCAGCGTCGGTCCCGAACCCGACGCCGAATTGCTGCGTCTGCCCGGTTAGTCCGACGAGTTCGCGATAGAGCGGGCCATCCGGCGACGCGGCGAATGCGGGCGTGTCGTTGAGGATCACGACCTCGACGCCGTCGCGAGGCACGACAGCCTCAACGGTCTCCCGCACCCGCGCGACCGCGACGTCGCTCGGCATGCCCGGCAGCAACCGAACGCCGACGTCGATCTCGCACCGCTCGGGAATCACGTTGATCGCGCTTCCGCCGCGGATGCGGGCGGTCGTCAGCACCGGAAACGGAACCTCGGGGAAGAGAGCGCTCTCTGCGTTGCGCTCTGCGGCGAGTTGCTTGCGCAACACCGCGAGCGACGCCACCACGGCGCCGGCGCGCTCGATCGCGTTCACGCCCTTGTGCGGAAACCCGCTGTGCGCCGCCACGCCGTGCACGATCACCTTCAGGCTCAGGTGACCCTTGTGGCCGCGCACCACGCGCATCGACGTCGGCTCGCCGACGACGCAGCGCGACGGAAGCGAGCGCTCGCGCGGCCAGGTCCGGGCGAAGGCCGCGGCGCCGAGCGTCCCGATCTCCTCGTTGCAGGTGAGCAGCAACTGGAGCGGCGGCGCTTCGGGCTTGTCGCGCAGGTCGACGAGCGCGTTCGTCGCGAGGGCAACGAATCCCTTCATGTCGCATGCCCCGCGAGCGATCAGCTTGCCGTCGCGCTCGACGAGCCGATACGGCGGGCTCGTCCACTCGGGCTCGTCGGCAGGCACGGTGTCGACGTGCCCGCACAGCAGGAGCCCTTCGCCTCGCGCGCACGGGCGACCGGCGCAAAAGAGCGCGTTCTCGCCGCCTTCGCAACCTTGCAGGCGCTCGACGCGGATCGAACCTCCGCCGACATACTCGGACAAGAAGTCGAGAAGCGCGCCATTCGACTTGCGGCTGGTCGTGTCGAACGCGACGAGCCGCGCCAGCAACTCCGTGTCGTTGAGTCTCGCCGTCACGCTTGCAGGATACGACACGCCGCGCGCCCGCTTGCTGCGCGGCGCCCGTCGGAATGTCGCGCACTTCGTCGAAGTACACTTCGTCCATGTCGCTGCGCTACCGCGGTCGGATCATCGATCACCTTCGGCATCCGAGCTACCGGCCGATCCCGTTCCGCGAAGTCGCGCGGCAAATGAATGTCGCTGACGAAGACCTGTCGGAGTTCGAGGCCGCGGTCAACGATCTCGCGTCGGACGAGCGCATCCAGATCGGCGACGACGAGCGGCTTCGGCTTCCCGTCTACGGCGAGGAAGCCACGGGCCGCATCCGCATCACCCGCGCGGGCTTCGGCTTTCTTATCCCGAATCACCCGACGCGCGAAGGCGACCTCTTCATCCCCGAGGGCTATGTCGCCGACGCGATCTCCGGCGACACCGTGCGCGTGCGGGTTGTGCGGCGCGAGCAGCGCGGACATCGCGGCGGCGGCGTGCGCGGCGCGGCGCCCGACCGCGGCTCGCTCTTCGGACGAGTCGTCGAGGTCGTCGAGCGCGGACAGACGCGCTTCGCCGGCGTCCTCCGCAAGGAAGGCCGTACCTGGTTCGTCGAGCCCGACGGCCGCGCGCTGCGTGATCGGATCGTCGTGCGCGACCCGTTCGCGAAGAACGCGTCCGCCCGCGACGGCGACAAGTGCGTCGTCGAGATCACGCTTTGGGGCGACGAAGGCGCGCTGCCCGAAGGCGTCATCGTCGAGGTGTTGGGCGAGGCCGGCCGCCCCGACGTCGAGACCGAGGCGGTCATCGCGTCGCACCAGATCCGCACGCGCTTCCCGGAAGAGGCGATCGAGCAGGCGCGCGACGCAGCCCGGGACTTCGAGCGGAAGGCGCACGGTCCGTGGGCCGATCGACTCGATCTCACGAAGCAGTTCATCATCACGATTGATCCGCCCGACGCGAAGGACTTCGACGACGCGATCTCGATCATGCACGACGCGGAGGGCGACGAGTGGGAGCTCGGCGTGCACATCGCCGACGTGTCGCACTTCGTCACCGCCGCAAGCCCGCTCGACGAGGAGGCCCAGGCGCGCGGCACCAGCGTGTACCTGCCGCGCCGCGTCATTCCCATGCTGCCCGAGTCGCTGTCGAACGGCGTCTGCTCGCTGCAGGAGGGCGTCGCACGCTTCACCAAGAGCGCATTCATCGTCTTCGACGCGAAGGGGCGCGTCGTCGGGCAACGCTTCGCCGACTCGGTCATCAACTCGGCGAAGCGGCTGACCTATCTCGAGGCGCAGGCGCTCATCGACGGCGATCTCGCGACGGCGCGAACCCACGCAAAGGCCGAACCCGAGTATTCGTCGGACCTGCTGGAAACGCTGCGCAAGGCGAATCGCCTCGCGAAGATCCTCCGCGAGCGACGTCAGCGCGACGGCATGATCGCGCTCCACCTGCCGCAGTCGGAACTGGTGTTCGACGCGGAAGGCCACGTCGTCGACGCCGTGCCCGAGGACAACGCGTTCACGCACACGATCATCGAGATGTTCATGGTCGAGGCGAACGAGGCCGTTGCGCGACTCTTCGCCGATCTCGAACTCCCGCTGATGCGGCGCATCCACCCGGAGCCGTCGTACGGCGACATCGAGGACTTGCGGGTCTTCGCGCGAATCGCCCAGTTCGACCTCCCCGATCGGCCGACGCGCAAGGATCTTCAACTGCTGCTCCACCGCACGCGCAACGGCAACGCGACGCGGGCGATCCACTTCGCGGTGCTGCGCTCGCTCGCGAAGGCGTCGTACAGCCCGGCGCTCGAAGGGCACTTCGCGCTTGCGAGCGAGCACTACGCGCACTTCACGAGCCCGATCCGGCGCTACCCCGACCTGCTGGTGCATCGTGCGCTGGCCGCGTATCTCGCGGCGACCGAGAACGGCACCGATCGGCCAAGCGGCAAGCAGCGGCGAAAGCTCTCGCGCGAGCTCGCGGAGGATCCGCGGGTACTCGACGAGGGAATCCTGATCGACCTCTCGAACCAGTGCACCGAACGCGAGATCGCCGCCGAGGAAGCCGAGCGCGAGCTTCGCCAGTTCCTCATCCTGCAGATGCTCGAAGAGCGACACATGGGCGACGAGTTCGATGCAACGGTGACCGGCATCGCACCGAACGGCGTCGTGTTCGCGTCGCTCGAGAAGTACCTCATCGACGGCGCGATCCCGTCGCGCGACCTACCCGGCTCGGACGGTCGACCCGATCGATGGATGCCCGCCGCCGGTACCGGCAGGCTCGTCGCGAAGCGCAGCGGCGCCTCGATCGGACTCGGCGATCTCGTCGTCGTGCGCATCGATCGCATCGACTTGGCCGCGCGGCAGTTGACGCTCGGACTCGTTCGTCTCGCCGCGACGCCGCCGCGCATCGGAGGCACTGAGGAAGCGGCCGCTGCTGGCTCCTCTCGCAACTACGACCGCGGCGGCAAGGCTCAACGTGGACGCGTCGACGGCAAGCGCAAGGGGTATAAGCAAGGCCGACGCGGACGACGCAGCCGTTAGCTCCTTGCGCGACGATCGCGATCGCAACGGGGAACCGGAGACATCGCGCTTGGTGCCGACCGATCGGGACCGCACAATGACCCGTCACCACACGCGCCGGCCATCAACATGAAGAGCGAATCGCAGCACGACGTCACACGCCTTCTCCAGCGCGCCGCCGAGGGCGAACCGAAGGCCGCCGACGAGTTGCTTCCGCTCGTCTACGACCAACTGCGTCGGGCCGCCGAAGTCGCGATGCGCGACGAGCGCGCCGACCACACGCTCCAGGCGACCGCGCTGGTGCACGACGCGTTCGTGCGCCTCGTCGGTGACCACGACCCGGGATGGAGCGGTCGCGCGCACTTCTACTTCGCCGCGGCACGGGCGATGCGGCAACTGCTCGTCGAGCACGCGCGGAACAGGGGCCGGCTCAAGCGCGGCGGCGACGGCGCCGCGGGCAGCGAGCGGGCGCGCGTGCCGCTCAGCGTCGCGGACCTGGCAGCCGACGCCGCTCCGGACGAGATCCTCGCGCTGGACGACGCGATGAGCCACCTCGAGTCGCTTGATCCCGACGTGGCCGCAGTGGTCCGGCTGCGCTTCTACGCCGGCCTCACCGGCGAACAGGCGGCGGACGCACTCGGCATCTCGGCGCGGCAAGTCGACAGAATGTGGGCGTACGCCCGAGCGGTCCTCTACGACCGCGTCTCGAAGGCCCGCTGAAAGTCGCGGAATTCGTGGCGCTCCCCGGCGCCGTTCGTCGCCCGGCGGATGCGCCAGCGGGCACTTCTCGCCCGCTCGCAGGAGGCCTCCATGGCGTCGAATCTCTGCGTCGCTTCTGTCAGCCTCGTCGCGGCCTTCGCCGCGGCGATCGCCCCGGCCGCCGTCATCCACGTCCCAGCCGACGCGGGGACTATCGCCGCCGCCGTCGCGCTGGCGCGGGATGGCGACGTGATCGAACTCGAACCCGGCGTTTACGCGGGCAAAGGGAATCGCGACGTCGACATCGCGACGAGCAATCTCACGATCCGGGGCGCCGCCGGCGCCGGATCGACCGTCATCGATTGCGGCGGCACGATCGACGATCAGCATCGCGCATTCAACGTGCACGTCACGGGCATCACGCTGCAGGGCATCACCATTCGCCACGGCTTCGTGATTGGAAATGGCGCCGGTGCCCTCATCGAGCCGGACTCCGATCGTCGCGGGTACGGTCCACTCGTGGTCTCGGGCTGCGTCTTCGACTCGTGCGTGGCGATGATCGGCGAGTGGCCAGCTGACAGCGGCGGCGCGCTCACGATCCGTGCGCTCTCCGTCGCAACCATCGACCAGTGCAGCTTCGTCTGCAACGCATCGGACGGCTCCGCAGCAGGGCTCGTGTGCGGCGAAGTGGGGGGCCTCGCCCTGACACGATCGCTCTTTGCCTGCAACGTCAACGTCGGCAGCGACTCCACCGCTGGCTGCTCGCTCGCCATCGACGGTTGGCTCACCGTCGACCGCTGCGAGTTCAGCCACAACAGCGGCGCCGCCTGGATAGCCGCTTTTTATCCGGTCATCTCGAACTGCCTCATTCACGACAACGCGGGGGCGTTGCCGGGCGGGTTCTTTGGCGGCAATTATCTCATTCTCCGCCACACGACCTTCGCCAACAACATCGCTGCGAACGGTTCCTACTCCGAGCAGATCCAGAGCTGGAACGGTTACGTCGAGGACTCCATCATTTGGGACGACGATGCGTACATCTCGCACACCGAGGTGTTCGGCTGCTGCCTCAAACTCACGAGCTTTGCAGGGACATACGGCAACACCGACGTGGATCCCATGTTCGTCGACCCCGACAGCGAGAATTACCGCTTGCAGCCTTCGTCGCCGCTCGTCGACTACGGCAGCTATCTTCACGCGGGCAGCGATCCGTTCGATTTCGACGGGAATCCGCGCAGCGTCGACATTCCGGACATTCCGAACGGTTCGTACGCTCCTGAAGATACCGGCTGCTACGAATTGCAACTGTCCGCGCCGACGGCGGACCTCGACGAGAACGGAACGGTGGACGCGGCCGATCTGGCGATCCTCGTCGGCGCGTGGGGACCGTGCGCCTCGTGCGCGGCCGACCTTACGGGAGACGGCGTGGTCGACGGCGCCGATCTCGCGGAGCTGCTCGCGGCGTGGGGATGATCGCCGCCCCCAAAGCCTGCCTCGAGACCGACCATGACCGACACGCCAACCAGCGAGCGCGAGATCTTCCTTGCAGCGCTGGATCTCCCTGAGGAGTCCCGGACGGCGTTCGTCGCGCAAGCGTGCGGCGGAGATGCGGCTCTCGAGCGTCGCGTGATCGAACTCCTCGGCGCTCTCCGCGCAGCCGGTGACTATCTGGCGCGGCCGGAAGGACACGCCGCACCGCGCGACCCGCTGATCGGCGCCCGCGTCGGCGCGTACACGGTCCACGCTCGCATCGGCGAAGGCGGGTTCGGATTGGTCTACGTCGCCGAGCAGTCCGAGCCGCTCCGTCGCCAGGTCGCGCTCAAGATCCTCAAGGCCGGAATCGACTCCGCTCAGGTCATCGCGCGGTTCGAACTGGAACGTCAGGCGCTCGCGCTCATGGATCACCCCAACATCGCGCGGGTGTTCGACAGCGGCGCGTTGCCCGATGGTCGCCCCTACTTTGTCATGGAGCTCGTGCGCGGCATCCCGGTGACGCGCTATTGCGATGCGGAACGCCTCACCCCGCACCAACGGATCGAGCTGTTCGTCGACATCTGCACGGCGGTCCAGCACGCGCATCAGAAGGGCATCATTCACCGGGACCTGAAGCCGAGCAACGTGCTCGTCGCCACGCAGGACGCGCATCCCGTCGTGAAGGTGATCGACTTCGGAATAGCCAAGGCGATGGAAGGAACCGACGTCGCGCGGTCCATTCATACCGATCTGCGACAGTTTCTCGGCACGCCCGCGTACATGAGCCCCGAGCAGGCCCAACTGAACGGCGTGGATATCGACACGAGAAGCGACGTCTACTCGTTGGGCGTGCTCCTCTATGAACTCCTCACCGGCGTACCTCCGCTCGACGAGAAGCGACTGCTCGACGCGGGACTCGCCGAAATGCAGCGCATCATTCGGGAAACCGATCCGCCGCGCCCGAGCACGCGAGTTACCTCACTTGGGGCCGACGCCTCCGATATCGCGGAGTCGCGACGGATGCAGGTGCGCAGCCTGCATCGATTCGTCGCAGGCGACCTCGACTGGATCGTGATGAAGGCGATCGAGAAGGACCGTTCTCGCCGCTACGAAAGTGCAGCGGCGTTCGCGGCCGACCTTCGTCGCCATCTGCGCCACGAACCGGTCGAGGCCGGACCGCCCAGTGCCACCTATCGACTCTCGAAGTTCGTGCGCCGAAATCGACTCGCCGTCGCCGCGGGTTCGATCGCCATCGCCAGCCTGCTCGGAGGACTCGCGCTCGCTGTGACCGGCTTCGTGCGGGCTTCGATCGATCGGGACGCCGCCGTCGCCGCCCGCAACGACGAGCGAGAGGCGCGAGCGCTGGCCGATCGTCATCGCGTGGCGGCGGAGCGCAACGCCGAGCGAGCCCGCGTGCGAAGCGACTTCATCGCGTGGGGTCTGGGCTTCGGCGACACGACGGACGACGCCGGCGATCGATCGTCGTTGACGGTCCGTGCGATGCTCGACCTCGCATCGCGGAACATCGGTGCCGCGTACGCCGACTCGCCGCACCGGCAAGCCCTCGCGCGACAGCAACTCGGCAACCTCTACTACACGCTTTTTCTTGTCACCGATGCGGAACGCGAACTTGGCGAAGCGATCCGGCTTTGGCGAGCCAATCCCGAGGGGCGCGACGAGGCGGCGCTCGCGGCCGCGCTGCGCGACTACGTCGAGACGCTGCGCGATCGCGGCGTGCCCTACGCCGATCTCGTCAAGCTCCGGCGCGAGCAGGCCCTCGCAGACCTCGCCGCCCTTGACCAGCGCCTCGGCCGCAGCGGATCCGCGACGACGGAGCGCGTACGCACTGCGCTGACGGCGCTGCTCGACGGACCGCGGCTCGCGCCGAACGAATTGACGCAGCTCGGCAACGAAGCGCTCGCTGTGCTTGATGACGCCGCGCTGAGCTGCGAATCGGATGAGCTCGTACTCGTGATCGATGCGTTTATCGCGTCACTCCACGACGTCTACAACCGGTGGTCCGATCCGCGCGTGACGGACGTGTTGGTGAAACTCCTCTCCTCGATCGACGCTCGATGCCCCGCACTCGGCGCGTCGAACAAGGCGATCGCGTACATACACCTGGACGCGGCGGAACTGTTCTCCGGCGCGCGGCGCCGGGACGAGGCGGCGCGGCTGACTCGCCTGGCGCGCGCCGAGCTGTCCCTGCACTTGCCGCGCGGACATTGGCTCATGTCCGAATTGACTTCGCTCGAGGGCGCGCAATTGACGGATCGAGGCGATTGGGACGCGGCCGAGCCCCTCCTGATCGCCGGCTGCGACGGGTTGCTGGCGGCGAGCGGTCGGACGCCCGAGCACTATCGCCCCGCGCTCAATCGCATCGTGGGTTTCGAACTGGCGAGCGGACGAACCGGATTGCTCGCGCGGTTCGAATCGCCGCTGCGGACGCTCGCGCCGGAAATCGAGCGCATGCTCCTCGCACTCCGCCCCGACGGGACGGCGCGGGCGCGTGCCGCTGCGGCAAACGATTTGGCGGCGGCGGTTCGAAGCGCTCCGCGCGGCGCCGACGACCCGCGACCGGAGACGCTCGCGACAATTCTGTTCGCCATCGAACCGTACGCGGACGCCGTCTCCGGAGACGCCGCCAAGCCCTGTCGCGAACTGCTCGAGGCGCTGAGCGACTTTGATCATTACCCGTTGCCGATCGCCAACGAGTGTCAGGCCACGGCGCGTTGGTGGGCCGGTGTCTTGGCGCTCTCACAGAACGATCTCGACGCCGCGCGCAACCTCTTCGAGGCCTCGCTCGCGAGTCGCATCGAGTACTACGGCCCCGACAGCATCTGGGCCAACAACTGCAGGCGCATGCTCGGACGCGTGCTCTTGGCCCGTGGCGAGGTCGACGCGGCGGCGACGACGATGCTCGACGCGTATCACGCGATGCAACGGAGCGGCAACCCCGCCGCGCTCGCGGTGATCGCCGCGGCGCGCGACGCGGCGCTCGGACTCGGTGCCCAACGCAAGCTCAAGGAAGCCGGCGAACTGCTCGCGAGCCATCTGCGATCCATGCTCGAATCCGAGGATGCGGAACAGCCGCTCGTGTTTCCGATACCGCCCGTATATCTGTTGATCGTCGCGCGTCCGTTGGCCCTTCTCTCTGGGCTCGAGCCGGAGGAATATCGGGTCGCTGAAGACGCGGCGAGTCGCGCTGCGCAGCGTTGGCCTGAGAGCGGCTTGGCGCCACTCACCATCGGCGCGTCGCGCTTCCGGCAAGGTCGCTGCGCGGAGGCGATCGAATCGCTCGCCCAAGCCGATTCGATCGACGTCCAGGCCCGTCGTTCGCCGAATCCCGTCGTCGCGCTCTTCCGCGCCGCGTGCATGGATCGGCTCGGGCGCGCCGACGCGGCGCAGCGGGCGTTGGCCGACGCGAAGCAACGAGCCGAGTCGTACTCCTTCGATCGATATTCGATTCGCTCGTGGCAATCGCTCGTCGACGAACTCGCACCGCGGTGATAGCGACCACCTGTCCGCGCGCGGGTGCGCGACATGACGACCGCGACGCGGGAATGGCTGCGAGACCGACGCGGGCTCAGGCCAGCGTCTCGGCGAGGAAATGCCGCATCCTCGCAAACGCCCTGTCACTGGCCTTTCGCTTGAACACCGTGCCGAACTTCGGATCGTTCGCGTCGGGGTTGGTGAAGGCGTGCACGGTGTTGCCGTACATATCGATTTCCCAATCCGCACCGGCGTCGGTCATTTCCTTTGCGAGCGCTACCACCGCGTCGGGAGTGCACATCGGGTCGTCGTAACCGTGGAGGCAGAGCACGCTCGCGCCGATCTTGCCCTGCGCTCCGAGCCCCGGCGGAGCGAAGATCCCGTGGAAGCTGACGACGGCGCGCAGCCCCTTCGCCCCCGCACGCGCCATGTCCAGAGCGCAGAGTCCGCCGAAGCAGAAGCCGATCGCGCCGAGCCGGGACGGATCCGCGCCGGGGAGCCCTTGCGCCATCGAGAGCGCTGCGAGGAGCCGCCGCTTCAGCATCGCGCGGTCCTTCACGAACGGCGTCATCAGCGCCGAGTTCTCTTCGGGCGACTTGCCGCGACGTCCCTTGCCGTACACGTCGATCGCGCAACCGATGTAGCCGAGTTCCGCCAACTCCTGCGCCCGCGCACGCGCGAAGTCGTCCTGTCCGGCCCAGGCATGGCAGACGAGCACCACCGGCACCGGCGTGTTCCGCGCCGCGCCTCGCGCCACGCAGGCTTCACATTCGACCTCGCCATCGCGATAGCTGATGAACTCGTTGGGCATGGCGCGGATCGTAACCCTGCGTCGCGCGACGCACGGCTGCGGCGCCAACGCCGCGCGAGGTGGGCAAGAAAAAACTCCTCACTTTGCAGGGTCGGCCGAAACCCGTGGTAGCCTCCGCGACAGATCAGTGGGACGAGGGCTCGCCACGGTGGCGAGCGCGACACCGCCCCACGACACCGCCGGTGGTGCGCAGCGAACGACTCGATCCGGTCGGGGGCTCGACGCGCGATCCAACGCGCCGCGGTCGACGTGCGCGATTCCCACGGTGATTGACTTCATGGATTCGTCGCGCGATCGGTGCGGGCGAGTCTAACAACAGCGAGGGGTATGGACCATGAATGCTCGACCCGACGCGGTCGCGCGCGGCGGTAGCGCCGCACCACGCCGCACATCAACACGACGCAGAGATCCCGCACGCGCTCTTCAGGTCGCGGGCGCCGCCTGCGCCATGAGCCTTGCGTGTCTCCCTGCGCGAGCTGCGCCGCCGCCCCGCATGCACGAGACAGCGATCCTCCGGCCGCAGCAGGCTCGCGTCGAACCGCGCTTCGGACGATCGGTCGCGATCGCGGGCACGGCCGTCCTCGTCGCAAGCCCCAACGACGGCGACGATGGCACCGCAGGCGGCGCGGTCCACGTCTTCGGCGACTCCAAGAGCGGCTGGCGGCGCGTCCAGCGGCTCTTCTCCGTCGATCCTGCCTCGCAGGACCGCTTCGCACAGTGCGTCGCCGCGGACGGCTCGCGCATGGTTGTGGGGCGCGATCGCGCCGACGACGTCGGGCAGGATGCGGGCGCTGTCGCGGTCTTCCGACGCAACGGATACCACTTCCGCCTCGAAGCGGATCTCCTCCCGAGCGACGCGGCGCCGGCGGACGGATTCGGCGGCGCGGTCGCGATCGGGGCCGCGAGTGGTGGACCAACCATCGTGGTCGGCGCGCCGCGAGATGACGGCCCGGGCGTCGACTCTGGCAGTGCCTCGGTGTTCACGTTCGTCGAAGGCGCATGGCGAGCGACGACGAAGCTGGTCGCGCCAGACGCGGCCGCCGGGGACTGGTTCGGCCACGCCGTTGCCGTGAGCGACTCTTCGATCGCCGTGGGCGCGTACGGCGACGACGATCGCGGCGAGAAGTCCGGCGCGGTCTATCTCTTCTCCCTCGGTTCCGAAGGTTGGCGCTACGACGCGAAGCTCGCGCCGGAGGACTCGAAGCAGGGCGACTGGTTCGGCTTCGCGTGCGCTCTCGACCGCACGACGCTCGCGATCGGCGCACCGCGCGACGACGGCAGCGGCGAGTCCGCAGGCTGCGTGCGCCTCTATCGGAAGACGACGCACGGGTGGGAGTTCGAGTCGACGCTGCGCCCGCCGCCGGGCAGCCCGACGGTCTGGTTCGGGTATGCGGTCGCGCTCGATCGCGGACGGCTCCTCGTGGGGGCACCAGGAGACGACACGGACGGAAACGACTCGGGCGTCGCCTATCTGTATCGACGCGAGCGCGACGCATGGACGCTGTCGGCAGTACTCGCGCCGTCCGCGCCGATCGAAGGAGCGCAGTTCGGCGCCTGCGTCGCGCTGCACGACGACCTCGCCGCCGCCGGACGAATCTGGGACGAGGACGGCGAGCAGGTGTCGGGAACGGCTTGGGTGTTCCGCCTCCCGCACGCGGAGGGCGACTCGCGGGGATCGCGGCCGCCTCGTGGATCGGATCGCCCCTCGGACGATCAACCCACCGCACCGCGACGACCCGTCGCGCCGACGACGGAGTCGCCCGCTGCACCGCGGGCCGCGCCACCCACCCCACCGCCTACTCCACCGCCGATTGGCGCATCGACGTAGCGGCGCTCGATCACCTGGCGCCACTCCTCGATTGTTGAGCATGCCACGAATTCGGCTTTCACCTCCGCGGGCAGCGGGTGGTGTCGCGCGAACTTGATTCCGAACTTCCGCATCATTCGACCGGCGCGTCGTTCGCCATGCAGCTTCACCGCAAGATCGAAGTGGTCCAACAGCGTGCGCCGCTGCTCGTCGAGCGTCGGCGCGGTTGGCCCCTCGCCGCGCATCAGTTGCCGCGCCTGGCGGAAGATCCATGGGTTGCCGATGCAGCCTCGCGCGACGGACACCGCTGCGACGCCGGTGTACTCGAGCATCGCGAAGATGTCCTCGACCTCCCACACGTCACCGGAGCCAAACACCAGCTTGCCCGGATGACGCCGCACGAGGTCGCGGAGGAATTCCCACTTCGCGGGTCCGATGTAGCGCTGTTGCACCGTGCGGCAGTGCACCGTCGTCCACGCGTAGCCGAGTTCGTACGACGCCTCGAAGATCCGCTCGAAACGTTCGGCCATCTCCGGCGTGTCGTCGAATCCGCGGCGCAGCTTCACGGTGCACGGGATCGCCGGCGGTACCGCATCGCGAACCGCGCGAAGCACGTCGATCGCGTCGTCGGGCACGCTCAGGAAGTGACCGCCGCGATTGCTCCGCTTGATCTTCTTGACCGGACACGCGAGGTTCACGTCGATGACGTCATACCCCATCGAGACCAGGATCCCCGCGCCGCGCGCCATCTCGTGGGGCAGCGTGCCCATGATCTGGCCCGCGATCGGGTGGTCGTCGAGCCCTGCGGCCGCGTTGTCCTCGAGTTCCCCCATGCCGCACTCGGTCGCGAGCAGGTCAGGATCCTCCTTCCGACGGCCCTTCCCGCCGTTGATCAACGTGCGGTCGAGGAGCGCTTCGGTGACGCAGAAGGGTGCACCGTGGCGTCTCGCGATGATGCGCATGGGTCCGTCGGAGTACCCGGCGAGACCGGCCTGGAAGAAGGGCGCGTCGAAACCCGGAACGAGTCGCCCCACTCGCTCGTCGACTCGCGTTGCGCGCGCGATCTCCTCGATCGGACGGGCGAGCGACCATCGGAATCGATCGTCGCCCTCCGCTTCACCGTCTTCATCGCGACAGGCGGTCGGCTCCAGCGGCACGGACATGGCCGCAAGCGTAGCCGCCGACGCGTGGCGATTCGCCAAGAACGCCGTCCGGCCGGACCCGCCTGCCGATCATCGGTGCCGAAGTGTCGATTCGCGTCGCGACTCGATGTCCGAAAACGGCGAGCGGCCGAGCGGCCCCGGCGTACGGTGTTCGCCATGCGGCTCGACAGCGACCAGTGCTACGCGGCGCTCGCGGCAAGAGACCGTCGCTTCGACGGCCAGTTCTTCGTCGGCGTGCGCACCACGCGGATCTACTGCCGACCGGTGTGCCCTGCGCGCACGCCACGGGCGGATCGCTGCCGTTTCTTCGCGAGCGCCCCGGCAGCAGAGCTCGCCGGCTTCCGTCCGTGCCTGCGCTGTCGCCCCGAACTGGCGCCGGGATGCGCTCCGATCGACGCATCGTCGCGACTCGCGTGGTCGGCGCTGGCGCAGCTACGTGCGATCGCGGCGCGCGACCTCAGCGCTCGCGCCGCAATCGCGTCGGTGGCAGCACAACTCGGCTGCACCGAGCGTCACCTGCGTCGCGTCGTGCGCGATCTCGCCGGCGTGTCGCCGGTCCAGTTCCTGCAGACGACCCGGCTTCTCGCCGCGAAGCAGTTGCTGACGGACACGCGGCTGCCGATTACCACGGTCGCGCATGCAGCGGGTTTCGCGAGCCTTCGCCGGTTCAACGCGCTCTTTCGCACGCGATATCGACTCACCCCGAGCGACCTGCGCCGGACAAGCGATCCGGATCGAACGGGAGTGAACGCGAGGTCGCCTCGTCGGTCCGCTTCGGAACGCGGCAACTTGGCCCGCGCGGCGCGGCCTCCGTCGAACCGTTCCGCACGCGCCGACCCTACACGATCCGCACTCGTGCTGACGCTCGGATATCGAGCACCGTTCGCCTGGACCGCACTCCTCGAGTTCCTCGCCGCCCATCGGATTCCCGGCGTCGAGTCGATCGACGCGCACTCGTATGCCCGCACGCTCGAGATCGACGGCCATCGCGGCTGGATGCGGGTCACGCACGACGCAGGCCATCACCGACTGCTGGTCGAGGTCGCCGATTCGCTGGCACCCGTGATCTCCGCAGTACTTCAGCGGGTCCGATCGCTGCTCGACACCGATGCTCGCTCGGACGCGATCGATGCGCACCTCGCTCGCGACGCGCGCCTCCGGCCGTCGGTGATCGCGACGCCCGGACTCCGCGTGCCCGGCACGATCGACGGGTTCGAATTGGGATGGCGCACGATTCTCGGACAGCAGGTCAGCGTGCGCGCGGCGACCACGGTCTCCGGTCGCGTCGCCGCATCGCTCGGGAGCGCCTGTGCGACTCCGGTGCGCGGACTGCACCTCGTCAGTCCGACGCCGGGCGCCATGGCGGCGGCGTCCGACGCGACGTACCGCTCGATCGGTCTCACCGCGACGCGCCTCCGGAGCCTGCGGGCCTTCGCTGCGCTCGCAATGCAACAGTCGTTTTCGATCGACACGGGCGTGCCGCCAAGTCAGCTCGAGTCGCGCCTGTCGCCGTGTTTCGGCATCGGACGATGGACGCTCGACTATCTCGCCATGCGCGGCCTTCGATGGCCCGACGCGTTTCCCGGCACCGATCTCGTCTTGGCGCGCTCGCTCGGCGCGAGTCGGCCAACCGACGTCGAACGGCTCACGTCGGCGTGGAGTCCGTGGCGGGCATATGCGGCAATGCACCTGTGGCGACTCGCCGCGACACGAGCGCGCGGCGGACACCCTCATGCGACACGTGATCCCGGAAGGAGTGCAGCAGAATGACGACGACGAAGGAACACAAGGCGAGTCGCATCGCGGACAAGGGCGTCCAACCGCGCGCATCGACGCGGCGGCCTCGCGCGAGCCGCCGCTCGCCCGAGGCGAACCAGGCGCACGTCGGCGACTACGTTGCGTACGCACCGCGCGACGCGCCGCCGCTTCGCTTCCACTGGCGCGCGGACAGCCCGATCGGGACGCTGTATCTCGTCTCCGATGGCGATCATCTTCGAGGGATCATCCTGTGCGGCGACTCGAGCGCCCTGCCCAACCAAACTGCGCGGCGACATGGCGCGGGCGACTTCGACACGCGCTCCGACCGGGCGCCCTTTCGCGCGGCCCTGCGCGAGTTGGACGAGTACTTCGCCGGTCGCCGTCGAACGTTTGAGTGCCCGATCGCGATCGCCGGCACGCCGTTTCAGCACGCGGTCTGGTCTGCGCTCCGCGCGATCCCGTTTGGCTCCACGACCTCGTACGCCGCGGTGGCCGCGACGGTCGGCGCCCCCACAGCCGTCCGCGCGGTCGGCGCGGCGAACGGGCGCAATCCGATTCCGCTCGTCGTGCCGTGCCATCGCGTCGTCGGCTCGAATGGCGGGCTCACCGGCTATTCCGCCGGAGTCGATCGAAAGCGATGGCTGCTGCAGCTCGAGTCGAACCAGTCCGCGCAGTCGACCGCGCCCGCGGAAGCAACTCGATCCGCACGTTCGGCTGTGCGACCCAGTCGCGGCACGCGTGACCAGTCGCGAGCGTCCACCGCACGGCCTGATACGGATCGTATTTGCTCCACGCGCTCCACGATCTCACAGGACGGCGACATGGCCAGAGCGAGTGTGCGCCCGGAGGGCGCTACGAAGCGCTCGAATTGGTGTGAGGCGAGTCGCCGCGTCGGAGGTCGGCGCGCCCGCGGCGGGGCGCATTGAGGTCTCCGAGGAACCACTCCTTCAATCGCGCTCCGTCGCGGACAATCGCGCGGGCAGACGAACAGGGGCATGAACCACGGCGCGAACACGGGACTGGCACGAGCACGGATGCGGGCGTCCCCGGACCCTGGAGGCAGCGGTCGCCTCGCGCCGGACGTGGCCTCGAGTTCGCCCGCGGACCGCACGCGGCGGGCGCAATTCGCGTCGCGCGACTCGCGCAGCCCTTGGTGCGAGCCGGGGTCCGACGAGACGGCGACTTCCCATCGAGCCGCATCGTCCGTACCCCGTTTGGGCGTCGGTGTGGGTGCGAGCCACCCCCGTTTTCGGGTATCCTGATGCCCCTTCCGGCGGACTCGCGCGATGTCAGAGCGCGTCGGGTCTCGCCTCCGGCGTCCGTTGGGCCGCCGTGCGACGCCGGAGCATTTGGGGCGGGTGTCGGGAACGAGCGCACCCGCCGCAGGACCCTGCCAGAGAGGCCTCGCGGAGCACCGATGGGACTGGAAGCGGACTGCACAGCCGTCGTGAACGGCACCGAACGGACGGGCAAGGCGTTGCTGGAGTCGACGGAACTGGTCCTGGCGGGCCGTCCTCGCGTGCGCATCCCGTTCGACACGATCGAATCCGCTGCGGCACGCGGAGCCAAGCTCTCGCTGAAGACGTCTGCCGGTGAGAACGTGGCGATCACCTTCGGCGACGCCGGGATCGCGAAGAAGTGGCTCGAGAAGCTCAACGCCGGTCCGAAATCGCGGCTTGAGAAGCTCGGCGTCGAGCGGGCCCAATCGATCCTTCTGCTCGGCGATCTGCCGCTCGCGTTCCGCGAGGAGCTCGCCCCCGCGCTCGACACCCCTGCCGCGACTCGTCCGATCGGCGCTCGTCGTTACGACATGGTCATTCTCCTGATCGAGCAGCAGCGCGAACTCGCGCGCCTCCGTTCAGCCGGCGAGCGCACCGCAAGCGGCGGCGTGCTGTGGGCGGTGTGGCCAAAGGGCATGCCCGACCTCAAGCACGAGGATGTCGTCGCAACCGCCGCCGAACTCGGCTTCTCGCAGACGAAGTCGATGAGCTTCGACAACGAGTTGCATGCCCTGCGGCTCGTCCGTTCGGCGAAGAAGTGACAGTCGATAGAGGCCCACAGGCTTTCCCGCGGTGACCTAGCTGTTGCTTCAGCGGCGGAAGCGTCTCGCTCCGGTCGGCTGGAGCCCGTGCCCCCAACCGCCGCGTCGAGAAGGGGTCGGAGCTTCGAGAGCCTTGCTGCCGCATTGAAGCCCCAATCAAAGGGCTCGCTGCAAGGCCCGTCGCGGAACGCAGGCATCAAGCAGGATGCCGAACCGCCGGGGAAGGCGACGAAACATCCGACCGCGACCCGACCCGAACCGCCGCACGCTCTATCACCGCCCACACGTCGGCCATTGACGGCTCGCAGGATTTTCGGCGACCGGCCGCCTCCGGCCGGCACGGGCCCGCGTACTCAATTCCGGGGGAGCATTTCTTCGCGACGCCCGCGACTCACATCGCGCCCGTCCACGCGTCGCCAGCCTCTCGCTCGGGGATCCCACATGCCGAACCACGCATCAGCGCGCCTCGCGCGTGACTCGCGTCTTTGTTTGCGCGTCGACCGGCCATCGCGTCGAAGTCGCCTCTGCCTCGCCATCGCGGCGCTCCTCGCGTGCGGGACCTCCGCCCTCGCCGCACCCGCCGACACCGTCTGGCTCGCGCCCGTCGACGGCAACTTCGCCGATCCCGCGCGATGGAGCAACGGCGCGCCGAACTCCACGTCCGCCGCGATCTTCGGCGCCAGCGATTCGACCGACGGGTTCTCCGTCACCTTCGCGACATCGCCGTCGATCGCAATGCTGCGCGTGCTTTCGCAATCACCGCTCTTCGCGCTCGGCGGTCACTCGCTCGCGCTCCTCGCCGCTGAAGGACTCACGATCGCAGGGCCGGAGTCGCTCGCGCCGACGCTCACGCTCTCGAACGGCACACTCACGACGCCGAAGACGACGATCGGCGCGACCGGCGCGACCGGCGCGGGTGGAGGCACGCTGCGCGTTCGCGACGGCGCGCACTTCGTGTCGTCCAACACGACGTTCGGCGTGACTGCTCCAGACCTCGGACTGCTCGACGTGAAAGGTCCCGGCACGACAGCGTCGATCGGGCCGCTGCCGACGGCGGGTGTGCGGTTGAGTATCGGGGATGGAGCAATGGTCAACGTCTCAACCGTGCCACCCGGCTCCATCGGTATCGCGAGCGCGTTGCACTTTGAATACGGCGAACACGGTGTAGGCATGCTGCTTGTCAACGGTGGCCTGCAGCTCCACGGTTCGCTGTCGCTCACAATCGACAGCGGCGTGGCGATACCGCCCGGATCGATCCTGCTCCTCGCCCAAGCAGCGGTGGTGACCGGCGAGTTCGACTCGATCGACGTGCCGCTTGTCAATGGTGTCCCGCTCACGATCGTCGTCACAAGCGGCTATCTCTTCGCAGTCGCGGCGGATGCGAACACGCAGCTCGTCGTCGCGCCGCGTCACGTCGACCTGTTCAAAGGCTACACGAGCCAGCTCACCGCGACACTCGCGTTCACGGGCGGCCAACTCGTGTCGGCGACCGACGATGTTGACTGGAACACCGCGGTTCCTTCGATTGCCACCGTGCTCGCCGATGGCCGGGCCCTCGGCATGGGCGTCGGCGAAACGACCGCGAGCGCGGGCTACGGCTCGCTCGCGTCGAACCCGACAACCATCTCCGTCGTCGCCGTACCGCCCGACCTTCAGTTCCTGCGCGCGAGCGAGGCGGCCGACGGAACAGGGGGCAACGACGATGCGTGCACCAACACGTTCATCTACCCCGAGGACAGCATCGGCATGACGCCCGACGGCCGCTACGTCGTCTTCGACAGCAAGGCCTCGAACCTTGTCGAAGGCGACGACGGCGGTCATCGGGACATCTTCCGCAAGGACCTGGCGACCGGCGAGGTCGTTCGCGTCAGCGTTGCGTTGGACGGAACTTCGCCTAACAACGTTTCACTCCACCCGGTGGTCTCCGCGGACGGACGCTTCGTCGCGTTCCAGAGCTACGCGTCCAATCTGGTGCTTGGCGACGATGGTTTTCTCGACGTCTTTGTGCGCGACATGCTTCTTGGAACCACCGAGCGGCTCCGAGCCGTTCCACCAGCAGGCACCACGTACTACTGGGCGGTTACCCCGAAGATCTCCGCCGATGGTCGTTACGTCGCCTTCGTTCAGCGGGACAGCTCGGGGAAGGACCGCGTTTACCGTTTCGATCGTCAATCTGGCACCGCTGACCTCGTCAGTGCGACGAGCACCGGCGCTCCAGCATCCGCCGTCTACTTTGATCCAATCGACATCAGCGCCGACGGCTCGATCGTCGTGTTCGACAGCCTCGACCAGTTGGTTCCGGGACAACCCTCCTCAACTAAACAGGTTTGGATCCGTGACTTCTCGACCGGTCAGTTGATCGCCGTCAGTCGTGCGCTCGACGGCACGTTCGGAAACTCGGATTCCGATCGCGCATCTGTGACCGCCGACGGGCGATTCGTCGTCTTCAGATCATGGGCCTCGAACCTTGCAACACCGAGCGCACCGATCAACTCGATCCTCGTGTGGGATCGCGTGACCGGCGGATTCGAGCTCGCCAACATCTCGTCCGCGGGAGTCCCGGCGAACGACCAAGCATGGCGCCCATCGATCTCGCCGGACGGTCGCTTCGTCACCTTTGACTCCAGCGCCTCAAACCTCGTCGAGATACCAATCAGCTGGGCAGGTCAGCTTTTTCGACACGACCGCCTCACACACGCGATGGAGTTGGTGTCGATTGGTCCAGTCGGGATCGGCGCAGGAAGCACCCAGACTCCCAGCGTGCTCGCCGACGACGGGCGCATCGCGTTCGCGACGAAGGCGGAGAACCTCGCTCCGTTCGACCTCAACCAGCACATCGACGTCGTCGTCCGCGCCATGCCCCCTTCCGTCTTCGCCGACCTCGACGGCGACGGCATCGTGAACGCCGCAGACCTTGCGATCCTCATCGCCGCGTGGGGATCGAACAGCTACTTCCCCGACCTCGACAAGGACGGCGTCGTCGGCGCGGCAGACTTGGGCGCGCTCCTCGGCGCATGGTCGGTTCGTTAGATGGAACGATCGCGCACGACCACGCCGACACGCCATTCAACCACGAGAGCCACCATGAACAACCGCGCCGACCGCTCGCCTCGACAACTGGATCCGATTGGCTCGGTTGTGCGGACGATGGCCGGGTGGCGATCACTCTCCGCGCTCATCGCCATCGCCACAAGTGCCAGCTTCGCCATCGCCGCACCCACCGACACCGCGTGGCTCGCGCCCGTCGACGGCAACTTCGCCGATCCCGCGCGATGGACCGACGGCGCGCCGAACTCCACGTCGGTCGCGATCTTCGGCGCCAGCGATTCGACCGATCCCTTCTCCGTCACGTTTGCGACATCGCCGTCGATCGCAATGCTGCGCGTGCTTTCGCAATCACCGCTGTTCGCGCTCGGCGGTCACTCGCTCGCGCTCCTCAGCGCTGAAGGACTCACGATCGCAGGGCCGGAGTCGCTCGCGCCGACGCACACGATCTCGAACGGCACACTGACGACGCCGAAAGCGACGATCGGCGCGACCGGCGCGGGTGGAGGCACGCTGCGCGTCCGCGACGGCGCGCACTTCGTCTCGTCGAGCACCTCGTTCGGCCTGACTGCTCCGGACCTCGGCCTCCTCGACGTGCGCGGACCCGGAACGACCGCGTCGATCGGACCGCTGCCGTCGGCGGGCATACGGACAAGTATCGGCGATGGGGCGATGGTCAGCATGACGACGAGCAGCTTCGATCCTTCGCTCTCGACGCAAAGTTCGCTGCACTTCGAAATCGGATCGAACGGCGCCGGCATGTTGCAGGTCGCTGGCCCGATCATCCTGCACGGCGCGTTCTCGCTCACGTTCGCCGACGGCTTCGTGCCCGCACCTGGATCGTCGTTCCTGCTCGTCTCGTCCACCAACGCGAGCGTCCAATTCGAGTCGATCGACGTCCCGTCATTCAACGGCGTTCCGGTTCTCATCGTCGCCTCTGGCGCGTACGTCTTCGCGGCGATTCCTGATGCTTCGACGCATCTGGTGATCAGTCCCGCGCAGCTCGAAGTGTCAAGCGGCTTCTGGGCCACTGCGCCGGCCTCGGCGTGGTTGGTCTACGCCAACAATCAGATGGTGAACGTGACTGGCAGCGCGTTGTGGAGTACTGCGGACCCGTCTGTCGCCACCGTCTTGCCGTGGGGTTGGGTGCACGGTGAATCGGTCGGCAACACGACGATCAGCGCAAGCTGGGGATGGCTCGTCGGCACTGCGTCCGTGTCTACGAACCCGGTACCCGCCGCGCTCCAGATCATCCGAGCAAGCGAGGCGAGCGACGGAACTGGCGGAGACGGGGACGTCGACTACTTCGACGAAGTGAGCGCTCTCGCCATCTCAAGCGACGGCCGCTACGTCGCCTTCTCCAGTGGGGCATCCAATCTCGTCAGCGGCGACTCAAACGGCTACAAGGACGTGTTCCGCAAGGACCTGTGGACAGGCGCGATTGATCGAGTCAGCGTCGCACTCGACGGCGGACCAGCAAATGGCAACTCCGCGCAGCCCGCGATGTCGGCAGACGGACAGATCATTGCGTTCAGGTCGACCGCCTCGAATCTTGTCGCGGGCGATGACACCACATCCGATGTGTTCGTTCGTGATCTCTCGCTCGGCACCACCGAGCGCATTCGCGCGGTTCCGCCCGCTGGCGACTTGTTTGTGAAGGCGCTCGGACCTCGGTTGACGCCCGATGGCAGGTTCCTGGCGATCATCCAAGCGGACTGGAACGCCTCCCTTGGCACTCAATACCGCGCCTATCGATTCGATCGCCTCAGCCAAACCTCCGAGCTCGCGAGCGTGACCGACGGCGGCATGCCGGCCGCCGTGCTGCAGACCTACCCACTCGACATCAGCGACGACGGTGCAGTCGTCACCTTCACCAGCTTCCGATTGCTGCCAAGCGAACCCCCCAGCTCCATCCAGCAGTGGATCCGCGACCTGAGTAGCGGCGCACTGATCTGCGTCAGTTGCGCGGCCGACGGCACATTCGGCAATGGAACGTCGAGGTTCGGACGCTTGTCCGCTGAAGGGCGGCTCGTCGCGTTCCTCAGCTCCGCAACCAACCTCGTCCCGAATTCGAACGACGGCTTCAACGACGTGCTCGTGTGGGACCGCACGACGCGCGCATTCGAACGGGCCAACGTCTCGTCCACGGGCGAGGAAGCGAACGAGTTTGCGTACTCGCCCGCTCTTTCGTCGGACGGGCGCTTCGTGCTGTTCGCGTCGTCGGCACCCAACCTCGCGAATGGCGCCGCCAACGGCGCGAGGCACCTCTACCGCCACGATCGAATCACCGAGACCACCACCATGGTCTCGCTCGGCCCCGTCGGTCCGGGGGATGGGCATTCGCACTACGGCTGCGACGGAGCCGACTCCGGTGCGATCGCGTGGGCCAGCAACTCATCGAATCTGTCGGGCTTCGATCTCAACGGTCATCGCGACGTCTTCGTCCGCGCCATGCCCCCCTCCGTCTTCGCCGACCTCGACGGCGACGGCATCGTGAACGCCGCAGACCTTGCGATCCTCATCGCCGCGTGGGGCTCGAACAGCTACTTCCCCGACCTCGACAAGGACGGCGTCGTCGGCGCGGCGGACTTGGGCTCGCTGCTCGGCGCGTGGTCGATTCGTTAGCCGAGGGCGAAGCGGCCGATCTACTCGGCCGCGGAGCGCGCAGAGCGAGTGTGCGGCCGAACGGCCGCTACGGATCGCTCAGAACTCGCTTCGGCCAGCTCTCGTCGATCGTGTACGCAAAGGGCTCGCCGCGATCTTCCGGGCGGCAGTCGATCTGCACCATGAAGAACCCGCCGCGGTGCTTCTGCACGTTCGGCCACATCACGCGGCGATCGGTGTCGGGAATCGGCAGCGACGCCACGCGATCGACCTCGTGCCATTCGAGCGTGCCTTCGTCGAACACCGTGCGCTTGATCTCGTCGTGATGAATCGGGCGCGTTACCTCGAAGAGGAAGATCAGCCAGTGATGCCGCCCTTGATACGCCTTCTCGCTCACGATGCCTGAGAGCTTCAGCTCTTCGGTCTTCACGTCGAGCTCGGCCTCTTCGAAAATCTCGCGCCGCGCGCACTCGTGCGGACTCTCGCCGATCGCCACTTCGAGCTTGCCGCCGATCGGCGAGTACATGTCCGTGTTCGGCTCCTTCTTCCGATGCAGGAGAAGCAGCCGGCCGCGCTCGTCGTAGAGGTAGCACAGCACCGCGACGCGATACGGAAGCGAGCGGACGTCGTGCGGATCGTTCGACGGCGCGGCGTCGCTCATGCGTTGGTCGCCGCCTCGAGTCGGGCAAGCCCGAACTCAGCTAACAACTCGCCGATCTTGGCGACGACTTCCTTGTTCGGCGCAACCAGCGGCAGGCGAAGCGCGCCTGAGTCCCGGCCGAGGATCTTCATCGCGGTCTTGAGCGGCACCGGATTCACGTCAAGCGTGAGCAATCCGCGGCACAGCTTGAACAGTTCGGCGTGCATGCGCTTCGCCTGCTCGAAGCGATCGCCATCGAACGCGTCGCACAGCTCCTGCACCTTGCGCGGCACGATGTTGCTGACGACACTCACCACGCCCTTACTGCCGCACGCGGCGAACGGCAACGTCAGCGAGTCGTCGCCCGAGAGGATCGTGATGCCGCAGCGCTGCGCGATCTCGCTCGCCGAGTCCATCGAGCCGGTCGCTTCCTTGATGGCCTTGATGTTCGGATGCCGCGCGAGCCGCGCCACCGTTTCCGGCGCGATCGCGACTCCGCAACGCCCCGGGATGTTGTAGAGGACGATCGGCAACTCGCAACTGTCGGCGACCGCCATGAAGTGCCGGTACAGCCCTTCCTGCGACGGCTTGTTGTAGTACGGGCTCACCTGCAGGCTCGCGTCCGCGCCGGCCTTGTGCGCGTATCGATGCATCTCGACCGCGTGCGCGGTGCAGTTCGACCCTGTGCCCGCGATCACCTGCAGACCGAGCGGACGGCCGACCTTGATCGCCCGCGCGATCACCTCGCGCTGTTCGTCCTCGGAGAGCGTCGGACTCTCGCCCGTCGTGCCGCACGGCACGATGCCCGTCACTTTGCCCTTCGCCTGGAACTCGATGTGCTCGTCGAACCGTGGGAAATCGACGGACGCGCCGTCAGCGGAGAAGGGCGTGATGAGCGCGGTGTACGCGCCGCGGAACACGATGGGCATCGTTCAACCTTGGTAAGAGAACCGTTGGATTTCAAGCGAATCGGGAAGTCTATCAGGAGCGGCCGGTCAACCGCGACGCTTGGGACGCGTCGCGCATGAGGCGCTTCATCTCGGCCACCGCGCCGCGGAGCCCGACGAAGATCGCGCGGGCGACGATCGCGTGCCCGATGTGCAATTCGCGCACGCCGTCGAGCCCGGCGATGCGCCCCACGTTCACGTAGTTGAGGGCGTGACCGGCGTTGAATCGCATCCCGAGGTCGCGCACCTGCGCTCCCGCCGCGGCGACCTTCGCGAGTTCGGCGCCGGCGGCGCTCGCGTCGCGGCCGCCGGCGCGAAACGCGTGCGCGTATGGTCCGGTGTGGATCTCGCAGACCTGCGCTCCGAGTCGCTTTGCGGCGTCGACTTGCCTTGGATCGGCGTCGATGAACACGCTCACCGCGATGCCCGCGTCGCGCAGCTTCGCGACCGGCCCCCGCAGCGACTCCAGCTTGCCCGCCACGTCGAGTCCACCTTCGGTGGTCACCTCGTTGCGGCCTTCCGGCACGAGCATCGCCAGCTCGGGCCGAATCGCACACGCGATCTTCACCATCTCGTCCGTCGCGGCCATCTCCAGATTCAGCTTCACCTGCACCGTGTCGCGCAATCGGCGGACGTCGTGATCCTGAATGTGGCGACGGTCCTCGCGCAGGTGAACGGTGATCCCGTCCGCGCCGCCTAACTCCGCCTCGACCGCGGCCCACACCGGGTCGGGCTCGTACCCGCGCCGCGCCTGCCGCACGGTGGCGACGTGATCGATGTTGACGCCCAACTCGATCGCAGGTTCGATCGCGGGCTCGCTCGAGAGCGACCGGTCAGCCGCTCCAATCTCGGACCGACGTTCCATCATGCGGCCAGCGTAGCTCGTCGCGCCAACGGTCGCATGTACAATCGCGCCGCACCGAGTCTCACCCCGTGGCCACGTTTCACGACAAGCTCGCAGAACTGAGGAACGACATCGTCGCGCAAGGCGAGCGAGTGCTCGAATTGACGCTGCGGGCCGTGGAGAGCTACTTCGACCTCGACAGCGCGAAGGCCTCGACGATCGCGAAGCTCGACGACGAGATCGATCGCGTCGACGTCGAGATCGAGCGCGCCTCGATCCCGCTGCTCGCGATGGGCGAGACCGATCCGTACGACATTCGCTCCGTCCTCACGATCGTGAAAGTGAACAACGAGCTCGAGCGCGTGGCGGACTGCGCTGTCAGCATCGCCGATGTCGTGCTCCGCGAGGGCAAGCCGACCGAGCGCGTTCCCGCGACGTTCCGCGTCATGGCGAACAGCGTGATCGGCATGCTCCGCGATTCGAACCGCTCGCTCGCGACGAACAACCCGTCGCTCGCGCAACAGGTGCTCCTCTTCGACGACACCGTCGCCGACTTCAAGGAGAAAATCCTGCTCGACGCCCAGGAGAAGATCACCAAGGGCGTGTTCAGCATCGCGTTCGCGTTCCGCCTCCTCGCGGTGACGAAGTCGCTCGAGCGCATCGCGGACCACTGCACCAACATCTGCGAGCAAGTGATCTACCTCGAGAGCGGGCGAATCGTCCGACACCGGCCCGAAGGCTGGAGCGCCCCCATCTCGCCCGACGCCTGACGCCTTCGCCGATGCTCGACACCGACGCCTTCACCGAGTCCGCCGACGAGCTTCGTCGTCGCTTCGACGCCGCCGGCCAAGGACACGTGTTCCGATTCTGGAGCGAGCTCGACGCGACGGCGCGCCACGCGCTGTGCGGGCAACTCGCCGCCATCGATCTCGACGAACTGAAGCGCTTGCATCAGAGTCTCGCGACGAAGGAGTCGGCGGTCGACGTCGCGGCTCTGTCGCCGGCGCCGTACGTCGCGATGAAAGACTCCGCGCGAGCGACGCACCGCGCGATCGGCGAGGACCTCGTGCGCTCCGGCAAGGTGGCGGCGTTCGTCGTCGCCGGCGGACAAGGCACGCGCCTCGGATGGCGCGGACCGAAGGGGACGTATCCGGCCACGGCCATCACCGGCAAGCCGCTCTTTCGCGTGTTCGCCGAGCAGATTCTCGCCGCTGCGCGCAAGTACGGCGTCGCGATCCCGTGGTACGTGATGACCAGCCCGCTGAACGATGCCGACACGCGGGCGTTCTTCCGCGACAACAACTGGTTCGGGCTCGAGGAGCGCGACGTCTTCCTCTTCCCGCAAGGGACGATGCCCTCGATCGACGCGCACGGCAAGCTCCTGCTCGAAGACAAGCACGCGCTCGCGGTCAATCCCGACGGCCACGGCGGCGCGCTGCGGGCGCTGCGGGCAAGCGGCGCGGTCGAGGACATGCAGAGCCGCGGCATCGAGCAGCTCAGCTATTTCCAGGTCGACAATCCGCTCGTGCACATCATCGACCCGACGTTCCTCGGCCTGCACGCCGCGCATCCGACGTCGTCAGGCGAGATGTCGAGCAAGATGGTGCCGAAGCGCGATGCGGCCGAGAAGGTCGGCGTCTTCTGTTCCTACGGCGGGCGCACCCGCGTGCTCGAGTATTCCGACTTGCCCGCATCGATCAGCCAAGCCACCGACGCGCAGGGTCGACTGCGGTTCATCGCCGGATCGATCGCCATTCACGTGCTGTCGGTCGGATTCATCGATCGCCTGACCAGGAACCAGGCGGTGTTCGGCCTGCCGTTCCATCGCGCCCACAAGAAGGTGCCGCACATCGACCTGACCACGGGCGCGAAGGTCGATCCGAAGGAACCGAACGCGATCAAGTTCGAGGCGTTCATCTTCGATGCGCTCGCGCTGTGCGAGAAGTCGCTCGTCGTCGAGACGAGCCGTGTCGAAGAATTCGCGCCGATCAAGAACGCGTCGGGCGAGGACTCGCCGGCCTCGAGCCACGAGCTGCAGACCGAACGGGCCGCGGCATGGCTCGCGTCCGTCGGCGTTGCCGTGCCGCGCCGCGCGGATCATCGCGTCGACGCCAGGATCGAGATCTCGCCGCTCACGGCCCTTGAGCCGAGCGACCTCAAGAAGGCGGCGCTGCCGAAGATGATCGATCGCGGCGCGGACGTCGTGCTCTGACCTCACGCGGCCGGGCGAACGCTCGCGCGGAAGGAAAGCATTCAGCGCGGAGGCACAGAGGACGCGGAGCGGGCGCGGAGGAGATGCGGGAGTTCAAGGCCTCGCGCCATCGCGTTGCGCGAGTTCGCGCGCGACCAGAGACGGCGCTGAGCGCATCGCTCATTCGCGCGGTCGGATGTCCTTGATTTCGCCTTCGACGTTCTCGTCGCCGAGATAGCGATCGATCTTCGGTTCGAGCACGACGTCGACTCGCGCGCCGTGGCGCAGGTGCTCGGCGTGCGCCCGTCCGTCCCACCATTTCGCCTTCAGGAATTGGCCGCCGCTCGGATGGCGCAGGGTCACCAGGAGATGCCGCTGCTCGCGACCCATGAGTCGCGGCGGCGCGGTCACGGCGACGTCGTCGATGCGCACCGTCGGGCGCGGATTGCCGCGGCCGAACGGCGCGAGCTGCTCGCACTCGTGCACCGCGTGAAGGTCGAGTTCGTCGATCGTCGCCAGCGCGTCGACGACGACGCTCGGCACGAGATCGTCGACCGAGAGCAGGCTCGACGCGTGGGCGATGAACGCCTCGGTGAACGCTTCGATGCGGTCGAGCGCCACCGTCAGCCCCGCCGCGAAGTCATGTCCCCCCGCCTTCACCGGCGGCTCGCCGCAATTCTGGATCGCGGTGAGCAGCGAGAAGCCGCGAATCGAGCGGCCCGATCCCTTCGCGAATCCGTCGAGTTCCTGCAGAAGGATCGTCGGCCGCGCGAACGCCTCGACGAGGCGCGAGCACACGATGCCGACCACGCCGGCGTGCCACTCGGGACTCGACAGCACGATCGCGCGACGCACGTCGGAGTCCATGCGGCGCTCGCGCACGAGCGACGCGGCCTGCTCGAAGATGCGCCGCTCGGTCGCGCGACGTTCGTTGTTGAGCGCGTCGAGCTCGCGGGCGATCGCGCGACATTCCTCGCCGCGGGCCGTCGTGAAGAGGCGAATCGCAGCTTCGGCGTGCCCGAGTCGACCGATCGCGTTCAACCTCGGCGCGAGCCTGAAGGCGATCGTCTCGCTCTCGACGCCATCCTTGGCGATGTCGCCGAAGGACAGCAGCGCGTCGAGACCTTCGATGCCGCTGCGACGGATCATGCCGATGCCGGCGCGCACCATGGCGCGGTTCTCGCCGACGAGCGGCATGACGTCCGCGATCGTGCCGATGGCCGCGAGCGGCGTGAGGCGCGTGAGCAGTTCACGGAACGCCGCGGGGAGCTTGTGACCCTCGGGGCTGCCCGAGTGGCGATCGAACATCGCCCAAGCGAGTTTCCACGCGACGAGCGCTCCGCACTGGTCGCGAAAGCGGTGCTCGCGACCGTCGAGTGCGGGGTGCACGATGGCGAGCGCCTCGGGCAGGCGGCCGTCCTCGCGCGGACGATGATGGTCGGTCACCACGAGGTCGAGTCCGATCGAGCGAGCGAACTCGGCCTCGGCCACCGCGGTGATGCCGCAGTCGACCGTGACGACCAGATCGATCCCTTCGCCCTTCAGGGTCCGCAGCGCCTCGGCGTTCAGGCCGTAGCCTTCGTCCATTCGATGTGGCACGTACGTGCGCGGCAGCCCATCGGGCCGGATCGCCTGGAGCGCGTGCCAGAGGATCGCGGTTGCCGTGATGCCGTCGACGTCGTAGTCGCCGTAGATCGCGATGCGCCGGCCCGCACGGACCGCGTCGAGCAGCACGTCGGCGGTTCGGACGAAGTCGCCTCGCTCCCACGGTCGCTCGACCGTGCCAAGCGTGGGCTGAACGAAGGCGGCGCGATCGGCCGCCGAGATCCCGCGCGCCGCCAGCAGTCGTTCCAGCAGGCTTCCGGAGCCCGCGTCCGGCGCGAGGAACCACCGACGCGTCAGTCCGCGCGTCGACGCGCGAAACGCCGAATCTCGGGAGGCGATCGAGTCCGGATGCACGGGCGGGATCGTATCGACGGACGATTCGTTCGCGGACCTCGCGAGCGCGCCCGTGAGCGGAACTACGCAACGATCACGACCGTCCGATCTTCCCGCAGCACACCTCACGCGAAATCATGGATACTTGCCGACCCCCGACTCGAGATTCGTCATGAGCATGCCGCGATTCAAGACCATTCTCCTCTTCGGCGCGCCCGGCGCCGGCAAGGGCACGCAAGGCAAGATCCTGGGGAGGATCCCCGGCTTCTTTCATCTCGCGTGCGGCGACGTCTTCCGCTCGCTTGACCTGACGAGCGCCCTTGGCAAGAAGTTCCTCGAGCACTCGTCGCGCGGCGAGCTCGTGCCCGACGACCTCACGATCGAGATGTGGCGGCAGAACATCCAGGCGCAAACGACGCTCAGCTTTTTCAAGCCTGCGGTCGACCTGCTGATCCTCGACGGCATCCCGCGCAGCGTCGCCCAGGCGAACGCGATGAGCGAGTACGTCGACGTGCTGCGGGTGATTCACCTCGTGTGCCGCGATCGCGACGAGATGGTGCGACGCATGCGCAAGCGGGCGTTGAAGGAGAACCGACTCGACGACGCCGACGAGAAGGTGATCCGCCGCCGCTTCGAGGTCTACGACAAGGAAACGGCGCCGGTCCTCGCGTGCTACCCGGCGAACATCATCGCCGAGGTCGATGCGATGGGCTCGCCCGCCGAGGTGCTGCAGCACGCGCTCGAAGTGGTCGTGCCGGTGCAGAACGCGCACTTCAGAAATCCGTTGGGGTGAGACGGCTGCGCGGCTGCAGTCACTCCGGCCGCGGCATCAGCTGCTCGAATCGCTTCACGACGCGCTTGAACCACTCGCGCTGCGCTTCGGGGTATGTCGGATCGTCGGCCTGACGGCGCAGGTTCACGAGCGTCGCCTCGACCGCGTTCAGCGTGTTCGCGTCCCACGGACGCCGCTCGGCCTCGTAGATGTCCTTGAGCCGCTTGAGCCCCTGCACGTCGGGATGCGCATCCGGATCGAGGGCAGCGAACTTCTCGCTCGCGGCGCGGTCCTCGGGCATCGTCACGATGATCGGCTGCGGCGCGTAGCGACGCATCACGGCGCGAGCCATGTCCTGACGCTCGAGGCTGACGCGCATTCGCGGCGCTCCACCCACGTACGCCGCTTCGAGTTGCCGCGCCGATCCGAGCGGGAACGACACCTCCACGCGCTTCGACACCGGACGGCCCGTCGCGTCGAGCTTCGGCTTGCCGTTCGCCTCGCGATCGACGCGCAGCACCTCGACGCGCACGGTGGTTCCGGGCGCCAAGGACTGCACGATCGCGGTCACGCCTTCCGCATCGCGCACCGCGCGACCGTCGATCGCGACGATGACGTCCTCGACCTGGAGGAACTTCTCGGCGGGCATGCCTTGAACGCAGCCGGTGATGCGGACGCCTTCCACGCCGCGCGCGAGCACGTCCATCTGCACGCCGAGCGCGCCGAACTGCGTCAGGATGCGCTCCGTCGTCACCGCGACCAGACGATGCTGCGCTTCGGGAGAGAGTCCGCCGCGGGCGAGCACCGCCAGCAATTCGTCGAGTTCGACGCCGTCGGTGCGCAGCGCGTCGGTCGCGTCGCGGCGCCGCGCGAACTCGGGGGAGTCGAGTGCGGCCACGGCGTCAAGGGTCGCCTGACTCACGGGCCGTTTCTTGAGCGTCTCGTCCGAGGGCAACCCGTCGCCGTTGCGCGCGGTCGGTGACAGACTCAGCTCCGTGTTCACCTGCGGCGCGGGCGCGCTCGATGTGGCGAGCGCCGTGGCGATCAGGAGCGAACACGCGAGCATGAGCGAAGGCTACTTCGCGCACGACGCGGACTCAAGGTCACAGCTCGGAGATCGCGCGACGGTGCTGCCTGACCCACTGGCACTTTCGAAGCACCAGCCCCATGAAGTCGCTGCCCGGAAGATCGGCAAACGTGCCGTGGTTGGCCACGGGGATCGCCGACTCCGCGATCATCGCCTCGATCATCATCCACGGCATCATCGAGCGCTCGTCCTGCGTGAGTGGCTTGGGCGCGGTAGTCAGGTAGCCGAGCAGGAACGACCGCATGCGCTTCGGGTCGAGATCGTCGGGCCACTCGAGCGGAGAAACGTTGCCCTCGCCCCGGATAGCGAATTGCAGCATTCCGTTGGCCACTTCCGTAACCCACGGTTCCACTCGGGCGCTATCGAAGTCGATGACCGCGGAGACGGCTCCCGCGCCAAAGATGAGATTGCCCGGATGCCAGTCCCCATGCACCACGTGTCGCGACAGCCCGCGGAACCCGAGCAGATCGATCTCGTCGCCGGCGCGGGTGTAGAGAATGCGCAGCTCGCGCGAGAGCTCGTCGATCGGCTCGCGATTCGCCGAGGGCGACGCGGCGCAGATCGCGTCCGCGAGGCGATCGAGCGCCGCGCGAACCGATCGCGACTCGTGGAACGACGCCGGCGGCGCCGCTGAGGTATCGAACTCCGACGCGTACCGATGCAACTCGCCGAGCGCCTCGCCGGCGCGCATCGCCTGCAGCTTCGACTTGTCGAAGCGATCGCCTTCCACGAATCCGAACAGCTCGTACGCGTGCTCGTCGTACAGGAGAAGCGTGGACCCGGTCTCGCGCACGCGCAGCAGCGGCGCCACCGGATAGCGCTCCGCAGCGAGGTGCGCCTGCAGGGCGTGCGCGAACTGGATGCGGGCGATCGGATGACGCTGAATGCCGCGGCGCTTGAGCAGGAAGACGCCTGCCGAGGCCCAGATCTTCAGCTTCGGCGCCGAGCGCGAACCTCGCCGATACTCGTGAGCCCGCTCGACGCGCCCAATGTCGTAGCGCGCGAGGACGGTGTCGACCTCGGCGGGCGTGTAGGTCTCCCAGCCGCGGAACGCGCCTTCGTTCGGCGCCCCACCGACTGACGTGGAAGCCTGCCACGGCGCGTGGGCGCGGTCGCGTTGTCCGTCTCGCGCGTCGTCCATCGGGATAACCGACACTCTACCAACGGCCGAAGCAGATCGAACCGCCGGAGCGCGCCGTCGCCGTCTCGCTTCCGCGCTCGGCGCGCGGTTCGACGATCGCGTTTGGGGGCCCGACGCCGGTCACTCGGCGTTGGCGGCCTGCTCCTTGATGCGGTCGATCGCGGTCTTGATCTCGACGATGCGCCGCGCAATCTCGCCGTCCGCGGACTTGCTCGCGATCGTGTTCGCCTCGCGGAGCATCTCCTGCGCGAGGAAGTCGAGCGTGCGCCCCACGGGCTCGTCGTTCGCGGCGTCGAGCAACCGGTCGAGTTGGTCAAGGTGCCCGGTCAACCGCGCGATCTCCTCGGCGATGTCGCTGCGCTCCGCGAAGATCGCGACCTCGCGAAGCAACTCCTCGCTCTTCACCGACGCGCCGATTTCGGCGAGCAGTTGGTTCACGCGAAGGCGCAACCGCTCCTGGTACTGCGTCACCACCTCGGGGGCGCGATCGCGCACGGCGGCGAGGCGATCCCGCATCAAATCGCCGAACGAACGAAGCTGTGCGTGCAGCGCCTCGCCTTCCTTGCCCCGCATCGCCAACATGCGATCGCACGCCTCGTCGAGGAGTCGCAACAGCACCGGCCGCGCGCTCTCGGCCAATCGTTCGGGCGAGAGGCCGACGACGCCCGGGACCGTCAAGAGCGTCGCGAGGTCCACGGTCACGCGATTCGCGATCTCCGGCGGCATCGCCGCGATCATGCGCGACACGAACGCCCGCGCGGCTTCGACGTTGACTTCGCCCGCGGCGTCGCTCGCGGAAAGGCCAAGTCGCACGGTCAGCGTGACGCTGCCGCGCTGGGTGCGCCGGGCGAGCGCCGCTTCCAGTTCCGCCTCAAGCGCGGCGAGTTCGGGCGGCACGCGCACGATCGCCTTGAAGAACTTGTTGTTGACCGAGCGAACCTCGACCGAGTACTGCCGACCGCCCTGCTCCGCCGTCGCGGCTCCAAACCCGGTCATCGAACGCAGCATGCGGCAGTCTCCACGAGTTCCGCGCCGGGCGCGATCAATCAGCCGTCATGTCGACGCGAGTCCCTGGGTGCGCGTCATCCCGCGGGCTTGGGCGTCTCGGCCGGCGCCGGTGTCGGCGCGGGCGTCGTCGCAGGAGGCGTGCCGGCGGGCGCTGGCTCGGCCGGCGGAGTCGTCGGCGTGGTCGCTGGCGGAGTCGTCGGCGTGGTCGCGGGCGGCGTGGAGGTTGCCGGCGGTTGAGTCGAGGTGCCGGAGGCCGGAGCGCTCGACTGGTCGTTCGCTGGAGGAGTCGCTCCCGGCGCGCCGTCAGCGGGAGCGCCCGGCGTCGACGTCGCCTGCGTCGGCTTCTCGACCTTCTTGCGGCCGCTCGGACTGTCGGTGACGTTCACGCCGATCGCCAAGAGGAGGAAGAGCGCGAAGATGCCGACGGTCGCCGCCGTCAGCGCGTCGCCGGTACGACCACCGAACGCGGTGTCGTTGCCGCCGCCCGCGCCGCCGAACGCGGTCGCGAGACCGCCGCCCTGCGGACGTTGCACGAGGATGATGAGAATCATCGCCACCGAGACGGCGATGAAGAGCAGCGTGAAGATCGTGAAGAGAACCATGAGGACTCCGAGGTCCGCGCGGTCGGCCGCGGGGACGGGCCGGGCATGATAGCCAAGGCTGACCGGACCTTCGTCAGCGGAGATCCGCGCATCGCCCCTGTGCCCGGTAACCGCCGCCGCGCCCGATCACGCCCCGCGCGCCGCGGCGTCGCAGATAGCCACGAACTCCTCTGCCTTCAGCGACGCCCCGCCGATCAGGCCGCCGTCGATGTCTGGCTGCGCGAAGAGCTCGGCGGCGTTCTTCGCGTTGACCGAGCCACCGTAGATGACGCGAATCGTCGCCGCGGCCTCGCCGCCCAGCACCCTGCCCAAGACGTCGCGGATGAACTCGTGCGCCGCCTGCGCGTCCTGCGGGGTAGCGGTTCGCCCCGTGCCGATGGCCCAAACCGGTTCGTACGCCACGACCAGTTGTCGCACGTCGTCGACTTCGACGTCGGCGAGGTCCTCCCGAAGCTGTCCCTCGATCACCTCCAGGTGCCGCTTCGCTTCGCGCTCCGCGAGCGTTTCGCCGACGCAGAGAACGCCGACGAGTCCGTAGTCGAGCGCGATGCGCAGCTTGCGTGCGAGCAGTTCGTCACTCTCGTCGAGCCCGTGACGACGCTCCGAGTGACCGACTAACACCACCTGCGTGCCCAGGTCGGTGAGCATGTTCGCGCTCACCTGACCCGTGAACGCGCCGACGTCCTCGGCGGAGCAGTCCTGCGCGCCGAGCATCACCGATCGATGACCGAGCGCCCGCCCAACCGCCTGCAGATACGGGAACGGAGGAAACACGGCGACATCGACGCGGGCGACCGCGGGCGACGCGGACTCGGACACGCCGCGCGACACCGCTTCCGCGAGTTCGACCGCGGTCGCAAGCTCCGTGTTCATCTTCCAGTTGCCGCCCACGAAGGGCGTGCGTTGCGCTGCGATCGGCATGACCGACACGATACCGCACCCAGTTACACTGCCTCGCTTTCTCCAAAACAAGCGAAATCAGCCAATGACGCCCACTCGCACAGCCCGCGACATTCGCCGCACGTTCCTCGACTTCTTCGTCTCAAAGTGCGGCCACACCGCCGTCCCGTCGAGCCCGGTCGTGCCCCACGACGATCCGACGCTGCTCTTCACCAACGCCGGCATGAACCAGTTCAAGGACGTGTTCCTTGGTCGAGGCAAGCGCGCGTACTCGAGAGCGGTCGACACGCAGAAGTGCATTCGCGCGGGCGGCAAGCACAACGACCTCGAGGACGTGGGCAAGGACACCTATCACCACACCTTCTTCGAGATGCTGGGCAACTGGTCCTTCGGCGACTACTTCAAGCAGGAGAGCATCGACTGGGGCTGGGAGCTCTTGACCAAGGTCTTCGGCCTCGACCCGAAGCGGCTCTACGTCACGTGGTTCGAAGGCAATCCCAAGGCCGGACTCGCGCCTGATCACGAAGCCCGCGACATCTGGCTTCGTCACCTGCCCGCGAGCCACGTGCTGCCCGGCAACATGAAGGACAACTTCTGGGAGATGGGCGAGACCGGCCCGTGCGGTCCGTGCTCCGAGATCCACTTCGACCGCATCGGCGGCCGCGAAGCGGCACACCTGGTGAACAAGGGCGATCCCGACGTCCTCGAGATCTGGAACCACGTCTTCATCCAGTTCAATCGCGAGGCCGACGGCTCACTCAAGCCGCTGCCCGCGAAGCACGTCGACACCGGCATGGGTCTCGAGCGCCTGGTCAGCGTGCTGCAGGACAAGCGTTCGAACTACGACACCGATCTCTTCGGCCCGATCTTCAACGCGATCCTGCGCCGCACCGGCACGCGTCCGTACAGCGCGTCGCTGACGAATCCGATCGACATCGCATACCGCGTCATCGCCGACCACATTCGCTGCCTCACCGTCGCGATCGCCGACGGCGCGACGCCCTCGAACGAAGGGCGCGGCTACGTGCTGCGCCGCATCCTTCGCCGCGCGGTGCGCCACGGGCATCAGACGCTCGGCGTGCGCGGGGCGTTCCTCAAGGATCTCGTGCCGTCGGTCGTCGACGTGTTAGGCGAGACGTTCCCCGAGCTCGCGAAGACCGCGACGAAGGTGGCCGCGACGATCGAGGAAGAGGAGAATCAGTTCGGCCGCACGCTCGATCGCGGCCTCGCGCTTTTCGGCGAGGCGGCGGACCGAGTGAAGAAGCTCGGCGGCAATTCGATCAGCGCCGACGACGCGTTCAAGCTGCACGACACCTGGGGATTCCCCATCGACCTCACGCAGGTGATGGCCGAGGAGCGCGGACTCGGCGTCGACGTCGCGGGCTACGAGCGACTCATGGAGGACGCCCGGGCGAAGAGCCGTCAGGCCGCGGCCGGCGACGAGGGACTTCACTTCCCGCCCGACGCGATCGCCTCGCTTGAGAAGCAGCAGGTGAACGCGACGAACGACGCTCCGAAGTTCGACGGGAAACCGATCACGGCGACCGTGCTCGCGATCTGGAACGGGCGCGATTTCGATCACCACGCGAACGTCTCCAAGGATCGCATCGCCATCATCCTCGACCGCACCTGCTGCTACGCGCAGATGGGCGGACAGGTCGGCGACAAGGGAATGCTCCGCGCCGACAAGGCGAACGCCAGCTTCGAGATCGACGACACGCACCGCGTCGGCCAGTACGTGCTGCACCTGGGCCGCGTCGCGACCGGCGTCGTCACCGTGGGCGACACCGTGACGGTCGCGCTCGATCGCGAGCGCCGCGAGCGCATCCGGTCGAACCATACGACGACGCACCTCCTCAACTGGGCGCTCCGCGCGACGCTTGGCGACGAGATCGACCAGAAGGGATCGCTTGTGGATGACGAGAAGCTGCGCTTCGACTTCAGCTTCGGTCGCGCCATGACCGCGGAAGAGATCGCGAAAGTCGAATCGATGGTGAACGACTCGATCGCGAAGAACCTGCCGGTCTACGCCGAAGACGCCCCGTTGGCGAAGGCGAAGGAGATCAACGGTCTCCGCGCCGTGTTCGGCGAGCGGTATCCCGACCCGGTGCGCGTCGTGTCGATCGGTGCGCCGGTCGCGCAAGCCATCGCGCAGCCGACCAGCGATCTCGGTCGTCGATTCTCGCTCGAGTTCTGCGGCGGCACGCACCTGACACAGACAGGCGACGCGAAGCGGTTCGCGTTCCTGCAGGAAGGCGGACTCGCAGCGGGCGTACGCCGCATGACGGGCATCACGGGCGTCGCGGCCCTCGCGGCCGAGGCGAGCGCCGCCGACTGCGAGCGTCGCGGGCACGACGCCGCGAAACTCCCGGACGCGGGGTTTCTCGCCGAATGGAACGACCTGTCGAAGGCCGTCGAGCACCTCACGCTGAGCGCGACGGCGAGGAAGCGCGTCGAGCAGGCGCTCGAACCGCTGCGCGAGCGCGCGAAGTCGCTGCGCCGGCAGGCCGAGAGCGCGACCCGCGACCTGGTCGTCGCGCAGGCGCGAGGACTCGTCGATCGCCACGGTGACGGTCCGATCGTCGCGGTGCTCGAGCACGCCGACAACGCCGCGCTTCTGGCGGCGCTCGATGTCGTTCGGGCCAAGCGCCCCGAGATCGCGGCGATGTTCCTTTCGCCCGACGAGGCGAACAACAAGGTGTCGATCGCGGCGGCGTGCCCGCCGGCGGCGATCGCCAAGGGCCTGAAGGCCGGCGACTGGGTCAAGGTCGCCGCGCAAGCCTGCGGCGGCTCCGGCGGCGGCAAGCCCGACATCGCGCAGGCCGGCGGCAAGGACGCGAGCAAGACGACCGCAGCGGTCGGCGCGGCCCGCGACTTCGCCGCGGCGCGGATGTGATGCGGATCGTGTTTGCTCCGCGCGCTCCACGATCTCACAAGACGGCGAAACGGCCCGAGCGAGTGTGCGCCCAGAGGGCGCTACGGATCGCTCGAATTAGTATGAGATGCGTGGACGTGCGCGCGACCGGTACGCTGGTCGCGTGACCGCCCCCCTCCTTTCGTCGGACGTGGCCACGACGTCAGCAGGTGCTCCGCGCGCGACCGGCTCGCGGGCCCTCCTCTCGCTGCGCCTCCGCTTCACGCTCGCGGTCGTCCTGATCGCGGCGCTCTTGCAGTCGTCGATCGCGCTCGTCGTCGGGTTCCTGCAGTACACGTCCGTTGACACCTTCTTCAATCGACGCGTCGAGATTCGCCTCGAGCGCATGGCGGCCGCGATCGTGCGGGCGAAGGTGACGGCGCCCGACGCAGAGACCTTCCGAAAGATCGAGCACGACTCCGTTGGCCTCGGCTATCTCGATCGAATCAGCCTGTGGTTGCTCGATCGCGACGGCAACGTGCTCTCGTCGACCGGTTCCACTGCACCGAGCGCGGTGCGCGAGAACGCGTCGCGCGCCGTGCGCGCCGGTCGAGTGCAGTTCTTCATGGTGCCCGGTGACGACGTGGCGGAGGCTTCCGACAGCGATCCCTGGCGCGCCGGCGCGTTGCCGTTCAGGGCGGCGGACGGCAGCGACCGCTGCATCGCGCTCGCGTTCCCCAACGACTATGCCGCGGCGATGAACCACACCGTCTTCCAGGCGATCGCCGGGTCGCTCGTCGTCGGCGTCCTCACCGCCGGCTTGGCGAGCTGGCTTGTCGCGGCTCGGCTTCTCAAGCCGCTCGGCGCGGTGGAGCGTTGGGCCCGCGACCTTCATCCCGATCGCCTGGGCAGATCGGCCGAATCGGGTCCCGATCCGCTCGCGGACGCGCCGACCGTCGCGGAACTCGACCGGGTTCGCGACGAGTTGCGCATTACCCGCGATCGATTGCGCGAGATGTTCGCGGCGCAGGAGCGGTTCCTATCGAATGCGGCGCATGAGTTGAAGACGCCGATCGCTGTCCTCCTCACCGAAGCGCAGACGTTGCCCACGGCCAACATGCCTGCGGCGATGACGCAGTTCGTGAAGAGCACGTCCGATGAGATGACGCGACTCGGCCGGGTCATCGAGAGCTTCCTCCTCCTCACGAAGATCCGCGCCGGCAAGGCCGAGAGCCACGTGGCCCGCCACGGCGCGAACGATCTCGCGATGGCCGCGATTCATCAGTCGCGCCTCTACGCCGAGCAACAGAAGGTCCGGCTCGTCGCCCAACTCGCGAGCGAGGCCGGACTCGACGCCTACGTCTGCGGCGACGACGCGCTGCTCGAGACCATGCTCGACAATCTGCTGCGCAACGCGATCCGCTTCTCGCCCGAGGGCGGCACCGTCACCGTCGAAATCCACGTCCTGGAGCACACCGCCGAATTCATCGTGCGCGACGAGGGCCCGGGCATCGCCGCGGACGTCGCGGAGCGCCTCTTCGAGCGATTCGCGCAAGCCATGAGCGAGACCAAGCGCGGCCGTGGCACGGGACTTGGCCTCGCGATCGCGCAGGGCATCGCGGAATTGCACGGCGGCGTCATCCGCTTCCGCAACCTCGCCGGCGGCGGATGCGAGTTCACCGCCACGCTTCCGCTCGACCGGGCGCACAGCGGCGCGCCGGCGCTACCGCTCGAAGTGCTGAGCTCGACCGACGCGACGGACCCCGGTCGCAGCGCGGACGGCGCGGCTACCGGCGAAGGACATCGATGACGCTGCTCGCGACCCAGTCCAACTGCTGCTCGGTCATGTCGGAGTAGATCGGCAACGCGATCGTCTCCTTCGCCGCGAGCTCGCTGTGCGGAAACGCGCCCTGGGCGTAGCCGAGGCCCGCAAAGCACTTCTGCAGGTGAAGCGGCACCGGGTAGTAGACCTCGGTGCCGATCTTCCGCTTGGCGAGCGCGTCGCGAGTCGCGTCGCGCGACGCCGCTGGCACGCGGATCACGTACTGGTTGTAGATGTGACGCGCGCCCTTCGGCGCCGGATGCGGCGTCCGAAGCGGAAGCGCGGTCGCGCCGTCCGCGAGCGGCGTCGCGCTGGTCGACGCGCCCGCCTCGCGGAAGCGCGCGTCGTAGTGAGCCGCGTTGCGCTGGCGGCCCGCGCTCCACGCGTCGAGGTGACGCAGCTTCACGCTGAGCACCGCCGCCTGCAGCGCGTCGAGTCGCGAGTTGAGTCCGACCTCGTCGTGGTAGTACTTCGGCTCCATCCCGTGATTGCGAAGCCGCTTCATCCGGTCGGCGAGGCGCTGGTCGTTCGTGGTGATGATGCCGCCGTCGCCGAAGCCGCCGAGGTTCTTGCTCGGGAAGAACGAAAACGTTCCGATGACGCCGCGCGATCCGACGCGCGTTCCGTGGACGTCCTCGGTGCCGATCGCCTGCGCCGCGTCCTCGACGACCGGCACGCCGTGCTCGCCGGCGATTGCGAAGATCGCGTCGAGATCCGCCGCCTGGCCGAAGAGATGCACCGGCACGATCGCCTTGATCGCCTTGCCGTGGCAGCGGAACGCGGCCCGTGTCGACTCGGGGCAGATGTTGTAGGTGACGGGATCGACGTCGACGAACACCGGCCGCGCCCCGAGTCGATGAATCGATCCGGCCGTCGCGAAGAAGGTGTATGTCGGACAGATCACCGCGTCGCCGGGCCCGATGTCGAGCGCTTGCAGCGCGAGCAGGATCGCGTCCGAACCGTTCGCGCAGCCGACGGCGAACTTCGTGTGGCAGTACGCCGCGATCTCGCGCTCGAGCGCGTCGATCTTCGGCCCGCCGATGAAGTACTGGCTCTCGCAGACCTCGCGCAGGACCGGCTCGATCTCGGCGCGGATCGTGGCGTATTGAGCCTTCAGATCAAGCAGCGGAACGGCGACTTCGACGGCGGGCGCGGTGGTGGTCTGGGTCATGGAGCCGCGATTGTACGGACGCGCCCGAGCGATCCGCCGCGTTCCTTCTGCTCGACCGAAGAGAGGCTTCGATCAGCGGACGCCGGTCGAACCGAATCCCCCGGCGCCACGCGCCGTCTCTTCCAACTCCTCGACTTCCACGATCGCGGCGCACTCGACCTTCGCGATCACCATCTGCGCGATGCGCATTCCAGGCTCGACCACGAACGGGGCCTTGCCGTGGTTGATGAGCGGCACCTTGACCTCGCCGCGATAGTCCGCGTCGATGGTGCCCGGCGCGTTGGGCATGGAAATGCCGAACTTGCTCGCCAGCCCGCTCCGCGGGCGCACTTGGGCCTCGTATCCCGGCGGCAGCGCCATCGCGAAGCCGCACGAGACCATCGCGATCTCGCCGGGCGCGAGCGTGATCGGCGCAGGGAGGCACGCGGACAGATCCATGCCAGCGGCGTGCGAGGTCTGGTAGCTCGGAAGCACTGCCTCGGCTGCGAGGCGCCGGATGCGAAGCGGAATCGAGGTCACGTGGCCGAGTGTAACGCTCGCCCGGATCGTCGATCAGGGCAGCCGGAACCGCGCCACCTCTTCCTCGAGCCCCTTCGCCGCGAGGTCGAGATCCTCGCTCGATCGCGCGGATGCGCTGGCGGCGTCGCTGGTGCGGCGAGCTCCCTGCGTCAGCGTCGCCATCGCATCGTTGACCTGCGACACGCCCTCGCTCTGCGAGCGCACCGCCTGAGCGACGTGCTCGAAGCTCACCTGCAGTTCCTCGACCTGTCGAAGCACTTGCGAGAGCCGCTCGTTCGCGCCGCGCGCGGTGGTGCAACCGGCGTCGACGGTGTGCGCGAACTGGCCGAGCTCGCGAACGCCCTGCGCGACCGCCTCCTGCATCGATGCCACCATCGCCTCGATCTCGAGCGCCGACGTCGCTGCCTGCGTCGCGAGCCGATCGATCTCGCGTGCGACGACCTGGAATCCCAGTCCGACCTCGCCGGCCTTCTCCGCCTCGATGCCCGCGTTGACCGCGAGGAGATTGGTCTGGTTCGCCACCTTCGTGATGGCCGCGACCACCGCGTCGATCTGCGCCGCCTTCTGACTGAGCGCGGCGAATCGGCTTGCGACGCCGCTCGATCCGGCGTCGAGTCGCTCCATCGACTCGGTCAGTCCGTGCAGCGCGCCGCGTCCTTCCCCCGCTGCCTGCGCTGCGACGGCCGCGGTGCGCGAGAGCTGCGTGACGGTCGCCGCAAGCTCGCGGCTCGTCGCGCTCATCTCGTTCGTCGCTGCGGCGATCTGCGCACTCGATGCCCCGAAGTCGCGCGACGTTTCCTGCTGGCCCTGCGCGACGCGCCGCACGTTGCCGCTCGCGGCGGCGATGCTGTTGGTCGACGCGCGAATGCGCCCCAGGAGCGCCGCGAGATCGAGATTCGTCTGTCGCACCGCCGCGAGAAGCTCGCGCGTCTCGCCGCGGCCGCGCACCTCGACCGGACTCGTGAGGTCGCCCTGCGCCATGCGACGCGATGCGCTCGCCGCCTGCCCGAGCGGCCGCGCGATGCGTCGCGCGAGTCCGAGCGCGAAACCGACGACGGACACGAAGACGCCCGCGACGGCGATCGCTGCGGCGTCGCGCAGCTTCGCGACCGGAGCGAAGGCCTCCTGGACGTCCTGCTCTGCGGTGATGGACCACCGCAGGCTCGGCGCGTAGGTCCATGCGGCGACGACGTCGCTGCCGTCGTCGCCCGCCGAGAAACCCTCGCCCTCGGATCCCTCCGCGGCCCGCTTCAGGCGCTCGCCGAGCGGATCGCTGACGCCGACGCGGCCGCGGAACGCCGCGCTCGAGTCGTGGCGCGTCGGAGAGGTCAGGAGGAAATGCGAGTCATCGACGCGCGCGGCCGCGATCACTTCGCCGGTCGTGCCGAGTTGGCTTCGATCCGCGAGCACGTCGACGAACACGTCCGGCACGATCTCGCCGGCGATGATCCCGACGAGCGTGTTGTCTTCCAGGAGCGGACCGACGGCCCAGATGTCGTTGCGAGCGCCGGGGTCGCCGGGACGCGACGGCGTGACTTGCGACTGCACGAGCGTCGACACCTCGGCGAACGCGGTCACGAGCGACGATCCCTTCCACGACGCGTCGTTGAGCGACGTGCCGATCGCGGCGGGCTTGGCCAGCGAGAACATGACCCGCCCCTGCGGCGAAATCAGGAGAACGTCGCGAAATCCGTAGGCATCGGCGAACGGCGCGAGGAAGCGATACGCGCGCAGCCGCGCCGATTCGACCTCCGCCTGCGCGAAGTCGTCGTTCTCGGCGACCGGCTTCGCGCAGTTGCGGGCCGCGGCGACGAAGCCCGGCGCGAAGACGATCGCGTCGACGCCGCGGACGTGCTCTGCGGCGATGCGCTCGATCGCCTTCGCCCGCTCCTGCGCGATCACGGCGAGGCGATCCGCGGCCAACCGCTCAATCCCGTCCGACGCCATGTCGTGCGCGAGCCACAGGACCAAGAGCAGCGGAGCGATCCCGATGACTACGAAGCTCAGCGTGAGCTGCCCCCGAATCGACCCGAGAATCGTCCCGATCCTGGCGAGCATCACTTCGCTGACTCCGCGGCCATCGCCGGAACGGGCTTGCCTCCGCGACGAACGAACTCGTCCCATTCCGTGCGCGACCGCCACACCGGCCACGGCTGCGGACGAATCGGACCGTCGCTGGACCATGTCGTTTCAACGCGCATCGAGCCGTCTCCCGCGCGTCCGATCTTTCCGACGCGCGACGGCAGCCACGCGCATTGCGTGGCGGAGTCGATGACGAACGGTTTCCCGCCGCGCGGAATCATGGCGCCGAGGAGCGCGGCCCGAACGCTCGTGGCATCAACGCCGCCGCAGCGACTCATCGCATCGGCAAGCATCCGCACCGCGGCCGCCGCCGCGATCGCGCGGGCATCCGGCCGCGCGCCGCTCGAACGAACGGCGTAAGCGGTCGCGAGTTCGGGACCGAGATCCTCGTCCTCGGCGAAGAAACTCGAGGCCACGAGGTAGTTGCCGTCCACGAGCTTCGCGTCGGCGCGCTCCAGGTCGGCTGCGCGGAGTTGCCACGCGACCGTCGGAACGCTCGCAGGCGTGACGCCGATCGAGACGAGCTCAGCCGCGAGCGCGAGCGACGACGTCCGATCGAGCCCCGAGATGATCGCGTTCGGGCGGGCATCGCGGATCTCGGCGGCCACCCGCGCCAGGTCGGCGGGCTCGCCCGAGCACCACGACTCGCCCACGATCGTGCCGCCGATGCACGGCACGTGGTCGTGCAGGATCGCGCTGACGGTGCGCTGCGTCAGCCCTTCGTTGGCCACCAAGTACAGCTTCGGGCCGCACGCGCGAACGGCCCAGGCGGCGGCGGGCACCGCGCGCTGGTTCGGCAGCGTGCCGAAGGTGATGAGCGACGGGCTGTCGTCCAAGCCCTCGCCGGCATGGGGCGAGAGGACAAGGCCACCGAGCGGGGCGATCGCGCCTTCGATGGCCCTGCGCGACCCGGCCCCCGCGCCAGCGATGAGAATTCCTACACCGCCCTCGACGAGGCGCCTCGCCTCGCTCGCCGCGGTCGCCTCGTCACCGCGGCTGTCCCGGATGACCATCTCGACCGGGTGTCCGGAGATTCCCCCGCCCGCGTTGAGCACGTCGACGGCGGCGGCAACGGCGTTCGCCGTCGGAGCGTCGCGGTCGGCGGCCTTGCCCGTGAGCGCGGCGACCACGCCGAGTCGGTACGGAGTCTGCCTCCGCTCCCTGCGCACCCACATCCAGGTCGCGAAGACGCTGGCGATCGCGACGGCGATGGCGAGCCGGATCAGGATCCTGGAGGCGGTCGATCTCACCGGTTCGGGATATCGGAAAGGCGAGGTCAAACGGATGATGAACCGTCGTGGACCACCGCCGACGCGACGCGGTCACGACGACCGACGCGCCGGATCGCGGACCCGCGTGTTTTCAGACGCGCGACCGACCGATGAAGCGGTGTTCGACGGCTCGAAGCGGCGCGGCGGGCAATCGCCCGCCGAAGGTCCCGTTGGTCGGCCGTTCGTCGAGGAGCATCGCATGCTTGAGTCTCGGTTTGCTTCCCCTGCCCGTCCGATCCGCATCGCGATCGCCTCCATCCTCCTCTTCGGACTGCCGCTCGGCGCGGCGCTGGCGTCGGGCCGCGTCGCCGACGACTCGATGCGCGGCGACGACCCGATGCAGGGGAATCAGGCCGGCCAAGGCGACATGCAGGGAATGACCGGTGACGACGCGGCCCCGGCGAAGCGGCTCACCGAGCGCGAACGCCAGTTCTTCGAAAGCAAGATCCGTCCGATCCTCGATGCCAACTGTTTCAGTTGTCACTCCGCGACGGCGACGAAGGTGCGTGGCGGACTGTTGCTCGACACGCGCGAAGGCGTGCTCGCCGGCGGCGACACGGGCCCGGCGATCGTGCCCGGCAAACCCGACGCGAGCCCGCTCATCCACGCGGTCCGTTGGAAGGACGACGACTTCAAGATGCCGCCGAAGAAGAAGCTCTCCGACGAGGCCATTCGGGCGCTCGAGGAGTGGGTGGCGATGGGCGCGCCCGATCCGCGCGTGACGACGAACGAACCGACGGGCACGATCGACAAGGAAGGGCCGGCGGTCGTCGGCAAGACGTGGGACGTCGAAAAGGGAAAGGACTTTTGGTCGTTCAAGTCGCCGACGAAGCCTCCGGTCCCCGCGGTCGAGCATCGCGAGTGGCCATGGACCGACGTCGATCGCTTCGTGTTAGCCAAGATGGAGGAACACGGGCTCGCGCCGGTGGGCGACGCCGACAAGCGCGCGTGGCTGCGTCGCGTCACCTTCGACCTGACCGGATTGCCGCCGACGCCCGAGGAGATCGCGTCGTTCGACAAGGACACCTCGAGCGACGCATATGCCAACGTCGTCGACCGGCTGCTCGCGTCGCCCGCCTTCGGCGAACGCTGGGGTCGCCATTGGTTAGATGTCGCCCGCTACGCCGAGTCGAGCGGCAAGGACAACAACGTCCTCTATCCTCACGCGTGGCGATATCGCGATTACGTCATCGCGTCGTTCAACGCCGACAAGCCGTACGACGAGTTCCTGCGCGAACAGATCGCCGGTGACCTGCTCGTCGCGAAGGACGCGAACGACCGCGCCGCAAAGCTCGAGGCGACCGCGTATCTCGCGATCGGCGCCAAGGGACACAACACGCAGAACCCGCGTCAGTTCGCCTATGACCTCGTCGACGAGCAGATCGACGCGATGTCCCAGGGGATGATCGGACTCACGGTGGCGTGCGCCCGCTGCCACGATCACAAGTTCGATCCGATCCCGCAGAAGGACTACTACGCGCTGGCTGGTGTGTTCCTCTCGAGCTCCACCCAGTTCGGCACCTATCGCTCACCGGGCAACCGGCACTCGGCGACGCTCATCGCGTTGCCGAAGGACGCACAGGTGAGCGAGGGACCGCCGATGCCGCCGCTGCGCCGCAGCCTGATCGCGAAGGCGAAGGATCGGCTCTCGGAGGAGTCGATGGCCGCGGAGGAAGCGGTCGAGATGGCGAAGAAGGACGGCGCGCCGAAGGATGACACCAAGAACTTCAAGGCGCAGCAGACCAAGGCGCAGACCCGCACGCTCGAGACGATCCTCGAGCGTTTCGATGAGAACGGTCAGCCCACTGAAGAGAACCGCGTGACGATGGGCATGCTCGACGGACAGCGCATCGTCGAGGCGAGCGTGCTGCAGCGCGGCGAGGTCGACAAGCCCGGCGATCGCGTGCCGCGCGGCGTGGTGCAGGTGGTTGCGGGCGACTGGGTGTCGTCGATGCCCTCCGACGGCAGCGGACGCCTCGAGGTCGCCGACTGGATCGCCGATGCACGCAATCCGCTGACCGCCCGCGTGTGGGCGAATCGCATCTGGCTGCACCTCTTCGGCAAGGGCATCGTGCCCACGCCGGACAACTTCGGACACAGCGGCGTCGCTCCCACGAACCAGGCGCTCCTCGATTGGCTCGCGACGCGACTGGTCGAAGGGCACTGGTCGACGAAGGCGCTGATCCGCGAACTGGTGTTGAGCCGCACGTACCGGCTTGCGTCGGAGTACGACAAGAAGAACGCGGAGATCGATCCCGACGTCACCTGGCTCTGGCGCATGCCGAGCCGACGTCTCGAGGCCGAGGCGATCCGCGACGCGATGCTTGCCGTCGCCGGCACGCTTGAACGCGACGCGCCGAAGGGTTCGGTAGTGAACTACGTCGAAGGGTCGATGCGCGGCGGCGAGAACAAGGTGCTGAGCCAACTGCTCAACGACGACCGCCCGGTGCGCAGCGTCTATCTGCCGCTCCTGCGCGATCGCATCCCCGAACCGCTTGCCGCCTTCGACTTTCCCGACCCGGCGTTCGTGACCGGCGACCGCGACGAGACGAACGTGGCAACGCAGGCGCTCTATCTGATGAACGACACCGAGGTCATGACGATCGCCGACGCGTTCGCCGACCGCGTGCTTGCCCTGAAGGGCAACGACAACGAGCGGATCGGCCACGCCTTCGAGCTCGCGCTCGGGCGCAAGGCCACGGCGCAGGAGATCGCGGCGTCGCGCGATTTCCTTAAGGATTTCAAGGATTCGCTCGCGAAGGACGCGGCGCCGCCGAAGTCGAACGACAAGCCCGCGAACGCCGCGGCGAACGGCGGACGCGCCGGCAAGCGGCTGCGTGACCGCATCGCGCAGCTCCAGGCGCAATCCGGCAATCGCAAGGATCCGAACGCCCGCGCCGCTGCGACGCAAGCCGCGCTCGATCGCGAGGCGTGGAGCGCCTTCTGCCAATCGCTGTTCCAGACCGCCGAATTCCGCACGCTTGGATGACCACCGACGAACGTGACGCGTCGTCGCGACGAGGGACCCCGCCATGGACTGCTGCTCGAATCGACTTCCGCTGCCGATGAACCGTCGCGACCTGCTGCGCACGATCGCGTGCGGCTTCGGCTACATGGCCTTCAGCGGCATCGCCAGCGCCGCCTCGGCGGACGACTCCGTCGACCCGCTCGCCGCGCGACAGCCACACTTCGCGCCGAAGGCGAAGCGCGTCATCTTCCTGTGCATGGTCGGCGGCCCGTCGCACGTCGACACGTTCGACTACAAGCCGCAGCTCGTGACGGACGACGGCAAGGCGTTCGGCAAGGGGTTCCGCCAAGGGGCGAAGCTGCTGGCGTCGCCGTGGAAATTCCGTCAGTGCGGCAAGAGCGGACTCTGGGTCAGCGACCTGTTCCCGGAGGTCGCGAAGCACGCCGACGACCTGTGCCTCCTGCGCGGCATGAAGACGGACGTGCCGGCGCACCCGCAGGCGCAGATGAAGCTGCACACGGGTTCATTCCAGTTCGTGCGGCCGTCGATGGGCGCGTGGTCGCTCTATGGCCTGGGCACGTTGAACAAGAATCTGCCCGGCTTCGTCACGATCAATCCGGGCGGTAGCGCTCAGCAATACGGCAGCGCGTTCCTGCCCGCGGTCTACCAAGGCGTGCCGGTGCGGGCGAAGGGAGGCCGCGGCGGCGGAGGCGAGCCCATCGGCAACATCGCGAACGATCGCTATTCGACGAAGCCGCAGCGCGAGCAGCTGGATCTCGTGCAGCGGCTCAACAAGGAGCAACTCCGGCACGACAAGGATGACGCGACGATCGAGGGCGTCATCGAAAGTTACGAGCTCGCATTCCGTATGCAGGCCGAGGTTCCCGAGCTCATGGACCTGTCGAGCGAGTCGAAGGCGACGCTCGACATGTACGGGATCGGCCAAGGCGAGGACACGTTCGCGCGGCAGTGCCTGCTCGCGCGGCGCTTCGCCGAGCAGGGCGTGCGGTTCATCGAAGTCTCGCACGGAGGCTGGGACACGCACCGCAATCTGCGTGCGGACCTCGAGAAGCAGTGCGGCCAGGTCGATCGACCGATCGCGGCGCTCCTTACCGATCTCAAGAAGCACGGCTTGCTGAAAGACACCCTTGTCATCTGGGGCGGTGAGTTCGGGCGCACGCCGTACGCCCAGAACGGCGACGGCCGCGACCACAACAACAAGGGCTTCACCATCTGGATGGCCGGCGGCGGCGTGAAGGGCGGTACGAGCTTCGGTTCGACGGACGAGTACGGCATCGAAGCCGTCGACGGCACGATGGACATCCACGACTGGCACGCGACGGTGCTGCACCTCTTGGGCCTCGATCACGAGAAGCTCACCTATCGCCATGCGGGGCGCGACTTCCGACTGACAGAGACGAGCGGCGTGGTGAATCAGGCGATCATCGCGTAGGCGATCGACGACTCTGACTTACCCGGAGGCGCGGAGGTCACGGAGGGCACGCGGAGTTCGATCCAGGGCTCCGGGCGATGCGCGGCCAGCCTTGTCGAGCACGCGCTGTGAGCGCTCGGGTCTTCGACTCGAGCAAACAGGCCTACGAGTCGCGCTCGTTCGGGCGCTTGGGACGTGCGAACAAACCGATTCCGGTCGGGATCACAGCCATCGCGCCTAAGAGGCCCGTGAGAAACCACCGGCGGAACGGCGTATCGACATCCGCGCGCGACGGTTGCGCCGGGTCATAGCGGACGGGCACCGTCTCGCCGACCTGGAACGGGCTCGACGTCGACACCGAGCTCTTGAACTCGACGCTCGAGCCATCGTCGCTCGCAAAGCGAACGTGCTCCCGGTACGAGGTCCCCTTGCGTCCGCTGTGCCGATCGAGGGAGATCACCGTTCCCGTCGTCGTCACCGACGTATTCAGCCAGCGCATCGTGTTCACGGCAGCGATCCCCGCAGCGACCTGCAGTCCAACCCCTGCGGCGAGAAAGAACCACGAGACGAACCAGAATCGGTGACGCACGCGGGCATTGTGACAAATCTGCCGCTCGCTTCCTCCCGGACGGCGGTGTATGACGCGCCGTGCCTACTCAAGAAGAAGCGTCCGCCGAAGCGATCTCGCGATTTTCTTGTTGACGCGAGCCTGGCAGCGATTATTTTTCGCACCGCTTCAACCACACACCAGGTTCTCCCCCGTGCGCCTCTCATCCGCAATGTTCTCGCGACGAATCGAGACCGAACGCCTCTCGGCGTCCGGCGATTTGTGGCTGCGCATCGACGTGCGCTGCGGCTCGCTGCCGCTCTCCCACGTCGACGACGTGCCGAACTGACGAGCCAACGCTCCTCGTCGCCGCGCACATCGGGCGCATCAACCATCAACCATGTCGTCTCGTTTCCCGCGCCGACGCAAGTCGCCGCGGGTTCGGCAACGTCTGTCGCCGCGAAGGCGTCACGGAGTTGTGTCATGGACATTGAGATACTGAATGGAACGCCGCTCCCGCCGCGGGTGCGAGCGGCCTTCGCCTATCTCGGATACGTCCAGTCCAGGCTTCAGCCCTGCTGCCACCCGGCGGGTGAACTCACGAAGCACGAGGAGGCTGCCGAGCGCATCGCCCTCCGCACGCTCGTCGAGTTCATGACTGGCGAGTGCACGTTCGCCGACGAGCCGCCGGCGAACGAGGCACAGGCGGAGAACGAGAAGAAGAAGTCGAAGAAGAAGAAATGACCACGGCGGGCTTGACCTCCTCTCGACTTCTTCGATTCAAAAGACCGGCCGCGCGGGGATCTCCTCGCGCGGCCAGCTCTTTCTTGCTTGACCAACAACCACCGTCGAACACGTCACATGAGCGCGGCGGCGACGAAGTCATACGGCACGTATTTCCTCCACGCGCTCCACGATCTCACAAGACGGCCAAATGGCCGGAGCGAGTGTGCGCCCGGAGGGCACTACCGAGCGCGAATTGGTATCAGGTCCGCGCCGTTGCGCGCGTCACGACGTGACGCCGACCAACTGCACTTCGCCGGTGCCCTTCACGATCTCGCCGATCTTGAACGCCCGCTCGCCGTACTTGCGGAGCTTCTCGATCACCGCGTCGGCGAAAGTCGGGCGCACGATCACGACGTAACCGATCCCCATGTTGAAGACGCGGAACATCTCCCCCGTCTCGACGTTTCCGTGCTGCTGAAGGAACGGGAAGATCGCGTGCGGCTTCCAGCTCGTCACGTCGATCGCGGCGTTCAGATCGTCGGGCAGCGCGCGACACACGTTGCCCGGCAAGCCGCCGCCGGTGATGTGGGCCATGCCCGAAACGACCTTCTTCTTGCGGTAGCTCGCGAGCAGCTTCACGATGGGCTTCGCGTAGATCTTCGTCGGCTCGAGCAGGATGTCGATGAGCCGACGCTCGCCGTTGCCTTCGCCCTTGCGCTTGGTCGGCTGCAGCTCGGGGTAGGCCTTCGCGTAGTCGAGGCCGGCGCGCTCGACGATGCGGCGCACCAGCGTGTAGCCGTTCGAGTGCACGCCGCTCGACGCCACGCCGATCACCACGTCGCCCTTCTTGACCCGCAACGGGTCCATCGCGCGATCAAGCTCGACGACGCCGACCGCGAAGCCCGCGATGTCGAAGTCGCCCTTGGCGTAGATGTCGGGCATCTCGGCGCACTCGCCGCCCAAGAGCGCGCAGCCCGCGATCTCGCAGCCCTTCGCGACGCCCGCGATCATCGCGGTCGTCTCGGCGGGTTCGAGCTTCGACAGGCCGAGGTAGTCGAGGAAGAAGAGTGGCTCGGCCCCCTGCACGATGAGGTCGTTGACGTTCATCGCGACGCAGTCGATGCCGACCGTGTCGTAGATCTTGAACTCGGCAGCGAGCTTCACCTTCGTGCCGACGCCGTCGGTACAGGCGACAAGCACGGGCTCCTTGAAGTTCTTCTTGAAGAGCTTCTCGTTGTAGTCGAGGCGGAACATGCCCGCGAAGGCGCCGTGCTTTCCGATCACGCGCGGACCGTACGTGCGGCGCAGGATCGGCTTGATGCGGTCGACGACCTCGTCGCCCGCTTCGATGTCGACGCCCGCTTCGGCGTACGTCAGCGACTTCTTGGCGGGCTTCTCGGCGGGCATGCTGGCGGTCTTGGGGGCCATGCGGCGATTGTAAGGACGGCGTCGCGCCGCGCTCTTCGACAGCAGCCGTTTCAACATCGACGGCGCAGTAAACTGCCCGATCTATGGCCATTCTCGTCGACGGCAACACGAAGGTCCTCTGCCAAGGCATCACCGGCTCCGCGGGCGCATCGCACACGAAGGCGTGCCTCGAGTACGGCACGCGCATCGTCGGCGGCGTCACGCCGGGCAAGGGCGGACAGAAGGACGCGAACGGGCTGCCGATCTTCGACACGGTCGCCGAGGCGGTGGCCGCGACGGGCGCGACGGCGACGATGATCTTCGTTCCGCCGCCGTTTGCCGCCGATTCGATCGTGGAAGCCGCGGCCGCTGGCATCGGCGTGGTGTGCGCGATCACCGAAGGCATCCCGGTGCAGGACATGGTGCGCACTCGGGCGATCCTGCGCGACTATCCCGCGACCAAGCTCATCGGCCCGAACTGCCCCGGCATCATCACGCCCGGATGGCGCGTGAGCGGCGAAGGTCCGGGCGCGAAGTTCGCCGGCGGCTGCAAAATCGGCATCATGCCCGGCTACATCCACACGCACCGCAAGGACGCGAGCACGAAGAAGGCCGTCGGCATCGTCAGCCGGTCGGGCACGCTCACCTATGAAGCCGTGTGGCAGTGCTCGCAGCTCGGCATCGGCCAGTCGACGTGCGTGGGCATCGGCGGCGATCCGGTGAAGGGCCTGAACTTCATCGAGGTCCTCGAACTCTTCGCGAACGATCCCGAGACCGACGGCGTGGTGATGATCGGCGAGATCGGCGGCAGCGACGAGACGCTCGCCGGCGAGTGGATCCGCGCTCACATGCGCAAGCCCGTGGTCGCGTTCATCGCCGGCCGCACCGCGCCGCCGGGGAAGCGCATGGGTCACGCGGGTGCCATCATCGGCGGCGCCGACGACACGGCACAGGCGAAGATCGATGCGCTGCGACGTTGCAGCATCACGGTCGCCGAGAGCCCAGCCGATCTCGGTTCGTCGATGGCGAAGGCGCTCACCGCGAAGCCGGCGATGGCGCAGGCGCGGTAGACGCGCCGAGTCCGGCAAGTTCGCGTTCGAAGAGCGCTTCGGCTTTGCGCTGGAACGTCTCGACGGCGTCGAGGTCCCCCGGCAGCGAGATCGCCGCAAGGTCTTCGTACAGCCCGCGCGGGAGATCGTCGCGCAGGTAGCGGAGCCCGTAGTCGAAGCGATCCGGGCAATAGCGGATGCGGGCGATCTCGACGAGCGGCTTCAGCGTGAACGCGACGTATCGGTCGATCGCCTCGACCGCGTCGCCGCGCCACACGGCCTTGCGCACGAGATGCTGCAGCAGACGGAACCGCGGAACGAGCGCGTCGAGTCGCCCGCGCACCGCCGCGTCGTGTCGCGCGCGATCGAGCGGTACCGGTTTCGCCAGCGCGTGCGGATCGAAGAGCACGTGCGGCGTCCCGTGTCGTTCCGCCTCGAGGAACCACGACGCCGTGCTCGATCGCCGAATCACGACGAAGTCCACCATGCACCAGTCGGGTACGTCCGCGAGTTGCCAGAACGCCTGATCGTGCCCGTGCCACGTCGGAGTTGGAAGCCGCAGCTCGAGTTGAATCGGCGCGAGCGCTTCAAGCGTTGCCTTCGCCGTGGCGAACGCAGGCTCGACCGCGTTGTCCTCGACGACGAGGACGAGGTCAATGTCCGACCAACGATCGGTCCGTCCCGTCGCGTCGCTTCCGCCGAGCCACGCCGCGAGCGCCCAGGGCTTCGCCCGCAGCGCGTCGGTGAGGCGGCGGATCAGTTGAGCACGGACGTCGGGTACATCAGCGGCGGACGGCGGGTGAGCAGGCATGCGACGTCGTACCGCCAGTCTCCGCGCGGGAGGCGAGATCGGGCCGGAGTCGTGGCGACATAAGTTGGAGGCGTCATGACGTCACCCGCCTCCAGGACCTGCAACCTCTTTTGACAAATAGTTGCACCGTTTGTAAAACGACCCTGCAGCTTGTCCGATCCGTCGATGTCGAACTTCGCGTGCGGTCCATGACCACTGCCGTCAATCGCCCCTTCTGGCTCCGGCGCTTCGAGCTCGCGTGGAAGCGGGCCCCGATCGTGTGGCTGACCGGCGTCCGCCGCGCCGGAAAGACCACGCTGGTCCGACAGCTTCCCGGGACTCGGTACCTCAACTGCGATCTCCCCAGCACGTCGGCGCTCCTTGCGGATCCGGAGGCGTTCTTCCGTTCGCTCCGTGAGCGAGTTGTCGTGTTGGACGAGATTCACCAGCTCGCCGATCCGAGCCGGATGCTGAAGATCGCCGCTGACGAGTTCCCTCAATTGCGGGTCGTCGCCACAGGATCATCGACGCTGGCCGCCACGTCGAAGTTCCGCGACTCGCTCACCGGACGCAAACGCGCGGTTCATCTCGTTCCAGTCCTCGCCGCGGAGTTGTCGGCATTCGGCGTCGAAGACATGCGGCATCGCCTGCTTCGGGGCGGGCTCCCGGGGAATCTCCTTCCCGAACGGCTTGATCCAAGCTCGTTCGCGGAGTGGCTCGACTCGTACTTCTCGCGCGACGTGCAGGAGCTCTTTCGCGTCGACAAGCGCGGCGGCTTCCTCCTGCTCCTCGAGGTGCTCCTTCGACAGAACGGCGGATTCCTCAACGTCTCCAATCTTGCGGACGCCTCGCGCCTGAGTCGGCCAACGGTCACGAGCTACGTTGACGTGTTCGCCGCGACGCACACGGTTCATATCGTTCGACCCTATCACGGCGGCGGAACCCAGGAACTCGTGCGCCAACCGCGCGTCTATGGCTTCGATACGGGCTTCGTCTGTCACGCGCGAGGTTGGGACGCCCTGCGAACCGAGGATCTCGGCGGGCTGTGGGAGAACGTCGTCCTTGAGCATCTCGTAGCGCAACCCGCCGAGATCACCATCCACTACTGGCGAGACAAGAGTGAACGCGAGATCGACTTCGTCGTTCCGCGACAGCGCGGAGCGTGTGACGCGATCGAGTGCAAATGGGATCCACGCCGATTCGATAGCTCAAACCTGACGGCGTTCCGCTCGCTCTATCCCAAAGGACGCAACTTCGTCGTAGCGCCGTCGATTCGCGAACCCTACACGCGCACGCTGGACGGGTTCGACATCACGTTCACCGGCCTCACGGCTGGCGGCGACGGATCGCTGGCCTACGAATAGTGGAGAATGATGCTGTTCGCGTCCTCCGCTACCACACGAGACGGAGCACGCGTCGCGGCGGCGAGGCCGCTGCGGTCCTACCGGTCGCGCTCACGTTCGTTGGGTCGTCGCCCTCAAGGGCATTGCAATCCGGCACCCGCGAACGCCGCAGGGGAAGGCGCCGGAGACGACGCTCGCCCAGCGTGGCCGCGTCAACTCTCGCCTCATTGCAGGCTCGCCGGCTCCGCTTCTCCCCCGAGAGCTTCACGCAGTCTCGTGATGCGCCCATGCGCGGCGGCGACACTCGCTGAGCGCTGTCGTCTCAAGCACACGTCCCCCACGCTCCCAAGAGCGTTCCCAAGTCTGCGGCATCCACGACTCCATCGCCCGTGATGTCAGCGTTGGGCGAACCACCCGATGTGCCCCACGCGCCCAGGAGGATCCCGAGGTCCGACGCGTCGACAGCTCCATCGCCGGTGAGATCAGCCGGACACGATGGCGTCTGGTCGAATTCGATGTTGCTGATCGCCTGCGTCCCCGCGCCGATGAACTCCACCTTCGCGATGCCCGCGCCGCGCACGGCATACGGTGTCCCGGTCGCATGGACTCCTGCTTCTTCGGGTTTGATGTCCGAATCGACGATCGCACCGTTCGCATCGAAAGCCACGAGCGAGCATGTTCCGCCGTCGCCGATGTAGTCGGTGTAGAGCGAGAACGACGCGACGGTGGCGGGCTGCGCCGGGTTCGCTGGATTCACGAACGTGAAGTCGATGGGCACGTTGTAGGCGAGCGTGCCGAGCGCAGTGCTGCCACCCAATCCGTTGAGCGCTTGAGGCGGCGGCAGCCAAGGGACGCCGCCGCCTCCGACGAGTGCGGCGAAACCGTCGACGCTTGAGATGAGCACGCCTTGGCTCGCGAATTGATTAGACACCTTCGCGAAGTCGGGAATCGTGAAACCGGGGATGTTCACCATCGAGGGCAGCGAGTCGATGTCAAGTACGACGGCGTTCGCCGCACCTGCCCCCACGATGAGAGTGGCGTCGACCAGCAGGATGAATCTCGTTCGATGCATAGATCTCCTCCTGAGAGCCAGGGAGCCCGATGGACAGGGAGCCCGATGGACACACAACGAGCCCGATGGACAGACAATGTCCGAGGTGGCCAGCGCCACCGTTGTAGCGGCGTGGGACGCGCTGGACAGAGCCTGCGACACGATGGACAGAGCCAGAGCCCGATAGAGCCCGATGGACAGACAATGTGCGAGGCGGCCAGCGCCTCCGTTGTAGCGGCGGGACTGGACAAGGACAGGACAAGGACAATCGGGACACACCTCTTCGAGCACGCCAAGCGTCGATTGTCGCCCCCTCCCACCGTCGGCGTCCATCGAAAACGAAGTGTTCTTCAGGTTCGCGCGGGCTCGGGCAGCCGGGATCGCGCCCACGATCGCGGCTCGACGGCGATCGCCAGCGGCGCGCACGCCCTCGCGACGCGGGGATCGCGCAGCCGCGCCGCGGCATGACCTCCTCGTGCTCTCCGGGCACTCCGCCGACCGGTCCGTCGATGCCGGCCGTGCCGGTCGCTAGTCGCTGGCCGCCGCCACGCGACGCCGGAAGCCGTCCTCGCGCCGGCCGGCGATCGCCAGGACGAATCGCCTGCTCATCGCCTTGGCGTGCCGCGCGAGCGCCGCGGCGCCGCCGCTCACCGTGCCCCACGCGCCGCGCGCCATCGCCTCCTCGAGCGAACCGGCGATCTCGAGCGCCCGGGCCAGGACGCCGCCCGCGGCCGAGCCGGCCGCGGCGAGCGCGCGGTCGAGCTCCGCGAGCGCGCCCGCCGCCGAGTCCGGAATGAAGCCTCGCTTGTCCAGCCGCCGCATGCGTCCCGCGGCCTCGACCTGCGCGATGAACGACACGACGCTCGCCCCCTCGACGACCGAGGGGACGCGGCCTCCGAACCACGGGTTCGGCAGCCCGTTCGCGAGCGTCTCGATCTTCGTCGCCTCGGAGCCGGGATTGCACGGCAGCGCGGGCACCAGCCGCATCGCCCGCAGCTTCTCCCGCGCCGCCTCGGCTTCGCCCGCGAACTCGCCGGCCCGGATGCGGCGCTTGAGGTCCTCGACGCGCTCGCCGATCGAGGCGAACTCGTACTCGTCGAGCGCCTCCGCCATGCCCGCGCGGACGGGGTTGAGCGCGACGTAGACCATGTGGGCGACGACCGCCTCGTCGTCGAGGGCGACGATCGACTTGAAGCGTCCTTCCCAGCAGTGGCCGGTGACGTCGTCGGCCTCGTTGATGAGCCGTGCGATGCGTTGCTTGAGGAACTTGTGGAAGGTCGACGGGCTCGCGAGCTGGCGGCGCCAGCGGGCGATGAGCTGCGGCCTCGCGAGGGCGTCCTCGATCTCTTCCGGCTGCGGGGGCGCGCCGGGCGGGATGTTCGCGCGACGCCGCCACGCCCGGTCGGGACACAGGGCGCGAAATCGCTCGGCGATCTCGCGGTCGGACCAGAGGGCGACGAGGTCGGGGTGCGTGGCGAGGACGACGTGGAAGTGGTTCTCGAGGACGGCCCACTCGAGGACGTCGATGGCGAAGACCGTGACGAGGAAGCGGAGTCGGTCGACGAGCATGCGCCGGAGCGACTCGTCCGCGAGGAGGTAGAGGCGTCGGACGAGCCGGGAGACGCAATGGAGGACGACGGGCGCGGAATCGTCGTAGAGGAGCTTGCGTGGGATTGCCATGTCGTGCGGATCATCAGGGCGAAACCGCGCGACCCCCGAAAGTGCCGACATTTTTCTGGCGCGGGAAACGAGGTGTGTCCGCTGCGAAACCGAGGTGTGTCCTGTGAATCCTGGGTGTGTCCTGTGAATCCTTCGGCGTCCTTCGAATCCTTCGGCGTCCTTCGAGGTGTGTCCTGTGAAATCACGCTGTGAAATCACGCTGTGAAATCAGGTGTGTCCTGTGAAATCGGAGACGTCGCTTGGATACGGCTTCCGCGCCATGCCCGTAGATCGGCGCGACGGAGCGGAAGTCCGTAACACGCTCTACCGGTGTGTGATCTCGTGCATCGGCGGCGTAGATCGAGGCGGCCGGATCTGCACAGGCATTCACGCCTCCGCCGTCGCGCGGACTCGGTCGACCGTCCAGCATCGCGGCATCTTGCGGCACCCCGCAGCACTCCCCTTCCTCACGTCGGTACCCTGATCGCGTGATCCGACTCCTCACCTTTGCATTGGCCGCGGCTCTTTGCGCCGATCCGCCCGTCAAGTCGATCGCGCCTTCGACCGCTGCGTCCACGCCTTCGACCGCGACCCAACCGAGCGCGAGCTCGCCGGCCAAATCCGCGCTCGAGACCGTCGCGTTTGTCGGCGCGAGCGCGACCGCCGGCTTCGGCGTCGTCGCGAAAGTCGAGAACCACTCGCCGTCGGTGGTGGCGGTGCCGTTCGCCGCGTCGTTTGCGGCGGTGGTGTCGTCGCCGATCGCGGCCTACGACCTCGGCTCGCCGTTTTTCTTCATGAGCCCCGGCTCGACGGGCCGCTCACTCGTCGATCGCGCAATCGAAAAGAAGCCCACGCTCGTCGTCGGCATCGACTTTCTCTTCTGGTACGTCTACGGCGACGACGACGGACACGGCGGTCCGCTGCGCCACGAGTTGGACCGGCTGAAGAAGCTCGAACTCGGCTTCCGCGAGCTTGAGCGCTTCGATCCGTCGGTGCCGATCGTCGTCGGCGACATTCCCGACATGAGTCGCGCGGTCGGCAAGATGATCTCGCGCACGCAATTGCCGCAGCCCGATACGCAGAAGCAGGCGAACGACCGAATCCGCGCGTGGGTCACGAAGCGCGGCAATGCGATCGTGTTTCCGCTTGCACAGCTCGTCGACGAGTTGAAGGGCGACCAGCCGATCGTCGCGTGCGGCGTGACCTTCGCGAACGACAAGGGCAAGCTCATCCAATCGGACGATCTGCACCCCACGCTGCGCGGATCGCTCGCCTTGGCGATGAAGCTTGCGGACCTTATGGTCGACGGTCGCATCGCCGACAAGTCGGCGCTCGCGCCGACCGACGAAGCCGCCGCGGCGAAGCGACAGTCGGAAGCCGCGGCGAAGCTTCACGAGCTGCGCTCGGGCCGATCCGCGGATGCGCCGAAGCCGCCCGCGAGCGCGCCGGCGGATTCAGCGGCGAAGTAGCTCGGAGAGCTTGGCCCGCACCGCCGGGTCCTTCGCGCGGTCGATTTCCTCGTTCACGATGCGGTCGCTCGCGCCGCGTCCCATCGCGCGATCGAAGCCGGGCAGCAATCGCCCGAGATCGACGCTCGTGTCCGGGCCGCGCACGACGCTGCGCAGGAGCATCAGCCGATCCTCGTCGAGGCTCATGATGCGAGGCGTCGCGAGTTGCCACAACATGTCGATGGCCCGCTCGTCTCGCTTCGGCAGCGCTTGGAACGCAGCGAGGAACTCGTCGAACATCCGCTGGCGGAAGAGCGGGCCGAGCGCCGGCTCGGCCACCGCCGCCGCTGCGCCTCGAGCCTTCGCGATCGGCCAGAGGTCCTTCGCAATCTTGTCGTCGCCGATCATCACCAGCGACCGCATCGCGCTCGCGGCGTCGGCGGGGTTGCCCTTGTCGGCGAACGCGCGGAGCTTCGCCCGCGCGTCGTCGCTCACGATCGTGCCGTCGATCTCGGGCAGCGGCGCGGCCGGCGGCGACGCCTTCTGTGCAGGCACGAGCATGCACAACGGATCGCCGATCACGGTGCAGCGCCACACCTTGTCGAGCGGTCCGTCGAGCATGCGCGCCGAGACGAGGAACGGCGCGAGCGCGAGCGAGCGCTGAACGACGGTGCCCGGCGGCAGGAAGGCCGCGAGCAACGGCTCCTGCACCGAGCCGTAGTACGCATACACGCCGTGATCGAGCATTCGGCCGCCGACCGTCGCGTGGTCGTCGGGTCGAGTGAGCGACCAGGAGTGAATGAGATGGAGCGCGGTCGGTTTGGTGAAGAACGGCACGTCCTGGGCTCGCGCCTTCTCGTCGTTGAAGAGCGTGATGATGTCCGGTTCGCCCGACGAATTCATGAAGAAGACGTCGCACGACAGGCCGCCCATCAGGAGCTTCAGCCAGTTCGAAAGGCCGGCCTGCGGCCCGACGATCGAGGTCGTCTCGAACCCTTCCTTCTTGAGCGGCTCGATCGCGATCGCGGGATCGAACAGCGACCACGGCTGCGTGTTCGCGTAGCCGGAGTGGAACAGCACTTCCTTTCGCGGCAGGAACATCGAGCTCATCGCCATGTACGCGGAACGAGCCTCGTCGCCGAAGATCCAGCCGACGATCGCGCTGCGTGCGCCGTCCGGCTTTCGCGCGAGCGCGTCGGTCACCGCGACGGGATCGTCAAGCTTGATCATCGCGTTCGGCGGCACCGGCGGCCGCGCGCTCGGCTCGAGATTCGGCTGCGCCTTCGCCGCGACGGCGCGGCATAGAGCGATCGCGTCGATGTCGTCTCCGAGATCGCGCCACGGACGATGGAGCGCGTCGAGCTTCGCCTTGATCGCGCCGTCGAGCGCGGCGAACCCGTCCGCGCCAAGCACGTCGTTCGGACGACCGAAGTCGCCGTCGACGAACACGACGTCCATGCCGCGACCGGCGGCCAGCGCGGCCGCGGCGGTCCACGCGGGATCGTCCGCCGACGTCACCGCCACGCACGGCGATGGATCCTTCGGAAGCACCGCCTTCGACGCAAGCGAGCGAATGGCGGCTTCGAGTTGGGCCTTGGACGCGGGCGGCGCGCCGACCGACGCTCGACGCACGACGCGCGTCGGCTTGAACGCCCGCACGAACATCGGCGCGAATTGATCCTCGTCGAAGAGCACCGGCCAGCGGGCCTCGGGCGACCACTTGCCGATTTCGTCGAGGTACGTGGCGGCGTCGGGCACGAGCACGACCTGCGGCGCGATCGGTCGCGCAATGTCGCGCGAGAGCGCGCGAGCACCCATCTTCATCGGCCACGGCCACTGGTCGATGGACACCTGCTGCTGCGGTTGTTGGGGCGGCCGCGGCGCGGTGGCCTGTTGCGCGGCGGCGACCGTCACGAGAATCGCGAGTGCAGTGTGCATCGCCGGTATCGTCCTCGGTGATGACGCGGCCCGCTACCCCGGAGCGCATGGACGCCGACGACGTCGATCCGCGCGAGATCGACGAGTCGTTCCGCTTCATCCGAATCGTGAACCGGCGGTTGGGCGGCATCGCAGGGCTGCGAGCGGTATTCGAGCGCGACCTTGCGACGTGGCCTCGCGATCGCCCGATGCGCTGGCTCGATGTCGGCACCGGCGCCGCGGACATCCCCCTGGCGATTGACGCGTGGGCCGTGCGCCGCGGGCTTTCCGTCGAGTGTGTGGCGATCGATCGCCATCCGGCGTGCCTCGCGGTCGCGCGCGGCGCGGTGGACGATCATCCGCGTGTGCGCGTGGAAGAGGGCGACGCGCTTGCGCTCGATCGATTCGCCGACGCATCGTTCGACTACGTCCACGCCGGCATGTTCCTGCACCACCTCGTCGACGAGGACGTCGTCCGCGTGCTCGCCGCGATGGGGCGCTGCGCGCGGCGAGCGATCGTGTGGAACGACTTGCTGCGGTCGCCGCTGAGCCGCGCGGGCATCGCGATCCTCACCCTCGGAGCGTCGCCCATCGTGCGCGACGACGCGCGCCTGTCGGTCGCGAAGGGGTTCACCGTCGTCGAAGCTCGCACGCTGGCCCGATCCGCCGGACTCGATCGCGTCGACGTCCGCGTGCGGCGACTCGTCGGACGATTCGTGCTCACGGGTTCGGCAGGTGCTGGCACTCGCGCCGCTCGGCCTCGGTGAGCGCACAAGCGATCGCGTGGGACATCATCAGGCCGGCCTGATCGCGCCGGAAGCGCAGCCACGACGTGCGCTGCTCGTGCTCGACTTGCGTCGGAATCCTGCCGCTCGCGTCGGGCTGCGGCTCGACGCCGAGTTCCGCAAGGCGATCCGTGAGCGCGTCGTACTCGTCGCTCCACCACTCGACGGCCTCGGCGATCGCCGCTGTTCGGACCGGATCAAGCGTCGGAATGCGAAGCGCGCGATCGGCGAGCTGCGACATCCCGCGACGATCGGCATCGAGTCCCGGGTACATGAGGCGAAGTCCCGTTCGTCGCACGCGCCCGAACGACTCGGCGTCGATCGCCGATGCGAGCGACGAGAGCACGCCCTCTTCGGCGGCGGCGCGCGACGCGGCGGCGCGATCGACCCGCTTCCCGATCTCCTGCAGCTCGCGCTCGTAGAGCTTCGCGGCCTCGGCCATCGTCGCCCGGTTGCGCTGCGCTGCCATGAATCGGAGGCGAGACTGCGACGCATCGAAGAAAGCGACGACCTCCGCTTCGTCGAGAGCGCGATGCGCCGCCTCGAGCGCCGATCCTTCCTGCGCGATCACGTGTTCCGCCGCGCGGCGAGCGTCGTCGCCGAGCGGGGTCACGCGGATCGCCAGCGCGATGTTCGAATGTCGTCGCGCGGCGCTGAACGCGCCCGCCGGCATGGGCAGGTGCAGGCGGTACGTCATCGCCCAGTGGGGTGACCCGATGATCTCGGCCAGGCGCCACGTCGCGACGGCGTCCGACTCGTCGCCGATCGCGAGAGCCGCGAGCCCGTCGAAGAAAGATCGTTCGAGCTCCCCCGCCGTCGTTCGCGCGGCCTGCGCTCTCTCGACCAGTCGCTGCGGGCCCTGCGGGTCGTACTCGCCGTTGGGCAGCAGCATGTTCACGCTGCCGGTCGCGGTCATCAGCGGAATCACCTTGTTCGCCCACGCCTCGACCAAGTCGGTGTGCACGTCGGTCATCGCGGCCCGTCGCAGCGGATCGCACTGGAATCGGTCGAGCATCGCGGCGAGCGTTTCGTAACGCGGTGGCGCGTCGACCCACATCGTGTCGCCGAAGACGTTCGCCCCGGCATCGGAGAGCTCCATGATCTGCTCGCCGGACTCGGACTCTTCCTCGACAAGGTCGGCGAGCGCCGGGTCGTTGCCCGCCGACGTCGGCGGCTCGGTCGAATCGTCGTCGGTGGCGGAATCGCCGACGCCGAACGTCGAAGAGAATCGCGATCGGAGCGCCTGCGCTCGCTCCGAGCGAGCGCCCGCGATCCGTTCGAGCGATGCGACGACGAGCTCCGTTCGCTCGCGGCCGTCGGGCAGCGGATCGAGCGCGTCGTCGAGACGCGCCTCGCCCAACTGCCGTGCGTACGTGAGATACTCGGCGACAAGGCGATCGTCCTCGTCGCGCCAGCCGTCGATCATCGACTGCGCTTCCGCGCTCCGATCGGATTGAGCGGCGATCCGCCGCATCCACCGATGCACATCCGCGACCGGCCCAGCCGGATCGCCGTACCCGATGTTGCTGAAGCACGTGCGCAGCACCGCGGCGGCGACCATCCGCCGCCCTTGGATCGAGAGCCTGGGCAGAAGATCGGTCACCGCGTTGTCCACCATTCGGTCGATGTCGCGCTCGGCCTCGCGGAGGTCGCGCCATGCCGGGCGCGTCGCGGCGCGACGAGCAGCAGCCCACGCCTCGAGGGCGGACGGATCAGCATCTCCTCGCGGCCGCGGCATCATCGTCCGCTTCGCCTCGACATACGCGTGCCACGAGCGTGGTATCGCTTCGAAGCGGCGCCGCTCGACGCCGACCAGGCGCTGCTCGAGATCATCCATCGCGGCGCGGACCGTTGCGGCGTCGGGCTCGGACAGCCGGACCCGGCGGAGCGCTCCGGGCAGATACCGGCTCGTCGAGTGGTCGTTCTCCGACGCGATCTCGAGCAGCCACCGCCGCTCGCACCACGTACGCAGGATCGGGCCGCGCGGCGAGTCGCTCGGCAGCGAGGCGATGGCCGCCTCCACGAGCGCCTCGTCGAGCGTGCGCTGCGGACGAATGCGACGGACGTCGTCGCGAAAGACGGTCCGCACGTCGACGTCGGGAGGCGGTGCCCCGCGCGCCCGCAGATCGTGGAACGCCGCGGCGTCGGCGCCGAATCGCAGCGCCTCGCAACCTTCGAGGTATCGCTGGTATTCAGCCCGAATGCTCGGCCACGCCTCCAGCGGCACGCCACCGCCGCGCTCGCGGATCGCGCCGATGAACTCCCGATAGCCGATCGCGCTCGGCGACGAGACGAGCTGCGCCCGCGCGTGATCGGCCACGAGCGCGAGAGTCAACAGGACGAGCAGCGTGCCGATCGAGCGCATGACGAGGTCAGTCGACGACGAGCGGCAACTCGGCGCCGTCTCGGGCGGCCTTCTCGTACTCAGCGAGCGCCGGAATGCGCTTCTGCTGCTCCTCGGTGAGGATGCGGCGAAGCTGACTGACGGCGCGGGCGCTGCGCTCGTCGCGATCGAACTGCACCTTCGCGCGAGCGTTGTTTTGCTCCATCGCCACCATGAACGACTGCTCGGGCTTCGCGTTCGGGTCCGGCGTCGTCTTCGGCGGGATCATCTTGCGGCACGCTTCGAGATACTCCGCGCGGTACGACGAAGTCAGCGCCCGGAGGTGCGTGCGCTGTTCGTCCGTGAGGTCGCGCATCGCGGCGGCCTGCTCGAGGAAGGGCAGCGCGGAACGCGGATCGCGGAAGATGCTCGGGAACGCGGCGCGATCGAACTCGAGCTGCAGCGCCGGCCGCTCCGACTCGGAGATCGATTCGAGCACCGCGGCAAACGCTTCGGTTGACGCCTTCCCCCGAGCGCTGCTCGCGTCGCTGAGCTTGGTCTGAAGTCGCATCATGTCCGTGCTGAACTTCAACTGCGCGGCGCTGGCCGCTGCGGCGTCGCTCTCGTTGGCGCTGGTCCATCGCTCGCTGAAGCTCGCGCTGAGCACCTGCAGGTCGTTCTGCGCCTGGATCGCCGCGAGATACGCCGCAGCAATCTCCTTCGCGAGGGTGTCGGCGCGGGCGGCGAGCGCGGCGCTTGCCTTCGCACGCTCCGCCTCCGGGAGCGACGAGGTCGCGAGGAGCTTCGCGAGGTTCACCGTCTCGGCGTCGAGGTCGCCGAACATGCGCATCGACCAACCGCCGCCGCCGGGCTGGCCGAAGCGCTCCGAGATGCGCTCGAGTCGAGCGAGGCGAATCGCCTCCGCGTGACTGTCGCCGAGCGCCTTCACGACGTCATCGAAGAACTCGTCATCGAGCGCGCCGGCCTTTTCGATCAACGCCTTGCGCTTGCTGAAATACTCGTTCTGCTTCGCGATGTCGAACCGCCCGCTCTGCTGGGACTCGTCGACGACCCAGGTCTCGCTCTGGGCCTTTCGCATCTCGGCCTCGATCGGCTTGATCGCGTCGTCCCACTTCTTGAGGTAGTCGGAGTGAAGCGTCTCGAGCGTCGGCTTGTCGGCTTCGGTGAGCTTGAGCGCAGCGGCGATCGATTGCACGCCGGGGACGCCGATCGGCGATTCGCCGTCGCCGAGCTCGCGCGCCACCATCTCCTCGTCTGGCGACGCATGGGTTCCGATGCCGGGCTGCTCGCCGTCCGGGTCGCCGGTTTCGTCAAACACGTTCGGCTTCGCCGCAGCCATCGCCCGATTCGACAATCGCTCGAACCGCTCGTCGCCGAGGATCGAGCGCAGCGACTCGCCCGCCTTCTGCGCGAGTTCCTCCCGCTTCGTACGCACCTCTTGCAGCTTCTCGTTGTGGGCCTGCCACGTCGTCGGATCGAAGTCCATCGGACCGTGCGACTTCGCGAACTCGTCGGAGAGCTTCACCGCCTGATCGACCAGCGCGTCGTCGGCCTTGACCCACGACTCGTACTCGGCCTTCACCCGCGTCTTCACGTCGGGATCGAGTTTCGACATCCGCATCGCGGCCCGGAACAACCGCTCGGGCTGCGCCGCCGTCATGCCGACCTCGGCGTAGGCGCGACCGATGTACCCGAGTCGGAAGCGCCGCGCGGAGTCGCCCTGAAGCTGCCCCGAGAAGCCGCGGAAGGTCTTCGCGTTGAGCTCGCGCATCTCGGCGGCGTCCTTCTGCACCTTCGCGCCGACGGTCTTCCACGCCGACTGCATCGCCTCCATCACCTGCTGCATGCGCTCCGGATCGCCCGCGAGCTGGTCCTGCTGCACGTCGCCGAGACCGAGCTTCTCGAGTTCCTTGAAGAGGTCGAGCAGCATCCGCCGCGAGTCTTCACCGGTCGCGCGGGCGAGCACAGTCAGGCGCTGCTCGTAGCTCGCGAGCGCCGAGTCGATCGGCGCGAGATCGGCCGGATTCTCGAAGACGTCGAAGGCGAGGTCGGACAGATCGAGCACGCCGCCTCCGAAGCCCGCCGCGATTCCGCCGGTCAACTCGCGCGTGCGTGCTCGCGCGTCGCGGGCCCGCGCGACGCCGGCCTTCTTCTCGTCTCCGACGATCGTGGCGACGCCGTCGAGCAGCGTGCCGTCGAGCTCCTCGATGCGATGCCGCAGCCGGTCGTACTTGCGCAGGTAGTCCTCGACGACCTCGCGCTTCGGCATGCCCGTGCTCTGGAGCGCGCGCATGTCGGCGAGGAACTTCTCGATCTCGCCCTCGCGAAGCTGACGAAACGCGTCGCGGTAGTCGTCGTGAAGGCTCTCGATCGCGTCCCACTGCGCCGGCGTGGGCCTCACGTAGCGGCGCATCAACGTCTGAAGGTCGCTCGTGGAGATGGGCTCGGGAACCTGGCCCGAGGTGCCCTGCGCCCTTGCCGGCGCCGAACAGAAGAACACCGTTGCGACCAACACGGCGACCAACACGGCGACCAAGTGCGCAATGCGCATGTTTCCTCCACTTGCTCCTCGGCGCCGCTCGCGCGGCACCGGTTCAGAATGCGGAGCCAAGGCCCATGAGACGACGCCACACCGACACTTGTCCGAGATGCGACTGCGGGTGTCCGACGAGCAGGAACGTGATCGCGGCGCCGAGCGTCGGGAAGAGCTCGCGCATCCGGCCCTCCGTCGGGTTTTGCATCGCGAAGCGCTCGTCCGGCACCGACGCGAGCGCGTCGATCGCGGCGCGATAGCGATCGAAGAACGTCGACACGATCACCTGCTTCGACGGGTACTTCCCGGGCTCGTCGACGCACTGCGCACCGGCCTTGAAGAGGTCGATCGAGAACGGCAGCGGCTTGACGAGATCGTCGCGCCCGAGGAGCCCGAAGATGCGGGCATCGGGATAGGTCGCGAGGTGCCCGATGTTGAAGGCCGGACTGTTGACGTCCTTGCCCGGTCCCCTCGACGGCATGTGCGCGAAGGTCTCGTCGGGGATGTTCTTGAGCAGTGCTTCGGCGTACGCCAGCCCCAGCTCGGCCGGCGGCTTGATCATCGAGGCGAACGAAGTGGCTACAGCGGTCGCGGACATGGTGGTTCCTCGTTTCGCGCGCTCGACGCTGCGTGCCCGCGTCGATGGCGGCGTCGATGCTACCCCGCTCCGCGGCACCCAGTTCCGGCCGAAGCTGAAAAAAGAGCCGCCCCCGGCGAAATCGTCCCCGACCATCGCGCGGCGGCTCAGGTGCCGACGTATCGGGCGACGAGGGCACGCGCGCGATCGGGCTCGGTCGTCCCGCGCACGACGACTCGACCGTCGACGAACACCGTGAGTTCGACCGCGTCGTCGCGCATCGCGGCCCGGATGGCGCCGTCGCGCCGCTCGATCGTCGCGTGGCCCTCAAGGCGAGCCGCGATCGCATCGAGGTCGCAGGTCGCGGACCGACGCGGCGCGATCTGCACCGCGTTCGCGCCGCACAGCGTCGTCACCTGCGGGATGCGCTCGCCGTTGAGGAACTCGAAGTTCCGTCGACCGCAGCACGGACACTGGGGATCGGGCGCTTCGCCGCGATCGATCGCGCGGTACTCGCCGCTCCAGACGTCGAGCGAGACGAGGCGCCGTTCGCACGAGTCGGCGGCGCCGGCGAGGATCTTGATCGCCTGCGTGACTTCAAGGCTCGCGACGATCGCCGTCGCCGTGCCTAACACGCCGACGGTGTCGCACGTGGCGACGCTCCCCGGGTGCGGCGGCTCGGGGAACATGCAGCGCAGGCACGGCGTCGCGCCGGGACGCACGACCGCGCACATGCCAACTGTCCCCACCGCGGCGCCGTAGACGTAGGTCGTGCCGGTCGAGACCGCGAGATCGTTGAGCAAGTAGCGCGACTCGATGTTGTCGAGTCCGTCGACGATCACGTCGACGCCCTCGGCGTAGCGGACCGCGTTGCGCGGGCCGAGGTCATCCCAGAACGCACGAACGCGGACGTCGGCGTTGATGCGGGCGACGCGGGCCTTCGCGGCTTCGGCCTTCGGCGTCGCACGCCGCGCGTCGTCCTCGTCGAAGAGCAACTGACGCTGAAGGTTGGTCCACTCGACGACGTCACGATCGACGACGGTGAGCGTGCCGACGCCGGCGCGCGCGAGCAGTTCGACGGCGACGCTGCCGAGGGCCCCGCAGCCCACGACGAGCACGTGCCCCGCCTGGATGCGCCGCTGACCTTCCTCACCCAGGATCGGCAGCGCGGCCTGTCTCCGGTAGCGTGAGGTCGCGTCGGACATGTTGTCCATTGTGGCGCGTGGCGGGCGCAAAAACACAACGAGGCGAGCCCTGCGGCTCGCCTCGTTGGAGTTCTTCAATCGTGCGAAGGAATCACCCGCGAAGAAATCACCAAGCAAAGTGTGCGAACGCCTTGTTGGCGTCGGCCATGCGGTGCGTGTTCTCCTTCGTGGTCACGGCCTTGCCTTCGTTGCGGGCCGCGTCCCAGAGTTCCTTCGCGAGACGCTCGGCCATCGGACGGCCCTTCTCCTCGCGCGCCGCTTCGATGATCCAGCGGAACGCCAGCGACTGCTGACGGCGCCGGTTCAACTGCATCGGCACCTGGTAGTTCGCGCCACCGACGCGCTTCGAGCGCACTTCCACCATCGGGCGCACGTTCTCGAGCGCCTTGTGGAAGATCTCGATCGAGGTCTTCGGCAGCGCCTCGAGCTTCTCCTTCTCGAGCTTGGTCTGAAGGCGGTCCAGCGCGCCGTAGACGACGCGCATCGCGGTGGCCTTCTCGCCGCCACGCATCACGCAGTTGATGAACTTCGAGAGGATGCGGTCCTGAAACCGCGGATCGGGCTTCAACTGCTCTTCGGACTTCGTGAACGTACCGGCCATGGTCGACTCCTGGGGCTGAGACGAAGCGCGACGTGCGAGCGTCGCGCTTCTGTCGAGTTTCACCGCGGCGGGGAGCGTGGTCGCCCACTTCATTCCCGGTCGGACGCGCCGCGATTACTGCCTTCGACTTCTCGTGTGGAAATGCCTCGTCGAACGTCGGCGAGGCGACTGATTCATGAACGATCGCGGCTTACTTCTTCGCCGCGCCGGCTGCAGGCTTCGCGCCGCCCTTGGCGCCAGCGGCGGCCTTCTTCTTGACGCCGTACAGCGAGCGACCCTTCTTGCGGCCCTCAACGCCGAGGCAGTCGAGCGCGCCACGCACGACGTGGTAGCGCACGCCCGGAAGGTCGCGCACGCGGCCGCCGCGCACGAGCACGATCGAGTGCTCCTGCAGGTTGTGGCCTTCGCCGCCGATGTACGCGGTGACTTCCTTGCCGTTCGAGAGACGCACACGCGCCACCTTGCGGAGCGCCGAGTTGGGCTTCTTCGGGGTAACGGTGCGCACCTGGAGACACACGCCGCGCTTCTGCGGACACGCCGTGAGGTCCTTCACCTTCGACTTCGAGGCTTGGACGACGCGGGGATTTCGAACGAGCTGGTTGATCGTGGGCATCGGAAGATTGGTTCGCTTGAAAGGGAACGGGGCAATGTACGGAGCGGTGCGAAGGGCCGCAAGAGACGAGTCGATGCGCGAGCCGTCCACGTGCGCGAACGCGCTTCACGCTCGGGCGGCCTATAACTGGCCGGCCTCGGTCATGCGCTTGATCTCGCCGACCGCCATCCGATCGCAGCGCTCGTTGAACTCATGGCCTCGGTGGCCGCGGATCCAATGCGCCTCGACGCGGTGCTTCAGCCGCAGTTCGTCGAGTGCTTCCCACAACTCGCGATTCAAGACCGGGGACTTGTCGGCCTTCCGCCATCCCCGCTTCTTCCAGCCGTCCAGCCACTCGTTCAGCCCGCGGACGACGTACTCGCTGTCGGACACGAGCCGCACCTGCGCGGGCGAGCGAATCGCACGGAGTCCTTCGATCACCGAGAGAAGCTCCATGCGATTGTTGGTGGTCCGCGCCTCGCCGCCGGAGCCCACACGCTCGGTGCCCGACTCGGGGTGGCGAAGGATGTACGCCCAGCCGCCGGGGCCGGGGTTTCCCGAACACGCTCCATCGGTGTAGAGCTCGACCGCGTGGACTTTGGGATCGCTCATTCGTCTTCTCGACTCCCGACTCTCGACTCCCGGCTCCTCGACCTCGACTGTCTCGACGGCGAAGGTCGACGCGCCCGCTCCGACCGCTTTACCGAATCGCCGTCGGACCGTAGACTCCCCGATTCTCGCCCGGGTGCCCCTCGGGCTTCCCTTCCAGAAGCGGACGAGGAACGAGGCCCAAGTCATGGTTCCAGCATTTCGTCAATCACCCGGTCGGACCCGTCGTCGTCGTGCCCATCAGGCGTTGAAGGCCGAGCATACGACGCTCTGCCCCAATTGTGGTGCGGCCAAGCGCCCCCACACGGCGTGCAGCTCCTGCGGCTACGTTCGCCCGGGACTGCAGTTGAAGGTTCAGAAGCCGTCTGGCTCGTAACGCAACCTCGCGACGGCGACGGTCCGCCGCAGTTCGACCGGTCGACGCGCCGTTCGCTCACTCGATCCTGAGGGCCTACTTTCCATGCGCATTGGCATGGACGTGATGGGTGGCGACAACGCGCCGGACGAGATCCTGAAAGGGTCTCTGGCGGCGCTCCCGCTCCTCCCTGCGACCGACCAGCTCGTCCTAGTCGGTGACAGCGCGATCATCAGCGACATGCTGCGCGAGCGCGGCGTGCGCGATCCGCGGGTCGAGGTCGTGCACACGAGCGAGTGGATCGCGATGGACGATCCGCCGGTCGATGCCGTGCGGCAAAAGCGCGATTCGTCGATCAACGTGTGCGCCCGCATGGCCGGCCCGAAGGAGCCGCCAGCGACGCATCTCGATGCGTGGATCTCCGCCGGCAACACCGGTGCGTGCGTCGCCGCGTCGTCGATGTTCATGCGCCGGCTCCCGAACGTGGCCCGTCCCGGCATCGCGGTGACGGTGCCGACCTTCAGCGGACCGATCGTGCTCATCGACGTCGGCGCGAACATCGAACCGAAGCCGCATCACCTCGCGCAGTACGGCGTGATGGGCGACGTCTACTCCCGCACGATCCTCGGCGTGCCGAATCCGCGCGTCGCGATCATGAACGTCGGCGGCGAGGAACAGAAGGGCACCGCCGAGATGCGCGAAGCCCGCGATCTCCTGCGGCGTGCCGAAGGCGTGCACTTCATCGGCTTCGTCGAAGGTCGCGGCGTGTTTGACGGCGAGGCCGACGTGGTCATCACCGACGGCGTGCTGGGCAACGTGATGCTGAAACTCGCCGAGGGCTTGAGCGCCGGCATCTTCAAGGCCCTGGCCCGCGAGGTGTTCGAGATGGACCCCGAGCTCGCGGTGCGGCTCGAGCCCGTCGTGAAGAGCATCTACGCGAAGCACGACTATCACGAATACGGCGGCGCGCCGCTCCTCGGCGTGAACGGCGTCTGCCTCATCTCGCACGGCTCCAGCGTCGCCCGCACCATGAAGAACGCCGTGCTCCGCGGACGCCAGCTCGTCCTGAGCAAGGTGAATGAGGCGATCGTGCAGCGCCTCGCGGCGATGGGACCGCTGCCCGAATGAGCGGGAGCCGCGGTCTCGACGCTCGAACACCGCCCGCGCCCGGGGGTTTCGGCGTGCGCTTCCTGGGAACCGGGAGCGCGGTGCCTTCGCAAGTGCTCTCGAACGCCGACTTCGAGCGGATCATGGACACCACCGACGAGTGGATCGTCCAGCGCACCGGCGTGCGCGAGCGGCGCGTCTGCGATCCCACGAAGGAGGGCAACTTCACGCTCTCGCGCGACGCGCTCGCGAGGGCCGTCGAAGCCGCGGGCATCGCGCCGACCGAACTCGACCTCGTGATCAGCGCTACGTGCACGCAGGAGATGACCTGCCCGTCGAACGCGTGCCGCGTGGCTGCGGCAATCGGTGCGACGCCGGCGCCGGCGTTTGACCTCGTCGCGGCGTGCTGTGGCTTCGTCTACGCGATCAACGTCGCCGAGAGCCTCGTTCGCTCAGGCCGCTTCCGCACCGTCGGAGTCGTCGGCTGCGACGTGATGTCGTCGGTGATCGACTACTGCGAGCGGGGCACGTCGATCCTGTTCGGCGACGCCGCCGGCGCCGCCGTCCTTCGTCGCGACGATGATCCGAAGATCGGCTGCCTCTATCAGCACCTCGGCGCCGACGGCAGAGACTGGAGATCGCTGTACATCCCGCGATACCAGAAGGACGTCCCCGCCGACGCGCCCGAGACGACAATTCGACTGGGCAACCTGCGCATGGACGGCCGCGAAGTCTTCAAGTTCGCGGTGACCAAGTTCCGCGAGCTGATCGAAGACGCGATGCGCGCCACCGGACTCGCCGTCGACGACATCGGACAAGTGATCTGCCATCAGTCGAACATCCGCATCATCGAAGCGGCGCGCGAGAAGATCGGCTTCAAGCCCGAACAGGTCTACGTGAACATCGATCGCTTCGGGAATAGCTCCGCCGGCTCGGTCGGGCTCTGCCTCGACCAACTCTGGCGAACCGGCGTCGTTCCCTGCAAGAAGCCGGTCATTCTGGTGGCGTTTGGCGGCGGCATGACCTGGGCCGCCAGCGTCTGGCAACTCTGACCACAGGCGGACTTCACATCATGAACTGCGTGCTCCTCTGTCCCGGCCAAGGTGCCCAGACGATCGGCATGGGGACGTCGTGGCGCAACGTCGCTTCCGCCGCCGCACAGACCTTTGCCGATGCGGATCGAGTTCTCGGCGACAGCCTTCCCGGGGGCGCTCCGCTGAGTCGGCTGTGCGCCGAAGGCCCGGCCGAGGTCCTCAACCGAACGGACGTCAGCCAACCAGCGCTGTACACCTGCGGGGTCGCGTGTTTTCGCGCGTTGCAGCAGAAGCGCGGCGAGGTCCACGTCGAAGCGGCGGCAGGCCTGTCGCTCGGTGAATACACCGCGCTGCATCTCGCGGGCGGACTCAGCTTCGAGGACGGCCTGCGGCTCGTGGCGCTCCGCGGCAAGTTGATGCAGCAGGCCGCGGAGTCGTCGAAGGGCTCGATGGTCGCGCTGATCGGGGCCGACGAGGCGCAGGCCCAAGCGGTCTGCGATCGAACCGTCGCGGCGCTTGGCGGCACGGAAGTTCTCGTCCCCGCCAATTTCAATGCTCCTGGACAGATCGTCCTCTCGGGTCATCTGGCCGCGTGCCAGCGAGCCATCGAAGTCGCATCCGAGCTAGGCATGCGGGCCACGCAGTTGCAGGTGGCCGGCGCGTTCCACAGTCCGCTCATGGCCCCTGCCGCGGAGGGCTTGGCCAAGGCCCTCGCGCACGTCGAGTTCCGGCCGCTCGCAGCCGACGTCTGGTCGAACGTCACCGCTCGACCGCACGCGCGAACGGGTTCGGCGGAAGGAAATGCCGGGATGATCCGGAAACTTTTGGTCGACCAACTGGTGAGCCCGGTACGATGGAGTCAGTCGTGCACGGATTTGCTGGCGACGCTCGCGTCGCGAACGAATCCGCTGGCGACCGGTGTCAAATTCTGGGAGATGGCCCCGGGCAGCGTGCTCAAGGGTCTCATGAGGCGCATCGACCGCGCCTGCGAGGTGATGACGCATGATCAAGCGAACGAACCAACTGTTGGGGCGTGACGGCAGTCGCGCGGGATGGCGCGATGCAGTCCGCGCGGGCGTGACCTTCGGGTGTGGCGCCGCCGCAGCGACGCTGCTCGCCTCGTCATTGACCGGCTGCGGCGAAGAGCCGCCGCCACCGCCGCCGCCGCCGCCAGTCGCGGCCAAGCCGGTGGTCGAACCGCCGAAGGTGACTTCGATCAGCGAGCTGATGGCGAAGCTCGGCAGCGATACGCGTATCCGTTGGCCGGAAGAGCGGGCGCCCGTCACGATCAACGACGCGGAGCGCACCGCGATCCTGAACTTCTTCGACGCCTTCGCCCGTGGCGACAGCTCGCGGTTGCAGCCGATGCTCTCGGCGACCGACCAGTACGAGCTCGACAATCTCGTGAAGAGCGGCGCATGGGACGCCACGACGAAGAAGATCACTCGCATCGACATCCGCACCGGCAAGTCGCCGGCCTCGGGCGGCACCGCCGCGAAGCCGTGCGTGCTCGCGGTCTATCAAGTCGGCGACAACTTCGAACCACAGCTCTGGTCGTATCGCGTGCAGCCGACCGGCGCGGAGTTCGAAGCGGTCGCGACTCCGCCGGGCATCATGAACCAGCTCTCCGGAGAGGACTGGGTCACCGCGTGGTTTGAACTCCTGCAGAAGGACGAAGAACTCGCGAACAAGCCTGACGAAAACCCGCATGTGCCGCAGTCGAGCCTGGTGGTGAACGACAACAGCGACTCGCAGGAGACGAGTTCGGCGCCGTCCGGGCCGTCGGCTCCGGCGCCCGCCGGCGCGCCGTCCGGCCCCTCCCCGAGCAAGCGTCCGCCGGGACCCCCGATCAAGGCGCCGCGCCCCGGCTTCGGCAGCAACTGACCCTCGTTGGTCACGTCGCACGCCACGAGCGAGCGGCGGTCATCGGTACACTCCGCCCGCCCGAGCATCGGCTCGGGCGGGTTTCTTTTTGGGTTGAAGCGAAACGATCATGCCTACGGAACGACGCGTCGCCATCGTCACGGGAGCAAGTCGAGGAATCGGCCGCGCCATCGCCGAGCGGTTGGCGAAGGACGGCCGTCACGTCGTCGCGGTCGCGCGCACGCTGGACGCGCTCGCGCCGGTGAAGACCGCGATCGAGGCCTCCGGCGGATCCGCCGAAACGCACGCGTGCGACGTCGGCAACTCGGCGGCGCTGACAGCGCTGGTCGAACAAGTGGCCGAGACGCACGGTCGCCTCGACATCCTCGTGAACAACGCGGGAATCACCCGCGACGGCCTGCTCTTGCGGATGTCCGACGAGGACTTTGACGCGGTCATCAACGTCAATCTGCGGTCAGTTTTCGTCGCCTGCCGAGCCGCGGCGCGTCCGATGATGCGGCAGAAGTTCGGCCGCATCGTGAACGTGGGCAGCGTTTCGGGCATCACCGGCAACGCGGGACAGGCCAACTACGCGGCGGCGAAAGCCGGCCTGATCGGCATGACCAAGTCGATCGCCAAGGAGTTGGGCGCGAAGGGCATCACCGCGAACGTCGTCGCACCGGGGTTCATCGAAACCGACATGACCGCCGGACTGGCCGCGGTCATCAATGAGCAGATCATCCCCCGAATCCCCGCACGTCGCGTCGGCCAAGGCGCGGACATCGCCGAAGCCGTGAGTTACATGACCAGCGACGGCGCGGGCTACCTCACCGGGCAGGTGGTGACCGTGGACGGCGGCCTCTCCATGTGACGCTGGCGACGGGGAGCACGCCCGGTGTTGCGGCGGTCTTGCGTTCCGCTATATTCTTTCGCCTGTGGCATTTCGCTCGGGCGCTCGGTGCGGTCGAGGAGGCCTTTCCTCGACGGCGGTGGTCGTTCAAATCCCTCCGTGCGAGTCCTGCGGGGACCCCCCGTGTCCCCGACGTGACCCTCAACGTGATCCCGAACTGGGTCATACGTGTGATCCCCCCTTTTCGAGGCCCCTGCCCCGCTGCGTCGGAAGGGCCACAACGACTCTGGAGAGCTAGCCGTGACCGAAGCTGAGATCGAAGCCAAGGTGATCGACATCGTCGCCGAGCAGATGGGAGTCGACCGTGGCGAGATCACTCGCGAAACGAGCTTCACCAACGACCTCAACGCCGACAGCCTCGACACGGTCGAGCTGGTGATGGAGTTCGAGGACGAGTTCGACACTTCGATCCCCGACGACCAAGCCGAGAAGATCCACACCGTCGGCCAAGCGATCGATTTCATCAAGGCCAACCTGAACAAGGCCGCCAGCTAAAGGCAGCCAGATCGCGCCGTCCGATTCGTGCTTGCCTCGCACTGCGCGGGCGAGACCGAGGTGGACGGTGTCGCTGGCACGTCGCTCATGAGGACTCTGCACCTCCGCCGCGTGGTGGTCACTGGCCTTGGCGCGGTTTCTGACATCGGACACACCGCGAAGGCGATGTGGGAATCGATGAAGGCCGGGCGATCCGGCATCGCGCCCATCAAGGCGTTCGAACAGACCTCCGACTGGACCGTGCGCTTCGCGGGCGAAGTCCGGGATTGGGAATGCACGTGCGTCGACACACGCGAACAGAAGCGCATGGACCGCTTCTGTCTGCTCGGGATGGGTGCCGCTGAGGACGCGGTCAAGGACTGCGGGATCGACTTTCGGTCTGGTGATGCGTATCGGCGCGGCGTGGCCATCGGCAGCGGCATCGGCGGCATCCTGACGATCGAAGAAGGCCACGCGAAGCTGATTCGCACCGGCCCCGGGCGCATCTCGCCCTTCACGGTGCCGCGGCTCATGGTGAACGCCTGCGCCGGCAACGTGTCGATCCGTCACAACCTGAAGGGCGTGAACACCGCCACCGCGACAGCGTGCGCGACGTCGGGACACTCGGTTGGACACGCATATCACTTCATTCAGCGCGGCGACGCCGACGTGATGCTCGCGGGCGGAAGCGAAGCCGCGGTCGGTCCGCTATGCATCGGCAGCTTTGCCGCGATGAAGGCCCTTTCGACCCGCAACGACGCGCCCGATCGCGCGTCGCGGCCGTTCGACAAGGACCGCGACGGATTCGTCCTCGCCGAAGGCGCGGCGGTGCTCGTCCTCGAGGAGCTCGAGCACGCGAAGGCCCGCGGCGCGAAGATCTACGCCGAGATCGTCGGTTTCGGCGCATCGGGCGACGCGTTCCACATCGCGGCCCCCGACGAGCAGGGCGCCGGCGCGCACCGCGCGATGCAGTCGGCGATGCGCGACGCGGAGATCTCGCCCGACCAGGTCGGCTACATCAACGCACACGGCACGTCGACGCCGCTCGGCGACGCCGCCGAGGTCGCGGCGATCAAGCGACTCTTCGGCGAGCATGCCTCCGCGAAGCACGGCATCCTTTCGGTGAGCTCGACCAAGTCGATGACCGGACACTGCCTCGGCGCCGCGGGGGGCATTGAGAGCGTCGCTACGGTCATGGCGCTGAACGAAGGCATCCTGCCGCCGACGATCAACCTCGATCATCCCGACGAGGGCTTCGACCTCGACTTCGTGCCCCACAAGGCGAAGGAACGACAGGTCGAGTACGCGATCAACAACACGTTCGGCTTCGGCGGCCACAACGTGAGCCTGATCTTCAAGCGTTACCGCTAGCGGTCGTCGCAATCCCGGGCGTCACTGGGACGCGCGTTGCCCGTGCAGGTACGGCATCTGCACGAGGTACGGTCGAATGCGCGGATCGCGGCTCGCGACGAAGTCGTTGAACGAGCCGTCGAAGAGCACGTTCCCGCCGTGCAGCATCACGATGCGCGGCGTCAGGCGACGAAGGAGTTCGGTGTCGTGGGTGACGACGATGCTCGTGCGTGCGATCCCGCGCCGCTTCGCCGCGAGCTCCGGCTGCGCCTCGTGTGTTCGCCGAATCAGATCGTGGATCTGCGCGCACATCTCCGGATCGAGGCCCGCCGTCGGCTCGTCGTAGAGGATCAGCACGGGATCCATCACGAGCGCGCGAGCGACCGCGACCCGTTTCGCCATGCCGCCGGAGAGCTGCTCGCGGTCGCGGAAGAGAACGAGATCGGGATCGAGACCGACGTCCTTGAGCGCTCGCCGCGCGAGCGGCAGGATCTCGTCGTCGGTCATGTCCTTCACTTCGCGCGACGACATCGCGAGGTTGTGGAAGACGGTGCCGGTCAAGAGCGCGTTGCGCTGGAAGACGACGGCCCAGTGGACTCGGATCCGGTCGAGCTCGGCTTCGTCGAGCGTGGCGATGTCGCGCAGCGGCGCATTCCCGCCGGCGTCCGGCTCGGCCTCGTGGTCGGCGACGAGCACGCGACCCGAATCGGGAACGAAATGCCCGGTGATGTGCTTCAGGAGCACCGTCTTGCCGCAGCCCGAACCGCCGACGATCGCAACGATCTCTCCGCGCCGGACCGTGAGCGAAACGCCGGACAAGACCGGCTTGCCGTCGAAGGACTTGTACAGGTCCTCGACGACGACTTCGGGGGCAACCTGTTGCTCCGGCATCGTGATGGGCCTCGAAACTCGATGCGTTCGAAGGTCGCGCGCAGCTCGTTCGGATCAGCGCGAGGCCTCTGGCGCGGCCGGAAGGCCGAAGCTCATCAGCACAGTTGAGCCGAGCGGCGGATAGGCGAGTTCATAGCGGCATCCGCGGAAGCGGACCGGATCCCAACCCATCCGCTGAAAGACGAGGCTGACGATGTCGGCGTAGCGAGGGACGCTGGCCGTCGCGACGAGCGGCGGACGACCCGGCAGCGCGACGATCGACTGCGCCAAGGGAAGCGGCAGCGGACTGCCGGGCGCGTCGCCCTCGGGGCCGCCCGCGAAAACGCCGCCGTACGCCCGCACTTCGGGCGAGAGCGCGAAGTCGAGTTGCTCGTCGACGATGATGTCGAAGACGAGCCGCTCGGTCGGAGCGGAGATCGGTGCGCCGAACTCGCCGGTGATGTCGGTCGCCGTGCGGAACGTACTCACCGCCGATCGGGCGTAGTCGGCGAGGAAGCAGTCGAATGAGCCCGCGTTCCCCACCGGACCGCTCGTCAGCACGAAGTCGAGACCCGCCGGAGTTCGTACCTCCTCGAGCTTGGTGGAGTCGAACGTGCTGAAGCTCCGGATCACGGGCGACGGCGACTGTCCCGCGGCCGATTCTTCGATCGGTTCCCAGCGATCCTTGGTCACTGCGTCGTTCCGATCGCCCCAGCCGCGGAGCTGGAAGAGCGGCCAGCGCACGTCTGTGCGCAATCGGCGCACGCCGACGTAGCCGCGCACGATTGCGATGTCGAGCCGCTGCGGCGTCGTGGGATTCGGCGCCATGAACACGCTCATCAGTCGCGTCTTCGCCTGAATGCCCCAGAGGCCGCTGTTCCCGCGGAATGCGAGCTTGCGGCTGTGCTCGAGATAGTCGTCGCGGTCGGTGCCCATGCCGTCGAGCACCAACTCGAGCGTCGCGCGATCGCCGACGTGCGTCGCGATCATCTTGTCGAACGCTTCCGACGCGAGCCGCACTCGCTGCACCGCCGCCTGGCTAGCGCCTTCCCGCAGCATCGCGTCGAGCAGCACGCGCAGCGCGGATCCTCCGGGCACGTTCGGGACGGTGGCCAAGGGCTCCGTCGCCGACATCACCTTCGACACGTTCCAAGTGAGCGTCTTGTTGACCTTGAAGCGCCGTGCGATGTCCTGAGGTGTCTCGGGATCCGCGCCGACGTTGTGGTAGAGCTCGAGCAGCGCGACGCGCAGATCTTCGAAAGCGGCGAGGCAGTGGGGCTCGAACTGCGTCCGATCGTCGGAAAGCATCGATGTCATGAGAATCGCGGGGTCGGAAAACTACGAGGATCGCACGCAATGCGAGTTCGGCACCGTACCAAATAGGCCACGATCACCGTCGCTTCCCGCCCATTCGATCCGTTCACCGACACCGATTCCGTCACTTCACGCGAAGCAGAAACTCCGGAGCGTCCGGCAACTTGGAGATGAACGGCGTCGCCGCGACCTGTCCGTCGCTGAGGCGCACCGCGATGAACCCGTGCGTCTCGCGGCTGCCGATGAGCAGGCGGTCGCCGTCGATCGTCAGCGCGCTCGGAAGCTTCACCCCCGGCGTGCCGCTGGGCACGAACTCGGACACGGTCCGACTCGCAAGGTCGACCTTCCAGATCGAATTCGTGCCGTTGTCGCCGATGAACAGGCTCCGGCCGTCCGGCGAGAACACGAGTTGGATCGGGTTCTTGATGCCGTGCTTCGACTCCGCGACGACCTCATGTCGCTTGCCGGTCTTCGTGTCGTACGACGTGACGCGCGAGCGCCCCTTGTCCGCGACGTAGAGGAATCCGTCGGGACCGATCGCGAGGCCGCGCACTTCCTTGATGCCGTCCTTGTCGTCCTTCTCGTTCGGAATGAATACGCCCGGCGCGAGCCCGCTCACGTTGGCGAGCGACGGCGGCGCGGGAAGCGGTGAGCCCGCGTTCGGCGCTGTCGGACCGGCATAGCGCGTGACCGTGTTCGTGTCCTGGTTGCTGCAGTAGATCGAACCGTCTGGCGCGAGCACCACGTCGTACGTGTGCGAAAGCCCGGCGTTGCCCGAGCCGCCCTGCAGGAAGACGGACATGAACGGCGCGGTCCCATCGGCCGCGATCGGTCCGAATCGAAGCACCTTCGTGTCGTCGCGGTATGCGTTCGACACGAGCACCGTGCGGTCGGGCAACAGGCACATGCCGCGGAGAAGGTGCAGCGCGTTGTCGGCGGGGATGCCCGTGAGCACCGAGCCCAGCACCTTGCCCTCGCTCGTGACGCCGACGATCGAATCGGAGCCCGTGCTGCCGTGCATCGACAAATAGAAGGCGACGGCGTTGGGATCCGCGGGCGCGGAGGCGTTCGAACTCCCCGACTGCTCACTGCCGTCGTGCTTCTTGTCCTTCGACTTGTCGCCGTCCTTGTCCTTGTCCTTGTGCTTGTCCTTGTCCTTGTCGCCGCCGTCCTGATGATCGCCATCGCCGCGGGCGACCAGCGCCGATGGCGCCGGTGGCGCCGATGGCGCCGATGGCGATCCGCCGCCGGTGGAGTCGCCGTCTCCACAACCCAAGATGCCAGCGAGCGCCGCAAGCGACGTCATCGCCGCCCACAGGCCGTGCCCACTCTTCAACACGCTTGACATCGATCGCACGCGCAGACCTCCGGGACTTGGTTGTTTGCTCGGCGCCGCAGTCGCGCGGCGCGGCGAGCGGCGCAAGGCAGCGAGTACGATAGCCGCCCTTATCGGGTACCGGTGTGCCCGATCATCGGCTCAGTCGAAGACCGGAGTGATGGAGACCAGTTCCATGGCGTCGCAGTCAACGCGCGATCTCGGCTCTAACCCTCGTCGAGTCGTCGCGCAAGGAATCGTTGGGCTCGCCGCGTTGTTCGTGTCGGTCGCGCCCTCGTTCGGCGGCAATCCCGTCGCGGAGATGGCGAAGGACGGCACCGGATTCACGTCGGGCGATCCGCGCGGCGAATCCTGGTCGGTCATGCAGCAGAGCTTCGCGCAGTTTGCCCATCCGGAGTTCCTGCTTCGACTGGCGCTGAGCCTCGCACTCTCGGTCGCATGCGCGTGGGTTGTCGCGTGGCACCCGCGACGATCGGCCCAGCTTGATCCGCTCACCGACCTCGAGGAACGCAACACGCTCATCGTGCTCGGACTCGTTGGCGCGGTGATCGCCGAACTGAGTTTCGCCAGCCAGACGCTCGCGTTCGTCATCTTCGGCATCGGCGCGCTCGTCCGCTTCCGCACGGTCCTCGACAATCCGAAGCTGTCGGGCAAGGCGATCATGGTGGTGGTGATCGGCCTCGCGTGCGGCACGGGTCAGTGGGCGATGGCCGTGTTCGTGACGATTTTCTGTTGGGGGTTGATCTTCTGGCTCGACTCGCACATGAGCTGTCGCATTCGCGTGAAGCTGAGCACGAAGCTCGATCTTCACCGCGCGGAGCGCGAGGCGCGCGACGTGCTCGTCAGCCGTGGCTGCCGCGTGAAGACGTCGAGCCTCGACGAGGGCAAGCGGCAACTCGTGTTCATGGTGCACATCCCGACCACCGCCGAACCGAAGTCGCTCGAGGCTGAGCTCCGGAGCAAGCTGCCCAGCGGAGAGTCGGCGGACATCGACTTCCGCGTCGTCTGATCAAACCAAGCCCCTTCATGCCATTCCAAGGCGCGTGACGACGCCGTGCAGCGTCACACGCGATTCCATCGGAGGACCGCATGGCCTCGTCGGGCGTACCGAAGGTGGCCGACGATCGACCCGTCGACGTCCTGCTTCGGCCGATTCACCGCTTCCTGCGCATCTCGGCGCTCGCCGGGGTGTTGCTTCTGGTGTGCGCGGGCGTCGCCCTCGCGTGGGCGAACTCGCCGTGGAGCGAGTCCTACCACGCCCTTTGGCATGCGCCGGTCACCATCGCGCTCGGCAGCTTCGAGCTGACGATGTCGCTCGAGCACTTCGTGAACGACGGGCTGATGGCGATCTTCTTCTTCGTCATCGGCCTCGAGATCAAGCGCGAGGTGCTCGTGGGCGAACTCGCATCGCGCGAGCGGGCGATGGGACCCGCGCTCGCGGCGGTCGGAGGCATGATCGCCCCCGGACTCCTGTACTTCGCGATCACGCGGACGTTCGGCAACGCCGAGGCGACCCGCGGCTGGGCGATCCCCACCGCCACCGACATCGCGTTCGCGGTGGCGATCATGGCGATGCTCGGCAATCGCGTCCCGCTCGGACTGCGCGTGTTTCTCACCGCGCTCGCCATCGTCGATGACCTGCTCGCGGTCGTGGTCATCGCGGTCTTCTACACGTCGAAGATCTCCGTCATCGCGCTGGTCGGCGCGTCCGTCGCGCTCGCCGCGTCGTTCATCGCCAATCGGATCGGCGTGCGGTCGCCGATGGTCTACGCCCTGCTCGGGATCGTGATCTGGCTGCTCCTCCTCAGCTCCGGAGTGCACGCGACGATTGGCGGCGTGTTGCTCGCTCTGACGATTCCCGCGTCGATTCGTCTCGACGCGCCGCGCTTCGTCACCGCCGCCCGCTCCGCGCTCGAGCAGTTCGAGGCCAGCAGCGGTCGCGCGTCGAGCATCCTCGTCAATCCCGACGCGCAGGTCGCGCTGCGCGGCCTCGAGCAGTATTCCGAACAGGCGCAAGCGCCGCTGGGGCGCCTCGAGCACGCGCTGCACCCGTGGGTCGCGTTCGTCATCATGCCGATCTTCGCGCTGGCCAACGCGGGCGTCGGACTCGGCGGCGAGTTCCGGGAGGCGATCGGCTCGGGCGTCGGCCTCGGCGCGGCGATCGGCCTCGTGCTGGGCAAGCCGATCGGAATCCTGCTGGCGACGACGATCGGCGTTCGAACCGGCGTGTGCAGGTTGCCCGGCGGCGTCTCGCGTGCCCAGCTCGTCGGCGCGTCGTGTCTCGCGGGGATCGGCTTCACGATGAGCCTGTTCATCGCGAACCTGTCGTTCGAGACCAAGGGCATGCTCCAGCTCGCGAAGGTCGGCGTGCTGGGCGGCTCGATCGTCTCGGGATTCGTCGGAGCGACGATCCTCTTCTGGGCGAAGCAATCTCGCGGCCCGTCCGAAGCCTCAGCCGCTGACGGCGGCTGAGCCGCGCATCGCCGTCACTTCGATCTCGATCTTCATGCGCGGGTCGGCGAGGCCGGCGACGATCATCGTCGCCGCGGGACGGGCGGCGCCGAAGGCCGCGCGGAGCGCGGGCCAGGTCTTCGGGAAGTCGTCGGCCCGCGGCAGGATGTAGTGGACCCGGACGACGTCGCCGAGCGTCGCGCCGGCTTGGCCGAGGGCTGCGGCGATATTCCGGATGCACTGCTGGGCCTGCTCGAGCACGTCGTCGGAGATCGTCATCGAGCCGTAGTCGAACCCCGTCGTCCCGGCCACGAACACCCAGTCGCCAACGACCACGGCGCGCGAATAGCCGATCTGCGACTCGAAGGTGGAACCCGAGGAAATGAGCGTCCGTCGGCTGCTCTGCGACATGCGCGCAGCGTAGCCGGAGGCGTCGGCGCCGCCGGGTCGCCGCACTCGAAGCCTCGGGAGAGCACCCGCCTCCAACCCGGCGACAAGCCTGAACCCCGACCCCGCGCTCTGCCGATAGTTGGCCTCATGCCCGCCGAGTTGTCGTCCCTGCTCCGGTTGGAAGTCCCGGTCATCGTTCAGATCGCCGAGCGCCCGATGCCCCTCGCGGACGTCGTGGGCATACGCCACGGATCGATCATCGAGCTTCCCAAGCGCATCGACGACGACCTCGAAATCCTGGTGAACGACCGAGTCGTGGGAACGGGCAAGGCTGTCAAGGTCGGCGAGCACTTCGGCGTGCGCGTGCGATCGATCGGCGCGATGCGGGATCGCGTGAACGCGCTCGGCAACGGCTGATCGGACGGCGCCAACGGAGTTCTCCTCATGCCTCGCGACATACCCGTGGGTAACGGCGAAATGCTCGTCGCCTTCGACGACCGCTATCGGATGCGCGACGTCTATTGGCCGCGCATCGGAATGCCCAATCACACCTGCGGCCACCCGCAGCGATTTGGCGTGTGGGTCGACGGCCAGTTCTCGTGGGTCGACGACCAGGGCTGGACGCGCGACATGCGCTATCGCGTCGACACGCTCGTGACCGAGGTGCGCCTTCGTCACGAGGGACTCGGCATCGAGCTGGTATGCAACGACGGCGTTGACTACTGGAGCCCCGTCTTCCTGCGCAGGGTGTCCGTCGCCGACCTGTGCGGGCGACCGCGCGACGTGCGGCTCTTCTTTCATCACGACATTTCGGTGCAGGAGTCGCCCGTCGGCGACACGGTCAACTACGACCCGTCGACGGGCGGGCTGATCCACTACAAGGACCAGACCTACTTCCTCATCAACGGCTGCGACGGTCGACGATTCGGCATCGAGCACTGGGCGACCGGGCAGAAGCGGATCGGCGATGCGGAAGGCACGTGGCGCGACGCCGAGGACGGCCTCCTGTCGCGCAACGCCATCGCGCAAGGCAGCGTCGACTCGACCGTCGGCCTCAACGTCAGCGTCGGTCCGTGGGGCTCGGCCTGCTGCCACTACTGGATCGCGGCGGGCCACGACTACAACGCGGTGCGCGAACTCAACGAGAAAGTGCGCGAGAAGACGCCGCAGCGCATGCTCGACCGCACCGACGCCTACTGGCGGCTCTGGGCCTGCAAGGAGCCGGTGGACTTCGGCCCGCTGCCGCAGCGGCTCCGCGACCTCTACGTGCGCAGCCAACTGATCCTGCGCACGCAGATCGACAACGGCGGCGCGATCATCGCGGCGAACGACCATGACATCACGCACTTCGCCGGCGACACGTATTCGTACATGTGGCCGCGCGACGGCGCGCTCGTGGCGTACTCGCTTGTCCTCGCCGGACACAGCGAACTCTCCCGCAACTTCTTCCGCTTCTGCGAGCGGGTCATCGGGAAGGACGGCTACTTCCTGCACAAGTATCACGCGACCGGAGCGCTCGCGTCGAGCTGGCATCCGTGGATGCTCGACGGGCAGAAGGTGCTTCCGATCCAGCAGGACGAAACGGCACTCGTGGTCTGGGCGCTGCGCAAGCACTTCCAGGTCTTCCGCGACGTCGAGTTCATCAAGACGCTCTACAACACGCTGGTCGTCGCGCCGGCGACGTGGATGCTGCGCTATCGCGACCACAACGGATTGCCGCTGCCTTCGTGGGATCTCTGGGAAGAGCGCCGCGGCATCCATCTCTTCACCGTGGCGGCGACCATTGGAGCGCTCAAGAGCGCCGCTGCGTTCGCTCACGACATGGGAGCGTTCGATCGAGCCGCGGAGTTCAACGAAGGCGCCGAGCGCATGCGCGGCGCGATGCTCCGACACATGTGGGACCCTGAGCGCGGCCGATTCGCCCGCACGGCGACGCCGCAGGCCGACGGCACGTACTGCCTCGACCTCACCATCGACTCGTCGGCGTACGCGCTCTTCGCGTTCGGCGCCTTCTCCGCTTCCGATCCGAAGGTTGCGAGCCACATGCATCAGGTGCACGACCGACTCTGGGTGCGCACCGACGTCGGCGGCATCGCCCGGTACGAGCTCGACTACTACCACCAGGTCGAGAAGCAGAACGTGGCAGACGTGCCCGGTAACCCGTGGGCCATCTGCACGCTCTGGTACGCCCAGTGGCTCATCGAACGCGCCAACAGCGAAGCCGAACTCCGCGACGCCTTGCCATATCTGGAGTGGGCGGCCGCCCGCGCGGCGACCTCCGGGGTCTTGGCCGAACAGTTCGACCCCCGCACCGGCGCCGCGATCTCGGTCAGCCCACTTACCTGGTCGCACGCGACGTTCATGACCGTCACGATGAAGTACCTGCTGCGACACGCCCGCCTGACCGGCCGACCCTCCGGCAGCATGGCGGAACTATCGCTCGCGGCCGTCGCCTGAACCGCGGACGAAAGGTAGTCGACTCGCCTGTTGCGACCGGCTCGCAAGTGCGACCGTCGCGCGCGCCGCCGACTGCGCCCTCGTCGATCGGGACGGCCGTATTCTGAATCCGCGTTCAAACTGGACCCGAAATCGCCACCCGATGACGCCTGCCGATCGAGAAAGCGCTGATGCCCTTCACGCCACCGCCGGCGCCATGTCCGAATGGGCAGTCGAGTCGATGGTGGAGCACGACGGCTCACTCGAACGGCGATACGGCGCTCGATACCGAGAGCTCTGGCGGGCGGAGCTGAAGGTGCTCATCCAGCACCTCGCCGAGGCGATCGCCCTCCACTGCCCGCAACTCTTCCTCCATCACGTCTGCTGGTCGCGGGCCGGGTTCGTCGCCCGCGATGTGAACCCCGGCGACCTGAGGCTCGCCCTCGAGTCGCTCCGCGAGGTGATCGCCACGAAGGCCCCCAAGCCCGTGGTCGACCGCGCTTGCGGACTGCTCGACGAGGCGGTGGGCTGCGTGACTCGGCAGGAGGCTCAGCCGGGCTGCGCGATCTGCAACAGCCAGCCGAATGCCAGCCTCGCCCGCATGTACCTACTGCACCTTTTGCAGCGCGATCAGGCAGCGGCGGCCAACGTGATCGTCGAGGCGCAGCGCGAAGGCAAATCGGTCCCGGAACTCTACGAGACGGTCATCACGCCCGCCCTCGCCGAAGTCGGGCGCATGTGGCAGCTTCAAGAGGCATCGGTCGCCGACGAGCACTACTGCACCGCCGCGACGCACATGGTGATGTCGCAGATCCGCGCCCGCATGCCGCGCAAGCCGTCCAACGGCAAGCGGGTGCTCGCGACGGCGGTGGGCGGCGACCTTCACGACGTCGGCATCCGCATGGTCGCCGACCTGTTCGAGATGAACGGCTGGCAGGCGGAGTACCTCGGCGCAAACATGCCGACGGACGAGGTCGTCGCCTCGCTTGTCGACGAGCACGGCGAGCCGGCATTCGACCTTCTGGCCTTGAGCGCCGCCACCGCGCTCTCGGTGCGCGGCGTCGCCGAGATCATTCGGGCAGTGCGCGAGCAGCCCGCGCTGAGCGACCTTCCGATCATCGTCGGCGGCGGTCCGTTCTGCCTCGTGCCGGAGCTGTGGAAGTCCGTCGGTGCCGACGGCCACGCGGCGAGCGCGACGACGGCCCTCGAGGTCGCCGAGCGATTGGTGCGACCGACGACGAGCTCGGGCCAGTTCTGACGTGTTCGCGCCGGTGTGGGACTTCCTCGCCTCGGTCGAGCGCTGATCGACCGCGCGACCGTGTGCTGCGCGAACCCATGCACGCTCGGCGCAGCAGCACGCCGGCCCGATGTCGCCCGCATCACGAATCGTGACGAAAGCGATCATCGGACCGGCGGTACCACGATGCGTCGTGACGCCGCGCGGCCTGCGCCGGACGGCGGGGTCGCCTTCCCGTCAGCAGGGTCCCCACTCACCCAGGAGCGTTGCAAGGTCGGCGGCGTTCACCACGCCATCGCCGTTGAGGTCCGCCGAGCCACTCGCGCCCCACTGTCCGAGGAGGACCGCGAGATCAGCGGCGTCGACCTTGCCGTCGTTGTTGATGTCGCCAGGGCAGCTCGCGGCACAGCTCACCGAGAACGTGCCGGAGCCTTGAGCCGAGCCGTATCCGCCGATGCGGATGCGGTAGCAACTCCCTTGCGTGACGGGCACCACGAGCTTCGAGGTGAAGCCGCTGCAGCCGGTGAAATCGTCGTTGCAGCCGAGAATCGTGCCCAAGTCACACGCGAAGAACGGCGCTCCGAGCGATCCGCAACCCTGATAGACCGCGATCCGCGTGTCGTAGTCGGCGGTGCCGCAGGTGCTCACAGTGAGCAAGCCGTTGCAGGACGCCGTGTAGCTGTAGAACACGTCGGAGTTCACCTGGTCATCGCCCGAGCTGAGGCACTCCGGTTCTGCAGGACCGGTGGTACTCGCGCCGACCGTCGAGAACGACCAGACGCCGTTGGTGACCGGAATCGGCGGCGAGAGCAGCAGGCTGCACCCGTCGTTCTCGAGATTGCGATACAGGAACGCGCGCCCAACCGAAGTGTTGGGGCTGACGTCCGTCGTCGGCGCTCCGACGACGAGGTCCGGTCGACCGTCCTGGTTGACGTCCTGGCTGGCGTCGAGCGAGTCACCGAAGCGCTCCGCAGTCGTCCCAGGCGCGTTGATCGAGGAGAGCAAGGTGCCCGTCGCGCCGGAGAACGAATACGCGCGACCCGTTTCGGTTCCGCCCACCAGTTCATTGCGAGCGCCAACCCAGATGTCCTGCTTGCCGTCGCCGTCGATGTCGTTGCACACGGCGACCGCGAATCCGAAGTCGCCGCCGCCGGTCTGATCCGTCGAGACGAGCGTGCGGATCCAGTTGCCGGTGGCGCCGGAGTGAACATGCACTTGGCCCGAGGCGAGCGCTGCGCCCGACGGGATCTCGTTGTCGGCGCCGATGACGATGTCGCCGCGGCCGTCGCCCGTGAGGTCGGCGATGCCGGCGACGGCCGAGCCGAAGCGCCCGTCGGTCTGCTGGTCATGCGATGTGATGGTGTCGAACAGCGCGCCGGTCGCGCCGTTGAAGACGTACACGCGGCCGGCGCCGGTCGGCGCGCTGCCAGGCGCCGCGTCGGGCGCCCCGATGAGTACGTCGCCCTTCCCGTCGCCCGTGAGATCCGGCACACCGCCCACCGCGATGGCGAACGAGCTCGGATCGCCCGTCGGAATCGGGCTTGTCAGCGTCTTCCACAGCGCACCGTTCTTCGCTTGCAATACTCGGGCGCTCGCGTAGTCGCCGACGCCAGAGTAGCCGACGACGAGTTCCGGCAGGAAGTCGCCGGTGCAGTCCGGCACGAGTGCGAGCCTGCCGAACGTTCGGTAGAACCAACCGTCGACGTGATAGATGAGCGAGCCGGTCGCGCCGGAGTAGACGTAGAGGTCGCCTTCGACGTTCGCACCTTGGTTGGGAGCGGCAATCGCGTAGTCGGTGACGCCGTCGCCGCTGATGTCGCCAAGGCCGAGGCAGACCTCGCCGTACCAGCCGACGATCTCCGCATTCGGCGAGATGTGCGTGCGAATCAGGTTGCCGGTCTTGCCGCTGTAGATGTAGACGCGACCGGCCTCCGTGACGCCGGGGATGTCTTCGTCAGGCGCGCCGACCATCACGTCGGGGTAGCCGTCGTTGTTGATGTCGCCGATGAGCGCGACCGAGTCGCCGTACTCGCCGCCGCCAGTCGGATTCGAACTGTCAAGGGTGATCGTGTCGGCCGGAGCGGCGGCCGCGACCGCGGCGGCAAGCACGCCGCCGATTGCCAGAGTGATTCGAGTCGTGTTTTGCATCGTGGTACTTCCCTGCGTTGAGTGGAATGATCGCGCCGGGGCCGCGAACTCCGTGCGAATTCGCGGTGCCCGCTGTTTCTGCGGAATCGCACGACCGCGCGCCCGACGAAATCGCGGCAAACGACTGCAGCCCCGCGATCGCGCGGTGACGAGGTCCGCTGGGCCGCGCGTCGGAACGATGCGAACGGCGCCTTGGGAACGGCGCCGAACACCCGTTTCGGCCGCGCGACCCGTGTCTGGCACCGATGGCGGCACCGGAGCCGGGTCGCGCTCGTGGCACCGGCTCGGGCTGGCACGCTCGGTCTGGCACGCTCGGTCTGGCAACTCTGCGGCCCTGTGCGCTCGGAAAGCGCTGCACGCAATCGTGATCGACATCGCGCGATATCACTCGCGCTGCAGGCGCAGCCGGATCCACGAGAGCACCGGCGCGAAGCGCGTCCGCCACGGTCCCGTGCCCGAACTCGCGACGACCGAGGCCGCAAGTCCACTCGGACTCGTCGTGAACGGACCCGCGAGATCGCCCGTCTCGAGATCGATGCGATAGCGCTCGCGCACGGCGGCGCCACTCTGCGTTCGGAACGGATCGTCGACATCCACGACGAGCCAACGATCGTCCTCGATCACTGCACGCCGCGGCGATTGCCCGGTCCGCTGTTCCGCGCGGAGCACCACATCGCGAACGCCTCCGTCACCACCGACCTTGACCGACCTCGCGAGCGCAGCCGGAGCTCCGGTCTTCGGAGTCTGCAGCGACGGGAGCGTCATCGTGGCCCATCGTGCCTTCGGACCGGAGCTGACGGCAGCCACCCCTGGCTCGATGCGCCACGACGACGGACCGATGTTCGTCGCCACTGCATCAGACGTGGCGACCACCGAGGCGCGACCGGTCGCACGATCGACGACCAGCACGTCGACCGGATACGCCACGTCCGCAGCCGCGAGCGAGTCGGGTGCGACCACGTTGCGGTCGCGCCGAACGATGATCGAATTCCCGTCGTCGAGCACATGGCACACGCGAATGAACCCGTCGCTGTTGGTGCCGATGATGGCGGAGCCGGTTCGATTCGCGTCGACGTCGAACCATCGGATCTCGTGCCGCCATCCGTTCGACTCGTTGAACACTGCCCATGCGAGCACGCGTCCGTCGTCCGACGCGCAGACCGACGCGTTGGTCCCCAGCATCGTCGGCGTCGTGCCCACGAGGCGCAGGCCGCCCGACTCCGTCAGCTCCGCGACGTCCACGCGAATCGCCATGCGCCTTGGCATCTCGGCGCGCCAGAGCGGCCACCAGCTGAATCGGTCGAGCGCGGCGACCGGCCATGCATCGCCGATCTGCACCGTCTTCGCCGAACTGGTGGCAATCGAGCCCTTCGCCAGGAACGCGCCGGACAGCGTCATGACGATCGCGAGGAGCGCGACCGGCACGAGCCGCCGCGCCCACGATCGGCCGATCACGATGCGCCGCGCGCTCAGCGCAGCGCCGCACTCTGGACAGCGTGCCGGCGGCGCGCGACTCGAGTCCAACGCCTGATTGCATCGCCGGCAGTACGAGTGCCCCACCATGCGTGGACGTCGCAATGTGCGCACGCACCACCAGACGCCGATCGCGATGCCCGACAGCGCGAGCGCCGGCCCGAGATCGGCGCGATGCTCGTCGAACCATGGCCATGCGCGGGCGTCGACGTATCGCTCGACGAGTATCCGCTGGCCGTTCGCCGACCACTGCGGCGCCAGCCAGCCGACCGTCGACGCGGGGTCCGGCAGATCGACTTCCGCCACCGTCGTGCTGGCCTGTTCCGAGTCCACGCGCGGAGCCTACAGGATCTCCGCCGCCAAGCTCGCGAGATCGCTGCGTTCGGTCTTCGTCAGCGTGACGTGTCCGGCGATGCGCTGTCCCTTCATGCGCTCGATCAGATGCGACAGCCCGTTCGACGCGCTGTCGAGATACGGGTTGTCGATCTGCAGAATGTCGCCGCACAACACGATCTTCGTGCCGTCGCCGACGCGCGAGACGATCGTCTTCACTTCGTGCGGCGACAGGTTCTGCGCTTCGTCGACGACGAAGAACTGATGCGGCAGCGAACGGCCGCGGATGTACGTGAGCGGCTCAAGCACGACCTTGCCGGTCGTCATGAGTTGATCCATGCGCTGCTCGGCGCTCTTCGAATCGGCGTCCTCGCGCGAGTGCGTGCCGCGCGTCGACAGGAGATACGCCAAGTTGTCGAACACCGGCTGCATCCACATCGACAGCTTCTCGTCCTTGTCGCCGGGCAAGTAGCCGATGTCGCGACCGAGCGGCATGATCGGCCGCGCGGTGAGCAGCTTGTCGTAGCGCTCTTCCTTCAACGTCTTCTGCAGACCCGCGGCCAACGCGAGCAGCGTCTTGCCCGTGCCGGCGGGACCGATGAGCGAGATGAGCTTCACCTCGTCGTCGAGCAGGAGATCGAGCGCCATCGTCTGCTGGAGATTGCGGGCCATCACTCCGTACACCGGCTTGCGCGGACCGGTCACCGGGATGAGGTGTCCGGTGTCCGCGAGGATGCGGGCCAATCCGGTGTGCGAGTCGTCGTCCTCGTTCTGCAGCACGATGAACTGGTTCGGGATCGGATCGAGCGTCGTGAGTTCGACGCCGTTCGCGGCCCGCGCCGGTCGTCCCTCCAAGATCGAGAGGTCGAGCTGCCGCTCGTTGTAGAGATCGTCGATCGTCGAGCCCGGCACGGTCATCAGCGCGTAGCCGGAGTAGAGCCAATCGGTATCGACGTGGTCGTGCTCGAAGTCCTCGCTCGGAATCCCGAGCGCATCGCCCTTCACGCGGGCGTTGATGTCCTTCGAGATGAAGATCGTCCGGCGACCGGCCACGTGCAGCGTGTGCGCGACGGAGAGGATCCGGTTGTCGGCCACGTTCAGGTCCAGCGCGAAGGGCAACGCCGCGCCGAGCGAGGCGTCGCAGCGGTCGATGCGAATCACCCCGCCCTGGTCGTTCCACACGACGCCTTCGAACAATGAGCCCTGCTCGCGCAGCTTGTCGAGCGCCCGAATCACCGTGCGGGCGTTGCGCCCGGTCTCGTCGTTGTTCTTCTTGAACTTGTCGAGTTCCTCGATGACCGTCAGCGGAATGACGACCTCGTGTTCCTCGAACTTGAAGATCGCGTTCGCGTTGTGCAACAACACGTTCGTGTCGAGCACGAAGTGCTTGCGCACCCGCTGTTCGCGCGATGCGGCGGCATCGGACTGCGGCTGCGTTCGACCGCTGGTTCCGTTCCGATGCGTCTTCGATAGTGAGTCGGCGCCCGTTCGCGAGGGCGCCCGCGTGTGAGCCTGCGTTCGGTCGGCGTCGCGGATCGTCTCCGCCGCCTCCGATGTCGTGTGCGAATTGCCTCGGCCGCTGTCGCGTCTGGCCTTTGCCGCCACTTCGCTCCTCCTGAGCTTTGCCGGGTCGGTCTGCTGCGCCGGCCAGCAGTGCGGTCCGTCGAAGCCATAGTAGTCCACGCCAGAAGCGGCACCAGCGGATTCCGCCGATTTGGCCGTTCCGCGCATCGGTACATCGGCCGCGCCGATCAGGCACGTTCAGCTCGACGAATCAAAAGTGTTCCCGAGCGGGGACGCGAGCCGCGCAGAAGCGTTAGGCGGCGGTGAAGGGATCGCAATCCTTTGTCGAAACCGCAAACGAAACCCCCGACAGCTTCGACGCGAGCGACTCGGCCAGCCGCGGCAAGTACCCGCGTTCGGTGTTCGTGTGCCCCGCGACGACCAAGCCGCAACCTCGCGCGAGCGCGGCGAGCGCCTCGTGGTGCTTGAGTTCGCCGGTGACGAAGAGCGTGCAGCCCTGATCGATCGCCGCGTCGATGAGCGAGGCCCCCGAACCCGCGGAGATGCCGATCGTCGCGTGCGTGGGCGGCGCGGACGCGGGCAGCGCGCAACGAACGCTCGCGACGCTGAAGAGCGAGCGAAGCCGCGCGGCGATCTCCGCGATGCCCAGCGGCGCGTCCAGCGTGAGCCGTCGCCCCGCGCCGCGACTTCGCTGCGGCCGCTCCTCGAGCTTGTAGATTTCGATGGGCGCTTCTTCGTACGGGTGGAAGTGGCGCACGCTCTCGATGGCGAGCGCGAGCGCGCTACGCGGACACACCATTTCCAATCGCACCTCGTCGAACCGCTCGAGTCGGCCGGCCTTTCCGATCGTCGGCGCCGCGCCGGCCTCGCCGAAGAACGTGCCCATGCCGCGCGTCTCGAACGAGCAGCGCGAATACGCGCCGATGCGCCCGGCGCCCACCGACGCCAGCGCGTCGCGCAGGCGGTCGACGGACTCGGCGGGGCAGTAGGTCACGAGCTTCGTCTCTTCGGTCGCCGGCAGATCGCTGTGCGGAAGCAGCGCTCGCACGTCGCCCGAGCCGATGCCCGCGGCGATCCAATCGTTGATGCCGCCGCGGGCCGCGTCGAGCGCCGTGTGCGGCGAGACGACGGCGATCCGGCGCTCGAGCAGCGACAGAATCGCCTCGTCGCCGGGTACGCCGCCGACGAGACGCTTCAACGGTCGGAAGATCGGCGGGTGATACGAGACGACGACATCGCACTTCGACGCGATCGCTTCCTGCGCGACCGCCGGCTGAAGATCGATCGTGAGAAGCGCCTTTGTCGCGGTCGCGTCGGGACGGCCCGCCAGGAGACCCACGTTGTCCCACTCCTCGGCCATCGCGAACGGCGCGATCGCATCGAGCGCCGCGACCACGTCACGTACGGTTGCCACTCGTCACCTCCTGCGCCGCTCGCGCGCGAGCGAGCATCGCCGCTCCGATCACGCCGGCGTCGTCACCGAGCTGGCCGGTCACGAGCGAGCACTTGCGACACACGTCGGGGAAGACGTGACGCTCGAAGCTCTTGCGGATCCGTTGCACGTACGGTTTCCCAAGCGCTTCGGTGACGCCTCCGCCGAGCACGACCGTGTCGATGGCCAGCACCGTGATCCAGTTCGCGATGGCAACGCCGAGCACGTCGGCGGAGTAGTCGATCACCTTCGTCGCCAGCTCGTCGTCCTGCTGGTAGGCCTTCGCCAGCACCGAACTCCCCAGCGGAGACATCGGATCGCCGCCGCCGTCCTCGGCGACCGCCTCGCGAAGAAGCGCGTGCAGCACCGAATTCGGATGAAACGGAAGCAGGCGCCGCACCGCAGTCCACAAGCCGATCTTGCTGCACTGCTGTTCGAGCGTCGACGCGCCGGGCGGTCCGTTCGGCGCGACGATCGTCTGGCCAACCTCGCCCGCGGTCCAGTAGGTTCCGTGAAACAGTTCGCCGTTGAGGATGAGCGCGCCGCCGACGCCGGTGCCAACCCACACACAGAGCGCATGGCGCCGGCCGCGGGCGGCGCCGATCGAATACTCGCCCCACGCGGCGACGTTGACGTCGTTGTCCACCACGACCTGCCGACCGACTCCCTGCTCGAGGAGTTCGCGCAGAGGCACGTCCTCCCAGCCGAGATTGCCGGAACGGATGACGACGCCGTTGGGAACGTCGATGCCGCTCGGGGCGCCGATGCCCACCAGGCGCACGTCGCCCAGCGTGACGTTCGCATCGGCGCAGGCCCGCAGCACTCCTTCGACGATTCGGCTCAGCACCGCGTCGAGGCCGAGCGTCGCCTTCGTCTTCCGCTTCGCGCGGCCGAGCACGCGACCGTTCTCGTCGACGACGCCGATCGACATGTTCGACCCGCCGAGGTCGATGCCGACGACCAGGTCGGGTGCATCCTTCGCTGGCATGCCTCAAGTGTAGTGGACGTCGCTCGGCGAGTCGGTCGCCGCACGCGCGTCGACGTGGCCGAATTCGTGAGGCGGCCGATGCGCGTCGCCGCGCGGCCGACCGTGCCAGAGGTAATACAGCGCGCGGCGCACGTCGTCGATGATCACGATGTTCGCGGGCAAGAGCACCAGCGTCAGGACCGTCGAGCTGATGAGCCCGCCGCCGATCGAGATGCCCATCGGGATCAGGAATCTCGCCTGGAACGACCGCTCCGCCAGAAGCGGAATGAGACCGACGACCGTGGTGAAGGTGGTGAGCACGATCGGACGCAGGCGCTGCGAGCCCGAGCGCACCAACGACTCCACGAGCGTGTGCCCCTTGCGCCGCTCCTCGTTGGCGAACTCGACGAGGATCAGCGAGTTGTTCACCACGATGCCGGCCAGCGCGACGAAGCCGATCAGCGAGAGGAACGTGAGCTGATAGTGCATGAAGAAGTGGCCCCACACCACGCCGATCAGGCCGAACGGAATCGCCAGCATCACCGCGAACGGCTGCGTGTAGCTGCCGAAGAGCCACGCCAGCACGACGTAGATCGCCGCGAGCGCCGCGAGGAACGCGATCGGCAGCGTCGCGAACGCGTCGTTCACGTCCTTCTGCCGTCCGGCCTCGCGGATGTCGATCGACGGATGCTCGGAGCGCAATTGCGCGAGCGTCGGGGCGAGCGCGCGGGTGATGTCCTCGGGGTTCGTGTCGCTGGCGCAGTCGGCGGTGACGGTCACCGTGCGCTCGCGATCCACGCGGCGAACGGCCGCGTACGCGTTCCCCTCGCTCACGCTGGCGACCTCCGTCAGCGGCACCATCCGACCCGTCGGCGATGCGATGCGCAGGTCGGAGATCGAGTCGATGCGAGCCCGCGACCGCTCGTCGAAACGCACGCGAACCTTGATGTCCTCGCGATCGGCGCTGAACGTGTGCGCCTCGAGTCCGTAGAGCATGCCGCGCACCTGCCGCGCGACGTCGGCGACGGAGAAACCCATCGCCGCGGCCGAAGGCTTCAGATCGAGCCGCAGCTCGCGCTGCGTGCTGAAGTCGTCGTCGGTGATCGAGTACACGCCGGCGAACTCGCCAAGCGCAAGCTTCAGTTCCTCCACGACCGCCTTCGCCGACTCGCGATCCTCGCCGCGCACCTGATAGGTGATGTCCGCGCCCGCGGGACCACCGTTGATCTCGGCGAACGAGATCGACTCCGCCTCGTCGGTCTCGCCGACCATCGCTCGGATCGCGTCCATCACCTCGCCGGACGGCCGCGTTCGCGACTCGACCGGCTGCAGCTCGACGTACATCTGCGCCACGTTCGTTGCCGAGGCGTCGGGCACGCCGGTCTCGAAGTTGGTGCTCTGGCCGACGATCGAGCTGATCGCCTTCACCTCGGGCTGGGCCCGCGCCGCGGCCTCGAAGCGGGCGACGAGCGCCTGCGTGGCCGCCGCGGTCGAACCGATGGGCAGGCGCGCGTTGATGATCACCGTCTCGGTGTCGTCGCTCGGAAGGAACGTGAACGGCACGCGCCCGCCCGCGACCATGCCGAGCGAGAGCGCGAGCACCGCGAGCGTCGCGGCCGCGGTGACGTAGCGCTCGCGCAGGCACCACTCAACGAGATAGCGATAGCGCAGCGTGACCGCCGGCATGAAGCGCGATTCTCGCCAGTGTTCGAATCGCTGCCACACGCGACCGATCGCGCCGGGGCGAGCGTGCCGCATCGCGTGAACCGAATGCGACATGTGTGCCGGCAGGATCACCATCGTCTCGATCACGCTCGAGCCGAGGGCCGCCGCGGCGACGAGCGGCAGGTTGGCGAGCAGGTCGCCGATGCGCCCCGCGACGAACGCGAGCGGAAGGAATGCGACCACGACGGTCGTGGCGTTCGCGACGATCGGCCAGAACACCGAGGTCGTACCCTCGATCGCCGCGACGTCGGGATCCTCGCCGCGCTCGGCGCGCTGCAGGATGATGTCGCTCACCACGATCGCGTCGTCCGCGAGCATGCCGACGACGATGAGCAGCCCGAACATCGTGATGAGGTTGAGCGTGACGTCGAGCAGCCACATGAGGAGCAGCGTGCAGCCGATCGACACGAAAATGCCGGTCATGACCCACCACGCGCTGCGCGTGTTCATGAAGAGCAGCATCACGATGAAGACGAGCAGCGAGCCCTGCCACGCGTCGTTGGTCAGAAGGTCGAGGCGACCCTCGATGATGCGGGCGAGATCGTTGTGGGCCGTGAGGGCGCACGGCAGCGGGTCGCGGGCGCGTCGCTCGACGCCGAGCTCGTAGCCGCGCTTCCGGTCCGATCCGGTCACGATCGACTTGAACTCGCTCCACGCCGACGGCGCGGCGTACGGCTGGCCGTTGCGCCCCGCCACGTAGCCGCGCACGAGTTCCGCGATGCGGATCGCATCGTCCTGCGGTTTCTTGAACACGATCAGGCTCACGGCCGGCGCGCCGTTGAAGCGCCGCGTGACCTCCTCGTCGCGGAAGCCGTCGCTCACCTTCGCGACGTCGCCGAGTCGCACGACCTGACCGCTCGTCGTCGCCTTCAGCGGGATCGCCCGCACCGCGTCGGCCCGCTCCTCGGTGCCCATCGTGCGCACGCCGAGGTTCGCCGCGGCCGTCTTCATCGTGCCGCCCGGCACCTCGGCCATCCAGGCTCTCACGATGTCCGACACCGTCGAGAGACGCAGACCGTGGCGCTGCAGCTCGCTCATGTCGACCTCGACGCCGATCTCGTAGCCGCGCGTCCCGACGGTCACGATCGAGCCCATGCCGGGTAGGCCGCGGAGCTCGTCTTCGACGCGCCTCGCCGCGGCCTTCAGCGCGCCCTCGCCGACCTCGCCGCTCAGCGAGAGCATGATCACCGGGAAGTTGGGTTGCAGCTCGGTGACGCGGATCCGCTCCGCCTCGTCGGGCAGGTCCTGCAGCGTGTCGATCGCGACGCGGATGTCGTCGATGCCCTTCTCGATGGTGACGTCGTCGGTGAATTCGACCGCGATTCCGCCGCCACCCTCGGCGAGATTCGAGGTGATGCGCTTGATGCCGTCGAGGTCGACGACGGCCTCCTCGATCTTGCGGGCCATCGACTCTTCGATCTCGGCCGGCGACGCGCCGGGATACACGATCGTGATGCGGGCCGCGTCGGCTTCGGTCTTCGGAAAGAACTCGCGGCGCAGATTCAGCAGGCACACGACGCCCGCGATCGTGAGGAACCACATCAGCAGGCTGCCCACGATCGGCCGACCGACGCCGAACGCGACGAGCCATCTCATTTCAGGCGCTCCTGCGGCGGCACGATGTCGCGCGGTTCATTGCTCGCGTGTGACGCGTCGCCCGCGGGCACGGCGACGATCGCGGTTCCGTCGCGCAATTGCCGCGACGCGTCGAGCACGACGCGCACGCCGTCGCGGAATCGATCGCGCAGCACGACCCACTCGGTGTCGGGCAGTCCGCTCGCCGGCAACGACCCGCTCAGGCCAAACTCGATCTCGACCTCGCGCGACTGCACCCGATCGCCGACGACCTCAAGCACGTGGCCGCCGGAGATCGCGCGGCGCGGCAGCACGGTGCGAACCTCCGACTGATCCGCGCTCACCTCCGCCTCGACGTAGCTTCCGGGCGCGATGCCCGCATCGGCCTTGGTCTCGGCGTACACGGTGACCGTGCGGGTCACCGGGTCGTCCTCGGGCGCGATGCGAGTCACCGTCGCCTCGACGTCCTGCGCCCCGTCGCGGTCGGCGCGAAGCACGACGCGGTTGCCCGGCTTGATCCGACTTCGCGATCCCGCAGGCAGGAGGATCGGCACCTCGACCGCGCCCGTTCCAACGACCCGCGCGACCCGCATGCCAGGCTGCACCATCTCGCCCACTTCCTTGTCGGCGATCTGCAGCACACCGTCGAGCGGACTCCGCACGACGCAGCGGGCGAGATTCGTCGCGGCGAGTTCCTTCGCCGCGCTCTGCCGCGCGCGATCGGCCTCGAGCATCGACCGTCGCAGCGGGATCTTCTGCACGACCTCGCGGGCCGCGACCAATCCTCGCTCCGCACCGATCGCCTGCTGTCGAAGACGATCGACCTCGCGGACCATCGCGGCGTTGTCCCGCAGCGCGGCCTCGGCCCGTTCGACGTCGGCGTGAGCGAGCTGCGACTCTTCCTCCGCGAGCCGCACCGTGTCGGACGCTATGCGCTCGTCGACTTTCAGCATCTCCAGTTGCGACGAGATCGACTGGAGCGCCTCGTTCGCCATGTCGAGCTGTCGCCGGAAATCGCCCGCGTCGAGCGTGAGCAGCACGTCGTCCTTCGCGACGCGCTGACCTTCGCGATACAGCGGCGCGAGCTCCCCGACGATCGCGCCGACCTGCGCGGGAACGTCGGCGCTTTCCATCGCTTTCGCGGTGCCGTACGCCTTCCAGCGCCGGCCGACCGGGAGTTCGAGCGCGTCGACGACGATCACCCGGCGAAGCTGGTTCGCGTTCTCCGCGCGCGGCGGCGCGGGTCGCGTGCTCTCGAAGTAGCGATACGTGACCACGCCAAGCGCGACGAGCGCGACGGACGCGACGGCGCGCGTGGCGATGACGAGCGGCAGGTTCCGGGGGCGAGACATCGAGATGCGCGACGAGTCGAGATCGAGCGCCGTGCGCGACGGCGAAAAGTCCGGCGATGGTACGGCTTCGAACCGAGCCGCGGCGAGTGTTGCTACGCTTTCCGCATGACTGAAGCGGCTCGTGCTCTTTCCGTCGCCGACGTCCTCCACGTCGCCAAGCTCGCGCGGCTACGCCTCGACGCGCCCGAAGCAGAGCAGTACCGCGGGCAACTCGCCGCGATTCTCGGACACATCGCCCAACTGAATGCGGTCGACGTGGGCGACTCCGAGCCGATGGCGCATCCGCTTCCGATGACCAATCGGCTCGACGACGACGTGCCGGTCCCGTCGATGCCGATCGACGACCTGCTCCGCAACGCTCCCGCCGTCGAGGGCCGTTTCCTCGCGGTCCCGAAGGTGCTCGGCGAAGGCGGCGGCTGACCTCGAACCACTCGATCTGGCTCCATGGCGAACAACCACAACGAACGGGTCCGTTTCGCGGCCGACGTCGCAGCCGGCAAGGCGAGCGCGAGATCAGCGCTCGAGACGACGCTCGCGCGGGCACATCAGCGCAATCCAGCGATCAACGCCTATCGCGAACTCTTCGACGCGACCGCGATGGACCGCGCCGACGCGATCGATCGCGCGCCGCCCAGCGGATTGCTCGCGGGCCTCACGGTCGCGGTGAAGGACAACATCGCGACGACCGAGGGCAAGACGACCTGCTCGTCGAAGATCCTCGCGAACTATCGATCGCCCTACGATGCGACGGTGATCGGCAGGCTGCGCGACGCGGGCGCGATCGTCGTCGGCAAAACCAACCTCGACGAGTTCGCCATGGGGTCGTCGACGGAGAACTGCGCGTTCGGCGTGGTGCGCAATCCGCACGACGAGCGGCGCGTGCCCGGCGGTTCGTCGGGAGGCAGCGCCGCGGCGGTCGCCGACATGCAGTGCGACGTCGCGCTCGGCTCCGACACCGGCGGCTCGATTCGCCAGCCCGCGGCGCTCTGCGGCGTGGTTGGACTGAAGCCGACATACGGTCGCGTGAGTCGCTACGGGCTCATCGCATTCGGATCGAGTCTGGATCAGATCGGTCCTCTCACGCGCTCGGTCCGCGACGCCGCCGCCGTGCTCCAGGTGATCGCGGGTCACGATCCGCGCGACTCGACGAGTGCGGACACGCCGGTCGAGGACTACCTCACGCTGCTCGACGAGCCGCTCAAGAACCTTCGCGTCGGCCTGCCGAAGCAGTACCTCAGCGACGCGAACGACGCGAGCGTGAACGCAGCGGTCGAGCGGGCTGTCGAGAAGTACCGCGCGCTCGGCGCCCGCATCGTGTCGGTCGACCTGCCGCTCACCGACGTGGGCATCTCCACGTACTACGTGATCGCCCCCGCCGAGGCTTCGAGCAACCTCGCCCGCTTCGACGGCATTCGATACGGCCACCGCGCGAAGATCGGTCGCGACGAAGACCTGTTCGACCTCTATGCCAAGAGCCGCGCCGAGGGATTCGGCAACGAGGTCAAGCGTCGCATCATGATCGGCACCTACGTGCTGTCGAGCGGCTACTACGACGCGTACTACAAGCGGGCGCTCCAGGTGCGCCGGCTCATCAAGAACGAGTTCGACCGCGCGTTTGAATCATGCGACGTGTTGCTCGGGCCGACGTCTCCGACGCCGGCGTTCGAGATCGGCAAGAAGAGCGATCCGCTCTCGATGTACCTCTGCGACGTGTACACGGTGAACACGAACATCGCGGGTATCTGCGGCATCTCCATTCCCGGCGGAGTCGTCCGCGTCGAGGGACCGGGCGACGTGCAGTTGCCGATCGGCCTGCAGCTCCAGGCGCCGGCGTTCGCCGAAGCGCAGCTCCTCCGCGCAGCGCGGATGCTCGAGGCGGCGTGACGCGCGTTCGTGCCGCGTCGCTTCAGCGGCCCGCATGAACGGACCCATGCGAGCGAAGACCCGTTGCGGAGTTCCGCCCCGGATCGGCGCAGCGTCGTGCCAATTCGAGCGCTTCGTCGCGCCCTCCGGGCGCACGCTCGCTCTGGCCATTTCGCCGTCTTGTGAGATCGTGGAGCGCGTGGAGCAAATACGACCCGTGTCAGTCAGCGAAGCCGGGCTTCTTGCCTAACAGCCTGAGCGTTCGATCGAACGCTGCGAGCAGCCGCTCCGCCTCTTTCGGGTGCTGATCGAACGTGCCGACGGTCGCGGTCGCTCGCACCATCGTCGGCGGCGGTCGCCGCTCGACGACGAGTTGCGCCGGCTCGTCGCGCACCGTCAGGATCTCGAATCGCACGACGTCGCCTTCGACTGTCGCACGCACGATCGCCATGTCGACGTCGCTCGCGGCGATGCGCGCCGCCTCGGGCACGTCGCTCCAGCGCACGCCGTACGGCGCCGGCGTCGGCGTCGGATACTCGCCGCGCACGACCGAGCGCATCGCCTCGAGTGCGGCTTGATCCTCGGCGGGCGACAGTTGGCGCACGGCGTCCTCGTCGCTCGGTTCGAGCACGCGATTGGCCGTCACCGGATCGGGCCGCGCGGCGCAGCCGGCGACCGCGACGAGAATGGACGCAAGAAGTGGCGTTCGCACGCGAGCAGCGTCGGGTGCTCGCCGCGACTTGTCCAACCCCGCGGCGAAGCCGTCGCGCCTCGTTCTCGGGGTCGCCACGCGCGTTTGCGGAGCGAAGCTGCCAATAACCGGACGCGCGACCGAAGAGATCGCGAACAGGCAGCCGTCTGAAGTTCACCAACGCGGCTCTAGGAGTTGGCTGCGACTGGCGATAGATTTCCCTCCGTTCGCCGCGGCGCGCCACTGGGCCGAACCGCGGCGACAGCGACCGGCCTCCTCGTTCCGCCGGCTCGCCTCGGGACCCGCCTCTTGGCAGCGTCCCTCGCCTCGTCGCTCCGCATGTTCGGCTTCGGCCGCCCATCCTCAGAACGGTCTCGGTCTTCAACGACGTCCTCGCGACGTCGGGAGGAGTTGCGCCGGAATCTCCCGCGCCCGAGCCCCGAGTTTCTCGAATGGATGCGGCGGCCCGAGTTCCTGACGACGGTCTTCATCACGTTGGGAGCGGCGCTGGTCTTCGCCGCGATCCTGGACTGGAGTCGCGAGGTGCCGCGGGCGTACCCCGGGCAACTCGCCATCGAGAGCCGGATCAACCCCCGCGCGTACTCGATCGAGAACGTCGCCGCCACCATCGAGGCTCGCGAGAACGCCCGCCGCGCCGCGCCGCGCTACTACGTCGCGAACGCCGCGTACCTCGCGTCGATCCGCGCAGCGATCGAGGGACTTCCGGTCGCGACGTTCGAGAAGACCGACCTCTCGTCGATCGATCCCGACCTGGTCAATCGCTTCGACCTGACGCGCGACGCACTCAAGGAGTTGCAGCGCTTCGGCGGACCGAAGACCGCATCCGACTCCTGGCGCGAGTGGTGCGATCGGTTCATCGGCCTGCTCTGGTCCGAGGAACCGATCGTCTCGAGCCAGGAGTACCAGCTCTTCGCGACGACGCTCGAGCGCCGCGTGCTGCCTCCGCAGGCCGACCGCCCGGTCGACGCAGCGACGACGCCCGCGGAGACCGCGACCACCGCGGCCGCGCCGGTGCCGGCTCCGCCGCTCGAGCCAGGCGCACAGTCGGTCGACATGGCGCACGAGCTGCCGCCGGGCATCGGCCCGGTCGAGGACGACTTCCGTCGCGGGCTCGTGCGGCTCGCGCGCACCGCGGGCTTTCCCGAAGCGCTCGTGCACGTCGTCGCGGCGGCCGTCGGCAACGATCCGCGGCCCACGATCTTCTTCGACGAGAGCCGCACGAAGCGCGCCGCCGAGGAGGCCGCCGCCCGCGTGCCGCCGGCGATGGAGCAGCACCCGCGCGGAGAAGTGATCTACGCCGCGGGCGACCTGCTCACGCCGGACACGATCCAGCGACTTCAGCAGAGCGAACACAACTTCGCCGCGTCGAGCACGTGGCGCGAGACGCTGTCGGCGTACGTCGGCGCGCTCGCCTGCGGACTCGCGATCGCGCTACTCGTTCTCCTGTACGCGGTGCGGCACGAGCCGCGCGTTGGCCGACGCCCGCCGCGCCTCACCGGGCTCTTCGCGCTGATGCTGCTGCCCGCCGGCATCGCGGCCGTCACGAGCGCCGCGTTCCCGGTCGTCACGTTGCCGTCGGCGACGGCGGCGGCGCTCCTCGTCGCCGCGATCACCGCGCTCGCATACGGCCAACGGTTCGCGCTCTTCATCGGAGCGCTCGAGTCGCTCTTCCTCACGCTCGCGCTCGACATCGAAGCCACCGCGTGCCTTGTGCTCGTGCTCGGCTGCGGCACGCTCGTCACCATGCTGCGCGAGGTGCGACACCGCGCCACGATCGTGCGCGCGGCGGGCGCGACCGCCCTGGTGCTCTTCGGCGGATTCATGCTGCTCGGCGCGTTCGAGACGCACCTCGCGCCCGGCGCGTGGCAACAGGTGTTGCGCGACGCGTTCCTCGGCGCGGTCGCCGCGTACGCGATCGGATTCCTCGTGCTCGGTGTGCTGCCTCCGATCGAGCGAGTGTTCAGCATCACCACCGGTCTCTCGCTCGCCGAGCTTCGCGATCCGCGCCATCCGCTCTTGCGCCAGATGCAGGAGCGTGCGCCCGGTACCTATAGCCATTCGCTTCAGGTCGCCAGCCTCGCTGAAGCGGCCGCCGACGCGATCGGCGCCGACGGATTACTCGCGTACGCCGGCGCGCTCTATCACGACATCGGCAAGATCAACAAGCCCGAGTACTTCGTCGAGAACCAGCTCGGCGCCGCGAATAAGCACGAACGGCTTTCGCCCGCGATGAGCCTGCTGGTCATCGTCGGACACGTGAAGGACGGCCTGGAATTGGCGAAGGAATACCTCCTGCCGAAGCCGTTGCATCACTTCATCGAGAGCCATCACGGCACGACGCTCGTCGAGTACTTCTTCCAGCGGGCCCAGAAGGAAGCGGAGAAGAAGGGCGAGGACGAGGACTCGGTCGAGGAGTTCGACTTCCGCTACCCGGGACCGAAGCCGCGCACGAAGGAAGCGGCGATCCTGATGCTTGCCGACTCGAGCGAGTCCGCCAGCCGCGCGATCGCCGAACCGACTCACGGTCGCATCGAGGCACTGGTGCGCTCGCTGGCCCGTCGACGACTCGACGACGGCCAGTTCGACGAGTGCCCCTTGACCTTCGCTGAACTCAAGGCCGTCGAGGACTCGCTCATCAAGAGCCTCGCGGCGATTCACCACGCCCGCATCGCGTATCCGTCGACGATCACGGCGACGGCATCGCGGGCGTGACGGCGCGTGCGGCGGAGTCGCGCCGCGTCATTCAACACGGAGTCCGGAGATCCGGAGGGCACGCGGAGGTCAAGGCATTGAGCGCGGAGGCGGAGCTCGCGGAGACGGCGCGGAGGGGAACGGGATTTCAAGGCACCGCGCGCTTCTTCGGTGCCAGCCATCGCAGCGACGCCTGCGACCAAGGCCGAGACAAGCGGGTGTGACATTTCCGATCTCCTTGGGGAAAGGACGTCGCGAGCGCGACGGCCTCCAACCGAGACGCCGGACGAGCGAGCGCACCGCACTCCGTCAACGCCGTCGCGTTCGCTCCCCGCCTTGGTCACCGGTTCTCGGCCGACCTCGATCGGCGTCGCTCCGACCGCGATGCGATCACAAGTGGCGCAATTGGTGGATTCGGCGGCGGACCGGCCGCACTAACGTCTTAGCATCGCAACCGGGTGTCGTTCGAACTTCGAATCGAGTCTTCGATCGACGAGGCGCACCCGAAGTTCGATGGGAGGCGAGGAGAACGATGAAGTCACACCACGCGACCATGTCCGGCGCAGCCTGTGTCCTGGCGCTGATGAGCTCGGCGCTGGCCGATTCGATCACCATTTCGTTCGACGTCGATGCGGCGGGTCACCCGCTGATCGCTCCGGCCCTCTTTGACGAGGCGTCCCCGATGACCGAGACCTACGCGCCGCTCGGAATCCATTTCAAGGGGCCCGGCGTCGAGCAAGGCGGAACCATCCTGAACGACTCCACGTTCACGATCGACGCCCACAGCGGCTCTAACTTCCTCGCGTTCAGCGCCGCCGAAGGCGGGCCGTTCGTCACTCCAGAAACGATCACGTTCGACTCGCCCAAGTCAGCCGTGTCGATCTTCGCCTCGGGCATCTCTCAACTGCGGACGTTCACGATGCAGGCGTTCGCCGCGAACGGAACGCTCCTCGACTCCGACACGATTGCGACCGCTGGCTGGAAGCAGCTCAGCGTCGCGTCGCCCGCCGGGATCAAGAGCGTGGTTCTCACGGTCGCGAACCCCGGCCTGAACCCGTATCTGTTTGACGATCTCGTCGCGTCGACAGCCGATGCCCCGGCCTGCCCCGCCGACATCGACGGCAGCGGTACGGTTGATGGCGCAGATCTCGGCTTGCTGCTCGGTTCGTGGGGCAGCTCCGGCCCCGCTGACATCGACGGCAGCGGCACGGTCGACGCCGCCGATCTTGGACTGCTGCTGGGCGCCTGGGGTTTGTGTCCGTAGGCGCACACCGCCGAGCAAGTGACTGGCCCACTGAACCTTCAAGTGAGGTCACCGAACGTGCGAGGCTTCGGTCTCTCCTGGCGCACCGCCTCGGCGGCATGGGCCTGATCCCTGATCGAGAGCGCGATTCGTTCGGAGCGGGCTACTGCTCCTCGAGCCTCGAACCGGAACGGCTCGTGAACCCCACCGGCTTCGACTCGCCGCGCGTCACATCCGGTCCAACCGGATCGCCACGGCTTCGGTCACTTGCAGCTCGATGTCGTCGCCGACCTTGAGCGGCGACAAGTCGACGCCGGGCGCCACTTGCACCGTGCGGCGCATGCCTGAAAGTCCTTCGACGGTCAGCGTGCGCGCCACCTGGTCCACGGCGGCGATGCGGTCCTTCAGGATCACCGTGCTCGCGAGCACCGTCGTCGGACTCTCGCCGCCCGACGCGAGCGCGACTGTGCCCGCGGGCCGTTCGCTTGGCGGTGCGCCCTTCAGCCCGATGTACACCGCGATGCCTTCGGCGACGCTCGCGTCGACGATGTCGCCGACGTTGTAGAGGCGCAGGTCGATCACGTTCTGGTTCACGCGATACGTGTTCACCTGGCCCGTATCCCACGCGAGCGTGATCGAACCGAACGTCGGATCGACCATCTGCACCGTCGCGCGGCCGCGATTGCCTGCGATCTCAAGGGTGCCGATCTCGCGGCCCGTCGACGACGTCGAGCCGCCCGAGGAACCCCCGGACGAGCCCTGCTGCGATGCGCACGCGGCGAGCGCCGACACAAGCGACGCGGCGACGACGACCCGAACGATCTGAACGAATTGCACGGCGAGTTCCTCCAGTTGGCGAGACGGCATTGCACCGCCAAAGCGCGTCGCGGTCAACGAATCGGCGCGACGTGCGATTCGGACGACAGCGCCGCCGCGACGATGCGGCGCATCGGATTCGACAGCGGAAACTCCGACAAGCGATCCGCGTCGACCCAGGTGCCGGCGCGCACTCGCGTTCGCGCGCGATGGCACACGAACACGACTTCGCGATGCGATGTGAGGTGCGTGAACTCCTCGAGCGGCACCCAACTCGAGCACGGCAGCGCGAGTGCGGCGCGAAGATCGTCGGAAGCAAGCCGCTCGTCGGCTTCGATCGTCGGCACTTGCCACATCGACGCCCACAATCCTCGCTCGGGACGTTGCACCAAGAGCACCATCGTTCCGCGCAGCACCACGACCGAATGGTGATACACGCGCCGCCTCGCCGGGCTTCGCGGCGCTTCGGGGATCGCGTCCGCGTCGCCGCGCTTTCGGGCGGCGCACACCGACGCGAGCGGGCAGCGATCGCATCGCGGACGCGCGGCGGCGCACGTCGACGCGCCCAATTCCATCAACCCTTCGTTGAACGTGGCCGGATCGTGGCACGCCGCGACCAGCTCGGCCGCGCGCGTCCAAGTCCATGCGATGTTCTCGGCGCTCGTCGCGGTTCCGCCCCGCGCGTCGAGTCGCATCAGCACTCGCGCGACGTTGGTGTCGACGATCGGCGCCCGCGCGCCGAACGCGATCGAAGCGATCGCGCCGGCGGTATAGCGACCGATCCCCGGCAGTGCCCGGAGCGCGTCGACCTCACGCGGCACGTCGCCTCCGTGGCGTGCGACGATCTCCCTCGCCGCGGCCTGGAGTCGCCGCGCGCGGCCGTAGTAGCCAAGCCCCTGCCATGCCGCGAGCACCGCCTGCTCGCTCGCCTCGGCCAGCGCGCGAACCGTGGGAAACCGCCGCATGAACTCGACGTATTTCTCGACCACCCGAGCGACCTGCGTCTGCTGGAGCATTGCCTCGCTCACCAGCGCGGCGTAGCCGCTGCGCTCGGCCCGCCACGGCAAATCGCGGCGCGACGAGCGGAAGGACGCTTCGACGGCCTCGGTGATCTGACGGTCGCGATCGGCGGACTTTGTCATGCGGCACCGCCGAACGTATCCGATCCGAACCCCGTGACGTTCGGCGACGCGCCTCCCGCGGTACCGTCCCCTTTTCACATCGATGGGCAACCGCTACCGTACGAGGTCCGTACCCACTCCTGCGGAGATTCAGTTCATGGCCAACAAGATGTTCTACTCGGCTGAAGAGGCCGCCCAGAAGCTCGGCAAACCGGTCAACGCCGTGTTGGAAATGGCCAAGCGTGGCGAGATTCAGGAGTTCCGCGACCGCGATCGCGTGATGTTCAAGGTGGAGCAAATCAACCTGCTCGCCGGCGGCGACGACAAGGACGGCGAGATTCCGCTCGCGCTCGAAGACAGCCGGCTCGACGAGTCGGCAATCGACCTCGCCGACTCGACCGGCGGCCGTTCGTCCCCGAAGGCGAGCGGCAAGCGCGAGACAGCCGACTCGAGCGACGAGACCGGCATCAGCGCGTTCGAGGCCAGCCGGTACGGACAGGACAAGAGCAGCGGGTCGAAGGCCGGCGCGAAAGCGGGTTCGGGTGAACTGTCGCTCGAGACCGTCGGCTCGGGCAGCGGCCTCCTCGACCTGACGCGTGAGAACGACGACAGCCTCTCGGGCGCGGCCCTGATCGAGGATGCGTTCCAGAGCGAGGAAGACGTGCAGCTCCCGGCGAACGCCAGCGGACTCTTCGACGCCGCGGGCGGCGCCGACAGCGGCGGCAACGCGGTCGCCGCGGGCGCCGGCACGATGGCCATGATGCCGATGGTGGTCGAGGCCTACGACGGCTCGTGGTCGGGTCTGGGCGTCGGTCTGATGATCGGCGCGTTCGCGGCCCTCTTGTGCGCGCTGATCATCGTTGCGGTGGGCGTCTCGGGCGCGGTGCCGGCGCTGGCCACGATGTTCACCGGCAACCTGCTCGTCTGGGGCGGCGGCCTCTTGGGCGTCACGATCATCTGCGGACTCGTCGGCTTCTTCATCGGGCGAGCCACCGAGTAAGCGCCCCAACGGCAGATCGCCTCCACGATGCTGCTGACGAGATACGGTCTACGCGAATGGCTGACGATCACCGTCGTCAGCCTTTTGCTTGCGCTCGGCGCAGCGTGGCTCGCCTGGTGGTGGGCCGTTGCGATCGTCGCTGTCCTCTGCCTCGCGCTGCTCTCGTTCTTCCGCGATCCGCTCTTCCGGAAGCCTCGATCGGCGGATCCAAAGGACCTGCCGAGTCCGGCAGACGGCACGGTTTCCGCGGTCTTCACCGTGCCCGCGCACGAGGCGACCGGCGGGCAGCCGGCGCTCGTCATCCGCATCTTTCTGAGCGTCCTGAACGTGCACATCAATCGCGCGCCGTGCGACGGCGAGGTCGTGGGAATCGCGCATCGGCCGGGCAAGTATCTCGACGCCCGCACCGAGGAGAGCGCGGCGGTGAACGAGTCGAACCTCGTCACGCTGCGCGTCGCGAGCGGCGACCGCATCGGCGTTCGCCAGGTGTCCGGCGCGATCGCGCGGCGCATCGTGTGCCCGATCGGCGTCGGCTCTCGCCTGCGTCGCGGCGAGCGCTACGGGATGATCAAGTTCGGCTCGACGACCGAGCTGATCCTGCCGCATCCCGAGCGGTCGAAGGCGCTCGTCACGAAGGGCGACAAGGTCGTCGGCGGCGTGACGATCATCGCCCGATGCGAGTGGATGTGAGCGCCGTCGGCCGCGTGACCGCATGAACGCGGCGCCGGTCGATGCGAGAATCCCCGCATGCCCCATCGAACGATCAAGCAGTTCCGCGACGAACGCGCCGTCGGCAACACCCGCATCTTCGAGAGCAAGCACCTCGGCATCAACCGCTTCATGCGGCTGGACACGATGACCTACGAGGACGCCGCGCTGCCCGCGCGAACGAAGGAGTTGCTCGGGCTCGTCGCCAGCGCCGTGCTGCGCTGCAACGACTGCATCGACTATCACCTCGAGCAGTGCGTGAAGACCGGGTACTCGAAGGAAGAGATCGAGGACGCCCTCAACGTCGCGCTCGTCGTGGGCGGCTCGATCTTCATTCCCCATCTGCGGCACGCGCTCCTCTCGCTTGACGAGCTGCTCGCCGAGCGTTCGTGAGCGTCACGCCGCCTTGCGGTCTTCCCACTCGTCCTCGTCCCGGTCGTCAGCCTCCGCGGGCCAGCCGCCGGTGGAACGGTGATGAATGCGCAGGACCGTCGCGACCTGTTCGGCGAACACGACGCGAAGCGCGTCGATCACCGCGGCGAGGCTGTCGGCGAATCCCTTCGACTTGTCGCGATAGAGCGTGAAGATCGCGAGACAGTCGCCGTTGGCGATGCACGGCCACGCGACCATCTCGCACTTGCCGAGCGACGTGTCCCCGAGGCCGAGGCTGTCGACGAAATCGGCGGTGTCCTCGAACCGCATCAGCTCGTCCTGCCGCGCGAGTTCCGGACAGAGGTCCGACGCCAGCCGATCGAGCATCGGCTGCGCCGTCGATCGCGAGCAGTCGCAGTTGACGTACGCGCCGAGGCTCCAATCGCCGTCGGAACTTGGCAGGAACACCGCGGCGTTCGTCGGCCCGGTCTTGCCGACCAGATACTCGACGCCGACGCGTAGCAGATTCTCGAGATCGAGTTCCTGCCGCAGCAGCGAGCGGTATTCGGCGGCGACCGCCGCGTCCTCGACCGGTTCGGGCGGGCTTGCCTGCATCTCGCGCAGGTCCGCCTCGAACGAGCGGGCCTGCTCCTCGAACTGCGTGCGTGCGTCGCTCAGCTTCTTGCAGATTCCCTTGAGGCGCACCACGCGCTCCTCGCGTCGGCGCTCCTCGCGGCTGCGCTCGATCGCGGCGACGAGGCGACGTCCGAAATCGTCGTCGAGAAGCGGCAGCGAGACGTAGTCGATCGCGCCTCGTTGCATCGCCTCGACCACCGACTTCACCGACACGGTTGCGGAAAGGACGAGCGACTTCGTCGTCGGCGCGAGCCGCGCGACGAGCGACAGGAACGACGCGCCGCCGGGACTACGGTCCGCGAGCAGCACGACGTCGAATCGTCGTTCGAGAATGGCGCTGCGCGCTTCGTCGCCCGCGGCAGCCGTCTGCAGGTCCACGCCGCAGCGCGACGCGGTGTGCCGCACCGCGAACTCCAGTTCGGCGTCGGCGCCGATCAAGAGCGCGGACGCCGGCGGCGCCTCTCCCTCGATCGGGATGTCGTCGAAATCCTCATGCTTGTTCGGCGTACGAGCGTCCACTCGATCTCCCCTCCCCCGGGATCCTGTCCGACTCAAGCCGCCTCGCGTCGGACGTCCGCCGGACCGCGGCTCGCGCCGCGATCCCCGATCTCCCCACGACCGTCATCCTTGCCGCCGCGGGCGAAGACGATCGTGACGATCGCTCCCCCGTCGGCCGCGTTCCTCATCCGAATCGATCCTCCGCACGCTTCCACGATCGCTCGCGCCTTCGCCAGGCCGAGCCCCGATCCGCGTCCGGATGCCCGCTCGCTGAAGAACGGATCCGTCCCATGCTTCAGGGCCCGCTCGCTGAAGCCGGGCCCCGTGTCCCTCACCGAGATGCAGCATCGGCTGTCGCTTTCGTCGCATTCAGCCCGCAACTCGACATGCCCGGTGGCACTCGCGGCGAGTGCGTTCTGCACGACCTCGGCAAGAGCGTCCGCCGCCTGCACCGGATCGGCGACGCACGCGGGCGGCGCGGATTGCGGCGTGTCGTCGCGCACGATCACGCGGCTCGCATCGGTCGTGCGAGGCAACATGCGCATGGCGAGCGCGATGATCTCGGACGCCCGCACACATCGCGTCTCGACGGGTGCCGGCCGGACCGCGCGCAGCAACTCGGACACGATGCCGCTCGCACGTTCGATCGCGGCGATCATCTCATCGGCGCACGTCACGTCGGCGCCCGAAGCGATCGAGCGGCGGAGCAGCTGCGCGCGACCCGACGCGACCGCGAGCGGATTGTTCAACTCGTGAGCGAGGCCCGCGGCGATCTCCGCGACGCTTGCGAGCGAGCGCTCGCGCACCAGCCGCTCCCGGCACGCCGCCAACAGTCGCGTAGCTTCTGCCGCTCGCTCGGACGCGCGTCGCGCGCGCTCGCGCTCGACCGCCGCGCCGAGCGCCAATCGCCACGATGAGATCGGCGCCTGCGCCATCGCCGCCGCCGGAATCACGTCGCCTTCGGCGCGATACACGGTCGCGAGCACCGCTCCGCGCAACACGAGTTCGAGGCGACCCGGCATGGCCTTGCCGCCGCGCAGCTCGCACCATCGCTTGATCGCGGCCGCCGCGTCGCGATCGCCGTCGCCCGCGGTGCGCACCGCGAGCAGAGAGCCGTCACCCGAGAACTCGCGCAGCTCGCGGGCGCCGCCTTCGACTCCTCCGCTCACGACCAGCAGCTTCGCGTCGAGCGTCGTCAGGCGCCCGATGCCTCGCGCGACGCACGCGAGCACCTCGGTGACATCGGCCGCCGAGTCGATCTCGTCGACCGCGTCGAGCTGCGTCGGCTGACGCGGCGAGTTCGGCCCGCGCAGCAGATCCAGGCGTCGCGACGCCCTCTCGAGCGATTCCGCGGCGATCGCCGCCGAGGGTGCCGCGGTCAGGCCGATCGCCTCCGCGCGGGCGGCGATCTCGTCGAACAATCCTTCGGTGATGCTCGTGAAGCGAGCCGAGTCGATCTTGAGCTCGGAGAGGATCGGCGCGATTTGATCGTGAAGCGGTCCGAAACCCGCGCCACCAACGTGCCTGCGCCGCACGGTGCGATCGGCGAGTTCGGCGACGAGGACCAGCCCGCGATGCGGACCGCTGGCGTGCAGCGCCGCGTCGCCGCGCAGGCGCATCGATTCGACGACTTCATCGGGCAGCTTCCAGCGCTCGGCGATGCGCGTGCCGATGGTCGCGACCGAAAGTCCGACCGTCTCGAGCGCGAGTTCGTCCAGCGTTCGGCCATCGCGCTCGCTCAGCTCGCAACAGCGATCGCATTCGGCGGGGCACACCCGCGCGAACGCGAGGGCGCCGAGGTCATGGAGCAGCCCGACGACGAATGGGCGACCGCCACCCACGACGCCGCGCGCGAGTTTCGCCGCGGATTCCGCGACGATCGCCTTGCCCAGCGAGTGACGCCAGAACCGCAGCAGGTCGAATCCCTGCGCAGCGCTCGGTCGTCCGTGCGCGAGTTGCTCGACGAACTCCACCGAGAGCGCCGCGGCGCGCACCGCTCCGATGCCGAGCAGCACCGTAGCGCGATCGAGGCTCGCGACGTCGAGCAGCCGACCGCGCGGTCCGCGCCGGCACAGCGACAGCACCTTCGCCGTGAGCGCCGCATCCTGGCGGATGACGTTGACGAGATCGCGCACGCCGCTGGCGTCGTCATTGGCGACGGCGAGCAGCCGAAGAGCCATCGGGCTCGGCGACGGGAGCGCATCGATCCGCTCCAGCAGGATGGCCGGTTGAGGCGCGTCCACGAATTCGCGCTCGTCGAATCAGGCGGTCAACAGCTTTTCGATCGTCCGTTGGAGTTCGTCGGCGCGGAACGGTTTCCGCACGAAGGCGTCGCCGCCCCGCTGCATGAGCCGCTGCACCTCGGACTCGTCCGCGACGCCCGACACGAACACGATGCGCGTGCCTGCATACTCGGGATTCCCGCGGATCCGCTCGCACACCACCGAGCCGTTGATGTCCGGCAGCATGTAGTCGAGCAGGATCACGTCGGGACGGAATTGCTCGGTGAGGATGCCCGCGTCGTAGCCGTTGCTCGCGGTGCGGACGTCGTAGCGATCGTCGCGGAACGTCTCGCGGACGACCGCGACGATCTGCGGATCGTCGTCGACGATGAGCAGGCGCTTGCGATCGTCGCCGAGCGCGTCGATCGGGATGTCGTTGTCGCGCATGAAGCGAATCAGTTCGCCGCGCGGAATGCGGCGGAAGCGCGACCCGGGAACGCGGAACCCGCTCAGCCGGCCACTGTCGAAGCAGCGGATGATCGTCTGCTGAGAGACCTTGCAGACCTCCGCGGCCTCGCCGGTTGTAAAGACCTGCTTCTCCGCCCAGCGGCTTCGCTCGGATTGCTGATTCGCATGCTCGCCCGACATCAATCCCTCCCCTTGCGCGACGGGAGTCGGCAGCCCGCGGTCATGACGTACGCGAGCGAACGCAGCTCGCTCGCGTCCCGTCAGAGCGCCGGCTCCTCACTGGCGGCAGTCCTTGCCCGCCTCCCCTACCCTGCCGACCCGTCGGCCGGAGTGCATCGGTAGCGCGGCTTCCTCTCTTCTCAGAAGCGTTCGCACTCGGTGAACAGTGGTTCCGTCGAGCCGGATGATGCGGGCCGAAGCGATCGGACCGATCGCGCGAAGAATGCAGATCGCCCGCAGGCACATGCCCCCCAGCCGGACTAACCGTGCCTGTCGCGCCAGAGCGTGACGGCCTCAGGTTCGCGCGGATAGAGCGGAGTCAGCGCCTCCGGCTTCGTCGTCTCGCCGCGAGCGAGCATCGTAAAGCCGACGTCCAGGCATCGGTCGGCGCGGAACGTCGGCGGGTCGACCGCGAGCCCGGCTGCGCGGGCGACTGCGACGATCGGTTCCGGGACGTACTCGTCGGCGAGAAGCCCGCGGGCCTCGGCGACGACCTCGCCGAACTCGCGAGGTCCCATGATGCCTGTCCGCGCGCCCGGGCCGTCGCAACGAACGTCGGCGCCGACGCCCGTGACCTTCATGAACCAGGCGGTGTCGCGCTTGGCCGCGAGCGCCACCCAGCGGGGAGATCCCGGACCGGCGTTCGCCGCGGCGACGAGACCGCTGGGCACGCCGACGAGCGGGATCGTCAGGCATTCGGCCAGGAGCTTCGCGGTCGTGACCGCGATGCGCAATCCCGTGAAGCTGCCGGGACCGACCGACACGAACACCGCGCGGAGATCGCGCGGACCGAGACCCGCGCGGCGCATCAGCTCGTCGATCGACGGCATCAGGGCGTCGTCGTCGGCGCTTCGCCCCGACGCGAACGATCGCATCAGTGGCTCACGATCTCCGTCGCCCAGCGCGACGGAACCTTCGCGCTGCGAGAGTTCGATCGCGAGCGCTACGCCTCGCACGCGTCGACTCCGAGCATCGCGATCGGGATGGCCGACTCGACGATGCCAGCGGCGTCTGGAACCGGCGCGGCGAGATCGAACGCGACGACGCGACCGCGCGGATGGTCGCTATTGAGCACGGCCATGCGCGGCGTGACCACGTGCGCCCCGTCCTCGCTGTGTGCGTGGCCGAGGCAGAACGACTTGACGTCCCACGACTCCGCGAGGCGATCGACCTGTTCGGCGTTCTGTCCGCGACCCCACACGAGCAGGTAGGCGGCGCCGCGCGGCGCGCGGAAGTCGGCATCCTCGAGCGGCCGCGCGAAGACGTCGGCGTCGAAGCGCGGCGTGGTCTCGGGCGACGGCAACGAATGCGAACACCACAGTCCGCCGCCGGTGCGCACGGCGAGCGGCATCGCGGCGAAGAAGTCGTTCAGCGCGTCTCCGACGGCGTCGGCATCGTCGCCGAAGACGAAGTCAAGCCCGTTCTGGAAGAGCATCGTGCCGTCGCCGTGACCCTTGCTCACGCCGATGCCGAGCATCTGGCACAACTCGTGGTTGGCAAGCAGCGGATGCACCCGACCGGGGTACGCCACGACGAGCGAGGCGACCTTCGCGACCACTCGGTACGAGAGGTCGAATCCGTTGATCAGCCGTTCGCCGTGGATCAACTCCTGGAGCACCAGATGGTGGTTCGGCGACTCGTCGAGGCGGGCGAAGTCGCGGATCCGCTCCAGGTGGATCGGGTTGTCATGGAGATCGCCGGCGACGACGAGTCGGCCGCGGTCCCCGAGCCAATGCACGCAACCTCGGCGGCAACTCGCCTCGCGCAGCACGCTCGCGGCGCGATCGAGGAGCTCGCAGACGGCGTCGGCGCTGCGAAGATCGGTGTCGGCGGTCACTGCTTCGTCGGCGCCGGCGTGGACGGCGCTTGTACTCGGGCGAAGAACGGAACGGGACCCGATCCCGTCGCGGTGCTCACGTTCATGGTGGTCGCGATGAGGCCGCTGGCCGCCGCGGTCGGCGTGAGTCGGACCTTCAGCTCGACGACGTCGCCGACGACCTTTGCGTCGACGATCTCCGCGGCGAGCGCCGGCGTGCCCGTCTGAATGCCTTTCACCTGACTCCACGCGTTGTTGACCACCGCGCCCTTGCCGCGCGGGTTGTAGTGCTCGAGCTCCATCACGAGCTCGACCGGCTTGCCCGGCTCCATGAGGCCGCCCAACGCGATCTGGTCCTTCAGGATCCACTCGCGCTGGAATCGTTCCATGTCCCAGCGAGCGCCGGTCTGATCGTGACGCACGCGCAGCGGGATCACGGGGCAATCGGCTCGATCGGTCTCCACCGCCCACCACACCGGCGGCGTCGCTCCGGCCGGAAGGTTCCAGCGCAACTCGTATTCGCTTCGCGGCGCGTCCTTCGCGGGATCGAAGCCCACGAACACCGGGGCAGCGCCGCCGGCGGTGACGACCTTGAAGGGCTTGCCGTCGGCCGAGCGCACCTTGGTCGCGCCGGAGGTCACGCTGTTGAGGGCGTCGACGAACGGCGGCGCCGCGAGGATCGGCATCACCACTTCGCCCTCGAGCATCGCGATCGCGACGCCGGGCACGTTCTCGAAGTCGATGAACACTTTCGCGTCCTTCGGCCCCGGCACCGGCGGCGCCTTGAGGCTGGCCTTCAACTGCAGCGTCGCACCGGGCGCGATGGTCTGACCGACGATGTCCGAGATGCCCGTGCACTTGCAGCTCGGCTTCACCGACTTCACCACGAGGGGCGTCGCGCCGGTGTTCTTCAGCGTGAAGACCGCCTGGGTCGTCGAGTTCGGCTTGACCTCGCCGATCCTGGCGACCTTCGGCTCGATCGAGCACGGCACCACGGGCATCGCACCCTGCGGCGGCGGCGCGCCTCGGACCGGCGGCGCGGCCGATGCGCCGACTCCGCCGACGAGAATTAGCGCCGCCGCAGCGGCGCAACGGATACGCATCGACCTGCCAAGGGATCTGCTAGGGTGCATGCGGAGAGTGTAGCCCGACGTGGATGCAATCACTGCGCTACTGACCGTCGAGAACCTGATCGCCCTCCTCACGCTGACCGCGCTCGAGGTCGTGCTGGGAATCGACAACGTGGTGTTTCTCGCGATCCTCAGCGGCAAACTGCCGCCCGAGGATCAGCGACGAGCCCGGCGTACCGGACTGCTTGCGGCGATGGTGATGCGCATCGCGCTCCTCCTCTGCGTGGGCTGGATCGCGAACTTGACGACCCCGTGGCTGACGATCGATCTCGGGGAGCTGCACATCGAGATCTCGGGGCGGAACCTCATCCTCCTGGTGGGCGGACTGGTCCTGATCGCCAAGTCGGTGCGCGAGATTCACCACAAGATCGATGCGCACGATGCGACCGACGGATCGAGCGCGAAGGCCATCTCGTTCGCCGCGGTGATCGCGCAGATCATGGTGATGGACCTCGTCTTCTCGATCGACTCGGTCATCACCGCCGTCGGAATGGCGCAGAGCGTGGTCGTGATGATCGTCGCCGTGGTGCTCTCGGTGGCGATCATGATGGTGTTCGCCGAGCCAATCAGCCGTTTCGTCGACGAGCGCCCGTCGCTCAAGATCCTCGCGCTGGCCTTCCTCATCATGATCGGCGCGATGCTGGTCGCCGACGGACTCGGCCACCATTTCCCGAAGGGGTACATCTACTTCGCGATGGCGTTCGCGCTCGGCGTCGAGATGCTCAACTTCCAGGCCGAGAAGGCCGCGGCGCGACGAGCCCGCGCCGCCGAGCGAATCCCCGGAAAGTGAACGCGGGCCCGGCATCGGATGCCGGGCCCGCGCTTGTCTTCGTGCGATCGATCGAACCGCGTCAGCCGGTCGGGCACGCGCCCCACGCGCCGAGCAGCACCGCGAGGTCCGCGGCGTCGACCTTGCCGTCAGCGTTCAGGTCGGCCGCGCCGCCGGTCGCGCCCCAAGCGCCGAGCAGCACCGCGAGATCCGCGGCGTCAACCGTGCTGTCGCCGTTCAGGTCAGACGGACACGGCGGCGGCGGAGGCACGCAGGTGACTTCGCCCGATGCCGGGATGATCTTGAAGATCTGACCACCGGTCGTGCTGCCGTGGTCGACGATGTACATCTCGCCGTTGGCGTCCTCGCCGAACGCAGCGATCTGATTGCACACGAAGCCGTCGACCGACGGCGTGATCTGCGAGAGTCGATCGGTGAATTGCGAGATCGCGGCGCCGTCGTAACGGAACGACCAGCAGTGGTTGATGCTGAAGTCGGCGAAGAAGTACGTGCCTTGCAGCTCCGGATACGCGCAGCCGCGATAGACGTAGCCGCCGATGATCGCGAGGCCGGTGGCGTGCGTGTACGTGTAGATCGGGTTGGTGAGCGCCGAGCTTCCGCAGGTGCAGCCGGTGAGTCCGGTGCAGCTCGTGCCTTCCATGCAGCGCCAGCCGTAGTTGCGGCCACCGGCCGCGCCGGCTGCCTGGAAGTCGATCTCTTCGACCGCGCCTTGGCCGACGTCGCCGATCCACAGGTCGCCGGTCTGACGGTCGAACGAGCAGCGCCACGGATTACGAAGGCCGTACGCCCAGATCTCGTCGTCGCCGGTCGTCGGTCCGAAGAACGGATTGTCCGACGGGCTCGTGTAGTGCGGCGGAACCGCGTCCGCGACATCCGGGTCGATGCGGAGCATCTTGCCGAGCTTCATGTTCACGATCGTCTGGGCGCGATTGCCCGGATCGTTCGCGCTGCCGCCGTCACCCACCGAGATGTACAGGTGACCGTCAGGACCGAAATCCATCCAACCGCCGTTGTGGTTCGTGTACGGATCGCTCCAGCTAATCACGACGAGGCCGGTCCCCGGATCGGCGGCGTTCGGATTCGAGGGGCTCACGGTGTAGCGGGCCACGGTGTCGTTGCCGGTTCCGTTTGCCGTGTAGTAGACAAAGAACATCCCGTTGTTCGCGTAGTCGGGATGGAACGCCAGCCCGAGCAGGCCCTGCTCGTCGTTCACGCTCGTCCCGCCGACGACCAGCGAGTCGATGTCGAGGAACGGGGTCGGCAAGAGCGTGTTCGTCGCGAGGTCGATGATGCGGATCACGCCGCGCTTCTCGAGCACGAAGAGCCGCGTCGGGTCATTCGGGGCGTGCGTGACGAAGGTCGGGTAGTTCAGCCCGGTGACGATGCGCTTCGTGCGGATCGCGGGTACCTGGGCATTGGCGGTACCGGCCACCACCAGCGTGAGCGCGGCGACGGCGATTGAGGCGAGACGGTTGCGTCGGATCATGAACTCGAGTTCCTTGGCAAGGCGGGTCTTGGAGGGACAGATACCGGAAACAAAAAGAGCGTCAGGGGCCCCTGGCGCTCTCTCTCGGAACCACAGAAGGTACGTGGGCGAGCCGCCGTGTCCAACGGAAGTCCTCGGAAAATGCTGGTCTTTTCGGTCGTGCGGGTGAGATGACCGCGGCACGGAGGCTGGCGGACGACTGATCGCGTCCGCGTGGTCCTGCGCGGTTCCCCTCGGGACGCCCGCGCCGCCGCCCGATGCGCCTACCGAGCTACCGGCTCTCGCCGATCCGGTCGAGGGTCGCTGCGAGTGCATCGGCGACCTTGGTGTAGCGATCGACCGCCCGCCTGAGCGCGTCCGCGTCGTGATCTTCGATCGCTTCGTCGACCAAGGGCATCATCGCCGGCGCATAGCCCGACCAGCGGTCGGTCGCGGCGTACAGGTTCTTGAACCACGGGCGTCCGGGGAGTCCCTGCGGCTCCAGCCACAGGTCGACCAAATCGCGCATCGCCTTGGCCAGCTCGGGATCGACGGTTCCCGGATCCCCGCGTGTCCGACTCTCCGCGATCACCTGCTCGGCCCTCGTCGCGGCGGGTTCGAGCGCGTGGAAACGATCGACGAGTGGCTGCAGGTCGACGCCGAGGTCCGCCCGCGCCGCGCGGTCGCGGCAGGTCGAGAGCAGTCGCACCGCGTCGCGCACGATCGCGAGCGGCGCGATCGGCGGCAGCGGGTCGTCGGCGAGCTCGGCGATGAGCGCGTTCGTCGCCCGCGTGACAAGCAGCGCCGAGCGGTAGTCGTCGCCGACCGCCTTGCGATACCAAGCGACGGTGTCGTAGTTCGAGTGATACGAGTTGCCCGGCGCGCCGCCGGCGCCGAGCGAGCACGACGGCACGCCGGCGTGGCACCAGAACCCGACGTGATCCGAGCCGCCGCCGACGTCGCCGAACGACGGCGCGACCGCTGGCGTCGCGCCGTGTGAGTTGCTGACCCACGCGTCGTAGAGCGACGCGCCGGTGAACGGCGAGACGACGCGGCGCATCGCCCGCTCCAGCGAGCCGCGAAGCGACGGCGCGGTGCTCGCGCCGAACTTCTCGCCCATCGACGCCATGTCGAGGTTGATGTACGCGACCGCTCGCTCGCGCAGCATGTCCGCGCGCGACTCCACCCACTCGGTGCTGCCGATGATGCCGAACTCCTCCGCGCCCCACGCGGCGAACACGATCGTGCGCTCGGGTCGCTGGCCGCTCTTCGCCGCTTCCGCGAACGAGCGCGCCGCTTCCATCAGCACCATCGTGCCCGCCAGCGGATCGGCGGCGCCGAAGCCCCAGGCGTCGTGATGGCAGCCGACGATGACAAGCTCGTCGGGTCGCGACGCTCCGTGCAGCGTGGCCACGACGTTCGCCGTCTCGCCGACGAATCGCTCCTGCTTCACCATCAGTCGCACGCGCAGGTCCGTGCCGCCGTCGAGGCGATACGTCTGCTTCACCCCGCCTTTCCACGCGTCGAGCGGCACCTCGCGGCCCTGCATGCGGGCCATGATGCGCTCCGCCGCGGCGTAGCCGATCGGCTGCACCGGGATCTTCGGCAGCGCGATCTCCGACTCCGACAGTCGTTGCGCGTCCTTCGTCGCCTCCCGCCCCGGCGTGAGCGGATCGCCCGGCCACGGCAACGTCAGCAGCGAACCGCGCTGCACGCACGTGTCGTTCGCCCACGCGCCTTCGGGCCACACCGGACCCTTGGTGAAGCCCGCGTCGGCGGGATCGGTGTAGATGAGCAAGCCGATCGCGCCGGCCTCCTCGGCGAACTGCGCCTTGTAGCCGCGGAAGTTCCCGCCGTAGCGCGCCAGCACGATCTTGCCGCGCACCGGCACGCCCCAGTCGGCGAGTCGCGCGAAATCAGCCTTGGTGCCGTAGTTCGCGTAGACGACTTCACCCGTCACGTCGCCCGAGCCGCTGTACGCGTTCCATCCGTACGTGAGATCCGGATGCGCCGCCGCGGGGTCTTCAAGCAGGTTGCGCTCGCGAATGTCGAGCGCCATCACGCCGCGTCGCGTGGAGTCGGGCGCGGTCTCGCCGAGGATCTCGAGCCGGGCGTCGATCGGGCGCGCGAGAAGCGGATAGAAGCGGTGCGTCTCGACATCGAGGCCGAGATCGCGGAAGTACGCCGCGATGCGCTCGATCTGCCGCGCGTCGCCCGGCGTGCCCGCCACGTGAGGCTCGCTCGCGAGGCGCTCGTGGATCGCGGAGAGCTGATGCGCTTCTGCGACTTCGTTGGCGCGATCCGTGAGCGGCGCGGGATCCGCAGCGAACGCGACGGCGCAGGCGAACGACACGAACGTGGGGGCGGCGAACGACATGGTTGCTCTTCACGTTACCGCTCGACGTAGTCGAGGTCGCGATGAAACGTCTCGCGCAGGAACGCGAGACTGACCAGTCCGATCGAGATGCACGCGAGGCCGAGTCCCAATGTCGCGTTGGGGAGCGTCAGCGAGGTGTGCGCCCGCAGCAGCACCCAGACCTGGGTGATCACCACCGCCGTGCCGCGCACGAAGTTCGGCGCGCTCGTGGTCACCGTGGCCCGCAGGTTCGTGCCGAACTGCTCGCTCGCGACCGTCACGAACAGCACCCAGTAGCCGGTGGTGAAGCCCACGAGACACATCAGCCCGTAGAAGGTCGGCAGCGAGCGCCCGCCGAACGTCAAGAGGAGCGCCACCGAACCGGCGAACGATGCGAGGAAGATCGCGATCACGATCCGGCGGCGCCGCAGGACCTGGCTCAGGATGCCGCTCGTGAGATCGCCGAACACCACGCCGCAGTACGCCCACATGATCGTGTTCCCGCCGCTCGGAGGCGGCGAGAGGCCGAGCGCCGTTCCGATCTCCTTCGCGAAGACGAACAGCACGCCGCCCGCGTACCAGATCGGCATGCCGACGAGGACGACGAGCACGAATCGTCGCAGGCGCTCGGGCGGCCAGAGCAGCATGCGCACGTCGCCGCGCGAGACGTCGACCTCCTTCACGTTGTTGAAGAGTCCGCTCTCGAGCACGCCGACGCGCAGCGCGAGCAGCACGATGCCCATCGCGCCGCCGATGCCGTAGGCGGTGCGCCATCCGCGGTCGACGTCCCACGCGAGCAGGCGCTCGGCGACGAGCCCGGCGAAAACGGCGCCGGCAAGGCCGACGGTCGCGATGATGGTCGTGCCGATGCCGCGCCGCTTCGTGTCCAGCAACTCGCACACGAGCGTGACGCCGGCGCCGAGTTCGCCCGCGAGCCCGAAGCCCGCGAGGAATCGCAGCACCGCGTACTGCGGCACCGAGGTCGCGAACGCGTTCAACAGGTTCGCGAGCGAGTAGAGAACGATCGAGCTGAAGAGCACGGTCAGGCGTCCGCGCTTGTCGCCGAGGATGCCCCACACCACGCCGCCCGCGATCATGCCCACGAGCTGGATGTTCAGAAGCCACGCGCCCACGCGGACGAGGTCGTCGCCCGCGACGCCGAGCGACGTGAGGCTCGGGACGCGCAGGATCGAGAACAGCACCAGGTCGTAGATGTCGACGAAATATCCGAGCGCCGCGACGACGACGGCGAAGACGACAACGACGCGCGATGCCGAACGCTGCGGACTCGGGACTGCCACGGAGCCGATGCTACCGTGCCGGCGAGTTGACGTCTGTCTCGGGCCGCAGGTGTGGTTCGGGGCCGAACCAGTCGTCGGGGAACGGCCGACGCTCGATGATCGTGCCCTCGACCGAGGTGACCTTCGCGATCGATCCCACCGGTTGCGCCCATGACCAGAGCACGCGACGCACCTTGCGGGTCTCGCGATTCACCACGAGTTCGAATCGATCGGCGATGCGAGCATTATCGACGGTGCGCACTGCGGTGTAGTGATCGCCGCCATCGGGCTCCGCCGCGACGGTGACGTCGTAGTCCCGTTCGAGCGTCGCGAGCGTCTCGTCGAGCGACGGGAACGGAGCATCGCCGGCGACCGCCCGCACCCAGCGCTCGACGACGTCGCGACCGACGCCCCGCTCGATCGCGCCGTTCGGCGTGACGATCCACCACTCGGGGAGGCTGCACCCGAACACCACGCGACTCTGTCCCGACTGGGTCGGCAGCGGAAGCGTGACGACCGATCGGCCGTTGCCGTCGACGTCGTAGGTGCCGCGCACCTCGTTGGCCGCGGCGTCGTCGGACGCGCGGCGCACGACGAGTTCGTAGCGGCGGAAGCCGTGATCGTGATGCGCGGCGACGATGCCCGCGACCGCTCGGTGCTCTGCGGTGATCGTGTACCAGGCCCAGAAGCCGGCAGCGATCGCCAGCATGGCGGCGATCGGGAACGTGCGTCGCAGCGTGAAGGCGCGGGGCGCGGCCTGAACGGCCGAAGACCGGATGCGATTGAGCGCGGAGCTCACGACGCGTTCGCCATGAAGTTGATCGCCCTGCGCGTGAGCCCGCAGCAATCCGTGCACGATCAGCAGGTCTGCGGCGCGACGCGCCTCGGCGGGCGATGCGAAGCGAACCTCGTCGGTCTCGCCCGCGACGAGCGCGTCGACCAGCTCGCCCACTCGATCACCGCTCTGATTACCGGCCGAGCCGTTGCGGGAGTCATTCGCGTCGGAAGTCATTCGACGCCTCCCAGCACGCCGTGACGGCGCAGACATTCGGACAGGCTCGAGCGGGCCCGCTGCAGCCGTTTCCGCATGGCGTCGTGCGTGATGTGAGCGACCTCCGCGGCGCGATTCGCGGGCATGTCGCGCACGTAGCAGAGGTCGATCGCTTCTCGTTCATCGTTGCCAAGGCGCTCCATGCAGTCGCGCAGCGCGGCGCTGCGCTCCGGGAAGGTGTCACCCGGTTGATCGTCGAGATGCGACATGTGCCCGTCGATGTGCTGCACGACCGCCTCGTCGCTCACGATCGCGCGGCGATGTTGCCGCGCCGCCGCAAGCAGGCAGTTCCGGGCGATGCCGCGCAGCCACGGCCCGATCGGACGTGTCCGGTCGAATTCGTCGATCTGCTTCCACGCCGCGACGATCGTGTCTTGGAACACGTCGTCGACGAGCTGCTTGTCAAATGCGATCGATCGCAAGAAACAGCGCAGCATGTCGCTCTGCTGCCGGATCAGAATCTCGAATAGTCCCAGCTTGTCCAATCACACACGCTCCGACCGCATTCTCCGCGAAGCCTTTGCAACCCGCTACTCCGTGTGACCGGCCTCGAAACAAAAGCCGGCAGCCGCGCCGAGCCCGGCGCGGGGGCGCGATCGGAGCGCCTCGTCGCCCCGTTCTCGGATCTTCCGCCCCGCGATCCGATACCGGTCAGCCTCGCCGTAGCATGGCCGCATGCGCGACCCGAGGCTTGATCGGCTGGCTCAGGTGGTCGTCCGGCACTGTGCCCCGGTGCGACCCGACGACCTCGTGACGATCGTGGGCGAGCCCCGTGCGATGGTGGCGGTCGAGGCGATCTACGAGGAGGTGCTGAGGGCGGGCGGCCATCCGAGCTTCCACGTCCGAAGCGATCGGCTTCGGGAACTGCTGCTGCGGCACGGCAGCGACGCGCAACTCGCGCACGTTTCGCCGTTCGAAGCCCACCGCCTCGAGCGATGCGACGTGCTGATCGTGCTGATTCATCCGCTGAACACCCGGTTCCTCGCGAGCATCGATCCGGCCCGGGTCGCCCGCTCGCAGGCGGGGCGACGCGAGTTGCTCGCGACCTCGATGCGTCGGCTCGCGGCGGGATCGATGCGCTACGTCCTGACCGAGATCCCGAGCGACGCCGCCGCGCAGGACGCGGACATGTCTTTGGCCGACTACGAGGACTTCGTCTACCGCGCGGGCTTTCTGCATCTGCCCGACCCGGTCGCCGCGTGGCGCCGGCAGTTCGAGCTACAGGAGCAGGTCGCGAACTACCTCCGCGGCAAGCGCACGCTCCGTTTCCGCGTCCCGGCATCGGACGGAGAGAGCGGGTCGCCGCCGCGCGAAGCGACCGATCTCACGGTCGATGTCAGCGAGCGCGCGTGGGTGAACTGCGCGGGCGGCGAGAACTTCCCCGACGGCGAGGTGTTCAGCGGACCGCGTGGCGTCGACGGCGTCGTCCACTTCAACCTCCCCGCCGTGTATCTCGGCAAGGAGGTCGATGGCGTGCGACTCAGGTTCGTCGACGGGCGGGTGGTCGACGCGAGCGCGACGAAGAACGAGTCGCATCTCTTCGCGATGCTCGACATGGACGCGGGCTCGCGCATCGTCGGGGAGATCGCGATCGGCACGAACTACCATGTCGTCCGCCCGGTGCGCAACGCGTTCTTCGACGAGAAGATCGGCGGCACGTTCCATCTCGCGCTCGGCGCCGGCTATCCGCAGACCGGCAACACCAACGAGTCGGCGCTGCACTGGGACATGGTGTGCGACCTGCGATCGGGCCCGAACGGTCCCGGCGGGACGATCCACGCCGACGGCGAGCTCTTCCACCAGAACGGATCTTTCCTCGTCGGCGACTGGCCGCGCGCGTAGTCATCTCGACTTCGGCAGATCGTCGCGAGCGGCGCCGAGTCGTACAGTCCGCGCATGCGATCCATCGCCAAGGAACTCGGTGCCCTCGCGCTCGCGACGTCGACGCTTACCGCACTCGCCGCCGTCGCCACGGGCGCGCCTCCCGAGACCGTTCTGACGCGCGACGCGCTGCCGCGCGACGGCCACAATCGCTCGTACGCGTCGAATCGCGCGCCGCTGCGGCTCGGCTCGCTGATCAAGCTGCCGATCGGATCGTTCAGGCCCAGCGGCTGGCTCGGCCAGATGCTCGCGCTGCAGCGCGACGGCCTCGCGGGTCACCTCGGCGAGATCAGCGTGTGGCTCACGCGCGACGGCAACGCCTGGCTGAGCGCCGACGGCACGGGCAAGTACGGTTGGGAGGAAGTGCCGTATTGGCTGCGCGGATTCGCGCGCCTCGGCTACGTGTTAGGCGACCAGCGCCTGATCGACGAGGCGAACGTGTGGATCGAGGCGGCGCTTCGCAGCCAGCGACCCGACGGCGACTTCGGACCGATCCAGGTCCGGAACGGACGTCGCGACCTGTGGGCGCAGATGCTGATGCTGCAAGCGCTGCAGGCACACTACGAGGCCACGAGAGACGAGCGCGTCATCGGCCTCATGAGGAACTACTTCAAGTGGCAGCTCACCGTGCCGGACGATCAATTCCTCAAGGACTTCTGGGAGAACAGCCGCGGCGGCGACAACCTGGCGAGCGTCTACTGGCTCTTCAACGTCACCGGCGACAAGTTCCTCCTCGATCTGGCGACGAAGATCGATCGCAACACCGCCGACTGGCGCCGCGCGGACGATCTCCCGAATTGGCACGTCGTGAACATCGCCGAGTGCTTCCGCGCGCCGGCGACCTATGCGCTCCAGAGCGGCAAGCAGTCCGACATCGAGGCGTCGTATCGCAACTTCGCGCTCGTTCGATCGCGCTACGGGCAAGTGCCCGGCGGCATGTTCGGCGCCGACGAGAACGCTCGGCCGGGCCACGTCGATCCGCATCAGGCGTCGGAGACGTGCAGCTTCGTCGAGCAGATCCAGTCGAATCGCGTGATGAGCGAGATCACCGGCGATCCGAAGTGGGCGGAAAACACCGAGGACGTCGCGTTCAACTCGCTGCCCGCCGCGTTCACGCCCGACTATCGCGCGCTGCGGTACCTCACGGCGCCGAACCAGGTCGCGAGCGACGCGAAGAACCACGCGCCGGGAGTCGCGAACGAAGGCCCGTTCTTCCTGATGAACCCGTTCAGCAGCCGCTGCTGCCAGCACAACCACTCGAGCGCGTGGGTGAACTACGTCGAGCACGCGTGGATGGCGACGAACGACGACGGACTCGCCGCGGTGCTCTACGCATCGGGCACGCTGCGGGCCAAGGCCGGCAAGGGCGACGTCGTGCTCGAAGAGGCCACGCACTACCCGTTCGACGAGGCGATCACGATCACGGTGAAGGAGACGAGCGCCGGTTGGTTCCCGTTGTGGCTGCGCGTGCCGAGTTGGGCCGAGGGCGCGTCGGTTCGCGTCAACAACGGCGAGGAGCGGCCGCTCAAGCCGGGAGCGTTCGTGCGCGTGGCGAAGGAGTGGTCGCCCGGAGAGTCGGTGGCGCTGCGCTTCCCGATGCGGGTTCGGGTCCGCACGTGGAAGGACAACAGGAACAGCGCAAGCGTCGACTGCGGCGCGCTCACGTTCTCGCTGAAGATCGACGAGCGCTATGTCACGGCGCAAAGTGACAAGACCGCGATCGGCGACTCCGGCTGGCAACCAAGCGCGGATCCGGCGAAGTGGCCGTCGTTCGAGATCCTCCCTGACTCGCCGTGGAACTACGCGCTGCAGCTCGATCCGAGCGCCCCAGCGCGATCGTTCGAGATCGTCCGCCGCGACTGGCCGAGCGACTCGCGTCCCTTCACCAATGCGACGGCTCCGATCGAACTGCGAGGCAAAGGTCGCCTGTTGCCGACGTGGACGGTCGACGCCGACGGTCTTGCTGGCGCGCTGCCGCAGAGTCCGGTGACTTCGACGGAGCCGCTCGTCGATCTCACGCTGGTACCGATGGGCGGCGCGCGATTGCGCATCACCGCGTTCCCGGTCCTCGGCAAGTAGCAGCGACTGCTGCGCGCCCGTTCCGCTCTTCGAGACCGATGCGGTAGGCATCGGTGAGGAGAGATTCCGTGACGATCGCGATGATGAAGCGTCCGACGCTCGTGTTCGCAGCCCTCACCACGGCTTGCGTTCTTGGCTATTCGCTGCTGTCTGGAAGCGCCGCGGATCTCGACGCCGACGCAAAGGCGCTCATCAAGCTCGACGACGACTGGAGCAAGGCTGCTGCGACGCGCGACGCGGCGAAGGTCGCGTCGTTCTACGCCGACGACGCGTTCGCCTATCCGCCGAATGAACCGCTCGCGTCCGGGCGCGCCGCGGCGCAAAAGGTATGGGCCGCGTATTTCGCGGAGCCGACCTTCACGATCTCGTGGAAGACCACGCACGCCGAAGTCGCGAAGAGCGGGGAGCTGGGCTACACGATCGGCACGTACGACGACTCGTTCAAGGGGCCGGACGGCAAGCCGGTGCGCGAGAAGGGCAAGTACTCGTGCATCTGGAAGAAGCAGAAGGACGGCTCGTGGAAGGCGATCCACGACATGTGGAACTCGGACGCGAAGTGATCGCGAGCGGGGGCGCGGAGACGAAGCGCCGAGAAGAACAGCAAGCCGAAGCCGAGACCGACCGCAGCGTCGAACGCTTCGGTCTGATCGGCGACGGCTTGTCGCATCGGTCACTGCTGCGACGGCGCTGAGGTGGAGGTACTGCCGACGGTCGGCGCGGCACCGTCCTCAGCGGCGAGCGCAGCGGTGGTCCCCCGCTCGCCCTCGTTCATGCGCTTCAATTCCTTCAGCAGGAAGTCCATGTCCTTGAACGGATCGCCGCCGGTGCGCTTCCAGTGCACACGCCCGCGCGCGTCGATGAGGGTCGTCGAGTGCAGTTCGAGATCCTCGAAGTCGTCGTACGACGTGAATCGGCGCGCGTTGGCATGATCCGCGTCGGAGAGCAGACGGAAACAGAGGCCGCCGAGCTTCTGCGACGCCTTGTTCGTCTCGTGCGGCGTGCTGCTCACCGCAAGCACCACCGTGTTCTCCGCGGTCCAGTCGTTCGCGTGCTTGTTGACTTCGATGAGCTGCTCCACGCAGTGCACGCATCCCTCGTTCAAGTAAAAGATGAGCAGCACGTTCTTGCCGCGGAAGTCTTCGAGATGCACGGGCTTGCCGTCGACGTCGAGGCAATCGAGCGCCGGAGCGGGGAACGGTTCCCAGTTGAGCGGACCGCGATCGGCCAACATGCCCGGCTTGTAGTCCCGTTCGGGTGCGGGAGTGTCGGCGATCGGCTGCGCGGAGAGACCGAGCTTCTCGACCTCCGTCAGCCACTTCAGCCCTGGATCCGCATTCGACCAGACGTACGCAAGACGGCCTGCGTACTCGGTCGCCTTCGCGCGATCGCCGAGCGCCGCCCACGCTCGCGCCAAGCCTGACAACGCGAACGCGTCGTTTCGTTCGACCTTCAGCGCTCGCGCGTAGGCCTCGACGGCGAGACGATTCTCGCCGCGCGCGAGGCACACGTCTCCGAGGACGCGATACACCGGCCAGGGATACGGAGGCGGATCGTTGCGGTACGACTGGTCGTCTCGCTTCTTCTGCTCGGTGGTCGCGGCCTGAACGAGGAAGCGCGTCGCTTCCAACGTGTCGCCCTCCGCTGCGCGCAACAGACCTTCGGCAGCGTCGGCACCCAAGGTGAGGTCGATCAGTACACCTTTTTCCTTCTCGCCTTGGTCCTTGATCGCCGCCCTGAGTTCGCTGAGCTTCGACCGCGCATCGACGAGATCCCCGCGTCCGATGTACGCGAGCGTCTCGGCGAACGCGCGAGCGCCCTTGTCCGACGCGGTGTCGCGCCACGGCATTGAACCATCCTCCAGAATCTCGTCCCAGCGCTCGAACTTGATCAGGCAGCGCGCCAGCGCCTGAAGCCCCTGGTCGTACGCGCCCTGGGCGTCGTCCTTGTTGCGGATCTGATCGCGCGGCGCGGCGATGAGCGCACGCGCTCCCTCGATCGAGGCCTGTTCCATCCCCAACTGCTCTTGGATGTAGCTCAGGTAGTTGCGGTTGTGCGCGAAGTTCCACGTCTCGAACGGAAGCGCGAGGCGCTCGTTCATGTACTTGATCTCGACGCGCGTCGCGGTCTCCATCGAGATCGCCGCTTCCTTCCACATGCCCAGCTTCGTGTAGTTGTGCCCTGGCATGTGGTTCGAGTGCCCGATGCCGGGCGCGATTCGCCCGTACGCGCGGCAGCTCTCGAGCGCTTGTTCGGTCGCCACGTCGTCCCAGTTGTGGATTCGATAGTGATGAGCCCCCGGATGGTCGGGCTCCTTCTCCAACACTTCGCGAATCACCAACTCGTTCGCGAAGGCGGTCGGCGGGTTGATGTTGTAGAGCGCGTAGAGCGCCTTCGCCTCCACGTCGTCGGGATACGCAGCGATGATCTTTTGCAGCTCCTTGTCGAGCACCGCGAAGCGAGCTTGCGATTCGCCGTTGAAGGCGGCTTCCCACGCTTCGATGTACATGCGCTCGCGCGGCGAGACGGAATCCTTGCGTCGCACCGCGTCCTTGAGAAACTCGAGACCACGCTTCGCGATCGGGTCGGCGAGATCAGGCTCGCTGAACCAGTTCAGGCACGTCGCCGCCAAGCCCCAGTACGCCATCGCGCAATCGGGATCGAGCTTCAGGCACCACCGGAAGGATCGCTCCGCCTCCTCGAACCAGAACGAGTGAAGCAGCGTGTTCCCCTGATCGAACCACTCCTGCACTTCCGGCACTTTCGTGGAGATCGGGAAGTGCGTGTGACCAATCCCCTCCATGTGCCACGGTCGCTGACGCAAGCCGGAGTCGAATGCGGAGCCGTGCGAAGAGTGCCCAGGACGATCGTCAGCGATTGCCAGCGAGCCGCCGATCGAGGCCGTGACGATCGCCACGAGCAATGTGGTGCGCATTCACGCAGAGTAGCCGAGTGAGTTCGCTCGATTCTCGATGCACAGGTTCGATCGACGGGGAAGGAGAACGTCGAGCAAGCTGGCCCCGTTCCAACGATGGTGATGTCCATGCTGTGGCGCGGTGTGCACAGAACGCGCGTGCTCGTGGTGGCGAACTGGGCGAGATGCGGTCCCGGCGCACTGCGCGCTGACGAATGAGCAGCCGATGTGAGCGGCGGCGCATCAGCGGCAGGCCGCAACGGTGCGGCTCGTCTGTGCTGTTCAGCTCTCCTTGGCGACTGCTCTCGGGATTTGACCGCGCGGCGGGAGGCGGGATCGGACGCGACGCGAGCGCAGCGAAGCCTCGCGGCCGGGCCCGCATCCCGACGCAGTGACGTGACGCGCAGCGGCACGGCACGCAGCCCGACGAAGCGAGAAGGCGGAAGGTGCTCTGACCTTCCGCCTTCGAGTGAAGTCGGGCTGGCGGGATTTGAACCCACGACCTTTTGACCCCCAGTCAAACGCGCTACCAAGCTGCGCTACAGCCCGTCGAGATGTCGGCGACGCGAGTATCGTCCTCGGCCGCAGTCGAAGCCGATGTGGCTTCAACCGTTACGTAAGCGGACCCGTTCGTGCGATCGGGTCAGCGGACAGGGTGGGATTCGAACCCACGATACAGCGTTAGCCGTATACAGCATTTCCAGTGCTGCTCCTTCAACCGCTCGGACACCTGTCCGTGTCGTGTGCCGAGTGTATCCGAATGACCGCACCTCACAACCCGCGCGGGCACCAACGACCCGACGCCGGCACGCCGCTGTGTGGATTGCTTGTCGTCGACAAACCTGCGGGCATGAGTTCCTTCGGCGTCGTGGCGCGCGTACGTCGACGCGCACGCGGCGCGAAGACCGGGCACGCCGGCACGCTGGATCCGCTGGCCACCGGCGTGCTCGTCGTCGCTGTCGGTCCCGCGACGCGCTCCATCGATCGACTCATGGCCACCGACAAGCGCTACCGGACCGAGGTCGATCTCTCCGCATTCACGACCACCGACGATCGCGAGGGCGAGCGGACCGAGATGGCGACGACAACTCCGCCGACTGAAGCCGACGTGCGGGCTGCGCTCGGCCGATTCCGCGGCGTGATTCGGCAAAAGCCCCCCGCCTTCAGCGCGATGAAGGTCGGCGGCCAGCGCGCATACCGACTCGCGCGGGACGGCGCGCCGCCGGACCTGCCGCCGCGCGAGGTGACGATCCACTCGATCGAACTCCTGCGCTACGCGTGGCCGATCGCCGAACTCGACATCCGCTGCGGGAAGGGCACGTACGTGCGGAGCATCGCCCGCGACTTGGGCGTCGCGCTCGGCACCGGCGGGCACTGCGCGAGCCTCCGCCGCATCGCCGTCGGCCCGTTCGACGAGACGATGGCCCGCGAGCTGGACGCGTTGCCCGATCCACTCGCGCAGTCCGATCTCGTCGCGCTCGGCGACGCGCTCGCGATGCTGACGCAGTCATGCGCCGCCGACTGACGCCACGCTCGCCGACTTCTGCACTCGCTCGGCGCGATCGCGGCGATGCACGTAGAAGAGCAGGAGCGCCATGCCCGCGAGCAGCGACACGTCGGCGACGTTGAACACCCACGGGAACACTTCGGCGGTCGTGTTGCCCGGCCAGCGCCAGCCGAAGGGCAGGTTCCAGCGCGGGAAGATGTGCATGAAGTCGCGCACGGCACCGTAGCCGATGCGGTCGTAGAGGTTGCCGACGCCGCCGGCGAGGATGAGGCCAATCGCCACGTGCGCCAGGTGCGAGCTCGCGAGCGTCCATCGCGTGAACACCCCGAGCGCGACGAGAATCGCGACGGCGGTGAACATCACGAACACCGCGCGCCGATTCTGCCCGATGCCGAACACAGCGCCGTGATTCAGGACGAGGCGGAAGTCGAGCAGATCGCCGGGCACGACGCGAACGCCGTCGTGATACGGCAGCCGATAGGACGGATTGCCGACGACCTCCTCGTAGACGAGGTCCACGGGATGACCCGCGACGCTGCGGAACGCCCATGACTTCGACCAGAGATCGAGCGATAGCACCGCGGCGAAGACCAGGATCAACGTGCTCCACGCTGCAGGCGAACGCCACGCGGGTGTTGCGTCACGAGACTGCGGATCGGTGCTGGTCGTGCGGGCGTCCATGAGCGGTGGTGGATACGTCGTCGCAGGTGTTGGAGCGGTCCGCGTCCGCGCGGAGCGAGCGTCACGCGGAAGGAATCAGTGCGCCGCGACATCCAGCGCCGTGTGGCTCGCCGGGTCATCATGCTGGATCTTCGCCCGACCGCGGCGAGCGCGGCAGGATCAACCGCGGAAGGCTACCGCGGCGCGTAGCCGCGTTCGACGAGTTTCGCCGACTCCACCGTGTGCTTCGCCCACGGCTTCGCCTCCAGCCGCGTCTTCGGAATCGGCTTGCCCGTGAGCTGGCACACGCCGTAGGTGCGGTTGTCGATTCGCTTCAACGCGGCATCGATCTCGTCCAGGAGCGCTCGTTCGGTCTCGGCCATGCCGAGCGTGAAGTCCTGGTCGAAGGTGTCCGTGCCGATGTCCGCCATGTGCAGCGGCATCGTCGAGAGGTTGCCGCCGTTGGAGCGAAGCGCCTCGTCTTCCATGCCGGAGAGCATGCCGACGAGCTGACGACGCTTGGCCAAGAGGAGCTGGCGATACTCGTCGAGCTCCTTCTTGTTCATCTTGGTCTTGATCGCGGAGATCTGCGGCTCGGGCTTCTCGGCTTCCTTCTCGACAGCCACCTTCGTCCGCTTGGGCGAGGGAAGGCCGCGGGTCGAGATCATGCGCACGCGACGGCCGTTGACGACGACGTAGCCCGACGCGTCCGCGGGGGTCGTCACCGCGACGGCGGCGACGGACTTGGCGGTTGTGAGGTCGATCGGTCCCTTGCGCTTCGGCGGCGGCGGAGCCTTCGCGGCGGCGGGCTTGCCCCCGGCGAGCTTGCCGGCGGACTTGTCGCTGGCGACCTGGCCATTCAAGCCGACAGCGTTCGCGCCACCCTTGCCTGCTGCGGTCGGTAGCTTGCCAACCTTGGAGGGGGCAACGGCAACGCCGCCCTTCCCCTTCGACGCGGGCAGCGGCGCTACAGCCCTCGCTGCGGGCTTCACTGCGGGCTTCGCTGTGGGCTTGACCGAACTCTTCGCCACCGGTGCGGGCTTGACGACGCCCTTCGCGGCGTCCTTGGGGGCACCCTTCGGTGCCAACGGCCGAGCCTGCGGCTTCGCCTCGACGCGAGCGTTTGACTTCGTCCCGCCCTTGCCCGCGACGGGCTTCGGCGCCGCCGATCGACCGGATTTCGCCGCCACCGGTCGCATCGCCGGCTTCGCCTTCGCCGCCACTCGGCCCTTGGCGGCCGTCGGGGCGGCACGAGGCTTCGTGCGATCCTTTCGGGCCGAGGCTGCCGCCCTCGCGCGCTGAGCCGGACGGATCTTCGAAGGCGCGCTCTTGCGAACTCCCGACCGAGCCCCTGCAGGGGACTTTCCAGGAGCCTTCGATGGAGCCTTCTTGGCTGGCTTGCGTGTCTTCGGGCTCTTCGCCAACGGGGTCTCTCGGCAACCTCGCGCCAGCGGGCAAAGACCTGACCAGTCCCTTCGACCTCATCGGTCGTGCCGGGGTTGCGTGGGTCGGGTCAGACGCTGCTGGCGACGTCTGAAAAAAGGTCGGGCACTGTACTCAATGGCCGAGGGTCCGTCAAAATCACTTGACAGGAGCCGCGCTGCGTGGCAGAGCACGCAGCGCAACCCCGAGTCAGCCTGCGCCGCGTCCGGCACGGAGGGCAGCGCGCTGCGAGAAGACCGCGCGCGTCAGTTCCCCCCGAGTCGGCGGCTGAACGCCCCCATCGCCCGGAACTTCTCGTACCGCTGCCGGACCAACGTGTCCGGATTGATCCGGGTCAGGTCCCGAAGCCGGTCCAAAATCCACGTTTGCAGCCGCTCCGCCGCGGCTCTCGGATCGCGGTGAGCACCGCCGGGCGGCTCCGGAATGACCTCGTCGATCAGTCCGTTCTCGAGATTGCGCCGCGCCGTCAGCGCGAGCGCTTCGGCGGCCCGCGTGTTCGTCGTCTCGTTCGCTTCCTTCCACAGGATTGCCGCGCACCCTTCGGGACTGATCACCGAATACCACGAGTGCTCGAGCATGCCGATGCGATCGCCGACAGCGATGCCGAGCGCGCCGCCCGAACCGCCCTCGCCGATCACGACGCACACGACCGGCGTTCGTAAACGGCTCATCTCAAACAGGTTTTCCGCGATCGCCTGGGCTTGGCCGCGTTGCTCGCTGCCGACGCCCGGGTAGGCACCCGGCGTGTCGACGAGCGTGACGATCGGCAGGCCGTACTTCTCGGCGAGCTTCATCTTGAGGAGCGCCTTGCGATACCCCTCCGGATGGGCGCAGCCGAAGTGGCACGCGACCTTCTCCGCGACGGTCTTCCCCTTCTGGTGCCCGACCAACATCACCTTCATCGAACCGATGCGCGCAAAGCCGGTGATGATCGCCGGGTCGTCGCCGAAGCGCCGATCGCCGTGAAGCTCGCAGAAGTCACGGCACATGAGCTGGATGTAGTCACTCGTTTGCGGGCGATGCGGATGACGCGCGACGCGCACCGTCTGCCAGGGTGTGAGCGACGCGTACGTCTTGTTGAGCAGGCTGCCGCGAGTCTCCTCGAGCTTGCGGATCTCGGCCCTGAACTGCTCGGCGTTCGGACTCTCGGAGAGCGCGTCGATCTGTTTCTCGATCTCGATGATCGGCGACTCGAACTCCAAGACATAGGTGGCGCTGTGGCCCGGACGTGCCATGCGGGCCAGTATAGAGGTCGGCCACCTCGGTCCGAGCGAGCCGGGAAGGCGATACTGCGAGCATGCACGCACGACTCGCCGTCTTCGGCTTCGGCAACATGGGACAAGCGGTCGTCGCCGGCGCGACCCACGAGGGCCTTCTCGCGCCGGCTGACATCGTCGTCATTGAGCCCGACGCGGAGAAGCGCGAGGCGGCGCGCCGCGCGGGGTGCGGACACGGCGATCACCCGAGCGCCGCGCGCACTGCGGAACAGGTGCTTCTCGCGGTGAAACCCCAGGTGTTTCCGGAGCTCGCGCCGGCGCTTGCCGATCGCGCGGGCCGAAGCGTGTTCATCAGCGTGATGGCCGGAATCTCGAGCGAACGCATCCGCGCCGCGATCGGCGGTGATCACGGAGTCGTGCGGGCGATGCCGAACGTCGCATGCAAGTTTCGAAAGGGCATGACCGGCCTAGCGCTTGCAGCCGGATCGCGCGCTGGCGACGACGAGTTCGCGACGCGCCTGTTCGCGTCGCTCGGGCACGTGGCGCACGTCGAGGAGTCGATGCTCGACGCGGTCACCGCGGTGAGCGGATCGGGACCGGCGTATCTCTTCCTGCTCGCGGAGGCGTGGGAAGCGGCCGCGACGGATCTCGGATTCGACGCGACCACCGCGCGGGATCTCGTTCGTCAGACCATCGTCGGCGCCGCGCACATGCTCGCGGACCGCGCGATGGACGCCGCCGATCTTCGCGCCGCGGTGACGAGCAAGGGCGGCACGACGGCCGCGGCGATCGCGGTACTCGAAGCCAGCGGCATGCGCGACGCGATGCGCGACGCGGTGCGGGCCGCGCAGCGGCGCGGGCGCGAGCTCGGCGGCTAACAAGTCGCTCGAAGCTCGCGGCGACGAGCCGACGGTCAGAAGTCGCGGCGCACGAAGACCCACGCCCCGAGGCCGAGCACCACGAGTTCGAACGCGAGGCTCGAGCCAACAATCCACCACGCCGACTCCGACTTGCGATCCTGGTCGACGCGGCGTTCGGCCGCCTCGCGCCGCCGTCGTTCCGCGCGGCGCGTCTCGTCGCTCGGCTCGGGACGCGGCACGCCGCCCATCAGAATGTCGGTGAGCGAGCGCTGCGGATCCTTGCCGACCCATCGATCGACGAGGTTGATCGTCTCCTCGTGCTTGGGCAACGCGGCGGTCGCGATTCGAATCCCGAGCAGCCAGCGATGCGCGAGGTCGACGTCCTTCTGTTCCCCCGGAAGCTCGTCGCGCGCGGACTGGAGTTGTCCGCGGGTGCGCTCGAATTCGTCGGAGTTGTCCGAGTTCTTGCCCTGCGCGGCCAGCGCCGCCAGCGACTCCGTCAGCCGCGCGACGTCGGCCTCGATCGCCTTCGCTTCCTCTTCCTGCAGCGCGGTGATCTGCTGCGTGATCGTCTCGGCGAAGCTTGTGAGCCACAGCACGAACCAGAAGATCGCGGTCGCGATCAGCGCCGCGATCGTGGAGCGCGTGAGCACTCCCACGAATACGTTGACGCAGTAGAGGTACGAGAAGAAGAGGACCACGAGCGGGATGGCCATGAACAGGCCCCAGTTCCACTCGTGAAGTCGAAGGCCGACGCAGGCGAACGCGCCGATGCAGAACGTCGCGACCTGCAACAGCACGAAGAGAAGCGCGCCGAGGTACTTGACGAGGAAGACCCGCATCCTCGAGATCGGCTTCGCTAACACCATGTCGATCGCGCCCTCGCCGAGGAAGTCGGGGAAGATCGAGGTGGTGGAGATCACCGCGAGCGCCGCCGCGATCCAGCCGAGCCACAGCGTGACGATGAAGTTCGAGAAGATCGACAGGTAGAGTTCGCGGGCCAGCGGAAGTCCCACGGCGAATCGTTCCACTTCGAAGTGCGCGAGGCCGAACAGGATCGACACGCCCTTGTCGTTGAAGCCGACGGAACCGTAGAGCAGCACCACGAACAGATTGATGATCAGCGTGATCCAGAAGAGCTTGCGGCTCTTCAACAGTCGCCAGGAATCGGTCAGGAGCGCTGCTGTCTGCATCGTCAAGCCTTCTGCGGTACCGCCGGCGGCGCCGCGCGCCCGATCGTCGCTCCCGGCGTCGCGTCGCCCGAGTCGCGCATCGTCTGGATGAACAGGTCCTCGAGCGACTGTCGCACTGGTCGTACGGCGATGATGCTCACGCCTCGCCCGCGAAGCAGGTCGATCACCGGCTGCGCCGCCTCGGGATCGGCGCTGCCGACCTCGAGCATGCTCTCGCCGCTGGCGGCGTCGGGGGAGACAATCGCGCCGAGTCGCGCGAGGTCGGCGCGGAACTCCGTGTCGACGGGCAGCCGCCCGCACACGAACTCGTAGCGGCGCGAACGCTGCGTCAGTTCGACGATCGTCCCTTGCCGCACCACCGTGCCCTTGCTCATGATGGCGACGCGGTCGCAGACCATCTCGAGCTCGCCTAACAGGTGGCTGTTCACGAAGACGGTCTTGCCTCGCGCCTTCAACGCGAGCAGGACGTCGCGGATGTCCTTGCGTCCGACTGGATCGACGCCGTCGGTCGGCTCGTCAAGCACGACCAGCTCGGGATCGGCGATGAGCGCGACCGCGAGCCCGAGGCGCTGACGCATGCCTTTCGAGTAGCTCGCGACCGCGTGACTCGCCCACGTCGACATGCCGACGAGCTCCAGTAACTCCGCGCTGCGAGCTCGGCGCGTCGATCTGCTCACCTTCGAGAGCGCGCCGAAGTAGTCGATGGCCTGCGCGCCGGTGAGGTACGACGGGAACCGCAGATGCTCGGGCAGGTAGCCGACGCGAGCGAGCGTCGCACGATCGCCGACCGGACGACCGAGCAGTTCGCCCTCGCATCGCGTGGGGCGAATCACGGTCATCAGGATCTTGACGAGCGTGCTCTTCCCCGCGCCGTTGGGACCGAGCAATCCGAAGATGTCGCCGCGCGCGACCTGCAGCGACACGTCGCGCAGCGCGTGGATCGTGCGCCGGTACGTCTTGCTCGCATGCCGCACGTCGACGGCCCACGGCGTGGTCGGGCGGGTGGCGTGGCCCGACTCGGGGGCGGCGGAGACAAGTGCGCACATGGGGACGGGTAGTATTTCAGACGATGTCGACGGATGCACCGAGAGCCGACGCGACCCCGCCCGTCGCGCCTCCGCCGATGGCGATGGTGTTCGCCATCCGAGTCGGCGTCGGCGCGGCGCTGACCGCCTACTTCTTCGTGGTTTTCTGCGTCGTTCGCGGGCTGATCGGCGGCGTCGGCTGGGGCGGATCCACCGTGGTGCAGACGCTCGCGGCGACGGCGGTCATGACTGCGTTCGTGGTGTGGCTCGCGCCGCTCGTCGAGTTGCCGGAGGTCTGGTTCCACCACCGGACACCGGCGCGCCGTCGAGCCCAAGGTCTCTGCGGCGAATGCGGCTACGCGCTCCCGAAGGCGGTGCCCGAGTCGGAGATGCGCCGCTGCCCCGAATGCGGCGCGATCGACGCGCCGCGACCGGCGTGGCAATTCAGCGCTCGGACCGCGCGCATCTTCGTGCTCATCGCGTGCATCGCGTACGCGATCGGGTCGATCGGCGCGGCGTGGTGGATCGCGTCCGACGAGCGAGCGTTCCGGCGCGAAGCGGCTCGCGCCTCCGGCCCGTACGAGCGCCGGCGCGCGTGGCCCGCGGACTTCGCGGTGCTGACCTTCGACGACCGTGGCGTCATGCGCGGACGGGATGTGCTCGAAGGCGACATCGTCGATCCCGCGTGGCGATCGAAGCGCTGACCGCGACGCGGCGCGCGTGCGAGTTCGGGGACAACGATGCTCGTCGACTCAACCTGCGACGGGTTTCTTCGCAGGCGCACCTTGCTTCGCGGGCGGCGCTGCCTGCTTGGACGGCGCGGCCGGAAGCGGATACTGCGAGACGTACTCGGGCTTCAGGATGAAGTAATACAGCTTGCCGTCGTGGAATTGACCGCCGGCCAGCAACTCCGCGGCGGCGCCCACACCCATGTAGATGTCGGCGCGGCCCGCGGCGCGGATCGCGCCACCGGTGTCCTGGTCGAGAAGGAATCGCTGGAAGGGCTGCGGCCCTTGTGCGAACGTCGGCGTGACGGTGTCGACCATCACCACGCCGCCGCGCGGGAAAATCTTCTTGTCGGTGGCGAGCGTGGCCTTCTCATGCACCTGCACGCCGAGCGAGCCGGCGGGCCAACTCTTGCCGTCGTACTCGGTGAAGAAGACGTAGCTCTCGTTCTTCTGCATGAGCTCCGCGACCTTCGCCGGGTCCTTCTTCGCGTACTCGCGAATCGCGGCGAGCGAGAGCTTCTCCTTCGGGATCAGGCCCGCCTCGACCATCGCCTTGCCGAGTCCCGCGTAGGGACGATCGGTCTTGCCCGCGTAACCCACATACATGTAGGTGTTGTCCGGCAGGAAAATCTTCGCGCTGCCGTTGACGTGGATGATGTACGCGTCGAGCGCGGTCTCGACCCACACGAGCTCGGTGCCCGCGAACATGTTGCTCGACTCGATCTCCGCGCGACTCGGCCACGGCGCGAGCGAACCGTCCGGCATGCGACGTCCCTTCGGCTCGCCGGTGACGGGATCGGTCACGAGATCCGCGGGGCGCCGATAGAGCGGGAAGCTGAATCGGTCGGTGCGCGTGCGGCTGCCCTTGAACTCCGGCGAGAAGTAGCCGGTGAAGAGGACGTCGCGATTCGCGTCGTAGCCCACCGATTGCCAGACATCGAACATCTGTTCGATCTTGCCGCGGAACTCGTCGGCGCTCGTCGCCGTCGACAGCGCGTCGCCGAACGCGACCACGCTCGCGGCGGCCTGCTCATGCGTCGCGACGACATCAGTGGTCGACTGGTTCTTGAACGGGAAGTACTGCTTGCTCGATGGCGAGGCGAACCACTTCACGCTCTGCTTCACCGACTCGTCGAGATAGCGATCACGATTCGCGTACGCGGCCGCGAGATCCGGCTGCGGATCGTTCGGGCCGAGCTTCACGAGCGCCGGGCCGATCGTCTCCTTCCACGGGTCGTCCTTGCGGGCCTCGGGCTCGACCGGCTGCTGGGTCTTGCAGCCGGCCACCACTGCGGAGACCACCGCCAGCGTTCGGGCGATTCGGCGGGCGGTCGACCAGCGGGTCGCCGACGGGTGCGGGCGGGTGGATTCGATCGATCGATCGGCGTTTGCAGTCATTGGGCGAAACCTCACCTAGTCCGTGGCGGGGTGTCAGATGCTGGCGGAAGGTATCGCCGCGGCCGCCAACCTGCTACATCTTGAGGGAGTCGACGCGCCGCGGGTCAAGATGTGGTGGGCGGTAGACGCTCCCCTCGCGCCGCTTTCATCGACCAAGTGTCGATCTTTCACGCAGTCACGGATCAACCTCGATCTATACTCCCGCGCTTCGGTTCGCCGCTCCTCTTCGGAAGGACTCCGCATGGCTCTCTTCCTCGCGTCCATCTGCCCGCCTCACTCGGATTGGCTGAGCGGGGCTGCCGCGCCCACGCTTGCCATCTTCGGCCTGCCGCAGGGGAGCGAGATCATCGTCATCCTGTTCGTCGGCTTGCTGCTGTTCGGCCGCCGCCTGCCCGAGGTCGGCCGTTCGCTCGGTCAGGGCATCGTCGAGTTCAAGAAGGGGCTGAAGGGCGTCACCGACGAGGTCGACCGCGCGGGAGACGAACGGCGCTCGCAGTCGCCAGCGCAGATCGCGGATCAGTCGGCGACCGACGCCGCGCGCCGGATCGATTCGCAAGTGAAGAGCGACGCCCACTGAGCGCTTCGCGCTCGGCCCCGCCGATCTTCACGCGCGACGAGGTATACTCCGCGGCCCGCCGCACGTTCAGCGGTGGTCCTCGCACCCGAGCGGTGCGTACGACAGCACAACCTAGCGGGCGATTAGTTCAGTTGGCTAGAACGCACGGATCACACCCGTGAGGTCACTGGTTCGAGTCCAGTATCGCCCACTTCGCAATCCGTCCCGGCGTCGGCCGGGGCGTTGCGTTTTTGGCGTTGCCGGCGGCGGTCGGTGAATCTCGTTTCGCCGAACAGGGGCGCCGACCAAACCGCCGACGTCGACCGCCAACCTCGCCCCACCCACCTCGCCAAAGCTACGACAGCGCCGAACGGCGCGAAGTTGCCGCTCGGCACTTTCGGCTCGACCGACACCGGGTTAGCGTGCGCCTTGCGTTGGGTGCGTCCCGACTTCCTTAGCCGTCGAGGGCCGTTCGATGTCCACCTCCCCCGCCTCCGCGCCGAGCGCCGTTCGAGTCTTGGGAGCGTTCTGCTGGCACGAGCTCCACACTCGCGATCGCCGCCGCGCGGCCGAGTTCTACACGAAGCTGATCGGATGGACCACCGCGGGTTCGACGAATCCCGCCGACGGCTGGTACACGGAATGGGTGACGCGCACCGGCGTGCACGTCGGAGGCATGATGGACATGCCGCAAGGCACGGCGCCGGAGGTGCCCCCGTCCTGGGCGGTCTACGTGAACGTCGACGACGTCGACGACGCCGCCCGTCGAACGGTGGCGCTCGGCGGTCGTCTGCTCGCCGAACCGATCGACGTCCCGCAGATCGGACGACTGTGCCCGATCGCCGATCCAACCGGCGCGGTCGTGCATCTCTTCAAAGGCATCAACAAGTGCGGCGAGCAGAAGCCCGACGCCGGCGCTGGGCAATTCTGCTGGACCGAACTCCTGACGCATGATCCCTCGGCTGCCGAGCGCTTCTACACGCAAGTCCTCGGTTGGACGGTCACGCGCATGCCGATGGAGTTCGGCGAGTACACGATCTTCTGGGTGCCCGGCGCGAATCCGGCGACCAAGACCGGGTCCGCAGGCGGCATGATGAAGATCGCGCCCGAGTGGGGTCCGATGCCGTCGTCGTGGCTCGTCTATATCCAAGTCGACGATGTCGACCGAACCGCCGCGTTGATCGCTCCGCTCGGGGGCCAGGTGTTCTCGCCGCCTTGCGATATCCCCGGCACCGGCCGCTTCGCCGTCGCGGCCGATCCGGCGGGAGCGATGTTCGCGATCTTCAAACCGCTGTGATCTCCGAACGCGCCGCGGCTTTCCTCGTCTTCGCCATCTTTGTCGGCGCGGTCTTTCTCGCGCTCGGCGTCGTCGGGCGCACCGCGCGAGGCAATCCGTCGTGTCGGCGCTGCGGGCGCGACGCTCGCCCCGTGGCGTGGGACGAGCCGCCGCGTTGCGCCGGATGCGGCGCCGATCTCTCCCGCGCCGACTCGGTGCGACTCGCGGGACGTCGTCGCCGCTGGCCCGAGCTTGCGGTCGCACTCTGCATCGGCTGCGCATTACTCGGCGTGTACGGACTCGACACGTGGTTGGCGAAGCGGAAGCTCCAGTGGCGCGACCTCCGTCCCGCGGCCCTTGAGCTGGCCGAGATCCGCAACCTCGGCAGCGATTCCCTCGGCGCGTCGCTGTCGCTCGCGCGACGTTTGCAGGCCGACCGCCTCTCCGACGCGCAGGTGCTCGACTGGGCCGTCTCCGCCATCACGCTTCCTGCGACAAACGAGCCGTGGTACACGCAACTGATGGCGCACGGCGCCGTCGGATCGCTGTGGCCGCAACTTCTCGACGTCGGCACGGTCACGTGGTCGCCGGCCGTCGCGCGCGGACCGGGAGACAAGCCGGACACGAGGGTGTGGCCGGCCGTGACGACGAGCGTCGCGGCGAAACTCCCGGTCGTCACGTTCGTCACGCGTGCAACGCTCAACGGCGAGGAAATGCCGATCGCGCTCCCGGGTGGCCCGTGGGCGCCGCTCACCATCCCTCCCGACATCGAGGGCGCCGGCGCGATCGAGGTCGAGGGACTCTGCGTGGTCTCGGCCATCTCCGAACCTGCGTTGATCGCGTCGGTGTTAGCGAGCATCGAGATTCACGACGACACCGACCTGAGCGATCGCTTCGGCATGCCATTCCGCGTCATCCCGTTCCGCGGCACGACGTCGATCGGAGTCTCGCCATCGCCCGGCGCGACAACGAAAGGAGCACCCAATGCTCCAGGCACTTGACGCGTGGTGCGCCGACACAAACTTGTTGCGAAACCTCGCGGCCTGGATCGTGGCCGTCATCCTTCTGACGCCGTTGTCCGCGTGGGCAGCCATCCTCGTGCTGCACGCGTTTCGCGGCGGATTCCGCCTCGTCGCGCCGCGCTGCCCGCGCTGCAAGCAACTGCAACATCGCGACAGCCAAGACCTCTGCACCGAGTGCGGTGAATCACTTGCGGACGGGAAACTCTGGACTCGTCGGCGACGATCCGTTCCCACTGCGATCGGTTCGTTCGGCCTCGCGCTGACGATCCTCGCCGTCGGTCTCGTCGCGGGCAACATGGGCTACGCCTGGGCGACGGAGCCGTCGCGGCGCAACGCGCAATCGACGGTCGAGCTGGAGACGGCGCTCCTCAGCACCGACGACGCGACGCTCGAGCGCGCGGTCTTCGCGCTCTCAAACATCGCGTCCAGCGACACCCGCGCACCCGAAGGTGCCGCGGCGCTGCGGAGGGCGATGGTCGATGGCCCGGCGAGTCCGCTCGCGCTACGACACACTGATCCGTCGCGGCCAGCGCGCTTCGTTCGCCTTCCGCGGGCGATCGCCGACCTCGCGGCGCGTCACACGATCTCCGAAAGCGAGGCGGAGACGTTGCTCGCGACGCTCGACGAGCTGCCGGAGCCGTTTCTTCCTGCGATCGTGCCCGTCTCCCGGCCGGTGTGGCTACGCGCGAGGTCTGTCGGAGGCGTGTCACTGCGCGTCGACTCGGTCCTCTGCGACGGCGTCGAGGCATTACTCCAATCGCAGCGATTCGGCGGGGCTCTTCCGTCGATCCTCACGCCCGCCCGCCTCGGTCCATGCACCATCGTCGTGTCGTGGCGTCCCGTGCTCTATGCGCTGCAGGAAGGTGTCGAACGCGTCGAACTAGCGCCGCGCGAATCTGTGCTCCATGTCGTCGTCAGCGATGCGCCGCCGCGGCTCGCGCCGCCGACCGACAACCTCGATCTGCATCACGAATCTCCCACGCGCATCGCGAGTGCCTCGCTGCGCCCGCTCGGTCGTTGTCAACAGCTCGTCGTGAGGCCCACGTACGTCGACCAGCGTTGGCTCGTCACCAACGCACCCATCGCAAACGCCGGCCGATGGACGGTGCGGCCGGCGAACGACGACTCCGCCCCGAACGTTCGGTTGTTCTTCAATCGCTCGCAGGAACTCGTCGCGCTGCTTCCAGTCGGCAGCGATCCGGACGGACTCCTCGAGCTCACGTTCAGTCCTCAAATCGAGCCCGCTCGACTCGGCGACGACGAGGACGTCCTGCCGGTGTGGCCGACCAAGTACAGCCAGCGGGTCACGGCACTGCGCGGTCGTTAGCGTCGCGCGTCGCGCGATCGGCTCGCGCAGCAACGAACTGGCTCTGCAGACGCTCGAGGAGCAGCGGCGCAGCAAGGGCCGCCACACGCACGAGCGAGTCGCCGAGGGCTGCGCGTCCGCCTCTTCTTCCGCCCCGACGGATCGCGGTTCCCGCGACGAAACCTGCGGTGAGCGAAGCGCCGACCGCCAACAACACGTCGGTTCGCGGCCCGCGCCGCGGCCTCGCGGCATCGCGCGGCGGCCGGCTCAGGTCGAGCAAGCGGGCCTTCGCCTCGACCGTCGACATCACAACGCCATGCGCCGTCCCAGCCATGTGACGACTCCTCCCAGGAGGACCGCGACCAGGCCGGTGGTCGCGGCTCCGAGCGCCGCGCCGCCAGCGTGCGCGACGACGACGTAGAGCGACGCCAACAGCAATCCAGCGCCGGCGGCAAAGAGGATCGACGCGAGCACGATGAGCGCGACGCCGCCGGCGACGCGGACGGTCGTCGCTCGCAGCAAGCGCCCCTCGGCTTCGGCGAGATCGGCGACCCGGACGATGAATTCGGTCATGGAGTGCAGCACGTTAGTTCCTGCGCGAGAGCGCTAGTCCCAGGGCCATGCCGACGACGAACGCGCCGGACGCGTACGCCAGCGGATGCTCGGCGACGTGGTCGCCCACCGCCGCCGCGAACTCACGGCCGGTGGCAGCAGCGTCACGAGCGCTCTGTTCGATCTTGTCCTTCGCTTCCTCGGCCTTCGCGCATGCGACGTGCATCGCGCCCGCGCTCACCGCGCCGACATCGGCGCGGACCTGTCGCAAGTCGGTGCGCAAACGCTCGATTTCGCGACGCAACTGCGCAACCTCTTCGCCGACATTCGACACGGCAGTTTCGGCAAGTCCATCCATTGCGCACGTCCTTTCCGTAGCGTCGCGCGTCGGTCGTCGACCGTCGCGCGACGTCACGCCACCATGATCGGACCGGGTCTCGCGCGCATGCCACGCGGAAACTTCCCTCATCGCGAGGCGCGATAAGCACGGCGCCACGGCGACTGCGTGATCACGGATCAAACGTCGCTAAGCATCGATCGGCGGCGCGGTCTCGTCTTTTGGTGACGCCCGCATGCGGCGAGCCGCCTATGGTGCTTGTGGACGTCGAGACAGTGACAGCCATGGCAACGCGCACGGCAAAGTCCGACTCCCAAATCCGATCGATGTGCCCGGCGAATCGACCCGTCGCTGTGAATCCGCGCGAGCGCAGCCGCCCACGGTTCGGCGCGCTGAGCGGCTCGCTTCGCAGCGCACCGGCGGAGGGCCGAGCACTCGAGACGGCACAGATCGAGAAGCGTCAGTGCGGCGCACCCTCCGCGAAGTCGCGGCCGACGCCGCCTGCTTCGGCTATCGCCAGGAGAGGCTCGGGACCACGGACGGCATCGGCCGTCTCCCGCAGCCGGCGAGCAACAACTGAGGAGGACGTCATGCAGATCCCCGTGATGGTTGCGTTCGAGGGCGTTCCGGAATCAGACGCGGTCCAACAAGCGGTCCAGCGCCACGCACAGGAGCTTGAGCACTTCTTCAACCGAATCACCTCCTGCCGCGTCGCCATCGTGAAGCCGCACCGCCACGGGCAGCAGGGAGCGCTCTACGAGGTGAAGATCGATCTCACGGTGCCCGGGCACGAGATCGTCGTGAGCCGCGAGCATCGCTTTCATCACGCGCATGAGGACGTCTATGTCGCGATGCGCGACGCGTTCCGCGCGGCGCGCCGACAGCTCGAGGAGTACGTCGACCGTCGTCGAGGCGACGTGAAGCGCCGCACGGGCGCGCTGCGCGGCCGCATCGTCCGCGTACCTCCGAAGTCCGACTTCGGCTTCATCGCTGCCGACGACGGTCGCGAGATCTACTTTCACCGCAACGCGATCGTGAACGGTGAGTTCGCCCATCTGCAACCCGGTGATCGCGTTTCCTTTTCGGAGGAGCTCGGAGAACAGGGACCGCAAGCCACGTCCATTCACGTCGCGCGACAGCGTCGCGGCGATCGGACGGCGGCGTCGTCGGAGTTGCCCGGCTGACGCGACGGCACGGCTCCGCGGCACGGCGACTCGCGCCGGGCCGAGCGTCTCCAAGACCGAGCGATGGCCCATGCACGAGGCAATCGAAGGCGAGGTGCCCCATGAGTACGACCGAGAGACTCTTCGCGGAGTCGCTTCAGAAGACCGAGGATTGGCTGCACCAACTTGCCGAGCTCGGCCGATTCGAGTCGCCCGCGCAGGCGTACTCCGCGCTGCACGCGGTGTTGCACGCGTTGCGTGACCGACTCACGGTCGACGAGGCGGCACAGCTGGGCGCCCAGCTTCCGCTCCTCATTCGAGGCGTCTACTACGAAGGTTGGAAACCCGCGCTCCTTCCGAGCCATCAACGGTCCAAGTTCGAATTCCTGAGCCGCATTCGCGGTCGCATGGGCGACTGCGACGTCGATCCCCAGGCCGTTTGCCGAGCCGTCTTCCAACTGCTCGAGCGTCACATCGGCGCCGGCGAGATCGACAGCGTCCGGCACATGCTGCCCGATCGGCTACGCGAGCTCTGGCCGGCGCCGACGTCGCATCGCTGGTGAGGGAACTCGGCATTTGATCTCGGCGCTCGGGCCGTTCGAGTTGCGACGTTGCATATCGTGAAGCGTTCGTTCAATCCACACGCACCGGAGGAACACCATGGAACACGACGACGACAGACTTCGCGCCGAACCTGAACAACTGGAGGTCCTGGCACAGCTCGTCGCGCGAGCGCGTTCGCTGGGGCTTCACACCGGACTCCGCAACGACGAGGTGCACGAACTGGGACAGGACGAGGTCTGCGACCTCATTGAGCAGCTCCGACAGCGCCTCGGCGATCAGAAGGCGTGATCGAGTTCGCTTTGGCTAACTGAAAAACGAAGACGCCGCCTCGGTGTTCCCGAGGCGGCGTCGTTCTACAAGCCGCGTTGGCGGGCGTTACATGTAGAGGCCGCCGTTCACGCCGATCTCCTGACCGGTCACGAACGACGCGGCGGGCGAGGCGATGAACGAGACGACGTCAGCGACTTCTTCGGCTTCGCCCATGCGGGCCATCGGCGTGATGGTCTTGATGTGCTCGAGCGCTTTCTCGGGAACGGCCGACGTCATGTCGGTGCGGATGAATCCGGGGGCGACGCAATTCAGCGTCACACCCTTGCGGGCGACTTCGCGGGCGACGCTCTTGGTGAACGCGTCAAGGCCGCCCTTCGCCGCGGCGTAGTTCGCTTGGCCGAAATTGCCCATCTGCCCGATCACGCTCGTGATGTTGATGACTCGTCCCCATCCCTTCTCCACCATGGCGGGAAGGAAGAGGTGCGTCATCTGAACCGGCCCTTTTAGATTCACCGCCAGCACTTCGTCCCATTCCGTGTGCGTCATCTTCATGAACGTCTTGTCGCGGGTGATGCCCGCGTTGTTCACGAGGATGCTCACGAGCGGGAACACCTTCTTGATCGCTTCGCCCATCGCGTGCACCGCGACGTCGTCGGCGATGTTGCACTTGAAGATCTCAGACTTGCGTCCCATGGCGCGGATCTGATCGCGCACCTCTTCCGCCGGACCGTCATGGCTCACATAGTTGATGGCCACGTCGGCGCCGTCGCGAGCGAGGGCCAGCGCGATCGCGCGCCCGATTCCTCGACCGGCACCCGTGATGAGCGCGACGCGACCTTGATGTGGAAGCATTTGTGGACTCCTGAACCCCGACCTCGATTGCGCAGCGACGCACACGTGTCGTCACGCCGCTCGGAGTCTACCCCAAGTCGCGCAGGCTCAAGCGCGCCCGCCGACGCTCGGCGCGCGCGACACCATCCGGCACGTCGCCGCAGCGGGGCCAACGAAATCCAGCCCGGTGATCGGGAATCGCCGCGATTACGCCGGCGGATGCCAACCTGCGTCGGCCCACAGCGCGCCGCTGACCGCCGAGTTGCGAATCATGAAGCAGATCGCGTCCGCGACTTCCTCGGCGGTGAGAAGCCGACCGAGCTGGGTGCGCGGAAGCACGAACTCCTCGATGATCTTCGGGTCCATCGCGCGGACCATCGGCGTGTCGGTGAAGCCCGGATGCACGATCGCCACGCGAATTCCGTAGTAGATCGCTTCCTTCGCGAGCGTCGACTGCACGCCTTCGAGACCGGCCTTCGTCGCCGCGTAGGAGATCTGCCCCTTGTTGCCCGCGGACGAGATGGAGCCGATGAAGACGATCGCGCCGGTGACTTCGTCGCCGCCCTTCCACGCCCCGAGCCCCTTCTCCGCGCGCTCCTCGGCGACGCTCGCGACGGTCTCGATCGCCCAGTACGTCGCGGCGACGAGATTCACCGCGATCGTCTTCTCCATGAGATCCTGGTCGTAGAGCTTCGCCTTCTTCGTGGCCTTGTCGACGCGCACGGTGAGACCGTCACGCACGATGCCGGCGGCGGGGATGCAGATATGGACGCCGCCGAAGCGGCGCTTCATCTCCGCGAACACCGATCCTCGGAACGCACGATCGGTGACGTCGCCGCGGAACGGAATCAGGCAATCGCGACCAAGCTCGCGATTGACGTCGGCGCACACCGAAGGCAGCCATTCCGCCGAGTCGACGACCGCGATCGCCCGAATCCCTTCGCGGCCGAGCTGACGGCAGACGGCGCGGGCAATGCCGCTCGCGCCTCCTGTGATCACGGCGGTTCGATTGGGCAGATCCATCACGACGTGTTCTCCTAGATTGCGAACCATGTTCTCCTTGCCTCCCGCGCGCTATGTCAGTCGTTCGAGGCGGGCGCCGATCGCTCACCCATCCATGCGGTTGCCTTCGGCCAGATTTCCTTGTGTGCGCGCGATCCCACACTCAAGCCGATGTGACCGGCCTTCACGTTCATCTCGGTGTAGTCGACGCTGCTGACGCAATCCTTGAGCGCCGTGCTTTGGCACGGGAGCACGAGGTGATCGCTGTCCGCCGTAAGCGTGAGCACCGGGCAAGTGATGTTGCCGAGGTTGATCTTCTTGCGGCCGAGCGGGAACTTGCCCTTCACGAGCAGGTTCTGCTGGAAGCCGTATTTCACGAAGTCGCGATAGACCTCGCCGCTGATCGGGATGTTGTCGTTGCTCCAGGTCTCCATCGCGAAGAACTCTTCGAGGAACTTCTCGTCGTTCATCTTCTCGTAGAAACCGAGCCACTTCTGGAAGTAGTTCGCGACGGGCTTCAGCAAGCCGAACGAGTTGCCGAGGAACGACGGCGGAATGAGACCAAGCGTGTCGACGATCGAGTCGACGTCGAAGTACTTGGGATCGGTCCAGCTCAAGAGCAGCGAGTCGCGCGTGGACCAGTCGATCGGCGCCGCCATCAGCACCAAGTTGCGGACGAGCTCCTGATGGAGCGACGTGTACATCGCAGCCATCGTGCCGCCCATGCAGTAGCCGACGAGATTCACCTGGTCCTGACCGGTGCTCTCGAGGATGTGCTCGACGGCGCGATGCAGGTGACCCTCGACATACTCGTGCAGCGTTTTCATCGCATCGGCGGGCGACGGCGCGCCCCAGTCGATGAGATAGACGTCGAAGCCGGCGTTCAGGAACTGGCGGATGACGCTCTTGTGCGGCAGGAGATCGAGCACGTACGGCCGGTTGACGAGCGCGAACACGAACAGCACCGGCGTACCGTGCCGCTTGTCGGCCTTGCCGGTGTAGCGAAGGAGACGCACCGGCGACTCGGTCATCACGACCTCGTGCGGCGTCGATCCCTTCTCCGCCTTCATTGCCGCCTGAACGACCTTCGGCATGGCCGAAGCCCGCTTCACCATCGCCTCGAACTCGCCCTGCCACGCCTTCATGGCGTCGTTCATGTCAGGGGCGCCGCCGAATCCGAACGGGAAGGGCATCGTGAACGGTGTCTGCGTCTGGGTCATGGCTGTTGCCTAACGTCTTGCTGATTCGCGATCGAGCCGCTCACTTCGACGACGGCTTCTTCTGGGACTTCGCTTCGGACTTCTGCGGTTTCGCGCCGCCGGTGAGGTGCGCCTCGAGATCCGAGACCCGAGCGTCGAGCTTGGAGAGCTGCGCCTGGATCTGCGCCGAGGTCTGACGGATCGCGCCGAGGATCTCGGAGTTCGAGCCGCCGGTCGCGGCCTCGAACGCGGTCGCCATGTTCGACTTCAGGAAGTCGTCCATCTGCTGACGGAGTTGCAGCGCCTGATCCATCGAGCGCTTCATCGCCGCCAGGAACTCGGGGCTCCGCATGTACTGCTCCGCGTACTGAGCCATCGCGTCGAAGAACGCGGCCTGCATCCGGCGCATCGCCTCCGGCGTCATGAACGCGGCCGCCGCGTCGCCGGTCGGCGCGGCGCCTGGCATCGTCGCGCCGGCCGCGGCGCGGGCCCACACGTCGCGCCAGAATCCGGAGATCGGATCGACGCCGCCGGTCGAGGTGCTCTGCTGATCAGCCATCGAAGGGTTCTCCTCGCCGCGCAACGGCGGCGAGCTCCAGAGGAATGAAAACGGCCCGGGGCACAATGCCCCGGGCCGTTGGTGTCTCGATCGCATCGTGCGCCGACGTCGCGTCGGGTTTCGTCACCCGAGTGAACGTCGACGCGGCGTGCTCGATCGCGCAATGCATGAGGCCTGCTTGGTCGGGCCTTCCGGATCGCTCGCGGCTCAAGCCTTCTGAACGAGCATCTCGTCCATCACGCGCGACATGTTCTGCACGTGATCGGTGTTCATCTTGAGGAAGCGCTCGCTCGCCTTGCTCGCGAAGCTGCACGCCTCGTCGAACACTTCGCGGGCGCTCTCGACCGCGGGCTTCGTGCTCTTGCAGGTCGTCTGGCCCATGAGTTGGCCCAGCATGATGTCGCCGGTGCGCTCGAACGTGCGGACGTTCGTGCGGACCGCGTCGATCGCGAGAGCGCTCGATTCGTTCATGAAGCGAGCGTTCGAATCGACGACCGCGTTCATCGCCTTGGTGAGCTTGTCGAAGGCCGCGGGAACGGTGTTCATCGGGGTCTTGAACGCGTCCATGTTCCAGGTCTTGGTGAAGGCGTTCATGAAGCTGTTGAACAGGTTCTGGTTCGCTTCAACGCCGGCCTTGAACGCGTCCTGCGCGCCCTGGCAGCAGGCCTGCACGGTCGCCTCGTTGGTCGCGGCGGTCGGGTTGACGGTGTTCTTCGGGGTAGTGGTGTTCGTGGCGTTCATGTCGTGCTCCTGACGGAGGTCTTGAGGGAGTTCTGGGTGATCCGATCGGTCGTCCGACTCGGCGAGCCGGTGCAGGGAGTGCGATCCAACTCGATTCGACGGGGGTCGAGACCCCGCCGAGAGGCTGGCTCCATGCACTTCTGCTGAAACCAGCATACCGGCGTTGTAGTGCATCGTCAACAAGAAGTATTCCCATGCACAAAACCAACTGCGATTGCTGCGTCAGGCTGAGAGGTGTGTCCACTTGCAGTGCAGAGTGCAGAGAGGTGTGTCCACTTGTGCAGCAGAAGATGGCTTCTGCGACCAAGGAGACAATTCTTATAGGTCCTATCGCCTCGCCCGCTCCCAGCGTCGCCGCACCAAGACTCGGTAGACTTGGTGCAGCGGCGTTACCGCCATGCCCGATCCTCAACTCATCCAAGTCAAGAAGTACCCCAACCGGCGGCTGTACGACAGCACCCGAAGTCGGCACCTCACGCACGAGGAGCTCTACGACCTCGTCGTCAGTGGCCACACCGTGCGCGTGACCGACTCGAAGACCGGCGCCGACATCACCAACCTCGTGCTCGCACAGGCGCTCATCGAGCGCAGCCCGGAGAAGTTCGCCGCGTTCCCCCCCGAGGTCTTCCACCTGCTGGTCCGCGCCAGCGAGCAGATGCTCCACGGGATGACCGCGAACTGGTTCGCCCAACTGATGAAGGGGGTCGCCCCGTTCATGTCGGCGACGCCTGGTGCGACCGGTGCGGCCGCGGCGCCGCGTGGGTTCGCATGGCCGTCCCCTCCCGGTTTCGCGTGGCCCTCAGCGCCCGCGCCGACGTCAGCATCCGCACCGAAGACCGATCCCGTCGCAGACCTCCAGGCCCGCATGGAAGCGATCATGCAGGAGCTGGCGAAGCTCAGGGCGTCGCACGGTTCGTGACCGTCGCCGTCGCGTTTCCGCCGGCCGAGCGCAGATGAAAGACGCGTGGACCGTCGTCGAGTCGCGGTTCGTTCCCTCCGAGGCGAAGGCCTACGAAGGCGTCTTCACGTTGGGAAGCGGCTATCTGCACGTTCGCGGTTCGCTCGAGGAACACCTCGCCGACGAGCCGCAGAACCTCGAGTACGTGCGGCGAGCGGCAAACGTCACGAGCGAGCGATTCCGCGACGTCGCGGCGCAATGGGGCACCTACGTGCCCGGCGTGTTCGCGCCGCATCCGTCGCTCAACAACGAGATGGTGAATCTCCCGTGGCCGATCGGCATCGCGCCGATCGTCGACGGCGAGCGGCTCGATGTCGCGCGTTGCGCCATCCTCGCGTATCGCCGCGAGCTCTCGCTCCGCGACGCCACGCTGCGGCGAACGCTCGTCTGGCGCACGGCAGGCGGCGCGGAAGTCGAGGTCACGTTCGAGCGGTTCGTGAGCGCCGTCCGGCCGCACTTGGTCGTGCAGCGGATGCTTCTCCGTTCCGATCGTCCATGTGAGGTCGTCGTCGAAGCGGCGATCGACGCCGACGTGCGAACGAACGGGCACGATCACTTCGTCGATGTGCGTGCGACCGTCGGTGACGACGGTGCGATGCACTGCGCCATCGCGACCGACGGCGGCGATCGCGTGTCGATCGACGGCGCAGCGTGGATCGAGTCAACCGACGGCGTTCGGCGATTCCGCGCTCGTGAAGGCCGCGCGCCCCGCGCGTGCGTCGCGTCCGTGCGCGCCGCCGCGGCGCCGGGCGCGCAGCTCGTGGCTCACAAGCGCACCTGTTTCACGACCAGCCGCGACGCGTCGCCGATCGACTCGCGCGAATCGCTCGACGACGCGTGCTCGCAATCGTTCGAATCGCTCCACGCAGAGCATGCCGCCGAGTGGGATCGTCGCTGGAGCTCGTGTGACGTCGAGATCGACGGCGATTCGACGGCGCAGAAAGCGGCGAGGCTGGCCATCTTCCACCTGCTGCGTTGCCGCGTGCCCGACGACCGCGTGGCGATCGACGCGAAGGGCTACGCGGGCGAGGCGTACTGGGGCCGGTACTTCTGGGACACCGAGATGTACCTTCTCCCCTTCTTCCTCTACACGCAGCCCGCGAAGGCCCGAACGCTCGTCGACTTCCGCGTGCGCACGCTCGACGGCGCTCGACGCAACGCGACTCGGTACGGCTATCGCGGCGCCCGCTATGCGTGGGAGTCGGATCACCGCGGCGACGAGTGCTGTCCGAACTGGCAGTACGCCGACCACGAGGTTCACGTGACCGCGGACGTCGCGTACGGGATCGCCCATCGCGCCGCCGCCGTCGACGGCGGTCGCGTCGACGAAGGTGCTGCGACGGTGCTCGTCGAGACGGCGCGCTATTGGATGGAGCGCATCACCTTCGACGACCGCGCCGCACTCTCGCGGCCGCGCCTCCTCGGCGTCATGGGTCCAGACGAATACAAGCCCATCACGAACGACAACGCGTACACGAATCGGCTCGTCGCATTCGCGTTCGACGCGGCGGCGCGACACGGCGCGATCGCCGGCGCCGATGACGCGGAGCGCGCGACGTGGTCTCGCGTGGCCCGGGAACTGCGCATCCTCCGCGACTCCCGCGACCACTCGCTCGTGCTGCAGTGCGAGGGCTTCGACGAATTCGCCGACCCCGAGTTCGAGCGACTGTGGGTCGATCGATCGCGCACGTTCGCCGCGCAGGTCGCGCAGGAGCGGATCTACCGCAGCAAGTGCCTGAAGCAGGCCGACGTGCTCATGCTCATGGCGCTCTTCCCGAGCGAGTTCTCCGACGCCGAGGTGCGCCGCGCGTGGGACTACTACCTGCCGTACACGACGCACGACTCGTCGCTGTCGCCGGGCGCACACTGCCTCGTCTCGTGTCGCCTCGGCCTCGACGACGACGCGTGGCGATGGTGGACTCGCGGCTCCCGCCTCGACCTGCCTCGCTCAGACGGCGGCGAACACGGCGCTGCCGAGGGAATCCACATCGCGGCGGCGGGCGCGACGTGGCAGATGCTCGTCTTCGGCTTCGCCGGATGTTCGTCGGCGCTTCAAGCGAACGAGCTCACGCTGTCGCCACGCTTGCCTCGCGCGTGGACTCGTCTCGCGTTTCCGCTCGTGTGGAGCGGCCAGCGCGTCCGAGTCGAGATCGGTCGCGCCGCGACGACGATTGCGAACGACTCCGATCGTCCGCTCGCAGCCCGAGTGCGCGGCGAGCGTCGCACGATCGCACCGGCTCGCTCGGAGATGTTCGCATGACCGCGCCCCGGCGAGCTCCGGTCCGCGCGGTCATCTTCGATCTCGACGGCGTGCTCGTTTCCACCGACGAGCTTCATTTTCGCGCGTGGTCCGAGATGGCCGCGCGCGAGGGCATCCCGTTCACGCGCGACGACAATCACCGACTCCGCGGCCGGAGCCGCATGGAGAGTCTCGAGCTCATCCTCGAGCGTGCGCCACGGTCGTACTCGAGCACCGAGAAGGACGCGCTCGCGGCGGCGAAGAACGCGCGGTACGTCGAGCTGCTGGCGGGAATCACCCGCGACGACGCGGCGCCCGGCGCGCTCGTCCTCATGATCGAGCTGCACATCAGCGGCATCCGCACCGCAGTCGCGTCGTCGAGCCGCAACGCGCGCGACATCCTCCACCGCATCGGGCTCGACCGCGAGATCGACGTCGTCGTCGACGGCAACGACATCGCGCGTGCGAAGCCCGATCCCGAGGTGTTCCTTCGCGCCGCCGCGGCGCTCGGACTTGCGCCGCACGAGTGTGCGGTCGTCGAGGATGCACCGGCGGGGATCGAAGCGGCGATCGCCGGCGGCTTCCGCACGATCGGCGTCGGCGAGCAGGCCCGCGTACCGGGCATCACAGCGCACTTCGATTCGCTCGGCGCGATCGACTTCGGCCAGCTCGTCGGCACGACGTAGCGCGTCGTCGCGCGGTAGCCTCACGGCGGATTCATGCGAAGCGGCCGCTCCATGAACGCCTACGCGTACGTCGCCTTTCCAATGGCGATCCTGCTCGCGTTCTCGTTCGTGCCGACGGTGCTCGGGATCGTTGCATCGCTTTTTCAGTGGGACGGCGGCGGAAACGCCACGTTCATCGGACTTCGAAACTTCACCGCACTTGCGGCCGACCATCGATTCGTCCCGGCGGTCGTCAACACGTTCGTCTACGTCGGCGCGAGCGTGCCCCCGGCGGTGGGACTGGCGTTTCTCATCGCGTGCGCCGTCCACGCGCGCTGGTTCGTCGGCAAGGCGATCGTCCGCACGATGCTGCTCGTTCCGACGGTCGTGTCGATCGTGGCGATCGGCTTCGTGTGGCGATGGGTGCTCGACGACCAGGCCGGATTGCTCAACTGGGCACTCGGCCTCGTCGGCGTTCGACATCCGCCCGATTGGCTGAACGAAGGACACTGGCCGCTTGTCGCGGTCATCGTCGTCTCGATCTGGCGAAACGTCGGCTTCTGCCTCGTCTTCTACCTCGCGGCGCTCGGCAACGTCGATCGCTCTCTCTACGAGGCAGCCGCACTGGACGGCGCATCGCGCTGGGAGTCGCTCCGTTACGTCACCTGGCCGCAGGTCGCGCCCACCACCGTCTTTCTCCTCGTAACCGGCGTGATCTCGGCGCTACAGGTTTTCGACATCGTGTTCGTGATGAGCGGCCAGCAGGTCGCCTCGAACGTGACGGTGCTGAACTACGAGGTCTACAGCCAGTTCCGCGGCGGCCAGCTCGGATACGCGGCGACGATCGGCGTCGTCATTCTCGCGATCACCGGCGCAGCGACCGCCACGCAGCTCGCGCTCTTCGGACGCGAGCGCCGCGCGAAGGCGGGCGCAGCGTGAACGGCCGGGACGCACCATCGCTCGCGGTCCGAATCGCCGTGCACGCGATGGTGTGGGCCGTCGCGCTGTCGATGCTCGCGCCGTTCGCTTGGTCGGTGGCGACCAGCCTCAAGACCGACGCCGAGGCGACGCGCGCGCCGACGCTCGCGACGCTGCTGCCCTCGTCGCCGCAATGGGGCAACTACGTGCGGGCGATGCGCGACGCGGAGCTCGGTCGCTTCTTCCTCAACAGCGTGATCGTCGCCGTCGTCACCACCGTGCTCGCCGTGGCGCACAACGCGCTCGCCGGATACGCGTTCGCGAAGCTGCGATTCCGCGGCGCGGACCTGCTGTTCGGCATCGCGCTCGCGACCATGATGCTGCCGACGACGGTCAGCTTCCTCTTCGCGTACCTCGTCTGCGAGCGCCTCGGCTACGTCGACAACCTGCAGGCGCTGATCGTGCCGTTTCTCGCGAGCGGCTTCGGCATCTTCTACATGCGTCAGGTGATCCGTGCCGTGCCCGACAGCCTGCTGGACGCGGCGCGCATCGACGGACTGCGCGATCTCGAGATCTTCTGGGTGATCGTGCGACCCGCCGCGTGGCAGGGCATCGCGGCGCTCGCGATCCTTTCGTTCATCAATTCGTGGAACTCGTTCTTCTGGCCGCTCGTGGCGATCGATTCGCCGCGGCACAAGACGCTGCCGCTCGCGATCGCCGATCTCTCCGCGGGGCTCTACGTGCAGTCGTGGCCGGTGCAGACCGCCGCCGCAACGATCATGGTCGCGCCGCTGATCGTGATCTTCTTCCTCACGCAGCGGGCCTTCGTCCGCGGCATCACCTTCACCGGGCTCAAGGAGAGCTGAGCGTGCGCGGCACGACGATCGCCCTCGTCTTCCTGGTGATCGGCACCGTCGTGGCGATTGTGCCGCCGCGACTCGCACGGAACGGACGCGACACCGTCACGATGACCGTGTGGGGGCAGCCGTTCGAGGATCGGCTGTATCGCGATCGATATGCCCGCGGATTCGAAGCCGCGCATCCCGGCACAACGGTCGACTACCAGCGCCACAGCGACATCGAGGCGAAGTACAACGCGTGGCACGCGCGGGGCTATGGGCCCGATGTGATGCGACTGCGCGTGACGACGTATCACCAGATGGTGGCCCGCGGCATGCTCGCGCCGCTCGACGAGTTCATCGCCGATCCGGCGAACGGACTGTCAGCGACCGATCTCGCGGCGTTCCCGCGGCAACTCCTCGACGCGCTCCGCGTCGACGGTCACATCTACGCGCTCCCGGAAGACACGGCGCAGTACGGGCTTTACTACAACCGCGCGATCTTCGACGACTACAACCGCGAGCACCCCGACGATCGCATCGAATACCCGAACTCGTCGTGGACCTGGGAACGACTGCGCGATGCGGCGCGCAAGTTGACGCGCCGCGATCCCGCAAGCGGCGCCGTGCTCGTGTCGGGATTCGACGTCGTGATCTGGGAGTGGCCGTTCCTGCACTTCTTCCTGCAGGCCGGCGGCGAACCGTGGACCGACGACGGGCTCACGACGATGATCGACTCGCCCGCGGGCGTCGAGGCGCTGATGTTCCTTGCGAGCCTGGTGCGCGACGGCTCGTGGAAGCCGTACTTCAGCCAGATCGGCGGACTGGGGCCGAACGATCGATTCCAAGCGGGGCGCGTCGCGCTCTATCTCGACGGATCGTGGATGGTCCCGGCGTTCGAATCAAACGCTCCCGCGCTCGACTTCGCCGTGGCTGCGCCGCCGCGCCACCGCACCGATCGCTCGATGGCCGGCGCGGTGCTGTGGGGCATCAGCAGTCACGCGCGGAACAAGGCGCTCGGATGGGAGATGATCCGATGGCTCGTGCAGGCGCCGCAGGCAGCGGCCTACTGGGACGCGCTGCGGGTCGCGCCACCGGCGCGCGTCGACTTCATCGCGTCGCCCGCGTTCCGCGCGACGAGCGGCATCGCCGACCCGGCGCGGCCGGGTGCGTACTTCGTGCCGCCCATGCCCGAGTCGAGGTATCGCGATCGCGCCGCGTGGCTCGCCGAGCTGATCGCGCCGGTCGCGATCCGCGAGGGCGCTCCGCCGGTTGCGCGCGGCTACATCCCCGCGGGTCTCTATCAGGGTCAGCTCGAACTCGAGATTCGCGAGATGCTCCGCGAGTTCCTCCAGCGCGTCGCCGCGGGCGAGGACGCCGAGCCGCTCGCCCGTTCACTCCTCGAGCGGGCGACGCGGAACGTACACGCGTCGATCGATCGCGATCGCGCCGCACGCGGACTGCCGCCGATCGTGCGCGACGAGCGTTGACGCGTCACTCACGTCGCGCGCCGCACGCGCACGCCGGGCTGGCTGGCGACGAGCTCGCGCACCTCGGACATCGTCGGCAGCGACGGCATCGCGCCGCGGTGCGTCGTCGCCAGCGCGCCCGCAGCGGCGCTCAGCGTCAACGCGTCGTCCAACGCCGAGCCGCGCGCGAGACTCGCGGCGAGCGTGCCTACGAACGCGTCGCCCGCACCCACCGTGTCGATCGTTGAGACGTCGAAGGCCGGAACGCCGTAGGTCGCGACGTGGGCCGCGCGAGCGACCATCGCCAGCGCACCCTCGCGACCGAGCGTCAGCACGACGCAGGTCGGGCCGTGACGCACGAGCTCCGCACATGCGGCGCGAGAATCGCTCGACGACACCTGCGCAATCGTCGCGGCCTCGAGGCGATTCACGACGAGACAATCGATCGACGCTAGCAACTCGGCCGGCACGTCGCGCGCGGGCGCCGCGTTGAGGATCACGATCGGCTTTCGCGACGCGCGCCGCGCGAGGCTCACCGCGGCGATCAACGGCGCGATCGGCGTCTCGAGCGACATCAGAAGCGCGTCCGCGTCGGCGATCGCCGCTTCTGCCAACTCGACGTCGGCGGCGCCGAGCGCTTGATTCGCGCCGCCCGCCACGACGATCGTGTTCTCGCCGTGCTCGACCGTTCCGGCGACGGTGATGAGCGCCGTCCCGGTCGGCGCGTCGTCGCGCCGAGCGATGTGCAAGGCGTCTACGCCCTCCGCCGACACGGCTTGCACGAGCGCGTCGCCGTGGGCATCGCGACCGACGGCGCCGATCATCGCGACGATCGCGCGGGCACGGGCCGCGGCGACCGCTTGATTCGCGCCCTTGCCGCCGGGCAACGTCGTGAAATCACGACCGAGGACCGTCTCACCCGGCGCTGGAAGGCGCTCGGTGCGCACGATCAGGTCCATGTTGAGCGAGCCGACGACGCAGACGCGACCGGCGCGAGCGTGTCCAGCGGCGAATGGTTCGACATCGGTCATACGTCGATCGCCCAAGAGCGCAGAAGGTCCTCGTCGAGTCGGCCGGCGGAGTCGGCGTCGTCGCGCACGGCGAAGCGCAGCAGACGCTCGATTAGATATTGACCGGCGGGCGTCGTCGAATCGGCGGCGCTTATGACGAGCGTGCCGGTGCCGACCTTCGCCGTCGTGACGAAGTCGAAGAGGCGCGGCCGATCGACGATGTCGTGGCAGTGGACGAGTCGCACGAGCGGGTCGAGCGCCTCGTCGAGCCCCAACTCGCCAACCGGAATCGCGCGCACGCTGCGACGTGAGAGATCGTGATCAAGGAGATCCGCGATCCACGCGCTGTCGCCCGACTCGAACGGGCCGCGCTCGACGATGAGCGGCAATTGTCCCCAGATGTTCACGTACTTCACCGGCGGGTTGCCCGGCGCGCGCGAGACCAAGAGCACCACGCGGGTACCGCCGACTAACACGTCGACGAGCGGTTGCGTCAGCGCGTGCGCCACGACGCAGCGAGTCCCGGCGGGCAGCGGAGTCCCCGGGCGCCACACCGGCAGCTCCGGCGCGAGCAACTCAGGGTCGGGGACGAGCGGCGACCACGAACGCACCGGCGAGCCCCAACCGCTGCTGTACTTCTTGTCCTCGAACTCGAGCGCGGGCTCGGGCATTGGCACACCGCGTCCGTCCTGGCGCACGCAGCGCTCGATGCGCGCCGTTGCGGCAGGCAGGTTCCAGAGTCTCCATCGGTTCGCGACCAGGCCGCGTGCGGCCGCTTGCACCTCGACCGGCGTGGGCCGGTCGACGTCCGGCAGTTCGATGCGCGCCGGTACCCACGCGACGCAGCCTCGCGCGGCGCGAAGCCGAGCAATCGGCGGCGAGCGCTGCGCGCCGTCGACGACGATCGCGACGTCCGCGTCGATGTCGGCGGCGGAGAAATTCGCAACGCCGAACTCGACGTCGAGCCATCCGCCGCGCGCACCGCGCAGGTGCTCGGGCGTGCGCAGAAGGAGCGGCGCGTCGCACAGCCACGACCGCGTTTCCTCGGGCGTGAAGTACCAGCGGCCGAGTTCGTCTTCGAATCCGCATCGACACGCGGGCACGTCGCGCAGATGGTTCATCACGAGTCCGGCGTGGTTCGCGTAGCTGCGGAAGAGCTCGAACTGTAACTTGCGCCCTTCGAGGTGGAAGCGATGCGCCTGCCGCTTGAATCGCTCGAGCGTCTCGGCGCCGAATCGACGCGCGACGTCGTCCTCGAACTGCGCCGCCGCGTCGAGCCCGAGCGGCAGCCACCACGGACGACCGCCGTCGCGATCGCGCTGCGATCGAAGCGCTTCCGTATCGGGCCAATTCACGTAGAGGATCGACTCGCCCATCACGAACGGCTTGGGCGGCAACGCGCGGAGGTCGCTCTGCAGATCCTCGAGGTATCGCACCCACCGACCGCTCGAGTCGTACGTGTGCTCGTCGTACGCGTCGGTCTTCGTGAGATCGGTCCACGCGAAGAACGCGGTCTGGATCTGCGCGATGCGATCGGGCATGAGCGCCCGCACGCGCCCCCACCACCACGCAGCCAGTTTCGGATTGAATCGCTCGTGCTCACACGACCCGGACACCATCACGACTGAAGCATGATTGCGATCGCGGCGGAAGAACTTCGTGAACTGACGCTGATACTCCGCGACGTGCTCGTCGCCCATCGGCGACTTCCACACCGGATGCTCCTGCCACAGCATCATGCCGGTCTCGTCGGCGACCTCGTAGTAGTGCCTCGGCGGATACCACATGCAAATGCACACGAGGTTGAAGCCCATGCGCCGCAGCGTGGCGAAGCGCTCGCGCAGCTCGTCGCGCGTCGGCGCCGGCGCGATGTGCCGCGGCTCGTGTCCCCAATCGAGCACGCCGCTCAGGAAGACGGGACGGCCGTTCAGCAGGATCTGCCGTCCGTCGAGACCGCCGATCTCGACGCGGCGCATGCCGAAGCGGATCGACGCGCGCTGGCTGAGTCGACCGCGCGCATCGAGCACGCGCACATCGAGCGCGTAGAGTCGCGGAGCGTCGGGTTCCCACGCGACGGGATGCGGCACAGTCGCGCATCCACTCGCCGAGTCGGCGCCGTCGGCCAAGTCGACGCGCACCGCGGCGACCGGCGAGCCGTCCGGATCGCGCACGTCGAACTCGACGGCGCCGCCGCCGACGTTGCGAGCGAATTCGACATCGAAGCGCACCGCACCGGTGCGAACGTCGGCGAGCACGCCGATGCCGTCGCATTCGGTGACGACGTCGCCCGTGACGTCCAGATGCACCGGCTGCCAGATGCCGCCCTTGTGCACGCTCAAGACGTCGTGAAAACCCTTCGTGACGTGACCGCCCTGAACCGGCGCGCCGTCGATCCACGTTTCCTTCCCGGGCGCGATGCGATCGACGCGAGCGACAATCTCGTACTCGCGCGCGCCGTCGCGCAGCGCATCGGTCACGTCGAACCGGAACGGCGTCCAGTCGCCGACGTGGCGCCCGACTTCGACGCCATCGACCCACACCGTCGTGTCGGTCGCCACGGCGTCGAATCGCAGCCATACGCGCGACGCGGTCTCGCGCGCACACTCGTCGCGCGAGAGGCGACGTCGATACCAGCACACCGGCGGCGCATCCATGCCGAACTGGCCTTGCATCGTGCCGGGAACCTTCGCCGCGGACCAGCCGTCGTCCCGCGGCGCGATGCCCCAGCGTTCGGCACGGCCGACGTCGTGCGGATCGGCCCGCATGCGCCAGCCGCCGTCGAGCGCTCGCGAGGCGCAGGTCATGACGTCCGCGCTCGCCGCTTCGCGCCGCGTCCCTCGGTCGCAGCGCGCTTACTCTTCGGCTTCGCCCGATGCACCGTGGCCCACACGGCGCGCCGCTCGTCGAGATCACGCCATTCCTTGCGGGCGATCGTCATGTCGAACATGATCGTCGCGATCTCGCGGGGTCGCATGGCGAATCGCACTTCGCTCCAAGCAACGCGCTTGCCGGCGACTCGAATGTTCCTGCCCCAGGCCGGCGCCACCGACGACGCGACGTCGAGCCACGACGTATCCGCGCCGCCACCGACGTCGGCGCCGACCTCGCCCATGAGATTCGTCTTCGCGGCGGAGCCGACCGGCCCGAGCACCTTGACGGTGACGTTCGCCGGTTCGCCGTTCCACTCGACGAGGCGCAGCGCGACGGGATGCGTGCAGGCGCCGTTCGAGCGCTGCGCCATCGCGTGGCCGGCCCACGCCGGCAAGTGATCGCCCATCGCAGTGGAGTCGCGACAGAGCGCGTGCGCCAGGACGCCCGGAGCGCCGACCACGTCGACGATGCCGAATCGACGCGGGATCGCCGGCAATTTCGCCCCCGCGCCCTTGCCCGCACCGGTCCCGCCGCCGACCGGCGTGGCCCGCGGATCGAACGACAGCGTGCGTCGAAACTCGCAGGCGGCGCGCACCCGCGCGGCGTTCGACATCGCGACGCGGTGCGGCGTCACCCGGAATCGGCACGGCTGCGCCGCGGGCGCGCTGTAGCGCGCCTCGTCCCACGGGTCGTACGCGGTGATGACGGCGCGCACGCGATCGCCGTCACGGAACCACTGCTGCGAGCCGTCGTGCGCGATCAGCGCGCCGGCGCCCGATCCGTCATCGAGGTCGACGAGCGACCACGCGGTGAACGGGTCGCGCACTTCCTCGAACCACTGCGGCGACGTCATCCAGTCGCCGCTCGGATACTTGCGCCGACACGAGCCGCTGCCGCGCACCTCGCTGACCGAGTATGGCGCGTCGGCGTGGATTCGAAGGTCGCGGATGCCCAAGTCGAAGGCGATCTGGAGCGCCGCCTCGAGACCGGCGTCGGGCCGCGCGCCGATCGTTCCGCCGCGGGCATCGGAGCCGAGGCGCACGTCGATGTCGACGGCGTCGGTCGAGTCGCTCAGCGCGTAGGTCACGCGCACGATTGCACCGTCGTCGAGTTCGTGCGTCACGTCGATCCGGCCGTGCGCCGCGTCGAGCTGCACTTTCGGTCGACGGAAGTCGACGGCGCTTCCGCCGCGGCGCATGCGCAGCCCGCCGATCTCGGCGTTCGCTCCGGTGATCGCACACCCTTCGATCGCCATTGCGACGATCGTCCCCGTGCGTGTCGAGATCGCGACGCTCAGCGCGCCGCGCGACAGCACGATCTTCCCCGACGCGCGTCGCGCCGTGACCGCACTGCGGGTTCGCGCGGGAGATGCGTCCAGCACGTAGCCGAAGGGCGGAACGGCCGCGGCGCCGTCGCCCACCGACCATCCGTGCACGTTCACGCGCACGCGTCGCGCATCGCCGACTCCGCCGCGAAGGGCGAGAAGCGACATCGCGCGACCCGACACCTCGCGTGCCAGGCGCCGCCCCCGCTCGAACGACGCGTGCCCGACGAATCCGCACAGCCCTTCGCACTCGTGGTTGTCGTGGTGCTGCGCCGCAAGCGTCTCGCGCCACGCCTCGTCGAGCTCCCACGTCGGATACAGATCCCAGCTCGCGTACGGGCGACCCAGCGCGCTCGTCACCGTCGAGAGCGACTCCGCCGCGACGATCGACGACTCCGACTGGAAACTCGCGCGTGGGTGCGCATCGGCGTTCTTGCCGAGCGTCATCCCGTGCCACACGTCGTCGGGTCCGTATCGCCGCGCCGGCAGCGGACGCTTCCCTCGGCGCCATCGCGCCGCGAGCTCGCGCACGAGCTTGCCCGCGGTGCGCGGCCGCAGCTCGAACCGTCGGTCACGCATGAGTTCGAGAAGACGCGGGAGCAGCACTTCGCTGCGGCACATCCAGTCGCGGCTCGGCATCAGCTCGAGCCATTGCACGATCGCGGGGCCGTCCAGTTCGCGAACGAGGTTCTGCTCCAGCAGCCCGTCGAAATCCTCGGGCCACTGGTGCACGTTGAGTCCGTTGCGCGGAAGCGCCGGCACGCGCGAACCGTCGATTCCCTCCCACTCGATCAGGCTTTCCGCCTCCTTCGGAATCTCCGGCGTGTGCCAGGTCCATTGGAAGAAGAGGCACGCCGCATCGAAGCCGCAGCCTCGCAACACCTGAACAAGTTGCGGGAAGACGTAGAACTCCTCCTCCCAGAACGTGCGGGGGCGGACGCCGAGCGTCCTGCGCGTCGCACGCACGCCGAACGTGAACTGTCGCACGTTCGACTCGCCGCCTTGGAAGAGCGCATACGGCTGGCCGTACGAAGAACCCACCGGCTCGACGACGCCGCGCGCGACGGCCTCTCGCAGCGAGGCCAGCGCCTCGGGGCACTCTGCGGCCATGCGCTCGTAGCCCACGGCGTCGAAGTTCACGTTGCCGCGCACCTTCGCGCGGCGGCACAACTCGAGCATGTCGCGCGTCGAACCGGGCAACGTGCCGTAGCCCCACAGCCACTGCATGTCCACCCAGTGCATGTGATTGCCGAACGTGTAATAGAGCGGTCGTTTCGGCATCGACGCTTCGCTCACGATGGCTTCTTGAGGAATCCTCGCTTCTCGAGATCCTGGCGCACGGCGGCGGCGACCTGGACGACGAGGTCACTCACGTTGGCCGGATCCCACGTCTCGCTGCTCGCGGCCCACAGCAGTTTTTCGTCGGCAACCGAATAGAGGCTGATGTGTGCGTACACGATCGTCTCGGTCTCGGTGTACGCGGGGGTCACGGCGGGATACGTGTTCCAGTCGTACATCGAGTAGCGCATGGCCGGCGACGGCGGGATGTAGGTGGTCTTCTTGTCCGCCGCCACGAGTCGCAGCACGATCGCGCCGTCGATCCCGTTCTTCTGGAGCGTCGAGCGCACGAGCTCGCGATTGCCGAGGTCCGCATCGGGCACCAGCGTGTACGAAGGAATGCCCTGGGCCGAGCGGATCTGCTGGGCCATCGCGTCCTCGCCGGTGCGCCGCTCGAGCGGCGTGGCGTTCGTCACGATGCACGCGATCTTGGCGAACTGGATGGTCGGCGGCGGCCCGGGCGGAGCCCAGGATTCGGTGATCACGGTCGCGTTTCCGCATCCGGTGAGCAGGACGACCAACGACGCCACGAGCGAGAGCAGAGCAAGTTTCATGGGGATACTCCATCGTGTCCGCGCGTCGACCCAGCCGTCCGTTGCGGACGGCGCCACCGCGCGAAACTTCGCGTCGGAGTGTAGCTCTCCGCGCGCGCGGCTCGAGGTCGCGTCGGACCACGGAATCGGAGTCGGCGATGCGCCGAAGCCAGTCATGTCAGCACTCCCCCCGTGCGTTCGCGATGCTCGAGTCCATCGGAACTCGGGTCGACGCGCCGGTGCATCCAACCGCCGCTCGCCGCGAATCGCCGACCTCCCTCCATGCACCCGTCCTGCGCCGATCGCCGTGAACGACTCGTCTGGGCCCCGCCTGCGGCGGTGTACGCGGCGCTCGAGCATCTCGGCGATCCGCGCTGCCGGTATTACGGCGCGGCGCCCTTGTGGCGACTGCGCACGCTACTCGCGCCGATCATCACAGCCGAGTCGCGCGGCGCGCACACTGCCGCCGCCGTCCGCGTCGTGGGCGACCGGGTCGACTATTGGCGCGTGACCTGCGCGAGTCCGCCGCACGATTTCGCGCTCGTCTGCCGCATGCGGATGATCGGGAACGCGTCGCTCGCATGGCGCATCGAGCCGCGCCCGGGCGGTCGATCGCTGGTCGTGCAGACCGCGACGATCGAGACCGGGGATCCTCTCGGGCGCGCCTACTGGGTCGCGTCGCTGCCGCTGCATCGCGCCGCGTTCGAGTCGCTCCTTTGCGGAATCGCCCGACAGGCCGAGTCGCAGGCGCCGCGTCCCGACCCGGCTCGACCGTCGCGCGGACTGCGCGTCCTGCGGCGCGAGCAGATCGTGCCGCGCACGATCGACGCCGCGTTCGCCTTCTTCGCCGATGCGGGCAATCTGCAGGCGATCACGCCCGACTGGCTGCACTTCCGGATCCTCACGCCGCTTCCGATCACGCTGCGTGAGGGAGCGCTGATCGACTACCGAATCCGCCTTCACGGCATTCCGATCGGATGGCGCACACGCATCGACGTCTGGGATCCGCCGCATCGGTTCGTCGACCGGCAGTTGCGCGGGCCGTATCGATGGTGGCATCACGAGCACCGGTTCGAGCCGGTCGCGGGCGGAACGCGGGTAATCGACGAGGTCGAGTACTCGGCGCCGCTTCGCTGGATCAGCGAACCGCTGCTCGTGCGGCGCGACGTCGAGCGCATCTTCGACGTGCGCGCCGAACGGCTCGCGCGGCTGCTCGGTGGCGCGTGAGCGCGGACGCGTCATGGCAATTCCAGCGCTCCGTAGCGCCCTCCGGGCGCACACTCGCTCTGGCCATTTCGCGGTCTCGCTCTGGCCATTTCGCGGTCCCGCTCTGGCCATTTCGCGGTCCCGCTCTGGCCATTTCGCGGTCTCGCTCTGGCATTTCGCCGTCTTGTGAGATCGTGGAGCGCGTCGAGCAAATACGATCCGTATCACTCGCGCGTCGTCGCGGCGATGCCGTTCTCGATGAAGTTCGTGGCGACGCGCAGCTGGCGGAGCATCGATCGCTTCTTGATCTGATGCGACTCCATGCGGCGAAGGATGTCGTCGAGCGCCCGCATCGCATCGAGCACGTACTTGCCCTTGTTCAGCATCACGCACTCGGCGCGATCGCCCATCGCGGCATCGGTGACCTCGGCCCGCGAACGCATGCCTTCCTTCGCCAGTTGTTCGAGCACCTGCGTGGCCCAGATCGCCGGAACGTGCGCCGCCTCGCAGATCCAGAGAATCTCCTCCTGCACCTCGGCGAGACGCTCGAAGCCGCACTCCACCGCGAGATCGCCGCGGGCGATCATCACGCCGACGTTGGGCATGCGCATCGCGCGCAGCAGGAGTTCGGGCAGACGATCGAAGCCGCGCCGCGTCTCGATCTTCAGCATGATCGCGGGCATTCGACCGGGCTCGACGCGGGCCGCAAGCTGCGCGTGCAAGGCGTCGACGTCCTCGGGCTCGTGGACGAACGAGAGCCCGACGATGTCCGCGTTGCGGGCGACGAAGTCGAGATCGGCGATGTCCCGCGCGGTCAGCGCCGGCACGTTCATCTCGGTGTCAGGCAAATTGATGCCCTTGTCCGCGCGCAGCACCGCGCCCTTCACCGGCACGGAGTCGATGACCACCAGGAGATGATCGGCCGCGACCGCGTCGACGGTGCCGCCGATCTTGCCGTCGTCGAACCAGATGCGCTCGCCCGCGCGGACATTGGCGAGCGCCGCCGGGAGCGTGCAGCCGATGCTGGGTAGCTCGATGATGGTGTCGTCGACCGCGCGCCGCGCTTGATGGCCGACGGCCTCGGAACGCAGCACCTTCAGCTTGTCGCCGCGGGCGACCGAGATGATCCCCTCTCGGGCGGGAATGCCGGAGATCGGCGACGCGAACGTGCCGTGCGCCCGCGACTCGTGTCGCATCGTCGTGCCGTTGACGACGTAGAGCGTGCGGTCGCTCGTGAGCCACGCGCCGTATTCCTCGCGCGCGGTGACCTTGAGCGTTCGCTTGGCGTCGCGCGTATCGCGCACCTGCACGCGATCGCCCACCTCGAGCCGCGCGAGCAGTCGCGGCGAGACGCGGAACGAGACCACCGCGGGAACCGGCGCGGGCACCGGATACGCGTCGCTCGTGACCCAGATCCGCGCCGGCTGCACGACGTGACCGAATTGGTCGCGCGACGGCTTCACGCGGACGAGTTCAGGCCCGGGCTCGATGGTTCCCGTGCGCAGCTTCGGACCGCCAAGGTCCATCAGGACCCGGCAGCGCTTGTCGAGCGCCGCCTCGGCCCGCCGCAGTCGCTCGATCATCCGCTGCCACACCGCGACGTCGTCGTGCGCGCAGTTGACTCGCATGCACTCCATGCCGTGCTCGAGCAGCTTCGGGATGAGCGTCTCGTCGTCAGCGGCCTCGCCCGGCATCGTGACCATGATGCGCACGCTGCGCGACGCGCTCGGAGGCCCGAAGAGCCGGTCGGTGCGTTCCCGCAGCGTCCGTTCACTCGTCTCGAACGCGCAGTCGAAGCGACGCGCGTCGACGTTGGCATCGCCGCGCAGGGCACCCAGCACCGCCTCCACGGTCGGGCGCACGTGCGATTCCGCCCGCCCGAGGGTCGAGAAACCCAGCGGCGCGAGCCGCATCTGGAGCGAGCGGCGATCGCGATGCCGGAGCACCATGTAGTGAAGGAGGTTCTCGGCGCTGTCCCGAAAGTGAGGCGCCACCTCATTGAGAAGGGGCGCGAAGCGGCGCGAGACCTTGGTCATCTCGTCGAGGATCGCGGCGATGTCCCCCACCAGATCGGCATGCGACTCCGAACCCGTCGGTGCAGCCAAGGGAGGCTGGCGACCAGGCGCATCTGTGGCCGTTGGTGAAATGCTCGACGACACCGTCACGACTCCTCAATGCACGATAGCGATCGCCGATTCAGATCGCGTTCAGCGACAACGTCCATCACGGAACGCGACTCCCGATTCGGCGACGTTCTCTGCTCATCCCATCCGCAGCAGGATGTCGTCGATCGCTCCGAAGAGCGACCCGCGCTCTTCCGCATCGAGCAGCGCCAGGCACAGCGCCTGCGCCTGAAGCACGTGCCCGTGCGCGGTGGCACGATCTCCCGTCACCAGCGCGGCCCGTGCGATCGCCTCGTGGGAGAAGCCGCGCAAGAACGCGTCGAGCCCTTCGCTCACGGCACGGCACTCCTTCGCGAAGTACATCGCGGCGTCGCCGAAGCCGGCGAGCGCGTACACGCGCGAGAGTTGCCAATATGCGATCGACCGGTGACGGTCGGTGCAGTCATCCCGCTGCGACCAGTGCCAGCACGACGCGTGCGCGAGGTTCAGCATCCGGACGACGTCCGCGTCGGATCGCGATTCGTCGTCGATGATCTTCCACGCGTCGTTGAAGCAGCGCGTCGAGAAATGGCGATGCACCGCGGGAATGTCGATGGCGTCGTCACCCATGGTTTCCTCGTGAGGAGCCGTGCATCAGAGGCGGAAGCGTAACCGCCTGCGCGGCGCACTCGCACAGCACGCGAGACCGATCGGGCGCCGTTCGGTCTCGCGCTGGCACAATCCGCTGATGGCCATTCGCGGCATCACACCGATCCTGAACGTCTCGAACGTTCCGCAGAGTCTCGCGTGGTTCGAATCGCTCGGCTGGGAGCGTTCGTTCGCCTGGAACGAAGGCGGGATGATCGCCGCGGCAGCCGATCGCGATGCGCATGGCGAGGCGCACTTCGCGGGCGTGTGCTCCGGAGAGTTCAGCATCTTTCTGTGCAGAGGCGGCCAAGGATCGCGCGGAACGCCCGCGCGATGCCTCGGTGACGAGGACACCGGCGGCGTGTGGATGAGTTGGTGGGTCGAGTCGCCCGCCGAGCTCGACCGACTGCACGCACGGGCGCTCGAGCTCGGGCATGCGATCACCTGGCCGCCGACCGACGAGCCGTGGGGCGTGCGCGAGTTTCGGCTTCAGCATCCCGACGGTCACATGATTCGCGTCTCTGCCGGGCTGTCCCGCACCGGCGCATAGCAATCAAGCGGCGCGTCGCCGCGGCGCTCAGCGCGCCGCGCCGTCCGTTGGGCGCGCGTCGGCGATAGGCACCCTGATCTCGGCGGCGTAGATGCCGCGCGGATCGCCGCGCTCGGCGAGCGTCTTCGCCATCGTCGCGATCGTTCGCGACGCCTGGCCGCGGAAGAGCTCGCGACCGTCGCGCGTCACGACGATCTCCTTGTCGAGGTCGCACATCGCGTCGTCGAGACGCACGCGCAGCGCATCGACGTCGCGGGCCGCCGTCACGCGGAAGGTCTGGCCGTCGCGCTCGACCTCGACGAGCGCGCCCGCCTTGGGATCGTCGACGGCGAGCCAGTAGAAGCGGTCGTGCGTCACGTCGTCCTGCAGCCATGTCACGCAGCGCGGCCGGAGATCGCGAGTGAATGCCGCCATCCACGGGATCGCTTTCGCGTCCTCGAGATCCATCCAGTGCGCCTTGCCCTCATGGAGTTCGGCCTGATGCCGGTACGCGCCGGGATGGTCGCGCTCAAGACCGTCGAGCGTCTCCTTCCACCCCGCGGCCACCTTGTTCCGGTCATACGCCCCGTCGAGCGCGCCGACGTGCAGCGCGAAACCGATGTTGCGGAGACCGTCGGGCTTCGCGTCGTTCGGGTGTCCCGCCATCATGGCTGCGGCGGCGAGCCGATCGGCCATGCGCGGCGCGAGCTGATACACGCCGTCTCCGCCGGCGCTGTAGCCCATGATGTAGACGCGATCGGGATTGACGTCCTCGAGGACGACGAGATCCTCGATCAGTCGATCGAAGAGCGCGTCGACCGGCGCCTGGTGCCAGAGGTTCCACTCGTCGCTCGGAGCGCGCGGCGCGAGATAGATGCCCTCGGCCGGCTTGTACAGCCGCTTCTGGTTTTCCCACTGCTGATCGTTGACCTGCTTCGGCGCGCCGCCGCCGCCGTGCATCGAGATCCACAGGCTTCGGCCGTCAGCGGGCTTCTCGCCGAAGGTGGTGAACCAGATCGGCATGCGGGCGCCGCCGACCTCGATGACCCGCGCTTCGATCTCGGCGCTGCGCTCCCTGCGAATGCGCTCCGCGTGCGCGCTCCAGAGGATCGACCGTGCCGCGTCGGCCTGCGCTCGCGTCAACGGAGTCGAGGCGAACGGCTGCGCTTCGATCGCGTCGAGTCCGTGCGCGGCGACCCATGCGCGCAGCGCGTCGACCGGAGTCGCGTCCAGTCCGGGCGACTTCGTCGCGACCGATGGCGACTGCACGGCGAGAGCGAGAGAGAGCGCGAACACTTCGACGAGCATCCCGCAACTCTAACTCATCGATGCCGTAGCCATGCCATGACCGGAGCGGCCCGGTGACCCGGGCCGACTCCGGTGGCGTGATGGTCCTCTTCTCTTCCCTCCGCCCCTCGCTGCCCACCCTCGTTGCGGCCCTCTCCGCTCGCAGCGTCTGATCCGTGGATTTCCGACCGCAGCGCGACGATCTCTCATCGTGAAGCGACATTTGTCGCAGTTTCCGGGTGATCGATCGGCGCACCGCATTCCGGGCAACGATTGGACAGCGGCACTTGCCGCTCCGCCGCGAGTGCGTGACCGCAGCGAGGGCAGCCGGGGACATGCGGCGGCGCCCCGACGCGACGGAATCGCCCGCCCGCGACTGCGCCGAGCCCCGCGACGATCGCACAGCCAACCGTCGCGCCGACCGCGATCGGCGACAGGTGCGTGCGCAGAAACTGCGGCCCCCACGTCCACACTCGAACGTCGACGAGCAACAGGCGGGCGATCACGAAACCGATCGCGACGAACGCGCCGCACACGAGCGCGACGCCGAGGCGCGGAAACCACACTCCGACGGCGAGCGCAACGACGGGCAAGACGAGGTTGACGATCACCGCGTTCCCGATGCCCGCACGACCGAACAACTGGCCCGCAATCTGCTGTGCCGGCGCGAACCCGGCGAGCATGCCGGCCGCGAACGCCGCGGCGAGTACCCACGCCTGTCGCGATGGCTCGACGTATCGCATGGCGGAACCTTCCTTCGGTCACGCGCCGGCGACGGCGTCGAGGAATCGATCGATCTCGTCAAGCGTGTTGTAGTGCAGCGCGCTCACGCGAACGACGCCGTCGTCGATGTCGATGCCGAGCGCGGTGCAGAGGCGATGCGCGTACATGTGCCCGTTGCGGATGGCGACGTTCGCTCGATGGGCGTGCGCCGCGACTTCGCTCGCGCGGCGTCGCGCATGCGTGAAGCTGATGGTCGGCACCCGCGTGGACTCGGAGGCGTCGCTCGATCCGACGAGGCGCACGGCGGGAATGGAACGAAGACCTTCGAGGCAGCGGCGCTGCAGCGGGACCTCGAGTTCAGCCATTCGCGCGAGCGCGCGTTCGACGACGTCGCGACTCGGCGGCGCCGCTCCGTCCGCGCCGGCGAGAAACGCGAGGTACTTCCAGAGCGCGAGCAGTCCGGCGCAGCCTTCGTGACACGCGCCGCCGAGCTCGAACTTGTACGGCACTCGATCGCGCGGAATGAAGAAGTGGTTCGGTCCATCGAGCTCGGCGAGCGCGTCCGACTTCCCGTAGAGCGCGCCCATGTGCGGTCCGTACACCTTGTAGGTCGAGTACACGTACCAGTCGACGTCCCAACGCTCGACGTCGATCGCGCGATGCGGCGCGTACGCGACGCCGTCCACGAACACTCGTGCGCCCGCTCGGTGCGCTCGACGCGTGACCTCGGCGACGTCAACGATGCCGCCGAGCAGGTTCGAGACGTGCGGGAACGCGACGATGCGCGTGCGCTCGCCGAGCACGCGATCGAGACCGTCGAGCGTGAGCTCCTTCGCATCGCGGTCGATTCGCCACCAGCGAATCACCGCGCCGGCGCGTTCCAGGCGCAACCACGGTCCGACATTCGCCTCGTGCGCGGTCTCGGCCACCACGATCTCGTCCCCGGGTCGCCAGCGGTCCGCGTAGCAGCCGGCGATCAGGTAGCAGAGTTGCGTCGACGACGGCCCCAAGATCGCGGTGCCCGTCCGCGTGCCGTTCATGAAGAGGTTCACGAACGCATGCGCCGCGTCGACCGTCTGCGTCGCGACGTTCGACATCGGATAGCCGGCGCCCAGTTGCACGTAGCTCTCGAGCATGTACGACCGCATCGCATCGGCGACGTCGATCGGCACCTGCGACCCGCCCGCGTTCTCGAGGAGCGCCATCGAGGCACGCAGCGCCGGGAAGCGATGCCGAATGGCTTCGACCTGAGACGACGACTGCGACGATGCGACCGTGTGGCCCATGGACGCGAGTCTACTCCGGCGGTCGCACGGATATGCTCGTCGCGTGCTAACCGTCTCATCCTTGCACGTGTATCCGTTGAAGGGCGCCGCCGGCATCTCGCCTCGGTCGTGGCCGGTCGACGAGCGCGGCTTGCGCCACGATCGGCGGTTCATGCTCGTCGACGACAACGGCCTCCTCGTTTCGCAGCGCGACGATTCGCGCCTCGCGCTCGTTCGTGCCGAACCCGACGGCGATGTGCTTCGCATCGCGTGTCCGACGGGCGAGGTGCGCGTGCCGCTCGCGCCGAGCGGCGCGAAGGCGCGCGTCACGGTATGGGAGGACGAGGTCGAGGCGCTGTTGCCTTCGCGCGACGCCGACTCGCTTCTCTCGAGCTTCCTCGGTCGCTCGTGTCGGCTCGCGTGGATGCCCGACGACGCGCCGCGGCTGACCGCGCCGAAACGCGGCTCGCCGCAACGCCACGTGAGCTTCGCCGATCGAGCACCATTGCTGCTCGCCACTGAAGCGGCGCTCGCCGAATTGAACCGGCGACTGCTCGCCGCCGGCGCCGATCCCGTTCCCCTCGATCGTTTTCGGGCCAACGTGATCGTGCGCGGTGCGACCGCGGACGACGACGACCATTGGACGCGGATCGCGATCGGCGCCATCGCTTTGCGAGCGTCGAACGCGTGTCGTCGCTGCAAGGTCGTGACGATCGACCAGTCGACGGCCGAGCCGCGCGGGCCTGAGCCGCTGCGCACGCTGGCAACGTATCGAACCGAGGGAGCGGCGGTCACGTTCGGCCAGCACGCGTTGGTCGATGAGCCGGGCGTGATCTCGGTCGGCGACGAGGTGCGCGTCCTCACCCGCGACGAGCGTCCCGTTCCGATCTAACGCCATCACCGGCGACAGTTCGATGGATACACTCGCCCGTCATTCCAACGGAGACACGCATGACGCCTAGCTCGAATCCCGCCCTGTCCGATCACGCACTTCAGGAGTCGCTCGGCTCGCTCACGGGCCAGGAGGTGGCGACGGTCGGTGGCGTCGGCGTGAAGACCGCGATGTTCCTCTCGATCGCCGCGGCGATCGGCGGCGTCGGCTACGCGGTCGTCCAGTCGAATCCGCCGGCGATGGTGTGGATCAACCTCGTCGCGTTCGTCGTGACGCTCGGCGTCTTCTTCGGTATCCGCGCGAACGCGGGTCTCGCGATGGTCCTCGGCTTCGTCTACTCCGCGGCGCAGGGATTCCTGCTCGGAGGCGTCGCCGCGATGTTCGACCTGATCCTCGCGAAGCAAGGCAACGGACTTCCGGGAGGCATCGCGCTGACCGCGGCGCTCATGACCGGCGGCGTCACCACCGGCATGCTCATCCTCTACACGACGCGCATCGTTCGGCCGTCGAAGACCCTCGCGATGATCCTTTCGGGCGCGACGCTGGGCATCATGCTGGTCTACCTCGCGGCGTTCCTCGTCTCGTGGCTCCTCCCGAGTTTCGCGCACTTCTTCAAGTTCTTCACGCTGCAATCGGCGATGGAAGGCGGGACCGGCGCGTGGATCGGTCTCGGCGTCAATCTCGTCATCCTCGCGATCGCCTCGTTCTGGCTCGTCATCGATTTCGGCCAGATCGAGGAGGCCATCAGCCGCCGCGTGCCGAAGCAGGCGGAGTGGTATCTCGCGTTCGGCCTGCTCGTGACGATCGCGTGGGTCTACTTCGAGTGCCTGAAGGTCGCGTTCCGCATTGCGCAGCTCCTGGGCAACCGGCGCTGACGAACCGGGGCGGCGGGGCTACGCGGCAGGTCCACGCGAACGTCATTTGCCGCGCAGCGATTCCACCGACCCATCGACGCCGCGCGGAAACTCCTGCTCGGCGAGGCGATCGTCGTCGCCCACTTCGTTCTTCAACCGCGTCAGCTCGCTCTTGAGCGTCGACGTCAGCGCTTCGACGCCCGGCTGACCGTAAAGGTTGTGCAATTCGTACGGATCGTTGACCAGGTCGAACAGCTCCCACTGGTCCTTCTTCCAGAAGTAGATGAGCTTGTGCGTCTTCGTGCGGATGCCGTAGTGCGCCCGCGTGTTGTGGTCGCCGGGATCGTGGTAGTAGCGGTAGTACATCGCGGTGCGCCAGTCGGGCGGCGTGGCACCGCGCAGGATCGGGACGAGGCTCTTGCCTTGGACGTCGGCGGGCACCGGGACGCCTGCGAGTTCGAGAAACGTCGGCGCGATGTCCACGTTCAGGGCGATCGCGTCGCTGCTCGCGTGCGCCGCGATCGCGCTCGGCCAGCGAACGACGAACGGCATGCGCAACGATTCCTCGTACATGAACCGCTTGTCGTAGAGACCGTGCTCGCCGAGGAAGAACCCTTGGTCGCTGGTGTAGACGACGAGCGTGTTCGCGGCGAGGCCGTTCGCATCGAGATAGCCGAGCAGGCGCCCGACGCTGTCGTCGACGCCCTGCACGCACGCCAGATAGTCCTGCATGTATCGCTGGTACTTCCACCGGGCGAGCGCCTCGCCCGCAAGTCCGTCCGGCGGCGCCTGCTTCAAGTCGCGGTTCGTGAGGTCATCGGCGACGCGCTGGCGATTCTCGTGCAGCGCGTCGGTGCGCGTCGCATACGAATCCCAGAACGTCACCGGCTCGGGAATGCGCAGCGACGCGAATCGCGCGGCGTGCGCGGCGTCGGGCTCCCACGGCCGATGCGGCGCCTTGTGATGCACCATGAGAAGGAACGGCTTCGCGCGATCACGATGGTCGAGGAAGTCGATCGCGAGGTCGGTGATGACGTCGGTGACATACTTGTCCGTGAACGTCTGCTGCGCGGTCGCCGAGTAGAACGTCGGGCTCCAATACGCGCCCTGGCCCGAGAGGATGTTCCACACGTCGAAGCCGACCGGATCGCTGCCCAAGTGCCACTTGCCGATCATGCCGCAGTAGTAGCCGTTCTGCTGCAGCAGCCGCGGGAACGTCGTGCGGGCGCTGTCGAAGCGATTGAACTTCGTCACGCCGTTCACGTGCGAATACTGGCCGGTGAGGATCGCCGCGCGACTCGGCGCGCAGATCGAGTTCGTCACGAACATGTCGCGGAAGATCATGCCCTCGTGCGCGATGCGATCGATGTTCGGCGTCTCGTTCACCCGCGACCCGTACGCGGAGACCGCCTGCGCCGCGTGATCGTCGGACATGATGAAGAGGATGTTGGGGCGCTCGGCGGGAGCGTCGCTCGCGTACGACGGGCGAAAAGCGAAGAAGCAGAGGACGCAGCCGGCGGCGAGCAACAATCGCATGCCGAGCATCATCCACAACGAAACGCCCGAGGACTCGCCAGCGCGAGCCCTCGGGCGTTGGTTTCGAAATAGTGAGGCGGCTTACTTCTTGGCCAGCGCCTCTTCGACTTCCTTCTTCAGCGTGTCCTTGAGGCCCGGATCGAAGCCGATGTGCGTCGCGGAAATCTTGCCGTCCGGCCCGATGATCACGAACGCCGGGATGCCACTGAAGCCGTAGGCCTCGATGAGCTTCGACTCGGGATCGATGAGCGTCGTCATCGTGAACTTCTTGTCGGTCCAGAAGGTGCTCACCGCCTTGATGCGGTCGTCACCCTTCGTGTTCTCCCACACGTTGACGGGATAGACGGCGACCTTCGGGTTGTCCTTCATCGACACCGCGAACTCCTCGAGGAGCGGAAGGCCCTTCTTGCACGGGCCGCACCACGTCGCCCAGAAGTCGAGCACGACCACCTTGCCCTTCAGCGAGGCGATGTCGACTTCCTTGCCGTCGAGCGTCGTCAGCTTGGCCGTCGGTGCGACATCGCCAGCCTTGACCTTCATCTCGGGCTCGCCGCCACCGGGCGACAAGTCGGCGATGCTCGCCACGGCGGTGCGCTGACCCTTCTCGAAGGTGATCGGCCGCGGGAGTTCCGGAGCCACGGTGTTCTCGACGCCGATGTCGATCGCGATCGTCATGCCTTCGGGCGCGCCGGCGGGCGAGAGGAGCGCCTTCACCGACTTCTCGAGGCGCGACCTGCTGTCGAACCCGACGACGGCTTCGCCCTCGGCGTTCGACAGGAGCACCAGGTCCATGCCGTCCGCGGAGCGGAAGCCGACGATCTTCGCCTCTTGGAGGAACGGTCCGCCGAGCGCGACGATCGCGGCCGCGGGCTCGGCGCCTTCGCGCATGGCGAGCGCGCCGGTGGGCATCGCGAAGCCGGGCAGAAGCGCGGCGAGCGCCTTCGAGGTGCTGCCTTCGAACTTCTGCTCGACGTACTTGTCCTTCGGGTCGTTCGGCAGGAAGTACGCGACGTTGTCGACGACGACCACCGACGCCTGGTCCATCGCGAACCGCATCGCGCCCTTCTGGCCGTACGCGGCTTCCATCTTCTGCTCCTGCTTGCCGCCGTCGGGCATCGCCACCGTGAGCGAGATCTTCTCCGTGAGCGTCGCCGCTCCTTGATAGGCCTTCGCGACGTCCGCGAGGACCTGCTCGGCCTTCTTGAGCGCTTCTGGCGAACGCTCGGCGTCGGTCCATCCGCTGGACAGCTTCGCAGGCGCCTTCGGCGCGACTCCGCCCGCGGGCTGCTTGTCGCCATCCTGAGGCGCGGGGCCGAGGCCCGCTTGGGCAAACGTGGGGGACGCGAGCGACGCAGCGATCGCGACGACGGTGGCAATGATCCGCATGAGTTCTCCCCGGCAAGCGCCGGTCACTGGGAATGTCCAACGAGGCCGGAGACACGCCGACGCCGCAGGTTCCTCACAAGGGGCAAGATGGTACCGGGGAGCCGCGCCAGCGTTGATGGCCGCGCGCCAATCCTCGATCCCGCGGCCAAAAACCGACCGCCGGACGTCAACCGAGCGCGCTTTCGACCGGTTTACGCCGAGATCTTCGCCTCTGCCTGCTTGCGCTTGATCTGAAGTACGTGCACGTCGGGGTCGACGACGATCCGTGCGGGTTCGAAGGCGGAGCGGATTTCGATCGGCGCGGAGTCGCCCGGGCCGAGGGTCACCGACACGCGGGCGTCGGCGTACTCGTCCTTCGGGTCCTTCGGCTTCTCCCAGCGCTCCTTCCCGTTCGTGACTCCGATCTCGACGGTCACCCGCGCGGTGCCCACGTTCTGCACTGTCGCTCGCGTGATCCACGATTCGCCTTCGTGCGTCGACTTGGCGCCCTCGATGCGGAACTCCGGCACGACGACCTTGAAGAACCATTGGTCGACGAACGCGTCGTATGCCTTCTTGTCCGGCGCGTAGTCGCGCATGAACGCGACGAAGTCCTGAAGCAGCGGATAGTCGGGGCCGTCCTTGAACTTGGTGATGAATCCGCGGAGTCCCTTGTCGCACGACTCGCGGCCCATCAGCTCCATCAGCATGTAGAAGACCCAACCGGCCTTGTCGTAGGTGACGGTCGTATCACCGGGACGCGAGCCGTCGATCTCGACGAGCGGGCGCTCGTCGTCGGGCTTCCGCGCTTCCTGATACGAGTCCTCGATCTTGCGCAGGAACCACTGACGGCCGCGCTCGCCCTGCAGTTGTCCGCAGAGTCGCGCGGTCGAGAAGTGCGCCATGCCCTCGCTGAGCAGATTGCCGCCGGGACCGTCGCCGGGCATCAAGATGTTGCCCCACCACTGATGCGCCGCCTCGTGCGCGGTGATCATGAACGGAGCGCGCTCTTCCTCCGTGGTTCGGGCGCGGAAGCCGATGTTCTCGCTGAACACGATGTTCGTGCCGAAGCCCTGCGCATAGCCCGCGAGCCCGGGGAACTCCGTCAGCCTCAGTTCCTTCCACGGATACGGATAGAACCACTCGGAGTAATAGCGTCGCGCGCCGTCGAGCGCCTGCGACATCTCCTCGACGTTGCGCTCGTGCGCGGGCAGATACCAAATGCTCGTGAGCTCGCCCTTGTGCTCGACCCACTTGCCCGCGACGACGTTGAAGAACCGAATCGGCTGGTCGGTCTCCCAGGTCATTACGCGGCGGTCGCCTTCGACGACGTCCGACACGAGTACGCCCGGACAGTTCGCGCGGTACTCAGCCGGAAGCGTGATCCGGGCCTTCACCTTTGATTGCGCGCCGTAACCGAATGCCGGTCGCGTGCGCTTCTTCCACTCGTCGGGTTCGGGCACGCGCGGCTCGGGCTGATCGCCCGCCTCGAGACCGACGCCGTCGATGAATCCGATCATCGGCAGCATGCTCGGCGAAAAGCTGTTGAGCACCACGCCCGACGGCAGGATGAACTCGCCTGCACCGCCGGCGTTTCGGCTGATGCCGTTCGGGAACGTCCCGTGATAGCGGAAGCCGACGCGAATCGTCTCGTCCTTCGCAAGCGGCTGCTTCGGCGTGAACACCCACAGCCCCGCGCTGTCGTACGCCGGCGACTCGCGCTTCGTCGTCGCCTGATCATCCTTCTTGTAGGTCCCGCCGTCGAAGTCCCACTCGAGATCCTGGTAATGCAGGCCCGGAGTCAGCGCGAATCTCGCCATCGCGTCGTCCTCGTGATTCCGCAGCAGATAGGCGCCTTCGACGCGGAACGACCCGGCAGCGGGGTCGAGCGTGAGGTCGAGTTCCACGTCGTCGACCATCGGTTGGCGCACCTCGCGCCACGTGTTCACGTTCTTTCGCCAGTAGTCCTTCTGGAGCCGGCGCTGCAGTCCGCCGCCGTTGCCGTTGCGCACCATCACGCCGAGCGTGATCGCGAGAACGAGCGGCACGACCACGTACGGAAGCGTGCCGAGCACTGCCCGCGTCAACGGCCACGGTCGCCGTCGCGCCGTCGCGCCCTGCGGATCGCCAACGCGCTTCGGCAGCACGCGCATGGCGATGGCGAAGAACGCCACCGCGACGGAGAGCCACAGCGCCCGGTTCATCACGAGCGCGATGCGATCGAGCTCGAACGGTCCGAAGTCGGTCCACCGCGCGGCGCCCCACAAGTGCCAGTTGAACACCCACGTCACCCAACCGCGCACGAACGCCCAACCCGTAAGCATCAGCACGCCGAGGCCGAGCCCGTACACCGCGAAGCGATTGCGGGTCACTGCCCAGGAGAGCGCGATGAAACTCAGCCAGACGAGCACCGTCGGCAGGAGGAACATCGACCAGACCAGGACGAACGGCCCCGGCGACGGGGCGATCCACTGTCCCGAGCGAATGCCCTGCACCAAGAGCGCGATGCACGCCCCGACGTAGACGCCGCCGAGCACCGCGAGCAGCACGACCACGCAGTTGGCGAAGAGTCGACCGGCGATGATCGCGCCGATTCGCGAGCCCGAGCTTCGCACAATCGGCGTCGTGCGGGCGCGATCGTCGCGCGCGAGCGATTCCGTCGCGTAGAAGAGAATGAGCAGCACCGTGAGCAGCGTCACGGTGTTGAACGTGCTCGCGGCCATGCTGCCGGGTGACAGCAGGAGCGGCGTGTCGAACGCGCCGGGCACGGAGAGCGCCGCGCCGACGACCTGCAGCACGATGAGCGGCACGAACAGGATCAGGCCCGGAGCGCGGCGCAGCTCGCGGGTTTCGGCACCGAGCGCGGCGCGGAACGTCGCGAGCGCGCCGGGCTTCGACTGCGAGGACACGGGCAGCGTCGCGCCGTGCGCCGCGTCGGCGTCGATCCGCGCGGCGCGACGGCTGACGTCGTCGCGATCGGCTGCGGCGAGCACGCTCGGAACGTCGCCCTTGCGGTAACGCGGCCCGCGGAGACGCCGCGACTCGCGCGTGGCGGCGAACGCCACGCCGGCGACACCGACCGCGATGATCGTGAGGCGATTGGCGACGATGACCGCGTCGAGTTCAATCGGGTTCGTGTTGTAGTAGGCCGCGCCGCGATCGACCTTGAGATGCGTCTCCGTCAGCCAGCGCAGTCCCGTGGGATCGATGAACTGGAACAGCCGGTTCACCCACTCGGGCAACCACTCGGGCGAGAAGTTCCACAGAAAGAACACGCACCCGAGCAGCGTGGCCACCGGCAGCAGGAACACGAGCACCGCTTGGCGCGTGGCCGCGCCGAGCGCAAAGCTCACGCCGCCGAAGAAGATCAGCGGCGGCAAGACGAAGAACACGGTCGGCCAGACGTAGTTCACGAGCGCGAACGCGCCTCGGACCTTCGCCGGTTCGTCGACCGGATAGAGCTGCATGAACGCGACGAGGAACGCGACGTTGAGCGCGACCAGCACCACGTAGGCGATCGTCTGTCCGATGAACCGCCCCCACACGTATTCGTTGACGCTGAGCGGCGTCGAGTGCAGCATCGGGCCGATGCGGGCGGCGTCGTCCTCGAGCACCGAGGTGCCGAACGCGATGGCGACGAAGAAGAGGTAGAAGAGCGAGAACACCGCGATCTGCGTGAACGCGATGTTGAACATCGAGTTCATGTGCGCCCGCTCGCCGCCCACCGACGCGGAGCCGGTTCCGATCGTGACGCTGCCGGCGACGAAGCCCCACGCCAGGAGGAGCACGATGAGGACGAGCACCCACGTGGAGACCCGCCGCCACGCGGTCCTGAACTCATGCCGCGCGACCGTCGCGCCGCGAGCGAAAGCTCCGATCACGCGGCACCTCCGACCGCGGTCGCCGCGTCCGCCTCGTCCATCACGCCGAAGTAGACGTCCTCGAGCGTGGGCGGAACGCGCTGGAATCCGGCCGGCTCGCGCCCGACGTCGGCCTGCACGCGCACCCGGAAGTCGCTGCCTTCCATGAGCACGGCCTGCGTCACGCGATGCGTCGTCCGCAGCGCCGCGAGCGAGTCCGGCGCGACGACGCCTTCGTACACGCGACCGTCGAGTCGCCGCCGCGCGTCGGCGGTCGAGCCGCTCGCGACGCAGCGGCCGCTGCGGATGATCGCGAAGCGCGGACACAGCGTCGCGACGTCCTCGACGATGTGCGTCGACAGCAGCACGATGCGGTCGCGCCCGAGTTCGGCGAGCAGCCGGTAGAAGCGCTGGCGTTCCTCGGGATCGAGGCCTGCGGTCGGTTCGTCGACGACGAGCAATCGCGGATTGCCCGCTATCGCCTGGGCGATGCCCAGCCTCTGCCGCATGCCGCCGGAGTACTCCTTCACCTTGCGCTTCGCGGCGCTCGAGAGGTTCACGCGCTCGAGCAGTTCGGCGACGAGCTTTCGTCGACCGCCGCTCGCGCCGCGGATCCCCTTCAGGCGCAGCAGGAAGTCGAGCATCTGCGCGCCAGTCAACGACGGATAGAAACCGAAGTCCTGCGGCAGGTAGCCCAATCGACCCCACACCGCCTTCGGGTCCTTCGTGATATCCGCGCCGTCGAGCGTCACGCTTCCGCCCGTCGCCTCGAGCAAGCCGGCGATGATGTTCATCAGCGTGCTCTTGCCCGCGCCGTTCGGACCGAGGAGGCCGAACAGGCCGTTCGGGATCTCGAGCGAAACGCCTCGCAGCGCCGCGACCGGACTGCCGCTCGACGTGGGATAGATCTTGACGAGATCACGAATCACGAGCATGGGAGGCTCCAAGGTGCCGCTCGGCGTGCGCGGCGGCTCGCTGCGCGAGCGACCGGCTGGTTCCGATGCGGCGGGCGGACATTTCACCACGACGACGGCGATCCGTCGCAGCGGTCGGCGTGTCGGTCGCGCCTCGGTCGCGCGCCTCGAACGCGGTTCCCGTACCGCACCGCGGCCTCGACGATGCGGCTTGCTACGCTCGCGTCGTGCTTTCCCTTCTCCTCGCAGCCAGCTTTCTCGTCGCGCCGCCCGCGGCGCCGGCGCCTCGCATCGAAAGGGCGACGCCGATCGCCGCCAACTTCGACGCGTCGCCCGAAAATCTCGACGAACTACTGCAACCCATCCGCAAGCGGCACGACGTGCCGGGCATGGGCGTCGCGGTCCTCACCGCCGATCGACTCGTCGGCCTCGGCGTGTCCGGCGTTCGAGTGCGCGGCGAGGACGCTCCGATCGAACGCGGCGATCGCTTCCATCTCGGAAGCTGCACGAAGGCGGTCACCGCGACGTTAGCCGCGCAACTGGTCGCCGAGGGCAAGCTCCAGTGGGACTCGACGGTCGGCGCGGTACTCGGCCCGACGGTGCCGACGATGCGCGACGAATGGAAGGCGGTCACGCTCGACGAGCTGTTGCATCATCGAAGCGGCGCGCCCGCGGCGCCGGACCGCAAGGATTGGCAGATCGCGTGGTCCTGCACCGCGTCGCCTCAGGAGTGCCGCGCCGCATTCGTCGCAAGCATGCTGTCGCGACCGCCGGCGCAGTCGCGCGGCTCATACGCGTATTCGAATCAGGGCTACGCGATCGCCGGACGCATGTGCGAACTCGCCGCGCAGCGCGACTGGGAATCGCTCGTCGTCGAGCGCATCGCCGCGCCGCTCGGCATCACGAGCGCGGGATTCGGTTCACCGTCGATCGCGACGCACGGCAAAGCGCCGAAGGGTCACGACGCGCAGGGCGCCGTGAAGGACACGGACAATCCGAACGCGATCGCTCCGGCGGGCACGCTTCACCTTTCGCTGGCGGATTGGGCCCGCTTCATCTCGGTGCACCTGCGCGGTGAGAAAACCGCGCTCCTCGGCATCGCACCCGATGGATTCCTTCATTTGCACTCCGCGCCTGCGGCCGACGAAAACCATTACGCATGCGGTTGGGGGCTTGCGGATCGAGCGTGGGGCGGACACGTGCTGTCGCATTCGGGGAGCAACACGGTCTGGTTCTGCGTCGCGTGGCTCGCTCCGGCGCCGCCGAGCGGACCGCCGTTCGCAGTGCTGGTCGCCTGCAACCAAGGCGGCGACGAAGCGGCGAAGGCCGCGGACGAAGCGGCGTCCGCGGCGATTACCTGGTGGACAGCAAACCGCAGCCGCGCGAGCGAGCAAGCGGCGCCAGCGGACGACCGTCGATGAAACTCCGCTCGTTCACCAACGATTGCTTGCTTCGCGCGACTCGCGCCGTACGCTGACCTCATGCTTCCGCGCCGAGCGTTTCTGGGACACGGATTCAGCGCCGTGGCGATGGGACTTCTGTCGCGCGCGAGTCACGGCGCGATCTGGGCACCAAACCTCGGAGGCCAGGTCCGCGTCGGCAATCCCATCGAGCCGATCGATCTCTCGACGCCTCCGCAATTGATCGGCGGACTCCCGTTCGCCCCGCGCTGGTTCGGCGACGTCTTCCCGCAGAATCGACTGCCGTTCCATCAGTGCGAGTCGTGCGAACCGCCGAACGAGCCCGATGAGTTCGTCGACGTCGCCGTGGTCGGCGGCGGACTCTCGGGACTCGCGAGCGCGTGGATGCTCCGCGACGCGCAGCCGGTCGTGTTCGATCTGCGCCGACGCTTCGGCGGCAACGCGATGGGCGAGTCGTGGGAGGGTGTGCCGTACTCGATGGGGTCGGCGTACTTCATCGTGCCCGATCGAGGCTCGAGCCTCGAAGCGCTGTATCGCGAACTCGGCGTGCTCGCAGACGCCCGCATCGACAAGGGACCGCTCGCCTTCGAGTGGAATCACCGCATCACCGAGGACCCCTGCATCGGCGGATGCACTCCCGCCGAGCGCGACGCCGCGCGGGCGTACCAGCGACGCGTGTGGTACTTCGCGTACGACAAGTACCCGGACATCCCGGTGCCACCGCGCGACCTCGCGTGGATCAGCTCGCTTGATCAAGTGCCGCTGCGCGACGACATCCAAGCCGCGTGCGGCGCGTTGCCGGTGGCGCTCGCCGAGGCCGTCCAGGCATATTGCTACTCGTCCTTCGGCGTCGGCTGGGACCAGATCTCCGCCGCCGCGGGCTGGAACTTCATCGCCGCCGAAGAGTTCGGCCGCGTCGTGCTGCCGGGCGGCAATTCATCGCTCGCGTCGAGGCTGTGGTCGAAGCTCGCGGATCGCGAGCGCTCCGGTCAAGAGCCGCGACTTCGCCCGGGCGCGATGGTCGAGAGCGTTCACGTCGAGGACGACCGCGTGCTCGTGCGCTGGCGCACCGCCCAGGGCGTGCGCCGCACGCTGTCCGCGAAGCACGTGATCATGGCGAACGCGAAGCACCTGGTCGAGCGCATGGTCGACGACCTCGCGACGCTCGACCCCGACAAGGCGAACGCGATCCCGCTGGTGCAGACCGCGGCGTATCTGGTGGCCAACGTGCTTCTGCGCCGCCCGGCCGACGTCGACCTGTACGACACGTTCCTGCTGCACGACGCCGGCTTCCCGATGGATCCGACCGCCGCCGAGCGCGAGCGGCGCATCGTCGACGTCGTCGACGGAACGTTCACCCGCCCGTCCAACGCACGCGACGTTCTCACGCTCTATTGGCCGCTGCCCTTCGCGTCGGCGCGCTTCACGATCGTTCAAGACACCGACTGGCAGACGTACGCCGAACTCGGCGCGCCGCAGATTCGTCGTGCGCTCGGCGACCTCGGCATCTCGACGCAGGATGTCGCGGAGATACGACTGACTCGATGGGGACACGCGATGCCGATCGCCGCACCGGGCGCGATCGCCAACGGCACCGCCGAGCTCGTGCGCCGACCGATCGCCGAGAAACTCTGGTTCGTCAATCAGGACAACTGGTTGTTGCCGGCGGTCGAGACATGCTTGCTCGAAGCGGAGACGTACACCGCGGAGATCGCGCGGCGGCTCTGATGCGACGCGCCGTCACGGTCGCCGAAGCGCCTCGGCGCCGATGACCGCAAGCATGCGCCCGCTGCGCGCGGCGTCACGACGGTGCGAGTAGCAGAGATCCGCGTCGCCGAACGTGCACCAAGGTGTGCCGTCGATCGACGAAGCGTCGACGCCGTGTCGCACGAGAATCCGAGCGACGGCCGCGTGGCAGTCGACGTGCTCGCGCCCGCTCGGCCCGCGATGCACGCAGTCGCCGAGGTCGCGCGAGGCAAACGCGCCGGCGACCTCGCCGCCAACCTCGTACGCCGCGCAGGAGATGGCCGGGCCGATGGCGGCGACGAGCCGGCCCGTGGGGCGTCGTCGCATCGCGTCGATCGCCCGCTCGATCACGCCGGCGACGATGCCGCGCCAGCCCGCGTGGATCGCGGCGACCGCGCCGGTGTCCTGGCACGCCACGAGCACCGGGACGCAATCAGCGGTGCGCACGCCGATCGCACGATGCGGGTCGCGGCTCACGATGGCGTCGGCCTCGACGTCCATCGCGTCGAGGTCGATTTCGTCGCCGTCGGCCACCGCGCAACCGTGCACTTGACGCACGGTCACGAGAACCCGTGACGCCAGATCGCACGCGCTCAGGAAGCGAGCGCGGTTCACCGCGAACGCGGCCATTTCCGCAGCGGAATCGGGCCGCGCGAGGTTGAGTTGCTCGAAGGGCGCCTCGCTCACGCCGCCGCGGCGAGTCGAGAAGCCGTGGCGGAAGCCGCAGCGCTCGAGGAGCGACGATCGCAGGATCGTCGCTCCCGAGCTACAGCGTGCGAGGCAAAGCGCGTGCGCCATGCGGTGGCGATACCCGTTCCGGACCGCGCGGGCGACCTACGTGACGAACGGACCAATCGCTCACGGGCCATCACCAAAGGCCGGGGGGCGACTGACGCGGGACCGCACACGCGGTCCGAAGCGACGACGCCGAGCGATCGCCACTCGGAAGGCCCACCCAGATGGTCCACCCAAATGGCCCACCCAGACGGCCCATTTAGATCGCATATATCCCGCCAGCGCGACCCTTCTCGCCGGACTTCTTCTTGTCGCTTCCGGTGCGCTTGACCGAGCCAGCGCGAACCAAGAGCGTGAAGTTCAGGTTCCGCTTGTCGCCCGCTGCGTCGAACGCCTTCTTGATCTCGGAAGCAGAGGCCTTGCCGCCCTTCGCTTCGATGATCTTGCGAACGGCAGCAGCCACCGACAGGCCATTGTGCTTGCCGGGATTGTTGCTGGCGACGCGACGAACTCGCTTCCGCTTGCCACCGGCCGACGGAGCGGCAGACGCGGCAGCGGGAGCGGCGTTCTTCGAGCCGGCCGGACGGCCGGGGCCGCGGCGAGCCGGCACCGCCCCGAACGCGTCGGACATCGCGGCGAGCTGCTTCTCGAGATCGCGGCGCTTCGCGACGAGCAGCTGCTCGACGCTCGAGCGGATCCGGAGGAGGGCGTGAATATCAAGGCCGGCTTTGTTGATTTGATCGAGAATCGAATCGGAAGTTGCCATTAGAAAACTCCAAGCTTCGGCATGAAGCTTGTCGAATCATAACGATTTCGCGAAAGCGTGTTGGGCGGCGAGTGAATTGTCGCGAGAGCGGCTAATTCGGTCCCATCCAAGATCGCCAGCGGCTATTTCGCCTTGGCGATATCTCGCGACAAGGCCTCGGTGAGCGCGGCCTCGCTCGTGATCCCCACATGGTGGGACACCACCCGCCCGTCGCGACCAATGACGACCGCGTGCGGAATCGGACCGACGCCGAAGCGGCGGCTCGTCGCGTTGCCCTTCAGCAGGGTGCGCACGTCGAGTTTCTTAGCGGCGAGGAACTTGCGCACCTGGTCGTGGGTCTCGCGATCATCGACGTTGATGGCGAGGAGCACGACGCCTTCGTCGCCCTTCACCATGTCGGCAACGGCGGCCAACCCTCGCTGACACGGCCCGCACCACGTCGCCCAGAATTCGAGCACCACCACTTTCCCGCTGAGGTCGGAGAGGCTCACCGCGCGGCCGTTCGTATCCAGCAGCGTGAACCCCGGGGCCATGCTGCCAGCATTGGCGACCGCGGTAGGCGGCGACGAACCGTTCGAATTCGAGCTCTCGACACCGGTCGAAAGTCCCGGCGACAGAATGAACAACGACAGCGCGGCAGCGGCGAGTGGAGCGAGCATGAAGCCCCAGTCATCGGCTTCGCGATGCGCTTCGCCGCAACCGTCGGCGAACGAGACCCACGGTGTGCGCTTTCGCGCACCGGTCAGACAGCCGCGTGTCACCGATCTCGGTGTCGGGAATTCGCCCCAAGTTGTGCGTTTCCAAATGGTTGCTTCGCGAAGCAATCTTCGCAGCGCGCCGGAGAAAGCTCGCACCGCACCCGCCGCCGCGAGTATTCTTCAGCCCTACTCCTTTCGCGAAGGGGTGCGGACAAGCCGATCTGTCCGCGCCCCTTCATTTTTTTCTTCGCGCGATTGCGACGCGCTCAAAGCCCGAAGCGAGCCCCCGAGAGGAACTCGATCGGATGTGGCGTGCGCCCGTCGCTCGCGAGCTGCGCGATCGCTTCGCCGATCAACGGCGCGAATTTGAATCCGTGGCCGCTGAAGCCGCACGCGACGATGGCGTGCGCGTCGGCGATGCGATGCACGATGAAGTGCGAATCAGGCGAGTTGGTGTAGACGCAGATCGAGGCTGCGGTCACGCGCCCTACAGCCCGCGGAACCACCTCGCGCACCGCTTCCACAACTGCGTCGATCTCGGCAGCGTCAACGCGCCGGTCCAGGGCTTCGACGTCGATCCTCGCGCCGCCGCCGTGGAGTGCGACCTTCATGCCGCGAGGTCCGTCGAGCATCGGATGACTCGGGATGCCGTAGACCGCTGCGCGGTCGTCGCGATCGAAGAGCCACACGGGCATCGTGGGCGCGGCGTGCGTCGCACGCGCGTCCGGTTCGGCATCGAGCCAGACGATCGGCTGTCGCGTCGGGCGGAGGAGCGGCGCGTGGCGAGGCAGGAGCTGCGCGCTCCACGGCCCCGCGGCGACGACCACCTGCCGCGCGAGGAATTGCCCGCGCGAAGTCTCGACTTCGACGCGATCGCCGATCGTCCGCCACGATTCGACGCGCGTCTCCTCAAGCACCTCGGCGCCGAGTGCTTCCGCGCGACGAAGGTGCGCCAGCACCGTCGCTTCGGGACGCACGAATCCGGCGCTCGGCTCCCACACCGCGACGAGACCCGGCGGCGGCGTGAACTGCGGGAATCGCCGGGCGAGCTCGGCACCGTCGAGCATTTCGTATGCGATGCCGTGCATGCGCGCCGAGCGAACGCTGCCTTGCACGACCTCGGACTCCGGACGTCCGGCGAAGATCGCGCCGGTCTGCACCATGAGTGGTTCGCCGGCCTCTTCCTCGAGCTCGCGGAACAGCTCGTAGCTGCGGCGTACGAGCGGCACGTAGTCGGCGTGCTCGAAGTACGCCTGACGGATGATGCGCGAATGGCCGTGGCTCGAACCGAATGCGTGCCCGCGCCGAAACCGCTCGATGCCGAGACTGCGCAGCCCGCGCCGAGCGCAATGAAAAAGGGCTGCGGCGCCCATGGCGCCGCAGCCCATCACGATGACGTCATATGCACGCATGGTCGAAGCCGCGTGCACAGGTTCGAGGATCAGTTCCAGGCGCCAAGGAGGATCGCGAGGTCGCCACCACCCACGGTGCCATCGAGATCGAGGTCCGCGGGCGAGCCGCCCGTGCCCCACGCGCCGAGCAGCACTGCGAGGTCGGCCGCGTCGACGATGCCGTCGCCGTTGAGGTCAGCAGAACGCACCGTGCGAGCCGTAACGGTCACCTGCACCTGGCGAACGGTCGACAGTCCCGTCGAATCCGTGCCGGTGAGCGTAAGCGTGTGCACTCCCGGCGTGAGGTGATTGGCGACGAACAGGCGTCCGGTCCCGAGGAGACCGTCGATGTTCGATTCCCACTTCACCGACGTCTCGGGGAGCAACTGCTCGTCGATGTCCCATGCCGACGCCTGGAGGACCACCGACGCGTGCTGCGGCACGGTGATACCCGTGTTCGGCGAGATCACGTGCACGTCAGGCGGGTTGCCCGTGCTCATCATGACCGTGATCGGGAACTCGCCGTCGACGATGTTCATGCCGTCGGAGACGCGAACCTTGACGAGGCCGTTTGCCCCTTGGCTCGCTGGAATATTGCCGGTGTTGAAGACGAACTGGTTCTCGCCGCCGGTCGGATCACTGTCGAGGTTCGCAGCGAGCGGAGTCCACGAGTTGCCGCCGTCCGGGCTGTAGAGGAGCATCGTCGCAAGCGCGTCGCCGTCCGGATCGGAGGCGGCCCAGCGGACCTCGACGTCGCCGACGAGCGGCTCGGCCGGATCGAACGCCTGCATGAAGCCGCCCTGTCCGACCGACGCCTTGCCGATCGCGGTGACCTGCGCCGTCGGAGCATGCGCGCTTCGAATCTGCTGCGCGAGCATCTTGCGGCTCTTCACGTCCTTGATGGTGACCCGCGCGATCGACTTGCCGTTGATGGTCTCGGGCAGCATCACGTAGAACGGACTGCGGTCGAGTATTCCGTCGCCGTTGCACTTCTCGCGGCAGGTCCCGGTCTTCACGCGGATCGACGTGAGCTGCGCGCCTGTGTCGTCGAACGCGGTGACGGTCGCGTCGCCCGCGGGATCGTTCGCGGTCGGCTCGGCGATGTCCATGCGCTGCGAGGCCTGGAGGGCGATCGAACCGTTCGTGTGGTTGTACTCGCCCGCGATGCGCAGGCAGCGCTCACCGGCCAGCGCGTCGTTCGCGCCGCCGTGCCCGCCCGAATCCTGGTCAGCCGTGCACTGCGAGCGCGCGTCGTTGATGCAGTCGTTGAACGACACCGTCGCGACCCACGCCTGGTTGGTGAGCAGGCCCGCGTACATGATGTCCTTCTTCGACGTCGGCATGACCGGCGCGATGTTGAGCGGATCCTTGAGCTGCGACAGCACGTCGAAACCGACGGTGGCGATCGTCAGCGTGTTGTGCGGCTCGCCCCAGCAGTGGCCAATTTCGTGGGCGAACGTGCGCTGGAATCGCGACTCTTCCGTATTGCCGAACGCGGCGGCGCCCGGGATGCCGATCGCCTGGCCGTTGCCGCTGTACGGATTGCCCGGCAGCCAGCCGAAGATGAATTCGGGCTTCGAGTATCCGGCAGCGGGGATCTGCACGTTGCGGATGTCGTTGAGCGTGGTGAGCAGCGTGTTGTTCGAGACCTCGATGTTCTGCGTCCACGTCAGCGAGCCGAGCGGCGAGCGGTGGTAGTTCCAGTCGCCGGTCTTGTAGATGCCGCGGAGGAACGCGTCGCCGTAGCCGGGCTCCGGCATGTTCGCCGGCGGGAGGCCACCACCCGGCGTGTAGTTGATGGGCACGTACGCCAACTCAACCATCTTGCGGCAGAGGAACGCCTTGTTCAGCACCGAGCCGGTGTTGTTGGTGTAGTCGGTCTCCGCAACGGTGTGCAGCGGATTCACCGTGACATAGAAATCCACGTCGTTGGACTGTGGCGGCACGCACAGGAAGTTGATCGTGTCGTTCTCGTTCGCGCTGTTGGGCGAGAGCGGCGCGGAGATCGGACCGTTCGACGAGAAGAACGGCGATCCCGGAATCTCGACGCCGTTCGAGAACACGTGCAGCTCCGCATCGACACCCGGGACGGCGGCGGCCGAACCGGTGACGGCGACCTTGACGCGCACGATCGTGGCGTTCTTGGCGACGAGGGTGAGCGCGCCGGTCTGGATGGCCTGATCGACTTCGATCGAGCCGACGGAAAGATCGACGGCCAAGGCGCTGGAGGCCAAGAGCGTCGGGGCCAATGCAACTAGCGATGCGGTGCTCAATAGGCGGGTCATTGGGATCCTCAAAAGGGGCGATCAGCGGACGGGAGGGGCTCTGCCCGGCGACTCCACGTGGGCGCCGCGCGAGAGTGATCGCGCGGCTCCGCGGCAGGGCACGAGGCATGTGGGAGTTTGCACGACTGCGATACGCCGTGCCACCCAACTTTCCATAAAAGGGAGAGTTCGCGCCTCTATGGGGCACATGCCACGGCAGGTCCCGAGCTTCTGGGGAAATGGAGGACTGATCGGGCGTGGTTCAATGCCCGCGCCCGTCCTTCGTCGGGACGAAGTCAATGAAACGATTCGATCCCGAGCCGCACCCTGAGATCCCGCGCGACGCCCGCGCACCGAACCTGTCAACCCCGGCGATCTTTTTGCGTTTCCTCCGCTTCGGACTGTCCGCCTGGGGAGGACCGACCGCGCAGATCTCGGCGCTTCGGGAGGCGCTGGTCGAGCGCGAACATTGGACCGACGAGGATCACTTTCGGCGAGCGCTTGCGGTCTACCAAGCCCTCCCCGGACCTGAGGCGCACGAGTTGTGTTGCTGGTTCGGCATGAACGCCGGAGGACGTGCGGGGGCGATCGCTGCCGGGCTTGGGTTCATGTTGCCAGGCTTCACGCTGATGCTGCTCGCTGCATGGGCGTATCGACGTTTCGGTTTGGGGGACGCGGTGTTGAGCGGTGCCTTCTGGGGCGCGCAGGCGGTCGTCGTCGGATTGGTGCTTGCCGCGGCGCTGCGCCTCACTCGGTCCATCACTCGTGCTGCGGGAACGTCGACGAAGACCGGCTGGTTCGCGTGGCTCGTCGTCGCGGCCGCCGCCGCGTCGCAAGGCGTGGGAGGTCCGTTCTGGCTCGCGTTGCCTACCGGCGGCGCGGCGCTCGCGTTGGCGGCCCGGCGCCGAGCCGCAGCGGCGGTCGTCGTCGTAATGGCCTCGCTCTTCGTCGCTCTCTGGATGCGCGGACCTGATGGAGCCGCAGCAGTTCCAGCCCAGCCCTCACAGCGATCGCCGGTCGCTCGCGTCGTGCCTCTTCCGGAACTCGCCGCCACAGGTCTCACGGGAGGGCTTGTGAGCTTCGGCGGCGCATACACCGCCATCCCGGTCGTCCGAACGATCACCACGGCTTCCGACGGTTGGATGACCGATCGCGAGTTTCTCGACGGCGTGGCGATCGGAAGCGTCCTTCCGGCGCCTCTGGTGATCTTCGCCACATTCTGCGGTTACCTCGGAAACGGATTCTTCGGCGCGATGGCAATGACCGCCGGAATGTTCTTGCCGGCGTTCGCGTTCACGCTCCTCGGGCACGGACTCATCGAAAAATTAGTCGAGCATCGCGCGGCACACGCGTTCCTCGACGGGATCGCCTGCGCCGTGTGCGGGCTCGTCGTCACGACCGGTCTCCAGCTCTTGGCTGGACTCACGCGGCCAACTGCGCTCGTGTCCTCGGACATCACGCGGCTGGCGCCGATCGCCATCGCGATGACCACGTTCATCGCACTGCCAAGGCTTCGGAACCGAGCTGCGGTCCCGATCCTCATGGGCATTGGTGCCGTCGTGGGCCTCAGTATCGGCCCATGATTCGCCCGGGAACGACAACCGCCCGCGCGGTGCGCGGGCGGTTGCAGATCGTCCAATGGTGGCCGTCCATGGCCAGCGTCGCGGATGGTTACGCGGCGCGAGGACGGTCCGTGTCGTCTGGTTCTTCGAAGTGCCCGAAGACGTTGAGATCTCGTGCAAGGCTCTCCATCCGTCGGCTCACGTCGTCGAGCGCGCCGAGCGCCAACTGAATCGGATCGACGGCGTTCTCGGGCAGGCGAGCGCGGAACTTCTGCACGTAGTCCGCGAAGCAAAACGGTGCGAGCGGGTCCGGCTGTTCGACGGGGTGGTCGTCGATTCCGACCAGCCGCAATCGAGGCTCATTGATCATTCCAAGGCTCCTTCCGTGGTGCCATGCGGCATCCGCCGCGAGCCGCGTCCTCCTGACGCACGATCGATCGGTCGGTCCCACGGGCGACTTTCGTCGCTGCTCGGATTGGGTCGCGATTCGCAGCGCAGTCCAAGCCGCACGAACTGCACGACCGGCGAAAGATCACGCCCGTTCTCAGACAGCGCCGACTTCTTCGAACTTTCGCTTGGCCCGCGCGAGGCGTCCGTAGACCACCGCGCCTCCGGCGAGACCGAGCGCCGCGACGCCCGAGAACAGCATCGCAGCGGCCTGAAGGCGGTCTGCGGGAGCCGTCTGCGGAACGATCGTCGAGTACGTGACGCGGCCCGGGACCGCCGTGGCCGCCGCGATCATCGCCTTCGGCAGGTCGCCACGGGCGCGGAGCAGCCGCGGTGATTCGTTGGCCAGCGTCGTGGCCAGCGTGTCGAGCGCGGTGATCACGGTGTCGTTGTCGGGGCCGCTGGCGATCAGGCGGAGCGCGCCCGGGCCGTCGGAGTCCACGTGCACGCCGTCGAGCCAGGCGTTCATTTCGCGCGAGCCACCGAGCGCGTTGAGTCCACGGTCCGACATGCGACGCTGAACCGCCGCGCGGAACGCGTCGTCCTTGAGCGCGTCGCGATGAACCGCTTGCCAGGTCGTGTCCATCTCGGGGCTGAGCCGTTCGCCGTCGCGGACCTTGGCCACGAGGTCGACGCTTGCGACCGACGGCACGGGCCAGACCGCGCCCGCGGCGAACCACGCGCTCGCGGCGACGACCGCCGTGACGACCATGCACCATGCGGCCGCGAACAGACCTCGCGATCGCGCCGCGCTGCCAAGCTGCCGGCGCTCGCTCGCGGCGAGCATTTCCTGCACGTGACGCAGCTCCTCGCGCTGACGCTTGAGCACGCGCTCCTCCTCGAGCGCGTTCACCAACGCCGCCTCGGCCGCCTGCTTCGACCGCCCGCGCTCGCTGATGGTCCGTTCGCGGCGCAACTGCTTCGCGCGGTCAAGGCGCGTCTTCCGCGTGCGCAGCAATCCTCCCATCTCTGCGATCCGCTTCGACTTTTCCTCGAGCAGTCGCTCGATGCGCGCTCGCTCGTCGCCTTGCGTTTCCTTCGCGGCGGACAGTTCGGCGGCGCGCCGCGACTCGCTTTCAGCGAGTTCGTGGGCTTCGCCGAGCTTCCGTTCCAACGAGGTCACCGTGGCCTCGAGCATCGTGCACCGGCGCTGGGCGTCGGCGAGGCTCGATTCGAGTCGCGCGTGTTCCTCGTGCGCGCCGCGGGTCTCTTCCACGCGGCGTTCGAGCTCGAGAATCTTGCGCTCCTGCTCGGCGACGAGCGCCGCAGCGGCGGCTCCGCGCTCGAGCGCCGGCGCGTGCTCGGCGACCGTGTGGGCAAGCGAGGCCAGCTTCTGGCCGGCGATCTGGAGACTCTGGCGCGTCGCCTCGAGCTCGGCTCCCTGCTCCGCAAGCCGCGTCTCAAGCGCGCGGGCATGCGTCGCATGGCTCTCCTGCGCCCGCCGCGCCTCTTCCATCGCGTCGCGCAGTTCGCGCTCGAGGGCGTTCTTCTCCTCGCGCGCGTCGTTCGCCGCGGCGACCGCTCCGTCGATCTTCGACTGGAGTTCAAGCACGAGTTCGCGCTGCCGCGCGACCTCGTCGCCGCATCGCGACTCGCGCGCGGCGAGTTCCTCGCGCAAGCTCGCCAGCGCCGACTGCTCCTCGGCGAGCCGCTTCATCTCCGCGGCCACGCGCTCGCGTTCGGCGGCGCCCGCCTCGGCCTGCTCGCTCAGCGCGCGCTCGCGCTCCTCGAGTTCCAGCGCACGAGCGTTCAGCCGGGCCCGTTCGCCCTGAATCGTCTCCGCCATCGCGCGAAGCTGCGCCTCGCGCGCGGTCAGCAGCGCTTCCGCGCTGTGGATCGCGGTTTCGCGGGCTTCAAGCTGGCGGGCGCACTCGTGCTGGCGCGTCAGTTCCTCGGCGCTCACGGTCTGCACGCTGCGAAGCCGTGCGATCTGGCGCTCGACGTCGGAAATCAGCGCAAGCACGTCTTCGTGCGTGCGCACCGGTTCGGGCGTGGTCGACGCAAGAGGATGTGGAGCGGACTGTTCCATGGCGAAGTCGCGGGCGCTGCTCGGCGAAGTCGGCGCGCACCGGCGCTGCGGCCCTTATCGGCCGGCGGAACGACCGACTGAATCCGCATTCGCCGCACGATCCACGTGACCGGACATTCATGCGGGCGAGGCGATCTCGGCGTCCGGCTACTTCCTCCCCAACGCCCAGCGAAGCTCGGGACGGCGCATCGCGATGGTCGCGCCGAGGAGGACGGCGGCACCCACCGGCATCAGAACGAGCAGTTCCCGGACAGCCCCCCACCAGCCCGTGAGCGCTTGCACGTCCGCCGGCGGGAAGACGATCCAGCGCACGGCGGCGATCGCGACCGCCATGAGCGTCGACGCGAACGCGGTCGCCATCCACGATGCGCGCACCTCGTGATTCACAACGACGCCGACGCGCCGGCGGAGGATGACGAGGAGTATCCCGCACTGGATGACCGAGCAGATCGCGGTGGCCCACGCGAGCCCCGCCTCGCGGAGCGGCGTGAAGATGAGCGTGATGTTCAGGGTGAGATTCAGGAACACCATCGCGACCGAGATCTTCGTCGGGGTGACCGAGTCGCCGCTGGCGTAGAACGCCCGCGTCAACACGTGCACCGTCGAGTAGCTCCAGATCGCCGGCGCGTATCCAAGCAGGATGCGGGCGACGCGGGCGGTGTCCTCGGGCGTGAACCGCCCGCCTTCAAGCACGACGGCGACCGCCGGACGCGCCACCATCATCAGACCGACGCTGGCCGGTAGCCCGATGTACATCACGAGGCGCAGTCCGCGGTGCATCGTCGCGCGGAAGGCGTCCATGTCGGTCGCTTGACGCGACAGCACCGGAAAGATCGCGTTCGCCACGGCGAGGCCGAAGACGCCGAGCGGGAACTCGTAGAGGCGCTGCGCGTTGCCCAGCGCCGCCATCGCTCCTTCCTCGAGCGGAAACGCGACGCCGAAGATCGTCGGGCCGACCACGGTGGGCCAGCTCGCGATGAGCCCGTCGAGGAACGTGTTGAGCTGCAGCACGCCGAGACCGAACATCATCGGCACGGCCTTGTGCAGCGTCTCCTTGAGCGGCGCGATCGCCATCGGATCGCGCAGGTCGACGCCGCGGAGGCGCAGTCCGTAGCGCCGCGCGGCCCACATGCCCCACGCGAGCTGAAGGACGCCGGCGACAACGACGCTCGCGCCGACGAGCGTCGCGTGTCGCGCCTGGTCCTGGATGCTCGCATGTCCGTTCGCGTGAAAGACCGGGAGGAACCCGAGCGCGGTCCCGACCACCGCGAGGTTCAGGATCATCGGGCTCGCCGCCGCGGTGCCGAACTTGTCGTGCGTCTGGAGCACGCTGCCCACGATCGCGACCATGCACACGAGCGGCATGTAGGGCAGCATCACCATCAGGAGCTCGTAGCCGAGCTGCCCGAGGCGAAGGCTCATCGGCGCGACGACGGCGCCGCCGATCGAGACCGGCTGTCCGATGTACGAAATCTCCGCGATCGGCGATCGCGCGTGCAGCCACAGGAGCACGAGCTCAAGGACGATCACGATCGCATTGAGCACCAGCGCCATCGCCACGAGCGTGTACGACGCGAATCGCCGCGCCTTCTCCGGATCCTCGCGCTCGAGCCGCGCGTAGATCGGAAGGAACGACGCGGTCAGCGCCCCTTCGCCGAAGAGACGACGGAACAGGTTCGGCACCATGAAGCCGAACGAGAACGCGTCCATCACCGCCCCGACGCCAAACGCGCGGGCGAGCGTCGCGTCGCGCACCAGACCCGTCGCTCGCGACGCCAACGTCAGGAGCGTGAACGTGCGCGCGTTCTTCTCGAATCGATCCGCTGACATCTGGTCGCGTCCTTGCGCCCTTGTGCGCCGCGTCCTGCGGCGATCGCCACCTGGCTACTGCCCGCCCGACGTCACGGTGATCGAGGCGGACGAACTGCCCGGATCGACGCGCCGGGCATCGATGTCCACGAGGACCGTGCGCGTGTCCTTCGCGAACGTCAGCTTGGCGAGCTTCGGCAGCATGATGCGATCGGTCTCGCGCCAGCCGTTCTCGGAGAACCGCTCCGAGGTGGCGTTGGCCTGTTGTTCCGCGTCGACGACGTTGCCCCACAGCACGAACCACCCCGCGGTCAGCGCGGGCCCGTTGCGCTTGAGGCCCTCCGAGAAACACACCTGCATGCCCGGCGGGATCGGCACGTCGCTCTCCACGAGCGTCGTCGGCGTGCTGGAGCAGCCGGCCAGGAGGAGGATGATGAGCGGAGCGAGTCGGCGCACGGTCGCAGTGTAAGAGGCCTTCGCGTTCGTGGTGGCTCCGACGCTCGCTGCCGGCGGCGAGCGTCACGACGCGCGAATGAAGAACGAGCCGCACTCACCGCAGCGTCCGGTTCGTTCGATCACCGGCGTGGCCCGCAGATCCTGCCCGCACTGCAGGCAGCGCTGGTCCGCGCGATCGACGACCGCCGCCAAGCGAGCCCTGCATCGATCGATGGTGCCCGCACCGATCAAGCCGATCACCGCGGCGTCGATCACGCCGATCATCCCCTTCGACAGCGAATCGAACCACCGCTGGATCTCCGCGACGAGCGCCCAGTCGCGCCGGAGGACGACGCCCAGTCCCCAGACGATCGTCAGCGAAAGCAGGATCGCGCAACCGCCCGCGATGGGTCGCGCGCACGCCCGGATGACATCGGGCCACCCGGCGACGGGAAGCTCGACCCAGTCACCGCGCGCGATCGCCCGACGTTCCTCGTGGCGCACGCCGAGCAGGAGGAGCGCGCCGCCGACCGTCGCGCCGCCGAGAAGCCCGCCGATCACGCCGGCCTGGAACGGAGTCGGATCGTCCCACATCGCGTCGATCAAAATGCCCGTCGGAACGCCGATCATCGCTCCGAGCGCGAGTCCGGTCGCGATCGCCATCCAGTTCGTCGGACTCGACAGGAGTCGATCCAAGCACAGATCGAATCGTGCCCGGCGCACCCGGGCGGCCGGACCGCCGACGGGTCTCGTCGCCCAGCAGATCGCGGTCGCGACGATCGCGCCCATCGCGCTTGCCGCGATGTCCTCGACCGAGAACGAGCGGCCGAGTCCGGGTATCGCCTGCGTCGTCTCGTCGAACACGATCCACACGATCGCCACCACGATGAGCACGAGGTTCAGTCGGAAGAAGCGGGCCTGATGGAGCAACACCGCGAGCCCGCCGAAACACAGGAAATGCAGCATCTTGTCCGGCGGATGACGCGGATCGCCGAGTTCAAGCCTGGGCCAGTGCGTCCCCACGGTGAGTCCGCCGGCGTAGATGCCCAGCGCGACGCGGCGCCACGTGGTGGCGCGAGCGCGAATCAGTTCAGCATCGCCCGGAAGCTCGTTCACACGGAGCGGGTCCCGCGCACAAGTGGCGTGACGGCGAACGAGCCGGAGCGGAGCTCTGGCATGGGTGCGACGACGTTCGGCGCGAAGGCCGGTCGCGCCGGCGCGGGCGGCGCGGCGGCAGCGGGCTTCGTCGCGATCGGCTTGGGCTCGATCGACTTCGACGCCGTCTCGTGCGCTCGCTCCCAGTCGCGCACGAAGCGCTCGGCGAGCGTTCGGTAGTCGAGCGCCCCCGGACACCACGGCGCGTAGTCGAAAATGGTCTGACCGAACGACGGACTCTCGGCCAGCTTCACGTTGCGGCGGATCGCGGGTCGAAGCATTTCCGCCCCGTCCCACGGCATCCCGCTGCCGCGCGCCGCTTCGAAGAACCGATCGAGTTCGGCGACGACCTCCTTGCCGTGCGTCGACTGCGTCTCGTGCATGCAGAGCACGACGCCGCCCACGCGCAGCGTCGGGTTCACGCCCTTCGCGACAAGCGCGACCGTTTCGAGCAGCTTGCTCAAGCCTTGCATCGCGAGGAACTGCGCCTGCATCGGCACGACCACTTCGTCGGCGAGCGCCAGCGCGTTGAGCGTGAGCAGTCCAAGGCTCGGCGGGCAGTCGACGAGCACGAAGTCGTAGCGCCCGAGGAGCGGCGAGAACCGGTCCTTCAGGATGCGATGTCGCTCCGGGTGTCCAGCGAGATCGGTCTCGGCCGCCGCGAGATCGACGTTGGATGGCAAGCAGTCGAGGTTGGGCCGCGCGCGAACGATGGCATCTTCGACGGAAATCGACGGGTCGGTGAGCACTTCGTATGCCGTCACGCCGACGGTGGAGCTGTCGATGCCGAGATACAGCGACAGGTGACCTTGGGGGTCGAGGTCGATGAGGCAGACGCGTCGTCCGAGTTCGGCGATCGCCGCGCCGATATTCACCGTCGATGTGGTCTTCCCCACGCCGCCCTTCTGATTGAGGAGCGCGGTGATGCGTGGCGGCACTGGAGCGGACGTCATGGTCGCAGTATAGGAATCGCCTCAGCGCGGTCCGTCGCGCGGTTCACGATCCCGACCAGCGCGACAGGTCGACCTCGACCACGGGTGCGTCGCTCGCACCGATCGCCCACGCGGGAACCGGCAGGACCGCGGTCGACCTGAGCGGTCCGGCCTCGCGCTGCAGCGAGAACCGAGCGACTTGCCCGTCTTCACTCGGCCGCGGCAACCACGCCGTCGGCAGTGTGATTCGCGCACGCCAGAGGTCGTCGAAGGTCTTCACGCCGACGTCGAGAAGCGGATCGCCGTCGCCGTCGCTCGCGCCGTCACGGCGCACGAACACCTCGCGGCGCCCGACGCGCAGCCGCACGGCGTCGTCCGGTGCCCCGTCCGACGGCGCGCGGCATTCGAAGAAGATCTCCCATCGCTCGCCGCGCCGCCGAAGCGACGCTGTCGTATCCCACTCGGCGCTCACCGGAGTGCCGCGACCCGACTGCGCGTCGGCGAGCGACGTCGGCGCGACGAACGTACCGAAGGACACCGCCGGCGGCCGCGCCTCGACGATCGCGGGCGCGACCGCGACGCGCTTCGTGAAGTTGCCGGCGACGACGGCGAGGACCAGCGGCTCGACGTTTCGACCGTCGCTCGGCGCGCCGAGGAACGGACGATCCGGGCGCTCGACGCGCATGCGCCCGATGGTGTGCGCCGACACCAGCGTGGCCAGCGGCGGCAGCGTCTCGGCGAGCCACTGCACGCGCACCACCGATTCGTTCTCGAGCGGATTGGCCACCGCGAACGTCACCGCACCCGCGAGGTCCGACTCGATCCACAGGGTGAGCGGCGTGCGCGCGTCGGTCCACGCGAGCGCCGCCCGCATCGTCGCGTCGTCGTCGCGCGCGGGATCGAGGAGAAGCGAGAGCAGGCTCGCCAGTTCGGTCGGATCCGCGACCCATGCGCCGACCTCGCGAGCGTCGGGCCGGTCTTCCACTCGGCATGTCGCCGTCAGCCACGCCCGCAAGGTGAGACTCACGCCGCGACTCTGTCGCGCGACGCGTCCGAGCCCGGCGCGCCAGAGTTCCGCGACGTGACGCGCCATGAGCTGCGTGTCGGCGTCGCCGGGCGGCGCGGGCGCCGGCTCCTGGCGCTCGTCGGCGAAGAGCGTCCATCGGAACCACTCGAACGGCGACAGCGGATCGGGACGATCGTCGCGCCATGACGCGCCGCGCTCCGGATCCATCAACGGCGCCGGACCGGGCTCGATCCAGTGCGGTTCGATGGTCGTCTTCCCGAGTCGCAGCGTGGCCGCGGGCGTGGTGTCCGGAAGGTCCGCAAGGACCATCGCACCGTCGACGCGCACGACATCGCTACTGGTCCGGGGTTGGGCGCGTCGCCGCGGATCCTCACCGTCGGGCAGGTTCTTCACGACGAGCGGATTCGCCGACGCTGTCCAATGCCGCTCGAGCGGAGGCGCTCGCTCGACGAGCCACACGACGCGCCCCTTCACCGTGGTGTGCTGCGCGCCGTCGCTGATCTCGAGGTCGACCTCAGCGGGGAATCCAGCGTTCGCGGGAGGCGGCTTCAGCGGTATCGCGACGACGCCACCGACGACCGCGACGAGATGCGTGGTCGTCGGTTCCGGCGCCGCGACCTCGCTCGCGCGAGTCGAGCGGGTGACCAACGCGACGATGGTCACCACCGCGCCCACGAGGTGCCGCAGAATCGTCGACCTCCTCATGAGGGCCGATCGTATGCTGAATTCCGGGCCTCCCCAACGGAAGGAACTCGACCATGCGCACGCCCATTCGCATCACCCCGATTGCCGCGCTCTTCGTCGTGGCGAGCGTCGCCGTCACGCCGTCGTTCGGCGTCGATCAACCGACGACGACACCGTCGAGCCCGGCGAGCCCCGATCCACGGAAGCCCGACCCACCGAAGCCAGCTCCACCGAAACCAGATCCACCGAAGCCAGCTCCACCGAAACCAGACCCGCCGAAGCCCGATGCGCCGAAACCGGACGCGCCCAAACCAGACGCCCCCAAGCCCGAGCCGAAGCCCGACGCGCCAAAGCCCGACGCGCCGAAGGACGACGTGCGCATCATGAAGGACTATTGGCCGGGCACGAACGTGCTCAAATACAAGTACGAGATGCGCAAGGGACCCAACGGGCGCCTGCAGCGCAACGGCGCAGCGTCCGCGTATTACGACAACGGCGTGCTCGAGCGCGAGGGGAACTACAAGAACGATCAGCGCGTGGGGGTTTGGAAGTTCTACGACTCCAACGGCAATTACCTGCACTCCGACGACTACGGTCCCGGCGATCCCACGCCGCCCAAGCCCGAACCGAAACCCGAGCCGAAGCCGAGCCCGAAGCCCGAGCCCAAACCAGAACCGAAACCAGAGCCGAAACCGGAACCACCACCGGATCCGAAGCCGACGCCCAAGGCCGCGATCGCCGAGTAGTCCCGGCGCAGAATCAAGAAAAAGAAGACCGGACCGCGACGCGCGATCGTCACAATGCGATACGGAGAGGTGAGTTCATGATTCATCGTGTCGCATGCGCAGCGCTGAGCGCGATCTGCGCACCCGTGTCGTTCGCCCAACTCTGTTTCACGCCGAGCGCACCGCCGCTCGCAGGCGCTCCGGTGCCGATCGAGGCCATCGACGTGAACGGCGATGGCGCGCGCGACCTCGTCGTCGGCCAGAACACCGCTGGAACGTTCAGCGTGCTCCTCAACGATGGCCACGGGTCGTTCAGCCGATTCGGAACCTATCCGGTCGGCCCCGCGGTCTTCGGCCTCGCTGCAGGCGACGTGAATGGCGACGGTCTGCCCGATGTCGTCGCCGGAGCGCTCGGCACGCTGCAACAGCCCGGGACGGCGCTCTCGCTGCGACTCAACCAAGGCGGAGGCGTCTTCGGGCGCGAGACGCCGCTTCCGACGACAAACGGGCCGGTGACCGTGCGTATCGATGACCTCGATGGCGACGGCGACAACGACATCATCGCGCTCGGCTTCTGGGTCGACAAGCTCTCGATCTTCCCGAACCTCGGCAACGGCACGTTCGGTCGACGAATGGACATTGACACTGGGCAACGCCCGCAAGGATTGGCGATCGCCGACGTCTCCGGCGACGGTCGCCGCGACATCGTGGTCACGAACATCGATGCCGACACGATGTTCGTCTACATCGCGCTCCCGGGCGGCGGGTTCGCGCCACCGGCGAGCTATGGCACCGGCCCCAACCCGTATGGCGCGACGGTTGCGGACTTCGACCACGACGGCAATCGCGACATCGCGGTCAATGCCTACAACGGCGGCGGCACCGGATCGGTGCGCGTCTATCGAAACAACGGCAATGGAACGTTCACGGTGCAAACGGACCTGTCGACGCCCGCGGGACCGCTCGGCATCGCCAGCGCCGATTTCGATCACGACGGCGACATCGACCTCGCCGTGTCCACGAGCACCGGCCAGAGCGTCGCGGTGTTGCTGAACGACGGAACCGCTGCCTTCAGCCCCGCTCCGTCACTCGCCGCGGGAACGCCGCTCTATTACCTCGCGGTCGCGGACCTCAACGGCGATGCGCTGCCGGACATCGCCGCTGCCGGTTGGGGAGCGGGTGCGGGCAGCACGGTTCCGGTGTTCCTCAACTGCCTGTCGACCTGCGACGCGGATCTCAACGGCGACGGCGTGGTGAATGCCGCGGATCTCGGAATCCTGCTCGGCGCGTGGGGCTCGTCCGATCCGAGCGCGGACCTCACGAACGACGGCGCCGTCGACGCCGCTGACCTCGGCGTACTGCTCGGTGCGTGGGGCGACTGTCCGTAGCGGCGACGCTATTCGCCTGCTGACGAAGGATGCGCGCCGTCCGTCGATGTGGCCGGGTGCGATGGCGCCGCTGCAGGTCGCGCCTCACGGCGCAGCGATGCGAGCAGCGCGCGACGATACGACTCGTCGGAGAAGAAGCGCGGCAGCGATTGACTCGTCGCCGACGTCGGCACGTCGTCCTTCGGGCGCGCCTTGGGAGCGTTCGTCGCAACCGGCCGCATCGCGGTGGGCGTCGGCGGCTGCTCGGCGCTCAGGAGATCGCCGCGGAAGAGATCGACTCGCAGATCAATGCGACCAGCGCGCGGCGCGACGGCGCTCGTCGCCACGCGCGTGACCATCTGACCGGGGCGCGGATCGTCGTAGGTGAGCGGCGGCGGCGGCGCGGCTCGCCACGCGAGCGGCATGCCGATGTGGAAGAGCGTGCCCGGCGGCGTCTCGATCAGAATGCCCTTCTTCGTGCGCCGATACACCGAGTACGGGAACGTCGCGTACAGCCCGCCGTCGCCGCGCACGAGTTTGCCGCTCTCGTCGGGCGCTTCGTAGAGATTCTCGAATCCGATCGGCGCCGCCGTCGGATCGCTCCGCACGATGCGCGTGCTCATCGAGAGCACGTTGCGGTCGGCGACGCGCTCCTCGATCGGCCGTAGTTCACGCGGCAGTCCCAGGATCTGCGTCAGGCGACCGTCGGGACCTCGCGCCGCGCGCACGATCGCCGCCTGCCGCGTGTCGTCGACCGAGCGGTCCGCGGCCGGTCGCGGAATCGGTTGCGGCGCGGTCGGCCGCACCAGGCGCGGCGCATCCGGATCCTGCGCCGGCGGGTTCGGCGGGTCGACCGCGACAACGGCCATGATGAACATCGCGCAGAGCACGCATCGACTATCGGCGGTTCACCCCGTTCGGGTTCAGCGAGCCCCGCCATCCCAGCCGACCACCGAGGTCGTCGCGAGCGGCAGCGATCGACTTTCGTCGCCGCACCGCACCACGATGCCGGCCCGCGGATGCGCGTGCTGCACGAGCCCGGTGACCTCGCCGTCGGGGGTTGCGAAGGTCGCCGTCCGCCCCGCGAGCGCGTCGCGCGTCGCATAGGCGCAGGCCAGCGAGTCGTCGTCCTCGCGCAGCGCCGAGTCGAACTCGACCATCAGCCGCGCGACCACGTCGCAGCGATCGGCCTTCGCGCCGCACATGCGCAAGCTCGTCGCGGACGCCGCAAGTTCGCCCTCGAACGCGCTCTGCCGCACGTTCACGCCGATGCCGACGATGGCACACGGCCGAACCCGCTCGACGAGAATGCCCGCGAGCTTCCGGCCGTCGACGATCACGTCGTTCGGCCACTTGATGCCGACGTCGCGATCGAGGAACGCCTCCGCGGTGCGGGCCGTCGCCACCGGCGCCGCGAGCGCCAAGAGATCGTTCGTCGCGTTCGCGAGCGCGAACGTCACCGCCACGCCGTCGACACCCGTGTCCGCCCACGCCCGCCCCAAGCGACCGCGCCCCGCGGTCTGTCGCCACGTCGTCACGACGAGACCGTCGGCAACGCCCGAGTCGACGAGCGTGCGCGCGACGTCCTGCGTCGAAGCGGTCTCCGCGACGACGCGCACCGAGCGCAGCGCGCGGCACTCGGACAGCGCGAGTTCGAGGCGCGCTGGCCACTCGACAAGCGGAACCGCGCCGGGCGTCGTGCTCATCGCCGAGCGGCCTCGTCGACCAGGTCGAGCGCGACGTCGAGCGAGACCGCGCCGTGCGTGAGCGCGCCGCAGGAGATGCGGTCGACGCCGGTCTCGGCGATCGCTCGCACGCGATCGAGGCGCACGCCCCCCGACGCTTCGAGTTCGACGCGCTTGCCCAGCGCAGCTCGACGCCGCACCGCGTCGCGCAGCATCGCCACGTCGAAGTTGTCGAGGAGCACGATGTCGACCACGCCGGGCTCGAGCCCGAGCACCACGTCGAGCTGCTCCATGGTGTCGACCTCGACCTCGACGAAGCGAAGATCGTGGCGGGCTCGCGCGGCCCGGCACGCCGAGGTGAGCGCGGCGGCCAAGCCGCCAGCGGCGACCGCACCGAGATGGTTGTCCTTCACCAGCATCGCGTCGTACAGACCGATGCGATGCAGCCATCCGCCGCCGCAGCGCACCGCGTACTTCTCGATGTCGCGCCATCCCGGCGTCGTCTTGCGCGTGCAGCAGATCTTGGCGCTCGTACCCGTCGCCTCATCGACGTAGCGGCGCGTCAGCGATGCGATGCCGCTCAGGCGCCCGAGGAAGTTCAGCATCGTGCGCTCGAGCGGCAGGATGTTCGCGAGCGGACCGTGCAATTCGACCAGCACGTCGCCGCGCCGACAGGTGGCGCCGTCGGACGTTCGCATGGACCACCGCACGTCGCGACCGCGCGACGAGAGCACGCGCTCGACGACGCGCAATCCCGCGACGACGCCGTCGCCGCGGGCCACGATCGCCGCGCTCGCGGTCACCGTCGGCGGCACGAACGCCGTCGTCGTCACGTCGCCTTCGCGGCCGAGGTCTTCGTCGAACGCGAGCCCGATGAGCGCGTCGAGGCGACCCCGATCGACGAGGGCGTCGAAGAGTGCGGGCAGCGCGAGCGCGTTGAGGTCGGTGCGCATCGCGGCGTCATCCGAGGGCGTCGCGCACCCGCGCGGCGAGCGCCGCGGCTTCGGTCCCATCAAGCTTGCCCGGTCGCCAGTCGATGCCGAGCCCCTTGCCGCCGAGGCACGGAATGATGTGGAAATGGACGTGCATCACGACCTGATGCGCGTCGCTGCCGTTGTTCTGCAGCACGTTGTACGAGGTTGCGCCGGTCGCCTTCAGCACCGCGCGACACAGCCGCGGCAACACCCGACCGATCGCGGCTGCGCTGTCGTCGGACAGCTCGTGCAGATGGGCCTTCGCTTCCTTCGGAACCACCAGCGCGTGACCGGCGCTGAGCGGAAAGATGTCGAGAAACGCGAGCACGTGCTGATCCTCGTACACGCGATGGCACGGAATCTCGCCGGCGATGATCTTCGCGAAGATGGTCATGACGTTCTCTTCCGCGGCGCGATCGATTGCATCACGGGAACACGCCGCGCAGGTCGTACACGCGACCGAGCCGCTCGCACGCGGCGCACATCGACGCGGTGCGCCAGTCGCACTCGTAGCGGATGCGGGCGAGCTTGACGCGCCGCGCCGCGAGCGTCATCGCGCGACGCAGCTCCTCGTCGACTTCTTCGCCCGACCAGGTCGTCGACAGCCGGTTCTGCACCCACTCGAGATAGCTCGCCACCACGCCGCCGGCGCCGCAGAGGATGCTCGGCAGCGTCTCGACGCCGCGCGCGAGCAGCACGTCCGAACCTTCGCGGGTGATCGGAAGGTGTCCGCCTTCGACGATCACTCGAGCCGAGATGCGCGACGCACGCTCCGCGTCGATGAGTCCGTCGGTCGCCGCCGCGACGAGGATGTCGGCAGGCACGGCCCACACGTCGCGCTCCGGCACCACGTTCGCCGCCGCGAACCCTTCGATGCCGCCGCGCCGCATGACGTGCTCTTGCAGGAGGAACGGATCGATGCCCGTCTCGTTCCAGATCGCGCCGGTGTGGTCGAGCGCCGCGACGAGCGTCATGCCGCGCTCGGCGAGTTGCCGCGCGGCCCAACTGCCCACGGTGCCGAAGCCGACGGCGATGAAGCGCCCGCCGGCGAAGTCGACGCCGACCTCGGGCAGCATCTCGGCGAGGACGTCGACGAGTCCCTGACCGACGGCCCGATCGCGACCGAACGATCCGCCCATCTCGACCGGCTTGCCGGTGACCGCGCGGATCATCTCTTGGCGGCGCACGTCGGCGGTCGTCTGCACCAGGGTGTCGGCGAACCACGCCATCGTGCGGCCGTCGGTGCCGATGTCGGGCTCGACGACGTCATAGTCGGGACCGACGTAGTGCGACAGCGCGCTGGCGAAGCGGCGCGTGAGGCGCATCACTTCACCTTCGCTCAGTTCGCCGGGGTTGCACTTCACGCCGCCCATCGCGCCGCCGAACGGCAGCCGGAGCAGCGAGCACTTCAGCGTGGTGAGCACGGCCAGCGCCTTGGTCTCGTCGAGCGAGAGGCGCGGATGAAATCGCAAGCCGCCCTTGAACGGTCCGAGCGCGTTGTTGTGCTGGACGCGATAGCCCTTGAACAGGCGATGTCGTCCGTCATCCATGAGCACCGGGAAGTGCACCATGATCTCGCTCTTAGGCTGTGCGAGGATCAGCTTCTGATGATGCTTGAGACCGACCGCCTCGGCCGCTTCCAGCAGTTGCTCGAGCAGCAAATGAAACGGATTGCGCGGCTCGCGCACGATCCCGAGTTCCTCGAGGATGCGCTCTGACTCTGGCTGCTGTGATGGCCGGACGCTGGCGTCGGTCATGGCGGCAGATGATACGGATTCGCGACCGCGAGCCGAACTGGTCTGTTCAGCGACGATTCACGTACGATCGTTCCCATGCAGGATCGCGAGTTGCGACCGGCGCCCGACGCACAGGCGATCGAGCGCATGCTGAACGTCTTCGAGTTCGAGGAAGCCGCGGGCGCCGCGCTCGATCGGCTCGCGTGGGACTACTACCGCTCCGGCGCGTGGGGCGAGACCACGGTGCGGGCGAACCGCGACGCGTGGGATCGGCTGCGAATCTGGCATCGCGCGCTCGTCGACGTCTCGAAGCGCGATGCCGCGACGCGAGTCCTCGGCGTGACGTGGCCGTTTCCGCTGATCCTCGCGCCGACGGCGCTGCACCGATTGGCGCATCCGGAAGGCGAGGTCGCCACGGCCCGCGGCGCGTCGAGCCTCGATTGCCCGATGATCCTCTCGAGCTTGTCGAGCGTCGCGATCGAGGACGTGTGCGCCGCAACCAAGGCGTGCGTGTGGATGCAGGTGTACCTCAGCAAGGATCGCGACTTCACGCTGTCGCTTCTGTATCGCGCCCGCAAGGCGGGATGCTCGGCGATCGTCCTCACGGTCGACACGCCGGTCTGGGGCGTGCGCGAGCGCGACATCCGAAACGGCTGGCGGATGCCGCCGGGCATCGATGTCGTGAACCTCGTGCGCCCGGGTCACTCCGGTTCGGGCGACGCGACCGGCGGCGGCATCGGCGCGGTGCTTGGCTGGACGATCGACGCCGCAATCACCTGGCGCGACCTCACGTGGATGATCGATCGGGCACAGTTGCCGGTCATCGTGAAGGGACTTTGTCGCGGCGACGACGCGCTGAGGGCGCTCGACGCCGGCGCTCGCGGCGTGATCGTCAGCAATCACGGCGGGCGCCAACTCGACGGCGCGCCGCCGACTGCCGAGAGCCTGCCCGACGTCGTACGGGCGATCGGCGGCCGCGTGCCGATCATCGTCGACGGCGGCGTTCGGCGCGGCACCGACATCCTGCGGGCGCTCGCCCTCGGCGCAAACGCGGTGGCCATCGGTCGGCCCGTGCTGTGGGGGCTCGCGGTCGGCGGCGACGTCGGCGTCGCGCGAGTGTTAGCGATCCTGCGCGGCGAGTTCGACGTGGCGATGGCCCTCGCGGGATGTCGCAACGTCGGCGAGATCACCAGCGACCTGCTGCGAATGTGAACACCGACGCGCGGCTACTTCGATGGCGTCGTCGGCGTGGGGGCGATCGGCGGCGCTGCCGGCTCGCGCACGAACGTGACCTTGCCCCAGCGATCCGGCAAGTGCATGTCGACGAGCCACTGCGGCGACCACACCCAGTTGTCTTCGGCGAGTCCCTTGCGCTTCTCGTAACGCGGGATCGGTGCTTGCTTGATCGAGTCGTTGTCCGGCAGCGGCGCCGTCGGCCGATGCTGCGGTCCGACGCGCTTGCCGTGCTCGTCGAGTTCCTCGAAGTTGTGTTTCCACTGCACGCGCGAGAAGTTGATGCGCCACGTGTCGCCGGGTTTCGGCGCCGCGCCCTTGCGCTCGCGCTCGGCGCTCACGTCGGGCAGTTCCTTGCCGTCGGCGTCCTTCGTGGGCGGCACAAGCGCCTTCCACGGAATCGCCCACTCGAGCGTCCAGCGCTGGTCCTCGTCGCGCGGGTCGTTGGCGCTGCCGTACACGTGGATCGCGGTCTTCAGCCCTTCACAATTCCACGAATGCACCGCTGGTCCGCCTTCGCGATACATGCGCGGCAGGAACAAGTCGAAGATCGTGCCGAGGCAATTCACTTCGAGTTCGTAGTACGCGCGGCCGTCGCCGTCGGGATCGATGAACGCTTCGAAGTCGGGCTCGTGGAACACGATCTGGTCGTGCTCGCGATACGTCGCCCATACGTCGGGCTCTTCGAGTTCGGCGCCGATGTAAAGGTAGTCGTCGCTCCACAGCATCTTCGCTCGCGTGCGATAGCGCGGCGTCGGCTTCGACGAGCCTTCGATGTCGACGAAGTCGCTGGTCCACGGAGCGAGGTCCCACTGCGGATCGTCGAGCTTGCCATCGAGGGCGATCGGTGTGCCGACGAACGGAGCTCGATACGTATTCGGCGGTCCGAGCGGCGCGGGCACTGCGGGCGGAGGCGGCGCCTGCGATCCGGCGGAGGCGTCTTGCGGAAGCGAGAGGCAGGCGGAGGAGACAAGGAGTGCGACGAGCATGCGGGAATGCTACGGCGCGGGCGATGCTGGTTCGGCGGTCGGCGGCGACGGCGAGCGCACACGCCGCGCGTTCGCCCTCATCCGACGACGAGCCGCCGTCGACCTCTCCCGCAGGAGCATCGGACGCGCTTCTCGCGCCCGTCGCGGGAGAGGTGCGCACCGCGCAGCCCCACGCGGTCTACTTCGCGTGCCCTCCGTGCCTCCGGATCTCGGTGAGACCTGTACCGCGAAACGCGCCGCGAGTATTTCCCCGCCGTCGGCGGTTGGCGCTCACTCCCGCGCCGCGAGCGCCGGATAGTCCGTGTACCCCACCGCGCCCGGCGTATAGAACGTGTCCGGGTTCGCCGGCGTCAGCGCCGCGCCGCGGCGGAAGCGCTCCGCGAGATCGGGATTCGCGATGAACGGAACGCCGTACGCGACGAGGTCGGCAGCGCCGAACGCCACCGCGGCCTCGCCGGTCTCCTGCGTGTAGCCAGCGTTGATGATGAACGCTCCGCGATACGCCTTGCGCATCAGCGGCGCGACGGGCTGCGCGCCGTTCGTCGGCGCGAACGCCGAGCCGGGCAAGCCTTCGAGCACGTGCAGGTACGACAGCGGATAGTCGTTCAGCGCCGTTGCAGCCGCGGTGAAGAGCGCCGCCGGATCGCTGTCGCGCATGTCGTTGAACGCGTTCGTCGGCGAGAGTCGCACGCCGACGCGGCCCGTGCCCCACACCTTCACGAGCGCCTCGACGACCTCGCGAAGGAAGCGCAGCCGATTCTCGATCGAGCCGCCGTAGCGATCGGTGCGACGGTTCACGCCGTCGCGCAGGAACTGGTCCACGAGATAGCCATTCGCGGCGTGCAATTCGACGCCGTCGAAACCTGCGTCGTAGGCGCACTGCGCGCCGTGTCGATACTGCTCGACGACGCCGGGGATCTCAGCGACTTCCAGCGCTCGCGGCGTTTCGGCCTGGGCCTTCGCGTAGGTCGCGGTGCGCACCTCGGAGTTCATCGGCACCGCCGAACTCGACACCGGCAACGCGCCGTTGGGCTGGAACGACGAGTGCGACACGCGGCCGACGTGCCAGAGCTGCGCGTAGATCAGTCCGCCGCGCCGGTGCACCGCGTCGGTGACGAGTCGCCAGCCTTTTACTTGCGCCGGCGTGTGGATGCCGGGCGTGCCGGGATAGCCGACGCCCTCGGCGCAGACTTGCGTCGCCTCGGTCACGATCAGTGCAGCGCCGGTCACCGGATCGGCGCGCTGCGCGTAGTACTCGGCGTTCAATGCGTGCGGCGCGCGATCGGCGTCGGCGCGGCAGCGGGTCATGGGCGCCATGACGATGCGCGTCGTGAGGAGATACGGCCCGAGTTGATACGGCGTGAGGAGTGGCGAGGACATGGCGCGACCTGATTACTTCTTCCCCGCGTTCTTCACCGCCGCCTTCGCCGCGGCGAGGCGGGCGACGGGCACGCGGAACGGCGAGCACGACACGTACGCCAAGCCGCATTCGTCGAAGAAGTAGATGCTCGACGGATCGCCGCCGTGCTCGCCGCAGATGCCGAGCTTGATGTCCGGTCGCGTCGCGCGGCCGCGCTCGCACGCGATGCGCACGAGTTGGCCGACGCCGCCGACGTCGATCGACGCGAACGGGTTTTCCTTGATGATCTCGAGCTCTTGATAGCGCGGCAGGAAGGAGCCGCTGTCGTCGCGCGACATGCCGAGGGCCGTCTGCGTGAGGTCGTTCGTGCCGAACGAGAAGAACTGCGCCGTCTCGGCGATCTCGTTCGCGGTGAGCGCGCCGCGCGGGATCTCGATCATCGTGCCGACCATGTAGTCGAACTTCTGGCCTGATTCCTTGGCGACCTCAGACGCGACGCGATGGATCACGCCCACTTGCAGGTCGAGCTCGCGCTTGAAGCCGACGAGCGGCACCATGATCTCGATCTTGCACTTCTTGCTCTTCGTTTCCTTCTGCACCTTCGCAGCAGCCTCGAAGATCGCGCGGGCCTGCATCTCGCTGATCTCTGAATGCACGACGCCGAGGCGACAGCCGCGGAAGCCGAGCATCGGATTGAATTCGTGCAGCTCCTCGACGCGCCGCTCGACTTCAGCGACCGGCACCTTGAGCTTCGACGCGAGATGTCGCTGCGCTTCCGCCTCGTGCGGCAGGAACTCGTGCAGCGGCGGATCGAGCAGGCGAATGCACGCGGCGCGGCCATCGAGCGCCCGGAAGATGCCCTCGAAGTCGCCGCGTTGATACGGCAGGAGCTTCGCGAGCGCCTTGCGCCGGCCCGCCTCGTCGCGCGAGAGGATCATCTCGCGCACCGCGTCGATGCGATCGCCTTCGAAGAACATGTGCTCGGTGCGGCACAGGCCGACGCCTTCCGCGCCGAACGCGACCGCGTTGCGCACCTGCTCGGGCGTGTCCGCGTTCGTGCGGATGCCGAGGCGGCGGAACTTGTCGGCGAGCTTCATGACGAAGTCGTAGTACTTGAAGGTCTTCGACTCCGACGGCTTCATCGTGCCCGCGACGAGCACTTGCTTGAGTTCGCTGTCGGCCGTCGCGATCTGGCCCGCGAACACTTCGCCGGTCGAGCCGTTCACCGAGATGTAATCGCCTTCCTTGAGCGTGAGTTTGCCGCAGGTCAGCGTGCCCGCGCGGTAGTCGATCTGGATGTCGCCGGCGCCGGCCACGCACACCTTGCCCATCTGCCGCGCGACGAGCGCCGCGTGGCTCGACACGCCGCCGCGCGTCGTGAGGATGCCCGCGGCGGCGATCATGCCGCGCAGGTCCTCGGGGCTCGTCTCGACGCGGCAGAGGACGACGTGCACGCCCTTCTTGGCCTGCGCTTCGGCGCGCTCTGCGGTGAACGCGATCGGGCCGGTTGCGGCGCCCGGGCCCGCGGCGAGCCCCTTGGTCAGGAGCTTTCCGCCCTTGAGCGCGTCGGCGTACGCCTTGCGGTCGAACACCGGCTGCAGCAACTGGTTCATCGCTTCCGGATCGGCCGAGCCGATCGCGTGCTCGGGCTTCATCAGCCCTTCCTTCACCATGTCGTGGGCGATGCGCACGTAGGCCAGCGCCGTTCGCTTGCCGTTGCGCGTCTGGAGCATGTAGAGCTTCTTCTTCTCGATCGTGAACTCGAAGTCCTGCACGTCGCCGAACTTCTTCTCGAGCGTCTGGCGCACCTTCATCAACTGGTCGAACGCCTTCCCGATCGTCGAGTCCTTCGCCATCTCGGAGACGGGCTTCGGGGTGCGCACGCCGGCGACGACGTCCTCGCCCTGCGCGTTCACCAGATACTCGCCGTAGAAGACGTTCTCGCCGGTGGCGGGATCGCGAGTGAATGCGACGCCAGTCGCGCAGTCGTCACCCATGTTGCCGAACACCATCGCCTGCACGTTGACCGCGGTGCCCCACTCGTCCGGGATCTTGTACTTCTGGCGATACACGATCGCCCGCGAGTTCATCCATGAGCCGAACACCGCGGCGATCGCGCCTTCCAACTGCTCCATCGGATCGTTGGGGAATTGCTTCCCGGTCCAGCGCTTCACGAGCGCTTTGAAGCGCGCGACCAGGTCCTTCAACTGCGCCTCGTTGAGTTCGGTGTCGAGCTTCACGCCGGCTTCGCGCTTCAGCTCGTCCATCACCTCTTCGAACGGCTCGTGGTCGTTCTCGTGCTTCTTCTGCACGCCCATCACGACGTCGCCGTACATCTGCACGAAGCGTCGGTAGCAGTCGTACGCGAAGCGGCCGTTGCCCGTCGCCGACTTCAGCGCCTCGACCGTCGTGTCGTTGAGGCCGAGGTTGAGGATCGTGTCCATCATGCCCGGCATCGAGTCGCGGGCGCCGGAGCGCACCGAGACGAGCAGCGGGTTCGACTTGTCGCTGAACTTCTTGCCGGTCTCGGCCTCAAGCGTCTTCACGTTCGCGGTCACGTCGGCCATCAGGCCCTTCGGCATGCGCTTGCCGCTGGTGTAGTAGCCGTTGCAGACGTCGGTCGTGATGGTGAAGCCCGGAGGCACCGGCAATCCCATCTTGGTCATCGCGTGCAGGTTGGCGCCCTTGCCGCCGAGCAGCGCGCGCAGCGAGCCGTCGCCCTCGCACTTCGTTCGACCGAAGTAATAGATCATCCGGCCGGAGGCGGTGGCGGCGGGTGCTTTCGAACTCTTGACGGACTTCTTCTTCGTGAGCGTCGCGCTGGGCATGGGTATCACCGTAAAACGCAGCGAACCGAGGCCGACCTCGGTTCGAAATGAGGGGCGAGTGTAGCAGTGTGCGCGAGCGAAACGGCGTGTTCGATCCGTTCCTCTGGTTCCGCGTTCACGTTCAGGCCGTTTCAACACGGAGCCACGGAGGTACGGAGGGCACACGGAGACGAAACTCAGATGGAAGGCCCGCCACATTCGTGTCCAAGGCTGCGTGCGATCCAAACACACCCAGACTAATTCGATCGCTCCGAAGCGCCCTCCGGGCGCACACTCGCTCTGGCCATTTCGCCGCCTTGTGAGATCGCGGAGCGCGTGGAGCAAATACATCCGTATCAGACGATCGCCGCGACCGGCATTGCTCCGCGTGCCCTCCGGCCCTCCGTGCCTCCGTGTTGACCCCAACCGTCCGAGCGCGCTCCGAAAATCCCTACCATCCGCGCGTGGCGTGCGCGACGACTGAAACCGCATTACGGGCCATCGCTCGCTGGCCGCACGATCGACCGCTGGTCGCGCTCGTGTCCGGCGCCGGCGGCGGGCCGTGGTCGCGTCGTTCGATCTTCGCCGCGCCGCAGGAGATTCGCGTCGTTCGCGCACCGAGCGGCATCGACGACTGCCGCCGCGCGGTCGAACGCGAATTGCGCGGCGCGCTGCGCCGCACGCGTGAGCGCGGGCCGTCGGCGTGCGCCGGCTGGTTCGTCACGCTGTCGTACGACCTCGGCCGCGCGTTCGAACCGAAGGCGCAACACGCCGGCGGCGCCGTCGACGATCGCGACTGGCCGCTCGCCACGCTCTGTTGGTGTCCGGACGTACTCGTTCTCGACCACGCGACCTCGTCGTGGTCGATCGACGGCGACCCGCGCGGCGTGCCGCTCGCGCTCGAGTCCCTCGACGCCGACGCAGTCGCCGACGACGAGCGTTTCGCCGTCGGTCCGCTGCGCACCCAGGTCGATCGCGGCCGCTTCGAGGCGGCTGTCGATCGCTGCGTCGAGATGATCCTCGCCGGCGACCTCTTCCAGGCCAACGTCGCGCGTCGCATGTGCGCGGACTTCGGAGGTTCGACGCGGGCGCTCGCGCTGGCCGCGTTCCGGGCGAGCGAGGCGTGGTTCGGCGCATACCTCGAATGCGATCCCGGACGCGCGATCGTCTCGATGAGCCCCGAGCTCTTTCTCTCGCTCGAGGCCGCGTCGCGCCGCGTCGTGACGCGGCCGATCAAGGGCACGCGACCCGCGGACGCCGATCCGCGCACGCTGCGCGAGAGCCCGAAGGACGAGGCCGAGCTGACGATGATCGTTGACCTCATGCGCAACGACCTCGGCCGCGTGTGCGACATCGGAAGCGTGCGCGTCGACGTCGCCCGCGCGATCGAGAGCCATGCGACGGTGCATCACGGCGTCGCAGACGTGAGTGGAACGCTGCGCCGCGACTGCGACGTCGTCGACCTGCTCGCGGCGACGTTTCCGCCCGGATCGGTCACCGGCGCGCCGAAGGTCCGCGCGATGCAGGTCATCGACGAGCTGGAGCCGGTGCGCCGCGGGCCGTACTGCGGCGCGACCGGGCTCATCGCGAGCGACGGCTCGGTGGCGCTCAACGTCGCCATCCGCACGATCGCGCTCTCGGGCCGCGGCGACGCGCGTCGCCCGGCGGAACTCGATGGCGTGCTCGACTACTGGGCTGGATGCGGCATCGTCGCGGACAGCGTCGCGTCGCACGAGTGGGACGAGAGCGTCGCGAAGACCGAGGTGCTGATGCGAAGCGCCTACGCCGCGGCTCGACCCGCGTCTCCAGCTTGCGGCTGATCGAACTGGTCGCGGGCCTGCTGGAGCAGTTCCTGCCGCATCATGATGTAGCGGCGGATCTGATCGGCGACGAATCGCTCGTGCACCGGATTGAACGTGAAGTCGAATGCGATGCCCGCGTACGTGCACTGAAGGCTGTCGATGTGCGTGTGGACGAGCTTGCCGGTGCAGCAGATCGGCACCGGGAGCTCAGGCTCGAGCGACAGGCGGATCCAGAACAGGCGATGTCGCGAGAAGTTCGGGGCGTCCTCGTGCGTCACGCGCAGGCCGACGCCGCCGCCGCCCAGGTTCATCAGCGACGCGACGAATCGCGGTCCCGTCGTGGGCATGAGACTCTCGGGATCAGCCGGAGCCGGGCACGGGTCGCCGGCGAGCGCGGCCTCGAACGCCACTTCGTTCCACCGCTCCGCGATGACCACGCTGCGCGGATCGAGCAACGGCCACACCTCGACCGCAGGCAGCCGCAGGTCCGCGGTGCTCACGCGCAGCGAGCGTCGCGACGAGCGATCGACGGTCTCGGGCATGCGGATGCGCACGGCTCGAATGGGACGCGGTCCGAAGCCGGTGACCTCGAGTGCGCCGAGCATCTGCGAGCGGAAGAGCCATCGGTTCTGGCCGATCGCGATGGCTCCCACCAGTTCCATGCCCTTGTGAATTTCGATCGGTCTGCCGAGCGCGTTGGGTTGTTCGAGCACCATCTCGGTGTCGGTGAGCTTCAGCAGCCGCACGCGCCACACGATGTCGCCGCCCGAAACGTGGGCGACGGGCTCGCACGAACGTGCGCTCGGATTGGCGACGGCGAACTCGATCGCGCCGCCGCGGTCACAGACCTGTTGAAGGCTACGACGCCACTCCTGCGTTCGAGAGCGAGATGCGGGCACGTGTTACTCCTTTGTCGCCGGTTGGCATCGACGCAGCGGCGACATGGAATAACCGCGATCGGTGACGATCGACGGACGGCGCACGTCGATGCCGCGCATGCGGTCCGTGCGGGCGCGACCGAGAATCGCGCTTCAATTCCGGAGCGCGTCGTCCAATTGGCGGACGAGTTGCTTGGCCTTGTCGCGGCCCGCCGCATCGAGCGATTCGCCGGCGAAGCGGACGCGGTAGTAGAGGTCGACGATGTCGGCGAACCCGCGCGCGGCGCCTGGGCGATTGCGACCGAGCGCTTCGACGTGCTGCATCGGCGAACGAGCCGCGGGCTTCGCCGCATCGTGCCGCTCAAGCGTGTCCATCGCATCGAGCCAGAAGTCGACTTGCCGCAGCACGCGCCGCGATCCACCATCGGTGCCGCGCACTCCGGTCGCGGCCCGCAGGCGCCGCCGACGACGACGAACGCTGACGAACGCCATCACCGCAAGCACTCCGGCGACGGCGACGAGTCCCATCCACAGGTAGCCAGCGGGGCCGAATCGGAAGTAGTCGTTGATCGCCTTCGCCTGCTCCCGTGCCGCGTCGAGCAGTTCGCGAAGCTGCTGTTGCCACGCCGAGCCGAAGCGGTCCGCCAGCGTTGCCTGCGTCGACGAATCGAACGACACGACCTGGCTGTTCCACAGGAACTCGAGCCGGTCCCACGCCCACCTCCATCGGTCGGCCCACGATCGGTTGCGCTCCTGACGCGCGGCGAGTTCGGTCTGCGGCGTCGGATCGAGCGTCAGCCACGCGTAGTCGCCCACGCGCACCTCGGCCCAGGCGTGGGCGTTCGACTCGCGCACGATGTACTGCTGCAAGGTGTCGTCGTACTCGATCGCGATGTAGCCGGTCACGAGTCGGCTCTCGATGCCGAGGGACTGGCACATCGCGACCAGCGCGGAAGCGAAATACTCGCAGTGGCCGAACCGGTACCGCGTGAGGAAGCTGACGATCGGATCCTCGTCTCGGATGCGCACGAAGCTGCCGAGGTCGGTCGTGTACGTGAACGCGCTCGACTGGAGCCACTCGGTCATCGCCCGCGCGATGAGCTTGTTCCGCACCCAGCGCTTCGCGGGATCGACCTCGATGCTGGCCGCGTCCGGGAGATCCGAGATCTTCAGTTGCGCCAGCGTCGACTTGGCCAGCTCGACGATCTCGGGCAGCGGGAATCGCACGTCGCGTTGCGGCGTGAAATGTCCGCCCATCAGGGCTTCGATCGTCGCCTCGGTCGGGAACGGCTGGACCTTCAGCTCGTACGACGAGAGGCGCGAGATGCGGTCCGCGCCGGTGTCGCGAATGAGCAGCGAGAGCGGGCTGAACTCGAAGATGCGGCCGTCGTCGCAGGCGATCGCGATCGGAGCCCACACGCTGAAGATCACCTCCGACGCGAGGCTGCGCATCGTGACCCGCTGCGTGTATGTCTGGAATCGCGTGTCGATCGGCGTCGACGCGAGCGGGCTGAACGGTTCGGCGGCGTTCGGGTCGCGATCGCGCCGGGGAATCGTTTCGACGTTCCGGCTGCCGGTTCCCTCGCGGGCCCGCGACCATCGGCCGGTGTCCGGGTTGTAGCGCGACAGCACCGCGCCGCGCAGGTACAGCGGGCCGACGAACCGCGTGATGTCGCCGCGACCGTCTCGGAGTTGGACGGTGAAGACCTCGCGCCGGCTCTCGCTGATGCGATCGTTGGTGAAGAGGCGCACCTCGCCGTTGAATCCCGACTGTCGCGTTCCGAACCGCGTGTCGCGCCGTGCGAGGTCGGCAAGCTCGCGGGGAAAGATGAGGAATACCGCGGTGCTCAACAGGGCGCCGAGCACGAGCGCGATCGCCGCGATGAAGCGAAACTGCCGCACCACCGATCGGCCGAACGCAGGTTGCAGCGCCGGCACGAGCGAGGCGGCGACCGCCCCCGGGCCGAACGTCGCGATGGCCGCGGCGGTGTCGGCGTCGCGTTGTGCGCTCGTGCGCTCGCGGGCGGCCCAGAGCTGATAGAGCAGCACCGTCCAGACCGCGACGATCGCGTAGATGAAGACGAGGAGCGCGAAGGAGAACTCGACCGACTGCAGCGTGCCCGCCATCACCAGGACCGCGGAGAGCGCGAGGACGTGCGCGTAGTCGCGGGCCGTCTTGCGGCCGTAGAGCTTGATGAGCGTCAGCCACAGCACGAAGCGGCCGAGGATCGTCATCGCGTCCGACAGTTCCGCGAGCGCGAGGATGTCCTTGATGGTCCACCCGATGAGCAGGACGAGCAGCACGTTCTGCAGCCAGCGCGGCAACTGACGTCCCTTGGGACCCTCGGTCAGGTACCACGAGAGGATCGTGAGGGGCGCGGTGACGAGGAGGAGCGTCACGTCGCGCTGGCTCACGCAGAACGCGAGCGTCGCAACGAGCACGAGGACGAGCGCCGCGAGCCTGAATCGCTCGACGAGCTTCATCGCGCCGCCTCGCGAGTCTCCTGCGGTGCTTCGCCGGCCAGCAGCGTGTCCAGGTTCGAGGCGACGAGATGCCACGCGCCCGTCGGCGCCACCGACGGCGCGGCCCGGTCGACGTGGACGACAACCACCGTCGCCCGATCCCGATCGGCCTCGGCGAATCCGGCGTTTTCCGCCCGCGGCGCGTCGAGGTCGATCGCCGCAAGCGCGGCCATCAGCTTCTCGACGTGCCATCGTCCGCGGCGCAGCGGCGCCCGCGGCGCGTCCAGACCGAGGACGGTGAGTCCGACCTCGTAGCCGTTGGACTCGGCGACCGCGATGAGCGACGCGGCAAGCGAGATCGCGTTTTCCTCGACGTCGCGCCCGGAGAGCTCGGACTTCGCGAGGCGAAGCTGGTCGGTGGGCGTGCGGACGTTCAGCACCACGCGCAGCCGCGGCGGACTCGTGCGGCTGCGCTCGATACTCACCAGCCCCAGCCCGGACGCGACGCGCTTCCATGCGATCTGGCGAACACTGTCGCCGGGGCGATACTCGCGCACGCCGAAGTAGTCCTCGCCCGGACCGGGCGTCGTCGACAGGCGGAATCCACCGATGCCGCCGCGCACAAGCGAGCCGATCAGATCGTCGCGCAGCCGAAGCACGCGCGGATAGACCAGCGTCTCCGTGCGCTGCGTGAACGTGACGCTCTTGCGGATCAGGCCGAACGGAAACGTGGTCCAGATGCGGAACCGCTCGAAGACGATGCGGCCGCGCCGCTGCGGGAAGTAGACGATCTCGCCGTGCGTCGTCTCGCCGGGTCCGACGTGCAGCACCCAGCCGCTGCCCGTGCGCCGCGGCGCGGTCGGTCGGCCGCGAGTCGCGGGCCCCTTCGCGCCGCCGTCGGACAGCTCTTCGAGCTGCAGGCTGAACACGGGCCAGACGCGGCCACGATTCGTGATCGCGTAGCGCACGATCAGCGGCTCGCCGACCGCACCGCGCCGCGGATCAAGCCGCACCGCCCGCACGCCCATGAGCATGCCGCCGCTGACGAGGCCCGAGATCAGCACGCCCGCGAGCATCGCGCCGAACACCCACACGAGCAGGTTGTTCGGGCGATTCGCCGCCGCGATGCCGACGAGCACCGTCAGCGCGACGTAGAGCAGGCCGGGCAGATGGAGGTGGTAGCGACGCCGCATGGAGGCGAACTGTCGGACGTCCGCGCTCAGCGGTACTTGTTGGCCTCGTCGATGATCGACTCCGCGCTGTCGCGCGTGCCGACGTTGCCCTTCCACATCTGCTCGACCGGACCGTCGCCCGCGCCGAGCACGATGATCACCCACTGTCCCCCGCCGGGCAACGATCCGATCCACTCGGCCTTCCCGACCTTGCCGCGGGCGCTGCGGATCAACCACTGCTCCTGCATCCAGCCGGCGCCGAACGCGGTCACGTTCATCTTGAACGAGCCGTCGGGACCGGAGATCGCTGTCGCGACGGTCTCGGGATGCATACCCGTCGGATCGCGCACCAGCGCGATCGACGCGCCGGCCACGGGCGGCCCGTCGGGCGCCTTCGGCGCGCCTTCCATCCACATCACCGACGGCGTGCCGCCGGAGGAGACGTATCCCTGCAACGTGTAGCCGCACCCGACGAGCGGAAGCGAGACTGTGATGATCGATGCGAGTGCAAGCTTCATCGCGTGGTCCGGTCAGTGGAACAGGAAGATGAGGGCGCCGACGATCGTGACGAGGACGAGCACGACTCCGGCCAGCCAGCCGAGGCCGACGAGCGTACGCAGCAGCACGTGCGTGATCGTCGTGGTGACGCGATGATCGGGCTCGTCTTCGCCGACGTCGACGGAGTCCCAATCGATCGAGGCGCCGATGTACTTCGCTTCCTTGAGCGCGCGGCGAGCACGCTCGAGGTGCGCCTCCGCGACTTGCACGGGAACGCGGCCGCGCAGGCCGAAGATCGGATCGGCGTAGCCGAGGACGCTCCCGGAGAAGACGAACGCGCGGATGTTGGCATCGGCGAGCACGGCCGCGACGGTGTGCGCCTCGAACTCGTGTTCGGCCTCGTACACCGTCACGAGCGGGCCGGGATCGTCATGGGCTGCCGGGTCGCCGTCGTGCATGCGCACAGAATACGTCGGAGCCTCGGGCTTCCCTCGCGCCGCGGGCGGACCGGCGAGTTCGGTCATCGTTGTCCGCGCTGGAACTCGGCGATCGCCTCGCGGAGCGCCTGGGTACCCGACGGCCCGTAGCCGCCGCCGGGCAGGATCACGCGCCAGTCCGAGACTCGCGCCAAATCGATTCGCACCGCGTCGCCTTGCCGCAGATAGGTCGCGACCTGCGGCGCGTTCAGCAGCTCGCCTTCGACTGCATCACGTTCGACGCGGCGAATCTCGAACCACAGGTGCTCGCGGCCGCGCTCGGGATCGGTCGAGTGCTCGAACGCGGCCTTGACGAGGAACGCGGGGCGATCCTCGCTCGGCGGACTCACGGGTCGTTCCGTCGTGAGGCGCTCGTCGATGATCGATCGCACGCTCGAGAACGCTCGCGCGAAGTCGTTCCACGTCGATCGGGCGCGCCGCGCCAACTGCAGCGTCGAACGGTCGGAGAGATAGATCGCCCCGCGTCCTTCTTCGAGCAGCCTGATCGCCCGCTCGGGCCAGGACCAGATCCGACGGAACGAACCGCGCGGCTCCGGATCGCACACCGCCGCCCGCACGCCCATGAGCGGATTCAGCGCGCCGGGTTCGTCGGCGATGCGCCGATCGGTGGTCGATCCGACGCTGCGCACGTCGACGAACTCGGCGACCTCCTGCCACGGACGGAACGTGACGCGCAGATTCTCGCCGATCGCGGCGACGACGCCCGGCCGCGGCAACGGCGCGGCGATGGCCAGCGCGGCGATGCCGTTGAGCAGCGTGATGCCGCTCTGCACGTGCTTGCCCGGAAGTTCGAGGATCTCGAGCTCCGGCTTGCCGCATCGCCACAAGCCAACCGTGTACAGCCAGACGTGGTCTTCGTCCTCCAGCTCTTCGGCGCGGCCGATCGCGTGCACGCGCCACAGCACGTCCTCGGTCGCGAGCGGCTCGTCCGCCAGGAACTGCGACTCGATCTCGCCGCGCAGGAACCACTGCCGCGTCATCGAGTCGAGCACGGCCGGCATCTGATCGATGCTGCCCGCAAGCAGGCGCATGAGCGCGATGAAGTCGTCGAGCGGCGTCTGCTCGGAGAGAAGCGTTTCGCAGCCGACCACCCAGCAGGCGTTCGCCAGCGACGGATCGGGCAAGTCGTCGGGCCCCATCGCGCGAGCCCGCTCGGTCCAGACGATGACTGGCGACGGCAATCCAGGCACCGCGATCACGCGATTCCATTCGATGGCGTCGTCTTCCGGCGCGATCTCCTCGATGACCGCGACGGGCGCGCCGACGAATCGCGTGAACAGGTCGATGACGCGCTCGGCCGAGGGCAGATCGCGACCCGGCCAGATACCGACCAGCGACGTCGGAAACGGTTGCGGCAGGGCCCACGTTCGATCGATGTCCGCCGCAGCGGCGTGAGGCGTCGGTCGGTCGTGTCCGTCACCGGGGCGCGGCGAAGGACCCTCGCCTGCCGACGACTCGAACGGCCAACCCGTCCCCGGAGGATTCGGAAATCGCTCCCGTGGTGTCTGATCGCTGGAAGAGGTCATCCGAGCCACCCTTCAGCGTCAATCGCACGCGAGGCCGTCGATTCGACCGGACGCTGGTCGAACTGCGGCAGCATGCGGTTTTCACCTTGAGTACGTGCCGAAGCAGAATGTAGATCCGATCTGAGGCGCTAAAAACCCGTGGCCGCGAAAAGGTACGAATTGGCATCAGGGAGGCGATGATCGATGCAATGGTGACCGACGCCGGCGAGAAAATCGCTCAGGACTTCTGCCTCGCATGCGGCTACGACCGGCGGGCCTACGACGCCGCCGGCCCATGTCCCGAGTGCGGCGCGCGCCCTGACGAAAGTGCTCAAGCTCGCGCGATCTCCCATTTCGCCTCGCCGCTCAGGCGCATCGCGCGAGTCCTGCGCGTCGGCGCTCCGCCGATCGGATGGTGGTCGCTCCTGCCCGCCAGATTCGCGCTGCACGCGCGCGGACAGCTCATCGCCAGCGTCGTCGCGACGTCGGTCGCGCTCGCGTGCTTCTTCACCGCGGGCGGACACGTCGTCGCGCTCGCGGATGCCGGGCCGATGGCCGGCGGCGGCGCGGCGACGGGCCTGGTGACCGCGTGGACGACAACGGAGCTGCCGCTCGCGATCCTCGTACACCCCGACGCCGCGGGCCGACGCAGCCCGTTCGTCGCGCACCAGTCACTCCACCTGTCGAGCCACGGCGAAGTGGTGCCGCGATCGCGGGTTCGCACGCGGGATCTCGTGTGGTCGCCGTATCTCGCGGCGCTGATCGCGTGGCTGAGCTGCGGTCCGGGGCTCGCCTTTCTTGCAGTGCGATTCTGGTCGATCCCGCTCGTCATGCGCTGGGAACGCACGCCGGCGTCGTTGCGTCCTGGCGTTGCCGTCGCCGCCGACGCCTCCGTCGCGAGCTGCTGCGTGGCGTTCGTGGTCCTAATGGTCGCATGGTCGGCGTCGGCATTCGCGCTCGCCGCTCTCGCGCCGACGTGGCTGAGCGAACCGGTCGCCCGCGCGGCGCCCATCGCCACCGCGGTGTTCCTCTTGGCGACGCCGCCGCTCCTGGTCGCGAACGAGATCCGCGGCGACCGATCGCGCAGGGTGTTCCGATCTCCGCTGCTCGCCGCGCTCGTCACGGTCGTGACCTACGTCGTCGCGCTCGCGCTCACGCTCGCGCTGATGGGCGTGGCGTTCCGCCTCGCGCTGTGGCTCTTGTCCTGACGCAACGTTAATCGTTGGACGTCGATCGCGCCCGTCGCACCGAGACCACGAGGTCGCGCAAGCGCTCGGCTTCCTTCGGCGAGAGCGGCTCGAGCTCCTGGATCTCGCGCTCGACCGCGGCATAGTCCTCGCGAACGACGAAGCCGACGCCGCGAAGGCGACGCGACTCGGGATCGAACGGCTCGAGCTCGATCGACCTATCGAGCGCCGCGAGCCCATCGACGACATTGTCGGTCGCGAGTCGCGCCGCGCCGAGGAGTTTCCACGCGATCGCGTCATCGGGCGCTTCGGCGGTGGCCCGCTGAAGGTCGGCGATCGCCTCCTCGAAGCGCTGCTGGCGGAGGCGCAGGTCGCCGCGTGCGACGAGCACGTTCGGGTGCCCGCCCGAGATCCGCATCGAGTGTTCGATCTGCGCCTCGGCGTCGGCCCAGCGGCCGCGGTCCATCGCGACCGTGGCGATGAGCAGTCGCGCATCGAACGCGCCGTCGTCGATCGCCAGCGCGCGTCGCGCGTGCTCGAGCGCGTCATCGTGGCGGCCCTGCGAGAGAAGCAGCGCCGCGAGCTCGATGCGCAACGCGGCCGAGTCCTCGATCCGCAGGATGCGCTTCCCGATCTCGACCGAGTCGTCGACGTGCGCCTGGGTGCGGTAGATGTCCATCAGCGCCCGGAGCGCGACGATCCAGCGTGGGTGTTCGGTCGTCGCGTCCTCGAGCGTCTGCATCGCCTCTTCCGCGCGGCCGCTCTCGAAGAGCGCACTGGCGACGCCGACCGCCGCGTCCTCGTCATCGGGATCGGCGCGGCGAACCTGCTCGTACGCGAATCGCGCGCGGTCGAATCGCCCGAGTTCGAGATAGGCGTCGGCGCACCCGAGCCGCGCATCGAGGTTGTCGGGGTCGGCACGCAACACTTCCTCGAAGCACTCGCGGGCGTCGTCGAGTCGCTCCGCCGCGAGGAGCGCCGCGCCGAGCACGGACCGGGCCTTGCCCCAGTCCGGTCGCAACGCGAGCGCCGACTCGCAGCAGCGAATCGCGGTGGTGTGATCGTCGGCCGCGAGCACCGCCACGGCCCGCGTGAGCTCGCACTCCGCGCGATCGAGGCCGAGGCTCTCGGCGCGATCGAGCGCCGCAAGCGATTCGACCGTCCGCCCCTGGCACATGAGAAGGCGTGCCCGCAGCAGGCAGACCCGCGGCTCTTCGGGCAGCGCCCGCTCCGCCTTCGTGATCCACTTGTCCGCTTCCGCCGCGCGATCAAGCTCGAGCGACATGTCGACGTACTCGACGAGCGCATCGATGTCGTCGATGCGATCGTGCAGGCGTGCCTTCAACAGCTTTTCGCGCGGCTTCGTCACGCAGGCGTCTCCACGCGAATCACGACGAGCCCTGACGCATGCGGTCGAGGCTCTCGGGGAACGGGTAGGTCGCGAACACGCCGACCGACGCGTTCTCCCACATCTGCACCGCGGGATAGACGTCTCCCTCGAAGCCGGCGGCGTGCATCGCCTTGAGCACGCCTTCGAGCGACGGCTCGTTTCCGCGATGGTCGACGAGCCGGTTCGACTTCGCGCCGAGGAACGACACGCTCGCCGCGGGCTGGCGATCCATGCGGCCTTCGAGCATCTTCGCCACGGTGCGGAAGCCGCGGTAGATGTCCTCGAGCGTGAAGTGATCGCGATCAGCCGGGCGCAGCAGGCCCAGCACGAGAATTCGATCAAGATCGAACTTGAGCACATACGGCTCGCGATCTTCCTTCGCGTGCAGTGCAACCGCGGTGCGGAACGTCTTGGCGTACGAAGTCACCGACGAGAGCGACCACTGCGACGTCGGCACAAGGCGCAGGATCTCCGCGAGCATGCCGTGCGAGTTGTCCTCGTCGTTCACGCCGCAGATCACCGTGCGATAGCGGGAGCGCACGACGTCGTCGAGGAAGTGCTGCCCCCAGAGGATTCGGATGCGACGATCGAGTTGCACCGCGCGCGGATCACCCGACGGCACGATGAGGATCTTCTGCATGCCCTTGGCGACCTGCATGAGGAGATCGCCGTCGTCGTTGTAGATTCGAGAACCGTTCATGGCTGACGTGGAGTATGACGCGCGGCGGCGGTGCGTGCGCGGCGCGGGCGAGGCATTCGACACGGCGTATCATCGCGACATGCGGGGTCGGCGCGGCTGCGAATCGGAGCGCGAGTTCGTCGTCGAGAGCGTCGCGCGAGAGATCGAACTGCACGCGCGGCGATGGCATCGCCGCGCGCACGCGGAAGCGTGGGCATCGGTCGCGATCGGCACCGTGCTGATTCCGCTGATCTACCTCGGACTGTGGTTCGTGTGCTGGGCCTTGCTGCGGCAATTCACCCACAGGCAGGTGGGCCTCGCAGGCGCGTTCTCGCCGGTTCTGTTGTCGGTGGGCGGCGCCTGGGTGCTGATCGGAACGGTCATCGCGTGGCGCCACCTTCAGCCGTTCGAGGCGCCGGTTCCGCCGCTGGGCAAGCCGTACGATCGATACGTCGATCCACCTCCGGCCCGCATCGATCGCGGTGAACTCGAGACGTCGGATCCAGGTTCGGCGATATCCGCGACGTCGATCGCGGCCGTCGTCGCCACTGGCCCGAAGCTCGTCATCGAAGGGCTCATGGCGATGCGCGACGCGCCCGCCGCCGACTCGACGGTGGTCACCCGCGCCGCCGAGCTCCTGGTGCAAGCCGCGTCGAGCGACGGGCTCACCGAGCGCACGTTCGCGCGCGACGAATGCACCGCCAGAGCGATGGCCCTCTTGTGGCGATTGAAGCTCATTCGCAAGGACGGCAGTTTCGTCGAGCGATGGCGCATACGGCCGACGACCCTCGGCGACGAGGTCGCGCGATCGTGACGCGGTCGCGCGTCAGCGACACTCGATGCCCGCGCCGCGCCACGCTGCCTCGGCGCGCTCGCGATCCGCGCTTCGCACGAGCACGTAGTCGGTCTCGAAGGTCGAGAGCGCCAGGATCGGTATGCCCGCCGCGGCGAGCGGCCCGAGGATGCGCGTGAACACGCCGACAAGCGTGCACGGCAACTCGCCGCGCACGCGAGCCGCGACATACGGCCCCTCGCGGCGCACGCCTGCGGGCACGGCGTCGATGGGCGCAATGATCGAGAGTTCGCGGTCCGTGCGCGTGACGCTCACGAAGCTCCACCCGTCGAGCCAGCGCGGCTCGGGAGCCCGGGGATCGAGGCGCACGATCGCGAGCTCACACGTCGGCGCGAGCCACTCGAGCGCGATCGGATGGGACACGACCGGTTCGTTCGACACGGTTCCAGCGCCTCCTCGACGCGCAGTTCCCCGCGCGGGGCTCAACCCACGACGAGGTTCACGAGCCGCCCGGGCACGACGATGACCTTCTTCACCGGACGACCGGCGACCGCGCGCTGCACCTCGGCGTCGGCGAGCACGCGGGTCTCGACGTCCGCGGCGGTCGCGTTCGTCGGCACCTTGATGCGTGCCCTCACCTTGCCCTGGATCTGCACCGGCAACTCGAGCTCGTCATCGACGAGCATCGCCGCATCGACCGTCGGCCACGGCGCCACGGTCACGCTGGTCGCGTGTCCCAGACGGTGCCACAGCTCCTCAGCCATGTGCGGCGCGAACGGCGCGAGCACGCGCACGAACCGGTCGAGTTGATCGCGCGTCATTCCGCCGAGCGACGGGTCGGCCATCGACGTCGGGCGCGTCGCCGCGTTGACGAGTTCGATGAGCGCGGCGATCGCCGTGTTCAGCGCGAGCCGTTCGATGTCCGCGCCGACCTTGTGGGTGACGCGGTGCAGCAGTCGCTCGATCGACGCGTCGGGCTGCGCCGCGGTCAGCACATCGCCGGTGCGCTCGTCGACCGCCAGTCGCCACGCCCGCTGCAGGAAGCGGAACACGCCCACGATGTCGCGGGTGTTCCACGGCTTCGATGCCTCGAGCGGCCCCAGGTACATCTCGTACAGGCGGAACGTGTCCGCGCCGTACTCCGCAATGATGTCATCCGGGTTCACGACGTTCTTCAGGCTCTTGCTCATCTTCGCCGTGACTTGCGACACCGGCTCGCGCGTCGAGCGCTCGATGAAGACGCCCTCGGACACTTCCTCGACGAGATCGGTCGCCACCAGCGACTTGTCCGATCGCTGATACGCGAAGCTCGTGATCAGTCCCTGGTGGAACAACTTGCCGAACGGCTCGGGCGTGCCGACGTGACCGAGGTCGAAGAGCACCTTGTGCCAGAATCGGGCATACAAGAGGTGCAGCACCGCGTGCTCGGAACCGCCGACGTACAGGTCGACGCCGCGCCCGCCCATCCAATACGACTCGGCCTCCTTCGACACGAACCGTTGCTTCGCGTTGGGCGAGCAATAGCGCAGGTAGTACCAGCACGATCCGGCCCATCCGGGCATCGTGTTGGTCTCGCGGCGAACGCGCGCCGTGGGCGGCAAGTCCGAATCGGCGACGCCCGCGGCGCCGGCCGTCGTGTCGACCCACTTCACGACCTTGCCCAGCGGAGGCACGGGCGTCTCGCTCTCGATCGGCGCGTAATCGTCGAGGTCGGGCAAGCGCACGGGCAGCGCGATCTCGCTCACCGGATGGTGCATGCCCTGCTCGTCGAACACGACGGGGAACGGCTCGCCCCAGTAGCGCTGGCGGCTGAACAGCCAATCGCGCAGCTTGTAGTTCACGCGCTGTCGGCCCAGGCCGCGCGATTCGAGCCAGGCGATCATCGTCGCCTTCGCCTGCGGCGTCGGCAGGCCGTCGAGCGACACTTCGTCGTTGTGCGAGAAGATGCCGACGCCGTCGCCGCTCGTGGCGCGATCGCCGGTCCACGGCGCGCCGGGCAAGTCGACGACCTGGCGGATCGGCAGGCCGAAAACCCGCGCGAAGTCGAAGTCGCGCTCGTCGTGCGCGGGCACCGACATGATCGCGCCGGTGCCGTAGCCCATGAGCACGTAGTCGCTGGTCCAGATCGGGATCGCCTCGTTCGTCGCCGGATTGAGCGCGTAGTAGCCGGTGAACACGCCGGTCTTCGACTTCGACTCGGCCATGCGATCGACGTCAGCGCGATTCTTCACCAGCTCGACGTACGACCGCAGGTCCTCGACGCTCGTCTCCGGCGCCGGATCGTTCATCGCGCGAGTGACCAGCGGATGCTCCGGCGCCACGACCATGTACGTCGCGCCGAACAGCGTGTCCGGCCGCGTGGTGAAGACGAGCAGCGACTCGTCCGGCTTCTCGACGCGCAGCAGGCGCTCGAGCTTGCTCACGCGGAAGACGCCGCGCTGATGCTCGTCGGCGTCGGCAACGAACACCGACGCGCCGAGGCCGCGAATGCGACCCTGCAGCGTGAGGATCTCGCTCAGGTGCTTCGAGCTGAGCAGCGTGCCCGCCATCGAGATCTCGACCTCGAGCCCCGGCGTCGCGCGGCAACGCTCTTCGATGCGCTGCAGCAGTCCCGCCGTCGGGCTGGCGAACGCCGCGGCGAGATCGCCGAGCTTCACGCGCATGCGCGTCGCGCCGCACGCCTGATCGCTCTTCGAGCGCAGAATCTCGAAGCGCACCTCGGCGCCTTCGCTGCGACCGATCCACTCGATCTGCATCGTGCGCGTCGACTCGGGCCAATCGACCAGCGAGAGATCGGCGAGCAGCCGCTCGGCAAACGCCGTGATGCGGAACATCCACTGGCGCAGCGGCAATCGATAGACGGGGTAACCGCCGCGCTCGCTGCGCCCGTCGATGACTTCCTCGTTCGCCAGCACCGTGCCGAGCTTCGGACACCAGTTGACGGTCTGCTCGCCGATGTAGGCCAACCGATAGCAATCGAGATAGCGCTGCCGCTGCGGCGGCGTGCACTTCGACCAACGGATCTCCGCGCCGTCGATCTCCACGAGCGCGTCGGCGCGCTCCAGTCGCGCGATCAGTTCGGCAATCGGCCGCGCCTTCCGCTGCGTCGGGTCGAACCAGGCGTGGTACGCCTGCAGCCAGATCCACTGGGTCCAGCGGTAGTATTCGGGATCGATCGTCGCGAACTCGCGCGACCAGTCGTACGAGAATCCGAATCGCTTGAGCTGCCGACGGAAGTTGTCGATCGCCTTGCGCGTGGTCAGCGCCGGATGCACGCCGGTCTGCACCGCGTACTGCTCGGCGGGCAGGCCGAACGCGTCCCAGCCCATCGGATGCAGCACGTTGTGTCCCTGCATCCGCTTGTAGCGACACACGATGTCGGTCGCCGTGTAGCCCTCGGGGTGTCCGACGTGCAGGCCCGCGCCCGACGGATACGGGAACATGTCGAGGCAGTAGAACTTCGGCTTCGACGCGTCGAAGCCAGGCTCACCGGGATTCGCCTGGCGGTACGCGCCCTGCGCTTCCCACCGCTCCTGCCATCGAAGCTCGATCGCGCCCGCCAGTTGGGCGGTGTAGCGATGCGGCGTCTCGGTGGTCGTCGTGGTGGTGTCGGACATGGCGTTCTGCTCGATTCGGGTCGAGATGGTACGGGAGAGGCACGTGAAAGCGCACAGCGACGGCTCGTGGAGTCCGTCGCGAAGACCGAACGATCGAAGGTGCGGTGCGGCCGTTCAGCTCTTCGGGATCACCGCAGGCACCTTGCCGCCCTTCTCGCGATCGAGCTGCGCGAGGTGCTTGATGGCCTCACCGACGAGGTAGAACGAGCCGGTCACGCAGACGAGGTCCTCGCGGCTCACGGCTCGCGTCGCGAGTTCGAGCGCCTCGGGGAGCGTGCGCGCGATCTGGCTCATCTTGCCGCTGCGCTCCGCGAAGAGCCGCTGGAGCTCGTCCGGATCGGCGGCGCGGGCGTTCGACTGCGCGCGGGTGAAGATGACCTTGTCGGCGCCGAGGTTGACGCGATCGAGCATCGTCGGCACGTCCTTGTCGGCGCAGCACCCGAAGACGCAGACCATCGAGTCGTACGGCACGTGCGCGCCGACGCACCGCATCAGCGCGCCGGTCGCCGCGGGATTGTGCGCGCCGTCGACGAGGATGCGCGGGCGATCCCACACGAGCTGCATGCGGCCCGGGATCTTCGTCTTCGCGAGGCCCGCGGTGACCTTGTCCTCGGGGCAGTCGAAGCCGACGGTCTTCAGGTGATCGATGGCCGCGAGCGCGAGGCCGCAGTTGCTGGCCTGATGCTCGCCGGGGAGCGGCACGGGAAGGTGTTCGAGACGCGAGGTCTTCGAGTACAGGCACACGCGAGTGTGCGGGCCGAGGTCGTCGGTCGAGCAGAAGCGGCTCGAGAACTCGATGTCCTTGTTCACGATGCGCAGCGGCGCGCCGACGTTCTCCGCGACCTCCGCGATCGCCTTCTCCACCGCGGGCTCGCTCTCGAAGATGATCGCGGGCACGTCCTTCTTGAAGATGCCCGCCTTCTCGCGGGCGATCTGCGGAAGCGTGTTGCCCAGCAACTTCGTGTGGTCGAAGTCGATCGACGTGATGATCGCCGCTTCGGGCCGAATGACGTTCGTGGAGTCGAGCCGACCGCCGAGCCCGACCTCGATCACCGCGATGTCGACCGCCTGCTCCGCGAAGTGCTTGAATGCGACGGCGGTGATGACCTCGAAGAACGTGGGCTCGGAGTCGAGTTTCGCCGCGGCCGACGCCACAAGGCGCAAATACTCGGTGAACTCGTTCTTGTCGATCATCGCGCCGTTGATCTGGACGCGCTCGCGCAGCTCGACCAGGTGCGGGCTGGTGTAGTGGCCGACGGTGTAGCCGCAGGCCTGCAGCATCGCCGCCAGCATCGCCGTGGTGGACCCCTTGCCGTTGGTGCCCGCGACGTGGACGCTCCGGAATTGCTCGTGAGGATTCCCGAGCTTGTCGAGGAGCGTCCGCATGCGGTCGAGCTTGAACGTTTCGTCGCCGTACTTGACGACGCGGATCCGCTCGAAGTCCGTACGCTCAAGCAGCCACCGCACCGCCGCGCTGTAGTTGGGAATGTCGACGTTCGCCTTGGAAGAGCGGGTCGACGGGGTGGAAGCGGGGCTGGTGGACGCGCTCTTGGAGCGCGGCGCGGGCTGCTTGGCCATAGGGGTCGCAGTCTAGCGACGAGCGAAAGATCGTTCAAATCTCGAAGCGCAAACCCAGTCGCACCAGTGGCTTGCGCGACAATGCGATCTCCCGCTCGCGGACGCCGATTTCTCCTCTTCCAGCAACCGGACTCAACCTTTTCACCGCGCAATCCGAACACTTCACCAGCAATGACACGGAATGAACGAAAGCAGACCGTCGCCAACGAGGCGTGGCGCGCGCTGCGCATCATGAGCGAGTTCGTCGACGCGGTGGACACGATGAGCCGGATCCCCGCGGGCATCAGCGTCTTCGGTTCGTCGCGCACGCTCCCCACCGACCCCTACTACGCGAAGGCGACCGAGTGTGGCCGGCGGCTCGCCGAACACGGCTTCGCCGTCATCACCGGCGGTGGCCCCGGAATCATGGAGGCCGCGAACAAGGGCGCGATCGAAGCGGGCGGCGTGTCCGTCGGCCTGAACATCGCGCTGCCGATGGAGCAGAAGCCGAATCCGTACCAGAACATCGAACTCGACTTCCGCTACTTCTTCATCCGCAAGGTCATGTTCGTGAAGTACGCGCGCGGATTCGTGATCTTCCCCGGCGGCTTCGGCACGATGGACGAGTTCTTCGAAGCGCTCACGCTCATGCAGACCTTGAAGATCGCGCCGTTCCCCGTGGTCCTGGTCGGCCGCGAGTTCTGGAGCGGGCTCATCGATTGGTTCAAGCAGACGCTCGACGAGCGCTTCCACACGATTTCGCCGGCCGACTTCTCGCTCTTCCACGTCGTCGACGACGTCGCCGACGCGGTGCGCATCATGCACGACACGTATCACGGCCGGCTGAAGGTCGGAGGCGACTTGCCGCGCTTCCCCACCGACGTCGAAGCAAAGGAATCGGGCGAGGGCACGCGACGCGGCGTGTTGCCCCGGCGCTCGGCGGTGCCCGACAACGGGACGATGGACTCGGCGATCTGAGCGCGTCCGCGCTGCGCGACGTTCAAATTTCAACACGGAGTCCGGAGATCCGGAGGGCTCACGGAGGAAAACGTTGCGCTCATCGCGCAGCCGTCTGCGGGGTGCATCGCTCCGCGTGCCCTCCGTGTTCTCCGCGTCTTCGTGTTGAATGCTCGATCCATCATCGCTGAATGCGTTGCGCGCTAGCGCCACTCGTGCTTCGGATATCGCCTGCGCAGTTCGTTGCGCAGCTCGGGGTACAGCGTGCGCCAGAAGTTCGCGAGGTCGCTCGTGACTTGCAACGGCCGGTAGTTCGGCCCGAGGATCTCGAGCGTGAGCGGAACGCGCCCGCCCGCGACCGTCGGTGTGGCGGCTTCGTCGTAGAAGTCCTGGATCTTCGCCCTCCCGCGCGGCGGTGAACCCGCCGCGTACTCGACGCGCATGCGGAAGCCGCGCTTGAGTTGCACGTGCTCCGGCGCCATGCGGCGCACGAACTCCTGGTCGTCCCAGCTCAGCGCGTTGCGCACCGCGTCGATGCACGGTCGATCGCGCACTTCGCTCGCCCGCACGCAGCCCGACACGATCTCGGCGCGAATGACGTCGAGCTCATCGTCGGTGTAGCCGATCAGCTCGCGGGCCGGGAATTGCTCGCCGACGAAGCGCACGCGCGCGATCCATTGCTCGACCGCTTCATTCCAGTGCTCGAGCGTGATCGTGCCGTCCTTGATCTTGTCGACGAGCACTTGCTCGACCTGCGGCGACGGCTTCGCAGGTCGCGCGGTGCTCGCGAACGCGATCGAACCAAATCGTTCCTCCTCGATCGCGTCGACGGCCTTGCTCGCGTCATTCCAGCGCAGCTCGACGACCGACGAAAAGCGCTCCGGCAGGAGTTCGCGCAGCGCGTCCTCGGCGACCGGGCTCACCATCGACAGCGTCGCGAGCGTGTTGTCGCCGAAGCCCGTCTCGCGGATCTCGAGCGCGAGCAGGAAGCCCGCCGCGGTGACGACGCTTTGTTTGTCGAGCACTACCTTCCGTCGTCCTTCCACATGGCAGTGCGGTCGCTGCGCGTCGGGTCGCCATGCGACGTGATCGGGGAATCCGGCTAACAAGCATGCGATGCCCTCGGCCGCGTCGCGCTCGCGGTCGGCGTCGCCGCGGCCGTCCGCGATGCGCGATGCGAAGCGCCCAAGTTGCGCCGCGGCTTGCGAGCACTCGCGGGCGGCGACCGCGTTGATCTCGACGCGCTGCCGCAACTGGCGCACGCGGTTTTCCTCCCACAGCGCGAGCAGCCGCTCGCGCACCACGACGTCCGACACCGGGTCGCCGTCGCGCAGCGCGTCGCGCAACGCGCCCGCCGACCCGTCGACGATGAAGTCGCGCTCCGCCGCCACCGCCGCGAGGCGCGCTGCGAGCGTCGGACAGCCACGCCGCGCGCCTTCGACGAGCACCCGAGCGAGGCGCGGCTCGGTCGGCACGCGGGCCATCGTGCGCCCGATCTCGGTCAGTCGCCCTCCGCCGTCGGTCGCGTGCAGGAGCCGCAGGCACGCCTCGGCGCGATCGACCATTTCCGGCGAAGGCGGCTCGAACCACGGAAACTCGGCGTGCGACGCGACGCCGAGCGACTTCAATCGCAGCGTCGCGTCGCTCAAATCGACGCGGGCGATCTCCGCATCTTCATACGCCGGGCGCTGATGATGGTCCTTCTCGGTCCACAGGCGCAGGCAGCGTCCCGGCGCGACGCGACCCGCGCGACCGGCGCGCTGATCGGCCGTCGCGCGGGCGATCGGCTCGACGCGCAGCGTGTTGAGTCCGCGTTTCGGATCGACGCGGTGCACTCGCGCAGTGCCACCGTCGATCACCGCGCGCACGCCCTCGATCGTGATCGACGTCTCCGCAACGTTCGTCGCGACGATCACCTTGCGCCGGTCCGCGGGCTCGACTGCGCGATCCTGTTCCGACGGCGGCAACGATCCGTGCAGCGGAACGATGAGGAGATCGTCGCCGCGCCGCCGCGCGATCGCCTCGCATGCGCCGATCGTGCGGTCGATCTCGTACGCGCCAGGCATGAAGACGAGCACGTCGCCTTCCGACTCGCGCTCAAGCACCGTCTCGAGCGCGCTCGCCGCGACGTCCCATGCCGGCGCCGTCGGCGGACGATCGAGATACGCGACGCTCACCGGATAGAGCCGGCCCGATGCGTGCAGCGTCGGACAGTTTCCGAGGTACGCCGACACACGGGACGCGTCGAGCGTCGCGCTCATCACGACGAGCTTGAGCCCGCCGTCGCGCGCCGCACCGCGACGCGATTGGAGCCGCTTCAGGAGTCCGAGCGCCAGGTCCGCGTCGATCGATCGCTCATGGAACTCGTCGAGGATCACCGCGCCGACGCCGCGCAGCTCCGGGTTTTCCTGCAACAGCCGCAGGAACACGCCTTCGGTCACGAAGCGGATGCGCGTCGTCGCGGAGACCTTCGACTCGAAGCGCGTCTGGTACCCGACGATCGCGCCGACTTCCGATCCCATCTCGAACGCGACGCGCCGCGCCGTCATGCGCGCGGCCAGCCGTCGCGGCTCCAGCACGATGATCTGCCCGCGTACGTGCTCGCTCGACGCGAGGATTTGCGGCACCTGCGTCGTCTTGCCGCTGCCGGTTGGCGCCGTGAGCACGAAGCGATCGTGCGCCGCGACGGTCGCGAGGATCTCGTCGCGAATGCCGAGGACGGGAAGCTCAGGTCTCGCGCGCGACGTTCCCATGCGGCGTCACGAAGCCAGGAATCCCGCGACGGCGAGACCCGCGGCGATGCCGCTCATGTGCGCTCCGTGCACCGACCACGGATTCGTGCCGACCGCCGCGGCTTCGCCGGCCCAGAAGATCGGCAACGTGTCGGTCGGATCGGCGAGCGCGGCCCGCACGCGATACATCGCGTCGGCCGAGGTGCCCGGAACGAACCGCAGGTACGACGTGCCGCCGCGCACCAGCGGATCGTTGCCCCAGCATCGGCAGTGCCAGTAGATCACGTCGTCGAGCTTGGGTCGCTGCGCCGCGCGAAGCTCGAGGCACTCCGCGAGGTCGGCCAACACGTTGTCGCGGATGAACGCCTCGATCGCGTCCTCGGCTCGGCCGTCGCCCTTCCATCGTTCCGGCTCGCGAACGAGCGCGTCGAAGGCCTCCGCCGTCGAGCGCGTAAGGAACGCCGTGAGAATCGCAGGCGATCCGGGCGCGCGGTACGACGGATTGAAGAAACTGCGTCCGGCCCGCATGCCGCGCCCGGGGCTCGAGAGAATCGCGAAGTCGTCGGGCCAGAAGCGCTTCTTGAACTGCATGATGAGCTTGCTCTCGGCACCGAAGCCGATGTGCTCGATCGCCTCGCGCTTCGATGCGGGCAGCCCTTCGAACGGCGCGTCCGGCGCGACGCGAGCGAACTCGACGTCGCCGTGTCGCAGCACGCCGATCGAGAACGTGCACACCGCGGTGCGGGCTTCGAACGTGCGGCCGTCGTCGGTGAACACGCGAACGCCGGAATCGCCGGCGACGTTCCACCACTCGACGCGGCGCACGACCGCGCCGAACTCGACCGGCACGCCTTGGCCGATCATGCGCGGCACGAGGTCGTAGCCCTGCGCGACGTGGTACTCCTCGGCGGAGAACTCCTGCTCCTTCACGCGATCGCTCGCGAGCCCCGCGACGCTGAGATCGGAGAGATCGCCGGGGACCGTGCCGGTCATGAGGTAGTCGGCCATGTCCTCGGCGTTGGCCCGCTTCGCGTTGAAGTCGGCGAGGAGCGCGTCGCGCAGGTCGCGCGCCGAGCGATCGACGCCGCCGCGGTGCCGCATCGCGGCTTCGAGCACCCGCTTCGCGTAGCCGACGTCGAGGTCGAGGCACGTGCCCATCGCGCCGCGCAGCCGCTGACCCGACGGATTGCTGGTCCACTGCCGAAGAAACACGTAGTTCGCCGAGAGCTTGTCGATCGGCCGCGTCTCGATCCCGTAGCGGTGCACCTCGTCCCACAGCCGGAAGTGGCCCGAGTTCTGGTCGCCTTCGGGGCGATGGATCAGCTCCGCGCCCATTTCGACCGGGATCGGCAGGCCCGCGCCGCGCAGCGTGTGCATGCGGCCGCCGACGCGCTGCGAGCCTTCGAGGACGAGCACCGACGGCGACGTGCCGTCGGCGCGGCGCCAGCCGCAGAGATTTCGCGCGGTCGTCATGCCGCTGATACCCGCGCCGAGCACGAGGCAGTCGTAGCGCATCGACGTCGGCTCGACGGCCAAGGTGCGCGTCGCCATCGACGGTGCCGCCCGTTCCATCGACGAGCGCAGCGTCTCGACTTCGTCCGCGCTCCAGCCCGACGGCGACTCGGCCCGCAGCGGCAACTGCAGCCACTCGACGACGCCAGTCGGCTGTTCGAAGCCGATGAGCTTGCCCTCGATGGCGCGGCGGCGGCGGGCCGCGTCGGCGACGCGTTCCGCGATGTGCGTCGGATTGCACGTGCCGTCGGGCCACGCTGCCCCGACGTCGCAGAAGACGTTGGGATACGACTCGGCGAGTCCGACGGCCATGCCGGCGGCGCTGCGGGCGAACGCCGCGCGGTCATTGCGTTTCGCGCCGCCCCAGCCGTCGAGCGAGCCGACGCCGCCGATGCACAGCCGCAATCGCGCGAATCGCCGCGTGGCTAACACCTTCTTGATGTCGCGCAGCCGCACCCGCGGATCGGCCGCTTCATCGAGCGGCGACTCGGCGGGGATATACAGCGGTACGTCGCTCTCCGTGCAGTACGAGTACAGATCGATGAGCGCGCGTTCGATCGACCGTCGCTCGGCACCGCCCGCGTTGCCGATTACCCGCACGCCCCCGCGCGGCTCGAACGCGACGCCCGCGAACCCGCGGCTCATCGCCTCGCGCACGTACGCCAGCGCGCCGGGCCGGCGCGGATCGAACGGCACGAGCGGCAGCACGCGGCCGCCGGTCATCCGCATGATCTCGCGGGCCCGCTGCAGGTTGTCGACGAACGGCACGCGGGCCGGTCGCTGCAGCGCGTACTCGAGGTCGATCGGCGCGTGCACCAGGAAATACGAGGCGCCGGGCGCGGCGAGCGCCTCGGTGACCCGCGCGCCGTCCGAACGGCAGAGCTCGCGCAAGAGCGAGAGCGTCGATGCCAGCGTGCGCGACGGGCGCAACGATGCCGCGAGCGACTCGCGCGGCGAGGTCCGCTTCTTCTTCGTGCGCGGGGCGATGGCATTCACGACGCTGTCGGCCAGGAGCCCGACGAGCCAATCGGCAGGCGACGACGCGCCGTCGCCGGTGGAGACATTCGCCGCGCCGAGACCTCGCTCAAGCTCGGGCAGCACGATGCCGATCTCACGATGCGCGTTCAGCGCGCGGCACTCGATTTCGGCCGCGGCTTCCATGAGGAGCGCGCCCTTGAGCCCTGCGAGTTCCAGGAGCCGCCCGACGGGAAGCGACGCGGCCGACACGAATCGATCGATTTGCCTCATGATCTCCCGTGCGAGTATCCGCGGCGCGAGCGTTCGTGTCGAGCCGCGGAGACGATACCGCCATCAAGCGAGCCGAAAGAGCGACCGCCGCACATGACCACCGAGCAACCGCGATCCCTCGAGGAACTCCGAGCGATCATCGATCAGATCGACGCCAAGCTGGTCGGGCTCATCGCCGACCGCGCCCGCATCGTGCAGGAAGTCGGCGCGGCGAAGCGCTCGACGGGCGTTTCGGTCTACGTGCCGCATCGCGAGCGCGAGGTGATCGAACGGGCCGTCTCGCGCAACACCGGTCCGCTTTCGTCGCGCACCATCGAGGCCGTCTTTCGCGAGATCATGTCCGGCAGCTTCGTGCTCGAGACGCCACCACGCATCGGATACCTCGGCCCCGCGGGCTCGTTCAGCCACCTCGCGGCGATCCGCCACTTCGGATCGAGCGTCGAGCTGCTCGACCTGCACGACATTGAACACGTGTTCGAAGAGGTCGCGGCGGGCCGCGTCGATCACGGACTCGTGCCGTACGAGAACTCGATCGGCGGCTCGGTGACCGAGACGCTCGACGCGTTCCAGACGCACGCCGTGCACGTGTGCGCCGAGGCGCTCGTCGGCGTGAGCCAGGCGCTCATGGCCAACTGCGCTCCGAACGAGGTGCGGCTGATCGCGTCAAAGGCCGAAGCGCTCTCGCAATGCCGTCACTGGCTCTCGCGCCACTTCCCCGACGTCGAGCAGGTCCCGGTCGCGAGCACCTCCACCGCGGTGCAGGATGCAGCCCGCACGCCGGGCACGGCCGCCGTCGGCTCGGCGCTCGCGGGCGAGCTCTACGGCGTGCGCATCCTGTTCGAGCGCATCGAGGACAAGCCGGGCAACGTCACGCGATTCCTCGTGCTTTCGCGGGCGAGCGCGAAGCCGTCGGGCAACGACAAGACGACGGTCATGTTCACGACGGCGCACCGCCCGGGCGCGCTCGTCGACGTGCTGGCCGCGTTCCGCGACGCGAGCATCAACCTCTCGCACATCGAGAAGCGGCCGAGCCGTCGCGAGAACTGGCAGTACCTCTTCTTCATCGACTGCGACGCCCACGAGGACGACGCGTCGATGAAGCGAGCGCTCGCCGAGGCCAGGTCGCACTGCGTCGAACTCCGCGTGCTCGGAAGCTACCCTCGCGCCGAGCGCGTGCTGTAGCCCGCCCCAAGCGATTCGTCTCTCACGGAGGGACGGAGGCACGGAGGGCACCCGGAGCTGACGCAGTGGTTCACTTCGTCGCGCGTCAACGCGCCCCCCACCGTCATCGCTTCGGCCTGCTCGCACACGTCGAGGAGAACTTGACACCGCGCGGCCGGCCATCCGCGTACTCCGTGTGCCCTCCGCGTCCTCCTCGCCGCCGTGTTGAAAGAGGCGGCACCGACCGCACCGTCGCGTCACTTCGTCACGTGCTTGCGCAGGTCTTCCATGAAGCGGGTGATCTGCCCCTGCTCCTTCGGGCTCGCGGTCTTCTCGACGTCGCTCGACCAGAAGTCGAGGAAGCGCGACGCGCTCTTGTCGGTCAGCGACGGAATCCGATTCGGATCGCGCTGCCGCGAGACATCCTTCTTCGCGTCGTCCTTCAGCTTCTTCAGGCGCTCGCCGTCGTTTTCGTCGCTCGTCTTGCCGGTCGCGATGCGTTCGCCCGTCTTCATCCATTCGATCAGCCACTCGTCCAGGAACTTGGCGCGTTCCGACTCGGGCAGGTTCACGTACTTGGCGGCGCCTTCCGCAAGAATGTCCTTCGCCAGCAAGCGCGCGTTCTGCGTGATCTGTTCGCGCGTCGGCCCGGTGAGGCCCGCAAGGAAACCCGCCATCATCGCGGACTCGCTCTGCGACAGGCCGCGGAAGCGATCGGCGAACTCCATCATGAATCGCACGCGATCCTTCAGCGGCATCTGGCTGAAGTCGTCCATCGCGAGGTAACCGAGCACGTCGTTCACCGGCGAATCGAAGATCGACGGCGGCGGCTTCCAGCGCACCACGAACCACCAGTAGCCCGCAGCCCACAGCGCCGCGGCGACGAGAAGCGCGCCGAGCGCCGAGAGCAACTGCTTGCGATGTTCGGCGATGAACTCGTCGGTACGGTCGCGGATGTCGGCGTAGGAGGTCATGGCTTCGTCAGAGTCGCTCGCGCGTCGCGATTCAATTCTCCGCAGTCACTTCGTCCACTTCCATGATCCGCGCGCTGCCGTCGAGATACACGCCGTTGCGCGGGTCGCGGTCGCCGTAGTTGTGGCGATCCTGGCTGTCGGCGAGGATCGCGAACTTGTCCGCATTTGCTTCGTAAAAGCGGGTCACGAGCCGGGCCTCGGTGTCGCGCCGCATCTTGTCCTTCATCGCTTGGCTCATCGTCGGGTCAAGGAGATACGGGATCATCGCCTGCTGCACCGCGAGTTGGATCTGCGGCGTGTAGCGAATGAGGCCAGGCAGGTAGACGTAGCTCGTGCCCGTCGAGAGCGAGTCGGCCTCGTCGAAGTCGGCGGGGCACTTCCACCAATCGCCATCCGGCGCGAGATAGCCCTTGAGCAGCGGCGGCAATCCGCCTTGCGGTCCGTTGTCGGTCGCGACCGGCAGGAACTCGCACATTGGCAGGATGTCCTTCTGCAACGCGCGGTACGAATCGATCGCGACGAAGATCTGCCGCAGGTGATTGAGGCACACCGCCGAGCGCGCTTCCGCTTGGAAGCTCTTGACCGCCGGAATGAGGATGCTCATCAGGACGACGATGATGCCCATGACGACGATCATCTCGACGAGCGTGAAGCCGCCGCGCGCTGTTCGGCGGCGGGGCGATCCGGCAAGCTGACGTGCGACGAGAGCCATATGGGCGTCGGGCGGCGGACCCGTTATAGCCCACGAGGGGCGTCCGGTTCCAGTGGGACTCCCGATCCGTGCGTAGATCCGCGCGATCGAGCACGTTCAACCGGCGATTCGACGCGAGCGCCGCGTCCTCACGCCTCTTCCGCGAACATCGCCTCGACGAAGCGATCCGGATCGAATGGCTCCACGTCGTCGGGTCGCTCGCCCACGCCCACGAGCTTCACCGGCACGTCGAGCGCATCGCGAATCGCCACGACGATGCCGCCCTTCGCGGTACCGTCGAGCTTCGCCAGGAAGATGCCAGTGATTTCGACCGCGGCCTTGAAGATGCGGGCCTGCTCGATCGCGTTCTGGCCGCTAGTCGCGTCGAGGACGAGCAACGTCTCGTGCGGCGCGCCGGGGATCTTCTTCGCCACCACCGAGCGGATCTTGGTGAGCTGCCGCATGAGGTGATCCTGCGTGTGCAGGCGACCGGCGGTGTCGATCAGAAGCGCGTCGACGCCGCGGGCGAGCGCCGCGTCGCAGGCGTCGAACGCGACCGCCGCGGGATCAGCGTTCGCCGCGCCCTTCACGATCGGAATGCCTAGCCGATCGGCCCAGATGGTGAGCTGCGCCACGGCCCCGGCGCGAAACGTGTCCGCCGCGCCGAGCAGCACCGTGCGCCCTTCGTCCTGAAGGCTCTTCGCGATCTTCGCGACGCTCGTCGTCTTGCCGGCGCCGTTCACGCCGACGACGAGGATCACCGTCGGCCTGGTGGCGCTCGTCGCGATGCGCCGCTCTTCGACCGACCAACGGCTTTTCAACTGCGACTTCAGGAATTCCAGCGCGTCGTCGCCCTTCGCGATCTTGCCCGCGCGAAAGTCGGCTCGGAGCGCCGCGACGATCTCGCGGGTCGCCTTCACGCCGACATCGGCGGCGATCAGGCGCTGCTCGATTTGATCGATCAATTCCTCGGAAAGCTGGCGACCGCGCAGCAGGCTGCGCAATCCGGCGCCGAGCACGTCAGCCGTCTTGGCGAGACCTTTCTTCAGCGCGCCGAGGACGGACTTGAAGAGGCCCATGCGTCAGGCGCTCCCGCTCGCATCGCTGGCTGCGTCGGACTTCGCTTCGCTCGGATTGGCCGCAGTCGACTTCGGTGCCCGCGACTTCCAGAGCCTGTCGAGGAGGGCGTTGACGAACGACGGGCTCTTCTCGCTACCGAACTCCTTGGCAAGTTCGACCGCTTCGTTGATCGCGATCTTTGCGGGCATGCTTCCGTGGAAGATCTCGTAGTACGCGAGCCGCAGCAGATTGCGATCGATCGGCGGTTGCCGATGCGTCGGCCACTCCTTCGCGAGCGGACGGAACGCGGCGTCGGCCTCCAGGCGAAACTCCCACGCGAGCGTCGCCAGGTCGTAGCCGCGGGCGTGGTCGTCGGGCGTGCCGGCGCTTTCGTCGAGCGAGCGCCGCACGAGTTCGGATTCCGCTGTGCCGCTCAAATCGAACTGGAACATCGCCTGAAGCGCGCAGCGCCGCACCTCGTGGTTGATCTTCGCAGTGCTCATGATCCGGCCGCCTTCCGCGCCGCACGGACGGCGGCGACCGCGAGAATCGCGGCGCGCATCGCCTCTTCGCCCTTGTTGCCGCGAGTACCGCCAGCGCGGGCTTCCGCCTGCTCCATCGTCTGGCACGTGAGCACGCCGAACGCGACGGGCTTGCCGGTCTCGAGCGACAGGTCTTGCAGCGCGTGCGCCACCGAGTCGGCGATGTGCTTGTCGTGCGTCGTCTCGCCGGTGAGCACGAGACCGACGCAGACGACCGCATCGATCGTGTTCAGTCGAATGAGCGACGCGGCGACGACCGGAAGCTCGAACGCGCCGGGACAATCGATGCGCAGCAGGCGCTCGTCGGCTCCGCCGGCGTCGAGAAACGCCTGCGCCGCGCCGTCGGCGAGCCGCGAAACGACCGCGTCGTGGTAGCGGCTGGACACGATCGCGATGCGAAGTCCGCGGGCGTTGGGTTCGAGTGGTACTGCGACGCGCATGGAAGGGCGGAGATCGTAGCGGACGACGGTGCACGCGTCGCGCACGACGCAGCGCTTCAGCGCGAAAACCCTACGATCCGTGCGTGCGCCGCACGCTCCTTCGCATCTTCACCGCCGTGCAACTCACGCGCCTCACGATGGCGTATGGCGCGATCGCCGACCTCTGGCTGGTGATCCTCCTGACCCGCGCCGAGGGTCACTACAGCGACATTCCCGCGGCGACCCTGCCCCTGCCGGTTGCGCTCTTTGCGGGACTCATCGTTGCCGTGGGACTGTTCACGTTCGGCGCGTCGCTGAACGACGTGCTCGACGCGCGCCATGACCGCGCGTTCAGCCCCGAGCGCCCGATTCCCGCAGGTCGGATTCGTCCGCATCAGGCGGCGATCGTCACGAGCCTGTGTCTTGCGGCGGCGACGCTCGGCGCGGCGATCCTCGGCGTGCACGCGGTGTCGATCATGGCGATCACCGCGCTCGGGATCATCTTCTACAACGGCCTCGCGAAGTACGTGCCGAGCGTCGGCTTCGTCACGATCGGACTCGTGCATGCCGTGCACATGACGATTCCGAACCACGACTTCACGTTCACGCTTCCGATCTGGCTCTCGATGACGCACGCGATGGCGATCGCCATCCTGGCCCACCGCATCGACGACAAGCGCCCGACGCCCACGACGCGGGCGTGGATCGCGACGTTCACCGGTTGGCTCTTCTGGTCGGCGATCCTGCTTGCGTGGGGCTGGTGGCACACCGACGGCGTCTGGCCCTTGGGCAAGTCGGCGTGGCCCGGCATCCTGTGGCCGGTCGCGGCCGCGGCGGGCTTCGTCGTGGTCGCGATCGGGAAGACGCGTGGCCAGGCGCGTGCGGTCGCATCGGAGAAGCTGCGGCGCTACGGCGCGATGTGGCAAAGCCTCTACGCGGTCGCGTGGTTCGCGGCGCTCGGACTCTGGCCGCAGGCGTTCATGCTCGGCGGCGTCGCGGCGGGTGGATTCATGGTGATGACCGCGCTCAAGGAGATCACCACGCTGGTGCAGGCGCCGGTGGGCTTCCGCGAGGAGTGAGTTCGGGCGCGGGTCGCGCGACGCGAGTCCCGCAGGCCTTCGGTACGATCCGCGCCGCATGAGTCGCGCCGCGCGTCGCCATCACTTCCGCTTCGGAGTCCCGATGGCTCTCGCACTCGTCGCGTCGCTCGCGACGGCGGTCGCGCAGGCGGGCGTGTTCGACGACAAGCTGCCCGATCTTCGCCAGGTCGCGATCAACGGCGATCGGCTTTCGGGCTTCGTCCTGCCGGTCACGCCGGTGAACGTGGACCTCACGATGAGCGCGGTCCACGCGTACACCTGGCAGGTCGACGACACGCAGCGCATCCAACTGCACGAGGACGTGCTCATTCGGTTCGGCTCGTACGCGTTCTCGACGGACGCCGCGGAGGTTTGGATCAACCGGCTGCCCGTTCGCAACGCCGACGGCAGTCAGGGCGAGGTGACGCAGATCGCGCTCTACTTCCTGAGGGTGAGCGAGCCGACGCGCCGCGCCGGATTCGGCGCCACGGGGAAGGACCTGCTCGTCACCGCGAGTACGCGCGGCAACGTCGTCCTGCGAGTGGCAAAGCGAACCGAAGCGATGCCGCCGCCGTCCGCGCTCCTGGGCAACGGGCAGCTTCGGCTCTCGATGCACCTTCGCCAACTGCTCGCCGCAACCGAGGCGGGCAAGATGCGCATGTCGCCGATCCCGCGCTACGACGAGCCGCAGCGGCCCGTCGATCCGCCGCCGATCCCGGGCGAGCCCGCGGTCTTGCCCGCACCCGCGCCGAAGCCCGCGGGCCCTGCGTTCATGACGCTGCCGGAAAACTCGAACGCGAGCAACCTGCCGATCGTTCGACCCGACGGCATCGTGAGCTTCGCGGCCCGCGAGATCGTGATCGACGAGCAGGCGAACGCGATCACCGTCGAGGGCGGCGTCGAGATCGACTACACGTCGGACATCGCTCAGGGTCCGCAACGACTCGAGCTGCGTGCGGAGCGTGGCGTGGTGTTCCTCGCGCCCGATGCGATTCGGGCGTTGCGCGAAGGTCGCCGCGAGGCCCGCGCGGGCGATGTGCTCGGCGTCTATCTCGAAGGCGGCGTGATCGGCACCGACGGCACGTACATGATTCGCGGTTCAAAGGTCTACTACGACTTCGCGAACAACCGGGCGATGATCGTCGACGCGGTCCTTCGCACCTACGCGCGTCTCGGTCGCTCGGTCACGCTCTACGCCCGCGCGTCGGAGATGCGCCAGCTTTCGGCGAACGAGTTCGAGGCCAACAACGCGATGGTCTCGACAAGCGAGTTCTTCGTGCCGCACCTCTCGATCGGCGCGGACCACGTGACGATCACGCAGGCGCCCGAAGGACTCGGCGAACCGACGATGATCCGCGCGGAGGGCATCACGCTTCGCGCCGGCAAGGTGCCCTTCTTCGGGCTTGCGTCGTTCGAGGGCGACACCGAGCCGACACCGTTCCGCGGCGCGGAGGCCGGCTACCGGTCGGACCTCGGCGCCGAGATCATGACGCGGTGGGACCTGTTCCAACTGTTCGGCATGTCGGCGCCCGAGGGCGTCGACGGCCACCTCACCGTGGGCGGATACACCGAGCGCGGACCCGCGGTCGGCACCAAGTTCACGCTCTCGCGCGGGCAGACCACCGGCTACCTCGATCTCTTCGGTCTCTACGACCTCGGCGGCACCGATCGCACGGCCGCCGGTCTCAACGTCCAGAAGCCGGACAACCAACTCCGCGGCATCGCCGACACCGCGTTCCAGACGCCGCTCTCGTCGGAGCTGAATCTCCAGACGCAGCTTGAGTACATCAGCGACGAGACGTTCATCAGCACCTTCCGTCGCCAGGACTTTTCGAACCGTCGCGAATACGAGTCGGCGGTGTACTTCGATTCGATCAAGGAAAACACCGCGCTCACGCTGCTCACGAAATACAACTTCAACGGCTTCCTCTCCAACTCGTATCTGCTCGCGAGCAGGCCGTATTCGGTCTACAAGCTGCCGGAACTCGGCTACCGGCGCTACGCCGACAACATCTGGGACGACCTGCTGTGGACGCAGGCGTGGTCCGCCAACATGATGGCGCTGACGCCGACCAAGGGAACGCCGAATTCGTTGGGCATTCCCGTCGCGGCATTCGGCGTGGCGAGTCCCACCACCAACATTCGCGACGCGTACGAAGCCGCGGGCTACAACGACAACTACGTCACGCGCCTCTACACGCGACACGAGTTTTCGCTTCCGTTCGCCCAGGACAACTGGAACATCGCGCCATTCGTCCACGGCTCATTCGCCGGCTATCTCTTCCAGGATTTCAACGCCTACTCGCCCGACGCCGAGACCATGCGGTTCATCCTCGGCGGCGGCGTGCGCGGCAGCGCTCGCTACACGCGCGTCGACGACACGGCGGAGAATCGTCTCTTCGACATTCATCGCATTCGCCACATCATTGAGCCCAACGGCACGCTGTGGTACGGCTACGACAACGCCGATCCCGGCACGATCCCGATCTACGACCAGGACATCGAAGGCGCGAACGGCGGCGCCGCGGCGCAGGTCGGGCTGCGACAGCAGTGGCAAACGCAGCGCGGCGGCGCCGGCGCGTGGGAGTCGGTCAACTTCCTCACGATCGACACGGGTGTGGTGGTCAACGACTCGTCCGACAACTTCCAACCGTCGGACCTCACGAACCCGCTCCACATCGCGCAGTCGGCGCTCCCGGCGTTCTACACGTGGCGACCTGAACTCAATCAGTTCGGCAGCAACGTCTACGGCATGGGCGCGTGGCAGATCAGCGACACGTTCACGCTCGCGGGCACCGGCACCTACATGCTGACCGATCGCCAGAACGTGACCAATCCCGACGCGATCCTCGAGAACCTCGCAAAGGGCTCGCTCGGTTTCGAGATGCGCCACACGCCCGACGTGAACACGTACGTCGAGTACCGCTACATCGCGCCGACGCAGTCCGACCTTATCCAGTTCGGCATCCTCTATCAGCTCGGCAAGAAGTACCTCATCGCGTTCAGCCCGCAATACGACCTCCGCGCCGGCGAGCTGCGCCGCATCCAGGGCTCGCTGACCCGCACGTTTCCCGACTTCAACCTGAATCTCACGGGCGGCTACGACCTCATCGAAAACCAGACCACGTTCAGCGTGAATCTGCGCATCCCGTCCGACGACGCGCCGGTCACGTGGAGCGGCGTGCCGGGCAGCGGCACGATCAGGTGACTGCGAGATAGTCGACGCCTGCGGACGTGAGCTTGCGCCCCTGCCGCGTGCGGGCGACGAATCCGACGCGGAGCAGATACGGCTCGACGAGATCCTCGAGCGTGTCGCTGTCGTCGCCCATCGTCGCCGCGATCGCGTCGAGACCGACCGGCCCGCCCTCGTAGACGTCGCGGACGATGCGCAGGTACTTGCGGTCGAGCTCGTCGAGTCCGAGCCCGTCGATCGCTTCCAGCTTCAGCGCGCCATCGACGACCGTCTCGTCGAGCCTGCCCGCGGCTCGCACCTGCGCGAAATCGCGCACCCGGCGCAAGAGGCGCAGCGCGACGCGCGGCGTGCCGCGCGCCCTCGCCGCGATCGCGTGCAGCACTGCGTCGCCGACGTCGCGCATCGCGAGCTTCTTCGCCGCTCGTTCGATGATCCGCACGAGGTCTTCGATCTCGTAGAAGTCGAGGTGATGCGCGATGCCGAAGCGGCTGCGAAGCGGCTGCGTGAGGAGCCCTGCCCGCGTCGTCGCGCCGATCAGCGTGAAGGGTTTGAGTCGCAACGAAACGACCTTCGCGTGCATCCCGCTGTCGACAGTGAAGTCGACCTTGAAGTCCTCCATCGCCGGATAGATGTACTCCTCGACCGCCGCAGGCAGCCGGTGGATCTCGTCGATGAAGAGAACGTCCTTCGCGCCGAGCTTCGTCAGCATGCCGACGAGGTCGCTCGCCTTCGTGAGCGCGGGCCCGCTCGTGACGTAGGCCCGCGACTCCATCTCCTCGGCAATGATGTGCGCGAGCGTCGTCTTGCCGAGTCCAGGCGGGCCGTGCAGCAGCACGTGCTCCATCTGCTCACCCCGGCCGCGGGCCGCCGCAAGCGCGATGCGCAGCCTCTCGACCAGTTCGCGCTGACCGACGTAGTCCGCAAGCCGCTGCGGCCGCAGCGCGTAGTTCGCCTGGTCCTCGTGACCAGGTTGTTCGGTCGTCGCCACCAGTCGCTCGCGAGCCATGGCCCTATCTTCGCGGTTCGCGCCTCGCCCGCAAGCGGCGCGGCGGGCAAATCGACGGGACTTTCCCGGAGTCGGCGCAATTCGCTTGTTCGCGCCCGGCGCGACGACGACACTGGCGCGCCGTTCAGCGGGGAGGTCGCATGCTCACGCGTCGCTCGTTCGTCGGGAGTTTCGCCACGCTCGCAGCGGGGTCGTCGGCGCTCGCGCATGCAGCGATGCTCGACGAGCTCGCCCGCACGCCGGGCGATCCGGTCGACATCGCCCGCGACGAGAGCTTCTGGTTCCCGGTGCAGCAGGCGTTCACCGTCGACCGAAGCTTCATCAACCTGAACAACGGCGGCGTGAGTCCGTCGCCCGCGGTCGTGCAGGAAGCGATGCGGCGACACGAGGAGTTCTCGAACACGTCGCCGCCGCCGCATTCGCTATGGGCCGAGCTCGAGCCGCAGCGCGAAGTCGTGCGCGAGCGATTGGCGAAACAGTGGGGCGTGAGCGCCGAGGAAGTCGCGCTCACCCGCAACTCGTCGGAGAGCTTGCAGACGTGCCAGCTTGGCTTTGACTTGAAGCCGGGCGACGAAGTGCTCACGACGACGGTCGACTACCCGCGCATGATCACGACGTTCAAGCAGCGCGAGCGCCGCGACGGCATTGTGCTCAAGCAGTTCAAGATGCCAATTCCTTGCGAAGACAAGGCGACGATCGTGCGCCTCTTCGAGGAAAACATCACGCCGCGCACGCGGCTCATCCTGATGAGCCACATCGTGAACATCACCGGTCAGATTCTGCCGGTGCACGACGTCGTCGCAATGGCTCGAACGAAGAACGGCGGCATTCCGGTGATCGTCGACGGCGCCCATGCGTTCGCGCACTTCGACTTCAAGCTGTCGGGTCTCGGCTGCGACTACTACGGCGTGAGCTTGCACAAGTGGCTGACCGCGCCGCACGGAACCGGGTTGCTGTACGTGCGCCGCGACAAGATCAAGAACCTGTGGCCAATCATGGCCGCCGATACGAAACTCGACGACGACATCCGCAAGTTCGAGGAGATCGGTACGCATCCGGCGGCGCCGTACCTCGCCATCGCGGAAGCGCTGACGTTCCACCAAGGGATCGGCGGACCGCGCAAGGAGGCGCGACTTCGCTATCTGCGCGACTATTGGGCCAAACGTTTCGTCGGTCGCGATCGCGTGCGCCTGCACACGAGCCTGAAGCCGGAGTTTTCATGCTGCATCGCGACGGTGCAGCTCGAAGGCATCGACTCGCGGAAGCTGAACGAGTGGCTGCTGCACCCGAAGGCGAAGCACCGCATCCTGACGGCGGCGATCAAGCACGACGAGTTCGAAGGGATTCGCGTGACGCCGAACGTGTACACGACGCTGGACGAGCTCGACTGCTTCTGCGACGCGCTCGAGCATGCGCTGAAGAACGGGATTCCGGCGTCGTACGAGGAGTGACGCTGTCGCGCTTTGGCGCTTCGGCTTCAACACGGAGGTCCGGAGGGGCGGAGGGCACACGGAGGAGGCCCTCAGCGCGGAGGCGCGGAGTGCGCGGAGCAAGCGCGGAGGTCAATGCAGAGTTCAAGGCACTCCGCGATCGGCGGTATCCGAGATTGCGGTGCGCGTCGCGAAGGCCGCGGTACCGAAATCCACCCTCATCGCGCAGCGATGGGGGTGGGGGTGCCTTGGTGCTTCGATGCCGCGCGACAACACTCGTGTGCCTTGCCTTGAACTCTGCATTGAACTCCGGGCCTCCTCCGCGCACTCCGCGCCTCCGCGCTGAATGCCTTGAGCGCCTCCGCGTGCCCTCGCCCTTAGGGATCTCCGTGTTGAAGCCGAGGGGCCGAACTCAAGGCGCGCAACGCGGAGACACGGAGACCGCGGAGGGCTCACGGAGAGATGCAGGAGTTCAAGGCAACGCTCAAGAGCGCGGTGCCTTGAACGCTGCATTGAACTCCGCGCCTCCTCCGCGGCCTCCGCGCCTCCGCGCTGAATGCCTTGAGCGCCTCCGCGTGCCCTTCGTCCCTCCGGACCTCCGTGTTAAAGCAGAATCGCACCCATGCACCCCGGCAGCGCGACTCACGAGAACGTCGTCGCCGGCGCCGCTCGCTCGCCGGCGTTGTCGAGTTCGAAGAACCCCTCTGGCGAGAAGCCGAACATCCCCGCGATCAGGTTGCTCGGGAACGTCGAGCACAGCGTGTTCAGCTCGCGCACGTTCGCGTTGTAGAACCGGCGCGACGCGGCGATGCGGTCCTCGGTCAACGCGAGTTCCTTCTGCAACTCAAGGAAATTCGCGTCGGCCTTGAGATCGGGATAGCGCTCGGCCACCGCGACGAGCCGCTGTAAGGTCTTCGCAAGCTGCCCTTCGACCTGCGCCTTCTCGTCGGTGCTTCCGCTGATCGCCATCGCCTGCGAGCGCAGCGCCGCGACCTGTTCGAAGATCTCGCGCTCGTGCGCCGCGTAGCCCTTCACCGTGTTCACGAGGTTCGGGATCAAGTCGTGCCTTCGCTTCAGTTCGACGTCGACGCCGGACCACGACTCCTTCATGTGCTGCTTCGTCGACGCGAGCCGGTTGTAGGTCGCGATGAGCCAGATCAGCGGCAAGAGAATCGCCGCCCCGATCAGTGCCAAAGCGATTGCCAGGCCTTCCATGTCGGTTGATCTCCGTCGTCACTTGCCGTCGAGTTGGGCCACGACCACGCGCGGCCATCGGTGCAGGAAGTCGGTGCCCCAGGCGAAGAGCGAACGCAATCCGGCCGGATCGAGTCGCTTGTTCTGACCGTACCAGAAGCACACGGCGCCGCCGCCGACGTCGATGTTCGGCGTGCCGTCAAGCAAAAGGAACTCCATCATCTGCGGATCGATCAGGTCGTAGGCGAATCGCTTGTCGGAGGACTTCACCATGAACTTGCGACTGAACTCGGCGCTCTCGAAGTCGATGTCGTCGAAGCCGAGGAGGCCCGCGATCTTGTCGAGGAAGTTCTCGCGCCGGATCAGCACGTCCGGGGTTTCGCCCCAGCGGGTCATCAGGATGAGAAAGCTGAAGCGATAGGTGACGGTCTGCGTCGTCTTGCCGTTCGAGTGCGTCTCCTTGAACTCGTAGTCACCGAGCAGGCAGCGGCCTCCGGCGTGCGTCGCTTCGGGAAGCGCGCCGGACAACAGATTGAACGCGCGACGGCTGTGGCCGCGGCTGAAGCACTCGAAGCGAGGCCAGTTCTTGTCGAAGCGCGGAACCGACGAAGGATCGAACGCCAACCCGAGTTCGCGAGCCAACGCCTCCAGTTCGAGTTGTCTCTGCCGCGCGGCCCGCGCGGCCAACACCATGATCGTGATGATCACTCCGATCACGAGGGGCACGATCAGGCATGGAAGCGCTTGCGCCATCGCGTTGGATGCGAGAAGCACGCTCACATCAGCGCCTCGAGCCGGGCGATGCGATCCGACAGCGGCGGGTGCGTGAGGAACACGCTCGAGACGTTCTGGCGACCCTCCTCGACCGCGTTGGCCTTCGGATTCACGATGAAGAGCGGCGCGATCGCCTCGTTCTGCCGCTGGAGCGGGGTGCGGCACGCGCCGAGCTTCTTCAGCGCGTCGACCAGTCCCTGCGGATAGCGGGTGAGCTCGACCGCGCCGGCGTCGGCGAGATACTCGCGCTGCCGACTGATCGCGAGGCGGATCAGCGTCGCAACGATCGGTGCGATGATCAACACGACGACGCTGAGCAGCACCAGGACGATCGCCAGCGGATTTCCGCCCTGCCGATCGCTGCGGTTGTTGCGGCGCCCGCCGCTCACCGCGTTGATGAATCGCATTCTGCGGGTCAAATCGGCGACGAACACGATCAGGCCGGCCATCGTCGCGAGCAGCATCATGAGTCGGATGTCGTAGTGTCGAACGTGCGACATCTCGTGCGCCATCACGCCCGCAAGCTCGTCACGGGTGAGCGATGCCCGCAGCCCCGTCGTGATCGCGATGGCCGCGTTCGCCGGATCGCGTCCGGTGGCAAACGCGTTGAGCGAGTCGTCCGCGATCAGGTAGACCTTGGGCATCGGCAGACCTGCGGCGATCGACAGCTCCTCGACGACGTTGAAGAGCTGCGGGTCGTCCGATTTCTGGATCGGCTGCGCCCCGGCCATCGAGAGGATCGCGTTCGAACCCGAGAACCACGACCAGCCCGAGGCGATCGTCGCGAACACGCCGAACGCGATCGCGCCGGAGATCGCGGCGCCGACGACGTCGCCAGAGTGACTCGCGCCGCCGAGCAGGACGCCTGCGGCTGCGCCGACCGCGACAGCGAAGAGGAACATGATCACCACGAGGATCGCGCTCTTGCGGCGATTCTCGGCGGTCAGGTTGCCGTAGGTGACGTTGGCCGGATACGCATGAATCGCCGGCCGTTCGAGGTGAACGGCCCCCGCCGCCTCTCGACTCTGCGAGGGCGGCGGAGGCGGTGGAGCTGGTGCTGGGTTCGTCATTGATCGGTGCAACTGCATCGCGCGGCGCGGGCGTCGAAATCACTCCCCGTGCTCGATCGCGCCGCTACCAATGGCATCTTCCGCGTGCGCTCCACGTCCTCCGCGCCTCCGCTTTGAGCTTGAAGCGCGACCGGCGCGGCAGCGTCAGAACTGCACCGTCGGCGGCGTGCGCTCCGCGGGCGTGTCCAACTCGTAGAGCTTCATCTGCGCGAAGCCGAACAGGCCGGCGACGACGTTCGCGGGGAACACGAGCGTCGCCTCGTTGAACTGCGCGACGTTGCGGTTGTAGTTGGTGCGGGCGAAGCCGATCTTGTTCTCGGTGCTCGTGATCTCTTCCTGGAGCTGCATGAAGTTCTGATTCGCCTTGAGCTCCGGATATGCCTCGGCGACCGCGAACAACCTTCCGAGCGCCTGACTGAGCTGGCCTTCGGCGGCAATCTTCTGGTCGATCGAGCCCGCGCCCATCGCGGCCGAGCGGGCGGCCGAGACGTTCTCGAAGACGCCCTTCTCGTGGGCCGCGTATCCCTTCACCGTGTTCACGAGGTTCGGCACGAGGTCGTGACGCCGCTTGAGCTGCACGTCGATGTCGGACCACGCCGTCTGCGCCGCGACGCGCTTCCGCTGCAGTCCGTTGAAGATGCCGATGACGAGGAAGACGACAATCGCCGCGACCACGACGATTCCGATACAGCCGAGGACGAGGAATCCACCAGGCATGTGACCTCTCCAAGACCGGGCTGGCGCGGATCGCCGACAAGCGTCCGCGCGCCCGGCGAAGCGCGGACGACATTCGTAGGATCAGCCGCCGATCGGTTTCATGCAAGCGTAGAGGAGTTCGACGAATCGCTCGCCGTCGCGGAAATCGGCGACCAGATGCACCGCACCGGCGTCGCGGAACCGCTCCGCTCTCGCGCCGGTCGCCACGCCGAGAAACCCGATGCCCAGCCGCGCCGCGGCGCGCAGGTCCCACAACCCGTCGCCGACGTAGACCGCACGCTCGAACGCGCCGCCGTAGTGCTCTTCCGCGCGGCGCATCGCGATTCGGATGATCTCCTCGCGCGGCCGCGCGTCGCAGGCGAACGCTGCGGGAACGCCGGTGACGTCGACGCGGGCCTGCGTCAGCTTCAGCCGCGCGGAGGGCGTCCATCCGCCGGTCGCGACCGCCGGCGACCAGCCGTGCGACGGCAACGAGCGCAGGATCGCCGCCGCGCCCGGAGTCTCGCGAAATCGCTCCGGGCGCGACGCGATCTCGGCGTGCAGCAGGCGGACGAATCGATCGCGCAGGTTCGCGAGCTCGACGTCGGTCGCGTCGCGGCCGCGGTGCGTTCGACTGATCTCCGACGCGATCGCGTTGTCGGTCGAGTGCTCGTACGCGCCCCAGTCGGTCGAGACGCCCACGACTCCCCACTCGGCGCGAATCGCTTCTTGATAGCAGGTCTCGTCCACGGCGGCGGTCTGCGTGAGCGTGCCGTCGATATCGAAGATGACGAGGCGACGGGTCATGCCGCGCTCCTCATCGCTTGCTCCCCGTCGCACGCTTCGCACCGGGCTTTGGCGCCGGCGCCGTCCGCGCCAATCCGCAGACGACGTCGAACTCGCGTTGCGACACCGGCTGCACCGAGAGCCGCTGTCCGCGCTGGAGAAGCGCCATCTTCTCGAGCCCCTTCGTGGCGCGGAGCGCCGCCAGCGGCACCGGATCGACGAAGCGCTCGACGAACTCGATTTCGACCGCGACCCAGATCGGGTTCTCCTTCGTCGACTTCGGGTCGTAGTGCGAGTCTCGCAGGTTCATGGCCGTGGCGTCGGGAGCGGCGGCCGCGCTCACTCGGGCCGTGCCGACGACGCACGGCGGATCGGCGCTCGAGTGGTACACGAGCACGGCGTCGCCGACCCGCATCGAGTCGCGCATGAAGTTGCGGGCCTGGTAGTTCCGCACGCCATCCCAGCGCGTTCGCCGATCACGCGCCAGGTCGTCGATCGAGTAGGACTCAGGCTCGGTCTTGAGCAGCCACGGCATCGAGTGCTCCCGCGTTGGAGGCGTAGGGAACGCACGCTAGCGAAAGAGCCGCGGGATGTGTTGGGAACTCGTCGACTCCTCGATCTCCGTGCAGATCCATCGCGTTATCCTGCGAATAGTCGTACAGGCACGATGGATGAACCGATGGACCGATCGATGAATCGCCGGATCGTCCGCAGGAAGCCGCTGAACCGGGTGGGCGTCGTCGTCGCGACGGGCGTGAGCGCGATGCTCGCGTCGCTGGCGTGCGCACAGGCCGGAATGCCGCCCGCCGCGCCGGCTCCGCAGGTCCCGAACTCGCCGCCGACGGGCGCCGCGACCGCAACGCGTCCAACGGGCGCCGCGAGCGACGCCGATCTCGACGCGAAACGCGCCGAGCGCGAAGCCGACCTGCGCCGCCGGCTCATGCCCAACGCGTTCGACGCCGTCGTTCTCGACGGCATCCCGACCGTGCTCGGACTCGACGACTCGGCGCGCAAGCGATTCGCCGACGCCCGCACCGACTACGAAGCCGCGCAGCACGACGCCCGCGCCGAGGATCCGCGTCGCATCGCGACGCTCATCCCCGCGGCGTACCGCTTCGATCCGGTGGCATTCGAGTTCGTCCCGGTGCACACACCGGAACTCCTCGCGGCGATGCGCCTGCGCGACCAACTCACGGTTCGGCTCGTCGCCGCGGAGACCGCGCTCTTCAAGTCGATCGACGATGTCTGCCCGCCGGAGAAGCGGCCTGCGTGGCGGACGATCCGCAACGACCGCGCTCAGCAGTTGTTCGGCCATCCGGCACGCCTGCCCGCGGCCGGAGTGAATCTCCTCGAGTTGATTCCGCGGGCCGGACTCACCGACGCCGAACTGTCGTCGCTCGAGCCGTTCCTCGATCGCTACGCCCGCGATTACCTCGACGCGCTACGGCAGCGACACGATCGCCTGCTCGAGATCGAGCGCGAGAGCGCCGAAACACTCGTCGCCCTCGGCCCGGAGTGGCGCGCGGGGCGCACCGAGGCGGAAGCGCTCGAAGTCGACCGCGGACTTGCCCAGCTCGAACTGGGACACACGCTGGCCGACACCGGGCTGCGCACGCTCAACGACAACGCGATCACCTCGCTCAAGTCGCGACTCCTGCCGATGAGCTGGCGAAAGGTGGTCGAGGCGTACCGGCGCCTCGTGCATCCGGAGATCTACGAGGACGAGCGTGCGTTCCGCCTGCTGACCGAGGAAATGCTCGGGCTCCAAGGCATCGATCCCACGCGCATCAGCGCGATCGTCGAGACGCTCGCGCTCCTCGAGGATCGCCTGCGCCCCATGGGCCAACAGGCCGCCGAGCTCGCCGACGGCATCATTGCCGCAGACGCGCTTGCCGCGAGCGACGCTGCCGCCGCTCGCATCCTGCTGCAGTCCAAGCTGCAGTCGGTGCTCGAGAAACGGCGCCGTGCGGTGCGCGAATCGGTCCAGCTTCTTCGAGGCATCACGCCGCCGACCGAATCGGCATTCGCGTCCCGGCTCGAGGACGCGCTCCAGACGCTCGCCGCCCTCGACCGCGCCGGACGATTCATCAAGGAAGGCCTCGATGCTCGCGCGTCGGAACTCGCGATCATCCGAGCGATCGGCGACACGCCGGCGGAGGCGGCGCACGAATCGAGCCCCGGCGTCGGCGCCCCAGAGCCGCAGACGCGGCCCGCCGGTGCGTCGTCCGGCGAGGCACCGCCCGACCAAGGCACGCCGCGGAACGGTCGCGGATCGCGCTCACGTTAGCCAGCACGCTGGCCGCGCGACGCGACGCTTCCCCCTCTCCCGCCATGAACCGACTTTTCTCGCTCCTCGTCGCTCTCGCCCTCGGCGGCGCCGCTGCGGCGGTCGCGCTGTCGGACGATCCGCCGAAGGACGCGCCGCCCGCCGTCGCGCCCGCGAAGCCCGCCGACGCGCCCGCCGAGCCACGACGGGCGCCGACCGCGAAGGAGCGCGCGAAGGGGATCAAGGAGATCCGCGGCGCGATCGAGACCGTGGGCGGCACCATCGGGTTCCAGCTCGAGCCCAACAAGTGCCCGCTCCTCTGCGCGAACTTCTGCAATCTCGTGCGCAAGGGCTATTTCGACGGACGACCGTGGTTCGAGTTTTCGCGGGTCGTGCGGCAGGCCGGGTCGAAGGGAATCGCCTACACCGTGCCGCGCGAGTTCGATCCGAGCCTCTTCTTCGACCGCGGCGGGCGCATCGCCATGGCCAAGGACCGCGACGCGTCGGAAGGCGCCTTCGCGAACGGCGCGCGGTTCTTCATCACGGTGAAGAACCAGGAGCGATGGAATCTCGACTATCCGGTCTTCGGCAACGTGACATCGGGAATCGACGTCCTCGTCGCGCTCAACGAAGGCGACAAGATCACGAAGATCACCGTCGAGGGCGACGTCGACAACCTGCTGAAGACCTTTGAGACCGAAGTCGCCAAATGGGACAAGGCGTTCGAAGCGGCAAAGAAGACCGGGCTGCTCGACTGAGCGGAGAACGAGCGAGCCAGCGGCCGAGTCAGTTCCAGCTCGTGCCCTTCGGCCACGACTTCCACGCCTGCTCGTCGGCCTTCGACACGAGCGCGTCGAGGTGGGACAGTTCGCGACGGATCAGTTGCGCGCGGGCGCTCGGGTCGGGTTCCGCGAGCAGGCGATAGCGCGTGGTCTCGTCGCCGATCAGCGTGAACCCGACGAGTTCGAGGAGCGCGTGCGTGGGAACGTCCTTCCGGGCGATCCACTCGAGCACGGCCGGCGCCGCCGAGAGTCGCGCGAGTCGCGGACCCGACAGCATCGACTTGAGCGAGCTGCGCACGCCCGGCAGCGGAGGCGGCGGCTCGGTGACACGCTCAAGCGGTTCAAGGCGAGCCATGCGATAGAGACGATCGCCCTCGGGCTCCATGAGCGCGCGAATGCGGGCACGGCAGACGCCCTGCAGCAGGAGGTGGTAGCGACCGTCCGGCAGGCGCTGGAGCTGCACGATCTTTCCCACGCACACCGCCGGTTTCAACGCGGCCGGCGCTTCGGCGCCGCCGCGCGTCGCCGGCGCCGGCGACGCAAGCGCGATCGGCGCAGCGGTCAGCAGATTGCCGTTCTCGATGACCGCGAGGGCGTGCTCGATCATCTGGCGATAGCGCGGCTCGAAGATGTGCAGCGCCTGCACCGCGTGCGGCAGCAGCACCAATCCCGCGAGCGGGAAGAGCGCCATCGGCTTCCTGAAGTTCAGCGCGATCGTCTCGGACATGGCGGCTGGCCGCGCATGGTATGGCGCTCGCGACGCGATGCGCGCCATCCGCAACGCGCCGAGCGCCGCTGCCGAGCACCAGCGACGACCGTCAGGCGGCGACGGCCAACTGCGATTCCATCGACTCGAGGATCGCGGGCAGCGCCTGCGTGACGCGGGCCAGGCCTTCACCAGAAAGCCCGATCGCCGCGAGCGCCTCCTCGCCGACTTCGGTGGACATGAGATCGAGCCGGAAGCCCTTCTTCTGTGACTGCACCGCGAGGCGATCCGCGATGTGGACGATCCACGCGAGCGTACGGAGGTCCGGGGGCAGCAAGCGCGGATCGTGGTGATGCCCGCATACGTGCGTGAACGACTTCGGGAACTTCCACGCCTCGCACAGCGCCGCGCCGTACACGCCGTGATCGCAGCCGAGGACGCCGCGCTCGATCGCGAGGAGGTCGCTCTTCGGCACGCCGTCCTTGTCGACCTCGAGCTTCTGGACAACCGCCGCGAACTTCTCGCGCTCCGCCTGAAGCTCGACCATGATGCCGATGTCGTGAAGCAGACCGGCGAGGAACGCCTCGTCGGCGAAGTTGAGCTTGAGGTGCGTCGCGATGAGTCGGCTGGTCGCACCGACCGCCACCGAGTGCGCCCACAGGTCGCGCGCGTCGAACCGCGATCCGATCGCGCCGCCCTTGAAGAGCTTCGCGAGGCTCGCGGCGATCGCGAGGTTCTTCACCGCGTTCAGCCCCAGGAGCGAGATGGCGCGGTTGATCGAGCCGATCTGGCGCGGAAGCCCGTAGAACGCGCTGTTGACGACCTTCAGGATGCGCGCGGAAAGCGCCGGGTCGTTCGAGATGACCTTGTTCAGGTCCTGCGCCGAGCTCGACGGATCCTCGACGATCTCGATGATGCTCACCGTGATGTCCGGCAAGGTCGCGATGTGCGCGATGCCCTTCACCGCCTGCGCGGCAATCGCGCTCGCTTCGGCGGCGGCGTTGCCGCCCGTCGCGGGCGCGGAAGTCGAGTTGTTGCCGTTGTTCGTTACGGGACTGGACGTCGACGACATGCGCAACCCTCCGAGACCGACAACGATCGGTCCGCTCGGGAAGGCACTTGAGGCGAGGCGACGGATCAGTACCGGTTCCGCTTCGCGATCGTCACTCGACCGAGCGCGTCGCCCGCGAGCAGTTCCGCGGTGCGCACACCAGCCCTGCCGTCGCCGTAGGGGTGGTTCGGCGGGGGCGACGGCATCTCGAGGGCCCGCCGCACCGCGAAGCCGAGCGCCTCGCGGTCCCAGCCGGGCACGTCGACCACGTTCGCGGCGCGTTCTCGGCCCGCTTGTCGCGATCCCACGTTCAGCACGCGGGTCCGAAGCGCGGCGGCCTCGATCAGCCCGGCGCTCGAGTTTCCTGCGAGGAGCCGCACGCGGCGAAGCAGCCCGACGAAGTCGCGCCGCGGCAGATGTGCCTCGGTGCGCAAGCCGCTGTCGGCCAGCGCGCGCAGGACGCCCCCGGCACCCGGATCGGCGTTCGGGCGCAGCGCCAACGTACGCCCGGCGGCAATGCACGCCGCGTACAGCGCCGCCGCGCACAAGGCCTCGACCTCGTCGTCGCGTCCCGTCGGATGCAGCAGAACGAGGATCTCCGGTCGTCCCAATCGGTCGAACGTCGCATCGTCGATCGCCGGCATGTCGTCCAACCCGTCGATCGCCGGAGAACCGACCACGGCGATGCGATCGTCGTCCTCGCCCATGCGGCGCAGTCGCTCCGCGCTCGCTTCGGTCGCGGGCAGATGCAGATGCGCGAGCTTGCTGATCGCGTGGCGCATCGACTCGTCGGCCACGCCCTCGGCGCGGTCTCCGCCGTGCATGTGCGCGACCCGAACGCCCGCGATCGCGGCGGCGCTCGCCGCGGCGAACGCCTCGATGCGGTCGCCGAGGACAAGGACCGCGTCGGGTCGCAGCGCGTCGATCGTCTGCGCGAAGCCGAGCGCGCCGCGTCCGAACGCAATCGCGTCGGACATCCGCGTCGACGTTCCCGCTGTCTGCATCGCCACTTCGGCGACGACGGGAAACGCGCGCCGCACTTCTGCCGCGGTGTGTCCGGGCGGGAGCAAGTGCGCGCCGGCGACGGCGACGCAGAGCTCGAGTTCGGACCGCTCCGAGATCGCGCGAAAGACGGGCTCGAGCAGCCCGAACTCGGCCCGCGAACCGGTGACGCCCAGGATCCGGCGCCGGGCGGTCACGTCACGCAATCCTCCGTCAGCACGCGGTCGCGTCCGAGGTCGCGGGCCATCGTCCGGCCGACGATCTCGTCCAGGCGCCACGGCGCGATGCCCGAGCCCGGCCGCTTCACCGTGAGATCCGCGGCGGAGATGCGATCGCCGCGCTTCAACTCGCGGGCGGCGACGAGCGACTGGCGACTCACGTTGCGCACGTCGCGCTCGATGTGCAGCACGTGCTTTCCCGCGCCCATAATCGCGGCGGCTCGGCGCACGGCGCGGACATAGGACTCGAACTGCCGCGGGTCAAGGCTCGCCTCGTGATCGGGGCCGCGCGCGCGGCGGTCGTACGTCAAGTGCTTCTCGAGGATCGCGGCGCCCGCAGCGACGGCGAGCGCCCCAACGTCGATGTCGCCGGTGTGGTCGCTGTAGCCGACCACGCCCCCGGTCGCGCCGGCGATGTCCGCGATGCCGCGCAGGCTCGCGTGCTCGGGCGGCGTGGGATAGCTGCTCACGCACTGGAGCCACGCGACGGGCCGACCCGTCAGCCACGCGGCGGTGCGCCGCACCTCGTCGAGCTCGGCGGCGCCGGTCGACACGATGAGCGGTCGGCCGGTCGCGGTCATCGCCTCGAGGAGCGGACGATTCACGATGTCGGGCGACGCCGACTTGTACGCGGCGACGTGCATGCGCTCGGCGTCGGCGACGAGCTGAACGCTGAAGACCGTGACGATCGGGTGCAGCCCGAACCGCCGCGCCTCGGCGCAGAGTTCGGCCATCGCGTGCGGCGAGAGTTGCAGCTCGCGCAACATGGCCCGAGGATCGGTCGCGCCGTGCGAGGCCTGATACGCGGCGAGCAGTCCGTCGGCGCTCATGAGAAGGTCGGCGTCGAAGAGCTGGAACTTCACCGCGTCGGCGCCGGCCTCGCGTGCCGCGTGCACCAATTCGCGGCCACGGTTCACGTCGCCGTCGTGGTTCACGCCGATCTCAGCGATGACGTACGGCTGCGTCGTGCCGCCGATGACGCGACCCTCGATCGCGATCGTCGGACTCACGGCGACACCTCCGCCTCGTGCGCTCGAAGCATGGCCTCGGCGACGGCGAAGTCGATCTGGCTGTCGACGTCCACCACCGCGCCGTGCGGGTTCTCGATGCCGCGCCGGTCGCGGCCGAGGAACGCGTGCGGCTGCCCTTCGACGACGGTGAACAGGCTCGCGCGACGAACGGCGATGACGCCGCCGTCGGGCATGAAGCAGGGCGGAAGATCCTGGCGTCGATACACCGTGTTCGCCTGCCACGGCTGCACCTCGCCGTGCTCGCCGAGCGTGACCATCCAGTACGGGTGGTACTTGCCGGGCCGCTCGTAGCTCTGCACGCTGTCGGCGCCGGTCTCGCGCAGCGTCGCGACGGCGCGATCGATCAGTCCGTCCGGGCGAATCGGCACGTTCGCGTAGAGGATCACCACGATGTCCGCGGTCGAACCGCACTGTTCGACGGCGTGCCGAACCGCGCCGTCGACGGTCGCATGATCGTCGGCGAGTTGTGGCGGACGCCGCACGACATCGACGCACATCGAGGTGGCGGCCTGCGCGATCGCGTCGCCGTCGGTGGACACGATCACGCGATCGACGCTGCTCGCCGCGAGCGCGTGCGCGATCGAGTGGCACACCATCGGCCGTCCAGCGAGCGGTCTCGCGTTCTTGCCCGGCAGCCCCTTCGATCCCGCGCGCCCGATCACGACGGCAAGCACCTCGTCGCGTCGGCGCTTGTTCGCTGAGTTGGTCGCAGAGCGATTCATGGATGGCGTACTCGCAGCGCTTCCGCGCCTTCGCCGTCTTCACGACGAATCGTCCGACGACGGTTGACCAGCGATCGCCACAGATCGAGGATCGGCGTCGAGTCGACGTTGCCGACCGAGGATTCGCCGGCCAAGTCGAGTTCCGACGTCGGTACCGAGCCGTCCGACAGCACCGTGATGCGACGGTGCAGCTCACGATACGCGACGCGGTGCGGCACGCGAGCGCTCGCCAGCGTATCGGCCGGATGCTCCGGCGAGTCGTCGAACGGCACGGGCCCTTCGAGCAGCGGCGTGCCCAGCAATCGCGACCATTTGTCGAAGAACGGATCGAGGTCCTCGTAGCTCTCGACGCATCGCATCAGTCGCGGGCACACCCACGGCATCGCGAACGCCTCCCAGCCCGCCGGTCCCGCGACGTGACGTCGCCGAACGACGAGGCGCTCGAGGTTGGCGACGACGTCGGCGTAACGATCGACGCCCATCATCGCGCGATACGTCTCGGCGGTGGTGGCATGCAGATCGACGCTCACCACGTCCACGGGCGACGCGAGCAGCCGATCGATCGCCTCGGCCGGCGCGAGCAGTTCGGTGCGCACGTGGACTCCGCGCACGCCGGCTTCCTTGGCCATCGAGACGATGCGGTCGAAGTCGGGGTGATTCAGCGGATCGCCGACGCCGCCGAGCGTGACCACCGAATCGCCGCTCTCCGCAAGTTGTGCGAACAACCGCTCCGCGCGGCGCAACGTCATCGGCATGCGCTGGATCGAACCCCAGCGATGCGGGCTCGCCACGGCCGAACCCTGTCGTCCGGTGCAGAGTTCCAGTTGCACGTGCTGCGGCGCGAAGTACGGGACGACGTTGAAGACCTGGTTCTCGAGCGCGTCGACGATGGCCGCGGCAGTGAGCAGTTCCGGTCGACCTCGGTTGTCGGCGTCGTTGAGCAGCGGTTCGAGTCCGCGGCGCATGCGCATCTTGGCTCGCGCCGTGTCGAACACCGCGCGGACGAAGCTGCGCCGTATGCGATGCTCGATCGGCACGCACGTCTCGAGCGCGATCGGATCGGGCTGCGGCAGATGCGGCTGCCACACGAGGTGCGCGCCGATGGTGCCGAGTCGGCCTCTCGCGCCATGCGCGAGTCGCTGCAACAGGCCTCGATCGAGCAGGAATCCGCACAAGCCGGGCGGCGACTGCGTGAACACGATCGAGAGTCGATCCGGGGCTTCGCGATGCCGGCGCACGAGGGCGTCGCAGCCGCCGTCGCCTTCCACCTGCACGCACGGCCAGTCGGGACCCACGAGCACCGCGGCGGTCAGTTCGAGTCGCTCCATCGCGCGGAGCGTCGGCGCCGGCGCGAGCACCTCGTCGTACACGCTCATTCCCGCGATGCCGCCGCGCCACGACGAGTCGGACCAGAGTCGCGCCGCCATGATCGCCTCGCGCTCCGGTCCGAACACCGCGCGACCGCAACGTTCGATCTCGATCGGAAGCCCGATCACGCTTCGATCGAGCAACGCCTCGACGTCGAAGTCGTCGGGCACGAGCAGCACGATGGACTCGGCCTCGCGCGAGCGCCCGAGGCGCTCAAGCGTGCACTGAAGGACGCCGCGGCCGCCGAACTCGCTGTCGAACGAGCGGCGCCGGCCCGCGCCGGAGTCGGGATCGACGGGCACGACGAACGCGGCCCGCACGCGCACGCTCGTGGAGATGCCGCCCCCATCGGCCTCGCGCACCGCCTCGTCGGCCCGCGTCGCGGCTTCGGTCTCGTCCGACGCCGCCACCTCGCGGCCCTCGAGGCGCGCGATCGTCTCCTCGAGCGACTTCCCAAGCTCCTTCGCCGCGTCGGCGGTCCAGCGCACGTTCACCAAGTCGCGCTCGAGCTGCGCCCGTTGCACCTCGAGCGGCGAGAGCCCCTTCGCGAAGTGCAGCTTCCGATCGGCCTTGGCTCGCTTGAACACGCCGAGCTGGTTGAAGTGGTTGATGACGTGGAACGTGTCCATCCGCTGCTCGACGACCGAGCGCTCGCGCTCGAGCCGCGGCCACAGCGTGCTCATCCGCCGTTCGTCGTTCCGGTGCTCGAGCATCTCCGCGATAATCGCCGCCGTCCGTTCCGACGCGCCTTGGATCTGACGCACGTCGCGCTCGAGTTCGCGCACGCGCACCGCGCTGAGACGCAGGAGCTTCGCGTCGAGCCCCTTCGGCGGCACCGGAATCGTCCGCATCGGTTCGTGCGCGAATTCGTTGAGCGCCGCGCCGAGCGGCATCACCGTCGTCGCCGCCTTCGAGACGCCACCCTCGGTCGCGTCGATCGTGCGCTTGCCTTGCGCCCGATCGGATTCGAAGAGCGCTTCGAATCGCACGAGGTAGCCCTCCATCTGCGCGTCGGTGTACATCGAGCGACCGTGGATGTCGCGCACCTTGCGCAGGTGTTGCTTGTGTCGCATGATCCGTTGCCACTCCATCATCTCGATGGTGTTGAACGGATTGAGCTCCGGCGCCCACACGTCGTCGATCGCGGTGCCGCGCGCGTAGTACAGGCCGTCGGTGAACCCGAGATCCTGGCCGATCAGCGCGACCGGATCGCAGCCGAGCCAGCGGGCGAACGAGTAGCACAGGTGCGCGACGGTGGTCCCGGTGCGAACGCGTCCCATGTCGCGCCCGGTGCGGCCGAGCACCATCTGCGGGAAGTCAGCGTGGAAGACGCGGACCGGTCCCGGATACGACTGCGCGATGATCGGATTCGCCTGGGGATCGAGCACGAGCGTGGTCTCGGCGACGTCCTCGGCGCGAAGTCCCTCATAGAAGCGCTTCGAGATGTGGTGCCAGTCGAGCGCGCATACGAAGTGCGGCTTGATGCCCGCGTCGAGCAGCGGCCGCAGCGTCGTCTGGGTCGCGACGATGACGCAGCGCTCGTGCACTCCCGGCGCCGCGAGCCGATGCATGTTGCGCTTCAGCGACGGCCCTGCGGACACCACCACGCCGAGTCGGCCGGCGGCGATGTCCTGCAGCTCGGCGCAGCCGGCGCCCGCGGCGTAGAGCGGCAGATTCGCGAGGTACGCGTTCGCGGTCACGACGCTGCGCACGAGCGTCGTCGACATCGACAGTCTCGCGGCACGCACAGATTCGGTCAGTTGCTCGCTGCAGTGCTTCGCGAGATCGCCGAGTCTGGCGCGACTCGCCGGATGTTCGATGATCCGCACGCCCTGGATCAGCATCACGTCCAGTTGCCCGAAGCGCCGCGCCCACTCGCCTCGATCGGCGGGGTCGGTGATGACGAGGACGTTCGACGCGCGAATCGCGGACGAGTGATCGACGCGCGAGAGCACCGCCTTCAGCAGCCCGAGGTCCGGCTCGATCACCACGACCACACCGGCGCGCTCCATGCGCTCCGCGGCTCGGCGCACGTGGTACCCGAGGCCGAACCCGAGCACGAAGAGGACCGCGCGATCGGCGAGATCGACGTTTCCCACGAGCGCGTTCGCTTCCTCCAGTGGCCGATGCCGACTCGCGAGCGGCTTGCCCATGTACTCGCCGACGATCGATCCGTCGGCGGCAACGGTGAACGCGACGGACGCCGGCTCGGCGGCGCGGATGCGAGCTTCGAGCCCAGGGTTCGAGAGTGCGATCGCCTCAAGATTGCGACGCAGGATCTGTTCGCTTGCGGCCAAGGTCGGAACGTCGGTGGCCATGGGTGGGGCGGCGCTCGTCGAGCACTAGACTGGTGCGGCGGCGGCCGGACGCGAGACCGGCTCGCGCTCCGAGGCGATTCGAGCATATCGGCGGCGGCCCGGAAACCCCTGCAGACTCGGTGCGGATGGACTCCCATGACGATCGTCTTGGCGTCGGGATTGATCGATCGGTACGTGCTGGAGAACCCGTGGCCCCTCGGGGTCGTGCTTGCAATCGCGGCCGCGGGTTTCGCGTGGAAGGCGTTGTCGAGCGGTGAACGCAAGGCGCGGCGCATCGCCCTGGCCTGCGCCGTCGCGAGCGCCGCGGTCTTCATCGTCGGCGCGTCGGTGACGACGGCCGCCGAGCGCGCCGAGGCCGTCGTGCGCGAACTCGTCGCCCGCGCGGAGCGCGGCGAGTCGAGCCGCATGCTCGAACTGTTCGCCGATCGCGCGACGATGCACTACGGCCGCCCCGAGAATCCCGGGACCGACATCGACGAGATTCGCGCCGCCGCGGCGTCGCTCGAGGGTCGCTATCGCATCACCTCCAATCGCATCACGCAACTCGATGGGACGAGCGAGTCGGCGACGTCGGCCACGGTCCTGCTCACCTGCTTCACCGACGTCTCCGCCGGCTTCGGCACCACGCCGAACTCGTGGTGGTTGCGCGTGGCGCAGCAACCGGACGGCTCGTGGAAGATCGAGCGCTTGGCGTTCCTCAAGGTCGCGGGCCGAGCAGCCGACGGCGGCGTGTGGAGGTGAACGCGGCAAGCCGCAGGAGATGGAATGATCGGTACGAAGAAAAGCCCCGGCCGATTGGCCGGGGCTTGGTGTTGCGTCGGGCTGTGACGATCAGCGTGTGATCATCGCGGAGCGATTACGGGCATGCGCCCCAAGCGCCGAGGAGGGCGCCGAGGTCGGAGCCGTCCACGATGCCGTCGCCGGTGATGTCACCGGTGCCGGTGCCGCCCCATGCGCCGAGGACGATGGCGAGATCGGCCGCGTCGACGATGTGGTCGCCGTTGAAGTCCGCCGGGCACGGCGGAGCGATCGGGCAGACCGCACCGGAGACGACGATGTTGTCGATCGCCGCTTCGGTCACGGAGTTGTCCGGGTTGTCCGAGATGCGGAAGCGAAGCTTCATCGTCGCGGTCGGCGTGACGTAGTCGGCAACGTCGAAGCTGACGAACTTCCACAGGTTGTTGCCCTGCGTGTCGACTTGCTCGAGCAGCGTCCAGTTCGCGCCATCGTCGTTGGAGATCTCGACGTAGAGCGGATCGACCTCGCTCGGCGTGAGCGTGTCGTCGTTGGCGTACCAGCGGGCGTACGCGACGGTCGGGTTGTTGACTCCGGTGAGATCGAACGTCGGCGACGTGGCGATCGTCGGACCGCCGTCAAGGTCGCTCGCGGTCGCGGCGCCGCCGGCGGCGCCGTTCATCGTCACGAGAGCCTTCGAGCCCTGCGCGCCGTGACCCGGTGCCCACGACTTGCTGTTGAGCGTCGTGGCGATCGGCGTCGCGACTTCCCAACCGCGATTCGGAGCGGTGATCCCCGTGTCGACGACGGTGAAGCCCTCAAGTCCGGTTTCGAAGCTCGTCGCAAGGACGGTCGCGACCGCCGAGCCAACCGCCACCGGGTTGGCGTTGAACGGGGCATTGCTCGGATCGTGGTACGGGCCGCCGGTCGTGGTGCTCGACGAGAGGTAGTAGACGAACGAGTCGCCGCACGAGAGCGAGGGAATCGTCGCCGTGTAGCTGTTGCCACCGGCGGGCGCGAGCGGCTGATCAACCCACGGGCTGCCGTTGATCGAGTAGGTCATCAACTGCGCGTTGTCCTTCAACGATCCCGGTCCGCTGTTGGTGATGTTCACGGTGAACTGCGTCGGCGTCCCCGCAGCAACCACCGACGGGCGACCGTTCGGATACGTGAAGTTCACGTTCACCGTGCGGTTCATCCAGATCTCGACGCCGGAGCAACGGCCGACGATCATGTCGGGCCAGCCGTCCTTGTCGAGGTCGATCGGGGCCACGTCGAACCACGCCTGGAGCTGCGTGTCGCTGAACGGCTTGCTGAAGGAAGCGTTCGATTCGACGAGGATGCCGCTGTCGCTTCCGCTGTAGACGTTGCGATAGATGTGCGTGCGACGGCCGGTGGTCGGGCAGAAGGACGGCAGGTCGGCGTCGATGTCGACGATGAGGACGTCCGGGCGACCGTCCTTGTCCCAGTCGCACACGCGAATCGTGTTGCCGAACTCGCTCGCGCTCTGCGCAATCACGTACGACGTGAAGTTCGGCTGACCCTGAGCATCGTTGCCGGTGTTGATGAGGTAGCGATCCTGGCCGTCGTCGACCGCGATCAGGTCGAGCTTGCCGTCGCCGTTGAGATCAACCTTGTCGGTGTTGTACGGCGAGCCCTGGTAGACCTCCTTCACGCCGAGGAACCCCTGACCCGCAGTCTTGCGGGTGAGGACGCCGAGCCCTGAACCGCCGAGCGTGTTCACGCGGGCGATGTCGTCCTTGCCGTCGCCGTTGAAGTCGCCCGCGACGACCGCGTTGCCGAACGCCGACGAGAGCTGCGCGGAGCTGCAGACGGTCGTGCCGGTGTCGTAGAAGTAGCCGGGTCCGCCGCCGCCGCTGTTGCCGTAGTTGAAGAGCAGCTTGTTGTTGAAGTCGTTCGTGCCGTTCTCGCCCGGGCTCTGCTGCGTCTCGCCCGGATCGTTGGTATCGCCGTCCCCGTTGATGTCCATCGTCTGCGTGCCGCTCGTCTCGGGCGTGTCGTAGTCGACGAAGAAGAGATCGGGGAAGCCGTCGTTGTTGAAGTCTCCCGCAGCCACCGCGCAGAAGCGAGGATTGGCGTTCGCGGCGCCGCTCGGCGGGAACATGTGCGGGATGCGGTTCCGCTCGTGACGGAAACCGAGCCAGTGACCCGACGCGTCGTTGCCGAGGTTCACGTACGCCCGCGGCTGACCGATGATGTCGTTCTGCGGATCGCTCATCGTCGTCGCGGTGATGAGGTCCAGCCAGCCGTCGTTGTTGAAGTCGACGGCGATGACGTCGCGGTCGTTGGTCGGGTCGAGGAACCCGTGGTAGCCGGCGACGTCAGAAGTCGACGCGTACTCGTTCGTGCGGTCGACGAGGACGCCACCTTCGTTCATGAAGAGGACGTTGCGGAAACCGCCTTCGATCGAGCCGGGGAACTTCCGGGCCATCGCGATGTCGACCCAACCGTCATGGTTGAAGTCGCCGAAGCAGAAGTCCTTCTCGATGTTGTCGGTCACGAGAACCGACGGACTGGCGATCACGCGATTCGACGTCTCGTTGACCATGTTGACCCACGCCGCCTGAGCCATGAGGGTCGACGAGATGAAGAACGCGCTGCCAATCAATGCTGCATGAGTCACGTTGCCAAATCTGTGCATCTGAACTCCCGAAAGTCGGTCTCGCGACGCGAGCCGAATGTGCCCGTCGGCGCCGACGCGACGCCGAGGTGAGGACGAAGAAAACGCAGGTTCTGAGGCGAGAAACCTCGCGAGACGACCGCCCACGCTTGGTTGCGCGAGACTCCTTTGGTCGACTTGTGGAAGCTCGTGTAGCCGCGGCGAGGATCGCACCCGCAAAGCGCGGCACCGAGACCCCCGTCAGTCTCCAGACTACCAGCGCAATGCTGAAAGCCAAGAGCCGATTTGCGGACTTCGACAAGACGTGACCGAGCGCATCGAACGAGCGGGCGGATTCCCGCCTTGAGGCGCGGCACGATCGGCGCGTTCGTCAACGCTTCTACGGATTCGCCGCCGCGGTGGTAGGCACCGGGGGGAGAAGCGGCGGGATCTGGAGCGCGGTGGAAAGGCGTTTGTCGCCTTGCAGATCGTTGACTCCGAGGTGCACCGTTGCGCCGGAGAGCTTGCGGCCGCCCTCGGGGAACTGGAACACGCGCGTTGCAGTCGCGCCAGGCGCGAGCTTGAGAATCTGCTTTCGATTCTGCGTGAAGCCCTTCGCCAGTGCGAATGCCTCGAGATCCAAAGTCTCGGTCGACCGGTTCGTCGCGGACACCGTGACGACGACGTCGATGTGCCCGGTCTCGACGCTCCGCGCGAAGCGCCACGAGCGAGCAATCTCGACTGCAGGCCAGTCGATGGTCAGCGGCGCAACCAGGGTCGTTCGATAACTCTCGGTCGACGCGAAATCGAGCTCGACCGAGAGGGTGGTCGGCCCGGCGACCGCCGCGCGCGGCAACGTGATGCGGAGCGGCACGCGCGTCTCTCCGCCGGGTGCGATCGAGAATCCTTGCTGCCGCGGCTGGATCGTCCAGTCAGGGCGATCGGCGATGGACATCGTGCCGCTGACCGCCGTCGTGAACGGGTTGTAGAGGACCAGATCGACCGACTGCCCCGCTCGGCGGCTCTCGAGCGTCGTGGGCTCGAACCGGCTCTGCGCGAGCATTCGGATCAGCGACGGATCCGCGCCGTCGATCAGCACGGGCGACGGGGTCAGCCCGATGCGATGCATGCCGCCGCGCAACTCGACCGTGCGCGTGCGGCCAAGCAGGTCGGTCACGCGCACGGGACGATTGCCCAGTGCGAGCGCGATCTCCGCGTCCGACTCCGGCGCCGCCCACGCCACGATCGAGGACGACGATCGACCGTCGGAAATCCACGCGGTGACGCCGACGCCGAGCGGGACCGCGCCGCCGTACGAGTGATCCGAGAGCCACGACGAGAGCTGACGCCAGGCGAGCGCCTCGGGAAGCAGCGAGGCCGGCGAGGCATCGCTCGTTGCGGCGTGCATCGGCAGCTCGATCGCGAGCTTCTCCGTGCCGTCCTTCCATGCGTCCAACGTGCGATGCGCCAAGTCGTCGATGCGCATGCGATGCGTGAGTTCGTCGGTCGGCGCGAGTTCGAGCGAGACGATCGTTTCCGGTGACTTCCACGGATCGACGTACTCGGAGATCGCACCGGGGCGGGCCGCCCACGGAAGTCGCACGTGTCGGGCAAGTCCCGCCGGCACCTCGTCCGAATCCGACTCCGCCTCGATCGGCAACAGCACGATCGGACTCGCGACGTTGCCGTCGAGCGTTGCGCGCAGCGCGAGCGCGTGTTCAAACGCGGTCTCGTTCGACGCCGCTGGCGCGTCGAGACTACCCACCTGCCACCGCGAGACGTGCTGGCCGAACGCGAAGAGCCACGGTTCGAGCAACGACTTCGCCGACACGCCCGCCGTGCCGAAGAACGCGAGGGCCTGTGTCTGGTCGATGTGTCGCTCGGCCGCCAGGCGCGCTGGCACCGTCTCGATCGCCAGAATCGGTTCGACACGCGTGTCGAGGAGTCCGTCGATGAACACGCGCATCGCCTCGATGCGAGCGCTCATTCGGTTCACGTCGAAACCCGGCTGCCACAGCGGAATCACGGCGAAATCAGGATTCATCGCGTCGACGAACGCGCGATGGAGCGGAAGCTCGGAGTCCGACGCGGCCGGCAGCAGCACGCCGAACTGCGGAACGCCGTCGTGAAGACGCTGCTCCTGCCGGTCGCTGATGACGACGAGCTCGAGCTGTCGCCTCGCGACGACGACCTGTTCGGCGTCGAGCACTTCGAGCGTCGCGCGGTACCACCCCGGCGCGGTCACTCCCAGTGGCACGTGCGCCTCGCCGCCGGCGCCGGCGATCGGAACGTCGGTCGCGAGCACGACCGAGTCGTCGACGTCGACGACCGTTACCCGCGCGGTGAGACGATCGCTGACCAAGTCGTGCAGCGCGATGTTCACGCCCGGTTCGCGACCCGCGAGAAACACCTGTCCCGCGCCGTCGGTGGCGAAGTGGATGACGGGCACCTGCCACACCTCGAGGTCGTCGAACCAAACCTTGCCGTGCACGTCGTTGCCAACCTTGCGCTCGGCAAGCGGATCGAGGAGCGACGGCTGTGCGACTTCGAGCTCGAGCGCGAGGTCGGTGACGTCGGCGGGAATTTCGGGGAGGTCGATGTGGACCTGCAGCCACGCGCCTTCGGAGCGCGCAGGCGACGTCGCGAACTCGTCGCCGGTCGGCTTGCCGTCGCGGCCGTAGAAGCGGGCGACCACGCGAGCGCCGGCTCGTTCGATGGCTTCCGTCCGAACCCAGCACGTCACGCGATAGCGACTGCCGGGGAAAATGCGTACGAGCCCCGGCGGAAGCGTCACCGCCATCGAGCCGCCGTCGACGTCGAATTCGAGAGCCCACGATCCGCCGTGCGCGACCCCCTCCGCCAAGCCCACGGTGCCGAACGCGGGATAGCCGGGACGTCCCGACGCCGACGACAGCACGCGATACCAGTCGGGCGGAAGCTCGCGGGGGAACCGCGCGGCGTCCTCGAAGTCGTAGCCCGTGACGAGTCGGCGCAGCGAGGCGAGGTCGGCGTGCGTCGACGCTCTCACCGCGGAACGATCCGGCCACACCAGCGTCGGCGGCGGCGGGCGATGGTCGGTCGGCGCGCGCGGAGCGGAGTCCTGCGGCAGCGCGCACGCGAGAGCGACGAGGATCGAAAGCACGATGCCGTTATCGACCGCGTATGTTCCAAACCTCAACCGATTGAGGGACGTTCAACCGATAACGACGGATTGAGGTTCTCATGTCGAAGTTCATCGATGCGATCATCCGCACCGCGTCGCTCACCACCGTGCTCGGCGCGGTGGTCGTCGGCTCGCTCTTCTTCTGGCAATCGCGGCAGGAGATGCGCCTCCGCGAGGAACTTGCGCAGTTGGAAGCGAAGATGGCGGCAGAGATCGCCGCGCGCGACGCGATGATCGCGCGACTGAGTCGGTCGTTCCGCAAGGCGCGGCTCGAAGTGCTTTCTCAGGAGACCGGACCGACGGGCACCCCGAGCGCCCGCGACGGGACGCGCGTCGTGTCGACGACGGTGCGCTTCATCGAACTCGACGACGCGGGACACGAGCTGGGGCGACGCGAATTCACTGTCCCCGGCGACACGGTGTTCGTCGACGCGTGGACCGCGCGCTTCCCGAAGGAGGTCGTCGCCGAGGGCAACCCGCTGCGCGATCGCACGCTGGTCCTCTTCCGTCGCCTTTACTCCGATCGCATGTCGCCGGTGGACGGACTCCCGATCGATACGCCCGGCGCGATTCCCGACGGCTATGCGGCGAGCCAGAAGGCAAAGCTCGAGCAGGCGGTGTGGGCCGGCTTCTGGAAGATCGCGTCCGACCCCGAGGTCGCGCGACAGCACGGCGTCGCGGTCGCGCAGGGCGAAGCGGTGTACAAGCCCGTGCGCCCGGGCGAGGTCTACGACGTCATGGTCGACGCGGCCGCCGGCCTCTCGATGACGCCTGCGCAGCGCACCGCTCAGGTGCCCTGAGCCGAGAGCGTCTTCCGCTACGCTGGCCGAGTGATCGATCTTCGAAGCGATACCGTCACTCGTCCGACGCCGGCGATGCGCGACGCAATGATGCGCGCGCCGCTCGGCGACGACGTCTTGGGCGACGAACCGACCGTGCAGGCGCTCGAGGCCCGCATCGCCAGCGAACTCGGGATGGAGGCCGCGCTCTACGTCCCGAGCGGCACGATGTCGAATCAGCTCGCGATTCGCTGCGCGTGCGAGCACGGCGACGAGGTCATCGCCCATCGCGACAGCCACATCATCCACTACGAGACGGCGGCCCCGGCCGCGCTGTCCGGCTGCATGATCTGGCCGCTCGAAGGACCGGGCGGATTGTTCGAGCCTGAGCAGATCGCCGCCGCGATCCGGCACCGCGACATCCACGCGCCGCGCTCGCGCATGCTCGTCCTCGAGAACACCCACAATCGCGGCGGCGGCACGGTGTGGCCGCTCGACCGCTTTCGCGCGTGCTGCGCGAAGGGGAAGGAACTCGGCCTCCACGTGCATCTCGACGGCGCGAGGTTGATGAACGCCGCGGTGGCGCTCGGCGTCACCGCCCGCGAGTTCGCGCGACACGTCGACACGTGTTCGATCTGCTTCTCGAAGGGCCTCGGCGCGCCGGTCGGAAGCGCGCTGTGCGGGCCGCGCCCGCTGATCGATCGGGCTCGCCGCTTCCGCAAGATGTTCGGCGGCGGCATGCGACAGTCGGGACTGCTCGCCGCGGCGTGCATGTACGCACTCGACCATCACGTCGCGCGACTGGCCGACGACCACGCGAACGCGAGGCGGCTCGCGCACGGACTCGCGTCGCTGCCCGGCGTGCGACTCCAGAACGCGCCCGACGCGACGCCGACGAACATGGTGTTCTTCTACGTGGAGTCGGCCCAGGCGCTCTGCGACCGACTGAAGTCGAGAGGCGTTCTGATGATCGCGATGGACCCGACGCGCGTGCGGGCGGTGACGCATCTCGACGTCGGCGCCGCCGACGTCGACCGCGCCGTCGCGACGATCAAGGAAGAGTTGCGAGCATGACGTTCGGCGCGATCTTCGATCTCGACGGAACGCTCATCGATACCTACGACGCGCACGTCGCCGCGTGGCAACGCATGGGCGAACGCCACGGTGTGCCGGTGACGCTCGAGCAATTCGCTCGGCACTTCGGACGCCGCAATCACCAGATGATCGAGGAGATCTGGCTCGAGGCCGGTCGTCCGCCGCTCGACGCGCGGGAGATCGACAGGCTGGGCGAGGAGAAGGAATCGATCTACCGCGCGCTGGTCCACGCGCACCTGCCGCTGATGGAAGGCGGCCCCGAACTCATCGCGGCGCTCGACGAATCAGGCTGGAGCATCGCGATCGGCTCGAGCGCGCCGATCGGCAACGTCGATCTCGCGATCGAGCGCCTCGGCACGCGCACGCGACTCGACGCGGTGGTCACCGGCAATGACGTGACTCGCGGCAAGCCGGACCCCGAGTGCTTCCTCACCGCCGCGACCCGAATGGGCGTCGCGCCGAACCGATGTGTGGTCATCGAGGACGCGCCCGCGGGCATCGCCGCGGCGCTCGCAGCGGGAATGCGCTGCGTCGCCATCACGTCGAAGGGGCACGACCCGCGGAGCCAGACCGCAGCGCATCTGGTCGTGCGCTCGCTGACGGAGCTGACTCCGGAACGATTGGCGACGTTAGTCAAAGCGTGACGCGACTCGGGCGGGCGGTGTATTCTGCGCCCCCTTCATCCGAGGACGTCTCATGCTCGACCCGCGCGTTCGCCGCCTGGCGCAGATTCTCATCCGTCACTCGACTCGCCTCGCCAAGGGCGAGCACCTGCTCATCGAGGCGTTCGACGTGGACGAGTCGGTGATCATCTCGCTCGTCGAGGAGGCCCGCGCCGTAGGCGGCAATCCGCACGTCGCGCTGCGAAACAACCGCGTGATGCGGGCCCTGAACGCGGACGCGAGCGAGGACAACCTCTCTACCTGGGCCGCCTACGACCTCGACCGAATGTCGCGCATGCAGGCGTACATCGGCATCCGCGGATCGGAGAACGTCAGCGAGATGGCCGGCATCTCCGACGACCAGATGAAGCGCGTCGGCCGGCTCTACCAGAAGCCGGTGCACTTCGAGCGCCGCGTGAACAACACGCGCTGGTGCGTGCTGCGCTGGCCGACCCCGAGCATGGCGCAACTGGCGCAGATGTCGACGCAGGCGTTCGAGGACTTCTACTTCGACGTGTGCACGCTCGACTACGCGAAGATGGACGCGGCGTGCAAACCGCTCGCCGAGCGCATGCGTCGCACGGACCAGGTCCACATCAAGGGACCCGGCGACACCGACCTTCGCTTCTCGATCAAGAGCATCGGCGTGATCCCCTGCTGCGGTCACGCGAACATCCCCGACGGCGAGTGCTTCACCGCGCCGGTGCGCGACTCGGTGAACGGAGTCGTCCACTACAACACGCCGACGCTCTACAACGGCATCACGTTCTCGAACGTGCGGCTGGTGTTCAAGAACGGCAAGATCGTCGAAGCGTCGTCCGACGTGAACAACGACAAGATCAACTCGATCTTCGACACCGACGAAGGCGCCCGATACGTCGGCGAGTTCGCCATCGGTTTCCACCCCGGCATCCGCGACGCGATGAAGGACATCCTCTTCGACGAGAAGATCGCGGGCTCGTTCCACTTCACGCCGGGACGCTGCTACGCCGACGCCAGCAACGGCAACCAGAGCGAGATCCACTGGGATCTCGTGTGCTCGCAGCGACCGGAACACGGCGGCGGCGAGATGCGATTCGACGGCGAACTGATCCGCAAGGACGGATTGTTCGTGCCGGCAGAGCTCAAGGACCTCAATCCCGACCGACTCGGCGCCCGCTGAGGTTCGGCGGGTCGCGGGACGGAGGTCACTTGTTGTTGTTGATGTCCTCGGCGGCCTTCTCGATCTCGCGGTTGTGATCGTCCACCTTGTCCTGAAGGCGTTCCGCCGAGTTCTTGGCCTTGCCGAGCGCCGAGCCTCCGCCCGAGACAACCGTCTCGGACTTCGGCGCCTGCGGGCCCGGCTGAGCGGGACGCTGCACCCGCTCGTCGCACGCGGCGAGCGGGAGAACGAACGCGACGAGCGTGGCCACCGACGCGAGTTGACGCTTGGTCATGGCTGAACCTCCGGCGTTCATGCTACCGCCGCAGGCTCCGGCGACGCCCTTCCGTTCGCACGGCCGTACTAAGATGCCCGTTCCGCGCCATGCGGCAGCGGACTGGAGACTTCACATGCAAGCATGCATTCGAATCGCCCGCGCCGGCCTCGCCGCGGCAGCGTGCGCCCCGTTCGTCCTGACCCTCGCAGCGCTCGGCCAGGGCGTTGACTACACCTCGATCCCGCCTGATCCGACCGAGGTCGAGCAGAAGCTGACCGCCGCCCACATCACGCTCGCCCAGGCGATCGCCGCGGCGGAGAAAGCGACCAACGGGTCGGTGGTGGAAGCGAAGGCGATGCTCGCCGGCGACCACCTCAGCTACGAGGTCATCGTGAGCGCGCAAGGCGTGCAGAAGCGGGCGATCGTCAACGGGACGACCGGTGCCGTCACCGTCGCGCTCCTCACCCCCGCGAGCGCCGTCGAGAAGGCTGGCGCCGCGGTCAAGGGCGCGGTTCGCAGCGTGGTGATCGACCCGAAGGCCGATCCGCCGACCGCGACGGTGCTCATCTACGCCGATGGCAAGGCTCACAAGGTCGTCCTCAATGCGAACGACGGCTCGATCATCACCAACGACGTGACGCCGCGCTTCCCGGGCATGCCGATCTCGACCGAGGTCAAGGAACTGCCGGTATCGCTCGGCGACAAGACCGTGACCATGTACTACGTCGACATGGAAGAAGGCGGCGGCAAGACGCCGGAGTCGCCGGGCAGCATCGTGAAGGTGCACTACACCGGCTACCTCGTCGACGGCACCAAGTTCGACTCGTCCGTCGACAAGGGACAGCCGGTCCAGTTCTCGCTGTCCGGCGTGATCAAGGGGTGGACCGAAGGCGTCGGATCGATGAAGGTCGGCGGCAAGCGAAAGCTCATCATTCCGTACGAACTCGCGTACGGCGAGCGCGGCCGTGCGCCGGTCATTCCGGCGAAGGCGACGCTCATCTTCGACGTCGAGCTGATCGAAGCGGATGCGCAGCCGGCGACTCCGCCGCCGGCGCCGGCCGCCCCGCCGCGCAATCCGGCCACGACCAACCCGAATCAGCCGCGCGTCATCACGCCCGGCGGACAGCCGACGCAGCCCGCACAGCCGAAGTAATCGCATTCTCGACGAGCTACCGAACCACGACGCCCCGCCGAGACGGCGGGGCGTTGTGTTGCGCTCAAAGCAAAGAGTCGTGCGGTCGTGCGCAAAGCGCGTTAGGGCGCGTTCGTGCCGGAGTGGCTCGGCGCGGAGACCGGCGGAGTCGACGGCGCCGCGGCTGGCGCCGCCTGCCGCGCGGCGTCGATCTGCTCGATGTACGTCGCGGGATTCCTCATCACCTCGGCGACGCACGCGTCGCTGCAGAGCCGGATGAGTCGGCCCGCGATCACCACGTCGCGCGACCCGCCTGTCACCAACGCCTTGTCTTGGTGGACGACGCAGGTGGTGAACGGATAGCCCTTCGTCTGGGCCTCGATCGCGGCTTGGTTCAGGATGTCGAAGTACTTGTCGGGCGACGCGAGGAACTCGGCCTTCTCGGTCGCGTCGGCGAGGCGAACGAGACGGTTGCACCAGACGAAGTCGAATGGCTTGCCGGCCTCGCCGAGCTTCTTGCCGCTCACCACCGAACCGATGAGCGGATAGAGCGGCATCTGGTCCTTGATGATCTCGTCGTCGAGTCGGGCCAGTCGCTTCGGCGGGTTCTTCTCGAACTTGGCGACGCAGGCGTCGCAGCAGAAGCGGATCTCTCGGCCGTCGTACACCTTCACGATGGCCGGGCCCTTCGTGCCGAGCTTGTCGCCGCTGATCGGGCACGTCGCAAACGGGAACGGATCACCGGCGCGCGGCGCGTCGACATGCGCGGGCGCTTGGACCTGGACGGGCTTGGACTGCGCCGGAGAGAGGCCGCCCACCGCGGCGGCGAGTGCGGCGGACGTCAGGAACGCGAGAGCTTGCATCTTCATGAGCGGGCACTCCGAACGCGCGAAACGACGCAGGGGTCGATCGCGCCGATCCCCCATCGGCCGAAACGTCCCGCCTGTTTCCTGAAACCCGCCAGCGAGGCTATCGCCGCGACGACGCCAAGAGGTCCGCGGCACGCTGCTCGATCGCGTTCACCTTCGCCAGGCGGCGCGCATGGCGATCCTCGCCTGTATATCGCGCCGCAAGGAAGGCGCGAACGAGTTCTTCGGCGACGGCTTGGCCGACGACGCGCCCGCCGAGCACGAGCACGTTCATCGCGTCGTGTTCGACGCCCTGATGCGCGCTGTAGTGGTCGGCGCAATTGCCGGCCCGCACGCCGGGAATCTTGTTCGCGGCAACGCTCGCGCCGATGCCGGAGCCGCAGAAGAGGATTCCGCGCTCAGCGTCGCCGTGCAGCACCGCCAGCCCGACCTTCTCCGCGTAATCCGGGTAGTCGACCGGATCGGTGGAGAACGTGCCAAGGTCGAGCACTTCATGCCCGAGACTCTTTACGAGCGGCACCATCGCCTGCTTCAGCGTGAACCCCGCGTGGTCCGAGCCGATCGCGACTTTCATTGCGCGACTCCCGAGCGGCGCTGACGCTCCGCCTGTTGTCGGGCCGCCGCGACGACATTGTCGACGGTGAATCCGAAATGCGTCGCGAGCGCCTTCATCGGCGCGCTGGCGCCGAACGTCGTCATGCCGACGATGGTGCCGTCAAGGCCGACCCAGCGCTCCCATCCCATCGTCGAGGCCGCTTCGACAGCGACCCGCGCCCGCACGGCATCGGGCAGGACTTGTTCGCGGTACGTCTCGTCCTGACGTGAGAAGAGCGACCAGCACGGCATGCTCACGACGCGGCTGCGCACGCCATCGGCGGCGAGACGCTCGTGCGCCGCGAGACAGAGATGCACCTCGCTGCCGGTCGCCAGGAGAATCACGTCCGGCGTTCCATCGCAATCGGCGAGCACGTACGCGCCGCGCGCAGCACCCGCGGCGGATCCGAATCGCGTGCGATCGACGATGGGCAGATTCTGGCGCGAGAGCGCGAGCACGCTCGGCTCCGCGGCGGCGCCGAACGCCACGCGATAGCACTCGACGGCTTCGTTCGCGTCCATCGGGCGGAACACGTGCAGGCCGGGCACCGCGCGGAGCGAGACGAGTTGCTCGATCGGCTGGTGCGTCGGTCCGTCCTCGCCGAGACCAATCGAGTCGTGCGTGAGGATGTGAACCACCGGGAGATTCATGAGGGCGCAGAGTCGGATCGCGCCGCGTGCGTAGTCGCTGAAGATCAGGAAGCCCGCGGTGTACGGCTTGAGCTTGCAGAGCGCGAGGCCGTTGGCGATCGCGCACATGGCGTGCTCGCGAATGCCAAAGTGCAGATTGCGCGCGCTCGGGCATTCGGCGGAGAAGCCGCCTTCGCCGTCGATCAGCGTCTTCGTGCTCGGCGCGAGATCGGCGCTGCCACCGATGATCCACGGCACCTGCTTGGCGATTGCGTTGAGGATCTTGCCGCCGGCGGCGCGAGTGGCGATGCCCTTCGCGTCGGGCGCGAACGTCGGCAGCGTCGCTTCCCAACCGCCAGGCAGGCCGCGCCGCTGCATCAACTCGAGTTCCTCCGCGAGTTGCGGATAGGCGACGCGATAGCGATCGAACATCGCGCACCAGCGCTGATGCTCGCGAGCGCCGCGGGCGCCGAGCAGTTCGGCAAATCGTTCGCGCACGCCTTCGGGCACGAGGAACTTCGCGTCCTCCGGCCATCCGTAGAAACGCTTGGTCGCTCGAATCTCGTCTTCGCCAAGCGGCTCGCCGTGCGCCGCGGCGGTGTCCTGCTTCTTCGGAGCGCCCCAGCCGATGTGGCTGTCGACGATCACGAGCGTCGGCCGATCGTTGCCCTTCGCCGAGTCGAACGCCTTCACGAGGAGATCGACGTCGTTGGCGTCGCTGACGCGCAGCACGTTCCAGCCGTAGCCGAAAAAGCGCGTCGCGACGTCGTCGGAGTACGCGAGCGAGGTCGAGCCTTCGATCGTGATGCGGTTGTTGTCGTAGATCCAGCAGAGGTTCGAGAGCCGCAAGTGACCCGCAAGCGACGCCGCCTCGCCGGAGATCCCCTCCATCAAACAACCGTCTCCGCAGATCGACCACGTGCGGAAGGAGAAGATCTCGTAGCCTGGACGGTTGTAGCGCGCGGCAAGCCAACGCTCCGCCATCGCCATGCCCACGCTCGTCGCGAGTCCCTGACCGAGCGGCCCAGTGGTCGTCTCGATGCCCGACGTCCAGTGATATTCCGGATGTCCCGGGCAGCGCGAATCGAGCTGGCGGAACCGCTTGATCTCGTCAAGCGAAACCGCGGGACGATCGGTGACCTTGTTGTCAGCGCCGACCTCCTTCACGTCCGCCAGATGCAGGAGCGCGTAGAGCAGCATCGACGAGTGCCCGTTCGAGAGCACGAAGCGGTCGCGGTCGGGCCAGATCGGTCCGTTCGGGTCGTAGCGAAGCACGTGCTGCCAGAGCGCGTACGCGACCGGCGCGAGCGACATCGGCGTCCCGGGGTGGCCCGAGTCCGCCGCCTGCACGGCGTCCATCGCGAGCGTGCGAATGGTGTTGATCGCGAGCGCGTCGATGGCGGGAACGTCGAACGGCGTGCCGGCGCGAACGCTCGGCGCGTGGGTCGATGTCTCTTCGCTGAGCTGAGTCACGGGAACTCCGCGGGTAAATGAGGGATGCGGTCGGACGTCCGCATCCTACATCGGCCCGCGCGCGGCCCGTGCTGCGTCGAAGCGCCGGAGCGCGAGTCGCGTTAGTTGGTCCACGCCCCGAGCAGAATCCCCAGATCGCTGGCGCCGATCGATCCATCGTTGTCGAGGTCGATGTGTCGCGAGTTCGCGCTCACCGGCCCCCACGCGCCGAGCATCATGCCGAGGTCGGTCGCGCCGACGACGCCGTCGCCGTCAAGATCGGCAAGCGAGGGCGCGGTGATCGAGAGCCGCTGGTTCACCGGCACGTTGGTGAGCGTCGTCGTGCGCCCGCGTGGCCATGTGATCGTGAGTTGATCGATGATCGCGGCGTTGCCGAGTCCGAAGTGCAACATGAGCTCGCTCGATCCGAGATAGCTGTTGCCGCCGTCGAGATATCGAGTGAACTGGGTCGAGCCGACGGTCGCGACGGCACGCACGCCGTAGCCGAACGACGCGACGTACGGATTGGTCCCCGCGGAGAAGCTCACCTCGAGCCACGAGCCGACGTTCGTCGAATCGTTGCGATAGAGCTTCAGCGGCCCCGCGTTGTAGTAGATCAGGAGATCGAGGTCGCCGTCGTGGTCGTAGTCGAACGTGACCACGGTGCGCCCCTCGGCGGCGAGAAACGTGCTGCTCACCGCGGGGTCGCGGAAGAACGTGCCGTCGCCGTTGTTGTGGTAGAAGTACTCCGACTCGAGCTGGAACTCGCCCGCATCGCGACCGTTGACCTCGACGAGGTCGAGCCAACCGTCCTGATCGAAGTCGCCCGCAACGACGCCCCAGCCCCAACCGCCGTCGGCGGTGCCCGAGGGGGCGGCGGCTTGCCTGAACGAGCCTGTGCCGGTGTTGAGGAAGTGGGCGTTGCCGTTCAGCACGTTTGGGTTGCTCGGACGGTCGAGATAGATGCTCGTGACATACCAGTCGAGGAGCCCGTCGCGATTCAAGTCGGCGACGCACTGGCCCATGCCATAACCGACGACGCCGACGCCCCACTGCTGCGTGGCTTGCGTGAAGGTGCCGTCGCCGTTGTTGCGGAAGGCTCGAGTCGATCCGAAGTCCGCCGAGTACAGCAGATCGGGGAACCCATCGCCGTCCATGTCGGCGAAGCTCGGCTGGAATCCCCACGTGGCCGTCGGGATCACGATCGCGGTGCCGGTGACATCGGTAAACGTGCCGTCGCCGTTGTTGCGGAACAGCCGATTGCCCGCTGCGGTCGGACTCCACGCGGCGACCGCGAGATCGAGGTCGCCGTCGAGGTCGTAGTCGCCCCACGCGCTGCCATCGCCCGCGCTCGCGATCGCCGAGGTCACGTTGACGCCTGCGGCGACTGCGACTTCGGCGAACGTTCCGTTGCCGTTGTTTCGATAGAGGCGGTTCTTTCCGATCTCGCCCTGGTTGTTCGAGCCGTTGCCGTAGCTCGTGACATAGATGTCCGGCCAACCGTCGCCGTTGAAATCGCCCGTGCTCGCTCCGATGCCGCAGTGCGTCGCTGCCAACCCGTACGGAGCAGCCATGTCGGTGAATGTTCCGTCGCCCTTGTTGATGTAAAGCCTGTCGGAGCCAAGACCGCCCTTCAGCACGAAAATGTCGGGCCAGCCGTCTCGATTGGCGTCGAGGATGCAGGTGCCGCCCATCATCCACTCGTTGAACGCGGGCACTCCCGACGGCTTCGGGGCGTGAATCATGTCAATCCCGGCCTGGGCGGTCACGTCCGTGAACACCACGCCGGCGTCGGTGCCCGCGGTCAAGGTCACCACGGCGAGACTGAAGGTCCAAGCGAACGAGCGGATCATCGTCATCGGCTCCATCATTGGGATCGTGGTGTGTTGATGCGACGCGGCGGTGCTGCGCGACACCGCTCGGCGCGGGACCCACGATAGCCGCACGCAAGGGTTCCTCACACCGAAGTTTTCCCACTGAACCGTGACGCGCGAGGCACGCACCGTAGAGCGACGTTCCGCGATCGCGACTCCGCAGCCGTCATCCGAAACCGGGGGAGCGTCGACTCGAGAAGATGGACGTGCGCGATACGGTCACGACGCCGAACCGGACCGCGCGCCAACCGAGGATGGAGCGTGCCCGGGCAGAAGCAAATCAGAGGATCCTTCCGTGAGAGCGCGCCTCGGTGACGCGGACCGGTAACCAGCCTGCCCGCGGGGGAACTTCAGCCTCGCCGCGCCGTGCGTGGCCCCCGAGGGGGGGGCAATGCGTGGTTGGGCACGGCGGCGAGCCAACCGTTCGGCCCGCTCGCTGTCGCCGGTTACTTGCCGACCATCGCCTTGGCAAGTAGCTCGATCGTCAAGGGCGCCGAGCCCTCCGCCTTGTTGTTCGCGATCACCCACGCAAGTCGGTTCGAGGCTTCGGCGCGACGGAGGAGCCCGAGGATGTCGTGCCGCGACGCCGGATCGGGCGCGACGATGCGGTCGAACGGGTCGTACCGCAACTTCGCCTCGTCGTAGCCCTGGCCGTGCCCGAGGAGCCAACGCATCGTGAGCGCCGGCTGGGCCTCGATCGGCCACTCAGCCCGATCGAGCGACGCGGCTTGCGCCGCGATCGATGGAAGGGTTGGATGCACGGCGAATCCGTGCATGACGTTTGCCGCGCGAAGCGCGGTGGCGTAGTCCCTCACCAGATCGGTTCCCAGGAACTCGCGATCGCGCGTCTCGACGGCGTACAGCGGACCCCGAGGCAAGGCGGCGAGAAACGCCCCCAACCGATCGAGAAACCGCTGCGGTCCGCCGTGACGTTCGACCCCGAGCGGCGGGAACTGGAAGACGATCGGTCCGAGACGATTCCTGAAGCCGGCGGCCAGCGGGCCGATGACCACGTCGGTCGCGTAGCTGGCGTCGAGGAATCGTGGGTTGCCGAGGCCGCCCGCCGCAAGTGCCCGAGTGTCGCCGAAGGTGTCTCCCGCTTCGGTTGCGAATGGACGGCAGACGGTCTGATGGCACTTGACGAGGAACCGGAAGTCATCGGGCACAAGCGCGGCAAGCTCACACGCGTCGGCCTCCGTAAGAAGCGAGTAGAACGCGCGGTCGAGCCCGACGGTCCGAAAGAGCGGATAGCGCGAATACGCTGCCAAGCCGAATCGAGCGAGTCGGTCGGCCGCGGAGCTCTTGCCGAACACTTCGCCGCGCCATCCGGGGAAGGCCCACGACGAAGTGCCGAACCGGATCGAGGGCGCCATCCCGCTCGCCAGCTCTCGAACCGAGTCGCGGTGCGGAGCTGGCGGAACCCGCGCAAGGGCATGATCGGCCGGATTTTCGCCGAAGAGGAGGCCTTGAGTATCGTCGTTCGATCGGCGCGCCACGCGCGAACGGTAGCAGCGACCCTCAGCGGCGCGTGCGACGACACAGGCAAGCCGTCACGGCAGAGCGCGCACGCCCCAACTCGGCGCCGGCGTCGAGCAGTGGGAGGCAAACTGGCATGCGACCTGCGCGACAAAAACGACAACCGCCCCGACGGAATCGGGGCGGTTGCCATATTTCAAGAAACAGTTGGGTGCCTTCGTCGTGCGTTGCCGCACGGCTATCCGCGTGTGTCGTGCTGCGCTTCGGCCGAAGCCGCTGCGCGACCGACATGGGACGCGGGCGAGAAAGTGTTGACGTTTTCGGGTGCAGATCTCTCTGCAGCACCGTCTAAGAATATTCCCTTAGAAAGGAGGTGATCCAGCCGCAGGTTCCCCTACGGCTACCTTGTTACGACTTAGTCCCAGTCACCAGCCTTGCCGTGGGCACCCCTGAATCGAGGCGACTTCGGGCACTGCCAGCTCCCATGACTTGACGGGCGGTGTGTACAAGGCTCAGGAACATATTCACCGCGGCGTAGCTGATCCGCGATTACTAGCGATTCCGACTTCATGGAGGCGGGTTGCAGCCTCCAATCCGAACTGGGGCGGACTTTGCGCGATTTGCTCCACCTTGCGATCTTGCATCGTTCTGTATCCGCCATTGTAGCACGTGTGCAGCCCTAGGCATAAGGGCCATGAGGACTTGACGTCATCCCCACCTTCCTCCGGTTTGACACCGGCAGTCTCGCTAGAGTCCTCGCCATTACGCGTTAGCAACTAACGACAGGGGTTTCGCTCGTTGAGGGACTTAACCCGACACTTCACAGCACGAGCTGACGACAGCCATGCAGCACCTGTGCACGTTCCGCCCTTGCGGGTGTGGCTTCCCTTTCAGGAAGTTGATCCGTGCATGTCAAGCCTAGGATAAGGTTCTTCGCGTTGCTTCGAATTGAGCCACATGCTCCACCGCTTGTGTGAGCCCCCGTCAATTCCTTTGAGTTTTAGCCTTGCGACCGTACTCCCCAGGCGGCGCACTAAACACTTTTGCTTCGGCCAGGAGGGCGTCAAGCCTCCCCGACCTAGTGCGCATCGTTTACGGCGTGGACTACCGGGGTATCTAATCCCGTTTGCTCCCCACGCTTTCGTTCCTCAGCGTCAGTACAAGCCCAGTGGCCTGTCTTCACCTTTGGCGTTCCGATAGATATCTACGCATTTCACCGCTCCACCTATCGTTCCGACCACCCCTACTTGACTCAAGATCTGCGGTTCGCCGAGCAGTTCCCCGGTTGAGCCGGGGGCTTTCACAAGGCGCCTGCAGATCCGCCTACGAACGCTTTAAGCCCAGTGATTCCGATTAACGCTTGCACCCTCTGTATTACCGCGGCTGCTGGCACAGAGTTAGCCGGTGCTTCCTTTGGGTATGGTCATTGAGTTCCTGCACCCTGACAGTGGTTTACACCCCGAAGGGCTTCATCCCACACGCGGCATTGCCCCGTCACGCTTTCGCGCATTGCGGAAGATTCGTTACTGCAGCCTCCCGTAGGAGTCCGAGCAGTGTCTCAGTCTCGATGCGGCGGGCCGTGCTCTCACACCCGCTACCCGTCTTAGGCTTGGTAGGCCATTACCCTACCAACTACCTGATAGGAAATTCCCCGCTCCCAAGGCAGCAAGCCTTTGATCCTTTCGGACCACATCGGGTATTGATTCGGATTTCTCCGAGGTATCCCCGACCTTGGGGTACGTAGGAATTTATTCCTCGCCCTTTCGCCACTCTACTTGGGATTGCTCCCTTTCGCGTTCGACTTGCATGTTTTAGCCATGCCGCCAGCGTTCAATCTGAGCCAGGATCAAACTCTTCAATTAGGTTGCACACGATGACTCTCGCGAGTCCTCGCATGAATTCTGAAGGTTTGCCTGGCGACCCTGTTTTGCCTCGCGCCTTGCAAGCAAGAACACGAGAAAAAACGTCGGATCGGTCTTCACTCGTTGAGATGACGAGTGCAGCAGGTCGGCTCACCTGCTGATTTTGCGAACATCGCCTTCCCGTTCTACTACCACCGTGGGGAGGTAGCGAACGGTTCTGGCTTCTCGAATTGACCAGAGTTTTGGCATCACGAAGGATGTTCGCACGCCACCGCTGTGGCGGTGGCGTGGGATGCCAGCAACAGCAATCATCGTGACGATCGCTGAGCTAGCCACATCCTCGCGGCGTTCCCAACTGTTTACTTGTCAAAGATAACGCGACCCGTGCGGGCCGGCCCCTCTGCGCCGCATTCACGGTCAGTTGGGATCGCGGATGATACAGATCCCCGCGAGGGTGTCAACCACCATGGACGAGTTTTTGCTCGTCCCCGTCGTGGAGTTTTGAACTCCATCTGCCGGTACCGGCTCGCGGCCGCGCGGTACGGCCACCGAAGCGACCTCGGGAGGAGCCGCACCATCCGCGGAAGCGGCCTTCAGGAGACACGTGCCGAGATTTTATCAGCACGTGTGATTCGGGTCAAGGCTTCGAGGGTGCAGCCCGTCGATCCCGCGTTGGTTCGACGAATTCGCGGCCGAGTCAGCTAGCGGGGTCTCCACCGGAGGATCGCGGCCCTATCCCGAACTCATGCACACGGCGACGAGGGCTCGGAACGACTGCGACAACCGCCGCCACCACGCTGAGTCCGGTTTCGCGTCGTATCTCGTTCGCGGCCTGCCGCAGGGTGGCGCCCGTCGTTCGGACATCGTCGACAAGGAGGAGCGGTCTCGTCCGACTGAGGGATGCACAGACGGCGGGCGAACTGGTGAAACGCCCGACGTTGCGGGCCCGGTCTGTGCGCGACTGACTCACTTGGGTCGGACCGAGCCGCTGGGTGAGCGGCTGCAGAAACGGGACGCCGAGGCGCCGCGCAAGCGCCGTCGCGATCACTTCCGCATGGTCGATTCCGCGCCACCAGCGGCGAAGGACGGGCATGGGGATCGACGCGACGGCCTCGGGCCAGAGCGCTGGTGGAAGACTGACCTTGACCTGTTCGGCGAGCGCTTGGCCGAGCGATTCCCCCATCGAAAACCACCGCGCTCGCTTCACGCGGAGCACGTGCCGCGAGATCGGCGCCGCGTAGACACCGAGCCGCACGACTGCCCGCAACGGCGTCGCCTTCCCGCGACACGTCGCGCATCCGCGCCGCGTGGACTCGCCCCGACCGATGGACTCGCCGCACCGGAGGCACCACGTGCCCGGCGGATCCGGCACGATCGGCTCCTCGCGGAGTGCGATGTCAATCGGCGGAAGCTCCCAGCCCAGGAGTTCCCTCTCAAGCGAACGGGCGACCGCGGCGCACTTCGAGAGCCCCCGCGTCAAACAATAATGAATCATGGCGCCGCACTCTACCGGCACGTGATCGCCTACCGCGCTTTTCGCTGCGGATTTCTGTTCGCGGAAGCGCGACCGTTCAGCTCGCCATCATTCGGCGCAGGACCGTATTGAGAATGCCGCCGTTTCGGTAGTACTCGACCTCGACCGGCGTGTCCACGCGGCACTGCGTTCGGAACTCGACGCGGCGACCGTCGGACTTCGTCGCCACCACGCTGATCTCCTGGCGCGGCTTGAGCTGCCCCGACACGTCGATGTCGAACTTCTCCGTTCCGTCGAGCCCGAGCTTGGCCGCGTTCTCGCCTTCGCGATACGTCAGCGGCAGTACACCCATGCCGACCAGATTCGATCGGTGAATTCGCTCGAAGCTCTCCGCGATCACGGCTCGAACGCCGAGCAAGAAAGCGCCCTTGGCCGCCCAGTCGCGCGAGGAGCCCATTCCGTAGTCCTTGCCGGCGAGCACGACCAACGGAATTCCCGCCTGCTTGAAGCTCATGGCGGCGTCGAAGATCGGCTTCACCTTGCCGTCGGTGAAGTCGGTGGTGAGCCCGCCGGTCGTGCCCGGAGCAAGCTCATTCTTGATGCGCGTGTTGGCAAACGTTCCGCGCGTCATCACGCGGTCGTTTCCGCGACGCGAACCGTAGCTGTTAAACATCGCCTGGGGGACGCCATGCTCGAGCAGGAACTTGCCTGCGGGAGAGTCTTTCTTGATATCTCCAGCCGGAGAAATGTGGTCCGTCGTCACCGAGTCTCCGAGCTTGGCCAGGCAGCGCGCGCCGCGAATCGGAACGATGGTTCCCGCCTCGCGTCGCATGTCGACGAAGAACGGCGGCTCCTGAATGTACGTGGACTTCGCGTCCCATTCGTACATCTCGCCGCCGCTGACCTGTATCGCTTTCCACTCGTCGCTGCCGTCGAAGACGTTCGCGTACTCGTGTTCGAATTGTTCGCGCGTGACGGCGCGGCCGATCGTCTCCTGAATCTCACGCTCGCTCGGCCAGATGTCCTTCAAGTAGATCTTCCGGCCGTCCTTCGAAGTGCCGATCGGTTCCTTGGTCAGGTCGATGTCGACCGTGCCGGCAATCGCATAAGCGACACACAGCGGCGGCGACGCGAGGTAGTTCGCCTTGACGTCCTGATGCACGCGAGCCTCAAAGTTGCGGTTCCCTGAGAGCACGCTTGCGGCAACGATGTCGCCGTCCTGAATCGCCTTACTGATGTGCGTCGGGAGCGGTCCCGAATTGCCGATGCACGTCGTGCAGCCGTAACCCACGAGATAGAAGCCGAGCTCCTCGAGCGGCTTCATGAGCTCCGCCCGCTGAAGGTAGTCGGTCACCACCTTCGAGCCGGGGGCGAGCGACGTCTTGACCCACGGCTTGCGCTCGAGCCCCAGAGCTCGCGCCTTTTTCGCGAGCAGACCCGCCCCGATCATCACGCTGGGATTGCTCGTGTTCGTGCAACTCGTGATAGCGGCGATCACCACCGCGCCGTGCCGCAGCATGTATTCGTTCGCGCCGTCCTTGACGGCAACGCCGTCCGCAACGGCAGTCGCGCCGCCGGGCGCAGGCTTGTTGTAGATCTTCGAGAGATCGCGCCGCCAGCCGGCCTGCAAGCCGCCGAGTGCGACGCGATCCTGCGGACGAGCCGGGCCCGCGAGCGACGGCTCGATCGTGCCCATGTCGAGTTCGATCACCGCCGAATACGCGATCTCGGCGCGGTCGTCGCGCCAGAAACCGTTGGACTTTGCGTATGTCTCGATGGTCTTGACGAGACCTTCCGGGCGACCAGAGAGGCGCAAGTACGCAAGCGTCTGATCGTCGATCGGGAAGAAGCCGATCGTCGCGCCGTATTCGGGCGCCATGTTGGCGATCGTCGCGCGCGTCGCGAGCGGCATGTCCGACAAGCCGGGGCCGAAGAACTCGACAAACTTGTTCACGACTCCATGCTTGCGCAGCATCTCAGTCACGCGCAGGACGAGGTCGGTTGCTGTCGTTCCTTCCGGCAGCTTGCCCGTGAGGCGCACTCCGACGACTTCCGGGATGAGCATGTAGATCGGTTGACCGAGCATGACCGCTTCGGCCTCGATGCCGCCCACACCCCAGCCCACGACGCCGAGACCGTTGATCATCGTCGTGTGGCTGTCCGTTCCGACGAGCGAGTCGGGATACAGGACACCGTCCTTCTCCCACACGACCTTCGCCAGATACTCGAGGTTCACCTGGTGCACGATGCCGGTCGCCGGCGGTACCACGGAGAAGTTCGAGAACGCCTTCTGCCCCCACTTCAGGAATTGATAGCGCTCGTTGTTCCTCTCGAATTCCTTGTTCGCGTTGATCGTGAGGGCGACGCTCGAGTTGAAGGCGTCCACCTGCACGGAGTGGTCGATGACGAGATCGCACTGCACGAGCGGGTTCACCTTTTTCGGGTCGCCGCCGAGCCGCTTCATCGCAGCGCGCATCGCCGCGAGGTCGACGACGCACGGAACGCCGGTGAAATCCTGCAGTACCACGCGCCCCGGCATGAACGGGATCTCGTCGTCCGACGGCCGCTTCGGGTCGTAGGAGCAGATCTTCTTCACGTGCTCCTCGGTCACGACGTGCCCATCGACGTTTCTCAGGCACGCCTCGAGCAGCACACGGATCGAGTACGGAAGCCGGTCGATCGGTCCGAAGGGACGAAGCGACTCGAGGCGGTAGTAGTGCTTGGATCCGTAGGGCGTGGCGAGCGACGAGCGGGCGTGGAACGGGTCGGTGGTGTGGGCCATGGCGGCAAGCTCGACGGACGATGTCCGGGAATGAGAAACTGCGAGAAAGTCAAGCAGTATACGGTGAATTCAGCTCAGAACGGCTGGTGCGCGTGACATCAGCGGATAGTTTCGAGAGAGCCAGATCACGCGGAAACGCCAGCGTTCGCGACGTTGCCGCCTCGAGGAGCCGAACCATGCGCGTTCACGTGCTTTCCATTGCGCTCGCCACGGGATCGTGCGCCGCCGCGTCGGCGCAGTCGTTCGATCCGTACTACGCCGCCTCCTACTCGTTCGCCGATCTCGGCTCGCCCTTGAACGTCCCGGCGAACCTGGGCGGACTGTTCATCGGCACGAACGATCCCAACACGCTCTTCATCGGCGGCGCCGCAAACAGCATGAGCGCCGCTCTCTATTCGGTGCCGCTCGTGCGCGGCGCGGACGGGCACATCGCCGCCTTCGGTGGCGCGGGCACCACCATCGCGTCGCTGCACGGCGTCGGCGGCGGCGTCGACGGCGGACTGCAATACGGTCCCGCTGGCGTGCTCTTCTACACGACGTATCCGGACAACCAACTCGGCCAGATCAAGCCTGGCAGCGGCGGTCCCGACCTGCTCATCGCGCTCGCGCCGCTCGGCGTGTCCTCATCGGTCGGCGCATGCGCGTTCGTGCCAGCGGGGTTTCCCGGCGCAGGACGATTCAAGCTGCTCTCGTATAACGCGGGCGTGTTACGACACGACCGTCACGCCGAACGCCAGCGGCACGTACGACATCGCGACCGTCGGTCCGGCGATTCAGATCGGCGGCGGACCCGAGGGCGTCGCCTATATCGCCGCAGGCAGTCCGCAGTTCGCGGTGCCGAGCGTGCTCGTCTGCGAATACTCGACTGGTCGAGTCGTGTCGTACGAGATCGACTCGAACGGCGACCCGGTGCTCGCGAGCAAGCGTGCGTTCCTCACCGGGCTCAGCGGCGCGGAAGGCGCGGCGATCGATCCGCTCACCGGTGACTTCCTCTTCTCGACGTTTGGCGGCGGCAATCGCGTGCTGGTGATTCGAGGATTCGTCACACCGTGCCCGGCCGACCTCGACGGCGACGGCGCGGTCGGCGCGTCGGACCTCGCGATTCTGCTCGGCGCCTGGGGACAGCGCGGGGCGGCGGACCTCGACGGCGACGGCAACGTCGGCGCCTCCGATCTCGCGGTCCTGCTCGGCGCGTGGGGATCCTGCCCGGGCTGACGCGCGCAATCAGTCCTCCGCGGGGCGCGTGCGCAACACGGCGAACGGAACGAGCAGCAAGCCGGGAATCCCGGCGACTGCAGTGACCACGAAGAACTGCGGCCACGACATGGCCTTGGAAAGGTGCCCGCTCGCCCAGCTCGCGACTCCGCCGCTGAACGCCATCGCCCCAGACAGGATCGCGTACTGCGTCGCCGCGTGACGCCGCGCGCACAGCGACATGAGCCACGCCACGAATGCCGTCGCCACCATGCCGCCGGTGAGATTCTCGAACGCGCCGACCGCGAGAAGGCGCATCATCGGCGCGGCGGTCCACGGCTGAGGCGTTCCACCCATCGGCGCGACGCTGACGGCGAGCCATGCGAAGCCGAGGTTGCTCAGCGCCGCGAGGATGGCGCCGACGACGAGCGTCGCGAACATGCCGAAGCGAGCGACAGCGATGCCGCCGAGGAACGAGCCCGCGAGCGTGGCGAACAGGCCGACGCCGTTGCGAAGCACGCCGTACTGCTCCTTCGCGTATCCGAGCGTGTCGAGGAGCAGCGGCTTCTGCATCGCGTTGCCGAGTTGATCGGGCAGCCTCAAGAGGAGGACGAGCAGCACGACCCCGAAGAACCACGCGCCGAGTCGATGGAAGAGTTCACCCGCTGGCTCGAAGAGCGAGTCGCCCCCGCGCGGGCTCCGCTCCGCGACGAGCGGCTCTGGGGCGAGCAGCGTGGTCACGAGTCCAACGCCGAGGAGCGCCGCCATCGAGACGAAAGCAACGCTCCATCCGGCCCACGCGGCGATCACCGGCGCCGCGGCGCCTCCGGCCAGAAGCGCCACTCGATAGCCCGCGACGCTCATGGCGCTGCCGATGCCAACCTCGCGCCGCGGGAACGCATCGACCGTCCACGCGTTCACGACGATGTCCTGCGTCGCCGAGAGTATCGCGAGAACGATCAGCACGGCGAGGAATCCGCGCAGCGACGCGTCGACGGAGCCAGGCATCGTGACTGCCAGCATCGCGATGGCCGCGATCATCGGCACCTGGGTCGCCACGAGCCAGCTTCGCCGTCGCCCGAGCCACGAGAGTCCCGGCACCGGCACGGCGTCGACGAGGGGCGACCATACGAACTTGAACGCGTAGATCGAACCGATCGCACCGAGCGTGCCGATCGTCGTCCGATCGATCTTCATCTCGGCGAGCAGCACGCCGGAGGTCTCGTTCGCGATGGCGAACGGAAGTCCGCTCGCGAACCCGAGCGCGGACATCGTCAGGCAACGCCGCGACCAGATCGCCGCGCGAAGCGACGGGGCCGGCGCGTCCTTGGCTGCATGTTGCGCGTCGTTCGCGTCGGACATCGCAGCCTTGTATCGGCGCGTTCGGCGCGATCCCTTGCGGCGCGCCGTTCGTCAGATGCCGCGCTGCTCGCGTACGCGCAGCTCGGCGCGAGGCTGGGCGACGACGTGATTCGACGGAACGCTTTGGGTGACGAAGACGCCGCCGGCGATCACGCTTCCGCGCCCGATCACCGTGTCACCGCCGAGGATCGTCGCTCCGGCGTAGACGGTGACGTGATCCTGCAGCGTCGGATGCCGCTTGTATCCCTTGCGGATGCGCCCCGTGTCGTCGCGCTCAAAGCTCTTCGCACCGAGCGTCACGCCTTGGTAGACCTTGCAGAACTCGCCGATCTCGCTCGTCTCGCCGATGACGACGCCGGTGCCGTGATCGATGAAGAAGCCGCGACCGATCCTCGCGCCCGGGTGAATGTCGATGCCCGTCGACGCGTGCGCGTGCTCGTTCATCATGCGCGGCACGATGGGAACGCCGAGCTCATGGAGCGCATGGCTCACTCGGTGGATGAGCATCGCGTGGAAACCCGGGTAGCACAGAAGCACTTCGCTGACGCTGCGCGCGGCGGGGTCGCCGTCGTACGCGGCCTGGGCGTCGTCGACGAGCGTCGCGCGAATCGCCGGCAGTTGCCGAAACAGCCCTTCCACCGCCGACTCGGACATCGCATCGGCGGCGCCGCTGACCCCCGCGCCGGCAAACGCGCAGCTCACTTCGCGTAGGAGTTCGACGCGCACCGCGGTGGTCTGCTCGTCGAGGTACCGCTCAAGCTCCACGCGTCCACGCGGCATCGGCGAAATCGCCCGCGGAAAGAGCAGCGCCCTGAGCCGCGCGAGGATCGTGGCGATGACCTCCCGATGGGGCGGGTCGGCCGCGCCGGCCGGCCACGGGTCGCGATCGATCGCATCGGCCAAGGACTGCACGAGCGACTCGCGAAACTCGTCCCATACATGCGACATGCGCGGAGGATATCGGCTGCCTTCACCCCGTCCCGCCAGTCGCTTCGGCTACGATCGCCGCCCTTGTCGGCGGCGTCACCGCGCCGGCCGACGTCCTAGGAGATGCCATGGCGAAGATCGCGATCGTCTACCACAGCGGCTGGGGCCACACGAAGGCCATCGCCGAGTCTGTGCTTCGCGGCGTGCAGAGCGTTCGAAACGCCAGCGCGACGCTTGTGTCGGTGGATGAGCTTCCACCCGCCGACAAGGACAAGGGATACGGCGGACGGTGGAAGGAACTCGAGGCGGCGGACGCCATCATCTTCGGCACGCCGACGTACATGGGTGACGTGTCCGCGAAGTTCAAGGAGTTCATGGAGAACTCGTCGCACGTCTGGTTCCGCCAAGGATGGAAGGACAAGCTCGCCGGAGGCTTCACGAACTCCGGCGGCCTGAGCGGCGACAAGCTCCACACGCTGACGACGCTCGTCGTGTTCGCGGCGCAGCACAGCATGAATTGGGTGAGCCAAGGCGTGATGCCCACGGCATACCGACCGGAGCAGCCGCCGGGCGTCAACCGCCTCGGCTCTTGGATCGGTGTCATGTCGCAGTCCGACAACGGACCGCCGGAACAGACGCCACCCGAAGGCGACCGCAAGACCGCCGAGATCTATGGGCAGCGCATCGCGCTCGCCGCGATTCGCTGGAATTGCGGCGTGGGCAAGGCGAACTGAGTTCCGCCGCAGCACGAACGATCGAATGAGACGAGGCCCGCGACGTGAGTCGCGGGCCTCGTGTTTGTCACGCATCAGAGCATGTGAGTCCGAACCTGGCGCCAATCAGTTGTTCGCGCCGCGCCGGCCACCGCCACCTCCGTCTCCGCCAGCGCCGCCGCCGGCACCACCGCCATCCTGACCGCGACCGGCGCCGCCGCGTCCACCCTGACCTCCGCCCGGTCCTCCGCCGGGACCGCCGCCACCACCGCCGAAGATGTCGACGCCGCTATCGCGCATCGTTCGGAAGAACTCGCCGCGCTCGTCGTCGTCGATCTGGCCGTTGCCGTTCTTGTCGACCTTCTTCATGATCTCGGCACGCTGCGCTTCCGGCAGCGCTTCTAACATCCGCGTCATGCCGCCCGCTCCGCCGGGTCCGCCGCCGCGGTTCTCCCGGCGCGGCAACTGCTCGACCTGCTCGGGCGTCAGCAGCGCCTTCAGCTTCGTGAGGTACTCGTCGTTGAACTGGCTGCGAGAGTCGAATGCGACGCGAACAGGATCATCCTGACGATCGCCACCCGGTCCGCCGAAGCCGCCGCCCGGGCCGCGGCCGCCGCCGGGACCGAAGGGGAATCCAGAGCCGGCGAGCGCACTGAAGTCGCCGCTCATCGCGGCCGCCATGAACGTCGCGAAGCGCCCGGCCTCGGTGGCTTGCTGCGACGGCTCGTTCTTCTTCACCGTCGAAAGGATGTCGCGGTTGCGGCTGTCGAGTTCGACGAAGTACTGCGCCCGGAGATCGGCGATGCCCTGGCGCACCGCGGGGTCGAGCCCTTCGAGCTCGAGTGCCTTGTCGAAGCTGCGCTCCGTCGTGCTCGAACGGTAGATCCGGTCGTAGCCGTCGAGGAGCGCGGCCTTCTCGAACTTCTTCGCCGCTTCGGATTCTCCGAACGCCGCGACCATCTGAGTTCGGTAGTCCTCGTTCACATCCCGGACCGCGGCGCGGAGCTGCATCTGACGATCGAAGATGCGCTCGCAGTCCTTGACGTTTCCTTCCTGCAGCGCCTTGAACAGCTTCGCCGTCGAGCTCGCGAGGTTCTCGTTGCGGGCAATCAGCGCGGCGTCGAGCTTGAGCTCGTAGGGATCTAACAACTTCTCGACCTTCGCGAAGTCCTCCTCGGGCAGCTTGAGCTCGTCGAGTACGAAGATGAGGTTCGTGCCTTCGCCGGAGAGCCGCCCGCGCGGAAGCGTCTTCTCCCGCGTGAGGAATCGCTCGAACGCCGGCCACTGCGCGAGCTGTTCGTCGCTCAGGCTGGCCTTGAGCCCGTCGATGAAGTGGGTGCGCATCGTGGCCTTCTGCACTTGCCAGGCCGTGAGCTTCTCGAACATCGTGCCGAGCGACTGCTTCAGTGCCGCATCGGCGCCGGTGCCCTTCCGCTCCTCCGCCATCTGCTGCTGCATCTTGAGCATGCGATCGCGGATGAACGCTCGTCGCGTCTCGCTGTCGAGTTCGCCCCCCTTCTCTTCCGCCAGCTTCCGCAGGTCCTCCTGCATGTTCTGCATCTCGGTCATCATGCGATCACGAGAGCCCTGCGGCATGATGTTCTGGAAGACCTGCTGTCCCGTCTCCTGCAGCTCGTTCTGCAGGTCGCCGGCGACCTTTTGGTACTCCTCTTCGTAGTCCTTCATCAACGTCTCGAGGACGGTCGCCTGACTGTCGTCGAGTTTGAGCTGCCGCACGAAGATCGGGACGTCGCGGCGCATGAAGTCGGGTTCGAGCTGCTCGCGGATATCGCGCATCCCGCCGCCACCGCCACCACCACCACCCGGGCCGAAGCCGCGGCCAAATCCGAAGCCACCGCCGCCCCGGCGCCCTCGTCCCTGCCCATCCTGCTGTCCCGGTCCGCCGTCCTGTTGCGCTGCGCCCGGCGTCGCAGGCGCCTGTTGTCCGCCCGCTGGAGTCGGCGGCGGCGGCGGGGCTTGACGTCCATATGCGGGCACCCCGAGAGAACCGGCCAGCGCGCACACCAGGGCCGCACGCCGCACCACACGATTGACTGAACTGGTCATCTGAACACTCCCGGCTGAAAGTTGGACTGGACGAGGCCGCCATTGCCCGAGTCGACCTCGGGCTTTTCACCACACCGCTCACAGAGCCGTCGACTGAACCGTTCATCCGGCGGCGGCGAGTTGAGTTCCCCAGCCGCAGGGTCGCGGCGGAGCCGCGCCGAACGCCATCGCGCGAAGCTTATGTCGCGACAAGTGAGCAAATTCACATACCGGCCGTCGGCGACGAGGGCACCGCCGGGTCGCGTTTCGGTCCGACATCGGAACGAAACTCGGTGACGCCGGTTGGAGCAAACATCGCTCCTCGGACCGGCTCACCGGTCGGATCGACGGCAATCCACGCGAGCACGGCTCCGGTCGGCTCGCTCATGCGGAGCGCCTTGGTCCCCGCAGGAAGCGGCATGGGACAGTCCTCGCTCGGAGCGAAGCTCAGCACCACCGGCCGAACTTCAAGCACGATCGTGCCGTTCCGCCAGCCCGTCTCGGCGACGGAGAGCGCGATGGATCCGCCCTCGGGAAGGGCCACGAGACGCGCGCGCTGCTGAAGAACGACGCTCATCGGATCGACGATCGGCCCGTCCGCCACGACCTCGATGGTCGACTCGCTCGGCGCCGCGTCCGGTTCCCCGAGCACCACCCGCGTCTTCAGTCGGTCGCCGCGTCGCTCAATCCGCACGTTGACGTCGGGCGAGCCGCGGGCCCGCTCCTCGGACGCGAAGATCCAGTCGCCGCCGGAGCGCGTCAGCCGCCACGACGCTCGCGAGTCGACGGGCGGGGCCCACTGCTCGAGGCCGTTGGTTCCCGTCGCGTCGAGATCGAGACGCCCCACGCGGAGGCCGCCCGACTGGATTTCGAACGAACGCCATCGTTCCGCGACCGGCGAGAACGCGGCGATCGCATCGGCCGCCCCCGCCTGCATCGATCGATCGGTCTCGAGTTCCGCGATCCGCTGTGGTCGCCCGCCGACGAGCATCTGCACCGGCCGACGCACGCGATCGAGATCGTCGAGCGGGTCAGCGTCGAGAATCAGGAGATCGGCCCGCTGACCAACGGCGATCGAACCGCGATCGGCTTGTCCGATGCGACTCGCCGCCTCCGAGGTGTGCCCGCGCAGCCACCGAGCCCGACCGGCGCGATCGGAGGGCGCGGCATCGATTCCAGGCGCAACGGGTGCGACAGGCTGTTCGAGCGGTACGAGCGAAGGCAGGGCAAACGCCGAGGTTTTCGCGACGAGCTCCAGCCAGCGCCGTTCCACCTCGGTGAACCGGCCCGCCAGCGTCGTCACCCCCACGACCGTGCGGCGGGCGCACGCGTCGTAGGACATTCCCGTCGCCTCCGTGATCTCGATCAGGCCGGGCACGACGAAGAACTCGCCGGGCAGCGACACCAGCGCGTCTCCCGGACGGAGATCGTCGGGACTCGACGGCTTCACCGCGACGATCTTGTCCCCCTCGACAATCAACGTCGTGTGGGGAAACGTCTGCGTCGGGTCGGACTCCCGAAGCGACAACACTGTCGCGTCGCGAATGACCACGCGCGGCCCGTCAGGGTTCGCGATTGCGACGCCGGTAACGGCCAGAGCGAGAAAGCCGACGGCCCAGCTCGTCATGTGCATACCGCGATCGGCTCGATTCCTCGTCGGCCAGTAGTTGCGAGATGCCCGCGGCAACCGGCCCGCGCTCGGCGCGATCCCGCGTCGGAGGCCTCAGCTCGCGGCAAAAAGACGTCGCGGCGCCGTGCACGATGTCTCCTCCAACATCGTGTCGACGCCGCGACTTCAGGCAAAGTACCGCCGTACTCGCGCCGACGCGACGGCGAAGAGGGCAAATTGACAACTTCGCTCGCCCTGTTTCGCGGGTGACGACGACGAGCTTCCGCGCCGACCGGCGCCGCGCGAAGTCCCATAAGGGCAGCGATGATCGCATCGCAGGGAACGGGTTCGCCGTCCGCTCGTGCTTCGCACATCCGCACCTCGAGCCTTCAGCGGCGCGCGCTTCGAGTCGATTTGAGGGCCGATGTCCGCACGCCCCTTCGACCAGAGCTGCCCCGGACCGCGTCGAGCGCGCCCCCACCAGGCCGCGCCGTTGGCTGTGGAGTTGCGCGAGCGCCTCGACGCCGCGCTTCGGCTGCTCGATGCGGCGCGGCCGCACCCGCTCGACGCCAACCGCGCGCAGTCGTGGAACGCGATCCACGATGCGCTCGTCGGGATGCTCGAACTCGTCGAGCCGGCGTCGACCGAGTTCGCGCGCGACCTCGCCACGCGTCCAAGTCAGTCGTGGACCATGGCGCAGACACTGCGGCGACTGGTCGACACGTTTCGCGAGTGTGCGGAGGAGGCCGGCGTTGTCGTGCGCCTCGAGTGCGAGTCCGACGCCGGCGCGCTTCCGGCCGGTCCGCTCGAACCGCTCCTCGCGAACGCACTGCACAACGCGATCGACTCGTGCGTCGGCCTGCGCTCGATCGACGCTTCGATCGTCACGGTCTCGCTGCGGCGCCGCGGCGCGCGGCTGATCATCGACGTCGTCGACAACGGTCGCGGCGTCGGAGCAACCGCGCACGACGCATCGGGTCACGGACTTGGAATCGACGCCGCGCGACGGATCGCCCACGGGCTCGGCGGCACGGTCGAGGTGTCCAACATCCCGTTCGGCCACGGCGCGATCTTCCGCGCGGAGATCCCGACGGCGCGACTCTCAATGCGGGAGGCTGCCTGAGCGATGGCGGGTGAGGTTCGCCAACATCGGATCCTGGTCGTCGACGATGACCCCATCGTCGCGCAATCGCTCTCGACGTTCCTCGGCGAGCGACAGTACGCGGTGGACATCGCCGGCGACGCCGCAACGGCGCTCGACATGATCCGCGCGGCCGAGCGCGACGACGATCGCGGCGTGTACGACGTCATCGTCGCGGACCTGTGCATGCCCGGGCTCCCCGGAAGCACCCGCAGCGCGCTGGGCGGACTCGATCTCATCGCCCGCCTGCGCGAGGAGCGACTGTCGCCGGTCGCGCTCGCGATCACCGGGTACGGAACCGTGGAGACCGCAGTCGAGGCCGTGCGCTGGGGCGCGACCGACGTGCTGTGCAAGCCGCTCGTCGACGAGGAACTGGCGCTCGCCGTCGAGCGGGCCCTGCAGCGGCACGCGCTCATGACGGAGAACCGCTCGCTGCGGCAACAGCTCGATCGCCGCTCGGGACTCGAGTCGATCGTCGGCACCGATCCGCGCATGCTTCGGATCTACGATCTCGTCGCGGCCGTCGCACCAACGAAGACCACGGTGCTGATGACCGGCGAGTCGGGCACCGGCAAGAGCCTCATCGCCCGGGCGATCCACCGGAACTCGCCGCGCGCCGAGAAACCGTTCGTCGAGCTCTCATGCGGCTCGATCCCGGAGACGCTTCTCGAGAGCGAACTCTTCGGACACGTGAAGGGCGCGTTCACCGGCGCGCATGCGGACAAGAAGGGACGCTTCCTGGCCGCACACGGCGGAACACTCTTCCTCGACGAGATCAACTCGGCATCGCCGTCCATGCAGCTCAAGCTCCTGCGCGTCCTGCAAGAGCGCCGCTTCGAGCCGGTCGGTTCGAGCGAGACGATCGACGTCGACGTGCGCGTCGTGCTCGCGAGCAATCAGCCGCTCGAGCAACTGGTCGCCGCGGGTCAGTTCCGGCAGGACCTCTACTACCGCATCAACGTCGTCGGCATCGAACTCCCGCCGCTGCGCGATCGCGTCGCCGACATTCCGCACCTCGCGAACCACTTCCTGCGCGAGCAGTGCCGCGAACACAACCGTCAGTTGGCCGGCTTCACGCCCGAGGCGATGCGGCTCTTGTGCGCGTATCGCTTCCCCGGCAACGTGCGCGAGCTGGAGAACATCGTCGAGCGGGCGGTCGTCCTGTGCCGTGGCGGACTCGTTACGCCGGACGATCTCCCGGCGAGCGTCGTTGAGGGCAGTCGCGGCTCGCACGAGCCCGCGCCCAACGCGCCGCCCGCCTCGCTCCGGATTGCTCCCGGCACCACGGAAGACTGGGTGCCGATGACGCTCGAAGAGGCGCTTCGCGAACCCGAACGACAGATCCTGCTCCGCGCGCTCGCGGCCAATGGGTGGAACCGTCAGCGGACCGCCGACCAACTCGGGATCAACCGCACCACGCTCTATAAGAAGATGCGCACACTGGGTTTAGATGGACTCGAGCGGGCTGGCTGACGGGGTCTCTCTCGTCTTATAACCCCATCCGAATGATCGTCGGGGAAGACTGCGCCAGTCGCGCGGTTCGCAGATCACTGAGTTTCGGACCGAACTGCGCGTCGAGCCGTCACACAACAAGAGCTTGCGTCACCCTTTTGCTCTGTAGCCGCGACCCGGAGGGGGACGCGGACGTATAGCTTGGGTCGAAGAGGCCTGCCTGACGGAGGGCGGGTGAGACGTCGCGATGCCGATGCCGCGACGGCGAAGCGCGAGCTTCGTGACGATTCATCGGTGCCCTCGCTTCCGCAGACGGGCCAACGACGAGACGAGGAGAAGAGGAATGAACTTGCTCAAGGCACTGATTGCCGCTGCAACAACGGGCGCGGCGTCCGCAGCGCTCGCAGGCGGCGGCACCCCGACTCTGACCGGACCGATCCCCTACTCGAGCATCGCAGACAGTCCCTTCTTCGCGACGGAGAAGGTGAACGTCGACTACTACCTCGAGACCTTTGAGCTCGGGTCGATTGTCGCCCCGGGGCTCACGATCCCCGGGATCTTCGCCACGATCACGAGCCCGAGCCCGACGACGGACTCGGTTGACTTGGACGATTGCGTGCTCGACGGCAGCGGCACCGGCGGCCGCTCGATTCGCAACTCGATCACCGGCACGATCAACCTGAACTTCAACAGCACCACGCTCGGCGGTTATCCAACTCGCGTTGGATTCGTCTGGACCGACGGCGCCGCCGACACGACGGTCACGATCACTGTCATCTCCGCTGACTCCGGCGAACCCGCCGCGAGCTTCCAGGTCCCGCACCTCGGCATCGGCGGCGACGACGGCGGCACCGCCGAGGACAGCTTCTTCGGCATCGAGTGGAACACGGGCATCGCGCAGATCCAAATCGCGAACTCGTTCGGCATGATCGAGGTTGACCACATCCAGTACGACGCGCCGACCGCCGGCACCGTGTGGAACCGCGATCGCGTTGATGCCGGCGCGACCTCCGATCTCGGCTGGTTCAACGCTTCGACCGGCAAGTTGAAGCTCTGGTACCAGAACGGCTACGCGAAGACCGTCGGCACCGCGAGTGCAACGGCCCCGTCGACCTACGTCATGCAGGGCATGGGCGACTTCGACGGCGACGGCGACGCAGACTTCCTGTTCCGCGACTCGACCACGAACATCTTCCAGGTGTGGCTGATGAACGGCTCCACCGTCGCGACGAACTCCGCGGTTCAGGGCACCGGCGCGGTCTCCACGAACCTGGTGTGCATCGGCGTCGGCGACACGAACGGCGACGGCAAGGCCGACGTGATCTTCCGGAACACGACCAACAACACGATCACCATCTGGTACATGGACGGCGTCACGATGACCTCGACCGGCAAGGTCGTTGACGGCAACGGCGCCAACATGGTGGCCAGCAACTACACGTTCCTGGGCACCGGCGACTTCAACGGCGACAAGCGCTTCGACCTTCTGTGGCGCAACAACGCCAACAACGTGACGCTCGGCTGGCTCCTGAACGGCCGCACCGTCCTGAAGAACGCGACCGTCGGCAACGCTCCGGTCATGACCGCGCTGTGGGAAGTCGGGACGATCACCGATCTCGACGGCGACGGCCGTGACGACGTCGTTTGGCGCAAGACGAGCAACGGCAGCGTGAACGGCTGGCTGATGAACGGCCTCTACGCGAAGGCGAACGGGCTCATCGGCACGCGGGCGCTGCCGTGGTATGTCGCGGCCGGCGCCGACATCGACGGCGACGGCAAGGGCGACCTCATCTGGATTCAGCCGACGACCGGCGCGGTCAGCGGGTGGATCATGAACGGTCTCACCAAGGTCTCGGCGGGGAACATCGGCAGCTACACGCCGATCACGCCGTGGGCGATCTCGAATCAGTAGTCGCCCCGTCTCCATCACCGTTGGCCATCGGGGTTGGCCACTCTTCGTCCCAGCCCCGCCAAGTCAGTCAATCGACGGCCGTCCGCACTCGCGGACGGCCGTCGTGTTTTCACGCCGCGCGAATCGAAGTGATCGCGGCAGCCGACATGGCTTCGATGCGTACCGATGGCTACGCTCTTGGCCCGTCAGAACGAGGATCTCAGAGATGCGAGTTGCCCTTTCGGTGGAAGCGATCGTCATCGGCTGCCTCATCGCGAGCAGCGCGTCGGCGCAGACATGGACCGGTCCGACCCCCTACCTGTCGGCGATGAACAGCCCGTTCTTCGCGACCCAGACGGTGCAGCGCCAGTACTTCCTCGAGGATCTCGAAGACGCGACCGTCGACACGCGCGGCCTCGTCATCCCCGACGGCGTGATCTACGCGCCGAGCGTCGTGACCGACTCGGTCGACATCGACGACCAGTTGTTGAACGGGCTGGGCACGGGCGGCTACTCGATGGGCCCGGGCGCGCTCAACATCACGCTCCAATTCGACAACACGCAGCTCGGCGGCTACCCGACACGCGTCGGCTTCGTGTGGACCGACGGTCCGCCGGGTTCGACGATCCAGGTCGTCGCGATGAACCCGCAGGACATCACGGTTGCGCAGATCTTCTCGAACCTCGGCGATGCCTCGTTCGGCGGCACGACCGCCGATGACCGCTTCATCGGCATCGAGTGGCCCGCGGGCATCGCGCAGCTTCAGATCCAATCGCTGTCGCCGCAGACCGAGATCGACCACATCCAATACAACGCCCCGACGCTTCAGCCGCTGTACGTGCGAGATCGAGCGAACAACGACGCGATGTCCGACCTCATCTGGCACAAGACCTCGAACAACAAGGTCTACCAATGGCTGATGAACGGATTGTCGATGACGCAGATGATCGTGCCCACGACGGTCCCCGCGGGGTGGATCGCTCAGGGCTGCGGCGACCTCGACGCGGACGGCGACACCGACATCGTGTGGCGCGATCCCGCCACCAACCTCTTCCACGTCTGGCTGATGAGCGGCGCGACCGTGTCGACGAACTCGCCGGTGCAGAACTCGACGGCGGTCGCCAGCAACTTCGTGGTGATCGCGGTCGCGGACTTTGACGGCGATCGCAAGGCCGACATCCTCTTCCGCAACACGTCGAACTCGGACATCATCCTTTGGAAGATGAACGGCAACGCCCGAGTCGCCGGCCAGGTCGTCGGCAACGCCGCGGGCGCGACCTACCTGGGCTGCGGCGACGTGAACGGCGACGGCCGCTACGACGTGATCTGGCGGCAGAACTCGTCGAACCTGATTTTCGGATGGTTGATGAACGGCTTCACGCCAATCACCTCGAACTTCATCGGCAACGGCCAGGCGATGTCGACCGACTGGGTGCTCGGCGCGATGGGCGACTTGGACGGTGACGGCCGCGCGGACCTGATCTGGCGCAATACCGTGACCTCGCAGGTGAAGGCGTGGCTGCTCGAGAGCCTCTACCGCAAGGGCTACGGCAACATCGGCAGCAAGTCGCTCGCGTGGACCATGCGCGGATGCGCCGACATCAACGGCGACGGCAAGGCCGACCTCCTCTGGACGAACGCGTCATCGGGACAGGTGAACGCCTGGCTGATGAACAGCATCACGCTGATGCAGGGCGGAGTCGTCGGGCAGTTGGGCAACAGCAGCTACTGGACGCTGATCAACCGCTGAGATCATTTCTAGCGCTCCGTAGCGCCCTCCGGGCGCACACTCGCTCTGGCCATTTCGCCGTCTTGCGAGATCGTGGCGCGCGGGCAAGCACTCGCTCTGGCCATTTCGCCGTCTTGCGAGATCGTGGAGCGCGGGCAAACACTCGCTCTGGCCATTCCGCCGTCTTGCGAGATCGTGGCGCGCGGGCGCACACTCGCTCTGGCCGTTTCGCCGTCTTGCGAGATCGTGGAGCGCGGGCAAACACTCGCTCTGGCCGTTTCGCCGTCTTGCGAGATCGTGGAGCGCGGGCAAACACTCGCTCTGGCCGTTTCGCCGTCTTGCGAGATCGTGGCGCGCGGGCAAACACTCGCTCTGGCCGTTTCGCCGTCTTGTGAGATCGTGGCGCGCGGGCAAACACTCGCTCTGGCCGTTTCGCCGTCTTGCGAGATCGTGGCGCGCGGGCAAGCACTCGCTCTGGCCATTTCGCCGTCTTGCGAGATCGTGGAGCGCGTGGAGCAAATACGACTCGTATGAGACGTCGGCCTCGCGACGATCGATCAGCTCGCGCCGGGGTGGACGCTCTTGAACTCCTGACTGTTCCGTCAAGTCCGGTAGCGATCTCTTGCGCGGTCCGCGCTTTCCTCATCGCCACGATCTCCGGCACAACGGAGGGCGAAATCCGGTGAGATCGCTTGCATTTCCCGCGTGCGCTGCACGGCCGGCGCGCGATTGTCCGGCATCGCTTCCAACACGTGAAGCGTCGAGCCGTGGCGGTCGATGCAGCGGACATGCGTGGTCACACTCTTCTGCCGATCGCAGTCGCACTCGCCCTCGGAACCGTTTCCGCCTCCAACGCCGACTTCGTCGGTTGGGAAGCGGATCAGTACATCGGAACCGCCGGAGGCACCGACTATCACGTCGTTGACGTGTACGCGGTGTTTGACCAGAGCGCGGACCGCCTGCTGAACGTCTTCGACGTGTCGCTCGACCTCGTCGGCGCCGCCTCCGAGACCTTCTATCAGGCGAGCGTGCCAAACGTCATGGCGGCATCGGGGATGCCCGCGCTCGTGGTGCTCGACTCGAACGCCTATGCGTACGACTCGTTCGTCACCATCGGCGCACTGCAGGGCGACCTCACGAACGGCACGACCGCCGATCCGTCGTTCGACGATCCGGAACTGCTCACGTTCGGAACGCTGACCGGATGCGGTTGGTACAACCTGCCGCCTGCGAACGGCCACGGCGATGCCGGCGTTGATCTTCGCGTGCTGGTGGGTCGCTTCACGATTCCGGCGACCGATTGGCAGTCGGGCGCGCAGATCACGTGGACCGGAACCGTCGGATACGCCTCCGACGGCGACTCGATGTTCGGTACCGACTCGGCCACCTTCTTCTACAAGCCGCCGATCGTGACTCCCGCCGCGAATCCCGCCGACGTGGACGGCGACAGCAAGGCCGACATCGTGTGGACGAACACGGCGAACAACTCGATGCACGTCTGGAAGATGGACGGGCTCAATCCGCCGGTCGACTCGGTGATGACGCAGACCGTTCCCGCCGCCGGATGGACCGCCATCGGCAGCGGCGACATCGACGGCGACGGCGATCCCGACCTCGTGCTCACCGACCCGACCGGCGCGTACGTCGTGTGGTTCCTCGACAGCGGCGACGTCGCGTCGACCGCGACGATCTCGCCCTCGATGAGCGCCGCGTGGACGTGCCTCGGCGTCGGCGACATCGACGGCGACGGCCGCGCCGACATCGTGCTTCACAACACGACGACGAAGGAAGTGCGAGGCTGGCTGCTGGAGTCCGACCATCGTTGGAAGACCGGAACCATCGGCGCTTCGACGGGATTCACGTTCGTCGGGATGGGCGACCTCGACGGCGATGGGATGCAGGACATCGTCTGGCGCAACAACTCGACGAATGCAATCACCGCGTGGTTCCTCGACGGACTCAGCGTGACGTGGTCCGGCGCGCTCATCGGCGCGTCGCCGCTCGGTCCGGGCTGGTCGCTCCTGGCAACCGCGGATCTCGACGGCGACGGCGACGACGATCTCGTGTGGCGCAAGGACACCAAGATCAAGGCGTGGCTGATGGACGGCGCGACGAAGGTCGGCGGGGGCCTGCTGTCGTCCGGCATCGATACGAACTGGAAGGTCGTCGCGGCCATCGACATCGACGGCGACGGCGACGACGATCTCGTGTGGCGCAACTCGTCGACGCGAGTCGTGAAGGTGTGGCTCATGGACGGCGCAACGAAGCAGGCGGGCGCGACGCTCGGCCTGTCGCCGAACGCGTTCTCGTCGTTCACTCGCTGAATCGTCAGACACGACAACGCGCCGCCGCGGCGCCGCTCGCGTGACCAGCGTCACGCGTGCGGGGTCCGCGGCGGTTGCACTTATACTGGCCGCATGGTGCTGATCGAGCCCGCGCGGGCGCTGTGGAAACATCGAGTGCTGGCCTTCCGGCTCGCCCAGCGCGAAGTCGCCGCTCGCTGGAAAGGATCGTTTCTCGGCCCGTTTTGGACGGTTGTCACGCCGCTCTTCATGCTGGCGGTCTACACCTTCGTCTTCGCGACGATCTTCCAGCGCAAGTGGACCACGCTGCCGGGCGAGACGCCGCCGTTCTCGCTCGTCCTCTTCACCGGACTCATCCCGTTCCAGTTGTTCGCCGAGACGGCCAACTCGTCGGCCGCGGTGGTGCAAGGCAACACCTCGTTCGTGAAGCAGGTGGTCTTTCCGCTCGAGATCCTGCCGTTCGTGAATCTCCTCGTGGCGATGTTCCACGCGGCGATCTCCGCGCTCGTGCTGCTCTTGGGCTACTTCGTCCTCGTCGGCGTGCCGCCGGCGACGGCGCTGTGGATCCCGCTCATCGCGCTGCCGCTGCCCTTCTTCGCGCTCGGCCTCGGTTGGCTGCTCGCGGCGCTCGGGGCGTACATGAAGGACACCGTGCACCTCACCACGATGTGCACGTCGGTCCTCCTCTTCCTGTCGCCGGTCTTCTATTCGCTCGACTCGGTGCCGGCGAGCTATCGCTCGATCGTGCGCTGGAATCCGCTGACCACCATCGTCAATGACGGTCGCGCCGCGGTGTTCTTCCGAGAAGCGCCCCAACTGATTCCGCTCGCGGTCACGCTCCTGGCGGCGCTCGTCGTGTTCGAGATCGGATTCAGGTTCTTCCGTCAAGCGAAGGAAGGATTCGCCGACGTCGTCTGAGACGACGTCGCGATGACCCATGAGCGCCGAACCCGCCAACACGCGCCAGCGCGACGTCGCCATTCGGCTGCGCGACATCGGCAAGACCTACAGGCTCTATCAGCAGCCGATTCACCGGCTGTGGGAGATCTTTCGCGGCCCGCATCCGCACACGCGCGAGCACCACGCGCTCGCGGGCATCGATCTCGACATCTATCGCGGCGAGACGTTCGGGATCGTCGGCCGCAACGGGAGCGGCAAGTCGACGATGCTCCGCATCATCTGCGGCATCCTCGCGCCGACGCAGGGCACGCTCGAGGTGCGCGGCCGCATCGCACCGCTGCTCGCGCTCGGCGCCGGTTTCAATCCCGAGTTCACGGGCCGTGAAAACGTGCGCCTCAACGCGACGGTGCTCGGACTCTCGCCGCGCGAGATCGCCGCGCGGTTCGACTCGATCGCGGAGTTCGCCGACATCGGCGACGCCATCGAGCAGCCGGTGCGCACCTACTCGTCGGGCATGTACGCGCGACTGGCGTTCGCGGTGGCCGCGTGCGTCGATCCCGAGATCCTCGTCGTCGACGAGATCATTTCCGTCGGCGACGAGCTCTTCGCGCGAAAGTGCTTCGCCCGTATCGAAGACCTCCGCAAGCGCGGCACGACGATCCTGTTCGTCTCGCACTCCGCGCGCACCATCCTCCAGAACTGCGATCGCGCGCTCCTGCTCGATCACGGCCGGCAGGTGATGCTCGGCGATCCGCGCGAAGTGATCCGCGCATACCACTCGCTGCTGTATACCGGCACTCGCTTCTCGAGCGAGCTTTCGGTCGGAACCGACCTGGCGAGCGCGACGCCATCTGCGGAACGGCCGGCTGCCGCCGAGGCCGAGGCCGCCGAGCCGTCGAGCGACACCGAGGACGGCTGGTTCGACCGGCATCTCGTGCCGATCACGACGAACGAGTATCCGTCGCGCGGCGCCCGCATCGGCAACATCACGATCACCAACCGCCACGGCGAGCCGCGCAACCGGTTGCGTCTCGGATTCCGCTACTTCGTCTCCTACACCGTCCACTTCGAGCGCGGCGCGGACCAGCTTCTCTTCGGCATGAACGTCACCGACCGCGGCGGCGTCGTCGTCGGCGGACTGGCGCAGCCCGCGCCACTCGTCCACGACGGCGACACGATGACCGTTCGGTTCCCGATCGACGTGCGCATGCTTCCCGGCACGTACTTCCTCACGGTCGGCATCCGCAGCCAGCTCGAAGAGGGTTTCCTTCACCGCATCATCGACGCCCTGGCGTTCGCCGTGCTCCCCGATCGCACCGAGTGGCTCCGATTCGGCGCCTGGGCGCTCGACGCGTCGGGAACGAAGATCTCGCTCGAGCGCGACGTTCAGGTCGAACCCACCGCCTAACAACGTCGTCATGCGCTCCGCTGCCCCATCCGTGCTCGTCCTCACCGCCCCGCGCTCCGGAAGCTCGTGGTTCGCCTCCTTGCTGCGGAGCACCGGTCAGCTCGGCCTGTGTCGCGAGTGGCTCACCAGCCTGGTGTATCCCGGAGCGCACCACCACTTCCCGCATCCGGGACCGGACCGCGCGAATCGCGAGGAGTTCGTGTCGTCGCTTCGGCGGACCTGCTCGACGGAGAACGGTGTGGCCGCGGTGAAGATCATCGGGTCCACGCTCGACGCCCTGCCCGGCATCCTCGCAGGCTGGGGCATCGGCGACGGCGTCAGCGACGCGTGGGTCACCGACCTCTTTCCCGATCCGGTCGTACTCGTCCTGCGGCGCTGCGATCGCATCGGCCGCGCGATCTCGTGGTGGCGTGCGACCAGCACGGGCCAGTACGCGCAGCCGAAGGACGACAGCGCGAAGGTGCCGTGGCCGGACTACGACTTCGCCGCGCTCGAGAAGGCGATCGCCGACACGACCGAACACGCGCGACGCGTCGACGCCGCGGCGCTGCACCTCGCGAACGCGGGTGTCCACATGATCGACGCGCCGTACGAGAGCCTGATGAGCGATCCCGCGCCGGTCGTACGGGCGATCGCCGAACTCGTCGGCGTGCGACTACCGCCGGACGTCTCGCTGACCACCGACTTCACGATCCAGCGCGACGACATGACCGATCGCGTCCGCGAACGGCTGCTGCTCGACCTCGCGGCGAAGGCCGCACGTTCCCGAGTCGCGGCCGACGCGAGCTAACCGATGAGCAGCCGTCGATAGTGCTCGACGCACGTCGGCATCGAGAACGCGCGGAAGCGGAGCGGCGCGTTCCTTCGCGCGCGTTCGCGCAACGCTTCGTCGCGCGCAAGCGCGAGCATCGCCTCAGCGAGCGCCGGCACCTCGGCGGCATCGCCGCGCACCGGAATCAGCACGCCCGCCGCGTCGGCGCCTTCGCCGAGCATCGCGGGAATCTCGGCCCAGCGCGTGCCGATCACGGGCTTCGACTGCGCGAGATATTCGATGATCGCGTTCGGCAGGCTCTCGCCCGGAAAACTCGACGGGAGCATGCCGACGTCGAAGCCGGCGATCCAGTCCTGCGGTCGATCGGCCCAACCGGGCACGACCAGTCCCTCGACGTCGCGCCGAGCACGCAGCTCGTCAACCAGCGGACCGCCGCCGAGAAGGACGAGCGCCGCTCGTCGCCCTTCCCGCGCGAGCTCCGCGCGCACTCGCGTGAACGCCTCGACCGACTCGTGCCAGCCCTTGTTCGGCACCGCGCGGGACACGACGCCGAAGACGACGTCGGCGTCGGGTCGCTCGACGCGCGTCGGCGCCATCGGCTCGTAGCCGTACGGCACGCGCTCGACGCGAACCTGCGAGAGTCCGTACTGCTCGAACACGCGCCGGTTCTTCTCCGCCGCGATCGCGACGCGATTCGCGCGCTCGAGCACCGCCGAAGCCAGCTCGCGGAAGCGCGGTTCGACGTGCGGCTGATCGATGAGCATGTCGTAGCAGCCGTGCATGCTCACGAGCCATCGCACGTCGAGCCCGCGAATCGCCTCGAAGACGACCTTGTCTGCCCACCAGAGATGCGAGTTCACCGCCGTCACTCGCTCGCGGCTGACGATCTCGCGAATGCGAGTCGGATCAGCGCTCGACTCGATCAGCTCTGCGTCGGGACCCACGCGGCTCGCAAAGGTCGGATCGACCTTCGCCGGATCGACGCCCATCACGAGCACCCGCATCTCGCGCGCGAGAGCATTGGCGATGCGCACCGCGAACGCCTGCCCGCCGCCGATCTCGAGGTCGGACGTGACGACGAGGATCGTTGGACGTCGATTGCGACGACCGCGCATGGCTGCGGTCCATCGACCGAGCCAGCCGCTCATTCGCGGCTCCCGCGGCGAAGTCGCGACGCGAGCCACTCGAGCGGCGACAAGGTCGCGCGCGGCGCCGGCGCCGCGTCGGCGCCGTTCCCCATCCGCAGGTCAAGCGAGCGCAGCACGCCGTCGACGTCGTGCGTCGGCGCGCAGCCCGTCGCGAGTTCGTATTCATTCGCGAGCGCCGCGAGTTGCGCCGCCGCGACGGTGGCGTCGGACTGCACTTCGAGCCAGCCCGGCGGGCACTGCGGATCGCACGAATCGCCCGCCTTCAGCGCGTCGCGCCGCAGCGCGTCGATCCGATCCGCGTCACGGGCACGATCGACGGCGACTCGCTCGAAGATCTCGCGCGACGCGTCGGGTCCGGTGGCGTTCTCGTTCGGCGAGCTCTCGCCAGGCCTCACCCATGCGCGGATCGCGTCCTTCGCGCGCGGCGGCGGCATACCCGCGAGTTCGCAGACCGCGCCCGCCACCCCGACCGGATCGGCCAGGAACTCCGCGTGGCGCACGATCAGACGCGGGATCGTTCGCGTGTGCCACTCGCTCAGGAGCACGTGTTGCCGCCACAGAAGATCGGCGTAGGCCGCGCTCACGCCGTTCCGCGGCGCGAGCGATCGCGCGACCTGCGCCGCATCGCGCACCAGAAGGACCGCGACGCAGCGGCGGCCGATCGACTCGACCGCGGCGCGATGCGCGGCGGCGAGCAGACAGAAGCGCGGGTCCTTCATCACCACGACGTCGCGCCGGTCCGACTCGCGGTCGTGCGCCCGCGCCAGCGTGGGCGCGATGCCCGGCGCGGCGGCGGCAAGCCGGGACTCGGCGGCGGCGGTCCACGCCATCAATCCGTGGCCGCCGATCGAGCGCAGGATCGCCTCGTCGAGCGCGACCATGCGCGACGACTCCCAATAGCCGTCGGGATTGTCGGACCGCGCTTCGAGCAGCGTGCGCGGGAGCGCGGCGCCGGCGAGCGAGAGGGCGCGGGTGAACGCCGACGTCCCGCTGCGGTGCATGCCGAGCACGAGGATCGTCGTCGCCGCCGACATCGCCGCGATTGTAGAGAACGCGCGGACGCTCACCGACGAGTCGCGCGCCACGTCTCCGCGACCCAGTCGTAGCTGATCCAGGGCCTGGGCTCGATCAGGCCGATGCGCGTGAGGAATGGCCGTGCCCGCGGCGGCGCGAACGAGCGCGCCGCGTGGCGCATCCGCGCGCGCCGGTCGCCGATCGGTGCTCCGCCCTCCGCGCGAAAGACCTCGGCCGCTTCCTTCACGTAGCGCTCGAACACCGTCGAGGTCTGCTGCGCCCGATGCCGGCGCCAGCAGGCGAGCGGGACGTCGACCGCCCACAGCTCCGCGTGCCGGAAGAACCGCGCCCACAGCTCGAAATCGCCGGCGAGCTTCAGCTTCGACTCGACTCGCCCGCCGGCGCGCTCCCACAACGACCGGCGCCAGAACGTCGACTCCTGCTGGATGTAGCCGGGGCTCCACCAACCGGCGCCCGCGAGGTTCTCGCCCGCGAGGAATCCCGCGCGGCTGAAGCCGGAGAAACGATTCATCTTCACGGTGGCGCCGAACTCGTCGATCGCCGCGGGAAACGCGGTCGAGATCCACTCGACGTCGGGGAGCGTCGCGAAGATCCGCCCGATCGCCATCAGCGTCCCCGGGAGCCAGATGTCGTCGGCGTTGAGCCACGCCATCACGTCGCCCGAGGTTCGCGCGAAGCCCTTGTTGATCGCGTCGTACATGCCCTCGTCGGGCTCGCACACCACCGCCGCGAAACGGTCGCGATGCCGCTCGACGATCGCCATCGTTCCGTCGGTCGAGCCGCCGTCGACGAACACGTGTTCGAGCGACGGATAGGCCTGCATCGCGACGCTCGCGAGCGTCTGCTCGAGGAACGCCGCGCCGTTGCGGCACGGCGTCACCACGGAGATCTTCGGTAGGGTCTGATCCATCGACGCTGCGACGCCAGAGGTTCGCTCACTGCCAGGTGTGCACGTTCAGTTCGGGCCGCGAGAGCGGCGCGAAGAAGAAGTCCATCTGCCATAGGCACGCGTCGCGGAATCGCCACAGCGGCTCGGACATGTCGACGACGCCGAAGCCGCGCTCGCGCATCCACGCGACCATCTCGTGAAAGAGCAGGCTCTGCTCGGCGATCCGGAACGAGTAGCACTCGATGACCACGAGCGACGCGTTCGCCAGCACCGTCGTCGCCGCGTCGAGAATCGGCAGCTCATAACCGTGCACGTCGAGCTTGAGCAGATACGGCCCGCGAAGCTTGCGTTCGGCCACCTCGTGGTCGAGCGTGGTCACCGGCAGGCGCGTCTTCGCGCCGGCGGTCTTCTTGTCGCTCGCGACGCCGCCGAACGGGTCGGCGTCGTCGAACCAGATCTCGCCGCGCTCTCGTCCCGCCGCGGCGAGCACGAACTCCGCGTTCTTCCGGGCGGCACAGTAGCGCTCAAGCGAGGCGCGGTGCACGGTCTGCGCTTCGACGAGCAGGTACCGCGCGTTCGGCCAGCGGCGCTCGCAGACCTCGGACCACATGCCGTTCGACGCCCCGACGTCGATGACCGTCGCGACCTCGACGCCGCGATTGCCGATCCGTTCCAGCGCCCGCTCGGTCGACATCGCCTTGAACGCCACCGATTCCGGCGGGTCGGCGGCATCGGGGCGCACGTTCTTCACGCCCATGCGCCGCGCGACCTTCGCCGCGAGGCGACGCCACGGGAACTTGCCGACGGCGGCGCGAAGGAAGGTCACCTCGTCGTTGAGCCGGCGGAGTTCGCCGTCGCGCGACTTCACGTCGGCCTCCGCCGACGCCAGCGCTCCGCGCAGCCGGATCACCTCGTCGTGCGCTCCGCCCTTCGTCGCATACTCGTTCGCGCCGGCGAGCCGAGCCTCAATGGCTTCGGACGTCGCTTGGAGTCGATGCAGCAGTCCCTCCAACTGAGCCGAGCGGTCGCGCAACGACGCCGCGACGCCCTCGATCCGCCGGCAGTACGCCTCGGCCGCCAGGGGAGCGCTGATCGAGTCGAGCTGAGATTCAGACGGTTGTTCGACGGACATCGGAACTCTCGACATTTGCGGCTCCTTCCTCGCGGCCACGCGCGACGAGCGAACGGTACAGCATCGCGTACTCCGACGCCTGCATCGCGCTTCCGTAGCGGCGCTCTGCGTCGGCGCGCACAGCGTCGCGCAGCCGACGCACCGAGGAGACGTCATCGATGGCCGCGAGCAGGCGATGCGCCAACGCCGCCACGTCGCCGACCGGCACCAGCAGGTCCGCGGGCTGCGCCGCGAGGGCCTCGGGGATTCCGCCGACGGCGTATGCCAGCACCGGCGTTCCGCACGCGATCGACTCGAGCACCGTGTACGGGATGTTGTCCTCGAGCGACGGGATCACCGTCACGTCGGCCGCGGCCATCGCGTCGGCGACTTCTCGCTCGTCGCGCACGAGGCCGAGGTCGTGCGTGGGCATCGGCAATTCGAGCCCCGACGCGCTGCCGATCAGGATGCCTCGAACACGGCCGTCGCGGATCGCCGCAGCGCCGTTCGACGACGACGCCACGCGCTGAAGCGCCGCGACGAGATCGGGCAGGCCCTTGCGCCGCTCGCCGCGATTCACGGCGACGAACAGGATCACGCAGCACGACGCATCGAGGCCGAGACGTTGCCGCGCGGCGTCGCGGCGCCCCGGATGATGCACGTCGAGTTCGACGGCATTCGCGATCACCCGCACGCGCCGCCCCGCAAAGATCGCCGACTGCTCGGCGCGATCGGCCATCCAGCGCGACGGCGCGACCAGCGACAGCGGCGCGTTCGCGAAGTCGCGCGCCTTGTCGGCGAACACCGCTTCAACAAGGCCGAACGGATCGCGCCTGAGTTGCGGACACTCGTGGCATCCTCCTCGCCAGCGATCGCATCCCGCGCTGAAATGACATCCGCCGGTGTACGGCCACTCGTCGTGCAGCGTCCACACGATCGGCTGGCCCAGGCGCCCGAGCGCGCGAATGTCGCGAGACGCGAGAAAGCCGCTCGTCCAGTGGAGATGAAGAACGTCAGCGTCGCGCACCCATGGATGCGTCGAAACATCCGCGCCCGGACGCCCGGTCGAGAAGAACGTGTCGGAACGCTCGGTGCGGTTGTCGACGATCCAATAGCGCTCGATCGTGTCCCACAACTGCTCCGCGACCGCGTCGCCGCGCACCTCGGCGACGAGCGCGTCGTCAGTCTCGCGGCTGCGCACGATGATTCGATCGTCGATGCCTTCAGCGCGCAGCCCGCGATGAAGCCGCTGCACGCACACCGCCGCGCCGCCCGAGCGCTCCCAGGAACTCAGTTGGACGACGCGCATGCTGCCGGAGTCCCTCGCAAACGGCCGCCCCAGAAGTCGTCGACGTTGCAGTTCAGGATCGTCGGTCGCCCGGGAAGTCGGTGCGGCAGCGCCTGGTGCAGTCGGCCGAGCAGGCGGATCGAGAGCGTCAGGCCGATCTCGATCGGACGCTCCCAGCGCTTCGGCATGACGCCATAGCGGCGGCGCACTTCGGCGATCTCCTCGCGACCGATGGTCGCGAGCTGGGTGTAACTCTTGCTCGTGCTGTGCCACCGGAACGCGCCGAGGATGGTGCGCAGGAACCGGCAATTCCCCTGCTGAAAGAATCGTGCGAACAGCTCGTAGTCCATGGCGAATCGCATCGCCGGATCGACCGGACCGCAACGCTCCATCAGCGACCGTCGCCAGAAACAGGTCTCCTGCGCGGTCCACGGCCACCGGTTCAGGAGGTACGCGGAGTGGAACGGGAGCAGGCGGTAGTCCGCCACGCGACCGTTCTCGTCGATCACCGCGCGACCGCCGTGCACGAGTTCCAGTTGCGGCGAGGCCGCGAAGACCCGCCGCACCGTCTTGAGCGTCCACGGCATGTGGAGGTCGTCGGAGTTGAGCCACGCGAGGATCTCGCCACGCGCGAGTCGAAAGCCCTTGGCGATCGCGTCTGCCTGACCGTTGTCGCGCTCGCTGACGCAGTGGGCCAACTGCGGCCTGAATCGTTCGAGCACCTCGCGCGTGCGGTCGGTCGATCCCCCGTCCATCACGATGACCTCGAGGTTCGGGTCGCCCTGCAACAGGAGGCTGCGAAGCGTCTGCTCGATCCACTCGCCCTGGTTGTATGAGGGAACGACGACGGAGATCAGCGGCGTGCTCATGCGCGTCTCGCCCGGCCGACCGCCCGCCCAACGGCGGCGCCGTCGTCGAGAGCCGCGGCGCGGCGCTCACCGGCGCGCTCCAGGAGCCGCCCGCGCTCCGATTCGAGAGGCCTCCGCCCCGCCTCGGATTTCAGCCGAAGGTTGAACCCGGCCAGCCCGAACGGCCGCATGCACACGCGACGCACGAGGTACGCCAAGACCGGCGGCACCTTCGTGCGCGAGTGGCGAAGGCCGATGCGAAGCGTCTCCCAATCGGCCCGATCGCGCAGCGTGTTCGAGACACCGCCGAGGCGGAAGTTGGTCACCACCTCGTCGAGGTAGCGGAAGCGCGAGCCCGCGGCGTGGCAGCGTTCGAGGAAGTCGAAGTCGAGGGTCGTGCGGAACGCGGGATCGAACCCGCCGACGCGCACGTAGACCTCGCGACGCACGAACGTGGCGCAGTGAACGGTACGGCACTGCAAGCCGACGCGGTTGATCCACGACGGAGCGCAGATTCCGAGGACGCTGCCGTCCTCGCGATAGAACCGAGCCTTCGCGTGGATGACGTCCGTGGTCGGCGCGTCGTCGAACTCCGCAAGCACGGCTCGGGCGGCGCCCGGCTCGTACCAGTCGTCGGCGTTGAGCAGGAAGACGACCTCGCTCTCGAGCGCCGCGATCGCCTCGTTCCACGCCCCCGCGATGCCGTCGTTCCCGCTCTGGCGGATCACGCGGAACCGGATCGGCAGTTCGAGTCGACGAGCCCGCTCGGCCCGCGACTCGACTTCAGCGAGCGTGTTGTCCGTCGAGCCCCCGTCGACCACGACGTACTCGGCGGGAAGGTGCGACTGGGCCAGCACGGAGTCGATCGCGCGGCCTACCTGGTGGCCCGCGTTCAAGGTCGCCGTGATGACGCCGTACGTCGTCTTCATGTCGGGAAGAAGTCTGGAACGAAAACGAGATTGAGGGGCTGCCGCTTCATCCGCTGAACAGCACCGAGCCTCCGCCCCATCGCGACGCGAGCATCTGCAGCGCGTTCCTCTGCTCGATGAGGGATCTGAGTATACAGGTGTTCGAGAATCCACCACGGCGGACACGATCGCGCCGCGCGGCCTCGATCCATATGAACTGCGGCACATGAATCACCAGTCAGCGGCTCGCGCCGGCGAGTGGATTCCCGCATGCCGCGCCCGCGGCTGCGTCTTTCGGCGATGCCAACCGGCAGCGAACCGAGCCCCCGGAGAGGCTGCCCTGAGCAGATCTTCACTCGGTGGCAATCGTCGCTGGCACACGGCGGCACATTGCCCATGCAGGCCGACGCGCGAAGCTCGCCGCCAAGCTCGCGCCGCTGACCCCGCCGCAGATGACCTTATCCTGCCCGGGCACTGACGCCGCGCGTGAGCTCTCGTCTCTCCAAAGTCATCGACCGCATCCGAGGCCGCGGGCTCGCGACGCTGTCCTATCCGCGCGATTTCCTGCGCTTTCGCCGACTCGCCGCGGGACACGAACGATGGCGCGTTCCAACGCTGCGCGATGCGCACCCGTGTCTCGCAGACCGCACGTCGCTCACGACGTTCGATCGCCATTACGTCTACCACCCGGCTTGGGCGCTGCGCGTACTCCTCGAGACGAAGCCGCAGGAGCACGTCGACATCTCGTCGATTCTCGTCTTTGCGACCATGGCGTCGGCGGTGGTTCCGGTGCGCTTCTACGACTTCCGTCCCGCGCCGCTGGTACTTCCGCAATTGAGTTGCGGGCGCGCGGACCTCCTCGCGCTGCCGTTTGCCGATCGCTCGATCGCCTCGCTCTCCTGCATGCACGTGATCGAACACATCGGTCTCGGACGCTACGGCGATCCGATCGATGCGAACGGTGACCTGAAGGCGCTGCGCGAGCTCGAACGCGTGCTTGCTCCGGGCGGCACGCTGCTCGTCGTCGTCCCCGTCGGACGCCCGCGCGTGTGCTTCAATGCGCATCGCGTGTACGACGTCGACTCGATCGTGCGCGCGATGCCGTCGCTCACGCTGCACTCTCTCTCGCTCATTCCAGATGCCCCGACGCCCGACCAGTATGATGCCGGCATCATCGAAGGCGCCGACGCCGAACTCGTGCGACGTCAACGATACGGCTGCGGTTGTTTCCGCTTCGAACGCCCGACGCACGGGTGATTGGCGAGACTTGGTCAGCAATTCGGCTCTGCACGCATGCTCCGCACCGGTCGCACCAACGAAGCCGCTCGGCATGCTTGGGTCCGCCGGGAACTCGCGCTGCTGCCGAAACGCACCCGCCTGCTCGACGCCGGCTGTGGCAAGCAGCCGTATCGGGACGCTTGCGCCCACCTCGAGTACGTCGCCCAGGATTTCGGCGGCTACGACCCTGCAGCGCTGCGTGCCTCGGGCGAGGCCGGGCTGCATCCGGAATCATTCCCCTACGGGGCTCTCGACTACGAATGCGACATCGCTTCGATTCCGGCGGCGGACGGATCGTTCGGCGCGATTCTTTGCACCGAGGTGATCGAGCACGTCGCCGATCCGATTGCCGCGCTGCGCGAACTTGCGCGGTTGCTCGCGCCCGGCGGCACACTGCTCGTAACAGCACCGTTCCTGTCGCTGACGCACTTCGCACCCTTCCACTTCTGCACCGGCTTCAATCGGTACTTCTACGAGAAACACCTGCCGGAGCTGGGCCTCGAACGGCTCACGATTGAGCCAAACGGCAACTTCTTCGAGCTTCTCGCGCAAGAGCTGTGGCGCCTGCCGCGTGTCGCTCACGAGTTTGCGGGCACGTTCGCGGCGGCTCTTTCGCTTCCCGCAGTCGCGATTGGCGTTCCGGCGTGCGCGCTCGCATCGCGACTCGACCGCGGTTCGTCGCAGCTCGCGTGCTATGGACTGCATGTGAAGGCGTTCAAGCGGACCGAGCCGAGGTAGGTCGTGCGCGAGCTCACCGTTCGTCTCTCCGGCGGCCTCGGCAACCAGCTCTTCCAATACGCGGCGGGCCGCGCCGTGGCGATCGAGCGTTCGGCCAGGCTCGTGCTCGACGCCCGCAGCTTCCGTCGCGACCGCTTGCGTCGCTTCGCGCTCGGTCGGTACCCGATCACGGCCGAGCGCCGTGATCTCGCGGGCTGGCGGCGCGCCGTCACGGAGTGTCCCGGGCTGTGGCGACTCGCTCGCGCCACCGGGTTCGCTCCGCGCATCGGCGGCACGCGATTCCTCTTCGATCGATTGCGCGGGTTCGACGGCCGCATCCACGAATCCTGCGACGAGCTCGTCCTCACCGGCTACTGGCAGGACGAGCGTTATTTCGCCGCGGTGAACGACGTGTTAGCCCGCGAGTTCGATCTCTCGGAAATCGTCGACCCCGCAACGCGTCGCCTGGGAACCGAACTGCGATCGTCGATCGCCCTCGCGGTCCATGTGCGGCGCGGCGACTTCGCTCGCAGCGACAGCCCGCACGGGACGTGTTCGCCGAGCTACTACCGCCGCGCCGTCGCCGCCGCCTTTGCCGAGCGGTCCTTCGACCGGATCGTCGTGTTCTCCGACGATCCGGCATGGGCCCGCGAACTGCCGCTCGATCGTGCGTTCGAGACGATGCCGCGCGATCCGGCGCGCGGCGACGACGCCGACCTCTGGCTCATGAGCCAGTGCGGCGGATTCGTCATCGCCAACAGCTCCTACTCGTGGTGGGCCGCGCGCTTGGCAGAACTTCGCGCTGGGCCAACCGGTACACTCGTCGTGTGTCCGGCGCGGTGGTACGCGCCTCACGCCGGACCATTTCCGCACCCCGCACCGGAGCGGTGGCGGCACGTTGCCGCCGACGACGCATGACGCCGACGTCCACGGACGTCCATCGACCCGCCCGCTCGACTCGCGAGCCCGACGCGCCGCGCGTCAGCGTGGTCATGCCATTCCGAAACGCCGCGCCGTTCATCGCGGAGGCGATCGAGAGCCTGACGGCACAGACGTTCTCGCATCTGGAAGTCATCGCGATCGATGACGCGTCGGACGACGAGAGCTCGCGCATCGTCGAGTCCGCGGCGCAGCGCGATCCGCGCGTGCGGCTCGTTCGCGGCGGGCCGCGCGGGTTCGTGCCGTCACTCAATCGCGGCATCGAACTGGCCCGCGGCGAGTTCGTCGCCCGCATGGACGCCGACGACGCGGCGCTCCCCGACCGCATCGCGCGTCAGGTCGCGTTCCTCGACGCGCATCCCGACGTCGGCGTCCTCGGCGGCCAGATCCTCGCCCTTCTCGACGGCGAGACCCGCGTGCCGCCGTTCTGGATCGACAACCCGCTGGAGCATCGCGCGATCGTGCAGATGCTCGCGACGCGGAACGCGGTCTACCACCCGACCGTGCTGCTTCGCCGCGAGTTGCTGGTCGCCGCGGGCGGATATCGCCCGGCATTCACCGTGGTGCAGGACTACGACCTGTGGCTGCGCCTCGCGGAGCGCACTCGATTCGCCAACCTGCCCGATCGCGTGTTGCGCTATCGGTTCCACGGCGGACAGGCGACCGAGCGCAACGTCGAGCTCGCCTACCTCTGCACCTGGGCGGCACAGCACGCCGCGCGCGAACGAGCCGCCGGACGCCCCGATCCGATTCGCGGCGAGACGGTCATCGACCGCGAGCAGGTCGCGAAATGGGGACTCGACGCGCCGACGATCGACGCCGAGATCGCATGGGTCCGCGCGAGCCACCGGGCCCGCGAGCGCCTGCTCCGCGGTGAACGACTGCGTGCCCTCGGCGCGTTCGGCGGACTCCTCCTTCGACGACCGGTCCCGTTCATGCGCCGCGCGATCCTCGCGCTGCGCGGCCGCGTGTCGCGCGGCCGCGCGCAGCCCGGCGCGGAGGACATCCCGACCGCATGGCCAGCGTCGCGTTAGTCGGAGGCTTCGGCGATCTCGTCATCAAGTTCCGCGGACCGCTGATCGCGGAACTCGTGCGGCGCGGACATCGCGTCGACGTCTGCGTGCCCGCGCCGGACGAAGCGTTGCACGACACCGTGCTGCGCGAGCTCAGGGCGCTCGGCGCGAACTGGATCGACGTACCGCTCGATCGCACGGGCACGAACCCGAGAAACGAATGGCGCGTGCGCCAGTTCTTCCGCGGGTACTTCCGCGAGCAGCGCTACGACGTCGTCCTCGCCTACAACCCGAAGCCGATCTTCCACGCCGTGCCGGCGGCGAAGGCTGCGGGCGTGCCGACGGTCGGCGCAATGGTCACCGGTCTCGGCTTCGCGTTCAGCGGAGCGACGCTCAAGGCGCGCCTCCTCGGCGCGGTTGCGCGCCATCTCTATCGCGTCGCGATCCGCGCCGCCGACGTCGTCTTCTTCCAGAATCCCGACGATCGCGCCACGTTCGTCGACGCGGGGCTGATCGAACCCGACAAGCGCGTCGAGATGATCTCGGGCTCGGGCGTCGATACCGCGCACTACGCCGCGAGTCCCGTTCCACCGACCACCGACGCGCCGGTCTTCCTCATGATCGCGCGGCTGCTTCGCGACAAGGGTGTCGTGGAGTTCGCCGATGCCGCCCGCATCGTGCGTCGCGAGTTTCCGAGAGCGCGATTCCGCATCGTCGGCTGGATCGATTCGAACCCGGCGGCGATCTCGCAGGAGGAGTTCGACGCGTGGATTCGCGAAGGCGTGATCGAATACGCGGGGCGCATGGACGACGTGCGCGGCGAGCTGGCGCAGTCAAGCGCGTTCGTCTTGCCGTCCTACCGCGAAGGCACGCCGAAGAGCGTGCTCGAGGCCATGAGCGTCGGCCGCGCGATCCTGACCACCGACGCGCCGGGCTGCCGCGAAACGGTCATCGAAGGCGAGAACGGCTATCTCGTTCCGGTGCGCGACGCCAAGGCGCTCGCCGACGCGTGCATCGAGCTCTGCCAGAAACCGGAACTCTTCCAGCGGCTCGGCGCCCGCTCGCGTGCGTACGCGGAGTCGCGGTTCGACAGCCGAACGGTCAATGCGCAGATCCTGAAGGCTCTCGGACTCTGAGTCGTCGCCACGTCGCGGATTCGGCGTTCGCCGCGCACACTGTCCCGCCCTCGTGGATCGCAACGAGACCATCCTCGGAGCACTGCTCGTCGCTAGCGCCGTCGCGTCGTTCATCGCGACGTGGTTCATGGTGCGCCACGGCCGTGCCCACTTCCTCGACGTGCCGAACGAGCGCTCGTCGCACGCGACGCCGACGCCGCGCGGCGGAGGCATCGCGTTCGTCGCCGTGTTCTTCGTCGCGGCGATCTTCTACGGCCTGTTCGTGAAGACCGATCTCCGGGCCGACTGCCGCTGGATTCCAGTCGCAGTCTTTCCGCTCGTGCTGGTCGGCGTGGTCGACGACCTGCGCGGACTCTCGGCGAAGTACCGCTTCGTCGCCCAGATGCTGACCGCGTGCCTCATCATCATCCTGTTAGGCAAGCCGCTGCCGACGTTCATCGGACAGTTCGGCATTCCGACGACCGCGCTCCTCCTCTTCGCGGTCACGATCCCGATCGCGGCGGCGATCAACTTCAGCAACTTCATGGACGGCCTCGACGGACTCGTCGCCGGCATGTCGTTCGTTCAGCTCGCGTTCATCGGCTGGTATCTCGACGTCTCGCCCGCCTGGCTCATCCTCGCGGCGCTCGCCGGATTTCTCGTCTGGAACTGGCCCAAGGCGAAGATCTTCATGGGCGATACCGGCAGCACGTTCCTCGGCGCGGCGCCGGTGATGCTCGGCATCCTCTCGAACGCGGACCCACTGCATGTGGTCAGCGCGTGGACCGTGACGACCCCACTCCATTTGGACGCGTTCGTCACGCTGGTGCGTCGCGCGCTGCGGCGAGAGAACCTGCTCGAAGGCCATCGCGAGCATCTTTATCAACGACTGCATCGCGCAGGTTGGACGCATGCGCGCGTCACGCTGACCTACGTGACGCTGACCGCGGCGTGCGCCGCGCTCATCGGGCTGGGCGGCGTGTTCGGCGCGCTCGGAGCCGTCGCGCTCTCGGTCATTTGCTATGTCGCCGGGGAGTTGTGGCTGAGTCGCTCGGTATCATCGAGCCGTGCCTGATTCGCTCGGCAAGCGCATCCTGAACGGTCTCGCCGGCTGGCCGCGCTCAGGCAAGCAGGCGCTGATCGCGTCGGTCGACGCCGTCATCCTGCCGTTCTCGATCTGGGCCGCGTTCGCGTTGCGCATCGGAGACGCCTGGCCCGACGGCATCGCCGAGCTCTGGTGGCTCTTCCCGAGCGTCGTCGTCGTCGGTATCCCCGTTCTCGCATGGTTCGGGCTCTATCGCGAAGTCGTCCGGCACGCGGGACCCAAGATGGTGGTTCAGGCGGCGCAGGGCGTGGGCGTCACCGCGCTGTGCGTCGCGGCGATGATTCTCCTCTCGCGCGACTGGGCACCTCGCTCGCTGCCGATCATCTTCTTCCTCGTCGCGCTGGCGCTGGTCACGGGTTCACGCTCGCTCGCACGACACCTCCTGCGATCGGCGATCGGAGGCGAACGGCGCCGCGTCGTCGTCTGGGGATCGGGGCTCGCGGGCGCACGACTCGTGCAGTCGCTCGTCGCTGGCCAGGACTACCAGCCCGTCGCGATCGTCGACGACGATCCGGCGCAGCGCGGCACGAACATCCGCGGCGTTCCGGTGCGACCTGCGTCGGAACTCGAGTCGATCGTCGATGACAGGGGCGTCACGCACGTCTTCCTCGCGCTGCCGCAGGCGTCGCCGTCGCAGCGACGCGCCATCCTCGAACGCGTGACCCGACTGCCGGTCGTGGTGCGCAGCGTCGCACCGATCGATGAAGTCTTGGCCGGCCGCGCCACGTGGGACGAGACGCGGGAGATTCCGGTGGAGGATCTCCTCGGCCGCGAGCCGGTGCCGCCGGACATGACGCTGCTCGCGCGCTGCGTGCGCGGTCGCTCCGTGCTCGTAACCGGCGCCGGCGGTTCGATCGGCAGCCAGCTTTGCCGCGAAGCGATCGCGCTGCGCCCGTCGAAGCTCGTCCTCTTCGAACGCTCCGAGCACGCGCTCTATCAAATCGAGCAGGAACTCCTCGGGCTCAAGAGCGACGTCGAGATCATCCCGCTCCTCGGCAGCGTGCTCGACCGCGACCGTTTCGAGCGGGTGTTGCGAACGTACGCGGTCGAGACCGTCTACCACGCGGCGGCGTTCAAGCACGTGCCGATGGTCGAGCGCAACATCGCCGAGGGCATCGAGAACAACGCGCTGGGCACGCTGGTCGCCGCGGGCGCAGCGATCGCCGCCGGCGTCAACACGTTCGTCCTGATCTCGACCGACAAGGCCGTGCGCCCGACGAGCGTGATGGGCGCGACCAAGCGCCTCGCGGAGCTCATTCTCCAGGCGCTCTCGCAGGAGAAGTGCAGCACCGTCTTCTCGATGGTGCGCTTCGGCAACGTGCTCGGGTCGTCGGGCTCGGTCGTGCCGCTCTTCCGCGAACAGATCGCCAAGGGCGGCCCGGTGACGGTCACGCATCCCGAAGTGATCCGCTATTTCATGACGATTCCCGAAGCGGCGCAACTCGTCATGCAGGCTGGCGCCATGGCCGAGGGCGGCGAGGTGTTTCTGCTCGACATGGGCGAGCCGGTGCGCATCGCGCAGCTCGCGGAGCGCATGATTCGGCTCGCCGGGCGCAGCGTGCGCGAACCGGACGCGAGGACGAACGGCGCGAACGGCGAAGTAGAGATCGTCTACACCGGTTTGCGGCCGGGCGAGAAGCTGTACGAAGAGCTGCTGATCGACGCCGACGCCGAATCGACGCGGCACCCGCGGGTGAAGAAGGCCCGCGAACAGTGGATCCCGTGGGCCCGCCTGCAGCCGCAGATCGAGCGCCTCGCGCTCGAGTGCCGACAGAACGACGTCAACGCGATGCTCGGGTTGCTTGCCCAACTCGTGCCCGAGTACGAGCGACCGAGCGAGTCGCACGACCTTCTGTGGGACGACCACGAGGACGTCGCGCTCGCGCGCTGAAGGGCGCGCCACCGCAAACTCGTCATACTGCGGCGACGTGGCCGCGACGCTCATCAATCGCTTCGACTTGCCGCCGCGGGCGTGGCCCGCGCCGGTGGATGCGGCGGGATTCGCGGACTGCGTCGACTACGCGGCGCGACGCGACCCGTACGGCGACGCGGTGCACACGGCGCTCGGCTGCGTCTATCTCTTCTGCGCCGGACTCTCGACCGCCACCGAGAGCATCGCGTTCGTCCTCCTCGTCGGCTACACGATCCTGCGGCTTCCGAACCTGTGGCGTGGACTCGCACCGATCGTCGCGGCGCCGGTGGCTTGGGCGCTGTTCGCGCTCTTCGCGTGGGCGGCGCTGAGCGGCGCGTGGGCCGCCGACGCCGCGCAATGGCGCGACGCGCTGGGTGGATTCCGCGGCCTGCTCATCGTGCCCGCGCTCTATCCGATTCGCTCGGCGTGGCGGCTCCTGCTCGGCTCGCTGATCGCGGGGATGACGCTTCAAGGCGCGATGCAGATCCTCCAGCAGCTCGGCCTCATGAGCGTTCGGATGGAGCGCACCGACGTGCGCTTCGCTGGGCTGCACACGAATCCGGTGCAGGCGAGCCTGTTCGAGGCGGTCGCGCTCATGGTCGCGCTCGGCTGGATGCGCGAGACGCGATCGTGGCGGACGCGCGGCCTGCTCATCGCGTGCGCGCTCTTCCTCGCTGCGGGCATCGCCATCGCCGCGGGTCGCGCGGCGATCGTCGGACTCGGCGTCGCGATTCCCCTCCTCGGCGTGCTGCTCGTCCGCTTCCACGGCGCGCCGTGGCGACGACTGCTCGCGATCGCGGCGGTCGCGGTCGTCGGCGCGAGCGTCGTCGCCGGCGGCGTCGTCGCGCTCGGCAGCAAAGGCCTGCGCCGTCAGCTCGGCGACGTCACCGCGCTCGATGATCCGCGCACGTCGACCGGCCAGCGCATCCTGTGGTGGAAGGCCGCGACCCACGCGGCGCTCGAGCATCCGATCCTCGGCCTGGGCACGGGCTCGTCGCGCACGATGCTCGCGAACGACGCGGGCGTGCAGGCCGCGATCGCGCGCTATCCGGAATTGCCGCGCGAGGCGTTCCTGCCGGCGCATCCGCATTCGATGTACTTGCAGACCGCGTGCGAGTTGGGCGTCGTCGGCCTCGCCGCGCTTGCGCTCGTGATCGTGACGACGGCCCGCGCGTCGTGGCGCGCCGCCGCGGAGCGCCCGATCCGCGCGGCGCTCGCCGCGGCCATCGCGTTGTGGGCCGTCGCCGCGGCGTTCGAGGCGCTGCACATGTCCGGCTGCACGGCGTGCCTCTTGGGCGCGCTCGTCGCGCTTGTCGTGGTGCCGTATCGGCATCGGAACGAGCCAGCGACGAGAGCGTGCGGCGACGGGTGATCCACGTGAGCGCGTGACAGCGACGCGCGAACGCGGGCAGCAATGACGGCGCGGATGTGTTGTCGACGAGCCCCCTCCGTCGGCTGCGCCGACACCTCCCCCGCAGACGCGGGGGAGGATCAGTTGTTAGCCCAACCGCGCTCACGACCAGCCTGATCCTCCCTCACGCGCACCGTCGGGGAGGTGGCATCGCGCAGCGATGACGGAGGGGGCGCCCCCAGCCTCCGGGACGCCGCGTCGCGTCCGTCGAATCCGCGTCGCGCTCCGCGCCGTCAGCCCAGCATCAGATCGAGCCACGCCTGCGCGTACTCGGTCCCGGGTTCCGCCAGCCACTCCGCCAACTCCTGCACCGACCCGAATCCCATCGACTCGGCGAGAGTCGCCGGCGTCGGCCCCGACGCTCCCTCCGACCGGTTGCCGCTCGCGCAGTCGCCCCACTGTCCGAGCACGAAGCCGAGGTCATGCGCGTCGACGGTCCCGTCGCCGCACGTCGGCTGGCCCTCGCCGCTGACGTCCGCGACTCCGCCGGGCGTACCCCAAGCGCCGAACACGAGCGCATAGTCCGCGGCGCCGACCGTCCCGTCGGGTCCGCCGTTCGCGCCGCCCGCGACGTCGCCGGGACAGGTGCCCGGCACGTCGTTTTCATATGCGCCCAGGTCGACGCAACCGCCGGGGTTCGTCTGCCGCGTGGAACTCGTCACGTCCCATGGCATGATTTGGTCGCTCGTGTGCCCGTCAGCGTCGACGTCGGCTAAGTCGAAAGGCAACTCGTCGGGGTCGCCTTGGTTCATGCAGCGCGACGCGTATGTGAGCCGCAAGCCGTCATCGGCGGTGCCGAAGCGATCATCCTGACCCTTCGCGTGCAGCGCGTCGGCGAAGCCGGGAACGACGTCGATGATCCGTGGCCCCTCGTCGATGTGGAAGTGCGGGTCGTAGACGTCGTCCTCGCCGCTTGCCGAGTACCCCTGAATGTCGCAGTACGTGATGTCGAGGTCGTGCGTCGCCGGATCGGTGTTGTCGTTCGTGATCGAGATCTGCGCGCCGAGCGCCGGCCAGCTCACGCCGCACGCGGAGACGTCGGTGACCTCGTTCCCCCACAGGATGCAGTTCACCAGCCGCGTCTCGCGCGGCGGCGTGCACGGCGGAGGATCGCAGTCGGGCTCTTCGAGCGGCGACATCGAGAAGCCGCCTCCTTGGTTGGAGACGTTCTTGTAGAACGTGCAGTTGACGAGGACCGCCCCCGAGTACATGCCCGCGCGCACGCCGCCGCCCTCGCAGCCGCTGACGTTCCCGTAGAAGACGCAGTTCGTGAAGTCGGGAGCGTTGAAGCCGTGCTGGATCGAGACTCCGCCGCCGACGTGTCCCGCGAGATTGCACGCGAACACGCAGTTGTCGATGCGCGGGGCGTTGCCGAACCGCATGTGGATCGCGCCGCCGTTGCCGGAGTCCTCCAACCCGTTCGGCATGACGCCGCACGGGATGTGCGTGATCTCCGCCATACCGCTGTACGCGAGGTTCTTCTCGAAGACGCACGCCACGATGTCCGGCGCGCTGCCGCAGTACATGCCGATCGCGCCGCCGACGAGCGCGTGGTTTCCCTTGAAGACGCAGTTGCGTATCGTCGGGCTGGCGGCGCGGCAGAAGAGCCCGCCGCCGGAGGCGTTGGGGATCTCCTCTTCCTCACCGCACGCGGTCGCGCTGCCGGCATGGTGGACCGCGTTGCCGGCAACGATCGTGAAGCCGTCGAGCACCGCGGAGAGTCCGACATTCTCCGCGCGAACCACGTGGTACGAGTTGTCGTCGGTGAGCGACGCGGAAAACGGGGCATTCGCGCTGTCGTCGCCGGCAAGGTCGCCCGACAAGATCGTCGGGGTGTTCACGAAGTCTCGCACCAGCGGATCGGCCGCGCCATAGCCGGCGTAGCCTCCCTGAAGCGCCACCTTGTGCTTCAGGACAAACGAGACTGCTGGGTCGCTCGCATGGGGCGTCCAGACGAATTGCGCGTCGCCCGCGACCCACACCTCGTCGTCTTCTTGCGCGTCCGCGAGCGCGTCTTGCAGACTGTGGTAGGCATTGGACCAGTCGGTGAAACTACCGTTGCCCGCCGTTGGCGATGCGGAGTCGACCCGCCTAATGACTGCATGGGCCGTCGGCGTCAACGACGCTGCCAATCCGACGGCGCTGCCGACAGCGGCACATCGAACCATCGCATGGAGCATGGGAACCTCCGAGGGTTGATGTTCGATGCTACGCACCGAAATCCATGGAGCGCGCTCCCGATTGGACTTCACCCGATTCCAGCCTAGGCTGATGGATTGCGGGCCTCTCCGATGAGCAATTCAAAGTCGATTTGTCGTCGATTGCCACGTGGCCCCTATCACCGATCAGCCACCCATGTGGCCCAAGCGCTCCTGTTCGCCGCGATGCCGACGCTGGAAGTCGCAGGAGACGCGTTCGGCAGCACCGAGTGCCGTCGATACTCAGTGGAGATACACGTGGCCACGTGCTCAGTCGGGTACTCGGCAGCGCGCGCGATAAGCGCGACGCCCTTCGTCGGTGGCTACGACGCGTGCGTCCTGACTGGTGCCGAGTTGCCTTGGGTCTGGGACGGAGTCGCCTTGTCGATCATCCAGCTACCCCCGAACTTCCGGGGCCGAGTAACTGGGGTGAGCGCGGACGGCACAGCGGTCGGATGGATGCAGGTATTGAATCAAGGCTACCTGCATGCGTTCATCGCCCAGCTGGGCGGCGGTCCGCAAGTGCTTCCTGCATTGCCCGGCGATCAAGAGACCGTGGCGAACGCGGTCAACGACGCGGGTGTTGTCGTTGGATCGTCGAGCTGGAACGACTTCCGATCGGTGCGATGGACGGGAGGCACGGTCGAGGTGCTCGAGCTACCGATTGGACCCTTGGACGACGCACTCGACATCAACAACCGCGGTCAAATCTGCGGGTACATGGGCAGCGGCGACACGTTCGACGCCCACGCCTACCTCTGGGACAACGGCAACGTCACCGATCTCGGCAAGCTGCCCGGCGGGCTGTCCGGCGTCGCGACCTGCCTCAACAACGTCGGCGACATCGCCGGATACGGCGTGTTCGTCGGCGAGAACGGCGTGAAGTACCGGCGCGGGCTGCACTGGGCGGGCGGCGCGATGACGGTCATCGAACCGTTGCCGGGCTATCTCAACTGTAAGGTGCAGGACATTAACGACGCGGGCGCGATGGTCGGCTCATGTGACAAGCGCGGCAGCCTGTCGGATTCGATCGGGTTCCTTCGCGAGTACGGCGTCACGCGCAACCTGAACGAGTTGCTCGTCCCCGGGACCAACGTCGTCATCACGTTGGCGTACGGCATCAACGCGTCCGGCCAGATCGCCGCCGACGGACGGCACGTCCGCGCGCTCGATGAGTTCGCCGTGCTCTTGACCCCCCTCCCTCCGATCTCCGGCGACCTCACCTGCGACTGGGAAGTCGACGCGGCGGATCTCGCCGTGCTGCTCGGCGCGTGGGGAACGTGCGGGCGATGCCCCGCGGACCTCGACGGCGACGGCGTCGTCGACGCGACCGACCTCGCCGTGCTTCTGGGCAACTGGACGGCGTGAGAGCGATGCGTGATTGCGCGCAGCCAGCGATCACGGCGCGGTGGTGTTGTCGACGAGCCCCCTCCGTCGGCTGCGCCGACACCGCCCCCGCCGACGCGGGGGAGGATCAGACTTCGCGCAGCACGCGCACGACCAGCTTGGTCCTCCCCTACGCGCAGCGTCGGGGAGGTGGCATCGCGCAGCGATGACGGAGAAGGCGCGCATTCAACGAGCCCCCTCCGTCGGCTGCGCCGACACCTCCCCCGCAGACGCGGGGGAGGATCAGTTGTTAGCCCAACCGCGCGCACGACCAGCCTGATCCTCCCTCACGCGCAGCGTGGGGGAAGGTGGCATCGCGCAGCGATGACGGAGGGGGCACGCTGTCAACGATTCCCGCAGCGAGTCGAGCGCCAACTCTCCTCCGCGTTCACTCCGCGCCCTCCGCGGCTCCGCGCTGCATGCCTTTCGTCGCACGGACCACACTCCTGCCGCTACCCTCCCACCATGTGCGGAATCGCCGGCTTCGTCGATCGCGGCGGTTTGATTGCCGAGCCACACGAGACGCTGCGCGCGATGGCCGCGACGATTCGCCATCGTGGCCCCGACGACGAAGGCACATGGTGGCACTCGACCGCGCGGGTCGGGCTCGCGTTCCGTCGGCTCGCGATCCAGGATCTCTCGCCGCTCGGGCACCAACCGATGACCTCGGCCAGCGCGCGATTCACGATCGCGTTCAACGGCGAGGTCTACAACTTTCTCGAGCTCCGTAAGGAACTCACGGCGCTCGGCCACTCGTTCCGCGGCCACAGCGACACCGAAGTGATGCTCGCGGCGTTCGAAGCGTGGGGCGTGCGAGCAGCGACGGAACGCTTCATCGGCATGTTCGCGTTCGGCGTCTGGGACGAGCGCGAGCGCGAGTTCACGCTGGTGCGCGACCGCGTCGGCGTGAAGCCGCTCTACGTCGGGCTGACCGGTGAGCATAAGCCGAGCGCCAGCGGGTTCCGCATGCCCGAGGGTGCATCGCTCGCCTTCGCCAGCGAGCTGAAGGAACTGCGCGCCGTGCCCGGCATGCGCTTCGACGTCGATCGCGGCGCGCTGGCGCTCTACACGCGTTACGCATACGTGCCGACGCCGTGGTCGATCCATCCATCGATCATGAAATTGCCGCCGGGGCACCTGCTGCGCGTGCGCGACGGCATCGCGACGTTCGAGCGCTACTGGTCGGTGAAGGACGTCGCCGAGCGCGGCGCGGCCGATCCGTTTCGCGGCGACGATCGCGAGGCCGCCGACGCGCTCGATGCGCTGCTTCAAGACGCCGTGCGCATCCGCATGATCGCCGACGTGCCGCTCGGCGCGTTTCTCTCGGGCGGCATCGACTCGAGCGCCGTCGTCGCCGCGATGTCCGCCGTCGCGCCGGGCAACGTGCGCACGTTCACGATCGGCGTGCGCGATCCGTCGTACGACGAAGCGCCGTACGCGAAGGCGATCGCGAATCACCTGGGCACGCAGCACGTCGAGCAGTACGTCGAGCCCGACGACGCGCTCTCGATCATTCCGTCGCTCGCCCGAATCTGGGACGAGCCGTTCGCGGACAGCTCGCAGATACCGACGTACGTCGTGTCGGCAGCCGCACGCAAGCACGTCACGGTGATCCTCTCCGGCGACGGCGGCGACGAACTCTTCGGCGGCTATTACCGCTATCGATGGGCGCGGTCGTTGTGGTCGCGCATTCGCCGCGTGCCGCATCTCGCGCGGCCGGCCATCGCGTCACTCCTGCGCGCGGTGCCCGCCGGCGCCGCGAACCGCGCGCTGCCGCCCCTGATGCGAGCGTTGCCCTCGCGCTGGCGCGTGAATACGCCAGGCGATCGCGCCCACAAGCTCGCGCGACTCATGTCCGTGCGCAGCGCGTGGGAACTCTATCGACTGCTCGCGAGCGTCATTCCCGATCCGCAGACGCTCCTCGTCGACGCCGCCGAGCCCACGGTGCCGCTGACCGATACGCACTGGCTCGCCGAGGTGCCGGACATCGAGACGCGCATGATGCAGGCCGACGTCGTGAGCTATCTCGTCGACGACATCATGGTGAAGGTCGATCGCGCAAGCATGGCCACGAGCCTCGAGGCCCGCGAACCGCTCCTCGATCATCGGCTCATCGAATTCGCGTTCCGCTTGCCGACGCGCATGAAGGTGCGCGACGGCGTCACGAAATGGCTGCTGCGCGACGTGCTGCACCGGCGCGTGCCGAAGGCGATGACCGATCGTCCGAAGCAAGGATTTTCCATACCGATCGAGCGTTGGTTGGTCGGTCCGCTCCGCGACTGGACCGAGGCGCTGCTCGACGAACGCCGCCTGCGCGAAGGCGGCTTTTGGCGACCCGAGGCGGTCCGCGCGCTCTGGGCGGCGCAACAGCGTGGCCAGCGCGTGCAGCATCAGCTTTGGAACGTGCTGATGTTTGAGGCGTGGCGCGAGGAGACGGAGGTGATCCGCAATTCCTGATGGCGGAACCAAGGCTATGCCTCAGCTCTGTTCCGACGAGCCGACGCGGGAGCCCAAAAGGCGCGCCGGTGGCCCAGGAGAACAGGCACGCGATGCGCCTGAGGGGCAACCCGCCGCCCGACTCCTGCGCCCGCGGCGGCGGATACGCGGCCTGGAGATCGGCGGTGTCGGGCACGCTGACGGCAGTGCCCTCCAGGAGGACGACCCGTCGGCGTCGCCAGCCTTCGCCGTCGCTCAAGGCAGAAAAGCGCGCAATGACTTCGCGCAGCAACGCGTGAAAGACCGTGAGGGGGAGACGCCGCGCCGGGCGAAACGCATTGCGTGCGATCGCTGCTCGGCAAGGTCGCTTATCGTCATCGAGTTCGAGACGTTCGAGTGCGCCGCTTGAAGGGCTAGGCCGCGATGCCGCTCCGGACCGCCAAACCAAAGCGGCGCGCTTGGCAGCCCGGGGGCCGGGCCCCTTGGGCGCACCGAACATCAGTGCGACGACTGCGCATCCAGTCGGATGGCCTGAAGCCCGTGCGCAAGGTCGGGCAGGCGGTAGTCGGCTATGCCCAACTCCAACTGCTCCTTCAGCGTCCGGAACAACACGTGGTATGCCTCGGCGTTGCGATCGCCCGCGATTCGCTTCGAACGGGCAAGCCAAAGGCACGTGTGCGCGAGCCTCGCAAAGGCTCGTGCGTTCTCGCGTGGCCGACCCTCAGCGTCACGAAGCTCAGCGACGATCTCAATCGAATGGTCGAGCACCGCGGAGCAATGGTCTACGACCATGGCACGCGCCTGGCTGTGGACTCGTGACGAGATGCGCGAGTCGTCTGATTGCGCGATCACTGCCACCGCGTCCCACCAATGCCCACCGAAGCAGGGTGCCTCGCCCTCGGATTGGGCAAGCAAGCTCGCCGCCAAGTCATCGAGCCTGTGGATTCGCTGAAAGCGATCACTCCAGCCGTCGTCAGAGCGCCAGTGAAGGAGCGCTGGCACGAGCCACTCGAGCCGCTCCGGCCCGGCGACCGCGCTCAGATCAGCGATCACCAAGTCACGCATCGGTAGACGAGCATCGGGCGCGATTTCGAAGGAGAAGTCGTCAGTGCCTGGTAGCTGCGCGAGGTACCACGCCACCTGCCCAAGATGTGCCTGCCCAGAGTCAGCGAGCCTCGTTCCGATCTGGCAGATGTGCCAGCAGCCGTCGAGTTCACGAGCGAGAAATCGACGGCCGGGCGAGCCTTCTGCGGCACCTTTCAACGCAATGCGCTCAAGGGACCGAAGCTCTGTCGCGACGCGACGTTTGCCATGTTCTGAATGCCCCGACTGCGCCAAGAGCACGTGCAATCGATCGACCAACTCACTGCTCGGCTCAATTCGGCGGGTACTCAGCCGCTCTGCAAGCGCGTCGAGCCACGCATCCTCGACCTCGGGCTGGATCTCAGTTGCTGACTTATGCGGTTGACTCCCGGCCTTGGTGAACAGCGACTCGAAGCAAACGACTCCTCCAAGAAGAACACCAACGGCCCCGATGGCTACTCGTGTGCTGACGACGGTCACGCTTGTCGACCGCCCTTCCACCCCACTATCAAACCAATCAATGCAAGCGCAGCGACAGTCGGGCCAGACAGCCATCCGGCAGGGCGCCTTCCATCGTCGATCGCCGTAATCCGTAGGGCCACACCGCTCCAAAGCGGCAACCAGTCTCGCATTCGTACCCCACGCTGCTGGACAGGCGTCATCGAAGCATCGATGAAGACCGGTTCCGCACGTTCGCCGCGCCCCTCCACAACGACGAAATGCGCTTCGGTGGCCGAATCGGACCCACCGATGCGCCCCGAGAGAACAAGTACGTGAAGTGCGCCGTCAGCCGTGATCGCAGTCGGCGTCGTCACCACGCCGATCGAACTGATCGCCCGCGCTCGCAACCAGCGTTGAAGCTCGCTCAACGACACTGCTCCCCCGGCCTGCCCCAACGCGGCCAGCTCTCCATCGGTCACCGACGGGCCCTCGATGAGGGCTACGACCGCGCCTGCCAAGCGTCCGCAAGACATGCTCACTTCGCCTGATACGGATTGCGTTCGGCTACCGGGGGACGTGATTCCAGGTGGCCGCGAATCTGCCACGGCGAGCGCGGCGCGACAACAGTTTGCGAGGCACCCAAGGCCATCGACCTCGGCGCGAATCGGCACCAAGCCGACGGTTGCCGCCAGAATCCAAGTCGTCAAGACCGTCGAGCGGCACAGCGCCATCGAACTGCTACTTCGATCGGTTTCGGATGGCATCGCGAGCGCGACGACCGGCGAAGAAACTCGCACCTACCAAGCTCATTACGCCGAGCACGGTGGCGATGCCTGATTCTGCTGGCGCGCCGCCGCTTCCGGATACTCGCTGATGCCGCCGGTCAAGCCCAGCAACGCTGGCCAACGCTCGCTGTGCTGGCGAGTTGCTCGCCACAAGCGTCACTTGGTTGTTGATCGCGTTCATCACCGCGGTGCCGGCTGGAAGTCCGTCTACGACCTCTGACCAACTCGTCGGAAGTGCAGGGGCGTCGGCGCCGACCCAACCGTTCCATCCGACGCTCGAGGACGTGACCGAAACGTCAATCACCGGAGAGAAATCCTCCGGGTTGCACAGCAGCCCCGCACTGACGGCCGACCAGTACTCGAGCGGAGCGAGTCGCGCCCGAACGGGCATCAGTACTCCGCCGAACAAACTCGTGTCCTCGACACGCAGTTCGAGACTACTGCCAGGAAGACGAACGGAAATTGGCATCGCCAGCTCCGCCGCGTCGAGTGTGACGTCCCAGACGAGCTCGGGATCGATCGCTGACGCCGGTCCGACGACTCGATAGCAAGCCGCATCGACTTGGGTCACGAACGTCAGAGGGTCATCGAGCAGTACGTCAAGCCGAAGCGCCTGCATGGAGTTGGGAAAGGCGGGAAGGAATGCTGCGAACAGATCGCACGCGATGAGTGGCATCTTGGTCGTAAGGCCAGCGTGAACGTCGAGCGCGTTTTTAGGCCATACATCCGCATGCTTGCTCGCCGCGTCGCGCCAGACGAACCCGTCGTCGACGACCCATGCCTCTTGCAAGCCAACGAACAAACCCGTCGCGGCGTCTACTGAATTCGCCGCAGTGGTGTCGCGCCGGAAGTAGTAGCGTAGCCCGTCGCTAGCGTAGGTCGTACTGGTAAAGATTGGCCACCGACTCGCGCCACTCAGGTCTGTGAGGGCGACGTCGAATCGATGAGCGCTCAGCAACAGGCAGCGAGCCTGTACTAGGGCCTTGAGCTCTCCCTTGGAGAGGGTGGCAAAGCACGCGCTTGAGACGGCGGTGGACGAAAGCAAAATTCCGACGGCCGCGATTCCACGCATGAGACACCTCGCTGACTTCGCTTCTCAGTTGTTGCACGTCACCCAGACATCATCATCCGGACACGCCATCGCCCCTCCGGGGCAGATCCAAGCGTGATTGCACTCGCAGTTGCCTGCAACCGGCCCTCGGCATTGATGGACGATGAAAGTTGATCCGGCGGCCGCACAGGTGATCTTCTTGATGTTGTTCTGAACCGCCCCGCCAGGTTGGAAGCACGCGATCGGGCTGCAAACTGACCCGCATCTATGATCCGCAGGCAGCGGCGCAGGACAGCCGGCACACGCGCCATTGACCGGCGGCGCACATCGCTCCTGCGTGGATTCGCAATCAAAGATGGCTTGGCCGTTGATTTGGTTGTAGGATTCGATAGTGGAGCACGGCAGAATCTCGCCGAGCTGGGAGGCTCTGATGCACTTCATCTCCGCGGGGGAGAGCAGCCGCCCATCAGCGCAGACGCGGGTGATCGGCGAGAGTGACGCCATAGCCAAGGCACCCAACGCGATCGCTGCAGACCCGTTCCACACTCGTCTGGTCATATCGTCGCACTCCATGCAAAAGTGCCGAACCTGCGCGTCCCGCGGAAGGGCTGGTGCCACGGGCGAAGCGAGCCACTGCATCAGTGCCTGCCATCAATGCGGCTCGCTACGGACCGGTACGAATAGCACCGAACCTCGCGCGACGACGATCGCCGGGCCCCAAGACAACATCGAACAATATCCCCCCCCCCCAACCCCCATGTCAAGCAATTCTGCTGAAAACTGAGCATTCTCGCCGCTGTGTCAGACGCAGATCGCGCCACCGAGTTTCAAAGATTGAATGCATCGTCACTCGCAACAGGTGTTTGCGCCGCCGAGCGAACATCTCCGTCGTCGCGGATTTCCTTGAAGGTGGCGGGGGTGCGGTCCGGGCATACGGGTGACACGTGCGCTTCTGGCCGGGGCACGAAGGCTGCTTCTCGATTTGTCGGCCAATGCGACCACGTCGTCACGACTTGTTCAGGTGGTGCCTCACCCACCGACAATCTCGATCTGTCGCTTGACCGCAGGAACTCGTCGCTTCGGTAGTCCTCGATGGTCTCGCCGCGGATAAACGTCGCGATCAGATCGCACGCCCGCACCATGTCGAGGAGAAATGCGGCGTCGCCGGTGTCAGGCTGCATACAGCAGTCTCCGCGAGGCAAGGATCGACGTTCGTCGGAGCGGGTTTCGCAGCACTCCGGTGGAGAGCAGATCGATCTCTCGGTGGAAGATCTCGCGCAACTCGTCCTCCATGGCGGGCCAGTCCCAAGTCGAGGTCGCCGCGTCGCTGCGGAACTCGACGAGGACGTCGGCATCACTATGGGCCCGCGCATCCCCGGCGACGAGGGAGCCAAACAGCCACAGCCGCGCGACGCTCCATCGCTGGCAGAACGCGCGGATCGCGGCTTCATCAGCTCCGAAGTTCGACAAGGTCACGCTGCGCGAGATTCTATCGGCGCGATGTTCGTACTGAAATCGGCGATGCTCGTGCACGCATCGATCGCCGTCGCCCGCGGCTGCGCCGACACCTCCCCCGCTGGCGCGGGGGAGGATCAGTCGCGCGCGGCGCAAGCCATCCGATCCTCCCTCACGCGCAGCGTGGGGGAGGTGGCATCGCGCAGCGATGACGGAGGGGGCGCGCCATCGACGAACCCCCTCCGTCGGCTACGCCGACACCTCCCCCGCTGACGCGGGGGAGGATCAGTCGCGCGCGGCCCGAGCCATCTGATCCTCCCTCACGCGCAGCGTGGGGGAGGTGGCATCGCGCAGCGATGACGGAGGGGGTGCCCCGTCGACGCCACTCCGCCGAACTTTCGCTGACTTTCTTCGCAGCCTTGCCGATAACGACGGCGGGAACGCGGGTTGTCTACGCGTCCCTCTCCTCACCTTGGACCCGCCGATGATCCCTCCCGACGGCCTGACCCTCACTCGGTCCGCCACGCTGCGCGACGCACTCGAACAGATGAACAAGGGCGCGAAGGGCGTGCTCTTGCTCGTCCATCCGGACGGTCGTTTCGAGCGCACCGTGACGGACGGCGACTTGCGGCGACTGCTCCTCGCCGGTCACTCGATGGAGACGACGCTGGCCGCGCTCCCCGCGATCGCTTCGAGCGTCGTCGCGCCGGACGCGCCGCTCGCGACGATCGCCGCGGCACTCGACGCACGCAAGGTCGATCAGGTTCCAGTGGTGGATGGGCGCGGGTTCGTCGTCGGCCTATGGCTGCGGCGCGAGATGCCGGCGCCGATTCTGCTCTCGACGCCGCACCTGTCCGAGTATGAGCAGGAGTACGTCGCGCAGGCGTTCTCGACGAACTGGATCGCGCCGCTCGGGCCGAACGTCGATGCGTTCGAGCGCGAGCTCGCGGACACCGTCGGCGCGAAGCACGCCGCGGCCGTCTCGAGCGGCACCGCGGCGATCCACCTCGGACTGCGCGTGCTCAGCGTTGGCGCGGGCGACGTCGTCTTCTGCTCGACGCTCACGTTCGTCGCGAGCGCGAATCCGATTCTCTATCAAGGCGCGACGCCGGTCTTCATCGACAGCGAACCGTCGAACTGGAACATGTCCCCCGCGGCGCTGCGCCGCGCGTTCCGCGACGCGGAGCGGGCCGGCCAACTCCCGCGCGCGGTGATCGTCGTCAACCTCTACGGACAGTCGGCGGACCTCGACGAGATCAAGGCGATCTGCGACGAGTACGAGACGCCGATTCTCGAAGACGCCGCCGAGTCGCTCGGCGCCACGTACAAGGGCCGCGCGTCGGGCACCATCGGGAAGGTCGGCGTCTATTCGTTCAACGGCAACAAGATCATCACGACGTCGGGCGGCGGCATGCTCATCTCCGATGACGCGACGCTGATCGAGCAGGCGCGCTTCCTGTCGACGCAGGCTCGCGATCCGGCGCCGCACTACGAACACACGGTGATGGGCTTCAACTATCGGATGAGCAACATCCTCGCTGGCGTCGGTCGCGGACAACTCCGCGTGCTCGGCGATCGCGTCGAAGCGCGGCGTGCGGTGTATGAGCGGTACGCGCAGGCGTTCGATGAAGGCGACGGCATCTCGTTCATGCCCGAGCCGAGCTGGAGTCGCTCGAACCGCTGGCTCAGCGCGTGCACGATCGATCCGCAGCGCATCGGCATGTCGCGAGCCGCGCTCGTCGAGAAGCTCGCGGCGCAGCGCATCGAGGCCCGCGCGGTGTGGAAGCCGATGCATTTGCAGCCGATCTTCGCCGGCGCGCGCTACTACCAGCACGAACCGAAGCGAAGCGTGTCCGATGAACTCTTCGAGCACGGACTCTGCCTGCCGAGCGGATCGAACATGACGCCGCTTCAGCAGTCGCGGGTGATCGACGTGGTGCGCGAGGCGATTGGGCGGCGATCGGTCTTGGCTCGGCGCGCCGGATAGCGGGCTCGGATGCACGCCGCCGGAAGTTGTACGCAGCGTGTTGTCTCCATCGCAATCCAAGTCAATTTCGAGACTGCTCCGTCGCGAGACCGACGATGAGTGGGAAGTTGCAACGAGCAACGGCAGCCCTGCCGATGCACGCTCGGCCTCGTTTGCACCCTTGATCGATCTTCCCGCAGGCTGCCACTTCGAGTGAGGCAAGCGCGATCTGCTGGAAGTTCTGCGCCGGCCACTTGACAAGCGCGCTAGGGGGGGGGGTAGGGTGATTTCGTCGCGTGGCACGTAAGCGTGTGGGTGGGGATTGAACGAGGGAACAGGCGCTGCTTCGGGAGGGCACGGGCCACTCTCGGGTCTCTCCATCGTGATCAGGCCATGTGATAGGAGCTTAAAAGGGGCGATCGCATGAACACGAATGGTCGAACCGCCGGGAGCGTCGCGGTTGCGATGCCGTTGCTCATCAATGGCCTGCTCTCTTCCGTGGCGCTGGCTCAGGTGCAGGCTGACCCGGCAACTATTCGGTACTACGTGTCTGATCTTGGGGAATTCCCCTCCTGCAGCACTCGAGCAAGCTACCGAGCAACCGCCATCAATGACTGCGGCGTGATCGTCGGCTACGTTGAGGAGGGTCCGTCGCATGTCTGCGTGAATCATGGTTGGGTGTGGAGCCTGTGCGGGACGTACGGCGTCGCCCCGCGCACGCTGATTGACCTGTCGTTGGCCGCTGGCGACTCTGAATTGAGTCAGGCGTGGGACGTCAACTCGAGTGGCTGCGTCGTCGGCGCCCAATCGATCCAGGGAGTGACCCGACCGATCGTCTGGCGCGTTGATCAATACAGCGCTGGCACGATCCCCCGCGTCATCCTTGGGAACAACCAGCAAGGAGAGGCGCACGGCATTAACGATCCAACGACCACGGCACCAGCGCCAATCGTTGTGGGTTGGACGACAACCGGCACCTTCGGCACCACGGATCTCGCGTTCAAGCACGTGTTCGGAGTAGATGGGAATACGACGCTGACACCTCTAAATCCATTCGGCGACGATCATGACTCGCGCGCATTCGACGTGACGACTCCGACGGCGACAACGCCGGCGCCGTGGGTCGGAGGATTCTCAGGATTCGTGGTCGTCGGCCAAAGTTGCGCAGAGCAGGTGCCGAACGATGCGGTTAGGTGGGCGCTGTCGGGCACATCCGCCGCTGCCGGACTGCGGGAGGACTTCCTACCGTCATCGTCGCCTCTGAATCTCCAGCTTTGGGATGCCAAGGTCAATGCCGCCAATGTCAATCGGTACTTCGCCGGCACTTTTCGTGATCCGAGCGCGGTGATCCCTTGCAAGTACCGCGCTGGATTCTGGCGCAGCGATGGCACTGCGATCGACCTTTGGGCCAGCGCCCCTGCTGCGCTGCAGGGATCAGACAGTCAGGCGTATGGCATGTCGGCCGCCGACTCCGCCGGACTCGGATTGCTCGTCGTGGGGGCTGAGACAAGTGCGGTAAAGGGAGCCCTATGGTGGCGTGCGAGTACACCATCAAGCCCGGGTTCGGCATCATTCGTCACGCGGCGTGCCGACGACCTGTGCTTCGCGGGAAACGGAAGCACTTGGCAGCTCTACGAGTTTCAGGACGTCAATTCGCAAGGTTGGCTCGTTGGACAAGGCCTTCATGTGCTTGGGGGCACTACGGATCCGGCCCGCGTCCACGCATTCCTTCTCGCGCCCGTCCCTCAGACTCCCAACTGTCTCGCAGAACTCACTGGCGACGGCGTCATCAATGGTGCAGACTTGGGTGTGTTGACCGGCGACTGGACACCTCCCGGAACGACCTGTTCGGGCTGTTGTCTATCCGATCTCAATCACGACCTGCAGGTCAATGCGGGCGACTTGGGCATCTTGCTCGGCGCGTGGGGAGGCACCTGCACTGCGGCAGACCTGGCGGCTCAATCATGCGCTCCGAGTTGCCTCCCGCCGCTTCAGATGGAGTCCGCCGTAATGAGCCTCGTCGAGGGTGCCCAAGAAGTCCCGAGCCTTGACTCGCCCGTCGCAATGGTGATGGCTGGTTTCGGCTTCTCCAACCTCAACGAATTCACCGCATGGCTCGATGCGCAGCCGAGTACGGCCCAGGCGAACGTGCTTGCAACTCTTGATGCGATTCTCGGAGGGCAATGAGCGTGATCAGATCCACGTTAGCTCGATGGTTGGCGTCTTGCTCGTTCCTTCTGGTCGCTGTGCAAGGCCTCGCCGACTCCGAGGTCACGCTCTACTACGGGGCCGCGAACTTCCAGCCATGGGTCAGCGCGGTCCAATCGCACTCGACAATCGACTTCGTCGGATTCGCGCCGGGGACCTTCATCACCGATCAATACTCGGGACTCGGCGCGGCCTTCAATCCGTTCGTGAACCCTTACATCGTGCAACAGCCTGATCCATGGTTGTTCCCACAGGACACTTACGGAATCGACGGCAATGGCAAAGTTCGGATCGACTTTGCGGCTCCCATCAATGCGATCGCGGCACATGGTCCGGGCAGCTCCCGCTTCCTCCTCTATTCGCAAGGGAATCTCGTCTGCGTGACGAACTGGTGGCTGGGAAGCCAGAACGGGTTTGCGGGCATCACAACCTCATTCACATTTGATCGCGTGGTGTTCGACACCCCAAATCCAGAAGCAGAGGTTTATCTCGACAACGTGTACTTCTCGACGATCCCCGCACCCAGCGCTGCGGCGGCTGCGCTTCTGCTTTCAATTGGGGTGCAACGGAGAAGGCGGCGTTGACGAGCGCCGAACCGGCCTGACGGCGACGCCATTTGAGCGCCCCCCGCCGAAGCCAGCTACCTCGTTCGTTCGGTCGCTTCTTCACAGGCGAGCGCAATAGAGGCACTGAGGGAAGTGCTGGGCGCGAAGCGATCACGATCCCGCCGCGCAGGGTCGTCGCTGAGCCGGGACAGCGGCGCGCTGATCGTGGCAAAGTGGCCCTCGCCCGAACGGTGACGCGCATGATTGCGACGCGTGCGTCGCCGCCTCTTCGTCGGTCGAAGCCTGTGTGGTTCTCTTCGCCCGCTTGCAGGCACATCCATCCACCCGGATGATCCTGCCATGCTTCTCCTCGTCACCGGCGCCGCCGGGTTCATTGGCTCGCACGTCGCACACAAGCTTCTCGACCGCGGCGACGAGGTGGTCGGCCTCGACAACCTGAACGACTACTACGACCCGACGCTGAAGGAAGCTCGGCTCGCGCGACTCGCACCGCGCAAGGGCTTCCGCTTCGTCAAGCTCGACATCGCCGACCGCGGCGCGATGCACGAACTCTTCGCGTCGCACAAGTTCCCGCGAGTCGTGCATCTCGCGGCGCAGGCTGGCGTGCGCTACTCGATCTCGAATCCGTACGCGTACGTCGAGGCGAACGTCGTCGGCTTCCAGAACGTGCTCGAAGGCTGCCGACACTTCGGCTGCAAGCATCTCGTGTACGCGAGCACGAGCTCGGTGTACGGCGCGAACACGAAGATGCCGTTCTCGGTGCACGACAACGTCGATCACCCGCTCACGCTCTACGCGGCGACGAAGAAGGCCAACGAGCTGTTCGCGCACACCTACAGCAACCTGTTCGCGCTGCCGACGACAGGGCTGCGCTTCTTCACGGTGTACGGACCGTGGGGGCGCCCCGACATGGCGCTCTTCCTCTTCACCAAGAACATCCTCGCGGGCCAGCCGATCGACGTGTTCAACCACGGCAAGCACACGCGTGACTTCACGTACGTCGACGACATCGCGGAAGGCGTAGTGCGGGCGCTGGATCACACCGCGACGCCAGATCCACAGTGGCGCAGCGATCAACCAGATCCAGCGACCAGCCGCGCGCCGTGGCGCGTGTTCAATATCGGCAACGGTCAGCCGGTCCAACTGCTGCGCTACATCGAAGTGCTGGAGCACGAACTCGGCAAGAAGGCGATCATGAACCTCATGCCGCTCCAGCCTGGCGACGTGCCCGACACGAGCGCTGATGTGCAGGCGCTTTCCGATGCGGTCGGCTATCGTCCGAACACGCCGGTTGAGGTCGGAGTGAAGCGATTCGTCGAGTGGTACCGCGCGTACTACAAGGTCTGACGCGCGACGACTCAGCCCCCGACACGGCCGCCTCCGGTACGATCGCCGACCCATGGCATCGGTCTGCTTCTACTTCCAGGTGCACCAGCCGTTTCGGCTCCGGCGCTACTCCGTCTTCGCGACCGATCCGTTCTACTTCGACAACGAGGCCAACGAGCGCATCCTGCGCAAGGTGGCGGACAAGTGCTATCGCCCGACGACGGCCAAGATCCTCGATCTCGTGCGGCGCCATGAGGGACGATTCCGCGTCTCCTACTCGATCAGCGGCGTGTGCATCGAGCAGATGAAGATGTGGGCGCCGGACATCATCGACATGTTCAAGGCGCTCGCGGAGACCGGCGCGTGCGAGTTCATCAACGAGACGTCGCACCACTCGCTCTCCTTCCTGTTCTCCCGGAGCGAGTTCGACGAGCAGGTATCGAATCACGAACAGCTCATCCGCGACACGTTCGGCGTGACGCCGAGCGTGTTCCGCAACACGGAGCTGATCTACACCGACGCGCTCGGAGCGCACATGGCGCGGCGCGGTCGACACAAGGCGGTCCTCTGCGAGGGCGTCGATCGGCTGCTCGGCTTCCGCTCCCCCAACTACGTGTACGTGCCCCCGCGCTCCGGAGACCAACCCGAGGATCTCGGCGAGCGCCCGGTGAAGCTGCTCCTGAAGAACTACCGCCTCTCCGACGACATCGCGTTCCGCTTCAGCAACCGCGGCTGGAAGGAGTGGCCGCTCACCGCCGAGAAGTTCGCGCACTGGGTCAACCAGATCAACGGCGACGGCTACTGCTGCAACCTGTTCATGGACTACGAGACGTTCGGCGAGCACCAGTGGGCCGACACGGGGATCTTCCAATTCCTCGACGCGCTCCCGGGCTGGATCTACGACACGAACCCGGGTCACAACGACTTCCTCACGCCGTCGCAAGTCGTCGATTGCTACGAGCCGATCGGCGAATACCACGTCCCGAAGCCGATCTCGTGGGCCGACACCGAGCGCGACCTGAGCGCGTGGCTCGGCAATCCGATCCAGGACAACGCGGCGGCCGAGCTCTACAAGCTCGAGGCCGCGGTGAAGGCGCGGCACGCTGCGGGCGACGCGTTCATTCTTGAGGATTGGCGCAAGCTCACCACGAGCGACCACCTCTACTACATGTGCACGAAGTACTGGGCCGACGGCGACGTGCACAAGTACTTCTCGCCGTACGACAGCCCGTACGACGCCTACATCAACTTCATGAACGTGCTCGACAACGTGAAGACTCGCGCCGGGCTTTAGCCGCGCTGGGAGCGGGCAGCAGAAGCGAAGAGAGACAATCGAAATGACCCGAGACGAGCTGGCGAAAGAGATCGCGTCGGTCGCGCTGCTGCGCGGGACGTTCACGCTGCGCAGCGGCAAGACGAGCAGCTATTACCTCGACAAGTACCTCTTCTCGACGCAGCCGAAGGTGTTGGCGGCGCTCGGGCAGATGTTCGCGGCGCGGCTACCGAAGGGCACCGTTCGACTCGCCGGCGCCGAGCTCGGCGGCATTCCGCTCGTCTCGAGCGCGTCGATCGCGAGCGGCCTCCCGTGCGTCTTCGTGCGCAACCAGAAGAAGGACTACGGCACCGCGAAGCAGCTCGAAGGCAAACTCGAGAAGGGCGACAAGGTCACGATCGTCGAGGACGTCGCGACGACCGGCGGCCAGGCGCTCGAAGCGGCGAAGGTGCTGCGCGACGCCGGCGCCGAGGTGCTCGCGATCATCGCGACGATCGATCGGCTCGAGGGCGCGCGCGAGAACATCGAGAAGGAAGGCATCGCGTTCGACGCGCTCTTCACGGTGCGCGATCTGGGGATCTCGGCGTAGCGCGATCGCGTCGCCACAGCGCCCACGCGCCGATCAGTCCCGTCGGGATGACCATCGCGACTTCCGCGGCGCGATTCACCAGCTCCGCGACGATCCCCTGCTCGACTTGATAGCCGGTGAGGACCGGCGCAAGCAGGCCGATCGCCCACTCGCGCAGGCCGATGCCGTTACTCACGAACGGCACGAGCGACGCGGCCATGCTCACGCAGGCGATCGCGACGCTCGTCTGCGCCGAGACCGGCGTGCCGACGAGTTCGAACGCGAGGTGGTAGCGCAGCGCCGTCAGCATCGCCTCCGCGTAGCGCAGCGTCGCGGCGAGCGCGAGTGCGCGGAACGGCGCGACGACGCACGCCGCAAGTCCGACAAGCGCCGGCGCGCCGAGCGTGATCAGCAGCGGCAGTCCGAACTTCGCGCCGAGCGCGAGCAGCGGGATCGCGACACCAAGCGCGAGCCCGCTCAGGGCCATCGCCTCGAACACGGTGCGCAGCGCGTCGCGGGCGCGGATGTCATGGCGCAACTTGTGATACGCGATGCGCCCGAACAGGCCCGGCCGCAACGGCAGGTAGTTCGCGAGCGTCGTCGACGCCATCAGCGCCTGCATCTCGCCGAACGGCACCGGTCCGAAGCGGCACGTCAGCAGCCAGAACACCGTGCCCGTGAGGAACACGCTCGCGAGCACGCTGGCGAGCAGGATCGCGATGGTTCCGAACGGTGCCGACTTCAGCGCGGCGAGCGCTGCGCCAAATCCGCCTCCCCGAACGACGACCGCAACGGCGAGGCCGAGCAAGACGAGGCCGATGAGCGGTCCGAATCGTCGCAGCGGCGCGAGGCGACGGACCAACGCCGCGAGTCCACCCTGATCGACGTCGGCGTTGGTGCGTTCCATGTCGGCGCTCGGTCGCGGAGCCGAAGGTCAGCGCTTCGACGGCGCCGAGGGGTCCGCGGACCCTCCGGCGGGAGCACTCGTGCCGCGCGATGCCGGCGCCTCGCGTCCACTCGATCCGCCGACGTCGAGGTCACGCCGCGATTGCGCCTCCGCGCTGAGGAGCATCTCCTTGACCACGCGGCCGTAGTTTGCGATGACCGGGTTCGGCGAGCGCACCGCGGCGTCGACGGCGGGATCGGTCGAACTCGCGACTCGACGCGTCAGGTAGGCCAAGCGCACCAGCGGATCCTCGGCCGATCGCACCGCCTTGAGCGTCGCGTCGAGCGGCTCCTGATTGTCCGGCAGCACCATGAGCAGCCACGCTTGAGCGACGGGTCCGAGCCGCACGATCGTCTGCGGGAGGATCGTCCAGATCTGGTCGAAGGTCGCCTTTTGCTCCTTCTGGGCGGTGTCCGCCGAATCGCTCACCGCCCCCAACGCCGAGGCGGCGTATGCGAGCGCCACCACATCGACGAGCTCGCGGAACGAAACCGGATTCGCGGCGGCCTTCAGCGTGCGGTCCAACCACTCCTTCGTGAGCGCGACGCCGTCGACGCGAAGCATGCCCGAGTCCGCGGTGTCGCCGAAGGGTCCGGGCTTCATGCCGCCGGTGGTCGGGATGCAGTTCGAGACTGCGAGTCCACGGATCGAGCAGCCTTGCGCGGAGAACCCGAGCATCGCGAAGCCGACGTCGGTGTTGGAGAGATCAATGGGAACGCTGAGCGTCTCGCCCGGGCCGATGGCGAACGCGCGATCGAGCGGGATCATCACGGGATCGAGCTCGTGCACGCGGTCGCGTCCGGCGGCGCTCAGCGTCGGCTGAAAGATCACGAAGTTGCGGATCGGTCCGTCCGGATCGATCGCGAGCGGGAATGGCGAGTCGTTCGCGAGCTCGAGCGACACCGGCAGCGCACCGAAGACGTTCTCCGGCATCGCGCCCGATCGGAACCGCATGCGAATCGTGCGAGCGTTGGGCTGGAAGAGACGATCGAACGTCGACGGCACTTGCGCCGCGACGCGATCGACCGCGAGCGCGGACTCGGCGAGCGGCAGCGGCGTCCCGAGAATCGCCTCGAGCCGCATCTTCGCGATGACACCCATCAGCGTGCCCGGCTCGCTGCGGCTCAACGCGAGGAACTCGCGCGCTGCGTCGCGCTGCGAACCCATCGCGTCGAGCGCGAGCGCCTTCCCGAGCTGCGTCATCGGATTCTGGTCGTCGATCGCGCTGAACGCTTCGAGCGCCGCCTTCGCGTCGCCCGCGCGGAGCGTGAGCCACGCCTGGAACCGCGCCTTCGCGGCATCGGCAAGATCACCGCCCTCTTGCGCCCGCTGAAAGTATTCCTTTGCCTTCTCAGCGTCTTCGCTCAGCCAGATGGTGGCGAACGCCGCCTCGAGCGCCCGTTCCTTTCGCCTCTCCCGCACCGCGGCGGCGGCATCGGGCGACTTCGCGTCCTTCTCCGCGGCGTCGTCGCGCTCAAGCACCTGGCTGTAGGTATTCGGGAGTTCGGCCTTCGCCGTCTTGCATTCGTCGTTCTTGCCCAGCGCGTTCAGCGCCGCGATCTGTACGGCGAGGATCGCCGGGCGAAGCGACGCCTTGAGCGCGCGACGGCGCTCCGGGTCGCCCAGGAGCGTCGAGTCTCGCTCCGATGCCATCTGGCGGAACGTCTCGTTGAGCACGAATTGACGCGCCCGAACCGTCTCGGCCGCAGCCTTCGCATCGCCGCTCGCAAGCTGGGCGAGCGCCAGGTCGCCGAGGAGCTCGTCGTACTCGGTGGCGGGCAGGTCGGTCGCCACCGCGCGGGCGGCGAGGCTGAGGAACCGAGCTGCGTTGGCATAGGCGCCGCGCTCGAGCAGGTCGGTCGCGAACGCCCGCATCGCGTTCGGATCGAGCGGATTCGCCAGCATTGCCGCGACGAGGAGTTCCGCCTCCTTCGCCGGATCCTCGGTGGAGAGTCGGAAGTAGCCTGCAGCCATCTGCACGGCCGCCGGGAACGTCGGGTCGAGTGCAACGGACTCGCTCAGCGCTTCCTCGAAACCCTGTTGGTCGCCGGTCCGCTGAAGGAGTAAGGCAAGATCGAACGAGAGTCGCGCGGCGATCGGTTTGCCGAGCTTCTCAACGTTCGCCGGTTGCAGCAGCGAGCGGTACGCCGCGATGCGGGCCTCCGCCGTCTCCTTCCGCTCGATCGATTCGACGATCCGGCGGAGCAGAATCGTCTGATCGGTCGGATCGAGTCGCCCGATCTGGTCGAGCGCGGCTCGGCGCGACGCGGCTATCCGATCGTCGGTCGGATCGCACAGGCTCAGGATGGCCAAGAGCGAGCGCCAGGTGTTGACGTCGTCCGGATTGAGCGGCGTCGCCGCCTCGGCCAAGAGGAGGCTCAGCTCGATGTCCGCGAGCGCGATCTCGTTCTTCCGCACCGACCGGGCGCCGAGCATCGAAAAGAGCCGACCCAAGGGTGCCTTGACCTCGACGTCGATCGCATCGGCCTTCGGAAACGGGGTCGCTGGCGCGCTGGCCTCTGGGGAGGCTGCGGCGGGGTCGGCAGGCGCGACCGGGGGCGTCGTCGGCGAACCGGCGGGTGGATCGTCCGCTCGCGCAAGCGAATCCCCGGCCGGGGCGAGCGCGACGGCAACGGCGATGGTGGCGGCCAAGGTCAGCGGAGTCAGTGCGAGCGGGCGTGGCATGGGGACGGTCCAGGGCGTTCAGTCAGGGGTCACCGTCGGCCAGCCGAGCCGTCGCCGGGCGCGGAAGGCGAGTCTTCGAGCGGCGAAGTGCAAGTCGATCGATCGTCGGCGGTGCGAGCGGGGTAACCGCAATCTATTCATCGGGCGAAGCGACGGCCGAGTCGGAAGCTGCGGCGACGTTTGTGCCCGAAGTCGATGCGGGCGGGCGGGCGGTCCGTCGCCTCGGCCGCGCTCGGCGTGGCGCGGGGACGAAGTCGTGGTGTCGAGCGCCGGGTGGGATGACCCCCGCTTCTCGATTCGTTGACACCTGTGGAGGCCGCGGATACGGTCACCAATTCCCCGGGGTTCCCGAGATCCAGCCCTTTGCGGCCGCACCGCCGAAGGGCGACGGAGGGCGATGGCCGACCGATTCGGCCGCGCCGCACCGAGTCGATGTCCGCTGTCCGGTCGCGGTCAGACGAATCACCCCGCTCCTTGATCCTCTCTCGATGACCAGCTTCCGATGACCAGCTCGCAGGCCCCGATTCTCCGTCGTCTCGCTGCCCTCCTGATCGTTGGCGGAGGGATCGGAGGACTCGCGACGCTCTCGCACGGCGACACCCCGCCGACGTCGCTTGACCGAACCGTCATCAACACGCAGGCGAACCCCTCTGGCCCGCAAGCCGAGGCGCTCAAGGCGTTCGTCGTGGGCTGGATCGACGTCATGGAGTCGTCCGACGATCCGCGCCGCATCGAAGAGGCCCGCCGCAACCTGATCGAGCCATTGCGCGATCCAGCGGCGACGCCAATCTTCCGCCGCGCGTTCGGCACGATCGCGTTGCCGAAGCTGTCACAGATCATCGCCGAGAAGGACGCGCAACGAGCCATCAACGCGATGCAGGTGGCCCGTTTCATTCGGACGCCCGAGTCGGTGGAGATGCTCGCGAGCCATCTGCCGGTCGACCGCGAGTCCGACCCCGCGAAGCGGCTCGCAGCCGCAAGCGTTCTCGGAGCGGCGCTGTCGGACGCCGACCTCAACCAGCCGCAGTTCGACTCGGTCATCCGAAGTGTCGCCTCCGCCGCCGACGGCGAACGCGATCCGCTGGTGATCCTTCAGGAACTTCGGTCGCTGTCGGCGATCGCCAAGCGGACCGGGGCCGCGGGGTTGAATCCGGCGCCGGCGGCCAGCGTGAGCGCTGCGCGCGAAGCGCAGGTCAAGTTGCTCCGCAGCCTCATCGATTCCGTCGCCAACTCCACCGAGGCCGATCCTCGCATGGCGACGATCCACACCTCGGTGATCGTCGTCCGCAACCAGCTCGTCGACATGCCCGAGCCGGAGCGCAAGAAGCTGAGCCCGATGTTGGCGCCGGCGCTCTTGATGGTGCTCGAAACCGCTCGAAAGCAGTGGGACAGCGCGCAGTCGAACCCGCGCATGAAGACGATGTACTCCGACGCGGTCACGAGTTCGGAGACGCTCCTGCGCATCATCGACAAGGCGACGCGGGGGTCGTCGAGCACCGGCCCCGACAAGGTCCTCGGCACCGCATGGGACAAGGGTTCGCAAGCCGACTTCGACGCCGAGCTCGCGCGCTGGAAGGCGGCCGTCGGCGACAAGGCGTACCGCTGATCCGATCGCGCCGAGGCGCGCCCGCGCCATGCGTCTTCTCATTCCGTTCGTCGTGCTCGTCGCATTGCTGCTGGTCGCGCTTAGCGCCGACCATCCGCGATCGCGTGCCGACGTCGTCATCGCGCAGCGCGCGGACGCGTTCACGCTCGATCCGCAGCACGTGAGCTGGCAGCACGACCTGCGCCTCGCCGCCGCGCTCTACGAGACGCTGGTGTCGCTCGACAACCGCGACTGCTCGCCGCGCCCGGGTGTCGCCGAGCGGTGGGACATCTCCGACGACCGCAAGACCTACACGTTCCACCTGCGACCCGACGCGCGATGGAGTAACGGCGATCCGGTGGTCTCGCGCGACTTCGCCTACGCGTGGCGGCGCGCTCTCCTGCCCGACAGCGCCGCCGACTACTCGGGCTTCCTGACCGAGATCGAAGGGGCCAAGGAGTTCTTCGACTGGCGCGAGGCGAAACTCGCCGAGTACGCCCGCAGCGAGCAACGCACCCAAGCCGCCGCCGACGCGCTCTGGCGCGAGACCGAATCGCGATTTGCAGCGACCGTCGGCATCGACGCGACCGAGGACCGCACGCTCGTCGTGCGGCTCGCGCGGCCGGTTCCGTACTTCCTCGACCTCGTCGCGTTTCCCGCGCTCAGCCCCGTCCATCCGGCCACGCTCGAGCGCTTCGCCTCGATCGATCCCGCCACGGGTCGAATCATCCAGCGGCAAGGCTGGACCAAGCCGGGCACCATCGTCACCAACGGTCCGTTCGTCCTCGTCGATTGGCGCTACAAGCGCGACATGCGGCTCGAACAGAATCCGCACTACTGGAATCGCGCCTCGGTACGCCCGAAGTCGATCGACATCCGCATCATCGAGGATCCGAACACCACGGTGTTAGCCGCCGAAGCGGGCGGCATCGACTGGGTGACCGATGTGCAGGTCGAATACCGCGCGGACATGCTCGAGGAGCGGGACCGCTACGTGACGCGGCACCAGGCGGAGATCGATTCGCTCCTGGCGCAAGGCCGAACGATCGACGAGGCGCTCGCGCAGTTGCCGCCGCCCGCCGCGGGCGAGCGCAGGAACGTGCACGCACTGCCGACGTTCGGCACCGACTACTTCTCGTTCAACTGCCGCCCGACGCTGCCCTCGGGACAGTCGAATCCGTTCGGCGACCCCGCGGTGCGCCGCGCGTTCGTGCGGGCGACCGACAAGGACACGATCGTGCGCCGCGTCACGCGACTTCGCGAACCGATCTCGAACGTGCTCGTGCCTCCCGGCTCGATTCCGGGCTATCGCAGTCCGAAGGGACTGCCGTACGACCCGCGCGAGGCGAAGGCCGAACTCGAGCGCGCCGGCTGGTCCGATCGCGACGGCGACGGACTCGTCGAACGCGCCGACGGCTCACCCTTTCCCACGGTCGACCTGCTGTACTCGACCGGCAGCCCGCGCTATCGCGACCTGGCTCTCGCGCTCCGCGACATGTGGCAGGAGACGCTCGGCGTCCGCGTCGAGCCGCGTGCGAAGGAAGCCAAGGACTTCAGCGAGGACGTCAAGGGTGGCAAGTTCATGGTCGCGCGCGGCGGGTGGTACGGCGATTACGGCGACCCGACGACGTGGCTCGACCTCTCGCGATCGACCGACGGCAACAACGACCGCAGATACGCGAACCCGCACTACGACGCGCTCCTCGACGAAGCGGCGAATGAGCTCGACACGGCGAAGCGCCTCGAGATCCTCAGCGAAGCCGAGCGATTCCTGATGGAGGAAGAACCGCCGTTCGTCCCGCTCTGCACGTTCGTCACGATCTACATGTATGAGCCCGGATCGCTCCTCGGGCTCACGCATCACCCGCGGCTGAACCAGCAGCTCGCGCAATTGCGCCGCGCCGACGCGCCCGTCTCGACCGATCGAGCGAAGTGATACCGATCGTATTTGCTCCACGCGCTCCACGATCTCACAAGACGGCGAAACGACCAGAGCGAGTGTGCGCCCGGAGGCGCTACGGATCGCTCGAATTCGTATGACCCGCGCGCAACGCGAGCCTCACCGACGGCGATAGATCTCGAAGTCCGCACCGAGCGGATCGACGATCCGCGCGACATGACCGAGCACCGGATCGTCGGCTCGCTCGTGCGCCACGGCCCCGCCGAGTTCGCGAGCGCGTCGCAGCGCCGTCGATACGTCACCGACCTCGATGCACGGGAGGCAACGGCTCCATTCGCTCGACGCGGCCTTGCGCATCGACACCACGCGCTCACCGCCCTGCAGGAACGTGGTGACGAGGCCCTCGCTGTCGTCCCACAGCGACTCAGCATTCCAGCCGAGCGATTGCCAGAGGAAGAGCGCGGTCGCCGACGGATTCGTCACTCGCAACTCGTTCCACCCGACGCAACCGACGCCGCGTGCTGCGAGTCCGTCGCTGAGTTCAAGGAACGCGAAGCGACCCTGGCTCGGCCCTGCGAGCATCGCGTGCCGATCGAGCCCGGGGATGCCCGCCGGCGGCGCGAGCACCGCCGCGCCGAGTTCGCAGCACTTCGCCACCGTGGCATCGACGTTGGCGACGCGAATCACGGGGAACCAACCGGGACGATGTCCGTCGCCGCTCAGGTCGGTGAGGGACAAGAGACCGGCGACGTCGCGACCCTCGAACGTGAAGGTCGTATACGCGCCCTCGAAGCCGAACTCCTTCGTGCGCGTGCCCCAACCGAATAAGCCAGAGAAGAACTCTCGCGCCCGCGCGACGTCGGAGGTCGCGTATTCGTTCCACGCGATACCGCCTGCGGGAACGACCGCGTCTGACCGTCCGCGGTGTCGCTCCGATTCTGCTGTTGCGCCGTATCCCGCCATAGTCGTTCGACTCCGAGCGTGCCTCGCGACTCTACCACCGGCGCGCTGCCTCGGGAGCGCTATTCGGCGAGATTCATCGCTTGAACTTCCGCTCACCGACTTCGCACCGACACGGCCCGTACGCGTTCGCTCGGGCCCGGTTCGTGAGGAATCGCGTCCAGTCCGAATCCGAGTTCGCGCAGCCCGCGTTCGAGCGCCGGCGCCCAACCACGATTCGCGGCCGGACTCGCCGGGCTCGGATGCAGCACTGCGCCAATGCGCGGCGCCGCGTCGCCAAGCTCGCGGAGTGCGATCGTCGCGCGCTTCTCGGCGAACCCGCCGAAGCCCACGACGAGCCGCGGGCGCAATTCCTTCACCACCTCGCGCAGCGCGGCGTCGCAGATCGCTTCGAGCGCGCCGCGGTCGCGCGCCGCGAGCTTGTCGGGCGTCAGATTCGCGCCGGAGTCGACGACGAACGCGAGCGGACACCAGTTCCAGATGAAGCATCGGTCGAAGAACCTATCCGCCGAGCCGAATCGCTCGCGAGCCCACGTCCACACGCGTCGACCGCTCACCTCGCTGCGACGGCACGCGAAGCCCTCGATCGGCCGCTTCGGATGCTCCTGTTTCGGCCGCTTGATCGGAGCGTCGATGCCGAGGAAGTCGCGCACCGCAGCGACTTCGCCAAACGGGACGCCGGTCTGCGCCATACCGAACGGGCCGGGATTCATGCCCACGAAGAGCGCCTCGATCCCCGGTCGCGCGAACCGTTCGAGGTACGCGCGATGGGCGGCCCACGCGTAGTCGAGCGGGTTATAGGCGCACGCGACCGGCGCGTGGAAGCGCAGCGCCGCCACGTCGTCGCGCAGCCGCCGAGCGATGGAAACGATCGCCATGGATGCGGACGATACGATGTCGCTCCCACGCGCCGCGTGGTTCCGTTCGGGGTGTAGCTCAGCTTGGTAGAGCGCTTGCTTTGGGAGCAAGAAGTCGTCGGTTCGAATCCGGCCACCCCGATTGAAGAAGGCCGCACCCCATGGGTGCGGCCTTCTTCAATCGAGAGCAGCCGCCACAGGAAGCAGAACAGCAGACAGAGTCAATGCGGCTGCGGTCTGCCACTGCTGCTCTGCTTCTCTCATCTGCCGTTCCGCTGGTGTCATCAACCGCTCCAACATCCCGCGGCGCGGAGAGCGCCGATCGAACGTCCGCAGATGAACGTTGGTGGCGAGCTCAGCGTGTTTCACCGTTGCGCTCGTTGGTCCACGATCACCTCCCGGCATCGCGTTGCAACCTCTCCTCGAGCTCGCGTGCCCACGCTACGACCTCGCCTCGCTTCTCCCTCGCTTCGCGAATCAGCCGCAGGTTGCGTGCGGTCGTCTCTCGCTGCCAACTCTCCGGCGCGCACGCCAGCGCATCGGCGAGCGCCGAGTCCGCCTGCGCCTTGGTCTTCGCGAGCACGGCGAGTTCCAGGCGCGTCGCGTAGTCCCAGTAGTCAGGTCGCCCGCCCGCGATGCGGCGATCGACCGCGTAGGCGACGACATGCACCAATTCGATGCGCCGCGGATCGGGCGGGTCGGAGAGCTCCATCAAGGTCACCGCGTTGATGCCGGGATACGCGTCTCGCCAGTCGGCCTCAAATCCCTTGAGGTACGTGTCGATCGCCTTCTTCAGCAGCCCCCGAGCGAGCGTGTCTTGGCCGGCACTGACCGCGGCTTCCCACGCGTCCTTCCGCACGCGACCAAGAAGTCCGTAGGTCTCGCTGCTCGGACCGCGCGACGAGATCACCCGCTCGAGCACCTGCTCTGCCTCCTGCGAGCGGCCGGCGCGATTGAGGGCGAAGCCCAACTGCTCCTGCACCAAGACGCTCTGCGCGAGCGGCGGCGACATGCGTTTCACGAGTGGCTCGATGTCATTCCACGCCTTGACGTCTCGATACGCGAGAAGCAAGTCAATGGCGATGCCCGCCTCGCGGTCTGCGAGCGATCCGAGCGACCGATCGACGGCGCGCACCGCGTCGATTCCCTGGCACCGCGCCGCTGCAAGGCGCTGTTTGATCTCCTCGCAATATCGCACTCGCTCGCGGAACACGTCGGTCTTCAGTCGCTGGATTTCCGGAAAGCCGTCGACGAGCTGATACACCGGACTGTCCACCGGACCGGTCCGCGCCTCCGCAAGTCGATCGGCGAGCGCACGCCGATCGCGCGCGGCGTCGCTTGGTCTGCCGTCAGCGCCGAGCCGATACGGCAGACCGCGAAGCGCCGCCACGTCCAACGGGAGCTGCCCCGTGCCTTCGCCGAAGATCAGCGCGGTGGACGCAGGACGCACGGCGTGACGAACGCCGAGCTCGTAACACACGTTGGCGTTCGCCGCGGTGAGATCCGCGACGGCGAACTCGCACAGGACGAGCCGCTCGAACATCGGCTTGTGAATGACGCCGCCGATCAACTCGTGGTCGGCGCGGAGCGGCGTGAGACCGGCGTCGGCGACGCTTGGTGCGACGAGCTCCCGATACACCGCATCGAAGTCGACCACGAGCCCGGATGCAACCGGCTTCCTGCCAAGCGGCATGAGGACGAAGCAGAGAGGACGCAGCATCATCGGACCTCCCGCGCTCGATCACCGAGCCGCGTCACCCGGTCCCGGTACCCAGCGTTCGGCGATGTGTACCAACGATTCCGCCCGACCGTCGTCTCAGCACGATCCCCACGCGCCGAGCAAGATCGCCAGATCCGCTGCGTCGGTGGATCCGTTTGCGTCGAGGTCCGTGGCGCCTCCGGTTCCCCAACCGCCTAACAACACACCGAGATCCGCTGCGTCCACGGCTCCGCTCGCATCGAGGTCCGCGGGACACGGCGAGGGGAGCGGCGTGACGTACACCTCCGACAACAGGATGTTGTCCTGGCTGAATCCGTAGAGCGCAATCGCGCCCTGCGCGCCCGGATAGGACGGATCCTCGATGTTGAAGATCTCGACTCCGTCGAGCGTGACCACGATGTGACCCGGCGAGAGCTGAAGCACGACGTGATACGTGGTGCCCGCGGCCCATGCCTGGACGTACGGCCCGGCGATCGTCGACACGCTCATGCCGTCGATGCCGCCCCAGAGTCCGTCCCACGTGTATCCGCCGTCGATGCGCTTGATCTTCAGTCCTTGCTCGGCCACGTCATCGTTGATGAGAACCGATTGACCCCAGTTGTAGGACTGCGTCGATCGCTTCCAGTCGAGGAGATACGAATGGGACTCGTCGAGGTAGGAGAAGCCCAATCCTATGAGGTCGTCGTCGGAGGTTCCGGACGCGACGCCGATCGAGAATTCGATCGTCGCGACCGAGCCGAGGACAACGTCGCTGATCGCCCATCCCGGATGCACCGACGAGCTCGATGTGTTCTCATCCATCCGCAGGCTCGTCGGCGTCGGATTGGATTTGATCCAGTCGTTCTCCGGCGAATAGAGAGTCCACGCGCTCAGGTCGAGCGGTCCGTCGGCACGCGCCAGCGGGCAGCAGGTCGAAGCGCACGCGGCAACGAGGCACAGGCCTCGCGCAGCCTTCGCAAGCAACATGGCACGCCTCCTTCCCTAACGGGATTGGTCGCGCCGCCATTGATGCTCGCTCGCGCACTGCGGCCCCCGGCGGCACGGCGGCGCCACTCACGATGGTAGCGCCGGACAATCCCTTACAACTCGTCGTACTTCGCGTGCCGGCCTCGCGACCGTTCGATCGGATAGCGAGTTTCGTTCACCGCGAGCTTCCGGCGGATCGCGTGCGCCGCATCGACGCCGCACGCGTCGGCCATCTCGAGCGCGAGGATCAGCACGTCGGCGATCTCGAACTCGATCGCTTCGCGCTTGCGTGCGTCGCTCAGGATCGCGTGCGACTCTTGCGGCGAGAGCCAACGGAAGTGCCCGAGCAATTCGCCAGCTTCGACGGCCACCGCCGCCGCCAGGTTCTTCGGCGTGTGAAACTGCTGCCAGTCACGCGCCGCGACGAAGCTGCGGATCTCCGCCAGGATTGCGGCCATCGAGTCGGAAGGCGTCGGCGATTGCATGCGTGCAGGCTACTTCGTGCGGTACCGTTCCGTCACGCGCGAGGCGTTCACCGAGTGATGGGGCGACCCGCGCGCGATTGGAGCGTGGCGCATGTCGCAGTCTGCATCGCGTCGGTCGTTTGTACTCCTGTCGACCGCACTCGCGGCCTCCGCCGCGCGGCTTGCGATCGGCCAGGATTCGTCGTCGGCGCCGCCCGCGGCGAACGCCGCGAAGCCCGCGCCGACGGACGTCACCGTGGCGACGATCGCCGAGGCGGAACGGGTCTTGGGAATCGCGTTCACCGACAAGGAGCGCGAGCAGATCGTTCGCTCGATCGGCGAGCATCGCGAGCTCGTCGCGTCAATCGCGAACGCCGGCGAATTGCCGAACTCGCTTCAGCCCGCGACGGTGTTCCGCGCGGCGCTCCCCGAGCGACCGGCCCAGCTCGTCACGACCGCCGGAGATCCAAGCGGGCTCGACGCGGGCGCGGCGCCTCCGCTGCCGTCGAACGACGACGACATCGCCTTCGCTCCGCTCGCAGATCTCGCCCGATGGCTGCGCGGCGGCGCCATCACGAGCGAGCGACTCACCGAGATCTACCTGGCCCGCATCGCGCGACTCGCGCCGAAGCTCGTGTGCGTCGTCACGGTGACCGCCGATCTGGCGGGAGCGCAGGCGAAGCAGGCCGACGCCGAGATTCGCGCCGGGCGCTGGCGCGGTCCGTTGCACGGCGTGCCGTACGGCCTGAAGGACATCGTCGACACGGCGAACATCGCCACGACGTGGGGCGCGGAGCCGTGGAAGAGTCGCGTGCCGACGAGCGACGCCTGGGTCACGAAGAAGCTCGCCGACGCCGGCGCGGTCCTCGTCGCGAAGACCGCGGTCGGCGCGCTCGCATACGGCGACGTGTGGTTCGGCGGCATGTGCCGATCGCCGTGGAACCTCGAGCGCGGTTCGTCGGGCTCGAGCGCCGGCTCGGCGTGCGGCGTCGCCGCCGGACTGTTCGGATTCGGCATCGGCACCGAAACGCTGGGCTCGATCGTCTCGCCTTCCGATCGGTGCGGCGCAGCGGGACTTCGACCGACGTTCGGCCGCGTCGGACGCAGCGGCGCGATGGCGCTCGTGTGGTCAATGGACAAGATTGGGGCGCTTGCGCGTTCGATCGGCGATACGGCGCTCGTACTCGCGGCGATCAACGGTCTCGATCCGCGCGATGCATCGAGCGTCGAGCAACCCTTCTTCTTCGATCGCGCTCGCGACGCGCGCGGATTGCGGATCGGCGTCGATCCCGCGTGGCTGCGCGACAATCCCTACGCGAAGGTCGCGAGCGCCGCGGTCGACGCGGCTCGCGCCGAGGGTTGCGAGATCGTCGAGATCAAGACGCCCGACGTCGATCCGACGCCGGCGATCGTCACGCTGTATGCCGAGGCCGCCGCCGCGTTCGACGCGATGACTCGCTCGAATCGCGACGACGAACTCGCCTGGCAGGCAGACGAGGCGTGGCCGAACATCTTCCGCCGCACGCGACTCGTGTCGTCGGTCGATCTCGTGCAGGCCGATCGCATTCGTCGCCGCACCATGGAGGCGATGCACGACTTCTTCGCGCAGGTCGATTGCGTGCTGTCTCCGCCGTTCGCGGGTGGACTGCTCGTCCACACCAACGCGACCGGTCAACCGTGCGCGGTGATCCGCGCGGGCTTTAACGACGCGGGCGAACCGCAGGCCGTCACCGTCATGGGACGACTGTTTGACGAGGGAACCCTCCTGCGTGCGGCGCTAGCAATCGAGCGGCGGCTCGCGGTGTGGCAGCGCCGACCGGCGCTGTCGTAAGCCCGCAACCGCATGGCGAAATCGCTACGATGCCGACCTCTTCCGCGGCGCACGCCGCGCTCGCCCAGACCGCCATGTCGCACTTCATGCCGATCCTCGCCGTCGATCTCGTCGCCTATTGGCCAGTGCTGCTGGCGGTGATCATGGCGACGGTGTTCGTGGTGGCGACGATCGTCGCGTCGGTGCTCGTCGGCCCGAGCAAGTCGGGCAAGACGAAGGGCATCCCCTACGAGTCGGGCATGGACCCGGTCGGCTCGACGAAGAAGCGCTTCAACGTGCGCTTCTACATCTTGGCGATGACGTTCCTCGTCTTCGACGTCGAGATCATCTTCCTGTACCCGTGGGCCGTGACCTTCACGCAGTTGAAGCCGGGCAGCCCCGAGGCCGCGATGTTCCTCGGCCGCATCGGCTTCTTCGTCGCGACCGGCATCGCCGCGTACATCTACGCGTGGCGCAAGGGCGTCTTCCGCTGGGATTGAGCGGCGCGTGCGCACCGGCGTCTCGGGCTCACGCACTCCTTCGAGACTCAGACGACTCGCCACCAGGGCGCCGCCAACACGTCTGGCGCGAGCCACTCGGTGGTGGTACCAGCGTGCAGCAGGATCCCGGCTCGCGCTCGCTTCCCGTATTCCTGTCGGAAAGTGCGAAGGTGCGCCGCGTCCGCGAGCCGCGGACGCGGAGACGCCTTGATCTCAATCGGCAAGAGGCACTTGTCAGTCTCGACAACGATGTCCACCTCGTCGCCCGTCGTCGTGCGCCAGTAGAACACGTCGGCGCGGTCGACGCGCGCGTCGCGCCATGCGAGGAGATCCGCGATCACCAGGTTCTCGAGATAGGCGCCGCCCGGGCTGTCCCCGAGGACACCGCCGGCGAGAAACGCGGCGACTCCCGTATCCCCCCAGTACATCTTCGGCGTCTTGATGAGCCGCTTCGTGCGGTTGACGCTGTAGGCGGGCACTCGGACTAGCAAGTAGGACGTTTCGAGCAAGTTGAGATACCGATGGACCGTCGGCTGCGCCAACGCGACGTCGCGGCCGAGCTCGGCTTGATTGACGAGTTGTCCGATCCGCAGGCACGCGGCACGCATGAGCCTCCGGAAATCCGATAGTGCCGAAATCGCCGACAGCGCTTGAAGGTCGCGCTCCAGATACGTGCGCACGTAGCCGTCGAACCAGACCGCACGATCCGCGTCGGAACTGAGATGCAGCGCTGGCGTAGGAAACCCACCCCTTCGGGCCAGCGCTCGCCAATCTTCGGGCTCGTCGTGCTGCGCGGAGAGCACCTCCATCCACGCTTCATCCGGCGCGGACAAGAGTTCGTCCCACAGGCCGCAGCGCGCTAGTCCCCGCTGCTCGCGACGAGTCATCGGCCAAAGCGTCAGATAGCTCGCGCGGCCGGCGAGCGATTCCGACACGCGGCGCATGAGCAGCAGGTTCGCGGAACCGGTCAGCAGAAACTGTCCAGCGACACGGTGCCGATCGATCGATCGCTTGACGGCGTGCAACAGCGATGGCACGCGCTGGATCTCATCCAGCGTGACCGGTAGTGCGCCGCCCAACAGCGAGGCCGGGTCCCGGACGGCGACATCGTGGACATCGATGTCGTCGAGTGAAAAGTACCGACGCTCGCGCGGCAGTTGTGTTTGAACGAGGGTGCTCTTCCCGGTCTGGCGTGCTCCGGTCACCACGACGACGGGCATGACCTTCAGTCTGTCGAGCAGGCTCTTTGCGACCAATCTGGGGAGATCGACGGTATTCACGCCGTGAATGATAATCATTCACGGCGTGAATTGGCTCCTTGCGGCCGAGAAAGCGGCCGAATCGATCCTTCGCGCTCCGTCTGACCCCAGTCGGCGACCGCTCGCCGTTCTTCACCACCGTTCCGCATCCGACTGCGGGCTCAGCGGCCACACGTCGGTTGCGATGCCGTTGATCGTCGTCCCGTTGTGGATGCCCATGCGCACCATGTCGAGGAAGTCCCACGGGAACGCACGCGGCACGGCGCTCACCTCGTCGAGGCGGCGCATCTCGTCGGCGGAGAGGACGAATGCGCACGCGCCGAGGTTGTCGTCGAGCTGCTCCAGCGTGCGAGCGCCGATGATCGTGCTCGCAACGCCTTCGCGCTGCATGCACCACCGCACAGCGACCTGCGCGACTGTCGCGTTGCGGGCTTTCGCAATCTCCTCAAGCACGTCGATGATGCGCCACGTCTGCTCGTTCAGGCGCTTGTTCTCCGGCTTCACGCGCGTGCCGCCGTCGGTCTTCGGTGGATTCGCGCGGCTGAACTTCCCGCTGAGCAACCCGCCGGCAAGCGGACTCCACGGCGTCACGCCCATGCCCATCGCCTTGGCCATCGACATGAGCTCGGGCTCGACGGTGCGCTGCAACAAGCTGTATTCGATTTGCAACGCGACGAGCGGCGTCCAGTGGCGAAAGATCGCCTCGTACTGCGCCTGCACGCACACCCATGCCGGGTGATCGCTGAAGCCGATGTAGCGCACCTTGCCGCTCTTCACGCACGCGTCGAGCGTGACCATCATCTCGTCGATCGGCGTGTTGCGATCCCAGAAGTGCGCCCAGTAGAGATCGATGTAGTCGGTCTTCAGTCGGCGCAGCGAGTGATGGAGCTGATCCATGATCGCCTTGCGCCCGGCGCCACCGCCGTTGGGGTCGCCCGGGAACGCGTTGCCCATGAACTTCGTCGCGATGACCACGCGATCGCGCTTGCCGCCGCCGGCGCCGCTCGTGAAGTAGTCGCCGAGGATCGCCTCGGAGTGCCCCTTCGTATACATGTTGGCGGTGTCGATGAAGTTGCCGCCGCGCTCGAGATAGCGTGAGATCACCGCGTTACTCGTGGCGACGTCGGATCCGAAGCCCCACTCGGTGCCGAAGGTCATCGCGCCGAGGCAAATCGGCGACACGCGAAGACCGGAACGACCGAGCGTGACGAAGTGATTGAGTTGCATCGCCGCAGGATACGCGGCGTCAATCGAAGCGCAGCGACACCGCGGTGCCGCCGCCGCGCACTTCGATCAAGCCGTCGGGCAGTTGCGCGACCTTCAGCGTCGCGGGTCCGGCGCTGGCGACGCGCAGCGCGTTCGCCCCGATGCCTGCGGGCAGTCGCAGCAAGAGCGGCAGATCGCGCGACGCCGACGACTGCACGACCTCGAGCTCGCGAATCCGCCCGCCCGCCCAATGCGCCTCGACCACGCGACCGCCGCGGGCGCACAGGCGGAACGCGCCGTCAGGCCATGCTTTCGGCAACGCCGGCAGCACGTCGATCACGAAGTTCATCCGGCCATCCTGCCAACGCATCTCGTGCGACTGGAGCAACATCTCGCAGACGCCCGCGAGACCGCCGAAGTTGCCGTCGATCTGGAACGGAGGGTGATCGTCGAAGAGGTTCGGAAGCGTCGAGTTGCCGATCAGTTTCGACAGGTGTCCGTACGCCGCCTCGCCGTCGCGCATGCGCGCCGTAAGGCAGATGAGCCACGCGCGACTCCACCCGGTGTGACCGCCGCCGTTCGCGAGACGCGTCGCGAGACTCTTCTTCGCCGCGTCGAGATACGCGGGGTGCGACCACGGCGTGAACTGCGCGCTGGGATACACGCCGTACAGATGGCTCACGTGCCGATGCCCCGGCTCGGCCTCGCGGAACGGACGCGACCACTCCTGCAGCCGTCCGTCGGCGCCGATCGCGGGCCACGCGAGACGCTCGCGAGACGCCCGCACGCGGACCACGACTGGATCGTCCTGCGCACCTAACACCTGCGCGGCGTCGAGGAAGTTCGTGAAGCAGTCCCACACGATCTCCTGGTCCATCGCGTTGCCCATGCCGACGTTGGCGTGGCGCCCGTCGTCGAGCACGAAGCTGTTCTCGGGACTCGTCGACGGACCGCCGACGAGCTTGCCCGTCGCGGGATCCTCACACAACCAGTCCAGGTAGAACTCGCACGCGCCGCGCATCAGCGGGAACGCGCGGTCCTTCAGGTAGTCGCGGTCGAGCGTGTAGCAGTAGTGCTCCCACGCGTGGCGCACGAGCCATCCGCCGCCGTGCGGCCAGAGTCCCCACACGGTCAGGCCGACGGGAATCGTGAAGCCCCACGCGTCGCTCGTGTGATGGCACACCCAGCCGTTCGCGCTGTAGAGCGCGCGAGCCGTGTCGCGCCCGTCGACCGCGAGACGATCGATGAAGTCGGTCAGCGGCAGGATGCGCGAACCCTCACCGATCGGCTCGATCGGCCAGTAGTTCATCTGCAGGTTGATGTTGGTGTGGTAGTCGGCGTTCCACGGCGCCGCGAGGTGCTCGTTCCAAAGCCCTTGCAGGTTTGCGGGCAGCGAGCCGGGGCGCGACGCCGAGCGCACGAGATGCGTGCAGAAGTCGAGGTAGTCTTCGACGAGCGTGGGATCGAGTTGACCGGCGCGCGCGGCGGCGAGTCTCGTCGTCACCGGCGATCGCGGCGGCACGGGCGCGCTCGCAGCAAGGCTCGCTCCGGCGCCGAGCCGAATCATGCACGGTTGGTCCTTCGACGTCGGCGCCACGATCGCGGGTTTCGTGCTCAGCGACGCCATCGCCTTCTCCGCTGCATTTCCGCCGAGGAAATCGGTGCCTGCGGCGACGCGGATCGCCACCTTCGACGCGCCCTCGACGTTCACTCCGGCCCGCGCTTCCGGCTCCACAGCGATGCCCTCGGCGACGTGCAGGGTTCCCCCGTCAATCGTCACGTCGACGATGCTCGCGTAGCGCACGCCGACGTACTCGCCGTTGCGAGCGCGACCTTGCATCGAGAGCCGCGCCGACGTCGGCGACGTGACCTTCGCGTCAATGCGACCGTCGTCGAGCTCGACACGGCTCAGCTCGATGCGCATCGGCAGCGGTGATGCACTCTGCTCGATGACGATCTCGATCGTGTCGGAGTCGGCGCTCGGGCGAGCCGTGCGGGTAATCGTGCGGCCTCCGACGTCGAATCGCGTCACCGCGACGCCGTCGTGCGGGTCGAGCGAACGCACGTACTCGGTCACCGCGCCGGTCACGTTCATGGTCAGCGTGAGATCGCCGAGCGTTTGATACGAGGCGTCGAGATCACTCGACATGAACTCGTCCTGCATGATCTTCTGGCAGCCGAGAACGTCGCCCTTGAACCAGAGTTCACGCGCCTTCTGCAGCAATCCGGGCGCCGGATGTCGGACGCGATTGACCGGAGCGCGGGCCCACACGGAGATCTCGTTGAGCTGGATGCGCTCGCGCTCAACGCCGCCGAAGACCATCGCGCCCAGTCGCCCGTTGCCGACCGGCAGCGCTTCGGTCCACTCTTCCGCAGGCTGCTCGTAGCGAAGTTGCCCGGCGCCACCGGGCGCAGCGGCTGGTGTCACTGACGACGCCGGATGCTGCCCCGCCGCGCGCTCGCCGGTGCGCGAGAGAAATGCGAGCGCCGCGGCGTCGATGTCCGACGGCTTCGCCCACGAGGCGTCGTCGCCGACGCGGAACTCCCATGCGCCGTCGAGACCGATCGCGCTCGACGCGGTCACCAGGCGCAGCGGCCCGCGCACGATCCCGCCCGCGCCGCCCGAATCGTGCACGCGCACCGCGATCACGTTCCAGCCTTCGTGCAGCGTGTTTGGGGCAAGCGCGTAGCTGCGCCGCGCGCTCCACGCCGTGTGCGGCGTCGGCGGCATGCCGCCCGTCGCGCCGACCTTCGCACCGTTCACGAACGTTTCGTCGGCGTCGTCGATCGAACCGAGCACCAGCTCAGCCGGCTTGTCGCCCACGCCTGCCGGCAGTTTCACGAACGCTCGGTACCACGCGAAGCCGTCGTAGTTCGCCGTGCCGGTGACGCCCGACTTTTCCCACGCGCCCGGAGCGGAAAGCGTCTGCCACGCTCCATCTACTCGGGCGAGCGACACGACACCTAATGCGATCCCGGCGAGTTGTGCGATCAGCATGCGGCGGATCGTACGACGGCCATCATCGAGGCCAGGATCTCAGTGCTCACGGAAGTGATTCAGCAGCCACGCAAGATTGCAGGCGACTGTGCGCTTTCCCTCGACGACGGTGGATGCTCGCGTAACGAGGTAGCGATGGTCGGCGCCCGTCAGATCGGCGACGGCATCCAGACGACGGAGATCTTCGTCCGACGGCCGTGCAGTCAGCTTGACTTCGATTGCGTGGACCTTCCCCGCTGTCCGCAACACGAGGTCGATCTCATGCTGATCGCTGGTCCGAAGATGGTAAGCCTCGGTCGATATCCCGCGCGCCGCCAGTTCCGCGAGCACCTGTTCGATCACATACCCTTCCCAACTCGCTCCGACCCACGGCTGTCCAAGCAGCGCATCCTGCGTGGAAACACCGAGCAGCGAATGCAAGATCCCGCTGTCTCGAAGATAGACCTTCGGGGACTTTACGAGGCGCTTGCCCACGTTGGCGTGCCACGGCGGCAACGAGCGCACGATGAACGCGCCGGTCAGGTAGTCGAGGTAGCTGTTGACGGTCGGGTGCGACAGCCCGAGCGACTGGCCGATCCGGCTCGCGTTCCACTGTTGGCCGTGCGATGCGGCAAGCATCCGCAACAGCCGATTCGCCACCTGCGCCTTCCCCGGGAAGCCCCAGAGCGGCAGATCGCGCGACGTCAACTGCGCCACGTAGCTCTCTTGCCAGTTTGGGAATTGACGCGGCAGCAGCACGCCGCCATCCGGGAATCCGCCCATGAGCCAATGGCGCTCGCGCGCGGCGGACCTCTCGAGCTCGGAGTACAGGAGCGGCGACAGCTCCACGATCGCGATTCGGCCCGCGAGTGACTCGCTCACCCGGGTCATCAGGGCGGGCGAAACGCTGCCCAGCAAGAGGAAGCGTCCGTTCCGCTTCCGCGCGGCGTCGATCGCCGACCGAATCTCGGGAAAGAGCGTCGGCTGCGTCTGGACCTCATCCAGCACCACCAACTCGCGACCTCTGAAGAGCGTCGGGCCTTCCAGCTCGATTCGCACTCGATCCTGCGCTGACTCATGGTCGAAGTACCGACCACCCAACGACTTCGCCAAGGTCGTCTTCCCCGACTGGCGCGGTCCCACCAGCGCCACCGCGGGATACGACGCGAGACGCTTCCGCACTAGGTGCGTGATGAGTCGGGCGATCATGGCTTGCAGATTGTAAACTGATTTTCAATCTGCAAGTTCCGCGTCGGCCGTTGCGGCTGCGCCGCTCACTCGCGTGGCCTGCTCGCCTTCAGCACCACGGTGACCTCCTGCTCCTTGCCGTCGCGTCGAAGCACGATCGTCACATGATCGCCGGGTTGATGCTCGCGCAGTCGGCTCATCATGTCGCCGGGGCCGGTGAGCTCCTTGCCGTTCCACGTCAGCAGCAAGTCGCCTTCCTTGATACCCGCTTCCGCGGCGCTCGTACCCGACGACACCGCTTCGACCTTCACGCCGCCAGCATCCGCTTCACCCATCGCGGGCATCAGGCCCAGTCGTACCGGTGCGTAGCCGCGATCGTTCGAAGCACCGCCTTCGCTCGAGGTGAACTCGAGGCGCTGCGGGTCGTCGGCAAGATCGAGCGCGATCGCCTTCACGAGGTCGATCGTCTTGATCGCGCCCGCCGGATTCACGGTGTAGCCCTTGTCCGTCGGCCGGTGATACGACTCGTGCGTGCCGGTGAAGAAGAAGAGCACCGGCACGCCGGCGCCGTAAAAGCTCGCGTGGTCGCTCGGCCCGCGACCGGTCGCGTCCGCGTGCACCGTCAGCCCGCTCGCCTTCACGTGCTCGTCGACGCGATCGGCGAAACCCTTCGCGGTGCCCACACCGCCGATCGAGAGCTCGTCGTTGCGGAGCCGGCCGATCATGTCCATGTTGAGCATCGCGCTGATCTTGTCGGCGGGCAGCGTCGGATGCTTCACCCACCACTTCGAGCCGTCGAGACCGCTCTCCTCGCCACTGAAGTTCAGGAAGAGCACGCTGCGAAGGTTCGCGTCCGCCGGCGCGGCGTCGTACTGCTCCTTCATCTCTCGCGCCAGAACAAGCACGCCCGCGGTCCCGCTCGCGTTGTCGTCGGCACCCGGATGCAGTTGGCCGCGATTCTTTGGATCGGTGCCGAACATGCCGTAGCCGACATGGTCGAAGTGGCCGCCGACGATGATCCACTCGTCCTTCAGCGCACCCTTGCCGACGAGCACGCCGCCCACGTTCGACGCGGGCACGGTCGCTTCGCCGACGTCGGCCGCGATCGTTGCCTTCACGTCGGATTTCATCGCGAATTCCTTGGTGGTCCCCTCGTCCGCCAGCCTCCGCAGCGCCATCAGGTCGCGGCCCTGCGGATCGGCCTGGCGCACCAGCGCGTCCGCGGCCTCGGTCGTGAGCTGCACCACCGGCACGCCGCGCGGTCCGCCCCAGCGCGACGTGCGCAGATCCTCGAGCGGTCGATCATTCGCCTTCGCGCCCGGCGGATTCACCACGATGATCGCGGCAGCTCCACGCTCGACGAGCGCGCCCAACTTGTCGGCCATCCGGATTCGCGGACGATCGGTCTCCTTCTCCCACTTCGCGTTGCCGTCGGCGTCGAGCGGCTCGCGGCGGAACAGAATCGCGACGCGGCCTTTCAGGTCCGCGCCGTCGCCGAAACTCGTGTAGTCGCCCGCGCCCTTCACGATGCCGTAGCCGGCGAACGCGAGCGGGGCCGTGACGTCGCCCTTCGCCGACGCGGCGCACACGGCGTAGTCGGTGTCTCTGACGAACGTCTTGCCGTCGACCACCACATTTGCCGACAACACCTTTGGCTCGTTGCCGGTGAGTTCGAACGGCTGACGATAGCTCGCGCCATCCGTGCCGCTCGCCGAGTCGGGTTTGAACGCAGGCTCGAGGCCGATCTTCTTCATCCACCACTCGAGGTACGCGACCGCGCGATCGTGACCTTCTGTGCCGGGGCAGCGACCCTCGAAGTACGGATTGGAGAGCGTCACGACGTGCTGGTACCACTCGATCGCGTCGGGGCCGAGATCCTCGAAGACCTGCTTGAGGTTGACCGACTTCGCGTCAACGACGACCGACGTGTCCTTCGGCTGAAAGCCGTATGGATTCACGGTCTCGTGAATGCTCTTTCCCTCGCCGGGCTTCTGGGCGGGCGCGGCGGGCGGCGATGCGGGTTCAGCCGGCGGCGGCGGCGCGTCCTGCTTTGTCGGGAGCGCGACCGGCGCCGGCGCGGGCAGCTTCACCTCGATCCGCTCGGCGGGCTGCGGCGCAGCGACGCTGTCGTGCGCGACGCGATTCTCGGTCGCGCACGCTGCGATGAGGGACAGCGAGAGGACGAATGCGGACGCGAACGAGTGGGGCGAGTGAAGCGTGAGCATGGCTGGATGCGCGACGGAGGGCGAAGCTCGCATTGAACCCCAACGCAACTCGCAATGCGAGCCCCAATGAGCACGGAGAGCCGCGAGCGACGGGCAATTCGCCGAGGCGTCGGCCGCGAGCAGGCGCTCGACGCCGCGGAACCACGCTGGCGCAGCCCTATACTGCGGATTTCCGCCGTTTCCCGCTCCCAGCGGAAGCACGGCATTCAACTCGCCTCCACCCCGTCAACAGCCATGACGCCTCCCATGACACTCGACGCCACGCCGGCCGCCTCAACGCATCCGTTCCCGCCGCTGGACACTTTCGCCCGACGCCACATCGGTCCTTCCGAGCGCGATCAGGCGGAGATGCTCCGTTCGCTGGGCTTCGCCTCGATGAACGACTTCATCGCGGCGACGATCCCGAGCGGCATTCGACTCGCGCGCCCGCTTGAGCTGCGCGATCCATCGAACGCGAGCGGCTACGCGGTGCGCGGAGAGTTCGAGACGCTCGAGGCGCTGAAGCGCATCGCGTCGAAGAACACGGTTGCGCGCAGCTTCCTCGGCCTGGGCTACCACGACACGATCACGCCGCCGGTGATCCTGCGGAACATCCTCGAGAACCCGGGCTGGTACACGCAGTACACGCCGTATCAGGCCGAGATCGCCCAGGGGCGTCTCGAAGCGCTCCTGAACTTCCAGACGATGATCGCGGACCTCACCGGGCTTCCGCTCGCCGGCGCGTCGCTCCTCGACGAAGGCACCGCCGCCGCGGAAGCGATGACGATGGCGCACGCGATCGTCAACGGCGACTCGGGCGAGAAGCACGTCTTCTTCGTTGCCGAGGATTGCCATCCGCAGACGATCGCCGTCGTCGAGACCCGCGCGAAGCATCTGGGCATCAAGCTGGTCGTCGGCAATCCGGCCACGTTCGAGATCGGCGCCGACTGCTGCGGCGCGCTCTTGCAGTACCCAACCACCGACGGACGCGTCGAGGACTATCGCGGATTCACGGAGAAGGCGCACAAGCAGGGCGCGCTCGTCGTCGCGGCGGCCGATCTCTTGGCGCTCACGTTGCTCGTTCCGCCGGGCGAATGGGGCGCGGACATCTGCATCGGCAACTCGCAGCGGTTCGGCGTGCCGCTCGGCGCAGGCGGCCCGCACGCGGCGTTCATCGCGACGAAGAGCGAGTACGTGCGCAAGATGCCGGGCCGCATCATCGGCGTGAGCCGCGACAGCCACGGCAATCCGGCGCTGCGCATGGCGATCCAGACGCGCGAGCAGCACATTCGCCGCGAGCGGGCCACGAGCAACATCTGCACGGCGCAGGTCCTCCTCGCGATCATCGCGGGCATGTACGGCACGTATCACGGTCCGGAGGGCGTGAAGGCCATCGCGACGCGCGTGCATCGCCTCGCGTGTTCGCTCGCGGAAGGTCTGCGCAAGCTCGGCCACGACGTCGGCTCGAAGCCGTTCTTCGACACGCTGCGCGTAAAGCTCGGCAGCGGGCTTGCCGCGAGCGCCGTGCACGCCGCGGCGCGATCGAAGGGCATGAACCTTCGAGCGTACGGCGACGGCTCGGTGGGTATCGCGCTCGACGAGACGACGAGTGAGGCCGACGTCGTCGCGCTCTTCTCGCTCTTCGCCGCAGGCAAGCCCGTGCCGACGATCGCGTCGGTCGCGAGCGCCGCGTCGAACATCCCGTCGACGTTCCAGCGAACGAGCGCGTTCATGACGCATCCGGTCTTCGCGCGCTATCACAGCGAGACCGAGTTGCTGCGCTACATCTTCAAGCTCATGTCGCGAGACCTTTCGCTTGCGCAGTCGATGATCTCGCTCGGCTCGTGCACCATGAAGCTGAACGCGACGAGCGAGATGATCCCGGTGACATGGACGGAGTTCGGTCGTATCCATCCGTTCGCGCCGAAGGAAGAGCTCGCCGGCTATCACGAGATGTTCGCGCAGCTCGAAGCTTGGCTGGCGGAGATCACCGGTTTCGCCGCGGTATCGCTGCAACCGAACGCGGGATCGCAAGGCGAATACACGGGCCTGCTCGTCATCCGCGCGTATCACGAACACCGTGGCGACACGCACCGCGACGTGTGCCTCATTCCCGAGTCGGCGCACGGCACCAATCCCGCGAGCGCCGTCGTCGCAGGCATGAAGGTCGTTGCCGTCGCGTGCGACGAGATGGGCTACATCGACATCGCCGACCTCAAGACTAAGGCCGCTGAACACGCCGCGAACCTCGGCGCGATCATGGTCACGTACCCGTCCACCGCGGGCGTGTTCGAGGAAGGCATCAAGGAGATCTGCGAAGTCGTGCACAAGCACGGCGGCCAGGTCTACATGGACGGCGCGAACATGAACGCGCAGGTCGGACTCACGCGGCCCGCCGACATCGGCGCCGACGTGTGCCACCTCAACTTGCACAAGACGTTCTGCATTCCGCACGGCGGCGGCGGTCCGGGCATGGGACCGATTGGCGTCGCGGCGCATCTGGCCGACTTCCTCCCCGGCCATCCGGTCGCGCGGCCCGGTTCTGCGGGACGTCACGCAATCGGTCCGGTGAGCGCTGCGCCGTACGGCAGCCCGAGCATTCTTCCCATCTCCTGGATGTACATCGCGATGATGGGCGCCGACGGACTCAAGCGCGCGACCGAAGTCGCAATCCTCAACGCGAACTACATGGCCCATCGCCTCAAGGACCACTACAAGGTCCTCTACGCGAACCGGAACGGGCGACAGGCGCACGAGTTCATCATCGACTTCCGTCCGTTCGACGCGAGTGCCGGCGTGAAGATCGACGACGTCGCGAAGCGCCTCATCGACTACGGATTCCATGCGCCGACGATGAGTTGGCCCGTGCCGGGCACGCTGATGATCGAGCCCACCGAGAGCGAGTCGAAGCAGGAGCTCGATCGCTTCTGCGACGCGCTCATCGCGATCCGCGGCGAGATCCGCGAGATCGAGGAAGGCAAGGCCGCGAAGGACGACAACGTGCTGAAGGGCGCGCCGCACACCGCGGCGTCGGTCTCAAGCGACGCGTGGAAACACGGGTACTCGCGCGAGAAGGCCGCGTACCCGGCGCCTTGGCTCAAGGACTTCAAGTTCTGGCCGTACGTCGGGCGCGTCGACAATCCGTACGGAGACCGCAATCTCGTCTGCGCGTGCACACCGATGGCGGACTATCGGTAAGTGAGCACAGGCCTACGCAGAGGCTGCAGCCGAAACGCATCGGGCTCGTTGAAGGCGCTGCGTTCAACGAGCCGGAGATCCATCGCCCGGACTACGCGCCAGTCACGACCGCAAGCGTAAAGCCGTCGTAGCCCTTCGCGCCGACGGTTTGGATCGTGGTGGCGCGGACGCGCGGCTCGGCTGCAATGAGTTCGTTCAGTCGGCGCACGCCGAGCACGCTGGCGTCCGTGCTCTTCGCATCGACGATCGCGCCGTCGCGCACGACGTTGTCGACGACGATCACGCCGCCGCGCCGCGTGAGCTCGAGGGCCCACGCGAAATACTCGGGGTTGCTCGGCTTGTCGGCGTCGATGAAGACCAGATCGAACGGCGCGCCTCGCGCGGCGGCGATCGTCGGAAGGACGTCGATCGCTCGCCCGACGCGCACGTCGACAACGCGACCGAAACCGGCTCGTGCGATGTTCGCGCGGGCCACCTCGGCGCGCCTGGGATCGATCTCGAGCGTCACGAGTTGTCCGTCCGGCGGCAACGCCTTCGCCATCCAGATCGCGCTGTAGCCGCCGAGCGTGCCGATCTCGAGGATGCGCCGCGCGCCGCACATCGTGGCGAGCAGCATGAGGAGCTTGCCGTGGCTCGGCGTCACCGAAATCGGCGGCAGACCGGCCGCGTCGGTGTCGTGCGCGGCCGCGTCCAACGCGGCGTCGCGACCGACGAGCGTTTCCGCGATGTAGCGATCGACTTCGGCCCAGCGAGCGTCCTTCATGGTGCGACCTCCGCGCTCATCTTCGCCGACGGCAGCGTGCGGGCCGCAATCGCTCCGGCCATAATCCGAACGATGCGATCCGACGCGGCGCCCTCGTGGGTCCGCTCGCACCCGTTCGAGGAGTTCATCCATGACCAGCGGTCCAGGTCGCGGCTCGGCAGGCAACGTCATCGCCGCGGTGTGCAGCTTTTTCATTCCCGGCCTCGGTCAATTGGTGCAGGGCCGGCTGCTCGCGGCGCTCGTGATGCTGATCCTCTGCGTCGTCGTGTGGATCCTCACGCTGTCGCTCGGCGGCTGGATCATGCACATCGTCGCGTGCGTCGAAGCAGCCATGTGGAAGGGGCCGAGGTGATCAGCCCCACGGCCAATGAGGATCGACAGATCCTGCGGCCCGACGGGACGTCGTGATTGAGGTCGGGATCGCCACCACGTTGATGGAGAGGCTCGAGCCGATCTGGGCTACGACGCGGAGGGACTCTCGCTAGCGGCCTTGTCCGGGGGACAGACCGGGAGCAGCGGCGTCACCCGCGGGCGCGCTCGTCGCCGGCTTCGCATGCTCCTTGAAGAACCGCACGATGAGCGGCGCCGCGTCTTTCACAAACTCGTGGCCGCCCGGATGGACGTAGCGCACGAGCGGCGTGCCGGTGCGCGACTCATGGATCGTCGCGTGCTCGGCCCATGGCGTGCCCGTCGGGTTGCAGCCATTCAGCTTTTGCACCGCATCCATCGTCTTCACCTGCCACTCGTAGCGCACGAGCGGATCCTTCTCGCCCGCCATGTGCATCACCGGCAACGGCTTCAAGGTTTCGGCGGGCCGCATCGCCGCCGCCGCGCTCGGCGCTACCGCGGCGAAGACGTCGGGACGGGCCTGCCAGAGGAGATAAGTGAATCCGCCGCCGTTCGAGTGCCCGGTGCAGTAGATCCGCGAGCGGTCGATCGGGCACTCCTTGTCGAGCGCCGCGAGCATCGCATCGAAGAACTTGAGATCGCGATCGTCGTTCGATCCGATCGTGAGCTGCCAACCGCGCTCCTTGCCTTGAGGGTCGACGAGCGGCGCCACCGTCGGGAGCCCCTGCGGATACACGATCAGTGCCTCGGGCCAAAGCGTGTGCAGCGCGAATTGGCGCGACGCGTTGAACGCCGAGCCGCCGTGCCCGTGGAAGACGAACACGACCGGCGCGCCGGTCGCGGGGATCTTGTCCTTCGGAGGAATCCAGAGGACCGCGTCACGAACCGCGCCTTCGACGCGATACGTCCGGTGCGTGAGATCGCGCGTGATGTCGTGGTCGGGACCGCGTTCGCGCACGGCGGGGAGTCGGGGAACCGTCGACGGCGCCGCTGGGGGCGCGCCGTGCGCGGCGGCGATGGCACATCCGATCGCGAGCGCCGTCAGGAGTCCGAGCAGTGTCCGCATCATTCCGTTGTTGCTCCGGGAAAGTCGCACATGCCCGCAGATCACGACTTCCGCGAACACGCGAGCGATCGAAGCGGCGGTAACGCCGCACGCCACCAGTATGCGCACCGCGACGATCGACGCGCGAAACGAACTCGCGACTGTGCACGTTTGCGTTTCGCGGCGCTCAACCACCCGTCGGCAGGGACATTCCCGGGGGCAATGGCGACCCTCCGGGCACGACCGCAGGCGTGGGTGGCTTCGGCGGTTCTTGAATTCGCATGATCGCGCTTCGCTTCCACTCGGGGAGCTTGAACTCCCACCGCGCGACGTCGTCGTTCCATGCCTTCCAATCGGGGATGAACGGCGTGCCTGCACCGTGTTTCGCGACGCTCTTGTCGTCGGGCACCGGCGGCGCGTCTGGCTTCGGCTCGGCGCCGAAGCGCACCCAGGTTGCGTTGCCTTCGGTCATGCCTTCCATACGCACCGTCGCGTGCAGCGTGTCGAAGGTCGCGGTGAAGTTTGGATCGGCGTTCCACGTGTCGCCGCGCCGGCGCACGTCCTCGAACTCGATGCGCGACAGCCACGACGGCAGCGTCGACTTCGCCTGCGTCTGCTTCGCGTCGTTCCACGCGCTCTCGTCCACCGGACCAGCGCACAACGAGGCGATCCACTGCGCTGGCTTGCCTTCCTCCTGCGTGCGATTGAGCTCGAGGCCCTGATACGTCACCGACACCGTTTCGTCGGGCGGCAGCGCCAGGAGTTCGGTGCTCATCCAGCGACCCGGCTCGGTCTCGATCGTGACCGCGCTGCGGCAGCGCCACGTCTGGTCCTCCTTGAGGCGTCGCGCGTACTGCGAACTCGGCGAGTACTTCTGCTCGCCTAACACCACTTCGATCGGCTCGCCCTGCGCTGGCACGAGCCGCACGAGCGCCGCCTTGCCCGCGGGGTCGGGCCACGCGAGTCCGAGCTCGGCGTGCCGGTCCTTCTTCGCGGTGAGCGCTTCGTCGAGTTCGAGTCCGGCGATGCCCGCGACCAACTCGCGCACTGCATCGAGCTTCGCGGGATAGCCGCTCGAACTCTCCACGACCCAATCGTCACCCTGCTTGACCAGGGACACCGCCGTGCCGCCCTTCGTGACCTCGATGCGTGCGAGCGAACCCGCGGCGCTCTTGAGCGCGGGCGCGAGCGGTTCATGCTGCGACGGCGCCGACGAGTCCTCGCCGCCGCGCGTGACGTAGATCGCACCGATGACCAGCGCGACGGCGACGACGCCCACGCCGACGATGAGTCGCGCTCTTCGCGTCGACTCCGCCGCGCGATGAATCGTGGGATGCATGCCCGATCCTCCCTGGCTCATCTCACGCACCTCCCTTCCCGCTGCGCTGCCGACGCACGCGCCCGACGGTCCAGAACGACGCAATGAGCGCCACAAGCACCGGCCATGCGACGACGTTCAGGAGCATGAGCCCGCGACCGAGCCGCTCGACGTCCTCGCGCAACTTGCTCTGAACGCTGCGCAGGCTCTTGCGAGCGTCGAGCACAGTCGCGTTGAGCTTCTCGAGTTCCGCCGTCTGCTCCGGCGAGAGGATCAGCGAGTTCTGCCCGTTGCCGGTCTTCTCGCGCTGCAGTTGGTTGATGCGATTCTGGCTGTCGCGAATGCGGTCCTGCAGCGCCTGTTCCTCGACGAGGTAGTTGGCCTCGGCGGTCTTGCGCAGCTCTTCGACGCGCCCGAACGGCCGACGGTACTGACCGCGCCCGCGCAGATCCGACAGCACCCGATCGCCGGTCAGCGTTTCGACCGCGTTCATGACGAGCGAGCTGTTGTCGGCGAACGCGTTGTAGCCGAGCAGTTGTCCGCCGAAGCGCTGTTCCTGCACCCAGGCGCGATCCTCCAGGAGGTCGACGTCGGCGACGACGATGAGATTCGCGTTGCCCTTCACGGCTTCGCCAGCGCTTCCATCCTCCTTCTTCGTGGGGAACGCGCTGGTGATTGGGCCGGTGACGCGGACGGCCAGCCACTGCGGCGTGCCGGTCGACTTGAAGTCCTTGATGAGTTGATCCGGCTGGCCGAAGAAGCCGAGTTTCAGCGTGGAGATGAGCTGATTCTCCGGCGAACTGGTGATGATCGGCTCCGTGGTGGTGGTCGCCTCCTTCGTTCGCGCGAGCGCGCCGGCGGACATCACGTTGATTTGCGCCAAGGTGCCGACGACCGGATCCTTCTTCGCGAGCGCGCCGTCGCGCAGCGAGAGCCACGGCAGATAGTCGAGGTCGATCGTCTGACCGCCGCCGGTGCGAGCGCGGACCCTCGTCGCATAGGTGCGATCGCCGACCACGAGTTGCCCCGTCGGATTCTGCGTGTCCTTCGGTACCTCGAGCCCCCACGAGGCGAGCAGCGGACCGAGGTCGAACGTGGTGCCCGCCGCGCCACCGCCGAAGCCGGCGCTGCGGGCCTGTGGGTCGGTCTCGCACCACGGATCGACGAACGCCAGCGTCGGCTTGCCGGCGACGACCCACGCGTCAATCACGCGAAGCGTCGCGTCAGACCAGCCGCGGGGCTGGATGAGCATGAGGAGCGCGGTTTCCGGGGGAATCACGGGTGCGCCATCCGGCGGGATGTCGACGTACTTCACGTCGAAGAGCGCTCGCAACTGTTGCATGAGGATCGGCGGCTGTGGCTGCGCCATCGGGTTGCGCGGATCCGGCGGCGGCGCCTCCGGTATCGAGCTCAGTACCGCAACGACCGGCTTCTTCGCCCGCTCCACCGACACGATGCGCCGCGCGAGTTCGTATTCGAGGAACGGCTCGTCCTCGGGCCCGATGGACGGAATGACCTCGGGCTTGTCGGTCGGACCGCGCACCACGAGGCCAAGCGTCAGCGTGCCGCCCGCGCCGTCGACCGGCCGCACGGCGAGACCAGCGGCCCGCGCCGCGTCTTCCTCCTCGGAGAACGGCTTGGGGTCGATCTGCTTCACTTCGAGCTTGCCCGCGGATGCGCTCGACAACTCGTCGAGAAACTCGCGCACGCGCGTGGCGAGCATCCGGAACTGCGGCAGGTCGTTGCCGACGGAGTCGGACCAGTAGAGGTCGACGCGCACCTTCTCGTCGAGGTTGCGGACGAGTTCCTTCACGCCGGGCGAGAGGCTGTAGAGCTTCTCCTCGGTGAGGTCGAGTCGCGCCGTGCGGAGTCCGAAGGCGAGCACGGTGTTGAGCGCGATCAGGCCCAGCACGACCAGGACGATCGCGACGATGGCGATGGATCGTTTTCCGGAGCGATGCATGTCAGTCGGCCTTCTTCCAATCGACGACGAGAATGTTCAGGAACACGCACGAGACGATGACCGAGACGAAATACACGACGTCGCGCAGATCCATCACGCCGCGCATCATCGAGTCGAAGTGCGTGAGGGCGCTCATCGCGCCGAGGGCCCGCGCGAGGCGATCGCCGGCGGCATCGGGCATCCACGCTCGCAGCATGTCGAGCACCGCGGGGAAGCCCGCGAGCAGGACAAGGAAGCAAGCCACGGCGCACAGCACAAACGCGATCACCTGGTTCTTGGTGAATGCGCTGAGGCACGAGCCGATCGCGAGGAAGCTGCCCGCGAGGAGCGCGCTCGCGACGTAGCCGACGACGATCGCACCCTGGTCGGGATCGCCGAGCCACGACACAGTGACCCAGATCGGCACGGTGAGGATGAGCGCCAGCGTCGTGAAGGCCCACGCCGCGAGGAACTTCCCGACGACCAGGTCGGCGACGGTGAAGGGCAGCGTGGCTAACAGCTCGATGGTGCCGGTGCGGCGCTCCTCGGCCCAGAGCCGCATCGATACCGCCGGCACCAGGAAGAGATAGAGCCACGGATGGAACTGGAAGAACGGGCGCAGGTCGGCCTGGTCGCGTTCGTAGAGCCCGCCGACGTTGAACGTGAAGAAGCCGGCGAGAAACAGGAAGATCACGAGAAACACCGCGGCGAGCGGTGTCGCGAAGTACGCGCGGAACTCGCGGCGGAAGATGCAGGCGGTGCGTGCGAAGGCGCTCATCAGGCCGCTCCTTTCGCCGCGTCGCTGGCTCGATCGGTGGTGGTGAGCGAGCGGAACACCCAGTCGAGTCGGGCTCGCGCGATTGACGCCGGCGCCTTCGCCTCCATCTGCGCGGGAGTGCCGTCGAACACGACACGCCCCAACGTGATGATCACGGCCCGCGTGCACACGGCCTCGACCTCCTCGAGGATGTGCGTCGACAGCACGATCGCCCGTTCGCCGCCGAGTTTCCGGATCAGCTCCCGCACCTCGTGCTTCTGGTTCGGGTCGAGGCCATCGGTCGGCTCGTCGAGGATCAGCACCTTCGGGTCGTGCAGGAGCGCCTGTGCCAAGCCCGTGCGCCGCTTGTATCCCTTCGACAACGTCTCGATCGCCTGCCCGCGCACGCCGCCGAGGTGCACGAGTTCGATCGCCGCGTTCACGCGTCGCGTGGCTTCCGCGCCCACGAAGCCGCGTGCCCGGGCGATGAACCGCAGGAACTCGCCCACGGTCATGTCCGGATAGGCGGGAGCGCCTTCAGGCAGGTAACCGATGCAGCGCTTCGCTTCGATCGCGTCTGCGGCGAGGTCTATGCCGCAGATATGAATCGAACCCGCCGTCGGCTCGAGAAACCCGGTCAACATCCGCATCGAGGTGCTTTTGCCGGCACCGTTCGGCCCGAGGAACCCGAGGACTTGCCCGGCCGGCACATCGAGGTCAATACCGCGGACCGCGTGGATGTGACCGAACCGCTTCTCAAGTCCACGGGCGACGATCAGATCGCTCATGAACGACTCCGGTTGTCAGACTCCGCTCGCCTGCGTCGCGCGGCTGTCGCGAACCACGACGTCTGATCGACGACCCGTGATCGCGGCATGCCGTTGATCGCAGCATGCGAAGAAGGGAAGAACAGTAAGACGCTCCGCCTCGTCGTCAACCCGCCGAGCCCTTGGTGACCGACGGTGCCGGAGGAGGACGCATCAAACAAACTCCGAGTTCGGCGATTGCATGCCGGCCAACGCCGCCGTGAAGGGGTTCGAGACCCCAACGGGACCCGCCGCCGCAGTCTTCACCGCACTGTTAGGGCGCGAGAACTCGTGCCGCAAGGCTCGTAATCACAAAGACTAAGCATCAACGGATCCGAGAAGTCGGCAGGCGAACCGAATCACGATCTTTTCATCGAGCGGTGCTTCCACCTCCCCGGTTTCGGCGGATAGTCCCTGCGGAGGGTGGACCTCGGGCCCACGGATTCGCTCCGCATCGCGCGGTGGCTTGTGCCACCCCCGTGCTCCCAGCCAGCCTCGTTCGAGAAGAGGACCCACGCACCGCGGCGCGAGGCTGCCCGCGCGTGTGAAGTCGTGCTTCGCGCCGCGCACGGTCGCGGTCGACGCGTGACCGCGCGGTCTCATTGGAGGAATCGATGAAAACCCTCGCTGCTTTCGCATCCGCTGGTATCGCAATCATGGTGGCTGCGTCCGCGCCCGCCGATCTGATCTTTCAGCACGGCGCGGAGACCAGCTCGCGATTCAACGCCCAGTCGTCCGGATCGCTCGGCGACGGCTTCGCGCCGGCGACCACGCAGATCTTCACCAACGCGCTGTTCCAGTCCGACGCCACGAGCGCGCACATCGACAGCCTGACGTTCGGCATCCGCCGTCTCACCGGCGCTCCCGAAGTAAATATCCGCTTCTACGCGGGACTCATGGACACCAACGGCGACCTCGTGTCCTCGTCGGTGCTCGACCTGGGCGCGCAGACGCTGACCGCGCTCGCGGGAAGCTCCATCACGCAGGCCGTGACGCTCAGCAACCTCGACCTTTCGCTCGCCCTGACCGACCTCGCGGGCTCCGGAAACCCGGGCTACGTCGGTCTGTGGTTCGGCCTCGCGTTCGAAGGCCCGAACGCGACGAGCAACCTGAACGGCTGGCGCATCACCAACACGCCGGCAGTCGGCAGCGCGTTCAACTTCTTCTACGCCAACGACCCGGTCGGCGGCGGCTCCGCCGGGTATCAGTTCGCGGAACCGACCCCCAGTTACTTCTATCTCGATGTGAACGGCACGCTCGTGCCCGCACCGGGCGCATTCGCGCTCCTCGGTGCGGCCGGCGCGATCGGAGCCCGGCGTCGTCGAAGTTGATTCGGTTGGACTCGCACGTTTCGATGCCTTTCGCACACCGCCCGCGCCATCGCGGGCGGTGTTCGTTGTGGCGTCCCCCGATCGCGCGGTCACAGCATCCAGTGCGAGAGAAGCGAGGCGAGGCCGAGGAACGTGAGGAACGACATGCTGTCGGTCACCATCGTGAGGAAGATCGTGGCCGCCGTTGCCGGGTCGGCGCCGAGGCGCCGCAGGAGGAGCGGCATCGTCGTCCCCACGACGCAACCGATGGTGAGGGCGATCGTCATCGCGACGGTCACCACGAATCCGAGCTCCCACCCGGGAGATCGCGGATCGTGCAGGTACGAGATGAGCGCCACCACGAATCCGACCGCGAGCCCGTTGACCGATCCGTTCAACAATCCGACGAACCCCTCGCGGGCAATGAGCGCGAGCGTCGTCTGCGGGCGCACCTGATCGAGCACGATGCCGCGCAACGTCACCGCGAGCGACTGCTGCCCGGCGTTGCCCGCCTGGTTCGCGATCACCGGCATGATGACCGCAAGCAGCGCGATCTCGCTGATCAGGCTCTCGAACTGAAGCACGACGATCGCCGCGATCGAGCTGGTGAAGAGGTTCACCACGAGCCACGGGAACCGGCTGCGGAATTTCTGCGCGGTCGTCGAGAAGACGGCTTCTTCCTTGCCCGCGCCGACCATCGTCTGCGCGTCCTCGGTGCTCTCCTCGCGGATCGAGTCCAGGACGTCGTCGACGGTGATGACGCCCAACAACCGATGCGATTCGTCGACGACCGGAAGCACGAGGTAGTCGTACTTCTCGAACTCGCGGGCGACCTCGTCGCGCGGGAGGTCGGGATGCACGGCGTCGACCGGGATCTCGGCGATGTCCGCCACCTTCTGGTCGAGCCGCGCGAGAAGCAGCCGCTTCATCGTGATGCGGCCCCGCAGCATGCCTCGCCAATCGACGACGAAGACGTAGATCCACTCCGCCTCGGTCTCGGCCTTGCGGATCGCCTCGACGGCCTCGGAGACGGACATGGTGTCGCGGACCGCGAGGTAGTCCGTCGTCATCATGCCGCCGGCGGAGCGTTCGCCGAAGTCGAGCAGCCGACGCAGCGCCACGGCCTCGACCTTGCCCAGCATTCCGAGCAGGCGATCGCGATCCTTGTCGGGCAGCGCCTGGAGAAGGTCGGTCGCGTCGTCCGGCGCCATCTCCTCGATCAGCTTGCCCGCGTACTGCGGATCCTCCTCGATCAGGTCCTCGAGCACGCTGACTCCGAGCGGCGTCAGCATGTGCGCCAGCGCGTCGGCCGCGCTCTCGACGTCCATCTCGCCCAGGACTTCCGCGGCTTGGGACTCGTCGAGCTGCTCCAGCGTGTTGGCCGCGTCGGGCGCTTCCTGCGCCTCGACCGCTTCGGCGAGCACGGGCACGTCGATCGAGTGCTGCAGGAGCTGCTCGACGCGCAGATCCTCGGCGGTCGATTCGGTCGGATGTTCAACCGACTCCGGCGCGGTTTCGCCCGACTTCTCCGGCATGCGCCGCGAGTGTAAACAATGAGCGCATGCACGGCGCAAGCATCACGATCGAGGACGAGCACGACGCGCGCATCGCCGACTACCTCGACGTGCGCGAGCGGGATCTCGCGGGACCGTCATCGCGCCCCGGGCTGTTCGTCGGCGAGAGCGCCATCGTCGTGGACCGGATGCTGGCGATCGGCGGCATCACGAAGTCGGTGTTCGTGGAGGAGCGACACGCCGAGGCGATGCGTTCCCGCATGGATGCGACGGGACACGGAGGCGTGCCGCTCTTCGTCGCGCCCGATTCCGTCCTGCGGAAAGTCGCGGGTTTCAACGTCCATCGTGGCGTGCTTGCAATCGGCTTGCGACCCGCGCGCGACCGCATGACGCTCGACGCCGCCGTGCCTCGGCGCGACGGCGCGGTCATCGTCGTCGCCGAGGACATCACGAACGTCGACAACGTCGGCGCGCTCTACCGCAACGCCGCCGCGTTCGGCGTCGACGCGGTCGTACTCAGCCCGCGTTGCCACGATCACCTCTACCGCAAGTCGCTGCGAGTCTCGATGGGGCATGCGCTGCGCGTTCCCACCGCGCGGAGCACCGACTGGCCCGCGGACCTCGAGCGCCTGCGCGGCGAGTTCGGATTCACGCTGATCGTCGCGACGCCCGACTCCGACGCACCGGTCCTTGCGGACTGCGTGCCGCCGGCGCGCACAGCGCTCCTCGTCGGGTCCGAGTTCTCGGGTGTCGACCCGGGGACGCTCGCTCGCGCCGATCGCCGGGTCCGCATTCCCATGTCGCCGGGCGGAGACAGTCTGAACGTCGCCACCGCCGCCGCAATCTGCCTGTATCACCTCACTCGCGAGAAGATCGCGCGGTGACGCGTCGGCGGAACCGCGGCTGCCCTATCCTCCGCCCTCCCGTGACCCTCCCGTCCGATTCCAGCTTCGACGGCTCGCTCGTCTCGCGCGGCTTCGTCGACGCCGAGTTCGACGTCGCGTTCACGCACCGCGTGCGCTTCACCCGCGACCTGTTCGACCCGGCGAATCCGATTCTCGCCGACGCGCTCGATCCGCAGCGGCGCGGGCGAGGCGTCTCGCGAATGATCGTGGCGATCGATTCCGGCGTCCGCGCCGCGTGGCCCGACGTCGCCGATCGGTGCGCCGCGTACGCCCGCGCGAACGCCGAACGCGTGCCCGCCCCGGAAGCGACGCTCGAGATCGAAGGCGGCGAGGCGTGCAAGAACGACCTCGTCGCGGTCGATCGCGTGATCGACGCCATCGATCGGCATCGCATCTGTCGACAGAGCTTCGTCCTCGCGATCGGCGGCGGCGCGGTGCTCGATGCGGTCGGGTTTGCCGCGTCCGTCGCGCACCGCGGAGTCCGGCTCGTGCGCGTGCCGACGACTGTGCTCGCGCAGGACGACGCCGCGCTCGGAGTGAAAAACGGCGTTAACCGTTTCGGGAAGAAGAACTTCGTCGGCGCCTTCAGTCCGCCGTGGGCCGTGCTCAACGACGAGCGCTTCCTCGCGACCCTGACCGATCGCCATTGGTGCGACGGCTTCAGCGAGGTCGTGAAGATCGCGCTCCTCCGCGATCCGGTGCTCTTCCAGCGGATGGAGCACGACGCCGAGCGAATTCGCGGGCGCTCGCTCGATGCGGCGATGCCGATCATCCGGCGCTCCGCGGAACTGCATCTTCGCCACATCGTCCGAGGGGGCGACCCATTCGAGACGCGCGAGGCGCGGCCGCTCGATTACGGCCACTGGTCCGCGCACAAGCTCGAGACGCTCACGCGCTTCGCGCTGCCGCACGGCGCAGCCGTAGGCATCGGCGTCGCGCTCGACACCGTGTACTCGGCGCTCGTCGGGAGCCTCGCGGCGACCGACGCCGACCGCACGCTCGCGCTCCTGCATCGGCTTGGCATCGGCACGTGGCACCCGGCGCTCGCAGACGCGGGCGCGGTGCTTCGCGGGCTCGAGGAGTTCCGCGAACATCTCGGCGGCAGGCTCACGCTGACGCTCCTGCGCGGCATCGGCCAAGCGGAGGACGTGCACGAAGTCGACGAAACGCGGATGCGGCAGGCCATCGAGCGACTGCGCGCCAGCGCGTCGTGAGGTTTCGTTCGGCGAGCTCGAACGCGGGGCGTACGATCACGACATGTCCTCCGTTCCCATCGACCGCGCGGCGGTCATCGACCGTTACTTCATGGAGCACCGCGCGAAGGTCATAGACGTCGCCGCGTTCCTCGATCGCATCGATCGCGCCGCGCCGCGCGACGGCGCTGTTCCGCGCGACTTCCGCCACGAGGCGTTGCTCGGCGCAATCGCGATCCTGCTCGACGGCAAGCCCGATCGGGCGCGGCGAGTCCTCGAGTCGTTCAGCGATCCGACCGCCGAGCCGATCGCAGCGGCGCCGATGAAGGGCGCGCTCGGCGCGTATCCCCGCTCCGCGTGATGAGCCTCCGACTCCCACGACCGAACACCCATGTACATCGATCCGCACATCCACATGGTGAGCCGCACCACCGACGACTACGAGCGCATGCGGCTCGCCGGCTGCGTCGCCATCACCGAGCCGGCGTTCTGGGCGGGCTACGACCGTTCGAGCCCGCAGGGATTCTTCGACTACTTCCGGCTGCTCACCGAGTTCGAGCCGCGCCGTGCCGCGCAGTACGGGATCAAGCACCACACGTGGCTCTGCATCAATCCGAAGGAGGCCGAGGATCCGGTGTTCGCGCGCGAGGTCATCGCGCTGATTCCGCAGTTCCTCGACAGGCCGAACGTGTTAGGCATCGGCGAGATCGGATTGAACAAGAACAGCCGCAACGAACTCGCGATCCTCGAGGAACACCTCCAGCTCGCGGCCAAGCACAAGCTGCTCGTGCTCGTGCACACGCCGCATCTCGAGGACAAGCTCAAGGGCACGCGGCTCATCCTCGACGCCATCCGCAACCAAGGCTCGCTCGATCCGGGCCGCGTACTGATCGACCATGTCGAGGAACACACCGTCAAGCTCGTGCTCGAGCGCGGCTTCTGGGCCGGCATGACGCTATATCCCGACACGAAGTGCACGCCGCAGCGAGCGGTCGACATCATCGAGACCTACGGGGGCGAGCGATTGTGGATCAACTCCGCGGGCGACTGGGGAAACAGCGACCCGCTCGCGGTACCCAAGGCGCGGATCGAGATGCGGGCCCGCGGGCACCGCGAGGACGCGGTGAAGCGCATGTCGTTCGACAATCCGCTCGCGTTCCTCAGCCAATCGGGACGCTTCGCCATCGCCTGAGTCGCGCGACGCTGCTATCCAACCGCGAAGCTGGCGGCGATCACCGCAAGCACCGCGAGGGCGAGCACCGCGAATCGTCGATCGCGCACGGAGACGAACGCAGCGATCAGAAGCACGAGTCGCACGAAGGGCGTCGCGATCATCGCCCCCAGGCCCGTGAGCGCGAGCGTCTTCGACGTCGCGCCTCGGTCGGGATCGACCAACGAGACGACGAGCGCGACGGCGATCAATCCCATGCTGACGGCGGTGATCGCTCGGAGGACGACGAGTTCAGCGTCGGCGAACCACGGTGGCATCGCGTTCGGTAGCGCGTCGACCGCGCGCCCAGGTCGGTCGTCAACCGTCATGGCGATCCTTTCTGCGCGCCCGGCGTCGCGGGCTCCGCTCGCGCGCCCATCTCCTCGCGCACGCCGCGCACGACCATCTGTACGGCGACGACCATCAGCACGAGGAGAAAGAGGACGCGCAGGATCTTCACGTGGACGCGATGCACGAACCACGCGCCGACCATCGCCCCCGGCACGATCCCGATGAGCGAAGGCGCCGCGACGCGCGGATCGATCAGCCCGTGGTTCCAGTAGACGCCGACGCTCGCGGCGGCGGTCAGGCCGACCATGAAGTTGCTCGTGACGGTCGACACGCGAAACGGCAATCGCATGAGCGTGTCCATCGCGAGCACCTTGAACACACCCGAGCCGACGCCGAGCAGGCCGCTCAGCCCGCCGGCGCCGAGCATCGTCAGCATCCCGCCGATTGGGTGCTGCACGTGATAGCGATGCGTGCCCGCGCTCGTGGCGACGTGGCCATCCAACCCCAGCGACGCCGACAGCGCGTGCGGCTCGAGCTCGCCCGGCGTCGGATCCTCGGCATGTCGCGCAGAAAGGAGCGCGGTCACCAGGAGCACCACGCCGAACAGGATGAAGAGCCACGCGTCGCGAGCCAAGGTCATGAGGAGCGCGCCGCCGATCGCGCCGACGGTCGCGGCCAGTTCGAGCAGGATCGCGACGCGCGGGTTCGACAGTTCGCCTCGGCCGCGCACCGCCGCCGCGCCAGCGCTCGTGCCGATCACCGCCACGAGCGACGCGCCCATCGCCGTCTGCACGTCGACACCGAACACGAGCGTCAGGAGCGGCACGAGCACGATGCCGCCGCCCAGTCCGACCATCGCGCCGATGCCGCCCGCGCCGGCCGCGCCGAGCGCGATCAGCAGGTCCGCGGCGACTGGGTGTTCCGTCAGGTCGATCATCGCGCGAACTCGGGCCCTTGACGGGCGACGATCGTATGGCGGCCGCCCACGAGTTCGGCGCGCGGTGCTCGCGAGATGCGCGTGAGCGCAGGCTCATCTGGTCGACGTCGCAGGCTCAGTCGGCGGCGCGATGCTCGGCTCGCAGGTGCGCCGCCAGCGCGTCGCCGAAGTTTCGCTCCGGGTCGTTCCACACGCAGTGCACGTGGTTCGGATTCCCCTGCGTGCAGTCGAACTCGATGACGAAGGACGGTCCGGCAATGCGGTAGTAGTGCGGCTTGTCGAGTTGCGGCTCGCCGGCCCAGCCGAAGCGGATGCGCTCGGTGCCAGCGCTCTTGATGCGGCGCAATTCGTCCGACGCGAGATCGCCGCGCAGGTCGAGCACGTGCCGCAGCAGCAGACCCCAGAGGAGATCGCGCTGCGTCTGGGCGAGGTCAGTCATCGCGATCCCGCCCTGCGCCGTCGGATCGCGGAGCGCCGCTTCGTGCTGCGGGCCGGTGATGACGTCGGCGGGCGATCCTTCGCCGACGGTCGCCGCCTTCACTTGTTCGGGGGTGAGCGAACGTCGCAGCTCGAGCGCCGCGTCCTGCAGCGCGCCGAGCGGACGCTTGCCCTTGTCGGGACCGTCCGCGAGGACGACCGGAAACGCGCCGAAGAAGAGCGGCGTCGTCGCAGTCTCGCCGCTCAACGAACTGAAATGCAGACCGAGGTGATGGCCCTCGAGGCGCCAGCCCCACGGTCCCTCGCCGGGCTCGCCGAAGATCAGAAGCGCGTAGAGGTCGCCGCCGTAGTTCGACGCGGCGCCGCGGCGCGCGTCGTCGGCGCGGCGCAAATCCTCCGTCTCGCGAATCAGGCGCACGCGCTCGCGACCGTCGGCGGACAGCGACGACGTCGCCAGCGCCAGCGCGAGCGCCCGCTGTTCCGGCGTGAGCGACGAGAGGAACAACCCCGGCCGATCGCCGGGGAGATACGACCACTCGCGGCGCGAATGATCTTCGAACGGGCGCTTCACCTTCGCGCGATCGTCAGCGCCGAGCGAATCGAGGAACGCCCGCGCCGCGTCGACGGCGCGCTTGGCCTCGGCGGCGCTGGAGTCGGCACCTTGCGTCGCCGCCTGCGCTGACGCGGGCGGCGGCGCGTCGGGCGCGGCCGGCTCATGTGCCGGCGGAGTTGACTGGAGGCACGCCGCGATCGCGAGCGGGAGGAGCGAGTTCAGCATGTCGACATGATCGCCCGTCGCCATGCACGGCCGCAATGCACGACAGGTATCCTTCGGCAATGTCACGTCCCCTCATCGGCCTCACGCCCTCGATCGACGTTCTGAACGGGAAGACGATCGTCCGCGTCAACGCCGCCTACGTCGACATGCTCGTCGAGGCGGGCGGCGCGCCGGTCGTGCTCACGCCCGATACCGAGCTCGTCGGACAGTACGTGTCGCGTCTCGACGGCTTCATTCTGACGGGTGGGCCCGACATCGACACGCGGCAGTTCGGCGTGCCGCTGCATCCGAAGGCCGAGATCATGGACGCCCGACGGCAGGCGTTCGACTTCGCGCTCCTTCGCGCCCTCGACGGCGCGCGGGAGCGGGCGACGCTGGGGATTTGCCTCGGGATGCAGGAGATGGGCGTTCATGGCGGCTGTCCGCTCATCCAGCACATGCACGATCACGTCCGCGACGCGGACCGCCACGGCAACGACAACTCGCACCGCGTCAGCAGCGAGTTCGGCGAGGGCAGCGTCGCGAGTTCGCACCACCAAGCGATCGCGGAGCCGGGCGCGTTCGACGTCATCGCGACAAGCGACGACGGCGTGATCGAAGGGATCCGCGATGCAACGCGACCGTTCTACGTCGGCGTGCAGTGGCATCCGGAGCGCACCACCGATCGCACCTTGGGACTCGGCGTGATGCGTCAACTCGTCGCCGCTGCGAGCCGCCAATGAACGACAATCAACCACGGTCCATGTCGGGTTGGTGGAAGACGTTCTTCGACGAGACCTACGCGGAGATCGGCCTCGTCACGCGCCAAGGGCAGCAGGCCGACGCCTTCGCCGATTCGGTGATCCGCCTGCTCGATCTCAAGCCGGGCGAGCGCGTGTTCGACCAGTGCTGCGGCATCGGCCGCATCGCGATCCCGCTCGCCCGCCGCGGCATGGTGTTGGAAGGCGTGGACCTCGCGCAGAGCTACGTCGACGCCGCGGCGCGGACGGCGTCCCAGGAATCGCTGCACGCGAGGTTCGTGTGCGCTGACGGCTACTCGTACGTCGCGTCGGCACCCTGCGACGCGGCGATCAACGTCTTCACCAGTTTCGGCTACAGCGACGACGACGCGCAGAACGAGGCGATGATGCGCCGCGCGTTCGAGTCGCTGCGTTCCGGTGGTCGATTCCTGCTCGAGCGGATCAATCCGTGTTGGGTCGTCACCTTCGGGCTCTTGCCGAACGCGACGCGCATTCCCACGGGCAGCGGCGACGACATTCTGGCGGTCGAGGAACCCGTGGCCGACTGGCACCGCGGCACGATCCTCAGCCGCTGGTCGATCTTCTTCCCCGACGGCCGTCGCGACGTGCGCAACTTCGAGACACGCATGCTCTTCCCCAACGAACTCGTCGCGATGGCGAAGCGCGTCGGATTCGTCGACATCGCGCTCCTGAGTTCCGTAGACGGCGCGGCGTACGACCGTCACGCGCGCCGACTTCTCATGACCGCCCGTCGCGCCTGATGCCAATCCCCACGCTCCGTAGCGCCCTCCGGGCGCACACTCGCTCTGGCCGTTTCGCCGTCTTGTGAGATCGTGGAGCGCGTGCAGCAAATACGATCCGCGTGACACCAATTCCCGCGCTCCGTAGCGCCCTCCGGGCGCACACTCGCTCTGGCCGTTTCGCCGTCTTGTGAAATCGTGGAGTGCGTGCAGCAAATACGATCCGCGTGACACCAATTCCCGCGCTCCGTAGCGCCCTCCGGGCGCACACTCGCTCTGGCCGTTTCGCCGTCTTGTGAGATCGTGGAGTGCGTGCAGCAAATACGATCCGCGTGACTCGTCGTGACGACACCACTCGCCTACTGCACGAACGTCCACGCCGGCGAGGATCTCGCGATGACGGTCGCGAACCTCGAGCGACACGCCGCGCGGGTGCGCGAACTCGTCGCACCGAGCGAGCGTCTCGGGATCGGACTCTGGCTCTCGGCGCGAGCCGCGGCGGAGTTGCCCACCCGCGACGACGCGCGGCGACTCCGCGATCGCCTCGACTCGCTCGGCCTCGTGGTGACCACGCTCAACGGCTTCCCGTACGGCGATTTTCACCGGGAGCGGGTGAAGCACGCGGTGTACGAGCCGCACTGGGCGCAGCGCGAGCGCGTGGTCTACACGATGCGCCTCGCGGAAATCCTGAGCGATCTCGTGCCGCCGGGCACGGCGCACGCGTCGATCTCGACGCTGCCGATCGGTTGGCGCTCGACCTTTCTCGGCGACGGCTGCGGCGGCAACGTCGGGCTCGCGATCGCGCATCTCGAAGCGGTCGCGCACCACCTCGCGCGAATCGAGGCGGAGCGGGGGATCCGGATCACCGTCGACCTCGAGCCGGAGCCCGGTTGCCTGCTCGATCGCGCGCGGCACGTCGTTGACCTGTTCGACCAAGCCCTGCGCGGCGACGTCGCGAGGCGACATCTCGGCGTGTGCCACGACATCTGCCATGCAGCGGTGATGTTCGAAGCGCAGCACGACGTCGTGGCCACCTATCGCGACGCGGGCATTCAGGTGAACAAGGTGCAGGTGTCGAGCGCCATCGCGTGCGACGGAAGCGACGCCGCCGTCGCGCAACTCGCCGAGTTCGCCGAGCCGCGCTATCTGCATCAGACCTGCGTGCGCGATGAGCGCGGAGACGTCCGGTTCTTCGAAGACCTTCCGGCCGCGCTCGCGGCGCGCCCGCGCGGTACCTGGCGCACGCACTTCCACGTGCCGATCCACGTCGAGTCGATCGGCGCATTGACGACGACGCGCAGCGACATCGATCGCCTGCTCGAGACGCTCGGCGCGGACCGCCCGATCCTCGAGGTCGAAACCTACGCGTGGTCGGTTCTGCCGCGAGAGTTGCGGCCTGGGCAGCTCGCCGAGGGAATCGCCGCCGAACTCTCGTGGCTGCGCTCCACGCTCGAGGAACCGAGGCGATGAGCAGCCTTCGCGCGTACCTCGAGCTCTCGCGGATCTCGAACGCGCCGACCGTCGTGTCAAACGTGTTCGCCGGTGCCGCCCTCGGCGCGTACGTCGGGCCAGCGGCGATCTCCGCGTGGCCCGTCGCAGCGAGCGCCGTCGCCTGCGTCGCGTTCTACGTCGCGGGCATGGCGCTCAACGATCTGTTCGATCGAACGACCGACGCCCGCGAACGACCGACGCGGCCGATTCCGTCCGGGCGCGTCTCGGCGAGCGGTGCCGCGATCTTCGCGACCGCTCTCATCGCGCTCGGGCTCGCGTTTCTCGCCTCGACGAACGTCGCGGCGCTCCTCGCGGGTGCGGCCCTCGTCGGCTGCATCCTGCTCTACGACTCGATTCACCTGACGCATCGTTGGTCGGTGCTCGTGATGGGCGCGTGTCGCGGCATGGTCTACGTGGTCGCAGCCCTTGCGATCGGCGCCGATGGAAGGTCGTGGACGTTCGTCGGTCCGACGACGATCCTGGCGGTGTACGTCGCGTCGTTCAGCGTGATCGCGCGGCGCGAAGCAGGCCGAGTCGCCGACGTGCCGCCCTTCTCGTGCGCGTCATGCGGCTATCCGAGCTCGCGCGACCATGGCCGCTGCGCCGAATGCGGGCGCGACTTCGGACCTTCGATTCCCGGCAGCGTTCGCGTGGGCGATCCGCCTCACCGCGGGCTACTGCACGCGTCGAACCTCTTCCTGCCCCTCCTTTGTGCTGCGGGGCTGTTTCTTCCGATTTCGCATTTCCAGCCGCTCGCGCCATCGAGGCTGCCGCCAACGACTGTGCTCGCAACGCTCGTGCTATTCCTCTTCCTCGTCGGATGGATGATCACCGCGACCCAGGCCGTCACGCGCCGGCCTCCCGCGATCGGCCGCGCCGTAACGATGTGGATCGCGGCGATCAGCCTCTACGACGCGACCCTCCTCGTCGTGCTGCGCGAGCTCCCGCTCGCGCTCGCCGCGGCGGGTTGTTTCGCGCTCACGCGCGCCCTGCAGCGACGCATCGCGGGAACGTGACCTCGTAGACTCCCGCGTGTGGTTCCGGTCGCAGTGCTGAACATCGTCGGTCTGTCGCCTTCGCTTCTCGGCGACGCGGCGCCGCGGTTGCGCGAGCTCGCGCGCGAGGGCGGCGGCGTGCGACTGTTGCGGCCGCCGCTTCCGGCAGTCACGTGCACGTCGCAGGCATCGATGTTGACGGGACTCGATCCGTCGCAGCACGGCATCGTTGGCAACGGGTGGTTCGATCGCGAGCTTCAGGAGGTGCACTTCTGGAAGCAGTCGAATCGGCTCGTCGGTGGCGCGAAGGTGTGGGATCGCGCCCGCGAGATCGACCCCGCGTTCACCTGCGCGAACCTGTTCTGGTGGTTCAACATGGCGTCGAGCGCGGACGTCGCCGTGACGCCACGGCCGCAGTACCGCGCCGACGGCAGGAAGCTCCCCGACTGCTGGACCTCGCCGACGTCGTGGCGTGATGAATTGCAGGCGGACCTCGGCCCGTTTCCGCTCTTCCGATTCTGGGGGCCGGGCGCCGACATCCGCTCGACCGATTGGATCGCGGCGGCTGCGCGGCGCACCGCGGCCAAGTTCAACCCCACGCTTTCGCTCGTGTATCTGCCGCATCTGGATTACCCGCTGCAGAAGCTCGGGCCGAATCATCCGGAGATCTACCGGCATGTTCGCGAGGTCGATCGCGTCGCCGGATCGCTCATCGACTTCTATCGCAGCCGCGGCGCCCGGGTGCTCGTCGTCAGCGAATACGGCATCGCCGAGGTGCGGCGCGCCGTCGAGCCGAATCGATCGCTGAAACTGGCGGGACTGCTTGCGGTGCGCACCGAAGACAATCGCCAGTTGCTCGATCCGATCGCGAGCGCGGCGTTCGCGGTGTGCGATCACCAGCTCGCACACGTCTACGTGAGCGATCCGAGCCGCGTCGAGCACGCCGCCGAGGCGCTGCGCGCCCTTCCGGGCGTCGCGCGGGTGCTCGATCGTCATGCACAGCGCGAGTTTCGCATCGACCATCCGCGCGGCGGCGACCTCGTGCTCGTGAGCGAGCCCGACGCGTGGTTCGCGTACCCGTATTGGGACGAGGGGCATGAACCCGATTTCGCCCGCACCGTGGACATCCACCGCAAGCCGGGCTATGACCCGTGCGAACTCTTCCTTGATCCCGCGTTGACCTTCCCCCGACTCGCGCTCGCATGGCGCTTGTTCAAGCGGAAGCTCGGATTCCGCACGCTGCTCGACGTCGTTCCGCTCGATCCGGGACTCGTGCGCGGCTCGCACGGTCGCGTCGACGTCGCGCGCGGACTCGAGCCCGTGCTCTTCGGCGACGGACTCGACGCGTTCGATCCGCCGACCAACGATCCGCTCCTGGCCATGACCTCCGTGCGCGACGCGATCCTCACGGCGCTCTTCCGCTAGCGCGCGGCGCGAACGCTCGCGCGGTGACGCGGAGGGCATTACGCTGCCGCGCATGCGCATCTTTTCGTTCGCGCTCGTCGCGTCGCTCGCGTGCCCGTCGACTCTTCTCGCCGCCGAGTTGATCCCGCATCAATTCTCCGACGCGCTGGTGATCGGGGGCATTGGGAAGAGCGGTCGGAGTCCGCTCCGGTTCGACGCCGTCGAGCATGCGCTCGTCCACGGCTCGTTCGTCGCGCCGCACCCGGGCGACACGATCACCGCGCCCGACGGCACGGTGCGCACATGGGAGCGGGCCATGGCGAAGGACAATGCGACGCGTATCGAACACGACGCGCTCGGCGCGGGCTACGCGTTCGCTACCTTCGAGTCGGATGCGCCGCAGGTGGCCGTGCTCGAGGCTTCCGGTCATTCGATGGTGTACGTGAACGGCGAACCCCGCGTCGGCGATCCGTACGGCTACGGCTTCGTGCGCATTCCGGTGGCCTTGAAACAAGGCAAAAACGAGTTCCTCTTCGCATGCGGCCGCGGCGGTTTCTCCGCACAACTCACGCCGCTTCCGTCGACGCAACCGTGGTTTCTCGGCGCCGACGACACGGTGCCCGACCTCGTGGTCGGAAGCGCCGAGCAAGTCGAACTGGGCATCGTCGTCGTCAACCCGGCGCTCGATTGGGCGCGTGCGCTGACGCTCGAGCTACGCAGTCCGGACGGAACCGTGACTCGAACGCGCGTGCCAGACATCATGCCCACGAGCGTCCGCAAGGCGCGAGCGTCGTTCGCGCCCGGAACAATCGGCGCCGCCGGGCCGGTGAACGTCGAAGTCGCGCTGGTCGCGGGCGAAGGCGCCGACCGGCGAACCATCGCGACGCGTTCGATGCAACTGAACGCCGTCGACGGGCGCTCGACCCGCAAGATCACGTTCGTGAGCGAGATCGACGGCAGCGTGCAGTACTACTCGGTGGTGCCCAGCACGAGCACGGCCCGTCCGGGACTGATCCTGTCGCTGCATGGCGCGAGCGTCGAGGCCGCCGGGCAGGCCGCGTGCTACTCGCCCAAGGATTTCGCGGTCATCGCCTGCCCGACGAATCGCCGGCCGTTCGGATTCGATTGGGAGGACTGGGGGCGCCTCGACGCGCTCGAAGTCCTGGCGAATGCGCACCAGCGCTTCGACACCGACCCGAGACGCCAGTGGCTCACCGGGCACTCGATGGGCGGGCACGGCACGTGGCAGTTGGGCGCGCTCTTCCCGGATCGTTTCGCAGCCATCGCGCCGAGCGCCGGATGGATCTCGTTCCGCACGTACGGCGGCGGCGCGGAGTTCGGCGACTCCGATATCGAAGCGATTCTCCGTCGCGCCGCGAGCCCGAGCGAGACGCTGGCGCTCGGACGAAACTACGCACAGCTCGGCGTCTACATCCTCCACGGCGACGTCGATGACAACGTGCCGGTCGGCCAGGCCCGCGCGATGCGCCGCTATCTCGCGGCCGAAGACGAAGGGAATCACCGCGATTTCGTGTACTACGAACGGCGCGGCGCGAATCACTGGTGGGGGAACGAGTGCGTCGATTGGCCACCGCTCGTGCGGTTCTTCGCTGAGCGCACGCTGCCCGACCCGAAGGACGTGACGCACGTCGAGTTCGTGACGCCGGCGCCGTGGGTCTCGGCGACATGCCATTGGATCACCGTCGATCAGCAGATCGAGCCGCTGCGAACGAGCGCCGTCGACATCACCCGAACCGAGAAGGGATACGAGGGCTCGACGCGGAACGTCGCGAGGCTTGGGATCACCGATCTTCCGCCGGGCGACGCTCCGATCGAGCTCAAGCTCGACGGCGTGACCGTGCAAGTCAGCCGTTCGAACGCAGCGGCGCCGACGTTGTGGCTGGCGCGGCAAGGCGACGCGTGGAAAGTGGACGAGTCGCGGTCGGGAAAGACGGCGCTCCGCGGCGGCCCGTTCAAGGACGCGTTTCGCAACGACATGATGTTCGTCTACGGAACCGCCGGCGACGACGCGAGCGACGCGCGGCTGCTGGCGAAGACGCGGTTCGACGCGGAAACCTGGTGGTACCGCGGCAATGGCAGCGTCGAGATCGTTGCCGACGCCGATTTTCACGCAGCGGAAACGGCGGGCCGGAACGTCGTCCTGTACGGCAGCGCGGACACCAACGCGGCGTGGACGGCGCTCCTCGGGCGATGCCCTGTCCTAGTCCGCAACGGATCGATCAAGATCGGGGATCGCGAACTCGCGGGTGACGACTTGGCGTGCGTGTTCGCGTACCCGCGCAGCGATGACCGCGACGCGAGCGTGGCGGTGATCGCGGGCACGTCGGCGACGGCCGACCGAATGACGTGGCGCATGCCGTATTTCGTCTCTGGCGTCGGCTATCCGGACCTCACCGTTCTGTCGTCGCAGGCGCTCCTCAAGGGCGCGGCGTCAGTCCGCATCGCGGGATTCTTCAGCAACGCGTGGACTGTCGAAGACGGCACCTGGGCCGAGGCGACGGAACGCGCTCCGTGACGGTGGAAGGGCGCGCGGCTCGGGCTACACTCGGCCCGTGTCGCTGCGCATCGGTCCCCTCACGCTCGAGAGCCCATTGCTCCTCGCGCCGATCGCCGGCCACTGCGATCTGGCGTTCAGAATTCTGTGCCGCGAACAAGGCGGCGTCGGTCTGGCGTGCACTGACCTCTTGAACTCGCGAGCGATCCTCAAGGAGACGCCGCGGACGCTCCAGCTCGCCGAGACGAACGGGCTCGATCAGCCGTGCGGAATGCAGCTCTACGGCAACGCGGATGATCCTCTCGCGGACGCCGCGTTATGGGCCATCGATCACGGAGCGCGGCTCATCGACATCAACATGGGTTGTCCGGTGGACAAGGTCGCCAAGAAGAACGGCGGCTCGCTCCTTCTCTGCGACGTGCCGTCAACGGTGCGATTGGCAGAGCGAATCGTCCGCGCGGTCGATCGACACAGCGCGGGTCGCGTTCCGGTCACCGCCAAGATGCGTCTCGGCTGGGACCCCGAGCACATGGTGGCACCGGCCCTTGCCGCCGCGCTCGAGCGCGTCGGGATCGCTGCGGTCACCGTCCATGGCCGGTTTACGGTCCAGATGTTCTCGGGCGTCGCTGACTGGGATGCCATTGGCGAGGTCGTGCAGCGAACGCAACAGATCCCGGTGATCGGCAATGGAGACGTCACCGAGCCGGAGCACGCGCGGGATCTCATGCGACGATCGGGATGCGCCGGAGTGATGATCGGGCGCGGCGCGCTGAGGTCACCGTGGATCTTTCGGCGCACCGCCGAGTTCTTAGCGTCTGGACAACTCACAGCCGAGCCGTCAGTGAACGACAAGCTGCGATGTATCCTTCGCCATCTAGAGTTGCTTCGACGCTATCAAGCACCAGAGGCGGCGCTTCGTTGTCTTCAACAGCGCATCTCGTGGTATGGCAAGACCATGGGCCACGTGAAGCCACTCAAGGAAGCGGTTCGGCTCGCGTCCTCTATAGAGGATGTGGAGTCCGCGATGCACGCCTGGATCCGTCCGGCCTTCGACTCGGTGAGTTCTGTGACCCCCGAACTGTCCCGCGCCGAGTGGGGTTCGTGCGGCTTGACGAGCTGAGGTCGTCGCCGGCGACCGGGGTCGAGGTCTGCATCTTCGCCGACCGAGCGATGTCAATTCTCAGACCCGCCGGACCAGGCCGCCACGCTCAATGGGCCTCGGGGCACTCAATCCGTTGCCGCAAAAGAACATGGACGCCGATCAATCTGTGCTTTTGACTTGCGACCCCCCTCAACCCGTGCTACTTTCATCGTGGGAAAAGGGCGGCGCTTCGGCACCGCCGGAAAAGTCGTCCATGCTCCTTGGGAGGGAGCGTGGATGGGCCTCATCGGAGGAAGGGGTCGAAATGGCTGCCGTTCAGAGATGGTTTATTTCTTCGGGGTGTGCTTGCGCGGTCATCGCGTTGGCTGGGGCGTCGGCTAACGCTGACACCAACACCGTTCCGAATCTCATGCTCAATGTGGGCAATGGGATTTCTTCGTACTCATTCAACGCAGCGAGCACTGGCAATTCGTGGTCGAACGGCAACAGCACGTTCGGGTACGAAGGCACGGTGACCAGCCCATTTGATGGTGCTGGCTTCACCCTGAGCTGGGGCCTGTTGGTGAATCCGGATCCGTTCATCGTCGGCAATCTCGTTGTGACGAACACGAGTGCCTCGACGCAGACGTTCTTCCTGGATGTCGCCCTGCCCATCGGTGCTCCGCTGGCGTCGACGCTCATCGGTGGCTCGATCACCGGTACGGTGACTGACCTCACCGGCGACGGCGCTACGGTCGCTGCGGTCTCGCCGAATGACTCGATCTATCGCGCGTTGACGGACGTCGACGGCGGCTTCAACGGCAATCTCGCGGGCACGCTGCTCACGGGTGCGTCGGCGAGCGCCGGATCGTTCGGCTCTGCGACGATCGGTCCTGCCGCATTCGGGACGCCGATTCCGTCGCAACCCTACGGTGCTGTTACGACGAACATCGCGATCCGCTTGGCGTTCACGCTGACTGCGGGCGACTCGGCCTCGTTCACGAGCCTCTTCGTGGTGATTCCGGCTCCGGCTGGCGCCTTCGCGATGCTCGGGCTCATGGGCGTCGGTGGCCGCCGCCGTCGGGCCTAACAACCCACGGTCCGCCCGACTCGACGTTCGTCGACCGGGCGGTGAGGGCCAACGAGCCGTACGGACCGCTGGCCTATGACAGAGAGAGAGGCGCCTCGGCGAATCAAGGGCGCAGAGGCGTAAGAACAGAAGAGATCAAAAGGCTCGGCTCTCGGGAAAGGAGCCGATCCACAACCTCGGAAGTCCGACTCCATCGGATTCCCGAAGACAAGGATTGAGGGAGGGAACTCGTATGCTCCGTCTTGGTGTTCGCAGATCAATCGCCGCTTCAGCAGCCTGTCTGTTGGCGGCGACCGCCACGAATCTGGCTGCGGCTGACGGCCCTGGCGTGACGCTCGACGTCACGATCAACGGCGTCCTTCAGAGCCAGGTCCTCTCCGGCTCGTCGACGAGCTTGCCTGATGTGTTCAACTATCAGGGCGGCCTCTTCGGCGGCGGTTGGGACCTCAACTGGGACTTCAACGCGTCCAATTCGTCGAATGGCGGCACGCAGGCCTTCACGGCCGGCAACTTCGTCATCCAGAACTTCTCGACGACCGACGCGATCGAAGTTGAGCTCACCGTCAAGCTGCCGGTCGCCCTGTTCGGGTCGACCGTCTACGGTGGCTCGGCCAGCGGTGGCCTCACCACCAGCGGACCGGGGTTCCTCCAGGACCTCGACGGTCCGGTGTGGACCGGCTCCACGGGTGGCAACATCATCGCCACGCTCTTCAACAACCCGTTTAGCGTTGTCCGCACTGAAGCGGGCAGCAGCCAGCTCGGTGCCGAGTCGTTCGGCAACCCGATCCCGAGCCTGCCGGGCCCGGACCTCGGCTCTGACCTGTCGGTCACGCTGAAGTTCCTCCTCGGCGCGAACTCCTCGGCCTCGTTTACGAGCGTCTTCGTCGCTCGTATCCCGGCTCCGGGCGCGTTCGCTCTGCTTGGACTTGGTGGACTGACGGCCTTTGGCCGTCGCCGCCGAGCCTAAGCGGCTGAAGCCTTCTTTGTCGGTACCTCCGACCGACAAACCCTCCTGATCCAAGAGCCACGGCCGGTTCGCCCGGTCGTGGCTTCTTTCTTTTTCGTCCGACCTGTTTGCCCCGCTTTCCGGCCGACAGGTTGCTGAAGAGGCAAACACGTTCAACCCCCGCGGGCTCTGGGGGTCGCATCTCGAGCGCGGGCTCGAACGATGTGTGCCTGACTCAGAAATCGCGTGACCGTCGTTCCCTTCGACCATCGGTCCGCCCCGCCCGCCGCTGTCGGAAGCTTGTGTAGGATGCGTCGCTCGTTTCCGAGTTTGAGGATCTCCCGTGGCCGCCACCTTTCACTGCTCGATTGTTACCCCCAGCAACGCTGTGCTCTCTGCCGATGCGACCTACGTCACGTTCCAAGCATGGGACGGGCAGAAGGGCGTCATGCACGGGGCGAGTGCGTTTCTGACGAAGCTCGGCGTCGGCACCGCTCGGGTTGACCTCGCCGACGGCAGCCAGAAGGCATTCGTGCTCGACGCCGGAGTGGCGAAGTTGCAGGATGGCGCGCTCACGATCCTGACGGACGGAGCGACTCTGGCCGACGCGATCGACCGTGCCGCTGCTGAGCGCGAGTACACGGAGGCTCGGACGAAGGTCACCGAGCCGGGCCACACCGACGGCGAGGAACGAAACACCCTGGAGCGGGCGCAGCAGCTCGCCGCCGCGAAGCTGCGCGTTGGCAAGAGCTGAGTCGGCGACTGGGGCCGAGTCGTCGTGAGCCGTAACGCAGTTCATTCGGGATCGCAACGCGGTGGCTTCAGCGAGTGAAGCGATGATCCGCAACGCCGCGGCGAGCTCGGATCGTCGTCTGCGACCGAGCCAAGTCCCCCGGCGATCCGGCGAATCCATGTGGTAGCCTTGCCAGCATGGCGGCTGGCATCGAAACCGACAGCATCACACACGCGGACGCGTTCGCGAGTGGCACCGTCTCGGGCGATGTCGCGTGCGGTGACTTGCCGCTTGAGCAGCGTCTCGAGGTTTTGCTTCTCGCGTCGGATCGGCCTCTGAACGAGTCTCGCCTGGTTGATCTGCTCGGCCTGATGCCAGCGACTCCGACCAAGCCGAAGCGCAAGCCGAGGACTCCGCGCCCGTCGACCGATTCGGCCGAGAGCGCCGCATCGCCGCAGGGTGAGCCCGGCGAACTCGAAGTTGCGGAAGACCCCGTCACTGCGAAGGCTCGCAAGCACGCGATCAGTCTCCTCCATCACGCAATCGGCCAATTGAATGCAGCGTACGAGGCATCGCAACGCGCGTTCCGCGTCGAGGCGATCGCCGGCGGTTGGCAGATGATGACGTTGCCGGCGTTTGGACCGCTCTTGGCGAGACTCCGCGGGGAGCGGCAACAGTCACGGCTCAGCCAGGCCGCAATGGAGACGCTCGCAATCGTCGCGTATCGCCAACCAATTCTCCGCGCTGACCTCGAGTCGATTCGCGGCGTCGCGTGCGGCGAAGTGCTCAAGAGCCTCATGGACCGCCGTCTCGTCCGCATTGTCGGCCGCGCCGAAGAAGTGGGAAGACCCATGCTCTACGGCACGACGAAGGAGTTCCTTCGCATCTTCGGCATCGCGAATCTCGGCGACCTGCCCGCCGGTCGCGACGCAAAGGGCTGATCGTCACGACGGATTGCCGACGCGATGCGCCACGCGGCTTCGCGGAGTACCCAAGATGATCCGCGCGCCTTTCGTGTAGAGCGCGTAGGTGATGCCCCACGAGAGCATCACGAACACGCGATTCCTGAAGCCGATCAGGAACATCACGTGCACGAAACACCAGAGGAGCCACGCGAAGAGGCCGCGGAAGTGTCGGCCGCGGAGATCGGCGACCGCCCTCGCGCGGCCGATCGTCGCGAGCGTCCCCTTGTCGTGATACGCGAACGAGGGCCGTTCGCCCCGCCGACCGCTCGACTCGCGGGCAATGATTGCGGCGACGAAACGCCCCATCTGAATCGCAGCCGGACACAGCCCTGGCACGCGTTGCCCCGTACGACAGCAGGTGGCGGCGGCCATGTCGCCGATCACAAAGACCTCCGGGTGTCTGGGCAGGCTGAGGTCCGGTTGGACAACCACCCGTCCGGCGCCATCGCAGTCGACTCCCATGCTTCGTCCGATGGGGCTCGCGCTAACGCCTGCGGCCCAGAGGACCGTGTCCGCGGCGATGCGCTCCTCTCGTCCGCCGAGGTTGAGCGTCACGCCCGCGTCGTCGACGTTCGTCACTGTCGCGCCGAGCAGTACTTCGACGCCCGTGTGTTCAAGCGCCGCCCTCGCGTTGGCCGAGCTCTCCGGTGACATCGCGTGCAGCAGCCGCGATTGAGCCTCGACGAGGATGACGCGAGCTCGTGCGGCGCTGAAGCGACGGAAGTCCGACTCCATCGCATCCACCGCCAGTTCCTTGATCGCGCCAGCGAGTTCGACCCCCGTCGGTCCCCCGCCAACGATGACAAACGTGAGGTGCGACTCGAGCGCGTTTGGATCGGCCTCCGCTTCGGCATCCTCGAACGCCTGGAGCACTCGCGCGCGGATGCGTGCGGCGTCCTCAATCGTCTTCATGCCCGGCGCCCAACGCTCCCAATCCGGGTGACCGAAGTAGGACTGCCCCGCACCCGCCGCGAGAACGAGCCAGTCGTATGAGGTCTCGGTTCCGTCGCCGTGCACCACGACTCGGCGGGCGAGATCGACTCGCTCGACGTCCGCCCGAAAGACGAAGATGTTCCTCGCGCGGCGGAACACACGGCGAATCGGAAACGCAATGTCCGCCGGCGACAGAACCGCCGTCGCCACCTGATACAGCAGCGGCTGAAACAGGTGGTGATTGCTGCGATCGAGGATGACGACGCGCACGTCGGCGCGAACAAGCGCCTTCGCCGCGGCGAGCCCACCGAAGCCCGCACCGACAACGACGACGGTCGGAATCCGTCGCTCGGTTCCTGCCTCCGACACGCTTTCCATGCGCTGCAGTATGGCGGTTCGCTCGGGCATGTGCGCTCGAAGCCCCTGCATCGCCGACGCGGCGCGCGGATCGCGCGACGATTCAGCGCGGCAGCCCTTCGATCGCGAGGGCCGCGTTGCGATACCGCGGATCCTCGGTCACCTCCCGCTCCACGAGCGGCGCTAGCCAAGGTGGCAACGGCGCGGACGTCGTCTCTGACGGCAGCTCAACCTCGAGCATGACGAGCGGCAGGTCTTGGAAGCAATCTACTTCCCACACGAGATCGGCCTCGCGAACGCGGAAGCGAGTCTTCACGATTCGTCGACCCTTCGTCAGCGGCCACGCGCGGTCGAACTCCGCGGCATCGATGTCCCGTTCCGTTTCCTCGCGAATGAGTCCGCTGCCGCGCTTCACGGTGTGTCGGCACACGACACGCCCATCCGGCATGACGATGCGCCGAATGCGTCCCTCGGCGAAATCAGGGGCGGCGCCGCTCGCCGAAACATGCCCTGGACGCGGCTCTGGCAGATAGCCCTGTTCGATCTCCCAACGTTCCGCGTGCGCCGGCACCGCCGGCATGCGCGCGAGCACCCAGACGCGCTCGATCTCTCGTCCAGTCACCGAGCCGCTCCTGCGACGAGCGGCGAGCGAGCCGCCCACTGCGCCGTGAGGTTGGCCAGCACGTGCTTCTGGTTCAGATGCCGCCGGATCTGCTCGTCGGCGTCAGCGAGCACGTCGGCGAGCGCGGACCAGCGCTCGGCTTCGTCGTCGGCGCCCTCGCGCGCCGCGCGTTCGATCCCGTCTCGTACATGTCGACCGAGCACGCGCAGAACGATGGCCGCCGCGAGTCGTTTCGCGCCCTCGACGCTCGCCTGCTTGTTGTCCTTCTCGATCGCCTCGGCGCACTCGTCGATGTACTTGCTCAGGTCACCGGCCAGTCCGCCCACGAAAACGCCCCGCGACAATTGCCCGAGCGGCGAGGCGACGTCCCGGGCGAACTCGTGCACGCCGAACCGAATCGCGAGCGTGACGAGCCCGGGCGATCCCTCGGCGAATCGCTCGATCCACGTCATCGCCGCCGCATCGAGACCCGCATCCTGCACGGGCTTCGACGCGGCCATCCACTCGCGTAGCGCAGCCGGCGACAACGGCACGAAGCCCACCCGCTGGCAGCGACTATGGATCGTCGGCAGCAATCGATCCTCCCGCGTCGTGACTAACACGATGTAGGTGTGGGCAGGCGGCTCCTCCAGCGTCTTCAGCAGCGCGTTCTGGCCGTACTGGTCCAGGAGCTCGGCCTCGTCGATGATGAACACCTTTCCGTGGCCGCGATACGGGGTGCGCCATACGGCACCGTCGAGAACCTTTCCTTCGACGACGCCACCGAGCATGAACTCGCGAAGCAGATCGATCGGGATGTTCGTTTGCTTCTTCTCGCGGAGCACGGAGAACTCCGACTGCGACGCGAGCTCCTTGCGAATCACGTGAAGATCCGGGTGCGAGCCTGCCGAGAGCAGGCGCGCAGCGTCGGTGTTCGCGGGCGCCGCAAACGCTGCCCGGTGCTCGGCGCCGACGGCGGGATCAAGCAGGAGCGCCGCGAACTCGAGCGCCGCGGTGAATTTCCCGACCCCCAACGGACCGTGGAAGATCCAAGCATGCGGCACGCTGCCGTGCGACATCGCGCGGGTCAGCGTGGCGATGGCCCGCGACTGTCCGATGATGCGACAGGCTGCGTTCGTCATGCGAGGCTCACCGCGGAATCTCGACGAGACGACAACCCTGCGGCACCGTCTTTCCCTTGGGGTTCTTCGGATCGACGGGCACGCCGACCTCCTCGCCGTTCAGCAGGTGACGAGGGAACTTCTTCATCAAGGCCTGCACGTCGGCGGAGAAGAGCGTGCTCTTCGAGTCGTACGCGCTCGAGTCGAAGTGCCCGACCGTCACGATGCTCGTGTGCGTGGAATCGTCGTGATGGACCCACGCCTCGTATCCCTTCGCGCGCAGCTCCTTGCAGTAGCGATCGGCGGCGGCGCGAATGTCCTGTGGGCTGAGCGACTTCTCGCCAAAAGTGCTCCATGCCGCCACCTGCAGGCTGTAGAGCGGAATGATCGTCGGGAACCGTTCACGGAGCTTGCTCACGTCGAACGGCCCGGGCGGCTCCGAACTCGTCGCGGTGCGCGTGAGCATCGCGGTCGGGAACGCGCGCTGACCATCCACGGTGAGCGCTTTGATCTCCTTCAGCTTCGCCTGGGCCGCAGGATCGTCGGGACCCTTGAAGCGCCCGACGACGAGCACGGACCCGCCCGCGACGCGCTGCACGAACGCGTCGCGCAACTCGGGATATCGCGCAGCGAGGCGTTCACGCATCGCGCGGGCCGCCTCGGCGTGGTCCTCGTGCGCAAAGGTCATCACCAGGACGGACCAGGTGAGCGATCCGTCGGCCGCCGCGCCCTCCTTCGGCGCCGTCGGCAGCTTGGTCGGCGGCAACGGAGCCGGTGCGTCGATCTCGTCGCCAGGATCCCAGAGCTCGGGCTGCTTTGAGTCCGGCTTCGCGCCGGGCTTCTTGCCGTCCTTCGTGGGCGCCTTCGCCGGCGGCTTCGACTTGTCCTTGTCGGGCACGCTCGGCAGGGTCGGAAACTGGGCCACCGCGATCGAGGCCGGAACGACCAACCAACACGCCACCCACGCCCATAAGATGCCCCACGACCGGATGGAAAGGTGCCTCTTACCGGACATTGAAAGCTGCTCCATCGAAACGTGCCGAAGGCGACGCGGGAACATCAGACGACTGCTCCAACTCGCTGTCGGACAGCGGCTTACAAAATTCAAACGCGCCCGTGCAAACTTCAAGCGCCGAACCGGGCTGCGCCGATCACTGAGCCGGGCAGGACACCGGGATTCGATCGCGGACGATCGGATTTCGCCCGAAGTCGGCAGCCAGGACGGTTGTACAGATCCCTTTTGATCCGCAGGTGCATCTTACGATTGCACCGAGCGGAGGAGTATCACTCCATGCCTGACATCGGCAACATCGGTTCCACCTCAGGGTACGGCGGCGTCGGTCCTCTCTCTCGACCGACGACCGAACCCACCTCACGAGGAAGCGGCGCAGAGCGACTTGATGCGCCGCAGCGCGACGGTCATCGCGACCGGGTCGAACTTTCCGAACACGCACGCTGGCTTGAGGCGCTTCGCACCATGCCACCGATTCGCGCGGAGAAAGTCGCACAGGTCAAGGCCGCCATCGCGAACGGGACCTACGAGACGGACGACAAGCTGAACCTCGCGATCGATCGTCTCCTCGACGACGTCGCTGGGAACTAGACAGTCACCTCGGTCGGAGTCGAACGTCGGGCGCCGCGAACGACCTTCGCGGCGCCCGCGTCACTTTTGCGGAACTTCGGATCGGCCGTCACCAGTTCAGCTGCTGTGTCGCCGTCGGCGTCGCGCCGTTTGCCCCGAAGAGGTAGATGTTGACTCGCACGGCCGAACCTGCCGCGGGCGTCCTGGTCCACTCCGGCGCGATCCGGAAGCGATAGGTTTCGGTCACGCTCTCGAAGAAGCGTGCATGCGCCTCGAGCGAGTTCACGTCGAAGCGCCATCGCTGCTGCGATGGCTCGCCACTCGTCGATTCGAGCTCCACCACCACCGTGCCGACGACTCTCGTCGACTGCCCAAGCGCGTCTTGGAACTCGACGCGGAGATCCACGCTGGGCGGCGTCGTGCTCCGGTCGATCCGCGTGAGCGGATGAACGCGCAAGCTCGTCGGCCAGAAGAGCCACGCGCCGGTCTGGTCGGGCGAGCCCGCAACAATCTGTTCGTCTGATGCGATGCGCGCCGGCGACGTTGGCGTGTTGGCGCACCCGATGAGCGCGACGCATGCCGTCGCGAAACCGCAGGCCGATTGCACGCGTGGCAGTACTCGCATCGCCGATCTCACGACATCCCCCTCACCCTCAATTGGACGCTGCAGTCAGCGGCTCGATGACGCTGTAGTGATCGAGATTCAACGTCACCAGCTCACCGTCGTCCTTCCGAAGCTCAAGCCGGTCGAGCCACAACTTGTCGTCGTGGCTGTGCGCGAACCACGAGCCGGTCTTGGCCTGCCGGAAGCGGACGACGGTGCCCTCGACGGTCGTCGTCCAAACGCACTCCACGTGCGGCACCTGCTGGGTCACCCGGACTCTCGTGCCGGGGCGAAAAACGACGGTTTCGATCGCCATGTCACGCGGAGTATACGGCTGGACTTGCGTGCGATTCGGGGGGCCGCGATGTCAGCGGAACTGAAGATGCTTCGGACCGATCGTCGCCGCCGACCGCGTCGCGCGCCAGGCGGTGGTGAAGGTCGCGGCGATGTACTCGTTCAGTCGCTCGAGCGTCACCCGATCGACTTCCTCGGCCAACTCGGTCAGGGTGCGAACTCGGCAGAGGCGATACCAGTCGCCGGCTCCGAGCGCCGCCCGGGCCGCGGTGCTCTCGCTGCCCATGACCAAGCGGCTCTTGTAGCCAACAACCGCTCGGGCGAACTCGTCGGGCGTCACGCCTCGCTCGAAGCGCTCGACCTCGCCCTCGATGCAGTCGACCGTGTCCTGCGCCCGCTCCGGCGTACTCCCTGCGTAGACCGAGAGCATTCCGCGATCACGACCGCCCGTGTACGTCGCGCCGACGGAGTAGCACAGGCCGCGCTTCTCGCGGACCTCGGTGAAGAGTCGACTCGAGCTGTCGGAGCCCAGCACCCGCGCCGCGAGTCGGAACAGCGTCGCGTCGGGGTCGCCGTCGGGCGGTGCCTTGTACGCGATGCCGACATGCGTCTGCGCGGAGTCGGTCTCTTCGTGTCCGACCCCGCCGACTGCCGCACGCTGCTCCTTCGGTTCGTCGGTGGCGCCGGACCAGCCGGTCAACAGACGATCGAGCTCCGCGGCCGCGCGGTCGGCGTCGATGTTGCCCGCGATCGCGAGGATCGATCCGTTCGGGCGGCATCGAGACTCCCATGCCGCCCGCAGTTGGGCGATCGTCGCTGTCTCGAGCGCGGTTCGATCGCCGAGTCCGGACCGATTGAACGGCGCCGGAAGGTGCCGTTCGCGCACCGCCAGCATCACGCGCTGTTGCGGCTCGTCCTTCAGGCTGTCCAGCGACTGGATCGCCAGGCTGCGGACGGCTTCGAGATGCTCTTCCGGAAGCGAAGGCGCGCGGACCAGCGACACGATGAGTGGGAGCGCCGCCGACAGGCGATCGCCCAGTAACGTCGCGCTGACCTGCATGTGCACGCCGCCCGCGGACACGCTTCGTTGAACGCCGAGCCGATCGAGCGCGTCGCTGAACTCGCGGCTCGACATCCCGCCCGCGCCCCGCAGGACGAGATCTGCCAACAGCACGGAATGGCCGTCTCCCGCAGCTCCCTCCGGGTCGCTCGCGACGCCGACCGGCAGGAGCCAGCACACCGCCGCGGACCGCACGTTCTCCGTGCGCTCGAGGATCAGCGGCATCCCGCAGGCGAGTCGAACCGTGCGAATTCCGTCCGCGGTCGCTGATTCAGGCATCTCGGGAATGTAGTCGCACCGGCCCGCGGTCTGTGAACCTGTGCCAGTCGCACCGATGGCGACGATCGCGCGGCGCCGGTTTCCAATCGCTCGCGCGGAACGCAAGAAGCCCGCCCCTCGCCGGACCGATGACGGCCGAAGTCCCGGGAAGTTCGAGGAGGCCTCGCTATGCGCCTGATGTCATGGCTCGGCAGTACGCGTAGGCCATCGGTGCGCAGACTGGTCATCAACTTGCTGGCCGCGATCTGCTTCGCGGCCGCGATCGTCATTGTGGTGGACGGCAGCGAACGCGCGGCTGAGCGCGAGGAGGCGATCGCTCAGACCCGCGACGCCGTGCGCATGCTCCAGGTCGAGCTCGACGTGCACGTCGCGGTCGAGTCGGGTCCGCTCGGGGAGCGGAAGTACCCCTCGTCGATCTCCCCCGCGTGGTTCGAAGCGCAGCGTCCGGTCAACGCGCTCCTGCGGGCCGACAGCCCGTGGGTCGAGGTTGCGGCGGCGGACGAGATCGGCCTGCGACATCCTCGCGATCCGACGGTTGAAGGCGGTCATGGCGCGATGTTCTGGTACAACCCCGCGCTCGGCGTCGTGCGAGCCCGCGTGCCGCGCACCCTCACCGACGCGGACGCGATCGCCCTCTACAACCAGGTCAATGGCACGTCGATCGTGGGGCTCAAGGCGATCAGCCAGGCCGAAGATCGCGACTGACGAACGACCGTCACGCCGCGAAAGTGTCCTCGATGGAGTAGCTGCCCGGCGCCTTGCCGGCAAGCCACTTCGCGCCCCGCAGCGCTCCGCGCGCGAACAGGTCGCGCGTGGTCGCGGAGTGCTGAATTCGCAGGATTTCCCCGCTTCCGGCGAACTGGACGATGTGATCTCCGATCACGTCGCCAGCCCGAATCGCGTGGATGCGCTCGCGCGAAAGCGCGCGCCCTCCGGCGCTGACGCTCTCCGCCAGCGCGAGCGCCGTGCCCGACGGCGCGTCGAGCTTCTTCGTGTGGTGCGTCTCAATGATGTCGACGTCGTACGCCGCGCCGAGCAGACGCGCGGCTTCCTTCGCCAGCCGTCGTGCGACGGCAACGCCCAGCGAAGTGTTCGAGCACACCATGACCGGCACCGTCGCCGCTGCTTCGGCGAGCTGCGCGCGGGTCGCAGCGCTGAGCGCAGTCGTGCCCACGAGCAACCCCGATCGCAACCGACAGGCGAGCGCGATCGCGTCGCGCGCGCCCTCGTCCGACGAGAAGTCGATCACCGCACCGACGTTCGCAAGCGACGGTGGCAACGATGGTTGCCGCATGAGGTCGGTGATGCCGCCGCGGTCGAACCGACCCACGATGCGAGTCGTCGGATCCTCGCCCGCGCACGCTGCGATGCGCGTGCCCATGCGTCCATCAGCACCATTGAGCACGATCGAAGTGATGCTCGTCGTCACGGATGATCTCGATGTCGGAGAGTGCGGAGTCGTCGTTCAGTCTCGCGCTCGCGCGCGATCTCACCGTCGGCGGAATTCGGTCTGCTTGAATCTTTTCTGTCAAGAGGCTTTTCTTCCGAGGCCGATAGGTGTACAACTTCCGTGGCCGAGCGCTTTGTTACGCCAGCGCCTTGGCTCGACTCCGACATCAAGAGCGTAACTACAAGGGAGCCAACCATGGCTGCGAAGAAGAAGGCCTCGAAGAAGGCTGCGAAGAAGACGGCGAAGAAGGCTAAGAAGTCGGCGAAGAAGGCCGGCACCCGCCGCATGAAGAAGGCCTGCTGAGGCCACGGACTTCAAGACTCGCATCGCAGCTCCGACTGACGCGGCGAGTCGACGAAAGTCCTCAGGAACACGACCGGAGATCGCCGAGAGGCGGTCTCCGGTGTTTTTTGCTCCATGCGTTTTTGCAGGCGTTTTCAAGCGTTTTCGCGCGACGCGCGCCGACGCACACCGCGCGTTGCTGATGTGCGCGCCGACTCTACAATCCGCGAGCTATGACTCACATCATCGCGGAACCGTGCATCGGAACGAAGGACACCGCGTGCGTCGAGGTGTGCCCCGTCGACTGCATTCATCCCACCAAGAACGAGTCGGACTACACCGGCGCAACGCAGCTCTACATCGATCCCGACACGTGCATCGATTGCGGTCTCTGCGTCGACGAGTGTCCGGTGCAGGCGATCTTCCCCGAAGAGGACTTGCCGGCGGAGTGGCAGAAGTACATCCAGATCAACGCCGACCACTTCAAGAAGTAGACCCGCGGACGACGTACTCCGGTCGCCGGACGATCGACGTCCCGACTCGCAGACGATGAAACGAAGCACCCCCGACGCCAAGCGCCGGGGGTGCTTTCCTCTCCGCTCGCGACATGTCGACTGAGGTCGCCCCCGATCAGCCGGCCTTGCGTCGGAAGTCCTGTTCGTCCTCGCTGGCCTCTTTCCAGACGCCGCTCGGACCGTCGGGTTTCTCCGTCCAATCCTGGGCTCGAGGGCCCAGATTCAGCTCGCTCCGCATGGTCTTCCGGTACCCGAGCTTCCGGATGATCTCGAGCACGTCCGTCCACGTCGGGAACGTCTTGCCGTTGACCCGCTTGAAGGCTTCGATCGCCGCGAGGAACAGGAACTGCTCCGGGCTCATCTCGCCTTCCTCGGCGCTCCGAAGGAAGTCGGTGCGGCGTCGCCCCGGACCGCGCCGGCGCTCCAAGTGCGTCGATGCATCGTCTGAGTTCACGCGGCGGTCGACGCCGCTGCGACGATCGACCACCGATCCGCTGCGGGGATCGATGGCGTGAAGGTCACCGGCGGGAAGGATGTTCGGATCCGGATGCTCGTTGGCCATCGCTGAGTCGCTCCATACGACGGCGGACAGCGGCGCCGCACTCAGCCGCTACACTCCTGCCATCGATTCGTGCGGAATTGGATCGACCCCTGAGCGCGGACGATTTCGCGTCGGTCGCCGGATCCGCCGAGTTCGTGCCGCCCTCTCGCCCTGTGCCGCCTATTCCGTCCGATGGCTTCCGGACCCAGCATCAGATCGACCACGAACATGGGCAGTACCTCTGGCAGCGGCACCGATGAACAGCGCATCAATCTCGGGGCTGCGGCCGCGGGATGGGTCGTTCCCGGCCTCGGGCAGGTCCTCTTGGGCGAGCGGCGTCGCGGCTTCCTGGCGATGGCGGGAGTGATGCTCTTGGTCATCACCGGCCTTCTCGTCGGCGGCTTGGACAGCGTCGACTCGGACGAAGACCGTCTTTGGTTCGTCGGTCAGGTGTGCGCCGGTCCGGTCGTGATCGGCGTCTCGTACGCCAACACGGCACTGGTGAAGAGCGGCCGCTTTGGCCGCCTGCTCGACGCCCCGACGCGCCGCGACATGCGCGGCGCGGTCATCAACTCGGGCGAACGCATCTCATCGATCAAGGGCCTGGCCCACCCGAACGAGTTCGGCACCCTACTGATCTTCCTCGCCGGACTGATGAACCTCGTGGTGATCCTCGACGCCCTCGTTCGCGTGCCGCCCGAACCCGTGTACGCGCGGCGCGCCGGCGACCCAACCATCGATTCGTCGCGAGGTGCGGCATGACCTCCGCGATGTCCGCCCTGATCGCGTACATCCCCTTCATCGAACCGATGCCCGCGGCGCACCGTTGGTGGTGGCTTCTCATCGTGCCGCTGGCGCTGGGCATCTCGATGTCGTGGAAGGCCGTTCGGGCCACAACGATGGACGGCTACTGGCGGCAGGTCGGCGTGATGAGCGGGCAGATCGTGCTCGGCGTGATGGGCATCGCGCTTGGACTGTTCGTTCTGATCCAGCTCGTGCTGCCGCATCTCCCGGCCGAATAGCCGCTCGAACAAACGATCGGCGCGCGACGTGTGTCGCTCAGGCGTTCATCGCCCGAACGTGGGCCGCGCTCACAGTGGCCGACGCGGCGCCGCCGCGCAGTCTCCCTCGGTCGACCGCAACAACCGCGGCGCGAGCAGTACGAGGCACACGCCGCCGAAGACGGCGACGTTGCGGAGCACGCCACCCGCGAGGATCGCATACGTGCCGGCGGGCGACGCGTGCAGGAAGTTCGCCGCCATCTTCGCGATGGTGAATCCGTCGTCGTCGACTTCCGCATGCGGAACGAACAGCCGGTCGGGATCGGTCTCGCTCCATTGCCGCGTGACCATCAGGAACGGCCAGCCGACGGCGAGCGTCCCGACGCGCCATTCGCCCAGCGTGCCGGCCTCGGCGCGCGGTTCGGCCCAACTCGGAACACCCGCCATGTCGAGCGCCGGATTGATGGACGGCTGGCCCATCCGCTCGATGTTCACCCATTCGAGTCCGAACGCTCGATCGGTCGCAACCCACCAGAATCGCCCTTCTCGGACGTGAAGGCCACCCGACGTGGGAGCGGCCCCGTTCTCGACGCGCGTGAGGCACCACGCGGCGATCGCCGTCGACGCAATGCACCCCGCGACCACACTCGCCACCAACGCGCGGATCGCGCGCCGTCTGGCGGATCCGCTGGTGTTCGACGGCCATGCTGACATGAGCGGGGATCGTAGCGACGCTTGCAGGTCGTCTCCGGGGGCGCGAATCGCGCGGCACGGCGTTCGCGTCGCCGGCCGCCTCTCGCGCGGACCGACGCCGAAGCGCTGGTTGCGACGCCGAGAGGAGGAGCGCGAGGATTCGACCCATGGGACTGCTGCGACGGCTGCGCCGAAAGCGCACGCTGAAGAAGGACACGACGCCCGAGTGGCGATTGGGCTTGAGCGCCGTCCGACACCTGCGATCACTCGATCCGGAGCGTCGGGAGCGCGTCGAACAGGACGCCCGCATCTTTGCGAACGAAACGAACTGGGAAGGCTGCGGGGGATTGAAGGTCGGCGACGGCATGAAGGCCGTCGTGTCAGCCCTCGCGTGCCTGCTTGTCTGCGACACGCGCCAGACGCTGTACGAGGACGTCTCGAGCGTCCTCCTGTATCCATCGGGCTACGTCGCACCGACTGCGCGCAACGCGAACGGCGTGGTCACCGCAGGAGCAGCCCGATTGGGCGAGGCGCACTTCCGCGGCCCGGTGATCCTGTCATGGGCCGACACGCTCCGACACGCGACGCAGCCGCTCGGACGCAATCTCGTCCTTCACGAGTTCGCCCACCGCCTCGACATGCTCGACGGCCTCGTCAACGGAACGCCGCCCCTGCCCACATCGATCCCGATCGGCCGCTGGGTCGACACGATGACCGCCGAGTACACCGAGCTCTCGAACTCGCTCGACGAAGGCCGTCCGACGCCGCTCGATCCCTACGCGGCGCTGAACCCGGGCGAGTTCTTCGCCGTGTCGACCGAGGCCTACTTCGAGCGCCCGTTCGCGCTGCGCACGCTGCGCCCAGGACTCTACGACCTCCTGAAGGACTACTACGTCGTGGGTGGTTGATCGCCCGCGAAGCTCAGGTCTTCGCGATCCGACGCACGCCCGTGCCCGGCTGTTCGCCGGACGTCACGCGCTTGGCACCGCCGCCGCGCCCGCTGCGCGTCGGCTTGCCGGCGCGTTTCGTCGTCTTCTTGCGTTCTTCGGGACGCCGCTTCTTCGCGTCGCGCTCGGCCTCAAGCTTGGCGTCGATGCTCCGCTCCTGGTCTCGATCGGCTTTCGCCTGCTTGCGGCGCACGACGCGCTCCGTGTCGCGGCGGAACCGTTCGCGATCCTCCGGTCTCATCCACTCGCCGACGTCGGGCAGCGACGTCGCGGCGAGATCGACGTGCGCGATCTTCGCGATGCGCTTCCATCGCGACACCTCATCCGCCTCGGAGGTGACGAACGTGAAGCTCTCGCCGAAGCCGCCGCCGTGCCCGGCGCGGCCGACGCGATGCACGTACTCCTCGGGCCAGAGCGGCACGTCGTAGTTGATGACGGTTCGGATGGCAGGAATGTGCAGGCCACGGGCCGCGATGTCGGTCGCGACCAGCGCCGCTGTTCGTCCGGCCGCGAACTCCGCGAGCGCCTGCTCGCGCTGCGGCTGCGAGCGATCGCCATGCAGGAGACCCGTCGAAACACCGTGGCTTCGGAGCGCCTGCGCCACCCATCCGGCCCGTCGCCGCGTGCGAGTGAAGACCAGGACGCCGCGGCGCTTTTCGCCGGTGACCAGCGCGAGCACCAGTGCGGTCTTGTAGGCGTCCTCGACCTCGTACAGCGTCTGGGCGACGTGCGACGCCGGACGCGAATGTTCGCCCGACTCGATCCTCACGGGGTCGCGAAGGAAGCGCGACTTCAACTCCTCGAGCATCGGCGGGAAGGTCGCGCTCATGAAGAGCGTCTGCCGATCCGGCGGCGCCCGCTCGAGAATTGCCTCGACCTGCGGCGCGAAGCCGAGGTCGAGCATGCGGTCGGCTTCGTCGACGACGACGTGGCGAACGTGCGCGAGCGACAAGGCCTCGACCTCAAGCAGTTCACGGACCCGCCCGGGCGTACCGGCCAGGAAATCGATGCCCGTTTCGAGCAGCTCGCGCTGCGGTCCGATCGGCGCCTTGCCCCAAACGGCGCCGGTGCGCAGCAGCGAACCCCGCAGCAGCGCCCGTGCGTCCTTCGCCACCTGCTGCGCGAGTTCGCGGGTCGGACACAGCACGATCGCCCGAAGCCGCGTTCGCGGATCGACTCGTTTCGCCGCCTTTCCTCCGCGTTTCTTCGGACCTCGAAGCAACGGCGGCGGATCCGCCAGCAGGCGATGCGCGATGGGCAGCACATACGCCAAAGTCTTTCCCGTGCCGGTCGGCGCGAGGCCGACCGCGTCCTTGCCGTCGATCACCGCGGGAACAAGCGCGGCCTGGATCGGCGTCGGCTCGGCGAATCCGAGCATCTCGATGCCACGTCGGACGATGGGGTGCAGGCCGAGCGCGTCAAACGGCATGACCGCATCGTACGGAGTCGGCGCCCGAAGTCGGGTTCAACACCGCGTCGCGATCGACCGATGAGACCCGCGGCCTGAAGAAGGGCCGCGCCATGACGCCATGTTCGCGGTCTCGAAGAGAGGCCGACGAGGAGCATGTCATGGAGCGCCGTCCCAATGGCGCGCAACGCGCCACGGCAACGAACCAACTGGAGCTCGCGCGAGCCGCGCCGTTTCGCGCTCGCTGGCGCCAGGATCCGATCGACGACGCCGACGGATTCCCGACCGTCGAATTGCACGGCGTATCGATCGCCAGCGCCGTCCGCGCGTTCCGCACCGGACTCACGCTTGCGTCATCGGTGCTCCTCCTCGACGCGCTCCGTTGCCTCTCCGGCAGAAACGAACGTCTCTCCCCCGCGCTCGCGGCGTACTTCGCCCAGCATGGGTTGTCGCGCAGCCTGCGGGTCGACGCGCCGCTCATCGCCGAGTTGGCGCGATGCCGCGATCGACGCCTGACGCTCGCCGCGATCGACGGACCCGTCGACGCCGCGGATGCGGCCGCGCTCGAAGCCTCGCTCTCAAGCGGCCGTCCGCCGCTCGACGCCGAGTTGCGCGCCGCCACACTCGTGCAGTGCGGCCACGGCCGCGCCGCGTGGGGACAATTCCGCAGCGCGCCACAGGCCCGGCGATTTGTCGGTGACACGTTTGCGAGCGCGGTCGCGCGGATGATCGACGCCGATGCCCCATTGCCTCGGCCGCAAGACTCGGTGCTTCTCGGGCTCGTCGGCGTGTTCGTCAACGGCTGCGTCGTTCGCCCGCGCGATCTTCGAGTCGAGGACGGAACGGTCGTCGTTCCGCTCCGCTCGTCCCGCAGCGGCCGCGTCGCCGCGTCGTGCGCGTTCGATCGCGTGACGATGCGCTGGTACGTCTGAGAGTCGCGGTCCGACGTCGCGCGTCGCGCGGATCAGGCGGACCGCACGATCTGTACGGCGCCCGGCGCGTGAAGTCGCGAGTTCGCGATGGACTCGCCCCGCACCGGATCCGATGGTGTTCGCGACGGAAAGGGAACGCCAGTCGACGGACCGCCGGAGGGACGGTCCGTCGCTGGTTTTTGGATCGCGCGCGGGCCGAGCGTCAGGGCTTCGTCGCGGTCGCCGGAGCGCTTCCCGGCGCCGGACCGAGCTTCGCCGCCCACGTGATCCCGCCGAGCAAATGCTGCCTGAACAGCGGTTCGCTGTACGACTCGACGGTGTGCCCGAGCGCGGTGTACCAGGCCCGGCCGCCGTCGTACTCGTGATACCACGCGACCGGGTGATCCCCCATCGCCAGCGCCGCCGGCTTGTAGGTCGTCTCGTCGAGCGACGCGAGCACATGCACCTGCATGCGCGGATTCTCGCGGAACGAGTACCACTCGTCGGTGCGCTCCCAGCGCTCGGGCAGCATCGACGTGGACGGATGATTGCGGTCCTCGACCTTGATCGTGGCCTTCTGGATGTCGGGGTGTCCCTTGAAGTACGCGCCGACGAGCTTCGCGTACCACGGCCAGTCGTACTCCGTGTCCGACGCCGCGTGCACTCCGACGTATCCGTGGCCGCTCTTGATGTAGCGCTCGAACGCAGCCTGTTGCCCCGCGTCCAGCACGTCACCGGTCGTCGAAAGCCACACGACCGCGGCGTACTTCTTCAGGTTGTCGTCGGTGAACGACGCGGCGTCCTCGGTGGCATCGACCTCGAACAGCGTGACGCCACCGTCCTTGCCGAGTTCGCGAATCGCCGCGATGCCGTCAGGAATCGACGCGTGGCGGAAACCCGCGGTCTTCGAGAAGACGAGCACGCGCGGCGTAGCCGCCGGCGGCTCGGGAGTGAGCGCGAGCGCCGACAGCGCGAGCGCACCCAGCAACATGACGGCCACGATCATCCGATGCATCGCGAGTCCTTTCACGAGATTCAACTGCCCGTCGCGCCGGCCGCCTTCGACGCTTCCGGCTTCACGACGACGACGATCGTCGAGTCCTTCGTGTAGTAGCGCTTGAACGCGTCCTGAATCTGCGCCGACGTCATCGCCTGATACGCCTCCGGCTCGCTCAGCACGTCGTCGATCTTCGCGCCGCGGAAGGTCATCTGATTCAGTCGGCCGGCCCAGAACGACGGCTCCTTCAACTGCTCGGAGAAGGTGTTGTCCATCTGCTTCTTCGCGGTGACGAGCTCTTCCTCGGTCGGGCCGCTCTTCGCGAACTCGTCGTACATCGAGCGCAACTTCGAGACGAGCGCCGGGACCTTTGCGGGATCGGTCGGCGCGCTCGCCGAGAACACGCCGAAGCCGGGATACGTCGACGCTGCGCGAGACCCAGCGCTGATGCTGTACACGAGCTGCGCTTCCTCGCGCACCTGCTTGACCATGCGCATCGAGAGGATGCGCGCCGCCATGTTGAGCGCTCGCGCGTCCGCGCGGTTCGATTCGTCCGCACCGTAGAAGCCGACGAACACGAACGCCTGCTCGGTCGGCGTGTCGAGCGACTTCTCGACGACGCGCTCGCCCGACGGCCGCTTCACGTGACGGAGCGATTCGTACGTCGTCGGGTCGACGCGCTGGCGCTTCGGCAGGGCGCCGAGGTACTTCGCGGCGAGATCGAGCGCCTTCTCGCGGCCGATGTCGCCGACGATCGTGACCTCGATGGGTGACTCGCGCAGCAGCTTCTCCAGCCAGGCCTGCGCCGCGTCGAGCTTCAGCCGATCCAGGTCGCTGCCTTCGAGCGGACGGAAACGCACGTCGTTGTCCGGATAGATGGCGCTCGCCGAAGTGCGGGCGCCGACGGACATCGGATTCGTCAGCGATTCCTCGATGCCCTCGCGGGTCGAGGTGATGAACTGATCGAATGCGGCTTGCTCGATCTTCGGCTCGGTGAGGAGGAGATACGCGAGTTGGAATCCGGTCTCGAGTTCGTCCGGGCTGCCGGAGACCGACAGCGAAATGCTGTCGCCGCCGCCGCCGCCACCGCCCCGACCGCCGCGACCGCCGCCGCCACGGCCGCCGCGCGCGAATCCGCCGCCGCCGGCCGAGACCTTCTTGCCGTTCATGAGGTCGCGGATGTCCGTCGAAGAGAGGTGCTTCGTCGCGGGCCGCGAGAACGCGAGCTGCGCCGCGGAGGTGATGCCCCGGTTCGACGCGTCTTCGAGCATCTCGCCGCCGATGAGCGAGATCTGCACGCTCACCTCGTTCTTCCGCTCGTCCATGAAGCGGTGGTGGACGCGCACGTTGTTGTCGAGCCAGCCCGACCACACGTGCGTCGCCTCGTGCTCAGCGCCTTCCGCGACCTTGCCCGGCGCGGGTGCTTGCGCCATGAGCTGCGTGGCGTGCGCGACCTCCTGCTCCTGCGTCGGCTTCACCTCGAGCGCCTTCGTGCCCACCGCGAGCAGTTCAGCCTCGGTCGGAATCTTGTCGCCGGAGCGCAAGACGGCGACGAACGCGACCGCCTTGGGATCAAACTCTCGCGCGAATCGGCTGCTGACTTCCGCGGGCGTGATGGTGGGAAGCGTCTTCTTCAGGAGTTCCAGCCGTTGCTCCGCCGACATGATCGGCTCGCCGGACGAGACGTAGTTGTTGATGCGGCTGATGATCGCCGACGCCGCCGCCGTCGACTCGGTCTCGACCGCCCGCTCCGCGCCGGCGAGGAGTCCCTTGTTCACCTCGTCGAGTTCGCGCTGCGTGAACCCGAAGGCGCGGGCCCGCTGCAGTTCGAGCGAGATCTCCTCGATCGCCTCCTTCCACTTGCCTGTCGACGGCCGACCCGAAACTTCGACCGTGTAGATCGCGTTCGAGTCGTTCGAGGTCGAAACCCGGGCGTTCTGATAGCTGGTGTTGCCGGCGGCGACCTTCTCGCTCAGGCGCCGATTGAGGGCCGCGGTGCCGAGCAGATCGACGAGGTCGTCGCGGTATTGGGCGATCGTCGTGGTCGCCGGCCGCGCCGGTTCGATGCGCACGATGCGCACGTCTTCGCTGCGCACTTCGGGATCGGTCGCGACGACGGCAAACGACTTGTCGTACGGCTTCACGTTCAGCGCCTGCGGCGTCGGACGCGCCTTCTTCGGCAGCCCGCCGAACTGCTCCTTGATGACCTTGATCACGTCGGCGGGATCGGCGTCGGCGACGACGATGAGCGTCGCGTTCGACGGCGCGTACCACGTGCCGTAGTAGTCGTGAAAGTCCTTCTCGTTGACCGACTTGATCGTCTCCTCGGTGCCGATCGGCGAACGCACGCCGTACAGCGATCCTGGCGCGAGCCGCTCGCTCAACATGTCCTGGACGCGCTGCCGGCCCGACAGACCGCGGCGTCGCTCCTCGAGGATGATCTGACGCTCGTTGTCGATCTCGCTGGGCAGGAGCGAGAGGTCGTTGACGACGTCGGCGAAGAAGCCCATGCCCTTGCCTAACGTGTCGGCATCGGCCTTCGGCAGCGAGAGCTGGAACGTCGTCTGGTCGAAGTTCGTGAAGGCGTTCTGGTCGCGCCCGAAGGTCATGCCGAGCGATTCGAAGAACGGCACCAGCGAGCCGGGCGCGAATCGCTTCGATCCGTTGAACGCCATGTGCTCGAGGTAGTGGGCGATGCCGCGCTGCCGGTCCGTCTCGTTCAGCGAGCCCGTGTGCATGTGGATCCACATCACCGCCCGGCCCGGCGGCACCGCGTGGCGCTGCACGACGTAGCGGAGGCCGTTGTCGAGTTGCCCGGTGACGATCGCGGGATCGGTCGGCAGCGGCGCGTCGTTCCTTGGCGGAGCCCCGAGCCGGGCTGGCGTTGCGGGGGGATCGGCGGCGACGGTGCCAACGAACGCACTGGGCGCGAGCGCGAGAAAAGCGGCAGTCCCCAGCCCAACGACGCATCGAGCGATCGACATCGGAAGCTCCTTGGATGAGACGACCTGTGCCGCATGGCGGCGCGAGCAACAGCTTACGAGTTCGGAGTCGGCGATTGCGCCGCGAGACCCGCAAGGACGAAAACTACGTTCCGGTTGATCAGACACTGCGCGTGCCGGACAAGCGATCCGTAATCGATGCCACAATGGGCGAAGATGCCAGCGACGCGCATCCACGGCCCCATCAAAGAGCATGTCGAGACGGCGTGCGAGGCGCGCACGTGGAGCGATGGGTGCTCGAGCGCGGCCCGCGATATCTCCAGGTGAAGACGCTCGACGTGTCGGCGCACAGCCCCGAATACGAAGAGACCCGCGGCTTCTGCCGGCGCATGGGCTTCGAGCCGATCGAGGTCTTCCCGACGCTGTGGTCGCCGCGCAACCCTTGCCTTCAGATGCTCAAGGCGCTCTGGCGATGCCGCCGACGGGTCGACCGGCACCGCGCTTCGCAGGCAAGTGAGGAATTTCCTCGTGCCCATCGGCGGGGCGCAGTTCAGGTTGTACGGATCTCCCGTTTCTCCGAGCTTCACGCCTGGACGACTGCCCCACGATCCGAGCGCCTCGCCCGCCGAGTTGCAGCGCACGATGCGCCACAAGCCGGCGCCGCGAATTTCCGCGGTGAACCAGATCCAGAACGCTGGACTCGATGCCATCGCCACGATGGCGCTCGCGAGGAAGAAGGAGCGGCGCTATCGGAGCGCCGCCTCCGATCTCGCGATCGTGCTCGGAGCATGGGGGAACTGCGCGTAGCGATCGGCATCGCGAACCAGCGCGTTCCTCCCTCGAACGCGCCCCGAGAAACCCGGCTTGGCGCCGGGTTTCTTTTTCTTTGTTCGAAGGGATGAACCCGCGCGGCGTGGCAGATACTTCCGCATCTGAGTCCATCGCGTCGCGACACATGAACGGCACTCTGAACACGGACAACGTCACCGCCGCAGCCGCGGCTCGGTCGTTCCTTCGCAGCCCGATGTGGCTCGTCGCGTGTTTCCTCGTCGTCGCGGCGGCAATCGCGTTCCGCGCGTGGATCCTCTTCCACACGCCGATTCCGCCGGGCGTCGATGCGGGCTACTACCCGTACCAGTCGCGCACGCTGATCGAGCAAGGCCGCCTCGCGTACGACGACGCGCCGTTGCGCTTCGCGATCGACGCCGTCATCGCGAAGCTCGTTACGTTCGTCAGCGGCGCTTCGATCGACGATTCCACGCTGCTCGTTTCGCGCCTCGTCGACGCCGTCTGCCAACCCTTCGTGGCGCTCGCGGTCTTCCTCGTCGGCTGGTCGTGGAGCCGCGGCGCGCCGCGGGCGATCCTTGGCGTCTCGGCGTGTGCGCTCCTTGCGATCGCCAGCCGCCCGATCCTCGACATGGTCGGCGACTTCGAGAAACAATCGCTCGCCCTCGTGTGGTCGGCCTTCGCATGGCTCGCGACGTGGCGAGCGCTCAGCGCCTCGACGCGAACGGACGCGCTCGCGCGGGGAAGCGTCGCGGCGTGCTTCTACGCGCTCACCGCGAGCACGCATGTCGGCACTGCGGGAGGCGCGGCCATCGGCGGCGGCGCGATGCTCGTCGCGTGGGCGCTCCTAGGCGGAACCACGTTGCGGCGATTCGTGGTCGTCGCGCTGGCGTTGCTCGCGGTGCTGCTCGCGGCCGCGCTCGTCGCGAAGGTCTGGGCGCCGGGCAAGGTGAACGACGTCCTCAACGCGCCGGCCAAGATCTGGGCCGAATGGAACCGCGCGAACTCCGGGGCATCGCGCGGGCCAGGACCGCCGATGGCGCCGCTCGGACCACGCGGGCCGGGGGCGCCGTCGCGATGGTTCGTGGTGACGCCGATCCTGCTTGTGGTCTTTGGTTCAGTGTCGTTCGTGATCGTGCGCCGCGTCCGTCGTCGCGCGGCGCTCGAGCCGAATGCCAAGGCTGCCTCGCTCGCCGACGGAGCGTTCGCGCTCGGGATGCTGCTCACGGCAATCACGCTGCTTTCGCCGCTCTTCCCAGGTCAATACGGCGAGCGCGTCGGACTCATGGCATTCACGCCGTGCGCGTTTGTCGCGACGTTCCTCTTCGCGTATTGCGCCAACGTTTCGCCTGAGACGAGCCGCTGGCGACACCTGCGGACGACGCTCGCGTCCGTTGCGGCGCTCGCGTTGATGGCGGGCACGATCGCGAGCACCTTTGGCGCGAGGCCGCTGCACATGCCCGAAGTCGTCACCGCCGAGGGCATCGAAGAGCTGCGCACGTGGCGCAAGGAACTCGCGCTCGACTTTCGCTCGGTCGTCGCCGCGCGCCACGGGCTCGAGTGGTGGGTCGGCTACGCGATGAACACCGCGGTGCGCATGGGGCGCCTCGAAGCCAAGGACTTCGATCGCTACGAGTCGCTCTACATGCTCGTCGAGCATCGTTCGCGCGATGAGCGCGCCAGCGGCCCGCCCGACGGCGCGTTCGGTGACCTGCCGATGGGGCCGCCGCCTGGATCTCGAGACCATCGCGGTCCCGAGCGCCGACCGCGCCCGCCGCGCAGCGAGGCCCGCGAGCCGGGCGACGCGCGTCCGCTGCGCTCGCCGCCGGAGCGACCCTTTCCGCCGCCCGCGGACATGCCGCGCGACGGCGGTTTCCGGGGCGGAGGCGGACCAATGCGACTCGGGTCGCTTCCGAACGGCGCGATCCTCATACGTCAAGGCCGCCACTTCTCGTTGTACGAGATTCCGAAGTCATGCCGCGCGGAGATCGAGCGCGACGCGGAATCTCCGAGCGCGAGCGGCTCAGCGCCCTGAGCGCACGATCATCTTGAAGCGCAGCGCGCGGGCTTCGGCGCCGTAGCGCCGCAGGATGCGGTCGCGCACCGCGCGCAGCCCGCTGGCGGTGAACGCGTTCTGCTGCATCGCCGCCAGCAACGCGAGGTCGAGGATCGCCGAGCGGATCCAATCGATGTCGCGACCGTAGCCGCTCACCGCGATCGCACCGGTCGCCTTGAGGAATCGCTGCACGCGCCGCTCGTGCGTGATGAGCGTGCGGCACGACGAGAAGTGCAGGACGCGACCGCGACACTTGCCGCGGAGCACCTCCTCGATCTCGCCCAACGTGACGTGGTTGCCCGCGCGGCGCAGGTCGCCGAACTGCACTTCACCTTCGACGCCGTGCAGCGCGAGATAGAGAATCGGGTAGTCGCCGTGCTGCCGTTGCGTCCATTTCTCGATGTAGTGGCGGAAGCTGTCCTCCGTCGCGACATGGCGGTGGATCGACGGGATCCGCAGGGGCGACGACCGCAGCAGCCCCAGAAGCGAAAACACCGACGGTGCCTTGGCAACGCCGGTCCAGTCGGTTTCGAGGCAGAAGATTCCGCGTACTTTTGCGTGCGGGAGCGTGTAGTGCTCCTCGCGCGGCATGTCCCGAGTTCGTCGGTGAAACGCCCCCGCCGACTCCAACCGGATCGATCAATCTTCGCCGGTCGCCCAACGCTCCCACGCCCGGGGGTCGAACGTGAAGAGCTGGGCGGCTCGATGGCGGACCCCCCGCTGGAAGATCGGCAGCTCTTTCACGATGCCGGTCGGCCGCAGCTCCACGAGTTTCCGCCGGAAGTTGCCCCGGTCGATCGAGGTGCCGAGCAGTCGCTCGTAGAACCGCCGAATCGCCGACAGCGGGAACGGATCGGGCAAAACGCCGAAGAGGACCGGTGTCCGGCGGGCGGTCTCCGAGGCCGGACCGAAGTCGTCGAAGCTCGAGCGGAGGAGATGTCGGGGGAGGAGCCGCCGCGTCACCGGGTCGTGCAGGATCTCGGCGGCCATCGCCCGCTTCGCCGTGGCCACGATCGTCGCGTGATCGTCGGCGAGCGGGGGCAGGGACGCGTCGGGATACCACGACCCGCCCACCGCGGCGACGTCGGTCGACCGGGCGGTGACCGCCCGCACCACCGCCCAGGACGCCAAGGCAACCTCCCGGTTGTTAGGCACCCGTGCGGGATCGGTGAACGCCGCGAACCGCTCGCACCGCACCACGTCCCGCGCGAACGGCAATGCGGCGACCAGCGCCGCTGCAGTCGAGCGCTCGTCCGCACGCTCCCCCAAACGGCTGGTCGGCAAACGGCGAGGTCCGTCCCCCGGCCCTTCTAACCAGACGGCGAGATCGTCACCGATCAGCCGCCACGGCACGACGGTCACGACGACGGAGCACGCTGCCGAGTCCATGGTTCGATTTGACCCGCGCGAGTCCTTCGAGTCAAATCGGCTCGTGGTTCCTCGACATCGGCGTTCCGCGTCCAAGCGCGCACACCTTCGCGTCCTCCTCACCGGCTTCGAGCCGTTCGACGGCAGTTCCGTGAACCCGTCGGCGGAAGTCGTCGCCGCGCTCGCCAACGAACCGCTCGACGGCGCGAGCGTGGTTCCGCTCGTCCTTCCGGTGGTCGGCGGCGTCGCGACGCGGCGATTGCTGCGGGCCATCGACGCCGAATCGCCCGACGCCGTCATCATGCTCGGCGAGTCGTCGCGCGCTGCAGCCATCACGCTCGAGCGCGTCGCCGTCAATCTCCGCGACTATCGCATCGCCGACAACGCCGGCGCGGTCGTACGCGACCAGCCGGTCGTACGCGGCGGACCTGCCGCGTACTTCAGCGCACTTCCGGTCAGAGACCTCCTCGAAGCGGTCACGGCAGAAGGCATCGCGTGCGACCTCTCGCTCTCGGCGGGGAGCTTCCTCTGCAACGAGGTGATGTACGCGGCGCTGCACGATGCCGCGACGCGCGCCCCGCGGCGCCCGACCGGATTCGTGCATCTCCCGCGACTTCCGCGCCAAGTCGGGCGCGACGGACGACAGCCGTCGATGCCGATCGAGGCCCAAGTGCACGGCGTCGCCGTGATCCTCGAGACGCTCGCGGCGACCACGCCACGCGTCAGCCCGCGCGGCGAAGCGCAGACATCTCGGGCGCGAGCGACCAAGGGGCGACGAGCGGGCGCGGGTCGTCGGACCAAGCGCTGACGGCATCGAGCATCGGGCCGGGGGAGAGCGTTCCGACCACGAGCGTCGACGCGTCGTCGACCGGCACGATCGTGCCGCCCAACTCGCGGACGAGCGTCTCGATCGTCGACGACCCCTTACCCGCGGCGACGAGGCCCACGCGTCGCCCAGCGATTCGATCGACGGAGCGCCGCAGGCCGGCGCGGGCTGCGGTGCGCCCGACGAAGCGATCCCATCGTGCGTCGCTCATCGGGATGCGCGGCTGCGCGTCGAGCGTCGCCCGCAACTCGGCGAGTCCGGCCTCATAGCCGCCGAGCGCTTGTTCGCGCCGCGCGATCACGGCGTATCGCTCGATGGTCTCGCGGAGCGCGGCCTCGCGCTCGTCGTCCGGCGCGTAGCGGGCGGCGATCCAACCGTTGTTGCGCACCAGGCGCGAGAGGACGAGGTTCATGTCGCGACCCGTGGCGCTCTTCTCGTGGCGTACGCGGAAGCGACGATCTTGCACGACGCGATCGCCCGCAAGGATCAACTTGGCGCAGAGGTCGTATTCCTCGACGTAGAAGTGAAACGACGGGTCGTAGCCGCCGACGGCCATGAACGACTCGCGGCGGATCGCGGCGCCGCAGCCGACGATCACCTCCGGAAGCCCTCCCGCTTCATGCCCGCCGTTCAGCAGCGAGATCTCGGCCCCGATCGCGGCGACGTCCGGTTCTGCGTCGTGGATGGCGTCGACCACGCCGAGGTCGAGCGGATACGAGTCGTCGTCGAGCATCACGATCCACTTGCCGCTCGCGATGCGGGCGCCTTCGTTGCGGGCCGCTGCGCCGGCGTTGTTTCGCAGGCGCAGCGTGAGCGCGTGCCAGCCGTTTGCCAGGCGCCCCGGCACCGTGACCGGAGCGGCCGAGTGGTTGTCGACGACGATCACCTCGGCGTCGACGCGCGGTTCGATCGCACCGAGCGCAGCAAGCGTGCGATCCAACTCCGCTGAACGATTCCGTGTTGGCAGGACGAAGCTCAGCATGTCTACACCGCCGCGGCGCCGGTCAACGTCGTCGACGGCGCCAGTCCATAGGCCAGTTGCGCGGAGCCCAGCCGAGCGAACCCTCGCCGTACCTCCGCAGCATCGATGGGCAGATTTCCGAGTCGCGCCGCTTCGGCCGCCGCGGCGACGTTGCCAACGATCGCGGCTTGCGCGACCGAGCCGCCCGCGGCCAGCGTGAGCGTCGCCGCCGACAGCAGCGCGTCACCGCAGCCGAGCTGATCGACCGCGAACGGCGCGAAGCTCGGCACGTGCTCGCCGGCGACGCGCTCGGTGTACCGCTGACCGTCGTGCTGGCCGATGGGTCGGTCGAAGGCGATGAGGCCATCCGAACCGAGCGTCACGATCGCGGCCCGCGAACGGGTCAGATCGAGCAGCGACCACGTCACCGCCGCGAGCCCGTCCTCGGGTAGTTGCAGCGCGTCGCGCAGTTCGCTCTCGCTCGGACACACGAGATCCATCTCGGTCATGGCGAGCAGATTCGCACGGCGTCCGCTGACGTCGCCGCTCATGATGCGCACGCGCGGCCGCAACGCACGACACAGCAGTCCGATCGATCCCGGACCCAACAGGCCTAATCCGAAGTCGGTGAGGATGGCGGCGTCGCAGCCTTCGGCGGCGCTCGCCGCGAGCTCCTGAAGACGATCGCGCTGTGCGGCGTCCACTTCGAGTCGCTGACCGACCTCAAGCCGCATGACCTTCTGCGCGCCGACGAGGAACCGCTGCTTCTCTACGACGGGTCGGTCGCTCTCGATCGTGCGCACGTCGACGCCGCGTTCACCGAGTCGACGGCGCATCCGCTCGGCGTCGAGCGAGCGCGGCAGCGCGGTCACCAGAATCGGGCTCGCGCCGAGCGCGGCCAGGTGCTGCGCCACGATCGCGGCGCCGCCGTCGAAACTGCGACGGTCGATCGGCCGCAGCGAGAGCATCACCGACTCGCTGGCCACCTCAGCGCGATCGCAGAGGACGTAGGTATCGATGACGACCTCGCCGATCACGAGCACGCGACGCCCGCGGAATCCGGCCACCAATCGATCGACGCCCTGCGACTCGAGACCGTGACGCGCCAACAGTCCGCGCACGCGCGACTGGAACGGATCGGCGCGATCCTCGAGCGCCGCGATGAGCGCGGTCGACGAGAACACGACGTCGCCCGACGTGAACACCACCCGGCCGCCGTGCCGTTCCACGATCTGCCGCTCGAGCAGGAAGCGCGGATCGCCGTTGCGCTCGTATTCCTTTCCCTTGACGTACACGTCGGGACGCGTGTGCTCGAGCAACTCCGCGGCAGTCGGTTCGTCGTTCACCGCGACCCAGTCCACGAAGTCGAGCGCGGCGAGATTCTCCGCCCGCAACTCCTGCGGGATCAGCGGACGTCCCTCGCCTTTCGCCATGACTGCGTCTCCGGTCACGGTGACCAGCAGTCGCGTGCCGAACGAGCGAGCATGGCGCAGGTGGCGGATGTGCCCTGGATGCACGATGTCGAAGCAGCCGTGGCACTGGACGACGGTCTCGCCCGCGAGTCGCGCCGCCCGCACCGCCTCGGAGGCCTGCGAGACGGACAGGATTTTCTTCGCTGGTTCGTGCATGTCGTGCGGTCTTCTCTTCGGCGTCGAGGCGTGCGGCTGCCCATGCGAACTACGTCACGTCGTCCCAGCGCCCGTCGACGATCTCGGCGAGGTTGCGCGTGATGCGCTCCGCGTCCCAGTCCCACCAGCGCATCGCGAGGAGCTTCGCGATCGTCGCGTCGTCGTAGCGACGTCGCAGCACTCGCGCGGGATTGCCCGCGACGACCGTGTACGGCGGCACGTCGTGGGCCACGACGGCGCGAGCTCCGATCACCACGCCGTCGCCGATCGTCACGCCCGGAAGGATGAGCGACTCGAGACCGATCCACACGTCGTTGCCGATCGTGGTCGGACCGCGAAAGCGAGGCTCGCGCCGCTCATGCCACCCCTGGCCGAAGATCCAGAAGGGGAACGTCGAGCCGGCGTCGGGATGGTTCGCGCCGTTCATGAGGAAGCGAACGCCGGGCGCGATCGAACAGAACTTGCCGATAACCAGCCGATCGTTCGGATCGCTCGTCTGGTGGAGAACGCACGTGCGTTCGAAGTCGCTCGGATCGCCGTCGCCGCTGAAGTACGTGTAGTCGCCGACCTCGATGTTCGGGCGCGTGATCACGTTCGCCACGAACACCACCGCGTCGCTCCCGCGGAGCGGATGTCGCTGGCGGACGCACGGACCGACGCGCGGCGCCGCGCGATGCGCGGTCGACTCGCCCCGCCGCTCCGCCAGCGTGGTTCGCAGGCGTTCGACTTCCGCGCGGAGGTTTCGGACCTCCTGCTCGAGCAGGCGCTCGCGAACCGCGGTGTCCGCCGCAAGCGTCAAGCGGCGGCCTCCGAACGACGGCGCGCCAAGATTCCGGCGTACAGGCCGACGTGTCGCGCCGCCTGACGCGCCAGCGTGTGCTCGGACTCGATGCGCCCGCGGGCTTCGCGCCCCATCGTCTTCAGCCTTTCGCCGGCGCTGCTCGCGCTCACGATCGACTCGCCAAGTTGCGACGTGTCGCCTGCCGGCACGAGGAAGCCGGTGCGGCCGTGCTCGACGATCTCGGGAATCCCGCCGGTCGCGTAGGCGATCACCGGCGTTCCGCATGCCATCGACTCGAGCACGCCGTTGGGAAGGTTGTCCTCGAGCGCCGGCAGCACGAAACAGTCCGCACTCGAGTACGCGAGGGCGAGCGTGCGATCGTCGCTGATCGAGCCCAGGTCGATCGTGGGCAAGGACGGCACGCGGGCGTCGCCGCCCTCACCGAATCGCAGCAGCACGGCCTTCGGCAACCGCCGCGCGACGAGTTCGAGCGCGGTCGTCAGGTGGTCGTAGCCCTTGCGACGCTCACCGAGCCGATCGACGCCGAACGCGACGACGAACGCCTCGTTGGCGATGTCGTAGCGCTCGCGGAACGCGCTGCGATCGTCGATGGAGGCTGGTTTGAAGACGTCGGTGTCGACGCCGTAGGGGATGACCTTCGTCGGCGCTCCACCGAGGATCGCGCTCTCGGCGGCCCGCGCCGCGATCCACGCGCTCGGTCCGACGACGGTAAGCGGCGCGCCGTGCCACGCGCTGCGCCGTTCGTCGAACAGCGACGGCACGAGTCCGAGCGGATCCTCGCGAAGCTGCGGACACGCGGTGCACCGTTCGCGATGCAGCTCACACCCGGCGCGGTAGTGGCAGCCTCCGGTGTACCCCCACTCGTCGTGCAAGGTCCACACGATCGGCTTGCCGAGTCGGGCGAGCGAGGTGAACGACGACGGACCGAGGAAGTTCGCGACCCAATGCAGGTGAATGATGTCGGCGCTCTGCACCGCCGGATGCGCCGCAACCTGCACGGACGGGCTGCCCAGCGAGAAGAGCGTGTCGGTCACGGTCGTGCGGTTCTCGCGCACCCAGCGCTGGCGCACGTTCCGTTCGCGCTCGAGGAGTTCCGCTCCGAACCACGACTCCGGAAGCTGGGTGACGCTCGCGTCGTGGGACTGCTTCCAGCGCACGAGCATCGTCGCGCTGATGCCCGCATCGCACAGTCCCGTGTGCAGGCGATACGCAGCCCGAGCGGCGCCGCCGCGAAGATCGTTGGTGGCGATTCCGACGACATTCATCGCGTGTGCTCCACTGGTTTGCGTAGCGAAACCCCCGTGTAGTCGATCCTCTCCATCGTCGCGCCGATGCCTCGCTTGGCGAGGAACTCGTCGGTCGCGCGACGGCAACCCTCCCAATGACCGTAGTCGTCGATCTGCACGGCGCCGCCCGGCGCGACGCGATCCCACAGCGCCTCGAAGCAGACCTTCGTGGACTCGTACCAGTCGCCGTCGAGGTGCAGCAGGGCGATGCGCCCGATGCGCGGCGCCGACTTCACGAGCGTGTCCTGAAACAGGCCGGGCCGGACGAGCAGGCGATCAGCCGCGTCGAACAACTCCGCGGCCTGGCGCACGCATCGTTCCGGCGCCGAGCACGTGCCCGCGCCCCAGCCGGAGTCGATCGCGGCAACACCGCGTCGATCGGTGTCCAGCTCGCTCGGGGCGGGCATGCCGGTGAACGTGTCGAAGCACCACACGTGTTGCCCGCTCCCATAGCGGCGCACGCAACCGGCCAGGAGCGCCGCGGATCCGCCTGCGGCGACGCCGCATTCGACGAAGTCGCCGCCGAGCCGTTCCACCAAGACGCGCCGCGCGAGGTCATGCAACGATCGCAGTCGGCGCTCGGAGAGCATCGTGTACGGCGCGACCGCGGCCCGCGCGAGCGCGAACCATGCGTCGTCGTCCGCGACGTCGACGGGCACCGGCGTCGATGGCGGCGCGTCCGCGGGATCGGCCCAGCGCGCTTCTTCGCGCCGCGCCTGCTCTGCGCTCGCGCGATCGCCGAGCGCGTCGAAGCATCGCGCTCGCAGCGCGTCGACGCCGACGGCGCCCGGGCCTTCGGCCTTGGCCTCGGCCAGGATCGCGAGCGCCGCGCGATGATCGCCCGCGCGATGGAGCGCGTGGGCCCGGGCGAGACGGTCGGTCACGTGTGGCGAGGCGACGGGCATGCGTTGCGGTCGGCGCACAAGGTCGACCGCAACGCGATGTATCGGCGAATTTCCGGCTGGAACCGCGATTTTCGGCCGCGCTCGCGACGGACGCGTCGGCAGCGGCGGACCGCTACGCCCCGGGCCGGATGGCCTCCATGAAGAGGCTGTCGGGCTTCCGGGCTCGGCCGCGGTCGTCGAGGTCGAGGGCGAATTCGCCCCACTGCGGAATGCGCGACTCCTGCGCCGACGTGCGCATCACACGCTCAAAGCCGCAGCGTTCGAGGAGCGCCCCGAGCGACAGTCGGTCGTACATCCATCGGTGCGACTCGCCGCTGGCAAGAAACGCCAGTTGATCGTCGGCCGGCGCGTCGCCGACGTCGTCCCAGTTGGTCGCGTGGAGCGGCGGTCGCCCGAGCTCCTGGCGACGCCGACGAATGTGCGCGATGGCGTCCGACGCTTCGGCGCCGAGTCGCTCGATGACGAACGGCTCCGCGGGCACGGGCTCCCGCTGCCACCAGCGGAGCATCAGCCCGCCCTTGCGGACCCGCGCGAGCTGGTCGACGAGTTCGATCGTCATCCACGCGTGTCGGTCGATCGCGCTGGCGTCGCCGCGATCCATTGCGTCGAGCTGCGCGAGATACGCGCGGCAGATGCCTTCGAGATCGGGCACGACGACGCGGACCACGCCGCCGGGTCGCAACACGCGGTGCATCTCCACGATCACGCGGCGTCCCGCGTCGGGCGCGAGATGCTCGAGCGCATGCGACGAATACACCGCGTCGAACTCGCCGTCGAGGAACGGAAGCGGACACCGAAGATCGACCTGCAGCACCTCGGGCGAATCGGGCACGAGGTCGGCATTGGTCCACGCCGGATGCCTGCGCCGACCGCATCCGAGATTGAGGAGCCGCAGCGCGCTCATGTGCTCGCCCGCTCCAGCATCTCCGTCATGCGCTCGAGGATCGCGCGGGCCAGCGACTCCATCGTGCAGTGCCGACGCACGTGCTCGCGCATCGGCAGCCGAATCGCGTCGCGGGCCGCGTCGCTGCCGGTCACCGCATCGAGAAGGCGATGCAGCTCGGCCTCCGTCCCGAACTGCGATGCGGCGAATCCTGCGATATCCGCCGCGCCGTGCGGCGGCATGATGCCGTGCTCGCCCGAGAGTTGTCGCAGCATGCCGTCGTCGTCGAGCGTCTCCGCGGGCCAGAAGGCGGTCGCGCGGATCACTTCGAGATCGGCATCGCGGCGCGGGTCGCCCGTCGGCGCGATGGCGCAGCCGAGGCAGCGCTCGATGCCTTCGAGCGCGCTGCGAACTCGCTCGTCCGACGCGCTCCGTTGGATCGCGTCGCGCCACGACTTGATTCCCTGCTCGCGCACGATTGAACCGAGCTCGCGATGGAATCGCGGCAGTTCGTCCGCAACGTTCCGCCGCGTCAGCACGCATCCGCCGGCGGCCACGCCGTCGAGCAGGCGATGGTGCAGCGACGCCGTGCCGTTCATGTGGATGACCGCCCCGGCGTCGCGGCACAGCTCCGCGAGCGGAGTTCCGTTCTCGATTTCGCCGCGTGCGAACGGCGCGAAGCGCGGATGGCGATGCCATCCGTCGCCGTGGATGACGAAGGTCTTCCCGCGATCGCTCGCCCACCGCGCGACCCATTCGAGCGCCTGGTGGCGAAACATGCGATCGAACGCGGTGCCCGCGGCCCAGAACAGGCGCTGTCCCAAGTCGCCCAGCGCGACCCCGTGGCGCCGCACGGCGGTCGCGACGATGCGCATGCGCTCGAACCCGTTCGGCGGATCTCCGGCCGCGAGGCGGGCGCGAAACGCAGCGGAGACCTCGTCGAGCACCGCGCGCGCCGTCGGCGACTGTGCGTGCGCCGCGTTGACCGCGTCGACGTCCTCCCAGCCGTGTCCGACGTACACGACGTCGGGCCCGCCGCGGCGCCGCGGCGAATCGCCGACGGTGCCAAACATCGCCCACGACGTGACGTTCGGCGCGGCGATCGACTGGTCGCGTGGATAGTCAAAGCACGCCTCCCAGTAGCCCGGGCTCTGCGTCACCAAGAGATCCATCGGTCCCTGCGCGCGACCGGCTTCCTTGGTCTGCGCCGCGGCGATCGCGTCCTGCATCCACGCGACGAACGGCAGCTCGACCGGAACCGCCGGACGCGGATGCGTCCGCAGGTGATTCACCATGATCGCGAGATCCGCGTCCTCGCGGGCGAAATACGCCACGTCCTCGACGAGCGGCATGTCGTCGTCGGGTTCGGTCAGAAGCGTCACGAAATGTCCCGACGCCTCGAGCGCGGCGAGCATGTCCCGCACCATGTGCCGCACCACTTTGGTGTGACGACCGACGCGGCCGACGATGCGCAACGGCGCTTCGCCCGCGAGCGCGGCGCGGAATCGCGGCAGCCAATACGACGCGTCGCGGCCGCGATAGCGCTCGCGCGCCACGCCGCAGAGTCGCGTCCACTCCGCACTCCAACGGTCCGCCGAGGCCCGCACCAGTGCGACCGCCGCCGACCGCAACGGCGCGTCGGGGCGCAGCACGACGCACGCCGCAATCGGCGGAATGTCGGTGCGATCGAGCATCGACGCGAGATACGCGTCGGGACCGTCGTCGCCGAAGCGGCACTCGAGGCGACGGCTTTCGATGGCCGCACGGCTGTCGCCACAGCGCAGCCACGCGGCGATGGCGAGCGGATCGTTCTCGAACGCAATGCACTTCAGCGGGAGCGGCTGTCCCGCGTGAAGTTCTGCGAGAGCGTCGCAGACGTGCGGCGCCGGAAGGCCGGCGAGTGCGAACGTCGGCGGAAATCCGTTCTTCAAACGCTCGCGCTCGTCGGCGGAAAGCCCGAACCGCAGCGGGGCGACCAAGCGCATGCCAGTGGCCGCGTCGCGCACGACCGCGTGGAGCCTCCGTTTCGCGTCGACGAGGACGTCGATGCGCGACGACTCGACGAGCGCGATCGCCGCAGCGGGCACGCGCGCTCCGACGCGAGCGAGCGCCTCGAGGTTGCGCGTTGCGTTCGTCCGCTGTTCCTCAAGCGCGACGCGCTCGCCCGGAATGCCCGCGATGCGCGACGCCAGCGCGGCGAGACTCGGCTCCGCGAGCAGCGGACGTCCGACGGTGCCGAGCAACTCCGACGCGAGCGCCGGAAGTCCGACGCGCAGCAGCGACTTCACGAGCGCGAGCAGCACCGCCGGTGCGACGCCGCGGGCGAGATCGCCCATCGCGCGCTCGATCGCCGTCTCGTCGCCGCGGTCGAGTCCGGCCAGGAGATCCGCGGGAATCGTGATGGTTGCTGCGGTGCTCACGCCGATTCGAACTCGCTTCCGCCGCGGCCGCTTGGACCCGCGACCTCGGCGCACGCGGTCGCCGCGCCGCGGAATCCGCCGCAACGGCGATCGACTCGGCGCAGGCGTCCGCTCCAAAGTTTGCGCGCCGCCCCAGCATCCTGCCGACGAAGCGTCCGATGCCGGAAGATCCGCTCGTCTCGATCGTCGTCCCGACCTGCGGCCGCCCGGGGCCGCTGCGCGGATGCCTCGACTCGATCTCGGCGACGGTGCAGTGTCCGCACGAAGTCATCTGCGTGACCGCCGACGACGATCAGGCGACGGCGGAGGTGCTGCGCGGACGCGCGGTTCGCGTCGTCACGCAGCGCGGCCGATTGGGCTTTGTTCGGGCGGCGAACGCCGGCTTTCGCGCCGCACGCGGGCATTGGCTGCTGCAACTGAACGACGATTGCCGCCTGCTGCCGCACTCGATTGAGAATGCGATTCGCTTCCTTGAAGCGCCCTGCCACGAGCGCGTCGGCCAAGCGGCCTTCCTGCACGACACGCCCGTCGAGCGCAACGTCTATTGGCAGGTGCAGCTCGACGGTCGCTGGTTCCGCGCGCTCCACGTGCGCGGCCTGTGCTACGCGAACTTCGGCCTGGTGCGCCGCGACCTCGCCCATCGTCTCGGCTACTACGACGAGCGATTCCGCATGTACGGCGCGGACCCGGACTTCTCGCTGCGCGTGTGGCACGAGGCGAAGCTCGAAGTGCGGCCGTGCCCGGGAAGCCTCGTTGAGCACGACGAGCTCGCGGACGAGCGCGGCGCAGCCGAGCGCGCGGCGCAGCACGAGGACAACACGAAGCTCTTCGCCAAGTGGGGATTCTGATCGCCGTACACTGGTCTCGTGTCGCTTGTCGTCGTCGACTTTGCCGCGCCCGTCGCCACCATCACGCTGAACGATCCCGACCGCCGCAACGCGCTGTCGGGCGACATGTTCACGTGCCTCGAGGCGGCGATCGACGGCGTGGCGCACCATGAAAACAGCGTCGCCCTGCGCCTGCGCGGCGCCGGCAGCGCGTTCTGCGCCGGCTTCGATCTTGGCGCGTGCGTCGAGCGGCCGGGGACGCTCGCGCTCTTCATCCGTCGTCTCAGCATCGTCAACCGCAAGCTGCGCCGGCTGCGCCAAGTGGTCGTCGCCGAAGTGCAGGGCGCGGCGCTCGCCGGCGGCTGCGCGATGCTCTCGGCATGCGACTTCGTGTGCGTCGCGAGCGACGCGCAGCTTGGCTATCCGGTGCATCGCATCGGCGTCTCGCCGGCGGTGAGCCTACCGACCCTCATGCAGGCGGTCGGCGGCGCCGCCCGGGCGCTCACGCTCTCGGGTGACCTCGTCGACGGGCGCCGCGCGCTCGCGATCGGCCTCGCAACGCACTGTTCCGACGACGCGGAGTCGCTTCCCGCGCTCGTCGAACGCCTGTGCTCGCGCCTTGCGACGAAAGGACCGAAGGCCCTCGCCGCGACGAAAGCGTGGCTCAACGAACTCGACGGCAGCAACCTCAACGATCCGTTTCAGCGCACCATGGAAGGCTCGGCCGATCTGTGCGACGGCGACGAATGCGTGCGCATGCTCCGCGCATTCTGGGAATCGCGCAAGCGCTCGGCCTGACGGTCACCGTTCGCTCGATAACGCCACCATCCCACACACGCATGGCTACCGATCTCGTCACCTTCGAACTCGTCGACGGCATCGCCTCGCTCACCATGAATCGGCCGGAGGCCCGCAACGCGCTGTCGCTCGCGCTCATCCGCGCGATGCGCGACGCGGTGCAGCGCGCGGCGAACGAACCAGCAGCGCGCGTGCTGGTCATCGGCGGCGCGGGCCCGGTGTTCTGCGCGGGCATGGACCTGAAGGCCGTCGCCGACGATCCGGTCGCGATGGGCGAGATGCTGCGTGAACTCAGCCGCGTCACGCGAACGATCCGGCGCCTTCCGATTCCCACGATCGCCCGCGTGCAAGGCGCAGCGGTCGGCGGCGGCTGCGGTCTCATGGTGGTGTGCGACTTCGCGCTCACGCATCCGGAGGCGAAGGTGGGATATCCCGAAGTCGACCTCGGCATCTGTCCGGCGGTCGTCGCGCCGTGGCTCGTCCGCAAGCTGGGCGCCGGCCGCGCGCGGGCGATGCTGCTCGCCGGCGGCACGATGACCGGCGAGGCCGGATTCAACGCAGGGCTCGCGACACATCTCGTGCCGCTGGCGCAACTCGAGTCTGCGACCGCCACGCTCGCCAAGCGTCTCCTCACCGGCGGCCCGAAGGCCCTCGCGGCGACGAAGCGATGGCTCAACGAGCTCGACGGCAGCGTCGAAGACGACGTGCTGGACCGTGCCGCGGAGATTTCGGCGGCGATCATCGCGGGCGACGAGGCGCAGTCGCGCCTTCGCGCGGTGCTGAAGCCGTAAACGACGATTGACCGACCGGCGTCGCAAGTTACACTTGCATCATGACGCAAGTAAGCAAGCGAAGGCCGCGCACGCCGAAGCAGGCGGCCAGGTGCTGCGGGCCGATCGACGACCTGCTCGACCCGCAGTTCTTCAAGGCGTTGTGCGATCCGACGCGGTCGAAGCTGATCGCGTGCCTCGCCAAGTGCGGCAGGCCGTGCTCCGTGACCGAAGTCGCCGAGTGCTGTTCGGTCGACTTCTCCGTCGTGTCACGGCACCTCGCGCTCATGGCCCGAGCTGGTGTGCTCGAGTCGTCGAAGATCGGCCGGAGCGTCCACTACCGCGTGCGGTTCCACGAGCTCGCCGTCGCGCTCCGCGACCTCGCCGATGCCATCGAGTCGTACTGCCCGGATTCCGTCGGAGGCCGCTGCTGTGCCAAGTGACGGAGCGCCATCCGAGACGGGTCGGATCCGAGTGCTCTTCCTCTGCACCGGCAACTCCTGCCGCAGCCAGATGGCTGAAGGTTGGGCACGCGAGCTTCGCGGCACCTCGATCGATCCGTATTCGGCGGGCACACATCCGACGACGCTCAACCCGCTCGCCGTGCGCGCGATGGGCGAAGCGGGCGTCGACATCTCTCGGCAGACGTCCAAGCACATCGACGACCTCGCGCACATCCCGTTCGACTTCGTGGTGACCGTCTGCGACTCGGCTCGCGAGGCGTGTCCGGTGTTTCGGGGCGGCGCCACGATCGTGCATGTCGGCTTCGACGATCCGCCGCGGCTCGCTCGCGACGCGCGCGACGTCGCCGAAGCGCTTCCCCACTATCGGCGCGTTCGCGACGAGATCCGGCGGTTCATCGAATCGCTCCCTGCATCGCTGCGCCAGTTCTCACCCCAGACCAAGGAACTCCACTCATGACTTCTGACCCACGGCACACCCGGCGCTCCTGCTGTTCCGACGACTGCTGCCAACCCGCTTCCGCATCGACGAACGAGCCCGCTCCGAGCGACGTGCACGCGCAGGTTCGCGCCGGGTACGCGAAGATCGCCGAGGCGGGAACATGGTCGGCGGCGAAGTCGACCGCGGCGTCCGGCGGATGCTGCGGCGGCGGCGGATGCTGCGGCCCGGCGACCTTCACGCCCGAACAGCTCGCGGCCGCGATCGGCTACTCGCAGGAGGAACTCTCGGCGACGCCGCAAGGCGCGAACATGGGGCTTTCGTGCGGCAACCCCACGGCGATCGCATCGCTGGCGCCGGGCGAGGTCGTGCTCGACCTCGGGTCCGGCGGAGGATTCGACTGCTTCGTTGCCGGTCCGAAGGTCGGCCCCGCAGGACGAATCATCGGCGTCGACATGACCGCCGAGATGCTGACGAAGGCGCGGCAGAACCTCGCGATGTACCGCGAGCGCTCCGGTCTCGACAACGTCGAGTTTCGGCTGGGAGAGATCGAACATCTCCCGCTCGCCGACGCCAGCGTCGACGTCGTCATCTCCAACTGCGTCATCAACCTCTCGCCCGACAAGCCGGCGGTGTGGCGCGAGATCTCGCGCGTGCTCAAGCCCGGCGGGCGCGTCGCGGTCTCCGACCTCGCGCTGCTCCAGCCGCTGCCCGCGACGGTTCTACACGACGTCGAGGCGCTCGTCGGCTGCGTGGCCGGCGCCGTGCTCGTCGAGGAGACGCGTCGCATGGCCGCCGCAGCGGGCCTCGGCGACATCGTCCTCACGTCGAAGCCGCAGTACATCGACGCGATGATGAACTGGGAGGATCCGCTCTATCGGCGCATCGTCGCGAATCTCCCCGCGGGCACGAAGCCCAGCGACTACATCACCAGCCTCGACGTGACCGCGCGCCGAGCTGTCGCCCGATGACCGCCGGCGAACAGATCGCGCGTGCCGATGGCGACAGCACATCGTGCGGGCCGCGCCGAGGCGGGCGGCTGTCGTTCCTCGACCGCTACCTGACGCTCTGGATCTTCCTGGCGATGGCGTTCGGCGTCGCCCTGGGACGGCTCGTGCCGTCGATGCGCGACGCGATCGACCGCGTCACCTTGGGCACGACGAACATCCCGATCGCCGTCGGTCTCATCCTCATGATGTACCCGCCGCTGGCGAAGGTGCGCTATGAGGAACTTCCGGCCATCTTCCGCGACTGGAAGATCCTCGCCATCTCGCTCGTGCAGAACTGGATCGTCGGGCCGGTCCTCATGTTCGCGCTCGCGGCGGCCTTCCTGCACGATCGCCCGGAGTACATGCTCGGCCTCGTGATGGTCGGCCTCGCCCGCTGCATCGCGATGGTGCTCGTCTGGAACGATCTCGCGAAGGGGAGCGCCGAGTACGCCGCAGGTCTCGTCGCGTTCAACAGCATCTTTCAGGTGCTTTTCTTCGGCGCGTACGCGTGGTTCTTCATGACCTGGCTGCCCCCGATCGTCGGGCTGAAAGGCGTGGCGGTCGACGTCAGCATGGCGAGCATCTTCCAAAGCGTGCTCGTGTACCTCGGCATTCCGTTCTTCGGCGGCCTGCTCACGCGACTCGTGCTCCGGCCCCTCAAGGGCGAGGCGTGGTACTCGACGCGCTTCATTCCCCGCATCGCACCGATCACGCTGGTCGCGCTCCTCTTCACGATCGTCGTGATGTTCAGCCTGAAGGGCGATCGGATCGTCGCGATGCCGTGGGACATCCTCCGCATCGCCGTGCCGCTGGTGCTCTACTTCGTGATCATGTTCTTCGCGTCGTTCTCCATGGCGCAGCGTGCCGGAGCCGACTATCCGCGCTGCGCCACGCTCGCGTTCACCGCCAGCGGCAACAACTTCGAGCTGGCCATCGCCGTGGCGATCTCGGTCTTCGGCATCACGTCGGGAACGGCGTTCGCGACCGTGATCGGGCCGCTCGTCGAAGTGCCGGTCCTGGTCGCGCTGGTGAGCGTGTCGCTCTGGCTCGGGCGACGCTGGTTCGCCTGATACGCGCTCACCCCGGCCCCAACGGAATCCCCAGCTCCACCCACGCGACAAGGAACGCCGTCCACGTGAGCAGCGCGGCGATCGAGTACGGCAGCAGGAGCGCGATGATCGTTCCCAGTCCGGCCTCGGGCGCGTAACGCCGGATCGCGAGAAGCACGATCGGCAAGTAGACGTTGAGCGGCGCGATCGGATTGGTGACTGAGTCGCCGACGCGATACGTCGCCTGCATCAACTCCGGCGAGATGCCGAGTCCCATGCCGAGCGGCACGAGCACCGGTGCGATCGCCAGCCACTTCGCGCTCGCGCTACTCATCACCAGATTCACGCACGCGACCAGGACCACGATCGCCGGGAGGAGCACGGGCTCGGAACCTTCAAGCGGCTTGAGTACGTCGATGCCCTCGACCGCGATCATCAGGCCGAGATTCGACTTCTCGAGCCACTTCACGAACTGCCCGGCGAAGAACGCGAGCACGAGATAGCTGCCCATCGCGGCCATCGTCTCGGTCATGCTCCGCGACACGTCGCGATCGCTGCGCACCGTGCCCGCGGCGATGCCGTACGCGATGCCCGGAACGAGGAATCCGACGAAGAGGATCGGCACCAGCGCCTCGGCCCACACCGGTCCGACGCGGCCGGGCGCCACTTCGGCCTCGCCGTAGAGCGGCCAGCCGGGCAGCGCGATCGATGCGGCGACGACGCCGAGCACAATCATCGCGGCGATCGCGGCGGCGACGATTCCGCGGCGCTCGGAGGCATCGAGCCCTTCGGCGGCGGCTCCCTCGTAGCCGGCACGCGCGACCTGCGCCTGCACGACGGCGCCGCTGAATCGCGGTTCGATCATCCACGCGTTCACGCACCAGCCGAGCAAGGTGAGCATGAACGTCGAGGCGATCATGAAGTACCAGTTGCAGTCGACGCGCACCACCGCGTTTGGATCGATGAGCCGCGCCGCCTGGAGCGTGATGCCTTGCAGCAGCGGATCGAGACTGGTGAGCAACAGGTTCGCGCTGAAACCGCCCGCGATGCCGAAGGTCACCGCGGCCAGGCCCGCGAGTGGCGCGCGGCCAGCTTTCGCAAAGACCGCGGCAGCGAGCGGCGGCAGGATCACGTAGCCGGCGTCGGCAGCGGCGCTACTCATCACGCCGGCGAACACCACTGCGGGCGTGAGCAGCCGCTGCGGCGTCGCGAGGACGAGCAGTTTCAGGATCGCGCCGAAGAGGCCCGAGCGCTCAGCGACGCCGATCCCGAGCATCGCGACGAGCACGACGCCAAGCGGCTTGAACTCGATGAAGTTCTTCACCGCATTCAGCCAGATCCAGCGCAGTCCGTCGCTCGACAGCAGGTTGGTCGCCTGGACCGACGTGCCGGTTTGCGTCGGATGCGCCACCGACCAGCCCGCGCCCGAGGCGATGGCCGACGCCACGAGCACCACGGCGCAGCCGATCGCGAAGAGCGTCGCCGGATCGGGCAGCCGATTTCCGACGCGCTCGACCAGCGCGAGTATCCCGCCGACGTTCGATCGCATGAAGGCGGCAGCGTAGCGAAGAGCGATGGTGGTCGATCGCGGTCGCGCGTCGACTCAGAACGCGAACACGGTGTCGAGGATCTGCGCGAGGATGCCCTTCGCGCTCGAGTCGGTCACTTGTCCCTTCGTGAGCTTCTCGACCGTCGCGTTCGCCAATCGCTGGCTCTGCACCGTGTTCGTGGCGTCGACGTCCTCGGGCCTGCATTCGCCGGCGAGCCGAATCGTCTGTTCCTCGTCGTCGTTGCGGATGTGCCGGTACGCCTCGAGCACGAGCACGCCGTTGGGCCGTACTTCCACCACTTCCGCGGTGACGCGTGCGGTCAGCGAGTCCTTGCGCTCGATGTCGCCCTTCGTGTCGAACTTCTTCTTGACGCCGATCGCCGCCGATGGGAGCTGGCCGCCGTTGTACGTCGCGTCGACGCCGAGGAGGTCGACGTTGAAGTTCCAGAACTCCTTCACCGCGGCGTCGAGGTCGTACTTCTTTTCGGTCTTGTTCTTGCCGTGCGTCGTCGAGTTGCTCGACTCGACCACCTGGATCGTGATGAGGTCGTGCTGATGGAACGCGCGAGGCTGCGGATCGGGCACGGCAAGCAGGCTGCCGGCCTGTGGTCCAACGTTTGGCGCCGCGCCGTTCGGCGCCGGCGCCGACTCGAGTGCGACGACCGCCAGCGGCTTCGACGGTGTGCTCGACGGCCCTGGCGCCGGAGCGCCCTGATTCGATCGCGGCAGCGCGACTCGCACTGGACTCGCGGGCGCGGCGGTTGGTTGCGCCGCCGGGTCGGCGGCGTCGGCGACGGCGGAGAGCGTGAGCGCGGCGACGATTGCGATGCGGTGCAACGAAGGCTCCTTTGCTGATGAGCAGGCTGTCAGGCGTCGTCGGACACGGTCGCCCGACCTGGACCGGTCACCCGCGCGGTGAATGTCTTCTGTGCCTTGCGGTCCTTGCGATCGACGGCTCGGAAGTGGATGACGTCTCCGAGTCCGCCGTCCTCGTCGGCAATCGCCGCGAGCTCGATCGCCACCAGGCCCACCTCGCGGCGCACGACGACCTTGTCGTTCTTCTTGATCTCGACGGCCTTGCGGACCTTCGACTGATCGATGCGTTCGCCCGGCGCGACGTGATCGGCGGCCGTCGCGTCCTTCAGCACGTCAGCGGCCACGAGGCTGTCGAACTCGCTCGGTGCGACCCACGCCGTCTCGACCTTCACGGTGCCGTCGAGCGCTCGACCTCGGCGCACTTCCTTGGTCGCCGTAGCCACGGTGGCCTCAAGGAGCGGCGTGACGCTGAGCTCGTGTCGCGCCACCACGCCGTCTCCAGCCCGTTCGACGAGCCGAATCCGCACGTGATCGACCGAGAGCGACGTGAGCGGCACGATCTCGAATCGGTGTGGCCCGGTCGAGTCGAGGATGGCCTCGTCGGCGCCGGTGATCTCGAGGCGCAAGCGCGCGGCCTTCGCAGCGTGCACGTCGCTCAGCATGCGGGCGATCAGCCCGCGCGGCGTCGTTGTCCCGAGCGCGTCGGCCGCCAGGAACTCGGCGCGCGGACGCGACTCGCCCGCCGTCGGCGCAGCCGGTGCGACCCGCGGAATCGAGTTCCCGTCGACCGACAGCCCCTTCATCGCGACCGGCTTTCCGACGGTCGAACCCCGCACGGTGACCGCCTTGCCGCTCAGGTCCACAATCGCCAGCTTCGCGCCCGCCGCAGACAGCTTCGCGCGCACCGTCTCGAGTTCGATGATGGCGTTGCCTTCGGCGCCGAGCTGGCCGATCTCGAGACTGCCGAAGCGCGTGGCCTCGTCGCCGTCGAGATACGCGATGTCGGCGAGCTTCACCGTGGTGGCTTCCGGTTCGAGACGCGCCGACTTCTTCAGGACGACCGAGTCCGCGGCGCAGGTCGCGGCGAGCCAGGTGGCGACGATGGATGCAAGGATCGTGGTGGAGCGCATGACGGAGTCCTCCGTGACTCAGGCTTTAGCTAACTCAGAAGCGACGCAGCGTGTTCACCTGCTGGAGCGTCTCGTTCGTCGCTTGGATCACTTGGCTGTTCATTTCGAACGCGCGCTGCGTGCGGATGAGGCCCACGAGTTCGGTGACCGGTTCGGTGTTCGACTGTTCGAGGAAGCCCTGCACGAGCTGGCCGCGGCCGTCTTCCTGCGGATTGCCGATGAGCGCGTCGCCGCTTGCGACCGTCTTCACGTAGATGTTGCCGCCCATCGACATCAGGCCCGCCGGGTTGATGAACTTGGCGAGCTGGATCTGCCCGATGTCTTCCGGCTCGGTGGCGCCGGCGAGCAGCGCGCTCACCGTGCCGTCGGTTCCGATCGTGATGGCCGTGGCGTCGGCGGGAATCGTGATGTTCGGTTCGGCCAGGCGATAGCCGGGCGAGTTCGCCAGGACGACGTCGCCGTCGGCGTTGAGCGCGAAGTTGCCGGCGCGGGTGTACGCGACGCCGCCACCGATGCTGTCGGGTGTGTCGAGGATGAAGAAGCCCTCGCCCTGGATCATCACGTCGAGCGGCAGTCCGGTCTGTTCGGCGGGCCCCTGCCGCATGTCGAGCTCCGTGCCCGACACCTTGACGCCCGTGCCGACCGACAGGCCGGTCGGGTAGCTGTTGATGGTGTCTTGGGGCAGATTCGGCTGCGCGAGCTGCACGTAGTACAGGTCTTCGAAGTTGGCGCGACTCCGCTTGAAGCCCACGGTGTTGACGTTCGCGAGGTTGTTCGCGATGACGTCGAGGTTGAAGCTCAGCGCGCTGAGTCCGGTCGCGGCGGTGTTGAGGGCGAGATAGCTCATGGGTGTTTCCTCCGAATCGTCGACGCCTTACGCCGTGCGCGAGAAGCCTGAGATCGCCTGTCCTGTCAGGTTGTCCTGGTACTGGATCATTCGGAGGTTCGCTTCCATGAGGCGCGCCTGCCGCGAGAGTTCGACCATCGATTCGACCGGATCGGCCGCGCTCTCCTCGAGCGCCATCTGTTGCACGCTGAAGTCCGTCTCCGGCACGCGTTCACTCTGACCGTTGATGCGCAACACGTTGCCGCCGACCTTCTCGAGCGAGGTGGGATTCGTCGGGCGCACGACGCGCAGCCGCGCAACCTCTTCACCCTCCTGGTAGACGCGGCCCGCGCCGTCGACGAGGAAATCAAGCGTGGGATCGATCACCAGCGGCCGGCCGTTCTCGGCGAGGTACGCGCGTCCGTTGTCGGCGCTGCGCAGCGTTCCGTCCTTGTCGACGGTCGTCGCGCCGGAGCGCGTCACTTCGACCGGCGCGTTCCGTCGGCCGCGGGTGCCGCCCTTCGTCTCGAGGACGAAGAAGCCGTCGCCGCGCAGCGCCAGATCGGTCTGATTGCCCGTGCGCTCGACCGGCCCGTCGCGAAGGTCGATGCGGTCGTGCTCGAATCGCAGGCCGCCGCCGAGTTTCTCGAGGACTTCCTGCGGCGGCGCGGTCGGATCAGCGAACGGCGAGCGACCTTCGACGCGCTCGGCCGGACGCTCGCGGGCGATGACAAAGTCGGGCTTGTACCCCGTCGTCGTCGAGTTCGAGAGGTTGTTGGCGATGACGTCCATGCGCCGCATCGCGGCGAGCACGCCACCGGTCGCCAGATGCGAGCCGTAGTTCACGGGATCCTCCGTTCGACGCCGTTCACGCGGAGCGCCAAGTGACGCGCCGTCGCGAGTCGAGCGAACCGCGCGATCCGCGCACCGAGGTCGTCCGCTCCATCGAGCGGCGCGGCGGTCTCGGGTCGGGACTGGCTGCCGCGCCATGCATCCATGACCAGCGCGTGCAGACGATCGGGATCGTGTGGAAGGTCGACGGTGAAGCGGTCGTTCCGCATCGGCACTCCTTGCCATGACGGCGGACGCGACCACAAGGCAAGTCGCGTGCCCGCGATCGGCGTCGGGCGATTGGACGCCGCACAGCGGCAAAACCGGGGGTCACGGCGATCGCTCGGCTCCGCGCGCTCGTTCGACCTCGCCGGCGCAGCGCACCGGCTGCGCCTGCGGCACGGACTGCGCGGCGACGATCGCGCTCGATTTCTCGCCCCGCGACACGCGGCTCGCCGATGCACGAACGCCCCGACGCCCCCGCGAGTGCGCGATGATTAGACGGAAGACGATGGAGTGTCCGTATCTCGAGCGCGGCGATGCCCGCTGCGAGGCGCGGTTCCGTGTCGACCGTCTCGACGAGTTCTACGCGGTCTGCTGCGACCGCTACCACTCGTGCGCCCACTTCGGTCAGCTCCGGACCGCCGACCTGCGAGCCGGCGTCGACTCCGCCGCCACGGCATCACCCACGTCGCTTACCGCCCTCTCGCTCCATGGACGACCGCTCCGGGTTCGCGCCGTCATTTCGTGAGTTCCTCGGCTTCCTTCGCGTGGAAGCGGGCCTCGCGCCGGCGACGCTCGAAGCGTACGCCCGCGATCTCCGTCGCTTCGCCGATGACCTCGCCCCGCGCGGCATCTCCGCGCCGCAGCACGTCTCGATGCAATCGCTCAGCGAACATCTGCAGCGCATGCATCGCGAGCGCGGACTCGAGCCAACGACGATCGCCCGGCATCTGGCGGCGCTGCGGGTCTACTTCCGCTACCTCTACGCAAACCGGAAGGTCGCGACCGACCCGTCGCGGCTGATCGAGCGCCCGACGCGCTGGCGCCGCGTGCCCGGCGTACTGTCGCCGGCGCAGATGAAGGCGCTGGTGACGGCGCCCTCGCCGGAGCACGGCGAACTCTGGCTGCGCGATCGGGCAATGCTCGAACTGATGTGGGCCGCGGGGCTGCGGGCGAGCGAAGTGGGCGCGATCAAGGTCAACGACTACAACGACACGCTCTGCATGCTGATCGTGAACGGCAAAGGCTCGAAGCAGCGCGTGGTTCCGATCGGCACGCCGGCGCAGGATCTCGTGCGGCAGTATCTCGCGGAGTGTCGGCCGCACCTGGCTCGCTGGAACGATCGTCGCGACGAGTACCGACTGCTGCTCTCCTTCAGCGGACGTCCGCTCGAGCGCGTCGCCGTGTGGCAGATCGTGAAGAAGTACGCACGCATCGCCCAACTGCGCGACGTTCATCCGCACACGTTGCGGCATTCGTTTGCGACGCATCTGGTGCGTGGCGGCGCCGACCTGCGCGTGGTGCAGGAGTTGTTAGGGCACGCCGACATCGCGACCACGCAGATCTACACGCACGTCGACCGCTCGGCGCTGCGCGAGGTCGTGCGCAAGCATCATCCGCGGCCGTGAGACCGCGCCATTCGTCGCTTCTGATTCAACACGGAGGCCGGAGAGTCGGAGGGCACGCGGAGGAAGCCATTCAGCGCGGAGAGAGCGCGGAGGGCAATGCAGAGTTCGAGGCACTGCGATGATGGGCGTTGCCTTGGACTCCAGAATTTCTCCGCGCTGGCTCCGCGGTCTCCGCGTCTCCGCGCTGCATGCCTTGCCCCGATCTCCGCCCTCGCGTTGAAGCAGACTGCCCTCGCGGGCCGAAGTAGCCTTGATCCATGGCCATCGCTGATCCGTGCATCCTCGTCATCCTGGGCGCCTCGGGCGATCTCACGTCGCGCAAGCTCATCCCTGCGATGTACGAGATGGCCAAGGCCGGCACGCTTCATCCGAGCACCCGCATCCTTGGCGTCAGCCGCTCGCAGAAGTCCGACGACCAATGGCGCACCGAACTTGAGCCGTGGGTACGCGGCGCGGTGAAGGAGTTCGACACGGTCGCGTGGAAGGAACTCGCGCAGCGCATCCACTACTTCGCCGGCGACGCGGCCAAGCCCGACTGCTATCCGGCGCTCCGCGCGCGTCTTGACGAACTGGGCACGACGAGTTGCACCAACGGCAACCTGCTCTTCTTCATGTCCGTCGCGGAGAGTCTCTACGAACCAATCGTGCGCGAGATCGACGCCGCGGGCCTCGTGACCGAAGGCAAGCGCTGGTGCAGCGTCGATCCCGAATCGCGCTCTTGGCAGCGCATCATTGTGGAGAAGCCGTTCGGTCACGACGCGATCAGCGCCGCGAGCCTGAATCGCGCGCTCGGCCGCGCGTTCGAGGAGGAGTCGATCTATCGCATCGATCACTACCTCGGCAAGGAAGTCGTGCAGAGCCTGCTCGTTTTCCGCTTCGCCAACACGATCTTCGAACCGTTGTGGAACTGGCAGTACGTCGACCACGTGCAGATCACCGCCGCCGAGACCGTCGGCGTCGGCCAGCGCATCGCGTTCTACGACCAGACCGGCGCGATTCGCGACATGATCCAGTCGCACCTGTTCCAGATCCTCGCGTTCGTGGCGATGGAGCCGCCCACGAGCTACGCACCCAAGGCGGTGCAGGCGGAGAAGATCAAGGTCATCGACGCGATCTCGATTCCATCGTCCGACGAGATCGCGCTGTACGGCGCGCTGGGTCAGTACGCGTCGGACGGCAAGGAGCCCGCGTATCACCAGACTCCCGACGTCGCGCCGGGCTCGACGACCGAGACCTACGCGGCGATCAAGGTGCGCTTCGACAACTGGCGCTGGGCGGGCACGCCGTTCTACATCCGCAGCGGCAAGAAGATGAAGTCGAAGGTGACCGAGGTCGTCGTGCAGTTCAAGCCGCCGGCCGCGAACCTTTTCCGCAACGTCGAGTCGGTGATGCGCGACGGACCGCGGCCGCCGAATCGGATGATCATCGGCATCGCCCCGCGCGGCGAATTCAGCCTGCGTTTCGAGTGCAAGGTGCCGGGCTCGGGCCTGCGCGTCGACTCGCTCGCGATGGACGTCGACTACGAGAAGCACTTCAACGTTCCGGCCGTCGAAGCGTACGGGCCGCTCATCATCGACGCGATGCGCGGTGACCAGACGCTCTTCAAGCACCGCGTCGAGGTCGAAGGCGCGTGGAACGCGGTCATGCCGTTCCTCGACGAGCGCTCCAAACCGCTGCGAAAGAACATCGCCGCCAACTACGCCTGCGGATCATGGGGCCCGGCGTGCGCGGACGAGCTGCTGGCTCGCGACGGGCGCGCATGGCACAACGGCTGAAACGAACGCCGACCGATCCGAGATGGCGCCTGCGCGCTCCGCCGCGTCGTCTGCCATGATGCACATATGACGCCCGAGGGATACGACCTCGACGACGCTCCGATCGCGCCGCAGTTGCCCGGCGAGGTCGTCGCGGCATCGACCAGGGACGACGTCTTCGACAAGCTCGCCGCTGATCTCCTCATTCACGCGCTCAACTGCGTGCGCACGTTCGGCGACTTCCACATCGCGCTGTCCGGCGGATCGACGCCGATGCCGTTGTACGAACGGCTCATGTACGACCCGAACTATCGCGCGCTGCCGTGGAGCCGCACGCATCTCTGGATCGTCGACGAGCGATGCGTGCCCTTCGACCATCCGAAGAGCAACTTCGAGCACATCCGCGAGATCATCGTCGACCACTCGGGCATTCCGCGCGAGCAGGTGCACCCGATCGTCGCGACGCGCGACGACGCCGACGTCACCTACGAAGCGGAATTGCGCGAGCACCTGGGCTGGCGTGAGAAGGGCCAGGATCGACTCGACTACGTGCTGCTCGGCATGGGCGACGACGGCCATACCGCGAGCCTCTTCCCGCACCACGAAGCGCTCGATGAGTCGGTGCGCCTCGTGCGCAAGTGCACCGGCCCGCGCGTGACGCCGCCGGATCGCGTGACGATGACATACCCGCTCATCAACGCCGCGCGCTTCGTCGGCGTGCTGGTCTGCGGTGCGTCGAAGGCGCCGACGCTCGTCCGCGTCGCCCACGGCAGCGACAACTTTCATGCGTTGCCCATCAAGGGCATTCGCCCGATCGCGGGGACGCTGAAGTGGTACGTCGACGGCGAAGCGTGCGGCAGGTGAAGCGGACGCTCGCGCCGCTCAGCTCCAACTGCCTAACAACACGGCGATGTCGGTCGGACCGACGATACCGTCCGCGTCGAGGTCTCCCGGGCCCGACGAACCCCACGCGCCGAGCAGGATGCCGAGGTCCCGCGGTCCGACGAAGCCGTCGCCGTCGAGATCGGGCGAGTTCGCTGCGCCGAACGTGCGGGCGAAGAGGATCGACTTCACGTCCTCACCGTACGGCAACATCGTCTCTGGCTTGGCGACGAAGAACGCCGTGCCACCGTTGGCGCTAAGCGCTGGCGTGGAGACGTACCCCGGCACCGCCGTTTGCCACGGGGTCACGGCCGCGAACTCGGATTGTCCCGTCGAGCGGTCGAACCGCACGATGGAGCAACCAAAGTAGTCGTGGGCGCCCAGTCTGTACGCCTTGTATGCCTCGAACGCGACGAAGCGACCATCGGCGCTGATGCATGGATTCTGCACGCTGTTCGCACACGTCGACGGATACAGCGGCGGTGGGACCAGCGGGTACACCAGCGTCGTTGTTCCGCTGACGCGATCGCGTGCGAACAACTTGTAGCCCCCGACGGACGCGCCGAGATTCGTCGAGGTCGTTCGGAACGCGACAACTTGACCCGATCCGTCGATCGCCGGACTTGAGCTCAAGCCGTTGCCGAGGGCGCCGCTCGACGACACGCTCGCAAGCTCGGTTCTGCCGGTGACGCGATCCTTGACCACGATCTGGTACGCACTCCCCGACCCGAAATCGCCGACGGATTGGAACGCGACGAAGCGCCCGTCGCCGGACACTGCCGGCGACGCCGAGGCTCCTTCAAACTGCGCCCCGTCCGCAGCGACGCTCACGCGCGAGATTGCGCCCGACGCTAGGTCGTACGCGAACACGTCGGCCTTGCCATTGGTGTCCCGCGCGACGAGATCGGCGGCGGCGGACGTGAAGACGACGACGCTTCCGTCGGCGCTGATGCGGCCTTGATACGAATCGCCGTTGCCTGGCGCCCCCGACGGTGTCCGCGAGATGAGCGTCGTCGTGCCGTTCTGTCGGTCGGAGAGCCACAGTTGAACGACGCCGGAACCCTGCGGCCACGGGAAGACGGCGAACGTCACATAGCGCCCGTCGGCGGAGATATCCACGTCGCCGCTCGACGCTGGGACTCCGGGTGAAAGCGCGGCGGCGCTCACCATCTCGATGCCCCCGGTCGAGCGATCCTTGACGAAGACATCCGAGAGGTCCGGCGACGGATCAAATGCTGCAAAGGTCGTCGAATCGTCGGCAAAGGCGACGAAGCGACCGTCAGCGGAAGAGCGCACGGTCGTCGTCCCCGCGGTCTGCCCGTAGCCGCCCCAGACCGCGCCATCAGGCTCCTCACCGTTCGGGCCAACATCGACGGCTTCAATGACCGGGCCGGTGTTCGCGAGCACCACCATCGGCTTCGTCGTCGTGAGCGTCGCGCCGTACTGCGGGTACGAGAGCGTCAGCGTGATATCACCGGGCGCGAGTCCGCGCAAGCGGCGGGCGTTGTAGTCCTCTTCGATGACCGCGAGCTCGGCCGGCTCGATGGACCACGTAGTGAGCGCACTCGCGCTGGCGCTTCCGCTGCAACAGATCGATGATGTCGCACCGGAGAGCCGCGTGATTCTCGCAGCTAACGACTCTGCGAAGCCCACGTACGCGGACGGCGCGATCGGCTCGATCGTCATCCCGATGATCGGATCAAACGGGCCGACGATCATGCCGAACTGTTGAACAGGCACGTGCTGTCCGTAGGCTTCAGGCGATGTGATGCTGGAGAACGCGCCCGAGTAGATCGAACCCGGAGCCGCGAGCGGAATCCCAGCGAGGATCGGCAACGGAAAATTGGGTGTGAACGTCACCTCGAGTGCGCCGCCGAGCGTCGTCTGGCCCGCCGCAAGCACCGGTTGCATGCCCGGCGCGACCAGGAGTTTCAGCGTGCTGGTCAATCCGAACGCCGTGTATGCGCCGGTGAGCGAGTTCGTCGGCTCGATCTCCGTGGTCGCGGTGCCGGTGAGCCCGATGAAGACGAGATTCGCGACCACGTCGCTCGACGAACCGTTCAGCATCAGCTCGCCGACGCCGCCGTCGAAGCCGACACGGAACAGGCTGCCCGCGTGGAGGTCCACACCTTCGAGCGTCAACGATCCATGCGTCGACGCGCCGACGCCGACGTCGGTGCCGTCGCTCGTGGTGATCGTGCCTTGGCCGGCGAGCGTCACGTCGCCGTTGACGACGAGCGATTTGAACGCCGAGTCGCTCGCGACGCTGATCTCATACGGGCCGCTGACGAGCGTCGGCAAGACGGCGGTGTCGCCGGTCGTCGGCACCCCCGCCGACCAGTTCGCGGGGTCGTGCCATGAGCCGCCCGTAGGGGCGGTCCACGTCGTCACGGGCGCGGACGCCGACGGGTAAGCCGCCAACGCGGCCGCTGCGAGCATGACGGTTCCGATGGCAAATTGGCCGCGATGTCCGCGACCCAAACGACTGTTCTTCATGATGGCACCCCGTCCGTGGCGACTCGCCGCCCTTCGGTGATACGGAATCGCATCGCGAGTCGCGACGGGAATCCCGGAGAAAGTGGAAGCCAGTTGCTCCGGCTTTCGTGGAGGTCCGACGTCGCGCCCGACACCCCCTCTGCCTCGCTGCGCTCGGTATCTCCCCCAAGCCGCGGCGCGGCTTGGGGGAGACGAAGACGGTGCGCTAGCGCGCATGTCTTCGGCTCCCCGCTGGCGGGGAGGTGTCAGCGCGCAGCGATGACTGAGGGGTGGTTCGCGCCCGACGCCCCCCTCTGCTTCGCTGCGCGAAGCATCTCCCCCAAGCCAAGGCTTGGGGGAGACGAAGACGGAGCGCCAGCGCGCACGTCTTCGGCTCCCCGCTCGCGGGGAGTTGTCATCGCGCAGCGATGACTGAGGGGTGGCTCGCGACCGACGCCCCCTCTGCCTCGCTGCGCTCGGCATCTCCCCCAAGCCGCGGCGCGGCTTGGGGGAGACGAAGATGCAGCGCCCGTGCACACCTCTTCGGCTCCCCGCTGGCGGGGAGCTGTCATCGCGCAGCGATGACTGAGGGGTGGTTCGTCCGACGCCCCCTCTGCTTCGCTGCGCTCGGCATCTCCCCCAAGCCAAGGCTTGGGGGAGACGAAGACGTGAGGCACGACGGACTTCGACGCCCCCACTGTCCGCGGGCGCCGCCTTCGGTCGCACGAATCAGCCGCGATACCGCAGGCTGCGCGGGAACGTCAGCAGGTTCGCCCTTTCCTTGACGAGCGCCAGCGTCTCTTCCGCGACGTCGTTCGCCTTCTGCGAGCCTCGCTTCAGGATGTCGAGGAGGAGATCCTCGCGGCCCTCGAACTTCTTGCGGCGCTGGCGCATCGGTTCGAGCAGCTTGTTGATCTCGGCTGCCAACTCGACCTTGACGTGACCGTCGCCAATGTTGTCGCCTGCCGCGTAACGGCACTTGAGTTCCGCGACGCGATCGCGGTCCTCGAAGAAGATCTCGACGTACTGGAAGAGCGCGTTGTTCACGTCGCCGGGCTCGGTCGCGCTCTGGCGGCCGGTGAAGATCTTCTTCACCTTCTTCTCGACTTCACTCGCCGAGTCGCTGATGAAGATCGCGTTGTTCAGCGATTTCGACATCTTGTTGACGCCGTCGATGCCCACGAGCCGACCGACGACGCCGACGTCGGCGTGCGGAATCGGCAACGCGCCGCCAAGCCTCACGTGGTCGTCGTCCTCGGCCTGATCGCTGACGCCGCAGAAGACCTGGTTGAAGCGCCGCGCGACTTCGCGCGTGAGCTCGAGATGCGGAACCTGGTCCTCGCCGACGGGGACGCCGACCGGGCGGAACGCGAGGATGTCCGCGGTCTGCCCGACGGCGTACAGCGGGAACCCAAACGAGTAGTTCTCGCCGAGCCCCTTCACCTTGATCTCGTCCTTCAGCGTGGGATTGCGCATCACGCGATTGAACGGCAGGAGCATCGCGAACAGGAACGTGAGTTCGGAGATCGCGGGGATTTCGCTTTGCAGGAAGATCGTCGCCTGGTCGGGATCGATGCCCATCGCGAGGTAGTCGCGGACGATCTCGATGCAGTCGGACTTGATCTGCGCGCTCTTGTCGACGCGCGTCGTGTACGCGTGCAGGTTCGCGATGATGAAGAAGCAGTCGTGCGAGTGCTGAAGCTCGACGCGCCGCTTCACGCTGCCGACCCAGTGCCCCAAGTGCAGCATGCCCGTCGGCGTGTCGCCGGTGAGGATGCGCGGCTTGTCCGAACGATCGACGCGGTGCCCGGTCATGAAGCGGGCACTGTAGCGATCAACCACGTGAGCATCAGATTCGCGACGTTGAAGAGCGCGTGCGCGACGATGCAGGGCACGAGCGCCCGCGAGCGCTCGCGCACGATTCCGAGGCCGAGCGAGAGGACGAGGAGCCCGCTCACCGCCGCGGCCAAGCCGTCCGTCGGAATCGCCGGCAGGTGCATCACCACGAAGACCACGCTCGTCAGCGCGATGGCGGCGCTGGCCGACATGCCGACGCCGCGCATGGCGCCCTGCAGCGCGCCCCGGTAGGAGACCTCTTCGATCGCCGGCGCCAGCGCGACGACGCAGAGGATGACGACGCCCGCCCACGCGTCGCGCGGGGCGCTTGCGAGCTGCGTCAGCGTGTCGTGTCCCAGTTCCGGTGGCGCGGCTCGCGTGAGCGCTTGCTGCACCATTCCGGCGAGCATCGACGCCAGTTGCACGAACGGCCAGATGCAGACGATCGCGATGACGCCCGCGAGAACGAGCCGCGGACCGCGGCGCGCGTCGACGCTCGGCGTCAGCACGAGGCCAAGCGCGGCGGCGATCGGCAACTGGATCGCGTAGCCGCCCAGCATGCCGATCGCCCGCGCCTCGAGCGGGCTGCCGGAGTCCGGCGTCGCGAAGAGCCGCAGCGCGAACGTATTGCCCAGCATCTGACCGACGAGGATGGCGAAGAACGCGATCGCCAAGAGCGGCACGACGCGCTCGACCGGAACGACCCCCGGCGCGAGCGAGAACGCGCGACGACGACGCAGGATCGCGACGACCAGCGCCGCCGCGACGGCGTACCCGCACAGAACAACGGCGGTCGCGAGTCCGCCGGATGCCGCGACCGTCGGCTCGGAGGCCGCGGTCTCGCCCGCATCGCGAACCGTCGCGATACTCTCCGAGCTCGCCGCGGCGGAACACGCCCCCGCCGCGAGCGCGGCAAGCACGCTCGTCACCGGCGCCCCGCCGAGGAGTCTCGTCATGGCCTCGATCCTCGATCGCATCGTCGCACGCAAGCGCGAGGAAGTCGCGCTCGCGCGCGAACGAGTGCCGGTCGAGATGCTCAAGGAGCGCATATCCGAACTCGGTCGTCCGCGGAACTTCTTCCGCGCCCTCGTCGATCCACACGACCGCGAGAACACGCGGGTCATCGCCGAGGTCAAGAGCAAGAGCCCGTCGGCGGGTGTGCTTCGTGCCGACTTCGACCCCGTGGCCATCGCGAAAGGGTATCACCGGGCCGGAGCAGCGGCGATTTCGTGTCTCACCGACGAGGCTGACTTCGGCGGCAAGCTCGAGTACATCCACCTGATCAAAGACGCGATGCCGTTGCCGGTCCTGCGCAAGGACTTCATCGTGGACGCGTATCAGGTGTGGGAGTCGCGCGCGGCCGGCGCGGATGCGATTCTCCTCATCGCCGAAGTGCTGTCTGAAGGTCAGATCATCGACTACCAGATCCTCGCGACGGAGCTCGGACTCACGACGCTCGTCGAGGTGCACTCGGTCGAGAACCTGCTGAAGGTCAAGGATCACATCGGGTTTCCGCACGAGAGCTATTCGCTGCTCGGCATCAACAACCGCGACCTCGCCACGATGACGACGAGCCTGGCGCACACGTTCCGCCTCGTCGAGCTCGTCGAGAATCGCGACGTGCTCGTGAGCGAGTCGGGTATCGGCACGCGCGAAGATCTGCGCAAGCTGCGCGAGCACGGCGTCAACATCGCGCTCGTCGGCGAACGGCTGATGAAAGAGCCCGATCCGGAAAAGGCGCTGCGCATGTTGCTCGGCGAGAATCAGTGACGTCGATTCGGTACGATCGCCGCGTCATGACCACGAAGGCGGCTCGCAGCTCACATGGATCCGAAGCGCTGACCGAAGGCATTCGCGTCACGGCCGCTCCCATGTATCTGTCCGCGCAGTCCGATCCGTCGTCGAACAAGTTCGTCTTCTCCTACGACATCACGATCGCGAACGAGGGCGATCGTCGCGCGAAGCTCGTGACGCGCCATTGGGAGATCGTCGACGCGAACGGCGAGCGCCACGACGTGCACGGTCCCGGCGTCGTCGGACAGACGCCGGACATCGCGCCCGGCGAACGATTCGAGTACTCGTCGTTCTGCCCGCTCACGACGCCGTGGGGCACGATGGAAGGAACGTACGAGTTCGAACGCGAGGACGGCTCGACGTTCCAGGCGATCGTCGCGCGGTTCTATCTCGTGTCGGGTCGGTGAGGTTCCGCGACGCCATCACGGCGCCAGCCCGACGCACACGTTCTTCGCCTCGGTGAAGAATCGCAGCGCCTCCGTGCCGCCTTCGCGGCCGACGCCCGAGTGCTTCATGCCGCCGAACGGCGTGCGCAGGTCGCGCAGCATCCACGTGTTGATCCACACGACGCCCGCGTCGATCTTCGCGGCCATCCGATGCGCGCGTTCGAGATCGCGCGTCCAGATGCTGCACGCCAGTCCGTAGCGCGTGCCGTTCGCGATCTGCACCGCTTCGCCGTGCGAATCGAAGCCGTGGACCGACACGACCGGCCCGAAGATCTCTTCGGTGGCGACGCGGCAGTCCGGCGCGAGTCCGACGACGACGGTCGGCTCGTGGAACCAGCCTTCGCGACAGCGCGCCGGCAGGCCGCGCACGCGCCCGCCGCCGAGCGCGATCTTGCCGCCCTCGACCTTTGCGAGCGCGACGTAGCTCTCGATCTTCTCGAGGTGCTGCCGACTCACGATCGCGCCCATGTCGGTGTCGGGCAATTGGGGATCGCCGACCTTGAGCGAGCGCGCGGAGTCGATGAACCGTTCGCAGAACTTCGCGAGGATCGAGCGATGCACCAGGATGCGCGATCCGCAGAGGCAGATTTCGCCCTGGTTCTGGAACGCGCTGCGCACGATCGTCTCCATCGAGCGATCGAGGTCCGCGTCCTCGCACACGATCGTCGCGTTCTTGCCGCCGAGTTCGAGCGAGAGCTTCTTGAACATCGGCGCCGCGGTCGACGCGATCGTCGCACCCGTGCTCGTGCCGCCGGTGAACGAGATGGTCGGCACGTCGCGATGCGCGACGATCGCATGACCGACCTTCGAGCCGAGACCGTGCACGATGTTCAAGACACCGGCGGGCAAGCCCGCTTCGCGGCAGACGCTGCCGAACATCCAGGCGGTGTACGGAGTGATCTCGCTCGGCTTCGCGACGACGGTGTTTCCCGTCGCGAGCGCCGGGGCAATCTTCCACGTGAAGAGATACAGCGGCAGGTTCCACGGCGCGATGCAACCGGCGACGCCGCGCGGTGCCCGCAGCACGTAGTTGAGCGCCCGCTGATCGGTGCGGAAGAACTCGCCTTGCTCGTGCAGGATCGCGCTGCCGAAGAAGCGGAAGTTCGCCGCCGCCCGCGGGATCTCCAGCGAGCGGGCCAGCGCCACCGGCTTGCCCTGGTCGCGCGACTCGGCCTGCGCGAACTCGTCGACGCGCCGCTCGAGGCGATCCGCGATGTCGATCATCAGGCGGCCGCGGTCCGCTGCGGGCATCTCCGACCAGCCGGGAAACGCGGCCTTCGCCGCGTTCACCGCCATCGCGACGTCGTGCTCGTCGCCGTCGGGCGCCTCGGCATACGCGCGACCCGTCGCGGGTTCGTACACCGGCAACCACGCGCCGGAAGCCGGCGCGACGTCTTGGTTGGCGATGAAGTGCGTGATGCGTGTCATGCCGCTGCGCTCGGCGTGCGGTCACTGCGCCGCGAGTCGTCCGCCGTCGACGGGAAGGTTGACGCCGTTGACGTAGCTCGCCGCCGGACTGGCGAGGAACGCCGCCACGGCCGCGATCTCCTCGGGCGCGCCGAGTCGGCCCGCGGGAATCGTGGCGACCGCGTCGTTCTGCACTTCCTCCACGGTGCAACCCGCGCGAGTCGCCTTGCCCTTGAAGAGCGCTTCGAGCCGCGCGGTCTTGGTGAACCCGGGCAGGATGTTGTTGACCGTGATGCCGAAGCGGCCGAGCTCGCTGGCCAAGGTCCGCGTCCAGTTCGCCACCGCGGCGCGGACCGTGTTCGACACGCCGAGCCCCTTGATCGGCGTCACCACCGAGGTCGAGGTGATGTTGATGATGCGACCGTAGCCGGCGTCGCGCATGCCGGGCACGCACGCCTGCGCGAGCGCCTGGAACGATGCGAGGTGCATCGACATGGCGGCGACGTAGTCCTCGGGCCGCGCGTCGATCGCCGCCCCGGCCGCGGGGCCGCCGGTGTTGTTCACGAGGATGTGCACCGCGCCAGCCTTCGACAGGTACTGCGCCATCAGCGGCGGCAGCGACTTCCAATCGCTGAAGTCGGCGACCAGCGTGCCGTGCTTCTGGCCGTTAGGCGTCGGCAATTCACCGAGCACCTTCGCGAGCCCCTGATCGTTGCGGGCCAAGAGGTCGACGGTCGCGCCGGCCGAGGCGAGCGCGATGGCGATCGCGCGTCCGATGCCCTGCGTGCTTCCCGAGACGAGCGCGCGGCGACCGACGAGCGACTGACCGAGACGATCCGAACCCGACGTTGAAGACGTGCTCACGATGGGACTCTCCAGAGAGACTCGGAGCGTAGCGAACTTCGCGCGTCGCGAATCAGCGCGGCGAAGCGCCGAGGCACGCCGCAAACAAACGCTCGCCGCAAATAAACGCGCCCCCGCGACGGAAGTCCGTCGCGGGGGCGCTTCTCTTCTTGACCGGTGAACGCGTGGGCCGGGCGTGCCGGTCACGCGATACGCGTCGTCAGAATCTCGCTTACGACCACGCTCCGAGCAGGATCGCGAGGTCAGCGGCGTCAACCGTGCCGTCGCCGTTCAGGTCGGCTGGACCGGTGCCGCCCCACGCTCCGAGAAGGATCGCGAGGTCAGCGGCATCGACGACGCCGTCGCTGTTCAGGTCTGCAGGATTTCCGCACACGCCGCGCACGGTGTAGGTCTTCGTCGGTCCAGTCCCGACATTGCCCTTGCGGTCGGTCGCGACGACGTGGTACTCGACGGTCGAGCACGGCGGCACCGCGGGGATGGACGCACGATAGCTCCACGCGCCCGCCCACTTCATCGGAATCTCGACCGGGGTACCCCGCCCCGGAGTCACGGTGTAAACGAGCTTCACGGCGCCCGCACCGAATTCGTAGCCGCGATCGTTCGCGGAGTCGTCGAAGATCTCGGCCCGCACGGCGAACGGTCCTTGGCTCGCGCCCGGCACGACCTGCTCGGTGAGTTTCACATTCGGTGCCCGCGTATCCGTCGCGGTCCCGGTGTTCATGTAGATCTTGTTCTGGAAGTTCCCGCTCTCGCCCTGCGCCGTGACGATGTCGGTCTTGCCGTCGTTGTTGAGGTCGGCGACCTTCACGTCAAGCGTCGAGTCGGCGACGGCGGTGATCGCGCCAGCCGCTTGGGCGAACGCGCCGGTGCCATTGTTCTGGTAGATGCGCTCGCTGGAGCCAAGCGAGCCGACGACCAGATCAAGGTCGCCGTCGTAGTCGATGTCGAAGAAGCGGCTGTCGTTGTCGTCGGTAGCCGGATTCGGCGTGATCGACGCGGACACGTTGGTCCAGACTGTACCCAGTCCGTTCGCGTTCTTCAGCAGCAGTTCCGCGCTGGACGGCCCGCTGTTCACGCCGATCAGGTCCATGTCGCCGTCGCCGTCGATGTCTGCCGCGTCGTAGGAATACGCCGATCCACCGACGGGCATGCCGGAAGCCAACTTCGTGAACGTGCCGGTGCCGTCATTGATCCAGAGCTGGCTGTTCGACGCCCGCGAGCCGACGAAGATGTCGAGGTCGAGGTCGTTGTCGCAGTCGAAGAACAGAATGTCCATCTGCTCGGCGATGTTCGCGCCCGGCGTCTGCGCCGCAGGAGCGTCGGTGAACGTGCCCGAGCCGTTGTTCAGGTAGAGACGGGGCCGGCCGTTCGTGCTGAATCGCGACGCGGTGCCGCTGTTGCACAGGATCAGGTCGAGGTCGCCGTCGTTGTCGACGTCGCCGAACTGCGCCCGCGACGAGCTGAGGGTGATGTTGGGAAGCTGGCTCGAGCCGTCGGTGAAGACGCCCGCGCCGTTGTTGATGAGCAGGATCGGCTTCTTGTTGAAGTCCTGCGCGAGGATCAGATCCCAGTCGCCGTCGCCGTCGATGTCACCGGCCTCGACGCCGCGGAACCAACCGGTGATGCCCGCGGCTCGCGTGTCGGTCTCATCGGTGAAGGTCGCGGAGCCGTTGTTCACGTAGATGCGCGGCTTCAGCGCGGCCCCGGCGCTCGAGTAGCTCTGGCCGTTGGCCCACACGATGTCGAGGTCGCCGTCGTTGTCGATGTCAACGAAGGTCAACTGGCTCGTGTATTCGTTGTTGTTCGCGGCCGGGAACCGGGCGGCAGTCTGGTTCAGGAACTGCTGCGCGAAGGCTGATGAGCCGCTGGCGAGCAGGATCGCGGCGACGATGAGGCACGGACGATGGACAGGCACAGGCTTCTCCGGAAAGGTCCAAGCACGGTCGACACCACTGCCCTGCGACGCCCCGATTGGCACCGCATGCGGCAGCGGTCGTCTCATAAACAAGTTGGCTGGCGCAGACCAGCGGAAGCAACATACCGCCGGACTGCGCCGGAGCACGCCGGAAATCCCCGAATTCACGTGGACGCTCCGGCGAGTCGCATTGCAGCCCGCGTCTCTTCCGTGACCGCGCCGCTGGGACGGCCGTGCGAATCGCGAGATCGCGTGAGTGCTGGACTCGCCAGCCCGACCGCTACCGAATGAACCTGAGGCTACCGAAGTCCGGAATGATCTTGCGACCGTCACTGCCCGCACCGGAGAGCGGGTTCGGCAGCGGCGAGGGGAAGTAGACGCAGTACGCCTTCCCGAGCAGGAGTTCTCGCGGAACGATGAACGGCGCGGCCTCGCCGAGTTGCTCGGTCACGATTGGATGCGGCCGTCCCCACAGGCGACCGTCACGACTGCGGGCGGAGTTGTCGCCGAGCATCAGGAACTGGTCGGCCTTCAGTTCCGCGGGGTGATCCATGTCGGTGCCGAACGCGAGACCGTCGATCGGCGGCCCGTTCGACGCGAGCTGATTCGTCGCGCTCGCGATCTCCGGCCGGTAGTACAGGTCGCGATCGACGCGCACGCGATGCAGCGTCACCGGCGATCCGCCGAAGGTCCAACCGAGGGTCGGCGGCGTGACGTTCTGCGAGTTCGTCGGCTGCGCGCGGTAGGTCTCGAGCGTGCTGCCGACATGCGAGAAAACGACGCGGTCCTCGGGCGTCCAGTTGTCGTAGTCGAGATGCGCGATCTCGACGCCGTTCAACCACGCCGACATGCGCTGGTCGACGTGCCAGAACTCGAGGTCGCACGCCTGACCGCGCTGTGGCAACGCGATGGCGGTCACCGACGAGTTCACCAGCTCACCCGACTCGCTGTGGCGAATCGACATCGTGAGCTTGCCGTCCTTGATCATCCACACGAAGAGGTGTGCCCGCGCGCCGAGTTGGAGCTCGGTGGAGAGTGCCGCAGGATCGTCCGCCTCGACCGCCGCCGCCACGCGCACGTCGCTCACCGCGAAGAAGAACGGCACCGCGCACAGGGCGTTGTAGGCGGTGAAGTCGTTGATGGCGATCGTGTGCCAGTCCCAGCGCAGCGTCGCCGGCGACGCCGAGTCGTGCCGATACGCGCGCCCGCTCGTATCCCAGCCGTCGCCCTTCCATGGCGGACCGTCGTACTTGAACTGACCCTTGGTGACCTGCGCGAGGTTCGCCGGCTCCATCGGGATGTAGTCCGAATCGTGCACGTTGCGCCACACCGCGCGCTGCACGTACTCGGGCTTGCGCTGGATCTTGAACTCCTTCAGCGGCGCGCCGAGCGGCGCGGTCCACACGTCGCCGTCGATCAGGAGAAGCTGCTCGTTCGGAAGGCCGACGAGACGCTTGATGTAGTTCTGCGTGTCGCCGACCGGGTCCGTCGGGTTCTTGAACACCACCACGTCCCAGCGCTGCGGCTCCTGGAACGAGTACAGGAACTTCAGCACCAGCACGCGATCGCCCATGCGGATCTGCGTGAGCAGGTCGCGCGTGCTGGCGGTCGCGATCCCGTGGTTCGTGTTCAGCATCGGATCGATGAGGCCCCAGTTCGGCGCCTGCCGAGCCATCGCGCCGTCGATCACCGGCTGCGAGTCCATCGGGTACGAGTAACCGGTCTGCGGTGACTGCCACCTGAGATGCGCGCCGAGCAGCGTCGGGGCCATCGAGCCGGTCGGAATCACGAAGCCTTCGGTCACGAACGACCGCACCGACATCGCCAGGGCGAATGCGATGGTGAGTGACTGCAGCGTGTCGACGACATTCGTCTCGGGTGTAGCGGTATTCGACATGAATGGTGCTCGTGAAGCGCCGTGCGATCGGTGGGAGTGCGTCAGGCGGAGGGAGCCGGTGGAGTCGCTCCACCGTCACCGCCGCGCCGCCGACGGCGGCGACGACGACGCTTCCCGTGGCCGTGCGGTTGGTTCGGATCGGCGTGCGCGGCCCCTTCGCTCGCATCGCTCGAGGAAGAGTCGCCGTGGGCGTCGGCATCGCCCCCCGAAGCGCCGCTCGCAGCGCCGCTCGACATCGACTCGTCGGAGGCGTCGCCCGCTGACTCGTGTTCGCGCGGCGCCGCACCATCCGGCCGCGCGCTGCCCTTTCGTCGACGTCTGCGCCGACGCTTCCGGCGCTCCTCGCCGTCCGGAGCGTTCTCGGTCGGCGGTCCGGAAGGCGGCACCGCGGGAGTTCCGCTGGTCGGCGGGACCTTCGCGTCGTCGCTCGGTCGTTCATCCGCCCCGTCGACGGACTTGCTTGACGCCCTGAACCGATCCTGTTGCTCGGGACGATTGCGGTCGCCGCGCTCCGCGCGCTGGCGGTCGTCGGTCCGCCGGGCGACCGATTCCGGCGACATGCCGCGCAGCGGATCGGGCTCGTACATCGACGCCGCCGCGACGGCGCCGGGCCGAGGGCAGGTGTCCGGATCAAGCAGCTCCTCGACCGGCACGGCGATCTCGCGACCGTCGTGCTCGAGTTGGACGAGCACGAGCTGCACGAGGATCTTCGAGTCGACCACGATGCCCGGACCTTCGGCGGTTCCGACGCGCGACTTGTTCTTGGGCAGCCGCTTCTTCAGGTCTTCGTACGTCTGATCCTCGTAGCGGAGGCAGCACATGAGGCGGCCGCAGCGCCCGGAGATCTTCAGCGGATCGAGCGTGGCCTTCTGCGTCTTCGCGGAGCGCATCGAGATCGGCTTGAGCACCTTGAGGAACTGCTTGCAGCAGCAGTGCTGGCCGCAGCGCTCGTAGTCCGCGACGAGGCGGGCCTCGTCGCGCGCGCCAATTTGGCGCAGTTCGATCCGCGCGTGCAGCTCGCTCGCCAGTTGCCGGACGAGCTCGCGGAAGTCGACCCGTTCCTCGCTGAGGAAGTAGATCGTGAGCAGTTCCTGTCCGAGGACCGGCTCGACGTCGACCACCTTCATCGGCAGGTGACTCGCCTCGACGATCCGCTTGATCGCGGGCACGCGTTCCTTCGCCGCGGCCTGCACCCGCGCCCACTGGCTCAGGTCCTCGGCCGTGGCGACGCGCAGGATCTGGCCGTCCGTGCGGAACGGGAAGTCGCGGCCGCCCGACTGCTCGATGTACTCGAGCATCTCGCTGCGCGACACCGACTTCGAGCAGCCCGAGTTCCCGCAGGTGGTCGTGAGCATCTCGACGATCTCGGTCCCGCGCCAGGTGCGGGCGACGAGCTTCGATCCGCATCCGGGCTTCGAATCGCCGTTGTAGGGGAACTCCGCGACCCAGCGCATCGCGCCGATGCGCACGACGATCGACGTCGGCGGCTTCAGGCGCGCGTAGACCTCCGCGTCCGTCATCGCCGAACGGCGCGACGGATCCGCGTCGGCTTCGAACACCGGCAGCGGGAAGATCGACATCGCGGGCAGTGTAAGCGCCGGCCTGCGCGGCGCTGCGGGCTACTCGCCGTCGTCCGTTTCGGCGCGGGCCCGCGACAGCAGGTCGCCGAGCTTCATCCGCTTGCGTTCGCTGAAGAGCAGGCGGATCGGCACTTCGGAGTAGGGCAGGTGCTCGCGCATGCGGTTCAGCAGATAGCGCTCGTACTGACCCTTGAAGAGCTGCGGCTTGTTCACCACCATCACGATCGTCGGCGGCCGCACGTCGATTTGGCTGACATAGAACACCTTCGCTCGCGTGCCCAACTTCGAGGTCGGACCGCGTTCGGAGAGGATGTCCTTCACGACGGCGTTCAGGCGCCCGGTGCCCTCGCGGTGATTCGCCTGGCGATGCAGGTTGAACGCCATGCGCACAAGGTCGTCCACGCCGCTGCCGGTCTTCGCGCTGATGAAGACGATCGGCGCGAACGCGAGCCCGGGGAACTCCTGCTCGAGATACTCAAGGTAGTCCGCGGGCTTCAGCTCCTTCTCGACGAGATCCCACTTGTTGATGACGATCACCGTGGGCTTGTTCTGCTCGACGAGCTCCTGTCCCAGCCGCTTTTCGATCTGCGACGCCTTCTCGCGGGCGTCGAGCATCAGGACGCAGACGTCGGCGCGAGTGATCGCCTGCAGCATGCGCTGATGCGCGAACGACTCGATCTCGTCGGCCCACGACTTGCGCTTGCGCACGCCGGCGGTATCGATCGCGACCATCGCGCGGCCGTCGATCTCGAAGCGCACGTCGATGGCGTCGCGCGTGGTTCCGGCGATCTCGCTCACGATCACTCGCGGCTGTCCGGCGAGCGCGTTGATCAAGCTCGACTTGCCCGCGTTGCGCCGACCGATGATCGCGAGCTTCATCTCGGCGCTCGGCGCCGGACCGGTCTCCGGCGGCACGCGTTGCCAGACCGTTTCGAAGAACTGGCGACGGCGATAGCCGCTCGTCGCCGAGACCATGAGCGGCGCGCCGAAGCCGAGCGAGGCGATGTCCTGCGCGTCGGCTTCCCAACCTTCGTCGTCCACCTTGTTCGCGACGACGAGCACCTTCGTCGCGTGCCCGGAGCGGCGCAGCATGGTGGCGATCGTGTGGTCGAGTGGCGCGACGCCGGTCTGCGCGTCGAGGACGAAGAGAATGAGCGTGGCCTCGTCCGCGGCGGCGCGGATCTGCGCCTCGATCGCGCCGGTGAGACGCGAGAGGTCCTCGCCAACGTCGTCGAATCGCTTGCCCTCCGCGGTGTAGACGCCGTAGCCGCCGGTGTCGATGAGCTCCGCGTAGCGCGGCTCCGCCGAGACGAGTTCCTCCGGCGGCGGTATCTCGATGGTGTAGCTCACCCGATCGCGAGTCACGCCCGGCGTCGGATCGACGATCGAAATGCGCCGCCCGGCGAGCCGGTTGAACAGGCTCGACTTGCCGACGTTCGGTCGGCCGATGATGGCGATGCGGGGGAGCATGGGGGCGATCATATGAGGGGCGCCGTCGTCGTGATTCGCGAATCTGCGCCTCGGACGAACTACTCGATCAGCGTCCTCCCGGTCATCTCCTTCGGCTGCTCCAAGCCCATCATCGCCAGCGACGTCGGCGCCACGTCCGCGAGGCGACCGCCGGCGCGGAGTTTCGCGCCGCGAAACCGCTCGCCGACGACGAAGAGCGGCACGTCGTAGTTGGTGTGGGCGGTATGCGGGCAGTTCGCCTTCGGATCCCACATCTGCTCGCAGTTGCCGTGATCGGCGAACACGATCAGCGAACCGTCGCGCTTCAGCGTCGCGTCAACCAGCGCGCCGACGCACTGGTCGACGGTCTCGCACGCCTTCACCGCGGCGTCGAGCTTTCCGGTGTGTCCGACCATGTCGCCGTTGGCGAAGTTCACCACGATGAGCGGTTCGCAATCGCTCGCGGCGAGCCGGCGCAGCACCGCGTCGCGCACACCGAACGCGCTCATCTCCGGCTTCAGGTCGTACGTCGCGACGTCGCGCGGGCTCGGGATCAGCTCGCGCCGCTCGCCGGGGAACGGCTCTTCGCGATAGTCGTTGAAGAAGAACGTCACGTGCGGGTACTTCTCCGTCTCCGCGCAGCGAAACTGCGTCAGGCCGGCGGCGCTGATCGCTTCGCCGAGAATCATGGGCAGCTTTTCTGGACGACCGAACACGACGTGCACCGGCAGGCCTTCCTCGTACTCGGCCATCGTCGCGAAGTAGAGGTCGATCGGCCGCGTGCCGCGATCGAATCCGCCGCCCTTGATCGCGCGCCACGAGGGATCGTCGTACACGAATGCCTTGGTGATCTCGCGCGGCCGGTCGCCGCGGTAGTTGAAGAAGATCACCGCGTCGCCGGAGCGGACGCGCGAACGGCGGACGAACGTCGCGTCGGTCGGCGGCGCGATCTGCGTCGGCGGCACGAACTCGTCGCCGCTGCGCGATTCGTCGGTCGGGTTCTCGTAGTACGCGACGAGCGCCGCCTCCGCCGTCGGAGCGGAGCGCCCGCCGTCGACGCACAGGCAATCCCACGCCGCCTTCACGCGCTCCCACCGGTGATCGCGATCCATCGCGAAGAAACGGCCGATCACGCTCGCGACGCGCCCGACGCCGGTCTGCTTCATGTGCGCCTCGAGCGTGCGCACGTAGCCGAGGCCGGATTTCGGCGCGGTGTCACGGCCGTCGGTGATCGCGTGGACGAACACGCGGTCGGGCGGGAAACCGATCCGCTTCGCGAGGTCGATGATCGCGAGCGCGTGCGACAGGTCGCTGTGCACCAGACCGTCGCTCACGAGGCCGAGGACGTGCACGTTCCCGTCCCAACGCCGCGCGTGGTCGAACGCGCCCTTCAGCGTCTCGTTCGTAAAGAAGCGGCCGTCGCGAATCGCGCGGGTGATTCGCATCACCTCTTGGTCGACGATCCGCCCCGCGCCGGTATTTTGGTGTCCGACCTCGGAATTGCCCATCACGGGCCCGTCGATCCCGACCGGCAGGCCCACGTCCTCGCCGCTGGTCTTGATGAGCGTCCACGGCCATTCGCCGCGCAGCCGCTCGGCGACCGGCGTCCGGGCGATGCGCGTGGCGTCGAAGGCGGCTTGCTCCGGATGCGGGTTCTCCCCCCAGCCGTCGCGGATCACGAGCAGGTGCGGAACGTTGCGAGGTCGCGCCATGCCGAAACGGTATCCGCAGGCGGCGCGGACCACCGATTCGCGGCGCCGGCGCGATCTCGCCTCACCGTCGCCTTTTTGTCCTTGTTACCCTTTCGGCATGGCTTCAGCGACCACGCTCCCGCCGAGTTCCTCGGTTCCCGACTCCGGTCGCGAGCGCACGCTCCGCGAGCGCTACGAGGACGTGAAGGCGCGGATCGCCGCCGCCGCGAAGCGCTCGGGGCGCACCGCGAACGACGTCGCCTTGGTGGCGGTGACGAAGACCGCGTCGATCGACCAGATCCGCGAGATCATCACGCTCGGCCAGTACGACCTCGGCGAGAATCGCGTCCAGCAGTTGCAGCAGCGCGCGGCGCAGGTCGACGAGTTCCTCGCCCGCCGCCGCGAGCTCGGCGGCCCGAACGCCAAGATTCCCGCCCCCGTGCGCTGGCACATGATCGGCACGCTTCAGCGGAACAAGCTGAAGAAGGCAATCGAGATCGTGCGACTCATCCACTCCGTCGACAACCTGCGCCTCGCCGAGGATCTGCAGATGGCGGCGCAGCGCCGCACGCAGCCGGTCGAAGTGCTCGTCGAGGTCAACGTCGCCGGCGAGAAGTCCAAGCACGGCATCGCGCCGGCGGCGGCGAAGCCGCTCGTCGAGATGATCGACACCATGCTCTCGCTCAAGCCGCGCGGCCTGATGTGCATGGCGCCGTTGACCGACGACCGCGGGCTCCTGCGATCGGTGTTCGAGCGGACTCGCGAGCTTTTCGACGACATCCGCCGCTCCGGCGCCGGCGGCGACCGGTTCGACATCCTGTCGATGGGCATGACCAACGACTTCGAGACCGCCATCGAGTGCGGCTCGAATCTCGTGCGCATCGGCACGGCGATCTTCGGCCCGCCGCAGCACGTCGAAGAGAGCGACTCCGACGACGACACGCATTGACGCCGACGTCGCGCGGACCGATCACCAGTCGTAGCGCATGCCGGCGTACGCACGCAGATCGTTCGACGACGAGTCGGGCTGGGGCTGGCTATCGAAGATGTCGCGCACGCCGAACGTGACCGCGAGTCCCTTCTTCGATTCGTCGATGGCGAGCGAGTATTCCGCGGCGAACTGCAGGCGATACGACGCGAGGTTCGCAAGCTCCGGCGCGATGCTCGAGTTCACCATGAGCTTCTGCCGCTTGGAGATTCGCCAGTTGAACTCTTCCGCCAAGAGAGCTTCGGCGCTCCAGTCGTCGACGCCACCCGCCTCGTACGTCGCACCGAAGCCGGCGCGAAGCGTGAGGTCCATCGCATCGTTCTTGATGAGTCGGTAGCCGGGACCGAAGTAGAGGCTCACGCGGTTCTCCCACGCCTGGAACTCGTCGTACTGGTACTGCTGTTGGGCGAAGAGCAGCCAGGACGACTCGCCCAGCGTCAACTCCTCGAGGCCGTTGATCAGCAGGTTGTTGTCGGAGTTCGCGCCGTTGTAGACGCGGAAGTAGTACGCGGCGTCGAGCGTGAGGCGAAGGCCGTGTTCCTCGTACTTCGCGCCGCCGCTCGCCCGCACCGACGTCTCGTCGTTCACGTTCCACGTACCGCTCACCGCGAAGCCGAGAAAGAAGTCCCACGGCGACTTCTTGGCCTGCTCGGGCGACGCAGACGCCTCGGCCGTGGCGCTCGATGCTGTCTTCTGCGAATCCTTCGTACCCTCGGCGCTCTCGGTCGACCCCGTCGCCTGCGCAGGCAGCGAGGTCGCGAGCGGCCCGAAGCTCGCGATGCGGTCCTTCGCGATCGTGAGTACGCCCAGCTCGGGGTGCTCGAAGGTCACGGCCTCGTCGGTTGAACCCTTCAATCGGCCGCGAAGGACGTCGCCGCTCTTGAGCGTGACCTGATCGAGGGGCGGCGACGGCGACGTCTGCGCCTCGACTTGAACCGCGAGGAGCCCCGCCAGGACGAGGGCGAGCAACGGGCGAAACGACATGCGAAACTCCGACGACGCTTCGGGACCACGAGAAACGGGGCGGCAGCGTACCGTTCGCCAAACCGCGGCCCGCGATCGCGCGGCCGTGCCGATCGTCACGCACTCGCGACAGCCGAGCCGAAGAAACCCCAACGAGCGCCGTACCCGGAGACCGCCATGAACACGGACAACGAAGGCTACGAGATCGAGCCGGGCGCGACGCCGGCATCGGCAGCACCGCAGGCGAGCGACGCCCCCGAGAACGCCGACGCGGCGCCCATCGTTGCGCCGACCGCGCAACCGGAGGGCGACGCGGAATCGCCGCCGAAGGCGACGCCGAAGCCGAAGGCCATCATCGAGCCGGCGCCCGCGCCGCGACGTCCGCTGTTGCGGAGCACGCGATTCGAGTGGGCGCTCGTCCTCGCGGGATGCGCCGCCGCGATCTTCGTCGCGGCGAGCCTGGCCGGACAGAGCGGCCTGTTCCCGCCGACGACGACCGAAGCCGGAGCCGCGGAGGCCGTGGTCTCGTGGGCCGATCGTTCGCTCATGCTGCTGCGGGGACTGCTCCGCATCGCGCTTGGCAGCGGCTGCCTCGTCGCCGGCGCGTACTTCCTCCACTTCCTCGATCGACGTCAGGTCGGCGACATCCGGGCGTTGGCTGCTCGCATGGTGGCGATCACGTCCCTCTCGCTCCTGGTCATGCTGGTGCCGATCGACATCCTCGTCCTGAAGCGCTTCTACGACGCGCTCGTACCGCTCGCCGCCGCGTGGATCCTGATGATGATCTTCTTCCGCATCTCGCCCCGCGACTCGGGCGTGATCCTGCTCGGAAGCCTCGTGGCGATCACGGTGCTCGCGTTTGGATCGATGATCGTCGGGTTCGCGGTTCGGTGAGCCGACCTCAGACGCGCACCCCGAGCGGCCGCGCCGGAATGCCCGCGACCGTGAGGTGGGCCGCGACGTCGCGGTGAACGACCGCGCCGGCGCCGACGATCGAATCGCTGCCGACCTTGACGAACGGCAGGAGCACGGCGTTCGCGCCGATGAGCGTGCGCTCGCCGACTTCGGCCATGCCCGCAAGCGTGGCCCGCGGCGCGACATGCGCGAACGCCCCGACGCGAGCGCCATGCTCGATGATCGCGCCGGTGTTGATGATCGCGCTCTGGCCGATGCTCGCCGTGGCGTTCACCACCGCGAACGGACCGATGTAGACGCCAGGGCCGATCGACGCCGACGGCGAGACCCACACGCCGGGATGCACGATGATCGCCAGCCGCTCGGGACCGAATCGAGCGCACCACTGCTCGCGCACCCGCGCGTCGCCGACGGCCGCATGCACCCTCGCGCCGGAGGCGAGGAATCGCTGCCCGTCGGCGTTCGGACGCTCGACCGGACCGAGCCACGGCACCGCGAGGGCGGCGCACGCCGCGATCCGGGTCGGCTCATTGGCGCAGTACCCGACCACGTTCCAGCCGGCCGCGACCGCGCTTTCGGCCACGACGGAAGCGTGACCACCGGCACCGAGCAGGATCAGGGTTCGATCGTGCACGCGCCGGATTGTTTCACGAACCGCTCGGCGTCGCCAGTTCCGTCGGCGCGCGGGCGTGCGCCGCCGCGTTGCGGTCCCATCGGCGGTGATATCGCGCGATGCTCAATCGCGAATAGCGGCTTCCGCATCGGTAGCACACCAGCCGCGTTCGCGCAACGACGAGGGTCGCGATGTCGATCACGAGCAGCACGACGAGCGCGGGCAGCACGATCGGATTGGTCGCGTACCCCAACAGACCGACGAAGGCACCGGCGAACGCGAGGACAACGATGAACGGCGTGACCTGCGGCAGCGCCTTGCTGCGATACATGCTCGGACATCCGCAGATGAGGCAATGCCGAAGATGCCCGGCGTCGTCGAGCGCGCCGTCCCAATTCAGGAATCGTTCGTGCGTCGTCGCGGTCGAGTCGGTGACCGCGACCAGACTCGGGCGCTGACCGGGATCGACCTCGATCCGGCCGAGCCATCGCCCGTCGGTGTCACGCGCGTCGATGCGCATGCCTCGGATGATACGGACGCGGCTTCCACACGCCGTGCGACGTCTTGCGGCGTCAATCGACGCCGACGACACTCCGGCTCCGATGACTTCGCCGAACGCGCGTTTCCCTCACACGCTCCGCGGACGATTCGTCGTGTTCGACGGCCCGGACGGCAGCGGCAAGAGCACGCAGTTCCGCCGCTTCATCACCTGGTGCCACGACGCGGGCGTGCCGCTCACCGAAGTGCGCGAACCCGGCGGCACGTCGATCGGCGAACAGGTCCGCGCGATCCTGCTCGACCCGGCCAACGACTCGATGGCGATGCGCTGCGAGATGCTCCTCTACATGGCGAGCCGCGCGCAATTGTTCGAGGAACGCATCGTCCCGGCGCTGGCCCGCGGCGAGCTCGTGCTCGCCGACCGCTTCACAAGTTCGACGCTCGCGTACCAGGGCACCGCCGGCGGACTCTCGGTCGAGGACATCCTCGCCGTGGGCAAGGTGGCGACCGGCAATCGCTGGCCCGACCTCACGATCATCTTCGACGTCGACGAGCGCGTCGCCGCGTCGCGACTCTCGCCGCTCCTCGACCGCATCGAGCAGCGCGGGACCGACTTCCATCGCCGCGTGCGCGAAGGCTACCTGCGCCAGGTGCGCGAATTCCCCGAGCGATACCGTCGCCTCGACGCGTCGAAGGACGCCGACGGCGTGTTCAACGACGTGCTGACCACGGTCGAGGCGTTCTTCGCGTCGCCGTAGCCTCCGCGCGCTCCACGATCTCACGAAACGGCCAGAGCGAGTGTGCGCCCGGAGGGCGCTACGGAGCGCTCGAATTGCGATCGCTCACGCCTCGGCACGTCGCGCGCTGAGCCAGCCGGCGACCGCGCCCGCGGCCGCGAGGCCGAGCAACACGCCGACGGGCACCGCCATCTCGGCCGGCGTGAAGTTGCGCCACAGCGCGCCTTCGACGGACTTGATCGCCCACTTGAACGGCGAGATGGAACTCACGATCTGCATGAACGGCGGCATGAAGAAGAGCGGGATCGTTCCGCCACCGATCATCGCGAGGACCAGGACGATCGCGCGACCGGCGCCTTCGGCCGCGGCTTCGCTCCGCATGACGCCGCTGATCACCATCATCACGCCGGCGCCGCCCGCCGACGACGCGAGGATGGCGACGGCGAGCATGAGCGGATTGCCGAGGCTCACGCCGAACATGATCCGCGCGACCGCCATCAGGATCGAGATGCCGATCGCGCAGGTGATGAAGCAGCCGAGCGCCTTGCCGAAGAGCACCTGGCCGCGCGAGATCGGCGCGACCGAGAGCCGCAGCATCGTTCCGCGAGTGCGCTCGCGGGCGAGGCTCGCGCTGAACGCGGTGATGCACGACATGAGCGACCACGCGATGCCTTGCGGAAACGTGATGGCGTAGGTGCTCGGCGGTCCGTCGGTCGTCGTCGACAGTTCCGTCAGCGTGACTTTCGCGGGCGACCAGCCGCCTGCGCCAAGCGAGCCGTTGCCGGCGAGCGGATCCTTGTCGCCTCGGGTGCGGTCCTTCGACAGTCGCTCCAGACTCTCGAAGACGCCGCTGAGGAGCGTCTTGTCGACGATGCCCAGGTCCTTCGACGCCACGACGCTGGCCCGCGCCGAGTCGAGCATGCGCGTCATCCGCGCAGGATCGCCGAACGAGCGGCCGAGCTGCCTGAACGCGATCTCGTTCAGCTTCCCGACGAGCAAGCTCGACTCCGCCTTGCGGCCGGGATCGACGATCGCTTCGACTTCGATGCCGCCGCCGGAGAACATCGCGTCGGTCGCCTCGGCGAACGTCGCGCCGAGCACGATGCACGCGAGCGCGTCGCCGCGGCGCACTTCCGACTCGCCGGCCGCGCGATCGGGCACCGTCTTCGCCTTGAGGATTCCGTCGTCGTCGAGGTCCTTGATGAAGCCCCGCGACTGCTCGGTCTGCGACTCGTCGACGACGACGAGATCGAGCGGCCGCTGCGATCCTCCGCCTCCGCCGAAGAGCAGGCCGAAGAAGATCGCCAAGAGCACTGGGAAGACGAACGTGAAGAACGCGTTCGCCTTGTCGCGCACGAGCAGCTTGACGTCCTTGAGCGCGATCGCGATGACGGGTGACATGCTTGGTTCGAAGCTCCGATGCGGGAGTTCTGATTCGGATCGTATTTGCTCCGCGCGCTCCACGATTTCACAGGACGGCGAAGTGGCCAGAGCGAGTGTGCACCCGGAGAGCGCTACGGAGCGATCGAATTCGCATGACGCCGCCGATCAGTCGCGCAGGCTGCGTCCCGTCAGATGGAGAAACACCGATTCCAGCGTGGGACGTTCGATGCGCACGCCGCGCACGTCGCTCGACGCGACGGCGCCCGCGATCTCGCGCAGCGGCTCGCCGGTAACGACGCGATCCTCGGAGATCGAGCCGTCGTCGCGCTCGCGCTCGACGATCACCGCCGTGTGACCGCCGTGCCGCCCGATCAGTTCCTCGACGGTCCCGACGTCGAGCAGCTTGCCGTTGTCAAGCACGCCGACCCGGTCGCAGAGTCGCTGCGCCTCTTCCATGTAGTGCGTGGTGTAGAGGACCGTGCGCCCTTCCTTCGCGAGATTGCGCACGAGTTCGAGAATGCTGTTGCGGGACTGCGGATCGACGCCCGCGGTCGGCTCGTCGAGCATGAGGAGCGGCGGATCGTGCAGGAGCGCGACCGCGAGGTTCAGCCGCCGCTGCATGCCGCCGGAGTATCCCGCAACGTGATCGCGAGCCCGTTGCGAGAGGCCAACGAGTTCGAGCACCTCGTTCGCTCGCCGCTTCGCGTCGGGGAGTTCGTACAGCCTCGCGAAGAACTCGAGGTTCTCGAGTCCGGACATGTCTTCGTAGAGCGCGATCGCCTGCGGCGCAAGCCCGATCTTGCGGCGCACCTCGGGGTCGTGCGGCGATCCGACGCCGACCAACTCGACCGATCCCTCGTCCGGCCGCAGGAGCCCGATCGCCATGCCGATCGTCGTGCTCTTCCCCGCGCCGTTCGGGCCAAGCAGGCCGAACACTTCGCCCGAGCGCACTTCGAGCGAGAGCCCGTCGACCGCGCGCACGGTGCCGAACGACTTCCTCAGGTCGACGAGTCGGAGCATGGGGCACCTATTTCGGCATGAGCTCGCGCCGCTTCCGCACGATCGACTCGACCTCGCGAATCGCGCGGTCGAGGTCGTCGTTCACCACGAAGGCGTCGTACACGCCGCTCTCGTGCGCGAACGCGATTTCCTTGCGGGCCTCGGCGTAGCGCCGCTCGATCGCCTCCTCGTCGTCGCGGCCGCGCTCGCGGAGGCGCCGAAGCAGTTCGCTTTCCGACGGCGGCAGGATGAATACGCCGAACGACTCGGGCATCGCCCGCTTCACCTGCGCCGCTCCCTGCACGTCGACGTCGAGCACCACGACGTGCCCCTGCGCGAGCTGCCGTTCGACGGGCTCGCGCGGCGTGCCGTACCAGTTGCGCCCGAACACCTGCGCGTACTCGAGGAAGCGTCCCTCGTCGATCCAGCGCTGGAACTCGTCGCGCGAAATGAAGAAGTAGTCGACGCCGTCGCGCTCCTGCGCGGTGCGCGCTCGAGTCGTCGCCGACACGCTGAACCGTGCCCCGAGCTGCTCGACGATCGCGCGGACGATGGACGTCTTGCCGACGCCCGAGGGTCCGCTCATGATCAGGAGAAGGCCGCGCACGTCATGCGTCATGAAGGGTCGGAGTGTAGCGAGAACGCAGTAGAATCCGTGTTTTCCGCGGCATCTCGCCGTCGCCCACGGGACCAGCATGCAGCCCACCGCATCCATCACGACGCCGATCTACTACGTCAACGACAAGCCGCACATCGGGCACGCGTACACCACGACGCTGTGCGACGTGTGGGCCCGCGCGATGCGATCCCTTGGCCGCGAGACGTTCTTCCTCACCGGCACCGACGAGCACGGGCAGAAGGTCGAGAAGTCGGCGCAGGCCCGCGGCATCTCTCCGCAACAATTGGCCGACGAGAACTCGGCGGAGTTCCGCCGCGTGCTGGGCCTCTTCGGCCTGACCAACGACGATTTCATCCGCACCACCGAGCCGCGCCACGAGCGACAGGTGCAGGCGTTCCTCCAGCGTCTCGTCGCGCAGGGCGACGTGTACCTCGGCGAGTTCGAAGGCTGGTACGACGAGGGCCAGGAGGAGTACTACACCGAGACGCGGGCGAAGGAGCTCGACTACAAGAGCCCGATCAGCGGTCGCCCGTTGGCGCGAGCGAAGGAGCACAACTACTACTTTCGCTTGAGCGCGTTCCAGAAGCGGCTCGAGGAGTTCTTCGCGTCGCGTCCCGACTTCGTGCGGCCGACGGCCCGCGTCAACGAAGTGCTCGGCCGACTGCGCGACGGACTGCAGGACGTGCCGATCACGCGCACCAACTTTACGTGGGGCATTCCCATGCCCGGCGCGCCCGGCCACGTCGTGTACGTGTGGATCGACGCGCTCCTGAACTACGTGACGGCGCTCGGTCTCGCCGAGCCCGATTCCGCGGCGTATCGCGAGCGCGGCAAGTTCTGGCCCGCGACGTACCACGTGATCGGCAAGGAAATCCTCTGGTTCCACGCGGTGATCTGGCCCGCGCTTCTGATGGCGCTGAAGGTCGATCTGCCGAAGTGCGTGTATGCGCACTCGTTCTGGATCTCGGAGGGTCAGAAGATGTCGAAGTCGCTCGGCAACTTCATCGACCTGCCGACGATCGAGCGCTACCACGCGACGTACTCGCTCGACGCGTGGCGCTGGTACATGGTCACGCAGGGACCGCTTGAGGCCACCGACGCCGACTTCAGCGCGAAGCACTTCCACGAGATGTACACGGCCGAGCTCGTGAACACGTTCGCGAACTGCGCGAGCCGCACGAGCGCGATGATCGGCAAGTACTTCGAAGGCAAGCTGCCTGCCGAGGCGTCGAGCGCCGTGATCGCGAACCGCGACTGGAACGCTATCGCGTCGGACATCGTCGCCCGCACGATCTCGCACTACGAGCGTTTCGAACTCCGCCAGGCGGCGCAGACCGCGCTCTCGCTGGTGCGCGAGGTCGACGGCTTCATCAACGAGACGCAGCCGTTCAAGCTGGCGAAGGACCCGGCAAACGCCGCGCAGCTCGCGACGATCCTGTATCGCTGCGCCGAGGCGATCCGTATCGCGTCGTGCTTGCTCTGGCCGGTGATGCCGGCGAAGGTCGAGGAACTCTGGCGCTGCTACGGCGTCGCGAAGACCGCCTCCACGGGCCACCTCCGCGACGAGTGCCAATGGGGACGCTCGCGCTCCGGCACGCCGGTCGAGAAGTGCGCGCTGTACATGCGCGTCGACCAGCCGCTGGCGTCGGCGGCGCAGGCGTAGCGAGGCTCGCGCACGGTCGAGCCGGGGGACGTGGACGTTGCCTCCGGCGCCCCGGCGGGGAGCCCCGCCTGTCGCGCGATGACCGCGCACCGCTGCGTGCTCGGAATCAGCACGATTGCCAAGTTCGATGACGAACGCGGCGGTCCTGTGTCGTTCTGAGGGCACGACGGAGAGGAGAATCAGCCTCGCTCCGTCGACTCATCTGAAGGAGGTTCGTATGCGCTCTCGTCTCGTCCCCACGATCGTTCTCGCCCTTGCCAGCATCGCGTCGACCGCATCGACAGGTCTGGCGGCGCAGCAATCCGCTCCGCCGCCCCAGCCCCAAGCCGCGTCAGGGATCCAGCGGCAGATCGGCGGCATCAAGGGGGACCAGCGGCGAGTCCACCTCGAGCGTCTTCCGGGATCGATCGCAGTCGCCGTCCTCGCGGACATCGACGGACTCACGATCCCGCAGTGGAACCGCGACGAGATCGATCTCGTCGGCGACCGAGCGGTGATTGATCTTGCGAAGGCACGCATCGATCGGATCGAGGCGGCGCTTTCAACGAGCGAGATTCAGCAAGAGTGTCCGTTGAGACTGCTCAACGCAGTCGAAGCTGCGAACGCGATCAGCCAGAACCGAGTGTTCGCACAGCCGCTTCCACAAGCGCGAGTGATCATTCTGAGGGGCCAGCCTGAGGATGTGAAACAAGCGGTGGCAATGCTGCAAGATCTCGAGATGCGTCTTGAGGACGAGGCAAGAGCCAAGTCGGCGCGTGATCTTGAGGAACGCACGGTGGCCGCGCAAAAGGCCGACGCCGAGGCGGCCGCCCGCATGCTCACCATCGAATTCCCTGGCGGGACAATCGACGAGTACCTCGCGCTGATCACCAAGCGCATGCCCAACGCGAACGTAATCATGGGCACCGAGGTCATCGCTCGCCTCAAGATGCCGCCGGTGAATCTGCGCTCGGTGACGGCGACAGCCGCAATCTCGCTGCTCGAGTCGCTGCCGCTCGAACAGGACGGCACGCGGGTCTCGCTCGTGATCAACCACATTCCGGGCGACCCGAAGGCCGAGGGCGCCGCTGCGAGCGATGTCCACATCCTGAACCTGCTCGCACCCGGCGGCGAAGCGGCGACGACGCGCGAACCGGTCGTCATGACCCGCGTCTTCAATCTCGGAGCGCTGCAGCGTCACGACAACGCGATGTTGAAGGGATTGCTCGAGGCCATCGCGGCCGGCGTCGAGCTCAACGGCAAGAGCAAGGATTTCGCGACGAAGTTCCACGAGGGCAGCGGCCTCTTCTTCGTGCGCGGCTCCAACGCCGACGTCGCTATGGTCGACGTGATCGTCAACACCGTCATGAACTCGCCGAAGTCGCCCTGAGTTTCGCATCGCTCTCGCCGAATGACATCGCCGCAGCAAGTCGACGATGACTGGGCGCGGCGCGTGAGCTCCGGCATCGCCGCCGGCTCGCGCGACGCGCTTTCTGCGTTGTTCGCGGCGAGGTTTGACTTCCTGCTTCGCGTCGCCCGCGACCGCACCCGCCGTGACGAGTCTTTTGGCTTGGACTGCGTGCAGGATGCCATGGTGAAGATCGCGCGCTCGCTGCCGCCGTTCGACTCGCTTGCCGCGCTCGACTCGTGGTTACGGCGGACGATTCTGCATGCGGCATTGGACCGCATCCGGGCCGAGCGCAGCCGAGCAGCCCGTGATGCGGCGCACGGCAACGAGAGCGAGCGCGACGACGATGACGAACGCATTGCCGCGCTCCAGGCCGAACTCGATCGTCTGCCGGCCGACGAGCGACACTTCCTCTGGCTGCGATTTCGACGCGGCCTCACGCTCGCGCAGATCGCGACACACACCGGAAAGGCGCCGAAGGCGATCGACAGTCGCATCCGCCGCGCGCTTGCTCGCCTTCGAGTCCGCTTGGGCGCGCCCACCCGCGAGGAGATCCCATGAGCTTCGAAACCCCGTCCCAGTCGCTTTCGCCTGCGGGCAAGCGGCGTCGCGATGAAATCCTGGGTCTCGCGGTGCAACAACTCGAGGAGCGTGGTCGTCGACGCCGCCAACGTCGCGCGCTGGGAGCGTCACTCGCGCTTGCGCTCGTCGCGTTCGCGCTGGTGCTCGAGCAGCGTTGGGCCGATCCGGCCTCGCGAACATCGCCGACACGGCCCACGGTCGCTCGCAACGAACCAGCGCCGCGGCTCCCTACGGCGGAATCGCTCGGCTATCCGTTCGAACTCATCGACGACGCTCAACTCGTCACGGAACTGCACGCCGCGGGCATCGAGGTGGGCGTCGTGCGCGTGCAGCAGGAGCCGCCGCGCCTCGTGGCCGGCGACGGGAAGCCGTACGAGCCGCCGCTTGTGCTGAAGCCCACGACCTGAGCGCGAAGCTCGGCCGACTCACTTCTTCTTGAACAGCCCGTCGACGCCGTTCTTGATGGCGTCTCCGGCGTTCTTCGCCGCGTCTTCCACGCCCTTGCCGACGCCCTTCGCCGCGTCCTCGACGCTCTTGCCGATCGCGCCGCCGACGTTGCCGCCCAAGCCTTGAAGTCCCTTGCCGAGATCGACGCCGATCGAGCCGACGCCCTTCGTGAACGCGCCGCCGATGTCGCCTAACCCGTTCGCGATGCCTTGCGCGAAGACCGCCGGCAACTGTCCGCCGCTTGCGTCGAGCACCGCCTGCATCACCGTCGTGATGATCAGCCCCGAGAGTTGATTCATGCCGACCGGGTCCTTCCCGCCCGAGCCGATGTCCTTCAGTTGGACCTTTGGCACCTTGATGGTGATGCCTTGGCCGGCGAGCGGGATTCCGGCGGGCCGCGCCGTCACCGTGATGTTCGTCAGCGTGAACTCGTCGATGACGAACTTCTTGCCGCCCTCGTCGCTCTTCGCCTCGGGGGATGACGAACTGAACTTCTTCACGTTGGCGAGGATCGCCGCGACGTTGCTTTCGCCGCCCGCCTTCTCCTCGAATTGAAGCGACAGGTTCGAGAGCTCGACCTTGGGGATCCGCACGACGTCGCTCATCACCGACGCCGGCGTGACCGCGATGCCGCCGGAGCCGAGCTGCATGAACTCCTTCGCCTGGAAGCCGCTCGGATTCGCGACGTTGAGCTGCTTGAGATCGGCTGTCCCTGACATCAACCCGATCGAGACGGAATCGACCGTCGTCTGCACTCCGAGGACGCGCGTGCCCGCGACCTCGATCGCGCCCTTCGCCAGTTGATCGATGTAGAAGAGGGCGGCGACGAGTCCGCCGACGACCACAACGATCAGCACCACGACCAGTGCAACGACGCCGGAAATGCAGCCCTTTTTGCCCGCCATGTGATGTTCCTCCAGGTAGCGCGCCAGTCACGCGAGGTCGACGAGCGCTTCGTGCAGTTTGCGTCGCAGGTCACGAGGCCGAATCACCGCCGCTTCCTCGAGCGCGCCGGTCGCACGCTCGCGCAGGCGCCGTTGCGCCCGTCGGCAGAGATCGAGCGCGGTGTTCACGAACTCCTCGCTCGGAAATCGCGATCGATCGAGCGAGATGCGCTCGGCGAGCATCGCCAGATCGTGCTCGTCTCCCAGCCGTGAGTTTACCTCGCGCAGCGCCTTGCGAAGTCGCCGCGCCGAGCGTGGCAGGTGTTCCTCGATCGCCGTCAACTGAAGCACCATGCGCGAGCAGCCTTTCCGAATGGAGTGCGCTCGCTCGATCGGACCCTCGAACCAGCCTGACCGTTGCTCACGGCGCAGTCGCTTCAGCTCCGAGGCGATCGGCTTGGCGATGTCCCTCACGGTCACGCGTTCGAACTGAAATCGCTGCGCCGACGCGGCGAGCCGCGCCAGCATGGCGGACGCCCGCATGACGAGGAGATCCTCGAGTTCACGCGCCTTGCACTCGACGCCGGCGGGCACGACGACGATCGCGAGCATCGCGCGGGCATGCTGCGTCCGAGCGCCGCTGCGACTTCCGAACAGTCGATCGATCGTGGCCAGCATCGCGTCACGATCACGAATCGCCGAGAGGAGCCCTGCGGCGTCGCGCAGCGCGCGGGACGCGCCCGCGAGCGACTCCGGCGGCGCCGCGTTGACGAGAAACGGCAGGAGCGCGCGGCCGATCTTCGTCCCTCGGCGCACCAGGCGCAGCGCTTCGGCGCGCTCGGCGGGCGAGATCGCGCCGGCATGAACGATCGCTTGGCGCATCGACGAATCCAAGGCGCCGATGAACCGGCCCTTGATCGCCTCGTGCAGCGGCAGAGGCAGCGGCGTGTCGCCCGCGATCATCCGCGCATCGCTCATCGCAGAGCACTCTAGGGACTCTTCGACATCGTCGCGACGGCAAGTTGCGCTCGCGAGCATGAGCGCTGCAATCGGTCTTTGTTACGCTCCCCAACTTCGCGCATTCGTTGCCTATCCAACGGCAGCGACCTTCCCAAGGCAATTTCGCATGTCGAACGCTCAATCGGCCAACACGAAGGTGCAGACCGCCATCACCCCGACTCGCTCCGAGAACTACGCGGAGTGGTATCAACAGGTCGTCAAGGCCGCGGATCTCGCCGAAACGAGCCCGGTGCGCGGTTGCATGGTCATCAAGCCTTGGGGCTACGCGATCTGGGAAAACATGCAGCGCGTGCTCGACGGGATGTTCAAGGACACCGGGCACGTCAACGCGTACTTCCCGCTCTTCATTCCGCTGTCCTTCTTGCAGAAGGAAGCGGCACACGTGGAGGGCTTCGCGAAGGAGTGCGCGGTCGTCACGCACCATCGTCTTGCAGCGGGTCCGGACGGCAAGCTCGTGCCGACAGCGCCGCTGGAGGAGCCGCTGGTGGTGCGCCCGACGAGCGAGACGATCATCGGCGCGAGCTTCGCGAAGTGGGTCGAGAGCTATCGCGATCTGCCGCTCCTGATCAATCAGTGGGCGAACGTCGTGCGCTGGGAAATGCGCACGCGACTCTTTCTGCGCACCGCGGAGTTCCTGTGGCAAGAAGGGCACACCGCGCACGCGACGTCGGAAGAGGCGGTCGTCGAGACGATGAAGATGCTCGACGTGTACGCGACGTTCGCCGAGGACTTCATGGCGACGCCGGTCATGAAGGGGAAGAAGACCGAAGCCGAGCGCTTTCCGGGCGCGGTCGACACGTATTGCATCGAAGCGATGATGCAGGATCGCAAGGCGCTGCAAGCGGGCACGAGCCACTTCCTCGGACAGAACTTCGCGAAGGCAAGCGACATCAAGTTCCTCGATCAGAACGGCACGTTGCAGCACGCGTGGACGACGTCATGGGGTGTGTCGACGCGCCTCGTCGGCAGTTTGATCATGACGCACTCCGACGATGACGGCCTCGTGCTACCGCCGCGACTGGCGCCGGCACACGTCGTGATCTTGCCGGTGCTGCACAAGCCCGAGACCGCGCAACAGGTCATGAACTACTGCAAGACGCTCGCAGCCGACCTGCGCAAGCTGTCGTACGCGGGCGCGAACGTGCGCGTGGAGCTCGACGCTCGCGACATCCGCGGCGGCGACAAGGCGTGGAGTTGGATCAAGAAGGGCGTGCCGATTCGCGTCGAAGTCGGGCCGCGCGACATGGAGCAGGACAGCGTGTTCATGGGCCGCCGCGACAAGCCGCACAAGGAGAAGGCGGCGGTGAAGCGAGCGGAGTTCCTCGACACGCTGCCGAAGATCCTCGACGAAATTCAGGCCGGTCTCTTCGCACGGGCGAAGGCGCATCGCGAGGCGAACACGCGACGCATCGACACCTACGACGAGCTTGTGCGCTACTTCACGCCGGCCAAGCAGGGCGGCGAGAACGAGCCGACCGAGATCCACGGCGGCTTCGCGCTGGCGCGTTGCGCGCTCGATCCGGCGGCCGAAGCCAAGCTCAAGGACGAGCACGGCGTGACTGTGCGCTGCATCCCGCTCGAAGGCGCCGACGATCCGGGCCCGTGCGTCCTCACCGGCAAGCCGGCGACGCAGCGCGTCGTGTTCGCGAAGGCGTATTGAGCGAAGAACCTCGTCGGTCCGCCGACTCGGCGGTTACTGCTTCGTCGCCGACGGCAACTCCGCGCCGGTCGCGACCTCGGTGGGAGCGACGAACGGGTTGTTGCACTTCGACGCCACGCTGCGCAGCATCCACGGCTGCACGTACGTGACCTTCCACGGCCCGAACGGGCTACCGCTGAGGTGGATCGTCACGAGTTGATAGATCTCGCCGTTTGGGATGAGCACGTCGACTTGCGCTGTGCCGCCGTCGATGCGCACTTCTTCGACGCTCACGACGTTCTTGTCGTTGGGTTGCGACGGCCGCGCGGAAGCTGGCAGGTTCGCGCCCACCGTCTTCCACGCGGGCTTGCTCATACCCGGCGGCAGGTTGTAGACGATCGACTCGTCGCTCGCGGCGCTGTACTCGTGACCGGACTTGATGCCGATCGCGCAGAGCTGCGGGAGCGGCGCAAGGTTCGTGTCGAGGCGCGGCTGATTCGCCACGGTCGGCGGGAACGTCTGCTTGGGCGAGCAGCCAGTGAGCGCGACGCTTGCAAGCGCGGCGACTGCGAACGACAGCGACAGCGAGTTTCTCACGAAGGACATCATGGCGATCGCAGTGTACGACTCGGCGCGCGACGAGAACCGCGGGTCGCGAGCGCCGTTGGCGCGTGCTGCCAACCGCGTCGTCCGTCGCTTAGGTGCCAGCCTTCGCGATCTGCCAGTACTCGAGTTCGATCGGCGCTTGCCGTCCGAAGATCGTGACGAGCACGCGGACGAGTCCCTTCTCGGGCAACACCTCGTCGACGGTGCCTTCGTAGTTCTGGAACGGGCCTTCCTTGATCGTGACGGCGTCGCCCTTCACGAACTCCATCTTGACCTGCGGCGTCTCTTCCGGACGACGCGAGTCGAAGAGCATCTTTTCGACCTCGTGCGACGCCATCGGCGTCGGACGGCCGGCGGTGCCGACGAAGTCGCCGACGCCTGTCGTTTCCTTGATGAGGAAGAAGACGTCCTGCGGAATGCGGCCGTCGGGCTCGAGCTTCATCTCGACGAAGACGTAGCCCGGGTAGAGCTTGGTCTCGGTCACGCGGTGCTTGCCGCCCTTGAGCGTCTTGGTCTTCTCGGTCGGCACCATGATGCGGCCGACCAGGTGCTCCATGCCTTCGATCTGCACCTTGCGGAGGAGCGTCTCGCGGACGCTTGACTCCTTGTTGCTCGCCACGCGGAGCACGAACCAGTCCATGCCCTCGCGGTACATCGGGAGGTCGGCGGCTGGATCGAACGAGCCCTCAGCCTTCTCCGATTCGCGCAGCTCACGCTCAGCCCGGGCCTTCTCCTCGGCCTTGGCGAACGCCTCTTTGTCCGCCGCCGCGGCGCGGCCCTTCTTGCCGGCGCCGGGCGTCAGCGCCTTGCTCGTCGCGACGCCGAACGACTTCAGCGTCGATGCGGTGGCGGCGGCGGCGGTCTTGCCCGATACGAGCGTCTTGCCCGACTTCTGATTCGGCGTCCCGCCGGCGTCGTCGGTCAGCTCGTCCAGAGGCAACTCCTCGGGAGTGTCGCTCGGCTGCGCCCCCACCGGCGGTTCAGGCGTTGGGTTCTCGGTGTAGTCGCTGTGCATCGCCGTTCAATTCGGAAGAAGGCCAGACGATCAAAGACCAATCAACGAACCGGCGCACTCGCTCACGAGGGCAGATCGATGACTTTGATCGCGGTGAAAAAGAGAAGGAAGATCTTGTCGATCAGGAAGACGAAGACGGTGACGACGAGCATGGTGAAGATGACCACCGTCGTCGAGCCAACGACTTCGCGACGCGTCGACCAGTTGACCTTCTTCATCTCCGCTTCGGTGGCAATGAAGAAGTCGCCGGTCGCGGGGCGCCGAAAGACGAAGTCGTAGACAATCCACGTGATCACCCCGCCGATCAGGATCGTGGTGATCGCCGCGGTGTAGGTCGGGTTCAACGATCCGACCTTCCACTTCACCGCGTAGCCCCACAGCCAATAAAGACCGAGGAGCGCCAAGAGGCCCGCGCCGACCGCAGTGCCCATTCGCGTGTAGTAGCCTTGCCCTTGTTTGTATGTGCCCGAGGCCATGATTCGTCCGGTAGGGTCCGTTTCGGCTTGGACAGAACTTCGTCGGATCAGAACGTCGTCAGGTGTCGGAACGCGGGTGGCGTGTCAGGCACGACCAGCGAGCGAGCCGCCTTAGCTCGCGGACCGTACGCACGGTGCGGCCGCGATGCGTCGAGTGTCGCCGCCGAACGGACAAGCGCGACACGCGACGCGAAAGACGAAGCACGCCAGGAGTGACTCGAACACTCAACCTGCGGATTTGGAATCCGCTGCTCTGCCAATTGAGCTACTGGCGTAGGAAGAAAACTGACGGCCCGCACCCGCTGACACCGCTACGCGACGCAACTGTCCCAGTTCAATGTTTGCAGGTCGGGGATCGCGGTTTAGGGTTCGCAGTTCGAAGCATGCGGTTCGAGGCCCCGCGCGACCTCGTGCCGCGCGCCACTCGCGCGGGGTCATCCGCTTCGCTCGCGTGCCATGAGGCGGCGCGCTCGGAGCCGAAGAAACCCGCCACCGCCAGATGATCACTTCCGCTTGATCTTGTGCAGCGTGTGCTTCCGAAGCCGAGGGCTGTACTTCATGAAGCCCTCCTTGACCTTCTCGGAGATCCCGCCCTTCACGCGGATGTTCGTCCGGTAGTTCAGGTCGCCGCTCTCGGTGCACTGGAGCCAGACGTACTCGCGGTCCGTTGCCTTCTTTGCCATTGTTGGGCTCCTCGCCGTTCGGCCGGCGTGCGTTGATGCCGGAGTTGAACTCCGGCACCAACGATCGCACGTCAGCTAGTTCACGTATCTGTCGGTCGCATGGGAGCGCGGCGGCCGATCCGCCGGGCACCGCGCAGGCGACTTACTTAAGAACCTTGGTCACGACGCCCGAACCCACGGTGCGGCCACCTTCGCGAACGGCGAAGCGGACACCCTCTTCCATGGCGACGGGCTTCTCCTCGAGGTCGACCTTGATGGCGACGTTGTCGCCCGGCATGCACATTTCCGCGCCGCCGAGGAGCTCGAGGCGACCGGTCACGTCGGTCGTACGGAAGTAGAACTGCGGCTTGTAGCCGGTGAAGAACGGCGTGTGACGACCGCCTTCTTCCTTCGTGAGCACGTACACCTGAGCTTCGAACTGCGTGTGCGGCTTGATGCTGCCGGGCTTGCAGAGCACCTGACCACGCTCGATGTCGTGCTTTTCGACGCCACGGAGGAGGCAGCCGACGTTGTCGCCCGCCTGTCCGAAGTCGAGCGTCTTCTGGAACATCTCGACGCCGGTGACGACGGTCTTCTTGGTATCGGCGCGGAGACCGACGATCTCGCATTCGTCGCCGACCTTCACGACGCCACGCTCGATACGACCGGTCGCGACGGTGCCGCGGCCCTTGATCGAGAAGACGTCTTCGACGGACATGAGGAACGGCTTGTCGGTCTCGCGGACCGGCTCGGGCACGTACGCGTCGAGCGCGTCGAGCAGGTCGCCGATGCACTTGTTCTTCGCCGGATCCTTCGGATCGCTGAGCGCGGGGAACGCGGCGCCGCGGATGATCGGCGTGACGTCGCCGGGGAAGTCGTACTTGTTGAGGAGCTCGCGGACCTCGAGCTCGATGAGGTCGAGGAGCTCGGCGTCGTCGACGAGGTCAACCTTGTTCAGGAAGACGACGATCTTCGGCACGCCGACCTGACGGGCGAGCAGGATGTGCTCGCGGGTCTGGGGCATCGGGCCGTCGGCAGCCGACACCACGAGGATGGCGCCGTCCATCTGAGCGGCGCCGGTGATCATGTTCTTCACGTAGTCGGCGTGGCCGGGGCAGTCGACGTGTGCGTAGTGACGCTTCGCCGTTTCGTACTCGACGTGGCTCGTTGCGATCGTGAGGATCTTCGTCGGGTCACGACGGCCTTCCGACTCGGAGGCCTTCGCCACCTGGTCATACGAGATCGCCTTGCCGATGCCCTTGGCCGCCTGCACGGCGGTGATCGCAGCGGTGAGCGTGGTCTTGCCGTGGTCGACGTGGCCGATCGTGCCCACGTTCACGTGGGGCTTGGTTCGGACGAATGTTTCCTTCGCCATGGGTTACTCCGACAGATCTGAACGGTGCGATTGAAAGGTCTTGGAAGAGCGTCGCTGGCAGCCTGTTCGTCTTTCGGACATGGCGTTGCAAGCGACTCGACGGATGCGAGAGCCACCGATGGGGATTGAACCCACGACCTCACCCTTACCAAGGGTGTGCTCTACCACTGAGCTACGGTGGCCAGTAGTTGGCGGCGTTCAAAACGCTGAGCCGTGCCGGTGTCCAGCTGCACGCGATCTCCGGCGGATCGCGTCGCCGACGGCGAGTTCCGGCGCGCCAGCCGTCGGCCGTGGCGCGAGGTTCCATCAAGGGACGAGGCCGACGCAGGAAGCACGCCTGTCGATGCGAGCAATCGCTCGCGATACCGACGGGCACGTCAGCCGAGCCACCGATGAAAAACCGCCCCTTGCGGGACGGTGGAGGAGACAGTGTACCGAGCGGTCGAGTGCCTGCAAGCGGAAAGCGCGCGTCGCGATCAGTAGAACGACTTCTGCTTGTCCAAGTTCAGGAACCGGATCTGGCGGGTCTCTTCGAGGTTGCGGAGCGTGTCCCACTCGGGCTGGGTTTCGACGTGGCCGTCGAACATGAGGATGCACGCGACGTCGCCGGGGTAGCGGAAGTCGACGTACTGCAACTGGTAGGCATCCACCGTCGAGCCGGTCATCGAGGTGACCTCACCGCCGTAGGAATCGACGAGGTACGCCGACTGGCTTGGCCGGATGATCTGCCCCAGCGTGTACCACTTGCCGCCGTTCGTCGTCAGGTCGAAGAAGTGGTTGGCGGCGAAGTAGCCGGGCTGGCCGATCTCCGACTTCTCGGTGCCGGTCCCGAAGGGGAAGGCCCCAGTGCCGTCGACCGTTTTCGTCAGTTTCGCCTTCGATCGGAACACGTTCGAGCCTTCATCGGGATCGATGTCGTAGAAGGCGCGATCGGGCGAGTCGTATCGATAGTCGTACGAGCCGGCGTCTCCTGACGGATTCAGGGGACCCGACTTGCTCGAGGTCCAGAGCACATCGGACCAGCTCCCCTTCAGCGGGTCGCCGATCGGCGGATTGACGCCAGCGGGTGACGGCGTGCGGACGACGACGCGCGGATCGCCCGCCTGAGCCGAGTAGTCGAAGGCCGCAGGCGCGATCGAGTCGCGGTTGTCCATGCCGTAGGTGGTGAGGAACGTGTGAATCTGGCGAAGGTTGGACTGGCTCTGGGCGAAGATCGCGTTCTTGCGCACCGCGGCGAGTCCGGGCAGCAGGATCGCCACCAAGAGGGCGATCACGCCAATCACCACGATCATCTCGACGAGCGACATGCCGTGGTGCTGCGAACCGCGGGTGAGTGGCGGGGCGAGCGACCTCGCGGATCCAGGGGCGACGGTAGAGGAAAGGTGTTTCACGGAAGCGACTCCGGATGGAAAACCGCCGGTCACCGGCCCCGCATGGACCGTCCGGCCTCAGTCTGTACGCAAGCTTACTGGCTTGGTCGCGGAGACGACCGTGGAATCGCCGAAGGTGCGGCCGGACCGGACCGTCGCCCCAGACTCCGGCTTTCGCTCGGTTCTGCTCGTGGCGCCGGGAATCAGGTTCCGACCAAGAGCGTGGCGACTCGCGCGATCCGAGCGGGCATGATCGCGACCGCCTCGCGGATGCGGCTTCGGAAGACGGTCCGGGCCAAGACGATGGACGCGATGGCGTAGGCCACCCCCGCGCCGGCCATCTCGATGCCGTACCGCCAACGATGGAGGTCGTCGGCTCCCGACCAGCCGCTGATGGCGTCAAGGCCCAGCCGCAGCGGCACCATCGTCGCTGCCACGATGCACGGCCCAACGAGGACGCTCAAGAACCCGCGGACCGGATGAGCGCCGAACTGTCGCAGGATGATGCTGCTGATGACCGCGCTCGTGCCGCCGGCGACGAGGCATCCCATCGCCGCCAGTCCCATCGGAGTCCCGAACAGGAACCCGCCCAGCGCGGCGCCCGTGACGACGCCCGCGGCCCGGATGCACTCGAGGACCGCCGCGAACCGGAACGCGCCGATCGCGTTGACCGCGCCGTAGAGGAGATACGTCGCGCTCAGAAAGCAGATGTCGAGCGACAACAGGAACGCCGGCCAGTGCGCCGCCGCCCACTTGCCCCTCCACACCATGCGGTCGAGTTCGGGAAGAAGAACGGGCACGACGAACGCGACGAGGGGAAGAAAGACGCCGATGCCGCGAGCGAGACGCATGACCGCCGACGCCCGGCGTTCGGGCGCGTCGTTCAGTCTGCTGACCGCGGGACCCACCAGTTCGAGCATCGCGCTGGCGATGACGTAGTTGGGCTGGTTGCAGAGCGAGACCGTGAAGTAGTAGACGCCGAGGGCTTCCTCGGTGACGAAGAAGCTCGCCGCGAAGTAGTCGCCTTGGAAGACGACGGTCGAGCCGATCATCCAGAGGAGCGTCCAGCGAGCGACGCCCCACGCGGCCCGCAGTTCGGACCTCGACGTGCGCCAGTGCTCGCGTCGCATGCGGGCCCGGCTGCCGAAGACCACGAACTCGACGAACGTGGCCGCCATGATCGGTACGGCGAGCGCCAACGCGCCGCCCCCGAGCATCGCCAGGCTCACCGCGAGGATCGCCCGCATGAACATGTTGGCGAGGTCAGTCGCGGCCAGCGTGACGAACCGCATCTCCGACTGCAGCCGAGCGCGGAACACCCAGGCGATGGCGTTGAGGAAGACCGACGCGGCCAGCACCACGAGCGGCCAGCGCATCTCCGGAAGGCCGTAGAACGCGGGAGCGATGAACGCCGCCGCGAGCGTGGCGCCGCCGCCGATGGTCGCGGCGATTGTCGCGATCATCAGGTACGGTCCGACCTCGCGTTCAAACCGGTCCTGCGGCAGCGTCTGCAGGTACTGCTGAACGCCGCCGCTCCGTAGGCAGCCGGTCGCCGCCGTCACGCCGAAGGCCTTCGCGAACACGCCGAACTGGGCTTCCGTCAAGACGCGGCCCAGCACGATCTGCGACGCGAAGCTCACGATTCGCGACACGATGGCCGCAATCGCGTAGACCGACATTCCGCGTCCAAACGTTCGTCCCAGCATTCAGCGTCGATCTCTCACGGCTGCTTCGATCGGTCGCGCCGCGCGGTTCGTCGCTCGGCTCGCCCGGCGTAGATCGGCACGAACCGGGGCCCGAACCACAACCGTCGAGCGAGAGGGCACCGAAGCGGTCGTGGCGGCCGCGCGAGCCACCTATCGACCGACGAGATACTGCGCGAGTCGCGAGACTCGGTCGGGCAGGAGCGCGATCGCCTCACGAACCGTGGTTCGGAAGCAGACGCGAGCGACAAGGACGACCACCGCCGTGTAGGCGACGCCAGCGGCAACCAGTTCGATCGCGTAGCGCCAACGATGCTCGTCGTCGGCGCCGCTCCAACCGCTCACGCGGTTCAGCCCGAGTCGGAGCCCGCCGACGGCGACGGCCACGACGCACGGGCCCACGAGCACGCTCAGCGCCGCCCGCCACGGGTTCGCGCCGAAGAGCCGAAGGATGACGCTACTCCCGATCACGCTGATGCCGCCCGCGACGATGCAGAGCATGCTCGCGACGCCGAAGGGCGATCCGAACCACCACGCGCCGAGGCCGGCGCCGACGAAGACCGCCACCGCACGGGCGGTCTCGATGATCGCCGCGAGACGGAACGCGCCGATGCCGTTCGTCGCGCCGTAGAGGAGCGCGGTCGAACTCATGAGGCAGATCGCGAGCGTGAGCGGTACCGCGGTGGCGTTCACCACGTGCCACTTGCCCGCCCACACCAAGTGATCGAGTTCCGGCAAGAGCGCCGGCACGACGAACGCGATGACCGGAACCAGCACGCCCATCGCGCGGGCAAGCCGCAGCACCGCCGACGCCTGCCGATCGCGCGAGTCGCCGAGCCGACTCACCACGGGCGCGATGAACGCCGTGAACGTCCCGACCACGACGTACGTCGGCTGGTTGCACAGCGAGAACGCGAAGTAGTAGTTGCCGAGGCTCTCGTCGCTCAGGAAGAAGCTCGCCGCGAAGTAGTCGCCTTGGAAGACGACGACGGCGCAGACCGCGAAGAGGAGCGTCCACCGGACGGTGTGCCACGCCGCCCGCAGCTCCGCCCGCGTCGCTCGCCAATGTTCGCGACGCATGCGCGCTTGGCTCCCGAACACGACCGTCTCGAAGAGCGACGTGATCGTCATCGGCAGCGCGATCGCCATTGCTCCGGCGCCGAAGAGCGCGAGCACGATGCCGAGCACCGAGCGCAGCAGCATCCCGACGACTTCCGTCACCGCGAGCGACAGCACGCGCATCTCCGACTGCATGCGGGCGCGGTAGATCAGGCTGATCGCGTTGAGGAACACCCAGCCCGCGAGCACGACCAACACGAGCCGCATGGCCGGCGGACGATCGAACCAGCCGACTGCCACCGCGGCCATCAGCGTCGCGACGCCGCCGACGGCGGCCGCGATTGTCGCGAGCCAGACGTACGGCCCCGCGTCGCGGTCGAACCGCTCGCTCGGAAGCGCCTGCAGGTAGTGCTGCACGCCGCCGCTTCGTAGGCATCCCGTCACCGCGACGACGCCGAAGGCCGCCGCGAAGATGCCGAACTCGCGGTCGCTGAGGAGTCGGCCCAGCACGATCTGGGCCGCGAAGCTCACGAGCCGCGACACCACTGCCGCGACCGCGTAGATCGAGATGCCACGAGCAAACGCGCGACCGACCATGCGTCGACGTGCCTGACTGCTGTTCCGCTCGCTGTCGCACTGGTTGCGCGGCGACACACCGCGCGACGTCGATCGCGCGCCACTCCTCGCTGGCGAGCGGCGGCATCGCGGCGGCAACAATAGCGGGCGCGATCGCCTTGCTATCTCGAAGGCAATCGCGCTGCGCGAATTAGTCCGAATTCACGACGAGCAGCGCATTAACCCATGTTCATGGTCATCAGGAACTCGGCGTTGCTCTTGGTCTTGCCGACGCGCGTCTTCAAGAGTTCCATCGCCTCGACGACGTTCATGTCGCTGATGACCTTGCGCAGACGCACGATGAGCTCGTGTTCCTTCGCGTCGAGGAGCAACTCCTCGCGACGCGTGCCGCTCGCGGAGATGTCGATCGCGGGATAGACGCGCTTCTCGACGAGCTTGCGATCCAGGTGCAGCTCGGCGTTGCCCGTGCCCTTGAACTCCTCGAAGATCACTTCGTCCGCACGGCTGCCGGTGTCAACGAGCGCGGTGCCGATGATCGTGAGCGAGCCGCCGTGCTCGATGTTGCGGGCCGAGCCGAAGAACTTCTTCGGCTTGATGAGCGCCGCGTTGTCCACGCCGCCCGAGCCGATCTTGCCGGAGTTCGGCATCGCGTTGTTGTAGCCGCGGGCGAGACGCGTGATCGAGTCGAGCAGGATCACGACGTGGTCGCCGAACTCGACCATGCGCCGCGCCTTCTCCATCACCATCTCGGCGACTTGAATGTGGCGCGTCGCCTCTTCGTCGAACGTGCTGGCGACGACCTCGACTCGCTTCGGCGTGTTGCGCCGGAAGTCGGTCACTTCCTCGGGGCGCTCGTCGATGAGCAGCACGATGATGTGCGCGTCGGGGTGATTCGTCGCGATCGCGTTGGTGAGCTGTTGGAGAATCACGGTCTTGCCGGTGCGCGGCGGCGCAACGATGAGTGCCCGCTGACCGAATCCGAGCGGCGTGACCATGTCGATGATGCGCGTCTCGAGCTTGTTCGGCTGGCCGAGCAGCTCAAGCTGGATTCGCTTGTTCGGGTGCAGCGGCGTGAGGTTCTCGAACGTCGGCAGCTCGTGCAGCACGCTCGGATCGCGGCCGTTGACGCTCTCGACGCGCAGGAGCGCGAAGTACGTCTCGGCTTCCTTCGGCGGACGGATCAGTCCCTTCACCACTTGGCCCTTGCGCAGGCCGAAACGACGGATCTGCGACGGGCTCACGTACACGTCGTCGGCGCACGGCAAATACGAGTACTCGGGGCTGCGCAGGAACCCGAAGCCGTCGGGCATCACTTCGAGCGTGCCCTCGGCCACCATCAGGCCGTGCTTCTTCGCGCGCTCCTTGAGGATCTCGAACACCAAGCGCTGCTTGGAAATCGAGACGTCCTCGATGCCTTCCTTCTTCGCGACCTTCGCGATCTCCTCGCCGCTCATGCGCTGGAGCGACGCGAGGTTCAGGTCGTCCTTCTTCGCAAGGTCGTACTTGCCTTGGATCTCCTGCTCGAGCGCCAGCGCCTCCTGCTCGAGTTGCTCGTCGCTGGGCACCGATCCTGGAGCAAGCGTGACCGTCGGCGCCGACGGAATCTGCGCCAAGCCGCCCCCGCCACCGCCGCCGCCACCACCGCCCTTACGACGTCTCCGACGACCACCTTTGCCGCTCATGTCGAATCCTGCGTTCTCGACGCCCAATCGCGCGCGGCGCACACAGCGCGAGCAACTGGACGACCTTTGGATGAGCACTTCGAATAGTGCTTGGGACTGGCGTTGAATCGGCCGCCAGAGGCCGAGCAGCGGAACTCCCCTCGCTGAAACTCGGAAGGAAGCTCGCAGGACGAACCTGCGCTGCACCGGGATGATCGGCGAATCGGGCGATCAGGTCAAGCCGAGGCCGAAATCGCCAGCGATCGCACGAGCGCGTGCACCTGCTCGCGCATGGAATCGACCGAGCCGTCGTTGACCACGACGTGCGTCGACGCGGCCCGCTTGCGCTCGATCGGCCACTGCGAGGCCTCGCGCCGCGTGAACTCCGCTTCGCTCCACCCGCGCGACTTCTGCACCCGCTCGCTCCGCGCGGCACGCGGCGCGTCGACGAACACGATCGCGTCGCATTGGGGACCGAGGCCGGCCTCGAGCAGGAGCGGGGCGTCGATCACGCACGCCTTCGTTCCGGCCGGCGCGGCGGCGAACGCGCGGACGCGCTCGCGCTCGATCCACGGATGCACGAGCCGCTCGAGTCGCCCGCGCTCGGTCGCGTCGGAGAACACGATGCGACCGACGGCCTTGCGATCGATCTCGCCGTGCGCGTCGAGCACCTCGCGTCCCCACCACGAGACGATCTCGTCGCGCACGACCGGATCGCGCAGCGCCGCATGGGCGAGCGAGTCGGAGTCGCTCACGACGCAGCCCGCCTCGCGGAATGCGGCGGCGACCGCGCTCTTGCCGCTCCCGATGCCGCCGACGATTCCGATGACCGGGATGCGGCCCATGCTCGTGCGCGCCAAGGTCAGTTCGAACCCGTGGGCAGCACCGGCTGCACGCTCTGATCGCTGCACAGGACGACGAGCAGGTCGCCGACGATCTCGGCGCGCTGTTCCGCGGTCAGGTGAACGATGTCGCGCTCGGCGAGCGACTTCAACGCCATCTCGACCATGCCCACGGCGCCTTCCACGATCTTCTGCCGCGCCGCGATGATCGCCGCGGCCTGTTGGCGACGCAGCATCACGGCGGCGATCTCCGGCGCATATGCGAGGTACGAGATGCGGGCCTCGAGCACTTCCACGCCCGCCTTGCGCAGCCGCTCGTGCAATTCCTGACGCAGGTGATCGCCGACCTCGTGCGTGTTGCCGCGCAGCGACCTGCCCTTCTCGTCGGCCTGGTCGTAGTGGTATTCGCTGGCGAGGTTTCGCAGCGCAGCCTCGCTCTGCACGTGGACGAAGTCGACGTAGTCGTCGACCTCGAAGAGCGCGTCCGCGGTGTTGATCACCTGCCAGACGACGACCGCCGCGATCTCGATCGGATTGCCGTCGAGGTCGTTCACCTTCGCGGGTTGTCTCGAACGGGCGCCGGGCGTGACCACGCGCCCCTGCGCGTCCTTCACCTCCGCGGTCACCGTGTCGCCGGTCTCAAACGTGCGGGCCCGCAGCGACACCCGCTTCTTCGAATAGAACGGATTGACCCAGTAGAAACCCTCGTGGCGCACCGAGCCGTGGTAATCGCCGAAGAGGACGAGTACCCGCGCGGTATTGGGGTTCACGACCATCAGTCCGAACGCCATGATCAGGCAGGCGATCTCGATCAGGATGCCGACGAACGCGAGCAGTCCGATGGCAGCGCTCGATCCGCCGACCATCGTCGGGACGACGAAGAAGATCGGTCCGACGACGAGCGCGGCGACCAGGAGCGCCGTCAGCACCGGCCAGCCGGACATCGGGCGCAGTTCATGTTCGGTCATCGGGATCTCCTTGCGGACAACCGCGGCGATTCGACGATGCGCGCGAAGCGCGCTCTCGCTTCACAACGGTAGGCCGTCGCGCATGCCCGGACACAGGGTTGGCGTCACTGGTGGATCATGCGGCCTTCGGTACCCAAGGCCGCCTCGTGGATCGACTCCGCCATCGTCGGGTGCGCGTGGATCGTCGAGATGATGTCCTCGGCGGTGGCCTCGAGGCGCTTCGCCAAGCCCATCTCGGCGATGAGTTCGCTGGCGTCTTCGCCGATGATGTGCGCTCCGAGGATCTCGCCGTACGGCTTGCTCGTGATGATCTTCACCAGCCCCTCGGTCGCGCCCACGGCGATCGCCTTGCCGTGGCTCTTCAACTGGTACGTGCCGACGACGTACTGCAGGTTCTTCGCCTTGCACTCCCGCTCGGTGAGGCCGATCGAGGCGATCTGCGGATTCGTGTACGTGCAGCCGGGTATCGCGCCGTAGTCGACGCCAAGCGTGTGGTGTCCCTTCATGCGCTCGACGCAGGTGACGGCTTCCTCGCTCGCCACGTGCGCAAGCCACGGCGGACCGATGACGTCGCCGATCGCGTAGATGCCCGGCACGCTCGTCGCGTACGTCGGCTCGGGCTTCTCCTTGTAGTCGGTCCAGATGTGGTCCTTTTCGATGCGCGGCGCGACGCCCGGACCAAACAGCCCGTCGAATCGCCCCTTCACGCCGACCGCGACGAGCACCACGTCGGCGTCGATCTTTTCCGTCGCGTTCGAGTCGGTCATCGAGACGATGGTGACGGTCGCACCGTCCTTCTTCTTCTCGATCGCCTTCACCGTGTGGCCGACGTGGAACTTGATGCCCTGCTTGGTGAAGGCCTTGAGCGCGGCCTTGGAGATGTCGTCGTCCTCGACCGGCAGGATGCGGTCGACCATCTCGACGATGGTCACGTCCGTGCCGAACGCGTTGAAGAAGTAGGCGAACTCCATGCCGATGGCGCCGGAGCCGACGATGACCATCTTGTTCGGCCGCTTCGGCAGCGTGAGCGCCTCGTAGCTCGTGATGATCGTCGTCCCGTCGGCGGGAGCGAACGGAAGCTGTCGTGGCGCTGCGCCGGTGGCGATCATGATGCGGTCCGCGGTCAGCGCGCCCTGGACCTTGCCGCCCGTGCCCTTGTAGTAGTCGGTGTCGGCCGCGAGCAGTTCGATGCGGCACGGGCTCATCGCGGTCTTGCCCGACACGATCCGCGCGTGCCCTTCGTAGTGCCCGATCTTGTTCTTCTTGAGCAGGAATCCGACGCCGTTGTTGAGCTGCGTGGTCACCGCGCGGCTGCGGCTGATGACCTTCTCCCAGTTCACCTTCACCGCCGCAGGATCGACTTCAATGCCCCAGTCCTTGCCGTGGCGGATCGCCTCGAGGTAGAGCTCCGCGTTGTGGAGGAGCGCCTTGGTTGGGATGCAACCCCAGTTCAGGCATACGCCGCCGAGCTTGCTGCGCTCGACGCAGGCGACCTTCATTCCGAGTTGCGCGGCGCGGATCGCGCCGACGTAGCCACCCGGACCGCTGCCGATGACGATGAGGTCGTAGTGCTTGGTGTCCATGGATCAGAGAACTGAGTGCAAGGCGCCGCCCGTCACAGACGCATGGGACACGCGGGCCAAAATGGCGGAAGTGGCGGATTCTAACGCGATCCGCGCAGCCAGAAGCGACGAGAACGCGACGGCTACGTCGGGTGCGTCGCAGCCATTCGGCGCTTCCCTCGCCGAGCGGCGACCGCGCTGCTAGCATCCGAACCTTCCGACTTCGTCAGCCGTGCGCACAGCCCTCGTCAGCGATATCCACGCCAACCTCGCCGCCCTCGAAGCGGTGCTGGCGCATGTCGGCAGTCGCTCGGTCGATCGCATCGTCTGCCTCGGCGACATCGTGGGCTACGGGCCCGATCCGGTCGAATGCGTCGATATCGTCGCGCAGCGCTGCGAATGGTCGCTCATGGGCAACCACGACTGCGCGGTGCTCTACGAGCCGACCAACTTCAACGACGCCGCCCGCCGCGCCGCGTTCTGGACGCGGGACCAGATCAACAATCACCACTTGCGGTTGTTAGGTGAACTCGACGCCCTGCGCGGCGCCGGCGAGATTGGGCCCGACACCTACGAGCGCCGCCAGCGCGAGATCGAATCCGATCGCCAGCGCCGGCTCGAGTTCATCATGACGCTCGCGGTGCGGAAGTCGTTCGACTCGTTCATCTGCGTGCACGGCACGCCGCGCAAGTGCATCAACGAGTATCTCTTCCCGGACGACACGCTCTCGAGCCCGCAGAAGGTCTCGCAGATCTTCGCCCACGTTCCGCGCTACTGCCTCGTGGGGCACACCCACGTACCCGGCGTCTTCACCGACGAGCCCGACTTCTATCCGCCCGAGGACTTCGACAACGTCTACGTCCTGCGGCCGGAGGAGAAGGCGATCATCAATCCCGGCTCGGTGGGTCAACCGCGCGACGGCGATCCGCGCGCGAGCTACGCCGTGCTCGATTCGATTCAGGAAGGCGACGCCATCCTTCATCGCATCGAGTTTCACCGCGTGGAGTACGATGTGAAGCGCACCGTCGAGCGCATCCACGCGACGCCCGAGCTGAGCAACTGGCTCGGCGACCGCCTGCTCGAAGGCCGCTGACCGCGACTCACCCGCTTCGCACGCCACGCCCGGCACCCGGCCGCGCGGCGCCGGCGGCGAGCGTCGACAGGCGGACTGTTGGCGACGGATCGCCCGGTGTTGTTGTCGCCGTCGCTGCTCGACCCACTTCCTCGCACCGCCCCACACCACCCGCATGAGTCCAGGACTCCGGAAGTTCCTCGTCACCACCGTGGTGGTCCTGTTCGCCGCGATGGTGATCGCGATCGTGATCAGGGGGCGGCCACCGCAACAGAACACAACCCCCGCCGCGCCGACCAAGGCACCGGCCTCGGCCGACGCGCCGGCGCCCGCCGCCGCCACGCCGCCAGCCCCCAACGGCAGCCCGACCGAGACCGCGGCGCAGACGCCGGCCGCCACGCCGCCGGCGGCAGACGGTTCCGCTGCGGTGACCCCGACCGCCAAGCTCGGCACGCTGCGGGCTCAGCCGGCGACCGCGGACCGCGCGATCAGCGCGACGCGCCTCCCGATCCCGCTCGGCTCGCTCGACGAGACCAAGGCGCCGTTTCGGGTCGACTTCGCGCCCACCTCCGCCGGCATCAGCGCGATCGTCTTCTCGGAGTTCTGGAAGAGCGCGACCTCGCGAACGCAGGAGATGAAGCACCGGGCCAACCCGTCGATCCCGGCGCCGCCCGACGACGACCGCTACGTGCTGGCGACGACGCTGAAGCGATTTGAAGGCGGCCGCACGTTCGAGGTCCCGGTCCTCGCGGCGTACGCCCTCGAGATCGGCGACCAGCCGGTGATCCTCTTCGGCAGCGTGTGGAGCGAGGAAGCGCCGGGGCACTTCGCCACCGAGATCGTCGACGAGAGCGGCAAGGCCGTCGCCCGCGTCGATCGCGAATATCGCATCGGCAACAAGTTCGACATCGCCCTGCGGCAGACGGTGACGAACCTCACCGGCGACCCGCTCACCGTGCGCTGGATCCAATACGGGCCGAGCGAACTCGCGACGGACATGACCTCGTACGTCGACGCCCGTCGCCTGCAGTTCGGCTACCTGCTGCCGCCCGATCGCGATCCGGCGCAGGAGAACGTGCTGTCCTCGGGCGAGATGCTCGAGCGGGCCGCGATCAACAAGCAGATCGACGCGAAGCAATTTGACCTCTGGCCGAACGCGCGCTCGACCGCCGGCAAGTACACGTTGTCGTGGTTCGCCTCGAAGACCCGGTACTTCGCGCTCAGCGTGCACGCGCCGTGGACCGAAGCCAATCCGGTCCACAGCGTGGCGCCGACCATCGAGACGGTGCGCGTCGACGGCAACGGCGCGCCGGGCACCGAGCGCGCTGTCCTCACCGAACTCCATAGCCCGGCGCGGACGATCGCGGCCGGCAGCGCCGCATCGTTCGACCTCGGCGTCTTCGCGGGGCCGCTCGATCCCGATCTCCTCAGCCGCGTGCAGCCGTACGACGCGCTCGGCATGGAGTCGATGATCGTCTACATGCTGTCGAGCTGCTGCACGTGGTGCACGTTCGCGTGGCTCGCCGACGGCTTGGCCGCGTTCCTCTCGTTCCTGCACGACTGGGTGGTGTTCGACTGGGGACTCGCGATCATCGTGCTGGTGATCGTCGTGCGCCTCATCCTGCACCCGTTGATGAAGCGCTCGCAGATTCAGATGCAGCGATTCAGTCGCGCGATGGCGGCGCTGAAGCCCGAGCTCGACGCGCTGCAGAAGCGTTACGCCGGCGACGCGCAGAAGATCCAGCAGGAGCAGATGCGGCTCTACCGCGAGAAGGGCGTGAACCCCGTCGGCTGCGTGAGCGGCATCGTGCCGACCTTCTTGCAAATGCCGATCTGGATCGCCCTCTACGCGGTGCTCTTCTTCAACTGGGAGTTGCGACAGGCGCCGGCGTTCTTCGGCGTCTTCCAGTTGTTCGGCGGTTGGCAATTCCTTGGCGACCTTTCGCGCCCCGACAACTTCATCGTGTTCCCGCAGCCGCTGAACCTGGGCTTCTTCCACATGTCCGGGATCAACCTGCTGCCGCTTCTGATGGGCGTGGTGTTCTTCCTTCAGCAGAAGTACATGACGCCGCCGCAGCCCAACATGTCGCCGGAGCAGGAGCAGCAGCAGAAGATCATGAAGGTCGCGATGGTGGTGATGTTCCCGCTCATGATGTACGTCGCGCCGAGCGGACTCACGCTTTACATCATGACCTCGACGTGCATCGGCATCTGGGAAAGCCGCATGGTGAAGAAGCACATCGACATGCACGGCGTCGAACCCGTGAAGGCCGCCGCCGGCGCGAAGAAGAAGCAGGACACGATGGGCCGCATGTACGAGCAGATGCTCGAACGCGCCCGGCAGAAGCAGTCGGACAAGGGCAAGAAGACGTACAAGGAACGGGAATAGGCGAACGGGAATAGGCGAACGGGAATGGGCGAGCGTGAGTGGGCGCGGCGGAGACGAGGCGCTGACGATGGCCGTGCGGCCGCCGCACGGCTCGCCCCCTACTTCCCGATGCAGAACTTCCCGAAGATCCGCCCGAGCACGTCGTCCGGCGCGATCGCGCCGGTGATGCCGCCGAGCGCGTCGAGCGCCAAGCGCAGACTTGCGGCGACGAGTTCGGGCGCGGTCGTCTCGATCGCTCGCTCGAGATGCGAGACCGCTTCGCTCAGAAGCGACTCATGACGCTCGGTGAGAAACACGGCCTCGCTTGCTGCGCCGGCGAGTCGCGCGGCCAGCCGTTCGCCGATCGTGCGACGAAGGTCGTCGAGCCCTTCGCCTGATCGACCGCTCACGCACAGTCCCCCGCGCGGCGCGATGTCGCACTTCGTATGCACCGCGATCGATCTCGGCCCGATCGTCGGCGCATGCTCGCCTGGCGGAACGCACCACACGACGAGATCGGCCGACTCGATCGCCCGCCGCGCGACGAGGTTCATCGCCGGAGCGTGAACGTCGCGCGAGTCGTCGAGGCCCGCGACGTCCACCAGGCGAATAGGCAACGCGCCGGCCGGCGCCGGCACCGACGTCGGCTCGACGATCGCGTCGCGCGTCGTGCCGGCATGCGGTGAGACGACGGTGCGCGTGCGCCCGAGCAGCGCGTTGAAGAGCGTGCTCTTCCCCGCGTTCGGCGGCCCCGCGAGGACGACGCGCGGGACTGCGTCGACGCGCTCCGCAGGCACCGCGTGCGCGAGGCGCACTCGGATCGCGCCCACCGCGTCGCGCAGATGCGCCCGCAGCGTCGCGGGCGCGATTGCCACGACGTCGTCCTGATCGGTGAAGTCGATGCCCGCTTCGACGAGCGCGAGATCGTCAGCGATGCGGTCCGCGAGCCCGCGCACGAATCGACCGAGCGCGCCGTCCGCGAGTTGGCGCGCGGCCCGCAACTGCTCGTCGGTCGACGCCGCGATCGTGGCGGCGATGCCCTCGGCCTGCGCCAGATCGATCCGGCCGTTCAGAAACGCACGCCACGTGAACTCTCCGGGGTTCGCTCGGCGCACGTTCGCGCCGGCCTCCAAGAGTCTCTTCTCGAGCTTCGCGACGAGATCCGGATTCCCGGCGACGGCGATCTCGGCGCTGTCGTCGCCCGTGAAGCTGCCGGGTCCGGGCATGATCCAAAGGAGGCACGACACGCGATCGAACATGCGCCAACGCCGCGCGCCGCGGCGCGGTGCAGCCTCGAGCGGACCACACGCCCGCAGCACGTCGAACGTGCCCGGACCGCTCAGGCGCACGATCGCCCGCAGGCCCTGACCGGGCGCGGTGGCGCGGGCGACGATGGCACTATCGCGGTCGATTCGTGAGATTCCTTTCGGCGCGACATCATGTCCACCGACACTCGACGAGGCGCTCCGGTGCAATTCTTGCACGACTCTCGTCGCAAGCCCACCGAGGCCAGCGAACAGGACGAATCCGCTTCACGCGAACCGTCCCGTCATCGCGCCGAAGGATGCCCGACGTCGTCGGGCACGGCCGCGTGCAGCGACTCGAGCATGCGCTCCCGCGCGCCGTCGCAGTAGCCGGCCATGCCGTGATCGAGGTCCCACAGGTAGTCGAACGGACCTTCGCCCATCGAGAGCTGCAGGCCCTCCCCCAGCGTGCTGTAGTGTTCGAACTGCTCCCAGCCGTCGAGGATGTCGAACACGCGATCCGCCGAGAGCCCGAGCGATCCGAGCGCGAAGCCCCAAGAGTAGTGAACGCCGTTCCAGTCGGGTTCGCGAGCCCGCGAGCGCGCGACCTCCTCGACGAATCGCGCGTAGGTCTCGGGCGGTAGCGAGCAGAGTCGCTCGCGGGCGACTTCGAACTGCGGCTCGAGCCCCTTCATGTACGGCGGCGGTGGCGAGTCCAACCCCTGATCGCTGACGTTCGCGATGTGGAACATGGCGAACACGACGATCGGATCGCCGTCGAGGAGCGGTCGGACTGTGGGGTCGATCGCGTATCCGTTGTCGAACTTCGTGGCGTCGAAGGAGATCGCCCGCGGACCGAGCGGCGCGCAGGCGGCGAGGCTCAAGAGCCCGACGACGCACGAGCCCTGCGCGAGGAACGATCGTGGGAAGCGCTGACGGGATTGCCGCGCGAGGAAGCTCATGCGAAATCGTACGGAGGCGACGGGCGACTTCACTCGACGGTCCACTCGAGCACGCCGCCGGAGCGGCCCGCCTCGAGCGCGACTTCGAGGCGAAGCGCCGTTGTGTTCACCGTCGGGAAACTGACCTCACTCGGAGCGTCGCGACGCACGTCGTAGCGGGCCGCGATCGGGACCCAGGAGTCGCCCTGTTTCGTCAGCAGCCGCCACGCCTTGGGGAGAGCGCAGCCGCCGCTGTTGCCGGTGTCGTCGAAGAACCACACGCTCGCCTTCGAGATCGCGACCGATTCGGGCCAGTCGTACTGCACCCATTCGATCGAGCCCTTCCGGTCCCACCACGTGTGGCGCGGGATCGTGCCGTCGCTCGACGACTTCGGCAGTCGGCGGTCGTTCAGCGCCCGCGGCGTGTCGCTCACCCAGGTGTGCGATGCGCTCGGCGTCGCGCGACTGGCCAACGTGGGCGGCGGCACGTGCTCGGCCAGTTCCGCGGTGCGCGGCAGCCACACGGCCATCTCGCCGACCTCGCGGTTCGCCCACAGCGCGTACGGCACCGCCGTCAGCTCGACGTCGCTTCCGTCAGCGCGCTTCGCCTGAACGCCGAGCGCCACGATGCCGCCGAGGAGCGCGGGCTTTTCGATCGGAGACACCGTCGCGTCGTCGGGCAACCAAATGTCGCGCAGCGTGTGCGAAGCGCCGTCGACGTCGATGCCTTCGACGCAATAGACGAACGGTCCACGTCCGAGCGCGATGCGCCCGCGGGTGCTCTCGATCTCGTCGCGGGCGACGATCTCGTCGATGCGCATCGGCAGTTCCAGTCGCACGCGGTCGCCGGCCTTCCATGTCCGATCGATGCGCACGTAGCCGTCTCGGAGCGGCGTCGACGGCACGTTCTCGCCGTTCACCGAGACCGTCCACGCCGCGGCCGCCGCGGGCTTCGACTTCAGCGAATACGGTCCGCCCGGAAGCACTTCGGATCGTGCCCACGCCGGAATGCGCAAGGCCAACGTGAACGCGCGACGCTCGTCGGGACCTCCTTCGCGATTCGGGTCAATCGTGAACGCGACCACGCCCTTCCACGGGAACTCGGTGGTCTGCGTGATCGCGACCTCGGCGTCACGGAGCTCGATCACCGCCTCGCTCTGGACGTAGAGATTCACGTAGATCGCATCTCCGTGATCGCCGGTACTCGTCGCGTAGACGTATCCCGCGACGCTTGGCAGAAATCTCGCGACGTTCACCGGGCAGCAGGCGCAGCCGAACCACGGCGCGCGACCCAGCGTGCCGTGATTGAACGGTCGGATGCCGTCGCACGCGAGCGGATTCGGATAGAAGAACTTGTCGCCTTCGAGCGAAACGCCCGCGAGCATGCCGTTGTAGAGCGTGCGCTCGAGGACGTCGACCGGAGCGCTCGATCCGCTGCGGAGGAACATCCGCTCGTTCCACAGGCAGCTCGCGATCGCCGCGCAGGTCTCGTTGTACGCGCTCTCGTTGGGCAGTTCGTAGGGCTTGCCGAATCCCTCGGTGTTCGGGATCGCACCGATGCCGCCGGTCACGTACGTCTTCGTGCCGACGCAGTCCTTCCAGATCGCGTCGAGCGCCGCATCGAACGTCGCGTCGCCGCTCACCGCGGCGACGTCGGCCATGCCGGAGTAGAGATAGGCTGCGCGCACCGCATGGCCGACCGCCTCGCGCTGATCGACGAGCGGCATGTGATCCTGGCAATAGTCGCCGTACAGCTCGCGACCCTTCGGGTCGCCGCGGCGCTGCAGGAAGTGGCGGGCGAGATCGAGGTACGCCTGCTCGTGCGTGATGCGGTAAAGGCGCACGAGTCCGATCTCGACTTCCTCGTGCCCGGGCACCTCGGGGCGTCCGTTCTTCAGGAACTCCTCGACGAGCAGGTTCGCGAAGCGCTGTGCGACGTCGAGCAGCGACTTCTTGCCGGTCGCCTGATAGTGAGCCACGGCCGCCTCGAACAGGTGGCCGGCGCAGTAGGTCTCGTGGCTCCATCGCTCGTCCTTCCAGCGCGCGTCCTTCGGCCGCTTGTTCGCCGTGGCGATCGTGTAGAGGTAACCGTCCGACTCCTGCGCCGCGGCGATGCGCGCGATGAGCGCGTCGAGATACGCATCGAGCTCCGGATCGGGATGCTGCGCCAAGCTGTACGCGGCGCCCTCGATGACCTTGTAGACGTCCGAGTCGTCGTAGCAGTTGCCCTGGAACGGCGTCGGGTCCTTGCCGGCGGCGCGATCGAAGTTGGCGATGCGCCCGGTCTGCTCGCACTGCCGGAAGCACGTCGGGATCGTGACTTTCCGGGCGGCCTCGGCCCGCGGCGCCCAGAATCGGTCCGTGAGCTTCACGGCGGTGAACGGCACTGGCTCGATGCGTTGCGATGCGATCCGTGAGGGAGCGGCCATCGAGAGAATCGCAGCGAGCAGTGCAGTCGACATGCGAACGAAGATAACAGCGTGCCGCCGCGGATCACCGCATGAAGCGGTCATCGCACGGCGGCACGCTGGGTTCGTGCTCGCTGTTTCCTTCGATCAGGGGACGCAAGGACCCCAAGTGTTCAAGAGGAGCGCGAGATCCGCGCCGTTCACGACCCCGTCAGCGTCGACGTCCGCGGCAATGCCGCCCGCACACTCGGGAGTTTCGCCCCAGTGGAAGAGCATCAGCGACAGATCCATGCCGTTGATGTGGCCGTCGCCGTTCAGGTCGGCGCCGCATGTCGGGACGTCACCGATCGCGACGTCTTGGAAGACAAAGTTGAATTGCATCTTCACCTTGTCGCCCGGCGTCAGCGTGAACTGCTCGCGCTGCCCGATGACGGTGATGAGCTCGGGTCCCGGCGCTGATGGGATCGGCGTTCCGAAGCTCGCGGTGGAGGTCATGTTGCCGCTGCCGCTCGTGCCCATCGAACCCGGGCACGTAAACATCAGGCCGACCTCGGTGTCGTTGGCCATCGCGCGGAGCATCGGCACTTCTTGGTAACACGAGACGCTTCCGGCGTCGACGGTTGTCAGCGTCATGCTCGCGCTTCCGCCGACGAGCGATGCGCCATGAACGCCCGGGCAGAGCGGCACGTCGATCGCCCACTCGAAGTTCATCGGCGCGGCGCTGTTGTTTTGGAACGTGACCCAGCCGATGAGATTCGCCACCGGATCGGCGCTGTGATCGCTGGCCACGCTGCATGTGAGCGTCCACGAATTGCCCGGTCCCGCCCAGCTCGTTGCGTACTGCTCGCTTCCATTGCCGAGCGTGGTACCCACGACCGGACCGTCGACGACCGCCACGCCGTCGACGGCGAACCAAACGTTGGCCTCCGGTCCGGTCGCGCCCGCCGTTCCCACAATGCAAATGACAACACCTACCCCGAATGCACGCAGATTGTCCACGGTTCCCCCTTTGGCCACTTGGGCCTTCGCCGACTTACTCATCGGCGCGATCGCCATGCATCAAGAGCAATTGCCGCCACGATGATCGCGCCCGTCAACATCTCCTGAGCTGCATTGGAGACGCCGAGCAAGTTACAGCCCTGCACGAGGAAGCCCAGTAGGAGCGCACCTGAAACTGCGCCCAAGACGGTGCCTTCACCACCCGCGAGACTCGCGCCGCCGATCACCACTGCGGCAACCACCTGAAGTTCGAAGCCGATCGCAGCGGTCGGATCGCCAACAGTCAAGCGCGCGAACAACAGCGCGCCCGCAAGACCCGCACATGTTCCCGCTATGGCGTAGACGATCCACTTGGTTCGCTCGACACGAACGCCACAGAGTCGCGCCGTCTGTTCGCTCGATCCGATCGCGGTGACGTGCACGCCGAACACCGTGCGTCGCAGCACGATTGCTCCTACGACCGCGATGATCAGCGCGATCCATACGCTTGGCGCGACGATCAACCACGACGGCGTCGGTGTCGAAGCGGTGAGCGCGTCGAGCCATCCGATCTGTTCGTCCTTCACCCGCACCGTCTGATTGTTCGCCAGCCACTTCGCGAGGCCGCGCGCAATGCCCATCGTGCCGAGCGTCGCGATGAAGGGCGCGATGCGCCATCGCCCGACCAGCGCGCCGTTGATCACGCCCGCGACGAGGCCGGTCAGAACTCCGCAAAACGCAGCGATTCCCGGCGGCGCCCCGCGCTCGAGGGCGAGCGCCGTCACGACCGACGCGAGCGCCGCAACCGATCCCACGGAGAGGTCGATGCCGCCGCCCACGATCACCAGCGTCATCCCGACGACGGTGATGACGAGGCCCGCGTACTGCATGAGGACCACGCGCACGTTGCCCGGCGCGAGGAGGGCCGACAGCGCCGCTGGGTCGCGCAGTCCGACGAACGCGATCAGGAGCGCGAACCCGATCAACGGGCCGAGGATGCCGCGAAGGAGCGTGAGCGAGCGCGTCATGCCGCGTCCCTCGCGTCGCCGAGCGTCGCTGCGCGCACGATCGACTCTTCGGTCCACTCGCGCGCGTCGCGCGCCGAGCCTAGTCTCCCGCGGCACATGACCGCGATCCGATCGCACACGCCAAGTAGCTCCGACGCAACCGAGCTCACCATGACGATCGCCTTGCCCGACGCCGCGAGCGCCGCAAGCAGGCGGTAGATCTCGGCCTTGCTGCCCACGTCGATGCCGCGCGTCGGCTCGTCGAGGAGGAAGACGTCGACATCGTGCGCGAGCAGTCGCGCGAGCGCGACCTTCTGCTGGTTCCCACCGGAGAGTTCCGACACGGCCCGCGACGACGACGATGTCTTGATGCCGAGTCGCTCGATCCACGCCTTCGCTCCGGCGTCGATCGCGCGATCCGCGAGCATGCCGCCGCGGGCGTAGCGCTCGAGCGACGAGAGCAGCATGTTGCTCGCGATCGACATGCGCTGGGCGAGTCCCTCGCCCTTGCGATCCTCGCTCACCATGCCCACGCCGTGACCGAGCAGGACGTGCGGCGGCGCCCTGAGCCCGGTCCACGCGGCGATGCGCACACGCCCCGACTCCGCGTGGTCGAGGCCGAAGATCGCCCGCAGGAACTCGGTGCGGCCCGAGCCGACGAGTCCGGCGATGCCCATGATTTCGCCGCGTCGGACGCTGATCGACGCATCGCGCGGCAGTCGCTCGCCGGCCAGCGACGCGACCTCGAAGACGACCTCGCCCGGCGTAGACGTGCGCTTCGGATACAGCTCGCCGATGGGTCGCCCGGCCATCAGCGCGATGAGCTGGTCGTCGGTCGCATCAGCAATCGCGCCCGACGCGACGCTCGATCCGTCGCGCAACACCGTGTAGCGATCAGACACGGCCCGCACCTCGTCGAGGTGATGGCTAATGAAGACGACCGCGCGGCCGAGCGCCCGGAGGTGACGCATCGCATCGAAGACGTGGGCGATCTCCGCCGGTCCGACCGAGCTCGTCGGCTCGTCGAGGACGACGACCGGCGCGTTCGCGGCGATCGCCCGCGCGATCTCGACGAGCTGGCGCTCCGCAGGACCGAGCCGCCGCACGAGCGCGTCGGGATCGACGCGCAGTCCGAGCGAATCGAGCGCCGCAAGCGCCGCCGCGCGAGTCATCGTGCGCTCGCGCCCGAGCCGCAGGTTCTCGACCACGCTGCAATGCGGGGCGAGCGTGAGTTCCTGGTAGATCATCGCGATGCCCGCGTCGCGCCCGGCAATCGGATCGCTCGGCGCGTACGCCGCACCGCCGAGCGTCATCGCGCCTTCGTCGGGCCCGATCGCGCCGGCGAGGATCTTCATCAGCGTGCTCTTGCCGGCGCCGTTCTCCCCCAGGAGCGCGTGGATCTCGCCGCCGCGGACCTCGAAGTCGACGCCGGCAAGCGCGACCGTCGCGCCGAACCGCTTGCGGATGCCACGCATGGAGAGTTGGGCGTGCACGGGAAATCGGGCCATGTCCGCGTCGGACGCCTTGGGCGAGAGCGTCGCCGTCACCGGCCAAGCAACGCGTCGTTTCGCGAGAGTATCGCGCTCGTCGCGACCGCGGTGCCACTGCGGAGCGCGAGCGCGGCGTCCGGTATCAGGAGGACGTCGGTTGGTCGGCGTCACCCATAACCTCCATTCCGCTGGGTTCAACCACATCGAGCTTGACCCGTCGACGCCACGGCTCACCCCTATGACGAGAGAGACGCCTACAACCGGGGGGTCGGGATGCCCACGGGCTATGTGGTTACGCAGGGAGCGTCACTTCGAGTAGTGAGCCGGTCGCTCCTCGTCGAGAAGGATGATCAGCTTCTTGACGAGATCGAGCTCGAGCACCTCGAGCGATTGGTCCTCATTGGCCGGCAGAACTTGACGCTTCCCGCGATCGCGGGGCTGCTGAAGGCGGGGATCCCGGTGGCGCTGTTGACCACCCGCGGCGCGTTTCGCGGCTGGATCACAGGCCCACTCGCGCCGCTGCTTCCTGTGCGAATCGGGCAGCATGAACTTTGGTCCGGCGATGCTCGGGCATGCGCAGCGCGACGAATCGTCCGCTCCAAAATTGAGGCGATGATCAAGGTGCTTCAGGGCTACCGGTCGAATTATCCTGAACTCGATCTCCGCGCGATGATCGATGATCTCGCATCTCGGCACTGCGCCGCCGAGCGAGCTGACTCAGTGGCATCCCTCCTTGGGATCGAAGGTGCGGCAGCGCGGACTTACTGGAGCGCGTTCGGCACCCTCAATCGTTCGCCGTTCCTGTTCAAGGGACGGAATCGCCGTCCCCCGAGGGACCCGATCAATGCGGCGCTGGGTTTTGGCTACTCGATTCTGACAGCAGAAGCACGCTCCGCAGTTGAGGCGGCCGGCTGCGATCCGTACCTCGGGTTCTACCACGCGCCGTGGCGAGGAAGGCCGTCACTGGCCCTCGACGTGATGGAACCCCTCAGGCACCAGATCATCGACCGCCTCGTGCTCCGCCTCATCAATACCAAGGTCCTTCGCTCCGTCCATTTCCGAGACTCGGGCGAGCGCGGTGTGTACTTCAACAAGAAGGGTGTGGTGGAGTTCCTCAAGGCGTACGAGATCGTCATGCGCGAGACCGGGCGCCGAGAGCTTCATCAGAGGGCGGAGCGGCTGGCGACGTACTTCCGCAGCCTCGCGGCCGCGGTACTACCGAAGAGTGACGATGTTGCCGCGCCTGCCGAGGATCCTCCGCGCGGAGAGACGCACGGCCATGCAGCATGACCCTGTCCGATACGTCACCGTCATCGCCTACGACACGCCGAGTAATCGTCGCCGCCGGAAGCTCGCGCGGCTCGCCGACGACTTTGGCGATCGAGTCCAGAAATCCGTCTTCGAGGCTCATTTGACGGATGAACAGCGACAGCGACTGGTGGCTGCGCTTCATCGTTTGGTCCACCCGAGCGAAGACGCGGTGTTCGTGATGGCTGCGTGCCCGCGCTGCGCATTAACGATCGTTCGCCTTGGAGCGATGCGTTCGTCCGCGTTACCCATGTGCTGGATCGCATAGGTCGCTGGCTCGGCGACGAACCAGAAACGTGCCGCGGGCGCGTCCCCGCTCGACGCGCGCTGTCGCCTTTCTACCGGCCGGCCCAATCCCTTCTTCATTAGGGATGCCCTGAGGGCCGAGGCCGCGCAGATGGCGTACGTCCTCGGAGGTGCCCGCAAGGGGTCTCAATCCCTTCTTCATTAGGGATGCCCTGAGGGTGGTGACGGCGGTCTGGGCGCACGCGGCCAGGACGTCCGTTCCGGTCTCAATCCCTTCTTCATTAGGGATGCCCTGAGGGGCCATGACGACCGCCCCAACGCTAAGCCAGATCGCCGCCGGTCTCAATCCCTTCTTCATTAGGGATGCCCTGAGGGCCCGGATGCGGGTCGGGACCGAACAGCGAGACGCAGACCGCTTGTCTCAATCCCTTCTTCATTAGGGATGCCCTGAGGGGACCTTAGCGTAGCGGGATTCGTAGGCGGTACTTTCGAAGCGTCTCAATCCCTTCTTCATTAGGGATGCCCTGAGGGTCTTCGCGAAGAACCCGACCGAAGAGTACGTGGTCATCCTGTCTCAATCCCTTCTTCATTAGGGATGCCCTGAGGGTGGGCGCTTCCGCCAACGCCCCTTGATTGACCCAGCCGCCCAGGTCTCAATCCCTTCTTCATTAGGGATGCCCTGAGGGGGGTCCCGAAGCCCTGGTCGGGCATCGTGATCGAGGAGGCCCAGTCTCAATCCCTTCTTCATTAGGGATGCCCTGAGGGGGGATACGCGGCCGAGCGAGTCTGCGGCGCGTATGGGGTCTTGTCTCAATCCCTTCTTCATTAGGGATGCCCTGAGGGTACGTCATCCGGGCCACTCGTGGCGACAAGGTCAAGACTGAGTCTCAATCCCTTCTTCATTAGGGATGCCCTGAGGGGACAGGGCGACGGCAAGGAAGAGTCACAAGCAGAAGAGGGCTCAATCCCTTCTTCATTAGGGATGCCCTGAGGGGCATGCATCGGCGCGGGTACGTCGCAGCGTGACACTCGCGCGTCTCAATCCCTTCTTCATTAGGGATGCCCTGAGGGGGTGAAGGAGAACGGATCATGCAGCGACCCTTGAGCGCCGAATCCGAGTCTCAATCCCTTCTTCATTAGGGATGCCCTGAGGGCCTTCGAGCCGGGTCTCGCTGTCGCCATGTCTGCGGCTGCGAAGGTCTCAATCCCTTCTTCATTAGGGATGCCCTGAGGGTTGGGCTACGATCATCACGCTGCTAGACCTGACAGCACGAGCGAAGTCTCAATCCCTTCTTCATTAGGGATGCCCTGAGGGCGTGCAGCGCTCAACTCTTGGTGTTCCAATCGGTTGGATCGGCAGTTATCGTAGCGTGGTCTTCGCATGGAGAGGAGGCCGCGGTCCGCCCGCACTCTCGCCAACACGATCGGACGTCGCGCGGACCCTACCGTCAATCTTGCCCAACTTGGCATGCGACTCCCCATCTACGTCAAGTCAACCGTTCGAATTGCGCGTACGGACAAGTCCAGCGACAGGGATGGGATCCCAAGGGCAGCGAACGAACTCGCTCCGCTCCTCGAGTGCTCGGAGTTCATCGTGGCGACCGAGCGACTTCGCGACGACCTCCAGCGCCCCGTCCAGCGCGTGCAGCAGCTTTCCCGTCGACTCGGCTTTGGCAGGTGAGGTCCCGTGAGCGAGGAACGAATTGTTGCGCTCTTGGAGGAGTTGCCACACATCCCCTCGCGGGGCCGATCGCCGGTCGATGGCGGCTGGAGTCCCCTGCGAGCAGCCATCACCGAAGTAGTGCTCGCCGGCCCAGCGGCCGAGCGGATCGTCTACCTCGCGGAGGACTCGCAGCGTCTCATCGAGGCCGAGCGTCACGGTTTCCGGAGCGCGGTTCGATCGACTCCGGTCCCTCTCCTGCCACCATCGTGGCGCTCGATCGGCTAGCGCTTTTGAGGGGACCGAACGGGTCGGATTGTCCGCAGGCTGATTTGGGAACTGGCCTCGAAACTGCAACTGTCCCAGGTACTCCGCCAATCGGTAGAGGCGCGCTGTCGAATCGTCGAACCGGCCAACCTCGAAGGCACGCTTCGCATTCACGAACAGGTCGACGGCCTGCTCGAGCCCAAGCGGTTGGGCGCACCGCCGCACGTGATCACGCTGCGCCCTCAACCGGTCAATCGGCCAACCGGCCATTTCCGTCTTTGCCGCGAGCCGCTCGCCGACGACGCCCTTGAGCGCATCGCCGTTCGCGCGGTTCCATTCGAACCGGTCCCAAAGGTCATACGCGAGCGCGATCCGCTCGATCGACTCCGCTCGCGCGAGCAGAAGCTCCGCCCGGCCGACTGGGTCGGCCTGAAGCAGCCGCTTCGCGAGCGACGCCGCGAGCGCCGCCACGCTAGCGTAGCGATGCTGATTGAAGAGCACCGCGAGCTCCTGGAGCTCGAGCTCAGCCGTCGCCGATCCCGTTCTCACAGTGAGGACTTCCGTCGTCGTGGTCACGACCCCTCGGCTGTCGCGTGGGCCCGTCGCGTAGTGCACCTTGTCGACTCGGCGTGCGACCGCTGCAGCGGCAAGCGCGGCGGACATCGGCTTGGTGCCGGTCGTAATGTCCACCTCGATCGCGTACTCAGTCTCCATCCGACTGATGATCTCAAGCATCTCGTCGAAGAGGCGAGGAAAGGACTCTCCGTCGCTCACGACGTGGGTACCAGCGCGGAGAGTGTCGCGCAGAAAGCCGAACTCGGGACACTCCAACAGCCGCTCCAAATTCTTCGCCTTCGACGCTGCGGTGCAGACGAACTCGACCCGATCGGGCTTCAGCGTCTTGATCGCGTATGCGAGCGCCTCCCAGACGGTGTCACCGAGTCCGACGGTCTGAATGAGTGCGCGCCTAGGCATGCGGCTCGAAGGTGAGGAGGGTCCAGCCGAGCGGCAAGCCCGCGCCCTCGTGCACGCTCGCCAGGGTGCGGGTCTTGCCGACACCGCGTCGAGGCAGAGTGGCGTACTTCCTGACGGTGCAGCACTCGAAGTGGCTATGACGTCCGAGGCGGACGATGCACTGGTTGGGCGCGACACTCGACTTGCACGCGCGGAGGAGCGAACTCGCCTCGTCGTCGATCACGTCTGCGAAGTTCTGGAGCTCAGCGTCGAGACGCTCGCCGTAGAAACGGTTGCAGGCAGCGATGAGTTCCTTCACCTCAAGCGCTCGAGCGACGGCTCGCTCCCGCGCCATGCCGCGGTGCACGCGCACGGTGGTGCTCGCGACCAAGTTGCCGCCATCACTCCGCGACCACGTCATATCGCGGTACATGCGTATGCCCTGCGTCGTCTGGCTGTCCGCCTTGGTCCGGCGCACAACCTGCACTCGATCGATGTAACAGCCGTCGTCCGGGAGCGCTGCATCCTCGATCGCGATCTGCCGGAACGGGTCGGCATACAGGTCGGGCCCACCAGAGCTGCGCGTATGGCCAAGCACGGCTGCCTCGAACCGTGCGGAGGAGTACTTCGAGTCGCGGGCCAGCACCTGCAACGAGTCGGGCGAGCGCGCCGATCCGCAGAGTTGTTCCACGATCGCTGTTCGGATCGCACCCTTCAGCGCCGATCCCGGCAGGTACGGCACGCCCGAATTAGCGTGACGTGTCGAGAGTTCGATCTGACCGAGGCGCTCAGGATTTCCCCAGTTCCTTAGCAGCTCCTCTCCTGCCCCGGCTTGGACCTGAACCACGAAGCGACGATGCCGATTCGAATCGACGACGCCCTGCAACCAGAGTCGAACGCCCCCGAGGTCGCCCTTGCGCACCACTTCGTCGAACTGTGCGCGACGTTCCGGCGAGAGCGACGCGAACAGCGCTGGCAAGTTGATGGCGACGAGGAACCAATCGTCATCCTGCGCTTGAAGCGTGTACTCGAACGGCTCGACGGCTTGGCCAGCGCCAATGTGGATTGGGGTCAGCGGCTCGATCGTCAGCTTCCAGCGTTCGAGAAAGGCACTCGTCATTGACCTTCCTCCTTCGCTTCAAGCACGAGTTCTTCGCTGAGTCGAAGCGGGATCGCAAGCGTTCGCAGATGCGCCTTGATCGCAGGGTCGTCGTGCACCCCGCCGAGGAGTCGTCCCACCGTAGCGCGAGGTTCGCCAACCAAGACCGAACCGCGCGACAGCATGATGACCGCCCGCTTCTGACGCTTCGTCGAGCCCGAAGGCGTGGAGGCCTGCGAGAACGTCCCACCGATGCGACCCGCCCGAACGGTCCAATCAAAGAAGCCGTGAACTGGATCACTCGGCGCCGGAACCGCGTAGCCCAGCAGCATGCACGCATTCGCGGTGCGGGCATCGGCGCCGGGTAGCTGCGACGAGGTCACCGACTCGACCTCGATCCAGCCAGAGCCGCTCGCGCCGTCGCGACCGTAGCCGCCCGCGAGGCCGTCAACGAGCCAGTCGCGCAAGGTCGCCGCTGATTCGGATGTAGCGGCCCAGACGTCGACCTTCGCGCCAGCGTCGTAGTACGTTCGATCGACGCTGTAGAGCGTCCCCCCGCCGTCCTGTGCCGTTCCGCCCGTCAGGCGGTTGATGGCCGCGTGCATGTCGCTTGCCTTCGCTCCGGTTGCGGCGCTACACCCCGCAAGCGTCTCTTCAAACGTTGCGCTGGTGATCTGCCGCCCATAGACGGGCCAGTGCTCCTCGGCGATCCACTCGACCCGGCGCATCGCCTCATGTCGGTCCGCGTCGGCCTCCGACGGGGGCTCGCTTGGCCGCGGCAGGCCTGGCACATGTGGTCTGGGCAGTATGCCGTGGGGCAATGGGTCACTGAGGACGAGCGGCGGCTCGCTGCCCGAGTGGGCTTCGATCCAGGTTCGCACTGCGCCGTCGCCGTGGCGATACGCATATCCCCAAGCAACGTGGCCCCACAGCGTGTCGCTCGCCAAGGGCGTCGCGAGCGCCGACCGCACACCAAGCGTCACGCGGTAGACAGCCATTAGGTCACCCGACCTTCGCGGCGGGCGCGATCCCGACTTGCGGCAACGCGACCGCTTGGCCGTCGAGCTGCAAATCGACAAAACGCACCTTGCCGTTGCCACGACTTCCGCCACCACCCAGCGCGTCGAGCTCGACCAGCCTGAGCGCAGGAAGCACGACTTCGTTGAAGAGGCGCTCGTCCTCCGCGCCGCCGTCTCCAAGGTCGAATACCCGATACGCAATCGCGAGGTTGAACGTGACCCCGGGCAACACGCGCTCCAGCGGGCGGGGATTTGCCATGGAGGTCAGTCGGTTGATTGAGTTTTCGTTCTTCACCTCGGTGATTGGCCGACCCTTGCGGAGTTCCTCGCGGCTCTGGTCGCTGAGCAGCGCATCGCGCACAACGAGTCGAGTCGGGCCGCGCTGATGTGCCCGGTCGCTCGGACCTTTCGGATTCGCCGCCCCGATTCCGAACACGCGGGCAGTGCGACTCTCGGAGCGCGGCTTCGTGACTTCGCCGTTCTCCGGCAGCTCGGCGAAGTACCACTCGGCGAGGCTTCGCATGCGCCCGCGGAGACTCGATCCGGGAATGAACGGCTCGCCTGTGCGCGGGTTGCGCAGGATCGGGTTGTCCAAACCCGAGATCTCCATCGTCTCGGCCGAACCGCCGATGCGGAGGCCAGTCTCGACGAGGATGCGCCCGGTCAACGAGCGGATGCCCTTCAGTCGTTGCTCGCTCACCGCTCCACCTTACCCTTTCCGTAGAGGAAGCCGACAACGGCCTCGAAATGCATCACGAATCGACGGAAGTCCGCGGGGTTACTGACCTGCGACACCCCGTGGTCTATGAATCGCTGGAAGTCGACAGGGACAGTGCCCGCCGCCTTCTGGCGCGACGCGTACGCGACCTTGCTCCGAATCATCTTGAACAGCGGCTCGATATGTTGTCGGTAGATCGCTTCGGCATCGCTCGCGTCTTTGTCACGAGTCAATGCGTCGAAGCGGCGATACAGCTCCTTCACCTCGCCGAAGAATCGACGGAGCTGACTTGACACGATTTTCTCCATCGCGTCTGCCTGCCGCTCTGCCAGCGTGTCGAACAGCGCCGCGTCAGGAAGCTTGGGATCGAAGAGTGGTTTGACGGCGGTCGCGACACTGCCGCCCGTCGGTCTGCCTGAGTAACTGCTCATAGGCGAATGTCCTCCCGAACTGAGTACAGCGCGAGCGTCGCCGCAACGCGCAGCACGGAGATGTTGGTGGCGTTCACGCCAGCCAGCTCACGGTGAATGCTCTCGCGCAGGCTTGAGTCGCCAAAGCGAATGTCGAAGTTCCGTTTCAGGTCGTAAGAGAGCTGCGCCCGCCACTTCACGTCGGTGAGGAGCACGCTCTCGCTCGAGCGGGTTGACGATGCCACGCCGGAACTCCGCTCACCCATGCGCCCGTATTGAACCAGACGATAGAGGAGGCTCGGCGAAAGTTCGCCCGGCGTGGTTACGGCGCGGCGGAGCAGGTCGCGGAGTTGCAACGCTTGTTGGAACTGGTCCCACAGCAGCGTCGCCCCAAAAAGTGACACGCGATTGCGTCCCGCGTCCTTCGAGCGATCCAGCATCTCGTGTCCCGCTTCTGCCAAGCTCCGAATCGGCGTCCCGGCCTTTGAGAAGGCAAGTCCCGCGGAGATGGTCAGGTGCGGGTTGCCGCCCGAGAGACGCACGAAGTCCTCGTGGATGCGCTGAGCCAACGCCACTTGCGCATCCCAAGGGCCGATGAGAAAGAGGTCGTCCCCGCCGGCAAAGACGGTGTAGGTGTGCGGGTACTCGCGCTCAAGCACCCGCATCAGCGAGTGCTTGAAGTACCCGTCGAGGGTCCGGCTCAGCGTCGCAAGTCGACCGAACGAGACGTTTGCACCGAGCCCGTATCCGACAATTCGGCCAAGGCGGTCGACGTCTGCCTTCAGCACTCCAAGCATCGGCGGCCCGCTGCGAGAGCGCTCGGCGATGACGTTGAACGTCAGCGGATCGCCAACCTCGAGTGACGAGTCGTCCTCCGCCTCGAGGCCCTTTCGCAACTCCTGCAACTCGCGGCCATCCCGAACCCGAGGGATGTAGCTCGCCGTGACAAATCGGGCCACGCTTGGCATGCTCGGTTCGTGCAACGCGAGCACTACTCGCGCGGAGGGCGCGTCCGCATGCAGTGACACGTGGTAGCCCGCGATGCGGAGATCAGCCAGCGATGCGTCACCCGGATGATGTGCGTCGATCGCGACGAATTGCGCCCGTGGCAATGCGCCGCCGAATCGCTGCAACCGAGACGCGAAGTCGCCAGAGTCAACCGGCAATCCGTCCGTTGGAAGCACCCATCCGGTCGCCGACCATCCGTCCCGATCGCGCAACGACCCGATCAGAAGTCGAGTGCGCGCCCTGTCCAGCCGGTCGAGCGACTCTCGAATGGTGCTCGCGCACTGCCCACGCTCAAACGCGGCGGCGCGTATCGGCGCGCCGACATCGAGGTCGAGTCGCAGCGCGCCTCCGAGCTCGTTGTTGAACCACTGACGGATCTCCGCAGCAACCGCTGCGAGCCTCCGGTCCGTGCTGGGCGTGACAGGCAAGAGCACGGTCGCCCTGCCACCGACGTCGATCAAGAGGTTGGTGAGTGGAAGCCCGGTTGCGTCCAGAATCCGGCGCGCGATCAGGTGGCTCACCAGCGAGACGAAGAACGATCGGGCGCGCAACCGCTTCGCTCGCCCCTTCTCGCCGGCGCCCGTGCCATCGACCGGCGGGAGCGCACGGAACAGGAAGCTCTGGATCTTGCCAATACGAATGGACGCGATTCGGAACGCCGGCTCGACGCCCGATTCAAGCCCAACGCCATCCTGCTCATGCATGGCCAAGCAACTGGCAAACGCCGCCACCGCCATGGAGTGGTCGAACAGAGAAACGTCGGGAACCTCGGACCAACTGCGACTTGATGGGATGCCGCAGAAGACTGCTCGAGCAGCGGCCAAGGTGCGCTCGACCGCCACGGACGGATCTGGCGCGTTGAACGAGAACGCCTCGACGAGCCGTGGCGCGAGCGAGTGCAGAGCTGCCCGGTACTCCGTTCGCGACACGCGCTGGCTCGGTGCCGCGTGTTGTGAATCACCGTCGGCGCTCAACACCGGAAGCCACACGCCATCACCCACCTGCGGCGCTCGCTGAGCGTCGAGCTGGATCCCCGCGAGGACGGTCCTGAGCCCGGTCACCTCCGCGCTCTCATCGGCCTCGCGCGGGCGTCGGTCGTGGCCGCTCGCCATCCAGTCGGCCCGCTGAAGGATCTTCTCGTCGACGTTCTCGCTTGGGCGATGGTGATAGCACGCGATGCGGAAGAGATCCGACACGTTCACGCCGCCCCAGTGATTCCTCACCTGCCGAAGGAGCCAAGCCGTCCATAGCACGTGACGGTGCGTGTACTTGCCTACCTTGTCCACCGGGCAGACGAGCCGCTCGAGATTCTGCTCCTCCGCGCCGAGCTCGATGCCGGATACCTCAAGCGCCTTGCCCGCATCGTGCACGAGCCCCGCCAACGCAAAAAGCGCGGAGCGTTTATGAGCTACTTCGAGGTCAGTCATTGCACGACCTCCCACCGCACTCGTCCGAACCCGAATGTCGAGTATTTGCCGACATGCGTGTGCTCGACGCTGGACATCCAATCTCCGGCGCGCGACCACGGACCAGCGACAGTCATCTCGCCGACAACTCCCGCGAGCGGCACCGACCGCTGCTGCCGTCCAGAGAAGCGGCGGATTCGCCAAGTCTGGAGCGACGACGACACGACACGGAACTCGGCGGCATCGACGAAAGATGCTGGCGTTTCCTCGGTCGCGCCGGATCCGTAAAACGCTTCGAGCAAGAACCGACGCCGTCTCCCAGCCAGAATCAACTTCAGCGGGTCAACAGTCGCGTCACCTCGCGTGGTTGGTTCTTCCAAGTGCACCGGCGTGACGAACTGCCATCGGATCGTGCCGTCCGGAGCCCGCGCTGACGTATCAACCGGAGCGGGATCGACCTTCGAGACGACATCCTCGCCGCGCGCCCAAACGGTGCGATCGCCTTGAGCGACCGCTAGCAACACGAACGGGATGCGTTTTGCTCCGAGCCCGATCTCGCCCATGCGCCGGAACGTCTCGACGATGTATGGCGTCCACTGGGCCGTTGCTCCGAAGAGACGAATGCCGAATCGGAGCTCGTCGGGCTCGCCGTCCCACGCGCCCGGCCCCGCCACATCGAGCACGAACGGTTGCGGAATCGCAGGGTACTTGCGCATCACCGCGCGGTCTTCGGGCGGGCGACCCTCGAAGATCGCGGGATACGGGCAGATGCCGCGCAACGGGCACTCGTGGCATCGACCGTGCTTCACCTGGCAAACGATTGCCTTGAGCAGATAGCCGAACGCCCCGCGCAACGTCGGGCCTAGGTACTGCAATCCATGATTGCCGTTTGCGAGGCGCGCGACAAAACGCAACTCCGTCGCAGTGAGCCGCGGAAGAGTGCGCTGCGCCCCGACTGAAGATTCCGAGCCGATCACGGCGGCGCAGGCTATCGACAAGCCGACGGCATGCAAGCCCTCACCTGCCGATTGTTAGCAAGTCGAGCACGCCCCCCAAACAGCGAACGCAGTGAGATGATCCGGCAAGGGGACGGCACCCTCTCTTGCCCTCACTTCTTCGGCAGTTCCGGCGACAAGATCGCCTTCATCGCCGGCTCGTCCATCGTGGCTTTCGTCACCAGCGTGCAACCGGTGTCGATGCGCTTCTCGACGGGCTTGCCCGCGAGCGAGTCCACCATCGCGTGCACGGCGAGGTTGCCCATGCGCAGCGGGTTCTGCACCACGAGCGCGTCGATCTTCGCGTCGCGCAGTCCGTTCACGAGCGCCGTCGACGCATCGAAGCCGACGAGCTTGATCTTGTCCTTGCGCTTCGCCGCGTCGATCGCCTTCATGAACGCGGCAGCGGCGGGTTCGTTCGGCGCGAACGCGCCGTCGAACTCGGGGAAGCGCGACAGCAGGTTCTCCGCCGTCTTCAGGCAACTTTCGAGCGTCGCTCCGCCGAACTGGTCGCTCGAGAGGACTTCGATGTTCGGGAACTTGGTCTTGATCGTGTCGAGGAATCCCTGCTCGCGCTGCATCGTGCTCGCCGAGCCTTCGACGTAGCGCATCACCACGATCTTGCCCTTGCCGCCCAACACGCGGCCGAGTTCCTCGGCGGCGATGGATCCGCCCTTCACGTTGTCGGTGGCGACGAAACTCACGTAGCCGTCCCAGTCGAGACCGCTGTCGAAGATCGTCACCGGGATGCCGGCTTCCTTCGCGGCCTTCAACGGGCGAACGAGCGCCGACGCGTCGAGCGGCGCGATCACGATGCCGTTCACCTTGCGCATCACGAACGCTTCGACGACCTTGATCTGCTCGTCGCGATCGTCTTCGCGCGCCGGTCCCTTCCACACCACGTCGACGCCGAGCTCGTCGCCGGCCTTGAGCGCGCCCGCTTCGACGGTGCGCCAGAACTCGTGCGACGTGCCCTTCGGAATCACCGCGATCGTCTGCTTCGCGGCCGGCGCCGCGGCTGGCTTCGCGGCGGCGTTCGTCGGCGTGGACGCGGGCTGCGTCGGTGACGAGGGCTTGTCGCAGGCGGAGAGCGCGAGGACGACGATCGAGAGGAATGTTCGGCGAAGCATCGCCGCGCAAGGTATCCGCACTCGTCGCGATGCACGAGATCTGTCGAGGATCGCGGCCTCTCTGATAGCCTGATCGCATGCTCTCCATCGCCGCCGTCGTGGCCGCGCTCAGCGCGCTTCCCGCTCCGCAAACGCCGCCCGCCGCGAAGCCGCCGACGGCTCCGGTCGAAAGCCAAGCCGATCGCGACCAACGGATGCATTGGTGGCGCGACGCGCGGTTCGGCATGTTCATCCACTGGGGCCTGTACGCGGTCGCCGCGGGCGAGTGGAACGGCAAGCCGGTGCCCGGCGCGGGCGAGTGGATCCTCTACAACGGCAAGATCAAGCCCGAGGACTACGAGCCGCTCCAGAAGCAGTTCAATCCGGTGAAGTTCAACGCGAAGCAGTGGGTCGAGATCGCGAAGAACGCGGGCATGCGCTACATCGTCATCACGAGCAAGCACCACGACGGCTTCTGTCTGTGGGACACGAAGCTCACCGACTGGGACGTGATGGATACGCCGTTCCATCGCGACATCCTGAAGGAGCTGTCGGCCGCGTGCGAGGAAGCGGGCATCCGACTCTGCTTCTACCACTCGATCATGGACTGGCACCACCCGGACTATCTGCCGCGCCGCGCGTGGGACACGCGACCGACGGACAAGGCCGACTTCAATCGCTATCGCGAGTACATGAAGGGCGAGTTGAAGGAGTTGCTCTCGGGCAACTACGGCGACGTCGGCGTGCTGTGGTTCGACGGCGAGTGGGAGAGCACGTGGAACCACGAGTTCGGCAAGGATCTCGACGACTACGTGCGCTCGCTGAAGCCGGACATCATCGTGAACAACCGCGTCGACGTCGGACGCGACGGTATGGCGGGCCTCACGCGCGACGACCCAGATCGTTTCCGCGGCGACTTCGGCACGCCGGAGCAGGAGATTCCCGCGACCGGATTCCCGGGCAAAGACTGGGAAACGTGCATGACGATGAACGGCACGTGGGGCTTCCACAAGCACGACACCAACTGGAAGTCGAGCGACACCCTCATTCAGATGCTCTGCGACATCGCGAGCAAGGGCGGCAACTTCCTGCTCAACGTCGGGCCGACCGCGGAGGGCGAGATTCCCCCGGCGAGCGTCGAGCGGCTCGCGGCGATGGGCGCGTGGCTGAAGAAGAATGGAGAGTCGATCTACGGCACGAGCGCCAGCGTGTTCCCCAAGCTCGACTGGGGTCGCTCGACGACGAAGTCCGTGGCGAACGGCACGAAGCTCTACTTCCAAGTCTTCGACTGGCCGAAGGACGGCACACTCACGATTCCGGGGATCCTGAACGAGCCGACAAGCGCGACGCTGCTGACAACGGGCGCGGCGCTCAAGGCCGAGCGCAGCGGCGCGGACATCGTCGTGCATGTGCCGAGCGTCGCGCCTGATCCGGTTGCGAGCGTCGTCGCGATCGAAGTCGCCGGCACCCCGAAGATCGTGCAGCCCGCGGAGCTGCGGCCCGCAGGGGGCATCTTCGTGAACGCCGTGCAGGTGACGCCGGCGCCGACCGCGGAAGGCGTGGTCGTGCGCTACACGACGGACGGCGCCGAGCCGACCAAGGACAGCCCGGTGCTCACCGCCATCGCGGCTCGTCGAACCACCACCGTGAAGGCGCGGGCCTTCGTCGGTGACGTGCCGGTGGGACCCGTTGTCACGCAGAAGTACGAGCGCGTCGAGCCGTGGCAGAGCGTGCGCCGCGACACCGGCAACAAGCTCGGCACGGGCATCGAGTGGGCGGTGATCGACGGCGACTTCAACTCCGTCGACGACCTCGCCAAGCTCGTTCCGGAGGAACTACCGATCGACCCGCCGCACGGCTTCGGCTTGCCCAAGGACAAGAAGGACCATTTCGGTCTCTACTTCCGCGGCTACGTGTCCGTGCCCACCGAAGGGCTCTGGCGCTTCAGGCTCGGTTCCGACGACGGCAGCCGCCTTGCCATCGACGGCCACGTCATCATCGACAACGACGGCCCGCACTCGTTCACGACGAAGGAAGGCGTCGCGCCGCTGATGGTGGGCGTGCATCGCGTCGAGGTGTGGTACTTCGAGCGCGACGGCCAGGAGTCGCTGTCGCTCGAGTGGCAGCCGCCGAACGCAGCGTGGCAGACGGTGCGCACACCGACGTTCCTGAAGGCGCCACCGCCAGGCACGCCCTCGATCCCGCGGGCGAAGAAGTCCGAATGAAGCGGCAGCTTTCGCCGCTCGCCGCCGACGGCCTCCTCCTCGTCGCCGCGATCATCTGGGGCTCTGGGTTCATCGCGCAACGGCTTGCAGCCGAGTCGCTCGATCCGCTCACGTTCACCGGACTGCGCTTCGGGCTCGGCGCACTCGTGCTCCTGCCGTGGGTGCTGCGGCGGCGGTTCGACCGCGCGCATCTGATCTACGGCGGCATCACCGGTCTCATCATGACGCTCGGCGCGACGTTCCAGCAATGGGGCATCGAGGACACCACCGCGGGCAACGCCGCGTTCATCACCGCGCTCTACATCGTGATCGTGCCGATCCTCGGGCGCTTCAGCGGACACCACATTCGACGAACGGTGTGGCTCGCCGTCGGGCTGTCGGTGGTGGGTCTTTGGTTCCTCTCCTTCGACGGCGACTTCGCCTTCCAGCGCGGCGATCCCATCGTGCTCCTCTGCGCCATCGCGTGGGCCTGGCATCTCATCGTCGTCGGCCGCTGGTCGCCGAAGCTCGATCCGATCGTGTACGCGTTCCTCCAGTTCGCGATCACCGGATCGGTGGCCCTCGCGCTCGGAGTCGCGCTTGCGCGGCCGTCGTTCGAGCAGATCGCCGCCACGAAGTGGGCGGTCCTCTACGGCGGAACCTTGCCGGTCGCCGTCGCGTTCTCGTTTCAGGTGGTGGCACAGCGGACCGCGCCGCCGACGCACACGGCGATCATCCTCAGCTTGGAGAGCGTGTTCGGCATGATTTTCGGCGTGTTGCTTCTTTCGGAGCAACTGACCGAACGCAAGCTCCTCGGCGCGGCCCTGATGTTCGCGGGCATGCTGCTCGCGCAGGTCCGGCTCAGCGGTCGCCGGACTCCCGAATTCGCGCCGCCTGCGTGACCGCCGGGCGCAGCAGAATCGCGCGGTGCAGCAGGCTGCCCGCGAGCGCTGCGACGATCGCCGGGAAGAGCGCGAGCATCGTCCACCACAACGATTGCGGGGCACCGGCGACGGTCCAACTGTTCATCCGCGCCAGCACGTGCGCGGTCGGTACCGCAAGGCCGAGGATCGCCGAGATCACGATGACGTAGCGCGGGAAGACGAGACCGAGCGTCACGCCCGCGGTCAGCACTACGAACAAGGTGCCGAGCGGCTCCGTCGCGCGAAGGTCGCCCGCGCCGATCATGAACGCCGTGAACAAGGTGAGCACGAGGCACGCGATCAGGTTTGCGAGCGGCGATTCGCCAAATCTCATGCGTCGATTCTCGCTTGCGTTCGATCGCCGTGCACGCAGTGCGCCCGGCGGAAGTTGCCCATAAGCGCAGAGTCCGACACGGCCGGAGCGCATTATTGACCAGTCCGCGTCTCGCTGCTGGAGACCGGCGACCTGCGCCGATTTCTCTCGCGTCACGAGCGGCAACGCCGTGCATCGCGAACGCCCGGGAGGATCTCGGGAACCCCCTGATCCGGTCGACTCGCTCGGAGAGCGCGAGTCAACCACGACGCCACCCTGGCATTCGGATGGACATGAACTTCGAAACCACTCTGGAGCGGTTCTTCGGTCACCTCGTTTCCGGCGACCGGCCCGCCACGCGCGGCCTGGTCAACGACCTTTACGACTCAGGCGTCCCTGCGGAGGAGATCGCGCGGGAGCTCTTCTGGCCCGCGCTCGAAATGGTCCACGCGCTCTATCGCAACGACCAGATGACGGAACTCGCGCACCACTACGCGACGCGGCTGCTGCGCATGCTGGTCGATCAGGCGCAGGCCCGCTACACGCAAAAGGCGCGACGCAATCGCAAGGTGTGCCTCTTCTGCGGACCCAACGAGCCGGAAGAACTCGCTGGTCAACTCGTCGCGGACTTGTGCGAAGCCGACGGCTACGACGTCCTCTTCGCCGGCGGCGGCGTGCCGAACGATGAGATCCTCGCCGAAGTCGGCCAGCAGGAGCCCGATGTTCTCCTCATGTTCGCGTCGAGTAATCGCGACGCGCCGCAGATTCGGCTGCTCATCGATGCGCTGCGTGACGTCAACGCATGCCCGAATCTCCAGATCGTCGTCGGCGGCGGCATCTTCAACCGTGCGCCGGGCCTCGCCGAGGAGATCGGCGCCGACGTCTGCGCGACAACGCCGGCGGATCTCCTGCAGAAGCTCACGACGTCGCAGGCCGTGCGGAGCCCAAACTTCGCGAAGACGCGCACTCGCGCCGCGGCCTGATACGCCGGTCGCGCGGCGCTACGACGCCGCGCTATTTCGGAACTCCCCCTTCCCTCTGGGGCGCACCGCGCAGGCGGGCGCCCCGATTTCGTTTTGCGCTCTTAGAAAGACATGCAGCGCGGAGGCGCGGAGTTCGCGGAGGGAGGAAGCGCGGAGGCAGAATTGGACTTCGAGACCGAGCCAAATGGGCGCTGCCTGAAACCCTGCGTCGATCTCCGCGCTTCCTCCGCGAACTCCGCGCCTCCGCGCTGAATGCCTCCGGATCTCAGGCAACGGTCCGGATCGCCGCGATGCAGCGCTCGCAGTGCGCGTCGAAGTCGACGCCGAGGTCCTTCGCTCCTTCCGCGATCTCGTCGCGGTTCACCGCCGCGGCGAACGCGAGGTTCTTCAGTTTCTTCTTCACGCTCGACGGCTCGAGCGTCGCGACGCCGTCGGGTCGCACCTTGCCGCACGCGACGATGAAGCCCGAGAGTTCATCGCAGGCGAACAGGTGCTTCGACATCGCGCTCGTGCGCGGCGTGCCGGTATACGCCGCGTGACCCATGATCGCGTCGAGGATCTCGTCGTCGACGCCCTTTGACTTCAGGTGCGCGACGCCGACGCGCGGATGTTCTTCCTTCGTCGGGTGCTTCTCCCAGTCGAGGTCGTGCAAGAGCCCGCACACAAACCAGCGATCGACGTCGTTCGGCGCGACGTCGCGGGCATAGGCCGCCATGCAGGCGGCGACGCATTCCATGTGATGACGTAGCGCAGGATTCGTCACCCACGCATGCAGTTCGGCGCGAGCTTCAGTCGGAGTCATGTCAGAGGTACTCCTGCACGATCGATTCGAGCCACTCTTGCCGACCGCTCTCGAGCGTCGGCTCCTTCGAGGACAGCGCGACGCGCTCCAACTCGACGAATGAACTGGAACCGCTGCGCACGCGCAGTCCCAGATCGGTATCCCACGATCGGTAGCGACGCTTCACGAACTCTGCGATGCGCCCGTCGGCGCGGATCGCCGCCGCAGCCTTGAGTCCGCGGGCGAACGCGTCCATGCCCGCGACGTGGGCGAAGAAGAGGTCCTTCGGCTCGAAGCTCTCACGGCGCCGTTTCGCGTCGAAGTTCAACCCACCGGTGGTAAAGCCACCCATCGACAACACGACGAGCATGATGCGCGTCGCCAGCGCGACGTCGGTCGGGAACTGGTCCGTGTCCCAGCCGCAATGGTCCGTGCCCATGTTCGCGTCGATCGAACCGAGAAGCCCGGCGTTCTTCGCGACGATCAATTCGTGCTCCATCGTGTGGCCCGCGAGCGTGGCGTGGTTCGTCTCGATGTTCAGCTTGAAGTGCTTGTCGAGATCGAACTCGCGCAGGAACGCGAGGCACGCCGCGGCGTCGGAGTCGTACTGGTGCACGCTCGGCTCGCGCGGCTTGGGTTCGATATAGAACTGCCCCTTGAAGCCGATCGATTTCTTATAGTCGACCGCCATGTGCAGGAAGCGAGCAAGGTGCTCGCACTCGCGCTTCATGTCGGTATTGAGCAGGCTCGTGTAGCCCTCGCGGCCGCCCCAGAAGACGTAGCCCTCGCCGCCGAGCGTGTGCGTCACTTCCATCGCCTTCTTCACCTGCGCCGCGGCGTATGCGTACACGCCGAGCGACGGGCTCGTCGCCGCGCCGGAGGCGTAGCGCGGATGCGCGAACAGGCACGCCGTGCCCCAGAGCAGCTTCTTCTTCGAGCGCTTCTGCGCGTCGGCCAGCACCTTCACGATCGCATCAAGCTTCTTGTTGCTGTCCTTGAGGTCCTTGCCCTCGGGCGCGACGTCGCGATCATGGAAGCACCAGTGGTCGATGCGGCACTTGGTGAGGAACTCGAAGAACACGTCGACGCGCCGGGCGGCGTTGTCGAGCGAGTCGCTGCCGTCGTCCCACGGCATGAGCGCGGTGGGCGCACCGAACGGATCGGCGAGACCGTTGCGCATCGTGTGCCAGTAGCACGCGGCGAAACGCAGGTGCTCGCGCATCGGCTTGCCTTCGACGAGTTCGTCCGGCCGGTAGTGGCGGAAACCGAGCTCTGTGCGCGAGCCGCGCTCGACGAACGGGACGAGTCCCACGTCGGCGAAATGCTGCGTGCCCGACCTCGATCGCGTTCGTGGCTCCTTCACTGTCTTCGTGCTGCGGGCCATGGCGAAAGCGTACCGCTGTCGCGGCGCGCGTTCGTCAGCGCGCCGCCGGCGACTCGTCCCAATCGACCCATTCGACCTTGTGCAGTTCGACGTACCGATCCACCGCCTGCCCGACGGTGCGGAAGAAGTTCTCTTCGCCCAGATGCGTGAAGAGCCCGTAGCGCCGAAGGTGATCCTTCACCGGCCCCTTCATCTCCGCGAAGCAGAGATCCATGCCCCGCGCGTGCAGCTCGCGATCGAGGGTGACCAGCATGTCTGCCGCCGTCGTGTCGATGTCGGTTACGGGCTCGGCCGCGACGACGACCCATTTCGTCGGCGTGGGCGCATCGTCGATCGCGCGGCGCACGTGTTCGTGGAAGATCTCGGCGTTCGCGAAGAAGAGCGGCGCGTCCCAACGGAAAAGAACGAGCCCGGGGATACGCCGCGCGTCCGGATGCCGCGCGATGTCGTGGTAGCCCTTGAGTCCGTCGACTCGGCCGAGCACCGCGTCGTACGGATGCCACGCCCGCCACACGAACGCCAGGAGCGCGATGCCCACCGCGATGAAGATCCCCTGCAGGTTGCCGAGGACGATCACGCCCGCGGTGCAGATGAGCGAGAGCGCGAACTCGCCGCGTCGCAGTCGGTAGAGCCGCGCGACGCCGTCGATCTCGAAGAGCGAGAGGCACGAGGCGATGACGATCGCGGCCAGCGCGGCGTTGGGCAGGTTCGTGAGGAGCGCCGGCGCGAACATCAACAGCGCCGCGATACACAGCGCGCCGACGACGCACGCGAGCTGCGACTGTGCCCCCACCGAAACGGCCACCGGCGTGCGCGACGAGCTGCTGCTGATGGGAAATCCTTGGAAGAGTCCGCCTGCGATGTTCGCAGCGCCGAGCGCGACGAGTTCCTGGTTTCCGTCGACCGCGCGGTCGTCGCGCTTCGCCAAGGTGCGCGAGAGGACGCTCGTGTCGGCAAACGAGACGAGCGCGATGGCCAATGCCGCGGACCACAGCGCGCCCCATTCGCTCGGCGACGCTCGTGGAATCTCGAAGTCCGGCAATCCGTGCGGCAACTCGCCGATGGCCGACACGCCGGCGCTGGCGGCGAGGTCGAGTACGGCGACGACGACGGTCGCGCCGACGACCGCGACGAGGACTCCGGGAATGCGCGGCGTCCAGCGGCGCATCGCCAAGATCAACGCGAGGCACGACGCGCCGATGGCCAGCGTCGGCGCGTGCACGCCACCATGGGCCGCAGCTCGCGCGAATGCAATCGCCTGCTGGGGAACGTTGTCGCCCGAACTCGTCGCGCCGGTCAGCTTCGGCAGTTGCCCGATGAGCACCGAGACCGCGATGCCGTTGAGGAAGCCGAATCGAATCGGCTTCGAGAAGAGGTCCGCGACGAACCCGGCGCGTGCGAGTCCCGCCAAGAGGCACAAGCCGCCCGCGAGGATCGAGAGCGCGCCGGCCAGTGCAGTCGCCCGCGACGGATCGTTCGCCGCCAGCGGCACGATCGCCGCCGCGATGAGCGCGCAAAGCGACGAGTCGGGACCGAGCACCATGACCCGGCTCGGCCCGAACACCGCGTACGCCAAGAGCGGCACGATCGTCGCGTACAGCCCTTGAATCGCGGGCAGGCCAGACGCCTGCGCGTAGCCCATGCCGACGGGCACGAGCATCGCCGTGAGGATCACTCCCGCCACGACATCGCGGACGAGCCAGCGCGCCTGGTACCTCCGCGCCAGCGCGACGACGGGAAGCCAGCGCTCAATCCCGGTCGTCGAAATTGGCTGGGCAGCCTCGCTCCGCACGAACCCATCGTACGGACGCGCTGCGCGCCGCCCTCGTTGGCATACTCAACGGAAGAAGCGCACCCGTACAATCGGCGGCCCGCCGTCGGTGCTCGGCGCAGGAGACGCTCGATGGGTGACATGGGCAGCGATCCAGTGATGCTCGAGCTCTTCCGAGCCGAGCTCGATCAGCATCTGCCCGTGTTGAACGAAGGACTGCTCGACCTGGAGAAGGGGCGAGCCGGGCGGAAGGAAATCGAGTCCATGATGCGGGCAGCGCACTCGATCAAGGGCGCGGGTCGCGTCATGGGGATCGACCGCGTCGTCCGGGTAGCGCACGCGCTCGAGGACTGCTTCTCCGCCGCGAAGGACGCCCGGATCACGCTGACGCCGGACTCGGTCGACGTCCTGCTCGCGGGCGTCGACTTCATCCAGCGGCTCTGCTCGCCCGAGCCCGGCGACGCAGCGGACGAGGCCGCGCTTGGCGCGATGCTGGAGCGCATCGGCGCGGTCGGCGCGGGCGCGGCACGGAGCGCGACGCCCGTTCCCGCGCCGACGGCCCCGGCGCCGCCTCGGGCCGCAGCCGCTGCGCTGCAGCTTGCTCCGTCGCTCGATCGGGCCCACGCCGAATCGCTGCGTCTCGAGCTCCTCGATCGCCTCGCCAGCGCGGCCGCGCGGGCAGACGCCAGCGCCGTCATCCTCGACTTCACCCGCGTCGAGCGCGTGGGACCCGAGGCGCTCGCGCTCTTCGCTTCGCTCGATCCGCAACGATCCTCCGTACCAGGCGGCCCTCGCCTGACAGCGACCGGCGTCGGCGCGCCGCTCCGGAGCCTCTTCCGCGTCACCGGTCTCGACGGCGTGCTCACGGTCGTCGACTAACAAAGGCACTTGATGGCTTTGGACGCGAAATTCAGCGAGAAGTTCGCGACGGAAGCGCGGGAGCACCTGGCCGCGCTCGCGGCGGCGCTGATCGCGATCGAGCGCGGCGCGGACGACCCGCGCCCGCACGTCGAACTGTCGATGCGTGCCGCACACTCGATCAAGGGCGGCGCGGGGCTGGTCGGACTCAGGAACATCGAGTCGCTGGCGCATCGCGTCGAAACCGTGCTCGAGGACATCCGCGAAGGGCGCGTTCCGGTCACCGCCCGGGCGACCGATCTTCTCCTGTCCGCCGTCGATCGCATCACCGCGCTCGTCGACGACCTCGCGCACAGCGAGGCGGCGGACGTTTCGGCGATTCTGGCGGCGCTGGCCGACGTCGCGGCGAGCGCGGGAGACCGCGGCGCGGTCGCTTCACCTTCCGCGGCGCTCGCAGTCAGCGCCGCGGCGCAACCGCGCGAGTTTCCGATCACCGGGCGCGTCCGCTCGGTGGTTCCTCCCGCAGGCGAGTCGCTCTACGGCGTCAAGCTCGACTTCTTCGCCTGCGAGCGCGACCTCGGGCTCGACGCCATCCAGGTCGCGTCGCGCATCGAACGCGCGGGCACGGTCATCGATTCGCGGTGCGACGTGACCACCGGGAGCCTGCGCGACGGGCTCGCTGCACCGCCCTTCTGGTTCCGCGCGATCGTTTCCTCGCCGCGTGACCTCGATGCGTTCGTGCGCGCGCTCGACATCCCCTGCGCCGCCGTCATCCGGCTGGAGATCCCCGATTCGCATGAAGAATCGGGCGCCGGCCGCCCGAAGGCGGCGTCGACGCCTGCGCCGCGGGCGGCGACGGCGTCGTCGCTTCGCGTGGCGATTCCGATCATCGACCGCGTGATGGAGCTCGCCGGGGAACTGGCGCTGGTGCGCAATCAGACGCTCAGCGCGGCGACGCGCACCGCGGCCGGGCAGGACGCCGACGTTTCGCGACGGCAACTCCTGCGGCGCCTCGACTCGGTCACCAACGAACTTCAGACGGCGGCGCTGCGGATGCGCATGCAGCCGGTGGCGCAACTGTTTGATCGGTTCCCGCGACTCGTGCGCGACTTGGCCCGGCAACTCGGCAAGCAAATCGATGTCGAGATCACCGGGTCCGAAGTGGAACTCGACAAGACGGTCCTCGAGCTCCTCACCGACCCGTTGACGCACCTGGTCCGCAACTGCTGCGACCACGGCATCGAGACGCCGGACGTGCGCACTTCGCTCGGCAAGCCCCCGACGGGGACGATTCGGCTCTCCGCGCGCCAAGACCGCGCGCAGATCGTGATCGAGGTGCGCGACGACGGCAAAGGCATCGACGTCGCCGCGATCAGGCGCAAGGCGGTCGCCCAAGGCCTGCGCACCCAAGAGGAGTTAGACGCGCTCGAGGAGCGCCAGGTGTTCGATCTGATTCTCCTCTCCGGCTTCTCCACGGCGGCCAACGTCACCGACGTCTCCGGCCGCGGCGTGGGCATGGACGTCGTCAAGACAAACGTCGATCAGGCGGGCGGCTCGGTCGAGATCGACTCGACGCGCGGCCAAGGATCGATCTTCTCGCTGCGGCTACCACTCACGCTCGCCATCATGCCCGGGCAACTGGTGTCCAGTCGAGGTCAGCACTTCGCGATTCCGCGGAGAGAGCTCTGTGAGGTCGTCCTGTGCGACCCGAACGATCCGCTCCAGCGCATCGACGTCTCGCAGGATCAGGAAATCCTCCGTCTGCGGAGCGAGTTGCTTCCCGTCGTTCGACTCGCGCAGGTGTTAGATGGTTCGTCGGCGGACGGGCCGCGCATCCGGCCGGGACCACCGGCGCGCGAGTACGTGGCGATCCTCCGCGTTGGCTCCCATCGCTTCGGCCTCGTCGTCGACGATCTCCTGTGGAGCGAGGAGATCGTGGTAAAGCCGCTTCATCCGCTGCTCAGGCCCCTCGGCATCTACTCGTCGACCACGATCCTGGCGGACGGCCACGTCGGACTGATTCTCTCGAGCGAAGGAATCGCCCGGCAGGCGGGAATCCTCCACCGCAAGGCGCCGCCTGCGCTGCCGCCGACGGTCGCGGACGAGGCGCCCACCGAACCGCTGCTGCTCTTTCGCTCGGGCCCGCAGGAACTCTTCGCGGTGCCGTTGTCCGACGTCCGCCGCGTGGTGATGATCGACGCCTCGCGCATCGAGCGCGTCGGCGGCCGAGAACTGGTGCGCGTCGAGGGCGGCACGACCTGCAACGTCGTGCGGCTCGAGTACCTGCTCGACGTTTCGCCGGCGACGGAGGCGAAGCGGGTCTTCCTGATCCTGCCCCGCGACGCCCGTGCTCCCGTGGGCATTCTTGCGACCGAGATCGTCGACACGGTGAACGTCGCGCTCGAGCTCGATCCGATGGCGTACAAGGTCGACGGCGTGCGCGGATCGGCAACGGTGCGCGACCGGCTGGTGGTGATACTCGACCTCGCGCGCGTCGCCCAGCTTTGGGCGAACGTCCGCGATGCCCACTTGTCGCTGCCCGATGCGCCGAGCGCGGCGGCGCTGGCGCAGGGCGCGCCGCGGGTGCTCGTGGTCGAGGACACGCAGTTCTTTCAACGCGTCATCGCGGGGCACCTCGAAGGCGCCGGCTTCGCGGTCGTCGTCGCGGGCGACGGCGCCGCGGCGCTTGATGCGATGGCCCGGACCGAGTTCGACATCGTGGTGTCGGACATCGAGATGCCGGTGATGAACGGATTCGACTTCGCGCAGCGCGTCCGGAGTGATGCCCGATACCGCAACATTCCGCTGCTTGCCCTAACGACGCTCGACAGCCCAGAGGCCCGGGGGCGCGCCAAGGCGGTTGGCTTCGACGGGTTTGAGCCCAAGCTCGAGCGCGACAGCCTCATCGCCCATGTGCGGCAACTGCTCGCGCACCGCAGCGCGCTCACGAAACCGGAGGCGGCACGATGAACCACTTGCCGACCGACGCGCTTGCCACGCGGCCGACGCAGCCGGTCTACGCGTTCCAAGCCTGCGACCTGCGCTACGGCATCGACGTGCACCAGATCCAAGAGGTCAGCCCGTGTCCGCCGATCACGCCGGTACCGCAGGCGCCACCGGTGGTTCGCGGGCTGACGAACATGCGTAGCCACATTTACCTCGCGCTCGACATGCGAGCGTTGGTCGGCCGAGCGCCAGCGGCAATCGACGCGGAATGCCGCCTCGTCGTGATCAAACCGTCGATCACCGCCGACCTCGCGATCATCGTCGAGCGTGGCGGCGACATCGTTCATGTGCGACCCAACCAGATCGAGTCGCCACCGCCGGCGCTCGGCAAAGGCGCCGAACCGGATCTGGCGGCGGCGCTCTTTCCGCGGGTGTATCGCATGAACGACGAACTCATGACCATCATGGACCTCGCGGTCATCGCGAACGTGGTTCAATCGCACTTCGCCATGACGGCGCGCGGCACCGGTCCTACTCGGGGTGCCACGTACTCCTCTCGGGAGATCATCCAGTGAAGAACCTGGGAATCGGCACGAAAATGGGCATCCTCGTTGCGGTGCTGCTCGCGACCGCGATCGTCATCGCGATCGTCGGCACGACGCAACTCGCGCGCTTGACGCAGACCTTCGCCCAGATCATCGACGTCGAAAGCAAGGCGATCAACGTCTGCAACGAGTTGCGGATCGAGTTGCTGTCGGCGATCCGCGCCGAGAAGAACGCGATCCTGGCCCAGACGCCGGAGCAGGCGGCGCCCTTCGCGAGCGCGGAGCGCGATGCGACGAAGCGCATCGGAGAGCTGCGCACTCAGCTCGCCGAACTGCTGACCCGTACGGGAGAGGCCGACGCGGCGAGCGCTGCTCGCGCCGGCTCGATTTCCGATCTGGATCGCGACCTCGAGGAGTTCCGCCGCAATCAGGAAGAGGTGCTCAAGCTCGCGGTGCTGAAAACGGAGCACCTGGCCGGCGAGGTCATCTTCTCCGAGCTTCGTCAGCGCGAGCAGGATCTGCTCGAGTTTGTCGCAAGCATCGCGCCCCCCGGAGACGCGGCGACCGCCGCGAGCGGCTCGGCCCAACGCGACTCGCTGCGACATCTCTATCAGGTCCTCTTCTACTTGGCGGCGCACCTCCAGAGCCAGGACGAAAAGACCATGGCGTCGCTCGAAACGGAAGCGCGAAAGGAATTCAGCCTGTTGCAGGAGTCGTTGCGACGACTTTCCGCATCGCTTCCGGAGTCGGAGCGCGCACGCGGACTCGCTGCGATCGCGGGCGTCGACGGGATGAAGCCGCAACTTGCGAAGGTGTTCGAGTACTCGAGCGCGAATACCAACGAACGCGCACGCTCGCTCTCGTTCACCCGCTCGGTCGAGATCGGAGGTCGCTGCAACAGCGATCTTCAGACTCTGGCGACAGGTCTCCTCGCGCGGCTCGACGCCGCCAAGCAGTCCGCCGATCAGTCCGTTGCCTCAAGTCGCATCACCGTCATCGCGACGACGGCCGTCGGCGCAGTGATCTCGCTCCTCCTCGCGATGGCGTTCATCCGCTCGATCACCCGCCCGGTCGCCCGCGGCGTCACCGTGTTCGAGGCCATCGCCGCCGGTGATCTGACTCGGCGCATGGACCTGAATCAGGACGACGAAATCGGCCGCCTCGCGAAGGCCGCCGACGACATGTCGGGCCGGCTTCAGAAGGGCGTCGCCCGTACGCGCACGCTTGCGAACACGCTCGACGCCTCGGCGATCGAGTTGGCCAACGTTTCGCACGATCTCCTCTCGCAGAGCCAGGAGATGTCGACGCAAGCGGGCTCGGTCGCGGCCGCGACCGAGCAGATGTCGACGAACGTCTCGAGCATGGCAGCGGCGATCGAGCAGATGTCGGTGAATATCGCCAGCGTCTCGTCGGCGAGCGAAGAACTCTCGGTGAACGTCGGGACGATTTCGTCGAGCGCGTCGACCACAAGCCGAAACGTCGCCGCGGTCGCCGACGCCGTCGCGCGGATCACCGAGGCCCTCACCACGGTCGCCAACGACGCTCGCGCCGGATCGAAGATGGGGCAGGAAGCCCGCGAGCTCGCGGTGGTCGCCACGAAGGCGATGCACCAGTTGAACACCGCCGCAGACGACATCAACAAGGTCACCGACGTCATCAAGGCGATCGCGCTCCAGACGAACCTGCTCGCCATCAACGCGACGATCGAAGCGACCTCCGCAGGCGAGGCGGGCCGTGGCTTCGCGGTCGTCGCGGGCGAGATCAAGGAGCTCGCAAGTCAATCCGGCCACTCGGCGGGCGACATCGCGACCAAGATCGAATCGGTCCAGGCCTCGACCGCCGAAGCCGTGCGGGTGATCGAGAACGTCGCGGAGTTCATCGGGCAACTGTCGGTCGCCGTCGCCAGGATCTCCGATTCCGTGCAGTCGCAGACCCAGACGGCGAATCACGTGTCCACCGACGTTGCAAGCGCCCGACGCGGCGTCGAAGAGATCGCCCGTTCGATCGCCGAAGTCGCCAAGGGCGCGACCGACGTCTCGTCGAACACCGCGCAGATGTCGCAGGCCGCGGCTGACGTGTCGCGCAACGCCGCCGAAGCCGCGAGCGCCGCACGATCGATCTCGCCGAACATCCATGGCGTGTCCGAGGCGACGAAGCAGAGCTCGCAGAGCGCCGCGCGGGTGAATGAATCGGCCAAGCGCATGCGCGAGATTTCCGGCGATCTGCTGCGAAACGTGTCGCACTTCCGCACTGGCGCGGACGCCGACTCCGGCGGCGACCGAACGGAATCGAATGGCTGACCGCACTCGCGTCCTCATCGTCGACGACTCGCGTCTCTTCCGCGCGGCGCTGGAGGAAGCGCTCGCGGGACAGCCCGAGATCCAAGTCGTCGGCTCGGTCTTCAGTGGCGAGAAGGCGCTCGAGGCGATCAAGGTCTCGCCGCCCGACTTTGTCACGCTCGACGTGGAGATGCCCGGGCTCGACGGCCTCGCGACGCTGCGCCAGATCCAGCAACTCGGCGCCGCGGATCCGCGCTTCGCGTCAATCGGCGTGCTCATCCTGAGCGCCCACACACGGCATGGAACCGAGACGTCGATCCGCGCGCTCGCCGCCGGCGCGTTTGACGTCGTCGCCAAGCCTTCGACGGAATCGGCCACCGAGTCGGTCGCACAACTGCGGGCCGAGATCGTTCCCCGCGTTCGAGCGTTCGCCCAGCGAAAACGCTTCGTGCCCGCATCGACGACCTACGTGCCCCCGCCGCGCCGTGCGATCGCGGGCTCGCGTGCGCCGCGGTGCATCGTGATCGGCGCATCCACCGGCGGCCCGCGGGCGCTGTGCTCGGTTCTGCCACCGCTGTGCGCCGCGACGCGCCTGCCGATCCTCATCGTGCAGCACATGCCGCAGGGCTTCACCGCTTCGCTCGCCGCTTCGCTCGCCCGCGAATCGAACGCCCGCATCGTCGAAGCCACGGACGGCGCGTCGCTCGCGTCCGCAGCGGTGTTCATCGCCCCCGGCGGCCAGCACCTCGTCGTGCGCGGCACTGCCGAGCTTCCGCTCCTCGGCCTCAACGCGCAACCGCCGGAGAACGGCTGTCGGCCCGCGGCGGACGTGCTGTTCCGCTCGGCGGCCGCGGTGTTCGGCGGCGCGGTCGTCGCCGTCGTCCTCACGGGCATGGGTCGCGACGGCACCGCGGGCGCCGGAGCGATTCGCCGCGCGGGCGGCTACGTGATCGCGCAAGACGAGGCCACCTCGGTCGTCTGGGGAATGCCGGGGAGCGCGGTCGAGGCCGCCGTCGTCGACGAGGTCGCGCCGTTGTCGAACGTCGCCGCGGCGATCACCAACGCAATCCGCCGCGCCACATGACGCCCCTTTCGTCAGCCACGCTCGGCGCGCTCGTTCGGATGATCCACGCCGAGACCGGCATCGCGATTGGACCCGACAAGCACTACCTGTTGCATCACCGGCTCGAGCCGGTGATGGCGGCGCACGGCATCGCCAGCTTCGAAGACTTGGTCGCGCGGCTCGGTGCCCGGGCGACGGCGCGCGAGCTTCGCGCCGACGTGATCGACGCCGTCGCGATTCACGAGACGAGCTTTTTTCGCGACCCGGACGTCTTCGCAGCGATCGCCCAGCACGTGCTCGCACCGGCGTTCACGGCCAAGCAACGCCCGCTGCGCATCTGGTCAGCCGCGGCGTCGACCGGGCAAGAAGCGTGGTCGCTGGCAATGCTCGTGGCCGAAGCGCTCGGCGGCGCGAGCGCAACGTGGCCGTCACGGGCGTCGATCCTCGCGTCGGACATCTCGCCGCACACCATCGCGTTTGCCCGCGACGGTCGCTATTCCTCCCGCGAGATCGAGCGCGGTCTGTCCGACGCGCGGGTCGCGCGGTACTTCCGGCCAGTGCCGAAATCGGACCCGGCGAGGCCCAGGTTCGACGTCTGCGCCGATCTTCGGAGCCTCGTGCAGTTCAACACGTTCAACCTCATCGAATCGTTGGCGCCGCTCGGTCAGTTCGACCTTGTGCTCTGTCGCAACGTGCTCATCTACTTCGACGACGCGACGCGGGCCCGCGTCATCCACGCGATCACGGACGCGATCGTCCCCGGCGGACATCTCGTGCTCGGCGCGGCGGAATCGCTGTACGGCATGGACGCGGCGTCGATCGGACAGGCGGCCCCGATCGCGACGCGGCTCGAGCCTACGTACTTTCCGCGCGCCGTGATCTATCGCCGCGCGGCGCGATGAGGCCAAATGCGGAAGCGCCGCTCAGTGCGCCAGCGCGCTTGCCGGCAGGGGCTGATCGCGGAAGCCCGGTCCGGTCCATCGAAGACGCAACCGATCCTCGCCTTCGACCTGGGCGTATTCGACGCGGATCGGATGAAACCCGGCACGGAGCGGCATCCGACCCTCGATCGTTTGCCAGTCGTTCTGCGCGTCATGGTCGATGAGCAGTTCGCCATGCACGTACACCCGAGCCGCGTCGACCGACATCAGCGCGAACGTGTACACGCCGTCGGCGGGCACGTTGAGGAATCCCTCGAAGACGAGGCCGAATCGCTCCTTGGGACGCGGCTTCGGCAGTGCGATCTCGCTGACGATCCGCTCATCGCTCGGCGAGTGGCCCTGCAGATCGCCGATATGCCGGAACTCGCCGTCGAACTGCCGCATGCGAAGGCCCGGCTCCGGCGCCTTCACGAAGAGGACTGGCTCACGGAAGCTCGCGTCGAGCTTGGCTAGATGGGACACGGCCGGATACACGCTTGATCGGCCGTCGAACGTGGCGACGGCCCGCACGGTGCAAGCGTCCCGCACGACGAACGGCGTCTCGTACTTCGCGCTCGACGGCGTCGGCTCCGAGCCGTCGAGCGTGTAGCGAATCTCGGCGCCGGGCACGTCCACGCTCATCGACACGGTGGCTTGGTCGGCGAACGCGGCCTCGGGCGCGACAATCGCAACCTCCGGCGCTGCGCAGTACGCGCGAACCGAACTCAGCGTCGGGCAGGCGCGAGCGGCGCGAATGTTCACGCGGAGCGCGGTCGCGACCACCGCGGGGAATCGCAGGATGCGCCGAGGTCCGATCGTCGTACCTTCGCCGACCCGCTTCCACGCGCCGTCGACGAGGGCGTCGACGTCGAACCGCTCCACGCGTTGCCCGAGCGCGATCGCCTCGGCGAGTTCGATTCGGTTGACCGGCTCGGGCTTCGACAACGCGATCTCGAGCGAAGCCGAGCGCACGTTGTCCGACGTCGCCCAGTAGCTCCCGAGATCGTCGTCGGTCACGTTCACGGCGCGATACGCGGCGTCGCCTCCCCTCGTCTCGCTCGCCGTGACCGGAAGCCCTGCGAGGAGGTCGCGCGCGAATGTCACGTCGAGCAAGTGCCTGAGTTCACGCAGGCGGCGCACGTCGGGTTCGGGCACGAGCCCGCGGCGATCGGGCGGCACGTTCAGGAGCAGATTGCAGCCCCGCCCGACCGAGGCGTACCAAATCTCCTCGAGCTCTTTGAGCGACTTCACCTGGCCGTTCTCGCTCGCCCGCCAATACCAGCCGGGCCTGATCGAGACGTCGCACTCCGCGGGCACCCAGTACTTGCCGTCCGGATGACCGGTTCCGAGTTCAGCCTCGCGGTTCGGAATGCCCGGATACAGCTCGTCGCGGCGCAATGAAGCCCAATTCGTTTCGCTTCCGATGCCGCGCTCGTTGCCCACCCAACGAACGTCGGGACCGGCGTCGCTAAAGATGACGGCGTTGGGCTGCGTCTCGCGCACGACGCCGACGAAACTCGGCCAGTCGTACACCTGTTTCTTGCCGGTCGGGCCCTCGCCGCACGCGCCGTCGAACCACACTTCGAACAGCGGGCCGTAATTTGTGCAGACCTCGCGGAGCTGATCGCGGAAGTAGGCGTTGTAGCGCTCGGAGTCGCCGTAGAGCGGACAGTTGCGATCCCACGGCGAGAGATACACGCCGAACAGGAGACCGTCCGCACGGCACGCGTCGCTCAGCTCGCGCAGCACGTCGCCCTTCCCGTCGCGCCACGGACTATTTCTTACCGAGTGTTCCGTATGCGGCGACGGCCAAAGGCAATAGCCATCGTGATGCTTCGCCGTAATGATGACGCCGCGCATGCCGGCGTCCTTGAATGTTTGCGTCCACTGACGGGCATCGAACTCGGTCGGATTGAAGCTGGCGGCGGTCTCTGTGCCTTCGCCCCACTCCTGCCCCGTGAACGTGTTCATGTTGAAGTGCACGAACGCGTACATGCCGAGGTCGTGCCACGCGAGTTGCGCCGCGGACGGGACCGGCAGGACCGGTGCGGGCGGAGGTACCGACGACGACGCGAGAAGAGTCGACATGAGAGCGACACCGGAGAGCGAGGCGCCAAGCAGCATGGAGCACCCATGCTACGACGCCGACTCACCGGTACGGATCGGGGGCTTCGCCCGCCGCGAGCCCGAACGCGATCGCCGCCGGCGCGAGCGCGAGGCCCGCGGGCAACGCGGAGCGCGCGATCGCGGCAAGGCGGGGTCGCCGAGCGAGCGGGCCCCACTCCGCGATCCACGCTGCGAGGGGCGCGATCGCGGGCACGATCCAGACGAAGCGCCACACACGTGCCAACGTCGCCGCATCGAAGGGCGTCGCGGCGTCGTCGGCGTATGCCCGCCCGAGCGCCGCGAAGGTCGCGAGGATCGCCAATGCCGCGACGTTGGCCGCCACGCCGAGTCCGACCCGCGTGCGCCACGAGACGATGGCCGCCGCGCCGAGCGCCGCGCCGGTGCCGCCGGCGATGACGCCCGCCTTCGCGAAGCCGGACTCGAGGGTCAGCGCCGCTAGGCCTGCGTACGAGAACGCGATCGCCGCCATCCACGAGAACCCCCGATGACGCCGCGCGAGCGGCGCGCTCGCCAGTCCAATCGGAACGATCGCGAGCGCCGCGAGCGTCGACGGATTCCACGCGCCCTCGCCGGGGAGGCGCAGCGTCACGTACACCGCGGCGGCGGCGATCACCGCGGTGATCCACGATCGATGTCTCGACGTGCGCCAGCGCTCGGGCCCGGTCGCATCGGCGATGACGACGATCGCCACCGCGGCGCAGGCCACGAGAATCGACGCCCACATCGGCGCGAGCGCAAGCGGGCCGCCGGCATCGGCGGGCGTCGGCCAACCTTGCTGCTGAACAAACAGCACGCAGCACGCGGCGGCCAGCGCAGACGGAACGAGCAGGCTGGGTTCGTCGCGCCGCACGAAACGACCGATGGCGGCCGCGACGGCGCCGAGCGTCATCGCGGCCGCCATCGAAATCAGGACGGCGAGCGGATCCATCGCGTCGCGCTGGTTACTTCTTCGCGACGCCTTCGAGGCTCACGACGAGGCGGACGTCGTTCCCGACCATGTTCTTGTCGACGCCGTAGTTGATGTTCCAGTCGCTGCGCTTGATGTTGAGCGTCGCCTCGTAGCCGGAACGCTTGCCCATCGGGCCCTCGTTCGTCCCGATCCACTCCACCATCGCGGTCACCGGCTTGGTGACGCCGTTCATGGTGAGATCGCCGGAGACGTCGAGCCATCCGTCCTTCGCGCCCTTCTTGACGCTCGTCGACTTGAAGGTCAGCGTGGGGTGCTCCTTCGCGTTGAAGAAGTCGGGGCTCTTGAGGTGGGCGTCAAGCTTGTCGGTGCCGGTGTCGACGCTGTCCACCTTTACGGTGATGTCGAATGCCGCGCCGTCCGGCGAGCCGTTCGCTCCGGTGAACGTGCCGGTGACGTCGTTGAATCGTCCCCAGAACGCGCCAGCGCCGAGATGCTGGACGCGGAAGAGCGCCTTCGAGTGCGTCGGGTCGACGTCGTAGGTCGCCGCGGCGGTCGTTGCCGACGCGGCAGGCTTGGTGGCCGGGGCGGCGTTCTGAACGGGCGAGGCGGCGAGAAGCGCCGAGGCGGCGACGACGGACGCGAGAGCGATCGACGAGGTGATCATGAAACGCATTCTGGATCCCTTGATGTGGTGTAGAAACGGAACGTGAAGGTGTAATGAAAACGAGGGCGGGAGCGTACTCGGCCGACGCGACCGCGCTACCGCGGCTGCGGCGACGCACGGACTGCCGAGCCGGTCCGTCTTCGGGGGTTCCGTCTCGGTCGATTCGGTCCAATCGCCGGGAATGCGCGACGGACAGCCTTCGCGGCCGGTCCCGTAGCATGACTCCCTTCATGCGACGACTCGCGGCTCTTCCGATTGTCCTCGGCGCGCTCGCCACCTCATCGCTCGCGTTGCGACCGCCGCCTCCCACTGCCACGCGCGAGGCGGGTCCGGAGCGACCACGTTACGACCGGCCCGCCAAAGTCCGCCCGGTCGCCGGCATGAGCGCGGCGCTGTACGCGATGGAGCCCCTCGTGCGCGATCCGGTCGCCTTCTGCTTCGACGAACGCGGCCGCATCTACATCGCCGAGAGCGCCCGGCAGGAGCGCGGGATCGAGGACAACCGCAGCTCGCCGTTCTGGCTCATGGACGACCTCCAGAGCCAGACCATCGACGATCGGCTGAAGATGTACGAGAAGTGGGCGTCCAAGCGGGACGGCGGCATGGAGTACTACCGCCGCTACGACGATCGCGTCGCCCGCATCGAGGACACGGACGGCGATCTGCGAGCGGACACCCGCACCGAGTTCGCCGGTCCGTTCAACGAACCGCTCGACGGAACCGGTGCGGGCATCGTCGCGCGCGAAGGCGACGTCTGGTACACGAACATCCCGAACCTCTGGCGTCTGCGCGACACGAACGACGACGGCATCGCCGAGGTGCGCGAGAAGATCTGGCGCGGCTTCGGCGTCCGCATCGCGCTGCGCGGCCACGACATGCACGGCCTCACGTGGGGACCCGACGGGAAGCTGTATTGGTCGATCGGCGACCGCGGCTACCACGTGACGCTGCCCGACGGCACGGTGCTTGCCGATCCGCGCTCGGGCGCCGTCTTCCGCTGCTATCCCGACGGCAGCGGCCTGGAGATCTTCTACACCGGACTCCGTAACCCGCAAGAGTTAGCCTTCGACGACTACGGCAACCTGTTCACCGGCGACAACAATTCCGACGGCGGCGACAAGGCCCGCGTGGTCTATTGCGTCGAAGGCGGCGAGACCGGCTGGCGCATGGAGTACCAGACGTTAGAAGGTGCGAACATCCGCGGGCCGTGGAACCAGGAAGACACGTGGGCGCTTCGCGCCGACTTGGCGCCGGATCGCGCCTCGACGAACTCCCCGGTGCAGCCGGCGTGGACGTTGCCTCCGCTCGCGCACGTCGGCAGCGGGCCTTCGGGCTTCGCGTTCTATCCGGGACTCGGTCTCTCGGAGCGATACCGCGATCACTTCTTCCTGTGCGACTTCCTCGGCGGCGACTCGTACAGCCGCGTGCTGAGCTTCGCGGTCGAGCCGGTCGGCGCGGGATTCAAGGTCGTCGACGTGCACCCGTTCATCGAGAACGTCTTGCCGACCGACGTCGACTTCGGCTACGACGGCCGCGTCTACGTGAGCGACTGGGCTGGCGGATGGGGCAGCAAGGACGCGGGCGAGATCTACGCGGTGTGGGATCCGGTGGCGATCAAGGATCCGCGCATCGCCGAGGTGACGCGGCTCTTTCGCGAGGGATTCACCCAACGCTCGTCCGACGATCTCTCGCGGCTCCTGAGTCACGCGGATCGTCGCGTCCGGCTCCGCGCGCAATACGCGCTCGCCGAGCGCGGTCCGTCGATGGTGCCGTTCCTGGCGGACATCGCCGCTCACGGCCTCGATCGCTTCGCCCGCATTCACGCGATTTGGGGCCTCGGCATGATCTCGATGGACGGCACCTGGCCCGACGCGGCCGCGAGCCTGGTAGCGCGTCTCGACGATCCCGACGCGGAGATCCGCGCGCAGGCCGCGCGAGTCCTCGGCGACGCCCGCTATCGGCCGGCGAAGGGCGAACTGGTCCGAGCGCTCAGCGACTCGTCGCTTCGGGTGCGGATGCTCGCGGCGATCGCGCTCGGGAAGCTGAAGTCACCCGACACGCATGACGCGCTCGTGTCGATGCTCGCCGAGAACGACGGTGCCGACGTCTTCGTGCGCCACGCAGGCGTGTGGGCCCTGACCCAGATCGGCGATCGTGCCGCGACCACGAAGCTGGTGACCGAGCCGCAGACTGAACTGCGAATCTGCGCCGCGCTCGTGCTGCGCCGCTGGGCCGATCCGTCGATCGCGCGATTGCTGAACGACTCCGACGATCGCGTCGTCGCCGAGGCGGCGCGAGCCATCAACGACGTGCCGATCAACGAGGCGATGCCGCGACTCGTCGCCCTCGCGCCCCGGTTCTTCCCGAAGAAAAGCGCGGCTGCCGACGAGTCCGACGTCGAGTTCAAGCGCGAGGTCTGGAAGAACGTCGCCGACGCGGGAAGCACGAACCTCGAGACGTCGCCGGTCTTCGCGAAGCCCGCCGACGAGACCGACGCCACGCGCGTGTTCGAAGGCCACGGCAAGTACGGCAACAACTACCTGCAGCGCGTGTCGGGCGTGATCGAGCCGCCGCAAACCGGCGCGTACGTCTTCTTCGTGTGCAGCGACGATCAGTCGGTGCTGTATCTCGGCTCGAGCGACGACCCGGCCACGAAGGCGAAGATAGCGTGGGTCGACGGCTACGCCTCGCGCGGCGACTGGACGAGCCAGGAGAGTCAGGCGTCGCAGCCGGTGATGCTCGAAGCGGGTAAGCGGTACTACCTTGAAGTGCGGCACGCGCAGGGCGGCGGAGACAACCACGTCGCCGCTGGCTGGCAGCGCCCCGACGGCACCCTGGAGCGCCCAATCGGCAGCGGCACGAACCGCCCACTCGACGCGCCAATCGTTCGACGCGTGATCAACGCGTGTGTGCGGTCCGACGATGCCGCTTCAGCGGCGGCGCTGGGCGACCTCGCGCGCAGCGACGAACTGTCAGAGGCGATGCGACTCGAAGCGCTCGGCGCTTTGGGCGAATGGACCAAGCCGACCCCGCGCGATCGTGTGAACGGGCGTTGGCGCCCCGTCGATCCGTCGCACCGCGACGCCGCCGCGTACCGAACGATCCTGCAGCAGAAGTTGCCGGGGCTCGCGACGAATGGTTCGCCGGCACTGCGCGGCGCCGCCCGCGACATCGCGTCGGCGAACGGCGTAACACTCGACGGCACGGCGAATCTCAACGTGGTCACCGACGCCAAGCAGCCCGAGTCCGAGCGCGTCGCGTGCCTTCGCCAACTGTGCGTCGACAAGGATGCGCGGGCGGACGAAGCGCTGCGCGTCGCGCTCGCATCCGACGGTCCGCGACTTCGCGCCGAGGCGCGCCATCAGCTCGCGCTGCGCGATCCAGCGCGCGGCGTCCCCGCGCTGCGCGATGCCCTTGGCGCGGCGGATTTCGCCGAGCGACAGGCGGCAATCGCGGCGCTCGTCGATGTGCGCGGCCCCGATTCGGACCGTATGCTCGCCGACGAACTCGCGCTTCTCGAGACCGGGCAGCTCGAAGTTGGCCTCCGCCTCGATGTCCTGAACGCCGCGGCCTCTCGTGAGGGCTCCGAACTTGCGGGCCGCGCAGAGGCGTGGCTTCGCCGCCAAGACGCCCGCGGGCCGTTCGCCCGTTTCGATGTCGCGCTCGAAGGCGGCGACGCGACGCGCGGCTTCAACGTCGTCCACTTCCACACGTCCGCGACCTGCCTCAAGTGCCACACGATCGCGGGCACCGGCGGCGACGCAGCTCCTAAACTCGACGGCGTCGCTACCCGCCTCCCGCGCGCGAAACTGCTGGAATCCGTGGTGCAGCCGGGAGCGGTGATCGCCGCGGGCTTCGGCTCGTCGTCGGCGATGCCGCCGATGGGCAACGTCCTTTCGTTGGCCGAGATCCGCGACGTAGTGGCGTATCTGGCGACTCTGAAGGCGACCGAGTCGGCGAAGTGACGGCGTCCCTCTGCTGACGCCGCCCTGCCGCGCTCGTTCGCCCTCAAGGGCCGGATGCGCGCGTCGGGCTCAAGATCGATTCGGGCGTCAGCAACGTCTCTTCCCTGTCCCCGCGACCGACGCAGAGCGTTGACTCACGCAGGCCTGCGACATGATCGCTCGCCTCAACCGACTCGTGCCGGCGCTTCGCGCTGGCGCCGCGAGTCGCACCTAACACGTCTGACTTTTTCGCTCGCGGTGGGCTGGCATGCCTAGCGCGACCATCGCGCCGTCAGCGTGTTTTCCCTCTATCTCACACGTGTTTTCATGCTGCTCTGTTCTGTCAGCCGCGGCCGTATGAGGGTCGCTGCGCGACCTAACAATCCATTTCTCTGCGCCGAGAGGCGCCTACGGGGCGGCGAACGACGGCGACTCGATGGTAAGGGACGGCGACGAAGACCTATAACTGCCCTCCAACATGGTTCCCCGTGGAACACCTGTCAATTGCGCCTTCGCCGAAGTCTGCGGCGTTACCATGCGGCAGGAGATCCCCATGCCAGATAATCCCAGAGGCGGCGGCTCTGATCCCAAGAAGCCCATTCGGCGCTTGGGGAGAGGGTTGGAATCGCTCCTAAGTCTCAGGCCAGTGGAGATGCCGGCCGAGTTTGTGGCAAAGCCGCCCGATGTTCCGCCCGCTCTGCCAATCGTCGCTCCACCCGCCTCGTCGGCTCCATCCACAGCCTTTCCAGCGTTTTCGCACGGCACTGACAAGGCATCGGTGGGGACATCAGGCGCTGGTTCCACGGGGAACCATCCTCGCTCATCAAGTGCGGTGCCTCCGCCAGTGCCTCAAGTGGTCGAAGTCTCGGTGCCCTCCGACGAAGGTTCCGACTCCCTCGACGGACCAAAGATCGTCACGCTCTCGGTCAGCAGCATCCGGCCGAATGCTCGCCAGCCTCGCCAAGATTTCGACGAGGCAAGTCTTCAGTCATTGGCGGAGAGCATTCGGACTGCCGGTCTGATGCAGCCGGTTATTGTCCGGACAACCGCCACGCACGGTGTCTACGAACTGGTTGCAGGCGAACGGCGCTGGCGTGCCGTGCAGCGTCTCGGGCTCACGAGCATCCCCGCAGTGGTGCACGAGGTCTCGGACCAAATCGCCGCCGAGTGGGCGATCATCGAGAATGTCCAGCGCGAGGACCTCAATCCGATCGAGCGCGCGCAGGGCCTGCGTCGCTTGGTGGATGAGTTCGCGCTGACCCACCAAGAGCTTGCCGACAAGGTCGGGCTCGATCGAACAAGCGTCACGAATCTGCTGCGGCTCTGCGAGCTCGATCCCTTCACGCTGGATGCGGTCCGCAAGCGAAGACTTTCGCAGGGACACGCCAAGGCGCTCCTTGCGATCACTCGTGTCGATGCTCGCCAGGCACTCGCGGCCGCGGCGATCGGCGGAGATTGGTCCGTTCGCGAACTCGAACGGCGCGTTCAGCAGGCACTTGAGCCGTCGGCTCCGGCGCCGCGAACAGCTTCAGCGTCGAGCTCGGAGCACCGCCCGTCACCTCACGTCGCGGACCTCGAACGGCGCCTCGGCGACCATCTAGGGACGCGCGTTACCATCCAACTGGGGCGGAAGAAGGGCACCGGTCGCCTGAGCGTGGACTTCTACACGCTCGATCAATTCGACGGCCTCCTCGCACGGCTCGGATTCGAGCAAGAGTCATGATGACTCTATCGAATGCGAGGCATCGCGCTTCGCACTGGTCCGTGGAAGAGTGCCTCATGCCGCGACGCTGGGCAGCGGGGCAGAGAAGCTCTCGATGCGCGCAAGGACACGACGGATCAGCTCTTGCGATAGCGCATCGCGCCCGTGAATCGTGACTTTGTCGCCGTCGGCAAACATGAACGCGAGGATCTGGTCGCCGTCGGCGTCCGTCGCGAGCGACACACGATTCACGCGCTCGAGGTTGATCCATCGCGTCTCGCCGTTCTTCGTCTCGACCTGAATGAAACGCACGCTCATCGCAGCCTCCTCCTCGCTCATGCGGGCCTGAAGGGGTCGACCTCGGTCAATCCGAATGCTGACTTGAGGCGGGCCAGGAGATACGTTGCGCACGATGTCGGGAGCGATGACCTTCGCGGCGTATCTCGTCGCCATGGCGGTGACGCGTGGCGACCTCGCGAGGGAAGCCGCCAGTAGCACTCCGTTCCGGCTCGATCTCGATCCCGATACCTCTCGGCAAACCGTCGTCGATCGCGAGCAAGGGGTCTACCTCGGGCACGTCTCCACCGTGCTCCTCGATGACCACCACACGATTCTCGCGGCGTATCCGAAGGGTCACGGCGCGGGGGCGATCGTCCTCAAGCGGAGTATCGACGGCGGTCGCACGTGGTCCGAGCGGCTGCCGACGCCGCCTTCGTGGCAAACGAGCAAGGAAACACCAACGCTCTTCGCGCTCGGACCTCGGTCGCTCATCCTGTTCTCCGGCCTCTTTCCAATACGGGCGGCCCGTTCGACGGACGACGGCGAAACGTGGAGCGAACTTGCTCCCATCGGTGACTTCGGCGGCATCGTCGCGATGGGTGGTGTGGCCCGCTGTCCCGACGGCAAGCTCGCGGCGTTCTTCCACGACGACGGCCGCTTCTTCACTTCCAATGGGTCGGCCACTGGCACGTTCGCTCTCTATCAGACGGAGTCGATCGACGCCGGGGCTACTTGGTCCGCACCACGCTCGATTTGGTCGGGCTCCGAGATTCACTTGTGCGAGCCGGGGGTCGTGCCCTCGCCGGACGGCTCCGCGTTGGCGCTCCTCCTCCGCGAGAATCGCCGGGTACGGAACTCCCATGTGATGCTCTCACGCGACGGCGCCGCGACGTGGACACAGCCGCGCGAGCTGCCGCGGGTTCTTACGGGCGATCGCCACATCGCCCGCTATGGACCGGATAGCCGCCTCGTCGTCGTCTACCGCTGCATGCAACCCGACGACCCGTGGAACGGGGATTGGGTCGCGTGGGTTGGCCGATGGGACGATCTCGCCGACGCCGCGTCGCCGTCCCCACCGCCCGCCCCAACGGGATCCGGCTCCGCCGCGCCTTCGCCGAGCCAAGCGCAGTACTTCGTCCGGCTCAAGGACAACCTCACCGCGTGGGACTGCGGCTACTCGGGCCTTGAGCTGCTCCCCGACGGTACGTTCGTGGCCACGACGTACGGCACGTGGACTCCCGATACCTCGCCCTGGATCCTGTCGGTTCGCTTCACGCTCGATGAACTCGATCGCATGCGAGCCGCAGCCATTCCCACGCGGTGACCAGCGGTACGAGTCGTCGCCAGCCAAGGTGACTTGCGCACCGAGCGCGGTCAGCATGCGCAATCGCAGCGCGACGTTTACACGATCGAATTATCCATTGAACACGGGTTTTTGGCTTCTTTACATCCCCCAAACATATCGCGCTTAGTGTTTCCGCCGTCGTCTCGGAAGCCAACAAACACTTAGAGCGGTCTCAACGCGAAAACTCAACGAGGCCTTACGAGACGCTCGCGCTCGACGGCTAGGTTAAGGCCGTGAGTCGAAGTCGACGTCGGCAGGCCGTCGCACCCGAGCAATCACGCGACTCAGGCGTAAGCCCCATCGGTTGGGGTAGACGCCGTGACCACTCAAGAGCCCTGCCTCGCCCGGGTCGGCGATCCGCGGCGAGCAAAGGAAAGGCGACCAATGAAGTATCGCAAGGCAGTCGGAATCTCGGCACTCGCGGGGAGCGCGTTCGCCGTGAGCGCGGCCCAAGCGGCGGTCATCCAGGTGACGAGTGACATCACTACGTCCACGACTTGGACCGCCAACAACACCTATCGGCTGGGTACCCAGATCTACGTCCGAAACGGCGCAACGCTCACGATCGAGCCCGGCACCGTGATCGCGAGCAACGTCGGTGACGGCGGCGCGCTCGCCATCACCCGCGGCTCGAAGATCATCGCGAACGGCACCGCAGACCACCCGATCATCTTCACCAGCAAGGCTGATACCCAGACCTGGACCAACGGCGATCCGTCGACCGGGGTCTGGCGCGAGGCGTGCAACGAGTGGGGCAATCTCACGATCATGGGCCGGGGATACATCGGCGCCTCCAAGTTCGCTGGCAATACCAAGACTCCCAACGCGAACAACGTCGCCCCGATGGAAGGCCTTGTCGCGGCGTTCCCCGGCGATCCTGACGTCCTCTTCGGCGGTGGCAACGACGACGACGACAGCGGCACCCTCCGCTACGTCTCGCTCCGCTACGGCGGCCGCGTCGTCGCCCTCAACAACGAGCTGAACGGTCTGTCGCTCGGCGGCATCGGCCGCGAGACCGACATCGATCACCTCGACATCATGAACAACGTGGATGACGGCATCGAGATCTGGGGCGGCACCGTCAACATCAAGTACTTCAACATCTGGAACATCGGCGACGACTGCTTCGACGTCGATGAGGGCTGGCGCGGCAAGGCCCAGTTCGGCCTGCTCGTCCAGGGCTACAGCATCGACGCCGCACAGGGCTCGGGCGTCGGCGACAACATCTTCGAGACTGACGGCGCCGAAGACTCCGATTGCCAGCCGGTCACCACCGCGTGCATCTATAACGTGACGGTCATCGGTCAGCCCGCTCCAGGCGCTGGCGACCACGGTACGGCGTGGCGCGACAACGCCCGCGTGCAGTATCGCAACTGCATCTTCATGGATCTCGGCGATCGCCTCGTTTCTTTCGACAACACCGACGGCGACGGCGGACAGGGATACGGCTTCAACGGAACCCTGAGCTGGCCCGACACCTGGACGACGAGCGCTTCGCAGTTCTCGACGGTGAACGCTCCGCCGAATCCGGCTGCCTTCTACAAGGCGCAGCAAGTCCCCGGCAAGCTCGCGGAAATCACCGATAGCGTGATGTTCCGTAACCTCTCCCCCGACGCGTATACCCAAGCGAACTTGCGAGGCGTGTTCGATCCGTCGAACAACAACGTGCTGACCCCCGGCTCAGCCACCGCCGACGAGCCGATCAAGCAGATCGTTCGCGGGCCCGCGGTCGTCAGGGGCGGCCTGACCATGCTGCCGGTGACCGGCCTCGATCCCCGGCCGAAGGGCGTGGCTCAGACCAGCGTCGGCTCGGCGCCGAACGACGGTTTCTTCACCTCGGCGCAATACCGCGGTGGATTCGCGCCCGGCGAAAACTGGGTGTGTGGCTGGACCGCCGCAGCGGCCTACGGCTTCATCATTCCGCCGCCGGGCGGCTGCGTGCTGCCGACCGCCTGCCCCGCCGACTTGGATTCCAACGGTACCGTCGACGCGGCGGACCTCGCTGTCCTGCTTGGCGCCTGGGGTGGCGCTGCCGGCGACCTCGATGGCAACGGCTCCACGGATGCCGCTGACCTCGCGGTTCTGCTCGGAGCGTGGGGTCCCTGCTGATTCCCCACTGAGGTGACTCGAGTTAGTTGATCGGCAACGAAACGAGCGGTGAGCGTCTGGTGGCGGAGCCATCTCCGCCACCAGGCGCGCCGCTCGTCCTGCCAGCGGACGATTGTCGATGTCAAGAAACTCGCACCTATCAATTTGGCTCGCCCCGGTTTTGATTGGATTGGCTGCTTGCGAGCCAACCGGCACGCCGGTCGTGCAGAACGTCACGACGACGAGCGCGGCGACCGCGAGGAGCGACTCGCATCCGACTCGCACACAGCCGACGGTCGTCGCGGATGCGGACCCGCGGCCCTCTCAGTCCGAGCTGCTCGATCTCGCCTTCGCGGCCGCTTCCGCCATTCCCGCAGAACCGCACATCAAGGACCGATCGCGAGCCCAGGAACTCGTCGTCGCAACGTGCCTCAAGCTCGGCCAACCGCATCGCGCCGACGCATACGCAGCCAAGATCGACAACTGGCGCCGAGGCACCTGCCTCGCGGATCTCGCTTGGTATTACGCCCAGCACGCCGACACGGCGCGTGCGGAACAGTATCTCGAGAAGGCGAACGCCGTTGCCAACACCGTCGACGACTGGCGGCGTGATCGGATTCGAATTCGAATCGCGGAAGTCCACGCGTGGATGGGCCAAGAGGATCAGGCAACCCAGCTCGAGGCCGGTGTCGATCGTGCCGAAGTGGGCAAAGTCAACGCGGCGCGAGCGATGCAGACGACCGCCGCCGAATTTGATTCTCGGCTCGCCGCAATTCAAGCTGACTTAGCAAAGCAAGACTTTGACGTGGCCCGCAACGCGTTGCAAGCGTGCGTCCACCTCTTCGACACCTGCTACGCGACGCCGGAGCTTCGCAACCGAGCCGAAGAGACGATCCGAACGTCGTGGTCGCCGGTCCCGATCGAGATCCGGGTCGCGATCGTTCAGCAGCTCGCCAAGGTCGCGCTCGAGCACGGCGATGTCGCCGGCGCTGCCACCTTCGTCGACGACGCCGACGCACTGATCCACGACGCGAATTGGAGCATCGAGGCAAGGATCGCCGTCGTTTCGCGGCAGTCGGCGCTTCGCTATCGCGTCGGAGGAGAGCGGCAAGCCCGCGCTGACGTCGACGGCGCGCTGTCGCTCTACGACGCGGAGAACAGCAAGATCTTGGTCACCGAGCGATGCGAGGCCCTGCGCAACCTCGCCGAGGCGTACCAGGTGATGGGAGACGCGAGCGAGGCGCTCGCCATCTACCGAAGGGCCGTGGAAGTCGCAGCGGCCAATCCGAACGCGCGTCCGCGCGCGCTCGATCTCGCGAGCACCTGCGCGTCGATCGCGGAATACGGCGCCGAACCCGACCCCGCCTTCCTGGCCCGGCTTCGTGAATTGCAGGGCCAACTGGGCGACCCATGGTGACGCCGTACGGACTGGCTCCGGTCCTCGCAGGCGTCGTGTTCGTTGCCAGTCCGAACGCGCTAGGCGCGGCGCAGCAGGCAGGTTCGATTCGTGGGGTCGTCTACGACAAGGACTTCGGCGTGCCACTTGGCGGCGCCGAAGTGCTGATCGTTGAAACGGGGCAAAAGGCAACCGCAAGCGACGAGGGCAACTTCGTCTTCAATCAGGTGTCGCCGGGCAAGTACACGCTCGTCTTCACGAAGGACGGCTACACCCGGCAAGTCAAAACAGATGTCCTCGTCACTTCGGGAACCCTCACCGACGTCGAGTCGTCGCTGCCGGGCGAGTTCACCGAGATGGACGAGTACGTCGTCCAAGACGTGCAGCTCGGAGGCTCTGAGGCCGCGCTCCTGAAGCTTCGATTCGAAAGTCCCGCACTCATCGACTCGATCGGAGCGGACCTCATGAGCAAGGCGGGGGCAAGCGATGCCGCCGCCGCGCTGAACCTGGTGGCCGGCGCCACGGTTCAGGACGGCAAGTACGCCGTCATCCGGGGCCTTCCCGACCGCTACGTCAGCTCACAACTCAACGGCGTGCGACTTCCAACCGCAGACGTCGACAAGCGAGCGGTCCAACTGGATCAGTTCCCGGCGGCGGCCATCGAGAGCGTTCGCGTCTCAAAGACCTTCACGCCGGATCAGCAGGGGGACGCGTCTGGCGGCGCCGTCGACGTGGTGCTGAAGCGGATACCGGAGGAAACGACCTTCCAGTTCAAGAGCCAGATTGGCTACAACACTCAGGCCGGTGGTCGTAAGGATTTCCTTAGCCATACCGGGCCGGGCCTCGACTATTGGGGCAACGAGAGCTTCCGGAGCGAACCGCAGCCGCTCGGCGAGAGCTGGGACACGCCCGTCGGCGTTGCCAACAGCAACTCGCCAATCGATTACAAGTGGTCGCTCGCCGGCGGCGGCAAGGTCGAACTGGACGACGGGATAAAGCTCGGCGGGTTCGGTAGCTTTTTCTACGATCGCGACAGCTCGTTCTTTAACAACGGCGTCGACAACTCGTACTGGGTTACGTCGCCCGGGAACGGCCTGACGCCCGAGACGGTGCAGGGCACGCCCGAGCAGGGCGATTTCAAGACCAAGCTGCTCAACGTCACCCAAGGCTCGCAGTCTGTGCAGTGGGGGGCGCTCGGCACGCTCGGACTCGAAACCGAGAACCACAAGCTCGGCGTTACATACCTGTTCACTCAAGTGGGCGAAGACACTGCCACCCTTGCCGAGGATACGAACGGCAAGGAGTATTACTTCCCGGGATACAACCCCAACAATCCCACTGGTCCTGGCAACGCACCTTCGGAACTGCGCGACGCGCCCTACAACCGCCTCGAGACGCTCAACTACACGCAGCGGAACACCCAAAGCATCATCTTCAACGGCGAGCACACGCTGCGCTTCCCAGACGTTGAGCGGGAGGATTCGGTGGTGCGGGCACCGAAGTTCGACTGGACCATCTCGCGCAGTACCGCAAGCCTCGATCAGCCCGACAAGACGCAATTCGGCTCGATCTGGCTTCCGCCCTCGTTCAACCCGGGATTCCCGCCGTTCCTGCCGCCGTTCACGACCGAGGCAACGTACTTCCCGTATAAGCCCGCAGCGAACTTTACGCTCGGCAACGTTCAGCACATCTTCAAGGAGATCGACGAGACCAGTCAGCAGTACGCGGCGAACCTCAAGATCCCGTTCGTTCAGTGGTCTGACCTGGACGGGTACGTGAAGCTCGGATTCTTCGACGACACCGTCGAGCGTACATACAACCAGGACACGTTCAGTAATTTCAACGACAACTCCAGCTACAAGAGTCCGTGGACCTATTTCTGGAGCGCCGCGTTCCCCTCGCAGGACCACCCAATCACCGCTGGTCCGCCCTTCGTCGACGTTGACTACAACGGCCATCAAGACATTTCCGCCATCTACGCGATGGCCGACCTGCCGGTCACCTCGTATCTGAAGTTCATCGGCGGCGCCCGTCTGGAATCGACGGACATCAGCATCGAGAACATTCCGGAGAAGGACGCCACCTGGTTTCCGCCCGGCTCGCTCGCACCGGTCAAGCTCAACCCCGGCGACGCCGACGTCGACTACTCGCAAAAGAACGTCCTGCCAGCGATAGCCGCGGTCATTACGCCGGTCGATCAAGTGACGGCGCGGCTGTCCTACTCCCAGACGGTTGCACGGCAGACCTTCAAGGAGCTGACTCCGATCATTCAGCAGGAGTTCCTCGGCGGCCCCATCTTTATCGGGAACCCAGATCTCCAGATGGCGTTCCTCGACAATTACGACTTTCGGCTCGACTACACGCCATTTCCAGCGGGACTCTTCTCCGGTTCGGTCTTCTACAAGACCATCACCGGCCCCATCGAATACGTGCAGCGCGTGACCGCGTTTACCTACACGACGCCGGTCAACTTCCCGAGCGGAAAGCTCCTTGGATTCGAGCTCGAGGCTCGCCAGGACCTCGGGCAGATCTGGGAGGAAGTCACGGGTCTCTCGCTCGGCGCGAACGCGACGTTCATCTCGTCGTCAGTTGTATTGCCACCCGACGAGGTCGCGGGGTTCGAGCAGCCGAACATCCAAGCACCGATCTACTCGCAGCCGATGACCGGCACCCCGAATCATCTCTTCAATCTGTATGCAACCTACGAGGCCAAGGAGATCGGCCTTTCCGCCGGGCTGTTCTATACCGTGATTGGTGATGCGCTCCTCACCGGCGCCGGTCAGTCGAACGGCAACTTCGTTCCGGCCATCTACTCGACTCAGTACGGCACCCTCAACTTCACGGTGACGCAGACGATCGTCGATGGCGTCAGCGTCTTCTTTCAGGCGAAGAACCTCACCAACCCGGCGATCCAGACAGTCTACCGCTCGCCATACATCGGGGCGGATGTCCTCAACACGTCCTTCACCAACGGCATCGACTTGGCACTTGGCGTCAACGTCCAGCTCAAGTTTTAGGATCCAGACGCGCACACGCGAAGGTTTTCCCATGACGCACGAACAGACGAGATCATCACCACGCGGTTCGGCGCAGGCGCGCCGGGGCCGCGACGGCGGGTCGCGAATCCCGCGGCCGGGGCAGGCGGCGCTGCTGTGGACAGCGCTCGGCTGTCTCGCCTCGGCGGGCATGAGCGGCGACCAGGACCCGCGGGCGGCAGCCGGATCCTCGCTTGAAGAGACCCGGCTAATGCTTGGGAAGTGGATTGAAACTCAGCAGATCATCGCGAAAGAGCGAAACGAATGGCAGCAGGGCAAGGAAATTCTGCTGAGTCGCATCGATCTGGCCCAGAAGGAAGTCTCCGCGCTTGAGGACAAGATCAAGGTGGCGGAGTCGAGCGTGGCGGAGACCGCCGCGAAGCGCAAGGACCTCGATGCGGAGAACGAGAAGCTCAAGGCGGCGAGCGCCGACCTGGCGCAGTCGGTGAAGGCTATGGAGTCCGAAGTCCGACGGCTGTTCAAGACGCTCCCGGAACCGATCCAACAGAAGCTCCAGCCCCTGTATCAGCGAATCCCCGAGGACCCGGACAACACTCGCGTCACTGTCGCCGAGCGATTCCAGAACGTCCTTGGCATCCTCAACGAGGTCAACAAGGACAACAACGAGATCACGGTCAACTACGAAGTCCGCACGCTCGCCGACGGAAAGCCCTCGGAAGTGCGAGCGATGTACGTCGGACTCGCGCAGGGCTACTACGTGAGCGCCGGAGGTGAAGCCGGCATCGGGCGACCGGGTCCCGACGGATGGACGTGGGAGCCCTCGAAGGCCGTCGCGTCCGACGTTCTCACCGCACTCGACATCATCCAGGGCAAGCACACTCCGGCCTTCGTGCCGCTTCCGGTGAAACTCCAATGAAACTCATCTGCGCTGCTATCTGCGTCCTCTCGCTTGCAACCAGCGCCTTCGCGCGCCAGGAGCAGGCTCCGACGCCAAACCCAGATCAAACTATCTCGCGCGTCTCACGCTCCGCCGAGCAGGAGCTCGCGAAGAGCACGCAGGAACTCACGACGCTCCGCGATCAGATCGCCAACGAGAAGGTACCGCTCGCCGAGCAGCTCACGAAGCTTGAGGAGCGACTCTCGCAGCTCCGGCGCGACTACGACAAGACTTCGCGGCTGGTCGACGCGGGGAACCTGGAAATCACGACGGTCAAGGCGGAGATCAAGGCTCGCCAAGACGAGCTCACGTACGTCGGAAATCTGCTCGACGAGTACGCGCGTACGTTCGAGTCGAAGGTGAACATCAGCGAATTGCAATACTGCGGCGCGGCGATGAACGCGGCGAAGCAGGCCGGCGAAAACACCAGTCTCTCCGTGACGGAAAAATTCCCGCAGCAAGTCGCCTTCGTCGAATCCTCGATCAAGCGACTCTTCGACCTCGTCGGCGGCATGCGCTTTCCCGGCGTGGGCGTCGACCTGCAAGGGTCGGTCGTCGACGGCCAGTACGCGATCATCGGCCCGGTCGCTCTCTTCCGCGCCGACAAGGGCGACGTCGCCGGCCTCGTCGTGCCGCAGTCCGGATCGACGAATCCGCTCATTCGTCCGCTGGAAGGTCCGCTTCAGGCTGGAGTGGCCACCCTCATCGCGAGCGGCGACGGAATTCTGCCGTTCGATCCGTCGCGCGGCGGTGCGCTGAAGGCGCTCATCCAGAAGACGAACCTCTTCCGCATCTTCGAGAAGGGCGGTCCCATCATGTGGCCACTTCTCTTCGCATCTGTCCTTGCCTTGGGCACAGTGGCCGAGCGACTGCTCTTCCTCTTCATCGAGCGACTGAGGCGCCGGCCGCGCAAGCTCGAACAGTTTTTCGCGCTTGTGGGCGAGGGCAAGCTCGACGCGGCGGTACGTCTGAGCAAGACCACGCGCTACTACGTCGTCCGCGCTCTGGGATATGCACTCGAGCATCGCGAGAAGTCCATCGCGAACGCACTTGTCTACGCCCAGTCGCAGGAGATGAAGCGGTTCCGCCGCGGTATCGCGATCCTCGACACCGTCATCACGCTCGCTCCGCTGCTCGGACTGCTCGGCACGGTCACAGGCATGATGGGCTCGTTCTCGCTGATTGGCGGTGAACTGAGCGCTCCGGGAGCGATCACGGGCGGCATCGCGGAAGCGCTCATCGCCACCGCGTTCGGTCTGGGCATCGCCATCACCGCGCTCATCCCGTTCAACTACCTCAACTCGCGCACCGACGAGGCTCGCCACGAACTCGAATCCGCTTCGGCTCAGCTTGAGCTGCTTGTCCATCCGCAGGAGACGAAGGAAGCGGTCCGCGAAGCGCAGGAAATGATCCTCGCGACCGCCTGACGAAAGGAGTCACCGATCATGCACGGCTCATCTGGCGGCGGCAAGCGGGCGCGCATCGAGATCATCCCGCTCATCGACATCATCTTCTTCCTGCTCGCGACGTTCATCATGGTCTCGCTCTCGATGACCAAGAACCAGGGCGTGCAGGTCGCGCTTCCCGGCGCCAGCACCGCCGCGTCGCTCGGCGATCAGCAGGAGATGGAGAAGGCGCTCACGCTCAGCGTGAACGCCAAGGGAGACGTGTTCTTCAACAAGGAGAAGATCACGATCGCCCAACTCCCCATGAAACTCCAGACGTTCAAGACCGGCGCGAAAGACCCGAAGGTCATCATCAACAGCGACGGTGCGGCCGACTTCAAACATGTCGTCGCCGTTCTCGACGAAGTGCGCCGCGTGGGCATCTCGAAGGTCGGCATCAACGCAGATAAGAAATGAGACTCGGGCTCATACTAGGAATCGCGCTCGCATTGTTGCTGCACGCCGCAGTTATTCTCTTCGGCGGCCTGATATTCCATGTTCCGAAGGAAGGCGAAGGGCAGATCCACGAGGTCGAGCTCGTTGGCGACGTCGACGAGAACGCCCAGAAGCCGAAAGACGAACCGCCTCCACCCGAGGAGAAGATCGAACAGATAGACAAGGATCAACCGCCCGACCCGTCGCTTCTCGCGAAGCAGCTCGACGCGCCGGCCGCGCCAAACGACGCCCCGGCGCTCGAGGCGGCTAGCTTGAGCGCGATCGAGGCAGCGCTCAGCGGTCAGAGTGCCGGCGGCGGCGACTTTGGCCAGGCGCTCAGCTTTACCTCCGGCGGGCGGATCGGCGGGACGGGCAAGGCTGGAGCGGTCGAGGAGAAGCTTGAGGAGGCGTTCAGCCTGGCGGAGATCGATCAGAAGCCTCGAGCCGTCTTTCAGTCCGCCCCCGTCTATCCCACCGAGATGCGTGGCAAGAAGATTGAGGGCGTCGTTACGGTGATTTTCGTGGTCGATCCGACCGGAAAGGTCGCAAACGTCCGCGTCGAGAAGTCGAACAACCCCGCCTTTGAGGCCCCGGCGATCAGCGCCGTGAAGAAGTGGAAATTTGAGCCCGGTGTCCGGGCCGGTCAGCGCGTCCCTTGCAAGATGCGCATTCCGATTCGCTTTCCCCCAATTCAATCATGACGCACCCACGTGAACACTCCCCGCGCCGCTCCATGACGCGCTCGATTCCCATGGCCATCGTCGTCTCCGTTTCGCTCGGCGCCATCGGATTTCGCGCGGCGGGCGATAGCCAGCAGGACGTGGCGGCGATCTGGAACGACAAGACCTTCCAGAAGCAGTTCGTCGGAAGCTACGGCATCAACTCGGAGATCGAACCGCGCGTCACGCCGGAGGAAGTGAAGCTCCTGGAGAAGGTCCGGCCACTGATGGCTGACGACCTCCCCAAGGCCGAAGCGCTCCTCAAGAAGCAGATGAAGCCCGACTGCTCGGCGATCCTCGACTTCACGCTCGGTGGAATCCAGTTCCAGCAGGACCGAATGGCCGAGGCCCTCGCCAACTACCAGACCGCGGTCAACAAGTTTCCGAGCTTCCGCCGTGCGTGGCGCAACATCGGACTCATCAACGCCCGCGACGGCAAGTTTGACGATGCGATTAACGCCTTCACCAAGATGATCCAGCTCGGCGGCGGGGACAGCTACTCTTACGGCCTCCTCGGCTACGCATACTCCAACAAGCAGGACTATCAGGCCGCTGAGGCCGCATATCGCAACGCGCTGCTGCTCCAGCCCGACAATACCGAATGGCGTCTCGGACTTACACGCTGCGTCTTCAAGCAGGGCAAGTTCGAGGACTGCGCCGCGCTCCTCGACGTCCTCATTGAACGATTTCCCGACAAGAACGACTTCTGGCTCCTGCAGGCGCACACGTATCTCGGCATGAAGCAGCCGCTGAAGGCCGCCGAGAATCTGGAGGCGATGGATCTCCTTGGCATGTCAACCGTGGACAGCCTCCACACGCTGGGCGACATCTACCTCACCGAAAACCTGCTCGACTTGGCGACGAGGGCGTACGTCCGCGCGATGGACGTCGATGCGAATCAGCCCGTCAGCCGCCCGCTCCGCGCAGCCGAGGTGCTGGCGGCGCGGGGCGCGCTGCCGCAGGCGGAGCTGCTTACCACGCACTTCCGACAAGTATTCGAATCGCGCCTTGACGATGCCGAGCGCCGAAAACTGCTCAAGCTCGAGGCGCGGCTCGCGGTCGCGGATGGAAAGGGTGGCCCCGAGACCGCGCAGGTGCTCGAAGAGATCCTCAAGCTTGATCCGCTGGACGGCGAGGCGCTCATGCTGCTCGCGCAGCACTACTCCAAGCAGAATGAACTCGACAAGGCGATGTTCTACTACGAGCGAGCCGCGAGCCTTGAGCACTACGAAGTCAACGCAAAGATCGCGCACGCACGCATTCTCGTCGGAATGTCCCGCTACGCCGACGCGGTTCCGCTCCTGCGCAGAGCGCAAGAGCTGAAACCGTCGGACGGCGTCGCCCGCTACCTCGAACAGGTCGAGCGACTGGCGAAGACCCGTCGCTGAGCGGGAGCGGCGGACTGACCGTCCCGCTCGCAGCCGATCCGTTACGGGCAAGGTCCCCAGGCACCAAGGAGAATCGCGAGATCGCTCGCGTTCGTCACGTGGTCACCATCGAGATCCGCGCCGGGGAGACCCCATTGCCCGAGCAGGATCGCGATGTCAGCGGCGTCCACCACGCCAGTGCGATTGAGATCGCCGACGGGCGTCGTCGTTGGAACTCCGGACGACATGCCGTTGCTACTTGCGCGGCCCCCTTCATGCGCTCGTTCTCTTCAAGCGGATTGCGACTCCCGAGTCCGCGGTGATCGCTTGGCGCCGCTCTACGGGAGTCGCCTGCGCTAGGGCGCCGCGAAGCCGCAATTGCGATACGGCCGCGGAATCGCACTCCCTCTTCCCAAGAAGCCACTCATCCGCACACATCCCCTGAACCCGCCACCCATCATGGTCGATCACGATCTCGCTGTTGGCCCGTAGCGCGGCACCGGCCACGGATCGGGCCCCAAGACTCCAACCGCGAGGTCCGTGCATGCACTTTCCGACCGTGAGCGAGTCGCAGGACCGGGTGCTTCAGGCGCGTCAGCAGTTCCAGCGCTTGCTCGCGCAATGGACGTCGGATCTTCTGCTCATGCGGGCTCGCGACAACCGGTTGCCGCGTTGGACGACGAGATGTACTCCCACGCCGATCGACGTCGACGAGAAGATCGACATGAGCTTGGAAATCGACCTCGACCGATCGCAGACCTGGCGGCGCGCCGCTTGAGAGGCGACTCGCCCATTCGCGCCTGATGATCGCGGCCGCGCAAGAGTTGCTTGGCGCACCGCTTGTACTTCCTCGCGCCTGCTGAGGATTGCGGCAGGAGCTGCCGATCCAACCCACGGAGGTGCTCGGTCATGGCGTCGATCACGAGCGGAGTCGGTCTCGTCAGCGGCATCAACACCGCTCAACTGATCCAGCAACTTCTCGCGGTCGAGGGCAAGGGCAAGATCCCGCTGCAACAGCGGGTCGCCGACCTCACTGCCCAGCGGACCGCGCTCCTCGACGTCAACTCGCGGCTCCTCAACTTCCAGAGCGCCGGATCGAAGTTTCGCATCAGCAAGGTGTTTCAGTCGACCACGGCGAAGTCGAGCGACGACACGATCCTCACCGCCGCGGCGAACACGGCAACCATCCCGGGCATCTACCAGCTCTACGTGAAGCGGCTCGTATCGGCGAACCAGGTTCGTTCGACGGGCTTCGCGAGCTCGACGTCCGCGCCGCTCGGGTTGGACTCGCTCAAGGTCGAGTTCGGCGATCTCGGCGTGCACCGCTCACTCGATCTCGCCGCCCTGAACGGCGGCGAGGGCGTGCGCCGCGGCAAGATCGTGATCACGGACAAGTCCGGCACCGCCGCCACGATCGATCTGTCCGACGCGACGACGCTCGAGGAGGTCGTCGACCGCATCAACGACGACTCCGGCGTCGCGGTGACGGCGTCGATCAAGAACGAGCGCCTGGTCTTCACCGACTCCTCGGGTGGGAGCGGCCAACTCAAGGTCGCCAATGGAACCAACAGCTTCGCCGCGACTGACCTCGGGATCGTGGGCACGACGAACAGCGTGAGTCTCACCTCGTCGCAGATCTACAAGCTCGGGGCGTCGACGTCGTTGCAGTCGCTGAACGACGGGAACGGCGTCCTGATCCGCGACGGCGTGACGGACTTCAAACTTCAGGTCGGCACGGACGTCTACAACATCTCGCTGGGGCGCAAGGATGCGCCCATCACCACGACAACCTCGCTGTCGGATCTGAACAACGGCGCCGGGATCAAGATCAACACCACCGATGCGGCCGACTTCAAGGTGCGAACCTCGACCGGGCAACTCGTCGACATCAACCTCGGCGACGTGCTCGATGCCGAGGGCAACGTTGACGACAAGGCGGTCAAGACCGTCGGCGAACTGCTCACTCGCGTGAATCAGACGCTGGCCACCGCCTTGGGACCGGACATGGTCAAGATGAGCCTGTCGTCCGACGGCAAGGGATTCGTGCTGACCGACACGATGGGCGGCGTGGACCCGCTGCGCACGTTGGGCGTCGGACCGAACGGCGACAAGACCGCGAAGGACCTTGGCATCTTCACCGGCGCAGCAGGCGGTTCCGGCCCGGTCATCACCGGCACCGCGGTTCCGAACAAGGTCGACACGCCGCGCGCCGCGACGATCCAGGACGTCATCGATCGCGTGAAGGATCAAACCGCCGGACGCGTCACGTTGTCGATCAACGGCGCCGGAACCGGACTGCAGTTGAGCGCCGCCGACGCGATCACGGTCCTCGACGGCACAACCGACGGCTCGAGCTTCGCCGGCGAGATCGGCGAGCGTACCGCCCGCGACCTGGGACTCTTCGGCGGCAACGGCACGAGCGTGACGGGAACGCGGGTCTTAGCGGGTGCGAGCACGCTGCTCGTCAACACGCTCAACGGCGGCAAGGGTCTCGACAGCTCCAACTCCCTCACGATCACCGATCGCAGCGGCAACGTGGCATCGATCGGCGGACTCGGCAGCTACTCGACGCTCGAGCAACTCATCGACGCCCTGAACGACGGCGCCGAAACCGGCGGCGTCCAGGCACAGTTCTCGATCTCGCCCGATGACATGAGCATCACCGTCACGGACACGAGCGGCAGCACCGCGGGCACGCTGTCTATCTTCGGCAGCGCCGCGACGGCGCTCGGGATCGCGGGCGACGGGAACGACGCGGGGATCCTGCGCGGCAAGAACTTCGAGCCGAAGCACATCGGCTACGCGAGCCCGCTCGCGTCCCTCAACTACGGAAAGGGCATCGGGACCGGGATCTTCAAGATCACCGACTCGAAGGGCGAGTCCGCAACCGTCGACATCGACGCGTCCGCGACCACCCTCTACGACGTGATTCAGGAGATCAACTCGCGCGGCCTCGCCGTCGAGGCGCGCATCAATGACGCAGGCGACGGCATATCGCTCGTCGACACGAACACCGGCGTCCGCACCGTTCTGATGAAGGTCTCGGACCAGAGCGGCGGCATTGCGTCGATTCTCGGGATCAACAAGACCGCGAGCTCGCTCGGCGCGAACATCGAAGGCTCGTTCGAGAAGGTCGTCGACCTCGACGTCACCGATTCGCTCACGAGCGTCGTCTCGAAGCTGAACGCCGCCGGCATCCCGCTGAGCGCGTCCATCGTTAACACCGGAACGGGTGGAAAGCCGTTTTACCTGTCGCTGGCGAGCAAGATCGGTGGCCGCGCCGGACGCATGCACCTCGATACCGGCGGCGTCGATCTCGATCTCACCACGATCTCCGAGGGCCGCGACGCCGAGCTCCTCTTCGGCAACACCGATCCAGCGTCGGCGATCGTGCTCCGCAGCTCGAGCAACGTCTTCTCGAACGTCGTGGGCGGGCTCGACATCACCGCGACGAAAGCCTCGACCGATCTCGTCACCATCAACGTCGATCGCGACACTGCGGGCATCAAGCAGGCGATCAAGGACTTTGCGGCCGCCTTCAACGACGTCGTGGGTCGAATCGACCAATACGACTCGTACGACGCCGACACGCTGAAGAAGGGCCCTCTCCTCGGCAATCCGACGTTGGCCCGAGCGCGGCAGGTCGTCTACGGCACCGTCCAAGGCCGCGCGAAGAACGTGAGCGGCCAATTCCAGTACCTGTCGCAGATCGGACTGAAGGTCGCCAAGGACGGTCAGCTTCAGTTCAACGAGGAGAAGTTCGACAGCGCCTACGCCACCGATCCCGACGCTGTCGAGAAGCTGTTCGTTACCTACGAGCAGCAGACCGTGAGCGCGGAAACGGTTTCCCCGGGCGTCACGGTGGGCTCGTCGACGACGGTGACCACCGCGTTGGGCTTCGGCGACCTCGTCGACCAGGCGATGAAATCGTTGACCGGGCCGGTGGACGGCGTGTTCACCAAGGCAAGCGAGAGCTTCCAGAACCTCATCGATCGCACCAACCAGCGGATCTCCGATTTCGACGACAAGCTCGCGCGGCGCCAAGAGCAGCTTCAGCGTCAATTCAACGCGATGGAAGAAGCGCTCTCGAAGCTCCAGGGCCAGCAGTCCGCACTGACGTCGATCTTCAGCTCGCTCAAGGCCTGACCGCGGCGAGGATCAAGCCCTGACCGAAGTGACTGCGCCGGCGCGCCGATAGACCCCACATGTCAGCCCTCCCCTCACAGGCGTATCTCAAGACCAAGGTCGTCACTGCGTCGCCCGCCGAGTTGCGGCTCATGCTCCTGGACGGCGCGATTCGCTTCGCGGAGCAGACCAAGGCAGGCTACGAACGGAACGACTACGAGCGGGCGTACGAAGGCACCACCAAGTGCCAGGCGATTCTCACGGAGCTCTTGTGCGCGCTTCGTCCCGATCGCAGTCCCGAACTCTGCCAGCAGTTGTCCGCGCTGTACACGTTCCTCTACCGGTCGATGGTCGAGGCCAGCGCCAACAAGAGCGCCGCCAAGGTCGAAGAGGTCCTGAAGCTCCTGCGATACGAGCGCGAGACGTGGGTGCTCTTGATGCAGGAGTTGGCAAAGGGGAACGGCGAGACTTCGAGTCCATCGAACCCGATCGATGGCGGCGGCGAACACGCCTCCGAGCAACCTCGGCTGACGCTGCGCGGCTGATTGGCTTAGGGTCGGCGACACCCGATCCGCCGGTTACGCTTGCGTCCGTCGTCACCAGCCCCGAACGTCTCGAACCAATCCCGCCGACTTGTCCCACGCCATGAGCACTCCCGCCACCGCCCGTTCCGTCTCGCCAGCCGCCGAGCGCCTTCGCGAGCTCATCAAGACCAACCGCGCGACGGTGGGCGTCATTGGCCTGGGTTACGTCGGGCTTCCGCTCGCGCATGCGCTGCACCAGGGCGGGCTGCCCGTCCTCGGCTTTGACATCGACAAGAAGAAGATCGACTGCATCGCCCGCAAGGAGAACTACCTCAAGCACCTGGGCGACGACATGATCCGGTCGCTCGCCGAGAGCAACAGGTTTACCGCCACGACCGACTTCAGTCGGCTCAGCGAAGCCGACGTGATCATCGTCGCTGTGCCGACGCCGCTCGGTCGGCACCAAGAGCCGGACATCTCGTACATCCTGCAGACGGCCGCGGCGATCGGCAAGACGCTCCGCGCCGGACAGCTCATCGTGCTCGAGTCGACGACCTATCCCGGGACGACCCGCGACGACATGATGCCGGCGATCTTTGCGGCGGCGGGGGACCAGGGGAAGGGGCTGCAGCTCGGCCGGGACGTGTTCGGAGCGTTCAGCCCCGAGCGCGAGGATCCGGGCCGCAAGTCGCACACGACCTCGACCATCCCGAAGCTCGTCGGTGGCCTCGACGAAATCTCCACCGAGCTCGCCGCGAGCGTCTATCGCAAGGGCGTCAAGGAAGTCGTCCCGGTGTCGAGCGCGGAAGTCGCCGAGAGCGCCAAGCTCCTCGAGAACATCTTCCGCTGCGTCAACATCGCCATGGTGAACGAGCTGAAGACCGTGCTGACGCCGATGGGCATCGACGTGTGGGAAGTGATCCGTGCAGCGAGCACCAAGCCGTTCGGCTTCATGCCCTTCTATCCCGGCCCCGGGCTCGGCGGGCACTGCATTCCGATCGACCCGTTCTACCTCACCTGGAAGGCAAAGGAAGTCGGTCGCTCGACGCGATTCATCGAGCTCGCCGGCGAGATCAACACGTCGATGCCGCACTACGTCGTCGACCGCGTCGCCGAGGCCCTCAACGAGCGCGGCAAGGCCGTGAAGGGTTCGAAGATCCTCGTCCTCGGTCTCGCCTACAAGCCGGACATCGACGACGTGCGCGAGAGCCCGTCGTTCGAGCTGATCGAGATTCTGAAGCAGCGCGGCGCCACGGTCGACTACAGCGATCCGCACGTGCCCGCGACCTGGGCCGGCCGCAAGCACGACCTTCAGATGAAGAGCGTGCCGTGCACCGCGGAGACGCTGAAGAGTTACGACTGCGTGCTCGTCTCGACCAATCACGCGTCATTTGACTGGGCGACGATCGCCAAACACGCTCGCCTCGTCGTCGATAGCCGCGACGCCCTCCGCCAATTCCATCGCGAGATGGAAGGGCGAATCGTGCTGGCGTAACCGGACCGCCGGGCGACGCCACAGGCACCTGGTCGGCATCGGACGCCCACTCGTTCAGCGCCCGAATCGCGCTCGCCGCGGGAGGAGATCGGTGCGCGCAGGCCCCCGTCGCGGCCGACGCGCTGAAGTACATGTCGACCCAAGTCGAGGAACCGGTGCGCACGGTGGCGCGGGCGGCTGCGCAGGGAATCGCCGAAGGGAATCGCCGAGGGAGTTCGGAACGCGCAGACCGATTCCGACGGACCAAAGCCAACGGCGTAGGATGCGCGCTTCGTCGCTGCAACGTCGTTCGTGCGTTGCGCGGCTTCACCCCCGCGACTCCGTTCGAAAGGAAACCCATGCAACTTCACCGTCGTGCACTCGTGGCGAGCGCGTTCGCCCTCGTCACGTTGGCCGCTTGCCAATCTGAGCCCAAGCAACAGCCACAACCCGCGCCGCCACCGCCCGCGGCCGTCGCTCCCGCGCCAAGCAAGCCTCTGACCGTCGAAGAGTCAGCTCGCGCCGTCCTGACCGCGAAGGTCAAGGCGATCAATTACGCGACGCGCGAGGTCACCCTCGAGGACTCCTCCGGCCACAGCATCAAGATCGTTGCCGGTAAGGAAATCGCGCGCTTGAACGAGGTCCGAGTCGGCGACACCGTCAGGATCGACTACGTCATCAAGCTCGTGGCCGAGCTTCGTCCGCCGACCGCCGACGAGACCGCGCATCCGATCGCCGTGGTCGATCTCGCGGGGCGCGCCGGCGAGGGCAGCGCGCCGGCGGGCGGCGTCATGAGCGCGACGCGCATCGTCACCACCGTCGAAGCGATCGACATTCCCAACATGAAGCTCGTGTTGCGGGGACCGCTCGGCGAACTGACGACGATCAACGCTCGCAGCGCCGACAACCTTCGGAAGCTCCACATCGGCGACACGATCGTGATCTTCTATGGCGAAGGCTTGGGCGTCTCGCTCGTCAAGGCATAGACACCCGAACGTCGCAACGCGCAACCAATCGCACCAGTTCGATCGCTCCGTAGCGGCCTCCGGGCGCCCACTCGCTCCGGCCATTTCGCGGTCCTGTGAAATCGCGGAGCGTGCGGAGCAAATACGAACCATATGACACGTCCCGCGCGCTCGCGCGGGACGTTTTCGTTTCAGCCGACGCGCATTGCACTCGTCGCCTCACGCAGCTCGCGCGACAGCGCCGTGGCGAACCCAACGGCGCCGATCACCGCGAAAGCGATGGCGTCGACGATGGTCGCCGCGGCGGCGGGAATGCTGGGCGACCACGGAAGCGCGACGAGGTTGAAGCGCGCCGCGACGAGCAGCGCACCGAGCGCCAACCAGTCGAGCGCGACCAAGCCCGCAGCGCCGATCGCCAACGCGCGCCGCGTCGTCGCCATCGGAGATACGTGCGCGACGCCGACGCACAGCCACGCCGTCGCCGCCCCCACGTTGATCGCTCGAACGGCCGCCATCGCCACGAAGCCCCAGCTCTCGAATTCCCGCTGCAGCCAGCGCACATCGAGAAACGCGAGCCCCAAGCAGCCGCCGGCGGTCAGGAGCAGCATGCCGAGCACCGCGCCGAGCGCGACCCGCACGCTACCGGGGTGGCGTGATCCTGCGTAAATGCCGCCAATCGATGCGTTCCCGAGCGCCGCAACGTGCACGACGATGAGCAATGCGAGCGAGCACGCGAATATTCGATACGGCCCAGCGGCGAGCGACATCATGGCAAGCGGGAAACCGACCGAGAGCACCCATGCAGACGCCGAGATAGCCAGGCTCCAGGCGATCGTCCGAAGTCTCCGCAGGCGTCGCCCGGTCCACTGACCGGCGGCGCGAATGCTCTCGTCGATCGGCCACCCGCATTCGGGACAACGACCCGCCGCGTCGAGCCCGGCCAAGTCGTACTCGCAACGGGCACAGCGAAGGGCGACCGGCGTCGGTGTGGTCATGCTGCAAGTCCGGCGTCGCGAACGTGCCGAGTTCGGCGTCATCGTAGCCACGGCATATCGCGACACGCGCACGGTTACGCTCAGCGCGCGAGTAGCCGCGTCGCGGCACTCGATGGGGAGTCTCGCACCGTGACCAACAACGTCGACATCGTGAAGTCGCTCTACGCCGCATTCGCCCGCGGCGACGTGCTCGCCGTCCTCGGCGCGTTCGATCCGAAGATCGAATGGCGCGAGGCGGAAGGCTACCTCTACGCGGACGGGAATCCGTACGTCGGGCCGGACAAGATCGCGAACGGTGTGTTCATGCGGCTCGGCGCCGACATCGACGGGTTCATCGTCGCTCCGCAACGATTCGTCGACGGCGGCGAGACCGTCCTTGCCGAGGGCCGCTACCGCGGCACGATCAAGGCAACCGGCAAGTCGTTCGACGCGCAGTTCGCGCACGTGTGGCAACTGAGGAACGGCAAGATCACTCGTTTCCAGCAGTACACCGACACGCGGCAGTGGACCGACGCGATGCGGCGGTGATCGGGGCCATCATGTGCCGTCGCCGTCGTTCCGCCCGGTGCGGCGGCGGTCATCGATCCGACGCGGGACTCGCGCGGTGCGCCTTGACCGCTTCCAACACCGCGTGCGCGTGGTCCACGGCACGGCGCGACGCGTCCGCGCCGAACGCCAAGATGCGTCCCGCGGCCTGTTCCGCCGTCGCCAGATCGCCGATCGCGAGCGCGGAACGTGCGAGGCATTCCCAATCGAACGCGGAATTCGGCGACGCAGCGACGAGCCGCCTGCTGAGGGCCATCGCTCGCTCCGTGTCGCGCAACTCTTCGAACGGGCAACTGACGATCAAGTCGACCAGCCGCCGCCCTGCGATCAGGTCGAGCGCGTCGTCGCTCGTCCATCGTCCGAGACGCTCAATCGCGCGGGCATAGGCACCACGGATCTCGTCGCCATACGGCCGCAGCGCCTCGGACAGCGCGGCCGGCTTCAGACAATAGCTGCTGACCCCGAGCACCTGACCCGTAGCGATCAACACCGTGTGCAGGTCGTCGGGTGCCCGGTCCATCGCCTGCTGCGACAGGCGAATCGCTCGCATGATCGCCGCAGTCGCTTCGTCGTAGCGCTCCGCGAACCTGAGCCCGCCGAACGCGACGCTCTCCAGGCTGGCCTCGCAGCGCAGGCCCTCGATTCCCTGCGCGTCGTCGGCGTTCAGCATCTTGAGTGCGGCGCGCGCCTGTTCAATCAGCTCGAACCCGCGCTCAAGCGAACCCGATGAGAAGTAGCGCAGCGCCGTCGCAATGATCGCATCCACGTGCTGCCGCTGATACACGCGATTGTTCGGCTCAAGCTCCAGCATGCGCTTGCTCAGCGCGAGCATGCGCTCATCGTCGGGCAACGTTCCTTGGTCTGCTCCGGCAATCGCGTCCAACTGCCGTGCGGACGCGATGACCGTAAACGCCGCGTGCAGCGACGCCACGCGATCGGGCGAGATCGAGAGCAGATGCTCGACGACTCGCTTGTCCATCTCCATTTCTGATCGGGCCTTCGCGAGCTCGCCCCGAGCATTCATGTCTGCGGCGATCCGGAGATAGCTCCATGCCAGTTGATCGAGCCACTTCACGTTGTCGGGATCCTGCGCCACCAATGCCTGATCGACCGCGAGTGCCTCGTCGTACAGCGCGCGTGCCTCGTCGACGCGACGATCGCGCATCAACAGGTCGCCGACCTTGACGATCGCGATCGAGAGCACCGCCTGCCACTCCGCACTTGCGGTCTCGGTCGCGACGAGCGTGCGCATCCGATCGAGCGCTTCGACGCGCAGGGCCATCGCATCGGTGAACCGCTCCTCGTCGACCGCGAGATCTCCCTTCGCCTCGAGCAATCGAGCCGCGTTGAACTGGTGCTGCGGATCGTTCGGATTGCCTTCGGCGAGCGAGCGAATCGGCTCGTCGATCTTGGCGATGATCGCCCGCCGCTTCTCCATCGCGCCGCTGAGGGAGCCGAAGTAGTCGAGCGCGTCGCCGAGCAGCGAACCCGCGATGATCTGCGCGTCGCGGGCGTTGCGCCGCGCCTGCTCACCGGTGACGACCAGCCAGGTAGCGGCGACCAGCGCCATGCCGAGTACGAACGCGGCGGCGCCCGCCACGAGCTTTCTGCGGACGATCCACTTCCGCACCACGTAGACGACCGTCGGCCGCCGAACGCTGATCGGTTCGTTGTCGAGCAGGCGTCGAAGATCGGCGGCGAACTCGGCGACCGTCGAATAGCGCTCGTTCGGATCGCGGGCGAGCGCGTGATGCACGATGGTGTCGAGGTCGCCCCGCGTCTCCGGCGCGACCTGCGCGAGCCGCGGAATCGCTTGCTCGCCGATGCGGGTCAGTGCGTCGTGTACGGCAAGTCCGCTCACCTCGATCGGCGGGCGACCAGCAAGCATCTCGTACAGGATCGCGCCGAGCGAGTAGACGTCCGAGCGCGTGTCCGCCGCTTGGCTGTTCGAGAGTTGCTCGGGCGCCATGTACTCGAGCGTGCCGACGACCTGTCCGAGCATCGTGCTCACGGTGGCGCGTTCCCATGTCGGCGCGAGCACGCGGGCGACGCCGAAATCGACGATCTTCGGATTCCCCAACGCGTCGACCAGGATGTTCGCCGGCTTCAGGTCGCGGTGGATGACGCCGCTGGCGTGCGCGTGCTGCATCGCGTCGCACACCGCGAGAAAGAGCGCGAGCCGGCCGCGCTGATCAAGCTGCCGATCGTCGGCGAAGCGGACAAGCGACGCGCCCGGGACGTACTCGGTCACGAAGTACGGTCGATTCGTCGGCGCGGGAAGCGTGCCCCGGGCGATCACTCGCGCGATGCCGGAATGCTCGAGCTGCGCGAGGATTTGTGGCTCGGCCACGAATCGTCGCCACGCGCTTGGCGACAGCACGCCCGGGCGCATCACCTTGATCGCCACGCGGGCGCCTTCGCTACTTTCGCCCAGATAGACGATGCCGGACGCGCCTTCGCCGAGCAGGCCGCGCACCGTGAACTCGCCGATGCGCCGCGGCGCCGATGGATCGTCATTGGTGAACTCGCCGAGTCCATCGCCCTTGCCCGTCGCATCCACCAGCCGCAAGTACGTCGCCGGACCGAGGTCGTCGTTCGCTCCGAAGTCGGTCTCGTGCGCCAGCAAGTCCTCGACATCGCGCCGCATGCGCTCGTCGCGACACTCCTGCGCGAGAAACTCCGCGCGGCGCTCGCGCGGCACCCGCGCGGCCTGCAGGAAGAGGCGCTTGACCTCCGCCCAGCGATCGCTCGATTCCGATCGCTTCGACGAGCTCATGAGGTGCCCGCGGCTTCGTCGCTCAATTCCTTCGCCAGCCAGGCGCGGGCCACGCGCCAGTCTTCCTCGACGGTCCAGTCGCTGACCTCGAGCACCCGCGCGGTGTCTTGAATCGTCATCCCTCCGAAGAACCGAAGCTCGACGACCTGCGCGCAGCGCGGATCGAACGCCGCCAGGCGGACGATCGCCTCGTCGAGCATGAGCAATTCCTCCGCGCTCAGCGTGGTGCGCGCCGCGATGTCCGGACTCAACTGCACGCACTGCTGGTTGCCGCCGCGCTTGATGCGCATGCGAGCTCGCGCGTGATCGACGAGAACCTGACGCATCGCCCGGCTCGCGAGCGCACGAAGCTGGGCTTGCCACGTGGGCTCGTCGACGTTCGCCGGCGCGTCGCAGCACCCGTCCCGATCGAGCCGCCCGGCCTGAACCAGCTTCAGGACGACCTCATGCACGAGCGCTGTCGGCTGGAGCAGGTGCGGCCGCGGCTGTCCGCGGAAGTAGACCTCGGCGGCGGTGCGCAGCTCCGTCAGAAAAAGCGACAGTCGCTCCTGTGCGGACCACCGATGCCGAGCATGACGACCGGGGCCAACTGGCGCAAGGCCAGTTGGCCGATCGTCATCGCCGTTCGGACCGAGAGCCCCCGCCCGCTCGCCGAGTTGGACACCACGGATTCCCTTGCCGGACATACTCGCCGCCGATCGAAGCGAGTCGGCGCGGCACTGAAACGCCGCGCGGAGTCGCGTCAGCGAGATTCTCGCGGGCCCTTGGTGGCGCATGCAAGGAGAAGAACGGGATTTTGACTTCGACGCCTAGGCGAGATGGGCGTGATGGCTCCTATTTCAACGAGGCCTTGGCATTGCATCGCGGGTGAGGGTGCTGTCGGCGGCGCATTTCTCGCCAACTTGATTGGAGCGTGGACCCGCTAGGCGCTTCGCCGCAGGCACATTGCACGTCGGAGGTTCCATCGACGCCGACGACAACGACTCCGAGCGGGCAACCCCCGCTCCACCCAAGCCGAAGCCGCTCTAGCATGCCCGCCCGGTGCGGATTCTTCATGTCATCGAAGGGCTGAACCCTGATCGCGGCGGGCCGCCGCAGGTGGCGGCGGCGCTGGCTGCGGCGGAGGTGCGGCTCGGGCACACGATCACCGCAGCGAGCCATGACGCGACGGGCGCACCGGCGCGCGGGCTCTTGACGCAGCACGAGCCGACTGGGCAAATCGCCACGCTCGACGTGCCGTTTGGCGGGTTCTTCGGCTGGCGAAGAGTCGTCGCCGCGCTCGATCGCGCCGATCGGCCCGAAGCGGTCCATCTGCACGGCGTGTGGAATCCGATCACGCTGCACGGCTCGCGCTTCGCGCGGCTGCGGCGCCTGCCGTACGTCATCACGACGCACGGCTCGATGCATCCGGTCCCGTTCGGCGACCGCTCGGCGAAGCGGCACCTCGCGCTTCGCCTCGGCTACGGACGCATGTTTCGCGACGCACGGCGGGTGTTCGTCCTCAACGACGAGGAAGCCGAATCGCTCGCACGCCACGTGCCGGGCTCGCGGCCCGAGGTGCTGCCCAACGGCATCGATCCGCAGCGCATCCCGACGCCCGATGCCGCCGCCTTCCGCAGCGCGCATCCCGAACTCGGCGATCGGCCCTACCTCGTCTTCGTCGGCCGTCTCGACCGCACGAAAGGCGTCGATCACCTCGTCGAAGCCCATCAGCGCGTGCTCGCATCGGGCCACGACGTCGACCTCGTCGTCATCGGCAACGACTGGGGCGCGGAAGCGACCGTGCGCCGCGTCGTCGCCGACCTCAACGTCGGCCACCGCGTGCATCTCGTCGGCGCCGTGCACGGCGACGCGAAGTACCACGCGTTAGCCGGCGCACGCGCGTTCGTCCACCTCCCGCGCTACGAAGGCTTCGGCCTCGCGGTCATCGAGGCGCTCGCGGTCGGAACGCCGGCGGTGATGGGCGATCGGTGTCGCCTGCCCGGCGCGAACGAGGCCATGGGAATCCTTGTCTCTCCCTCCGATCCCGCAAGCTTCGCCGAGCGCGCAGCCAGGATCCTCGCCGATGCGGCGTTGCGCGATCGCCTCGGCGCCGCGGGCAAGGACGCCGCGCTGTCGCGCTACACGTGGGACGCGATCGCTCGCCGAGTCGTCGCACCGCTGGAGAGTCGTTAGTCGCCATGCCCATCCACGCGCGATTCGTGCAGCCGGTGATCGCGTCGTATCGCGTGCCGTTCTTCCGCGCGCTCGCGCGGAGCGGCGTCGACGTCGAGGTGTGGGGCGACCTGCATCCGCGGCAGGGCAGCATCGACAGCACGGCTTCCGACCCGGAGTTCCGCTGCGTCGACGCGCCGCACCGGACGTTTGGTCCCGCGTCGTGGCAGCCCGGCATGGCCCGCGCGGCGCGAACCCCCGGCGCGGATGTTCTCGTGATGAGCGGCAACGCCCGCCAACTGCACGTCGTGCCTGCGCTCAAGGCCGCGCGACGCGCTGGACTTCCGACGCTGCTCTGGATGCACGGCACGGGACGCACCGGCTCGCGCGTCGGCGCCGTTCTGCGACGACGCATGTGCGGCTGGGCCACCGGCTTCGTCTGCTATAGCGAGCGCGTGCGCGGCGAACTGGAGCGCGAGGGCATCGATCGCTCGCGGCTCTTCGTCGCGCCGAACTCCGTCGACCAGCAGTCGATCCAAGCCGCCGTCGCCGCGTGGACCGGCGATCCGACGCGACTCGATCGATTCCGCCAGGAGCACGATCTCGCGGGCAAAACCGCGATTCTCTATCTCTCGCGACTCGAACGAGAGAAACGCCCCGATCTGATTCTCGAGGCCGTCGCGGCGCTGCGCGACCACGGCGATACGCAAGTCCTCTACATCGGCAAAGGCTCGATGCGCGAGGAACTCGAGGCGCTGGCGCGGCGACTCGGCCTCGCGGCGCGCGTTCGGTTCCTCGGCGCGATCTACAAGGACGACGAGATCGCGCCGTGGGCGTTGTCGTCGTCGATGCTCGTCCATCCCGGCGCGATCGGGCTCACGGTGCTGCACGCGTTCGGCTTCGGCCTGCCGGTCATCACCGCCAACGCATCGGCGCCGCACGGCCCGGAGTTCGACGCGATCAGCGACGGGCAGAACGGGCTCGTGATCCCGCCCGGCGATGCAGCGGCGCTGTCGAACTGCATCGGTCGGCTGCTCGACGATCGCGCATACCTGACGAAGCTCGCGACCAATGCCCGCGCGACCGTCACCGGACCGCGCGGCTACTCGATCGAAGGCATGGTGCGCGGCTATCGCGAGGCGTTCGACGCGGTCATCGCGCGCCGCGGCGCGTGACGGCGCCGCGCCCACGCGCCAGTACGATCTGCACATCTCATGTCGCTGCGCATCGGCTTCATGCTTCCCGGGATGTACGCGATCTCGCGTCCGACGCAGGGCGTGCGCGTGCAGGCGTGGCGACAGGCCGAGGCGCTCGAGCGCCTCGGGCACGAGGTGATTCGGCTCAATCCGTGGGTCGCGCCGCCGCTCGAGTCGCTCGACATCCTGCACTTCTTCTTCGGCGGACCGCTGCTTTATCGCCTCGAAGCGCATCGCTACCTCTTCCGCGCCGCGCTCGTCTTCGCGCCGATGATCGACTCGATGGAGCCCAACTGGCGCTATCGCATCGCGGCGACGTTGGGCGCGTTGCACCCGCGGTTCCTCACGGTCGCGGGGATCATTCGCAACAACGCCCGCGGCAGCGAGCTCGTGATCGCTCGATCGACGCACGAGCGCGATCGGATGATCCACGGCGTGGGCGTCGATCCGTCGAAGATCGAGATCGTGCTGAACGGCATGGATCCGCCGCCGCAGACCGGACCAGAACTCGCCCGCGCGAAGCTCGACTTGCCTGATCGGTTCCTCTTCCACGTCTCGTCGTACACGCAGCCGCGCAAGAACGTCGCACGGCTCGCCGAGGCCGTGGGCCCGCTCGGCTATCCGCTCGTGATCGCCGGCGCAGCGGTGGAAGGCCGCGAACTCGAGGCGCTTCGCGCGCTGGCCAAGCGCTTTCCGCAGATTCGACTGCTCGGTCACCTCGAGCAGGACGTCCTCTTGTCCGCGTACGCCGCGTGCGACACGTTCTGCCTGCCGTCCCTGAACGAAGGCACGGGGCTCGTCGGACTCGAAGCGGCGGCGCTCGGCGCGAAGATCGTGGTCACCCGCAACGGCGGACCGCCCGACTACTACGGCGACATGGCCGAGTACGTCGATCCGCTCGACGTTGCGGGCATCGCGCGGGCCGTGCAGCGCGCATGGGAGAAACCGAAGGACGACCGGCTGCGCCAGCACGTCCTCACGAATCTCACGTGGGACAAGAGCGCCGCGCGGCTCCTCGAGTGCTACGCGCGGCACCCGAGGCGCGATTGAGCGCACGTATGCTGCGAGCATGAGCTACGTCGACGGATTCGTCCTGGCCGTGCCGAAGAAGAACCTCGCCAAGTACCGTCGCATCGCGCGACTGTCCGCAACGGTGTGGCGCGATCACGGCGCGCTCGCGTTCAAGGAATGCGTCGCAGATCACCTGGACACGGGCATGGGCCTGCACTTCGAGAAGCTGGTGAAGCCGAAGCGCGGCGAGACGGTGGTGTTCTCGTTCGTGCTCTTCAAGTCGCGGGCCCATCGTGATCGCGTGAACGCGAAGGCGGTGAAGGACCCGCGCTTGGCGAAGCTCATGCAGAAGGGCGCAATGCCTTTCGACGTGAAGCGCATGGCGTACGGCGGCTTCAAGCCGCTCGTCGACGCCTGAGCATCGACCGCATCGCCGCGAGTTCGTCCGGCGCAAGCCAACGCGCGCCGAGCAGGCCGATCGGGATCGACGCCGCACCGGCGAGCGCGAGAGCGAGTCCGGCGCCGAGTCGCGTCGTCGGCAGCGCGCTCGAGATCGCGAGCGCCGCGCCACCCAGTACGACACCGATCATGAGCGGCGGCGCGAACACCCGCGCCACCGCGCCGAGACCGGCACCGCGCTTTCGCACGGCGATCCAGAGTCCGAGCGGACAGAAGATCGCGAAGACGATCGCCACCGCGATCGCCACGCAGACGGCCCGTGCGTTCGCGAGTCCGGTCGCGTCGTGCACCATGGGGCCGATCAGTCCGGCCGCGAGAAACACCGCCGGCAGGAACGCGGCGGACTGCGCCGACTGCCACGCGGTGTAGGTGCCGAAGCGGGATTGCGCCTTGAGCATCGCCTGCGTCGGACCGGTGGTGATCGAGAAGGCCTGCGCGACGCTCAGGATCATGAGCATGGGAATCGACGGGATCCACCGCGCTTCGAACAGGAGTCGCACGATCGGCCCGGCGAGCGCCGCCTGCAGGAGGCACAACGGAATCGCAGGCAGGGCGATGGTGCGACACGCCTTGAGGAACGCGAGCGACTGCCGCTCGGGCGCCTCGGAGAGGTGCGACAGCACCGGCTGCAGCGCGAGACTGACGTTGTAGGCGAAGAGCGCGTTGATCTGCGCCGACATGCGAAACGCGAAGTAGTACAGCCCGAGCTCCTCGGTCGTCGCGAAGATCGACAGCGCGAGGTAGTCGGCGAAGAGCCCCAAGGTGTGCGCATACTGCCCCGCACACACCGCGGCGTAATCGCGCAGCATCGGCTTCCATTCGGCTTCGCGCGTGAGCGCGCCGCCGACGAGCGTGCCTGCGCGGCGCGCGAATCCGTACGACGCGACGAGCCCGACAAGCGCCGTCGGAATGGCGATGCTGTACGCCCCGAAGCCGAGCGCTGCGAGCGCGACCGTGGCGACCGTCGTGCCCACCGACATCACGATCGACCACCGCGCGATGGCGCCGAGGCGAAGGTCGATCCGCAATCGCGCGAGGCTCACCGGCTGCAGCGCCGCCGCGATCGGAGTGACCGCGGTGACGAGCAGGATGCCGGTCAAGCGCGGGTTCTCGTAGTACGCGGCGACGAACGGCGCGGCGCACGCGAAGACCAGCGACGTCAGCGCGGCGAGCGCGATCGTGAGCCAGAACGCCGCGGCGGCGTCGACGGCGAAGCGGCGCTTGCGCTGCAGGAGCACGTCCGCCATGAGCGGCGGATTGAAGAAGAGAAAGAGCGCGAGCACGCTCGCGGCGGTCGCGACGATGCCGAAGTCGTCCTCGACGAGGAACCACGCCAGCGCGACCTGGCCGACGACCGAGACCGCCTTGCTCAAGAGGCTCTGGACGACCGCCCATGCGCCGCCGGATCGCGCTGCCTGCGAGAGTCGCTCGCTCGACGGCGCTTCGTCGCGTTCGCCGGTCGCGTCGGTCACGCGGGCGCTTGGCCCGACTGCGCGGCCAACTCCTCGGGATGAGCCGGCGGGCGCGAGTGAATGGTGGGTCCGTCCAACATCGCGTCGTGTGCTTTCCGCGCCGCGGGATCGGGGAAGCGATCACCGATTTTCTTCGCGGGAATCCCCGCGTGGATCTCGTACGCCGGCACGTCCTTCGTCACGATCGCGCCGGCGGCGATGATCGCACCGCGGCCGATGCGCACGCCCTGCATGATGATCGCGCCGTAGCCGATCCACGCGTCGTCTTCGATGATCGTCTTCTTCAGCGCTGGACGGCCAGAGAAGATGATCGGCATGCCCGGCACGTCGTAGCGGTGATCCGCGCCGACGATCGCGACGCGCGGAGCGAGCATCACGTAGCGGCCGATCTCGACGCCCGCGCCGACCATGCATCCCATGTTGACGAAGCTGTACTCCTTCGCGACGAGATCGCGCGTCACGATCGCCGTCGGCGCGAGATAGAACGTCGGATGGACATGCTTGAGCCCGAAGCGCAATCGGCGCCACGCCATCACGCGACCGCGCAGGAAGTAGAAGATCGGACCGCGTCCGAGCAACGTGCGAAGGATCTTCACGAGTCGGCCTCCCGCATCCAGAAGAGGTCGTCCGCCGGAGCGCCGAGCACGGCGCGCTCGATCGCGCGACGCTGGTTCTCCGGGTTGTAGAAACGATCGATGACCGAAGGACAGAACGCTCGCGTCGCGGGATCGACGCCGGAGCGACCAAGCCACGGGCGCATCGCCTCCGCGAGAGCCGTCACGTCATTCTTGCGGAAGAGCGAGCCGTTGCGCCCCGGGATGATCGCTTCCCACTCGGGCATCTGCTCGCTCGGATCGTCGTGCGTGACCACCGGCGTGCCGAACGCGAGGCTCTGCATCGCGGTCAGTCCGACCTTGCCCGGCGCGACGGTGACGTTCGAAGCCATGGTGAGGAGCGCGAGCTTGTCCTCGTCGTAGCACGCGCCGTAGAAGACCGTCGGCACGTCCCGTTCGCGGGCGAGGCGTTCGAGGTTCGCGCGCTCGGGTCCGTCGCCGACGAGCAGGAGGCCCACGTCGAGACCCTCGCGGCGCAGGATCGCGGCGGCCTCGATGAGGAGATCGAGTCGACGAATGGCGATGAGACGCGTCGAGCAGATCGCGACCGCCACGTCGTCGCGTCCGAAGAGCTCGCGCTTCACGCGGCGCTCGTCGTCGGCGGTCACCTTCGCCCGAGCCGCGCGCTGCGCCGCGTAGTCGAGGCTGTTGTAGATCACGTGCAGTCGCTCGGGCCGAAATCCCGCGCTAATGCCCATCTGCTTCGCGCCGTGCCCGTACAGGAGAAGGCCGTTCGCGAGGCGATAGAACGCATTGCGCACGAAGCCCTTCGCGCCGGTCGGCGGCGTGATCCATCCGTGCGTCCAGAAGAAGACACGCTTGCCGCGCAGTCGCGCGATGATCGTCGTCAACCAGGTGACCGGCCACTGGAAGTTTCCGAGCATCACGATCGCGTCGAACTCGCGCGACATCGCGATCGAGAGCACTCGCTTCTGCCACATGACGCTGCGCACGAGACGTCGACACGGCGCGATCCGAAAGTCGACGTCCGGCGGCGGCTGCCACGCCTTGATGTCCGATTCGAAGTCGTGCGTGTCGCCCAGGAGCGTCCACCCGCACCGACCGTGCCGCGCCAGTTCCACCATGACCGCGGCACGGTAATGGGCGAAGAAGTGATAGACCATCGCGCAGCGCGATCGCGAGCGGTTGGCGGCGGCGGACTCGGCGGTGCTGCGATCCATGCGGGAGTTGAGCTGCGTTACGACTCGAACCCGCGAAGCCAGACCTCGAGCCACATCGCGCAGATCGCGACATGGTCCGGCATTCCGGTCGATCCCGGCGCTGCTCGCGACGCAAGGTAATCCGCGCCCGCCGGCGAGAGTACGCCGGCCTTCACCAGCGCGCCGTCGCGCAGCTTCGACGCGTGCATCGCGGCGATCGCGTTGATCCACGACCGCCACGGCGAGCTGAATCCCTTCTTGGGCCGCGACAGCACCCACTCGGGTACGAGGTCGCCGACCGCTTCGCGCAGCCAGCCCTTCGGCACCTGCATCGACGCACCCTGCGTCTTTCGCAGCCCGACCGCGAGCTCGGCAAGGCGATAGTCGACCAGCGGATTGCGCAGCTCGACGCCGTGCCACATGCTGATGCGGTCGCCCTGCGCGAGGCCGTTCTCGCGGAGATACACGTCGATGAAGAGCCGCATGATCTCGATGTCGAACGCGTCGGTTCCCAACGTCTGCTGCGCGTGGCGATACGGAGCACTCGACTTGCTCGACGCCTCGATGAGCGGACCGGAGACGCCCGGCAGGCGGCTCCGCGCGTCGCGGAACTCGGCGTTGAGATCCCAGAAGCGGAGCTGATTGGACGGCAGTCGCCGATCCTCGAGCATCTGCTTCCAGCCGGAGCGCAGACCGGCGAGCGACTTCATCCACTCGACGCCGCGCGTCAGCGAGCGCGGCGGCGAGGTCACGCGGAGATAGCGGCGCCACGCCGACCAGCCGCGAAGCCCGGCCGCCTTGCGGCGATTCGCCTCGATCGCCTCTCGATGCTTCGAATAGCCGAAGAAGAGTTCGTCGCCGCCTTGCCCGGACAGCATCACCACGAGTCCCAGTTCGCGGCACTGGCGCATCAGGTGGAAGAGCGAGATGCCCGAGAGGTCGACGAACGGCTGATCGCGAGCGATCGCGACCTCGGCGAACGACGCCGCCGCGTCTTGCGCCGTGACCTCGACGCGATGGAACGGGATCTTCAGCCGCTCCGCGGTGCGGGCCGCGTCGGCGCTCTCGTCCTGCCACGCACGATTCGCGAAGCCGACCGAGACCGCGTGAATGGTGCCCTTGTAGCGCTGCGCGGCCAGCGCCGCGACGGCCGTCGAGTCGACGCCGGCGCTCAGGCACACGCCGACGGGCACCTCCGCGACGACGGTCATCTCGATGATGCGCTCGAGTTCGTCGCGCAGCAGTCGAGCCGGCACGCCTTCGACCGGCGGGGCCTCGTCGAGCTTCCAGTACCGATGCTCGCGCACCGACCACGGCTCGACATCGACGATCAGCATGCAGCCGGCGCTGAGCTTGCGAACCCCCTTGATGGGAGAGCCCGGATCGGGCACGAAGCCGTAGTGGAAGTAGTCGACGATGGCGTCCGCGTCGAGTTCGCAGCGCACGGCGCCGCTGCGCACCAGCGGCCGCAGCTCCGACGAGAGGATGACTTGCCCAGGCGTTTCGGCGACGTAGAGCGGCTTCTCGCCAAGTCGGTCGCGGGCCACCACCAGCCGACGGCGCTTCACGTCCCAGACTGCGCACGCGAACATGCCGCGCAGGCGCGAGACGAAGTCAAGGCCAAGCTCCTCGTAGAGATGCGGAATCGACTCGCAGTCGCTGCCGGTGCGGAATCGATGGCCGCGCTCCTCGAGCCAGCGGCGCACCTCGACGAAGTTGTAGATCTCGCCGTTCGCGACGACGACGACGCTCTTGTCCTCGTTGTAGAGCGGCTGCCATCCGCCCTCGCGGTCGATGATGGCCAACCTGCGCATGCCGAGCGACACGAGACCGTTCTCGAAGAAGCCGTCGCCATCCGGACCGCGGTGTCGCTGGTACTCGGCGATCTTCTGGAGAAGCGCGTGCTCGCGCTCGCCGATCCCGTCGCGCCGAATGATGCCGCAGATTCCACACATCAGGCGCGGGTTTCCTTAGCTGGTCCGGGCGAGGGCGGCCGCGTGCTCCGTCCCAGACTCGGGGAGACCGGAATCGTCGGCGAACTCATCGGTCGCAGCCGCGTCGCCCGCGAGCGCCTGCTCGCGAGCCATTGCATCGACCTGCAACCCGGCGAGCCGCGCCAACAGACATATCCCGAAGAAGAGGTCGTATTGCGCCCAGAGGACGCCCTTCTTGTTCGCGAGGAGGAACGAGTACGTCGTGAGCGCGGCCAGGAACGCGACCGAAGCGCGGCGGACCGGATCGTCGTGCACGCATCGGAAGAGCGTGCGCACCGAGCGAACCGCGCCAGTGCCGAGGATGATCGCGATGACGATGCCCGGAACTCCGAGCTCGAAGACGAGATCGGCCGAGAGCACGTGCGAGTACGGATCGCCCCACGTCGTGGGCAGGTCATGGAACGCTGCGGAGCCCAGCCCCGTCAGCCAGAACTGCGGACGACGGAAATAGTGGCCCGCGAGATCGAGGACGTTGTCGAGGCGGCCGCTGCCGCCGTACATCACGGCTTCGTAGCTCCATCGCCCTTCGTTCTCGTCGGTCACGAAGAGCATCTGGCCGATGAGGATGCCTCCGGCGAAGAGGACGGCGATCGAGACCGTGATGAGGAACTGGTTGAGGTTGGCGAGCTTCCGCGACAGCGGCAGGTAGAGCACCGCGAGACCGATCGAGCCAAGCGTCTCGCCGCGCGAGCCCGACAGGAAGCCCATGCCGAGTCCGATGAAGAGGGCCGAGATTCGCAGCGCGAGTTGCCAGGTCTTCGTCTCGTTGGCGGATCCGAGCACGGCCGCGAGGATGATCATGCCGCCCAGTTCGCCGGTCGCCAGCGGGTTGCTGCGCGTCGAGTCGACCATCACGACGAGGCGACCCGCGTAGAGCTCGAAGTTCGGGTTCGCCATGATGAGCATGGCGATGGCCGACCCGAGCAAGAGGATCGCCAGGCGAACTTCGCGGATCGTGTCGATGCCCGATACGAGGAGCGGCGTGCAGACGACGCTGACCATGATGTACGGGCCGGTCCACTTCATGAACTCGAGCAGCCACTCCGGCGACGCGGTCCAGAAGTAGGAGAACGCCGCGTACCCGAACAGCACGGTCGTGGCGACCATCATGCCGTTGAACCAGTGCTGCCACACCAGTCCGCCGACGAAGAAGAGCCGCACCAGCGACCAGAGCGTCAGACATCCGATCGCGTAGTTGGTGAGCGTGCCGTAGGTGGTGAAGATCGGGTTGCTGGCTTGGAGCGCCTGCTCGATCGGGAACATCATCATCACGATCGCGATCGTCCACGCGGGACGAACGAGCGCCACGAGAAACGCGACGCCGACGACGATCATGGTGACGATGCCAACCATGCGGTAGCTGGGGAAGTGAAAGGGGACGACCGGCCGTTCGGAGAGACGACGCGTGCCGGTCGCGGCATGCTATCGGTCTCCTCGTCGCATCCCTCGTAGTTCTTCGGTCCGCCTCGCCCGCCTCCTGAGCGGGAAGTGAGGCAAGAGTACGGAGCGATCGCTGCGCGGTTCACGAATCTCCCCGGCGGACCCGCGATCGATGTCGCGTGCTCGAAATAACAGCGGACCGACCCGTTCAGGGTCGGTCCGCGTGCGAATCGCTGGAGGACTTCGAGGCGCCGAGCGGTGGCCTGCTCGGGTCGTTACGGCTTCTTCTTCGCCTTGAGGATCATGCTCGACGGTGACGAGGCGCTCGCAGCCGCGGCCGGAGCCGGGGCACCTGGAGGCTGCGTCGGCTCAGTGCGCTTCGAAGCTAGGAGAGCCTCGACGTCGCGGATCGCGCCAGAGTAGGCCTCGAGGAACTTGCCGGCTCGCTTGCGGGTATCGATCTTGGTGGCCTCGCTCGTCCAGTTGGCTGGCGGGCTTCCGCTGTAGAGCAGCTTTGTCAGGATCTCGCGACCCTCGGCGCGGGGCTTCTCGCCTTCGGCCGGAACCCAAGCGAGGCCCGAGACCCAGCAGCGGTAGCCGATCGAGGTCCAGACGAAGAAGCCCGATGCACCCGCATTGATAGCCGGCTTGACCTGCTCGGCCTTGAACTCGGTGAGGTCGACCGCCTTCCACACTTCGGCGTCGCCGTACTCGTCGTACACCGGGGAGATCGCGGGGAGGATGGGCATGGCGGGCTTGCCCGCCGCCTGCCGCAGCCGATCCGACAGCTCCACCATGCGGCGGCGATAGATCTTCTCGCGGTTCCGAAGCGCCGGCTGCTCGCTGGCACTGGCCCTCGCGAATTCGTAGCGGTCATACATCGTGGGATTGAGCCAGTCGAGCGAGGCGACGATCGGCGAGTAGGTCGCGAAGCATCGATCGAGTTCGCCCTTCAGCGCCGGCTCCGGCGCCACGTCCCACGTCTGGTTCTGCACGCGCCATTGGGTGTACGGCGCGCCGTACAGCGAGAACTTGCAGTTCGGGAACTTCTCCTTCAGCTGGTGCAGCGTGTCGTTGATCGAATCGACCATCGGCTTGTGCCGCGGATCCGAAGGCCCGTTCCAGAAGATGTCGTCGAACGGGTACTCGAAGTCGAGGAGCACCCAACCCGACGGATTCGCCCCAAGCTCCGCCTGGAGCGCGGCGATCGTCTTGGCCGCGTTCATGATGCCGGTCTTGCGAGCGTCGGGATCGACCTGATCCTGGTAGAGCACCGTGCACTCTTCAACGCCCTGCTGCTGGTTCATGGCATCGGTGAAGTAGTCCTTCTTCGAGATGCTCATGAGGATCGTCAGCTTCGCGGGCGCCGCCGGAGCGTTGCTCGACGCGGTCGAGGCTCCGGGCGCGGCGGCCGGCGGAGGCGGCGTGGCTGGCGATGACGGCGAACCGGTGGCTGGCGCTTGCGGCGCTGCCTGAATCACGACGACGGGCTGCGAGTCCCCCGCAGCCAGCGCCGACGGCGCTGAAGCAATCACCACCGCGACCGTCGACGCCATGAGCGGGCGCCACACTGAGACGGCAAACAGGCCAGAGCTGGTCATGCACTTCCTCCAGTCGATCGGGGACGAAACGAGTCACCGCCATCCTACGATTCCGCCCGTTGGGGAAAGCGCGACTTCTGCGCTCCTGCGGCGTCGGCGCGACTTCGGGAAGCGGTTCGGGTTGTGCGGCCAGTTACCGCCACACGAGGCAGCGGCAACCGCGGATCGTCACTGGTCGTGACCGACCGTCTGCGGCAACTGATGTCCCGCGTCGCGGAGCGTCTTTTCGCGCCGCGCCATCTCGAGGTCGTGTTCCACCATCATGACCGCCAGGTCCTCGACGGTTGTCTTGGGCACCCAGCCGAGCTTCGTACGGGCCTTGGTGCAGTCACCGAGGAGTTGGTCGACTTCCGCGGGTCGGAAGTAGCGCGGGTCGATCTCCACGAAGTCGCGGTAGTCGAGGCCGAGATGGCCGAACGCGAGCTCGCAGAAGGTGCGGACCGAGATCATCTTGCCCGTCGAAACCACGTAGTCGTCGGGCTCGTCCTGCTGCAGCATGCGCCACATCGCATCGACGTAGTCCCCGGCGAAACCCCAGTCGCGGAGCGCGTCGAGGTTGCCGAGGTAGAGCTTGCGCTGCAACCCGAGCTTGATGCGGCCGACGGCACGCGTGATCTTGCGAGTGACGAACGTCTCGCCTCGTCGCGGACTCTCGTGGTTGAAGAGAATCCCGCAGCTCGCGTGCAGACCGTAGCTCTCGCGGTAGTTGACCGTGATCCAGTGGGCGAAGACCTTCGCGCATCCGTAGGGTGAGCGCGGATAGAAGGGCGTCGTCTCGCGCTGCGGGACTTCCTGCACCTTCCCATACATCTCGCTCGAACTCGCCTGATAGAAGCGAGTCTGCTTGCCCGACGAGTCCCGGAAACTCCGAACGGCGTCGAGGATCTTGAGTGCGCCCGTCGAGACGACGTCAGCGGTGAAGATCGGCTGATCGAACGAGACGCGAACGTGACTTTGGGCGCCGAGGTTGTAGACCTCGTCGGGCTTGACCTCGTGCATCAATCTCGAGAGGCCGGCGCTGTCGGTGAGGTCGCCGTAGTGCAGCTTGAGCCGAGCGCTGCGCTCGTGCGGGTCTTGGTAGATGTGATCGATGCGATTGGTGTTGAAGCTCGCCGAGCGGCGGATGATGCCGTGGACGTGGTACCCCTTGGAGAGGAGAAGTTCGGCGAGGTACGAGCCGTCCTGGCCGGTGATGCCGGTGAGAAGAGCGGTTTTTGCGTTGGACATGGTCAGCCCCCGGCACCCGTGCGATGCCCCGTGCGATGCCCCATGCGGGGCCACGACCTCCGTATCTTCGGGTGACGGCCGGGCCCGCTTCACGGGAGACGGCGGAGTCTAGCGGGATCAGTACGCCCGGCGGGCGGAAGCCGTCGCACGAATCGCGACCTACGACGCGAACGCTCGCGTACGAGCGTGGCGGAGATTGGTTCGGTCCCTCGTGGTAATGCTCGTTCGCGGCACCTCTTGGGCCGATATGGACGTTCCCACGCGGTCCGGTGTTCAATGCCCGCCCTCACACCGCGAGCGATGCGGCGACGCGCGTGGATGTCGCCGCCGTCTCACGCCGCGGCGACGGTGGACGTTTCGATGATGGATCTATCACAGCACAGAATCGTGATCACCGGCGGCGCCGGCTTCCTCGGCCGCGCGGTGATCGAATCGCTTCGCCGCCGCGGCGTCGCCGACGTCCACATCCCGAGGCGCCGCGACTACGACCTCACGAGGGAGGCCGACGTCGCGCGGATGTACGAGGACATGAAGCCCGACGTGGTGCTGCACCTGGCCGCCGAGGTCGGTGGCATCGGCGCGAACATGGACAACCCCGGTCGGTACTTCTTTGCCAACATGGCGATGGCCCTGCACCTGATCGAGCACGCGCGCATCGCGAAGCTCAAGAAGTTCGTTCAGGTCGGGACGATCTGCGCCTACCCGAAGTTCACGCCCGTTCCGTTCCGGGAGGAAGACCTCTGGAACGGCTACCCGGAAGAGACGAACGCGCCGTACGGCGTGGCGAAGAAGGCCGCGATGGTGATGCTCGACGGCTACCGCCGCCAGTACGGACTTCCGTCGGCGTACGTGTTGCCGGTCAATCTCTACGGACCGTGGGACAACTTCGACCTGCACACGTCGCACGTCATCCCGGCGCTCATCCGCAAGTGCGTCGAGGCGATCGACGCTGGCCGTGACCACATCGTGTGCTGGGGCACGGGCTCGGCGAGCCGCGAGTTCCTCTACGTCGACGACGCCGGCGAAGGTGTCGTGCGGGCGGCCGAGGTGATGGACGACCCGACGCCGATCAACCTCGGCACCAACATGGAGATCACGATCAAGGACCTCGTGCACCTGATCGCGCGACTCACGGGTTTCACCGGCGAGATTCGGTGGGATTCGAGCAAGCCCGACGGCCAGCCGCGCCGCTGCCTCGCGACCGATCGCGCCGCGAAGCTGCTCTCGTGGCGGGCACAAGTCGGATTCGAGGAAGGTCTGCGGCGCACGATCGAGTGGTTCCGAAAGCGCGGCGGGACCGGCGCGAGCTAACCGAACGGAACGACGACGGTGCGCATCACGTTCCTCAACCAGACCTTCTACCCCGACGTCGCGGCGACGGCGCAGCACGCGCACGACCTCGCGCGCCATCTCGCCGCCGCAGGCCACGAGGTCAGCGCCGTCACGTCGCGCTCGCTCTACGGCACGAAGGGCGCGACGTTGCCGCGATGCGAGACCGTCGACGGCATTCGCGTGCATCGCGTCGGCCAGAGTCTCTTCGGCAAGGCGGGCATCGTCGCCCGCATGATCGACTTCGCGCTCTTCTACGTCGCAGCGCTCCTGAAGCTCCTCACGCTGCCGAAGCAGGACGTCATCGTCTGTCTCACGACGCCGCCGTTCATCACCCTCGCCGGACTCATCGTCCGCATGCTTCGCGGCGGCAAGACCGTGTACTGGGTGATGGACATGTATCCCGACCTGCCGATCGCGTGCGGCGTGCTTCGACCGACGCATCCGGTTGCGTGGATCGGCGAGCGACTCGACCGCTACTGCGTGCGTCACGTCGATGCGGCCGTGGTGCTGGGACGCTGCATGCGCGACCGCGTGCTCGCGAAGGGCGCGAAGCCCGAGCGCGTGCACCTGATCGGCGTGTGGAGCGACCAGGACGAACTTGCGGCGCGAACCGACGCGCCGAACGCGTTCCGCAGCGAGTGGGGCATCGACGATCGGCTGCTCGTGATGTACTCGGGCAACTTCGGCCTCGGGCACGACATCGAGACGTTTCTCGCCGCGGCTCGCGAACTTCGCAACAACGACCGCGTGCGCTTCGCGTTCGTCGGCGGCGGCAAGCGCAAGGCCGAGGTCGACGCCTCCGTACGCGAACATGGGCTCGCCAACTGCATCCTCGCGCCGTACCAGCCGCGGGCTCGGCTCGCCGAACTGCTCGACGCCGGCGACGTTCACCTCATCTCGTTGAAGGTCGGCGTCGAGGGCATCATGGTCCCGAGCAAGTACTACGGCGTGCTCGGCGTCGGGAAGCCCGCGATCTTCATCGGCGACGCGAAGAGCGAGATCGCGCGGTGCATCCGCGAGGACGACTGCGGAACCGTGATCGCACCGGGAGACTCTGCGTCGCTCGTCGCCGCGATCGAGGCGTACGCCCGCGACGCCGAGCGCCGCCGCGCCGAAGGTGCGCGCGGCCTCGAATCACTCGTCGCGAAGCACTCGCGGATCGTGCGGTGCGAGGAATGGCGTCGGTTGCTCGAGTCGATGGGATCCCAAGGAACACCATGAGCACGCTGAAGAAGTACGTCTTCATCCAGGACGACCCGTTCTACCTCACGAAGGTGCTCGACAAGTACCTGCGCGAGTTCTCCGACTCGACCGCCGGCATCAACATCCAGTCGGTGGCGCAGGGCAAGCGCACCGTGTTCCAGACGGCCGTCGACCTGTACCGCCTCTACGGCTTCCGCTACTTCCAGTGGAAGATGCGGAACTACGCGATGGCCAAGCTGAAGGCGAAGATCGTCAACGGCTTGATGGGCTCGACGAGCCGCTGCTATTCGGTGCGGGCGGTGGCGAAGAAGTACGGCGTCGAGGTGACGGAGTCGGTCGACGTCAACAGTCCCGAGTTCCTCGAGCACCTTCGCAAGCACGGCGTGCAGCTCATCGTGTCCATCAGCGGCACGCAGCTCTACCGCAAGGCCCTCCGCGACCAGACCTCGCACGGCATCGTCAACTGCCACGGCGCGCTCCTGCCGAAGTACCGCGGACTCATGCCCAGCTTCTGGACGCTCGCGAACGGCGAGCGCGAAGGCGGCGTCACCGTGCACTTCGTCGACGCGAAGCTCGACAACGGACCGATCGTCGTGCAGAAGCGATATCGAATCTACGCGCACGACACGCTCGAGGACATCATGGCCCGCTCGAAGGACCTTGCCGCCGAGGCGATCATCGAGTGCGTCCGACTGATCGAGGCGGGCAATCCGCCGCTTCTCCCAAACGACGAGTCGCAGTCCACGCACTTTTCGATGCCCACCAGGGACGACGTGAACCGCTTCTTTGCGAACGGTCACCGCTTCGTCTGACCGCCCGATCGACGACCGATGCCTTCGACCGACGCCATCATCGACGCGCTCAGCTTCGACATCGAAGACTGGTTCCACATGGTCGAGATCCCCGGCCTCGAGGATCCGGCGCAGTGGCCGACCTTGCCGACGATCGTCGAGCGGCGCACCGACGAGATTCTCGATATCTGTGCGAAGGCCAAGGTGAAGGCGACGTTCTTCGTCCTCGGCTGGATCGCGGATCGCTACCCGAAGCTCGTCGCCCGCATCGCGTCGGCGGGGCACGAGCTGGGCACGCACTCGTTCTGGCATCGCCGGGTCTACCTGCTCGAGCGCGAGGAATTTGCCAAGGACCTCGCCGACTCGATCGCCGCGATCGAAGCCGCGTGCGGCACGAGGGTGCAGACGTTCCGCGCGCCGAGCTTCTCGATCACGCCCGGAACCGAGTGGGCGTTCGACGTGCTGCTCGACGCGGGCTGCACCTACGACGCCAGCCTGTTTCCCGCGAAGCGCGGACACGGCGGCTATCCGTGCGACCTTGCGCCGCACGTGATCGAGCGCGGTCCGCGCCGCCTGCCCGAACTGCCCATGAGCGTGATGACCATCGCGGGCAAGTCGGTGTGCTTCTCGGGCGGCGGCTACCTGCGGCTCTTCCCGCTCGGGCTCATCCGCCGCGGCTTCAACCACTGCCACGCGCAGCGCCGGCCCGCGGTCGTCTATCTCCACCCACGCGACTTCGCGCCGGATTGCCCGCGCGTGCCCATGCCGCTGAGGCGCCGCTTCAAGTCGTACGTCGGCCTCGCATCGACGCGCGCGAAGCTCGAGCGGCTGCTCGCCGAGTATCGATTCGACACGTGCGAGCGCGTCCTGCGCGGCTGAGCTCGCTCAGACGTCGTTCCACGTCACGAGCGCGATCTTCGCGTCCCGCGCCGCGGCGCCGAGCGCCACCGCGCCGACGCGCTCTTCCTCGCGCCAGTCCTCGGCTCGACCCGGGTGCAATCCGACCTCGAGCGTTCCGTCGAGGCGCAGTGCGGCGAGTTGACGAACCCAGTCGGCCTCGCACGCGCTGCGCGGCAGGTAGAGATGCTCGGTCGTGCGGAAGAGTCGCGCGATTTCGCGCTTCCAGTGCGGACCGAGCCAGTAGTTCGGACTCTTGATCGGGCGGCGGAAGTACACGTCCTGCACGCTGCGCACGCGGACGATGCCGTAGCGGGGGAGGATGCGGGCGATCGTCCGCCGAAACGGCCTGAACTTATGCATGTGGCCGTGCGAGTCGACGTGCGAGATGGGCACGCCGAGTCCGCGCACCTTGTCGAGCTGCGCGATCGCCTCGCGCTCGATCTCCGCCTCGTCGATGCGCCGCGCCAAGGCCCGAAGCCGCGTCTTCTGCGACGCGAGAAACACGCCGCGATCGTCGGCGAGATCGGGGATCGCGCCGGGTTGCGAGAGTGACCTCTCGATGCCGTCGCCGACGAACGTGAGATGCACGCCGAAGCTGAACTCGGGGTGCGCCCGCGCGTACGCGCAGGCCCGCTCCGCCGCCGGCATCGACGCCATGATCGTCGCGCTCGTCAAGCCGCCGCGCTCGAAGCACTCGATCGTCGCGTCGACGGTCTCGTCGTCCCATCCGAAGTCGTCGGCGTTGATGAGCAGTCGCACGGTGGTCCTCGTCAGGCGAAGAGATTGTCGCCGTCGCCGGGTCGGAGTCGCCACGCGTCGCCGCGCATGAGTTCCGGTGCGCTCAGCGGGCTCGCCGGCGATGCCTTGAACATGGCATGGAAATCGCCCAACCGCACGAAGCCGAGTCGGCGCAGCGCGGCCACCGACGGTCCGGGCGGAAGGCAGACCTCCATTGCGTCCACGCCAACCCGGGAGAGGCGATCGAGCGCGAGGAGCGCGATCGCGCGCTCGTCCATCACCGGCTCGAAGAGTTGCCAGTCCTGCAGCGAGCCGAGCAGCACGTCGCGATACCCGCTCGCCGACGCGACGGGATAGAACCGGGACTTCGTGACGAAGTACCCGACGATCTCGCCGCGCCGCCGCAGGAGGCAGGCTTCGCGACGGAACTCGGGTTGTTCGGGAGGCGGATCGTCGAAGCTGTGCTCGAGCATCCAGTTCAGCCACGCGGCCGAGCGCCACACCTTGACCGGCTCCTCGCCGCGGGCGAGCTGCACGTCGAGGGCCTCGGGCACGCGCGACACAGGCTCGACCGACACGCCGCCCGCGCTGGCCGTGCGCATCGCCGCGAGGAGCGCGCGTTGGCACGCGAGCCCCGCGTCGACAAGCATCGAAGCGACCCGCGACAGCCCGCCCGTGCCGAGCTTCTTCTCCAAGACCGACCGCGAACGCCGCATCAATATGAGCCGCGGCATCGCGAAGTCGGCGAACTTGAGCTTCTCGTAGAGCGGAACCGCCATGCGCGAGGGTCCGTGCGCGCCGGTGTTCGGAAAGAGCGTCGCCGCGCGCATCGCCAGGAATGCACCCGCCAGCGTGTGGCGATGCTGTTCAGGAACCGTGAGGAGCGAACACCAGCCAATTGGCGTCGCGGCGCCGCGCACCACCAGGCGTCCGGCGGCGACGTCGATGCGGCCTAATGGGTGACGCCCTCGGACCGCGAGCAACTGCACGGGATCGTCGTCGCCGCGAGCGCACGGGTTCGCGAGGAACGCGCGGCGCTTCTCGGGCTTCATCTCCGCAATCGCGTCGACGTCGTCCCATCGTGCGTAGAGCGCTGGATCACGCAACTCGCCGAGCCGAACGGTGTGAAAGGTCAGCGGGTCTGCCATGCGTGAGGTCGCGCGAACCGGACGAGCCGTCCAATAGAATAGAAGATCCCTTCCGGGCGACGAGACGCTGCGTTGATGCGAGGCTGAGTGCCGCGACGCGCCGAATCCGCACGGTGGTGCCTGCGAGGACTGACGCGTGAGCGCGCTGCTCGGACCTGTTCATCACCTTGGCGTCGCGGTCGCTGACATCGAGAAGGCGCTCCCGTTCTACGCGGAAACGCTGGGTTATCGGCTTTTTGACGGGCCGCACGTCGATCCGATTCAGCGCGTGCGGGTTGCGTTCCTGCGACGCGAGGGCACGACCGATCCGGTGATCGAGTTGATCGCGCCGGCCGCCGATGATTCGCCGGTCAACAACTACCTGCGCAAAGAAGTCGGCGCGTATCACATGTGCTACGAGGTGATCGGGATGGAGGCGACGATCGCCGCGCTCAGGCAACGCGGCTGTGTGCTGGTATCGCCGCCGAACCCGGCCGTGGCCTTCCAAGGCCGACGGATCGCGTGGCTGTTCACGCCGACCCGCCAACTGATCGAGGTGCTTGAGCATGTCTGAACATGCGAGTGGACAACCCGGCGGGCAGCCCGAAGAGCGCGCGGCTCCGAAGGTGGATCCGCGGGCGCTGCGCGCCGAGATCGATGCGCACGTGGCTGCGGGCGACGTGTCCGCGGCGACCATCGCGCTCAGGAAACTCTGGCGGGCATCGCCCGACCCGGCGACCGCCGGATTCGTCGTCGCGCGCTTCGACGCACTGCGCGGTCAGCACGGCGACAAGCTCGCGATGACTCCCGCTCGGCTCGCGATCCTGCGCTCGTACACGGTCGAGCCCATCGTGCCCATGCTGAAGGCCGGCGCGTATTGCGCGGGCATCGCCCTCGACGTCTATCTCAGCGAGTTCAACGCGTACGTCCAGGACATCATCAATCCCTCGAGCCCGCTCTACGCGTTTCAGCCGACGGTCGTCGTGCTCGCGGTGCAGACGCGGGACATCGCGCCGGACCTCTGGCTGCGCTTCGTCGACCTGTCGCCGCAACAGGTCGACGAGTCGGCGCAGCACATCGTCGATGCGTACCGCTCGTGGATCGAGACGCTGCGCCGCCACACGAAGGCGCACGTGATCGTGCACAACCTCGAGCGCCCGGCGCATCCGGCGCTCGGCGCGTTCGATCGGCTCGCGGAGCGGAGCCAGCTCGAGACGATCGAGAAGATCAACGCGGGCATCGCGGCGATCGCGAAGGCGAAGTCGAACGTGTACGTGCTCGACTACGACCAACTGCTCGCGCGCCGCGGCGTCGATCGCACGCACGACGAGCGCAAGTGGCTCACCGTGCGCATGCCGCTGAACGCCGGCGAGATGGGCACGCTGGCGCTCGAGTGGCTGCGCTTCCTGCATCCGATCTGCGGACGAACCTGCAAGGCCCTCGTGCTCGACCTCGACAACACGCTGTGGGGCGGCGTGATCGGCGAGGACGGCATGGAGGGGATCAAGCTCGACACCGAGTACCCGGGCGCCGCGTTCCAGAAGTTCCAGAGGGCCATCCTCGACCTCTTCGAGCGCGGCGTGATCCTCGCGATCAACAGCAAGAACAACGAAGCCGACGCGATGGAGGCGATCAACAACCATCCCGGCATGCTGCTGAAGGCCGATCACTTTGCCGCCTTCCGCATCAACTGGATGGACAAGGCGACGAACCTCCGCGAGATCGCCCGCGAGCTGAACATCGGCATCGATTCGCTGGCCTTCTTCGACGACAACCCGGTCGAGCGCGAGTGGGTCGCGTCGCAGTTGCCCGAGGTCACCGTGATCGACGTCCCCGCCGATCCGATGGGCTACGCGGCGGCGCTGCGTGCCGCGCCGCAGTTCGAACGCCTGAGCCTCTCCGCGGAGGATCGCGTGCGCGGCCGCATGTACGCGGAGAACCGCCTGCGATCCGAGCTGCAGTCGCAGTTCTCGTCGATGGAGGAGTTCTACGAGTCGCTGAACATGGAGATGGAGTTCGTGCCCGTCGGCGCGGGCTCGCTGCCGCGGATCGCGCAGCTCACGCAGAAGACGAATCAGTTCAACCTCACGACGCGCCGCTACTCCGAGGAGCAGGTCGCTTCGATGGCGGCCGACCCGGCGTGGCAGTTGTGTGCGGTACGGGTCAAGGATCGCTTCGGTGACAACGGCATCGTCGGCGTCGCATTCACCAGGCTCGAGGGCGACGAGGCCGAGATCGATACGCTGATTCTCTCGTGCCGAGTGATCGGCCGCACGGTCGAAACGGGTTTCCTGTCGTACATCGCCGAGCGGGCGATCGGCGCGGGAGCGAAGCGGCTTCACGGCTGGTATCTGCCGACGAAGAAGAACGCTCCGTGCAAGGAGTTCTACGGCGCGCACGGATTCGCCGTGCGCGAGCAGCGCGACGGCGGAGTGCACTACGGATTCGATCTCACGTCGGGCGAGATCGCGTGGCCGCGGTGGATCAAGAGGCTCGACATGGCAAGGACAGGTGCATGACGAATCAAGCGAATCGGGGCGGGGTGTCGCAGCAGTTTCTGGACGAGGTGCGCGAGGTCGCGGCGGACGTGCTGAGCGTTCCGGTCGCTTCGCTCGCCGGCTCGTCGTCGCCGGACACCGTCGAGAACTGGGACTCGGTTCAACACCTGAGCCTGATCATGTCCTTGGAACAGCGTTTCTCCGTATCGTTCGACCCTTCGGACGTCGAGAAGGCGCGCACGTTGGAGCAGATCGCGACGCTGATCGCCGCGAAGCGGGCGCGTTGACGGGCGGGACGATTGGGCAGCCACACACCGCCCGCGTCGACGCGGGTGCGGAGAAACGCCATGGTGACGTATGACGATCTGCTGGCGCACGCCCCGAAGGACGCGCCGTACCGGCCGCTCCTCGAGGCGCTCTTCGTCGGCAAGCGCTGGATCACCGAGCCGATGCTGAAGTCGCTCGATCCGTCGGAGATCACGACGTACCTGAACGAAGTCGCGCAGATCTGGTCCGCGGCGTCTGGCATGAAGGGACTGCCCGCCGACCAAGCGGTCGCGCAACTCGTCGGCGGACTGCTCTTTGACTCCGACACGTTTCTGCGCCTGCAGATCGAGTTCGCCAAGACCGGCGAGCTCAAATCGAAGGACTTCGACGCGGTGAACGCCGCGGTGTACTCGTCACCCGAGAAGATGGCGCAGTACCTCGACGGACTGCTCGTGACCTACATCGGCTGGCCGAATCACTATCGGCTGTGGCGCTACTACGTCGAGCGATACCTGCCGCGCGGAACCTACGGCGCGTGCCTCGAGATCGGTCCCGGACACGGCTGGCTGGCCCGCGGTCAACTGATGGCGAACCCGAAGAACCGTCTCACCGGCCTCGACATCAGCCCGAGTTCGGTGGCGTACACGAGCGGCATCCTGAAGGCGAGCGGCATCGCCGCGGACCGGTTTTCGCTGTCGATCGCCGATTGCCGCAAGGGACTTCCGCACGGTTCGCCGACCTACGACCGCGTGGTCATCGCGGAGGTCATCGAGCACCTCGACGATCCCGACACGCTCCTGCGCTCGGCTGTCGCGCACGCGCATGCCGAGACGATGTTCTTCATCACCACCACGGTGAACATCGAGGCGATCGACCACATCTACCTCTTCCGCGACCTCGAGGAAGTGCGGGCGATGATGCGTCGATGTGGACTCGAGATCGTCGACGAGCTCGATCTTCCGCTGTCGATGAAGCTGAAGATGGAGCGGCCGATGTTCGAGGTCGCGGTGATCTGCAAGAAGGCATGACGGCCGCGGGCGGTCAGCGCTTCGCGCCGCCCTTGGGCGCGAGCACGGGCAGTCCCGGGATGTGCTGGCCTTCGCTGAGCCGGTGCAGCTTGTCGCGATACAGCACGCTGATCATGTACTCGTAGTTGGCCATCAGGCACGCCAGGTGAAAGCCGGCGCGCCCGTCGAGGAATCCGAGCCGCAACAGGTACATGTAGAGGAAGCGAAGCTGCGGCCGCCCCGGCATGTGCGGCCAGAGCGATCGGCGAATCCACTGTCGATAGCGCAGGTGATCCTTGAACATGCGCTGCGGATCGGCGCCGCCGCCGGCGCCGAATCGCGCCCGCACCCATTCATCGCTTTCGAGATCGGCGTAGACGATGTGCTTTCGGATGTACTCCGAGATCGACTCGCGCCGAATGTGGAGCATCTCGTGCTTCAGGTATCCGGTCGGTCCGTCGCAGAGCATGTGCTCGTGCACGGCGCGATCCTCGTACCGACACCGGCCGCGACGGAAGAACCGCAGGTTCCACGACGGATACAGACCGCCATGGCGCACGGCGCGCCCCATGAACAGCACGACGCGGTTCACGAAGTAGCCGGCGTTCTCCTTCTCGTTCCTCGCGACGTCGAGAAGTTCGCGAGCGAGCTTCGGCGTGATGCGCTCGTCGGCGTCGAGGATGAAGATCCAATCCGCGGTGAAGCCGAGGTTCTCGAGTCCCCAGTTCTTCTGCCGCGCGTAACCCTCCCACGCATGCTCGACCACCGTCGCGCCGGCCTTGCGGGCGAGTTCCTGCGTGCCGTCGGTCGAACACGAATCGAGCACGAACACCGGCCCGACCTGTAGCGCGTTATGGACGGTCTCCTCGATGTGCGACGCTTCGTTGAACGTCGGGATCAGGATCTCGATGGGAGGCGCGCTCATCGCTTGCCCTCCTCGAGCATGCGGCGAACGAGCGCGTCCGTGGTCTCGCGCCAATGGCGTTGCTGCTCGCGCAGCTTCAGCTCGATCCAGTATTCGTACATCGAGATCATCGCCGCGTAGTGGAAGCCCGGCGTGCCGTCGAGCAGTCCCATGCGCACGACGTACATGTAGAGAAATCGGACGAGCCCGCGAAGCGGCGGGAAGAAGCTCAGGTTCTTGATCGCACGCCGTCGCGCGGCCTTCTCGCCGCTGAAGACCAGCCGAAGCTGCGCGCCGAGTCCGGAGGCGACGACGCGCATCGCCTCGCGGGCCTCCATCTGCGAGTACGAATTGTGCTTGTGAAACCAGGGCACGAGGCCCTTGTTGAAGCTGTAGTGGATGAAGTGCTCGGAGAGCTCCCCGAGGCCGCCGGCCACCACCGGGTGCGCGTTCACCTCGCGGTCCTCGTATCGCACCTTGTCGGGCCGAAAGAGTCTGAGGATCCACACCGGATACACGCCGCCGCGGCGCAGCCAGCGCCCTAGGAACATGTTCTTGTAGCGGAGCCGGTACGCGACGTCGGTGCGCGACGCGTCGTTGGTCACGCGCAGGATCTCGTCGCGCAGGCACGTCGGCATGCGCTCGTCGGCGTCGGAGTAGTACACCCACGGATACTTGAACGGGATGTTCTCGAGCGCCCAGTTCGAGTGCCGCGACCAGTTGTCGAACTTCCGCTGGATGATGCGCACGTTCGGGAACTTGGCCGCGAGCTCCAGCGTGCGATCCGTCGAGTAGCTGTCGAAGACGACGACGTCATCGGTGAAGTCGAAGCAGCGCAGGCACGACTCGATGTTCACCTCCTCGTCCTTGGTTAGCACGAGGATGCTCACCGGCACCGTTTCGCTCGGCGGCAACGTCACCTTGAAGTCGACCGCGGGTCCGGCGTTGGCCGCGGCCTTCGGATCGGAGATGTCGCTCCACTTGTGACTCACTGTCTCGACCTCATGGCGTCGTGATCGTCGGCGAGTTCCCTCAATCGACGCGTTCGGGATGCGGGCGGGCCTTGACCGGACGTGCCGGATTGCCGGCGACGATCATCGCAGGCGGCACGTCGCGCATCACCACCGAACGAGCCGCGACGAGTGCGTTGTCGCCGATCGTCACGTCCGGTCCGATGAAGGAGTCGGCGCACACCCACACGCCGCGGCCGATGGTGATCGGCGAACGAACGAGCGGCAAATCCTCGCGGTGATAGTCGTGCGTGCCGGCGCACAGGTGCGATCGCTGCGAGACGACGGTGTGCTCGCCGATCGCGATCGGGCCGAGGTTGTAGACCAGCACTTCTTCGGCGAGCGCGCTGTGCTTTCCCATCGTCAGGAGCCACGGATGCTGAATCCGCACCGTGCGGCGCACGATCGCCGTCGGATGCACCTGGGCCCCGAAGAGCCGCAGCAACCAGGCGCGCCAGCGATGGGCCCGCCGCGGCGAGAACCGGAAGATCGTCGGCTGCACGAGCTCCCAGATCGCGCGCCGCGCGTATTCGCCGCGCGAGTACGGCGCTCGCGACGTCTTGTCGAGTCGCTGATAGAGCGGAAGTTGTGACGACCCCTGATCGGTCATTGCACGGCGTTCGTCGGGACGCTCCGCGAGGCTGACGGGAACGGATTTTATCGGACGGCGGAGGCTGGCTGCATCGAGAACTTCACGGTGGCGTCGATGCCCTCGGCGAAGAGCGTCACCGGCGCGTAGCCGAGGAGCTCCTTCGCCCGCGTGATGTCGGCGACGGAGTGCAGGACGTCTCCCGCCCGCGGCGGCCCGAACCCCGGAGCCCCGATCCGCCCCATGGACGCGGCGATCGCATCGATCGTCTGGAGGAGGCTCGTCCGAATGCCGGTGCCGATGTTGATGATCTGTCCGACGAACGAGTGCGGCGAACTGGCGGCGAGGAGGTTCGCATGCACCACGTTGTCGATGAAGGTGAAGTCGCGGGTCTGCGAGCCGTCGCCGAAGACGGTGGGCTGACGTCCGCTGGCCAACGTGTCGGTGAAGGCGCTGATCGCGGCCGCATACGGCGACTTCGGATCCTGCGCCGGCCCGAAGATGTTGAAGTAGCGCAGCGACACCGTCGAGATCGGATAGCAGCGGGCGAACGCGGCAAGCAGGACCTCGCCCGCGACCTTGCTGGCCGCGTAGGGCGAGCGGCAATCGACGGGGTCGGTCTCGCGGCTCGGCAAGGTCGGTTCCCCGCCGTACGCCGCGGCGCTGGCGGCGAAGAGCACGCGGCGCACCTTCGCGGCGAGCGCCGTCTCGAGCACCAGCTCCGTGCCCAGGATGTTCACCTGCGCGCATCGCTCGGGCTGCTCGACGCTCTGCGGAACGCTGACCATCGCGGCTTCGTGGAACACGAGCTCGCATCCGTTCATCGCGTCCTTCAGCAGCCCGCGGTCGAGGATCGATCCCTCGAAGAAGCGCGATCCGCGCGGAACTCGATGGCGATGCCCCGACGACAGGTCGTCGATCACGTGCACCGTCGCGCCGAGCTCCACCAGTCGCGCCGCGAGATGTCCGCCGATGAAGCCGGCCCCTCCGGTGACGAGGACGCGGGTGCCGCGAAACGCGTCGCGGTAGGGGTGCGTTTCTGGGTGATAGGGCATGCGATGGAGCCGGGACTGGACCGAGAACGGGCCGCGCGGCGCGGGCCGGAACTATACAGCCGACATGCGCGACGACCGTGTCCTCTCCGAGTCTCGCGCTATCGGCGATTCGCGCCGCCGGGTGGAGCGGAGGCGCGGCAATACGTCCGAATACGACTCGCGTACGCGGAGTCGACGGCGCGGGTTCAGGCCACCGGCGCGCGAAGTCGACGGGGAAGTTGGCCCGCCGCCGCGCTCGCGCTGCGGTCCGCACGCGCTTCGGCCGATTAGGATTCGCCTCGCCCTATGCCCGTGCTGAAGCTCTACAACACGCTGACACGCTCGATCGAGCGATTCGAGCCGATCGACCCCGCGAAGAAGACCGTGACCTTCTATTCGTGCGGGCCGACGGTCTACGACTACGCGCACATCGGGAATTTCCGGTCGTTCCTGAACGCCGACGTGTTGCGTCGGACGCTTGAACTCCTGGGCTACACCGTCCGGCACGTGATGAACATCACCGACGTCGGACACATGACCGACGACGACAACGCCGACGGCGGAGGCGAGGACCGCATGGCCGTCGCGGGGCGTCGCATCGCCGAGGCGAAGAAGTCGGGCAAGCTCCCGCCCGACGTGAACATCGACCCGGGCGATCCGTACGCGATCGCCGAGTTCTACGCCACGGCGTTCCTCGAGGATTCGCGCACGCTCGGGCTCAAGGTCGCCGTCGAGGAACAGTCGAATCCGACGATCATGCCGCGGCCGACGCGATACATCCCGCAGATGATCGCGCTCGTCGAGCGGCTCATCGCCCGTGGCCACGCATACGTCGGCAACGACGGCGTCGTGTACTTCGACGTGCGCTCGTTCCCGTCGTACGGCAAGCTCTCCGGCAATACGCTCGACCAGTTGCGCGAAGGCGCCGGCGAGCGCGTCAGCGCCGACAACCAGGCGAACAAGCGCCACCCCGCGGACTTCATGCTGTGGAAGCCCGATCGCGCCCACATCATGAAGTGGGACAGCCCGTGGGGACCCGGCTATCCCGGCTGGCACCTCGAATGCTCGGTGATGGCCGCGTCGCTCCTCGGCGAGGAGATCGATCTCCACTCCGGCGGCGAGGACAACATCTTCCCGCACCACGAGTGCGAAATCGCGCAAAGCTGCTGCGCGAGTGGTCATCCGCGCTTCGCCCGCTACTGGTTCCACACTCGCCATCTCATGGTCGAGGGCGAGAAGATGAGCAAGTCGAAGGGCAACTTCTACACGGCTCGCGACGTGTTCGCGAAGGGCGTGACGCCCGCGGCGCTGCGTCTCGAACTCGTGCGCACGCAGTACCGCACGAATTCGAACTTCACGCTGCAGGGACTGCAGGATTGCCAGCGCCAGATCGACCGGTGGTCAAGGGCGCACGCGGCGCTCAGCGAAGCCTCCCGCGGCATGAGCGCGGGCGACGCGTCGCGGGCGGCGGGTCCGTTCGAGCGCGCCGTCGCGGAGTTCACCGAAGCGCTGTGCGACGACCTCAACGTCGCGCGGGCGATCGCCGTCGTGAACGAAGCCGTCAACGCCAACGAACAGGCATGCCCGTTCCGCGAGAAGGCGGCGCTCGAGCGCATGAACTCGGTCCTCGGCGTGCTGGAGCGCAACACGCAGGTGGCGTCGGCCGGCGACTCGGGGCTCGAAGCCAAGGTCGCGGAGCTCATCGCGCGGCGCGTGCAGTCCCGCAAGGACAAGAACTGGGCCGAAGGCGACCGCATTCGCGACGAGTTGCTCGCGATGGGAGTAGCGATCAAGGACGGTCCGCAAGGCACGACCTGGTCGCGCATCGTCAAGTGACGCGCCGATCGCTCGTGACACGAGGCACAAGGTCCGTTTCGATCGGACTTTTGCGATTCCGCTATCTCGCCTGCGCCAGTCTCGCTAGATTGGGCCACGTCGGGGAGATCGTGGTGGCGCCCGAGGGAGTCGCGCCCCACAGGAGGCACACGTGACTCGAAGCCAGCTCGACAGCACGCCGGCCGCGTCGGTCATGGCAGCCGCCCCGAAATTCGACGAGCGTTACCGCGCCGCCGCGGCGGGCGATCGCGCACAGATTCCGTGGGAGAACGGCGCCGCCAATCCGCTCGTCGTCGATTGGCTCGATCATCGCGCCGCCGACGTGCTCCGTACCGGCGCCCGCGTCGCCGTCGTCGGTTGCGGACTCGGACACGATGCCCGCGCGTTCGCGCGGCGCGGCTACGACGTCTCCGCTTTCGACGTCAGCCCCGCGGCGATCGAGTGGGCGAAGTCGATCGATCCGGAGTGGAGCGAGATCTTCTCCGTCGCCGACCTCTTCGAACTCCCGTCGCGCTGGAAGCGGCGCTTCGATCTCGTCGTCGAGGTGTACACGGTCCAAGCCCTGCCTCCGGCGACCCGCAAGACGTCGCTGGCGGCGATCGAGTCGCTCCTCCATCCGCACGGCGCGCTTCTGTTCGTGTGCCGCGGCGCCGATCGTCCGCAGCAACTCGACGACGGGCCGCCATGGGCGCTCACGGTCGACGAGTTGCGGGACCTTGCCAGCGGCGCAGGCCTCGCGGCGCCGGACGGGTTCGAACTCGTCACCGACGACGAGGACCCACCGAAACGCCGCATCCGCGCGCTCTTCCGCCGCACGACGGCTCGGTGACGCGCGGCCCACGGCCCGTGCGAGAATGCCCGCATGCCGCCGTGGAAGAAGGCCCAGCGCGTGTTCGTCACCGCCGACACCCATTTCGGCGACGACGTCGCGTTCGGCAAGTTCGCCCGACCGTTCCCGAACGTCGAGGCCATGGACCGGGCGCTCGTCGCCGCGATCAACGAGCGCGTGCGCCCGAAAGACATCCTGCTCCACCTCGGTGACTTCAGCGGCGAACTCGAGTGGACGAAGTCGCGGCGCACGTGGTTGCGCGGGCTGCGCGACCGCATCGAATGCCGCACGATCGTCCTCGTCCGCGGCAACGTCGATCCGCTGGACGAGCACTGGTTCGACGGGATGTTCGAGTCGGTCCACGACCTGATCACCTGGAAGACACGCGTCGGCGAGACCGCCGAGCGGCCCATGCGGGTCGTCGCCTCGCACTACCCGATGCGCCAGTGGCAGGGTTGGCTCAACGGCGCCCTGCACCTGTACGGCCACGTTCACGGGACGCTGCCGGAGGACGGCCGATCCACGGACGTCGGCGTGGACTGCTGGTCGTACGCGCCGGTCGACCTATCGTCATTGCTGCGGATGCTGGCCGCGCGACCGTTCGAGCGTCCGACGACATGGCCGCGGCAGCAACCGATGCGGAGCGCGATGACGTGACTCGGCAACGCTGGTCCGACGACGGCGCCTATCGAACCGGCTGGCATCGGTCGCTCGAAAGCGGCTTCTTCGCGCTCGCGCTCGGCTCGGCGTTTCTCGGCGGCGCGTTCGTCGCGATGAGCGCGCTGTCGCTCCTCTGGTCGGACCTCGCCGACAAGACGATCTCCCGGGCCCGCGATCTCGTCGGGGCCGTCCCGATCACCCTCGTCGCGGCGGCGTCGCTCTCACTCCTGTACGGCTTCGTCGCTCTCGCTCGCGGCGCCCGACGGCCGCTCGACGTCGTCGCTCCGATCACGCTCACCGCAGGTGTCTTCGGTCTCGTCGCCGGCGGCGGGCTTGAGCTCATCGCGCTGTATCGCGGCGGACCCCGCCCGTCGCACGCGCTCATCGGCGTCCTCTCGATCGTGGCCATCCTGCTCGGCGTCCTACTCTCCGGCCGCGCGTTCCGGCTCTTCGCCGCGCGGCTCGCCATCGACCCGAGCGCGGCCGCGAGCACCGGTCGGCATCTGCGTCTCGTCACGTACCTCGCGCTGGCGATCGGCGTCGCGCTGCCGTTCCTGCCGATGGGATTCGTCAATCTCACGCCGCGCGAGTGCGCCCTTCGCACCGCAGCGCTCGGTTCGGCCGTGTTCTCGCTGCCGTTGATCGCGAGTTGCGTGGCGCTGGTGCGCCTCATCCGATCGGCCGATCGTTCGCTGCGCGATCTCGGCCACTGTCCGCGATGCGGCTATCCCAGGCCTCCGGGCGCACGCTGCCCGGAGTGCGGCCTGGCGATCGACAGCGCGAGCCATCCGGTCGCGTGAGCGGCGCGTCTTCCGTGTCGCGTTCCTCGCCGCGATCTCCGTATAGTGCGACCCCCCATGCCGCCCGCGCGCGAACATTCGCTCCCGATCCGAGTGCGCTACTGCGAGTGCGACCCGATGGGCGTGGCGCATCACAGCGTCTATCCCGTGTGGTTTGAGATGGGACGGACGGAGCTTCTCCGCACCAGCGGCCGCGACTACCGCACGTTCGAGGAGCAGGGAATCTTCCTCGCGGTCGTGTCGCTCGTGGTGAAATACAAGCGGCCAGCGCGCTACGACGACCTCTTGACGCTGATCACGCGACTCGACGACGTCGGCCACGTGAAGATCGAACATTCCTACGAGCTGCGGCGCGGCGAAGAGACGCTCGCCATCGCGTCGACGACGCTCGCGTGCCTCGATCGCGGCGGTCGGGCCCAGCCGTTGCCCGATATCCTGCGCGAGGGCATCGGCGGGAGCGACTAACGTGACCCTCGTTCGACTCAGCGACGTCGTCGCGGGACACGGCGGTCCGCCGCTCCTCAATCACATCGACCTCTCGATCGAGCGCGGCGATCGCATCGCGCTCGTCGGCCGAAACGGCGCCGGCAAGAGCACGCTGCTCAACGTCCTCAACGGCGTGCATCCGATCGACGCGGGCGAGTACTGGCGCGAGCCGGGCCTGCGCATCGCGAGCCTCCTGCAGCAAGTCCCGGTCGGGCTCGACGGCAGCGTGTTCGACGTGGTCTCCGGCGGCCTCGGCGCCGCGGGCGACGCCTTGGCCCGCTTTCATCGCGCGCAGATCGCGGGCGACGACGCGATGCTGCATCAAGCCCAGGACATCCTCGACCACACCGGCGGATGGAACCTGCTGCCGACGGTCGAAGCCACGATCCACCGACTCGATCTCGACACCGACGCCGCCGTCGCGTCGCTCTCCGCGGGACTCAAGCGCCGCGCGATGCTCGGTCGGGCGCTCGTGCTCGAGCCGGATCTCCTGCTCCTCGACGAGCCCACGAACCACCTCGACATCGCCAGCATCGCGTGGCTCGAGGAATTCCTGCTGAAGTGGTCGGGCGCGCTCCTGTTCGTCACGCACGACCGCCGATTCCTCGGTCGGCTCGCCACGCGCATCGTCGAGGTCGATCGCGGCGGGCTGCGCGGCTGGGAGTGCGACTACGCGACGTTCGTCGCGCGACGAGAGGCGGAGCTCGAAGCCGAGGCGAAGCAGAACGCGCTCTTCGACAAGCGTCTCGCCGCCGAGGAAGTCTGGATCCGCACCGGAATCCAAGCGCGGCGCACGCGCAACGAGGGGCGGGTTCGCGCGCTCAAGGCGATGCGCGACGATCGGAGCGGGCGCCGCGAGCGGCTCGGCGCGGTGAAGCTTGTGGCGCAGGAGGCCGAACGCAGCGGCCACCTCGTCGTCGAAGCGCTCGACGTGACCTTCGCGTACCCCGGGCAGCCGCCGGTCGTGCGCGATCTCACCACCACCGTGCTGCGCGGCGATCGCATCGGCATCGTCGGCAGCAACGGCGCCGGCAAGACGACGCTCATTCGCCTGCTCCTCGGCGAACTCACCCCGCAGTCCGGCAGCGTGCGCCTAGGCACGAAGCTCGAGATCGGCTACTTCGATCAGTTGCACGCGGGGCTCGACGACAGGCGATCGGTGCAGGAGAACCTGAGCGGCACCGACACCGTCGACATCGGCGGTCGGTCGCGACACGTGATCGGATACCTGCAGGACTTCCTCTTCACGCCCGATCGCGCCCGTTCGCCGGTGTCGCTGCTCTCCGGCGGCGAGCGCAACCGTCTCCTGCTCGCGAAGCTCTTCGCCCGCCCTGCAAACCTGCTCGTCCTCGACGAACCGACGAACGACCTCGACGCCGAGACGCTCGAATTGCTCGAAGAGCTCGTCGCCGAGTTCCCCGGGACGGTGCTCCTCGTCAGCCACGACCGCGAGTTCCTCAACCGCACGGTGACGAGCCTGCTCGTGTTCGAAGGCGACGGCACCGTGAAGGAGTACGCCGGCGGCTTCGACGACTACGTCCGCGTCAGCGGCCGCACCGCTCCGCCGCCGCTTGAGAAACCGGAAGCGAAGGCGACGCCTCCGCGGGCCGCGCCGCCCAAGCCGTCGACTCCGGCGGCGCCGCCGCGGGCCCGCAAGCTCACCAACAAGGAAGTCGCGGAACTCGCCGCGCTGCCGGCGCGCATCGAGTCGCTCGAGGGCGAGCAGCGCTCGATCGAGGAGCGCATGGCGTCGCCAGGCTTCTATCAGTCGGCGCCGTCCGAGATCGCGAAGGCGGCACAGCGCCTCGAGGCGATCGGTCACGAGATCGAGGCGGCCTTCGCCCGCTGGGCCGATCTCGACCGACTGCGATCGTGAGTCGGCGCGTCGCCGTCAGCCCTCGTTGCACACGAGCCGCACGCGCGCGAGGGTCGTGCCCGCGGCCGCGGCCCGCGCCCGCAGCGTCGCCTCGCCGCCCGATCGAAGCACGCGGTCGAGCGCGAATCGCACGGCCGACGATCTCGTCTCGACCGTCAGCACGCCGCCGCGAATGCCGACGAGCGTGCATTCCGAGGCGATCTCCGGCGGCACCGCGGCCTCGAACGCCTCAGCGACGTCGCCGAGCGATTTCGCGAGCCGCGTTTGGTCCTTCACGAACTGCTTCAGATACGGCGCGATCGACGTGTCGGCCTCCGGCTTCGTGCGCCACGTTCGCATGCGGCGGTATCGCTCGAGCCGTTCGTCCATGCACGAGATCGTACCTGTCGTTCGCTATAGTCCTCGGCTCGATGACCTCGATCCGTCTCGAGCGATTGCGCAAGGTCTATCGCCAAGCGGGTGACCGCGGCGACGTCGTCGCGGTCGACGACGTGACACTCGCGATCAAGGCCGGCGAACTCACGTTCCTGCTCGGGCCGTCGGGCTGCGGGAAGACCACGATCCTGCGCATGATCGCCGGGTTCATCGATCCGACCTCGGGCGCGATCTTCTTCGACGACCGCAACGTGAGCGGCCTGCCGGCAAACCGGCGCAACACCGGCATGGTGTTCCAGAGCTACGCCCTCTGGCCGCACATGACCGTCGCGGAGAACGTCGCGTTCGGCCTCGACGTGCGCAAGATGCCGAAGTCGGAGGCACAGCCGAAGGTCGCCAGCGCGCTCGAGATGGTGAAGATGGGACACCTCGCCGCGCGACGGCCCACCGAACTCTCCGGCGGCCAGCAGCAGCGCGTGGCGCTGGCGCGGGCACTCGTGTTTCGGCCGGACGTCCTGCTTCTCGACGAGCCGCTTTCCAACCTCGACGCGAAGCTGCGATTGGAGATGCGCACCGAGATTCGGCGCATCGTGACCGAGACCGGCATCACCGCGGTCTACGTCACGCACGACCAGGAGGAAGCGCTCTCGGTCGCGGATTCGATGGTCGTCTTGAAGGACGGTCGGCTCGTGCAGTACGGCCGACCGCGCGATCTCTATCGACGGCCGGAGTCGCGGTTCGTCGCGGACTTCCTCGGCGAGACGAACTTCGTGCGCGGCCGCATCCGCTCGTTCGAGAGCGGGCGCGCGACGGTCGACACGCCGTTCGGCCCGCTCGTCGCAAGCGGGCTCACCGCCTCGAGCCCGTCGTCGGGCGACGTGACGCTCTCGCTTCGGCCCGAAGCGCTCACGCTCGACGCGACGCGCACGTCGACGAACTCGATCGCCGTGCGCCGCGTGTCGACCATCTACCTAGGCAAGGTCGCTCAGCATCGCGTGCGCACGAGCGACGGCACGGAGCTGAAGATCCTCGAGCTCAACCCGCAGCCGCACGATAGCCCCGACGAGGCGCTCTCCCTCCGCATCGAACCCGACGACGTCGTGGTGCTCGCCGACTGAGCGACGCGGCGACTGGAGCGGGACGACCGGTCGTCGTCGCGTACGATCCGCCGTCATGCCGGTTCAATTTCGCCGCGCCTCGCTCGAGAACGGACTGACCATCGTCGGAGAGACCGACCCGTCCGCGCACACCGCGTCGGTGGGCTTCTTCTTCCGCACCGGCGCCCGCGACGAGGACGCGCGGCTCATGGGCGTGAGCCACTTCCTCGAGCACATGATGTTCAAGGGCACGGCGAAACGGACGGCCGAGCAGGTGAACAACGACTTCGACGCGATCGGCGCGAGCCACAACGCGTACACGACCTCCGAGATGACCGCGTACTTCGCCCACGTGCTGCCCGAGCACGTCACGGCCGCGACGGAGATCCTCGCGGACATCCTCCGCCCGGCGCTCCGCGTCGAGGACTTCGAGGAGGAGCGCGGCGTGATCCTCGAAGAGATCGCGATGTACGCCGACCAGCCGTTCTGGGTGCTGTACGAGCACGCGATGGAGTTCTTCTACGGCGCGCACCCGCTGGCCCACCGCGTGCTCGGAACGAACGAAACGATTTCGCGCCTCCAGCGCGACGAGATGGCCGAGTACTTCCGCCGCCGCTATTCCGCCGACAACGCCATCGTCGCCGTCGCGGGCCGCGTGGACTTCGACGCGCTCGTGTCACAGGTGCGTTCGCTCTGCGGCGGCTGGGAGACGACGCGTCCGGAGCGGGCGTTCCCACAGTGGAAGGTCGAGGACCGCGAGGAGACGGTCAGGCTGAAGAACGCCTCGCGGCATTACCTGCTCATGGCGCTGCCGGCGCCGCACATCAACCACGACGACCGCTACGTCGCCGCGATGCTCGCGCAGGTGTTAGGCGACAGCGACGGTTCGCGCCTGTACTGGGCCCTGGTCGAGACCGGTCTCGCCGAGGACGCCGGCGCGCAGTACGACGGCCGCGACGGCACCGGTGAACTGCTCGTGACCGCGGTGTGCGATCCGAAGGACGCGGACGAAGTCGAGGCGATCTGCCGCAAGGAACTCGCGCGAGCGGTCGAGGGCGTGAGCGACGACGATCTCCTGCGGGCCCGCAGCAAGATCGCGACCGGCGTCACGCTCGGTGGCGAGCGGCCCGCCGGGCGCATGAATCGTCTGGGCACGATCCTCACGTATCGCGGTGAGTACACGCCGCTCGAGGAGGAACTGGCCCGCATCGAGCGCGTGCGCGTCGCCGACCTCGAACGCTACGTGCGCGAGTGGCCGCTGCGGCCGCGCCTCGTTGCCCGACTCGTGCCGCAGGAGTAACCGACGCGCAACCTCGCGCGATGGACGCGCGTCACGCCGCCTTGGAGACGCCCGGCTTGTACGCGCTGACGCGATTCGTGCCTTGCTGCTGTGCCGTCGTAAGCGCGAGCATCGCGGCGCGAACCAGTTGCTCGCGATCGGTGATGCCGCTTGCCGCCTTCAGCGTCGCGTCGCTGTCGCACAGCGCGACGCCGCAGGTCACGGTGAGTGAGATCGCCTGCGTGCCTTCGCCGACCTTGATGCGGTACATCGTCTCGGCGACGCGCTTGCGAATGCCCTCGGCGAGCCGAGCGAGCTGCTCGCTGTCGGTGCGCGGAACCAAGCCGACGAACGCGGTGCCGACGAACCGATAGGCGCGCCCGAATCGGCCGACGCCGTCGACGATCGTCGGCGCGAGCGCCGCCAGCGCCGCGTCGCCAGCGTCGGGACCGTGGCGCTCGTTGATCGACTTGACGTCGTCGAGCGACACCAGGCAGATGCCGACGCCGGAGCCCGAGCCGGACTGCGACTTCGAAGTCAGCGCCATGTCGAGATCACGCACGAAGACCGAACGGTCCGGAAGGCCGCTGACCGAATCGGACGCGTCGCGGGCTTCCGCTTCAAGCAGTCCCTCGATGTTCAGCGCCGGCAAGGACTGTTCGATCCTCACGGCACGGGCGCGATCCACGAGTCCGTCGATGTCCGGCGACTCGCCGACGTTCAGGCCGAAGACTCGCGCCATCTGCTGCGCCAGGTCGGCGATCGACTGCAGCATGCCGAGCGCGTCGGTGGCCCGAATGTCGAACCACTCGTTCGCCTTGCCGCAGAACCGGTTCACGCCCTCGTCCGACTTCGTGTTGCCCGCGATCAGCGCGGCGGCGATGCCGCCAAGTTCGACGATGCGGGCGGTGTGCATTGACTCGACGGGCGCCTTGTCGCTGTCGTGATGGAAACGGACCGCCTGAGCGATGTGCTCGGGGAACCGCCAACGGCGAGCCATCTCGCCGCTCACCGACGCGTGGTCGAGTTCGAACGCCTTCTGCTCCACGGCGCGGAGCTTCGAGTGCTGCTTGCCGGCAGCGTCGAGCGTCTGGAGGTACTGATCGCCGAGTCCACGCCACATCGCGACCATGCCGATGTCCTGCATGAGCCCGGCGACGAACGCTTCATCGGGATCGCAACGGCGCGTCGCGGTCGCCAACTGCTTCGCGGCGGCGGCCGAGTACATGCAGCGCCGCCAGTACGTGAGGAAGTCGAACGAGATGTCCGACTCGCCGCCGCCATCGATCGACTTCGCGAGGCTGAAGCCGAGCACGAGTCCCTTGACGGTCTGGAGGCCGAGCAACGCGAGCGCCTGCTGGATCGAACCGCAGCGCTTCGGCAAACCGTAGAACGAGCTGTTGATGGTGCGCAGGACCTTGGCCGCGATGGCCTGGTCGTTCTCGATGACGCTCGCCACTTGCTTCAGCGAGACGTCGGGCTTGCCGGTCAGCTCCAGCACCTTCAGTGCGACGGCCGGCAGCGACGGAAGGTCGGGCGACGCAAGCACCTTTTCGAGTGTCACGTAGTTCATCAGTGTCCTCTTGCACCTGAGGCGGCATGCCCTGGCGACTTGATTGGTCGCGAAAACATCGACAAGACACCGATGCGTGTTCACGTCGGCAACCGAACCACCGCCAAAATCGTCGGTGAAAAATCGGCGCTGCGACAGCGTCGGTCAGAGCTCGGGAAAGAGGAGCCGCATCGTCGCGGGCTGCGCCCCGAGCAAGTGCCGCACGTACGCGGCCAACAACCGATTCGCCCGCGACAGCGTTTCGCGCGACGTCTCCGTCGCGACCGTCTCCGCGCAGGCGTCGGGCCCGAGTCGCGCAAGAAACTCCACGGTTTGCCGACGAATCTTCCACGCGCCCGGGCGGGCGCCGGATGCGACGCCTCCCTCGTCGGGGACGAACGAGAGCGTCGCCGCGGCGTCGTCGGGCAGCTCGATCCGCGGCGCGTGCCCGGTCTCGGAGAGCGCTACCCACTGGAACGCCAGCGTCGCCTCTTCGGTGAGGCCCGCCTCGCACGCGTCGAGCGACGCGACCAGCGCGTCGTACAGCTTGGGGTGAGGGTCGTCCGCGGCGACCATGCGCTGCACCAGGTCGGCCATGTAGAACGCCGCCTGATTCGCCGCGAGCTCGTTGCGCAGCGATCGCCACGAACGCAGGAGGGTCCAGTCCGTCAGCGTCGACAGTTCGCGGCCCGGCTTCACGATCGCGATGACCTGCCCGCGCGTGAGGAGATCGATCCCACCCGAGAAGCGTCCGCCGACGCGCTTCGCGCCCTTGGCGATGCCGCGGAGGAGTCCGTGTTCGCGACAGAACAGACTGACGGTCTGGCTCGTCTCGGAGAAGTCCCAGTGGCGGACGCAGATCGCTTCGTCGCGGACGTGGGGCACGCGCCGGATTATGCCGCTTCGGCGCGCTGCGTGTTCGCCCTGATCCAACGACGGCACGCGTCGGCCAGCGTCGCGCGATCGATCGGCTTCGTCAGGATGTCGTCGCAGCCCGACGCGAGGGCGTCGCTCTTCGCGTCCGCGTGCGCCGACGCGGTCAACGCGAGGATGGGACCGTTCCAGCCCTTGGCGCGAAGTTCCTTCGTCGCACCCATGCCGTCAAGCGTGGGCATCTGCAAGTCCATCAGGATCAGGTCGAAGGGACGCGACGAGAGCGACCGGATCGCGGCGTCGATCGCCTCGCGGCCGTTCGTCGCGATGTCCACGTCGAGTCCAATCGTCCGCAAGTGAAGCGTGAGCAGCCGTTGATTGTCGATGCCGTCCTCGGCCAGCAACACCCTGCCGGACATCGTGACGACCGGGCTCGCCGCCTCTCGTCGCGTGGCGAGGTCGAGGCCCGACACGAACGTCGTCGCGTTGAGCGGCCCGGTGCGCACGCGAAACCGAAACGTGCTGCCGATGCCGGGCTTGCTCTCGACGCCGAGGGTGCCGCCGAGCATTTCGACGAGCCGCGCGCTGATCGCGAGGCCCAGTCCGGTGCCTCCGTACTTGCGAGTCGTCGACCCGTCAGCCTGCATGAATGGCCTGAACAGGCGATCCATCTGGTCGTCGCGGATGCCGATGCCGGTGTCGCGCACCTCGAATCGAAGGTGCGGCGCGCGATCGGTCGGTTGACCTTCGAGCGCCAGCACGATCGCGACCTCGCCGCACTCGGTGAACTTGATCGCGTTGCTGACGAGATTCAGCAGCACCTGCCGCAGACGAATCGGATCGGACTGAATGCGGGCCGGGATCATGCCGTCGCAACGGACGACGAGACGAAGGCCGCGCTCGTCGGCCCGCCCTCGCATCAGTTCGACGACGTCGCGCACGACTTCGAGCGGCGCGACCTCGAGCGACTCGACCGTCATGCGACCCGCCTCGAGCTTCGACAGGTCGAGAATGTCGCTGACGATCGCCAAGAGGTGTTCGCCGGCGCGGCGAATCGTGCCGATGTGCTGTTGCCGTTCGCGCTCCGACAGCGTCGGAGATCGCAGCACGTCGGCGAACCCCAGGATCGCGGTCATCGGCGTGCGGATCTCGTGCGTCAGATTGGCGAAGAACTCGCTCTTCTGCTTGGCTTCGGCGTCGGCTTCGCTGCGGCGTCGCGCGCAGTCGTTCACCGTCGCTTCGAGCGTGCGGACTCGCTCGTTCGACAACCGCGCGATTGACCAGGCGATGGCGACGGCTGCGGAGGAGCAGAGCAGAAGCAGGATGTCGGTGGCGAGATCGGTCCGCGACGCGTACGCCGCGACGGCGAGCGCTCCGGCCTGCGCCGCGAGGGCGACCTGCGCAACGCGAGTGGAGATGCTGCCTCGGCGGCCGTCGTCGTCCTGATCCACTCGCACTCCCTCGGTTCTCTACGCAGACTTCCGGAGGCGCGGCTCGACGCACTCGCCGACCTCGACGCGATTGCGGCCGCCGTGCTTCGCCCGGTAGAGCGCCTTGTCGGCGGCTTCGACCAGCGATCGCGGCGTGGCGCCCGGCGAGATGCACGAGAGGTCGGAGACTCCGAAACTCGCGGTGACCTTGAGATCGTCGTGGCGGGGCCACTTGCGGGCCTCGAGCGCTTCGCGGCACCGCTCGGCGACGTCGCGGGCCCGCTCGAGATCGGTGCTCGGCAGGATGATCCCGAACTCCTCGCCGCCGTAGCGACAGGCGACGTCGCTCGCGCGACCGGTGCCGAGGATGTGGGCGAACTCCTCGAGGACCGCGTCGCCGAACGGATGTCCGTAGCCGTCGTTCAACGACTTGAACTTGTCGATGTCGGTCATGATCAGCGACAGCGACTTGCCGTGACGCCGCGCTTCCCCGAGCTCGCCTTCCAGGCGCGCGTCGAAGTACTTGCGGTTCCAGAGTCCGGTGAGGCCGTCGATCTGCGCCTTCACCGCGAGCATGCGCATCGCGGCTTGGAGCCGCAGCGTCGATCGCACGCGTGCGATTAGCTCGTTGACCTCGAACGGCTTGGTGATGAAGTCGACCGCGCCGAAGTCCAGGCCGCGCACGCGATCGGCGGGTTCGCTGAATGCGCTGATGAAGATCACTGCGATGTTGCGTGTGTCGGCGTCGGCCTTCAGCTTCGACAGCACCGCGAATCCGTCCTCGTCGCCGAGCTCGATGTCGAGCAGGATCACCTCGGGGCGGAGTTCCTTGGCCATGCGCAGGCCCTCGTCCGCCGAGAGCGCGCAATGCAGCACGAGTCGCTCATGCTGGAGCCGGATGCGGAGGAGCTTGTGGATCAGCTCCGAATCGTCAATGGCGAGGAGAACAGGCAGCCCTTCGTCGCCGCCGTGCGCGCCGCCACCGGGCATGCGTTGGTGAGAATCGGTCGTGTCGTCCGGCACGGGGATCTCCTCTACCTGCGTTCGTTTCGATATCGAGCTCTTACTGATTCCCGTCCGGCATCGCTGCACGACACAGACGCAAGAGATCTTCGACCTTCTCCGAGAGCGCGGAGAGCGTGGCCTGATCGGCGAGGAGCTCGCGCTCGACGGTCGCCGCCGCCATTCCGATCGCCGGGAAGCCGTAGCCGCCGGCCGCGCCCTTGAGCTGATGCGCGAGCGTGCGCAGCCGCGAGAGGTCGTCAGACTGGAACGCGGCAGAGATCGCCGCGACGCGATCTCCGAGGTCGTTCACGAAGAACTCGACGATCTCCCGCATGTCGGGGTCGTCGGCGAACTCGCTCTTGATCTGAGGCCTGGGGCCGTTGGGGCTCGTCCCATTCATGCGTCCGTCATCGGCGTGCGTCGGACGCGACTTCGCTGACTCTTCCAATCGGCGCGCAGATCGGTCGCGTGCGTGCTATCGTCGTCGCCGTCAGTCCTTGGTCGCCGAACAGGCGGCCGCAGGAGCATTCCTCGTGATTCCGACCATGCCGCCCCGCGAGGGGCAACTGGGCTTCTTGTACCTGCCGCCGTTCCGCGTGCAGGGCATCAGCGTCGCCGGCGAGCAGACGGTGATCCAGGTCCCGGAACTGGACCTCGTCTTCGACATCGGACAGTGCACGCGTGCGTGCCTGTCGTCGCGGACGATCGCGCTGTCGCATTGCCACATGGACCACGTCGGCGGGTTGCCGTATTGGTTCAGTCAACGTCACTTCCAGAAGATCGGGACCGGCCGCTGCATCTGCCACCCGCGGGTCGCGGAGCCACTGCGCACGATGATGCGCGGCTGGATCGACCTCGAACTGCAGCGCACGCCGCACGAGATCGTCCCCATCGAGCCCGAGGCGGAGATCGAGCTCAAGCCGAACGTGCTTCTTCGCGCAATCGAGACGAGCCACACGTCGCCGAGCCTGGGCTTCGCGGTGATCGAGCGCCGTAGCAAGCTCAAGGAAGAGTTCCGCGAACTCCCACAAGATCGGTTGCGCGAGATGAAGCAGCGCGGCGTGGAGATCACGCGCACGATTGAGATCCCGCTCGTCGCCTACACGGGCGACACCGAGCCCGGTCCGTTCCTCTTCCGCGACGAGTTCGCCACGGCGAAGATCGTCATCTCGGAATGCACGTTCTTCGAGAGCGAACATCGCTCGCGTGCCCGCATCGGAAAGCACCTGCACGTCAACGATCTCGCGGCACTGCTGCAGGTCTGGAAGGCCGATGCGGTGGTGCTCGCGCACGTCTCGCGACGGACCGCGATCCCCTTCGCGCGCGAGTGCATCGCCGCGATCGACGGCGGCGCGCACGCGGCCCGCGTGCATCTCCTCATGGACTTCCGCGCGAACAAGCAGCGCTACGAACGTCAAGTGGGAGAAGCGGAAGATCAAGCGGTTTCGCCGCAAAAAACAACGAGTGCGCGAGTCGAAGAGAATCCCGAGTCCGAAGGTTGACGCTTCCCCGACAGCGCTCTACATTCCGACTCAACGTTGCGTCGAGATCGCAGGTGGGACTCGAACTGGCGCAGCGCGTAATCGACAACACCGGTCGAGCAAGGCAAGTCAGTCATATCTGTCGCGCGAATGGGGCGACGAGTGGGGCGCGGCTGCGTCGGAGTTTCGAAGCGGTTGCCACGAGGGCGCAATCGGCGCGTTGTTGCGCCCCCCAAGGTCCATCGCTACGAACGGCGCGCGAGCGCCGCATCGACGCATTCACGCCCGACGATTGCACGAGCCTGTTCTTGCTACGACCGCTTGAGGTGACGGGACGATTCGATGCCGCGGCTTGGTCCTGAGATCCGGGTCTCGATCAACGGCTACTTGCGGAAGCACCACGCGGATCTGTGTCGTCACTGGTTCGATGACATCGAACCGTTCGACATGCAGAGCGGTGTGCTTCGCTTGCTGGTGCGCGAGCCGGTGCAATTGCGCTACCTCCAGCGACAGTGCACGCCTCAATTCACCGAAGCGGCGCAGGCGGTAACGGGCAGACTGCTCGCGGTCCGCTTCGTCGGGCCGGAGGACGTAGCTGGCGACCCGTTGACCACAGGTCAGACGCCTGATCGTTCGATGGCGCTGTCCGGCGGGGCCCCGGCGAGTTCGTTCTCCACCGCAGAACTGTCCGAACGACGCCTTTCGCGTCCCGAGATAGCCGTCGGTTCGTTCGCGAGCGGCGCGAACGTCGCCGTTGGGAACATTGCCGGTGGGAACATTGCCGGAGCGATCGGACAGAACCGCGTCGACGTCCACGCGGGGGAGATGCCCCCGTCGAGTCGCGATGTCGGCCTGCCGTACGGCGACGGCCGCGACGCGGGCGGGCCCGCTGGGGCGAAGTTCACGAGTGACGATCTCGATGCGCTCCGCGGCGCCGACGCCGCAATCGACCATTCCGCAAGCCTGCCGAGCCTCGACGAGCAGACGCTCCTCAGCCCGGACTACACGTTCGACAACTTCGTGGTCGGACCAGGGAACCGGCTCGCGCACGCCGCGGCGGCCGCCGTTGGTGAGAAACCGGGCCGCGCCTACAACCCGTTCTTCGTGCACGGTGGCGTCGGCCTGGGCAAGACCCACCTGCTGCAGGCGGTGTGTCAGACGGTGCTGCGTCGAAATCCGCGGGCCCGCATCTGCTACATCTCGTGCAACACGTTCATGGATCTCTTCCATGACGCGGTCCGCACGGGAACGATGAGCCAGTTCCGCTCGCGCTTCCGCACCGCGGACCTTCTCGTCATCGACGACATCCACTTCCTCTCGAAGCGCGATCAGACGCAGGAAGAGTTCTTCCACACCTTCAACGCGCTCTACCAGGCCGGTCGGCAGATCGTCCTCTCGTCGGACGCCGCCCCATCGGAGATCCCCGACCTGGAGGAACGCTTGACGAGTCGCTTCTCGTGCGGCCTCGTCGCTCGCATCGAGCGACCCTGCTACGAGACGCGAGTCGCGATCGTGAAGTCCAAGGCGCGGATCCACGACCTGGACCTGCCCGACGACGTACCGGCGTACATCGCCGCCAAGATCGACTCGAACATTCGCGAGCTGGAAGGGGCGCTCACCAAGATCCGCGGACTGGCGATGGCCACGAACGTCCCGATCACCCTCGATCTGGCGAAACAGGCCCTTGCGGACACCTCGGGACAGGGTGGGGCAGGTCAGCCAACCATCCAGATGATCATCGACGAGGTCAGCCGCTTCTTTGACGTGAAGCTCACCGACCTCCTTTCCAAGCGGCGCCACAAGTCCATCGCCCTGCCGCGACAGGTCTGCATGTGGCTCGCGAGGAAGCACACGCGTTTCAGCCTCGAGGAGATTGGCGGCTACTTCGGCGGCCGCGACCACACCACGGTCATGCACGCCATCCGCACGATCAATTCGAAGCGAGGCGGTGACGCCAAGCTCTCGGCGGACGTCTCTCGGCTTGAAGAGCAGTTGATGCAGCGGGTCCGGTGATAGCAATTCGAGCGCTTCGTAGCGCGCCCCGGGCGCACACTCGCTCTGGCCAGTTCGCCGTCTTGTGAGACCCCACGCGATTGATCTTTGTGGACAATCTGTCGTCTCGCGCCCTCCCGCCGTCAACTGTGACGTTGTGGATGAACCAGACCCATGACTGGCGCTACCGAAGGAGGCGGCAGATTCTGCCGGATAGGGAAGCGCAGGCAGCGTCCGTCATGGACCGTCAGCCAGATGTCAGTCCATGCACATCTCGCATTCACTCGCAAGGATCGGCTCCTTGCGAACTTACGGCCCCAACCCACCACTTGCACACATTCAGACAGGGCTCTTCTCTATGAAGATGAGATTTGAATACTCATCAAGACAGGGAGCCTGTCGACTCGAGTCGACGTCCAAATGTCCGAAACGGTTGACCGCCGAACGCCTCAGCGAGATCTGGGCGATTTGTGAATAACACGCGGATCGGCTGGCCGCGTGTTGTCCGCCGCTCTGTGGATAAGTCCCCTCGGCTGGCATCGCGGACACCACACGGTTGTCCGTCCTCCCACCTGCCCGGAGCGCAGCGCGGTGCCGCATGTCGGACACGGCTCACCGGCCCGGCCGTACACCAGGTGCAGGTGCTGAAACGCCCCCGGGGCGCCGGCGGCGTCGCGATAGTCGCGGAGGCTCGATCCGCCGCTGTCGACAGCCGCCTGAAGCACTGACCGAATCGCTTCGGCGAGCCGCAGAAGGTCAGGGTCTCGCAGGCGATGGAACGGTCGGCGGGGGTGGATGCCGGCCCGGAACAGGGCTTCGTCGGCGTAGATGTTGCCGACGCCCGCGAGTTGCGACTGATCGAGAAGCGCGGCCTTCACCGCTCGTCGAGTTCGCTCCGCGATCGCACGCAGGTGGTCGGCTGTCACCCCGAGCGCATCGGGTCCAAGCGCGTTCCATCGTGTGTCCAAGGCGTCAAGATTCGGTAACGCCCAGAGTCCGCCGAAGCGGCGCGGATCCCGGAACACCATCCGAGCCGGCGAGCCGCCTTCGCGCCGCAACCACCACCGAGCGTGCTGATGCGTGGACGGAACGACCTTCGCATCGGTCTCCACTGCAACCTGACCGGACATCCCGAGGTGTACACAGAGCGTGCGACCGTCGTGGCCGACGATCGCAAGCTGCTTGCCTCGTCGGTGAAGCGCGACCACGCGCACGCCGACCAAGAGTGCTTCGGCGGCGCCGACGCGACGCTCGAACGCTGACGAGTCGAGTACGTCTCGCCGGCGCAACTCGGCGCGCTCGATCGAAGCGCCAAGCAGGTGTGGTTCGAGCGTGCGCCGAAGATGTTCGACTTCAGGGAGTTCCGGCATTTGAAGAACTCAACGAGCCGATCCTTATACTTGCCCCGCGTCCGGAGTTGCGCCTCGAGCGCAGCGCGAGAGTGTTGGCATCGCTCGAAGGAGATCGCATGACAGAGGCTCGCGGTTCGGATCCCTCAGGTGCATCGCTCGCGGGAACATCCTCTCCGGAGGCGGTCGCTGAGGTCCAGCGCGCCTTCGAGCGAATCAAGACCGAAGTCCACAAGGTGATCGTCGGGCAGGACGACGTCCTGGAGCAAGCGCTCGTCGCACTCTTCTGCGGAGGGCACGCGCTGATCGAGGGCGTTCCCGGTCTGGCGAAGACGCTCATGGTCTCGACCTTGGCGAAGACGCTTTCGCTCGGCTTCTCGCGCATCCAGTTCACTCCCGACCTCATGCCGTCGGACATGACCGGGACCGAGGTGATCGAAGAGGACAAGGCGACCGGCGCCCGCGAGCTGCGTTTCGTGAAGGGGCCGATCTTCGCCAACGTCGTCCTCGCCGACGAGATCAACCGCACGCCGCCGAAGACGCAGGCGGCGCTCCTCGAGTCGATGCAAGAGCGACAGGTCACCGTCGGCGGCGTGATGCACCGGCTGCCCAAGCCGTTCTTCGTGCTGGCGACGCAGAATCCGATCGAACAGGAAGGCACGTATCCGTTGCCCGAGGCGCAGCTCGATCGCTTCATGTTCAACATCCGCGTGAAGTACCCGAGCGAGGCCGAGGAACTCGAGATCGTTCGGCAGACGACATCGGTGCGATCGGTCGAACCGGCGCGCGTTCTCACCGGCGAGGACTGCCTGCGCATCCAGGACCTCGTGCGGCAGATCCCCGTCGCCGATCACGTGATCCGCTATGCGCTGCGCCTCGTGCGGGCGACGCGCGTGCGCGACGAAGGGGAGCGGCCGAAGATCGTTCGCGACTACCTGTCGTGGGGCGCCGGCCCCCGCGCGAGTCAATTCCTCGTGCTCGCCGCGAAGGCGAAGGCGATCCTTGGCGGCGCGACGCACGTGATGCCCGAGCACGTGCAGTCGGTGGCGCTGCCGGTCATGCGTCATCGCATCATCACGAACTTCAACGCCGAGGCCGACGGGATAACGACCGACGCCGTGATTCACTCGCTCCTCGAGCAACTCCCCGTCGATCGCGCCGATCCGGCGATGGAACGGGAAATGAACACGGTGCTGCGCCGCTGACGCACGAAGGAGCTCGCGGTGGCCGACGCGACGAACCCCAAGCCAGCGTCTCCCGCGCCGCGCATGCGCGCCGAGGAGTACCTCGCGCCCGAAACCCTCGCGCAACTCGCGCCGTTCGAGCTGCGGGCCAAGATGATCGTCGAAGGCGTGATGAGCGGCATGCACCGCTCGCCGTATCAAGGGCTCGCGGTCGAGTTCGCCGAGCATCGCCAATACGTCAAGGGCGATCCGGTGCGCCACATCGACTGGAAGGTGTTCGGCCGCTCCGACAAGCTCTACCTCAAGCGTTACGTTCAGGAGACGAATCTCGACGTCGTGGTGCTCGTTGACTCGAGCGCGTCGATGCGCTTCGGAACACTCGGCGTGAAGTCGGGCTGGGGCGGAACCGCCGCGAGCAAGAAGAGCGCCGCGTGGACGAAGTTCGATCACGCCACTGCGACCGCGGTGGCGCTCGCCTATCTCTGCCTGCAGCAGCGCGACCGCGTCGGCGTCGCGACGTTCGCCGAAGAACTGCGAACGTCGATCAAGCGCTCGAACGCCCGCGACCAGTGGCGCGTCATCGTGCAGTCGTTGTCGGTCGAGCCAGTCGACGGCAAGGCAAACCTGCCAAAGGTCGCGGAGCAGGTGTTGGCCAAGGTGCTCAATCGCGCGCTGATCGTCATCGTGAGCGACTTCCTCATGCCGACGGCGCAGATTCGCGACGCGCTGGCTCGCTTCCGCCACCGGCATCACGACGTGATCCTGCTCCAGGTGCTCGATCGCCAGGAGATGCGATTCGAGCTCACCGACCCCGCGCCGTTCGACGGACTCGAAGGAGAGGGCCGCGTTCCCGTCGATCCGCCGGCGATCCGCGCCGCGTATCTCGCCGCGCTGCGCGAGCGCCTCGACGAGATCGAGAAGACCGCGCGCGGGTTCGGCTTCGACTATCAGCGGATGGACGCACACGAGTCGACTGGACCAATGCTCGCGGCGCTTCTCGCGCGGCGCGAAGCGCTGGCACGCAGGAGTCGTACCGGATGACGCAGCCGCGATCGATCGAGCCCGTCGAACGCGAGGTGCGCGCGTGACGTTCGCGCACACCAGCCTGCTGGTCGCCGGGCTCGCCGCCGCGGCGATTCCGGTGCTCATTCACCTGTTGTTCCGACGTCGGCGTCCGCCGATGGCGTGGGCCGCGATGGACATCCTGCTCGCGGCGCTGCGACGACAGGAACGTCGCCTGCGGCTCGAGCAGTTGTTGCTCTTGGCGGCTCGCTGTCTGCTCTTCGGTCTCGCCGGCGCGGCGCTGGCGAAGCCGACGCTGGAAGCGATTGGCGCGATCGGCGGCGGACATCGCGTCGTCACGATCGTGCTCGACGACGGCGCCGCGTCGGCGGCCCGCACGAACGCCAGCGATTCGCACTCGAGCGCCTTCGAGCGATTGCGCGACGAGGCGGCGACGCTGGCCCGCGGGCTGCAACCGGGCGACGCCGTCGCGGTGGTGCTGGCGTCGAAGCCGGCGCGGTCGCTCGTCGCCCCGGCCACGAGCGATCGCGAAGCGGTGGCCCGCGCGATCGAATCGCTGGAACCGAGCGCTGCGGCGACCGAACTCGGCACCGCGCTCGCCATCGCCGGTCAGACCGGTGGCGGACCGAGCGACGCCGAGCGCGACATCGTCGTACTCAGCGAGTTTCGGCTTGGATCGCTCGATCCGTCGCTGCCGCGCCCGGCAGCGCCGACAAGCGGCGGCAGCGCGCCGCGGCTCCTCGCCCGAACGCCCGTGGACGATGACGTCGCCAACGTGATCGTTGCCTCGGTCGAACCGCAGCGCTCGATCGATGACGACTCGATCACCGTGGCCGTGCGCTTGGATCGCAGCGGCGGCACGAATCCGCCGCAAGCCGTTCGAGTCGCGATCGACGGCGATGGCATCGCACCCGTGGCATCGAAGCAAGCGAGGTTCGACGCTGGCCAAGCCAGTGCCCGCGTCGAGTTCGTCACGCGCCCGTTGAACGGCGGCGCCGCCGTGAGCGTAGGCCGCATCATCGCGCGCATCGACGACGATCGCATGCCGCTCGACGACGTGCGATACGTGAACTTCGACGCTCGCTCCGCGACGCGCGTCGGCATCATCGCGCGACGCAGCTTCGGCGCCGGCGCCGATCTCGAGCAGGTGCCCGCTTCGCGCTGGCTCACCCGCGCGCTCGCGCCGGTCGATCAACCCGGGCTCGAGGTCAGCGAGATCGAACCGGCAGCGGTCGACGCCCGCTCGCTGCGCGACATCGACGTCCTCTTCGTGCCGCGACCCGAGACGTTGGCGAACGACGCGTGGCCGACGCTGCGAACGTTCACCGATCGCGGCGGACTGCTCGTCCTCATGCCGTCGGCCGAGACCGATTCGCAAGCGTGGATCGAGCGATTCGCCGCGACGTTCGGCTTCCCGTGGCAGATGGCGTCGGACGCGCCAGCGCTCGCACAACCGCTCGGATTCGCCGCCGAGCAACCCCAGAGCGGACTCTTCAGCGCGGTCGACGCCGAGCTTCAGGACCTGCTTCGCCCGGTCGAAGTGCAGCGTCGCGTCGAAGTGCGCGGCGCGGCGCCGTCGGACGTCGCGCTCGTCCTCGGCGACGGCTCGCCGTTCCTTCTCATCGGCACGCCGGCGTCGAGCGGCAACGTCCCGTCGCATGGTCTCGTCGCGCTCCTGACGGCCGCGCCCGAACTCTCGTGGACGAACCTGCCGGTGAAGCCGCTCATGGTTCCGTTCGCGCAGGAGCTCGTTCGACGATCGCTCGTGCGCATCGGATACGGCAGCCGCGTCGCGGTCGGCGACAAGCCGCCAGCGCCGCGCGACGCGGTTGAATTCGTCGCATCGACGGGCACGCGCGTTGGTGTCGACCCGTCGACCGGCGCGGCCAGCGGGCCGTTGACGACGCCGGGCGTCTGGACCGCGGTCGACGCCTCCGGCCGCGCGGTGGGCGGTGTCGCGGCGAACGTCGATCTGCTCGCGACGCGAACCACGCCGCAGTCGAGCGAATCGATCGCCGAATGGCTCGGTGGCGCCGGCACCGCGACGTTTGTCGAATCGGGCGCGATCCTCGCGCAACTGAGCGGCGGCCCGCAGGGGCTCGGCGTCGGCTTCTGGATCCTGGCTATCGTCGCCGCGCTCGCGATCGTCGAGTCGGCGATGGCGCGGCTCTTCTCGCACGCCGCCGTCGTGCGCGGCGCGACGCGCGACGTCGGCGTCACGCCGACCGCGCTCGGCGGCATGACCGGCGATCGTCCGGAGGCCGCAGCGTGAGCAGCCCGCTGCTCCGATGGCTGCTCGGCGTCGACGGCATCCCGTCGGACGCATCGTCGACGCGCCTGGTCTTCGAGACGCCGATTCCCGGTTGGGCGTGGTTCCTCGTGCTGTGCGGATGCGGCGTCGTCGCGTGGTGGAGCTACGCGCGACTCCGCGGCGCGATCGCGGGTCGGGTCGCGCTCGGCGGCATCCGCGCGCTCTTGCTGGTGTTTCTCGCGGTGCTGCTCGCCGGTCCGGCGCTGCGCGTTGCGCGCGAGACCGTGGAAGCGGACTGGGTCATGGTGCTGGCCGACCGCAGCCGAAGCATGACGATCCGCGACGCCGGTTCAGTGACCGCGCCGCTCGAGCGCGAGACCACGTTGCGCGACGGCGTTCGCGCCGCGAAGGCAACGTGGGAGCGACTGGCGAAGGAACGGCAGCTCGTATGGCTCGGGTTCGCCGGCGGCGCGTTCGATCTGGCGCCCGGCGGTGCGGAACCGATCGCGCTCGGCGAGCCGTCGGGCGACCGAACGCGACTTGACGACGCGCTCACGCAGGCGATGCAGCGAGCGGCGGCGCGGCCGGTGGCCGGCATCGTCGTCTTCAGCGACGGTCGAACCAGCGCGCCGCCGAGTCGTGCGACGGTGCGACGACTGCAAGCCGCCGCGGCCCGCGTGTTCGTCGTGCCGCTGGGTTCGAGCCAACCGCGCGGCGACCTCGCGATCGCCAAGGTCGACGCGCCCAAGCGTGCGTTCGTGCGCGATCAGGTACCGCTCGAAGTCGAGATTGAACGGCCGAATCCCGAGGTAGCGACGGAGAAGGCGACGGTGCGACTGGTCGACCTCGCGACCGGCGCGACGATCGCGTCGGTCGACGTTCCCGCGTTCGACGAAGGCGAGACGACGAGGACCGTCACGCTGCTCGCGAAGACCGACGCCGCCGGCGCCCGCGACTGGCGCGTCGAACTCGACGCCGGTCCGTCGGATCTCGTCGCGGAGAACAATCAGCGCGAGACGCGCATCGAGCTCGTCGATCGTCCGCTCCGCGTGCTTTACGTCGACGGATATCCGCGATGGGAGTACCGGTACCTGAAGAACCTGCTCGTGCGCGAGGCGACGATCGAAAGCTCGATCCTGCTCCTCTCGGCCGATCGCGACTTCGCGCAGGAAGGCACGATGCCGATCGCGCGACTGCCGCGCACGCAGGAGGAGTTCGCGCTCTTCGACCTCATCATCATCGGCGACGTCCCTTCGGGCTACTTCACGCCCGAACAGCTCGAGGCCATTCGCGACTTGGTCGCACAGCGCGGCACCGGCCTTTTGTGGCTCGGCGGCGAGCGGGCGACGCCGAAGACTTGGGAAGGCTCGGCGCTCGCGGAGCTCCTGCCGATGCGGCCGCCGTTGGCGCTCTCGCCCGTCGGCGCCCCGGTGAACATGATCGCGGCGCCTGCCGCGTCGAAGCTCGGACTGCTGAAGCTCGGCGAGGAAGGCAGCAGCGATCAGTGGCCGCAGGAACTCGCCGATCCGAAGGTCGGCTGGTCGCGACTCGAGTGGGCGCAGAACGTGCCGCCGGAACAACTGAAGCCGACGGCGGAGACGCTCGCCACGGGCGTCGCGGTGCCCGGCGAAGGCGCAAGCGCGGCGGACGTACCGCTGATGATCGCGATGAAGTACGGCGCGGGCGAGATTGTCTACGTCGCGACCGACGAGATCTGGCGATGGCGCTACGGACGCGGCGAGCGCTATACCGAACAGGTGTGGTTGCCGCTCGTTCGCATGCTGGGGCGTGAAGCGCTCGCGGGCGGTGGCGACGCCGCGAGTCTGCGCGTCGTGCCGGGCAGGGTGCAGCTCGGTCAGTCGGCGCGCGTGGAGTTGGTGTTGAACGACGCGCGCATCGCCGACCGCGGCGAGAACGCTGTCGCGGCGCGGATCGTCGGACCCGACGGCGTCCGCACGTCCGAGGTCGAGCTCACGCGCACCGGACGTCCCGGCGAGTTCGCGACGTCGATCGCGCCGGAGGACGTCGGACGTCACACCGTGCGCATCGCTTCGGGATCGGCGAACGGGACGGAGACCACCTTCGAGTGCGATCGGCCCGACGAGGAGTTGCGAAAGGCAGCCGCGGACCACGAGCTCCTCAAGCAGCTCGCCGAGGACACCGGCGGGCAGGTGCTCGGGCTCGACGATCTCGCGCGTCTGCCGGAGCTTTTGCCGAAGCGGAGCATCGTGACCGAGCACGCGACGTTGAAGTCGATGTGGGACTCGCCGCTCGCGCTGATTCTGATCATCGTGCTTGCGACGACGGAATGGCTGGGACGACGATGGATGAGACTGGCCTAGGCCCGATCGGGTGACGCCCGATGGAACCACGGAGCTACCGATGAGTGTTGGAGCGTCGAGCGGAACACTACAGGAGGCGATTCGCGACCTCGAGCGGCTTGGCCGCCGCGCGCGCCTTCTGATCCTGTCCCGGCGCGTCATCGGACTTCTCGCCGCCGCGATCGGTTGCGCCGCGATCGCCGTCACGCTCGATTGGATCTTCCGGTTCCCCGCGCCGTTCCGCGCGATCGTGCTCCTCCTCGGCGCGGTGGTCTTCACGATCGCGTCGTATCGCCTGATCGGACCCGCGCTGCGCTTCAGGCCCACGCCGACGCAGCTCGCGCTGCGCATCGAGCGATCGTCTCCCGGACTGCGAGGTCGACTCGCGTCGGGCATCGAATTCGCGCTGGCCGGCGCCGATCGCGACAGCGCCTTGGCAGCGCGAAGCGTCGCGGATCTGGCGGCGCGCCTCTCGGGCGAATCGATCCGCTCCTGGCTCGCTCCGCAGCGATCGTTCGCCGAACTCTCGACGGCGTTCGCGACGATCGCGATCGTCGCGCTCATCGCACTGGTCCTGCCGGCGCATGCCCGGATCGGCGCGACGCGGCTCTTCGCGCCGTTCGTCGGCGCTGAGTGGCCGGCCCGCACGCACGTCGACTCGCTCATGGGCGGCGTGAAGCACCACGCGAAGGGACAGCCGCTCGTACTTACCGCGCGGCTCACGCAGGGCGACGCTCCCGACGAGCGCGTCTCGGCGCTCGTGACCGTGCATCGCGACGACGGCAGCTCGGCCGACGATCGGCTCGTGCTCACGCGGCAATCCGACGGGCGATACGAGCGCGTGCTCGAGGCCGACGTCGGGATCGAATCCGTCGACCTGCGCTTCGCGAGCTCCGACCACGAGTCGCCCGTCGAGTCGATCGCGATGGTGCTGCCGCCGGCGGTCACCGGCGCGACGCTGACCATTCAGCCGCCGGAATATGCAAGGGCGACCACGGAGCCGCGCGTCGTCGATCTCGGCGACGGCACCAACGAGAAGGCGACGCTGCGCGATCCAGCGCTCGTCGGATCCACGGCGACGCTGGCCCTGACCCTGAACAAGCCGCTCGCCATCGAGCCGCCGCTCGACGCGTGGAAGTCGCGCATGCTGGGCGGCGCTCCGGCGTCGGACGTGTCGCTCGAGGTCGACGCGGCGGACGCGTCTCGATGGACGTTGGAATGGACGGTGACCGGCCCGCGCGAACTGCTCGTCACGCTCGAGGACTCGCTGGGCATTCGCGCCGTGGACGAGACGCGCTATCGCATCGAAGCCGTCGAGGATCGACCGCCGACCTGCGCGGTCATCGAACCTGCGGCGGACGAAAGCGTGCTGCCGACCGCGGTGATCAGCGCGTCGATCGAGGCCCGCGACGACGTCGGACTCTCCCGCGCCGGACTCGTCGTCGCGCGCCAAGAGGGCGGCAAGGGCGTGGCGAAGGCCGCGAAGGAGACGATCGTCGACTCGACGTCGCAGCTCGAACGGCGCAGCGAATCGCTCGAGCTCGAGTCCCTTGGCGTGGCCCCCGGCGACGTGCTCACGCTGAACGCCGTCGCCGAGGATCGCTTCGACCTCAACGGCCAGCGGCACGAGCGAGTCACCAGCGCTCCGCGCACGATTCGGATCATCAGCGAAGTCGAGCTCGGCAAGCAGTTGCGGAGCCAGCTCGCGTCGGTGCGCCGTTCCGCGGTCCGACTCGACACGCAGCAGGCGGAACTCTCGGCCGCGGCGCACAACGGCCGGTTCGATCCGGCGCTCGAGCGATCGCAGGCGCAGGTCTCGGAGCGGCTGCGCTCCGCGACGCAGGCCGTGCAGGAGCTGGCGGCGCGGGCAACGCGAAACCGCCTGAACGACGAGGATCTCGCCGCGACGCTGGCGCAATCCCAGGACCTGCTCGAGAGCGCCGGGCGGGGCTCGTCCCGCGCGAGCGAGGCGATGCAGCGCAAGCGCGAAGCGCAGACCAAGCCGCCGAGCGCCGAGTCCGACGACGCGCAGAAGCAAGCCGCCGCCGAAACGGTGACCGCGCAGGAGGACGTCCGCAACGACCTCGAGGATCTCATCAAGCTGCTCGATCGCGACGAGGACTCGTGGGCCATGGGCCGCGAGATCGAGCGCCTGCGCGAGGTCGTCGAGAAGCTGTCGAACCGCACGGCGAAGGTCGGCGAGCGCACCGTCGGACAGAAGCCCGAGGACCTGCGCGAGGACGACCGCAACGAGCTCGAGTCGATCGCCGACGGGCAGCGCGACGCGGCTCGCGCCGCGCAGGATCTGATCGACGAGTTACGCAATCGGGCCGCGGCGGTCGATCGCGTCGACAAGAGTCGCGCGGAGGCGATGCGCGAGGCGGCGAAGGCCGGCGAGGAGAAGCGACTTCAGCGGAACCTCGAACAGGCCGGCGACGAGGTGCAGAACAACCGCATGCAGCAGGCGCAGGCGTCGCAACAGGCGGCGAAGGACGCCCTCGATCGCATGCGGCGCGGACTCGACGATGTCCGGAAGGCGCGGGCCGAAGAGTTGCGCCGAGCGCTCGAGAGTCTCGAGCGGAGCATCGAGCGCTTGGTCAAGATCAATGAAGACGAGCTGATCGCGCTGTCGCGCGTCGCCGGTCCTGACGATGAGGAAGGGCTTTCCGAGCGGAGTCGCGCGATGGCGAAGCTGGCGCAGAACACGCAGGCCGTCGCTGGCGAGGCCCGCGCCGCCGGCAGCGAGGCGAGCCGGATCGCCCGCACGCTGGATCGCGCCGCGGACAGCCACGGAGGAGCGGTCGGATTCCTGCGAGCGAAGCCGGCGCGCATGCCCGACGCGCAGTCGGCCGAGGAGCGCGGGCTCGCGCTCCTGCAGGAAGCGCTCGAGGCGGCGAAGCAGGCCCGCCAACAGAGCGAGCAGCGCGAGCAGGCGAAGAAGCTGCAGGAACTCATCGCCGCGTATCGACAGTTGCTCGAGAAGCAGCTCGGCGTGCGCGACGCGACGCTGGTCGCGCGACCAAAGAACCCGGGCGCGAAGCTCGATCGGCGCGGGCTGATCGAGAGCCGTCGGCTGTCGATCGCCGAGGGCGAGATCGGGGGGTCGATGCAGTCGATGATCGACGAGCACGCCGAGCTGAAGGAGTCGCCGATCTTCGTCGAGACCCACGCGCTCGTCGCCGATTGGGCATCGCAAGCGAGTCAGCGGCTGGGCGACGGCGACCTGAGCGACGGCACCGTCGGAGTGCAGACGCAGGTTGCCGATGCGATCGAGCAGCTCATGACGAGCCTCGCGCAGGAATCCCCCGACGACAACCCGTTCCAGGAGAATCAGGGCGGCGGCAACCAAGGCAACAACGGCGGCAGCGGGCAGGGACAGAATCAGGACTCGAAGCTCCCGCCGGTCGCCGAACTAAAGCTCCTTCGGGGCATGCAGGTGCAGGTGTTCGAACGGACGAAGCGGCTCGATCGCGAACGCGCCGAAGGCAGTGCGTCGCCGGCGGCCGACGCGGAGGTGGCGGCACTCGCGAAGCTGCAGGACCGGCTGAGCGCGCTCCTCGAGAAGTTCATCCAGAAGATGTCGATGCCTCCGGGCGTCACGCCGCCGCAGCCCGAGAACCCGTCCGACGCCCCGCCTGATGGCCAAAAGCCCGACGACGGACCGAAGGAAGGTGGCGACGGCGCGGGTTCGTCGGCCGGAACACCCGAATTCCCTGGCACCGACTCGGAGCGCGGGTCGAATCATGAGGAAGGACGATCTTCCGCACGAAGGTGAATTCGATGATTGCGGTGGCGGCTACGCGTGCGGTCACCGGTAGCATCAGTCGGAACGATCGACGCTTCGGCGCGAGCCGAGGTCGAATGGAGGAGGTCTTCGCATGGATCTTCGTAGCGAGCTTCGAGCGACTTGGATGGCCGCGATGATCGGGTGTGCGGCGTCGGTCGCGCTCGGCCAGACCGCGCCGACGCCGCCGTCGGCGCCGGAGAAGCAGGCCGACGTTCAGAAGAAGCCGGAAGCGCCCGCGAAGGACGCCCCGAAGTCGCTCGACGACGTGCTTGGCATTCCCGGCGGCAGCGCGGGCGACCGCGATGCCGCGAAGGGCGCGAACGACGCGGTGCCGGCCCTCGATAAGGCGCACGATCGCGTCGAGAAGGCGCTCGACGAGAAGGCCCTCGAGGATCTCATGCGGCAGGCGCTCGGTGGCATGCGCGTGAGCGCCGATCGACTGTCGAAGGAAACCGACTACGGGTTAGGCACGCAGCGCGTGCAGCAGGACGTCATTGCGAAGCTCGACACGCTCATCGACGAGGCGAAGAAGCGCTGCAAGAAGGGCCAGTGCAAGAGCCAGAGTTCGGGCCAGTGCAACAACCCGCAGCCGAGCGACTCGCAGTGCAACAAGCCAGGTGATTCGAAGTCGAAGGCGCAGGAGGCGAAGAAGCCGGGCAGCTCGCGGGGCGCGACGGCCGCGGGCGCGGAGCCTGCACCGGTCGATCCGACCGACCACAACGTCGTCTTTGACGAGTCGCGCGCCGAGTGGGGCAAGTTGCCGGAGCGCGTGCGCGAGTTGATTCGACAGGGTTCGCGCGATCGGATCGCGTCGCTCTATCAGCGGATGACCGAGGAGTACTACCGTCGGATGGCGGAGGACGCGTCGAAGTGACCGTCGCCGTCGGTCTCCTGATCGCCGCGCTGGCCAGCGGCAGCGCGACAACGGCGGTTGCTCCGCGACAAGAGCAGCCGGCGCAGGTTCCGGCTGCGCCGCCGCCCGTTGCGCCGCCGCCGACCCAGCCCGCTACGCCGGCGAAAGACGCGTCGCCACGGCGGCCCGACGACATCGATCGCCTGTCGACCAGCGCGCAAAACAACCCGACCGTCGGGGAGATGACGCCCGAGCTCGAGGCCGCGGTGGCCAAGGGGCTTGAGTACCTGAAGAGCATTCAGAACACGGACGGGTCGTTCGGACGCGGCAAGTACGGGAGGCACGTCGGTATCACCGGCCTGTGTGCGCTCGCGTTCATGGCCGACGGGCACCTGCCCGGTCGAGGCAAGTACGGCGACGTGGTCGCGAAGGCACTCGAGTTCGTGCTGCAGCACGCAACCGAGACGGGACTGCTCGCGGCCGAATCGACGCACGGTCCGATGTACGGGCATGGCTTCGCGGCGCTCTTCTTGGGCGAGATCTACGGGATGAACCCGGACGACGAGCGGGTGCGCGACGCGTTGACGCGAGCGGTGCAGTTGATCGTCAACAGCCAGAACGACGAAGGCGGCTGGCGCTACAACCCGGTGCCGTACGACGCGGACGTGAGCGTGACGATCTGCCAGATCATGGCGCTCCGGAGCGCCCGCAACGCCGGCATCAAGGTGCCGAAGGAGACGATCGACGCCGCGGTGCGCTATGTGCGCGATTGTCAGAATGCGGACGGCGGATTCCGCTACATGAAGGACACCGGTGGCAGCGCGTGGCCGCGAACGGCGGCCGGCGTCGCGAGCCTGTTCTACGCGGGCGTCTACAAGGACGACGCGATTGATCGCGGGCTCGACTACCTGATGCAGTCGGCGATGCCGACGGGCAACGGCGGACCGCTCGGGATGGCGCACTACTTCTACGGGCACTACTACGCGGTGCAGGCGATGTACCTCGCTGGCGGCGAGCGCTGGCAGAAGTGGTGGCCCGCCATCCGCGGCGAGCTGATCGCCCGCCAAGAGGCAAACGGTTCGTGGACCGACCATCAGGCGGGCGAGGCCTACGGCACCGCGATGGCGCTGATCATCGCGCAGATGCCGAAGCGGTATCTGCCGATCTTCCAGAAGTGACACGCGGCGCGCGGCGCACGCGCCCCGGATCTGTCGGGCCCGCACGGGGCGGGACTACGCGGAGGCGAGATGGCGCGGGATCCGATCCCAACGTGGTGCTTCGTGCTCGTCGCGGTCCGACTCGGCCACCGCTGGCTTCTCGTTCACGAAGCGAAAGCGGAGCAGCTCTGGTTTCTGCCCGCGGGACGAGTAGAGCCCGGCGAGAGCATCGTCGCCGCAGCGAAGCGCGAGACGCTCGAAGAAGCGGGCATCGCGGTCGAGCCGCACGGGCTGGTGCGGGTCGAGCATGCGCCGCGGCCTGACGGCACCGCGCGGCTCCGCGTGATTCTTCTGGCGCACCCGGTCGACGACACGCCGCCGAAACGGGTTGCCGACGCCGAATCGCTCCGGGCCGCGTGGTTCACGCTCGAGGAGATGCGATCGCTTCCGCTGCGAGGCGGCGAGGTCCTGCGGCTCTTCACCTACCTCTCCGGCGATCCGGTCATCGCGCCGCTGTCGCTTCTCGCGAGCGAGGGCGAACCGTTCAGATCCGGTGGCGCGTGATCGGCGCCGGCGCTGCACGCGGCCGAGGCGGCAGGTACGCTCGGTGGTGCTTCGAAGCGAAAACTCACGCTCCATGATGCGGACGACGCTGATACGGATCGTATTTGCTCCACGCGCTCCACGATCTCACAAGACGGCGAGATGGCCAGAGCGACTGTGCGCCCGGAGGGCGCTACAGAGCGCTCGAATTGGTATGAGCTCACGATTGACCTTCCTTGCGCAGCCGGCTGTGGCGCTCCTCGTGAGTCTCACGCCCGGCGTCGCTGGTGTCGCGTTCGCCGACGCGGAGACGGCCGATGGGGATCGGGGCGTCGCGCCGCGTGATGTGCGCGAGCGAGACGTCGCCGCGCCTGGCGCGCCGGCGGAGCCGTTGCGAGCGCAACTTGCCCCGGTGCCGCTCGACCCGGGGCGATTTCCCGCGCGACCAGCGGTGCCGCAGCGGGGACAGCAGGCGCTCGACCCGAACAAGGCGCTCGGCGACCTGCTGAAGAGCAAACGACCGCCCGTCCACTTCTGGGTTGTCGATGTCGATGGGATCCGTGAACCGATCGCTCGGTTCGCTGTCGCCGGCGACGACCTTTGGTTGTGGCCGGCGCCTTCGAGCGCAGCCCGCGACGCGAACGCTGGCGAGGCGGCGCGGGACAAGCCCAAGCCTGCCAAAATCCCGCTCGCCCGGTGTCTCGCCATCCTGTCCGACGGCACGATTGAGTCGGTGTCGTCGCACTCGACCGGTCAACGTGGTAGCGGTGGCTCGCGACGCGGCGGCGCCGCACTCCTCCGAGATGATGGACAGCGGTTCCCCGGCGAGCCGCGTCCAAGCGGCGACTCGCTCAGTTGGATGCACCCGTGGCTGGGCGAGATCGCGGTCGAGCTAGAACATGTGCAGACGATCGTGCTGCAGCCGACGGCTGCCGCTGACGACGGAGGCGGCGATGGAGCGGCGTCCACCGGGCGCAACGCAGGATCCCGCAACGCGACGGCAGGATCGTTGTCGCAGGATGTCGTCCTCCTCGCCAACGGCGATCGCGTCGAAGGCATCGTGACCGCGGTAGGAAGCGAGGTCGCGATCGAGCGATCGACCGCGCCACTCTCGAGCACTCCGGCGACAGGCGCGCCGGCATCAGGGACGCCAGCGTCGAGCTCGCCGGCGCCGAACACTGCAGCGACCGGCGCTGGGTCTCCAAGTGCGACGTCGGTCGGCTCATCAGCGCCCGCTGGTTCGTCGGTGCCAGCCAGTTCGTCCGCGGCTGGAACGACATCCGGCGGCACCGACGCTCGGCCACAAGCGACGACGCCGCGGCCTGCCGCGAGCGGCGAAACTCGCATTCCGCTTTCGCGCGTCGCGTCGATCTCGCTGATCGCAGTGCCGGTCGCGCCGGTCGCCCCGCGACTGTGGTTTGCCGACGGGACGATCGTCGACGCAGTGCCGCAGGAGACGCCGGTCGCGGACGTCGTTGCGATTCAGCGCGTGGGCCGACCCGGCGACGCCACGCAGGCGCCGACGGTCGACGTCGACACGATCCGCGGCTTCGCGCCCCGACCGGCGCGACTTCTTCCGCTGGCGGAACTCGCTCCCACGTCGGTGCGGGCCTCCGGACCGACGCCACGGTTCGCGGTAACGCCGCCGGAAGTCGCTCTGGGTCGTTGGCCGCTCGACGGCGCGGCGGTGACCCTGGACGGTCCGCTCGCGGTCGACTACGACCTTCCCACGACCGACTGCATGTTCCTCGCCGAGATCGCGCCGGCGGCGCCGGATGCCCGGTGGACCGCGTGCGAAGTGGTGTTCCGAGACGGCGATCGTGAGGCGCTTCGAATTGCGATCGACGCCAGGACGCCGCCGACCTGGTTGCATGTGCCACTGACCTCGCGCCGCATGGAGATCGAAGTGACGGAAGGGGAGCGCGGTCCGGTCGCGGATGCGATTCGCATGCGATACGCGTTCATCGTGGTGCCGGCCCAGTGATATGGTCCGCGGACGTGAAGCGCGCGGCAGTCGCCATCTCGGACCGGTGACGAACTTCGCGGGAGCCCGCTTGCGGGGCGAACGATCGCGTCTCGACGGATCGAATCGGCCGCGCGGCAACCATGCGTCCGAAGCCCACCGCCAGGCCCGCCAGGTGCCGTCGGCATCGACGGCGAATCGACACGCGCCGTCGCGAGCGGTGATGCAGCGCATCGAGCTGGCGGTGATCTCGGCGAGTCGATCGCGGCGCAACCGTCGCGGACCGGTCGACTGCATCAGGACGCCCGCCGAAGCATGTTCGAGGAGCGGACCCACGGCGGGCCGAAACGAGCCGTGGTGCGGGAGTTCGAGGAGGTCGCATCGGAGGTCGACGTCGGCGCCGAGGACCTGCTCGATGCCGTCGGTTTCGACGTCGCCCGTCAGCATGACCACGGACTCGCCGACCGAAGTCGGGCACGTGATGCGGATGACGTGCGAGCTGTCGTTGTCGCGTCGGTAGCGGTCGACAGCCGGCGGATTGAGCCACCGCCAGGTCGCGTGTCCGAAACAGCGTTCGTCGCCGGCATGCACGACTTCGACCGGTATCTTGCGGGCCTCCGCCGCCGCGATGACAGCGCGCGGACTCGCCCAAGAAAAGGCGTCAGAGGTGCTGCGAGCGGCGCGGAGGAAACGATCGCTCACGATGACCGTGCCGACATCCCACCCGCCGAGAAGTCGCGCGACGGCCGAGTAGTGGTCGAGATCGGGGTGACTGATCACGACCGCGTCGAGTCGGCGCACGCGGGCCTCGTCGAGCGCTGGCCGGAGGATCGCGTCGGCGACCTGTCGCGTCGCGCTCGATCCTGCGTCGAAGACCACCGCAGACTCGCCGCTCGTGATGAGGTAGCACGAGCCGTCGCCGACGGACAGCATGCGCACCTCGAGGCGACCGCGCTGCGGCGGTGCGATCGTCGCGAAGGCGAGCGGTACCCAGCAGATCACGAGTCCCGCGAGGGCAACCGTGGCCGAGCGCCGGGTTCCCGCGCGACACCAGCACGACGCCAGTCCGATCGAGAGAAACGTCCACCAGAGGTCCGGTGAGACCAGCGAGACCGAGCCGAACGGAACGACGTGCGCCAGACGCGTGATGCGGACCAGCGCCTCGGCGCACGCGGCGGCGATGGACGCCGGCAGCATGGCGGACCATGCGACCGCGGCGTCGGCGACGCTCGGAGCCGCGGTGAGGATCGCGTGCACGACGAGTCCAATGGCCGTCCCCGCATACACCGCAACCAGCATGAGCGTGCCCAGCGGGATCGCGATGATCGAGAGCGGAACCCCGACGATTGCGACGCGACCGAAGTGCCAGAGCCCGATCGACGCCGTCGCGATCCACACCGCGACGCTGCTCGACACGAGCGAACGCGTACTCATCACGATGGCGGCGAACACGCTGCTCGGTGCGTCTCCCGCGTCGCCGTACCAGCGAGCGTGCAGCGGACGCGCGAGGTGCCGCAGCGCCAACACCGACGCGAACGTGAGCTGGAATCCTGGCGCGGACGCTTCGGCGGGTTCGACCGCGACGATCGCCAAAGCTGCGAACGCGAGGACCGCGTCGCCGATCCAGCGTCGACCGGCGAAGTCCGCGGCGTAGGAAAGGCTCGCGACGATCGCCGCTCGCGCGATTGGCGCCTGCGGCTCGACGAGAAGCGCGTACGCGATCACGATCGCGATGATCGCAGTGCCGGCGACTGCGCGCGGGGCCCGGCAGAGCCGTGCCACGCCGGCGGTGGCGCCAGCAAGCACTGCGAGGTTGAAGCCGGAGATCGCGACGAGGTGCGCGAGGCCGGCCTCCGCGAAGTCGCGGTCGAGGTCGCGCGAGCCATCGTCGTCGCGCCCCAGCACCATCATGCGAACCAGGCGCCGAGCGTCGAGGCTGGTCCACGAGGGCATCGATCGGTCGACGATCGACGCGACGAACTGCCGCGCGTCGAGCTGGAATCGGCGGGTTCGGTGCCACCATCTCGCCGCGACCCCGCGCTCGGTGCTGGGGCGCGTGATTTGGACGAGCGCCGGGCTCTCGGTGTGCACGGTTCCGACGATTGACTGCTCGCCGACGGGGGCGAGCGGATCGCGACTCCTTCCGCGCGGTGGCCGCGGATTGGTCGACTCGCGCACCGCGTGGAGCCACCCGACGACATCGATCGCGTCGCCGAGATCGCACGACGGACGACCCCGCGCGACGATGACGCGCACGACTCCCTCGACGCGCCGGGTGCCGGCGTCGGTGTCCACGACCGCCTCGGCGAGCGTCAGTTCGCATTCGTCGGCGCCGAACGATCGCACGGCCGGTTCCGCGGGCGGTGGGCGCGCATGCGGCGGATCGGCGACGACGCCAGCAAGCCGGACCAACGAGCCGTCGTCATCGACCAGGATCGGCGCGCCGTCGGGTGACGGCAGCGTCGTCGAACCGACAGGCGCCGTTGACGCGCTCGACGTCCATGGAGCGCCCGATCGTGCGACCCGCCACGCCAACCCTGTGGCGACACAGATCGCGATGACACTCGCCATGGCGCATCGAGGCCGTGTGCCGCGGCGAGCGGCGATCAGCGCGCAACTCAGGACGAGCGCCGCGACGGCCGCGGCGATTGCGACCTCGCGCGGAGCGCCGGTCCATGGCAGCGGCGCGGCGCATCCGAGCGTGAAGGCTCCGGCGACCGGTATGAACAACGGCACCGTGCTGGGAGCCGTGCTCGGAGCCGCGCTGGGAACCGTGCTGGGCACCGTGCTGGGAACCGCGCTGGGCACCGGTGCGGGCGGCGCGCACGATCGCGCCGCCGATGTTGGCTGGTGAATCCCCACGTGTGTTTCTCGACGCGGCGGATCCTAACGCGCGCTTCGCGAGACCCTCGAAAGTGCAGAGTTTTTTCTGGCGCGAGCGATCGTTCGAGCGCGCGGCCGCGAATGCGGTCACCGCGAGTGCGAGATCTCGCGGAGTCGCTCGAAGGTCGCCCACGCGTCGCCGAAGTCGATCGACTGCGCCGCCACGCGGATTCCCTCGTCCAGGTGGCTCGCGACGTTGGCTGCGACCAGCGCTGCGGCAGCGCTCAAGAGCGTCATGTCGCGCGCCGGGCCGCGCTCGTCTCCTCGGAGCACCGTCGCCATGAGTTCCGCCGCCGCATCGAGCGACGCGGGAGCCAGTTCCGTCGGCGCCGCGCAGCGCAGCCCCAGCGCTGCCGGGTCGACGTCATACTCGCGCACGCCGCTCGGAGTCACGTCCGCCACGTGCGTCGGCGCGCCGATCGAAAACTCGTCGAGGCCGTCGTCGCTGTGCATCACGAGCGCTCGCACCGCGCCGAGTCGATGCAGCGTGTCGGCGATCGGTCGCACGAACCGGCGGTCGTACACGCCCATGATCTGGCGCCTCGCCCGCGCTGGATTCGCCAGCGGACCGAGCAGGTTGAAGATCGTCGGAAAGCCGAGCGTCTTGCGCACCGGCATGGCGTGTTTGGCCGCGGGATGATGGTGGATGGCGAAGCAGAAGCAGACGCCTGCGGTCTCGAGCGATCGCGCCTGGATCGGCGGCGGCGCGTCGACGTTCACGCCGAGCCGCTCCAGCGTTTCCGCCGAACCGCGTCCGGTGCGCGATCGATTGCCGTGCTTCGCGACTGTCGCGCCGCTCGCCGCGGCGACGATCGCGGCTGTCGTCGAGACGTTGAACGTCTTCGGCGCTCCCCCGGTGCCCGCGGTGTCGAGGATCGTCGAGGGGTCGAGCTTCGTCGGCACCGGCGCGACGTGCTGGCGCATCACGCGAGCGGCACCGACGAGTTCGTCGACGGTCGGGAGACGCGTCGCAAGGAGCGCGAGGAGCGCTCCCATCTCGGCGTGATGCGCCGACCCGGACATGATCGCCTCGAACGCTGCGCCGGACTCGGCTTCGCTGAGCGTGTGGCCCGCGAGCAAGCGGCGAAGGTGCGGCGTGAGATCGCCGGGATGCGACGGACGCGAGAACTCAGATGGTCCGGGGAGCACGGACATCGGCGCGATGATACGGAACGCGAGCGAGCCCACCGTGGCGGTCGGCGGCGCGCGGGTCAGTACACTCCCCGCGCGTGCCGATCTTGGCGTCGATCCTGCACACGTGCGATCCGTTCGCGCTGCGATTCACCGATTCGTTCGGCATCCGGTGGTACGGGCTGTCCTACGCGCTTGGCATGTTCCTCGGGTGGGCGATCCTGCGATGGATGTCCACGACGCATCGCTCGCCGCTGACCAAGGTGCAAGTCGACAACTTCGTCACGGCGCTCATCGTCGGACTGCTCGTCGGCGGGCGCGTCGGTCACGTCGTTTTCTATGAACCCGATCTCCTGACGCGATTCTCGTCGTCGTTTCCCTTCTGGGGACTGCTGGAGATTCATCGCGGCGGAATGTCGAGCCACGGCGGCATGATCGGCGTGGCCGTCGCGTGCATCGTGTTCGGCCGCCAGAACAAGATCTCGATCCTGCATCTCGGCGACCTGATCTGTCTCGTCGCGCCGATCGGGCTTGGTCTCGGACGATTGGCGAACTGGGTCAACGGCGAACTCATCGGCAAGCCGCTGCCCGAGCCGATGCAAGCGAATCCTCCGTGGTGGAGCGTCAAGTATCCGGCCGAACTGCTGGAGGCCGACTTCTGGACGCGCATCGGACCTCAAGGCGCCGACGTGCTGCGGAAGGCGACGTTGTCGACGCTGCCGGGCACGGAGACGAAGTCGTTCGCGGAGGCGCTGCACGACGCGTGCTACGCGGGCAATCAAAAGGTCATTGACGCCGTGTCGCCGTTTCTCACGGCGCACTACCCGTCGAACTTCTTTCAGGCGATCACCGACGGCGTGCTGTTGCTCGCTGCAGTGGCGATCGTGTGGCTACGCCCGCGCAAGCCGGGCACGGTGTTCGGAACGTTCTTCGTCGCGTACGGCATCCTGCGGGTCGTGTCCGAGCAGTATCGCGTTCCCGATCCCGACATCCTGACGATCGGTCCGGTCACGCTGCCGATGCTCCTCTCCGCCGCGATGGTGGTCGTCGGCGTCGTGGTCATCACCGTGGCCATGCGCAGCTCGGCGCCCCTGATGGGCGGATTGCTGCCGCGTCGTCAGGAGGCGTGATGGATCGAATGACGAAGGCGCAGCGCTCGCGCCTGATGGCGTCGATCCGCGGCCGTGACACCGGACCCGAGCGGCGCGTGCGGTCGCTCGTGCATGCGATGGGTTTTCGCTTCCGTCTGTATCGCAAGGACCTGCCCGGCAGCCCTGATCTCGTCCTCCCTCGTCTGCGAGCAGTGCTTTTCGTGCACGGTTGCTTCTGGCATGCGCACGCGTGTCGCGCGGGTCAGGCAAGCCCGAAGACGAACGCCGCGTTCTGGCGGGCGAAGCGAACCGGCAATCGCGCCCGCGACCGTCGCGTGATCGCTGCGCTGCGCCGACGCGGGTGGCGCGTGCTCGTCGTGTGGGAGTGCGAGCTGCGCGACGTCGCTCGCGTCGAGCGTCGCATCGGCCGCTGGCTTACTTCGGCTGCGGCTCGCTCTGCGGCGTCGAGTCGCTCTTCTCCGGGGCGGAGGGCGGCGACGACGCGTCGGACGTCGAGAGCCAAAGCCGCGTCAAGAGGTCGCGGAGCAGATCGTTCTCGAGCGAGCCGGTCAGCGACTTGAGGCCTTCCTCGGTCACCGCGCGGTCGCCGAGCTGATGACCGATGTACGCAAGCGTGAGGCCGTAGCTGTCGGCGTCCTTGCTTCCGATTCGCGTGCGAAGCGTTTCGACCGCCAGGCGGAGGCGCGTCTCGTTCGGCAGGAGCTTGCGGTCGTACCGCACGTCGATGACTTCGGGATGCCGCGTGAAGAGCGTGCGCAACGACAGCGCGCTCGAGAGGTACAGGCCCGCGCCGAGCTGCGCGTGCGTGAGCCCCGCGGTGAGCATCGGGTTCTCGGGATTGATGAGCAGCGCCTGATCGAACGAGCGCTCGGCCTTGAAGAACTCGCCTTCACTGAGCTGTCGCTGTCCATCGCGCACCAGTTCGTCGACGCGGGCGCGATCGCCCGGCGCGAGATCGGTGACCGTGGTGCGGTGGCTGAGTCGACGCGCCGCCTCCATAATCGTCTCGCGTCGCTGGGCCTCCTCGCGCTTGAGCTTCGCCTCGGGCGTCTCCGGTTGCGTCGGCGACGAACTCGACTCGGACGATGGCCGACGCGAGGCCGAGCCGTCTCCGTTCGGATTTGTCGCGTCGGTTCCGTGCTCGTCGGTGGTCGGTGGGGTCCCGAGCGTGCTACCCGGCGTGGTTCCCGAGGTCTCGCCGGGCTTCGCCGCTGGTTTTTCGCCGGGCTTCGTCTCCGTCTCGCGTGGACCGCCGAGCGCCTCGCGAACCTCGGCAAGATCCTTCCTCGCCTTCTCGATCGCGCGCGGATCGGCGTCGATCTTCACGTCGGGGCGATCGGCGTAGAGCTTCACGATCTTCGCGACGATCTCGTCGTACGCCGAACCGTTCGGCGCGACTTTGGTCGTCTGGGGTTCCGCGCTGAACTGGGTATCGAGCCGCGAGTCCTCGGCGTCGATGATCGCGCTCTTGAACTTCAGCCGCGCAGCCTCGGGCGATAGCGTGCCCTCGATCACGTCGTGCCGCGCGCGTGCCTGCTCGTACACCGGCAAACCGGTGCGCTCGATCGTGTCGTCGAGTCGTCGCATGCGCAAGCCTTGGACGTTCGAGATCGTGTACTCGACCGGTCGCTGCGAACGATCGACGCCCTGCGCGAAACTGCTGGGCTCGACCGCCGACTGCATCGCGCGGAAGTACATCAGGTTCGATCCGGCGCGATCGAGGCGGATGCGGCCCTCGGCCGCGTCGGCGACCGGATTGCGCATCGCCGGCGTCGCGTCGCGGCGATATTCGAAGACGCCCATCCCCTGGGCGATCGAGAAGCGATCGTTGAATGCGGTGCTCGTCAGGAAGCTCGGACCCGACAGCGCCGAACCGGAGCGGAAGCTCTGCGTCGAATCGCCCGCGGTCTGGCCGCTGAAGTCGCCAGCCGCGCGATAGCCGACGGTGCCGCGGAAGCCGCGCCCGCCGGCGACGCTGTCGGTGACGATGAGATTGCGGGAGTTGAAATCGATGTTCGGATTGGCGACGTTGATCCCGCCGCTGCCGACCTGCAAGTTGCGGTCGAGGGCGTTGCCGCCGCCGCGCTGCACCGGTCCGCGTGCGCCTGATTGCTGTGCCCGGTTGCCTCCCTGCGCGCCCTGGCCGAACTGGCCGTTTCGAGCCGCCGGCGTTCGCGGCCGTGGGTCCAAGGCGTTTTGAGCCGAGCTGACGCCCGCCAACATGACCGCGAGCACGGAGCTCATCACCAAGACGATGGACCGACGTTGAACCGACATGCTCGTACTCCGAGAGGTCACGATGTCGCGGGCCGTTGCGGTCGGGACCGACGCGCCCGCAGAGGCTTCAGCCTGTCGTTATCGGCGTGGCTGCGCCTGCGGTTCCAGCAAGATGCCCGACGAACGCGACCTGAGTCGCACGATTCCCGCGGAGCGGCCCGCAAAAATCTTGCGCTCGTCGGGCCTAGCGAGCGGGGATCACCGTCGGAGTAGTCGTCCCGTCCTCCACGGGTTCGCTGGATACGGCTTGATCGGCCGCGTCGGCGTTCATCACCGCTGGGTTGAAGAACAGTCGCTCGGCGTCGCCGAGCGTCTTTGGGCTCAGCGCGACCACCACCCGGATGATCGAGCCGTCGGACCACAGCAGAGCACTTTCCTCCGGGCCGACGTCCTCGGGGAGCGAGACCGGGTAGACCTCCCACGGCGGCAGAAAGAGCGGTCGTCCGAACGGCGAAAACACCACGTACTGCCCGCGGTCGGGAACGAGGATGAGCGACACGGCGTCGGGAGCGCCGAGCGCGTTTCGGGCGTAGAAGACTTGTGCCGCCCGAGCCGCACCGGGCAACGAGACGTGGCGGGGGCGGAAGATCGAAAAGCCGAGCGATTCGCCGTCGGGCAGTTTCACCGGCACGCCGAGGATCGAGCGGAGTTCCGACTCGGCCTGCGGGACCGTGACCTTGTCCGCTCCAGGTCCGTGGATCGCGTCCATCATGCGTTCGAGGTGGCGCTCGGCCGCGGCTTGGCCGAGGTCCCATGCGGGTATGCCCAGTGGCGGCGTTGCCCGATCGACGACGCGTGGGCCGTAGATCCCGAAGATCACCGCGAACGCGACGAGCGCAAGCGACGCCGCGACGGGCACGCCGCTCCAGCGAGCGTCGCTGCGGACCGCGGATGCCCGCCGCTCTCTCGGACTGGGCTCGCTGCTCGCCGCCTCCGCTGTCGTCGCAGGCGTCTGAGGCGATTCGAGCGGGGCGTCGGCCGGCATGAGCGAGCCGATCGTATCGCGGCAGGGCTGGTCCTCCGCGCGCGAGTCGACACATTGGTTGCCGTGCGGGCCGTCTCTACACTGCGTGGCCTGCCGTATGGATCGCCCGACCGTCCAATCACCGACTTCCGACCGACCGCTGGACAGCGCGCCAGCGACGCCGGCCGCGATCGCCCGGACGCTCGCGCGGCATCCACGGCCACTTGGGGGCGACACCGTTCGGTCCGTCGGACCAGCGGTGGTGAGCCTCACGGGCTACGTCCTCAACAATCACGACGCGGCCGCCCAGCAGCTTCGGATCGGCAAGAAGCCAGACTGGCTGCGGGCGCGAGTGCCCGGCGGCGCGGGCTACGAACGGCTGAAGTCGATCATCGACGAGCACCGTCTCCACACGGTCTGCCAGGAGGCCTCCTGCCCCAACATGGGCGAGTGCTGGAGTCGGGGCACGGCGACCATCATGATTCTCGGCGACGTCTGCACCCGCTCATGCGGCTTCTGCAACGTGAAGACCGGGCGGCCACCGACGCTCGATCTCGATGAGCCACGGCGCGTCGCCGAGTCGCTGCGGCTCATTGGCCTGAAGCACGTCGTGATCACGAGCGTCAACCGCGATGAGCTGCCGGATGGCGGTGCCGCAATCTGGGCCGAGACGATCCGACGGGTCCATGAGGCGTGCCCGTCCATGTCGGTCGAGGTGCTCGTCGGAGACTTCTGCGGCGACGAGGCAGCGATCCAAACGGTCATCGACGCGCGGCCGGAGATTCTGGCCCACAACCTGGAGACGGTGCGCCGCATGCATCCGGCCGTTCGACCGCAGGCCCGCTACGAGCGGTCGCTCGCGGTCCTGAAGCAGATCAAGGCGAACGGCCTCGTCACGAAGACCGGCATCATGGTCGGCATCGGCGAACGCGACGACGAAGTCGAGCAGCTCATGGACGACGTGCTGGAGCGCGGTGGCGCGGACATCCTCACGATCGGCCAGTACCTCCAGCCGACGCGCAATCACCTGCCGATCGAGCGATGGGTCCATCCGGAGCAGTTCGCGGCGTGGCGCGCGATCGGGCTAGCGAAGGGATTCAAGGTCGTCGAGAGCGGGCCGCTGGTGCGAAGTTCGTACCACGCGGAAGAGCAGGCGGATCGACTCTCCTGACGCGCGGCGCGCCTCCCAGCCGAGCGCAGTGCCGAGCGTCGTCGTCGGCGCAGTCAGTGTCCGCCGTGTTCGCCTGAGCCCGACTTCTTCTCGGGCTTCTTCTCAGGCTTCTTCTCTGGCTTCTTTTCTGGCTTCTTTTCTGGCTTCTTCTCGGGTTTCGATTCTGACTTCGACTCGGGCTTCTTCTCGGCGCTCTTCTCGCCCGAGTGCTCCTTCGCAGCGCCACCCGAGTGCTCCTCGGACTTCTGCTGCTTCTCGCCGGAAGGCTTCGCATGGCCTTCCTTCTTCGACTCGCCGCCCGACGAGTGGCCGGCCTGCATCGAGCTGCTGAGCGCGGCCATCTCCTCGGTGTTCAACGGGCGCATCCGATCGGTCGCGACCACGTGTGCACCCAGCCACCAGATTGCCGGGATCCACGGAAGGAGCGTGAGTCCGAAGAGGCCGATGATCGCCCGAAGTGTCGGCGAGAGCGCCGCGACCGGCGATGAGAACTTCTGCAGCGGACGAAGCATCACCGCCTCGAGCGCCGTCCGAACGAGGCGACGGAGGACCGGCTCGACGTCGCCTGTCGCGGGCGCCTGAGTCGTGGCGTTTGCCGTCGGCTCGGCGTTCGGAGCGGCGTTCGGCGCGACCTGCGGCGTCGCCGGTTTCGCGTCGTGTGTCGCGGACTCGTTCGGCTTCGCAGCATCCTGCGACTGACTGGGGGTCGCGGATTCCGGGCGAGCGCTCGTTGCCGAAGCAGCACTTGTCGCCGGCTGCTCGGCAGCGGCGCCCGGACTCGCCGCGGTGTTCGCGGTCGGCGCGTCTTTTGATGGATCGGTCGGTGTGGCCGACGTCGCCTCGGCGGCTGGCGCCGGCGCCGTCGGACGAAAGAGATCGTTCAAGACGTCGTCGATCGCCGGTCGAGCGTCCGCACTGGTGGCGTTGGCTGCCGAGGCCGTGATCTCGTCCGCCTTCTGAATCGTCGCGTTGAGCATCCCGTCGACTTCGTCGAGCAGGCGATCGTGTGCTTCGTCACTCGACGGCTGGATGCGCGCGTGGGTGGCGTTGTCGGGAGACGCGTTGGTGGCGCCCGTCGCGTTCGCGGCGGTTGCAGCGTCCGCGTCGGCGCCTTCGCGGCCGTCGAGAGGCAGCACGGGAGTCGATGTGCGTTCGTTCGGCTGATCAGCCATGCCGGGCTTCCACTTGCCGGGCTGGCCGGCAAGTCCGGGACGTCTCGGTCCTCTCGCGCAGCTCGTGGTGCGCCAGCGGCGGGTCCCCCCTCGGAACCCTCGACGGCGGTCGGATCGACTTCTCGGCGCAGGCAGTTGAAGCAAGACGTCCGGGATCGCGCCGCGCTCGACGGGTCGCAGCGACCCGTCCGAGAAAGGCAACAGCGCCGCATTGCCGCGTCCGCACGCAAGTAACGCAGCGAAGCGTCCGATGCCGGCTCCGCGCGTCGCGCCGATCGGACGCGCAGCGGAGCCCAGCGCGATGTCGTCGTCACATGCATCCACCAACGCGTTCGGAGGTCAGCTCGACCCAGCCGACGCGCAGCTCGAACGGCGACAGGAGTCGCGGATCGCGACGGAGATCGACGCGGTCATCGCGTGGCTGCACGCGCCGCAGACGCCGATGCGCTATCGCGCGACCGAGTACAGCGTCCACGGGCTCCGTATCTCGTCGGTGCTTCCGGTGCAACAGGGAGCGCGCGGCAAGCTGCTCGCGACCATTCCGCACGGCGTCGTTCCCAACGGCGATTTCGAGGTCGTGTGGTGTCGCAAGCTCCCGGCGCGCGCCGGGGGCGACGCGATCGCTTACGAAGCGGGATGCCGATTCGACGACTGATGGTCCTCGACCAGCATCGCGGGCCGCAGCTCGAAGAGATAGACCGGAGACGCGTAGCCGAAGCGCTTCGCCTCGTCGGTCTGCTCGATCGACCAGAGGACTTCGCCGTGACCTTCATCCGATCGTGCCTGCGCGATCGCGAGGGCATCGGGATCGGCGACGAGCACCCGCACGGCCTGACCCGATTCGACGAGTGCGAGCGCGGTCTGCATGGTGTTCTCCGAGGGCGCGAACGAGCTCTCGAGGATTGCCCAGTGCGCGAGATTCGGCGCAACCACGACGAGCGGAAGATCGCGCGGCGTCGCGCGGAGACGGCTCGTGACTTCGTCGAATCGTCGCGTGGTGTCCGTGCTGTACACCGGTCCGATCCACGCGTAGTAGCCGATACCGGCCACGGTCACCGCCGCCGCGACCGGCGCGATCCACGGCGCGGCTCGCACCGGACTCAATCGATCGCGCATCATCCACCACGCCGCCACGAGCGCTGCGGGCGGAAACGCCGGGCTGATGTAGTCCGCGCGCTTGCCGCTCGACACCGAGAAGATCACCAGGAGTAGCACGACCCAAAGCGACGCCAGCAGGAGCGTCGATCCCTCCGGCTCCGTGCGCCACTTCGCGAGTCCGCCGTTGTCGCGCCGGTCGAGGAGCGCCGCGATCCCGAGTGCGGATGCGATCGACCACGGGAGGAAGCGCGTGAAGAAATACAGCGTCATGTACGGGAGTCCGTGCACGATGCCCTCGATTCCTCGGTGCCCGCCTTCCGGTCCGGTGCCGGTCACGCGTCCGTAGATTTCGTCTTTCCAGAGCGAGTTGATGAGGTGATCGCGATCGATGATCGCGACGAGTCCGTACCAGGCCGGCGCGAGGACGAGCGCACACGGCAGTCCCCACGCGGGACGCAAGCTGCGCAGAGGACGCAACGACCGATGCAGCGCCAACGACGCGACGACCGCGAACGTCGGTAGAACGACCGCGACGGGACCCTTGGTCCACGCAGCCAAGACGACGCACGACCAGAAGATCAAGGCGTTTGCGATGCCCGGAGCCGGCGGTGCAGCGCCTTCGCGGGTCGTTCGCGCGACCGACGGTTCCAGCGAGCGGACGACGCTCAGCCACCCGACGAACAGGATGAGACAGAGCAGCATGTCGGGGCGCGCGAGGTAACCGAGCTTGATCGTCGCATAGCACGCGATCCACGCGAGTGCCGCGAGCCAGCCAGCGCTGCTCGCGACGCGATTGCCGATGCGCACGAGGAGCGCGACGATCGCCGCCGCGGCCAGAATGCTCGGCGCCTTGTGCGCGATCTCGCTGCCGCGCCCGAACAACTCGACGAACGGCGCCGCGAGCCAGTTGTAGAGCGGTGGCTTGGTCGCCGGAAATGCGAGCACGTCGCGGGCGAGGATCCACGCGCTTCCGCCGCGCGAGAGCATGTCGGCGGTGTAGGCGATGGTCCGCGGCTGCGTCTGGTCCCACAGATCCGAGGGCGCGAGCATGCGAATCGCGAGTGCGATGAAGGCCACGCTTACGGTGACGGCGGGGAGAATCCTGATGGCCCGACGTGCTTGCGACATGCTGCGTGTGTGCGTGGCTGCGTCGTCACGGACGGACTGCCGACGGGCAGGCCATCGCTTCGACGAACGCGACTAAGGTAGCTTCGGCTGACCCGTCGATGATCGCTGGCGCGATAACGTCGCTCCGAGTCGAAACGGACCTCGTCGGCGGCCGACTCGCCCGACGCATGGCGGGTTTCGGAGCGGGCTTCGTTAGCATGTGCGTCCGCGCGCCGCGAGCCGAGACACTGAACACATGATGCAATCGTCGGACCAGAACGAGATGGACCCGGGCATCCAGATCAGCGTGGTCGCCCCCATGCACAACGAGGAGTTGTGCGCCAAGGAGTTCGTCCGTCGCGTCGACATGGTCCTCGAGGTGCTGGGCCGATCCGCGGAGATCGTCGTCGTCTCCGACGGCTCGACCGATCGGACCGAGGAAATTCTCGTCGAGCTGTCGCGACAGTTCCCGCGGCTTCGGGCCATCTTCCTCTCCCGCAACTCGGGACAGAGCGCGGCGCTGTACGCGGGGATCCAGGCGTCGCGCGGCGACTACGTGGTCGTGATGGACGCCGACCTTCAGAACCCGCCCGAGGAGATTCCGCGGCTCCTGCAGGAGATCGACAAGGGCTACGCCCTCGTCTCCGGCGCCCGTTCCAACCGACCCGAGTCGCAGTTGCTGCGGCTCCTTCCGAGCCGCATCGCGAATTGGCTGCTCCGCCGGGTAACCGGCTGCACGATCCGCGACATGGGCGGGTTCAAGTGTCTCCGCGGCGACATCGCCCGATCGTTGCGATTGCGCGCGGGGCAACATCGCCTGCTGCCGGCGCTCGTGCATCTGCGCGGCGGACGGACGAACGAGATCGACGTCGGGGCGGCACCGCGCTTCGCGGGGAAGAGTCACTACGGCATTTCGCGCAGCGTCGACGTCCTCTTCGACATCCTGATGCTGTGGTTTGAGTCGAGCTTCAAGAGCCGGCCGCTCTACCTGTTCGGTCGCATCGGCGTGCTCTTCATCGTCATCGACTGCTTCATCATGCCGTGGCTGCTCTACGGCAAGTTCGTCCACCACATCGACATGGGCACGCGACCGCCGTTCCTGGTCGCGATCATGCTCTTCCTTGCGGCGCTCTTCATCTTCACCGCGGGCTTCTCGCTCGAGATGCTGTCGGACACGCTGAACACGGTGGCGAACGCGAAGCCGTACCTCATTCGCGACATCGTCGAGGGCGGGCGCGTTCGTCGTGTCGGCATGCACGCGGCACCGATGGACCCGCAACCGACGCGCGTCGCCGTCACCAGCGCGCCGGCCGTGACTCGCCGCGCCGGCGAGTGATCGCGCCGCGGGCGCGAACGTCCGTACACTCCGCGTGACATGTCCGCGCCAGCTTCGGTCATCGCCTGCGTGATCGTGACGACGCTGACCTGCGCCGCGAGCGCGGCGTCGGCGGACGACGCGATTCCCTCGTTTCGCGGCCGGGAGTTCGCCGCGGCGCCGATGACGGAGAACCCGGTGCTGGTGCGCGGCGGCACGCGCGGCGTCGTCTGGGTGATCGATCGCGTCGATGGCGAAGACCGGTTGCGCCTCCTTCGCGACACCGATGGCGACGGCCGCGCCGACGCCGCCGACACGCTCGTCGAACATCTCATCGACGTCCGCGGCGTGGTGCCGATCGGCGAACGAAGGGCGCTGGTGCTCGAGCCTCCGTACCTCCTCGATGTCGTCGATGCGAACGCCGACGGACGGGCCGAGCGCGTGCGCGTCGTCGCGGGCGGACTTGATCATGGCGTCGGACTCGCGCTCGGTGCGGACGGCACCATCCACGTCGCGGGCGCCGATGTTCGGCTCGCCTGGAACGGCGAGAGCGTCGAGGCTGAACCGTGCGCCACCATGAAGAACGCGACGCTCGTCACCGACGGCGGCGCCGGGCGGCCGGTCATCGCGATCGGATCGCTCGTCGCTCGCGAGTCGTTCCGCGCGCCGGGCGACGACGGCGACGGTCGCGCGGACGCGCTTCGATCGTTCGAGCCGCTCGGCGCGCTGCGCGACGGAGCGCCCGCGGCGATCGCGTATTGCCCGGACGATCGCCTCGGCGCGGCGTGGGACGACGCGACGTTCTGCGTCTTGGGCAACGGCCGCGAGGTCGTGGCGATTCGACCAACGATCGGATCGAATCATGGCGCGTGGGGACGCTCCGCAGCGATCGGGCCGATTCGCGTGTTTCAGGCGGCCGCCGCCGACGGCCGCATCGAGTCGATCGATCTCTCGCCCAACGGCGAGATCCTCGCCGCGATCGGAAGCGCAGGACCGACGCGCGGTGGCCGCATCGTCGCGCTGGCGCCGAGCGAACTCGCATCCGCGGCACGCGCTGCTGCGGCGACGGGGACGTGGGCGTCTTCGGCCGATCGCGAGGCGTTCATCGCGGGCGTGCGTGACGGCACGATCGCCCGCGCCGACGCGATGGCGAAGCTCGGCATCGCGCAGCGGCAATCCAACTTCGAGGCGTGGACGCCGGATGTTCTGCTCGTCGCCGCCCGCTCCGGACTTCTCGCGTCGGCGGATGTGGCGAAGGCTGCGAAGTCCGGCGACGCCGCGCTGCGGACGACGGCCATGCGCATCGCGGCCGTGTGGCCCGTGGCCGACGAGGCGCAGCAGTGGATCGCCCGCGGCCTCGACGACGAGTCCGTTTCGGTGCGCCTGGAAGCGCTGAGCGCGATCGCCCGTCGCGCGAATGGAGCGACCGAGTGGGCCGCGCTCCTTGCCCGCTCGCGCGATGCGTCGAGCGGCGAACCGACGACGGCTCGCGCGTTCGCCATCGCGGCGACGAACGCGTCGCTCGCGCCGAGCGAGACGTGGTCGCGCCTCGTGCGCGAGGCGTGGATCGACGAACAGCTCGCGCGTACCGACGAGGCCGTCGCCCGCGCCATCGTCGATCGCTCGCTCCCCCCCGACGCGCGGAGCGCGGCGGATTCTGCAGCCATCGCTCGACTCAGCGCGGCCTTGCGTCTCAACGATCGGAAGCCCGGCCGGCTGGCGCTTGATCGCGAGCCCGCCGGTTTCGACGCCGGCAAGGTCGCGTCGCTTGACGAAGCCGAGCGTCGCATCATGCGCCGCCTGCAGTGGCCGGGCCGAGCGGATGCCGAGATGGACCCTGAGCCGCCGGCGTCGGTCGCGGATCTCGTCGAGCGCGGACGACGGCTCTTCTCCAACTGCCTCACGTGCCACGGCGCCGCGGGTCGCGGGCAGCCCGGCGTGTATCCGCCGCTCGCGGGGAGTCCGTACGTGTTAGGCGATCCGGAGCGTTTCGCCGCGATCATCCTGCACGGACTTCAGGGACCGGTCGAGGTCGGCTCCCAGAAGTTCTCCGGGACGATGCCGCCGCCGCCGGCGCTCTCGAGCGACGCGGACATCGCCGCCGTCATGACCTACGTGCGACAGGCGTTCGGCAACTCGGCGGAGCCCGTGGGCGCGGACCTCGTCGCGCGGGTCCGCGCTGCGAACGCCGCTCGGCGCACGCCGTGGACGATCGCGGAGCTCGAGGCGATCGGAAAGAGATGAGAGATAGCGATGGATCTGAAGTGGCACTACCGGTTCCTCGAGCTCACCGACTGCATCGCAACGTGGAGCAAGGATCCCTCGCGCGGGGTCGGCTGCGTGATCGTGTCGCCCGCGAAGCAGATCGTCTCGACCGGCTTCAACGGGATCCCGCGCGGGATCGAGGATCGGCCGGAGCGACTTGAGCGCCCGACGAAGTACGACCTCGTGTGCCATGCGGAGATGAACGCGATCGTGCAGTGCGCCCGCAATGCCGTGTCGCCGATCGGCTGCCTGCTCTACTCGTCGTTCTTTCCGTGCATCCAGTGCGCGCTTGCCATCATCCAAGCTGGCCTGGCGGAAGTCGTCACGTACACCGTGACCGTCGGCGACGAACGATGGTTGGAGAGCATCGCGAAGAGTCGCGCCGTGTTCGCGGAGGTCGGCATTCGCGTGACCGAGCTCGATCGTCGCGCGCCTGCGATTCGCGCGATCTCCACCGCCGTGCCCGACTGAGCGGATCAGAACGGTCGATCCTTTCTGAACCGCGGGCATGCGCGGTCCAGCGCAGGTAATTCAATGACCTCCGCGCGTCACGCGTCTGGGTGCACGGGGAATCGGTGCCAGCTCTCGGTTAGACATCGGTGCGCGACTCGTCTTCGTCGCGGACCATGCGGTCTTTCACCGGGTTCGCGATGAGCTCGGCGATGAGTTCGAGCCGGGTCGCGACGCGATCCATCGACGCCGGGCGCGCCGCCGGGTCGAGCTGGATGCACTCCAGCACTTGCTTCGAGAGCAGGTGGTGAATGGCCGGGTTTCGCTCGTGCGGTGCCACGGGCAGCGGGATGCGCTCCCGCTCGATCGCTCCCTTATAGAGGCCCGACTGGTCCTCCTTTGGCGGCATCGCCGTGGGAATGACCTCGCCCATGAGGATCCAGTACATCGTCGCGCCGAAGTTGTAGAGGTCGGTCGCCGGCGTGATGGCCTCGCGATGCGCCTGCTCGGGCGCCATGTACCCCGGTGTTCCCTGAATGCGCTTCTTCACGGTCCCGATCGCGCAGGCTTGTCCGAGGTCAATGATCTTCACCGTCCCGTCGTCGGTCACCATCACGTTCGTGGGCTTGATGTCCGCGTGGACGTATCCCTTCTCGTGCATGTGGGCGAGTCCGCGCGCCACCTGCGCGAAAATGCGGACCGCGTCGAGTTGAGTCTTCGGCATGCGCTGGTCGATGCTGCCGGCGTCGACGTACTCGAGAAGGAGCCCGATCTCGATCGTGCGGAAGAGCTTCTTCTTGCGGAAGATCTCGTAGGTCCCGCGCACGTTGCGATGATCGAGGTGCTTGCCGATCGCGTACTCGTCCTCGACCTGCTGGATGAACCGGTCGTCGCGGTCCGTGTGACGGACGACGTGCTTCAGGGCCCAGATCTGCTTCGTCTTCGGATCTTGGACGAGGTGAAGCTCGCTGGCGGCGCCTTGGCCGATGCGAGCGAGGGATTTGAAGCCGAAGAGTTCCACGGGTCGAATCGCCTCGCTCGAGCCAATCGGGTTTCGACGAGCGGCGCCTGGCTTCCTGCTCGAACGCCAGGCGGACACGCCTGTCTGCGATGACCGAAGCGGTACCGATCCGCACAACCCGAGACATGCCCCCCGGAGTCACCCCCCGAAGGAGGGTCGCGCGGTGCGTTTGCGAGCGGCGGTGCGTGCGGTCAACGCGCCGGTACACCGATGCTCGTTCGCACCCTCACGGTATCGGAACACCATCGGTCGGGCAACGTTGGCCGCAAGCCGCCGTTGACGGGCACCGATCGCGTGGCGGGTGTCGCTCAGTGCGACAGCGACGATTCGAATACGGCCACCGGGAAGAACCGGCCGGGGCTCGCGACGTTGGCGAGATCCGAGTGCAGGAATACCTGGTTGTCCGGAATGCCGAACTCCCGCTGCAACTCCGTCACGAGATCGATCAGGCTGCGAAGCTGCGCTTCGCTGAAGGAGCGGCGCTCGCCGTTGCCGATCAAGCAGATGCCGATGGCGTGCTCGTTGAACCAGCGAGCGTCGGGCTCTGCGCCGCGCTCGCGATCGCGCACGTGCGCCCCGGGCTCTTGGCGGAGCCAGCGCGGGCCGCGTGCGACGGCGCCGTCGCCGAAGTCGATGCCGTTGCCAATCACGAAGTGGTAGCCGAGGCTCGCGTAGCCCCACGATTGATGGGTGCGCTCAAGCGACTCGGGGCTGCCCGACGGCGTGCCGGAGTGGTGGATGACGATCGCCTTCCACCGCTGATGATCGAGAGGGACCTGGCCCGCTGTCGTCGACGTCTCGCCAGTCACTCCCGCAGCGACCGTCATCGGTCGAAGGCCGCCACCGGTGGCGACGAGAAACCCCGCGGCCGTGGTCATGGCCACACCGAACGCAGCCCAGACAATCTGGGTGCGACGTGAATTACGGTGGCGCTTGCTCGAACGGGCTTTGCTCACGGCGGTTTCTGGTCCCGAGAAAGTCCTAGCTCATCGGCTGTTTCGGCCGCAGTCTATGCACAATCACAACGAAATCAGTGAAGTCGCCACACGAGGCGAGAGCGATGACTGCACATCGCGCGGCGCTAGCTCCGCAAGATATTGGGGAGGACCTCGGAGCGTCCACTGCCGATAGGTCGCGCTACTGCTGGTTGCCCAACCGCGCGCGGAGTGCGGGTCGCGGGACGCCGAACACGTCGGGCTCTTCCAACGGCACGTACCGGGAACGCATTCGGTCGTATGTGTCGAACTGCGTCCTCGGCGCGTCCTCGGGGAAGAGCGGCTTCATACAACCCCCCAGACTGGCGACGCCGACCAGCGCCACAGCCGCGGCAATGAGCCGCATGCGCACGGAGGATTCGCGAAGGACTGTGCGGCGCCGCATGATCGGGTGCGAAGCGTAACGCAAGCTGCGCGGGCGTGAAACCGCTCCTGGCCAGACATCGGTGATCGAATGCGGTCGTCGTCGGTGACGTCGAACAACGCAGAGGCGTCCGTCGGTCCGCGAGGAAGGCTGCACTGGTCTGAGCCGCGGCACCTGTTCGAACTCGACGCCGCAGCGCTCGAGACCGACCGTCGCCGCGGCCTCGCACCCCGCGGCGCGCGTCACCGCGCGACTCCAATGACGCCCACCTCGCTTCGCACCGTTCACTTCACCGCGATCGCGCTTGCGTGCATCGCGGTGCCCATGTTCCTTGCGCCGACCGCGCCCGGAGAGACGATCGCCACCTTCGTTCGGACGCACGATCGCGCGACGCGGGCCTGGGCACCTCGCTCAGCTCCGGCACGCCCGGCGTGCCGAACGGGATCGTGAGCGCGCATCAGCTCACGCTCGATTGCACCTGTCCCGCCAACCTCAACCCCGACGGCGAGATCGACGCGGAGGATCTCGCGATCCTGCTCGGCGGGTGGGGCACGTGTCCCTGAGCCAGCCAGCGCGGGGAAGCTCAGCGCTGTCGCACCGCGGACTTCGACGGCGTGATGTCTAACGTGGTCGTGGTGGTGAGCGGCTGCGCGCCGCCACCTTCCACGAGCTCGATCGAAACGCCCGCAGCCGGCGTGTCCCGCGCCTTCGAGAAGTCGAGCGGCACCTCCACCGTGTAGTGCGTGCCGAGCATGCCGCTGCGCCACGCGTCGCGCAGCTCCTTCGGCGACAGGGTCACAGCGCCCACGCGCACCGGTTCGCCGTCGCCGGGATTGGGGATCGAGACGACCGACACCGACAACGACCCGGCGACTTGGACGAAGCGGCCGCGCGCGTCGCGAGGCTCAAGGTAGAGCGAGAGCTTCGCCCGCGCGGGATCGTTCGGATCCTCTTCGATCGCCGAGCCCCACGCGATGGCCAGGCCCACGGCGCGAGGAGTCTCGGCGGCGATCTCCGCGTCGAGCGGCGACGCGGACCTCGCGGCAGCGAGGCCCTTCCGCAACTCCACGTTCGAGGCCTTGAGCGCCGCCACCTCGGCCTCGAGTTTGCGGATCTGGTCGCGATACGCGTCGTCGGGTCCGGGCACCAGCGCTCGCGCCGTGCAGCCCGCGAGGAGCGCCGCGAGTGCGAGACCCCCGACGCGAGACGGGATCTTCGGCAGCCGTTCACCGTCGCGCATCGCCCGAAGCCTTTCCCGCCGTCGGCGCGCTGAGCGGCGTCTGCGCCAGCGACACCTGAAACGCGAGTTGCTCGAGAGCGACGGTGAAGTCGACGTTCACGACGCTCACGCGCGAGCCGACTTCGAGCCGATGTGGCGCGAAGTTCAGGATGCCCGCGACGCCCGCGTCGACGAGCCGATCGGCGGTTTCCTGCGCTGATTCGGCGGGGACCGCGATGATGCCGATGCGCACGCTCCGATCGCGCACGACGGCCCGCAGCTCGGAGAGCGGAAGCACGCGGTGATCGCCGATCGTCGTGCCGACCACCGCCGGATCGCGATCGAAGATGGCGACGATGGCAAAGCCGTCGCGGCGGAATCGTCCGTACGGCATGAGCGCACGGCCGATGTTGCCAGCGCCGATGATGCACGCGTTCCACTCGCGGTCCTTGCTCAGGATCGTGCGCAGCCGCTCGATGAGATCCGCGGCGTGGTAGCCGATGCCCGGATGCCCGAACTGCCCGAAGAGAGCGAGGTCCTTGCGCACCTGAAAGTCGCTCAGGCCGAGCACATGGCCGAGCTGCTTCGACGACACCGTGGTCTGCCCCGAGTCCTGGAGACCTCGCAGCTCTCGCAGGTAGAGACTCAGCCGGCGCACGGTGGGCTCTGGGATCTTGCCGCGCGTAGGCATGGCGCCACCATGCTACGTCGACTCGCACGGGCTCACGCAGACGTCGCGGTAGCATGCCGCTCGATGCACATCGCCGACATACTCGCTCGCGATAGCACGACGTTCTCGTTCGAGTTCTTTCCGCCGAAAACCGATGCCGGCTGGGACGCGATGTTCGGGACGATCGCCGAATTCGAACGGCTTGACCCGAGCTTCGTGTCGGTGACCTATGGCGCGGGCGGCTCGACGCGGGCACGAACGCACGAACTCGTTGAGCGCCTGCGCACCAGTACGGCGCTCGATCCGATTCCGCACCTCACGTGCGTCGGGCATCGCACGCGCGAAGTGGAAGAGATCATTGCACACTACGCGGAGAAGGGTGTTTCCAACATCCTGGCCTTACGCGGGGATTTGCCGCGCGGCGTCGATCCGGCCTCGGTACCCCAAGGCGACTTCCAATTCGCGGCCGAGTTGGTCCGCTGCATCCGCCGCTTCAACGACGGCAAGCGTCACCCCGATCCGCGCGGCTTCGGCATCGGCGTCGCCGGGTTCCCCGAGGGCCATCCCGAGACGCCGAACCGCCTGCTCCAGCTCGATCACCTCAAGGCGAAGGTCGACGCCGGCGCGGACTACATCGTCACGCAACTCTTCTTCGACAACCGCGCGTTCTTCGACTTCCAGGAGCAAGCGAAGCTGCACGGAATCAACGTGCCGATCATCGCGGGCATCATGCCCATCACGTCGATCGAGGGCATGAAGCGCATGGCGGACCTCGCGGGTGGGACGAACTTTCCGGCGCCGCTGCAGCGGGCGATCTACCGCTGCCAATCGGATCACGATGCGGTGGCCCGCGTCGGCGTGCACTGGGCGACCGAGCAGTGCCGCGACCTGATCGATCGCGGCGTGCGCGGAATTCACTTCTACACGCTCAACAAGAGCGACGCGACGCGAAAGATCTACGAGACGTTGGGCGTCACGCGCGTGCAGCGCTGAGGTCGGGTGCACCGGCCAGCCAGCTCACGCGGTGAGGTCCAGCGGTCCGCGCGGCGGTTGCGGCGGCGGCGCGGTTGCCGGTGGCGTCTGCGGCGCACCCGGCGCTCCGACGGTGGCCACGAACGCGTCGCGCTTGCCGTCGCGGCGATCGCGTTTGCGACCTTGCGAGTCGGCGTCCGCGTGTTCGTCGGCGCTCGAGCGAACCGCTGCGTCGCTCTCGGTTCCGGCGATGCGCTTCTCCTGCGCGTCCTTCATCCGTTGGCCCGACTCGACGGCCGGGCGACCGCGCTCATGGGGGCGCACCGCAGGCTGGCCAGCGAGGCTGGCGAGCGGTCCGCGCGGCTCGATCGGAGTTGATCCGAAGACGCTCACGCTGCCTTGAACATCGGATGTGCGCTGGTGAAGTCAACAGCGGAAGGCGCGGTCTCAATGCACTTTCGTGGCGGCCTCCGCAGCTTTGCCCCGGAACGGCTCGACGCGACGCACTCCCTCGCGCAACGCGAGATCGATAAGTGATTCGAGCCGAGCGCGGAGGACGACGATTCGAAGCGACGGCTCGACCGCGTCGACCACGTAGCCCGACTCGCGAAGCGCCGCGGCAATTCGATTCACCGCGTCTGCGCCGTCCGCGGCCAGCAACACCGTGAGTCGCACTCGTCCGTCGGCGTCGAGCGGTAGCGCTGGCTGCGTGGTTGCCGCAAGTTGGACGGCTGCGCTTGCATCGATGTCCGCCGCGAGCGCGAGTGCGAGGAGCGTGCGCTCGAGACGCCGCGCGAGCACGTTGCGATCGCCCTCGGAGAGCGTGCGCGACTTCGCCGCCAGGCCGAGATCCGTCGCGGCGGCGCCAGCGTCGGGTTGACCAGGCTTGGCTGCGTCGCGCGACTTCGCCTCGCCGTCCGGAGCTGTTCCCGCGGCCGGCGCCGATTGCTTCGCGGCCGGCGCTACTTCGCTGGACACGGCTTGCTTGGCCTTGTCGAGGCCGCCGAGCGACTTCGCCTGCGCGGGCTCAATCGCTTCCATCTTCTTCGTTCCACCGTTGGCCGCACCTCCGGGGCCGTTGCCAGGTGCCGCCGGCGCAGGCGGTGGCACCGGTGCCGATTTCGCTGCCGGGGCAGGCGCAGGGGCCGGCGCCGATGCGGAAGCAGGCGCCGCTGCTGGCGTGAGCGTCTTCGCGTCGCCTGTCGGGTTTCCAGCGCCGGTCACGGCGCCGCCCGCACTTGGCGGAGGCAGCGGCGCGCCCGGCGCGCGCTTGGCTGGCGCCGGCACACTCGCGGCGGCGGGCGCGTCGTGCGCCTTCTCCGCGCTCTCGAGCTGCCGGCGTGCCGTTCCGTACTGCCGCTTGTACTCGTCGCTCAGTTGTGACGGGGACCCTGTGGGCTCGCCTGCGCCCGGACGGTTCACGACGGGGACGGCGCCCGCCGCGCCGGCGTCCCCGGACGTCGGTGCCGCCGGCGCCGCAGCGGGTGGTGGAACCGAGCCCGTGGCTTTGGCGCTTCGGAAGACCGCGCCAGCGGGCTCGACAGCGGTCGGGTCTGCACGATTGGCGCGCTTGCGACTGTCGTCGGCCGTTGCGCTACCGCCGCTTCCTCCGCCTGCTCCGCCGCCGCCGAGACCGCCCGCGCGATCGGGGCTGGCGACGAACGCGACGTCGGGAGCGACGACACGATTCTGATCGGCGTCCCACGTCGCGAGCTTGTCCGTCGTCGCGCGCAGTTCCGTCGCCTCCGGATGAACGCCGCCGAGGAAGTAGAGCGAACCGCTCGCCTCGGGCGTGGTCGTCGGAGCGACGCGCAGGATCCGAGCCAAGGCTTCCTCGCGCGCGGCACCTGCATCGGCCTGCACGTCGATACCCAACCGCACGGGTTGCTTCGCAAACCAGTTCGCAGGCGTCACGTTCTCGCCGAAGAAGCCCTTCCACGACGTGCCCTCAGGCAATTCGATCGGGACTTGGACGAGCACCGGCGTTCCGCCGATCGTCACGCGTCCGCGCTCCACCGCGACGAACGACGTGAACGGCGTCATGATCTGATACGACTCGCCGAGCGCGACGATCGCGTTGCGGGTTGCGACGTCGGCGTGCTGCTGTTCGATTGCGGCGCGCTGCGGCGCCACGATGCTGTCGACCTTCGCGCGGGCCCAGAGCGTCGGAACGGCCGCGCCTTCCTGGCCGCTCTCGGGCAACGCGACGTCGATCGTCTTCTCCCACTTGCCGGCGCCGGTCGTGCCGCTCAGCGTGAGCGATCCGTGTCCGGGCGTCTGGTAGCGGCCGACGAGCATGAGCGGCTGTTCGTCGAACAGATCGGGGATCTTCGACGGATCGGGAAGGACGTCGGTCACCTCCACGCCGGCGAACTTCGCGTCGATGTCGACGAGCACCGGCGACTGGATACGCCGCACGAAGCGCGCGACGGCCGCGTCGGCGTCGTCGGCCAGCGTGACGAACTCCGGGGTGCCCCGACCCTCGGTGGCGATGCCGTCGAGGAGCGAGCGATTCACGCTCTGGCCGATCCCGAACGAGAACACGCGCGTCGTCTTCGCGTTGTCGCGAACGGCCTGGAGGATCGCGCCTTCGTTGCCGACGAGACCGTCGGTGAGGAACATCACGATGCGCGTCGGCGCGATGTTGGTGCGCTCGAAGCTCGCGCGATCGACGACGAACACGCGGTCGCCGTCCTTCGTCACCCAGCGGCCCTCGAGCGAGAGCGTCTTCGAGGCGCGGTCGGGCACCGTCGGCAGCGAGACCGACGAGGCCACGCGCACCGACTTGCCGTCGCCCACGTCGAGCGAGGTCGCAGATTCGTTGAGCGCCGTCATCGGCGCCGTCACCCGCACCGCGCGTCCGTCGGCCGGGAGGTCGGCGAGTTCCTTCGGCTTCAGCCAGCCGGCGCGATCGAGCGGCTTCAGCGCCGCGTTGATCGCCGTCATCATCTCCGTGCCGCCGCCGCCTTGACGCTCGTCCACGAAGCGTCGCGCGATCAGCTTGTTGTCGTCGCTCGCGGTGCGGGCCTCGGGCCACAGGATGTTGGTGCTGCCTGCAAACGTGATGACGTTGAACGTGTCCTGCGGGCGCATCGCGGCGATGGCTCGCGTCATCACTTCCTTCGCCTTCTCGATCGGGAATCCCGACATCGAACCCGAGGTGTCGAGGACGAACACGAGTTCGCGAGCCGGGATGTCCTTCTCCTCGACCCGCGCCGGCGGATCGAGGACGACGGCGAAGTAGCCGCCCTTGGTCGCGTCGTCGGCCTCGCGCATGTGGGCGTAGACGCCCGGCTCGATGAGGTTCTCGTCGGACTTCCAGCTCAGCACGAAGTCGCGGTTCGGAATCGCGTTCTTCTGCTTCAGTTCGATCACGGTGCGCCCGCGACGATCGCCGTCGCCGGGCTGCGATTCGGTCGAGATCTCGTGCAGCGCGCTCTTCACGTCGCGCAGCGACGCGCCGCCCGAGTCGATCGTGACTCGCATCGAGACGTCGTGGCCGGCGCGCTCCGGCGGCTTCACCGGCATTGGCGTGATGCGACTCGCGTCGGGCACCTGATCGGTGTCGGCCGCGAAGCCCTGGCCCGCGGCGCCGCGCGAACCGAACCAGAACCACCGGCCGTTCACCTGGCCGGAACCGCCTGCGTAGATTTGGCCGGTTTCCTTCGAGCCGTTCGCGTAGGTGACGACGAAGTCCGTCGCCGGGCCCGTCGCGGTCGGATTTCGCTCGAACCAATCGGCGGTCGGCATTCGGATCGGCGTGCCGGCCGCGAGGATCTGCTGCGCCGCCTGCGGCGACAACGTCGAGCCCGTGCCGACGATCTCGACCTGACCCGGGCCGAGCAAGACGAGCCCGGCGCGCGGGATCAGCCCGTCGGGGAGTTGCGGTCCGCCCGTGCGCACCGCGCCGGGAACGTAGCGTGGTCCCACGGTCATCGGGAAGTCGAACGTGTAGACGCCGTCCTTGCGCTGCAGCGTCTCGAGGTAGCCGATCTCGACGATGATCGTCGATCCGGGTTCGATGTTCGCGACGCTCTGCGTGAAGATGTTCGGGCGCTCCTGCTCAAGCAGGCTTGCGACGTATCCCGACGCCTTCGCGCTCTCGTAGATCTGTCGCGCGGCTTCGCGCTCCTTCACCTCGCCTTCGACGACGCGCTCGCCGTTCGGTCCCTTCACGATGATGCGCATGTGGTCGACCGCGGCGCGGTGCGACAGCGGGAACGTGTAGACGGCCTCGATCTTCTGCGGATACGGATTCGCGTAGCGCTGCTTCACCATGACCCGCGTGAAGGGGCCGGTGACTTCGGCATCGACGTCCGTGTGCTGCAGCGGGCAGGGGCCGAGCCGATCGCCGTCCTTGTCGAGGGCGGTGAGTTCTCCGCCCTCGGCGACGGTGATGATGTTCGAGGCGAACGCTTCGCTGCGCGTCGGCGTGAGGAGAACCGTCGCGATGGCGGCGACGATGCCGATGCACGCGGCGATGCGGGCGATGCGGCCGGTCAGCGCGCGGCCGATGCGGGCGAGGATCGGTCGCTCGTCAGCGGCGCCCGAATGGTCGGACCACACGGTCGCGAGGATTCGCTCGCGATCGGCGTTCGCTACGTCCGCGTGCTGCTGATGCCAGTCGCGCAGCATTCGGTCGAGTTCGTCCGCGGGCGGCGCTTGGTCGTCCGAGTCGAGGATTCGGTAGAGCGACGAGATGCGGAATTGGAAGTCGTTCATCGGCGGGCCTCCTCTCCGAGGAGGAGCGCGAGGTGCTCCCTCGCGCGGGCGAGCAGCTTGTAAAAGCCAGAGCGCGACAGGCCGAGGCTTGACTCGGCGGCGCGGACGGGATCGGAATCGAGGTAGTAGAGGTGGATGGCGAGGCGCTCGGCGTCGGGCAGTGATTGGATCGCGATCGTCAGTCGATCGAGCGACTCGCGTTTCGCGGCGACGTCCGCGCCGTGCGCGGGGATCGCGGCGCGGTGCGTTTCTTGGGCGATGGTCATGGCGCGATCCTCGTGCTTTGTTCGCCGCGCCTTGGAACGGCGGCGCTCGGAGCACACGAGCCGAGCGATCTGGTAGATCCAAGGTCGGAACCCGCGTGGATCGGTAAGTCGATCGAGCATGCGATGGGCACGGAGGAACGTCTCCTGCGCGGCGTCTTCCGCATCCGCGAGCGAGTGCCCGGGAATCAACGTGCGGCACAGAGCGAGGACGACGGCGCCGTGTCGGTCGTACAAACGACCGAACGCGCGTGCGTCGCCCGTCACATGGGCCGCCACGTCCGAGGCATCGTCGGAGCGGTCTTCGTTCACGTGCCCACCAATGGCTTGGCGCCTTGCGGAGTTTCCAACCTCGTCACCACGACGCGGAAGATTCTCGGGGAAAGAGAGGACCGTTCGTAGCGGACGCCGGGATCCCCGAACGTCACCCGTACAATCGGGCCATGACCGAGGCAATGTGGCTGATTCTGGGGCTTGCGATGGGCGCGGTGGTCGGAGCGATCGTCGCCTGGTTCGTCGCGAAGGCTCGAATGGCCGATCGCTCAGCGGGGATCGAAGCGGCCCGTTTGGCGGCCGAGGCCCGTCTCGACGAGCAGGCGACGTCCCGTGCGGCCGCCGACGAAGCGCTCGCGAAGGAACGGGTCGCCCGCTCGGCGGCGGAACAGGCGCTCGCCCGGAAGGAAGCCGAAGTCGAGGCGGAGCGGCGCAATCTCGAAGCGCAGCGAGCGCTGCTGACCGACTCCCAGGCCCGCCTCACGGCTGCGTTCCGGGAGATCGGGAGCGTGGAACTGTCGCGGGTCCAGAAGGAGCTTCTTGCGCTCAGCGCGTCGCAGCACGAGCAGCACCGGAAGCTGGCGGAAGCCGAGCTTGAGCAGCGTCGCCAGGCGATCGACGCGTCGCTGAAGCCGATCCGCGACTTGTTAGACCAGCAGCGCGTCGCGCTCGGCGATCTCGAACAGCGACGCGCCGCCGCGTACGCGTCGATCGAGACGCAGATCAAGGGCATGCTGACCGCGAGCGATGCCGTGCGCGCCGAAGCCGGCAAGCTGTCCAGCGCGCTGCGGCGGAGCGACGCGCGCGGTCGTTGGGGCGAGGTCGCGCTCAGGAACCTCGTCGAGATGGCCGGCATGTCCGAGCACGTCGACTTCGAGAAGCAGGTGCACGTCGCCGGCGCCGACGGAGGACAGCGTCCGGATCTCGTGGTGCGCCTGCCGGGTGGCGGCACCGTGGTCGTCGACGCGAAGGTGCCGCTCGAGCACTACCTCGCGGCGCAGGAACCCGACGCCGACGTCGCGGCGCGGATGCTCGATCACGCCACCGCGGTGCGGCGTCACGTCGACCAGTTGTCGGCGAAGGCCTACTGGAACCAGTTCGAGAAGTCACCGTCGTACGTGGTGATGTTCATGCCCATCGAGTCGGCGCTTGCGGCGGCGCTGGCCGCGCGCCCCGACCTTCAGGAGTACGCCCTGCGGTCACGGGTCATCGTCGCATCAAGCGCGATCTTCCTCGCGCTCCTGCAGACGGTCGCGCTCTTCTGGCGGCAGGAGCAGCTCGCCGCGAACGCCCGCCAAGTCTCCGAAGCCGGTGCCGTGCTGTACGAGCGCCTCGCGAAGTTCGCGAGCCACCTCGACAACGTCGGCTCCGCGCTCGGCAACGCGACGAAGCACTTCAACAGCGCCGTCGGTTCGCTCGAATCGCGGGTGCTCCCGGCGGCGAGGACGCTTCACGAACTGAAGGTCTCGATCGGCGACGAGTTGCAGTCGCCCGAGCTCATCGAATTGCAGCCGCGACGCATCGAAGCCGACGAACTCACGCGTCCGGACCGCGCGCTTCCGAGCCAGTAATCCCTGCGGCGCTCAGCTTCCGCCGACCGTCGTCGGAGGTTGCTTCGCCGATGCGCCGTCCTTCGACGCCGCGGATCCCGGCGCACCGTCGCCGCGCTGGCCGCCACGACGGCGCTCGCCGCGAGGTGGGCCCGACTTGTCGTCGCCGCCCGCCGGCGGTCCAGCCGCTGCGCGGTCAGGCGCCGGGCCCGCGTCGGGCGCTTTCGGAGGCGGTCCACCCTGCGCTCGCTCATCCTTGGGCATCTCCTGCTGCAGCTTCTCGAAGTCGAGTTTCGACACGACTTCCTCCGGCGCCGGATCGCGCAGGAGCACGAGTTCGCCTTCCTTGATTCCGTCGATCACTTCGACGCGCAGCTCGCTCGCTCGTCCGAGCTTCACGAGTCGCTGCGCGTATCCGCTGCCGCTTTGCACATAGACGAACGCAATCGGTCCTTGCCGGAAGATCGCCTGCACCGGCACACTGACCGCGTTGTTGACGCGATCGAGCAGGATCTCCGCCTTGCAGCGCATCGACGGCTTCAGGCCCAGCGCCGGATCGGCGTCGAGCAGCACCCTCACCGTGTAGTCGCGACGGTTCGGGTCGCGCCAGCCGCCGCTCGCGGCGAGCACGCTCACGCTCTGCACGGTGCCGACCACCGGAGTGTTCGGCATCGCGTCGGAGAACACCGTCACGGTCTGCTGCGGACGAATGCGACCGGAGAGCGCCTCGCTCACTTTCAGGTTCGCGACCATCTGCGAGGTGTCGGGCAGGATCAGGACGAGTTCGTTCGGCTTCAGTTCCGTGCCGACCTGCGGCGGTTGGGCATCGCCGCCGCCGCGGCCGCCGCCGCCCGAGTCGATGCTCGTCGCGTAGACGACGAGTCCGTCGCTGGGTGCGACGACGGTGCAGTAGCCGAGCTGCGTTTCGAGGTTCTTCAGGCGGTCCTGGGCGCTCTCGACCTTGAACGTCGCGCTCTCGACGTCGGCCTGTGCCTTCACCAGTTCCGCGGCGTTGCGCTGCTCGACGCGGGCGCGCTCGGCCTTCGCCTGGTCGAGGTCGGACTTCTTCTTCGCCTCGTCCTGCTTGTACTGGAACTCCTCGTACACGCGCTGGTCGAGCTTGGCCTGAACCGCCTTGACCTTCGCTTCGATGTGCGCGATGCGGTCCTTTTCGCACTCGTCCTTGGCGATGAAGTTCTGTTGGACGAGTCGCTCGCTCTCGGCGAGTCGGTCGGCGAGCCGCTTGAGATTCAGGTCCGCCGTCTCGACCGCCATCGCCAGCGATTGTCGCTTGCTCTCGACCTCGCCTTCCTGCCACGCGAGCAATGCGAGGTTCGCGAGTTCGATCGCGAGGTCCGCCTTCTCGATCTCGCTGTCGCGCGTGTTCTTCTTGATCGCCAACGATTGCTCGGCGGCGATCTTCTCGCTCTCCGCCGTGTTCACCTTGTCGCGCTGGTCCTTGATCTTGTCGCGGAGTTCCTCCTCCGCCAGACGCAGCACCGTCTCGCCTTGGCGCACGAACTTGCCTTCGGGCACGACCTCGGTGATCACTGCGCGGCTCTCGAGGCGGTTGCGCACTTCGATCTGGCGCATCGCGGCCAGTTCGCCCGAGACGGGGATCACCATGTCGAAGTCGGATCGCTCGACGGCGAACGAATCGGAGACCGCCGATCGCTCGCCGTCCTCGCGGCTGCAGCCGACGGGGATCGTGCCGAGCGTCGCGAGCGCGGCGGCGATGCCGCCGACGGAAAGCACGGTGCGGAGAGTGGTTCGAGGTCGCATGGCAGTGAAGGGAAGACGGTTGAAGTGGGAACGCGTCAGGGCGCCTCGTTCGGCGGAAATCCGTTCGGCAGCTCGAGCTGGCAATCCGTCGTGATGCGGAGTTGGCCCGTCGCCCCGAGATAGCCTACGACGGCGAGCTGCAAGTCCCGCTGGGCTTGTTCAAGTTGGTCCTGCGCACGCTGGAGGTTGTTGACGGCCTCGGTGCGATCGCGTGCGTTGGCGCGATCGGGAGCGGCGTCGATCGCCGCCAGTCGATTCTCGGAAGTCTCGACGTTTTTGGCGGAGATGAGAATCGAGAACTGGGCCTTCTCGATGGCCCGGACCGCGAGCCGAGCTTCCACCGCGGCCTGATCGCGGGTTTGCCGCAGCGCCCGACGCTGACGCTCGAGTCGAATCTGTGCCTCGCGATAACGGGCTTCTTCCTCGGCGCGATCGAGGGGCAGCGAATAGGTGATGCCCGCGACGTAGTTCGTCGAGCCGGGACGGAACTGCAATCCGCTGCGCGTGACGCGCGGATCGGTGCCCATGTCGGCGTTGAGCCGCACGTTGAGGTCGGCTTGCAGCTCGTTCTTCGCGACGTCGACGAGCCGCCGCGCGTCCTCGACGCGGTCCGATTCGGTCTGGATATCGAGTCGATACGCGAGCGCGAGTCGCACCGCATCGTCGAGCGTCACCTTCAGCGGCGGCAGCGTGAGCGCTTCCTTCGCGACGTCGATCGCGATGGTGGTGTCCATGCCGAGACGCACCTTGAATCGATCGACGGCGAGACGGAAGTTCTCGTTGAGCTGCGCGAGACGATCGATCGCGAAGAGCGTGTTCTGCCGCGCGAGGTCGGCCTGGAAGGGCTCGGTGCGTCCAGCCTCGACCAGCGCGACGGTGCGGGCTTCGACCTCGCGGCTGCGGCGCACCTGACCTTCCGAGTTGTTGATGAGCTGCTTCGAGTAGATGAGCTGCAGGTAGTCGGCGGCGAGATCGAGGAAGAACGTCCGTCGGAAACTCTGGAAATCGCGAGCCGCGTAGATGAGGTCCCGCCGCGCTTGGATCAGCGCCTCCTGGGCCAATGTGCCTGCGCCGCGCAGCAGCGGGATGTTCGCGTTCAGGATGATGTTCGCCGACTGGTCCGGTTCCTGGATCGCGTTGTCGAGCTGCTCCGTCGCCTGCACCAACATGTGCGCCGAGAAGTCGCCGCCGTAGGGAAGCTTCTGCGTGACGCCGAGATCGTTGAGGACGGTCAGCGCCGTCGAGTAGCGGCCGTCGGTGTCGCCGTTGGCGATGAATCCCGTCGACGTGTCGTTGAAGAACCGCGGTCCCCAGCGGTGCTCCTCGATAAGGAGCTGGAGCGCCGTGATGATGTAGTTCTCTTCAGCCGTGAGGTACTCGGGCGCGTGTTGGCTGGCGAAGCGCAGGACCTCGGGGAACGAGAGCACCTTCGCGTCCTTCGGCGTCGTGACCATCGCCGTGAAGCGGTCGATGACGTCCTGCGTCGTGTCTTGGCTGGGATCGCGCGGCTCGACCTCGAGCTTGTTTGCCGGCGGATTCACGGTGTACGGCGAGTCGTTGCCGCGAGGCGGAAAGGCCGTGCCTTCCTCGTATCGCGACGGATCGAGCGAGGGCGCGGTCGCCAACTCGCCGATCTGCTCGGCGCTCCTCGAGATCGCGTCGCTGGTGCGGCGGTCGAGCGAGCTGAGCGAGTCGCACGCGGAGAGCGCGGGGAGGACGGCGATCGCCACGACCGCACGAAGCCGCGCCGCGTGCAGGATGTGGAGTGCTCTGGGCGAGAGGGGACGCATGCAGCGGGTTCGAGGGTACCGGAATCGGGGATGCGGGTTGCCTTCGTCGGCTGGCTGCCGGAAGCGACTGCAACGTGCGGGATCGGCGGAGATTCCGCCATTCGCGCCTCGTCCGCGCGTCGCCGAATCGCGCGACGGGAAGGCCCGAGGCGCGGCACGGGCCGCGGAATCTGCCGTACTCTGACCGAGCGGACCAGAGAACCGGACGGGCCGGCGGGGAGCGCGCGCCCGGGTCGCCCCGGTCAGCCTTTGAGGAAGCCCCCGAGCCATGCCTAGCGTCACCTTCGACGGTCAGAGCTTGAGTGTGAAGGGCCGACGCGTGTGGCTATCGGCCTGCGAGCTGGACTACGCGCTGGTGCCGGCGCCGGCGTGGCGCCGGCATCTCGAGGCCGCCGCGGCGGCTGGCTTCAATGCCATCGTGTCGAGTTGTCCGTGGTCGTTGCACGAACCGCGTCCCGGTCGGTGGCGATTCGACGGCGGGTGCGACGTCGCGAGCTTCGTCCGCCTCTGTTCGGAGCTGAATCTCTGGCTCGTGCTCAAGATCGGGCCGGTGGTCGGAGGAACGCACGACGGCGGCGGACTTCCGGCGTGGCTGTCCGACGTCGCCGGGATTCGACTTCGCGAGCCGAACGCCGTCTTCTTCGATCGCGTGACCCGCTGGTACCACGCACTCGCGGAGCGCATCGCTCCCTTGCAGGCGTCGGAGCGCGGTCCGATCAGGGAGCGCGAAACCGGACCCATCGTCGCGGTGCAGATCGAGGACGACTGGGCGTGCGGCGACAGCAAGCAGGCGCAGATCTACTTCAACGAGCTGGTCCGATTTGCCCGCGAGGTCGGGCTGTCGGTTCCGCTTCTCACCGCGAACCAGTCGTGGACCTCCGTCGATGCGGTGACCGACACGTGGACCGGATGGGTCGACCTTTCGGCGACCGTGCGGCAACTCGCGCATCTCGAGCCCGAGCGACCGCGCATCGTCACGGTGCGCGACCCCGCGCGTGATCGATTCCTCGGCGAGGCCGCAGCCGCGCCCGCGGGCGGACACGAGCACCTGCTGCGACTCGCGTGCACGCTCGCGGCCGGAGGCCAGTTCGTCGTCGGCGACGCGTTCTCGACGGTGCATCGCGACGCGCCCACCGGTCGGCGCGGTGGCCGCTTCCACGCGAGCGTCGCCCGCGAAGGCTCGATGTTCGACGCCGCGCTCGCGCCGCGCGAGTGCTACGCGCCGATTCACCGCATTGCGAGCTTCGCATCGAGCTTCGGTCACGTCTTCGCGCAGGCCGACGTCGGGCATCAGGCCGTCGTCGTCGAGCCCGAGCACGCGCTCGGCGTGACGGCCATTTCGCTCGCCGGTGCCGGCGGAACGGCGGTATTCGTCTTCACGCCGCACGCTTCGCGATCCGCGCAGTCGGTGCCGCTTCTCCTCCGCGACGGTCGGCGCATGAACGCGCACATCGGCAACGCGCTGGTGACGTGGTTCCTGCTCGACGTCGACCTGTTCGGCCTCGGCGTACTCGACCACTCGTCGATTCCTCCGGTCGCGTTTCTGGACCGGAAGTACCTCGTGTTCGTCGGAACCGCGGGATTCGCCGCGGACATCTCGATCGACGGCGTGCCGATCAACATGCGCGTCCCGACGCACGGCGCGGGCGCCAGGCCGACGATCGAGAAGCGCCGCGACCTGGTGATCGTCGTCTGCAACGACGCGCAGTTCGACGGGCTGCGGCTGGTGAACGGCGTGATCGAATGCGCCGTCGGCGGCAAGCGGGTGCGGATCGACCGCGACGGCTCGGCGTCGAGCGTCGTGGTGCGCTCGCGGGCCGAGCGTCGAGAAGAGTTCTCCGCGTCGGTCGCGTGGTCGAAGCGCGTCGCGGCGCCTGATCTCGTCGCGGGTACCAGTCAGCGTTTCGCGTTCATTCCTGGGCCCGCGACGCTCGCCGCGTGCGGCGATCGACACGGCTGCGGCTGGTATCGGACGACGTTCCGCCGTTCGAGCGCAGGCACGGTGTCGATCGTCGCACCGTCGGTCGGCGATCGGGCGACGCTGTGGCTCGACGGCAAGCGCGTCGCGACGATCGGCGCGCACGGCGATCGATTTCCGATCGACGTGAAGGTCGCGGCGGGCGAACACGTGCTCGTCGCGTTCGTGGAGCGCCTGGGTCGCCCGTGCGCGGGCGAGCACGTCGGCCGGCGCGTCGGCCTCTTCGGCGCGATGTTCGACGTGAAGCCGATTCGCTCGCACCCGCGTCGCGTGCGGAACGCGTCGGCCGATCCGTTCGCGCTCCGCGGCTTCGTGTATCACGCGTCGCGCGGCGACGTCGGTTCGGGCGCGGCGCTCGAGTGGAAGGTGACGATCGGCGGGCGCGGTCCGCTCATCGTCGATCACGGGTTGCCGGAAGGAGTCACGGGCACGTTGCTCGTCGACGGAGCGCCAGTCGCGCGCATCAGCGAGGACGGCGTGGACGACCTCGCCATCGTGCTTGACGCGGTTCGCGCGCCAGGGCTCGCGAACGGCGCGGTCGTAGCACGACTGGTGTTCGACGGCGACGTGGACGAGAAGTCGATCGCGCGGGCGTCGAAGTCCGTGCGGTTCTTCGAGGCGAAGGAAGCGATCGGCGCGGCGCACGCGTTCGCTCGCTGGGATCCGCCGCGGTTCGACGCGCCGACGGATCGACCGGTGAAGGGCGTGCCGCTCTGGTCGCACGGCGTGGTGCGGTGGACTTCAGTGCCGACCGATCTCTGGCTCGACGTCGCCGGGTTCTCCGACGGTTCCCTCTTCGTGAACGGCGAAGCGTGCGGTCGCTTCATGCGCCGCGGCGGATCCGGCGGAACTCGTCTGTTCGTGCCGCGCGAGTCGCTGCGGGTCGGAACAAACGAATTCGCGATCTTCGATCTGGACGGCGCCGCGCCGACGTCGTCGTCGCTCAGCACGCGCTCGGGTGCCAGATCGTCTTGATCTCGACGAAGGGCTCGATCGCCCACGGACTCGCGAACGTCTCGTCGTCGTAGAAGTCGATGCGGGCATCGGTCGCGACGCGGATTCGCTTCAAGTTCTCCGCCGCGCCGAGTTCGAGCGTCCGTCGCTCCGCGGCGCCGGCGACGACCGCGGCGACGGCGTTGACCTCGCGATGCGTCGCGACGTGCTCAAGGAGTTCGCCGCGCTGGCCAGTCAGGATGTTGATGACGCCCGCGGGCACGTCGCTCGTCGCCACGATCTCCATCAGCGCGACCGCCGGCAGGGGATTCGCGTCGCTCGCGATGGCGATCACCGCGTTGCCGGCGCAGATCGCCGGCGCGGCAAGGGAAATGAGCCCGAGGAGCGCGGGACGATCCGGCGCGACGACGACGACGACGCCCGTCGGCTCCGGCACGCTGAAGTTGTAATAGGGTCCGGCGACCGGATTCTGATTGCCCATCACCTGCGCGAACTTGTCGGTCCATCCGGCGAACGAGACGACGCGATCGATGCTTGCCTCGACCTCGCGCCGCGCGGCGCGCGGGTTCGCGCCATCGACGCATCGAACGGCGTCGATGAGTTCGCCCGACCGGGACTCCATCATCTCCGCCATGCGGTAGAGCACCTGTCCGCGGTTGTACGCCGTCGCTGCGGCCCACTTCGGCTGCGCTGCGCTGGCGGCCTCGACCGCGTCGCGCAGGTCCTTTCGGCTGGAGTGCGCGATCGCCGCGACGTGCCGCCTCTTCGAGTCGTGGAGCGGAAGCACGCGCCCGGACTCCGAACGCGGGAACGCGCCGTTGATCAGCAGCTTGCAGGTCTTCGTGACGGGGATACGAGTCATGCGCGTTGTTGGGGTCGCGGTGTCAGTCGGCGAGATACGCAAGCAGGCCGTGTCGTCCGCCCTCGCGGCCGAAGCCCGATTCGCGATAGCCGCCGAACGGGCTCGCGGCGTCGAACTTGTTGAACGTGTTGCACCATACGACGCCGGCCTTCAGGCGTCGCGCGACCTCGAACACCTTTGATCCCTTGTCCGTCCAGACGCCCGCCGACAGTCCGTACGGCGTGTTGTTCGCCCGGAGGATCGCTTCTTCCGGCGTGCGGAAGCTCATCACCGCGAGCACGGGGCCGAAGATCTCCTCGCGGGCGATCGTGTGGCTCGGCTGCACGTTGCTGAAGAACGTCGGCCGGCACCAGTAGCCGCGCGACGGCAGCGCGCCGTTCGCGAACTCTTCGCGCCGCGCGCCCTCGTCCTCGCCGAGCTTGAGGTAGCGGCGAATCGTCTCCAACTGCGCGGCGCTGTTGATGGCGCCGACGTCGGTGTTCTTGTCGAGCGGATCGCCCACGCGCAGCGACTTCATGCGATGCCGCAGCTTCTCGATGACTTCATCGAGCACGCTCTCCTCGACGAGCAAACGCGAGCCGGCGCAGCAGACGTGGCCTTGGTTGAACCAGATGCCGTTGACGATGCCCTCGACCGCCTGGTCGATCGCCGCATCGGCGAAGATCAGGTTCGGGCTCTTTCCGCCGAGTTCGAGCGTCATGCGCTTGCCCGTGCCGGCGCATGCCGCGGCGATGAGCTTGCCGACTTCGGTGGAGCCGGTGAACGCGATCTTGTGGATGCCCGGATGTTCGACGAGCGCCTTTCCGGTGGACGGACCGCCGGTCACGATGTTCACGACGCCCGGTGGCAGCTCCACCTCTTGGAAGATCTCGGCTAACGCGAGCGCGGTCAGCGGCGTCGTCTCGGCGGGCTTGAGGACGCACGTGTTGCCGCAGGCGAGCGCCGGAGCCAGCTTCCACGCGGCCATGAGGAGCGGGAAGTTCCACGGGATGATCTGGCCGCAGACGCCGATCGGCCGCGGATCGCGGCCGGGCACGGCGTAGCGCAGCTTGTCGCACCAGCCAGCGTGGTGGAAGAAGTGCTGCGCGACAAGCGGAAGGTCAACGTCGCGGCTCTCCTTGATCGGCTTGCCGCCGTTCACGGTCTCGAGGACCGCGAGCTCTCGGGCCTTGTCCTGAATCCGACGCGCGATGCGGAAGAGGTACTTCGCCCGCTCCGTCGGCTTGGTCTTCGACCACTTGGGGAGCGCCTTCCGGGCGGCGCTCACGGCACGGTCGACGTCGTCCTCGCTTCCGTCGACGACGCGGCTGAGGGGCTCCTCGGTGGCGGGGTTCAGGGTCGCGAATCGCCGACCGCCCTTGCTCGGGGTCCATTGGCCGGCGATGAACAGGTCGTACTGCTCGCGAATCGGCGCGCGGACCGACTCGGGGGCGGGTGCGTATTCCCACATGCCGGGCGCGGATGGCGCTATCGACGTCACGAGTCGCATGGTAGCGAGCACGCGCGCTGCATCGGATTGCGTCGCTCGGGCGAAGGGCTGGCACCATGCTCGTCACCATCACCATCGCGTTGGCCGTCTCGCTCGCCTCCCCGGAGGGTGCCGGCGGGCAGACCGCATCAGGCGCGACGACCCCGGAACCGGCGAAGGAGATCGGGTTCGGCGCTGTGCGAACGCCGGGGCAAGTCACCCGCGTCGGCGGCGATCGCGAAGCGACGCTCGAGATCCGCGACGGCGTCTATCACGCGGGATCGTCGAGCATCGAGAGCCCGCTGCCCGACGGCTACGCCGAACCGACGCCGCCCGGCGCGATCGACATCAAGACGTATCCGTCGGTTCGTCGCGTCGAGTGGGAATCGAGCGCGACGACGGGCCAGGTTGCGATGAACAACGGCTTCTGGCCGCTCTTCAACCACATCAAGTCGCGCGACATTCCGATGACGTCGCCCGTCGAGATGGACTATGTCGGCGTCTATCCCGATCCCGCGACGTCGCTGACGCCGGTGGCCGGCGGCGCGTGGACGATGAGCTTCTTGTATCGCGCACCGAAGCTCGGCCCCGTGGGCACGGACAAGAGCCTGAAGATCGTCGACACGCCCGAGGTCACCGTGGCTTCGATCGGAGTCCGCGGCCCGTACGGCATGAAGGTGGTCGAGCGCGGACTCACGAGCTTGAAGGAGTGGATCGACGGCCAATCGGAATGGGAGTTCGCTGGGCACGTGCGCGTCTTCCACTACAACGGCCCCTACGTGCGCGACGCGAACAAGTGGTCGGAGATCCAGGTGCCCGTGCGCCGGAAGGCGCAGAGTCCGCAACCGCCGAGCTCGGCTCAATCGACGCCGAGCGATCACCGATAATGCGGTCATGCGCATTCTCGCGATCGACATCGGCGGCACGAAGATGAAGTGCATGCTCACCGGCGACACGGAGCGCCGCTTTGCGCCGTCCGGCCCGAGCTACACACCGCACCAGTTCATCGGAGACGTTCGAAGGCTTGTCGGTAGCGAGCGAGTCGACGCGGTGACGATCGGGTTCCCCGGCGCGATTCGACATGGACGACCCACGAAGGAGCCGGTGAACCTCGGCCGCGGCTGGGTCGACTTCGACTACCACGGCGCGTTCGAGTGTCCGGTGAAGCTGCTGAACGACGCGGCGATGCAGGCCGTCGGCAGCTACGACGGCGGGCGAATGCTCTTCCTCGGACTCGGCACCGGGTTAGGTACGGCGCTCGTCGATCAGCATCACGTGATTCCGCTCGAGGTCGCGCACCTGCCGTATCGCAAGCACACGTTCGAGCGCTACGTCGGCGCGCACGGTTTGCACACGGCCGGCAAGAAGGCTTGGCGCCTGAAGGTCGCCGAGGTCTGCGAGATCTTCGCGCGCACGTTCCTTCCGGACTACATCGTGATTGGCGGCGGCAACGCCAAGGAACTGAAGGAGGTTCCGCCGAACTGCCGCCTCGGCGACAACTCTCTGGCCTTCACTGGCGGATTCCGCGTGTGGGAACCGGCGTGGGCGTCGAGCGTGCCGACCCTGAGCGGGAACCTCCGCTTCGAGGACGCCCGCAGGTCCGCCTCCGCGTGATCGCGTCGAGGCGGGGCGATCGTCACCGCGCGCTGCGGGCGGTCGCCTTGCGCGGCGGCTGCGGGGTCGCGAGCGAGTGCGCGATCTCTTCCAGCTTCTTCACGACCCACGCCATCTTGACGCGCTGATACGGCTTCTCTTCGAGGCAGCGCATGATCAACACGCTGAGCTCCTCGGGAATCGAGGAGTCGAGGTGTCGCGGCTGCTTCATCTCGCCAGCGCTGCCGCCGCCACGGGCTTCGCCGTCGGCGTTGCGGGCGATCGGCGCGTGACTGCGCAGAAGCGTCCACCACATCGTTGCGCCGAGATTGAAGACGTCGGTCTGCGGCGTGATCTCGCTGCGCGACGCCTGCTCCGGCGCGAGGAAGCCCGGCGTGCCCTGCACGCGATCCTTGACCGTTCCGATCTTGCAGGCCTGGCCGAGGTCGATGATCTTCGGCACGCCCTTCTCGTCGACGAGGATGTTGAGCGGCTTCATGTCCGCGTGCACGAAGCCGCGGTCATGCATGTGCTGGAGCGCCTCCGCCGACTTCAGGAAGATGTCCACGCACTGCGCGAGCGGAGGACGCGGGAGCTCCGACAGCGGTGTCGCGTCGATGAGCTCCATCACGAGCCCGAGCCCGGTGACCTTGAAGAGCCCGCTTCGCTCCTTGCAGAGCTCGTAGACCCCGCGGATCGTCGGATGCTCGAGCTTGCTGGAGATCTCGTATTCTTGGGTGACTTGGTCCAAGAACCGCTGGTCGCGATCCGGGTCCTCGACCACGACGTGCTTCAGGGCCCAGATCTGCTTGGTCTTGGGGTGTCGAACCGCGTAGACGCGGCTGGCCGCTCCGTCACCGAGATGCTTGAGCACCCGGTAGCCGAACAGCGACGGTTCCATCTTCTTCTGCGCGCCATTCATGCCCCGCGGCTCCAATGGCACGACCGCCGCGCAGGAATCGCCTGCGAGGAGGATGCGACGAGTGATGGACCGACCAAGCCGTTCAAAACGGCGACCCCTCTGAATTCAGAATGGCACCCGACGATGTCGGTCGACGTCGAGCGAAGACGGACGACCGACGGAAGAAATGCTGTGTACCCGCTGCCACAGAATACGAACTGAACGAAGGTTGTTGGGTGAGAGTTCCGACGATTTCCTGACTTCGTGCGACCTCGGTTCGAGCTCGCGCCGACGCCGCTCTTTCGGCGAAGAGTCGGGCGAGCGTAAGCGAGGCTCGTTCGTATCGCGCGAAGTCGTCGACTGGACTGATAAGCCGACCAAATCGCCGAGTTGCAGTCCGCGGCTTTTACGCCTCCGAAAGGTCTCCACCGGCGACGTAGCGACCGCGGAGCTCTTTCAGGATCTGCCGGAGGAGATCGTTCGCCAAGGTCGATGCGCCGAACCGGAAGAGTGTGGGCGTGAGCCACTCGGGTCCCAGCGTCTCCTGCACCATCACGAGGTAGTGCAGCGCGCTCTTCGCGCTCCGGATGCCGCCAGCGGGCTTCATCCCGATTCGCACGCCGTGCGCGATCCACGCGTCGCGAATCGCCTCGAGCATCACGAGCGTGCTCGGCATGGTCGCTGCGGGCGTGACCTTGCCGGTCGAGGTCTTGATGAAAACCTCTCCATCCCCGCAGCGAACGCCGTCGGCCGGCGCGCTGAGGGCTGCTTCGATCGCCAAATCGCTCGCGAAGCGGATCGCATCCAAGGTCTCGAGTTCGCCGGTCTCGAGGATCACCTTGAGATGCGCTGGTCCGCAGGCCGCCTTGATCGCACGGATTTCCTCCGCGACCTCGGCGTACTTGCCCGCGAGGAAGAGCCCGCGCGAGATCACCATGTCGATCTCGTCCGCACCCTGGTCGACGGCGAATCGCACGTCGGACAAGCGGACGTCGAGCGGGAACTGGCCGCTGGGGAATCCGGTCGCGACGGAGGCGACATGCACCGTGCTCCCGGCGAGCGCCTCCTTGGCGATTGCGACGAGCGCGGGGTACACGCAAATCGCCGCCACCGACGGAAGCGGCGGATCGACGTCGAACTCCGCGGGCCGGATCGCCTTCCGACACAGCGCGCGGACCTTCTCGGGGCTGTCCTTGCCCTCGAGGGTGGTGAGGTCGAGCATCGACAGCGCGAGGCGAAGCCCTTCGAGCTTCGCGCGCTTCTTGATCGAGCGCTTGGTGAATGAGTCGGCCCGCTGCTGCGCGCCGACCGGATCGACCGGACGTCGCCGCGGTAGCGCGATCCGATCGTCGGGGGCGATCATCGCGGACGCTCGTTAGCCGCGGCCGGCGCGGAAGAGATCCGGAAGACGAGCGCCGTGGCGGTAGACGATGCGGCGATCATTCGCGTTGTCGATCGAGTAGACGTAGAACGTCTGCGTCGTGTTGTCGATCACGTAGAGCAACTCGAACGGGCCGTTGCCGCCGACGGCGGTGACCAGCGAGTAGCCGCCAGTACCGGTCGTGGCCATGTTGCCGTACGCGGCGTTCTCCGGCAGGCGGCCGGCGGTGACGATGACGAGGGCCGCGATGATGAACGCTGAGGCCCAGAGAATGGCAGGTGCGGAGCGCATGGGGAGGTCCTCAGCTTCAGTTGCGGGTGCGGCCGATCTCGCCGGCGTCTGCCGCGAGGTTGCGGAAGCCCATGCCGACGAGTTGACGGCGGTTGTCGTCCCAGGTGACGCCGACGAGTTCCTGGCCGGACTCGTCGACGATGTACACGGCAGCCGGAGTCTGACCGTTCACGGCACCCGCGACCATGGTGTAGGTGGAGCGGACTCGGGCCTGAGCGTTCGCCCGCGGCGCCAAGGTGACGGCGCCGAGTGCGACGAGCAGGGCCGCGTTGAGGATGATGAGTCCGGTGACGGACCGGCGGCGGGAAGAAGCCATGAGTTCCTCGATGGGAAGAGGCAGGAAGTGAAGGCGCGCTGAGAGTTCGCGCGACCGACGATCACAGATCGGTGTGGGCGCGCTTCGACGGGTAGAGGCTGATCGCCAGCACGATGCCCGAGAGGATCACCATGAGGGCGTAGCCGACGACCGGGCTCGCCACGGTGTCGAGCTTCGGTGTCCGCGGCCCTTGGGTGCCCTGAGCCAGCGCGACGGCGGTGACGCACAGGGGTGCGAGACACGAGACCAAGGCGCGATACGCGTTGCGAGTCATCCGGGAGAGAATACGGCCTTTTTGGCCAACGGTTCAAGCGGACCGACTGGACCGCGCGTCGGGCACGAGCCGGTAGCGCGTGGGGTCGGTCGCGTCGCGCTGGGCTCGCACGCACGGTTCGTTCGGGTCGTGATCGAGGACGAGACGCCATCCGGCGTCGGTCGCAGCGTGCAGAAACGCCAGCTTGGAACACATGTTCTCGTACGGGAGCATGTCGTAGCTGAGGCTCGAAGCGGGATGCGTGTGAGCGGCGGTGGGGATGAGATCGCCGGGGAAGACGGTGATTTCGCCTGATTCGTTCCGCACGAAAACGCCCTGATGCCCCCACGTGTGACCGACCAGAGGCCGAACGGCCACGCCCGGCAGCACCTCGGTCGCTCCCTCGACGAGGCGCACCGCCGGTCGCAGCGGCTCGACGTGATTCGCCAGATAGGTCCGCGTCATCGTGGATCGGTTCGAGAGCGCGTCCTCCCACTCCTGTCGCTGCACGACGATCTCCGCGCGCGGAAACGTGCGCACGACCGAACCGTCGTCGGCGAAGCGCGTGAGTCCCGCGGCGTGGTCCATGTGGAGATGCGTGACGACGACCGTGTCGATCGCGCGTGGTTCGACGCCGACCTCGCGAAGCGCGTCGACCACGGTGCGCTGCTGAAAGTCGTAGATCGCGCGCTCCTTCGCGCTCCACTTGTCGCCGAATCCCGACTCGACGAGCACCTTGCGCGAACCGTCGTCGAGCAGCAGACAGTTGGTCGCGAGCCGCACGCAGTTGTCGGCGTCGGGCGGCGCCCACTTCGCCCACATCGACTTCGGGATGATCCCGAACATGCCGCCGCCGTCGAGGCGGAACGTGCCGGTGCGCAGCACGGTGATTCGATACGGGTGCGACGACGGAACTGGCGCGGCGTGCATGGACCGCACAATAATCGTCGGCGCATCGAGATTGCGGTGCGCCTCGGCGCGGAACGCGTGGCATGATTCGGTGCTCGTCCCGGAGATCCGTCCATGCTGTCCGCCGTCCTCGCTTCGCTCCTCTTCGTCGTTCCCTCTGGCGTTCCCCATGGCGGAGCCCCGTTGGCCCGACCGGTCGTCACACCGGCGGCGTCCGACGCGGGCGCGATCCAGTTCGCGTCCGGCGCCATCTTCAACGTCAACGCGCAGTTCCTCTCGGCGACGCGTTCGATCGTGGGCGCGGCGGACCTTCCCATCGTTCTCGGCGACGGCGAAGCGATCATCGCGCACGTCGAGCCGTTCCGCGTCGTGGCCGACGGTGTCGAGGTGCGCGTCGGCGCGTCGTCGTCGGCGCAACTCGCGATCGCGATGCGGAACGTCGTCCACCTGCGCGGCGAAGTCGTCGGCGAGCCCGGATCGTTGGTGTATCTCGGGCTCGGCGCGAACGGCGCGGCTGGCTACGTCGATCGCGGTCCGGGCCGCGCTCGCTACACGCTGCGTTCCGCGTTCGGCGAGAGCAAGGGGCTCGTGAGCGGACCGGCCCGCTTCGACCGCTCCGGCGGTTCGAGTCAGCCCGACGTGCCGCTCTGCGCGACCAGCGACGACGGAGGCGGCGTCGCCGGCGCCGGCGCGGTGCCGCCCGGCGTGACGCCAGTCGTCGAGATCGCCGTCGACACCGACTACGAGTACTTCCACATCTTCGACGACGCGAACGCGGCGACCGAGTACGTCGCGACGCTTTACGGCGCGATCTCGGCCGTCTATCACCGCGACGTCGAAGCCACGCTGCGCGTCGTCTTCCTGCGCCTGTGGGAAACGCCGGACGACCTCTACAACGAACCCGATCCGCTCGGGCCGTTCCGCGACGAGTGGCTGGCGACGATGCAGGGCGTGCATCGCGACGTCGCGCAGTTGCTGACCGGACGCCGCGATCTTCCGTACGGCGGCGTCGCGTGGCTCAACGCGACGTGCGGCGACTTCGGCTTTTCGGTCACCGGCTATCTGATCGGCGCGTTCGCCGATCCGATCGTGACCGATCCCGGCAACTGGGATCTGATCGTCGTGGCCCACGAGCTCGGACACAACGTCGGCTCGCTGCACACGCATTCCTACGGCCTCGACACCTGTGATCAGGGAACCGTGCAGCGCGGTTCGATCATGTCGTACTGCCACATCAATTCCGGCGCGACGGCGAACATGGACACGCGCTTCCATCGCGTGTGCGCCGACGCGATCGAGTCGTTCATGGTCGAGGCGCCGTGCCTCGCCAGCGATTGCGACGGTGACGGTGTCGACGACGCCGACGCGATCGCCGCCGGCGCCGTCGCCGACGTGAACTCCGACGGCATTCCCGACGCCTGTCAGGACTGCGACGGCGACGGCGTGCTCGATCCGATCGCCATCGCCACGGGCATCGTCGCCGACGTCGACGGCGACGGGCGTCCCGACTCGTGCGAGCCCGATTGCAACGGCAACGGCGTGCCCGACTCGCTTGACATCGCGAACGGCACCTCGACCGACGCGTACGGCGACGGCATTCCCGACGAGTGCGAACCCGACTGCAACGGCAACGGCGTCGCCGACTACTCCGACATCCAGGCGAACATGGCGATCGACCTCGGACGCGACGCGCTCATCGACGCGTGCCAGGATTGCGACGGCGACGGCATTCCCGATTTCGTCGAGCTGCTTGGGAGCCGCGGCATCTGGGTCGGCGACGCGGTGACGCCCGGCGTGCGCGAGCTGCATCCGCGCTCCGGCGTCGTTGTGAGCGTCGTGCCGTTCGGAACGAGTCCGGTGTACGACCTCGCGATCGGACCCGACGGCAAGCTGTACGCCACGAGCGGCAACGCCGTGTGGCGCATCGACCGCATCACGCATGCGGTGTCACAGGTCATCGCGTTCGCAGCGTCGCTCCAGGCCCGCGGGATCGCGTTCCGCGGCGACGGCATCCTGCTCGTCGCGCGAAGCGACAACCAGGTCCGCAAGATCAACGTCGCGACGAATCGCGATCTCGGTTCGTTCACTCCCGGCGCGTCGGTGCCGAACCCGCGCGACGTGTTCGTGCGCGCCGACGGACGAGTGCTCGTGTCGTGCGCCGACGGCAAGGTTCGGCAGTACCTGAGCGACGGCACCGCGGGCGCGGTCTTCATCGACGGATCGGCGTCGCCGCACGACTTCGTCGGCGTGGTCGAGTTGCCGAGCGGCCTCTCGAACGGCGGCGGCATCGTCGTCGCGAGTCGCGCCCAGCAGGCGCTCCTGCGATTCGACGCGACGACCGGCGCGTCGCTCGGACGGTTTGACGTCCAGGGTCTCGGGCTTGTCGCGAGTCCGTGGGGTCTCGCGCTGAGCGGCGACGGTCGGGCGGTCCTCGCGCCGAGCGCGACGAGCTCGTCGACGGTGAACGGCTACAACGTGAACACCGGTTACACCGAGCGGACGTATCGCGTCTACCCGGCGGACGCGCCGAACGCGACCGCGATCGTCGTCGCCCCGGCGTCGGCGACCGACCTGAACGGCAATCTCATTCCCGACGAATGCGAGTCGCCGCTCGGCGACCTGAACGGCGACGGCCACGTGAACGGCGCCGACCTGGGCATCCTGCTCGGCGCGTGGGGCTCGCCCGCCGCGGATCTCAACGGCGACGGTACGACCGATGCGGCGGACCTGGCGATCCTGCTCGGTGCGTGGACGGCGTGAGAGCAGGGAGTTGAACACGAAGCCGCGGAAGTCAACGGAGGAATCCGAGGGCGCGCATGCATCTGCGCCTTTCCCCCGGTGCTCTCGCCGCTGGGCAAGAGCGACAATCGCGCCGAGCCGCTCTCGATCCGACCTCGCCGCGGCTCTCACTGAACCAGCGACCCCGGATCCTCAAGCAGCTTCACGATGGTGTTCAGGAACCGGGCTCCTTCGGCGCCGTCGATCACGCGGTGATCGCACGACATCGACAGCGGCAACACCTGACCCGCGTAGAACTGGCCGTTCTTCACCAGCACGCGCTCCTTCGCGCGGCCCGCGGCGAGGATCGCGACCTCCGGATAGTTGATGATCGGCGTGGCGAACATGCCACCGTAGCTCCCGACGTTGGAGATCGTGAACGTGCCGCCGACGAGCTGCTCGCGGGCGATCGAACGGTTGTGGCACTTCGCGGCGAGATCCTTGACCGCGTCGGCGAGCTGCACCAGGCTGTATTGGTCGGCCTGTTGGATCACCGGCACCATGAGGCCATGCTCGGTGTCGACCGCGCAGCCGAGGTTGATGACGCTCTTGATGAGGATTTCCTCGTTCGCGTCGTCGACGTTGCAGTTGATCGTCGGATGCTTGCGCAGCGCCTTGCAGCACGCGAGCATGATGAAGGGCAGAAGCGAGAGCTTCTGGCCGGTGATCGTCGAGTATTCCTTGCGCTTCTTGTCGAGCGCCGTCACGTCGGCCTCGTCCACGACCGTGAAGTGGACGGCGGTCTTGATCGACTGGTCGAGAGCCTGCGCGATCTTGCGGCGCACGCCGCGGAACGGGATGCGCGAGGACACGCCGTCGCCGGAGATCGGCGCGATCGCGGGTGCGCTGCGTTCCGCCGCCGGACGCGCCGACGCCGGAGCGCCGTTGGCCATGCGGGCGATGTCGCTCGCCGTCACGCGGCCGCCGCGGCCGCTGCCCGGCACGCTCGCGATGTCGACGTTCATCTCGCGGGCGATGCGGCGCACCGCTGGCGTGGCGAGCGCCTTGCCCGCCGCTGCGGCGCTCTTCGCGTGCTCGGCTTCGCGGCGCGCGAAGCGATCGCTCACCGTGAGCGTGCCACTGACGCTGCCGACGACGGTGCCCTGATCCTCGTCCTTCGCGACCGACTTGCTTGCGGTCGCTGCGCTCGCGACGGCAGTCGCGTGGGCCGGCGCCGCCGCCGCGGGTTTCGTCCCACTCGGCGCTGCGGCGACTTCATAGCGGACGAGCACGTTGCCGACGTGCAGGATCTCGCCTTCCTTGCCGCACAGCTCCTTGATCGTGCCGGACCACGGCGACGGTACTTCGACCACCGCCTTGTCGGTCTCCATGTCCGCGAGGATGTCCATCTCCTTCACGAACTGGCCGGGCTTCACGCGCCACTTCAGGAGTTCGGCTTCGTGCACGCCTTCGCCGAGGTCGGGAAGGAGGAAGTGCGACTTGTCAGCGGGTTGCTTGAGTCCGGCCATGGGAAGTTCGCCGTGCTGGGGGTGTGCAGGTCAACGGACGCGGAGCGGAATCAGTATCGGTGCGCCTCGCCTCCGGCTCAATACGCGCCGATGTCCTCGATCGCCCGAAGGATGCGGCCCGCGTCGGGCATGTACTCGAGTTCGAGCTTGTAGTACGGCATGATCGTGTCGAACCCGGTCACCCGCTGCACCGGCGCCTCGAGATGCAGGAAACACCGCTCCATGATCCGACTGGCGATTTCCGCTCCGAAACCGCCGGTCTTCGGCGCCTCGTGCACGATCACGCAGCGGCCGGTCTTCTTCACGCTCGTCTCGATCGCGTCCATGTCCAGCGGGCTGATGGTGCGCAGGTCGATCAGCTCGATCGACTTGCCGGACTGCTCGATCGCCTGCATGCACTGCACGACCGACGCGCCCCACGAGACCATCGTGAATTCGTTGCCCTCGCAGACGACGCGCGCCTTGCCGATCGGGATCGTGTACTCGTCTTCCGGCACTTCCTCGCGGAACGCGCGATAGATCCGCTTCGGCTCGAAGAAGATGACCGGATCGGGATCGCGGATCGCGGAGATCAGAAGTCCCTTCGCGTCGTACGGCGAGCTCGGCATCACGACCTTGAGGCCGGGCGTGTGGGCGTAGATCGCCTCGGGCGAATCGCTGTGCAGTTCCGGAGCGTGAATGCCGCCGCCGACGGGCACGCGGATCGTCAGCGGCACGGTGAACGCGCCGCGGGTTCGCGTGCGCATGCGTGCGGCGTGCGAACAGATCTGGTCGTACGCGGGGCCGAGGAATCCCTCGAACTGGATCTCGGGGATCGGCCGCAGGCCGGCCATCGCGAGTCCGATCGACGTGCCGATGATGCCCGACTCGGCGAGGGGGCTGTCAACGACGCGCGAGCCGCCGAATCGCTTGTGCAGTCCGTCGGTGACGCGGAAGACGCCGCCGTTCGCACCGACGTCCTCGCCGAGAATGACGATGCGGTCGTCCTTCTCCATTTCCTGCACGAGCGCGAGGTTGATTGCTTGGACCAGAGTGAGATTAGCCATGGCGTGAAGTGAGTGGTGAGGCGGTCGGCGCCGAATCGCCGCGTCGCGCGGGCCGTGCGCACGCGCTCGTCAGGTCGTGGTGGAGGAAGGGGACTCGATCTGCGACGGATCCTGGCCGATCGAGTGCGTCTGCATGGTGGTCCGCTGCAGGCGCAGTTCATCGGAGAGGTCCGCGTACATGTAGTCGAAGAAGTCCGACGCGTTCGGCGCCTCGATGTTCTCGGCGCGCTCGACGGCCGCGGCGACCTCGAGCGTGGCCCGCTCCTGGAGTGCCGCTTCCTTCGAGTCGTTCCAGAGCTTCTTTTCCTTCAGCAGTTGGCGCACGCGCAGGATCGGATCGCGCTGCTTCCACATCTCGACTTCGGCAGCATCGCGATAGCGCCTCGCGTCGTCGGCCGTCGTGTGATCGCCGAGGCGATACGTGACCGCCTCGATGAACACCGGCCGCGACTTCGAGCGGGCGATCTTCGCGGCGTCGCGCACGGTCTTCACGACGGCAAAGATGTCGTTGCCGTCGCACTGGAAGCACTCCATGCCGTACGCGAGTCCGCGCTGCGCGAGCGTCGGCGCCGAACACTGAATGCGCCCCGGCACGGAGATTGCCCAGAAATTGTTCTGGCAGAAGAAGATCACCGGGATGTCGAGGTTGGCCGCGAAGTTCGCCGCTTCGTGGAAGTCGCCTTCGCTGGTCGCGCCGTCGCCGAAGAACGTGCAGGCGATCTGCTTCTCGCCGCGGTACTTCGCGGCCCACGCGAGACCCGTCGCGTGGAGCATCTGCGTGCCGATCGGAATCGCTAGCGGCGTGCAGTAGAGCTCGCGCGGGATCGCGTTCCCGCGCTCGTCGCCCATCCAGTGAAGCAGGATGTACTCCATCGGAAGGCCGCGATAGAAGAGCCCGCAGTTCTCGCGATAGCAGGGCACGAGCCAGTCGGTCTTCTCGAGCGCGTAGGCCGCGCCGAGCGAGGTCGCTTCCTGACCCATGTTCTGCGGGTACGTGCCCATGCGTCCCGAGCGCTGAAGCTTGAACGCGACTTCGTCGAGGTGGCGACAGACCGTCATCCACTCGTAGAGCTTGATGAGGTCGTTGTCGGGGATCACGTCCTTGCCGAGCTTCGCGTCGAATTTGCCGTGCTCGTTGAGGATCGAGAGGTGTTGGATCTCGGTCGAGAAGACTGTCTTGAGAGGCATTGGTGTCGCTCGGAGCGGCTGGATCGCGGCGGAACGGTCACGCGGGACGAGGAACGCACCGATCGCGCGTCACGGATCGGTGACCCTTCCCCCGAGGCCGAGGGCGGGCAAGGGAGTCAAGGATACAGCCGACCGTGCGGCAAAATCGCCAGCCGCGCCGCTGAAAACCGCGCCCGACGCCAATCGCCGCGCTCGATCGGACCGGTTCGCGGACGCCGCGCCCGCACTGATCGAGCCGTGCCCCCGACTCAGCCCCACGCGCCAAGCAGGAGCCCAAGGTCGGTGCTGTCCGTCGTGCGGTCGCCGTTGACGTCGCCGTCCGCCGTCCCCCAGGCGCCGAGCAGGATCGCGAGGTCCTGCGGGCCCACGACGCCGTCGCAATCGAGGTCCGCCGCGGCGCACGCGGGTTCGGTGTAGTAGGCGCGGATATCCGTGCCCGAGCCAGCGACCACCAGCGTGCCGTCGGACGCGATCACCGGTCCGCCCTGGTTCAGGTTCGGCACCGCGACCGACCACCGAAGCGTTAGGTCAGGATTGAACGAGAAGATCGTGCCGGGAAATCCGCCGTTGCCGTAATAGATTCGTCCCTGTCCGTCGACCGCGACGTGCGACTGCGTGATGCTCGCCGTCACGTCGATCGCGGTCTCCGCGAGAAGCGCACCGGTCAACTGGTCGCGCTTCTGGAGGTGCTTGTTCGTCGAGAGCATGAGGACGCCGCCGTCCGCGGTGATGCCGTGCTGGCATCCCGCGCCGGCGATCGCGGACTCCTTCCAGAGAAACTCGAAGCCCGCGCCGGTGTCCTGCCACGCGTAGAAATAGTCGACCGCGAGGTTCGACTGCGTGCGGGCATAGAACACGAGCCCGTTCGGCCCGCACATCGGCGTGTTCTGCGAGAGGAAGCCCGGCATCACGGCGCTCGAGTAGAGCCGCGCTCCGGTGTCGATGTCGAGTCGGCTGATGATCTGCCCGCCCGCCGCGACCTCGTCGATGTACACCGAGTTACCCGACGCGGCCGGTCCGCAGTCGCCGCTGACCGAGCAACTCCGCACCGTGTTCCACGCCGTCGTGCCGTCGAGCGCCCGCACCCGCCGCACGTAAAGGTGCGTGGCGAAGATCGGATCGCCGTTCTCCGCGAACACCACGCCGTCGTACGCGCCGGTCGCGACTTCCTCGGCGCTCGTCCAGAGGAGACCGCCGGTCACCGCGTCGAGGCAGTACACCGGCGCCGACGCACTCGATCCGTTGCCGCCGCGGCCGACGAACACCTTGCCGTTCGCGACGCCGTAGACGTTCGTGGTCCAGTCGCCGGTCACGAATGGCACCGCGTACGACCAGAGCACTTGGCCTGTGCTCACGCGAATCGCGTAGACCTTCGACTCGTTCGGCACGCCGCTCGGCACGAACCCGGTCTGCCGCACGACGAACATGCGATCGCCCTCGATCGATGGGTTCCACGCGATCAGCGAACTCGGGCCGCCGCTCCAGCGGAGTGCGGCCGCGTCGGGTCCGGTCGCCGCGACGAGTCCGTTGCGACACGCGTTGCCGCCGAGGTTGGACCAGTCGCCGAGGGCTTCGGTGTCCGCAAGTGTGCAGATCGTGGCGAGCGTGACGACGAGCGACGAGACAGCGGTGGACGGACGCATGGTCCGAGGATACTCCGGCTCGCCGCGCGGGCAAGCGAACTCTGCGCCATCGGAGCGTCACACCGCAACGACTTGTCCGTCGCCGCGAAGATCGCTGCCGCCGACGTAGCCGCGCGCGTCGTCGAGGCGCACGATCGCTTGCCCGCGACCGAAGTTCACGTTGCGGGCCTCGGCGACCTGAAGCGCGTGTCCGCGCCGCCGCAGTTCCACGTACAGCTCAGGCGGAAGCCCGGGCTCGATGAGCACCTCGAGTCCTTGCGTGACCTGCCAGCGCGGCGCGTCGAGCGCGGCCTGCGGATTCCAACGGTGGTCGACCATGCGCAGCAGCGTCTGCACGTGACCCTGCGGCTGCATGAAGCCGCCCATCACGCCGAACACCATCAGGCATCGCTCGCGCTCTCCGGCGCCCGGATCGTTGGTGACGAGGCCCGGGATGATCGTGTGGTAGGGGCGCTTCGAGCCGCCGATCTCGTTCGGATGTCCCTTCGCGAGCGTGAAGTTCGCGCCGCGATTGTGCAGTGCGATGCCGGTGCCCGGCACCACGATCCCCGAGCCGAAGCCCATGTAGTTGGACTGGATGAACGAGACCATCTGACCGTTCGCGTCGGCGGCGCAGAGCAGGATCGTGCCGCCGCGATTGGGTGGACCGTGGTCGAAGTCCTGAGCTCGCACCGGATCGATGCGCTTCGCCTGCTCCGCGAGCCGCGCCGGGTCGAGCAGCGCCTCGACGCTCGTACGCATGCTGCGCGGATCGGCGACCTCGCGGTGGGCGTCGGCGAACGCGAGTTTCATCGACTCGATCGCGTAGTGCGCCGCATCAGGGCAGTCGGCCTCAAGCTGGCGCAGGTCGCGCGAGCGCAGCATCTCGAGCGCCATGAGCGCGACGATGCCCTGGCCGTTCGGCGGAATCTCGTGCAGTCGGACGCCGTGATACGCGACCGAGATCGGCTGCACCCAGTCGGCGGTGTGCGCCGCGAGGTCGGCGGCCGCGAGCAAGCCGCCGTCGTTGCGCGACGCTTCTGCGATCTTCGCCGCGAGTTCGCCGCGATAGAACGACTCGCCTTCGGTGAGGGCGATCGACTCGAGCGTCCGCGCGTGATCGGGGAGTCGCATGCGCTCGCCCGCCCGCGGCGTGCGGCCGTCGATGGTGAAGACGCGCATCCACTCGGCGAACGTCGAGAACGTCTTCGGTGCGCGCGACCAGAGGTCGGCCGTGAGCGGCGCGACGAGGTACCCGTCGCGCGCGTAGCGAATCGCAGGTTCGAAGAGGTCGGCGAACGGCAGCTTGCCGAAGCGCTTCCACAATGCGACCCAGCCCGAGACCGCGCCCGGCACGTTGACCGGATCCCATCCGCGCGTGGGCATCTGGTCCTTGCCCGCGAAGCGCTCCGGGCTCATCGCCGCGGCGGATCGGCCGCTCGCGTTGAGGCCGTGGGCCCGATCGCCGTCCCAAACGAGCGCGAACGCATCGGCGCCGATGCCGTTCGATGTCGGCTCGAGCACCGTCATCGCGGCAGCCGTCGCGATCGCGGCGTCGGCGGCGCTTCCGCCGCGACGCAGCATGATCGCGCCGGCCTGCGCTGCGAGCGGCTGGCTCGTCGCGACCATGGCATCGCCCAAGACCGGCTGTCGCTGCGAGGAGTACGGAAGCGACCACGTGAAGTCGGTGAATGCGTCGGACATGGTGTGGTGATCTCGGCCGCGGTCGGCGTTCAGCGATTGCCGCCGGTGAACATCGGAGCGCTTGGATCGCCGCCGGACTGCAAATACGCGAGCAGATCCGCGAGTTCGTTCGGCGACAGCGAGTCGACGAGTCCCGCCATCATCGGCGACACCGACGAGGGACGCCGCGCCACGATCGACTTCAGTTCGATGTCGCGGATGGCGTCGCGCGCGAGGAGGTTCTCGACGATGTGCGCGTGCGTCGCGTCTTCGGCGACGAGCCGACCGACGGCGATCGAGCCGTCGCTGAGCTCGAACTCGGTCATGCGGTACTGGTCGCTGATGACGCGACTCGGCTCCACGATCGACTCCGCCATTTCGCGCGGGCCGAAGCGGTTTCCGACGCCGGTGAGATCGGGCCCGCCGCCCGTCGTCGTGTTCGTCGCGAAGCGGTGGCACATGGCGCACTGCGCCGCGCGAAACATCTTCTCGCCGCGGGCGAAGTTCCGCGTGCCCGGCTTCGCCGCAGCGAGCGCGGCGACTTCCTCGACGGTCCAATGCCGGCCGGGTCCTTCGGCAACCGGGATGTCGCGGGCGACGACCTCGTCCTCGCGCGAGAGGCGATCGAACTGCGCCCGCTCCTGTTCGGGAACGTGCGACAGCGCGTCCTTGCGCGACTGCTCGAGGAACCCCGCGAACGAGTTGCCGCCGCTCGTGCGCTGCATGCGACGGAACCAGCCGAAGTAGCGCCGGCGCAGGTCGTCGGTCCATCCCTCGGTGGCGTTGCGCAGGCTCGTGGCAACGTGCACCTGTTCGCGCTGCGGCGCTTGCGCCGCCATGCGCAGGATCACCGAGCCGTACGAGTCGCTGCGCCGCAGGAGCGCCTCGTCGAATCGCTCGGCCTCGGGATCGGTGCGCTCGAGCAGCGGCACCGCGCGGGCGACGACCGTGCGCGATCCGAGCGCGACGAGCAGGTCGCAGAGATCGCGATTGGCCGCGAAGTCGTCGCACGGGTAGTGCGCGTCGAGTCGTCGCACGAGCGCCGTGCGCGCGTCGCCTTCAGGCATGCCTTGTCGGATCAGCGTCAGCTCGGTCGCCCGCAGCAGCATTCGCCGCTCCTCGACCGAGAGCTTGTCCCAGTCGAGCGCCCCGAGCGCGGCGAGGATCTTCGGCTGCGCCGCCGCGTCGGCGCAGCGCGCCGCGGCGACCGCGCCTTCCAGCCGCGCGAGCGTGTTTGGTTCGGCGAGCGCGCGGTCCAACCAGCGGTCCGGCGGCTGATGCTCGAGCACGGTGCGGGCGGCCCATCGGAGGAACCGGTCGCTGGAGCCGAGCATCGGCCACGCCTCGTCGATCGCGCTGGCCGGCGCGTCGTCACGGTGGTATTGCTCAAGCGCGCGACGCTGCGCCCGCGCCGCCGCTTCCGCCGTCGCGGGCGCGGGTTTCGGCGCCGGCGTGCCGGTCCAGCGCACGCGGTAGATCGACGACGCCGCACCGCGGCCGCCGATGGCGAAGTAGAGCGCGCCGTCGTGCGGCGACGCGACGGCATCGGTCAGCGGCAGCGGCTTGCCCGTCAGAAACACTTCGCGCCGCCCGGTGAACGACGCGCCGCTCGGTTCGAGCATGACCGCGTGGATCGTGCCGAACGTCCAGTCGCAGAGCAGAAGCGCGTTGCGCCACGGGGCGGGGAACGCGAGATCGGTGCCGAAGAGGATGCCCGTCGGCGAGCCCGGCCCGATGTCGACGGTCGCGGGCAACGAGTCGGCGAACCACCACGGCCACTTGCCCGAGCCGGAGCGCCAGCCGAACTCCGCGCCGCTCACGCAGTGCAGCACGCGCGTCGGTCGATACCACGGCGCGCCCATGTCCCATTCCATGTCGGCGTCGAAGGTGAAGAGCTCGCCCTCGGGACTGAACGCGATGTCGTACGAGTTGCGCATGCCTGCCGCGACCAGCTCCCACGACTTGCCGTCGGGGTCCGTGCGACAGATCCAACCACCGGGTGCCAGGATGCCGACGGCGTGTCCGTTCGGATCCCACATGCGCGGAAGGAGCAGGTCCTCGTTCCATCGTCGCGAGAGGCGCGACGCCTCGGGTGACGGAATGCCGACGTGATTGCCGCACACGACGTACAGGTCGCCGTCGGGTCCGACCACGACGCTGTGCGGCCCGTGTTCGCTCGGCTCGCCCGAAAACGCGCGAAGCAACTCGACGCGATCGGGGATGCCGTCGTGGTTCTCGTCGGGCAGGCGGTACAGGCCCATGCCTTGGCCGATGCGCGAGTTCACGACCGCGTAGAGCACGTCGCCGCGATACACCAGGCCTTGCGCTCCGCCGATCGGTAGATCGATCGGCTTGATCGAGGTCGTCGTCGGGTCGCCTCCGGGCGGGCACGGATCGATGCGCACGAGGCCGGTTCCTTGGCCGCTTGCGACCAGCGTTCCATCGCGCGCCGCCGCGAGCGCGACCATCGAACCGAGCTTGTGCGGAATCGCGCAGACCAGCTCGCACACGAAGCCATCGGGCACTCGGATCGATCGATTGATGTCGCCTTCGCCGATGCCTTCGATCATTCCCCACGGCGCGTCGCCGAGCTTGGCGACGACTCGCGCCGGCTTGCCGCCGCCCGTGGTCCATCGCGCGCCGCTACCCTCGACCGTGCGCGAGCCGTCCGGCCTAACGATGCGCAGTTCGATGAGGACCGCCGCAGGCCCGTCATCGTTTCGGGCTTCGACGCGGAACTTGTTCGCGCCTGGTTGAAGCAGCGGTGTCAGATCGATCGACGTGGCCTGCGCCCATTCGTCGGCTCGGCCCGCGCTCTTGTCGTTTACGAACAGCTCGCCATGGTTGTCGCACGCGATGCGCGCCTCGCAGCGCGTTCGCGCGGGGAGATCGAGCTCTCGAACGAGCGTGGCGGTCTGGTCCTTCTCGTCGGACCAGATCCACGACGGCTGCGGGTCGGGTGGAATGGCGATCGGCTGTGCCTGAGCGCGGGGCGGGGCGACGTCTGGGACCGTTGCAGCGACCTGCGTCGGGGCTTGCGGCGGACCGCTTCGAAACACGGACATGACCGCGACGACCGTGACGACGAGCGCGAAGGCGATCGAGACGATCGCGAGAGTGGCTGCTGACGACGGTGCGCGATCGCTGCTCATCGCATGAGTCTCGTGGCATCGGCCGTGCGGTTCAAGCCGCAAGCGTCATGAGCGGCGCGCGATTCGCCCAATTGCGGCGTGCCGCGGACAACGCACGAGATGGTCGTTCACCATCCCGACGGCCTGCATGAACGCGTAGCAGATCGTCGGGCCGCAGAACTTGAAGCCGAGCCGCTTCAATTCCTTGGCCATCGCCCGGCTCTCGGGGGTCTCTGCTGGAATCTCGCCGAGCGCGCGGAAGCGGTTGACCCGCGTGCGATGGTCGACGTGCTTCCACAGGAGGTCGCGGAAGGCGCCGTCGCCATGCTCCATCACGCCGAGCCACAAGCGGGCGTTGACGATCGCGCCATCGATCTTCGAGCGACTGCGGACGATCGACGCGTCGCCGAGCAGTCGGGCGCGATCGCGCTCGCCGAACCGCGCGACCTTCGCCGGGTCGAACTCGCGGAACGCGGACCGAAACGCGTCGCGCTTGCGCAGGATCGTGATCCACGAAAGGCCCGCTTGAAATCCGTCGAGAACGAGCTTCTCGAACAGCGCTCGATCGTCGAGGACCGGCACGCCCCATTCCTCGTCGTGATAGGCGACATACAGCGGATCGGTTCCGCACCAGGGGCAGCGATCGATCGTCGACGACATGCGGGGATTCTCGTCGGTGCGGCGCTCATGCCGCTCAGAGCGGCGCGAGTTCAACGAGAAATCTGTGGACATCGCCCCGACGGGTCGGAGACGATTGCGTATGACATCACGCTGCCTGTTTGAGCGGGAAGGAGTCTGACGATGGTCGCGAATCGACGGAGGGGCGGATTGGCGTTAGCGATCGCGGCGGGCGCGATGTCGACGGCGCTCGCCGACGATGCGGTGGTCCTGTTCGATCCGAACCCGAATCCGAACGGCGCAATTGGCACCGCGGTCGCATTGACGCCGACTCGCGTTATCGTCGGCGCAGCGCCGAAGCGGTCGCCGAATGCGCAAGGCGCCGCGACGTCGTTCGGCATGCTGCTCAACTGGAGCCGCGCAGCCAACGGTGTCCCGGTCGGATTGCCTCAGTCGATCGCGCCCGGCGCGGGCAAGCGGGCCGAGCGATTCGGCGAGTCGATTGCGGTCGTCGGATCGATCGCGATCGTCGGTTCGCCGGGCTGGGATCCGGGGTCGACGGTGCCGCTCATCGGTCGCGTCCGAGCGGTCTCGCTCGAGACGGGCGCCGTACTCTTCGCGTTCGGCAACAACAACGCCACGGCCCGCGCGCAGCTCGGCGCGGCCGTGGCGTTCGACGGTTCGACAGCGGTCGTCGGATCACCGGGCAGTCCCGTTCCGGGCAACTCAGTGCCTGTCGGAGTCGCCTATGTGTACGCCGTCGGTGCGCAGTCGGCGCTCGTCACGCGAACCTTGCAGCTTCCCGTCGCCGATACTTACTCGCAATTCGGCCGAGCCGTCGCGATGAACGCGACGCATCTTGTGGTCGGCGCACCTGGAGGCGCCGCGGTTCCCCCCGTCGCCGCTGGCCGGGCGCTCATCTTCGATCGAAACAATGCGTCGACGCCGCCTGCGACGCTGAGCGCGCCGAAGCCAGAGACGGGCGACCGATTCGGGCAGTCGCTGGCGATGAACGGCGATGTGCTCGTCATCGGGAGCCCCGGCACCGATTGCGGTCCGGCCGCGGTGTACGTGTATCGACGGACGACGCGCGGATACGTGCACGAGGCAACGCTGGCGGCGCCGGGCGACTCGGGCTGGATCGGCTTCGGCAACAGCGTCGCGATCGATCGCGAGCGCGTCGCGGTCGGCACGGGCGGCGTCGACAGCGAAACGTCGTTCGGCTCGCACGCGGCGGTGTTTCGTCGCGCCGGTCGGACCTGGATCGTGGAAGCGATCGTGAGCGGCGCCAACCCCTTCGATGAGCCGTCGTGCGGCGCCGTCGCACTCGATCCCGAGGGCATCGTCGTTTCGGACCCGCTCGACGGCGGAGGCGCCGTGCGCTACGTTGCGCTGCCGCGAAGCGCGGATCTCGACTTCGATGGAATCGTCGGCGCGTCCGACCTTGGCGTCTTCCTCGGACTGTGGGGCACGTCGGCGCTCGAGGCCGACTTCGACGGCGACGGCGTCGTCGGTTCGGCGGATCTTGGCGTATTGCTCGGAGAGTGGTCGTGAGAGAAGAGGAGCGAACGATGCGAAGGACGATGGAAACCTCGCGGCGATGCGGGCATTCGCTGCTCAGCACGGTGATCGGATGCGGATGCGTTGCGGTGCTCATGGCGACGGCGATTCCGGTGCTCGGCAACATCGGGACGATGTCCGGCGAGGCGGTGTCGCTCTCGAACCTGCGCGTGATCGCTGAGGCGCACGCCGCGTATGCGTCGACATTCAACGAGCGACAGGTGACGTGGATCCCCGACGACGTCGGGCTCGTGAACGGCAACTGCACGACCTACGTGACCGAGATCGCGTGCCCGCCGCAGCTCATACTCGGCACCGATCCGATCAACGGAGCAATCTGGGGCTACTACTTGGGCGGTGGCCTTTGCGCGCAGTTCCCCGGTACATGCGCGAACTTCGCCGTCTACAAGCCGTTCGTGTTCAGCGGCTCGTGGTCAAATTTCGGCAGTTTCCGACTCCAGAACGCCGACGCGTTCAACAACTTCGTCGACGGCCGCTTCTACAGCGACGTCTGGTACAGCCCGAACGACGAGTCGACGTATCGAAGCTCCGCCTGGGTGCGCGATATAGCCGCCGACTTCACAGCGCCGCCCTATGAGGTCACGTTCTCGTCGTACTGCTTGAGCCCCGCGGCGATGTTCCACCCGAGCGTGTTCGGCGCGGCCTTCGGCGGCTATCGAAACCCCGACACGTTTGCCGACGCGTACGTCTCACCAAGCGTCACGCAGTGCGCGTATCCCGATCTGAAGACGCGATCGATCGAGCACAACTGGAATCGCTCGTCGCCCGGCATCTCGAATCCGAACTTCGCCGGCGGATTGGAGCCGTTCTACTTCAACGCCAGCAGCGAGGCGTGCCCGCTGTCGCTTTTCTTCGACGGGCACATCGCACGCCTGCCGAACTCGCAGGCGATCGCCGACGACCAAGCGCTGTTCGAGGCGTCAGGGCAACGACTGTGGAGTCGCTCGACGCCGCTTGGATCGAACGGATACTTCGGCGCGCAGATGCTCGACACGTCGCCCAAGACCAGTCACACGATTCTCACGATCGACGGCATCTTGGGTCGCGACATCCTCGGTCCTCGGTGAATCGGTCATCGCGAGCTGAGGGGCGCCGACGCTCGGACCAATGAAAAGCCGCCGCAGGATCGATCCTGCGGCGGCCTAGTTTTGTTTGAGTTGTGACGGCCTGCTCAGTGAGCGCCGACCTTCTGAGGCTTCTTGGTGGCGCCGGCGGCGATCTTGCGCTTGGCGTACGCCACGGCCGCGGTCGAGGTCGACGGCACCGACTTCGACTCCTCGAACACGGTCATCGTGGTGTGTTCGATCTGCTCGATCTTCTTGTCGATCTGTGCTTCGGTGAGCCCGATGTACAGACCCGCGAGGCGGATGAGTCCGCCGGCGTTCGCGACGAAGTCGGGCGAGTAGAGGATGCCGCGCGTCTTCAGGAGCGCGCCGTCGGTCTCCGGCACGCGGAGCTGGTTGTTCGCGCAGCCGCAGACGATCGAGCACTTCAGGCCTTCGATCGTCTTCGCATCGAGCACGCCGCCGAGGGCGCACGGCGCGATGATGTCGAGCTTCTCGGTGAAGAGGTTGCGGTCGTTGCCGAGCGCGACGCAGCCGAGCTCTTCGACGGCCCGCTTCACCGTCGGAACGTGCACGTCGGTCACGAGCACCGCCGCGCCCGCCTGACGCAGGAGCTTCGCGAGGCGGTAGCCGGTCGCGCCGACGCCTTGGATGCCCACGGTGAGCGACGAGAAGTCGGCCTTCTTCCCGAGGAATCGGAGGCACGCCTTCATCGAGTTGAAGCAGCCCTGGGCGGTGTACGGCGACGGGTCGCCGCCGTGAGAGACGGTGTTGCCGCCCATGACGAACTTCGTCTCGGTCGCCATCCAGTCGCAGAACTGCGGGCTCACGCCGACGTCTTCGGCGGCGATGTACTTGCCGGCGAACGTGTCGACGAAACGTCCCATGGCGCGGCCTTCGGCCTCGGTCGGCTGATGATCGGGACGCGGCATGAGGATGATCGACTTGGCGCCGCCCATCGGCAGGTCGGCCGCGGCGGCCTTGTACGTCATGCCTTCGGAAAGCCGCAGGACGTCAAACAGTGCGTCGTCTTCGCTGGCGTAGCACCAGCGGCGCGTGCCGCCCAGTGCGTTGCCGAGAACGGTGGAGTGAATCGCGATGATCGCGCGGAGCCCGGTGGCGGGATCCTGGTGGAAGGCCACGCGCTCGTGGCCGTACGAAGTCATTTGCTCGAGAACGTTCATGACTGGCCTCTTGGTGAAATGCGCGGTTGGTTGGGAGTCGGGGAGGAACCACTTGCTCGATCGCCGAGGCGAGTGGGCGTCGAGTGAATCGTGTCGGGAAAGACGAGGTCGATGGCGACGTGTCCCGAGTACGGGTTACGCCTTCTGTGCCATCGAACCGAGGACGAGCGAGCCCTCGCCAAACTGGGGTATGCCCTTCGTTGGCTCGACCCGTCCCTTGCCGCGAGCGGACATGTCAGGCGTCCCCTCGGGCAGGTCGTAGCGATCGTTCGGCAGCGTGTCGGCCCACTTCAGGACGTGCGCCGCAGCCTTGCGCAGCGTCGAGTCGCTGTTGGAGTGCAGCGATCGGAGCGAATCGACGATGTTCGCGTTCGCCATCGAACAGAGGTGCGTGACGATCGCCATCTCGCGCTCGAGTTCGGCGCCGTCCAGACCGTTGCGGATGTTCGCGTCGAGCCGGCTGAGGCTGCAGGTCATCGCGTGGATCCAGAGCGCCGACATCGAGAGTCGCTGCTGGACGAGCTCGTTGGTGACGAGCCGTTCCTCGTGCTCCTTGAACGCCATCTTCACGGCGTGGCTGTGCTCGCGAATGCGCAGCATCAGTTCGCTGGCCAAGCTCTGGAGCTTCGGGTGAATCTTGCCGAATCCGGGCACGGGGCGGCGGATGCCGAGGAAGAGCTCCGCGCCGATGCGCAATCCCGCGCCGATGTTCTTCGTCGGGTTGTTCTTCACCGCGAGCAGCCATTCGCCTAGCTGCTTCGAGCCATACGCGAAGACGAACGAGTGCATGACCTCGTTCGCGCCCTCGACGATGATGTTGATACGCGAGTCGCGCCAGATGCGCTCGATGTCGTTTTCGGTCATGTACGACTCGCCGCCCATGATCTGGATCGCGTCGTCGACCGTGCGGAAGCCGAACTCGCTGCAGAAGACCTTGCACATCGCGGTCTCGAGCATGATGTCCGGATCGCCGCGATCGACGATGCCCGTCGTCATGTAGAGCATCGCGTCCATCGCGTAGACGTACGCGGCCATGCGGGCGAGCTTCTCCTGCACGAGATCGAACTCGCCGATGGCGCGATCGAACTGATAGCGATAGCGGGCCCACTTCGCGGCCTGCTCGAGGGCGTAGCTCGCGCCGCCGAGCATGCCCGCGGAGAGCGTGCAGCGGCCGAAGTTCAGGCAAGTCATCGCGATCTTGAAGCCCTGGCCTTCCTTCGCGAGGAGATGGGCTCGCGGCACCTTCACGTTGTTCAGCCGGATGCGCGCCTGCCACGTGCCGCGGATGCCGCACTTCGAGCGATTGCGGCTGTAGATCTCGAAGCCTTCCATATCCGGCGTGCAGATGAGCGCCGTGACGACGTCCTTCTCCTTGCCCGTTTCCTTGTCCTTGACCTTCTGCTTGGCCATGACGGTGAAGAGTCCCGCCATTGCTCCTGACGTCGCCCACTTCTTCTCGCCGTTCAGGATGTAGTGCGTGCCGTCGGCGGAGAGCTCGCACCGCGTCTCTTGCGCGCCGGCGTCGCACCCGACGTTCGGCTCGCTGAGGCAGAACGCGCTGAGCATCGTCTTCGCCATCAGCGGCAGGAACTGCTTCTTCTGCTCTTCGTTGCCGAAGAGCATCACGGCCTTGCAGCCGATCGACTGGTGCGCGGACACCATGACCGCGGTCGAGCCGCATGTGCGCCCGATGCGCTCAAGCACGCGGTTGTAGCTGGTGATGCCGAAGCCGCCGCCGCCGTACTCCTTCGGGATCGTCAGGCCGAGCACGCCGAGGTCGAATAGGCGCTTGATCACCCAGTCGGGGATCTCCTGCTCCTGGTCGATCTCGAATCGCGGGTGCTCGTTGCGCAGATACTCGTCGAGTTTCGCGAGCAGTTGGTCACAGCGGGCGGTCTCGTCGGGAGAGACGGTGGGATAGGGAAACACCAGCTCCTCGCGGAAGTTCCCCCAGAAGACGTTCTTGAGATAGCCCATCGTCGACGGATCTGGGCCGAGCATCTCCTGCGCGGCTTCGATTTGCTTGCGATCCTTCTCGGATATGTTCTTCAGGTCCTTGGCGAGATTCGGATTGCTCATGGGACGAGTCCTGCTCGAAGCGAGTATGTGTTGCTGCGTGTGAAGCGAACCTGACTAGGCCTTCGCGAAGAAGGCCTCCAACTTGGCCCGCGCTTCCGGCGTGTGGCGCAGGCGGATCAGATGAGCCCGCTCGGCGGCGATCGCGGCGGACCAACCGGAGCGAGCGCCGACGTCGACCGCGTCGAGGACGGCGAGCGTCGCGGGAGAGGCGGGAATGACCGGGCGCGCCGAGTCGAGTCCGGCGCGGATGCGATGCCGATTCGAATCGTCGATGGCGATCGGATGCGATCGCGGCGAAGTGCGCGGATGCGCGGCGATCCAGCGGAGCGCGGCGGCGCGGAGATCTGCGGGTGAGGCGACCGTCTCCGCGAACAGGCCCGAGGGCACCTCGGTGCTCTTCCAGGTCTCGCCGAGCGCGGTCGCGCGGATCGCGAACGCCGGGTCGATGCGCGCGGGCAGCATCTGCGTGCCGCCCCAGCCGGGGCAGATCGCCAATCCTGCTTCGGGCAGTCCCACGCGATACGGCTTCTCGGTCGCGGGCGTGGCGACGCCGATGAGGGCATCGCAGTGCATCGCGATCTCCAACCCGCCGCCAAGCGCGCTCGAGTGGACAGCCGCGACCGAAGGACACGGCAGGGCGGCGATGCGGGCGAATGCCTCGGCACCGCCCCGCAGGTAGGCGTCGAGCGAGGCGTCGTCGAGCGAGTCGATCTCGGCGAGGTCGGCTCCCGCGACGAAGACGCGCGGGCTGGCCGATTGCAGTACGAAGCCGCGCGGCGCGGACTCGCGCTCGAGCAGATCGAACGAGCGCCGGAGCTGGTCGATCAACCACGAGTCGAGCACCACGACGCCGCCTCGCGGCTTGGACGGATTGGGGATCAGCGACAGGAAAACCGTGCCGTCGGCGGTGCGTTCGTGTGGAAGTGCGGAGCTCATGGGCTTCGATCGGTCGAAAACCGGATGGTAGCGACGGACGATCAAAACTGACGAGTTCGGCGCGGGGTCCGGCACCGCGCGCAGTTATTGTGGCCGAGCATGCGACGAACACGCACGACGCTCGTCGCGGTCCTCGTCGCGTGGGGACTGCTCGACCTCTCGAAATCGCTTGCGGCGCCGCCGATGGCGGCACGTGAACTCGCCGCGCCTGCCGCCGACATCAGATCCGGAATCGTGGCGCCGCCGACCGCGTCGCTGATGCGATCGACGCACGCGTTGCTGCAGCTAACACCGGGCGTGGCGACGTCGTTCGCGGTTGCGGTGCCGAACCGATTCGCGCTCGCGTTCGTGACGCCGCCCGGCGAGTCGGCGCTCTGGCGATTCCGAGTCGACTCGGCGGACGGGCGCGAGAGTGTCGGCGATGTCGCCGCGCACGCGTCGGCGATGCGCGTCACGCCAACCGTTGGCGATGTCGGCGAACTGTTCGGCGTTTCCGAGTGGTCCGCGCGGCGCTGGGACGTCGACGGCGGCGCCGTCGGCGCATGGTCGATGCGCTGCGACTCTGACGATCGACGCGCTCGCGGTCCGTGCGTGGCGATCATCGACGATCCGAACGGTCCGGCGCTCCTTGCCTCGTGGAACTCGCTGCGCTTCGTTGCCGGGTCGCCCGCGAGGTTGTCGCTGCGCTGGGAAGGACTCGAGGCACGCGGCTCGACCGCGATCGACGCGACCGTATCGTCGTCGACGGGCGACGCGCCCGAGGTGCGACTCGACGGCGACCCGTCGTCGATGCGCTGCGAGTTCGTTCCGCCGACGCCGGGTCGCTACGTCGTGGCGCTCTCGGCGCGCATCGGCGTCGGTGACGCCGAGTTCGTGCGCACGATCGAGACGGTAATCGACGTCGCGCCCGCGGGCACGCGCCTCACCGGCGGACTCGAGCGGCGCGACGTCGACTCGCTGCACGACGCGATCGATCTCGACGTCGAGAGCGATGCGACGGGCGCGTTCGTCGCCGCCGAAGTGTGGGCTCGCGAAGGCGACGACGTTCGGCCCGTGTGCTGGATCGCGTCGGTCTCGCCAATCGCGACAGGTGAGCGCGGAAAGCGCATCGGCCTCGTTCTCGATCGTCGCTGGCTCCTCGCGGAGCGCGTGTCGCCGGCCGCGACGCTCGAGCTTCGCAACGTGCGGCTTCACGACCGAGATTCGTGGGGCCTGCTCGACGTGATCGACGCGATTCCGATCGGTCCGGCGGCCGTCGCTTCGGTCGAAGCGCCGTTCGACCTGCGCGAGCTCGAGCGCGGCCGCGGGGGCGGGCACCGCGTCGCGATGACCCTCGCGCAGGAGCCCGTGGCCGACGACGCCGCGCCAGGCAATCACTCGCTGCTCATCGTGCACGGATACTGCTCGAGCGGCGTCACGTTCCCGCCAGCGCAGTTCACCGGACCGGTCGGCGTCTTTTTCGACCCGAACCAGGCGATCTCGAACGACGCCTTCGCGCAGACGCTCGCCGCGTACGGCAGCCAGTACAAGAGCTATGGCGTCGTCGCGCACAGCCAAGGCGGATTGGCGAGCCTGCACCTCTTCACGTTCTACTGGAGCGGCCTCGATTGGGCGCGACCGAACGCGACCGGCGGCGATCGGCTGATCCAGTCGGTCGGCTCGCCGTACCAAGGCACGCCGCTCGCCGGAAACCTCGCGGTGTTAGGCCAGATCTTCGGCGCGGGCTGCGGCTCGGTCACCGACATGACGCCGGACGGCGCGACCGCGTGGCTCTCGACGATTCCGACGTGGGCGCGACAGGAAGTGTGGTACTGGACGACGTCGTTCCCGTCGGGCGCGTTCAACTACTGCAACTTCCTCTCCGGTCTCTTTCTCACCGATCCGGAGGACGGCGTCGTCGAGAAGACGCGCGGCCAGTTGCCTGGCGCCAACAACATGGGCCACGTCACCGGCTGGTGCCACACCACGGGCATGTCGTATCCGGCGCAGTACAACGACGCGTCCCGCAACGCCCAGATGAACGCGGAGGCCGCACGATGAGTCGACGCCTGCACAACCTGGCCAAGGCGCTTGCCGTCTCGGCGGGCGTGGTCGTCGTCGCGCGTGCGGACACGGTCTGCGCGCCCGGCTCGTCGCCAATTCCTGACGGCAGCGGAAGCGTCACGCGCACGATCGTCGTGCAGGCATCGACGCAGGGATCGACGATCGCATCGGTGCAGGTGACGGTCGCTGCGACGCATCCGTGGGTCGGCGACCTTCGACTGGTGCTGCGCCATCCGAGCGGCGCGGAGATCGTCCTCCTCGATCGACCGGGACTGCCGAGCACCGGCTTCCCCGGACCGTGGGGTTGCGGCGGTCGCGACATTGCGGCGACGTTCGCCGACTCGGCGCCGACGGCCGCGGAGTCGACCTGTTCGACCACCGCCGTTCCGGTCTTGGCCGGACCGCTTCAGCCACTCACGCCGCTCAGCGCGTTGAGCGGACTCGCACCCGAAGGCGAGTGGCTGCTGATCGCCAGCGATCTCGCAGCGGTCGACGCGGGGGTTCTCGGCGACGTGTGCCTCACGCTGACGCTGAGTGCGTCGTGCGCCGCCGATCTCGACGGCAATGGCGCGATTGATGCCGCGGATCTCGCGATCGTGCTCGGCGCGTGGGGCGACTGCGCAGACTGCGCCGCGGACATCGACGGCAACGGCACCGTCAACGGCGCGGATCTCGCCGTCGTGCTGGGCGCATGGGGCGCGTGCCGCTGACGATCACTCGTCGGGATGCGTGGCGCGGAACGCGATGGCTGCCGCGGAGCCGCCGATCAGGCTGCCGAGGATGTGAATCCAGATGTCGGCCCAGCGGAAGATGCCGAAGACCGCCCCGCCAATGGCGACGGCGGGATTGAACGCGCCGCCGGAGAACGGTCCGAGCACGTACGCCATCGCGCCGACGGTCAGGCCGATCGCAACTCCGAAGAACGAGTTGCCTTGGCTTGCGCGGGCGGTGGCGACGTTGAGCACGACCCACGCAAGGGCGAACGTGCCGATCATCTCCGCGGCAAACGCGGAGCCAGCGCTCGTGACGCCGGCCGCATTGCCGCCGCCGCCCTTCATGCCGATGACGACGCCTGCGGCCACCACCGCAGCGATGAGCTGCGTGACGACGTAGGCGAAGCACTCGCCGGGCGTGATCTTCCGGCGGAGCAGGATCGCGGTGGATACCGCCGGGTTGAAGTGGGCGCCGGAGAGATGCCCGCAGGCGTAGACCATCACCATCAGCGTGAGGCCGATGACGAGCGGTGCGAAGTTCGCAAGCCCGCCGGTGACGGCAAGGCAGATGGCGAACACGAGGAAGAACGTGCCGACGAACTCGGCGAAGAAAATGCGCATCGGAGGTCTCCGCGTGAAGCGGCGGAACGCGTCGGCCACGATGCACCCGCGCTCCGCGACAGGGCGGAAAGATACCGAATGCGCCAGACGTGCGCGCGTCGTGCGCTACGGCTTCGGCGCGCTGACGCGGGTGGCGTCGCGCAGCGCCGCGAGCGCGGCGACGCCCTTCGTCTCGACCGCGGTGGTATCGCATGGACGCGGCGTGGCGATGAGGTCGCCGATCACACGGCGCCACGCGGCCTGATCCGCTTGCTGGGGATCGATGCCCGCGCGCGTTTCGTCGCAGGTCCGAGCCGCTTGCCGCGAGGGTTCGATCGCGTCGGCCGAGATCAGGTCGCCGAGGCCGTTGAGGGGCATCGCGAGTTGGGTGTTCGACAACGGATAGCTGGGTGCCAGCGGCAGGCTCAGGTCGAGCGTGTGAAGCTGGAATGCAAGCAGCACCGACGCGAGCTCGGCGACGTCCCGTCGCGCCAATTCGCGCGTCAGCAGGTCGTTCGTGCGGTTGCCGACAAACGCCTTCTGAATCCGATCGCGATCACTCGCGGACGCCAGCCGAAACCCGACCGGATCGACGCCTTCGAAGCGATCGAGTCGGTCGCGCAGCGCGGTCAGCGCGTCGGGCGCGAGCGGGGCGCGGCGCATGGCTTCGGACAGGGCGGCGTTGACGTCCGCGAGCGCCGAAGCGGCGATCAGCGAGTTGCAGATCGCGTGGTCGCCGGACAGATGCCGCGCGAGCGTCAGGCCCCAACCGATCGACTCGACGAGTTCCGCCGGCTTGATGTCGCTCCCGCGGACGCGCCCGTCGCTCCCCTGAGGTGACGGTCCGAGCAGCGCATCGGCAAGTGCGACGCGAAGCGCGCCGCGCAACGGGCCGAGGTACTGCGGGGCCAGCGCGAGCCGCTGCGGGTCGCGAATCGAGAAGTCACAGCGACCGCACTTCGCCGCGGCGCGGAACTCGCGTTGCAGCGCCTCACGCAGCGGCGAGACGAGGCGTCGCGTGCGCTCAAGAGCTTCCGCTTCGAGCGCAGCGCCCGCGACGCGCGCGGCTTCGATGTCGCGCTGCGCTTCTTCGGGCAATCCGTCGATGAGGGCCGCGAGATGCAGGTACGCGTACGCGGCGTTCGCGAACGCCTCGGGCGCCCGCTTGCCGTCGCGGATTTCTTCGAGCGCCGCCAGTCGCGCCGCCACCATGTCGACGATGCGCCAGTTCACCGACATCGCGCGATCGACGGACGGAAGGAGCAGAAGGGCCACCACGCCACCTTCGCCCGCCTCGATGCGAGCTTGGATGTCGGCGACGGCCTTCGCCGCCTTCTCGCGATCGGGATTCGTGGCGGCCGTCGCGAGTTCCTCGGTGAGCGCGGTGTATCGCGACACCTGCTCGCGGACCGCGTCGGGCGTCAGATCCGCGAACCGTTCATCGTCCGCGCCCGAGATGCCCGCGACCATCGTCTTGAGCGCCTCCATGCCGCCGGGCCCGTCGAGCTTGCCCAGGATGCTCTTCGACGCGAGCACTCCTTCGTTGCGGAGCGCGTCACCCAAGCCGAGCGGATCGTTCCCGCGGAACGCGTCGAGATCCTTCGCGAGCGCTGCGGCGCGATCCGCGTCAATTGCGCCGCGGCCGAGTGCCTCGTCGAGGACGCCGTCCTGCATCGACAGGATGGCGGCAGACACGAGGCTCGAGATCAGGATGCCGTCGCCCCGGGCGTGACGGCCCGCGCCGATCATGCACTCGAGATTCTCGGCGGCGCCCGCGGCGTCGCCGTCGAGCATGCGCGCCTGCGCGTCGAATCGCAGGAGGCGAGTCGCGTTCCGCATCGGACTCAAGTGCGGAAGCGTGAGATCGAAGCCTTGGCTGTAGTCCAGCTTGAAGTCGACGGCGCTCTCGCGACCCGCGGCCCGCACAAGATCGATATATGGCTTTGCCTTCGCGTACGCGGACTGCTGGATCGGGGTGAGCGTTCCATCGACGCCGTTTGCGAGCGCCTCGATCTCCTCGTTCGTCAGCGTGGCGCCGTCGCCTTGCGTGTGGGTCGTCCACCACTCTGCGGCCTGGCGATAGAGATCGGCGGCGTTCGGCGGCGCCGGCGATTGGGCGAGCGCGCCGGTCGCCGCGATGGCGACGATCGTCGCGAGCACCGTTCGCGCGAGTGGTTCGAGAGGGCGTCGAGTTCGCATCGGCTTGGTCCGGTCGTCGCGGCCGCGCGTGACGCAAGAACACCTCGCGGCACACCCGAGATACGCGGATGTCGCGAGAGGTTACTGCCGAACCTGCGAAATCAAAGAAAATTGGCGGGTCACTGCCTGTCGGGCGAGCGATCCGTGCCGGCGCTGTCCTTCAGTCGTGGCCACAGCCGGATGTCGCCGTGGGGGAGCTGCGCGCCGTTTCGGTCGACTTGTTCGAACGGCGGAACCCAGCGAACGGACTCGCTCGCTTGGTCGAGGAGCGGCGACATGCCGTCGTCGTGGCGATCCGGTCCGATCGACCAGATCACCGGTGCGCCGTCGCGTATCGAGAATCGCAGCGGCTTTCCGTCGTACATGTCGATCGCCGGCGTCGGCAAGTAGGCGGGTACCAGCGCCTGCGCGCCGTCGGGCCACGCGCCCCGTCCGAGCCGATAGCGATGCGCCGCGACCGCGAGGCGTGCGATGTCGAGGTGTTGGCGAACCGCAGGAACGACGAGGGCCGAAGACCCCCACTGGAAACTCCAGAGATCGTCGACGAGTTGCAGGGGAGACGTGCCGGAGTCGGTGAGCTTTTGTGTCCGTGGTCCGAGCGACTCGACGTCCTCTTTCGTCCACGTCCACACGGGTCGCGCGCTGATGCGCTCGACGGCGTCGACGCTTCGTTCGAACTTCTCGCGGGCTTCGCGACGCCCGGGCGCGGTGATCGCCAGCGCCGGCGCGGCGAGCTGCTCGATTCCTCCGAGCGAGCCGCTCGCGTTTCCCGACCATCGCGTTGCGGCAAGCGGCAGCGCGGTGTGGAGCAGCCGCCCGTCGCCCGCGCCGTCGTCGGAGTAGATGCGCTGCTGCGTGTCGAGGAACGCCAGGCGATCGGCCGCGAACCGAATACGAAGATCCCGATCGACCGCGGCATCGAGCGCCGATGCGATCCGCGCCGATGCGTCGGCATCGAGCGCCGATCCCCAGCGATCCAGGATGTCGAGCACCAGACTCGATCCCAGTGCGAGGAGCGCGAGGCTGTGGAGTTGTTCGACGACGAATTCGCCTCGCGTCTGACCAGCGATGCCCAGGATGGCTTCGACGTCCTTGGCGGCCGTCGCGCCGTCGCCGCGCGCGGCTGCGTGACGCGCATCGCAGGCGAGCCACTGGGCGGCGCGGCGCAACTCGCCCAGATGCGGCAGCGGGATCCAGTCAACGGCTTGCTGCAAGCCATCGCCCTGCGCGGTTGTCGTTCCGATACTCGCGCGGTCCGCGTCGTCGAACTGACCAAGCACGACGCCGAGCGACGGAAGCGCCGCGGCGCTCCGCAGCACCCTGAGCTCCGCGTCCACGTCCCTGAGCGCAGCTTCGGCGGCGTCCCAACCGGGCCCTGCGTCAGTGGCGTCCAGCGGATCGAGGTGGGAGAGTCGTTCGTCGCCGCGGAAGTGCGTCGCCTCGGCGCCGCGAAGCGCGGGCAGCGCCGCGCGGTAGCGGGGCCACGCCGGGTCGACGGGCTGGCTGGTCGACGCCAACGCGCGGATCTGCGCGAGGTAGTCGGTGGCGATGTTCGGACTGCGTCCGTAGAAATGCACCGCGAGCGCCCCGTACGCCACGGCGATGCAGGCGATCGCGATCACCACGGCGCGCAGTGCGAACGAGGGCGCCCGCCATGCGAGGCCGCGCTTTCGGTGCATCGCTCGCCGCAGGAGCTTCGCGGCCGTGGCGACGTCGCCGAAGCGAGCGGCGGCTTCCGTCGGCGTCATCGGTTGGCGCAGCGCGTCTTCGAAGTGCGCGATCAGCTCTTGCGCGACGTCCGCCTGCTCGAAGCGCCAACCGCCCGTGCGGCGAACGACCTGCAAGACGATGGCGCGGAGCTCCGGAGGCAGCTCGCTCGACGCCACGAGCTCCGCAGCGCTCGGCGTCGAGTGAAGCCGACCGCCGCGCAGCAGTCTGCACAGCGGCGAGCGCTCGGACATTGGGAGCGAAGGGGATGGGTTTGTCATGCCAGCGCTCCGCGCGGTTGCAGTGCCTCCGACAGCACGCCCAGCGCTTCCATCGCCTTCGCCATGTCGCGCCAGCCCTTCGTCGCCGCCGCGAGCTTCTCCTTGCCCTTTGTCGTGATGCGGTAGTACTTCCGCGGGCGTCCCTCCGTGTGGTTCCAGCGACTGGCGACGAGTTCCTTCGCCTCCAGGTTGTAGAGGAGCGGGTAGAGCGTCGACTGCCCCATGCGGAGCAGCCCGTCGGTTCGCGACGCGAGCGCCTCGACGAGTTCGTAGCCGTACATCTCGCGGCGCTCGAGCACCTTCAGCACTGCGACCGGACCCGCGCCGCGCATGAGTTCGACTTCAATCTGCATGCCAACCTCCCGATCATACCTTGGCAGGGCACATACTATGCGAGCCATGGTATCGGTCGGTTGGACAGTCCGGCGCGCTTGACCGCAAGAAGTCGCGACGTCGCTCTGCGCCGATTCCCGGCGCTCCTTACGCGGTGGCCCGCACGCGCACGAACCGCTCGGCGATCTGGATCGCGTTGAGGGCCGCGCCCTTGCGGAGCTGGTCGCCGGCGACGAAGAGCTCGATGCCTTTTCCCGGATCCTGGCTCATGTCGGCGCGGATGCGTCCCACCAGCACGTCGTCGCCACCCGCTGCGTCGATCGGCTCGGGGAACTTGTTCGCCGCGCGATCGTCGACGATCCGCAGGCCCGGCGCGGACGCCAGGATCTCGCGGGCTTCCGCTTCGCTCAGCGTTCCGCGGAACGTGAGGTTGATCGACTCGCAGTGGGCTCGCAGCGTCGGGACGCGCACGCACGTCGCGGCGACGCGGACGCGATTGTCCGCCCACATCTTCCGCGTCTCATTCAGGAGCTTCTTCTCTTCCTCGTTGTAGCCGTCTGATCCGATGGCGGAGTTGTGGCTGAAGACGTTGAAGAGGTACTGGCGGCCGAAGATCTTCGTCGTGTACGGGAACCCCGCGACGAACTCGCGGGCCTGCGTCTCGAGTTCCTTCATCGCCTGCGCGCCGGCGCCCGACGCGGCCTGGTAGGTGCTCACCACCATGCGCTCGACGCCGACGGCCTTGTGGAGCGGCGTCACCGCGACGAGCGCGATGATCGTCGAGCAATTCGGGTTCGCGATGATGCACGGCTTGGTCACCCGGTCCAACACTTCACCGTTGACCTCGGGGACGACGAGCGGAACGTTCGGGTCCATGCGGAAGCAGGACGAGTTGTCGACGACGATCGCGCCGGACTGGACGGCGATCGGGCCGAAGTGCTTGCTCACCGACTTGCCTGCGGAGAAGAGCGCGAGGTGGACGCCGTCAAAGGAGTCCTCGGTCAGCTCCTCCACCATCAGTTTCTTCCCCATGAAGTCGACGACGGTGCCGGACGAGCGCGCGCTCGCGAGGAGCCGCAACGTGCGATGGGGGAATCGGCGCTGCGCGAGGATCGAGAGGAACTCCTCTCCGACCGCGCCGGTGGCGCCGACGATGGCGATGACTGGTTCTGACGGGAGCATCGGGAGAAATGTACAAAACGCGGCTATGACGACTGAGGATCTGCACTCGACGCGAGCGCCCGAACCCGTAGGGCCGTATCCCCACGCCAAGCGCGTGGGCAACCTCGTGTTCTTCTCGGGCGTCGGCCCGCGAAAGCGGGGCACCAAGGAAATCCCAGGCGTCCGATTCGCACCCGATGGCTCGGTCGCTGCAACGGATATCGAGGTTCAGTGCAGGTCGTGCTTTGACAACCTCCGCGCGGTGTGTGACGACGCGAAGGTCCCGTGGTCGACAATCGTCGACGTCACCGTCTATCTCACCGATATCGGCCGCGACTTTCAGGTCTACAACCGCGTCTACGCGGAGTACTTCGCGGGCCCGGGCAATCCGAACCCTTGTCGAACCACGTTGGGAATCACGGCGCTACCGACGCCCATCGCGGTGGAGGTCAAGGCCATCGCAGTGGTTGCCTGACGGCTGACTACGCCTGTGGCGGCAACTCGCGCAACACGGCCCGCACCGGGCTTGCGTCAAACCCGACGAGCGGCAGGGGGAGCGCGATCAGCTCGTACCGCCCGGAGGGAACGTGCGACAGCCGTAGGCCTTCGAGGATCGCCATGTCGTGGGCGAGGAACCGTCCGTGCGACGGCAGATCCTTCGACGAGAAGAGGTCGACGCTCGGCGTGTCGATGCCGACGGTGATCACGCCGCGATCGTGTAGCGCGTCGACGAGCGACGGATCGAGCGCCGCGAAGTCCTCGTTCCATCGCTCCGCGTCTGGATACGTGCCGGTCGCGATCAGCACGCGCGACTCACTGATCGGGCCGCGCAGGTCGCCGACGTGCACTCGCGCGCCGCGCGCGACGCTGGCGGCGACCACGACGCACGGGCCGAGGTAATGATCGAGTCGCCGCGATTCGATCGACTCCGCGCCGTGACCGTAGTGCAGCGGCGCGTCGGCATGCGCGCCGAGGTGTACCGTGGATCGCAGCGTCGACAGCGTGACGGTGGCGCCGCCCTCGATCGTGCAGAGCACTTCGCGCGACGGCGACGTGTCGCCGGGCCACACGGCGAGCTTCGGTGAGATCGGCGGCGTGATGTCCCAGAGGCGCCGGGCCGTCATGACGGCCGACTCGTTGGCGGGTTGAACTCGCCGCCTTCGGCTCGCCAGCGGAACACGGCGGGAATGCCCAGGAGGAACGCTGCGGCGACGTAGACCGCGCCGAACCAGGCCATGACTCGCGCCGTTGCGCCGTTGAGGTTCGTTCCGATCAACCAACTCAGGCGCTGGAACGCCGCGGCCGCATCCGGATCGGACGGCGAACCGGAGACGATCTGCAGCGCGTGCTTCGAGATCATCGAGCCCGGCGGTCCCCACGAGTACCAGCCCAAGCCGGATCCGCCCATGACGGCGAGGCCGAGCGTCATGCCGCCGCTCGCGAAGAGACCGGCTGCCACTCCGCCGGCCGCGACGCCCAAGGGCGCGATCGCCAGTCCGCCGAGCGCGCCGAGGAGGCCGATCGACACGCCGCCGGACGAGAGGATGCCGATCGCGACGCCGCCGAACGCGACCACGCCACGAGCCGTTCCGCCGAACGCGATGACGCCGGTCGCCCGATCACCGAGCGCGATCCATCCGCGGGCGTGTCCCGGTTTCCCGTCCGGACCCAAGCCGAAGACGACGCACACCGCGGGGATGCCGAACAGCGTCGCCCGCGACGTGTAGCGCCGACCCATCAGCTTCAGCAACGTCGACTCGTCGCGCACCAGCACTTCGACGAGCGGCTTGCCGCACTCGGGACACTTGCTGCTGTTCACCGCGCCCGTCAGGTCGTGGCGGCAGTTGCTGCAACGAGGACGGCCCGGCGAACTCGCTTGTGTGTCATCGATGCCCACGCCGCCATCCTAACACCGGGATCCCGCCGACTAACGAACGAGCACGGCGATCGCCAGAGCCGCGAGCGCCGTCGCGATCACGAGCGCCGCGGCGATGACGGTCCGCTGTTGGCGTCGACTCCGTTCGCGAGCCTCGGCGTAGGGGATCGTGGTGAACGACACCATGTCGTACAGCGGCAGGTACGCGTTGCCGAGGGCGCCGTGCAGGGCGTGCTCGAGCTTCTTCTTCGCGCGGAAGAGCGGCGACGCCGTCTTGTCGCGCATCTCGACGAAGTTGGCGAGCGCCATGTCGGCGATGGCGTTCGCGTTGGCGATGCGCGTCGTCTGGTATTGATCGAGCGCGGCGCGCTGATCGCTAGGATGCGCCGCCAGCGCGTCCGCGAGCGCCTCGCAGTCCTCGAAACTCGCGTTCGCGCCTTGTCCGTAGAACGGCACGACCGCGTGCGCCGCGTCGCCGAGCAGCACGACGGTGCCGTTCGCGTGCCACGGTGCGCATCGCATCGTCGCCATCGAGCCGACCGGATTCGACGTGAACTCGTCGACGAGCGCCGGCATGTGCGGCACCGCGTCGGGATAGACGCGGGCGAAGTGTTCGCGAATCGCCTCGGGCGTGCGCACCGCGGCGAACGAGCCCGGTCCTTCGAAGGGCCAGAAGAGCGTGCAGGTAAACGAGCCGTCGGGATTCGGGAGCGCGATCATCATCGAGCTGCCGCGCGGCCAGATGTGCAGCGCGTTGCGCTCGATCCGAAAACCGCCGCCCTCCGCCGGCGGGATCGAGAGTTCCTTGTAGCCGTGGCCGAGATAGCTCTGGCTGAAGTCGAATCGGTCGGTCTTCTGCATCGCGCCGCGCACCGCCGAGAACGCGCCGTCGGCGCCGACGATCAGGTCGGCTTCGATGCGCTCGATCTCGCCGTCGGCGCGACGGAAGAGCGCCGCCGGCGCGGCGAAGTCGATGTCGACGCACGGCCGGTCGAAGCGCAGTTCGACGTTCGACTCAGCCGCGGCGGCCCGCAGCAGCAGGAGGTTCAGCCCCGATCGGCTGACGGAGTTGATCGCCCGCGTCGGATCGTGCGAGTACGGCTGGAAGACCGGCGCGCCGGCGACCGGATGGATCATCCGTCCGGGCATGCGCACGCCGTGGCGCAGGAGTTCCTCCGCGAGTCCGCATCGCTCGAGCGCGTGGATGCCGCGGGCCGAGATCGCGAGATTGATGGAGCGCCCGCCGACGTAGTTCTTCGCTCGCGGGTCGCCGCGCCGTTCGACGACGAGCACCTCGTTCCCCGCTCGCGCGAGGTAGGTCGCGAGCAGCGATCCGCCGAGTCCGGCGCCGACGATGAGCACGCGTCGCGCCATCGGTCAGTCCTTCAGCCCAGCCATGATGTGCGCGAACGACCACGCGTCGCTGAAGCGGTTGTACAGCGGCGTGGGCGCGACGCGTATGACGTTCGGCTCGCGGAAGTCGCAGATGACGCCGGCGGCGCCGAGCGCGGCGAAACGCTCGCGAGGCCGATCGTGGACGAGAAGCGAGAGCTGGCAACCGCGCTCCTCGGCGTCGTGCGGCGTGATGACCTCCCACGCGGTGGCGTTGGGCGCGAGCTCGCGCAACAGCCACGCGAGATAGCCGGTGAGCACTCGGCTCTTGGCGCGGAGTCGCTCCATGCCGATCGAGTCGAAGATGTCGAGCGAGGCCCGCAGCGGCGCCATCGCGAGGATCGGCGGATTCGAAAGCTGCCAGCCGTCGGCGCCGGCGCGAGGGACGAAGTCCGGGATGAGCTGCATCTGGAAACGCGTCGCGGGATCGTTCCCCCACCAGCCCGCGTAGCGCGGCAGCTCGAGATTCGCGCCGTGCCGCTCGTGCACGAACGCGCCGGCGATCGCGCCGGGCCCCGAGTTCAAGTACTTGTAGGAACACCAGCACGCGAAGTCGACGTTCCAGTCGTGCAGGCGAAGCGCGAGGTTGCCCGCCGCGTGCGCGAGGTCCCAGCCCGCGACGGCGCCGACGTCGTGCGCCGCCTTCGTCAGGCCGGCGATGTCGAACGCTTGTCCGGTGAAGAACTGCACGCCGCTGAGGAGCGTGAGCGCGAGCGTCTCGCCGTGACGACGAATCGTCGCGGCGACGTCCTCGTTGCGAAGGCAATGCTCGCCCGGTCGCGGCGCGACGAGGACGAGATGCTCGCGCCAATCGAGGCCGCGCGTGGCGAGATGCGTCTTCACCGCGTAGGTGTCGCTCGGGAACGCGCCGTCCTCGATCAGGATTTTCGTGCGCCGACCGGAGGGCCGGAAGAACGACACCATCATCAGGTGCAGGTTCACGGTCAGCGAGTTCATCATCACGACTTCGCCGGGCATCGCGCCGACGAGGCGCGCGCCGGGCTCGCGGAAGATCTCGTGGTACGGCAGCCACGGCGTGCGGGCGTGCGAGTGTCCCTCAACGGCGAGCGCCGCCCAGTCGTCGAGTTCGCGGGCGAGCAGCTCGCGCACGCGCCGCGGCATCAGTCCGAGCGAGTTGCCGCAGAAATACAGCGAGTCCTCGCCGTTCGGCTGCGGCGGAATGCAGAACTGCGAGCGCACGTCGCGGAGGTCATCGATCGCGTCGAGGTGCCGCGCGAAGTCGATGCCGCGATCGAACGCCGCGGCGTTCACGTCGTTCAAGGTCGCGAGGGTCGTCATGACGAATGGAGCCCGAGGAACTCGATGGCCGTTCCGCGCAGAAGGCGTTCGCGCTCGACGGGAGTGAAGTCGGGAATCGACTCGATGAGCTTGCCCGGCTCGAGCTCGCCCAGCGGGAAGGGATAGTCGGTACCGAGCGCGACGCGCTTCGCGCCGGCGAGCGTCACGAGAAGCCGCAGCGCGTCGGCGTCGTGCACCAGCGCGTCGAACCACAGTTGCGGCAGCGTCTCGCGCGGCGAGATCGGATTGTCGACGGCGCAGAGGTCGGGGCGCTCGCGAAAGCCGTGCTCGATGCGGCCGATCGTGAACGGGAACGACCCGCCGCCGTGCGCGAAGCACACCTTCAGCTTCGGCAGGCGGGCGAACACGCCGCCGAAGATCATCGAGGTGATCGCGCGACTCGACTCCGCGGGCATGCCGACGAGCCAGGGCAGCCAGTACTTCTGCATCGCGTCCTGTCCCATCATGTCCCACGGATGCACGAAGACCGCGGCGTCGAGTTCGGCGCAGCGCTGGAAGAACGGGAAGAGCGCCGGCTCGTTCAGGTTCCAGTGGTTGACGTGCGTGCCGATCTCCACGCCGCGCAGGCCGAGCTCGATCATGCACCGCTCGAGTTCACCGATCGCGAGCTGCGGATCCTGCAACGGCACCGTGCCGAGACCGCTGAAGCGGTCGGGTCGCGAACGGCACACGTCGGCGATGTGGTCGTTCAGGATTCGCGCGAAGTCGAGCGCGTCGCTGCCGCGGGCCCAGTACGAGAAGAGGACCGGGACCGTCGAGAGCACCTGTCGCTCGACGCCGAATCGATCGCACTCGGCGAGTCGGCGCGTCGGGTCCCAGCAGTTCGACTCGATGGTGCGGAACGGTCGGCCGTCGATGTGCATGCGGGCACAGCAGGGGCCGGCGTCCTCGAGCGCGAGCCATCCCGGGTAGCCGTATCGGCGTCGCAGGTTCGGCCATCGCTCCGGCAGGATGTGCGTGTGAAGGTCGATCTTCCCGGACACCATCGAGGCCATCGTACTCGTCGCGCGCTTCAGCCCCGGCCACGCCGCGCGGTAGCATCCGCGATTCGGCTTGCGTGGAGACGACCGCCCGACGCGGTGCGCAGGCGTCTCCGACGTCGGCTTCTCAAGCACCATGAGCACACAGCCCGCAGCCGACGGGTCGCGGCAACCCTGGAAGACGACGATCTCGCTCGCGCTGGGCGCGCTCGGCGTCGTCTACGGCGACATCGGCACGAGTCCGCTCTACGCGCTCAAGGAATCGTTCCAGCACCTGGCCCGCACCGAGGACGGCAGCTTCCGACGACTTGAGGAAGCGGAAGTGCTCGGCGTCCTTTCGCTGGTGTTCTGGTCGCTCACGATCGTCGTGAGCCTGAAGTACCTGCTGATCATCACGCGGGCGTCGAACCGCGGCGAAGGAGGCATCTTCGCGCTCCTGTCGCTCGTGCCGCGCAGCCTCGCGACCCGCGCCGGCCCGCTGCATCGCACCGTCGTGCTCCTGGCCATGCTCGGCGCCGGACTCCTGTTCGGCGACGGCATCATCACCCCGTCGATCTCGGTGCTCTCGGCGATGGAGGGACTGAAGGTCGTCAACGAGAAGTTCGACACGCTGATCATGCCGTTCACGATCGTGATCCTGTGCGGCCTCTTCGCCGTGCAGCAATTCGGCACGGGCAGGATCGGCGGCGTCCTCGGGCCGGTCATGTGCGTCTGGTTCGTCGTGATCGCCGTTCTCGGGATCGCGGGCATCTCGCACGAGCCGCGGGTGATCGAAGGAGTGAATCCGTGGTACGCGATCCGCCTGTTCGCGTACGAGCCGCTCGACACGTTCCTCTTGCTCGGCGCCGTCGTCCTGGTCATCACCGGTGGCGAGGCGCTCTACGCGGACATGGGGCACTTCGGCATCGGTCCGATTCGACTTGGCTGGTACACGTTCGTCGCGCCGGCCCTCGCGCTGAATTACTTCGGGCAGGGCGCGCTTCTGCTCGCGCATCCCGATGCGGTCGACAACCCGTTCTACGCGCTCGTGCCGCCAATGCTCCAGTTGCCGATGGTCGTGCTCGCGACGATCGCGACGGTGATCGCCAGCCAGGCGATGATCTCCGGCGTTTTCACCATCGCGCATCAGGCGATCCGTCTCGGCTATCTGCCGCGCTTCGAGGTGGTGCACACCTCGGGCGAGCACGCCGGGCAGATCTACGTGCCGAGCGTGAATTGGCTCATGCTCGTCGGCTGCCTGCTGACCGTCGCCATTTTCGAGACCTCGACGGGACTCGCCGGCGCCTATGGCATCGCGGTCACGGCGCAGATGGGCATTACCACGATCCTCTTCAGCATCGTGGCCCGGCGGCTCTGGCGCTGGAAGCGCCGCATGCTCGTGCCGATCGTCGGTGCGGCCCTCGCGGTCGACATCCTCTTCGTGTCGTCGAACGCGGTGAAGGTGCTGTCCGGCGGATGGTTCACGCTGCTGATCGCGGCCGCCGTGTTCACGGTGCTCTCGACGTGGGTGCAGGGCAGCTACCTGCTCGGCCGCCGCATCGCCGAGGAGAGCACCTCGATCCACGAATTCCTCGGGCAAATCTGGGCGCAGGACATCCCTCGCGTCCCCGGTACCGCGGTGTTCCTGACCACGAACTACAACACGCCGCACGCGCTCGCGTTCTTCGTCGAACACGCACACGTGCTCCACGAGCGCGTGGTGCTGATGTCGATCGTGCCGGTGAACTCGCCCCACGCGCCGCAGCAGCGCGAGGTGCACGTCGAGTGGCTTCCCGACGGGTTGTGGAAGGTCACGTCGAAGTGCGGGTTCATGCAGTCGCCCGACATCCCGCGGGCGCTCGAGAAGGCCCGCGAGCAGGGGTTCGACTACGACCCCGAGACGACGACGTTCTTCTCGCGCCGCGTCGAGGTCGTGCCGACGGGCACCGCGAGGATGGCTCGGTGGCGCAAGCTGCTCTACGCGGCGCTTGCCCGCAACGCGGCGGACGCGACCAAGTCGTTCAACTTGCCGCCGGAGCGGGTGGTCGACTTCGGCTCGAAGATCGCGCTGTGACGATCGCGAAGTCGTCGAGGTGCGCCTCGGCGATTCGCTCGACGGACAGCTCGCGGGCGCGGGCCACGCCCGCCGCGCGGAGTCGCGCCGCCAGCGCGTCGTCGACGATCGCGCTGCGCAGGCAGCGCGCGAGTTCATCGACGGCGTCGGGCTCGTCGCGGCGGAACACGAGACCCGTCTCGCCCTCGCGCACGTAGCCGGAGAATTGCGGCAGGTCGCTCACCACGGTCACCGCGCCGCAGGCCATCGCTTCGAGCGGCGCGACCGGCGAAGCCTCGCCGAAGTACGCGATCGAGGGATAGCAGTAGACGTCGCACGAGCGCAGCGTCGTCGCGAGCTCCGCGGGGCTGGCGATGTTGCCGCGAAACTCGATCGGCGCTTCGCCGACGATCGAGCGCAGCTTCTCGACGAACGCGGGGCCGCCGCCGCCGAACGCGATCTCGGTCGGGCCCACGAGCACGAGGCGCGTGCGCGGATCCTCCGCGTGCAGCGCGACGAACGCGCGGGCCAGGAGCTCGAGGCCCTTCTCCGGATGCACGCGACCGGTGAACAGGATGGTTCGCCGCTCCGCGTCGCGGTGCGTCGGGCCGTCGGGACGAAACGTCTCGATGTCGACCGGATTCGGAATCACCTTCACGATGTCGGCGACGGCGGGCGTCTGCTCGCGAATCGCCGTGGCAATCGCCTCGGAGACCGTGGAGATCCGATCGGCGCCGCGATAGAGGCCGAACTGACCCTTCGGAAAGCGCTGCGCGTGGATGTTGAGCGCGCCGATGCGCGCCGGGCGTCGGACGCGCAGGAGCGCGGGAAGCCAGAAGCAGTTGGTGACCGTGATGTCGGCGTCCGGGAGGAGGCCGCGGACCTGCCAGGAGTAGAAGAAGTCGCGCACGAGGTCGCGTCGGGTCGAGCCGGTCCGATGCCGTCGCTTGAGACGGCGATAGCGCACGCCGCGGATCGTTTCCTCGGCGCTCGCGCCTTCGTGCAGCGGACAGATCACCGTGACCGCGTGGCCTCGGGCGACGAACGCTTCGGCAAGCTTGTGCCACACCTTCTCAATCGCGCCGGTCGGCGCCGGAGGCATGGGAAAGAAGGCGCCGATGACGATCGTGATCCGCATCCGTGCGCGGCGAGTCCGCCCTCGCGATCGACACTCTCGGGCCGATCAGCCCTTCGGCTGCGGCTTCGTGATGCGCGTGCCGCACTTCTTGCACGTGCAGAGCTTGGGATCGGCCCAGAACTCTTCCATTGCCTTCGAGAAGTGGTCCACGATGTCCTTGCAGTCGAATTCCTTGTCGTAAACAAGGTTGCTGCACTTCTCGCAAAAGAACATCAGGTGCTCGGTCTCACCTTCGGGGCGGCGACGCTCGACGACGAGTCCCAGCGTGTTCGGCCCGCGCTGCGGCGAGTGCGGGACGTTCGGCGGGATGAAGAACACGTCGCCCTCCTTGAGCGGGCATTCCTTCATCTTGCCGTCCTCGATGATGCGGATCGAGACGTCGCCCTTGATCTGATAGAAGAACTCCTCCGAGCTCGTCATGTGGAAATCGTTCCGGGCGTTCGGGCCGGCGATGATCATGACGAAGAAATCCTTGCCGCTGTACAGGTACTTGTTGCCGACCGGCGGCTTCATCAGGTGTCGGTTCTTCTCGATCCACTCCTTCAGGTTGAACGGGAAGGAGACCGACCCGTCGCGGTTGAAGCCGTTGGGCTCGTGCGGGGTGTCGGGATTCGTGACGGGGCGGGCAGCGGCGACGCTCATGTGATCCTCCGTCGGAAGGGCGGGCGAATGCGCCCGCGGGGCAACCTGCGACCGGGACCCACGATACTGGCAGCCGGGTTCCGAAGCCACGCCGACGCTCGGCGCAGAACTGCGTTCGGCGCGGTCCTTCTGCCGATGAATCGCCGATCGAATCTCGTCGAGGGGTTCGCTCGCCCGATGCGTCTATCGCTTCGTCACAGTCTCACTGGCCGCCTGCTCCTTCTCGGCGTCCTTCCCATGGTGCTGCTCGCGGTGGCGCTCGTGGCGGTGGGCATGATCGAGAAATTCCGCACGCTCCGGGCGGTGGGCGAAGAGCGAGTGGTTGAGACCCTGCGCCTTGCGACGAGCGGCGTCGAGCGCCAATTCGAACACGCGAGTCGAAGCGCCCGTCTGCTCGCGGCGGCGGTCGCCGCCCGAGATCCGAAGGATCCCGAAGCGCCGAAGGCGATCCTCCGCGAGATGCTCCATTTTGAGGATCGCGTGTCGGTGGCGTGGATCACGCTCGAGGCGCCCGATGGCGAACGGACCACCTGGCGCGGCGCTGGCGACGCCGGCGCGGCGGGTCGCGCGGTGGTGACCGTCGATCGCGGAGTCCGCGCGACGCCGCAGTTCGAAGCCGGGCGCCGTGCCGCGTCGTCGGGGAGTTCGCTCCGCGCGGTGGCGATCGAGCCACACGAAACGGACGCGTCCAACGGCGTCGAGTACGTGTTTCCGATCGTGATCGACGGCGTGTTCCGCGGTGTCGCCGGCGCGGGCTGTGCCGCACACGACGTGACCGCGGAACTCGAATCCCTCGCGAAAACGAACAGCGTTCGAATCTACGTCGTCAGTCCGGGCGAGCGATTCGTGGTGGCCGCCACCGGCGGCGCGACGTCGACGGCGAACCTGCGTGGGCGACCCGTCGCCGACACGCCGCTCGCGCCTGCGTTCGCCGGCGTGGTGGACGGCGCCGCGCCGGACCAGATCGCCGTCGCGACCGATCCCGCCACGAACGAAGCGACCTATTTCGCGAGTCAGGCGATCGGCGGCGAGCGCGGCCGAGTCGTCGTCGCGAAGCCCGTCGCCGAAATCACCGCGCCCATCGCGGCGTCCACCGCCCGCAGCGCGCTCCTTGCAGCCGTCGGTCTCGTCGTGGTCACCACGCTCCTGGTGTGGCCTTCGCTCTCGGTGAGTCGACGACTCGGCGATGCGGTCTCCGTGGCGACGGCGATCGCCGACGGAAACCTGGCCGCACGGGCGTCGTCGACCGAAGGTCACGACGAGTCGGCGATCCTGTTGCGCTCGCTCGACATGATGGCGGAACATCTGCAGAAGCTGGTCGGCGCAGTCAATGCCGCATCGGCGACGGTCGATCGCGGTGTGCACGAGTTGTCGCGGGTGACGCACGGTCAACGCGAATCGGTGATGCCGCTGAACCAGACCACCACGCAGGTCGCGGCCGCCGCCCGCGAGATTTCCTCGACGAGCGAAGAGCTTGCCGGCACGATGCAGTCGCTCGAGGAAAGCGCGACGTCGACCGCGGAACTCGCCGAGCACGGGAAGGCCAGCCTGTCGAGCGTCGACGGATCGATGCGCGACCTCGACGTCGCCACGGTGTCGGTCGCGGAAAAGCTGGCGACGATCAACGAGAAGGCGGTCGCGATCAACAGCGTCGTGGCCACGATCACCAAGGTCGCCGACCAGACGAACATCCTCTCGGTGAATGCGGCGATCGAAGCCGAGAAGGCCGGCGAGCAGGGACGCGGATTCCTCGTGGTGGCCCGCGAGATCCGCCGCCTCGCGGACCAGACGGGCGGATCGACGGACGAGATCCGCCGGATGGTCGAAGAGATGCAATCCGCCGTCTCCGCCGGCGTGATGGAGATGGATCGCTTCAGCGAGAAGGTGCGCCGCGGCGTCGACGAAGTTGCCCGCTCGAGCGGGCGCATGAGCGAGATCATCGGGCAGGTCCGCGAGAACACCGAGCGCTTCCGCGCCGTCGCGGCGGGCATGGCGTCGCAGTCGTCCGGTGCTTCGCAGATCAGCGACGCGACGTCGCAACTGCGCGAGGCGGTTCGATCGACCGTCGACGGCGTGTCGCGCATCGCGTCGACCGCGCGGGCCCTGGAGGACGCGAGCGAATCACTCCGCTCGTCGATCGCCGCCTTCGGACTTGAAGGTGCCGCCTGCAGCCTCGCGCTCAAGCACGTCGAGTCGCCGAATCAGCCAGTCGACGGAGCCACGGTTCCGTAAGTACTCGGAGAGATCGCGCAGCGCCGCCTGATCGACGACGGCCGACGCGATCGGCTCGAAGAACCGCAGCGCGTTCGCCCCGATGTTGTTGAGCGGGCGCGCCGACTCGAGGAAGAGCGTCGCCGGACCGACCATGCCGCGACGCACCACGATGCCGAGGATGCGGTCGATCGCCGCGCGCTGCGAGGGCGTCGGCTCGACCGGCCCCTGCGGGCCGAGGTCAAACGCGTTTCGGAAGCCATCGACGATCCGGCGCCGGAACTCGCTCATGGCGACGCGTCCTTGCGAACGGCGTTCGTCAGCGCCAAGGTTTCGCGCAGCACGCGTTCCGCGTCGCGGCTCGGGAGCGGCAGGACGAAGCCGCTGATCACGTCGGCCGTCGAGGATGCTGATCGCGTCGAGAGCAGGATCGCCCGACCGTCGTGCGCCACGCGTCGCACGGCGGAGAGTCGGATGCGTCGCGTCGCCAGGAGCGTTCGAACGACGGCCTCGTCGGAACCGATCGCGCAGTGCACCGGGAAGTAGAAGCGCTGTAGGCAACAGAAGAGCGCCAGGCCCGCGATCGCGCCAACGGCGGCGCTGCCCGCGACGCCGGCGCCGGCGAGGCCGAAGACGGCGACGGCGACGAGTCCGACGCACGCCGCGACCGGTCGATCGCGCGCGGGCCACGACGTCCACTCGACGATTGACGCTGCGCCGCTCACGGATTCCCAGCGTATCGGCGCGACTTCCGCGCGGCGCATCCGCTACTCTCTCGTCGCGATGAGTCACACGCCCGCGCGCCAACGCTCCGTTCCCGAACCCTCGAAGATCCGCTGGATTCTGGCGACGGACTGCGGCAGCACGACGACGAAGGCGATCCTCATCGAGAAGATCGGCGACGAGTATCGCCAGACGCAGCGCGGCGAGGCGCCCACGACCGTCGAGGAGCCCTTCGCGGACGTGACGGTCGGCGTGGTGAACGCGCTGACCGAGGTCGGCGAGCTTGCGGGGCGCCGGTTCATCGACGACAACGGCCACATCATCCGGCCCGCGACCGCGACCGAAGGCTGCGACATCTACATCTCCACCAGCTCCGCAGGCGGCGGTCTGCAGATGATGGTGGCCGGCGTCGTGGCGCAGATGACCGCGGCCAGCGCGAAGCGGGCCGCCCTCGGCGCCGGTGCGATCGTGATGGACACGATTGCCGCGAACGACAAGCGCAAGCCGCACGACCAGATCCAGCGCATCCGCGAGCTGCGCCCGGACATGGTGCTCATCTCCGGCGGCACCGACGGCGGCAATACGCAGCAGGTGATCCAGATCGCGGAGCGCATCGCGCCGGCGAAACCTCGCCCGCGCTTCGGCGGCGAGTATCAGTTGCCGATCATCTTCGCCGGCAACAAGGAGGCGGCGCCGCAGATCCGTGAGATCTTCAAGAGCGGCTTCGACCTCGCGGTCGTCGACAACCTGCGGCCGGTGCTCGAGCAGGAGAACCTCGGTCCGGCCCGCGACAAGATCCACGACGTGTTCCTCGAGCACGTCATGGCGCACGCGCCGGGCTACGACAAGCTCATCGAGTGGGCGGACGCGCCGATCATGCCCACGCCCGGCGCGGTGGGCGACATCCTGCAGCGCATCGCGGCCCGCGACCGGCTGAACGCGGTGTGCGTCGACATCGGCGGCGCGACGACCGACGTCTTCAGCGTGTTCGACGGCGTCTTCAACCGGACGGTGAGCGCGAACCTCGGCATGAGCTACTCGATCTCGAACGTGTGCGCCGAGGCGACGATGGAGCACGTCCTCCGCTGGGTCCACATCGATATGGACGAGCGCGAGCTTCGAAACCGGGTGAAGAACAAGATGATTCGCCCGACGACCATCCCGCAGACGCTCGAGGCGCTCATTTTCGAGCAGGCGGTGGCTCGCGAAGCGCTGCGGCTGGCCTACCAGCAGCACAAGGAGTTCGCGACGTCGCTCAAGGGCGTGCAGCAGCAGCGCACCGTCGGTGACGTGTTCGCACAGGAGTCCGGCAACCGTTCGATCGTCGACAACATGAAGCTCGACCTCCTCGTCGCGTCGGGCGGCGTGCTGAGTCACGCACCGCGCATGGAGCAGACGGCGGCGCTGCTCGTCGACAGCTTCGAGCCCGAGGGATTCACGACGCTGGCCAAGGACTCGATCTTCATGATGCCGCACCTCGGCGTTCTCGCCGGCGTGCATCCCGACGCCGCGATGCACGTCTTCGAACGCGACTGCCTGGTGATCCTGGGCACCTGCGTGGCGGCGAAGGGAGAAGGCAAGCGCGGCAAGCCGTGCTTCTCCTATCGCATCCGGCCGCAGTCCGGCAATCCGATCGAGGGCTCGCTCGCCGTTGGCGACGTTCGTCTGGTGCGCCTCGCGGGCGAGACGTGCGAGGTCGAAGTGATGCCTGACCGCGCCTTCGACGTCGGCGCCGGTCCGGGCAAGACCGTCACGCGGACGGTCAAGGTCGGCACGGTCGGACTCGTGCTCGACGCGCGCGGGCGACCGCTGCCGCTTCCGGAAAACCACGCCGAGTGTCGTGCGCTGATGAGCGCTTGGACCAAGGCGCTCGAGCTCTACGTCTAACGTCGCCCAACCAGCCACGCATCCATGGCCAAGGCATACACACCCGGACTCAAGGTCGCCGCCCGCACGCTGCACCGCGTACGCCGTTCGTTGCCGGTCTCTGGCGAGGTGTTAGTCAAGCAAGGCGATCGCGTCGAGGCCACGCAGGTCGTCGCCCGTACCTTCACGGAAGGCGAGATCACGCCGGTGAATCTCGCAAACCTGCTCGGCGTTCCCGCGACCGACGTCGCTGGACTCATGTTGAAGAAAGTCGGCGAGCCGGTGGCGGTCGGCGACGTCGTGGCTCGGTCGAAGGGCATCTTCGGCATGATGAAGAAGGACGCGGCCTCGCCTGCCGCCGGCACGATCGAATCGGTGTCCGCGACGACCGGCCAGATGATCGTGCGGGGGCAGCAGCAACCCGTCGAGGTGCGTGCGTACGTGAGCGGCGTCGTGGTCGAGACGATGCCTCAGGAAGGCGCGGTCATCGAGAGCGAGGTCATGCTCGTTCAAGGCATCTTCGGCATCGGCGGCGAGGCATTCGGACCGCTGCGCGTCGCCTGCAAGCGTCCCGATGAACACGTGGAGGCCGCTTCGATCACGTCGGAGATGCGCGGCGCCGTGGTGGTGGGCGGCGCCCGCATGACGGCGGAGGCGATCCGCAAGGCTCGCGACGTCGGCGTGGCGGCGCTGGTGTCGGGCGGGATCGACGATCAGGACCTGCGCGACTTCCTCGGCTACGACTTGGGCGTTGCCATCACCGGGAGCGAGCGGGTCGGGCTCACGTTCGTGATTACCGAGGGCTTCGGGGACATCGCGATGGCGGCGCGCACCCACGCGCTCCTGACGGCGCACGCCGGGGCGTTCGCGAGCGTCAACGGAGCGACCCAGATTCGCGCGGGTGTGCTTCGCCCGGAGATCATCGTCGCACTCGCGTCGCAGGGGGCGGGGACGGCGCATCGAGCGGAAACGAGCGGCGAACTCGCGATCGGCACGGCGGTTCGCATCGTGCGCGATCCGTACTTCGGGCGCATCGGAACGGTCAAGTCGTTGCCCCAGGAGCCGCGAATCCTCGGCTCCGGATCAAAGGCGCGAGTGCTTGAGGTTCTCTTCGATTCCGGCGACAGTGTCGTCGTACCACGGGCGAACGTGGAGTTGATCGAGAGTTGAGCGATCAGACCAACGCATGCCGCACGCCATGAGTCACTTCGCTCGGTCGGTCGCTCGGTGTCGAGTCTCGGTCGCCGTCGCGGCGCTGCTCGCCGCGGCGATCGCGACAGGCGCGATGGCGAGTCCTCCGACGGCTGCGGCGGTCACAGCGATCGACGCGCCGGGGGACGCCGGCGGCAGGATCGTGGTGACGTGGAAGATTGACAACTCCGCGAGCCACGCGACGACGTGGTCGGTCGAGCGCCTGCTTGACGACAAGGACGCGCTTCGCGAGTTGCGGACCCGACGCGTCGCAGCGGGCGCCGCGGCTCGAGATCAGGCGATTGCGAAGGACGTCGCGGCGCGCGGGTTGAAGGCGCCGGACGCGGCGGCGCTGGCCGCAGGTGACGCCGCCGCGCGGGAAGCCGTTCGTCAGTTCGTCGTGCCCGCCGATGGCGTATGGGTCGAGGTCGGCGCGGTCGCGGGCGACCTCTTCACCGCGACGATCGAAGGCCTGCCCAAGGACGAACCGATCCAGGTGCGGGTCGTCGCGCTCGGGTCCGACGGATCGCGCGGTCAGCCGGTGGCGGCCGCGGCGCCGGTCGTCGCGGCAACCAATCTCTGGTTCTTCGAACGCACGTGGTTCTTCGTGTTCTTCGTCGCGCTGTGCGCGACGATCGTTTCATCGATCGCCCTCGCGCGGCGGGGTCATCCGGCGCGAATCCGCCGCATCGCGGGCCTCGACGCAATCGACGAAGCCATCGGCCGCGCGACCGAGATGGGGCGCCCGGTGCTCTTCATCCCGGGCATCCAGGACATGGACAACGTGCAGACGGTCGCTGGCGTGACCGTGCTCGAACGCGTCGCACGCACTGCGGCCGAATACGACGCGCGGATCGAGGTGCCGACGGCGCGATCGCTCGTGATGACCGCATGTCGCGACGCGGTGCAAGGCGCGTATCTCGCCGCCGGGCGCGGTGACGCGTACAACCCCGACCTCATCAACTACATCACCGACGAGCAGTTCGGCTACGTCGCGTGGGTCGCGAGCCGCATGCGTCGCGAGAAACCAGCGACGTGCATCTACATGGGCCAGTTCTACGCGGAGAGCCTGCTCCTGGCCGAGAACGGCAACGCGATCGGGGCGATCCAGGTGGCGGGCACTGCCGAGACCTCGCAGCTCCCGTTCTTCGTGGCCGCGTGCGACTACACGCTCATCGGCGAGGAGTTCTTCGCGGCGAGCGCGTATCTCTCCGGCGAGCAGACGCAGCTCGGCAGCTTGCGCGGGCAGGACGTCGGAAAGGCGCTGACCGCGCTCATCGTGATCCTGGGCATCGCGCTCGCGACGATCGCGGCGCTCACGGGTTCCAAGTTCGCTGACCGCGCGACGACGTACCTTCGCGATGTCGTACTGAAGGGCTGAGAGGCGCCGCGTTGAAACGAACGATTCCCGTGCTCATCGTCGCCGCGACCGGCATCGTCCTGATGCTGTCGTTCTTCTCGCCGCGGCTCGAGGCGGCGGGCGAGACCGCGACCGAGTGGTTCACGATTCTCGCGGCCGTCGCGTACGTGTTAGGCGGCGGCAGCCTCCTGAAGGCGCAGCTCGAGGCGATCTCGGCGCGTCGCGCGGGTTGGGGCTATGCGGCGATCACGCTGGTGGCGTTCTTCGTGACGCTCGTGGCCGGCTTGGGCAAGATCGGCGTAAGGCCACAGGAGCAGTACCCGCTCTACACGTGGTCCGGCGATCCCGAAGCCACCTATGGGATGCTCGGCTGGATCTACGCGTATCTCCTCTCGCCGCTGACGGGGACGATGTTCGCGCTCCTCGCGTTCTACGTGGCGAGCGCCGCCTTCCGCGCGTTTCGGGCGAAGAACATCGAAGCCGCGCTCTTGCTCGGCACCGCGTTCATCGTCCTCATCGCCCGCACGGCGATCGCCCGCCTTACCGACTCGCTGCCGGAGGCGCTCTCGTTCCTCAAGCTCGACAACGTGCTCGGCTGGATCATGCAGTACATCAGCACCGCCGGAAGCCGCGCCGTCGTGATCGGCATCGCGCTCGGCATCGCGGCGACCTCGCTGCGGATTCTCATGGGTATCGACCGCCCGTATCTCGGTCGCGACTAGAAGGGGCTCGACGCTCGAGGCCGCGATCGCGGGCCTCGTTCACCCGATCGCAGTCCGCAGGACCTCCGAATGATCCGCTTCCTCGAACAGCTCGACCGCCGCGTCATCTTCCTGCTCATGGGGTTGGCGGTCGCGATTCCCGTGCTGTTGCAGGCGAGCTTCCCCGAGGTCGCCGGTCCGCACGCGCGTGCCGCGTTCGACACGATCGAGAACCTGCCGTCCGGCTCGAAGGTGCTCTTCTCGTTCGACTACGACCCCGCGAGCGAAGGTGAGCTACGGCCGATGACCGAAGCGCTGATGTACCACTGCTGCTCGAAAGGGCACAAGCTCTACATCATGGCGCTCTGGCCCGCGGGCGCGGCGAAGGCGAAGGAAGCGATCAACAACATCATCAAGGCGCACTTCCCGAACTACGAATACGGCCGCGACTACGTGCAGCTCGGCTTCAAGGCGGGCAACGAGGCAGTCATTCGCGTGATCGTCACGGACCTCGCGAAGCAGTACCCGAACGACGAGTTGGGAACGCCGCTCTCCAAGATCCCGATGATGGCCGGCATCGACGACATTCGCGCGATGGATCTCGCGGTGGTCGTGAGCGCCGGCGATCCGGGCTCGAAGCAGTGGGCGCAGTACTACGTCGCGGCGTATCCCACCGAGAAGCTCGTCACAGGTACGACCGGCGTGCAGTCGGTTTCGCTTTACCCCTACTTTCCGCAGCAGATCGCGGGCCTGCTCGCTGCGATCAAGGGTGCGGCCGAATACGAGACGCTCGTCAATCAGAAGTACCCGCTGAAGACGCCCACGGGCGACAAGAAGATGCTGACGGAAGGGCAGCGGCGCATGGCGCCGCAACTCACCGCGCACCTTCTCATGATCACGCTGATCATCCTCGGCAACGTCGTGCAGTTCGCGCGTCGGCGAACAGGAGCCCGCTGATGCGTCCGAATCTCGCGGCGTTCGTCGTCCTCGCCATCTTCATCCTGCTCGGCGTGATCGGCACCGTGAAGAACGGGGAGATCCCGGGCCGACGATACGAGCGCCTCGAGACGAAGAGCTTCGTCGAGGTCGAGGCGAGCCTGCCGATCGGCGCCGACGCCGCCGAGAAGCCCGAGCGCCGCTGGGTGCCGGCCGACAGTCCGGAACTGGCGAAACCGGGCATCGTGCGCATGCCCGACGTGAAGCCCGTCACGTGGGTCGAGCCGGTGGCCATGACCGCGGTCGCCGCGAGGAAGGCGATGGCCGAAGGCGCGACGGACGTTCGGTTGAGCCTGCGCGACACGATCGGCGTCTGGGTCGCCGCGCTCTCGACGCTGGCGATCTTCTCGTTCCTCTGGGGCGACAATCCGCTCTACAAGCTTGCGGAATCGGTGATGGTCGGCGTGTCGGCGGCGTACTGGATGATCGTCGGATTCTGGTCGACGATCGTGCAGAACCTTCTCGGCAAGCTGGTGCCGGGCCTGATGCGCGAGTGGGCACTCCCGGCGCTTGATCCCGACAAGACCTCCGATCCGGTGATGCTCATTCCGCTCATCTTGAGCGTGATGCTCCTCATGCGGCTGTCGCCGAAGGGCGGGTGGATGTCGACGTGGGCGCTCGCGTTCATCTTCGGCACGACTGCGGCGATCAAGTTTGTGGCCTTCGTTCAGGCCGATCTCCTCGGGCAGATCTCGAACTCCATCGTGCCGCTCATCGCGACCGACGTCACGGGACGCTTCGATCTGGCGGCGACGCTCGGCAACATCACGATGCTGCTCGGCGTCCTCTCGGTGCTCGCGTACTTTTTCTTCTCGTTTGACCACAAGGGGACGTACGGGAAATTCGCGCGCCTCGGCGTGTGGTTCCTGATGATCTTCTTCGGCTCGGCGTTCGGCTTCACCGTGATGGGACGCATCGCGCTCCTCTCGGAGCGATTCGAGTTCCTCTTCGACGACTGGTTGTGGCTGATGGATCCGATGCACGCGCATACCTTCGTCGACGCCGCGACGGCGGCGGCGAGCACGATGCTTGGCGCGTTCTGACGCGCGTCGAAGCGACGAGTCTCCACTGGACCGCGAGGCCGAACAGAAAAAAGTCGGCACTTTGAGGGGGTAGCCAAATCCTGCGGTAGAGTTCCGCCACGTCGATCGCGGCAGCGTGCCGTGTCCGGCGGTCCGAGGCGCTGGCTCGTGGGCAGCGCCGAGGCAACTCGGGAAGCGAACTTCTTACGTGGAAAGGGGCATTCGATGCGGCATTTGCCGACGATGGTGTCGTGCGCGCTAGCGAGCGTGATCGCGAGCGGCGCGGGGGCTGGCGTGGTCGGGTATTGGCACTTCAACGGGGTTGATCCGGAGACGAGCACTGTGCTCACGGCATCGCAGGGAGCGGGACTGTTCGACTTCACGTCGTTCGGAACCGGTGCGAGCGTGTTCGCCGGCACGGACATGAACGCCCAACCGAACGTGATCGCCGGCGACTCGCTGGGGCTCACCGGGTCTTCGCACAACGGGTCGTGGGCACAGATCGACGTATCCACGGCCGGGTTTACCGATCTCAATCTTTCGTTCGCGGTCCGACGGTCTTCCACCGGCTTCGTGAACAGTCACGTCGACGCCCTGATCGGCGGCACGTGGACGGTGGTGTCGACGTTCAACGCGTCGACGACGGCATGGGGCATGGTGAACGTCGACCTGGCGTCGCTCAACTCGCTCGAGAACGGCACGGCGTCGCTCCGGCTCGTGTTCGACGGTGCGACCAGCGGCTCGGGAACGGTGCGGTTCGACAACCTGCTCCTCACCGGCTCGGTCCCCGCGCCCGGCGCGCTCGCGCTGCTCGGCGCGGCGGGCGCGGTTGCTCGACGTCGACGCCGCGCGGCGTGACGCGCGGCGCTCGCACGCGTCCAAAGGCTCTCCTCTCTTGCGCGGACGGCGCTCGCCCATCGCGCCGTCCGTTTTTTCGACGCGGTTCGCGTGGTCCGAGTTCATCGATGCAGATCGACGTCGATGGCTCGCGACCATGCGGCCGCGCTGGCGGGCGGGGGGATGGTCTCGGGGCGGCGTCGCGTGCGTCGTCGTGGGAAGCGCGCGTCAGCCGTGCGGCGTCGTGGGAGGTCGCGCCGCGGCCGCGGCGGATCCGTCGCCGCGCTTGGCCTGTTGCGCCATGCGCACCGCGAGCTCGATCGCGCAGCGCATCGAACCGTCGCTCGCCGTGTTCGTGCGGGCGATGTTGAACGCGGTGCCGTGGTCCGGACTCGTTCGCACGATCGGAAGTCCAACCGTGACGTTGACCGCCTTGTCCCATCCCAAGAGCTTCACGGGGATCAGCCCTTGATCGTGGTACATCGCGACGACCAGGTCGTACTTGCCAGCGGCGGCGTCGATGAACACCGTGTCGCCGGGAAACGGTCCGTGCACGTTGATGCCGTGACGCCGTGCGACATCGATCGCGGGCCGAATCACGCGATCCTCCTCGTCGCCGAAGAGCCCGTGCTCGCCAGCGTGCGGATTGAGCCCGCACACGGCGACGGTGGGGTTGGGCAGTCCGAGCTGCCGGCAGAGCTGCGCGCCGAGATCGATCGGGTCGAACACGCGTCCGATCGTCAGGTAGTTCTTGACCTCCATGAGAGGCACGTGCGCCGTCGCAAGCGCGACCCGGAGTCGCGGCGAGACGAACATCATCGCGTGCCGTTTCGCCTTGGTCCGCGCGGCGAACAGCTCGGTGTGCCCGGGCCACCGGAACCCCGCGAGCGACCACGACTCCTTCGAGATCGGGCCGGTGACCACCGCGTCGAGGCGCCGAGCGTCGGCGCCATCGCGGAGCGCATCGGTGATCGCGTCTTCGACGAACTGCTTGCTCGCGAGGCCACCGGCGCGCGTCGGGCCGGGTTCACCGCGGGCCAGCATCTCGTCGGCATCGGTCGGCGAGACGTAATCGAGGACCGTCACGTTGCCCGTCAGAGGCATCTGCGCGCGATCCGACGCCGCGGAGACCCGAAACCAGTACGGGTGAATGCCAGCGCGGTCTGCGGCGTAGGTGAGCTGCTCGTTCTGGCCGTAGACCACGAAGCGCGCGGACCGCCTCAGGGCGGCGTCGGCGAGCGCCTTCACGACGACCTCCGGCCCCACGCCCAGCGGATCACCCATGGTGATGCCGATGACTGCTGGTGTGAGCTCGTTGGGCATGAGCCGATTGTACGGCTCGGACTTCGAGGTTCTTGCGCCGCGAGTCGACCGACGGGGACGTGTATCGTGCGCGGTCGCGATGTCCTTCGTGTCGGCGAGTCTTGACTACATGCGCGGTAGCGTCTGCCCTGCCGTTGGAACAGGCAGCCGACGCGTGCTTGCTCACCGACTCGCCCGTCGACTCGCCCGTCGACTCGCCCGTCGACTCTCAGGTCGCCCCGACAGCTTGTCGAGCCAAGTCTGCGTCGCGGTCCCCGTCGCCGCACCGATCGCCCTTGCCAGCGACGGGGCCAACGCGAACGTGAACGCTCACGCATTCGTCCACGCGGCAGTAGCGGGCGCTAGACGCGGAGATTCCATCGCATCCGCCGATGGTGGAGCGGGACGCGGGGCGGAGCTCGTGATCGCTCGCGCGGCGTCGCCCGCGAGCGCCGAGCCGGACTTCCGGACCGCGGACCTTTTCATCGGCACGACGTCGATCGTGTTTGGCCTTGCGGTGGCGACGATCGCGATCGTGCGCTGGAGGTTCTTCGCGCAGACGAATCGTGCTCGAGCCCTCGCGTCGTTCTACGGCGAGTCCGTCGCGCGCGGCATCTATGTCGCGCTTGGCGCGGTTCTCATCGGGCTTGGCGTCTGGGTGCTTGCGGGCTAACCCAGCCGTTGCGTGATGCCGTTCGGACGAGTCTGTGGGCGAGCCCGTCGCGTCGCGTCGCGCACCGTCGGCCCGCGTCGTTCGACGGGCTCGTCGATCGTCAGTCCGCGCGTGCTGCGGGCTCGGCGCGTCATTCTCCGCGCCGTGCGGGCTGCATCATCGAGCTGGTTCAGCGGGGCCTTCAGTGCGCCGCATCAACTGGCTGCACGAGCGCGCCGCGACACGACGCCGCGTCATGTGAGCCGCGTGGTCCGCAAGATCGGTCACACGGGACCGATCGTCACTTGATCAGGATCGTGCTGTTGGGTTCGGTGAGGCACTCGAACACGATCGCAATGTCATCGGCGAGCAGACGCACGCATCCGAGCGAGCGATCGTGTCCGATCGAATCCGGCTCGATGGTGCCGTGGATGCCGTAGCCGAGGAACTCCTTGTTCCGATCCTCCACGCCGATCAGCCCGATCCAGTGCTCGCCGATCGGGTTCTGCGGATCGTTCGCCGCGAAGTGCTGTCCGGTCCGCGGATGCGTCCACTCCGGGTCCACGAGCTTCGAGTTCGGGCGAACCTTGAACAGTCCGATCGGCGTGCCGTTACTCTCGCCCAGCCCGACGGGGAACGTCGCGACCATCACGCGATCGGAACCTTCGCCCAGATAGAGATTGAGACGGTATTCCGACTTGATGACCTCGGCGTTGAACGTGTCCTTCGGCACGCGCAGTCGCTGGCCGACCCGCAACTTGTGCTCGTCCGCCATCGCGTTCAAGCGCTTGAGCAACCGGTAGTCGCACTCGAGCTTCTGCGTGCGCACGATCTTCTGCAGGCTGTCGCCCGACTCGACGGTGTACACCGCCATCGTCGGGTCGTTGGGGTTCACATTCGGGTTGAGGAAGAGCGTCTTGGCCAGCGCTACGACGAGGGCATATGCGCGATCGCGCTCGCCGCGCGAGAGCGTGCCGCTGTCGAGCGCACGCGTCACGAGAAGCCGCGCCTGCACGGGATCGGTCGCCTGAATCTGCAACGCTCGCGCGAAGTCGGCATTCGTGGTCACGCCGACCGCAGGCGGCGCGGTCGGGCCATCCTTTGCGCCGGGGCCGGCGGGCGCGGACGGTGGGGCTGCGGGCTGTTCTCCCGACGGCGGCGCTGTCGGCTTTTCGTCGCCACTCGGCGCTTTCGGCGGAGTTACCGTCGGAGGCGTCGCCGTGGGCTTCGACGGCGGCGATGTGGGGGGATCAATTGCTGCGCTCTCCGGCGGCCGCGCCGGGCGCTCGTTTCCGCGTGCGAGCTTGCCGTCGGCCGGCGTGGTTCCGCCTGCGCGCTCGCCGCCCATCGTCAGCACCGGAGGGTTCTGCACTCCCTGTTGCCCGCTCTGTCGCTGAACCGGTTGCTCGGTGGTACCGCTGCCGCGCGCTCCGACGCCAAGTCGCGACTCAGCGACGACCGGCGGCGCTGCCGGCGCTGCACGATCAGCGCTTGGCGTGACGTTCGCATTCCCGCCCGCGCCTTGCCCCGACGGCGTGCCGCCGTCGTGCAGCAGCCACCACGCGGTGAGCACGACCGCGGCCGTCGCGACGATCGCGCCGATCGCGCGCGGCGGCAGCAGCCGCCGCGAACTCATCATGTGTCGATTGCGGCCCTGACTTCGGACTGTTTGGCTTGCAAGTGCCATGGTGAGTCTCGTCGGGAGGTTGGTTGAGGCTCTGGCTGCCGGATGCTCGTCGGCCAAAGAACGAGGCGAAGTGTCCGATCGCGAGGGGCCGAGACGAAGCTGTATCCGCAGCGATGCAAAGAGACGAAGGCGATTCCAGGTCGACGCCGCGAGCGGGCTGCCGAGTTTGTCCTACGCCAGAACACCCGTCAGACAGAGCCTAGCACTACAGCGCCCATTCGTTTCCGCTGCGGCCGAGCGGATGCCTTCGCTGGCTGCGTCGATGCTTGATTTCGACCCCCAACGTATCGCTGCGGAGACGCCCTCGGGTCGAAACCCGCGCATCTCCCTGCCAGCAAAGACGCCGCTCGCCCTCGCGACGAACCGAAGGGGCGCTGTAGTGCTCGCCGGGACCTGGCGCGTCGTTCATGTAGGCATTCTTGCCGGCACCCCGATACTTCTGCGAGAGCGCTTCCCCGATCGTTCGGATGTTCAGGCTTCGCACTCGGTCGTTTCCCGATCGGTGACGAGCGCCGCCACTGGTCGATCGTGCGTGTCGACGGGCACCGATTCGACCACCTGACAGTCGAACGCGAAGCCGATGGTGCGGCAACGCGGCGTCACTCGCACGAGCAGCCGGTCGTAGTACCCCGCACCGCGACCGAGCCGACCGCCACGGCGATCGAACGCCAAGCCCGGCACCACGATCGCATCGAGCTCGGTGGCGCGGATCCGCGCGCCGCCGATCGGTTCCAGAATGCCCATCTTGTCGCGTCGAAACCAGCGTTCGTCGAGCGACTCGATCTCGATCGCCTCGAGTTCGCCGCTGTCGCGATCGATGACCGGAACCGCGACCCGCACGCCGTCGCGTAGACACTCCGACATGACGACGGAGGGGTCGACCTCGACGGGCATGGCCATGTAGAAGAGCACCGCGCCGGCGTCGCGCACCTCGTCGAGCGCGAGCAGTCGCGCGCACGCCGCCCGGGACGCGACCCGCCGCGCCGCCGGATCCATCGCAGCGAGGCGAGCCCGAATCTCGGCCCGCAGTACCTTCTTCGCTTCGACGATCGAACCGAATTCAGTCATCGCATTCGCCTCGCTCGCGACGCTCGTCGACGCGACCGCGTCGTCGGATCGCCTTCGCCTTCTCCAACCGATCGCGGATCGTCGCTTCGTAGCCGCGCGTCGACGGCTGGTAGTAGTTCCGCTCGACGCCGAGATACTCCTGCCGCCCGATGGCGTCCTGTTCCTGATGCGGATTGCGATACTTGACCGCTGCCGGATCGATCGTCGTTCCGTCGTCGGCGTGCTTGGTGAGCGAGCGCTTCGTCTGGTCGAGGAGATGCATCGGGACCGGGATCGTGCGCCCCTCGCGTACCTCGTCCATCGCGGTCCAGATCGCGCTGCTCGATGCGCCCGACTTCGGCGCGCACGCCATATAGATCGCGGCCTGCGCCAGATTGAGCTGCGCCTCCGGCATGCCGATCCGCTCGACGTTTTGCCACGTCGCGGCGGCGAGGATGGCGGCCTGTGGATCGGCGTTGCCGATGTCCTCGCTCGCGAAGATCGCGATGCGTCGGGCGATGAAGCGCGGATCCTCGCCCGCGACGAGCATGCGCGCGAGCCAGTAGGTCGTCGCGTCTGGATCGCTTCCGCGCATCGACTTGATGAACGCGCTCGCCAGGTCGTAATGCTGATCGCCGGCGCCGTCGTAGACGATCGCCTTCGCCTGGATCGACTCCTCCGCGAGCGGCACGTCGATGACGAGCTCTGCCCCGGGCGTCCGCTTCGCGGCCAGAGAGAGCGCGGCGACTTCGAGCGCGCCGAGCGCGCGTCGCGCGTCGCCGTCGCAGATGCGGGCCCAGTGCGCGATCGCGTCGTCGTGCACGCGCAGCGGCAGGTGCGCGAGCCCGTCGGGATGCGTGATCGCGCGGCGCACGACCGCGGCGATCTCCGTCTCGCTGAGCGCGTGCAGCGTGAACACCGTGGATCGGCTCACGAGCGCGGCGTTCACCGCGTAGTACGGGTTCTCCGTCGTCGCGCCGATCAGGATGACCGTGCCGCGTTCGACGTCGGCGAGAAGCACGTCCTGCTGCGCCTTGGTGAAGCGGTGAATCTCGTCGAGGAAGAGAATCGTGCGCTGCCCCGACTCGCCCAATCGCCGCTCGGCCGCCTCGACGATCGCGCGAATCTCCTTGACGCCGATCGACGCGGCGTTTGCCCGTTCGAAGTGGCTCTTCGTCGTCGCCGCGATGATCTCCGCGAGCGTCGTCTTCCCCGTCCCCGGCGGACCCGACAGGAGAAGCGACGAGATCGCGTCCGCATCGAGCATGCGGCGGAGGAGCTTGCCCTCGCCGAGGAAGTGGTCCTGGCCCACGAACTCGTCGAGCGAGCGCGGACGCAGGCGCGACGCGAGCGGCTCCACCCCGCGCCGACGCTTCGCTCGCTCGTCGGACCAGAGATCAACGGAGTCGCGCGACATGGCTGCTCGATCGATGGTATCGCTTACCGGACGGGGAGATTTCAGCGCAGACCGCATCGAACTCCTGAATTGGGCGCGCCGTACGATCCCGCGAGCGTGGGCTCAGCGTTCGCAACGTCGGTGCCGCGGGAAGGCTCGCAGTCTCCGCGGCCTCAAGCCGATGAAGCGGCAGACCGGGTCTGGCAGCGCAGACCGGGCGATCGGCGGGTCCGTCGACTCGGCGACCACTCGACCCCACGAAGACGGATGCCACAAGAATCGCGCCCGCTTGGGCGACGGAGAGTTTGAGAATGTGCGGAATCGTTGCGTACATCGGGCGTAAGCAGGCCAAGCCCATCCTTCTCGAAGGCCTGAAACGCCTGGAGTACCGCGGATACGACTCCGCAGGCCTCGCAATCCTGCCCCCCACGTCAAACGCCCGACTTCGCGTCGCGAAGGCGGTCGGCCGCGTTAGCGTGCTCGAGGAAGTCGTGAACCGCGAAGGCGGCTTCGAAGGCTCGCTCGGCATCGCCCACACGCGCTGGGCGACGCACGGCGGCGTCACCGACAAGAACGCCCACCCGCACTTCGACGATCCGAAGCTCGGGCACGGCATCGCGATCATCCACAACGGGATCATTGAAAACTACTCGGTGCTGAAGAAGTACCTGAGCGAGAAGGGCCACGAGTTTTCCAGCGAGACCGACACCGAAGTGCTCGCGCACCTCATCGGCGAGCTCTATCGCGGCGACCTCGAGAAGGCGGTGCAGGCAGCGCTCCGCGAGGTCACCGGCGCGTACGCGATCGCCGTGCTCTGCGACAAGGAGCCCGACACGCTCGTGGTCGCCCGCAAGGGAAGCCCGCTCCTTGTCGGCGTCGGCAAGGACGAGTACATCGTCGCCAGTGACCAGAGCGCGATCGTCGCGCATACGACGCAGGCGTTCGCGCTGCAGGACTACACCGTGGCGCGGCTGACGCGCGACTCGTTCCGCACCACGACGATCGACAACGTTCCGGTGACGCCCGAGATTCGCGAGCTCGAGATCGATCTCGGCCAGATCGAACTCGGCACGTTCGATCACTTCATGCTGAAGGAGATCCATGAGCAGCCCAACGCGCTGCGCATGTGCATGAAGGGACGCATCGACCAGCGCGCCGGCCAGATCGTGCTCGGCGGCGTGAACGAGTTTGCCCGCGAGCTCGCCCGCGCGAAGCGCATCGTGCTCGTCGGGCAAGGCACGGCGCTCCACGCGTGCATGGTCGCGGAATACGTGATGGAGGATCTCGCGAAGATCCCCACCGACGTCGACTTCGCGAGCGAGTTCCGCTATCGAAATCCGATCGTCGAGGAAGGCACCGTCGTCGTCGCCGTGAGCCAGTCGGGCGAGACCGCCGACACGTTGGCCGCGCTCCAGGAAGCCAAGCAGCGCGGCGCGCTCGCGCTGGGCATCGTGAACGTCGTCGGCAGCTCGATCTCGCGCGAGACCGACGCAGGCGTCTATCTCCGCGTCGGCCCCGAAATCGGAGTCGCAAGCACCAAGGCCTTCATGGGCCAGGTCGCGGTCGCGACGATGCTGGGCCTCTTCATAGGGCGCCGTCGTTTCCTCTCCGCCGACTACGTGCGCGAGCTCCTCGAGGCGATGTCGAAGATCCCCGATCACATCGAGCACGTGCTGGCGCAGAGCCAGAACATCAAGCAGGCGACGGCCAAGTACATCGATCGCGAAAACTGGCTCTTCCTCGGACGAGGCTACAACTATCCCGTCGCTCTCGAAGGCGCGCTCAAGCTCAAGGAGATTTCCTACATCCACGCGGAGGGCATGCCTGCGGCGGAGATGAAGCACGGCCCGATCGCGCTCATCGACCACGGCATGCCGGTCGTGTTTCTCGCGACGCGCAACAGCCAGTACGAGAAGGTGCTCTCGAACATCGAGGAAGTACGCTCGCGCGGCGGCCACGTGCTCGCCGTTGCGACCGAGGGCGACGACAACATCCGCAAGGTCGCGCACGAGATCTTCTGGGTGCCCGACGTGCCCGAGCCGCTGCAGCCGATGGTGACCGTCGTTCCGCTGCAACTCCTCGCGTATCACGCCGCGGTCATGCGTGGCAAGGACGTCGACAAGCCGAGGAACCTCGCAAAGTCGGTCACGGTTGAGTGAGCCGATCGTTCGTGCTTGATTGTTTGGCAGCCAGCGCTCGCGTTCGCGCCGCCCGTCGGCGCGACTCGAGCGCGATTGCGAGCCGCTCGCCGTCGCTACGCGATTCGAGTTCGGTGCGCACCGCGATCGCCGCGTATGGGCGAAGTCGGAACGAGACGCTGACGGGCTTTCCCTCGTCGTCTGCGGCGAAGAAGAGGATCGACGTCGCGTGCGGCGGCCGCTCGCCGTAGACGTGGACGGTGATCGCCGCGAGGTCACCCAGCTTCCGCGGATGATTTGGATAGTCTCGACCGCGGCGGAACCACGAATCGCTCGTGACGACGAACACGTCGTCGCGGCGGTACGGCCACAGGCGCCATCGGATGAGCACCGTGATCGCGTCCGCGGGAAGCGCGAGGTCGCAGCGAGCGCAGCGCCGAGTCGCGTCCAGCGACGCGCGGCAACGCGGACAGCGGAGCGCCGCGACGCTCGGGAGGTGCGCTTCGCCTGCGATTCTCGCCGCGATCGCGCGACGCTCCGCGACCATCGCCCGTAGCGTGCGCTCGGCTTTGAGCGCCTCGTCCTTCCGTGCGGCGAATCGGATCGTGAATTCGCCTCGATTGCGCCAATCGATCGTCTCCGCGGTGACGGGGATGTCGTCCGCGGCGGTCAATCGCATCGACCACGCGCCTTCGCCCTCGGCCACGAGCGGACCGATGGCGACGATGGCCTCAAGCGGGACAACTCGGTCGCCATCGTCGTCGGGTAGATCGGCGAGCAACGATCTCTCGCCTGCGTCGTCGTCGTCGAAGCTTGCGACATGAAGCAAAGAGCCCTGCATCCAGACGCCGGCGACGGGCGCATCGGTGTCGGTTCGTGAGAAGCCGAGCAGCGGTCGCCAGAAGAGCAGCAGGATCAGCGGCGGAAGCGCGAGCCAGCACGCGCCGTGGGTCGTCGCGCTGAACGCGATCACGAATCCGACGGGCAAGGCGAACATTGCAAGCAGCACGACTCCGCCGACGAGACGGCTTCCGCACCCGGTCTTCTTTTTGGCGTTGCGTTGCCCGCTCTCGGCGCGCGTCAAGTCATCGGAGTCGCCGTCGAAGAGAAACCGCGACTCGATCGAACCGCACTCGGCGCACGTCGCGCCCTGTGACGCGACTCGATACGAACACCGGGCACAGGTCCAGGGCATCGGTCGAAGCGTGCCGGGACCGGCGTCCGCGGTCAAGCCTTCGACGGAGACCAGCGCGGTCGCGCCATGCCCACAAGAAAAGCTGCCCCGACTCATACGACGAGTCGGAGCAGCTTGGCGGGGCTTGGAAACGCCGCTCGATTAGCGAGTCATCGCGGGTCGAGCTCCGACGAGCTTCGGGAAGTGCTCGGACTTCCAGCTGGCCGGATAGTGCGGGTCGTCGAGCAGGAGCGCCTCGCGCGTCGGCAAGAGCGGTCGGAAGGTGTCGCACATGACTGCGAGCTCGTCCGTGTGGGTCTTGCCTAACGAGTTCTCGATGGTGCCCGGGTGAGGACCGTGCGGAATGCCGAGCGGGTGCAGCGAGATCGATCCGACGTCGATTCCCTTGCGGGCCTTGTAGTCGCCGGCGACGTAGTACATGACTTCGTCGGAGTCGATGTTCGAGTGGTTGTACGGGATCGGGATCGCGTTCGGGTGGAAGTCGAGCGGTCGGGGGCAGAACGCGCAGATCACGAAGTTGTGCGCGTCGAACACCTGATGGATCGGCGGCGGCAGGTGGACCATGCCCACGATCGGCGAGAAGTCGTTCGCGTTGAAGCAGTACGGGTAGTAGCAGCCGTCCCAGCCAATGACGTCGAGCGGGTGATAGTCGAACTCGTACGCGTGAACGCGACCGAGCGCCTTGATGCGGACCTCGAAAGAGCCGCGCTCGTCGTAGGTCAGCGGCAGCTTCGGCACGCGAAGGTCGCGCTCGCAGTACGGCGCGTCCTCAAGGAACTGCGAGGTCTTTTTCGACACGTATCGCGGCGGGGGCAGGATGTGCGATCCGTTCACCGCTTCGAAGCACACGTACTTGCCGAATGGCATATCGCCGTGCGTCGCGTCCGCAGGCCGATCGGCGTCAGCGAGCGGATTGAATTCCATCGAGTAGATCGTGCCTCGCGGGATCACGATGAAGTCGCGCGGCTTGAACGCCAGCGTGCCGAACATCGTGCGCACCGTGCCCGAGCCGAAGTGCACGAACAGGCACTCGTCCCCCTGAGCGTTCTTGAAGTGATAGTCCATCGGCTTCGCGGGCACGCACATCGACATTTCGACGTCGGCATTGCCCAGGAGCACCTTGCGCCCGGTGATCGGATCGCCGTCGGCCTTCAAGCGCGACGACACCATATGGCGCATGCGCAGGATGTCGGTCTCGACGTACTCGACCTTCGTCGAATAGAGCGGATGCCAGCCCGCGACTTGGGTGGGAGGATGAACGTGATAGAGCGTGCTCGTCGGGCCCGCGAATCCTTCAGTACCGAACACCTCTTCGCTATAGAGGGCACCGTCCGGACGACGGAATTGCACGTGTCGCTTCGCGGGAATCTCGCCGAGTTGGATGTAGTAGGGCATGGGCGTGGTTGGTCAGGTTGAAGTCAGAGATTGCCGCGACGAGCTTGTTCGAGCTCGAGGCTTTCGAAGAGCGCGCGGAAGTTCCCCTTGCCGAAGCTCTGCGACCCGCGACGGCAGATGATCTCGATGAAGAGCGTGGGCCGGTCCTGGAGCGGCATCGTGAAGAGCTGCAGCAGGTATCCCTCGTCGTCGGCATCGACCAGAAGTCCGAGCTTGCGGATGAGCTCGTGGTCTTCGGCGACGTGCGCGTGCATCTCGCCTTCGACGCGATCCCACACATGCTCGTAGTAGGTGTCGGGCAACCTCAGGAAGTCGACGCCGCGGCGGCGCAGCTCCGCGACCGTCACCAATGCGTCGCCGGTGCGGAACGCGAGGTGTTGCACGCCCGGCGTCTGATTGTGGAAGTCGAGGTACTCCTGCACCTGGCTCTTGCGACGTCCGGCGGCGGGCTCATTGATGGGGATCTTGATGAGGCCGGCGCCGGAGTCCATCACCTTCGACATCAGCGCCGAGTACTCGGTCGAGATGTCCTTGTCGTCGAAGTGCTTGAAGAGCGCGAACCCGAGCACGTCGGAGTACCACTGCACCCAATGGTTCATGCGGCCGAGCTCGACGTTGCCGACGAGGTGATCGACGCACTCGAGTCCGCAGGGGCGTTCGGCGTTCAGGCGGTTTGGCGCGAATTCGCGCACCGGGGCGAAGCCCGGCATGAACGCTCCGCCGCGCTTCACTTCGGGAAGCGCGTAACCGTCGTGGCGACTCACGAACGTGTGGACGCACCGCCCGAACGTGCGGATGGACGCGCTGACGACCGTGCCGTGCGCGTCCTTGGTTTCCTTGGGCGGCGTGGCCGGCGCAGCGCCGTTGCGAACGGCCTGGTCGAACGCGGCCGCGGCGTCGCGCACGGTGAACGCGATGTCCTTCACGCCGTCCCCGTAGGTCGCGACTTCCTCGCAGGCGGGATGCGACTTGATGAGACCGCTCGTGAGGACGAGGCGGATGTTGCCTTGCGTCAGCAGGTACGACGCCTCGTCGCGGAACCCCGTCGTGAGGTCGGCGATCTGCTCGACCTTGAAGCCGAAGGTCAGCGCGTAGAAGAACGCCGCCTGCTTCGCGTTGCCCACGTAGAGGCGGACGTGATCGACGTCGACGAGCGAGAGGGCGTCGGTCGCCTTTCGGGGCGATGCGAGTGGGAGAGTCGTCATGTGTTCACCTCGATGGGGTCAGTCGCGTCGGCCGCAGCAACAGCCGCCGCATCCTTCACAGCCCTTGCTGTCGCGGACTCGCTGCGCGTACGTGAGCATGGCGTCGCGGAGCTGGGCGAAGTTCTCGAGCACGTACAGGATCGGTTGGTAGTGGTCGATCTCGAAGGGCGTGTCGCACACCTGATCGAGATCAAAGGGGCGGCGCTCGACGTCTGGACTCGTGAGGCAGTGGCGCGATTCGCCCGGTGACGAGATGAGCCCCGCGCCGTAGACCTTCAGGCGATCGTCCTCGCGGACCAGGCCGAACTCGACCGTGAACCAGAAGAGCCGCGCGAGTCGCTCGGTGTGGTACTGGCTCGCGATGAGCGCCGCGCGTCCGTACTCCTGCAGGAACTCGGCGAACGCGGGGTCCGCGTGCAGGGGCACGTGGCCGAAGACGTCGTGGAAGATGTCGGGCTCCGGCAGATAGTCGATCTGCTCGGGACGGCGAATCACCACGGTGGTCGGAAACTCGCGGCGCGACAGGCAAGCGAAGAACGGCTGCGCGGCGACGTAGCCTGGTACGGCGCGCGACTGCCAGCCGGTCAGGCGGCGAAGATTCGCATTGATGCCGACGAGCCGGGGGATCGAGTCCTTCGACAGGCCAATCGATCGCGCTCCGCTCAGCCACACGCGACTCGCGTTCGCATGGAGATGACCTTCTTGCCGCGCATACAACTCTCGCCACGTCGCCTGATCCTCTTCGGTATAGCCGGGATAGTGTTGATCGATATACAGCTTTGACGGGTCGCTGAACCCTGGCTCGCCGAATCGCTCGGCGTAATTCGCCGCAGCGCGTGCCTGGTCGCCGTCGATCATCGCGTGGTTGAGGGTGTAGGTTGCAGTGCTGGACATCGCGTCTCCGTAGCGTGCTCGTGATGGTTGCAAACCGCCAGCACGGTATCGGCTGTCGTGTGCCGGAAAAGCGATTTCGCCGAGATCAATGCAAGCATGCGCTATGAAGACAACGGAGCTAAGTTCCGCCATTCATCGCGCGATATTGACGACCTTTGCTCCGCATTTCGCGCAGTGAACAACAACGCCGAGCCAAGGGCTCGGCGTTGTTCGATGAGATCGGATGCCGTCGTGATGTGCGGTTTACTTCGCTGCCGGCTTTGTCGCCGCGCTAGCGGTAAGTGCCTTGTCGATGGCTTCGCGGAGGTCCTTCGCGTCGGGCTTCGTCTTCGCGGCGAAGAACGCGATCGGCTGACCGTCGCGACCGACGAGGTACTTCGCGAAGTTCCAGTTGGGCAGGCTGCCGGTGCGGGCGCCGAGATACGAGTAGATCTCCGACTGCCCTTCGCCCGACTTCGTCTGCACCTTGGCGAACATCGGGAAGGTCACCTTGTACTTCGACGTGCAGAACTTCCGAATCTCCTCCGGCGTGCCCGGCTCCTGTCCGCCGAAGTCGTTGCTCGGGAAGCCGAGCACGACGAAGCCCTTGTCCTTCAGTTCGAGGTAGAGCTTCTCGAGGCCTTCGTACTGGGGCGTGTTGCCGCACTGGCTGGCGACGTTGACGACGAGGCACACCTTGCCTTCGTACGCATTGAGGTCAGCGTCTTGGCCTTCGAGTGTCTTCGTCTTGAACGAGTAGAAGCTCGTGGTCTTCCACTTGTCAGCTGCCTTCTGGTCTTCGACGGGACGCGAAGCGGCGAGGCCCGTGGCCATAAGCGCGGCGGATGCGACGATTGCGACGAGTCGTTTCATCGAGATCTCCGAGTAGAGGGTGAATTGGCGGCATGCCGGCGGCGCGTCAGCGGCGCTCGGCGTCTTCGGTTTCGGCTTGGGCATCTTCGAGCCTGCGGGCCAGACGGAGTCGCGCGGGACGAAGAAACTCGAGCAACGCCGCGGCCAGGAGAAGCCCCGCGGCCGACGCCGGCGAAAGGACCCGCGTGGCGGCGCCTGCGCCGACGAACGCAAGCATGGTCGGTCCAGCGGAGAGGCCGACCATCGCCGACCGCACCGAGACGCCCGCCGGTTCGCCGCCGAGGACTCGCGCCGCGAACGCGCCAAGCCAGCGACCGTCCTCCGCGACGAGGAAGAGGAGGACGAACACCATCGGCGAAAGATCGCGCAACGGATCGATGCCGATTGCGACGATCGCGGCGAGCGAGGGGACCGCGACGGCGGCGAGCCGTCGTCCGATCGCCCGCCACCAGCGCAGGACGCGCCCGCGCACGAGCGAGCTCAGCGCGGCGCCGCCGCAGAGGGCGAGCGCCGGAATCGTCGCTCGCGTCGGTTCGAGCCCGCGGACGAACGCCGCCGCGGCGAGCGCGCACGCGAGCGCAGTCGCGAGCGATGCCGAGGTGGCCGCACGTCGCGCCGCGTCGCGGGCTCCGCCTCGGCCGGTCGCGCACTCCGCGCCCGACACCCACCACGCACCGCATCCGCATGCCGCGGCCACGAGCGCGGTGGACGGCGCGAGCACGTCGTCGCCGCGCCAGCGCGCGAGCACCGCGACGCACACGGCGGGAATCGCGAACGACCACAACGCGATCGCGACGTCGGGACCCCCCGGTCGGACCGGCCGCGCGCCTCGGGTGAACGCCGTGGCCATCACGATGCCAGCGAGGGCGAGCGCGGCTGCGACGAACGGACCGCGATGCTCGCCTCGAGCGCTCTCCCACGCGGCGCGATCCTGGTCGCGCTCGGCGCCGAGTCGTTCGAGGTCGTTCGGATCGACCTTCGCTTGCGAAGCGCCCGCGGCGAACGCCAGCGCACCGATCGCTCGCTCGCTGGCGATCGACTGGTGCAGCATTTCAGGCGGCCCCTCGTACAGGTTGAGGTACGTGTCCGGAGCGATGCGTCCGAGGAACGCCGACCCGAGCATGACGCCCGCGAGCGTGCCGCCGACGAGCGGCGACGCCGGCACGCGCAGCCGGCGCAGGCCGAGCGCGACGAGCGTCGCGCACGCGACCAGGAGCGCGAGTCCCAGGAGCGGGCTGCCCATCGTTGCTGATGCGGCGACAGTGGCGATCGACACTCGGCGTCCTTTCGGCGAGCCGTACAGTATCGCCCATGATTCGTACGACGCGATGGAACCGATTGTCGTTGCGGGCGTCGCCGCGCCTCGCGCTTGCGCTTGGCGCCCTGACCTGCGGCGCGATCGCGTGTTCCGCCGGCGCGGACGTGACCGCGCTCGACGGCGCGCTGAAACTCTTGCCTGACGACACGGCCGCATTCGTGCTCGTGCCCAACCCGAAGCAGGCGAGCGACGATCTTCAGCAGTGCATCGAGCGCATGGATCGTCCGGAGGCCGGCGTTGCGGGGCGCCCGATCGATCAGCTCAAGGCGTACCTCAAGATCGGCGCGTCGTTCGACGACAAGGCGCCGCTCGCGCTCGCGATGGTCAGTCGCGGCGACGCGCTGGTCCCGCTCGCGTTCGTGCCGGTCACCGACGGCAACGAATTCCTCAAGAGCAACTTCACGCCGCTTCCCGACGTCGGCGCGGATGCGTTCAAGCATGCCGACGGCACGACGGTGTACGCGCGCGTGCTGGCGCACCACGTGCTCATGTCGACCGACGCGGACGCCGTGCGCGGATTCAAGCCCGCCGACGGACTCGCGGAGCGCGTGCGCCAGCGCCTCGGCCCGCGCGGCGCGGGCATGCTGGCCCGCGGCGACGTGGTCGCGTGGGCGGGACCGGCGGCGCTGACCCGCGCGGCCAAGGAAGCGGGCGGACGACGCGTGCCGGTAGGCATTCCGCAGGCCGACGCGATGGAGGCTGCGGTGCGACAACTCATGGGCGAAGTGAGCGACGCGCTCATCGCGATCGACTTCGACCCGCTCGGCGTCGGCGTACGCACGTTCGCGCTCGCGACGAAGGACTCGGAGCTGTCGCGCCTCGCCGCAGGCGGCAAGAATCACGGCACGCGATTCGATCGCCTTCCCAGAGCGCCCTTCTACGGCATCGTGCGCGTCGACATCGACGGTCTTGGCGGGCTCGCGGCGGCCGAGGCGATCGTGAAGAAGTTCCCCGGCGCGCCGACGCTGCCCGGCTGGCTCGTGGCCGCGCGCGATCACGTGCACGGACTTCAGTTCGGCGTGTATCCGAGCAAGCTCGGCATCGCGACCGGCGGCATCCTGAACGACTCGCTGCTGTTCATCGAGAGCGACAAGCCCGACGCGGTGCGCGACGGCATCAAGCAGGCCATCATGGCCACCGCGGGCGAGTTCGCCGGGATCAAGCGCGAGCCGACGTGGACCGCCGACAAGGAACTGAAAGGGGGCGGAACCGCCGACGCGTTCGAGGTGAAGGAATCGTCGATTCCCGGCGCGGAGCAAACCTCCGGCGCCGCGATCGCAAAGCTCGTGAGCCAGATGGTGTTCGGCTCGCGCGGCTTCGTCGGGTTCGTGAAGCCGCTGAGCGGCGGGGTCGCGCTCACGTTCAGCCAGCGCGTCGACGTGCTCGAGCGCGGCGTGCAGGCGAGCGCTGGCGGCAAGACGTTCGCCGACGATCCGACGCTCGCGTCGTATCGCGCCTGGCTCGTGGACGGCGCCGACGTCGAGGCCTACGTAGGTATCGCCCAGTTCGGCAAGCTCGTGCAGCAGTTGGTCACGATGGTGCCTGGCGGTCAGGAGACATCGCTGCCGCAGATTCCGTCGAACGCCGAGCCGATCGCGTTCGCGATGGAAGTCGACGGCGGCGCAGTCGAGACGGCGACGGTCCTTCCGACGAGCCTCTTGATCATCGTGTACGACCAGATGAAGCAGCAGCGCATCGGCGGCGCGCCGACTCACGCGCCGGCGCAGTGAACGCGTGGCGGGTGAGCGCGACTCGCGCGGTCGCGCTCGATCCGTTCGCGCTCATGGGCGTGCTGAACGTGACGCCCGACTCGTTTTCCGATGGCGGCGCCCATGCGGCGGCGCCAGACGCGATCGAGCGCGGCCGGCAACTCGTCGCGGACGGCGCGACCATCATTGACGTTGGAGGCGAGTCGACGCGCCCGGGCGCAGCGCGCGTCGGCGCCGAGGAGCAGCGCCGCAGGGTCGTACCGGTGATCCGCGCGCTGCGCGCGGAGCGGGCCGACGTCGCGATCACGATCGACACGACGCTCGCCGAGGTCGCGGCAGCGGCGCTCGACGCCGGAGCCGACGCGGTGAACGACGTCTCCGCAGGCGTCGAGGACGACGCGATGTTCCGCCTCGTCGCGTCGCGGCGAGCGGGGATCGTCCTGATGCATCGGTTGCTTCCACCCGAAGCGGACCGCTACAGCACGGCGCACGCGCGGTCGCTCTTCGGCGGCGACGCTCCGCGCGAAGTCGCGGAGTGGCTCGTCGGGCGAACCCGCGCGGCGCTCGACCACGGCATCGAACGCGACGCGATCGCGCTCGATCCCGGCCTCGGATTCGGCAAGACCGTCGACGAGAACTGGGCGCTGCTCGCGCGCGTCGACGAGCTCGTCGCGTGCGGATTCCCGGTCGTGATCGGAGCGAGCCGCAAGAGCTTCGTGGGTCACGCCACGGGCGTGAAGGAGCCGGCGCAGCGCGTCGTCGGCAGCGTGGCCGCAGCGGTCATCGCGTGGCGCGGCGGGGCTCGCATCGTCCGGACGCACGACGTGAGCGCGACGCGTCAAGGGCTCTCGGTCGCGGTCGCCGCTTCGCGGCAAGCGCGTCAGGCATAGTGCCGACCGAAGCGATTCGCGATGAAGTCGTCGTAGCTGACGTCTTCCATCTTCACGAATCCCTTGCTCGGAATCTTGCCTTCCATGAGCAGGTCGACCACCGCGCACACGCCTGCCGCCGTGGTGATCTGGATGCCCGACCAGTTCTCGTTGTCGATGACCTTGTGGATGATCGTCTTCGCGTAGGTGCGTTCGGTGAGGCGGCCTCGGTACTGGCCGGTCGCAGACACGAAGATGACGATCTGATCCTGGTAGGTCGTCGGCAGTGCCCGCTCGAACACGCGACCCAGCTCGTCGCGATGGTCGCGCATGTGCAGGTCGTCGAGCAGGAACTTCATCAGGCGGTTGTGGCCTGGGTAGCGGATCGTCTTGTAGTTGACGTTCCGAACGCGACCCTTGAGCGTGTCCGCCAACGTGCCCAACCCGCCGGAGGTGTTGAACGCTTCGTACTCGACGCCGTCGATCACCAGCGTCTCGAGATGCTCCATCGGCGGAATCGTCACCATGCGGCCGTCGACAAGCGCTTCGCACGGATTGCAGTACTCGTTGATCAGTCCCTCGGTTGACCAGGTCAGGTTGTACTTGAGCTGGTTGTCCGGGTAACGAGGCAGCGCGCCGACGCGGAGGCGAAGGTCGGTCACCTCGGTCATCGGACGGATGAGATGCGTCGCGACGATGGTGATGAATCCCGGCGCGAGGCCGCACTGCGGCACGAACGCGGTGTCCGCGCCTTTCGAGAGTTCGAGCACGCGCTTCGTGACGGCGACGTCCTCTGTGAGGTCGAGGTAGTGGACCTTGGCGGCGCGGGCCCGCTCGGCGATGAGCGGATTGCAGTGAAACGGTGCGCAACTGATCACCGCCGCGCATCCCTTCAGGAGGTTGTCCAGCGCTGCGGCGTCGGTGAAGTCAATCGCGTGCCCGCGCACCTTCGGATAAGCGCGGGTCACGTGCTCGACGCTCGCGGCGACCGAGTCTGCGACTCGGACGTCGTAGGCGCCGCAGGTCGCCAACATGTGGGTGGCCATGCGGCCGATCTTGCCCGCGCCGATGATCGCGATTGGATGCATGATGGGACTCTCTCTCCCGCGTCGGAGGAAACCGGAGGAGCGGGGTCGGGATCGTAGAGGATGCTCGGCCCACTTCGGAAACCTTGCGTTGGTGAGGAGCATCAGAGCCGGCCGACAATTCGGCGATCCGGCGGTGGCGGCGAGACGTTCTCGGCTGCTACCATCGCGACCCCTTCGCAGCTATTCCGAGGAGTCTCTTGCCATGGCGGGTTCTGCCACACTTGAATTCACCGACGCGAACTTCGAGACCGAGGCGATGCAATCAGCCGCGCCGGTGTTGATCGACTTCTGGGCCGAGTGGTGCGGTCCGTGCCGGATGTTGGGCCCGACGATCGACCAGCTCGCGACCGAGTTCCACGGCAAGGCCAAGATCGGCAAGGTCGACATCGACAACAACCACAAGCTCGCGTTCAAGTTCGGCATCCAGTCGATCCCGACCGTCGTGCTGCTCAAGAACGGGCAGGTGGTGAAGAAGTGGGTCGGTATCCAGCAGAAGAACGTGCTCGCGGACGCGATCAGCGGCGCGATGTGACGCGGCACGCGACCTTGCGCCGCCGATAAGGGCGCGGCGCGAGCCATCGTCCTTGCCGCGTCCGCCGTCAGGGGATACTCTTCCGACCTCGGTTCGCCGTTCGCGCACGCGTCGGTGATCCTGCGGCATCCGCCGCGACAATCCGAGACCGCTGGGCCTGTAGCTCAATTGGGAGAGCGCTTCCATGGCATGGAAGAGGTCGTCGGTTCGAGCCCGATCAGGTCCACTGACATCGCCCGGTTTCGCGCCGGGCGATGTTGTTTTCATCGCTTGAGGCTCGCAGCGCGGGCTTGCACCGGCCGCGCGCGATCGGCGCCCGCGGGCCTATCGCCGGGGATCAAGCTGGTCGTGTTGCGCGAGAGGCGAGCGTCGATCAGCCGCCTGACCACTGCTTGACCAGCGCGGGGTTGTTGCGGAAGTCGATGCGCTGATCGCTGACGTCGGCGAGCTTGCCGTTCGCGAAATACAGGAACCGCACGAACAGGTCGCGGCCGTCCTTGTGTTCGTAGAAGGCCTCGGCTTTCCACTCCTCGACCGCGACTCCCCCGTACGTGCCCGCGCCGAGTCGCACCGTATTGCACGGCTTGAGCTTGTCGAGCGTCGCATCGCGCGGCGTGCCGGGAGGAATCTGCATGGCATCCTGGCGGATGACCGCGAGCTCCTTCTCGGAGACCTTGCCCGGCGTCGCTGCGCAGGCGACGAGCATGACGAAAGACACGGCGAACGCGGTGATCGGCTTGAGGAGCGACATGGGAATGGTTCGCCTACTTCTTCTGATCGAGGATCGCCTTGCGCTGCTTCTGATACTCCGCCTCCGTGAGCAGTCCCTTGTCGTAGGCGGTTTGGAGGTCCTGCAATTCCTGGCCGGTCGTCGTGGAGCGAGCTTCGACGGACGCCTTGCTGCTGCTTCCGCAGCCGGTCGCCAACGTGCATGCGACCGAGGTGGCGAGAAGCGTGACCATGACGACTCGGCTGGTGCTGCGCATGCGCGGATGATAGTTGAACGCCGCGCGCCGACGTAGCTGCGTCCGAGGCATCAACGATCGGTGCGCCGTGACGCGTCGATCTCGAGCGCCTTCGCCGTGAGCGGTCGTACCCATTCGGCGCACGCCATGCGTTCCCCAGCGAGAATCGCGGCGCGCGCAAGTTCGAGCGCGCGACGCCGACTTCCTCGCGCGATCGCGTTGTCGATGACGGCATTGATCGCACGCAGCGCGACCGACCGTGCGGCTTCGTCGGTCTCCGCCGACGTGGCGAGCCGTTCCGCCAGCAATTCGCCAATGCTCGGGTACCGCACGAGCATCGGAATCGCCCGCACCGCGTAGTCGTAGATCGGCGCCTTGCCGCGATTGTCGAGCTTCCGCACGAGTCGGCTTATGCCCGACGTCGTGCCGTTCAGCACGTCGAGGTGTTCGCGGTACGGCCACTGCGGCACGCGGTGCGGCGACTGCGACACTCGGAGGATGCCGTGACCCACGACCTCGCGCAAGGCGTTCGCGATGTCGCGATCCGCGCGACCGTCGGGACTCGCGCCGCTCGCGATGGCCTTGAGCACCGCAAGCTGCGCCTCGGGATCGAAGAGCTGCGCCTCGGGGCGCTCGTCGATGCGACTGATGAGGTCGAGCGCAATTTGCGGATATTCGGCGAGCGACTCGCCGAGGGTCACCATGATGCGCAGGCCTTCATCGCGCGTCGCGTGCACGTCCGCGAGGTAGCGATCGACGACCTCGCGCCAGATCGTCACGTTGAGCGGGCATGTCCGCGCGGCTTCGATCAGTTGAGAACGAAGCGCTTCGTCGTTCGCGTTGCTCACGCGCAGCGTCAACTCGGCCAGGCGCATCGACCGGCCGAAGTTCGCGTCGCCCGCGAGGCGCACGAACAGCGGGATCGCCGCGCCGCGCGTCGTCCACTCGCCCCACAACCCGTGAAGGTTCGATGGCGCGAAGTCGTGGTCGCTGCCGCAATTTCCGGTGATCCAGCGATCGTCGAACGCCTTCCACGTCATCGCGCAGTGGCCGATCTGGCCGAGCGGTTGTGCGGGCACGCCGAATGCGCGGGCCGCAAACGTGCCGAACTTGCTCACCGCGCCGCAGACGCCGCCGTACTCGAGGATCACCGCGGGAGTCCAGCGCTTGCCGTCGTAGTACGGCTTCCCCTCCTGCACGTTGTGGCCGTTCCGCTCGTTGACCTCGCGGTACTTGATCAGCCACATCGCGTTGCCGATCTCGTGCTGCGAGCGAAGGTCCTTGCCGTCTTTTCCGGTCGTCAGGTGCGCGTGGAACCATGCGACGTCCTCGTCGTAGAGCGGGATGTCGACGACGCGCCGGAGCTCCCACGTCTTCAGCGTCGCGAAGCACGGGAAAAGCGTTCCAGCGCGGTGCGCGTCGCGATAGAAGGCGTAGCGCGCGACGGGATCAATTGGCCGCGCCTCCCGGTCGCCCCACTCCGACCACGGGACGATCGGCGTTGCGTGTTCGAGGGCGACGGCGCGGGCGAGGCGCGATTCAAGTCCGCGCTCGCAGTCGCGGTCGAATGCCCAGATGCGCCGCAGCACCTCGAGGCAGGCCTGCATGTCGGTTGGCGGCGCGCCGGTCGCGAACAGGTCCTCGAGCGCCGCGCGGTCGTTCCACAGCCAATCGAGAAACGCACCTCCGTCGTCGTGGCCACGCAGCTCGTCGAGCGCGTGCGGGGGCATCGAGCGTTCGCAACGCGATTGCGCGCAGAAGAGCGCGACGTCGTCTCGGTCGACGAGCGCCAGGCGCTCGGCGCTCGTGGCCGACGTCGCGATGCGCGACCACGCTGCGGGCGAGTCGTCGTCGGCACGCGAGCTCGCGGCTGCGTTCAGAAGGCCGCGCGGGACCTCGATTGCCGGACCGGTCGCGAGGACTGAGACGAGCGCGACGCACGTGGGGGCGAGGTGGCGCATGTCAGTCTCGCGCCCTCGCGGGATCGCCCCACACGCGCACGCGGCTGAGGTGCAGGAAACCCTTCGACGCGAGCGTGATTCGCAGGTAGCGCGCCGATCGCGGCGCGTCGCCGTCGAGGAGCGACGCGGTCCACTGCGGCTTCGGCCCGACGAGCGTGGTCACGTCGGTCCACGCCTTGCCGTCGTTCGAGATCGCGATCGCGAGCTCGCGCGTGCGGACGCCGTTCCCGTCGCTGCGGTTGTCGATCGCCACGCCGGTCACCTGGCGCGATTCGCCGAGGTCGATCCAGGCCCACGGAGCGTCTTCCTCGGCGGTGTGAAACGCGAACGGCGCGTGTCCGTCGCCGACGAGCGACAAGTGTCGCTCGGGTTCGTCCCACGGCGACGTGGAACTCGTGCGGACGAGCGCGTCGGAGGAAACCACGTGACCGAATCGCTGCGCGTCGGAGAACACGGCGTCGGACGACGCGAGGGATGCGAGGACGATGGTGGCGACGATCAGCAAGCGGCGACGTTCCTTCCGCGCTTCGATTCTGCGACGGCGTCACGGGCCGAGGAATTCGACGTCCTTCACCCGCTCGGGCGGGTCGACCTGCAGCGAGACGACGCGACCCTGTCGCACCGAACCTTCTAACACCGTGTTCTTCGGCGCATGCAGCCGGAAGTCGCAATCCCAGCCGCTCGGCCATGCCGGCAACAGCAGCATGCGGTCGCCGTCGCACTGAAGCAACATGGTCTGAAGCGTCATGAGGATCGTCGAGCCGTGATCCTGGTCCGGTACCCAGTCGTAGTTCGGTCCCCAGAACACCGGGAACCGGCTCTTCTGGTCCTTCATCGCGACGCGCTGCGTCAGCATCGCAGCAGCCTCGTCGGCGCGGCCGAGATGTGCCGCGTGGATCGAGTCCTGGCACCAACCCGCGTTGGCTCGATTCTGGCGGGCGTCGAACGTGCGCTGCGCGATGTCGATGTCGGGCTTGCCGACGCCGAAGATGCGGTACGGGAAGACCGCGTAGAGCTCGGGGTTCTCGACGTTGGAGAGCGCCGCGAACCGCGCCGCGGGCAGGAGCACGCGGGCGTCGTCCGCGCCGCCGAGCGGAATCGGCGGCAGCGACGCGCGAAGTCGCTGCGCGTTCGCGACGAAGTCGGGTGGCGCGAGCGCGAGAAGCGCGGGCGAAACCCGGAGCAGCCGATCGATGGCGTCGCGCAGGCCAGCGATCTCGGGCAACGGATCGGTGGCCTCGTGCCAGGTCTCGAGCGACGCGGCCGGCTCGAAGCGGATCGTCCCGTCGGCGTTCCGCGGGAAGAACGATGAGTAGAACCCGAGGAACGCCTGCGCGAACGGCAGCACGGTGTCGCGGAAGAACTCCTCGTCGCGCGTGTACTCGTAGCGCTCGAGCGCCATCACCAGCAGTTCGAGCGAGCCGCTGCGGTAGTGCCGGATGTACGGGTTGACGACCTCGCCGGGTTGCGCGTTGGTGCGATCCCATCCGAACGACGGATTGTCGGGCGTACCCCAGAAGTAGATCGTTTCGTAGAACGCGGCCGCTCCGGAAGGGAGCTTCGAGCCGTGATGCAGCGCGTACGACGCCTCGACGAGAGGCAACGCATCGCGGTACATCCGAAAGAACGGATCGGTGAGATCGAAGTCCCCCGACGCGAACATCGGCCAGTAGATGAGCCGCGTGTTCTGGAACCAGTACGCCGGTCCCCAGCGGCGGAAGTCAGGATCGCCGTCGTCGAATCCGGCGCGACCGACGGTGAAGAGCGACCCGTTGAACTTGATCGGCGCGGCGCCGCGTCCCGCGGCTGCGCTCATGTAGCGCTGCAGGACGTACGCACGCTCGATGTTCGCGACGGGGGACTGCGCCGCGGCCGACTCGGCGACTTTCTTGCCGTCGATGAAGAGGCGGCGCTGCGCCGTCCGCGGGTCGTAGGTTGCCGCGACGAAGGTGCGCCGGCCGGGCGCGAGCCGCGCGTCCATCGTGAGCGCGGGTCCGCCCGCGATGAAGCGCAGCGAGTTGCCCGGATACGTGTCGAGCATCCAACCCTGGCCGCTTCCCACGGGGCACTTGTCGACGATGCGGCCGCCCCCGGGATCCTCGCGCTCCGGGACGATCCACGCGGCGACGGTGATGCCGCCGCGCGCGTCAAGCGCGGGCGAATCGGGGATCGAGCGCGGTTCGCCGGCGCGCCAGCGCAGGATCGTGTCCGCGGGCGACGCGCCGGGATTCGCGGCGAGCGCGGCGATCTCGTCCTCGGTCGACGCGCGTCCGAGCACAAGCACGCTTTCGATCGAGCCGTGGAGCGCGTTTTCGCCGTGTTCGTCCGCGCCGATCATCACGGGCAGATCGTTCGCCGCGAGCGGGAACGCTGGCGTGGTGCCGTTGTCGGCGAGGCGGATCCAGGAGCGATTCCAGAACGCGTGCCACCACTCGCGATGGGCGATGGACGCGTCGATCGATTCGTCACTGGTGCCGGCGACGAGCTTGAGCGCGGCGACGAATTCGTCGGGGGTTTCGGTCGTCCGCGTCAGCGCCCACGCCTCGAGGTGATGATCGCGCGACGGCGCCGTCGAACGAAGTCCGCGGTCACCGAGTGGAACGAGATCCGAACCGGTCACGAGCGCGCCGAACGACCTATGCAGGATCGGATCGCGGAAACTCGGCAGGAGCGCGTTCAGTCCCTGAAGCTCGAAGGTCAGCGGAATGGGGCTGCGCTCGTTGCGGTGGTACCACGCGAAGTACGACCCGCGGTCCGATTGCGTCGCGGGCACGACCCGGTCCGCTTCCGTGACGATCGGCATGCGCGGCGGCTGTCCCCAGCCGACGAAGGTGACGTCGCTCCAGGTGAGTTCCTTCACCGTGCGCGGCGCGAGTCGCCAGTGGTCGAGCTGAACGTCGATCGTCGTGGGCTGCGCCGACGCGCAGTCGACGACGAGGACCGGCCGATTTGCGTCGACGCGGACCGTGAGCGCGACCCGGTTCGACTCCTTGCCCAGTTCGATCTCGATCTCGCCGTCGTGAACGTCGAGGCGCTGGCGGAACGGGCCGCCGTCCTCGAGCGGATTCGGCTCGACGTTGATCCGGAGCCTGCCGAGCTTCAGCAGGCGGGCGTTGTCGTCCCACGCGTCGGACTTGGCGAGATACAGCGAGAGCGTGCCGCCGGCGTCGACCCAGACGTTGGCCGCGAGATCGCCGTTCCCGATCGGCATCGATCCGCTCTCGTCGCGGCTCGGCGCCGTCCACACCACGTCGTTCGCCCCGACGGGGTTGGACGAGAGCAGCACGGCGACGAGCCAGGGACTGACGAACATGAAACCGCGAGTATCGCGAATCGAGCGCGGGCGCGGAAGCGATCAGGCGCGAGGAAGCGCGGGGAATCTCGCGTACGCTCCGCAACTCGCGCCACCTCCCGCGCGAAGAGGGGACCCGATGCTTCTGCCCTTGTCGACTCGCCGCCCGTTCGGCTCCACCGGACTCGCTGTTTCGCCCATCGCCTTCGGCTCCGCGCCGGTCGGGCTGTTGCAGGCCGAGCGCGACGCGGCCACACGGCTCGTCAATCGCCTGCTCGACGAAGGCGTCAACCTGATCGACACCGCGGCCGCATACATGGGCGCCGAGGAGTTCCTCGGCGACGCCGTCGCGCATCGCCGAAGCGAGTTCATCCTCGTCACCAAGTGCGGCGCCGACATGACGTCGAAAGGTTGGGAACAATCGACGACGAAGGCGGAACTCGCGGCGCACATCGATCGCTCGCTGAAGCGGCTGAAGACCGACGTGATCGACGTCATGCTCGTGCACTCGCTGCCGCTCGACGTGCTCAAGCAGGGTTGGCCGTTCGAAGCGCTCGCCGACGCGCTGGCCGCGGGCAAGATCAGGTTCGGGGGATACTCGGGCGACAACGAGGCGGCGGCGTGGGCCGTGCGACAGCCGGGGATCAGCGTGCTCGAGACGAGCGTGAGTCTCGTCGACCAGGCGAACATCGACGCGGTGCTGCCGCTTACGCCGAAGTGCGGCACGGGCGTCATGTCCAAGCGCTCGATCGCCAACGCGTGCTGGCGCGCGCCCGAGGATCACTACGAGCGCTACCAAGGCTACGTCGCGCCGTACCGCCAGCGCTTCGCTGCGCTCGCGCTCGATCGCGGCGCCATCGCTCCCGAGGTCGGCGGCTGGGCGGAGCTCGCGGTGCGCTTCACGTTGTCGTTCCCACAGGTGCACACCGCGATCGTCGGCGGCACGTCGATCGATCGTGCGCTCGAGATTCTCCGCTGCGCCGCCAAGGGCCCGCTGCCGCCGGGCGCCGTCAGCGCGATTCGCGCGGCGTTCGCGAAGGCCCGCACATCGGGCGGCGACTGGTCAGGGCTTGGGTGACGCCGCGTCTTTCCCGGCCTGCTCGTTCGGGATCTCGACGTCGTGGATGTAGCGCAGCGTCTCGCGGTCCTTCTCGGTCATGTCGGGGCGCTCGAACCACGTCGTCACGCCTTCCGCGAACGGCTTGACCGCGCCCATCAACTCGTCGAACGTTCCGACCTCGTCCGGCGTGAGCGTGCGCTTGCCGACCGACTTTCGGAATGCCGAGAGTGCGTTCGTCGCCGCGAGCTCCTTGCGGCACAACGCGCGGAACTCGTCGAACCGAGGATCCTTCGCCTTCTCGACGACCGCCGCGGGTGGCGCCGACTGCACTTCGATCTTGGCGGCGCGCGGGTCCTTCGTGTCCGAGCACGCGGCACAGGCCAGCACGACGAGCACTGACAGCGCCCGCGAGGCGCCTCGCTGCACGCCGGCACGGTTGAGTCGGCAGATCATCGCTGGAAATCGTAGATCGAGCCGAGGCCCAAAAGGGCGCTGAGCGCGTCGAGCGCGGCGCGAGATTCGTCGAGGAGCTTCGGGTCGGCGAGGTCCGCCGGGCGGAGTTCGGGGCGGTAATGGCGATCGATCCACGCCTCGAGGTCGCGATGAAGCGCCGTCGAATAGAGGCAGCGCGGGTTGGTCGCCGCGAGTTCGGCGCCGGTCAGCGGCACGCGCAGCCGCAGGCATGCCGGACCGCCGCCGTTTCGCATGCTCTCGCGCAGATTCTGGAAGTGGACCGCGGCGATGGGGTTCGCGGGGTCGGCCACGATTCGGTCAATCGCCGCCTTCGCCGCGGCGTCGTCGTGCGACTCGATGGGCGCGATGATCGCCATCGCCGTGCCGGAGCCGTTCGCTCGCGCGGGCAGCGACACGAGCTGCGAGTTGAAGAGATACGTGCGAACCGCCTGATCGACGGACAGCTCGGCCGAGGTCACGGTGACGACGACCAGCCCGGGCACGGCGGAGCGGAGGCGCTCGATCGCGTTGTGTCCGTCAGCGAATGCGAGTTCGTGGGCGAGCAACACGTGCTCGTTGCCGACGCTGATGACGTCGTTGTGGAAGACGCCCGCGTCGATCGATTCGGAGCGCTGGCGGAGAAACACGCAGCGCGTCGGATCGAGTCGATGCAGCCGCGCGATTGCCTGCGACGCCGCGAGCGTCTGCCGCGCCGGAAATCGGCGCGGACCCTCGTCGCGTTCGCTGCGGCCGTACGCGAAGACGTGGACACCGCGCCGGTCGGCGGTGACGAGTCGCGTGTGGTTCGCCGCGCCTTCGTCGCCAAACAGGTCGGCGCTCGGCAACGGGTCGTGATGTGCGAAGTGCGCTTCCGAGCCGAAGATCGCCTTGAGGGCTCGCGCCGTGACCGCGGGCTCGATCGAGCGATGGAACATCGAGCGCAGGTTCGCCGGCGTGAAGTGCACCTTGCCGTCGGACGAGTCACACGACGGCGAGACCGTCGCGGCGTTCGCACTCCACATCGCCGAGGCGCTGCACGCGCGGGCGAAGAGGAGCGGTTCGTCCTTCGCGGCGCGAGCGATGACGTCGGCGTCGGTGCCAACGAACCCGAGCGATCGAAGTGTGGGGATGTGCGGCCGCTCGTGTGGCGGGAGGAAGCCCTGCGGGATGCCGAGCGATGCGAGAAACGCGGCCTTCGCGAGTCCCTGTTTCGCCGCTTCGCGCGGACTGGAGGTCGCGCCTTCGTTCAGCGTGCTGGCGAAGTTGCCGTGCGACAGCCCCGCGTAGTTGTGCGTGGGACCGACGATGCCGTCGAAGTTCGCTTCGACCGGCTCAGAGGCTGATCGCGCGGCCGAATCCATGGCGCTTCCCGAGTGCGGAACTCCAGATCGCATCCGGAGGCGGCGATTCTACTGGCGTAGGCTCGCGCGTTCGCGGGTTCGCGCTCAGACGTCGCCCGGCAGGAGATACCCCTTCATCACCGTCCACGCCGGCGACGGGTACGGCTCGTTGTAGTAGTTGCCGTAGTCGTCCATCGCCTTGATGAGCTTCGGCGAGAGGATGTTGAGGCTCTCGGTCGATCCGTCGAGAAGCGAGATGTTGATCCGGTTGTCGTCCCAGAAGGCGGGCAGGTCGATCCACTGCGCGACGTCGGGCTTGATCACCCAGCCGTGTCGGTTGTAGCCCGGCGCATCCTCTTCCGGAATCGAACAGAGCGTGCGCGCGGGCTGCTGCACGCGCGCGAGGCCGGGGGTCTTCTTGCCGAAGCTGTAGAGCTCGTCCGCCCGTCGGTTGAACGGATTCGGATTGATCGCGCCGACGCCGATGTACGCGTTCAGCGAGTAGGAGCGGATGCGCTTCGTGGGATCGAGCGGCGATCGATACGCGTCGTAGTTGCGGTCCATGTAGGTCCACAAGACGCCCTTCTCGAGCGAACCCTTGAGTTCCACGTTCTGCGAGGTCAGCGTGCCTGCGGACTGCGTGCAGTTCACCCACGGGTTCGGGACGATGCCCGCGCCGGACTCCGGTGCGAGCGTGTCGGTGCGCGGGCTCGGCAGTCGTCCGTTGTTGTCCGACGCGTAGCTGGTGCACGCGATCGCGATCTGCCGCTGGTTCGCGAGGCAGCGCGTGCGCCAGGCGCTCTCGCGGAGCGGCTTCGCCACGACGAGGATCAGACCGATGATCACGACGATGATGCCGATGACCACCAGCAGCTCCACCATCGTGAAGCCGCGACGCGTCGTTGCCTCCGCACCTCGAACCATGCGACACCTCCCGGTCGGATCGTACCGAGCGGTCATCGCCGCCGCAGCGCTTGCCCGGCAACTCGGTTGACCGGACACTCCGGGCATGAAGCGCAGCGCTTCGGTCGGGTCCGGCGGGGACGCGTCGCGGACGACTTCTCGGATGTCGAGCGCGGTCGCTCTCGCCGTGATCGTGGCCGCGCTCGGCTACTTCGTCGACATCTTCGACCTGCTGCTCTTCGCGATCGTTCGTATCCCGAGTCTCACGGACCTCGGCGTGCCCGCGGCTCAGGCGAAGGACGTGGGAGTTCGTCTCGACCTGGTCATCCAGACGACCGGACTCATGCTGGGCGGGATCGTCTGGGGAGTGCTCGGCGACAAGCGAGGGCGCCTGTCGGTCCTGTTCGGGTCGATCGTCTGCTACTCGTTGGCCAACGTTTTGAACGCCTTCGTCGCCGACGTGCCGCCCGACGGCACGTTGGGTTTCCTTCATGCTGTCGGTCTGGGGACGGCGCTCCGCCAGTACGAAGTGCTTCGATTCGTCGCCGGATTCGGGCTCGCCGGCGAGTTGGGCGCCGGCATCACGCTCGTGAGCGAACTCATGGGCAAGGAGCACCGCGGCATCGGAACGACGATCGTCGCGAGCGTCGGCGTACTCGGCGCCGTGGCGGCGGCGCTCATCGGCGAGTTGCTCCCGTGGCGCACGGCGTATCTCGTCGGCGGCGGGCTCGGACTCGCGCTTCTTTTCCTGCGCATCGGCGTCGTCGAGAGCGGCATGTTCCAGATGGTGCGCGACGAACAGGACTCGGTCCGTGGCGCGATCTGGCACCTGCTCTGGCCGCCGAAACGATTCGCGCGGTACCTCGCGGTCATCCTGCTCGGCCTTCCCATCTGGTTCTCCGTCGGCGTGCTGGTGAAGTACGCGCCGGAACTCGGCACGTCGCTTGGCATTCCGAAGGACCAGTTGCTGACCCCGGGCCGTTCCATCATGTGGTGCTACATGGGGCTCGCGATCGGCGACCTCTCGAGCGGATTGCTGAGCCAGCGCCTGCACTCGCGGCGACACGCCGTGGTGACGTTCCACGTCATCACCGCCGTCGCCGTCGCGCTCTACTTCGTCGTGGTGCCGCGTCCCGCGTGGATGTCGTCGGCGCTCATGCTGCTGCTTGGATTCGGCATCGGCTACTGGGCGGTCTTCGTCACGATGGCCGCCGAGCAGTTCGGTACCAACCTGCGCGCGACCGCCGCGACGACGGCGCCGAACTTCGTTCGCTGGATCGGAGCCGCCGGCAGCGCGATCGCATGGGAGTCGCTCGAACCGCACCTCGGTCGCTGGCAATCCGCAGCGCTCGTCGGCGGCGTGCTCATCGTGGTGGCGATCGCCGCATGCCTCTCGCTGCGCGAGACGTTTGGCATATCGTTGGAGTATGTTGAGTCGTAGGAGCGATTGATCCGCTCCGGAACGCGCTTCAAGGAGGAAGCATGAACTTGGCAAAATGGTGGCTCGCGGCGGTGGCGACCGCCGCGATCGTCGGTGGCTGTGGCACGACTCGTTCGTATCTGGTGACGGTCACGGACGCGGGCTCGGCCCGCCCCGTGGAAGGCGCGAGCGTTGAACTGAAGCAGGATGCGAGTGGAGCTGCAAGGACGACCGCGACGACCGACGGGCGCGGCGAAGCGGTCTTGCGGATGAACGACGCGTCGCGCACGTTCCTGCTCGTCACGTTCGACGGGACGATCAACCGGTTCTACGTGCGACCCGATCTCGCGCCTGCGTGGAACGCGGCGCCCGAACAGCCGAGCGAACCGAGCGGCGCGATCCGCTTCCTCGCGGGAGCGCCGTCGAGCGGGCCGACGCCCGCGTGGTCGGTGCGCATCGTGCGCCTGCAGTAGGTGCCGCGCGACGCGTCGTACCAATTCGAGCGCTTCGTAGCGCCCTCCGAGCGCACACTCGCTCTGGCCATTTCGCCGTCTGGTGAGATCGTGGAGCGCGTGGAGCAAATTCGATCCGTCTCACGCTCCAACAACGACATCGCCCGGGGGAGGCCCGGGCGATGTTCCGACCTGATCTCAGGAGGAGGAGGAGCGTGTGAGGAGAGAGAGAGGAGAGGATGCTGGGCGGTTCGATTCGCTACGTCGTTCCAGGTCGGGCCGAACGGTCGCGGATCACGCCCAGAAATACGGCGACCCCAAAGCCGAGTTCGACGATTTGGCGCGTGCATCGCAAAGAAATGTCGCCGCGCATGGTTCGGATATACGGTGCCCACCCGCCGGTGTCGTCGTCTCCGCGGTGATCGCTACGGCGTTCGCTCGATGAAGCAGCCGAACGCCTCGGTGCGGGCGGGTGACGGCGCCTGACCGGCCCGCGCCGCTTCGATCGCGTCGACGAGGTCGTGCTTCGACGCAGCGATCCGTCTCTTTCCCACCCCCGCGTACCAATCGTCGATGCGCCCGAGATACAGGACTTCGAAGCGATCGTCGTCGGCGAAGCGCACGACTGCGGCCTCGGGCGTCACCGTCGCGCCGATCGAGCGGACGATCGCGTGCGACGGATCCAACGCCCGCGGCATCGTGAGGTGGTAGTCGCGGGCGTGCGCCGTCGCGACGTCGTCGGTCACGTCGTTCGCGGGGTAGACGTAGGTCATGTCGATGCCCAGCTCCGCGCAGCGATGCCAGATGCGCTCGAGTTCCGGCGCGTACGCGTTGGCGATCGGACAGTCGGTGGCGCCGAACACGATGACCGCGATCGAGCCAGGCGCCCCGTGCAGCGGCGAACGCGCGTGCCCGCCGTCGTCGCGCGGTTGCGAGGCGCACGCCGCGACCGCAGCGGCGCACGTCGCCAAGACTCGGAGCGCGATGTTCCCTGCGTATCGCATCGGTGCATTGAGGATACGAGGCTGGCACGTTGCCGATGCGGTGCCCGTGCGGACGTCGCTCCGTGCGAGAGCCCTCGACCGCCGTCCGAGGCGCTCTTCGACGAATGCTCCGACGCCGACCGACGAGCTGAGTTCCGACAAAGCCTAAACTCCGCAGATATGAGCAACACCCTCGACCGTCGGTCATTCATCGCCACCGTCGCAGCGACCGCCGCAGCACCGACTGTGCTGGCGCAGAGCACGCCGCCCGCGGCGCCGGCGGGCGCGCCCGCTCCCGCCGCAACCGACGGTCCCTTCACGCTGCCCGCGCTGCCGTACGCCTACGAGGCGCTCGAGCCGTCGATCGACGCCGAGACGATGCACATTCACCACGACAAGCATCACGCCGCATACGTGAACAACCTGAACGCCGCGCTCAAGGGCATCAACGCACCGACGGACATCGACGCACTGATCGCGAAGCTCGACGCGATGCCCGCTGACAAGCGCACGGCGATCAAGAACAACGGCGGCGGTCACGCGAACCACTCGCTCTTCTGGATGGTGCTCGCTCCGAAGGGGCAGGGAGGCGAGCCGTCGAAGGAACTCGTGCGAGCGATGGAGTCCGACGTCGGCGGCTTCGCGAAGGCGAAGGAGCAGCTGCAGGCGACGGCGCAGGTGCGATTCGGCTCGGGCTGGGCCTGGCTCATCGTCACGCCGGAGAAGAAGCTCGCGGTCGCCAGCACGCCGAATCAGGAAAGCCCGCTGATGGGTGCGCAGCTCAGCGAGAAGAACTCGACGGTCGGCACGCCGATCTTCGGGATCGACGTGTGGGAGCATGCGTACTACCTCAAGTACCGCAACATGCGAGCGGACTATCTGAAGGCGCTGTGGGACATCGTCAACTGGAACGAGGTCTCGAAGCGCTACGCGAAGGCGATGGCCTAACAGGCTCGAGGAACGACCGCGAGTCGGGGCGACGCCGCAGCCCGATAGCCGCCCGCCAATCGCGCGCGTCACACGGCAACGGGTTCGCCGAGGCTCGGCGTCGCGCAGGCGATGCCGGTCGCGGCGCGTATCTGCTCGGCGAGGCCGCGTCGCGCATCGTCGGTGCCGTGATTGAGGATGACCTCGGTCGGCCGCTCGCCGATGCCGCCGAGCCACTCCAGCAGATCCTCGCGGTCGGCGTGTCCCGAAAGGCCGTCGATCTCGTGGACCTTCGCCCGCACCTCGTGGATCTCGCCGTTGATCTCGACGAGCTTCGCGCCGCGCCGCAGGCCGTCGCCGACCGAGCCGCGCGGATGGAAGCCCGCGAGGATCACCCGGCAATCGTCGCGGCTGATGCCCGCGGCCATGTGGTGCAGGATTGGACCCGCGTCGCAGAAGCCCGCGCCGGCGAGGATGATTCCTCCGTTGCGCAGCGACTGAAGTTCGAGCGACTGCGTGCGCGATGTGAGTCGGTGGAGCTCGGAGAACTCGAGCGGATGCGAGCCGGACTCGAACGCCGAGCGCACGTCGGGGGCCAAGTGCTCGAGATGCTCGCGGAAGCGGTCGGTCACGCGCACCGCCATCGTCGAGTCGAGATACACGTTGAGGCCGCCGAGCTCTCGACGCCGCGCGAGTCGCGCGAACCGAAGGACGATCTGCTGCGCGCGACCGATCGCGAACGTCGGGATCAGCACGCGCTCGCGGGCCGGTCCCGCCTCGGCGAAGATCCGGACGAACTGCTCCTCGGGATCGACGCGCACCGGCTTCTGCTTCGCGCCGTTGGTCGACTCGAGCACGACGACGTCGGCGCGGTGCGGCGGCGCCGGCGGCTCGTGCAGCGCGTTCGCCCGCGGGCCGAGGTCGCCCGAGCAGAGGACGACGCACGATTCGAGCGCGCGGCCGACGGTGAGTTCGGCGCTCGCCGCGCCGAGCACGTGGCCCGCGTTGAGGAACCGCAACGAAACGTGCGGCGCGATCTCGTGCGGTTCGTTCCAGCGCAGCGTGTGGACGCGCTGCATGATCGCCGTGACGTGGCTGTTCACGAAGAGAACCGGCGGCTCCGGTTCCTCCGCGGGCGCGTGGTGCAGCGGATCGCCGTCGAAGATCGCGCGGGCGAACGGCGCGGTTCCGGTGCGCCACTCGTGGCGCCGCACCTGCTGCAGGCTCGCCGAACCGCGCAGCACCCGGGGCAAGAGCGCCCGCGAGGCTTCCGTCGTCCAGATGAGCCCCTTGAAGCCCGCGACGTGGAGCATCGGCAGACGGCCGCAGTGGTCGATGTGGACGTGCGTGAGGACCAGCGCGTCGATCGAACTCCAGTCGATCGGCGGCAGGTCGAGGTTGCGCCGTTCGTCCTCCGGAGTGCCTTGGATCATGCCGCAGTCGACAACCACGCGGGTCGCGCCGGTCTCGATCAGCGTGCACGACCCCGTGACTTCACCCGCCGCGCCCAGAAGCGTCACGCGCGGGGCGCTCATGCGCGCTCGAGGTCGAAGACCTCCTCCATCGGCGTCCACCAGTCGCTCGGTCCCGCTTCGGCAAGTCGGCGCTGATAGCTGCGCATCCACGCGTCCCACTGTTGGCAGCGCGGGTCCTCTGCGTACGTTTGGAAGTCGCGGCTCGGATCGAAGTCGTCCGGCGCCTCGAAGTACATGAAGAGGCGCGTGCCCACGAGGTAGATCTTCATCCGTTGGATGCCGATCGAATGCATGGCCGCGATCACTTCGGGCCACACGGCGCGATGGTGTCGCCGGTACTCCTCGATGAGTCGCGGGTCGTCGGCGAGATCCAGTGCCTGCGCGTAGCTCTTCACGACAGATCCTTCGGGCGCTCCATGCTCGCGGCAGAGGATAACAGCGACGCGGTGCGAGGCACCGTCACCGCTACCATGCGGCACGAGTGGCGCAGCAGCCCGTCGAACTGATCGTCACTGCCGCAAGGAGAGCGCAGGCGCGCGTCTACGAGGCGTTGTTGCGCGAGCGCGCTCGCGACGGTCGGCTCGCGGCGAACGTCCGGTGGCGCGTCCTGAGCGATCCCGACGGACGCCGAGTCGGCAGCGGAGTCGCGACGGCGCTGGCGATCGAGTCGGTTGCGGGCGGCGCGTCGCATATCGAGTCGCACCTGCGCGGCCGGCGCGTGCTCGTCGTTCACTCCGGCGGCGACAGTCGGCGGCTGCCCGCGTTCGCCGCGGTGGGCAAGGCCTTCGCGCCGCTCCCGGGACTCGGCGGTTCGCCGCCGGGAACGATCTTCGACGCGGTCGTCGCCGACTTGCTCGCGCTCCCCGCGTCGCCGTCGGGCGACGTCATCGTCGCGAGCGGCGACACCGTGGTCGACGCGAGCCGTTGGCGCGACGCGCTCGGTCCCGACGGGCTCGAAGGCGCCGGCGTCGTCGGCATCGGGCAACCCGGAACGCCGGCGCGGGGCGCGCGGCACGGCGTGTACGTGGAACGGCGCGGTCGAGTCGTCGGATTCCTCCAGAAGCCGTCGGCTCCGGAAGCGCGGCGTGCCGGCGCGATCATTCGCGGAGGCAAGGTCCTGATCGATACCGGCATCGTGCGCTTCTCGCCCGCGGCGGCGGCGCGGTTCGTTCGCGCGTCGCGCTCGCTCGTCGGCGCGGCGATTGCGGGCCGCACCGGCGCGATCGATCTCTATCGGCATGTGCTGCAAGCGCTCGTGCCTGGCACGTCGCCCGCGGCGTATCTCGACGCGCTCGACGTCGGACACCCGGCGGAACGGCGGGGGCTTCGAGCGCTGATCCGAGGACTTGCGGGCACGCCGTTCGAGGTACGTGTCATCGGCGGCCGCGGATTCACGCACGCGGGTTCGACGCGCGAGTACCTCGCGCTTGCGCATCGCGCCGGGACGACCTCCATCGGCAGCGAACGATGTGTGATCACCGCGTCGCGCGCGGCGCGGCGCGTCGTCGTCGGGTCGTTGAACGCGCGCGTCGACGCGCGGGGCGACAACCTCGTCGTTGGCGTGCCGCCCGGCGCGCCGAGCTTCAGGCTCGAGCGTTTCGTCGGCGGCGTCGTGCTGCCGATCGGTTCGACCGGCCTTGCGACGATCCTGTTTCACGCGGGGGACGATGCCAAGACGCCGCTCGATCGCGGCGGCACGATCTTCGGCACGTCGCTCCGCCGCTGGTGCGACGCCGCCGGCGTCGCGCCGGATTCGATCGTCGGTCCCGGCGGCACCATGTGGGAGGCGCGATTGTGGGTCGTGGGCCCTCGCGTCGCGCCGCCGCTGTGGATGACGCGCGGCGAGCGAGCGCCGAACTCGTGGCGGACCGCGAAGCGGCGTTCACTCGGCGAATTGCTCGAGTCCGTGAACCCCGAGCGGTTGCTCGACCTCGACCGCGCGATCGCTCGAGTCGCGTGCGTCACGCGGCCAGCCGAATTGCTCGACGACGACGGGGAATCGGCCGCGAACCTCGCGGTGCGCGCAGGCGATCGCGCGGGATGCCGCGCGGCGGCGGTCGAACTCGCTCGCGCCAAAGCAGCGCCGTTGCGGGCGGCGCGTCTCCTGGCGTGCGCTTCGCGCCTCGTACGGGGCGACGACGCCGCGCTCGGCCGTCGATTGCTCGCTCGTGCATTCGAGCGCATCGGCGAAGCCGTGGCTTCCGACGTCGAGATGCCGCGCACGCCCCCGGTCGCCGCAATCCGGTTCGACGAGGCGGCGTGGGCCACGGCACCGGCGCGCATCGATCTCGCTGGCGGCTGGTCGGACACGCCGCCGATCTGCCACGAGCGCGGCGGAACGGTGGTGAACGTCGCGATCGCGCTCGACGGACGTCCGCCGGTGCACGCGATCGCGAAGCGGTCGGAGAAGCCCGAGATCACGCTGCATTCGGTCGATCTGGGTCGCACGAGGGTGATTCGCACGAGCGCGGAGCTGTGCCGCCACGACGATCCGCGCGACTGGACCGCCCTGGCGAAGGCGGCGCTGCGGCTCACCGGCATCGCGCCGCCTTCCGCGTCGCAGCCGCTGGAACGGTGGCTTCGTCGCTTCGGCGGCGGACTCTCGCTTGCGCTCTTCGCGGCCGTGCCGAAGGGCTCGGGGCTCGGTACGTCGTCGATCCTCGGGGCCACCACGCTTGCGTGCCTCGACCGCGTCGTCGGACGCGCGACGGACACCCGCGATCTCGTCGCCCGCACCAGCGTGCTCGAACAGATGATCGCGACGCGAGGCGGCTGGCAGGATCAGCTCGGCGGCCTCGTCGGCGGATTCAAGTTGCTGCGCACGGAAGCGGGCGCGGACCAGAATCCGAAGGTCACCGCGCTCGCGCCGCCGGAGCGATTCACGCGCGAGCTCTCCGAGCGCTCGGTGCTGTGCTTCACGGGACTCCAGCGCATGGCGCGCGACATCCTCCAGCGCGTCGTCGAGCGCTACCTCGTGCGCGACGGCGAGGCGCTCGAGACGATCGCGCGACTCAAGAGCGGCGCTGAGCGCATGGCCGACGCGATTCGCGTCGGTGACCTCGGAGGCTTCTGCGCGGCGCTCAGCGAGTACTGGTCGCTCAAGACGACGCTTGATCCCAACGCCACGACCGAAGCGATCGAATCGATGGTGCGCCCGTTTCGTCGTCAACTCGACGCGTGGTCGATGCCCGGCGCCGGCGGCGGCGGCTTCGTGCTGCTCGTCGCGCGCGACGCGCGAGCGGCATCTCGCATCCGCGGCGAGTTGGAGCGTCGCCCGCCGCACGCGCGGTCGCGTGTCGTGCCGTACGAAGTGGCGCCGCACGGCATCGACGTCAGCGTGCTCTAGCGCATTTCCAAATGAACGGCCCAACGAAAAATCGGGAGGTCGCCAAGAATCGCTTCCGGCAACCTCCCGACTCAGAGAGGAACCATTCGTAGGGCAGGCGTCGTGCGCTCGATGGCGTCGGACGCGATACGTCCCGTCGCCGCCTGCACACCAATCTGATTGGTGCAGAATCAGTGTGACCGCGCGCGGCGGCAAGTGCCACAATTTCGGGCTGGAGAAGATTCCCGATTGAGGGGTGGCGGCTGCAACCGTGGGACCCGACGTGGGCGGCAATGCGCGAGCGCGAAAGCGAGCGCGAGAGTCGCCTCAGGCGTCGCTCGATGGACCTCGCGACGCGTTCCGTCCGATAGCACCCTGTCCGTTCACGCGAGGGCCCGTTTCGGTGTCGATCGGCTCACTCCCATTTCACCGTCGCCTGGTCGGTCGTCTTGTCCTGTTCGGTCTCGTCCCGGTCCTGGTCGTCATCGGCATCGTTGCGGGCCTGAACGCGACCCGTGACTTTCGAGCCTTCGACGAACGAACGCGCGAGGAGCTGAAGGACGCGACCCGCGAGGCGGCGCGCGAAGTCTCGGCGCAGAACCAGCGGGTCGCGCTCTTGGCGAGCGCGATTGGGCGAGCACAAGTCGACGGCGGCATGTTCGGGCGCCGCGCCGAAACGCTCGCGTACCTGCGCGGGCTCGTGCTCGCGCATCCGGATCTCGCGGGTGTCTACGTCGTCTACGAACCGAACGCGGACGGCAACGACGCCGCCACGCGCACGACGCTCCCAAGCGGTGCCGTCGACGAGCACGGTCGATTCGCGCCGTACTGGCGACGCGACCCGGCGAGCGCCGACGGCATCCGGCTCGAAGCCAACGTGGGTATGGAGGACTACCCGAACTTCCTCTTCTACCTCGGGCCGCGGAAGCACTGGGAGGCGACCGGCAAGGCCGAGACGATCTTCACGAAGCCCTACGAGTACCAGGGCGTGGAGATCATCGAGCAGACGTTTCCGCTCATTCGCGGCGGCAAGTTCGTGGGCATCTCCGGAGTCGATCGCTCGCTCGCGCAGGTTGGCGCGGTCTTGTCCTCGATCGGCACCGAGCTCGGTGGCGAGTGCTTCCTCACGACTCGCTCGATCGACGGCATCGAACGTTTTCTCGCCGCGACGGTTGATCGCGATGCGACGCCCGACCAGCGGCTCCAGACGAGGTCCGTCGCGGGCACGCCGTACGAGGCGCTGCTCGCTCGCGCGCCGTCGGAGCCGGGGACCGTGCTGCTGCTCGACGAGATCGATCCGGTGCTGAACGAGCGCTGCTACTACGGCATCACGCGCACCGAGGTCGGCGGATTTTCGCTCCTCGTTCGACGCCCGCTTCGCGAGCTTCGCGCAAGCACGATGACGGCGCTCGCGGGGAACGGTGCCATCGCGTTGACCGGAACCGTGGTGATCTCGATCGTCTTGTTGTCGCTCTTCAACGCCGTCGGACGCCGTCTCCAGACTGCGATTCAGGCGGCTGAGCGCATCGCCGCCGGCGACCTGACGCAGGAGTTGGCGGCGACGGACGCGCGCGACGAGTCGGGAGTGCTCCTGAACATGTTCGCGTCGATGGGCGCGAACCTCTCGCGCGTCGCGCGCGAGCTCCGGCGCGCCAGCATTCAGATCAACTCCACGTCGACCGAGCTCGGCGCGAGCGCCGTCGAGCAAGAGTCGGTCGCCAGTTCGCTGAGTTCGTCGGCGACGCAGGTCGCCGCGGCGACGCAGGAGATCGCGGCCACGGGCACCGAGCTGGTGCGGACGATGGACGAGATCGCCAAGAGCGCAGCGGGCGCCGGCTCGCAGGCCAGCGAAGGTCGATCCAGCGTGCGGGCGATGCACGACGCGCTGCAGCGGCTCGACGAGGCCGCTCGTTCGGTCGGCTCGAAGCTCGAGATGATCAGCGAGAAGACCAAGGGGATCTCCACGATCCTCGCGACGATCACCCGCGTCGCGGAGCAGACGAACCTGCTCTCGGTGAACGCGGCCATCGAGGCCGAGCGCGCGGGCGAACTGGGCCTCGGCTTCCTCGTGGTCGCCCGCGAGATCCGCCGACTCGCCGACCAGACCGCCGATGCGACGCTCGACATCGAGCGCGTCGTTCACCAGATGCAGGACGCGGTTGGCGGCGGCGTCATGGAGATGGATCGATTCGGCGGCTCGTTGCGTGCGTGCGTCACCGAAGGCGAGACGCTCGGAAAACGGCTCGAGGACATCGTCGCCCACGTCGAGTTCGACACGCAGCGAGTGGGGCAGGTGACCGAGGGCATGCGCACGCAGTCTGCTGGCGTCAGTCAGATTGACGAGGCGATGCGCTCGTTGTCGGCGTCGGCGAAGCAGTCTCGAACGGCGGCTGCGGACTTCGCCAAGGCGTCGTCCGCTCTGCAGGGAGCGATCGATACGCTGAAGACCGCCGTCGCCGCGTTCCGGTTGCGCGACTGAGTCACGCTGGCATGCGAGTCCTGCTCTTCGAAACCCAGCACGAGGACGGCGCGCGGCGCTGGGCGATGCCCGCGCGCGAGATCGTCGAACTCGTTCCGGTCGTGCGCTGGCGATCCGTCGACGGCGGACCGGCGTGGCTGCTCGGCGTATTCGAGCGCCAGGGAGCGCTGGTGCCGCTCGTCGACCTGTGCCTGCGATTGGGCGCGTCCGCCGTGACGCCGCGCATCGGATCGCGCATCGCGGTCACGCGCCTCGGCGACGGCGGCCGGAACGGACTGGTCGGACTGATGATCGAGTCGTCGATCGGTCTGGCGAGCGTCGACTTCGACTCCGCTGCCGCGCATCCCGGATTCGACGCGCGTCCCGACGCGATCCTCGGCGCGCTTGCGACCTCCGACGGCGTCACGATTCAGCTTCTGCGGCTACGGCACGTCCTCCCGCCCGAGGTGCTTGAAGCGATCCTGCCGCAAGCGCACGGCGGGGTGAACGCGTGAACGATCCTGCTACGGTTCGGGCGTGGTTCGCGGCGCACACGCCGCTCGAGCCAACGCTGTTCGACGGCGCCGCATTCAGGCACGCGATCGCGGCCCGCATGCGCGAGCTCGGCATCGGCGACGAGGCGACGTTCGCGCGGCGGCTCGAAGCCGATGCGGTCGAGGCGGCGCGGGCACAGTCGCTCGTCGCGGTTCCCGAGACGTGGCTTTTCCGCGGTCTCGCATCGTTCGAACTGTTGATGGAGCGTCTTGCGGCGATGCGTGCGCGCGGCGCGACGGCGGTTCGCCTGTTGAGCGCCGGATGTGCCAACGGCGCGGAGCCGTGGTCCATGGCGATCGCGGCGCGGGCTGCGGGCTTCGCGCCGGAGTGCGTGCGCATCGACGCGGTGGATCTCAATCCAGATGTCGTCGCGCTGGTCGACTCCGCGCGATTCACCGGCCTGTCGATCCGCGACGGAGTGCCTTCGTGGGCCGAGCCCTGGGTGGAGCAGGCACAAGGCGCGGTCGTGTTGAAGCCTGCGCTGCACGGCGTGGTGCGGGTGACGAGCGCGGACCTCTTTTCGTGGGCACCGTCGATGCCGATCGAGCGCTACGCGGCGATCTTCTGTCGCAACGTGCTCATCTATCTCGAAGCCGGCGCGCGCGTGCGGCTGCTCGAACGATTGATCTCGTGGCTTGCGACCGACGGCACGCTGTATCTCGGCCACGCCGACTCGGCGCTCGGCGCGGTCGAGGGTTTCGCGTCCGCCGGTCCCGTCGGCGCGTTTGCGCTCGAGCGGGCGACGACCAGGCAACGCCGCGGGCCCGCGCCTCCGCCGCGATCGGCGTCGATCGCCGAGCCGCTCGTGGCCCGCGGAACGTCGCAGCAGCGCGGCATGCCGGCGCCCGCCAAGCAGCGCCCGGCGTCTGCGCTTCCCGACGACGTGTCCGGACTGCTCGAGCGCGGCGAGGCGCTCTTCGCGGAGTCGAAGTGGTCGGAGGCGGAGGAGTGCTTCCGCCGCGTCGTGTACCTCGATCCGCGCCACGAGCACGCGCTGGTGCGACTCGCCGAAATCGCCGAGCGCACCGAACGCACGAAGATCGCCGACAGGTTCCGCGCCCGCGCGCTTCGGGCGCACTTGGAAAACGAGGCCGAGCGAAGCGACTGAGTCCGCGTCAGGTCCTGCGGGCGCCCGCGAACATGCCGACGACCGCCGCCGCGCCCGAGGGCAGATGTCTCACCAGGAAGTCCTTCGTCGCGCTGGCCTGTTCCTCCGCGACCGCGAGGCCGGAGTTCACCTGCGACTCGACGGCGGCCCAGTCCAGATGCAGTACGCCGGTTCCCTTCAACACCGCGATGAGCACCGCGATCGCGCCGCCGACGAGGAGCGCCCATCGGAGGAATTTCCTGCAGAGCCAGGCGATGAAGAATCCGCCCATGAAGCTGACGCCGGCGCGGAACGGAAGCGGCGCGCGGATCGGCTCGGCGGCGGCGGTGCTCGCCGCGCCGCCTGACGCTCCGCTCGATGCGACGAGCCCGCTGGCCGCGCTCGGCGCATTCGTGGTGGTACTCGTCGGGGCCGACCCGGGCTGAGCCGCTTCCCATATCCACCATGCGAGCCCTGCCAGGGTCGCGACGATCGCCAGCCAGAGGAGTCTCGATCCGAAGATCGATCGGACGTTCGAGGCGTGGCGAGTCGGCGGTTCGTGTCGCGCGTCGTTGTCGACCATGCCCCCATTGTGCGGTGGACGGCGAGGAACTTCAGCGCGAGTCCGCCGTCTGGCCGATTGCAGGTCCGATGACCGTGGCCCCCGTGAACGAAGAGCCGCCTGAACAGGAATCCGTCGGCGAGTCGACGTCGTCGCGGCTCCGGGCGCTCTTGGCTCGGCCCATCCCGCCGGAGGAACTCGACGAGAACACGCGCTTCGTCGCGGCGCCCGCTCGCCGCGGGGAACGATCCGCGCGGGCGGTCCTCGTCGCCAGGCTCGGCGGCGAGTGGCTCGGCTTCGACGTGCGGGTTGCGCGCCGCGTCGTGCGCGTCGCGGCGGTGCATCGCGTGCCGCATCGCACGCACGACGCGTTCGCGGGCATCGCGAACATCGCGGGCGAATTGGCGCTCGTCGCCAAGCTCGATCGCATCCTCGGCGTCGAGCATCGCGGCGACGCGCAGAGTCAGCGCATGATCGTCCTCGGCGACGAAGGACGGAGCTGGGTGGTTCTGGTCGACGGCGTCGAAGGCGTGATGCGACTCGATGCGGCGTCGTTTCGGGCTCCCCCCGCGACGGTGGACCGCGCGATCGACGGCATGACCGAAGCGCTTGCGGAGCGCAGTGACGGAAAGTTCGTGGCCGTGCTCGAATCCGATCGACTGCTCCGCGCGCTCGCGAGGTGCATCGCATGAGTAGCGGCGACCTCGGTGGATTCTCGCTCTTCGATCTGTTCCGCTCCGAGGCGGAGTCGCATGGACGATCGCTGAACGACGGCCTGCTCAAGCTCGAGTCGGCGCCGGACGACATCTCGGTCATCGAGCCGCTGATGCGCGCGGCGCACTCGCTGAAGGGCGCCGCGCGGATCATCGGTCTCGACATCGCCGTGCGTCTGGCGCACGCGATGGAAGACGCGTTCGTCGCGGCGCAGAAGGGGCGCGAACGACTTGGTCCGGCGCGCATCGACCAGTTGCTGCAGGGCACCGATCTCTTGACGCGACTCGCCGCGATCACCGAGGCCGAGTTGCCCGCCTGGACCGAGCAGTCGGGATCCGAGATCGATCGCCTGTGCGAAGCGCTCGCTGCCGCGCCGCCGGCGGATGCTGCGCCCGCCGCGCCGCCCGCCGCCCCGGTTGCTCCGACAGCGCCAACTCCTGCGCCGACCGCGGCGCCGCAACCGGTGGCGACACCAGCGCCAATGCCGGTGGCGGAACACGCGCCGGCTTCCGCGGCGCCGGCCGCAGCGTCGGCGTCGACTCCCGACGCGAAGACCGTGCGCGTGAGCGCCGACTCCGTCGATCGCATCATGCGCCTCGCCGGCGAGATGACGGTCGAGAGCCGCCGCATCGCCGCGATGCGCGATCGCCTGCAAGGGCTGAAGGACCGGCTCCTGGACGTCGGCGACGCGGTGGAACGACTCGAGGAGCAGTTCGGCGCGCATCAGCGCGTGCGCGACGTCGCCGAGCGCGTCCGTCGCGCGTTCGCCGACGCATCGGCGCAGCTCGCCTCGTCGGACGAACTCGCGCGGCGAATCGAGGAGACCTCGACGTCGCTCTACCACGCGACGCTCGGAAGTCGCATGCGGCCGTTCGGCGACATTACGCAAGGCTTCCCGCGCATGGTGCGCGACGTCGCGAAGCAGTTGGGCAAGCAGGTGAAGTTCGAGGTGCTCGGCGCCCGCGTGCCGGTCGACCGCGACATCCTCGCGCGACTCGAGGCGCCGCTGAACCACATGCTGCGCAACGCGGTCGATCACGGTGTCGAGACGCCGGCCGAGCGCATCGCGGCGGGGAAGCCGGAGTCGGCGCGGGTGCAGCTCGAGGCGCGCCATCACGCCGGGCATCTGATCGTGCGCGTGAGCGACGACGGTCGTGGCATCGATCCCGAGAAGATCCGCGCGAAGGTCCTCGCGCGATCGCTCGCGACGCCGGAAATGGCCGCGCGCATGTCGCACGCGGAACTCATGGAGTTCCTCTTCCTGCCGGGCTTCTCGACGGCAACCACGGTGAGCGAGATCTCCGGCCGCGGCGTCGGACTCGACGTGGTGCAGTCGACGGCGCAGGAGATCGGCGGCACCGCCGCGATCGAATCACGCATTGGCGCCGGCACGTCGATGCGCCTGCAATTGCCGCTGACGCTCTCGGTCGCGCGGGCCGCGGTCGTCGAGATCGCGGGCGAGTCGTACGCGTTCCCGCTCTCGCGCCTCGAACGTGTGGTGAAGATGGATCGTTCCGGGCTCTCGACGATCGAAGGGCGACAGCAGTTCATGCTCGACGGCGTGTCGGTCGGCACGGTCGACGCGGCCACGCTGCTCGGATTCGCGGCGACCGAAAACGACGAGACGGTGAGCGTGATGGTCGTCGCGCACCAGCGCGGCGGCGAGTCGGAGTCGTACGGCCTCGTCGTGAGCCGATTCGAGGGCGAGAGCGACCTCGTCGTGCGGCCGTTGGACGAACGGCTCGGGCGAATACCGCACATCAGCGCCGCGGCGCTGAAGGAGAACGGGGATCCGCTCCTCATCGTCGACGTTGACGACCTCGTCCACTCGGTGCGGCAACTGCTCGCCGAAGGTCGGCTGCGCGGCACGCGGGCCGCCGCCGCGGCCGGCGCGCGGCGCAAGCGGCGCGTGCTCGTCGTCGACGACTCGCTCACGGTACGCGAGGTCGAACGGCAGTTGCTCACGCGATTGGGCTACGAGGTCGACGTTGCGGTGGACGGCGCGGACGGGCTCAACGCGGTGCGACAGGGGCACTACGATCTCGTCGTGTCCGACGTCGACATGCCGCGCATGAACGGATTCGAGTTCGTCGCCGCGGTGCGGCGCGAGGCGCGCTTCGCCGATCTTCCGATCGTCATCGTCTCGTACAAGGACCGCGAAGAGGACCGCATCGCTGGCATGCAGGCCGGCGCGAACGCGTATCTCACCAAGGGCGCCTTCCGCGACGAGACGTTCGCGCGAACGATCGGCGACCTCGTCGGCGGGCCGGAGAGCGACGCGTGAGAATCGCGATCGTGAACGATCTGCGCTTGGCGACCGAGACGCTCAAGGCGATCGTGACCTCGCGAAAGGACCTGGAGGTGGCGTGGACCGCCGTCGACGGGCGCGAGGCCGTCGAGCGATGCCGCAACGATCGTCCGGACCTGATCCTGATGGACATGGTCATGCCGGTCATGGACGGCGTAGAGGCGACGAGGCGCATCATGCGCGAGTCGCCGTGTCCGATTCTGGTCGTCACGGCGACTGTCGAGGGCAATGCGGCGCGGGTCTACGAGGCGCTCGGCCACGGCGCCGTCGACGCGGTGCAGACGCCGACCGTGGGACTGGGCGGCGCGATGACCGGCGGCGCGGAGCTCCTCCGAAAGATCGATCACGTGCGACTGCTGCGGGGGGCCCGCGATCCGGCGCCGAAACCGCCAATGCCGCCGCCGCCGCCGCTTTCGGTTGGGGCGGCGCCGATGCTCGCGATCGGCGCTTCGACCGGCGGTCCGCAGGCCATCGCGCAGGTGTTAGGGTCGCTTCCGAAGCCCTTCGCCGCGCCGATCGCGGTCGTGCAGCATCTCGGCGCCGAGTTCGTGCCGGGCTTCGCGCAGTGGCTTTCCGAGCAGACGACGTTTCCTTCGAAGCTTGTCGACAGGGGCGAGCCACTTCGCGCCGGCACGATCCACATGACGGCTCGGGAGACGCACCTCGTCGTGCATCGCGACGGTCGCATCGGCACCCAGGACGATCCGCGCGATCACCTGCACCGGCCGAGCGTCGACGTGCTCTTCGAGTCGCTGGCGCGTTCGGGAATCGTCGGAGTGGCCGTCCTTCTCACCGGCATGGGCCGCGACGGGGCCGAAGGCCTGTTGAGTCTGCGGAAGTCGGGGTGGTGGACGATCGCGCAGGATCGCGAGACGAGTACCGTGTGGGGCATGCCCGGCGAGGCGGTGCGGCTCAGCGCGGCCCGGGCGACATTGCCTCTCGACGCGATCGGTCGCGCGGTCGGCGCCGCGTTCGCGAGTCAGGCGTGGAAAGTGCCGGATCGGAGCGAAAAGCGATGAGTAGCACAGTCCGAGAGAACCTGCCTGCGGTGTCGGTGCTGTTGGTCGACGACCAGGCGATCATCGGCGAGGCGGTGCGGCGCATGCTCGCGCCCCACGCGGACATCGCGTATCGCTTCCTCGCGGATCCGACCAAGGCGGTCCAGACGGCCATCGAGCTGAAGCCGACCGTGATCCTCCAGGATCTCGTCATGCCCGCCGTCGACGGGCTCGACCTGGTGTCGCAGTACCGCGCGACCGAGGAGTTGAAGGAGACGCCGATCGTCGTCCTGTCGTCCAAGGAAGAGGCGACGACGAAGGCGGAAGCGTTCGCTCGCGGCGCCAACGACTACCTGGTGAAGCTGCCCGATCCGATCGAGATCATTGCCCGCATCCGACACCACTCGCGCGGCTACGTGGCGCAGCTCGAGCGCAACGAAGCGTTCCGACAGCTCGCCGCGAGCGAGGCGCACATGGCGGCGGAACTCAAGAAGGCGGCGCAGTACGTTCAGTCGCTGCTCGATCCACCGGTCGATCGCGCCGAGCTGCGCACCGAATGGGCGTTCATTCCGTCGGCGAGCCTCGGAGGAGACAGCTTCGGCTACCACTGGATCGACAAGGACAACTTCGCCTGCTACGTGCTCGACGTGTGCGGCCACGGCGTCGGCCCCGCGCTCCTTTCGGTGTCCGCGCTCTCGCTCATCCGCAGCTTGCCGACCGAGGAGCAGCTCGACCCGAAGACGGTGCTCGAGCGCCTGAACACGAACTTCCCGATGACGCGGCACAACGGGATGTTCTTCACGATCTGGTACGGCGTGTTCGATCGGCGCACTCGCGTGTTGACGTGGTCGGGCGGCGGGCATCCTCCGGCGCTCGTGCAGCGCGGCGACACGCTGAGCGAGCTCGAGTCGCAAGGGCTGATGATCGGCGTCGCGCCGGAGCTCGGAAATCCGAACGACCGCATGGAGCTGACGCCCGGCGATCGGCTGCTCCTCTACACCGACGGCGTGTTCGAGATCATGCAGCCGAACGGAACGATCTGGGGATTGCCGCACCTGCTCGACGCACTGCGCGGTGTGAAGAGCGGTTCGCGTGTCGACTTCGTGCGCGATCTGACGCGCAGCGTGCAGGGCCACGAGAACTACCTCGACGACTACTCGATCATCGAGATCGAGATTCGCTGAACGGATCGGTCCGGCGGACTCTCGGGCTCACGATTTCACGCGCAGGTTCTTGAACTCGACGCGATCGCCGTGACCGCAGAAGCAGATGCGTCCATCGGCGCGCTTGAGGCCGGGATGATCGTGGCCGTCGATGGTGCCGGTCTTCGACGCTTCGTCGAGATCGGCGTCGACGATCACCGAGCCGTTCAGCGTCACCTTCACGTGCCGCCCGCGCACGTCGATCTCTTCACTGTTCCACTCGCCGACGGGCTTCTGATGTCCGCGCTTCGACGGCACGACGCCGTAGATTGAACCGTGATACTGGTATGGCTTGAGCTGCGCGTACTTCGCGTCGGAGTCGTCGAGCACCTGAATCTCCATGCCGACGTACGCGGCGTCGCCCTCGGGCGGCGTGCGGATGCCGATGCCGTTGTTCGCGCCGGGCGTGAGCTTGAAGTCGAAGCGCAGCGTGAAGTCGCCGTAGTCCTTCTCCGTGTACAGATTCGTGCCGTTGGGCAGGCACACGATCGCGCCGCTCTCGACGGCGTAGCCCTTCACATCGCCGGTCCAGCCGCTGAGGTCTTTGCCGTTGAAGATCGAGACGAAGCCGGCTTCGGCGTCGGCGCTCTTCGTCGCGCTTGCCGTGTCAGGCTTCGCCGGAGGCGGCGCCTTCGTCGCGGGGGCTTGCGCTTGAAGAACGACGGCGACGAGTGCGAGTGCGGTGAGGGGGCTCAGCATGGTGGCGAGCGTATCGCCGAGCGCGGGCTTTTCCTACGATGCCCGCCCGCGTCGTTCGATCCGATCCGCGGTTCAGCCTCGCGAGAAGCCCTTCGGGAGATCTCTATGTTGTCGTTGCTCGCCGTGTCGTCGTCGCTCGCTCTCGGTTTGCTCCAGACTCAGACCCCGACGCAAACCGCGCCCGCGAAGGACGCGACTCCCGCAGCGGCACCGGCCACTCCCGCGCCGCGCATCCGCGTCAGTCGCGTGTGGCCGAACGCGAAGCTCGTGCGCCCGACGCAGATGGTTCAGGTACCCGATCAGCCGAACCTCTGGTTCATCACCGAGCAGCGCGGCACGATCCGCTTGGGCGACATGAGTCAACCGGACATTTCCGATTTTCCGACCGTGATCGATCTGACCGAGCCGGTAAACGACTCGAGCAACGAGGAAGGGTTGCTCTCGATCGCGTTCCATCCCGACTATCCGAAGAAGCGCGAGCTGTACGTGTACTACTCGGCCAACCCGCCGCGTCGCGCGGTGTTGTCGCGGTTCACGGTGTCGGCGGACGGCCGCACGGTCGATCCGAAGAGCGAGGAAGTGCTGCTGCAAGTCGACGAACCCTACTGGAACCACAACGGCGGCACGGTGCTGTTCGGACCCGACGGCTATCTCTATCTCTCGATCGGCGACGGCGGCGCGGCTGGCGATCCGCAGGACAATGGACAGCACCTCGGTTCGTACCTCGCGAAGATCATCCGCATCGACGTGAACAACAAGGGCGGCGGCAAGCCATACGCGATTCCGGCTGACAATCCCTTTGTGGGCAAAGCTGGCGCGCTCCCGGAAATCTGGGCGTTCGGCTTGCGCAACGTGTGGCGCATGTCGTTCGACAAGAAGACCGGCGACCTCTGGGCGGGGGACGTCGGCCAGAACTTGTACGAAGAAGTCGACGTCATCAAGAAGGGTGGCAACTACGGTTGGCGCGTGCGCGAAGGAACGCATCCGTTCACGGAGTCGAAGCGCGAGCAAGTCAGCCCGCCCATCGAGCCGATCGTCGAGTACGGCCACGGCGAAGGCGTGTCAGTGACCGGTGGCTATGTGTATCGCGGCGATGCGATTCCCAACCTGAACGGCGTCTATCTTTATGCCGACTTCGGTACCAGCCGCATCTGGGGTCTTCGTTACGAGCCGGGTAAGCCCGCGGAGCCGATGATGCTGCTGCGTAAGGGCGGCTCGCTCTGGTCGAGCTTCGCCGAGGCAAAGGACGGCACGCTGTACCTCTTGTCGTTCGAGGGCGGGCAGAACCCGACGCAAGCGGGCGCGGTGTGGCAGATCATCGGCGGCGATTGAGCGGGGGAAATGCCTTCAGCGCGGAGGCGCGGAGGTCGCGAAGGAAACGCGGAGGATGACGCGGAGTTCGAGGCGCGGCGCTATTGCAGTAGGCGACGCGCTGTTTCAACACGGAGTTGGGGAGGTCCGGAGGGCACACGGAGCAGGCGGTGGCGCACGCCGACGAAGGATTCAGGGCCGCGCGACTGCGCGCGGAATGAGATCCTCCGCCCGTGGCGTTGCGACGGGGGAGGGGAACCGTTCGCGCAGCGAACGGTGGAGGGGGGCGGCTTCGCCGAACGTGCTCAGCGACTTCGCGCTCAGTCCTGTACGACTTCTCCGTCACTTTGCAGGAATCGTGGCCCCGCGCCCGAGCGTAGTGTACGGTTGCATTGGGTGGCGCGCGTGACTGCGTCGCGTTCCGCGCGGCCACGCGGAACGCGCTCCGACGGGAGCGTGATGGACAGGCGACCGCCATGACTCGCAGGCGATCAGCGCACGCTCTGCTCACGCTCGCGATGGCGGCGCCGTCGATCCTCGCGGCATCGCAGATCGCCAGCGCGCAGTGCCGCTACACGGCGATGTTCGTGGCCGACTACCAATGTCCCGGCTCGTGGTCGGAAGAGGCGTTCGTCGGCACCCGGATCAACGCGCACGGGACGTGGGCTGGCTACCGCCGGCACTGCCCGCCCAACGACAGCGTGGACGTGCCGGTGGTGTGCGGATTCGGGGAGACGCCCGTCGAGTTGCCGCTTCCGCCGGGCGTGGACAACGCCCAGGCGCTCGGCATCAGCGACGACGGCGTGGTGGTCGGGCTCGTGTGGCCTCTCCAGACCTACGGCGCGATCTGGATCGGGGACCGCATCGAGATCATCCCGCCGGGACCGGGCGGACTCGACAGCGTGGCGAACGCGGTGAATTTGTCGCTCCAGGTGGCGGGCACGCGGGGCATCGGCAAGCAACACGTCGACTCGCACGTCGCGTTCATCTGGCAGGACGGGGTGATGACGGACATTGGACCCGCAGGATTCTTCAGTAGCTACGCGTTTGATATCTCGAATGGCGGAACTGTCGTCGGCTATATGGGCTCGCCGTCCATCGATGCGCGTGGATTCCGTTGGTTCAGGGGCAAGACGTGCCTGCTTCCGCCCTTCGAGGGCGCGTTGACGTCCGTGGCGTATTCAGTGAACGACGCAGGCTGGATTGCGGGAGCCTGCCGCGTCGCTACGCCGCTGGGGCTCGCGGCTCGACCTGCTCTTTGGATTGGCAGCGCGCCGAGTAAACTTTCACACGAGCCCGGCTACAAACACACCGTCGCGCGGGCAATCAACAACTCGAACGTCATCGTCGGGGCTGCAAGCGTTCCCCTAGACCCCGGCGAGATTGTCTCGATGGTAGGGCTACTTTGGATCGACGATGCGCGATTCCGACTTCAGGATTTGGTTGGCCCCGCGCCGTTCTACTGTTTCGACGCTTTCGATATCAACGATGCCGGGCAGATTCTCGCGGTGGGCTCGACGCCGGACGCGATCGGGTTGTGCATTCTCACGCCGATCGAACCACCCCTGGCGGACCTGACCGGCGACTGCATGGTCGATGGCGCGGATCTTGCGGCGCTGCTCGACGCATGGGGACCCGGATCGCCAATCGCCGATCTGAATTCCGACTCGCAGGTGGATGCGAAGGACCTTTCAATACTGCTTGGCGCGTGGAGCACAGCGCGGTAAGAAGCCGCAAAGGGCGTAGGGTCTTTCCTATCCCTCTCCTCAGATCAGCAAAGGAGGCCTGCAGTACTCGCAAACCGGCTATCGAGTCTGGTGAGTGCCGTTGGCGCGCGCCTGCGGCTCAGCAGTCATCAGCGCAAACGTGATCTACGTGGACAAGAACGCGACGGCCACGCCAGCGAACGGAACCAGTTGGGACCATGCCTTTCGTGACTTGGTATCTGCATCGGCGGAATTCGAGGACCCGTCAGACCTGACTGACATTTGGGTAGCAGACGGAACGTATAAGCTCAGCACGTCGGACTCATCCGCAGTCATGCACTTCTACCGTAACGTCCACCTTCTCGGTGGTTTCAAGGGGGCCGAGCAGGGCGGATATGAGACCGCCGCGACGCAGGCGGACCCTGACGCGAATCCGACGGTCGTGGACGGCGATCTCGCCGGCAACGACGGGTCAGGAGTTCTTTCCGACAATTCCTACCGCTTCGTCTATTTCCATGGCGCCATGTCCTCGGGCGCGAAGGTCGACGGCTTCACGTTCCGCAACGGTCACGCCGCGGACGGCGCTGGAGCTGGCGGCGCCATTCGATTCGAGGTTTTCTCCGGCACCTCGTCCAAGCTGCTCGTGTCGCGCTGCAAGTTCGAGGCGAACCACGCCGTCGGCAACGGCAACGGCTCGCCCTACGGCGGCGCGATCGCAAGCGACGGGCAGGAACTTTCGGTGCGCGACTGCGTGTTCACGCTGAACGGGGCGGAGCCTCCCGATCCCAGCGGCAACTCGGCTGACGGCGGGGCCATCTACACGAACATCGCGATCGACATCACCAACAGCGTCTTCGATCGGAACTACTCGCTGGGGCAGAAGGGCGCAGGCGGCGCGGTCTTCGTCTACCAGTCGCTCGCGCGGGTCGCGAACTGCGCGTTCGTCGGCAACACGGCGACGATTCCGGGCGGGTCCACCCACTCAGGATTCGGGGGCGCCGTCGCGCTGCAGAATGCGAGTTCGAGCAGCCGGGTGGTGAACTGCCTCTTCGTCGCGAACGCGGCGACGGACTACGGCGGCGCGGTCTACGCGGACAACGCGACGATCATGCACCAGTGCACGCTCACGCTGAACGACGCGGAGGTCGGCGGCGGGCTCTATGTCGGCGGCGGCCAGTCGGAGCTTCACAACTCGATCCTCTGGCACAACACCTCCGACGCCGCAAGCGTCCTCGACGACCAGCTGGTCCTCGACGGAAGCGCGACCGCGTCGATCTCGTACTGCGACGTCGAGGGCATCTCCGCCGGCACCGGGAACTTCAGCGAGGATCCCGCCTTCGCCGACGTCGACGGCGCGGACAACGTCGCCGGCACGGCCGACGACAACTGCCGGCTCCTGGCCGCATCGCCGTGTATCAGCGCTGGCGACGGCTCGATCCGTCCGAGCGACGCGAACGACGTGGACGACGATTTCACGTTCAGCGAACCGCATCCGCTCGACTTGGATCGCGGCGACCGAGTGCGATGCGTCATGGAGATGGGGGCGTTCGAACGGCCGAGCGAAAGCTGCGTCGGCGACCTCGACGAGGGCGGCGACGTGGACGCGTCCGACCTGGGCATCCTGCTCGGTCAGTGGGGCGGCCACGGCATCTCCGACCTGGACTGCGACGGCGACGTCGATGCGGGCGATCTGGGCGTCTTGCTCGGAGCCTGGGGGGATTGCTCGAACGCGATGAGCGCGGAGGCGCTGCTCGGCGTCGCGTCGGAATCGATCGAGCCCGCGCTTTCTCCGGCGTCGCTGGCGGAGTCGCTCGGCTTCGGCTCCGTCGACGAGTTCTCGCTGTGGCTGTCGGAGCTCGAGTGGGATGAGATGGTCGAGGCGCTCGCGCCGCTCGTCGGCAACTGATCGGACGAGGTGTCGAATGTGTGAGCCCGCCGCCGTCGCGTGTTCGGACGGCGGCGGCGCGTGACGCTGCCCGCGCGATCCGAGCTGACGCTCCGCGCTCACGTATGTCCGCCGCCCCCATCGGCTGGCCGCTCGAGCGCGTCGAGGTCCGCCAAGTCCTTCGGCCGCGCCGCCGCTCGCTTGTTCGTGCGCAGGTCGTCGAGCGTCAGCACGCGAACGGGAACGCCGTCCAGCTCCACCGCTTCAAATCGTCATTGAGTGCTGGCCTGTCCTCCGCGCCTCCACCATTTCGTGGCCAGTTCAACGTGGCTCGCCGGAATTCCGCCGCCCCGCGAGGATTCGGTCCAGTAGAAATCCAGCCGGAGGGGAGCGAACCGATCGAGGCCGCGCCTCGGCACCGCGAACTCACCAGGAACCGTGGCCCCGCGCCGGAGCGTGGTGTACGGTTGCACTGGGTGGCGCGCGTGACTGCGTTGCGTTCCGCGCGGCCGCGCGGAACGCGCTCCGGCCGGAGCGCGATGGATCGGCGGCCGCATCGAGATCATCCCGCCGGGTCCGGGCGGGCTCGACAGCGTGGCGAACGCGGTGAACTCGTCGCTCCAGGTGGTCGGTAGCCAAATAGTCTGGGTGTAACGCCCGCTCTCGAGCCACGCGTGTTCGAAAGCAAGTGACTCATGAAACATCTCCGTGCGCTCGGCCTCGTCTCGCTCGGCATGCTGGCGGCGAGTTCCCCGGCGTCCATCACGACGTACCTTGATCAGAAGTCGGCGTGGCTTGATGCGGCTGGTCCCTCCACATTCCTCGATTTCATTCCTCCGACCGGCAGGTCGGTCCAATTGCCCCCGATGCATTCGCAAGCCTCGGTATCACCCTAGGGAGCAGCCCGATTCAGTCGCCGCTCCTCTACGACAACAATCCGGCGCAGGCATATACAGACGGTTGGGGTCTGGTCGATCAGGACGGTGCCGCGCGCGAGTTCCTCTTTGCTGGCTCAATCCATGCGTTTGCTCTGGATCGATTCAAGACTCCGAATACAGCCTTTACGTGTGTCTTCTATCAGGGCGGAACGACGGTCGCGACCTCGACGATAACCGTCCCCATCGACTCGTTTCTCGGCTCACATCATTTCGGGTGGACCACGGATTTCGCATTCGATCGCGTGATATTCTTGAATGCCGCCGTGGACAACATCTATTTCGCTAACGTCCCTGCGGCGCCATCGATCGTAGTCTTTGCTGCGATGTGCACCGTCCTACGGCGCCGTCGCCGCTGAAATCGTCGATGAGCCGACCCCTCGTGATCTCTCGACTCGATTGCTCGCGACGACGGCGAGTGCCAGCCAACGCTCAAGGCAGCGTGCGACGAGCGCTGCGTTGAACCCGGCGCGCTATCCCCGTTTCCTCCGCGGCTCCGCGCTCAATGGCATCCTCCGTGTGCCCTCCGGACCTCCCACCTCCGTGTTGATAGTCAGCGTCGCCATCGCGACGGCGCGGCGCCTCGAACTCCGGGTCCATCTCCGCGTTGCCTCCGCGCACTCCGCGCACTCCGCGGCTCCGCGCTGAATGTCTTCCCGCGCGGATTGCGGGGGTCGCTTCAGTCTCGCGCTGGTCCCAACTCGCGCAGCACGTCGGCCACAAACGCGCGCCCGCCATCCGAGTCGGGCTCCGCGATGATCAGAGTGTCGCTCATCGGCGCTCGTACCCGCGGCGCGAATGAAGTCCGGTGACCTCGCCAATCGGTCTCCACCGTGATCGCGGGCTCGCGTGACGCCTCAGCGTCCGCTGTGGCCGAGGCCAGCCGCTTCGACGCATACGCGGTCAACCGAACCAGCACGCCTTCGCCGCCACCGGTCAGCGCAATCGGCGTCACCGAGACGACATCGGAATCGTCGAGCACACATCGAATCACGCCGTCGCCGCCGCGAACGGTGACTCTCAGCAGCCGTGCCGCCGCAGGCGGCCGGACATCAGGCTCTACAGCCCTGTCCGGGCTCTTGCAACCGACCGGAAGCAGCACCGAAGTCGTCGTAACGATGGCGATCACCGCTGCCCTCATCACGCATGGCATTGTCGAGGCTCCTTGCCGTTGGGCACGATCCGGCGACACTACAACTGATCTGCCCCCACTTTATGTACCAGCCTCAATGAGAGTCTTTGTATAGGAAATGTACTTCAGGATGACGCTGGCCGGACCGCAGCGAGGGGCGCAGCCCCGAGCGGAGGGCCGGCCAGCGTCGCCGCCAATCGCGCCGGCGGAAGGTAGCCCAGCGAGCTGTGCGGACGCTCGTGGTTGTACTCGTGACGCCACGCCGCCGATCGCTCCTTCGCGTGGCCGAGGTTCGCGAACGTCTCCGCGTCGAGCAGCTCGTTCGACAGCCGGCCGTTGAAGCTCTCCGAGTACCCGTTCTGCCACGGGCTCCCGGGATCGACGAACAGCGTTCCGATCCCCACGCGCCCGAAGAACGAACGCAGCTCCTTCGCGACGAACTCCGGGCCGTTGTCGCTCCGCACCCGTTTCGGCGCCCCACGCTCGCGAATCGCGCGCGCCAGCACGTCGACCACGTCGTCCGACGTCATCGTCCGCGCCACCTCCAGTGCCACGCACTCGCGCGTGAACTCGTCGACCCCACCCCGGAAGTGGGGTCAGCCACTTCAGCGTCCGCCCGCGCTCGTCGCGGCGGTGCACGAAGTCCCAGCACCACACGTCGTTCGCATGCGTCGCCGCGCACCTCGCGATGCCGCCCGAGCCGTCCGCCGCCGACCGCCGGAAACGCTTCCTTCGCGGCACCTTGAAGCCCTCGCGCTTCCACAGCCGGTGGATCCGCTTCGGGTTTGCGCGCCAGCCCTCCATGCGTAGGCGACCCGCGATCATGCGGTATCCCCGCCTCGGATGGCGCCGCACGAGCTCGTGCATGCGCCGCACCAGCGCCGTCTCGTCTCCGCGCCGACGCGCGACGTAGCGCTGCGTCGAGCGAGCCTGGCCCAGCACGCGGCACGCGCGACGCTGCGAGACCCCCAGATGCCCCTCGACGTGCGTCACGGCTTGCCTCCGCCTCGAGAGGCCTGATGTTTTCCCAGGAAGTCGTTCGCCTCCTTCAGGATCGAGATGTCGAGCGCCTGGTCCGCCACGACCTTCTTCAGCCGCGCGTTCTCGAGCTCGAGCTCCTTGAGGCGCCGCGCCTCCTCGGCCTTCATGCCGCCGTACTGGTTGCGCCAGCGATAGAAGGTCTGCTCGCTCACGCCGAGCGCTTGGAGCACCTGGCCCACCGTCCTGCCCATCGTCAGCATCGTGTCGGCCTCGCGCAGCTTGCTGATGATCTGCTCGGGGCTGTGCCTTGTCCGTTTCATCTCGAGAGTCTCCGAAGCCCGACCGGGGCTCATCGGGACTCTCATTCACGCTGGCTCAGTTTTCGGGGGGTAGGTCACCCGAAAGCGCTCCTCCGTGTCCCCTCCGGACCTTCGGACTGCGCGTTGAAGACGAATACTCGCACGGGCCGACATCGCTACGCCTCGGCCCTCATCCGGCCGCTCCGCAGCCACCTCCTCCCGCATGGACGTCCTGCGCACCAGCATCACCAGTCGCGGGAGAAGGGCGCAACGGCGCGGCGCCTCGAACTCTGGCTCCAACTCCGCGTTGCCTCCGCGCACTCCGCGTCTCCGCGCTGAATGCCTTCCTCCGCGTGCCCTCCGGATCTCCGGACTCCGTGTTGAACGAATCACTCGCGAATTGGCCGCCTCACCCCGCCATGCGCGCATCCGTCATCGTCGTCTCGACGATGTTCTGTAGCACCTGCGCCGTCGAGATGCCTTCCGCTTCGGCTTCGAAGTTCAACAGGCATCGGTGCCGCATCGCGGGGATGACGACCGAGCGGATGTCCTCGGGCTGCACGTTGTCGCGACCGGCCAAGAGCGCCTTCACCTTGCCCGCGAGGACGAGCGTCTGCGCCGCGCGAGGGCTGGCGCCGAAGCGGAAGAAGCGATTGACTTCCGGCGGCGCGAACTTGCCTTGCGGATGCGTCGCGAGCACAAGGCGCACCGCGTAGTCCTGCACGTGCGGCGCGATCGCGACGCGGCGCACGAGCGACTGATGGGCAAGAATCGTCGGGCCGTCGAGCACCCGTTCGATGGAAGCTGACGCGCCGGTCGTCGTGCGATTCAGGATCTCGACGAGGTCTTCGCGCGTCGCGTAACCGACTTCGAGCTTGAAGAAGAAGCGGTCGAGCTGCGCTTCGGGCAGCGGATAGGTTCCTTCCTGCTCGATCGGGTTCTGCGTCGCCATGACGAAGAACGGCTTGTCGAGTTGATACGTCGTCCCGCCGACCGTGCAGCTTCGTTCCTGCATCGCTTCGAGAAGCGACGACTGCGTCTTCGGCGTGGCGCGGTTGATTTCGTCGGCCAGGACGATCTGCGCGAAGATCGGGCCCCTGCGGAATTGGAAATCGCGACCTTGCGGCGTATCCACGACGATCGTCGTGCCGGTGACGTCGGCGGGCATGAGGTCGGGGGTGAACTGGATGCGGCTGAACTGCAGGTGCAGCGCTTGGGCGAGTGACCGAATGAGGAGCGTCTTCCCCAGACCCGGCACGCCCTCGAGGAGCGCATGGCCGCCCGCGAAGAGGCAGATGAGCACGCCGTCGATCACCTCGTTGTGCCCCACGACCGCCTTCTGAATCTCGACCTTCGCTCGTTCATAGTCGGTCCGGAACTTCTCGGGACTCACGGCGATGACGGGGTCACTCATGGCTCGGGCATCGTAACGACGCCTTCCGCGTGCCGAAGCGGCGCTTGGGAACCTTCGCCGCGGCTACCGTCACGAAGCCGCGACCGCCGAAGTTCCAAGCGAGGAAACCATGACCACGATGACCGCTCCCGCCGCTCCCACCACCGCCGCGAAGCCAGTTCCCCCCGTTGCCCCCGCGGAAGCCGCGGAGTGGATCCGCGCCGGGCGTGCCCGACTCGTCGACGTCCGCGAGATCGAGGAGTTTGAACATGAGCGGATCGAAGGCAGCGTGCTGATGCCCCTGTCGCAGTTCAACGACGTCTCGGCCGTCCTGAATCCGAACGACACGATCGTGGTTCAGTGCCGCAGCGGCCGCCGGAGCGCGGACGCGGCAAGTCGGCTGGCAGCCCGCGGCCACAAGCACGTCTTCAACCTTGCGGGCGGCATCGTTGCGTGGAAGGCCGCCGGACTTCCGGTCTCGAATCCTGTGCGGGCCCCGATCTCGCCGCTTCGACAGGCGCAGATCGTGATCGGGCTGATCACGCTGGCCGGCGTCGCGCTGGGCATCGCGGTGTCGCCGTGGTTCTTTAGCCTGTCCGTCCTCATGGGCGCGGGTCTGGTCATGGCAGGCATGACCGGCTGGTGCGGACTTGCGGTGCTCATGGCCGCGATGCCGTGGAATCGTCGGCACGACGCCTGCGGCGACGGCAAATGCTCATGACGCGGGCGCAGTCGTCGAGAGAAGCTGCGACACCAGCGTGCCGATCGCGACGAGGACCAGGACCCACGCGAACGTCACGCGGAGAATGTTATGCGGCAGGTGCGCGGAAAGCCGCGCGCCTGCGAGCGCGCCCGTCGAGCCGACGACTGCGAACACGATGACGGTGATCCACTGGATCTGATCGCCGCTCGCTTCAAGCGACGCGAACTGCCGAGCGAAGCCGACCACGCAGTTCGCGACGATGACGACGAGACTCGTGCCGATCGCCCGTCGCATCGGCACGCCTAACAACACGACGAGCGCGGGAATCAGAAGGAAGCCGCCGCCGACGCCGACCAGTCCGGTGAGCAGCCCGACCGCGATGCCCGCGAGAATCGGCTGCCACGCGGGGCGATGCGGCGATGTCGGCGCGCTGTCGCTCGGCGACCGCGCGAGAAGCATGCGCAGCGCCGCGACGAAGGCGACGCAGGCGAAGAGAATCATCTGGGCGCGACCGCTCATGGCCCGGGCCAACATCGCGCCCTGCAGCGCGCCGAGCATGCCGGGCACGCCCAACAGGATCGCGTGCCGCCAGTCGATCAGCCGTTGTCGCTGATAGCGCGACGCTGCCGTGGCGGCGATGGCGCCGACGATGGCAAGGCTTTCGGCGATCGCGACTTTCGGCGGATCGCCGACGACAAACACGAGGACCGGAACGGTGACGATCGAGCCACCCGCGCCGAGCAGGCCGAGCGAAAGCCCGACGAGAAGTGCGCCCAGGATCTCGAGCGCGATCACGCTTTCACCGGTTCGCCCAATGCGAGCCAAGCGTCGAAGCCGCCCGCCATGTTCGTAACGTCGAACCCGTGGCGCTCGAGGAGCGCCGTCGCGTAAGCCGACCGTCCGCCGGCCTTGCAGTGGCAGAGGATGGGCTGGTTCTTCGGCACGTCATTCAGCCGCGCGGAGAGCCGAGTGTGCGCGATGTTCAGTGCTCCGTCGATGTGACCGGCGGCGAACTCGCCGGCGCGGCGCACGTCGAGCACGAACGGCCTGCGCTCCTCGACCCATCGCTGCGCTGTCTTCACGTCGACTTCCTTGCTGGCGACGAGTTGCAGGCCGGCGAGCGCCGACGGCTCGGCCCATGCGACGACCCGATCGATGCCGACGCGCACGAGATTGCGAATCGACTCGTCGAGCTTGGATGCGTCGACGACGAGGACGACGTCCTGCGCCGGGTCGGCGTAGGAACCGGCGACGGTCGGGAAGCTGTTGTCGAGCGGCGTGAAGAGGGCGCCTCGAAGGTGCCCTTGGCGGAACTCGCTCCACGAGCGGACGTCGAGCACCTGCGCCGTCGTCGCGAGGCGCGCGAGCTCGGTGCCGTCGAGCTTCCGCGGTTTCGGCAGGCCTCCGAGCACGTTCGGGCCGTCGCGGTTTTCGCGCTTCATGCGGGCGAAGTACGTCGGCGGCTCGGGCTGTCCTTCGAGGATGAAGTCGACGAAGCGCCGCTCTTCGTCGGCGGCGCGGAGCGCCGGATTGAAGCGACGCTCGTAGCCCACGGTCGACTGCGGCACCGCGCCCAGCGCCTTGCCGCACGCGCTGCCCGCGCCGTGCGCGGGCCACACCTGCAGCCAGTCCGGAAGGTCGCCGAGGAAGCGCCGCGCGCTCTTCCACAGCGCGTGCGCCGACGGCTTCGCCTGACCCTCGACTCCCGCGGCCGTCTCGAGCAGGTCGGGCCGCCCGAGGTCGCCCACGAACACGAAGTCGCCGGTGACGACGCCCATCGGCTCGTTGGCGCCGCCGCCGCGGTCGACGACGAGATAGATCATGTGCTCCGGCGTATGGCCGGGCGTGTGCATCGCGACAAAGTCGATGTTGCCGATCCGGAACGAGTCGCCGTCCGCGAGTTCGCGATGCGGATACGCGCCGCCGCCGCGCTTCTGCGTGAGCCAGCGCGACGTCCAGTCGGGGGCGCCGGCGCCGGAGACGTAGACCGTCGCGCCGGTGCGCTCGGCGAGTTCTCGCGCGCCGCTGAGGAAGTCCGCGTGGATGTGCGTCTCGGCGACGGCGACGATGCGCAGCCCGTTCTGCCGGGCGATGTCGATGTAGCGATCGACGTCGCGCTCGGGATCGAACACGATCGCCTCGCCGGTGCGCTGGCACCCGATCAGGTACGCGGCCTGAGCGAGACGCGAGTCGTAGATCATGCGGAAGAACATGGCGGCTCCAAGAGGTGATTGCGGCGCGGGCGGTTCGCGCCACGCCGCAGCGTAGGTCAGCGTCGGCGGCTCTTGCGCGGACGGATGCCCTCGCGGGCGATCTCCGCGAGAACGAGCTTCTTGACGTCGGTCGGAAGGTCGGCGTCGTGCGCTGCGTGCTGGCACGCGTCGAATCCGAGATCGAGCGAGGCGAACACGTTTCGGCATCGCTCGCAGACGAGCTCCTCCTGCACCGGGAACGGGACGCCGTGATCGAGCGCTTCCATCTTGGCCCGCAAGAGGTCCATGCACATCGAGCGCTCGTAGATCGCCGGAGGTACATGGACCCGCTGCGCGTCGGCCAGGAGCGCGGCCCGCAGCATCAGACGGCCGCGATGCACGCGAGTCTTTACCGTCGCGACCTTCAGGTCGAGGATCGACGAGATCTGCTCGAGCGGGAGTTCGGCGATGTCCTTGAGCACGACGGCGAGACGGAACGGCGTCGGCAGCGTCGAGATCGCCTCGTTCACTTCCTCGCGTGCTTCGGCCCGCAGCCGTCGAGCGGCCGGCGACTCCGAGTCCTCGGGCATGTTCGGCAGCCGCGCGTCGGCGAACGGCATCGTCTCCGCGGTGGAGAAGTCGCGTTCACGTCGTCGCGACTTGCGGCGAAGGAGACGCGATGCCGCACGCACGGTGATGCGGTAGAGCCACGTCCCCGGGTCGGCGTCGCCGCGGAAACTCCTCCACGTGCGAAACGCGCTGAGGAACGTCTCCTGCGCCACGTCGTCGGCTTCGGCGACGGTGCCGACGATACGTCGCGCCACCGCGTGCACCATCGCGCCGTATTCGCGCATGAGCACGGGAATGGCGTCCTCCGGCGGAGTGCCGGGTCGGATGGCAGCGCGAGATCGACGAACGGACGGTCGAGAGGCGTTTGAGTTCATCGCAGAGTGCTTTTCAGCCGCGGCACGATACGGCAAAACGACGACGCCGCGACGTGGTCGCGGCGTCGGTCGATTCTGGTCAGGCGTCGGCTTGGATCAGTCGCGCGACGGCAGGCGCGACACGATCTTGTCGACGAGTCCGTACTCGAGCATCTCCTGGCTCGTGAGCCACTTGTTGCGCTCGCAGTCTTCGGCGATGCGCTCGAGCGGCTGGCCGGTCTGCTCGTTGTAGATGCGGTAGATCTGCGCGCGCATGCGGAGGATGTGCCGCGCCTCGATCTCGAGATCGGTCGCTTGCCCCTCGAGCACGCCGCCGATGAGCGGCTGGTGCATGAGGTTCTCCGAGTTCGGCAGGACGTAGCGCTTGCCCTTCGTGCCGCAGCAGGCGATCACCGAGCCCATGCTCGCGGCCTGGCCGATGATGTAGGTCGCGACGTCGCACGGAATGAAGCGCATCGTGTCGACGATGCCGAGTCCCGACGTCACGCTGCCTCCCGGCGAGTTGACGTACAGCGAGATCTCCGACTTCGGATCCTCGTTGGCGAGGAAGAGCAGCTGGGCGACCACGAGGTTCGCCATCTGATCGTTGACCGGGCCGCCGAGAAAGATGATGCGATCGTTGAGAAGTCGCGAGTAGATGTCGTACGCGCGTTCGCCGCGGCCGGTCTTCTCGATGACGATGGGGATCAGTGTCATTGGTGACGTGGCTCCGACTCGCTTCGTGGCTCGTCAATTACTTACTGCCGAGGCTCACTTCTTGGCCGTCTTGTCCGGGAACACGCAGACTTCGTCGACGAGCCCGTAGGCCTTCGCCTCGTCCGCCGAGAAGAACTTGTCGCGCTCGCCATCCTTCTCGACGCGCTCGACGGGCTGTCCTGCGTGCCGCGCGATGATCTCGTTGAGCGTGCGCTTCGCCTTGATGATCTGCTCGGCCTGGATCTGGATGTCGGTCGTCTGGCCGGTCACGCCGCCGAACGGCTGGTGGATCATCACCTTGGCGTGCGGAAGGATGAATCGCTTGTTCTTCGCGCCCGCGGCGAGCAGCACGGCGCCGCCGGAGTACGCGCGGCCGATGCAGTACGTCGCGACTTCGCTCGAGATGAACTGCATCGTGTCGTAGATCGCGAGCGTGTCGTCGACCGAGCCGCCCGGACTATTGATGTAGAAGTTGATGTCCTGACCTCGCTTCTGGTTCTCGAGGTACAGCATCTGCATCATGATTCGCGCGGCGGACGCGTGGTTGATCTCGCCGACGAGGAAGACGACGCGGTTCTCGAGCAGGAGCTCGTCGATCGTCATCTCGCGGGTGCGCTGATAGCTGATGCTCGCGCGCATCTCGGGAGGCAGGCTGTCCGTCGGGAGCATCGCAGACGGCACGTGTAACCGAGTCTCAGGCATGTGTTCGGTCCGTGGAGAGGGACACCGATGATACGGCGGGGGTGATCATCGGCAAGCCGCGCGGCGATCTTTGGAGGACGCGAAGAAGTTGCGCGACGCGCGACGACGTCGACTACTCCGCTTCGCCGAAGCGGATGCCCAGGTCGGATTCGTCGATCGCCTGCGGTCCGCGCGTGCGATCGGCGTCGTCGGGAGGACCGCTGTCGGGCAGTCGCATCGCGATGATCGTTCCGCGCGCGTCGCTCGAAATGACCTCGATCGTTCCGCCGTGCTGCGCCACGAGCTTCCTGCTCACCGCGAGGCCGAGTCCGGTGCCGCGCTGTCCCTTCGTCGAGACGAACGGCTCGAACAGCCGAGATCGCTGCGACTCGGGGATTCCAGGGCCGTTGTCCCGCACCGTGATCTCGCACATGCCCGACTCGACGACCCAGCGCGTGGCCAAGGTCACGACGCCGGTGCGCTCGGGCACCGCCTCGATCGCGTTACTCACGAGATTCATGACCGCCTGATGTATCGCGTCCGGGTCCATGCGGATCGCGGGCAGGCCTTCGTCGAGATCGAGATCGACGCGGGCGCGCTTGCGCTGAGCGGCCGGCGCCATGAGGAGGACGATCTCGCGCACGAGTTCGTTGGGCGCGCACGAGACGAGATCGAGCGATCGCTCCTTCGCGTACGCGAGCATGTTGCGGGTAAGCGAATGGATGCGGTCGAGATTGCGGGCGAGGATCGGCCAGCCTTCCGTTGCCATCTTCGTGTCGCCGCGCGAGAGCGCGAGTTCGACCGCGTCCGCGCCGCCGCGGAGCGCCTGCAGGATGTTCTTGATGGAGTGCGAGAGCGTCGCGACCGTTTCGCCGACCGCGGCGAGCCGCTCGCGGGCGATGGCCGCGTCGAGCAGTTCGCCGTGCCGCAACAGCAATCCGAGGTGCACGCCGACCGCCTGTAGCAGCCGCAGGTGGCGCTCGTCGAATGCGCCGCGGGCGATGGCCTGCTCGACCCAGAGCGCGCCGAGCGTGCGTTCGGGCGTGCGCACCGCGACGCACATCGCGCTCGCGGCGTGGGGCGAGTCGGCGGCGACGGTCATCGAGAGCAGTCCCTCGGCGTTGTGCATCGCTTCGGCCACGATGGCGACAGGGATCGACGGTGGTGGAAGCTGCGATCGAGCGTCGATGGCCTGCACGTGCACGGCGTCGCCGGCGGCGATCACGAATGCGGCGCGGTCGGCCCCGAACTCGTCGCGCACGAGCGAGAGGGCCCGCGCGAGCAGCTTCGGTCGATCGTGCGCGTCGTCGGCGAGCGACGCCAGCGCCTGCAGGAGACGGAAACGCGGATCGGCGACGGCGGGAGCGTTTGCCGGAAGACGCGCCTCGATGGCGACAGCGGCCGGCGTCGACGAGACGTGTCTCGGCGCCGGCTCCTCCGGGAGCTCCGCTTCCGACGCGGCGACGAAGAGCGTGTCACCGCAGCGGAGGCGGTCGCCCGGGTGCAGCGACGCGCTCTCGAGCACCGGCTGCCCGTTCAGAAACGTCCCGTTGCTCGAGTCGAGGTCGCGCACGAACCAGACGCCGTTGTCCGGCGTGAGCTCCGCGTGACGGCGGCTGACGCTGCGATCGGTGATCGCGAGCGCTTCCGTCGAGCGCCCGATGAGCTGGGGCTCGCCCGGTGGCAGCGTGAATCGCTTGCCGGCGTCGGGACCTTGGAGGACGTGCAGGACGAGCATGGAATCCGCCGGGCAATGCTACTGCGCGGCGCTTTGCCGCTGCGGATGAACCCGCGCGTTCGCGCACATCGACGCGGAGCCGGCCTTTCGTAGAATCGCGGCGATGGCCAAGGCCGCCGCAACCGAACGCCCGCTCGACGCCTCGATGCGCGTCGTTGTCCTGCACGGCAAGGACAACTACCTGCGGAGCGAACACGCGAAGCGGTTCCGCGAGATGCTCGAGGCGAAGTTCGGCGTCATCGACTCGATTGCGTTCGACGGCGCGTCGGTCTCGACCGCAACGCTGCTCGACGAACTGCGCTCGTGGGGGCTCATGCAGACCCACAAGCTCGTGATGCTCGACAACGCGGATCAGTTCCTCGCGGCCGAGGAGCGCCGACGGGCGCTCGAGCGCTACGTCGAGGAGCCGATGAACGACTCGACGCTGCTCATGCGCTCGACGACGTGGCGACCGGGGAACCTCGACAAGATGATCGACAAGGCCGGCGGCACGCTGATCAAGTGCGAGCCGCCGAACGAGGAGAGCGCCGAGGCGTTTTGTCGGCGGCGCTCGGACAAGCAGCATCGCGTGCCGATCGATGACGACGCGGCGCGATTGCTGGTCGAGCGCCTGGGCGCCGACCTGCTTCGGCTCGACAGCGAGCTGGGCAAGCTGGCGGCGATGGTCTGCGACCGGCCACAACCGCGCATCACCCGTGACGACGTCGCGGAAGTGGTGGGGCTGGGTCGCGAGGAGCAGGCGTGGGCGATTCAGGACGCGCTCGTGTCGGGAGACGCCGAGGCCGCGCTCACCAAGCTGTGGGAGTTGCTCGACGTCGGGCGCGTGCCGGAGCAACTGGTCGTTTGGTCGACGGTCGAGCTGGTGCGGAAGATCCACGAGGTCTCGCGTCGCTTGGCGCAGGGCGAAGGCGAGGAGTCGGTGGCGAAGGCCGTCGGACTCTGGGGGCCGACGCGCGGGGCGATTCTCCGTCTCGGCCGCAAGCTCCAGCCCGCGGTCGCCGCTCGCCTCTTGGAGGCGGCGATCGGCCTTGACCTGAACGCGCGGCGCGGCGTCACCCGCGACCTCGTGCGGCGTCTTCAAGGATTCTCCGTCGAGCTAACCGATAGCTTCGGTCGGTAGTCGCGCGAAAGCCGCGCGGCGTCGAGCCCGATGGAATCGGGCGCGTCCGAAAGGCGCGGTGGCCTACCCGCTTTTCGCGACGCGATGGTGCTTGATGACGGCAGGAGGCTGTCTTTCATGCGAGCGATGGTGCGAACGATTCTGGGCGGCACGTTGGGAGGGCTGCTGGGCGTCTCCGGATGCGCTTCGACGCCGACCTCGTCGGACTCGTCCGGGGCCGACGAGATGCAGCCCGTCGCCGTGCGACTGCCCCCCGCGCGGGAAGCCGGTCGCCCGACCTCGAAACCGGAGACCGATGCGAAACAGGCGGACGGCGTCGACAAATCGACGGGAGGCCAGGACCTCATGACGCTGCTCGCGGCGGACGCGCCGGAATACGGGAAGCGCTTGGACGCGATGACCAAGGCGCGGCAGGCGTCCCCGGCAGATTCGCGTGCGGGGCAGGTGCAATGGAACTCGACGAGGCCCGAGACGAAGGACGCGAGACCGTCGGCCGCGCTAAGCCCACTCGTCGCGAACCCGACGCCGGCCGCGCCGGCGCCCGCGGTCAGTTCAAACAGCGCGGCCTCGACGGTCGCAACCGGTTCAGCCGCCCCGAATCTGCCGAGCGTCGCCGCCGGCAGCGGCACTGCGACGGCATCGCCGAACGCCGACGCGAAAGCCGCTGCGGAAGCGCTGGTCAACGCACTCGGAGCGCAGGCGGCAAGCGGTCGACCGGTCGCCCGCGCGATGGCGGAGGCGGCGCTCGCGATGCGCGATCCGAACCGACCGTTCGACGTCGCGGCGTTCCCCGGTCTCGACGATCAGGAGAAGACGCTCGTCTCGCACCTGCACGACACCTTCGCTGCGATCGGTCGCGATCTGGCGAGCGGCAAGTCGGCGAGCGAAGCGGCGGCGTCGCTCGGGTCGCTCACCGCGGCGATTGGCGAGGCGAAGGACCTGCGCGTGCCGCGCGTCGAACTCTGCACGAAGGTCGAGGGCTTCGGGCGCGTGAGTTCGCTTGACAACCGGCGATTCCTTCCGGGCCGCTCGACGCAGGTGATCCTGTACACCGAGGTCGACGACTTCTCGAGCGAGCGCGAGGCGAGTTCGTCGGAGTGGGTTACCTCGCTCGCGACGAAGGTCGCGATCTACGCGAAGCACGACGGCACGGAGGTCTGGTCGCGCGACTGGCAGGCGGTGACCGACAAGAGCAGCGTGAAGCGCGACGACTTCTTCATCTGCGAGCGGATTACCCTGAGCGACTTCCTCACCGTGGGCACGTACGTGCTCAAGTCGTCGATTCGCGACGAGAAGTCCGGCGCGATCGCCGAGAAGAGCATCGAGTTCCAGATCGTTGCGGACCCCGCGCTCGCCTCCGGCAGCCGCTGACGCCGCGGCGCTCGTCACCCCTCCCGCGGCGCGAGCTCCGGAGCGGCCGCCTCGCGCTTCCACGGAGCGGTTTGCAGTAGCATCCCGGCGTGCTCACCGCGTCGCGCGATTTCCTCGCGTTGGAAGGTCTTTCCGCGGCCGACCTGTCCGCGTGGCTCGATGCCGCCGAAGCGATGCTGCCGTACGCGTCGGGGCGCGTACCGGTCCCCGCGCCGCTGCCGCTGGCCGGGAAGGTCGTCGCCAACATCTTCTTCGAAGACTCCACTCGGACGCGCTGCTCGTTCGAGATCGCCGCGAAGCGCTTGGGCGGAGAGGTCACGAACCTCGGCGCGTCGGGTTCGAGCGCGAGCAAGGGCGAGACGCTCATCGACACGGCAAAGAACATCGAGGCCATGGGGGTCGACGCGATCGTCGTGCGATCGGCGATTTCCGGCGGCGCCCTCATGCTCGCCCGGGCGCTCGAGGTCCCGGTCATCAACGCCGGCGACGGTCGACACGAACATCCAACGCAGGGGATCCTCGACCTGCTCACGATGCGACGTCACTTCACGCAGACCCGAGGCTCGCCCGAGTTCGCGGGGCGCACGATCGCGATCGTCGGCGACATCGTGAATAGCCGCGTGGCTCGTTCGGCGACGCACGGACTGGTGACCCTCGGTGCGAAGGTGCTGCTCGTCGGTCCGCCGACCCTCGTCACCAGCGAGTTTGCGGCGCTCGTGCGACACCGCACGCCGGGCATGGGTTCGATCGAGGTGGGCCACGATCTCGACGCGGTCCTGCCGCGCCTCGACGCCATCATGATGTTGCGGATCCAGATGGAGCGAGCCGCGGGCAGCGGCGTGGCACCGGACTATCGCGGGCTGTACGGACTCACGTCGGTGCGGGCGCGGCGGCTGCCGGAGGCCTGCGCGATCCTGCACCCCGGCCCGGTGAACCGCGGCATCGAGATAGACGACGCGATGGCGGATGACCCGCGCGCGAGTCGGATCCTCGCTCAGGTCACTGCCGGCGTCGCGACCAGGATGGCGGTGCTGCAGCGGATCCTCGGCACGCCGGCATCGACCATCTCGCAGCCGGCGGGCTGATCGCGCATGGGGACGGCCTCATTTGCGGCCTCGCCCGCGCACTTCTCTCAACTTGCCCTCTCTGCCTCGCCGATGAACGGGCGACGACCGGTAATGAGCCGCGCGGCTGATCGCTGCCGCGTACCTGTTCGGTCGACCCGATTCACTAGGAGAGCGGCGTGCGAACCCAACGATCGAGTGCAGTTCCATCCGGCAAGGTCACGAAGGCCGCTGCACGGTTCAATCCGCGCGTGCGCGACCTGGCCTCGAGAGGCGGAAGACTTGCGTTGTGTGCCGCGACGATGCTCTCGACGTTCGTCCTCACCGGATGCGAAACCGACTCGTGGTTCGATCCGAGTCGCACCGGCTACTTCGAGTTCACGCCAACCACGATGCCGGTGCTGAGCCGACTCGACGTCGTCGAGCGCGAGGCCGCCAACTTCGCGACTGCTACGCCGCCGACGGCCGACGATCTGCAGCCGGGCGAACTTCAGTATCAGCTCACCGCCGGCGACGAAGTGCGAGTCGAGGTCTTCGAACTCGTGACGCCGGGACAGACCGATGTCGCCGTGCGAACCGTCGACCCCAGCGGAAACGTGCGACTGCCGACGATCGGCGAAGTTCCCGCGGCGGGACTCACCATCGCCCAGCTTCAGCGCGAGATCGAAGACCGCCTTCGCGGCTACCTGCCCGATCCGATTGTGAGCGTGGTCCTTGAGAAGGGCCAAGGATTCACGTTCGTCATCTACGGGGCGATCTCGGGCACTGGCGTGTACGGCCTCACGCGCCCGGACTTCCGCCTTATGGACGCGCTGGCACTGGCCGGCGGCACCTTGAACACCACCGAGCGCGTGTTCGTCATCCGCTCCGCGCCGCTCGAATCGTCGCTCGAGCCGAGCTATCGCGATCGCGGCCTCGGGAAACCCGGCGCTGGCGCGAAGCCCGGCACTGGACCAGGTGCTGGACCGGGGTCTGGAACGGGGACCGACACAGGCACCAACAAGCAGCCCGTCGACATCGAGGAGCTCATCAACAAGCTCCCGGAATCGGGTGGCGGCCAGAAGCCACCGGAAGGCACGCCGCCCACACCGACACCGCCCGGGGCGAAGCCCGCTCAACCTCCCGAACCCGCGCCGACGCCGGAGCCGTCCAAGCCGAGTCCCGGCGCGCTCGCGCCACGACAGGACGACAAGCCGCCCGTTGACGTCGATGACCTCACCAAGGAACCCGCGAAGCCAACGGCGCCAGCGGCCCAAGGGCCGACGCCCATGGGTGGCGGTTGGGTGTGGGACGCGACAAAGCAGCAGTGGGTCGAGTCCGGTGCGGGTGGCGTTCCGACTGCGGCTGCCCCGCCGAAGGCGGCGACGCCGGCGCAGCCGAGCAGGCCCCAGCTCTTCGCGACACGGGTGATCGAGATCAGCTACCAAGATCTGGCCCGCGGCGAGAGCAACTACAACATCATCATTCGCCCGGGCGACCGCATCTATGTCGATCCTCCACCGCAGGGCGTCGTGTACGTCGGCGGTGAAGTGAACCGCATCGGCGTGTACGAGATGCCTCAAACCGGAGGCAAGCTCACCCTCAGCCGATTGATCGACGCCGCGGGCGGCCTTTCGCAGATCGCTATTCCCTCGCGCGTCGATCTCGTCCGCATCGTCGGACCGGGACGCGAAGCCGCGGTGCGCGTCGATCTTGCGGCGATCCGCAACCGTCAGGAACCCGACATCATCATGAAGCCTGACGATCACGTCATCGTCGGCACCAACTTCTTCGCGACGCCGCTCGCGGTCATCCGCAACGGATTCCGCATGACCTATGGCTTCGGCTTCCTGCTCGATCGCAACTTCGGCAACGACGTCTTCGGACCGCCGCCTGAGAGCATCGGCGTCTCACGAGGTTGATTGAGCACGTTTACGAACAGAGGTCCATCCACGCGCCGCCCCGACACGTTCGGGGCGGCGTCGTCGTGAGCCCGAGCAGCGGCCGACCGATCGCGCGCCGCCCTACCGACGGCAGCGAACCCGTCGCGGATCGTTCGCGTACCCTGACACCTTTTCGAATTGGAGCGCACAGGGCCAGCGGTTCTCGGACGAGCCGAGATCTCCGTGAATCTCACACCCAAGCTGGCCGATGGAGGAGCGGCTGAGGCACGCATGGTAGATCGGACCCTACCCAAGGAGCCCGACGTGGCAGCGTCGCCAGCGGGGACGCTGGAGGTGTCGCCGCGCGCGGCGATCGTCGCGAGCGTCCTGCTCGCCGCGATCTTCGCTTGGGTTTTCGCCTTCTTTCTGCGGGCTCAGGTTCGGACCGCGATTCACTCGCCATCCGACTGGGGCCACACCCTCATCATCCCGTTCATCAGCGGCTACTTCGTATGGCTGAAGCGGGATCAGCTCCTGGAGAAGCCGTTCAAACCAGCGTGGACCGGCATCCTCGTGATGCTGATGGGGCTCGGCGTCTACTTCATCGGGTATCTCGGACCGGCGTCGTTCATCGTGCACCAGAACGTGCGCGGTGCGGGCGTCGGCATGGTGATCTTCGGACTCGCGCTTCTCTTCTTCGGCTGGCGGGCGATGAAGTACCTCTGGTTCCCGCTCGCCTACCTGGTGGTCTTTGGCCAGCCGATTTCCGACGGACTCCTGCGGCCGGTGACCGAGCGACTGCAGGACATCTCGGCGATCGGAGCACACGTAGCGCTGTCGGTCTTGGGCGTCGACATCGAGCGTGACGGCAACGTCCTCATCGTCTTCAGCGACGGCGTGCCCAAACCGCTCAATGTGGCGGAGGCCTGCTCGGGGATGCGCATGCTGCTCGCGTTCCTCGCGCTCGGCGTCGCCATCGCGCACACCGGCCTGCCGTACTTCTGGCAGAAAGCGGCGCTGGTCCTGATGGGCATCCCCGTCGCGGTCGGCGTCAACGTGCTGCGCGTCATGACGCTCGGTCTGCTCTCACTCTGGGACGTGAACTTCGCGACCGGCGAGTTCCACAGCTTCATCGGCTTGGTCTGGCTGGTACCCGCGCTCGCGATCTACCTCGGCATCCTGTGGATCCTGAGGCATCTCGTGGTCGAGACCGACGCGTCGGCCACCCCCGCGAAGGAGGCGTCGCGTGCGGTTTGAGCGATCGATCATCGCCGCGTTCGCCGCCGCCTGCGCCATCCTCGTCGTCGGCGCGCTCGGATTCGGCGCCGCGGTGCGCCAGTTCCAGTACTACCTCGCGAAGCAGCCGATCGAGATTCGCGCCGCGCTCGACACGCTTCCCACGACGCTTGGCCGTTGGAAGCGCGTCGGCAGCGACAATCGTTTCAGCAAGGAGATCGTCGAGGAGCTCGACACGTCGCAATACGTCGATCGCATGTACGCGATCGACGGCGATCCCTCGAAGGGGCTGATGGACGTCCACGTGGCGTACTACACCGGCACGATCGACGACGTGCCGCACGTTCCCGAGCGCTGCTCGGTGGTGCACGGCAACCAGATCGTGCGCGGCCCCGAGGACATTCGGCTGAAGATCGACGACAGCAAGTGGACGAAGTCGACCGGCATCGAGAATCGCGCGACCGGCACCGAGTACGCGAGCGCCGAGGTCACCGATCCGGTGACGCTCAAGACTTCGACGGTGTATCTGCCGATCGGCGACTTCGTCATGAAGGTCACCGAGTTCCAGAATCCGCGGCAGCCGCGCAAGCGCATGGTCGCCGGGTACCTGTTCATCGCCAACTCGCGGCTGACTTCGAGCGCCTACGGCGTGCGGGCGCTTGCGTTCAGCCGCACGGAGCGATTCGCCTACTACTGCAAGGTCCAGCTCAGCATGGAGGCGGATATCGCAGACGAGAAGGGGACGCTCGTCAACAAGTTCGTCGACGACGCCTCCGAACTCCTCTCGTCAATCCTTCCGCCGTTGATGGCTCGGCTGCCCGATTGGGTCGCCGTCGAGCGCTCCACCGACGGCACCGAGCCGGCCGCCTCTCCGCGACCGGCATCCGAACTTCCCACGAACTAATACCTATGGCACGCGTCAACAAGAAGCTCGCTCTCGTCGTCTCGGTCGCGGCAGTCGTCACCGCGGGGGTCATCGGCGTCGTGGTGATTCAGAAGCAGCGCAACGATCCGACCAGGCACGTGCGGAACGGCGACGCGGCCATGGCTGCCGGCGACTACAAGAAGGCCGCCGACTATTACGGCCGTGCGATCGGCAAGCGACCGAGCTCCGCCGAACTGCACGAGAAGTACCTGGGCGCGGTGACCAAGGTCGTGCCCGAGAGTTCCGCTGAGGCGAACGAGCGATACCGGCAATATCTCGGGTCGCTGATGAAGCGGGCCCAGATCTTGCGCGACGAGGGGATGTGGCGGCGAGTCTTCGCCGAGTTTCGTCAGCAACCCGAGTTGACCGAAGACGTCGGTAGCTGGAAGGGCCTGAGCGACGAGTTTGACAGGAGCATGCTCGGCACCCTCGCGCCGGACGACAAGTTGCAGCCGCTCGCGCGGCTCTACCGGTCGTATGCGCGGTCTCGATCGCTCTCGAGCCTCGCGCCGGAAGAAGTCGACGAGCTCACGACCGACCTAAGCGGATTGATCACGATCTTCGAGGCGCCCGCCGACGTGGTGAACGAGTCGGCCGCGGCAGCGTCGATCGCCGCGGCCCGCACCGAGAATCTTGACCTCGCGTACGCCGCGCTCCTGCGCATTCGCATGGCGCAGGCGACCACGCTGCAGAACGCGGGGCAGAAGCGGCAGGCGGCGGACGCGTGGACGGCGTTCGATGCGCTGCTCGCGAAGGCGACGGCCGCCGTCTCCGACGGCCCCGAGGTGAAGGAAATCCAGTTTGCGCGGATGACCGCGCGGCGGGCGGCGAACGATCCGGCGGTCACCGCCGAGGCGCTCAATGCCTTGGGCGACGACATCGCCCGATCCGCGCTTGCGAGCGACGACGGACCGCGAGTGTTCCGCGCCGCGAAGGCCCTCACGCCCGCCGCGGGACCGCAGAACCCGGATCGCTCGACGCAGCTACTCACCGCGTTCATCGAGAAGCACCCCGACGCGATCATCGAGCGGCACGCCCTCGCGACGTTCCTCCTCAACACCAACCCGGAGAAGGCTCGAGAACAGTCGCGGGCGATCATTGAAATGCCGCGGCTGCCGGTAAGCCAGGCGAGCGAAATCCAGGAGCAACTGCGGGTCGTGGCCGCACAACGGCTCCTCGACGTCGAGTTCGGGCGTTGGGCCGAGGCCAAGCCCGAAGATCGGCCTGCCGCGATCACTCGGCTGGAGCAGGCGCGCGAGGAACTCTACTCGTTCGCCAAGGGGCTCCCTGACGACTCGATGATGGTCCGGGCTGACGCCAAGATCGCCTTCGCGAAGGGGAACTTCTCGGAGGCCACGATGAAGTTCAACGAGCTCTTCAAGCGCGGGGCGCTTGTGAACGCAGAGCTCTACATGCTGGCCGCTGCCGCGGCCGAGCAGCAGAACATGTTCGGTCTTGCGTTGCAGCACATTTCGAGCGCCGTGGATTTGTCGCCGGGCAACACGTCGATACTCGAGCGGAGGGCGATTCTTGAAGCCCGCGCCGGGCGTCTCCAAGAAGCCGACCGCACGCTGGCTCAGTTGCTCGAGCGTGATCCCAACAGCGAGCGCCTCAAGCAGCTTCGCGCGGATCTGCAGCAGCAGATCCGCTCTGCCGGCGGCATCGACGAGAACAGCCCGCTGGTTCCCGTGCTGAAGAAGGCGCAGGTCCTGTTCGACAAGAATGACCTGCCGGGAACGCTCGCTCTGCTGCGCCCGCTGATCGCCGAGCACCCCGACGACCCGCAACTGCTGTTCGTTCTCGCGCGAGTCGAGGCCGCCGCGGGCAACGACGCGGAGGCGCTGAAGTACGTCGAGCATGGTCTTCAGGTCGCGCCGAACGACGTGAATCTCCGCGCGATCCTGCCGTACGTGAAGTCGAACGACCCGATCGAGCGGGCAAGGGCGATTGCCGAGCAGACCTATCCGGAAGGTCGCGACCGTACCGTGTTCACGTATGTGCGGGTCGCGATGTCGGCTGATGTCGCGCGGCTCAGCATCGAGCAGTTGAAGGGAAAGAACGACGCCGAGGCCAAGCGGCTTGAGGATCTGCTGCCGAAGTACGCCGCGGCCGAAGCCGACCTGCGGCAGAAGGCGCTCGCCGCCGACCCGAACCATCCGGCGATTCAGGATCTCGACTTTGGGCGGGCGGTGACGCGGAAGGACTACGCTGCCGCCGAACAGATCATCGCGCAGGTCGAGGCGGCGAAGCGCGACGCGGCGCTCGCCTACCTCCTGCGAGCGAGGCTCGCGATTGCGCAGGCGAAGTATGTCGATGCGGTCGCGGTCCTGCAGCAGGCGATTCAGCGCAACGTCGACTCCGGCGACATCTACGCGATGTTGGGAGCCACCCAGGATCAGACCGGTGACTCCGCGGCGGCGCTGAAGAGCTACGGCGAGGCGTACAAGCGCGAGCCGACTCGCGCGGACCGCGCGAAGAGTTACGTCGGCGCACTCGTGAAGTCCGGCGATCGACAGCAGGCCTTGGTGGTCCTGAGAGACGCGCGCCGCGTCGCGCCGAACGACGTCGAGCTTCGCGAGTACTGGCTGTCGCTCGAGAACGAGATCGGCGACCGCGCAGCCGCGCTCGCGGAACGCCAGCGGCTCTATCGCCTCACGCCGACGGAACTGCGGAACTCGCTGGCGCTTGCACAACTGCTCGCCGAAGGCTCGCCCGATCGCGGGGACGTCATCGGCGAGACGGGCAAGGTCAAGTACAACGAGCCGCAGTGGCGGGCGCTTGACGCCGCGACTCAGCAGCGCGAGCTCGAGCGAGTGCGCGACGACTGGCGGGAGCAGAGCGACAAGATCTTCGGCGAGTTGCTTCGCGCGAACCCGAACAACGTGGAACTCGCGCTCGTGCGAGCGTCGAGCTATCGCCGTCAGGGCAAGATCGCCGAGGCCGAGGCCGTGCTCAAGAAGACGATCGACGCCGCGGGTGACAAGGCCACGCCCGAGATGTGGATCGCGCTCGGAGTGAATCGCTTCGAGGCGGGCGATCGAGCGGGCGCGACTGCGGCGTTCACCGAGGCGGTGAACCGGCAAGACGACACCAAGCGCGGCGCCGATGCCGCCGTCGGTAGCTACTACTTCCAACGAGGGCAATGGGAGCTGGCGACCAAGCATCTCCAGCGCGTCGCTGAGAAGAACGACAGCCGCGACCTGTCGCTGCAGATCGTCGAAGCGCTCACCAAGAGCGGGAAGTTCGACGACGCGAAGGCGATCCTCGCCCGAGTGGCTTCGCAAGGCAATCGCGACGTCGGCGTCATGCAGCTCGAGGCGCTGCTCGCCCTCGCGCAGGGCGACGCGCTCCTTGCGAAGAAGGAGAACGCGGCGGCGATCAAGAGTTATGACGAAGCGCTCGCGGCGCTCAAGGCGGCGCGGGACAAGGCGCCGAACAACCCCGTCATTCCGGTACAGCAGGCCTCGGCGTATCAACGACAGTTTGAAGCGTCGTCCGATCGCGCCAAGCTGAGCCAAGCGATCGAAGCCGTCGACCAGGCGCTCGCACTTCGAGCGGACTACTTGCAGGCGTCGCTGCTCAAGAGCGAACTGCTCATTCGATCGGCGGACATCAAGGGCGCGATCGCCGAGCTCGAGCGATTCGTCAAGGCGGCGCCGTCGCAGATTGACGGTCGGCGGCGACTGGTTGATGTGCTCGTGGCGACGCAGAACCGAAGTCGTGCCCGCGAGGTGGTGCGCGACGGCATCACGCTGGCGCCGAACGAGCCGTTGTGGTACGCGTACCTCGGCGAAATCGAAGCCTTGAACGGCCAGTTCGACGCGGCTGTCGCGGCCTATGAACAGGCCGACCGCGTGAAGCCGTCATTCGAAAACCTGCGCCGGAGCGTCAGTCTCCGCCTGCAAAAGAAGGACCCGTCGTGGGACGAGGTCATCAAGAAGCTGCGGGATCGCCAGGACGACGTGCGCAGTTCGCCGTATCTCCAAAGCGCCACCGCCGCGGCGCTGTACGCGAGCGGCGACAAGAAGCGAGGTCTTGACGGCATGCGCGACAGCTATCGCTTCGCGAAGCGCCTGATGGCGCAGGCCGACGCCGGCGGCGCCGAAGCGGAGGCGCTGCGAGTCAATCCCGCCGCGGAACTCGACGGCTGGTACGCGAATCTCGCGTTGATCTTCCCGGCCGAGCGCTCTGCCGACGCGGAGAAGTTCGTGAACGAGACGGCAGAAGGCAAGCTTGAGCTCGCCGACCTGCGATGGCTCGCCGAGTCATGGTTGAGGAAGGGGCCTGACGGGGCGAGCCGTGGCATCGAGCTCGCCGAAAAGGCGCTGACAGTCGATCCAGAGGCGCTGCGCAAGAGCCCGGCCGTGGTAGCGCGACTCAACGACCGGATCGGCATCGCCCGGTTCCAGGCGGGGGACTGCAAGGGGGCGCTCGTGGCCTTCGCGCGGGCAAAGGACGCGATGCCGAACGAGCCGTCCTACCTCAACAACTTCGCTTATGCGTGCGGAGAGTGTGGCGAGAGCCTCCCCGAGGGGATCGCGGCGGCCGAGCGCGCGACGCAAATGGACTCGAGCCACGCGGACTACTACGACACCTTGGGGTTCTTGCTCTACCTCGCTGGTGACAAGACCAAGGCCGCGGATGCGCTGAACACCGCCCTCCGGATCGAACCGAGCGCGAGCGCCAACTTCCACTTGGCCCAGGTCTTCATCGATCAAGGCCGGAAGGAAGACGCCCGAAACTGCCTTCGAGCGGCCGGCGACCTCAAGCCCGACGAAGCTCTGCAGAAGAAGATCAACGCGCTCATCGACAAGCTTCGGTGACCGATATCAGTACGCCGGATTCGCGAGACAACCATCGAGCGTGACCGACATCCGCAGCACAGCTGGAATGGACAGAAAGCAGTGACCCAATGAGCACGACCGCTACCCGACCCACCGCGGATCGCACGCCAGCCCATCGACCGGCGCCTGCCGTCGCATCGAGCGGCTCGCGCATCGATCCGATTCGCGTGGTGCGCCAGAACCAGACGTTTCTTCTCATCGCCGCGGTGATCGGCGTTGCCGTTGGCGTGGGAGCGAAGCTGGTCCTCGACTCCCTCTTGCCGCTCTACAAGGGAGCGGTCGTGTTCGAGCTTCGACCGCCGATCAGCGACCAGAACAACGTCATGCCCACGGAGCTCCGCTCCGAGGAAGCCGTCGAGCGAAGCGGCAACACCGAAGCGCAACGGATCCTGGATCGCACCGTGCTCGAGACCGCGATGCGCAGTCCCGACATCGAGAACACGCGCTGGAGCCAGAACTTCCGCGACGACGAAGGGAAGTTCAAGCCCGACGCGGCCGTCGACAACCTGCTCGACGGGCTCAATCACTTGGACGCGAGCTATCAGAAGCGCACCCTGTACTTCAAGCTCACGTGGAAGACCGGCGTCCCGGAAGACGTGCCGATCGTGCTCAACAAGATCGCGGACACCTACCTTCTCGTGCGGCGACAGGCCGACGAAAAGCGATTCGCCGACAACCGATCCGTCTTCAAGAAACAGCTCGACGACATCGACAAGGACATCGCCGATCTGCAGCGCGACCTCGGCGAGTTCATCCGCAGCCACAACATCACGTCGCTCAACGAGAACGCGGGCGAACTGATCGGTCGCATGGACGACATCGGCCGGAAGATCGGCGAGACGCAAGGGCAACTCTCGATCGCGACGAGCAAGCGCGACCAGACCAAGAACAAGATGGAAGGTCGCATGGAGCCGACGTCCGAAGACATCCGCAAGGCCGAGGAAGACCCGGTCGTGATTCGGCTGTCGTCGACGGTGAAGGACCTCGCGGTGCAGTCAGCCAACGCGAAGGAGCGATTCGGCCCGACGCACCCCGAACATCGCAACGCGGTGCGTCTCTTCGAGAAGGCCGAGGCCGAGCGCGACATCGAGCTGAAGCGCGTCATGCAGAACAACCTCTACGCCGACTTCAAGGAGTTCAGCGACCTTGCGCAGAGCTACGGCAAGCTGCTCAAGGAGTATCAGGACGACTACGCCAGCGCCGAGACGAAGCTCAAGGACTTCTCGGCGAACATGAGCGAACTCAAGGAGAAGCAGGATCGTCAGGCGCGCCTGCAGGAGCAGCGCTCCGAGGTCATCAAGACGCTGAGCCAGGTCGATCAGCTGAAGCTCCGCGAGGATGCCCGCAGCGTCGTCGTTGCGGCGAGGGCGACGCTTCCGCGCGAGAAGGATTTCCCGCAGTGGAAGGTGTTCATTCCCGCCGGCGCGATCCTCGGCCTCGGACTGATGTTCGGCATCGCGTTCCTCCGCGAGCTGCTCGACCAGCGCGTGCGCTACACGAGCGACTTCGCCGGCATGCCCCTGCGTGTCCTGGGCACGGTGCCCGACGTCGAGGACGATCCGACCGGCGTGAAGCGCGCCGAGAACGCGATCCGCGAGGCGCCGCAATCGGTGGTCGCCGAGACGCTGCGGCAAACGACGGCACAGATCCAGAAGCAGATGCGATCCGGCGGGTTCCGAACGCTGCTTGTCCTGGGTGGCATGCCCGGCGCAGGCACGACGTCGATCCTCACGAATCTCGCGGAGAGCATGGCATGGGCCGGCAAGCGCGTCGTGCTCGTCGACGCGAACTTCCGTCGCCCCGGCCTCGCCGCGGCGCTCGGTACCGATCCGAACTCGCCTGGACTTGGCGAGGTGCTCGCTGGGAAGGCGTCGATCGAGAACGTCGTGCGGCAGATCTCGGAGCGAGTCCAATTCATCAACGCGGGCGCGCCGGAGAACCGCGTGTTCGAGCGTCTGTCGACGCCGATCGCTGACGAGACGATTGGACGACTGCGCGAACTCTACGACGTGGTGCTCATCGACGCTCCGCCGGCGGTCGTGTCGGGCGACGCGCTCGTGCTCGCGGCCAAGGTCGACTCGACGGTGCTCGTCGTGCGCGCGTTCCAGGAGCAGCGCGGCCTCGTGTCGCGACTCGCGGCGCAGCTCAACGACTCCCCGAGCGCGTTCCTCGGCGTCATCCTCAACCGGCCGCGGCAGTCTGCGGGCGGCTACTTCCGCAAGAACTTCGAGGCGATGGCGAGCTACGCCGGAAAGGCCTGACGCGTCGGCTGGCGGCGCGTCTGGAAGAGCGGGATCATGCGGCACGAGTCAGATGAACGACGCTCGTTGGTGACCGGCGGTGCCGGCTTCATCGGCTCGCACCTGGTCGAGCGCCTGCTCGCGCGCGGCGATCGCGTGACCGTGATCGACGACTTCTCGACGGGGCGGCTCGAGAACCTCGACCCCGCGCGAAGTCGTCCAGAGCGTGCCGCGCGACTTCGCGTCATTCATCGCGAAGCATCGGCCGCGCTGCCGCTCCTCGATCCGCGCGACTTCGACGAGATCTACCACCTCGCCGCCGCGGTCGGCGTGCGACTCGTCATCGAGGAGCCGATCCGAACCATCGAAACCAACGTGCACGAGGCGTCGGCGGTGCTTCGCTTTGCCGCAGAGGCGCGCGTGCCGCTCCTGATGGCGTCGACGAGCGAGGTCTACGGCAAGAGCACGAAGCCGCCGTTCTCCGAGGACGACGACGTCACGTACGGACCCACGATCTACAGCCGATGGTCCTATGCGTGCTCGAAGGCGATCGACGAATATCTCTCGCTCGCGTATCACGCGCAGCATCGTCTGCCCGTCGTGATCGTGCGGTTCTTCAACACCGTGGGACCGCGCCAGATCGGCCGCTACGGCATGGTGCTTCCGCGATTCGTCAAGGCCGCGCTGCGCGGCGAACCGCTCGAGGTCCACGGCGACGGGCGGCAGAGCAGGTGCTTCTGCGACGTGCGCGACGTCGCGCCGGCGCTCATGCGTCTCGTCGCCGACGAAGCGCTCTCGGGCCGCGTCGTCAACCTCGGGAACGACCAGCCGATCACCATCCTCGCACTCGCCGAGCTGGTGAAGATGACGCTCGAGAGTTCGTCGCCGATTCGACTCGTGCCGTACGAGGAAGCGTTCGCGCAGGGGTTCGACGACCTGCTGGTGCGCCAACCCGATCTTCGTCGCGTGCGCGCGGCGATCGGGTTCCGTCCCGAAATCCCCCTCACGCAGACGATCCTCGACATCGCTGCGGAAGCCCGCGCGCGGCCCGAGGCAGACGCGCCCGAGCTGGCCGCGCCGAAGTCGGGAGCGGCGCGATGACCTTGCTCGCCATACAAGTTCCGGTCATCGTGTTCCCCGAAGCGTCGAACCCGTTGCCGCCCGATGCGATCACCACCGCGCCGATGAAGGCGTTGGAACTCCTCAACGGATTCGCCTCGGTCTTCCTGATCGCGTTCGTCACCACGCTGCTCGCGACGCCCTTGGTGCGGCGAGCAGCGCTCGCGCTCGAGATCATCGACAAGCCCGATCGCACGCGGAAGCTGCATTCGTTTCCCGTGGCCTATCTCGGCGGCTTCGCGGTCTTCCTCGGCGTCATCGTCGCGATCGCGTTCAGTCTCTCGATCACCACCGGCGCTGCAGGATTGCTGGAACCGGTGCCGCTGTCGGTGCTCATCGGGCTCCTCGCGATCACGTTCACCGGACTCGCCGACGACGTGTGGGGCTGGGACCCGCGACTCAAGATCGCCGGCCAACTCGTCGCCGCCGCGGCGCTCGCGGTCGAGAACATCGGCACCCGCGTCGCCGAAGGCGCGCTGTCGACATTCCTCGGGCCGTCCGACCAAGTGCTGCTGAACGTCGGATCGTTCGTCATCCAGAACGGCGCGCTCTACTACTGGGTCGGCATCGCGCTCATCGCGATCTTCGTGCTCGGCGGCTGCAACGCGACGAATCTCATCGACGGCCTCGACGGACTGCTGTCGGGCACGGTGGCGATCATGATGCTCGGCTTCCTCGCGATCAGCCTGATGATGGCGACGATGCTTGAGAGCCCCGGTTCGATGTCCGGCGCCCGCATCGTGATCTGTCTCGCCACGCTCGGCGCCGTCCTGGGATTCCTGCCGTGGAATTGGAATCCCGCGGTCATTTTCCTCGGCGACTGCGGCAGCCTCCAGCTCGGCTATCTCTCGGTCGTCTTGATCCTGATGTTCGGCGAGCAAGGCCACACGCACCTTGTGCTCGCGGGGCTCGTGATCTTCGCGCTGCCCATCATGGACACGGCGCTCGCCATCGTGCGCCGGCGACTCGCCGGCGTGCCGTTCTCGACGGCCGACTCCAACCACATCCACCATCAGATCCGCCGCGCGACCGGCGGCGTGAAGAGCGCCGTGAGCGTGGTCTACCTGATCGTGGCCGCATTCACCGCCCTCGGCTCCACGCTCGCGTGGCTGGTGATCACGCGGGTGGTGCGACTCCAGATCCTCTACGCGGCCGCGATCGTCCTCTTCGGCTTCGTTGCCGTCATCGCACTGAAGGCCGCGCGGCGCCAGCAATGGGACGCCGCGGCGAGCAAGGGTCTTGAGCGCGCGGGCGACGGTCCGACGTCCATTGGCGGCGCCGCCGGACCGGACATTGACGGCGCGGCGCGGGCTCGACCGGTCGAGAGTTCGACGAGGTAACTGGACATCAACCGTCTCGGCGCGGTTTCTGCGCGATCCGGGCGCCGATGGCCGCGACGCGGCCGCGTACGATCGGCCTCGTGACGAAGGCGGGCGACAAGTCGGGTCGCGAACGCGACGGCGGACCGAGCGATGCGACGCCCGCGCCGCACGGCCACGCTCCGGTTCTGGTGCGAGAGACCCTCGCCGCGCTCGCTCCGAAGTCTGGCGAGACCGTCGTCGACTGCACCGCCGGACGCGGCGGCCACGCGGTCGAACTCGCCCGCGCGGTCGGACCGAGCGGCCGTGTCGTGCTCGTCGACGTCGATGCGGGCAACCTCGCCTACGCGGCTGAAAGGGTGCGCCGCGAGACCGGTTGTGAGCCGTGGACCATTCGTGCGAACTTTGCGGGTCTGCCGCGAGCGCTTCATGAACTTGCCGGAGCAAACGGCGTCAAGGCGGACGTGGTCCTCGCCGACCTTGGATTTAGTTCATCGCAGATGGACGATCCGGCGCGGGGCTTCAGCTTCGCCGGCGACGGGCCGCTCGACATGCGGCTGGATCCGACGGCGGGGGTCACCGCCGCGGACCTCATCCGATCCCTCCCTGAACGCGAACTTGCGGAGTTGGTGTTCCGACTCGGCGAAGAACCGCTCGCGCGAGCGATCGCGCGGAAAATTGTCGATGTTCGAAGGAGGGAACCGATTGAATCGACGGCGCAACTGGCGCGACTAGTACGCGAGGCCTACGGCCCGCGCGCTCGCCGATCACGGCTGCATCCAGCAACTCGGACATTCATGGCGTTGCGCATCGCCGTCAACGACGAGCTCGGCGCGCTGAGGTCCTTGCTGGACGCGATCCGGGCGGGCGCGGAATCCGTCGGCGCGGGTCGTGAGAGTTGGCTCCGCGCGGGAGCGCGCGTCGGAGTCATCACCTTTCACAGTCTCGAGGATCGTCTGGTCAAGCACAGCTTCGCCGGGTTGTCTGAACAAGGTCTCGCGATGATGCGCACGCGCAAGCCAGTGGTATCATCCGACGACGAAATCGCCGCGAATCCGCGGTCGAGATCGGCCAAGCTTCGTGTCGTTCAGGTCGCCATGGTGGGCGCCGGCGCGAGGTGAACGAGTGAGACGGCGCGGATCTGCACGCCCGCGCTGAGAGTGAGCAACGTGACCGAGTGCGACGTCGGTCAACCGCCTTCGGGCAAGGACGCTGAGGCATGACGCGCGAGAACAAGCTGGCGTTGGTTCTGGGTTTCGGCCTGATGCTGTTCGTGGGCATTTTGGTCTCCGACCATTTGGCCGCGAGGCAACTCACCCCGGCCGCGACGTCGATGGTCGCGCGGCCCGATACGGGAGTGCCGCCGCTTCCGCCGCCGGGCATCGAGCACGAGATCGTGTTGATGCAGGGCGACGGTGGCCGCGAAATGCCGCTGCCGACCGGGAACCCGGCTGGTTCTTCGACCAGCGGTGAACAGCCGTCTGGTGCGGCGTCGACCAACGGCCCCGGCGCAGGGGCGCTCGTGAATCGCCTGCCCAACGGCGGCGACAGCACGCCGCCGACGGCAAAGCCCGACGCTGCGCAGGCTGACGGAGCGCGGACCTACGCGATCAAGTCCGGCGACACGTTCGCCGCCATCGCGCAGCGCGAATACGGCCGACGTGCGCTCGGTCAGGCGCTCGCCGATTTCAACGGACTCAACCCGAGCAAGCTCAAGGTCGGGGCGACGATCAAGCTGCCGACGCTCGCGACGCTCGATCCTTCGGCATCCAACGCGAAGCCCGAGACGCCTGCGACGCAAGTCGCCCAGGACTCGCCGAAGTTCAAGGTCTACAAGGTGCAGCAGGGCGACACGCTGTTCCGCATCGCGCAGCGCGAACTCGGCAAGGGCGATCGCTGGAAGGAACTTCAGTCGTCGAACGCCGAGGTCCTCAAGAACGGCGACGACCTGACCCCGGGCATGCAGATCAAGATCCCGATCATGACCGCGAGCGCCGAGCGTTCGACGGACGCGTGACGTGAACGAACGCGCCGCGGACGGAACCGCGGCGAACGAGTCGGCCGGCGCACAGCGCGGCTGACGGAACTAGTCGAGGCAGTCGCATGGTCGCGAAGCTCGCCGTCGTCATCATCGCCATCGGCATGGCCTTCGGAGCGCTGCTCGTCAATCGACAGCAGCGCATCGACGCCGTCGCCGAAGTTGCTCGCTCGCAACTGCGCATGGAGCAGCACCGTCGCACGATCGATCGCCTTCAGGCGGCGGTCGCCGAAGCGGTGCGTCCGTCGGAGATCGAGAAGGCGACGCAGCGGCTCGCGGTCGTGTGGCGGCCGATTCCGAATCGGTTCGATCCGCTGGTGAGCGCCGACGCGTCGAACAAGCGGGCTCGCTCGGCCGCGAACGACGCCGATCCGGACTTGGCCTCGAACCGACCGAATCCCTCCCCGAACCGCAGTGGCGGACGCCTCGGCACTGACCGCGTCGCTCGTTCCGAGCGCGCCTCCGGCGGATGACTCCCATGGACACCTTCTCGGCCCGCAGCCGTCGAATCCGCCGTTGGTCAGCGGTGCTTCTGTCGCTGGTCAGCGTCTCGATCATCGCGACCATCGCACGCGTCGCGCAACTCAAGACCGATCCCGATCCGCGCCTCGTCGATGCGACGCAGCACGACGACGGCACGCCGATCCAGTACCTGCGGCGCGGACAGCCCGAGCCGCGCGGCGTGATATACGACCGTCGCGGGCGCGTCGTGGCGATGGACATTCCCGGGCAGCGGCTCTTCATCGATCCGCGGCAGGTCTACGTCGAAGCGCTGAAGGCGCTCGAGAAGGCAGAAAAGGCCAAGGCGCGGGCCGCGCGCAAGGGCAAGCCGACCGATGCGAGCATGAGCGACATCTCGCTCGATCCGTTCGGTGACGCGATTGCCGCGATCGCCGCGCGGATCTCGTGCGACACCGGCGCGATGATGCGCGAGATCACGACGCGCGTGCCCGCCCAGTTGCAGACCCTCCGACGCGACGTGACTCCGGAGGAACTCGACAAGCTTCCTCGCTACATCGTGCTCAAGGACGAACTCACCGACGCCGACCTCGACGGTCTTCGCGCGCTGCGCGTGCCCGGCATCGCGACCGAACCGCATCCGAAGCGGGTCTACGCCTTTGGCGGACTCGGCGCCGCGCTCATCGGTTTCGTCGGCTCGGAGCACAGCGGTCTCGGCGGCATCGAGCTGCGCCGCGAAAAGACGCTCGATCCGACGCCGGGATCCGTCGTGCGGCTCGTCGACAACCGCAATCAGACGATCGCGATTCCCGCCGAAGGCTACCGTCCCGGCGACCCGGGCCAGCCGGTGCAGCTCTCGATCGACATGTTCGTGCAGGAGATCGTCGAGCGCATCCTGACCAAGACGGTCGAAGACGCGAACGCCGGCGGAGGTCGCTGCGTCGTCGTCGACGTCGAGACCGGCGAGGTGCTCGCGATGTACGACGTGCTGCGGCAGTCGACGGGACGATCGCCGATCGGCGTCGATCCGGCTCGCACGGTCAATCCGGCGCTCGGTCGAAACCGCTGCGTCACCGACGCCTACGAGCCGGGCTCGACCTTCAAGCCGTTCGTGTGGTCGGTCGCGACGCTGCTCGGGAAGTTCCGCCCCGACGACATCCTGCCCACGCCTTCGGCTGGCGGATACGTCGTCAGCGACGGCAAGAGCAGCCGCCTCATTCGCGACGTGAAGTACTACGGCCCGAGCAGTTGGAAGAAGGTGCTCGAGAAGTCGATGAACGCGGGCATGTCGATCGCTGCGATGCGCATGACGAAGAAGCAACTTCAAGACGGCATCGACGCGTTCGGCTTCGGCCACAAGACGAGCTGCGGATTGCCCGGCGAGATCGCCGGCATCGTGACCAAGCCTGCGAACTGGACGATGGTCTACACGCAGTGCTCCGTCGCGATGGGACAGGAGATCGGCGTCACCGCGGTGCAGATGATCCGCGCGTTCACCGCGTTCTGCCGCGACGGCTCGATCGTCGAGTTGTCGCTCGAGCGCACCGACCCGAGCGCCGATCCGCGCACGAAGCGCGTGCTTCCCGAGGCCGTCGCCCTGATGACCCGCGATGCGATGCGCGGCGTGATGACGGAAGGCACGGGACACCGCGCGAACAAGATCGCGATGTACGAGGTGTTCGGCAAGTCGGGCACCGCGCAGCTTCCGAAGCCCAAGGGCGGCGGCTACTACCAGGATCGCTACGTCTCGAGCTTCCTCGCAGGTGCGCCGTTCGACAAGCCGAAGATCGCGGTGCTCGTCGTCGTCGATGATCCCGACAAGTACAAGCTCGGCTACAACAACTACGGCGGCGGCGCGATCGCCGGCCCGGCGGCCGTGCGAATCGTCAACGAGACGCTGCAGTACATGGGCATTCCCGCGGACGTCACGCTCGAGGCAAAGGACGTCGCGCTGGCGAACTGACGAGCCGAGCGCCCACCGAACCGATCCACGCAGCCACGGAGCGATCCGTGGCTGCGTGCGTTTGAGCCCGCGTTGACATTCGCGTGATTGACGACCGCGGGGCGCTTCACGACACTGCTCGCGGTTCGACTCGCCGACGTTGGGGTGCGCCGGTGGAGCGGCCGCGGTCCCGCCAGGGACGGAGGCACAAATGAATCGGGTTGGGGTTCTCCGCTGCGCGCTGCGCGCGGTGGTCGCGTCGTCGGTCGTCGTCGCGTCGGGAGTGGCTGGATGCGCGAACCGCACGCTCGCGTCGCCGGTCGTCATCGGAGCGAGCGTCTCGGACGGCGCGGCAAGCGTGTCGGCAAACGCTGCGCGCGTCGACGGCGCGGTCGTCGAGCATGGGGTCGTCGATCTCGCCACGGCGCTTGACGCATGGATCGTCGCGGCGCACGGTCGAGTCGCGTCGTCCGCCGATTCGACCGCGTTTCTCGATCCGGTCGCCAGCGTGCGCGAGCAAGTCACGACGGCGCGGCGCGAGCGCCGCACGCTGGTCTTCGCCGTGGACGCGCTCTTCTGGTCGCTCTACGCGACCGCCACCAACGATGACGATCGCCTCGCGCGATTTGCCGAGACCTTGGCCGCGCTCGGATCGCTCGATGCGCCGGTCCTGGTGGGCGACGTACCCGACATGCGCGCCGCTGCGGGAAGGCTGCTGCGCGCCGCGCAGCTTCCGTCGGAGGACGCGCGCCGGCGAGCCAACGCCGAGTTGCGCGCTTGGGCGGCGGAGCGACCGAATGTCACGCTGCTGCCGCTCGCCGATCTTGTCGAGCGGGCGGGGCGAGGAGGCCCGATCGAACTCCGCGGTCGCACGTTCGCGGGTGACGACGCGCGGCGCCTGATCGCGGAGGATCGCCTGCACGCAACGGCGGACGGCACGCTCGCACTCGCGGCGTCGTCGCTCGACGCGCTCGTCGCGGCGGGGGTCGTCGACGCGGCCGCGATCCGCCCGACGTGGCGCGACGCCGAATCCGCGCTGGCGCCGCAGCGAGTCGCGAGCACGCAGGAGTCGTCGGCCGCGCGGAACATTCGTCGCGAACAGGCTACGGCCGATCTCAACGAGTACATGCGCTTCGTGGGACTCGAGCGGGACGCCGACCGCGACGCGATCGACTGCGGCATCGCCCTCGTCGCGTCGTGCCCGACGTCCCGCGGTCCGTCATGCGAGGCGAGCGTCGTGCGGGCGTTGGCGAAGCGCTGGCCCGAGACGACCGCGAAGCTCGAAGACATGCAGAGCGCCGCCTCGCAGCGCCGCGCTCGCGAGGATCTCGTCGTGTGGTCGCTCGTCGCGGTCGGACTCGGTGACGTTGAGTCGATGCGCGAATCGGCGCGGGCGTGGAACGACGCGGCTCGCGCCGAAGGCGATCGCGCCTACGACCCGGACGGCTCGTTCTTCGTCGTCGCGACGCGCGTCTTCGCGGAGTTGACGCGGGCCGATGCCGCGTCGGCCGGGACGTTCTGGCCCGATCCGCAACGGGTCGCGAAGGCATGGCAGCTCGCATGGGAGCGCGACGCGGCGCTCATCGCCGCCGCCGATCGCATCGCCGCGCGGGAAGCGTCGGGGGCCGGATCGTCGCGGGGGCTGCGAGCGCCGCCGCGTGAATCTCCCCGTGCGCGCGCGGTCGCGCTTGAGTCGTCGCTTCGCGCCGCCGGGCGCATCGATGACGCGAACCGGCTTCGCGCGATGCTGCCGTCGTTGGCGTCGGGATCGGAGCGCGCGGCGGATGGCGCGTCCGAGGACGCGCGAGGCACCGGACCCTAAATCGCCGCATCGCGCCCCCGTCAGACGCCGATCAGCATGCGCTCGGGCTTCTCGACGCACTCCTTGATGTGCACGAGGAACCCGACGGCCTCGGCGCCGTCGATGATGCGGTGGTCGTAGCTGAGCGCGAGGTACATCATCGGACGGATCGCGACCTGCCCCGGGTTCCGCGGATCTTCGACTGCGCGCTTCTTGATCGCGTGCATGCCGAGGATCGCCGACTGCGGCGGGTTCAGGATCGGCGTCGACATCAAGCTGCCGTACACGCCGCCGTTGGTGATGGTGAACGTGCCGCCGGTCATCTCGTCGATCGTGAGCTTGCCGTCGCGGGCCTTGGTGGCGAGTTCCTTGATCCGAGCTTCGATGTCGGCGAACGACATGCCTTCGGCGTTGCGGAGGACCGGCACGACGAGTCCGCGCTCGGTGCCCACCGCGACGGCCACGTCGCAGAAGTCATGGAACTCGATCTCGTCGCCCGCTATGTACGCGTTGACGCGCGGGAACTTCCGCAGCGCGCTTACCGCGGCGCGAACGAAGAAGCTCATGAAGCCGAGCCCGACGCCGTACTGCTTCTCGAACGACTCCTTGTGCTCGGCGCGAAGCCGCATGGTCTCGCTCATGTCGACCTCGTTGAAGGTCGTGAGCATCGCCGCCGAGTGCTGCGCGTCGACGAGTCGCTCCGCGATCCGCTGACGCAGCTTGGTCATCTTTTCGCGGCGCACGCCACGGCTTCCGGGCGCAGGGGCAGGCGCGGGTCGCGCGGCCGCAGGCGCTGCGGCCGCCAGCGGTGTGGCTGGCACCGGCGTGGCTGGCGCCAGCGTCGCGCTCTTCACCGTCGCGGCCGACAGGACATCGGCCTTCATTACCCGTCCGGCGGGTCCGCTGCCGGCGACGTGCGCCAGATCGACGCCCGAATCCGCGGCGATCTTCTTCGCGACCGACGTGGCCCGCACGGGCGACTCGGCGCCGCTGCTCGCCGACGGTTTCGCCTCCACGCTTGGCTTCGCGCTGGGAGTGGGGCTCGGCGTGGGGCTGGTCGTGGGGTTGGGCGTCGCCGCGGGCGCGCCGGCGGGGCGCGCGGCGGAGGTGTCGATCATGCCGACGATCGCGCCGACCTTCTGCTCGCTGCCACTCGGCGCGGACACCGTCAGCACTCCAGCCGCGGGCGCGAGGAGTTCCAGCGTCGCCTTGTCGCTCTCGATCTCGACGAGGAGATCGTCCTTCTCCGCCCACTCGCCCGACTGCTTTCGCCAAGTGCCGAGCGTGACGTCGGAGATGGATTCGCCGGGACTGGGAATGGTGACGTCGATGCGCATGATGAGACGAATCTCGAGAGGTGCGGGGCGAGTGCGACGCGATTCAGCGGACCTTGGCGCTCTTGCTGGCGCCGGACTTCGGCGGTCCCATGGCCTCGAGCAGTATCTTCTCCTGCTGCGCGACGTGGAGCTTCGCCGACGCGCATGCGGGCGTCGAGTTGTCAGGCCGCCCCACGTAGTTCACGTCGATGCCGCAGAGTTCCTTGAGCTGCGCCTGGCAGAACCGGTATGCGCCCATGTTGCGCGGCTCTTCCTGAACCCACAGGAAGCGCTCGGCCTTCGGGTACTGCTTGAGCACCTCCGAGAGCGCCGCGTCGGGGAACGGGTAGAGCTGCTCGATGCGCACGACGGCGGTCGTGCGACTCTCGTTCTTCTCGCGCCACGCAATCAGCTCGTGGGCGATCTTGCCCGAGCAGAGCAGGACCTTGGTGACGGCCGCCGGATCGAAGGCTCCCTCGCGTCCCGCGGAGAAGAGCGGATCGGGGAGCACCGTGCGGAAGTGCCCGCCGACGAGCTCGCCAAACGGGCTCATCGCCGCGGGGAGGCGCAGCATGCTCTTCGGCGTCAGGACGACGAGCGGCTTGCGGAATCGCTGCCGCATCTGACGACGGATGACGTGGAAGATCTGCGCGGTCGTGCTCGGATACACGACCTGCATGTTGTCGTCGGCGCAGAGTTGCAGGAACCGCTCGAGGCGAGCCGAGCTGTGCTCCGGTCCCTGGCCTTCGTAGCCGTGCGGCAGGAAGAGGCAGAGTCCGCTCGAACGCTTCCACTTCGCCTCGCCGCTGGCGATGAACTGGTCGAAGAGGACCTGCGCGCTGTTCGCGAAGTCGCCGAACTGCGCTTCCCAGATCACGAGCGCCCGCGGGTCGGCGAGCGAGAAGCCGTACTCGTATCCGACGCAAGACACCTCGCTCAACGGGCTGTTGTGGATCTCGAACTTCGCCTGCGCCGCGCCGGGGCTCGAGCCCAGGTGATTGAGCGGCGAGTACTTCGTGCCCGTTTCCTGGCAACACAGCACCGCGTGGCGATGGCTGAACGTGCCGCGCTCGACGTCTTGTCCGGTGAGGCGGATCGGATGTCCCTCGAGGAGCAGCGAGCCGTAAGCGAGCAGCTCGGCGGTCGCCCATTCGACGGGGACGTTCTCGTCGTCACCCGTCGTGCGGCGCGCCTGCTGGAGCTTCGCGACGTTCTTGTGCGCGTGGAAACCGTCGGGCGTGTGACCGAGCGCCTTCGCGATCGAGCGAAGCCGTTCCGCCGGAACGCCGGTGTCGACGATGCCCGCGCTGTACGCGGACTCGATGCCCGACCAGAGGCCGCGGAAGGGCGGCACGCGCGGAAACACGGCCTTCTGCTTCACGCGAGTCTGCGCATCGTCGAGCGTCGCGTTCAGATTCTGGTGCAGCTCCTCGAAGAGCTCGGCCGTGACGACGCCGTTGTGCACGAGCTCGTCGCGGTACTTGCTCAGAACCGGCTTGTGCTTGCGCACCAGCGCGTAGAGCAGCGGCTGCGTGAAGTTCGGTTCGTCGGTTTCATTGTGCCCGTTCTTCCGGTAGCAGACGAGGTCGATGAACACGTCGCTCTTGAACGTCTGTCGCCACTCGAGCGCGAGGCGGGCGACCCATGCGCACGCCTCGACGTCGTCGCCGTTGACGTGGAACACCGGGCAGTCGTAGCCCTTCGCGACGTCGGTGCAGTAGTTGCCGCCCCAGTCGTCCTGCGGATCGGTGGTGAAGCCAACCTGGTTGTTGATGACGACGTGCAACGCGCCGCCGACGGTGTAGCCGTCGAGGCGCATCATGTTGAGGCACTCGGACACGACGCCCTGTCCGGGCAGCGCCGCGTCGCCGTGGATGAGGATGGGAATCACCTCGTCGCGGCGCACGTCGCTCGCGAGCAGTTGCTTCGCGCGGCAGCGCCCGAGTACCACCGAGCACGCGTACTCGAGGTGCGACGGATTGCCGGAGAGCGTGATGTGGACCTGCTGGCCAGAACTCGTGACGTGGTCGGACGAGTAGCCCTGGTGGTACTTCACGTCGCCGCCACCGTCGACGAGGTCGCCTTCCCATGAATCCTCGAACTCGGTGAGGATCTGTTCCCAGCGCTTGTCGACGATGTTCGCCAACACGTTGAGTCGGCCGCGGTGGGCCATGCCCATCGCAATCTCCTTCACGCCGTTGGCCGGCGCGAGCTCGACGATCTGGTCGAGCAGCGGAATGAGCGACTCGCCGCCTTCGAGACCGAACCGCTTCTTGCCGACGTACCGCTTTTCGACGAACGCCTCGAAGCCTTCGGCGCGGATGAGCTGGTGCAGCAGGCGCACCTTGACGTCGACGGGGAATTGCGGTCGGTTGCGCACCGCCTCCATCCGCTTCTGCAGCCAGCGCTTCTCTTCCTCGTTGCCGATGTGCGCGTACTCGACGGCGATCGACCCGCAGTACGTCGCTTCAAGGCACTCGACGATCTCCGCGAGCGTCGCCGGACCCGCGATCGGCAGCGATCCGGGATCGAACTGCTCGGCGAGATGCGCGTCGCTCAGGCCGAACGACTCGAGATTGAGGTCGGAGGGAAACGGTCGCGTCGTCCCGAGCGGGTCGATCTGCGCCGCGAGATGCCCCTTCGCGCGATACGCCTCGATGAGACGATCGACGCGGCGCTGGAGGTCGAGCGGGACCGAACTCGGAACCGGCGCCGGAGCGGCGTCGCTGCCCGGGCGGGCGATGCCGAGATCAAAGCCAAGGAAGAATTGCCGCCACTGCGGATCGACCGAGTCCGGATTCGATTTCCATTGCTCGTACAGGCCTTCGATGAAGTCGCTGGACCAGCCGTTCAGGGTCTGGTGCAGCGGCGATGCGGAAGGGTGAGCAGCGGGCGCTGAAAGAGGCGCCGTGCGGCGCTCAGCGTGGTCAGCCGACATTCGTACGGACTCCGATTCGGGGGAAAGCCACCAGCGGGCCTACGCCTCGATGCGCCGTTTTTCGCGGCAGTTGTCGACCGAAGCGCAGCCTTGCCAATGTAGAGGAACGCCGCGTTCGCGACTAGGCGCTGGTCACCGAAGGCGCGGGCGTCGCGTTCGACTCGCCGATGTCGCGGCGACGAGCACATCGTCTTGGGGTCTCGACCGTCCGACGACGTGCGTCGCGCCGTTTCCGCGGAGCATTCCTGACGTCGCGATGGCGCAGCGTAGGAGCGCTCGCGCCCCGTGACGCATCGATATGTTCGGCATATGTTCGGTAGGTTGGCGACGGCTCCGCGCGCGACCTCACAGGAGCGCGATCGGGTCGACATCGATCGCGAGTTCCTCGCCAAGGCTCACGCCGCCGCTGAAGAGGCCGCCGTTCCGCGCCCGCGTGAGGACGCGGCTGAGTTCCGCGGCGCTCGGCGCCAAGAGCTCGATCTGATGTCGGTACCGGTTCGCGATGCGGGCGATCGGGCACGGGGCCGGACCGCGGATTTCGATCGACGGCTCGTCGAGCCCGCGCAGCGCCTCCGCGAGACCGGCCGCGCGCCTCGCGCACGTCGACTCGCCCGGGTCGCGCACCACGAGCCGCGCGAGGCGTCGCCACGGCGGCAGCCCGAATCGGGCGCGATCCGCCAGCTCGCGCTCGGCGAACGTCTCGAACTCGTGGCGCGCCGCGAGCACGATGGGCGCCGCCTTCGGCTGGAACGTCTGCACGACGGCGACGCCGGCGTGGTCGCCGCGTCCGCAGCGGCCGGCGACCTGGCTCACGAGCTGGAACGTGCGCTCGGCGGCGCGGAAGTCCGGCAAGTGGAGCGCGGTGTCGGCGCTGATGACACCGACTACGCGCACGTTAGGGAAGTCGAGTCCCTTCGCGATCATCTGCGTGCCGAGCAGCACCCTGATCTCGCCGGCGGCGAATCGCTCGAGCGTCTCGCGGAAGTCGGCCTCGCCGTGCATCGAGTCGGCGTCGACGCGCACCATCGTCTTTCCCATGACGAGCTGCGGGAAGATCCGATGCAACTCTTCCTCGACGCGCTGCGTGCCCAAGCCGAACACGTTCACGCGCTTGCCGCACTGCGGGCACTCCTTGGGCAGGCGGAGTTCGCTGTTGCAGTGGTGACAGCGCGTGTAGTCGTGGCCGCCCACCGCGCCGTCGGCGGTCTCGAGCCGCGCGCGATGGCAAATCATGCCCGCGTCGCACTGGTCGCAACGCATCACCCAGCCGCAGTTCGGCGAAGCGCAGGCGATGTAGTTGGCGTAGCCGCGCCGATTGAGGAGGAGCACCGCTTGTCCGCCGTCCTTGAGCGCACGCTCGATCGCGTCCTTCAGCGTCGGTCCGACGAGATGCACGTGACGATCGCGATATCGCCTTCTTTCCTCGGCGAAATCGACGACCCAGACCTTCGGCACCGAGAGGCCGGGGGCGCGCTCCGGGAGTCGGTGCAGCGTCGACACGCGGGCTCGGCCGCTCTCCGGCGCGGCGGTGGCGTTGAGCCAGCTCTCGAGCGACGGCGTCGCGCTGCCGAGCACCACGGGACAGTTCGCGATCTGCGCGCGACGGATCGCGACGTCGCGGCCGTGGTAGCGCGGCGCCTGATCGGCCTTGTACGAGGAGTCGTGCTCTTCGTCGACGATCACCAGTCCGAGCGATCCGTCGGGCACTGGGGCGAAGATCGCGGAGCGGGCTCCGAGCACGATCTCCGCGTGGCCGTTCGCCACGCGCGTCCACATGTAGTTGCGCTGCGCCGCGGTGAGCCCGGAGTGCAGGATCGCCACCGAGCGACCGGGGAATCGCGAGACGAGTCGCCCCGCGGTCTGTGGCGTGAGCGCGATCTCCGGAACCAGCACGACGACTCGGCGCCCGCGCGCGAGCGTCTGGTCGATGAGCCGGATGTAGACCTCGGTCTTGCCGCTGCCGGTCACGCCGGAGATCAGATGTTGGCTGAAGCCCGCGTCCAGCGCGGCGCCGATGGCGCCGATGACCGTCGCTTGCGCCGCCGTGGGCGTGGGCGTCGCGCCTTGGGCGAGGCCCGCGCGCTCGAACTTGGCCTCGATCTCGGTGCGACGCTCGATCGAGAGGAGCCCCTTTGCGACGAGCGACTTGAGCGGCGCGGGCGTCGCGATGCCGGCGCGCGCGAGCAGTTCACGGCTCTCGACCGGGCGCTCGGCCGCGGGCAGTGCTTCGACGAATGCCAAGAGTTCGCGCTGTTTCGCGGGGAGTTTCGCGGCGAGCTCGCGCGGCCCGCCGAGGTCGACGAACGTGCGCGTGACCATGCCGACGGCCTTGCGCACGGCGGCGGGCAGGATTGACGCGAGCGTCAGCCCGATCGGACAGCAGTAGTAACCGCTGATCCAACGCGCGAGCCGGACAAGCTCGGCCGGGAGCGGTGGCACCGAACCGTCGCGGTCAATGACCGCCTTCACCCTCGCCGGGTCGAGCGCTGCGGCTTCTTCGGCCAAGGCCCGACGCACGACGTATCCGGCGGTCGGGTGATTGCCCGCGCCGAGCGGCACGACGACGCGTTCGCCGTCGGCGAGATCCGCGAGCGTCGGCGGCAGCGCGTAGAGCAGTCCGTCGGGATACGCGTCGACGCCGCGCTCGACCGCGACGAGCACGTGCCCCGCCGCGATCGACACCGCCTGATCGAACAAGCTGCGCACGCGACGAGTTTAGGCTGTGCCTTCGAGCCCCTCTGGAGTCGATCGGCTGCGGCGGTCGCTGGGAGCGCAGCGCGCGTTGCTACGATGCGTGGCCATGCAATCGACCACCGCGTCGCCTGCCCGTCTCGCGCTCGAGAACGGGATGGTCTTCCACGGCCGTTCGTTCGGCGCCTCGATCGCCAAGTGCGGCGAGGTCGTCTTCAACACCGCGCTCTGCGGCTATCAGGAAGCGCTCACCGACCCGAGCTACACCGGTCAGATCCTGGTGATGACGGCGCCGGAGATTGGCAACTACGGGGTCGCGGCGGAGGACGTCGAGAGCGCCGAGCCCTGCGTCTCGGGCTTCGTCGTGCGCGAGCTCTCGCGGATTCGCTCGAACTATCGCGCGAACCAGGATCTCTCGAGTTGGCTCGCGCGGGCCGGGATCCCGGCGATCGAGGGGATCGACACGCGAGCGCTGGTCCGCTCGCTTCGCACCCAAGGAGCCATGCGCGGCATCATCTCGACCGACGCGTCGAAGTCGGATGCCGACCTCGTGCGGCTGGCGAGCGAAAGCCCATCCATGGCTGGCCGGAATCTCGCCGCCGAGGTGAGCCCGAAATCCGCCGGCTTGTGGAGCGAGGGGCTTGGGGAGTGGGCGCCGGCCGAGCTGCACAAAAACAGCGGTGCGCGGTCACCGCGACGATTTCGCGTCGTCGCCCTCGATTGCGGCGCGAAGCGGAACATCTATCGCAATCTCGTCGAACGGGGATGCGAGCTGGTGATCCTCCCGCACGGAGCCACACCCGCCGAAATCCTGGCTCAGAATCCGGACGGACTGTTCATCTCGAACGGCCCCGGCGATCCTGCGGTCGTCGACGTGACGATCCGAACGCTTCGCGATTTGCTTGGGCGGGAACGCGTCCTACCCACCTTCGGCATCTGCCTCGGGCACCAACTGCTCGCGCTCGCGTTGGGCGCGAAGACCTGGAAGCTGAAGTTCGGCCACCGCGGGGCGAATCAGCCTGTGCGAAACCTGTTGACTGGTCGAGTCGAGATCACGAGCCAGAATCACGGATTCTGCGTCGACGAATCGTCGCTCGTTGCCGCTGGCGGTGAGGCAACGCATATCCACTTGAACGACGGGACCGTCGCCGGTTTCCGACACGCGACCAAGCCCGTGTTCAGCGTGCAGTACCACCCGGAGGCCAGTCCCGGACCGCACGACTCGACGTACCTGTTCGACTTCTTCGTGGCCATGATGGAGAGCCGTAAACCTCTGTCAACGCGCGAAATGACGCAGATCCAAATCGAATCCCGGACCTCGCGATCGGGGGCACCGCCGGACTCGTCTGCGGCGACTGTGGAGCCCGCGACGAGATGACTCCGAGCGCCCGGTGATCGCCCCCCCGCGTCGCTGATCGCATGCATGCGAGGGTTGCATGATTGCGGTCCCGGCGGTCCCCGCGGTCTCGGTGTGTCGCGACGCGCCGCGTTGGTGGTGGCGAGGACTCGCGCCGATCGAGCGCTGTTCGCCTCGTCGAGCCGTGCGACGTCGAGGCAAGCGGCGCGACTCGGAGCGGAGCGCGGCGCTGCGCGAAGCGCTTGCGGCAAAAGACGTTGTCGTGCGCGCCGCGTGGTCGGCGCGCTTGCGGTCGCGCGACATGCAAAGTAGTCTGCCGCCCGAATCGGAAGCGGCGCGCTGGCGGTGCTCGTCAGCGTGCAACAAAAATCGTAGAACCATTGCAACTGCACCGCCGCGACTCGCGGAACGACACTGGTCGTCTCTGGAGACGTCGAGTCGACGGACCTCGCGTCCTCGTGGTTGGTGTGAACACGGAGCCCCGCATGCATAGGTCGTTTGAGTCCCCTGCGAGCGTGTTCTTTCTCCGCCGCTCCGGCGTCGTGAAGGCGCTGGTCGCGGCCCTAACACTCGGTGGACTGCCGTTCGCCGGATCGCCCTTCGGAATCGCGAAGGGACTCGTGGGGACCCCGATCGCGGACACGTCATTTGCCGATGCGCGGGTGGTCATCGGCGTCTCGTCCGCGGCGGCCGCGCAGAGCGGGCAGGATGCCGAGCTCGAGGCGGCCCGACAGGCAAGCGCTCAAGGCCAGTGGAAGCTCGCGGTCGATCGCTGGAGCGCGATCGTCGCGAAGGAACCCAACAACGTCGAGGCGCAGAAGGCCCTCAACGACGCCCGCGCCGCGCTCGATCAGGCGTCGACGCTCACCGGCGTGACGGACGAGATCGCGCTGCGGCGTGATCGCGCGAAAGTGATGTTCGAGGCGGACCTTCAGCAGACCAACGAGTTCATCCAGGCTGGCAACTTCGGTGCCGCCAAGACCAAGCTCGTGGCCGCCACCAGCCGTCTCGAGCGCGACAAGGCGTTCTTGGCTCCGTCGGACTTCGAGTCCATGAAGAAGCAGATCGATGACCTGTACGCGCAGGTCAGCGACATGGAGACGAAGCGCGATCTCGCGAATCAGGACGTGAACCGCAAGGCCGCGCAGGCCGCCGTCGAAGAGAACAAGAAGATGGCGGCGGAGGTCCGCCAGCGTCAGATCGACGAGGGCATTCGCCGCGTGCGTCAGCTCCAAATGGAGATGAAGTACGAGGAGGCGCTGCAGGTCGTCGACGAGATCCTCTTCCTGGATCGGAACAACCCGTCGGCACTCGCGCTCCGCGACGTGCTTCAGCCGCTGATCCTCTATCGCAAGCAGACCGAGTTCGTGCGTCGGAAGGAACTCGGCATTGCCGAGCAGTTCGTCGAGATCGACGAGGCGATGATTCCTCCGCGTCGCAATCTCACCGGTCCGGGCATGCGTTCCGTTTCGGGCATCATGCAGTATCCGGAGGACTGGCCGCAGCTCTCGCAGATGCGCAGCGGCGCCGCGGGTTGGTCGGAGAGCGAGGAGACCCGCCGCGCGATGGCGGACCTCAACAAGACGATCAGCGTCAACTTCAACAACAACCAGCTCGACCAGGTCATCGCGTACATGAAGCAGATGACGGGCGTCGAGTTCTATCCGGACTGGAAGGCGCTGAACGCGATCAGCGTCCGGCCGGAAGACACCGTCACCCTTCAGATGAACGACGTTCCTGCCGAGGTCGCGCTCAAGCGCATCCTCGAGCAGATCGGCGAGGACGAAACCGATCGTCCGCTCTTCTCCGTCGAGGACGGCGTCGTCGTGATCTCGAGCGACGAAGCGCTGCGGAAGAAGACCGTCACGATCGTCTACGACATCCGCGACCTTCTGTTTGAAGTCCCGTACTTCGACAACGCCCCGGACTTCAACCTGAACCAAGCCATTCAGCAGGGGAACAACGGTAACGGCGGCGGCAACGGCGGCGGCGGCGGCGGCTTCGGCGGCGGCGGCGGCGGCTTTGGCGGCGGCGGTGGAGGTGGTGGCTTCGGCGGTGGCGGCGGCGGCAGCGGCGGCGGTGGAGGTGGCGGCATCTTCGGCGACCCGGGCGACGAGCCCCAGCGCAAGACCCGCGAGGAACTGATTCAGCAGATCATCGACATCATTCAGAACACGGTGGATCCGGAGAAAGGCTGGCAGGACACGGGTGGCGAAGGCGGCACGATCCAGGAGCTCAACGGCAACCTGATCATCACGCAGACGCCGCGTAATCACCGCGAGATCGAAGGCCTGCTCACCCAGCTTCGCACGGTTCGCGCTCTCCAGATCGCCATCGAGGGACGACTGATCAACGTGTCCTTGGAGTGGTTCGAGCAGATCGGCATCGATCTCGACCTCTACTTCAACACCAACAAGGACATGTACAACAAGGCGCGAGCTGCCGACCCGAACTTCCAGCTCAGCGACTTCTTCTACAAGAACCAGCCGGCGAACAGCTCATTCAAGAACGGCACGCTGAAGAACCCGGTCATCTTCGACGCGTTCCCGACCGGTGACACGCAGCAGAATGCGTTTGCGAACACGACCGCGACCGGCGCTCAGTTCGGCCAGCCGAACCCCAACGATCCGACGCAGCTCCAGTACGTGACGGGGCCCGTCGGGACCCCGGTGGCTCGTCAGCAGGGCTGGGCACCGATTGGCGTCACGCAAGACTCGCTGAAGCTGACCGAGGCGGCCGCAGTCGCCGGCCTTGGACCGCTCGGCGCCTTGGGCGTTGCCACTCCGGCCTTGACGGTCGGCATCTCATACCTCGACGACGTCCAAGTCGACCTCCTCATCAAGGCGACGCAAGCCGATCAGCGCAACGTGGTGCTGACGGCCCCGCGTCTGACGCTCTTCAACGGTCAGCGCTCGTGGATCTCGGTGGCCAAGGCGATCTCGTTCGTCTCCGGCCTCACGCCGATCACCGGTTCGTCCGCTGGTGCGTTCCAGCCACAAGTCAGCGTGATCTACGAAGGATTCGTGCTCGATCTCGAGGCCGTCGTCTCGGCCGACCGTCGCTACGTGACCATGACCGTGCAGTTCGGTCTGAACTCGAACGTGAAGTTCCGCGACGTGACCTTCACCGGTGCCGCTGGTGCGTCGGACGTCGTGGGCCGCGGCTCGAGCACCTTCGAAGGCTCGTTCCAGTTGCCCGAACTTCAGGGTAGCCAGATCGCGACCACCGTCTCGGTGCCGGACAAGGGCACGATCCTCCTCGGTGGACAGCGCACGATGAACGAGTTCGAGGTCGAGAGCGGCGTCCCGGTCCTTTCCAAGATCCCGATCGTCAACCGCTTCTTCACCAACCGCGTGACGAACAAGACCGAGTTGACCAGCCTCCTCTTGATCCGTCCCGAGGTCATCATTCAGCAGGAGAGCGAAGACACGCTCTTCCCCGGCTTGAAGGACACGCTCGGCAGCGGCGCGATCGGCAACTGATTCGCTCACGAGCGTCGCGGGTAGGTATCGGTCCCGCTCGACGACGTGCACGCTCAACGACAGATCGTCGGCGGCTCCCGCAAGGAGCCGCCGATTTCCTTCTGTCGACGGCGCGCGGTGGCGTCGGTGGCGATCGATCGCAATCGACCGATCGCTCGCGTCGCGCGTGTTGCGTCGGACCGCGGTGCGGACTAGGCTTCCAAACAGGCAGTTGTCCCCAGTGTGGGACGACTGCTCGGGTTCTTCAGGAGCGTGCCTTTATGGGTTCCGTCGCTTCGCGGCTCAATGTGCGCGTCCAGAGCGGTGTGACGCGCGTCGAGTTCGTCGACCGCAACATCCTCGATGAGACCAACATCGCGCAAATCGGCGAAGAGTTGGGTCGTCTCGTCGATGGACAGACCACTCCCAAGCTGCTGATCTCGTTCAAGGGTGTTGAGCACCTGTCGTCGGCGGCGCTGGGCACGCTCATCACCGTGAACAACCGCGTGAAGGGGAAGGATGGTCAGCTTCGTCTCTCGGACATCGATCCGCAGATCTACGAGGTCTTCGTGATCACGAAGCTCAACCGTCTCTTCCACATCCACGACTCGGCCGAGAAGGCGCTCGCCAGCTTTAGCTGACTCGGTGGTGTTTCATCGGATCGACGCCCATGAACCGCCCGGCCTCCTCGGGGGATTTCTCCGAACGGCGCGTCCTACGCGACCAACGGACGGACATCGAAGAAGTCCAGTCCGAGGTGGCTGCGCAGCTTGCCCGCCACGGATACGAGGAGACCGCTCGATTCGCCATTCGCTTGGCGCTCGAGGAAGCGTTGACCAACGCGTTTCGGCACGGAAACAAGAACGACCCGAACAAGGCCGTGCATTTCCGGTGTCGCATCGACGGCGCTGAGGCTCACTTCGAAGTCGAGGACGAAGGACCGGGCTTCGATCCGAAAACGGTGCCCGATCCCACGCACGACGAGAACATCGAGATCCCGTCGGGCCGCGGCCTCATGCTCATGAAGGCGTATATGACCGAGGTCGAGTACGACCCGCCAGGCAATCGTCTCAAGATGATGTATCGCCGCGCGTGAGCCCGCGGCGCTCGCCGCCGCAGGCGCGCGGGCGTCAGTCCGTCACCAGGTGTAGCGAACGGTGTATTCGAGCGTCGCCGAACCTTCGGCGGGCACGTTCACGTCCCACGCGATCTCGCGCGAGTTGATCTTCCGGAAGTCCGCCGTCTTCTTCGTGATCTCCCAGTTCGTCCAGCGATAGAGGTACTCGCGCACGTCGACGACCTGTGCGGTCTTCTTCGCGTTCCGAAGCGTGATCTTCACGCTCTCGGACATCTCCTTGCGACTCGAATCGATCTTGAAGTCAGTCTGCACGCGCTCGCCGGTCACGTCGAACGAGTCGCCGAGCTTGAGCTTCACCGACTCATTCTTCGGCGTGTGATCGATGATGTCCTCGCCGACGAACTCGAGCGAGCCGTCGGCGCCGCCGGCACTCTTGTAGACGCGCACGCGGCCCTTCGGCAGCGGCATGCCGAGCTTGCTCGCGTCGTCGTTCTTGAAGTTGACGAAGACGCCGACCTTCTTGTTGCCGCCGCCGACGTCGCGCTCGGTGATGACGGCGCCTTGCTCCATGCCGAACTGGGGCATGCCAACGTAGACGAGCTGCTTCGTGACCGGCACGCCGGTCACTGGCGCGAAGAGCGCGAGTTGCTGGCTCGTGTTCGTGAGGACGTCAGTCGGGCGCGGCAGTGTGTACAGGTGGTACTCGAAGAGCGGCGCTTCCGCGAAGCCTTCTCCGCTGTCGGCGAGCACGGCCCGGGCCGCCGTCGGACGACCGCGGATGACGGGCTCTGGTCGAATCGTCTGCACGTCGCCGGCGACGAGCTTCAACTGGGCGTTCCTGAAGCCCGCGCCCGAGACGTTCATCAGCGTGACCCACGGCGTGAGGTCCGCGCTCGTGTCGTCGGCGCCGAGCACGAGGTTGTAGTCGGCGCGCCACGTCATGCCTGCGGTCTGGTACGTCGTGCGGATCGTGTGATCGCCGCCGTTCTTCGCGTCGAGCTTCCACAGGAGCGTCGGCTTGGTGAGCAGGCCGCCGGGCAACGCGCCGAGGACCACTTGCGTCTCCGCCTGCGGGACGACGCGCACGCCCGCGTCGGTCGCGAGCACGAATTGGCCTTGGTTCGAGGCCAGCAACTTGCCGACCACCGGCTCCTTCGCGTCCTTCGGAATCAGCTCGACCTGCTGGCCGACGTATCGCTCGTAGAGCTTCGTCGCGCTGACGAGATCGAACTGGAAGTTCTGCTCGAGCACTCTCGTGCTGGGGTCCGTCAGATCGGTGAACGAGACCGTCGTCGGATCGATGAACGCGGCGACGTCGGTGAACGGCAGGTCGTTCTGTCCAGCCTTCATCGGCACGCTGCGCGTCTCGCGCACGATGCCGAAGCCGGGCACCTGCCACGCGAACGAGGGATCGGCGCCCATGCGTTGCTGCGCCGCAAACTGCTGCGGATCGAAGCTGCGGGCGTCGGCGGCTGAGTAGATGGTGAGCGAAACGCTCGGTTGGTCGGCGAGGACGGTCGCGAGAACGAACGGTGCGATGAGCATGGGATGTCCCTCTGAGAGATTCCTAGGTTGTGCCGTGCGATCGATGACCCGATGCGACGACGCGGGCGAGTCCGAGCAACTGATCGACGCCGAGCACTTCCGGCCGCATCTCCGGCTCGATCCCGCGCGGCCACGGCACGTCGCGGCCGAGGATCGCGCCGAGTTGCTTTCGGCGCTTCGAGAAGACGGTATGCAGGAACGACTCGAACGCGTCGAGTTCGGCGTCGGTCGCGAACGGTCGCTTCGACGTCGGTTCGATCGCGATCATCGCGCTCGTGACGTCGGGCGCTGGCCAGAAGCTGCCCGGCTTGACGACCGCGATCTCTCGAATCGTCGCGAACAACTGCATGATGACGGTCAGCGGTCCGTAGTCGCGCGTCCCCGGCTCGGCGCGAATGCGATCGCCGACTTCCTTCTGCACCGTGACGAACTGGCCGCGGCATTCGGGATACCTGCTCGCGAGCACCGCCATGAGCGGACTCGCCGCGCCGTACGGCAGATTGGCAACGAGCACGAACGGCCGCCTGTCGAGTGCGGTCACAAGCTCGGCGCTGAGCGATCTCTTTCCGTCGAGGCAATCGCCCGCGACGAGTCGAAAGCGATCCGGCGCGTACGCCGCGGTCCGTTCGCGCACGATCGCCTGCATGTCCGGGTCGATCTCGCAGGCGATCACGTTCGCGCCGGCCTCGAGCAGCGTCTCGGTCAGCGTGCCGGTCCCCGGCCCGACCTCGAGCACCAGTTCGCCCGGCTGCACGTTCGCGGCGTGAACGAGCTTCTTGAGCTGGTTGTGATCGTGCAGGAAGTTCTGGCCGAAGCGGTGTTTCGGCCGGATGCCGCGGCCGGCGAGCAGAGCTTTGATGTCGGTGAGCGACTGCATGCGCGGCAGACTCAATCATCCCAGAACCGACCGCTCAGGCGGGCGACCAGACGTTCGTAGTCGTCGAGCCCGCGGATGCGCTCGCGCTCCTCGGCGGTCAGCGCCCGGCGAAGCGCGATGACGGCGCGGGTGTTCAACTCGTTGCGCTCGAAGAAGTCGCGGGCTCGTCGGCGATTGCTCTCTCCGTTCGGGTCGGGCGTCTTCGCCGCGGGCTTCGCGTGCATGAGGTCGACGTACGCGAAAAGCTGAGCCGCACGCCGCCGCCACCAGTCGTCGGCCATCGCCCTGAGCCGTGCCCGCCGCTCGTCGTCGAGCGTCGGAAGGGTCAGCGCGCGATCGAACCATGGCTGAAAGCTCCGGCGATCGAAGAAGAGTTCTGGGTACGCCTCGCGCTCATACGCCAGTCTCATCTCCGTGCGCTCCGCTTCCGGCGCTGCGTCGAGCATGCGGCCGAGCACGCGGCGGAACTCCGCTGACGTGCGCCGTCGCAGATCGACGAGCTGCTCGCCCGCGGTCCGTTCGCGCTCGATCGCTTCTTGGAATCGCTTCTGGCCCTCGGGCGACTGGTCCGACTGCGCCTTCATGCTGCGGTTCATCAGCATCGCGGCCTCGGCCACCAGCCGGAAGCCGTCGCGCCGTCGATCCCGCGCGGCCGCCACAAGCGCGTCGCCTTCGACGTCGAGCACCTGGCCCACCGCAGGGCCCGAGGCGTCAGTCGCGGTTGTGCGGACGACGCGCGCGACGTTCGGCAGCAGCTCAACTTCCCATGCCGTGTTCGCCGCCATCAGACTCTCGTGATCGGCCCATGTTTCCAGCATGCGCTCGAGCCGCGCCAGCCGCAGCGCGCCTGCTCTCGTCGCGGGTAGCGCTGCCGCGAGCGCGTCGAACGTAGCGCGATCGAGCTTTTCCGTCGCTTCGTGCGCCTCGAGTTTCGCCCGCACCGATTCCGCCACAGCGTCCTCCTGCGCGTCCTCCTGCCACGGCACGCTGTCCAAACCGCTCGCCTTCGTGACGAGCGGCGCGACGTCGCGGATCCACGCGTCCTTGGCATCGGCGACAATCGCGGCGATCGTCGTTCGCTCCTCGGGCGTCGCGTCGACGAGCCTCGCGGTCAGCAGTGCGTCTTCGAGCGGCCGCAGGTTCCACTGCATGCGATATCGAGCGATGTTCTCTTGGCCGCTGCCTCCGATCGAGCCCACGCGGCGCACGAGCGGCGCGTCGCCGGACGGGTCGGCGTCCTCGGGAGCGTGGCCGTCGAACGGGTCGGTGTCGAATACCAACTGCGCAACTCGCTCGCCGAGCTCCTTCGGCAGCAGCGGGCGCAGCTCAGTGAACGCCTTTGCGGCGCACTCGTCGCGCGCCGAGTTGGTCTCCTGCGCCCGAGTGAAGCGAGTGTCGCCGGTCGCGTCGACCTTGCCCGGGTCGGCGCGATACGCATCGAGGAGCTTCTCGTCGGCCTCAGCCCACCGTTGGTACTGCTCGCGCAACGCGGCCCTGGTCTCCGCGGACAAGGCTCGCGAGCGCAGGGCGGCGCGGAACCAGCGCTCGACGATCGGCGTGCGCAGCTGGTAGAAGTCGTCCTTGCGGTCGTCGAGCCGCGCGATGATCTCGCGACGGGCATCGAAGGACACCTCGCGGAGGACGCTGGAACGGAATTGCTGCTGCGCCTCGTGCAGTTTCTCGATCGCCTTCTCATGCTCTGGGTGTTCCGCGCGCTCGCGATCCCACCGTGTCTTGTTGATCGCCCACGCCTCGCGATCGTTGAAGTCGAGTGGCGCGGCCTTGCTCACTTCGACGATGCGCAGTTGTCGGCGCAGCGCCGTATCGAGCACGCTTCGGAGGAGTGCCGCCTGCCGCGCCTCGAACGCTTGGATGAGCGGCGCGATGCGCTCGCGCTCCTCGGGCGACAGCAGCGTCGCGGTCCAGAACGGATCCGCGAGATCGACGCGCTCGTTGAGCCACACGATGCGTCGCAGCGTGTTGGCGGAGCGCGTCGCAGACCGCCGATCGCGCAGGCTCTGAATCGCCGGTTGGCAGGCCTCGCCCAAGCGGACAAGTACGGCGTCGAACAGCGCGTTGTCGGCGGCGGCGATCCGGTCCGCGATCGAGTCTCCCCTACGGAGCACGTCGCGCATCTCGTCCGGGTGCGCCCACGGATTCGCCGTGATCGGCGCGAGTGCGTCGAGCGCCGCGGCGATCGAGCCGTCGCGCAGCTCGCGCATCGACGCGAGGTACGCATCGTGTGCCTGCTCGATGGCGAGCCAGTCGTCCTCGCTGATCGGCGTCGCGACGCGCGACGCGATGCCCAAGCGCAGCTCCGCCAGCGCGATCGGGTCCGGGGCGATGTCATAGGCGCCTTGGCCGCGCGCAGCCGCGGCGACCAGGGCCAGCGTCAGGCACACCAAGACAACCGCGATTGCTCGCATGAATGTTCCTCTCGGCCAGTGCGGCCTGAGTCAGAACCACCGCTTCGTGCCGACGATGTACGTTCGGTAGAACTCCTCGTCGCTGCGGGTGAGGTACAGGATGCCCTCGATGATGCTGATGAGGTGCATGAACGGATAGCCGACCACCGTGATCGTGAGGATCAGCATGATCACGCCCGTACCAGTGCGTCCAAGCACGAACTTGTGCACGCCGAGCCATCCGAGGACGATCGCGAGGACGCCGGCAAAGATGCGCCGATCCGTCACTTCCGGAGGAATCGTCGCGACGCGCACCGGTTCGATCGGCGGCGCCGTCGGCGGAAGGATTGGCGGTGGCTCGATTCGTGCCATGCGTGCGGACTCGCCCGAGTCTCTCGCTTCACGATATCGAGATCACTCGACGATCGTGATCGGCGCGCGCACGTCGATCGACTCGGCCCAGAGTCCATCGGCGGGGAGGATCGGCGTGCCGTCGTCGTTCCAGTCGACGGGCTCGGCGAGATGGCCGTACGAGCGGGCGATGAACCACAGCCGGACGACGATCTCGCGCGACCCGGCGCGACTGGACGTCACGCTGGCAACGGGGACGCTGCGGCCGTTGGCGATGTCAAGCGTCCAATAGCCGGGCTGGCCGGTCGTCGGCCGTGGCGCGGTCGACTCGTCGGCGAACCACTGTCCACCGACATGCACGGTCACGCCGTTCGCGGGAGGGAGGAACTCCTCGCGGTGGCTGCCACGAACCGTCACGCGCACGCTCTCGCCGACGCGCGCTTGCGACGGCGCTTCGAGCCGCGCGCCGAAAGCCTCGGCGCGGAGGCGATGGATCTGCTCGGGCGTGGCTTTGCCCGCAGCGAAGTACGCGTTCATCCAGTTGCTGGGCGGGCCGAACAGGAGCGGGTTGCTGTGCCGCGCGTCGAGCAGCCGATCGCAGAGCGCCCGCTCTTCTTGCAATGTCAGTGTGCGCACCGCGATCTCGTTCCAGATCTCGTTGCCCGACGCGATGCCCGCGCCGGCGCTCGCGATGAGCGAACTGGTCGGCTGAAGCCGGCGCGCGAACGACGTTCCGCCCGTGAGGCTGTTGATCCAGCTTGCAGCGGCAAGCACGATCATCACGGCACCGAGCGCGATGAAGCGCCCGTCGCGCACGAACATCGTGCGCGTCGTGCCACCGGCTCGTCGCCAGAAGAAGCCGCACTCGGGGCAGTGCGTCGATTCGGCGTCGGGCGCTTGCTCGTAGCCGCAGCGAACGCATCGAGGGCGATCGCTGCGTCGCACATTGATTCCGCGCATCAGAACGGTGAATCCGCCGAAGAACGCGAGGTATCGCAGCCCGGACACGACGCCGCCGAAGACGTCGCCGCGCCACACGGCGAGCGAACCCATGAATGCCGCACCGATGACGATGAACACGGCCGGCACGAGCGTGACGGCGCGCGGCGTGGGGTTGCCTGACCGCAACAGGAGGTTGGCGGAGAAGAGCGACTTGCGAGCAAGCGTCCAGTACTCGACGTACTGCTCGCGGGTCCAGCCGCGCGGCGCCCGCGCGCAACAGCGCTCGTCGCCCGGTTCGAGCTTTGGGCGGCGCCGGCAGAACGGACACACCTCGCCATGGTGGTTCTCGGCAAACGTCGCGAGCGCGTTTCTCCCGGTCCACGCGAGCCAGAGCAGCACAACCAGCAATACGAGCGCGCCGATGGCCGCGGCGATGGCAATCCCGAGGGCGCGCGGAACCCCTGCGGTCAACGTGCGCCATAGCACGACGACCGCGAGGGCTTCGACGACGACATACGCGCCCGCGGCGATGCCGAGGTGCAGCCACATGCGGGGCGTCGGATCGCCTGGGAGTCGGGCTGTCACGAAGCGTGGCTCACCGTGCCGTGGCTTCCGCTCGCACTTCGCGCAACACCGTCACCTTGATCTCACCGGGGAACGTCATTTCCTTCTCGACGCGCTCGGCGATCGTACGGGCGATGGCGAACGTCTCGACGTCGTCGACGCGCTTCGCATCGACGATCACGCGCACTTCGCGCCCGGCCTGGATCGCGTACGCCTCCTGGATCGCGGGATGCTCCTTGGCGATCGCCTCGAGCTGCTCGAGGCGCTTGATGTACATCTCCATCGACTCGCGCCGCGCGCCGGGCCGAGCGCCCGAGATCGCGTCCGCGGCCATGACGATCGGCGTGTAGGGCGTCGTCGCGGGAATGTCGCCGTGGTGTCCGCCGACGGCATTCAGGACCGGCTCGCTCTTCTCGCCGTACTTGCGCAGGAACTCCATGCCGATCGCCGGATGGCCGCCTTCCATCTCGTGGTCCATCGCCTTGCCGATGTCGTGGAGGAAGCCGGCGCGGCGCGCGACCTGGCCGTTGAGCCCGAGCTGGTCCGCGATGATCTGCGACAGGAACGCGACCTCGATCGAGTGCCGCAGCACGTTCTGGCCGTAGCTCGTCCGGAAGTGCAGCTTGCCCATCGCTTCGATGACCTTCGCGTGCAGGCCGCGGATGTTGGCCTCGATGACCGCTTCGTTGCCGTACTTGTTGATCCGTTCGTGGATGTCGCGGCGCGTCTGCTCGACGATCTCCTCGACCCGTGTCGGGTGCACGCGACCGTCGGCGACGAGCTTTTGAAGAGCCTCGGCGGCGATCGCCTGACGCACGCGGTCGAAGCACGAGACGCTGATCACGCCCGGCGTGTCGTCGACGAGGATGTCGACGCCGGTCGCCTTTTCGATCGCGCGGATGTTGCGACCCTCGCGGCCGATGATGCGGCCCTTCATGTCGTCGGACGGGATCTTGATGGTGCGCACGGTGGAGTCGGCGACATGCTCCGCGGCGAACCGTTGGATCGCCATGAGCGTGATCTCCCGGGCGCGGTCGCGGGCGCTTCGCTCGGCCTCCTCGAGGATGCGCTGCGTGAGTGCGTTCGCCTCGTGTTCGGACTCGATGCGGATCTCCGCCATGTAGAGTTCGCGGGCCTCGTCGCGGGTGAGCTCGGCGACCCGGCCGAGTTCCGACCTCATCTGCTCGCGCAGCGATTCGGCCTCGCGGGCGTCGCGTTCGGCGTCCTCCTCGAGCTTGCGGGTTCGGGTCTCACGCTGCTCGATCTTGCTTTCGCGCTGGTTGATCGACTCGAGCTTCCGATCGAGCGTCTCTTCCCGCCTGGTGGCTCGAGACTGGCTTTCCTTGATGCCGGCGAGGGCCTCGGCGATCTCGCGGTCGAACTGGGCCCGCCGCTCGGAGATCCGCTTCTCGGCTTCAAGCTCGGCTTCCTTGGCTCGAGCCTCGCCTTCCGCCCGCGCGGTTTGGCGGAGGAGTTCGGCGTCGGCGCGGGCGCGACGAAGGCTGCGGCCGAAGACCTGTGAGACGACGAAGTAGCCGACCGCGACGCCGAGCAGGTGAAGAACGAGAAGAGCACTGATGCCCAGCGGCGTGAACAGTGCGTTGAAGCCTCCGACGGGTGGGGCGGCCGTGGCCAGAAGAGTCGACAAGGGGACACCTCCGCGAACGGTTCGTCCGACTCGGTGACGCCGAAACCGACGTCGCTCCGATGGGGACCGCCGAGGGGTGGGACCGCAATTGACGTTCGTTCAGCCGTGAAGTGAGCCCAAGTCCGCGCGGATGCCGAGGTCTGGTCGGCAGAGCCGCTGTGGAACGGGCCGGGAGCCGCGGCGTCGGGCGATGCCCGGTCGCAGGTCAACCAGCGATCGATGACTTGGGTGAAGGAGCTCCATGCACATCCGTCGGAAACGAAGGGCGCAGTGCGTTCGGAGAAGGGCCGGCTGGTCGTACGTCAATCTATCGCGGGGTTCGCGAAGCTCTTGAAGCGAGCTTCGAATCGAACCCGCGGTACCTGCACCGTCGTCTGGACTAGGAAACCTTCCGGCGATGAGGTACGAAGAGCGGTCGTCCTTCGCCGCGAGCACACGCGCCCGCAACTCGTCGAGCTGTTGGGCATGGGCCGCGGAACGGCGGGGATACGAACCGGAAAAAACCCCGAATCGGCGACCAACGTGGTCGAAGCCGACCCGAGTGAAAGTTCAGTATGGCTGGCCTGCGGGTCGGGTGTCAAGGTAGCGTGTCTCGCCGCCGCAGAGTCCAACCCGCTTTGCGCGGGAAAGGCGTTTAGGATCTGCCGACCTCGTCGACCTCTTGAAGGCCCGATCAGCGCATGCCACCCTTTCTCGTCTGGGTCTCGCGGCTTCTGCCCACCAATCCGATCGTCGTGCGGCTCGTCCACGGCGGCTCGCGCCGGCTGCGTCACCTCTACATCCGGTCCGGATACCTGGCCGTGATGATGCTGATCCTCCTGTTCGCGTTGTTCGGTCCCGCGACGACCATGAAGCAACTGGCCCAGCGCGGCGCGAGTGCGTTCACGGTGATCTCGTTCGGCCAGGTCGGCTTGCTGTGCCTCCTCACTCCGGTCTTCATGGCAGGGGCGATCGCCCAGGAGTCGAGCCCGCGCACGTGGGACATCCTGCTGACCACGCCGCTCTCGAACCTGCAGATCGTGCTCGGCACGCTCTTCGGGCGACTCTTCTTCGTGCTCGCGCTCCTGCTGTCGACACTGCCGCTTTTCGCGACGACGCAATTCTTCGGCGGCGTCCCCAGCGAGTCGATCTTCCTCTCGTACGCGATCGCCGCCTGTAGCGCGCTCCTCGTCGCCGCGATCGCGGTGACGCTCAGCGTGACGCGCTCGGCGGGCAAGCGCGCGGTCTTCCTCTTCTACATCACGGTGGTGATGTACCTGTTCGTGACCTACGCGCTCGATCTCGTGGTCCGATGGGGACAGCCTGTCTCGGTCGGCACCGGCGCTTACTACACGACATGGCTCACGGCGGCGAATCCGTTCCTCGCGCTCGAGAGCCTGCTCATGGCCAACACGTACGTCATTCCCGACGTGTCGGCCGACGGCAGCGGTTGGCTCGCGCGGGTGTGGATCGGTCGACCCGTCGCGAGCTTCTGCTGGAGCTGTGCCCTCATCTCGCTCTTCATGGTGGGCTGGTCGACGGTGAGACTCCGGGTGATCGGCACGCGCGGCGCGACGATCCCGTGGCACAAGCGCCTGTTCGGGCGCGTGTCGGCGACCGGGCAGCGCACGCTGCGCACCGTCGGCCATAACCCGATCGCGTGGCGCGAGCGTACGAGCCGCGCCGACTCGCTTCTCGGTCGAATGGGACGCTGGCTCTTCGTGCTCGCCGGTGCGGTCGCGGCCCTCGTGGTCATCTTCCTCTTCCACCGCGCGATCATCTCGCCGCAGACGTTCCAGCTCACGATGGTGACGATCGTGGTGGCCGAGATCGTGATCGTCGTCCTGACGGCGATCAACCTCAGCGGCGTCGCGGTCAGTCGCGAACGCGAGGACGGCACGCTCGATCTTCTGCTGACGACGCCGATCCAGCCCGGCCCCTACATCGCCGGAAAGCTGCAGGGCCTGGTGCAATACCTGCTGCCGATGATGCTCGTGCCGTTCGTCTCGATGGGACTCGCGTCGCTCTACGTCCTGATCGGCTTCCACAACAAGAACCTGGTCATCTCGAAGATGATCGGGACGAACACCGTGAACCTGCCGGTGATGCTCGTCGAGGGCGCGCTGCTCGTTCCGATCGTGCTGGTCGCGTTCGTGTCGCTGTGCGTGATGATCGGTCTCGGCTGGTCGATCAAGAGCAAGGGAACGATCGGCTCGGTCATCGCCGCGTTCGGCATCGTCGTGCTGATCGGCGGAGTGCTCGGGCTCTGCGCGACTGCGACCGGCAACAACGTGCCGTATCTCGGCGCGGTCCTGAACGCGCTCAGTCCGGTGAACTTGGCGGTCGCGTCGATCGCGCCCGACTTGGTCATGGCGGGCAGCCTCGGCGACTTGCCTTCGGCGCGCGTGAGCCTCGTGATCGGCACCGCGGTCGCGGCGATCGGCTACGTGGGCATCGTGTTCGCGCTGCACACCAACATGAAGCGCACGTTCATGATGACCGTGCGCCGCCTGGCCGGCACGAACTGATTCGCGTTCGGTTCGGCGAGGGCCGTGGTGTTATACGAATCGTATTTGCTCCACACGCTCCACGATCTCACGAGACGGCGAAAAGGCCAGAGCGAGTGTGCGCCCGGAGGGCACTACGGAGCGCTCGAATTCGTATTAGCCGGTCCACGCTCCGAGCAGGAGTCCGAGGTCGGTGGCGCCGACGATGCCGTTGCCGTCGAGGTCGCCGAGTCCGCGCCCGCCCCAGTTGCCCAACAGGATGCCGAGGTCTGCCGCGTTGACGTGGCCGTCTCCGTTCAGGTCGCCGACGATCGACTTCGAGAACGTGATCTCCTGCGAGTCCATGTCGACGGGCGCCGACTTGCCGTGATCGAGCCAGAGGCTGTATGCGACCTCGCCGGTGTTGTCGGTCTTGTTCGACTCGCGGAGGAAGTCGATGTACTCCTTCGTGGTTGTCTGGAAGTACAGCGTCACCACGGCGCGGGTCGCGCCCTTCGGAATCGTGAACGTCGTGTCGTCCCAGTACTGGCCGTCCGCGTACGTCGCGCCGATCGGCGGACCGCCGAACGCCTGATACGCCGCGTTGGTGAAGCCGCGCGGCGGAATGCGGTTGTCCTTCAGCTTCAGGTTGCTGAGGACGAGGTGATTGGTCGCGTATGCCGGTAGCCCGATGAGCTTCGCGACGTCGGGCGAGACGACGTGGATGGCTTCCCACATCTTCACGCCTCGCGTGTCGAGCTCGGCCGACTGGTAGTCGTACTGCCCAATCTCCTTCGTCACCCGATCGGACTTGTCGAAGAACTTCACGTTCAGCCACATGCGCCGGCCTTCCGGATACGCGGTCGGCAGCTTGTGGCCCGTCTGGTTGATGACGCGCACGACGAGGTTCGATCCTGCCTGCGACAGCGTCATGTCCGAGGCGTCGCGCAGCATCTGAACGTTCCGCGCGACGGCCGCATCGACGCGCTCCTGCGTGAGGCCGTAGTAGTCGGCTTCTTCACCGAGCACCTGGCGGATTGCCGGAATCACCCAGGTGTTCGCGCCGGAGAAGGAGTGCTGCGGCACCGGCCGCTCGAAGAACGGCGGATACTCGTAGAACGCGCACGCGCCGCCGGTGTTGATCGGCATGTGGCAGTCTTGGCACGTCGACATCACGCCGGTCGGATGATCGGGACCGCCGAAGCGGTTGTCGGCGAACTGCACGCCCTTCGTGGCGAACTCGCTGTTCTTCCACTCCGAGTAGGTGCGCTGCTCGGGGAACATGTCGTTCGGGATCTGCGTGGGGTGCGGTTCGTTCAACCGTCCGAGCGCGTACGTGCCGTCCTTCTGCCGCACGTAGACGGGATTGCTCACGTCGTGGCACTGGCCGCAGAACTCGCCCGTCTTGTGGAACGGAGACTCGATGATCTTCACCGGCTCGCCGCCCAAGGTCAGCCCGTGCAGGTTGTCCGGCACGTCGCCGAGCGGACCGCGCCGATTGCTGATGGGGTCGACGATGTATCGACCGTTGCCGGCGCCGGTCGGGATCAGGCCCTGCTTCGCAAGCTCGGACAGGATCGGAACGTCGGGCTCGGGCGGATCGCCGGGATATCCGATGGCGCTGTTGGAACCGAGCACGGGGTTGACCGCGCGGTGGCAGAAGTCGCAGTTGATGCCGTCGAAGTCGTCGAGCGTGAACTCGGTCAGCGTGCCGGTCGACGCCTTGTCGGCGAGCCACGCCGTCGGCGAGTGGCAGCGAATGCAGAACTGCCCCGAGGCGTTCGCGTCCTGATTCGCGATGGTGAGCGCGGCTTGCCAGATAGGGTCGCGTGTCGACTGTCCCATCAGGCTCACGGCCCAGGTGTCGAACGGCGCGGTGGCCGCGGAATACTCCGAGTGGCAGAACGTGCAGTTGCCCGATGCCGCGACGGGCTCGAGCTCCAGCGGATTCGGATTCGGCTGCGTTCCGGGAAGGAAGAGATCAGCCGCCGTGGTCGGGACCTGCACCTGATTGCCGCGCCCTCCGCGTCCGCCGGCGACGGCGCTCGTGATGAAGAAGCCCAGCGCCAGCGCGCCGACACCGGCCACAGCGCCGATGCGGACCATGCGCGTGCCGCGCGGATATTGCTTTTGAGAAGACACTGACGATCGCCTCCTTGCCGCGTGATCGTCGGGCCCGATCCTGCTCAGAAGAGCGCCACGGCGCGTCGCGACGCGTCGCTGCGCTCTGCACCATCTCCTCGATGCACGCGAGTCCAGTACCTTAGACTCCGCATCAGAGCGGTCAAGCGTTGCGTGCAATCGCGATTGCAGCGTGTGATTCCGCGGTCAACTCGATCCGACTGGCCCGATCCTGCGTGCCTCACGCGGTCCGATACACTCGCCGCCGAATGAACGCCTTTCGTGCGGTCTTTCCCTTGCTTGTCGGATACGCCGTCTGCGTGACCGCGTGCTCCAAGTCCGTATCGCAAGCGCCCTCGGTGCTCGCGCTGACGCGAGCGCAGTACGAGCAGGCGTTCGACGCGGCCGTCGAACTCGCGAGCGATGAAGGCTTGCCGACCGAGTTGCGCGATCGCGACGGCGGCGTGATCGAGACGCGACCGAACGTCGCGGGTTCGGTGCTGGAACCGTGGGACTGGCATCAGGGGCTCGAAGGCGCGGTCGAGAGCACCATCACGTTTCAGCGGCGCCGCGCCCGATTCGAGTTCGTCCCGGCGGGCTTCCGCCCAACCGCGATTCCGGAGGACGCGCCGTTGGAAGGACGGAGGACGCCCGGGTCGGTGCCGAGCGACGCGAACGGTGCGGTCGACATGCGAACCTACGACGGCCCGATCGAGCTTCGCGTCTGGGTGTTTCTCGAGCGGGCGTTTGTCCCCGGGCTTCAGCGCTCGCCGTGGACCTTCACGCAGACGAGCGTCTCCACCGACGCGCTCAAGGAACGCTCCACCGACGACCGCACCACGCGCAATCGAAGCATCTGGACTCCGGTGCAGCGCGACGAGCAGATGGAGCGCGAGATCCTCGAGAAGCTCAAGGCCCGGATCACGCCGCCCGCGGCCGCGTCGTGATCGTCAGCGCGTCTCGATGCGCGGGTCGACGAACGAATAGAGCACGTCGACGACCAGGTTGAAGAGGATCAGCATCGTCGAATACACGAGCACCACGCCCATGATGAGCGTGATGTCCTTGCCCGTGACCGCGTCGACGAAATGCTGACCGATGCCCGGGACCGCAAACACCTTTTCGACGACGAACGATCCGGTCATCGCCGTCGCCGCGGCCGGGCCGAGGTAGCTGAGCACGGGAAGGAACGCGTTCTTCAGGACGTGGCGCACCGCGACCTGGCGCCGCGAGAGACCCTTCGCCCGCGCGGTGCGGGCGTAGTCCGAGTTCATCTGCTCGAGCATGCCGTAGCGAACCAGCCGCGCGATGTACGCGGCGTACGGCAGCGACAGCGTCAGCGCCGGCAGCACGACGTACGAGACGCCGCCCCAGCCGCCCACGGGGAACCAGCGCAGTCGCGCCGCGAACAGCATGAGCACCGCCGCGCCGATGACGAAGGACGGCAGGCTGATGCCCGCGAGCGCGACGAGTTGCGCAAGAAGATCGGCCGGACCGTTCGGGCGCAGTCCGCCGACCACGCCCGCGGTCAGGCCGATGGCCAGCGCGAGCAGGATCGCGCTGAGACCGAGCGTGATCGACACCGGAAGCCCGGTCGCGAGAATCTCGTTCACCGACCAGTCGCGATGGCGGAGACTGGGTCCGAGGTCGAACGGCACGTCGGACTTTCCGAGCAGCCACGAGACGCCGGTCGCGCGGCCGAGATAGCTGAAGTAGAAGCCGACGGGATCGTCGAGCTGATACTGCTTGTGCATCGCCGCGAGGATCTCGGGCGGCGGTTGTCGACCGTCGTTCTGGCGCAGCGGATCGCCCGGAACCAGCCACGCGAGTGCGAACGTGATCGTGTAGATCACGAGCACGATCAGCGGCGCGATGAGCAGGCGGCGTGCGATCAACGACAGCATGCGGTCGCAAGCGTATCGCGAGTCGCTGCGCGGCGCTATGCGCGCGGCGACTCACTCGGCGCGCCGAAGAGCGCCGCCTCGCGCTCGGCGGCGTACTGGTGCGTGTAGAGCTCGAAGTAGCGTCCGCGTCGGGCGATGAGCTCCTTGTGTCCGCCTTGCTCGACGATGCGCCCCGAGTCGATGACCACGATGACGTCGGCGCGACGAATCGTGGAGAGCCGATGCGCGATCACGAACGCGATGCGGGCGCGGAGGACCTCTTCGATGCCACCTTGAATGAGCCGCTCCGTCGCGGTGTCGACCGACGACGTCGCCTCGTCCATGATGAAGATCTGCGGGTCGCGCAGGACCGCGCGGGCAAGTGCGACGAGCTGCCGCTGCCCGGTGGACAGGCGGTCGCCGCACTCGCCGACCTGGAACTCGTAGCCGTTCTCGAGCGAGCGGATCATCTCGTCGGCGTTGACCCGCTTCGCGGCCGCCTCGATCTCGACGTCCGTCGCGTCGAGCTTGCCGTAGCGGATGTTTTCGCGGATCGAACCGGAGAAGAGGTGCGGCGACTGCTGCACGACGCCGAGGTTGGATTGGAGCCAGTGCAGCGATCGCTCGCGGTAGTCGACGCCGTCGAGCAGGATTCGACCGCTCGTGGGTTCGTAGAACCGCGCCGCGAGCGACACGATGGTGGACTTTCCGCCGCCGGTCGCGCCGACGAGTGCGATGGTCTGACCTTCGCGCACCGTCAGGCAGAAGTCGTGCAGCACCGGCACGTCGGGCTTGTAGCCGAACGAGACGTGGTCGAAGCGGATCTCGCGGATCCTCGACGGGCCGATCGTGGCGCCGGGGCCGTCCTTGATCTGCGGCTCCGTCGCGAGCAGCGACGTGACGCGCTCCGCGGCGCTCGACGCGTTCAGGATGTCGGCGAATCGCTGCGCGAGTTCCTGGATCGGATGCTGGAAGAGGACGGCGAACTGCATGAAGCTCACTAGCTTCCCGATGCTCAGGCCGTAACCTCCGAGCATCGCAGCTCCACCGCGCCCGAGCGCGATCGCGGCGCCCACCGAACCGATCGTCATCACGAGCGGCAGGTAGATGGAGCTCTGGATCGCGTTCTTCAGCATCCAGCGGCGCATCTCGCTCGAGAGACGCGCGAACTCCTCGAGGTTGCGTTCCTCGCGCACGAGCGTCTTCGTCGTGCGCACGCCGAGCAGCGCCTCGTTGAAGCTCGCGGTCATCGCCGAGTTCGTCCGCCGGGACTGGCGACTCGATTGGAGCATCACGCGCTGGAACACGACGCTCGTCGCGGCCAGGAACGGCACGATCGAGCACGTCGCCAGCGCGAGCCGCCAGTCGATCCAGAACATCGCGACGACCACGACGCAGAGCAGCAGCGTGCCCCAGAAGAGGTCGAGGATGACCCACGGCAGGATGTTCGCCACGCGGGCGCAATCGCTCGTGAGTCGCGAGGTGAGCCAACCCACGGGGCGCGCGTCGAAGAACGAGAACGAGAGGTCCTGGAGCTTCGCGAAGGCGTCGCGCCGAAGATCGAATCCCATGCCCGTCGCGAGTTCGCCCGCGGCCTTGATGAAGAGCCACACGCACGCCGCGAAGATCGCGAAGAGGATCGTGTACAGCGCGAGCAGCGGAGCGAGCGACGCGAAGGTGCGCTCCTGCGTCGCGATGTCGATCATCCGGCCGTTCAGCACCGGCAGATAGCCCTCGGCCGCGGCGATCGTCGCGCCGCCGAGCGCGAGCCGCGCTGCCGCCCATCGGTAGTTGCGGAGGTAACCGAGCAGGCTCCGCCACACGCGGGGATCGAATCGCCCCTTGAACTCGTCGTCGAGGTGCATCGTGCTCACGCGTCACCTCGCGCGGCGGTGGTCGACGGCTCGTCGAGCTCGTCCACGTTCGTCTGGATCTCCCACAGCGTCCGGTACATCCCGGGCTGCGCCACGAGTTCGTCGTGCGTGCCGCGTTGCACCACGCGTCCGCGATCGAGCACGACGATGAGATCAGCGTGCATGAGCGTCGAGAGCCGGTGCGCGACGACGATCGTGGTGTGCTTCGCGTCGCGCGAGCGGAAGCCCGAGAGGATCTCGGCCTCGGTGTGCGTGTCCACGGCCGACAGGGCGTCGTCGAGGATCAGGATGCGCGGATCCTGCATCAGCGATCGCGCGATCGCCACCCGCTGGCGCTGCCCTCCCGAGAGCGTGATGCCTCGCTCCCCGACGAGCGTCTCGTAGCGCTGCGGGAATTCCTCGATCGCTTCGTGGACGCTGGCGATCGAGGCCGCGTGGTGCATCGCGTCCTCGTCGTCGAGGTGTCCGGCCGCGGAGATCAGGATGTTGTCGCGCAGCGTCTTCGAATACAGGAAGGGCTGCTGCATCACGATGCCGAGCATGCCGCGCACCTCGCGGCGCGGGATGTCGCGCAGCTCGCGGCCGTCGATCGTGATCGACCCGCCCTGATAGTCGTAGAGACGAAGCAGCAGTTGGGCGATCGTGCTCTTGCCGGCGCCGGACGGGCCCACGATGCCGAGCGTCGTGCCCGCGGGCACGCGGAACGAGACGCGGTCGAGCACCGGCGCCGCGCTCTCTTCGCGCGCGAACCGGAACGTGACCTCGTCGAAGACGATCTCCGCGCCGCCTTCCTCGGCGGCGTGCGAGCGAAGCTCCGCGGGCTCGCCGCGTTCGTCGGCGTGCTCGTCCGGCGTGTCGAGGATCTCGCGGACGCGCTCGATGGCGACGAGCGCCTTGCCGAGGTCGGCGAGGATTCGTCCCATCATGCGCACCGGCCAGATGAACATCGTCACCGCGGTGATGCAGTAGTAGTACTCGCCGGTCGTGATCGCCCCGCGCATCAGCAGCACGAGTCCGGTGACCACGACGATGATCTGCTGCAGGAAGCAGAGCATGTCGGAGGTCGCCCAGTACGTCGCGAGCAGGCGGAACAGCCGCATGTCGGCGTCGCGGTACGTCCCGCTGGTCGCCGCGAACTTCTGCTTCTCGAACTCCTGCCGCGCGAACGACCGCACGACGCGGATGCCCGTGAGGTTCTCGGTGATCGTCGACGTCATCTTGCCTTCGGCGGCTTCCTTCTCAAGGAACACCGGGCGCATCCGACGGAAGAAGACCAGCGAGTACGTGACGATGAACGGCACGATCGCCACCGACGCGATCGCCATGCGCCAGTCGAGGAGCACGATGAACGGGACCGGCGCGACGAGCATCACGACCGCGCGGCCGACCTCGACCACCTGACTCGCGAGGAACGCGCGGAGCGTCTCGACATCAGACGTGCAGCGCTGCAGCAGATCGCCGGATTCGCGTCGATCGAGCACGGCGCACGGCAGCCGCTGCAGGTGGTCGTAGAGTCGATCGCGCAGGGCCTTCGCGACGGCCTCGCTCGCGGACGCGGCGAGCCGCGTCCGCACGTGCGTGAGCACTCCGGTCAACGCGGCGATCGCGACCATCGCCGCGCCGGCGACCCAAAGGTGATCGCGCACGAACGCCGCGCCGCCCAAGACGTTGACGACCCGGTGCGTGAACTCCGACGCGTGCTCGCCGCCGTCGATGAGCACGCCGTCGAGGACCGCCTGCGGCACGAGCGGCACGAGATAGCCGAGCGCCGCCGCGGCGACGAGCGCGCCCATCGCGGCGCCGTAGCGCAGGCGATGTCCCTCCGTGAGCGACCAGATGGTCGAGAGAGCGCGCGGCATGTTTCGGTCCGAGTTCAGTGGCGCGAAACGTTCGGCCACTCCCGCATCAAAGCGGCGTCTTCATTCCCATCGCCCGCAGTGCGCACCAGCCCGCGGCGCCCTCGAAGATCATGAAAGCGCCCGAGATCGTCGCGATGCCACCGACCACCGCGGCCCAGGTTGGCAGGATCCCCAGCAGCCAGAGCGCGAGCAGCGTCACGCCGACGGCGTCGATGACGATGCCGCCGAAGAGACGAACGAGCTTTCCCTTCGCGTCGATGTTGCATTGCATGGTGGATCTCAGAACTCGCAGTTCTTCGGGCTGCGCGGAAAGGGAATCACGTCGCGAATGTTCTGCATGCCGGTGGCGTAGATGATCGCGCGCTCGAAGCCGAGCCCGAACCCCGCGTGCGGCACGGTGCCGTAGCGGCGGAGATCCCGATACCACCAGTAGTCGGCTTGGTTGAGATTCATCTCGCGAAGGCGCTTGTCGAGCATGTCGAGACGCTCCTCGCGCTGCGACCCGCCGACGATCTCGCCGATCCCCGGCGCGAGGATGTCCATGGCGGCGACGGTCTTGCCGTCGTCGTTCATGCGCATGTAGAAGGCCTTGATGTCCTTGGGATAGTCCATCACGGCGACGGGTCGCCCGAACACCTGCTCGGTGAGGTAGCGCTCGTGCTCGGACTGCATGTCGATGCCCCAGCGCGGCGCGTACTCGAACTTGTGTCCCTTCGCGACCGCCTTCTCGAGCAGCGCGATGGCTTCGGTGTAGGTGACGCGCTCGAACTTCGCGGCGACGAACTTCTCGAGCCGCGTGACGCACTCCTTGTCGATGCGCTCCGCGAAGAACTTCATGTCGTCGGGGCGCTCGGTCAGGAGCGCGGTGTACATGTACTTCAGCAGGCCCTCGGCGAGATCCGCGTCGGCGTGCAGGTCGGCGAACGCGATTTCGGGCTCGATCATCCAGAACTCCGCGAGGTGGCGACTCGTGTTCGAGTTTTCGGCGCGGAACGTCGGTCCAAACGTGTAGACCTTGGAAAGCGCCATGCACCAGGTCTCGACGTTGAGCTGGCCCGACACGGTGAGGTGCGACTCCTTGCCGAAGAAGTCCTGCGTGAAGTCGACCTTGCCTTCCGGCGTGCGCGGCAGGTTCATGAGATCAAGGGTCGACACGCGGAACATCTGCCCCGCGCCTTCGCAGTCCGAACCCGTGATGATCGGCGTGTGGATCCACGCGAAGCCGCGCTCGTGAAGGAAGCGATGGATCGCCATCGCCAGCGTGTGTCGCACGCGCGCGATCGCGCCGAACGTGTTGGTGCGCGAGCGAAGGTGCGCGACCTCGCGCAGGTACTCGAACGAGTGCTGCTTCGGCTGAATCGGATAGGTGTCCGGATCGTCGACGAACCCGTAGACCTTCAGCGCCTTCACCTGCATCTCGATGCCCTGGCCCTTGCCTTGGCTCGCGACGAGCGCGCCGGTGGCTTCGACCGAACAACCCGCGGTGAGTCGCTGGACGTCGCTCTGGTAGTTGGGCAGCTCGGCGGGAACGACGAGTTGGATCGTGTCGAAGCACGAACCGTCCGTCAGCGCGACGAAGGACACGCCGGCTTTCGAATCGCGGCGAGTACGGACCCACCCTTGGACCGTGACGTCGTGGTTGGCGGCGGTGGGTGGCGATTTGAGCGCGTCGACAATGCGCAGCACGGACATGGTGACCTCCAGAGCGAAGCGGGCAGTATTCGGAACGCGCGGGGAGGCGACAAGTTGGACGCCCGTCCGAAAGCGCGGAACGGCGAAACCACGCCCGTGCCAATTTGGCAGCAGTCTGCAGAGCGTCACGGCGGCTGACAGAGGACGCACGCGGCGCGGGGCGGCAAAACCGTGGCGGGGTCGCCGGCCGGTCGCAGATCGGTTCGAGTCACGAGAGCGGACCGAGCGGCACGGGAGTTGCCTTGCCCGCGGCTCTTCTCCCCCCGCGCCGAGCGCTTTCCACCGTGAGCCTTCGTCTTCAATCGCCTGATTCGCCGCCCACAACCGGAGGTTCGACCGGTGGTACGAACCCGCGCGGACGGCTGAGCCTGATGGTGACGTACGGAGGGTGGCGAGAGGGCGACTTCGCCGATCAGTTACCAGCCTTGCTTGGCCCGTTGGGGATCGATTGTCATCGGTGCCGCTCGGGTGTCGAGGCCTCCGAGTTCATTCAGAAGGCGCCGGTCCACATCGCGATCGTCGACCTCTCGATTCCCATGGAAACGGGTAGTGATCGCTCAGTGCCGGCGGGGCCGCGGGTGCTGCAACTCCTCCGTCGTCTGCACCAGCCGCCGCCGACCGTCGTCGTGCGGCCTCCGCAACCGTGCTTCCGCGACAGCGCCCGCGGCCTCGCCGACGCGCTGCGCGACGGAGCGTTCGCGGTGATCGACGGTCCCGTACGTCTTGAGAGCATGCTCGAAGTGTTGCGTCGCGTGGTGCGGCGCCACTATCGCGACCACTGGCCTGCGGCCTGAATCGGCAGCCGGCCAGTTTTCTTTTTCGTATCGACTTTCGCCCACTGATCAGGAGATTCGACACATGAAGGTCCGACCTCTCGGAGACAAGATCCTCGTGAAGCGCGACGAGGCCGCCACCAAGACCGACTCCGGCATCTTTCTGCCCGAGTCCGCCAAGGACAAGCCGAAGCAGGGCAAGGTCATCGCGGTCGGCGACGGCATCCTCAACAAGGAAACCGGGCAGCGCATCGCGTTCTCGGTGAAGAAGGGCGACTCGATCATCTTCAGCTCGTACTCGGGCACGGAAGTGAAGATCGACGGCGACCCGTACCTCATCATGACCGAGGAAGACATCCTCGGCGTCATCGAGTAAGTCCGCATCACCGGCGTCTCGCCGATCGCGCCAGCTAGGACAACGGCTATGGAACGAGGTCCGCTCCTCAAGATCCTGAACGAGATGAAGGGCACCAACAAGGAGCTCGACCTCATCATCGTCGGCACCTCGACGCCCGTCGAGATTCGCAACGTCGTCGACATCGACGACATGCGAGGCGGCGGCGTGATCAGAATCACGACGCGTCAGAACCACATCTGGATTGAAGCGGCGCACGTCGCGCTCGCCTATCAGGTCCGGACGGACGGAGGCTGATTTGATGCAGTCGGATCAGCTGCGCAAGGCGTTCCGCGAGTTGAACGGGCTCCGCGACCTGCGGATCGAGTTCGACCACGCGTCGTCGTGCATCGTGAAGAAGGCGCTGCTCATCCCCGAAGAGGCCGACGGCCTCGTCAAGGTCACCGACGGCTCGCACGTGTACATCGTCGATGCCGAGCGAGTCGCGTGGACCGAGATCGGATGACATCGCCGGCGGGACTGGACTACCAAGAACGAATTCGCTTCGATCACTAGAGACTCACTGGAAGGAAACACATCAATGGCTGCCAAGCAAATTGCCTATGACAACGACGCTCGCGAGCGAATCCTTCGCGGCGTGCAGAAGCTCGCGAAAGCGGTGAAGGTCACCCTCGGTCCCAGCGGCCGCGTCGTCATCCTCGAGAAGTCGTTCGGATCGCCCACGGTGACGAAGGACGGCGTGACCGTCGCGAAGGAGATCGAGCTCGACGACCCGTACGAGAACATGGGCGCGCAGATGGTGAAGGAAGTCGCGAGCAAGGCGTCGAAGGACGCCGGCGACGGCACCACCACCGCGACGATCTACGCCGAGGCGATCTACCAGGAAGGTCTGAAGAACATCACCGCGGGCGCCAACGCGAACGCGGTGAAGCGCGGCATCGATCGCGCCGTCGACGCGATCGTCGATGAGCTCAAGCGCCTTTCCAAGCCGGTGAAGAATTCGACCGAGATCGCCCAAGTCGGCTCGTGCTCCGCGAACCAGGACATGCAAATCGGCAAGATCATCGCCGAGGCGATGGACAAGGTCGGCAAGGACGGCGTGATCACGGTCGAGGAAGGAAAGAGCCTCGACACGGAAGTCGAATTGCTTGAAGGCATGCAGTTCGACAAGGGCTACCTCAGCCCGCACTTCGTGACCGACCAGGCCACGATGGAGTGCGTCCTCGAGGACTGCTACGTGCTGGTCCACGAGAAGAAGATCACCTCTGCGAAGGACATGCTGCCGGTGCTCGGCAAGATCGCCGAGAGCGGCAAGCCCATCCTCATCATCGCCGAGGAGATCGAAGGCGAAGCGCTCGCCACGCTCGTCGTAAACAAGCTCCGCGGCGTCCTCAAGGTCTGCGCCGTCAAGGCGCCGGGCTTCGGTGATCGTCGCAAGGCGATGCTCGAGGACATCGCGGTCCTCACCGGCGCGACCGCGATCATGGAAGAACTCGGCATCCAGCTCGAGAACGTCACCTTGGGCGAACTCGGCCGGGCGAAGAAGATCACGGTCGACAAGGACAACTGCACGATCGTCGAGGGCGCCGGCAAGACGAAGGACATCCAGGGCCGCATCGAGCAGCTCAAGTCGCAGATCGACGGCACCTCGAGCGACTACGACCGCGAGAAGCTCCAGGAGCGGCTCGCGAAGCTCGCCGGCGGCGTGGCGCAAATCAACGTCGGCGCCGCGACCGAAGTCGAGATGAAGGAGAAGAAGGCCCGCGTCGAGGACGCTTTGCACGCTTGCCGTGCCGCAGTGCAGGAAGGCATTCTTCCGGGCGGCGGCGTCGCCGTGCTCCGCGCTCGCAAGGCGCTCGAGAAGCTCCGCAAGAGCCTCACCGGCGACGAGAAGGTCGGCACCGACATCATCTGGCGCGCGCTCGCGGCGCCGGCGAAGCAGATCGCCGCGAACGGCGGCCACGACGGTTCGATCGTCGCGCAGCGCATCGAGGAGTCGGAGGACGTCAACTTCGGCTTCAACGCGCTGACCTGCACCTACGAGGATCTCGTGAAGGCGGGCGTCATCGTTCCGACCAAGGTCGAGCGCGTCGCCCTGCAGAACGCAGCAAGCATCGCGGGTCTGCTGCTCACGACCGACTGCGCTATCACCGAGATCAAGGAGAAGAAGTCCAAGGCCCCCGCTGGCGCGGGCGCCGGCATGGATGACATGGACTACTGATCCGCTCTCGACGGCACGTCGAAACCAACCAGCCGGACGGCATCGCTCCTTGCGTGCCGTCCGGCTGTCTTTTTGCTCGGCGCTGGTTTCACGTCGCGACCGGATGGAGCACGACGGCGCCGTCCTCGAGATCGGCGAAGTAGGCGTCGACGGCGACGCGCGGCGCGATCGTTCGTACCGCGGCTGCAGCCGCTGCGAGGTCCGCTTCCTGTCGGGCGCGGAGTTGACTCGACGCGATGTGGAGCTTCTTCAGATAGAAGCCGCAGTTCGCGTGCGCCACGAGCACCACGCGGTCGAGCGAGTGCGACTCGATCAGGAACCGCAACTGCTCGCGCAGCGCGTCTTCCTCGCGCATCGACTCGAGATGCCCCGCGAGCGCCGCCGCACCGCCCGGAATCGCGAGGCGGTCGTAGCGAGGCAGCCCGAGAGCCCGGTGAAGAAACTCGTCGAACTGCTCGCCGTAGCGACCGTCGCTGCAGTAGATCGCCACGGCGCCGATGCGTTCGGCCTCGAACATCGTTGACGTGCGCCACGCAGCGGAACCGTCGGGCATGCGTGCGATCGTAACGACCGCCAGTGGCGGATCAGAGCGCGTGAATCCACCGGAGAAAGAGCCACGCCGCTTCCGCCAAGAGGCCCAGCGCGATCGCGATCGCGAGCGACACGACGAGCTGGAAACGCCGCAAGCGCCGAGTGTCGACCCAGCAGCGCCCGTCCTCGAGCTCGACAATGAGGCGACGTCGGATGCCCGGGCGGACGTCGAGATCGCGAGCGATGTTCGCGGTGCGCGGCTTCACCGCGGTCTCCGGCGAGGTGGCGCCGTAGCGCACGAGCTTGCCGACGGGACCCGGCGGTTGCTTTCGCATCGAGATGAAGAGCGAGACGACCATGACCAGGCCGCCGAGCGCTCCGAACGCGCCGCCGCCCATTCCGCCGGATGGTGCAGGAGCTTGACCCAGGATCATCGATGCAGGCTCGTCGGTCGCACGGTGTGCGTGTTGCCGCGCGTTGCGGCATTGTGCACGCTCGAAACCACGGTGCGCGGCGACGCACTCGTCGCCGCACCTTGGCGAGCGTGGGAGGCAGGGCAAAAAGAAAAAAGGCCCGCTCGATGTCGAGCGGACCCTAGATCGTCATGCCGACACGCGACGAGTCGGCGAAGGTTTTTGCGATTACTTCGCGCCGATCGTGTCGCGGCCGAGGATGCCGTTGGTCGTCACGATGTGGTACGAGGTGTCGACGAGGAAGTCGTAGCTCTGAGCGCCGTAGTAGCCGTCGGCGCCCCACGGTTGACGATGCCACAGGCCCTTTTCAGCGAGTCCTGAGGTGGCCGCGTTCGCCTGCTTCGCGCGGGAGTCGCTCTCCATGGCGTCGGCGACGCTCATGATGCCGACGTGACCGTCGAAGAAGAGGGTGGCGGGAGCCGAGTTGTAGCCGTGGTTGAAGTACCAGGGCTCGTTGCCGCCGGCGAAGTTCGGGTTGACCTGCGACTCCGCGTTCTGGAGCCACGAGTGCTCGATCATGCGGGTCTTGAGGTCGGGGTAGCGAGCCTGACCGGTGGCCGGGCTGCGATAGCCGCCAGCCATGGTGTCCGGGTTCTTGAAGCCCTTGTCGGACAGCACTTCGGTGGACCACATCGCGGCCGGGCTGAAGCAGTACGTGCTGAACGAGATTTCCTGACCGTTCGTGGTGAACTGGTCGGGGAGCGAGAAGTATTTCTCAGCGATCGCGAGGTTGATCTTGTCCTTCGGCGCCCAGAAGACGGGGTCGTAGAACTTGTTGTTCACGTAGCCGGCGAACGACTTGCAGTTCGGGATGCGGAAGCCACCGAACTTGTCGTTCGCGGTGCCGAACTCGATCGGCTTGTAGACCGACCAGTTCTGACCGCAGGTGCCCGGGAACGAGGAGCAGAGTCCGCCGCCGAGGAAGTAGCCCCACATCGCGCCGGTGCCGGCCCAACCGAGCATGAACTGCGGCGGACACGCGATGGTGGTGACGTAGGTGGTGCAGTTGCCGTTGACGAGTCCTGCGTCGTCGGGGCAGGCGGTCCACTGGCGGTCGTTCCAGTCTGCGCCGTAGGCGGCGTTGGCCGCGCTCATGTTGCGGAGGTTTCCGAGGCTCTGGGTCACGAGCGCCGCATCGCGGGCCTTGCCGATCGCGGGCAAGAGGATCGCGATGAGCAACGCGATGATCGAGATGACGACGAGCAGCTCAACGATGGTGAAGCCGAACCGAGACTGACGGGTGCGCATGCATGCACTCCTAAATGCGGCGCGCTGGCCGCGTGCTGTGGACACGTCCGCGGCGAAGAAGCAGGTGCGAGTCATCAACGTGTCGGCGACCGTGCCGACGTGGCGAGCATCGCACTCCTTCGACTCGCGATCCGAATCCCAAGCGGACGGAGAAAACTCCGTCTGAGGCAGGTCCCAAGACATGATGCCGAACCTGCAGCGTGTGGGGCGGCGTGGTCGCCGTCGGCTCTGCCATTGTGCCACTGGTTCCAGACGGCAGGCAAGTCGCAAGTTGTAATCTCGTCCAATCTGACCCGATGCTCGCCGCCGAGTGGTGGCTTGTTCGTGGCGTCGGGCGCCGGATTCCGCGGAACGGTTGTGGTGAGATCGCTGACTTCGCGGCGCTTGTCGTGCGGCGCCGACCTGAACACGCGCGCTCGAAGGGGAGTTGTCGCGAGCTGTGCGGTCTTCGCCAATACGAAAGCGGACCTGCCGAGGGGCAGGTCCGCCATTTGGAAGGCGATGTGAATGTCGGAGGCGTCAGCCGAGACCGCGGCGCTTACTTCGCGCCGATGGTGTCGCGGCCGAGGATGCCGTTGGTCGTGAGGATGTGATACGAGCTGTCGACGAGGAAGTCGTAGCTCTGAGCGCCGTAGTAGCCGTCGGCGCCGTAGGGCTGACGGTGCCAGAGGCCCTTTTCAGCGAGTCCTGAGGTGGCCGCGTTCGCCTGCTTCGCGCGGGAGTCGCTCTCCATGGCGTCGGCGACGCTCATGATGCCGACGTGACCGTCAAAGAAGAGGGTGGCGGGAGCCGAGTTGTAGCCGTGGTTGAAGTACCAGGGCTCGTTGCCGCCGGCGAAGTTCGGGTTGACCTGCGACTCCGCGTTCTGGAGCCACGAGTGCTCGATCATGCGGGTCTTGAGGTCGGGGTAGCGAGCCTGACCGGTGGCCGGGCTGCGATAGCCGCCAGCCATGGTGTCCGGGTTCTTGAAGCCCTTGTCGGAGAAGGTCTCCGTGGACCACATCGCCGCGGGGCTGAAGCAGTAGGTGCTGAAGGCGATCTCCTGACCGTTCGTGGTGAACTGGTCGGGGAGCGAGAAGTACTTCTCAGCGATGTTGAGGTTGATCTTGTCCTTCGGCGCCCAGAAGACGGGGTCGTAGAACTTGTTGTTCACGTAGCCGGCGAACGACTTGCAGTTCGGGAGACGGAACGAACCGAACTTCTCGTCGGCACCACCGAAGGTGATGGGCTTGTAGACCGACCAGTTCTCGCCGCAGGTGCCCGGGAACGCGGAGCAGAGTCCGCCGCCGAGGAAGTAGCCCCACATCGCGCCGGTGCCGGCCCAGCCGAGCATGAACTGCGGCGGACACGCGATGGTGGTGACGTAGGTGGTGCAGTTGCCGTTGACGAGTCCTGCGTCGTCGGGGCAGGCGGTCCACTGGCGGTCGTTCCAGTCTGCGCCGTAGGCGGCGTTGGCCGCGCTCATGTTGCGGAGGTTTCCGAGGCTCTGGGTCACGAGCGCCGCATCGCGGGCCTTGCCGATCGCGGGCAAGAGGATCGCGATGAGCAACGCGATGATCGAGATGACGACGAGCAGCTCGACAATGGTGAACCCCTTCTGCGGGCTCGGACGATGGGTCTGGGACATCGATGCGGTCCTTTCCGCGGCGCGGGTGCCGCGATGAATGAGCGGTGTGAGGCGGAGCCGACCGGACGTCGGCGGCGCGTTGTCAGTGGAACCGAACGACCCGGACAATACAGCAGAGCAAGTCAGCGTCGGGGACGGATGGTCGACGTGGACCCGTCCGTGATCCCGGCCGGAGCCAACCAGCGCGGAGACGATCGGCGTCTGGAGGTCCGAGATTGCGAGTTTTGACCGGGCGGCTGGCGGATGCCAGCGAGAAGAAATGAGGCGGCGCGTCTTGGTGGACGGTTCGCCAATGACTCTTCGCGGCTCGCGGCTCCCGGGTTTCCGAAAATTCGCAATCGACGCCAGCATGGTGCGAGTGATTCGAACATCCGGCGTCTGGCGGGGTCGGGAGGCGAATTCACGTGCGCGGCAAGGTCCGAGGACGCGTTACCATCGGCCGACTCCAAGCGAACACCGCCCGTGCCGATCATCGTCTCGACTTGGTCCTTCTCCGCCCGCGGCAACGATGCCGCGTGGCCGCTCCTTGCCACAGGGGGAAGCGCGCTCGACGCCGTCGAGGCTTGTTGCGCCCACGTCGACGCCGCTCCTGACGTCGATTCGGTCGGGTTTGGTGGGCTTCCCGACGCGAGCGGTCGGGTCAGTCTCGACGGCTGCATCATGCTCTCGCCCGCTCGATGCGGCTCGGCGTGTGTTCTGCGACGTCACATGCACCCGGTCAGCGTCGCCCGCCGGGTCATGGAACGCACCGACCACGTCATGCTCGCCGGGCCCGACGCCGACGACTTCGCGGACCGTGAGGGGATCGTGGCGGCGGAACTCCTCTCGCCCGAGGCTCGGGCTGCGTGGGAAGCTTGGCGATCGCAGCCTCCCGCGCCGGTCGATCAGAGTCGCGATCGTTCGCTGATTCGGCTGCGGCCGATCGACGGCGGATTGGCAAGCGACGGTCGACTGTTCGGACGCACGCCGGGCTCACTCGCTGACGCGACGGGCGAAGCGCGCTGGAAACACCACGACACGATCGGCACGCTGGCGATCGACAAGCGCGGCGTGATGGCCGGCGCGTGTTCGACGAGCGGCATGCCGTTCAAGCTGCCTGGGCGCGTCGGCGATTCGCCCATCATCGGTCACGGGCTCTACGTCGATCCGGCTGTCGGCGGCGCGACGGCGACCGGCGCCGGCGAGCTCCTGATCGGCGTGTGCGGCAGCTTCCTCGCCGTCGAGTACATGCGCCAAGGCAAATCGCCGGTCGAAGCGACGCGTCTCGTCGTCGAGCGCATCCGCGACTCGTACGAGCTTCGTCCGCAAGACCAAGTCGCGTTGATCGCGCTGCGCGCCGACGGCGCATGGGGGGCGGCGGCGCTTCGCCCCGGCTTCCTCGCCGCGTCGCGCGACGATCGGGGCGTCGCGCTCGCGCCGCCGGCGACGGTCGTCCTCCCCGAAACTGCGTGAGAATCCAGCGGCACATTCGCCGCGAAGGAGCCGCCATGAATCTCTACACGCGCACCGGCGACGATGGAACGACAGGTCTCTTCGGCGGCGGTCGCGTGAGCAAGGATCATCCGCGCATCGAGGCGTACGGCACGGTCGACGAACTCAACGCGTTCATCGGATTCGCCGCCGCCGCGTGCAAGGCCGATCGTCCGTTCGACGCCCGCGTGCTGGCGCTCTTCGCGCAGATCCAGTCGCGCCTCTTCGACATCGGCGCCGATCTCGCGACGCCGGAAGACTCGAAGTGCGCCGCGAAGATCGTGCGCATCGACGATTCGTTCGTGAGCGAGATCGAGGCGTGGATCGACGAGATCGACGGCGCGAACGCGCCGATCCGCGCATTCGTGATGCCCGGCGGCAGCGAGCTCGCGGCGCGACTGCATCTCGCCCGCACGGTGTGCCGTCGCGCCGAGCGATGCATGATCAGCCTCGCGCACTCCGAGCCGGTCTCGAAGGGCGCGATCACCTGGATCAACCGCTTGAGCGACCTTCTGTTCGCGATGGCCCGCCAAGCGAATCGCGTCACCGGCGTCGCCGACGTGCCATGGCATCCTGCGAAGGGAACCTGAACGCGAGCGTCAATCGCCGCGTGTCGCGGCCTTCGAGCGCGATCGGCGCACGCGCTGCTTCGGTTCGTCGGTCGTCTTTATCGCTCCGCGCGCCGGCGCGATTGCGCTCGATCCGCCGCTCGACAGTCCCTTGCGCAGCATCCCGATCTTGGTGATGCGCTCCCACGCGCTCGCCGCGTTTCCTTCGCCGAACTCGATCGTGATCGAGCGCCGATTCCATGCACGGGCGACGGTGCTGGTGGTCCCGCTGCCGCAGAACGGATCGAGCACCAGCGAGCCTTCGTTCGAGCACGCGCGAATCACGCGCTCGAGATAGACCTCGGGCAACTGATTGTGATGGCGATGGCGCCGCTCGGTGTTGTTGCCTTGGATGCGTCCCCAGTATGGGCCGTACCACACGTCCATCGGCACGCGCATGCCCTTGTTCTCGTCCTTCGCCTGCGTGCGAGGGTCGGCGTAGATGCTCGCGCGATCCGACTGCTCCATCACCTCGGTCGGGTTCCAGATGCGGTTGTCCGGGTCCTTCACGAAGTAGAGCGCGTGCACCTTGCTCATGATGAACGAGCTGTCGCGATTCTGGCCGAAGCGGAAGTGCCACACGCACCAGTTGATCATCGTGAGTCCGCGACGCTTCAAATGCATCACGATCTCGGCGGCGGTGTCGTCGGGGATGTTGACCCAGAGCGCGCCGTGCGGCGCGAGCGCGGCGATGCACCCGTCGAGCCAGTCGAACGTGAAGCGCTCGTACTCTGCCCGCGGCATGCCGTCCTGCCATTCGTCGTACGGCACGTCCCAGTTGAACGGCGGGTCGGCAAAGATCAGGTCGACGCTGCCCTTGTCCGGCATGCGCGCCAACACGTCTCGGCAATCGCCGACGTAGAGCCGCGTGTCGGGGTCGTGCGCCGCGAACGCCGGCGTGACGGTATCGCACGTCGGCGCGTGCGCCGCCACCGTGTCGCCGAGCAGCTTGATCGTGTCGGCGCGCAGCAGATCCTTGCGTGCGCGGCGCTGCACCTGCGTCGCGCCTTTCGGGAGCGCGTATCCGCCGGGTCGATCGAAGTCGAGGTTCTTGCGCTCGGCCATGAGAGTGACCGCAGCGTAGACGACGGCGCGCGCCGCATCCAACCGCATTGTCCTCTCGCTCCGGCTCACGCGCTCTCGCGCGCCTCACGCCGTTCCGAAGATCCGGTCGCCGGCGTCGCCCAATCCCGGCACGATGAAGTGCCGCTCGTTCAGACGCTCGTCGATCGCGGCGGTGTTCACGATCACCTCGCGATCGGCGTCCTGCATGCGCCGAATGCCCTCGGGCGCTGCGACTAGGCAGATCATCTGAATCTGCTTGCAGCCGATCGCCCGCAAGTCGGCGACGGCCTTCGCCGCGCTGCCGCCCGTCGCGAGCATCGGATCGACGATGAACACGGGACCCTCGGCCACGTCGCGCGGCAGCTTGCGGTAGTACTCGACCGGCTTCGCCGTGCGCTCGTCGCGGTAGATGCCGATGTGCCCGACGCGGGCTTCAGGGAAGAGCTCGAGAATTCCCTCGCACATCCCCAGGCCCGCGCGCAGCACCGGCACCAGCGTGACGTGCTCCTTGAGGCGATGGCCCACGGTGTGCGCGACCGGCGTTTCGACCGCGACCTCCTCCGTCGCGATGTCGCGGCACACCTCGTAGGTCATGAGCCCGGCGATCTCGTTGAGCAGCCGTCGGAACTCCGCGTGCCCCGTGCGCCGATCGCGGATGAGCGTCAGCTTGTGACGAATGAGCGGATGGTCGAAGACCTTGACGTTCGCGAATTCGCGCGAGCGGACGGGCATGCGTCGCAGTGTACGAAGCGCCTTCGACTACATGCGCGATGGCGCCTTGAGCCCAAGCAGACCAAGGCCGTCAGCTAACACGCGCCGCGTCAAGAGGCAGAGCCGCAGCCGCGCGAGTCGCGTTGCTTCGTCCTCGGACTTCAGCACCGGACACGCCTGATAGAAGCCGTTGAACACGTTCGCGAGCGTCTGCAGGTACGCGCACAGGCGATTCGGCTCGAGCGCCGCCGCGACTTCTTCGACCGTCGAGCCGTAGCGGAGCAGGTGGAGCGCCAGCGCCCGCTCGCTCGGTTCGCGGATCGCGAACGGCGCCGCGTCGATCCGTGCATCATCCTCGCCCGACTTCGCCAGGATCGACGAGATGCGGGCATGCGCGTATTGGATGTACGGGCCTGTGTCGCCCTCGAACGCGATCATCCGATCGAGATCAAAGACGTAGTCGCGCGTGACTTCGCTCGAGAGATCCGCGTACTTCACGGCCGCGATGCCGACGGCGTCGCCGATCGCCGCGAGTTCGCTCGCGGGCATGCCGTGCGTCGGCGCGTTCGGATCGGCGCTGCGGCGCGTGACCTCGGCGGTACCGCGTTCGACGGCTTCGTCGAGCAGTTCCTTCAGCGTGAAGTTCTCGCCGGAGCGAGTCTTGAGCGGCCGCTTGTCCTTGCCGAGCACCGCGCCAAAGCCGAGGTGCGTGATCTTCGCCTGCGTCCCGTCGGGCAGCCGATCCCAGCCGATGAGCGCCGCCGCGTCGAACACGTCCTTGAAGTGATCGCGCTGCCGCGCGTCGACGACGTACACGACGCGGTTCGACTCGAGCTCCTGCACGCGGAAACGCAACGCCGCGAGATCGGTGGTCGCGTAGAGAAAGCCGCCGTCCGACTTGCGGATCAGGAGCGGTCGGTCGCGATCGGCGAACGGCACAACGATCGCGCCCTTGTCTTCCTTCGCGAGGCCCGCCTTCAGGAACGACTCGACGACGCCGCCGAGCCGCTCGCGAAAGAAGCTCTCGCCGCGCGAGTGTTCAGGCCCGAGCGTGACATTGAGCACGCGCGCGGTTTCGAACACTTCCTTCATCGTGCAGTCGATGAGCTTGTGCCAGTCGCGCAGGAGTTCGGGGTCGCCGCCTTGAAGTTTGAGCAGTGTGCGCTTGGCGTTTTCGTTCGCCTCGCGCGCTCCGTCGTTCTGCTCGGTCAGCTCGATGATGCGATGCGGGCCCGCGTGCGTCGCGATGGCCGCCTGCAACCCCGCTTCGTCGCCTTTGCCCGCCGCTTGCGCCGCGCGATACGCGGTGTTGAGGTCGTCAAGCGTGAGGCGATCGAGATCGACCTTCCCGCGCCGCAGCGCTGCCAGCGTCATCGCGATGGGAACCCCCCAGTCGCCGAGGTGATTCTCGCGATGCACGACGCGACCAAGTCGCTCGAACACTCGCGCCAGGCAGTCGCCGATGATCGTCGCCCGCAGGTGGCCGACGTGCATCTGCTTCGCCACGTTCACGCCGCAGAGGTCGATCGTCACGCCCCATCGCGACGTGTGCTTCGGAACGCCAAGGCGATCGTCGTCCAGCGCGGCGAGCATCCCGTCGAGCGCCGTGACGTCCAGCCGGATGTTGATGAACCCGGGCCCGGCGACTTCCGGCGCGAGCGCCACGCCGGAGAGATCGACGTTGGCGGCGATCTTCTGCGCGAGCTCACGCGGGTTCATGCCGCGCGACTTCGCGAGCCCCATCGCCGCATTGGCCTGGAAGTCGCCGAATTGCGGATTCGCGCTGGGTTTGATCGCCGGGTCGACGTCAAGCGCAGGGTCGCCGAGCGCCTGCGCGATCGCTGCGCGGAAGCGGCGATCCAGGATGGCCATCGGATTGGACGAGGTCTCGCGGCTCATGAACGGCGAGGATGGTAGTGGACGCGAGGAATGTCGCTGCGCGCATGATCGGTCGAGTTCGCGATCGAGACGCTGTGCGCGGGCACCGCCAGCGCGAACTGCGTGCGACGAGGGCGCCGTTCGAGAGCGCCGTTTGAGAGCGCCGTTTGAGAGCGCGGCGTGAGAGCGACGCGTGGACATGCCGCGTCCGGTACGCGTCGGGAAATTGCACCGCCACCGACTCACCCGCGGCGCGCAGAGAAATCGATCGGTACGAGCGGCTACTACCCCGACGCCGACTGGGACCGCGACGGCGACGTGGACTCGACCGACGTGTCGAACTTCGCGAGCAGCTACTACGAGAGCGCCGTGGCGCCGGGGCTGATCGCCAAGCCCGGCTACGACTTCGACGTGGGGTTCTGCGGATACAGGTTCAACTCCGAGACTGCGAACTACACGGTGCGGTTCAGGCATTACGACCCGGCGCCGGGGCTGGGCAGGTGGCTGGCGGAGCAAGTAGGACAGGCCAAGTTCGGCACCCGTTCGGACGACGACCAATGGCGCAGCGCACACAACTGACAGAAACGGCCACGCGCGGTCATCCGTCAGTGCAAGCGCCAGTGAACGGTGAACGGTCTCGCGTTGAGGCCAGGACGGCGCGCCGACGGAGCACGTTGGCCGCGACTCAGTGCCCGGCGTCACGAACTCACAGATCCGGGTTGGACCCCGGCAAAGGCCAATCCGTCACGGCTGCGTCGAGTCGGCGAACCAACGCAGGAACCTCGTCGACCGCCGTTCGCCAAAGGCGGTCGAAGTCCACGCCCCAATACACGTGCACGAGAATGTGTCGCATCGCGACGATCTGTCCCCACGGGATGTCGTTCGCCTTCGACCGACCGACATCGCTCAACCGGGCCGCTGCCTCGCCGATCTCCATCACCGCGTGCATCAGCGCTCGCGCGAGCATCGGATCGCTGTCGAGGTCCGCCCTCGTGCGACCCGCGATGAACGCCGCGATCTGACGCCCGGCGTCAATCATGTGCCAGGCTCTGTCTGACGGATGCTCTGGCGTCGAACGAGGCATGCTGCCCGCTCGCGGCGTCGCCTTCAACTCGTTGTATCGCTGCGGATACAGCTTCGTCTCGGCTCCTTGCGATCGGACAGCCTGCCTCGTTCTTTGGCCGACGAGCTGCCGTCAGACAGAGCCTAGACGCGCACGCGGTCGTCCGGCGCGCCTTCCCGTTCACGCGGCATGGATGAGCTTGGCTCCCCGAAGGACGTCGTCCCGGAAGTACCGCGACAGCTCCGCAGGGGTGCGGAGGTCGACGCGACGGCCAAGCAACTGCGAGAGTTCGAGCTGCATCCCGGCGAACGCGATGTATCCCGGAACGCGGTCCGGTGCGAACTCGACGAGCACGTCGATGTCGCTCTCGCGCGAGAAATCGTCGCGCAGAACGCTGCCGAAGAGGCTCAGGCGCACAATCGCGTGACGCCGACAGAACTCGGCGATCTCCGCCTGCGGAAGCTTGATTCGCAACGCCTGCTCCATCGCGGCTTCCCTGCATCGACCCTGCTTGGGCCCTGCCGCGTCACGCGAGCGGCGAGCTCCCGCATCAGGAGTCTACACAGCGGCTGGAGGTGAGCGATCTTGCTGATTGGTCCCCCGGGGGAGGGCAGTGCACAGTGACGCAGCGCACGGGCCGGTGACTCAGGCAGAGGGCTCAGGCAGGGGACAGACCAGTGCGCGACCGGGGGACCGCGACTGCGACGTGGACTCGACCGACGTCTCGAACTTCTCGAGCACCTACTACGAGAGCGCGATCGCGCCGGGGCTGATCGCCAAGCCCGGCTACGACTTCGACGTGGGGTTCTGCGGGTACCGGTTCAACTCCGAGACCGCGAACTACACGGTGCGGTTCAGGCATTATGACCCGAGCGCGGGGCTCGGCAGGTGGCTCGAGCGGGATCCGGCGGGGTATGTGGATGGGGGGAGCTTGTCCACAACCCCCCGAGAACGTGACCTCAGCGGATGCCGAGACGATGAATGCCTGCAGGATCGTGGCCTCGCGCGGCTCGACTCCGAATCGGTTCGACGTCGCGACCCCGCACCAGACCGAGCGCAGCAGCGATGGCGGACGGAACTGCTATGGCGGCCATCGGCGGTTGATTGGAAGCTGTTCTCTCCAAGGTGCTTCATGACTGCAACTCGACTCCCAACCCGCACGCTGATGGGTGCCATGCTGATCGCCGCTCTAGGCGTCGCCGCACCGAATCACGCCAACCACTCTCACGCAGATCCGCCTGCCGCCCCAACCGCAAGCGAACCAACGAAGCCACCTGAGTCGGACTCCGCACCAGGAACTTCGCGGCGCTCGACTGGGACCGAAAGCAGCGGGCCGCTCATCCCGCTCGCACGTGCAAGGGAGGTAGCCGCGGCGATGGCGAAGGCGCCCATTCCCTCCTTGGGCGACGAAGGGGACATTTCCCCGGAACTGCAGGCCGCTGCACGCGAGCTCGCTCAGGTCAGCGACCGAGACATCGAAGTCGTGATGGTCGTCTACGGCGCGAGCTCCCTCGACTCCGCGAAGCCGGAGCAAGACCGGCTCCTCGCGAGTATCCGCGCCGCGGCAAGCCTTCGATTGGTCTACGAAGTCCCGCCGGACGCTTCCGTGGCAGGACGCGACGCCTTCGCTTGGGGCCTCGCAGCGCTGCTGCCGACCCTGGGAACGCCGACACCGGCGCATACGGTCGTACAAGGGGAAGTTCCGCGCGTCGTGGCACTGAGCTGGCCCATCGTTCTCCGCGGCGACCAGCGCCGGCTGTCGATGGCACTGGCGGTCCGCGTAGACCCCGCAGCACCGCGATTCGGCACGCCGCTCGGTCGATTTAGCTATGAGCCTCAGAACGACGCTCGCTATCTCGCGAGTCACTTTTCGCGACGCGCGTCACACTAGACGGGAGTTGGCTATTGGCAGCAGGCGGAGCGCGACGTATGAGACGCGCTGGACGTCCGGCGAGATCGTCCGCGTGGTTCCGCGACCTCACTCGCGCCGCCGCGATGAGCGCATTGACGGTGGCCGCGACGACGATGCAAGGCGCAAGTCGGGCGGCCGTCGCCGCCGACGGTCCGCCGATCAGATCACTGGGGTCTCCAACGACGCTCGGCGGACTGACCTGGACCGCAACCTTTCGCAACTCCGACGCTCGCCTGGCGCGGCCGACGGACGACCCTTTGCTGAGCGTCGAGATATCGATAGGACTTCCTGCCCGGTTCGTGCACGTCGACTTTGTTGCACCGCTGTCAAGAATAAGAGGCGGAGCGACGCGTGGATTCATGATCACGCAGCCCAGTTTCTCGGTTCTCTGGCTGTTGATCGACCTCCTGATTTACGGCGCACTGTTCACGGTCGTGATTCGGCTCGTTCGGCGCCGCGTGAGGCAACGCCGCCACGCACAGGGACGCTGTGTCGAGTGCGCTCATCTCCGAACGCCGGCTGGTACCGGCCCGTCGATCGTCAGCTACACGTGCCCCGAGTGTGGCTACACCGCACCTGATCGTCGCAGCGATGGGCGAGATTCGGCCTGCGCTCGTTCGCTGAGGCACGGGGAGGACAGGTCGAGTTCGGCGTCCGTCCGGACGATTCCTAGCGCAGGGAGCGCCTGCGACTGACAGGAACAGTCGCGATCGGTCACCCATCAATGCACGCGCCAGTGCAAAGTGAATCCCGCGATCCCCCAACCGGCGCAGTGCCAAGCCCTGGCGACTGACGACCTCGACGTGTCAAGGTAGATGTCAAGCGTTCAAGTCCCTTCACCCGCTTTGACTGGTCGAAACCGGGCGAAGCCGACCGCCGCCGTCAGGACGTGATGGCGGCGGCGTGCGTTGGACGGTGACCTCGCGTCTGCGCAGCGGCCGCGTGTTCTCGATTCAATCCGCCCGCCGCATCGCATTGATCCGCGCCTCGAGCCGAGCTAAGTCTTCTAGCAAGTCATCCAGCCGCGGCGGCCTCCCGAAGATCATCGACGACATCGCCTCGTAGTCGCTCCGGAGTTCGCCGACTCGGCCGTCCGTGGGCAAAAGGGAGAGCGTTTCCGGCACTGCCAAGTCGTACCGCGCCCATCCGGCGGAGTAGAACTTCGTCTTGTGTTCGACGACCCGCTGAAGTAGGTCAAGATCCCGCACCGCCGGATCGCACACGGTCGACCGCGCCAGCATTGCCATGTCGTAGTAATGCCGCGCATGCCGCATCGGGAGCGGCTTGTCCGCAGGCCGATGGTGCTCGGCGTGCAGGATAGTCGCCTTCTCCCAGAAGGTGCGCTCCGCCGTGATCGCCTTCACGGCGCATGTCGCGCGTTCGAAATCGCGCGGGAACTGCTCCGCTGCGAACGGTGCGATCGAATAGCGACCGCTCGGGACGAGCTCGGCGTGCGTGCCGCACTCCAGCAGGATGCGCGGCCGAACATAGTCTGACCCGGTGACGCCGGAGAGCGGGTATTCAAACTCGATGGTGTTGGGATCCCTCGCGCTCAAGGTTGCCGACCACCCCGCGGCGCGCCCGAGCGTTTGGTCGCACCGCGCTCGGATGGCTTCGACGACGGGTCCCGCAACGAACGCGCGGCATGCCGCCATCAGCTCGTCGAGCAACAATTCGCGCCGCGTTCGCGACATGTCGGCGCGCGGATCACGGTCTCCCGCGAAACCGAGCGGCGCGTAGTCGATCGCGAGGTCGATGTCCTCCGAGAAGCGATCGATCACTTTGAAGACCTTCGAGAGCGACGTTCCCCTTTGAACATCAGGACGTCGCGCAGCTCGACGATGTCGAACAATTGCCCTAGGAGCCAACAGACCCAGAAGTCCTTTTCGACGAGCGCCTCGCCAAGTCCCATTCGCTTTCCGGTGTCGCGAAAGAGCCCGGCTCGCTCGCGCGACGGCAGCCTCGCTACCGCGTCCATCAGCGTCGCTCCGTGGCAATTGCGCGTGCGGCGGCGTAGATCCAGTCGGCCGATTGCCGCGCGTCCCTCACGAGCGCCCGCTTATCCTGGGCGCTGAGGATGCGGCGAAGCTCGCCAATCACCTTCTCGTCCACCCGTCGGCGCCCAAGCGAGCGAAGCGCCTGGATGACTGTTCCGGATCGCGCCGACATCACGCCGGTCTCCCGGGGCCGCGCGCTCTTGAACTGAATCCGTTGGCCGTCAATCACCACGACCTTCGACGGGCCATCCGAGATGTAGACCGGCCGTGCGGGCACCTGAGTCGAGAGCCCGAGCAGATTCGCGGCGAGCGGTCCGTCGGGGATGATCGTCCATCGGAAGCGCCGCGCGATCGCATGCGCCACCTGATCGAGTTGCGGCCCGGCCGGACCGCCGAGCCGCTTGCTGTGGCTGGGCGCGTCGTAGAGCCCGCGCGCTAGGCGCCGGATCCGGCCCTCGTCGACCATGGCCTTCAACGTCATGTCCACCGTCCCACGGGAGGCCACGTCAAGGAAGTCCTTGGGTGTGAACGCCGACCCGGGTCCCCAGCGGCGAATGCGGGCGATGATCCGGTCCTTGTCGGTCGCCATGGGCCTCTCCTGCGTTTAGAAATAGTACCACGCTTTTTCTCAACGATGTTGCAGCCGGCGGAGCGGAACGTCAGCGCCGTGTGGACAGGCCAAGTTCGGCATGTGTCTGGTCGCTGTACCGCCACCGAGTCGCCTGCGGCCTCGACGGCGCCGTCAGCCTGGCCGACGCCGACTGGCACCGCGACGGCGAGAACCGCGCAGCGGACGCGCCTCCCATCGCGCGCCAGAAAAAAGTCGGCACTTTGCAGGGTCCGTCGATTCGCGCGGTAAGTTTGCCGCCGCGTGCGAAGGGGTAGCGCGCACATACTTCGGGAGGGTCCAACTCAAGAACGACGTTGGGTGGAAGTTGGTCGCGCATTTCGGCGGCCGTCATTGTGTCTCGCGCAGCGTGGGTCGCCCGATTGCTCGAGCGTGACGTGCGGCTCGAGCGATTCGTCGCGAGCCGCGGCATGCTCGTCAGCGCCGACGCGAGAGCCGTCTGCGAGCTTGATGACCGGATCACCGCCGACCTGACGCGCCGCGCGGGTCGGTCGCGCGCGATCGCTTGGGAACAGAGCGGCCTCGAGGCGGGCTTGCTCGCGGTCGTGCCGCTCGTTCCTTCCAGCGATCGGGTGCCCGTGTCCTCGGTGCTTGCCGCTGGCATGACCGACGCAACATGTGGCGCGCACCGCATCCGCGGGCGGGCATGACTCCGCGCGCACCGCGTCCGCGGGCGGCCGCGTCTTCACGCGCACCGCGTCCGCGGCGGGCGCGCCTCCGCGCGTACCGCGTCCGCAGACGGGCGCGTCTCCGGCGCGCACCGCGTCCGCGGCGGGCGCGACTCCGCGCGCACCGCGTCCGCGGCGGGCGCGTCTCCGCGCACACCGCGTCCGCGGGCGGGCGCGTCTCCGCGCGCACCGCGTCCGCGGGCGGCCGCGTCTCCGCGTGCACCGAATCCGCAGGGGGCGCGACTCCGCGCTGACCTGGATTGTCGACGAGGGAGCGTGCGGAGCGGCGAACGCGCCGCTCAGTGCGACAACAGCGGCCCGTGCTCGCGCCACAGCGCTTCCATGCGTTCCTTCAGCGGCGGGACGTTTGCCGAGTCGAGATCGCGCACGGCGATCTCGAGCATCGTGATCAGGCCGTGGAAATCGGCGAGCGCGATGAACTCGTGGCCCAGCTTGGCGGGCCGAAGGCCTCCGAGCACAGCGTCGATGTCCACCATGTTGTGGTAGTTGCCGAGCGGGAGGCACAGGCACGTCGAGGTGAATCCGTAGCACGCGAACGCCGTGGCTTCGCACGTGCCGCCGGGCATGAGCTTGCGCTGCCAGCGGAAGTCCGGCTGCGCCTTCTGATGCTCGGTCATGATCGCGGCGATGCGGTTCGTCAGGTCGGGCGTGAACACGCTCATGCGGTCGCCGACGCGCACGATCGGACCGCCGCCGATCGGGCTCTCGGGGAACGAACGGCTGTTCTCGAGGCAGATGAGTCGGGCGTCCGCGGGTATCGAACCGGAGCGGGCGGCGCCGATCGCGCCGACGAATCCGATCTCCTCGGAGCGGGTGAAGAGCAGTCCGACGTGGCGGCATCCGGGCATCGCACGAATGCGATCGAACGCACAGAGCGCCGCGGCGACGGCCGCGAGATCGTCGCATCCGTGCGTGCACAGGAGTCCCTTCGCGATCTTCGGCGCGGGGAGCTTCCAGCGCCCGATGTCGCCGGGGCGGATCGACGTGGTCGACTTCGCGAGTCGCGCTGTCACCATCTTGAAGGGCTTGGCCAGCGCGTCGAGTTGTTCGATGCGCGCCGCGTGCGCCGTGTCGTGATCGTCGAAGATCTCGATCGCGGCGTCGTGGAAGTAGGGATCGTGCACGCCGCCCCGGAACTCGAGTTCCACCGTGCGGCCGTCAAGCGAGCGCACGACGAACGCCGGATGATCGAGGTGCGCCGTGATGTACACCGGTGCGCGGCTCGAGTCGTGCGGGATTGCGTTGAGCCGCACGTTGCCATGGGCGTCGTGCGACAACTGGACGTCCTTCGACCGCTCCTTCACCCAGCGCTCGATCCACGCGACAACGCGCGACTCGCGCGCCGCGGCGGTCGGAAGCGACGTCAGCTCGACGAGCCATCGCTCGAACGTGGCGACCTGCGCCGCGTGCGGCGCCGCCGCGGGCTTCGGATTCTTGCTGCGCGGAGCGGAACGTGCACGGGCGGGTGCGGTAGTTCGTGTGGCCATGGTTGAGCCGAGAATCGTACGAGAAACGGCTATCCTCTCGATCCCGCCATGCCGCTCTCACCGATACCCGAGATTCTCGACGAGCTTCGCGCCGGAAAGGTGATCGTGCTCGTCGACGACGAGCGCCGCGAGAACGAAGGCGACTTTGTCTGCGCCGCGGAGTTCATCTCGGTCGACATCATCAACTTCATGACCCGCGTGGGAGGCGGATACCTGTGCGTTTCGCTGACGGGCGACGCGTGCGACCGCCTGGATCTCGCGCCGGCCGTGGCACAGAACACGAGCGTGCGCGGCACGCCGTTCACGATCTCGGTCGACGGTCATCCGCGCCACGGCGTGGGCACGGGCATCTCGGCGCTCGATCGCGTGAAGACGATTCGGCTGCTCGTCGACGCCGCGTCGCGGCCCGACGATTTCGTCCGGCCCGGGCACATCAATCCGCTTCGGGCCCGCGACGGCGGCGTGCTCGTTCGAACGGGACAGACCGAAGGCACGATCGACCTCTGCCGGCTCGCGGGACTCAAGCCCGCGGGCGTGCTCATCGAGATCGTCAAGGAGAGCGGCGAGATGGCCCGCATGGATGACCTGGAAGTCATCTGTGCGAAGTACGGACTCAAGATGTGCTCGGTCGAGCAGATCATCGAGTTTCGGCTCAAGGGCGAAGCTTTAGTCCAGCGCCTCGAGCCGCACGGCGGTACGCGCATCGACACGCCGGAGGGTCCGTTCGACCTCTTCGCGTGGTCGAGCTCGATCGATCCGACGCCGCACCTGGCGCTGACAGTCGGGGGGATCGGCAAGCCCGACGTCCACGGGCAGGTGCCGGCAATCTTCGATTCGATCCTCGTGCGCATGCATCGACGCGACCTGCTCGGCGACATCTTCGGCGTGTCCGGCGCTGACGGCGCACCGTCGAGCGCGGCGATACTGCATGCGTCGATGCGCCGCATCCAGGAGGAAGGCCGCGGAGCGATCGTCTATCTGCGACCGGAGTCGGTCGGCGCTGATCTTCGAGCCCGTCTGCAGCAGATTCGCCGCGGCGGCGTCGATGACGTGAACGCGCCGGACCTCACGCGCGTCGATGGCATCGGCGGTCGCGTGCATCCGATGACCAACCGCGAATTCGGCATCGGCGGCCAGATCCTTCGCGATCTCGGATTGCGTCGACTCCGCATCCTGACGAACCATCCGAAGTCGTCGATGCCGGGCCTTCACGGCTTCGGCATCGACATCGTCGAGCAGGTGCCGATTCACGGCTGAATCCCGCCGCCGCGCGGAATCGCGCGGCGATCACGACGTCTACGCTCCCGCCATGTCCATCGCATCGTCGATCCTCGCGTTGCTCGTACTCGCCCATCAGACGCCGCCCGCGTCGCCGCCTGCGACGCCGGCGCCCGCGCCTCAGTCCTCGCCCGCGCCGGCGACGGTGGACGAGATCCTCGCCGCGCTCGAGAAGGCCGGCGAAGGACTGAAGGACTTCCAAGGCAACATCGTCTACGAGTCGTACGACGCGTTCAGCGAAGAGACGCAGCGGCGCTACGGATCACTGGTGCTCGACGGCGTCGGACCGTCGCGACGATTCGCATTCGTGTTCGATCGTCTCGAGACGATGACCCGCGATCCCGACGGCACCGAACGAGTCGATCCCGACGAGTCGCGCGACCACTGGGTCTACGCCGACGGATGGCTGACCGAGATCAACTCGAAGCAGAAGAGCGTGATCAAGCGGCAGATCGCGGAAGAGGGCAAGCCCATCGATCCGCTGAAGCTCGGCGAAGGTCCGTTCCCGCTGCCCATCGGCCAGGCGCGGGCCGCGGTGCTCGAGCAGTTCGACGCGACGACGTGCGAGCTTCCGGCGCTGCCGCTCTTCAAGTCGGTGAAGGACGTGAACGGGCTGAAGCTCGTGCCGAAGCCCGGCACGCGCATGGCGGAAGACTACGTCGAGGTGCAGCTCTTCTACGTGCGCGCCGACACGGCGCTGCGCTGCATGCATCTCAAGGAGAAGAACGGCAACTCGATCACCGTGCTTCTCGCGAAGCCGAAACTGAACGGCGGTCTCAGCGCCGAGCAGCGCGCGCTGCTTGAGCAACCCGATCTCTCGAAACCCGAGTGGGATCCGAAGGTCTGGGCGGTCGACGTGCATCGCTTGGGCGCGGCGCCTCCCGCGCCGGCGCCGGGGCAATCGCCGCCTGCGGCGAAGCCCGCCGCACCCGCGACCGGCGTCGACCCGACGAAAAAGTGATCGCGCGATCGAGGGTCGCGATTCCGCGGTTCGAATCGCGTCGATAAGGTTTCCTCGTGCACAGGATCGTCGTCGCTCTCCTTGCCTGCTGCTGCGCGCTTCGGGCGTGGGCCCAAGAGATGGTGCCCGAGGCGCCGGCGCCTTCCGAAGCGGTCGCCAAGGCGATCGCGGCGGAGTGGCTGACCGACAACGAGCGAAAGGACCTTCGCGTCTTCCACGGCGTGTGGGATGCGCGCGACCTCGATACGCCGTCGCGAGCGGCGGCTGCGGCGCTCCTCCTTTGGACGCATGACGACGCGGCGCTGCGCGATCCGAGCGTGCCGGTCGCGCTTCGCGCCGACGCGCTCCTCCAAGGCTCTCGATTCGAGGAAGCGCTGGCGCTCACGGCGGGTGACACGTCGCCGATGGCGATCGCCGTTCGTTGCGAAGCGCTCGCCTGGCTCGGCAAGACCGAGGCGGCGCTCGAGGCCGCGAAGTCGCTCGATCCGCTCCTCGACGACGGCGGCGCGAAGTCGGCGGACGAGATCGTCGCGGCCGCCCGCGCCGCGATCGTGCGCGGCCGTCTCGAGCCGCGCACGACGTCGGATCATCAGCGCGTCCTCAACGCACTCGCGCGGGCGCGCACCGAGTTCGACCGTCTCGATTGGCGCGCGCCATGGCTCGAGGGACAACTGCTCGCGGAGAAGCACCATCTCGACGCCGCGGTGCCGGCGCTGCAGCAGGCGCTTTCGCTTCAACCACGGCTTTCCGACGCGTGGATGCTGCTCGGATCGCTGGCGGCGCAGAACCTCGACTTCGACGGCGCCGAGCGTGCGATCGCCGCGCTGCGCCGCATCCGAACCGGGCATCCGCTCGCTGCAGAATTGGAAGCGGATCTCGATCTGCGACGGCGCGATCCCGACCGCGCGGCCGCGACGCTCGACCGACTGCTCGCGTCGGGCAACGCCTGCGCGGCGGTGTTGTCGCTGCGGGCCGCGGCCGACGCGGTGCGCTTCGACTTCGACGGCGCGAAGCGATGGCTCGATCGGCTCGACGCCATGTTGCCGCGACATCCGCTCGGGCCGTTCGTGGTCGCATCGTTTCTCGCCGATGCGCGGCAGTACGACGAGGCGGCCGCGCTCTTCGACGAGGCGATCCGCCGCTGGCCGAACTGGGCCGACCCGCGCATCGGATGGGGCGCGATGGAGACGCAGACCGGCCGCGACGATCGAGCCCGCTCCGTGCTCGATGCCGCGATCAAGCTCGATCCGTTCGACCAGCGGGCGCAGTTCTACCTGTTCCTTCTCAACGAGCTCGCGAGCTATCGAACGATCGAGGGCAAGCATTTCGTCATCCGCTACGCGCCGGGGCAGGACGAGGTCGTCGCGGCGCTGATGCCCGACGCACTCGACGCGATGCACGAGGTCGTCGCCGGTCGTTTCCAGCACGAGCCGGCGCAGAAGACGGTGATCGACCTCATGCCCGATCACGCGAAGTTCGCGGTGCGCATCACCGGCATGCCGCGGCTTCACACGATCGCGGCGTGCACCGGTCCGGTGATCGCGATCGAGGTTCCGAAGGAAGGCGCGCGGACGAAGCACTTGGGCACGTTCGATTGGCTGAAGGTGCTGCGCCACGAGTACACCCACACGATCACGCTGTCACAGACGAAGAACCGAGTGCCGCACTGGCTCACCGAGGCCGCGGCCGTGAGCATGGAGTTCGTGCCGCGCGACTACCCGACGTGCCAACTGCTCGCGCGCGAGCTCGAATCGGGCGGGCTCTTCACGCTCGACACGATCAGTTGGGGCTTCATCAGGCCGGTGCGCCCGTTTGATCGCCAGCTCGCCTACGCCCAAGGCAACTGGATGGTCGAGTTCATGAACGAACGGTTCGGCGCGAGCGCGCTCGTTCGGCTGATGGAGCTGTACAAGTCGGGCGCGACCGAGGCGAAGGCGATGCCCGAGGCGCTCGGTGTGTCGCGCGACGATTTCCAACGCGAGTTCTTCGCGTGGGCTGCGCACCAGGTGCAGTCGTGGGGGCTCGCGCCGGAACCTTCGATGGAGGAACTGTTGCGCGCGAAGCGCGACGCCGATCCGGAGGCGAGTGCGGCGTTCCGCGATGCCGCGCAGACGACGTTGAACGAAGTCGCGGAACGCCTCGCGGGCCAGATTGGGCAACCGGGCGACCCGCATCGCGACGCGTTGCTCGGACGGGAATGGCCGCGCGCCCGCCCGATGAAGGCGCAGATCGACGACGCGGCGATCGCCGCTTGGCTACGCCAATATCCCGATCACCCGGATGTTCTGGAACTCGCGGTTCGACGGCGATTCGGCCCTGACGGCGAAGTCGTGCCGAGCGCGGAGTCGCTTGCGCTTCTCGAGCGCTACGCCAAGGCGCGACCCGTCGATCCTTTCCCGCATCGCCAGCTCGCGAAGCTGTACCTTTCTTCGCCGGATCCGGCGCGAGCCATTCCGCATCTCGCGGAGTTAGACATTCGCGAGGAAAAGGAAAACGTCTACGCGATCGAGCTCGCGCGCCTCAAGCGCCAGAGCGGCGACGCGCCGGGCGCGCTCGCGTCCATCGAGCGAGCGGTGCGCATGAATCCGTACGACGCGGCCCTCCGAGAGCTCGCTGCGGCGATCGCGGTCGAGGCGGCGGCGCTTCCACGGGCCAAGGTCCACGTGCAGGCGCTCACCGTGCTCGAGCCTGATGCCCCGCAACATGCCCGTCGCCTGCAGCGGATCGAGGAACTCCTCCAGAAGGGCGGTTGATTTCACGGGGTACCCGCGTCGGCGCATCGTCGATACCTCCGTCACCTCGTTCCGCCGGTAACCGTTGCGGTGCTGTCGAATTCGATCGACGCCAGTCACAGTGGTGGCGATCTCCGCAACCCCGCTTTCCGGACGGATCTTGCGCGGAGCCGTTCGCCCTCCCGAGGTGCGCGAGTATCTTCTCGGTGCACTTCCGGAGGAGCCTGTTCATGAAGACGAATCAGTCCATCGTTGCGGCACTGCCGCTCGTCGCCGTCGCAGCCGCCACCGCTGCGGTCAACTACGACGTCCAGATCGTTCCGAACCAGAGCACGGTCGGGGCCAACACGTCCATCTCGGTGCCCGCCGGCGGAACCTTCATCGGGAACTACGACGCCACCAACAATCCGACGGGAACGAAGACCATCCCGGGGCTGTTCGGCGGCAGCGGCAACAATCCAATCAACTACAGCGCGACGTTCGACGCGGGAGGCGACAACACGACGCACCCGACCGGCGGCTTCGCGATGACCCTCGACACGCGCCTGCTGACCTTTTCGGTGGCAGACCTCGCCATCGACCTGCTGGGATCGACCTCGATCGACATCGGAGCGACCATCACCGTCGAGTACAGCAGCTTTCACACCCAGAATCCGAGCGCGATCTTCCCGGGCGGGTTCTCGCTGCCGATTCCGCTCGGCAACGCGACGGTCGAGTCGTTGGACGCGACGCAGACCGGTGATGCCGTGGCCGGCGTGCTCGTTCCGACGAGCGCGACGACGTACACCTTCGTGACGGCGGTGCCGGTCAACATCGTCGCCGTCGTGACCCTGAACGGACAGACCGTCCCGACGGATCCGATTCCGTTCATCATCCCGCTCACCGGCACGATCGACTTCGGCGGCGAGAACGTGACGCTCAGCGTTGCCGCGTCGACCACGTTCGAACAGTCCACGCCGATCGACCCGCCGGTCACCTTCAGCGATCAACCGTTCGCGCTGCCGACCGTGCTTCCGCCGGGCGGCACCGCCAATCTGCTCTTCTCCGGTTCCTTTGCGAGCATCGGCATTAGCGCCGGGTTCGATATCTCGCTCGTCGCCGACGCGGTGCCGCAGTCGAATCCCGCGGACCTCAACGGCGACGGCGTGGTCAACTCGCGCGATCTCGGCATTCTGCTCGGCGCGTGGGGCACGCCTGGCCCCGGCGACCTGAACGGCGACGGCATCGTCAACTCCGCAGACTTGGGAATTCTCCTTGGTGCTTGGACGTGATCCACTGCGTATTGTCCTTCGTGAATACTCGTAGCGTCACCTTGACGTTTGCTGGCATCGGCTCCGCCGCCTGCGCGCTCATCGCGCAGGCGGCGGATTTTTCGTTTGCGCCCCCGATTGCCTATCAGTTGCCGCCATCGCATGCGCCGCTTGCGATCCGACTCGGCGACCTGAACGGCGACGGCAAGATCGACGCCGTCGTGCCGGGGCGCAACTGGAACTACCAGCCGGGATCGTCGAGTACGGTGGCGGTGCTGCGCGGCAACGGCGACGGCACGTTCACCGCATGGCCGTCGATCCTCGTGCTTGAGGGCAGCTCGGAAGACGCGGCGATCGCCGACGTCGACGGAGACGGGAAGAAGGATGTCGTGATCACCGCGTCGGGGCCGCACGGGCGCCTTGCGTTTGCCCGCGGACACGGCGACGGAACCTTCGACCCCGTGGTCTTCAAGGCCGACTTCGAACGCTCGCCGCACGGGTTGACCGTGGGCGACCTCGACAACGACGGCGACGTGGACGTCGCGGTGCTGAACTACGTGTCGGCGTCGACACAGGTCGTGCGCAACGACCTTCCGGGTGGAGGCAATCTCGGGCTGGTCGCGACGAAGCGCATGGGGCAATACCTCGGTGCGATTCCTTATCCGCAGCAGATCACGGCCGCGGACTTCGACGGCGACGGCCGGCGCGATCTCCTCACAACGATGATCGGCGGCTCGCGCATCGGCCTCACGCACTTCGACGGCACGAATCTCCGCGAGGTCGACTGGAAGCCCGCGCCGATCGCGAATGAACAACCGGCGGTCATCAACGCGAGCGTCTTCGACATCGACGGCGACGGCGACCTCGACGTCGCGCTGCCGTGCCTGATGATCACGCAGTCACAGAAGGTGGTCGTCTTCCGCAACGACGGCCACGGCGCGATGACTCAACAGTCCGTGTTCGACACCGGCTTCTACTTCTACTCGTGGTGCACGACGCCGATCGACGTCGACGGCGACGGTCGCCGCGACCTCGCGATCGGCACGGCGCTCACCGGGCTGGTCGCGTTCATGCGCAACGAGACCGCCGGACCGACGGCGCCGCTCGCGCTCACCGCGCAGCCGGTCATCCTTCCGTACGGTCTCTTCGTGCGCGACCTGGCCTCGGCGGACGTGGACAACGACGGTGACCAGGATCTCGTCGGCGTGGAAATCGCCGGCGGAACCGTGTTCACAATGCTCAATCAGACGCAGCAGGGCGGCGGCGTCGCGAGCGACATGGGTGCGAAGCGCCCGGCTCGTCCGCCTGCGCCGCCGGCGATCCTGAAGCAACATCCGCCCATGTGGGTCAACGTCGACGTCAACGGCGACGGCGCCGTGAACGCGATCGACGTCGCGCTCTCGCTCGAACAGATGGCGCTGCCGACGCGAGGAGGTGCGCGATGAGGCCAGTCCGCTCGCTCATCCTTTCGCTACTCGCGTCCGGCGCGGTGTCCGCGACGAGCCTCGCGCAGTGCGGCGAATCGGGCTCCTGTACCGATGTCCACGCGACGCCCGGTTGCATCGTCACCGAGTGCTGCCTGCTCGTGTGCGACGCGAACCCGCTGTGCTGCGACCTCGACTGGGATCAGGCGTGCGTCGATCTCGCAAACGACGTGTGCGGCGGTCTCACGTGTCCGAGTCCGGGCGCCTGCACGTCGGTGCATTACACGCCCGGCTGCGAAACGATCGACTGTTGCTGGTGGACGTGCGCGATCGACTCGTACTGCTGCTGGGTCGCCTGGGACGCGATCTGCGTGAACGGCGCCGAGCAACTGTGCGGCGTCGGGAAGTGCACGATCGTCATCCCACCCGAGGCGATCGACGAAGCCGAGCCGTGCTACGAGCATTTCAACGACGGCTGCAACTACGCCGACGCGACGACCATCCCGATCTCCTGCGGCATGGTTCGCACCGGCAAGTATTCGACCGGCGCGCCGCGCGACACCGACTGGTATTCGTTCGACGTTGCCACGTCCGCCCGCTACCGCGCGAAACTCACCAGCGAGTTTCCCGGTCAGCTTCTGCTTATGCGCGGCGTATGCAGCGGCCCGTGGGAAGTGATCGACGAGCGCTACACGCAACCGTGCGGCACCGAAGTCATCGATCGCTGCCTCGAGCCCGGGTCGTACACGCTGATCGTCTCGGGCGCGCTGCAGGACTACGTGTTCCGTAACGCATTCACCTGCGACGAGATCGACCCTGAGCATCCGCCGGATCCGGGCGATCCGCCGCCGGATCCGAGCCCGTACGGATTGCACTACGTCCTGCGATTCGAGTGCGCAAGTTGCCTCGTCGGCGATCTCGACGGCGACGGCGTCGTCGGCGCGACCGACCTCGGTCTGCTGCTCGGCGCGTGGGGCGGCGCGGGCGCGGCCGACCTGAATGGCGACGGCATCGTCGGTTCAGCCGACCTGGGCATCCTGCTCGGCGCGTGGAGTAGTTGACGAACGAACGTCACCGTGCTCGCCACGGCAGCGCGTCGAGATCGACGTTGCCGCCGCAAAGCACGATGCCGATCGGTCCGTTCGCGCTGCGCAGCGCGGTCGATCGCTTCGACAGCGCAACCGCGACGCCGACCGCCGCGCTCGGCTCGATCACCAGCTTCGCCCGCTCGAACACGAGCCGCATTGCGCGGACGATTTCGTCCTCGGTCACCGTGACAACTTCATCGACGAGGTCGCGCACCACCGGGAACGTGAGTTCACCGAGCGACGTGCGCAGTCCGTCGGCGATCGTTGTTCGACTCGAGACCGGCTGAATCGCGCCGAGTTCCTTGCTGCGTGCGGCGTCGTCGGCGTTTTCAGGCTCGGCGGCGACGACGCGAATTGACGGCTTGAGCGCCTTCGCCGCGATCGCGACGCCCGAGATCATGCCTCCGCCTCCGATCGGCACGACGATCGCGCCGAGGTCCGGGCACTGCTCGAGGAACTCAAGCGCGATCGTGCCTTGTCCGGCGATGACGTCGGGATGGTTGTACGGCGGAATGAGCGTGCCGCCGGTCTCGCGAACGACGCGGTCGGCGGTGGCTTCGCGATCGGCAACGGTCGGTTCGCACGGATAGACGATGCCGCCGTAGCCCTCGACCGCTTCGCGCTTCACGGCTGGAGCATTCCGCGGCATGACGATGTGCGCGGGAATGCCGCGCAAGCGGGCCGCGAGCGCGAGCGCCTGCGCGTGATTGCCCGACGAGTGCGTGACGACGCCGCGCTTGGCCTGCGCGTCAGAGAGTTTGAACACTGCATTGCACGCGCCGCGGAACTTGAAGGCGCCGACCTTCTGGAAGTTCTCGCACTTGAATCGCAGGTCGGCGTCGGCAAGCGCGGACAGTGCCGCACACGTCACCACCGGCGTGCGATGGGCGTGCGGCGCGATGCGCCGCGCGGCGTCGCGGATTGTGTCGATCGTGGCCGCATAGCGCGGCGCGTTGGGAACCGCGGTGCTCATCGAACTCGGTAGGCTATCCGCATGAACACCGCCATCGAACCCATCCGGCTCATGAACGCCCACTGCTTGTGGTTCCGCCGAAAGATGTTTGAAGCGGCGAAGCCGCTGAGCAAGGAAGAGCTCGAGCGTCCATTCGCGATGGGGCCGGGCAGCGTGATCGGCATCTTCACGCACTGCCTTTTCGCCGAAACCGTGTGGATCAACGCCGTCGAGGGCAATCCGACGTTCGTGCCCGCGAAGCAGGAGGGGCACCCGTCGCTCGATGAAGTCGCCGCCGCATGGCAACCGATCACGGCCCGGTGGGAGAAGGTGTTCGCGACGACGAAGGACAGCGACCTCGCGCGTCCCGTCGTGCGCGTTCGCGAAGGCAAGGCATACACGACGAGCCTCGGCGACGTGCTGATCCACGTCACCATGCATCAGCACTATCACGCGGCGCAGTTCAAGAACATGCTGCGCCAGCTCGGCAAGTCCGAGCTTCCGCCAAGCGACTTCATCATGTACGCGCGCGAGATGTGGAAGGGCTGAGCGGAGAGAGAGAACAGGCGATGTCAGGTTCTCATCCCAAATTCGTCACCACGGGGACCGCAACGCGGCTCACGATCCTCGGCGATGCGGTGTTCGTGCGATTGACCGGCGCCGACACGAACGGTGCGCTCGCGGTGTTTGAGCAGCATGCGAACCCCGGTGGCGGTGTGCCGACGCACCTGCACGAGCGTGAGGACGAGTTGTTCCATGTGCTCGCGGGATCGGCGCGGTTCATTGTTGCTGGCGCCGAGATCATCGCGCCGGTTGGCAGCACCGTGTGGGGACCTCGCGGCATTGCGCACTCGTGGGAGGTCGTGGGCAATAGCCCCGCGAAACTCCTGATCGCCGTGACTCCCGCGGGCATGGAGCACATGTTCGCCGAGCTCGACAAGCTGCCGCCGAGGCCGCCGGATTTCGCAAAGGTAGCGGCGATCTGCGCGCGGTTCGGCGTGAAGTTCGGGTGATGCCGGACTGAACGCCTGCGCTACCCGGATTCGACGCCGCGCTTCGGTATGACTGGACGACGAGTTGATCGTCGCGTCGAGAAGCTCGCTGACACCCAGTGGGATCGACCGCGCAGTGAAGATCTATGCGGGTCCCCCGCGTTCATCCGCGAGATCGCGGGCGTCAGAGCCAGTCGACCGAGTGGATCTCGCGCCACGGAACGACGCGCACGTCTGTGCGCTGTTGTCCGGTGTCGCCGGCGTAGATGACGATGCGCTTGGTTGAATACTCGGTGCCCAGCGCGTCAGCGACGCGCGCGGTCGCTCGAAGTGCCTCTTCGGTCATCGTTCTGCCCGACTTGATCTCGACGACAGTGCGCACGAGACCGCTGTCGACGAGTACGTCCGCCTCGGTGCCACGGACATCGCGGTAGTAGTACAGCGGCCGAATCTCACCTCGGTTGAGGCGGTGCTTGAGGATCTCCGTCACGATCCACGTCTCGAACAAGGCGCCGCGCAGTGGATGCACGCGAAGCTGTTCGACCGTCGTAATGCCGAGGAGCCAGCATGCGAGGCCGGTGTCGCAGAAGTGCAGCTTCGGAGTTTTCGCGAGTCGCTTCCCGACGTTCTTGAACCAGGGGCTCAACCGAAAAGCGATGTAGGTCGTTTCCAAGATGGAAAGCCAAGCCTTTGCCGTCGGTTGAGTGATGCCCACGTCTGCAGCGAGCGACGAGAAGTTCAACAGTTGGCCGGTGCGCCCGGCGCATAGCGTCAGGAAGTGCTGGAAGGCGGTGAGGTCGCCCACGGCGGTTACTTCGCGCACGTCGCGCTCGATGTACGTCGCGACGTAGCTGCTCATCCACGAGGCGATCGGGATCCCGCGATCGAGCGGTTCTGGATAGCCACCGCGTAGGATTGCTTCGTCGATCGACGAGGGGACACTGGTCGTCTGTTGCGTTTCGTTCCAAGAGAACGGAAGCAGTCGAAGCACTGCGGTGCGCCCCGCCAACGATTGACTAACACTGGAGAGAAGCGCGAGGTTGTACGAGCCCGTCAGGAGCCAGCGCCCTCGAGCGCGGTCCTCGTCGATCATCACTTGGAGGTAGCTCAGGAGATCAGGAACGCGCTGCACCTCGTCGATGATGGCGCCGTCAGGGAACTGCCCGAGGAACCCGTGCGGATCGGACTGCGCGCGATCTCGAACTTCAGGCGCCTCCAGGGTCGCGTACGGGTGATTCGGAAACGTCGCCTTGCACAGCGTCGACTTCCCGCTCTGCCGCGGACCAGTCAGGGTGATTGCGGGGAAGTGCTGCGCCATGTTCAGCAGATACTCGGTGATGTCGCGCTTAACCTGCACGACGCCAGTATCGGGCGAGATGCGGCAGATTCAAAGTTGCATTTTGAATCTGACGCAATCGGCCACTTGGGTGGCGGAATCTAAGGCGGTGCGTCGAGAAGCAGTGAATTATAGGTCCTTGCGATGACCGAGAGCGCGGCGAGCTGACGCGCCGGCGAGACGAGTCGCTCGCGGCGTCGGACGAGTTCGAGTGCAACGTCAGCGGGGACCGCCGCTCGTCGAAGGGCGCACGCCATCACTCGCGCCGAGTTCGCACCTTCCTGATCCGCGCCCTGCATTCCGCCCGCTTGGAGAGGCAGAGCAGCCGAGGGACGTCTGTCCTCGGGCTCAGAGCAATTCGCCCCGGAGTTCACCATGTCTCTCACGATCACCGACGTTCACCGCCCGACCGCTCCCCGACGCACCGCCACCCCCGCGCCGACGTTCGTCACGCCATCGACTGCTCGGCGCCTCATGGTCCTGGGTGAAGAGATCCGCGTGCGGCTGTCCGGCAACGACACCAACGGCGCGCTCGCGCTTTTCGAGCAGTCCGCCAAGCCCGGCTTCAGCGTGCCGATGCACGTGCACGAGCGCGAGGACGAAACGTTCCACGTCATCGAAGGCAGCATCCACGTGACCGTCGTCCGCGGCAGCGAGCGCCTCGAGATCTTCGCGAATGCCGGCGACACCGTCTTCGCGCCGCGCGGCCTGCCGCACACGTGGACCGCCATCGGCGATCGCGCAGCGAAGCTGATCATCCTGACCAGCCCCGCAGGCATGGAGCACATGTTTGCCGATCTCGACAGGCTCCCGCCGGGACCGCCGGACTTCGCGAAGGTGAAGGAAGTCTGCGCGCGGTATGGGGTGAGGGTTGGGTGAGACCACCGAGCAGAGTCGCTCCCTCGCGCACTGGGTAGATCGCACGGCGACGATCGATCGCGCTCTCGCCGGCGTCGCACAGAACTCGATTCGCAGCCCCGTAGTTTCCTCGTCCGTCATCAGGTTGGGTTGATACGCTTCGTGACGTGTCGAAGTTGCGCAGGCCGGGTGAAACGGGTGGCGATTGGACGCGCGAAGAGGTCGTGGCCGCGGTCGATGCGTATTTTGAGTTGTACGACCGTCAAGTAGCGCGTGAGCCGATGAATAAGCGGCGGGCCTATGAGGGCCTGCATGCACGATTCCCCGCGCGCTCAGCCAAGTCGTTTGAGCGTAAGTTCCAGAACATAAGCGGATGTCTTACTGCTCTCGACCTGCCGATTCTGCAAGGGCTACTACCCGCACGCCACTTTCAATCGTTGCTGCTTGATGAGGTTGAAGCCAGGGTTGAGCCGCGAGTGCGGGAGCTGCAACGGCTAGCCGAATCGAGCGACGTGGCAGCCGTGGAAATCGACGCGAGCGCCGAACGGGCCACCAACGCTGACGTCATCGTCGATCCTCCGCAAACCCATCCAAGGCCCCCGGGACCGCAGCGAGCGGTGATGGCGAAGATCGATTTCGTCGGCAGGGAGTCTCGGAACCGCGAGCTAGGCGTGGCGGGTGAGCGATGGGTGCTCGGCCTCGAACGATCGCGTCTCGAAGCGGCGGGTCGGCGAGATCTCGCCGAGCGAGTCGCTCACGTTTCGTTCGAGCGTGGCGATGGCTACGGCTTCGACATCGAGTCGTTTGATGTTCGCACCGCGGAGCCTCGGCTGATCGAGGTGAAGTCCACGCGCTGCGGAATAGGCGCTCCGTTCTTCGTGACGTCGAACGAGCTGCGTGTCTCGGCGGAACACGCGTCCATCTACCGACTCTACCGTGTGCACTCCTTCGGCATTCGCACGCGCGTGTACATCCTCGAGGGCGACCTTGGTCGGTCGTGCCAACTCGATCCGACCGCGTACCGGGCTTTGCCACGCTCGGCGTGACCGTGCGACGAAGTGCGCAACGAGAACGTTCTGCGCGGAGGCACGAGCCGGGCGAGTCGCGCGCCGCACCGCCAACACTACCGCCAGGGGACGACGTTGCACGACACCGCAGGCCCCAGGGGATCTGGCGCATAGATGCCACGCTTCCAAGGGTGCAAGTGCGCGCTGGCTGCCGCGCGATCGCGCATCGCGGTGGCGATGCGCGGTCAGTCAAGTTGTCGCGCGACGGGGGACAGGTTTCACTCGAAGCGTGAACTGCGTCATCAGTGATCGCAATTCTGCGCTTGGCGCGCCGTGCGACAGTTGCCAGGATGGTCCCACATCATTTGCTGTGCGACTACGCGCAGCGAAAGGAGAGAAATGGGTGACAGAGCGAGCAATCTGAAGATGCACGCAGCCTTGTTCGACGAGATTGCGGTGTGGACAGAGAATCGGCTGCGCACTCCGCATGACCTTTCAGTCGTCCTCGCGAGATCATCAGGACGACGGCGTCGCGCGCCCCGCATCGAGAAGGTCGAACAGTTTCGTTTGGCCACAGTAATGAGGATCGTTCGCTTGGCCGCGGGAGAAGCCGTGCGCGAAGCCTGCGCAGAGCATCTCGACCAGCTGGAGCGCGCCGCCGCTGACGCGAGGCAGAAGAAATGGCTCAGTCGGCATCTCGCGCGTGCGTCGCGATGGGTACCGGAGCTTCCGGTCGGGCCACATCCGGGTCTGCGAGACGAACCCGCCTACACGAACTCGCCGATTACAAGAACGGTAGTGGTGCGCATCGACAGCTATGAGGGCGAGGACACTCGAGTTTTCTGTGGGGACTTCTTTGAGCAGGACTACCTCTACTGCATCGTGGTCGTGCACGAGGACGGATCGGCCGGAATTGTCGACACCGGCTACCGCTCGTACACCGAAGCGATCGACGCGTGGCCGGACGCTGCGGTGAAATCCAGCTGATCGACACGCAACCGGACTTCGGCGGGCACGGGGCTTGGTCACCCCGTGCCCGCTACACTTCCCCTCTCGCTCGGGGCGTCCCGCAACGTATGCGTTGGACTGAGAAGCACCCGTCGAACCTGATCCGGTTGGCACCGGCGTAGGGAAGCGAGCTTCGAAGCGGCGTGCCGCCTTCGCAGCTTGGCCCCGAGCCGAGCCGATCGCGAGGAGGCGCGCATGATTCGGCCCGCTGCATCGACTCACTCGTCCGGTTACTCGCTGCCGTTGCACGGCGCGTTCAATCCGTCGACGAACGCCCAAGGCACGACGCCGGGTTCGTTCGCGCTGCGGGCGGAGATCGGCGGTCCGTTGGCCTTCTCGTCGCCGGACACGCCAGGCATGCCAGCGCCGAGCGACAAGACTGCATGGGACTTCCTTCCCGACGGTTGGCGCATCGAAGCGGTCGACTCGCACACGAGCGGATGCGCGGGACACAACCACCGGTTGATCGGGCAAGAGTTGAGCGGGCAGCAGTCGATCGGTCGGTTCATCCGCTGCGTCGCGCCGGCGGGCTTCGTGCCCATCACGCAACTCGAGCACGCGCGACTGGGCATCGTGACCAGGGAGATGCGCCGCGTCGCGGAGCGCGAGCCACATCTCACGCCCGAGCAAGTGCGCGATGAGGTCGCTGCGGGGCGCATGGTCATTCCCGCGAACAAGGTGCACCTCTCCTACAAGCTCGATCCGATGGCCATCGGTCGCGCGAGCGCGACGAAGGTCAACGCGAACATGGGCGCGTCTCCCGTCTCGAGCTCGACCGACGAAGAGGTCGAGAAGCTGCGCTGGGCCGAGCGCTGGGGCGCCGACACCGTGATGGACCTCTCGACGGGCGGCGACCTCGACGCGACGCGCGACGCGATCTGCCGCAACGCGAACGTGCCCATCGGCACGGTGCCGATCTACTCGATGATCATCGGGCGCACGATCGAGGACCTGAACGAGCGGATCGTGCTCGAGACGCTCGAACATCAAGCGAAGCAGGGCGTCGACTACTTCACGATTCACGCAGGTGTACTGCGCGAGCACTTGCCGTTCATCAAGAATCGGCTGATCGGCATCGTGTCGCGCGGCGGATCGCTGCTTGCGAAATGGATGCTGGTGCACGGCAAGCAAAACCTGATGTACACGATGTGGGAAGACATCTGCGACGTCATGCGCCGCTACGACGTCACGTTCTCGATCGGCGACGGCCTGCGACCCGGCGGACTCGCCGACGCGACCGACGCGGCGCAGCTCGCGGAGCTCGAGACGCTCGGTGAACTCACGGAGCGCGCGTGGCGCAAGGGCGTGCAAGTGATGATCGAAGGGCCGGGGCACGTGCCGTTCGATCAGATCGAGTTCAACATGAAGCTCGAGCGGCGCCTCTGCCACGGCGCTCCGTTCTACGTGTTAGGTCCGCTCGTCACCGACATCTTCCCCGGCTACGACCACATCACGAGCTGCATCGGCGCGACCGCCGCCGCGTATCACGGCGCGAGCATGCTCTGCTATGTCACGCCGAAGGAACACCTCGGTCTGCCCAAGCGCGACGACGTGAAGCAGGGCTGCATCGCCTACAAGATCGCGGCGCACGCGGCGGACGTCGCGCTCGGCATCCCCGGCGCTCGTGATCGCGACGACGAATTGACGAAGGCTCGCGCCGCGCTCAACTGGGAGAAGCACTTCGAGCTGTCGTTCGATCCGGACACCGCCCGCGCGTATCACGACGAGGATCTCGACGTCGACACCGACTTCTGCGCGATGTGCGGACACGACTGGTGTTCGGTGCGCATCTCGAAGGAGATCGTCGAGTTCGCCTCGGGCAAGAGCGACGAATACGCCTGGGACAAGCCGAAGCGCTCGGCGGCGCTGACGCCCGAACAGCAGGAGATCCTCGCGAAGCGCGGCGTGCTGTCACCGGACGAGATTCACAAGCTGGCGCAGAAGACGAAAAAGGTCGTCGGCGCGGAGCAAGGCCAGAAGGCTTCATGCCACTCGGACTACGTGGCGCCGGAGGAGGCGCAGCGCATCCAGTCGTCGAAGCTGGTCCAGATCAACACGGCGCCGGCGCACAACCTCCCGAGTCACGATCCGCTTCTGTAGTACCGAGATACGCCCGGCAGCGCATCGATGCGTCGCGATCTGATCCGAGCGCTGGTCATCGGAGTCGCCGTCACGCTTTCGCTTGCGTGGCTCGCGCCACCGTTGCTCTTCGCGTTCCTGCCGTCGACGTTGCAGTATTCGTGGAGCGACTTGCCCGGGGTCTTCGAGCATGGCGGTGACCGCGTGTCGGTCGGTCGCAATTGGCTGATCGATTGGTGGCAATACTCGCTCGGGTCGGCACCGCTGATCGCCGACCCCAACTCGGGGGTGCCGCGCGCGGTCGCGCGACCTCGCGACGAGCGCGACGCGCGGCGCTGGGATCGCATCGACACGGGGCTCACCGGGTTCCCGTTCCGCGCGTTCGCGAGCGAGGCGTGGTGGGCCGCCGGTTCCGACGGCATGGGAACGCCGGAGTTCCGCGGCAACTTCCACCTCGGGCGCATCGGCCAGCGCGAGGTGCTCATTCCGCTCATCCCGCTGTGGGCGGGCCTCGTGGCGGACGTGGTGGCGTGGGCCATCGCGGCGCACCTCGCGTGGATGATCCCGCGGGCGGTGCGGCGATACGACCGCAAGCGACGTGGCGCGTGCATTTGGTGCGGCCACGATCGTCGCGGCGTCGAACGTTGCTCCGAGTGCGGGCGCGTCTGAACGCCTTCGATGCCCGTTCTACCAATTCGATCGCTCCGTGGCGCCCTCCGGGCGCACACTCGCGCTGGTCATTTCGCCGTCTTGTGAGATCGTGGAGCGCGTGGAGCAAATACGATCCGTATTACCATGCGACCATGCCTCGAGTTCATCCGAACGACGTGCACGACGCGCCGGATGGCTCCACGAGCGTCCGGCCGGTGCAGCGCGACGTTGACGCCGACGCGCAAGCGGTGGAAGCGCCTGACCTCCTGTCGGTGCCTCCGATGCGCTATCAGTCGGAGTACGTCTGGCTGATCTTCTTCGCGAGCCTCGACATCATGCTGACGTGGGCGATCCTGCGTCGAGGCGGCGAGGAAGTGAATCCGATGGCGCGGCTGATCATCGAGTGGTGGGGGCTGAACGGCGCGATCGCCTTCAAATTCGCGCTCATGCTTTTCGTCATCGTTTCGTGCGAAATCGCCGGACGTCGGCGGGACCGTGCGGGGCTGATGCTGGCGCGTACAGCCGTGGCCATCTCCGCCGCTCCGGTCGTCTACTCGCTCGGCCTCCTCGTCGACCACTTCCTCATTCACCCGGTTGCGCCGTAAGTTCCGGTTCGATCATGCCGCGATTCCTTCGATTGATCCTCGCGCTCGTCGCAGTGCTCGCCGTGTCCGTTCGCGCGTGGTCCGACGAAGCGAAGCGCGTCGCCGTGCTAGCCGACGCCACCGCGCTTGGCGTCGGACAGCAGGCGCGCCTGAACGCCTGGCCGGTGCAGCTCGGGCGGATGTTGGGAGGCGACTGGCTCGTGCGCGGATTTGCCCGTGGCGCCGCTAGCCTCGATCCGTCGGCTCAGCGTTTCGTGCTTCAACTGCCGGAGTGGGAACATCTCCAGGCGTTCAATCCCGACGTCGTGGTCGTATCGCTTGGCGCGTCCGACGCGGTCGAGGCGACGTTCCGCGCCCGCGAACGCGTGCCCGCGGGACTCGACGCGGTGCTGTCGAACATCGCGACGCTGCCGCGGAAGCCCCCCGTGTTTGTTTGCTTGCCTCCACCGCCGCAGAAGGGTTGGCTGCGCGCCGCGCCGTATGAAACGGCGATCGCACAGTTGACGCAGCTCCTGCGCGAGGCAGCGCAGCGCCACGGCGCGACGGTCGTCGACACGCACGCGCCGCTCGTGGGTAAGGAGGAACATCTCGTCTCCGGGTTCATGCCCGATGCCGAGGGAGGTCAGGCCGTCGCGGCCGCGGTCTACATGGCACTCACCTCGCGCGAAGCGCCGAAGGACGTCGGTCCGTACCGGCGGACGGCTCCGCCGGAAGGGCTCTCCGTCGTTGACTTCGTGCGCGACGGCAAGCCCGTCCGCGCGGTCGGCGCGAACACCTGGAACGAGATCGACGGCGCGCTTCAGGCCAAAGGCGGCGAGAGTCGAATGCTGCTCGCCCCGATCGAGACGGGCAAGGGCGACTTCAGCATGGTCGCGTCGGTGTGGATCGAGGGCGGCGAGGGGAACGGGCCGCGGCTCGGCCTCGACGGCAACTGGATCACGCTCGAAAGCGCGATGGGCAACGTTTCCGCCGACGGCGACTTGTTTCACGGACGCCCGTACATCGCTCGCACGAACGACGTCGTGAAGCGCGGCGCGTGGATGACGCTCGAGGTGCGCCGCGTGGGCACGGACGTCGAGTTCCTCGCCGACGGCGAACTGCTCATCGTCGACGCGGCGCCAGGCGAACAGTTCGGCCGGTTCGCGATCGACCCGCGCGGTTCACAGATGAAGATCCGATCGTGGACCGTGGGAACGCGTGCGGCTCCGAAGGAGCCGGAGGTCACTTCGACGACTTCGCCTGCGCCCGCGCCGAAGCCATGAGCTTCTCGATCTCGCTCGCGTCCTTCGGAATCATGTTCGACAGCACGGTGGCCTTCGGCTTGCCGACAAGCACGTCATCCTCGATGCGGATGCCGAGCTTCTCGTCGGGAATGTAGATGCCGGGCTCGATCGTGATGACGGCGCCGTCCTGCAGCGGAGCGTCGGGCGAGACGTCGTGCGTCTCGAGACCGAGGTGGTGTCCGGCGCCGTGGATGAAGTAGTCGCCGTATCCCGCCTTGTTGATGACGGCGCGGCACGCCTTGTCGACGTCCATCAGCGTGACGCCGGCCTTCGCCGCCGCCGTGCCCGCGAGCAGCGAGTCGAGGACGACTTGATAGACCTCGCGCTGCCGCTTGGTGAACTTGCCGTTCACCGGATACGTGCGGGTAATGTCGGCCGAGTATCCGAGATAGCTCGCGCCGGAGTCGATGCAAATGAGATCGCCGTCGACGAGCAGTTGGTCGTTCGCGTGATAGTGCAGGACGGTGGAGTTGAAACCGGCGCCCGCAATCGTGCGATACGCGGTCGAACGCGCGCCGTGCAGCTTGTACGCGTGCTCGATGGCCTCCTGCACGTCGAACTCGTTGACGCCGGGCCGAATCGCGCCGAGCGCCGCGTCGTATCCGCGCGCGGTGATCTCGATCGCCTGCCGCATCACGGCGACCTCGGCCTTCGACTTCGCCGATCGCATGTCCGCGATGATCGTCGTGCGATCCTCGATGGCGCAGCCCGGAATGCGCTCGGCGACGGCGCGGAAGATCGCGAGGTCCGGTGACACCGGCGCGTTGTACGCGGCGAGCGGATGAAGGCATCCGAGCTTGCGCGCTCGCTTCGCGGCCTCGGTCACGAATCGGGCGAGCCCCGTCGTGCGCATGATGGTCTCGACGCCGTACTTCGCGCGAAGTCGCGACGAGATCGTGTCGCGGAAGCCGTCCCACTTCTCGATCTCGGGGTTCAACGGCCGCAGGAAAAGGATCGCTCGGCGCGCTTCCACCGGATTCTTCGGATCGAGCAGGAGCACCGCGCCGGCTTCGTCGGTCACGCCGGTGAGATATTCGAAGTGCGGGTGCGGGCGCCATGCGCTCGTGAGGCTAGCGTCGGCTTCGCCGGCGAAGACGAGTCCAATCGCGTCCTTCAGCGACGAGAGCACCTTGTTGCGGCGAGAGGCGAATTCCGCGAGCGGGATCGTGGCTGCGTCTGGCATGGGTGAAGCGTACAGCCACGCCGCCGCGCCGGATGCGGATTGCGCGAGCCGGATCAGACCGTCGCCGGCGTCCGCTTCATGTCGATCAACATGTTCGCGTACTTCGTCATCGCGTCGCGAAGCTGCTCGAAGCTGTCAAGCACGTAGAGAATCGGCTGATAGTGGTCGATCTCGAACGAGGTGTCGCACACCCGCTCCAGGTCGAACGGACGTCGATCGACGGTCGGCGACGTGAGCGAGTGCTTGCTCTCGCCTGGGCTTGAGATGAGACCGGAGCCGTAGATTCGCACCGCGCCGCGCTCGCGAATCAAGCCGAACTCGACGGTGAACCAGAAAAGGCGCGCGAGTCGTTCGGTGTGATACGGATCGGAGGTGAGGAGCGCCGCCTTGCCGTAGGTCTGAAGGAAGTCGGCGAAGGTCGGATCCGCGTGCAGCGGCACGTGCCCGAAGACGTCATGGAAGATGTCGGGCTCGGGCAGATAGTCGATCGATTCCTTCGGACGAATGACGACGGTCGTCGGAAACTCGCGTCGCGAGAGGCACGCGAAGAACGCCTTGGGCTTGAGGTATCCCGGCACGGCGCGCGACTGCCAACCGGTCAGCGGCTTGAGGCGAGCGTTGATCGCGTCGAGGGGAGGAATCCGGTCGCGCCGAAGGTTGATGGTGTGCGCGCCGTCGAGATAGGTCTTCGACGCGTGATCCGCGAGATATTCCATCTGGCGGTCGTACAGGATCGACCACGTCTCCTGGTTCTCGCTGGTGTAGCCCTCGTATCGCTGCTCGATGTAAAGCTTCGAGGCGTCGTCGTAGCCGGGGTCGCCGAAGTGATCGGCGTAGTGCTGCGCCCGCTTCGCTTGGGCGTCGTCGATCATCGCGTGATTCAGGCTTCCAGACATCTCGGCCATGGCGTTCACCTCCGGGCGCGATCCATGCTAGCAATCCATGGCTCTCGGCTTCGACGCGCCGGGGGTCGCGGCTCGCGAGTCCGCGGGGGCGCGACGTTCGATCCCCCCGACGCCGATCGATGCCGCCGCACCGCCGCGGGCGAGTTCGATCGCAAAAGAAGAAATCTCAAACGCTCCTGAGAGATGCCGCGGGTGGTCGCCGGAGATCAGCCGGACGGTCGTTCGGGGATGACCGATCCGGGGAAGGAGGATCCGGTTCACGGATCCGGCTGACCGCCGAGAGGGAAATGGTCTCGCTGCCGCGAGACGGCCAGCTCACCATCCGAGGACCGACCGCGCCGCCACACGGACGCAATGCAGGCGGCGCGGCCGGTCTCCTCCGGGTGACCTCGGTCGAGGCCACACGAACGGGGCAGTCTTCGAAGGACTGGGCCACCCGTCGAGAGCAGCGGCTCGAGCCGCACGACAGCTTCCGATCCTCCGTATGCGCGGAGACAGGCTCTTCAGAGAGGAGCGGCGGGCCGGTACGAATGTGCCGGCTCGTCGCTTCTTTTCTGTTCCGGCCCGCCGTGGCCGTGTGCTGCGACGCGCGGCCCAATCGGCGTGCGGTTATGCGGATCGTGTTTGCTCCACGCGCTCGACGATCTCACAAGACGGCGACTATGGCCAGAGCGAGCGTGCGCCCGGAGGGCGCTACGAAGCGCTCGAATTGGTATTAGCCGCGGGCAAGACGCTGCAGCGCGGCCAGCGCGTCGCTCTCGTTCCGAAGTGGCGCAGGCGCCGCGAGCCGAACCACGTCGAACGTGCCGCGGACATCGAAGCCCATGTCGTCAACGCCGACGACCCGCGGCTTCTCGATGCCGATCTTCGCGTGCGCGAGGCACGCCGCGCGCACCAGGTCGACGTGCGACGCGTTCAGCGACTTGCAGATGGCCGGTTCGATCGCAGAGAGCGAGTTCGGACACGTCAGCGCATCGCCGTCAATGAAGAGCCCGTCGAAGCGGCCGGCGTCGATCTTCATCATGGCCCAGCGCACGTCCGGCGGATCGCCGTGGTAGATGCGCCAGCGATCCGCGAGCGCCGCGTGCGGCGCCCGCTCCTCGAACTGCTCGAGCGACACCTGGAGATGCAGCGACTCGTCGTCGTCGTCGGGCAGGCAGAGCGTCGTGTCGAGCGACCGAATCATCGCCACCATCACCGGCGCGACGAGGCGCCCGTCCGGCGCGATGACCACCTTCAACGGCCTGTGCTCCCCGTCGAATCGGAGCAGTCCGCTCAAGTGACTTCGCAGGAACGCGCGCGCGTCTTCGATCACGGGATCGACAGGTTCCACCATGCGTTCGAGTGTACTGACGCCTGTCGAGCCCGGGACGGCGCAGCGCCGCGTCGTATGCTCACGCGGCGAAGACGAGTCACATGACGTTGATCTGTTGTCCCATTCATGTCGACGGCATCGCAGAGGTGGACGAGGCGCTCGCGAAGGCGCGGCGCGCCGTCCTTCTTGGCGCGAAGTTGATCGAGTGGCGGGCCGACGTGCTGGCGGAGGACGCCGCCGAAGTCGCGGTTCGCGGCCTCGAGACGATCGTTCGCGAATGTCCGGTGCCGTCGGTCGTGACGATTCGCCCGACGTGGGAAGGCGGAATGTTCGGCGGCTCCGAGTCGCACCGCATCAGCGTGCTCGAGGCGGTGGGTGTCGGCGCCGCGCCGCCGCGCTACATCGACGTCGAACTCGACGCGTACCGCACGAGCCGCAATCGCAAGCAGAAGCTGAATCTCGCGGTGGACCACGACGCGCAGGTGCGCGAGGTGCAGCCGCGGCTGATCCTGTCGTCGCACGACTTTCGCTCGCGTCCGGCCGACCTGATGCAACGGGTCGCTGCGATGGCCGCGGAGCCGGCGTGCGCGGTGATGAAGCTCGCCTGGACGGCGCGATCGATCCGCGACAACCTCGAGGCGTTCGATCTCCTTGCGGAGCGAGCGAAGCCCGCGGTCGCGCTGTGCATGGGCGAGTTCGGGCTCCTGTCGCGCGTACTCGCGCCGAAGTTCGGCGGACTCTTCACCTTCGCGGCGCTCGAGCGCGGCGCGGAATCCGCGCCGGGTCAACCGACGATCGATGAGCTTCGCAACACGTACCGCTACGAACGCATCGGACGGAACACGCGCGTGTTCGGCGTGATCGGCTGGCCCGTGCGGCATTCGCGCGGACCGCGCCTGCACAACGCCGGCTTCGACGGCGTCGACTTCGACGGCGTCTATCTGCCGCTGCCCGTGCCCGCCGAATACGAGCACTTCAAGGCGTCGATCGGCGCGCTCGTCGATCACCCGCGGCTCGACTTCGGAGGCGCGAGCGTGACCATTCCGCACAAGGAGCACTGCGTCCGTTTCGTGCGCGAGCGCGGCGGCCGCGTCGGCGGGCTCGCGGCGGCGCTTGGCGCCGCGAACACGATCGTGGTCGAGGACGGCGCGCTCTCGTGCGCCAACACCGACGCGCCCGCGTCGGTTGAGACGATCGCGCGAGCCCTCCGTCGTGCCGACGACCGACTCGGCGGCGCACGCATCGCGGTGCTCGGTGCCGGCGGCGTCGCCCGCGCCGTCGCGGGCGGCGTGGCACTCGCGGGCGGCGAAGCCGTCGTGTTCGCGCGGGACGTCGCCAAGGCCGATCGCCTCGTCGGCGAGCTCGCCGCAGGACTCGCATCGTTCGACGCGGAGCGTCTTGATCCGTGTGAATCGAGCGGCTCGGCGGGTCCGATCGGACGCGCTGTGCGCGGCGAGATCTCAGCACTCGGATGCGGTTGCTTCGACGCGTTCGTCAATTGCACACCCGTCGGCATGTCGGGCGGTCCCGATCCCGACCACACGCCGATCGAGTCGCTCGCGGCCGCGGGCGGCGCCGACGATCACGTGCGCTACGACGGCGTCGTCGTGATGGACACCGTGTATGCGCCGGAGCGCACGCCGTGGCTCCGCGAGGCCGCGGACCGCGGCGCGCATTGCGTCTCGGGCATCGAGATGTTCGTGCGGCAGGCGGAGCGTCAATTCCGACGCTGGACCGGGCAAGCGCCGCCCGAAGGCCTGTTCGATCGCGCGGCCCGCGAGACCTGAGACGGATCGTTTTTGCTCCACGCGCTCCGTGATCTCACGAGACGGCGAAATGGCCAGAGCGAGTGTGCGCCCGGAGGGCGCTACGGAGCGCTCGAGTTGGTATGAGACGCGTCACGCGTCGCGATGTTCGTGTCGATCGAGCACGGTGCGCGGGCCGAGCCGATGGATCACGCGATGCGGCACGATCGCGCACAGCGCCGCGATGGCCTTGTTCACCGCGCCAGGAATGACCACGACCTCGCCGCCCTCGGCGGCGCGGAGGCCGGCCTCGGCGACGCTCGGTGCATCCATCCACAGCCACTTGGGCAGGCGATTCATGTGGCTTCGGTTGCCCATGACGTCGTGGAACTCGCTGTACGTGAAGCCTGGACACACGGCGGTCACGCTGACGCCGGTGCCGCGGAGTTCAAGCGCGAGCGATCGCGCGAAGCTGACGACGAAGCGCTTCGCGGGCGAATACAGCGAACCCGCGGACTCCGGCGCGAACGCCGCGAGCGACGCCACGTGAACGACGCGGCCGGTGCCACGCGCCAGCATGTTTGGCAACACGCGATGCGTGAGCTCGGTCACCGAGACGAGCAGCGTTTCGAGAAATGCGCGGTGCGCATCCCACGGTGTCGCGGCGAACTCTGTCGCGAGTCCGTAGCCGGCGTTGTTCACCAGCATGTCGATGCGTCCGAAGCGCGCGAGCGTCTCGTTCACCACCCGCGCGTTCGATTCGGGCAACGACAGGTCGGCCTCGACGACCTGCGACGTGGCGCCGGTCGCGCCGAGGCGCCGCGCGATCCCCTCGAGACGATCGCGGCGCCGCGCGACCAAGGCGAGGTCATACCCGCGCGCGGCGAGCGATGCGGCAAACGCGAGGCCGATGCCCGCGGAGGCGCCGGTGATCAGTGCGACGGGACGAGTCGATGGTGCGAGGGTCATGGGAGTTCGGCGGCGGAGCGTGCGCGGCGGCGCGAGGCGATCCGAGGTGCGCGTGAGGCTTCGCTATCATCGCGGCATGTCGCTCTCATACCGTACGGCGGGCGAATCGCACGGTCCTGCGCTCCTCTCGCTCATCGAAGGCGTGCCCGCCGGCCTTGAGGTGGACCTCGAGTTCATCAACGGCGAATTGCGGCGGCGGCAGGGCGGCTACGGTCGCGGCGGTCGCCAGCGCATCGAGTCGGATGAGGTCGTCGTCCTCTCCGGCGTGCGCCGTGGACGATCGATGGGGTCGCCGATCGCGTTCGAGATCGCGAATCGCGACAGTCGCATCGACGACCTCGAGCGCACGCCTCCCGTCCACCGGCCGCGCCCCGGACACGCGGATCTCGCCGGAAGCGTGAAGTGGCTCACCGACGACTGCCGCGAGACGCTCGAGCGAGCCAGCGCTCGCGAGACTGCCGCCCGCGTCGCTGCCGGTGCGCTGGCCCGCGTGTTCCTGCGCTCGTTCGGCATCGAGGTGTTCGGTTTCGTGCGATCGACGTTGGACGTCGAGACGAGCGTCGAGCCGACGGCCGCGAACTGGCGTTCGCTGCGCACGATCCGCGACGCGAGCGAGGTCTACTGTCCGGACGAGCGCGCGTCTGCCCAGATGATCGATCGAATCCAGCGCATGAAGGTCGAGAAGGACACGTGCGGCGGACTCGTCGAAGCGCACATCTTCGGTTGCCCCATCGGACTCGGCTCGTGCATGCGCTGGGAGGATCGACTCGACGCCCGCTTGGGCGGCGCGGTGATGGGCATTCAGGCGATGAAGAGCGTCGAGATCGGGCTCGGACGGGCGTGCGCCGCGCGGCCGGGTTCGTCGGTCCACGATCCGATCTCGTTCGACGTCGCCCAACGCGGCGCTCCGCACCTCGGGTTCGTGCGCGCGACGAACAACGCGGGCGGACTCGAAGGTGGCATGACGAACGGCATGCCCGTCGTCGTGCGAGCGGCGATGAAGCCGATCGCGACGTTGGGCAAAGGTCTGCCGAGCGTCGATCTGGTCTCGAAGCAGCCGGTCGGCTCGCAGTACGAGCGGAGCGACGTGAGCGCGATCGCGGCCGCGAGCGTCGTGCTCGAGAACGTCGTCGGATTCGAGATCGCGCGCGCGTTCCTCGACAAGTTCGCCGGCGACACGATGCCGGAAGCGCGAGCGGCGTACGACGGCTATCTCGAGATGGCTCGACGGCTGCCGCTGCCGGGACGCTGAGGCCGACGATCGGCGCTTGCGCGTTCGGAGCGGCGATCGTCGCCAGTATCATCGCGCCATGTCCACGATGACCGCCTCCGCACGCTCGCATTCGAACGCCAATGCACCGGTCGCGCCGCTCGACGCGGCGACGCACGCCGAGCGCATTCCGACGAAGGTCTACGCACGGGTGCACGACGTCAACGTGGTCGTGGCCCGCGAGATCGCGGATCTCATTCGCGCGAAGGCCGCCGCCGGTCGAATGTGCGTCCTCGGACTCGCGACCGGTTCGACGCCGACCGGCATCTACGCCGAGCTCGTGCGGCTCCATCGCGAGGAAGGCCTGTCGTTCAAGAACGTGGTCACGTTCAATCTCGACGAGTACTTCCCGATGCAGCCCGACGAGTTGCAGAGCTATCGCCGCTTCATGCGCGAGTATCTCTTCGACCTGATCGACATCGATCCTGCGAACACGCACGTCCCCGACGGAACGATCGCGCCGGAAGCGGTGCGCGAGGCATGCGAGGAGTACGAGCGATCCATCGAGCGCGCCGGCGGCGTCGATCTTCAGCTCCTGGGCATCGGCCGAACGGGCCACATCGGCTTCAACGAGCCCGGCTCGGGCCGCGCGAGCCGCACTCGCCTCATCACGCTCGACCGCGTCACGCGACGCGACGCGGCCAGCGACTTCTTCGGCGAGGAAAACGTTCCGCTTCGCGCCATCACCATGGGCGTCGGCACGATCCTCCAGGCGCGCCGCGTGGTGCTCGTTGCGTTCGGTGAAGGCAAGGCGCCGGTCGTGGCGAAGGCGATCGAAGGACCGGTGACGCAGCACATCGCGGCGAGCTTCCTTCAGGAGCATCCGAACGCGTGCGTGGTGCTCGATCGCGCCGCCGCCGCGGAGCTCACGCGCTACAAGTGTCCGTGGACGATCGGGCGCGTTGATTGGGAGCCGCGGCAGGTGCGCAAGGCCGTGGTGTGGCTGGCGCAGACGACGAAGAAGGCGATCCTCAAGTTGACCGCCGAGGACTACAACGAGCATCACCTGCAGGACCTGCTCGCCACGAAGGGCAAGGCCTACGACATCAACCTGCAGGTGTTCCGCGAGCTGCATCGCACGATCACCGGCTGGCCGGGCGGCAAGCCGAAGAGCGCGAAGCAGCCGGGCGACCCCGATCGTCCGCAGGACCGCATCTTCCCGAAGCGCGTGCTCGTCTTCTCGCCGCACCCTGACGACGACGTGATCTCGATGGGCGGCACGCTCATTCGACTCGCCGATCAAGGCCACGAGGTGCACGTCGCGTACCAGACGTCGGGCAACATCGCGGTGTCCGACGGCGACGCGCTGCGCTTCGCGGATTTCGCCGCCGACTTCAACCGGCTGTACGGCTTCGACGGTTCGCGCACCGCGGACTTCGAGACCGAGCTGCAGAAGAAGCTGCGGCGCAAGAAGCCGGCCTCCGTCGATCCCCTCGAAGTGCAGCAGCTCAAGGCGCTGATCCGGCGCGGCGAGGCCCGCGCGGCGGGACTCGTGTGCGGCATTCCTGAGGACCGTCTGCACTTCCAGGATCTGCCGTTCTACGAGACGGGCCGCGTGAGGAAGAAGCCGTTGGGCGAGGACGACGTGCGCCTGACGGTCGAGTTGCTTCGGACGATTCGCCCGCATCAGGTGTACGCGGCGGGCGACTTGAGCGATCCGCACGGCACGCATCGCACGTGTCTGGCCGCGGTGTTCCGGGCGCTGGACGCGTGCAAGCGCGACGACTGGTACTCCGACTGCGAGACGTGGCTGTATCGCGGCGCGTGGCAGGAGTGGGACATCGAGCTGATCGACATGGCGGTGCCGCTTGCGCCGGACGAGGTCGCTCGCAAGCGCGCCGGAATCTTCCGCCACCAGAGCCAGAAGGATCGCGCGATGTTCCCCGGCGCCGACGATCGCGAGTTCTGGCAGCGGGCCGAGCAGCGAAACCGCGGGACCGCCGGCCTCTTCGACGGGCTGGGCCTCGCGGAGTACGAGGCGATTGAAGCGTTCGTCCGCTGGGACGGCGCGATGCTCGATTGATGTCACCGGGAACGACAACGCCACCCACGCGGCGGGACGTCCGTGCGGCCCGGTCGTGGCACGCGACCGACGACCGCGGATCGCCGGTTCGCCTCACCAAACTGCGCCTCGGCGCGTGCCCGAGTCCCGACGATCCGGCGGTCCGCGCGGCGATCGCGCGAGCGCGCATGTCCGCGGCGACCTCGTGGTGGGTGCGCTATCTGCAGGCCGTCGGGATCTTCGCGGCGGTCATCGCGCTCTTCCTCCTCATCGGCGCGACGGTGGAGGCCGTGCCGCGAGTGAGCTTCCTGCCGCAGATCGTGCAGGGCATCCTCATCGGGGCGGGCTACATCGCCGCAGCCATCGGCGTGTTTCTCGTCATAACGCAGCCGACGGCCGCGATGGCTCGCTCGATGTACATCGACTCGCTCCTCGGTGCGGGACGATGCGCGGCGTGCGGCTACGCGATCGGCGCGCACCGCGGCGCCGAGGCCGACGGTTGCGTCGTCTGCGGCGAGTGCGGCGCGGCGTGGCGGAGCGATCGAGTGGCGACCGTCACCGTTGCCGAAGCGAGCTGGTCCGGCGTGCAGAAGATGCGTGCGCAGATCAGGGGCGAGCACCAACACGCCGCGTTCACGACGGACGCCACCGGTCGCCGGGTCGCGGTCTCGTCGTCGATTCGGCTGCCGAAAACGGGACCGTGGGCATGGCCGACGCGATGCGCGTTCTCCATCGGTTCGCTCTTCGCCGCGCTGTTCGTGGCGTCCGTCGTCTGCGCCGCGGCGGGGAGCGTGGTCGTCGTCGTCGTGTCGGTGATCGCGAGCCATCCGTCGGACGAGGCGGCGCAGCCGCTTCGCGCGCTTGGTGTCGTCATCGCGATGGCCTTCGGCGTTCCGTTCCCGATGCTCGTCGCCGTCGCCGTGGCGCTCACGGTGTGCAGGGTGCTTCGGGCCCAGGCATGTCTCGCCGCCCGCGTGTGTCCGTCGTGCGACACGGCGCTGGGTGACCGGGGCGATCACGGCCGGTGCGCCGCATGCGGCGCTCGCTGGCGGGTCGACGATCGCGCGGGGCGATCGAACGAGTCTTCGCCGCGCGGAGGTGCGTCGTCGTCGTGATCCCCCCGAGCCGAAGGCGACGCAGGCCGTTCGGCGGCGCGCGACTTCGCGGGCGCGACGACGCTGGCGTGGAACGCGACATCGCCACGTTCGCCTGCGGCGACGTGCCCGACGTGCGCGATCCGGCGGCGCGCGGAGTGCTCGCGCGCATTCGGTCCGAAGCCGCCTCGCGAAAGCTCGGATCGCCCCGGCTGTATGTCGCTCGCACCGTCGCGACGGCGATCGTCTTCGGGTCCGGATTTCCCATGGCGTTCGTGCTGGGAATGCGCTCGCTGCGCGTCGCGCCGATCGTCGGGTTGCTGATCTTCATCTTCGCGCTTGCGGGCGGTGGGCTCGTGAGCGTTTGGCTCGCCATGCGCGCCGCGGGACTCAGCGTGGGCAGCGCGCTCGAGCTGGTGGTGGCGGCGCTTCTTCGAATGGCGCGATGCGCGAGTTGCGGCTATCCGATCGACGCGAGTGCTGCCGATGCGAACGGACTTGTTCGATGTCCCGAATGCGGCGCCGCATGGCGCGCCGATCGGATCGGGCGCGAGTCGGTCCCGCCGGCGCCTCCCGCGAGCGCGACGATGGCCCGCAGCGCGATCGTGAGTAGCGCGCTCGCCCGAACGCGCCGGCGCGACGACCGAGGACGACCGTGGTCGGACTCGAGTCTGCCGTGGAGCGACGGCGGTGCGAGCACGCGCTGGCGCGACCTGGTGAGCCGTCCGCTGTGGCCGTCGATGCTGCTCGCGTGCGGGCTGATCGTTGGAGGTCTCGGACTCGCGATCGTCATCCTGGCGCAGTCGGCCGGCGCAGTCTCCGCTGTCGTCGCCGCCGCTGCGATCTTCCTGCTGCTGTTGGCCGCCGGAATCGTCACCCTGGCGAGAGCCAAGCGCGAAACGATTCGCCGACGACTGCGCATTCGCTCGTGCCTCGCGTGCGCCTGCCGGCTGCGCCGCGATGGCGACTTCCTCGTCTGCACTCGCTGCGATGCGGCGTGGCGCCATCCGAAACTCGCCGCGAACGCCCGCACGACGCCTACTTCGGAATGCGGTTGAGGGTGTAGTACGCCTCGGGGTGAAGCAGCGGCTTGCCGTCGGCGCTGCGCACGCCGTTCGCGTGCAGTTCGTGCACATACGCCTCGCGCAGCCCGTCGACGACGAGATCCACGCTCTTCTTGTCGTCGGACACGATCGCCTTCGCGATGCGCAACGGCTTCGTGTCCATCTCGTCGCTGCCGTAGCGCTCATGCAATTCGTAGGTGTATGAGGTCATGCGATACGACGCGGGATTGCCCGCCGACGCGGGATCGACCGGCTCGGTGAACGTCAGGCGGAAGCCGTCGGGCCGCGCTGACATCGAGAGCACTTCGAAGGGCACGACGCCGCTCCACACGCAGCGCTCGAGTCCCCACTCCTTCGTCCCGCGCGAGCCCCAGCCGCGATTCGTCTCGCCGACGGCGAGCGATCCGTCGGGGAGGAAGGCGACGCGCACGATGCCGCACTGGAATCCGCTGCGGAACGGGAAGCAAGCGCCTTGCCATTCGCCGTCGACCTTCTCGAGCCACGTGCGCATGACCGACGAGTGATGCTGATCGCCGATGAAGATCTGTCCCGCGAAGGGTCCGAACTTGCCGTTCGATCGGTCCCACTCGAAGCCGCTCGCGGACTGGCCCATCTTGTCGTACGGGAACCACACCGCCGGAAGACGCAGATGCGGGATCTTCCGAACCGCCTCCGGCATGAGCACGCCGTCGGGGATCGGCCCGGGAAACTCGACGTTCGACTCGGCGCGCTTCGCGCTCTCGATGCCGTGCGGATGCCCGTGAAACTCGCCGCGCTTCAGCACCGCGAACTTGTTCGTCGGACACCATTCGCCTTGGTTGTCGCTGTAGAAGATCTCGCCGTCGGGGCTCGCGCCGACGCCGCAGGGCGAGCGCAGTCCGGCGACGTCGAAGTGCGCCTTGCCGTCGGGCGTGATGCGCACGCCCCATCCGCGCCAATCCTGCGGACCGAACGGCTCGCCGCCGAACGGCCGATTCAGCGTGACCCACAGATCGCCGTCCGCGTCGCGCGCGGGGCCGAAGCAGTATTCGTGGTAGTTGCCCGAGATGCCCCAGCCGGCGCACGCGGTCTCGACGCGGTCGATGCGCCAGTCGCCGTCGTCGTCGAACATGCGCGAGAGCTCGCCGCGCTGGGCCACGTAGATCGGTTTGCCCTTGCCGACGCCGTCGGGCGCCAGCAGGCCGAGCGGTTCCTGCAGACCGTCGAGCGACAGCGTGAACGTGGGCTTCTCGCTCCACGGATTCGTGATCGTCCACAGCTCGCCGCGTCGCGTGCAGACCATCACGTGCGCGTCGTCGATCGGCAGGATGCCGCCGACCTCGAGCACCACCGAGTCGGGCGCCGCGACGGTCTCGATGCGCCAGTAATCCTCTTCGCGCGGCGTCTGGTCGAACGATGGCGAAGACGACGGCGGCGCGGCGAACGCGACGAGAAGAAGGAGTGCGGACGTCATCGGATCACCAGTCCATGTCCACCGCGAAGCTCGCGCGATACTGCGGCGCGGCGCCTTCGACGTACTTGAAGTCGATCGGAATCAGAAGTTCCATGTGATCGCCGGCTCGCCGGACGAACGCGCCGTCGGCGTCGGTCGCGACGCGCACCGCGCCGTCGACGAGGAAGCCGCCGCGGCCGAGTTCGACGAGCGGCTCGATGGTGCGGCCCGACGCGGCGAGCATGTAGACGTCGGTGCGGTCCTCGTTCGCCGTCGCCTCGATCGCACGTCGCAGCCACGCTCCGCCCGGTCGCAGCACCGGCATCGGGCGCTCGTTCACCGCGACGTCGTCGGGCGCGAGCGTGAGCGCGAACGCCGGGCGACGCTCGGCGTCGAGCGACATCCCGCGATACACGATGCCGCCGCTCGGCCACTCGACCTCGCGGCCCGACAGCACCGCGAACGCTGGGCCCGGCGGCAAGTCGATCGTCGACTTCGACAGCGGCGACTCGAGTTGCCCGGCGCGGCCGTCCCACGTGCCCTTCGCGTTCATGAACGCGCCGCGCCACGCCTTCGCGAGTCGACCGTGCTGCGCGTCGAACGCGACGTGCACGAGATCCGGATAGCCGACGCAGACCGTGCGCGGACTCACGTCGCGCATGAACGTGCCGAAGAGGATCGGCGTCGCGCCCGGCACGAGTTCGTACTCGCCTGCCGTCACGGCCAGCCCCGGCGGCGTGGGCATCGCGTCGCGCAGCGACAGGTAGTTCCAGATCGCCCCGCGCTGCTTGAGCGCGTCGCCGCCGCAGACCTGCGGGAAGATGCGCTCGTTCGGCAGCCAGAAGCGGGTCATGCGCGTGCCGGGCGAGAACGCCGGCGGGTTCTCGAGAAACGCCACGAACCAACCGGGGCGCAGACGCGCGTTCATCGTGCCGAGGTCGACCGCGGGCACGCCCAGCGACGCGCGGCCGTTCACGGTGTGACACGTGATGCACGAGACGCCGCCCGATCCGACGAGCGTACGCCCGGCGATGGCCGACTCGGGGCTGAAGGGGATCGTGAGATCGTGCTGGCGGTCGTGGTCCGCCGCGACGAACGCCGTCGCGAGTCCCTTCAGCGCGTCGCCGCCGAAGCGCGGCATGCGCGTGCGCATGTACGGTCGGATCTTCGTCCCCTCGTCGAGCTGCGCCGCGAGCGCCTCGGGCCGCAGCTTGTCGCCGACGCCGTCGAGGCGCGGCGGCAGTCGGCCCTGGTCGCCGAGCTCTGCGCTGCCGTCGGCGGTGAAGATCGCGTCGCGCTCGCGCGGCGGTCCAAGCTCGCCGCGCACATGGCAGGCGACGCAGCCGAGTCGCTGCATCGCGTGCGTCACCGCGTCCTTCGGCTCGAGCGGCGTTCCGAGCGCCGATGCGTGACCAACGAGTTCGCGAAGCGAGGTGCGCTCCGCGTCGGACAGCGCATACGACGGGGCTCCGGCGGGCATATCGCTCGCGAGGCAGCCGCGGTTCGGATCAAGCGAGTCGAACGGCTTCTCCGAAGGCGGCGCGTCGGCGTGGCAGCGGATGCATCCGAGCGACTTGAAGTGTTCGCCGCCGCGGGCGGCGCGCTGCGCGTCGATCGACAGCGGACGGAACTTCGGATCGAGTCGGAGCGACGAGTGCGCGAGCCGCGCAGCCGGCACTTCCTCGCGGGCGAAATCGGGTCCCTTCCAGTCGAGACGGAGATCGTTGTCGATCGTGATCTCCCAGTAGCGGACCTTGATCGGATGCCAGCCCGCGTCGAGATGCATCCGATGCTGCTTGAACGAGAACGAGTGCGGGCCGCCGTTGTCGATGACGACCTGGTCGTCGATCGAGAGCATCGAGCCGTCGTCGGATCCGATATAGAAGACGTAGTCGCCGGTCGTCGGAATCTCGATCTCGCCCGCGAAGTGAAGCGCGAAGTCGTCCTCGCGATGTCCGTTGCACAAGCGCACCTGCGGCGACACGAAGACGCGCGTCGCGGCGTGATCGGAGTCGGGCACGCCGTCGTTCGACATCGGCCGCTCGAAGTACTCGGTGCGCAGGCCCGGCGCCCTCACGGGCGTCACTGCGCCGTGGTCGTCCGCCGCCTGTTCGCGCAGCAGGAACGCGGCGATCGCGGCGGCGTCGTCGGCGCTCAGGTGCATGTCGGGCATGAGGCCGCCCGGATGCGTCGCGAGCGGATCGCGGAGGAACCGAGCGAGCGCCGCATGCCACGTTTCGCGTGCGAGGAATTGGAGATCGTTCGCGCCGTGACACGCGGCGCAGCCGATCGTGCGGAAGAGCTGCTCGCCGCGCTTGAGATCGTCGGGCAAGACCTCGGTCGGCACCGGCTCCGCGGCGTCGGCGGATCGCTGCGACGCGAGGAAGTGGACGAGGTCCTCGATCACCTCGCGGCGCTGGTTCTCCGGCACTGCGTGGAGCGCGTTCGGCATGCGCGTCGCCGGGCGGACGGCGCGCGGATCGGCGATGAACGCGCGGATCGCGTCGGGCGACATTCGATCGCCGACATGGTCGAGCACTCGAGGCGCGACGACGGGACGGATGCGCTCGCGGGCCGCGTCGCTCGCGGCGTGGCAAGCGAAGCAGTTCGCGCGGGCAGCGAGCACCTCGGCGTTCGCCGAACGCCACGACGGGTCGCCGGCGTTCGAGTTGGAGTCGCCGCATCCGACGAGCGAGACGGACGCAAGGACGAACGCAAGACCGAGGGCAGAGCGCACGGCGCGAGTGTAGCGGCGACCGCGCTCGCTACGCTGCGCGCATGAACACGCGACTTCCATTCGACCCGCACGGATCGCTCGACGCGGCGCTGCACGCCACGATCAGCCACTTTCGCGCCGAGACCGGAACGATCCACGTCGTCGAGAACGGATTGCTCGTGTTGAAGGCGATCGTGGGGGCGTTTCCGCCGCCGGTGATGGACGCGATCCGGTCGATTCCCGTCGGCAAGGGCATGGCCGGGCTCGCGGCGCAACGGCGCGCGCCGGTCACCGCGTGCAACATCCAGACTGACGCAAGCGGAGACGTGCGCCCGGGCGCCCGCGCGACCGGCATGGAAGGCGCGATCGTCGTGCCGATGATCGACGCGAAAGAGGAACTGCGCGGGACGTTGGGTATCGCGAATCGCGCGGCCCGCGATTGGTCGACCGCCGAGGCGAACGAACTCATCGCATTCGGGCGAGCGATCGCGGAGGCGATCGTTCAGCGCGCCTGATCGGGCTTCGCGGACGGCCACACGATCGCGGTAGGGGCACGCCCCGATCGATCCAGGCGCAGCTCGACGATCTCGTCAAGGAATTCGAACGTCTCGTGAATCGAGCGTCTGGCCACGTCCGCTGCGGGCGTGATGCGCAGCAGCATCGGCTTATTCGGGTCGAGCATCGGCGAGGCGCCAGAATCCTCGGGACGTTCTGCGCCGCCGTAGGTCATGCGCGAAGCGCTCAGTGTCACTTCGCCCGCCTGCCACGCGTGACCGTCCTGTTCGATCGCGACGGTTCCGGTGATGTACAGCTTTGAGCCCGGCTTCTTCAGCTTGGCTCGGGCGGCAGAATTGTTGAATGCACGACGGAACGACACCGACGGCATCCCCTCGGTGGCCATCACCTCGATCCGCAGATCGGAGAGGAGGTTCTCCGCGATCTCGCGTGCGGCATCATCGCGTCGCGGCATCGCAACCACTTCGTCGGCTGAGATCACTTTGACGGGAACGATGCGGGTCAACCGCAACGGGTCCCGTCGTGCCGACGAACTTGCGGATGGACCGACGCGATCCGCACTCAATTCACACCGCACCTCGTACTCGCCGGGCGACAGGTCGCGGGCGGAGAACGGGATCATGTCGACGAGTCCGATGCGCTCGCGTCGCAAATCGTCGCTGTTGTCCATTTCCAACCACTCGTCTGCGCCGATGCGCCGATAGGTAACGCGATCGGCGCGAACGTCCAGCATGCCCGCCAAGTTCGGCGAGAACGACTTGCCGACGCGTACGTTGAGGGTTCCCGTCGTGTGCATGAGAATCGACGTCGGCACCGCTTCGACGGTGACGAGCGCGTCGACCACCGAATCGATCGCCAGTACCCGTTGCAGCAGTTCATCAATCCACGGGTCCTGTCCGAGTTTCGGAATCACGCCGAGGATCGCCGCCGGCGCAACCGTCTGCGACGTCAGCGCGCTCACGACGGCATCGGAGATGCGAAGGCGTGACGCTTGGTCGAGGCGGTCGGCCTTGCCGAGGTCATGGATCGCAGTGAAGTTCGAGGCGCCGAGCGGTGCTCCGCTGCCGATATCAGCGCATGCCGCATCGACGACCGCGCCGACGAACTCCGGTTCGGCGAGCGTCATTCGGCGCTGCAACTCTTGGCCAACGACGCCGGACCTCTTGGCGTTCGCCGCCGCCACGAGGATCTCGCTCGAAGGAATGAACGTCATGAGCTCGCGACGCGCGACGAGCGGGCGCCACGGCGCGTTGGGCGCCGTCATGCCGGCGAGGACCGCGAGGGCGACGCCGCACGTGAGCGGCAGCCATCGAAGCCGGCGGCTGCCTTGCCGAACGGCGTTGCGGCGCGCGAGATCCGCGCCACACTCCGGGCACGCCTTCGCGTCGAGCGCCGCGCGCAGGTCGTGGCCGCATCGGCGGCAGCGCGGCGCCCAGCCGCGGACGCCGAGCAAGCCGCTGGCCAGCGCGAGTCCAGCGATGAGCGCGAGCACGATCGGCAGGTACTCGAGCCAGAGCCAAACACGGTCGTTGAGGGTGAGCCAGGAGAGCATCGCGACGGGAGAGAGTACGGAGGAAATCGCGAGGTCATGCCGCGATTGCGCCGAGTTTCGAGTGGTGACGTTGGCTAGCCTGGCGTCCACGCTCACGCTGCGAATACGGCATCAGGCACGTCATCAGGGACTGTCTGCGGACCGCCCACTCCACGCGATCGTCCGCGCGGCCGCATCGCCGCCGTCCATTTGCAACGTGAGGACCTCGTCCAAGACTCGGCAGTCGTCGCATCCGCCGCCGGACAGCATGGCGGGACACGGAGTGAGGCGGACCACGAAAGCGCGCGTTGGATCGAACGAACTCGGCATGGTGTTGCCGCTAGGCGGAGAGCCCGGCGAATTCGAGGTGCCGGCGCCGCCGCTCGGGAGGATCTCGAACGCGCCAGCGGGCCACGCGTGGCCAGCTTGCTCGATGGTCACCGTTGCCGCGATGGCGATAGCGTCGGACGAATCGACGAGGACATTCGCTGCACTCGATCGCCAACCGTTCCAGATGTCGACCTTCGCCAGCCCGTTGGTGATCTCTAACGAAAATCCGACGTCTCGCAGCCGCTGCAGGGCTTCGGCGATGACGGCGTTGCCTCGCACCGGGCGTGCTCGCCACGGGAGCGGTTTTTCGACGATGACGCTGACGTAGTGCCACGCGCTATCGTCGCTCGAGTTCGGGCTGGTACGCGCGTCCGCCGTCGGTTCGTACGACACGCGACAGCGAACGAGGTATTTCCCCGGCGTCTGCCATCGCTCGGTCGGAAGGAAGACCGCGGTGCCTTCGTCTGCTTCGACCGTTACGGAATCGCAGTCGACCGGTATGGGAGTCCACTCCGTCGTGCCATCGATTTGATAGGCGACGTCGGAGATGTTGAATCGCACGCTCGAATCAACGTCGGGGCCCATGAACGACGGCGTTCGACCGTGAAGCAGGAGCCAGTTCGGGTCCCCGGCCTTGATTCGCCCTGAGTTCGCTCCGACCGCAAGCAGCCGGTTCCGGAATTGCGGACGCTCAAGTAACGGCAGCACATACTCGCGCGGCTGCATCGGGCGCAGCATCCGCGCCATCTCGAGCAGGGTGGCGGCGTCGGTGATGCCGGCAATCGCCGCGTCGGTCATGGCGTCGCTGATGCGCTTGTGACCGCATGCGTCGATCGCGCCGCTGGAGTCGAGCTGCTGGATGAGCTCAACGTGGCTGCTACTCGGGGCGCCGCCGCTACGGATCGTCTCGGCCGCTGCGTCGATGATGGCGGTGACGATCGCCGGATCGTTCGCCGCCAGTCGACGGTCGAACTCCAGCGTCAGACTCGTGTTCGTGGAGCCCGTGAGTTTCGCCGCCGTGACCCGCGGCGCGCTGACGAACGCGACGAGCTGTCCTCGAAGCGATCCGATGGGAAACGGCCCGACGGATGTGACGAGCGTTCCGAGCACGACGATCGCCAATCCGACGCCGATGGTCCACGGGCGCCTGCGCCGTTGCCCCGATCGAATAGCGCCAGCGACTCGGAGATCCTCGCCGCACTCCGGGCAAGCGTCCGAGTTCAACGACATGCGCAGGTCGTGTCCACAGCGCATGCAGCGAGGATCCCATCCTCGTTCACCAGCAAACCCAAACACGACGAGTCCGCCACCGACGGCAGCAAGGATGATGGGTACCCACTGCAACCAACTCCAGAGCCGGTCGCTGCAGACGATGAACTCGAGCATGGGCGCTCCTTGAGGAACGCGCCGCACCACGAAGGCGCTTCGACGGTTTCGATTGTCGAGTCGCTCGCCGGAGGGCGTCAAGGGTTCGATCGCGGATCGAGCGATCGGCAGCGCAGCTCATGCCTGCTGCGCTCGCGGTCTCAATGCCCACGCAAAGATCGGCGATGCAAGCGCAACGGGCAGCATGACCAGCGCTCCGATGCTTCCGCCGCGGCCGACGACGGGCAGGAAGAGCGCGTACAGGCTTGCATACAGGGCCATGCCCGCATGCACGCAGAGGAGCGGCCAGGCCCAGCGACGCTGCGTCGCGAGGCCGTAGGCGATCACGATGCCGAGCGCGGTGAACGTGGCATCCGCGAGCAGGAACGCGAGCAGCGTCGAGTGCGGCGCGTCGAGCGCGATGAAGGCGCGGCGCCACTCCGGCTTGGCGAACATCGCGACCCAGAATGCGAGGATCGCGAACGACTCGACGACGAGGACGAATGCTGCGAAGCGGCGCACGCGTGGATTGGAAGCGTTGCCCGCGGATTCCGCAAACGCCGCGGTATCGTGGCCGCATGACGTCCGCGCGAGCGCACTGGGATGCGGTGTGGTCTTCCAAGAAGCCCGAAGAAGTCTCGTGGTTCCAGGAGTCGGCGGCGCCCTCGCTCGAGACGATTCGCCGGCTCGTGCCCGATCGCGCCGCGCGTGTCGTCGACGTCGGCGGCGGCGCGTCGCGGCTCGTCGACGCGCTCCTCGACGACGGATACTTGAACCTGACCGTGGTCGACATCGCGGCGCCGGCGCTCGACTCGGCGCGGGCGCGGCTTGGCGCGCGAGCGTCGCGCGTCGAGTGGATCGTCGGCGATGCGCTCGATCATCGACCGGCGCAGCGCTATCGCCTTTGGCACGATCGGGCGATGCTGCACTTCCTCCAGTCCGGCGACGACGTCGCTCGCTACCGCGCGGCGCTCGATCGGTCGCTCGAGCCCGGCGGCTTCGCGGTCATCGCGACCTTCGCGATGGACGGCCCGGCGCGATGCAGCAATCTCGACGTGCGCCGATACGACGCCGGCGCGATCGCTGAAGCGTTCGCGCCGGCGTTTCAGGTCATCGACGATCGGCCCCAAGCGCACCGCACGCCGTGGGGCGCTGAGCAGCGATTCCGGTGGTTCACGCTCGCTCGGCGCTGACCGTGGGATTGCCCGTCGCGCCGGGCGCCGCGCTGCCGTCGCGCCGAGCCTCGAAGGTGAAGTTGCGCCCGGAGTATCCGACGATGATCGTGTCGCCAGGTTGGAACTCGCCGATCAGGATGCGCGTCGCGAGCGCGTTCTCGATGCGCTGCTGGATGACGCGCTTCAACGGTCGAGCGCCGAACTGCGGGTCGTAGCCTTCCGCGGCGAGATGGTTCTTCGCCTCGGTCGTGACCTCGAGCGCGAGCTGCCGATCGGCGAGGCGCTTCCGCAGGTTCTTGAGCTGGATCTCGACGATGCCCGCGAGTTCCTTCCGGCCGAGCTGATGGAAGACGACCTTGTCGTCGATGCGATTGAGCAGCTCGGGACGCAGGTGCTTCTTGAGCAGCGTCGCCATGTGCGCCTCGATCATCGCGTCGGGTTCGCCGCGCTCGGTCGCTTCGAGAATCATCTGGGAGCCGAGGTTCGACGTGAGGACGACGATCGTGTTTGAGAAGTCGACGGTGCGACCTTGGCCGTCGGTGAGTCGGCCGTCGTCCAGGACCTGCAGCAGCACGTTGGACACGTCGGGATGCGCCTTCTCGAACTCGTCGAAGAGGACGACGCAGTACGGACGTCGACGAACCGCTTCGGTCAAGCGCCCGCCCTCTTCGTATCCGACGTAGCCGGGCGGCGCGCCGATGAGTCGCGCGACCGCGTGCTGTTCCATGTACTCGCTCATGTCGATGCGGACCATCGCCTCTTCGGTGTCGAAGAGGAACTCCGCGAGCGCCTTGCAGAGCTCCGTCTTGCCGACGCCGGTCGGCCCAAGGAAGAGGAACGAGCCGATTGGCCGATGCGCTTCGCCGAGACCGGCGCGGTTGCGGCGCACCGCCTCGCTCACCACCTTGACGGCCTCGGGCTGTCCGACGACGCGCTTGCGCAGGTCGTCTTCCATGTGCACCAGCTTCGCGCGCTCGCTCTCGACGAGCTTCGCGACGGGGATACCGGTCCACTTCGCGACGACTTCGGCGATCTGTTCGGGATCGACTTCTTCCTTCACCATCGTCGAGCCGGAGGCGCGGCGCTTCGCCAGCGCTTCCTCGGCCTTCGCGAGCTTCGACTCAAGGTCGCGGATGTCGCCGTATTGAATGCGCGACGCGGTCTCGAAATCGCCGCGCCGCTTCGCCTGCTCGAGTTCGACCTGCTTCGCCTCGATCTGGTCGCGCAGCTTCTTCGTGGCGTCGAGCTCGCCCTTCTCGACTTCCCACTGCGCCGTGAGCGCGCGGTTGCGCTCCGACGACTCGGCGATTTCCTGCTCGAGCGCGCCGAGACGCTTCTTGCTTTCGGCGTCGCTTTCGAGCTTCAGCGCCTCGCGCTCGATCTCGAGCTGCATGAGCTTGCGCCGCACCTCGTCGAGCTCAGCAGGCATCGAGTCGTTCTCGATGCGCAGCCGCGACGCCGCTTCGTCGAGCAGGTCGATGGCCTTGTCGGGGAGGAAGCGGTCGGCGATGTAGCGCTGCGACAACGTCGCCGCGGTGATGAGCGCCGAGTCCTGGATGCGCACGCCGTGGTGCGTCTCGTAGCGGTTCTTGAGGCCGCGCAGGATCGCGATCGTGTCCTCGACGCTGGGTTCGCCCACGTACACCGGCTGGAAGCGCCGTTCGAACGCCGGGTCCTTCTCGATGTGCTTGCGGTACTCGTCGAGGGTGGTCGCGCCGATGCAGCGAAGCTCGCCGCGCGAGAGCGCCGGCTTGAGCAGGTTGCCGGCGCTCACCGCGCCTTCGGCTTGTCCCGCGCCGACGATCGTGTGGAGCTCGTCGATGAAGAGGATGATGCGCCCCTCGCTCGCGGTGACTTCGCGGAGGACGGCCTTGAGCCGCTCCTCGAACTCGCCGCGGTACTTCGCGCCGGCGAGCAGTTGACCGACGTCGAGTCCGACGATGCGGGCGTCGCGCATGCTCTCCGGGCAGTCGCCGTTGACGATGCGAAGCGCGAGACCTTCCGCGATCGCGGTCTTGCCCACGCCGGGCTCGCCGATGAGCACGGGGTTGTTCTTGGTGCGCCGCGAGAGGACCTGCATGCAGCGGCGAATCTCCTCGTCGCGCCCGATCACCGGATCGAGCTTGCCGGCGGCGGCCTTCTCGCAGAGATCGATCCCATACTTCTTGAGCGCCTCGAGATTGCTCTCCGCGTTCGGGTCGGTGACGTTCGTCACGCCCGACGACTTGCGGATCGACTCGATCGCCGCGAGCACGCGCTTGCGATCGACGCCGCAGACCGAGAGCACTTCCTTGGCGGGGCCGGCGACGTCGGCGATCGCGAGCAGCAGGTGCTCGGTCGACACGTACGCGTCCTTCAACCCCTTCGCTTCCTTCTCCGCCGCGGCGAGTACCTGCATCAGCGCGTTGCCGCTGGACGGCGCCGTCCCGCTGACGGTGGGCAGGCGCTTGAGTTCGGCCTGCGCGACCTGCTTCACGCGACCGGCGTCGACGCCTGCCTTGGCCAGGATCGACGCCGCCACGGCGCTCTGACCGGCCGGGGCTTCGAGCATCGCCGCGAGCAGGTGCACCGGCGAGAGTTCAGCGTGCCCGGCGGACACTGCGGCCGACTGCGCGGCGGCAAGGGTTTCCTGTGCAAGCGTGGTAAAGCGGTCCATTCGCATGTTGATGGTCCTTTCGTCTCCTCACGGATCGAGATGCCGTGAGGCGGCGGGGAACGCAAGAAGCGCGCCGCGCCCGCGCGGTCACTCGAACGAGCGCCGCGCGGTCGAACCCGGCGCGATCGCTGCCAAGCGGGCAGGGAGCGTGCGCACCGAGAGCCTAGCGCGGCAGCGGCTCGACCGGGAATCCGCTCGGTCGAAGCTGCGGTCGATCGTTCAGCCACGAGACGAGCCACTCGAACGCGTCGACGAGCCGCGGGCCCGGGCGGCTGAACATCTGGTTGCCGTCGACGAGGACGATCGCATCCGATTGGTCCGAGATCGTCGATTCGACCAACGGCCACCACCGTTGGCGGCGAAGCGCGGGCAACTCGCGGCGCACGCGGGGCAGATCGAACCCGCAGGGGCAGATCACGACACGCCGCGGGGCGGCGGCGAGGATCTCCTCCGGCGCGACTTGGCGACTCTTCTCGCGTCCCCGGTTCAGCGAGTGCTGTCCGCCGGCGGCCTCGATCAGGAGCGGCGTCCAGTGCCCGCCGACGAACGGCGGCTCGATCCACTCGAGGAACAGCACCTCCGGACCGGGCACGTACGGGTTCACGTAGTCGACCGCGCTCCAGTAGCGGCTGCGAAGCGCGACCATGGCTGCCTCGGCGTCGCGCGTCCGTCCGACGGCGTCCCCGATGACTAACAGATCGTCGAGCACGCCGAAGATGTCCTTGGGGTCGAGGCTGACGACGGTCGGCTTCTTCGGGAGCCGGTCGGCGACCCGCCGCACCGTCTCAAGGTCGAGGGAGCAGACCTCGCAGAGGTCCTGCGTGAGGATCACGTCCGGCTCGAGCGCGTTCAGAAGGTCGACGTCGATCGCGTACAGCGGGCGGCCCGACGCCACGCTGTTCTTGACTTCGGCGTCGATCGATGCGCTGTCCGCTCCGTGCGTCGTCTGCGACGTGAGGGCCGGGCGACCCGCGACGTTGGGCGGCCAGTCGCACTCGTGACTGCGGCCCACGAGCAGATCCTCGGCGCCGATCGCGCACAGGAGTTCCGTGGCCGACGGCAGCAGACTAACGACTCGTGGATGACCGGGCGATCGGCTCACGGCGCGCAGCATAGCCGTCCGCGAAAGCCGTCGATCCCGGTGCGGGAACGCGGGCGTCGCCCGCACAAACGGAACAGACCGCGCCGTCGGCCGCTGCGACGCGCCGATTCCCCCGTGGAGCATCGCGATGACCGCGGACCGCGTCAGACTTCCTCCGCACGCCGTGCACGACGCGCGGCATCGCTCTGACAAGGGGAATACAGAGATGACGACTGCACTCGCCAGGACGGCGGGAGCGCTTGCCGCGCTTCTTGCCGTCGGACCCGCGCTCGCGGACATCGTTCAGGTCGGCACCATCCAACAACTCGCGCCGCGTCCCGTGATCGGCTACTGGGGCGGATACGGCGGATACGTCACGAGCTCGCTCGTGGTGAACCCGGAACAACGCACGCTCGTCACGATCGACATCGCGGGCATCCTTCAAGCCGCGGGACTCAACTACCTCGAACGCATCGACGTGCTTGATGGCGGCGGCAACCAGTACAACGGCAGCCCTGGCGCCGACATCGACTTCTGGTCGCTCGACGGACTCCAAAGCGACGCGACCGCCACGTTCAGCTACGTCGGGATCAACCCCACCCACCTCGCCGAATCGTCATCGACGCTTGCCACGCGCATGAGCGCCATGGACGCGATCAGCGGCGACCAAGACTACAACTGCCTGCACTTCGTCTCGCTCGGCCAAGGCGGCCGCGTCAGCGCCAACTTCATGATGCCGGCCCCGAACGGCGGCTCCGGCGGCAGCGGCGGACTCGGCGAAATCAACGGCGGCGCGCCGCCGGGCTCGACGACGAATCTTCTGCAGGTTCTTCCGGGGCTCAAACTCAACCTGAACGAGGCGGGGCTTGGCGAGAAGTACAGCATTCAGCTCGTGGCGTATGCGCTTCCTGCGGTGCCGGCGCCCGGCGTGATCGGCGTGTTGTGCGGGGCCGGAGCGCTCGTCGGCCGGGGCCGACGACGTCGCGGATGACGCGCGGACGCTGACGGAGATCGCATTCCCCTGTCGGGCGGTCGGTGCGTTGCCGATCGCCCGCTTTCCGTTGGCCGCTGCCGGTCGACTACCCTCTCGCCGACCGCGCATCTCCGGCGCGGGCGGAGGTCAGGTGGCGATGCATCGCGCCGTTCGTTCGATCGTCGTTGCCGCATGCGTCGCCGCGTCGCTCGCGATCGCGCCCGGATGCGCGACTCGCTCGCGCGGCGCGCTCACCGAGGCGGAACTCGCCGCGCGTCGCGATGAATACGTGCGCACTGCGGCACGGGAGAACTACGACGACGCGACGCTCCTGCTCGGCCGCATGCGCCGCGAGGTCGACGACTTCGCCGCCGGACGCAGCTCCGCGCCGCCGACGCTCGACATCCTCGTGGTCTCCGGAGGCGGCGACTACGGTGCCTTCGGCGCAGGGTTCCTCGAGGGCTGGGGCACGGTCACCGATCCGCAGTGGAAGCGGCCGGAGTTCGACGTCGTCACCGGCGTGTCGACGGGAGCGCTCATCGCGCCGTTCGCGTTCATCGGCGACCACGAGTCGTACGAGCGCGTGCTGCGCATCTACCGCGCGCCGAAGAAGGACTGGTTCACGATCCGCGGACTGCTCTTCTTCCTTCCGCACAACGAGTCGTTCGCATCGATCGATGGCCTGCGCCGCGACGTGCGCTCCGAGTACGACGAAGAAATCGTGCGCAAGGTCGCCGCGGGCCGGCGCGAAGGGCGACTCATCGCGATCGCCGCGACGAATCTCGACTACGGCATGCGCCGCGTGTGGGATCTCGGCCGCGAGTCGGAGCGCGTTCTCGCGGGCGACGACATCGCCCGCGTGCACGAGCGCCTGCTGGCTTCGGCGGCGATCCCCGCGGTGTTTCCGCCGGTCGAGATCGACGGCTGCCTCTACGTCGACGGATCGGTCACGTCGAACATTCTCTACAACGCCAACATGCGCTCGCCCGCGAGCGTGGTGCACCGCTGGAAAGAGGCGTATCCGCAGACGCCCATGCCGGCGATCCGCGTGTGGGTCATCATCAACGGACAACTCATGCCGCCGCCGCAGGTCACGGCGCCGACGTGGATCGCCGTGACCGCCGCGAGCACCGGCGCGGTGGTGCGGTCGGCGATGATCACGGCGCTCGAGCAACTGGCCACCGAACTCGCGCTGCTTGAAGCGGTCGACGGCGTGCGCTCCGAGTTCTACGTCGTGGCGATTCCCGACGCTTGGCGGCCGCCGAAGGAGGGACTCTTCGAGCCCGAGACGATGAAGGCGCTTGCGGATCTGGGCCGGGAGCTCGGCGCGAATCCGCAGTCGTGGCACCAAGGCACGGTGTTGCCGCAGCAGTTGGTTCCATCCGGCGTCGACGACGCCGCGCCGATCGGCGCGGCCGATCCGCCGGTTCGCTGACGCGTGTCGCAGGAGCAGTTCCGTACGATGGCCTCGTGGCGTCGTTCAGCTACATCGCGCGCGATGCGGCGGGCAACCGCGTGAAGGGACGGCTCGAGGCCGCGACGGAGGCGGCCGCGCTCACCGATCTCGCGGCTCGCGGCCTTGCGCCGGTGCGGGTCGATCCCGCGAACGCGCCGCGGTCGCGCGGCCGACGCGTCTCGGTGCGACAACTCGCGCGGGCGTATCAGCAGTTGGCGGATCTCCTCCGCGCCGGCGTGCCGCTCCTCAAGGCGCTGCAGTTGCTCGGGCGATCGCGCTCGAATCCGCGACTCGCCGGCGTCATGGCGAATATCGCCGAGGAGATCGCCCAAGGCGAGCGCCTCGCCGACGCGATGGCGCGGCACCCGCGGATCTTTCCCGCGGTGCAGGTGGCGATGGTGCGGGCCGGCGAGCGCGGCGGATTTCTCGAGCAGGTGTTGGCTCGGCTCGGCGTGTTTCTCGTGCATCAGGCCGACGTGCGGGCCAAGGTCATCGGGAATCTGATCTATCCCGTCGTATTGCTCGTCGTCGGCATCGGCGTCGTGCTGGCGGCGCTCATCCTCTTCGTGCCGAAGTTCAAGGACTACTACAAGAAGGTCGAGTTGCCGCTGCCGACGAAGGTGCTGCTCGCGGCGAGCGATCTCCTCGTGTCGGGCTGGCCGATCGTCCTGCTCGCGGTGGCCGCGCTCGTCGTGGCTGCGATCTGGGCGGCGCGCGATCCGCGCGTGCGGCGCCGCTTCGCCGAAAGCGTGATCAAGTTGCCGGTCGTGGGGCCGTTGCTCCGCGGCGTCGCCGCGGCGCGATTCGCCCGCACGCTCGGCACGTTGATCGAGAACGGAATCCCGATGATCGCCGCGATGCAGATCAGTCGCGACGCCGCCGGACATCCGGCGCTCGCCGACGCGATCGATTCGTCGATCGAAGCGGTTCGATCCGGCGAGTCGCTCGCGCGACCGCTGGGCGCGAGCGGATTCCTCGAAGAAGACGTCGTGGAAATGATCGGCGTCGGCGAGTCGGCCAATAACCTCGCGCACGTGCTCCTCACCGTCGCTGACTCATTGGAAACCCGCATCGATCGGACGCTGAGCGTGCTGATCCGACTCATGGAGCCGGCTCTTCTGCTCATCCTTGCGGGACTTGTCTTTTTCATTTTCATCGCGCTCATCGTCCCGATGATGCGCCTCTCGTCCGCGCTCTGAGCGCGGAGGCGCGCCAAGGTTGTGGTTCGCGTGGGCCGCCCGGTACGATGCTCCTCCTGCGCGATGCACGGACTGCATCTCTGGCGCGGCCGGCTGGTAGGCCGCGAGCTCGCTCCAGGAGGAGACCACGCCGATGCGAATGACCTTGGCCCGCACCCGCATGACTCGCCGGCAGCGCTCGCGCCGCCGCGCGTTCACGATTCTCGAACTCCTGATCGTGATCGGCATCCTGATCGCGATCATGGGCATCGTGCTCTACAACGTGATGGGCGCGAGCGAGAAGGCCGACAAGAAGATCACGATTGCGCAGATCAAGGGATTCGAAGGGGCCTTGGAGATGTTCAAGGCCGACATGAAGCGATTCCCCACCGAGGAAGAAGGCTTGGCGGCGCTCTGGAGCAAGGACGCGATCGCCGACGACGAAGAGAAGGCCAAGTGGGGCGGCCCGTACATGAAGGAACCGAAGCCGAAGGACGGCTGGGGCCACGCTTGGATCTACCGCAATCCGAGCCAGCTTGAGGGCATGCCGTTCGACCTGATTTCGATAGGGCCGGACGGTCAGGAAGGCACTGAGGACGACATTTCCAACGCCGACTCGCGCAAGAACGCCGAGGGTGAAATCGACGACTCGTTCAAGGACTTCAACAAGTCGTCCGAGACCACGTCGTCGAGCCGATAGGAGATGCGGCGGCGCGGACGTTCGCGCTACCGTCAGGGAGACTTGGGACAGCTCGTGGAGTATCGGAAGCACAACTGCCGAAACACCGTGTCGTCGCGTGGAGGCGTGACGCTCTTGGAGTTGCTCGTCGTCGTGGGACTGCTGATCGCGGTCCTCGCGATCGCACTGCCGTTCACCTTCAGCATGCTCGACGAGCGCGAGCTCGCGGCGAGCGAAGAGAACATCGCAGCCGAGCTGATGAAGGCCCGCGTTCGCGCGCAGGAGTCGGGCAAGCCGGTCGAAGTGCTCGCCGTGGAAGGCGCACCGTGGCGCATCGCGATGCGGTACTTCGACGCGGGCAAGCGAGCCCAGGCCGAGAGACGTCGCGGCGCGGTCGACGCGCGTGGCCGCGCGGAGATCGGCGCGCCGCAGATGCCGCGCGAGTTCGATCGCGTGCGCGACTCGTGGTGGGAAGAATCCGAGCTCAACTCGTCGGTGCGATTGACCGCGGCGGACACCGTCGATGACGACGCCCGTGGCGACGGCGCCGCGACCAAGGGATCGGGCGGATCGCTCCGCGTCGCGGTGTTCCTCCCGGACGGTTCGATCCTCTTCGCGGCGACGCTCCTCCTCATGCACGACAACGGACTGCGCAGCCGCGTTTCGGTCGATCCGTGGACCGGACAGCCGGCGATCGAACGGGGCGTCGCCGCGGCAAACGACCATGCGCCGCCGTGTCCGGACGACGCGAGCGGCGACAACGATGCGGCGTCGCGGCGCGAACTCTCCGACGAGTGGAAGGACCAGTTCAAGTCCGACGACGTCGATCACGGGGAGCGCGGGAGCGGCCACTGATGTTCGGCGCGACGTCGCGCCGACGCCCGCGACGCCGGCATCTGCGGCGTGCGGCCATCCTGCTCGAAACGCTGCTGGCGATCGCGCTCTTCGCCGGCGCCGCGATCTTTACGCTCGGCGCGCTTCGAAACGCGCTGGCCGCAACGCAACGATCGGCGCTCCTGCTGCGAGCGAGCGATCTCGCGCGTACCGCGATCGCCGAGATCGAAGCCGGCGTCGAGCGTTCCGAGACTCGCGCCTCCGAGCGCGACGTGCCGGATCGCGACGGACTGAAAGTCGAAGTCAACACCGCGCCGAGCGCGTTCGACGGACTCACGCTCGTCGAGGTGACCGTGCGGGCGCCCCGCGATGACGGCACGGAGCAGACGCTCTTGAGGCTTCGGCAGTTCGTTCGCGCGAGCGGCAACGCGCTGGCGCGTCCGTCGGGAGTTCGGCGATGAGCCGGCGTGCGCGGCGAATGCGCGGCGCGTTCACCCTCTTCGAGGTGCTCGTGTCTGTCGGGCTGATCGTCGTCCTCGTCGCCGCGATGAGCGCGTTCCTCGGCGATGCGCTGCGAATCCGCGCCCGCGTCTCGGACTCGCTGAGCCGCGGGCTGTCGGCGGAGGCGGCGATCGCCGAGATCGAGAGTGCGCTGCAGACGTGCGTCGTCGACGACGCGGCGCTCGGCGTCGGCGTCCGTGGCGACTCGTTGCGGCTCATCGTGCTGCGCTCCGGACTGTCGGCGTGGCGCCTCGGCGGCGCCGAAGCACGAAGAGCGCTCGAGCCGGTCGAGCGCGTCCAGTTCGAGTTCCGCGCCGATCGTCGGCGGATCGCGATGGCTCGCGGCGAAAGCGAACCGAGTGAGCTGCCGGGCGACATCTACGACGTTCGGTTCCGCTACTTCGACGGCCGCGCGTGGGTGGACAACTTCGACAGCGGCGAACTCGGTCGATTGCCCGCGGCGGTCGAGGTGTCGGTCTGGTTCGAGGAGCCGCGCGGCGCGCCGGTCGCGCGCGAGCGTCCGGAGACCGACGACGACGTTGCCGCGAGCGAGCCCGAGGCGCCGCCCGACCGGCGCCGGGTCATCGCGATTCCCGACGCGCACGGCGACGACGAGGGAGGAACGCCGTGAGGCAGCGCCGCGGATTCGTGATGATCGCGGTGCTCGTGATCGTCGGCTGCGCCGTACTCGTCGCGACGGGCATCGTGTTCCTCGTGCGCGGAGAAGTCGCGGGCACGACGAACTCGACCGATTCGTTGCGGATGCGCTCCGCCGCGTGGAGCGCGGTGCAGGCGGTTGCGGCCCGCTGCGCGAGCCAGCGCGATCGCCTGCTGATCGGCGGAGCGCCGTCGCTCGAGTCGTCGTTCGCGCTGTGGGAATACCCCGACGAGACCGCGACCGCGCTGCTCCTACCGATCGGCCCGGATGGCGAGCGCCTCGTCGCTGAAGCCGCGCGAGTCGATCTCCGCTCGGCGACGGCGGATTCGCTCGTCGCCACCGGCGCCGTATCCGAAGACCTCGCGACCCGAGTGATCGCGGCGCGCGACGCGCTCGGCGGCGGCGCGGTGCTGCCGGAGTCGCTCCTCTTCGGCCGTAGCGCGGCGATCTCGCCCGAAGACTTGTACGGCCCGCTCGACGACGTACAGCTCGCGCTCGACGAGGACGCCGACGTGCGCAGCGGCGCGGCGCTCGAGCGGCTTCTGTCCGGCGGCAGCTCGCCGCGCGGCCTCGCCGATCTCTTGACCGGATTCGCCGAGGAGCCGTCGATCGCAAGCGACGGACGCAGGCGCGTGGCGCTCGCGGGCGCGTGGGACGACGAACGGCGAAACGCGGTCGACGCGCTCCTGGGCGAAGGCAGCGCGATCGTGCTTGAGAAGGCGAGCAAGGAGGCGACCGACGAATCGGCGCTCTTTGCCGCGTGGCGTTCGAAGCATCCGGACCCGAAGGAATGGCCGGTGTTCCTCGACGGCACGGCGCTCGATGATGCGCCGTCGCGTCTCGGTCGCCTCGATCTCCTGCGAGCGGGACCTGCGGCGCTGCGCTCGCTTCCGGGCATCGATGACGAGCGAGCCGCGCGGATTCTCCGCGAGCGCGATGCGTTGCCCGAGGATGCCCGCCGGACGACGAGTTGGCTCGTCGAGCGCTCCATCCTGACGCCCGAGGAATTCACCGCGATCGTTGGCCGCCTCACGACCCGGTCGTTCTTCTGGCGCGTCCGCGTGGGCGTGAAGCTTGCGCCCGCGCACCTGCGCGCGGACGCCGAAGACTCGGGCCGCGCCGCGGTGTTCGAGGCGGTGATCGACCTGTCCGAGCCGACGCCGCGCATCGCGATGCTTCGCGACGTCGGCAGCCTTGAGACCATCGCACAGCTACTCGGCGCCGCCGCGCCGCAGACGACGGACGCGGCGCCCGACGCGCCGAACGACATCGCGAGCCCGGCGCTCGGGCCGCCGCCCGCAGCGCCGCCGCCGAGCGACGAGCCGCCCGCTGCCGCGGAGCCCGGGGACGAAGCGTCCGATCACGCGTCGAAGCCGGCGCTGAGCGCGGGGCGATGGCGCCGAACGCGCGCGCCCGCGGAGTAGGATGACCGAGGCATGAGCCAGCGATGCACGATCGCCATCGATGTCGGTGAGCACGAGATGCGTGCGGTCGAGGTGCGCTTCGGACGAGGCACGACGATCGTCGCGCGGGCGCTCACCGCGAGCCTGGCGAGCGACGTCGATCCCGAGAACGCCGAGGAGCGAGGGCGGCAACTTGGCGACGCGTTGCGTCGCGCCGGTTTTCCCACGTCGGGCGACGCCGTGGTACTCCTCGATCGCGGCGAGGCGTCATTGCGGCGCGTCGAGCTGCCTACCGACGACGACACCGAGCTTCCGGAGATGGCCCGCCTGGCGGCGCAGCGCGAAACTCCCGCGGAGGCCGGGCCGCTCGTCGTCGACGCGATTCCGCGCGAGCGTCTCGCGGCGTCGATGGTCGCGCTCGCCGCAGCCGCGCCCGAGCGACTCGTGAACCGCTGCGTGCGCACCGCCACCGTGGCGGGATTCAAGCCGCTCCAGTGCACGCTGGCGACCTTCGGCATCGCGTGGCTCCTGCGCGAGCGAGAACACGAAGGCACCGTGACGATCGCGTTCGACTGCGCCGGCGACACCATCGAGTTTGTCGTGGTGCGCGACGGCGAGATCGTGCACTCGCGCGGCGCGCGCGTCGATCCGTCCGCCGGTGCCGAAGCGCTCGCGACGGAGGCGAAGCGGTCATGGATGAGTTGGCGCTTGAGCGACCCCGACGTCACCGTCGGCGCGGCTGTTCTCTTCGGCGACGAAGCGGCGCACGCGGCAGCCACCGAGGCTCTGGGCAAGTCGCTCGGCGCGCCGCTCGTGCGGTTCGACGCGCCCTCGGCGATCGGCGTCGACGGAGGCGTCGATCGGTCGGCGCTTGATCGCGCCTGGCCGCTGATCGGCGTGCTCCTCGAGGCCGGGACCGGCGAAGAGACCATCAACTTCGTGGCGCCGCGCAAGGCGCCGGATCTGGCGGCGCGGCGACGTTCTCGCGTGCTCATGGCGCTCGGCGCGGTCACCGTCTGCGCATTGCTCGGATGGACCGCCGGACGCCAGTCGTGGCGATCGTTCCTGAGCGACGTCGCGGAGAAGAAGGAGACGGCTTCGGCGGCGCTACCGAAGCACACGCGGTTCAAGCGAGACCAGGCTCGGCTCGCGCACCTGACCACGTGGGAGAGCGCTCGCCCGGATTGGCTCGATCACCTTCGATTTCTTGCGGGATTCGCCGACGATTCGAACAAAGTCGTGCTCGACTCGTGGACCGGAACGCTCGAGGTCTCCGACGTCCAGCTCTCGCGCGACGGCAAGTGGTCGGTCGCGCACGAGATCAAGATCGTGCTTGAGGGCGAGGCCAAGGATCGCGCGATCGCCGACGGCCTGCGCGACGCCCTCGTCGACAACGCGCACTACTCGCTGACGTCGACCGGACCCGACACCGAGGGCGGTCGGCGGCTGCGGTCGCCCTTCTCGTACGTGCTGCGGTCGAACGATCCGAAGGCGCCGGAAGCGCCCGCGGCGAAGTCGGAAGGAGCCGCGAAGTGAAGCGGACGCGCCGCATCCGCTTGCCGCGCGGCCCGCGCGACAGCCTGATCTGGCTCGGCGGCGCAGGGCTCCTTGCGGGCAGCCTGCTCGGCGGGTTCATGGTGGGGGCAAAGCGATTGTCGAGCGAACGCGCGCAGGCGGAAGAGGAACTTCGCACGTATCAGCGGGCGATCGAGGAGACCGCGAAGGAAGCCTCCGCGCGGACGAAGCTCGATCGAGAGATCGCCGCCGTCGTCGATCGCACGCTCGGCAGCGACCAGGAACTCGCAGACAGCGCGCTGCGCTCGCGCCTCAACCGAATCGGCGAGGAGATCCGCCTCATGGACCTTCGCGTCTCGACCGGCACCGCGACGAAGCGCGCGACGCCCGCGAAGCGCACGCTGCCGAAGCCGAAGGATCCGCGCGATCTCGACGACTTCGTCGAATTGCCGGCCACGGTGTCGGGCGAAGGCACGATCGAGCAGGCGCTTCAGCTCGTGCACCGCATCGACGTCGAGCCGTGGATCAAGCGCATCGACTCCGTGCGGCTCGAGGAGTTGAAGCAGGGCGAGCGCATCAAGGTGACCGTGCGATTGACGACGCTCTTCCTGCCCGACCGAAAGGGACGCGGCGACCTGAAGCCGACGGAGGGGGCGCTCGCGTCGTTCGAACGGTTGCGGCCGATCGTCAACGCGAATCCGTTCCGCGTGCCGCAGCCCGCAAAGCCCGCGACGCCGGTCGCCGCGGCCCAGCCGACGCCCCCCGCGGCGCCGAGCGGTTTCCCCTACGAGCAATGGCGGCTCACCGGCGTGGTCACGGGACCCTTGGGCGCGGAAGCGTGGCTCAAGAACTCCGCCACCGGCGAGCAGCGCCAACTCGCTCCCGGTCAGCAGATCGGCGACGTCGTGTTCGTTGGCTGCGATCGCGATCTCGCGGAGTTCCGCCAAGGCGAGAACCGCTTCCGCGTGCAGGTCGGCGGCGCGATGAACGAACGAGCGCCGCTCGCCGAGCACGGCTAACAGCCGACTGGTTGACGCGGCGCATGCTGCTCAATGCGGTTCAGCGCGGAGTTCGCGGAGGAATCGCGGAGGCGGCGTGGAGCTGCGCGGTCGGCGCGGGGCCTCGCTCGGACTGTTCCAGGCGGAGGCCGAAGAGATCGAGCGCACACGGAGCGCACACGGAGAAGCATGAGGACTCCGGAAGGTGCAGGTCCCGCGCGCTTCGCCGCACGATCGCGCTTGCGCCTCAACACAACGAAACGCCCCGGCGCTTTCGCGCCGGGGCGTCCGTCTCCCTCTTCTCCGTTGGCTTCGAGCGGTGGTTATGGGTTGAAGCAGTCGGTGTTGATCGTCAGCTCGAAGTTGCCACTCGTCGTCTGGTTGTAGCCCGCGACGAGGATGTGGTAGATCTCGCCCGCCGACGCCACGAAGTCGAGCTTCGACTTGCGGTAGAGGCCGTCGAGCAGGCACGCCTGCGATTCGGTGTCGTCGACGCACTCGATCAGGATGCCGTCGCAGCCCTGCGTGATGCTCTCGCGCCACACGGTGACGACGGTGTCGAAGTCGGTGCCCGGGTGGCACGTGCTGAGGTGAACGTTCTGCGCCTGGCAGGTCGGCACGTACGTGATCCACTCGCCGCGTGACGGACCATTGCCGCACGGGAAGGACGTGAGCGGATTGTCGACCGTCGTGCCGAAGATCGTCTTCGTCTGGCCGTCGACGCCGTTGACCAAGACGCCGTCAAAGCACTGCGCGCCGACGCTCTGGAACTGCATGCTCAGCGTGCCCGAGCCGCCCTGGCCGTTGTAGCCGCCGAGACGGATCTTGTAGGCGTAGCCGGCTGCAACATCGATCGAGAGCTGGGACGTGTTGCCGGGGCAGTTTGCCGCATCGTCGTTGCATCCGACAAGGACAGACGTGCTCAGGCCGCCGTCGGTGCTCGGGCAGGTGTTCAAGCCCGGCAGGATCGACGAGTACACCGCGATGATCGTGTCGAAGTCGGCGGAGTTGCAGGTGCTGAGCGTGAGCGTTCCGTCGCCGGTCGGAACGTAGTTGAACCAAACGTCCTTGTAGATGTTCGTGGCGAACGCACCGCACGAACCGTCGACGCCCGGGCCCGTGCCGGTGGTTGTCGCGTTCGTGGTGCAGAACGCCACTTGGGCGAGACCGCTGATGGTGAGCGCGTCACTGCAGAGGTCGTTCGTCGGAGCGGAGCAGGGGCCCCACGCTCCGAGCAGCACGCCGAGGTCGGCGCCGTTCACGGTGCCGTCACCGGTAATGTCGAGCGAGCCACTGCCCCAGCTTCCCAGCAGCATGCCGAGGTCCGCGCCGTTCACGACGCCGTCGTGGTTGAGGTCGGCATCGCACGAGCACGGGGCGGCGCCGCCGGCGATTCCGCCTTCGGCCTGCGGCTTCTCTGCCTTCGGGGCGGGGCGATCGGCGAAGAGGCCGGTTGCGGTGAACGAGGCGAAAAGAACGGCGAGGCAAGTGATGCGCGTGGATTGCATGTTCAAACTCCGTGAGGGTCAGTTGGCTGGCTGGAAACCTCGTCCGCGTTGTCGGCGGCGGTCTCACATCCGGTCACGTTGAAAGCGTGGAGCGGGCGCAGAGTGCACGACGAAAATTCCGAGAAGTCGCGCCGAGCGACCATGACGCCGATGCCTCGCTGGCGCCGCCGCGCCGACTGGAATCGAGGCGCGTCGGCGGTGGGGATGCTCCCCTTCTGGTCCGCGTGACGCGCTCGCGCGCGGTGGTCGAGTAGGCAAGGCGCGGCGGAAGGGCAATTCCCCAGAGTGCCTGCGCTGCTCGCGCCGCGCGATGTTCGTCGATCGACGTCCCGCGCGATCCCGTTCGTGGTCGCGCCGGATTCACGCATCCTCGTCGGGGCTCACGGGAACAAGATCGTGGTTGCGGCCCGCGCCGCGCCGCCAGATCCGTCGCGGTGCGGCGGGTCGTCCGGCCGTCACCAGTACACTGGCGGCTCGGATCTCGATCCCCGCGCGATTCCGTCCGAAGTGTGGCGGCGTCATCGTGGCGGCAACGCTTGTCTCGGGCGTAGCCGGGGGTTGGTAGCCCCCAGCCTCGCCCGGGTAGGAGGAAGAGCATGATGGACCGCGCCCCGCTCCGGCAGAGCCCCATCGTCCCGCAGCGCGGCCTCTCCGTCGGGGCGAATCCGATGGGCCTGGCCCACGTCCGTTCTCCTCTCGATCTCCCGCTCCATAGTCGGTTCTGCCTCGACAGCGCATCCGCCGCGCGCCGCAAGCGCGCTGGCGCCGCCGAGCTCGTCGCGGCGGTGCTCCTCGCCACTGGTCTTCTCGCCGTTCCACTTGCGGCGATCCCCGCGCACGCCGCGCCGGTGCTGTTGCCGCAATCGGAACAGCCTGCGCCGTCCGCGCCGAACATGCCGGCGCCTGCCGCCGCTCCCGCGAATCCACAACCCGCGCCGACACCCGCGCCCGTGCCGACTGCGCCAGCGCCGCAGGCCACGCCAGCGCCGCCGTCGAAGCCCGCGTCCGACGTTCGACTGCGCTTCAACTTCAAGGGACAGACCTACGACCAGATCCTCGATTGGTTCAGCCGCATGACCGGCTATCCGATCGTGCGCGAGGTGCCGGTTCCCGCCGGTGCCGTCGACTACATCTACCCCGGCGAGTACACGCTGCCGCAGGCGCTGCAGACGCTCAACATCCTGCTTCAGACGCAGGGCGTGATGCTGCGCATGGAAGGCGAGCGACTCTTCCTCCAGAAGCTCGACGACATGAAGCGGGAGAACGTGCCGACGTTCGTCGGTTCGGTGCCCGCGGACATCACCGACGACCAGATCGTGACCGTGGTCGTGCCGCTCCTGAACGCCCGCGCGATGCCGGTCGCCGAGCAGCTCAAGAACCTCGTCGCCGCGTACGGATCGGTGACGCCGCTCGAACAGCAGAACGCGCTCGTGTTGGTCGAGACAGCGGCGCAGGTGCGGCGGATCCAAAAGATCATCGCCGAGATCGACCAGCAGGACGTCGAGAACCTCGTCGAGTTCATCCCGCTGCGGTACGCGAAGGCGGCGCAGATGTTGAAGTCGCTCACCGCGCTGATGGGCGAGCGCGTCGTCGAATACGTCATCAATCCGGCGGACGGAAAGCGCTCGAAACTCGAGGAAAACCGCGTCGCGGGCCTCGTGCTCGCGGCCGACGACCGAACCAACGCGATCGTCGCGCGGGGCACGAAGGCGAAGATCGACCAGGTGCGCGAGACGATCGCGCTCCTCGACGTTCCCGGCGACGACAACGGCGCGGCGACCGGCCCGCGCACCGCGCCGCGCGGCGTGCGCACGATTCGAACGATCACGCTTGAACGACAGACGCCCGCGGCCGCGAAGGCCAAGCTCGAACAGCTCTACGCGGCGCTGCCCGTCGATCGGCGTCCGACCATCGTCGCGTTCGAGGACACCAATCGCATCGCGCTCGCCGGCGAACCGAATCCGGTCGCCGAAGGCGAACAGATCCTGCGTGAGCTCGAAGGCGACGGCGCGAAGGTGCGCGATCCCAAGGAGACGCGCCTGATGCCGCTCGCGTTCGCGAAGGCCGCGGACCTGCAGGCGTCGCTCGAAGCGATGGCGCCGACCGCGCTCGCCGAGACCGGCGGCGCCGCGCCGTCGATCAAGGTCGTCGATGCGTCGAACTCGCTGCTCGTCGTGGCGTCGCCGCGACAGCACGAGATCATCGCCACGCTCGTGAAGGCGCTCGACGTCGAGCGCGGCGGCGCCGCGCCGCTTCGCATCCTCCAACTGCGCACCGCCGATGCGGCGACGCTCGCGCAGACCTTGACGCAGAACTACGCGAAGCGCTCGCCCGAGGAGCGCGTGTCGAAGCCCGTGTCGATCAGCGCCGACGCCGCGACGAACACGCTGCTGGTGGCCGCGAGTCCCGACGTCTTCCCGGAGATCAAGTCGCTCGTCGACGAGTTGAACGGCGCCGATCAGGTGCAGCGAGCCAGCGCCGACGCCCGCGAGATCCGCATCTTCCCGCTCAAGGTCGCGCAGGCCTCGGAGCTCGCCAAGACGATCGACGAGATGTTCCCGCCGCCGCCCGCGCCGGTCGACGCCCGCGGGCGGGCGCGGCCCGAACTCGCGAAGCCGCGCGAAGTGGTCGTGCGCGCCGACGTGCAGACCAACTCGCTGATCGTCGACGGACCGAGCGCCCGCATGGCGGGCTTCCAGCAGCTCGTCGAGCAGCTCGATCGTCAGCAACTCGCCGCCGAGACGGAAGTCCACACGTGGCGCCTGACGAAGGCCCGCCTCGAGCCGGCGGCGATCGCGCTGCGCCAGCTCGCCGCGCAGGGTCAGCTCGGCGTCGCGCAGGGACGCGGCCAGGCCGTGATCAGCACCGAGCCGATCTCGGGCACGCTCATTGTGAGCGGGCCGAAGGAGATCTTCGTCAAGGTGAACGAGGTGCTGAAGGGTCTCGGCGGCAGCGACCTGCCGCCGACGATGCTGAAGACCTATCACCTCAAGGTCGCGAAGGCCGACACGCTCGCGCCGATGCTGCGGCAGGTGTTGTCGGGCCGCATTCGCCAGGATCTGCCCGACGCGGCGACCGAACTCGATCGCCTGCTCGACGTCACGCCCGACAAGCGTTCGAACGCGCTGATCGTGTCGGCGCCGGAGTCGCTGATCCCGCTGGCCGACGAACTCGTCAAGCAGCTTGACGAGGGCACGTCGAGCGGAGAGCCGACGGTTCGCGTGCGCCCGCTCACGTTCGCCGAAGCGAACGCCGTCGCCGCGAGCCTGTCGCAGACACTTCCGACGGTCACGAGCTCCACGACGCACGAACCGATGAACGTGCGCGTCGTGGCTGCGGGCGGCGCGAACGCGCTCCTGCTCGTCGGTCCGGCCGCGGATCTCGACGAGGTCGACAAGCTCATCGAGCCGCTCGATGCGCGGCCCGCGAGCGACGCGGTCGACGCGAAGTCCTACGCGCTGAAGTTCGGCCAAGCGGCGACGATCGCGCCGGTGCTGGAGCGGCTGCTGAACGATCAGCAGGAAACCGATCCGCGCATCATCCTTGAGCGCATTCGTCGCAGCCGCGGCCAGGTCGACACGACGCCGAAGGTGCGCGTCGAAGCCGATGCACGCACGAACTCGATCATCGTGAGCGGCCCGCAGCGCACCGTCGCGCTCGCGGAGACGCTGCTGCAGCAGCTCGACACCGCCGACGTCAACGCCGATCGCACCTTCCAGACGTTCACGCCGGCGAACGCGGCGCCCGATCGCCTCGCCGAGACGGCGCGCAAGGTGCTCGAAGCGACCAAACCCGCGGGCAGCCGAGCGACGATCGACATCGTCGTCGAGCCGCAGTCGGCATCGCTCGTCGTCGTGGGTCCGAAGGCCGAGGCCGATCGGGCGCTCGAGGTCCTGCATCGCTTCGACGCCGCCGCGGTCGCGCCGCCGCAGATGGACATCGCGGTCATCGCGCTGAAGCACTCCGATCCGGCGACCATCGCCGGTTCGGTGCAGCCGCTTCTCCTCGATCGCTCGCGCTGGCCGCAGTCGTTAGTCAACGCGACGAAGGCCGGCCTGTCCGTGGCCGAGCCGCGCGTGACCGCGGACACCGGCGCGAATCGCGTGCTGGTGTCGGCGCCGAAGGAACTCCTGCCGATGGCGCAGGAACTCATCGCGCGGCTTGATCAGGCTCGCGAGGCGTCGACCACGAGCGACATCAAGGTCTTCACGCTGGGCAACGCCGATGCCGCCGAGGTCGCGCGAGCGCTGACGGCATCGGCTGACGGTCGCGCGAAGTCGCGCCCCGGCGAGCCGCGCCCCACGATCACCTCCGAGGCGTCGAGCAATGCGGTGGTCGTCGCTGCGACGCCGGAGCAACTGCAGGAGTTCGAGGAGGTCGTCGCGAAGCTCGACTCGGGTTCGCGGGCCGACGCGGTGCAGGTGCGCACGGTGTTCCTCAAGAACGCCCGCGCCGAGCAAGTCGCGCCGATGGTGGAGAAGCTGCTCGCGCCTGCGCCGCAGCCGCCGCTCCCCAACGGTCGCCCGCGCCCGCAGGCGGCGCCGACCGAACCGCCGGTGCGAGCCCTCGCCGACGCGCGCCTGAACGCGGTGATCGTGAGCGCCACGTCGTCGACGCTGAACATCGCCGAGCAGATGGTCCAGCAGTTGGACCAGGCGCCGGGCGACTCGGGCACTCGCGGCGTGCGCGTGCTCTCCGTCACCAACGCGGACGCGAACGAGATCGCGAAGAATCTCGAGGACGTCTTCCGCGACGGCGGCGGGGCCGAGGTTCCGCCGACGGTGCGGGTGAACGCGAGCGGCAACGCGCTCATCGTCCGTGCGACCGACGCGCAGTTCGCCACGATCGAGAAGGTCGTCGCGCAGCTCGACAGGGCGACGATCGCGACGACGCGGCAACTGCGCACGCTGGCGATCGATCCGTCGAAGGCGAGCGCCGCGGAAGTGGCGCAACTGCTCGAGCGACTCCTGCGCGATCGCGAGGGATCGGCGGTCGAGGTCGTTCCGGTCGAGGATCTCCTGAAGAAGTACGGGCCGAAGGACACCAAGGTCGCGCCGAAGTCGACGTCCGACGTGCGCTCGCTGCGACAGGCGCTCGTGGCGCTCGCATTCGCGATGCCGACCGACGACGGTGCGGCGAAGCCCGACGTTCCCAACGACCCCGACGTGACGATCGCGGTCGACGAGAAGACCAACAGCCTCATCCTGCTGGGTTCGCCGAAGGCGCTCGATCGCGTGCGCCAGCTCGCGGAGCAGGCGCAGCGCGAGCTGCCCGCCGAGTCGACCGCGGTGCGCGCGATCACCCTGCCCGACGGCATGGACCTCGATCGCATTCGCAGCCTCGTGAGCGAGACGCTGACGCGCATGACGCCCGCGGGCGGCAAGCCCGGCGACGTCGCCAAGCGCGTCGCGCTCATCGCCGATCCGGCGTCGCGAGCTCTCGTCGTCGCCGCGAGCGATCGAGACTTCGAGATCGTCGGCGAGCTCGTCGCGACGTTCGCCCGCAATGCGACGCCCGATCGTCTCACGGTGAAGTCCTACGCGCTGACCAACGTGAGTGCCGATCGCGCGGCGCGCGGACTCCGCGAGTTGCTGCAGGCCGGCGCGAATCCGCGCGACCCTCGCTTCCACGACCTGTCCGTGACGCTCGACGCCGGCGGCAAACCGATCGAAGCGACGTTCGATCCGACGCAGGTGCGTGCGATTCCCGACGCCGCGCGCAACTCGATCGTCGTGATCGCGCCGGGAAACGCGACGGGCTTCGTCGATCGGTTCATCGAACTCGCCGACCAGGCGCCGGCGGGACAGACCGCGGCGCTGCGGCTCATTCCGCTGCAGCACGCAAAGGCGCCGGAGCTGGTGAACACGCTCGGCGGCGTTTTTCGCGCTCGCGCGCAGGGGATCGGCGGAATCGCGCCGGACATCTCCGCCGACGCGCGCACGAACACGCTCGTGGTGAACGGTTCGGCGGAAGCGCTGCGGGAGATCGAATCGCTGGTCGCGAAGCTCGATGCCGCGACGGAGCGCGACCGGCGACCGCTGGTGATCCTCGACCTTCAGGCCGCCGAGCCGCAGGTGGCCGCGGACCTCCTGCAGAAGACCGTCGTCGGCGACAACCAGGCGCGGCGCGAGAGCACGCTGATCCTGCCCGACGCGGCGTCGGGAACGCTGCTCGTGCGGGCCGACGACGGCACGCTTGCCGAGATCCGCACGGTGCTGAAGGAGATCGACCGTTCGGCGACGACCGACTTCAAGGTGCGCTCGATCGTGCTTGAGCGGGCCGACGCGGGCAACGTCGCGCAGGCGATCCAGCGCTTCTACGACGACCGCGCGAAGATCGCGACCGGCGGGCGGCAGCGACGCGACAACGCGCGGCGCGTCTCGATCGTCGGCGACAGCCGCTCGGCGACGCTGCTCGTGAGCGCGAGCGACGCCGACTTCGACGAGATCAAGACGCTCGTGACGCAGTTCGACAGCGCGAAGGCGACGCAGTCGCTCGAGTTTCGCGTGTACCAGCTCGAGCACGCGCGGGCCGAGGAGATCGTCGGCAGCGTGCAGTCGATGCTCGGCACGCTCTTCTGGACCGAGATGACCCGCGGCTTCAACCGCACCGGCGGTCGCGAGGACCGCTCGATGGTGGCGGTGCGGGCCGATCCGCGCATGAACGCGCTGATCGTTACGGGTCGCGGCGAGTCGTTCGCGCTCATCGATCAGGTCGTCGAGCAACTCGATCGTCCGGCGAAGGACGGCGAGCGACTCGTCGTTCGCGCGTATCCGATTCGCGCCGGCGAACTCGACGTCGTGGCCGGCCTCGTTCGCGACGCGCTCGGCGTGCGCGACCCGCGGCCGGGCGACGACGGCCCGCGCACGCGCGTCGTGCCGGTGTCCGCGACCCGCACCGTCGTGGTATCGGCGACGGAACGCGACCAGAAGCAGGTGGCGGAACTGCTCGCGAACATCGATCAGGCCGTCGCGGGTCCGGCGCAGACCACGCAGGTGATTCCGGTCGAGTTCGCGCAGGCCGGCGACTTGGCGCTGACGCTGAAGCAGTTTCTCGCGGATCGGCGCGGCGCGACGAAGGGATCGCCGCCGACCATCATGGCCAGCGGCAGCGCGAATGCGCTCATCGTGAGCGCGGCGCCGGACGACATCGCGACGATCCGCGACCTCTTGACGAAGCTCGACCAGCCGACGTCGGCGGGCGATCGCGCCGTCGAGATCCTCGCGCTCGAGCGCGGTCAGGCGCTCGAGGTTGCCCGCATGATCTCCGAGCAGTTCGGCAAGCGAGGCGGCGGCGCGCAAGGCGTCATCGTGACGCCGGACGCGCGCACGAACTCGCTGGTGGTGAACGCGCCGCCGGCGCAACTCGCGCAGGTGAAGGCGCTGGTCGCGCGACTCGACGGTCCGAGCGACGCCTCGGAGACGGTCATCCGCACCTACGCGATCAAGGGCGCGAAGGCGGACGAGATCGCGAAAATCCTCGGCCAGACGCTGCAACTCGACAATCGCGGCCGCACGAAGGGTGTCGCGATCAAGCTCGATGACTCGAGTACGCCCGTGCAGGTCGTCGCGACGGTGGTGGCCGATCGCCGCTCGAACGCGCTCGTCGTCACCGCGACGAGCGAGAGCCTGCCGGTGATCGAGAGCCTCATCGCGAAGCTCCAGGAGGTTCCCGCGGCGAGTCCCGTCGAGTATCGCGTGCTGCCGCTGAAGAACGTGGTCGCCAGCGACGTGGCGGCGACGCTACGGCGACTGGTGCGCGAGCGCCCGCAGCAGGACGGACCGAACGAGGCGCCGCCGTCGATCGACGCCAACCGGCTGGAAAACCAGCTCATCGTCGGCGCGACGGCGGACCAGTTCAGGACGATCGAGGAGATCCTCAAGGCGATCGACGTTCCGTCGAGCCGTCCGCGCACCACCGACTTCGTGGCGATGAAGTTCGCCGAAGCGCAGAAGGTCCAGGACGCGCTCTCGTACTTCTACGGGCGCTGGGCCGCCGAAGCCGACACGCCCGACAAGCAGAATGTCCGCATCGTCGCGGACACCACGACGAACTCGCTGGTGATCTCGGCCGCCGAGAGCGAGTGGCAGGGCATTCGTCAGCTCATCGCGAAGCTCGACAGCGAGGACTACAAGGCGGGCGTGCAACTGCGCGTCTTGCCGCTGCTGCACGCCGACGCGAAGAGCGTCGCGAGCGCGATCAACGAGGCGTTCCGCGGTCCTGAGCGCGTGCGGCGTCAGAGCCAGCCGCCGAAGCCCGAGGAAGATCGCGGCCCGACGACGCTCATCCGCGACGAGGATTGGGTCAGCGCTGCCGCCGAGGAAGGCACGAACTCGATCGTCGTGTCGGCGAATCGGCAGAACCTCGAGCGCATCGAGGCGATCGTCAAGCAGATCGACATTGCCGACTTCGACCGCCTGCCCGCGCCCCGCCTCATCCCGGTGCGATTCGGCAATCCCGAGCAGCTCGCGCAGGCCATCGACCGCATCTACGCCCCGCCGACGACGGCGTCGCGCGATCAGCAGCGATCGCGCCTGCGCATCGTGGCCGACGCAGCGAGCAACGCGCTCATCGTCCGCGCGCCCGACGACGAGTATCAGCACATCTTGGCGATCGCCGATGCGTTGCAGCAGCAGGCCAACGAGCAGGGGCTCACGGTCCACCTGCTGAAGCTGAAGACCGCGTCGGCGTCGCGCGTCGCCGCGGCGATCCGCGAGGCGTTCACGACCCGCGCGACGCAGACGAAGCTCCCGCTGTCGGTGCAGATCGACGCCGCGAGCAACTCGTTGGTCATCGCCGCGACCGGCCCGATGTTCGACGACATCAAGTCGATCGTCGACCAGATGGACGCGATGTCGCCCGGCGCGGGCCAGACGATCCTCGTGATCGATCTCGCCCACGTCGCGCCCGAGGACGCGAAGAAGGTCATCGAGCAAATCGGTCTCGACAAGCCGCAGCCCGACGGCGCGACGTCGAAGGTGGTCATCGATCCGGTGAAGGTGTCGGTCGTTCCGGGGCGGGCCGCGATCATCGTCGTGGGCAATCCGGCCGATCGCGAGACGCTGGTGTCGCTCGTCAAGGCGATCGACAGCGAGCCGAACATCGCCGAGAGCACCGTGCGCGTGGTCGCGCTCAAGAACGCCAAGGCGTCGGCGCTCGCGAAGATCCTCACCGACATGCTTCAGCCGGGCGCCGCTCCGGCGGCGAACGGCCTGGCGAAGGCGCTTCAGGAACAGGTTCGTCGTCTCGCGGTCCGTCGCGACGGCGCGAACCAGCCCGACCTCAAGCTCGACCTCACGAAGCCGGTGAAGGTGCTCGCCGACGAAGGCATGAACGCGGTGCTTCTGTCGAGCACGCTCGAAAACGTGACGGCGCTCGAGGAAGTGGTGAAGTCGCTCGACACGCTGCCGGTGACCGACGCGGTGACCGTGCGAATCTTCCCGCTCGAGAACATCGCGGCGCAGCAGTTCGCGCGCATCGTCAAGGAGCTCTTCACGCAGGGGAAGAAGCTCGGTGACGCTCCGGGCGGACTCGTCAAGGGCGTGCCGGCGGGGACCTCGGGTCGAGCGCTGATGGCGGAGATCTCGATGACCACCGACGATCGCTCGAACACGGTGATCGTCGCGGGTCCGGAAGACGCGATGGCGTTCGTCGAGGTGCTGCAGCAGAAGCTCGACACCGACGTCGGCATCGGATGGGTCGAGCCCACGATCGTGCCGCTGCGCTGGGCCGATGCGGACGACCTCGCGAAGACGCTGCAGTCGGTGCTCGTCGACGGTTCGACGAAACTCCCCGAGGCGACGCCGATGCAGAAGCAGATCGGTCGCCTGCGGATGGCGAAGATGAACGAGAACGGCGGCAGCGTGCTCGAAGGCGATGTCTTCGTGCCGATGTCGCAGCTCGTCGTTCGGCCCGACTCGCAGCTCAACGCGTTGATCGTGGTCGGCAGCCGCGCGAACGTGGACATCGTGCGCGAGCTGGTGAAGCAACTCGACGTCGAGGCCGCGTCGCCGGCGGCGCTCGTGCGGGTGTACCCGCTGCAGAACGCGTCGGCGGCTCGACTCGCGACGACCGTCACGCAGCTCTTCGAGGCGCAGCGGGCCGCGAAGACGATCCGTGACGAGGACCGTCTGCGGGCGATCGGCGACGAGCGCACGAACTCGCTCATCGTCTCGACGAGCCCGCGCAGCTTCGTGGTGTTCGAGGAGCTGCTGAAGACGCTCGACCAGAAGGTCGCGCCGGAGATCAAGGAGATCCGCACCGTCACGCTGACCAACGCGTCGGCGGCGCGACTCGCGCCGATGATCCAGTCGCTCATGGACGCACGCCTCGACCGGCTGCGCAAGGTGCAGCCTGAGACGGCCGACCTCGAACGAGCGACCGTCGTCGCCGACGGCCGCACGAACGCGCTCGTCGTCGCCGCGGGCGCCGACACGTACAGCGTGATCGAGCGGCTCGCGCAGGATCTCGATCGCCCCGAGACCGCCGAGAGCGGGCTTCTGCAGGTGGTGACGGTGCGCAAGGCGAACGTCGATCGCGTCGCCTCCGCGCTCAACCAGATCATGGAGCGCCGCTACGCCGATCTTCCCAACGAAGTGAAGAAGCGCGTTCGGCCGCTCGTCCTCACCGATCCGCGCACGTCGAGCCTGCTTATTTCCGCCGGACCGGATGACCTGAAGGCGATCGAGGAACTCGTCGCGAAACTCGAGTCGACGCCGGCGAACCCTGCGGTCGGCGTGGAGGTGATTCCCGTCGAGACGGCTCGCGCGGAAGAACTCGCGCCGCGCATCCAGTCGCTCATGCGCGAGCGGCTCCAGAGCCTCGGCACGCAGCAGCAGCCGTCGGACGCGGTCGGCGTGACCGCCGACGCGACGAGCAACTCGCTGATCGTCGCCGCGAGCGCCGAGAACGTCGCGGTCGTGCGCAATCTCGTCGACGTACTGAGCAAGGCGGCACAGGAAGCGATCGGCGGCCAGAACTTCGAAGTCGTGCAGTTGGCGAAGAGTCGCGCGGCGGACATCGTCGCGATGCTCGACGAGATGTACATCAAGGAGGAGAACCGCCGTCGCGGACCGAACACGGTGAAGGCCGCGTCGGAGCCGCGCATCAACGCGGTGCTGCTCTCGGGCTCGGAACCGGACATTCAGACGCTGCGTCGCATGGTCACGCAGCTCGACGGCGCGAAGCCGAACTCGGTCGTCGAAATCAAGTACCTGCCGCTGCGCTCCGCGAACGTGGTCGAGACGGTGAACCTCATCCAGACCGTGCTCTCGGGCGCGAGCATCGCCGGCGGCGGCGCGAACGCGCAGCAGGCGATCGTGATGAAGTACCTGCGGCAGCTCGGCGGACAGACCGGCGACGGACCGATCGAGATGGAAGTCTCCGCGGCGGTGCGCCAGTCGATCAGCCTGACGCCCGACGTGCGGACGAACACCGTGATCGTCCGCGCGCCGCGCGAGTCTATGCAGCTCATCGAGCAGATGGTCCAGGACATCGACGGCAGCTCGGCCGGCGCGCAGAGCATTCGCATCTTCCGCCTGGTGAACGCCGACGCCGATCAGATGGCGGAGAATCTCCGGCAACTGTTCAACCTGCAGCGCCGCGGCAACCTGTACGTGCTGAAGCCTCGCGAAGAGGCCACGGGCGCGCAGGTCGACGGCGGCGCCACGGCTCAAGGTGCCAGCGCGACGTCGGGGGCGCAGGTGCCGTCGGCGGCGTCGGGAAGCATCGGGCTCTTCGGCACCGAGCTCACGCTCGTGCCGGACGAACGCCAGCAGCTCGCGATCACCGTCGACAGTCGCACGAACAGCCTGCTCGTGTCGGCAACGCCGAACTATCTCGAGCTCGTCGAGAAGGTCGTGAAGGAGCTCGACGCGCAAGAGGCGAACTCTCGCGACACGCTCGTGTACCGCCTCAAGAACGCGGCGGCGATGGAAGTCGCCCGCGTCCTCACCGACTTCGTGCAGAAGGACCAGCAGAAGGTGTTGGCGACGCTCGCGGCCGACCAGCGGCCGAGCGCCCAGAAGCTGCTGGAACAGGAAGTCACGATCGTCGGCGACGAGAAGTCCAACTCGGTGCTGGTGAACGCCAGCCCGCGCTACATGGAGAAGGTGAAATCGGTGCTCGGCGAGCTCGACGTCGATCCGCCGCAGGTGCTTATCCAGGTCGTGCTCGCGGAGATCACGCTCGATGCCGGCGAGGATCTCGGGTTCCAGTTCACGCGCTTCGTCGTCGGCGACACCACGGTCGCGGGAGGGTTCGGCTTGAACCGGACCGGCTTCGCGACCGGACAGCCGAAGCCGCCGGGACTCATCGGACTCGCCCCCGCGCTCTTCGGCGCGGCGACCGTGCCGAACATCGCGATCGCGTCGGAAGACTTCGATCTCCTCATCAACGCACTCAAGGCGCAGAATCGCGTCGAGCTCTTGAGCAATCCGTCGGTGATGGTCGCGAACAACACGCAGGGCCGGATCCAGGTCGGCGACACGGTTCGCCTGCCGACGGCGGTCTCGTTCAACTCTGCCGGTCAGCAGTCGTCGGTCGCGCCGGAAGAAGTCGGCGTCATCCTCAACGTGACGCCCTCCATCAATCCGGAAGGCTTCGTGCGCATGAAGATCGAGCCGGAGATCTCGCGCATCAGCAAGGACACGACGCAGATCTCGGAGAACTTCCAGTCGCCGATCATCAATCGCCGTCGCGCGAATACGACGGTGACCGTGAAGGACGGACAGACCGTCGTGATCGGCGGACTCATCCAGGATCGCTTCGAGCGGACCGACCGGAAGATCCCGTTGTTAGGCGACATCCCGCTGATCGGACTCCTCTTCCAGAACAAGTCCGAGGCGGCGACGAAGACGGAACTGCTCATCGTGCTCACGCCGCACGTCGTCACCACGCCGGAGCAGATCAAGGATCTGTCCGACAAGGCGATCGACAAGGCCACGCTGCCCGAAGACATCATCGAGCAGATGCGCAAGGGCGAACTCGAGGGCGTGCGGGGGACGATCGACAAGGACGGCCGCCTGATCGACCCGATCGCTCCGCCGCCGGACAAGCAGCGTCGCCCGGCGACGCGGCCGGTCACGCCGCCACCGAACCAGGCGCCGCCGGCGCCGACCAGCCCATGAGCAATTCCGCCGCGCCCATTCGCCTTGCGTTCCTCGCCGCCTCGCTCGCCTGCCTTGCGAGTTGCCAAACCACCGTCACGACGGACGACGGCCGGCCGATGCCGCCACCGCCGCGCCCGGCGCCGCCGACGCCGGATCAGGCACCGGTGAACGCCATGGCGATCGTGTTAGGCCCGAAGCCGACGGACACGAACGGCAACATGCGCCCCGACACGATCCAACTTGAGGCGTATCTGTTCGCTCGGCCGTACCCGACGCCGACGTGGCGCGATGGAGTGTTCGAGTTCTCGATCTACCCGCCCGGAAAGGCCGGGAGTCCGGATCAGCCGGCGAAGGATCCGATTCGCACGTGGTCGATCCTGCCGGAGCAGGCCGCACAGTCGCGCACGCACTCGCTCATCGGTGACGGGTATGCGCTCGAGTTGTCGCTACTGACCAACGGCGGGACCGACCTGATCGGCTATGGGTCTGTGGACCTCATCGCGCGCTTCATCGAGACCGGGAGCGAAACTCCGGTCAGCGCGACCGGCGTGCGCAGCGTGAGCTTGGCGTCACCGATGCTGGCGCCGGGACGCTGATCGATCGGTTGCTCCTCGCCGTACCATGCGGCGCATGAAGCGACTCTCGATGCGTGGTTTCGTCGTCGCGCTCGGCGCGGCGTTGGTTTCGTCGGCATCCGCCGATCTGCGCACTTCGCCGGTCTTCACGGACCATGCCGTGCTTCAGCGCGACGCGTCGGTGCCGATTTGGGGCCGCGCGACGCCCGGTTCATCCGTGAAAGTGCGGATTGGCGAGCGCGGCGCTGAAACCACGACCACCCCTGACGGACGTTGGCGCGTCGAACTCGCGCCGATGCCCGCGAGTGCGACGCCGCACGATCTTGTGATCGAGGCCGGCGACGAACGCGTCATCGTGCGCGACGTGCTGATCGGCGACGTGTGGATGTGCGGCGGCCAGAGCAACATGGAGTGGCCGATGTCGGCGACCAATGGGTTCGATGCCGCGAAGGCCGAGGCCGCGACGGGCAAGCGACGCACGATTCGGGCGCTCAAGATGCCGCACACGCTCGCCGAAGCGCCGCTCGCTACGAACGACGCGCAGTGGAAGGTCGTCGACGGCGACACCGTCGGCGCGGTGACCGGCGTTGGCTACTCGTTCGCTCGCATCATCAGCGACCGACTCGGCGTGCCTGTTGGCATTCTCGACATCAACTGGGGCGGCACGCCGATCGAGCCGTGGATGAAAGACGGCCAGATGAATAACGGCATGATCGCGCCGGTGACTCCGTACGCGATCACGGGTGCGCTCTGGTACCAGGGCGAGTCGAACGCCGGCGCCGCCGACAAGTACGCGGATCAACTCAGGCAGATGATCGCCGCGTGGCGCGACGAGTTCCGCAACCCGGCGATGCCGTTCGGCATCGTGCAGTTGGCCGCGTTCCAGGCGACGTCGGACGATCCCGTCGAAGGCGGCTGGAGCGCCCTGCGCGAGGCGCAGGCCAAGGTCGCGGCGAGCGACGCGCAGTGCGGGCTCGCGGTTTTGCTCGACGTCGGCGACGCGAAGGACATTCACCCGCGCGACAAGGAGACGGTCGGCTCGCGCCTCGCCGCGTGGGCGCTCGCGACGGCGTACAAGCAGCAGGTTCCGGAGTGGAGCAGTCCGGTCGTCGAGCGCGTCGAGCCCGCGGAAATGACGGCCGGCAAGAAGGCGATTCGCGTGCGCTTCGCGCACGGCGATGGGCTGCGGGCGCGGCAAGGCGAGAAGGTCGACGGCTTCGCGATCGCGGGCGCGGACGGCAAGTTCGTGTGGGCCGAGGCAAGGGTGGACGCACGCTCCAGCGACGCCCGCGACCACGCGAGCGTCCTCGTGTGGAGCGACTCGATCGCGGAGCCGGTCGAAGTCGCTTATGCCTGGCAGAACAATCCGGTCCGCGCGAACCTCGTGAACGGCGCGGGCTGGCCGGCTGGGCCGTTCAAGGCGAAGGCGAGCAAGTGATCGGCTGAACTCGCGGCAAAGCGCTGCCCGCTCCCGCATGCACACACGTTCCTGCGAGGCTTCTGTTCTTCGCTCGCTGCACCGTCAACTGGGGATCTAGGATTCGAACCTAGACAAACTGATCCAGAGTCAGTTGTGCTACCGTTACACCAATCCCCAAATCGTTCGTGAGGTCGGACGGGGTTCGACCCGCTGAACGCACGGATCTTACTCATCGGCAGGGGCGGGGATCAACTGCGGTCGTCGTTCGCGTCGCCATCGGTGCCGGGGTCGTCGCCGTCGTCATCGCCCTTGTCGTCGTTCGCGGTGCCGCGCCCGAGGTAGTCGCGGAGAATCTCCGCCGCCGCGAGCGCATCTCGCAGTTCCTTCTTCTCCTGCCGCGTGCGGCCCGAGCGGTGTAGCCGCTGTTCCGCCGCGAAACTCGTGAGGCGCTCGTCTTGGAACTCGACGCGCACGCGGTTCAGGCGGGCAAGTTCCGCGCCGAACGAACGGACCGCTGCCGCCGCCGGACCTTCGGTGCCATCCATGTTCGCGGGCAGTCCGACCACGACGACGTCGGGGCCGATGTCGTCGATCGCGCGAGCGAGCGCCTCGAACAGCCGCGGCCCTAGCGGCGCCGTGACGACCTCGTACGGCTGAACCAGGCGAGTGATGTCGTCGCCGACCGCGAGGCCGGTGCGCTTCTGTCCAAGATCAACGGCGAGGTAACGCATGCAAGCCAGCAGATCAGGTCAACACGGAGTCCGGAGGGCACACGGAGGCAGGCGATGAAGGGAAAGGCCGGCCGCATGCTCGCTCGCTCCGCGTTCGGCTTTGCAGGCATCGATCTCCGCGAGCCCTCCGCGGTCTCCGCGCCTCCGCGCTGAACGCCTTTCCGCAAAAGCTCATCGGTACCGCTGCGGCACCTTGCTTGCCACGCCCTTCACTTGCTCGGCCATGTCCGCGCGACACACCAGCGTCGCGTCGTTGGTGTGCACGACGATGATGTTCTCGCAGCCGACCGTCGCGATCGCGTGATTCGGATCGTCGCTCACGATCAGGCAGTTCTTCGATCCCTGATTCGTCCACGTCGCCCGCACGCGGTTGCCCTGCGCGTCGGCATCCACCGTGGCGGCGTAGGTCGGCCAACTGCCGACGTCCATCCAGCGCACGTCCATCGGCACGACGCAGATCGACAGTCGCTCGTCGCGACTCGCGGGCTCCATGAGTCCGTAGTCGACGCTGATCTTGAGGAGCGACGGATAGATCGCGTCGAGTGTCGCCTTGCGGCGCGGGCCGCTCCACTCCTCGGCGATGCGAGCTAACCCCTTCGCGGTCTCGGGCTGATACCACTTGATCGCGTCGAGCACCTTCGCGGCGCTGAACACGAACATGCCGCTGTTCCAACTGAAGTTGCCGGTCGCGAGGTAGGCCTCGGCCGTCTCGCGATCGGGCTTTTCGACGAATCGCAACGCTCGATACGCACGATCGAAGCCCGCGATCTCGTCGCCCCGCTCGACGTAGCCGTAGCCGGTCGCGGCGTGCGTCGGCGTGATGCCGAAGGTCACGAGCCGCGACGGATCGGCCTCGACGAGCGAGAATCCCACGTCGAGCCGCTGCGCGAACACGTCCTGCGGCTCGATGAGATGATCGGCGGTGAGGACCGCGAACACCGCGCCGGGATCGCGGCGGTGGAGCACCGCGGCGGTGAAGCCGACGGCGTTCAACGTGTCGCGTCCCTGCGGTTCGCCCAAGATCGCCTCGTCCGGCAGCGACGGCATCGAGGCGCGGATCGCGGCGCGGAACGCTTCGTTCGTGCAAATGAAGCGACGGCTCTCGTCCACGACTCCGGTGCATCGGCCGGCCGAGAGTTCGAGCAGCGACTTGCCGCCCATGAACGGAATGAGCTGCTTCGGCCGAGCTTCGCGGCTCATCGGCCAGAGTCGAGTGCCGGAGCCGCCGGCCATGATCATCGCGTATCGCATGGGAACATCGGTCGTCGTCGCCGGGCGCGTGCGCACGGCGCGAGCGGATTCGAGGAAGTCAGGACAACTCGCGCAGCGCCAGCGCCGCCGCGATCAACAGGTCGGCCGAGTCGAGGGTCGGATCGGCGTTGAGGGCACGATCGACGAGCGCGCGGGCGTGCACTCGTTGCTCACCGAGCTGGACGAGCACCGTCGTCGCATCCGTGATCAGCCGCGCCTTCGCGGCGTCGCCCGGCTTCGCCTCAAGCGTGCCCGCCGCCATCGCTCCCGACATGCTCGTCGCGCCGAGGAAACGGTTCACCTTGTCTTTCAGCTCGAGCACCAGCGTCTGCGCCGTCTTCTTGCCGATCTCGGGCAATGACTGCAGCGTGCTCACGTCGCCGTTGGCGATCGCCTCGGCGATCGTCGGGATCGGCAGCGCGAGGGCCCGCAGCGCCTTCTTGTTGCCGATTCCCTTCACGCTGGTGAAGAGGTCGAAGAACGCCCGCTCCTCGCGCGACGCGAAGCCGATCAGCCGCGGCCAGTAGCTCGCGCCCTGGCCTTGGTTCTCGAGGTAGTGCAGGGTGAAGAACCGCAGGCGCTCGCCGACGCTGGCCGAGAGCCGCATCGAGTCGCATGCGGGAACGAGCAACTCGTAGACGAGATCGCCGCAGCGCAGGTATGCGTTGCCGTCGGAGACGGAGTCGAGTTCGCCTTCGATCTCAGCGATCACGCCTCGGATGCTACCGACCCGCCGTCGGCGGCGCGGCCGACGGCAAAGGTTCGTCGTTCGCCGGCCATCCGCTGGCGTCGAGGATCATCTGTCGCAAGCGCCGCAGGATCTCGCTCGAGTCGCGCTGGCCCGCGAAGTCGACGACCCCGAGGCAGTGCGCGCGGACATGGCTCTGCTTGAAGAGGCTCACGCGGGCGTTCGGGGCCTCCGGCGCGCCCTCGATCCACGCGACGAGGACCGGCGTCTTCGATCGCGCGACGAGGACTCCCACGCCGGGCAGGAACGGCCGAACTTCGTTCGGCGGTCGGGCGATGCCGCCCTCCGGGAAGATCCCGAGCACGCCGCCGGCGCGGACGTGGCGCACCGCCTCTCGGAACGTCGCCGCGTCGTCGGCCGTGTAGCGCACCGGCAGGACTTCGAGGTGCTTCCAGACGTTCGCGAACGCCGGAATCATCTGGTCCTCGGACATCATCCAGCGGATGCGGTGGCGGAGCTGCATCTGAAGGACGAAGGGGTCGACGCCCGAGGCGTGGTTGGCGACGACGATCAGTCCGTGATCGGGCTCCGGCGGCGTCACGCGCCGCCACCGGTTCGGGAGCTGTTCCCAGCCGATCCACGTCGGATGGTGGAAGAGTCGCAGCCAAAGCCGCACGAGGATCGACAGCGCGCCGTCGATCGGGCCGGAGCTCATCAGCGAGCGGAGCCACGCCATGATCACCCACGACCAGACGAGCACCGTCGCGGCGTACGCGGCGGCACCGACCGCCAGCCACAGGAACAGCGAGCGAACCTCCACGCCGACACGCTCGCAGCCGGCACCGATGTTGTCAATTGATGGGCTCGAACACGCAAGAAGTCGGCGGATTCGAGGTGGTCTTCGAGTAGACTCCCGGCAATTTGCGCGCGGCGTCCTCCGCCTCCGCCGCGCTCGGAGCTTCCATGCCCCGACGGGACGACCTCAGGACGATTCTCATTCTCGGCTCGGGACCGATCGTGATCGGTCAGGGCTGCGAATTCGACTACTCGGGAACCCAGTCCTGCAAGGCTCTGCGGGAAGAGGGGTACCGCGTTGTACTGGTGAACTCGAACCCGGCGACGATCATGACCGATCCGTCGCTGAGCGATCGCACGTACATCGAGCCGATCACGCCGGAGTCGGTGCGCAAGGTGCTCGCGAAGGAGAAGTCGCTCGGCCATCCCGTCGACGCGATCCTTCCGACGCTCGGCGGCCAGACCGCGCTCAACTGCGCGTGCAAGCTCTGGGATGACGGCACGCTGAAGGAGTTCGGCGTCGAGATGATCGGCGCGAGCCGCGTCGCGATCCAGCGCGCGGAAGACCGCGAGGAGTTCCGGGCGATCATCGAGAAGCTCGGGCTGAAGCAGCCGCCGTCGCGCACGGTGACCTCGCTCGACGACGCGCGGGCGTTCCTGCAGGAGATCGGCCTGCCCGCGATCATCCGTCCCGCGTTCACGCTCGGCGGCACCGGCGGCGGCATCGCCTACAACCTCGAAGAGTTCGACGAGATCGTCCGCCGCGGCATCGCGGCGTCGATGATCGGTCAGGTGCTCATCGACAAGTCGGTGCTGGGTTGGAAGGAGTACGAACTCGAGGTCGTGCGCGACAAGCACGACAACTGCATCGTCGTGTGCGGCATCGAGAACATCGATCCGATGGGCGTGCACACCGGCGACTCGATCACGGTCGCGCCGATCATGACGCTGACCGACAAGGAATATCAGCGCATGCGCGACGCGGCGTTCGCGATCATGCGGGCGGTGGGCGTCGAGACCGGCGGCTCGAACGTGCAGTTCGCGGTGAACCCCGCGAACGGCGAGATGGTGGTCGTCGAGATGAACCCGCGCGTCTCGCGCAGCTCGGCGCTCGCGAGCAAGGCGACGGGATTCCCGATCGCCCGCATCGCCGCGAAGCTCGCGGTCGGCTACTCGCTCGACGAACTCAAGAACGACATCACCGGCTCGACGAGCGCTTGCTTCGAGCCGAGCATCGACTACGTCGTGGTGAAGATGCCGCGGTGGACCTTCGAGAAGTTCCCCGAGGCCGACGAGACGCTGACGACGCAGATGAAGTCGGTCGGCGAGGCGATGTCGATCGGGCGCACCTTCAAGGAGGCGTTCCAGAAGGCGATCCGCTCGATGGAAGTGAAGCGATTCGGCTTCGGCCTCGACAAGAACGACAAGTGGCTCGCCGCGCATCGCGCGACGCACGAGGAGAAGGCCGCGGGACTGCAGAGCGCCGACCGCACGCCGGTCGTGTGGCCGGTGCCCGAGGACAAGCTCTACCGCAAGCTGACCGTGCCGTCGCAGGGGCGGATCTACTACATCCGCTACGCGTTCAAGATGGGCTGGACCATCGAGCGCATCCACGAGCTCACGAGGATCGACCCGTGGTTCCTCGACCAGTTCAAGCAGCTCGTCGAGTTCGAGGAAACGCTGTGCTCGTACACGCGGCTCGAGGACGTGCCGCGCGAGGTGCTGCTCCAGGCGAAGCAGTGGGGCTACTCCGATCCGCAGCTCGCGCATCTCTGGCTCGGCAAGATCACGATCGAGACGATCCTCGCGCTGCGCGCGTGGCGCAAGAAGCTCGGCGTCGAACCGGTGTTCAAGCTCGTCGACACCTGCGCCGCCGAGTTCGAGGCGGCGACGCCGTACTTCTACTCGACGTACGAGACGCCGGTCGTCGACGCGCGCACCGGTCGCGCCGTCGTCGACGACGAGACGCGCATCTCGAGCCGCGAGAAGATCGTGATCCTCGGCGGCGGCCCGAATCGCATCGGCCAGGGCATCGAGTTCGACTACTGCTGCTGCCAAGCCGCGTTCGCGTGCGAGGACATGGGCTACGAGTCGGTGATGATCAACTCGAATCCCGAGACGGTCTCGACCGACTACGACACGAGCGATCTCCTGTTCTTCGAGCCGCTCACGCTTGAGGACGTGCTCAACGTCGTCGAGCGGCTCAACGGCGGCGGACCCGAGGTGCCCGACCGGAACGGAACGGTGGTCGGCTGCATCGTGCAGTTCGGCGGACAGACGCCGCTGAACCTGGCGCACGGACTCGTCAGCGCGGGCGTGCCGCTCATCGGCACCGGCCTCGACTCGATCGATCTCGCCGAGGACCGCGATCGCTTCAAGGTGCTGCTCGACGAACTCGGACTGCGCCAACCGCCGAGTGGCATCGCGCGTTCGATCAACGAAGCGGTGACCGTCGCCGACGGCATCGGCTACCCCGTGCTTGTGCGCCCGAGCTACGTGCTCGGCGGCCGCGGCATGGAGATCTGCAACTCCGCGGACGACATCCGCCACTACATGAGTCGCGCGGTGAACGTGTCGGATCTCGCGAACGCGCCGGTGCTCATCGACCGCTTCCTGAGCGACGCGATCGAAGTCGACGTCGACGTCGTCGCCGACTTCAAGCCGGACGACCGCTCGCTCGCGAAACAGATCCGTCTGCCGGCGGCGAAGCCGCGGGCGATCGTGTGCGGCGTGATGGAGCACATCGAGGAAGCGGGCATCCACTCCGGCGACTCGTCGTGCATCGTGCCGCCGTATTCGCTGCCGAACTCCATCGTGCGCCGCATCGCCGAGCAGGCTCGCACGCTGGCCGAACGTCTGCGCGTGCGCGGGCTGATGAACGTGCAACTCGCGGTGAAGGACGAGACGGTCTACATCCTCGAGGTCAATCCCCGCGCGTCGCGTACGGCGCCGTTCGTGTCGAAGGCGAAGGGCATTCCGTGGGCGAACATCGCCGCGAAGGTGATGATGGGCGCGTCGCTCGAAGAATTGAAGGTCGCTGAAGTGCAGGCGACCGGCTTCTACGCGGTGAAGGAGTCGGTCTTCCCCTTCAGCAAGTTCCCCGGCGTGGACGTCGTGCTCGGTCCGGAGATGCGGTCGACGGGCGAAGTGATGGGCGCGGACCGCTCGCTCCACGTCGCGTTTGCGAAGGCGCAGATGGCGGCCGGCGTGCCGCTGCCGACGTCGGGCAAGGTGTTCCTTTCGGTGCGCGAGGGCGACAAGGAAGAGGCGGTCGACGTCGCGCGCAGCCTCGTCGCGATGGGCTTCACCGTGCTGACGACGAGCGGCACGCACTCGTTCCTGAAGAACCACTCGGTCGACACGACGCTCCTGCGCAAGCTGTCCGAAGGTGCCCGGCCGAGCATCCTCGATCTCATCCGCAACGGCGAGATCTCGCTCATCATCAACACGCCGACGAAGAAGGGCGGCCACACCGACGAAGGCCGCATCCGCGCCCAAGCGGTGCGCGGCGGCGTGCCGATGATCACCACGCTTTCGGGAGCGAAGGCGTCGGTGCACGCGATCGCGGCGCTGAAGAGCGGCGCCTGGAGCGTGATGGCGACGCAGGACTACTTTCCGCATCTCGCCCGACCCAGGGCGGAACGGAGCGCGAAGACCGAGACCTTTCGCGTGACGTCGCTTGCGGTCGGCGTCTGACGGCTCGGGGCTTCCCGTACACTGCCACACCCCATGTTCGGCCTGACTACTCCTCAGATCGCCCAGTTCGTCACCTCGGCGATCGTCATCGCGGTCATGCTCAACGTCATCCTCGGCGGATGCGCGTACGCCATCATGCTGGAGCGGAAGCTCTCGGCGTGGATGCAGGACCGCATCGGACCGAATCGCGTCGGGCCGGCCGGACTGCTGCAACCCATCGCCGACGGTCTGAAGTTCCTCCTCAAGGAGGACTACAACCCGCCGGGCGTCGACAAGTGGCTGTTCATCCTCGCGCCGGGCTTCGTGATGATCCCGGCGATGATCGGCTTCGTGATCATCCCGTGGGCCGGCGCGCTTGATCTCTCGTCGCTGCCGTTCGGGCTCGCGAAGACGCTCGGGGTCGAAGGCGTGCACGTCGCGATCGCCGGCGCCCAGGTCAACGTGGGCATCATCTATCTGCTCGCGACCGCGTCGCTCGGCGTCTACGGCGTCAGCCTCGGCGGCTGGGCGAGCAACAGCAAGTGGTCGTTCCTCGGCGGTCTCCGCGCCGGCGCCCAGATGATCTCGTACGAGATCCCGATGGGCCTTGCGTTGCTCGCGGTCGTGCTCACCGTCGGCTCGATCGAGCCGGGCGAGATCGTCGCGAAGCAGCAGTCGGGCGGCTGGAACCTGCTGACGCAGCCGGTCGCGGCGATCCTCTTCTACGCCTGCATGCTGGCCGAGTCGAATCGGGCGCCGTTCGACCTCGCCGAGGCCGAGCAGGAACTGGTGGGCGGCTTCCACACCGAGTACTCGTCGATGAAGTTCGCGATGTTCTTCCTCGCGGAGTACTTCCACATGATCACCGGCGGCGCGTTCTTCGCCGTGCTCTTCCTCGGCGGTTGGTCGCTCAACCCGATCGGCGTCGGTCCGGACCTCCCGGCCGCGGGTGGATTGGGCCTGATCCTGCTCCAGTGGCTCGTGATGCTTGGCAAGGTCTTCCTGATGGTGGCCTTCGGCATGGCGGTGCGCTGGACGCTTCCGCGCTTCCGCTTCGACCAGCTCATGCGCCTGTCGTGGGAAGGCATGATCCCGACCGCTACCCTGGTCGTCGTCATGACCAGCCTCTTCGTCTTCTTCGGGTGGCAGCGCTGGATCTGGCTGGGCTCGATCGGATGCGCGGTGATCATCTACGTCGCGCAGGCGTTCATGCCCCGCAAGTGGAACTCGAACCATCGCGTCGCGCTTGTGGGCAGCCGGTTCTCGCCGTTGCGCGAGGACGAGGGATTCTCGAGCGGCGGCGCGATCATCGAGGCGAAGCAGGGGTGAGCAGCGCGTGCGCTGGCTGACTCGACACGCGATCGCAGGCTGGGAGCTCGCGCGACTTGCGCTGGCCGTTCGATTCCGCCTTCGCGGCGACTATCTTCGGTGGCGGTTCGAGACCGCGTTCGGCCACGATGCGACGCGCATGCCGTCGCCGTCCGAGCGGCGCCGCGCGATCGTCGACTACGCGGTGTGGACCGCGCGCATGAAGTCGCTCCGGCGCCGCTGAACACGATCGGACGGTGTGGCTCGAGGGAGCGCGGCGAACTCGCAACTGACGGCTCGCCCGAGGCCGCGATTCGCTTGCGACGGGGTCGCGCGTGCGGTAGCCTCTCGCCGCTTCCAAACGGAGGAGTACCGTGCGCTTCATCGCTTCGTCGTCGCTGATCGTTGTTGTCTCGCTGTCCACCGTTTCCGGTGCGTTTGCGACGCCCGCCGATCAACCGATCTCGGCAGAGCTCTTCGCCTCCACGACGCTTTTCCAGAGCGGCTCGCCGGCGGGTCTCCCGTCGACGTTCGGTGCGGATCTCGGCGCTGGGTTGCTGACCTCTCTGGACTTCAACGTGCAGGACACAACGACGGGCGGGACGACGCCGCCGCCTGCGAACGGCGTTGCCGGCGCCGGTCAGGGCGCTGCCGCGTCCGGTTCGGGCACGAACGCCGCGGCGGTCGACGAGTGGGAGTTCCGCCTGACGCCGTACCTCTGGCTGTCGGCGATGCGCGGCTCCGCGTCGGTGAAGGGCCTGTCGAGCGACATCAACGTCACGATCGACGACATCCTTCGCAACCTCGACGACATCAACTTCGCCGGCGGCGCCCACTTCGAGGCGAGCAAGGACAAGTGGACCATCTTCGGCGACGCGATGTACCTCTCGATCGGCGGCGAGCGGTGGTATCCGAATGGCGTGAAGCTGGGCCTGAACTTCGAGCAGGGCCTGTTCGAGGTTGGCGGCGCGTATGACGTCGTCGACATTCCGGTCGGCGAGAACACCGACATGCGATTCCGCTTCGAGCCGCTCGCAGGCGTTCGCGTGTACACGCTGTACAGCGAGCTGACCCGGATCGACATCGCCGATCACCGGTCGCGCACCGACGCGTGGGTTGACGTGATGGGCGGCGGTCGCGCCGCGTTCAGCCTGACGAAGGATCTGGATTTCTACGGCCGATTCGACGTCGGCGGCGCGCCGAACAGCCTGAGCTGGAACGCCATCGTCGGCATGAACTGGCGATTCTGCAATTGGGCCGGTCTCGAGGTCGGCTGGCGTTGGCTCTCCATTGACAAGACGAGCGAACGCGGCTCGCCGTTCGAATACGACGTGCTTGAATACGGGCCGTTCATGGGCGTCGAGTTCCGATTCTGAGCCCGCGCGCCGATCGACGGCGCTGTGCTACAAGAGAACGTGGGGGCGAACCGAGGATGCGGCCATGGCCAAGACGCGCGTGACGTTTCTCTGCCGCGCGTGCGGCGCGAGCCAACCACGATGGCTCGGCAAGTGTCCGGACTGCGGCGCGTGGGACAGCCTTGAGAAGTACGTGCCGCCGGCGGACTCCGCTGCGGCGCCGTCGTCGCTCGGCGCCGCGGCGCAGTGGCTCGCGCCGGAGGAGGGAGCGGCGGCGAATGCCGTGACGATCGACGAGATCACAACCGCCGAAGCGACGCGATTCGCCAGCGGGGTCGATGAACTCGATCGCGTTCTCGGAGGTGGGTTTGTGCCCGGAAGCGTGGTGTTGCTCGGCGGAGATCCGGGCATCGGCAAGAGCACGCTGCTCCTCCAATCGGCCGCTCGCATCGCGGAGTCTCGTTCCGCGGTGCTGTACGTGTCGAGCGAGGAGAGCGCGCAACAGGTGAAGCTCCGGGCCGAACGCGTCCTTGGGCGCGATGAAGCCGGGCCAGCGGTCGGTCAGCAACATCTATATGTGCTGTCGGAGACCAACCTGCCGCGCATCGCCGAACAGGCCCGACGCATTCGGCCAGCGCTCCTAGTCGTCGACAGTGTGCAGATGCTGTGGACCTCGAGCGTCGAAGCGGCGCCGGGCTCGGTCACCCAGCTTCGCCGAGCGTGCATGGAACTCGTGTGGCTCGCGAAATCCACCGGGATCACCGTCGCGATCGTCGGGCACGTGACGAAGGACGGAGAACTCGCCGGGCCAAAGCTCCTCGAACATCTGGTCGATGTCGTGCTCCAGTTCGAGGGCGATCGACATCACGCGCATCGAGTCGTGCGGGCTATCAAGAACCGCTTCGGCTCGACGCACGAGATCGGGTTGTTCGAGATGACCGGAAGCGGCCTCGTCGAGGTTGCCGAAGGATCGCTGGCATTGCCGACCGACGCTTCAACGGCCGGAACGGTGTTCATGCCGTCGATCGCGGGGACACGATGTCTGATCGCCGAAGTGCAGGCATTGACCGCGAGCGGCTTTCTCGGCAATGCGAAGCGGCGGGCGAGCGGACTCGACGCGAATCGACTCTCGATGCTGATTGCAGTGCTTGAAAAGCACGCGGGACTTCGACTCGCCGATCAAGACGTTTTCGCGCAGGTCGCCGGTGGCGTGCGCATCGTCGAACCCGCCGCAGATCTCGCGATCGCGCTCGCCATCGCGGGCGCGCATCACCGGCGAAGTCTCCCCGTCGCGAGCGCGGTGATCGGCGAGGTCGGACTTGCGGGGGAGATTCGCTCGATTCGCAGCATCGAGCAGCGCGTTTCCGAGGTCGCGCGGCGCGGAGGTCAGCAGGTGATCGTGCCGCGCGCTCAGTGCGACGTTGCCCGTCTTGCCGTCGATGTCGCGTCCGCTGGCGGTGTGGAGGTCGTTCCGGTGCGTTCGGTGGCGGAATCGCTCGAACTTCTGGGCGCAACCTCTGCCGGGGAGTCGGAGCGTTCGCGGCGGAACTCCTAACTTCCTGTTCTTCTTGAACTTGCGGCGGTGATCGCGAACAGTCATCCGGGGATTTCCCACACCGCTGAGCGCTCGACTTGTGGCCGATGTGGAACTCGTTATGATCCGCCCCTCATTCGATCGGCATTGGATGGCCGATGGAAGTTTCTTACCGTCCGGCTCGCGCCTCCCCGTGGTTCGAGCACCGACGGACGGGTGGATGAACTGGATCCGCACCAACTGGCTGGGTCTCTCACGAGTCCCATCGAAGCTGGGGTAGCGGATCCAGACCAGTTCAGGAGAGTCATACATGAGTCTGACTAAGACCGTTGGCCTCTTCGCTGGCACGACGCTCGCCATCACTGGCGCAGTGTTCGGGTCGACCGAGGCGAACACCGATGCGCTGGAGCAAATCGCTCAGCTCAAGGCCGAGATCAATGCCCTCAAGGCTCAGAACGGCGAGAATTGGCTGACCGAGCAGCGCGCAACCGAAATCAAGGGCCTCGTGCAGGACGTCCTCGCCGACGCTGACACGCGGGCGTCCCTCCAGGGCGCTGGCGCGAACGCCGGTTGGGACAACGGCTTCTTCCTCGCGAGCGCGGACGGCAACTTCCGCCTCAACATCAACGGCGGAGCCCAGATTCGCTGGACGTTGGACACGCGAAACGGCGCCTTGGGCGATTCGCAGACCAACCATGGCTTCTCGTCCAACTACGCGTCGGTGTACTTCTCGGGCCACATCGTGGATCCGAGTTGGCAGTACACCCTCGGTGTTCAGTTCCAGACCGGCTCGGGTGATTACGTTGGTTCGCAGCCTGGCGACGCGTACCTCAACGACTGGTGGGTTCTGAAGGATTTCGGCGGCTGGTACGTCAAGGGTGGTCAGTTCAACGCTCCGTACTCTCGCGAGCGCTTGATGAGTGACTACAGCCTGCAGTACATCGGCCGCACGAACCTCAACTACGTGTTCGGCCTCGGCCGCACGCAGGGCCTCGAGCTCGGCATGCTCAGCGACATGTTCCGCGTCGCTGGCTCGCTCTCGAACGGCGTTGGACCGCTCAGCCCGACCCAGAACTTGGGCTATCCGGCCGACGGCGGCAACCCGGGCACCACCCAGGGCCAGCCGGTGTCTCCGCTGAACTCGCTCGCGATCACCGGTCGCGCCGAGTTGAAGCTCGCGGGCAACTGGAAGCAGCTCGAATCCCAGCAGTCGTGGCGCGGCGATGAGATGTCGGCCATGGTCGGCTTGGGCGCCTACTACCAGTGGGGCCAGATCTCCACCGATTCGAATCCGCAGTCGACCGACGGCGTGAAGCGTGGTGGCGACAACTACGGCATCACCCTCGACGGTACCGTTGGCTTCGGTGGCTTCAACGTCACCGGCGGTTTGTTCTACTTCCAGAACAACAGCCCGGCCGACCCGACCGGTCCGCTCTACCTCTTCGGTGGCAATGGACCGGATAGCACCGGATACGGTGCGTTCATTCAGGGCGGCTTCTTCCTCACCGAGTCGTTCGAACTCGCGCTTCGGTACGAGTACGGCGACGTTGGCGATCTCGGCGCGATCGGTGCTGCCACCGGCAACGTGCTCGCCATCAACAACCTCGAATCGATCCTCCAGGTCAGCGGCAACTGGTACTTCGCGAAGAACCGCGCGAAGTGGCAGACGGACGTTGGCTACTCGTTTGATTCGCTCGGCATCTTCGCGGCGAACGGCAACGGTTGGTTGCCGGACACCACGAATGCGAGCGGCGGCGGCGAAGACGGCCAGTGGCTCATCCGCACTGGCGTCACGGTCAGCTTCTGACCGCACGCTTGGCCACAACGGAATCAGCGCGTGCTACTTCTCTGAACGCGTAGCCCGCTCCTGACCCGACTCATCCACCCGACGATTGCTCCGTCGAACACGGAGCTCTCAACGGCCAGACCGGCCGGTCCACAGGGACCGGCCGGTTTCTTTTGCTTCGCTTCCGAGTCGCGCGGTGGCCCGCCGCTGCATGAGCGCGTCGCGCGATCTCCGTCTTCGCGATCCCTTGCGCAAAATCTGACGCACGAACGGAGGGGTGCCCGATAACGGCAACGTCGAGAGCGGAGCTCTCGCCGCCAACTTCGGCTCAGCCTTTTCGCAAGGGAAGCAGGATGCGTCACCCTTCGTTTGCTCGATCGTCCTCCGTCGTCGGATCCACGCTTGTAGCCGCCATCGCTCTCGCCGGAACCACAGCCATCGCAGCGGACGATGCGCCGCCGATGAGCTTGGAAGAGATGGCGCGGCGACTTCAAGACTTGGAGAAGAAGAACGCCTCGCTCGAGTCCGAGGTCACGCGGTTACGACAAGACGAGGGAGAGGCGTGGCTGTCCGAGCAGCGCGCGAACGAGATTCGCGGCATCGTGCTCGACACGCTCGCCGACGCGGACTCGCGCGCGAGCCTGCAGTCGACCAACATGACGGCCGGCTGGGACAACGGGTTCTTCCTGCAGAGCCCCGACGGTCGCTTCCGCCTTGAGATCGGCGGCCTGCTTCAAATCCGCTACGTCTACAGCCAATTCCGCACGCCGTCGCCCGCGGTGGGCGTCGCCGGCATCAACCCGTACTGGAGCGATGATCGCAAGACGCGTGCGGGCTTCGATCTGCCCGGGACCCAGCTCTGGTTCCAAGGGCACGTCTTCGGCCCTGCGATCACCTACAAGATCAAGGGCGAGTTCACGAACAACAAGGCGTTCGACCTGTCGACGTCGAACGTGCGTCCGCTCGAGTCGGGATCGGGCAGCTTCCGCGCGCTCGATGTCTGGGTGCGCACCGAACTCTCGTCCAACCTGTTCTTCCGCACGGGACAGTTCAAGCTCCCGTTCAGCCGAGAGGAACTCGTCGATCGCCAGAATCAGCTCGCGGTCGAGCCGTCCGTGGTGAACGGCTCACTTGGCATCGGCTACTCGCAGGGCCTCGAACTCACCTACGTCGATGACCTCTGGCGAAACTCGTTCGCGTACAGCGACGGCGCCGACGATCAGGTCGCGGGCCAGTTGAAGGTCGGCGGTTCGCTGCCGGCGAATCGACCGTTCTCGTGGGGACAAGTGGAATGGGCGCTGACCAATCGCCTCGAGTTCAAGCCCTACGGTGACTGGAAGGACTTCGACTCGTTCACGAGTCCCCCCGGTTCCGAGTTCGGACTCTTGTTCGGCTTCGGCGTGCACTGGCAGTCATGGCGTCCCGAGTACGGCTACATGCAGACGCAGGTCAATCAGGGCGACAACGACTTGCTGATGTTCACCGCGGACGCCAGCGCCAACTTTGGTGGCGCGAGCCTCTTTGGCTCGCTCTCGTGGGCGTATGCCGACAGCGAAGGCGCGTACTACTACGCCGGCGCCAACAACTTCAACATCAACCAGTACGGCAACATGGGCAGCAGCAACAAGTGGGGCATGGTGCTGCAGGGTGCGCTCTACGTCGCGCCGAAGTTCGAGTTGTTCGCGCGTTGGGAACTCGGACAGTTCACCGTCGCGGATCCGAGTGCGGTTCCGATGCAGGGCGGTACCGGCTCGCTCTACGCGTTCGAAAATCACCTGAACATCGGCACCGTCGGCGTCAACTGGTACATCGATGGACAGGATGCCAAGTTCACGTTCGACGTCGGCTACGCCTTCGACACCTTCGAGCCTTCGTGGTTCCAAGAGGGCAGCGGCTGGCGCGTAACCGGATCGCGCGACGAACTCGTCGCCCGCGGTCAGTTCCAGTTGGGCTTCTGACGTTCGATCGATCCGCCCGATGACGACCGAAATCGCGGGCTGGCGCGGACTGCGCCAGCCCGCGTCATTGTCCGGGTCGGCCTCTCGGAAAAGGCCCGCCGCGTCGGGGCTCAATGCTGTCTACGATGGCTGTTTTCGCTCCGCCCCAATGTCATCAGCCACCGCCTCCCGGCCCTCCGGCCCCGTCGTCCAAGTGCATCGAATCGAGGTTCGTCCCCGCCGCGGTGAGGCCGATCCTCGAGGCTCGCTCGTCCTGCGCGAGATCGAATCGCTCGGACTCGAGAAGCGGCCGAAGCGCGTCGAGCACGCCTCCGTCTATCTGATCGAAGGAGAACTCACCGGCGACGAGCTCGCGCGCATCGCCGACGAGCTCTTGGCCGATTGCGTGACCCAGGCCTCTGAGCTGCACGCGTCGGTGGCCGCGGCGAAGGCTCGTGTCGGTCCCGGCGTCGCGATCGTCGAGGTGCATCCGCTGCCCGGCGTGACCGATCCCGCGGCGGAGAGCGTTCAGCTTGCGATTCACGCGATGCTCGGCAAGACCGTCTCCGTGCGCACCGGCGATCGGTATGACCTGCACGGAGTCGACGCCAAGTTCGCCCGAGCGATCGCTGAGCGGCTGCTCGCGAACACCGTCATCCACGCAATCCACGACGCACCGTATTTGCCCGCGTCGTTTCCGCACGGCAAGCCGTATCACCTCGCGGTGAGGGACGTCCCGATCCGGGGACTCGCCGACGCCGCGCTCGAGAAGCTCAGCCGCGAGGCGCACCTCTTCCTCTCGCTCGACGAGATGCGGGCGATCGAAGCTGAGTACGAACGTCTCGGCCGCGAGCCGCGCGAGATTGAGCTCGAGACGCTCGCGCAGACCTGGTCGGAGCACTGCGTTCACAAGACGCTCAAGTCGACGATTCGCTACCGGGAGCTTTCGGGTCCGCCGACCGGGGAGCCTCGATGGTCGCTCGCGAAGTGCGCGGCGGGACGCCCCGGACACGAGGTGCAGTCCGACGGCGCCGTCGTGGTGAAGAACCTGCTCAAGTCGACGGTCGCGGCAGCGACGCACGAGCTCATCGCCGACGGCATCGACTGGTGCCTCAGCGTGTTCGTGGACAACGCGGGCGTGATTGCATTCGACGAGGATTGGGCGGTCTGCTTCAAGGTCGAAACGCATAACCACCCGTCGGCGATCGAGCCCTACGGTGGCGCGGCCACGGGTATCGGCGGCTGCATTCGCGACGTCATCGGCACCGGGCTCGCCGCGAAGCCGATCGCGGCGACGGACGTGTTCTGCGTCGCGCACGCCGATCTCAACGAGGTCCCTGCGGGTTGCCTGCATCCGCGTCGCGTGCTCACGCAAGTCGTCGCGGGCGTGCGCGACTACGGCAATCGAATGGGCATCCCCACGGTGAACGGGACCGTGTGGTTCGACAACTCCTACGTCGGCAATCCGCTGGTGTACTGCGGCTGCGTCGGACTCATGCCGCGCGATTGCGTGAAGGGCGAGGTCGCAAAGGGCGATCGCATCATCGCGCTCGGCGGCCGCACCGGTCGCGACGGCATCCACGGCGCGACCTTCTCGAGCGCGGAACTCACCGACACGCATGCGGACGAATTCAGTCACGCGGTGCAGATCGGCAACGCGGTCACCGAGAAGAAGCTGCTCGACTGCATCCTGAAAGCCCGCGACTTCGAGCGCGACGGCGTGCAGCGCCCGCTCTTCCGCGCACTGACGGACTGCGGCGCCGGCGGCTTCTCGAGCGCGGTCGGCGAGATGGGCCGGCTCCTCGGCGCCGAAGTGCATCTCGATCGCGCTCCGTTGAAGTACGACGGGCTCAGCCCCACCGAAGTGTGGATCAGCGAGGCGCAGGAGCGGATGGTGCTCGCCGTGCCGCCGGAAAACCTCGACGCGCTGGCCGCGCTGTGCGAGGAGCAGGAAGTCGAGTGGTGCGATCTCGGCGAGTTCGGCACCGCGGACGGCGAACTCGTGCTGCGCTGGCACGGCGTCGAAGTCGGTCGCATGAGCATGCACTTCCTGCACGACGGAAACCCCATGCCCACGCGCGACGCGACGTGGGATCCGTCGTTCACGAGCGGACATCGCCACGCGACGCCGAAGCCGACGCTCGCCGCGAGCGGACGCTTCAAGGTGGGCGACAAGGCGAGCGATCTCGCGAAGGCGCTCGAGACGCTGCTCGAGCATCCGAACATCGCGAGCAAGGCGTGGATCGTGCGTCAGTACGACCACGAGGTGCAGGGCATGTCCGTGGTGAAGCCGCTCGTCGGCGTGAGCGCCGGACCGGGCGACGCGGCGGTCCTTCAGCCGGTGCCGTCAAGCGTGAAGGGCCTCGCGATCGCGAACGGTCTCGCGACGGGCCTCGCAAGCGATCCGTACCTGATGGTGCTTGCGGCGATCGACGAGTGCGTGCGGAATCTCGTGTGCGTGGGCACCGATCCCTCGCGCGTGGCGATCCTCGACAACTTCTGCTGGCCGAGTTGCAAGGACGCGCGCAACCTCGGCTCGCTCGTGCGTGCCGCCGAGGCCTGCTACGACGGCGCGAAGGCGTATCGCACGCCGTTCATCTCGGGCAAGGACTCGCTCAACAACCAGTTCGTGACCGAGAGCGGTACGGTCATCCAGATTCCTCCGACGCTGCTCGTGTCGGGCTTCGGCATCGTGCCGAACGTCGCGGGCTGCGTGACGATGGATGCGAAGCAGGCCGGCAACGTGCTCGTCCTCGTCGGGCACACGCACGGTCGGATGGGCGGATCGCACTTCCATCTCGTCACCGGACGCACCGACGCGGCGCTGCCAGTGACCGATCTCAGCGCCGGACCGACGACCGCGAAGGCAGTGCACGCGGCGATCGCGCGGGGCATCGTGCGCAGCGCGCACGACCTGAGCGAGGGTGGGTTGCTCGTCGCCGCGGCGGAGATGGCGTTCGCCGGCGGCATCGGGCTCGAGCTCGAACCAGCGAAGGCGCCGACGCCGGACGACCTCGACGTGCCGCTCCTCGCGAAGTGCTTCTCCGAAGAGCCGTCGCGTTACCTGCTCGAAGTCTCGATGGACGATCTCTCAACGTTGAAGTCGATCCTCGGCGCGGTTCCCAGCGCGATCGTCGGTCGCTTCCGCGAAGGTCACGGCCTCGTCCTCAAGGTTGCGGCGAACGATTCCGTCGAGATTCCGCTCGACCGGCTGCGCGAGCGATGGTCGAGCACGTCATTCTGAGCCATGCCCCCCATGACGATTCCAGCACTGGTCATCACCGCGGCAGGCATCAACTGCGATCTCGAACTGTGTCGCGCGTTCGAACTCGCCGGTGCGACCGTCGATTCGATTCATCTGCAGCGACTCGTGCGCAATCCGTCGGTCATCGATCGCTATCGGGTGATCGGTCTGCCCGGCGGTTTCTCGTACGGCGACGACATCGCGGCAGGACGCGTGATGGCGCAGCTCATTCGTCACACGATCTATCCGGCGCTCGCGGCCGCGATCGAGCGCGGCGTGCCGATGATCACGCCGTGCAACGGGTTCCAGATCGCCGTGCAGGCGGGACTCCTGCCGGGCCCCGACACCGGCGCGCGCTGGCCCGACGAGCCGGCGCCGCCGACGGTCGCGCTGACGCAGAACACCGCGGCACGCTTTCATGACGCGTGGGTGCGGATCGAGGTTCCGACGAACACGCGTTGCGTGTGGACCCGCGGACTCCGCATGAGTGCCGGCGCCGACGTGCTCCCGTGCGCGCACGGCGAGGGCCGATTCGTGACCGACGCCGACACGCTGGCGCAACTGAACGCGAACGGCCAGGTCGCGCTGCGCTACGCGGCCAACGACAACTTCAACGGATCGCTCGACCGCATCGCGGGCATCTGCGACCCGTCGGGTCTCGTCTTCGGCCTCATGCCGCACCCGGAGCGATACACGCGCTGGACGCATCACCCGACGTGGACCCGTATCGCGCCGGCGCAGCGCCAGGGCGATCCGCCGGGTTTGGCGATGTTCCGGCAGGCAATCGCGCATGTGACCGGCGTTCCTGCGTAATCATGCCAATTCGAGCGCTTCGTCGCGCCCTCCGGGCGCACACTCGCTCTGGCCAATTCGCCGTCTGGTGAGATCGTGGAGCGCGTGGAGCAGATACGTCCGTATCACTCAGGTCGAGCCTCGGGGCGGGAGCGGCTCGCCTGCGTCTCGTGTCAGATCGAGGTCCACCGTGAGGCGAGATGACGAGCCCATTCCGATCGCGCCCGATGCCGCGCCGAAGCCAACGCGGCGCAGCCCCGCGGCACGGCCGGGCAAGTCGCGCCGCACGTGTCCCAACTGCGGCTACGACCTGCGCGGCCAGCGCCTCGGCGCTCGGTGCCCCGAATGCGGCGCGCTGTCGATCAACCACGACCGTCATCATGGTCCGCGCCTATTGCTGCATTCGGGGCGCGTCGCGGTGTTTTCGGTGCTCGCGGTGCTCGTTCCGCTCGCGGCGCTGGCGCTCTCGGCGTTTGGGTGCGTGCTGTTCGGAACGATCGGCGCGCACTTCGACGATCGTCTGGTGTTCGCGTTTCCCGCAGCGTCGCTGCCGCTCTGCGGGTTTGGTCTGCTCCTCGTCTCGTCGCGCCTCACGCATCCGGACGAACGCGAAGACGCAGCCGCACGTCGCGTGCGCGTCGCGCTCGGCGTCGCCTCGGCGCTGATGCTCGCGCACGGCGCCGTTCTGACGAAGGCGTTCGTTGAACTCCGCAAGCCCACGCCCGTCACCGGCTCGCTCGACGTCGCGCTGACGACCGGCGTCTGTCTCGCGATCGTCGCGGCGATCGCGTTCTTCGTCCTCGTCGCCGCGCGCCTGCGCGGGCTGGAACGATGGCTCACCGGCGACGCCGAAGGCTCGTTGTTCGCCGGCGCGAGCGGGCTTCTCGTCCTCGGGCCGGTCTTGCTCATCGGCGTGCTCAACGCCGCGTGGTCGCTGCTGCAGCCACCGATCGTCCGCACCGCGTGGCGCGTCGACCGCGTCATCATCTTCCTCGCGACGCTCGACATCGCGTGGCGCTCGTGGCGCGCGCTGCGGTTCGCGATGCACAGCCTGCGTCACGCGGGCGAGTTCACCGATCGCATGGAACGAGCCGAGGAAGAGCGCGAAGAGCGATTGGGCGACATCGTCCGCGAACAGCGGCGTCATTGAGCGGATCGGCGGGCCTCGCCGTATCCTCTGCCGCGAGGACATCGATGCCAGAGGTACAGCATTCCGTTCGGACGCACACGGGCACGCTTCGCTGCGGCGTCGTCGGCGTGGGCCGCATGGGCCGCCATCACGCACGTCTCTACACGCAGATCGACGGCGCGGATCTCGTCGGCGTGGTCGACCGCAGCCCGGAGCGCCGCGACGCGATCACCAGCGAGTACGGCGGACAAGGCTACGAGTCGGTGGACGAGCTGATCGCCGCCGGCGTCGACGCCGTGACGATCGCGACGCCGACGGTGCACCACCGCGCCGCGGCGGAGAAGCTGCTCGCCGCAGGCGTCGCTTGCCTCATCGAGAAGCCGCTCGCGCCGGATGTGCGCGAAGCCGAGGCGATCGTGGCGGCGGCTTCGCGCAGCGGCGCCGTGTTGCAGGTCGGACACGTCGTGCGCTACGACCCGGTGATGGTCGCGATCCGCGCGCTGCCCGAGCTTCGGCCGCTCTTCATCGAGGTCGATCGCGTCTCGCCGATGACGTTTCGCTCGGTCGACGTCGGCGTCGTGCTCGACATGATGATCCACGACCTCGACGTGCTGCTGATGCTGATCGGCGCGGAGCCCGAGGAAATCCACGCGAACGCCGTGGCCGTGCTCGGCGAGGCGGAGGACGTGTGCAACGCGCGACTCGTGTTCCCGCCGAATCAGGACGGCATCCGCTGCGTCGCCAACGTGACGGCGAGTCGACTCGCGCTGAAGACCGAGCGAAAGATCCGCATCATCAGCGGGGAGTGCTACGTGTCGGCGGACTTCGTCGAGCGGCGCGGCACCGTGGTGCGCAAGGCGGCGAACGCGGCCCGCATCAGCGAGGTGCGCGAACTGCTGCGGCAGGGCCAAGACCTCTCGAGCATGAACTACCTCGAGCTGGTGTCGATCGACCAACTCGCGGTCGGGGCAGGCGAGCCGCTGAAGCTCCAGGCCCAGGATTTCCTCGAGGCCGTGCGCACCGGCCGCAAGCCGTTCGTCGACGCGAACGCGGGGTTCGCCGCGGTGCGAACCGCCGAGCGCATCGTCGCCGCGGCCCGCGCCGCCGGCGCGCGGATGGTGTAGGGCGCGCGGTGCGCCGATCACCCGAGAGTGCGGAGGTTCGCATGAAAACCATGACCGCAACTCCCATCCGCGGCATGATCGGCTCGCACCTCTCCATCGCGGGCGGGCTGCACCTCGCGCTCCTCGAGGCGATTCGCCTGAAGCTCGATTGCCTGCAGGTCTTCACCCGCAACCAGCGGCAGTGGAAGGCGCCGCCGCTCAGCGACGACGCGGTGCGGCTCTGGAAAGAGACCCGCACGGCGATCGGCTGGGACGACCTGCCGCAGCGCGTGGTGAGCCACAATTCATACTTGGTGAATCTGGCGTCGCCCGACCCCGGCCTGCGCGCGAAGTCGATCGAGCTGCAGCGCGACGAACTCGAGCGCTGCGAACGCCTCGGCATCGCCTACTGCGTTGCCCATCCCGGTGCCCATCTCGGGGCGGCGCGGGCGCCGCGAAGCCCGAATCCGCTGCGACAGCCGCCCAGCGCGGACGAGGAGGCCGGGCTCCGGCGCATCGCGAGTTCGCTCGACGAACTGCATCGTTCGCTCGCCGGTTACCGCGTGATCACGTGCATCGAGACGACGACCGGCAGCGGCACGAACTTGGGCTACGACTTCGGCCACCTCGCGAGGATTCGCGAACTCGTCGCGGCACCTGAACGAATTGCGTTCTGCTTCGACACCTGCCACGTGGTCAGCGCCGGATACGACATGTCGACCGAGTCCCGGGCGACGGCGACGCTTGAAGAATTCTGGCGAATATGCGGGCAAGACGAGCTGAAAGTCATGCACGTGAACGATTCGGCCGCTCCGCCCGGATCCCGCGTCGATCGCCACGAGCACATCGGAGCCGGGACCTGCACGAAGGCGTGCTTCCAAGCCATCATGCGTAATCCTCGCCTCGCTCTTGTGCCGAAGATCATGGAGACGGCCAAGGAAGACGACGAGGATGGCCGCCCCTGGGACCTCGTGAACGCCCAGCGACTGAGGGCTATGCTCCGCGTCACTCGGGACGGCAACCGTCGCCCCAGGGCCGATTCAGCGAAGGACCGCACCTGATGCAGACTTGTCGGCTTGCACGGATGGCTACGTCGGTCGCGGCACCGCTTCTCGTCGGTGCGCTCTCGCTCGTGGCGTTGACGTGCGCGCACGGTTGCGCCTCCGGCACGAAGGCGAAGGCGCCGCCGCCAGCGCCGCCTCCGGTGATCTCGACGAATCCGACGCAGGATCAGGAGCGCGCGCTCGAGCAGGCGAACGTCGCGGCGGACCAGGGCAAGTACGACGACGCGCTGTTGCTCTTCCGCGAGCTGCTTGCGGAGAACCCGACGCTCGTCGATGCGCACCTCGGTCTCGGTCGAACCTACGAATCGATGGGCGATCTCGCGAAGGCCGAGCCGGCCTACGCGCGAGCAGCGGCGCTCGACGCCGACAACTTCGACGCGCAGGTGAGCCTCGGTCGCGTGCTCAACGGACTTCGTCGCTACCCCGACGCGATTCGCGCGTTCCATCGCGCGCTCATCATTCGCCCGGACAACCTCGAAGCGAACGTGGGCATGGCCATGGCCTACCTGAAGGAGAACCAGGCGCAAGAGGCGCTCGCGTTCGCCCAGAAGGCCGTCGAGCTGGCGCCGTCCGACGGCGAAGCTCGCGTGAATCTCGCGGTCGCTCTCGAACGCCTCGGGCGGAACGCCGACGCCATCGCCGCATACGAGACCGCCCTCGAACTCGTCGAGCCGCGGGCCGATCTCCTCACCAGCCTCGTGAACCTGTACGCCTCGGAGAAGCGGTTCATCGAGGCGGTCAACACCGCGAACGAACTCATTCGCATCGCCCCCAGCGCGAACGCGTACGAGCGGCTGGGCTGGTCGTACTTCCGCACCGGCGAGTACGAGAAGTCGGCGGAGGCGTATCGCAAGGGCGTCGAGATCGACCCGAACCACTGGCCGTCGCTCAACGGCGTCGCGACGAACGCCCTCAACAAATGGCTCACGACCGGCCGCGCCAACGACGCGGCGCGACTCGAGGCTCGCACGAGCTTCCAGAAGTCGCTGAAGGTGAATCCCGACCAGCCGAAGGTCGTCGCGATTCTCACGAAGTACCAGCCGTAACGCCTCGCCCGCTCGATCCAGTACCTTGGTCGGCGTCATGCCGCGCCCCGAACTGCTCGAGTTCTTCGATTCGCCCAGCGACACCGCGTTCGTCATCGAACACGTGAACGAGGAGTTCACCAGCGTCTGCCCGAAGACGGGACATCCCGACTTCGGGCGCGTCACGCTGCGCTATGTGCCGCGCACGGTGTGCGTCGAGCTCAAGAGCCTCAAGCTCTACTACCAGTCGTTCCGCAACGAGGGCATCTTCTACGAGGCGGTGACGAACGCGATTCGCGACCACCTCGCGGAAGCGATGAGTCCGCTCTGGCTCCAAGTCGTCACCGAGTGGAATGGGCGCGGCGGCATCCACTCGCGCATCATCGCGACGCACGGCGACGTGCCGAGCGAATGGGCGCGAGGGTGAGGCGATTCCTAACCCCAGTCCCCCAGCACTAGAGCCAAGTCGACGCCGTTCACCACGCCGTCGTCGTTCAAGTCGCCGGGCATGTCGGGCAGCTCGTATTCCTTGCCCCAGAACTCGATCACGGCGAGGACGTCGCGCTCGTCGACCTTGCAGTCGATCGTCGCGTCGCCGGGGCGCGTTCGGATCGGCGTCAGCACCAACGACACGCCGCCGCCCCACGCGATGATTTGCCCACGGTCGTTGATGCCTGCACCCACAGTGATGCCCTGTGGGTTGCTCGCGAGTAGCGGCTTGATGTAGTAGAAGTTGCCGTCCTGCCACAAGAAGCCGCGACTGCCGCCGGGCCCGTACTCACCGACGACCTGGCCGAGTGCGTTTACGTCGAGGGCGAAGCTGTACGGCTTGAGCGGATCGGGCGAACCGACGTCCTCCATGCGCCCGTTCCGCCACAGAAAGCCGCGCGGATAGTTGACGTAGTTGGACGGCCGCATGCCCCATCCGCAGACGAGTCCGTTCGAGGCGATCGCATGGGCCTCGCTCGTCAATCCGCCGTCCACCGTCGGCAGGATTGTGCAGCCCTCGGGCGTCAGGACGAAACCGCGCCACCCGAAGCGCTTGGCGGCGACGTCGGCGCTGCCGCAGATCCAGTGTGCGTCGTTGATAGCGTACGCTTGGCCGCCCGGGTATCCGACCTCACCAGTGAGGTCGCTGAACTCCACCTCGGGGAGCCAACTGAATGGCGAAAGGTACACGCCGCCCCAACTCCCCACTATGGTGCCGTCGGACGAGATGCCCTGTGCTGAGCCGTGGGACGCGGGCGGCGGCAGGGGGGGCGGCGGATCGGGGAGTGGATTGAGGACCACGATCGATCCGTCTGCCCAGCGCCAGCGGTAGGGCCTCACATCAGTTGCGTCGATCGCGATCTCTCCGACCACCGAATCAGACTCGTTGAGCGATTTGGCGTCGTGGTCCCCCGGCTCTCCTAAGTCGATGTCGACGAACCCGGATTCGGGCGACCAGAAGAACGGCCGGCTGCTGCCGATGCACGGGCTGTATTCGCCGCACACATGCCCGTGGTTGTTGATGTCGTAGGCGAGGGGCGTCGTGTTCCCGGGGCAAATCGGCGACTCGATGATCTGCACGGAGTACATGCATTGCGCCCGGGCGTCGCCGGCGATCGCGACGGCAAGGCTCGAGATAGTCGCCGCCGCACACGGCGAGAGCGACTGCCGGCGATGGAAAGTCACTGGCCACCTCCTCCGCCGATCGGCATCAGGTACGACAGCACCGCGGCGCGCTCTTCGTCACCGAGCGACGCCACGCACACGCATGCAGGTATCTCGTGCCCCGTTTCATTGGCAGTCGCTCCTGACTCGCCAGAGCGTGCGGCGACATTCACGGTATTGCACCAGAGATCTCGACCAGGGCCGCTCTGAAGTTGTTCAGAAGACCGGAAATTCGCGCAATGCTGCCGGTCGCGTGTCGACTACGCGGCGAGAATCTCGACGCACGCATGCGCCGTGCGCCGTCGCCTCGCGAGGCATCCGGGGGATGCCCGCACACGGACCGTGCGCTGGCGGGCCTGTTCGTTCGACGTCCGCGGGGAGCTCCAACCCGACGCCTCAGCGTCACACCCCCGGTCCGCCGAATCGGATCGCCTTCTGCTCCTTCGGCAGGTCGCCGATCTTCGCGGCCTGATCGGGCGTCAGCACTTCCTTCGCGCGGCGAAGCGTCTTTGCATTGAGCTCGTTGCGCTCAAAGCGCAGGCGATTGAGCGTGTCCTGGCGCGCCTGAAGCGCGCGGAAGTCGACGTTGCCGGGCTCGGGCCGGTTCGTGTCGACGACGCTCTTCTCGCTGGCCTCGATCATCTCGTGGCAGAGGCGCACGTATTCCGCACGATGCTCGGACATGATCGCGTCGAGTTGCTTCTTCGCCTCGGAAGCGAGATCCGGCAACGCATAGGCCTTCGCGATCATCGGTTCGACGTCGCGTCGATCGCGGTAGATCGACGGCCACGCCTTGCGGTTCCACGCCTCGCGCAGCGTCGCGCGACTCGCGTCGTCGGGTAGAGCGGCGAGCGCCGCCTCGAGGGACTGCTTGTTGAGCTTGGCGACCACTTCGTCGGTCTCGTTCGCCCGCGCTTCCGCGGCGGCGACCTTGCGGAACTCCTCGTCCTCCGAGGTCACGCGAATCTCGCCGGGTCGTCCTTCGGATGCGGCCTGCGCTTCGAGCTTGCGATCAAGCTCGGCGCGCATGCGTTGGGCCGCGAGACGCACCTCAAAGCGGTTGCGCAGCGCATCGAGGCTCGACGCGTCCCACGCTTCGAGCGCCGGCTTCGTGCTCGCAACGGCCTCCGCGGGTAGTCCCGATCGCCGCACGATCGACACGAGATCGAGCGACGAGGCCTTCGACCCGCCGGACGACATCAGCGAGATGCCCGACTGCCCCTCCGCGGCATTGAGGTACGCGGCGCGCTCGCGCCAATGGCGGAGGTACGTCGCGTCGTCCTTCGAGACCTTCGCCGCGATCGCCGCGGCGACGCTGTCGGCGAACTCGCGTTCGATGCCGAGCGCCTTCTCGAGGACCACACGTCGCAACTCGAACGACCGCGCGACGTCGCCGTCGGTCGGCGGCCGGTAGTCGGGCGAACCCGGGAATCGACCGGGACCGTTCAGCGGCAGCGACTTCAACTCGGCGAGCTCGCCCTGATCCAGTTCCTTCCACTTCGACTGGTAGTCCTCGAAGAGGAGGTCGAGGATCGTGGCCTCGTCGCCCGCGAGCGTGAACTGTTGCTTGATGCCGTCGATGTCCTCGCGGCTCATCGGGATCGGCACGCCTGTGGACATCCCATCGGACGCGAACCCCATCGTGACGACGGCGTTGCCCCCCAGGTCGCCTCCGACGTCTCCGGTGGTCGACATCACGAAGACCCCGCCGCCTTCCGTCGCTATGTCATCCGGCAACTCGAGCGTCATGCCGTTGATGACGACTTCACCGCGGTTCCGCGGGGCGGAGTCGTCGTCCTTCTTCGCGAGGGCGGCTGCGGCGCCGCCGATCGAGGCCACGGTCGCGTCATCGAGCTTTGAGCGTTCATCCGAGAGCTTCTCGACGTCGGTCTTCTCGCTCGTCTCGCCGGGGAGGCCGGAGACCATGAAGAAGTCGGATTCGGTTTCGCTCATCGCTTGCTTGTCGATGGCGCCCATCAGCTTCTCGTTGAGCTCGGCCCGTCGCGCCGCGTGCGAGGCAGCGATCGCTTCCACCGCGGCGAGTTCTTCCGCCGTGATCTCGCCCTTCTCGAGCTTGGTCTTCGCTTCCTTCAGCAGCCCCGGCACCGGGTCGCGCGGCCGGGCGATGGCGGCGTATGCGCGCTCCAGGAAGCTCTGCATGAACTTCGAGCTCGCTTCCGCGGGCAGCGCCTTGGCGATCGCCTTCGCCTGTGAGCGCGTCGCGTCGCGCAACTTGCCGCGCACTTCCATCTGCGGCTGGCGCGCCGCGACTCGCACCTTCTGCGACGCTTCGAAGTAGTCGCGCCACGCCGTCGCCGGGGCGTCGCCTTCGGCAGCTTGCGGTTGCTTGAGGTTGGCCGCGGTGCGAGCGTCGTACAGCGCGAGCGGCTCTTCGACGGCGAGGTCGACGAGCTTGTGGATCAGCGCCGTGGCCTGGCTCTCGTAGCTGCGAACCGCCGCGTCGACCGACTTCTGCGCCTCGTCCGACAGCTTCGAGTCGCCGACGGCCTCGTTCGCGAGATCCGCCAGCTCGAGCCGGCCGTTGCGCCCCATGAACGGATTCGACGCGGACCAATCGCGGCGCCGCGCGGCTCGATCGCGCTCGCGGGTGACGCGAGCCGCGTTCGTCGTGCCCGCGATCGCGGTGACCTGATCGAAGTACTCGTTCTCGATGCCGGCGATCTTCTTGAGGATCGAGCGCCGCCGATCGACGCGGCCCGCGACGTCTTCGCGGGTCGTCGTGGCGCCGAGCGCCGCGCGGCTGTTCAGGTAGTCGTCGATGTCGCCCTTGCGGAGTGCGAGGAAGCGCTCGATGTACGACTCGAACGCCTTCAGGGCCGCGATCTTGGCGTCATCCTGGAGGCCGATGCGATCGATGATCGCCTCCGCCTCGGCGCTGTTCATGGGCTCGGGGAAGAGGTCCGAGGTGCCTTGGGCGGACGCGGGTCGGCACACGAAGACGACGCACGCGACGAGGGTCGCGACGACTGACGTGAGGCGCATGAGATCTCCTTGCAGGGGTGCGCTCAGCTATGCAGGCGTGCAGGATGCCAGAACGACGCCGATCCGTCCGACGGACACTCTGCCGTGGGTACACGTACACAAGTGCCAGCGAAAAGCTCGGTTGCAGCGTGGTTCGGCGAAGGCGTGACGACGACAGTGGTTGCGATTTCATGCGGCCGGCGCGATACTTCCCCGCTTGTTCGCTCTCGTCGGGGTGCTGCCGCCGACTCGTCCACCGGCGCGCGTCACCAGCGAAAGGAAGCCCCATGAGTTTCGAAGCGGCAGTCCACTCGAAGGCCATTCAGCTTGGACAGGTCGTCCTGGACATGTGCGCGGAAGCCGGCAGCGGCCACCCGACCAGCGCCCTGTCGATCGGCCACCTGGTGACTGTGCTCCTCTACCACTCCATGCGGTGGACGCCTGAGGATCCGCGCTACCCGACCTCGGATCGGCTCGTGCTGTCCGAGGGGCACGCGGTGCCGATGATCTACGCGGCTGCCGCGGATCTCGGGGTGATGATCGGCAAGGAAGGCAACCTGCGGCCCATGACCGCGGCCGACGTGAAGAGCCTGCGCAAGGCCGAGTCGGAAATCGACGGACATCCGAATCCGGCGGAGGGCTTCCCCTTCTTCGACGCCGCCACCGGTTCGCTCGGCCAGGGCCTGTCCGTCGCCGCCGGGTTGGGATTGGCCGCCGAGCGGGACGGCATCGACAAGCGCGTCTGGTGCATCATCGGTGACGGCGAGTCGCGCGAAGGCCAGATCTGGGAGGCGGTTGACTTCATCGTCGATCACGGTCTCCACAACGTGATCGCGATCTTCAACTGCAATCGCTACGGCCAGTCGGATGCGGTTTCGTCGCAGCAGTCGGCCGAGACCATCGCGAAGAAGCTAGAGGCGGCGGGCGTGGTGGTGATCACGATCGATGGTCACGATCCCAAGGCGATTCGCGATGCGTTCGAGAAGGCGCGGGCGGCCGAGCGCGCGACCGCGATCATCGCGCGGACCGTCAAGGGCTGGGGAGCTCCGTCGATTCAGGGCGGCGGTTGGCACGGCAAGCCCGCGAGCGGCGAGCGACTCAAGCAGGCGAAAGACGAGCTCAACGCGCAACGGCTCTCGCTCACGTCGACGCTCGCCTCCGGCGACGCGCTGCGCATCTATCCGCCGTCGGAATGGAAGGCGCCGCAGGTCGTCGTGAAGGAACCGCCGAGCTTCCCGCAGGCCATGAAGGCCCACGACTTTTCGACGGTGCTCGCGAGCGGGAAGTTCGCGACGCGGAAGGCGTACGGCCTCTCGCTCCGCGCGCTGGGCCAGGCGAATCCGGAAGTCTGGTGCCTCGACGCCGACGTGAAGAACTCGACGTTCGCCGAATGGTTCGCGAACGACCGCGCGATCAACACGCGCTTCGTCGAGTGCCGCATCGCCGAGCAGAACATGGTCTCGGTGGCCGCAGGGTTGTCGGCGGCGGGCAAGGTCCCGTTCGTCTCGACCTTCGCGAAGTTCCTCACGCGGGCCTACGACCAGATCGAGATGGCGATCAACTCCGGCGCGAACGTGAAGTTCGTGGGTTCGCACGCGGGCATCACGCTCGCGGCCGACGGCCCGAGCCAGATGGCGCTGCCCGACGTGGCGTGGTTCCGTTCGCTGTCGACCATGCGCGATCATCGCGGCAACCCCGGCTGCTACATCCTGCAGCCCGCCGACGCCTACGCGGCGTATGCGCTGACGCAGGTCATGGCCGAGTACCACGGCTGCTGCTACATGCGCACGTTCCGTCCCGAGGTCGAGTTCCTCTACAACGACAAGACCGTGTTCAACCTCGGCAAGTTCGAAGTGCTGAGCGAAGGCCGCGATCTCCTCATCGTGACCGCGGGCGTGATGGTTCACGAGTGCAACAAGGCGATCGCGATCCTCGACAAGCAGGGAGTCGACGCGACGCTCGTCGACCTCTACTCGATCCCGTTCGACTCCGATGCGCTCCTCGACCTCGCGAACAAGAACGGCGGCAACATCCTCACGGTCGAGGACAACTACGGCGGCGGCCTCGGCAGCGCGGTGAGCGACGCGTGCACCGACGCCGGTGACGCATTCACGCTCGAGCAGATGTACGTTCGCCGCATTCCGAAGTCGGCGCGAATCGAGGACGAGATTCTCAAGATGTGCGGCCTGCATCACACGCAGATCGCCGCGAAGGCCGCGAAGATCGTCGGCGTGGGCGTTTGACGCCGATCGTCCGTTCGCTCGAGATCAACCCGTCCAGCCGCCGAGAAGCACCGCGAGATCCGCGGCGTCCACGCTTCCGCTGCAATCGAGGTCCGCGCTGCACGGCGCGGCGCCGCAGAGCCCCCATTGCCCGAGCAGGAGCGCGAGGTCGCTGCCGTCGACATGGCCGTCGGCGTTGAGGTCCGCGAGATTCGCGACCTCCGCGCCGGGATGCAGGAAGAGGTAATTGACTTCGGCGCAGCTCAGTGCGCGGCCGTAGATCTGCACGTCGTCCAACGCGCCGTCCAGCGCGCCCGTGGGAATGCCGGCGACAGACATTCCGCCGAGTAGGAACTTCGAACCGTCGTCGTCATTGATCGGGTTCGCGACGCCCGACGCCTCGGCGAGGCCGCCATCGACGTAGATGTACTTCGTTCCGCCGCCGTCATAGGTGCAGGTGATGTGATGCCACTGACCGTCGTAGACCGGCGTCGTGGCGGTGACTTCGTCGCCGCAGACGTTGGCGGTATAGAACGTCGCGGCGCTCGGGTCGCCGTAGCAGCCTCCACTGACTCCGACGAAGACGATCCAGCCGTTCGGATAGCCCGTGTAGTGCTTGCTGACCAGATACTGATCGGCGCCGACGCCGGTCGGAAACCTCACCCACAGCGAGACGCTGAAGTCGGCGCCGCCCGCAAAGCCGAGGACATTGCCGGCGTTCGCGACGTCGTTGGTCGCGCGGCTGAAACTGATGGCGCCGCCGGCGACGCCGGGCACGAAGGCCGGGCTGCCTGCGATGGTCGCGTCGTGGGCGCCGACCGAGTCGTGCAGGATCGCGCCGCGCGTCTCGTCGCAGCGCCAGTGACTCAAGATGCCGTTGCCCCGCGCGCCTGCGTCGCAGATCGTCGTGAGCAAAGCGGCAGAAAAAATTCCGGCGAGCGCAGTTGTCGAGCTGCGCGGCGCGTAGTTCTCTCGCATGTGCGTTTCTCCCCGCGCCGAATGTAGCGGCGGACGGCCGTCGCTTCCACGTTCGATTCGCGCGTTCGATCGGCTCGATCGGGCGCCGGGCTGATAACGCCGACGACTCGTTAGTCGTGCAGCCCGTGGCGTCGCAGGTGGGCGATCATCTCTTCGTTGAAGCGAACCGTGGTGAGCGGGACGAGCGTCTCGTGCGTCGCCCGGGGCACGATCTCGATGTAGCCGTTGCCGGTCGCCGGTGTCCGTCCAGCGTCGAGGTCGGCCTTCCGCAGCGCTTCGACCTTGTCGCGCAGGCGCTCGACGGCCCTCTGCAGGTAGTACGAGTCGCGGTCGCCGCAGACCAGGTGGACCTTCGACGCGAACGTCGGGCCGTACTTCGCCCAGTTCTTCTCCGTCAGCCGCGCGATGTCGTAGCGCGACCACTCGTCCTCCACGACCTTGTGGTCGATCACGCCCGTCTCGGGATCGAACATCCGATGCGGAAGTCCCGTCGCGGGATCCTTCCGCGAGAACATCGACGCCCACGTGCCCCACTGTTCGCCCGAATCGTTCCTCGGCCCGAGGACGTGCTCGACGCCGGTCTCCTCGCGCACGGTCATCATCACGCGATCCTGCTCGGGACCGAGCGGCTGGCGGAAGCTCGCCTGCTCGTGACCGTCCGCGTCGGTCATCAGGTTCGCGTCGTGATAGAGATCCGAAAGCTGGAACGCCGTGAAGTCGACGGGATCGGGCGCGCTCGAGAAGCACGCGCCAAACACGTCGGGATAGGCGAGTTGGAGCCAGAGACTCGACCATCCGCCCGACGAGTGTCCGGTGACGATGCGGCCTTCCGGCCGCGGCTCGAGTCGAAACCGCTTCTCGAGCGCCGGGATGAACTCCCTGACGAGGGCCTCGCCGCGCGGGCCGTTGCACTCGGAGTCGGCGAACGCGTGATGCCCGAGACGACAGTCGGGGTCGAGCACGACGTAGACGGCCTGCGGCGCGATCGCGTCGATGTTCGGCGTCGCCATCATCGACGCGTAGTGCAGCGCCATCGTGTGATCGCCGCCGAATCCGGGCACGACGTAGATCGTGGGCCAGATCCGTCGCTTCGCGTCGAGCTTGTCGTAGTTCTTCGGGAAGACCACGCCCGCCCGCATGGTGACGTCGCGGCCGAGCGCGTCGCTGAGCAGTTTGCTCTTCATCGAGAACCACTTCAGGTTCGGCCGCTCCGGCAGCGGCTCGTTCGGGAAGCGCTGGTCGAGGTTGATCGCGACCTCGTCACCGCGGTCGGCGGCGAGTTCGACCGTCTTCACGCCGCTGAACAGGTTGCCCTCGGCCTGATGCGACCGGGCATCGGGATTCCGGCGATACGCCGCTTGGACGCGATAGGTGCCGTCGAGATCGTCGACCGATGTCGGCCACGACAGCGACTTCCCGTCGATCGTCACGCTCGATCCGGCCTTGAACGAACTGAGGTCAACCGATGCGAGCGGCTGCGGCTTGGAGTAGAACGGCGCGTCGATCGGGTCGCCCTGGACGGGGCGGACGCCCTCGCGGATGAAGAAGAGAAGCAGGCGGCCGGCTCCGGCGTCGCCGTCCTTGAGGCCGAGGGCCGCGTCGAGGTCTTTCGGCAGCGTGATCACGTAGCGGTCGTGATTGGTCGGCGCCGGGGCGGCAGGGGGCTTCTGCACCTGGACCAGCAGCGTGGAGACGAGCGCGAGGAGGGACGGGAGCATGGTGCGATCCTAAGGGGCGAGGCGCGGTTTCTGCGGACCGAACGCAGTTTTCGGCCGATACAGCCGATCGCAGGCCGCGTTGCCGCTGCCCGCGAAACTCGGAGGTTGGATTCGATGCCACGAACGCTGTCGGCCGTCCTTTCCTGCGTGCTGTCGCTGCTCGCGTCGGCGTGCGCGTCGCACTCCGAGCCGAACGTCATCGTGACCACGGCGGGTGCGGTGGAAGAGGGCGTGCTCGGGTGGAAGAGCGAACGTGACCAGACGATCCGACTCGCGACGCAAGGCGACGTTGACGTCGACTTGGACATCTTCGCGGGCGACGTGACCGTCGTGTGCCGGCCCGAGGCGAAGGACACCGAAATCGCCCTGCGGCGCATCGGCACGTTCGGCTGGGGCCGATCGGACGAGGCGGTGGCTTCGCTCGGCGACATTCACTACACCGCGACGCTCGAGCGCAACGACGGCCGGGATACGGCGGTCATCCGCGCCACGACCGAGCACCCCGAACCGCACTTTCAGCGCGTGGATGTCGTCATCACCGTGCCGCTCCTCGGGGCGGTCAAGGTCCGCACCGCGCGCGGCGACGTCTGGGTCGAGCAGAACCGAGGACCGGCGGACATCGTCACGTCGCGCGGCGCGATTCGAGTGATGACGCCGTGGAAGATGGATCGCTCAATGACGCTCGTGACCAGCGACGGCGACGTCGATCTTCGGATCCGCGGCGAGTCGTGCGGCAGATTCGATGCGGAGACCGTCGGTGGCAAGGTCAAGGCCCGCATCAAGTACGGCCAGTGGCTCCCGCTCGACCAGACCAACGACAGCAACCGGCTGCACGCGACGCTGAACGGCGGCACGAATCCAGTGGTCATGCGCACCTCGAACGCGGACATCATGATCCTGGTCACGGAACAGCCGCTGTCGTCGAACCCGTTCCCCGGCGTCTGGTAGCGCCGAGGTCGGTCGGTCGATCGACGTCGCGCTGTACGCTGAGTTCGATGCGCGAAGTACAGGACCACTACTTCCGGCTCGCGAAGGAAGAGGGGTATCGCTCGCGCGCCGCGTACAAGTTCATCGAGATCGATGAGCGGAAACACATCCTGCGCCGCGGCGACCGCGTGCTCGACGCCGGCGCTGCGCCGGGATCGTGGGCGCAGGTGGCCGCGGCCCGCGTCGGACCGCGCGGCGAAGTCGTCGGCGTCGACCTCAAGGCGATCGACCCGCGCGGATATCCCGCGAACGTGCGCATGCTGCAGGGAGATCTGCGCGACGTGACGCTCGAGGAGCTGGGCGGCGAACCGTTCGACGCGATCATCTCCGACATGGCGCCGGACACGACCGGCGATCCGTCGGGCGACCACTTCGTCTCGGCACGCCTCTGCAACGACCTGCTGGATCGCGCCGGCGATTGGCTGCGGCGCGGGGGCAACCTCGTGATGAAGGTCTACGAAGGCGCCGACTATCCGCGGCTGCTGCGCCGCGCCGCCGGCCTCTTCGACGACGCGAAGGGCTTCAAGCCCAAGGCCTCGCGGGCGGAGTCGGTGGAGATGTACATCGTCTGCCACGGCTTCAAGGGCCCGAAGCCTCCGCGCACCGTGGCCGAGAGCGACTTCCTTCCGAAGCGGAAGCCGTCGGCGGGCTGGAACAAGTCGTGAGCTGAGGCGAAGCCTGCGCGTCGAGCGCAGGATCCGCGGTGGTCGCGCTGCGACGGATGCGTTTCCGCGGCGGTGGTCGCTGGCGCGACGTTTGCCTTTGGGGGTCGTTCCTCCTGAGGGCCGCACCATGAAGATCGCACCCACCGTCACTCCCTACTTCGCCCCGAAGTCGCCGCTCTTGGCCGCGAAGAAGCCCGGGCAGGTACCCACGACACCCGCTGCGCCGACCACCTCCGCAGCCGACGGCACACAGCCCGCGGCGCTCGGCGGCCCGTCGCTCGCGCCGCCGCAGCCGGACCTCCAGCAGTTCTTCGCCGCGTGGGGCACGTCGAACCAGAAGTTCGACCTCACGCAGGATGGGACCGTGGACGGCAAGGACTTGGCGATCCTCCTCGGCAACGCGCCCGCGCCGTCGAATGCGTCGCCGCAGACCGTCCTCGAGTCGTGGGGCAAGGCGGGCGGCGGCGGCGACCTCAACGGCGACGGCACCGTCGATGGCGCGGATCTCGCGATCGCGCTGGGCAACGCGCAGCCGAGCGCGTCGGATGCGCTCGTCGCTGGCGTCAAGGACGCGTGGGGAACCGCGAACAAGACCTACGACCTCAACAAGGACGGCACCGTCGACGGCGCCGATCTCGGCATCGCGCTCTCTGGTGGCAACGGCGCCGCCGATGCGCCGATGGCGCCGGAAGCGATCGCGTCGAAGATCACCGATGCGGTGTTCGCGTCGCGCGACTCGGATCAGGACGGATCGCTCGCGATGGACGAGATTCCCGTCGCCGCGATCAAGATCGCGGAGAGCATCGACGCCAATCAGGATGGCGCGATCGACAAGTCCGAGCTGCAGTCGCGATTGTCCGAAGAGCTCTCGAAGCTCCACGCGCAGCAGCCGAACTCCGATCTCACCAAGATCGCGAACCGATGGCTCGACGCGTTCCTCGGTCGAACCGATCCGCGCGTGCTCTCGGCCCGCACCGCATACGGCAACCTGAGTCCGCTCATGTCCAACGCATCGATCAACGCCAGCGCGTGATCGCACCGCTCGCCGGCTCGCGTCCGGCGACGGAACGACTTCTTCCTTCGCTCCCCTCCCGGCTCGTCGCGTTCAGTTGCGGCGGGCCGATTTTCTCGCGCGCCTACCGCGACGCCACTGCCTGCGCGAAGCCGAGCTGACCGGCGCGGCGCACGACCTCCTCGACGTTCGCGCGACTGTTGAATGCCGAGATGCGGAAGAAGCCCTCGCCGCACGCGCCGAAGCCCGCGCCCGGGGTGATCACGACGTTCGCCTCCTTCAGCATGACGTCGAAGAAGTCCCACGACTTCATGCGGTCGGGCGTCTCGACCCAGACGTACGGCGCATGTTCACCGCCCCAGACGCGCAGCCCGAGCCGGCGGCAGCCTTCGCGCAGGATCGCCGCGTTTCCCATGTAGAAGTCGACGAGCTGGCGCACCTGCGCCTTGCCTTCGGGCGTGTACAGCGCCGCGGCCGCGCACTGCACGGGATACGAGACGCCGTTGCTGCGCGTGTTCCAGCGCCGATTCCACAACGGATGCAGCGGGACCTTCTCGCCGCTCTTCGTGTACGCGACGAGCGATTTCGACATGACCGTGAAGCCGCATCGAAGCCCGGTGAAGCCGCCCGACTTCGAGAACGAGTGGAACTCGATCGCGCAGTCCTTCGCGCCGTCGATCTCGAAGATCGTCCGTGGCAGCGACGGATCGCGGATGTACGCCTCGTACGCGCAGTCGTACAGGATGATCGCGCGATGCTTGAGCGCGTACTCCACCCAAGCCTTGAGCCGCGGGCGATCGATCATCGCGCCGGTCGGATTGTTCGGGAAGCAGAGGTAGACGATGTCCGCCGGCTGCGTCGGCACGTCGGCGACGAATCCGTTCGCCGGAGTGCACGGAAGGTAGATGAGGCCGTCGTAGGCGCCGTCGCCGCGCGGCGCGCCGGTGTTGCCGAACATCACGTTCGAGTCGACGTAGACCGGGTACACCGGGTCGGTGATGGCGATGCGATTCTCGCGGGCGCCGCCCGAGGCCAGGATCTCGAGGATCGATCCGCAGTCGCCCTTGCTGCCGTCGGAGAGGAAGATCTCGTCGTCATCGATCGCGATGCCGCGCGAGCGGAACTCGCCCTCGGCGATCGCGTGCCGGACGAAGTCGTATCCGGTGCCGGGGCCGTAGCCCTTGAAGGTCTCGCGCCGCGCCATCTCGTCGACCGCGCGGTGCATCGCAGCGATGGTCGCGGGGGGGAGCGGCTCGGTGACGTCGCCGATGCCGCAGCGAATGATGCGGCCGGCGCGATCGGGATGGGACGAAGCAAACGCGTTGACGCGGCGGCCGATCTCCGGGAAGAGGTAACCGGCCGCGAGCTTGAGATAGTTCTCGTTGACGAAAGCCATGCGACCATCGTAATGGTCGCGCGATCCGCGGACGCGCCGGCGCTTACTCGGCGGTGAGTCGCACGGCGAACGCGGGCGGAAGGTTGCCGAGCACGAACTCGCGACGACCGCCGTGCTTTCGGCGCAGGCTCTTGCCGAGCGCGTCGATGCGCCGCAGTCGCTGCCGGCCGTCAGGATTCACGAACGGCGCCTTGATCGCGCGCACGCCCGCGTACTCGAAGTACACGAGCTCGCCACCCGGCTTCAGCAGTTCGATCATCCGATTCATGATCGAGCGCACCAGGGGCGGCGGGAAGTTGTTGAACGGCAGCCCGCAGATGATGTGGTCGAACTTCCCGCGCAACGGTGCGTCCTGGATCGGGGCGCAGTGCAGGTGAACGATCGCACCGGTCTTCTTCGCCCGATGCGGCTCGAGCAGCGTCTGCTCGAGATGCCGACAGAACGCCTCGTTGATCTCGACGATGTGGAACTCGTCGCCCTGCCGGAGCGCGCCGAGGATGTGCTTGGTGAACGGGCCCGTTCCCGGGCCGACCTCGAGGAGGCGCCGCGCGCCTTCGGCCGCGCGCAGCGAACGCGTCATGACCTTCGCCAGCGCGGGAGAGGAGGGCCAGACCGATCCGGTGTGGTGGATGTCGCGAAGAGCCTGTCGAACGAAGGCGAGCATGGGAACGCGAGCGCGGAGCGTGAAGGGGAATCGGTGGTCGATCGGGTTGTTTGGAAAGAGGGCCGCACGATATCAGGTCGACGCGCGAAGTCCGCGGCGCCTCGAAGCGAACTCGCCGCGGTGGTCGCGTCGCGCCGTTCGCGGACCTCTCACAGTGCGGGCACGAAGCGATCGGCCGGATCAAGCGTCAGGCACAGCCCCGCGAAGACCTCGGAGATCTGGCGCAGGTCCTTCAGGCTCGTCATCTCGACGGTCGTGTGCATGTAGCGAATCGGGAGGCTGAGCAGTCCGCAGGGGATGCCGCCGCGCGAGAGAAAGATCGCGTCGGTGTCGGTGCCGCTCGAGCCCGGCGTCGCGGAGCGCTGGAGCGCGATGCCTTGCGATTCGGCCGAGCGCGTCAGCCGCGCGACGACCTCGGGGTGCATCTCCGCGCCGACGGCGAGCTTCGGGCCGCCAGCGAGCTTGAAGAAGCCGTGCTGCTGGGGCGAGATCCCCGGACTATCCGTCGCGTGTCCCACGTCGGTCACGAGACACACGTCGGGCTTGAGCGAGTGCGCGATCATCGCGGCGCCGTGCAGGCCGATCTCCTCCTGCACCGTCGAGACGGCGACCACGCGAACCTTGAGTTCGGCGCGGCGCTCGTGGCACAACCGCAGCGTCTCCGCGGCGGCGAACGTGCCGATGCGATTGTCGAGCGCGCGAGCGATCACGATGTCGTCGGTGAGCTTCTCGAACGACTCGGAGAACACGCCGACGTCGCCGATGTTGAGCCGACGCTTCGCGGCTTCGGCGTCGACCGCGCCGATGTCGATGAAGAGCTCGTGGAGCTTGCGCACCTTCGGTTCGCCGCTGCGATCCTGCAGATGAATCGCGGTCGCGCCGATGACGCCCGCAACCGTGCCGACGTCGGCGACGGAGGAGCGGAAGCGCACGCGCTTGCCGACGATCGAGGTCACGTCGATGCCGCCGATCGCGCGGCAATAGACGAAGCCCTTCTCGTCGATGTGGTTGACCATCAGGCCGATCTCGTCGGCGTGGCCGCAGACGGCGACGGTCGGCGCGCGATCGGGCTGGTATCCGGCCGGTTCGAGGCTCGCGAAGCAGTTGCCGTACGCGTCGTTCCAGGTGCGCGTCGCGAACGGGCGCACGTACTCGAGCCAGAGCTTCTGGCCGTCGCGCTCGTGGCCCGACGGACTAGGCGTGTCGAGGAGACGCGTGAGGAACGACAGCGATTCGGGGCGCATGCTCCGATGATACGGGTGCGCGCCGTGCGCACGTCAAAGCGGCCTGCGCGAGTTCGCGACTCAGCTCGCTTGCCGCTGCTGGAAGTCCTGAAGCGGATCGGAGCCTGGACGCTTCGGCTTCGCCTTGAGGCGCTGCGGCTGCGCCGGCGTACCCGGCGATGCGGGACGACCGTTCGAACCGTTGGCGTGCAGAGGCGTCGAGAATCCCGACGGCGATTGCGGTCGCGGGGTCGGCGCGGGGCCGATACGCGGCGCGCCCAGCGGCGCGGCTGAGTTGCCGTTGCTCAGCGTCGGCGCGTTCATCGGCGGTGGAGTCGGAGGCGACGTGGGCTGCGCGGCCGGGCCGCCTTCGCGCTTCGAGCGCGCGTCGTCGATCAGGCGATCCATCCGGCCGAGGAGCGAGCGGATCTGTTCGATGTTCTTGATCGGGCGGCCCATGCGATCCTCCGGATCCGACGCAGCGCGTTCGCGCGGATGTGTCGACCTCGCGTTATCGGCGAGGACTCGGGTCGACTTCGGTCGAGATGCGCGATCCCCGCAGATTCGGGTGCCACACCCGCGCGGCGCCGGAACAGCCCGCACGATCCGCGCGACCGATCGTTTGATCGGAGGGGTATACACTGCCCGCCTCGCGCCCAGCGGAGCGACCTCCATCATGAGAAACACCCGCGTTTTGCCCGCGTTTTTGCTCGCTCTCGCCTCGTCCGCGTCGGCCGCGACGGTCGACCTGCCGCGCTATCCGGCGCTAAGCCCGGACGGCCGCGACCTCGTCTTCTCGTGGCGCGGTGACCTGTGGAAGGCGCCCGCGGGCGGCGGTGCGGCGACGCGGTTGACGAGCAATCCGGCCGACGAACTTCGCGCGGAGTGGAGCCTCGACGGCTCGCTGATCGCGTTCGAAAGCGATCGCGACGGGTATCGCAACATCTACGTCATGAAGCCCGACGGCAGCGGGATCGAGCAGATCACTCGGCTCGACGTGCCGCAGACCTTGGCGGACTTCAGCGTCGGGCCGGGCGGCGCGCCGACTATCACCTTCGACGCGTCGATTGAAGGCGATCTGTATCGCTCGCCTCGCCCGTATCAGATCGGTCTCACCGGCGGCATGCCTCAGCGCGTGCACGACGCGTTCGGCACCGCGGCCCAGTATTCGCATGACGGCTCGAAGGTGTTGTTCGAGCGCGGCGGATCGGTATGGTGGCGACGCGGCTATCGCGGACCAGATGCCCGTGACGTGTGGATGTTCGACGTGAAGTCCGGCGCGTTTACGCGGCTCACCGATTGGGCGGGCAACGACGGACTACCGCGCTGGGCGGGCAACGACGCGTTCCTCTTCCTCTCGGATCGCGAGAAGGGTGCGGTCAACCTCTATCGCCAGTCGCTCGCCGCGGGCTCGACGCCCGTGCGACTGACCGACTTCAGCGACTTCGACGTGAACGGCTTCACGGTGACGGCCGACGGCAAGCGAGCGATCGTCGCGGCGTGGGACGGTCTTTACTCGGTCGACTGCACAAGCAAGACGCCGAACGCCACGCGCCTCACGTTCACCGCGAACGAGGACGGTCTCTCGGACACCGAGCGCAAGTCGATCGCCAAGGAAGTGACCGAGGCGGCGCTCTCGCCCGACGGCCAGACGATCGCGCTCGTCGCATACGGCGACGTGTGGGTAAAGGGCACGGCGGACAAGAGCGTGCCGCGTCGAGTCACCGACGGCGTCGGCCGCGAGCGCGACATCGCGTGGAGCGCCGACGGTCTGTCACTCTTCTTCGTCAGCGATCGTGACGGCGGCGAGTCGATCTACGCGGCGACCGTCGAGAAGACGCGCGACGAAGTGCGCAAGCGCACCGAGGAGCGGCTGAATCCAAAGCCCGAAGCGCCGAAGCAGGACGCGAAGGACGAGAAGAAGGACGCTCCGGCCGAGGCCAAGCCAGAACCCAAGCCAGAACCCAAACCGGAAGCGAAGCCTGCGGAACCCGCCGAGGAGAAACCCGCGGAGGCGAAGAAGGAGACGAAGTCCGCCGAGAAGTCGGACGAGGAGAAGAAGAGCGACGCCGACGCGAAGGCGAAGAAGAAGAAGGATCCGGCGCTCGATCCGGCGCGCTGGGCCGATGCGGTCGCGTTCACCATCACGCCCTTCATTCACGAGGCGACGTTCGACTCGCGGCCCGTGCCGTCGCCAGACAACAAGTCGCTGGCCTTCCGTCGCGGCAACGGCGACGTGATGATCATGGATCTCGAGACGAAGGCGATTCGTCCGCTCGTGCACGGATTCGATGCGGAAGTCGAGTTCCGCTGGAGCCCGGACTCGAAGCTCATCGCGTATGCGATGGACGATCGCAACTTCAACAGCGACATCTGGATCATCCCGGCCGACGGCAGCGCGCCTGCGGTCAACGTCACGCGGCATCCCGACTCGGATCGGTCACCGCGATTCTCCGCCGACGGCAAGGTGCTCGCGTTCCTCTCCGAGCGCACCAACGAGGAGTGGGACGTGTGGACGGTGTTCCTCGATCGCGAACTCGAGGGACTGAAGGGCAAGGACCTGGAGCAGTACTACAAGGACGCCGGCGACGCGGCGAAGAAGCGCAAGCCACCAGAGCCACGCGGCGCCCAGGCCAAGGCGGACGAGAAGAGCGAAGCAAAGCCCGCCGCCCACGCGGAAGGCCCGAAGCCGGAAGCGGCGGCCGACCAGAAGTCGGAGCAGAAGCCGGAGGCGAAAGCGGAGACGAAGCCGGAGCAGAAGGCAGAAGCGCCGAAGTCGCCATTCGGCGATCTCGAACTCGACGACGCGTATCTGCGCGTGCGTCGCGTCACCAACCTGCCCGGCAACGAGGGCAACCTCGAGCTCCTTCCTGCGGGCGACAAGGTGGTCTTCTCCGGCGCCGAGGGCACGACGTCGAGCCTCTACACGATCAAGACCGACGGCACCGGCATGGCCAAGCTCGGTGCGATGGGCAACGTGCAAGGCCTCAACTTCGACGGCAGCCGCGTCGTCGTCGTCTCGTCGGGCGCGGCGCAGAGTCTCGCGCTGGTCGGAAGCGACGCGAAGACCTACGACGTTCCCGAGACGATCGAGATCGACCTCGGCGTGTTCTCGCGGCAGAAGTTTCTCGAGGCCGCGCGAGTGCTTGGTCAGCAGTTCTATCACCCGACGATGAAGGATCTCGACTGGAACGCGCTCACCGCGAAGTACCTGCCGCTCGCGGAGCGTGCCCGCACGAACGACGAGTTCGACTGGGTCGCGAATCACCTCATCGGCGAACTCAACGCGTCGCACCTGCTCGTGCGCTCGCCCGACGCGCCGTCTCCGTTACGCCAGCCGCAAGGGCGCCTCGGCGTTCGCGTGAAGCCCGTCGAGGGCGGCTTCGAGGTGCGCGACATCATCGAAGGCAGCCCGGCGTTCGTCGCGAAGCAGCCGTTCAAGGTCGGCGACGTCATCACGGCGATCGACTTCGTTCCGTTCGGCGTCGGCGACACCATCGAGTCGCGGCTCGCGAGCAAGGCGGGCAAGGAAGTCATCGTGAGCGTGCGTCGTGCCGTCGAAGGCGCGGACCCGATCTCCCTCGATCTTCTGGTCGTGCCCACTTCCGCCGCCGAGATGTCGGGTCGGATCTACGAGCAACTCACGCTGCGCAATCGGAAGCTCGTTGACGAGTGGTCGGGCGGAACGCTCGGTTACATCCACATTCGCGGGATGGACCAACCGTCGCTCGACGACTTCGAACGGGACCTCTACGCGTCGGCCGAGGGCAAAAAGGGCCTGCTCATCGACGTGCGCAACAACGGCGGCGGATCGACCGCCGACCTCCTGCTTGCGTCGATCATGGTGAAGCCGCACGCGTACACCATTCCGCGCGGCGGCGATCCGAACTGGCGCGACGGCTATCCGCAGGATCGCCTCTTCATCCAGCGATACACGCTGCCGATCGACATGCTCTGCAACGAGAAGAGTTTCTCGAACGCGGAGATCACGGCGCACGCATTCAAGACGCTCGGTCGCGGGACGCTCGTGGGACAGCAGACCTACGGCGGCGTGATCTCGACGGGCGCGACGACGCTGCTCGACGGCACGCTGGTGCGCTTGCCGTTCCGCGGTTGGTATCTCCCGGACGGCACCGACATGGAGAACCACGGCGCCATGCCCGATCTGGTCGTGCCGCAGACGCCCGAAGACGAGTCGAAGAACTTCGACGCGCAGTTGAAGGCCGCGGTCGATGATCTCATGAAGCGAATCAACTGACGCGACGTTCGCATGTCGACGAGCTTCTTCCATTGGCGGCCGCATCCGTGGCACGGACTGAGTCCCGGCGACAATCCGCCGGCGCTCGTGTCGGCGTTCATTGAGATCACGCCGTTCGACCTCGTGAAGTACGAGGTGCACAAGCAGACGGGCTATCTCAAGGTGGATCGGCCTCAGCGAACGAGTTCCACGCCGCCGGCGCTCTACGGGTTCATTCCACGCACGTTCTGCGGCGACCGGATTCGCGACCTCTGCCCGACGGCGCTGCGCGGCGACGGCGACCCGCTCGATATCTGCGTGCTGAGCGAGCGCCCGATCAATCGCGGCGAGGTGCTGCTCGACGCGCGCGTGGTCGGCGGGCTTCAGATGGTCGACGGAGGCGAGGCCGACGACAAGGTCATCGGTGTCCTGAAGAACGATCCGGTGTGGGGGGCCGCGACGGACATCGCGGACATCCCCGCCGCGTTCGTCGAACGGCTGCAGCACTACTTCTCGACGTACAAGCTGAAGCCGGGCGAGCCGCCGCACGCGACGATCCGCGACGTCTATCACCGCGAGCACGCGTTCAAGGTCGTGCGGGCGGCGCTCGAGGACTACGCGGAGACCTACGGCGACGCGTTCCACGCGCCGCGCGATTCGTGACGCGTCACGCGGATCGTGTGTGCTTCACGCGCTCCACGATCTCACAAGACGGCGAAATGGCCAGAGCGAGTGTGCGCCCGGAGGGCGCTACGGAGCGCTCGAACTGGTATCACTTGCCCGCGGTGTCGGTCGCGTCGCCGTCGCGCAGCTTGCGGCTCGCGAGCGCGATCGAGTCGTAGATCGACGCGAGCAGGCCGACGAGCGGGAACTTGCTGACCGGCTGCGTGGACTGCACTGGCGGCAGCGCTGGCATGCCCTTGGCGGGCGCGGGTTGGATGTGTGCCGCGCGATTCGCGTTCGCCTGGAACGGGCTCGGTCCGAGCCGTCGAAGGATCGCGTGCGGCACGTGCTCGTCCTTCACCAGTTCGTCGAGTTCGGAAAGGCGCCGACCGGGACGCCAGAAGTCCTGCATGCAGCGCTCGACCGGCGGAGGCGCGGCGAGCGATTCCGCGGCCGATGGCGCGCTGTGCGCTCGCGCGACGCCGCGCGTCGCGATGGTGCGGGCCTCTTGAAGTCGTTCGAGCAGTCGTTGGCCGTCAAGCCCGCGGAGCGTGAACGACAAGAGCGCGTCCGCCTCGATGCGCTCCGCGACGAGAAGCCATGCAGCGACGACGTGCTTGCACGGCGACGACGGAGCGTCGGCGAAGATCGAACAGGTGCACGAGTACTTCACCTCCGCCGGCGATTCGGGCACGAGTGGCTTGCACGTGGAGCGGAAGAGAAGTTCGATCGACTGCGGCAACTCGCCGGAGAGCAGCTTCGCGCTCCAGATCGCCTCGGCCGCCATCGTGGCCACGATGCGCTCCCACTCGTTCGTCGCGAGCTGGGCGACCTCGACCTGCACTCGATACGGTCGCGCGACTCGACCTTGGATCACCGCCTCCGCGGCCCCGGGCGTGATTACGAGCGACGCCGCCTGTCCGGCCTTCGCGTAGTCGAGCGCCTCGTTGAAGACCTCGGGCGTCGCCTGTCCCGCGACGAGCCGCAGCCACGACGACGCGGGCCACGGCAGATTGTCCGCGCCGTCCCTGCGGCGCAGTCGAATGCCGTTCTTGATGCGCCTCGGTCCGTCGACGCGGCGAGGCACGCGTTGTCCAGGCGCAGGCGGACTCGACTGGCCGACAGGACCGGCTTGACCGCCTGGAGCAACCGGACCGGGCTGGGCCGTCGTTGGTGGCTGCGGCGTCGCGCCTGCCGGCGCGGTGGGTTCCACGGGCTGAGGACCGGTCATGCCGGGTCCTCCATCGAACTGCGGCGCAATGCGAGCAGGTCGCGCAGTTGGCCCGTCGAGAGCTCGGTGAGCCACGACTCGCCGGAGCCGATGATCTGCGTCGCGAGCTCGGTCTTCTGTTCAATCATCTGGTCGATGCGCTCCTCGAGCGTGCCCGCGGAGATCATTTTGTGCACGTTCACCGTGCGCAACTGGCCGATGCGGAACGCGCGATCGGTCGCCTGATTCTCCACCGCGGGATTCCACCATCGGTCGTAGTGGAACACGTGGTTGGCCGAGGTCAGGTTGAGACCGACGCCGCCGGCCTTGAGGCTGAGCACGAAGACCGGCGCGGTCGGATCGTTGGACTGGAAGCGGTCGATCAACTGCTCGCGCCGACCTTGTGGCGTGCCGCCGTGCAGGAACATCGCTTCGGTATCGAGTTCGCGCCGGATCATCGACACGAGCAAGTGACCCATCTGGCGGTACTGCGTGAAGATCAGGGCGCGATCGCCCGCCGCGAGCAGCTCTTCGAGCATCTCGATGAGTCGCGTCGCCTTGCCAGACCGCGCGGAGAGCGGCGTGTCCGTGCGGAGCGCGGTCGCCGCGTCACCGTCGAGCGCGTCGCCGCGGGCGTCGTCGGCGACGGCGGTCAGCGCCGCCGCGTCGGGCGTCGCCATCGCCGCTTCCTTCAGGAAGTGCGCGGGGTGATTGCAGATCTGCTTCAGCTTCACCAGCGCGGAGAGCACGAGGCCGCGGCGCCGGATGCCTTCGGCCATGTCGACGCGCTGCAGCATGTCGTTGACGACCGAGTCGTAGAGCTGCGCCTGCTCCGGCGTGAGCGGCACGTGTTGCCGCGTCTCGACGAGTGGCGGCAGATCGGTGATGACCGTCGGATCGGTCTTCAGTCGTCGGAGCACGAACGGCCGAACGAGCGAGCGGAGACGTTCGGCCTGTCGCTTGTCGCGATGGCGCTCGATCGGCACGGCGAATCGACGGCGGAAATCGCCTTGCGTTCCGAGGTAGCCCGGCGAGCAGAACTCCATGATCGACCACAGCTCGCTGAGGCGATTCTCGACCGGCGTACCGGTGAGCGCGATGCGATGCGAGCATCGCAGCGAGCGGATCGCCGCGGTCTGTTTCGTCGGCGGGTTCTTGATGTGCTGCGCCTCGTCGAGGACGACGCGGCGCCAATGCACGCGCGAGAGCGTGTCCTTGTCGCGGGTGACGAGTGCGTACGTCGTGATGCAGACGTCGCTCGCGACCGCGATGCGCTCGAAGTGTTCGCCGCTCGGACGATCGAGGCCGTGGTGGACGTGCACCTTGAGCTCCGGCGCGAAGCGCGAGAGTTCGCGAGCCCAGTTGCCCACGACCGACATCGGAGCGACGAGAAGCGACGGGCCCACGCGCTCGACGGCGTGTTCGCGCTCGTGCTGGAGGAGCGCGATGAGCTGAATCGTCTTGCCCAAGCCCATGTCGTCCGCGAGGCACGCGCCGAGGCCGAACTTGTCGAGGAACGCCATCCACGACAGCCCGGCTCGCTGGTACGGACGCAGCGAACCGCGGAAGCCGGTGGGCTGCTCGATGAGCTCGAGTCGCTCGGAGTTCACCGAGGTGCGCAACAGATCCGACACCCAGCCGGTGGAGTCGAGGCCGAGGATCGGAAGACTCCCGGTCGCGCCCTCGAGCCCGTGCGCGAGGCGCAGCGCTTCGAGGAGCGTCATCTGTCCGCCGGGGTGATCGGCGAGGAACTTGCTCGCGCCTTGCAGGTCCTCCGGCCGAATCTCGACCCATCGACCGTTTACCTTGAGGAGCGGCGAGCCCGTCGACGCGAGCTGACGGAACGCTTCGAGCGTCATCGGCTGGTCGCCGAGCGCGATCTGCCACGTGTAGTTGACGAGGCTGTGCAGTCCGAGTTCGCTGCGCCGCGCGGTGGACCCGTTGGCCGCGCCGGAGGCGAACGCGTCCGCAGGCTCGCTGTCGATCAAGAGGCGGGCGCCGAGTCGGCTCGCGAGTTGTCCCCACCAGCTCGGGACGAGGACCTCGACGCCCGCCTCGACGAGAATCGGCCTGTATTCGCGGAGGAATTGATACGCCTCGGCGGTCGTGAGGTTGATCCCGGACGGGGCGCTCTCATCGAGCGCCTTTTCGATGCGCGGCCAGATCCGGCTCGCGCGGCCGAGTTCCGCCAGCAGCACGTCCGATGCTTCCTCGCCGTCCTTGCCCAAGCCCGCGAGCAGTCCCTTCAGCGCGCTCGCGCCTTGCTCCCAGATCTGCTCGGCATCGATGAACACCGGCGGCTCGTCGGTCGTGACGAGCTTGAAGCGCAGCTGCCAGATCGCCTTGATCGCAGCTTCCGGCGTGTCGGTCGCGCCTTCCGGCTCGTTCAACTCGAGGCACAGACGCACGAGGCGACCTTCGCTGATGTCGTCGAGCTGCGCGATCCACGCCCGCGCGCCGCGCATGAGCGACGTGTCGCTCGGCGCCGGGCCGCGCACCGCGTCCTCCGCGCCGAGGAGGCCCGTGAGCCACGCGACGTGCGGATCACCGATCGGATCGCGATCCTCGATGGCCTCGCCGTAGTTCTCGCCGACGAGCACGTCGCGCACGAACGCGTCGGTGATGCGCCCGAGCGCCGACTCGAGAATCGGCCACGGCGCGCCGCGATGTTCGTCGTGCAACGCGCGGCACGCGGCGGGCATCGATTCGATGAGCGCCGCGAGTCGCGACGTCGTCTTCTGGTCGGCGAGCCACGGCACCCATGCGGCGCGGATCAGACCGGCCCGCTCCTGCACGAGCGTCGGGATGACCCGCTGGTCGGCGACGAGGTCGGCGGCGAACGCGGCGACCGAAGTCCAGTACGCCACGTCGTGCGCCAGCGCGATGCCGCCGGTGCGGCCGTCGTGACGAGCCACGTCGAGTCGCAAGAGGAACGCGAGCGTGCGATCAGGCCTGATCGTGACGCAGGGGAGCACCGTGCTCGCCGGGTACGCGTCGAGCCGCGCGTCGTCGTCGATGCCGAGCAGGTCCGCGGCGCGGTCGCTCGGCGCGGGGATCGCGGCGCTCGCGTCGCCCGAACCCGGCGGCAGCCAGAACGGCAACGTGGCCTTCACCAGGGCAACCGGACCGAGCTCCTCGCGGGTGGCGAGTCCCGACGCGACGAGCGCGTCGATGAGCGCGGCGTGCGCCGCCGCGAACGGATGCGTCGTGTCTCCCGTCGTCGCGGTCGCCGTCGCCGCGCTGGCGGTGCCGTTCGGTCCATCGCTCGAGGAAACGCTTGCTCCGGCCGGCGCCGGCAGCGCCGACTCGATCTCCTCGGCCCAACAGTGAAGGGAACCTTTCGTCCAAGCGGCGTGAAGCACCAACATCAGCGGATCCGTGCCTCGTTCGGTGTCGCGTCGGGTATCGGCTGACCGTCTTCGTCGTGTGCATCACGACGTCACGCCGACCTGGACTCGAGGGCTAGTGATTGCGCCGGGACTCGAACCCGGGACCCGCTGGTTAAAAGCCAGCTGCTCTACCTACTGAGCTACGCAATCGACAACAGTCCGATGCAGCCAACTCCGAGCTTCCGAAGATGGCCGCCGATTTCCAGATCCCCGAGTCTACCCGACCCCGCGATTATCACGCGACGCTTTCAACGATCTGCGCCGCGTCGAAGCGGTCCGTTGGCCGGCCCGCGCTGCGATGCGCAGGTCACGCGCGCGCGATCGAGTGAACTTGGCAAGTGGCCTGAAGCCGCTCAAAAAGTCGTCCGATAAGGGCCGCCGGACATTCGACCGCCGCGCGCGTCCGACAGGTCGACGGACGACCTTGGCGACGCGCGGGGATCGAGATGCTGCATCCGGAGTTCCTCATGGCGCAGGTCGCACAGCTCGTCGCGGTGTCGGTGGCTTCGACTCTTCTTCTGGCCGCGGGGTGCGCGTCGAGCACGGCGCACGACAGCTCGAATGAGCACGCTGGCGCGACGGCGAATTCGGCTGCGTTACCGCCGCCGCCGGCAAGCCTGATGACTGACGCCTCGAAGCCGCAGCACGGCGCCGCACCCAGCGGCAACGTCGTGACGGTCGGGTTGTTCGGCGAGACGACGCCAGGCAACGAGCCGCTCGCCGGCGCTGATGGCGAGGGCAACCTCACGCAGGTCTCGTTCGCCAGCGAGGGCGGCGACTTCAATCCCGACATCGACCGGAGTGGTCGGTTCATCGTGTACGCGTCGAAGCAGCACAGCGAGGCCTTCGACATCTACCGCAAGAGCGTCGATGGTCGCACGGTCACCCAACTCGTCAGCGACGCGTCCGACGACATGATGCCGGCGCTGAGCCCGGACGGCACCAAAGTCGCCTTCGTCAGCAACCGGAACGGCAACTGGGACGTCTTCGTCGTCTCGTCCGAAGGCGGACCGGCGACACAGATCACCTTCGAAGCCGACGACGAGGTGCAGCCGACCTGGTCGCCCGACGGCAAGAAGATCGCGTTTGCCCGCAAGAACGGCCGGACGTCGCGATGGGAGATCTGGTCGGCGCAGGCCAACGAGCCCTCCGGCGCGACCTACCTGTGCGACGGTTTCCTTCCGCGCTGGTGTCCGGACGTGAAGCAGAACCGGATGCTCTTCCAGCGGGCCCGGCAGCAGGGCAGTCGGCTCTACGGTGTCTGGACCATCGACATCGTGAACGGCGAGGCGATGCACCCCACCGAGATCGTGAGCGCACAGAACGCGGCGATCATCCAGCCGAACTGGTCGCCCGACGGAACGCGCATCGTGTTCACCACCGTCGTCGATCCGGGTTCGCAGGGGAGCGACCTGCCGCAGTCCTCGGCGCTTTGGACGATCAACGTCGACGGTACCGCCCGTACGGCGTTGGCGACCGGACCCTTCCGCAACATGCAACCGGTCTGGGGACCGGATGACCGCATCTACTTCGTGAGCAACCGAGGCGGCATCGAGAACATCTGGATGGTGAGCGCATCGGCCACGAGCGCGGCGGGAGGCGGACATCAGCCGCCGATGATTCCGCACGGCGCGGTCGCGGGGGTGCATGAGTCCGCCGAGACAAGCGACCCCGCCTCGACGCCCGCGCCGGACAGCGCCGACCCCGCAGGCGACGGGGGAACCGCGCCGGCGGCCGAGCCCTCCGCGCCGCCGCACGGCGGCTGATCGCCGAAACGACTCGGGGGCCACGCGGTTTTGTGACCGGAGCGAGTGGGTGCCGATGTATGGGATTGCTCCGGCACCCGCTCGCCGAGCAAGGCAGGACGCCGCTCCCATGGTGCAAACCCGACGCCCTCGTGCGAGGAAGTCCGAACCGTTCGTCCACCGGTCGCCCGATCGCGGGGCGTCGTCCCTTGCCGTCGGTGTCGCGCTGTGCACCGGACTTGTCGCGTGCCTGACCGTCGGCTGTGCATCCGAGCCGAAGCTCACGCCGCCGACGCCGTTGCATTCGCCGTGGTCGGCGGATCGAACGTGGGCGGTCGCGCCTTTCGCCAACGAGAGCGGCGTGTCCGCTGTCGACACGGCGGCGCTCGCCGATCGATTCGCCGTCGAGATCGACAACGTCGAAGGGTTGAGCTGCCTGCCGGTGAATCGAACGCTGGCAGCGCTGCACGCCGCCGGGCTTCCCGCAGTGCACACCGAGGCGGAGGCGCAGCAGATCATTCGCCTGCTCGGCGTGGACGCGCTGATGGTGGGCACGGTGACCGCGTGGGATCCATATCGCCCGTTCCAACTCGGTGTCGCGGTGCAACTCGTCCAGGCCCAGACCACGCGGGTCGCTGCGGCGGACGTGAACGAACTCACGCTCGCGACCGGCGACCAGAAGTCCGCCGCGACCCAGCCCGCGGACGACGGTCCGTTGCAGGTCTCCAAGGTCTACGACGCCAACAACCACGACACACTGACGAAGCTCGCGGACTACGCCGCCGGTCGGAACGTCATCAAGTCTGGACTTCGTGCCAACGTCTACACGTCGTCCATGGACTCCTACTCGCGGTTCTGCGCGTACGACACCGTGCGCTCCCTCCTCGAGATCGAGGCGGCGAGGCTCGGTCCGAGGGCTGAAGTGGTGGTGGCCCCGACGAAATAGCCGGAGGCACGGCGGAAATCACATGAGTCACATCGACCCGTAGAGACCGGACGGCGCGCCGCCAACAGAGTCGCTTCAACTCTAGAGTTCGAGCCGCCGGGTAATTCTCAGACAGATTGGACTGGTTCCGCTGACCGGTCGAGAACTATGCTGATTCTGAACGCGTCCAATAAAGGGATTCAACTTCGCAGCCGGAACGACCGATAGCGAAGGTGAAATTTGCCTCGTCTCGTCGCACTCGCGGTCCGGTGGGGATCGCAGCGACACCTCCGCTCCCAGTGGCCAGTGTCATGCACGACAACCTTCCAATCGTCGCACAGTTCCTCTCGTACTTGATCGACGAGCGACACTTCAGTCCGTACACCTCGCGCTGCTACGGGCTCGACCTGCGGCAGTACAGCGACTTCCTCGCCGAGCACTTCGCGATCAAGCACGACGAAGGCAGCGAGAAGGCCGCCCTCGAGAAGCGCGGCGACAAGGCGGCCGCGAACACGGTGACCGCCAAGATCCTCGCCGCCGACCTCGAGACGATTCGGGCGTTCCTCGCCAAGATGAGCGAGCAGAACTACTCGGCGGCCACGATGGCCCGGAAGATCGCGACGCTCCGTTCCTTCCACAAGTGGATGGAGAAGCGGGGCCATATCCAGAACAACCCGATGCTGATGATCCGGACGCCCAAGCAGGCGAAGCGCCTGCCGAAGGCGATCACCGTCGATCAGATCGAACGCCTGCTCTCGGCGCCGGACGACCGCGACCTCCTCGGAGCGCGCGACCGCGCGATCCTTGAGACGCTCTACTCGACCGGTATCCGCGTGAGTGAGGTCGTTGGCATCAACCGCTGCGACGTCAACGACGCCGGCGAGTCGATCATCATCCGGGGCAAGGGGAAGCGCGAGCGCATTGTGCCGCTGGGCAGCCACGCCCTGACCGCCCTCCGCCACTACGTGCGGATGCTCGACGGCGAACTGCAGAAGGCCGGGCTCGCGGCGGATCCCGACGCGCCGCTCTTCGTGAACAAGCACGGGACGCGGCTCTCGAGCCGTTCGGTCCGCCGCAAGGTCTCGAAGTACCTCGCCCAGGTCGGACTCGACCCGGACATCAGCCCGCACACCATCCGCCACTCGTTCGCCACGCACCTTCTGGACAACGGCGCCGACCTGCGCAGCGTCCAGGAGCTTCTGGGTCACCAGTCACTGTCGAGCACGCAGGTGTACACGCACCTCACGACGCAGCGCATGCGCGATGCGTACGACAAGGCGCATCCGCGGGCCGAGGCGTCCTGACGCCCGTCCCACCACACCGCGATTCCTCGCGGCGTGGCCGAGAATCAACCGATGAAACGGCCGCGTGGAAACCCCCGCGGCCGTTTCAATTTCCGCCGCCCCGGTGCACTCGGGACCGGTCCGCCTTGCTCAAGGCGACTGTCTCGGTCTACTGCGCGACGAACCGGCCCAGAGCGTCGACCTGGTCTACCTCGATCCGCCGTTCAACACGGGGCGGGTGATGACGGCGCGCGGTGGCGCGTTCGACGACCGGTTTACGTCGATCGCCGAGTACCTCGCGTTCCTCGAACCTCGCCTCGAGGCGTGCCGCGACGTTCTGCGCGACTCGGGCTCGATCCTCGTCCATTGCGACTGGCGCACGAGCCACCGCGTGCGTTGCCTGCTCGATGACCTGTTCGGGCCGGAGCAGTTCGTGAACCACCTCGTCTGGGCCTACGGCCTCGGCGGTTCGAGCCCGCGGACCTTCGCCCGCAAGCACGACGACATCCTCTTCTACGCCCGCTCTCCGTCGTACTACTTCGAGCCGCCGCTCGTGCCGGCGACGAGTCGTCGCATGGCGGGGATGCTCAAGAAGGCGACGGACGTCCTGCAGATTCCCTCGATCAACAACCTCGCCCATGAGCGCACGGGCTACCCCACGCAGAAGCCGTTGGCACTCCTGAAGCTCCTCGTCGGCGCCTGCTGTCCGCCCGGCGGCACGGTGCTCGATCCCTGCTGCGGCAGCGGTACCACGCTCGTCGCGGCTCGCCTGTCGGGGCGTTCGGCGATTGGCTTCGACCTGAATCCTCAGGCGCTCCGCATCGCCGCGGAACGCTGCGCCGAGATCGGCGACGAGGCGTCGCGCCGCGCCGCTGTGTGATCATCGCCGCGTCGGCGCGCCTTGCGGCTCGCCCGCGAGCTCGCGCAGCCGCGCGAGCGGTTCGACGAGGTCGTCGTGGTGATTCGCGACGAGCGTGACGTGGCCGAGCTTCCGTCCCGGCTTTGCTGCCTTGCGGTAAAGGTGAAGCCTGGCGCCGGGCACGGCGAGCAGGTCGCCGATCGCCGGCAACGAACCGATCAGATTCACCATCGCCGCCGAGCCGCGCACGCTCGCGTCACCCAGCGGAAGGTCTGCGAGCGCTCGCAGGTGATTCTCAAACTGGCTGGTCACCGCGCCTTCGATCGACCAGTGGCCGGAGTTGTGGACGCGCGGCGCCATCTCGTTCGCGACGAGCGCGCCGCCGACGACGAAGTACTCCACCGCGAGGGTGCCCACGTGGCCGAGATGTTCGGCGATGGAGCGCGTGTGTCGGTCCGCCTCGCGAGCCAACGCGACGGTCGCGTCCGGATCGGCCGCGATGCTCGTGCGCAGGATTCCCTCGCGATGCTGATTCGCGATGACCGGGTGCGCGACGAACGAGCCGCGCCGACCGCGCGTCGCCACGACCGAGACCTCGCGCTCGAACTCGACGAGCGCCTCGAGGATGCACGGCTTTCGCTCGAGCGCGTCCCAAGCGGCCTGTGCGGCCGTCGCGCTGCGCACGAGCGCCTGCCCCTTGCCGTCGTAGCCGAGTCGGCGCGTCTTCAGCATGGCGGGAAGGCCGACCGCCTCGATCGCGGCACGCAGCTCGCTTTCGGTCGACACGGCGCGATACGCCTGCACCGGAACGCCGCAAGCGCGGAAGAAGTCCTTCTCCGCGATGCGATCCTGGGCGACGGCGAGCGATCGCTGGCTGGGTGCGAGATCGATGTGCCGCGCGAGAAAGTCCGCGGCCCGCACCGGGACGTTTTCGAACTCGTAGGTCGCGACGTCGGCGCCGTCGATCAGTCGCGCGAGCGAGTGTTCGTCGTCATACGCGCCGACGACGAGTTCGCCGACCGTCGATGCCGGACAGTCCCGCGCCGGATCGAGAAACCGGAACGTCATGCCCAGCGGTGCGCCGGCCAGCGCGAGCATTCGGCCGAGCTGCCCGCCTCCGACGACGGCGACGCGCAATCCGCGCTGCGCCGCGCCGCTCACGGCTGTCCGCCCTCGAGCTTCGGCGCTGGCTGCGCCAACACGCTGTCGGTTTGGGCGCGTCGGAAGTCGTCATACGCGCGGCGAATTCGCTCGTCGGTGCCGGCCAGGATCGACGCGGCGAAGAGCGCCGCGTTCGTCGCGCCCGCCTTGCCGATCGCAAAGGTCGCGACCGGAACTCCGCCGGGCATCTGCACGATCGAGAGCAGGCTGTCCACGCCGTGCAGTGCCTTGCTCTCGACCGGAACGCCGAGCACCGGCAGCGACGTCTTCGACGCCGTCATTCCCGGCAAGTGCGCCGCGCCGCCGGCGCCCGCGATGATCACGCGCAGGCCGCGTGCCGCCGCTCCGGATGCGTATTCGAACAGCAGGTCAGGCGTGCGATGCGCGCTCACGACGCGGCTTTCGCACGGCACCCCGAGACGATCCAGCGTTTCGACCGCGTGGCGCATGGTCTCCCAATCGCTCTGGGAACCCATGATCACGCCGACGAGAGGTCCTTCGCTGCTCATATGAAGAAGAACCCATCGTACTGCATGGGTTCCTCGCTACGATGCGCCGTTCCCGCGCACGGAGCGTTCCATGGCATCGATTCAGCTCAACGGTGAGACCATCCACCTCAAGCAGCAGGCACTCGTCGACTTCCAGAAACTCGCGCAGGTGCTGTACTCCCGTCTGAAGCCCGAGGAGCCGATTCGCCAAACCGTGGCGGGTGTCCTCTTCGAGGCCGTCTCCAAGTCCATCCCGCACGACAACCCGGTGATGCAGACCTCGCTCTGGGCGATGCACGACCTTGGCGTGCAGGAGATCCGTGTGGACCTCGCGAGCCAGCGTGTCGATCTCGACAAGGTGAGCGAAACCGAATCAAGCCGCGGCGACGCCCGCGCGCTGGCGGTCGCCGCGATCGAGTCCGGTCGTGCGTATATCGCGGCGCTGGCGAACGTGCAGCAGCGGGTGGTTCGCATCAACGGCCAGATTGTTCGAGCGTTCCCGCAGCCGAAGGACGAGGTCGAGAAGATGATTCGCCAGATCCAGGCGAATCGGCTGGTGAACGAGGATCTGGTGGTGACCGCGGTGCGCGGTATCGGAGCGCTCCTGAAGGCGGGCAAGTCGGTGGAGGACGCGGAGTACCGCGCTGCGGTCGAGGTCGCGGCTGGTCTCGGCGTGCTCGATCTGGTGATCGACATCGAGAACTCGCGGCTGGGCATCGGAGCGTTCAGCGAGAGCAACGCCGCCGCGATGGCCCTCCTCCAAGGCGGTACCGCGAAGCAGATCCAACAGGTGCGCGAGCGCATCCAGAAATTGGTCGAGAAGCTGGAGGAGGCCCGCAAGGAAGCCGCGAAGAACGCGCCCGTCGCGCCGGCGCAGGCGCAGCGCGTCTCGATTCCTGCGGTGATCGGCAGTCCGCGCTCGGTGCGTCGCCGCGGCTGATCGCGGGGGACGGTTCGCGGCGCCCGTCGTCGTCGCCTCTCAGAACGCGCGAGCCACGAGTTTCGCGAGCAGAAGCACGAGCGCAACGCCGCCCGCGAACAGGTTCGTGATCCACATCGACGGTTCGCGCCACGCCCGCCCGACCGCTGCCCAGACGGCGCAGTTGAGGACGAGCAGGATCGGTGCGAGCGGCCAAGCGTTCACCGCAGCGGCGAGCGTCCCGCTGATGCCGAGCATCATTCCCGTCCACTTCAACGCGACGACAACCTCTGGATCCTTGCGCACGACGACCCTCCATGGTCACGTGCGGCGAGTATAGGGATCGGCGTCGATCGACCACGGATGCTCGGGACCACCGAGCCCGCAACTTATGATCTCTCGCGGACCGAGCGACCAACCCCATGCGAACGTACGACCAGATGTGCAGCGAAGCGCGGGCCCGCATCGCGGAAGTTGACTCTGCCGAGCTTGCCCGAAAGCTCGCCGAGAATCCCGTGGTCATCGACGTGCGCGAGGGGGACGAGTTCGCCGATGCGCACATCGCCGGCGCCGCGAACATTCCGCGGGGCGTCATCGAGAAGCAGATCGTCGAGATCGTCAAGCCCGATACGCCGTTCTACCTCTACTGCCAGACCGGCAAGCGCAGCGCGCTCGTCGCCGACACGCTGGTGAGCATGGGATACGTCGGAGCCCGAAGTCTCGCCGGTGGCATCGCCGCGTGGTCGCAGGCGGGCCTGCCGGTGACGAAGCCCGGCCGCGCGAGTTCGGTCGCGCTCGCCGCCGGCGAGCTGAATCCGCTTGATTGGGATTCGGTGCGCGCGGACTTCGGAATCACCGGGCGCGTGTCCCGGTGCGCCGACGGCTCGGACAAGTCGTTCGTGTATCTCGATCACGCCGCGACGACGCATCCGCCCGCGTCGGTCATGGCGACGTACGCCGAGTTCCTTCAGCGCGAATATGCCAACGTACATCGCGCGACCTACGCCCTCGCCCGCGCCGCGACCGATCGGTTCGATCGCGCGTTCCAAACCTGCGCCCAGTTCGTGCGCGGCAACCTCGACTCGGGTTGCGTCGTGTTCACGAGCAACACCACGCACGGCTGCGACTTGGTCGCGCACTGCGTGTCGCATCTTCCGGGTCAGGTGATGGTGACCGACCTCGAACACCACTCGAACGACTTGCCGTACCGAAAGCGAGGCGACGTCGTCCGGGCACGGCTCACCCGCGAAGGGCGCCTCGACATCGATCACGTCGCGGAGCTGTTCAAGCGCCATCGCATCAAGCTGTTGACGGTGTGCGGCGCGGCGAACGTCACCGGCTGGATGCCGCCGCTGCGGCGGCTCGCCCGCATGGCCCACGAGAACGGTGCGCTCTTCGCCGTCGACGCCGCCCAGCTCGTCGCGCACATGCCGATCGACGTTCGAGCCAGCGACGAGGCCGAGTCGATCGACTTCCTCATCACCGCCGGGCACAAGGCATACGCGCCGTTCGGGATCGGATTCGTCTACGCGAAGCGGGCGCTCCTCGACGCTGCATCGCCGCACGTCCCCGGCGGCGGCACCGCGGTCGCGGTGACGGACGGGTCGATCGATTTCCTCCCGAGTCCAGATCGGCATCAGGGCGGCACGCCGAACATCGCCGGCGCGATCGCCTACGCGCAGATGCTCCAGTACCTCGGTGCGATTGGAATGGGTCGTGTTCGCGAGCATGAGCTGTCGCTCCTCCGCAAGGCCTGGGAAGCGCTGAAGTCGATGGGCGGAATCACGCTGTACGGCCCCGACGCGCTCGACGAGCGCGTCGGCATCGCGACCTTCAACGTCGACGGCGTGAACGACATGCTCGCCGCCGCGGTGCTCGGCGACGAGTACGGCGTCGCGGTGCGCAACGGACGTTTCTGCGCCCACATTCACGCGGCGAACCTGCTTCGAAACCAAGGCGGCTACACGCCGCTCGGCGATGCGCCGCCGAGCGCGGTCCGCGCGAGCTTCGGGCTGTACAGCGCCGCGTCCGACGTCGATCGCCTCATCGACGGCGTGCGCGCGCTGCGCGAGCGCCGATGGAAGGGCGAGTACCACGCGAAGGCCGGCGCGGGGGCTCAAGCGCACTCCGCGTACGGCTCAGGTTGGTCGGGCGGCCGATGCGCCGACGCGTGGATGGAGCGCGAGTGACGGAGCGGCGCGCCGCCGAGTCTCACGTACCGCTGGCGGCGCTTGCTTTCCATTCGTCGATGCACTGCTTCCGCTTCTTCGCCGGAAGGCTCATGAACTGGTTGGCATCGGCGACGGACGCGAAGCCAATGATCTCGCCCTCGTACAGCACCGGTGCCGCCGCCGCGGTGAGACGCTCGCCGGTGAGCGGACAGGTGGCGTTGGTGATCCGCTTCTGAGGCAGCACCTGCGCCGTCGCGAGTTCCGCGCGCTTGGCCTTCGGCAGCGCGGCGAATTGACGAGCGTCTTCGAGCGTGGCGCAGTAGACGGGAAAAACGCCGTACATGGCGTTTGGACTGTGCGTCGTCACCGGTTGTCCCGAGATCGGGCAGGTGATGTCGCCGGTCAAGGGCGCCGGCGCGGTGACGTACGCCTTGTTCACGGGTGCGATCGTGCTGGTGCTCTTCGGTCCGTCGGACGCGCATCCGGACAGGGCGATCGCGCAGGCCAACGCCGCGCAGCTTCGTGAGGCTCTCTCGATCGACATCGCGATGGCTCCTTTGGGTCGAGGTGGACAGGATCTCGACATCGACGAGGCATGCAATCGCTTGACGCCGATCACAGCGAGGCGCCAATCGATTCCTAGCGCGATCTGAACAGGCACAGGAGGCGATGTGTGCGCTCCACGCGGATTTGAGTTTGTATTGCGCACAGGACGAATGTGCTGCGTGTGTGCGGCGAGCGCAACACCCGGAAGCAGATGGCGTTGGCGACGACCGTCTCGCGCACGAATTGTTTAGGCGTTGGTGCGCCGTCGCCGCGACGCTCAAAACGGTTTCCGAACGCGAAGGCATTTCTATCTTCGCGTCCTCAAAGCCGTCCCTTCATTGGGCGGCGCTCTTCATGAAGGAGAAGTCGAATGCGAAGAACCGGGACGTGGATGTCAGCGAGCGTGTCGCTCTCGCTCGCGAGCGCGGCGGCCGCCGCAGGTCCGGCCAACGAGGACGCTCTGCAGCAGATCGAAGAGCTGCGCCAACAGAACGCGCAGTTGGCGGCCAAGATCGCCAAGCTCGAACAGGTTGCGACCGACGACGGCGCGTGGCTCACGGAGTCGCGAGCGGCGGAGATTCGCTCGCTCGTCACCGACGTGCTGGCCGACGCGGACACGCGAGCCAGTCTCCAGGCCGACGGTGCGACCGCCGGGTGGAACAAGGGCTTCTTCCTCGCGAGTCCCGACGGCTCGTTCCGCCTGAACATCAAGGGCCAGATCCAGTTCCGCTGGGCAGGTGACTTCCGCGATGTTCCGAGCGGGACGCTCGCGAGCGGCTCGGCGAGCGGCACGGACGCCAACTACGGCTTCGAGGTGCGGCGCGCCAAGCTCACCTTCAGCGGCCACATCATCGATCCGTCGCTGACGTTCGAGATCAAGCCCGTGTTCAATCGACAGAGCGTGACGTTGTCGACGACGAACTTCCCGTCGGGGCAGAGCGCGTCGCTCGGCAGCGCGTCCGTCAACGGCTCGATCGAGGACATCTGGGTGCAGAAGGCGTTCGAGAACGGTCTCGCCGTGAGGGCCGGTCAGTTCAAGGCGCCCTTCCTTCGCGAGGAACTCGTCTCGAGCGCAGCGCAGCTCGCCGTCGAACGCTCGCTGCTGAACGACGTGTTCAGCACCAAGTTCTCCCAGGGCGTGCAGCTCGAGTGGGAGCAGGAGATGTTCAAGCTGCAAGGGTTCTACGGCGACGGACTCCGCGCGAACGCGACGAGCCCCGTCACCAACGCGGCAATCGCGGCGAACTACAACGGCTCGTATCTCACCGACTACCAGACCAACGACACGAACTGGGCCTTCGCGGGCCGCGCCGAGTTCAAGGCTGCGGGGCAATGGAAGCAGTTCAAGGATCTGACCAGCTACCGCGGCGAGGAGTTTGGATTGCTCTTCGGCGTCGGCGCGATGGGGCAGAGCATTCGTCCGACGCCGACGACCGCGACGCTGCCGACGAGCATGTGGGGTGTCACGGCCGACGTGACTGTCGACTTCGGCGGCGCCAATCTTTTCGCCTACGGCGTCTATCGCGAGGTCAATCTCGCGTGGCCGGTCGTCACCCGTTCCGGCGGCTCGTCGAGCACGGCCGAGCAGTGGGGTTTCCTGGTGCAGGGCGGCTACTTCGTCTGGGACGACGTCGAAGTGTTCGCACGCTACGAGTTCGGCAACACCGACACCGACCAGTTCCGCACTGCCGCAGGCTGCCGGCTTGCGACGCTTGAGGAACTGAGCCTCATCACGGTGGGATTCAACTTCTATCCGATGGGCTCGTCGAACAAGGACATCAAGTTCACGACCGACTTCGGATACGCGATGAATCCGGTCGGGGACTTCGCGTCGAGCGGCGCGAACTGGAACTCCGATGCGACGGCGAACAACTCCGCCACGAGCGACGGGCAGTTCGTGATCCGGTCGCAGGTCCAACTCACCTTCTGACGCTCCCATCCAAGCAGAAGGCATCGTTCAGGAGGCGAGCGACGGGGCTTGCCTCCTGTTTTTCTTTTTGCACGTCGTCCTTGGCTCGTCAGGCGATCGCGCGATAGCGAAGCAGCCGCAGCGCGTTGAGCACGACCACCACGGTGCTGCCTTCGTGCATGACGACCGCGATCGGCATCGGCACGAGGCCAGCGCTGGCGAGGACCACCAGCAGTACGACGACTCCCATCGCGATCGATACGTTCTGGATGATGACGCTCCGCGCCGCGCGGCTCAGGCCGAGCGCGAACGGCACCTTGCGCAGGTCGTCGTTCATGAGCGCGACGTCCGCGGCTTCCAGCGCGACATCGGTGCCGCCCGCGCCCATCGCGATGCCGACCGTCGCGCTGGCGAGCGCCGGCGCGTCGTTCACGCCGTCGCCGATCATCGCCACCGGCCCGATCTCGCGTTCGATCGAGCGGACCAGATCGATCTTCTGCTCCGGCATGAGCTCGGCCTCGACGCGGTCCACGCCGACCTGCTTCGCGACGGCTTCGGCGACACGACGGTTGTCGCCGGTCAGCATTGCGATGCTCTTCACGCCGCGCGTGCGCAGGAGCGCGAACGCATCGCGGGCCTCGGGGCGCGGTCGGTCGGTGAGCCCGAGCGCTCCGAGAAATCGGCCGCTGCGCTCGACGATGACCACGGTGCGAGCCGCGGCCTCGAGCCGTGCGGCGGTCTCGACGACGACGGCGCTCGGGGCCGGCGCATGCACGCCGTCGAACGCCCGAATGCTGCCGAGCGTGACGCGCTGGCCGTCGATCGTCGCGACCATGCCCTTGCCTTGCCGTTGTTCGGGCGCGACGACTTCGCTCGGAGCGATGCCGCGACTCGCGGCCGCCGCCACGATCGCGCGTGCGAGCGGGTGCATCGACCGCGACTCGACCGACGCGGCCGTCGACAGGAGTTCGCTCTCGCTGCCGTCGAGGGCGACGACGTCAGTGACGACCGGCTTGCCCGTGGTGATCGTGCCGGTCTTGTCCATCGCGACCGCGACGACGGTGCCGAGTCGCTCGAGGTGCGCGCCGCCCTTGATTAACACGCCTTGGCGCGCCGCGCGGGCGACGGCCGCGAGGATCGCGGCCGGCGTCGACAGGCCCAGCGCGCACGGCGACGCGCCGACGAGAAGCGTCATCGCCCGCATGAACGCATCGTGCCACGAGAGCCAGCCGATCTGCGGCGGCACCACGATCATCAGCACCGTCGCGACGACGACGCACGGCACGTACACCCGCGTGAACCGTTCGGCGAGGCGCTGCGTCGGCGCCTTCTGCGACTCGGCCTCGGCGACGAGCCGGGCCATGCGGGCCATGGTGCTCTCCGACGCCAGCTTCCGCACCTCGATGACCAGCGCGCCGTCGCCGTTCAGCGTTCCGGCGAACACCTGGTCGCCCGGCGCCTTCGCAATCGGCGCGCTCTCCCCGGTGATCGGACTCTGATCGACGTCAGAATCGCCCTCGATCACCGCGCCGTCAGCGGGAAGTCGTTCCGCGGGTCGCACGACGACGACGTCGCCGATGGCGAGTTGCTCGACGAGCACCTCGTGCTCGGCCGTACCGTCGCGCCGGCGCGCCGTGCGCGGCGCGAGCTGGCCCAGGGCGTGGATCGCCTTGTGCGCCTGTCCCATGGCGTGACGTTCGAGCGCGTGCCCGAGCGCGAAGAGGACGAGCAGGAGACACCCTTCGGCGATTTCACCGACGATCGCGGCGCCGATGGCCGCGATGATCATCAGAAAGTCGATGTCCAGTCGAAGCCGAGCGACCTGACGAAGTCCGGCGATCGTCGGCGCGACGCCGGTGACCGCCATGCACGCGGCGTAGCACGCGAGCCACGTCAGCGCCGGAGCGTGAAACGACTCGAGGGCGAACCCCGCGACGAGCGCGATCGCGCCCGCGACCGGCACGAAGAACGCCGACGCCGCCGGGGAGCGGCGCTCGACGTCGGCGGAGGGCGCGGGCGGACTAACTGCGATCGAAGTCATTGGTCTCGATAGTACGGGTGCGGTTACGTCGACGGCGGCAACGCGCGCTGCATCGGAGCAATCGTCGCTGCAACACAGTCGCAACGACGATCACCACTCGTCGAATCGTCGCGCGCTACTTCCCAGTCGCGATCGGTGCGGTCGACCGCGCGATCGCGAGTCCGGTAGCGCTCGACGACGCGACGTCGATTCGGTGTCGTGTCGTTGCCTTCGGAGGCTCGCGCCCGCATGATGGATTCATGTTGCAGGCGCTGTCGCTCGTCGCGGCGTGGAGCCTCGGACTCGCGGTGCCGATCGTGTCGCGCGCCGAGTCTGCGCCGTCGGACCAGGCGACCACGTCGTTCGATTCCGTGATCGGCGAATACTGCCTGCACTGTCACTCCGGCGATCGTCCGAAGGGGCAGTTCGACATGACGAACATCGGCGACGGGCGTGAGGCCCGCGCCGCCGTCCTTCGCGCAATGCGAGACCGATTGCGGCGCGGCGACATGCCGCCGCCGGGCAAGGAACGCCCGGACGCCGAGACGTACGCGGCGGCGGTCGCCTATCTCAACGCTGCGCTCGACGAGCGCGCAGCCCGGGCGTCGCCAGGCCGACCGACGATTCGGCGGCTGAACCGCGTCGAGTTCCGCAACACCGTGCGCGACCTGATCGGCGTCGATGTCGACGTCGCGAGCGCGCTCCCGGCCGACGACGTCGGCGAGGGCTTCGACCAGATCGGCGATGTCCTCTCGATGGCGCCGACGCTGCTCGAGAAGTACCTCGACATCGCCGAGCGGGCGGCGTTGCGCGCATGGCCCGACGTCTTGTCGCCGACGGAGCGCGAGTTCGCGGGCGAGCAGCTCGTCGTGCGGTCCGGGGGGCGCGCGATGGCGCACGAGGCGGTCGTCTGGTCCGCGGGTGAGGCGTCGGTCGCATATGACGCGCCGCGCGGAGGGCGCTATCGAATTCGAGTGAACGGATTCGGCGACCAGGCGGGCCCGGAGCCGGTGAAGATCGCTGTCAAGATCGGCAAGGAGCGCATCGAATACTTCGACCTGCCGGAGAAGCGTGAATCGCCCGGCGAGCGAACGTGTGAAGTGACGTTCGAGATTGGCCGACGCGACGTCGCCGTCGAGTTCCTGAACGACTTCTATCGCGAGGACCTGCCCGAGGGCCGGCGCGATCGGAACCTGCACGTGCTCGGCATCACGATCATCGGGCCGCTGGACGCGGCGACGCCGACGCGCGAAGCGCTCTCGCTCGCGGGCCGGGCGCCGACGCTCGACGCCTTCTCACTCTCCCTTCTCGGCCGCGCGTTCCGACGGCCGCCGACCGATGCGGAGGTGACTGAATTTGTCGGGCGCGTCCGCCGCGCGGTTCCGTCTGACGCGGCGTGGCCGCTCGTCGCCCGCACTGCGCTCACCGCTGCGCTCGTCGATCCGCGGTTTCTCTTCCGAGTCGAAGCCGATCCCGCGGACGGCGCCGCGGTGCGCGCCTTGGACGACTACGAGATCGCCACGCGACTCAGCTACGCGTGCTGGAGTTCGATGCCTGACGCGGAGCTCTTCGAGGCGGCGCGGCGCGGCGAACTGCGTTCGCGCGACGGACGCCGCGCTGCGCTCTCTCGGCTGCTCGACGATCCGCGATCGCTTGCGCTCGCGGAAAACTTCGGACAGCAGTGGCTGCTCATCCGCAACGTGGACGAGCGGCAACCCGACGCGCGGCGATTTCCCGGCGTCGACCCGGCGCTTCTACGCGACATGAAGGCCGAGACGACGCTTTTCGTCGACCGGATGCTCCGGCAGGGACGTCCGCTGCGCGAGTTGCTCATCGCGGACTGGACGTACCTGAACGATCGCTTGGCGCGGCACTACGGCATCGACGGCGTCGACGGCGACTGGATGCGCCTGGTCCACATCGGCGACCGCCGCGTGCCCGGGATTCTGGGCCACGGCAGCATGCTGGTCGCCACGAGCAATCCGACGCGCACGAGTCCGGTGAAGCGCGGCAAGTGGGTGCTCGATGCGTTGCTCGACGCGCCGCCGGCGCCGCCGCCACCCGGCGTGCCGCCGCTGCCGGACAAGGTCGCTGCGGCCGGGGCGACGAGCATGCGCGAGCTGCTCGCGCGACATCGGGCTGATCCGGCCTGCGCCGCGTGTCACCAGCGAATGGATTCGTACGGTCTCGCGCTCGAGACGCTCGACGCCGTCGGCCGCGAGCGCTTCGCGGAGCAAGGCGACGCCATCGACGCGACCGCCGATCTTCCCGGCGGTCGGCACGTGAACGGGCCGCGAGAGCTGTCGGCGATGCTGTCCGACGACCCTGCCCTCGTGCGGTCGGTCGTACGCCATCTTTTCGTCTACGCGCTTGGTCGACCGATGACCGAAGCCGATGATGCCGTGGTGGACAGCATGGCCCGGCATCTCACGCCACAATCCTCGCTCGCCGACGCGCTCGCGGCGATCGTCGAGTCGGACGCCTTCCGGTTGCGGGCGGCGGCTCAGGAGGCAACGCGATGAAGGACACGCCGTGATTCGCATCTCGCGTCGCGCGCTGCTCCGTGGCGTCGGCTGCGCACTCGCGTTGCCGTGGCTTGAGGCGATGGAGCCAGGCGCGCGAGCGCTTGCGTCGGTTGGCGGCGCGGGCGCAGGTCCCAAGCGCACGGCGTTCGTCTTCTTCCCCAACGGCGTCAACCGCGCGGAGTGGTTCCCGACGAGCCCCGGCGCGCTCGACGCCCTGCCGTCGAGCCTCGAGCCGTTCCGGCCGGTTGCATCGCGACTGACGGTGATCGGCGGTCTCGCGCACGTAAACGCCGAACCGCAAGGCGACGGTCCGGGCGACCACGCTCGATCCGCCGCGTGCTTCCTCACCGGTGCGCATCCGTTGAAGACCGCGGGCGCGGATATCACCGCGGGCGTGTCGATCGATCAGGCGATCGCCCGCGAACTCGCGGGTCGCACGCGCTTCGATTCGCTCGAGCTCGGACTCGAGCCAGGCATGACCGCGGGCAACTGCGATTCGGGCTACTCGTGCGCGTACTCCGCGAACATCGCGTGGCGCGGACCGCACACGCCGATGGCGAAGGAACACGATCCGCGCGTGCTGTTCGAGCGCCTGTTCGCACTCGGGCCCGAAGGCGAGACCGCGACGGCGCGCGGGCTTCGACTCGCGTCGCGCAAGAGCATCCTCGACGGCGCCCGCGACGAGGCGGCGCGGCTGCGCGATCGGCTCGGCGGCGCCGATCGGCGCAAACTCGACGAGTACCTCGAGGGCGTGCGGGCCATCGAGCGCCGCGTCGATCTCGCGGAGCGCAGCGAGCGCGATCCCGCCGCGGAAGGGTTGCCGGCGAAGCCCGCCGGCGTCCCGGGCGAATGGCACGAGCACGCGCGGCTCATGATGGATCTCCTGGTGCTCGCGTTCCGGCTCGATCTCACCCGCGTCGCCACGTTCATGCTCGCCAACGAAGGCTCGAATCGCCCGTATCCGGCGATCGGCGTGCGCGACGGTCATCACGAGGTGAGCCACCACGACCGCAACGAGGAGAAGCTGAAGAAGTTCGCCGCGATCAACCGGCACCACAGCGAACAGTGCGCGTACCTCATCAATCGACTGATCGAGGAGCGCGATCGCGACGGCGCATCGCTGCTTGATTCGACGATGCTTCTCTACGGCGGCGCGATCGGCGACGGCAACGCGCACGATCACCGGAATCTGCCCATCGTCCTGGCGGGGGGCGCGAACGAGGGACTCACGGCAGCGCACGGGACGTTGCGGCGCGTGGACGGCGATCCACCGCTGTGTGACCTGTTCGTGTCGCTGGCGGCGCGCATGGGCGTGTCGCTCGATCGCTTCGGCGACAGCCGCGGCGCGCTCCGCCTCTGATCGCATACGCTCGCGCCATGTCCTCTCCGCAGAGCCGACCTCCCAAGAAGCGCGACTTCTTCGCGGCCCGCGATCCCGACGTCCCGCGCGAGAAGCCGGGCGGTCCGAAGCCGATGCGACCGTCGCAGCGGCCGAAGCTCGGCATCCTCACGACCACGCTGTGGGAGTACCCCAGCCAGCATTACACCAGCGACCGCGACCTCACTCCCGAGGAGGTCGCCGAGGGACGCACGCGCTTCATGCAGGGAGACAAGAACTACGCCGGCGCAACGCCGTCGTGGGTGATTTGGCAACTCCTGATGCGCTATACGCGCCCGGGCGACGTCGTCGTCGACCCGATGTGCGGCAGCGGCACGACGCTCGACGTCGCGGCGGATCTCAAGCGCAACGGGAAAGGCTTCGACCTCTCGCCGACGCGCAAGGACATCGTGCGGGCTGACGCTCGCTCGATTCCGCTTCCCGACGCCAGCGCGGACTTCGTCTTCATCGATCCGCCGTACTCGACGCACATCGACTACTCCGACGATCCGCGCTGCATCGGCAAGCTCGACGCGGCGGGCGCCGATCGCGGCGCCGCGTACTTCAGCGCGATGGAGAAGGTCATCGCCGAGATCGACCGCGTGCTCAAGCCCGGACGATTCATGGGGCTCTACGTCAGCGACTCGTGGCGCAAGCGGCGCGGCGGCGGGCCCGGCGAGGGCACGTTCATGCCCATTGGGTTCGAGCTGTTCGCGCGCATGCGCCGCCGATTCGAACCGGTCGACATCGTCGTGGTGGTTCGGCACAACCAAAAGCTCGGCCGGGGCAACTGGCACAAGGCGGCGGAAGCGGAAAACTTTTTCCTGCGCGGGTTCAACTATCTCTTCATCATGCGAAAGCCCGGGCCGGAGCGAGCGACGCGCTGACCGGGACGTGAAGCGCGCAACAGTGCCGGCGCCGCGTGACGCGACGCCGGTGTGCTCTCGTTGCTGCCCGAGGCTTCGGCGGAACCGATTTCGCCCGATCATCCCAATTCGAGCGCTCGGCAGCGCCCTCCGGGCGCACACTCGCTCTGGTCATTCCGCCGTCTTGTGAGATCGTGGATCGCGTGGAGCAAACACGATCCGTCTCACTTCATGGGTTCGAGCGTCAGCGGATCGCGCAGGGGCAGGTGTTCCACTTGGCCGTTGAACACCGTGCGCATGCTCGCACGGTCGTTGCCCTCGTAGATCTCGTTCCACCTGCCGACGACGAGGATCGCCATCTTGTCGGGATCGAGGTACTTCTCCGCGACGCGCTGCACGTCCTCGGCGGTGACCGCATTCACCTTGTCGCGGAACGTGTTCCAGTAGCCGTCGGGACGATGCGTCCACTCGTCGCTGACGAAGATGCGGAGCATCCCGTCCTTGCTGGCGAAGGTCTGCGGGAACGACTCGACGAACGACTTCTTCATCGTTTCGAGTTCCTCCGCCGTGACCGGGTCGCGGCGGATGCGACGGAACTCGTCATCGATGAGCTTGATCGCGAGCGCGACGGTCGGGCTTTTGCTCTCGAAGAACGCGGCGAATTGGCCCGGGTACCACACGTTCGGGTCGAAGTTCGAGGCCGCGCTGTAGGCGAGTCCCTCGTTCGAGCGAACGCTCTGCATGATGCGGCTGGAGAAGCCGCCACCGCCGAGGATCTCGTTCATGACGAGCATCGGAAAGAAGTCGGGATCGTCGCGGGTGATCGAGCGAGTCCCGATGAACACCTTGCCTTGGGGGATGTCCTTCTCGATGTGATAGACGCCGGGCTTGATCTGCGCCGTCGGCGCCGGCGGATCGGGGATCGGCTCCCCGTTCGTCCAGCCCGCGAAGGCCTGTTCGAGCTTCGCGAGCATCGCGCTGGGCTCGAAGTCGCCGGTGACCGCGACGATCACGTTGTTCGGATGAAACACGCGGGCGTGCATCTCGCGAAGTCGCTCCTGCGTGATCGCGTCGAGCGCGGCCTTCGTCATCTCGCGGGCTTCGAAGTGGTCCCTGCCGTAGATGATCGCGGTCCACTCGCGCGACGCGACCTGATCCGCCGAGTCGTTCCGCTGCTTGAGGCCCTCGAGCGCCGTCGCCTTCTGAAGCGCGAGGCGGGCGTCGTCGAAGCCCGGATTCCGCACGATGTCCATGAAGATCGCGAGGCTCGCGTCGAGGTTGCTCTTGAGCGTGTTCATCGACGCGGTGACCGAGGTATCGCTCGCGGACACGCTGATTCGCGTGGCGAGGAAGTCGATCTGCTCGTCAAGGTCGGCCGGCTTGATCGACGTGGTTCCGCCGGTGCGCATCAGCGCCGCGGTCATCGCCGCGAGGCCCGGCATGTCCGCGGGATCGAGGTAGCTTCCGCCCTTGAAGGTCAGCGCGATCGAAACCAAGGGAAACTCGCTGCTCGGCGCGAGATAGACGACGGTGCCGTTCTTGAGCACGTGCCGATAGTCCTTCGCCGACGGCGGATCGAACTTCAGCGGTGCGAATGTCAGGTTCTCAGGACGAGGAGGAATGTCCGCGAGGACGGCGTGCGGCGCGAACGTCGCCGCGACTACGGCCAATGCGAGGGCGGCGCGCGAGAGTCGATTCAGGATCGTGTGCATGAGTGTTGGTCCGGTCTTCTAATGGTCGGGCGCGTCGCTGATCACTTTTTCTCGAGCTGCTCGATGCGCTCCTGCATTTTCTTGCGCATGTACTCAAACGCCGGCCGCATCTGCTCCGACACCGCGCTCGCGCGCTCGCTCATCTGCGCGAGCGCCTGCTTCAGTCCTTCGGCGTCGGTCTCGGCCGCGAGCTGCTTGAGCGCCTGCTTGAGGCCGGCCTGCATTTGCGGCGGCAGCTTGGCGAACTCGGGGTCTTCCGGCGCAGCATTCGCGGCGGCGCCTTGCTTGCGGAGATAGGTCGCGACCGCGCTGTTCTCCTTTCGCAGGTATTTCTGTGCCACCCGCTGGATGTCCGCGGCGGTGACGGCGTCGAGCTTCGCCTGCGCCGCGTTGATCTCGTCCCATCCGCCCATCGCCTCGGCACGGGCGAGCTGAACCATGAGGAAGAAGTTGTTCTGGAGTCGGCGGTACTGATCCGCCGCCATCTGGTTCTTCACCTTCTGCAGCTCGTGCTCGGAGACCGGCTCCTTCTTGAGCCGTTCCACCTCCGCGGCGATCAGCGCTTCGAGCTGTTGCGGCGTCGCATCGCCCTTCGTCTCCGCTTCGATGGCGAACGCGCCCGCGTACTTGCGCTCGTCGAGGCCCGCACGCGCGCTCGAAGCGAGCGAGTCGCCCTCGATCATCGACTTGTAGAGGCGCCCCGTACGACCGTTCAGGATGTCCGCGAGGATGCGCAGCGCGTAGCTGTCCTTGTGGCGGAACGGGACGGTGTGCCAGCGGATCTCCACCGACGGTTGCGCTTCGACTTCCGCGACCATGCGCATCTCGGCGACGGGAGCGTGCTCAAGCGTGACGACCGGCGGCGGCGGTTGCTTGCTCGGCTTGAGTCGGCCGAAATATTGCTGGATGACCGGCTTGATGTCGGACGGATTGAAGTCGCCGACCACGACGCCGACGAGGTTGTTCGGACGGTAGAACAGGTCCCAGTAGCGCTCTGCTTCCTCGGTGGTGTACGAGTTGAGATCGCTCGGCCAGCCGATCACCGGCCACGAGTAGCCGCTTGAGATCCAGAACATGGAATCGAACTGCTCTTCGAAGATGCCCGTCGGCGTACTTTCAGTGCGAAGTCGGCGCTCCTCGTGCACGACGTCGCGCTCGGAGTAGAACTCGCGGAACACGCTGTCGTTCAGGCGATCGGATTCCATCCACGCCCACAGCTCGAACTTGTTGCTCGGGACGTTCACGAAGAAGAACGTCATGTCGTAGCTGGTGAACGCGTTCATGCCGGACGCGCCGGACTTCGTGTAGATCTGGTCGAACTCGTCCTTCACGATCGACGCCTTGCTCTTCGCCTCGGACGAGAGTCGATCGATCTCGGTGCGGAGGTTCGACGCCTTGAGCTTGCCTTCGGCCGTCGCCGTGTCGGTGCGGGCGAGCTGGGCCTTCATGGCCGCGATCTCGTCGCCGAAGGCGTTGCCCTGCTGCGCGTTCATCAGCGACTTGAGCTCGGCGCGCAACTGCTTCAATTGTGCCGTGTCGTTCGCCGGATCCCACGGGTCGTCGATCTCGCCCGCGAAGTACCGGTGATACTGCTCTGACCAGGTGACCCGGTTGATCTCGTCGCGAATCGCTTTCTGCTGCGCGCGGTAGTCGGCGTCGCGCTGCGGATCGCGCGTCCCGATCGTGTTGGTGCCCTTGAACATCATGTGTTCAAAGAAGTGGCTGATGCCCGTGATGCCGGGACGCTCGTTCACGCTGCCGACCTTTGCGAGCCAGCCCGCGGCGATGCTGTTCGGCTGTTCGTGGCGCGGCACGAGCAGGAACTTCATGCCGTTGTCGAGGGTGAGCGTTTCGACTTCGACGCTCTGGGCGAGCGCGGGACTGACGAGGACTGCCGCGATCGCGGCGACGATGAGACGCATGGGTTGCTCCGGCAGGTGGCAGAGGCAGTCGAGACGCGCGGCGCAGAATCGTGAAGTGCGCGAGCGTCCCGCTGTCCGAGGGAGGAGCCGTTATACCGGACTGCGACGACGACGGTTCACGGTCGGCGCTCGATCGTGGGAGGGTTCCTGCTTCCTCGTCGCGGCTTTGAGGGATAGATTGATCCTCGGCGGCGTCCCGCTCGGGTCTCGGGGAGAACGAACGTATGAACGAAATCCCTCGCGTCGCGGTGCTCGCCGCGGCATCGATCGCCGCTTGGCTCGCGCCGCACGCGAACGCGCAGATGCGCGTCGTGAACTACAACGTGGCACAGATCAAGGGGGATCCCGCGGCGCTGCAGGCGGTGTTCGCGGCGCTGGCCGCCGACGACAAGCCGGGCTTTGCCGTCGCGCCGCACGTTCTCGTCTTTCAGGAGGTCGCGTCGACAAAGATCGACCAGTTGGAGGCGATCTTGAACTCGTCGATTCCCGGCGTGACCTACACCCGGGCTACCTACACGAGTTCGTCTGACGAGGACTCCTTCGGCGGCGCCGAGGCGATGTTCTATCGCTCGAGCCTGCTGACCGAGATCGCCGGCTCGCACATCGATCTCGTCACCGGCGCAGGCCGAAAGACCGATCGCTGGCAATTGCAGCTCGTCGGCTACTCGAGTCCGGCGGCTCGCTTCTACGTCTACGGAAGTCACCTCAAGGCCAGCATGGGTTCGTCGAACGAGACGCAGCGACTCACCGGCGCGCAGACGATTCGCGCCAACTCCGACGCGCTGCCGCAGGGCACGCACATCATTTACGCGGGCGACTACAACCTCTACTCGAACGCCGAGCCGGCCTATGGCGAGTTCTTGTCCGACGGCAACGGGCAAGCGTTCGATCCGCTGGGCACCGGGTCGTGGGCCGGCAGCGCGAACGCGATCAAGCACTCGCAGTCGCCGCGCGACGTCTCGACCGATGGACTCGTGGGCGGCGGGATGGATGATCGCTTCGACTTTCAGATCTCGACGGCGGAGTTCCAGGACGGCAGCGGTCTCTCGATCATTCCGGGCACGTATCGAAGCTTCGGCAACGACGGCCAGCACTACAACCTCGCAATCAACTCCGGCAACAACTTCTATTACCCCGGTGATCTCGCGCGCTCGAACGCGCTGGCCGACGCGCTCTTCGCGGCGACCGATCACATTCCTGTCGTTGCCGACTATCAGATTCCCGCCGTGATGAGCGCTTCCGTCACCGGGAACTTCGGCAAGGTGATCCAGGGCGCGACCTACGCCGTGAACGTGCAGATCCAGAACATCGCTGCGGGATTGCCGATCGGGATCGACCCGCTCGACTATCAGGTGCAGGGGACGGGGGCACTCAGCGGACTGTTCACCGGGACTGCGCCGACGGCGCCAAGCGGTGCGTTGGTCGCCCTTCCCGTGAACACCGCGAACGTCGGGTTCGTCTCCGGCAGCGCGGTCGTGTCGGCGCTTTCCGAGGCGACGCAGGGCGCGCTGCAACTGTTGCCGACGAACGGCCAGGTCGTGCGGGCTGCGAACGCATCCTTCAGCGGCGGCGCCGACGTGAACGCGACGACGGTCGGCAGCGAAGTGTCTGAAGGGCGCGCTGGACTGACGCTCGAGGTGCCCATCTACAACTATCTCTTCGACGCGAATCAGGCGCTCCTCGACCTCGACTTCGTGGCGGGGCTCGGCGGACGCTTCACTTATCTCGGTGGCTTGCAAACCGGCGTTGGCAGTTCGCCTGGCGTGCTGCAGTTCGCGTTTGAGGGCAGGGGTGCGACGCCGGGCGTGTATTCGCGCAACGTAACGATCAGCACGAGCGATCAGGACATCCCCGGCGCGTCGACGAGCCTCCTGACGTTGACGCTTTCGGTCACGGTGAACGCCGCGGGCAATCCGGCCGACCTGAACGGCGACCGCGTCGTGAACGCCGCGGACCTCGCGATCCTGCTCGGGCAGTGGGGAACCGCCGGTAGCGCTGATCTCAACGGAGACGGTATCGTCGATGGCGCGGATCTCGCGATCCTACTCGGCGCTTGGAGTTGAGTATCAGTCGCTTGCTGCGGGGCGAGTTTCACCTCATGCGAACCATTCCACTGACTGCCGTTCTTCTCCTCGGTTGTGCGTCGCTGGCAAGCGCCGACACGCTGGCCGTGACGTCCGTCGCCGACAACACGCTCATCGAGGATCCCGACGGCGCTTGGTCCCTCGGAGCTGCCTACAACTTCTACGTCGGGCGCGTCGGTGTGAACGGCGGCGGAACCATTCGACGCGGCGTGATCAGGTTCGACGTCTCGGCGATTCCCGCCGGCTCGACGATTCAGTCCGTCACGCTCAAGCTGTACTGCTCGAAGACGGGGAACACGTTGTCGTCCACGGTCTCGCTGAAGCGACTGACGAACTCCTTCGGCGAAGGCGCGTCGTTCGCGTTCGGCGGTGCGGGAGCAGAGTCGGAACCCGGCGACGCGACGTGGCTGCACCGTTCGTATCCCAACGTCTTCTGGAACACGCCCGGTGGCGATTTCGTCTCGACGGTGAGCGCGAGCCGGAGCGTGACAACGGTCGGGTATTACACCTGGAACTCGACCGCGCAGTTCGTGGCCGATGTGCAGTCGTGGGTCAACGCGCCGGCGACGAACCTTGGCTGGCTGGTACAGGGGAACGAAACGACGCTGCAATCGGTGAAGCGGTTCGACGCGCACGAGACGCAGGGCATCACGAGGCCGATCCTTACCGTCACCTACGTTCCGCCCGTGTTCGGCGACGTGACCGGCGATCAGAAGGTGAATGCCGCCGATCTCTCGATCCTGCTGGGCCAATGGGGCGGCCCGGGGAGCGCTGACCTCAGCGCGAACGGCGTCGTTGACGCGGACGATCTCGCGATGCTGCTCGGCGCCTGGACACCGTAAGCGCCAAAATGAACGAAGCGGACACGAGTCGGTGTCCGCTCCGTCAAAGTTCGTGGGTCGTCGATCGAGTGTCAGGCCCGCGGCCCGAGTCGCGTGTCGAGCCAGCCGCGCAACGCCGCGGCGCCGGCCGACGAGTCGCCCTGCTGCTGCGCGATCACCAACGCAAAGTGCGCCTCGGAGTACTGCCCGAGCGCGGTGCGCCATGTGGCCAGCACGAACAGCGCGTCTCGCGCGGTCGACGCCTGTCGCGATGCGACTTCGGCGCTGTTCTCGAGCAGTTCGATGCGTTGCCGCAGACTCGGACCGATCGGAAGCATCGCGATCGCGTTCGGGTCGGCCGCGGCGACGTTGCGAAGAACCGTTGCGGCGGCCGGGATGTCGTCGAGCATGGCAAGCGCGATCCCGTAGCCGGCGAGAGCTCGAACGTTGCCGGGGTCCGCATCGTTGAGGCGGGCGAACGATTCGCCGGCGCTGCGCGGGAAGCCGTTACTCAAGAGGTCCCATGCCTCGCTCTCGGCCGCGCTCGTCGCGACGGCAGCGGACGGAACGCCGGTGATGACTGACGGAGGCGCCGAAGCGATCGCCGGCGCGGTGGTCACCGCGACCGCGGGCGCCGGGTCATCGACGTAGTAGTTGACGTACGAGACGCTCGGGACGGCGCAGATCGGCGTGTACGAGTACACGGGCACGCACCACGTCGGGTACCCGGTGTACACAACATAGTTCGACCACCACGGGCCGCCGCACGGCGACCAGCACGGGCGGCACCAGCCCCACGAAGGCCAGCATCCCACCGAGACGAAGCCGCTCCAGCCGTCCCACCACGGATTGCACCAGCTCGAGCAGAGCGGTGCGTTGTTCGCGCCGTAGAAGAAGCCGAACGAGAACGCGCCGGTGCCGAAGCCGACGCCGAACGACCAGCCGCTCGAGCCGCCGCACGTCGACCAGCAGGAGCCCGGGCCGTAGACGGGGCGGCAGCCCCAGCCGCCATTCCAGCCCCCGTTCCAGCAGTTGTTGGCGTAGCCGACGTTCGTGATGTAGTTGACCGTCGTGTTGTTGTTGATGACGGTGCGGTTGTTCACCACGCGGGTGTTGAAGGTCCCGGTCGCCTGGGTCGGTTGGAGACTAACACCGCCGAGGTTCTTCGACGTGATGTTCGACTTCGCGACGCCGGATCCGTTCGTGGAGATGATGTCGCGCTGCGTGACGCCTTGAGCCATCGACTTGCGTGTGTCGCTCCACAGCTTGGCGCGCCGTCGCTCGGGATCGGCGTTCGCGATCGCCGCCTTGCTGTTGCCGACGGCGCCGACGCTGCTCGGCGCCTTTGCGGCGGTCGCGCCGGGGGCGAGGCCAGGAGCGCGCGAGCGCGGCCGCGAGTCGGGAATCGAAGGTCGTGCGGTCGGATCCGTCGCGTTCGGCTTCGTCGCTGTCGGCAGCGGGGGGCGCGTGCCCGGGCTCACGCTCGGAGCCGACGGCGAGGTCGGCCTCGACGGAAGACTGGGACGAGTGCCGAGGCCGGGCGTCACCGGCTTCGACGTGGCCGGTGCGCTTGGACGAACGGTTGGGACGGTGCTCGGCGCCGTCGATGGACGCACGCTCGGCGTCGATGGCGGCGCGGATGGGCGTGCACTCGGTGTCGACGGCGGCGCGGAAGGGCGCGACGGCGGCGCGACGGCGGGCGTCGTGCGAACTGGCACATCTGCGGACGGCGCGACCGGCTTGGACGCTGGCGTCACCGTCGGCGCGACCGAAGTCGGTGCGCTCGGGCGAATCGTTGGGACGCTTCGAACGGCCGGCGAGACAGTTCGCGGCATCGACGGAATGCTCGGTCGGGCGCTCGGCATCATTGGTGCGGAACGACCCGCGGGGGAACCGATGCCCGGGCCACTCGGGAAGCCGCCGCCACCGCCGCGCGACGGCGATGCGAATCCGCCACGATCTGCCACCACGGTTGGTGACGCGTCGCCGCCAGCGCGATCCGCTTGGGCCAGCGACGGGCTGATGATGAAAGTGGGGCCGACGAGCGCGGTCAAGAGACCGGCTGCGGCGATCGGGTGTCTACGCATGTTCACGGCGAACTCCTCGCGGAAAGCGCGACCGTCAGCCGCGCGGCGCGCGGGCGACAGGGGAAATGTATGACCCCTTGTGCGTGAAGCGCATTCCGATCCGTGCGAATCGCGCGATCTGGCGCAAGGCGGCTTTCGCGCATCAAGGTCCGTTGTCCGCACGTCAGGCGGTGGGACAGCCGCACGCGCGTCGCGCGTCCGTGCGCCGAGACGACATGAGGCCGATTCGACGCGATAGCACTCGCACGGCGCGAAACCGGAACGCCGGCGGGAAGGTCGGTGATCGCCCGAGAAGGACGCTCGCCTACTGCAACCCGCCGAAGCCCGGAAGGTGAGGTGGCTCAATGGGCGGGCCCGGCGGTCGGACGCCCGGCGTTCCACCCGGACCCGGGAGTCGCGGCGGCGCGATGGGGGTGCCCGGCGGATTCACGCCCGGGGATCCACCCGGCGACGGCAGTGAGGGCGGCGCGATCGGCGACCCCGGAGGGCGATCGCCCGGACGTCCGCCGGGGCCGGGAAGATGCGGTGCTTCGATGGGCTGGCTGGGCGGTCGAACGCCCGGGGCTCCCCCGGGAGCGGGGAAGCGCGGAGGCGCGATCGGGTTCGTCGTGATCGGGCGGCGCGGTGGTCCCTCGCCAGGGGTGAGTTTCGGCGGAGCGATCGGCTTCGGGTGAGGCCGTTCGCCCGGCATCACGTTGGGTCGCGGCAGCGTCGGCGGGCGCACACCCGGTTCGACGGGGCGTCGTCCCGGCGTCTGGATGGGCTCGCTCGGACGGGATGGCGCAATCGCGGGCGGGGCAGGCCGATCGTCCGGCACGATGCGGCCGGGAACCGGAGGGAGCGGCGAAGGACTCTCGGGCGAGTCCGTCGCCGCCGACACTCGGGTCGTCTGGGTGCCGAACGCGAGCGCGGCCGACAGGAGAAGGCTCAACCGGCGTCCTGAGCAGAGAGTCCGCATGGTGCCACTCCTTTCCGGCCAGCGCGTCCCGAGCGCCTACCTCTCCAGAGGGTAGTACGGAATCGCGCGGAGGCTTCGCAGCCGCGACCGGAGTTTTCGGCAACATTCGGCGGCGGTATTCGTGGGAGACCGACGAGGTGGCGGCGAAGCGGGCGGACGGTGGAACCCATCCCCGCGCAGATCGGGAGTTCGCCGAGAATCCTGAGCACGCCTGCGGCGCAGAATTGCCGACATCGGCGCGTGGGATGACAGCGGAGCGTGGCTCAATGAGACTCCGGCAACTACTCGGGATTGCTTTCGCATGCCTCGTGACGGCCTCGGGGATCTCACAGGTCCCGCCGCTCCTCGAGAGACCGGCCGACACCAGTGGCAGCGGGCCGGTGTCCAGCCCGAAATCTCGAGTGGGACTATTTCTGCCGAATGCACTGACGCAACGAGAGGTGGAACTCATCGGCTGGTGCTGTGGCGAGGACCCGGAGCGACAGACGGCGCTCCGGGAATGGGGCCGCCGCGTGATCGCGTCCCAGCTCGAGTTCCGTCGTGAATACTTCGATGGACTGGACGCTCGCGCGGAGCTCGCGGTCGACGATCTGCACTCACCGAGCGATGCGGGGCGTGCGCGCTACGCGGCAATGTGGAAGGACCGCGATCGAGCGGTAGCTGCCTGTCTCGATCGTGAGATGCAATCGCTGACCGAGATTCTGCTCGGAGACGCGCGCGATGACGATCGCGCGCGGCGCGAAGCCGAGTACTCGGAATTCGTGGCGTGGGTGCGACTCCTTCGCGAAGTCAATGCGATGCCAAATTGCGTTGTCATGCCGCGGGCGAAGCCAGACATCATCCGAATCTTCTGGGGACTGTCGGGACAACTGCGGTTTGCGGATGCCGACGGGCCCGCCACCGCGAAGCGCATCGTGATTGACGCAGCGCCGAGGTTGCTGGAGTTGCGCCGCTCCGCGATCGCTGGACGGATGCATGCGTCGGCCAAGGGTTCGAGATTGGCGCAGCTCGACGAGGTGGAGTTTCTTCACCAGGCCTCAGCCAGTACGCGCCCCGCACTCGCGGCGGAGGTCAGCTTGGCGGAACTCCAAGGCGAACTTCTGATCGCGATTGAGGCAACGTTGACCCCGGAATCCACCGCGCTGCTTCGGAGCGAGTTTCTGTCTGCTGCGTACGGCGATCTCGGTCGGCCTCTCTTTGAGACGGCGGAACTGCGCGACGCATTGAGTCGTTTCCTGTCGTCGGAGGAGCGGGTACTCGCGGACCAGATCCTCAAGGAAGACTCGACTTGCCGCGAAAAGTCTCTTCTAGCGTTCCTCAGCGAGTTGGATCGCACCATCACGGACGTCAACCGAGCGATGGTGCGCGATGAGAAGTCGAGGCTTGCCGCCCTTGCGGCGATGGCGCGCTGGGAGGATGCGTCCCAGCGCAGTGCCCTGAGCGCCGTCCGCGCGATTGTTAGCCTCATTCATCCGGCGTCAGAGGAGTCGAGGAAAGAAGTCGGCGCGATGGTGGAGCGTTGGCAGCGCGACGCTGAGATGGACGCGTCGCTCAGACGCCACAGCTGGGTTCTCTCGGCGGTGGGTGCGAATGAGTGATAGCCAATCGCACGGCGCGTTCGCCGCGTCGCCCTTTCCTCGCGTTGCCGTCGAGAACCGACACGGCTCGGTGCCGAATTGGGGATCCAGATCCCTTGCCAACACGCCACACGTGCTGGACTCGGCGGCCGCGCTGCGGTGAAGGTCGGCTTCGCGAACGTGCTCTATCCCACGCACGACCGCTACGTCGGCGCCAGCAGCGTGCAGTTCGCCGACTACCGGCGTCAGCGTGGAGATCAGGTCGGACTCCACTGGCGCATTCCCGCCTCGACGGGCCGACGAGCGGTGCGCTACGTGCTCTACGACACGAACTGGTGGAAGTCGTTCGTGGCCGATCGGCTCCGCGCGCCCGTGGGCGATCGCGCGTCGCTGTCCCTGTGGTCCGCTCCGCGCGAGCAGCACCAGATGCTCGCCGAGCATGTGACCGCGGAGCAGCGCGTGCCCGTCGAGGCCCGAGGCCGACGAGTCGACGAATGGCGATTGAAGCAGCCGAACCTCGACAACCACCTCTTCGACTGCCTGGTCGGATCGGCGGTGGCGGCGAGCATGAGCGGGGTACAGCTCGCGGTCGGCGACGGCGCCGCGCCGGTTCGGCGGCGGATCCGACTCTCCGAACTCCAGGCGAGAAAGCGAGCGATGGCGGGATGAAAGCGACGAACAAGCTCGCGAAGTCGACGGAGCCCGCGCCGCCATCCGCAGCCGCGGCGCCGCCGCGCGACCCTCCGAAGGGCATCCCGTGCAGGCGGTGTGGGTGCTGTCATTGGTACGTCGTTTACGTCCAGCGCCTTGAGAACCGCATCAGACGGCGGCGGGAGTGCAGGCACTGCGGGTTGAGGGTGACGACGTATGAGCAAAGGGCCGGACTGTTGTGATCTCAGCGGTTCGGCACTCAGCGGATGCGTTAGCTGCAGCACCGTGTCGACGCGTGATACAAATTCAACGCTGTTGCAGGTATGGCCGGCAGCTGAGGTCGCGGCAGCCGCCACAACCCGTAGAGCCTCGTGGCATAGGAGGGGCCTGTGACTTTGGTCGAGAAGGATCTCAACGTCAACACCGCCGAACCGCTCGAACCGTTCCTGCAGGGAGTCCTGCAGCGGCATCCCGCATACGTGGCTGCAGGACTAGGAGTGTTTGGGTACGTTGTCGCTGGAGTGTATTTGCAGGGGTACATGAGCTTCTTCGCCGCATCGGCGCATTGGTTCGATCCCGGCATTTTCCGACTCATAACGTTTTGCTGGCCGCCGCTGCTGATCGCAGCCGCCGTGGCTGTGCTCTACTACAACCTCAACGTACGGACTGAGGTGTCGCGACTGGCTTGGGGGTCGATGTATGCGATCTGGATCGCGTCGACGCTCGTATTTCTTTACGCGTGCGGCTTGTCGATCATCGAGTTTGGTGCGTTCACCTCCAAGGGCACCTTGGTATGGGGAGCCAGCATGGCATTTGTGTGGCTCCTTGGGCCGCTAATTCATCGGTGGCAAACGGGCCGACTAGTGCAGCGGAAGCACCAATTGCTGGCCGAGTTGCGATCAGGAATCGGGCGGCTACAGGTACCACACAGCTCTGCTGAGTTGGAGAGTGAGCGAGTCGAGCTCTTGGCTGAGATGCGGAGGCTGCATGTTCAAGTAACCGAGATCGGCCAGCACGCTAAGACCTCGAGGCTGGAGCTGTTCACCCGCGGAGTCTCAGTGCTCTTCTTCCTCTACATTGCAGGCGGACTTGGATTCATTCGTGCTGGCTACCAATATGAAGCGTCGATGCGAATGCAAGCGTCAGCACGCGCCGGTGACTCGGGCGCCGCGATCCTATTCACAGACGGGACGCTCTCGTTGGTTCGCCAGCCGAGTGGCGGCGACGTGGTTACGCTCCTCTACGGCGACAAGTCCTGTTACCCAACTCAGTTGACCATCCCATCCGAGCGTCAGAACGCGCTCTCGAAGCGGCTCGATGCGATTCTCAAATCGATTGGCGATGAAGCCATGCCCGGGGCTGACGCGGAACCGCCCGGAAAGACCCGGGCGAACTGATCCGAGCAGCGCTCCGCCGGTGGAACGATCGAGCGTGCCCTGCGCGCTTCGGGGTGAAGAGGATCGGTTTCTCGCTCGCCCGCTGTCTGTACCCCCTGGATGCTCTCCCCCCGGTCGCGAATCTCCGCCGGCTGAAGCTCGAGCTTCGGCTGACGTGGAGCGCTGACCGCCCGGACGCGCTGCAGGTCGCTTGGGCCGCGTACCTCGAAGGTCGCGACGCGGCGACCGCGGTGAACACGTGGCGGCAGGCGGAACGCCGTCGCCGTCGGAGGGAGGTGCCAGCCACGGACGCGGCGAATGGCGACGACCTCCAGCGGTTCGCAGACGACTGACCTCACCGACGCGATTCGAGAGAACGCGGCGGCGGGGATCGCGCGTGCCTCCGGCGACTCGGGCACCGTCGAGCAGATGCCGGTGAGCGAGCAGATCGCCGCCGACAAGTACGTCAAGGCGGCGCAGGCGAACCGCCGCTCTCCCTTCGGCCTCCGCATCGCGAAGATCCTCTTCGGGGGGACGGCGTGACGCTGCTGTCGTCAATCGCTGCAGCGATCCTGCCGCGCCGCCCGATCGGCGCGCAGGCCTCGTCGCGCATCCGCACGCTGCAGACCGCGATCCGGACGCTTCGCGCGAAGTACGACGCCGCGAGCAACTCGCCGGAGAACCGTCGCCACTGGCTCAACGCCGACTCGCTGTCGGCCAACGCCGCCCAGTCGCCGGCGGTGCGCCGCACGCTGCGCGACCGCTCGCGCTACGAGGTCGCGAACAACTGCTACGCGCGCGGCATCGTCGACACGCTCGGCAACGAGACGGTCGGCGTCGGACCCCGGGCGCAGGTGAAGATCGAAGGCGCCGGAGAGGACACCACCGCCGGCGCGGCTGCACCTTGGGGCCGAGAGTTCGAAGTCAGGCAAGCCGGTCGATCAGGTGTTGCCGACCGAGGTCGTGCCGTTCTTCAAGGCGTGGCTCGCCGGACGCCAACCGTCGGCGCCGCTCTGGCCCACGATCGACAACAAGTGCACGGCGGCGATGCTCCGCGCGGACCTTAAGCGAGCGGAGATTCCGCTCCGCGACGACGAGGGGCGCATCGTCGACTTCCACGCGCTGCGGGCGACGTGTTCGACGTGGCTCGCGCTGCGCGGCGTGCCGCCGCAGCAGCACCAGCGCATCCTCCGTCATCACGACTTCAAGACGACCATGAAGCACTACACACATCTGGAAGTCACGGATCTAGCAGCGACTATCGACGCGAAAATCCGTTATCCCCGTTGCGCCTTGGTTGCGCCGACGTGCAATTTCAGTGGTTCTGAGACGGTGTCAGGGGGTGCCGACACCCCACCGACTTCGGAGGGTGAGCGGCGCACTCAACATCATGCTCCCTCTGCCGTTGCGCGCCGAAAAACACGAGTGCGTGCCACTGCTGGCAAAAGGCCGGGGCGGGATTCGAACCCGCGAATCACGGATTTGCAATCCGTTCCCTTAGGCCACTTGGGTACCCGGCCGGGGGCCTCCCATCTTGGCAAACGCTCGGGGATGCGTCAAACGGCTCATCGGCGGAATCCAGACAACGGATCAGGTTGAGCGCTGCATGGAACCGAAGGAGGTGGAAGGACTGCTACCGTGACGCCGCCGCGTCCCCGCTTGGGGACTCCCGCCGCACCAGCGATGGCCGCACCGATGACACCACGCACGCGACTCACGCTTCGAATCGCCGCTCTGTTGCTGTCGCTCGCTGGTCTGAGCGGAGCGGCGCACGCGGCTGATCCGCCGGCGACCGCGCCGAAGGCCGTGCCCGGCATCGCCCCCGCGCCGAAACGGCGCCCTCCGCTCCTGCGCGAGGGGAGTTTTATCACCCGCGTCGCGGGCTCGCTCGAGAGTACGAAAGACCGGAAGGAATGGACGTTTTCGCCGACCGCACTCGATCCGAGCGGCCTCCGTCGCGAGTTCGGCGTGTTGCCCAACGAGACGCTTGCCGAAGCGATCCGCACCTCGGATCTCGCGCCGTCGCAGGTCTCGTTCGAGGCCACGGGCGAGATCTTCATCTACCAAGGTCGCAACTATCTCCTGCTGTCGATGATGACGCCGGTCGTCGCGCCAGCAACATCGCCAGCGCCGAAGCCCGCAACTCCGCCGTCTGCGCCGGCCGATACGGCAAGCGCGAAGCCGGCGAAAACCGCGAGCGCCGCGGCGCAGAAGCCAACGACTCCCCCCGACGAAGAGACGATCGCCGCCGATCTCGAGAAGCGACTCGCCGAGCGCATCGGCTCGATGCCGAAGTCGCCGGTCGCGACTCCGAATCCCGCCGACACGACCACGCGTCCCCGCGCCGCGGATCAGGCGTCGAATGCCGCCGCTGAGCAGGTGGCACCGGAGACGCGCCTGCAGAGTCGGCGCGGGCGTCTCATGCGCGACGCCGCGACCGGAGGTTGGCGATTCGTCTTCGAAGGCCAGACCGCGCGCGGCGGTGAGCCGTCGATGCCGATCCTTCCCTGCCTCGCGCTCGAGCGCGTGGAGCAGTTGGTGCGCGAGGCCGACGGACGCATCGCGCTCCTCGTATCGGGACAGACCACGAGTTTCGAGGGCCGCACGTTCCTGCTGCCGACGTCGTTCCGAGTCGCGCGCGGAGGCAAGGGCATCGATCCGTGATCGCGCGCATTCGTGGCGTCGAAGACGCGGACTTCGCCGCCATCGCCGATCTGACCAACGAGTACATCAGGAAGACCGCGATTCACTTCTCCTACGAGCCGGTCACGGACGCCGAACTCCGCGACCTCTGGTGGCCGAAGCGCGATCGCTATCCGTTCCTCGTCGCGACGGACGAGCGCGGCGAGTTCCTCGGCTACGCCAAGGCCGGCGTCTGGCGCGAGCGCTACGCGTATCGCTGGATCGCGGAGGTCGGCATCTACGTGATGCCGTTCGCGCAGCGAGGCGGCGTCGGTCGCGCGCTCTACGGGCAGCTCGTCGACGAATGCCGCGAGCGCGGGCTGCACTCGCTCGTCGGCGGCATCACGCTGCCGAACGATGCGTCGGTGCGCCTGCACGAGGCCATGGGCTTCGTGAAGGTGGCGCACTTCGCCCGCGCCGGATGGAAGTTCGGGCGCTGGCACGACGTCGGCTTCTGGCAGCTCATGCTGCGCGACGCGGACGAGGCCCCCGACGAACACTCCGTCTAACACTCGGCTGTTCGTGCGTCAGTTCGCCCTATTCCGCGGTGACCTTCACCATGCGCGGCGCCTTCTGTGGCGTGCCCGATCGGCTGTCCTTGAGCGGGGTCGCGGCGATCTTCGTCACCACGTCCATACCCTTCGTGACCTTGCCGAACGCGGTGTACTGGCGATCGAGGTGCTGGCAGTTCTCACGCGTGAGGCACACGAAGAACTGGCTCCCCGCGCTGTCCGGATGCGACGAGCGCGCCGCCGAGAGGACGCCCGGCTCGTGCTTGCGGTCGTTGAACTCCGCCTTCACCGTGTAGCCCGGACCGCCTGTGCCGTCGCCCTTCGGGCAACCGCCTTGGATCACGAAGCCCGGAATGATCCGGTGAAACGTGAGATTGTCGAAGTACCCTTTCTTCGCGAGGTTCAGGAAGCTCTCGACATGCTTGGGCGCGACGTCGTTCCAGAGTTCGACGGTAAACGTGCCGTGATCGGTTTCGACGGTGGCGGTCGGATAGGCAGGCGTGGTCATGGGGATGGTCCTGGGGCGGCGAGTGTAGCGGTGGCGTCCGCGAGTCGCTCTCGATTGCGTCGCACCCACGCATGAATCATCACGCCGGCGACGAGCGTGAGCACCGCAAGCACGATGAACATGCGATTCGTCGGCATGCCCGCGTGCCCGAGCGCCCAGAAGAGAAGCGCACCGACGCCGCCCATCACGAAGCTCATCGCATTCGCCGTGCCGAGGAAGCGCCCGCGCTGATCGTTCGGCGCAAGCTGTTGCAGCGCCGCCTGCAGCGGAATGATGTAGAAGCCCGCGACGAGTCCCATGCCCGAGAGGAGCGCGCCGACGAGCCAGTACTGCAGCGGCGCGATGCCGAGCGCGAGGAACGCCGCCGCGAGTCCCGCGGCGCCGAGCGGCACGAATCCGAGTCGCGCTCGCTTGCCGCACAACCAAGCAGCGGTGACGCAGCCGACGCCGATGGCCACGCCCATCGCGGCGCTGAGCACGCTCGCCTTCAGCGGTGTCACGCCGAGCAGTTTCGGATAGTCGGCGAGCGCCGCGAGCACGAACGCGGCGAGGAAGTAGAAGAACGTCCACGCGATCGCGATCGCGAGCAGCGGTCCGCTGGCCATGCCTCTGATCGACTGCCAGTAGGTCGAAAACGGATTCGGATCGAGCGGCAGATCGGGCGATTGCGGCTTCAGCCGCGGCAGCGTGAGGCACGTCATCCAGCCGAGGAACGCGAGGCCGCACATCGCGAGGCCCGGCACCCAAAATCCAAGATCGCTTGCTGCGGTGGTCGGCGCCGATTGTGCGCTCTCATGCGCGTCGGCGAACGCCGTCGCCACGACGCCTGCGAGCACGGTGCCCGAAATCACCGCGAGGTTTGTTCCGACGTTGATCAACCCGTTCGCGTGGACCAGCTGATCCTCGTCGACGAGCTCCGCGATCATTCCGTATTTCACCGGGCCGAAGAAGCTGCTGACGATCGCGAAGAGGACGAGCGCCGCGATCGCAAGCGTCGCGCTGTCGGCGCGGAACGCGATGAGCGTCATCACCGCCACGCCAAGCGACACCGTCTTGAGCGCCACCGTGCTCGTGCGCTTGCTGTAGCGGTCGGCGAGTCGCCCGCCGAACGCGGAGAGCACGACGAACGGCACCGTGAACAGGAACGAGACGAGCCCCTGCCCGCCGTCGCCGAGTCGATCGGCCCACGGTCCGCCGAGCCCGACCGCAAAGCCCAGCGCGCCCTTGATCACGTTGTCGCTCGCAGCTTCGAAATACTGCGTGGCGAACAGCGAGATGAAGCCCGCATTCCACAGCGGCCGACGCTGGCGCGAGCTCGTCATCGGTCGGGTTCCGTGCGCTTCTCGTCGCGCTTCGGCTTCGGTGCGGGCACGGTCACGCGCGCGTCGGGTCGTCCTTTTCCCGGCGTCCGCGGCGGCGCGGGCACGAGCTCCGCTTCGCGCACCAAGACCGGCTCCTTCGGTCGCCCGCTCTTGAGGTCCGCGATCTCGCCGTCGGCGATCGCGACGATCGTGTCCGCGCCGTCGACGGCCCAGCCGAACGCGCAGTACTGATGATCCAATCGCGCCGTGCCTTCGCGCGACAGGCAGAAGAAGAACTGCGAACCGGCTGTGTCGGGCGCGTCGTTGCGCGCCATCGAGATCACGCCGAAGTCATGTTGGATTTCGCTCGGTTCGAGCGGCAGGTCGTAGCCCGCGCTGCCGTCGCCGGTGCCGGTCGGATCGCCGCCTTGGATCACGAACGGACGGCCTTCGCGATCGAACTTCACGACGCGATGGAACGGCGTGTGGTCGTAGAGTCCGCCTTCTGCGAGCGCACGGAAGTTCCACGCGGTGTTCGGCGCCTGGTCCGGCGCGAGGGCGACGCGGATGTCGCCCTTGTCGGTGTGCAGGACGACGTCGCAGTCGCGATAGATGCGCAGTCCGCTCCGCGGCGTCGGGTCGGGTTCGCTCCATGTCGCCTTCAGCTTCTGGTAGTCGGGATTGTCTGGCTCGAGCAATCGCATGCCCCAGCCGATCACGCGCGTGTACTTCGTCGTGCCGTCGGCGCGGATCGCGGGCGTCGTGCGCACCGGCGGCCGCGAGATCAACGGCTGCGCGACCCACGGTGTTCCGATCGGTTCGTCGCCCGCCGTGAGTTGCAGCCAATGCGTGACGTCGAGCTCAGCGAGCGACGGCAGCGCAGCCGCGAGATCGATCGACGTGCCCGGTTGCATCGGCACCGCGGCCTTCATCTCGCCGCTCGGCGCCAGCAGCTTCAGCACGAGCGGCTTCGAGGCCGAACCTTCGACGACGGCGCGAATCGGCTGGCCGACGCCGTGGTAGAGGCCATCGATACGCAGCGACGGCCCGTCGGCGGCGCACGGCGAGCTGAGTGCGAGCAAGGCGGCGGCGGCTTCAGCGGCGAAGCTCATGTGTGACTCCGTAGAATGCGGCGCATGACGACCGCGCATCAGGCTACCCGCAACGAGGCGAACATCGTTCGGACCCAGTTGAAGGTGGGCCTCGAGATCCACGTCGAGTTGGCGACCCGCACGAAGATGTTCACGCGGGTCGCGAACGTCGCCCATCCGGACTACTACGGCGCCGAGCCGAACTCGCTTGTTGACCCTGTCGTCGCGGCGCTGCCTGGCGTGCTGCCGGTCATGAACAAGCGGGCCGTCGAGATGGCGATGATGGTCGGGCTGGCGCTCAACTGCGAGATCGCCAGCTACTCGAAATGGGATCGGAAGAACTACTTCTATCCCGACCTTCCGAAGGGCTACCAGATCTCGCAATACGACCTGCCGCTCTGTGGCGACGGCGCGATCGACATCCCGACCAACGATGGTTCGACGAAGCGGATCGGCATCATCCGCGCGCACTTGGAAGAAGACACCGGCAAGCTCGGCCACGAATTGCCGGGCGGCTACGCGTACGAAGGCTCGCTCGTCGACCTCAATCGCGCCGGCACGCCGCTCCTCGAGATCGTCACGCAACCCGATTTCGACAGCGCCGACGACGTCGTCGCGTTCGCCAAGGAACTCCGCAACATCTGTCGCTTCCTGCGCGTGACCGAAGGCGTGATGCAGAAGGGGCACATGCGCTTCGAGCCCAACGTGAACGTCATCATCGAGACGGCGGACGGCCATCACTACGCGACGCCGATCGTCGAGATCAAGAATCTCAACTCGTTCAAGGCGGTGCGCGGCGCGATCGAGTTCGAGGCGAAGCGCCAGGTCGAGGAGTGGCGGCAGACCGGACGCGTGATGGGGCCGGGCGCGAAGAGCACGCGCGGCTGGGACGACGTGAACATGGTCACGGTGCTGCAGCGCGAGAAGGAAGACGCGCACGACTATCGCTATTTCCCCGATCCCGATCTCGTGCCCGTGACGGTGAACGACGAGTGGCTGGCGCGAATCCGCGCCGAGCTTCCCGAGATGCCGATCCAGCGCAAGGAGCGGTACGTGAACAGCTACGGCCTGCCCGCGAAGGACGCGGCGGCGCTCACCGAAGAGCGCGACGTGTGCTTCCTGTTCGACGACGCGACGCAGGCTGCGGCGCTCTCCGGCGCGTTCGGCGGCGAACCGCAGGCGGGCTACGCGATCGCGAAGCTGCTCCTGAACAACGTCACCAAGCGAGCGAACGAGCTCGGGCGCGAAGTCGGCGAACTGGGTCTAAGCGCGGCGCAGCTCGCGGAACTTGCGGCGATCAAGGAGAAGGGCACGATCGGACCGCAGTCGGTCGACTCGGTGCTGGCGGCGCTGTGCACCGAGAGCGGCGGCACCGGCGAGATGCCGCTCAAGGCGGCCGAGCGGCTCGGACTCCTTCAGGTGCGCGATGAAGGCAAGCTCGACGAATGGTGCGACGCGGCGATCGCGGCGCAGCCCCAGGCCGCCGCCGACGTGCGCGGCGGAAAGGACGCGGCGATCGGTCGCCTTGTCGGCCACGTGATGAAATTGTCCGGCGGCAAGGTCGACGCCAAGGACGTGACGCAAAAGCTCCGTGCGAAACTGGGCCGCTGAACTGGGGCGCTGAACTGGGCCGCTGAACTGGGACTCTGGATGGGCGCGACCGAGCCCACTTCGACGCGATGAACCGACGACGCTCAGCGCTGGAATCCGACGTCTCCGAGACGCTCGTCTCGCGCGAGGCGATCGCGCGACGCGTGCAGGAACTCGGCAACGAAATCTGCCGCGACTATCCCGCGGACGAGGAGCACGCGAAAGGACTCGTGCTGGTACCGGTACTCACCGGCGCGTTCATGTTCCTCGCCGACCTCGTGCGACACTTGCCTCAGAAGATCCGCATCGAAGTCGTCACGGTATCGAGCTATCCGGGCGCGAGCACGGTGAGCAAGGGCGCGGCGCTCGTCGGCGTCCTGCCGCAGGATCTCGAAGGCCGCGACGTGCTGGTCATCGACGACATCCTCGACTCGGGTCAGACGCTCGGCCTCCTGCAGGACGAGATCGCGAAGCGGCATCCGCGCTCGGTGCGCACGTGCGTCTTCCTCCGCAAGAACTGTCGCCGCGTGCGCGAGATCCAGTGCGACTACGTGGGCTTCGACATCCCCGACGCGTTCGTCGTTGGCTACGGACTCGACTACGACGGGTTCTATCGCAACTTGCCGTACGTCGGCGTGCTGAAGCCGGAAGGCGGCGACGCGTGACGAGCACGCTGGTCGAACCTCCGAATCGCATCGCCGCCGCGGCGCCCGCGCTCGAGGCCGAGGAAGAAGACGTCTCCGGGGTGGCGCACCTTCTTCAGCCCGGCGAGACGGTGATCCTGATGCTCAAGCCGAGCATCTTGTTCGTGCCGCTCGCGTCGATGTCGTCGCTGTTAGGCATCGCGGTGCTGGCGTTCCTGGCGGCGTGGCTCTCGCGCCGCTTCATGTGGGTGCCGTGGTCCGACAGCCAGGCGATCGCGCTCGGCGTCTTCATGGGCGCGGTTCGGCTCGGCTGGCAATTCCTCGAATGGGCCAGCCGCATGTACGTCCTCACCGACCGTCGCGTCATCCGCCGCAAGGGCGTGATTCGCGTCAGCGTGTTCGAGTGTCGGCTGGAGCAGCTTCAACAGACTGCGGTGTTCCAGAGCCTGCGCGAGCGGCTCTTCTTCCTCGGCACGGTGTGCTTTGCGACCGCGGGCGCGGCGAGCTTCGTCGCGCTCTGGGAGTACGTCGCGCACCCGCTGGACGTGCAGCGCACGGTCGCCGAGGCCGTCGAGCGCTACGGACGTCGATGATCCGCGAGGAGGCGAGTCAGCGCGATTTCGACGCGGACTCGATCATGCGCCGAAGGCTCTCGCGCATCGCCTTCGCCTGCTTCGGCGAGTAGCCGGCGTCGCGCGGATTCACGCGCATCGCGACGGTCCACGTCGTGTTCGTCGGCGCGTAGCCGAACTCGTCGCACAGGCGCCGCTCGAGATCGCCCATGTGACCGGCGCCGTAGAAGATCGCGACCGACTTCACGTCCTTGCGATGATCGATGACGTCGCGAAGGTCCTTGAGCACGACGGCGTTGCGCTCGAGCAGGATGACCTTCATCAGTTTCTCCATCGACACCGGCATCGCGCCGCCTCCGCCGAGCCCGCCCTCCGCCGCGCCGAGCGCCTCGACGAGCATCAGCTTGGCCATCGCCTGCATTTGCGGGTTCTTGCCCACGAAGTCGAGCATCAGTCCGGCGAGTTTTCCGAGGAGCGACGAGCCGTCCATCATGCCCATGAGCATCGTCGCGTCGGCGCCGGCTTCGGCGAAGCGGGCCTCGAGCTGGTCGATGCTCATGTCGCTCGATTGCCAGTTCGGCTTGGACGAGTCGATCGCGTCGAGTTGAAACGTGACGCCGAGCGCCTTCGCGAGCTTCGTCTGGATGCCCGCATCCTTCGGCTTGCGCGGCGCGACGGCGTCGTCGATCACGATCTCGACGCGCAGGTCGTCGCCCGCGCCCTGTTGCGACGCGCCGTCGATGCCGTCGCTCGTGAGCACGATGCGCTCGGGCCGCGCCGGCGACTCCGCTGTCGCCTCGACGCGACCGAGTCGCTCGAAGCGAATCGGTCGGCTCCAACCGTCGACGCGCACGCCGTCGACGACGCTCTTCCACCGCTTGCCCGCGTGGGTCACCAGATCGTCGAAGTCGTTCGGCCACGCGCCGTCGCGATCGTGTTGCGAGGTGATCGCGGTCTTCAGGAAATCGAGTCGTCCGTGCGTCGCCTTGGCTCGTTCCTCGTCGGTCGCGTTCGGGTCGATCGAGCCGGCGCCCGGCGGGCGCACGCCTTCGAAGAGGACGAGATCCTGCGCGTCGAGCATCGACTGCATCGCGGCGTAGAACGATTCGTCCGCGACGTGCACGGCCGCGACGAGGACGACATTCGGACCGGAACCGCTCTTCGGCGCGAAGGTGCGCGACGCGAGTTCGAGGACCGCGTTGCCGTCCGCGTCGTCTCTCGATCGCGAATACGGCTCGGCGGAAGAGGCGTTGCTCGACGGGGCCGCCGTGGCCGGCGCCTCCTGCACGAATGCCGAGGCGATCGGCGACGCGGTCAGGGCCACGGCGATCGCAAGGCCGATCGCACGACGTTGGTGGTTCGCTCTCATGGTCGATTTGCTCTTGCGGTCACTTCGCCGGCTTCATCCAGTCTTCGACGCTGCGGCGATCGCCGACGATGAACTCCGGCGCGGAGATCGCCATCACCGCCGGCGGATCGGACGCGGTCAGCACGGCGACGCGGCCTTGGATTGATCCGATCAGCAGGCTCTGTGCCGGCGTCTCGGTCGCGAGCGCGGTGACCACGGGATGCTCCGACTTGAGCGCGTCCGCGATGCCGTTCGAGACCGCGAAGCCGGTCCACGTGACGAACGTCGCGACGAACCCGGTGACCGCGGCGAAGGTGACGGTCACGCGCGGCAGCGGCAGGCGGAACATCAGGACGAGCCACAGCACGCTGGAGATGAACGCGAACGCGTCGAAGCCGGCGGTCGCCGCGAGTTCGGTCGACCATGACGAGAACGTCGTTCGATCGAACGGCATCGACGCGAGTCCTGCCCGCCGCGCCGGAAGCGCGATCCACGTCACGACCAGCGTCCACACGAGGTACGCCGCGATGATCGCGAGCCACGCGAAGGTCGTCGCGAGCTTCGACGGCGCCGGGCCGCCGACGACGCGCGGTCGCGCGACCGAGAGCCCCGCCGCGGGCAGGCTCACCAGCACGAACGCGGCCGCGAGCCGCATCGGATCGGCGAGCGCCATCTCGAAGATGCGCAACGGCGCGGCGAGCGCCATGCGCACGCCGGTGACGAACCCCTGGTCGTTCGACGACACCAGCTCCGGCGCGCCGACCACGCGCGCGAATCCGAGCGTCTCGCCGACGTGGCCGCTGAGCCAGAGAAACACGACCGAGCCGACGGCGATCGAGGTCCAGAATCCGGTGCGCACGCCGAACCGGCTCGCGTCGTCGACCGGGCGCACGTTCTTCGGCAGGCGCGCCGCGTCGTCACGCACGACGACGATGCGCGTCGGCGGAGGCTCGCCGTGCGGGCCGCGCTTCGCGGCGTCGCGCGGATTCGGCGAGGATTGCTTGGCCAGGTTCGCCATGAGGTCTCGCCTGCGGACCGACTACGTTCGCTGTACCTCACCAGCCCACGGCGTCTCGGCCCGCGGGTTCGGCAGCGTCGCGCCGAGCTTCTCGAGCATCGCACGGTCGGCGTCCGAGAGCTTCTCCGGCGCGACCACGCGTACGACAGCGTAGAAGTCGCCGGTCTCTCCCTTCGCATCGGCGATGCCCTTTCCCTTCGCGCGGAGTTTCGCGCCGCTCGACGTGCCGGCGGGAACGCGCAGCTTCACGCTGCCCTTGAGGAGCGGCACTTCTAACACCGCGCCGAGCGCGGCCTCGACGATGGTGATGGGCACGTCGAGGTAGAGGTCGAGTCCGTCGCGTCGGAACCACGGGTGCTCGGCGACGTGCACGATCAGGATGAGATCGCCGGGCGGCCCTCCGCTGCGGCCCGTCTGCCCTTTGCCCTTGATGCGCATCTTCGCGCCGCTGTTGATGCCCGCGGGGATCTTTACGTCGAGCTGCTGCGACGTTCCGTCGGCGCGGGTCATGCGCAGCGACTCGGTTCCGCCGCTCGCGGCGACGGTGAACGGGATCGACACCGTGTGCTCGATGTCGTCGCCTTCCTGCGGCGTCGGGCGCGTCGAACGTCCGCCCGCCCGGCCTCGCCGCGAGCCGAACAGATCGCCGAACACCGAGTCGAAGGCTTCGGCGTCGTCCGACCATCCGCTCGCATCGCCGCTCGACCAGGTCGTGCGGAAAGGGCCTTGGCGGAATGGTCCGCCGGCGCCGAACGGGCCGGCCTCGGCGGCGCCGCCAGGGGCGGCGCCCGGGTGACCGTGCACGCCGGCGTGGCCGAACTGGTCGTAGAGCTTTCGCTTGTCCGCGTCGCCGAGGACGTCGTAGGCCTCCTGCACCTCGGCGAACTTCTTCGTCGAGTCGGGCGCCTTGCTCACGTCCGGGTGGTATTTCCGCGCGAGTCGTCGATGCGCCTTGCGGATCTCGTCCGCCGTGGCGGTGCGCGAGACGCCAAGAACTTCGTAGTAGTCGCGAGGCATGCGTGGCCCGCAGAGTATACGGGTCGTCGCGCGGATCTCCGACGCTCGTAGACTGGATCGCGACGTTCCGCCGCGAGCCGACCGATGAGCTGTGAAGCAAAGCACCCCGAGCCGGTCCGATCGATCGCGCTTCCGGTCCTTCCGCAGGCCGCCGCGCGCCCCGCGAAGCCGCACTCGTCGATGGGTTGGAAGCGGGCGATCGTGCTCGTGGCGGTGCAGTTCGCGATGATCGCGCACATCGCGCACTGGTACGCCACCGGTCGAACGCTCTCGCCGCTCGAACCCAGCGAATCGATGTCGACGGTGAAGGACGGCATCTGGAACGCCGGCGCGGTGCTGTTCGCGCTGGCGCTCCTTTCGACGGTGATCCTCGGCCGCTGGTTCTGCGGCTGGGGCTGTCACGTGATCATGCTTCAGGACCTGTGCCACTGGTTGTTAGGCAAGGCGGGCATTCGGCCGAAGCCGTTCCGATCGCGACTCCTGATGTTCGTGCCGCTCCTGCTCGCGATCTACATGTTCGCGTGGCCCGTCATCTATCGACTCGCGATTGCGCCATACGTGCGGCCCGATCTCGCGTGGCCGGGATTCAGCGGCCGCTTCACCACCGACGACTACTGGCAGACGTTTCCGGGCGTCTGGATGTCGATTCCGTTCTTCTTCGTGTGCGGCTTCCTGATCGTGTACCTGCTCGGCGCCAAGGGCTACTGCACGTACGGATGCCCCTACGGCGGCTTCTTCGCTCCGCTCGACGAGTACGCCGTCGGGCGCATCCGGGTGACCGACGCGTGCGAGCATTGCGGCCACTGCACCGCGGTCTGCACGAGCAACGTGCGCGTGCACGAGGAAGTGCGCGACTTCGGCGCGGTCGTGAGCCCGGGGTGCATGAAGTGCATGGACTGCGTGAGCGTCTGCCCGAACGACGCGCTGTACTTCGGCTTCGGCGCGCCGGCCGCGACGACGAAGCCGCGCGCGACGCCGACCGTTCGGGAGTTCGATCTCACGGCCCGCGAAGAGCTCGCGTTCGCCGCCGTCGCGTTCGTCATCTTCATCGCGATGCGCGGCACGTACGGGACGTCGCTGCCGCTGCTCTTCGCGTCGGGTGTCACGGCGTGCGCGACGTATCTGATCTGGAAGGCGTGGTGCACGCTGACGCGCGAGAACGAGCACCTGCATCGGCTGCGCCTGCGCTTTCACGGAAAACTGACCGCAGCGGGCGCGACGGTCGTCGGGCTTGCTGCCATCGTCGCGGCCACCGGCGCGTACGCGGCGGCGATCAACGTCGTCGGATTCGCCGCCGGTTGGTTCGACGATCGGGTGAACGTGCCGCCGCAGATGGTGTTCTCGGGTAATCCCGTGGAGCTCGATCCGCCAATGGCCCGCGATGCGGAGCGCGCGCTCGCGCTCTACGCGATCGCAAGCGGCACGCGTGCCGGCGGCTACTCGCCGTTGCCGGTCCTGCAAGGCGCGATCGACATGCGGCGCGCGTGGCTCTTGTCGTCTCTCGGCCGTTTCGACGAAGCCGAGTCGACGATGCGCGCCGCGATCGAGCGCGACGGCGCGAGCGAAGCGTCGGCCGCCGCGCTCGGCCATGTGCTTCGCGGGCAACGGCGAGGCGATGACGCCGCGAACTGGTACGCGACGGTGACGGCTGCGCATCCGGACTGGCGCGAACTCCAGGACGAATACGTGCAGTGGCTCGCCTCGGAAGGGCGCGGCGCCGACGCGATTCAAGCGGCGCGGGCGGCGCTGGCGCGGCGACCCGACGAGTTGATGTACATGCGGCGGCTGTCGCTCGTCCTCATGGAGCTCGGCGCCGGCGATGAGATCGAGGAGGGCGTGAGGCTGACGCTGCGCACCCTCGAGATTGCGCCGGACAATCCGCACGCCTATCGAGCGCTCGCCGCGGCGTACTACCGCCAGCAGAAACTCGACGAGGCCGAGGCCGCGATGCGCATGGCGGCGAAGCTCGCGCCGGACGATTGGCGCGTCCAGCAGGCGCTCGGGGAACTCCTGATCGGCGTCGGCAAGGCGGAGGAAGGCGCGCCGATTCTGCACGAGGCGCGACAGCGCGGCGTCGCCGGGCAGCGGGGCGAACCGCTGCGCTGACGAGGCGAGCGTCGGCGACCCGATCAACGAGTTCGCGTCGGTGAAGGCGGGCGATCGGCGAGCAAAGTCGACTTTTTTTCGCATCGGCCGCGCAGGTCGCGTATGAGATGGATGGCGACATACTGCGGCGAGCTGGCGCCGCGCCGTCGCACTGCGAACTCGGAGGACGCGATGCACTCCTTCTTGGGACTCTGCGCGCTTTGCTGCTCAGCGGTCGGCGCAACGATCGCTCGCGCCGATCTCGTCACCAACATTCCCCCCGAGCACACGTATCAGTTGCCGTGGTCGGACGTCGCAGCGATCGCTGGCGATGAAACTGGCTTCGTTGCCGCGAGCGGTACGGCGATCGAGCATCCGGTCGCGGTCGTCGATGGCGATCCGCGCACCGGGCCGTGGCAGACGACGTCGATCGCGGCGCCGAATGCGGGCCTCTTGTGGGGACACGGCGTCGCCCGCTCCAACGGTCGCGTGGCGATCGGCGCGCCCGCGCGATCGCTCAGAGGCAACGTCGTCGGGAGCGTGAGCTTCTTCGAGCGCAGCGACGGCGGCGTGTGGACGGCGAGCGGCGAGTTCTTCGGATCAGCGACGGGCGAACTGTTCGGCTGGTCGGTCGCGCTCGACGGACAGTGGCTCGCCGTCGCCGCGCCGGGCGCAGCGGTGGACGGATTGGGAGCGGCAGGCCTCGTGCGCGTGTACCAGCACGGCCGAGCCGGCTGGACGCTCGTACAGACGATCACGTCGGACGAGCCGCGCGCCGGCGAGTTCTTCGGCGCGTCGCTCGCGCTGCACGGCGACCAACTGGCGATCGGCGGCACCGGATCCGATCGCGCCGGACCCGCGGGCGCCGGCGCGGCATGGCTCTTCGAGCGTGCGCCAAACGCGCCGTTCGTGCTCGAACTCGTGATCACGAATCCGAACCCGCACGGCGGCGATGCGCTCGGCGCGTCGGTCGATGCGCGCGAGGGGATCGTGGCAGCGGGGGCGCCGAACGCCGACGCCGCGACGACGGACGGCGGCGCGGTGATCGTGCGCACCCGAGGCCGAGGCGGGGCATGGATGCAGGAGACCCTCGCGGCGCCGCCCGGAGTCTCCAGCGCCGGTCTCGGCACCGGTGTGCTCGTGGGCAACGATCGAGTGATCGCGAGTGAGCAGATCGGGACGCAGCTCGGCTGCGCCGACTTCCACCGCGTCAACGGCGCGTGGAGCTTGGTCGCGAAGACCGGTCTGCGCGGGGCGATCTGCCAATACGGTCCGCGCGTCGCGGGCGCGTTGGCCGGAGCGGGCAACACCATCGGCATCGTGCCGATCGACTTGGACTGCGCCGACCCGGACTTCACCACCGACTGCAACGGCAACTACATCAACGACGCATGCGAGATCGCGGAAGGCATCGCGTCCGACCTGAACGGCGACGGCGTGATCGACGGGTGCCCGATCGCGCGGGCGGCGATCGACATGCCCGAGCCTCCCGATCCGTCCGGTGACCCGGTCCGCATGGAGGCGCAGTTCGCGGCGCGGGGCACGCAGATCGCGGTGGCGCCCATCCTTCGGCCTGTGGGCTGGGTGGGCTACGCAACCGGAGCGTGCCCGCAGTTCGTGGACTTTGCGTCGGCACCGCTCGGTATCCGCCAGTTCATTCCCGTTCCATGCGGCTACTACGGGGGAGGAGCAGGCCTCACGCTCGGGGACGGTTGGCTTGCCGCGTCGGATGTCGGCGACGGCGCAGGGCGCGTGTCGTTCGTCGATGTCGCGCCGGACGGGACGTTCGCGCCCGCGGGCGCGGTGCTTGGCGCGAACGAGGTTTCGTACTTCGGCTGGGCGGTCGCCGCGTCGTCGTCCTTGGTGCTTGCGACGACACCCAACGATCCGCAAGCGGGATACCCGATTCGACAGATCGCGCGCGATGACGGTGGCGCGTGGCTCGAACGCTTGCCGCTCGTCGTGGCCGATCCCGGGCCGCTCACGGGCATCGCGCTCGTGTTCGACGGCGAGTTCGTCGCGATCAGTGATTCGTCGGACGCAGACGGCACGTGGCTCCAAGGGCGCACGCGCGTCGGCCGGCGGTTCGCCGACGGCTCGTTCGTCGAAGAGGCATCGCTGCGCGCGCCGCTCGGGATGAACGGCGAAACGTCGTTCGGAACATACCTCGCACTGAGCGGCTCGCGGCTCTTCGTCAGCACGAGCAACTGGCATGGCGCGATTATGCGCGTCAGCGTCTACCGCCGAACGAATGACGCGTCGTGGCGCCTCGAAGGCGAGGTCGAGGTTCCCGGCGCGCCGAGTGCCGCGAATCCAGCGCGCTCGATTGCGGCGCGCGGCACACGAATCGCGATCGGAACCGTGGACGCCGGCATTGCGACGTACTTCCGCGCCGCGAACGGGGCGTGGATCGCGAGCGGGACGATTCCACCGACGGTCGCGGGATGGCGATTCGGCAGCGCGCTCGCGTTCGCCGACGACGCGACCATCGCGACCATCGCGCACAGGACGCCGCTATGGTCGAACCCGTCCGGCGAAGTCTGGCTCATCGATCCCGTCACCGACTGCAACGGCAACGGCGTCGACGACAGCGCCGAGATCGCCGCCGGTCTTGTCGACGCGAATGCCAACGGGATCCCCGACGAGTGCGAGCGACCGGGGGACCTCAACTTCGACGGCACGGTCGACGCGGTCGATCTCGGTCTCATGCTCGGTCGCTACGGACAAGGCCCGGGACTCGGCGATCTTGACGATGACGGCGATGTCGACGCGGCCGACCTCGGGCTACTCCTCGGCGACTGGGGTTGAGGTGAGGGCGACTGCTCCCGCCCTCAAGTCGTCACTGACCATCGAGTTGTGCAAGCGGACCGGGCGAGCTCGAGCTCGGGGCTGTGCGGGCGAACCCGGCGATGATCAGCGGTCGCATGCTTCCCGCGCTCCGAGTATGGGAAGAACCATTTTCAGGGAAACCTCAGGAAACCGCTTCTACTTCCAAATGGCGGGACTACGTTGGGGATTCGGCCGCCGAGCGCTCGGCGCCGGTTTTTGCGTCGACTGTTCCCGCGACGAGCCCTGTCGCGGCTGATCAAGGAGTACCGACTCATGCTCTCTGCCTCCGTCGTCTCGCTTGTCGCGTCCACGATCGTTGCGGCTCCCCCGCAAGTGACCTTCCTTCCCGCTGGTTCGGCCGCGTACAGCGTCTCTGACGACGGGACCGTGGTCGTCGGCACCGCTGGCAGCGCCGGCTTCCGATGGACCTTGAGCGGAGGCTACGCAGCGCTCCCCGGACCCGCCGCCGGTTCAGGCACCTTGGTCGCGGTTTCGGGCGACGGAACGCAAATCACCGCCGACGTCCTCGACGCGAACAACAAGCAGCACGCGTCTCGGTGGCTTGGCGGCTCGTCGTGGGAGTTCCTCCCCGCGTTCGTGAGTTGCGACGCGTTCCTGCTGAATGCCTACGACATCAACACTGCGGGCGACGTGATCGTCGGGCTCGCGTGGATCACCGGCTGTCAAGCTCACGCGTTCCGCTGGGATCCGCAGGCTGGTACCAAGGACCTTGGCACGCTGGTCGCCAACAAGTCGTCGCGGGCGAATGCCGTCAACGGCAGCAGTTCGTTGATTGTCGGCTGGCAGGATCAGGCGAACGGACAGCGACGTGGTGCGCGGTGGGTGCAGAACGGCAGCACCTACGTCGAGAGCCTCATGCCCAACTACGTGGCGCCGAACGGGACGAACTACTCGCTCGGCGAAGCGCTGGGCGTCAGCAGGTCGGGCGACACGGTCGTGGGCTACAACGTGTTCGGGCTCGCCGGACCGGCGTGGAAGTACGACGGCGTGGCGAACACGGTGTCGACGTTGCCGCAGCTTTCCGGGTTCGGCTCGCAAGCCGCGCTCGCGAACGGCGTCACCGATGACGGCACCGTCGTCGTCGGAACGACCGGCGGCATTCCGATCGGCCGCAAGGCGATCATCTGGATCAACGGTGTCGCGCAGGACCTCAAGACCTACATCGAGTCGCAGGGCGGGAGCATCGCCCCGTACAACTCGCTCGGTACGGCGATGGCGATCACGCCGAACGGTCGCACCATCGTCGGTTGGGGCGCTGGCGCCGGTCAGCCCGCGGGCTGGATCGTCACGTTCCCGCCGCCGCCGTGCCCGGCCGATCTCAACGGCGACGGACAGGTCGGCGCGGAAGATCTCGCGCTCCTGTTGGGCGCTTGGGGCGGTACCGGCCCGGCCGATCTCACGGGCGACGGCGCGGTGGGGGCCGATGACCTCGGCGTGCTGCTCGGCGCGTGGGGCGCGTGCCCGAGCTGATTGTCGCTCCGGCGATTCGGACCTGATCCGGCGCGCTCCTGATCGAAATCCCGTAATCGCTCTGTCGGAAGATTGCTTCGAAACCTCGGGATCTCTAGCGTGGCGGGGGGGCACCTCGGTGCCCGCCCGCTACTTCGCTTGGAGGGAACATGCGCATTCTGTCGGCTTCGATTGCGGCGTTCGTCACGAGCTCATGCGTCGCGCAGACGTTCGTCGGTCCGCTGCCGTACGTGAGTTCGGCCGACAGCCCGTTCGACACCGCACATCCCACCTATGTGCTCGAGACGTTCGAGGACGACCTGTTCAACATCAACGGGGTCACGGCGAATCTGCCGAACTCTGCGGTCATCGGTCCCGGCGGCCTAACCGATTCGGTCGACGCGGACGACGGACTCATCGACGGTAACGGAACGAACGGGCACTCGTTCTTCAATGCCAGCGGTTCGACGGGAGTGACGTTCACGTTCGACCCCGGCATTCTGGGAGGCCTACCGACGCACGCTGGCGTCGTGTGGACCGACGGCGCGGGAACGACGTTGTTCGAGGCGTTCGGCCCAGGCGACGTGCCGCTTGGATCGATCGGCCCGGTGGCCATCGCCGACGGTTCCTTCTTCGGGACGACCGCGGAGGACCGCTTCTTCGGCGTGATTCACGCCGGCGGCATCGCCAAGATAAGGATCTCGAACACCTCGGGCGGCATCGAGGTCGACCACTTCCAGTTCTCGTTCGAGAGCGCCTGCGTGGTGTCGCCGGACCTCAATGGCGACGGGCACGTGAACGCGACCGATCTCGCGATCCTCCTCGGCGCCTGGGGCGCATGCGGCGCGGGATGCTGCGCGGCGGACCTCACGCAGAATGGCGTGGTCGACGCGGCCGACCTCGGCATCTTCCTCGGAGCGTGGACCGGTTGATCGGCGCTGGTCAGTGCGGCGTGCTTGCGGGCGCCGTCACAAGTTTCAGCATCCCCTTGCCGAGCGCGTCGCCGACGAGGAAATACGTTTCGCCGTTGGCGAACTCGTGATGCGCGTGCGTCGGACACGGTGAGTCTTCCGCCTTGCGCACGAAGTCGTGCGTTGGGACGAAGAGCACGTTGCCCGCGAACTCGCTGCGCGCCGCCGCCGCTGCCTGAGCCTTGCGAAGCTGACCCCATTCGTCCGGCGCGTCGACCCACGGACCGGTGAGCTCGCCGATGACGAACGGGAGCTTCGGCGCGTTGAGGTCCTTGCGCACGTCGTTGATGAAGTTGACGAGGTTCCGCTCGTACTCCGGCACCGCGCCATTCGTGCAGCCGTCGTTCCAGCCTTGCCACCACACGAAGCCCGCGAGTTCGTAGCCGCGATTCGCGTAGTCGGGGAATTCCTTCGGCAGGTTCGCGAGCGCGGTGCGGACTTCCTCGAGCATCTTGGTGTAGTAGGGACCGACCTTGCCGCCGGAACTCGGCGGGCGGAAGTCCTCATAGAGACTCTTGCCGCCCCACGCGGTCTTGATCAAGAGCACCTGGTTGTCGAAGTGGTCGCCCACGACGTGGCCGAACTGAAGCTCCGGTCCGAAGTGATGCTGATCGCCGTAGCCGGTGAAACCGAAGCCGAGCGGGCCAACCTTCAGCCGGCCGTCCTCGAGTTGAAGTCGCGCCCATACGTCCTCGCGAACGACCCACTCGCCCTTCTCGTTTTTCAGATGCTTGACCAGCGGCGCCTTCGCCGGATCGTTGAACATCGCCGCGAGCGTGCCCTTTGCTTCGGTGTCGACCGCGCCTTCACCAAGCATGTTCGATTGCCCCGCGAGGATAAAGACCAGGACGGGTTTCGTCGGCGCTGCGTGCGGAGGTTCGGACACGATCGAAGCGGCGAGTAGCGTCAACGAGAGGGCTATGGCAAACGGCATGGTCGTCTCACTGGAGCATGCGGGCATGGGGTCGCATCACTACGGTCGCGCAGCGCGGAATCGACGACCTCGGCGCACCAGTGTCGCACGACCTCGGTCGCCCGGCGCGATCAGCGGCAAGTGCCGCCGAGCTCCGCGACGACGAGCGACCGCATCGCGTGCTCGCCGTCGAGGCGCCAGCGAACCAGGCGCGGGTCGGATTCCATCTGCCCGCTCCAGTACGCCTCGGGAACGCCGCTCATCGACGACAGGTACGCGTGCCACTGACCGCACGGCCATGCGAGCAGCGCGAGCGACACCCATGCGACGCCTTCCGCCATGGGGCGGGCCCGGAGGGCGAGCACCGAGCTCGCGTGAAACGCGATGACGCCCAGCTTGAAGGCGATCAGCGCGATCGGGCCGGCCGAGGCCACGAATCGGGCCACCGGATTCGCCTCGAGCAAGCCGCACGTTCCCATCTGCCAGACGGTCAGCGCGAGGTCCACGCAGCCGAGCACCGCGCAGGCGACGAGAATCGAGGCGACGCGGGTCGCTCGGGCGCGTGAAGCAAAGGTGCTGGTCATATTCGCCTCCTTCGTGCGGGCAGGTCCCACACAAACGAAAGCGACATCGGGGGCGATGGCCCTCGCGAAATCCCGGCGTCGGCGCGGAATTCAGGACCCGTCGAGCTCAGCCCTTGACCGTGGACGGTCGCTCGACGGCTTCGGAGCGACGGAAGAGTTCGTACAGCTCAGGCGCGTCCTTCGCGTCGTAGCACGAGCTGCGGAATTGCGGGCTGGTCATGAGGCGACTGACTTTGCCCAGCGCTTGGATGTGCTCCGCGATGCGATCGGCCGGCGACACGAGCAGAATGATGAGTCGCACCGGTTTGCGATCGATCGATCCGAACTCGATCGGCTCGCGCGGCTTCCCGATCGCCATCGTCAGCGCGCGGGCGCTGGTCGATTTGCCGTGCGGGATCGCGAGTCCTTCTCCGATGCCGGTCGATCGTTGCTGTTCGCGCTCCCACACCGCGCGCTTGAGCGCTGGGCCGTCGGTGACGAAGCCTCGGAGGCTCAAGAGGTCGATGAGTTCCTCGATTGCCGCCTGCTTGTGCGTCGCTTCAAGCGGCACCTTCACGGCGTCGGGAGAAAGAATGTCGAGGAGGTTCATCGTCGCGTGCACCGAGGTGCGAAAGGGCAGGATCGTAACAAAGCACTGCCTGCGGATTGTCGCTTGGAACGCTGAGGGTGACGGCACTTCGTCTCACGTCGTCGCGGCGAGCACGGCCCAGTATCCGCCGTCGGAATACGCGGTCGCCGACTCACCGGGGACTCGAGCGGGGAACCGTTGCCGTTCGGCCACGGCGGCGAGCTTCTCGCGCCGGCGGATCGCCTCGGATTGACGGGCATTCTCCGCGGGCTCGAGGCTGCACGTCGAATAGAGGAGCATCCCGCCAGGTTTCACGAGGGGCATGGCGCCATGCACGATGTCGCGTTGCTTTTCGACCAGTGCGGCGAGGCGACGCGCGGAGAAGCGATACGAGGCCTCCGGACGGCGCGGCAGGACCGCGGTGTTCGAGCAGGGGACGTCGAGCACGACGACGTCGCAGGAGCGGAAGTGTTCGGAAAGTTGCTCCGGCGCGACGGCCCGGACGTTCTCGTGCCGCGTCGCGAGCGCTGCAAGGTCGTCGCGCCGCGCCTCGTCGATGTCGCTCGCCACGACGAGCGCGGTCGGAAACGCCTGCGCGAGTTGGGCGGTCTTGGTGCCGCGGCCGGCGCACACGTCGACGATCACGCGCGGCGTGACGCCGGTCGTCTGCAGCCCCGCGACCGGATCGCCGCTGGCGGGATCCTGCACCCGGACCGACGGATGCTGCGCGAGCATCGCGAGGAGCGCCGCATGGTCGCCGTCGAACACGTGCCAGCCGGGCTGCGCGTGCGGCTTCAGCGTCGAGTCGGCTGCGAGGGCCGGAGGCACGCCCGTGACGATGGTCGGAGGTTCGACGAGCCCGTGGCGGGCGAGCGCCGTTGCGGTGCGGAACCCGTGCGCCGCGATCCAGTGCAAGAGGAGTTCGCGGCCGATGCTCGCGACCTGCGCGAGACGCAAGGTCGGATCCGGCGCGAACACCGGCTCGTTCAGCCGCAGCGAGCGTCCGTCGCCGAGCGGTATGAGGTCGCGATCGCGGCCGAATTCCGGGGAGTCGGGCACGAACCCGACTTTGAGGGCGGCCACCTTGCGCAGCACCGCGTTCACGAAGCCTGCGGCCTTCGCGCCGCGGGCCGCGCGCGTCCACCCGACGGTTTCGTCGACGGCGGCGTGCTCTGGAATGCGATCGAAGAAGAGGAGTTGAGCCGCGCCGACGAGGAACGCGCCGCGCAGCGCCGGCTCGATGCGCGACCATTCGCGGTCGAGGCGGCTTTCGACGATCGCCACGAGCGTGAGCCACCGTCGCGTCACGATCGAGTCGATCGCGCGGGCAAGCGCCGCGTCGCGGGCGTCGAGTCCGATCGGCTCGAATGACGCGATCGGCAGGTCGGGAAACTGCTCCGAGCGCTTCGCGACGCGGGCGATCACCAGCGATCGCGCGGAGGCGGCGGGAGCGTCGGTGGAGCGGTCGGTGGCTTTCATCGGAAGAGGCGAGGCCGACGCCCGCGTGGACGTCGGCCTCGGTGTTTCGCTGCGAGCTCGCTCGCGCCGTGCGTCGCCGTCGACGATCGGGTCAGGCGTTCACGAGTTCCTTCTTCGACTTGGAACTCGACTTCGGCGAGGTCTTGCTCGCGGCCGGGTCCGCCGACGCGCCGGCCGACTTCCGCATGAACTCCTCGGCGTCGGCCTTGAGCGCGGCGGCCTTGTCGGTCTTCTCCCACGTGAACGTACCGGGACCGCCTTCGCCGGGCTCGCGACCGAAGTGACCGTGCGTCGCCGTTGGCTTGTAGATCGGCTTCAGCAGGTCGAGCGTCTCGATGATGCCGCGCGGCGTGAGGCGGAAGTGCTTCTGAACGAGCGCCGAGATCGCGTCGTCGGAGATCTTGCCGGTGCCCTGCGTGTCGACGAGCACCGACGTCGGCTCGGCGACGCCGATCGCGTAGGAGAGTTGCACTTCGCAGACGTCGGCGAGGTCTGCGGCCACGACGTTCTTCGCGACGTAACGGGCCATGTACGCGGCCGAACGGTCGACCTTCGACGGATCCTTGCCGCTGAACGCGCCGCCGCCGTGACGGCCACGACCGCCGTAGGTGTCGACGATGATCTTGCGACCGGTGAGGCCGCAGTCGCCGTGCGGTCCGCCGACCTCGAACTGGCCGGTCGGATTCACGTGCACCTTGATCTTGTCGTTCCACCACTTCTTGCCTAACACCGGCTTGATGATCTTCTCGACCACCTCCGCCTTGAGTTCGGCTTGGCGCTTCTTGCCGTTCCACTCGGGCCCGTGCTGCGTCGAGAGGACGACGGTGTCGATGCGGATCGGCTTGAGCCCTTCGTACTCGACGGTGACCTGGCTCTTCGCGTCGGGACGAAGTCCCTTGATGAGGTTCTTGACGCGGGCCTCGGCCTGTCGCCTGACGAGTCGATGCGCGAGGTCGATCGGCAGCGGCATGAGCGAGTCGGTCTCGCGGCACGCGAAGCCGAACATCATGCCCTGGTCGCCGGCGCCCTGTTCCTTCTTCTTGCCGTCCGACTCCTCGTTCACGCCGCGAGCAATGTCCGGGCTCTGCTTGCCGATGCATACGCTCACGCCGCAGCTCTTGCCGTCGAAGCCCTTCGCGGCGTCGTCGTAGCCTGCGGCCAAGACGGTCTCGCGCACGATGGCCGGGATGTCGACGTAGCCGCCGCAGGTGACTTCACCGGCGACGACGGCGAGGCCGGTCGTCACCAGCGTCTCGCAGGCGACGCGCGAACGCGGATCTTCCTTGAGCATCGCATCAAGGATTGCGTCCGAGATCTGGTCGGCGAGCTTGTCGGGGTGCCCCATCGACACCGATTCGGACGTGAAGAGATAGCGGCGAGCTGACATGAGCGGTTGACCTGAAAGGTGAGGGCGGAAGCGGACGAGTCCGCGCGGACGACGGATGCACCCGCGAGCGACTGACGACGCGCCGATCGGGCGATCGATGAATCATCGGGAGCGGAGGGGCCTCGCCGCAAGTCGCGGCACGCCGCGGCGAGCCGTTTCTTGGACGAATCGCGGGAGTATACAAGTGGCGTCGCGCGATCTTCCGGGACGGAACCGTCGGCGCGATCGGCACGAACCGCAACGGGAGCCCCGCCTCGCACTCGTGCAGGAATCCGCGTCACTTTTCCGCGGGCACGCAGCAACGGCTGGGGTACCTTTGGCTTCAGCACTCTTCCGGCCCCCCACATGCAACACGAATCAGCTCGACGCCCTCCGTTTCACGCGCTCGTCGCGGGATTCTGCGCCGGCGGCATCGCGTACCTCGGCGCCGCTGCGGGTCCTTCGGCGACCCGCTCTGCACCGCCGGCGGCGGAGGGACTCGGGCTTGCCGACGCGGAAGGCGGCTATGCGTCGACCCACGTGATCGTTCGCCTTCGCCCTGGCGCCTCGGCCGAACGGAGTGCCGCCGGGCGCTGGTCATTCGTTCGGCGCGCGAAGGCCGATCCTTCGACCCAGGCGTCGGAGCAGATCCTCTCCGGCGCGCGGACCAAGGGCGTCGCCCACGTCTTCAGCGGTCTCGCCGACGTCGCGCTCGCGGCGCAGCTCGGACTCGATCGCACGTATCAGGTCGACGTCCCCGGAGGATCGGACACGCCGGCGCTCGCCCGATCGTTGCGGGCGTTGTCGTCCTTGGTCGAGTTCGCCGAACTCGACGGCATCGGCGGACTCGCAACGGTGCCGAACGATCCGGAGTTGCCGAACCAGTACGCGATCCTCAACACCGGCCAGTCGATCGCGGGAGTTCCCGGGATTCCAGGCGCTGACATCGACGCCACGCCGGCCTTCGACGTGATCGCCGCGCAGCAGATCGACACGTCGAGCATCACGATCGGGCTGCTCGACGCGGGCATCGGTCAGCACGTCGAGCTCAGCGGCCGAATTCTCGCGGGCTACAACATCCCCGATCAGAACACGATCACCGCCGACGAGTGCCAGAGCCACGGCACGCACGTCTCGGGCATCATGGCCGCGACGGGCAACAACGGCGTGGGCATGGCGGGCATCGCGTGGCAGGCGCGCATCAAGCCCTACGTCGTGGTGAACGGCTGCACCGGACTCGAGAGCTGGGTCGCGCAGGGCATCACCATGGCGACCGACGCGGGCGTGCGCCTCTTGAACATGAGCCTGCAGTACACGACGGGCTCGATGACGCTTCACGACGCCGTGGTGTACGCGGCATCGCACGACGTGATCATGGTCGCGGCCACCGGCAACCAAGGCACGTCAGTCGTGTCGTATCCCGCAAAGTGGCCGGAGACGATCGCGGTCGCGGCGACGAACAACCTCGATCAACGATGGGTGTCGTCGAACTACGGACCGGAAGTCGACATCGCCGCGCCGGGCGTCTCGGTTCGCTCGCTGATCGGCACGACCTCGTATGGCGACAAGAGCGGCACCAGCATGGCGACGCCGCACGTCACCGGCGTGATTGCGCTCATGCTGGCGAAGAACCCGACGCTCACGCCCGACGAGGTGCGAACCATCATCGAAGCCACCGCGGACGACATCGACGCGCCGGGCTTCGACAACAACACCGGCTACGGTCGCGTGAACATGCTGGCGGCGCTGAACGCCACGCCCTCGCCGCTTCCGGCCGATTTGAACAACGACGGCGTCGTGAATTCGGTCGACCTCGGAATCCTGCTCGGCGCGTGGGGCGCGTGCGCGAGTTGCGACGGCGACTGCGTCGGCGATCTCAACGGCGACTGCGTCGTCGGTCCGGCGGACCTGGGCATCCTGCTGGGAAGCTGGAGCTAACTCGCGATCCCGCCCGCGGACATCGCTCCCGGCGACGCTATCCTGTGACGTCGCGCTGAGCGCTCGCGATCACAGGACGGGCGGAGCGAGGTGATGCATGTCTGTCCGCATGGAACTCTCCAGGATCTTCATCCGTGAACTCACGGACGTGCAGATCATCGAACTGACCGAAGCGGGCGGCGAGCGCAACTTTCCCATCGTGATCGGGTTGCCCGAGGCCGCAGCGATCGAGCGGCGACTCAAGGGCACCGAAGTCGCGCGTCCCCAGACGCACGACCTGCTCGCGTCGGTGATTCGTCATCTCGGCGGCAAGCTGCTTCGAATCGACATTCACGACCTGAGCGCGGGCACCTTCTACGCGAACATCGTCATCGAGCGCGACGGCGAGGAGATCGCCGTCGACAGCCGACCGAGCGACGCGATCGCGCTCGGTATCGCCGAGAAGGTGCCGATCTTCGTTGCGGAGTCCGTCCTCGAACAGGCGGCCGTGGCCGACGCCGCGGGCGCCGCCGGCGAGAGCATCGTCGACTTCGACGACACGGACGACGACGACGAATGACGGACCCTGCATCCAAGGGCGGGACTCGCTACGTGATGCCCGTCGAGCAGATTCCCGCCGACGATCCGCTGCCGCGGCGCCGGCTGCTCGCGACGCCGCTGCTCGACGCGTCGATCAAGGACAGGCCCGAGGACTTTCTCGTCGACGAGCTTCCCCTCTACGAGCCCTCGGGGAGCGGCGAGCATCTGTATCTCGGCGTGCAGAAGCAGGGGATGCCGCACAGCGAGATGATCGAGGTGCTCGCCCGGCACTTTCGCGTCCCGCCGTCGGCGATCGGCTTCGCGGGCATGAAGGATCGCGTCGCGATCACGCGACAGGCCGTGTCAATCCACCTTCCTGGCAAGAGCGCGCCTGCGGTGCGCCTCGAGCATCCGCGCATGACGCTCCTCTGGGAAGCGCGTCATCAGAACAAGCTGCGTCGCGGGCACTGCGCGGGCAATCGATTCTCGATTCGCGTGCGACGCGTCGATCCCACCAAGGCGCCGCTCGTGTGGCGGGCGCTGAACGAGCTGGTGCGCGACGGCATCCCCGACTACTACGGTCGCCAGCGCTTCGGCTATCGGCGCAACACGCATCGGCTGGGACGGCACCTCATCAACCGCGACGACGAAGCGCTGCTGCGCGAGTTGCTGGGGACCGCGTCGCCGTATCCCGAGCACCAGCACGAACAGCGCAGGCTCTTCGACGAAGCTCGTTTCGCGGACTCGCTGCCGCAGTGGGGACGCCACGACCGCGCCGAGCGCGTGGCGCTCATGGCACTCGCACGCGGCAAGTCGCCGAGGCAGGCGGTGTCGGCGATCGACGGGTCCATGCGGCTCTTCTGGATCAGCGCGTATCAGAGCGCGGTGTTCAATCGAGTCCTTGACCTTCGACTCGAATCGGGCACGTTCGCGCGCGTGGTCGAGGGAGACGTCGCGTACAAGCACGCGACGCGCGGCCAGTTCCGCGTATCGGCCGACATGCTCGCCGACGACGAACTCGCCCGACGCGCGAGCCAGTTCGAGATCTCCGCGAGCGGTCCGATGTTCGGGCACGGCATGATCGAAGCGGGGCCGCCCATCGCGGAGATCGAGCAAGCCGCCACCGAGGAACTCGGCGTTCCCGCCGCGCGACTGCTCGATCCGTCGACCGCGATCGAAGGCACGCGCCGTCCGTTTCGCGTTGCGGTGCGGAACCCCGAACTTGAAGGCGGATTCGACGAGCACGGCCCGTACATACGACTCGCGTTCGACCTTCCGCGCGGCGCGTACGCGACGGTACTCCTGCAGGAGATCTTCGCCGAAGGCGGTGGCGGCGACGAGGACGACGAACGCGCGGCGACGACGTGAGCGTCACGCGAGCGTGATCCCGCGGGCCCGAAGCGCCGCAGTCACTTGGCTCGCGGTGTCGCCCGCGTGGTCGATCAGCAATGCGTCCCAGCCGAGCGCGCCGGCGGCCGCGACGTTCTCCGGCAGGTCGTCGAAAAAGACGATCTCGTCGCCGCGCACGCCCAGTTCGCGCTCGAAGCGCCGATAGATCGCCTCGTTCGGCTTCGCGACGCCCCACAGGTGACTTGCGAACCGATGGTCGAGCGCCTTCAGCGCCGGCATCTCGACCAGCACGCGCCAGTGGTCGTCGTTGGTGTTCGAGAGGCACGCGGTGACGATGCCCGCGGCGCGAATCGCGCGGATCGTCGACTCGATGTTCGCGTACGCGTCGCGGGTCACCGCCGCGTGGATTCGCTCGAACTCCTGCGGCGTGTAGAGCCCGCTGAGCGCGTCGCTCATCGCGCGGTGAAACGACTCGCCGGAGAGCTGGCCGAGCTGGTGCGCGTCCATGAGCCCGCGGGCCCGCGCCATCCATGCCTTGTCGTCGGGCGCATGCCGCAGCGGCACGCCGGACGACAGCACCGCTTCCTCGAAGGTGCGGCAGATGCGGACGACGACGCCGCCGAGGTCGAAGCAGGCGACGCGAATGCTGGCGCTCATCGCGCCGAGTGTAGAGGCGTCAGGATCGCCGACGACGCGAGCTGCCTTGCACGCACAGACCGACGAGGATCGGCGCGAGTCCCGCCGGTCCGGGCACCGGAGGTTCCGGTGGCGAGGGCGGAGAGTGCGAGCCGCCGCCGCCACCACCGCCGCCGCCGTCGATCGAGATGTCGCCGCCGCCGCCGCCCCAACTCGGCAGCGCGAGTTCGCCTTGCGTCGACTGACCCGAGTACCAGCCGCCACCGCCGCCACCGCCGCCACCGACGGAGCCGCCGTCGAGGGCGCCGGCGAACGGCTCGGGCGGTGCAGCGCTCGCGAGCATGTCGAGCACGCTCTCGCCGGCGCCGAAGATCTTGCACGCGACGATCGTGCCGCGCGGGATCTCGAGCCGGAAGCCAAGCGCGGGCACTTCGTGGACGCCGAGGTCGTCGAGGTCGTAGCCGACCATCGCGATGGCTCGCGGCTTGTCGAGACCGCCGAAGAGCACCGACGCCGCGGAGCGTCCGTCCTCGAACGCCGTCGGAGGAACTTCGACGACTCCTTCGGCAACGAGCGGATCGTCGATGTCGCCGGCGATGATCGCGCCGAGGCGCATCGCGCCTCGCGGCGGTGCGCCGACCAGGATCGCTTCGGGTTCGCGGTCGCTCTTGCCCGGCTTGTCGTCCTTCAGTCCAACGGGCAGCAGCACGTCGATCTGCACGTCGGCGCTTCCGTCGTTGATGAGCATCGTCGCGACGCTGAGTCCACCCATCGTGTCGAGTCCGGTCGTGGGCGGAGTCGCGATGTCGCGGCCCGCGATGATGCGCACCGCCGCCGCGCCGCCGACCAGTTCCTCGTCGCTCAGCGTGCGCATCGAGCCGTCGCTTTGCGCGACGCGGACGCGCACCGCCGCGATCTCATGCAGCTTGCCTTCGTCGCGGGTGAACGTGGCTTCGCCGAGCGTCACCGCATTGAGGCGCAGGTCGCCGCCGAACACGCCGCCAAGCACGGTCGTGCCGTCGATCTCGAAACGGGCGTTGTCGAGCGGGATGCCGAGATTGACCGGCGAGACCGAGGATCGAGGTTCGTCGGCCGCGGCGCTCGCCCACTCGTGGAGGAGCAATCCGGCCATCGCCATTGCGGCGATGCGCTTCGCACGACCAACATGGTTCGGCCGGCGCGACATGACCCGTCCTCCGTCCTCCCTCCGGGCGCACGTGACCGCGTGGCACGATGTGCCGGTTGCAGCACACCGCGCCGCGACCATGCGCCCTCGCGACTATCCGTTTCCTCTCCGTCGAAATGAAATGCCGTCGCAGAATCGTTCGCAGCGACGGTCGAGCGGTTCCGCCGTTGCCGCCTGCGCCGCGTGCGATCGTCGTTATGGGCGCACTCGCCGGGATCTCGCGGCGACGCGGATCACGCGGACTTCTTGCGCTCGCTGCGAAGCCGGCGGAAGAAGTCCCGCAGCAGTTCGCCGCAGCGTTCGCCGAGCACGCCGCCGTACATCACCGGCCGGTGATTGAGCCGCACGTCGTTGGTGATGCGATACAGCGTCTCGCACGCGCCGGCCTTCGGGTCGGTCGCGCCGTAGAGCACTCGCCCCACGCGAGCGTTCACGATCGCGCCCGCGCACATCGGACACGGCTCGAGCGTCACGGCGAGCGAACAGTCGCTGAGCCGCCATTCGCCGAGGCGCGCCGCGGCGTCGCGGATCGCGATGAGTTCGGCATGACCGACGGGATCGCGAGTCGCCTCGCGGGTGTTCGCCGCTTCGGCGATCACTTCCGAGCCGCGGTACACCACGGCGCCGACGGGCACCTCGCCGATCGCGGCTGCCTCGCGGGCTCGCCGGATCGCGCGCTCCATCATCTGCATGTCGATCTCGGTCACGTCGGCACCAGACCGGCGCGCCAAGCGCAGATTCGCCATGATCTTTCTCCGCCGCGCTCGCAGTCGTCGCGACGTGTCGTTCATCGCTCGGACGCGTCGCGTTGTCCCGACTCGTCCGGATCGCCTCATGCCGAGGCGCCTCCGGCGTTCGGATCATCGGGCGGCTCGCGTCGTGACTCCGGTGCGGGTTTCGCGTGCTGCGCCGGCGTTGCGGGCCGTTCCGTCTGTGCGGGTCGTCGGAGCCCCTTACCGGACCGCACGCGACGGAGGAAGCCGGAAACCATGGTCCCCTCGGACACCGCGGACGGCGGCGCGGCGACGAGCAGCAGGATGCCGAGCTCGTAGAGCATGTAAAGCGGCCCGAGCATGAGCAGCATGGACATCATGTCGCTGGTCGGAGTCACCGCCGCGGCGACGATCGTGAGGATGAAGAACGCGAGGCGACGCTTCTGTCGCAACGTCTCGACGCGAAGGATCCCGACCCAACCCAGCAGCAGGATCACGAGCGGCATCTGGAAGACGATCGCGATGCCCAGCATGAGCAGCAGGACGAAGTCGATGTACTCGCTGAGCCGGTACTGCTGCAGGATCGCCGAGTCCTTCGAGACGGGCACCGAGAGGATGCCCAGCTTGCCGTCGGCTTCGCGCACGGCGAACGACAACATGCGCTCGGGGAGCTTCAGCCACACCTGGCCTTCGACCGCCTCCTTGGGCGACTCCGTCACCACCGGGATGCGCACTCCACCTTCGGGCATCGTTTCGACGAGCGCCGGCGGAGGATCGCCCCGCGGCTGGAGCCCGTACTGCACGAGGACCTCGAGCATCAGCGGCAGCAGGATGAAGTAGAGCGTCGCGACGCCCGAGATGACGAGCACCATGCTTCCGGGCACGAGGAAGCGGGCGAAGCGGCGCTCGTTCTCGTACAGCCCCGGTTCGACGAATTTCCAGAGCTGCCAGACGATCCACGGCGCGGAGATCACGACCGCGACGACGATCGAGAGCTTGATGTCGATCCCCATCGTCTCGGTCACGCCCAGCGACTGCAGCGACTCGGCCTGTCCGTTGTTCCGCAGCGCCGTGCGCAGCGGCGCCGCGAGCACGTCGCGCAGCTTGTCGGCGAAGAAGAATGCGAGGATCGCGAGCGGAAGCGGCGCCGCGAGCGCGAGGATCGCGCGTCGACGCAGCTCGTCGAGGTGATCGCCGAAGCTCATCATCGAGTCGCGATCGGGATCGCGCGATCGGTCGGTCGCGGGCATCGCGGTACGTTACAGAAAGCTCCGACGTCAGCGTCGAATCGCGATGCCGAAGAAGCGCTCGGCGTTCGCGTCGAGGCGGTTCGCGCAATCGAGCGGCGATTCGCCGCGCAGCTCCGCCAAGCGACGCACGACGTGGGCGACGTATCGCGGTTCGTTCGGCCGCACGGTGCGATGCGGCTCCGGCGTGAGGAACGGCGCGTCGGTCTCCGCCATGATTCGGTCGGCAGGAACGAGCCGGGCCGCGTCGGCGACCGCCTTCGCATTGCGGAAGGTGACCACGCCGGTGAACGAGATCCACGCGCCGAAGTCGAGGACCGTGCGGGCGTCGTCCGGCGTTCCGGTGAAGCAGTGGAAGACGAAACGATCGTGCCGCAGCGAGGTCGCGGCGAGGATCGGCAGGAGATCCTCGAACGCGTCGCGGCAATGGATCACGATCGGCTTCTCGAGGCCGTCGCGCTTCCACGACTCGATGTGCGCGAGCTGCTGCTCGAGCACCTCGCGCTGCAGCGGGCGCGGCGGCTGCGGATAGTGGTTGTCGAGGCCGAGTTCGCCCCAGGCGACGCACCTCGGGTCGTCGCCGCAGCGCCGCATCGTCGGCCAATCGATCGGCTCGTCGCTGTGCAGCGGATGTACGCCCGCGCTGCACCAGACGTCCGGATGCGAGCGCGCGAGCGCGAGTGACCGTTCCGCGTCGGCGGTGGTTGTCGCGATCGTGATGGCGCCGAACACGCCATCGGCTCGGGCGGCGGACATCACCGCGTCGAGGCGGCCGCGGAACTCCGGAAACGTGAGATGGCAGTGCGTGTCGAACATGAGCTGAGCGGCTACTCGCGGATCTCGTTGCAGCGAGCGAGGCCGAAGCGGAAGAGCGGCGGGCCGACGAGTTCGTGCAACGCGATGAGCGCGACGAGCAGGACGTACGTGTCGTGCGACCAGTCGAACGCGCCAAACGTATGCCGAAACTCCGTCGCGAGCGCGAGCGACACCCCCGCCTGCGGGACGAACGCGGTCCACGCCCAGGTGCGCGCGGGCGGAGCGACGCCGCCGAGTCGGGTGCCGATCGTCACGCCGGACCAGACGCCGACGAGCCGAGCGGCCATGATCGTCAGCGCCATCGGCCAAACGAGCGCCAGCGCGAAGAGGTCGAGCGTCGCGCCGATGTTCGCGAAGAACACGACCGAGACCGGCAGCATGATGTCGCCGATCGACCGGAAGAGCGGCGACGACTGCTGCGGCCAGAGGTTGGACAGCACGAAGCCCGCGGCGAGTCCGACGAGCAGGGGCGCGAGCCCGAGGCTCGTGGCGACGAGGGCCGTCGCGAGCGCCAGAGCGACGACGACGATCTCCATGCGAATCGTGACGCGCGCGATGATCACGCGCACGATCGCGCCGACGATCGCGCCCAGTCCGATGGATCCGAGCAGGTGCCACGCGACGCCGAGCACGCGCGACGCGCCGCTTCCCGTGCGGACGTCGGGCGCGAGGACGTTGACGCCGACCGCGTAGATGGCCGTGACCACCGCGACCAGGAGCATGTCCTTGGCGATTGTTCCGGCGAGCGACAGCGCCTGCATGGGGCCGCGGGCCCGCGTCTCCTTGAGCACCGCGATCACGACCGCCGGGCTGTTCGAGATCGCGAACGCGGCGATGACGACGCACACGAAGAGGTGCGCATCGGCGCGCATCGCGGGCATCGAGCCGATCAGGTCGGTCGCGACAAAGACCACCGCGCCAACCAGAACGAAGACCATGAGTGCAGACGACGCGATGGTGGCAAACACGGCGCGAGCGGTGCGCCGGATGAGGTCGATCCGGAGTTCGCCGCCGGCCATGAGCGCGATCAGCGCTATGGCGAGCGCGTCCACGAGGTGAAGCTGCGCGAGATGCGACGCTGGCAGCAACGGCCGCCACCGCGGTAGGGCGCCCGGCGCCGCGCCGCCGAGGAACTGCGGAAGCGTCGGACCTGCGAGCAGGCCGAACAGGAGGTAGCCGGAGATCCGCGGCAAGCTGGCCAGCCGGAAGAGTTCGCCCGTGATCCATCCGGCGAGGAGCAGGAAGCCGAGCGTCATGCCAACGCCGAGCCCGCTCGATGCCGACGCACCCGCCTCGATCGTGGCACCCGACGCGAGCTGCCGCACCACGACGACGACGGCGACGAGCGCGGCGAGCGCAAGCAGGAGGATCGCCCCGCGCTTCACGCCGGTACTCCGCCGAGCGCGTCGGCGCGCCTTGGCCGCACTGCCGCGGCGAACGTGAGGATTGCCGCGACGAGCCCGGTCGCGACGGCCGCGGCAAGCAGGGATCGCAGTGCCGGATGCGGGGTCGCGACGACGGCGCCGACGAGCATGGGGACGACGATCGGCGCTTGGCGCAGCGGAAGGCTGCGGACCGGAAACTCGCGCTCGAGCGACGGCGCGTCGGGTCCGAGCGTCGACGACGCGATCGCCGGCTTCACGAGGACGCGCACCGCGAGCAGCGCCGCGGCGATCGCGAACGTGAGGACGAGGTGACCTGGGCGGATCAGTGTTCCCGCGATCACGAAGAAGAAGGTCGCGAGCGCCGGCTCGGCGCGGCGCACGTTCTCCTCGAGGTCGCGCAGGCCCGCGCCGCCGAGGTTGGCGAGCGTCGCGCCGCACAGGAGTCCGACGAAGAGCGCAGGAACGCCGAGCTCGTCGGCGGCGCCGGAGAGGAATGCGAGGCCGCCTAACAGAACGAGCGTCGCCTCCGGCGCGTTGCGCTGCACCTTTGCCAGAAGAAAGCGCGCGCCGAACGCGACGCCGATCGCCGCGGCGACGGCGACGAGGGCATCGCTCGCCGCGTCGACGGGGGCATGCGCGGAACCGCTGACCATCGCAGCGACAACGCCAAGAACGGCGACGGTGATCAGCGAGGCGAGGCCGCTGCCCGCCTGCACCAGCACGCGAACTCGCGCGGCGCCCGCGCCAAGGCGAAGCCCCAGCGACCTGGTTTCGGGAGACCAGCCGATCGCGACGAGACCGGTGAGGACGATCGCGAGCCACATCGTGCCCGGCGTCCGCGAGAGCGTGTCGTCGACGAACAAGGTGGAGAGGCCGCCGATCGCCGCGGCGATCGCACCGCAACCTAACGCATCGGCGATCGTCCAGCGCCAGAGGATGCGCGGCACGCGCGCGATGATGTCCCGGCGCAGTTGGAGTCCGACGATCATTCCAATCCATCCCAGGCCGATCATCACGAGCGGCCGCGCGTCGGCAAGGACGTCGTCGGTCACGATGCCGAGTCCGAACGGGCCGAGCGCGACGCCGATCGGGATGGCCACTCCGCCGGCGCTCGACACGAGCGCGACGGCGCGATGGCGCCTGAGGCGAGCGAGCGTCGGCGTCATCGCGATCACGCCGATGGCGATCACGATGGCAACGGCGACGACCGCACCCCAGCGCCGATCAAGCACCGCGATGTCGGCGAGCGTGTTCACGTCAGCGTCGACGTCGTCGTCGGATGAAGGCCGAATACGGCGCCGAGCGAAATCACCGCGCCGATCGGGCGCAAGTCGGCGCGCATCTCGTCGAGGTATCGGCCGAGCCGCTGGATGAGCGCGGGCGTCGTCACCGACACGATCACCTTCGAGCCCGTCGACTGCGGCAAGAGCGCGGCGAGCCCCGCGAAGATCGGCATGTCCTCGCGCACGACGGCGCCGAGTCCGCGACTGTCGATGACGGTTGCGCCCGTGATGCCCACGTCGAGAAGGCCGGTCACCAGCGGATCGAACGCCTCTTCGTTCCTGGCAATGAGGATGAGCAACTGATGCGCGCTCCGCACCGGGCCGGCAGGGGGGTCGGTGTCGCGATCGCCCTCGCCATGTGCGCTAGCCATGGGCGCGATCCTCGGCGAGCACGAGGTCGACGAGCTGCGCGCCGTCCGTCGCTCCGAGCAAGCGATCGCGAACCGCGGGCTGCAGCGCGAGGCGACTGAGCCGGGCGAGAACGCGGATGTGCTGCGTCGGATCGCGTCGTGATCCCACGGTGAAGAAAATGAGCTGCGCTGGCGCCGCGGTGGCGGTGAAGCGCACACCGCCGGATACAACCGCCGGAATCACAAGAAGTTGTGGCGAGTCGTCCACGATCGCGTGCGGGAACGCGACGCCGTCGCGGGTCGCCGTGGTGCCTTTGTTCTCGCGCTCCGCGAGAGCACGGACAACTATTCGTTGATCGAGTCCCGGCAGCGCGTCGGTGGCACTCCTCGCGAGCGCATCGAACAGCGCGTCGCGGTCCATCGGGCCGCGGAGGACAAGCCCCAGTCCTGGTCGAACCAAGCCTTCGAGCGCCACACCCCGCAGCGTACATGCGAGTCAGCACACTGCCGAGTCATCTTTCAAAGGTTCGCGCCGTCGCGCCGCTTGCCATCGTTCGCGCGATTTCCAGTAGCATTCGCGGCCGTCGCGGCTGTCCACAACGACAGCGGCCGCTAGGAGACATTGGCGACGCTAGGGCAGCCACGAGAATCTCTCGTTCGAGGTCGTCGACACAGCGCCTCGATCGCTACGAGTGCAACCGCAGTGGAGTGGTGCGCTGGACTCGTGCGAGAGCTTCGACCTCGCGGATGGTTGCGCGCCGTGCTCCGTTCGCCGCTGGCGCGTTCGAATCGTGCGACCGTCGCCACATCTGGACCTGCGGCCGCGACCGGGCCGACGATTGAGTGGACTGTTGGATTGGCGAAAGGGCTGGCGGCTGAACTCCGCGCTTCGTTGACGCTCGTCGCGAGGAGTTCTACGATCTCCCCTTCGACTTCGTGAAAAAAGGCACAAAGCGCCGCCCGCGCGTAGCCGCGAGGTGGCCATCGAGCAGGTAACGCATGAGTCGATTCCTCTTCCCTCGTTGGTCGAACCTGCTGCTGCCGACGCTTCTCGTCGTTGGCGCGGTCGTACCTCTTTACGCAGTCTTCTTCGTGTCGTACGGGTGGAGTCCGAAGACGTTGGAGGTCGGTTACGCGCCGATCCAGCCCGTCGCATACAGCCATCTCATCCACGCGGGGCAGTTGGGGATGGACTGTCGCTACTGCCACAACACGGTGGAACGCTCGGGCTTCGCGGCAATCCCGCCGACGCAGACGTGCATGAACTGCCACACGGCGATCCGACCCGAGAGTCCGAAGCTCGCGCAGGTGAGGTCGTCGGCGGAGACAGGCATGCCGATCCCGTGGATCAAGGTCCACAAGATCGGCGACTACGCGTACTTCAACCATTCCGCGCACGTCAATCGCGGCGTCGGTTGCGCGACCTGCCACGGACGAGTCGACCGCATGGACGTCGTCGCGCGCGTCGCGCCGCTCTCGATGGGCTGGTGTCTGCAGTGCCATCGCAATCCCGTCAACAACCTGCGTCCTCGCGGCGAGGTCACCAACATGGCCTTCGACATGCAGGGACTCAGCGACGCCGAGCGTCAGCAGCTCCGGGACCAGTTCCAGATCGCGCCGAGCCAAGACTGCTCGACCTGTCACCGCTAAGGCGAGAAGACGCACGCCATGCCTGAACGCCCCATGACCGATCACGCTCTTCCCATCCTCACCGCAGGTACGCCGTCGAATGCGAACGGCGGGCATTGCGGATGCGGCAGCCACGCGGAACCGGAGTCGCCCTCGAAGCAGTTCTGGCGAAGCCTCGACGACAAGAACGAAACTCCCGAGTTCCAGCGCTGGTCGCAGAACGAGTTCCAGAGCGGCGCCAGTGAACTCGACGGCGAGGATCGCCGCTCGTTCATCAAGCTGATGGGTGCCAGCATGGCGCTCGCCGGCTTTGCGGCGGCGGGCTGCCGTCGCTGGCCGGAACAGCACCTGCACGAGTACGCGACGCGCCCCGAGAATCGCACGCCGGGCACGCCGGTGAAGTACGCAACGAGCTGGGACTTCGACGGCGCTGGGCGTGGCATCGTGGCCACGAGCGTCGACGGTCGGCCGATCAAGGTCGACGGAAATCCGAAGCACTCGTCGAACCTCGGCAGCTCCGACTCGATCACCCAGGCCACTGTGCTCGAGTTGTACGACCCGCAGCGGGCTCGCACGCTGCTGCGCAAGGGTCAGCCGTCGAGCATGACGGCGTTCCGCGAGTGGTGCCTCGCGCTGCCGAAGGATGGCCTTGCGATCCTGAGCGAGCCGTTCTCCAGCCCGACGCTCGCCGAGATGCGGGCGCGCCTCACGAAGAAGTTCGGCGGAGCGCAGTGGTTCGAGTGGTCCGCGTCGAATGACGACAACGAACGGCAGGGCACGGCCATCGCGTTCGGCTCGCCGATGCGACCCGTGTGGAACCTCGCCGACGCGCAGGTGATCGTGAGCTTCGACTCCGACTTCCTGCTCGGGCACCCGAACGCGGTGCGCAATGCCCGCGACTTCTCCGCCGGCCGGCGCATCGACAATCCCGATCCGAAGCAGCAGTCGATGAATCGGCTGTACGTCGTCGAGAGCGCGCTGACCCTCACCGGCATGAACGCCGACGAGCGGATCGCGGTGCGGTCGTGCGACGTCGCGGCGATCGCGGCGATGGTCGCGAAGGAAGTCGGGGCCGGCGGTTCGGACTCCTCGGTCGCGCTCGGCGAGCATGACACGGCCATTGCGAAGGAGATGGTGAAGGACCTGAAGGAGGCTCGCGGACGTTCGCTCGTCATCGCGGGCGCCGGGCAGCCTGCCGCGGTCCACGCACTCGTCGCACTCATCAACGAGAAGTTAGGCAATCGCGGTTCGACGGTGAGCTACGTGCCGCACCTCGGATTCGGCGCGGACAAGACGCGCACCGCGTCCGGCGACATCGCCGCGCTCGTGAAGGCGATGAACGGCGGCTCGGTGAAGACGCTGGTCATCGTGGGCGGCAATCCCGCGTACGACGCGCCTGCCGACGCCGGATTCGCCGCGGCGCTCGCGAAGGTGCCGGAGGTCGTTCACCTCTCGTTCTACGCGAACGAGACGTCGGCGCTCGCGGGCTGGGTGATTCCGCGTGCGCACTACCTCGAATCGTGGGGCGACTCGCGGGCGTGGGACGGCACGATCGCGCCGCAGCAACCGCTGATCGAGCCGATGATCGCCCGCGACATGGGCGGCATCAGCGCGATCGAGCTGTGCGCCGAACTCATGAACGAGGATCCGCGCGACGGACTCTCGCTCGTGCGCCGGACGTGGATGGCCGTGACGAAGTCGGAAGGCAACGCGTTCACGACGCTGTGGCGCACCGCGCTCAACGACGGCGTGGTCGCGAACACCGCCTGGCCGCTTGCGAAGCCGGACGCCAACGCCGGCGCGGTCGCGCAGGCAATGTCGTCGCTCGCGAAGCCGAGCGCCGACGCGGTCGAGGTCACGTTCGCCGCGGATCCGAAGGTCTACGACGGACGCTTCGCGAACATCGGTTGGCTTCAGGAACTTCCGGATCCGGTCAGCAAGCTCACATGGGACAACGCCGCGTACATGTCGGTCGCCGAGGGCGAGCGACTCGGCGTGAAGTCGGGTGATCGCGTGAACATTTCCGCGGGCGGGCGGTCGATGTCCGCCGCCGCGTGGCTGCTTCCCGGCATGGCCGATCGCTCGGTGCGACTGCACCTCGGATACGGCCGCACGAGCGACGCCGCGGGCACGATCGCGAAGGACGCGGGCTTCAACGCGTATCCGCTCCGAGCGAGCGACGCGATGTCGATCCTCGTCGGCGCCACGGTCGCGAAGGGCGACGGTCGGTATCCGTTCGCCCACACGCAGGATCACGGCGCCGCCGATGCGGCGCTCAAGCCGGAGATTCCGCAGCAGGGCGTGCAGGAGCGCCTCCCTTCGCTGGTCCGCGAGGACACGCTCGCCGGCTACCGGGGCAACCCGGGCTTCGCCGAACACCGAACGCACGTTCCGCACCGACTGTCGCTCTTCGAGGAATCGAACCTCGACGGCGCCCGGTTCCGCTGGGCCATGTCGGTCGACCTCTCGACGTGCATCGGCTGCAGCGCGTGCGTGACCGCATGCCAGGCGGAGAACAACATCCCGATCGTCGGCAAGGAACAGGTGATGCGCGGCCGCGAGATGCACTGGATGCGCATCGATCGCTACTTCAAGGGCGACGACGCGAAGCGCCCGGTGGCGTACGCGATCCAGCCCGTCGCATGCCAGCACTGCGAGAACGCGCCGTGCGAACAGGTGTGTCCGGTCGCGGCGACGACCCATGACAAGGACGGCCTCAACGTCATGGTCTACAACCGCTGCATCGGCACGCGCTACTGCAGCAACAACTGCCCCTACAAGGTTCGCCGCTTCAACTTCTTCAACTTCCACGACAAGCATCCGGATCGCGAGACCGGCATCTTCGTGGTCGACAAGGACTACTACTGGCGCGAAGGTCCGAACGAGTGGATGCGCATGCAGTTCAACCCGGACGTCACGGTGCGAAGCCGCGGCGTCATGGAGAAGTGCACGTTCTGCGTGCAGCGCATCATGTCGGCGAAGGTGCAGCACAAGAACGCGTGGGCGAAGGCCGGCGGAGCCGCGAACTCGCCGACGTGGTCGATCCCCGACGGCGCGATCACTCCTGCGTGCGCCGACGCGTGCCCGACCCAGGCGATCGTGTTCGGCGACCTGAACGACGCGAACAGCCGCATCGCGAAGCTGCACCGGGACGAGCGGTCGTACGGCCTGCTCGAGGAACTCAACACCAAGCCGCGATTGAAGTACCTGGCGAGGGTGCGCAATCCGTCGGCCTCGGAGACGCTCATGCAATTCGGGACCGAGCACGGTCACGCGAGCCCGGGCCACGAAGGTTCGGGTCATGACGCCGGCCACGGCGCCGCTGGCGAGACGCACAGCGACGCGAGCATCAGGACGGAGGTCTTGGCGTGACCACGTTGAACGTCAATAGCTCAGGCGCGATCGACAACACGAGCGAAGCTCCGGGCGATCGCGCGCAGCTCGTCCTGAACATGGAGCGGTTCGCGCAGGTCACGACGACGGTCTGTCGCGTGAGCGAGGCCAAGCGGCCACCGGCGGCGTGGTACGTCGCGTTCGGCATCAGCCTCATGGTGCTCGGGCTCCTGTCGTTCTGCGTGATGTACCTGATCTTCACCGGCGTCGGCGTGTGGGGACTGAACAACCCCGTCATGTGGGCGTTCGACATCACCAACTTCGTGTTCTGGGTCGGCATCGGCCACGCAGGCACGCTCATCAGCGCGATCCTCTTCCTCTTCCGCCAGAAGTGGCGCACCGCGATCAACCGCTTCGCCGAAGCGATGACGATCTTCGCGGTCATCTGCGCCGGTCTCTTCCCGGGCATCCACGTCGGTCGCGTGTGGTTCGCCTACTGGCTCTTCCCGCTTCCGAACCAGATGGAGATGTGGCCGCAGTTCCGCTCGCCGCTCCTTTGGGACGTGTTCGCGGTCTCCACGTACTTCACCGTGTCGCTGCTCTTCTGGTACACGGGCATGGTGCCCGACCTCGCGACGCTGCGCGACCGAGCGAAGGGCAAGGTCCAGGCCGTCGCGTACGGGCTGTTCTCGCTGGGATGGCGCGGCTCGAACCGGCACTGGCACCGCTACGAGCGTGCATACCTCTTGCTCGCCGCGCTTTCGACGCCGCTGGTGCTCTCGGTGCACTCGGTCGTGTCGTTCGACTTCGCCACGAGCCAGGTGCCCGGCTGGCACACCACGATCTTCCCGCCGTACTTCGTCGCGGGCGCCATCTTCAGCGGCTTCGCGATGGTGGTCACGCTTGCTGTCCCGGCACGCGAGATGTTCGGTCTCAAGGACATCATCACGCTGCGTCACCTGGACAACATGAACAAGATCATCCTGGTGACCGGCACCATGGTGGGCTACGCGTACTCGATGGAGTTCTTCATCGCGTGGTACTCCGGCGCGATGTACGAGAAGTTCACGTTCCTCAACCGCGCGTTCGGCCAGTACTGGTGGGCGTACTGGATCATGGTGAGCTGCAACGTCATCACGCCGCAGCTCTTCTGGTTCAAGGCGCTCCGCACCAACATCCCGCTGATGTTCATCCTCAGTCTCGTGGTGAACATCGGCATGTGGTTCGAGCGATACGTGATCATCGTCTCGAGCCTCGCGAACGACTTCCTGCCGAGCTCGTGGGATAAGTACGTTCCGACGTGGGTTGACATCGGCACGATGGTGGGCGCGTTCGGCCTGTTCTTCACGTGCTTCCTGCTCTTCTGCCGCTACCTCCCGATGATCGCGATGGCCGAGATCAAGGCCATCATGCCCGCCGCCGACCCGCACGCTCACCACGGCGACGGCCACTCGCACGGAAAGGAAGGGCACTGAGATGTCCTCGAGCGTTGCCACGTCGCATCACGGCGCGGGCGAAGCCCGCCGCGGCGCCCCGGCGCAAAGCGCGAAGCCCAGGCTCTACGGGCTCATCGCGGAGTTCGACTCGACGGCGGCCGTCATGGCTGCGGCCGAGAAGGTGAAGGCGGAAGGGTTCCGCTACTGGGACGTCTGCACGCCGTTCCCGGTGCACGGCATGGACAAGGCGATGGGCATCAAGCCCACCGTGCTTCCCGTCGTCGTGTTCTTCGGCGGCGCGGCCGGCACCACCGCCGCGTTCCTCCTGCAGGCGTTCACCAACTCGACGAACCTGCACATCCCCGGGCCGTTCCCGTTCCTCGACGTGACCGGCTACGGATTCCTGATCTCCGGCAAGCCGCTGCTGAGCCTGCCGGCGTTCATCCCCGTCATCTTCGAGCTCACTGTGCTCTTCGCGGCGCTCACGTGCGTGTTCGGCATGTTCATGATGAACGGGCTGCCTCGGCTCTATCACCCGCTCTTCCGAAGCCAGCGCTTCGCACGCGTCACGAACGATCGCTTCTTCATCGTCGTCGAGGCGCGTGACCCGCGGTTCCTCCGCGGCCGGACCGAGGCGATGCTCAAGACCTTGAACCCGATCTCGGTGGAGGCCGTCGAAGAATGATGGGCGTCCCAAGACCTCTCGTCCTCATCGTCGGTGTCCTTGCGACGCTGTTCGTGATCCCGCCATTCGTCATCGCGTGGATCCGATCGCAGACCAGCACGGGACGCCCGATCCACATGTTCTTTGACATGGACATGCAGCCGAAGTTCAAGGCGCAAAGTCCAAGTCCGCTCTTCGCCGACAAGCGGTCGATGCGTCCGATCGTCCCCGACACCGTCGCGGTCGGCGAGTCGAACCTCGACGCGCACCTCGTCGAGGGCGTCGCCGCGAACGGCGAGTGGGCGTTGAACACGCCGGCGTCGATCCCGGCCGATCTCGGCTTGCTGAAGCGCGGCCAGGAGCGGTTCAACATCTACTGCTCGGTGTGCCACGGCTACGCGGGATACGGCGACGGCATGGTGAATCGGCGGGCAATGGAGCTCCTCACCGACATCCAAGGTCCCGTGCAGGGCACGTCGTGGGTGGCCGCGAAGAGCCTGCACGACGAGACCGTGCGCGGTCAGCCGATCGGCCAGATCTATCACACCATCTCGCGCGGCGTTCGCACGATGGCGGGTTACGCGGCGCAGATCCCGACCGAGGATCGCTGGGCGATCGCGGCGTATGTGAAGGCGCTCCAACTCAGCCAGAACGCGAGCAAGCAGGACGTGCCGCCTGACCTCCGGCCGAGCCTCAACAAGACTCCCGCCCCCAGCGGAGCCACGACCAAATGAGCGACGCACACGCAACTACCGCACCGCGGCTCAGCCCGCGCGCCATCTCGCTCGGCGACATCGGCGGATCGGTCCAGAGCGGTCTCGGCGTCATCGGCGCCGGCGCGCTCGCCGTCGGAATCCTGGTCGGATTCAACGGCTGGCTCGACGTGAGTCCGACCTTCTTCTGGCGGTCGTATCTCGTCGCCTTCTGCTTCGTCCTGTCGATGTCGCTCGGCGGACTCTTCTTCGTGTTCGTGCAGCACCTGACCCGCGCGGGCTGGTCGGTGGCGGTGCGACGACCGGCGGAGGTCCTCGCGAGCAATCTGCGCTGGCTGTGGCTGCTCTGGGTCGTGCCCTTCGGATGGCTCTTCATGAAGGGGCAGGCCGGCGTGCTCTGGTCGTGGGCCGATCCGGCCGCGATGCAGGCGAACGATCCGGCGCAGTGGCATCTCGTCGAGAAGAAGATCGGGTACTTCTCGCTCTTCGGTCTCTTTCACGGCGACTTCTTCTGGGCCCGCGCGATTCTGTACTTCGCGATCTGGGCGGGGCTCGCGCAGTTCTTCCTCGTGCGCAGCCTCCGACTCGGGGCCACCGGCGATCGCGGAAACGTCGCCACGATGCAAAAGGTCGCGGCGCCCGCGGCGATCCTGTTCGCGCTCTCGATCACCTTCGCCGCGTTCGACTGGATCATGTCTATCTCGCCGGCGTGGTTCAGCACCATGTTCGGCGTCTACTTCTTCTGCGGTTGCTGCACGCTCGGCTTCGCGGCGCTGATCGTCACGTGCACTCGCCTGCAGGCCGCGGGTGCGATGGAAGGCGTGATCACCAAGGAGCACTACCAGGATCTGGGGAAGCTTCTCTTCGCCTTCGGCATGGTGTTTTGGGCGTACATAGGGTTCTCGCAGTACATGCTCATCTGGTACGCGAACATTCCCGAGGAGACCGCGTGGTTCCTGCCGCGACAGGCGGGTGGATGGGGCATGCTGAGCCTCGCGCTCCTGTTCGGGCACTTCATCGTGCCGTTCGTCGGACTCATCTCGAAGTGGCCCAAGCGCATGCCTGGGGTGCTCACCTTCGGCGCGGCGTGGATGGCCGTCTTCGGCTACATCGATCTTTACTGGCTCATCATGCCGGTGATCCCCAACGATCTCGAGAAGTACAAGACGTTCACCGAGTTCATGACGGCGCACGCGGGCGACTCGACGCACCTGCTTCATCCATTGAATCTGTGCCTCGTCATTGGCATGCTCGGCCTCTACGGTTACTTCACGCTCGCGGCGCTGCGCAAGCTGCCGCTGGTCTGCGAGAAGGATCCGCGGCTCGCCGAGTCCCTCCGCTTCGAGAACATGTGAGTTCCCGCGAAAGCGACCAGACATGACTCAGACTCACGACGCATCTCCCGACACCCTCGTCGAACCCATGGACGATCCCGAACCAGGCTCGACCTGGTTCGTCTCGCTCGCCGGCACGATCCTCTTCGTCGCGCTCGTCCTTGCCATCGCCGTCGTGTACTTCCGCGCCGACAACTCGCTCGTCACGGAGCGCGTCGTCGACGCCCGCATGCGTGCGCTCGACGACATGAAGGCGCAGCAGCGGCAGCTCTTGAGCGACTATCAGGCCTATCAGGAGACGGCGACCGACGGCAAGCCCGTCGAGCGCATACGGATCCCGATCGATCGCGCGATGGAGCTGATGGCAGCGCAGCTCGCCGGCAAGCCCCGCACCGACGCGGCAGGCGGTGCGAAGTGATTCGCCGCTGGCTGCGCAACTTCGCCTTGTCGATCGCCACCGCCGCTGCGTTCGGAGCGTCAGCCCGCGCGCAAATGAACGTCGCGCCGCCGCAGGAGCTCAAGGACGTCGACATCGTCGAGCACCTGAACGCCCAGCTCCCGCTCGACACCGCGTTCGTCGACGAGGACGGCAAGGCCGTCAAGCTCCGCGACTACTTCGGCAAGGATCGGCCGGTCATCCTGCAACTCGGCTACATGCGCTGCCCGATGCTGTGCAGCCTCGTGCTGAACGGCGCGTTCGAAGGACTGAAGGACGTGCCGTGGAACGCGGGCGAAGGCTTCGACCTCGTGTCGATCAGCATCAACCCGCGCGAGCCGCACGAGCTCGCGAAGGCGAAGCGCGACCAGTACATCGTCGAGTACGGACGCCCCGGCGCGGCGAAGGGATTGCACTTCCTCGTGGGCGCCGCGGATCAGAGCAAGGCGGTCGCCGATGCCGTCGGCTTCCACTTCAAGGAACAGCCGAACGGCGACTTCTCGCACGCCGCGGGCATCTTCATCATCACGCCGGATGGCCGCATCTCGCGTTACCTCTACGGCGCCTCGTTTGAGTCGAAGGACCTTCGCCTCGCGCTCCTTGAAGCGTCGGAAGGGAAGATCGGTTCGACGCTCGACCGCTTCATCCTCTGGTGCCATGTCTATGAGCCGGGCACCGGTTACGTCCTCTTCGCGACGCGACTCATGCAGCTCGGTGGACTCGTGACGCTCGTGGTGATCGCGGGCGGACTCGCGATCCTCTGGCGGCAGGAGATCCGTCGACGTCGCGCCGCCGACGCCAATCTCGCGTCTGCGTCGTCCTCCACACCCGCACCGCCGACCGCGGCGCGCTGACGAACGACCAGCCGGTGTTCGCCTCGAACGCCACCTCTTCCCGGAACGCACGATGAACGCATTCTTCACCACGCTCGCCACGACCGCAGCGCAGGCCGCGCCGAGGAAGCTCAGCGGCAGCTTCTGGCTGCCGCCCGCGTCGTCCACCGGAGGGCGAGACATCGACTGGGAGTTCCACTTCATCACGTGGATCTGCTACTTCTTCTTCGCCCTTGTCGTCGTGCTGATGGTGTCGTTCGTTGTGAAGTACCGACAGCGGGACCGCGACGCGCGACCGATCGGACCGACGCACCACACGGCGCTCGAAGTCACCTGGACGATCATCCCGCTCCTCTTGTGCGTTGCCATCTTTTACATGGGGTTCAAGGGCTTCCTGAACGCGGTCACTCCGCCGGAAGGGGCCTATCAGATCGACGTCACCGCGCAGCAGTGGTCGTGGAACTTCAAGTACCCCAACGGCGCGCAGAACGATGACCTCATCATTCCCGCGGATCGTCCGGTCAAGCTCGTGCTGCGCTCCGAGGACGTGCTGCACAGCCTGTACATCCCCGACTTCCGCGTGAAGAAGGACGTCGTGCCGGGACGCTACACCACGATGTGGTTCCAGGCTCCGACGCCGACGGGCATGGACGAGGCGAAGGCCCATCACCTCTTCTGCACGGAGTACTGCGGCAAGGACCACTCGAACATGAACCGCAAGGTCTACGTGCTTGGCCAGGCGGACTTCGACGGGTGGCTCGACAAGAAGAAGCGCGAGATGGACGACACGCCGGTGGCCGAGCACTACTGGAAGTTCGGACCGAAGCTCTACAAGCGCTGCGTGAGTTGCCACTCGCTCGACGGTACGCCGGGCACCGGACCGTCTTGGGGACCGCATGACGGGCTGCCGGGCATCTGGGATCGCACGCGGCAAGGGCTGACCACCTTCACCGACGGAACCAAGCTCAAGGACCTCATCGGTCCCGGCAAGGAGTTCGAGGTGCCGGAGGACTACATCCGCAACTCGATCCTGCAGCCCGGCAAGCATCTCGTCGCGCCGTTCGGGAACGCGATGCCGACCTTCCAAGGTCAGCTTCGCAACTCGGAGATCGACGCGATCATCGACTTCATGAAGCACCTCAACGAGTTCGACGCGAAGGGCGAACTGAAGCAGGGCGCGGCGGCGGTCGGCAAGACCGCACTCGCCCGCTGACGCGTCCCGCCCGGCGCGGCTCGCGGCGGGGTTTGGAACGAATCACTTGGATTTGCGGCAGATCACGAAGTTCCGTACGCGATTGGTAACGCCATGACGACCCTCGACGCATCCCGGCCCGGACACGTTTCGGGCCACCTCAACATCGAGCACGCCGACGACAACTACCTGACTCACACGCGGGGTCTTCTGTCGTGGCTGCTCACGCTCGATCACAAGCGCATCGGCGTGATGTACCTGTTCGCCGTCCTCGCGTCGTTCTTCGTTGGCGGCGTGTTCGCGCTTCTCGTGCGCACGAAGCTGCTTTTCCCCGGCGCCGTCGACTGGATGACGCCGGAGATGTACAACCAGTTCTTCACGCTGCACGGCGCGGTGATGGTCTTCCTGGTCATCATCCCGAGCGTGCCGGCGGCGCTGGGCAACTTCGTCCTGCCGATCATGCTGGGCGCGAAGGACGTCGCGTTCCCCCGACTCAATCTGTTCAGCTTCTGGCTCTGGCTGGGCGGCGCGATCTTCGTCGTGATGAGCCTGCTCGCCGGCTCGTTCGATACCGGTTGGACCTTCTACACGCCGTACTCGACCCGCACGGACGCCGGCGGTGTCGTGTGGGTCATCATCGGTGTGTTCATCCTCGGCTTCAGCTCGATCTTCACGGGGATGAACTTCATCGTGACGATTCACAAGCTGCGGCCGCCGGGCATGACCTGGTTCCGCATGCCGCTCTTCCTGTGGGCGCTCTATTCGACGGCGCTCATTCAGGTGCTGGCGACGCCGGTCCTCGCGATCACGCTGTCGCTGCTCGCGGTCGAGCGCATGTTCCACGTCGGCATCTTCGATCCGGCGATGGGCGGCGACCCGGTGCTCTTCCAGCACTTCTTCTGGTTCTACAGCCACCCCGCGGTCTACATCATGATCGTGCCCGGCATGGGCATCATCAGCGAGATCATCTCGGTCCACAGCCGACGTCACATCTTCGGCTACCGCTTCATCGCGTTCAGCTCCGTCGCCATCGCGATCTTCTCGTTCCTCGTGTGGGGTCACCACATGTTCGTCTCGGGCCAGTCGGCCCTGATGAACACGATCTTCTCGGCGATCACCTTCAGCGTCGCGATCCCCTCGGCGATCAAGGTCTTCAACTGGCTGGCGACGCTCTACAAGGGCGCGATCGCCCTGACGACGCCGATGCTCTACGCGTTGGCGTTCCTCTTCCTCTTCACCATCGGCGGCCTCACCGGCCTGCACCTCGGCACGCTGAGCACCGACATCCACCTGCACGACACGTACTTCGTTGTCGCGCACTTCCACTACGTGATGATGGGCTCGGCGCTGATCGGCATGATCGGCGGCCTGCACCACTGGTGGCCGAAGATGTTCGGCCGCATGTACTCCGAGTTCTGGGGCCGCATCGGCTGCGCGTTCGTGTTCGTCGGATTCAACATGACGTTCTTCACCCAGTTCATGCTGGGAAGTCACGGCATGCCGCGGCGGTACTACATGTACCAGCCCGAATTCCAGTCCTTCCACGTGCACTCGACGATCGGCGCGTACGTGATGGCGACCGGGTTCCTCATCACCGCGCTCTACCTGCTTCACTCGCTCTTCTTCGGGAAGCGAGCCCCGGCGAACCCGTGGGGTGGACGCAGCCTCGAGTGGCAGTGCCCGTCGCCGCCGCCGCATGACAACTTCCCGACCACGCCGCGCGTGGGCGATTGCTACGACTTCTCGATCGTCCGCTGGGACGAGAAGGAAGGCGGCTACGTCGTCGACCGCAGCCTTGATCCGGAACTCAATCCCGACGCCCCCAAGCGGCCCGCGCACTGACGACCCGCTCACCGGCCTCCGCTCCCGAAGGAGTCTCACTCGTGACCGCGATCGATACGCACTCGCATGCTCAGCCGGACGGACACGCCGACCATGGGGACGGCCACGGGCACGCGCACAGCCAATATCCGTTCCTCGCGCACCACTTCGAGTCGCCCGCCCAGCAGTTCGACAGCGGCAAGCTCGGCATGTGGATCTTCCTCGCGACGGAAGTGCTCTTCTTCGGTGCGCTGTTCGCGATGTACGCGATCATGCGATTCCGTTCGCCCGAGGTGTTCTCATACGCGAGCAACTACCTGAACACGATGCTCGGTGGCGTGAACACGTGCGTGCTGATTCTCAGCTCGCTGACGATGGCGCTGGGCGTCCACTTCGCGCAGCGCAGCAAGAAGGGGCCGCTCATCGCGTGCATCCTCCTGACGTTCCTCGGCGCATGCGGCTTCTTGGTCATCAAGTACTTCGAGTACTCGCACAAGTTCCACGAGAACCTGAAGTGGGGCCCCGCGTTCTACATGCCGGTCGAAGGCGAGCACGCTGACGCTCCGGCGCCGCACGCCGGGACCAAGCTCGTCGAGGGGATGGCCGCGGCGCCGGCCGCGGCGGTGCAGGCCGCAACGGCGCCGGTCGTGAACAGCGTTCCGGCGTTCAAGACTCCGCCGGTCGACGCCTCGACGGTGAAGAAGGGATCGCTCGGGCCGAGCGGCGTCGCAGCGCCGCAGGCCGCCGAGGAGAAGTCGGGACACGGGCACTTCTTCGAAGGCCCGCACCTGATGGACCCGAACCTGCCCGTCGACACGCACCAGTTCTTCGCGATCTACTACTGCATGACCGGCCTTCACGGCATTCACGTCGTGATCGGCATGTTTTTGATGCTGTGGCTCCTCAAGGGCGCGTTCGCCGGGAAGTTCGACAGCAACTACTACACGCCGGTCGACCTCGTGGGCCTGTATTGGCACATCGTCGACCTGATCTGGATCTTCCTCTTCCCGCTCTTCTACCTCATCAGCTGACCGAACCCGCGACAAGAGACAGACGATGGCACACAGCCCAAACAATGCTCCTCATGCCGGCGGTCACGGTCACGCGAACGCCGGCGATCATCCGCTGGTCGGCCACCTGGTTCCGATCAGCACGCTCTTGATGACCGGCGGAGCGCTGCTCCTCCTGACGGTGATCACGGTGTCCGCGCACTACATCGACGCGGGCGAGCTCAACATCGTGATCGCCCTGACGATCGCCGCGATCAAGGCGACGCTCGTCGGCCTCTACTTCATGCACCTGCGCTGGGACCGTCCGTTCAACCAGCTCGTCTTCGTCGGCTCGGTGCTCTTCGTCGTGCTGCTCATGGCGTTCTGCACGCTCGACACGCGGCAGTACGAGCGCACGCTGAACAAGGGCAATCCGAAGCTCGTGCAGGAGACGCTGGACAAGTACGCGAAGGACGCGCCGATCGCCTCGAAGACCGTCCAGTAGCGCCACTCGCCGGAGGTGACCGCGACGGCGCGTCGTCTCCGCAGGACATCCATGGCATCGGGCTTCCTGTTCCAATCCCGCAAGCCAGCGATCTTCGTTGACGAGACGGCCCGCCGACAGGCGGGCCGTTTCGGCATGTGGCTCTTCCTGCTCACGCTCGCGATCATCTTCGCGTCGACGATCCTCGCGTTCGTCGTCGTGCGCATCGGACCGACGAATCAGGGACGTTGGCCTCCGGTCGGCGCGCCGCCGCTGCCGCTGACGTTGCTCGCGTCGACGCTCGTGCTCTTCCTGTCCGACGCGTCGATGCACGTCGCTCGGGTCGCGGCATCGCGCGGCGAGCGAAGCACCGGCGGATGGATGGCGACGACGCTCGCGCTCGCGCTCGGCTTCGTCGCGCTGCAGATGGTCGCCTGGTCCGCCGCGGCGCGGGCGAACCTGATCGTGACCGAGGACCTCTACGCGTGGACGTTCTACGTCCTCACCGCGCTCCACGCCGCGCACGTGATCGGCGGCGTGGTCCCCATGTCCCTCGTCACAGTCCGAGCGATTCGCGGCGAGTACGGTCCCGGCCGCGACGACGGCGTCGTCTACTGCGCGATGTACTGGCACTTCCTCGACATCGTGTGGCTGGCGCTGTACGCGACGCTGTGGTGGGGATCGCAGCGCTGGTAGCGGATGCGCCTTCCCGTGGAGCCGTCGCGCCGTCATCCGCGCGCACGACGTCGGTCACGCCGAGAATCGCCGGCGCCGCGAACCAGAACGTCGGCGTGACCACCGGCTCGCGCCCGTCGGCGCTGACGCGGGCGGTGCCTCGCACCGTCGGCAGGTGGATCACGAGGTCCGCGTCGCCGTGTCGCACACGCCACTCCGTCGACGTCGCGCGCCGCGCCGACTCGATCGCGTAGGCCCGGCGAACGCCGTCGAGCTCGACGACGATGACCGGCTCCTTCAGCGGAATTGCGCTCGACGCCGGCAGCGCGGCGACGGGGAATCCGATGTCGCTGGACTCGTGAGCGCGTTCATACGAGATGCCTTCGTAGAGCTTCACGAGGCCTTCGTCGCGGGCGATGACCGACGACGTCGGATGCGCCGACACCCAGTCGCTGAACGTGGTGAGCGCGACCGAGGCGATCGGCGCGAGCTTCGCCGACTTCGCCGCCAACGGTCCGGCGATCGCCGTTCCATCGAGCTGTTGCCAGAGGCTCGACGTCGACTCCGCGCCGGGCTCGCGGTCGTAGAACAACGTGTTCGCGTCGCGCACGAGCCCGCTGACGCCGAAGGACAGCGTGCGCCCGTCGACCCTGCGGTCGTACGCCTGGGCGGCGTCGCAGAAGGGGCTATACATGACCACGATCGGAACGCCGCCGAGCGTGTCCTCGATCGCCTCGTGCCCGTCGAGCACGTACAGCGGATACGCGCGAGCCTCGCCGTTGATCGCCACGCCGACCACGCGATCGTTGCTGACGACGTATCGCTTCCGGTGCGACGCGTTGAACGCGGGCATGTCGCTCGCGGGCATCGTTGATGCGACCTCGAGCGTGCGCACGAAGTCGCGCGGCAGGCGCGTCGATGTGAGCTGCTCGCGCGGAACGAGGCACGTCGACAGATCGAAGCCGTACGACGCGACGTCGCCGCCGCCGCGAGGCCGATGCCCGGCGAGAACGCCGGCGAAAGCCCACGCGAGAAGCGCGACGATCGCCACCGCCATCAGGACCAGCACCCATCCGCCGTCGCGAAACGTCAGCCGCACCCGCGCCGCGTCGTCGCTCACTTCGGCGCCTCCAAATACACCACGTTGGATCGTCCTGAGACGAGCTCGCCAACCGGCGACACGGATCCGCGATCGAGCACAAGCACCACGAGCGCGAGCGGCAGGTAGATGATGCTCGCGAGGAACATGCGGCGGGCGGCGCCGTCGCTTCGCGTCGCATAGAAGCCCCACGCCAGCGCGGTCATCATGAGCGCGAGCACGAGATTGACTGCGGCGGCGACCCAGCCCGCGAGCCCGGCCATCGTCGTCGCGAGACCAAGCGGCGCCAGCAGCAGCGACGTGATCACCATCGTCCGCGCGGTGATCTCGCCGAGAGGATCGACGACGGCGAGCATCTTCATGCCGCCGCGTCGATAGTCGTCGCGATACATCCACGCGAGGGCGAGGAAGTGCGGCATCTGCCAGACGAAGAGGATCGCGCCGAGGATCCACGCGCCGGTGTGCACGCCGCCGGTGACCGCGGACCAGCCCATCATCGGGGGAATCGCGCCGCACACCGCGCCGACCAGCGTGTTCAGCGTGGTCTTGGGCTTGAGCGGCGTGTAGACCAGGATGTAGAGACCGACGTTCAGGAGCGCGAGCATCGCGGTCAGGAGATTCACGTTGACGGCGAGGATGGTCACGCCGGCGTACGCGAGCAAGACGCCTCCGATGAGCACGGGTGGCCGCGAGATGCGCTCGCTGGGCAGCGGGCGATGCCGCGTGCGGTGCATGCGGCCGTCGCGCGATTTCTCGAGCAGTTGGTTCAGCATGGACGCGCTGGCGGCGGCGCACGCGGTGCCCAGCATCGTCCAGAAGAAGCGGTTCCAGTCGACCGTGCGGGTGGTCGCGAGGAGGTAGCCGACCGCGGTCGTCACGAGCACCAGCCCGTTCAATCGGGCCTTCGTCAGCTCGGCGATCATCCCCACGACGCCGTCGTTGGCGTGGCGCCGCGACCGCCTCGCGACGGTGGCACCCGCGTTCGCTTCGGAGACGACCACCGTGTCGGCGCCGGCCGCAGCGGTGGGCGTCTCCGTCGAAGTCGTGTCTGGTGCGCTGGTCATGCGGCCTGTTTCGCCTTGGCGCACGTCGCACCGGGGCAAGGCCGTAGTATAGGAATCGCGCGCATGGCAACGGACGCCCGTCGCGCGTCGTACAGCGGAGTTGCCACGCATGTCGCCACTTTCAGCCACCGTTGCGAAAGCCGCGATGCTCGCATCGTTCGCCGCGGAGCCCGGCGCGGCCGACGCGCCGAGCGCGCTGCGCTCGCTTATCGCGTTCGTCATCGTGCTCGTCGTCGGCCTCCCGCTCCTCTTCGGATGGGCGCGGATGGTTCGGCCGATGCACCTGGCGCTCGGCTTCGCCGCGACGGCGCTCCTGTGGGTACTCGGGTACGTCGCACTCCTGCAACCGGGACTGGCGGTGGGCGAGCTCCTCTTCGGCCTCATGCTCGCAGTGCTCTTCGGCGCAGGATTCGTTGCGGGGCGCTATGGCGACGGCGACGTGCGCCCGATGACCGTCGGACTCGTGTCGGCGATCGCGAACCTGCTCGTGGTCGGCGCCTTCCTCCGCGACGAGCAGCATGGATCGACGTGGACCCCGATCGCGTGGGTCGTCGGACTCGTCGCTGTCTCAATGGCGCTCGCGCACCTCGGCGGCGCCACGGGACGACGCTTCCGCTCGACGCGCGCGTTGCCCTCGGCGGTGACGCTCTTCGCGGCTGTGACCGCGACGACGGTGTTCCTGCTCATCGTGCTCGGCGGCGTGCTCACGGGCGAGGAAGCGGGACTCGCCGTGCCAGACTGGCCCAACTCGTTCGGACACAACATGCTCCTCTATCCGGTGTCCGAGATGAAGGGCGGCGTCTTCTACGAACACGCGCACCGGCTTTACGGCATGCTCGTCGGCGCGACGTCCGCGGTGCTCGTCGTCATCGTGTGGAAGGGAACGCGAATGAGTTGGCTGCGCGGTCTCGCGGTCGCGCTCCTTTGCATGATTTGCGTGCAAGGCCTGCTCGGTGGCATGCGGGTGACCGGACGACCGACGCTCGAGGTCGATCGTTCGCTCCTCGCGCCGAGCACGGCGCTCGCAATCGTGCACGGCGTGTTCGCCCAGATCGTGTTCGCGGCGTCGCTGGTCATCGCCGCGGGAACGACGCGGCTCTATTCCTCGACGACGCGCCCGTTCGCATCGAGCTGGTCGGCGCTTGATCGCCGACTCGCGATGTGGCTGCCGCCGGTCGCGTTGATGCAACTGATCCTGGGCGCGCTCTACCGGCATCTGCAGACGCCGGGCGGCGCGACGGCACCGGGGCATCCGATGTGGGCGATCAACCTGCACATGACGATGGCGATCGTCGTCGTGGGCATGGTCGCGATTGCCTGCGGGCGAGCCTGGATTCACGCCGCCCATCCGGTGCTCGTGCGACTCGCGCAGGTGATCGCGACGCTCGTGTCGATCCAGCTTGTGCTCGGCGTGATGGCCGTCGCCGCGGTGTGGACCCGCAAGGGAGCCGTGATTCCCGCATTCGAACTCACGGTCACGACCTTGCATCAGGGCGTCGGCGCGTTGATCCTCGGCGCCTCGACGCTGTTCGCGTGCTGGAGTCGGCGACTCCTCGCGAATGAGACGACGACGGACGGCGTGATCGAGATGAAGCCCGACGCGCGGGACGCCGCGCCGTCGGAGCCCGCGGAGGTGCTGCATGCCCGATGACCCGATGCAGGAGATGCAACAGGCGTTTCGCGAGTTGGCGACGCCGGGGCCCGAACACACGCTGCTGGCTCGGCGGCTGGGCGCGTGGGACCTGACCGTGCGGTTCTACCAGTCGCCGGGCGTCCTCGGCTTCGAGTCGAAGGGCATCTCGCGCTACGCGTGGATCCACGACGGGCGGGCGCTCGAGAACCACGTGGTCGGCGATCCGGCGGGACGTCCGTTCGAGGGGCGCGGCTTCTCCGGCTTCGACACGCGACAGCGCCACTATTGGTTCTTCTGGATCGACTCGTCGAGCACGGGCGTCATGCGCGGCGCCGGAAAGGCAGCGGCCGACGGTCATGGTCTTGAGTGGGACGTCGAATCGACCGAGCCGGTGTCGCGCAGCATCAAGCGCGTGCGCGCGGTCGAGCGGTACCTCTCGCTGTCGGAGTGGATGTCGCAGACCTTCGACGTCGGAGCCGACGGCCGCGAGTTCGTGCGCACCGAGTTCCGCTATCTGCGGCGCATGGACGGCTGAGCGCGGCGTCCCGATCGATCATGCGGATCGCAATTGCTCCACGATCTCACCAGACGGCGAAATGGCCAGAGCGAGTGTGCGCCCCCGCGCTCCACGATCTCACCAGACGGCGAATTGACGAGAGCGAGTGTGCGCCCGGAGGGCGCTACGGAGCGCTAGAAAAGGCCTCACTCGGTGCGCAGCGTCGGCTTGATCGCCTCTTCCAGCGCCAGCAGCGAGTAGATCGTCACCAGGTCCGGCTGCGACTCTTCCCAACGGTCGGCGCTATTCACCCACGAACCGTCGGGGCGTTGGCGCGCGACGAGCGCTGCGACGAGATCTTCGCGCCAGTTGCGGTCCTTCGTCGCGCCGTCGGAACCGATGCTCGGAATCGTCTGCTGCTGCGACGCGAGCAGCGCTCGCGACATCGCGTGCAGGTAGTAGAACAAGCCCTCGGGACCGAGGCCCGGGTTCTCGTCGAACGTGTAGTGGCGGCAGATCCAGTCGAACGCCGCCTTGACGCGCTCGTCGTCGCGCGAGAGTCCCGCGTACAGCAGGCTCTTGAATCCCGCGTAGGTCATCGAGCCGTACGAGCGCAGGCTGCGCGGCTGGCCCGCGGGGAGTTTCTCGCCGGAGCGTCCCTCGCCGGCCTTGTCGCTCGCGAAGCTCTCGCCTCCGTTCGCGGGTGTGTAGACGAACCCGCCGTCGGACGATCCGCCCTTGGCCCAGGTCGCGTCGTTGCTGCGCACGTTCTGCGACCGTTCGACGAACGCCAGCGCCCGCTGCACCGCCGGATCGTCGGGGCTCACGCCCGCGTCGTGAAACGCGTCGAGCATCATCTGCGTGTTCGACAGGTCGGGCCGCTTACTCCGGCCGTAGCCCGCGCCGCCGAACCAGTCCTGATCGGGCGCGATGCCTTCCGACTGGTCCCACTGGTTCTTCTTGAGCCACGCGATGCCGTCGCGCAGTTCGTCCTCGAGTCCTCGGTCGCCTGAAGCGGCGAGCGCGCTCACCACGGCGCTCGCGACGTACGTGCCGACGCCGCCTTCGGCAGCGCCGTCGTAACCGCGCTCGCGGATCGCGTTCGCCACGGTGGCGAGCGCCTTGCGCCCCTGAACGTCGTCCGGCACGACCTGCATGAAGGCCTTCGCTCCCATCGCCGTCACCGCGAGCGCCGCCGTGGACGCCCGCGGCTGATCCGTCGGCTGCACGGCCTCCTTTTCCATCCACGCGCCGCTCGGACGCTGACTCTTCCGCAAGTAGGCGAGGCCGGAGTCGATCGCGCGCCGCGCTGCCGCGTACGACTCGTCGCCGATCGGCACGTCGGCGGCGCGAGCAGCGATGCGATGTGTCGCGGGCAGCGGTCGAACGACCTCGCGCGGAAGCGATGGCAATTCCTGCTTGGTGATCTTCGTGGCGTCGACGCGCGGATCGAGCGTTGTCGTCGGAGGCGCGAGCGCCGGCGGGGCCTGAGGTCCGCTCGGCGCCTTCGCTGGCGGATCGCCAAAGACAGCGAACGAAGCTGCGAGCGCGAACGACGACGTCGCAAGGGCGCGCGCGACGGACATGCTGTGGCGAATCCCGGTCATGGCACCTCCACGCGATAGCCTACCCCGAACTCGTCGGCCACCGATGGCGGGTCGCGGATTCGGAAGCTCGATGCACGTCACGAGCGGGCGAACCCGCAGCGACTCAGGCCGACGGAGTGCGAGGCTTGGCTTTCGCCCGCGGCCGGTCGGTCGCGCTCGGGCTCGCATTCGCTGAGACCGCGAGCGACGGTGCGGTCGTCGACCGCGCGGCGGACGCTTGATTGGCCGGGACCGGAGACCGCGCCACTCGACCGTCGGCGGGCGCGCCGGTGGAATCGGTCGAGCCGTGGTTCGTCGTCGCGATCGAGCCGTTCGATCGAACGCCGTCAGCGTGGTCGTCGCGCAACCACGACACGAGCGCCCGCTCGGTCAGCATGCGAAGCGTGGCGACGTCGCTGCGCATCGCGCGATGCACGAGCGCGGTCGGCAACGCCTGAAGACGGTGCGGGTCGCGCTCGAGCAGGATTTGCAGGAGCACGATGTTCGTGATGTCGGTGCCCGTGCGGCTGTCGCTCACGTGGACGGAGTGACCGTCGGCGATGATCGCCAGCACGCCATCGTGCGTGAGGTGGCGACTGCGGCTGGTGTCGTAGAGGCGCCGGTTCGGATACTTCCGAATGCGGATCACGTCGGGAGCGGGAGCGGTGGAGTTCGGGGCACCGTGGCTGGCGCTCTCCAGTCCGATGCGCTCTCCGTCCTTCGCGCGGAGGCGTGCCTCCGCCAGAGTGGTGGGGGCGGCAGTCGCGCTTTGCGTCGCGGCCTGACGCGCGACGGAGGCGGATGCGAGGCGAGCCTTCGGCGCGCGGCCATCCGGTTCGCGGTTCTGCGGGACGGGCAACGGTGATTCGGGGAGGTAGCTGCTCATGGGACGACCTCGTGTGACGAACCCGTGTTCGGGGGACCGCGACTATCCGATGCTCCGTCGGACGCACAATCAAGCAATCTGGCGATCTTTCTTCCGTGTTTTTCGTCTCATGCTGCCTCGTGCTGCGTCGCCGTTACCTGCGGCTTCACCGGAGGAATCGCGGCGCTCGGTGCGCGGCGACGCGCGCACGTGGAGCGCTCAGCGACTCCGCGCAAGTTCCGTCTCCGTCCCGGTTCAATCGACAGGCGCCGCGGCACGCGGCGTTTCGAGTCGCCGCCAGTCTAGGGTCGGCTAGTGAACCGTTCCATAAAGAACGTGTTCATACGACTTCGAGCCGACGCGGATCTCGACCAAGCCGTTCAGCAGACCCTTCGCGCCGGCAGCAGGGGTCACCGAACACGTGAGCAGCAGGTTCTTTCCGTCGGCCTTCTGATCGGTCATGGTGACGGCGAACTGCGGTGAGAGGGAGCGCACGCTGGTGACGCGGTTCGATCCCACCTCCTCCAACTCCAGATCAAACGTGCCGGTCTGACCGCTGGCGACACTCCCGAAGGTCGATCGGAACTCGGCGACCTTGAACGGTGGGCTGATTCGCGTGGTTTCGTGGCGGACGCGCAGATCGACCAACGGGCAGTCGGGGCGATCGGTCTCGACGATCAAGTACTTGGGCACGACGAAGTTCGGCGCGGTGAAGTCATAGCGCAGCGCGTAGCTCGACGCAGGCTGATCCTTGGTCGGATCAAAGTTCACGAACGCGGGCGCGTTCCCTTGCACGCTTACGACGCGGAACGGCTTGCCGTCGACGGCCGCCAGCGTGAACGTGCCCTGCATCCGCTCGGGCGCAAGTGCGTCGATGTACCCAGGCGTCGCGCGAATCGGATACGCGACTTCCGCCGCGATCTCGACCTTGAGTGGTTGCTTCGCGCCGTTGTCGAGGCCGATGTCGATGACCATCGTCACTGATGCCATCTTCTTGATCGGCGCCTTCGACATCTTCATCGAGACCGGCATGTCGATCGAGCCGCGCGCGGGGATCTTCTTGCCTTGGATGTCGACGCCCGTGCATTGACAACTGGTCGCGGCTTGCACGACGACGACGTCGTGGTCCAGCGGATTGATGAGCTTGAACGTGGCGGTGACCAACTCGTCAGGCTTCACCAGCCCGAGGTCGATCTTCGCCGGCTCAGCGACGACCGGCCCGGTCGGGAACTGCGGGGTTGACTGAGGCGCCTGTTGGGCGGGCTGTGCTGGACGCGCTGCAGGCTGATTCGTCGCCGGGGGCGTTTGGGCGCCGCAGGTGATTGCGATCAGCGGAAGGGCGAGAAGGGCGAGCCGGATCAGCGAGCGTTGCATAGGAGAGATGTGCGCCTGAGCAAGGAGTGAGGACAACGACGGCGACCGTGACGCGCATCGTACGGGCCGATTCCAGGCGCTCCATTGAGAGGGACAAGTCGCGCGCGGTGAGTCGCGCGAGATGAGTCGCGCGACGCATGTACACTCGGCGCATGCGTGCGGTCGTCATCGCGAAACAGGGAACGCCAGTCGCAGGCAACGTTCGGTTTGAATCGGAATTTCCCGACCCGGTGCCCGGACCGGGGAGCGCCCTCGTTCGAACGGAGGCAGCCGCGCTCAACCATCTCGACCTCTGGGTCGGTCGCGGCTTGCCGGGGATCGACCTCGCCTATCCGCGGATCAGCGGTTCCGACGGCGCGGGCGTCGTCGAGGCTGTCGGTCCGGGAACCGATCCGCGCTGGATCGGACAGCGAGTCGTCTTGAACGCGGCAGTGCCGCAGGTTCAGGCCGCGCTTCCCGATCGTCAGCCGGCTCCGGACGACATTCTCATGATCGGCGAGCACGTGAACGGATGCCTCGCGGAGAAGTTCGTGGCACCGGTCGCCAACCTCGTCGCGATCGGGACCGTCGACCCGGTGGACGCCGCCGCGTTTGGGCTCGCGCACCTGACCGCTTGGCGCATGATGGTCCACCGCGCGGGTCTTCGGCACGGTCAGAACGTGCTCATCACGGGCATCGGCGGCGGGGTCGCGCTCGCGGCCCTGAACATCGCCCGGCACTTTGGCTGCACCACCATCGTCACCAGCCGGTCGGCGGCGAAACTCGAGTCCGCCCGAGCCCTTGGGGCGACCCACGGCGTGCTCGACACGGGTGCCGACTGGTCGCGTGAGGTGCGTGGGCTGACCGGCAAGCGGGGGGTCGATCTCGTCGTCGACAGCGTCGGCAAGGCGATTCACGGGGCGTGCATTCGGAGCTTGGCTCGCGGGGGGACATTCGCGACCTGCGGATGTACGACCGGGTCGGATGCGGTCACCGACCTCACCCGGATCTTCTGGAACCAGCTCCGCGTCGTCGGCTCAACCATGGGGGACATGGCGGAGTTCCGCGAAGTCCTGGCCCTCCTCAAGACGGGGGTCATGAAGCCGGTGATCGATCGGGTGTACAAGCCCGCCGACGCGATGACGGCCTACGCGCGCCTCGAGGCTGGCGAACAGTTCGGGAAGATCGTGGTTGATTGGCGATGAATGACGTGCGGGAAGCGCATTCCTCGCGGAGCGCCGTCTATACTCGCATCGATCGCCGGGGCTCCCGCCTTGGGTTCCCACCTTGGGGCGACACGCAGCCGGTGACAGACACGAGATTTTCGCACGCATCGGGCCGGTCGCATCGCGTCACGGTCCGCATCGACGGGACGAACCATGATCGCTGAAGCGACACCGTATTTCGGACAGCTGTTGTCGGGGTCCGCGCTAGCGAACGATCAGGTCCGTGACGAAAGTCGGAGCGATCAGGCTCCAGCCGACGGGGGTGCGAACCAGACCGGCTCGCCGACCAGCGGCGCCGGGGCGACTGCGACCGTGACCCCCAAGCCGCGACCGGCTCGTCCGATCCCCGAGCCGTTGCCCCCGTGGCGGGTGCTCCTCCACAATGACGATGTCAACGACGCCGACTACGTCGTCGCCGTCTTGGAACGGGTTGCGCGACTGCTGCGACCCGCCGCAACCCGCTGCATGATGGCCGCCCACACCCGCGGTGTCGGGACCGTGCTGACGACCCATCGCGAGCGAGCCGAGCTCCTCGCCGAGCAGTTCGCGTCCTGCGGGCTGACGGTCACGATCGAGCCCATGTAATTATCCTCACACCGCACAAGCTGCGGTGAGGCATGGACTTGTGGCGGAACGCGCCGCACTCGAAACCGGACCGCGGAGTCACAAAAACTCGCTGACTGACCGCGGGTTTTGGCGGCTTCAGGCTGGACCGACCTTCACCCGGAGGTATGTTGCTAGGTGATTCCGCGCATACCGCGCGCCGAATGTGTGTTCGGCGACGGTTTGGTGTCTGACCCACTTGGGTTCCGCAAGCGGCGGTACCCACAGGAGGATTCGAAATGAAGAAAGGTCTCTCTCTAGGCCTGGCTGCGTCCATCGCGGCGTTCGGCCTCGCCAGCGGCGCGCTGGCCGTCGTCAACTGCGACGGCGCGTCTTGCGACCCCGGCGTTGGCAACATCGACTGCAACGGTGGTTGCAACGTCACTGGCAACCCGTTCCAAGATCTCGGCAACATCGCCCTCTCGAACATCAACATCCCGTTCTCGACGGCGACGACGACGATCACGGGCAGCATCGGCACCTACACGGCGTCCGGCGCGACCTCGCAGAGCTCGCGTGACCTCGACTGGTACAGCTTCACGCTGACCGAGGGTCGTCAGGTCACCTTCACGCTGACCACGAGCTTCGCCAGTGGCGGCACGGACAACGTGCTCTTCATCGGCCCGGCTCCGGACTGCGCTGCGGTCGGTGGCCAGCCGACGTTCTACGCTCAGCAGCTCCCGAGCCCGCAGAGCGTCTCGTATTACCTGCCCGCTGGCACCTACACGCTGATTGCCACGTCGCCCTTCGAGGCTGACGCGGTCAACCCTCCGTTTGAGTACAACTGCGGCACGTACACGCTCGACATCACCACGACGACGACCGAGTACGGCACGCTGGTGTGCAACGGCACGGGTCTCCAGGGCTGCGACGTCGCCCACGCTGGCGGCGGTTGCGACGACTACGGCTGCTGCGAAGCGGTCATCGCTGCTGACCCGCTCTGCGCCGACAACTGGGACGCGAGCTGCGTCCAGGGTGCGGTCGACATCTGCGGTTACTTCATCTACACCTGCAACGCGACGGCGAACTCGCCGGCGAACGACTGCTTGACCGCTCCGCAGACCGTTGTGGTCGGCGGCACGCCCGTGACGGTGAACTTCGATACGACCAACGCGAAGACCGATGGTCCTTCGAACGCCTGCACCGGCGCCGCGACGTTGATGGGTAAGGACGTTTGGTACTTGGTCAAGGCCCCGAGCGACGGCCAGCTCACGGTGTCCGGTTGCGCCGGCATCACGTGGGACTCGGTGTTCGAGGTCTACGGCATCGGCACCAGCCCGGTCGTCGACACCAACATCCTCTGCTCGCAGTTCATCGGCCAGGTGGACGACACCTGCGGCACCACCGCAGGCCCGTCGACCTTCACGTTGGTCGGCGCTGTGAAGGACGAGTACTACCTCGTCCGCATCGGTGGCTTCGACACCGACGGCCTCCCGGCGACGCAGAACGACATCGCGAACGGCGCTGGCCAGCTCGTCTTCACCTACCAGTCCGTGATCTACGCGACCTCGGCCCAGAAGTTTGTCGTCGCCGTTTCCGGCGGCGCCAACACCAACCTTGGCCTCTCGAGCGGTGCTCTCTCGGCTGCTCAGCCGCGTCGTTGGTACGCGTCGCCCTTCACGGTGGGCGCGACCGGCGAAGGCTTCAACGCTTGGGAAATTCAGGAGATCGTGACCAAGGGCTTCGACGCGAACGCTGCGTCGACCCCGATCCAGAACGTCAACTGGATCATCTGGAAGCGCACGGGCTTCAACAAGCCGGTGGATGGCGATCAGGTCCTGAGCGGCAGCGTGCCGGCTCCGGTTCCGTTCGACGATCCGCTTGACTCGGCTGCCAACGCGTCGTGGCCGCTCACGATCCCGGCTGGCACCAAGATCTGCCCGGGTGACTACTACCTGACGACCTACGGTCAGCGCACGGACGACCCAGCGAACGGCGGCACCTCGCCGGCCAACCTCGCGTGGTTCATCTACAACACCAGCGGCATCAACATCGTTGACGCCAATGGTCTCCACGGCTGGCGTGCGGCGAACTTCCCGAGCCCGGGCTTCGTCGTCTACACCGGTCTGAACGGCGCGTACGTGGTCCAGGCTGGCGACGATCCGAATGACCTCTACAACGTCTGCTACTCGATCGTCGGCATTCAGAGCAATTCGGCGGCGTGCACGGCTCCGTGCCCGGCCGATCTGAACGGCGACGGTCAGGTCAACGCTGCGGACCTCGGCATCCTCCTCGGTGGTTGGGGCGGCAACGCTCCGGGCGCCGCGCTGGCTGCTCCGACCAACGTCATCGACGCCGCCGACCTCGGCGTGCTCCTCGGTGGTTGGGGCGCCTGCCCGTAATGTGATTCGAGTTCGAACGAAGCAGACGGCTCTTGCGAGCCCACGCTTCGCTCAGACGCCAAACACCGCCCCCCGAGCGTTTGCTCGGGGGGCGGTCTCGTTTTGGGTCGGGCGCCGTGGTCTATCCTGTCGCAAGGGTGTCTCGTGGTGCAACCCCCCGCGCCAGAAGCCCAATATCACACGACAGGAGCCTGTTTCCCCGTGCGAGTCTTCCTCGGCATTTGCGTCACGCTGATTGTCCTCCTCGGCGCGGCGCTCGTCATCGCCGGTCCCAAGGTCACGAGCTGGATGCCGTCATTCAGTTCCACCACCAAGGCGACCTCGGTGCGCGTGCACGAGGTCAAGATCGGTCCGCTCGTCGAAACGGTCGCCGCTCCCGGCGAGATCAGCCCGTTCACCAAGGTGAACATCTCGGCCGAGGTCTCGGCCCGCATTCTCGAACTGCCGTTTCGCGAGGGCGATCGGGTAACCGAAGGCGACCTGGTGGTCCGCCTTGATGCCCGCGAGTACCAAGCCCAACTTGATTCGACGAAAGCTCGGCGAGACAGCGAGCGATTCCGACTGCAGGCCGAGCGCTCGGCCATCGCCGGACCGCAAGCCTCGCTCGCGAACGCGCGGGCGGTGCTCGAGCGACAGCGTGCGCTCCTCGCAAGTGGCGATGTCGCGCGGCAGGTCGTCGACGACGCCGAGGCGCGGGTGACCGATCTCGAGTCGCAGGTCGAGTCCGCCCGTCACTCGATCAACGTCGCGGAAGCCCAGATTGCCGCCGCCGAAGCCGACATCGACCGCACGCAGAAGCTCGTCGACAAGTGCATCATCAAGTCGCCGATGTCCGGCATGATCACCGTGCTGAACGCCGAGATCGGCGAGCTGGTCATGGTCGGCACGATGAACAACGCCGGCACCGTGATCATGACGATCGGCGATCTCTCGCGGGTGAAGCTCGACGCGCAGGTGAACGAGGCGGACATCGCGAAGGTGCAGCGCGACCAGAAGGCGCACGTGCGCATCAACGCGTTCAAGGGAGACGTGTTCGACGGCCGCGTGATGAAGGTGCCCTTGGCCCGCACCGCCGACCGCACCGCCACGGCGACGGCCGGGTACTTCAAGGTCGAGGTCGAGGTCGAACCGAAGGCCGACACGAAGCTGCTCTCAGGGCTTGCCGCGAACGTTGACATCGAGATCGCCGCGCACAGCGGCCTGACCCTGCCCAGCCAGGCGATTCTCGAGCGCCCGACGGACGAACTGCCCGAGTCGATCCGCGAGAGCAATCCGCTGGTCGATCGCTCGCGGCGCACGACTCCGATCGTGTTCCGCATCATCGACGGAAAGGCGACGGTGACGCCGGTCAAGACCGGACCCAGCAACCTCACGGACACGCTCGTCGCCGCGGGACTGCAGGAGGGCGACGCGGTGGTGGTCGGCCCGTACAAGGTGCTGGAGAAACTCAAGGACGGAGAGGCGGTCGAGCCCGAGAAGCCGGCGAAGACGCCGGACTCCGAGTCCAAGACACCCGCGGCCGTCGCGTCGACGTCGCCCACGAGCGGTAGCTGACCGCATGCTCATCGAGCTCCGCGACATCTCGAAGGTCTATCGCGTCGGCGTCGAGACGATTCACGCCCTGCGCAAGGTGTCGCTGTCGGTCGAGCGCAACGAGTTCATCGCAATCATGGGTTCGTCGGGCAGCGGCAAGAGCACGCTGATGAACACGCTCGGCTGCCTCGATCGACCGACGAGCGGTGAGTATCGCCTCGCGGGCAAACTCGTCAGCCGCATGTCGTCGACGGAACTGGCGCACGTCCGCAACGAGCAGATCGGCTTCGTCTTCCAGAGCTTCGAGCTCCTTCCGCGCCAGACCGCGCTCCAGAACGTCGAACTGCCGCTGGTCTACGCACGCGAAGGCATGTGGGGATGGCGATCGCGCCGCAAGCGGGCGATCGAGGCGCTCACTCGCGTTGGACTCGGCGAACGCATGGCGCACCGACCGAACCAACTCTCCGGCGGGCAGAAGCAGCGCGTGGCGATCGCTCGCGCGATCCTGAACCGGCCGGCGATCCTGATGGCCGACGAACCCACCGGCAACCTCGACAGCGCCACGACGCTCGACATCCTCTCGCTCTTCCGACAGTTGCACGCCGAAGGACAGACGATTCTCATCGTGACCCACGAGAACGACGTCGCGGCGCACTGCAAGCGCGTGATCCGGCTGCGCGACGGACAGATCCTCTCCGACCTTCCGGTCGAGAAGGACGCGGCCGGCGTGCACGTCGATGAAGTGAACGTGCGCCAAGCGGAGCGTCGCCGCGAGGTCGCGGTCGCCGGGGGACGCGGGTCATGATGAGCCCGCTCTTCTACATCCAGGCCATCGGCCTGGCGTTGGCCCAGATCTGGGCGAACAAGACGCGATCGACGCTGACCACGCTCGGCATCATCGTCGGCGTGGCCAGCGTCACCGCGGTCATCGCGACGCTCATCGGGCTCAAGACCAAGGTGCTCTCGGAGTTCGAGAGTTTCGGCGCGAGCAAGGTATTCGTCTTCCCGAGCCGTCCGGACAACGCGCCGCGGAACATGTATCCGTGGGAGAAGATTCGCCTGAAGCCCGAGGAAGTCCGCGCGATCGCCGAAGGCGCGCCTTCGATCAAGGCGGTCACGCCCATCAGCGAGATGGGCATGACGGTCGAGAGCGACCGGGAGACGCTCGAGGGTCTGTCGGTCGTCGGCATCTGGCCCGATTGGCATGCGTGCGAGCGACGCGGCGTGTTGAGCGGCCGTCCGTTCACCCGCATCGACGAGGAACAGGCGCGGCAGGTGTGCTTGGTGAACGAGTCCGCCATCAAGGAGCTGAAGCTGCCGACGGAACCGACGGGCGAGCACATCCTGCTGGGAGGGCGTCGCTTCCTCATCGTCGGCGTCGTCGAGACGCTGCAGGGCGGGATCTTCGGGCGCTCGGCAAACCAGAGCGAAGTCTTCGTGCCGTTCTCCGTCGTCGAGAAGCTGCAGGAACGCAACTTCTTCATGCGCGTTTCGGCACTCCTCAAGAGTCCGGAACTCGCCGACGAGGCCAAGAGCGAGATTCGCTTTGTGCTTCGCCGCGAGCGCGGCTTGTCGGTGAACGAGCCGGACACGTTTCAGGTCGAGGCGATCGACCAGTACATCACGCAGTTCAAGGCACTCGCCGCAAGCGTCACGGCGATCGCCGGCGGAATCGTCGGCATCAGCCTCCTCGTCGGCGGAATCGGCATCATGAACATCATGCTGGTATCGGTGTCCGAGCGAACCCGCGAGATCGGGCTGCGCAAGGCGGTGGGCGCGACCCCATCGGCGATCCTCATGCAGTTCCTGCTCGAGGCGGTCACGCTTTGCCTCGCGGGCGGAGTCGTCGGCGTCGCGATCGGGCAGACGCTCGCATTCGGTCTTACGAAGATCCCCAATGCCGGTCTCGACAAGGCCGAGGTGCCGCTCTGGGCCGTGCTCATGAGCTTCGGATTCTGCGCCTTCGTCGGCGTCGTGTTCGGCATGTTCCCGGCCGTGAAAGCGGCTCGACTCGACCCGATCGAGGCGCTTCGCCATGAGTGATACGGATCGTATTTGCTCCACGCGCTCCACGATCTCACAAGACGGCGAAATGGCCAGAGCGAGTGTGCGCCAAGAGGGCGCTACGGAGCGATCGAATTGGGATAAGCGCTCGCCGCATCGCGTCACGCTTCTCGTGCTGGCGTGCGCCTTCCTGTGCCATGCGTGCTCGCAAGGTCTCTTCGACAACAACCAGACCGTGTATCGCGTGGCGCCGGAGCGGCTCAGCCGCATCGCGACGACGGACGTCGTCGCCGAGTCGAAGCAGGTGCCCGAGAATCCGAACGACGCCATCAAGGAGGCGCTCGAGAAGGGTGACCCGATTCCGAAGTGGCCCGAGCGGCGCGACATCTCGCTGGCCGAAGTTCGCGCGGCGACGTTGCACTACAACCTCGATCTGCGCACGCAGCTCGTCGAGCCCGCGATCGCGCGGCGCACGATCGACGCGGAGCAGGCGAAGTTCGAGTCGACGCTCGTCGCGTCATACCGACGCAGCGGTTCGAATCAATTCACGCTGCCGGCGTTCGGCGACCGCGCCGCGACCGACGCGATGACGCTCGGCGTGCGCACGCCGCTCATCACCGGCGGCACGTTCGAGATCAGCGGCGACTCGACCCGTTCGGACAACGCGGCCGGATTCAACTTCGACGGTACCGGCGAGTGGGCGAGCGGCGTCGCGTTCTCGATTAGCCAACCGCTGCTTCGCAACGCCGGCGCCGACGTGAATACCGCGTCGATCCGCATCGCCGAGCAGGACGGCCAGGTCGTGTCGGCGCGCACGAAGCTCGAGACGCTCCGCATCCTCGCGGACGCCGAAAAGGCGTACTGGAATCTCTATGGCGCGTTCCGCGAGCTCGAGGTGCGCCAACAGGAGTTCGAGCTCGCGAAGGCGCAGCTCGAGCGAGCGAAGCGGCGCGTCAACCAAGGCGATGCCGCGGAGATCGAAGTCACGCGGGCCGAGAGCGGCGTCGGCAGCACGCTCGAGAACATCATCCTCGCGGGCGCGACGCTCAAGCAGCGCGTTCGTTCGCTCAAGCGGCTGATGAACGACCCGGAGCTGCCGATCGAGAGCGAGACGCTGCTCGTCCCGACGACGCTACCCAATCCGCTCGGACTGAAGCTGGACGCGACCGAGCTCGCGGATCGAGCGGTCGACAATCGCATGGAGATGCTCGAGCTCGAGCTTCAGCTCGCATCGAGCGCGATCGAGATCGCGGTGGCCCGCAATCAGGCGCTGCCGCTGTTCGCGATCGACTATTCCTACGCGCCGTTCGGGCGCGGCTCGACGTTCGGCAAGTCGGTGTCGAACATCGGCGACTTCGAGGAAGACCAATACGACTTCGCGATTCGCGGCGAGATACCCATCGGAAACGAGGTCGCGAAGAACCGCCTCGCCCGCACGATTCTCCAGCGGCTGCAGCGGCTGGCGACAAAGGACGCTCGCCGGCAGGCGATCCGCGTCGAGGTGTTCGATGCGGTGCTCGTGCTCGGTACGGCGTGGGAGAGCATCCTCGCGTCGCGACTCGAGACCGTGCTCGCCGCCCGCACCTACGAGGGTGAGAAGCGCCAGTTCGACGTCGGCGTGCGCACGAGCCAGGACGTGCTCGACGCGTCGGCGCGGCTCGCAGACGCGCAGAGCCGCGAAGTGCTCTCGCTGGCGCAGTGGCAGATCGCGCTCGTCGACATCGCGTACGCGACGGGGACCTTGGCGGGAATGGCCGGAGCGCGCTGGGATCCGATCGACGTCGATGTCCTGGAGCGCGAGATGTGGGGCAATCTGGACGCGCCGCGCGAGTGACGCGCCGCTTCAGTCTGGCGCGACCATCCGAAGCGCCGCTCGCGCGATGTCGCGCAGCGGCTCTTCCATCGTCTCGTCGTCGCGCAACGCCGCAAACGCGTCGCGCAGCGCGCGGTCGCTGTTTCGGGTGATGCGGGCTGAGAAGCGAAGCATCGCCGCGGCGATCGTCGCCGCGTAGAGCCGCGCGGCGCGATTGCGCTCGGCGGCAGTGGCGCCGCCTTGGCGCAGCGCCTTGAACGCCGCCTTGAGGCCGTTGAGTTGCTCAAGCGTCGTCGACGTCGACGCGATGGCGCTCGCCGCCGATCCGCATCCGGGCACGATCTCGCTGGCCAGCCAATCGTGCGTCGCGGACGTGGGGCTCGCGCTGGCGTCGAGCGCCCAACGGAAGACGGCGGAGAGGTCGGGTCGCTGGCTCATGGCGTCCCCTCCACGGCGGCCATCAGCACGCGAATTTCGTCCGCGACGGGCTCGTCGTCGCCGAGACTCGCGCGCAGCTCGGCGATCATCTCCTCCGCGAACATTCGGCGACCGACGATCGCGAGGTGCGCCGCGAGACCGACCGAGGCGAGCTCGTATTCGGCCACGAGCGCCGCGTACTCGGCGGGCTGCTCGCCGACGAGTTGCGGCCGGAGCGTGCGCCGTTCGAAGATCGTCCACGCGAGCTCCTGGCCTTCAGCGCGTGCGCGGCGAGCGGCGCGCTCCGCCGCGGCTCGGATGAGTTGTGCTGCCCAGTGTGCGTCGAACGCGCGCTCGGCCGTTCGAAAGTCGCCCGGCGCGATGTGATCGAGCGTCGCGGAGTCGCGCGACCGCGGCGGCCCGTCGCTCGGCTGACGCTTCTGGCTCTTTTCGCGGCGCACGTGATCGCGCACGTAGTTCACGACGCTCTGCCGCAGGAGCGACCGGAAGCGACCGCGCTTGCGATCCGCCGACGCGAGTAATGACCGCCCGAGCAGGACGTCGGCGACGAACCCCTGCGTCAGGTCGACCGCTTCCTGCGGCGACTGCCCAGTCGCGCGAACGAACGCGAAGATCGGGCCCCAGTACCGCTGGATCACGGCGCTCATGCTCGATTTGGCTTCGTCACCCTCACCGGTCGCTGCAGCTAACAGCGACCAGTTGGTCGCCGAGGCGGTGGGATCGGATGGACGGCCAGGCGACGACATGGCGGCGAGTTCCAGCATCTCATACGGCAAAGCGCGGTGCCGACATGGCGCAAGGTGCGCAATTGTGCGCATTCGCCCCGGATCGGCGACAAGGTTCCCGCGACCGGTCCCAGAGCCGCCGGGCGACCCTCGCTCTCCCGCGAACGTGGTTCGTCGTCGTGCTACGGTGTCCCGCCCGGCAGGCGCGTCGATGGATTGGCTCTCCGAACTTCACCGCACGAATCCGACGGCACAGGCGATCGGCATCCTCGCCGTCGTTTGCATGGCCGGCATGGTTGTCGGCAGCGTGAAGTTCCGAGGCGTGGGACTCGGCAACTCGGCGGTCCTCTTCGCGGGCATCGTGGTGGGCTACTTCAGCCCCGCCGTCGACGAGACCATGCTTGGCTTCGTCAAGGAGCTGGGCCTGATGCTCTTCGTGTTCTGCATCGGATTGCAGTTGGGACCGGGCTTCTTCGCGTCGTTCCGTCAGGTCGGGCTTCGCCTCAATCTCCTGGCGGCGGCGATCGTCGTGCTGGGAGCGCTCGCCGCCGTCGGCGCCGGCCGCGTGTTGGGCGTCGACGTCGCCGCGGTGCCGGGCCTCTTTGCCGGTGCGACGACGAATACGCCGTCGCTGGGCGCCGCGCAGCAGACGCTCGCGCAGATGCCTGACGTGAGCTCCGAACGCGCGGCGTTGCCGGCGCTGGCCTATGCGGTGTCGTATCCGGTGGCGATTGCGTCGCTCCTCGGCACCCTCGTGCTGCTCAAGCTCGCCTTTCGCATCGACCCGCAGAAGGAAGCCGAGGCGATCGCGAAGAGCCAACTCGACGCGGTCGATCCCGTGCAGCGGCGCACGCTCGTCATCGACAATCCGAATCTCGAAGGCTGCGCCATCGCCGACATTCCGGCGCTCAACGAGCTGGGTGTGCGCGTCTCGCGCCTGCGGCGCGCCAACGAGCGCGAAGTGCGGGCCGCGTCGCCGAAGGAGCAACTGCATCGCGGCGATCAGATCCTCGCGGTCGGCACCGCGCGGGCGCTGAACCAGTGCCAGTGGATCGTCGGATCCGCGAGCAGCGAGGACCTGCTCCAGGCGCCCGGCTCCGTTCGGAACCAGCGCGTGGTGGTGACGAACCGCGCGGTGCTCGGCCAGTCGGTACAGGAGCTGGGGCTCGAGCAGGAGTTTGGCGTCACGGTCACGCGCGTGTCGCGCGCCGGCATCGAGATGACGGCGGTGCCCAACCTCCGCCTGCAGTTCGGTGACATGCTTCAGATCGTCGGCAACGAAGGTGAGATCACCAAGGCCGCGCGCCGGCTCGGCAACTCGCTGAAAGCGCTAAACGAGACGCACTTCGTGCCGCTGTTCGCCGGCCTCGTCGCGGGCATTGTGTTAGGCACGCTGCCCATTCCGATTCCCGGCGTTCCGCAGCCGATTCGGCTCGGTCTCGCTGGAGGCCCGCTGCTCGTGGCGATTCTTGTTAGTCGCGTCGGCCGCATCGGACCGCTCGTGTGGCACATGCCGTTGGGCGCCAACATCGCGTTCCGCGAACTCGGCATCGCGCTCTTCTTCGCCGCGGTCGGCCTGACGGTCGGTCCGCACTTCTTCGCCACCGTGCTCAGTTCGAACGGCCTCGTGTGGATGGCCGCAGGCGCGTGCGTCACGGTGTTGCCGGTGCTCGCGGTGGGGGCGTTCGCGCTCGCGACGCAACGGATGGGTTTCGTGACCGTCGCAGGCTTCCTCGCCGGCAGCATGACCGATCCTCCGGCGCTGGCGTTCGCGAACAACCTCTGCGGCTCCGAAGCGCCGACCGTGGCGTACGCGACGGTGTATCCGTTGACGACGCTCATGCGCATCGTCGCGGCCCAAGCGCTTGTCGTCTTCCTTTGCCGCTGACGGATTGCTCGCGCGATCATCCCCACGACGCGAGGAGGATCGCGAGGTCGGCGGCGTTGACGAAGCCGTCGCCGTTCAGGTCGCCCAAGGGGCACGCACCCGCCGAGCCCCAGGTGCCGAGGAAGATCGCGAGATCTGCAGCGCCGACGACGCCGTCGCCGTCGAGGTCGCCGAGCACGGTCGGCGGAGTCGCGAGCCCGACGATCGCCTCGTACGCCCCGAGGTCGACGGCCGCGGCGCATCCTGCCGCGTTGGCGCTCGCGGTCGCCACGCGAGGATTGCCGTCGAGGTCGAGGCTTACGAGTTCGCCGACGTCGCCGTCGTCGTCGATGTCGGCGGCATCGCTTGGCAAGAGCCACACGAGTCCGGCGTCGATGGCGGGGCTGCTCGCAAGCAATCGGTAGTTCCCGGTCGGCGCCGACACGAACTTCGGGTTCTGCGCGAAACACCCGGGACCGACGACGCCCGACGGCACGATCGAGTGCGACACGGCATACGCGCCGGCGAGTTGCGGCGTGCCGTTCGCCCAGACTATCGAGTTCGCGACGGCGATCGACGTCGTGCCCGCGGCCTGCACGCCGTCTCCGGTGCCTGCGGCCGCGTTCGCGGTGATGGTGCAGTTCGCGATGTGGCCGCCGCCGTCGTCGAGGACGTAGATGCCGCCGCCGTCGTCACCGGCGACGTTCTCCGCGATCACGCAGTTCGCCGCGCGCAGCGTTCCTGTCGACCAGATGGCGCCGCCGTCGCCGGCCGCGCTGTTGCCGAGCAACTCGCAGGACACGATGGTCGCGGTGGTCGAGGCGCACGACACCGCGCCGCCGTCGCCGACGCTTGCCGAGTTGGAGTTGAACTCGCATCGTGCGGCGTCGAGCTCGACCATGGCGCCCAGCCGAATCGCGCCGCCATCCGAGATCGCCTGGTTGCTCGAGAACGCGCAATCGCGCACTCGAAGCTCGCTCAGCGTCGCTTCGTTGAGGTCGGCGATCGCGCCGCCGCTGGCCGCGGTGTTGCCGATGAATTGCGTGGTTTCGAACGAGGCGCCCGATTCGATCAAGAGCACCGCGCCGCCGCCGATCGTGCCTTGGTTGCCGCTCAGCGTGGTGAGTTGGAAGCGGGCGGTCTCGGGCGTGAGGCCGCTCAGGCCGACGCCGCCGCACGCGAAGCTGCATGTGTTGTCGGCGATGGTGCAGCCGACGACATCGACGCTGCCGCCGACGACGCTGAGTCCGCCGATCGTCGTGCCGAAGTTCGCTTCGATCGTGGAACCGAAGATGAGGAGCGACGAGTTCAGCGCGGCCACGCCGCCGCTGCTCTCATCCGCGTGATTCAGCCGCGCGATCGACGCGACGAGAGAGACGTCCGCGCCGCCGGTTGCAAAGAGGCCCGCGCCGACGTTTGTCTCGTTTGACTCGAGCAAGACCTGGGTGAGCGCAGCGGCGCCGCCGAAGGTCGCAACGCCGCCGCCCGACCCGACCGCACCGTTGCTCACGATGTCGGTCGAGTTGACGGTGATCTGCGCATCGATCGCGTAGATGCCGCCGCCGCTCGAACTCGCGGTGTTCAGCGCGATGAGCGAGTCTTCCACGAGGGGCGCTCCTTGCGAGCAATGCACGCCGCCACCTTGCGTCGCGTCGTTGAAGCGCACGGTGCAGTTGCGGATCGTCGGAGTGCCGTTCGCCGTGGCGATCGCGCCGCCGGCGAAGGCCGAGTTCTGCTCGAAGGCGCAGTCGTCGAACTGCGGAACGCCGAACGATGTCGACACGGCGCCACCGCTGTTTGTCGCAGCGTTGCCGAGGAATTCGCAACCGACGAAGTGCGGGCTGCCCGTGGTGATCGCGACGGCGCCGCCCGACGCAGCCGCGGTGTTGTCTTCGAAGACGCAGTTCAAGATCGTCGGACTGGCGAGCGCGACGAGCATGCCGCCGCCGCTCGCGGTGGCGTGGCCTCCGGTGATCGTGAAGCCTTCGAGCACGGTGTCGGCGCCTTCGCCGCTGTTGCAGAGCACGACTGACCCGTTCGCTCCGTTCGTGACGAGCGTGGATCCCGCTCCGGCGAGGCCGCGCAGGTGCACCGCCTTGCCGTCGAAGTCGATCGGGCCGGCGTAGAGGCCCGGAAGCACGCGGATTTCGTCGCCGTCGGACGCGACGGCGAGCGCGGCCTGGATCGTGCGCTTCGGGCCGAGCGGCGCGGAACACACGCCCGAGACGCCGACCCACGCGTCGGAACCGCACGGGGCGACGAACCAGATCGTCGCGTGCGCCGTGGACGCGATCGCCAGGCTCCCGACCGCCATCAACACGTCGATCTTGCTCACTGCCAACAACCGCTGAGACACGCACGAATTCCGCATGACGACTCCAGATCCGGGCCCACGCCCGAGGACGCCGTGCGCCGCCGCCGGAGAGGTCGCTACACGCGGCACGGCGGGGCGCAGCCAGCCACAACGCGGAGGCCACCGACAGCGAGCGACAGAGAATCTGCTGGATCTCAGCGATCGCGAGGGCCTGTCGGCTCGGTCCGCCGGCACGGCGAGATGCAATACGCTTGCGACCCGCTCATGCAATCCGTGATCGACTGGCTTCTCGACGCCGACCCTTCGATTCGCTGGCAGACGCTGCGCGACCTGACGCATGCGAGCGCCGACGAGATCGTCCGCGAGCGAGCCCGCGTAGCGAGGTGCGGCTGGGGCGCGCAGTTGCTTGCCCTTCAGGCGGCCGACGGTCGATGGGGCGGCGCGACGTGGAATCGCGGCTGGGACTCGACGATGCACGCGTTCATGCTGCTGCGGGAGTTCGGTCTCGATCCGGCGTGCGATGAGGCGCGGCGGGCTGTCGCGCTGGTGCGCGAACACGTGACTTGGAAGGGATGCGGACCGCCGGAGTGCGCCACGAACGGCTTCTTCGCCGGCGAAGTCGAGCCTTGCATCAATGCCCAGGTCGCTGCGGCCGGCGCGTACTTCCGCGCGGAGGTAGGCGGCATCGTCGAGCGCCTGCTCCGCGAGCAGCTCCCTGACGGCGGCTGGAACTGCGAAGCCGAGAACGGTTCGACGCGGTCGTCGTTCAACACCACGATCTGCGTGTTAGAGGCGCTCTTGGAATACGAGCGATCGGCGGGCCCGACCGAGCGCGTCGCCGCCGCTCGCTGTCGCGGACAGGAGTACCTTCTGGAACGCGGGATGTTCCGACGGCGCTCGACCGGCGAGCGCATCGAGCGCGATCGCAAGGGCGGTGGCGCGTGGACGCAATACGCGTTTCCGACGTGGTGGCACTACGACGTGCTGCGCGGACTCGACCACCTTCGCAGCGCCGGCGTCGCGCCCGATGACCGCGTCGCCGAGGCGATCGCGCTCGTCGAGTCGAAGCGCGGCGCGGACGGTCGTTGGTCGCTCGACGTGCAGTACGCCGGCCGAACGGCGATCGACCTCGGCGAACCGGTGGGGAGCCCGAGCCGTTGGATCACGCTCCGCGCGATGCGGGTGCTCGAGTGGTCCATGGGACGCGAGCGACCGGGCAGTCGACGAGCGCAGCACCCACCCAGCGCGCCTGAGGTTGCCGGAGATCGCGCGTGAGCGAAGGGCCGCTTCCACTCCGGTGGAATTGGCCCCAATCGAATGGAGCTGGCGGGGATTCGAACCCCCGTGCGAGTCGCGAATCTCGCGGAGATCAGGCGAGTTCTGGAAAGCGCGCAGCGCCAGGCGCAGCGCGGTGTGCACCGAGAGCTGCCGGTGTCGACGGCCACTTCTTCCCAAGCACCCACCGGGCGTGCCCTCCGTCGTCCCAGCCGCCCCGGGACCTTGACGGCCGCAGCCGCAGCGCATAGAACCTAAAAATATTTGAGGGTTTGTGCATGGCCTACCGAGACACCAAAGCCGCCGTCCGGGCGCTCGCCGAGATCGCCGTCACCCAGGGAGGCTACTTCACCGCCCGTCAGGCGGCCGGGGCGGGATATGGCTCCTCTCACCTGCGATATCACCTTGCCGCAGGCAACTTCGAGCGCGCGGGTCACGGTCTCTACCGCATCCCGACGTTTCCCCGCGCGGAGCACGATGATCTGCTGCGTCTTCACTTCTGGAGTCGCGACCGCGAAGACGAGCCGCAGGCGGTCGTCTCGCACCAGACCGCGCTTGCGCTGCACGAACTCGCCGAGTTCATCCCGACACAGATTCACCTGACGGTACCGACGACATTCCGCAAGCGCCCGCCGAAGGGTTGCACGCTGCACAAGGCCACCGTGCCGGCATCGGACGCCACCGAGATCGACTCGCTACGGGTCACGACAGCTCCGCGAACGCTTCGTGATCTGGCGAGCGACGCAACCATGCCGACGGAGCAGTTTCAGCGAGCAGTCGAGGATGCCGTTGCGCGCGGTCTGATCCGGCGCGCACAGACAAGCGCGCTCACGGCGATCCGTGGTGAGTCGCCCTCCACCCACAAGGGGCGGGCGACCAGCGCCGCGCGGTCGAAGCGGGGCAAGGCATGAGCCAGTCGTACGCGAATGCCGCCGCGTTTCGCCAGGCGCTCGAGACGCGGATTCGCACGCTGGCGGAGGAACGCGCGGTCCAGATCCAAGGTCTGCGGCTGAAGGCCGCCATCGAACGTCTGCTTGGTCGTCTTTTCCATGGCACCGATCCACCGTGGCTCTTGAAGGGTGGCTATGCGATGGAGCTCCGGTTCCGTCCGCGGGCCAGAACGACACGCGATGTCGATCTGACCATCAGTGAGGTGGTGCCGCCAGAAGCGCTCGCGGCGAAGCTCGTCGAGGTCCACGAGGGCCTCATGTCCGCTGCAGCGCAGAACCTGGGCGACTTCTTCGAGTTCACCATTCCGCCAGCTCGAAGCGAACTCACTGCGGCGCCGGGCGGCGGAGGCGTGTTCAGCGTGGTTGCCAAGGTCGCGGGGCGCGAGTTCGCCTGATTTCACATCGATGTCGGCTTCGGGGACGGGGTGGTCGGTGAAGTCGAAACGCTGGCTGGCGAGGACCTCCTCGCATTCGCCGGGGTAGCGCCGGCAAAGGCGGTCGCGATCCCCAAGGCGCAGCAGTTCGCCGAGAAGATCCACGCTACACGTTCCCGTGGACCGACCGCGTCAACATGCGATCGCGAGACCTCGTTGACCTCGTCCTCCTGATCGAGAGAGGGGGCCTCGAAATTCCGACCGTGCGCGACGCCGTGGTCGAGACGTTCCGACGGCGAGCGAGGCAAGAGATCCCGCAGGAGCTGGCGGCGCCGCCAGAGCCGTGGCGCGGTGAGTTCGCCGCGATGGCGGCCGAAGTCGGGATCTCAGCTCGCGACATCGACGCTGCCACTGGCGTTCTCCGCGCGTACTGGGCGGAGCTTCGGCCGTTCGAGTGAGTCGATGCCGACTCCCGTCCAGGTCCCAGCGGAATGGCGACTTGCTGGTCCGCCGCGTTTAGGGGATGTCGATCACCCGGATCGCGCCGAAGCAGCAAGTGGCCTCATGCGGATGAGGATCACGTTCCTGGGCTCGCCTCGCTCGTGTGCGACGTTCAGAAGCCGCTGCTTGACCGATGCGCTGATGTCACGGATCGCATTCATGGTTGACGCGTCATTGCAGCCCCTCAAGGTATGGCCGCATCACCTTCTCGACCCGACACACCTTCGCAGCTCGCAGCACCTCGTCCGTGGTCGCCCGTTGAGTCCGAATCGCCTCCCGCAGCGCCTCAAGCGAGTCATAGAGTCCCACCCTCGCGTGACGCTTGTTCCGGTACTTGAACAGATCGGCAATGGTCTTGGCTACGGAAAAGAGCTTGACCGTCGCGCCTTCGGCTTCGTGCGTCTCGACGCCGTGCGTGAGCGCCTCGCCGGAGATGCGGACGATGCGCAGAGGTGGCGAGCTTTGAGCCGGCTTGCGGCCCACCGGTTTTGGACGGTCAGGCCGTGGAACACGAGGCCTGCCCTCAGCAAGCCCCTTTTGGCCATGCTCGCGACGAGTCGAAGGGGCGCAAGTGCGCCGAATGCCCTTCGACTCGGGCAGCAGCAAGTTTGCCGCCGGGAGTTTGCCGGCCTGCAATGAGCAAGGGCCGCTGACACGTACGTGTCAGCGGCCCGAGTCGAATGGAGCCGGGGGGATTCGAACCCCCGTGCGGGTCGCGAATGCTGCGGAGATGACGCGAGTTCGACGAAGCGCGCAGCGCCAGGCGCAGCGCGGTGTGCACCGGGGACGGGTGGAGGCCACCGAGGACTGCCGCACGGATCACCCCCACGGCCCGCCGGGCGGCCAGTTCCCGGTGGCATTACTGCCATCAGCGACCGCTTCGAAGACCGGTCCAAGGAACGCCGCGAGCGCAGAGACGACCGCGGGCAGTTGATCCACGGGCTCTCCGGCCCGCAGCCGCCGGCAGAACGCCTGCCACTGGGCCTGCTTCACCGGGTCCGTCGCGAAGTCGGCGCTGATTCCGGCGACCGGGCCGGCAGGGATCGGCACCTTGCGCCGGCTCGCTGTGGCCGCGAGAGCTCGCGCGAGCCCGTCGGCGTCGAAGGGCCGTGTGCGAGACAGATGGAGCAGGTCGAAGTAGTCCTTCATCCGCGAGTTGAGGAGTCCCCGCTCGACCATCCCGAGAGCCTTCTCCGCGACGACCGTGTCGACGGGGTACGCACGCAGCTTCGCACGAGGGAGGCCGATGAGCGCTGGGAACTCGATCTCCTCCGGCCCCGGCGTCACCGCGTCGCCGAAGCCCACATCGACCTGGAGGCGGATGCGTGCCTTCCCCAGCGTGGCTACCGCGGACACTCGAACGCCGCCGTAGTCCTGAATCGTTCGGATCTCCGCTGTCTGCACGCTCTCGACATCGAAGACGAGACCGTCATCCTCGACCGCGGTCGTGGCAATCTCGCGCATGATCGTCGTCATGCGCTCGAGGGAGTCGTCGCCGAACCCGAGGAGATCAATGTCGCGAGTGACGCGATGCGGCATGCCTTCCCACGCCACGAAGAGCATGGCGCCCTTGAGGAGGAACGATCCCGCGTGCTTCGACTTCGAGAGGCGGTAGAGGAATCGCTCGGCGACGTAGCGCACGAGCACCTGCTCGAATTCTTCGCTGCGCTCGCGTGCGATGTTCAGGAGCCGCTGCTTGACCGACGCGCTGATATCACGGATTGGTCGCGTCATTGCAGCCCCTCGAGGTATGGCCGTATCACGTTCTTAACCCGACACACTTTGGCGGCGAGCAGCACCTCGTCCATGGTTGCCCGTCGAGTCCGCACCGCCTCGCGCAGTGCCTCAAGCGCGACGTCGAGCCCCACCTTGTTCCTGTACTTGAAGAGGTCGGCGATGGTCTTGGCTACGGAGTAGACCTTGACCGTTGCGCCTTCGACTTCGTGCGTCTCGACGCCGTGCGTGAGCGCCTCGCCGGAGAAGCGCACGACTCGCAGTGACGGAGAGCTCTGCGCCGGCTTGCGTGCCCACGGGTCGATCGCCAGCCACACTTCCCACGGGTTATGGACTGTCAGGCCGTGGAACACGAGGGCCGAGAGCAGGCACACGACTCCATGCGGAACGAGGGTGCAGGCGACGGCGAGCGAGTGCTTCTCGGTGAGGTCATGGTCGGCGGCCACGTAGACCCCGCGAGCGACCCGTCGGAGGTCGCCCGAAGCGACGAACTCACGCAGTCGGTTCCGGCTGATCCCGAGAGCTGCCAGGTCGCGGCTGCGGACCACGCCGCGGTCGCGGACTGCTTCAAGTGGATGGCGTGGCGACGGAACGGTCATGGGATAGATGGTACAAAACGTCTGTAGAAAGCCGCAAGTACCGACGTATTGTATCGGCAGATCGCAGGCGGTCGCCCGAGGGGAGCCTACAGACTCGTCGATTTGCCTCCGCGACGGAACCCACGCCGACGCCGACGAAACCGACGAAACCGGCCTTTGCACCCGCGCCAAGCGGGGTGCGGGTGGGTTTCGTCAGCGTCGGACCCTAGCCACGGGTCCTCCCGGACCGAGATCGCATCCTGATCCCCGCGGGAACACCTGCGATCCGCAACAGAGTTTGTTGCGCCTGTCCGAAAGGCGAGGCCGCGGCTTGGCAGCACGGCCCCAGCCACAACGTTTCGTCTCGCCGGCAAACCAGCCGGCGAGATGCTAGACTCCATGAATGCTGATCGAGAGCGGACTCCCCACCATCCAGCGACCGCAGCGGTCTGGTGCCGACGCGGAGCTGCGCGACGCCGGCTTCCGGTGGGGTGATCGGGGGACGCACACCAGTAGGACGATCATGCTGGAAGAACTACGGGCGGTGCTCGACCACTGCGCCCCGGACGCGAGCCGCGACGACTATCTCTCCGCGATCCACAACGACAACTGCCTCGGCAAGCGGACCGTCGCCACGCGGAAGCTGTCTAGCCAGAGGCTGTCAGAACTCTACGGACTCGATCCGGAGGTTCTTCTCTTCCGCGTTATGCGTCGCTGCTGGTACGCCGACCGCGAAGGGCGGGCGCTGCTGGCAATGCTGCTGGCCCTCGCGCGAGACCCATTGCTGCGCGCGAGCGCTCTGCCGGTGCTGCGGATGCGACCCGGCGAAGAGCTTGCGCGACAGCAGATGACCGACGCGATTCGGCGAGCCATCGGCGAGCGGCTCAGCGAGAGCACGCTCGACAAGGTCGTGCGCAACTCGGCATCCTCTTGGACGCAGTCAGGTCACCTGCGCGGCCGGGGACGGAAGACTCGGCAACTCGTTTCGCCAAGTGCCGTCGTCGCAGCCTTTGCACTTTTGCTCGGCTACCTCGTGGGTCAACGCGGCCCAGCGCTCTTCGAGTCGCTGTGGGCTCGCGCCCTCGATGTGTCATCAGGCGAGCTCTTGAATCTCGCAATGGACGCGAGGAGGCTCGGGCTGATGGACATGAGCCAGGCCGGAGGGGTAATCGAGGTCGGCTTCACGCGCCTTCTGGCACCGAACGAGAGGAGTGTCTCGCGTGGGTAGGCTTGAAGAACTTGCCGCGCGCTACCGCGCCCACATTGCGGCCCCGTGGCAGCGAAACCTTGCTGGCGATCAGAAGACGATCTTCGTGGTCTATCCCAAGACCGACGAGAGGCGACTTCGCGCGCGCATCGAGCTCTTCGAGATGGCCTCCAGCGCCGCATGCCATGGCTGGCGCCTCCTCGATGTCACTGACGCGTTCGCTCGCTGGATGGGTGAAACCGACTATCGAGAGGTCTACTTCGAGGAGCCGGAGTCGCTGGCCATGAAGCTCCGCAGCGACTTCGTCCAATTCGTGGCTGCGCGCATCCGCGAGGAACTCACCGCGGCCGACGCGAATGACGACACCGTCGTCGCCATTCTCGGCGTTGCTTCGCTCTATGGGTTCACGCGCGTATCGCTGATCCTGAAGGAGATCGTCAAGGATATCCGTGGCCGGCTCGTGGTCTTCTTTCCGGGGGAGTTCGAGGACAACAACTACCGGCTGCTCGACGCTCGGGATGGCTGGAACTACCTGGCGGTTCCCATCACGCTCCACAATGGGATGCACGACTCATGAAGAACAGGCAGCTCTTCCAGCGTGACCCCGCGGTCGCGAAGCTCCTCAACGACGGCGTCGCCGCGGTCCGCGAGGCTGCGAGCGAGAAGGAACTCGAGACGCTCCGCTACGAGCTCGAGCACTTCGTCTGCGAAGGTCAATACGAGGACGGCCTGATCCGAATCCTCGAGTCATACCTCGGCAGCATTCGGTCGACGACGCAGCCGGCCGCATGGGTAAGCGGCTTCTACGGGAGCGGTAAGTCGCACCTGTTGAAGATGCTCCGGCATCTCTGGGTGAACACGCCGTTCGATGACGGATCAACCGCTCGAGGCCTGGCACGACTTCCGCAGGAAGTCCAAGACCTGCTGCGCGAGCTCGACACTCTCGGCAAGCGCTGCGGGGGAGTGCATGCGGCGTCGGGCACGCTCCCGTCGGGTGGTGGCGAGAGCGTGCGCCTCGCGGTCCTGAGCATCGTGCTCGCGTCAAAGGGACTGCCTGAGGCGTTGCCACAGGCCCAGTTCTGCCTTTGGCTACATCGCAACGGGATCTTCGACCGCGTGAAGACCGCGGTTGAGAATGCCGGCAAGGACTTCCTCGCCGAACTTCATGATCTCTATGTCAGCCCGATTCTGGCGAAGGCCGTCCTCGACGCCGATGCCGACTTCGCCGTCGACCTGAGGCAGGCACGCGCAGCGCTGCGGGCCCAGTTCCCCGTTGTCGAGGACATCTCGACCAATGAGTTCGTGCGCCTTGTACGCGAGGTGCTCACCGTCAACGGACAGCTCCCGTGCACGGTCATCGTCTTGGACGAGATTCAGCTCTTCATTGGCAATGACCCCGGCCGGTCCACGGATGTCCAGGAGGTTGCGGAGGCGCTGTGCAAGTCACTCGACAGCCGTGTCATGCTCATTGGGGCCGGTCAGACAGCCCTTGCGGGGAACGTGCCGCTTCTCCAGCGCCTGACTGGTCGCTTCACGATCCCGGTCGAGCTGTCGGACGCCGATGTCGAAACCGTGACGCGTCGCGTTGTGCTCGCCAAGAAGGCCGACAAGCGCAAGGCCGTGGAAGACGCAGTCGATGCGAACGCCGGTGAGATCAACCGTCAGCTAGCGGGCACGCGAATCGCCGCCTGCGCCGAGGATCGCGACATCATTGTTGACGACTATCCGCTCCTACCGGTGCGGCGGCGATTCTGGGAGCACGTCCTTCGAGCGGTGGACGTACCAGGTACGGCCAGTCAGCTTCGCACGCAGCTGAAGATCGTGCATGAAGCGGTCCGACAGATCGCGGAACAGGCGCTTGGAACGGTTGTTCCGGGCGACTTCATCTACGAGCAGGTCAGTCCCGACCTGCGCAAGACCGGGATGCTCCTTCGCGAGGTCGACGAGACGATTCGCAATCTCGATGACGGTAGTTCCGAAGGGCGCCTGGCGCAGCGACTCTGCGGCCTGATCTTCCTTGTCCGAAAGCTGCCGCTCGAGGCGGTGGCCGACATCGGAGTTCGAGCCACGCCCGAAATGCTGGCGGACCTGATGGTCTCGGATCTCGCGAACGATGGCACGGAGCTCAGGAAGAGCATCCCGCGCATCCTGAAGCTTCTGGCCGATCCGCCCCCGGAGTCCGAACGTCCTTCTTGGCTCAGGAGGGCTATGCAGGACAAGGGTGCTCTCCTCATCGAGATTGACGGCGAGTACAGCCTTCAGACTCGGGAGAGCAGCGAGTGGGATCGGGAGTTCCGCAATCGGCAGACTCGGCTGAACAGTGATCTCACCTCGCTCGCGAGCAAGCGCGGCGCGCTGATCAGCGCCGCATGCGCGGACGCGCTCAAGGGGATCAAGCTCGCGCAGGGGAAGAGCAAGGAACCGCGCAGGCTTCTTGTGCACTTCGGAGCTGAGGCCCCGACGACGGGTGGCGCGGACATCCCCGTCTGGGTTCGCGACGGCTGGGGTGAAAAGGAGAGCACCGTCGTCAACGACGCCCGTGCCGCCGGCAGCGACAGCGCCCTGATTCACGTCTACGTCCCGAAGGGAAGCGCCGATGACCTTCAGAAGGCGATTGTGGAGTACGACGCGGCGAAGTCCACGCTGGACTTCAAAGGCACTCCCACGACTCCCGAAGGCCGAGAGGCTCGCGATGCAATGGCGACGCGGATGTCGTCCGCCGAGGCGACGCGTGATCAGATCGTTCGCGAGGTGATCGATCGCGCGAAGGTCTTTCAGGGCGGAGGCAACGAACGATTCGAGCTCAACCTTGTCGCGAAGGTGGAGGGCGCTGCACAGGCCTCACTCGACCGACTTTTCCCAAACTTCAAGAGCGCCGACGACAACCGCTGGTCGAGCGTCATCAACCGCGCCAAGAACGGAGACGAGTCGGCGCTGGCGGCTGTTGATTGGACGGACTCTCCCGATCGGCACCCGGTCTGTGCTGCTGTCCTCGCCGAAGTTGGATCAGGTAAGCGGGGGAAGGATGTTCGCGACGCGTTCGAGGCGAGCCCCTACGGGTGGCCACGCGACGCAGTGGATGCCGCGCTCATCGCGCTGCACACGACCGGTCACCTGCGCGCGACGCACAAGGGTATGACGCTCTCGACGGGACAGCTCGATCAAGCCAAAGTTTCCGTGACCGACTTCCGCGCCGAAACGGCCACGATCAACGCGAAGGAGAAGATCAGGCTCCGGAAGCTCTTCCAATCGGCCGGAATCGACTGCAAGCCGAACGAAGAGTCCGCCAAGGCAGCCGCGTTCCTCACCCGCATGTCGGAGCTCGCGAACCGCGCGGGTGGCGACCCTCCGATGCCGGCGCGCCCGGCAACGACCCATCTCGATAGTCTTCGCGGCCTCGGCGGCGTAGAGCAACTCGTAGAGATCCTTGCTCAGCATGACGTGCTCGAGCGCGACGCCAAGGAGTGGAGCCGCCTCGCAGAGCTCGCGGATAAGCGAAGGCCGGCGTGGGAGACGCTCTCCGCACTGCTTGCCCACGCAGACGCCGTGCCCGTGGCCGAAGACCTTCGCCGGCAAACCGGTGCGGTGAAGTCCGAACGGCGCCTGCTGGACGCGAGCGACCCGGTGCCGGACATCCGCAAAGCTGCGGCAGATGCGCTTCGCGGTGCCGTCACCATGGCGCATGCCGAGCACGAGCGCGTCTACGAGGAGCAGATGACGGCGCTTACCGGAAGCGACAGTTGGCGGAAGCTGGCCGAGTCCCAGCGCAGCCAGATCCTCACCGAAGAGGGCATCGCGAATTTCGCACCGCTGACGGTCGGCTCCGAGGCGGACCTGATCCGATCGCTCGAACTGACGGCGCTCCCAGCGTGGAAGACGAAGACGGACGCGTTACCGCAACAGTTCACCCGCGCTGCGGTCGCTGCCGCGAGGTTGCTGGAGCCCAAGGCGCAGCGCGTCCATCTGACCAGCGGGACGCTGAAGTCACCGGACGAAGTGAAAGCGTGGCTCGTTGCGACAGAGCGCGACCTGTTGTCGAGGCTGGCCAATGGGCCGGTGGTGATCTCATGATCACTCTCTCCACACGGCACGTGGGGGTGGAGGCATGAGAGACCGGGCGCTCGCCATTCTCCGAGACGCGCTGGGGCGCGCGGACGCCGAGTTCCGCGCCGGCCAGTGGGAGGCCATCGAGGGTCTCCTGAACCGGCGTCGCCTTCTCGTGGTCCAACGCACGGGCTGGGGCAAGAGCATGGTCTACTTCGTCGCCGCCCGGCTACTGCGAGACCGGGGCGCCGGTGTCACGCTCGTCGTGTCACCACTGCTGTCCCTAATGCGCAATCAGCTCGACGCGGCGCATCGGATCGGCATTCGCGCGGCGACGATCAACAGCACGAATCCGGATGACTGGGATGAGGTCATCGGGCAGCTTCAGGCCGACGCTGTGGACGTGCTGCTTGTGTCACCTGAGAGGCTTGCTAACGACGACTTTCGAACGAGGGTCCTCGCACCCTTTGGCGGTCGCGTGGGTTTGCTCGTCGTTGACGAGGCTCACTGCATCTCGGACTGGGGGCATGATTTCCGACCAGACTACCGGCGCATCGCTGCCGTGCTTCAGGCGATGCCAGGGAATGTCCCTGTCATCGCGACGACAGCGACGGCAAACGACCGTGTGGTGAACGACGTGCGGGGTCAGCTTGGTGCGAATGTCGAGGTGGTGCGGGGGCCCCTCATCCGCGAGAGCGTGCGCCTCCAGAACATCACCATTCCGAGTCCCGCCGGTCGAATGGCGTGGCTTGCCCAGGTCGTGCCACAACTACGCGGAAGCGGCATCGTCTACACCCTGACGCAGCGAGATGCCGAACGCGTTGCGCAGTGGCTGAAGCTGAAGGGAATCGATGCTGAGGCGTACCACGCCGATGTTGACGATCCCGAGAACGCTGTGGCGCTGCGGGAGGAGCTCGAGCGGAGACTCCTCGCCAACGACTTGAAGGCGCTTGTGGCGACCGTGGCGCTCGGGATGGGGTTCGACAAGCCTGACCTGGGCTTCGTTATCCACTTCCAGCGCCCGAGCTCCGTGATCTACTACTACCAGCAGGTGGGTCGGGCGGGCCGAGCGGTCGATGAAGCCTTTGGAATCTTGCTGCATGGTGAAGAGGACGACGAGATCGCCGAGTTCTTCATGCGCAGCGCGTTCCCACCCCAGCGGAATGTGACAGCCGTCCTGCGGGCGATCGGCGAGTCGATAGATGGCCTCTCAATTCCGGCACTTCAGGAGGCGGTCAATCTCCGGAAGTCCGAGGTCGAGAAAGCGATCAAGTATCTGGCGGTCGAGTCGCCGTCGCCAGTCGTGAAGATCGGGACTAGGTGGCACCTGACAGCTGCCGCCGGACGGTACCGTCTGGACGACGCACGCATCGCGGCGATCACGGACACGCGTCGCAGCGAGCAGGATGAGATGCGCCGCTACATGGAGCACCAAGGGTGCCTCATGGAGTTCCTCGGCCGCGCTCTCGATGACCCTCACGCGCGCCCCTGTGGAAAGTGCGCGGGATGCATCGGACGGCCCTTGATCCCCCTCGAGTTCGATCGCGCCGTCGCGATTGAGGCTGCGACATTCCTGCGCCGCAGCTACCTGCCGCTTTCCCCACGCAAGCGGTGGCCGGCGGGCAATCCCCTGCCGACCTACGGCTTCAGAGGCAATATAGGTGAGGCACTCGTCGCAGAGGAAGGACGGGCATTGTGTCTATGGCGCGATGCTGGATGGGGCGAGCTGGTCGTCGCCGGCAAAGAGACCGGTCGATTCGCCGATGAGCTTGTTGCCGCTTGCGTCGAGATGCTTGGGCAGTGGAACCCGACACCCGCTCCAGCCTGGGTGACATGCGTTCCCTCACTTGAGCATCCAGAGATCGTCCCCGATTTCGCTTCACGACTTGCAGCCGCCGTGCGCCTGCCGTTTGTGCCCTGCATCAGCAAAGAGCGTCACACGGCGCCGCAGAAGGAGATGCAGAACAGTGTCCATCAGGTGCGAAACCTCGATGGTGCTTTCCGTGTGAATGGTGTTCGCGAACAGCCATGCGTGCTCGTTGACGACATCGTGAACTCGGGTTGGACCTTCACCGTTGCCGCCGCTCTCTTGCGGCAAGCAGGATGCTCCGCGGTCTTCCCCTTGGCTCTCGCACTTCGCTCCCCGCGCATCGAATGAGATCTGTCATGGCAACAATGAGCGAAGACGCAAATGCGATCCTCCTGCTGTGCGGGAGGTTCGGCCCGAGGTCCCTCGTCGCGCCCCTTGAGCAGGGCGAGTACAACCGGCTTGCCCGCTGGCTCGCCAGCCAGGGGCGACGGCCGTCCGACCTGCTTCAGCCTGATCGACTCGACAGTGCCGCGCGAGGTGCGGACCTGAACCTGGACCGTTTGACCGCACTCATCGGCCGCGGGATGCAACTGGCGTTTGCGGTCGAGCAATGGAACCGGAGCGGTATCTGGGTGCTGTGTCGCAGCGACCATGACTACCCCATTCGGTTCAAGGGGCATCTTCGCGAAAAGGCCCCGCCGGTCCTGTTCGGTGCTGGCGATCGATCACTGCTACAGGGTGGCGGCCTCGCGATCGTCGGCTCGCGCAACGTGGATGATGAGGGAGCACGCATCGCCGGCGAGGTTGCCGCGTGGTGCGCTTCGCATCGCGTGCGCGTTGTATCCGGGGGCGCGCGTGGCGTGGACAAGATCGCGATGTCGAGCGCGCTGGCAACTGGCGGCGAGGTCATCGGCATCCTGGCGGAGGATCTCCTGCGCTCGAGCGTCGCCCGCGACGCGCGGGAGGCGATTTCTGACGGCCGCTTGCTTCTCGTGTCACCGAACCACCCGGAAGCCGGCTTCAGCGTGGGCACGGCGATGGCGCGGAACAAGTTGATCTACGCGATGGCGGACTTCGCATTGGTGATCAGCGCCGAGCACAAGAAGGGCGGCACGTGGTCCGGAGCGGTCGAGGAGCTTCAGCGCGCCGGAGGACGGCCAGTCTTCGTGAGGGTCGGGGGCGCCGTTCAAAGCGGCAACTCGAAGCTAGTCGACGTGGGAGCCATTCCGTGGCCGAAGGTGTCGCAAACGGATGAGCCTCCGGACGTACTCAATCGCGCGGCGGCAGGGCGAGCACTGAAGCCGGTACCACAGTCCGACTTGCTGTTCGATGAGCCGAAGGCCAGGAGCACGGATGCCTCCGCGTCTGTCCCAGGGGCGGAATCGTCTGCGTCGGCGGCTGAAAGCGGAGCCGGCGCTTCCTCGAGTGTGTACGAAGCGGTTCTTCCCATCCTCCTCGATGCCTTGAAGCAGCCGACCGCCGTGGAGCAACTGGCTGAGCGCCTCGATGTCTCGAAGGCGCAACTGACAGCGTGGCTAAAGCGGGCCGCCGTCGATGGCCACGTGAGCCGTCTGACGAAGCCTGCGCGATATCTACGAAGGACACCTTGACGATGGCGACAGGAGCGCTCCCATCAGAACTGCGCAGCCAGCTCGAACGCGCCGTCGTCGCCGCTCGAGATGCGGCGGAGATCGGCGCTCGGGCCGCGCTCGAGGCGATTGCGGTTCATCACCACGAGCCGTACCCGCATATGAAGCCGGCGCAGCGCACGCTCAGGAACCAACTCCGCGCGCGGGCACGGCAGCTTGGGGACCGGCAGGATGGGGCCGGGCGGCTCGCCATCGACCATCTCGTCACCGAGTGCGCGTATGAGCACTGGCATCGGATGCTGTTCGCGCGGTTCCTTGCCGAGAACAATCTGCTCGTCGAGCCCGACAGCGGCATGGCGATCAGTCTGGCCGAGGCAGAGGAGCTCGCCAAGGAGGCGGGCACCGATGTCTGGGCGTTCGCGTCGCGCTGCGCGCAGGACATGCTGCCGCAGATCTTCCGGCCGGATGATCCGCTGCTCCAGATCAGTTTCGCGACTGAGCACATGCTCAAGTTGGAGAGGCTCCTCGCCGACTTGCCGGCTGCGGTGTTCACTGCATCGGACGCGCTCGGCTGGGTCTACCAGTTCTGGCAGAGCAAGAAGAAGGAAGAGGTCAACAAGTCCGAGGTGAAGATCGGCGCCGACGAGATATCCGCGGTGACGCAGCTCTTCACCGAGCCCTACATGGTGGAGTTCCTGCTGCACAACACGCTGGGGGCGTGGTGGGCAGGCCGGAAGCTAAGGGCTGAGGACGCCGCGGAGGCCACGAGCGAAGAGGAGCTCCGCGCGAAGCTCGCTCTGCCCGGCATCGGCTGGGAGTACCTCCGCTTTGTCCGCGGCGCCAACGACGAAGGTGGGCCGTGGCGTCCGGCCGCAGGCACGTTCGACGGCTGGCCGAAGACGCCTGCGGAGCTTCGCGTGCTCGATCCGTGCTGCGGGTCCGGTCACTTCCTTGTCGCCGCTCTGCACCACCTCGTGCCCATCCGCATGGTCGAAGAGGGCATGTCCGCGGCCGATGCCGTCGATGCAGTGCTCCGCGACAACATAAACGGCCTCGAGATCGACGAGCGGTGCTGCCAGATCGCTGCGTTCGCCTTGGCGTTCGAGGCGTGGAAACTGACCGGATACCGCTCGCTTCCAGTGCTGAACATCGCCTGCAGTGGCATCGCACCGCAATGTTCTGCCGAGCAGTGGATCAGGCTCGCCGAACAGTCGGGCGTGCCCATGCCGGAGGTCGGGCGAGAAGCGATCAGAAACGGTCTGTTAAACCTGCACCGACTCTTCTCGCAAGCGCCCACGCTCGGGTCGCTCATCAACCCCGCCGAGCTTCCTGCCGACCTCACTGCCGCCGACTACGAGACGATCCAGCCGTACCTGACCGCCATCCGCGCGGCGGAGAGGGCAGACTACGAAACCCGCGAGCGGGCCAACGCTGCTGCGGGAATGATGAAGGCTGCCGATCTGCTGGCCGGTGCCTACACGTTGATAGTGACTAATGTTCCTTACCTCGGTCGAGGCAACCAGAGCGAGGTGCTCAAGAGCTTCGCCGACTCGCAGTTTCAGCGCGCCAAGGCGGACCTTGCGACGATGTTCGTCGATCGGATGCTCAAGTGGGGGGGCTCAGGCCGGGGCATCGGCATCGTTGCCGCCGTAACGCCGCAGAACTGGCTCTTTCTCACCGGCTACACGAAATTCCGTGAAGTCGTCTTGAGGTCGAGGACATGGAACCTTGTTGCCCGGCTAGGAGCAGAGGCGTTCCAGACCCCGATGTGGGAGTACAACATCGCGTTACTCATATTAGGAGCAGCGAAGGCGAATACGAGTAGCCATATTGCGAACTACGATGCCTCGGGGATACGTGGTGCCGTGTCGAAAGGTAACTGCTTGCGGAGTTCAGCTCGGTGTCGGGCGATGTTCGTTCGGCAGGCCGACCAGCTCAACAATCCAGATTACGCAGTGGCAGCTGAGTCATTGGGTGGCCGCACACTGCTCAGAGAGTACGCTGCTTCTTACCAAGGACTCGCTACAAGCGATAACGCTCAGTTCGTCCTCAAGTTCTGGGAGCTTCAGGCAGACGCCCCTGGGTGGGTTAACTACCGAATGGCACCCGATGGTGCGTCGCCTTTTCGTGGTTGCGAACACAAGCTTCTCTGGGAGGACGGAACAGGGCGCTATTCCGAGCATGCTCTGCGTTTAAAGGCTGCGGGATATCTTGGCGGCTGGAAGTCTGGCTTTGAGGCGTGGGGTCGTAGAGGGGTCGCCATACATCGGATGGCGTCGCTGCCAGTAGGGCTATACGAGGGCGAGATGTTCGACTGTGGTGCCGCGATGATGATTCCGGCCTCCGATGAACATCTGGCGGCTATTTATGCCTACTGCGAATCGCGGGAGTATGAGCCTGCGGTTCGTCGCCTAAACCAGAAACTCTCTGTCACCAATGCTACGCTCGCGAAGGTGCCTTTCGACCTAGCGCGATGGCAGAAGGTTGCAGCCGAGACGTACCCCAACGGCCTTCCCGAACCGGAGAGCGACGACCCGACGCAATGGCTCTTCCATGGCCGCCCGAACCAGGCACAGGAAGACTCGCAACTCCAGGTCGCCGTCGCGCGACTGCTGGGCTACCGCTGGCCAGCAGAACGTGACGACAAGATGCGTCTGAGCAAGCGGGTGCGGGCGCTGGTCAGCGGGTGCGAGGAACTGATCGAGTTCGCCGACAACGACGGCATCGTCTGTATCCCGGCGGTGCGCGGGGAAGATCCCGCGGCTGAGCGGCTGCTGAAGCTCCTCGGGAGGTGCGGCATCGAGCCCGGCGTCGATCTTGACGACTGGCTCCGCAACGCCTTCTTTGAACAACACTGCAAGCTCTTCCACGACCGACCCTTCGTGTGGCACATCTGGGACGGCCGCAAGCGCGACGGCTTTCACGCCCTGATCAACTATCACAAGCTCTGCGAAGGCGGGGGCAAGGGCCGGCGGTTGCTCGAGAGCTTGACCTACGCCGATCTCGGCGAGTGGATCACTCGCCAGAAGGACGGCGTGAAGCGAGGCGAAGGCGGCGCGGACGACCGGCTGGCCGCGGCGCTCGAACTCCAGAAGCGGCTGGAAGCCATCCTCGCCGGCGAGCCTCCCTTCGACATCTTCGTCCGCTGGAAACCGCTCGCCGACCAACCCGTCGGCTGGGAGGCGGACATCAACGATGGGGTGCGGCTCAACATCCGTCCGTTCCTCGCGAGTGACCTGCCCAGTGGCAAGAAGGGCGCGGGCATTCTCCGCTACAAGCCCAACATCAAGTGGGGGAAGGATCGCGGCAAGGAGCCGGAGCGGCCGAAGACCGACTACCCGTGGTTCTGGGGCTGGGACGAGAAGACCGCCGACTTCGCCGGCGGAACGAAGTTCGACGGCAATCGCTGGAACGACTGCCATTACACGAACGCGTTTAAGCAGACGGCGCGCGACCGATCGACGAGCGGCGGGAGCAGCCGATGACCACTGCGCCGGATCACAGTCTGACATTGTTGGACGCCGTGCGTGCGTCACTCGCGCGCGCGGCTCGCTTCGACCACGGCGACATGTCGGCACCAGCCGCGGTGGTGTGGACCGACGCCGATGGTCAGTGGCGATCGATCGTCGAGCGCCTGCGGCCACTGATGCCCGAGTTGCTGACTCTCGGCGAGTACGACCCGTCTCGGCGCACAGGCCCGGCGATCTGGATGCGGTGCGTTATCGAGCCGACGACTCGAGCGGAGCGGTTCCCAGAGCTCGCTTGGGAGAAGGGATCCGTGCCGATCATCTACATGCCGGGCGTGAACCGTCAGACGCTTCGGGCCGTCGAGGAATGCCCCGATGCGCTCAAGCCGCTGGTCGAGCTCCAGTACCGCGGCGCCGTGTGGACGCAGAAGAACGGGAAGGACTGGACGCTTCGAGCATTCCTGTCCAGCGAGGATGGCGGGCTAGGTCTTGATGTCGCCGAGGACCAGCAGACGCTGCGGGCGCTTCAGGGTGCATTGGCGCAGCTTGCGGTCACGCCTTTGTCACGGCTGCGAGGAAAGCGGCTCGAGGCCGAAGACTTCGACAAGCTGATGATCGGCGATACGCCGCGCGATCTGCTTCTGTGGTTGGGTGATCCGAACGGCACGCGGAGCCGCTGGGACAGCGCAACCTGGGCCGCGTTCCGGAATCGCTGCCGGCAGGACTTCGCGTTCGACCCCGAGACCGAGGGCGAGCTCGCTGGCGGCGAGCGGCTTGGCGGGCGACGCGGCGCGTGGCTTGGCGTGTGGGAGCGATTCGCCGAGGCGCCAACGCTCTATTCTGGCATTCCCGACCTGCTGCGACGCTCGAAGCCAACCGCGGAGCTCACCTTCGAACGCGACTCGTGGCCGGACGAGAACGATGCGATGGAGAGCCAGTTGCGCGCGGCTCTTCTGGATGTCGGCGCGCTCACGCCCGGGGGGGCACGCTCGATGCTTTTCACGCTCGAGCAGGAGCACGGGCAACGGCGGTCGTGGGTCTGGGCGCGTCTCGGCATGTGCCCCTTGGCCGATGCACTCGAGCATCTGGCAGTCGTTGCCGCTCGCACGGGCACTGCGATTGGCGGCGAGACTGCGGACGCGATGGCGGCGCAGTATGTCGAGGGCGGATACCTCGTCGACGACGCTGCTCTTCGCTCGCTTGCCCGCGTGAAGTCCGCGGAGGACGTGGCTGCAGTGAAGGTGGCGTTGCGATGCGTCTATCTGCCGTGGCTCGAGGATTCCGCACGACACCTTCAGTCCTGTGTCGACGCAAAGCCCTTGCCGGCGGTCAGTCAATCGGAGCGACTCGCGCTCGATGTCGGAGAGTGCGTTGTGTTCGTCGACGGGCTGCGCTTCGACGTGGGACAGCGCCTCGCAGCAATGGCCGGGGCGAGGCAGATCGCGACGGCGATCGGACGTCGGTGGGCAGCACTGCCCACGGTGACGGCCACGGCAAAGCCGGCGATTTCGCCGGTCAGTGCTCTGATTCGGGGTGACTCGCTGGACGCGGACTACTGCCCTGTCCAGAAGGAGAACGGCGAGAAGGTCTCCGCAACGCGGCTTCGGCAGCTGCTCGTTTCGGCCGGAATCCAGGTGCTGAGCGCCGGCGAGGTCGGCGACCCTCGGGCGCCAGACGCGCGAGCGTGGACCGAGTACGGCGAGTTCGACAAGCTGGGACACGATTTGCAGGCGAAGCTCGCCGCGAGAATCGACGACCAACTCGATCTGCTCCTCGAGCGCGTTCAAGGACTGCTTTCGGCCGGCTGGAAGCGAGTCCGAATCGTGACGGACCATGGGTGGCTCCTTGTGCCCGGCGGGATGCCCAAGGTGCAGCTCCCCAAGTACCTGGCTGCGAGCCGGTGGTCGCGCTGCGCTGCGATCAAGGAGAGCGCTCAGGTCGAGGTCCCTGTCGCCGGTTGGTCATGGAATCCTTCGGAGCGCTTCGCTTACGGACCTGGCGTGCATTGCTTCGTGGTCGGCCAGGAGTACGCGCACGGGGGCGCGAGCCTTCAGGAGTGCGTGATCCCGGAGCTTACGCTCACGGCCGCCGCGGCGCCGAGCACGCTCATCGTCGCGGTGGGTGAGGTGGCTTGGGTCGGACTGCGGTGCAGGGTGACGGTGAAGCCGGCCGGCGAGGGGCTACGCGCGGAGCTGCGCACAAAGCCTAACGTCGCCTCGTCGCGCGTCGCGGACGCGAGGCCGGTCGATGCCGAGGGGAGAGCGGCGCTCTTGGTCGCGGATGACTCGCTCGACGGAACCACCGTCAGTCTCGTCATCGTCGACAAGACAGGGAGGGTAATCGCCAAGCACGCCACAACCGTTGGAGGTGAGAGGTAGCCATGGAACTCGACCATCTCGATCGTCTTGCCGCGTCCGCGTTCGATGGCTACCTCGTACGCAAGGACCTGGTGCGGCGGTACAGCCGGCAGTATCCCGTGCCGACCTATGTGGTGGAGTTCCTCCTCGGGAGGTACTGCGCCACCGTCAACGAGCGGGAGATCGAGGAAGGGCTCCAGATCGTCGAGCGGCAGTTGCAGGATCGAACGATCCGCACAAGCGAGCAGGAGCTCTTCAAGGCGCGTGCCCGAGAGAAGGGCTCGGTCAAGTTGATCGACATCGTGAAGGCGCGGCTGGATCCGAAGACGGACTCGTTCCTCGTCGAGCTGCCCTCGCTCGTAATCAAGGACGTGCGCATCTCGGACACGCTGGTCCACGAGCACGAGCGCATGCTGACCGACGGCTTCTATGCGGAGGTAACACTGACCTACGACGCGGCGATCGCCGAGGAGAAGCACGGCCGTCCGTTCGCGATCGAGAGCTTGCGAGCCATTCAACTCTCCAAGTCCGATGTGCTCGCCACGCTTCGTCGAGCGCGCAGCCAGTTCACCACGACTGAGTGGATCGACTTCCTGATGCGCTCAGTCGGTCTGGAGCCCGGCGCGCTGACCGATCGAGCCAAGATGGTCGTGCTGCTTCGAATGATCCCGTTCGTCGAGCGGAACTACAACCTTGTGGAGCTTGGTCCGCGCGGCACCGGCAAGAGCCACATCTACCAGCAGATTTCGCCGTACTCCCATCTGATCTCGGGTGGGAAGGCCACCGTCGCCAAAATGTTCGTCAACATGTCGAGCGGGCAGCGGGGCTTGGTCTGCCTCTACGACGCGATCTGCTTCGACGAGGTCTCAGGCATCTCGTTCGATCAGAAGGATGGCGTGAACATCCTCAAGGGCTACATGGCCTCGGGCGAGTTCTCGCGGGGCAAGGAGAGCATCCGCGCGTCGGGCGGCATCGTGATGGTCGGCAACTTCGATGTGGACGTGGAGCAGCAGCAACGGATCGGCCACCTCCTGAGTCCACTGCCTGCCGAGATGCGGAACGACACGGCCTTCATGGACCGCATCCACGCCTATGCGCCGGGCTGGGATTTCCCGAAGCTCAAGCCCGGCGAGCACCTGACGGATCACTTTGGTCTCGTGAGCGACTACCTCTCGGAGTGCTGGACGAAGCTGCGGGATGGGACACGGATCGGCGCCATCCAGGGCCGCGCGCATTGGGGTGGCGCGCTCAGCGGTCGCGACATCGAGGCCGTGAGTAAGACGATCAGCGGACTTCTCAAGTTGCTGTTCCCTGACCCCGAAATGTCGATCCCGGATGAGGAGTTGGAACGCGTGGTGAGGATCGCCCTGGAGTCGCGGCGCCGAGTCAAGGAGCAGCAGAAGCGGTGCCTGAAGACGGAGTTCCGGAATACGCACTTCAGCTACTTCATGGGTGTCGATGGTGTGGAGCAGTTCGTCTCAACGCCGGAGTTGCACAGCGACGAGGCAATCGACGGCGACCCGCTTCCTCCCGGACAGGTCTGGGCGGTCAGTCCGGGGGCAGGTGATGCAGCGCCCAGTCTCTACCGCATCGAGGTCACGGTAGGACCGGGCGGTGGCGTGAAGATCCTGAACACGCCGGTCGCCCCGGGCTTTCGCGAAAGCGTCAAGGTTGCGGAGCAAAACCTCTACGTGCACGGCAAGGCGCTCGTGGGTGATCGCGACCCGCGAGCGCATGAGTTCTCGATTCAGGTGCGCTCGATGGACAACGATCGTTCAGGAAGCGGACTTGGCCTTCCAGCGCTCATCGCGCTCGGAGGCGCCTTGCTCGAGCGCAGCACGAAGGGCGGCCTGATCGTGGTCGGGTCGCTCAATCTCGGCGGCTCCATCGACCTGATCGCGAATGCCGTCGCGATCGCAGAGGTCGCTGTGGAGAAGCAGGCCACCACGCTGCTCATGCCAGTTGCCGCACGGCGCCAACTGAACGAGCTGCCGGACGAGCTGTGGACGAAGATCAACATCGAGTTCTACTCCGACATCTCCGATGCCTTCTTCAAGTCCGTTCTCGACTGACGACCCGCGACCACCGGCACGAGGGGTCACGCCATGACCAATGCATCAAGAAGCTCGGCGGGAGATGCCTTTCGCAGGGTGCTTGAAGGCGACCCCGCGACCCGGGCCGCTTGGGAGCGAGCCAGCGCGCGTCTCCGCGTGGTCGGAGAGATCTGGGCTCGAATCCGCACCGCGTCCGCCGATGAGCGGGAGCGCGCCGCCTGCAAGTTCGCCGAGACGATGCAGGAAGCCCTCCGCGCATCCGGTGAAGAGCTGGCGGCAGCGGGCTTCGAGCCGCCGCAATCGATCGAGGACTGGGAGCACCTAGCTCGCATCGTCGAGATGCCCTTCGAGACCATTCGCACGGGCAACTTCACCTACGCCGACGTCTACGCGGTCGCGATGGCGTGGGTGGATCGGCAGAAGATGAAGGCGAGGCTGGCGTCCGAGTCGGGGTCCGGCGGCTTGGTGGGTCAAGCGCCGGCAGCGGGAATACGGGCAAGCGGGGAATCCGACACCGACGAAACCCCACCGCCGGCGCTCACGCCGACCGAGCTGCGGGTCCTGCGGATGCTGGCGACCTTCGATCCCTCGGAACTCGCCTCCGCGGCGCGCATCGAGGGCGCGATGGAGCCCACGCAACGGGTGTCTGAGCGGTCGATCTCTCGGATCGTGCCCCGCCTGATCGAGCTTGGGCTGGCTGAGCGGCCGCAGGGCGAGCGGAGCGGAACCCGTCTCACGCTCCAGGGCCGGCGCATCGCTCGACGGCTCGCCGAGTGAAGCAACATGCCGCATGGAGACCAGCCATCGCCGGGTGGCGGATGATGGCAGCTTGATTGCACCTTGCCTTCCGCTTGGGTTCCGGACCGTCCCCGATGGTTCGGTCCATGCACGGAACGCACTATCCATCGGAGCCGGTGCCGCTGAACATCGCGGCCCGCTGTCTGCGGGTGCCCGCACGCTGGCTGCGGAGAGAGATCGAAGCGGGGCGACTGCCGGGGCTCCGCGCTGAACGCGTGATCCTCGTCGATGTCGCCACGGTCGCGCGGCTGCTCTCGGAGCGAGCGCGGGCAGCCCGGGAATCGGGAGGTAGCGCATGAGCGAGATCTCCCGCGATTCGATGGCGGAACTCTCGCCGCTCCTCACCTATCGCGAAGCCGCCAAGGTGCTCGGCGTCACCGATCGAACCGTCTGGACGCTTGTCGATGGTGGTGTGCTGCCTGCGGTCCGCTTCGGGCGGAGCGTGCGGATCGATCCTGCGGACCTCCGCGCGTTCATCGAGCGCGCGAAGCGCGGAGACGGGGCATGAGCGCCGTCGACTCCGAACCGGTTGAGCGCGTTCTGGTCGCACTAAGGGGCCGGGGGCTCAACCCGAAGCGCAGAGGCGCCGGCTGGTCGTGCCGGTGTCCGGCGCACGAGGATCGCAATCCGTCGCTTTCGATCGGCGTGGGTTGTGACGGTCGAGCGCTCATGAGCTGCCATGCAGGGTGTGCGACCGAGGAGATTGTCCGCACGCTCGGGCTGTCGATGCGCGACCTGATGGCGGGGCCCGCGAGGCCGAGTCCAGCGTCGAAGGGGAGGCCAGAGCGCGTCGAGCGCAGGCCCGCGCCGTCGAGCGGCGCGCCGGCGACGGCGGCGTCGGGAGCGTCACCCGACGCGCTGATCGCCGACATCGAGCGACGATCAGGGCGAGCGCGGGGCCGATGGAGCTATCTCGCCGCAGACGGTCAGCCCGTGGGCATTGTGCTTCGCTGGGACTCGGCCACGCCGGGCGGAAAGGCTACGAAAGAGATCCTGCCGGTCTCCCTGCTCGACGGCGAGTGGCGAGTCAAGGCGATGCCGGCGCCGCGGCCGCTTCTGCATCTCCCCGAGTTGGTCAAGCTGCCTGCGGGTGCGTGGGTCTATGTCTGCGAAGGGGAGAAGGCGGTCGACGCAGCAAGGGCGATCGGGCTGGTCGCGACAACATCGGCGGGAGGGTCGAAAGCCGCCGCGCAGACCGACTGGTCGCCACTCCGCGACAAGGTGGTCGTCGTCGTGCCCGACAACGACGAGCCGGGTGAGGCGTATGCGGACGAAGTGGTCGCGCTCTGCCAGCAAGCATCAGCGGAGGAAGTTCGCGTGCTCCGGCTATGGGAGCACTGGCCCGCGGTGCCGCACGCAGGGGACATCGTCGATGTGCTCGCGCTGGAAAGCGGCGATGCCGAGACAGTGCACGAGCGGATCGACGAGCTCGCCGTCGCGACGAAGCCGGAGCCAGCCGCCGCGGAGGGCTGCACACGCGTGCCCCGCTATCGCGACTTTCCGGTGAACGCGCTTCCTGAGCCGGTCCGCTCGTACGTCGTCGAAGGCGCGGCGGCGATCGGTTGCGACGCCTCGTTCGTCGCGCTGCCGATGCTCTCGGGTTTGGCTGGCGCGATCGGCAACACGCGTCGGATTGTCCTGAAGCGAGGCTGGGCGGAGCCGGCGATTCTCTGGACGGCGATCGTGGGCGAGAGCGGGACGCAGAAGTCGCCGGCGTTTCGGCTGGCGCTCCGCGCCGTCCGCACGCGGCAGCATCGGCTGCTGAAGGAACATCAGCAGGCGCTGAAGCAGTGGGAGGCGGAGAGCCAGCGCTATGAGATCGCTTTCAACGAGTGGAAGAAGCAGGCGGCCAAGGGACGGGCCGCGCCCGAGCCGCCGGTAGCACCGGAGAAGCCGATCTGCCCGCGCACCTGGATCGAGGACTGCACGACCGAGGCCCTTGCCACGCTCCTTCAGGAGAACCCGCGCGGATTGCTCACGCTCCGCAACGAGCTCTCCGGCTGGTTCAGCTTCGGGCAGTACAAGAACGGTGGTGGCGCGGACGATGTCGCTCGCTGGCTTCAGATGTTCGACGCCGATCCGCTGATCGTCGATCGCAAGACGAGCGGAACGATCTATGTGCCGTGCGCCGCGGTGTCGATCGCCGGCGGCATCCAACCCGCGATCCTCGAGCGGTCGGTCGGGCGCGAGCATCGCGACAACGGGCTGCTCGCCCGGTTGCTGCTCGCCCATCCGCCGCGTCGGGCGAAGCGATGGACGGAGGCCGAGCTTGATCCGCTCACGGATGGCGCCGTGGCGGTGCTCTTCGATCGCCTCTACGCCATCGAGCCCGAGCGCGATGCCGACGGTGATCCCTCTCCCAAGCTGCTCGGACTGGACGCAGCGGCGAAGGCAGCGTGGATCGACTTCGTGAACGAGCACGGCCAGGAACAGCTTGCGCTCGTCGGTGACGAGGCAGCGGCGTGGAGCAAGCTCGAGGGGTACGCGGCGCGGCTCGCGCTCATCGTTCATCTCGTTCGCGCTGCGGCGGAGGATCCGACTCTCGCTGATCGCGACGTGATCGACGCGGCGAGCATCGAGTCGGGCATCTGTCTCTCGCGGTGGTTCGCGTCTGAGGCGCTCCGCATCTACGGCGCGTTGGCTGCGGACGAAGGGGAACGCGAGACGCGACGGCTGCTCGAGCTCCTCGAGCGCCAGGCGGGACCCATCTCGGTTCGGGAGTGGCAGCGGATCCGCTCCGTCCCCACGGCGGCGGACGCCCGGGCCGAACTCGACGGCCTTGCCGCCGCGGGCCACGGCCGGTGGGAGGACGCGGCACCCGGGCCCAAGGGTGGCCGCCCGTCGCGGCGGTTTGTCCTGGCGGGCGGGTCGCGTGCGACCGACGGATCCCCGCCGAAGGGGAAACAGGGCGGCCGTGTGGCGGCCCGGGCGGCCCGCGCGGGGAGGGGGGCGGGGGTTTCGTCGGTTTCGTCAGTGTCGGGGGCGGAGGCCCCGGACTTTGCGGGCCCGGTCGGGCAGGCGACTTGAGGTTCTGGCGAGGAGTCGGCTGAGTGTGGGCAAGGAGGCCCTCCGCACATGGCGAGTACGACCACGCGATCGAACGGCAGCCGCTTCGTCTCCTTCCGGAGCGCGGCCGGACTGCCTCGGCACATCACGCTCGGCAAGACGCCGAAGCGCTACGCCGACGCGGTCAAGGTGAAGGTCGAGGACCTCGTCGCGGCGAGCATCCATGGCCACGCGCCGAGCGACGAGACAGCGCGATGGCTGGCCTCGCTCGACGAACGGCTCTATGACAAGCTCGCGGCGGTCGAGCTCGTCCCGAAGCGCCAGAGCGCGACGATCGGCACCTTGGTGGATCGGTACATCGCAGAGCGCGTCGACGAACTCAAGCCGGAGAGCGTGCGCAAGCTCCGGCAGACGGAGGCGAAGCTTCTCGCCTTCTTCGACCCCAAGATCCCGCTGCGAAAGGTCACGCCCGAGGACGGTGCAGCATGGCGAAGGGCGCTCAAGGACCTTGGTCTTTCCGACGCGGCGATCCGTACCCATTGCGGCAACGTCAAGACGATCCTCGCCGAGGCCGTGAGGCGGAAGGCAATCGACAGCAACCCGTTTGCCGACCTGCGGTCTGGATCGACGCCGAGTCGCTACTCGAGGTACGTCACGCCGGAGGAGATCGAGCGCGTCATTGACGCCTGTCCGGACGCCGAGTGGCGGCTGCTGTTTGGGCTGGCGCGATACGCCGGGCTTCGCATCCCGAGCGAGTCGCATCTGCTCACTTGGGGCGATGTCGACTTCGATCGGGGGCGGCTGACAGTGCGGAGCCCGAAGACGGAGCGGTACGAGGGTCACGAGCAACGGGTGGTGCCGATCACGCCGCGGCTGATGGAGTTGCTCCAAGCGGGCTTTGACGCTTGCCCCGAGGGCGAGGATCGGCTGATCACCATCAACGGCAAGGGGGCGCTCATCCGACCGGTGCGGCGCATCTGGGCCCGCGCCGGCGTCGAGCCGTGGCAGCGGCTGTGGCAGACGCTGCGGTCATCGTGCGAGAAGGAATGGGCCATGGCGTTCCCGCAGTATGCGGTGAGCAAATGGATCGGGCACAGCATCACGGTGAGCGGGCGGCATTACGCCAACGCGGTGCCGGATGAGCTGTTCGCCCGAGCCGCGAAACGGGCCGCGTCGCAGGTATCCTGCCCTGCATGAAACGCGACCTCGATCTGATGCGACGCATCCTGCAGGCCTGCGAGGAGCATCCGCACGGGTTTGCGCCGCGGGACCTCGCGCTCTCGGGCTGCACCAAGGAGCAGATCGGCTACCACATCCATCTGCTCGGGCAGGCGGGCTTGATGCGGGTAAGCGATGTGACGAGTTTCGACAACGCCTCGCCGCAGGCGCTGCCGATCGCCCTCACGAACGCGGGACACGACTTCCTCGACGCCACTCGCGATCCGACCCGCTGGGAGCGTGTCCGTTCCGTCGTGGCGACGCTGGGCGGCTGGACGCTCGACGTGGTTCGCGATATCGCGGTCCAACTCCTGAGGGATCAGGCAACCCGCGTCATGACGACGGGTTCGCCGTAGCGGGCGAGCCCGCCTGGGCGAGACCTGCGCGCAGCGCCAGGCGCAGCAGAAGGTGCCTGAAACGCCCCGAAGTGACGAGAAGCAAGACTTGGCCGAGTCCGGCGCGAGTGCGCCCAACTCTGGCCCGTTCCGCGGCTTGCGGGTCTTTTCCGCAAGCCGCGGATCATCGAGAGAATGGAGCCGGGGGGATTCGAACCCCCGTGCCGAAACAGTCAGCGAGCCGCTTCTACGCGCGTATTCGTCGTTCTGGTCTCGGTTCTGCCCTCCGCCGACGACAGCGTGTGGCGTCACCATGGCATGCTCGGTTCTCGTTTCGCCTGGGCATGCCAGCGTGCGGAACCAGCCTGATTTTTGACGGTGCCTCGCCCTATCAGGCGTCGAGCGTGGTCACCGCGCGGTCAATTAGGCCGCGAGAGCGTACTGCGTGTTGGCAGTTGTTGTTGTGCATACTTTTTTCGTGGCAAGCATGCTCCACGGCGCGCTACGTCAAGCCTTCCCTGTCCGGTCGATTCCGGATCGGCCCCGAGTTGCGTGAGCCCGCGCGAACGCTCGCGCGAGTGGGCTCAGCATAGCGCATCATGATCGGCGCTTCCACCCTCGAGGTTCGTTCTTCATGGCCGAGTCGACCGCATCGCCGACGCGCATCCTCTTCGTGTGCATGGGGAACATCTGTCGCAGTCCCGTCGCCGAGGGCGTGTTTCTCCACTTGGCCCGAGAAACGGGGCAGGCGGAGCGATTCGTCGTCGACTCCGCGGGGACGGGCGGTTGGCACGCGGGCGAACTTCCGGACAAGCGCTCGATCGCCGTCGCACGCCGCCACGGCATCGAGTTGCCGAGCCGGGCTCGCCAAGTCGTCGCCGCGGACTTCGTACGCTTCGACCACCTCGTCGTGATGGACGACCAGAACCGCCGCGATCTCTACGACATGGGCGCGCCGCGCTCGAAGGTGAGCATGCTCATGGCGTACCACGCGAATCCGCCGCGCGCCGACGTGCCCGATCCCTATCAGGGCGGCCCGGACGGTTTCGATCTCATGTACGCGCTCATCGACGGCGCGTGTCGCGGACTTCTGGAGCGGCTGGCGCGCGCCTGACCGTTACACTCGCCGTATGCACTGCCGTCCCGAGGAAATCGCGCCACGGCTTCGCTACAACCTGCTCATCGGGTCGATCGTGCCGCGGCCGATCGCCGTCGTCGGCACGCAATCGGCGTCGGGCCAGCGGAATCTCGCACCCTTCTCGTTCTTCAACGCGTTCTCTGCCGAGCCCATGATTTTGGGCTTCTCGCCGGCGAATCGCGAGGACGGCGACGAGAAGGACACGCTCCGCAACTGCAAGCCGACGTGGGAAGGCGGCACCGGCGTATTCACCGTGTCGGTGGCCACCGAGCCGATCATCAATCGCGTGGTCGGCGCGGCCGAGGAATTGCCGCGCGACGACAGCGAGTTCGACCTCGTGGGTCTAACGCCCGTCGCCGGCACCGTCGTCGCCGCGCCGCGCGTCGCCGAGAGTCCGGTCTCGTTCGAGTGCGAGACGTTCCAGGTGCTGCGCTTCGCGCCCGGCAAGCCCGGTGCTGGCAACCTCGTGATCGGTCGCGTGGTGTACGTGCATGTCGACGACGCGCTGCGGAACGAACGGATGCATGTCGATTCGGCGAAGCTCCGCGCCGTCGGCCGCCTCGGCGGTCTCGGCTACGCGCGAACGCGCGATCGGTTCGAGCTGCCGATGGGCGCGGGTGCCCTGCGCACGGAGATCGCGCCTTGAACGATGAGACGACCGGAACGACTCCGCCACCGCAGCCTGCGCCGCCACCCGCGCCACCCATCGTCCGCCCTGCGCCGCCTCGCTGTCCCCGCTGCACATGTCTCCTCGAAGGCGCAGCCGAGGCGGGGACATGTCCCGAATGCGGCGCGACGTATCAACCGGCCGATCGTTTTCGTTACGCCGCGGCGCGGGGCTTCGGAGGCAGCGTGTGGGCGTGGTGTTGGCCGATTTTCTTGTCGCCGATGATCTTCGTGTTCGGCGCGGTCCAAGCGGAGTTCGGGCTTTTCGTCTCGTTCGTCCTGATGGCGTTGTGCCTGGTGAACGCCTGCGTACTGGCGTACCGGCGAAGAAAGCGGCGGTCGCTGCTCCGCCCGGAGACGGCGATCTTCGTGCCCTCGGCCGCCGTCTACGCGCAATCGATCGGGTGCGGCTTGCTCGTCTTTGCCGCGAGTTTCGTGGTCGTCTTCGGCGTGAGTTGCGGAGTCGTGCTGCTGACCTTCTCGATGTCGAGCCATTAGCGTGCGATTCTCGATCCTTGACGTTCATCCGCCGATCAAGACGACGAAGAGTCGTTGCCCGGCGTGTCGCCGCGAGATTGACGCGACGATCATCGAGCGCGACGGCCGCATCGTGATGCGCAAGCGATGTGCTGAGCACGGCCCGTTCGAGGTCACGATCGCGAAGGACAAGCGCTATTGGTACGACAGTCGCGGCTCGGGCTCCTGCTGCGGCGAAGGCTGCTGCTGCGGGCCGAAGCCGGAAGCGACCGCGAGCGCCGATCCCTTCGACACGCTGTCGACCTGCATCGCGCTCATAGAGATCGTGGACAGTTGCAACCTCACGTGCCCGACCTGCTACGCGTCGAGCCCGTTCGGCGTGCACGACGACGTCAAGTGCAGCACGTTCGACGACGTCGTCCGCCGCGTGCAGTCGGTGATTGATCGCAAGGGACTGATCGACATCCTGCAGCTCTCGGGCGGCGAGCCGACGATCCACCCACGCTTCTTCGACATTCTGAACTGGGCGCTCGATCACGCGAAGATCGGCTACGTGCTGGTGAACACGAACGCGGTGCGCGTGGCGACGGACGCCGCGTTCCGCGCGGAGCTCGCGCGATTGCGGGCGTCGAAGCGAAAGTTCGAGCTGTACGTGCAGTTCGACGGCCCGCAGGAGGACGGCCAGCGCGAGCTGCGCGGCTCCGACCTGCGCGCGATCCGCACGAAGGCGATCGACGAGGCCGGCGCGGCCGGCGTGCCGAGCACGCTGGCGATGACCGTGACGCCGACGACGATCGCGCATCTCGGCGACACGCTGCGTTACGGCGTGGCGCGGCGGCACGTGCGCGGGATCTCGTTTCAGCCGATGTTCACCAGCGGCCGCGTCCACGCCGTCGAGAGCACGCTGCCGATCGCGCATGCCGACCCGCAACCGATCTCCGTCGGCGACGTCATCGATGCGATCGTGACGCAGGCGCCCGAGCTCGTCGGGCGCGCAGACTTCACGCCGCTCCCGTGCGGCGATCCGAACTGCCACACGATCGGGTATCTGCTGCGCACCTCGAGCGGGACGACTGGCATCAGCAAGCTCGTGGACCTCGCCTCGGTGCAGGGCTTCCTGCGCGATCGCGTCGACTATCGGCTCGAGGACCTGGCCCGCTGCGGCTGCGAGTCGGAACCGCTCGGCGCGATCCTGAAGGAACTCGAACTCTCGCCCGACGCGCCGTTCCGCATGTTCATCAAGCCGTTCATGGACGCGTGGACCTTCGATCAGGACCGCATCGACCGTTGCTGCACGCACGTGATCCGCGCCGACGGATCGCTCGACTCGTTCTGCCGCCACTATCTCGGCGCGGCGCGATGACCGGGAGCGTCGGATACGCGATTCTCTCGTGCGTCGCGTTCGCCTGTTCGACGGTGATCGCCTCGCGCCTGTTCGGTCGGCACGCCGAAGGCGAAGCCGGCTCGCGCCTGGCGCTCGTGTGGATCGCGGCGCTCGTCGGCGCGATCATCGGCGCGAAGCTCGCGTTTCTTCTCGCCGAGGGATGGGCGAAACGAAACGACATGACTGCGCTCATCGGCGGGCGCAGCGTCGCGGGCGCGCTCTTGGGCGGGTACGCCGCGGTCGAGATCGCGAAGTGGCGCCTCGGAATCGTGCGCGCGACCGGCGATGTCTTCGCGATCACCGTGCCGCTGTCGCTTGCGATCGGGCGCGTCGGATGCGTGCTCGCGGGATGCTGCCAAGGCGTCGAATGCGACCCTTCGTGGTGGACCGTGCGAGACGCCGCCGGCCACGCGCGGTGGCCGGCCGCCGAGTGTGAATTGGCGTTCAACGTCGCGTTCCTCGCGTGGGCCGTGCTTGCGGCGCGATTCGGCTGGCAGCGCGACCAGCGGTTTCACGTCTATCTCATGGCGTACGGGCTGTTTCGATTCGCGCACGAATTCATGCGTGAAGATCCGCGATGGATTGGGTCGATCGGCGGCTATCACGTCGTGGCCGGCGGGCTCGTCGTGCTCGGCGCCGTTGGCTATGCGCGACGCGCCGCAACGAATCGACGCGAGGTGAGTGTTACGCTGACGGAGCGGGTTGGACGATCGCCCGGCCCATTGAAGGAGTGATCACATCATGCGACGAACACTTGTTCTTGCCTTGTGTCTCGCTGCGGCGATGCCCTGTGCGTGCGCGTCGACCGAGAAGAAGACCGAATCGCCCGACTACTGCGCGTCGGTGAAGCCCGGCACCGTGACGTCGGCGAACTACTATTGCGTCGTGATGCTGAACGACCCCGTCGATCCGACCGTGACCCGCGAATGGAAGGGACAGAAGGTCGGCTTCTGCTGCCAGGGTTGCATCAAGAAGTGGGATGCGATGACCGACGCGCAGAAGGATGCGGCGGTGACGGCCGCCGTCGCGAAGGGCAAGCCGCCGGCGAAGTGAACCTCGACCGTGCAGCGCATGCGATGCCGGACGGGAGCTTCGAAGGGGAGTGACGCTCGAGGACCGCGCGAGGTCAGCGCTGGCCGACGCGCGCGGTTCTCGAGCGTCGCGTTCGCGCTGGCGGTCGCGGCGCTTCTTTCGATCGCCGCCGCGCGGGTGGAGCCGGCGCGGATCTCGATCGGCACGTTCAACATTCGGTACGCCAACGCCGGCGACGGCGCGAACGCCTGGGACAAGCGTCGCGAGATGGTCGTCGCGATCCTCAAGAACCGCGACGTGTGGGGACTGCAGGAAGCGCTTCCGGAACAGGTCGCGCAACTGCGGTCGTCGCTCGGCGAGTTCGACGTCGTCGCGCGAAGCCGCGAGAAGAGCCCCGACGAAGGCGAGGCGTGCCCGATCCTCTATCGCAGCGCGCGATGGCGACTCGACGCGGAGGACGTCGGCACGTTCTGGCTTTCCGAGACGCCCGAGGTGCCCGGATCGAAGTCGTGGGACTCGTCGTTGCCGCGCATCGCGACCTTCGCGCGGCTGATCGACAAGGAGTCGAATCGCGCGCTGTACGTGTTCAACCTCCACCTCGACCATCAGGGGGCGAACGCGCGACTCGAAGCGGCGCGCGTGGTCGCGGCGCGCATCAAGGGACGGAAACACGCGGACCCGGTGATCCTGCTCGGCGACTTCAACACCGGACCGGCGACGGCCCCGATTCGCGCGCTGCTCGACGACGCGGCGCTCGGCCTCGTCGACGCATGGCGCGTCGCGAATCCCGACAAGCCCGAGCGAGGTTCGTTCAACGGCTGGGCCGAGACGTGCGCCGGCGATCGGATCGACTTCATGCTGCCGTCGAAGTCGTTCGCCGTCGAGTCCTGTGTGATCGACGACGCGAAACCGAACGGCCGATGGCCGAGCGACCACGCTTCGGTACAGGCGGTGCTGGCTTGGCCGCCGGTCCAGTGACGCGGGAAACGTGCAGCGCCTAGCGTCGCGACGCCGGACCGAGCGCCCAGTCGAAATCCTGAAGAATCATCCGGGCTTCGCGAATCGCGGAGACCGCGGTCCGCACGTTTTCACGCGCGATCGCGGACCGGGATGCCGTCGATCGGACGCATCACCGGAGCGGAGCGCGCCGTGCGGAAGATCACCTGGGCGGTTCTCGGAGCCTCGTTCGTCGCCACAAGCCTGCACGCGGCGAACTGGGAGCCGATCGCTTCGCTTCCCGCGGCGAAGGGCGATGCGTTCGGCGTCCTGTGGAACGGCTCGTTCTACGTGCTCGGCGGACCGCCGTGGCAGAACGGCGGCGATCAGGACGGCTCGGCGTACAAGCTCAGCGGCGGGTGGAGCATGACCGCGCCGATGGATGGCGTCGGTCCGTTCGTGTCGCAGGGCGGTGGTGTCGATTCGACGAACCACATCTTCGTGTTCGGCGGGCTCGATCCGTCGAGCGGTGATGGCGGACCGAGTTTCACCTACGACCCGTCGGCAGGCGCGACGACGTCACTCGCGTCGCGGCCGGCGTCCGCGCCGAAGCAGGGGTTCGCGTTCTGCGCGGATGGATCCGGGCGCATCTACTCGATCGGCGGCGGCAGCGGCGCGGGTTCGACGAACAGCGCGTTCGTCGCGCGATACAACGCGTCGACGAACACATGGACGACGCTCGCCGCGCTGCCCGCGGCGGTCGCGCAGAGTTGCGCCGCGTACGACGGCGAAGGACACATCTTCGTGTTCGGCGGGTTCAACGCGAACGGGTCGGCGCGCGTCGCCGAGGTGCAGCGCTTCGACGTGACAAGCGGCACGTGGTCTAACTCGAACGTGCCGGACATGCCCGTCGCGTTGTCGGGCGCGGTGGCCGTGCGGGGGGACGACCATCGCATCTATGTCATCGGCGGCGTGAACTCCGCCGGCGCCGTACAGAACACCACGTACGTGCTCGACGTGTGGTCGAACTCGTGGTCCGTCGGACCGACGCTGGCAACCGCGCGCGAGCGGGCGTCGGCGACCCTCGGCGACGACGAGCGCATCTACGTCGCGGGCGGCAAGGGCGCCGGCGGCGTCGCGCTCAGTAGCGGCGAGCGGCTTTACACGCCGCCGTGTCCAACGATCACGCAGCAACCGACCGATGTCGCCGGATGGAGCGGCATGTCGGTGGGATTCTCGGTGAGCGCGACCGGCGGAACGCCGCTCAGCTATCAGTGGCGCCGCGACGGCCGGAATCTCGCGAACGGCGCGATGGCGAGCGGCGGCATCGTGAGTGGCGCGACGACGCCGGTGCTCGCGATTGCGTCGCCGACGCCGGCCGACATCGGCGCGTACGACGTCGTGGTCGCGACGCCGTGCGGCGGCGAGGTGAGCACGACCGTGACGTTCTCGCTTCAGGCGTCGCCGACGATGCCGAGCACGTGGACCGCGCACTCGATGCACCCGAGCTGGGCGAACTGGTCGGGACTTGCGACGGTGCGCGGCGACGTGTGCGCGGGCACCGCGTGGATGCCGTTCGAGTCGTGGTCGATGATCGCGCAGCCCACGGTGTGGCATGGCACCGACGCGGAGTCGGCGACGAATCTCGTGCCTCCAGGCTCCGCGGGCGGTGAGATCTACGCGATGGAAGGCGACACGTACGTCGGCTGGTGGTGGTGGCCGTACTCGTGCTCCATCAGCGGGCAGTTGTACACGTGCTACGACATGGAGGCGGCGTCGTGGAGCGGTGCGACGTCGCAGCACAAGAACCTGCAGGTGTCGGGCTGGGAGTTCTCCGAGGTCACCGCGATCTCGAACGGCATCAAGGGCGGTTACGTCTGGACCGACGACTTCGGCCCTGACACGTACACCTTTAACGCGGGCATGTGGGTGGGGCCGAACGACACGTGGGTGCCGCTTCAGCCTGCAGGCATTTGGCGCAGCATCATCGTCGCGGCCGACGGCGCGCGACAGTTCGGATGGACGTTCCTCGACGGCTCGACGAACGCGCACGCAGCGGGCTGGACCGGCTCGGTCGGAAGTTACGTCGACATGAATCCACCAACCGTGCCGCGCAGCCTGCTCCATGGCGCCGGCGGCGGACAACAGGTGGGCACGACGGGATACGTGAACCTCGAGCACGCGGGCGTGTGGGCGGGAAGCGCCAGCGCGTATCGCGACTTGCATCCGGCGGGCTTCACCGAGAGCGCCGCGTATGCGTGCAGCGGCGGCTATCAGGTCGGGACGATCGAACTCCCGAGCGGCATCGGCCATGCGGCGATCTGGGCGGGCGGGCCAGAGACCGTCGTGGACCTCCACGCGTTCCTGCCCGCGAACTACACCGGCTCGGCCGCGTACGGCGTCGATGTCGGCGCGGACGGCACGGTGACCGTCGTCGGCAACGCGTACAACGCGATCGCGGGGCGCGAGGAAGCGATGCTGTGGTCGTCGGCGCGGCGCACGATCGTTGGTGACCTCGACGGCGACGGCCACGTCGGCGGCGCGGACATCGCGCTCCTGCTCGGCGCGTGGGGGACGTCGGACCAGGCCGCCGACCTCAACGGCAACGGCATCGTTGACGCGGCCGACCTCGCCGTGTTGTTAGGTGCGTGGAGCTGATCGCGGACGTCAGCCGTTCTTCCGCTGGAACTCGCGCATGAAGCTCGCAAGCGCTTCCGGCGCGGACTTCGGCACCGCGTTGTAGATCGACGCGCGCATGCCGCCGACCGAGCGGTGGCCGGTGAGCCCGTCGAGACCGTGATCCGACGCCTCGGCGATGAAGCGCGACTCGAGCGATTCGTTGGCGATGCGGAAGGTCACGTTCATCATCGAGCGGCACCACGGCTGCGCGGTGCCCTTGTAGAAGCCGCCGGATCCATCGATCGCGTCGTAGATGATCTTCGCCTTCTCGGCGTTGCGCTTGCCCATCGCGACCATGCCGCCTTGCGCGATCAGCCATCGGCAGACGCTGCCGATCAAGTAGATCCCGAAGGTGTTCGGCGTGTTCAGACGCGACTCGGCCTTCGCGTTGTCGCGGAAGGAGAGGATCGGCGAGACGTCGTTCGATCGCGCGAGCCAGTCGCGGCGGATGAACATCACCGTGTTGCCGCTGGGACCGAGGTTCTTTTGCGCGCACGCCAGGACGATCGCGTGCTTCGAGTAGTCGTAGGGTCGCGAGAAGATGTCGCTCGACGCGTCGCAGACGGTCGGCGCGTTCATGTCGAGCGGTCCGGGGAACTGCGTTCCCTCGACGGTGTTGTTCGTGCAGTACTGCACGTACGCGAAGCCGGAGCAGTCGGGCAGGTCGGCCGATCGCGGGATCCGGTCGTAGTTCGTCGCCTTCGCGTTCCAGATGTACTCGCAGGGGACCTGCTTCACGGCCTGGTCGTACGCGACGCGCGTCCAGATGCTCGTGTCGATGAACGCGGCCTTCTGACCCGGACGCATGAAGTTCATCGGCAGGAGCGCGAACTGCACGGTCGCGCCGCCGGGCATCAGCACGATCTCGTAGTCGTCGCCGATGCCGCTCACGGCGCGCAGCGCGGCGAACGTCTCGTGGAGGACGCGGTCGAACGCGGGGCCACGATGGCTGTGTTCGAGGATGCCGATGCCCGTTCCGAAGAGCGACCACAGGTCCTCCCGGGCCTGCATCAGCACCTCGTCGGGAAGCGTGGAAGGACCGGCGGAGAAGTTGTGCTTGCGCGGCGAGTCGGACGGCATAGGACCGCGCACTTTAGCGAATTCCCCGGCCGCGCTCAGCGCTTGATGAGCGTGAGCACGGTCCCGAGGACGTTCGGATTCTTGCGAATCGTGACGATGTGTTCCTCGCTCGGCGGACGCGAGAGGTGCACCTTCGCGCAACCCGCCTCGCCGCCTTCGTAGATGACGTTCTCCATCTCCTCGACGTTGATCTGCGCCTGCCCCAACGTGTAGAAGATGTGGGCGAGCACACCGGGGCGATTGAGGTGGCGAACGGTGAGCACCGCGGTCGCGGGCGTGGCCGCGGCGCGGTTCACGCAGTTGGGAATGGTGCCGCCGTCGACGAAGGCCAGCACGATGCGGGCGGCCTCCGCCGACGTAGCGCGGTGCGCCTGCTCGGTCGAGGCGCCGACGTGATGCGTGCCGTAGACGCTCCGGTTGTGCGCCAACGGATTGTTGAACGAGCCGACGCCCGACGGCGGCTCGCCCTCGAACACGTCGAGTCCGCAGCGCAGTTGTCGGTCGACGACCGCCTTCGCCAGCGCCTGTTCGTCGATCACGCTGCTGCGACTCGTGTTCACCAGCGTCGCGCCGACCCGCATCGCGCTCAGGAATCGCTCGCCGATGAGGCCGTCGGTCGCCGCGGTCGACGCGACGCTCACCGATACGACGTCGGCGAGTCGCGCCAGGTTCGAGAGGTTCGCTACGTAGTCGACGCCCGCCGCGTCGCATTGCTCTTCGGTCAACGACGGACTCCACGCGATGACGCGCATGCCGAACGCTTGGCCGCGCGCGGCGACCTCGCGTCCCACACGCCCGAAGCCGACGATCCCGAGCGTCTTGCCAAAGAGCCCTTGCGCTCGCACGTACTCGGCGCGATTCCACTTGCCGGCGCGAAGATCCTCGATCTGGTCGGGAATCCGTCGATCGCACGCGAGGATCAACCCCCACACGAGTTCCGCCACGGCCGTCGCGTTTCGCCCCGGCGTATTCGCGACCGAGACGCCGCGTCGGCTGGCTTCGGCGACGTCGATCGACTCGGTGCCGCTGCCCGCGCGCACGATCAGTGCGAGCCGATCCGTGGCGGCGAGTGCCTTCGCGTTCACTCGAGTCGATCGGACGATGAGCACGTTCGGCCGATGCTCGGCGAGCGTCTGCGGAAGGTCGTCGGCGGTCAGCTCGGTTCGCAGCGCGACGTCGCATCCCGCCGACTTCAGCGACTCGATCGCGGCGGCGTCGAAGCGATCTGCGATGAGCACCTTCATGCGGGGAGCCTTTCCTCAGCGGCGGTGGATTCGGAGCGGCGCGGTCACGTCGTGCGCTCGGGCGCGAGCACCGAGCACTGGACGAACAGTCCGCAGCGCGGGATCGGCGCGTGGCGGCACGCGTCTCCGACCTCGCTGCGCGCGACCAGCAGCGTCAGCATCTGGCCCTCGCCGGCACTCGCGCCGGGCGAGATCAGCGACGCGCGGCCGCCGAGTGCGGCGAACGCCTCGACGTACGGCGGCGCGTCGTGGACGAGCCACGCGGTGTGGGTCGTCCCGTCGGCGGCGTTGAAGTGGAAGATGGGACGCTCGTTCATGTCGCACGCCGCGAGCGACGCGATCGTGCCCTCGGGGTCGTCAAACGACGCGGTCGCAGGCTCGCGCCACTCGGCTGCGTCGGGTCGAACTGCATCTCCGTCGAAGTCGGCGCAGTCGACGAGCGCGACCACGCCGAGCACGCGATGTCCGTCGCGGGTGATGCGGTAGAGGTAGAGGCGAGGCTCGGAGTCCGCGCAGAGCGCTCCGCGATCGACGAGTCGTCGCACCACTGCGGCGGCGCCGTTGTTTCCCGCCGCCTCGAAAACTTGGCGGTAGTTGTCGCTTGTCTCGCCGTCGGGCGCGGCTTCGCACGCCCGCGTCGGCGGCGGGCACGACACCAGGGCGGCGCGGCTGCCGGCGGGTCGAAGTGCGTGGAACGGTCGGATGCGAAGCATGGCGACGTGGGGACAGATCGTACCGAAGTCGGGCTTTTCCTCGGCGAGTCGTGAGGCTCGCTGAAGCGAAGCCTCGGACTCGTCGACCCACGGGAATCGAGGCGCCGTCTCCAAGACGGCGCGGTCGTCTCAACCACAACCGAGATCTGCTTCATGAGCTTCGCAAACAGGCGGCTCGACGGGATGGCTACGGCTTTCGGCCTCGCCGGCGAGGACTTCGGACAGATGCACGAATTGCGACAGGTGGAGCAGCGCGACGGGCAGGTGCGGGCGACGGCACATGATCCGCTGCGCGAGGGGATGGTCGTCTCGCTCGGATTCGAGTCGCGGGACTTGCGCGCTCGTCGCGGCGTGGTCACCGAATGCAAGCCGTCAAGCGATGGTTATCGCGTCGCGATTCGGCTCGATGCGTCGCTCGTCGCGTGAGCGCGTCCGGAAATCGCACGACGCGGCGTCGGCGCGAGCTTCGGCCCGACAACTTGTTCGCGTTGTGTCGACTACGCAGCGCGTCAATTGCACGCATCGCTCAACAGCGGCCGTTTCCAATCCGATGGTTTGCTTCGTTCACTGCGTCGCTTGTGCCGCGTCGCCGTGACTGACAGCGGGTCCACGTTGGATCCGCGTGCCATGGGACCATGGGGACCGACCGTCGAGCCCGGGAAGGCCTCCCGGCGAGTACCCCGCAGTTTGGGCCTTCGTGCGAAGGCCTTTTGAAGGAGGAGTCAGGATGCATCTTCCGACTCGTGCTCGTCGCGAACGTAACGCCTTTACGCTCATCGAAATCCTCATCGTCGTCGTGATCCTCGGCATCCTCGCCGCGATCGTGATCCCGCAGTTCACGAACGCGTCGCAAGACGCGCAGGTCTCCGCGGTGAAGAGCCAGCTGCAGACGATCCGCAGCCAGGTCGAGCTCTATCGCGTGAAGAACGGCAGCGACAACCTCCAGGGTTCGTCGACCGCCGACGACCTCTTCGCGCTGCTGACCACCCCGGACACCGCCAACGGCGGCTTCCAGTACCTGCAGAGCGTGCCGGTTCTCCCGAACCAGTACTGGTCGTGGTCGTGGGATGGCGTGACCTTGAAGGTCGCGTACGACAGCAACGGACCGACGCTGCCGAACGACGCGAACGGCAACCCGATCGACCCGTCGGTGTGGTGATCCGAGCCTCGGTTGATTGTCAGGACTTGATACTCACGGCCGCCGCGGGAACACCGCGGCGGCCGTTTTTTCAGGCGGAGAAACGGCATACCGCCTCACGCGACCCCGCGCATCGTCCGATGACGAAAGAGATCCGCGCATTCGCGGAGCTCGAGGAGGCCTTGCATGTCCGTCGTCATTCGTCGCCGCAGTTACCTGAACGGGATCCTCACCGTCAACGCCTGTCTGCTCGCAGCGCTCGTGTGGTCCAACTTCGCCGGAGGTCCGAGCGTCGCCGTGGCCTTGCCGCAGAGCTCGAGCCAGGACGCCAACGAGGGCGGCGTGCCGAACGCGGGCCTGCAGCGCCTTCAGACGCTGAACGAGATCAAGGCGCTGCGAAGCGACTTCGAGAAGTTCGCGGCCGCAGTCACCGGCGGCAAGCTCAAGGTGAACGTCGGCAATCTCAGCGAGATCAAGCTCGACATCGACTATGTGCGCCTCAAGGAGGCGATGAAGAAGGACTCGTGATCGGGAGGGCCGCCAGCGCGGCCGTCTCGATGCCACGTTGTGAGGCCGATGACGGGGGAGGAGGAAGTGCGATGAAGGCTCGTCGATCTGGCTACACGCTCATCGAATTGCTGATCGTCGTTGCGATTCTCGGCACCGCAGGAGCGTTGCTCGTCCCGGTGCTCGGCGATCGCGGCGATTTCGACACGCAGGGGGCGGTGCGGCGCCTCGTCGCCGACCTCACCTTCGCGCAGTCGGATGCCCTCGCGAACCAGGAGTTCCGTCGCGTGGTCTTCCTGCCGGATCCGAACCAGGAAGGGCGCTTCCGCGGCTGGTGCATCGTGCGCGTCGCGGAAGCCGATCTTGCAGCCAACTTCGAGGCTGACAAGGCGACGTACGTGCAGGACCCGCTCGCGCCCGCGGGCATCAACGGCAACTACATCGTGTACCTCGATGGCGACGAACGTTTTGGACAATCGTTCGTCGCGAGCGTCGACGTCGACGGGGGCACCGCGATGGTGACCTACGACGAGTTCGGCGGCACGGTCTCGAGCTCGGGTCAACCCGGCACTGGCGGAACGATCGTCGTGCGCGGCGGCAACGTCTCCTACAGGATCACGATCGACGGCATCACTGGCAGGATCTCGATCGCCGACATCTCGAACGAGGCGCCGGAACTCGAGACCGGCGCCCTGACGCTGCCCGGTGGGACGACGTGATCCGTGATCATGGCTCGCTGAACCAGCGCACGCACCGCGACCATCGCCAACGAGATGTACGCCCCCATGCGATTCCCCGCGAGTTGGACCGATGCGTCGCTGCGATGGGGGCGACGCTCGCATTCGCCCATCGCGATCGAGTTTCGAGACCACGTCGCCCGCATGGTCCAGGTTCGTGCGGTCAGCGGCGAGGTGGTCGCGGCCGCGCGCGTCGCGCACGATCCGGCGCGACCACAGCGCACCGCCGCCGCGATTGCCCGCGCCGTCGAGTCGGGTGACTTCATCGGATGCGCCTGCGTCGTGGGACTTCCGTTCGCCGCCGCCCGCGCCGAGACGATGACCGTGGAAGACGGCGAAGACGCTTTCATCCGCGCCATCGTCGAAAGCGAGGCGCCGCTGCGGTTCGGCTGCGCCGCGCCGCAGGTCGGATTCCTGCGACTCGGCGAGGTGTCCCCGGATCGCGTGGAGATTGCGGCGATCGCCGCGGAGCGCAGCATCATCGAAGGGCTCGTCTATCCGTTGATCGACGTCGGCCTGTTGCCCGATGCGGCGGAGCCGTCGTTCCTCAGCGTCGCGCGGGCGTCCAGCCGAGTCCTTCGGCGGGCCACCGATCAGACGAGGACGCGCGTCGTCGTCGACGCATCCGAGAGCGGCGCGGTCGCGATGCTCATGGTCGGCAGCCGAGTCGCGTACTGCCGCTCGACCGACGATCTCACGATGCTCGCCGGCGCCATCGGATCGTGCATCCATGACGGCATGCCGTTCGCGGCCGGCGCAGAGCCAATCTCCGAGATCAGGCTGAGCGGCGCCCGCGCAGAGGACGAGGCGATCGCGCGGCTGCTCGAACGCGACTGCGGCGTGCCCGTGCGGCTCGATGACGAGCGATCGACGATCGGCACCGCTTGGCGCTCGATCGGACACCGCGCCGGAGCGGATCGCCCGTGGGACTGGACCGGCGCGTTCGGGCTCGCGTTGCGCGGCGACGATCGCGCGCGCATGTCGCTGGCTGCGCGACCTGGCGAACGGGAGGCGGCGTGACGCGCGTCGAAGTCGATCTTCTTCCCGACGGTCCGCGCGCCCGCGTGATGCGGCTGCGGGCGAGTCGTCGCGCGACGACGGTGGCCCTCGGGCTCGTGCTCATCGGCGGCGTCGGTGCCGCCGCGTCCGAAGCCGCCCGCAGCGGGGCGTTCGAACGACTGGAACAGGCGCGTCTCGCCGCGGCGCAGGCCGCGAGCGCTCAGGAGTCCGGCGCTCGGCTCGCGGCGCTCGTCGCTGCTCGCGCGGCAGCGCTGCGGATTGCCGCGGCGGACCGCAATCGCGTGCCCATGGCCGCGGTGCTCGCCGCGATCGCCGATCCGCTGACCGACGACGCGTTCCTGTCGAACGTGCGCTTCGTCGAAGACGGCGATCAGCTCGTGGTCGTGGCCGAGGTCAACGGCGACGACGCCTCCCGACTCGCCGCAACGATCCGCAGTCACGTTCCTGACTTCATCGTCGAGGCTGCGTCGCGCTCGGAACTGCGGCTTCGCGTACCGCGCGATCGCTCGTTCGTGGTCGGCGTCGGCGCCGACGAAGGCGCGGAGGGACGACTCGATGCGCGCTGAACGCGTTCCGGCGTGGGTTCCAATGGCGCTCTCGGGCGCGTTCGTCGCGTTCGTCGCCGTCGCGGTCATGCGACCGGCGCTGAACGACGCCGAGGAACTCGATTGCAAGGCCGACGCGATCGAGGCGAAGATCTCCCGCGACGCGACATCCACCGGCGGGGTTGCGCGCATGCGAGAGTCGCTGGCTTCGCTCGACGCGGATCTCCGGCGGCTGGGCGGCGAGCGTTCGGGCGAGCGCGAGTTCCGCGTCCGGCGCACGACGGCGAGATTCGAGGAGCTGCTCGGGATTCTCGCTGCGCTGGACGCCGCGCCGCGCGACTCGGTGCGCCGCGTGGAGCTCGAATCGACTGGCACCGACTCGGTCACCGTGGTGGCCGAAGTCGACGCCTCGCTCGATGCGCTGTTCCGGCACTCGGAAGGGGCCGCGGAGTGAACGACGCGACGCGATCTTCGACGCGGGTCGCGACGCGGCCGAGTGCTCGGCGCGGCCGCGCGGGCGCGTTCGCGCTCCTGGGATTCGCCGCGTGCGTCTTGTGGGCGAAGCCGATGGGGCTTCTCTTCTGGGCCCGCATCCGCATTCTCACCAACATCCCGCGCACGGCGATCGCAGACGATCCCGCGATCCTCGCGTCGGCGAGGGGCCCGCGCGGTGGAGATCCGGACGGCGGCGGTGGGTTCACCCCCGAGCCGACGCCGCTCGACGTGCGGGCCGAGCCTCGGCGCAATCCGTTTGCGCCGGTCAGTCGCGCCACACCGCACGACCGGAACTCGCCAACCCGCTCGGATCGCGCGGGTGAGGCAAAGTCCAACGGCAATTCGGTCGAGTGAATCATTGCGAGGTCGCTCGCGCAGACAGGGTGTCTCGAAAGACACGCCTGGTCCGCGAATGACCCCGCGCGATGCAGCCGGGGCGGCAGTCTCCGTCCGGCGGCGTCGCGGCGCGATGGTGACTCCGTCATTTCGTTGGGGTCTTCCGAGGGACCATGCACATGCGCGACGACCAGCGTTCCGTCCGAACCGCGTTCCCGACTCTGCTTCCGAGCGTGATGTACATCTTGCCGCTCGCCTTGGCGTGCACCGCCATTGCGCAGAACCACTCGTCGACTTCGCAGGCGTCGAGCCCGAGCGCAGCCCCGAGTGCGGCCTCGAAGCCGTCCGCTACGTCGAAGCCTTCGGCACCGCCGAAGCCGAGCGCGGCATCGAAGCCGACGCCGAAGGCGCCGAGCGCCTCCGATTCCCTTCCGCCGCAACCGCCGATCTCGGCAAGCGGCAAGGCGGGACAAGAGGTCTTCAACGTCCAGTTCCAGGACACCGACATCGCCCAAGCGTTGCAGATGCTGTCCATTCAGGGACAACGCAACATCATCACCGGCAAGAACGTCGCCGGCTCGGTCACGGCGAACCTGTTCGACGTGACTGTGACCGAGGCGCTCGACGTGATCCTGAAGGCCCTCGACCTCCGCTATGAGGAAGCGGGCAACTTCATCTACGTGTACACCCGCGAGGAGTGGGAGCAGATGCAGCTCGCGCGGAGGAAGCGCGAGAGCCGTCGCTTCACCCTCGAGTACATCAGCGGCAAAGACGCGAACGAGTTCGTCGCGCCGCTCCTCTCCGACACCGGCAAGATCGCAATGCTCGGCACCGTCGAGCGCGGAATGCTGCCCGACACTTCCAACGCCGGCGAGGACTCGTGGGCGTTCCAGTCGATGCTGGTCGTGAACGACTACCCGGAGAATCTCCAGGCGATCGCCGACCTGCTCACCGAGGTCGACACGCCGCCGGCGCAGGTCTGCGTTGACAGCACCATCGTGTCGACCCGAGTGAACGAGGACAACGCGTTCGGCGTTGACTTCACGATCATCGCCAATTCGGCGTTCACCGACTTCGTGAATCCGCTCGGCGCGGTGGCCAACCTCATCGTCGGCAACAACACGCCGGGTGCGAAGGCGAGCGACAAGCTCGGCTTCCAGCCCGCGGACAACAGTGCGATCGGCGTCGGTTCGACGGTCGGTCAGACGCAGGGTCCAGGCGGCCTCAAGGTCGGCGTGATCACCGACAACGTCTCCGTCTTCATGCGCGTGCTCGACGAGGTCACGGACGCGGTGATCCTCGCTCGTCCGCGCGTCCTGGCCCTCAATCGCCAGCGTGCGCAGATCCTCGTGGGCGAGAAGGTCGGTTACATCTCGACCACGCAGACGGAAACGACGACGACGCAGACCGTCCAGTACCTCGATACCGGCATCAAGCTGATCTTCCGTCCGTTCATTTCGCGCGACGGCTCGATCCGCATGGAGCTCGCGCCGAGCGTGAGCGAGGCCGTGCTCCGTCAGGTCACGAGCAACGTCGGCGGCGGCGTCGTCATCCCCGACGAGAAGACGAATCAAGTCACCACGAACGTGCGGGTGAAGGACGGCCAGACGATGGTCATCGGCGGTCTCTTCCAGGAGAAGACCACGATCCAGCGGCGCCAGGTTCCGATCCTCGGCGACATCCCGATCGTCAACGCGGCGTTCACCGGCCAGGACGACGAGATCATCCGCACGGAGATCATCTTCCTCATCACGCCGACGATCATGCACGACGCGCTCGCGGCGATGTGGGGCAAGCAGGGAACCGAGTTCGCTGAAGCGGTCCGCGTCGGCGCTCGCGAGGGCACCTTGCCGTTCAGTCGCGAGCGTCTGAGCGTGGCGCAGAATCAGAAGGCGTACGAGGCGCTCACCGCGGGCAACACCGAGCTCGCGCTGCACCACACCGAGGCTTCGCTGCGCCTGAATCCGATCCAGCCGGAGATGATTCGGCTTCGCGCCGAGCTCGACAAGTCGCAGCCGAGCATCACGTTCGAGCGCGACATGATGAAGCGCATCATGGAGCAGCGCACCGCGACGCAGGTCGACAAGCCGACCCAGTCGATGGGCGTGGTTCCGGCCTCCGATCCGCTCGCGCCCGCCGCGACGAGCTCTCAGGCGAACGCGACGACCGAAGCGCAGCCGCAGGCCGACATCGAGGCGGAGTTCGCGCAGGCGAGCGAAGAGTGGAGCGCGATGGGGATGGAGCTCTTCAACGCCGTCGCCTCCGAGCCGACGCAGGCCGAGCAGACGACCGAGCCCTACGCCGGTCACTGCGCAGACGGCAGCGAGAAGCCGTTGACCGGCGAAGTCGCCGCCGCCGCGACGACGCCGACGCCGGCGCCGGTGACCTCGACGACGAACGAGACCGCGCCGAAGCCGTTCGATCCGAACGCGGCGATCGCCGCGGTCTCGATCGATCCGAACGGGTCGTCGTCCGACCTCGAACCTCCGATCGACATGAACCTCGATCCGACGCGTCCCGTCGAGGCCACCGAGCCCACGACGCAGCAGCAGGCGCCGACCTACTTCGTCGAAGTGTTCGCGAACAACGCGTTCCTCCGGCCCTGGATGACGCTCTTCCAGCGCGGAGTGCAGTCGAACTCGGGCGCCTATGCGACCGTCACGCACGAGCCGCAATCAACCGAACAGAACGAGAAGTGATCCGACTCCATCCGCCTGCCGGCCTCGCGCCGCGCAGGCGGATGGCGCTTCGGACCAGAGTGCAGCCACGACACATCGAAGAAACGAAACGTCGAGACCAATCATGCGCAACATCCCGCTCACGATTCTCGTGTTGATCGCGCTCGCACTGACGGCCTGCGGTGGCCCAACCAAGGCTGGCCTCGAAGCCCGAAAGGCGGCCCGCGACCGCATTGGCAAGACATCGAGCCTCATCGTCTACGACCAGGCGCGCCAGAGCTTCGAGTCGGGTCAGTTCGATAGGGCGCTGGTGCAGATCAACGAGGCGATCATTCGCACGCCCGAAGAGCCGAAGTATTGGGTGCTTCGCGGGCGCATCCTGCTCGAGCAGGGCCATCTCGAGGAGTCGCTCAAGGACTTCCAGAAGGCCATCGCGATCAAGCCGGAGTGCGCCGAGGCGTACTACTTCCAGGGGATCGTCCACGAGCGCTGGTCGCGCGACGAGGACGCGATCGCCGCCTATCGCAAGGCGAGCGAGCTCGACCAGTCCAAGGTTTCGTATCTGCTCGCGTGCGCCGAGATGCTCATCGCCACGAAGCAGTTCGACGAGGCCGAGGCGATGCTCGAGCCGCGGCTCGAGTACTTCGAGAACAACGCGCCGATGCATGAGCTGCTCGCCAAGCTCGCGATGCTCAAGAACGACCCGAAGACCGCCGTCGCGCACTACAACCGCGCGCTCCTGATCGATCCGTCGCTCCCGATGGTGATGGACAATCTGGTGCGTGCGCAGTTCGCGGCGGGGCAGTGGCAGGATTGCCTGGTCAACGTACGCCGCGCCCAACGCGAGGGCGAAGGCGGCCGCACGCCGGAGCGCATGCACATCGAGGGACGCTGCCTCGCGATGATCGGGCGCACGGCCGATGCCCGCAACGTCTTCGCCGAGCTGACGCGCGAGACTCCGGAGGACGCTCAGGCGTGGATCGACCTCGCCGGTGTGTCGTGGCAGTTGGGCGAAATTCCTCGCGTGCGCACGGCGGCCGCGAGCGTCCTGCGCGTGGCGCCCGAGCGATACGAGGGCTACGTCTTCGAAGGCCTCATCGCGGAACAGGAGGGCGATGCCGCCGCCGCGGCGAACTGGTTCCGCAAGGCAGCCGAGCTCGGCGGCGCGAACGCCGACGCGAACCTGCTGCTCTCGTCGCTGCAGACCGGGTCCACGACGCAGCGCACCGCCAACGCGGAGAGCGCGAAGACCGGCGGCTGATTCGGCGAGCGGGCGAAAGGAGGCCTCACGTGAACACTCGCTCCGCACCGTCGACGATTCTCGTCGTCGACGATGAACCGCACGTCGTGCACGTCCTGTCCGTGGTGCTTCGGCACGTCGGGTACCGCGTGCTCGCCGCGTCCGATGTGGAGGAAGCGATTTCAGTGCTCTCGACGCACGGCGCCGACCTCGTGATCACGGATCCGCAGATGTCGTCGCACGACGGCGCCTCGTTCGCGTCGCGTCTCTTCCGCGACGAGCGCTCGCGCGGGATTCCGATCGTGTTCCTCACCGGACACGGCGAAGGGACGCACGGGCGTCTCGCGCCGAATGTCCGTCTCGTGCTTGGCAAACCGTTCAGTCCTCGACACATCGTCGAGGAGATCTCGAAGCTCCTGCCCTCGGTTGCGGCATCGCGTTCGCAGGCCGCGTGATGACACCGTTCCGCATGCATCCTGATGGCGGACACTCGACGCTCGCCGACGAGATCCGCAGACTCGGCGGCCTTTGGCTGCTGTGCGACGAGCGCGGTGCGATCATCGACGCGCCGTCGATCGCGCCCGGCGATCTCGTCGCATTGAGCCTCACTCGATCACGGGTCATGCACCAGGTGCTTCGGCAGTCCGTCCCGGCGCTCATGAACGACTCGACCGGCGCGGTGGCAGAGCCGCTACCCGGGCTCTTCTTCGTGCCGAGTCGGCTGCCCGGACGGCGTTCGGGACCGATCGGCATCGCCGTGGTCGCGACGATGGCGTTCGCATGCGGCGACGACCTGTTGCGCGTGGCGGCCAGCGCCGGACTCGACGCCGGCGCGATTCGAGAACAGATCCTCGCGTCCGGTCCCATCGAGTCGCGCGAGATCGCGCGGTTCGCACCGCTCATCCGATTCGCCCACCGCGCAGACGCCGAGCGCGACGCCGAGATCGCGGCGAGCGACGCGGTCGGCTGGCAACTCGCCGAAACCTACGAGGAGATCAACCTCCTCTACACGCTCGTCGCGGGAATGGCCAGCGCCGACAAGCCGACGCCGTACCTCCAGCTCGCGTGCGCGGAGCTTGTTCGAAGCCTTGGCTTCTCTTGGTGCGCCGTTATGTTGCGGCCGCCCTTGTCGGAGTTCGCGCCCGAGGGCGGCGTCATCTCCGCGGGCGCGGTGCCGTTCACCCGCGACGCGCTGGCGCCGGCCGCGCAGCAGCTTCTCCTCGAATGCGACTCGCGGTCGCCGCGGGTGTTCCCGCGAGGCCACGCGTTGCTTGCGGAACTCGGACTCCAGTCGGCGATCGCGGCGTGCCCGATTCGCCGCGAAGGAAACGCCGGCGGCGTGCTCATCGCCGGTGAGCGCCGCGGCCGCGACGGCGAGATTCCGGGGATCGACCTGAAGCTGGCGGACGCGACGGCGGGGCACCTCGCGATCTATCTCGAGAACGCCAATCTCTATCGCGATCTCGACCGGATGTTCCTCGGCACGCTCGAGGCGATCGTCGCCGCGATCGACGCGAAGGACCCGTACACGCGCGGCCATTCGCAGCGCGTCGCGTGGGTGTCGCGCGAACTCGCCCGCGCCATCGGGATCGGTGAGCCGACGCTCAAGCAGATCCACATCGCGGGGCTGGTGCACGACGTCGGAAAGATCGGCGTGCCCGAGGCAGTGTTGCGCAAGCCCGGCAAGCTCGATCAGGACGAGTTCGCGCAGATTCGCATGCATCCTGAGATCGGCTGGCGCATCCTGCACGACATCCCGCAGTTCCGCGGCATGCTCGATGGCGTGTTGTCGCATCACGAGCGTTGGGACGGTCGCGGATATCCGCACGGTCTCATGGGTCGCCAGATCCCGCTCATCGCGCGCATCATCGCGATGGCCGATTCGTTCGACGCGATGAGCTCGAATCGAACCTATCGATCGAAGCGGCCGCGCGAGGCGGTGTTCGAGGAGATCAGGTGCGGCAGCGGCACCCAATTCGACCCGGATCTCATCGAGCCGTTCATGGCGCTCGACTTCACCGACTACGACCGGCTGCACGCCGAGCACGAGGCGCAAGCAGGACAGCCCGCCGCGGCACGTCTCGATCGGCTCGCGGCGTAGCGGTCCGCGCGATCGCCATGCCGCGTGCCTTCAGGCGCGCGGCTTCCGCCTCCGGTGAAACGTCCATCACGCGGACAATCCACGTCGGCGACGGAGCTTTCGTGTGGACATCACGTGCGTCGCGAGGCGCGCGGAGGCCGCTTGCGGCATGCGCGCTCTTCGTTACGATTCGCACGCGATCGCCATCAACGATCCGGCCATGGACGGTCGGGCGCGATGGTGTGAAGTGCTCCACATGCTCGACGTCGCTTGCGCGAACCAGGCGCACAACGTCCGAAGCGCTCCCCGAGGAGAACGGGATGCCCGGTCGAGACACGGATCCGAAGTCAAAGCTGAACTCGGTGGCGGTCAACGACGCCACGACGCCGTCGACGCACGCCGCGCCTCAGTCGTCGCGGCATGGTCAGCACCGCGCCCTGGTGCGCGACGCGCTGCGGGCGATGAGCATTCGCGAGCGCGTCGTCGTCTGTCTCCGATACGCCGACGGGTTGTCGCTCGAGGAGATCGCCGCGGTGCTCGAGGCGGGCACGAGCGAGATCGAGCGCGTGCTTGAGCAAGCCGTCGCGCGAGTGCGCTCGCTCGTCGCTCGTTCGACGGCGCAGGCGTAAGGTCAGCGCGAACGAAAACCCCGGAGCGAACTCCGGGGTTGTTGCGTTCCGTCGTACCGTTCACGCCGGGTGCGGGGTCATCCCCATGCGCCCAGCAGGAGACCGAGGTCCTCGGGACCGACGGTCCCGTTGCCGGACAGGTCGTACGCGGGATTCGAAGTGCCCCACGCGCCGAGCAGGATGCCCAGGTCCGCGGCACCGACCACGCCGTCGCAGTCGAAGTCCGCAGCGGCGCACTCGATCACGTTGACGGTCAGCTCAAGCTTCGCAGCATGGGCCAAGCCCGCCTGGACCAGCGGACTCTCCTTGCAGTAGAACGAAGGGAACACCGAGCCCTGCTGCACGACGCGGGCGAGGCTCGTCACGCTGAAGCTCAGCTTCCCCTTGCTGATGCCGTCGCGCACATATGCCTGGACGGTCGGATCGTCGATCGACAGGTCGAGGACGCACATGGCGTTCACCGGGATGAAGTCGCCGAGATTGACGTCGGGGACGATGCCGATCGCGAACGGCGTCGGCGTGAACTGGTTGTTCACGCTGTCGCTCACGTCGACCGCCGTGCCGCTGCCCGTGTAGCCCAGCGCGAACGCGTTGCGGATGCCGGGCGAGAGGAGGTTCGACCCGGCCGGGGCGTAGGGCGAAGTCTCCTGCCAGCTCAACAACGAGTAACCGTTCCGGAATCCGGTTCCGAAGAGTTCGATGGGCTGGCCGGGGTCGCGATCCTCGACGTAGTTCGGATCGGAGGCCGGCACGAACGCCTGCCACGGGTCCGTGGTGTCGTCGTACTGCAGCGCCAGGTCGCTCGCGAACTGCAGCGTGATGCGGAGCGACTGCACGGCATACGAGCTCGTCGGCAGTCCAGAGGGGATGTCGGCGGCAGTGTCCCATTCAACGATCATTTGGCCGTCGCGGTTGTCGAACAGCGACGCGCCCGCGTCGTTGCCGAACACCGATGCAGTCGGGCGCACGCCCGGCGTCGGATTGAACGGGTAGTTCCAGCGATCCGCGGTTGGCGTCGTGTACGTCACGTTCACGACGGAGTCGGCAATCGCCGACGAGGTGAGTATCAGCGTCGAAACAGCGAACAGTTGTAGTTGATTACGCATGAGAGTTTCTGCACAAAGGTCGGAACCGTCAGAACGCAAAGACGGACAAATCAGTCTATGGTTGCCGTGACCAATCCCGTACGATCAAAGTGCTGCGGTTGTCCGAACGATCGCACTTGCAGGTCGGTGTTGGTCACAGCGCACCGATTGTGACCCTTACCTCTGAGAAGACCAATGAGCTCGTTGCAATCCACTCGCAATTCGTGTCGGCGCGGCGCGCGAAGCTCCGCGTTCACGCTCGTCGAACTCCTCGTCGTGATTGGACTGGTCGCACTCGTCCTCGCGCTCTTGTTCCCCGCGATCCTGTCGATGCGGCAGCGCTCGGCACAAGTCCGAGAAATGGGCGCGGCGCGGGCGCTCTTCGCCGCGTGGACCAACTACGCGACGGAGAACGGCGGACAACTGATCCCGGGCTACAAGAACGGCCTGCCCGCGTTCGACGAGAACGGCAAGTCGATCGCGGCGGAGACGGTCGGCGTCGCCGCTGGTCGCTACCCGTGGCGCTTGGCGCCGTATCTCGGCTACAACTTCCGGGGTCTGTATCTCGACGACAACCTGCGCACGCTCGAGGAACTCGAGTCGACCGACTACTGGAACTACCTCTACCAGACGAGCGTCTACCCCAGCCTCGGGCTGAACACGATGTGGGTGGGCGGAGACGAGAATTACGGCGGGTTTAACAGCGCGTACCTCAATCCGTTCGGAAAGTTCTACGTCACGCGCTTGTCCGAGATTCGCCACACCGACCGCCTGATCATCTGCGGCTCGGCGCGGGGCACCGATCCGACGGCGGGTGGATCCGGCCCGATGCGCGAGGGCTACTTTCGCGTGCTCAGCCCGAACTTCACCTCGACGATCTGGGCCGATCACTACGACCCCGAGAACGCCGCGAGCTGCGGCCAGGTGTCGAGCCGCAACGGCGGGCGAACGGTCGTCGGCTTCGCTGGCGGACACGTCGAGTCGAAGGCCATCGACGAACTGCGCGACATGCGATTCTGGTCGGACCGCGCGGATTCGCCGGACTGGAAACTGACGACGAATCCGTGATTCGCGGCAGACGCGAATCGGGGCATCTGCTATCTACCGGCGCATGAGAACGACCTGCCCCGCGCGACTCGGCGCGGACATCGAATCTGCGCCACCATCGCGTCGCCTGATCCTCGTCTGGCACCGTGCGCTCGCGTGCATCGCGGCGCTGGGCGCCGTCGGGTCCGCCGGTGCGGGACTCGTCGGCGCGTTCGACGTCGGTGACGGTGCCAGCGCGTCGAGCGTCCAGTTCGACTTCGCCGATGGCAATTCCTACCTCTTTGTCGTCCATTGGGACGGCGTTCAGACTGGCCGTTCGCTCTTCGACATCATCGACGCCGCGCAGCCTCTGCCGTTCTCGTTCGAGACCGTGACATTCCCGTTCGGCGAGGCCCTGTACGCGGTGGGCGCGGGTCGTGACTTCAACGAGGGCTTTGGCACGCCGCCGGAGTTCCTCGACTACTGGCACTACTGGACGCGCCCGTCGTCCGCGGTCGCCTGGGACTACGCGCCGACGGGTTTCGCCGATCGCGTCGTCGCCGACGGCTCGTGGGACGGCTGGGTCTTCGGATCGGACAACGCGCCGTCGGCGATCCCCACGCCAGCAGCGGTCGCCGCGATCGTGCTCGGACTGCGCGGGTCGCGGCGCCGTCGTTGACTGCCGCTCGCCGGTCCCGGCGGCGGAGAGCCGCTCACGCCTTCTGCCGAACCAGGAGCACCGGCACGCGCACGCGATGTCGCACCTCGTGCGTGACGCTGCCCAAGAGCAGGTCTTGAACGAACCGGTGCCCGTGCGTGCACATCGCGATGAGGTCGCACCCCTCGGACTCCGCGAACTTCGCGATCTCGCGCGACGGCTCGCCGCACAGGAGGTGCGCGCTCACGCTGAAACCCTCGCTCGCGAGCTCCCGCTTGCGCCGCTCGAGGTATGCGCGGTCGGCGGTCATCTCTTCCGAGTCGGCGAGGTTGAGCTGTTCCTGATTCCGCGCCACGAAGCCGTCGGCGACGTGGACCAGCACGAGCTGCGAACCGCATAGCCGCGCGAGCGGGCGGATGTGCTCGAGGATCGTCTCGTCCGCCACGGAGTTCTCCATCGGGACCAGCACTTTGCGGTACATGCTCATACGGATCGTATTTGCTCCACGCGCTCCACGATCTCACAAGACGGCGAATTGGCCAGAGCGAGTGTGCGCCCGGAGGGCGCGACGGAGCGCTCGCATTGGTGTCAGTTGCTCCCCTGGAACCACTGCGCCACGGTCTGGACGAGGAGATACGCGTTGAGGGCGCCGATCATGATCGTGACGAACCACGCGGTGACGGTCAACCATCGCGGGTTCACGAAGCGCCCCATCTTCTTGCGATCCGAGGTGAAGCAGACGAGCGGCACCACCGCGAAGCTCAGTTGCAGCGACAGGATCACCTGGCTCAGCACAAGCAGTTGGCCGACGCCGCGCTCGCCGTAGAGGCTCGTGACGATCACCGCGGGAATGATCGCGATGAGTCGCGTGATGAGCCGTCGCAGCCACGGGCGCAGGCGGATGTTCAGGAAGCCCTCCATCACGATCTGGCCTGCGAGCGTGCCGGTCAGCGTGGAGTTCTGCCCCGACGCGAGGAGCGCGATGGCGAACACCGCGCTCGCGAGCGGCACGCCGAGCACGGGGCTCAGCAGCTTGTACGCGTCGCTGATGTCCGCGACGTCCTGGTGCGGCGTGCCGTGGAACGCCGCGGCGCTGACGACGAGGATCGCGGCGTTGATGAAGAACGCGCAAAAGAGCGCGAGCGTCGAGTCGACGGCCGCGTAGCGCACGGCCATCGAACGGCCGCCGTCATTGCGCTCGAACGCACGCGTCTGCACGATGCTCGAGTGCAGGTACAGATTGTGGGGCATCACGGTCGCGCCGAGGATGCCCATCGCGATGTAGAGCATCTCGGGGTTCATCACGATCTGGGGCGTGGGGATGAGGCCCGCCGCCAGCGCGCCGATGTCCGGGCGGGCGTGGAAGAGTTCGTACGCGAAGCAGCCTCCGATGGTGAAGATCAGCGCGGCCACGATCGCTTCGAGCAGTCGGAAGCCGACGTGCTGGAGCATCAGGATCACGAGGACGTCGAGCGCGGTGATCAGCACACCCACGACGAGCGGAATCCCGAACAGGAGATTGAGGGCGATCGCCGAACCGATCACCTCCGCGAGATCGCACGCCGCGATCGCGAGCTCGCAGAGGAGCCAGAGCACGAAGGCCGTGGGCTTCGAGTAGTGGTCGCGGCAGGCCTGCGCGAGGTCGCGGCCGGTGACGATCCCCAGCCGCAGCGCGAGGTACTGGAGCAGGACCGCCATCAGGTTCGAGATCAGGATGACCGAGAGGAGCGTGTAGCCGAAGCGGGCGCCGCCTGCGAGATCGGTGGCCCAGTTGCCGGGGTCCATGTAGCCGACCGCGACCATGAGACCGGGACCGGTGAACGCGAGCAGCTTGCGCCACGGATGCGCGGTCAACGGAACGCGGATCGACGCGTGGGCCTCGGGCAGCGACGGCGTGTGATTCGGTCTGCGCCAGCCTCCCCTCGCCGTGTCATGGTCCACCGTGTCCCGGTCCGCAGCATCATGGTCCGCAGCGTCATGGTCGCGCGCGTTCGTCGCCGGCGTCGCTCCGTCGGCTGGGATCTCGCGAGAGTTCGGCATCGTCCGGTTCCGGTCCTTGGCCCATCCGTAGCAAGTGCTACGGCGTCATCGGCGGTCCGTAGCGTACGCTACAACACCGACGCGGCGAAGAACCAAAAGAGCGGATTCTTCCGCCTAGCGCTGACCGGCGGCGCGTGCCCGCGCAAACCGGCCGAACGCGGCCAGCGTGGCCGGACTCACATGGTGTTCGATGCCCTCGGCGTCCAGCCGGGCGGTCGCCTCGTCGACGCCGAGGGACAGCAGGAACTCGAGGACCAGCCGATGCCTGGCCCGGCTTTCCTCGGCGACGCGTCGCCCCTTCGCGGTGAGCGCGATCGGCTGGTACGGCTCGGCGCGAAGATAGCCCTCGCGCTTGAGCCTTGCGACCACGCGGCTCACGGTCACGTGCGACAGGCCGAAGCGCCGCGCGAGCCCGACGACGCGGGCCTCGCCGGTGGCGTCCACGAGGTCCGCCACCGCCTCGCAGTAGTCCTCGGCCGCCTCCACCGCGTGCTTGCCGCGCACCACCGAGTGCTCGCGGGCGCCGGACGCGGGGAGCTTGGCCGGAGCGGCGCGCCGGGTCACTCGTCGTTTTCCCGGAGCTTGGCGAGCACCGAGTAGTCGTCGAGGGTCGTCACGTCCTGGTTCGACTCCTTGCCCGCGGCGATGTCGCGGAGCAGTCGCCGCATGATCTTGCCCGAGCGCGTCTTCGGCAGCGCTTGCGTGAATCGGACGACGTCTGGTCGCGCGATGGCGCCGATCTCCTTCGTCACGTGATCCATGAGCTTCTTCTTGAGCGCGTCGGAAGGTTCGTTGCCCGGACCGAGCGTGACGAACGCCGCGACGCCGGTGCCCTTGATCTCGTGCGGCATGCCGACGACCGCGGCCTCGACGACCGCTTCGTGTGCCACGAGCGCCGACTCGACCTCCATCGTTCCGAGACGGTGACCGCTCACGTTGATGACGTCGTCGATGCGGCCCATGATCCAGAAGTAGCCGCGCTCGTCGCGACGAGCGCCGTCGCCGGCGAGATACATGCCGGGAATGCGCGACCAATAGGTTTCGATGAACCGGTTGCGGTCGCCGTGCACGCCGCGCAGCATCGACGGCCACGGCTTGCGGACCACGAGCAGTCCGCCTTGGTTCTGCGGAAGCTCCTCGCCCTTCTCGTTCACCACCGCCGCGTCGATGCCGAAGAACGGCAGCGTGCACGAACCCGGCACGAGCGGCGTCGCGGCGGGCAGCGGCGTGATGAGGATGCCGCCGGTCTCCGTTTGCCACCACGTGTCGACGATCGGGCAACGCGAACCGCCGATCGTCTCGTAGTACCACATCCACGCCTCGGGATTGATGGGCTCGCCGACCGAGCCGAGCAGCACGAGCGACGAGAGATCGTGCTTCTTCGGATGTTCATCGCCCCACTTCATGAACGCGCGGATCGCGGTCGGCGCGGTGTAGAAGTGCGTGATGCGATGTCGCTCGATGATGTCCCAGAAGCGATCTTCCTTCGGCGCGTTCGGTGCGCCTTCGAACATGAACGAGGGCACGCGATTCGGCAGCACGCCGTACACCACGTACGAGTGTCCGGTGATCCAGCCGCAGTCGGCGGTGCACCAGAACACCTGGTTCTTCCCGGGCACGAGGTTGAAGATCTCGCGCGCGGTCGTCGCGGTGTAGACCATGTAGCCGCCGGTGACGTGACGGATGCCCTTCGGCTTTCCGGTCGAACCCGAGGTGTAGAGCAGGAAGAGGAGATCCTCGCTGTCGCACCATTCGACGGGGCAGTCGTCGCTCGCGGCCAGCATGAGGTCGTGCCACCAATGGTCGCGCGGGTGCCATCGCACCGGCGCGGGCATCGCCGCGCCGATGCGCCGGACCACGACGACGTGCTCGACGCCGGGCAGTTGGGCACAGGCCGCGTCGACGTTGTCCTTGAGCGGCACGACCTGGCCGCGGCGCCAGGCGCCGTCACAGGTCAGGATGATCTTCGAGCCCGCGTCGTGGACGCGGTCGACGATCGCCGCCGACGCGAAGCCGCCGAAGATGACCGAGTGCGCCGCGCCGATGCGGGCGCACGCCAGCATCGCGATCGCGAGCTCCGGCACCATGCCCATGTAGATGGTGACGACGTCGCCCTTGCGCACGCCGAACGACTTCAGGACGTTCGCGAGCTTCGACGTTTCACGCTGAAGATCGCGATAGCTGAGATGGCGGACCTCGTAGCCCGACTCGCCGACGATCGGTTCGCCTTCCCAGATGATGGCAACCTGGTCGCCGTGACCTTGGAGCACCTGTCGGTCGACGCAGTTGTGGCATGCGTTGGTCTTGCCGCCGATGAACCATTGTGCGTCGGGCAGGTTCCATTCGCACACGCGAGTCCACGGACGGAACCAATCGAACTCCTGGGCGATCTCGCCCCAGAATCCTTCGGGATCCTCGATCGATCGCTGGTACCTGCGGCGGTAGTCGGCGAGGCTCTTCGCGTAGGCACCGCCGATCGACTTGGAAATCGACGCGCCTGGTTCGAAGACGCGGGTTTCCTGCAGCAATGATTGGATGGAGTTGTTGCTGGCAGACATGTGGCTTGCCTCCCTTCCACACAAGCGTGGATCGTCAGAGTATCGCGCGGCGCGGGTCGAAACACGTCGGCGCGAAACATCTTCGTCGCTCTGCGCCGGTCGCGCAGCCGCGTCGCGATTGATCTGCGCACGGATCGCCTAACACGGAACGAATCTCCTTTGCCGCGCGAGATTCGGCGGGAAGAGTGGCGAATTCGATGGGCTCGCGCATAGGCTTGCGATACGCTCGCGCCATGCGCCGTTTCGGACCCGCAGTCGTCGCCGTCTGCTTCGTCGTGAGCGCGCCCAGAGGGCTTGCCGACGAGGTCTCGCACTTCCGCGCCAGCTCGTTCTCGCTCAGCGCGCAGCACGAGGCGTGTGCGGGGAACTTCTCCGGCGACGACGCGATGGTGGTCGCGTGGACAAGCAAGCGACAGCAGGGCGGGCTCGCGGGGATCTACGCGCAGCGATTCGATCGCGACGGCGTCGCGGTGGGTGGCGAGACGCAGGTGAACCTCTGGACCGGTTCGCAGAAGGCGGCGCCCACCGTCGCGGGTCGCCCGGACGGCGCGCTCATCGCGTGGGCGTCGTTCGCCCAGGATGGCGACGCCGGCGCGATCATCGCGCGGGTCTTCGACCGCTCCTTCAACGGCGGCGACGAATTCCTGGTGAACGAATCGACCCGCGGCGACCAGCACGATCCGGTGGCGTCAACGGACGGCTCCGGTTCGACGCTCGTCGCGTGGGTGTCGGAGGACGGCGCGGACGTCGCGTCCATCCGCGGTCGCGTGCTCGGCAACGACTCGACGTGGGGACCGGAGTTCGCGATTGCCCGTGGCACCAACGGCCTTCGTGCGCCGTCGGTCGCGCCGCGACGCGACGGGGGCTGGGTCGTCGCATGGACGGAAGACGAGTCGGTCCGCACGATCGCGATCGACGGACGCGGCGCGCCGACGCGCTCGGCGGAGGTGATCGCCGCCGACGCGTACGAGGCGGCGCTCGCGGGCGGCGACGGGGGATTCGTGGTCGCGTACGCGAGTCCCGATCACGCGTCGCACGCCGTGGTCGCGCAGCGGCTCGACGGCGACGGCTGTCCGATCGGACACTCGCACGCGGTGGGTCACGGCAACGGCGCGGAGGTCGTCGCGTCGCCCGACGGTTCCAGTGTCGTGTTGTGGAACGAGACGTTGACCGACGCCGACGGCGCTCCGGTCCAGCGCATCGCGGCGCGGCGATTGGACGCGCGAGGCGCGCCGAACGACACGGAGCGCGTGCTGACCGCGTCGCTTCCTCACGAGCAGTCGCTCCGGGCCGCGACCGGCGTTCGTCGCGGGGTGGCGCTGGGAGACCGCATCGCGTTCGCGTGGCACGGCGACGCGGGCGCCGGCGACAAGAGCGCCGCGAACGTCACGATGATCGCGCCCGATGCGATCACGCTCTCCGGTCGCTCGCAGGGCGTCGATGCCAAGGTCGCGAGCGCCGCGCTCGCGCCCGAGGGAGGCGCAAGTCCGCACGTGCCGCCGACGTTCGATCCGCGCGGCGCCGAGAAGGCGGAACGAACCTTCACGGTGAGCGATCTGGGCCTCGGCTTCGACGCGATCGTCGACACGGGTTGGACGCCGCCGGACGTGAGTCTCGCCGTGGGACCGTCGCACCTGGTTTCGATCGTGAACGGCCGCATCTCGTTCTTCACCAAGGCCGGCGCGCAGACGTTCACGCAGCAGATCGAAGGAGGATCGGGATTCTGGGGTTCCGTCGGAGCGACGAACTTCGTGTTCGATCCCGAGGTGATCTTCGATCCGCTCAGCGGTCGCTTCTTCGCGATGGCCTCCGAAGGCAACGCGCCGGGGGCGAAGTCGTACGCGCTGATCGCGGTGAGCGACGACGGCGATCCGAACGGCACGTGGTTCAAGTACCGCATCGAGACGACGGCGCTCGCGGGCGCGATCTTCGACTCGCCGAACATCGGCGTGGACAGCTCGGCGGTGTATGTCACGGGCGACGGGAGCAACGGGAACTACCAGATCTACATCTGGGACAAGGCATCGATGCTCGTCGGCGCGCCGCCCGCGATCTCGAAGTCGCTGAACTACGTGACCAGCGTGCAGTCGGCGGGACTCGCGCCGGTCTGGTACCCGGATCAATCGACCGTCGTGCTTGTCGAGCACAAGGAAGCGGCGAGCAACACGCAGGTGCGGCTCATCGCCATCAAGAATCCGCTCACCGCACCCGCGACGCAGACGCTCGATCTCACCGTCGCCGCGTACGGACCGCCGGAAGATCCGCCGCAGAAGGGCACGTCGCTCAAGATCAACACGTTCGACGCGCGATTCTGGAGCGCGGACTACCGCAATGGCTCGTTGTGGGCGACGCATCACGTCGGCTTGTCGCGCGTGCTCGTGCGCTGGTACGAGATCAAGCTCAACGGCTGGCCGACGTCGGGCAACCTACCCGTGGTTGCGCAGCAGGGCACGATCGATCCCGGGACGCCGATGCGCACGTACTACACCGCGATCGGCGTCGACGCGAACAACAACGCGGTGCTCACGTTCGCGCGGAGTTCGCCGAACGACTACATCTCGATGTGCGTGGCGCAGCGCAAGGCGACGGACGCGCCGGGCACCTTCGGTCCGGTGCAGGTCGTAAAGACCAACACCGGTGCGTACACCGAAGCGGACCGGTGGGGCGACTACGCGGCGGCCCGCGCCGACAACAGCGTGCAAGGCGGGTTCTGGGCCAGCCACGAATACGCGGTGAACGCGAACACCTGGCGTGCGTGGGCGCAACAGGTCACGTTCCCGCCGCCGTCACCAGACCTCAACGGCGACGGCGCGGTGGACGCCCGCGACCTTGCGGTGCTGCTCGGCGCGTGGGGGACCGCGGGACCGGTCGGCGACCTCAATATCGATGGCGTGGTGAACGACGCGGACATGGCGATCCTGCTCGAGGCGTGGAGCGGATGAGCGACGCCCCGTTCGCTGCGTCGGCGCGATGCCCCGAGTGCGGCTACGACGAATCGACGGGACTCCCGCCGCATCCGCCGTTGAGTTGGCGCGTCACGTGGCCCGCATGGGTCGCCTTCTGCGCTCTGATCGGGCTCGGCGTGTGGCTGTACGTCGATCGCAAGTCGGCGCGCATCGGCTCCGGCACGCCGATTCCGGTGCTGGTCAAGCCGGGCTTCGACCGGGACGACCTCCCGGCGATCGCGGCGGGCGCCCGCACCGACGCTGGCCTGTTCGACGCCGTCGAATCTTCGGTCGCGACGTGGATCGAGCGATACGCGCACTACGGCGACGTGCGACTGGAGCCGTCGTTGATCGACGGCGCCGCGGATCGCATCACCACCCGCGCGTTCGGCTGGCCGTTGCGCTGGTGGCAACGCACCACCACCGAGTGTTACATCGATCCGATTGGTCGCCGCGAGTTCCAACCGATCTCGACCGACCTGTCTTTGAGCCGAAGCGACGATCCGTTCAACGCGTCGGTCTGGGACGGCGTCAGGGTCGCGCCGCGCCCGCGCTGGCAGTGGAGGTACTTCACGGTCTTCCACAAGCCGCCGCCGGAGGAGACCGGCGGCCGGCTCGAATGGTCGTCGTGGAACCTGCGTGCGATCGGCGCGACGCTCGGGCTCGTCGGGCTCGCATGGTTGGTCGGCGCCGGGATCGGTTGGATCGTCGATGTGATCCGATTCGGGCGAGGACGATCGTCGATCGCCGGTCGCGTTCGCCGCGCGGTCGTGGCGCTCGTCGTCCTCGCGATCGCGGTCGGGGCGACGCTGACCTACGACGCGTCGTGGCACGTCCGCGCGACGATGCAGTCGAGCATGCTGTCCGCGCCTGTGCCCGCGGGCGCGTCGCAGTCGATACCGGTGGACGAACTTCTGGCGCACGCCGCCGATCCCGGCCGTGATCGCTGGCTCGCGGGGGCCGTGCTCGAGAAGCTGCCGGCGAGCGACAAGTCGGTCTACGCGTACCTCGCCATGCGCGCGGCCACCGACTGGTCGACCTCGGGAGCGCTCACGATCGTGAGCGAGTCGCTGCCGATCGCAAACCTGTTCGAGGAGACGGCCGCGTCATCGTCGCCCTCGCAGAAGCCCGTGCATTTTCCCGCGTTCGAACTCGAGTGGAACGCGCCGACGTTCTGGGTCTCGTTCGGCGACGGCGCCACTCGGAAGCGCGTGGCGCTCAACCTCGACACGCTCGGGCTCGTCTGCCTCGGCCTCATGCTCCTTGTGATGCCGATCCTGATCGTGCGGCACCGCATTGAGGCGCGGCGCAAGGCCCGCGGCGGCTGCCGCGCGTGCGGCCACGCGCTCCGACCATCGACGAGTTAGCCGGTCGCGTCACGGCCTGTTCGCGAGCGCCGCGCGGATCGTCGCGATCGCCGCAGCTCGTTCGTCGCCGACGAGCTCGCGCCGCGGCGGGCGCACGCGCTCGCTGCCCGTCCGCGTCTCCTGCTGGACGAGCTTGATGAGCTGCACGAACTTCGGCACGGTGTCCAGACGCAGGAGCGGCAGGAACCACGCGTAGTAGCGATCGGTCGCGGCGCGGTCCGCGGGCGAGCGCTCGTTCATCGCCAGTTCGAACAGCCGCACCGACTCTTCCGGCAGCGCGTTCACGAGGCCGGCGACCCATCCGGTCGCGCCCATGCGCACGCCTTCGACGACGCAGTCATCCATGCCGACCAGCAGTCGCAGGCGCGAGTCGCACGCCGCGGAGAGCGCGATGAATCGTCGCGCGTCGCCGCTCGAGTCCTTGATCGCCTCGACGTTCGGGTGGCGGTCGACGAGCTCCGCGACGTGATGCGCGAGCAGGTCGACGCCGTAGGCCGCTGGATTGTTGTAGAGGATCACCGGCAGGCCGGTGGCCGCGCAGACCGCGCTCATGTGCTCGCGCGTCTCCGTCCAGTCGCCGCGATACACGTACGGCGGCAGCACCATGAGGCCGCGGCAGCCGCAGCGCTCGGCGATGCGTGCGAGTTCGACCGCCTCGCGGGTCGCGCTCGCGGCGATCGCCGCGATCACCGGCGCCGAACCTGCCGACGCGACGCACGTCTTCCAGATGTCGCGCTTCTCGTCGGTTGAGAGCGACGAGCCTTCGCCGAGCGATCCCGGCGTGATGACGCCGTTGCACCGCGCGGCGACCATGCGGTCGACGAGTCGCGCGAGCTCGCGATGGTCGACGGCGTCGAAGTCGTCGAACGGTGTGGTGATGGCGGGAAGGACGCCGCGGAAGATCGACTCGCTCATGGCGACGGGAGCGTACCGCTCACGCCACCGGTTCGATCCAGCCGCCCGCGCGCGCCGGATCGTCGGGGTCGGCGAGCACCGTCGTCTCGGCCGTGATCCACGCGCGACCGCGAATCGTCGGCGCGACGCGTCCGTCGGCGGCCGGCCGGTACCACGCGTCGAATCGCGAGCCGAGCACCGACTCCTGTCGCCACACCTGTCCAGGCGCGAGACGCCGGTCCGCGGCGAGGCACGCGAGCTTCGCGCTCGTGCCCGTTCCGCACGGCGAGCGGTCGTAGGAACCGTTGGGGCAAAGCACGAAGTTGCGGCTGTCCGCGTCCTGCGCGATGGGCTTGCCGAAGAGCGCGACGTGATCGATCGTCGCGCCGTTCGCGCCGGTGACGCGGTCGCGATCGAGGGCCGCGCGGATCGCGTGCGTGTGCGCGAGCTGCGCGTCGAGTCGCGCGAGGTCGAGATCGCGGTCCTCGTCGACGAGGAAGAACCAGTTGCCGCCCCACGCGATGTCGCCGCGGACGGCGCGTCCTCCGACGTTCACCACCACGCCGGCCTGATGTCGGTACGACTCGACGTTGTCGACCTCGACGCGGCTGTCGTCGGTGAGCCGCGTGGTGATCGGGCCGACGGGCGTCTCGAAGCGGTGCTCGCCTTCGCCAAGGGCGCCGCCGAGGGCGCCGCCGAGGGTGCCGCCGAGGGTGCGTTGGTATCGCAGCGTCGCCGCGAGGCCGATCGTGCCGTGTCCGCACATGCCCAGCGCGCCGGCGCTGTTGAAGAAGATCACGCCGCCGAAGAACTCCGGGCGCGACGGCGGGCACAGGATCGCGCCGACCGTCGCGGGCGCGGCTCGCGGTTCGGCGACGAGCGCGAGCAGGTCCGTCGGGACCTGCCAGCCTCCGTCGGGCGTGCGCCATGCGCGCAGCCATTCGCCGACCGGGCGCGGCGCTCCGAACGCGCCGAGATCGTGGAAGACCCTGGTCGGTTCGCCTTCGGTGTGGCTGTCGACTGCGCGGACGCGCTTCACGCGAACGAGATCCTCACGCGCCGCGGTGAGGCGCGGCGCGCGTGCGTCGAAAAGAGTCAGGCCGCTTTCCGCTTCCCGAAGATCAGCAGGATGCCGCCGATCACGCCAAACACGAGGAAGCCGCCGCAGCCGCAGAGCGCCCCGAGTCCGCCGCCCGCGCCGGTGATCGCGCCCTTCGCTGCGGTCTCCGCGTCCTTGCCCTCGAGGAGCTTGACGCGCAACAGCGATTCGGCTCCGGTGGCCTTCACGGTGAACGTGTCCGCCGCCTTCGCTTCGAACACCGCCACGATGAAGAGCGAGCCGCCGTCGGGGAGCGGCATCGGTCCGCCCGGGCCTCCGGCCTGCTGCGCGATCTTGAGCGGATTGCCCTGCGAGTCGGTCGCCGAGACCGTGACGCTGCCGGGCGTGTAGCTAAACGAACGCTCTCCGGCCGAATCGGTGGCCCGCGCAACCACCATGACCGCGCCGGGGCCTCCCTTGATGGTCATCTCGCCGGGCGCGACGAGCGGTGGAGTCGAAGGCGACGCCACGTTCGCCAGCATGCCCATGAGATTCTGGAAGCCCGAGTACGCGAAGTAGCTGCCGGCCGCTCCGACGATGAGGCAGACGGCGGCGAGGACGAGCAGCACGATGGCCGCTGCGCGGCCGCGGCGAAGGCGCTGTCCCCGGATTCGAATGGTCGATGACATGACGGTGTTCCTCCGCGAGGCAGTTTCGTGCGACGGGTTCAACTTCGCAAGTGAGGCCCGGTTCGCGAGCCCGCGTATAGCATGGACGCATGCACGGACAATTGCTTACTCCGCATGTTGTTCGAGGATTTTCGCGTCTCGCGTCGGCGATGCTCGCGACCTTTTGCGTCGGAGCGATCCTCGGCGGTTGTCACACCGTGCCCGGCACGGGGCGTTCGCAATTCAACGTGATGTCGACCGACGCGGAGATGAAGCTCGGCCGCGACGCGTACGCGACCGAGCTCAAGGACGCGAAGATCATCACCAGCGGTCCGCAATACGAGATGGTCAAGCGCGTGTGCACGCGAGTGTCCGCCGCGGCCGACAAGCTCTACCCCGACGCGACGAAGGGCTTTGCCTGGGAGTTCAAGCTCGTCGACGACCCGAGCGTGGTCAACGCGTGGTGCCTGCCGGGCGGAAAGATCGCGATATTCACCGGTCTGCTGCAGGTCGCGAAGACCGAAGGCGAACTCGCGGCGGTCGTCGGCCACGAGTGCGCGCATGCGATCGCGCGGCATGGTGGCGAGCGCATGACGCAGCAGAACACCGTCGCGATCATCCTGCAGGGCGTGAGCGCGGGCATGTCGTTCGGCGAACTCTCGCCCGCGACGCAGGAGGCGACGATGTCGGCGCTCGGCGCGGGCGCGGAGTACGGCGTCCTGTTGCCATTCAGCCGCTCGCACGAGAGCGAGGCCGACGAGATCGGCCTCTACATCGCCGCGGCCGCCGGCTACGACCCGCGCGAGGCGATTCAACTGTGGAAGAACATGGCGTCGCTCGGCGGCGAGAAGCCACCCGAGTGGATGTCGACGCACCCCGCCGACGAAACGCGCATCGCGCGACTCCAGAAGCTCATGCCGAAGGCGATGAAGATCTGGGAAGAGAACGGCGGCAAGCCGTGACGCGCCACGGCGCGCAATAACACACGACGGCGTGCGCGCCGCGAGGTCCTCGGTGCGCGGTTCGGGCGTGCGCGAGGTTGCTACACTCCGGCCCGACACCGGACGTCTCCGCCGTCGCAGCGCTCGCATGACCGTCTGGCCCGCACGTCGTACCTTGGTTCGCGACCCTGCTGAGCGCTCCGGCCTCCGCGACGCGATCGCGTCACTCCGGCGCCTGGTGGAGCGCGAGACCGTTGCCGGCGCCGCTCCGCTCCGACGCATCGAGATCGAGATCGCCGAGGCGGATCCGCTGGCCTTTCTGGCGGCGCAGCGGCCCGGCGGCCGCAGCTACTTCCGCACCCGCGACGGCGTCCTGGCGATCGCCGGCGTTGGCGTCGCGGCGTCGTTTCCGACGCTCGACGCGCCCGGCCTTCGCGACATTCGTGCGGCCGAGCCGCGGCTCATCGCGATGCTCACCGGGCGGTTCGATCCGAATCGCGAACTCGCCCGCGAGTGGTCCACGCTCGGACTCGCGGCGGTGCTCGTTCCCGTGGTCGAACTTCGGCGCGACGCCGAGCGCACCACGCTCGCGGCGCATCTCGTCGGTGACGGCGCCCAGGCCCGCGAAGTGCTCGCGCGGCTCGAAGGCGTCGAGCAGCCCACCGATCGACACGCGCTCCTGCCGGAGTTCGCGCCGGGCTTCGGCGCCGACAAGGGCATCGACTCGAGCCTGAGCGCATGGAAGACCGCGGTTGACGCGACGCTGCGCGACATCGCCGCGAAGTCGGTGCGCAAGGTCGTGCTCGCGCGCACTCGAACGTTCCGCCTCGCGGAGCTCGCTGACCCGTGCGAACTGCTCTTGCGTCTGAGCGCGAACGAGCCGGGGACGTATCAGTTCGTCATCGAGGACGACGCCGGCGTCGCGTTCGTCGGCGCGAGCCCGGAGCGGCTCTTCCATCGCGACGGCGTTCGGCTGCAGAGCGAAGCGCTCGCCGGCACCAGGCCGCGCGCGGAGACGCCCGACCGCGATCGTAGTCTTGCCGAGGGGCTGTTCCGCTCCGAGAAGGACCGGCACGAGCACCAGCTCGTCCTCGACCAGATTCGCGAACGCCTCGAGCCGCTGACGGAGACGTTGCGCTGCGCGCGTCACCCGCGGCTGATGCAACTGGCCAACGTGCAGCATCTGTGCTCGCCGGTGTCCGCGACGCTCCGCGCCGACGTGACCGACGCCGAGCTCCTCGCCGCACTGCACCCGACGCCTGCGGTGTGCGGCCAGCCGGTGGAGCGGGCCCGCACCATCATTCGCGCGTGCGAGCCGTTCGATCGCGGGCTCTACGCGGGTCCGATCGGTGCGATCGGCGCGACGTCGGAAGTGTGCGTCGCCATCCGCTCGGCGCTCGTGGCGGGTCCGAGCGTCACGGCCTTCGCCGGCGCCGGCGTGGTGACGGGTTCGAGTGCGGAGAGCGAATGGCGCGAGACCGAGCACAAGCTCGCGACGTTCGAGCGCCTGGTGCGGCCCGCATGAGTCCGCTCGAGGCAGAGAACGTCAACTACCTCTGGACTCAGCTCCTCTTCGAGGAGTTGCGTCGGCAGGGGATGCGCCGCGTCGTGGTGTGTCCGGGCTCGCGCTCGAGTCCGCTGGCGATCGCCGCTGCGCGCACCAGCGGACTCGACGTCACGGTGGTGATCGACGAGCGCTGCGCCGGGTTCGTCGCGCTCGGCATTGCCAAGGCGAGCGGCGTTCCCGCGGCGGTCGTCACCACGAGCGGCACCGCGGTGGCGAACCTGATGCCCGCCGTAGTCGAGGCGTCGGCGAGCGAGACGCCGGTCCTGGTCCTCACCGCCGACCGGCCGCCCGAGCTGCGCGATTGCGGCGCGAACCAGACGATTCGGCAAGCAGGGATGTTCGGCGCGTTCGTGCGCTGGTCGTGCGACGTCGGTTGTCCGACGCCGGCCGTCGCGCCGCGATTCGCGCTCTCGCTTGCGGACGAGGCGTGGGCGCGGGCGATGGACACCGTCCGCGGCCCGGTGCACCTGAACGTGCCGCTGCGCGAACCGCTGGCGCCGACGCCCGACGAATCATTGCCGCAGATCGACGACGACCTGGCACGTTGGGCCGAGTCCGATGCCTGCTGGCGGCGCGAGCTCGCGTCGAGCGCGGAGTGCGCGTCGCAGGCGGAGATGCGCGAACTCGTCGCGCGGCTTGCGGGCACGCGCCGCGGCGTGGTCGTCTGCGGCGCAACCGATTCGACCGCGGCCGGGGCACTGGCGAAACGACTGCACTGGCCACTCATCGCCGACGCCACCGCGGCGTTGGCGCAGAGCGCTGCGGATGGCGAGCATGGCACGGCAGGCGTCCCGAGTCTCGTCGTGGAGGCGTGCGACGTCATACTCGCCGCGTGCGCCGCGTCGTCGTCGCTGCGCGACGCGCTCGCGCCCGAGTGCGTGTTGCGCGTGGGCGGGCCGGTATCGAGCAAGCGCGTGAATCAGTTCGTGGCCGAAGCGCCGGAGGTGATCGTCGCCTCGCAGGGACAGGAGCGATTCGACGACGCGCATCGCGCGGGCCTCCGAGCGAGGACGTCGATCGAGCGGCTCGTCGACGCGCTCGACCTCTCGCGCGTCGGATGCGAGAGCGACTTCGCCCGAGCGTGGACTCGCGCCAGCGCCGCGGCTCGCGGGGCGCTCGACGCGTGGCTCTCGAGCGCCGAGTTCGGCGAGCTCACCGTCGCCGCGGAGACGATCCGATTCGCCCGCGCGCGGGGTCCGCTGATCGTCGGCAGCAGCATGCCGATCCGCGATGTCGACGCGATCGCGGCGCGCGGCCGCGGGCCGACGCGGGTCATCGCGAATCGAGGCGCGAGCGGCATCGACGGACTGGTATCGACCGCGGTGGGCGTGGCGCTCGCGAGCGACCGTCCTGCGACGCTTCTTCTCGGCGACCTCGCGCTCCTGCACGACCTTGGCGGACTCGCGGGCGTTCCTGCGGCCCCGGGGCCGCTGCACGTCATCGCGATCAACAACGACGGCGGCGGGATCTTCCACTTCCTTCCGATCGCGACGAACGAGCGGGCGAAGGAACACTTCGAATCGCTGTTCGGCACGGCGCACGGTCGGACCTTCGAACACGCGGCCGCGATGTTCGGACTCGACTACCGCGCGGCGCGAACGAACGAGGACTTGCGGGAGTCGCTGAGCTCGCTTGCGCACGCGGCGCGGCCGGCGCTCGTCGAGTGCGTCACCGATCGCCACGCCAACGTCGCTGCGCATCGGTCGATGCAGGCGGCGGTGGCTGCGGCGCTCGCGCGGGAGTTCGCCTGACATGGCGCAGTTCCTCGTCCGCGACGCATCGGTCTCGACGCATCTGAGGCCGGTCGTCCTCGTGCACGGCTTTCTCGGAGAGCCGGCGGACTGGGACGCGGTCGTGGCCGCGCTCGACGTGCAGCGCGAAGTGTGGCGCGTCGACCTGCTCGCGGCGCGGGTGAACTCGTTCGACCTCGTCTCGCTTGCGGGGGAGTTGTCCGGAGCGCTGGCGCACGCGGGGCTGTCGACGGCGACGATCGTCGGCTACTCGCTCGGCGCGCGCGTCGCGATGACGCTTCTCGCCGCCGACACGTCCCGCGCCGGAAGCGTGCTCGCCGTGTCGGGATCGCCGGGGCTCGTCGATCCGGCGGAGCGCGACGAGCGAGCGCGAGCGGACGAACTTCTGGCCGAGGCGCTCGAGCGCGAAGGGCTCGCGCCGTTTCTCGATCGCTGGTACGCCCAGCCGCTCTTCGCGACGCTGAGGTCGCATCCCGACTACGCGATGGTGGCGCGACGACGGCTGTCGGGCGACGGTCGGGCCTGGGCCCGCGTCCTCCGCGACGCGTCTCCGGGGCGGAATCCATCGCTGTGGGAGCGACTTCCGCAGATGTCCGGACGATTGTGGCTTGCGGTCGGCGGGCTCGACGGCAAGTATCTGGCGCTTGCGCACGACGCGCAGCGCGTCGCCCCGACGATGCACGTCAGCGTCGTCGACGGCGCCGGGCATGCGGTTCATCTCGAGCGTCCCGACGCCCTCGCTTCCCTCATCGATCGATTGCCATGACCACGAAGACCACCAAGCACGCATCGACGCCTCCGAACCTGCCCGCGATCCCCGCATGGAAGAGCGTTGGCAACTACACCGACATCCTGTTTCACGTCTGCGACGAGGGCATCGCGAAGATCACCATCAATCGTCCCGAAGTGCGCAACGCGTTCCGCCCGCAGACGGTGATCGAGATGCGCCACGCGCTGGCGATGGCCCGCGAGGATCCGACCATCGGCGTGATCATCCTGACCGGCGAGGGTCCGCTGGCGTTCTGCTCCGGCGGCGACCAGCGCGTGCGCGGCGAGGCTGGCTACAAGGATGACGGCGGCGTGATGCGCCTCAACGTGCTCGACTTCCAGAAGGACATCCGCGGCTGCCCGAAGCCGATCGTCGCGATGGTCGCGGGCTACGCGATCGGCGGCGGCCACGTGCTGCACATGCTGTGCGACCTCACGATCGCGGCGGACAACGCCCGCTTCGGACAGACCGGACCGCGCGTCGGCAGTTTCGACGGCGGCTTCGGCGCGAGCTACATGGCCCGCATCGTGGGACAGAAGAAGGCCCGCGAGATCTGGTTTCTCTGCCGCCAATACGACGCGAAGCAGGCGCTCGAGATGGGACTCGTGAACGCCGTCGTGCCGCTCGAGCGGCTCGAGGCCGAGACGGTGCAATGGTGCCGCGAAATGCTCGCGAACTCGCCGATCGCGCTCCGCTGCCTCAAGGCCGCGCTCAACGCCGACTGCGACGGACAAAGCGGGCTTCAGGAGCTCGCCGGATGCGCGACGATGCTCTTCTACATGAGCGACGAAGGACAGGAAGGACATCGCGCGTACATCGAGAAGCGCGCGCCGGACTTCCGCAAGTTCCCGCGCCGCCCCTGAGCGGCGCCGCCCGCGCCGCCGACGTTCATCGATGCAGCACAGTCGCGCGAACATCTGGTGGCTCGCCGTCCGCCCGAAGACGCTCGGCGCCGCAATCGCGCCCGTGCTGATGGGCATCGCGATGGCCTGGGTCGACGATCGCTACGACATGGCGAGCGCCGCGGCCGCGATGTGCGGCGCGCTGCTCCTGCAGATCGCCGCGAACTTCGCGAACGACTACTTCGACTGGAAGAAGGGCGCGGACGACGAACGGCGCGTCGGTCCGGTGCGGGTCGTGTCGGCCGGACTCGTCGCGCCCGCGACCATGCGGATCGCGATCGCCGCGACGCTGCTTGCGGTGATCCCGCTCGCGGCGTTCCTCGTCTGGCGGGCCGGACCCGCGTTCATCGCGATTGCCGTCGCCGGCATCGTCTTCGCGCTCCTCTACACCGGCGGTCCGATGCCGCTCGCCTACGTCGGCCTCGGCGACGTCGCGGCGTTCGCGTTCTTCGGTCCCGTCGCCGTCGCGGGAACCTACGCGGCGCAGGCGCAGCGCTTCGAGTGGCTGCCGGCGATCGCCGGCGTCGGGCCCGGTTGTCTCGCGATGGCGCTCCTCGCGGTGAACAACCTGCGCGACCGCGAAGGCGACGCCGCCGCCCACAAGCGCACGCTCGCGGTGCGATTCGGCGCGACGTTCGCCCGCATGGAGATCGTGTGCTCGGTGCTCGCGGCGGCGGCGATTCCAATCGCGCTCGCGTGGTGGACGCATCGATGGTTCGTCATCGCCGCGTCGCTGGCATGCGCGACGATGGTGCCGTCGATCCGCGCGGTCATGGCCGGAGCCGAAGGCATGACGCTGAATCGCGTGCTGGCGGCGACCGGTCGACTGATGCTTCTCTACGGCGCCGCGTTCTCGATCGGATGGATCGTCCGATGAGCGATCCGCGCGTCGAGATCGCGCGGTACTCGCTCGCACTCGCGCGCCCGTTCCGCTTCGCCGGCACGACGCTGACGCGGCGCGACGGATTCTTCGTGCGCATCGACGGACGCGGCGTCGGCGAGGTGGCGCCGATGCCCGGCGTGCACCGCGAGGGCGTCGACGAATGCCTCGCGATCCTGCGCGAGCGCGGTCCGCTCGACCTGGACGGCATGCCGTCGGCGCTGGCGTTCGGCGTGAGTTGCGCCCTGGAATGCGACGAGCCGATCCTCCGCTCGCCGCTTCGGCCGTCGATCGGCGTGAACGCGCTGTTCGTCGGCGACGCCGCCGCGGCTCGGGCGGCGATCGACGCACGCCGGTTCGAAGGCGCGAACACGATCAAGGTGAAGGTCGCGCGGCGCGAGGACCGCGCGACGGTCGAGACGCTGCTCGACGGGCTTGGGCCCGCGGTGCGACTTCGTCTCGACGCGAATCGCGGGCTCGCGTTTGACGACGCCGTCGCGCTCGTCGCCGGACTTCCGCCTGACCGCATCGAATACCTCGAGGAGCCGCTCGACGATCCGCTTCGGCTGCCCGAGCTTCATCACGCGACCGGGCACTCGATCGCACTCGACGAGTCGCTGCTCGAGCCGAACTCGCGCGCGGCGCTCGAGACGGCGCCGGGCGTGACGACGCACGTGCTCAAGCCGTCGTTGCACGGCTCGCTCGCCCGAGTCCGCGCCCGCGCCGAGCGCACCGCGCGGCAGCTGCTCGGGACGACGGTGTCGAGCGCGCTCGAGACGAACTTCACCCTGCGCCTGCTCGCGCGGCTGGTGACGTGGCTGCCGAGCGCCGAGGGCGATCACGGGCTCGGCACGTCGGGCATGCTGGTGGGAGATCCGACGACGGCGCCGACGATCACAGGCGGTCGCATGTCGACCGGCGAGCCGGTTGCTTCTCCCAATGTCGCGTTCACGCCGATCGAGGAGTGCGATGTCCGCTAGCGGCACGTTCGCGTGGCCGCGACCGGAGTTCGCGCACGAGCCGTTCCTCGTGACCGCGAGCGAGACGATCTCGCACGCAGCGGCCGCGGGCGCGGCGCTGCGCCTCGCCGAACGTCGCGCGGAGCGCCGGCGTCTCGTCGTTGCCGATGCATCGGTCGACTGCATGCTCGCGATCATCGCGTGTTGGGTGCGCGGCGCGATGGCCGTGGTGGTGGACGCGCGCGCGCCCGCGTCGGCGATCGACGCGATCGCCGCGCGGTGTGGCGCCGCGCGGTGCGGCGCCGCGCGCACGGACGACGCACACCGCGCGAGCGGTCAGTCCGTCGCGACGCCGACCGAGTTCGCGCTCGAATCGCACGCAGTGGCATTGGCCACGAGCGGTTCGACGTCGGCGCCGAAGCTGGCGGTCCACCGCATGTCGAGCCTCGTCGCGAATGCCCTGGCGTCGAACGAACGGACGCCGTTCGGTCCGGGCGATCGCTGGCTCCTGTCGCTCTCCCCGCATCACGTCGGCGGACTCGCCGTGCTCGTGCGGGCGATGGCAGGGGGCGGCGCGGTGCGCCTTGGCCGCGGACCCGGGGCGGTGAACGACGACCTGCGCTCCGACGATCGCATCACGCACTGTTCCGTCGTGGCGACGCAGTTGCGCCGATTGCTCGACGATCCAGCGGCCACTGCGCGATGCGCCGCGATGAACGCGATCTTGCTCGGCGGCGGTCCCGCGCCGGCGGCGTGGCGGCACGAAGCGGTGCGCCGCGGGTGGCCGCTCCGCGCGACGTACGGGCTCACCGAGTGCGCGTCGCAGGTGACGACCGGCGTCGCGACGACCTCCGACGAGGCCGACGACGCCGGCACGGCGCTCGCCGGCGTGGCGTTGCGCATCGCCGACGACGGCGAGATTCGCGTCGGCGGACCGACGGTGTTCGCGGGCTACCTTGAGGGCGAGGCTGTGCGCGATCCTCGCGACGCGGACGGATTTCTCGCGACGGGCGACGTCGGCCGGATCGACGAGCGCGGACACCTGCACGTCCTTGGGCGCAAGGACGCGATGTTCGTCTCCGGCGGCGAGAACATCCGGCCCGAGGAAATCGAGCGCGTGCTCGCCGGCGTCGACGGCGTCGCGCACGCGTGCGTCGTACCGATCGAGGACGAGCGCTGGCAATGGCGACCGGTGGCGTTCGTCACCGGCGCGTTTGACGCGGCGCGCCTCGAGTCGGCGCTCGCCGCGGAGCTGCCACGGTTCAAGTGGCCGGACCGCGTGTTCGCGATGCCTCCCGCTCAGGCGATGCGGACAAAGCCCGAGCGTGCCGTGCTCGCGCGGCTGGCGCAGTCCGGCGAACTCGCGCCGATCTGGACGAGGCCGCACACTGCGTCATAGCGGGTCGGCTCAGACGGATCGTATTCGCTCCACGCGCTCCACGATCTCATACGACGGCGAAATGGCCAGAGCGAGTGTGCGCCCGGGGGGCGCTACGGAGCGCTTGAACTGGCATCAGTCCGCGAGCAGCACGTCGCGCAGCGCCTGCGGCACGGGCACGCTTCGGCCGTCGCGGCCGATGCACACGTGGACCACGAGCGCCTCCGCCGCGAGAGCGCCGTCGCTGCGATGCACGATGTACGCCATGCGCACGCTCGAGTCGCCGATCGACTCGACGCTCGAGTCGATGGTGATCGCCTCGCCGAGCCGCAGCGGCGTTCGATAGTCGGCCTCCGCGTGAACGACGGGGGCCAGGATGCCTTCGGCGATGCAACGGGCGATCGGCTTTCCGCACGCGGCGAGATGCGCCTCGAACGCCCGCTGCACGAGTTCGAAGAGCCGCGAGTAGAAGAGCACGCCCGCGGCGTCGGTGTCGCCGAGCGAGATCGTGGCGGCGTAGGTCGATCGCATGGGCGCGAGCGTATCGCGCGGCGGCGGCGGCGCACGTCGCGCGGTACAACGTGCGCATGCGTCGCACCATCGCCATCCTCACCGCCGTCACGCTTGCGTCCCTCGCCTTCGCCCAGGCCGAACGCCAATTCAAGTGGGGCGTCCACGACATGAAGCGCCCGCAACCCGCGGTCGTCGACCCGGGCCCGGCCGGCCCGCCGGCGCCGGCGCCGTCCGATGCGATCGTCCTCTTCGGAGCGTCGAAGCCCGACCTCTCCGCGTGGCGCAGCGGCGACGGCGACGCGAAGTGGAAGGTGCGCGACGGCGCGATCGTCGTGGAGCCGACGACCGGCGACCTCACGACGCGCGATTCGTTCGGCGACGTGCAGCTTCACATCGAGTGGATGGTGCCGACGGACGCGAAGCCCGATGGCCAGCACGGCTGCAACTCCGGCGTCTACTTCATGGACCGCTACGAGCTGCAAGTGCTGTCGAGTAACGGCAACGTGACGTACGCCGACGGCATGGCCGGCGCGCTGTACGGGCAGTACCCGCCGCTCGTGAATGCATGCCGTCCGCAGGGGCAGTGGAACGTGTACGACGTCGTGTTTCGAGCGCCGGTGTTCGGAACGAGCGGCGACCAGCAGGGCAAGCTGTTGCATCCGGCGACGATGACCGTCTTCTTCAACGGCGTGCTGGTGCAGGACGACTCGGAGTTGCTCGGCGAGACGATCCACGCGGCCCGGGCCCAGTACAAGCCGCACCCGGCCACCGGTCCCATCCACCTGCAGGATCACGGCGACCCGATCAGGTACCGAAACATTTGGGTGCGGAAGCTGCCACCGCGCGTCGGAGCGGAGTAATCGGCCCCGGCGCCGCACCGGCGGACCCGCGTGGTGGCGGCCGGAAGGCCAGCCTCCGCCCCACCTGCGGTGCTTCCCACGGAGGTGCGTCACACGGCGCAGTCGCTTGGCCAAGGGGTCTGGCGGGGTCGTTTGGCCGGAAGCGGGTCCCGAGGTCGATCCGGACCGAGGCGGTTTCCGCCAAAGTGCTCGCCTCCGGGTGCACGATGCATGCGTAATCTCTGCCGTCGGAAGCGCTTTCGGAGTCCTCCCATGCTGAACGGCCTGCTTCGGCGGTCCGCCAATCGATTCGTCGCCGCCGCGGAGCGTCGCTCCGGCTTCACGCTCATCGAGCTGTTGGTGGTCATCGCGATCGTGGTGCTTCTGATCGGCATCCTGCTGCCGGTCCTCGGTCGCATGCGCGGCGCCGCCCGCACCACGACCTGTCTTTCGAACCATCGCATGATCGCCTCGGCGATGACGCAGTACTCGACCGAGAACGCCGGTCGACTCGCGAGTCCGCGTACCGACAAGACCTCGATCAGCGGCCCCAACGGCACCGTGCAAGTCAATCACGTGTGGGTGAACGCGTCCGGCGCGAATCTCCAGACGCTGCCCGACGGCACGAAGGTCGAGACGCAGAAGGCGCTCGAAGGCGGCGTGCTGTGGCCATACCTGGATCGCAATCCGGCGTCGTACAAGTCGCCGCTCGATCCGACGAACCGACTGCGTAGCTACTCGCTCAACTCGTACATCGGCAGCAGCGTGTGTCCCGACGACTACGGATGCGGCACGCTCGTGCCGCTGCCCTCCGGTCAGTCCGCGCTGCCGACGACGACGCTGTCGACCATTCCGTCGCCATCGAGCACGTTCTGCTCGATCAACGAGGAGTCGCCGCTGGGCTACAACGAAGAGGGCTTCGTCGTCGACTGGAGCGTGCCGTTCTGGGAAGACGTGCCGGCCTTCTGGGACGGGAACCGACTCAACGTGTCGTTCGTCGACGGATCGACGCGAGCGCTCACGATCTTCAGCCCGCGCTTCATCGACGAGGCCACCGCTTCGCCGACGGGCTTCACCGAGAGCGGCGACATGAGTCCCGGCTCCGCCACCGGACCGGCGACGTGGCTGGCCTTCCGCCAGTACCTGCTGCCTGGACGTCTCGACTTCTGAGTCGCCGTCGCAAAGCCGATCACGATGTCCGACGCAGCGCGCGTGCGATTACGTTCCGAGCTCGGACTCAGGCAGCGCGAAGATGATGCGCATGGTCTTGCGCTCTTCGGGCGTGCGGTCGCTCGCGGCCATGGCCTCGTTCACCGCCTGCTTGCACTTCGAGATCTGCGCGTCGAGCTCGGCGTAGCGACTGCGTTCGGCGTCGGACTTCGGCTTTCCCCCGATCGACGCGAGGTATTGCGACATCGCCTTGGACGCGGCCCGCAGCTCGCGCACGAGCTTGCGGAACTCCGCGAACTTCGGATCGCTGAGCGCGGCCTTCGTCGCGGGATCCAGCGCGAGTTGAGGCGGCACGCTTGCGGGGCGCGGCGGCGGTGGAGCGCTTTCCTCGGAGCAAGCGGCGAGCGCGGCGATCGGTGCGGCGAGCGCGAGCGCGATGACGCTCGAAACGATGGGGTGCCGCGGGCGAACGCGCTGCGTGGCTTGCATGCCCCGCACGATAACGCGTCGCCCCGGCGTCAATTCATGCCGGACTTCGCATGCAGCGCCATTACGATCGTGCCATGACCTTGCGCCGACTGGCTTGTGCAGCCCTCCTCGCGACGATCGCCGCCCAGCCGGCATTGGCGCAGTCGGGCCCGTCCACGAAGCCGGGCATCGGCGCGATTCCGTATTCGATCGCGGGTCAGGGATTTGGCGTCACCTTCCGCACCTTCGCACCGTTCGCGCAGGCGGTGCACGTCGCGGGTTCGTTCAACGGATGGAGTCCGACGAGCAAGCCGCTCTTCAGCGAAGGCAACGGCTACTGGTCGGTCGACGTGCCGAACATCTTCGCGGGCGTGCAATACAAGTACGTGGTCACGAAGTCCGGCGGGCAGTTGCTCTGGAAGAACGACCCGCGGGCGCGGCGGCTCACGAACTCGGTCGGCAACTCGATCGTCTACAACCCGACCGGCTACGCGTGGACGACGCCGAGCTTCACCACGCCCGACTGGAACCAACTCGTCGTCTACGAACTGCACGTCGGCACGTTCAACGTCGCGCCCGGCGACGGTCCGCCGTCGACCTTCGACGAGTGTCGCGTTCGTCTCGACGACCTGAAAGACCTCGGAATCAACGCGATCGAGCTGATGCCCGTGTGCGAGTTCCCCGGCGACATCTCGTGGGGCTACAACCTCGCGTATCCGTTTTCCGTCGAGAGCGCCTACGGCACGCCGGACGACCTCAAGGAACTCGTCGACGCCGCGCACGCCCGCGGCATCGCGGTGTTCCATGACCTCGTGTACTCGCACTGGGGACCGAACGACATCGACCTGTGGCAGTTCGACGGCTGGAGCCAGAACCAGCTCGGCGGCATCTTTTTCTTCAACGACTTCCGCGCAGTGACGCCGTGGGGCAACACGCGACCCGACTTCGGCCGCGGCGAGGTGCGCCAGTACGTGCGCGACAACGCGCTCATGTGGCTCGACGAGTTCCGCATGGACGGCCATCGCTGGGACGCGACGAAGTACATCCGAAAGGTCGATCAGAACGGCCCCGACATTCCCGAAGGCTGGTCGCTTCTCCAGTGGATCAACGACGAGGTGAATGCGTCGCAGCCGTGGAAAATCCAGATCGCCGAGGACTTCGACTCGAACGCGTGGATCACCAAGCCCACGAGCGCCGGCGGCGCCGGCTTCGACAGTCAGTGGGACGGTTTCGTGCACGACGTGCGGGCGGCGATCGTGACACAGAACGACGCGGATCGCAGCATGTGGTCGGTGCGCGACGCGATCCTCGGCAACTACAACAACGATGCGTTCCAGCGGGTGATCTACACCGAAAGCCACGACGAGGACGCGAACGGACACCAGCGTGTGCCCGAGGAGATCTGGCCGGGCAACGCCGGCTCGTGGTTCTCGAAGAAGCGGTCGACGCTTGGCGCGTTCGTCACCTTCTGCGCGCCGGGCATCCCGATGCTTTTCATGGGACAGGAGTTTCTCGAGAACGGCTACTTCGACTCGAACGATCCGCTCGACTGGACGAAGCGCACGACGTACGCCGGCATTCGCGCGATGTACAAGGACATGATCGCGCTGCGCCGGAACGCGTCGGGACTCACGCGCGGCCTGACCGGACAAAACACCAACGTGTTCCACGTCAACGACTCGTGGAAGATGCTCGCGTGGCATCGCTGGATGAACGGCGGCGAGAAGGACGACGTCATCGCGATCGCGAACTTCTCGGTGGCCGGACGAAGCAACTATCGCATCGGCCTGCCACGTCTCGGCATCTGGAAGTACCACTTCAACAGCGATTGGAGCGGCTACGACCCGAGCTTCGGCACGTGGCCCGCGAACGACGTCGCCGCAGAGAACGTTCCATGGGACGGCATGCCGTACAGCGGCGTCTTCTCGGTGGGGCCGTACACCGGACTCGTCTACTCGCAGGGGGATGCGCCGCCGCCGTGCGCACCGGCCGACTTCGACTGCGACGGCACCATCGGCGGCGCTGACTTGGCGATCCTCCTCGGAGCATGGGGCACGTCGACCGCCGACCTGAACGCCGACGGGACGACCAACGGCGCCGACCTCGCGATCCTGCTCGGCGCGTGGGGCGTTGCCCGATAACGCCGGGCTCGATGACCTCAGGAAAATTCGCGGCGGATCGTTGGAAAGTCGGCACGCGTGTGTTTTCGTATCAGACTTAGTCGGCTCGCCTCTCGATGCTGATCGGGAGTTTCCAGCGAGCCTGTCGCTCCCCTCCGCTCGGACTCTCACACCATGAAGACTTCCCTCCTCGTTGCCGCCGTGGCGGCAGTTGCGTTCTCATCTCCGTCGCTCGCCGGTGGTGTCGTGATGAACGGCGCCTACGACGCCGCGTACGGCGGCCCGCTTGCCATCCAAGACACGCAGACGCAGTTCGGCGACTCGAACCTCGGCGTCATCAACTTCGCGAACGGCAGTGAGCTCGACGTCGCGTACGGATTCGTCGACACGGGCGCCGGTTACCTCCGTCTCTTGCTCACCGGCAATCTCGAGAGCAACTTCAACAAGCTCGAGATCTTCATTGACTACATCAAGGGCGGGCAGACGCGCCTGCGCGGCGACAACCCGGACGTCGACTTCAACGGGCTCAACCGTATGGGCGACGACGGCACCGGCAACGGTTTGACGTTCGACGGCGATTTCGCCGCCGATTTCTACGTCACCACGACCTGCGGCGGCGATCCGTTCTCGACCTACTGCAATACGGCGCAGATCCTGACCGACGGCGGCGGCGTCGGCGAGTACATCGGCTCGGGTGGGGCGGGCTCGCGTGCCGTGCTCAACGGTTCGAACGGCACCTTGGTCGCCTACGACAACTCCAACGTTCGCGGCGTCCAGGGCGGTACTGATCCGGGCAGCGGCGAAGGCGTGCTGACCGGCATCGAGATCGCGCTGCCGCTGTCGCTCCTGCAGGGATATGCGGGCGGCGAAATCAAAGTCTGCGCGTTCGTGAACGGGCAGGGCCACGACTTCATGTCGAACCAGATCCTGAGCGGCGTCGGTGGTGGCGTCGGCAATCTCGGTGAGCCGCGGCTGGTCAACTTCGATTTCGTGCCGGGCCTGCAGTACTTCGTCGTGCCGGCACCGCCGCCGCCGGCGTGCCCGGCGGACTTGAATCGCGACGGCGTCGTGAACGGTCAGGACCTCGGCATCCTGCTCGGCGGCTGGGGCACCGCCGCGGGTGACGTGAGCGGCGACGGGACTACCGACGGCGTCGACCTCGGCATTCTGCTCGGCGGTTGGGGTGGCTGCCCGTAAGTTCCCGACGACTCGCCAACGATCTACGGCCCGCGGCCTGTGCCGCGGGCCGTTTCGTTGCGCTGCGTCCTCGGGCCGCGCGTTCTGATTGGCGGCTCGTTGGGCAACCCCGTCACTTCCTGCGACCATGCCGCAACCAACGACGCGGCCGTGTGTAATCGTCGCTACGACTTTTTGCTGCGGCACTCTGCGGCCCGGCCTTCACCATCGCCTTCCATCGGACAACCCATGAACAAGAACACGCTCGTCGGCACATTCCTCACGTTGTCGGTGGCCGCCACGCTTGTCGCGGTCGCTTCGCCTCAGCAAGGTCCGCCACCCGGTCCGCCGCCGGGCGCCGAAGGAGGCGGGGCGCCCCGCGGTCCCGGCAGCGACCTGCCGAAGTTCGAGGACGTGTCGAAGGGCTACGAGCGCGTCGTCTCGACGCCGGACGGCCAGACGCTTTTTGGGCTTTACATCAACAAGAAGGACGAGCAGCTTCTCGCCGAGCTGCCGAAGGGCTGGGACCGGATGAAATTCTTCATCGCGGCGACGCCTGCCGGCGGCGTGATCTTCTCCGGCCTGCAAGGCCCGGCGCGCTACGTGTTCTGGCGCCAGTACGGCAATCGCCTCGCGCTGATCGAGCCGCAGCTCGACGTGCGGTCGAACGGCGAGCAGGTGAGCAAGGACTCCGTGCGCCGGATCTTCACCGACCGCGTGCTCCTCGAAGTGCCGATCGTGGCGTTGGGACCGAACGGTCAGCCGGTCATCGATCTTGATGGCTTGCTCGTCGGCAATGCGCAGCAGTTGACCGGACAGGCGCTCAATCCGCGACTCGTGAAGATCGCGAAAGCGAAGGCGTTCCCGCAGAACCTCGAGCTCGCGGTCGAGGCGCCCGATCAGGGCGGCGCATACAAGACGGTGCACTACTCGATCTCCGCGATCCCCGAGAACTCGGCGTACAAGCCGCGCGTCGCCGACGACCGCATTGGCTATTTCGTCACCGACTATCGCGACCTCGGCCTCTACGGCACCGACACCAACTGGGTGCGCTACATCAATCGTTGGGACCTTCAGAAGCGCGATCCGAAGCTCTCGCTGTCGCCGCCGAAGGAACCGATCGTCTTCTACATCGAGCACACCGTTCCCGTCCGCTATCGCCGCTACGTGCGCGACGGCATCCTGCAGTGGAACGAGGCCTTCAAAAAAATCGGCATCGACAACGCGATCGAGGTCTACCAGCAGGACGAAGTCACCGGCGCGCACATGGAGAAGGATCCGGAGGACGTGCGCTACAACTTCATCCGCTGGCTGAACAACGACGTGGCGACGGCGATCGGCCCGAGCCGCGCGAATCCGATGACCGGCCAGATCCTCGACGCCGACATCGTGCTCACCGACGGCTGGATCCGGGCGTTCTACTCGTGGTACGAGGAGCGCCCGATGGATATGGCGATGAGCCTGACGCCGGACTCGCTCGTCTGGCTCGAGTCGCATCCGGAGTGGGATCCGCGGCTGCAGTTGCTGCCACCGGTGCAGCGCGACGAAGTGCTGAAGCGGCGCGCTGCCCGCGTCGCCGCCGGCGACACCGATGCTGCGGACTCGCGCAAGGACCCGCTGGTCGCCGGGCGTCCGGAGTTCGAAGAGGCGATGCGCCTGAGCGCGGGTGGCGACAGCGTGCCGAACGCGCCGCACAGCCAGCCCGGACACACCTGCGGGGCGCAGTGCTTCGCGGCGCAGGGCCTGGCGATGGACATGGCGTTCGCGTCGATGATGCTCGACGCCTACGGTGAGATCGGCGTCGTGGGCGCTGCGGCCGGACAGGAAACGCCGAAGCCCGACGCGCCCAAGCCCGACGCGCCGAAGGACGGCACGCCGAAGGAAGAGACGCTCGACGGCGTGCCCGAGAGCTTCGTGTCCGTGCAGCTCGCGCACCTCGTCGCGCACGAGGTCGGGCACACGCTCGGACTTCGTCACAACTTCAAGGCGTCGAGCTGGCTCACGCTCGACGAGATCAACAGCCTCGAGTCGAAGGGCAAGAAGCCGCACGCCGCGTCGGTGATGGACTACATCGGGACGAACTTCAACGTCGATCCCAAGGCCACGCAGGGCGACTACGCGATGATCGGCATCGGTCCCTACGACATCTGGGCGATCGAGTACGGATACACGTTCGACGATCCGAACAAGGTTCTCGCGCACGTCGGCGAGCCGGGCCACATGTACCTCACCGACGAGGACACGATGGGTCCCGATCCGCTCGCCCGCCGCTACGACTTCAGCAAGGATCCGCACCAGTGGGCGGTGGCGCAGATGGCTCTCGTCAAGAACCTCCGCGCGTCGCTGCTCGAGAAGTACGTGAAGAACGGCGACAGTTGGGAGAAGGCCCGCAAGGGCTATCAGAAGACGCTCAACAAGCAGCGTCAGATGATCGACGTGATGGGTTCGTGGGTCGGCGGCACGCACGTGACCCGCGTGAAGAAGGGCGACGCCAACATGGGCGACCCGCTCGTCCCGGTTGATCCGCAGCGTCAGCGAGCAGCACTCCAGTTCATGATGGAGAACGCGTTCCGCGACGACGCGTACGGCATCACGCCGGAACTCGTGAACAAGCTCTCGGTCGAGAAGTGGGGCGACGGTCCGGCGCTCTTCTCGCAGCAGTCCGACTGGCCGATCAACGACCAGATCGCCGCCACGCAGAACATGGCGCTGACGCTGCTCCTGAATCCGACCACGCTGAGTCGCATCGCCGACAACGAGCTTCGGACTCCGGCCGGACAGGACGCGTTCACCATTCCGGAGCTGATGAAGACGCTGAGCGACGACATCTACCGCGAGGTCGACGCGAGCAACCTCGGCAAGGGCTGGAACGACCGCAAGCCGATGATCACGCCGTTCCGGCGCAACGGCCAGGCCGACCTCACCGACCGCTACATCGCGATCGCGACCGGCAAGGCCGGAATGCCGCGCACCGTGCGACAGCTCGCGCAACTCCAGCTCGAGCAGCTCAACGCACGGCTCGACGCGGTCATGAAGAGCGCGAACGCCGGCAACGTCGACACCTACTCGCTCGCGCATCTCGCCGACATGTCGAAGCGGGTGAAGAAGGCGCTCGACGCCGTCTACATCGTGCAGTGACGGTCGCACGACGAAACGAATCGTGAAGCACAGCCGCCGCGAGGTCTACCTCGCGGCGGCTTTCGTTTTGACCGGACTCGGCGCCCTCGGCGGCTCAACCGCCGACGCGCGTGTCGATCTTGTACGCGCCCACGTTCGCGCCGCCGGAGTAACCGCCGGGCGGCCCCGCGTACGACGAGTATCCGCCGCTCGAGCGTTGCCATCCGGCGTCGTACGAACGGTCGTTCAGGTACGTGTCGTAGTTCGTCTGCCGTTGCGTCTGCCAGCCGCCGGAGTACGGCGAGTACTGCCGTCCGATTCCCCGATACGCCGCAGGCACGCCACCCGGGACGTACGTCGGATACGCGACCGGTCCGCTGCGGACCGTCGGCGAGTTGTAGCCGCCTGAGTTGATGTTGAGATTCCCGTCGAGCGCGTGGCCGCTCTGCAACTGCATCTGCGCCGACGCGGTGCCGCCGCTGACGCAGGCGACGACGAGCGCTACGGCAATGGTGGTTGGCTTGATCATTTGCTCGCTTCCTTTCGTTCGCTGCCGGTCACGGTGATGTCGATGAAGATCGCCTCGTTCGGTCCGATCGCCGGCGCGTCGCCGCCGAGTCCGAAGGCCTTCTCCGGCGCGAACGCGAACTTGCGGTGGTCGCCGACGCCCATGGTGCGAATCGCGCGGCTCGCGACCGGCAGGAGCGCGTCTGGGTCGATCTTCGCGCCGGTGCGGTTGTCGATCACGTTGCCGTTCTCGAGACTCATGCTCCAGTCGGCGACGTACAGATCGCCGTCGCCCGGCTTAACTCCGCTTCCGCTGGTCACGACCAGTTCGTACACGCCTTCCTCGACGGTGCGGACGCCCGGTTGCGCCCTGAACCGGTCCAGCGCGGCGGCGCTCGCCACCGCATTTGCGTCGGCGAGCTGGCGGAACTCGGTGTTCTGTTCGTACATCCGCTTCGACGCCCGATCGAGCATCGCGCGATGCACCGCGCGGAGTACGCGATCGAGATCCTTCTTCGGCATCGCGGGTTGACGACCATAGACGGCATCCGCGAATCCCTTGCTCACGAGGTCGAAGTCGGCAGAGAGGCCGTCGTCGTGAAGCCCGTTGCGCACGTCGGTGCCGACGCTGAAGCCGACGCCGTAGGAGAATCGCGTGGCGTCGTTGGCGCCAACGACTTCGGCGTTGCGTCCCGACGAGGCGGAGTTCGAAGTGGCGCACCCGCCGATCAAGACGGTCGCGGCGAGGAAAGTACCGAGGTGCATCGTTCGCATGTGGAGTGCTCGATGGGGCGGGAGAAACCGACCATCTCAGGATAGCCCGACGCGGTCGGACATCGCGCGGATCGGCGCTGTGCGACGACGCCGACGACGTTGCTGGATTCGGCAACTTGCCCTTCACGCCGCCACAATCGGGGTCTACATTCGTCAACGTGCCACGCGCGCGGCCCTCGACCATTCCGATCGGCATCCGTCGAATCGCGATCGCCACGGCTGCTGCGGCGGCGACGGTCGAACCGTGTGGCGCGGGGGTCGATTTCAATCGCGACGTTCGCCCGATCCTGACCTCGACGTGCCTCCGCTGTCACGGCGGCGTGCGCGAACTCGGCGGGCTCAACCTCGTGCAGCGCGATCGCGCGCTCGGGCTCACCAAAAAGGGCCACCGCGCGATCGTTCCCGGCGACTGCGACGCGAGCGAACTGCTGCGTCGCGTGGCCGCGTCCGGCAATGAGCGCATGCCTCCCGACGGCGAACCGCTGAGCGCGGCCCAGATTGACACGCTCCGGCGCTGGATCGCCGACGGCGCTCCGTACGCGCCGTTGTGGTCGCACGTGCCGGTCGTCGCGCCACAGGTTCCCGACGTGCGCGACGCGAGTTGGCCGCGTGCGCCGCTTGATCGCTTCACGTTGCACGACATGGAGCGGGCCGGCGCCACGCCCGCGGCGGAGGCGAGTCGCGAGACGCTCATCCGCCGCGCCTCGCTCGATCTCGTCGGCCTGCCGCCGACGCCCGACGAGGTCGTCGCGTTCCGCGACGACCGCGCGCCGGACGCGTGGGAGCGCGTCGTCGACCGGCTGCTCGCGAGCCCGCGCTTCGGCGAGCGATGGGCTCGCGTCTGGCTCGACCTCGCGCGCTACGCGGACACGCAGGGCTACGAGAAGGACGCGCGGCGCACGATCTGGGCGTGGCGCGATTGGCTCATCGGCGCGCTTGATCGCGACATGCCCTACGACGAGTTCGTCACGCGGATCATCGCGGGCGATCTCGTGCCGAACGCGACCGACGACGACGTCGCCGCGAGCGCGTTCCACCGCAACACGCTCACCAACGTGGAAGGCGGAACCGACGACGAGGAGTTCCGCATGGCCGCGGTCTTCGATCGCGTCGCGGTGACCTGGCAGGCGTTCATGGGCACCACGTTCCAGTGCGTGCAGTGCCACTCGCATCCGTACGACCCGTTCTCGCAGCGCGAGTACTACGAGTTCCTCGCGTTCTTCAATCAGACCGAAGACAACGACCAGCCCGATGAGCGTCCCGTCGCCGCGATGCGCCCGCCGTACTGGCGCGAGCGGGCGATCGCCGCCGCCGATCGCGTGCGCGGCGCCTCGTTCGACGCCGCGGCGTTCGACGCGTGGATCGAGAAAGCGACGATCGATCCCGGCGCGGCCGGCGTCGCCGACAACCTGAAGCCGATCCTCGCGAAGGGCGCGTCGCATCTCGACGACGGCGAACGGGCGCTGCTCGTGCTCGCGTCGAAGCCCGACGATCCGATCGCGGCCCGTGAACTCGCGGCGCTCGCGCCGACGACCGTGCCCGTGATGCGCGAACTCGCCGGCGACAAGCGTCGCGCGACGCATCGCCTCGAGCGCGGCAGCCTCAAGAAACCCGCGGAGGAAGTCGAACCGGGAACGCCCGCGGTGCTGCACGCCTGGCCCGAGGGCGCGCCGCGCGATCGTCTCGGTCTCGCGCGATGGCTCGTCAGTTGCGACAACCCGTTGTTCGGGCGCGTCGCGGCGAACCGCATCTGGGAGACGCTCTTCGGACGCGGCATCGTCGAGACGAGCGAGGATTTCGGATCGCAGGGATCGCCGCCGACGAACCAGGCGCTCCTCGATCACCTCGCCTCGCGCTACGCGGAGCTCGGATGGTCGACGAAGCGGTTGCTCCGCGAGATCCTCCTCTCGTCGACGTACAGGCAGAGCAGTGTCGCGTCCGGCGCGAGCCTCGCCGTCGATCCCGACAACCGCTGGTGGTCGCGCTCGCCGCGCTATCGCCTCGAGGCAGAGGTCGTGCGCGACTCCGCGCTCTTCGCCTCGGGTCTCCTCAGCGAGCGGCGCTTCGGTCCGAGCGTCATGCCGCTCCAGCCGGACGGCGTGTGGCAGGTCGTCTACAGCGACGATCGCTGGGCCACGAGCGAAGGCGAAGATCGATACCGCCGCTCGATCTACACGTTCTGGCGTCGATCGAGTCCGTATCCGTCGATGGTCGCGTTCGACGCGCCCAGCCGCGAGACCTGCACGATTCGCCGCGTGCGCAGCGACACGCCGCTCGCGGCGCTGGTCACGCTGAACGACCCGGTGTGGATCGAGGCGTCGCGGGCCCTGGCTCGACGTGCGCTGGCCGCGTCGTCCGATCGGCGCTCGGTCGTGGAGGTCATGTTCCGTCGCGCGCTCGCCCGCGATCCCGAGCCCGCGGAAGTCGAGCGGCTGCTCGCGCTGCAACGATCGGAGCTCGACCGCTTCAGCGCCGACGACGCAGCGACGAAGGCGATCCTCGCGGGCGAGGACGGCGGCGCCGAACTCGCCGCGTGGACGACGACCGCCAGCGCGCTCTTGAGCACCGACGAGTTCCTGTCGCGGAGTTAATGACGATGAATGCGAGGACGCTGATCGAACTTCAGGAGCTCACGCGTCGCTCGTTCCTCGGCGCCGTCGGTCGCGGCGTCGGCGTCGGGCTCGGCTCGATCGCGCTGTCGGCGCTCGGTGCGGAGTCGGCGAACGCTGCGGTTGATGCGACCGATCCGATGGCGCCGAAGTCGCCGCACTTCCGCGCTCGCGCGAAGTCGATCATCTCGATCCACCTCGCCGGCGCGCCGTCGCAGCACGAACTGTGGGAGAACAAGCCCGCGCTGACGAAGCACCACGGACAGCCGTGCCCCGACGAGTACCTCAAGGGCGAGCAGTTCGCGTTCATCAAGGGACATCCGACGCTGCTCGGTTGCCAGTATCCGTTCGCGAAGTACGGCGAGTCGGGCATCGAGATTTCGTCGCTCCTCCCGGAGATCGCGACGGTCGCCGACGAACTCTGTCTTCTCAAGGCGGTGAAGACCGACCAGTTCAACCACGCGCCGGCGCAGCTCCTCCTCTGGACCGGCGAGGCCCGCTTCGGTCATCCGTCGATGGGCTCGTGGCTGCTGTACGGACTCGGGTCGGAAGCCAGCGACCTGCCCGGATTCGTGACGCTCGTCTCCGGCGACAAGACGCCCGACGCGGGCAAGAGCGTGTGGGGCAGCGGATTCCTTCCGACGGTCTATCAGGGCGTGCAGTGCCGATCGTCGGGTGAGCCGGTGCTCTACGTCGAGGATCCGCCGGGGATCGATCGCGCCGCACGACGACGCATCCTCGACGCGGTGAACGATCTCAACCGCATCGAGGCAGAGCGAACGAAGGACAACGAGACGCTCACCCGAATCGCGCAGTACGAGCTCGCGTTCCGCATGCAGATGTCGGTGCCCGACGCGATGAACATCGCGAACGAGAGCGCCGACACGCTGGCGCTCTACGGCGCGACGCCGGGGCGCGGCAGCTTCGCCAACAACTGCGTGTTGGCTCGCCGCCTCGTGGAGCGCGGCGTGCGCTTCGTGCAGCTCTTCGACTGGGGCTGGGACGGACACGGCACCGGACCGAACGACGATCTCATCACGCAACTCCCGAAGAAGTGCAAGGAGATGGACCGTCCCGTCGCGGCGCTCCTGAAGGACCTGAAGCGGCGCGGACTGCTCGAGGAGACGCTGGTCATCTGGGGCGGCGAGTTCGGGCGCACGCCCGTGGCCGAGTTCCGCGACGGGAAGAAGGACTTCCTCGGCCGCGATCACCATCCGCACGCGTTCACGATGTTCCTCGCGGGCGGCGGTTCGAAGCGCGGCCTGGTCTACGGCGAGACCGACGAGCTTGGCTACTTCGCGACGAAGGAGTCGCTGCCGGTCCAGGACCTGCAGGCGACGATCCTGAAGCTCATGGGCATGGACTACGCGCGCCTCACGTATCCGTACGCGGGACTGGACCAGCGACTCACCGGCGTGACGAAGCCGGTGAAGGTGCACGACGCGATCATCGCGTGAGCCCGCGCGGGCGACGCTCGAGCGCCGTCTCCGCCGCTTCTGCGCGTGATACCCGGCTGCGAACCCGCGATTGAGCCCACCACCGAAGCAACTCGCGATTCCCCGCTGCGGAGGAAGGCCAAGGCATGCAGCGCGGAGACGCGGAGGTCGCGGGGGAATCGCGGAGAAAGGCCTTTGGGCTGCACTGTCGAAGTCGTGTGACGCGTTCGTTCTCAAACAGAGTCTGGAGGTCCGGAGGGGACACGTAGGAAGAACCGCAGTTCAAGACACATCGATCGCGCTCCGTCTCGAGTCCACTCGCCTTCTCCGTGTGCCCTCCTTCCCTCAGGCCTCCGTGTTGAAGAACCCGAGCGCCGCGCCGCGCAGCCCCAGGCCGCCTCCGCGATTCCTCCGCGACCTCCGCGGCTCCGCGCTGAACTGCATTGACTCGCCACCGGTGGTCGACGCGCGAGCACCCGCGGAATCGAGTGCGCTGAACTACGCTGCGATCGTGCGCGTTCCACCTGCCTTCATCACCGTCATTCTGCTGTTCGCCTCGAACGTGTTCATGACGTACGCGTGGTACGGGCACCTGAAGTTCAAGTCGGCTCCGCTGTGGATCGCGATCCTCGCGAGCTGGGGCATCGCGTTCTTCGAATACTGCCTGCAGGTGCCGGCGAATCGCGTGGGCCACGGCGTGTTCACGCTCTCGCAACTGAAGATCATGCAGGAGGTCATCACGCTCGCGGTGTTCCTCGCCTTCGCGTGGCTGCAGTTCAGGGAGTTGCCGCGCTGGAACGAGGCGCTCGCGATGGTGTTCATCTTCGCCGCGGTGGTCGTCGCATTCGGCTTCGGACCGCCGCGCGCCCGAACCGACGAGACGCAGGGCGCAGCGGCGCCGTCACAGCTCACTGCGCCGACGACTGATCGATGAACACGTCGAGCGCTTGACCAGGCCAGAGTCCCATCGGCTTGCCGTCCGCCGGATCGCCGATCGCGTAGATGACCTGCATCACGCGCGTGTCCATTCGCTCGCCCATCTCGCCGGTGACGGTGCGCTTGGGCTGCACTTGCGGCACGATGCGCACGAAGCGCAGCGGAAACTCGCGCTTCACGACGCCGCGCAGCATGGCGACCGCCTTCGCGTTCGGCGTGAAGCGGAATGCGTCGAGCTCGTCGATCTCCACGCGCAGATGTAACGGCGTCAGCGAGCCGAGCGCCACCAGCGTCGGCGCCTGTGGACCGGCCGGGGCGTACTCGCCGGCGCGCACGTTGACGTTGAGGACGGTCGCGTCGAGCGGGCTGGCGACGGTGAGCCGCTCGAGGGCCGTCTTCGCCTCGTCGCGCCGGGCCGTCGCGAGCGAGATGGCGGCGACGGCCTCGTCACGCTGTTCGGGATACGTGCCGCGTCGCACCTGTTCGAGATCCGCCTTGGCCTCGCCCACCTGCGATTCGAGAAGGTGCACCTGGAACTCGAGCGTCGGCCGCTCGTTCGCGGTGACCACGGCGTCGCTGCCGACGCTGTCGAGGCGCTTCAGCCGTCCGCGCGCGTCCTCGAGCGCGGCGACCCGCGCGTTGAGTCGCGCCTCGGCGCGGGCGACGTCCTCGGGCCACGGCTTCGCGTCGAGCGACGCGAGCTTGGCCTGCGCGACGCGCAGATCGGCTTCGGCGGTCGCGAGCCGCGCCGTCGCTTCGCGTCGATCCAGCACGAAGAGGACGTCGCCGCGCTTCACCGTCTGGCCTTCCACGACTGCGACGTTCTCGACGAGCCCACCCAATGGCGCGCCGACCTTCACCACTTCGGTCGAGGGCTCCACCGATCCGACGCCTGCGATGCGGGCGACGTACGGCGACGCGTTCGGCTGGATCGGCACCGCGGGAGGCGGCACGGGCTGATTCTGCTTCTTGACCGTGTAGGCCGCGAGCGCGAGTCCGGCGATCGCCAGGACGGGAAGTACGACGTAGCGCAGGGGGATCATCGGCGCACCTCGGTGTGGGTGACGAGACCGTCGTTCATGTGCACGATCCGGTCCGCGACGTGGAAGATGCGGTCGTCGTGCGTGACGACGATCACCGCGCGATCCGGACCGTGCGAGACGTCCGCGATGAGGTCCATCACGTGTTGTCCGGTCGTGGCGTCGAGCGCGCTCGTCGGTTCGTCGCAGACGAGGATGTGCGGGTCGTGGACCAGGCTGCGGGCGATGGCCACGCGCTGCTGCTGTCCGCCCGAGAGCTTCATGGGCTTGGCCTTCTCGCGACCGCCGAGCCCGACGCGCTCGAGCAGGTGGCACGCCTTCTCGACGGCGCGCCGTCGGCTCACGCCGCGAATCACCAGCGGAATCGCGACGTTCTCGGCGATCGTGAGCTGCGGAATCAGGTTGAACGCCTGGAAGATGAACCCGACGTGTTCGCTCCGCCAGCGCGTGAGCTGGCCAGACGAGAACGATGCGTGATCGACGCCGAGCACTTCGAGATCGCCGCCGTCGCGGTGCAGGAGTCCGGCGACGATGGAGATGAGCGTCGTCTTGCCGCAGCCCGACGGCCCGACGAGGAACGTCATCTGTCCGTACATCGCGTCGAGATCGGCGCCGCGGAGAGCGCGCACCGCCTCGTCGCCGGTGCCGAACGTCTTGGTGACGCCGCGCAGGCGAATCGCGGCGCGGTGATCCGACGGCGCTTGATCGGCGACGTCGCTCACGACTTGAACACCTCCGCTGGATCAAGCCGGATGACGCGGAGCATCGAGAGAAGCGCCGAGCCGACGCAGATGATCGTGACGGCGCCCGCGGTGATGAGCGGGATCTGCCACACCAGCTTGAACGCGAGGCGATTGCCGGGAATCGTGAGGCCGAACGCCGCGGTGACGCCCAGGCCGAGGCCGAGTCCGAGGATCGCCGCGACGAACGCCTGAAGTCCGACCATGACCAGCAGGCGACGCGTGCTCGCGCCCATCGCCTTCATCGCCCCGAAGTACTTCAGGTTGTCGAGCGTGAAGTTGTAGAACATCTGCCCGGCGATCGCGACGCCGACGAGGAAGCCGAGACCGATCGCCATTCCGAAGTTGATCGGAATGCCGGTCTGCTTCATCCAGTACATGATCGTTCGCCACGAGTATTCCTCGGGCGTGAACGCCAGCAATCCGGTCTCGGCTTCGATGCGCTGTTGCAACTCCTTCACGTCGATGCCGGGGAGCGCCTTGACCAGCACCATCGAGACGGTGCGCCGGTTCGGTGGCGCAAATTGCCTCGCGCGGGAATACGTCGTGTAGATGACCGGCTGGTTCTGGAACGTCGGCGTGACCTGCGCCACGCCGACGATGACCGCGCGGCGCTCGTTCAGCTCGAGCACGTCGCCGACGCCGATGGGGCGCCGCACGATCGCCGCGTCGTTCGGGTCGAACGTCGCGAGCGTCTCGCCGGGAGCGAGCGACTTCGGTACCGCGAGGCGCGTGCCGGCGCTCGCGGTGTCGACGATGACGGCGTCCGGCTGTCGAAGATCCTCGACGCGACCGACGAGCATGCGCGGCGGTCCGGCGATGAGCGTTGCGTCGTCGATGCCCACGACGTCGCACGTCTGCCGTTCGCCCGTGGGGAGCTTCGCGGACAGGAGTCCCTTGAAGAGCGGCACCGCCCATGCGACCCCGGTGACGCTGCGCACGCGATCCACCTCGGTGTCACGCAGCGGCTTCTGGTCGTCGACGAACGCTCGGTCGGGATCGATCACCCACAGATCCGGCTGCGCGGTGTCGCGCACGAAGCCGAACGTGCGGGCCATGAGGCCCACGAAGATCGCGCTCTGTTGCGAGATCAGGACCGAAGCGAACGCGAGGCCGAGCAGGATCCCGTAGAACTTGGCGGTGTCGCCAAAGAGCATCTTGATCGCGAACCACTTCAAGCCGACTCCTTCGAAGCGTTCGCAAGTTTCGCGCCGCGCCGGGCTCGCCACCATTCGATGACGATTGGCATCACGCTCAAGACGATGATGGCGAGGACCACCTTGCTGAAGTTGCTCTTGATGACGGGGATGTTGCCGAAGAGGTAGCCGGCGCCCACGAAGAGCGTCACCCAGAGCGCCGTGCCCACGACGCTGAATCCCACGAAGCGCGGGAAGCGCATCGCGCCCACGCCGGCGACGAACGGCATGAACGTGCGCACGATGGGGACGAAGCGGGCGAGGATCACGGCCTTGCCGCCGTACTTCTCGAAGAACGCGTGCGTGCGGTCGAGGTGTTCGCGCTTGAGCCAGCGGAATCGTCCGCTGAATGCCCGCGGGCCGACCGCCTTGCCGACGTGGTAGTTCACCATGTCGCCGCAGAACGCCGCGAGGAAGATGAGTCCGCCGAGGATGAACGGGTTGAGCCCGCCGAGGCCACACAGCGCGCCGCCGGCGAAAAGCAACGAATCACCGGGCAGAAACGGCGTGACGACGAGTCCCGTCTCGGCGAACACAATCGCGAAGAGGATCGCATAGGTCCACGCGCCGTAGCTTCTGACGAGGTCCGCGAGGGCCTGGTCGAGCCCGGTGAAGAGGCGAAGAAACTCGTGCCACAACTCCATCGCGGCAGTATACGGACGCGAGTTACGCGATTCGGTCGCTCGAATCCGCGCTCGACTCGCCACTCGCGCGACCAGCCGCGGCGTCATCGCCGGCTTTGTCGGAGCCGTTGCCCTGCGCGTGTTCGGCGTTCGCGTCAGCGTTCACCTTCGGGAACATCAGGCTTGCGATGAGGGCTGCGCCGAGGACGAGGACGATGATGCCGAGCGACCACTCGGTCGGTACGTGGCCGTTCTCGAACATGCGGTCGAGCACCGTCATCTTCAGTCCGACGAAGATCAGCACGAGCCCGAGCCCGTAGCGCAGCAGATGGAAGCGGTCCACCGCGCCGGCGAGCACGAAGAAGAGCGATCGCAGTCCGAGCACCGCGAAGATGTTGGACGTGAACACGATGAGCGGCTCGCTCGTGATGCCGTAGATCGCGGGAATGCTGTCGACCGCGAAGAGGACGTCGATGAGATCGACCGCGACAAGCGCGACGAAGAGCGGCGTCGCGGCCCAGCGTCCGCCCTCGCGCACGAAGAAGCTGTCGCCGCGGTATCCGTCGGTCACCGGAAGGAATCGGTGGAGCAGGCGGATGATGGGATTCTTCGCCGGGTCCGGGCCTTCGTCTTCGTTCGCGACCAGCAGCTTGAAGCCGGTGTACGCGAGGAACGCGCCGAACGCGATCACGATCCACTGGAAGCGGAAGAGCACGCTGCCGAGCGCGATGAACACGCCGCGACAGATCACCGCGCCGAGGATGCCGTAGAAGAGGACGCGGTGTCGGTTGTGCGGCGGGACCTTGAAGTACGAGAAGAGGATCAGGAAGACGAACAGGTTGTCGACCGAGAGTGAGATCTCGACGATGTAGCCCGAGAGGAACTCGAGCGCGAGACGCCGGGCCGCCGGACCGGGCAGGCCGTAGCCGCTTGCCGCGAGCACGTCCTGCATGTGGGGTCGTCGCAGCTCGAAGTCGAGCCAGAACCAGAGCAGTCCGTTGAAGAAGAGCGCCAGCGCAAACCAACCTGCGGTCGCGCGGGCGGCCGCGCCGATCGAGATCGTCTTCTTGCCGCGATTGAGGATGCCCAGGTCGATCGCCAGCAGGACCAGCACCAGCCCGAGGAAGCCGGCATAGAGCCACCAGTACTGGTCGAGCGGAAAGAGCGTCGCGTGGGCCACGGGACGGGGCATCCTACCGGCCGACCGTTCGGCGCGCGTCGCGCACGTCCAAGAAGTCGTCGCGGTCCCGCATCGCGACTCGAGCGCGTGCGCGCTCCGCGCTGAAGCCGCGCGCTGAGCGGTCCGATGCACCTCGGCACGCGTCGCTGCGCTCGCTGTGGCGCAGCGCTCCGCGTGCGCTTGCTGATCGATCTACGGGGGGATTTCCCGAATGAGCGGGCCGAGTCGCATCGTGGCCATGATGCCGTGGGTCTTCGTCGCATCGTGGCTGCGCGCGGAGCCGCCGATGAACGATCCCGATCCCGTGCCCGAGAACATCGCGTCGGCTCCTACGACCGATGTCTTCGACCTGATCGCGCCAGTCGTCAGCGGCGGCGTGCCGCAGACGGTGCCGGGCACGCAGCTCGGTCCGCGCTCGCGCGCCGAGGAAGAAGCGCCACCCGAGGTGACCGAGCCGGGCGAATGGTTCGGCGGTCTCTCGTACTGGGAATGGAAGCGACTCACCGGCGACTGGGCCGGCGCTCGCACGTGGCTCGAGGAACACGGCGTCACGATCGAGAGTTCGTTCACCATCGAATGGGGCGACGCGATCTCCGGCGGCGTGGGGCACAAGTGGGTCACGCGAAACTACTTCGACTTCAACGCCACGTTCGACACCGAGAAGCTTTTCGAGTGGAAGGGCGGCACGTTCTACGTCGACGTCGCGTCGAGCAACACGCCGTACGACGACGCGTTCGTTCCGGTGGTGCAGCTCACGTCGAACCTCGAGATCGACGGCAACACGTTCCAGATCGCGAACCTCTGGTACGAGCAGAAGCTGTTCGATGATCTGCTGCGGATGAAGTTCGGGAAGATCGACGCGTCGCTCGAGTTCGGCTACCTCGAGGCGGCGCAGGGTTTCCTGAACGTCTCGGCGCTCCTGCCGACGACGATGTACACGATCCCGTGGTACCCGTACTCGGGACTCGGCGGGCTCGCGTTTCTCTATCCGTGCGACTCGTTCTACATCGGCGGCGGCGCGTTCGACGCGAACGATCAGCCCGCGCAGTTCCTTCACGACGATCCGTTCAACCAAGTGTGGGCGGTCGGAGAGACCGGACTCACGTGGAAGCAGATCGGCTCGCTGCGCGACGGGCGGGTGAGCGTCGGCGGCTGGTGGGACTCGCGCGAGCTCGACCGCTTCGACGGCGCAGGGGTCGAATCGCCGTGGGGCGTGTATGCCGTGGGACAACAGCGCCTGTGGGTGCCCGACGAGAGCGCCGACGCGTCCGACGAGCGCGGCCTCTGGATCTTCGGGCAGTGGGGGTACGCGAACGAGGACGTGAGCGCGCTCAGCATGAACTACGGCGGCGGCATCTCGCTGCACGGCACGTTGCCCTCGCGCGATCTCGACGTCACGGGCTTCTACGTTTCGAGCGTGCAATTCCCCAGCGGATCGGGCGCGAGCGGCAACGAGACCGCGCTCGAGGCCTTCTACCGGCTGGCGATCACGCCTGCGGTCGCGTTCACGCCCGACCTGCAGTACGTCGTGAATCCGAGCGGTGATCGGAACAACGACGACGCGCTCGTGCTGACGCTGCGGCTCGAGATGAGCTTCTGAACGCGCCACGCTCGCGAGGCAAGTATCCTCCGAGCATGAGCGAGGCGACGAAGTCCGGAGTTGGCGTGCGGGTGGTCGACGCACGCCGCCGCTTCGGCTCGGTCGAGGTCATCGCAGGCATCTCGCTGGACGTCGGGGCGGGCTCGTTCGTGAGCCTCATCGGACCGTCGGGCTGCGGCAAGACGACGCTGCTGCGGGCGATCGGTGGAGTCGAGTCGCTCGACGCCGGGACCATCTCGTACGCGTCCGGCGACGGCGCACCCCTGGGTCTGCACGAAGCCGGCGTCGCGTTCTGCTTCCAGGAGCCGCGCCTGCTGCCGTGGCGAAACGTGCGGGCGAACGTCGAACTGCCGCTCGAACTCGCCGGCGTCGCGCCGAGCGAGCGCGCGGCGCGAGCGTCCGAGGCGATCGAGCGCATGCGGCTTGCGGACGCCGGCGATCGACTGCCCGCGCAGTTGTCCGGCGGGATGCGCATGCGGGCGGCGATGGCCCGAGCCCTCGTCACTCGGCCGCGGCTGCTCCTCCTCGACGAGCCGTTCGGAGCGCTCGACGAGGTCACGCGCTCGGAGCTCGACGAGGAGCTTCGCGAACTGCAGGCCGCGGAGCGGTTCACCGCGATCCTCGTCACGCACTCGCTGTACGAGGCCGTGTATCTCTCCGACCGCGTCGACGTGTTCTCGCCGCGACCGGCGCGCCGCGTGCTCGACGAGTCGATCGCCTTCGCGACGCGCGACGACGCCATTCGCACCTCCGACCAGTTCAACCTGCACGTGCGGCGCATCTCGGAGGCGCTCCATGCGGCGATGCGGGGCGCGAGTCCCGCGCGGAGCGCTGCGCGATGAACCGAACCGCGCACGCGTTTGGCCGCGCATGGCCACCGGCGGTTGCGGTCGTGGTCGCGCTCGTCGCGTGGGAAGTCGGCGTGCGCGCGTTCGGTGTTCCGGCGTACCTGCTGCCGCCGCCGTCGCGCGTGGCCGCCGTGTTGTGGGACCAGCGCACGTCGCTCGCTGCGAGCACCGCCCGGACAGCGCTCGCGACCGGCGCCGGATTCCTGCTCGCGGCCGTGATCGGCGTCGGCTTCGGCAGTCTCCTCTCGCTCTCGCGCGTGCTCGAGCGCGGCGTCTATCCGCTCACGTTGCTCTTTCAGATGGTTCCGCTCGTCGCCATCGCGCCGCTCCTGTCGATCTGGCTCGGCAACGGCGCGAAGGCGGTGATCGCCGCGAGCGCGGTCGTCGCCGTGTTTCCGGTGATCGCGAACACGGTGGGCGGATTGCGATCGACCGACCCGCTGCTCGTGGAACTGTTCAAGATCCTCGGCGCGACGCGATGGCAGCGCTGGGTGCGACTCGGATTGCCATCGGCCGTGCCGTCCATCGTCACCGGGCTGCGCATCGCCGCCGGACTCTCGACCATCGGCACCGTCGTCGGCGAGTTCGTGTCCGGCTATGGCGGCGACGACGCCCCGTTAGGCATCGTGATCGTCACCAGCCTGCGCGCGTTCGAGACCGACACGGTGTTTGCTGCGGTCGCGCTCGCGTCGCTCGTCGGGTTCACGCTGTTCGGTCTCGTGAGCGCGCTGTCGAGGCTCGTGCTGCATCGTTACGATTCGCCGCCATGAAGCGATCGCTGACGCTCGCGCTCGGTCTTGGCCTCGCCGTCGTCATGGCCGCGTGCGATCGACCGAAGCAACCCACGTCGTTCACGCAGGTCCCGAACGCCGACAAGTTCGAGCACGTCAGGATCCAGCTCAACTGGGTGCCCGAGCCGGAATTCGGCGGCATCTTCGCGGCCGCCGATGCCGGATACTTCGGCGACGAGGGTCTCGACGTCGAGATCATCAAGGGCGGCCCCGGCGTTGCGGCGCCGCAGCTCGTGGCGAGCGGGCAGGTCGAGTTCGGCGTCGTCGCGGGCGAGCAGGTGCTGACGCTGCGCGACGCGGGCGGCGAACTGGTGGCGATCTTCGCGAGCTTCCAGAGTGACCCGATGGGCATCATGGTGCACGACGCGAGCCCGTTCCGCACGATCGAGGAACTCTGGTCGTCGGACTCGACCGTCGCGTGCGAGACCAATCTCGTCTTCGTCGCCATGCTGAACCAGAAGTTCGGCGGCACGAAACTCAAGTTCATTCCGCACAGCGGCAGCGTCGCGCAGTTCGCGGCCGATCCGAAGCTGGCCCAGCAGTGCTTCGTGTTCGCCGAGCCGGTGGCGCTCGAGCTCGAGGGAGTGAAGACGCGCGTGTTCCCATCGAGCGCGAGCGGCTACGACCCGTACAACGTGGTCATCGCGACGAGCGCAGCCTACGCCCGGGAGCATCGCGCGACCACGCAGAAGCTGGCTCGCGCGCTGTCCCGCGGATGGCAGCGGTATCTCGAGACGCCGAGCCCCACGAACGACCACATGTCGCATCTCAACCCGGCGATGAAGGCGCCGGCGATGAATCTCGCCGCCGCGCGGCAGGCGCCGCTCATCACGAGTCCCGATACGGCGAAGCTGGGCCTCGGCGCGATGACCGCGGAGCGTTGGACGAAGATCGCGTCGCAGCTCAAGTCGCTCGGCAAGATCAAGTCCGAGCCGAAGGCCGAGGACGTTTTCATCTGGACGCCGGCGTCCGAACCCGCGAGCGCCGCGCCATCGAGCAAGGGTTAGCAGGTCGCGTCGTCAGCTCCACGCGCCGCACGTTTGAAAGTGAGCCAGCGCTCGGCGCGAGTTGCCCCACGCCGAGCGCTGGTCGTAACGGAGTCGAACGAATGCCCTGACGACGAACGAGGATCAGGTCCAGGCGCCGAGCAGGATCGCGAGATCCGCGGCGTCCACCGTGCCATCGCCGTTGAGGTCGGCGCTGGAGCTGCTCGAACCCCAATCGCCCAAGAGGATCGCCAGGTCGGCGGCATTGACGGCGCCGTCGCCGTTCAGGTCCGCCGAGACTTGCGGGGTGAGCAGGAATCCGCGCTGGAGTCCCAGGTGCTTGCCCACGCCCACGATTCGTCCGCTCGCGTCGATGCCGAGCGCGCGTGAGAGATGCCAGTTCTGGTTCGGCGCGATCGCCGTGTTCAGGTCGATCACCGTGCCGCCGCTGAACTTCGCCGCGGCGTCACCCGAGATTCCGACGGCGACGCCGTCGGCGTTCACCGCGTAGGCGGAGCTCGAGTTCGCTCCGCGTAGCGTGCCAAGATCGGTCGTCGTGCCGAGCGCGCCGGCGGCGGTCATCGTCCACATGGTGGCGTGCTGCGTGCCGCCGGTCGCGGTGTCCGCGACGCCGACGATGCGTAGCCCGTTGACGTCGAGCGCGCGGCTGTTCACACCACCGAGCGTGCCGAGGTCGAGCATCGAGCCGTTGCGATACACGAACGCACGTGTCGTGCGGGCATCCGACAGCATCGCCTGGCCGACGACCCAGTTGCTGTCATTGATGCCGAGCGCCATGCTCGACGGACCGCCGAGAGTGCCGAGGTCGGTGCTGCTGCCGCCGACGATCAGCGTTGCGTGCGTCGTTCCGATCGCGCCGGGCACTGCGGCGGAAGCGGCGATCGCGCCGCTCGCGTTGATGTCGTGCGGCTCGACGTTGCCGAGGTTCACCGTTCCGCCAGCGGCGGTCCACAGGACCCCATGCACGTAGATTTCGCCGAGCTTGTACGAGACGCCCACGACGTCGCCCGCGGCGTTCGTCGCGAACGCCATCGAGTGCTGATCGTCGGGGAGTACGCCGAGGTCCTGCATGACGCCGCCCACGCTTCGGTACGCGTGGAAGTTCCGCTTCGGCAGGTCGGTCACCGAGTAGCCCACGACGATGTTGGCGCTGACGCCCGCCGCGACGCTGCCGGGCTCGAACACTTCGTTCGCGCCCGCGATCGTGCCGAGGTCGGTGATGGTGTAGGTCTGGGTGCCGGCGGTGGCCGCGGCCGACGCGAGGAGCGCGATCGATGTGGATGTCGTAAGAGTGATGGATCTCATGGTGGTGCTCCTTCGTCGATTGGTTAGTCGTCGTTCACGCGATGGAAGAACGGATCGCCCGGCTGTTGCGTGTGGCAGACTGCACAGGTGTTGATCGGGCCCGAGTGGCCCTGCAGCGTGATCGCCTGCTGGTTGTCGATCGCCGTGATGGTCGGTCCGATCGCGTGCGGACTGCCGTGGCACGACGTGCAGTTCACGCCACTGTGGCCGACGGAATCCTTGTAGAGCTTGCCTGGTTGCTCGAACTCGAAGCCGGGTGCGCTGTGGCACGTCGAGCATCGCGGCTCGTCGACCCACGGCATGCGGGCCGGATTCGCCACGTCGGTCATGCCTCCGTGGCAGGCGATGCACTCGACGCCCGCGGCCCTGTGCACGTCTCGCTGGCAGTCGGTGCGGATGCCGGGATGGCACGCGTAGCACACGTTGTCGAGTCCGCTCTGATTGACGTACTGCGCGTGCCATCCGTGCATCGCATGCGAGAGCGTCTTCACGCCAGGCTGTCCCGTGGTTCCCAACGCCGGATCGGCGTGGCAGCTCGCGCAGAGCACGGGCTTCGAGTCGACGAGATGTGTTCCTTCGTGCTGGTCGTGCGCCTTGAGGATCGCATCGGCGACCGTCGTGCCGGTTCCGCCGTGGCACATCGAGCAACTCATCTCGCTCGACACGGGAACCACCGGACGGATCGACGCGCTGCCTTGCGATCCGGTCACCGTTACGAGCGCGACGGGGTACGGGTCGAGCCGGCCCGCGTCATCCGTCGGCACGATCGGAATGCCGGTGACGCTCCAGAGCCCGCCGCCGGCAGGCGACATGTTGCCGGCCAGCGTATGCCCGGTCAGTCCAACGTCCGGCGCGAGATTCACGCCGAAGAGTTGCGGCGCGTAGGTCCAGAAGTTCGTCTTGTCGAAGGACCGCGTGTGATTCGGCACCGTGTACTTCACGGTGACGCCCGAGTTCACGATGTTCGGCTCGACGCCACGGTGAATCACCTGCGCACGCAGCGTGTTGTACGGAGGCAAGATGCACATCTCGGAGAAGTCCTCCTGAGTGCAGTGCATGCCGAGGTCGTTGTAGCTGAACACCACGTACGGTCCGGTCGGCAGCAACGGTTGACCGTCCGCAGACGACAGCGCCAGCGTCGCGATGCCCGCGGCACCCAGAGCTATCAGCGAAAGTCCCTTGGGCAGACGGTGCTTCTGAAGGAATGAGAATCGCATCTGGACCTCCTGCTCGCGGACGCGCACCGACACGAGTCGTGTCGCGACGCGACGCATACGTGGGCCATCGCAAGAGCACAGATTCGCGAATCCACGATTTGGCGCGTTGATGTGCGCTCGCGCATCGACGACGAATCGTCGTCGATGCGACACCTCGCGGCGTCAACGCGTCGCGCGTCAGTCGTCGCTCGGAGCGCTCGTCAGGACCACGACCCGAGCAGGATGCCGAGATCGCGCGAGCCGACCGTGCCGTCGCCGTCGAGGTCCGCGGGAGAACCCGATCGGCCCCACGCGCCGAGCAGGATCGCAAGGTCGAGCGAGTCGACCACGCCGTCGTTGTTCAGATCCGCGGCGTTGTGCGGCGTCAGCACGAACGCCCGCCACACTCCGCCGTGCTTGCCGACGCCGGCGATTCGTCCCGCAGCGTCGATCGAGTTCGCGCGGGTGAGCGTCCAGCCGCTCTCGGCGTCGATGAGCGTGTTGAGATCGACGATGGCGCCGCCGGTCCATCGCGTCGCGCGGTCGTTGGACGTGCCGACGACGACGCCGCTCGCGTTCACCGAGTACGCGGCGCTCGCGGTCGCGCCCGGCAGGGTCCCGAGATCGGTCTTGCTCGCGAGCGATCCGTCGGCGTTGAGCGTCCACATCGTCGCGTGCGGTTGCGTCGTGGTGTCGGCGATGCCGACGACGCGCAGTCCATCGATGTCGAGCGCGCGGCTGGTCGCGCCGCCGAGCGTGCCGAGATTCAGCATTGCTCCGTTGCGCCACACGAACGCACGCGTCGTGCGGTTGTCCGACAACAGCGACTCGCCGACCACCCAGTTCTGCTCGTTCAGCGCGAAGCCCATGCTCGACGGTCCGCCGAGCGTGCCGAGATCGGTCGAACTCGTGCCGACGAGAAGCGTCGCGTGCGAGGTGCCGAGTGCGCCAGCAACCGGCGTCGATCCGGCGATCGCGCCCGCCGAATTGATGTCGCGCGGCTCGATCGATCCGAGCAGCACCGGCGCGCCGGTCGTGTTCCATCGCACGCCGTGCGCGGTGAGATTGCCTAACACGTACGAAACGCCCACGGCGTCGCCCGCGGCGTTCGCCCCGAACGCCATCGAGTGTTCGTCGCCCGGGAGAACGCCGAGATCGGTGAGTTCACCGTTGGTCAGGCGGAACGCGTGGATGTTGCGATCGTCGACGAACGTGATCGAGTAGCCGACCGTCGCGCCCGCAGTGACGCAGTTCGCGACCGAGCCAGGTTCGAACCCGTTGTTCGCGAGTCCCAGCGTCGGGATCTCGGTCACGGTGTATGCGGGCGGAGTCGCGACGACCGAGGCAGATGCGAAGAGCGCCGCGGCGACGGGACCGGTGAGGTGAATGCGTGGCATGTCAGTGGTGCTCTCTGTCAGTCGCCAATCTTGTGGAAGAAGGGCTCGCTCGGCTGGACGATGTGACACACCGTGCACGTGTTGATGGTGCCGGAGTGGCCTTGCATCTGGATCGCCTGTTCGTTGTCGACGGCGGTGATCGCAGTGCCGATCGCGTGCGGCGGACCGTGGCAGGTCGTGCAGTGCACGCCGGCGTGTCCGATCGAATCCTTGTAGAGGACGCCCGGTTGTTCGTAGGCGTGCCCCGGGACGTTGTGGCAGTCGCCGCAACGCGGCAACGTGGTCCACGGAACGCGATCGGGGTTCGCGACGTCGAGCATGCCGCCGTGGCAGTCAATGCACTCGATGCCGAGCGACTTGTGCACGTCGCGCTGCGTCTTGTCGCGAATGCCCGGGTGGCAGGCGAAGCACACGTTGTCGAGTCCGACGTATTCGACGTAGCTCGCCATGCCCTGGTGGATCGCATGCGAGAGCGTCGACACCTCCGGCAGGCCGGGAGCGCCGACCGCCGGGTCGGCGTGGCAGTTCGAACACTGCACCGGCGTTTCGTCCGCGAGGTTGGTGCCTTGGAACGCGTCGTGCACCTGGAGGATCTCCCTCGCGGCGCTCGAGCCGGGGCTGCCGTGGCAGAGCGTGCAGTTGAACTCCGTGGACACGCCGATCACCGGGCGGGCCAGTGCGGTGCCGGCGGCGCCGGTCACCGTGATGAGGCCCACCGGATACGGATCCGCCTTCCCGGCGTCGTCGATCGGCATCACCGGCACGCCGGTCACTTGCCAGATGTTGCTGGCGGTCGCGGTCATGGTTCCCATGAGCCCGTGACCCGTGAGACCGACGTCGTTCGCCGGCGACGCGCCGAAGAGCTGCGGCGCGTACTTCCAGAAGTTGGTCTTGTCCCACGACCGCGAGTGCTTCGGTATCGCATAGCGCACCGTCACGTCGCCGTCGAGGATCTCCGGCTCGGGGCCGCGCAGGATGACCTGTGCGCGGATCGTGTTGCCCAGCGGCAGAATGGACATCTCGGAGAAGTCGCTCTGCGTCCAGTGCAGGCCCAACTCGCTGTAACCGAAGACGGCGTACGGACCGGAGACGATCGGCGGCTGCCCGTCGGCGCTCGACAGGGTGAGGGCGGCAACGACCGACGCTCCGAGCGCGGCTACCGAGAACCATCTCAATCGCATGGGGAACTCCAGGTCAGGCGCGAGGGCGCGTGATCGGCGCGGTCAGGGACAAGGAGAAGATTGCCGCGCCGCCGAATAGGGCAGGTGGCAGCGGCGAAAAATACGAGAAAAGTTCGGGTATCTGGAACGCCGCCAAGAAAGCGGTGATCGGGACACCGGGTGCGAGTCGCCTCACGCCGACCGAGCCGCGGCGCTAGGAATCCGATCGGGCGTTTCCTCGGAAGCGGATTGCCGCGCCCACCACGAGCAGGTTGCACGACGCGGTGCCGAGTCCGCTCAGGATCGCCTGCGGCTCGGTGAACTTGCCCAGATACACATAGAGGCAGATGTTCGCGAGGGCGAAGAGCGACCAGCTTGCGATCGAGACTCCCCGAGCCGTGCCCGCCTTGAGGATCGCCGCGAACTGAAGCAGGCTCGCCGTCGGGAAGACGATCGCCGGTACCCAACCGAGGACTTGGCTCGCAAGCTGGCTCATGTCCGCGCGCGGAGCGTATCGCGATCGGTCGTCGGATGTCCTCGCGTCGGCCTCGCCGTCAACCGTCGCTTCGCCGCCGCGCTCCCGGTGTGGCGAGCGCGTCGCGCGGGGTGCCGTCGAGTCGCTCGCTCGGCTTGGCCTCGAGCTCGTCGACCGGCGTGATCGCGTCGCGCCCGAACTTGGCGCGGATCGCGTCCGCGACGCGATCGACGGCGGTGCGCTTCTCCGCCCGCGGGTCGGAGAAGAGTTCGAGTTGCTCGTCGCCCGTCGAGATGCCGCTCGCGGTGCAGCCGATGAGTCGCACCGGCCGGAAGCTGCTCGACGCCCACGCGCGAAAGAGCGAGCGAGCTTCGTCGCGCAGGACGTCGGTGCGGTCGGTGGCGTTCGGCAGCGTCGTGGAGCGCGTGATCGTGCGGAAGTCGCCGAACCGGATCTTCACCGTCACGCGCGCGGCCTTGAGGCGCTTGCGGCGGAGTCGCCCCGCGACGGCCTCGGCCTGCGCCGCCAGGTGCGTCTCGACCTCGGCGGGCGTGCGCAGGTCCTCGCCGAACGTCTGCTCGTGTCCAACGCTCGCGGCCACGCGCTCGACGGCGACGGGGCGTTCGTCCCGACCGAACGCCAGCGCCTTCCAATGTTCGCCGTGATCGCCGAAGAGCGCCGCGAGCGTTTCGTCGCTCGCTTGCTGCACGTCGCCGAAGGTCTTGAATCCGTAGCGACGGAACGTCTCCGCGGCGACCGGTCCGACGCCCCACATGCGCTCGATCGCCAACGGCGCGAGACGCTCGACGACCTCGTCGGGCGCGATGACCGTAAGCCCGTCGGGCTTGTTCAGGTCGCTCGCGAGCTTCGCAACGAACTTGTTGGGCGCGACGCCGACCGAGCACGTCAGGTGGACCTCGTCACGCACGCGCTGCCGAATGGTGCGGGCGATCGACACGCCGTCGCCGAATAGCCGCAGCGATCCGCTGACGTCGACGAACGCCTCGTCCAACGACAGCGGCTGCACCAGCGGCGAGAACGACTCGAGAATCTCCATCAGCCGGTCCGAGCACTCGTGATAGCGGTCGAAGTGCGGCTTCACGATGATCGCCTGCGGACACAGCGCGCGAGCCTGCGCCATGGGCATTGCTGAGCGACATCCGAATCGTCGCGCCTCATACGACGCGGCGCACACCACGCCCCGGCGGCCGCTGCCACCCACGAGCACCGGCCTGCCGCGCAGCGACGGATCGTCGAGCTGCTCGACCGACGCGTAGAACGCGTCCATGTCGACGTGCAAGATGGTGCGCGGCCACGGCACGACACCATGCTAGGTTCTGGGCGAGGAGACTTTGGTGTTGCGGCGCGGTCATCCCTCGCTCACCGGCGCAGTCGGCGGTATGCATGGAGAGACGGGTACGGAGACGCCGCTGGCGAGCGGATGGATGGAACGGCAGCCAAGCCCCGCGACGCTCCGGTCCGCATCGTGATCTCAGCGCCTCGCGTCGGAGCGATCTGTTCGCGGCACAATGGATCGAGTCGCGCGAGGTGGTCCTTGCGACCGGCGACCGGATGTCCGGCGCTCGGTTGGGGCGGTCATGGCGAAGCTTCGCACACTACGGTGACTCGCTGGAGTGCATGAATGAGCTCCGGTTCTTGGCACAAGCAGGGGCCCAAGAACGCGCTGCTGCAGCTCGTTGCGGGATCGATCGTCGCCAGCGCCGGATTCCTCCTCTGGCTCGCCTACGACTTCGTTGTACTTCCCGCCGCGCGATGCAGGATCATCGGCCCGGAGGTGGGTGAGCCACTGCGTGCTCTTCGCCCGCTGCTCCTGGTGTTCTTTGCGGCAGTCGCGTTCATCGGAGTGACGGTGACCGCGTTCGGCTGCGTCGGGGTATTGCGCCACCGGCGCCACACGGACCGACGGCTCTGGGACAGGCCAGGTTCGGTGAGGTTCGGTGTGAGTGCTGACCGAGATCTTCGCGCGGAGCGCGCAAGCGCCCTTTTGGGCAGTGAGCGGCGACGTCCGAGCCCCGCGCCACGTCAGTGACCCAACGACGATCGCGCCCGCACGCGCTCGGCAAGCGCCTCGAACTGCGCCCGCGTGGCATCGCCGCCGAGCTGCTCGTCGCGCTGACGAAGTCGATTGATGCGGGCGAGCACCAAATCGGCGGCGTCGCGCGCCGTGTCCGTCGTCGGGGCCGGCTCCGATTCCATGAGCAGCAACTCGCCGAGTTGCGCTCGCCACCACGCCGACGATCCCTCGTGCGTCGCCGCGATCACCGCGCGGTAGATCGCGAGCGCCTCCGCGCGGCGGACCGACTCCGCGGCCGTCGCGTGCAACAGCATGCGCTCCTCGTCCTTCGGCGACTCCGACAGGAGCGTCGCCGTGACTCGGTACGCGTCGTCCGACTTGCCGGCGCGGATCATCGCCCGCGCGACGAGCGCCCGCTCCTCGTCGCTCGCGATCTGCATGACCGCCGGCGGAAGCGGCACGAGCCCGCCCAGCGCCTGCGCTGCGGCGCTGCGAACGCGTTCGACCGGTTCGTGGTCGAGCGCGAGCATCGTTTCGCGCACGTACTCGACGATGGCACGACGAGCCGCCGCGGGCGCGCGGTTCGCGGCGCTGATCGCGTTTGCGTCGAGCGCGACGGTCGCGCCGGCGGCTGCCTCGGTGCGAAGGAACACCGCGATTGCCCACTCGACGTCGTGCGCCGCGAGGCGCCGGTCGCCCAAGGCGCGGGTGAGGCGCTCGAGCGCCGCCGCGCGATCTCCGCGCAGCGCCATGATCCAACCTTCGACGAGGTCGCGACGCCCGCTCTCGCTCGCGCCGGCGCGCTCGAGCAGCGCCGACGCAGCCTCGACGTCCTTCGCGCGCTCGCCGGCGTTCGCGACGGCGGCGGCGCTCGCCGTCGCGGCCAGCGCTTCGCCGAGCCGCGCGCCCGGGTCATTCGCGATGCGGGCAAACGACGCCTGGGCCTCGCCGAGCCGTCCGCCAGCGAGCGCGAGTTCGCCGCCGCACGCGAGCCAGCGGCCGCGGTGCGGATGGTCGTAGAACTGTTCGACGCCGGTCCTGGCGATTCGAGTCGCGCGCTCCCTGTCGGCTTCGGTCGCGGCCGCCTTGAGCGCGATGTCCGTCGAGATCTCGATGGCCAGATCCATCGCGTCGGCGGCGAGCGGGTCGTCGGACGCGCTGGCCGCAAGCTCGAAGAATTCGTCCGCGGCGTCCGCGAGATCGCCGGCGAGTCCGCGAGCCCGCGCGAGCTCGTACCGCAGGAGATTCGAGAGCGGATCCGTCGTCGCGACGCGGGCGGTAGCCGCGCCGAGCGCTGCCGCGGTCGCTGCGGCGTCAGCCTTCGACAAGTCCGGCGCGTACGCGGCGAGCGTGAGCGCGGGCAACGACGACGTTTCCGCGATCGGCGGCGGCGGCACGGTTGCCCGCACGCGCTGCACGATCGTCGCGCGAAGCGCCACGGCGTCGATCTTGTTCGTCGTCGCGAGCAGCGTGCTCCACGCCGCGATCGCCTCGTTCGGCGGCGACCCCAGGGACCGCGCCGCGCGGGCGAGCGCATCGGCGAAGAGCAGGCGACTTGCGGTGTCGCTCGCGCCAGCCTGCTCGCCGAGGCGAACGAGCGAGGCGATCGAGCCAGCGTCGCCGCGCTCGGCTGCGCCGATCGCGCCGAGCGCTCGGGCCGCGTTGCGAAGGAGCGGCGGCGCGTCTGACGCATCGGCCACGGTCGCGCGCAGGCGATCGGCGTCCGCAGGCCGCGGCTTCAGCGCGATCCGCGCGAGGGCCAGGCGAGCGGTCTCGCGAGCGGGGGTCGCGAGGCGAGCGACGATCGACTCGTCGAGCGACGACGTGGCGTCGGCCGGGTCGCCGCGCGCAGCCGCGAGATCGATGCGCCGAGCGGCGATGATCGTCTCGATGATCGCGCGACGCGTGGCGTCGCTCGGCGCGAGATTCGACGTCGAGGCCAAGAGCGCTCCCGCCTCGTCGATGGCTGCGGAGAGGGCCGCCGCGTCGCTCGACGTGAGCAGTCCGGCGAGGGCAAACGCGTCGGTCGCCTCGAGCGAGGGACCGACGAGGGTCAGCGCCTCGGCCTGATCGAGCGCGAGCGCGTTGCGTTCCGTGCCCGAGGCGTGCGACAGAAGCTCGCGACGCAGCGCCACGCTGCGCTGCAGCGCCGCGCGGCGTTCCGCGCCGGGACGGTGGACGTCGGCCACCATCGACGACAGGGCGGCGAGCTCGGGCGGCGGCGCGGCGGCGGCGAGAAGGAGGGCGCTCAGCGACAGTGCCAACGACAGACTCGTCGACTGCGCTATCGCGTGCCGCCCGACGCGGGCTCGCGAGGTTCGGCTCACGGCTTCGCCTCGCGGGCGCCGGGCGCGAACGCGACGTGACGGAAACCCGCCTTCACCGCCGCGTCGAACGCGGTGACGGCATGTTCCCAGCGGGCGTCGGCTGTCGGAGCGATCACGATCGGGCTCGAGCGCGTCGTCGTGCCACGCGGATTCGCCACCGACACCACGCTTCCCGCGAGCGCCTCGGCGAGCTGGGCCGCGGTCGTGACGTTCGGCAGCGGACCCTCGACGTCGAGCGCGTAGTCGTCGACGCCGCTGCCGGTCGAGCGCACGTGGATCACGATCGCGTCGCTCGCCATGCGCACGTTCCGCACCCGCTGCTCGCTGCGATCGGGAAGATCGACGCGGTAGATCTCCTCGCCTAACACGAAACTGGTCGCGAGCAGGAAGTAGACGAGGAGCTGGAACGTCACGTCGATCATCGGCGTGAGGTTGAGCGCGAGCGTCGCGGGGGAGTGCCCCGGCGAGCGGCGGCGCGGCTGTGATGCTCGCTCACGGGCGCGGGGCACGCGGTGCTCCCTGTGCCTCGCGCAGCACGACGAGGTGAATGCGAGGGTCGATCGGCCGCTCCAGCCCGATGCTCGCTTCGGCGGCGGCCGCGGAGATCATCCGCATGGCGGGCTCGACGCGGTCGTAGCGCGCCGCGCGGTCGGCGCGAAGATTGACGCGCACCTGCGGATTCGCGCGATACAGCTCGGCGAGCCGCGTGCGCATCGCGGCGAGTCCGCCGACGTCGTCCCTGAAGCGGTCGGTGCCGAGGGCGAACGCCTCGGCGTCGCTCGACGCGAGGATGTTCAAGACAACGCGCGGCTCGTCGCCCGGCAACTCGCTCGCCGGATCGCGGGGCGTCGGCGGACGAAGCGGCACCCGCTCGACGCTCGAGATGTGCGCGACGAGCACGAAGAAGACGACGAGCAAGAAGCTCAGGTCGATCAGCGACGTGAGGTTCGTGCCGAGCGAGATCGGCGGCGGCGGCGTGTAGCGCGATCTGGGCACGACGTACGCTCCGTCCTCAGGCGCGATGCTTGGCGCGGAAGAGCGCGAGAACCGTCTCGGCGCTCCGCTCCGCCTCGTCGAGTCGCCGCTCGGTGCGGCCTCGCAACGCCGCGTACGCGGAGAGCGCGGGGATCGCGATCAGCAAACCCCAAAACGTCGTCACGAGCGCGGTGCCGATGCCGCCGGCCAGCAACACCGGATCGGCGGCGCCGCCGCTCGATGCGATCGTGAGGAACGCGACGATCATCCCGTACACCGTGCCGAACAGGCCGATCATCGGGCTGATCTGTCCCAGCACGTTGAGGCGTTCGAGCGGCCGCATCCGATCCGCGCGGGCATCGTCGCTCGCCTGCAGGAACGCGGCGGTCATCGCCTCGTCGCCGCTCGGCGCGGCTTCGAACGCCGCGAAGAGCATCTTCGAGATCTCGTTGCCGCGCGGGCGCACCGCGTCGATCGCCTCGCGGTAGCGCTCGGCGAGCACGAGCGCTCGCACCTGCTCGAGCACGCCGAGGAGCGACGACTCCGCCTGCCGCGCCTCGAGCCACATCTTCGCGATGAGCCACACGTTCACGATCGAGAGCGCGATCAGCAACCAGATCATGCCGCTTCCGATCCAGTCGAGCCCGCCCGACGCGGAGGTGCTCCAGAAGAAGATGCTCGAGAAGCTCGGCACCTGCGGGCTCGCGCCCGCGCCCTGGGCGAGAACGAGCGGGATTCGGATCGGTTCGGGGATCATGAATCGACGTGGTCGGCGCGATCGTTCGCACTAACGCGGGCGAGGTGCCGACTTGCCCGTGCGGTGGTCCGGCGTGAGTCCGAGTTCCTCGCGCGAGAGGAAGCGGAATCCGTTCGCTCCGCCGTGGCGCTCCGCAAGCAGCCGCAGCGTATCGAGCGGATCAGGATCGAGAAACTGGATGCAGCGGATCCTCGTGCGTCGCGTGCCCGTCGAGTCGATCGGATTGAGAGCCTCGACGCGATCAAGCAAGTCGTCGCGGCTGATCTCGAACTCGCCGCTGCCCGTGATGTTCGTCGAGAGCACGAAGACGACGTCGGGTTTCCACGACAGCGCGGTCTCGAGTGCCTTCAGCGGATTGCTTCGGCCCGACGGGCGCACGTTCTCGCGGATCCACGCGATCTCTTCGCGTATCACCTTGGGAGCCGCAGGCTGAAGTCCGTCGCCTCCCGGCGGAATCACGGCGCCGTTGCGCTGGAAGAAGACCACGCCGAAACGCTGCCCCGGCGTGAGCCGGTCGAGCGAGCGCTGCAGCTCGTCGATCACCAGCGGCAGCGTGCTCACCAACGAGCCCGAGGCGTCGACGACGTAGGCGACGCTCGACGCTCGGTCGGCGCGCACGCCGATGAAGGTCACGGTCGCGACGCTGCCCTCCGCCAGAGGCGTCGATGCGGTCGTGGGCGTCGCGCCGGCCGCGAGCCGATCGCGCAGGCGTTCCGCGAGTTGCTCCTGCATGGCCGGCGTCGGCGCGGCGAGCCGCTCGGCGAGCCGTTCGTTCATCGGTTCGTCGACCGGCGTCTCCGCCTCGGTCGGCGGCGACTGAACCTGCGGCGTCGGCACGGGCTGATTCCGTCGCGGCATCTCCGCCAGGACCGCATCGAGCCCTTCGTCGCCGCTATGGTGCAGCGCGAACGATCCGATCGCGAGCGTCCCGATGAGGAGGGCGAGCAGACCGTGCGCCGCGATCGTCGATGCGAGCGGAACGATTCGAAAGAGGCCTGATCGCGGATCGCGTTCCGTCATTCGCTGGATGGCTTCTTGGCGCCCGCGCCGTTGCCGCCGGATCGCCCGGCCGCGCCGCTGCGCGACATCATGCGGTCGAAGCTCGGCGCGCCGGCGCCGGACAAGAGTACGCCGACCGCCAGGGCGAAGAGCGCGGCCTGTGCGGCGAATCGGTTGTAGTCGTTGATCGGGAAGTCGCGGAAGAAGCCGATCGCGCCGGTGTAACTGCTGAGCGACGTGAGGTAGAAGGCGACGCCCATCGTCACGGCGAGGCCGAGCGCCCACACCCGCGCGAGCAACCCGACGAACAAGAGCGCGCCGCCCACGAGCTCGGTGAGCGCGGCGACCCAACCCAGCACCACCGGATATTGCCAGCCCATCTTGTCGACCATGAGCGACACGCGATAGAGCTGCCGCGCCTTGACCGGTTCGCCGCCTTGCGCCGCGGGCCCGCTGCCTGCCGGCGGGCGCGGCGTCTCGTCGGTCGTTGGCTTGCTCGGCGTCGACGACGGTGACGTTGACGTTGACTGCGTCGACGCGGCGTTCTCCTGGACGAGCGACGCGAAACGGAACTGCGACGCGGCGTCCGACTGAACGACCTGAAGCTCGCGCAGCCGCTTCGCGTCGTCGCCGGAGTACTCGGCCATCGTCATCACCTTCTGATAGCCCGCGGGCACGAACACCGCGGCCAGCACGAGGCGAGCGAGCAGGGGGACGAAGTTGGTGGCGGCTGACTGGCTGAAACCCATGATGCGATTCCGTGACGGGGACGGCGCGAGAGGACCCGGAGCGGCGGCGTGCGCGGGAACGGGCGTCGCGAGGCGCGGTGAACCGCGGCGTTCTGCCGCTATCGACTCCTTCGAACTGATGGGAAGAATAGCTACGATGCGAGCGGCACAAGCGGGCGTGGCGGAACTGGCAGACGCGCGGGACTTAGGATCCCGTGGGGCAACCCGTGCAGGTTCGATTCCTGTCGCCCGCATTGCACGAGCGTGAACGTCCGGGGGAGCGGCCGCGTCGGCGGATCTCGCGACGTGCCCGTACGATCGCCGCCATGCCGCCCGAAGGGCCTGCCGCGAGAGCATCTTCGTTCGCCGACGACTGGTCTCCGGTGTCGTGGCGACGCCTCCGCGCCGAACAGCAGCCGGAATATCCCGATCCAGAAGCGGCTGAAGCGGTGGTTCGCGAGATCAGTCGGCTTCCGCCGCTGGTGACCTCGGGCGAGATCGAGACCCTGAAGCGGCAGCTCGCCGAGGCGGCGCGCGGCGAGCGATTCCTGCTGCAAGGCGGCGACTGCGCCGAGAGTTTCGACGAGTGCGACTCGCCGCACATCGCGGCGCTCCTGAAGATCCTGCTGCAGATGAGCCTCGTGCTCACGCACGGGACGCGCAAGCGGGTGATTCGCGTCGGCCGCTTCGCGGGCCAATACGCGAAGCCGCGCACGAGCCCGGTCGAGACCCGCGACGGCGTGACCCTGCCCGCATATCGCGGCGACATCGTGAACCGCACCGGGTTCAGTCCCGCGGAGCGCATCGCCGATCCGATCAACCTGCTGCGCGGCTACGAGCGATCCGCGCTCACGCTGAACTTCATCCGCGCGCTTGTCGACGGCGGATTCGCCGACCTCCATCACCCGGAGCAATGGGATCTCGACTTCGTGCGGCACTCGCCGCTCGCGGCGGACTACCAGCGCATCGTGGAGTCGATCGGCGAGAGTCTGCGCTTCATGGAGACGCTCGCCGGCACGCAGGTCGGACAGATCAACCGCGTCGACTTCTACACCAGCCACGAAGGGCTCATCCTGCTCTACGAACAGGCGCAGACGCGACAGGTGCCGCATCGCAAGGGCTGGTTCAACCTCAGCACGCACTTCCCGTGGATCGGCGTGCGCACGTCGACCTTGGGCACGGCGCACATCGAGTTCTTCCGCGGCATCGCGAACCCGATCGGCCTGAAGGTCGGACCGGACAGCACGCCCGAGGCGCTGGTCGCGCTCGTCGAGGCGCTCGATCCGAACCGCGAGCCCGGTCGGCTCACGTTGATTCACCGCTTCGGCGCGCATCGCATCGCGAAGTGCCTGCCCGCGCTGATCGCCGCGGTGCGCGCGACCGGCCGCACGGTGCTGTGGTCGTGCGATCCGATGCACGGCAACACGGAGTCGGTCGTGCCCGCCGAAGGTCCGTGGGCCGGGCGCTCGGTGAAGACGAGGAAATTCGCGCACATCCTTGCGGAACTTGAGCAGGCGTTCGAGATCCATCGCGAAGCGGGCACGATCTTGGGCGGCGTGCACTTGGAGTTGACCGGCGAAAACGTCACCGAATGCACCGGCGGCGCGCGCGGGCTGAGCGAGGTCGACCTGTCGAAGTCGTATCGCTCGCAAGTCGATCCGCGCCTGAACTACGAGCAGGCGCTCGAGATGGCGATGCTGATCGCGCGGCGCATGGGCACGCGGCGCTGAGGCGACTCCGCGCGGGAGCAAATGCCGTTCAACACGGAGGCCGGAGGGGCGGAGGGCACACGGAGCAAAGCAGAAGTTCAAGACCGCGCTGATTGCGCCGCGTCTTCATCTTTGTTCTTTCTTCGCGATTGCCCGTGGGGCTTGCGTCTTCGCTCTGCATGCCGTGGCATCTCTCCGCGTGCCCTCCGGATCTCCGGCCTCCGTGTTGGATCTCCGGCCTTCGATCAGGCACACGACGCGCTCCGTTAGAATCCCCGCCTCGCATGCCTGCTCGTCGACGCGTCTACATCACCGGCCTCGGCCCCATCTCCGCGTTCGGCGTGGGCATCGATCCCCTCTGGAAGGCGATGCTCGAGGGCCGCTCGGCGATTCGCACGATCTCCGGCTGGGACGCGAGCGGATTCGAATGCTCGGCTGCGGCACAGGTCCCGGCCGAACTCTACGACGTGAAGGCCGCGGTGCCGAAGAGCTATCGCAAGGCCACGAAGGTCATGGCCCGCGACATCGAGCTCGCGGTGGGCGCCGCCGCTGAAGCGGTGCGCAACGCCGCGATCGTGACGCGGGCGACCGAAGGCGCGACGCCGACGATCGCGCCGGACCGCTTCGGGTGCCACATCGGCGCCGGCCTCATCGCCGCGGACGTCGATGAACTCACCGGAGCGCTCGCGACCTCGCGCGGCGCCGACGGCGCGTTCGACATTCGGCACTGGGGCGAGAGCGGCATGAACAACCTCACGCCGCTGTGGCTCCTGAAGTACCTGCCGAACATGCTGTCGTGCCACGTCACGATCATCCACGACTGCGAAGGGCCGTCGAACACGATCACCTGCTCGGAAGCCAGCGCTGGCCTGTCGTTGGGCGAGTCGATGCGGGTCATCCAGCGCGGCGACGCCGACGCGTGCCTCTCGGGCGGCGCGGAAGCCCGTGTGCATCCGATGGGCGTGTTGCGGCAATGGTTCGCGCGACGTCTCGCGCCGACGCCCGCGGACTGCGACGTCACCACGCTCGTCCGGCCGTTCGACCCGAACGCAAGCGGCACGGTGTTAGGCGAAGGCGGCGGCATCCTCGTCCTCGAGGCGGAAGACTCGGCGAAGGCACGCGGCGCGACGCCGATCGTCGAGATCGCGGGCTTCGGCGCTTCGCAGTGCTACTGCAGCGACACGCTCGGCGTGGCGCCCGACGGCGGCGACGAGATCGCCAACGCGATCGAACGGGCGTTCGAAGAGGCGTCGATGGGCGCCGCCGAGATCGACGCGATCGTGCCGCTCGGCTCCGGCGTGGCGGCGCTCGACCGCATCGAGGCCGCCGCGTTGCAGCGAGTGTTCGGCGATCGGGCGAAGTCGTTGCCGGTGCTCCAGGTCGTGCCGTTCGTCGGCAACTGCGGCGCCGGCGCGGGGGCGCTGTCCGTCGCCGTCGCGGCGCACGCGATCCGCACGCAGACGCTGCCGGCCCGCATCAACACGAGCGGATGCGCGGTGCTCGACGCGAACGCGTGCGCGTCGCGACCCGCCGCGCTCCGGTCGATCCTGGTCCTCACGACGAGCCTCGGCGGCCAGAACGCCGCGCTCGTCCTTCGTCGCGCTTCCTGAACTGCACCCATGCCCGACTCACCTCGCATCGTCATCACCGGCATGGGCTGGGTCACGCCGCTCGGCCACGACCTGCAGACCGTGTGGTCGAAGCTCATGGCGTCGCAGAGCGGCATGGCGCCGATCGACCGCTTCGACGCAAGCACCTTTCCCACGTCGTTCGCCGCGCAAGTGCGCGGGTTCGACTGGCGGAAGTTCGTGAACGACCCCGCGGTGCATGCGTCAGCCGGCCTCAACTCGTGCTTCGCGCTCGGGGCGGCGCGACAAGCGTGGCGGCAAGCGCACCTCGAAGCGTGGAAGGGATTGAATCCGCGCCGCGCTGGCATCTACCTGGGCGCCGGCGAGGGCGTGCTCGACACCGAGAACTACGTCGCGAGCAACGTGGCCGGCTGGGACGCGACGGCGAATCGGATCGATGGGCGGCGCTGGGCCGCGGCGGCGCTGGCGAAGATGAGCGCGATGAAGGAGATCGAGCAAGAGCCGAACATGCCGGTGTCGCATCTCGCTCGCGAGTTCGGGCTGCGCGGACCGGCGTACAACTGCCTCACCGCGTGCGCCGCGAGCACGCAGGCGATCGGCGAAGCGTGCTCGATCCTGCGGCGCGGCGACGCCGACCTCATGCTGTCCGGCGGCACGCACACGATGATCCACATGCTCGGCGTGACGGGCTTCAATCGTCTCACCGCGCTCTCGACGAGCAAGGGCGATCCGACGAAGGCGAGCCGCCCGTTCGATCGCGACCGCGACGGCTTCGTCATGGGCGAAGGATCGGGCATGGTCGTGCTGGAAACGCTCGATCACGCCCGATCCCGCGGCGCGAAGCCGCTCGCCGAAATCCTCGGCTACGGCTCGAGCGCCGACGCGTTCCGTATCACCGACATCCAGCCCGAGGGCAAGGGCGCCGCGGCGTCGATGACGATGGCGTTTCGACAGGCGGGCATCGATCCGCACGCGCGGCGCCCCGACGGTCGGCCGGCGGTCGACTACATCTCCGCGCACGGCACGGGCACGAAGGAAAACGACTCGATCGAAACGATCGCGGTGAAGCGGGTGTTCGGCGACGCGGCGAAGGAGATACCGATGAGCTCGGTCAAGAGCATGCTCGGGCATCTCATCGCGGCGGCGGGCGCGGTCGAGCTCATCACGTGCGTGTTGGCCATCGAGACGCAGATGCTGCCGCCGACGATCAACTACACGACCCCCGATCCCGAATTGGATCTCGACTACGTGCCGAACGTCGCGCGAAAGGCCCGCGTCGATCGCTGCCTGTCCAATTCGTTCGGCTTCGGTGGGCAGAACGACACGCTGATCGTGTCGCGCTTCGAGGAAGTGCGGAGCGCATGAGCGGCCGACGCGCGAATCGCGCGCGTCGGCTGATCCCGCTCATGCTCGTGATCGGCGGGATGGTGCTCGTCGTCGGAATCGTCCTCGCGCGGCCGCCGGCGTGGTGGTCGCCGATTGCCCGCGACGACGCCGCCGCGAACGCGCTTGGCGAGCAGTTCGAGAACGCCTGCGTGAGCGAGGCGCACCGCGTTCGCCGCCCGGGCGAGCCGTGGGCGGTGCGCGTGCGCGACGACGACGCGAACGCGTGGCTCGCGACGCGCTTGCCGAAGTGGATGGAGCACGCGGGCATGACGGCGGCGGCGTCGCAAGTACGTTTCAACGAGGGCAGCGTCGAGATCGCCGCCGACGTGCCCGATCTTCCGTCGGTCGGCGTGGTGACGATCGAGCCCGACATCGCGAACGGGGAGCTGCGGGCGGGTCACATCGGCGTGGCGCTTGGGCGCTTGCCGCTCCCGTTCGCGCGTGGCCTCGTCTTGGGGCCTCTCGTCGCGTCGCTCGGGAGCGACGATGCGCCGGACGAGCTCAAGCTGGTCGCCGCGGTGTTGAACGGCCGCGGCCTGCCAGCCCAGTTCGAGCTGAGCGACGGCCGCGTGGTTCGCCTTCGCGATATCGAAGTGCACGATGGCGAGTTGTTGCTCGAATTCGAGACGCTGTCGAAGCGATGACGGCGCCGCGCTTGGAAGCGCCCCGCATCGGTGTCGCCACGTTCAACCTCCCGTCGCGTACACGGGCGCGGCGAGGTGTGCTCCCAGGGCTCGCGCGAACTAGCGTCGGACGCAACGTCATGACAAAAGAAAAACCGGACGCGCCGCCAGGGCGAGTCCGGGTTTGCTGCATGCGTCGAGTTGTGCGCCCGGAGAGCGCTACCGAGCGCTCGAATTGGTATCAGTTGCCCGTTGGCATGGGGATCTTCACGCCATCCTTCGAAAGCTGCTGGCGGATCCACTCGAATCTCTCATACGACGAAATCGTGATGGGCCCGTCGTAACTTTCGCTCTGAAGCTTTCGTGGCGGATACTGGACGTAGGTCTTCATGAGGTCCTTGATCGCGTCGGAGATCGTGACCATCGTCCACGTGCGCTCGGTGTAGTTGTTCATGAAGATGTCATATCGCTCCTGCGGATCCTGCCAGAGGTCGAAGACCTGCGGTACCGTCGCGACGTACTTCTCCGCGCCCTTCCAGCCGAGGTTCGAGTCGACCGCGAGACCGCCCGTCGGCATGCCGTTATCGCCGCGAAGGTTGAAGACGGCCTTGTAGTTGCCGACGCGAGCCGCGCCCGGGGTGAGTTCGTTCTCGGTGAAGTAGAACCATGAGGTGCGAGCGCACTTGCCCTGGCCGAGCAGGAGCGGCGTCATGTCGTAGCTATCGAAGATCATCGGCTGCCCGTCGCGATCCTTGTCCGGCAGCTTCGCGCCGGCGACCGACGCAAACGTCGCCATGAGATCAAGTCCGCCGACGATGTCGTGGTTGCGCACGTCAGCCGCGATCTTGTTGGGCCACACTGCGATGGCGGGGACGCGGTTGCCGCCCTCGCGCACCGTGCCCTTCGTTCCGCGGAACGGCGTGTAGCCGGCGTCGGGATAGACGTCCTGCCATGCGCCGTTGTCCGTCGTGTAGAAGACGAGCGTGTTCTTGTCGAGTCCGAGCGCTCGCAACCTTTCCATCAGGTGGCCGATGCGGGCATCGAGCTCGACCACGGAGTCCGCATACTTGCTCTTCGACATCGACTTGTGCTCGAACTCCGGCGCCGGCATGTTCGGCTGATGGACCTTCATGAAGTTGACATTGATGAAGAACGGTTGGTCCGGATGCTTCGCGGCGTCGTCCAGGAACTTGAGGCCCGAGGCCTCCACGTACTTGTCCATGAACGGGATGCCGACCACGCCCTTGTCCGGCGTGTCGACGTACTGTCCGTTGACCTTCCAATCCTCGTGCGCCGGTTCGCCGGCGTTGCCCGACATCGATCCCTTCGTCACGCGCTGGAACATCTCGCGCAGCTTCGGATCCATATCAGGGAACCACGTCGGGTCGCCGTAGGTGTACGCGTTGCAGTGATAGAGGAAGCAGTGCTCCATCACGTCGTAGCCCTGCGCGTTCGGCAACGCGTAGTCGGCTTCGCCGAGGTGCCACTTGCCGGTGAAGTAGGTGCGATAGCCGGCCGTCTTGAGCACGGATCCCAGCGTCCATTCCGCCTTCGGAAGTCCGCCGCCCTGGCCTTGGAACGCAACGGTCGTCATGCCGCTGCGATTGGGAATGCGACCGGTCTGCATCGCGGCGCGACCCGGCGTGCAGCTTGGCTGCGCGTAAAACGAAAAGAACGTCATGCCGTCCTTCGCGAGACGGTCGATGTTCGGCGTGGGCATGCCGCGGCCTTCGCCGCCGCCGTATGGCCCGAGGTCTCCGTAACCCGTGTCGTCGGACACGATGAAAAGGATGTTGGGCTTCGTTGACTGTGCCCACGCGTCGGCGCTCGCCCCGATCGGCGCGAGAGCCCCGAGCGTGCACAGCGATGCCGCTAGCGGTCCGAAGATCTGCATCGGTAGTCTCCAGTGATGGGCCGGCCACTACGACGCTACGTGTTCGCTGGGAGCCGGCGAGAAGGTTTCGGGGCACTGTAGTAGGCCCGCTCCGCTTGCATCTCATCCCCGGTACGCCGGGAAGACGGCTGATCGGGTTGCCGGCCGCCACGATGAGGCTGTTGAGCACCTTCATCACGAGAATCACCGGCGCCGCGGTGATGAAGTCGCCGCGCGATGACAGAGCCGGGGCGAAGCCATGCTCTGGCCTCACCCGATTCGCGCGATCCGTTCACCCGCGCGTGTGCGGGGGCGTCGCGCGCCTCGCCCTGCTCGCGAGTGGCGCGGATGCATGACACCGAATCGCGGGCGCTCTGACGCGGAGGCAACGTCGGCTCGACGAACGCCAAGTCCGGGTCACGTTTGTGGCGCGGCGCTTCGGGACGGACGAAAGCCAGGGATGGAACGCGAGGCGCGCCCCCGGAGGCAGCAAGGGCTCAATGTCGCGCGTCCGAAGGTCCGCCTTGGACTCCGGTGTCGGCTCTGGGCTCGCCAGGCGGGCCCTCAAACCACGGCGGAGTCTTGTCCCATCGATATCCATTCTTCGCCAAGTCGAAACCGACTTGGAAAAGTTGTGTCATGTATTCCGGATCAAACGGCTCCTTCGACTCCACCTTGAAGCTTGCTGGGATATAGGCCAGATTGAAGTCGACGCCGTCACGTTGGGCGTTGACATAGCTTCGATACAGGTCGCCAACCCCTTGCGTTTGAAGCAGCGCGTCGACTGCCCGCATCAAGATCGACATCGTGCTTCGTTCCGTATCCGCCCAGTTCGGGTCGAGTCGCGCGTTGCGGATGACGTACGCCCGTCGCTCGCGCGTCACGCCGACCGCAGCCGCAGCCTGCCTCAGCTTCAACGAGGGTGGGTACAGGAACACTTGGGTCATCGCGCCGCCGTCGACGTGCATCTCCTGATACTTCTTTCCGTCGACTTCGACATCGAAGAAGACCGGCGGGAACGCGCCTGGAATCGAGGCCGACGCGATCATGATGCGTCGCACGATCTCGAGCGAATTCGGATTGCCGCTCGCCGCGATTTCCCCGATGTTCCATAGCACCGCACGCTCCGCGTCCAGGTTGGTGGTGCCGATCAGCAGCATCCGGCCCTTGCGGTATTCGGCGGCGATCGCATCGAGGAGAGCCTGATCGACGTGCCGGGAGAGCGTCTTCCACAAGGGCTTCGTGTCGGCCATCGCGTCGCTGAAGAGCCCGCCGATCACGCCGCGCTCCTGGAGGATGTCTTCCGTCTTGGTTTTCGTGTAGACCTCTCGGAGGACTCGGTCGTACTCCGGTCCGAGATACGCAAATGGCGCGATCAGCGCGCCCGTTGATACGCCCGTCACCAGCTTGAACGTGGGACGGTCGCCGGCCTCGGTCCAGCCGCACAGTAGACCTGCTCCGAACGCCCCATTCGATCCGCCACCGGAGATCGCGAGGAAGTTCGCGGTCGACATCGCTCCGCCGCGATCCGGCTCGTTGGCGGCGTCTCGCTCCCATTCCACCGATCGCCGCATCGTCTCCATGAATGCGGGATTGATCGCGCCGCCCCAGGTGCGGACTTGCGGACCCATCCCGGGCAGCACCGCCCGATCCTGCAAGTCGGCGGGCACTGCGGCTTCACGGCTCAACGACGTGCATCCCGCGGCCAGGACGACGAGCCATGCACACAGCAGACGCCACGATCGACCCGCCGGCGCCGATTTCGTAGCTTTCATGTTGTCCCTCCGCTTTCGCGCGACCCGCCGTATCGCCTGCGAGGCGATCATTCAATCGGCGTCCCGCTCAGCGATCGCGCTGTCGCGATGCTCGGGTCCGGTCCTCTTGTGGAACCCCGCCGCGTTCGTGAAAGCCCAGAATGGTAGGAGTCATACGGATCGCATTGGCTCCACGCGCTCCACGATCTGACAAGACGGCGATATCGCCAGAGCGAGCGTGCGCCCGGAGGGCGCGACGGAGCGCTCGAATTGGTATCAGGGGCGACGGCGCGTCGAGCGCGAGAACGAGCAGCGTGGTCCAGATGCAAGGAGCCGCGAAGAAGCGTTCCTGACCGAAGGACCGCGATGCGCCGCGACGCTGCACGGGGGACGCCAGGCTCATTCGGAGCCCGAATGACTCGCGCTACGGACTGCTCTCCCGAGTCGCCTCAAGGGTCGATACGGCCCGTTCTCCACGGGCGCGCGGCGTCGGCGAGCTTCTCGGTCGGTGTCGGTCAGCTCTTCTTGTTGCCAATCCCGGGAAGGCTCGAGATGCCCGGCAGGTTGCCGATCAAGTTCCCGCGGGCTGCGATCAACTTGTTCATCACCTTGATCACGAGGAACACCGACACGGCGATGATGAAGAACTGAACGACATTGTCGAGGAAGCTGCCGATCATGATGCCGACTTCGGGCTTCCCGCCCTCGGCGGCGCGCAGCACGATCTTCCAGTCCTTGAACTGACCGTCGCCGACCAGCAATCCGATCGGCGGCATGATGAGATCGCTCACGATGCTGTTCACGATCTTCGTGAACGCAGCGCCGATCACGACGCCGACGGCGAGATCCATCGCATTGCCCTTGACTGCGAAGTCGCGGAATTCTTGCACGATGCCCATGACGTTCTTCTCCTGAGGGGCGCGGCGGCTTGACCGCGAATTGCGGCGGAGAGTACAGGAAATTGCGCGTCGGAGAGCCGGCGAGGTATCGTCGAGCGCATGTCGCAGGGGACCGGCCAACGCGATGGCGAGATCGAACGGACGATGCTCGGCGCAGGGACTTCGCCGGCGACGTCGGCCGCGCGCTGGATCGTGCGGACCGCGCTCGACGCCGGCGCGAGCGACGCACGCTCTCTCGACCTCTCCGGCTGGCTCGTCGTGGTTCCGGGCGAGCGCGCTGGGCGCCTCCTGCTGAAGGCGATCATGGCGGAGGCGCGGTCGTTGAACCGCGCAATCGACCCGCCCGCGATGGCGACGCCGGGGTCGATGCTCGAGCGCATGTTCGACGCGCCGGATCTCCCCGCGAAGGCGAGTCCGTTGGTGCGCCGCCTGGCATGGGCTCGCGCGCTTGCCGAAGCTCCGCGGGCGCGCGTCGCCTCGCTCCTTCCGCGATCCATCGAGCCGACCGACGAGGACTGGGTCCGTCTCGGCGAGGTCGCCGTGCGGCTCGAAGACGCGCTCGCCGTCGGTGACGTCGACTTCGTGCGAGCTGGTGACGCGGCGGAGCGGCTCGGCGGACAGCGCGATCGGTTCGACGCGCTCGACGCGATCGCCGCCGACGTCCGTGATCGCCTGACTGCGGCGGGGCTTGTCTCGCCCGACGAGCGCCGACGCGGACTCATCACCCGCGGTCGGTTGCGCGTGCGGCGCGTCGTCGTGGTCGCGGCGCTCGAACTCGGCGCGCTGCAGCGACGCGGTCTCGATCGCGCGGCCCGCGAACTGGCCCTCGAAGCGAGGCGCGGCGCGGTCGCCGCGCTCGTCGCGGCCGACGCGGAGCGCACGTCGAAGTTCGATCGATACGGCTGCGCGACCGCTGCGTGGATCGATGCCGACGTCGCGCTGCGCGACGACGCGATCCACGTCGCCGAACGACCGCGCGACCAGGCGGAGATCGCGCTCCGCACGATCGCCGATCGCGCGGCGACCGGACTCGCGGCGGACGAACTCACCGTCGCGCTCGCCGATCCGGGACTCAGCGCCGCGCTGCGGAGCGCCGGTCAGGACGCCGGCGTGCGCTTCCACGACGCCGCGGGCGAGCCGCTGAGCGCGTCGCGTCCGGCGCGCCTTCTTCAGGCGCTCTTGCCCTGGCTGCGCGAGCGCCGGCCCGCGGACTTCGCGGCGCTCCTGCGCTTGCCGATCGTCGACGCGGCCGTGCGGGCGAGCGGCGAGCTGCAAGGCGACCCGGTGGCTGCGCTTGACGACGTCATCGCCACCGCGGTGCCCGCGACGCTCGACGTGCGATGCGGCGCCGAGGCGGAAGGCGCACTCGTGGCCCGCGCGGTCGCCGCCGCCGACGAGATGTTCGGCGGTCTCGCACGCGCTGACGCGCCGGCATCGGCCGTGAGCGCCGCGCTTCGCCGCAAGCCGCTCCAGTGGACGAGCGACGACCGCGCCGCGCTCGACGCGATCGACGAGATCGTCGACGAAATCAGCGACATTCCCGAGTCGATCGCCGTGCCGAACGCGATGCGTGCGCTGGAACTCGCGGTCGAGCTCATCGCGGCGCGGCGGCTTCCGCAGGAACCGCGCGACGACGCGATCGAGGCCGTCGGGTGGCTCGAACTTCTCTTCGAGCCCGCGCCGCATCTCATCGCGATCGGCATGAACGCGGAGGCGATTCCGGGCGGCGCTCGGCACGATCCGTTCCTGCCCGATTCGCTCCGCGGCGCGCTGGGGCTACCGACGCGTGAGACGAAGCTCGCGCGCGACGTCGCGATCCTCGAGGCGATCGCGGGCCGCGCCGCGTCGCTGGCGCTGGTTGCGGGGCGCAGCGATCACGCGGGCGAACCGCTGTCACCGAGCCCGCTGCTCGCGCGATGTCGCGGGCAATCGCTCGCCGATCGCGTGCGAGCGTTGGCGGACCCGTCGCGTGCGCTGACCCGCTCGCGCCGCTGGCGGCGAACGAGCGGCAGCCGGAGCGCGTTCACGATTCCCGAGGTTCCGGAGCGGGCGCGCGAGATCGAGAGCGTGTCGGTCACGGCGCTGCGCGACTACCTCGAATGTCCGTATCGGTTCTGGCTGAAGGTCGTCGAGCGTCTGGAAGAGGCGGACGACGACGTGCGCGAGCTCGATCCGATGAATCTCGGCTCGCTCGTGCACGGCGCGCTCGATCGATTCGCCAAGGACCAGGCGAGCCGCGACGCCACGAGCGTCCGCACGATCGAGTCGGCGATCCTCCGCGCGTTCGACGACGGCGTGATCGAGGCGCACGGCTCGCGACTCCTTCCCGCCGTTCATTTTCAGGTGCTGACGTTGCGGGAACGACTCCGTCGCTTCGCCGCGTGGCAGGCGTCGACGCGTGCTGCCGGATGGCGCATCGTCGACAGCGAGCGCTGGCTGCCGCGCGAATCCGCGATCGAGCCGCCGGGCGTGCGTCGCCTGCTCGTGCGTGGACGCATCGACCGGATCGACCTGCACGAGCCGTCGGGACGCTATCGCATCATCGACTACAAGACGGGCGACGCCGGTCGCGCGCCGCGCGAGGAGCATCGCGGCGGCGAGCGTGGCGACGGCCCGTTCATCGGCCTGCAGTTGCCGCTGTACCGGCGCTTCATGGCCGCGGCGCTGAAGGTCGACGCATCGGCGATCGAGGTCGGCTACGTGCGATTGCCGCTCGATCCAGCGCTCGACGGTTGGATCGAACTGGACTTCACCGAAGCGGAGCACGCCGAAGCGTGGGCGACGGCGCTCAACGTCGCGCAGTCGATTCGCGCCGGCACATTCCCGGTCGCAGGCAAGGCGAGCGACGACGATCCCTTCCGCTTCATTCTTCAGGTGCCGGTGTTCGGCGGTCGGAGCGGCGACGCAGGCGGCGTCGCGGAGAGCGACGCATGAACTCGCGCGCCGGGCATCTGCGCATCCTCGCGTCGGCGGGCAGCGGCAAGACGTTCCGTTTGTCGGCGCGAGTGATCGACCTCCTGCGCCGCGTGAACGACCCGTCGACCGTGCTGGCGAGCACGTTCACGCGAGCCGCGGCCGCGGAGATCCGCGATCGCGTGCTCCGGCGCCTCGCGGATGCGGCGACCTCGGCGAAGGAGCGGCAACTCCTCACGATCGGCAGCGCGCTGCCCGCGCCGAGCGAGGCCGAAGCGATGGCGCTTCTCGAGCGCATCGCCCGCGATCCCGACAGCCTGCACGTGCGCACGCTCGACTCGTTCTTCGCGGCGGCGGTGATGGCGTTCGCGCCCGAGCTCGGATTCCCCGCGAGCCTTCGCATCGCCGACGTCGTCGACGAGGAGCGGCTGCGCGACGACGCGATCGCCCGCATGCTCGCCAGCAGCGCCGCGGAATCGGTCGTCGCGACGCTGGCGGCGCTGACTCGCGGACATCCGAGCGCCCGCGTCGCGACCGCGCTGGCCCGCGCGGTCGAGCAGGTCGCGTCGACCGGGCGCGACGCGAAGGACGGCGCGTGGCGCTGGTCCGATCACGAGCGGCCGTCGCAGGCGCGGGCCGACGCCGTGCGTGCGAAGCTCGCAGCGATCGAACCGATCGGATCGAAGGCGATCGACACGGCGGTGGCGGCACTGCGCGCGGCGCTCGCCGACGCGCCGGCGACCGATCTCGACCGGTGGAGCGTCGTGGTGACGAAGGGCATCGGCGCGAAGGTCGCGGCGGGGGAGTCGACGTACAACCGCGTGGAGATTCCGCAGCGGATCTACGAGGTCTACGCGGATCTCGTCGAGTACGCCCGTGATCTCGGATACGACGAGTACGGGCGACGGACCCAGGCGACGGGCGAACTCGTCGCCGCGTTCAACGACGCCTACGCGACGATCAAGCGCGAGCGCGGCTTCGTCACGTTCGAGGATCTCGTGTTCGCCATCGCCGCCGCGGCGGATCGGCCCGACGAACAGGAGCTTTTCTTCCGTCTCGACGCCCGCATTCGTCATCTTCTCCTCGACGAGTTTCAGGACACGAGCGCGATCCAGTGGCGGGCGCTGCGCCCGATCGTCAGCGAGATCGTCGCGGGCGATCCGAACGAGCGCAGCTTCTTCGTCGTCGGCGACATCAAGCAGTCGATCTACGGTTGGCGCGGCGCGCTACCGGAGATCCTCGGCGATCTGCCGGCGCTCGTGCACGAGAACGGCGCCCGCGTCGAGATCGCCGACGAGTCGATCGCGGTGTCGTACCGGTCGTCGCAGGTCGTGCTCGACGCCGTCGATGCGGTGTTCGGTTCGCTCGTCCGCAATCCGGCGGTACCCGACGACGCGGCGGCGCAGGAGGCCGTGCGCAAGTGGCTCGAGTTCTACGAACCGCACGTGGCGCATTCGAAGGGTCTCGCGGGTCGCGTCGTATTGCGCCTCGCGACGAAGGTCGGCCGGTCGAACTCCCGCGAGCAATGGGCCCGCACGATGGACGAGACCGCGGATCTCGTGCAGGCCATCGCGCGGGCGCGTCCCGGTGCGTCGATCGGCGTGTTGGCGCGGCGCAACGTGTCCGTGTCGTACGTGCTCAATCGACTGCGCGAGCTGAACGTGCCGGCCAGCGCCCGCGGCAAGGGCTCGTTGCTCGACGCGGCGCCGGTCAACGCGCTGATCGACGCGCTCGTCTTCGCCGATCATCCCGACCACACGGTCGCGGCGTTCCATGTCGCGCACTCGCCGCTCGGCGACGTCGTCGGCATCGGACGCGACGACCATCGCGCGGAGCACGCGGAGCGACGGCGACAGCGCAGTCGCGAGTTGCGGGAGAAGATCGAGCGCGACGGATACGCGGAGACGCTGCGCGAGTGGACCTCGCGGATCTCGGCCCACGTCGATCCGCGCGAGGCCGAGCGCATCGCGACGCTCGTCGAGCTTGCGGCCGAGTACGACGGCGCCGATAGACCGCTGCGTCCCGGGGACGTCGTGGCTGCGCTCCGCGCGAGCGACGTCGATCAGCCCGGCAGCGGCCGCGTCTCGGTGATGACCATCCACCAGTCGAAGGGTCTCGAGTTCGACATCACCGTGTTGTGCGATCTCGATCAGCCGTTCAGGGCGAGTCCGCCGCTTGCGTCGCACCGCAGCGGCGTCATCGGCCCATTCGATCGGCTGCTGCGCTGGCCGCCGGATTGGCTGCATACCGCCGATCCGGCGTGGGCGGAGCTCATCGCGTCGGCGCGCACGTCGGCGTATCGCGAGTTCCTCAGCACGCTGTACGTCGCCCTCACGCGGGCGAAGCGCGAGGTCGTCGCGATCATCGCGCCGCCGAGCCTTGAGAAGGGCACGCCGACATTCAACTCGACGATGGGCAGCGTGCTGCGCGCCGCGTGGGCCGCGAACGCCGTCGCGCCCGGCGTCGCGTGGGACACCGGCGAAGTCATCGCGCCGGACGAGCCGGAGGAGTCGGCGCCGACACCGGATGCGGCGGACTCCGCGGCGCCGATTCGATTGCGTCCGTCGACGGGACTGCGTGCGCTCCGCGCGACGAGCGCCTCGGCGCGCGAGCGATCGCGCGTCGACGCGATCGACGAGGAGCGGCACGGTGCTCGCGCGGTTGCGATGGAACGAGGCGTCGCGATGCACGCGATGTTCGCCTGCGTCGAGTGGATCGACGAACGCGCGCCGAGCGAGCCCGAACTCGTCGCAGCGGCGGCGAGCGAACTGCCATACGTCGAGCGCGCGAGGCTCGCGACGCTCGCGCGCGACGTGCTCGCGGCGATGTCGCGACCGGAGCTGCGCAGGATGCTGACGCGCCCAGCGCCGAACGCCGAGGTCCGGCGCGAGTGGAGATACGTGCGGCTCGACGCCGAAGAGCGCATCGAAAGCGGCGCGATCGATCGACTCGTGCTCGCGGGGGCGGGCGGGCGCATCGAGTCGGCGACGATCGTCGACTTCAAGACCGAATCGCTCGGCGGCGACGATCCTCGTCGGCGCGCGGAGCGGTATCGCGCGCAACTGGACGCCTATCGAAACGCCGTGGTGGAGCGATTCGGCGTGCGGTCCGCCGACGTTTCCACGGTGATCGCGTTCGTCGCGGACGACGTCGTCGTGAAGCTCGACTGAGGCGCCGCGCGGGGCGTCCGCTCGGGTCCGACGCGACCCGGAGTCGGCCGAGGTTTCCCGTACAATCGCGGCCCTTCGCAGTCCGTCCACCTTCGCTGACTCAGGAAGCGGCCGCCTCCATGCCTTCGCTCACGATCAACGGCAAGACGTTCGAGTTCAAGCCCGGTCAGACGATCCTCGAGGTCGCGCTCGCCAACGGCACCGAAATCCCGCACTACTGCTACCACCCGGGGCTGTCGGTCGTCGCGAGTTGCCGCATCTGCCTCGCCGAGATTTGGACACCCAATCCGAAGACCGGCAAGCTCGAGGTGATCCCGCGACTCGTGCCGACGTGCCAGCAGACCGCGAGCGACGGCATGGTCGTCTACTCCGACAGCCCGAAGGCGGAGACGAACCAGAAGGCGGTGATGGAGTACCTCCTCATCAATCACCCGGTCGACTGCCCGGTGTGCGACAAGGCGGGCGAGTGCGGGCTCCAGGACTACTCGTACGAGTACGGCCGCGGAGCGAGCCGCTTCGAGGAAGACAAGATCAAGCAGCCGAAGAAGGACGTCGGGCCGAACATCCTGCTCTACTCCGACCGCTGCATCATGTGCACGCGCTGCGTGCGCTTCACCCGCGAGATCTCGGGCACCGGCGAACTCATGGTCGACGGGCGCGGATCGCTGGAGCAGATCGACGTGTTCCCGGGCATGGCGCTCGACAACGAGCTCGCGAGCAACGTCGTCGATCTGTGCCCGGTCGGCGCGCTCCTCGACAAGAACTTCCTGTTCCAGCAGCGCGTGTGGTACCTCAAGCGATCACCGACGATCGACGGCATCACCGCGAGCGGCGACAACATCTGGATCGAACACAACGAAGGTGAGATCTATCGCATCAAGCCACGCACGAACCTCGACGTCAACACGTGGTGGATCACCGACGAGGTGCGCTACGGCTGGAAGTTCGTGCACCGCGAAGATCGACTCGCGCTGCCGTGGATCAAGGGCGGCGAGCCGTTCGAGATGGCGGAAGCGGGCGAGGCGTGGGAATCGGCGCTGATGCACGTCGAGGCGCAGATGAAGGCGCTTGGACCGATCGCCAACAAGAAGCTCGCGCTTCTCGTGAGCCCGATGCTGACGTGCGAGGACGCGTTCCTTCTCGCGCAGTACGCGCTCGCCGTCGACCCGAACGCACTGCTTGCGGTCGGACCGATCCCGAAGCACGGCGCCGACAAGACGTTCAAGACGCCAACCGGCGAGTTCACGGTGTACGCCGAGAAGGCGCCCAACGCGCGGGGCGTGCGTCGCGTGCTTGAGGCCCTCGCGAAGGGTCGCAAGGTCGAGGACTTCGCTGGCTTCGTGAGCGAGGTGCAGCGAGCGCACTACGGCGCCGCGATCATCACCGGCAACTATCCGAGCGAGTGGGTGACGCCGGAACTGTCGCGGGCGCTGGCCAAGACGTTCGTCGTCCTGATGGACACGCTGCCGAGCGCCTTGTCCGCGCAGGCCGACATCGTGCTGCCCGCGGCGACGTGGGCCGAGAAGGCCGGCACGTTCGAGAACGCGAAAAACCGGCTTCAGAGTTTCCCTGCCGCCATTCCGCTGACCGAGTACGTGCGCGGCGAAGGGCAGATGGCGATCGAACTCCTGAGCGCATGGAACGGGACGAACCCGTCGCTCTTCGATGCAGCGGCGACGCGGGCCGCGATGGCGAAGGTCGCGGGCCTGGAAGGCTTCGCGTCGACCCATCAGCCGCCGAGCGAGCACGAGCGCGTCGAGAGCGACATGGTGATGGTCGAGCTGTGAGGAATTCCGCATGTTGGATCCAGAATCGGGTAGAGATCCGCGAGGCGAATTCGCGCTCGACCGAAGCCGATTGACGGTCGGCAAGCTCGAGGATCCAAGCGACGACCGGCGATACTGGCTGACTCGATCTCCGCAAGAGCGCATCGCGGCGCTCGAGCACCTCAGGCAGATGATGTATGGGCGCGATCTACCTCGCCGACGACTTCAAAGAGTTCTTGAGGTTGCTCAACTCGACCGGCGTTGAGTTCATGGTCGTCGGCGGGTACGCGGTGGCATACCACGGGCACCCTCGCGCGACTGGAGACCTCGACCTGTGGGTCGCCAACGATGACCGCAACATCGACGCGCTCCTTGCCGCGTTGAAGGCATTCGGCTTCGAGCTGCCGGAAGTGACGCATGCGCTCTTCGCGGCAGCGGATCGCATCGTGCGAATGGGCGTTCCGCCGGTACGGATCGAATTGCTGACCGGTGTCTCGGGCCTTCGTTTCCGCGAAGCGTTCCAACGATCGGAATCGGTCGAGCTGGACGGCGTTCCCGTTCGCATGTTGACGCTCGACGACCTGCGCACGAACAAGCGGGCGGCGGCGCGGCCGAAGGACTTGGCGGACCTCGACGCGCTGGATCGGCCAGCCGACCGCGATGCAGCGCAATGATCGCGCGCGTGCGCCTCCGGTCTTCGGTGCGAACCGGGCCTCGTTGTCCGAAGCGATGGCGCCCGCCGCCCTCAGGCGCTCCAGTGGCCCAAGAGCACCGCGAGATCGGCCGCATCGACGACGCCGTTGCCGTCGAGGTCCGCGGGGCAATTCACGCAGGTTCCCCACGCGCCGAGAAGAACCGCAAGATCCGCGCCGTCCACCGCGCAATCCCCCGTCAGATCTGCTGCAGGACGATCGCGCGGTGTCAGAATGCAGAGTCCAAATCCGGCATCGCCCTGCGCTCGCACGAGAATCTGTCCCGTGTCGTTGACGTCAATTGCCTGAAAGCAGTAGAACGTTTCCTGTCCGTCGACAAGGTCCTGGAGCCGATAGCGCATGCCGTCCAACCAAATGAGTGCGACGAGGGGTTGCACGATCGACGGGTCGACGGGGACAACCGCTTGCCCGACGACGGTGCCTCCATCGTTGATGGCCAACGCGAGCGTGGTTTGGTATGCAGGATCCTCAGGCAGCGGTTCCGGTGAAAGGACCGTCCATCGGGTCGGCATCCCGCGGAGGCTGGGCGGATCGGTATTGGCAACGAATGAGGCCCCGACGACGACGCCGCTGTCGTTGACGGCGTGCGCCGCACTCGCGTTCGCTCCGTCGAGGGGCGCGAGGATCTGCGCTCTACCGAAACTCCAGCGGAAACCGCGCCCGCCAGAAAACACATCACCCATCGTGCCAGCGACGATGCCTGAGTTCGAGATGTCAAGCGCGCTGCTGTCGTGATATGTCCCCGGTGGGATGTCGGTCAGCGTTCCGGCCTGCCACACGAACGCGACATGGTGGTCCACGCTCGCGCGCCCCACGCCCCGCGTCCCCACCACCTGGAGCGACGAGTTCACCGCGTTCGCCACGCTGTCGAGCCCGCCCGGACCCGGCGGGATGATCTCGATGCGGTCCCCGATCCAGATCGCGCCGTAGGTCTGGAGAGGCCACACGAGCCCGACCACCACGCCGTCGTCGCTGATGCCGAGCGCCTGGGCGTTGTCCACGCCCGGCGGAAGCGGCAACTCGACGGGCGTCTCCCCGAATCCGCACACCACCGGCACGTCCACGCTGTCGTTGGGCGGGCAGTGCCGGCGGTAGCCAGCCCACGTCCCGTGCGCGTTGATCCGCGTGCCGACGAACGCCTCTTCCGACCACGAGCCGGGACATTGGTAGTCGGCCACGAACATCGCCGTGTAGCGGCACTGCGCGCTGGCGATCTGCGATGCCGCGAGGATCGACGGCGCCGCCATCGCGAGCGTGAGCAGAGCGTGCGCTGATCGCCTGCGAGTCATGGCGGTCTCACGCTCCCGCGATGCCGCGCGTGGATCGACGGCGCCACCCATCGCGACCACGTGAGCACGGTTCCTCGTGAGTTCCGGACGTCGCCTGCCGTCATGGCGCGTCGCCTGTCCATCACGCTGCGCGTGAGGGAGGATCGATGTTGGGGCCTTGCCGCCGAGCAACACTTCTCCTCCCCGCGTCCGCGTACACCACGCTCGGGCGCGGGGCCACGGTTCCTCGTGAGTTCCGGACGTCGGGGGCGCCCCCTCCGTCATCGCTGCGCGATGCCACCTCCCCCACGCTGCGCGTGAGGGAGGATCAGATGTTGGGGCCTTGCCGCCGAGCGAACAACTTCTCCTCCCCCGCGTCCGCGGGGGAGGTGTCGGCGTAGCCGACGGAGGGGGTTCGTCGACCGCGCGCCCCCTCCGTCATCGCTGCGCGATGCCACCTCCCCCACGCTGCGCGTGAGGGAGGATCAGATGTTGGAGCCTTGCCGCCGAGCGAACAACTTCGCCTCCCCGCGTCCGCGTCCGACGGGGGTTCGTCGACCGCGCGCCCCTCTCCGTCATCGCTGCGCGATGCCACCTCCCCCACGCTGCGCGTGAGGGAGGATCAGATGTTCCGGCCTTGCCGCCGAGCGAACAACTTCGCCTCCCCCGCGTCCGCGGGGGAGGTGTCGGCGCGGCCGACGGAGGGGGTTCGTCGACCGCGCACCCCCTCCGTCATCGCTGCGCGATGCCACCTCCCCCACGCTGCGCGTGAGGGAGGATCAGATGTTGGAGCCTTGCCGCCGAGCGAACAACTTCGCCTCCCCCGCGTCCGCGGGGGAGGTGTCGGCGCAGCCGACGGAGGGGCCCGTCGATCGCGCGTCCCCCTCCGTCATCGCTGCGCGATGCCACCTCCCCCACGCTGCGCGTGATGGAGGATCACATGGGCCGAGCGCGCTCGGCCTAACAGTTGGTCCTCCGCACTTGCGAGTTGGGTGGCAACATCGATCGCGCGTCGCGCGAGGATCGCGACCCAACGCGCCCTTCCTCCGCGTGCCCTCCGTGCCTCCGGCCTCCGTGTTGAGCAATCCGGCGCGAAGGAGCGCCGCGCTACCTGAACAACCCATCCAACAACTCGACGACGCCCTTGCCCTGCGTCGCGATCGTTTCGTGGATCGTGCGGCCCGAGGCGATGTCCATGAGCTCGCGCACGAGCTTCGCCTCGCCCGCGTAGTCGGCCTTGTTGACCACGAACACGTCGGCGATCTCGAGGATGCCAGCCTTGTCCATCTGCACCGCGTCGCCCATGCCGGGCACGACGACGACCGCGGTGCGGTCGACGAACGAGCGAATGGCGACGTCGTTCTGGCCGGCGCCGACGGTCTCGATGATGAGCTTGTCGTAGCCCGCGCCGCCGATCAGTTCGATGATGTCGGGCAGCGTGGAGTAGTCCTCGCCGATGATCGCGAGCGAGCGGTAGAAGATGCCTTCGTCGACGACGTTGAAGTCGACGCGCAGACGATCGCCTAGGAGCGCGCCGCCGGTGATCGGGCTCATCGGGTCGAACGCAACGACCGCGATCTTCTCGCCGCGACGCACGGATTCGCTGGCCATCGAGGCGACGAGCGTGCTCTTGCCAGCGCCGGGCGAACCGGTGATGCCCACGACCTGCTTCGGACGTCGGCGCGGTGCGTCCTTCGGCGTGTGCTTGGCGTGTGCGAACGAGAGCCGGCGCGCGAGCTGCGCGGTCGCGTTCGGGCTCGCGAGCGGGCCGTAGGGCTTCGTCGCTTGGCGCACGCTGTCGACGATCTGGTCCATCGACGTTCCGGTGTGGAACACGCGATGCACGCCCGCATCGAGGAGCGCCTGCACGTCTTCCTGCGGAATGATGCCGCCGACGTTGATGGTCATGTCGGGGCGACCGACCTTGGCGCACTCCTCGACGAGGCGCGGCACGAGCACGAGATGGGAGTTACTCATCATCGACGCGGCGATGACGTCGACGTCTTCGTCGCGTGCGGAGATCGCCAAGCTGCGCGGCGTCTGCCAGAGCCCCGAGTAGATCACGTGGACGCCACTGTCGCGCAGGACGCGGGCGATGAGCTTCACGCCGCGGTCATGGCCGTCGAGGCCCATCTTGCCCAAGAGCACGCGAGGACGGTGGGGCAGGTCGGCACAGCGGTCCTGCTTCTCGATCGCCGTCGTCGGTTCGTTGATCGCGTGTGCCATGCGGCGGCTCCGATTTCCTCGGGCGTCGTCCCGAGGTGAGTGGGACCGCCACTATAGCGAACCGTGCCGCCTCGCCTGCGACGCCGCTCGGTCGGCGCCTACGACGGCGTCGTCGCGTCCTGCGACGCCGCATCGCTTTCAGCGGGCTTTGCCTTCACCTGCTTCGCCTCGCTCGTCCATTCGTCTGGATGCAGGCGATGCGCGATTGCGCCGACGATCAGGTGCAAGTTCTTGAACTGATAGTCGTCGAGCGTCGAGGTCGCGCCGTTGGGGAGCGTCACGGTCGCGATCGACTTCGACATCCAACGACTCATGTCGATGGACTTGATCTCGTCGATGTTGCAGGTCCCTTCCGGCAGTCGAAGCGTGCCGTCGTCGTCGAGCTCGTACTTCCGGCGCATCGCCTGGAAGAGCGGCCACAGGAACATCGGAGGACCGAGAACGCCGCACCCGATGATGTAAAGCCAGAGCTGGACCGCGCGGTCATAACTCGCCGGCGGCGTCGGAGCCTCCTTGAAGCGAGTGGCGAGTTCGGCGCTGACTCGTTCGTAGTCGGCGATCTCCGCCGTGGACAGCGTTCCGCCCGAGGCACGCTTCGCGGTGAGTTCGTCCTTGCGCGCCGTCAGTTGTGCGTGCTCGGCCACCGCGTTCTCCATCCGCGGGATGGTGATCGCGTAGTCGTACCAACCCCAAATTCCCATCGCCAAGCACACCGCCGCGTAGATGGGTTTTCCGTAGAGAATCCGAGGCTGAATGGAGGTTCGGATCGACATGGGAGGGGAGTGGTCCGCCGACGAGAGAGCGGGATTTGTCCGACCACGAAGGTAGCCGATTGCGCTCCGACTCGCGCGACGCGCGGCGCTGGTCAGAACGCCGGCCAAATTGCAGTGAGGACAGTCACATCCGGCGCTAATCGTCTAGTCTTGGGTGGCGTCGTACGTAGCACGGGCTACGTTGCACGTCTCTCCGGAGGTGCACAATTCGAAGATCAGACCTTCTATCGGCCGTTTGGGCCGTGACTACTGGCTTCTTCGCCAGCTCGGCCGTGATGGCAGCCGACTGTCCGTCCGACCTTTCAGGCGACGGCGTCGTTGACGCGACAGACGTGGGCATCGTCCTGGGAGCGTGGGGAACCAGCGGCGTCGGTGACATCACCGGCGACGGCGTTGTCGATGCCGCCGACCTGGGCGCCGTCCTCGGAGCGTGGGGACCGTGTCCGGGGACGTCCGAGCCGACGCAGCGCGAGCTTGCCGGCCTGCCGTTGACCTCGTACCCCTGGGCCAACTACGTCCAGAGCTTCAATGCGGGAGCGACGGTCTCGGTCGCGATCGACCCGGCCCTTGAGCCGCGCGTCGCGGGGGCTACCGCCGACGTCTACGTCATCGCCAACCGCACGCAGGCCGAGTGGGACACGAACGCGTCGCTCGGCGACGTGCGCGGGACGCCCGACGTCGTGACCTTCGGCGCGACGCTCGCGACGAGCGTGCGTCCGCTCGCGACGAGCGGCTTGCCCGCGGGCGACGGTCTTGCGATTGGCCGCGGTTACGACCTCGTCGTCGACATGAATCGCAACGGCATCCTCGACGCGGGCGACTTCATCGACGGACGCGGCGACGCACCGGGATTCTGGATGGTCGTCTCGCTCACCGCACCCGGGCCGCTCGCGGTGTCGCAAGTGGCGAGCTTCGACACGAATGACGTCGAGATCCCGACGTCGTACCAGCTCGAGCGCATCTACTACCCGACGAACATCCAATCGATGGACGCGGTGCCGCTCGTGGTAATCAGCCACGGGAACGGGCACCAGTACACCTGGTACGACTACATCGGCAACCATCTGGCGAGCTGGGGCTACATCGTCATGGCCCACCAGAACAACACCTCGCCGGGCATCGAGACCGCGTCGACGACGACGCTCGCGCACACCGACGCGATCATCACGCTGCAAGGTTCGATCGCGGGCGGCGCGTTCGCCGGCAAGATCGACCCACATCGCATCATCTGGATCGGACACAGCCGCGGCGGCGAGGGCGTCGTGCGTGCCTACGACCGAATCTTCGACGGCACGTACACGCCGACGAATTACACGCTGTCAGACATCAAGGTGATATCGAGCATCGCGCCGACGGATTTCCTCGGCACGACTTCGTCGAACCCGCACGCGGTGCCGTATCACCTCATCTACGGTGCCGCCGACGGCGACGTCTGCGGCTGCCCCGATAGCGATATCGCCGACTCGTTCAACGTCTTTGAGCGAGCACTTGGCGAACGGGCTTCGATGTATATCCACGGCGCCGATCACAACGATTTCAATTGTTGTGGCATCAACGATTTCAGCGGGCCGACCGGGACCGCGATTGGTACCAACGAGGCGCAGGCGGCAGCGAAAGGCGCGTTCCTCTCGCTGGTCAAGTACGTCGTCGAAGGCCAGCAGGCGGCCAAGGAATACCTGTGGCGCCAATACGAAGACCTGCGACCGATCGGCGTCGCATCGACAACGATCGCGGATCTGGACTATCGCGATCCGTCTCCGGCGAACAAGGTGATCGACAACTTCCAGACCAACACCGCGCTCAGCACGAGCTCCTCCGGCGGCGCTGTCGCGATGACTGTCGCGAACGCGAGCGAAGGCCTGATGAACGACAACAACACGGCGTTCACCTGGGTTACGAGCGATCCTCAGAACGGCATGGTGCGCGGGCGAACGTCGGACACCGAGCGCGATCTCGCGTTCGACTACACGTCGCCCGCGTCGATCGACTTCACCGTTGTGCCGGCGCAGCGCGACTTCTCCGGCGACCAGTACCTCTCGCTTCGCGCTGCCCAGGGCACGCGTCACCCGCAGACGGTGGCCTTGAACGGAACGCTGACGTTCACCGTGACGCTCATCGACGAGAACGGCAAATCGAGCTCGATCAACATCGGCGCCTACAAGGGCGGCGTGCAGCGGCCGTATCAGCGCACGAGCTACGGCACCGGCGCAGGTTGGCAGAACGAGTACGAGGTCATCCGCGTCCGTCTCAGCGACTTCCTCGCCGACGGCACGGGGCTAGACCTCTCGAAGATCGCCACGGTGCGTCTGCAGTTCGGCGCGGGTGCCGGCTCGACGCAAGGACGACTTGCGATCGACGACCTCATGATTGACAAGAACTGACCTTCAACCACGCAAGAACAGGAGACCACCCATGAACAACCGAAGCTTGCGATGGCTGATCGCTTCGACCGTCTTCCTCGGCGGCTCGCTCGTGGCCGACGTCGGCCAGCAGGGCGCACCGGCGACTCCGCCGAAGCAGGAAGTCCACGTATCGCCCATTCCTGCGACGCCCGCGGCGATCCAGGAACTCGTCTACGCGCGGCCGTTCACGCTCGACCAGAGCTACGTCCACGACTACCGCCGCGAGAAGCCGCAGGTCGACGCGGGCTACATCATCGTTGTGCGTGCCGACAGCGACTTGCTGCGGCCACGTCAGGTGGCGCAGCCGGTGTTGATGGTCGGCGCGCAGGTCGCGGAGCCGATCAACATCGGCTACGCGAGCGGCATGCTCGTCGCGATCGTGCCCGCACCGAAGAAGGCCGACGGCACCGTCGACCTGGATCTCTCGAAGACGCCGATCTACTTCGGCCAGCCCGACCTTCCGGAGACGATCGACCAGGCCCGCGCGGAGGCGCAGCGCCGCTTCGCCGAGCAGTCGGGCATCAAGGTCGCCGCGGCCGACGCCGTGCAGACGGCGCGAACGCGCGGCGGTGAGATCGCAAAGCTCGCGAATCGCGAGGCGCTCGACCATCTGCTCGGTGCGCTCGTGCGCACCTACGCGGCCGACGAGACCCAGCGGGCGGACGACCTCGAAGGCAAGATCGACTCGACGCCCCGCATCGTGAAGTGATACGGATCGCATTTGTTCGACGCGATCCACGATCTCACAAGACGGTGAAATGGCCAGAGCGAGTGTGCGCCCGGAGGGCGCTACCGCGCGCCCGAATTGGCATAAGGTCGCTGTCGAACGGAACCATCGCCGCCGCGCCGACTACGGCGCGGCGGTCTTGTTTGCGCGGTCCGCTGCGGCAAGGCTCGGATCGGCGATCGCCGCGATGTCGTAGATCGTGAGCATGACGGCGCGCGGCTTCCACCGCGCAACCAGATCGACGTGTCGCCGGTCGCGGACATAGCGGTCGTACCCGGCGGCATCGGCGAAGTCGACGATCATGCCGACGTCGTAGTCGTGGCTTACCTCGGGGCGGTCGCTGATGAACGGCGAGCCGCGCCAGTAGCTCATCACGCTTGGGATGAGCGGGATCGATTGATCCATATCGGCGATGAGTTCGTCCGCCTGCTTCGGGTCGTTGAGTTTCACCAGGACGACGTGGCGAATGGCCGAGAGTTGCCCGCCGGCGCTCGCTTCGAACGGCGAGCGCGGCGACGTGTGAACGGTCGAGCAGGCGCAGAGCGCCAGCGTCGCGCACGCGGCGAGCAGCGATCGTCGCAGGTTCATGACCGGCTCCGGAATCGGGCAGGAACGCGCTCGCCACCCTCGATCGGAATCGCGAGGCGATTGGACGCCACCGGCGTCGGACAAGTGGCCCATTCGGTGAACGAACACGGCGGGTTGTACGCGCGGTTGAAGTCGATCGTCACCGTCTGCTCGCTCGTCGCGTCGCCGGTCGGAATCGCGACGTCGAGGAATCGTCCGCCGCCGTAGGTGGTGACGCGATTCGTCGCATCGCCGAATACGACGAAGAGGGATCCCTTGCCGCCTTCGGTTGCGGCGAACGAGAACGATGTTCCGTGCACCGTGCCCTGCAGCGTGCCGGTGAGTTCCTCGCGATCGACGAAGCCCTTGACGTTGGTGACGTCGATCGTCGCACCCGCAGTCGCAGGCACAAAGCGAGCTTCAACGACGAGCGTCGGATCGAACGGAAAGCGGTCGATCCCGTCGAAGGTCGTGCGCACCGCGCTGTCGTTGTCCTTCACGCGGAGCGCGAGCTTCCCGTTGCGGCGCACCAGCGTGATCGTCAGCGGTCCATTGCGCAGCGCGGTGGGTTTTCCCTGGTCGTCGGCGACGAGCTGCACGGTGTCGATCGGGGCGCCGTCCGCGGTGATCTCCGCGACCGGGTGCCCGTGCGAGTCGAGGTCGGCGGCGAAGTTGACGCGGTTCCCCTCGACGAGGAATGCGCCGATGCGATCGGCGGTCGCGTGTTCGTAGCGAAGCCGATTGGAGGCGGCGCGGCCGATCGGCCAGACGCCGTCGTCGAGATACGCGAGATCGATCAGCGTGAGCCAGCCGTCCTTCGCGGTGAGCCGTGCGATGCGCTCGGCGTGCCACGCGTCGCACGCGGCGGCGTTGAAGGAGTCAGTACCGGCAGACGGCGCGGGAGTCATCGACGAGTCGCTCGCATGGTGGCTGCACGCGCCAAGCCCGAGAAGAAGGACTCCGAACGCGATCACGGCGTGGCGCGGCATGACCGCATTCTGGCATGCGCGCGAACGAGGCGAAAGCGATGCGCCGCATCGTCGTGCTCGAAGGCGTGCGCCGCGACGTGCGAGCGATGCAAGATGCGAGCGTCTCAGCACACGCCAAAAAGAAAAGTTCCCCCGTCGCAGAGGTGGGCGCCGCGACGGGGGGAGGGAGGAGGAGGCCAGCGCGGACGCCGGCCCCAATGGTGGCTCAAACTCCGCAGGACGACCCGACACGTGCCGTCTGCACCAAAGCGCCGCGGCGAGCGCGGTCGCTTCGCGCCGCATCCTTGCGGCGTACTCCGCCACTCGCGTCCGATGGCAGGCTGTGCCTTCGTTGCGAGTCGCGAGAGCCGGCAGCGGCATCGCGCCGTGCCGTCCTGCGGAGCTGAATCCACGACGGGAGGGTCGCCAGAACCGGCCTCGATCAGGCCACCCCGAGGCTGCGGGGGGTCGGGATCGACAAGGTCCATGTTCACCCGACCGGTGCAAGGAGGGTCCATCCACTCGCCGACCGTCTCTGCGAGTCAGGCGTGGCCCTCCCATCGCGGGAAGAGACGACCGATGGGTCGGAGATACCACCGGTCGATCAGGGTTTTCGTGGGGTTTTCGTGGGGTTTTCAGAGGTGTGAGCGAGAGAACTCCAGAACGGTGAACTGCTGTCGTGGGTCGGTGGTGCTCGGCCTCGTGATCCGGCGTCCGATGCGCACGCAAGCGGTTGGCAATCCACTCGTCCTGAGTGATCCGCTCCGATCGACGTCCTGTCGATCAGATGTGTCGCGAGCGGTTCGTCTGCCGGTCGACGTGCGACACACGTCGTCGACGGCTGGTTGTCGTGAGCGATGGACTCAGGAGCAGCCCATCGAGTTGCCGCAGTTCATGCAGCGGTAGCACGTGCCGTTGCGAACGGTGATCGAACCGCAGCCGTCGCACGCCGGGGCGTCGCCCATGAGCGCGGCGTTCGACTGGTCGAGCGCGGACACGGCGACCGTCGACGTGCGGATGATGCGATCGTCGGCAGTCTCGGTCGTCGTCTCGGTCAACGTTGCGACGATCGTGAGGGGCGACGACGCATCGACCTCTCCATCTCGTCCCGGGCTTCGTCGACGCGACGGATCAAGTCCGGTCGCCGACGCAGTCCCGGCTCGCGTGGTCTGCCAGCTTGCCGATGCGTGCATTCCCGTCGGCGCCTGCACGGCCGAAGCGGCCCCACCAGACGCACGATCGTGCGAGCCATCGACACGAGCTCCATCGCCGCGACGATCGAGTTTCGTCGAGTCTGGTCTCATCGAGTCGGGCCTCATCGAGTCGAGGCTCATGGCGACCGAAGCGGCCGTTGGATTGCCCGGCGAGATCCGGCCTCCGAGGCTCCCCTCGTGATGGGAGTCTCTCCCAGCGGAGCCAGCGGAAGAACCGGGCTCCGAGGTGTGCTGGTGGTGGGACGGACTCGGAAAGTCCCTCCGACCGGCCGAACCGCCGTCGTGCAACTGTGGATTCCATCCGTGATCCTCCTGGCCGCGAACGTGCGCTTCCGTGCGGGCAGACGTGCGTCCCGCTGCTGTCCCGCCTTCTCCGCCGAGTAGTGTGCGTGACTCGCCGTGACCCTCGCTCGATCCGCCGCGATGCGGTGCGTTCGAGGCGCGATAGCCCTCGATGAACTGCATGCCCATCCAGCGGAAGATGTAGTCGACAAGGCTCTTCGCGAACGGAATGTCTCGATTGGTCGTCATACCCATCGGCTCGAATCGCTGATGGGCGAACTTGTTGACGAGGCTCTCGATCGGCACGCCGTACTGAAGGGCGACACTGATCGCGGTGCCGAGGCTGTCCATCAGGCCGCCGATGGTCGAGCCTTCCTTCGCCATCGTGATGAAGAGCTCGCCCGGACGCTGGTCTTCGTAGAGGCCGACGATCAGGTAGCCCTCGTGGCCCGCGACGTTGAACTTGTGGGTGATGCTCTCGCGGGTGTCCGGGAGGCGACGACGCATTGGCCGTTCGATGATGCGCTCGACGACGCGCTCGATGTACATCGGAATCGCGTGGTGGGCCGGTTGGTCCGCGAGCGGCTCGCCGTTCACTGTCTGCGCGATGCTGATCGACTCGGTGATCTCGGTCTTGCTCTCGGTCTTGCTCTCGGTCCTGTTCTCGCCGTTGCCTTCGCCTTGGCAGCACCGGCCGCCGCAGCAGGTCGCGGCGTCCGCCGTGTTAGTCGAGTCCTGACGGTCCTGCGTCGGGATGATCACGGAGGACGTCACTGAGGTCGATGTCGCAACTGTTACCGCCACAGCTACCTCGGTGGAAGCGATCACCGGCGTTGGGGCGGTTGGGGACGGCGCCCCCGTCGGGGGCTCGATAGGGCGCGGCGCCGACTCCGCGCGCTTCTCGTCGACGGCGGTCGCGAGCAACTCCTCGTCGTCCGCCTTGTCGAGATCGTCCGACGCGGCTTCGTCCTTCTGCGTGTCCGACTTGGTCGAGAGCGGCTGGCTCAGCTTGCAGCCGTCGCGATAGAGCGCGTTCGCCTTGAGGCCCAACTCCCACGACAGCCGGTAGCACGCGGCGATGTCGGCGACGCTCGCCTCGTTCGGCAGGTTGATCGTCTTCGAGATCGCGCCCGTGACGAAGGGCTGCGACGCGGCCATCATCCGAATGTGGCCTTCGGGAGCGATGAACCGCTGACCGATCGTGCCGCAGCGATTCGCGCAGTCGAACACCGCGAGATGCTCGTCGCGAAGATGCGGTGCGCCTTCGATGGTCTGCGTTCCGCAGATCACGCGATTGAGCGTCTCGATCTGGCGGTTCGTGAGTCCGAGCAGGCGCAGTCCGTTGAACTTCGGGTTCTTCTTCGCGGTCTCGGCGTCGATGCCCATGGCGCGGAACGCGCCCGCGGGCAGCGACCACGCGCTGAACGCGAAGCCGAGTTCGAACACCGCGGGCAATTGGTTCTCGATGACGACGAGGTCGTCGTGTCCGAACCCGTGCTCAAGCAGCCAGTCGCGGAACGTCGTCGCGCCGTTGCCGCCCACCGAGCCGTCGCGCGCCGGAAGCGGAACGTCGAGGCTCAAGGCGCCCATCACGTACGTCAGCATCGCGTCAACCTGCTCGGGCGAGTAGCCGAGCGACTTGAGCGCCGGACGCAGCGACTGGTTCGCGATCTTGAAGTAGCCGCCGCCGGCGAGCTTCTTGAACTTCGTCAGCGCGAAGTCAGGCTCGACGCCGGTCGTGTCGCAGTCCATCAGCAGGCCGATCGTGCCGGTCGGCGCGATGACGGTGGTCTGTGCATTGCGGAAGCCGAACTTCTCGCCGAACGACACCGCGTCGTCCCACGCGGAGGTCGCGTGGCGCAGGAGCTGGTTCGCGTTGCCGAGGCGCACCGCGCCGCGGCGGAAGAGGTCGTGGTCGATCGGCACCGGCCGGATGCGCAGCGCCTCCCATTCGTCGGACGCGCGGTCGAGCCCCATCGCGGCGCGACGGTGATTCCGCATGACCCGCAGCATGGCTTCGCGATTGGCCTCGAAGCCGCCGAACGGGCCGTGCTCCGCGGCGAGCAGTGCGCTCGTCGCGTACGAACGACCCGTGAGGATCGCGGTGAGCGCGCCGCAGACCGCGCGGCCTTCGTCGCTGTCGTAGGGGATGCCCGCCTGCATGAGCAGCGCGCCGAGATTCGCGTAACCCAGGCCGAGCGTGCGGTACTTCCACGAGAGCTCTGCGATTTCCTTCGACGGGAAACTCGCCATCAGCACGGAGATCTCGAGCACGATCGTCCAGAGTCCGATCGCGTGCTCGTAGCCTTCGAGATCAAACGTGCGCGTCGCGGGGTCGTAGAACTTCAGCAGGTTGATCGACGCGAGATTGCACGCCGTGTTGTCGAGGAACATGTACTCCGAACACGGATTGCTCGCGTTGATGCGGCCTCCCGCCGGGCACGTGTGCCATGCGTTGATCGTCGAGTCGAACTGCACGCCCGGGTCGGCGCAGTGCCAAGCGGCCTCGGTGATCTGACGCCAGAGGTCGTTGGCCTTCATCGTCTTTGCCGGCTTGCCGTCGGTGCGACGGAAGAGCGTCCACTCGCCGTCGGCGGCGACGGCGTCCATGAACGCGTCGGTCAGGCGGACCGAGTTGTTCGAGTTCTGGCCGCTGACGGTGTGATAGGCCTCGCCGTTGAAGTCGTAGTTCAGCGAGAGTCCGAGCTGACTCGCGACGTCGCGCTGGTGCGGGTCGAGGTTCTTCATGCCCTCGACCATCGCCGCGACCTTGAGTTCTTCGCGCACCTTCCAGTTGACGAACGCCTCGATGTCCGGGTGATCGACGTCGAGGCACACCATCTTCGCTGCGCGACGCGTGGTGCCGCCGGACTTGATCGCGCCGGCGGCGCGATCGCCGATCTTCAGGAAGCTCATCAGCCCCGAGCTCTTGCCGCCGCCGGAAAGCGGCTCGTTCTCGCCGCGGAGCGAGGAGAAGTTCGTGCCGGTGCCGGAGCCGTACTTGAAGAGGCGGGCCTCGCGCGTCCAGAGGTCCATGATGCCGCCCTCGCCGACGAGGTCGTCACGAACGGCCTGGATGAAGCAAGCGTGCGGCTGAGGATGCGAGTACGCGTCGTGCGCCAAGCTCACTGCACCGGTCGCGTGATCGGCGACCCAGTGGCCCTGCGCCGGGCCGCTGATGCCGTACGCAAAGTTGAGTCCGGTGTTGAACCACTGCGGACTGTTCGGCGCGGCGTACTGGTTCAGCAGCATGTACGCGAGCTCGTCGTAGAACGCTTCCGAGTCGCGGCGGCTGGAGAAGTAGCCAAAACGATCGCCCCACTGTTGCCAGCAGCCAGCGAGACGATGCACCACTTGGCGCACGCTCGTCTCGCCGCCGAGGATCGGCCGACCGTCAGCGTCGACGACCGGACGACCGGCGGCATCGACCTGCGGCACTCCCGCCTTGCGGAAGTACTTACTCACGACGATGTCCGTCGCGAGTTGACTCCACGACGCCGGGATCTCGGCGTCCTTCATCTCGAACACCGTCGAGCCGTCGGAGTTCGAAATGCGACTTGAGCGGCGCGTCCACTCGACGGCGTCAAAAACGTTCTGGCCGGTCTTCGTGAAGCGACGGGCGATCTTCATACGGCGAGCCTCGACAGCAGTCGGCGTGCGGAAGGGAGGAGGAGAGTCGACGCGATGATCGGGAGCGGCTTGCTCTCACCGTCGGGATGAGCATCCGAGGTCAAACTCGGACACCGAATCGAAGCGGGCGGCTCGTCGACGCGCAACAGCGCATCAGCCTTTTGGTCGACAGGCTCATGGCAACGCGAACGCGGGCATCAATGGGCGAGCATTCGCGTGCCCTTCGACATCCTCTCGAGGCGCTTCCCGACGCGGTTCTTCAGTTAGGGATCTGTAAGGGAAATGAAGCCGTCCCGCACCACAATGCGGTCTTTGAAACGGAACGCATGCTACCCCTACCTGTTGGGGTTGCAAGAGACAAGACCACAGAATCTATGGGTTGGCGCCATCAATTTCGCAATCGCATGGCAACCGATTCCTAACCTTCGAGCGTAGCGAGCTTTCCGCACTTTGCTAGCTCTCCGATGCGGTGTGCAGAAGCTGTTCTCGCCTGACGGCTACTTGGTCGACGCTGTGGAAAAACTGGTGGCGGCTGTCGCGCGGAAAGGGGACTGCGAAGGGGACTGCGACGGGGCGATTCGGTGCGTGCTGCGAGGCGCGTTTGGACGACGCGCAGCGCGTCCTCGAACGAGCCTGCGATCGTCGGGTGGCTGGAGAAAACTCCGGTCCGCTGGAGGGGGTCCAAACCACCGCTAGACTCGGCCCGATGGCATTCACCCCCGACGACGTTCTTGTCGACCTCACCGCCGCGCAGCGGGAAGCCGCATCGATCGTCGATGGGGCCGCGCTCGTTCTCGCCGGCCCTGGTTCGGGGAAGACTCGCGTCATCACGCGGCGTATCGCGCGCTTGGTGGCACTCGGGGTTCCCGCGTGGCAGATCCTCGCGCTGACCTTCACGAACAAGGCGGCGGCGGAGATGCGGGCCCGCGTCGATCAACTCGTTCCGGCCGACGCGCCCGGACGTCGCGGGCTCACGGTGTCGACGTTTCACGCGTTCTGCGCGTTCCTCCTGCGTCGTCACGCGATCGCGGCCGGACTCGCGGAGGGCTATTCGATCTACGACACCGCTGATCAGCGCGAAGCGATGAAGCAGGCGATCGAGGACGCGGGACTCGCGAGCGCGAACTTCACGCCGGCCGCGGTGCTTTCGAGGGTGAGCGACGCGAAGAACAAGCTCATCGGCGTCGACGCGTTCACCCGCGACGCGAGCGACTTCCACGCCCGCTCGGTGGCGAAGGCGTATCGCGCGTACGAAGCCGTGCTCGCGAAGAACAACGCGGTCGACTTCGACGATCTCCTGCTGAAGGTCGCGCACCTCCTCAAGACCGATCAGGCGACGCGCAAGGCGCTTCAGGAGCGCTACCGCTACCTGCTCATCGACGAGTACCAGGACACGAACCACGCGCAGTTCGTCATCGCGCACGCGTTAGCCGAAGCGCACGGAAACCTCTTCGTCGTGGGCGATCCCGACCAGTCGATCTACGGCTGGCGCGGCGCGGACCTGTCGAACATCCTCGACTTCGAGCAGCACTTTCCCGACGCGGTCGTGGTGCCGCTCGGGGAGAACTTCCGCTCGACCGCGCACATCGTCGGCGCGGCGGCCGGGCTCATCGCGAACAACCGGCGGCGCAAGCACAAGGATCTCTCGACGTCGCTCGGCGACGGCGCGCAGGTCGTCGTCGTCCGCTGCCGCGACGAGCATCACGAGAGCGAGCGGATCTGCGAGTTCCTGCAGGAGAGCGAGAAGGCGGGCGGCGCGTGGCGGCGCATGGCGGTGCTCTATCGCATGAACGCGCTGTCGCGCGTCATCGAGGACGAGCTGCGGCGCCGCGGCATCCCGTACGTCGTCGCCCGCGGCACCGCGTTCTGGGATCGCAAGGAAGTGAAAGACGTGCTCGCGTATCTCCGCGCGATCGCCAATCCGTCCGACGAGAACGCGCTGCGCCGCATCATCAACGTGCCCGCGCGCGGCATCGGCGACGGCAGCGTGCGAAAGCTCCAGGCCATCGCCATCGACGAGGGCGTGCCGCTCGGGGAGGTCATCATGCGGCCGGAGCGCGTCGCCGCGGCGATCGGGCGCACGGCCCGCGCGGTGGCGGCGTTCGGCGAGAAGCTCGCGTCATGGCGCGAGCGAGCAGCGGCGCTGCCGCCGGCGGACCTCGCGCCGCTCGTCGCGGAGGTGCTGCGCGAGAGCGGGCTCGACGCCATCGATCCCCACACCGCCACCGAGGAGGAACTCGAGGCGAAGCGAAATCGCGACGAGATCGTCAGCGCCGCCGCGGAGTGGCGGGCCGGCGAGACGGCGACCGCGAGCGCCGCGGCGACCGAGCCGGACGGCACGGGTGAACTCGCGGAACCGCCTCCGTCGAACGCGCTCGAGGCGATGCGCGGATTCCTCGCGAGCGTCGCGCTCGTGAGCGACCAGGACCTCGTCGACGCGGACCGCGGCGCGGTCACGCTCCTGACGCTGCATGCGGCGAAGGGCCTCGAGTTCGAGACCGTCGCGATCGCCGGACTCGAGCAGGGCGTGTTGCCGCATCAGCGTGCGTTCGACGAAACGGACGGCGTCGAAGAGGAGCGGCGGCTGTGCTTCGTCGGCATGACGCGGGCCGAGCGGCGCTTGCTCATGACTTCGGCAACCACGCGGGCGACGCGCGGCATTCGCATGTCGACGATCGAGAGCGAGTTCGTCGGCGAGATTCCGCCGCGCCACGTCGTGCGCGAGGACCTGCGCGACAGCGTCGACTTCAGCTCGATCGAGTACGACGAGCCCGACGCGTACGGCGAGGTGTCGCTGGCCCGCCGTTTCCCCGTCGGCTGCACGGTGCGCCATCCGCTGTTCGGTGTCGGGCGCGTCGAGCAGGTCGTCGATCGCGGCGCGATGTCAAGCGCTCGCGTCGCGTTCCGCACCGTGGGCATCAAGACGCTCGTCTTGAGCTACGCCCGGCTCGAGCGCGTGCAGGGCTAACGATTCCTCACGCGGCAACGCGCTGAGCGGCGGCCAGGGTCTGCGCCGCGTCGATCGCCGCGTACTTGAACATCTCGCTGAGCGAGGGGTAGTTGAAGCACGCCTCGACGAAAAAGTCGATGCCGGCGCCGAACACGATCGCGGATTGTGCCAGGTGAATGAGCTCCGTCGCGTCCTCGCCGATCACGGTGGCCCCGATCAGCTTGCGATCGCGCGAGTCGAACACCAGCTTGCAGAGCCCTTGATCGTCGCCGAGCATCCGACCCCGCGGGTTGTTGCGGTATCGAGCGCGACCGACCACCACGTCGATTGACTTCGCCCGCGCCTCGTCCTCGGTGAGTCCGACGGATCCGATGGCAGGAATCGTGTAGATGCCCATTGGCACGGTCGCCGCGAGCTTCTCGCGGAACGGCAGTCCGAACATGTGGCAGGCAGCGATGCGTCCCTGCTCCATGCTGGTCGATGCCAGCGCCGGGAATCCAATGACGTCGCCCGCGGCCCACACCCACGGCGCCGAGGTCCGGTACTCCGAGTCGACCTCGATGAGGCCGCGCTTGTCGGGAACGATGCCGACGTTCTCGAGGCCGATGCCGTCGGTATTGCCGACGCGGCCGACCGCCCACAGCACGACGTCGACGACCAGCGTGCGGCCGTCCTTGAGCGTGATCGTTGCGTGGTCGTCCGTCGCTTCGATCCGCTCGACGGCGCACGAGAGAAGCAGGCGCACGCCGATCAGCTGCATCTGAGCCGCGAGCGCTGCGCGAACTTCGCGGTCAAGGAACGGCATGAGCGCGTCGCGCGGATCGACGATCGTCACCTCGACGCCCATCTCCGCGAAGATGCACGCGTACTCGGTGCCGATGACGCCGCCGCCCACGACCACCATCGAGCGCGGCATGCGATCGAGCGCGAGCACGCCGTCGGCGTCGACGAGCGACGGATGATCGAAGGCGACGTTGGCGGGGCGCGACGGACGGCTTCCGGTCGCGATGAGCACGCGCTCGCAATCGATCGCCAACGTGAGCCCGTCCGCACCGAGCACCTCGACGCAGTTCGGTCCCGCGATGCGACCGACGCCGCGCACGACGTCGATCCCTTGGCGATCGATCGAGCGTTCGATGCGATCGTGTTCCTCGAGCTGCACGAGCGTCTTGCGGGCCATGAAGCGCCGGAGCGAGATGCCGCGATCGAGGCCGAATCCCACCCCGGGAATCGGTCGGCGCCGAAACGCCGAGCAGAGGAGCGCGGTCTCGCGCAGCGCCTTGCTCGCGATGGTTCCGGTGTTGACCATCGCGCCGCCGGGCGCGGACTCGCGCTCGACGATCACCACGCGCTTGCCCGCCGACGCGGCCATCAGCGCCGCCTTTTCACCCGCCGGGCCGCTGCCGAGGCACACGAGGTCGTATCGATCGCGCCGTTTCATGACGGGTTGATCGGCGCGACGAGCCGGCGTCTTGACGTCGACTTCCCGGACGCGGTCATCTTCGCCACGAGCTCGCTCAGGTTCGGCTCGCGGCGCTTAGCGACCGACGATGTCGGGCAGATCGCTCATCCCCGCGGTGAGGTCGCGCATGCCCTCGGCGGTGATGAGGACGTCGGCCTCGTAGTGGACGCTCAACGAGCGATCGGCGGTGAAGATCGGCCACTCCCGGCCGTTGGACCGGGTCTCGCTGCTCGAGAGCGCGATCATCGGTTCGACGGCGATGAGCATGCCTGGTGTGAATGTCTTCCACGCGTCCGGCCATTCGCCGGGGTAACTCGGCACGACGTTCGAGATGAACGGCGGCCCGTGCAGTTCGCGGCCGTAGCCGTGGCCGCCGAGGCCGCGCACGAGATGGAAGCGGCACTCGCGCTCGACGTGCTGCTGCACCGCCTTGGCCCAGTCGATCAACGGCCGTCCCGGGCGCATCGCCTCGAGGCCGCGGCGCAGCGACTCGCGGCCGCAGCGCATCAGCGCCAACGCGACGTCGTCGGCGGCCGCGATGGCGTAGGTCCACGCCGCGTCGCCGATCCAGCCTTGGTACTTCACGCCGATGTCGATCGAGAGAACGTCGCCGGGCTCGATCGGCTTCGCGGTCATGTCGTGCGTGCCGTGAACGATGCAGTCGTTCACCGAGAGGCACGCGTGACTCGGAAAGGGAGGGTGCCCGCGAATTCGATAGCCGTAGAACGCGCTCTTCGCCCGCATGGAGTCGAGCGTGGCGCCCACGAACGCGTCGATCTCCGCCAAGGTCTGTCCGGGCCGGAGGAAGTCGACGAGGCGGCGGTGAACCTCGACGACGCGCGCCGCCGCGGCTGCGGCGCCTTCGATGTCGTGTTCGGTCAGCACGGACATGAGGCGGGACTCTACCGCCAAAAACGAACAGAGGACGGTCGCGCGGGCTCCACCCGGCGCGACCGTCCACTGCTGAGCGATCAGCGATGAATCACGCGGCGTTGCGGCCGAGCGGCTGGCAGCAGAGGCTGTCGTTGCCGAAGGGCGAACCGCAGTTCGCGGCGTTCGTGCCCATCGGATTGCCGGCGGTCATGTTCTGCGTCGAGTTCGGCGAGCCGGTGGACGGAGCGCCGGTGAACGGCTTGTTCACGTTGGCGAACGACGACGGAATGCCGGTGTTGGTCGAGCCGGTCGGACACGCGGCGCTGTTGCCGTACGGCGTGCCGTTCATGAACGTCGGGCCGAACCCGCCGAACGGGCTGATCGGAGAGGCGTTGTAGTTGCCGGTCGTCGGCGGGCACCAGGCCGGAGCGCCGGTCGGAGTCCAGCACGTGTTGGTGGTCGGCGCGCAGTTGTTGGCCCAGGCCGGAGTGCAGTTCTGGTTCCAGCTCGGCGAGCAGTACGTCGGCGCGTAGCAGTTGCCGCCGAACGTGTTGGCGAACGGATGCCAGTTCGTGCCGCAGTTTCCGAAGTTCGAACTGCCGTTCCACGCGTTGAACGTGTTGGCAAACGGCGAGCAGTTCCACGGGCCGTAGGCCGTACCGGTCCACGGCGTGCTGGCCATGAGGTTCGCAATCATCGGCCACGCGTTCGTGAAGCGCATCGGGCACGGCGAGTTCGTCGCGGTCGGAGTGCCGTACCACGGGAAGGTGCCGTTGTTCCAGGTCGAGGTCGGCGTGCCGGTCCAGCAGTTCGTCGAAAACGGCGTCGCGGTGCCCCACGAGGAGCCGGTCGTATTCGACGGCGTCCAGCACCACGGCGAGAACGAGTTGGTCGAGGTCGGCGCGAAGCCCACGGGCACGAAGCCCATCGGCGTCCACGCGCAGGTCATGTTGTTGATGTTCATGCAGCAGCCGTTGCCGGTGAAGTCCGGGCAGGCGGCGCCGCTGCAGCCGAACTGCGTTGGCGTGCCGTAGCCGTAGAACGTGTTCGGAGTCCAACCGTTGGCGAAGCCGGTCGGGCAGCAATTCCACGGCGCGTACGGAGCGAAGGAGTTCGTCGGCGTCGGGCACGAGTTCCAGTTGCCGTAGCCGTTCCACGGCGTGCTCCACGCGTTGAACGACGGCGAACCGCCGAACTGCGGAGGACAGAACTGATTGAACGTCTGCGCGTAGCTCGCGGCGTAGGGCGAGCAATAGCCAGAACCGAAGTTCGAGGCGAAGCCGCCGGTGCCGCAGTTCGCGTAGTTGGTGCCGTAGTTGCCGTAGCCGTTGCTGTAGCCAGTGCCATAGTTGGCGCCGTAGCCGGGCGTGCAGTTGGGCGTGAAGCACTGGGTGCCGTTCGGGCCCGTGAATGGGCCGCAGAACTGGCTCGTGGTGGGGTTGCAGAACTGGGTGGTCATGGATGCTCCTGTCAACGGTGACGCGTCGACCACGACGCCACGCAGCGCCCGGCAGACGCGAAGCTCTCCTCAGCAAGGGAGGCGGTACAAGGCCGCGTGTCCGGGATCGGTCGAGCCGAGGAGCGACTTTCGGGCAAGCGCGCGATTCGAATTGCGGGCTGCGGCGCGAGCGCAGCGCGTGCGCACCACGGATCGCGATCGCGCTCGTCCGCGACCGAGCGGCGTTTCCACGGGCGCGGGCGAACTGCCCGCTAGACGTTGCGAAGCGAGTTCAGCGGCGCTCCGCCGATCCACACTTCGTCCGGTCCGGGCGCGGCGTACTCGTACGCGAGCGTGCGCTCGTCGCACGACGGGAGCAGTTGAAGGTCGGCGCGCTTGCCGGGTTCGATCGAGCCGAGCTCGCCTGCGAGTCCCAGCACGTGCGCCCCGTTGATCGTCGCGCACGCGATCGCCTCCGCGGGCGACAGGCGGAGTTGACGCACCGCGAGCGCGATCACGAACGGCATGGACGCGGTCGGGCTCGATCCGGGATTCAGGTTGGTGGCGATCGCCGCGGCGCCGTCGCGATCGACGAACGCTCGCATCGGCGCGAATCGGCCGTCGAGATGGAATCCGCAGCAGGGCAGCGCGACGCCGATCGCGTCGCTCGCGGCGAGCCGGGCGAGGTCGACATCGGTCGTCGCCTCGAGGTGATCGACGCTGCGGGCGCCGAGCGCAATCGCCAGCTCCACCATGCCGAGCGAGTGGAACTGGTCGGCGTGCACGCGAATCGGTGCGCCGAGCTGCCGCGCCGCATCGAAGTAGCGGCGACAGTCGTCGAGCGACCACGCGCCTTCCTCGCAGTACGCGTCGCAGGCGATGCCCGGGTGGGCTCGGATCGCGGCGGGCAGCGTCGTTTCGATCGTCTCGTCGACGAATCGCGGGTTCTCCGGATCTTTCGCGTGCGCGCCGAGGAACGTCGCCACCACCCGCTGCGGTGTGCGAGCCGCTGCGTCGGCGATCGCGTCGAGCATGCGTAGCTCGGGCTGCGGCGCGAGTCCGTAGCCCGACTTCGCCTCGATGCAGGTCGTTCCGAGTCGCGCCGCGGTACGGAATCGCGCCGCAGTGGCGGCGGCGAGCGACTCTCGCGACGCGGCCCGCGTCGCGCGGACCGTCGACATGATGCCGCCGCCGCGGCGGAGGATCTCGAGGTACGGCACGCCGCGCTGGCGAAGGTCGGCTTCGTCGAACCGGTCGCCGGCCCAGCACGAGTGCGTATGACAATCGACGAACCCGGGCATCAGCACCCGGCCGCGGGCGTCGATGTAGTCTCGCGTCGGCGGCTCGCCGTCGCCGACGCGGACGATGCGACCGTCGGAGCACTCGACCCATCCGTGCGAACGCACGCCGAGGTCGCCGAGCCAGCGACCGCGTCGCGGACCGACCGGGCATCCGGGCGGCGCGAGCGTCAGCACCCGTGCGTTGGCGATCGTCCACGTGCTCATCGCCGGCGAAGGCTACCGTGATGACGGCGGAATGTGGTAGGTTCAGTCGCGAGCGACGTGATGCAGCTCCTTCTCGTACGACACGCCAAAGCCTTCGAACGCGACGCGGCCGCGTGGCCCGACGATCTGCGCCGTCCGCTGACCGCCGACGGCCGCGAGGAGTTCGAACGGCTGGCCCGACGTCTCGGCGCGGCGATGACCAACGTCGCGTATGTCTTCGCGAGCCCGGCCACGCGCGCATGGCAGACGGCTCGACTGCTGCACGAGCACGCGCGCTGGCCGCTGCCCGAGAAGTGCGACGCGCTCCTGCCCGACGAGCCCGCGGTGGTCCATCGTGCGGAGCGTCTCTTCCCGAAGGACCCTCCCGGCGTGGTGGTTTGGGTCGGACACGAGCCGAACCTTTCCCAGACGGCGTCATGGCTCCTGACGGCCGACCCTGCGCGCCTGTCGATCGACTTCAAGAAGGGCGCGGCCATGCTGCTCGAACTCGACATGGACGCCGCGAACTCGCCTGCCGGTCGGGCTCGGCTCCACTGGCTCGTGACGCCCCGGATCGCTCGACGTCGCAAGCGATAGCACATCGATCCGGTACACGAGTCGAACCGAAGTGCCTGCTACACTCGCGGCTCTTCGGAGCATGAGATGACCACCGGCGCAGATACCAATCCCAATCACCGAAAGACGACGCTCGTCGAGATCAGGTGGGCGACCCCGTTCCTCACGATTCGGCCAGCGGGACCGCAGGTGGGACAGCGCGAGAGCCCGATCATCACCGACGAGGTTCAGCCGTTCCTCAAGCTTGCGGGCAAGAGCCTGAAGGCGATGGTGCTCGATCTCAGCGACGTCACGTTCATGTCCAGCATGGGACTCGGCATGTGCATCGCGTTCCGCAACCAGGCGGTCGCGAACGGCGGGCGCGCGGTGCTCTACGGTGCGAGCAAGGACCTGCTCGCGCTCCTGGCGATGATGAAAATCGAGAAGCTCTACTCGATCGCCCGATCCGAAGACGAGCTGCGCGGGCTGCTTTCCTGAGTCGAGACCGACGCCGCGCGGCGTCTCAACCGCCCGACGGCGGCTGATGCGGTGACGGCTGGTGCGGATTCGTCGCCGGCGCGCTTGGCGCGTCGGTCGCGGGCGTCTCGCCGCTCGGCGCCGGTTGCTCGCCAGCGGGTGTCGGCGTCGACTCGGGCGCGGGCTCGGTTTCGCTCGTCTCGGTCGTCGGGGGCTCCGGGCGCTTGCCGCTGTAGATGACGACGTCGGCGCGTCCCGCGTCGTCGGGCGCGAGTTCGTCGGCGTCGTCGGGCACGATCGTCACCACGAGGATCTTCGTCTGCGGGCGAAGCGCCCGCAGTTGGCCGACGATCCCGCCGCGCCATTCGACGTGGAATTGCCCCACGATGTGCACGACTTTCTTCGCGCCCTTGTCGAGCTCGCGAGCGATGGACGTCGCCATCGTCGCGTCCCACACCTGTTGCGCGCGGAAGATCGCGTCGTATTCGCTCTTCTCGGCGCTCGGCGCGAGCTTCTCCTCGGACATCGTCTCGTTGAAGCGATGGCGATATCGCCCGTGATCGACGTAGGTCGGCACGTTGAAGAGCGCCTGCTTGTCCGGCGGAAGCGCGCGGAGCGCGTCGTAGCCGTCGGACTTCGCGATGCGGGTGAACTCGCGCGGCGCGTTCGACGCGACCACCCGCGCGCCCTGCGCCTTGGCCGCATCGACGATCGGCTGATACGAGTTCTCCCACTTCATCTCGGGCACTTCCTTGAACTCCCATCGCCGCGTCTTCGCGCGTTCGATGAGCGCCGCGAGGTCGATGGTGCCCGCGAGGTATTCGTCGAGCGCGGCCTGATGGTCGCGTTCGAACATCTCCATCGACACGACGGTTCCCGGGTGCGCGGCCAGCGTGTCGTCGACGATGGCCAGCTCGACGCGATGCCCCGCCATGTCGGTGTGCGTCTCGCCGACGAACACGACGTCCGCCCACCAGATCCCCTCCATCAGGTCGTACCACGTCGCGATGCGGCCGGTGTCGCCCTCGAACATCGCGAGCGTGCGCGGCGCGTCGGGCTTCCACGGCAACACCGCGTCCGACGGGGCGTGCGACTGAGGCCGATGCAGGTAATAGCTCTCCTGAGCGCAGCCGACGAGCGCGGCGACGGCCGAGATCGACAGTGCAAGCGTGAATCGTCCCGCTATCAGCGCGCGCCTCATGGAGATTCCGCTCGTCGCGTCGGAGAACTGTGTCATACTGCGAGCATCGCGGGGCGAGTCGCGGGTGTCAAAATCCCGGCGGCCGCCCCGACTTCATTTTCGGACGTGTTGCCATGAGTTTCCGCCTGCCGTTGCCCGCGTTGTCGGTCGCCGTCGTCCTCGTCGCCTGCCTGTCCGAGAGCGCGTCTCTCGCGTGGGGTGGCTCGCCCGATTTCCGCGGCGACAGGGTCGTTCGCGTCGTCCCGCAGGATGTCCGCCAGATGCGGGTCGTGCTCGCCACGACCGACGACGTGTGGTCCCACGGCATCGAGGTGGGCAAGCCGGTCGACGTGCGAGTGAACGCGGAACAGTTGGCGGCGCTTCGCCGCGCCGGGCTGCGTCCCTCGGTCCTGATCGACGACGTCGGCGCCGCGATCGCCTCGGAGCAGGCGCGGATCGCCGCGGGCGGCGAGGGTGGCGTCGCCGGAACGGACGCGTGGTTCGCCGACTACAAGACGCTCGCGCAGATCGACGCGAAGCTCGACGAGTTCGCGGCGCAGCGGCCCGACCTCGTCTCGACGGTGTTCGTCGGCAACTCGCTCGAAGGCCGGCCGATCCGCGGCGTGCGCGTGTCGAGCGCCGCGCCCGGTGCACCGTCGATTCTCTTCAACGGCTGCCAGCACGCCCGCGAATGGATCAGCCCGATGACGGTCATGTACATCGCGAACCGCATGGTGGACAACGCATCCACCGATCCCGCGGTCGCGTCGATCCTCTCGCACTTCGAGATCTTCTTCGTGCCGGTCTCGAATCCCGACGGCTACCAGTACACGTGGGACGTGAATCGCCTTTGGCGAAAGAACCGTCGCAACAACGGCGACGGATCGTTCGGCGTCGACCTCAATCGAAACTGGAGCTTCCAGTGGGGCGGATCGGGCGCGAGTGCGCTGCCGTCTGACGAAACCTATCGCGGACCGTTCGCATTCTCCGAGCCCGAGTCGCAGGCGCTGCGCGACTTCTACCTCGCGCATTCCACGATCATCGGCAGCATCGACTTCCACTCGTACGGTCAGCTCGTGATGTCGCCGTGGGGTTACACGACCGCGCTCGCGCCCGACGCGGCGCTGCTCCAGTCGATCGGCAACGGCATGCGCGACGCGATCTTCGCGACCACCGGTACCCCCTACGTCGCCGGTCCGATCGGGCCGACGCTGTACCTGGCCGCGGGCAACGTCGTCGACTGGGCGTACGGCGCCCGCGACGTGCTCTCGTACACGATCGAGCTGCGCGACACGGGACAGACCGGGTTCATCCTGCCGGCGAACCAGATCATTCCGACGGGCCAGGAAAACTACGCCGCGGTGACGAGCTTCCTCACCGCGCTGGAGGCGCCGGCGTCAGTCACGCTGCCCAACGGCGCGCCGACGCAGGTGACCGCCGGTCAACCGACGCAATTCGCGGTGTTGATTCGCGAGCTGAGCGGCCAACTGGTCAGCGGCGGCGCGAAGCTCTACGTGCGCACGAATCCGAACGCCGCGTTCCAGTCATCGCCGCTCGCGTCGGCGGGTACGAACCTCTGGACCGCGACGTTGCCGGCGACGCCGTGCGGCCAGACGCTCCAGTACTACGTCGAGGCCGAGACCGACGCGGGCGTCGCGCGATCGCCGTCGAGCGCGCCGGCGCAGTTCTACAGCGCGCCGTCGGTGAACGAAGTGGTCTCGTTCGTCGATACCTTCGAGACGAACCTCGGATGGACCGTCGGCGGGCCGCAGGACAACGCGACGTCTGGGCAGTGGGTGCGCGTCGATCCGAACGGCACGATCGCGCAGCCGGAATCCGACAGCTCGCCGAACGGCACGCTGTGCTACGTGACGGGGCAAGGATCGGTCGGCGGCCAGGCCGGCGAGGCGGACGTCGACAACGGACAGACCACGCTGACGTCGCCGGTCCTCGACTGCTCCGCTCCGGACTCGGTCATTCGCTACGACCGTTGGTACTCGAACAACGCCGGCTCGAACCCGAACTCGGACTCGATGCCGGTCGAGATCTCGAGCGACGGCGGTCTCAACTGGACGCAGCTCGAACTCGTGACGGAGAACGCGAACGCGTGGGTCACGAAGTCGTTCCTCGTCGCCGACTACGTCGCGCCGACGGCGAACGTGCGGGTGCGGTTCATTGCCCGCGATCTCGGCGCGGGATCGTTGGTCGAGGCGGGCGTTGACGAGTTCCGCGTGCTGCGTTCCGATTGCCCGCCGGTGCTCGGCGATCTGAACGGTGACGGCGTGGTCGACGCCTCCGATCTCGCGCTCCTGCTTGGTGCATGGGGCGCGAACGGCGGCGCGGCGGACCTCGACGGCAACGGCGTGGTGGACGCGGGCGACCTCGCGATCCTGCTCGGCGCGTGGACCTGAACGACGCACGCGACCTTTTCGGACCTCGCCGCGCGGCGCGCACGATCGTGCGGCCTGCGCGGTCTCGGATCGCGACCAGTCGCTCCGCCTCTCGCGGCGAGGGCGCGATCACGGCGCACACTGAAGATCGACCGCCGTCGCTCGCCACGGCGCTGGTCGACGCATGCGTCCTCGTCGCCTTCAATCCGCCAGCGCCGGCGCCTCCGCCGCGATCGTGAGCGCCGCGTCGCTCGCGCAGTCGACGTGTCCGATCTACACGACGGCGTTCGACGCGTTCGCCGGACCGCCCGACTGGTCGTCGGGCTCGTTCTCGGTGCAGTGGTGCCTGAACGGCGCGACCGTCACGAGCTCCAACTACTGCCCGACGGGAAACGCGCTGAAGCTCGACGCCTCGACCGACGATCCCGTCATCCTGGTGCACGTCGGCGACGTCGGATGCGCGTCGGTCACGATCAGCTTCAGCTACGGACAGTTCGCGACGACCGGCACCACGGTGAAGGCCGGGCTGACCGCCGCGACCACCGTGAGCTGCTCGCTCTCGACGCCGACGCTGTTAGGCACGCTCGCGACGACGGGCGGCGCCTGCACGTCGGCGTCGTTCACGGTGCCGCTCAACGGCGCGAAAGGCGTCGCGTTCCGGATCGATCACGGCAACACCGGAACGACCGCAATCACCATCGACGATCTCGCGATCAGCGTCACCGCGTGCTGCGGCGCGACGCACGGTTGTTGCGACATGGGATTCGCCGGCTGTTCCGACGGCGCGACCTCGGCGTGCGTGTGCGCGGTCGATCCGTATTGCTGTCAGACCGAGTGGGACGCGCAGTGCGTCGACGAGGTGACGTCGCTCGGCTGCGGAAGCTGCGGCGCGCAGGGCGGCTCGTGCCTGACGGCGTTCAGCGTCGATTTCGGCACCGCGTATTCGACGACGTCGGTGTGCCAGCTCTTCCCGCAGCTTTTCGAGAGCTGCGAGGGCTCGCCGCCGACGCTCACCATCTCCGGCGCGTGCGCGTCGAGCGGCGATCCGGCGATGCGCTTCGGCACCGGCTTCCCGTACTCGGCGGCGATCACGCGATGCCTCGATCTCAGCGCGATGCCCGCGCCGACGCTGCGCTTCCGATGGACACGCAACGCCGGATCGCTTGGACCGCGCCTCGACTATCGCACGGCGCAGGGACCGTGGGTCGTCGCGTGGCAGCCGACGGTCGGCGAAGGCACGACGGGCTGCGTCGAGACCGCGCTCGACCTGTCGCCGCTCGCGAGCCTGCCCGAGGTGCAGTTTCGGTTCGCGTCGGGATCGTCGGTCTCCAACGGCGCCGCGATCGACGACATCGCGATCGAGCCCGGGCAGCCACCGCACGACTGTTGCACGTCGGGCAGCGGCGGGTGCGCCAACGCGTCGATCGAGTCGTGTGCCTGTATCGCCGACGCGTACTGCTGTGACACGAGCTGGGACGAACTCTGCATCGCGTACGCGACGTTCGCGTGCGGAGCCGCGTGCCCCGGCGTACCGACGTGCGGGGAACCCGGCGCGGGCCATTGCCTGTTGCCGCACGGATCGCCCTTCTGCTCGAACGCGGCGTGCTGTTCCGCGGTCTGCGCCTTCGACCCCTTCTGTTGCCTGAGCGCGTGGGACGAGGTGTGCGCGAGCGAGGCCGCGGCGACCTGTTCGCTCGCTCCGCCGGCGGATCTCGACGGTGACGGCCGCGTCGGCGGCGCTGACCTCGCCATGCTGCTCGCGGCGTGGGGGCCGGTCGCCGCGAGCGCCGCCGCGGACTTCGACGCGAACGGCGTCGTCGGCGCCGAGGATCTCGCCGTGTTGCTCGCCGAGTGGACCACGGGGTAGGGACCGAAGCCGCGCCTCGCGTCGATCGGTGACGCGCCGCGCGGGCCTCACTACACTCCGCGACCCCTATGGCCACGAAGCGAGCGAAGCGCCCCAAGCAAGGTTGGCGCACGGCGGCGACGAGCGATCCTCACGAACTCTACGAGTTGGCCGTCCAGAACGTCGAGTCGGAATGCGCGTTCATCGACCGTGTGATGAAGTCGCATCGAGGGCGCGTGGCGACGTCGTTGCGCGAGGACTTCTGCGGCACGTTCGCGGCGAGCGTCGGCTGGGTGCAGCGACGGCGCAAGAACGTGGCGATCGCCGTCGATCTCGATCCAAAGGTGCTTGCGTGGGGACGGCGGCGCAATCTCGTGAAGCTCGGCCCGGACGAGCGCCCGCGACTCGACATCCGCAACGACGACGTGATGAAGGTGCGGACGCCGCCGGTCGACGTGGTCGCGGCGTGGAACTTCTCGTACTTCCTGTTCAAGCGGCGCGAGCAACTCCTCGCCTACTTCCGCCGAGCGCACGACTCGCTCGCGAAGGATGGCCTGCTCATCATCGATGCGTACGGCGGCAGCGACGCGTTCGCCGAGACACGCGAGTCGCGGGACCTCGACGGATTCACCTACGTCTGGGACCAACACAGCTACAACCCGATCTCCGGTGAGGTCGTGAACTACATCGACTTCGAATTTCCGGACGGCACCGCGCTGAGGCGGGCGTTCAAGTACGAGTGGCGGTTGTGGACGTTGCCGGAGTTGCAGGAGTGCCTTCGGGAGTCCGGGTTCCGCTCGGTGACCGTGTATTGGGAAGGGACGAACCATGCGACCGGCGAGGGGAACGGCGTGTTCCGCCCGACGCGCAAGGGCGAAGCGTGTGAAGGCTGGATCGCCTACCTCGTCGCGGAGAATTGACCCGCTCCCGTATCATCGACGCCATGTTGGAGAGCGTTCACCAGCCGTCGATCGCGGGCATTCTGCGCGAGTGCCTCGCGGAGACCGAAGTCATCTTCGAGCGGCAATTGGCGAGCGATTTCCCGGCGGTGAACTCGCTCTGTCGCCACGTCGAGCGCTACCGCGGCAAGATGCTTCGGCCGACGCTCGTGATCCTCACGGGGCTCGCGACCGCGCGCGAGCCGCTGGCCCGTGCGAGCATTTCCGATCGTCACCTGATGGTGGCGTGCGTGGCCGAGATGATCCACATGGCGACGCTCGTGCACGACGACGTGCTCGACGACGCGTCGACGCGACGTCGCGGCGCCACGGTCAACGCGCTACGCGGCAACGAGACGGCGGTCATGCTCGGCGACTTCCTGATCTCGAACGCGTTTCACCTGTGCTCGAAGGTCGGCGATCCTTCGATCAACCTGCAGTTCGGCGAGGTCACCAACACGCTCTGCGAAGGTGAGCTCGTACAGCTCGCGCACCGCGACGACACGAGCCTCGACGAGGCGACGTACTTCGAGATCATCCGACGCAAGACGGCTGTGCTCGTCGGCGCGTGCTGTCGGTTCGGCGCGATCCTGTCGGGCGCGTCGCCTGCGGTGGTCGCGGCGCTCGATCGCTTCGGCATGGGGGTCGGAACCGCATTCCAGATCCAGGACGACCTGCTGGATCTCGCGGGCCAGGAAGACGTCGTCGGCAAGAGCCTCGGGCGCGATCTCGACAAGGGCAAGATGACGCTGCCGCTGATCCTGCTCCTGGCGCACGCCGGCAACGCGGAACGGGCGTTCGTTCTCGAGGCCATCGCGCGGCGCGATGACCGCGGGTTGCGGGCAGCGGCCGAGCGAAGCGGCGCGATCAGGACGGCGCGCGAACGCGCGGTCACGATCGTCGCGGATGCCCGCGCCGAGCTTGCGTGCCTCGAGCCGAGCCCGGTGCGCGATCTGCTGCACGAACTCGCCGAGCGCACGGTCAGCCGGGAATTCTGAGCCACGCGGACCGGGTCACGACGACTTCTTCGAGTCGCGATTCTTGCCCTTGCCGGCGCCGCCGCGGTCCTTGTCGACGCTGGAGTCGCGCTTCCAGCGATCCCCGCGATCGCCGGCTTCGGTCCCTGCGTTCAGGCTCCGATTCGCGTCGATCAGCATCTTCACGACGTCGGCGGTGAGGCCGTCCGGGTGCCCTTGCCACCGCACGATCCAGTCGCTCGAGATGACGACGACGTGCGGGATCGCGGTGATGCCGAACGCCTTCTTCATGGTGCCCGACGGATCGGTCCCGACGGCGTACTCGAAGCTCGTTGGATTCAGCGCGCTCGTCTTGAGTCCGCGGTCGAACGCCTGCGGTGCCTCGTCGCTGATGCCCATGCACGCGACGTCGCGGCTGTACTGCTTCGCGATCTCGTTCATGTGCGGAATGGCCTTCTTGCAGGGGCCGCACCACGTCGCCCAGAAGTCGACGATGACGAGCCGGTTCTGCGGATCGGGCTTTCGGTTCCACCACCACTCGACGCTGTTGGGCACGCGCGGCGCCTGCTTGCCGCGAAGGTCGATCGCGTGATCGACGGGCGTGCTGAAGGTGGGGAAGTCCTTGCGCGCGGTGGACGTTTCCTTCGGACGCTCGGTGGGCTTGTTCGCCGGGTCGTACGGCTGCGCGACGAGTTCCTTCACCGTGTCCACGAGGCCGTCCGTCGTGAGGCCCGCGACCTTGACGTCGCCGGTCCGATCGATCACCAGGTTCACCGGCTTCTTGTACGCGCCGATGAGATCGCAGAACGACCCGTCGCGATCGATGCCGGTGACCACGTCGGACTTCGACTTCTCGAGCTGCGCGTCGGCCTTGTCGGCGTTCTCCGGCGTGTGGATCGCGATGATCCGAACGTCGTCCGGCTTGAAGTCGGCCAGCGCCTTCGCGACCTTGTCGGGAAGCGCTCGGGCCGCGCCGCTCTTGGTGGTGAAGGTCTGAATCACGACGACCTTGCCGCGCAGCGACTTCATGCTCGGGGCACCGGCGTCGCCGATCCAGTCGATGCTGCTGGTGAACTCCGGGGCGACGTAGCCGATGACCGCGTCGAGCGCCGCGCGATCGTCGCGATCGAGCTTCTCGAAGCGCTTCGCCCGCTCCTTCTCGTCGCGCCGCGCGTCGCGGGCCTTCGCGCCGTCGGGCTTCGAGTCCGACTGTGCAAGAGCGGTCGCCGGGAACGGGCTGACGGCCAGCGCGGCGAGGAGCCACAGCGCGGAGGTACGACGGTTCATGGAGTTTCCTCGTTGGACAGGGACAACAAACGATAACAGCGAGGCGTGCGCATTCAGCGCCAAATCGCGAGCGGCGCGTTGTCGATCAGTCGCACGCCGCCGCCGGGCCACGTGAGTCGCGCCGCAATCAAAGCTCGCGTTCGAGTCTCGAGTCCGGTCACCGGCATCAGCGTTTCCGCGTCGCGGACGACCGCATAATCGACCGTGAAGTCGTGGGCCTTGAGCGTCGCGAGCATCTGCTCTTCAGCGGTGGACGGCCGCTGCGCCGTGTGGGCCACCTGAAGCGCCCGGGCGATCCCGAGCGATCGCTCGCGCCACTCGGCGGGCATGTAGCGATTCCGGCTGCTCAGCGCCAGCCCGTCCCGTTCGCGAACGGTCGGGTGCGCGGCGATGCGCAGTGAGGGCCAACGATTCGGGGTCGATCCGTGGGCGATACGCACCATCGCTTCCACGAGTTTCAGCTGCTGCCAGTCCTTCTCGCCAAAGACCGCGATGGACGGTCGCACCATGTCGAAGAGCCGCGCGACCACGAGTTGAACGCCGGCAAAGTGGCCGGGGCGACAGCGATCCTCGAGGCCCGGTCGCGTCGCGACGTCGGGAAGCGGTACCCTCGCCGCAAGGTCCGTCGCTGCGGCGGTTCCCTCGGGATATACCCGATGCAGCGAGGGCACGAACACGATCGACGCGCCGTTGGCCTCGGCGATCGCCATGTCGGCGTCGAGCGTGCGCGGGTACTTGTCGAGGTCTTCGTTGGCACCGAACTGCGTCGGATTCACGAACACCGAGACCACGACCGGGAGTCCCGTCGCCTTCGCGTGTCGGATGAGCGCGGCGTGACCCTCGTGCAGCGCGCCCATCGTGGGGACGAACGCACAGCCGGTAGAGGGAGAGAGGTCCTCGGGATCCTCGACAAGACGCATGCGGGCAAGGTAGCGGGACGACGCGGCGGGCGCGCTCCTCGGGCACAATGACGCCATGACTAGCACGCTCGCGCGCCTCGCGGTCGTCGGTTGCGCCTTCGCCATGGCGATCGTCGCGGCCGCAAATCCGACTCAAACCACGCCCGCACCCGCTGCGCCCGCGGCGAAAGCTCCGGCGCCCGCGACGCCTCCGCCTCCGCCCGATGCGGAGCGCGCGACGAAGGCGCTCGTTGATTCGCCGCGCCACGGCGAATGGGTCGAGATCGCGCTGCCGGCGGGTGATGCGAAGGACGCGAAGCCGGTGAAGCTGAAGACGTGGGTCTCGTATCCCGAGCGCAGCACGAAGGCGCCGGTGGTCATCGTCATTCACGAGATCTTCGGCATGACCGACTGGGTGCGCGGCGTCGCCGATCAGCTCGCAGCCGAGGGATTCATCGCGGTCGCGCCCGACCTCCTCTCCGGCAAGGGTCCGAACGGCGGCGGCACCGAGTCGTTCACCGGCGACGCCGTGCGCACCGCAATCGCCGGACTCGATGCGGCCGAGGTCACCGCGCGGCTCAACGCAGCCCGCGACTACGCGATCGCGCTTCCCTCCGCGACGCAGCGCAGCGCGTGCATCGGATTCTGCTGGGGCGGCTCGACGTCGTTCGCGTACGCGACGCGTCAACCGAAGTTGGACGGCGCCGTCGTGTACTACGGGACCGCGCCGACGTCGAAGGACGAACTCGCGAAGATCGCATGTCCCGTGTTGGGCGCGTACGGCGGCGACGACGCCCGCGTCACCTCGACCGTGGAAGCGACGACCGCCGCGATGCGCGTCGCGGGCAAGACCTACACGTCGAAGGTGTACGAAAAGGCCGGTCACGGCTTCCTGCGGCAACAGACCGGCCGCGACGGCGCGAATCAGCGCGCCGCCGATCAGGCGTGGGCCGAGACGATCGCGTTCCTGAAACAGCGACTTGAAGCGCCGGCGAAACCGTAGCGCCTCGCGGAAGTCCGATGTTCCCTCGGACATGGAGGCCGGTCGTCGCAGGACGGCCGGCCTCATGGCTTTCCGCCGAGAAGCGTCGTCGAGATGCGATCGCGGCCAAGTGCGCAATCGGGGAAGTTTCCGCGTGGACTCTCGAACCGCGCGGGTCGATCATCGTTCAGCGTCGGTCGTGCGTCGGCCTGGAGGCACGCCATGCGAGAGACGATTCGCCCGTTCGCGGAACCCACATCGCTGTGGCGCTTGAAACCGCTGCACGCCGCGATTCGCGCACGAGCGTTCGAGCTCTTTGAAGCTCGCGGTGGCGGCGCAGGCGACGCGCTCTCTGACTGGCTCCGGGCCGAGCACGAGCTGACGGTCGCAGCGCTCTTGTCGGCGCTGCAGGAATTACGACATCGCTACCCGGGCATCCGGGGCGCGATCGTCGGCGACTCGCCATTCGACGAGTCGATCGTTGATGAAGAAAAGGAGCACATCGTGAACAAGTCCGAGCGCTACATCGTGACCGCCGACGGCCGCCGCGCCGTCATGCACGCGTGTCGCCCCACTCCCGACGGCGCGTGGCACCTCGAGGAGATCCGATCGCTGGAGAGCACCTGGGAGAACCTCCACGAGCACCATCGGCCCGTGCTGCTCGGGCGAGGCCCGAGCGCCAACGCGGCGCAGCACTCAGGATCGCCGAATCACGAGGCTGAAGAGATGGGTCGACGATTCGCTCGCGACGTTGGCGCATGGATGAACGACCTGATTGACGAGGTTCGCCCCGAGTTCGTCGCAGTCTTCGCGCCGAGCCGGTTCGTGAAGTCGCTCCGCGCGGAGATCCGTCGGCAGGCGCCGTGCATGGAGTTCGTCGAAGCCGAGCTCGCGCACCTGCGACCGGGACAACTCGCGGCGCATCCCGAGGTGCTCCGCGTGCTCACGGCGTCGGTTGACCCCGCCGCGCCGCGGTAGCGGTCGATGGCGGTAGCCGCCGGCGCGGGATCGGAAGAGGGGGTTGCCATGTCACTTGCTCACGCGCGCGAACGCATGGTGCGCGAGCAGATCGAGGCTCGAGGCGTTCGTGGTCCGCTCGTCCTCGAAGCCATGCGCGCGGTGCCACGCGAGGAGTTCGTGGACGAAGAGCTGCGCGACTCGGCGTACGACGACTCGCCATTGCCGATCGGGCAAGGTCAGACCATCTCGCAGCCGTACATCGTTGCGCTGATGATCGAGGCGTCGCGCCTCTCGACGACCGACCGAGTGCTCGAGGTCGGGTGCGGTTCGGGCTACGCGGCGGCGGTGATGAGCCGGATCGCCGCCGAGGTCTACGCGATCGAGCGGTACGCGTCGCTCGCCGACGACGCCCGCGCTCGACTCGCGCGACTTGGCTGCGCCAACGTGCACCTCATCTGCGGCGACGGCTCGCGCGGTTGGCGCGAGCATGCGCCGTATCAGGTGATCATCGTCTCGGCGGGTGGACCGGAGGTGCCACCGAGCCTGCTCGAGCAGCTCGCCGTCGGCGGCCGCCTCGTCATCCCCGTCGGCGATGACCGCGGCGACCAGGAGCTCATTCGGGTCTGGCGCACCGACGAGCGTGCGTTCAAACGTGAGTCGCTGGGTCGCGTGCACTTCGTGCCGTTGGTCGGCCGCGAAGGGTGGACGGACGAGGAGCCGCCGCCCGCGAACACGGGCCGCGCAGCGGGTTCCGGTTCGAGCGTTTAGCGCGAAAAAAGGCGACGCGCGACTTGCGCCGCGCATCGCCGGAGGGGAGACGATCAGTTGGAACTGTCGATCAGTTGCGACGACGGCCGCGGCCCACGAGACCGCCGAGGCCAAGCAGCGCGATCGCGCCCGGCGCCGGGACCGTGTTCCACGACAGGTTGTCCATGATGGTGTCGGGCACGAAGCCGTTGCCGAAGACGCGAATCTCGTCGAACGTGCTCCCGCTGGACGTGGTGATGTTGTACCAGGTCTTGCCAACGCCACCCCACGCCGGAGTGAAGCTCGCACCGCCGACGTCAACGCCGTTCTTCAACAGCGCGATGACCAGGCCGCCGCCGAACGGCGACGGCGGGCCGCTCGGGTCCCACGCCTGGAACGACATCTCGGTGACCGGCGCCGTGAAGTTGTAGAAGAGACCCCACACCTGCTCGATCGCGTTGCCGGTGCCGGCCCACGAGCCGTAGACCGCGTGCAGGTCGCCGACGAACGGGAAGTCGCAGCCGCCGTTGATCGACACGCCGTAGTTGGGGACCCAAGTGTTCGGCGGAACGAGGCCGGTCGGAGTGCCCGGCTCATCGAAGTTGAGCACGGTGCTGTAGGTCGGAGCAGCGGCGGTGGTCTGTGAGAACACGTAGCCCGCAGACGCGCCGGTAGCGCAGGTGAGCGCGACGCCGACGGCAAGGCCCAAGCTGAGACGATTCATTTCTCCTCCTCAAGTGGAACGCCTGCGCGACGACACGCCGCGCAGGCTCGGGTTCTGTGGTGGATCGGTGGGCACGCATCGAACACGTGTTCGATGCCGCGCGCACTGCCTCCTCGCAGGAGCGCACGATCTCCACAAGCGAATCAATACCACGAAGCTTCCGGCGGTGCAATTTCCATATGGAAATCTTTTCGAAATTTGACCCTCCGGGTGGCCCAAGCCTCCTCCGTGCGAAAGACTGGGGGATTGGGAACAGTCGGCATCGCCCGCCGGCCAGGTCGACTCGCGTCCTTGTCGGTCACATGCCGGCGCCGACCAGACAACGGCCGTTCTCGCGCCGAGCAGAGCGGCCCGGCGAATCGCCTCGATCAACCGGCGTCCTGCGAGGAGCCAACCGCTCGCCGCTGGACGACCTCGCAGTGCGGTTCGCGTGTCGCGCCGTCAGTCCCCTGATCTCTCTCGGCTGACGACTTTCCGCAGTCCACTTTCACGGAGCATCACATGGAGTCGACTCAGTCCGGACGCGTGTTCGGAGCCTTGGCCTCGCTCTTCGTTTCGTCGCTCGCGTGCGCCGGCACCGCGACGTTTCAAATGATCCCAAACGCGTACTCGGCGAACGACATGTCGCCGGACGGGCGCTACGTCGTCGGCGGCTTGAACGGCGGCCACGCGTACATCTTCGACACGGTGCTGAATCAGTTCACCGAGTTGCCCGCAGGCTGCGAGGAAGGCCTAGCGGTGTCCGACGACGGCAAGACCGTCATCGGCAACTACTTCGATCCCGCGCTGAACGACAAGGTCGCGGCGATCTGGACGCAGGCGTCTGGCGTGTGGACGAGCATGGGCTCGCTTCCGACGGGCGGCTCGTGCCCCGGCTTGAGCAGTGCGTATGAACTCTCCGCCGACGGCTCGGTCGCGGTCGGCCTCGCGTGGATCGACGGTTGCCATGGCACCGGCTTCCGCTGGACGCAGGCGAACGGCATGCAGCCGCTCGAGGTCCTCGCGAACGGCGCGAATCGCGCCTCGGTCGTTTCCGCCAACGGCAACATCATCGGCGGATTCGCGCAAGGCTCGTTCTCGCGCACGCCGGCGATCTGGGCGGCGAACGGCCAAGGCGAGCTGCTCGATCCGCCGAACGGCGACGCGCTCGGCGAAGTGTTCGGGATGAACGACTCGGGCTCAATCTGGCTGGGCACGTGGAACGGCAAGGCCGTGATGTGGACCAACGGCGGCGCGGTCCAGAACCAGATCGGCGCCGGCGCGATGCTGCCCGGCTGGCAAGGCACGCCGATGGACATCGCGAACAACGGGACCGTCGTCGGTTTCGACTTCCTCATCGGCAACCGGCGCGCGTGGATCCGACCCGGAAGCTCGGGACCGCTCGTCGACCTGAAGGAGTACCTCGAGGCGAATGGCGCCGTCGTCGGCGAGGAGATGTGGCTCGACGTCTGCCAGGCCATCTCGACTGATGCGACGAAGATCGTCGGGCACACCGGTTTCGTCGGTGCGTGGATCGCGACGATCACCGCGCCGAGCACGTGCCCCGGTGACATCGCTCCGGCCGGCGGCGACGGGCAAGTCAACGGCAGCGACCTCGGCGCGCTCTTGGGAGCGTGGGGCGGCCCGGGCGGTGACCTCGACGGCGACGGCGTGACCTCGGCTTCCGATCTCGGCATCCTGCTCGGCTCGTGGGGCGCATGTCCGCCGGCGAGCGGTGCCTGCTGCCTCGGCGGCGACTGCTCGCAGCTTTCGGCGAGCGAGTGCGCGGCGGCCGGCGGCACCTATCTCGGCGACAACGTTCCCTGCACGCTGATGGGTTGCTCGAACAACGACCTGTGCGCCGATGCCATCGACATCACTGACATGATCGACGGCCCGATCATCCTCGGCGACAACTCGACCGCGACGCCGCCGGCGCTCGTTGGCGGCGATCCGGAGTTGCCCGCGGGCTCGCCGTCGTGCCAGTGGGCCGGCGAGCCGCAGGCTGCACACAGCACCGTCTGGTACAAGTTCACCGCGCCTTGGTTAGGCGTCGTGACCGTGTCGCTCTGCGACAGCGTGCCGGTTCCGTTCGTCGACTCGTCGATGACGCTCTACTCCGGACAGTGCGGCTCGCTCGTCGAGATCGCCTGCGCCGAGGACGAGTGCGGCGAGATCCCCGGAAGTTTCCCGTACTACAGCCGGCTGTTCGCCGAGCATCTGACGCCGGGCGCGACGTACTACATCTGCGTCATGAACTCGGGCGGCTGGGCCGGCTCGGTGCCGGGTCCGTTCAAGATGACCATCACCTCGCCGTAACGCGCGAGTGATCTTCGCCTCCATGCAATGACGGCGGGCCCGGTCGCGAGACCGGGCCCGCCGTCGTCTTCGGTCTGCGCGAGCGGGCGAAGCGTTCGCGTATCCTCCGCCGCGAGGCGAATCCGACGGTGCGGCGACCGCGAGCTCCGACATTCCTCTTCCTGCTCCTCGCGCTTCTGGGCACGTTTGTCGTGTACCCGCTGGCAGTCGAGAGCGCGACCGGTGCGCTCATGGCGGACCTTGTCGCCATGCTGATCGCGACTGCGGCGCTCGTCGCGCTCCGCGCGCACAAACACGAGCTGGCGATCGGCCTCAGCCTGGCGATCCCCAGCATCGTGATGGACTGGCTGTGCGACTTCGTGTTCAAGGATTCCACCGCGGCTGCGGTCACGACCTCGGCGCTGTACGCCGCGTTTCACGCGTACGTCACAATCCTGATCATGCGGTACATCGTCGCGGCGCGGCGCGTCACCGCGAACGAGGTGTGGGCGTCCGCGTGCGTCTATCTCATGCTCGCGATCGTCTGGGCCGACGTGATGCATCTGACCGCCGTGTTGCGCCCGACCGCGTTCAGGGCACTCGACGCGACGTTGCACATCGGGGGCAGCGGGAGCGCGTACCAGTCGGATCTCCTCTACTACAGCCTCACGACCCTCACCACGTTAGGCATGGGCGACATCGTTCCCGGCGATCGCGTGGGGCGCACGCTGACGGCGCTCGAAGCCGTGGTGGGGCAGCTCTGCATCGGGATCCTGATCGCACGGCTCGTCGGGCTGCACATCGCCGCCGCGGCGCTCTCGGGCGATCGCGAACGAAGCGAGTGACCCCGAACGCGGACCGCACCGTGACCATCGCGTTCGCGACGACGCTGCGATCCGACCGGGCGTCGCCGCAGCCGTCTTTCCTGCCCTGCGAGGGCCGGTCGCGTGACGCGGAGGTCGGGCGGTGGCCCCCGGCGGCCGGCGCGACCGCGACTCGGCCGCGACGGAGGTCCGACCGCGGATCGGTCGATCTCGGAATTCAGTTCGGCGATAGGTGGAGTAGTACCGTTCGCCGTCGTACACTGAGACTGAGTCGCAACGAGGTTCGGCCCGCGCCGCTCCGCGGCAGGCTCGGGCCGGTCCCGTCGTGCGACTCGCACCTGCGTTCACCGTCCGCTTTTTCGCTGCGTCCGCTGGCGGACCGCGAGCGAATGCGGGCGAGTTTCCTTGGCCCCGTCGCGGCATCCGGCCGCGTCTGCGACGAAGACACACGATGACCCTGAAGCTCCCGATCTACATGGACCACGCGGCGACCACGCGAACCGACCCGCGGGTCGTCGAGGCGATGCTCCCGTACTTCACCGAACGGTTCGGCAACGCCGCCAGCCGCAACCACAAGTTCGGCTGGGAGGCGGAAGAGGCGGTCGAGCACGCCCGCGAGCAGGCCGCGGATCTCATCGGCGCTGACCCGAAGGAGATCATCTGGACCTCCGGTTCGACCGAGTCGAACAACCTCGCGATCAAGGGCGCGGCCCACATGTATGCGAAGGCGCCCGAGGGCAGCCCGAACCGCGGGCACGTCGTCACCGCGCTGCACGAGCACAAGGCGGTGCTCGACCCCTGCAAGCGGCTCCAGCGCGAGGGCTTCGACGTCACCTACCTCCAGCCACCGCCGGACGGCGTCATCACGCGAGCCGCTGTTGAGGCCGCCCTTCGCCCCGACACGATCCTCGTCTCGATCATGTGGGCGAACAACGAGATCGGCACGATCAACGAGGTGCCGGAGATCGGAGCGCTCTGCCACGAGCGCGGCATCGTCTTCCACACCGACGCGACGCAGTGGGTGGGCAAGATGCCGACCGACGTCGAGAAGGACAACATCGATCTCCTCTCGTGGTCCGGCCACAAGATCTACGGTCCGAAGGGCGCGGGCGCGCTGTACGTGCGACGCCGCAAGCCGCGCGTTCGACTGGAGGCGATCTTGGACGGCGGCGGTCACGAGCGCGGCATGCGTTCGGGCACGCTGAACGTGCCCGGCATCGTCGGCTTCGGCGCCGCTTGCGAGCTGTGCCGCAAGGACATGGAGTCCGAGCGCGAGCGGCTCTACCGGCTGCGCCAGAAGCTCGAGACCGAACTCACAACGCGACTCGAAGGCGTTCACATCAACGGTCACGCCGACCGTCGCCTGCCGCACCTCACCAACATGAGCTTCGGCTTCGTCGAAGGCGAGAGCCTGCTCATGGGCATCAAGGACATCGCGTGCTCCTCGGGCTCGGCGTGCACCTCGGCGAGTCTCGAGCCGTCGTACGTGCTGAAATCGCTCGGCGTCGGTGACGAGCTTGCGCACTCCTCGCTGCGGCTCTCGCTCGGCCGCTGGTCGACCGACGCCGAGGTCGACTACGCGATCAACGGCATCGTGAAGGCGGTGAACCACCTGCGGACCCTCAGTCCGCTGTGGGATCTCCACAAGGAAGGCATCGACATCTCCAAGATCGAGTGGCAGACGCACTGACGCCGCGATCGTCCCGATCGACCACGACCTACCCCGCGAAACACCATGGCATACTCAGACAAGGTCATCGACCACTACAGCAATCCCCGCAACGTCGGCGCCTTCGGGACGTCGAAAGAAGTCCAGACTCGAAAGGACATCGGCGTGGGCATCGTGGGCGCCCCGGAGTGCGGCGACGTGATGCAGCTCCAGATCAAGGTGAATGACGCCGGCGTCATCGAGGACGCCAAGTTCAAGTGCTTCGGCTGCGGCTCCGCGATCGCCTCGAGCTCGCTCGCGACCGAGTGGATCAAGGGGAAGACCGTCGACGAAGCGCTGACCATCAAGAACACGCAAATCGTCGAGGAGCTGAGCCTTCCGCCGGTGAAGATCCACTGCTCGGTGCTCGCCGAGGACTCGATCCGCACGGCGATCGCCGACTACCGCAAGAAGAACGGCCTCCCCTCCGAAGCCACGACCGCGACGCATTGACCCAAACCAAGCCAGGCCCCGTACAGTTCGGCGGGTGGGCGACTCCTCGCCCGCGCGACAATGACAGGACACGAAACATGCCAGTGACCGTAACGAACACCGCCGCTCGAGAGATCGACGCCATCATCCAGCAGCAAGGGCTCGACGCCGAGAAGATTCGCCTTCGCGTCGGCGTGAAGGGCGGCGGCTGCAGCGGCTTTTCCTATCTGCTCGACCTGACCGAGGTGCAGAAGGACAGCGACGAAATCTGGGACTTCAGCTACCGCAAGAACGGGACGCAGTTTGAAGCGATGCCGACCGAGACGGCAGCCGAGGGCGGCGTCGCGACCGCAACGTCGGACGTGTTCCACCTTCGCGTGATCTGCGATCCGAAGTCGTACCTCTACTTGAACGGCACGACGATCGATTTCAAGGACGAGATCTACCAGCGCGGCTTCGTGTTCAACAATCCGAACGCGACGACGACCTGCGGCTGCGGCTCGAGCTTCTCGGCGTAAGCACGCATCGACGGAGACGCACCACGGCGGCGCCACACGGCGCCGCCGTTTTTCATGGCGCTACATGCGGCCGCGGCCGGTGGCCGCCAGCAGACGTCGCAACTCCTCGTCGAGTTCCTTGGCGGGCACGCCGTCGCGCACCAGGATCTCGAGCACCGCCCGACGAAAGACCTCGGCGGCCGTGCGCACCATGCCCGGCGCGCGACTCGTCGAGACGCCGGTCTCGGCCACGAGCGCCGAGTACGGAACGCCGTGGACGTGATGGCGCAGGAACAGCGTCCAGTGCAGCGATCGACCCTCGGCGCTGCAGACTTCGCCCGCACGATCGCACGCCCGGCGCACCACGCCGCGCACCCATGCGCGATCGAACTGCTCTTCGGCGTCCGTCTCCGGGAGGACCGACTCGTCAAAGTCGCCGATCGCGCCGCCACGTCGCCGACGCGACTCCTCGTGCAGGAAGAACAGGAAGCCGTTGATGAGCCAGCGCCGGAACGGCAATCCGCTCTCGAGCCAGCGCCGGAAGAAGTCGGTGCGATCGAGCCGACTCGCGAAGTAGCCCGCGACGAGATCGCTGGCCTCCCCCAGCGTGCGGAAGCTCGAACCCTTGAGGTAGGCCTCGAGCGCCGGCGCGTAGAGCTCCATGACGTAGGCGTTAGCCATCCTGCGCCCCGGATCGCCGCCGTCGACCTGGCGTTCGAGCCAGTCGCGACGCGTGGCCGGAAAGAGGCCGGATGCAGGAAGTTCGTAGGGCTCGGGAAGCGAACTGTCGGACGGAACCACGGTCCAAGTATGGCAGCGCCCGCGAGATGAAACCACCCGCAGTGAACGCCGCCAGCTTCGGTGGCGGAGCTCGACGCCTGGACCGTTGCACGGACGTGACGTTCGCCCGGTGATTCCGAGCGTAGGTTGTGTCGAGAAGAGCTGAATCTCGTTTCAGCGGAGGCTTCCCATGGCACTGACTTCCCGACTCCGTCCCGCCACGCTCGCTTGCGCCGCCTCGACCATCGCGCTCGCGGCCGTGTGCCACGCGCAGACGCTGGTCACGCCCGGCCCCGGGACCGCGCCGTCGCGCGCCGCCTGGGCGCCACCGCCGCGCGTGGTCGTGCCGCAGATCGGGCGCGCCGCCGGGACTGCATGCGGGTTAGCCGTGACCGAGGTGCGCGCTTCGATCGAGATCGTCGATCAGCGCGCACAGACGACGCTGGAGATCGGACTCGCGAACCGGAGCGGCGGCGCCCAGGAGGCGACGCTGCTCGTGCCGGTCCCGGCGAACGCGACGGTCACCGGATTCACCTTCGACGGCCCCGCGAAGGAACCGAGCGCGCGGGTCCTCGGTCGAGGGGAGGCGCGGCAGGAGTACGAGGCGATCGTGGCCCGCGAGCGCGACCCCGCGCTCCTCGAATGGGCTGGCTGGAACCTGGTGCGCACGAGCGTGTTCCCCGTGCCCGCGGGCGGAACCCAGCGGCTTCGCGTCTCGTGGGAGGAGCTTCTGGAATCGCACGGAGATCGGCTCGACTACGTGCTCCCGCGCAGCGACCTCGCGCAGAGCGGACCGAGTTGGAACGTCGAGATCTCCGTGCGCTCCGGCGCGGCGCTGTCCGCGGTCTACTCGCCGACGCACGAACTCCGCACCGTCGCACGCGACGATCGCTCGGCCCGCCTCGTCGCCACCGACAAGGGTGCTGCGGCGACCGGCGCCTTGCGGCTCGCGATCGTTCGCGCTGCGGCGCCAAGTGCGTCAGTCCTCACGTACCCCGATCCCGCGACCGGCGGCGGTTGGTTCCTGCTACTCGCCGCTGCGCCGTCCGCGAGCGCAAGCGGCGGATTGCCGCGCGACCTCGTGCTCGTGCTCGATCGCTCGGGCAGCATGTCCGGCGCGCCGCTTGAACAGGCGAAGGCCGCGGCGTCCCGCATCGTCGCCGGCATGCGCGACGGCGAGCGCGTCAACGTGATCGACTTCTCGAACGGCGTGAATCGCTTCGCCGAGTCTCCGGTCGCGCTCGACGCGGCGTCGCGCGGAAAGCTGAACTCGTACATCGCGGCGCTGCAGCCGTCGGGCGGAACGAACATCCACGACGCGCTCGTCGAAGCCCTGCGTCAGCCCGTCGCGCCGAACGCGGTTCCCCTGTGCCTTTTCCTCACCGACGGCTTGCCGACGATCGGGCGCACGCTCGAGCGCGACATCCGCATGCTCGCGGAGCGCGGGAATCCGCTGCATCGCCGGGTGTTCACCATCGGACTCGGCCCAGACGTCAACGTCCCGCTCCTCGACCGCATCGCCGACACGAGCCACGCCGTTGCCACATACGTCACCACGGGCGACGACCTGGTGCAGCGCGTCGCCGAGATTACCGAGCGGCTCGGTCCGCCGGCGATCGCCGCGCCGACGCTCGAGGTCGAGTCGCTCGACGGCCGTTCGGCGCCGGATCGCATCGCCGAAGTCCAACCGGGCACGCTGCCGGATCTCTTCGGCGGCTCCACCATGATGGTGTTAGGCCAGTATCGCGGCGAGGCGCCGTTTCGTCTCGCGCTTCGCGGCAGCGCGACCGACGGCGTGCGGCGGCTCCAGGTCGACGTCGATCCGAAGTCGGCCTCGACGTCGAACGCGTTCGTGCCGCGACTCTGGGCCAGCCGGCGCATCGCGCAGCTCGTCGACGGCATTCGACAGCTTGGCGCCGACGCGCCGAACCAGCCGCTCGCCTTGGACAGCGATCCCCGGCTGCGCGAGCTTGTGGGCGAAATCGTTCGCCTCTCGACCACGTGGGGGATCCTCACGGAGTACACCTCGATGCTCGCGCTCGAGGGCTCGCGCTTCAACGACTGGCACGCCTTGGAGTCCGCGTGCGCCGACACGCTCAACGGGCGCGCGGTGTCGCAGCGCTCGGGCTACGGCGCGGTGAGCCAAGGCATCAACTTCAACCGCCGGAAGCTCGAGTCGAACCTCGCGGGCACGAAGGGCTACGTCGACGCGAGCCTCGGGCAGTTCCAGACGCAGAACCTCGCGCAGTGCGGATCGAGCAACCTCTGGCGGAGCGGCGATCGCTGGACCGACGCGCAACTCGCCGGCGTCGACGCGCCGCACATCGACGAGGAAATCGTGTTCGGATCGGAACGACATCGCCAATTGCTCTGGGAGCTCGTCGAGGACCAGAAGCAGTCGGCGATCGCGCTCGACGGCGAAGTGCTCATTCGCCATCGCGGAAAGAACCTGCTGGTGCGCAACGCCGTCGTCGGCGCCGCGCAGCCGTGAATCGAAACGCCTGACATCGGCAGTCGTGCTGCCGAAGGAGGAACCATGCGCAACTGGAAGACCATCTCGCTCGCGCTCGCACTGTTCGCGTTCCCGGTGACCACGCTCGCCGCTCCGCGCGGAGGCGAAGCCTGCCGCGAGGCCGAGGCCGCCGCGAAGGCCGCGAGCGCCAAGAGCCCGGGCACCATCGAACTCGCCATCTGCCTCGACACGTCGGGCAGCATGAACGGACTCATCGACGCAGCCCGAACGAAGATTTGGGACGTGGTGAGCGATCTCGCGCTCGCGACGCCGACGCCGAAGCTCCGCGTCGCGCTCCTCACCTACGGGAACGACGGGCTGAACGCGGAGAACGGTTGGACGAACATCGAGACCGACTTCACCGACAACCTGGACGTCGTGAGCCAGAAGCTCTTCGCGCTGACGACGAACGGGGGCACCGAGTACGTGGGGCGTGTCGTCGACAAGGCGGCCGGTTCGCTGGCGTGGAGCAAGGCCGACGAATCGCTGAAGATCATCGTCGTCGCGGGCAACGAGTCGGCGGATCAGGATCCGACGGTGAAGTACGCCGATGCCTGCAAGAAGTCGATCGAGCGGGGGATCGTCGTCAACAGCATCTACTGCGGCGGACCGACCGACGACGTCGCGCCGGGATGGAAGAACGTCGCGCAGCTCGCGGACGGTCATTTCGCAACGATCGACAAGGACAACGGCACCGTCGTCGTCGCGACGCCGTACGACGCCGAACTCGTCGAGTTGAGCGCCAAGCTCAACACAACGTACATCGCGTTCGGCGCGGCCGGCGAGTGGAACTCCGCGAACCAGACGATGCAGGACAGGAACGCGCTGGGCTCGTCGAGCTCGGTCGCGGCGCAGCGTTGCGTGACCAAGGGCGGCGCGGTGTACGACAACCGCGGTTGGGATCTCGTCGACGCCTGCAAGCAGGCGGACTTCAAGCTGGAGTCGGTGAAGGACGAGGAGCTGCCCGAGGCGATGCGCGGCAAGACGCTCGAGGAGAAGAAGGCGTACGTCGCGGAGCGAACGAAGGAGCGCGATGCGATTCAGGCGCGGGTGACCGAACTCGGCTCGCTTCGCGCGAAGTTCGTCGCGGACGAGATCGCGAAGCGGGCGGGCGGCGATGCCGCGTCGTTCGACCGGGCGATTCGCGACGCGATTCGGGCGCAGGCGACCGCCCGCGGGTTCCAGTTCCCGGCCGATCCCGTGAAGACCGCCGCCGCGCCCGCAGGCCAGTCGGGCGCCGCGACGCCCGTCGGCGCGCGATGATGGAGACGCATGACCGCGACACGCATCCTCGTCGTTGAGGACGACACGGCGATCCGCCGCGGTCTCGTCGACGCCCTGCGATTCCACGGCTTCGAGCCGTTGGAGGCGGGCGATGGCGAGACCGCGGCGTCGTGCGCGCTCGCTGATGGCCCGGACCTCGTGCTGCTCGACTGCATGCTTCCGAAGCAGTCGGGCCTCGACGCGCTGCGGAAGATCCGCGCGGGGCGTCCCACGCTGCCGGTCATCCTGGTGACCGCGCTCGGATCCGAAGACGATCGCGTCGCCGGCCTTTCGCTCGGCGCCGACGACTACATCGTGAAGCCGTTCAGCCTGCGCGAATTGCTCGCGCGAGTGGAGGCGGTGCTTCGCCGCTCTCCGGCGCGGCCGAACGACGTCACGCTGTTGTCCGACGGCTCGGTGCGAGTCAACATCGCGCGGCGCGTGCTCGTCGACGCCACGGGCGAGCAATCGATTTCCGAACGCGACGCGAGCATCCTGCGCTTCCTCGCGGCGCATCGGTCGCGCGTCGTCGAGCGCGACGAACTCCTTCAGTGCGTCTGGGGGCTCGATCCGCGCGGCCTCGAGACTCGCACGGTGGACATGCAGGTCGCTCGGCTGCGCGAGCGCATCGCATCGGCCGGCGCGTCGTGCGAATGGATCGCGACGGCCCGCGGCAAGGGCTATCGTCTCGGCGCCGGAGTGTCGGTGGAGTAACCCGTGCGACGATCACGACGACTAGCCTGGTGGACGGCATACGCGGCCGGCGCAGCCCTCGTCGTCGGCGGGCTCGCGTGGACCACCGTGCGGGTGGTGCGCCTCGAAGACGAGGAGCGATCGGCGCGCCTCGAAGCGGAGCGTCAGGAGATGCTGCGGCTGGCGCTGCGGCGCATGGATGCGTGGTTCTCGCCGCAGCTCGCCCGCGAGGCGGGACGCATGTGGTTCGAATACGAGCCGTATCACCCGCAGAGCATCGCGTACAACCGATTGCTCGAGCCGATCGCTTCCGGCGAAGTGCTCGTGCCGAGCCCGCTCCTCTCGTTCAGCGATTCGATCTTCACGCTGCATTTCCAGTGGCGCGCCGGCACGGGATTCACGTCACCGCAGGTGCCGACCGAGGCGATGCTCGCGCAGGGCTCGATCGGTTGCGCGCCCGTGCCGCCGCATCCGGCGCAGGGCGAGGCGCTGCAGCGGTGGAGTCGGCGCATCGATCCGTCGAAAGTGCTCGGTCGGCTCGAGCGCACCGAAGGCGAGATCCTCGCGTCGTCGCCGGAGCCGCAGCAACTGACGCAGGCGCCGGTGCAGGTGTGGTCCGGTCAGGCGAGCGTGGCCGACCTCGAGGCGAAGCGCCAAGCGCAGATGAAGGCGAGCAATCGAACGAAGATCGCCTCGACGGAAATCGATCCCGCCGACTTGAAGGGACGCCTCGACACGCTCAACGCCGCGCAGCGCGCCTACTCGAACGACTACGTCGAGCAGACGGTGCAGACGAGCGACGCCGGCCCGCGCTCGAGCGTCGAGGCCGGGCCGCTGGTACCGATGTGGATCGATGAGGCGAACGGTTTCTTCGTGCTCGCGCGGCGCGTGCGCGTCGGCAGCGAGTCGGTGCTGCAGGGCGTCGTCGTCGACTGGCCGAAGCTTCAATCGGAACTGCTTCAGGTGGTGAAGGACGACGTGCCAGAAGCGACGCTCCTTCCCGTGGACGAGGAATCCACGGACCCGGCGCGACTCATCACGATCCCGGCGCGGCTCGTCGTTCCCGCCACGCTCGCGACGTTCGAGGACGATCGCCCGGCGCATCCGGCGGCGGCCGGGCTTGTACTCGTGTGGATCGCGGCGCTGTCGGCGATCGGCGTCACCGGACTTGCGCTCCGTTCGAGCATCGGCAACGCGGCGCGCACGAGCCGATTTGCGTCGAGCGTGACGCACGAGCTGCGCACGCCGCTCACCACGTTCCGCCTGTATTCGGAGATGCTGGCCGACGGCATGGTGCAGGATCCGGCGCGGCAGGCGGAGTACCTCGCCACGCTGCGCGACGAGTCCGCGCGCCTCGGGCTGCTGGTCGAGAACGTGCTCGCGTGGTCCCGCGCGGAGGACGGTCGCGCACCCGCGGAGCCGCGCCCGGTGACGGTCGCCGCTCTGGTTGCGGAGGTGACGCCCGTGCTGCAGCGGCGATGCGACGAGGCCGGTGGCGCGCTGCGCACGTCGATCGAGTCGGACGGCGCCGCGACCGTGACGACCGATCCCGATCGGGTGCGGCAGATCCTCTTCAATCTCGTCGACAACGCGTGCAAGTACGCGGGCTCAAACCCGGACGTGTGCCTGGTCGCGACCAACGGCGATCGGCGCGTCGTGCTGGCGATCGAAGACAATGGCCCAGGCATTCCCGAGCGGTTGCGGGGCCGCATCTTCCGGGCGTTTGATCGCGGCGATCGCGGCCCGGGCGACTCGGTGCGCGGACTCGGACTCGGCCTCGCGATCTCGAACGAACTCGCCCGCAGCCTCGGCGGCCGAATCCGCTGCGAGCGAGCCGACGGCGGCGGCGCCCGCTTCGCGCTCGAGTTGCCGCTCGCGGCGCCGGCGTGATCGTCGTCGCCGTCACGTTCGCAAGCGACGATCATCCTCCTCGGACCACGGGATGCGCGTCGTGAGCACCGGACACGGCGCGTGATGGAGCACGCGCTCCGCAATGCTGCCGAGCAACAGTCGATCGAGTCCCGTCGCGCCATGCGTGCCGAGAGCGATGATGTCGACGTGGCGCGAGCGGGCCTCGTCAATGATCACCGGCGCGGGCTGTCCGCGCACGATGTCGGCGGTCACCTGCACGCGATCGCTCCGCGCCGCCTCGGCAGTCGCATCCAGCTCGCGTCGCGCTTCGCGGTCGATCTTGTCCCAATCGGGAACGAGGGGCATCGGAATGTCGATGCCCCCGACGACGTACGGCGGTACGGAGACGTGCAGCATCGTCAACCGCACCGGCGGCGTGAAGGCGCTCAGGAGCCGCATTGACGCGGACATCGCCACCTTCGACGACGCGGAGAAGTCGGTCGCGAACATCACGTGCCGGACCTGCGGCCGCGGATCGTCGGGGTGGACGGTGAGTACCGGCACCGACGCGGTGCGCAGCACGCGATCGGCGGTGCTGCCGAGCAGGAACCGATCGAGTCCGGTGAGGCCTCGGCTGCCGATCACGATCAGATCCGCGCCCGCGTCGCGGGCGGCGTCGCAGATCACCGAGTACGGCTTGCCGATGCGGCAGTCCGTCGTCATCGCCAGCTTCGCCTCGACGATCGGTTCGCTCGCCTCCCTGAGCTTGCGGATCGTGGCGTCGTGCATCGCTCGCTCGAAATCCGCGCCGCCGGGTGCATGCACGGGCATTGCATGGACGAGCACGATGCGGGCCTGATGCGCCGACGCGATGGCGATCGCCCATTCGATCGCGCGCCGCGCCGGATTGGAGAAGTCGGTCGAGACGACGATCGTGCGCAGCGTCGAAGCGTCAATCTGCGTGGTGTTTGGCATGGAGATCTCCTGTCGGAGCACGCCGCCCGTCACCGCATGCTGATGCGGCCCGGCAGCGCACCCTTGAACTGCTCCTCGCGCACGTATTCGTGGCAGCGGAAGCAGGTTTCCGTGAGCTGGCGATAGTCGGATTCGATCGCCGGCAGATCCTGGAAGCGCGCGTGCTCCGCCATCTCGGAGGCTTGCTGGCTGAATCGATCGGAGAACGCGCGATACGCGAGCGTGTCCTGCACGATGAACGCGCTGTCTCGGCTGAGGCGTGCCAGCGCTGCGGCGTCGCGCTCGACTTGCACGTAATCGCGCAGGGCGATGCCCTGAAGGAGCGCGGATGCGTACACCATCTTCTCGTGCATGACGCCGCGCAATTCCGCCGAGCTCTTGCCGGGGACCTCGTCAGGTCGTGCGGCGGAGCCGCCAGTGGCCGACGGTTGCGAGCAGCCGGTGGCGGTGAGACACGCGAGGGTAAAGGCGATCAGGCACCTCATGTGGCCTCCTTGTTCGATCGGTCGCGAGAGCGACCGATGGAAGCGTAGCGCTGCCGCGCTAGCGCATTCTCGCGATGGCCTTCGCGGCATCGCGGCTGAGGGCGTCCGGGCTGATGCCCTCGCCGACCGCTCGGCGCATCCAGAGGTCGGGCGTGACGCGACCGATCGAACAGATGCGCTTGGTCTCGCCCGCGAGGTCCTTGCCGCGCACGTGCGAACGGATCTGATGGCTGATGACGTGTCCGAGCGCGTAGTCCGGCAGGTACAGCGGATGCGCGATCATGTGCTGATACGCGGCGAGCAGGCGATACGGGTCGGGACCGAAGTCGGCTTCGTAGTACTCGCGCCACAGTTCGTCGGCGACGCGAAGCGTCTCGCCGCGCAGGGACTCGGCGCTCGCGGTCGGATTGCGGTAGATCCAGTTCCACACGCGAAGCTCGAGGAGCGACGGCCCGGCGATCTGGCACGCGGCGGCAAAGGTCTGCACCGCGTCGATGTCGAACGCCCGCGCTTCCTCGTCGGGCGTGAGCAGCCCGAGCACGTTGCGCCCGAGCGACTGATAGAGGAACGCGAACGCCTCGGTGCATGCGGTGTTCGGCACGTTGCGCAGCGCAGGCCGCGGCACGAAGTGCGTCGACACGACCTGTTCGATCGTGTGACCGAGTTCGTGCATCGCGGTGTCGAAGCCGTCCCAACCGAGTTCGCCGTCGAGGCTGCTCGTGCGCAGCCAGGCGGGAAGCTCGGGGACGCCGGGACGCACGGCATGGCCGGCGCCGCGGGCGATCTCGACGCGGATGCGCGTGCCGAAGAACTCCGCGTCGGTCGCGCTGAATCCGAGTCCGCGCAAGAGCTCCGGCAGCTTGCGCTCGAGACCCTTTCCGTCGCCGAATCGCTCGCGCACGCGGCGGTCGAGTTCGGCGATGGGCAGCGCCTGCGAGAACTCGTCGAAGTAGATGTCGAATGGCTCGAGCGGTCGACCGATGCGCTGGCGCAGCGCTTCCGCCAGCGCCTTGCGCGTGGGCGACGAGAGGAGCGCGACGAGGATGCGCTCGACCTCGCGTTCGGGGATCTCGCGATCGAGCTCGCACTTGCGGCGAATCGCCGTCGGATGTTCGGGGTAGTACGGGTCGAAGGCGAACGCCACGTCGCGCCGCGAAAGCAGGTGCTCGTAGCGCGCCGGTCCGACGAGATTCGTCGCGGGCGCGCCGCCGAGCGTGTTCGTCTGCGGGTTCCAGTCGGCGTCGCTCGACGACTCCATCACCGCGCGGGGAATCGTCCCGTCGATGTGTCGCGCCATGGTCCACGCGAGCGCTCGCTGCATCGGCAATCCGTCGGCATCGGCGTAGCCGGACTTCATCGCCTCGCGGATCAGCCAGTGCGCCACCAGCTTGCGTCCCGGTTCGAAGCGGCGCTTGCCGTTCGCGTCGACCATCGTGCCGACGGGCACGTGGAACTCCGAGACGAAGCGGTTCGTGACGTGCGCCACGTCGCGAGCGCGGTCGTTCAGCTCCTTCGGGATGCGCGGCGGGAACGCCTGCGCGATACGGGCTTCGGCCCAGCGGTCGACCGACCACGTCGCGCCGTCGGCGAGCATCACCTCGAGCGTCGGGCGATCGCAGTTGAGGAGCGCGACGAACGCGAGCTTCTGCCGATACCACTGGTCGGGCAAGTCGGGCGCCGGATCGAAGGTCGCGAGCACGTCGTCGATGGCGTCGATGCGATCGACGCGCAGATCGGTGTAGCGGCGCAGGTGTCGGCGCAGCTCGTAGAGGTGACCGCCGATCCACGTCAGTCCGGCTTCGAGCCGATCGAGCAGCGCCGGCATTCCGGCGGAGGGCACGTAGTGCTTCTCGCAGAATCGGCGGAGCGCATCGGCGTCGCCGTCCGCTGCGTTCCATCGTTCGACGACGCGGCGCACGCCGCGCTCGGCGCGAGCACGCTCCGCGGCGCCGTGCGTGTCGGCGATCGCGTCGACGATCGATGCGACGGCGTCGCTCACCGGTGGAGGAGAAGCAAGAGTGGTCATGACGCGCTCAGGTTCGACTTGATGGCCGGGGCGACGGCATCGGCCCAGCGTTGATAGCCGGCTTTCGAGAGGTGCAGGAAGTCGGGCATGATGTCCTTCTTGATCGTCCCGTCGGGCTCGACGAACGTGGCGCCGATGTCGAGGAGCTGCACGCGATGGCTCGGGTGCTGCGCCGCGAATGCCGCGAGCGACTGGTTGATCTGGCAGATGTCGCCGCGCATCGCGTTCATCGTTTCGCCGCGCGGGAAGATGCCGAGCACGACGATCTTCGCCTTCGGGCACTGTTCGACGAGCGTGTCGACGATCGTCCGAACGCCGAGCGCCGTGTCCGCCGCGTTGCTCGAACCGTGGCCGAGATTGTTGGTGCCGATCATCAGCACGATGCAGCGCGCGTCGAGCTTGTCGAGCGGCGCTTGACCGAGGCGCCACAGGACGTGCTCCGTACGGTCGCCGCTGACGCCGATGTTGAGGACGGCCGACGCGAGCGGAGCGATCGAACTCGCCCACACGTCTTTGCCGTTCCCTTCCCAGCCTTGCGTGATGGAGTCGCCGATGAAAACGAGCGGCACCGGGGTCTTGGCTTCCTTCACCCGGCGAAGCACCTCGGTCTGTCGCTGCAGGATGCCCTCGTCGCTGCGGGGCACCGGCGTGACGGACACGGGCTTCGTCGCTGCGGGGGCCTGCTTGTCCTGCGCGGCGGTGAGTGCGGACGAGACTGCGATCGCGACCGAGGCGATCGCACCGAGGAACGTGCGTCGTGCGATGGGCATCGTCGTAGCGTAATGATCCGCGGCGCGGCCGATGCTCCCGCGACCCGGCGCGGCTTTGCTATCGTTCATCCATGCTTCAGCGCCTTCGCTCGACCTGGCTCTCGTGCGCGGTCGCCTTGCTCGGCCTCGCCGGATGCGCGACGCAAGCGTCGGAGAACTTCTACGCCCTCCGCGACGGCATGACGAAGGGTGAGGTCGAACACCTGCTCGGTAAGCCCAGTTCGACGTGGCCGGGCGAGGAAGGGACCGAGATCTGGCAGTACGGCGACTCGCTCTCGAGTCTCGCGACGACCGGGCTCTTCCGCGAGCCCGACACGTCGCGCACGTGGGTGGTCTGGTTCGACGGGGAGGGCAAAGTCAGCTCGTTCAGCGAACCGGACTGGAAGCGCAATCGCTGAGCCGCGTCCGGGTCGGCTTCGAACTGGACTTCGATGAGGTCTTCGGAGCGGGCTTCGGAAGGGGATCGCAATTGCCGATAGACGTCGTCCCCTTCTCCGCGTTGACTCCGATGACACTGCCCACTCCACTCGTTCTCGATTTCGACAGCACGATCATCCGATGCGAGGCGCTCGACGAGCTCGCCAAGCTCGTGCTCGCACGCTCGCCCGATCGCGACGCGACCGTCGAGAAGATCGAAGCGACGACTCGTGCCGGCATGGACGGCGCGATCTCGATCACCGAATCGCTTGAGACGCGGCTCGCGCTCCTGTCGATCGAGCGCGCGGACATCGAGAAGCTCGTCCGCGTCCTGATGAAGAGCATCACGCCGAGCTTCAAGCGCAACCAAGCGTTCCTCAAGCGCCACGCCGACTCGATCTACGTCATCACCAGCGGCTTCCGCGAATACGTCGTGCCGGTGATCGAGTCGCTCGGTCTCCGCGCCGACCACGTGCACGCGAACGCGTTCGTGTGGGACGCGAAGGGCCGGGTCACGGGCTTCGATCGCGGCTCGGTGCTGTCGAGGGCGGGAGGCAAGATCGAGGCGCTCAGGGCGCTCGGCACGTCAGGCGAGGTCGACGTCATCGGCGACGGCATGACCGACTTCGAGATGAAGCAGTCGGGCGTGGTGCGGCACTTCTACGCGTTCACCGAGAACGTCGAGCGCGCCAGCGTCGTCGAACAGGCCGATCGCGTGATCCGGAGCTTCGACGAATTTCTGTACGTCAATCGCCTGCCAGGGAAGACATCGTTCCCGAAGAGCAAGATCGAGGTGCTCCTGCTCGAGGCGATCCATCCCGACGCCGTCGCCGCGTTCAAGGAGGAAGGCTACAGCGTGTCGGCGCTCTCCGACGCGCTCGACGAGGACGAACTCGTCCGGCACGTGCGCAACGTGTCGATCTTGGGCGTGCGCTCGAAGACCCGCGTCACGCAGCGCGTGCTCGAAGCTGCTGAACGCCTGCTCGTCGTCGGCGCGTTCTGCATCGGTACCGAGCAAATCGCGTTGCCTGCGGCGTCGTCGCGCGGTGTCGCGGTGTTCAACGCGCCCTATTCGAATACGCGCAGCGTCGTCGAACTGGCGATCGGCGAGATGATCATGCTGCTGCGCCGCACGTTCGACGCGTCGAGCGGCTTGCATCGCGGCAGTTGGCAGAAAAGCGCCTCAGGCTGTTACGAGATGCGCGGCAAGAAGCTCGGCATCGTCGGTTACGGCAACATCGGCTCGCAACTTTCCGTGCTCGCCGAGTCGATGGGCATGGAGGTGCATTACTTCGACGTGGTCGACAAGCTGGCGCTCGGCAACGCGCGGCGCGCGTCGAGCATGCGCGATCTCTTGTCGAAGGCCGACGTGGTGACGCTGCACGTGGACGGGCGAGCGACGAACAGGAATCTCATCGGCGACCGCGAGTTCATGATGATGAAGAAGGGGGTCATCTTCCTGAACCTCGCGCGCGGCGGCGTCGTCGACGTCGAAGCGCTGGCTCGCGCGGTGCGCAGCGGCCGCGTCGCCGGCGCGGCGGTCGATGTCTTTCCCGAAGAGCCCAAGAGCAACAAGGATCCGTTTGTCTCGCCGCTGCAAGGCTTGAAGAACGTGATCCTCACGCCGCACATCGGCGGCAGCACGCTCGAAGCGCAGCAGAATATCGGCGCGTATGTCGCGGCCCGCGCGATCGACTACGTGAACACCGGCAACAGCTTCGGAAGCGTGAACTTCCCGCAGATCCAGTTGCCGAGCCTGCGCGGCGCGCACCGCTTGTTGCACGTCCACCGCAACGTGCCGGGTATCCTGGCGAAGATCAACGGCATCTGCGCCAAGCGCAAGATCAACATTCTCGGTCAGTACCTCAAGACGACCGAGGACATCGGCTACGTGATCATCGACGTCAACAAGCGCTACGACGAGGGCGTGATTGCGGAGCTGAGGGAGATCCCGGAGACGATCCGGTTCCGGGTGCTGTACTGAGGTCCAGCGTCGGGTGCGCTCGTGGCATCGCACGCGCATCCGCGGGCGTGAATCTCGGAAAGAACGGGTTTGTTAGGGCAGTTCCGAGCGCTAGGGTCGCGTCGAGCTCGCGCCGAACTCGCGGAATTTCGCTCGCGATAGCGCGAGCTTGGTTGTACTTTCATTCTTGAAAGGGAAGGTCGGCGTCGGGCCGAATCCGGCAGCGACGGAGTCGCACGGAGCCCGCGCGGAAAACGGACCGAACAGTTCGGGAGCGGGCAGTATCGACTGCGGGGCGCGTCGTCCGCGAAGCGGTAGACGTTCAAGGCATTCGATCTGCGCGATGATGAGAGAGGAGTTGGATCGAGTCCATGTTGGAAGCGCTCGCATTGCCTCCCTCGGCGGGAGGAACGGCCATCGCTGGCAGCTGCCCTCGAAAGGAACGCTTCATGAATCGGGTCTCTCTCTCTCTCTCTCTCTCTCTCTACGCGCCGCTGATGCTTGCGTCGAGCGCGGTGGCTGGTGTCCTGCGGTATGAGTTCGTGGACGTCATTCTTCCGGGCAACGTCGCGCTCTCGACGGTTGGAGATGTCGTCCCAGCCGAAATCAATAACCAGAACGTCGCCGTGGGCTATTACCTGCGGGTATCGGACTCGCAGGGGCGGCCGTTCATCTGGACCGCAAACGGCGCTTTTGGGTTGGCGGCCGGCGAGGCGTATGACATCGAGCCGTGGGTCAGTTTTCCGCTTGGCGGACGGTTGACCGACATCAACGGCGCGGGCCAAGCCGTCGGCGGCCGCTGGGTGGCCGCGGGAGGCGGCACGGAGGAGCGAGCGTGCGAACTCGCGTTCTCGTTCGGCCCAACCGTAAGTCTGACGATGGTCGCGACGCCGTCGGCGAGCGTGCTCTTCGGGATCAACGACGGTACGCCGGTGCGAACAGTGGGATCGCGTGCGGCTGGGTCGTGCATCGGTGCAAGCAGCCAGTACTACGCATTCACGCACCTCGCGTTCAGCGCGAGCGCCCCGGTAGACCTTCAGAACGCTACCGGGGCAGGAAACTCGGCGCATGCCATCAACTCATCGGCTGCTCCTCTCGTCGCGGGCGATACCAACGGCTGCGCGAACATCTTCGAGTGCAGCCCGACCTGGGACGCGACGCGGTGGAACGCGATCAGCGGTCTCGCGACGTTCGTGCCCGAGTCGGGGAACTTCGTCACTCGTGCTTTCAACATCAACGAGGTGAGCGAGCTGGCGGGAGCGGTGGAGAACGACGGCTCAAGCTGCACGCCGCGAGCTCGTCTTTGGAGTTCGACGTTCGTTGAGACGGCGCTGGGTGAGCTTCTGCCCGATGCGTTCACGGGTGGCTCTTACTCAATCAAGTCCTACGCTTTCGATCTGTCGAACTCGCTGCCGTGTGGACGGCAGTTCGTCGTGGGAACGAATACCGCATTCCAGCGCGGTGCGGCGTGGTGGCGGTGCGGCTCCACGTGGACGGGGTTCTACCTCACCGACTCGGTCTCGCCGCTCCAACCGGGCGTACCGGCGGGTTGGTATGCAAACGACGCGAAGGGAGTGAACGACGCGGGATGGGTTGTGGGATCGGGATACGCCAGCGGCTACCCTGCGCCTCGCGGCTTCGTGCTCAAGCCGATCCTCTGCCCGGCGGACTTTGATGGCGACGGCACGGTCGGCTCGGCCGACCTTGGGCTGTTCCTCGGCGCGTTTGGGTGCCAGTCGAACCCGGGCGCCGGTTGCTGGCGCTACGACCTCACCGCCGACGGCGTCGTGAACGGTGCCGACCTTGCGCTGGTGACCGGCGGCTGGGGGCCGTGTCCGTGCAACTGCACGACCAACGATGCTGTGTCGGGCGGTGGCGCGGCGGCGAGTGCGCTTTACGCCGGAGTGTCGACCATTGATTTCGCCGCTGCATTCGGCTTCGCGTCTATGGACGACCTCATCGTGTGGATGCAGACCCTCGGCGCCGAGGAGTTGGACGGCGTCGCGGCCTACATGATTGCGATCTCGAGTGGAGGTGCGTGATGAGACGAACGGGCGAAGGGAATGAGCCTGTGGAACTGCTCGAGTGCGTGATGCTCATCGCACTTGGCGCGTGTCACGCGAGCGCCGCCGCCGGCGTCACGCTGTATCAAGGCGAGTCGGGCTGGTCGCAGTGGTCCTCAGTCGCGACCGGGTACACGACGGTGGGCTTCACCGACTTGGGGATGTACGAGCCGGTTGCGCCTGATCGCTACGCGGACCTAGGTGTGCTCATCACTGATCCCGAGGGCAACCTCGGGGAGATCAACCCCTATGCGTTCCCTATCGACGGTCATGGGATCTGGGGAGGGTGCGTGACGGAGTTCACGCTGTTGACGCCGAGCCATGCCTTTGCTTCGAGGTTTCCCGGTCTGATGCATGCATGGTTGTATTCCGGCGCTACGCTGGTGGCCGCGTTTTCCTCCGCCGCCTTCGGTGGCGGCGGGGCAGACCAGTTCGCGGGGTTCGTTTCGTCCGAACTGTTCGATCGCGTTGTGTTCACCGGCTTCGGGTCGCTGCCTCCCTTCCCTTGCGACGACGTGCTCTTCGACGACATCTACTTCTCGGTGGTGCCAGCGCCGTCGGTGCTGGCGGTTGGGGCCATCGCGATGCTCGTCGGTCGGGGGCGACGGCGCTCGTGACTGCGGCTGATGGCGACACCACCTGCGTCGGCGAGCCTCTGATCCCACCAGCACTCAGAGGATCGCCGACGCGGTGGGTCGTCACTTTCGATGCCGTGACAACAGCGCGTGGCGCATGGGACCGAGGACACCGGCTACGTGATCATCGACGTCAACAAGCGCTACGACGAGGGCGTGATTGCGGAGCTGAGGGAGATCCCGGAGACGATCCGGTTCCGGGTGCTTTACTGATCGAGCGGAACGCACCTGTCAGCGTCTGGCGAATCGACCCAGTCGTGGGCTCACCGCGGTGAAGCGTTGGGGGTCGCCGAGCGACATCGCCTGGTGGGATTTCGCAAAGTCCGTTGCGCCGCGCGATCGGCGGCGACGTGGTCGATTCGGGCCGTCTCTGACGCGTCGTCGACGTCGAAGCGCTGGCTCGCGCGGTGCGCAGCGGCCGCGTCGCCGGCGCGGCGGTCGATGTCTTTCCCGAAGAGCCCAAGAGCAACAAGGATCCGTTTGTCTCGCCGCTGCAAGGCTTGAAGAACGTGATCCTCACGCCGCACATCGGCGGCAGCACGCTCGAAGCGCAGCAGAATATCGGCGCGTATGTCGCGGCCCGCGCGATCGACTACGTGAACACCGGCAACAGCTTCGGAAGCGTGAACTTCCCGCAGATCCAGTTGCCGAGCCTGCGCGGCGCGCACCGCTTGTTGCACGTCCACCGCAACGTGCCGGGTATCCTGGCGAAGATCAACGGCATCTGCGCCAAGCGCAAGATCAACATTCTCGGTCAGTACCTCAAGACGACCGAGGACATCGGCTACGTGATCATCGACGTCAACAAGCGCTACGACGAGGGCGTGATTGCGGAGCTGAGGGAGATCCCGGAGACGATCCGGTTCCGGGTGCTGTACTGAGGTCCAGCGTCGGGTGCGCTCGTGGCATCGCACGCGCATCCGCGGGCGTGAATCTCGGAAAGAACGGGTTTGTTAGGGCAGTTCCGAGCGCTAGGGTCGCGTCGAGCTCGCGCCGAACTCGCGGAATTTCGCTCGCGATAGCGCGAGCTTGGTTGTACTTTCATTCTTGAAAGGGAAGGTCGGCGTCGGGCCGAATCCGGCAGCGACGGAGTCGCACGGAGCCCGCGCGGAAAACGGACCGAACAGTTCGGGAGCGGGCAGTATCGACTGCGGGGCGCGTCGTCCGCGAAGCGGTAGACGTTCAAGGCATTCGATCTGCGCGATGATGAGAGAGGAGTTGGATCGAGTCCATGTTGGAAGCGCTCGCATTGCCTCCCTCGGCGGGAGGAACGGCCATCGCTGGCAGCTGCCCTCGAAAGGAACGCTTCATGAATCGGGTCTCTCTCTCTCTCTCTCTCTCTCTCTACGCGCCGCTGATGCTTGCGTCGAGCGCGGTGGCTGGTGTCCTGCGGTATGAGTTCGTGGACGTCATTCTTCCGGGCAACGTCGCGCTCTCGACGGTTGGAGATGTCGTCCCAGCCGAAATCAATAACCAGAACGTCGCCGTGGGCTATTACCTGCGGGTATCGGACTCGCAGGGGCGGCCGTTCATCTGGACCGCAAACGGCGCTTTTGGGTTGGCGGCCGGCGAGGCGTATGACATCGAGCCGTGGGTCAGTTTTCCGCTTGGCGGACGGTTGACCGACATCAACGGCGCGGGCCAAGCCGTCGGCGGCCGCTGGGTGGCCGCGGGAGGCGGCACGGAGGAGCGAGCGTGCGAACTCGCGTTCTCGTTCGGCCCAACCGTAAGTCTGACGATGGTCGCGACGCCGTCGGCGAGCGTGCTCTTCGGGATCAACGACGGTACGCCGGTGCGAACAGTGGGATCGCGTGCGGCTGGGTCGTGCATCGGTGCAAGCAGCCAGTACTACGCATTCACGCACCTCGCGTTCAGCGCGAGCGCCCCGGTAGACCTTCAGAACGCTACCGGGGCAGGAAACTCGGCGCATGCCATCAACTCATCGGCTGCTCCTCTCGTCGCGGGCGATACCAACGGCTGCGCGAACATCTTCGAGTGCAGCCCGACCTGGGACGCGACGCGGTGGAACGCGATCAGCGGTCTCGCGACGTTCGTGCCCGAGTCGGGGAACTTCGTCACTCGTGCTTTCAACATCAACGAGGTGAGCGAGCTGGCGGGAGCGGTGGAGAACGACGGCTCAAGCTGCACGCCGCGAGCTCGTCTTTGGAGTTCGACGTTCGTTGAGACGGCGCTGGGTGAGCTTCTGCCCGATGCGTTCACGGGTGGCTCTTACTCAATCAAGTCCTACGCTTTCGATCTGTCGAACTCGCTGCCGTGTGGACGGCAGTTCGTCGTGGGAACGAATACCGCATTCCAGCGCGGTGCGGCGTGGTGGCGGTGCGGCTCCACGTGGACGGGGTTCTACCTCACCGACTCGGTCTCGCCGCTCCAACCGGGCGTACCGGCGGGTTGGTATGCAAACGACGCGAAGGGAGTGAACGACGCGGGATGGGTTGTGGGATCGGGATACGCCAGCGGCTACCCTGCGCCTCGCGGCTTCGTGCTCAAGCCGATCCTCTGCCCGGCGGACTTTGATGGCGACGGCACGGTCGGCTCGGCCGACCTTGGGCTGTTCCTCGGCGCGTTTGGGTGCCAGTCGAACCCGGGCGCCGGTTGCTGGCGCTACGACCTCACCGCCGACGGCGTCGTGAACGGTGCCGACCTTGCGCTGGTGACCGGCGGCTGGGGGCCGTGTCCGTGCAACTGCACGACCAACGATGCTGTGTCGGGCGGTGGCGCGGCGGCGAGTGCGCTTTACGCCGGAGTGTCGACCATTGATTTCGCCGCTGCATTCGGCTTCGCGTCTATGGACGACCTCATCGTGTGGATGCAGACCCTTGGCGCCGAGGAGTTGGACGGCGTCGCGGCCTACATGATTGCGATCTCGAGTGGAGGTGCGTGATGAGACGAACGGGCGAAGGGAATGAGCCTGTGGAACTGCTCGAGTGCGTGATGCTCATCGCACTTGGCGCGTGTCACGCGAGCGCCGCCGCCGGCGTCACGCTGTATCAAGGCGAGTCGGGCTGGTCGCAGTGGTCCTCCGTCGCGACCGGGTACACGACGGTGGGCTTCACCGACTTGGGGATGTACGAGCCAGTCGCGCCTGATCGCTACGCGGACCTAGGTGTGCTCATCACTGATCCCGAGGGCAATCTCGGGGAGATCAACCCATACGCGTTTCCGATCGACGGCCATGGGATCTGGGGGGGATGCGTGACCGAGTTCACGCTCGTTACGCCGAGCCATGCGTTCGCGACGTGGTATCCGGGTGACATGTACGCATGGCTCTACTCCGGCACCTCGCTGGTCGCGGCGTTCTCCGCGGTGGCACTGGGTGGTCCCGGTGTAACCCATTTTGCGGGCTTCGCCTCGTCGACTCCATTCGATCGCGTCGTGTTCAAAGGTGCCGGTCCACCGCCGCCGTTCCCCTGCAACGACGTGTTCTTCGACGACATCTACTTCTCGGTGGTGCCAGCGCCGTCGGTGCTGACGGTTGGGGCCACCGCGATGCTCGTCGGTCGCGGGCGACGGCGCTCGTGACTGCGGCTGATGGCGACACCACCTGCGTCGGCGAGCCTCTAATCGCACCAGCACTCAGAGGATCGCCGACGCGGTGGGTCGTCACTTTCGATGCCGTGACAACAGCGCGTGGCGCATGGGACCGAGGACATCGGCTACGTGATCATCGACGTCAACAAGCGCTACGACGAGGGCGTGATTGCGGAGCTGAGGGAGATCCCGGAGACGATCCGGTTCCGGGTGCTGTACTGATCGAACGGAACGCACCTGTCAGCGTCTGGCGAATCGACCCAGTCGTGGGCTCACCGCGGTGAAGCGTTGGGGGTCGCCGAGCGACATCGCCTGGTGGGATTTCGCAAAGTCCGTTGCGCCGCGCGATCGGCGGCGACGTGGTCGATTCGGGCCGTCTCTGACGCGTCGTCGCGTTCCCGGCCCGCGCCGCCATGCCAGCGCTCCGCGCTGGGGCGAGGAGTATGCGATGAAGAAGCCCGCCGTCCGGATGTCGTCGGTCCTATGTTCGCCGGTCGTTGCCGGCGTCTTCGCGCTCGGCAGCAGCGGCGCCGACGCCGCGATCCGCAGCGTTCCAGCCCAATACCCCAGCATCCAGGCGGCGATCGACGCTTCGTCGAGCGGCGACGAGGTGGTGGTCGCACCCGGTTCCTATCCGGGCGGCATCGCGTTCACCGGCAAAGCGATCACGGTGCGAAGCGAGAATCCGACGGACCCGGAGGTCGTGGCTGCAACGGTCATCTACGGGGTTGGCGAGGTCGGCGTGATCTCATTCGTCGACGGCGAGGGACCGAACGCGAAGCTCGCTGGTTTCACCGTGACCGACGCGTCCAGCGGCGGCTACGGCGGCGTGCACGCGTCTGGCGCGAGTCCGACCATCCAGCATTGCCGGTTCATCTCGAACGGAGGCGCGGCGATCTCCACGGAAGGGGGCTCGCCGAACGTGGACAGTTGCGAGTTCGAGGAAAACGATCGCGCGATGTACGTCTACTACGCGTCACCCACGGTGACGAACTCGAGCTTCAGATGGAGTTACGACGGCGCGATCCTGGTGGTCTCCGGCGAGATCACGGCGTCGGACTGCACGTTTCGCGACAACTACGCGGGCCTCGGCGCGGCGGCGTGGACCGAGAACGGCAGCACGTCCACCTTCATCGGCTGCTCGTTCCACAACAACCACGCGAGCGGGAGCGGTGGCGCACTCATGAACGACGGCGATGTGACCATCATCGACTGCTCGTTCACCGAGAACTCGAGTGGCGCTGGCGGAGCGATGTCGAACGACTGGACTTCGGATGTCACGATCGAAGGCTCGACCTTCTGCGGCAACTTGCCGGATCACATCGCGGGCACGTGGCACGACAGCGGCGGGAACGTCTTCGACGTCTCATGCGGAGTGCCGGGCGACCTCAACGGTGACGGCGTGGTCAACAGTGCCGACCTTGCAATGCTCTTGGGGCAGTGGGGCTTCGATGGCTCGGCGGACCTGACGGCCGACGGCACCGTTGACGCGGCTGACCTGAGCATGCTGCTCGGCTACTGGACCTGACGTGCGACGCTCGGCGAAGCGAGTCGGAAATCGCGCGGAGAAAGGAAAACCGGCGGCCCTCACGCGAGGTCCGCCGGTTTCGTTCTTTCGGATGACGTGGCTTCGCCTGCTCAGCCGGCGGCCATCTTCTTTGCCTTCTCGCGAGCGTCCTCGAGCGAGCCCACGTACATGAACGCGCCTTCGGGGAGGTCGTCGCCTTCGCCCTTGCAGAGCCGCTCGAAGCTGTCGATCGTCTCCTCAAGCTTGGTGGTGACGCCGGGGAAGCCGGTGAAGACTTGCGCTACGTAGAACGGCTGCGAGAAGAATCGCTCGATCTTGCGGGCGCGGCTGACGGTGAGCTTGTCCTCTTCGCTCAATTCGTCGACGCCGAGAATCGCGATGATGTCCTGGAGATCCTTGTAGCGTTGAAGGATGTTCTGCACCTGCCGGGCGACGTTGTAGTGACGGTCGCCGACGATCTGCGGATCGAGGATGCGCGACGTCGAGGCGAGCGGATCGACGGCGGGATAGATGCCCTTTTCGGCGATCTTTCGCTCGAGCACGATGAACGCGTCGAGGTGGGCGAACGTCGTTGCGGGAGCCGGGTCGGTGAGGTCGTCGGCGGGCACGTAGATGGCCTGCACCGAGGTGATCGCGCCGGCTCGCGTCGAGGTGATGCGCTCCTGCATCGCGCCCATCTCGGTGGAGAGATTCGGCTGGTAGCCGACGGCGCTCGGCATGCGGCCGAGGAGCGCCGACACTTCGGAGCCCGCTTGCGTGAAGCGGAACACGTTGTCAACGAACAGGAGCGTTTCCTTACCGCTGGCGTCGCGGAACTCTTCGGCCATCGTTAACGCCGACAGACCGACGCGGAGACGCGCGCCCGGCGGCTCGTTCATCTGGCCGAACACCATCGCCACCTTGTCGAGCACGTGGGCCTTCTTGCCCTCGGAGTCGGTGTACTCCGCTTCCTGCATTTCGAGCCACAGGTCGTTGCCTTCGCGGGTGCGCTCGCCGACGCCGGCGAACACCGAGTAACCGCCGAAGTTGCGGGCGACGCGGGCGATCATCTCTTGGATGACGACGGTCTTGCCGACGCCTGCACCGCCGAAGAGGCCGATCTTGCCGCCGCGGACGAACGGGCAGAGGAGGTCGATGACCTTGATGCCCGTCTGGAGGATTTCGGTCTTCGGGTTGAGTTCGACGAACTTGGGAGCGGAGCGGTGGATCGGGCTGCGCTTCTTCACGTCGACCGGGCCGCGCTCGTCGACGGGTTCGCCGAGGAGGTTGAACACGCGTCCGAGCACCCGTTCGCCGACGGGCACGCTCACCGGCGCGCCGGTGTCGACGCAGGAGTCACCGCGCTTGAGGCCGTCGGTCGACGCCAACGCGACGCAACGGACTTGGCCGCCGCCCAGGTGACGGGCGACCTCACCGACGAGACGGGTCGTTTGACCGCGCACTTCGAAGTCGATGGTGACGGCGTTGTAGATTTCGGGGAGCGCGTCCTCGGGGAACTGCGCGTCGAAGGTGGAGCCGATGACCTGGCTGATCGTTCCGGTAGCGGGCATAGCGAAGGTGTCCGACCTATGGGTGCCAGCCGGGACTCCGGCCGGTGAATAGAAAAGAGCGGAGAGGATAGTGGACACCGGGCGGTGCCTCAAGGAGCGTGCCGGTTCGGAGTGGCGCGAGATCGCTTTCTCGCGAAGCAACGTGGCTCAGAACGCTTCCAAGCGATCAGGCGCGGGTGTCGATGGCGGTACCGATCGCGACCTTGGTTGCGACCTCGACCCGATCAGCCGCGCGGTTGTACATCGCGAACGCGCCTTGGGGCGTCGCGTCCGGTGCGAGCCCGGGGTCGGCGGGGACCGACACCGTCCCGGCCGTCAACTGGGACATTCGCGTGGCACTCGCCACGTTCGCGGCGGGTGCAGCGGGCGTGGCGAGTCGAATTCCGTACGCCTTCGCGGCGAGCGGAGAGAACGGCAGCGGTCCACGGACGTCCATGCGAGTGCGGAGGATACTCGACCGGCCCCGGTCTTTCGGCGCCGCCCGGCCGAATTCCCGATGCGATGAGCGGTGCGCCGAAACGAATGGCGGGCGCTTGCTGGGCCAGATCAGCAAGCGCCCGCCCTGATTGGTCAGATCTGGGTTCGAACGTGAATCGCTCAGGCCGAGTCGCGCACGTCGTTCTGCGCGGTGATCGCTTCGAGGATCGCCGGCAGTTCCATCAGCCGCAGGTCTTCCTGCAGTTGGTTCCACAACTCGAGCTCGGGCCGGTCGCGCACGAGTTGGAAGAGCGTCGCGCGGGCCGCATCGAGCTGCCGGCGTCCGGACGGATCGAGCTTCGAGCGGAGCGAGCCGAGGCGTTCGTTCAACTCGTCATAGCGCACGATCTGGCGAAGCCGTTCTCGGGCCGTCACGTCTTCGAACGGCGTCACGATGATCGCCGCGAGCGTCGTTGCGGCGCCGTGGATGGCTTGCGACTCGGCGTCGGTGAGCGGAATCACCGCTCGCGGCTTGTCGCTCTGCGCCAATCGGCGAGGCGGTTGCGGCGGACCGTGCACGTCGCTGCCGAGGTGCTCCCAGTCTTCGTCACTCACCAGGTTGCTGTTGCTCGGTCCTTCGTTCGCGAGGTTCCGCCCGGCTCGCGTGACGAAGTAGAGCGCCGCTCCGAGCGCGAGGGCTGCGGCCGCGGCGAGCAGGCCGAACGAGCCGCCCACGGATCGATACACGCGACGAAGCTGAACGTGCCGTCGCAGCCGCGTGCGGTCGAGCACCGCGTCCTCGAAACCGGCAGGCAACGGCATGGCTTCGCTCGTCTCGTCGAGGAACGCACCGTCGCGTGCGCAGATCGCGCGGATCGCGGCGTCGTTGCGCTCGGCCTGCTCAAGCAGCGTGCGACAGTCGCGGCACTCCAGGAGGTGCCGGTCCGCGTCGGACCGATGCGCCGCGTCGATCTCACCGTCGAGATACGCGGAGAGGTTCACCTTGAAGTCAAGACAGTCGTAACGAACCATGGCAGATCCTTCAGTAGGGCGGCGAGCGTCGAAGATCGCGTGATGAGCGCGGCGTGTTCGAAGATGCGTTAGGCCTCGCGGTACTTGTTGATGTCGTAGGTGGACGGGGATTGCGATTCGAAGTTCGCGTCGAGCTCGCCCAGGAGCGCGAGCCGCGCGCGATTGAGGCGGCTCATGACCGTGCCGACCGGAACGCCGAGGTGTTCCGCGATCGCTTCGTACGACATGTGCTCGTTCACGCGAAGCATGAGCATGGCCCGCTTGTCCGGCTCGAGCCGAGACAAGGCGCGCTCGACGCGCGAGAGGTCTTCGCGCCGTTCGAGTTGGCGCTGCGGGGTGCTCTCTCGGTACTGCTTCGGTGCGCCGTAGTCTTCGGGAAGCGCAGCCGGTCGCCGATCGCGCTGCAGCGCATTGATCGCGAGGTTGGTGACCGTCGTTCGCAGCCAACTCGAATAGGCGGGCTCGCCGGCGTCGGGTGGATTCCTCCACAGCTTCACGAATGCCTCTTGCACCAACTCCTCCGCGCGGTGGCGGTTGTGGCAGATGCTCGCGGCGCGCGCGATCAGGCTCGGTCCGAGCCGTTGCATCCACTGGCGGAGAGCCTCTTCCGAGACTTGGGCGTTCATGGCCTCAGGGAAACCGGAGGCAACCGAATGCATCGGTCGCCGAAGGCGAGTGCGGACTACGACCCGGAACCGCTCCGGTCATTCCCGCCGCGTCGAGATCGGAGTCTCGTCCAATAAGGTCATGGGGCTTCGGTGCCGAATGCCTTCGCGGACTCCTCGCGGGGACGGAAGTAGTTGTCGACTTTCGGATCGCGGTCGGTGATCTGGGGCGACTTGACCGTCCCGACGAAGTCGCCGAGGACCTGTCGGGCGGCGGACAGTTCCGGCGACCACCACAGGTTCGCCTCGACTGCCACGCCCTTCGGGGCGGAGCCCGGCGCGGCCACGGAGAACTGCTGCATCGTGCCGGGCTCCCACACGATCAGGTTCGCGATGATCGTCACCGCGGTCGGGTCGCACCAACCTTTCGGAGTCGCCGCGACTTCCCACACTGCGTTGGACGAGACGACCGTGTTGGCGCGGATGGTCACCCCGCGGCACGCGCCGATGGCGGCGAACCGTTCGACGCGATCCGAGAGGCAGCGTTCGACCGTCACCGACTCCGCCAGCGCCGGAAGCGGGGCGCCCGTTTCCGTCGCGGGAGCAGTCGCGGGGAGGACGTCGGTGTCGGCGATCCCGATCGCCACCGCGATGCCGACTCCGGGCTTGAAGCGGGCGCGGTCCACCGTGACGCCGAAGCTGCCGCCGTCGATCGCAACGCCGAACTTGTCCGGCGTGTCCGCGCCGCCGACCCATTCGGTGCCGCTGATCGTCACGTCGCGCGACGACCGCACGTGCACTCCGGCGCGGTGCCACGCCTCGATGCGGCACTTGTCGAGCGTCACGCGCTTCGCGTTCTCAATGCGGATCGCGTCCTTGTCTCCACGATCGCCAGTCTTTGCCACGTACACCGATCGCAGGAGGACATCTTCCGCCGGCGCGGTGGGCGTTCCTTCGATCACGATGCCCGAGCGCTTCGCGTGCGCCACGGCGATCGCCTCGATGCGCACGTGACGCGGGCTCTTCAGCACGATCCCCGTGTCGTCGGCTTCGATGAGCACCGCCTTGCGAAGATCTGCCGGGCGAATCGAGATCGGCTTGCCTTCCTCGCCTGCGAGTCCCTCGATGACCGCGCCGCGGTGCGTGCCGGGCATGAGCACGATGTCATCGCCGGGTTGCACCTTGTCCTTGAGCTTCGACCAGTCGTCACCCGCGCGCACGAGGTGCTGGGCCGCGCTCGCGGTCGACGCGAGCGCGACGGCGACGCACGCGACGGAGAGGGGAAGACTCAGCGATGCGTACGGCATGGGCGTCTCCTGCGATTGGAACTTCATCGAACGGACGGTCAGCGTGCGATCATCGTGTCGAGCGAGGTCGGCACGGTCGTGCGAAGAAGCGTCGCCGAATTCGCCAGCCTTGCAGTCCATCCCGCGAGTGAAGCGGGCATCAGAACGGTGTCGCCGGCCCGGAGTTGCAGCGCTCGACCTGAAGGTCCCGCGAGCTCGATCTCCCCGTCCGTCACGACCCATACCACCGGAGCGTTGTTTGTGACGACCGGCAAGCGGCTGTCGCGGCAGGCTTCGATCGATTCGATTTCGAAGAACCGAGTCCGACACAGCGAGCGGGTGATGAATCCGTTGGTTTCGACCGCGACGGCGCTGGCGCGGCGGACCACGCCAGGGCAACCGTCTTCCTGCGTCGTGCCGAACCGCATGCAGCGACGTGCCTCCGCGAGGTGGAGCGGCCGGCCGGGATCGTTCCGATTCCAGTCGAACAGACGGAACGTCGTGTCGGAAGGCGTCTGCACTTCGGCGACGAGGATGCCTGCGCCGAGCGCGTGGCAGATCCCGCTGGGCAGGTAGATGCAGTCGCCGCGATCAACGGCGACCGAGACCAGCGAATCGACGACCTCCTGCGTCGCCCCCGACTCGAGCGCGGCGAAGAACCGGTCGCGATCGACGTCGGGTCGAACACCGCGGAAGACGACGGCGCCGGGTTGCGCCTCGAGCACGAGCCACGCCTCGGTCTTGAGGTGGGCACCGGGCACGGCGGCGGCGTACCCCGCGTCGGGATGCACCTGAACCGAGAGGTGCTCGTTCGCGTCGAGGAACTTCACCAGAATCGGAAATCGCCCGTCCGCGCTCGGTCGTGCTAGGCCCATGACCTCGGCGCGATGCGACAGAAGCAGCTCGCCCAACGTTTGCCCGGCGAACTTGCCGAGCGCGATGCGACTGCGCCCGTCCGGAATCGAATCGGGTAGATCAGCGACTTCCCAACTCTCGCCGATGCGATCGCCCGAGCGAACCGGCTTGCCGAAGCGGCGGAGGCGATCGCCGCCCCATGCGCGTGGCTTCAGGATCGGTTCAAAGAGGAGCGGCTCGATCAGCGTCATTCACCATCGCCTCCAGGGCGACCGCCGGCGACGCTCGAGCGCGGCGGCCGCGTCAAATCGCCATTCCCGCGACCTTTGACTCGAAGACGATCTTGTCGTTGACCACGCCCTGCGCGATCGATTCGAAGCGACGACGATTGGAGACGATCTCCTGAGCCAGGATGTAGAGCGTGTCGCCGGGCACGACTTGGCCTCGGAAGCTCGTCTCGTCGCAGCGCGTGAACCCGATGAACCCGAGGTCGGGGAATTTCACGTGTTGCAAGTAGCTCGACAACTGCGCCGCGGCTTCGATCTGCAAGACGCCCGGGAAGAGCGGTCGGCCGGGAATATGGCCGGGCACCCAGAACTCGTCGTGGCGGACAAACTTGACACCGAGCACTTGGGTCTTGGCGTCGTTCACCCAGATCACGTGATCCAACTGCCGCATCGCTCCGCACTGAGGGTTGATCCGGCCGACGGCGGCCGCATCAGCGGCCACTGCGGACCGGTCGATCTTCGAGATGTCGAACAGCAGTTGGACTGGCACGGATGATCTCTGGATCTGGCTCGCCCGGGGTGTCGCACGGCGTGCGCCCGTCCGGGCGCATGTCCACGACCGCCCCGTCGCGCACGCCGACGGCGAGTCTCGTCGTCGCGATCGCCGGCCGCTTACTTCTTCGCTGGCGGCGGAACGGGCGGCTTCGCGGGAGCAGCCTTGGCCGGTGGAGCCGCACCGGCGTCGCGAGCTTCGAGGATCGCCGCCCGCAGCGCCTGCGCGGTCGCGCGGATCTCCTGCATCGCCTTGCGGACTCGAGTGCCCGCAGCCTTGTTGCCGCCTTCGGCCTTCTTGACGTCGTCCTCGACTTCGTGCACGAGCTTGACCAGCTTGTCGTAGGCTTCCATGGAATCCCCACCTTCCTGTGTTGGGTGGTGCGTACGGCCGCACGATACCGCTTCGACGCACCGAAGAATCGAGTCGAATGGCTCCTTTCTCGGATGGCGGCCGAATTCTCGGCGAAATTACCGGGCGTGCTGCACGGGGCGAAGCGTCTTCACATGACGAAGGCACGAGCGGAAGCTCGGATCGGCGGCGTCGCCGAGGAGTTCGTATGTCGCGCTGAGCACACCGCTTAGCACGGCGCCGGCGGACTGCATCCTGGCGAAGGCGTACGGCACCTGATGGGCCGCACCGCTCGAGATCGCGTCGGTGGCGAGAAACACCTGCCGTCCGGCGGCGAGGAGATCGAGCGTCGTCTGAAGGACGCAGACGTGCGCCTCGATGCCGCAGACGAGGACCGACGCGGCGCGATGGCGGTCAAGTTCGGCCAGCACGTCCGGCACTGCGGCGGAGAAGCGCGTCTTCTCGACAACCGGCGTTCCCGGTCGCACGCGCGTGCGCACCGTCTCGGTGCTGTGCCCCAGTCCTTGGACGTACTGCTCGGTGACCACGGCGGGGATCGCGAGTTCGTTGGCGATGTCGAGGAGCGCGCCGCAGTTGTGGGCGACAGCGTCGCCTTCGTGGATCGTGGGAAGAAGCCGGTCCTGCACGTCGATGACGAGCAGGACGACGTGATGCCGGCGAAGACGTGGGATGGGCATGGGGCGGCTCGCGGTTCAGACTCGAAGCTCGGCGTCGTCCTTCAGGGCTTCGCCGTAGCGGCGCCGGATCGGATCGACGACGTCGCGCGTGAATCGGTCGACGTGTTCAGCGCTGCGGCCGGTAGCGCCGCCGGCATCGCACACCGCTCGCACGTCGACCTTCGCGAAGAACGGATCGCCGGCCAAGCGATCGAGCAGGTCGTTCGGCTTGCCCTCTCGCTTGACCGCGTGTCCCGCGGCGAGGCTGTGCACGCGAATGCGCTCGTGGGCTTCCTGCCGATCGGCGCCGGCGCGCACGGCGGCGAGCATGAGGTCCTCGCTGAGCATGAACGGAAGTTCGGCGTCGAGGTGCGCCGCGACCATGCGCTCATTCACCACGAGTCCGCCGCAGACGTTCGCCATGACGTCGAGCGCGCCGTCGAGCGCGAGGAACGACTCGGGCAACGAGAGGCGCCGATTTGCGCTGTCGTCGAGCGTGCGCTCGAGCCACTGCGTCGCCGCGGTGTCGTAGGCGTTCTGCGCGATCGAGATGACGAAGCGCGCGAGGCCGGTCGCGCGCTCGCAGCGCATCGGGTTGCGCTTGTACGGCATCGCGCTCGAGCCGATCTGCTCCTCTTCGAACGGCTCCTCGACTTCCTTCAGGTTCGCCAGCAGCCGCAGGTCGTTGCAGGTCTTGTGCACGGCGCACGCGGCGACGGCGAGCGACGACAGCACCTGCGCGTCGACGATGCGCGGATACGTCTGTCCGCACACGTCGTGGCAACGCGCGTCGCTCCACGACGCGATCGCGCCCACGCGGCGCACGAACGCGGCTTCGAGTCGATCGACCTTCGCGGCATCGCCGTTGAAGAGGCCGAGGAAGCTCGCCTGCGTGCCGGTCGCGCCGCGCAGTCCCTTGAGCCGCAGCGCGGATCGCCGCGATTCCACCTCGGCGAGCGCGATCGCGAAGTCCTGCGCCCACAGCGTGGCCCGCTTGCCGACCGTCGTCGGTTGCGCGGGCTGATAGTGCGTGAAGCCGAGCGTCGGCACGGCACGATGTCGAACCGCGAACGTGCCCAGCCTGTCGACGATCCGCGCGAGCTTGCGCGCGACGACGCCGAGCGCGTCGCGCAGCAGCAGGATGTCGGCGTTGCACACCACGTCCTGGCTCGTCATGCCGAGATGGATGATGCCTCGCGCCGCCGGCGCGACGTCGCCCAGCGCATGCACGTGAGCCATGACGTCGTGTCGCAAGCGCGACTCGTGTCGCGCCGCGTTGTCGAAGTCGATGTCGTCCAGGTGCGCGGCGATCGCGTCGACCTGTTCCTGCGTGATCGCCAATCCGCACTCGCGCTCGCTCTCGGCGAGCGCGAGCCAGATGCGTCGCCACAGCGAGAACTTCCGTCGCGCCGACCACAGCGCGCGCATTTCGGCGCTGGCGTTGCGCGTCTCGAGCGGCGATTGATAGCTGTCGAAAGCGGACGTCATGTCAGATCTTTACCTTCAGCTCTTGTCCCTTGATCGCGCGGGCGATGTTCGCGCGGTGCTTCCACGTGACGAGGAGCGCGATGGCCACGGCGACGACGAGCACCGGAAGCGCCGCGTCGAACTCCGCACGCGGATTCGCGGCTCGCGCCGCGCGGATCGCCACGGTCGCCGGAATAGTGAGCGCGGCGACGATGCTGGCGATCGACATCATGCGAAACGCCTTGAGGAACACGGCCCAGACGACGAGCGCGGCGAGCGTCGGGATCGTGAGCGGCGTCCACATCGACACGAACGCGCCGAACCCGGTCGCGACTCCCTTGCCGCCCTTGAAGCCGATCCACGGGCTGAACATGTGGCCGAGAAGCGCCGCGACGCCGGTCGCGAGCCAGAGCCACAGCTCGTCCGGGTTGACGGCGCGCAACGGTTGTCCGAGGAGATCATGCGACCAGCCCGCGGCGAGCGTCGGGACGGCACCCTTGAGCGCGTCGAGTCCGAAGCACGCGAAGCCCCACGATCGCCCGAGCACGCGGCCCACGTTCGTCGCGCCGATGTTGCCCGATCCCTTCGAGCGGATGTCCACGCCCTTCGCCGTCGCGATGAGGAAGCCGAACGGGATGCTCCCGCAGAGGAACGCGAACAAGAGGAGAATCGGCCACGGCATGATGAGGCTCGCGCGGGTCGCAGGTTCGGGAAGTTTCTGCGATTCTCCGCGCTTCCGCCATGCCCGCCGCGACCGCCGAGAGAAACGAACCGCAACCAGCGGGCACCGAGCGCGTGCTGAAGCGGGAATCCGGTCGCGGCGTCTTCCTCGTCCGCGAACCAGACGGCTCGCGCGTGCTCGTGAAGCGGTGGCCCTTTTCGCCGTGGGAATGCGTGAAGCTCGTGCTCGGCATCTCGCAGGCGCAGCGACAGCTTCGCGGCGCGAGGCGTCTCGCCGCGGCGAGGGTCGCGACGCCACGGCCGCGGCGCGGTACGCGCGTGGTACGCGATCACGGGTTGTTCACCGAAGTTCGCCTGGAGTGGATCGACGGCGAGCCGCTCCTCGATCGCGTCGTTCGCGCCGACGCCGCGGAGCAGGGGCGACTGGGCGAGGCGATGGCTGCGATCCTGCGGCGCCTCGCGGCCGCGAGGCTCTTCCATCGCGACGCGAAGCTCTCGAACTTCATCGTGACGCCCGCAGGCGAAGTGGTCGCGATCGACCCGGTCGGCGTGCGCCGATCCCGCGATCCGGCGCGCGAGCGCGACCGGGCGTCGCACGCGCTTGCGTGCGAGCTGAGCCCACCCGACCGCGAGCGCGCGGCCGAGTTCCTTCGCGCGGCGAGCGTCGCGTCGACTTGAAGAATCGCTGCAAGCCGATCCCCGCGCGGTCGTTCTCGCGGCGGAGGTGTCGCATGCCGATGATTGGCTCTCTATCGGTTCGCGCGTGGATCGCGCTCGTCGTCGCCGTGTCGAGCGTAGAAGCCGGCTCTCCCCCAGCGACACGTCCCGCAACGGAGGAGGAGCTCCGCCTCGCGCAGGCGCAGCGCGAAGCGATGCTCGACCATGCCCCAGATCGAGTACCTCAAGGTCCCGCGTGGACGCGGTCTCTTGACCTGCAGTTCATCCCCGAGGTCCTGGACTTCGGGCACATGACGGCGGGAGTCGCGAAAACGGAAGTGGTGCGGCTGGTGAACGTCGGTGCCGAGCCGCTCACCGTGCTCAAGGTGATTCCTGGCGGAAGCGGTAACACCCCTCCGTGGCCGAAGGACCCGATTCCGCCGAACCATGTTGGGTTTACCGAGATCACGCTGAAGCCACCCGAGAAGCCAGGCATCACGCTGCGCAAGAAGATCACGTTCCAGCTTGAAGGCACCCTGCCGCGCGTCCTTGACCTTGTGGGCTACGTGGAGGAGTACGTTCGCGTGGCCCCCGACTTCATCGAAGCGCCTTCCACGCGCGACATCGAAGCGTGGGAGCACGCCGCCACCCTGCATCACTCCTTCGCCCTCGTCGCGCTCGACGGCGTGCCGTTCCACGTGCGCGGCATCGAAGGCGCGACGACCATCCTCCCCGATCGCGCCGCGTGGATGCACACGATCGTGCTCGGCGACCTCGCCGATCCGCGGGCGTCGGAGCAGGTCATCGCGATCTCGACCGATCACCCGCGCTCGTCGATGGTTGCGGTGGTGCTGCTCGACTGATTGCGACGCGACAGCTTGTACGAATCCTCCCCCGAATCGCGTCAGCGATTCGGGGGAGGGGAATCATCGCGGAGCGATGGTGGAGGGGGTGCGTCGCTCCGCGCATCGCGCCGCAGCAGCTCATCGCACCGCGCGGCCACGTCACCCACCGCGATGCGGTCGATCGCGCAGAACTTCGCGCGATCATCGGCGACGAGCTCCTCGGGCAGGAACGGCTCCGCGACGACCACGCGCTCGGGCACGTCGCGCAGCGTCGTCCAACGGTGATCGGTGGGACCGAAGAGCGCGACGGTCGGTACGCGAAACGCCGCGGCGATGTGCCGCGGTCCGGTGTCGTTCGTGACGACGAGCGCCGCGCCGGCGATCACGGCCTTGAGCGCGCCGAGGTCGCCGCCCCGCGTCGAGAGATCGACGACGTCCGCGCGGCACGCGCCCCGCAGCTCCGCGATCACCGCCGCCTCGCTCGGGCTTCCCGACGCCACGATTGCGAGTCCGTGCCTCGCGGCCAGGTGCTCGGCGACGCGGGCGAAGCGATCGGGCGGCCAGCGCTTGTCGTCGCGATTGCCGCCCGGGACCAGCACCGCGAACGGCCGCGCGACGCCGTGAAGCACGCGCTCGCCCGAGCTTCGATCGGCGTCGGTGAGCGCGAGCGACGGTGCGCGATCGGCGATCGTCACGCCAAACCCGCGTTCGACGAGGTCGCAGTAGTAGTCGACTGTCGACAGCGGCACGCGCTTCGGCGGCGTGGCGACGCCGTTGGTCAGGAGCCATGATCGTCCGTCGCGGGCATAGCCGACGCGCACGCGCACACCGGCGATGCGCACCGCGAGCGCGGCGCGGAACGAGTTCGGAAAGAGGACGGCGCAGTCGATGCCCGCGTTGCGCAGCGCGACGCCGCGGCGCAGCGGGCCGAACGCGCCGCTCATCCGATCGACGATCGTCGCGTCGAACGCGGGCAGACCCGCGAGCACGCGGTCGATGCCGGGACGGCAGAGAAGCGTGATGCGGGCGTCGGCGAATCGCGTGCGCAGCGCCCGGAACGCCGGCGTCGCCATCGTCGCATCGCCGACCCACGATGGAGCCACGACCAGCAGCGTGTTCGGCGTCGCGCTCACGAACCCTCGCCCCAGAGGCCGCGGCCATACTTCGCCCGATGCCACTGTTCGGTGAGGCGGCGCAACTCCGCGGCGAATCCCAGCGCGACGACCTGCGGCGCTTCGAGCGTCGCGGTCACCGAGTCGTCGTCGTCGTCGAGCGCGACGAGCTTGACGCCCACGCGCTCCGCGATCGCCTCGGCGGTCGCTCGCACGATGCCACGCACGCCGGCGTTCGCGAGCGGGGACTCGCTCGTCGAGCCCGGCACCGCGTCGCGCAGGGCCCGCAGCGTGACGCTCGATCGCTGCGCGCTCATGCGCGGCCGCCTTCAACACGGAGCCACGGAGCACACGGAGGGCACGCGGAGGCACGAAGGCGTAGAGGACGCAGCGGATTTGCCCCGTGCGTTGGACAACTCGTTCGGGCAGTCGCAGGCCGAGCCACCGCGGGCAGGTTTGGAGCGGAGCGGAGTTCGATCGGTCCACGACTCAGCATCGCTTGCTCTCCGTGTGCCCTCCGGACCTCCGGTCTCCGTGTTGAGTTTCGACGAGCGGTGTGCCGCGCCAGCATCGCGTCAATGCCGATCGAAGAGGAGAAACGCGATCGTCGCCAACTGCGCCAGGAGCGCCCAACCCATCCAACGGGCGAACTGCGAGAGTTCCTGGAGTTCGATCAGCGCGAAGACGGCGCAAACGAACGTCGTGAGCTGAAGCGCCGCCGCCGCCACGCGCACCGGGCCGAAATCGCCGCGACGGGATCGATCGCTGCGCACTTCCTCGACCAGTTCGACGAGGGCGCGACGCAGCGGCTCGAGCGCGCTCTTCGCGCCGCGCGTCTTGTGGTGAAGGCCCTTCTTTTTCGCCTTCCGATGCGGCGGCACGATCGTCGCGACCGACGCGCTGCGATCGTCGGCGCGCGGCTTCATCTCGAGTTGGCTCTTCGCCCGCGCGGCGGCGCGGCGAGCGGCGTCCGAGGGATCCGCGTTCCGGTGTGCGAGCACGACGTCGACGGCGTCGGCGAACGTCGACACGACGAAGTCGGCGCCGAGCGTCTCGCCCGTCGCGCGCGTCAGGAGCACGGTGCGCACGCCGGCGGCGCGGCCTGCGGCGATGTCGCGCGACTGGTCGCCGATCATCCAGCCGCGATCGAGATCGAGCACGAGATCCATCGCGGCCTGAAGGAGCATGCCCGGCTGCGGCTTGCGCCACGGATGCTCGCGGCGATACTCCGGCACCGTCGCTTCCGGATGGAACGGGCAGTAATAGAAGCGGTCCAGCACCCGCTGCCCACCCGACTGCTCGTCGACGAGTTGCGCGATGCGCGTGTGCACCGCGTCGACGTCGGCTTCGCGGTAGCGGCCGCGGGCGACGCCGCCTTGGTTCGTCACGACGACGAGCCGATAGCCCGCGTCCTTCAGCCGCTTGAGTCCCAACGCGACGCCGGGGAGCAGGTGAACCTGCGCGGGATCGCCGAGATCGCCGTCGTTGGCGATGAGCGTGTTGTCGCGATCGAGAAAGACGACGGCGTCCACGGCGGTATCTCGACGTTGTCGTGGCGGCAGGGCGGTGCGAGTCATGCGACGACGGCGCCCGATCCGTTGTGCGCCCTCTCCTCGGCATGATCGCCAAAGCACGTTCCGATCGCACGCGCCGCCTCGATCATCGGATGATCGATGGGCACGAGTCGCTGCTTGCCGGCCGAATACAGCAGATCGACGTCCTTGAAGGTGTTGTTGTCCCGCACCACCATGCGCCCGACGCCGCCGCGCATGAGCGTCTCGATCGCCCAGTAGCCGAAGTTGGTGCCGAGGATGCGGTCCGAGGGAATCGGCGTTCCGCCGCGCTGCACGTGTCCAAGCACCGTCGTGCGCGTGTCCGAGCCGGTGCGCTCCTCGATCGCCGCTGCGACCTGCTGGCCGATGCCGCCGAGTCGGATCGGATCGGGGCTCGTGGGATCGCGCCGCGCCACGACCTGCGCCCCGCCGTGCGCCTTCGCGCCTTCCGCGACGACGACGATCGCGAAGCCAGGACCGCCGTGCATGCGCCCTTCGATGTAGTCGGCGACGACGTCCATGTCGAACGGGATCTCGGGAATCAGGATCACGTCCGATCCGCTCGCGAGACCCGAGTGCAACGCGATCCATCCGGCGTTGCGGCCCATCACTTCGCACACCATCACGCGGTGATGGCTGTCGGCGGTCGAGTGCAGTCGATCGAGCGCGTCGGTCGCGGTCGCGACCGCGGTGAGGAAGCCGAAGGTGATCTCCGTGCCCACGAGGTCGTTGTCGATCGTCTTCGGCACTCCGATCACGTTGATTCCGGCTCGCACCAAGGGCGCTGCGCAGGCCATCGTGCCGTCGCCGCCGACGACGATCAGCGCGTCGATGCGATTGCGGCTTACGGTGTCGATGCAGCGATCGGTCACGTCGCGCCACACGAACTCGCCGCGAGCGTCGCGTCCCACGCAGTAGTGCGCCGGGTTCGCCTTGTTGTTGCTGCCGAGGATCGTTCCGCCGCGCGTCAGGATGCCCGACACGTCCTTGAACGAGAGCGGGCGCGTGCGGTTCTCGATGAGTCCCTGAAAGCCGTCTTCGATGCCGACGCAATCGATGCCGTGGCGACGGATCGCGGTCTTCACGATGGCGCGGATGACGGCGTTGAGGCCCGGGCAGTCACCGCCGCCGGTGAGGATGCCGATGCGGCGAATCTCGGTGGGAGGAGTCATGCTTTGTGTGCGACGGTCGGGTGAGTTCGAAACGAATCACGGTACCATCGGCCGACTTCCACTGCCCCGCAAAGAGCGGGTTTTCTCATGAAGCAACCGGAGTCTCACGTGGCCGAAACGGCACCTGCCGAACCCGCGCCGTCCGACGGATCAGACCTCGTCGCCGCCCGTCGCGAGAAGTTGCGGCGCTATCGCGCGACGCACGGCATCGAGCCGTACGGGCAACGCGTCGACGGCATCGTCGCGCTGAGCGAGGCCCGAGCGAAGTTCGACGAGGCGGCGCACGTCGGCTACGAGTCGACGGCCAAGACGCCGACCCCCGACGATCGCCGTCCCCGGGTTCGCGTCGCGGGTCGCGTGGTGCAGCATCGCGACATCGGCAAGCTCGTCTTCTTCTGGCTCCGCGACCACAGCGGCGACTTGCAGGTCTCGATCTCGAAGAGCGCCGTCTCCGATCGCGACTTCGACATCGCGAAGAGCCTCGACTACGGCGACATCGTCGTGGCGGACGGCCCGGTCGGCCGCACCAACAAGGGCGAGATCTGCGTGTGGGCGAGCGCGCTCGACATCCACTGCAAGTCGCTGGCGCCGCCGCCGGAGAAGTGGCACGGACTCACCGATCCCGAGATCCGCTACCGCAAGCGCTATGTCGACATGTACGCGAACCCGGAGGTGATCCGCACGTTCGAGTCGCGTTCGCGCATCGTGTCGCGCATCCGCCGCTACATGGAGTCGCAGGGCTATCTCGAAGTCGAGACGCCGATGATGCAGCCGCTCGCGGGCGGCGCCGCCGCGCGACCGTTCGTCACGCACCACAACGCGCTCGACATGGAGCTCTTCCTGCGCATCGCGCCCGAGCTCTACCTGAAGCGACTGCTCGTCGGCGGCATGCCCAAGGTGTTCGAGATCAACCGCAACTTCCGCAACGAGGGCGTCGACCGCAGCCACAACCCCGAGTTCACGGCGATGGAGGCGTACCAGGCGTTCGGCGACTACATGACGATGCTCGAGCTCGTCGAAGGTCTCGTCCACACGCTCGCCTGCGAGCAGTGGAAGGATCGCGTCGCCGCCAAGCTTGCGACCGACGGCACCGAGTCGGCGCCAACGCTGCCGTACGGCGAACTGCGCATCGACTACCGCAGGCCGTTCGAGCGCGTGACGTACGCCGCGCTCTTCGAGCGGGCGTGCGGCTTCCCGATGACCGACGTCGAACGGGTTCGCGCCAAGGCGAAGCAGATGCACGTGAAGGACGTCGACAAGCTGGACGACTGGCTGCTCGTGAACGAGCTGTTCGAGGAACTCGCCGAGCCCCTCCTCGATCCCGCGCGACCGACGTTCGTGCTCGACTATCCCAGCGCGATCTCGCCGCTCACGCGGCCGAGCCGCAGCGATCCGTCGGTGTGCGAGCGATGGGACTTGTTCATCGCCGGCATGGAGATCGGCCCGGCCTACAGCGAGCTCAACGACCCCGACATCCAGCTCGCGAAGTTCACGGAGCAGCTGAAGGGCGCCGACGACGAAGAGAGCACGTTCCGCTCGCTCGACGAGGACTTCCTCGAGTCGCTCAGGGTCGGCATGCCGCCCGCCGGCGGCATGGGACTCGGCGTCGATCGGGTCGCGATGCTCATGACCGACAGCCCGTCGATTCGCGACGTCATCTTGTTCCCGCTGCTCAAGAAGCAAGGGGGTTGAGCGTGCGCAGGTTCCTCTTCGTCCTTCTCGTCGCGATCGCGGCGCTCGGTTCGCGCGCCGGCGCCGACTGGGCGACGATCGAGGAACGGTGGTTCGAGCTCAGCTTCGCGGGCACGCCCTGCGGCTACGCGCATGGCCTCGTCGAGCGCGACGGCGCGAAGTTTCGCACCACGAACGCGTCGACGATGCGCCTTGCGCGCGGCACGACGAAGGTCTCGGTCGAGATCGAGTCGGCGTTCGTCGAGAGCGCCGACGGAGCGCCGATCGAAGCTCGTGTGCGGCAATCGACGGGCGGGCCGCCGACGGTGACGGCGTACCGCTTCGTCGAACGGACCGGCAGCGGCGCCTCGTCGAAGTGGAAGGTCGAGGTGCTCGAGGGCGGCAAGACCCGCTACGAGACGGTGGACGGCGCCGGCTGGCTCGCGCCGCAGGCGACCGATCGCTTCATCCTGGAGCGACTCAAGTCCGGCGCAAAGGACATCGCGTACCGAACGGTCGACCTCGAGGGAGGCCTGCGCGTCGCGGCCGTCCAGATGAAGCGCTCCGGCGACGCCGAGTTCAGGCTGTTGCGCGGCGGCGACGAACGCACGATCCCGGTGAGTGTGTGGTCGGTCGTGAACGATCTCGTCTCGGTGCAGGCGACCGAGCGCTATTCGAGCGACGGCGAACTCGTCGAAAGCGTCACGAAGCTCGGCATCGGCGATCTTCGAAGTCGGCTGGTCGACGAGAAGACCGCGCGGGCCGCCGCCGCGAACAGCAGCGCCGAAGTGCTGGTGAAGAGCTTCGTGCCGACGAAGCGGCCGATCCGCGGCGCGCGCGAGCGCGATCGCCTCGTCCTCACCGTGACATCCCGCGAGGGCGACGTGCAGGACTTTCCCTCGGCGGGCTCGCAGCGCGTCCGTCGCGTGGCGCCGAACGAGCTCGAGGTGGACGTCGACGTGGATCGCGGCAGCCCTGCGACGAAGGCGGAGCGCGACGATCCGCGCTGGGTGGCTTCGTCGCCGCTCGTCGACGCCGACTCGAAGGAGGTGCGCGAGCTCCTCGCGCAAATGCCGCCGCGCGATCCGAACGGCGACGTCCGCTCGCGCGCAGACCAGATCCGGCGTTTCGTCGGCAACTGGATCGCCGACAAGAATCTCGCCAGCGCGTTCGCATCGGCGTCGGAGGCGGCGCGATCGCGGGCCGGCGACTGCAGCGAACACGCGGTGCTGCTCGCCGCGATGCTCCGCGCCGACGGCATTCCCGCGCGGGTCGCGAGCGGTCTCATCTACGCGGACCACTTCGCCGGCGAACGAAACGTGTGGGGCTGGCACGTGTGGGTGCAGGCGTGCGTGCCTGGGAACGGCGGCGCCGACGGCGAATTCGCGTGGATCGATTTCGATGCCACGCTTCCGACGCGATTCGACGCGGCGCACGTGTTGACCGGAGTGAGCGATCTGGCCGGCGGCGCGACCGATCCGATGTGGACGTCGTCGCTCTCGCTGCTCGGCAACCTCTCGATCGACGTCGCGAGCCGCGACCGCGAGGAGGAGGCGAAGCCGAAGCGCTCGCCTGCGCCCGCGCGATGAACCCCGAGCCGGTCGTCGATTCGCCGAAGCTCCCGCCGCGCGATCCCGCGGGGCACAAGGGCACCTTCGGCACGGTGGCCGTGGTCGGCGGCTGCGACGGCGCCGACGATCGGCGCACGATGATCGGCGCGCCGGCGCTCACGGCGCTCGCGGCGCTGCGCTCGGGCGCCGGGCTGGTCACGATCGTCGCGCCGCGCACGCTGCTGTCCGCGGTGATCTCGGTGTGTCCCGGCGCGACCGGGTTCGGCATGCCGCTCGACGACGCGGGCGAGCTCGATCCGAGCGGAGCGGCGGAGCAGATCGATCGCGCCGCCGAGAACGCTTCCGTGATCGTCCTCGGTCCCGGGTTCGGCCCGGGCGAGGCGCAGCAGCAGATCGTTGCGCGCCTACTTGGAATCGACGGCCCGCCGATCGTCCTCGACGCCGACGGCCTGAACGCGCTCGCCGCGATGCGCGAGTACGCGCGGGGCATGAAGGCGCCGACGATCCTCACGCCACATCCCGGCGAGTTCGCGAGGCTCGCCCGCGCGTTCGGACTTCGGCTCGCGGACGACGCGGCGACGTCCGAGGCGGCGCGGCCCGGCGCGGCCGCCGAACTCGCGCGGCGCCTCGGCGCGATCGTGGTGCTGAAGGGCGCCGGCACGATCGTCACCGACGGCCTCCGCGCGTGGCGCTGCGAGCGCGGCAACGCGGCGCTCGCCGTCGGCGGTTCGGGCGACGTACTCTCGGGCGTCATCGGAGGATTCGTGGCGCAGTTCGCTCGCGCTCCGCATCGCATGTCGCTCTTCGACTGCGCGCGACTCGGCGTGCTGGTGCACGCGCTCGCCGCCGAGCGGTGGGCGGAGCGCCACGGCACCGCTGGTCTCGTGCCCGAGGAGCTGTGCGGGGAAATCCCGGACGTCCTCGCGGCGCTGCGGGCGTAGGCTCCGTCTGACGCATGTTCGTCGCCGGAGCATCCGTCAGACAGAGCCGCGTTGCCGCCGGGCCGCCGTACACTCGCCGCATGCCCGCAACCGACAACTCCGTGCAGCCCGAGATTCGTTCGCTCGCGCCGACGCAGCGCGTCGACGGCGTCTATTCGCTGATCAACCCGCAGCTGGCGATGGCGAAGAACGGCAACACGTATCTCAAGTGCCTTCTGCGCGACGCGAGCGGCGAGATTGCGGCGCGGCTGTGGAATTGCCGCGAGTCCGTGCACGCGCAGATCGCCCAGGCGGCGTTCGTGCGCGTCGTCGGGCGCACCGAGCCGTACAACAATTCGGTGCAATTGATCATCGAGGAGATTCAGCCCGCGGAGCCGTCGGCCGACGAGCTGTCGCGGCTCGTGCCGACGACGAAGTACGACATCGAGCGGATGTTCGCCGAGGTCAGCGAGATCCTGCGCTCGCTGAAGCACCCCGGTGTCCAGGCGCTCGCCGAGGCGTACTTGAACGACGAGACGCTCATGCGCCGCTTCCGCCGCGCGCCGGCGGCGGTGAGCGTCCATCACGCGTTCCTCGGCGGACTGCTCGAGCACACGCTGCAACTCCTCAAGCTTGCGGATCGGATGCTCCCGCTGTATCCCGACCTCAATCGCGACCTCGTGCTGATGGGCCTCTTCCTGCACGACCTCGGCAAGACCAGCGAGCTCGAGTGGGAGCGCGGCTTCAACTACACGATGCGCGGGAACCTGCTCGGGCACGTGATCGACGGCGTGCTCATGCTCCGCGCCAAGTTCGCGCTGGTGAAGGCGACCAACGCGGCCTCGCTTCCGCTCGCGGCGCAGACGATCCTCGAGCACATCGTCGTGAGTCACCACGATCAGCTCGAGTTCGGCGCGGCGAAGCGGCCGTCGACGCCGGAGGCGGTGTTCGTCGCGATGCTCGACAACCTCGACGCGAAGACCGCGATGTCGCTGGCCAACGCGCGACGCGACTCGTACGACGGCGACGCGGATCCGGGCGCCGATTTCACCGAGAAGCTGTGGGCGCTCGACACCCGAATCTATCGGCCGGACCCGCTGCGCGAACGGTCGGGCGGCTGACGCCGACGAGTATGTGCGTTTCGGCCCGCACTCGGACGCGGCAACGCGCCGGCGTCACGGCTGCCGACGAATGGTCTCGCGCAGGGCGACGACGCGATCGTCGGCGTGCAGCGGCCACGGCCAGGTGCGGCTCGACGCGATTGCCGCGAGTTCGACGCGGTCGCGACTCGACGCGACGAGCGCCGTGACTCGTTCGATGTCCGCCGCCCGCGCCGTGCGCCGCGCGTCGAGATGCCCGAGGAGCGCCCGATACGTCGCGCGCCGCTCGGGGCTGCGCCGTGGAAGCGCCGCGATGCGATCGATGAACGCGAGCTTCGCGGGGCTCGGCGAGCGGACCGGGCCGTCGGCGTCGGGATCGGCGCGGAGTCGGCGCAGGTCGCCGATGGTCGCGGTGGGCGCGTCGTCGACGAAGCGCTCGAGCGGAAGGCGCAGCGTCGCGGTGGCCACCGCCATCGGCGCGAGCTCGACGCCGAGCCAGCCGCGAATCCACGCTTCGGTCACTCGCTCGTAGCGCTTGCCGCCGACGCCGTGGACGAAAAGGTCACACAACGCGAGCCGCGCGAACGCGGTCATGAGGAACGCCCGCGGGGCGTACGACGCGCCGGTCGCGAGCGTGGCGGACGGCCATCGGTAGACGCGATCGCGTCCGTCCGCGCGCAGGTACCAGAGCGGCAGCTCGGGACGCTCGGCGTCGAGCGGTCGCGCGACGTGGGGATCGGTGGCGAGCGCCGTCGCATACGCCGCGATGCAGCGCGCGGGGTTGCGCGACATCTCCGACACGAGCGCGTTGCCGAGATCGGTGGCCAACATGCGGCTCGCGAACACCCGCGCGAACGGCGCGACGAACGGGCGAAGCAGCGCGTCGTTCGCGCGGACCACCTGCTCGGCGACGCTCGGTGCGGACGCCTCGCGATCGATGGCCGCGACGATGCGCTCGACGCCGACGCGGGCCTCGTCGACCGGCGGATTCGTCGGCGCGGCGAGGCGCACCGTCGACTGCATCGCGGTCGGGCCGACGCGTCGAGCCGGCGTCGCCGCGAGCGCGGTGACCGCGAGCGATCCGCCGCGTACGCACGGGTAACTCACCAGCGCGGCGTCGTTCACGTCCTGGTCGACGACGACCTGCGCCGCCGCGCCGCCGAGCGCCTCCGCGCAGCGTTCGGCGACGAACCACTTGCTCAGGATGCCGGCGTGCCAGACCTGCGCCTGGTGTCCGGTCATCACCACGACGCCTTCGTCGGGGAGGCCAAGCTCGCGGCGCGTCACTCGCCGCCATTCGCTCAGCGGGCGGCCGAGCACGTCGACATCGAGTCGCGACCACGCTCGCGCGGCTGCGCACGCGTCGCCGACCGCCGGTTCGACCACGAGCCCGACGTCGCGACCGTCGGTCAACCGCACTCTCCGCGGAGCGAGCAGCGATCACGGCAGAGTCCGCTCGCCGCGCCGTCGGGAAGGAGCGATCGCAGTCGAACGATCTCGTCGTGCATCGTGCGGCGATACGCCGCAAGACGCTGGTCAGGATCGTTGAGCGGTCCGCCGAACGTGCGGTTCGGATCGTTGTAGATGAGCCGGATCGGAATCTCGCGGATGACGAGTCCGTGCGCCACCGCCTGCGGCCAGAACTGCATCGGGAAGTCGTAGCCGTTCACGTCGAGCGCGAGTCGCTCGACGGCGCTGGTGCGATACGCCTTGAAGCCGCAGAACGCGTCGGTGAGCGCGAGGCCGAGCCGAGCGTTGAGCTCCGCGGTGATGAGGCGGTTGATGTGTCGACGGTCGCCCGGAGGAAGGTCATCGTTCTGCGTCGGGCGAAGGTACCGGCTGCCCGAGATCACGTCCGCGTCGTCGCTGAGGATCGCGTCGACGAACGCCGGGATCGACGCGGGCTCGTGCTGCTCGTCGCAATCCATCGTGATGAGCCAGTCGAACTTGTCGAAGCTCGCGCGACGGAACATGTCCATCATCGATCGGCCGTAGCCGCGGTTCTCGGCGTGCCGGATGACCTCGACGCGGTGCTTCGCGAGTTCCATCGGCGTCGCGTCGGTCGAGCCGTCGTCGACGACGAGCACCGATGCGACGCCCGGTCGCATTCCGCTCGGTTGCGCCGGACGATCGACGAAGTGCGCGACTTCCGTCAGCACCTTCGATACGTAGCGAGCCTCGTTGTAGACGGGGATCGCGAGGAGAATCCGCGGGCTGTCGGTCATCGCGTGCTCGCTGCGGAAGGTGTCGAGGCCGAACGGGTCGACTGTTCGCCCGTCGCGCCGCGAGAGTTCGCGGAAGCACGCGACTCGGATGCCGACGGCGGAGGGGAATCTCGCGCCGGCAACTCGACGCCGAGGCGCATCGCCGTCTGATTCGACCTCTTCGTGAACACCTTCAGGATCGTAAGCGTCTCGGCCCACTCTTCGGCAACGATTCCGTCGCCCGGCACGACCCAGAGCCTCGAGTGGCGCTCGGCCTTCGCGTTGCGCAGCTCGGCGATGAAATCGACTTCAACGACCTGCGCCTCGCGCTGCGCGCCGTTCACCATGATCGACTCGGTGCCCACGTATCGGACCGTGCGATGCCCGGATCCGCGGTCGCGCTCCGACTCGGGGTTCGCGATGAGCACCGCGCGCATCGAGCTCTCGACCTCGACCGGTTGTTGCAGCGGCAACGTTGGAGGTGCGAGGAGGAGCGGCGGTTCGAACACCGAGCGCGTGCGATCCGGGTGCGAATCGACGGCGACGAGGACGACGCTGCCGTCCGGCGCGACGGACCAGTGCGCGGTTTCGACGTCCGCGGTGCGCGTCGCGTTGGTCGCGCCGGCGACCGTCGACGCGTCGGTGACCACGTCGAACTCGCAGCCCTCAAGCAGGCCCGACACCGATCGCCAGCGCACCGTGCCGGCGGGCGCGGGCCGCAGGTCGTCGGCGACCACCGCGCCAGGACCGGCGTCGCGGGCCCGCGACGCGTCCAGGGTCGGCGCCGCCGAACAGCCTCCGAGCGCGACGATGCCGGTGATGGCTGCGACGGCGAGCTTCACTCGAGCGGAAGTCCCTTCCGCTTCCAGAGCGAGCGCAGCTTGTCGAGCTCGATGCGTTCGGTGATCACCGTGCCGGTGGCGTCGACGTCGACGCGCTTGATGCGCGTGCCGTTCGCGTCGAACACCTGCACGAGCGGCGCGGTCGAGCCGCCGATGCGGGACTCGAGCGTCCACGTGCCGTCGGGATTTCGCGTCCACGCGTCGAGGCGCTGCGGCAGGCCGTTCGACTTCGGATCGAAGGCGTAGCTCGCGAACGTCGTCGACGCGCTCTCCTCGCGCGGCAGGAGTTTTCCGAGGACGACGAGTTCCGCTTGCGAGAGATAGTTCGGCGGGACGAGCCACTCTTGGGGATCGCGGGAGAGCTTCTCCGCGGAGCTGTTGATCACCCGCAGCTTCGGCCGCGGATCGCCGTGCTTGGGCCGCGATCGGACGCCGGTCTGCGCCGAGGTGCGCGACGCCGTGCCCTGGCGCTGCGTGCTGCGCACGGACCACACCTCGTCCTGCCTGTCCCACGACATCCACGAACGGATCTGCGTGTCGATGCTGTTCGTCGCGTCGGCGTTCACGATCGACTTCGCTTCGATCACCGCGAGCATGCCGAGTTCGGTGTCTTCGCCGCGGAGTTTCGACGGATCGCGCATGCCGTCGACCGTGCCGCGCGCTCCCTCGATGACCCGGACCGACATCCAGCCGACCTCGGTGTCCTCGGCGTTGCGGCTGTCCGGATCGTGCGGCCGGTAGATGCGGTAGTAGACCGGGTCCGAGGCAAGCGCCGCTCGCAGGTCGTCGGCGGTGAACGCGAGCAGCTTCTCGCCGCGGTCCATGCGTTCCTTCTTCGCCGCCGCGACCGTCTCGAGCGACTGCACCTCGATCGACTTGAGCGCCGCGTGGAGCGCGGGCCAGCTTGCGTCGAAGTCGGCGCTCGTCGCGATGATGGAGCAGGTGAGGAATCGATCGGTGCCGTTGGGCACGATGAGCCAGCCGCTGAGGCCGGTGGCGTGCTCGTCGATCGGCGTCTCGATGATCAGGATGCGCGACTCGCCCGACGCGCCCGTGATCGGGAGGTCCTCGTTCACCTTCGTGGTGAACGGCTTGTCGTTCTTCTTCAGCGTCTCGAGATATGCGTCGAGCTGGTCGCGCGCGGTGAGGTTCGCGCGCGAACTCGTCAGGTTCTGGAATCGCAGCCACCAGCGCGGATTCGTCTGCCCGTCGACCAGTTCGTAGCGAAGCACTCCGTCGACGGTCTCGGCCTTGCCATACGACGGCTGCGGCGGCTTGAGGCGCATGCCGAGTCCTTCGACGTCGAGCCATGACGCCGAACCGGCGGTGGCCGCAGCCTTGTCTTTCGCGGCTTCCGGGGGCGCGGTGAGCGTCGACTGCGCGTGAACCGCAGCGCAAACCGCAGTCTGTATCGCTGCAACCGTGACGACGGCGAGGAGCGGAGAGAGTCGCATCGCGGCATGAGCCTATCACTCCAGCGCCCATGCGGTCGGCGCTTTCATTGACAGCGAGAAGCGCGCGGCTACCATCGGCCCGGCGATGCGGCGCGGCGGCCCTGCGCGCGGCGCTCGCGGGAGCTTTCATGGCGAATCAGACCTCGGGATCCACTTCGGCGTCGGGCGCCGCCGCACGCGGCGTGCTCGTCTACACGCTGCACAAGTCGGCGTCGATGTTCGTGCATCGCGTGACGCAGGAGATGACCGAGGCGTTCGGCTTCGACTACTACTCGATCAACTTCGACCAGTACCGCGACGACATCTGGAAGACGTCGTGGAAGGCGTTCATCGAGTCGAAGCCGCGCAGCGGCTGCTTCGGGCCGATCCGTTCCGGCGCGGCCGAGCCCATCGTTCCGTCGAACTTCGAGGACTACTCGGTCCTCCTGCATCTGCGCGATCCGCGCGACGTGCTCGTCTCCCGCTTCTTCTGGCAGACCTATCGACTTGGCAAGGCGCCGGGCGGCATGAACCCGAAGGAAGAGGAGCGCGAGACTTGGGACGGCGCGGGCATCGACGAGTTCGTGCTCGGCGAGGCGCCGGAGTTTCAGCGCCGCTATCACGTGCTCACATCGACGTTCCTCGGTCGGCCCAACGTGCACCTGATCACCTACGAGCAGATGGTGAACGCGCACGGCGACTGGCTGCGCGGCTTCGCCCGCGCGTTCGAGCACCGCAAGAGCGCCGCGTACGCCGAAGACGTGTGCAAGCGGCTCGTGGAAAGCCACAAGGGCGAGTTCATCCAGGACGAGGAAGACCGCTACAGCCACAAGCGGCAGATCCAACCGGGTGACCACCAGCGCAAGTTGAAGCCGCAGACGATCGATCGGCTGAACGTCGAGTTCGCGGAGACGCTCGGACACTTGGGCTATCGCTGATCTCGATCGCCGCCGCGGTCAGCGCTGCGATTCGTACGCGCCGCGATCGACGGTGCCGACGACGCGCGGAAGATCGTCGAGGTCGAGCGGCAGCGGTTCGAGCACGTTGCCGTCGCCGTCCAGGTCGAGGAGGTCGGGCGGGAGGAGCGCGCTCGATCCGCTGTCGATCGCTGGCGATGCGGCATCGAGACGCAGGTCGTCGTCCGGCGTGCCGAGCACGTCGTCCGCGCCGTTCGGGTCGAGGAAAAGCGGATTCGCGCCGTTGTTGTTGATGCCGCCGAGCGATCCCGTCCAACCTTGCACGGTCGTCGACGAGAGCGCGAGCGGCGGGCCTTGGCTGAAGATCTGCTGGGGCTGCGTCGCACCGCCGTTGCTCCAGAGGATGCAGTTCTTCAGCGTCGCGCTCGCGCTCGGTCCGGTACCGACGAAGATCCCGGCGCCGTTGCCGCCTGCGGAGTTGCCCGCGAGCGTGCAGTTCTCCAGCGTGATCTTGGAGTTGCTCGCCACCCGGAACGCGCCTCCTTGGCCGGTGCCGACCGCCTTGTTTCCCGAGAACACGCAGTTCACGAACTCGTGCGACCCGTTGTACGCGGCATCGATCGCGCCGCCGCCGAAGCCGGTCGCGTTCGCCGTCGACACGTTGCCGGTGAACGCGCAGTTCGCGAAGGTGATCGGCACGTTCTGCGTCCCGCCGATCTGGGCCGCGCCGCCCTGCACCGCGCTGTTCTCCTCGAAACGGCAACGCGAGACGCGGGCGGCGCGATCGAGCCTCAGTCCGCCGTAGTCGGTGTCGGAGAGGTTGCCGCGGAACGCGCAGTCGGACACGACAGCGCTGCCGTTCGCGACGAAGTCGATGTTCAGCCCGCTGCCGTGATTCGATTCGAACGTGACGTTCTCGACGATCGCCGGAACGGCGCTCGCTGCGCCGGCGATGCGCGTGCAACTGCCGCCGCCACGGTTGCCGCGCACGAGCGCGTTCCGCACCGTCGCGTCGGTGTTGAGCGTGTCGATCGCCGCCGCCTGCGGCGAGCGATTCCTTTCAAACGTGCACGAGTCGACCGACACGACGCACGAGTACGCGCCGAGCGCCCCGCCCGCGAACAACGCGGCGTTGTCATGGAAGGCGCACGACGACACGCTGAACGATCCGCCATTGCCCAGCGAGAGACCGGCAACCGTCGAGGTCGCGTAGTTGGAGCTGAATTCGCAGCCGGTGACGGTGTTGGCCGCGCCGCCGAGGGCGATTCGACAGCCGGCGGCGTCCGACGACTTGTTGCCCTCGAACAGGGAGAGCGAGAGGTTGGTCGTCGCGCCTTGGACGAAGAGACCGCCGCCGCTCCCCGCTGCAACGTTGCCGCGGAACTCGCAGTCGCCGACGACGACCGGGCCTTCGGTTGCCATGATCCCGCCGCCGTGGACCTTGCCGACGTTCTTCCGCACGACCGTCCCGTTCGCGATGAGCATTCCGAACTGGCTGCGCACGCCGCCGCCGTCGAAGTTCAGCGTCGCGTTGCGCTCGACCGCGCCGCCCAGCAGGATCAAGGTTCCGTGGTCCGAGTACACGCCGCCGCCGTAGTTGCTCGCGACGTTGTCGTGGATCGAGCAGTCGTCGAGGACGAGCGAGGCGCCGCCCTCGGCGTAGACCGCGCCGCCCCAGCCTGATCGGTTGTGGTGGAGCTCGCAGTGCCGGATCGTCACGCTCGCGCCGATCGCGCAGATGGCGCCGCCGTTGGAGCCGTCGTTCACGCGATGGCCGCCCGTGATGACGAGTCCGTCGAAGGAGCGAACGCCCGCGCCGCTCACTCGCACGACGTTGTGCACGTTGTCGTCGAGCGAGACCGCCGACGCCGAGTCGTTCCCCAGCATGTCGCCGGAGAGCACCGTCACATGTGCGCTCGGATCGCGCTGCGAGAGCGACGTCTCGTTCCCCGCAAATCCGCCGTAGAGCGACGTCGACTTCGGAACGAGAAACACCTTCGTAAGCGGATTGCCCGGCGACGACTCAAGTTCGGGCTTGTACACGCCTTGGGCGAGCCAGATCTCCGTTGGCGCGGTCTCCGCCGCCGCGAGCGCGGGCTGTAGCGTGCGGAACGCCGTCGCCCAGGTGAGGCCGTCGCCGCCCGGCGCAGCCGCGGCGTCGACGTATCGAATGCCCGCGGACGCGGTCGACGCCAGCGTCGCGACGACGAGCGCCGAGTGCAGTGCGTTGCGCATGCAAAGGGACATCAGTGGCTCCAGAGTTCGCCGATGAGCGTGAGGAGATCCGACGCGTCGATCCAACCGGAGCGGACGACGTCGGCTTCGCAACAGGGATCGCACGGTCCCCACGCGGCGAGGAGCGCGGCGAGGTCCGCGCCCGTGACCGCGCCGTCGCCGTTCGCGTCGCCACGCGTGGGCGCGAGTCCGCCTCCCGCGTGTTCCTGCGCTCCGCGGTCGACGATGGCCGCGAAGCCGCAGCCCTCGTCGGTGGCGAATCGATCGTCGGCGAAGCGCGGGTGGCCGCCCGCGTCGAGCGGGAGGAACTCGCTTGTGTCGCCATCGAAATCCGCGTCGGCGATGTCGCCCGACATCGCGGCGTTGGCGCCGGCGTCGATGGCCGACGACCCGCTTGCGAGCGTGAGGTCGTCGTCGAGCGTTCCGGCGATCGCATCGGCGCCCAGGGGGGACGTGAACATCGGATCAAGCGAGTTCACCTCGATGCCGCTCGCAGCGCTTGCCCCTTGAATCGTGGAGTACGTGATGAACGGCGTGCCGAGCGCCGCGTCGGACAACTGCGCCGCGTAGTTCGTGCTGGCGCCGACCGAGTTGAGCCAGAAGATCGAGTTCTCGATGCGGCTCACCACCGCGCCGGCGACGAGGGCGAGTCCGCCGCCCGCGAGCGTCGCGCTGTTCCGCGACAACGTGCAGTTCGTGAGGTAGACCGTCGAATCGTCGGCGCTCACCGCGCCGCCGCGCGCCGTGGCGACGTTGCCCGAGAACTCGCAACTCGCGGCGCGGAGCGAACCGCCGCCGACCACCGCGCAGCCACCGCCGTTCTGGCCTGAATTGCCGAGGAATCGGCTGCTCGTGACGATCGCCGTCCCCTGGCACCAGATGCCGCCGCCGATGGGCGAAGGAGAGGTTGCCGTCGTGGCGGTGTTGCCGAGGAACACGCATCGCGCGACTCGCAGCGCCGGCGCGACGATCGGCTCGGTCGGCGTGAACACGGCGATCGCGCCGCCGCCGTTGCCCGCGCCGGGATTGGTGATCGAATTCGACTGAAACGTCGTCGTCACGACCCTGAGGGGCGCCGTGGCCGCGATTGCACCGCCGTGCTTGAGCGCGGAATTGCTCATGAACGAGCAATCGCGGACGAGATGCGATTCGCCGTTGACGACGCGCATGGCGCCGCCGTCGGGCGCGGCGTTCGCCAGGAAGGTGCAGCCCACGACGCTCACGCTGCCGTCGTCGACGCACAGGCCGCCGCCGCCGGTTCCGCTCGACATCATCGTGTTGCTCGTGAACGCGCAACCGTCGATCGACGCGACCGCGCCCTTGAGGCGCACGCCCGTACCCAAGGTCGCACCGCTGTGATTCGAGATGACGCAGCCGGAGAGCGCGACGATGGCGTTCTCTCCGTAGAGTCCGCAGCCCTCCGAGGCCGCGGCGTTGCCCTTGATCGTGCAGCCGACGACGTTCGCGCTGCCGCCGACGATTCGGATGCCGCCGCCGAGCTTGTCCGTGGCCGCGGCGCCGTTCGCGGCGCCGCTGGTCACGGTGCACCCGTCGAGCGTCGGAGCGGGCACGCACTCGATGAACGTGACCACGTGGAACGAGTTGTCGGAACTGCCGGCCGCGCCGATCTCGCCCGACAGGATGCTCGGGAAGCTCGCCGAATTGCGGTCGTCGGGATTGCCGGGACCGGCGAACGCGCCGCGGAAGCCGCCGCGTACGGCGACGGCCGGCTTCATCGCAAACGTCGCCGTGCGATCGTTGCCGGCGGTGGGGGCGTATGTGCCCTGCGCGACCTTGATCTCGTCACCGGCGGTCGCCGCGGCGAGCGCGGCTTGGAGCGAGACGAAGCTCGACGACCACGATGTCCCGTCTCCGCCCGGCGGCGCGGAGTCGTCGACGTGCCACGTCGTCGCGGCGCTCGCGGGTGAACTCCATGGCGCAACGAAGCCGACTGGTCCCGCGAGCCAGAGTGCAGCGGGCGCCAGAGACGATCGAAGGCGGCGAGTCCTGTGCATCGCCCCATCGTGACGACCGCGCTGCGGTGAAGTCAACGGCTCGCACGCGCGAGGGGAGATTGCAAAGTGATCCGCGCAGGACGAGCCTGTTAGAGGCTCGCGAGCGCCTTCACCAGGTCGAGGCTCGTGATGATCCCGACCGGGAACCGGCCTTGGTCCACGACGATCACGCGGTGCACCCGCGCGTCGACCATGCGCTTCGCCACGGTGTGCAGGGTCGTGCTCGGTGTCGCGGTCACCGGCCCGCGGGTCATGAAGTCGGTGACCGCGACGAGGCCTTCGGGCATCGGGCCGGACTCGTCCTCGTCATCCTCAGTCGCGAAGAGTTCGATCAGCATCTTCGGATCGGGATCGACGTCGCCGGACGCGTAGCGGCGAACGAGATCGGTGCGCGAGACGACGCCGACGAGCCGGCCTTCCTCGTCGACGACGGGCGCGCCGGAGATCTCGTTCTCGTCGAAGATGCGGGCGACGTCCCGGATCGACATGCCGAGCTCGATGCACACGGGCTCCGGCGTCATGATCTCCTTGGCGAGTCGTTCGGTTGGGTGGGCGGCGGCCATGGCGGAATCTCGCTCTGCGCGTCGCGTCGAACGGCCACGGCGTCGCGCCGCGACCCGTTGCGACTCGCGCTCGTGATGGTAAGAAGTTCGACCTCTGCGCGAATTGACGAACGTGCGGCGGCGATCTGCGAGGTCACCCGCTGCGGACGGGCTTCGTACGCTGCGCGCATGATCGTCGCCACCACCGCGATCGCGCTCGGCCTCGTCTGTGCGGAGTCGCGCTCATCGCCGATCGTTCGCGTCGAATCGCAGGTGTTTCCGCCGAACATTCGCCTCCTCCGTGGCGAGCACGTGATGGCGGAATCACCGACGGACGGGCTATGGAGCATCGCGCTCGGCTGGGAGAACGGCTGGCCGACGGAGTGGCGCCACGCGTACGCGGAATCGAGTGGCGAAGTCGGCGACTGGAGCGTCATGGGAGGGCACTTCGACCTCGACGGCGGTCGACTCGAGTGCACCGACGCGTACCGCTCGGAAGGCACGGTCGTGCACTTCCGGCGCCGATTCGAGTGGAAGGGCACGAAGCCGCTCGAGCACTGCACGCTTTCGGTGCGCTGGCTCGTGCCCGAAGCGCAGCACGCCCACCCGTTCATGCCGGGGATCTCGTACTACGGCAATCCGTCGGGAGCGCGCACGAGCGGCGTCGATCCGAAGGATCCGGATTCGCTTCGCCGCGCCGCGGTCGTGGTGCAGACGGGGCGCGCGGGCGAGCGCAGCTACTTCGAGGAGCACCGCTTCCCGATGCCGTTCGAAAGCGTCGAATGGGATGGCATGGGCGTGGCGCTGCACACGCTTCCGTCGCTCGTTCCCGATGCTCACCGGCGCGACCAGTGGTGGTCGATGGGCATGACCTCGTTCGGCGGGCCGTACGAGCTCGCGCTCCTCTCCGGGCCCTGCGCCGCGAACGGGATGTCGAGCGTGGTGAAGGCGCGGCAGGGCGGATTCCTGCCGTACGACGAAACGTGGATGACGCTGCGTCCGGGCGCGGTGGTCGAGAAGGAATTTGCCATCGAGACATTCCGCGCGAACGAGGCCGGCTCGGGTTTCCACGTGCCCATGCGCACCGCGATCGCGAGGGCGCAGCCGTTCTCGCTCGACGGCTTGCCGACCGCGGCGTCGATCGTCGAGTCGAAGCTTCGGTTCGCGCGCTCGCGCTGGCGCGATCGCGAGGCCGACCCCGGCTTCGAGATGTACCCCGCGTCGGTTGGCGGCACGCACTACGTGATGGGCTGGTGCGGTCAGGCCGAGACGATGCCGTACGTCTTGCTCGCGCTCGGCGAGCGCACCGGCTGGGCGGACGCCCGCTCGGTCGCGGTGCGGGCGCTCGACTTCCTCACCTCGGCGCCGTTCGACGATCACGGATTCATGCAGCATTACGCGATCGGCGAGAGCGCCCGCTGGGCCGATCAGGACTTCGTCTCGCAGGGGCAAGCGCTCGAGACGATCGGGCGCGCCGTCGACGTCGCGCGGCGCCTCGGCGATGTCGACACCAAGCGATGGGAGGCGTTCCTCCGCAAGGCGTGCGCGCTGCACGCGGCGCGGGTCCTCGCGCCGGATTGGCGCGCCGCGTCGACGAGCGAGGCGTTCTTCGTCTCGCCGCTGTTGCGCGCGTCGCGACTCTTCGACGATCGCGCGATGGAGTCAGCGGCGCTGAAGATCGCCGAGCAGGCGGCGCAGCGCCACATGGGCGTCGACGAGCCGTACTGGGGCGGCACGCTCGACGCGCGCTGCGAGGACAAGGAAGGCGCGTGGGCCGCGTTCCAGGCGTTTCTCGCGTGTTTCGACCACACGCGCGAAGTCCGTTGGCTCGCGCGGGCCGAGCACGCGATGAACGCGGCGCTGAGCTGGACCGTCCTCTGGGACATCGACCTGCCGCCGGGCCGCCTGCGCGACCATGCGTTCAAGACGCGCGGATGGACCGTGGTGTCGGCGCAGAACCAGCACCTCGACGTGTACGGCGTGATGTTCACGCCCGAGGTCTACCGCATGGGCCAGTTGCTTCACCGCGACGAGCTGCTCCAGCTCGCGCGGGTGATGTTCCGTTCGTGCGGGCAACTGATCGACGAGACCGGAAGCCAAGGCGAGCAGATTCAGCACACCAACTTCGCGCAGCAGGGCGACATGTCCGACGTCGAGCGCATGCGCGGCGGCTACAGCGAGGGGTGGACGGTGTTCTGGATCACCACCCACTTCCTGCACGCGGCGGCGCGCTTTGCCGAGATGGGCGTCGATCTCGACCGACCCCACGACGGCGACCTGTGATCGTCGACTCGCGATGAAGCGCAGCCCGCGGCCTCGAAGCGAATTCGGGCCGCGGGCTGGACGAGCCGCGAGGATCGAAGCGGGCGATCTGGCTCGCGAACTCGGGCAGCGCACCGCGCCAGGAGAGGAGTGGCGGGGCGCTGCGGTCGCTGTGGCGTCGAATCAGGATGTCGGCGGGATCCGCTGTCAGGAGAGGCACGGCGCCGAAACGACAAGGCGATGCGCCGGGCATCGAGCTCAGCGGAGCTGTCGTACGACCGCGTGTGAGCGTGCGCGACGAGCCGCGCCGACGTGAGTTCGACGTCGACAGACAACGGTAGGCCCGAGGTCCGTCCGAGTCGCGTTGGTAGCGCGATCGGCGCGCGGTTCGGATGCACATTCGCGATGCCATTGCCCGCGTCCGCACCACGGACGCATGGATCGCGTCGCGAGGCCCGCGTCAGTTGGGCTGCGTCTTCGTCACGGTGACGTCGATGCGATAGGTCTTCCGCGGCGCGGAACCGGCGCTGTCGGGGTTCTGATAGACCATGTCGATCACCTGGCGCCCGGGCTTGTTCCCCACGAAGGTGACCTCGTACCACCACTGCCCGTTGAGCTGGATGGTCTCGGGGGCTCCCGCGGCCTCCATCTCCGACTTCGCGAAGCCGACGGGGGAACCCGATCCCAGCGGTGCCGCCAGCCCCCACGAGTACCCGCTGCCGCGATCGACCGGGAGCCGCACGTTCAGCATCTCGGTGACGGCGATCGTGGCCGCGGCCTCTTCGTGCGTCGACGTCGGCGACATGTTCAGCGATACGACGGCCGTCATGAGGTCCGGTCCCTGTGGCGCGCACGACCCAAGGAGCGTGGCCAAGGAAGTTCCGGCGACGGCGAGAAGGATTCGAGCGGGGAAAAGCGAGTGGGTTCTCAGGGGCATGGTCGCAGTCTAGCGGCGAAACGCGCGGGTTATCGACACCGAGGAATCTCCGAAGCGTCGGTGTTGAAGTGCGACCGAAGCCGGGGTGCGACGCTGCGACGCACGCCGCGTCCGCGCGCCGCGGAGGTAGCGTCGTTGCATCGACCCGCGTGTGGACGAGTTGATGGTGGCGCTCTCACACGCCTCAACTTCTTGACACCTTCGGGCCGTTCTGTATCCTCCCCGATTCTCGCCGTCGTCCGGCGGACGCCGTGTCGTGCGCATCGGTGCGCTCGACAGGGATCCCGTCGCCGCGATGAACGTCGAGACCGATCGAAGGATCTCTTTCATGACAGGGACTGGCGGCAAGATTCGAATCCGCATGGAGGCCTACGACCACCAGGCGCTCGACGCGTCGGCGCGCGAGATCGTCGATCACGCGAAGCGCACCGGCGCCCGCGTTGCCGGTCCCGTTCCGCTTCCCACGCGGCGCGAGATCTACACGGTCAATCGCAGCCCGTTCATTGACAAGAAGAGCCGTGAACAGTTCGAGATCCGCACGCACAAGCGCATCATCGACATCACGGAACCGAATCACCGCACCGTCGAGGCGCTCAATCGCCTCGTCGTCCCGGCCGGCGTCTTCGTCCGGATCAAGGCGTAACAGGAATTTCCACTCGGCCTAGGCGCGCACGCCTAGGCCGATCTCTTTTTCGAATCGTGCGTCAACATCGTCATCCGATCGTCGCGAAGCGATCGGACCTCACCGCAAGATCACGTCGGCCGAGACCGACCTCTGATCAGAACCCCTCGTCGAGAATCGCCCGGAAACACTGGAAACGCAGGCGTATCGCGTCACCCGACGCCGCCGCACTCCACCGTGCATCGCTCGACCGACTCTGGACTGACCCATGGCCGCAGCACCACGCGTAGCGCTGATTGGAAAGAAGATCGGCATGACCCGGTACTTCACGACCGACGGCAAGAACGTCCCCGTCACCATCGTGCAGGCGGGGCCGTGCGTGGTCACGCAGGTCAAGACCGCCGACAAGCACGGCTATAGCGCGGTGCAGATCGGCATGGACGACGTGAAGGCTCGTCGTTCGACGATGCCCGAGATCGGTCACGACGCGAAGGCCGGCACGTCGCCAAAGCGAATTCACCGCGAGTTCCGGTGCGCTGATGACGGCGAAGCCGGCAACTACACCGCGGGCCAGGTGCTCACGGTGGCCGCGCTCGACGGCGTGAAGTTCATCGACGTGATCGGTACGTCGAAGGGCAAGGGGTTCGCGGGCCAGATGAAGCGCCACAACTTCAAGGGCATGTGCGCTTCGCACGGTACCGAGCGCAAGCACCGCACGGGCGGTAGCATCGGTTCGCACGGTACCGACCGTGGCCACGGTGCAAAGATCAAGAAGGGTAAGCGCATGGCGGGACACTTGGGGAGCGAGCAGGTGACCGTTCGCAGCCTCGACGTGGTGGCCGCCGATGCGGAAAAGAATCTTCTCCTCGTCAAGGGCGCAGTGCCGGGCGCCAATGACGGGTTCCTCGTGATCCGGCCTGCGAAGCGACTCTTCAAGTCAAAGGCTCGAATTCAGGCCGGTGGTGACACCAAGTAACTCGTGAGCGCGTCCGACGCGCCGCGACGACCGACCTGAATCGCCCAGAGGGCCGCGACCTCGCGCACCGCCCGTCCGTTGATCCGGACGGAACGAACGACGAGAGTCTCGGAACCGCTCGGCGACGACAAGCAAGCGACCTGAGTCAACGGCTACCCCTCGCCATTTGTGATCGGCGAGCGGAGCCAGAGGCGAACTCGGCGGCCAACGCGGCCCATTCGACGGCTCCTCCCGTCACGCGTCGGCCACCCAAGGAACGAACCATGATCTCTCTGCCGATCTACGACAAAAACGGCAAGCAGATTGACACCTTGTCGATCGACGAGGCGAGCCTCGGCGGCACCATCCGCTACGCCCTCCTCAAGCAAGCCTACGTCATCACGCACGGCAACCAGCATCAGAGCTCCGCCCGCACGAAGTCGCGTGGCATGGTGCACGGCTCGACGCGAAAGCTCTACAAGCAGAAGGGCACCGGCAACGCTCGCGCCGGTGCCGTCCGCACGCCCATCCGCAAGGGTGGCGGCGTTGCATTCCCGAAGACCCGCGATCGCGAGTCGATGCGCACGAGCCTCAGCAAGACGTCGCGTCGTCTTGCGAATCGGAACGCGCTCCTCGCCAAGCTCGTCGACGGCGAAGTGAAGTGCTTCGCCGATCTCGGCTTCACCGCGCCGAAGACCAGCGACTTCGCCTCGCTGATGAAGGCCGTCGGCATCGACCGCACGTGCCTCGTCGCCGTCGACGGGAAGAATCGCAATGCGATCCTCTCGGCCCGGAACATCGACGGCGTCGACGTCTGCCGCATCGAGCAGCTCAACGCCTTCGAGATGCTGAACCACCGTTACCTCGTTGTCGACAAGGCTTCGCTCAAGAGCTTCCTCGACGAGTCGTGCTTCGTCGCCGACGGCGTCGCCGCGAAGCCCGCCACTCGTAAGGCCAAGGAGGTCGCCTGATGCTTCCCCTCCACGTCATCAAGAGACCGCTCGTGACCGAGAAGGTCACCTGGGCGTCGAACGAGCAGAACCGCTACGCGTTCGCCGTCGATCCTCGCGCGACCAAGACCGACATCAAGGACGCGATCCAGCACATCTACAAGGTGCGCGTCCTCTCGGTGAGCACGCAGAATCGCAAGGCTCGCGATCGCCGCTATCGCTACGGCCTCACGCCGGGCAAGACCACCAAGCGGGCGATCGTGCGGATTCACCCGGAGGACAAGATTGAACTCTTCTGAGTCGGCCCCCTCCGGGGCCGAGGGTCTGAGTCGGCCCCCTCCGGGGCCGAGGGTCTGAGTCGGCCCCCTCCGGGCCTGAGGGCCGCATCGGCGGCCTGGCTTGGGTGTGATTGACGGAGTTGAGTGACGCCGCGATGCGGCTTCCTTGGACTCGCGGTACGAAAAGTTAGAAAACGATCGGATCAAACATGGCTATCCGAATTTACAAGCCTGTCACGAATGGACGCCGGAACGCGTCGGTGAACCTCCACGCGGAGGTCACCAAGAAGCGTCCCGAGAAGCGGCTCCTCAAGCCGCTCCCGAAGTCCGGTGCCCGCAACGTGCAGGGCAAGGTCACGATCCTGGGCATGGCCGGCGGTCACAAGCGCCGCTATCGCAAGATCGACTTCAAGCGCAACCGCGACGACGTGGTGGCGCTCGTCGTGGGGATCGAGTACGACCCCAATCGCTCGGCGCACATCGCCCTGGTGAAATACCCCGACGGCGAGCTTCGCTACATCCTGTCGCCGAAGGGCCTCAAGGTTGGCGACGAGCTGATGAGCTCGGACAAGCCGATCGATCCGAAGCCCGGCAACTGCATGCCGCTGAAGCACATCCCGACGGGTCTCGCGATTCACTGCATCGAGATGCGTCCGGGCGCCGGCGGCGTCCTCTGCCGTTCCGCGGGCATGGCCGGTCGGCTCACCAACAAGGAAGGCCGCTGGGCGACCTTCGTGTTGCCGTCGGGCGAAATTCGCCAGGTGTCGATGGAAAGCCGCGCGACCGTCGGCGAAGTCGGCAACGCCGATCACGCCAACGTCGTGATCGGTAAGGCTGGCCGCAATCGTTGGCTCGGCAAGCGACCCAGCACCCGCGGCATCGCGATGTGCCACCACCAGCACCCGCACGGCGGCGGCTCGGGTCGTTCGAAGGGTGGACAGGAGCCATCGAACTCGTCCGGTACGCAAGCCAAGGGCGGCCGCACGCGCCGCTACGGCAAGTCGTCGGACGAGCGGATCATTCGTCGTCGTCGCAGCGTGCGTTACGGCCAGTTGAAGCTCTAAGCAACGAGTTCTCCGCGGCGAGCGCGACAGACGCGCTCGTATCGCCTGATCCCCTGAAGGACGAACAGATGTCCAGATCGCTGAAGAAAGGTCCTTACGTCGACGAGAAGCTCTACCGCAAGGTCGAGAAGATGTCGCAAGGCGGAAAGCGCGCCCCGATCAAGACGTGGGCTCGTGCGTGCACCGTCGTGCCCGAGTTCGTCGGCCACACGTTCCAGGTGCACAACGGCCGCACGTTCCTCGAAGTGTTCTGCACCGAGGACATGGTCGGTCACAAGCTGGGCGAGTTCTCCCACACCCGCATGTTCCGCGGTCATACCAACAAGAAGGAAGCGATCAAGGGTGGCGAGAAGGTCGGCGAGTAATCGCATACCTCGGCACCCCGGATCGAGCCCCCCAAACGATCGCAGCCAATCACGATCGAACCCAGGACTGAACCATGGCCTACAGAGCTTGCCATCGCTTCGCCCGCATCGCCCCGCGGAAGGCGCGTCTGGTCGCTGACCTCATCCGAGGTCAGCCCATCGACGTCGCCATCACCGCGCTGAGCTTTTCGAAGCGGCGCGGCGCGTACTTCGTCAAGGGCGTTCTGAAGAGCGCCATCGCCAACGCGCAGGACAAGGATGTCGAGACGGCTCGTCTCTACGTCAGCGAGTCGCGCGTCGACGAAGGTCCGACTATCAAGCGTTTCCAGCCCAAGGACCGCGGTCGTTCGCACCCGATCCTCAAGCGCACCAGCCACATCCACGTCGCCGTCGACGTTCGCTGACGTCTCGAACTTCGATCCAACCGGATCACCCTCTCTCGGATCATCTCCATGGGACAGAAGACCCATCCATTCGGCTTCCGCGTCGGCGTCACCGAAGCGCACAAGTCGCGTTGGTTCGCGCCCAAGGCGCTCTTTGGCGAGTTGCTTGTCGAGGACTTCAAGATCCGCAAGTACCTCAACAAGCGACTGAACGGCACGCCGCCGTACGCGGCCGTGTCGGACATCCTCATCGAGCGCACCCGCGAGGAGCTCACGGTCATCATCAAGACCGCGCGCCCGGGCACCGTGGTGGGTCTGAAGGGGACCGGCGTCGAGCAGCTCACGACCGACCTCCAGGCGCTCACCGGGCGCAAGGTGGCGATCAAGGTCGTCGAGATCAAGAACCCCGAGATCGACGCGAAGCTCATCGGCGAGACGATCGCGGAGCAACTGAAGAAGCGGGCGAACTTCCGCCGCGTCTTGAAGCAGCGCGCTGAATCGGCGATGCAGAACGGCGCCAAGGGCGTTCGCATCCAGATCTCCGGCCGCCTCGGCGGCGCGGAAATGAGCCGAACCCTGGACACGCGTCTCGGATCGATCCCGCTGTCGACGCTCCAGGCGAACGTCGACTACGCACTGTCGGAGAGCTACACGACCTACGGCGCCATCGGCGTCAAGGTCTGGGTGTTCAAGGGTCTGTACAGCCAGCACGACGAGGACCAGACGGCGTCGTCCGCCGCCGGCGGTCGCGCTCGTGCCCGCGGTCGACGTTGATCGCGGCGCTAGGGGCCCGTCGAGTGCGACGAGGCCGAGCTAAGAAGCCGCAAGTGGCGCCGCGAACGGCTCCGCAAGGTCTCGTGAGTCCAGTTCTGCACGATCGATTGAGTTTGGCCAGTGATTCAGGAGTGATTCCCCCATGTCTTCCCTGATGCCGAAGCGAGTGAAGTACCGCAAGCAGCAGCGCGGCAAGATGCGCGGCAATGCGACGCGCGGCAATTACGTCTCGTTCGGCGAGTACGGACTGCAAGCGCTCGAGACCTGCTGGGTCACGGCGCGTCAGCTCGACGCCGGCCGTGTCGCCGCTCAGCACTTCCTCCGTCGCCAAGGCAAGATCTACATTCGCGTCTTCCCGGACAAGCCCATCTCCAAGAAGCCGCTCGAGACTCGTATGGGTACGGGTAAGGCGGACGTCGAGTACTGGGCGGCGTGCGTGAAGCCCGGGACGATCCTCTTCGAGATCGCGGGTGTTCCCGAGGATCTGGCGAAGCAGGCGTTCGCCCGCATTGCCTACAAGATGCCCATTCGTTGTCGCTTCGTGGGTCGACGCTTCGCCGTCTAAACGAACCGACGCGCCGAGGCGGCGCCGAACCAAACACCGCATACACACGACTTAGGACGAGACATATGAAGGCCGGCGAAGTCCACAAGCTGACGGAAGAAGAACTTAAGGTCGAGGCGAACCGCCTCCGCCGGAAGTTGTTCGACTTGCGCACGCAGACCATCACCGAGAAGATCGGCGACACCTCGCAGTTCAAGAAGAATCGGAAGGACCTCGCTCGCGTCCTCACCGAAGCCAACGGCCGTCGCGCGAAGGCCGCAAACAAGACCTCGAGCGGCAGCCAGAAGGCGGGAGCCAACTGACATGAAGGACCGCACCACGATCACGGTTCCCAAGGACAGCCCGCGTCGCATCGGCGTCGTCGAGGGCGACAAGGTCTCCAAGACCCGCAAGGTCGTCATTCCCTTCGCGAGCAAGCACGCGAAGTACGGCAAGTACATCCGCAAGCGCATCGTGCTTCACGTCCACGACGAGAAGAACGAGTCGCACTTGGGAGACCGCGTGGAGATCGCCGAGTGCCGGCCGATCTCGCGCACCAAGCGCTGGATCCTCGTCCGCGTCGTGACCCGCGGCGAGGGCAAGCTCGACACCGTGTTCGGAGAGAACGCCTAAGGTCGCGCCGGCGGCTCGACCCCACGTGTCCTCCGCTCCGTTCCAATCGTTTGACGAACCGCTCGCTCGGCGTCTGACCGAGCCGACCGGAAAAAGGCAACAGCCATGATCCAGAAAGAATCACGACTCGAGGTAGCTGACAACAGCGGCGCGAAGGTGGCGTCGGTGATCGGCGTCCTCGGCTCCTCGACCGCCCGCGGCAAGTTCACCCGACTTCAGATGGGCGTCGGCGACCGCGTCGTCTGCGCCGTCAAGAAGGCCCTTCCGAACTCGGACGTGAAGGCCGGCGACAAGGTCCAGGCCGTCATCGTCCGCTGCAAGTATCCGACGCGGCGCGAGGATGGTTCGTACGTGCGATTCGACTCGAACGCGTGCGTGCTGATCGACAAGGAAGGCAATCCGCGCGGTACCCGCATCTTCGGGGCCGTGGCTCGCGAGCTTCGCGAGAAGAACTACATGAAGATCGTGTCGCTCGCGACGGAGGTGGTCTGATGCCGCGTCACGTCCGTAAGGGTGATCAGGTGATCGTCACCGCCGGCAACGACCGCGGGACGATCGGCGAGGTTCTCCGGGTCGTTGAAGACGGCGTGCGCGTCGTCGTCAAGGGCGTCAACGTTCGCACGAAGCACCTCAAGCCGACGCAGCAGCGCCCGCAGGGTGCGGTTGTCCGTCAGGAGATGCCCATCCACGCGTCGAACGTGAGCCCGGTCGTTGACGGCAAGCCGTCGCGAGTTCGGTTCGAGACGAAGTCCGATGGCGCGAAGGTTCGGGTCGCCGTCCGCGGCGGCAAGGAACTGTCGGTGCTGCACGGTGCGCGCAGTGCTCCGTCAGCGCCGAAGTCCGACGCCAAGCCCACCAAGAAGACGGTTGCCACGGCGGCGAGCAAGCCTGCGAGCAAGACAGCGAAGACGAAGGCCTAATCGCGCTCACGCGAGCCTTCGAATGAGGTAGATCCACATGGTTGCGACGAAGAACCCTCCGAAGAAGACCTATCCGCGCCTCCAGCAGCTCTATATGCAGCAGGTTGCGCCGAAGGCCATGCAGGAGTTCGGGCTCAAGAACCCGCACCAGATGCCGCGTCTCACGAAGATCGTGGTCAACGCTGGCGTCGGCAAGTTCCTTGAGAACCAGAAGCTGAAGCCCGAGATTCGCGACACCGTCATCTCGACGTTCAGCACGATCACGGGCCAGAAGCCCATCATGATCATCGCGAAGAAGTCGGTCGCGAACTTCAAGGTGCGCGAAGGCGCGCCCTCGGCATTCATGGTGACGCTCCGGCGCGACCGGATGTGGCACTTCCTCGATCGCCTCGTTCATCTCGCGACGCCCCGTATCAAGGACTTCCGCGGCGTGAAGGACAAGGCCTTCGACAAGGCGGGCAACTACTCGTTCGGCTTGACCGAGCAAGCGGTCTGGCCCGAGATCAACATGGCGAACGTGACGTTCAGCCACGGCATGCACATCACGCTCTGCTTCGCGAGCTCGAATCCGAAGATGAGCCGATTCGTGCTCGGAGAGCTCGGCATGCCGTTCGTGCGGCCCGAGGAGTCACGGAAGAAGTAACTGCCGAGGAAGAAGTAACTGACGACGAGGTAATCGCGAGGGACCGGCGCGAGTCAGCGGGCGAGATGAAGTCACCGCACTCGACTCGGGAGGAACCGACGTAAGGACGACCACATGGCGAGCAAGCGAACGTTCGAAAAGATGTCCAAGGCCCCGAAGTTCTCGACGCGCAAGCAGACCCGCTGCGAGATCACGGGACGAAAGCGCGGCGTGTACCGCAAGTTCCGCATCAGCCGCATCCTGCTCCGCGAGCTGGCGCTGAAGGGATACATCCCCGGGATGCGGAAGGCCAGCTGGTAAGGACAGTCGAACGAGCGTTCGTCGGCGAGTTCATCGGACTTCCGATGCCGTCCGCGACCGCCGAATCACCGCAAGACGACCGTACAACGATCGACGAACTAGACCGAAGTGCGCCCGAACGCGGCGCCTACGACCCGACGGGCGTGAGGCACCGAACGGCGGGTGACGGAGCGAACGATGGCACTGCAAGACCTGACAGCCGACATGCTGACCCGGATTCGCAACGGAGTCCGGAACCGCGAGAAGATGGTCATCTGCCTCAGCAACAAGCTGAACCGCGGCGTGGCCAAGGTCCTCAAGGATGAAGGATTCATCCGGGACTTCGAGCTCGTGAGCGATGGCCGCCAAGGCCTGATCCGCGTCCACCTGAAGTACGGGCAGCGCGGCGAGCTCCTGATCAACAAGCTTGATCGCGTCTCCAAGGTCGGTTGCCGCGTGTATCGCGGCGTCGACGCGCTTCCGCGGCCGTTGCAGGGCCTCGGCATCGCGATCGTCTCGACCAGCAAGGGCGTGATGAGCGATCGGCAGTGCCGCGCTGAGAACATTGGCGGCGAGGTGGTGGCCGAGGTCTTCTGACCTTGGAGGATGGGTTGTGCGGCGACGTGTCGCACGACGGTTTCGAATGAATTGCGTTGCTGCGGTTCACGCAGCGTGGCTGGAATCGGATCACGACCGGACTCGACCGAACTTCGCGGCAGCGCGGGCACGAGCGACGCCGGAGAACACAGAGGACACCACGATGTCACGTATCGGAAAGAAGCCCGTGATGGTCCCCGGAGGCGTGAAGGTCGCGCTGAATCCGGGCGCACGGACGATCGAGGTCACCGGACCCAAGGGAACCGTGAAGGGATCCTGGCGGTCGGAGGTCTCGGTGACTTGGACGGAGAGCGAGAAGAAAATCGTCGTCTCCACGGACATGGCCAAGCTCGACGAAGGCAATCGTCGCGCCTACTGGGGAATGACGCGCGCTCTGATCCAGAACATGGTCAACGGAGTGACGTCGGGTTACGAGAGGACGCTCGAGATCAACGGCGTGGGTTGGGGCGCGAAGGTCCAGGGCAAGGAGGTCGTCCTGTCGCTGGGCTACTGCGACGAGATCCACCTCCCGATCCCGGCAGGCGTCAAGGTCGAAGTCAACAGCAATCAGGTGAAGATCTTCGGCGCCGACAAGCAGGTGGTCGGCGAGCTCGCGGCCCGCATCCGCGCCCAGCGCAAGCCCGAGCCCTACAACGGCAAGGGCGTGAAGTACTCCGACGAGACGATCATCCGCAAGCAAGGCAAGGCGTTCGGTTCGTAAGGCGTCTCTCGCGCCGCACCCGCTCGCAGTCACCAAGGACCAATCCCATGAAGCGCCTCGAGATCAAGAACGCCCGCCGCACCCGCCGCAAGGCCGGAGTCCGCAAGCGGATTCTCGGTGTTCCGAGTCGACCTCGGCTCACCGTCTATCGATCGCTCGATCACATCTACGCCCAAGTCATCGACGACCTGAAGGGCCACACGCTGGCGTCGGCGTCGAGCCGCGACAAGGGCTTCAAGTCCGACGGCGACAAGAAGGCCACGGCCAGCGCGGTCGGCAAGGCGCTCGCGGCGCGGGCGATCGAGGCCGGCGTCAAGGACGTCGTCTTCGACCGCAACGGCTTCCGCTATCACGGTCGCGTCAAGGCACTCGCCGACGGGGCTCGCGAGGGCGGCCTCAAGTTCTGATTGTCCTCGACCCAACGTCTGCATAGCACCACGAGACAGCAGTTCCAGCGAGTGTCTGCACTCCACGTCCGATCGACGAACGCAGCCTCGGCATCACTGAGAGATCACCATGGCAGAGTTTCTTGACGAATCCTCCACGCTTCAATCAACCACGGTCGGCGTGTATCGCACGTCGTCGACGGTGAAGGGTGGTCGTCGCTTCAGCTTCGGCGCGCTCGTCGTCGTCGGCGATCGCCACGGCAAGGTCGGCATCGGGTACGCGAAGGCGAACCAGGTGCCGCAGGGGATCGAGAAGGCCCAGAAGGAAGCGAAGCGCAAGATGCGTCCCTTCCCCCTTCAGGGCAAGACGATTCCGCACATGGTGACGGCGAACTTCGGCGCGACGACGGTGCGTCTCGTTCCGGCGTCGCCGGGTACGGGCGTCATCGCTGGCGCTCCGGTTCGCGCCGTGCTCGAGATGCTCGGCGTGCAGGACTGCCTCACGAAGTGCTACGGCTCGAGCAATGCGAAGAACGTCGTGAAGGCGACGCTCTCGGCGCTCGAGCGGCTCCGTACTCGCGAGAAGGTCGAGGAGCTGCTCGGCCACTCGCTCCCCGAAACCACGGTCGAAGAAGGCATCAAGCGCGGAATGGCGTTCATGCCGCAGGTCAAGGCGGGGGAGAAGGCTCAGGCTCCGGTCAACACGGTCGGCGAGGAACGCGGCGGTCGTGGTGGACGCGGCGGCCCCGGCGGCGGTCGCGGCGGTCCGGGTGGAGGTCGCGGCGGTCGCGGCCGTCGAAGCGACGAACCGAGTGCGCCGAGCGCGCCGAGCGCGGGCGAGAACAAGGCCTAACCCATCGGTGATTGTCCGCACGCTCCACGAAGTGCGGAGGTCCCCTCGGGCGCGTCGATCGCACGATCGGGCGCCAAGGAGAAAACAGCCATGATGATTCACGAGATCACCGAGAAGGTCGGCAGCCACAAGCTTCGCAAGCGCGTCGGTCGCGGCGAAGGCAGCGGCCACGGCGGCACGTCGGGCAAGGGACACAAGGGTGCGCTCAGCCGAGCCGGCTGGAACAGCCGTCCTTCCTATGCAGGCGGTGCCACGCCGTTCGCCCGCCGGTTCCCGAAGCGCGGCTTCAGCAACACGGGCTTCCGCAGCCTCTTCCACATCGTCAACCTCAAGGCGATCGAGCTCGCGTACGAGTCCGGCGAGACCGTCGACGTCGAGTCGTTGGCGAAGAAGGGCCTCGTGCGCGACACGCTCTTGCCGTTGAAGGTGCTGGCTGAAGGTGACCTGACCAAGAAGGTCACGGTCCATGCGGCTCGCTTCTCCGCGCAGGCGAAGGCGAAGATCGAGAAGGCCGGCGGTGTCGCGACGCTCCTTCCGGAGATCGATCGCGCAGCGCAGTGGAAGGCCAAGCGCGGAAGCGTGAAGAAGGCCGCGAAGGCCGGAGCAGGAGCGTCGGCCAAGTCGACCGGCAAGAAGTAAGAAGAGCAGAGTTGCGGCGGTCGCCCGCGTGACGATCGCCGCTTCGAGTTTTCAGGGGCGTCATCCCATCGGAACTGACGCCCCAGCGCCTTGCGGGACCCGCCTCGCGGTGGGCAATGCATGTTTCAGGCTTTCGCCAACATCTTCCGAATCGCCGACCTGAGATCTCGCGTGCTCTTCACGCTGGGTCTCTTGGCCATTTATCGAATTGGCTTCTGGATTCCGCTGCCCGGCGTAGATCAGGCCCAGCTCGCGAAGCAGGCCGAGAAGGCCACCCAAGGTTTGGGTGGCTTCGGTCGTCTCCTCGAGTACGCGTCGATCTTCTCCGGCGGCTCGCTTTCGCACTCGACGCTGTTCGGCCTGGGCATCATGCCCTACATCACCGCGTCGATCGTCTTCCAGCTCCTGCAGTCGGTGTATCCGCCGCTTCAGGAGCTGAAGAAGGAAGGCGCTTCGGGTCAGCAGAAGATCGCCGAGTGGACGCGCTACGCCACCGTCGGTCTCTGCATCATCCAAGGCATCATGTGGCTGGTGTTCCTTCGTGACACCGGCCTCGTTCAGCCGCACTTCCAGCGCGGCGCCAACCTGTTCATCTTCTTCGCCGCAGGCGCCACCGGCATGACCGCCGGCAGCCTGTTCATGATGTGGCTCGGCGAGCAGATCGACAAATACGGCATCGGCAACGGCGTGTCGCTGATCCTGACCGTCGGCATCCTTGCCCGCATGCCGGACGCGGTGAAGTGGGTCATCCAGAACTTCGAGCCCAGCCAGCAGGCGGAAGGCGGAGCCGGAAAGCTCGGCGTCGCCGGTCTCCTCCTCCTCGTGTGCGGCTTCATCTTCGTTGTTGCGGGGGCGATTCTCATCACGGTCGCACAGCGGCGCATTCCGATCCAGCAGGCGAAGCACACCCGCGGTCGCAAGGTCTTCGGCGGACAGAAGCACTACCTGCCGCTGCGCCTCAATCACGCGGGCGTGATGCCGATCATCTTCGCGAGTTCGCTGATGATCTTCCCGTCGATGATCTTCGGTTGGATCAACACGCGTGCGACCGGTCCGGACTCGGGCGCTCCGATGTGGCTGCAGGAGACGACGACCTTCTTCGCCGTCAACTTCCAGAACGGCCAGTTCCCGTACATCCTCTGCGAAGTCGTCCTGATCTACTTCTTCAGTTACTTCTGGACCACGGTCCAGTTCAGCCCGGACGAGATGTCCAAGCAGTTGAAGGAGCACGGCTCCTTCATTCCGGGGCACCGGCCGGGCCCGCGAACGGCTGACTATCTCGAACAGGTGATGGAGCGCATTACGTTCGTCGGCGCCGGATTCCTCGCGGTGATCGCCGTGATCCCGACGCTCGTCAGCCACTACATGGGCATTCCCTACAACGTCTCGCAGTTCCTCGGCGGCACGGGGCTCCTGATCGTCGTGAGCGTCGGACTCGATCTGATCCAGCGCATCGAGGCCAACCTGCTCATGCGCAACTACTCGGGCTTCCTTTCCACCGGCGGCGGCGACACTCGAGCGCCGCGCATCCGCAGTGCACGCAGCGGCTGATCGCCGAACTCCCTGGCATGTCGCAACACTCGACCACCAACCTCGATCCCCGCCGCGTCTCGACGCGGTCTGCAGGAGCCCGCCCCGGGCTTCGCGGCGATCGCGCGCGGTCGGGTGCGGGACCGATCTCGCTTCGGGCGCCGACCGAGCTCGCGGCGATGCGCCGGGCTGGCGAAGTGTTGCACGCGGCGCTCGACGCGGCCGCGGATGCGTGTGTCGTCGGGGCGACGACCGCCGCAATCGATGCCGCGGCGATGTCGGTGATTCGCAACGCGGGCGCCGAAGCGCTCTTCCGCGACTACCCGTCGCCTGATCCTGACGTCGCGCCGTTTCCGGCGTGCTGCTGCGTCAGCGTGAACGACGAGATCGTGCACGGCATCCCCGGGAAACGCGTCGTCCGCAACGGCGATGTCGTGTCGATCGACTGCGGCGTGCGACTTGACGGCTGGTGCGCCGACGCGGCGTTGACGGTTCCTGTGGGCCGTGTCGCCGACGAGGTCATCGGACTGATCGAGTGCGCCCAGTTCATGCTCGCCGCCGCGGTTCGCGCAGCCCGACCGGGCGCGCGGTGGAGTGACATCGCCGGTGAGATGCAGTCGATGGCGCTTGAGCGCGGCCACGGCATCGTGGTCGAGTACGTCGGCCACGGCATCGGCCGAGAGTTGCACGAGAAGCCGCAGGTGCCGAACTGCCTGAGCCCGGATTTCCTCGCCCATGGCGACTTCACGCTTCGCCCGGGCATGGTTCTCGCGATCGAACCCATGCTCACGCTGGTGGGCGCGGGGGTCGATGCGGCGGGATTCCCCATCGGCGTCGCGACGAATCGGCTGAGCGACGGCTGGACCGTCGTGAGCGCCGACGGCTCGCCCGCCGTACACGTTGAACACACCGTGGCGATCACGCGTCGAGGCTGCGACGTGCTGACGCTCGGACGCCAACCCATCAAGATTCACGCAGCCTGACGCTCCGTCCCGCTTGGACGATCCGACCACTTCGACGACACCGACCGACCACGAATGCCGCCATATGCCTAAGGAAGAGAAGATCACCCTCGACGCTGAAGTCACCGAAGCGCTGCCCGATGCGATGTTCAAGGTGCGCCTTCAGAACGATCAGGAGATCCTCGCGTACGTGAGCGGCAAGATGCGCAAGTTCTTCATCCGCATCCTTCCCGGCGATCGAGTGACCATCGAGATCAGTCCGTACGACATGACCAAGGGCCGAATCGTTTATCGATACTGACCGACCCGATTGCCAGAATCCAGCCCCGCCACGTTTCATCCGGTCAGACCAGCGATCCAGACCAAGCAGACCAAGCCAGACCAAGAAGGTGATCCCATGAAGGTTCGTTCCAGCATCAAGCGCCTCACCAAGGACTGCCAGATCGTCGTCCGCAAGGGGAAGCGCTTCGTCATCAACAAGAAGAACCCGCGACTGAAGCAGCGGCAAGGCTGACGGCCTGCGGTACGATGCTCGATCCCCCGAGAACCGCGGGGACGGGCACTCGCACCGCGGCGTCCTCGCCCCTGGCGATACTTGCCCGCAACCCCGTCCGAGTCTCCGTCCAAGTCTCCGCCCGACTGTCCAGCGTTCCGCCTGCAAGCTCGTCTTGCACCTTGATCCAGAGAGCACCCGACCATGCCACGCATCGCCGGCATCGACCTGCCTGAGAAGAAGAAGATCCTCTTCGCCCTCCAGTACGTCCACGGCATCGGCCCGAAGATCGCGGCCGACATTCTTCGCCAGGCCGGGATCGATCCGGATCGTCGCGCGCATCAGCTCGACGACAAGGAGCTCTCGACCATCTCGACGCTCATTGACCAGAACTACGTGGTCGAGGGTGCGCTGCGACGTCAGCTCCAGCAGGACATCCAGCGCCTGAAGGAGATCAAGTGCTACCGCGGCGAGCGGCATCGGAAGGGACTGCCGGTGCGCGGCCAGCGCACGCGTTCCAACGCTCGTACCCGCAAGGGCCGCAAGAAGACCGTCGCCGGCAAGAAGGGCGTCAAGGGCTAAGCCTCACGCTGCGAGATCAGCACTCGCGCGACATTGCGCGACCACTCGAACGAGAACACCATGTCGACTCCCACAACTGCCGCTGCAGACAAAGGCCCGAAGAAGAAGATCCGCAAGAACGTGATCAAGGGCATCGCGCACGTCAACGCGACCTTCAACAACACCATCATCACGATGACCGACGTGAACGGCGAAGTCCTGTGCTGGGACTCCGCGGGCACCGTCGGGTTCAAGGGGGCGCGTAAGTCGACGCCGTTCGCGGCGTCTCGCGCGAGCGAGAAGTGTGCGAACAAGGCCCGCCGCCTCGGCATGAAGGAGTGCGAGGTTCGCGTGCGTGGTCCGGGCCCCGGCCGCGAGAGCGCCATCACGGCCCTCCAGGCAAACGGGATCAAGGTCACGGCGATCGAAGATCACACCCCGATTCCTTTCAACGGCTGCCGGCCGCCGAAGAAGCGTCGCGTCTAACCGACTTTCCCCGTCGCGCGCGCGACAGCGCCCGCGGCGGTTTTCAACGTTTCCGTCGCACAGCAGGTCCCCCGCACGCCGGCAGGTTTGGGGAGTATCCGATAGGCGACGGTGCTTCGAAGCTTCGACCGGAGGTCCGCGGACTCGTCCGCCCCGAACCGTCGGAGATCCCCTGCCGGACCGTCAGGAGTCTCAGTCATGCACGTTCGTTGGCGCGGTCTTGAACTGCCCGCAAAGGTCATCGTCGATCCGCAGTCCCGGTCGAACACGTTCGCGCGATTCATCGCCGAGCCGTTCGAGCGTGGCTTCGGCATCACCGTGGGTAACAGCCTTCGGCGCATCCTCCTCTCGAGCCTCGAGGGCTCGGCGATCACCAAGGCCTCGATCAAGAGCCAGGGCAAGCAGGTCACGCACGAGTTCTCGACGATCCCCGGCGTGCTTGAGGACGTCACCGACATCCTCCTGAACATCAAGGGTCTGATCGTCAGCATGGAAGGCGACGAAGAGAAGCGCCTCCGCTTGGCTGCCGAAGGTCCCGGCGACGTCACCGCCGAGCTCATCGAAGGCGATGCCAGCGTCACGATCCACAACCCCGAGAAGCTGATCGCGACCCTCACCGACGCCGTCGACTTCGAGTGCGAGTTCGTCGTCAAGAAGGGTCGTGGCTACGAGCCCGCGAGCGAGCAGTACTCGCGCGATATCGAGCAGGTCATCGGCGAGATCCCGATCGACGCGATCTTCTCCCCGGTGCAGCGTGTTCGCTACGCGTGCGAGGACACCCGCGTTGGCCAGCGGACGAACTACCAGAAGCTGATCCTCGACGTCTGGACCGACGGCACCGTCACTCCCGAGATGGCCGTCGTCGAAGCCGCGAAGATCATGCGGAAGCATCTCAACCCGTTCGTGCAGTTCGATTCGCTCGGAGCGGCGACCGTCGCCCCCGAGGTGCAGATCCGCACGTCGACCGACGAGGAGCTCTTCCGCAAGCTGTCGATGCCGGTGACGGCACTCGAACTGTCGGTTCGCGCGTCCAACTGCCTCGAAAGCGCGAAGATCGCCACCGTCGCCGAACTCGTCACCAAGACCGAAGACGATCTCCTCGGCGTCCGCTCGTTCGGCAAGACGTCGCTCCGTGAAGTCAAGAGTGTTCTCGAATCGATGGGCCTGACGCTGGGCATGCAACTGCCCGACGGCTACGTCCTCGGCGCCTGATCGCCGCCATCCGTACGGCCCGCGCGTGAGCGTCGGCCGGTGAAGTCCAGAATCGTCCCGCGAAGGAAATTCCGATGCGTCACCGTATCTTCGGCAAGCAACTCAGCGTCAAGAGCGATCATCGCCGGGCGATGCTCCGCAACCTCGCCGCCGGTCTCTTCGAGCACGGCCAGATCGAAACGACTCTTCCGAAGGCGAAGGCGGTCCAGCGCTATGTCGAGCGCATCATCACGATCGCACGCACCAAGAGCCTGGCCACGCGTCGCCAGATCACCTCGAAGCTGACCGACCGTCGCGTGTTCGCGTGGGTCGCGTACGACTCGGTGCCCGAGGCACGAAAGTCGTCGCCTCACTGGGACATGCCGACCGCGAGCGACATCGAATTCAACCGCTACGGCGAACTCCGCAAGTCGCCGCGGCTGGTCGAGCACATCCTGTCGAAGGTCGGTCCGCTCTTCAAGGATCGTCCGGGTGGCTACACCCGGATCGTCAAGCTCGACAAGCACCGCCTCGGCGACGGCAGCGATCTCGTCGTGCTGCAGCTCGTCGGCAAGGAAGACGGCCCGCAGGTGAGCGGTCGCAAGTCGAATCGACGCGCGACCGCCGACAAGCGGACCGCCTACGCGGCAAAGGTGCGCAAGACGACCGCGTGATTCGCGCGTCCAACACGTTCGCCTGATCATCGACGGGCGAGGCTCATGAGGCGGCTGCCTCGTGATCCTCGCCCGTCGTCGTTCGCCGCGTCGCATCCTTTACACTTCGCACCATGCCCGTCGGTCTTGCCGATCTCGATGCCATTGAAGCGACCGCGCTGAAGGAACTTTCGGCGGTCGCCGACGCCGCGCAGCTCGAGCAGTGGCGCATCGCCTACGTCGGCGCGAACGGTCGCCTCAAGTCGCTGATGGCAGGCCTGAAGGACGTGCCGAAGGAAGAGAAACCTGCGTTCGGCAAGCGCCTGAACGAACTGAAGTCGGCGCTCGAATCGGCGCTCGAGCGCGCGCGCGACGCGGTCGCGGCGAAGGCCCCGAGCGGCCCGATCGTCGACCTCACCGAGCCCGGAACGCCGGTCGGACTCGGCCGGCGACACGTGCTCTCGCGCACGATTGACGAGATCGTCGAGGTCTTCGCCCGCATGGGTTTCTCCGTCGCCGACGGTCCGGAACTCGAGGACGAGCACCACAACTTCAACGCGCTCAACATTCCCGCGGGTCACCCGGCCCGCGACCCGCGCGACAACTTCTATCTCCGCGGCTCGTGGGCGGAGCGGCTCCTTCTGCGCACGCAGACGTCGACGGTGCAGATCCGCGCGATGGAGTCGACGAAGCCGCCGCTGAAGGTCGTTGCGACCGGCCGCGTCTATCGTCCCGACGCGCACGACGCGACGCACTTCTCGATGTTCCATCAGATCGAAGGGCTGTGCATCGATCGCGCGGTATCGATGGTGGACCTCAAGACGGCGCTCCTCCAGTTCGCCCGCGCGTACTTCGGCTCCGACGCCGAGGTGCGCCTGCGTCCGAGCTTCTTCCCGTTCACCGAGCCGAGCGCCGAGTTCGACATGAAGATGCGGATTCGCGGCAATCTTCAGTGGGTCGAGCTTGGCGGCTGCGGCATGGTCGATCCAAACGTGCTCAACGCGGTCGGCATCGACGCCGAGGAGTGGACCGGCTACGCGTTCGGTCTCGGCATCGAGCGCATCGCCATGCGCAAGTACGGCATCGCCGACATCCGCTGGTTGTTCGAGAACGACGCGCGGTTCCTTCGGCAATTCTGACATCATGCGCGCTCTCGACGTTTTCGTCGGCATCGAGTCTCGATCAGGCTTGGAGGAATCGATGAAGCACCGGCTCTCGCTCGCGTCGCTCGCGCTCGTGCTCGCATGCGGCCCGATGTTCACCGGATGTCAGGGAATGGGAGCGACCAGCGCACGCGAACAGGCGATGGCGCTCCTTTCCGATAGCGTGAAGGCCGAGGTCAACGGCTACCTGCAGGACGTCGACTCCCTGACGGCGCTGCTCGGCAAGGTCAACGGGCTCCAAAGCGCGCTGGATACGGCGCCGAAGCTCGCGCCGTACGTGACGAAGCTCCAAAGCGCCTACGGCAGTCTTTCGTCGCTCGACCCCGAGACGCTGAAGAACGTGCGGGCCGCGTTCAGTCCCGAGCTGAACAAGGCCGCGGATGGCTTCACCACCGAGCTCGAGCGCATTGCGGACAGCGCAGGCATCGGCCACGTGCTGAAGCCGGTCCTCGACAAGATCAAGCTGTTCAAGTGACGCGACGCGCGTTCGCCGCAGACGCATGAGCGACTCAGCGCGACCCGACCACGGAGGACCGGACGCACTCGGCTGGGGCGAGGCGCTGCTCGATGCGGGCACGACCATCGGTGTCGAGCTCGGTCCGGAAGCGGCTACCCGGTTCGACGCGGAACTGCTCGCCTTCCAGAAGCGGCGCGCGTTCTGGTACTGCGTCGCGATGGCGGCGCTCCTGCTGCCGTTCTACCTGTCCGACATCTGGATGGTGATCCGTCCGGATCCCGCGGTGCCGCTCCGGTTCAACGACTACCTCGATCCGGTGTGGGACTCGGCGCTCATGCTGTACTACGCGGCGTTCGCCATCGCGTTCCTGCGCATGGGCGGCCCGCGGTCGCGGGTGATGCGAGCGTTTCGCTGGCTGCTCGTCGGCGCCGGCTGCGGCGCCATCCTGTTCATCGCGTTCCTCAGCCAGCACGGCGCGTTCAGCATGCCGGGCGAGGAACCCGGATCGACCGAGGCGTTCGTCGTCGGCGGGACGTCGATCTTCGTCGTGTTCGTGCTGCACTTCGTCGCGTCGCTCTTCGTCGCGTTGTCGCCGCGCGACGCCGTGCTCCCGCTGATTCCGATCTCGCTCGTCTACGTCGCGGTCGTAATGTTCATGACGGACGGTTCAACCACGCTGCGGCTCTCGATGATCACCGCGTGGCCGCTCGCCGGCGCGCCTGGCGTCGCGTGGAGCACGTGGCGTCATCGGCGCTTCGTCGATCGCTTCCGCTGGCAAACGTTGGGCGGTCGGTACCGCGACATCCGCGCCGACCTGCGGGACGCGCGGCGCGTGCACGAGTCGCAGTTTCCGGCGCCCATCGACGAAGGTCCGGTGCGCATGCAGTTCGCGTACGAACCGATGCGTGACGTCGGCGGCGACTATCTCTTTGCGCAACGGAGAAGCGACGGCGGGGTGCTCGTCGTCGTGTTCGACGTGAGCGGACACGGCGTGGCGTCGGCGCTCGCGGCCAGTCGATTGCATAGCCAGCTCGATCGCTTGGCGAGCGACCATCCCGACGCCGGCGCGCAGGAGGCGACCATCGTGCTGAATCAGTTCGCGCATCGGGCCCTCGCATCGCAGGCGATCTTCGCGAGTTCGATCGCGATCGAGATCGCCCCCGACGGCGCGATGCGCTACGTGAACGCGGGACACCCGGCGGGATACGTGCGTCGTGAGGACGGCTCGCTCGTCGAGTTGCCAGCGACCGCGACGCTGCTGGGCGTGCTCGATCCGGCGACGTTCGACTGCACCGCGGAATCGTTCGCGCTCGGGCCACGGGACATCGTCGTCGCCTGCACCGACGGCGTGCACGAGGCGCCGGATGCGCAGGGAGAGTTCTTCGGCGAAGCGAGGTTGCGGCGCGTGGTGGCTGCAGGCGGCGAGGCCAGCGCGATTCCCGACGCCGTGCTGCGCGCGGTGCAGTCCCATCGCGACGACGAGCCCGCCGACGACGTGTTGGTCGTCTCGATCTGGCGCGCTGGCTAACGCGCGCGTTCATGGGCATGGCCGGGTCATCCCGCGCGACGGGCCGATCGTCGCGATCAGTACACTCCGAAGCGTGAACATCGCAACGGATCGGCCGACACCGCCGCGCGCCGCGCGCATCCGGCTTGCTTGCTCGCTCGCCTCGGCGGCGCGTCTTGCCCGGCTCCGCTCGCTGCTTCCGCTCGCGGTCGTCGCGCTCGCGGGATGCGGCACTCCGCAACTCATGCCCACGCCGAACGTGTATGCGAAGGCGGGCGTGTCGCCGTTTTCCGACCTTCCGGCGGCGCACCAGACGAACACGATCGAACTTCTCTACATGACCGATCGCACTCCGGTGAACGAGCCCGGGAAGCGTCTCAACTACTCCGCGGATCGCAGCGACTCAATGGCGTTCGGCGCCTGCACGGTCGAGATCGGCAAGGGCATCTCGTGGGCGCAGCTTGCGCAGGAGAGCGCGACGGCGTCGCGGGCCATCGCGCTCCCGGTCGAGGTGACGTCGACCACTGAACTTGGCCGGTTCCCGAGCACCCCGATACCGATGGTTCATGACGCGAGCGGCGCGCACGTCGAGCCTGAGGCACAGGCTCGCGCCGAGGAGCAGATCCGCGCGTTCCAGGCGGAGCTCTCGCGCCGCCTCGCCGTGTCGCCGCGGAAGCACGTGCTTATCTTCGTGCACGGGTTCAACAACTCGTTTGACGACGCGGCGCTGCGTCTTGCCGAGCTGTCGCACTTCCTTGGCCGCGAGATCGTGCCCGTGCTCTATACGTGGCCCTCGGGAGCGAGCGGCGGCCTGTTGCGCGGCTATCAGCGCGACTCCGAGTCGGCCGAGTTCACCGTGTATCACTTCAAGGAGTTCATGCGCGCGGTCGCCGACACGCCTGGCGTCGAGCGCATCGACATCCTCGCACACAGCCGCGGGAACGCCGTGGCCACGACGGGCATGCGCGAACTCTTCCTCGAGAACGGCGGCTTCGCAGCCGTGGATAGCTTCAAGAAGCGATTCAAGATCCATAACGCCGTGCTTGCCGCGGCGGACCTCGACATCGAGGTGCTCGAGCAGCGCATGGCCGCCGAGAAGGTGGGGCTCGCCGTCGATCGGACGACCGTCTATATCTGCGAGGCAGACAAAGCGCTCGATCTCTCGGAGTGGCTATTCAACAGCCTCGCCCGATTGGGGCAACTCGGTCAGGATCAATACTCGAAGATGAAGGGGCGCCTAGCGAACATCCAAGGCCTTGCGGTCGTCGACGCGCGCGTGAAGACCGACTTCCTCGGGCATGGCTACTTCCAATCGAATCCGGCGGTGAGTTCCGATCTGGTCCTGATCCTCCGATACGACCGCGACCCGGGTGCGGAGCACGGTCGCCCGCTCAAGCGGATCGTCGACAACTACTGGGAGATCGAGGACACGTACCCCGTGTTCGAGCCGGGCACGGCGCCGGTCACGCCCCCGATCTCGACGCCGAGCGCGGCGACGAGCGCGGTCAAGTAGCTCATACGACTCGTATTTGCGCCACGCGCTCCACGATCTCACAAGACGGCGAAATGGCCAGCGCGTGTGCGCCCGGAGGCCGCGACGGCGCGCTCGAATTGGTATCAGCGGCTTCGACACAAGCGCCTACACTGCCTGCGTCGCCGCGCCGGGCGCGGGACCGACCATCGAATCCTCGCGAACACCTCGTTCGCAGAAAGGCTCACCATGCACCTTCGCTCCTCGTCGTCAGCGCTCGTTGCCGCTGCGGTTCTCGCTGGGTCCTTTGTCCTCTGCGTCTCGGGCTGCATGTCGGACGCGACATGGACCGACTCGAGCGGCTCGTCGGCCTCCGGTCCGTCGTCGAAGGCCGCCCAACTCGGGGCCGATTCCCAAGCCGCGTATCAGCAGTTGCTCGCCAACGATTACGGCGCGGCGGGACTCGCGCCGAGCGCGAAGGCGGTGCTCGTCTTTCCAAAGATCGTGAAGGGCGGGTTCATCGTCGGCGGATTTACCGGCGACGGCGCGATGCTGAAGAATGGCCAGCCGGTCGCGTACTACAACACGAGCGGCGGGTCGTACGGACTTCAGGCAGGCTTGCAGAAGTACGCCTATGCGCTCTTCTTTATGAGCGATGAAGACCTTCGCTATCTCGACAAGAGCGACGGATGGGAAGTCGGTACCGCGCCAAACGTGACGATCGTCGACAAGGGACTTGCGGGTTCGCTGTCGACCACGACCATCCGTAAGGGCGTCTATTGCTTCTTCTTCGACGAGCGCGGTCTGATGGCGGGACTGGGCTTGCAAGGCTCGAAGATCACGCAGATCAATCCGTAAGAAGCGCTGTTGCGTGTCTCCACGGCGCCCGGGCTCTCCGCGGCTGCGGCGTCCGGCGTCACACATGTCCGAGTCCGAGCTGCGAGGCTCGGTCAGCGACTATGTCTACGCGTCTCTGCTGCGTGAGAAAAGTCGGAGATTTCCCTTGACACGGTCCGGGGGGGGGCGATGCTTCCCTTCGCAATCCGCAGTCTGGACTATCTCTAGGTCCTGCGGCTACGAGAAAAGTCTTCATGCGGCACAGCTGACGTCCGCGGTTCCTCGCACTGCAACAGTCACCGTTCGCAAGGGACCGCCTGAAAATTCGTACGGAGGGAGCTGGCAATGCGTGAAAGTCCTATCGGATTGTCTTCTGTGGTGCTCTTGGCAGTGCTCGCGCTGGGCGCTCCAGCGCAGGGGCAATCGCAGGTGAACTTTCGATGCCGGATAGCGCCCACGCCGACGTGTGATCCGATCAACGGGTCGCAGGGCGACTGCGACTTCCCGAGTTGCAACGGGCTGGTCTGCAGCAATCTGCAATACACGAGCTGTCAGTATTTTCGCCAATGGTCCTGCGATCCGGCACCCGACCACACGTGCTCACCGGTGACGGCGCTCGACAGTCATCCGACGCACGATTGCCTGCCGAGGTGCCGCTTGATCATCTTCAGCGGAAACTGCGCGTGCGTATGTTCGGAGATTGCGGTTCCTGGCGGTTCGTCGTGGACGCAGCCATCGTGTCAGTGAGCCGGAAGACTCGGCACTGAGAACTGGAAATCGTCTCTTGGGGTGAGGTGTCTGATGCAGATTCAAACGGGTCTTGTTGTGGGCTTGGCGGTTCTAGGATCTCTGACGCCGGCAGTCGTTGCGCGCGTAAGCACCACAGAGTTGTATGACGCGCTGGCGGGCAGAAGGGCGAAGACGAACGGGGTACAGCTCTCGGGGTTCGAAGTGTCTGGCGACAGCACCAGCAGTGCGGGCGCCGCACTGCTCGGGGCACTTCAATCGATTGTGGACGCCCCATCGAGCGATCGGCTGTCCATAGCCAAGCAGGCCGCGATGGCGAACATCGATCATCGGGAGGCTTGGAACTTCGTACTGCGACAACGCCGCGGGGTTCGATTGCGAGAAGATCGTGTGCGGGATCTAGAAGTGGATGAGATGGGCAGTTCCCTCTCGTCGGTGGCACCGCCAGATGCGGCACTGCTGCCGGTCGTTGTGCGGGAGGTACGAGATGCCGAACCGAACTTTCAGCAGCTGTTGCGGAATGGCATCTTGCTGCAACTCGGCATCGGTGACGTCGTCGAGCGTTCGGCGGAGGGGTTCGACCCTTCTCTTCGGGATTGGGCTGACTACGTTGGGCGCCTCGGGGCCGAGCACGTGGCAATGAGCGAGGTGGACGGGCTCGTCGTGCTCCAAAGCCAACATACCAACGGCGCGGTTGGCCGCTTTACGTTTGATCCCGCTCACAGCTGGCGACTCGTGTCCGCGGAAACATGGGTTGCGGGCAGCTTGGCATACGTGGAGTATTACGCGTATGGTGCACTGGGCGCGGAAGCCGAGTTTCCGGTGGCGGCGCTGCGTCGTCGGATTGGATCCGGCACCTCCGACGCCGTTAGCCTTGCGATCCTTCAGTGGCAGATGCTTGAACTGAGCGACGAAGTCCCTTCGCTGCGCGCTCCACCACTCCGATTCGAGGCAGTCTCGGGCATGGGGCCGAACGGAGGGCCGGGATTAGTCTATCCCCCCGGTTGGGAAACGCTGACATCGGCGGAACGTCTCGCCTCGGCGATGCAGGGGATTCTCAGCGCGTGGGGCACGTCATCTGCGGCGTGGGACTTCGATGCAGACGGAGAGATTGGACCCGGCGATCTGGCGTGGATCTCCGCAGTGATCGTCGGAATGGACGATTGATGCGAGGCTCGATGGGAAGGAACTTCCGCGCATTCCCTTGGGGGTTAGTGCTCGCGTGCGGAATGATGGCGTGCACGCGCATCGGAGTCGATGAACCGCCGCAGCGAGCGATTCCGGAAAGCGAGCCGGTACACGACATCCCTGTGGGGGAATCGCTGGCGGTCCAGACGCGAGTCGACGAGATCGCGCACGAGTGGCAGCTTGCGCTAGGCGAGGACTCTCCCGGCAGCCAAGGCGATAGACCGGGAAGAGTTGACCGCACGCGCGTCGAGCGACTTTCGGACCGCGCTTGCGATCTTCTATCCCGGATCGACCTCCAGCGGATGACTGCCGCCCAACTGTCGCAGTTGTTCCCGCTTCTGGCGTGGTGCGACGCGAAAGCGATGGAACTGTACGCCATCTTGGACGACAGGCAGAGTGTCGGCGATGTTGGCGGTTTCATGGCCGCGCTCGACAGGATGTCGCTCATGACGTGGATCTCGCGCCGTCACGTGATCGAGCCCTCGGTGGCCTGCGTCGACGTGCTCGCAGCGTGGCGCCATGCTGGCGCAGTCGCTGCATTCCGAGGCGACGCGACGGTCCCGAGCATGACGGCGCTTTTCGACTGGTCCCGAATGCTGATCGACTGCGATCGCGCGGAGATGTTGGTCAGCATCCGTTCAATCGCCGAGTCGTTCAGCGGTACGGAATCGCGCGATGCCCTGTGCCGACTCGCCGAGCTGGTCATGCTTGCGAAGGACCTTACTTCAGCGCACTGCGATACGTATGAGCAGATTCGACGACTCGCGCAGGTACGACTCGAGCGCGGACTCGGTGGGCTTGAGTCCTCCCAATGGTGTGGGAGGCGGTGGCCGCTCGACCTCGTGCGCGGAAAGTCGCTGCGCCGAGAATTAGTGGGGAGGCCCGCGCCTGATTGCCCAATGCGGATCCGAGGGCTTGATGGGAGCTCAGGCGTCGTTACGCTGCGTGACTTTGCGGGCAAGGTGGTGGTGGTCAGTTTCGTCGCGGACAAATGTAGCGCATGCCCCGCAGGAATGAGATCGCTGCGTGCGAGCCTCGCGACCGTAAGAAAGCCAGACGTCACGATGTTGAGCGTCGTTCCGCGTGATGCGGAATGGGACGCGGGCGGAGATGGTCACGTGGCGCGAGTGGATGATCTGGCGCAGAGGTACGGAATCGACTGGCCTATTGCCATTGTTATGGATGCCCAACTCTTTGCGGATTTTGGCGTCTGTGGGGTTCCAATGGTTGTGGTGATTGACCGCAAAGGTGCGGTGGTAGGGGAACCTATTTCACCGTTCGATGGAGCCACGCTCCTGGCAATGATCAACGAAGCGGATGCCGGAGAATCACGAGAGTCCGTAGCACCGCGTCAATAGGCAGCAGTGCTACGTCGTGTACTCCGCATTCAGCCGCACATACGCCTCGGTCAAGCCGCACGAGAAGAACTCATCGCTCGCGCTTCCTTGGCCTAGGTCGAGCGTGATCTCGACAAGCGGCGCGCGGAACACGCGCTCGCGCTCGGCGAGCGGCGTCGCCGCCGGCGCGCCGTCGCGAAAGAGGTCGACGCCGCCGACCGTCAGCGTCAGGTCGTCGACTGAAAGCGGCACGCCCGCGCGGCCCGCCGCCGCGACGATGCGTCCCCAGTTCGGATCGCCGCCGGTGACGGCGCAGCGCACGAGCAGGCTTGATGCGATCGTCTTCGCGACGACGAGCGCATCGCGACTCGTTCGCGCGCCGGTGACGCGCACTTCGATGCCGCGCTCGAAGCCCTCGCCGTCGCGCACGACAAGGAGCGCGAGCTCGCGGGCGACCGCCTTCAACGCCGCGGCCACCTTCGCTTCGGGAAACGCGCCGGCCTTGCCGCTCGCGAGCACGAACACGCTGTCGTTCGTGGAGGTGTCGCCGTCGATCGAGATGCGATGGAAACTCGCGTCGACGGCGTCCTCGAGCATCGCCTGAAGCGAGCGCGAGTCGACGGCGGCGTCAGTCATCAGCACCGAGATCATTGTCGCCTGCGGCGGCGCCATGTCCGGATGGATCATGCCCGCGCCCTTGGCGATGCCGCACACGAGCCCGCGGCGTCCCTCGTGTTCGATCTCGACGGCCGCGGTCTTCGGATACGTGTCGGTCGTCATGATCGCCTGCGCGATCGACAGCAGTCGACACGAGTCGAGCGCGCGAACCATCTCCGGGATCGCGGGCAGCATGCGCTCGGTCGGAAGCTGCACGCCGATGACGCCGGTCGAATTGACGAGCACCGATGACTCGGTGACCTCGAGTTCGCGAGCGACGGCGTCGACGCAATCGACGGCGCGAGCCATGCCTTCGGCGCCCGTCGCCGCGTTCGCGCAGCCGGAGTTGATGATGACTGCGCTCGCGTGGCCGCGCGTCTCGACGAGATGCCGCCGCGAGAGCTGCACCGGAGCGGCGCACACCAGGTTCTTGGTGAACACGCCCGCCGCAGTCGCGCCGTCGGGACACGCGATGAGCGCCATGTCCTGACGGCCGGGCTTTTTGATCGCAGCGCTCGCGGTCGAGCCGACGAAGCCGGCGGGCAGTCGATGCAGCGGATCGCGCTCGGCGCGCTCGAGTGCAGCGCGACCGTGCGCCGAGAGTTCCTCCTCGAGCAGCGTCATCGTTGTCCCACCACGACCGGGGCGGTCGTCGCAGGTGGCGTCGGGTCGCACGTGTCGAACACCATTGCGATCTCGTCGCAGCAGGTGTTCTTCGGGCAATTCGCGCAGTCCTTGAGCACCTTCTCCGGCAAGCTGTTGATGGAGACGGTCTTGAAGCCCGCCTTCTCGAAGAACTTCGGCGCCCGCGTGAGCACGAACGTCTTCGTGATGTGCAGGTCGCGAGCGAGGTCAAGGAAATAGCGAACGAGGGCTTGGCCGATGCCACGACCTTGATACCGCTCGTCGATGCCGAGCGAACGAATCTCGGCGAGCTGCGGCGTGTAGATCCAGAGCGCGGCGCAGCCGACGACCTTGCCGTCGACGACCGCGACGCCGAAGTCCAGGATCGCCTTCACGATGTCCTCGCGGCTGCGCGGCAGGTTCTCGCCCATCTTCGCCCAGTGATCGACCAACGTGCAGATCGCGTCGAGGTCATCGACCCGCGCTTGGCGCAATTCGACCTTCGCGTCGGCCGACGGCTCGGCGCGTTCGCGCAGCATGCGCCGTACGCGCTCGAGCGCCGACTCGACGGCGGTCGGTCCGGTGCCGCCGGCGACGGATCGCTTCCGCAGCGAGGCATCGACCGTGAGCGACGTGTAGACGTCGGCGCCGACCTTTGGGGCATGGCGCTGCAACGACTCGACCGACATCTCCTCGATGCCGCGGTGCGCCTCGATGGCGCTGCGCACGATCCGGCCGACTTGATGATGCGCCTCGCGGAACGGCACGCCGTGCTGCACGAGGTAGTCCGCCAGGTCGGTGGCATTCGTATAGCCGCCGAGCGCCGCCGCACGCGTGCGCTCGCGATTTACCTTTGTTCCCGCAAGCATCGGCGGCAGCACGCGCAGGCACAGCGACAAGTGATCCATCGCGTCGAAGAGCGGTTCCTTGTCCTCCTGCATGTCCTTGTTGTAAGCAAGCGGCAATCCCTTCAGCGTGACGAGCATCGCCATGAGATTGCCGAGCTGCCGCCCCGTCTTGCCGCGGATGAGCTCCAGCGCGTCGGGGTTCTTCTTTTGCGGCATGAGCGAGCTGCCGCTCGTGAACGCGTCGGGCAGTTCGATGAAGCCCGCCTCGCCCGTTGCGTAGAAGATCATGTCCTCGGCCATGCGCGACAAGTGAATCGCGCACAGCGCGAGCGCCGAGAGCGTCTCGACGACGAAGTCGCGATCGCTCACCGCGTCGAGCGAATTCTCGCTCGGCTTCAGGAATCCGAGGTCCTTCGCCAGCGCCACTCGATCGATCGGATACGCCGTGCCCGCGAGCGCGCCCGATCCGAGCGGCGAGATGCGCACGCGCTTGAGCGCGTCGAGCAGTCGGTCTTCGTCGCGCTCGAGCATTTCGACGTACGCGAGGCACCAGTGGGCGAAGAGGAGCGGCTGCGCCCGTTGCATGTGCGTGTAGCCCGGGAGAACGGTGTCCTTCTCCCGATCCGCGAAGTCGACGAGCGCGGAGATGACCGCGCGAACCTCCTTCACGCGCCGCCGGATCTCGCGCGCGGTCCACAGCCGCAGGTCCGTCGCGACCTGGTCGTTACGGCTGCGTCCGGTGTGCAGCTTCTTGCCGAGGTCGCCGACGCGGGCGATGAGCTCGCGCTCGACCCACGAGTGCACGTCCTCGTCGGCGCTTTCCACGAGCGCTTCCGGATGCCGCTCCGCGTGGCCAAGGATCTCGGCGAGGGCCGTGACCAGTGCCGCGCGCTCCGGCGTCGTGAGTACGCCCGCGCGCTCGAGCGCCTTCGCCCACGCGACCGAGCCCTCGATGTCCTCGCGCACCAGCGTGCGGTCGAACGGCAAGGAGTCGTTGAAGCGACGGAAGAGATCGTCCGCGCCGCCGTCGAAGCGCCCGCCCCAAAGGCCGGCGCCAACGTTCGGTGTGGCGGTCGGTGCGCCCGTAGATGCTGTCGTCATGTCAGGAGGCCTTCGACTTCGATGCGGGCTTGGTGGACTTCACTGCCGTCTTGCTCGGCTTCGCCGTCGTGATCCCTGTCTTCGCGGGCTTCTTCGAGCGCTTGGCGCCGTTGGCGGCGACGCGTTCCTTGAGCGCGCGGATGCGCGTCGGCAACGAATACAGGCGGATGAACCCGCCCGCGTGCGATTGGTCGTAGACCTCGTCGACGCCGAACGTGGCGAAGCTCTCGCTATAGAGCGAGTTCGGGCTGCGGCGCTTGGTGACCGTCGCGCTGCCCTTGTGGCAATGAACGACGACGTCGCCGGTCATGCGCTGCGCGATTGTGGCGAAGCTCGCCCAGATGGCCTCGCGCACCGGCGTGAACCACTGGCCTTCATAGATGATGTCGGCGAACTGGTGCGAGAGCCGCTCGCGGTAGTGCAGTGTCGAGCGATCGAGGACGAGCTCCTCGAGTCCGCGGGCCGCGGCCGTGATGATCGTGCCGCCGGGCGTCTCGTAGCAGCCGCGGCTCTTCATGCCGACGAGTCGGTTCTCGACGATGTCGACGCGGCCGATGCCGTGCTTGCCGCCGAGCGCGTTCAGCTTCTCGAGGAGCGCGACCGCGCCGAGTTTCTTGCCGTCGATCGCGACCGGCACGCCCTTCTCGAACGACACCATCACGTCCTCTGGCTTGTCCGGCGCCTGCAGCGGCGACACGCTGCGCATCCACACGTCCTCGGGCGGCGCGTTCCACGGATCCTCGAGCTCGCCGCCTTCGTGCGAGATGTGCCAGATGTTGGCGTCGCGCGAGTAGATCTTCTCGGCGCTCGCGGCGCACGGGATATTGCGGGCCTTCAGGTAGCCGAGCAACTGCTCACGGCTCTTCAGGTCCCACATGCGCCACGGCGCGATGACGTCGAGGTGCGGCGCGAGCGCCGCGTACGTCGACTCGAATCGCACCTGGTCGTTGCCCTTGCCGGTGCAGCCGTGTGCCAGCGCGTCGCAGCCGGTCTTGAGCGCGACTTCGACCTGGGCGCGGGCGATGATCGGTCGGGCGATCGACGTGCCGAGCAGGTACTTGCCTTCGTATACCGCGCCGGAGATGACCATCGGCCACACGAACTCCTCGAGGAACTGCGCTCGCAGGTCCTTCACGATGCACGTCGATGCGCCGGTCTTCTTGGCCTTCGCTTCGATGCCTTCGAGTTCGTGGGCGCCTTGGCCCACGTCGGCGACGACGGCGACGACTTCGCAGCCGTAGCGCTCCTTGAGCCAGGGGATGATGACCGAGGTGTCGAGTCCGCCCGAGTAGGCGACGGCGATCTTCTTTGGATTCTTCATGGGTATGGAAAGGAGAAGGAGGAGAGGCGGTTAGGCGTTGCTGGGGACCGCTCCGAGCACGAGCGCGACGAGCGCGTTCTGCGCGTGCATCCGATTTTCGGCTTGGTCAAACACGACGGACGTCGGTCCGTCGATCACGTCGTCGGTCACTTCCTCGCCCCGGTGCGCGGGGAGGCAATGCATGAACAGGGCCTTCGGACCGGCGAGCCGCATGAGCGACGCATTGACCTGCATCGGTCGCATCGCGTTCACCTTGGCGACGTCGCCCGCGTTCTGTCCCATGCTGATCCAGGTGTCGGTGTACACGGCATCGGCGCCGCGCACCGCGGCGACGTCGGCGGTGAGCTCGATGGTGGCGCCGGTGACGGCCGCGAGCGTGCGGCACCGCGCGACCACCTCCGGCATTGGCTCGTAGCCCTTCGGCGTGACAACGACGATCGTGCCGCCGGTCAGCGCCGCCAGCTCCATGAGCGAGTGGCACACGTTGTTGCCGTCGCCGAGCCAGGCGAGCCGCATCGACTCGAGGCGCACGCCGTGCTCTTCGAGCGTGAGTGCGTCGGCCAGGATCTGGCAGGGGTGCGAGACGTCGCTCAGCGCGTTGATGACCGGCACCTTGCACGCGCGGGCGAAGCGCTCGAGCGTCGTGTGGCTGTTCACGCGAGCGACGACCGTGTCGGCCCAGCGCTCGAGGTTGTGGCCGTAGTCCTCGACCGTCTCGCGTTGGCCGATCGGCGAATTCTGGTGATCGAGATACACGGCGGTGCCGCCGAGCTTCGCGAGTCCGATCTCGAAGCTCACGCGCGTCCGCAACGAAGGCTTCTCGAAGAGGAGCACCGCCGCGCGCTGCGAGAGCGCTCCGCGCCACGGTGCGTAGTCGCGCTTCATCGACTTCGCGAGATTCAGCACCGCGCGGACCTCGGGAAGCGAAAGGTCGGAGAGTTGGAGGACGTGCCGGCCGACGAGGCCGTCGAGGGAGAGTGTGGACATCGGAAGGGAAACTTTCGGAAACGGGAGCGGACGGTTCCCACGTTGTTGGACGGGTCGGGTCGCCGCGAACTCAGCGAGTGACGGGGCGTGCGCGGCGCGTCGTCAGCGGGCGACCGCCATCGGGACGACGCGGGTGCACGAGCCGGCGCCGAGCACGGACGTCGGATTGCGCCAGGAAGCGATGGTCACGGCGACGCCGGAGCGTTCCGCCGCGTCGAGCGCGCCGCGCACCTTCGCGGTCATGCCGCCGTGGATCGTGCCGTCAGCGACGAGCGTCTCGATCGCGTCGCGATCAAGCGAATCGATGAGCTGTCCGCGCTTGTCGAGCACGCCCGGCACGTCGGTCAGCAACACCAGTTCGCGCGCCCCGACGATGCCCGCGATCGCTGCGGCGGCGTCGTCGGCGTTGATGTTCAGGAAGTGGCCGTGTTCGTCGAGGCCGATCGAGTTCACCACCGGCAGGAAGCCGGCGTCGAGGAGCGCATGCACGACCGCCGGATCGCCGCCGACAATTTCGCCCACGGCGCCGGGGTCGAACGAGTAGCGCGTCGCCTTCCGGCACGCGCACAAGCCGCCGTCGCCGAGCGACAGGCCCACCGGCGCGGCGCCCGCCGCCGCGAGCAGCCCGATCAGGCGCGTGTTCACGCGGCCGGCGAGGACTCCGGCGATCTCTTCGACGACATCGGGAGGCGTCACGCGGATGCCTTCGACGCGCTCGGTGGTGACGCCGAGCCGCGCGAGATGCCGATCGATGAGCACGCCGCCGCCGTGAACGAGCACGATGCCGCCGCCGCGCGCCTTCGAGCGCTCGGCGCGATGCAGTTCGGCCAGGCCCGCGAACGTCGTGAGGTTCTTGTCGGGCTCGTCGAGGAGCGCGCCGCCGACCTTGACGACGAGCGGCGCCGCGTTGCCGCGTCCGCTGTTCACTTGGTCCATGCACGCTCCTTCGCCGATGCGCCCGCGAGCAAGCCCAGCGTCTGCGGGAATCCGAACCGTATGTTCATGCACTGCACCGCTTGACCGGCGGCGCCTTTCACCAGGTTGTCGATAGCGCTCTCGACGACGAGGTGATCGCCCTCGACGCCGATGCCGATGTCGCAGAAGTTCGTGCCGCGCACCGCCGCGACCGACGGCCACTTCCCGGCATCGAGGAGTCGCACGAACGGCTGGTCGCGATAGCGGGCGGCGAGCGCCTCGCGCACCGCGCCGGCGTCGACGCCCGGCGCGAGCCACGCGTGGATCGTCGAGAGGATGCCTCGATCGAACGGAGCGAGGTGCGGCGTGAAGCAGATGGGCGCGGCGGCGTGGGCACACATCTCCGGCCGATGGCGGTGCGAAAACACGCCGTACGCCTGCAGGCTCACCTCGCAGAAGAGACTCTTCGTCTCGGCGCGTCGTCCGGCGCCGCTGACGCCGCTCGCGCTATCGACGATCAGCTCGCGATCGCCGCGCAACAGCCCGGCATCGACGAGGGGGCGCACCGGCAGGATCACCGACGTGGGATAGCAGCCCGGGCAGGCGACGAGATCGGCGTTCGCGATCTTCGACGCGAAGAGTTCCGGCAGGCCGTACGCCGCGGCCCGCAGGAGCGCGGGCTGCGTGTGGGCGAAGCCGTAGTGCTTCGGATAGTCGGCAGCGTTCGGCAGGCGGAACGCCGCGGAGAGATCGAACGTGACGATGCCGCGGGCGACGAGGTCTGGGGCCAGCTCGTGGCTCAGCTCGTGCGGCGTCGCGAGGAACACCGCGTCGGGCTCGAGCGCGACGAGTTCGTCGCGGTCGACCGGTCCGACGTCGAGATCGCACTGCCCGGCGAACTTCGGGAAGAGGTCGCTGAAGCGCGTGGCGCCTTCCTCGCGCCGTCGCGACGATCCGCGCAACGCGACCAGCTCCGCTTCGGGATGGCCGAGCAGAAGACCGACGAGCTCGGCGCCGGCATAGCCGCTGGCGCCGACGACCGCGATGCGTTTGGCCATCGTCACTCCTGAGCGCGCCGCGACGAGCGTGCGCCGATGCCATGTCCGTTCGCGCCGTTGGCGGCGAGTCCGGCAAGGCGTGCGAACTGCGTAGCAAGACGTCGAGCGGCCGCGGGTCCGGTCGCGGCGAGGAAGACCGTGTCGTCGCCGGCGATCGTGCCCAGCGCGCCCGGAAGCCGTGCGAGGTCGAGTTCGATCGCCAGGGCGTTGCCGTGCCCGCTGGGCGTGCGCAACACGACGGTGGTGCCGCCGGTGGTGATCGAGAGGAGCTCGCGCCGCAGCGTGCTCTCGAGTCGCGACGGCGAGGCGACGCCCGGTTCGTTTCCCGGCAATCGATAGCCGTCGGGACCCTTGAGGACGCCGAGTTCCGACAGGTCGCGCGAGAGCGTGGCCTGCGTCACCTCGAAACCCTCGGCGCGGAGCAGAGCCTGCAGCTCGAGCTGGCTGTGGATCGGCCGGCTCGACACGAGGCGGCGGATGGACTGCTGGCGGCGGGGCTTCATGCGACGTGCATCATTATGCATCGGACTGCATAGATGTCAAGCGCCGCATGCAAACGCACCGGGCGCGCGGAGATCCCGCGTCGTGGACCCGCGCGCCGGACAGCGTCACTTGATCTTGGCGAGGTAGGCTTCCGGGTCTTCCCAGAACTTCTTCGGACAGTTCGGGCAGCAGAAACCGATCACCTTGCCGTCGTAGAGGATCGTGTACTTCGGGTCGATCGGAGCGCCGCTGACCGGGCAGACGGTGTTGATCGGCTTCAGGCTCACGGTCGTCGCGGGGGCGGCCGCGGTCGGTTCCGCGGGCTTCGGGGCGGCGCCGAGTTTCACCGGCGGCTCGGCCTCCACGGGGGTGCTCTCCGGCGCGTCGCCGGCGTCGGCGAGGAGATCACGACGACCGTCGCGCAGCCGCTGCAGGCCCCGCGGCGTGATCGCGCTCGACCACAGGAACGCCCGCCGCAGCCCGGGCATCGCGACGAGCGCATCGACCGACGCGTCGCCGACGCGAGTGCGCACCAGGCTCACCTCCGCCAGCGTGCGATGGTTGCGCAGCGCGGCGATTCCGGCGTCGGTCACCGCCGTACCGCGCAGGTCGAGCCGACGGAGATTCGGCATCGTCGCGACCAGTTCGAGCGTGGCGTCGGACACGCTGCTCCCGCCGAGCGACAACTCGTCGACGTACGCGACGAGCGGACGCAGGAGCGCAGTGACGAACGCATCGTCGGCCTTGCCGGCGCTCGCCGGCGCGGCGAAGTCGATCCACAGAAGTGGCGAGTCAGGGCCAACCGGTTCGACGTGCACGAGCGCCGCCCGCAGCGCGTCGAGCAGTTCGTCGCTCGCGGGACGCGCCGGAATCGTCGATGCGACCGCGCCGTTGGCGCCAGCGCCGGCGTTCGGCCCGGCAAGCGGCGTCGCGGCGGGATTCGTCGCGCCGTTCCCTTCGTCGGTGAACGACGCGCCCGACGCGATCCACGCTTCGATCGCCGCGATCTCCGGTTCACTCGGTTGCCGCTTGCCTTCCGGCGGCATGTGGTCCTCGTCGTCGATCGGCAGGCGCATGCGCCGGACGATCTCGCTCGCCGCCGCGTCGCCCGGCACGATGACGTCGCCGTTGCGGCTGCCCGCGAGGATCGCGTCCTCGTTCTCGAGCGAGAGCCCGCCCTTTCGCTTCTTCGCGCCGTGGCAACTCGTGCAGGTCTGTTCGAGCGTCGGTCGCACGGTGCGATCGAACACCGTGCGCGCCGGTCGCGGTTCGGCGGCGATCGCGGCGACGTCCGTCGGTCCGAACAGCGGCGCGGTGATGAATCCCTCGCCGTGCGTCAGCGTGCCGCCGAGGTGTCCCGCGGGCACGAGTAGCACGAGCGTCGCGAGAAAGACGCAGCCGTACGCTGCGCCGCTGAGCATCGATCGCCCCGCTCGCGCGCGGAGCACGGCGGTCACGACCGTCGCTGCCGTGAGCGCGATGCCGATCCAGCGGTGAAGCTCGAGCGTGTCGCCGCCGTAGCCTTCCTCGCGCGCGAGGATCCAACCGCTCGTCGCCGTCACCACCGCGACGAGCGCCGCGAGCCAGAGCAGCAGGCCGATGGCCGGCCGAAGTCCGAGCTGCGGGCGCAGCAGCGAGACGAACTGCAGGAGCGCAGCCCCGGCGAGCACGCCGATAGGAACGTGCAGAAGCAGCGGATGGAGGCGTCCGTAGACGGCGATTGCATCGGTGATCGTCATGAGTCGGACTGCGGCCGTCGGAGTGTCAAGCCACCATCAAGCGAGGATCGGCCGAACGACCTTTCCGGCGACGTCGGTCAATCGATAGTCGCGACCTTGGTGCCTGAACGTGAGTCGCTCGTGGTCGATGCCGAGGAGGTGCATCATCGTTGCGTGCAGGTCGTGCACCTCGACTGGATTCTCCACGATGTTGTAGCTGTAGTCGTCGGTCTTGCCGTAGGAGATGCCCGGCTTGATGCCGCCGCCGGCGAGCCACAGGCTGAAGCAGCGGGGGTGGTGATCGCGGCCGTAGTTCTCGCTGGTCAACGTGCCTTGGCTATACACGGTGCGCCCGAACTCGCCCGACCACAGGATGAGCGTCTCGTCGAGCATGCCGCGGCGCTTCAGGTCCTTGATGAGCGCCGCCTGCGGCTGGTCGACCGCGCGGCACTGGTCGCGGATTTCCTTGGGCAGGTTGTTGTGGGCGTCCCATCCGCGCATGTAGAGCTGGATAAAGCGGACGCCGCGCTCTGCGAGACGCCGCGCGAGCAAGCAATTCGCCGCGAACGTCCCCGGCTTCTTCACCTCCGGCCCGTACATCGCGAGCGTCGCCTCGTCCTCGTCGGAGAAGTCCGTGAGATCGGGCACCGACATCTGCATGCGATACGCCATCTCGGCCTGCGCGATGCGGGCTCGCACCTCGGGATCGAGGCTGCGATCGAACTCGTCTTCGTTCAGCTTCGTCACGACGTCGAGCACGCGACGGCGATCCTCGCGGGAGACGCCGTCGGGGTCGCGCAGGTACAGCACCGCGTCGTTCCCCGCGCGTAGCTTGCATCCCTGGTGTTCGCTCGGCAGAAAGCCGCTGCCCCAGAAGCGGGCCGAAAGCGCCTGCATGTTGCCGAAGCCTTGCGAGATCATCACCACGAACGACGGGAGGTTCGCGTTCGACGAGCCGAGTCCGTAGCTCACCCACGAGCCGAAGCTCGGTCGGCCGGGCTGCTGATGGCCGGTTTGGAAGAAGGTGATGCCGGGCTCGTGGTTGATCGCGTCGGTCTTCATCGAGTGGATGAAGCAGAGTTCCTTCGACATCGATGCGGTGTGCGGAAGGAGTTCGCTAAGCCACACGCCGTCCTGGTTGTTTTCGTAGCGCGAGAAGCGGAACATCGACGGTGCGACGGGGAATCGCGCCTGTCCGCTGGTCATGCCGGTGAGGCGCTGGCCCTGGCGAATCGAGTCGGGCAGGTCCTCGTTGAATCGCGCCCGCAGTTGCGGCTTGTAGTCGAAGAGGTCGAGCTGGCTCGGCGCGCCTTCCATGTGCATGTAGATCACGCGCTTCGCCTTGGGCGCGAAGTGCTGCACCGGCAGCGTCGGCTTCGGCGACGGCACGCGCGGCGCGGCGCCGGCGGACTCGCCGAAGATCGAGGCCAGCGCGCTGGCGCCGAGTCCGGCCGCGAACGTGCGCCCGGCCATGCCGAAGAACCGGCGCCGCGTGATGTTCAGCAGATGTTCCTCGAGTGGATCCATGCGCGAGCCCCAGAGTTAGTCCTTGATGATGACCGAGTCGGCGCTCAGCACCGCGTTCGCCACGAGCGTCCACGCCGCGAGTTCCGCGGGATCGAAGGTCTCCGGCCGCGGCGACGCGCCGACGGCGAGCAGCTTCTTTGCGTCGTCCGGCGCCGTCGCGTAGCGGGCGCGGAACGCGGCCAGCGCCGCTAGCAGCGCATCGGACTGCGCCGGCGTCGACTCGTGCGCCGTCGCGGTGCGCATCAGCGTGACGAGACGACTTCGGTCGTCGCCTTGCGTCGCGAGCACCTTCGCTGCGAGCGATCGTGCGGCCTCGACGAACTGCTCGTCGTTCCACAGCACCAAGGCCTGCAGCGGCGTGTTCGTGGAAATGCGCCGCACGCTGCAGAACTCGCGCGTCGGCGCGTCAAACGTGAGCATCGACGGCGGCGGCGCGGCCCGCTTCCAGTAGGTGTAGATGCTCCGGCGCCAGAGGTCGTCGCCCATGCTCGGCTCATACACGCGCGTGTTCGAATCGAGCATCGATATCTCTTCCCACAGGCCCGGCGGTTGATAGGGTTTCACGCTCGGGCCGCCGAGCTTTTCCTTGAGCAGGCCCGACACGTACAGCGCCTGGTCGCGGATCGACTCGGCGCTCAGCCGCTGCCTCGGGAACGACGCGAGCAGCTTGTTCTCCGGATCCTTGGCCACGACCTCGGGGCGAAGTCGAGCGGCTTGGCGGTACGTGGCGCTCGTCACGATGGATTTCACGAGGCGCTTCACGTTCCAGCCGCTCTCGCGGAAGTCCACCGCGAGCCAGTCGAGCAGTTCCGGATGCGACGGCCACTCGCCTTGCAGGCCGAAGTCCTCGGTGGTGCGCACCAAGCCGCGACCGAAGCAGAGCTCCCAGATGCGATTCACCGTGACCCGCGCCAGCAGCGGATTCGACGGGCTCGTCAGCCACTGCGCGAGGCCGAGCCGATTGTGCGGCGCGTCGGGCGGCAGCGTGCCGAGGAACTTCGGCACCGCGCGGTCGACGCGCCGGTTCTTGTCGGGCTGGTCGTACTGACCGCGGATGCGCACGAAGGTCTCGCGCGGCGTGTCGAGTTCCTTCCAGACCATGGTGCGGGGCATCGACGCGGTGATCGCGCTGATCTGGCCTTGGTTGGCGGCGATGCGCTCCGAGAGCGCGCGATACGTGGGCGACGCGGTGAGCAGCCAACGCTCCTGCGCGATCGCGGTGCGCTCGGGCGTGCGCGTGGCGGGCGGGAAGAGGCCGGTCACGACGCCGTGATCGAGCTCGTGCTCGCCGAGCTTCGCGCGGTGGAAGAACGCGGTCGGTCCGCCCGTGTTCACCACCTTGAACACCACCGTCGTCGCGCCCGCGGGCACGTCGAAGGTGACTTGGTCGCTGTCCGCGCTCAGCGGGCGCTCGACACGATTCGCGTGCACTTCCTTGCCGTTCGCGAACACGCGAAGACCGTCGTCGCTGCCGAGCGAAAGAGCGATCGTGCGCGGCGACGGCGCGTAGACGACGTGTGCGAGGTATTGCGATCCGACGACCGGGGGCAAGTTCAGCGGGGCTGCGTCGCGGAGGCCTTCCGCGAACGTCCAGCGGTTGGCGAACGGGAACTCCTTGCCGAGGTCGATCGAGGTTGACTGCTCTGGTCCGCCAACTTCGTCGAATGCGAGATTGCGATCCTTCGACGGGAACGGTCCGCAGCGATACCAACTTCCGGCCGTCGTCGGCAGCGACGCGAGCCCGCGATCGGCGATCTGGCCGAGGCTCAGGCGCACGCGTCCGAACACGTGCTGCGCCCAGATCGAGCGATAGCGCAACGTGATCGTGACGTCGGTGCCGCCTTCGAAGCCGAACGGTTCGTCGGTGAGGAAGAGCGCCGCGCGCGGGCCACCGCGATTGTGGCCGTCGACGGCCCAGCCGGTCGGAATGCCGGCGATGGTGTTGGCGACGGCGTAGTCGCCGTTGGTCTGCTCGATGTCGGCCCACGCCCAGGCGAAGTGGATCGGCTTGCGCTGCGACGGATCGCGCACCGACACCGCCTCGGCCTCGATGCCCGTCATTACCACATTGCCGTTGTCCGCGCGGCCGACGCGCGGCGCGTCGCCGAGCGGCCCTTCGCGACCGGGCATCGACGCGTCGACCAGCGCATCGAGCGCGATGAGTCGCAAATCCTTCGCATCGGTGCGGAACGTGTAGACGTGGTCGTCGACCGCCGGATTCGCGCCGCTGGCGAGCACGCTTCCGTCGTTCTGTTTCGTGAGCGTCGCGCCGCCCGTGGACATCGCCGAGGTCAACGTCGCGTCGGCCCAGCGAAGTCCAGCGTCGGTCGCGAGCGACGCGACGAACTCGTCGAAGCGACGGCGCTCGTCGCCGTTCGTGCGCAGCGCGTCGCGCTCGGCGTTCGCCGCGGCGAGGTCGGCCTGGAGTCGCTTGAGCTCCGCGTCCTTCTCCGGCGTCGGCAGGGTCACGGCCGGCGGCGACGCGATGTCGCTCTCGCGGAGGAACGGATAGAGGCCCGGCTCGTCGTTCGAGTTGTAGAACGCGACGAGGCTATAGAAATCGTCCATCACGACCGGGTCGTACTTGTGGTCGTGGCAGCGGGCGCATTGGAGCGTCAGGCCGAGGAACACGGCGCCGGTCGTCGTGACGCGATCGACTTCATATTCAAATCGATACTCCTCGTCGATCGCGCCGCCTTCGTCGGAGGTGACGTTGTTGCGGAGGAATCCGGTCGCCACCTGCTGCTCGATCGTCGCGTTGGGCAACAAGTCGCCGGCGATCTGCTCGGTGACGAAGCGATCGAACGGCATGTTGTCGCGATACGCCTTGAGCACCCAGTCGCGCCACGGCCAGATCGAGCGGCTGTTGTCGTGGTGGATGCCGTGCGTGTCGCCGTAGCGCGCCTGATCGAGCCACGGCGCGGTCATGCGCTCGGCGTAGCGGCTGGCGTAGGGCTCTTCGTTCAGGAGCCGATCGACCCAACGCTCGTACGCGTCGGGCCGCTTGTCGGCGAGGAACGCGTCGAGCTCGTCGATCGTCGGCGGCAACCCGGTGATGTCGAGGAACGCGCGGCGGATGAGCGTCGCGGGGTCTGCCTCGGGACTGGGTTCGATTGCCGACGACTCGAGTCGCGCGAGGATGAACCGATCGATGTCTCCGCGCGGCCACGACGCGCGATGGACGCTCGGCGCGGTCGGGCGTTGCGGCGGCACGAACGACCAGTGCGGCTCGTAGTGCGCGCCTTCCTCGATCCAGCGGCGCACGAGCGCACGTTCGTCGGCCGACAGCGGTCGCCGCGTGCTCGTGCGCGGCGGCATCACGTCGTCGGCGTCGTCGGTGGTGATGCGCCGCCACACTTCGCTTGCGGCGAGGTCGCCCGGCACGATCGCCCGCGTCGATGCGCCGTTCCCTTGGCCCTCGGTCGGGTCCTTCTTGTTCTTCGTGCGACGTTCAGCCATCGCGCTCTCGGCGATGTCGAGACGCAGGTCGGCCTGTCGCTTCCCGGCGTCGGGGCCGTGGCACACGAAGCAGCGGTCGGAGAGGAGCGGCCGAATGTCGCGGTCGTAGCTCACCGTCGTCCCGCCTTCGGCGGTGGGAGGCAGGGGAGGCTTGGGCGACGGCGGTGAAGGGTTGGTGGCCGTGCGCGCCGCGGCGAGCACGAGCGTTCCGGCAACAGCGAGTACGACGGCTGCGGCGGCGCCCTTCATGACGCTCAAGGTAGCCGGAAAACGGGGGAAACCGAACCGCAATCGCGCGAGCCGACGGAAGTGCGGCGACGAAGCGTGCGCGAGGCGGGGCAGAGACCGAAGTCGACGTGGTCGAGCGAGCGCGGCGGGCTATCGGACAACGGGGACGCTCGATCGTCCTGACCGCGGAGCAACGTGCGGGATCGCGCGACCGCGCCGCGACTCGGAGTGCTGGAGCAACACGCGGTGCGGCGTCGAGACACGAGGGTCCCACTCGAGCGCCAGAGACGAAGCGGGGGCACGGTCGACGGGGTTCGCGCGGTGCGTCGGCCGAGCGCGTCAGTGCTCGTCACCCATCGAGCCGCACACCCGTCGCGCAACAGCTTGAGCGACGTGTTACGCGGATCGTATTTGCTCCACGCGCTCCACGATCTCACAAGACGGCGACATGGCCAGGGCGAGTGTGCGCCCGGAGGGCGCTACGAAGCGCTCGAATTGGAGTTACGCCGCAGGCCCTATGCCGCGAGGCGCGCCGTACGCAGCGACCATTCCCAGGATCATCGCCCGCGTGAGTCGGATGCCGTGAGGCTGTCCGGGATCGATGGCCGCGACGCATCCGTCATCGCAAATGACCTCGAGTAGTCGACGCCAAAGGACTGCGCCTGGGGCGAGCGTCACGAGCGCGTCCGCTGGCAGACCGGAAGGAATGAAGCGCCGCTGCGTGAAGAGCGGTAGCGCTCCAACTCCGTCGGCGGTCGGGTAGGTCAGGAAGTTCGCCGACTCAAGAGCCGCGCCGACCTGGGTCACTCCAAAGAGGTTGGCATGGAAGAGTTGCTCGTAGAGCTGCAGGACTCTGCTCGGATCGGCGCGGAGCGCCTGCAGGGTGTCGAGCAGTGCAACGTTGGCTCTTTCGTCCACGGTCTGGCCACTCGTCATCGTCGGTGCCTGGGCCGAGTTGGGCAACGGAGGCAGCGACGATACGCCCTTTCGCCCACGCTCGTGATCCCATCGATCCAGCCGCTTCTGCGCATATCCGGCGATCGTTGCGTCGGTGCATCGCGAAAGCGCCGCGAGTTTCTCCCTTGCTGCGTCGGTGCCGATGTCGGCCAAAGCCCACGTGCACTTGCGTGCGAGAGCGTAGGAGTTGTCGTAGGCCAGGTATTCGTGCTTGGTGAGCGCCGCTGCGGCGAGCACATCGACAGCCGGTGCATGCTTCAGAAGCTGCAGTGAGCGCACGATGTCCTCGTGCAGGTGATGCCAACGCATCGGCACCGCCTCGACGAGGAGGTCAGCAATCTCATCAAGCCGTGACTGCGTGCGCGCAGACGACAGCGACAGTTCAAGGGCTTCAGCGTCACGCGCGCGTATCGCTGCGGCCACTGGGCCACGGATGCCATCCGAGCTCGTCATGCGCTCACTCTCCTTCGCCTCGTGCCGCCTGCGCTCCACGCGCTCGCATTACTCGAATCGTCGCGACGCACACGGCCCTCACGTCGCCATCAGAAGTGATCCGGCATCCACGGTCCGTTGCCGGCAAACGCCGCCCCAAGTCGTTCGAGCGCCTCGGCCGGACCTTCGGCAAGTCCCACGAGCGCCGCGTGCATCGGGCTCATGAATCCCGAGTACATGGCCGCAAGCCCGCGTGCGTTCGTACGCACCGCGGGGCCGGCGGCGGCGTGGCGATGCGCGCCGCCGTGGCCGTTCGCGACTTCGATTGTCCAGCGTCCTGCGTTCGCCGGGACCAATTCGTCGGTGACGTCGATCACCACGTCCACGGTCGTCGCGGGCGCGTAGCCGCGGGCTTCGATCGCCCGCTCGAGGTCGACGATTCGCAGCATCCACCACTCGCGCAAACTTGCTTCAACCCATTGCTGTTGAAGCAGGACGACGAGCGGATGGCTCGGTCCGCCGGTGAACGACAGCGTGAGACCCATCGAGGTGAAGTCGCGCAGGAGTCCAAGCAGCCGCAAGCCCGCTCGCGGCGTGGTGAACGCGAGATCGGAGAGCGACACGTCGTGACGCCCGCCGTCGCGGCGATGCTGCGCGAAATAGAGATAGCCTTCGATCGGTCCGTCGGCGCCGTGGGGGACGACCGCGAATCCGTGGAACACCGCGTCGCGAGACTGCTTCACGCGCGACCAGATGAACGGGCCGCGATCGAGCATTCCGTCGAAGCGAGCGGCGTATTCGCGGTAACACGCCTTTACGCGATCGTCGGCCGATTCGATCGCGACGATCGGCACGTCGCGCGTTCCTTCGGTGAGTTGTCGCAACGGAATGCGAAACTCGAACTTCGAACCCGCCTGCTCGAAGCCGACGTGGCGGTAGAGCGCTTGCGTCGAGGCATAGAGGCATGACAGCGGCATGCGCTCCGCAGCGAGCTCGCGCACGCAGCCTTGCATGAGCGCGAGCGCGCGGCGCGCACCACGTGCCTCCGGCGCGACGCCGACCGCCGCAATGCCGACCATCGGCACGCTTCGACCGCCGAAATACTGACCCATCGGAATGCGGGCGAGGCATGCGGGAACGTGCTCGCCGCCGTCGTCGAGGACTCGCATGGAATCGCGCCCGACGAGATCGAGATAGCTCCCGACGCCGTCGTTCGTGCCGCCAAACGCGAGGCAGAGGATGCGCCGAACCGCGGCCTCGTCGCGCCCAGGATCGAATCGCCGAAACGTCGTGCTCGAGGCGGAAGTGCTCATGGGCGTAGTGTCGCCGGAAGGGCGCGCGTGCGTGACGCCGAGTCGCGGCAACGGGCTGAGCGGAAGCCATGAGTCGTGCAACACGGAGCCACGGAGGAACGGAGGGCACGCGGAGGCAGAACCGAGTTCAAGACGGTGCGCATCACGCGGCGCCTTGAACTCTGTCTTCCTCTCCGCGCTTGCTCCGCGCACTCCGCGTCTCCGCGCTGAATGGCTTTCCCCCAACGAAAACACGCGACGCCCGGAATCGTCGCGTGTCGAGTGATCGGTCGTCGGTGCGAGGCTTACTCCTCGTCGCCCTCGTCGTCGTCGTCATCGTCATCGGGCGCGTCGATGATCTCGGGCACCGAGGGCAGCTCAGGCTTGCCGGCCGCGCGCTGCGCCTTCTTCCAAGCTTCCACCTTTTGCTTGTCGGGGCCGAGGATCATGCTCAATCGCCGACCGTTCATGCGCGGCGAGAGTTCGAGCTTCGCGAGGTCGGAAAGCTCCTTGATGATCGCGGCCATGCGCTGATCGCCGCGGCTTCGGTGGGCGACTTCGCGACCCTTGAAGTTCTGGACGATCTGCACCTTGTGGCCTTCGATGAGGAATCGCCTCGCCTGCGCGACGCGGATCGCGATGTCGTGCTCGCCGATCTTCATCGAGCGCCCGAGCCGGACCTCCTTCATTTCGGAGACGCGGCTCTTCGCCCGGTTCACCTTGTCCTTCTTCGACTCCTCGTACTTGAACTTCCCGTAGTCCATGATGCGACACACGGGAGGACGCACGTCCGCTGCGATCTCGACGAGGTCAAGGCCGAGTTCCATGGCGCGGCGCCGCGCATCGTCGGTCTCGACGATGCCCACCATCTCGCCGTTTTCGTCGATGAGGCGGATAGGGGTGATTCGGATGCGATCATTGACGCGCGGTCCCATGGGCGCATCGCGGAACGGCGGTCGACGGGGCGGGTACGAAATGGCTCTCTTCCTTCTCGGGCGCGACGGCCCGATGGCGGCGATTAGATGACGAATGGACACGAAGAAACCACGCCGCCGGCGGTTTCGTGCCACGGAACAGTTGCAAGGTCGCGGATGCGCGAGGTCATGAGCGCGAAAGCGATCATGACGAGAAGGGAGGATTCAACCGCATGAGTCTCAATGCAGGTGCCGCGCGTCCGTCGGTCGGCCCGATCGAGGTTCGTCCCACCACGGAACGGACGATCGGCTCGCCAACCTCAGCGACGAAGATAGCCCGTCTTGGCGCGGTGGGCAACGGGAGAATCGGCGAAACCAACGATGAAATGCCGCAGAACCGGCGATTCCAGCGTTGCCGACCACACTCTTCCGCGGCGGCGGACTGCCCCGCCGACCGCACGCCTTCCGTGTCAGGTCGTTCATGCCGAGAATGAACGCGGCATGAACGCGATCGCCGCCTATCGATCCGACTTCACCGCGGCCGCGGACGAGCGCGGGACGTCCCGCGCCGTCGTGGCGAGGGTGTGTCCGCCGTGAGCGATCACCACGACATCGACTTCCTCGGGATCGGAGCGCAAAAGGCGGCCACGTCGTGGCTGTGGCGAAACCTGAAGCGGCATCCCGGCGTGTGGATGCCGCCGCGGAAGGAACTGCACTACTTCGACCGCTCGCTCGAGTATCCGTCGCCGAGCCACATCGCGGCCGACTCGCTCTGGCAGCGGCTCGTCGGGCGCGCGCCGCACGAGCGGCGGGGGCGCGCGCTTCTTCGGCGCGAGTTGTTCGAGGCGGTGCGTGCAGGGCGGTGGCACGACGCCCGCTGGACGACGCGCTACTTCCTCGGCCAGCCGAGCGATGCGTGGTACCGATCGCTGTTCGCGAGCGGCCGCGGTCGCCTGCGCGGCGAGATCACGCCGTCGTACTCGATCCTCGACGCGAAGGACGTCGCGCGCGTGCGCGAGCTCTTCCCCGACTTGCGCGTGATCTACGTCTTGCGGAATCCGATCGATCGCGCGTGGTCGCACGTGCGGTTCGCATGGACGATCGGCGCGCTGCGCGACATCAACGACGTCGACGAGGTCGCGGCGTTCGTCGCGTCACCCATGCAGGCGCTGCGCAGCGACTATCTCCGCACGCTCTCGATCTGGCGAGGCTGCTATCCCGAACGGCAGATCCACGTCGGCTTCTACGACGAGATCGTGAGCGAGCCCGATCGGGCGCTCGCGGCGGTGCTCGAGTTCCTCGGCTTGCCGCCGCTCCCGGCCGGCGTCGCGACGCTCACCGACAAGGTGAATCCGTCGCGCGCAGTAGACATGCCGCCTGCGATCCGGCAACTCCTGGAGCGGGCGTACGCCTCGCAGATCGAGGAACTCGCGGGCATGTTCGGCGGCTGGTGCGAGGCTTGGCGACGCGGGCTGCATGCCGATCGGGCCTGATCGGTTTCTCCGAAATTGGCTGAGGGGACGTGAACCGGGCCGTCGCATGGTGCGGCGACACGCGTGGCGTCGTGGCCCCGCGGTCTGCAGCCCGTCATACGCAAAGGAATCCTCATGTCTCTCGCCACCAAGCAACTGCTTCGTCTGAACGCCTCGTCGCTCCGTCGCGCCGCCCTCGTCGCGGGCACCGTCGCCAGCGTGCTGACTTCCGCCGCGAGCGGGAGCAGCGCGTGCGACGACCGCATCCCGATCGACAACACGCAGCGCTTCCCATTCAACACGATCTGCACCCTGCGATATGACGCCGATCACGACGGCACGCTCGGCGCGGTCGGGAGCGGCACGCTGATCTCGCCGCACGCGGTGCTCACCGCGGGCCACTGCGTCTACAACCATGACGAAGGGCACTGGAACTACAGCGACATCCACGTCCAGCCCGCGGCGTATCTCGACGGTTCGAACATCGAATATCCGTACGGCACGCGCATCGCCGACTACAAGTGCACCAACACGAAGTTCGCCGACTCGAGCTACGAACCGAAGGGCGACGTCGACTACGGCGCGCTCAAGATCATCTGCCCGTTCGAAGAGCTCGACACGTTCATGGCCGTTCGCTTCGAGTACGACCCGAGCCTGATCAACATGTCGGGCTATCCCATCGAAGACCTGCCGGATCCGAGCCGCATGTTCGACCAGTGGCGCGGCGCGGGCGACGTGACCGACATCGACGATCGCCAACTGGAATACGACGAGCACTCGACGGGCGGCGCCAGCGGAGCGCCGGTGTGGGTGTACTTCTCCTCAACCGGCGAGCGATACATCGTCGCGATCAACCGGGCGCACAGCACCGACTGCAACGGTCTCGGCTGTCGGTTGGTGTCGCAGAACGAGGATCTCGTCCGCGACTGGATGAACTGGGAACCCTCGTTCGCCGAGAAGCTCGAGGCCGGCTGCGCGTTCGAGCTCGTCGCAGTTCCGTTCGGCGCGCTGATGAACTTCTACCAGGAGCACCCGCAGCTCCTCTTGTCGGCCGACGCCCTCAACCTCACGAATCCGATCGTGCCTCCGCCCGGCGGACCGAGCGCTCGCGTGATGCAAGTGATCGGCAACACGTTCTACGAGTGGGAAGAGTTCCACACGAACCCGAACAATCCGAACAGCCCGCGCTTCCTGCGTCTCGTCGCGCCGTTCGAGCAGTGGCTCGGCGTGAACCAGTCGAGGGCGCTCCTCACCGCGAGCATCGAGTGGGTCGACCAGGTGCCGTCGCAAGGCAATCAGACCGAGTATCCGGCGACGCCTGCGCTTCCGATTCCGATGCAGTTCGATGTCATCGATCACGGTGCTCCGCAGGACCCGAGCCTCGACATTGCAGCGCCCGAGCTCGCTGGCTGGTGCCTCGGCGATCTCAACCACGATGGCAAGGTCGGCGCGGCGGATCTGGCCATCGTGCTCGGTGCCTGGGGACAAAACGGCGGGCAGGCCGATCTCGACGGCAACGGGACCGTGAATGGGGCAGATCTCAGCGTCCTGCTGGGCGCATGGGGAGATTGCTGAATTCGACAAGTTGCCGTCACACGTTGATCTGGACGGCCAAGTACCGGCGTTCGAATCTCTCTCTCCTCCGCTCCGCGATTCACGTTGGCCTCACGCCCCGTCCATCGCGCTATGCGGGAACACCCACCGACGCCCCGAGCCCGCCCTCGGGGCGTCGGCGTTTTGCAGCCCGGGGTTGCGACTCGTCGCTCGTGCGCACCGCGATTGTTCACGGCACGCGCATGTCGCCGACGTCGAACACTGCGATCGCAGTCGCGATGCGAGCTTCCCCCTGTCCGCGTGGGATCGGTCGCGAGATCCAGTAGAGCGATCGCGCGTCGCGCGACAGCATCAAACTATCCCAACCCTCGCCTACCGATGGCGGCGGGACGAGCGTGCGCAGCACCGTGCGCGCGGCGATGTTCACGACGGAGATGGTGCCGTCGTCGCGCAACGCGTACATCAGCTTCTTCGCCGGGTCATAGACGAGGTCGCGCACCGTGAGTCCGTCGAACGGCAGCTTCACGAGCGTGTCCGTCGTCACGTCCCAGAGCGTCGCGTCGGAGTTGACGAAGTTCCATGCGATGTTGCCCCAGCCCCTGCGCAGTCCGAACGGCGGCACCTTCGACAGCGTGCGCATCGTCGAGGTCGCGTCGTTCCACACGCGGGGGACTCCCTCCAGCAGATGCTCCGAGTCAGCGAAGCGGCCGTGCTCGGGGAAGCCGATCACGAGAAACTCGTCGCTGCCGGCAAGCGGAATGAGCTGGCTGTGGAGAAACTTCGCCGTGTCCTTGTCGAGCGTTCCGTCGTACTTCCACACTTCGCGCACGCTTCCGTCGACGCAGGACACCCGAAGCAGCCGACCGAACGTCGTGAGTGCGAGCATCGCGCTTCCGTCGCGCGTGAGCGCGAACCCCCCGTAATTCAGGGGCACATCGCCCTCGTCCCCTTGGCTCGACGGCTCCATCAAGGTTTGGACGATTCGCTGCTCTGTGTCCGGCGCGAGCGAGTCGATCACGAAGCGGCTCGTTCGACGGTCGTACGCGACGAGCAAGTCGTCCGCCGGCGGCTGCAGCCACTCCGGCCAGCCGCAGTCCGCGTCCTTGATCGCGCGAAGATCCTCGATCGCGCCCGATGCGAGATCGACGGTCACGTAGCGCGGATTGCCGCCGTCAGTCGTGATCGCGAGCACGCGCGGTCCCCGAGCCCGTTGCGCCAACAGTCGCAGCGAAGCCTCGAACGTGTGGCTCGCGATCGGTGAAATCGTCGGGATTAGCGCCGTCGGCGCGGGCTCGGCTTCGACGAGCGCTGTCAGATCGCCGCTGGCGGCGCGTCGGATGCGGTCGATCGCCGCAGGGACGTCGTCGGGGTCGTAGCGGTCGCGCTGCAGGTCGAGGTGCGCGCCGGCGATGTGCTTCGCGATCGCCTCGGCCGCAAAGTGCCTGATCTGATACGGACGCCGATCGTGGTTCGGGCCGTATTCCCAGCCGGTCGGGCTCTCGTCGTCGAGATAGGGCTTGAGAAACTCCACCATCCACGGTGCGTGCGGGGCGTTGCCGATCGCGACGATCACGGGCCACTTCATCGCTCCCGGATTCGTCCCGAGCAGCGTGCGCGCGGCCTGCTCGCCTTCGTTCGGGTAGAGCCTCAACGCCGCCTCAAGCGCCTGGTACGGCGTACCGAACGCGCCGTACTGCTGCTCGGGCGGATGCGCGAGCAGGTCGAAGAGCAGCGCATGCATGCGCTCCGGCGCGTGCGCGACGGTGCGCTCGCCTGCGGCGGCGACGATGACGCTGGGCGACTTGCTGCGCTCCGCGAATCGCACGATCGCTTCGAGGACGTCGGCGCGGTCGGTGAAGCGGATCGCTTCGACGAGTTCGCAGGCGCCCGCCCGCGAATCCTCGTCGTCGGCGATGCTGTCGAGCTGCGCGGTGAGCAAGGGTCCCGCCGCATCGCCGAAGTAATAGAGGAGGCGCATCGCGGCACCCGCGGCCCGCATCCACTCTTCCGATTTCAGGTCCGCGACGAGCGATTGCAGGAGCGCGGAGGACGGATCATCGGTGCGCCACGCCTCGCGCACGAACGCAGCGATTCCGGGCATCTTCACCGGGCTGTTGATGACGATGCACGCGCTCGGCTGATATCGCATCGCTTGGTACGAGCGATTGACGATCTGTCCCAGCACGACGAAGCAGACGTCGCCACGGGTGATCGTCCACTCGTGGATGTCCTCCTCGCTCATGCCGCTCGCGCCCTCGGCGAGCTCCGGGTGCTTCGCGAACGCCTCCTGTTCCTGTACGCGAATCACGCTCACGTCGACCTCGGTGGAGTGCCACATGCCGCCGAATCCGCCGCCGTGCTCGATCTTCAGCTTCGTCGGCGTCGGATCGTCGAGCGAGCGCAGGAGCGCCGGCATCGCCTTCGGTCCGTAGCCGACGAGCTTCACGATCGTTTCGGGCGTGATCAGATGATGTGCGCCGAGGATGCCGCCGTCGAAGGTCGCCGACTCGGGCAGCGGCGCGAACAGATGCCCGCTCATCGACGGCGACATGCCGCGGTCGGGCGCATCGATCTCGACGAGTTTCGCGATGAGCTCGTCGATCTCCTTCGCCTCCGCCGGCGTCAGCGCGGCCGCGTGCGCGGGCGGCGCGGACTTCGCCGGCTGCTGCTGCTGCGCGAACGCGCAGCATGTCACGAGCAACGCGCCGACGCAGGCAGTCGTGGTTCGTCCCATCGTGCGGTTCTCCGAATGCTCCACGGTTCAATGACTCAGGCGAATCGTTCGTCTGGCGGCGTCGGGAGGAAGCGTCGTGACGGCCACGGTACGCTCCGCCGATGCGTCTTCAACGAAATTCCCGTCGCTGGTTTGGGGCTCTCGCTGCGCAACTCGGTGCAGTGCTGGCCGCGTCCGTGCTCGTCGGGCTCGGCGAGCCGCCGACGAGCTCGCCTCAGTCGCCGCCGACCGCGGTGCCGACTGCTTCAGAGGCGATCGAAGTCAATCTACGCTCGCCTCTCCTCAGCGGTTTCTGGGGACGCGACATCATGATGAACGCGACGATCGTCGTGCCTGACGACGTCGACGTCGCGACGCTTCCGGTGTGCTACGACGTCCACGGGTTCGGGGGCAATCACAAGCGGGGGCATCGCATCGCGGCCGAGTTGAAGCGGCGCATGCGCGACGAGGGCTATCCGAAGATGGCCTACGTATTCCTCGACGGCTCGTGTGCGCTGGGGCATCACGAGTTCGCCGACTCGGTGAACAACGGGCCGCGCGGCCAGGCGCTCGTCGAGGAGTTCATCCCCGCGATCGAAGCCCGCCTCGGCGGCGTGCGCGAGCCGTCGCAGCGCTTTCTCACCGGTCATTCAAGCGGCGGCTGGTCCGTGCTCTGGCTGCAAGTGAATTACGCCGATTCGTTCGGCGGTTGCTGGGCCACGTCGCCAGATCCAGTCGACTTCCGCGACTTCAGCGGCGTCGATCTCTATCGCGCGACGAACATCTTCCACGACGACGGCGGGCAACCGCGGCCGCTCGTCTGGCACGGCAAGGACGTCGCCATGACGTTCGAGCAGTTCGTGCGGCAGGAACTGAAGCGCGGCGACGTCGGCGGTCAGATGGCCAGCTTCGACGCGGTGTTCTCGCCGCGCGGCGACGACGGACGGCCGATGCCGATGTACGACCGCGCGTCCGGGGCGATTCACCCCGACATCGTCGATGCGTGGAAGCGCTACGACATCGGCCTCATCCTGCGCGAGCGCTGGCCAGCGCTCGCGCCGAAGCTCAAAGGCAAGCTGCACGTGTGGTGTGGCGACGAGGACACGTTCGGCCTTCAAGGCGCGGTGCGGCTACTGAAGGCCGATCTCGCCGCGCTCGGCAGCGACGCCGACGTGTTGCTCGTGCCCGGCCGCGACCACGGCTCGATCATGGCACCGCATCAGGAACACTGGCCGAAGGGCATGATCGAGCGCGTGCACACCGAGATGCTCGCGCAATCGAAAAACCGGCCCGCGGGCGAACCCGCGAGCCGGTCGAAGTGATCTGATCGAGATGCGTCGACGCGCGTCAGCGGCGTCCGCCGCCGCGCATCATCGGGTGGTCGGCCATCGGCGCGATCGCCGGCGCTCGTCCGCCACCGCGGTTCCAGTAGTTCCGAGCCGCGGCTGCGGCAGCCGCACCGGCTCCGGCGGGATAGCCCCACACGTCGTAGTACGGATCGGCGTAGCCGTTCCAATACGAGCCGCTGTAATAGTCGTTGCTGGCATTGGAGGTCGAGATGCCGTTGTTCTGCGGGAAGTAGCCCTGCGACGGCTTGAAGTCGGGCTGCGCGTCGGAGTATTGCTCCTCGTCCCAGTGCTGACGGAGCCGCGCGAGGTGCTCCTGATAGCGTGCGATGTTCGCGGCCCGTTGCTCGGGGGTCAGATCGCCGTTCGCGCTGCTCTTGTCCGTCGGCGGCGGGGGCGGCGTGTAGTTTTCGAGGCGCTTCGCAGCCGCGGTCTGCGCCCACGCCGTGTACGCGTCGAGCTGCTTCTGCGACTCGAGGAACGCGGTCATCTTCACCACTTGGTCGTGCAGCGAGTTGAGTCGCACCCACTGCGACTGAACGAGCGTCTGCGTCGCCATTGCCTCGTTCTCCAACGTCACGACGTCGGTGGTGCTCGGAACGGGGTTCCCGCGAAGCTGCTGGTCCTTGACCGCGACTTGATACGACTGGTTGAACGTCAGGCCGTTGAAGCCCGGGGCATTCGGCGCCGACTTGAACGTCGCGAACGCGGCGTCGAGCTTCTGCTCGCTGATGTAGCCGGTCATCAGCTTCACGCGGGTGTCGGCGTCGTTCACCATCGGGCCCATCGCGTCGGTCATCGAGTTGAGAGCGTCGATCTCGAGCTGGAGCTGGACGGCCTTCGGGTTCGCGGCGCTCGAGGGCAGCGGCATGGCGTCGCCGCTCTGCGCGAACAAGGACGGTTGTGCGATGAACAAGGCGGTGCAGACGAGTGCGGACGAAATGTGACGAGTCATGTTGGAGTACCTCTGTATACGGAAGGCGCGAAGGCGGGAGCGTACATCGCGTCGCGTCGTGCCGCGACGCTGAGCATCGGAATCCGACGCACCGTCCCGAGTTCGCTCACGCCCACGAGACGAATCGCGGTGTCGTTCGCGACTCGGAGAGCAGAATCACCGCGCGCTTGCCGTCGGTGAAATACGGATCTCCGGTCAGGTTTCGCCGCGGCGCGGCGCGGGCGCATTCACCCACTCCGCCGACGTAACCCGCCGCGTCGGTGCGCTCTGCCTCGAGCAGATCCTCGAGGACATAATCGCGCGATTCGTCGACGTCGGAGTCGATGCGGTGCGTCGTGAGGTTCCAGGCCTTCGTCGTGAAGCGCACGCCGATGTCACGACTCACTTGTCCGATCCACACCGGTTTTCCCTCGAAACGAAGCGGCGTGAGCCACAACCGCAGGTGGAGCCGCTCGTTGATCGAGTGGCGGATGCGCTGCAGCGCGACGTCCTGGCTTCGACCGAAGAGGTAGAGCGGGCTTACCGGGGAGTATCGATACTGCGTGCCGAGCAGGAACGCCCGCACGGTCTTCCAACAGGTAGCGGGCGTAATCGTCTCGGTCTCGTCCCAGCGCGCGGCGAACGCGCTGAGCACCGTCTCGAACTCGCCGATGACCGCGAGATTCACCGGGTCGCCGCTGCCGGTCGCCTTCCGGTTCGTTGTCGTCGCCGGCATCGCGCTCAGGCGCTCGACGAGCGCCGCGAGATCGCATGAGATGCTCGCGCCCTCCGGATAGATGGTCGCGAAGTCGCGCCGCGCGTGATCGGTCGCGATGCCGCGCACGGGAATCGCGAAGACGTATTCGATCGGCGGATCGGTGGTCGGCGCCGTCGGGAGACCGTCGTGCACGGTGCGCGATCCGCGATGCGTTCCGGCGAGGAGCCGCACGCGCACTTCCTTCGTCCCGATGTCGAGGCTTGTGAAGACGAAGCCCTCCGCCGTGCCGCCGGGCGGAATCGCCCGCAAGTGAAACGCCGCGTCCTGAAAGCACTGGTCCATGCGGCGATTCGCTCGCATCGCCGTGATGATCTTGAGCGGCGCGAGCGCCACCAGCGGCAGCAGGAACCAACCGATCGCGCCGAACGCGACGAGCCGCTTGGCGAACGAGAAGTGATTCTGCGCCGCGGCCTCGAGCGGCGTGTAGTAGTTGCGGTCGATCGTCACCACGTGGAGCCGCAGCGGAACCTGCGACCGATTCTCAATGCGCAGAAAGACCGGCTGCACGCCGTGATGCGACATGGGTACGCCGAATCGATCGGCGCTTTCACGGGCATCGAGCACCGTGACGGCAACGCGCGCGTGCTCGTCTTCTTTCGTCTCCAGCCGCGACAGGAACGAGTCGACGGTCGGATCGGGGAGGTAGGGCGTCGTGAAGAGGCGGCGGGCGAGCGAAGCGACGGGCATGTGACGGAGAGCCTACAGCGGACGCGATGATCGCATCGGCGGGTTTTCCGGCGGGCCGCGCCGAGGGCGGACCTACGATGTGATTCGCCGCGCGGCGCATGGTCTTCGTCGTGTGGGCAGCGACCTGCAGGGTCTCGACGCCGTGCGGCCTCTTTCGCGGAGGAAACGCCGATGCGCAGGGCACAGTCGATCGTCTCAGTCGTACTTGCGTGCTTGTCGGGGGCTTCGAGCGGTGCCGCGGTGCCGGTGCTGTACGCGCTGGGGCCGCCCGCGGAGTTCCACAAGGGGTGCTATCCGCCGTGTCAGTGTGCGATGCAGTTTGGTCCGCTCACGGGCACATTCGTGCTGCACGCCGAGTCGCCGGGGCCGCTCTTCACGCAGTACGAACTCGCGAACCTGAACTTCGAAGCGCACGTCGGCACCATCGTGTACCCGATTACCGGCAGCGGCACGTTCAAGCTCGGCGGCGAGTTCGCCTACTTGCAGCGCATGGAACTCGACCTGTCGGTGAACGGCGGCGCGACGCAGCATTTCGACAGCGGATGGGTGCCGCCGGGCGCGATATGGCCGCAGATCGACGTGACGGTGTCGATCAACGGGATGTATTGCGTCGACACGGTGCTCGACATCGTCGCCGCGCCGGTTGCCACGCTGTCGCCCGATCTCAACGGCGACGGCAAAGTGAACGGCATTGACCTCGGCATGCTGCTCGCGGCGTGGGGCCCGTGCCCCGGGATCGGTTGCCCGGCGGATCTGACGGGCGACTTCACGGTCGACGCGGCGGACCTGTCGATCCTGCTCGGCGCGTGGACCGGCTGACGCGCGACGACGAGCCGCGTCGCGGCTTCGCGGCGCTCAGCATCGCCCGCAACACGCTTCGCAGCCGATCGCTCGCCACGAGCGGATCGCGATGTGCGGCGCGCGATAGTCGTCGCGCACCGGCTCGGACCGATACAGGTCAGTCGAAAGGTACTTCTTGTTGCTGTCGGGGAAGAGCGTCACGACCGTCGCGTCGTCGCCGAGCTCGTCCAACAGCTTGTCCGCGCCGAGCAGGTTCGCACCGGACGAGATGCCGACCGCGAGGCCGACGCGCCCGAGCGTCTGCGCCATCAGGATCGAGTCGCCGTCCCACACGTCGACGATCGCATCGAGTTCCTCGAGGCGCACGATCGCGGGCACGAACTCGTCGGAGATTCCTTGGATGCGGTGATGTCCGACCTTGCTGCCGGTGCGCAGCGTCGGCGAGTTTGCCGGTTCGAGCGGATGCACGCGCACGCCGGTCCACGCTCGCCGCAACGCTCGCCCTACGCCCATCACCGTGCCGCCGGTGCCGACGCCCGCGACGAACGCGTCGCACCGAAGCGCCGTCGACTCGAGCTGCGCCACGATCTCCGCGCCGGTGCTGAGTTCGTGCGCCTCGACGTTTGCGGGATTGTCGAACTGGTGCGGCAGGAACACGCGCGGTCCGCCGGCTTCGCCTTCGCGGGCGAACGCGTCGGCCAACGCGATGCTCCCCTTGAAGCCGCCCTCCTGACGCGAGACCGGGACGACCTCGGCGCCGAAACTCATGATGAGCGCGACCCGCTCGCGGCTCATCCAGTCGGGCATGTAGATGCGCACCGGATGACCGAGCGCGCGGCCCATTGCCGCGAAGGAGATGCCGGTGTTGCCGCTGGTCGCTTCGGCGATGGTGTCGCCGGGGCGCAGGTCGCCGCGCTCGTACGCCTGTCGCAGGATCCACAGCGCCATGCGGTCCTTGACGCTGCCGGTCATGTTCTTCTGCTCGTACTTCGCGAACACGCGGCGCCGGCGACCGCGCGACTCGTACTCGATGTCGAGCAGCGGCGTGCGACCGACCATGCCGTCTAGCGCGTCGGTCGAATTCGCCGATCGCGGCCTGCTCATCACGCATCGCTCGTTCGCGCCGTTCATTCCTGCGCGCATGCTAACGACGCGGCGAGCGGGCACCGGCGGCCCGCACGCCGCGTCGATGTCGAAGACAAACACCGAACGAAGCGCCGCGATTACGGGCACGCGCCCCACGCGCCGAGAACGATCGCCAGATCGGTGGCGTTGACCGTGCCGTCGCCGTCGAGGTCCGCGGCGCCGCCCGCGCCCCACGAGCCGAGCACGATGCCGAGGTCTGCGCCGTTCACCACGCCGTCGCCGGTGAGGTCCGCGGGGCAGGGCGGCGCGGTCGCGACGGCATAACTCACGCCGTCGACGTACTGCGTGTCGCCGTAGAGCACGGCCGCCGTGCTGATGCGAATCGATTTGATGCGTCCCAGCGGATCGCCGAGTCCCATGAAGTAGCGGTTGTTCAACTCGAAGTTGAGCGCGGACGACCACGCCACTCCGAGGAACGCGCCCGAAGCGTCGTCGCCGTCGAACGACTCGATCATCAGGCTGTTGTCGCCGAACGCGTTGAAGAGATCGGCGGTCATGAAGCCCGCGGCCACGACCGGAGCGTCGAAGGTCACGGTGAGCGACCATCCTTCTGCCGTCGCCGTGTTGACGACGTAGCCCTGAAACGCGCCGAGCGGACCTTCGCCTTCCGACAACGGACGCGTCGCCGCGCCCGAGCGCGAACCGGCGCCGTGCGCGACGATCACGTTCGTGCCCGAGAGCGTCACGCCCGGGTAGTAGTCCGCGACCAGATCGCCGTCGGGATGCGATTCGAAGTCGACCGACGAGTCGATCGTGTACGGACCGATCGACGCGGCCCACGCGGCCATGTCGGCCGAGTTGCCGGTCGGATTTGAGGTGAAGTCGAAGAAGCCGCCGTGTGCGGCGCCAGAACAGGCTGCGAACAGGATCGATGCGAACAGGTGCTGCCTTGACGAGTCCATTGGATGCTCCTCTGCTGCCGCGGAGGTTGGCGAACGGCGCTCCACGCTCCAGCGGGCCGATGGACTGGCGACGGATTCGCGCGGGCGCGGACAGCGAAGGAGCGAGAATTCGCGGAATTCCTCCGGCCACGAGGTTCGGGCGGGTCGCCTGTTCGGTGGATGTGCGGGGAAAACTACGATGGCCGCGATGGCGGATTGCGACGCCGATCTCACGAACGCGATCGACGCGCTGGCCGACGGTGCGCCGGGCGCGGCGACCCGGCTCATGCCCATGCTCTACGGCCGGCTCCGCGCGCTGGCCGCCGCCCACCTCGCCGGCGAACGCACCGGCCACACGCTGCAGGCGACGGCCCTGGTGCACGAGGCATTCCTCAAGCTCGTCGACGACCGCATGTCGTATCGCGATCAGGCGCACTTCCTCGCGGCTGCCTCGCAGGCGATGCGGCGCATCCTCGTCGACCATGCTCGCGCCCGCGGGCGCGTGAAACGCGGCGCCGGCGCGACCGTCGTCGGGCTCGACGGCGTCGAGCCGAGCGCGCCGGAGGGCGACGTCGATCTCGTCGAACTCGACGACGCGCTCGAGCGGTTCGCCCGCGTCGACGCGGACGCGGCCCGCGTGGTGGAGATGCGCTACTTCGCCGGCATGGACGACGGTGAGATCGCGGGAGTCCTCGGCGTCACGGATCGAACGGTGCGGCGCTATTGGGTCCACGCGAAGGCTTGGTTGGCCCGCGAGCTGATCGGCGAGTCGGCACCGACCCAAGGAGCCGGCGACGAATGACGGCGGCGTCGCCCGAACGCGTGCGCGACCTGCTCGCGGCCGCGCTCGAGCGCGAGCCGCGCGATCGCGCGGCGTTCGTGCGCGATGCGAGTGCGGGCGACGCGGCGCTCGAGCGCGAGGTCGTCTCGCTCCTGCGGGCGCTTTCGCGCAGCGGCAATCTGCTCGAGCCGGCGCCGCGCGACGCGTCGGAGCCGCGTTCCTTGACCGGCGTCCGATTCGGCTCGTACGTCGTCGAAGAGCGCATCGGCGCGGGCGGCATGGGCGTCGTGTACCGGGCGAGCGACGCGCGTCTGGGTCGCGACGTGGCGGTGAAGGCGCTGCCCAGCGACGTGGCTGATCACCGAGAGCGCCGCGAGCGGCTGGAGCGCGAAGCGCGGGCGCTCGCCGCGCTGAATCATCCGAACATCGCCGCGATCTACGACGCAGTCGACACCGAGCGCGGCACGCTGCTGTTGCTCGAGTACGTGCCCGGTCGCACGCTCGCGCAGCTGATCGCGTCGGGCGGACTGCCGCTCGACGAGGCGCTGGCGATCGCGCGGCAGATCGCCCTCGGGCTCGAGGCGGCGCACGCGGTCGGCGTCGTGCATCGCGATCTCAAGCCGGGCAACGTGCGGGTGACCGAGGAAGGCGTGGTGAAGCTCCTCGACTTCGGCATCGCGCAAGTCGTCGCGCCGGGGGCGAACGACGGCGACACGCCGACGACGCCGCGACAGACGCCGCCCATGCCCGAGCGCGTCACCGTGTGGGGAACGGCGGCGTACATGAGTCCCGAGCAGGCTCGCGGCAAGCGCACCGACCGGCGCGCCGATCTCTGGGCGTTCGGTTGCGTGCTGTTCGAAATGCTCGCCGGTGTCCGCGCGTTCGACGGCGAGTCGAGCTCGGAGACGGTCGCCGCGGTTCTGCGCGCCGAGCCCGACTGGTCCAGACTGCCCGACGCGACGCCGGCGTCGGCGCGGCGCCTGTTGCGGCGATGTCTGCAGAAGGACGCGGAGCGACGGTTGCGCGACGCGGCCGACGCGCGGCTCGAGATCGACGAGGCGCTCGTCGAGTTGACCGCGCCCGCCGAGCGCGCGGCGACGCGACGTCCGGCATGGACGACGTTGGCGATCGTCGCGCTCGGCTGCATCGCGCTTGGCGCCGCGATCACCGGCTGGCTCAGAGGTGGGATGTGGGTCGCTTCGCCGGCGCCGGAACCCGTGCGATTCGGCGTGCGACTCGAACAGCGGCTCCCGCTCGAGTGGGATCCCGGCGCGTCGTTCGCGCTCTCGCCGGACGGATCGACGCTCGCGTTCACCGGCTACTCGAGCGGCGCGGAGCAGCGGTTGTATGTCCAGCGACTCGACGAGTTCGCGCCGCGCGAGATGCGTTCCGCCGGCACGGTTCGCACGCCGACCTTCTCCTCCGACGGTCGGTGGATCTACTGCTCCGATGCGGCGACCGGACGGCTGCGCCGCGTGCGCACCGACACCGGCGCCGCCGAGGACGTCGGCGCGACATCGACCGATTCGACCGGCATCGCCGTGACCGACGCGTCGCGCATTGTCTTCGGCGAGTCGCGCACGCTCTGGTCGGTGGACGAGCGAGGCGAGGACCGGCGCGGACTCACGACGCTCAACGCGCAGCGCGGCGAAAGCACGCATGGACAACCGTGCGCGATCGGCAACGGCGAGATCGTCGTCTTCACCTGCGAGCGGCGCGAGGGCAGCGAGGTTCGCTGCTCCGTCGAAGCGGTGCGCACGTCGACGGGCGAGCGGCGCACGCTCGTCGACGACGCGTGGGCGCCGAGCTTCGTCGCGCCGGACGTGATCGTGTGGCAGCAGCGCGACTGGCTCCTGGCGGCGCGGCTCGATCGAGAGCGACTCGAACTCACGGGACTCGGCGTCAGGCTGCTCGGGCCCCTCGCGTCCGGTCGGGAGTTCATGCCGCCGGCGCGACACGTCATGTCGAGATCGGGAACGTGCGCGTTTCTCTCGGGTGGAACCGAGACGACGACGACGACGCTCGCATGGCTGGGGCGCGACGGCATGGTGTCGACGATCCTCGACGCCGACGCGCCGATCGTGAGCGTTCGTCTCTCTCCCGGCGGCGATCGCGCAGCGTTTTCGAGCGGCGTCGACAAGCTCGGTGTCTGGGTGCGCGACCTCGCGCGCGGAACGCTGACGCGCGTCGCGCCCGACGACGGGCGCTCGCGCGACCTGCCCGTCTGGACCAGCGATGGTCGGCGCATCGCGGTGCGGTCCGACTCGTCGGAGACATGTCGTATCGAGCTGCTCGACGCCGCGGGAGGCGCGGCGCCGATCGTGCTGTGCGAGCAGCCTCGGGCGAGCGACCTCTCGCCGACCGACGTGACGCCGGACGGCAAGTCGCTCCTCCTCACCATGAATCACCCGACGGCGGACGTGCGCGAGCTCTGCACGCTCTCGCTCGACGGCGGCGAGCCGACGTGGCTGTTCGACGTGCCGGTCGGGCGCTCGGGCGGCCGCTTCAGTCCGGACGGGCGGTGGCTGGCGTATGCGTCGGAGGAGTTCGACCGCTCGCGCGCGGTCGCGCAGCCGTGGCCGTCGCTCGGTGCGCCGATCCAGATCTCGCGCGACGAAGGGCGCCGCATCGTGTGGCGCGGCGACGGCGGCGCGGTGTTCTACCGCGTGCGCAATCAGCTCTGCGAGGCGGAGCTGTCCGGCGCGGCGGCGTTCGCCGCGAGTCCGCCACGTGTGGTGTTGGAGGCGTTGCCGGAAGGCCGTTACGACGTCGCGCCCGACGGATCACGCTTCCTTGTTCCGTTGCCTCGGGGCGCATCGGCGCGCGGCGACGACGCCGAACGCGGAACGCGCGTGGGTGTCGTGACCCACGTCGAAGTCCTCGTCGAACAGGCGCTGCGCGGCGCAGGCTCGTGATCGCGGGCACGAGGTTCATTGGCCAATCCCGAGGATTCGCCGCTCGCGCGCCGACGGGCGTCCGTAGGATGGCGGTCGATCGTGGCGTCGCGCTCGCTGCAGCGACGACGTCTGCATCCGTCAGCGGATGACGCGCGGAAGCGCAGGAGGACAACATGGCGAGGAGCGCATTGGCGGGAACGACGGCGGTGTCGATCATCGCGGCGTTGTGTGCCTCGTTCGGCTTTGCCGGCACGAGCTCCGTGGACGTGACCCCGAAGGTGTCGGGGCAGGGCTCGCCGACGGTGGGTTCGATCACCGTCGATCCGAACGGGATTCAGCAGGGGCGGGCGACCTTCATCACCGCGAAGTTCACGCTCGATCCGGCGTACGCGTACCTCGACGTCTGGTACGACTTCCGCTGGGTGAACGTCGAGACCGGCTACACGGTCGACGGCGATCCGGTGGATGCGGACGGCGACGGCAACCCGGACGACCCGGTGTTAGGCGAGTTGCCGGCGATCGACCCGCAGCCCGTGGCCGCGGGCGGCGACGACAACAAGCCCTTCTACTGGACCGACGACGAGTTCGCCGGCCATCACGTCGAAGGACAGAGTTCGTCCTGGGAGGACAACCGATCGGACTCGGCGGGACGCAACGTGACGATCTCGTTCACCACGTACCTCGTCGCGGTGTCGATCACCGACCCGTCGATCAGCGCGAACACGATGTGCGTGTTAGGCAGCTTCTCGTGGACCTCCACCACCGGCACGGGAACGCCGTCGAGCGTCGAGACGGTGACGGGCACGAACGGCGATCCCGGCGCGGCGGATGCCGCGACGATCAACACCGCGCTCGGCAACGCCGGAGGCGGCGGATTCCCCGGCGGGTGGAGCGCCGATGCCGACTGCACGCTGAACGCGTGCCCGTACGTGATCGACTGCGTGTACTCGACCGTGCCCGGCGCGACGTTCAGTGCGTCGACGTGGACCCTGGACGGCGCGCCGATCGGTGCGACGTTCAACGACGGCGTGACGCCGCCGGTGGGCGTGCCCATGTACGACGGCACCTATCTGCCCGCCGATCCGAACGACTGGCACTGGAGCGTCACCGTCCCGTGCGACAGCGCGAGCGTCGAGGTGAGCGTGTGGGTCGTCAACTACGTGCCCGGTACGTCGATCACCGTGGACGTGGTCTGCTCGCCGCTCTACGCGTTCGAGCCCGAGATGCTCATGGTCGACGTCGGCAACGACTCGTACCAGCTTTCGTCGGGTCGAACGGTGCTTTTCGAGGGTGCGTGGAGCGCGTATCCCGCGAACTTGCCGCCTGAGTTGGCGTTCGTGCCGTCGGGAGCGTCGCGAGCCAACTTCGTGGCCTGCGATCCGACGGGGTCCTGCGCCGCGGACTTCAACGACGACGGCAAGGTCGACGCGGCCGACCTTGGCATCTTGCTGGGAGCGTGGGGCTCGGTAGGCGCGACCGATCTCAACTGCGATCTCGACACGGACGCGGCCGACCTCGGCATCCTGCTGGGCTCGTGGGGCGCCTGCGACTGCGGGACGCAAGCGCTCACGCAGTCGGCGTCATCGATCGTCGAGCCGCTCGCGGGCATCCTGTGCTACGACGACATCACCCTGTACTCGTTAGCGAACCAGTGGGCGCGGTCGTTCGACCTGGCGACCATCCCGGAGACCGCGGGCCATCCGTTCGTCGTCACGTGCGTCGACGTCGGCGTCGATCGCAACACCGGCTCGAACATCGTGGGAACGGTGCGACTCTACGTCGACGTCGACGGCGGCTCGCCGCAGGCGCCGGGCGTCGACCTCGTCGAAGTGGCCGCGAAGAGCGTGCTGGTTCCCGCGGGGTATCCGGGCGGAGTACTCCAGGCTCGCTTCGGCGGCGCGATCGTCCAGCCGAACGCGACGCTGGTGGCGTCGCTCGAGTTCCCGCGGCACTACGACGGCCTCGTCGTCATGGGAGCGAACAACGACGGGCAGACCGGACCGACGTACCTGCGCGCGCCCGACTGCGACGTCGATACGTTCGAGACGTTAGCCTCGCTCGGCTTCCCGAACTCGCACTGGGTGATGACCGTGCACGGCGAGATCCTCGGTGGGCCTCCGCACAACCGCGGCCTGGTGTCGCTGCAGTTCCTGCCCGTCGCTCCTCCGGGCGCGTACCTGATCTCCGCGCACTGGTTCGTCGAGAACGGCGGCGCCGCGCCGGTCGATCTCTCGACCGACGTCGCGTTCGCGGTGAACGGCTCGCCGATCGGCACGGTGCATCAGTTCGCGGCGACGAGCGGCGCAAGCGGCACCTGCCTGGGCTCATCGCCGCCGTGCGACGGTTCCTACTGCGGGGCGTGGGACTTCGGCATCCTGACGCTGGACGGCCACTGCGGCCTCTCGGTCGCCTCCATCGTGGGCCTCAACTTCTGTACCTGTGGTTGCGCCGTCCTGACTACCGCTCCCGAGCCCGTCCCGCTGCAGGCGGGCGACGTCGTGACGGTGTCGCTCGTTGCGTCTCCGGGGTCGGCCGCGGAGGCGATCGTCGGCGACGACACGCTGACCGTCACCTTCAGCGGACCCGCGGGATGCCCGGGCGTTGAACCGTGCGGCATTCCGCACTCGACGCCCGGATGCAGCGACGTCCAGTGCTGCTCGCTGGTGTGCGCCCAGGTTCCGCCCTGCTGCGAGCTGTCGTGGGACACGCAGTGCGTCCAGATCGCAACGCTCTTGTGTCCGTGATCCGCCACCGCGCCGAGCGGTGAGCGGCGCCAGAATTCAGGTCGTCACCGACGAAGCCAGCCGGTAGGCTGAGTGCATGCACGGCGGCGGCCCATGGGCTTCCAACCGCTCGATCGCCTCGCCCTCGCGGCGCGAGTTCCTGTACGTCGGGCTGTTAGGCGGACTCGGGCTCTCGCTTTCCGAGTACTTCACGCGCGTCGCGGGCGCCGATGCGAAGCGCTACGCGCTGAAGACGCCGGTGGCGCAGTCGGTGATCCACATTTTCCTGCCGGGCGGACTGTCGGCGCTTGAGTCGTTCGATCCGAAGCCGTTCGCGCCGATCGAGTATCGCGGTCCGCTCGGAACGGTGCAGACGAATCTGTCGGGCGTCGTCTTCAGCGATGCGTTGCAGCAGACGGCGAAGATGGCGGATCGCCTCACGATCCTGCGGAGCCTGAGTCACGGCGAAGCCGCGCACGAGCGCGGCACGCACAACATGTTCACGGGCTATCGCCCGAGCCCCGCCGTGCGATATCCCTCGATGGGTTCGGTGGTGTCGCACGAGCTCGGCCAGCGCAACGAGTTGCCGTGCTACGTCTGCGTGCCGAGCCTTCCCAACGAGTTCGCCGGCTCGGGGTTCCTCAGCGATCGCTTCGGGCCGTTCAGCCTGGGCTCCGATCCCGCCGACGGATCGTTCGCAGTGCGCGACCTCTCGGCGCCGACGGACGTCGACGCGGCCCGTTTTGCGCGACGCCGTTCGATGCTCGACGCGGTCGACGCGCACTTCCGCGCGATCGAGCAGTCGGACGAAGTCGCGACCATGGACGAGTTCTACAAGCGGGCCTACTCGCTGCTCAGTTCGCAGGCGGCCCGCGAGGCGTTCCATCTCGCCGCCGAGCCGGACGCGCTGCGCGACGAGTACGGCCGCAACGCCGCGGGGCAGCGCATGCTCCTGTGCCGACGGCTCGTCGAGGCGGGCGTGCGGTTCGTCTCGATGACCTTCGGGAGCTGGGATCACCATACGAACGTCGCGAGCATCCGCGATCCGCTGTCGCAGTTCGACAAGGCGTTCGCCGCGCTCATCGCCGATCTCGAGCGCCGCGGCATGCTCGACTCGACGCTGGTGATGGTGACCACCGAGTTCGGCCGCACGCCGAAGATCAACCGCGAGGGCGGACGCGACCACTGGCCGCGCGTCTTCAGCGGCGTGCTCGCGGGAGGCGGCGTCCAACGCGGGCTCGTGTACGGTTCGTCGGACGCGACGGGCACTGCGCCGGACGCGGATCCGCTCAGCGTCGAGGATCTGGCGACGACCGTCTACAACCAACTCGGCATCGTGGCCGACGGCGAGCTCATGGCGCCGGGCGGTCGGCCGGTGGAGATCGTGAAGGATGGCAAGGTCGTCACGCAGCTCCTCGCGAAGCCGGCCTAACACGCTGGTAGTCGCGGCGCTCGTCGCGGGCTGCGCGGCCCCGTGCGCCGTCGCGCTGCCCGGTTCTCCCGAGCTTCGCTCGGTGCTGCCGACCGGCGGCCAGCGGGGAACGACGGTGAAGCTGGCGCTCGTCGGGGAGCGCTTGGCGGGCGCGCAGGAGCTTCTCTTTTACGGCGCGGGCATCGGCGCGGCGAACGTCGCAAACGTCGACGAGAAGACGGTGACTGCCGAGGTGACGATCGCGGGCGATTGCGGACTCGGCGAGCATCCGCTCCGACTGCGCACCGCGAGCGGGATCACCGAGCTCACGACGTTCTGGGTCGGCGCGCTCCCCGTCGTTGCCGAAGTCGAGCCCAACGGCGACGTCGCCAGCGCGCAGCGCATCGCGTTGAACACGACGATCGACGGCGTCGTCACCCGCGAGGACGCCGACTACTTCGCGTTCGACGCGAAGGCCGGCGAGCGAATCACCGCGGAGATCGAAGGCATGCGGCTCGGCCGCGCGATGTTCGACCCGGCGATCGCGATCCTCGACTCGAAGCGCTTCGAACTGGCGGTGTGCGACGACTCGTTTCTCCTGAGGCAGGATTCGACCGCAACGATCGTCGCGCCCAGCGACGGCACGTACTACGTCCTGGTGCGCGACGCGTCCTACGGCGGCGGCGACACCTCGCGGTATCGGCTGCACGTGGGCACGTTTCCGCGCCCGCAGGGCGCGTGGCCGCTCGCCGCGAAGCCGGGCGAGGCCGCATCGATCGAGTGGATCGGCGACGCGAAGGCGCCGCCGCCGACGACCGTGACGCTCGATCCGAATGCGAGCGGCATCGTTCCGGTGTTCGCCCGCGAGGGCGACGCGATCGCGCCGTCGCCGAACTGGGTCGTTGCGTCGAACGTCCCCGTCCTGCCCGAACAGAAGCCCGACGCGATGCCGGCGGCGGGCAGCGAGCCGCAGTCGCCGATCGCGTTTCACGGCGTGATCGCCGCGCCGGGCGAGGAGGATCGATTCCGCGTGCGCGTGAAGGGCGGCGAACCGCTGCTCGTGCGCGTGGTGGCGCAGCGGCTTCGCTCTCCGCTCGACGCCGTGCTGACCGCGTTCGACGCGAAGGGCACGCAGGTCGGCGTGCTCGACGATTCGGTCGGCGCCGACCCGGAGCTGAAGGTCACGCCGCCCGAGGACGCCACGTTCGAGCTGCGGATTCGCGACCATCGCCATCGCGGCGGAGCGTCGTTCGCGTACCGCCTCGAACTCGTGCGCCCGGAGCCGTCGATCGCGCTGGGTCTCGAGCGCGTCGACAATCGGCGCCCGCAGTTCCTCCAGTCGATCGCGGTTCCGCGCGGCGGGCATTTCGCCGCAATGCTCCGCGTCGATCGCGACGACGTCGGAGGCGAGGCGACGATCGAGGCGGCCGGGCTTCCGAACGGCGTGTCGATGCGGGCCGCGCCGATTCCGCCCGACCTGCCGAACGCACCGGTGATCTTCGACGCGAGCCCGGATGCGCCGCTGAACGGCGGGCTGTACGAGCTTCGCGCGCACGTCGGCAACGTGCTCGGGCGATTCCGCCAAGTCATGCCGCTCGTGATCGCGGCGCCGAACGACACCGTCTACTACCAGACGACGGTCGATCGCCTCGCCGTCGCCGTGACCGACGCCGCGCCGTTCCGCGTGCGCATCGCGCAGCCGAGCGCGCCGATCCTGCGACAAGGCGCGAAACAGTTGAGCGTCGTCGTCGAGCGAGACGCCGGATTCACCGGCGACGTCGCGGTCCAGATGCTGTGGAACCCGCCCGGCATCTCGTCCGCGAGCGCGATCACGATTCCCGCGGCGCAGAGCGAGGCCGCGTATCAGTTGAACGCGTCGGGCGACGCTCCGCTGAAGACGTGGAAGATCGCGGTGCTGGCGCATGCGCCGGTGCAGGGCGGCGACGTGTGGGTCAGCTCCGACCTCGTCGATCTCGCCGTCGCCGACGGATTCGAGACCGGCGCGATCCAACTGGCCGCCACCGAGCGCGGCAAGCCCGCGGCGCTCCTGTGCAAGCTGCAATCGGTTCGTCCCTTTGAAGGCAAGGCGAAGCTGACGCTCCTCGGATTGCCGCCGAAGACCGCATGTCCGCCGAAAGAGATCGCATCGGGCGATCAGGAGATCGTGTTCGAGGTCGCGACCGAAGCCGACGCTCCGGTCGGACAGCACCGGGGACTCTTCTGCGAACTCGCGTGCGTGCAGGCCGGCGAGACGGTCACGCATCGATTCGCGTTTGACGGCGTGCTGCGCATCGACGCGCCGGCGCCAGCGCCGACGACGGAAGCCGCAACGCCTGCTCCGCCGCCACCACCGACGGCGCCTGCGCCGCCCGAGCCGCCGCGCCCGCTGAGCCGACTCGAACAACTGCGCAAGGACGCGGCCGGCGCGAAGCCAGCAGGTGAGGAGAAGCCGAAGTGAGCGTCGCGCTTCTGGCCGCCGCGATGATCGTGGGGGCGCGGCCGCCGGCGCCGGTGGTGTCGATCGAGGCGTATCCGCGCTCGATCCAGCTCGACGGCGCTCGCGATCGCCAAGGCGTCGTGGTGCGCGGCGTCGACGCGACCGGACTGTCGCGAGACCTTGGCGCCGAAGCCACGTTCACGCTGGCGAACCCGGCGCTCGCGCGCGTCGACCACGGAGCGCTCGTGCCGCTCGCGGATGGCGAGACGTCCGTCGTGGTGAGCGCAGGCGGACTGAGCGCGACGATTCCCGTGCGCGTGCGCGGCGCGAGCGCTGCGCCACCGAAGGCGAGCTTCCGCCGCGACGTGGTGCCAGCGCTCACGCGCTCCGGGTGCAACTCCGGCGCGTGCCACGGCTCGGCGCGCGGGCAGGACGGCTTCCACCTGTCGCTCTTCGGCTACGACCCGGCGGGCGACTATCGAACGCTGCTGCAGGAGTTGCCAGGCCGGCGCGTGAATCTCGCGTCGCCGGAGCGCAGCCTGCTGCTCGCGAAGGCGACGGGCGCGGTCGGTCACACGGGCGGGCAGCGGTTTCCGACGAACGACGATCGCTACGCGACGCTCCTCGAGTGGCTGAAGGAAGGCGCGCCCGACGATCCTCCGGACGTCGCGACCGTGATCGGCATCGAACTCGTGCCGAGCGACATCGTGCTTGCGGCCGGGGCGACGCAGTCGCTCGGCGTGCGGGCGACGTACTCCGACGGCACCGACCGCGACGTGACCTCGCTGGCGACGCTCATCACGAGCAACGACTTCTCGGCGAAGGTGCGCGACGACGGCGTCGTGGTCGCCGCGCGCCCCGGCGAGGCGCAGGTCCTCGCGCGATTCGGCGCGTTCGCCGTGGGCACGAGCGTGATCGTCGTTCCGCCGCTTGCGCAGGTTCCCGCCGAGGAGAGCCAACGCGGCAACTACGTCGACGAGTGCGTGTCCGCGAAGCTGAAGCGCATGCGCGTCGCGCCGAGCGAACTCTGCTCCGACGAGGAGTTCCTGCGTCGCGCGACGCTGGACCTGAACGGCACGCTGCCGACGGTCGACGAGTACGCGCGATTCATGGCCGACGCGAGCCCCGAGAAGCGCGCGCGGCTGGTCGACGAGCTGACCGGCCGCAAGGAGTTCAGCGCCATCTGGGTGATGAAGTGGGCGGAGCGGCTCGCGATCCGTTCGAACAACGAGGTCAGCGCGAAGTCGGCGCTCCTGTACTACACGTGGCTGCAGTCGCGGCTCGGCGCCGGCGCGCCGATCGACCAGGTGGTGCGCGAGATCATCGCGTGCGAGGGCGGCACGTTCGACACGCCTGCGACGAACTTCTACCAGCTCGAGCGCGACACGCTGAAGCTCTCGGAAAACGTGGCCCAGGCGTTCATGGGCACGCGCATCCAGTGCGCGCAGTGCCACAACCATCCGTTCGACCGCTGGACGATGGACGACTACTACGGCCTCGCTGCGTTCTTCGCGCAGATCGGGCGCAAGCCCGGCGAGGATCCGCGCGAGACGATCGTGTTCAACTCCGGCGGCGGCGAGACGAATCATCCGGTCGGCGGGCGAGTCATGGCACCGAAGTTCCTCGGCGGAGCGGCGCCCGCGCTGAACGGGCGCGATCGCCGCGCGGTGCTCGCCGAATGGCTGACGTCGCCCGACAACCCGATGTTCGCGAGAAACGTCGCGAACTTCGTGTGGGCGCACTTCTTCCACCGCGGCATCGTCGAGCCCGTCGACGACGTGAGGGCGAGCAATCCGCCGTGCAACGAGGCGCTGCTCGCGGCGCTCGCGGCGAAGCTCGTCGAGTACCGGTACGACATCCGGCCGCTCGTGCGGGATATCTGCGCCTCGCGCACGTATCAGCGTTCGTCGCGCACCAACGCGACGAACGCGGCCGACGACCGGAATTTCTCGCACGCGTGCGCGCGGCGCATCCGCGCCGAGTTCCTGCTTGACTCGATCACTCGCGTCACCGGAACGAAGGACAAATTCGACGGACTCCCGCTCGGCGCGCGGGCGCTCGAGATCGCGGACGGCACGACGTCGAACTACTTCCTGACGACCTTCGGGCGCGCGACACGGCAAACCGTCTGCACGTGCGAGGTGCAGATGGAGCCGAGCCTCTCGCAGGCGCTGCACCTCATGAACGGCGACACCGTGAACGAGAAGATCAAGCAGGGCGGACGCGTCGCCTCGGATCTGGCCGCGGGCAAGAAGCCCGAGGAAGTTCTGGACTGGCTGTACGTCGCGGCGCTCTCTCGACACCCGAGCGATGAGGAGCGCGCGGCGCTGCTCGGGCCGATCGCGCAGGGCATCGAGGCGAAGGTCGCGCTCGAGGACGCGTTCTGGGCGATCCTCAACAGCCGCGAGTTCCTCTTCAACCACTGACGATGCGCGTCACGCTGGCAACATCGATCGGGATCGGAACCGCGGCGCTCGCGTGCGGCGCGGCGTTGCGCGGCGACACGATCACCTACGTCGATCACGTGCGGCCGATCTTCGTCGCACGCTGCTTGAACTGCCACAACCCCGACAAGCTCAAGGGCGATCTCGATCTCTCGACGTATCGCACGACGCTGGCCGGATCGAGCAGCGGCGCGATCGTCGTCGCGGGCGATCCGAACGCGAGCATCCTCGTCGGCGTGCTCGAGCGCACGCGCGAGCCGCCGATGCCGCCGCGCAGCGACAAGCTGCCGGCTTCGGACCTGGCCACGATTCGCGCGTGGGTCGCGGGTGGTTGCCTCGAGACGTCGGACAGCAGGCCGCAGGCCACGGCGCCGACCGTGAAGCTCGCGAGCGCGGAGCAGGCGCCGCTCGCCGCGGCGACGCGCATGCGCATGCCGATCGCGACGCTGCCGCCGACGGCGCACGGATGCGCGGCGCTCGCGATCGCGGCGCATCCGGCGTCGCCGGTCGTCGCGCTTGCGGGTGAGCGGCAGGTGTTGCTGTACGAACTCGACCGTCGCATGCTCGTCGGCGCGCTGCCGACGGCGAACGACGCGATTCACGCGCTCGGTTTCACGCGCGACGGACGAACGCTCATCGCCGCGGGCGGCGTCGAAGGCGCGAGCGGCGCGGTGCGACTCTGGTCGGTGCCCGAGGGTCGACCGATCGCGACGGTCGGCGCGGAGACCGACGTCGTGCTCGCCGCGGACCTCGACGTGCGCCGGGAGCGCGTCGCGATCGGCGGGCCGAGCCGCACGGTGAAGGTGCTCGCGGTCGCGGACGGAACGCTGATACAGCGGCTCACGAAGCACACCGATTGGATCACCGCGGTGTCCTACAGCCCGGACGGCGTGCTGCTCGCGACCGCCGATCGCGCGGGCGGCGTGCTCGTATGGGAGGCGGCGTCGCTCGCGCCGTACCAGGCGCTCGCCGGACACGCGGGACGCGTCAGCGGGCTCGACTGGAGCGCCGACTCGAACATGCTCGCATCGACGAGCGAGGACGGGCGAGTGCGCCTGTGGGACATGAACGACGGCCATCTGGTCAAGGAGTGGGTGGCGCATCCGACCGGCGCGATGTCGATTCGCGTCACGCGCGACGGCAAGCTGCTCACTGCCGGGCGCGATCGCGTGGCGAAGTTGTGGGACTCTAGCGGCGGACTCGTGCGCGAGTTCCCGCCGATGGGCGGACTGGCGCTCTGCGCCGTGATCGATGCTGCCGGCGGACGGGTGGTCGCGGCTGACCTCTCCGGCGCGGTGACCGTATGGAGCGCGGCCGACGGCGCAGCGCTCGGCGCGCTCGACGCGAATCCGATCGTGCTCGACGTGCGACTCGCGCAGGCGCAGTCGAACGCCGAGAAGGCGATGGCATTGAAGGCTGAACGCGAGCAGGCGTCGCTTGCGGCAAAGAACGTGCTCACGAAGGCAGAGGCGGACGCCGCCGCGGCAACCAAGGAACTGGCCGACGCGCAGTCGGCCGCCGACGCGGCGCAGGCTGCGCTCGTCGCGGCGCAGGGCGACGAAGCGAAGGCGAAGCAGGCGCTCGAGTCGATACTGGCCGCGGCGAGCGCAGCCGCCCAGGCCGAGACGCAGGCGAACGCGGTGGTCGAGCAGGCGCTTGCGGCGCTCAAGGGCGAGGTCGAGCGCGACGCGGCGGCGCAAGCGGTGCTGACGGCGTCTCGCAACGAGCACGCGACGCTCGCGACCGCCGCGGAAGACGCGGCCCGCGCCGCTGCGGCGAACGACGACCCGGCGAAGCACGCGGCGGCGGATGCGGCGCAGGCGCAGGCGAAGACCGCGGCGGAGAAGCTCGCGTCGGCGCAAACGCTCGCGAGCGAGTCGTCGGCCAAGGTGCGAACCGCGCTCGAGGCGTCGGAGCGAGCGAAGACCGAGGCGACGAATGCGAACGCCGCGCGCGCGTCGCGGGCTCGCGAGGCGACGGCCGCAACGGACGCGCTCGGCGCCGCGAGCGCCCGCTCGAAGGCCGCCGAAGGAAGCGCCGCGTCAGCGCGGTCCGCCGTCGAGGCGAAGCGAGTCGTCGTGACGGCGCGCGGCGCGGCGCTCGAACAGGCGAGGACGAGCGCCACGCAGGCGCAAGGTCAGCTCGACGCCGCGGTCGAATCGGGCCGCGTCGCCCTTGCGGAAGTCGCGCGCTGCCGTGCGGGCGGTGTTCGTCAGGAACTCGACGCCGGACGCGCGGAACTCGCGGCGCGCGAGCTCGAGGCGAAGCCGGCGGTCGACGTCGCGGCGGCCTCGGCGAGCGCGGCGACGAAAGCCGAGAGCGAGTGGACGTCCGCACAGGCGAGCCTCGTGAACATGCCCGAGCGCATCGCCGCGCTCACGGGCGAACTGGCGAAGGCCCGCGAGACGGCGGTGAGCGCACAGCGCGCTGCGGAGGCGGCGGCTGCTGCGATGACCGAGCGAGCGACGGATCGCGCGACGCTCGCCGCCGCGGCGGAGCGCATGGCGAAGAGTTCGCAGGCCGCGCCGGGCGATGCGGCGCTGGCGGCGGCGAGCGCGAAGTGCGCCGAGGCGTTGGCGCAGCTCGACGCGTCGCTCGCCTCGGCGAAGAGTGTCGCCGACGCTGCGACGGCGGCGCTGAGCGCGGCGCAGCGATCGGCGGTCGCGGCGCAACAGGCGCTCGCGGCGGCGGAGTCCGATCAGGCGACGTTGCCGAAGCGCATCGAGGAACTCGGACAGCATTGCGCCGAGGCAAAGGCCCGCGCCGATGCGGATCGCGCCGCCGCCGACAGGGCGCTCGAACCCGCGCGAGCGGTGCGCGAGCGCGTCGCCGAGATCGAGAAGCGCTACGACGAGCTCCTCGCGATCGAAGCGCAGGGCTGAGGTCGGCGGCGCGAGACGCGCACGGTGCACCCGAACTCGCGTCAGGGTGCGATCAAGTCGAACGTGCCGGCTCAGCGAATCAAGGCGCGGCGCCGGCCGGAGTGACGATCGACGTCCACCACGCCGTGCCGGACAACCAATCGATCTCGATCGACGCTGCGCCGAGTTCCCGCGACGACTCGACCTCGCGGAACCGGCCCAACAACCACGGCGCTTGGACGAGCGACTGGCGGATCTGATCGATCGTGCCGTCGAGCGGCGCGTCGCCGATGACGCGGAGTTCGAGCGTCCCGTCGAGCACCGCGACGCCGTGCACCTCGAAAAGCGGAACGTCAGGATCGATGTCGTCGTTCGACGCGAGCGCCGCGGCGTCGATCACCACCACGAGGCGATCGCCGGGGCCGAGGATGAGGTCGCCGTCGATTTCGATCGACTCGCCGTACGTCGCTGTCATCGTGAGCGAACCGTTCACGACGCCGGCGAATCCGTTCTCGATGGACGCGCCGAACGCCGTCGGCGCGGTCGCCGCGATGCTCGCATCGCCACCGCTTGACGCAACGCCGCTTCCGTTGTTCGGTGCGAGCGCGGTGTTTGTCCCGCGATGACGATTGCGGTTCGCGATCGACGGATCGCTCGTCGATCCGAGGCCGCCCTTCTTTCCGGCACCGCCGATGTCGTCGGCCGGAGCGCCGCTCGGGCAGGGGCCCCACGCGCCGAGCAGGATGCCGAGATCGGAGGCGTCGACGTTCGCGTCGCCGTTCAGGTTGGCGCAGCAAGACGCGCACGGTCCCCACGCGCCGAGCAAGATGCCCAGGTCGCTCGCGCTCACGATGCCGTCGCCGTCAAGGTCCGCGAGGCATGGATCGACGAGCACAGAGAACGTCGTCGAGGCTTGCGTCTCGTTGCCGCACGGGTCCGTGAGCGTGAACGACACAAGGTGATCGCCGACCGCGAGAAGCGTGCCCGGCGCAGGCGACTGCTCGATCGCGACTGGCCCGCATGCGTCGGTCGCGACGATCGTGCCGCGCATGTCGGGCAACGGCGCCGTGCCGCAATCCGCCACCGCATGATCGCGCGTCGGACCGGAAACGATCTCCGGCGCCGTCGTGTCGATCGCGGTCAAGGTCTGCGTCACGTCGCTGAAATTGCCGCAGGTGTCCGTCGCTCGATAGGTGCGGGTGATGACCAGCGGCGAGCTCGGGCAGCCGAGGCCGCCGTTGCTCACGTCGCCCTGATGCGTGATCACGACCGCCGAGCAGTTGTCAGTCGCCACGAGCGCCTGGACGTCGGGCGCCGGAATCGCATTGGCGCAGCCGACGTTCGCGTCCGGCGGCACCACGGTGAATACCGGCGCCGTGTTGTCGACGACGGTGAACGTCTGCGCTTGCGTCACGCTGTTGCCGCACGCGTCGCTCGCGCGATACGTGCGGGTGATGACGAGCGGCGATCCAGGGCAACCGCTCCCGCCGTTCGACTGGTCGCCGACGTGCTGCACGAACACGGCGCCGCCGCAGTTGTCGGCCGCGGTGACGAGCGACGTGTTCGGCGCCGGCACCGACGCCGCGCACTCCAGCGATTGGTTGGACGGGAAGCCGACGATCTGCGGTGCCGTGAGGTCGATGATGGTGAACTTCTGCGACTTCTCGGAGAAGTTGCCGCTTCCGTCGGTGGCGCGGTACGTGCGCGTCACGACGAGCGGACTGCCGGCGCAGCCGCCGCCGCCGTTGCCGGCGTCACCGACGTGCGTGATCGAGATCGGTCCGCACGCGTCGGTCGCGGTGACGAGCGAGGTGTTCGCGGGCGGAATCTGGCTCGCGCACTCGAATGCGGCGTCGGTGGGGAATCCGACGATGACCGGCGCCGTGACGTCCTTCACCGTGACGATCGCTTGGCACGTCGAGACGTTCTGCGCGAAGTCGGTGATCGTCAGCGTGACGATGTTGGTCCCGAGATTCGCGCAGCTGAACGAGCTGGGCGAGACTTCGCGCGTGTCGATCGCGCAGTTGTCGGTGCTCCCGTTGTCGACGTCGCTCGCAACGATCGTCGCGTGACCGCTGGCGTCGAGATTGGCGGTGAAGTCCTTGCACGCCGCCGTCGGCGCCACCGAATCGACCGTGAGGATCACGCTGTTCGCGGTGTACTGCGGGATCACCACGCAGTCGGGATAGTTGACCACGTCGATCGAGCCGAACGTACCGACGCGCGAGGCCGCGGTAAGCACGGTGAACGAATCGCCGAAGTGCGGATGGAATCCGTTGACGAACGTCACGCGCAGCGTGCCCGCGAGCGTCGCGGTGCCGTTCACCACCAGCCGGTCGTACTGCGTGCCCGCCGCGAGTCCGCCGAGTTCGACGTCGAGCGTGCTGGTAGCGTTCTGATTCAGCGTGCTCGTCACGGTGAATGTGCCCGGCGAGAGACCCGGCGCGATCGAGCCGCCGGTCTGCGTGACGGCGCCGGTGAGCGTGCCCGTGCCGCCGAGCACGCCGCCTTGCAGCGCCACCGACCCGCCGGACTTCGTGAACGAGCCGCCGGTGATGATCGTCGCGCCCGCAGTCTGCGTGTAGTTGCCGTTCGCGGTGAGCGAGCCACCGGCGACGTTGACGGTGCCGGAGTTGTTGAACGTGAAGCCGACCGTGCTCGCGCCCGTCGACTTGTTGAACGTGCCGGCGTTGTTGACGACGTTCACGCCGCTCGACTGCGCGAGCGCGGTCCCTGCGGCATTCATCGTGCCACTCGGGAGGATGTTGAGCGTCGAGCTCTGGAAGTTGACTTGATTGCTCAACCAGTCGACGGTTCCAGCGACGTCGATCGTCTTCGCGATCGTGTTGGTGGCACTGCTGAACGTGAGGGTCGCGCCGACCGGAATCGTCGCGACGCCGCCTCCGCCGAAGTTTGCGCCGGTGAGCGTGAGCCCGTTGGGAAACGTGAAGTTGCTGCCGCCGTTGAGCGTGCCGGTGACGGTAACGGCCGGAAACGTCTGGTCGACGTTCTGCGTGAGCGAGCCGACGATCGGCGAACCGATCGTGGACGGCGAAACGGCGCTGTTGAGAATGACCGCGGCTCCGCCGTTGGTGAGGTTGAACGTGCCGGATGGCGCGAACGTCCCCGCGGGGAACGTGCTTGCGCCGCCGGTGAAGTTGATCGTGCCCGCGCCGGTGACGAGGCTTGTCGGGCTGTGCGTGTGATTCGTGTTGAACGCCAGCGTCGCGCCGGCGTCGACGCTGTAGATCCCGCTGTTCGTGCCGGTGTTGAGCCCGAGCGTGCCGCTGTCGACGTTGACGACGCCGGAGTTGTTGAGGGCGAAGCCGATGGTCGATGAGCCGCCAGACTTGTTGATTGTTCCGGCGTTGTTCACGACGTTCGTGCCCGAGGACTGGGCAAGCGCCGATCCCGCCGCGTTCATTGTGGCGCCCGCCTGGATGTTGAGCGTCGAACTCTGGAAGTTGACTTGGTTGCTCGCCCAGTCGACCGTCCCGGCGACGTCAATCGTCTTCGCGATCGTGTTGGTCGCAGTGTCGAACCTGATCGTCGCGCCGCGTGGAATCGTCGCGAGGCCGCCTCCGCCGAAGTTCGCGCCGGAGAGCGTGAGTCCGTCGGGGAAGGTGAACGTACTGCCGCCGTTGAGCGTGCCGGTGACGGTGACGGCCGGAAACGTTTGGCTCACGTTCTGCGTGAGGGAGCCCACGATCGGTGAGCCGATCGTGGCGGGCGGCACGGCGTTGTTCAGGATGACGACGCCGTTCGAGAGGACGTTGAACGTCCCAGATGGCGCGAAGGTCCCGGCAGGGAACGCGTTCTGGCCGCCGGTAAAGTTGATCGTGCCTGCACCGGTGACGAGGCTTGCCGGACCGTGCGTGTGGTTGTTGTCGAACACCAGCGTCGCGCCGGCGTCGACGCTGTAGATGCCGGTGTTGGTGCCGCCATTGACGGTGAGCGTGCCGCTGTCGACGTTGACAACGCCGGAGTTGTTGAGCGGGAACCCGATGAGCGACGAGCCGCCGAACTTGTTGATCGTCCCTGCGTTGTTGACGGCGTTCGTGCCCGCGGACTGGGCGAGCGCCGACCCAGCCGCGTTCATGGTCGCGCCCGCGAGGATGTTGAGCGTCGAGTTCTGGAAGTTGACTTGAGTGCTCGGCCACTCGACAGTGCCCGCGACGTTGATCGTCTTCGCTATGCTGCTCGTGCTGGTGTTGAACGTGAGGGTCGCGCCGAGCGGGATCGTCGCGGCGCCGCCGCCGCCGAAGTTCGCGCCGGAGAGCGTGAGTCCGTCGGGGAAGGTGAACGTGCCGGCGCCGTTGAGCGTGCCGGTCACGGTGACGGCCGGGAACGTCTGGTCGGCGATCTGCGTGAGCGAGCCGACGATCGGCGAGCCGATCGTGGAGGGCTGCACCGCGCTGTTCAGAACCACGCTGCCGCCGGAATTGACGTTGAAGGTGCCGGACGGAGCGAACGTGCCTGCGGGGAAGGAGTTGGTGCCGCCTGTGAAGTTGATCGTGCCGGCGCCGGTGACGAGGCTTGCCGGACCGTGCGTGTGGTTGTTGTCGAACACCAGCGTCGCTCCGGCGTCGACGCTGTAAGTGCCTGTGTTGGTGCCGCCGTTGACGGTGAGCGTGCCGCTGTCGACGTTCACGACGCCGGAGTTGTTGAGCGAGAACCCGATGAGCGACGAGCCGCCGGACTTGTTGATCGTCCCCGCGTTGTTGAGGGCGTTCGTGCCGACGGATTGGGCAAGCGCCGAACCAGCAGCGTTCATCGTGGCGCCCGCGAGGATGTTCAGCGTCGAATTTTGGAAGTTGACCTGGTTGGTCGCCCAGTCGACGCTGCCGGCGACGTTGATCGTCTTTGCGATCGTGTTCGTGCCGGTGTTGAGCGTCAGCGTCGCGCCGACCGGGATCGTCGTGACGCCGCCGCCGCTCAGGCTCGCGCCGGACAGCGTGAGTCCGCCGGCGAAGGTGACAGGGCCGCTGTGCGCGATCGACGACGTCGTCGTCACCAGCCCGTTGACCGTCGACGCGCTCGCGATCGTGAGAGCCGCCGACGCGCTGATCTTCTCGTTCGACGACAGCGTGTTTGCGCTCGCGCCGGTCCCGGCGATCGTGATCGTGACGAGCGATGCCGGAACATCGATGACGACGTCATCGGAGAGCGTCGGCACGCCATCGGGTGACCAGTTGTTCGCGTCGTTCCAGTTCAGCGTGCCCGCGCCGCCGTCCCAGGTACGAACGACGGCCTGTGCGGCGCCGTTCATGGCCGACAGTGCAACCCCGAGCGCAAGTGCGTGCCCGACCGCCGTCCTCCGGATAGCCATGGCGTCTCCTCTGGTGCGCGGATTGACTCCCGCACCCGCTGTTTCAGGCGCGGTCGAATCCCCGCGCTCGCGCGAACCCGGGCGCGCGCCTCCCTCGGTCGCGCACCGACTCGCTCTCCGACGCCGCCATCAGGCGGCGGTCCACGGGCAATTCATAACACACGCCGACTCGCCGGCGCGGTGAAATCCAGAGAGATGCCCTTATGGGACGGCTGCGTGAGGTTCGCGCCAGTGGCCAGTTCGGTATTCCAGTCAGGCGCTCCACGACGCGAGCAATGTCGACAGATCGCTCGGGCCCGTCGTGCCGTCGGTGTCGAGATCGGCGCTCGGCGTGCCCCACGCGCCGAGGAGGAGCGCGAGATCGTTTGGTCCGACGACGCCGTCGCCGTCGAGATCGGCGGAGAGCGACGGCAGCGTGCGCACGAAGAGATCATTCGCGGAATTCACGTCGTTGATGGCGAAGCTCGGACCGTCGTTGTTGAAGAGCGCACGCGATCCATCGGCGGAAAGCGCGATCGTTCCGCTCGACGCGCCGATCGGCACGTTCGCACCGAGGCAATCGACGACGTCGATCGCGCCGGTCGTCATGTCGCGTCGATACGCGTGCCACGTCGTCGCGTCGTAGGGCGGGAGCTGTGCGCTGCGGGCCGCGAAGGTCACGTACCGCGCGTCGGCCGACACCCAGGGCGATCCGACGAGGTCGATCCACGCCCCGTTGGCATCCATGCTGACCGGCACCAGTTCGCCGCTCTCGATGTCGTACAGAACGATCACGGGGACGCCGGAAACTGCGACCTCGCCGAGCGAACCGGAGCCGGTGACCTGAAGGACGACGTGACGGCCGTCGTCGGCGATGCGGGCCTTCGCGACGTAGAGGTTTCCTTGCACGGACGGCAGCGCGACAACGTCGACGCCGGTCGTGAGGTCACGCCGCCAGAGGTTCGTGCTTGCGCCGCACGTGAACAGCACATAGCGCGCGTCGGGCGTCATACCCCGCAGGCTCACGCCTTGATCCCACGGCTGCGAGATAGGCGGATCGATGCGCGACGTGCCGTGCGCGAGTCGATCGCGGAGGTACACGTTCGTGGAATGCGGCGCTGGACCGGCGACGAGGTTCGTCGCCGAGCTTTGAAACGCGACGAACCGGCCGTCGGACGAAACGATCGACGAACCGCTGCCGCCGTTCGACGCGCTGCCTCTCCAGCCCACGTCGATCGCCTCGATCGTGCCCGCGACGCGATTGCGCAGGAACACGTTCTTGGCGCTGGTGCCGGGCGTCGAGTTCGGCGCGAGGTCAGCAGCGCTCGACAGGCTCACGAAGCAGGCGTCGGCGCTCATGCTGTCCGCGAACGCGTCGACGTTCGATGCGGCGCCGTCCGTGTCGACGCTCATGATCTCGAGCGCGCCGGTCGCGACGTCCTTCAGGTACACGTCCTTGTCCGAGGTCGCGTCGATCGGCAGCAGGTTCGTCGACGCGGTCTCGAACAGGACGAAGCGTCCGTCGGCGGACAGCGCCGGGTTCAGGGCCATGAACGACGCCGCGTTGCCGTAGACGCCGGCGGCGTTCTCGTTCACCACGTCGAACGGCATCGCGGCGCGCGGATGCACGATGATGGGAACGGCGCGACTCGCCGCGCCGAAGGAAAGCGCGCCCAACGTGATTCCGCTCGCGTTCGCCGTCATCCAGCCGCCCGATCCGACGCTCACGAGCTCAGGAGCGCTGAAGGTCCACTGCGCTTGCCGCGCGATGTCGTACGCGACGCCGTCGACGAGCGCTGTCACGCTCGCGCGCTGACGCATGCCTTCCCAGAGTTCGATCTGCGCGGGGCCGAGGGCGTCGACGTGATCGATCGCGAGCGCGGAGAGACGCGTCGGTTCGCTGAGGAGAATCGGCGGGAATCCATGCACGAGATCCGCGACGACGATCGGCGCTTGATCGGCGACGGTTGCGGCATCGAGCAGGGGAATGAGCGTGCCGTGCGGCGGCGCGTAGCCCTCGTCGAAGGTGAGTTCGATGCGACAGGCGATCGTCGCGGTCGCTGTGACGGAGCATGGCGCGACGCGATCGTCGGTCGTCGGCATCCGCCAGCGGGCGACGCATTCGCTGCCGATGTCGAACGTGCCGCACGTCACGGTGCCGCGCGGTCCGAGCGAGAGGACGTGCTGGTAGATGTGCGCGTCGCCGGGCCACGTCAGCGTGAAGGCGCCGTCGCAGGCGATCGTTCCGAGGTCGCGCACGTCGATCGTGGCGACGCCGCCGAAGAACGGCGAGACATGGCCCGTTGAGAGCGTCGCACCGTCGCGGACGCTGATCGTCGTCGGTCCATGTCCGACGTGCAGGCCCCCGGCGCACACGATCGTCGTGCCCGAGTCGCGCGCCGTGAGCGAGGCGCTCGCGAGGCTCGTCGCCGGCGCGTACATCTCACCGCTCGTGACGAGAAAGGCGCCAGACGAGAGGTCAACGATCGCGTGGCCGTTCGCGTTCTCGCCGAGGTACATCGTGCCGGCCGCGATCGTCGCGCCGGAGTCCGCGGTCAACGTGCCGTCGGCGCTCGTGCCGACGTAGAGCGTCGGTGCGGTCACGAGCGAGGCGATGCCGCTCGCTGCGATTGAGCCGGTGCCGGCACTCGCGACGCGCAGCGCGCTGCCGACCGCGAGCGAGCCTTGCACGAGACCAGCGCCGGCGCCGCCGTTCGTGCCGATGACGAGCGCCTTGGTCAGCGTCGAATCGCCGAGGAATGTCGCTGTCCCCGTTCCTTCGACCCCGACGCGCACCGTCGACTCGATCGTCGCGCCGTCGAACATCGCGTGACCGATGCCCGGCGCGAGCGGACCCGCGCCGTCGCCGCCGATCGCAAGGCCATCGCCCGCGATCGCGACGATCGAGCCGGGCTCGAACGATGCATCGCCGTTGCCGCCGTTCGCGCCGATCACGATCGTCGCGCCCGCTTCGCCGATGAGTGTGCCCGCGACCGAGAGCGCGCCGTTGCCGCCGTCACCGACGACGAGGCGCGCGGTCGCGCCGCTGAGGTCGATCGTCGCGCCGTCGAGCGCGAGCGAGCCGACGCCGCCGTCCGCGCCGACGCGGACCACCGTGGGCCACGCGGTCGATCCGGGGCCGAGCGTGAGCGAGCCTGTCGTGTTCGCGGCGCCGACCTCGAGCGTCGAGTACGCGAAGAGATACGTGTGGTCGATGACGACGTGCGGCGACGCTTCGATCGCGCCGCCGATCGACGTCGGTCCGACGAACAACGCCGGGAGTTGCGAGCCGCTCGCCGTGAAGTGCGGCGATTGGTTCGTGACGACGAATCCGGCGACACCGTTCGTCCCGTCGAGCGTGACCACGAACGGGCGAGCGCCTGGCGTCGCGCCGAACACGGCGACATCGTTTGGTCCGGGCACGCCGTTCAGCCATCGCGCCGCGTCGGTGAACGCTCCGCCGATCGGCGCGAGCCACAGGCGCTCCTCGGCGTGCGACGATCGAGACGAAAACACTGCGACGACGGCAGCGATAGCGAGTGGACGAGGAAGCGGACGTGACATGGGTGGTCCCCAACGGTGCGTCTGAGACGAACCGATCGTGAGTGCGTTGCCGACGCCCGCTTCTGCGCCAGTGACCTTTCCAGATTCTCCCGAGAGCATCCGCTGCGGCCGCTTACCTGTTGCCGTTTTTTTTTTCAAAGACGGACCTTCGAGTGCGATCGATCGCGGAGTTTGCGGCGTCGATTCGACGGCGATCGGGCGCAAAGAAAACGCCGCATCGCGTGCGATGCGGCGTGAGGTGACGCACGGTCGTTGTCGTCGTTACTCGCTGATGACGCTTGCCGAGGCCGGAATCGTTCCGATGTCCGCGGTGCTCAGTTGCGTCAGTCCGTTCATCAGCCAGCCGCGCACCTTGCCGGTGCCCGCTTGCGTCCACACGAGGTCGGCCGTCGAGTTGCCGTCGAGGTCGATGGCGCAGTTCAGCGTCCAGTCGGTGGTGACGATGCCGAGGCCGGCGCCGCCCTTCTTTGTCAGGCCGTCCATCAGCCACGCCTTCGCCTTGCCGGTCGACAGCTTGCGCCACACGAGGTCGCGCTTGCCGTCGCCGTCGAGGTCGCCGATCGCCTGACACTTCCAACCGCTGCCGACGATTTCGCCGTTCGCGATCACGCCCTGTGACGCGATCGTGGCGCCGTTCATCAGACGAGCGGAGACGACGCCCGCGGCGTCGCGCAGGATCACGTCGGCCTTGCGGTCGCCGTTGATGTCGGCCAAGCCGATCGTCTCGAGCCCGGCCGCGTTGCCTGCGGAGGTGAGCGCGGTGCGGGTGACTCCGTTCATGACCCACACCTTCAGCGCGCCGGTGGTCGTCTTGCGCACGAGGATGTCGTCCTTGCCGTCGCCGTCCACGTCGCCGATGCCCTCGACGACGTTCTTCGTGCCCAGCGAGGTGCCGTTGACGATCTCGCTGTTCGTCGCGACGGTCGCACCGTTCATCAACCAAACGTGAAGCACGTTTGCGGAGTCCTTCCACAGGATGTCCGCGACGCCGTCGCTGTTGAAGTCGCCCATGCCCTGAGGCACCCAGCCGGCGAGCGGCGCGACGCTGGTGAGGAACGGGCCGGACTTCGTCAGGCCGTCCATGAGCCAGATGCGAGCTTTGTTGGTCGCGGGGTCGTGATAGACGATGTCCGACTTGAAGTCACCGTTCACGTCCGCGCCGATCGGGACGTTGAACGTCGCCACGGTGTGGTTGCCGCCGGCCGCGATCGACGACGCCGGCGGAAGTCCATCCGGAACGTTGCACGCGCCGACGTTGTTGAAGCCCCAACAAACGATCGTGCCGTCGGCCTGCAACGCGGCGGTGTGCGAGCCGCCCGCGGCGATCTGGACGACCGGGCCGAGATCAACGGGCACGTCGCACTGGCCGAAGAAATCCTGGCCCCAGCACACGACGGTGCCGTCGGCCTTGAGCGCGACCGTGTGGGACTGGCCGGCGGCGATCTGCGTCACGGTGTCGAGTCCGAGCGGCACGTCGCATTGCCCGAAGTTGTTGAGCCCCCAGCACGCAACGGTGCCGTCCTCGCGGAGTGCAACCGTGTGCGACCATCCGGCGGCGACCTTCGTCGTGGTGACCACGTCGACCGGCACGTCACACTGTCCGTCGGTGTTGTCGCCCCAGCAGACCACGCCACCAGCGGCGGTCACCGCGACGGTATGGGCCGCACCGGCCGCGACTTGGATGGCGCTGTCGAGGTCGATGGGCACGTCGCACTGGCCGCTGGCGTTGTCGCCCCAGCAGATCACGCTGCCGTCGTCACGCACGGCAGCGGAGTGGCCGGTGCCCGCGGCGACGAAGGTCACGAACTCGAGGTTCGAAGGCGTGTCGCACTGGCCGGCATCGTTGCTGCCCCAGCAGCTCACCGTGCCGTCGTCCCGGAGCGCGACGGTGTGGGACGCGCCGGCGGCGAGCTGCGTCACCTGGCCGAGCGCCGCGGGCACGAGCGACTGTCCGTTGCTCGAATCGCCCCAGAGCGCGACGGTGCCGTCGTCGCGGAGCGCCGCCGAGTGCGAGTAGCCTGCGGAGACCTGCGTGACCAGCCCGAGTCCAACGGGCGTGTCGCACTGGCCGACATCGTTGCGCCCCCAGCAGACGACGGCGTTCGCGTCGGTGAGCGCCACGTTGAAGTTGCCGCGGGCGGCGATGCTCAGCACCGGACCGATTCCCGGCGGGATGTTGCACTGGCCGTGCTCGTTGTAGCCCCAGGCGGCCAAGGTGCTGTCGTCACGCAGCGCGACCGTATGGGCATAGCCCGCCGCGATCTGCGTCACCGTGCCGACATCCAGCGGGACGTTGCACTGACCGTTGTCATTCCACCCCCAACACACCACGGTGCCGTCGCTCTGGAGCGCCACCGTGTGAGCTTCACCCGCGGCGATCTGGACGACGTCGACGAGGCCGGGGGGAACGTCGCACTGTCCGTGCGCATTCGATCCCCAGCAGATCACCGTTCCGTCCATCTTGAGGGCCACGCTGTGCGTGCCACCCGCGGCGAGGTGAGCGACGCCCACGAGGTCCACCGGCACATCGCACTGACCGTTCGCGTTCGACCCCCAGCAGGCCACGGTGCCGTTGGCTCGCAGGGCCATCGTGTGGGCTCCGCCTGCTGCCACGTCGGTCAGGGCGCCGAGTCCGGGCGGCACGTTGCACTCGCCGTGCGCGTTGTATCCCCAACACGCCACCGACCCGTCGGACCTGAGGGCGACGTTGTGGAACTCGCCCGCGGCGATCTGCGTGATATCCGACAGGGATTCGATGTTCGAATACCCGGTCGCGCCCCAACCGACGACGCGCGATTGGGAACTCGCCTCGGCAGTGCCGATGATGGTGGCCACCGACAGAGCGCAGACGGCGCCGACGCGGCTCAACAACTGACTCCAGAGCATGTCCTTCTCCCTGCAACGGCGAGCCGTTGCTCAGTACCTAAACCCTTGTCGCCAAGCGAGCAATCCGACAGCATCCGCCCGGCGAGCCGGTCCTTGCGCCCGCGCGGTTCGGCGGGACGCGGTTCGGCGAAATCGGAACGCGAGCGTAGCAGTCGGCCTTTGTGGATGCGACGGGTGAAATACTGGGGCCGCCGGAATCCCTGTGGAGATCGAGCCGGACCGTGCCCGAGGATTCTCGACGACGAATCGCGAACGTCACCCCGTCGAGCCGATGAAGTTCCGATCATCGCGCCGCGTTGCGCGACGCCGCCATACCCGTCGAGGAGATTCGACAACATGAGTTCGCGCACGTTCATCGTCGCCACGGTGCTGGCCGCAGCGCTTGGCGTGTCCGGTTTCGCGTGGGCCGGGAGCCACTCCCATGCCACGAGCAAGCAGTCGCATGCGGCCGCGTCGCAGCAGCCCACGGTGAAGAAGTCCGTGTTGGTCAAGCGCGGCACGAGCGCCGACGGCGCACAGCACGCGGCGTCGGGCGCGCCGTCCGGCGCCAAGGCGCACACGCAGGCGTCGAAGTCGACGCCGGCCAAGGCGCACGCCAAGGACGCCCAGACCGCGAAGCACTCGAAGCCCTCGAAGCACTCGAAGGCGTCGAAGCACTCTGCGCACCAGAAGCACGCCAAGACGTCCGCGCACGGCAAGCAGGCCACGAAGCACGCGGCTCATGCGACGCACGGGCACTCCGCGGCGAAGAACGCGCCGAAGTCGGGGAAGGCCGCTCACGGAACGGGCGCCGCTCGTGCGGCGAAGTCGTCCGCTCCGCAGACGCGCCTCTGTAGCGGCGTGATCTAACGCCGCGTCGCCTCGAATCGAAGTGAAGACGCACGCTCGCGCCCCGTCCGATCGGACGGGGCGTTTCTCGTTCCGCTGTTCGGCAAGCGGTGGCCGGGTGCCGTCCGTCGCCGCGCGATGCGTGAGCGATGTTCGGCGCTGACGGATCCGCCGCGGCAGGCCTGCGTAGAGGCGGGCAACTCTCTCCGGGGAGGTGTGCGATGCGCCGAGCGGACCGTCGAGCGTTCACGCTCATCGAACTCTTGGTGTGCTGCGCCATCATTGCGGTGGCGATGTCGTTTCTCCTGAGTTCGCGGCCCACCAGGGTCGCGCTTCGCCTTCAACTCGTCAGTGGTCACCAGCAGATCGAGCAGTTGACCGTGGCGAACGCCTCGAAGGAGGAGATGTGGAGTTTCAAGATTCCGCACTGCGAACGACTCGTGCGGTTCTGCAAGGGAGAGCCGCTGTTCAAGGAGTCGCAGAATCCCGACGGCACGCGTGAGGACAAGAACGTCCTGAAGCTCGAGGCGACAATGGCCGAGTACGTCGCCGCCGTCGAACGCGGCGGTGTTCCGTCGCCCGGAATGCGCCCGTTGTCCGAGATCGAGTCGGACATCGAGGCGTTGCGGTCCGTCATCGAACTCGCCTATCTCGGTCTGACGCCCGAAGAGACCTAGCCTCGTTGTGGCAGGTCGCGCTGCGCGCAGGACGGCGGTACCCTGACGCGCGATGCCTGAGACCGCGGAGAGACGAGCGGTGCGTCGGTGCCACGCGATCCTCTGTATCGCGCTCGTTGGATCGATTCGTTTCGCTGCGCACGTCGCGGCGCAGTCGAGTGGCGAACCGGACTCCGCTGGCGCACAGGTCAGGCAACCCCTCGACGAGGAGACGCAGCGCGCGGTCGCCGAGTACCTCCGGCTGTCGCGCGGATTTCGCGACTACGACTTTGTCGGCGGACAACGCTCGTGGGAAGGCAGCGCGTGGGTGGAACGACACGGCAAGGCCGATGCGCTCATCCGTACCGTCGAGCAGTTTGGCCGCGCGCTAGGACGGCTTGACGAACTCGCATGCTTCCCGGTCGAGCTGGGCACGGACGATCGGAGGCATGCCGTGGCGCTCGGGCTCGGTGGGCTGCTCGTCATCGCTACTCGCGATCCCCCAGCGCTGGCTCGCGTGCGCGAACTGCCGCGCGAACGAATCGAAACCATGGCGGCCGAACTAACGCGCGAAGCGCAGCGCATGATTGTCATGATCGATGGGGAAGCGGCGAAGCAAGCAGGACTCGTCCCCGGAGACCCGGGCTGGCGCGATCCATGGAGTGGTCAGGAGGATCAACGAGGGCAGCTCGAAGCGCTCTTGTGCGGCGCAGCGATCGTGGGGCGCGACGCGTCGCTCATGCCTCTCTACCGTCGCGCTCGTAAGGCCGGTGACGACGACCGATCGCCGTGGGACCGCTCGGAGCCGATCCGTCACGCGTTCTTCCCAGCCCTCGTGATGGCGGAGGCCGACGCATGCTGGACGGTGCTTGCGGACATCGTGGAGTCGACGCCGGCGAAAGAAAACGATCGGGCGTGGCTCACGCAGAGTTTGCGTAGCGCGCGCGGCGGCAACAGGCGGCTCCTCGACGCAATCGCTCGCAGCGTCGGCGATTCGAGCGCGCACGACCTGTGGAACTGCCTCTGCCGACAGGCCGTGATCGAGTATCGGAAGAGCGGTTCGCGCACCGGGCTCGACCCGCTGAAACACGCGCTGGAGCGGCCACGTCGCAACGATGACGACCCTGAAGAGCGAACGAATCGATCGATCGCGGCGCAGGCCCTCTTCGGCCTCTACGACCTGGCGGAGCCTGCGCTCGCGCGGGAGTTCGCGCCGCCGATCGCGTACGCGCTCGAGAGCGACGTACACACGATGGGTGTCTATCAACATGCGCCGCTGCTGGGTGCGTTTCCGCGCTTCGTCGAACGAGACGAGAACGGCACGGCGGTGATCGCAATGGTGATCCGCCAGCCGCTGCTTGTCGCCGCCCGCGCCCGCCCGGACGCCAACTACTCGCTCTTGAAGCTGATCGGCGCCTACGGCTGTTACGCGAACGAGCCCGATCTGCTCGCATACGTCCGCGAGCAACTCACGAAGGCGCCGCTGGCCGCACCGGCGCTCGCGGCGATCCTCGGGGTGCCGGCCATTGCGGAAATCGACGCGATCGACCCGGCGTCGTGCGAATTGGTCGGACGCTGGAAGGAGGCACAGGCGCCGCAGGCGCAGTCGCGAGACTCGAATGCGCGGCGCCTCGGCGAACTCGAGACGAGGGAAGGGACGTTGATGGCGAAGATCGCCGAGTTCGAGGCCGCGACCTCGGCGCTGGACGCAAGCGGCGAACTCAACGACGCGCGGCGACTGGAGCGCGAACAAGGGGCTGCGGCTCTGCAAGCCGAACTCGGTCGGACGCAGAAGGAAATGCACGACGCCGCGTTCGGGCAGGAGGTGGAAGCGAAGATGGATGCGGCGCGCTTCGACTTCGCGGCGATTCGCCCCGAGGCTCGGCGCGTCGCCGACATCGTCTCGAAGCTGCGCTCCATCGATCCGGCGGAATTTCGCGCCGGCCTGCGGCTCGCTGCCGAACACCGTCAGGCGATGCGCCGAGTACCCGAGATCAACTACGGCCAGTGGTACGTGCCCGACATGCTCGAGGCGTATCGAGCTGCGCCGACTCGCTTCGGCGACCACGGGGCGGAGATCCAGGCGGCGATCCTCGAAGTCGCGGCGACCTACGGAACGCTTGCGCTCCGCGAGCTCATCGACGCCGAGCGCGTGAACGCCGCCGCGCTGCCGCCGGAGCATCCGGTCAGGAAGCTCTTCGACGAAGGCTCGTTGCGATCGCTGCCACCGCTTCTGGACATCTGGTGAGGCGGAACGATGCGCGCTCGGCGGCGAGTGCAGATCGCCGCCGAGCCCTCGAACTGACGGCGTCGGCGAGCAGGCACCGTGTGAGCGTGCGCGTGCGGCCTACTTGCCTATGCGCTGCACGACCGTCCGCGCGCCGCGGCTTGTGATCTCGTCGACGATCGATTCGACGAACTGCTCCGCGGGCATCGCGCCGAGGTTCTCCTGGAATCCGCGGGCTCGCACGCTCACGGACTTCGCTTCCGCGTCGCGCTCGCCGACGACTAACAGGTAGGGGATCTTGAACTCGGTCGCGGCCTTGATCTTGCCTTGGATGCGCTCCGAGCTGTCGTCCATCGTCGCCCGCACGTTCTTCGCCTTCAGCATCGCGAGCACGTCGTGGCCGTAGGCCTCGCTCTTCTCGCTGATGGTGAGCACGCGCACCTGCTCCGGCGCGAGCCAAGTCGGAAACGCGCCCGCGAAGTGCTCGATGAGGCATCCGATGAAGCGTTCCATCGAGCCGAACGGCGCGCGGTGGATCATCACGGGTCGGTGCGGCGTGTTGTCCTTGCCGATGTACTCGAGGCCGAACCGCTTCGGCAGGTTGTAGTCGACCTGCACGGTGCCGAGCTGCCACGAGCGGCCGATCACGTCCTTCACGATGAAGTCGATCTTCGGGCCGTAGAACGCGGCCTCGCCCGCTTCCTCGCTGAACGGCACGCCTAACGACTTCGCCGCTTCGCGGCACGCGGCCTCGGCCTTGTCCCACGACGCCGCTTCGCCGACGTATTTCGAGCTGTCCGGATCGCGCAGGCCGACGCGCACGCGGTACTCGGTCATGCCCAGCGTGTTGAAGATCAGCTTGACGAGGCTCAGACAGCCGTCGAGTTCCTGCGCGATCTGATCCTCGCGCACGAAGAGGTGCGCGTCGTCCTGGGTGAATCCGCGCACGCGGGTCATGCCGCCGATCTCGCCCGACTGCTCCCAGCGATACACGGTGCCGAACTCCGAGAGGCGCACCGGCAGGTCGCGATAGCTGCGCTGCTGGCTCGCGTAGAGCCGGATGTGGTGCGGGCAGTTCATCGGCCGCAGGAGATAGCCGTCGATCTCGCCGGCCTTCATCTTGTTGGACAGTTCGGCGCAGCTACAGCCTTCGCTCGCAAACTTCTTCATCTGGTCGTGGTCGACGAGCGGCGGATATTGCGAGTCCTGGTAGTAGGGGAAGTGGCCGCTGGTCTTGTAGAGATCGAGCTTGCCGATGTGCGGCGTGAAGACCTGCGTGTAGCCCTGGCGGCGCAGCTCTTCGCTGATGAAGTTCTGGAGCTCCTGACGAACGACGGCGCCCGCCGGGGCCCAGAGGACGAGTCCCTGGCCGACCATCTCGTCGATGTGGAAGAGACGCAGGTGCTTGCCGATCACGCGGTGGTCGCGCTTCTTCGCTTCCTCGATCTGCGCGAGGTACGCGTCGAGCTCGGGCTTGGTCGCGAACGCGGTGCCGTACACGCGGGTGAGCCGGTCGAGCGACTCGTCGCCCTTCCAGTAGCTCGACGCGAGCGACATCACCTTGAACGCGCCGATCTTTCCGGTGCTCGGGACGTGCGGACCGCGACATAGGTCTTCCCAGTCCTTGCCTGGCGCGCCGGTCGCGTACCACGACAGCGCGCTCGAGCCGGCTTCGACGGCCCGCTCCGCGTTGTCGAGCTTGAACTTCGAGCCTTCCTTGCGGAGCTTCGTCAGGCCGTCGGCGATCGGCAGCTCGTAGCGGGTGAACGGCCGGTCCTCGGCGACGATCTTGGCCATCTCCGCTTCGATGCGCGGGAAGTCGTCGGTGGAGATCGCGACGCCCTGCGGAAACGCCATGTCGTAGTAGAAGTTGTGCTCGAGCGGCGGGCCGTAGACCAGTTGCACGCCCGGGAAGAGGCGCTGGATCGCCTCGGCCATCACGTGGGCGCAACTGTGCCGCAGGAGGTAGAGCGCATCCGCGTCCGGCGCCGTCGCACCCTTCGCCTTTGCCGTCACGATCGCGACCTTCGCGTCGCGGTCGATGCGGCGAGTGAGGTCGCTGAGCTCGCCGTCGATCTTCGCGCCGAGCGCGGCCTTCGCGAGGCCGGCGCCGATCGACGCGGCGACTTCGCCCGCGGTCACGGGCGATGCGAACTCCTTGGCGGTTCCGTCTGGCAGGGTGATGCGCGGCATGGGACGGGCATGGTATCGGAGCGCGAGACGCGCTCTCGTCCATCGACGCCTGCCGCGTCACTCGGTCAGGCGCTCGGAAACAGTTGTTCCTGATTGGGCAGGTTCGGCGGCCGCTGCCGCAGCGCGTCGAGTTCCTGCTCCAGGTCGGCGAGCGACCGGAAGTCGTAGTGCTCGCTCGCGAATCGGATGTACGCGATCGGATCGAGCTCGCGCAGGCGGGCCGCGACGCGGCGACCGATTTCCTTGCTCTCGACTTCCCGCTCGAACTCGCGATGCAACTCGTCCTCGATCGTCTTGACGAGCTCCTCCTTGCGCTGCGTGGGAATCGGGCGCTTGCCGCAGGCCGCGATCACGCCGCGGTGGATTTTCTCGGCGTCGAAGGGAACGCGCGTGCCGTCGCGCTTGATGACGAACAGTCGTTCGGTGCGCTCGACGCGCTCATAGGTGGTGAACCGCTTGTTGCAGCGCTCGCACTCGCGACGACGACGGATCGCGCCGCCATCTTCGGCGCCGCGGCTGTCGATCACGCGATCGTGGTCATGGCCGCAGTAGGGGCACCGCATGCCGGGAGTGTCGGCGGCGGCGCGCGGCCAGTCAATGCAGGGGACGCACGCGATTGAGGAAGTCGGATTGGCCGTCGATGTAGAAGGTGAGCGTCGCCGGGCCGTCGATGTCGAAGTGCTCGATCTCGACTTCGACTTCCTTCCGCTCGGGGATCACCACTTCCGCGCGGGCTTCGCGCGCCGTGTGCCGGTCCCAGTCGTCGATCACCGTCTTGCCGTCGACCTTCACTCGCACGCCGTCGTCGGCGACGACGCGCAGCACGTAGCGGCCCTTCGGAAACTCGGCGCGGGCGACGGCGATGGTGCCGAACCCGTCGCGCGGCAGATGCGACGCGGCGAGCAGGTCGGAGGCCTCGCCGTCGGGCTTCAGCGACGACGGACCCTCGTCGCCGAACTTGAAGTCGATGAACGGCGTTTCGATGACGACCGACTCGGCGCTGGTCGCACCGGCGCGCCACGTGTCGTGATCGACGCGCGGATCGCAGGGGCTCGGGAAGAACGAGACGCGCCAATCGGCGAGCATGATGCAGCCGCGCTCGGTGGTCTGGCCCTTGTCGTGCTCGACCAGGATCTCGTAGGGCATCACGAATCCCGATTGCTCCGCGTCGACTCGGAACTCGAACGGCTGCGACGTGGGGTTCACGCGCAACGGACCGCCGCCGTACAGCATCGAGCCCTTCTGCGTCGTCGCGCCGACCAGTCGCCACCACGCGCGCGCGGGCGTCGCGCGAGCGAGGTAGAGCGTCGGGGTCACGCCGTCCCACGGACCGAACGCGAGCATTCGAATCGCCTCGCGACCACCGAGCGACGCGCGAGCGCCGACCGGCGTCTTCGTGCCCGGAAGGTCACGCACGAGGTCCGCGAGGACCGGTGGTTCGCCGACCGTCGGCGGCGGGCCGGACTTCGTCGTGCTCTTCTCGTCGACGACCATCGGCGTCTTCGTGTCGACGAACGTGTTGCCGAACTCGATCGTGTCGGTGGTGCCGCGCAGTTGGATGCCGATGCCGCAGCGGGTGAAGGTGTTCTTCGCGACGACGTTGTCGCGGCTAGCCGCGCCGTTCGCCTTCACGCCCGCGAGGTTCAGCAGGTTGGCGTCGTCGTCCCACCACAACTCGACGGCGCCGGCCTCGTCGGTGAAGTCGTTGCCGACGATCACGTTCTTCGAGCCGTGCTCGATGTCGACGCCGCCGCCCTCGCCGGGGCCGACCGGTCCGCCGTTCTTCGCGAACGTGTTGAACGCCACTCGCATCTCCTGCGAGTAGCCGCCCCACACGCCGGCGAGCGCGTTGCCTTCGAAGCGATTCAGCTCCAGCACGTTGCCGAAGGAGAACGTCATCTCGAAGCCGTGCGCGGCGGCGAACGAGAAGTCGTTGCCGAAGAACTTGTTGTCGTTCGAGCCTCGCCGCTTGTAGAAGTCCGCCGCGGCGTCCGCCGGCGGCGGATCCTCGCCGAGCGCCTCGCGGCCGCAGAAGCCGAAGACGCCGTCGCCGCAGTGCGTCGCGCTGTTGAGGGCGATCGTGTTCCTCGAGCACTGCTCGAACATGAGGATGCCCGCGGAGTCCTGGCCGCGGCTGTACACGCCGTGCGAGTAGCCGCGCACGCAGAAGTCGAACGCGTTTCGGGCGATCACGTTGTCCGAGCTGCGCCACATCGCGAGTCCCCAGCCCGAGAGGAACGAGCAGTCGTTGTCGTAGATCTTGCTCTTGGTGACCCGATCGAGGATCAGTCCGTTCTGCGTGCCGCGCACCACGACGTCGCGCACCGTGACGCCGGTCGATCGCTCGATCGCGAGCCCGGCGCCGTAGCGCGTGACCCACTCGCGATTGTCGTTCTTGTGTGGCCAGAGCCAGTCCGCGCCGTCTTCTTCCTTCGGCGTCGAGAGAAGGCGCATGGCGTAGTTGCCGGACAGGTCGAGCTGCTCGAACGTCGATCCGTCGCAGTTCGTCGCGACGACGCCCGCGCGGAAGCCGCTCACCGCACCGTTGCGCAGCGTCACGTTCTTGCCCGTCACCACGATCCCGCGGCCCGCGAGGCTGTCCGGCGGCGAGCCGGCCGGCGCGCCGCGCAGCCGTGCGCCGCCGAGATCGACCACGATGCCGTCACCGACGACTTGCACCACGCCGTTGCCGTCGTCGTCGCCGATGAAGTCGCCGGCGAACGCGAGTCGGCACGACGAGGCGACGCGAGTGTTGTCGCGATCGACGATCACCGTGGGAAGGTCGGTCGCGGGAGCGGTGCCTTGCGCGGCTGCGGCCGCGAGCGAGGAGATCAGACTCATCAGGGTCAGCATGGGTGGAGTCCGCGTGTCGACGCGCGAGGGACGACTGCCCGAGCGGCGATTCGGGTCGCGATCGCGTTCGCTCGACGCTCGTCCCCGATTCGATATTTCCGAGGGTCAGATTTCTTCGATCTCGGTGATCTTCTTGCTCGAGATGTCGTCCACCTTCGCGGTGTACTTCTTCGTCAGTTCATCGACCTCGTCCTTGCTGCCCTTCGCCTGATCGTCCGAGATCGGATTCTTCTTGTCGGCGACCAGCATGTCGATGTGCTTGTTTGCGTCGCGCCGCTCGTTGCGGATCGCGACCTTCTGCTCCTCGGCCATCTTGCGAACCTGTCCGACGAGCTGCTTCCGGCGCTCCGCGGACGGCGGCGGAACGTTGATTCGGATGATCTGCCCTTCGACCATCGGATTGAGGCCGAGCCCGGCCGTTTCGATGGCCTTCACGATCGTCTGCTTGCTGCTGGGGTCGAACGGCTTCACGACGAGCTGCGTGCCCTCGTGAACCGTGATGCCCGCGAGTTCGCGAAGGTCCGTCTGGCTTCCGTAATAGTCCACCTTGACGTACTCGAGGAGCGCCGTCGTCGCGCGACCTGTCCGCATGCCGCGAAGCTCGCGGTTCAGGTAGTCGACCGACTTGGTCATCTTGTCTTCGCACTCGAGGAGAATCGTGTCGAGGTCCATGGGTGGTGTCGCTCAGGAATGGGATGGAATGAGCCAGAGGGGAGTGCGGGGCCGCGCCGCCGAAGGTGGCGTGCGCGGCGCGGCGGTGCCTACTTCGTCACGAGCGTGCCGATGCGGGCGCCCGCGACGACCTTTCGGATGTTCCCCTTCGACTTGAAGTCGAAAACGCAGATGGGCAGGTTGCGCTCCATGCACATCGTCATCGCCGTGAGGTCCATGACGCCGAGCTGCCGCTCGATGGCTTCAGCAAACGTGAGCGCGTCGTATCGCTTGGCAGCGGGGTCCTTCTTGGGGTCGGCGGTGTAGATGCCGTCGACCTTCGTGGCCTTGAGCAGGATGTCCGCGTTGAGCTCGATGGCCCGTAGCGACGCGCAGGTGTCGGTGGTGAAGAACGGATTGCCCGTGCCCGCGACGAGGATGACGACGCGTCCCTTCTCGAGGTGGCGGATCGCCCGGCCGCGGATGAACGGCTCGGCCACGGCCGGCACGTTGATCGCGGAGAGGACGCGGGCCTCGCGGCCGAGGGCCTGCAACGCTTCCTTCAGCGCCAAGCCGTTGATGACCGTGCCCAGCATGCCCATGTAGTCGGCGGTCGACTGGTCGATGCTCGCTCGGTTCGCCAACTGGGCGCCGCGCACGATGTTGCCGCCCCCGACGACCACCGCGATCTGTGCGCCGGTCTCGCACGCGGAGGTGATTTCGGCGGCGATCAGGCCGAGTTCGTCAGGCGAAATACCGAGTTGTCCCGGGGGGGCAAACGACTCGCCGGAGATCTTGAGGACTACCCGGCGCGGGCGCGCCGCTGCGTCACCGTCGGGAACACCCGTCGGAGCGGCGGCGGGCACGGATTGGGACCCCGGAGTTGGGTGAACGGCGGTCATGTGGGTCTCGGCGGGGCGCGAAGGCGGATTTGAACCGACAGGCCCCCGAGGGGCAAGCGCGTGGTGCGACTCTGCGCCGCCGATTCGCACGAACCGGCAACGATTCCGGCGCAAATCCCGTAGAACACTCCGTAGGAGTCGACGACGCAGGCGTCCTCGAAACCTGCGGAGTCCGAGAGCGTGGCAGCACCTTCCTCCGTTTCATCGTCCATGGCCAGACGTCCCGTGCGATCGGGACCCGGCTACCGCCCCGCGGACGCGGCCGATCGACTGCGGGCCGAGCTCGAGGCGCTGCACGAGGAGCGACTGCGACTCCTGCGGCAGCGGCGCGTGCATCTCACGCTGCTCGGTTTGGCGATCTCGCTTCCGATTCACATCCTGCTGATCCTGTGGCTCGCGACGATCTATCTGCCCGGACCGATCGCGGCATCGCCGCCGGGCACGGTGTTCGAACTGGGCGTCCTGAACGACGAGCGCCTCGCCGAAGGACTCTCGACCTCCGAGGACCTCTCGATCGCCGACTCGGCGGCCGCCGCAGCGAGTGACGCGTCGGCGAGTCTCGAGGCGACGCAGCCGAGCGTCGGTCTCGATCAGCAGCGCAGCGGCGCGCTCGAGGCCGCTGGCGGCGGACCCGTCGGCGCCGGAGCGCCGGGCGGCGGCACGGGGCTCGGACCGGGCGGCGGCGGCGGCGGCACGAGCTTCTTCGGCGTCGGAGGACGAGGAACGCGCTTCGCATACATCGTCGACGTGTCGGGCTCGATGTCGACCGGCGCCCGCATGCAGGTGTCGATGGACGAGTTGAAGCGATCGATCTCCGCGCTGCCCGACTTCGCGTCATTCGCGGTCTACCTGTACTCCGATCACACGATCGAGCCGCCCACACAGGACGGCTACTCGCGGGCGATGCCGTCGAACGTCGCGCGGCTGCGCCGCTGGCTCGACGAACAGGGCCCGATGGGCGGCACCGATCCAGGGCCCGCGTTCGAGCGGGCGCTCACGCTCAATCCGCCGCCCGACATCATCTTCTTCCTGACCGACGGCGAGATTCCGCCGCACATGCCCGAGTACCTGGCCTCCCGAAACGGCGGCAACGGCAAGCGAAAGGTCGTGATCCACTGCATCGCGTTCTCGTCGGACGCCGGTCAGGAAACGCTGCGGCGCATCGCCCGCGAAAACGAGGGCACGTTCCGATTCGTGCCCGTGGCGGGACTCCCATGAGCCGACTCCGCACCGTGGTCGCGATCGTCTGCGGGCTCGCTGCCGCGCTCGGCGGCGCGACGGGGTTCGGCGCGGTCGTCGAGTTGCGCGGCGCGCAGCCGCCGATCAACGCGGAGCGCGTCTCAATCGAACCGGAGGGCGTGCGGGTGACGCGCGTCGGCGGCGTCTCGAGCATGATCGCGTGGGACATGGTGCGCTCGGTGTCTGGCGCGGAGGCGGCGAAAGACCTCGCGCCGATGATGGAGGTCGCCGACGACCTGTGGCGAGCACGATCGCGCGTGCAGCGCGGCGATCTCGCGGCGGCGCGGCCGCTCTTCGAAAAGCACTTCGACCGCTTTCGCGGCACCACCTCGGAGACCGCGCTGATCGTCGCGGAAGGCGTGCTGCGATGCCGACTCGCGTCGAACGACTGGCTCCAGGCGATCGTCCCCGCGATCGAGACCGCGCGCCTGCGACGCGCGGGCGTCGCGACCGATCGTTTCGCGGCGCTGTCTCCGGTCCTCGACGACGCGACGCTGCTCGCGCCGCAACTCGCGCCTGATTGGACGCCGGACGATCGCACTCGGGCCGTCGCCGACGAACTCGCGGCGCTGTCGATTTCCGATGCGATCGTCGCGCGGCTCGCCGCGCTCTACTCGGATCTCCTGCGCGGCGTGCCGCCGAAGGAAGACGCACGCAAGGACGATGCCGCCGGCGTGGCGTTCTTGCACGCGATCGCCCGGTTGCAGAGCGGCGACGAGGCGGTGCGGGCCCGGGCCGCGAAGGACCTGGCGGCCGCGACGAAGCCGCTCCCCGACTGGGCTCGCGCGTGGGCCAACCATGCGATCGGTCGTGCCGAGGTGGCGTCGGACGACCGCGCCCGCAAGATCGACGGCGTGCTCGCGCTCCTGCGCGTCGCGGCGCAGCCGACGTCGCCTCCGAGGCTCGTGCGCAGCTCGCTCGATCTGGCGATCCCTGCGCTCAAGCAGCTCGGCGACGCCGAAGGCGCCGCGGCGCTCGAGCGCGAACGACAGCGTCTCGGCGGGCGTCGCGCTTCCGCGCCTTCGACGACCCCCGCGCGATCGCCCGCCTCCGCGCCAACGTCAACCACCGGCACGCCGTAAGCGTGCGCCGATTCCGTACCTCACCATGATGCCCTTCACGAACACACTCGCCTCGATCGCGATCCTCGCCCAAGGCGGCGCCGATGCGTCGGGCGGCGCAGACGCCGCCGCCGCCGCCGGAGCCGGAGCCGCAGCCGCGCCGCAGGGCGGCGCCGGCACGACGCTCCTCAAGTTCATCACCGGCGGCGGCCCGATCGGCTACGTGATCGTCGCGCTCTCGATCGCGGCGGTCGCGCTCGTCGTCATTCACGCGCTGCAGATCCGTCGCGACGCGCTCATTCCTCCCGAGCGGCTCAAGGCGCTCAAGGGCATGCTCGCCGACGGCCAGACCGAGACCGCGCTCGAGTACTGCGTGTTGCCCGCGAACGACTGCTACGTCACGCGCATCCTCGCCGCGGGACTCACGAGGTACCTCCGCTCCGCGTTCGGCGCCTTCGAGCTGAAGAACGCGCTCGAGGAGGCCGGCGCGGAGGAAACCGCGAGGCTCTACCGTTCGACCGACGCGATCGGCGTCATCGGCAGCGTCGCGCCGCTCCTCGGACTGCTCGGCACGGTGCAGGGCATGATCGGCGCGTTCGACACGGTGGCGACGAGCGCCGCCGGCAACGCCGGCTACTACGAGCAGCTCGCCGCGAACATCTCGATCGCGCTCATCACCACGTTCCAGGGACTCGTCGTCGCGATCCCTTGCGTGACGATCTTCACCTTCTTCCGCAATCGAATCGACAACATCGCCTCCGAGGCGAGCCAGCGCCTCGAGGAACTCTCGATGCTGCTCGAGGGCGGCGCGGCGCCCGCGCCGGCGCGGCCCGCGCAGATGGCGGGAGCGAAGGCATGAGATTCGGACGCGACGTGCGGCGCGATCGCGTGTTGGCCATCGACATGACGCCGATGATCGACATCGTGTTCCAGTTGCTCATCTTCTTCCTCGTCACCGCACGGATGGCGCAGATGTCGAGAGCCGACATCGATCTGCCGCGCGAGCGCGGCGAGCAGGAGCGATCGAAGGAACAGGCCGGCATGACGGTGAACGTCGCGGCGAACGGCGAGATCCGCGTTGCGGAGCGCGTCGTGACGCTCGACGAGCTCGAGGCGCTCGCCGCGGACCTGGCGAGTTCGCCGTCGGCACAGGGCGGCGGCGCGGCGAGCTTCCGGCCGCTCGTGCGCGCGGACACCAAGGCGCCGACGCAGCGATTGAACGCGGTGCTCGGTGCGCTGGAGCGCGCCGGCGTGAAGGCCATTCGCCTGGCGACGAGTCCGCCCGAACATTGACCATCGAAGTCATGCGCATCCGAGGCCGACGAATTCGCGACGACAAGCCCACGCTGAACATGGCGTCGATGATCGACGCCGTGTTCCTCCTGCTGTCGTTCTTCCTCTTCACGACGGGCCTCGGCGTGAACGAGTCGCGGCTGTCGTCGAACATCACCGCCGACAAGACCTCGGCGGGAGCGCGGGCCACCGACTTCCAGCCGCAGGTCGTCGAAGTCGTCGCGACCGACGCGGGGCCCGAGTACCGGCTCGGCACGCAGGTCTTTCGTGACCAGGCGTCGCTCGCGAAGGCGCTCGAGGGACTCGAGAAGTCGGCGGGGCTCTTCGTGCGCGTCAGCGCGGGTCCGACGGTGGGCTTCGCCGCGGCCGCGATTCAGGCGGGGCGCGACGCCGGGTTCAAGCAGGTGACGTATGTGCCGGCGAAGTAGCGCGAGCATCCTCCTGGCCGTCGTCGTTGCGCTCGTCGCGACGGCGGTCGCTCGCGCCGACGACGAGCTGATCGGCTATCTCGACCGCGTTCGGCTCTCGCGCCTCCTCGCCGAGCATCTCGAGCGCGAACTCGCGGGCGGCGCGATCGGCGAGCAGCGCCAGCACATCGTCGATCGTCTCGCCGAGGTCTATCCGCAACTCCTCGAGCAGGAAGACGACCCCGCTCGCCGCGACGATCTCGTGCGCCGCTCGGCGGTCCTCCTCGAGAAGGAGGCGCCGAAGCGAGGCGAGTCGCTGCGTCTCGCGATGATCCGGGCCCGGTACCGCGGCGCGTCGCGCGTCGCGGAGGACTATCGCGTCGCGCTCTGCGACGACGCGGCCGCGAAGGACGCGGCGAGCGCCCTCGCGTCGCTGGCGCAGGCCGCCGCGGATCTCCGCGCGAAGCTCGATCAACGGGCGAAGGATCTCGAGCGCCGCGGCGATCGCGCCGGAGGCGTGGAAGGCGACCGCATCGTGGATCGCGCCGACGTGTTCCGCGGCATGGCGCAGGAGGCGCTCGGACTCGAGGCGTGGTCGCACTACTACCGATCGATCCTCACGGACGACCGTTCGCTCGGCGAGAAGGCGCAGGCGCTCTTCGGGCGCATCATCGACACCGGCGAGTCGTTTCCGACGCCGAAGGACGTGTCGCTCGACCTGCGCAGCAATGAGTTCTTCGCCAACACGCTGCTGGGCATGGCGCTGTCGAAGGCCCGCACGGAATCGCTGCCCACCGCGATGGAATGGCTGGCGCTCCTCGACGTCGACCGGGTGCCGCTCGCGCTGCGCAAGCAGCTTCCGGCGTGGCGACTCGCGATCGCCGCCGATCGCAGCGAGTGGGCCGCGGCCCGCGAGGTGCTGCACACGATCGTCGCCGATCCGGCGACGCCGACCGCGTGGCTGCGCCTCGCCGCCGTCGCGGGACTTCGTGCGCCTGAGTCGAATCCCGCCGCGGCATCGCTCGTCCGCGAGGCAATCGCCGCGTTGGCTTCGCGACGCGAGCTGGCGCAGATCGCGGACATCGCGAGACGGTTCGGCGACCGCGCGATCGGCTCGACTGGCTTTGCGTCGCAGTACGTCCGCGGAGTGACCACGTATGAGCGCGCCCGCAACGCGAAGGACGCCGGCGACAAGACGACCGCGGCGAACCTCTTCCGCGATGCGTCGGAGCAGTTCGAGAGCGCGCTCAAGGCGTCGGACGCGGCGCAGTTCGAGAGCGCGATCGCGAGTTGCCGCACGCTGGCCGGGTGGAGCCGGTTCGAACGAGGCGATTTCGATCAGGCGCTGACGCTCTTCACCGACGCCGCGAGCGCCGACCCGCGCGACGAGGAGCCGGAGTGGATGGCGCTGGTGTCGCTCGAGAAGATCGTCGCGGCGATGCCCGCCGGCGATCGGCGCACCGAACTCGCGAACGACCTACGTTCGCGCATCGACGCGTTCCTCGGCCGCCATCCGTCGAGCACCAAGGTGCCCGAGCTGCTCGTGCGCCGCATGGCGCTCGCCGACGTTCCGCGTCGCGAGGACCTCGAGCGTCTTCTGGCGATGGACGACGGCACGACCGGCGCGGCGGACGCGAAGCGCCAGGCGGTGCTGGGCCTCTATCGACTCTTCCGCGAGTCGCGCGGCGCCGAGCGGACCGCCGCTGGCAAGCGATTTCTCGCCGCGATGCACAAGCTCGCGCCGGTCGGCGCGCATCCGCTCGACGGCCTGCCCGGCGGCGATCCGGCGGTCGCGCGACAGGCGCTCGAGATCGCACTGTCGGTCGAGGTGAACGACCCCACCGCCGCCGAGACGATCCTCGCCGCGATCGACGCGAACGCGCGGGCGAAGAAGCTCGACGTGACCGCGTTCGAGTACGAGCTCACGCTCCGCCGCGTCCAACTCGCGTTGGCCCGCGACCAACTTCCGGCGGCGATGGAACAGCTCGCGACGATGGAGCATGCCTCCGACGAGGCGGCGCGGAAGGCGCTCGATCTCGCGCGGCGCCACGTCTTCCGATACGCCTCCGCCCGGCTGCGCGACACTTCGCTCGGCACCGGCGGCACGGATCGTGGCGCCGTCGTCGCGGCGACCGTGCAGACCGGCGACGCGCTGATCCGCATCGCGGAGAACGAGGCCGGGTCGCTCGACAAGGCGATCGCCGACGCCACGATGGAGGCGGTTGCGTTTACCACCGCGGAAGCGATCGCAGAGGCGTCGACCGCCGACGTCAACGCGGAGCGCACCGCACGAGGCCTGGCGCTCGCGCAAGCGCTCATCAAGCGCACGCCGAAGGATCCGGCGCTGCTCGAGACGCTGGCCACGCTGTCGGCCGCGAGCGGCGACAAGAGCGCTGCCGCGGAATGCCTGCGACAGGTGGTTGCGGGGAGCGTGGTCGAGTCGGAACGCTGGTATCGGGCCAAGGTGCGGCTGATCGAACTGCTCGCCGACGTCGATCCCGAGCGGGCCCGCGCGGTGCTCCGGCAGCACGTGAAACTCCAGCCGCACTACGGACCGTCGCCATGGGGCGATCGTCTGCGAGCGCTCGAAAAGGAACTCGGCGCCGCGCCGAACCGCGACGCGGGAGGCGGGCCGTGAACGACTCGTTGCGCTATCTCGGCGTCGCGAGCGGCGCGCCGCCGCGACGGCTGCTCGGCTTGCCCGACGGACCGCTGTCCGGTGACGCGATTCGCGCCGCGCGTGATCGGCAGCGTCAGCGCGTCATGCGCCATCCGGCAGCGAACGAACCGGGCGCGAAGCGGCTGCTGCACGAGATCGACGTTGCCGCCGACGCGCTCATCGAACAGGCGGATCGCGACGCGTCCGTCGCGGCTGCGCGCGGCGGACGACGCGGCGGCATCGAACTCACCGAGTTCGATCACGAGGTGCTGGCGACGCTCATCGGCGCCGGCGGATGGAACCACGAGAGCCGTTCGCGGCTATTGGCGATCGCCGCGCGCTACGGCGTCGGCGGCACCGGACTGATGCGCGTGCTCGCGGGCCTCGCCGCCGCGATGCGCTCCGGACTGCTCCGTCCGCAGGACGGCGCGCCGCGCTCCGCTATCGCGCAGATGGCGCCGTGGCGGCCGTCCGAGCCCTCGCGCATCACGATCGCGTTCGAGCAACTCGACGAGGCGCTCGCTCGAGAAGTCGCGGGCGACACGCCCGGACGGCTGCTGCGGCTCGTCGTCTTCTTCGTGGGCATCGCGATGGTCGGCGCGTATTTCCTCGTCGTCGCGCTGTCGCCGTCTCCGCAGCCTCGTCCCTCGCCGCGCGAGGCCGCGATCATCGCCGCGGAGAATGCCCGCAGCGCAGCGCCACCCGAGGTCGCGCCCGTTCCGATCGAGCGCGAAGGCGTCGTGACGCCGGTGCGCTGGCCGTCGCCGCCGAACCTGCGCGGCGCGGCGCCGCCGAGCGACGCGAAGGCCGCGCTCAACGACGTCGCGAACGGTCCGAGCGAACTGGCGGCGCTGGCCCGCAAGGTGCAGTTGGAGGCGAATCGCCCGAGCGAATCGGTCTTCCGAACCTGGGAGCAGCTCCAGCAAGGCTATGCGCGCTGCTGGCCGCTGCTCGATTCGGTGAGTCGCACCGCCGCGATCGAAGCGAGCGTCGCCGTGCTCAAGCCAGTGCAGGCGGACGAAGTCGCAGGCCGGTTCCTCGCGAGCTGGAACGTTGATCCGGTCGTCCTCGACCAGCCGCTCGGCCCCTGGCGCGGCGCATGGGCGGCGGGCATGCTCGGCGAGGTTGCGGCTCGTCCGTCGTCGCCGGATGCCGTCGCCGCGCTGGCGATCGACAAGCTCGAGACCATGGTGCCGCGCCGCGCGCTCCTGAAGGGACGGGGCATGAGCGTCTTCGACGGCGCCGCCGGCGCGTGGCTCGATCGCGGCGCCCGCTCGATGACCGTGGTCGGCGGCGATCCGGCGGCGTTCGCGAGTCGCTGGGAGCGATGGTTCGAGGCGCAGCAGGCGGTGCGATCCGGTGCGGCGCTGCAGGCCGCCTGGCTCGATGCCATCGGCGCGACGCTCGGCGGAGGCCTCGTGATCTCGGAAGCCGGTCCCGGGAGCGACTTGTTAGGCCGACTCGTCGCATCCGTCGACTGGACCGAGCGATCGCCCGATCAGCGACGGGCACGCGACGCCATGACGGTGTGGTTTACCGACAAGGATCTTGCCGCGTCGCGATTGTGGGCGCTGACGAGCCTGCTCGACCTCTCGTACGACGCCGCGTGGTTCGTTCCGGAGTTCGTGTGCGATCCCGGAGCCGACGCCGCGGGTCGCGCCAAGCTGCTCGATCGCATCCTCGCGGCCTGGCCGATGCCGCGCGGTGCATCGGCGACCGGCGGCGGAATCGTGGTTGACCGCAAACACCTTGAGCGATGGAAGAGCTTGGTGGAGCGAGCGGAAGCGCTGCGAGGGTCGACCGACGCCGAGCGGCTCTTCGCGACCGTGATGTTCGCGCGGCTGAACACCGCGGCGCAGGCGTTCACGAACGGCGACGAGGATCTCGCACTCGCGGACCTCGCCGAGATCGAGCGCGAGCTCAGCGCTCCGCACGACCGGAAGAACCACGGGCTCGCGACGGCGGGGAAGACCTCGGGCACCGACGGCGAGTTCACCGCCGCGTATCAGGCCGCCGGTCGCGACGAAGGCAAGCGTCGCGACGAGTTGCGCAGCCTGCGGGCTCGGCCCGCCGCTGGCGACCTCGGTCAGCGTGATGCCGAGACGTTAGTGAGCGAGGCGCTGCGGGGATCGCCCACCGAGATTCGCTCGCTCGCGCAGGAGATCGTTGCCGACCGGTTCGCCGACGGCGCGAACGTCCTCCAGGAACTGCTGGACCAGTTGGCGTCGGCGACGACGCCCGAGCCGACGATCGCGATGATCGAGCGCGTCGCCGGCGTGCAGGCGGGGCTCGAGCGCGGGCCGGAGCTGGTGCGCACGCTGCGGCTGGCGCTCCTGCGGAAGCTGCTGTCGTTCCAGAGTTCCGACGCGCACGCGATCGACTCGTTGGCGAACGATCTCGCCGCGACGCTGGTCGAGCGCTCGAGGAACTTCCGCATCGGGTTCGAGGAACCGCCCCCCGACATCAGCCCCGAGCACATGGTGTCGCGGCTGGTCGACCAGTGGCGGCTCAAGGCGGGATCGATCTTCCTCGCCGATCCGTTCCCCGCTCCGCTCGAGGAGCTCGATCGACGTCGACACGTCCGCGAGCGGCTCGCCGAGGGCGCGGTTCAGGCGTGCGCCGCGGGCGAAGTCTCGCTCCTCGAACTCATGAGCGCGGTGGCGGTTGCCGACAAGCCCGCGCTGCGGCAGCGGGTCGCGGAGATCCTCGCGGAGAACAGCGATCAGCGGCAGCGGGCCGGCGCGGTCACCGAACAGTTGTTGAGCGTCGAGCGAGCCATCGCGCGGCTCTATGGCGTGTGGTTCGAACCGGCCGCCGACGGTGCAGGAGCGGCGACATGATGCGACGTCTTCTCCGATCGCTCGCCTTCGTCGCGTGCGTTGCGCTCCTCGCGATGTCGGCGCAGGATTCGACGCCGAAGCGCGACTGGGGGCCGCGACTCGCACGACTCGATCCCGCGTGGCCGCGCGTGTACTTCGAGATGGCGGAAGACGTCGCCGACGCGGCGACGAATGCGCAGGAGAAGGAACTCGCCCGAACGCTGTTCGGACTCGCCGGCGTGCTCGATCGCGAGACGTACGCGAGGTCGAGCGCGCTCGCCCTGGCCGCGCTCAGCGAAGAGCCCAGGCGGAAGCGAGCGCTGCTCGCGCTGGCGGCGCTCCTGAGTGCCGAGGCCTCGGCGCCCGAAGCCGACATCGGCGAGCCCGATCCCTCGACGCGCCGTCCGAGCGTCGCGGCCGCCGTCGCGCTGTCCGAGGCGTTCTCGTTCTATCGCCGCGGCCAGGGACCGCGGGCACTCGGCATCGTGAAGGCCGCGGACGTCGACGCGCTGCTCTCCCGCTACGGGGCCGGGTCGCCTGGCGGCGCGGATCGTTTCCGCGAGGATTGCCGCGCGTACAAGTCGGGTTTGCGCCCCGAGCCTCCGCCGGACGTGCACGCGGCGATGCTTGCGATCGAGGAGGCGGTGCTCGCTTCCGCCGCCACGACGAGCGGCACCGTCGATCGGGAGCGCGGGTGGAGTTCGGTCCTCATCGAAACCGGCTCGCGGCCGCTCGTCGAGATCGATGCGACGCACCTCGAAGAGGCGTTCGGTGTCGACCCCGCGCGGCCCTATTGGCGCGACGGCAAGTGGGTGAACGTGAAGTGATGCGGATCGTGCTTGCTCCACGCGCTCCACGATCTCACCCGACGGCGAGACGGCGAGAGCGCGTGTGCGCCCGAAGGGCGCCACGGAGCGCTCGAATTGGTATGCGCCGCGCTACGACCCCGCTCGCACCCACTCCCCGGAGCGCACTTCGAGTTCTTCGTCGCACACGGTGATCTCTCGCGCCAGCATCGCCGTGTCGCCGAGTTCGATCGCGGTCGCCCGCGCGACTTCGATGTGTCGGCGCGCGTCGTCGAACCGACCTTGGCGCATCGCGGCCACCGCAAGCGTGCAGTGGATCATTCCCGAGTGCCACTGCGGCGACGCATCGATCTCTTCGAGCATGCGCAGTCCTTCCGTCGCCTTCGCGGTGGCGCCGGAGGGATCGCCCAGTTCGAGGAGCGCTCGCCCCCATTGGGCGTAGCACCACGCGAGTTCGCGGTGCGGACTGCCGAGGCGCTCGCGGAGCAGCGTCGCCGCCTCCTCGTGAAGGCGATTGCAGTCGTCGCGCCGCCCGATCTGGGCCATCGACATGCCGAGCTCGCGCGTCACCACCGCGAGATGCAGGTCGTCCCTGCCAAGGAGCAGCGGTCGCAGCATCGCGAGTCGCCGCACCAGGAGCGCGGCGCATTCCTCGCTTCGCCCGAGTTCGTTCGTGGCGACCGCCTCCTGGTAGAGAAAGTCGCTCTCCGACATCGAACCGTCGCCGTACGTGCGCCGTGACAGCTCCTGTCCCAGCCGAGCGCTGGCGATCGCCTCGTCCCACATCCGGTGATCGAGGCGCACGGAGCCGAGGAGCAGCAGCGTCTCCGTCAGATCGGGGTCCGACGCGCCGAGCAGGCGCTCCTTCAGCGCGAGGAGATCCGCGAGGCTGTCGCCGTCGATGTCGTGCGGTGACGCGCGGGCGAGCTGTTGCGCGGTGCGATGAAGCGTCGCGGCCTCCGGCCGGTCGGCCATGCAATCGGCGAGGAGATCGATGCATCGAGCGGTTTCAGGCGCGAGATCGCTCGCCCGCCGAAACGTCAACGCGAGGGCCGCGTTCGCCGCGGCGATCGCTTCCACCGGCTCGTGGAGCCGCGCGTGGGCGCGGGCCGCCGTTTCGCTCAGGCTCGCCCGCACTTCGTCAGCCGACTCGCCCACGCGATCGCACGTCGCGAGGCCGCGACGCACGAGTGAAAGCGCTTCCCGCGCGTCGCCGCGCTCGAGCCGAATGCGGGCCAGCGTCCCGATGCTCGCGGCGACGTCGGCGTGGTTCTCGCCGAACAGGCCGACGCGAAGTTCGAGGGCGTCCTCGCAGCGCCGCTGGGCCTCGGCGAACGAGCGACGCCGCGCCAGGAGATCCGCGAGCCGATCGAGCGCGGTCGCAAGTTGCGCGTCGCGCGGCGCGCTGCGCGACGCGAGCATGCGGACCGCGCTGCGGAACTCGACCTCGGCGTTGCGGAGCGAGCCGGTCTCGACGCACACGTCGCCGAGCGAGATGCGCACCGCCGCGGCCGTGGCCGGATCGTTGCCGAACAGCCCCGACTCGATCTTCTCGCTCAGACGCCGCATCTTGAGGCGGGCATCGTCGCGTTCCTCGTCCGAGTAGCCGGCGTCGCCGCGGGGCAGGAGTTCGCGCAGCAGGCTCGAGACGGCGGCCTGCTGACGCGCCTCGGTCGCGGCGCGATCGCGCTCGGCGGACGAATGCAGGCGGCTCATGATGGCGACGCTGGCCGCGGTCACGATCGTGACGGTCACCATCGCGATGCCGCCGACGGCGCGGCGATTTCGCCAGACGGCCTTGCGCAGCACGTACCACCGGCTGTCGCGCCGCGCGTCGATCGCCTCGCCCGCGAGGTAGCGCTCGACGTCGGCCTTCAGCGCCGCCGCGGTGACGTAGCGCCGATCGGGCGATTTCGCCATCGCCGTCGTGATGATGGTCTCGAGGTCCGCGTCGATGGTCACGTCGCCCGGCAGCGGGCCCAGCGTTCGCGGCGACGGCGGATTGCGGTTCGCGATCGCCTGGACGAGCTGCGCCACGGTCGCGTCGGTGGGCGTCGAGACGCGACCGGTGAGCAACTCGTATAGCACGGCGCCGAGCGAGTAGACGTCGGTGCGCGAGTCGACGCGCATCGGCTCGCCCGCCACCTGCTCCGGCGATGCGTAGGCCAGCGTGCACGCGAGCTCGCCCGTCATCGTCACCGCGTCGCTCGCGACGTCGGTGCGGCGGGCGACGCCGAAGTCGAGGATGCGCGGCGAATCCTCGTCGTCGACGAGGATGTTCGCCGGCTTCAGGTCGCGGTGAATCACGCCGTGCTGGTGCGCGTGCTGCACGCCGTCGCACACTCGCGCGAAGACGCGGAGCTTCCTGCGCAGCCGATCGCGCGGGGAGACGGGCGAACGATCGACGTTGCGCGACCACTCGTCGAGCGTCGCGCCGTTCACCAGCTCCATCGCGATGGCGTAGCGCCCGTCGCTGAGCTCGCCGCAGTGGTGCAGCGTGACGATGTTGGGATGGCGCAGCGCCGCGGCCAATTGCGCTTCGCGCTCCATGCGGGCGCGGCGTCGCCACGAGCCGGCGCGCACCACCTTGACGGCGGCCGCTCGACCGCTCGGTTCGTGGATCGCGCGGTACACGATGCCCTGCCCGCCGCGCTGCAGTTCGCTGATGAGTCGATAGCCCTCGAGCTGCGGCAGGCAGTCGTCCGTCGGCGCCTCCGACGGCGAGGGTAGTTCGCCTGAAGCGATTTCAGCTGCAAAGTCCAGGAGGAAGCGGCTGTTCGCCTCGACCTCGGCGAGCGTCGTGCGGCATCGCTCGCACTGGGCGAGGTGGCGCGTCGCGTCGACCCACGTGTCGCCTCGCGCGATGCGTTCGAGGTCCCGCATGCCGAGGCATTCCGTCGGCGTGCCTGGCGATGCCCGGTCGCCGGACATCAGCTCTCGTCCTTTTCCTCGTCGTCGTACAGCGCTTCGAGCTCGGTCACGATCGAGCGCAGCCGCATCGTCACGCGGTTCTTCGCCACGTAGACCTGCTCGACGTTCATCTCGCACTCGATCGCCGCCTGCTCCGGCGCGACGTTGCGGAGCGCGACCAGTTCGAACGCCTGGATCGTGCGCTTCTCGGTGCCGCCTTGTCGCAGTCGCTCGAGCGCGAGGCCGAGCAGGCTGCGGCGCTTCTCTTCCGTCCACAGGCGAACGAGCTCGGCGCGGGCGGGGATCTCGTGGATCGACGAGCCGAGATCGTCCTCGCGCCGCGCCATGCGCCGTTGCAGGTCGCGGGTGCGATGCTCGGCGATCGCGAGGAGCCATGAGCGGAGCCTGCCGCGCTCGCGGGCATAGCGGCCGGAGCGCAGGTCGCGCACGAACTCGAAGAGGGTCTGCTGCGCGATGTCGTGTGCGTCGGCCTCTCCGAGTCCGAGTCGCCGCCCGATGCCCGCGAGCACCGGGCGATAACGGGCAACGAAATCGCCCCAGACGACATCGTCGTTCGATGCGGTCAGCGCATCGAGCAGCGCAGTCGTTGTCGTCGTTCGCGAAAGCTCCACGCTCACTCCTCGGGTGCGCAGTCGCAGTCTAGGTCGCCGGCTATCGCGCCCGAACCGGGGATTCCGCCGAACGCGGCTCGAGCCGCAGGTCGCGCCAGCGAACGCTCACGGGTTTGGCTTCCCCACCCACACTGTGCACCTGAAGTCCGATGATGCCGGACGAGGCGGCGGAATCCGTGTGATCAATCGCCGGGACGCCGTTGATCCAGGTCCGAATTCTTGCCCCGATCGCCTCGACGCGTACGTGGTTCCACTCATTGTGGCGGAAGGCCGCCCGGGCATCGGGCTTGTTTTCGAGGGACGCCAGCCAACCGCGCAGGCCTTCCTCGTACAGCCCCGCCGACCACGCGCGTTCGGACGGATCGATCTCGATCTGATAGCCGACCACGCGCTCCTTTGATCCCGTTCCGTCGACGCGCGAGCGAATCTGCACGCCGGAGTTGAAGCCGTCGTCGATCTTGAAGTCGTATTCGAGCACGAAGTCGCTGAACGTGCGCTTCGTGCAGAGGAACGAGTTCCGCTCGTTCGCGATCGGGCGTCCCACGATGCAGCCGTCCTCGACGACGAAGTTCGCGGCGCCGCCGTGACGTTCCCAACCGTCGAGCGACTTGCCGTCGAAGAGCTCGATGAACTTCGGGGCGCTTGGTTCCGCCGCGGGCGGCTGGGCAGGCGCCGAAGACGGCGGAGGCGCCGGCGCTGGGGCGCTTTGGCTTGTCCAAACGGCGAGCGCCGCGACAACGATCGTTTCAAGAGCCATCGCTCAATTCCTCCTTGTTCCACGGCCGCGCGCGGGCTGCATGGGCTGCGCGCACCGCCGCGACTTCCTCAGCATGCACGCGCGGCGCGGAATGGCCAAACGAGTTGCGAACATAGGTCATCACATCGGCGATCTGGTCGTTGTTGAGGGCGAGCGGTGTCATCGTCGGCCACGCCGATCCATCGGGAGCGCGACCGCCGGTCAGCCCGTGCAGCAGCGCGCGGGCCATGCGCGTGGCGTCGGGCGAGTCGACGATGGCGGAGTCGATCAACGGAGGCGCCTGCCCGATGGTGCCCGACCCGTCGGCCCGATGGCACGCGGCGCACGCGGTGAAGATCGCGCGGCCTCGCTCGTAGGCGCCGAGGTCGACGCCTGTGAGCTTGATCGACTGGCCTTTCGGCGGCGTGCGCCCGTCGCCAGGCCACGTGCAGCGATCGACGATCGCACGCACGCGCGGGGCGAGTCCGCTCGACGTCGGCATCGCCGGCGGCGCTTCCGCCAAGGATCGACGGTGTTCGTTCTCCTTCGCGGGGCCGAACGCCCGTTCGAGTTCGGCGACGAGCTTCGCCGCGGCGACCGACGACTCGCAGTCGGCGATGGCCGACAGCAGGCGCGAACGGTCCTGCGCCGATCCGAGCGCGAGCGAGCGGACGACGTACGCGCTCGATTCGTCCATCGTTTCGGCAGGGGACTTCGCGGCGCTGCCCGCGATGCTCGGCAGGGCGTCGACGAGACGATCGCCGACTGCGACGAGGAGCGCATCGCGCACGATCGGGTCGCGGGTCGACAGCAGCGATTCGCGCTGCGCGGCCGCGACGGCTTCGTCGCGCCGGAAGACGGCCGAGGCCAGCGCCGCTTCGGCGCGCACTCGCCGCGACGGGTCGCGCGCGAGCAGATCAAGCACGTCGCGGGCGAGCGCGGACGGCTCCGCGAGGCGCTCGACCGCTCGCATCGCCTGCACGCGCAACGCCGGCTCGCTGCACCGAGCGGCGCCGCGCACGTCGTCCACGGTGAGCGCTCCGAGCCCCTCAAGCGTCCACAGCGCATGCAGCCGCGTGGTTGTCGACGACGCGCTTCGCAGGAGGTCGCGAATCGTCGGCACGACGTCCGTCGCGCCGCGTTCGACGAGAAGTCGCTGCGCCGTGTCGCGCCACCAGCCGTCCTCGTGCGCAAGGAGCTTCACGAGTTGTGCGTCGCTCGCGGCGGAGAGTTGCGGTCGCGGCGGTTGCTTCCAGCGCTCGGGCACTACTCGCCAGATGCGGCCGAGCGAGAGCGGCTCGTCGAGGTGCCGCTCGCCGATCTGCGCCTTGAGATAGTCGGTCAGGAAGACGCGATGCTGGATGATCCCGCGGGCCATGTCCGCGACGTACAGCGCTCCGTCAGGGCCGATTGCCGTCGCCACGGGACGGAATCGCTCGTCGCGCGAGCGGACGAATGCGGTGCCGCGATCCGCCGGCGCTGCCCGCGGAATGTCCTTTGCCTCCTCGAGCGCAAACCTCGCCACGAGATTGCCCGCCGTCTCGCAGACGAACACGTCGCCGCGAACGTCGGCGCCGAGCGCGTCGGTGCGCACGAAGCACGGGCTGCACGCCGCCGTGAAGTTCGCGAGCGTGCCGTCGGCGCGAAGCACGCCTTCCTGATAGCCGCGGTTGACGCCGTGCGTGTTCGAAGACGGCCACACCGTGGTGTCGTCGGCGATCGAGCGACCGATCCAAGCGCCGAGCGCCGATGGCGGCATGCGCGGCGAGCGCATGGCCGCCTGCTTCGGCAGGATGTCGGTCAGCAGCGGCTGCGAGTTGGGCGAGTAGTAGAGCTGCCCCGTATCGTCGCGGGTAATGCCCCATTGGCCGTGCGCCGGCGTGCGTTCGCTGACGATCTGCGCGCCGTCGAACCGAATGCGGGCGTCGTGCTGCGAGAACTCCCACCAATTGTCGAGACCGTAGATCGGTCCGTTGCCCGCGTGTTCGGGGCTCTCGAGACCGGCGAAGCCGTCGATCAACCGGCGCTTGACGTCGGCCCGACCGTCGCCGTCGAGATCCTGCGCGAACGTGAGCCACGGCGGTTCGATCACCAGCGCGCCGCCGCGGCACGGCGCCGCGCCGCGCGGGAGGACGAGGCCGTCGAGGAACGTGGTGCGGCGATCCATGCGGCCGTCGCCGTCGAGGTCCTCGAGCACCGACACGCGATTGCGCGGCGCGAGTTCGCCCGTGCCGCGCACGTCGTTCATGTAGGTGCGCAGCTCGGTCACCCACAGTCGTCCGTCCTCGTCGAACGCCAATGACACCGGCGCTTCGACGAGCGGCTCGGCGGCGACGAGCTCCACTCGGTAGCCCCCGATTGCCTCGATCTCCTCGATTGCCTTGATCGAGGACTCGGGCTTCGCGTCGCCGTCGCGAAGGTCGGCGCTCGAGAGCGGACTTGCACACCAGGCGATTGACGCGAGGAGCGCGGTAGGGGCGACGGCGACCGTGTTCACGTCTTCGCCAGCGCGTGCTCGAGGTCGGCGATCAGGTCGTCCGGATGTTCGATGCCCACCGAGATGCGCACCAGCGTGTCGCTGATGCCGAGCTTCGCGCGGTTCTCCGGCGGCACGCTCGCGTGCGTCATGATCGCGGGATGTTCGATCAGGCTTTCGACGCCGCCGAGGCTCTCGGCGAGCGCGAAGAGCGTCACGTTCTCGAGGAAGCGCCGACTCTCGGCGATGCCGCCCTTCAGGAACATCGTGATCATGCCGCCGAACGCCGGGCGCCCGTCGAGGCGCATCTGCAATCCCGCGAGCGAGTGCTGCGGATGGCTGCGCAGTCCGGGGTAGACGACGCGCTCGACCTTCGGGTGCTTCTCAAGCCACTCAGCCACGGCCATCGCGCTCGTGCAGTGCCGCTGCATGCGCACCGCGAGTGTCTTGAGCCCGCGCAGCGCGAGGTACGCGTCGAACGGTCCCATCACGCTGCCGATCGCGTTCTGCATGAAGCGCAGCTTCTCGGCGAGGTCCTTGCGGCGCGTGACGAGCACGCCGCCGACGGTGTCGCTGTGGCCGCCGATGTACTTCGTCGCCGAGTGCATCACGATGTCGATGCCGTGCTCGAGCGGCCGCTGGAGCATCGGGCTGGCGAACGTGTTGTCGCACACCGTGATCGCGCCGTACTTCTTGCCGATGCGGGCGATCTCCGCGATGTCCGCGATCTTGAGCGTCGGGTTCGTCGGCGTTTCGGTCCAGATCATCTTCGCGCCGCTCGACTTCACCGCCTCCTCGACGCGGGCCGGATCGGTCATGTCGACGTAGACCGGCTTCAGTCCCATCGAGCGCTCGCGCACTCGCGAGAAGAGGCGGTACGTGCCGCCGTACATGTCGTCCATCGCGACGAGGCGATCGCCGCTGTCGAGGAGTTCGAGGCAGGTGCCGGTGGCCGCGAGTCCCGACGCGAACGCGAAGCCGCCGCAGGTGCGCTCGTCCGACTCGCTCAGTCCGCTCGACTCGAGGTTCGCGATGCAGCGCTCGAACGCGAAGCGCGTCGCGTTGTGGCTGCGCGAGTACTCGTATCCCTTGTGGACCCCGGGCGACTCCTGCGCGAAGGTCGACGAGGTGTAGATCGGCGGCATGACCGCGCCGGTCGAGGGATCGGGACGCTGACCGCCGTGGATGCAGCGGGACGAGAGATGAAGTTGATCGTGGGACATGGTGAGTCGTGTAGGCGTCGGCCTAATTCATTCAGCGCGGAGGCGCGGAGATCGCGGAGCAGGCACGGAGAAGAATGCAGAGTTCAAGGCACTGTCAACTCCGGGCATTCCTCCAACCCATTGCATCTCTCCGTGTGCCCTCCGTGTCCTCCGTGCCTCCGTGTTGAAGGTCTTGAGGGGCGTCACGGGAGCTGCTTGCGCAGGAAGTTGATCATGTCGATCTTCGTGATGATCCCGTAGAAGTGCTGGTCGTCCGCGACGATGGCCACGCGGTCGGCGCGGAAGATGGGCACGAGATCGTTGATCGACGCGCTGGGCTTGATCGTCTCGAGTCGGCTGGTCATGAAGTCGCGCACGGGTCGTCGCGCGTTGTTCGGGTCGCGCACGAGCGGCATGAGAATGTCGCTCTCGTCGAGGATGCCCGCGATGCGGTCGCCGTCGCCGATCACCGCCATCTGGCTCACGCCGAACATGCGCATGCGCTTGATGGCCTGCGCGATGGGCGTCTCGGGATCGAGCGTGTAGTCCTCGCGCTCGAGGTGCCGTCGGGCGATGAGGTCGCGCAGGTCGCCGTGCTTCGGACGGTCGATGAAGCCGTTGTCGACCATCCAGAAGTCGTTGTACATCTTCGAGAGGTACTTCGCGCCGTTGTCGCAGATGAGCGTGACGACGCGCTTCGGCGACTTCTGCTCGCGGCAGTAGCGCAGCGCCGCGGCGAACAGCGTGCCGACCGACGAACCGGCGAGAATGCCCTCCTTGCGAAGCAGATCGCGCGCCGCGTGGAACGCCTCGGCGTCGCCGATGGTGTACGCCTTCGAGACGAGGTCGAGCTTCAGGATGTCCGGCACGAAGTCCTCGCCGATGCCCTCGACCAGCCACGAGCCGGGTTCGATGCGCTTGCCCTCATTCACGAGCGGAGCGAGGATCGAACCGCTGGGGTCCGCGAGCACGATCTCGCAGTTGGGGTTGTGCTCCCTGAGGTACGTGCCGATGCCGGTGACCGTGCCGCCGGAGCCGACGCCCGCCACGAACGCGTCGATCTTGCCGCCCATCTGCTCCCAGATCTCCGGGCCCGTCGTCTCGTAGTGCGCCTGTGCGTTGGCCGGGTTCGCGAACTGGTTGACGTAGAAGGCGCCGGTCTCGCTGGCGATCCGCTCGGCGATGTCCTGGTAGTACTCGGGATGTCCCTTGCCGACGTCGGAGCGCGTGAGGACGACCTCGGCGCCCATGGCGCGAAGGTGCGAGATCTTCTCGTCGCTCATCTTGTCGGGGACGACGACCGTGAGTCGGTAGTTCTTCTGCGACGCGACGAGCGCGAGCGCGATGCCGGTGTTGCCCGCGGTCGCTTCGATGATGCGGCCCCCCGGCTTCAGCCGGCCGTCGCGTTCGGCGGCGTCGATCATGGCCACCGCGATGCGGTCCTTGATCGAGTTGCCGGGGTTGAGCGACTCCATCTTCACGTAGAGCGTGCACGGGCCGGTGTCGATGCGCGAGATGCGCAGCAGTGGCGTGTTGCCGATCATCTCGAGCACGTTCTCGTACGTCGGCGCGAGCGGGGCGCGGTGCTGCTTTGATGGACGCGTCGCGGTGGTTCCGGTCATGGTGGAGCCTTTCGATGGCGGAAACCGCAGTGTAGCGGTGGCCAATGTGCGCCGACTGCTCCGCGTCGATCGACGCGGCGGAGCGACGAGCGAGGCCTCGCATGTCGGGTGATCGCTACGCTCCCGCATCGTGACGTCGGCTTCGCGCCCGATCATCGAGCTGGTGGATGGCCGCGTGGAGGCGCGATGGCCCGAGGATCGTCAGGGCTCGGGAGTCGCGGTTGATTTCGAGTCCCTCGCGCTGCCGGGCGGCGTCGGCGCGCTGCGCGCGATGCCGCTCGTTCGCGCTTGCGGGCGAGAGCTCGCGAAGGGCGGCGCGACGCTCGTCGATGCCACTGCGGGATTGGGATACGACGCGTACCTTCTGGCGCGGGCGGGCTTCCGCGTCATCGCGATCGAGCGCTCGCCGGACGTCGCGCGCCTGTGCGCCGATGCACAGCGCCGCGCGCGCCGCGAGTCGTTCGAGCTGCGCGTCGGCGACGCTCGCGAGCAGCTCGCCGCGCTGCGGCCAGACGTGGTGTATCTCGATCCGATGTACCCGCCGAAGAAGCGGGCGAGCGCGCTGCCGCCGAAGGAGATGCAGATCGTGCGGGCGATCGTCGGAGACGATCTCGACGCAGCGGAGCTCTTTGCCGTGGCGCGAGCGTCGGCGCCGCGCGTGGTCGTGAAGCGGCCGCTGCACGCCGAGCCGATGGGCGTGCCGACGAGCACGATCGAGGGAAAGTTGGCCCGCTTCGACGTCTACCTGCGAGCGGGTGGCTGACGACAGGCGTTGGGACGGCAAGCGTCGCGCGGTCGCGCACGAGTTCGGTTTGTGCGGATTGTGCGGATCACGCGAGTCGCGCCGTCGGTTTCGCGCAATCCGGCCGATGCGACGCGGACGGCGCGCCGACGTTCTCGTTCGGCGGCGCGGCGGCGCGGCTTCCGCGGCTCGGAGGAGTTCGAATGACTGTCGACCAGGTCATGACCAAGCACGTGATTTCGGTGTCGATGGACACGACGCTCGGCGCGATCCGCGATCTGTTCTCGCGCTGTCGCTTCCACCACCTCGTCGTGCTCGATCAGTGCAAGCTGGTGGGAATCATCAGCGACCGCGATCTCTTGCGGCACGTCTCGCCGTACGTCGACACCGTGTCGGAGCGTGCCCTCGACGCCGCGAGCCTGCGCAAGCGGGCGCACCAGATCATGACGCGAAGCATGATCACCGCCTCGCCGGAGATGCCCGTGGGCGATGCGGCGATCGTGATCCTGAACAACGGCATCTCGTGCCTGCCGGTCGTCAATGCCGACGGCGCCTGCGTCGGCATCCTGACCACGCGCGACCTGCTTCGATGGTCGCTCGAGCAGATGGCGAACAAGAGCTGCGAGGTGAAGCTGGCGAAGGAGCGGCACGCGGCGTAGGCGAGGGCTTTTCGCCCCAGATTCGATGATGAATCGCGTCTTCGGTCGGGACTTCGTACGCCGCGAGCGAGCGACGACGGTTCCGGCGCGTCGTCGCCACGGTGCTGGTCCCGCCCGGCGGGAGGGTCGGCGCACTTTCGGTGCGACGCGAAGAGAAGCAGCGCATGTCGTTCACTGCACGCTTCAATCCATCCAGCCAGTCATCGCCGTTCCGGTCGATCTCCGCCGTGCCCATCGCTCGATGATTCGTCGCGGGGACGATCTCGCTGACGACGAGCCTCTTGGCGACATCACCGGCGCTCGCCGCGGCGGAGCAGCACCGCCCGGGCGATCGCCCCGGCGCAGAGGTCCACTCGGCGTGCGGTCGCCTGGTGGCCGGATCAAGCCGCGCGAAGGCTTGCCGCTCGGCGCGGTATCGCGAGGCTTGCAGGAGGCGCGGACTTCAACGGCGAGGGGTTGGTGAACGGCGCAGACTTGGCTGTCCTGCTCGGCGGGTGGACGGGGTAGGAATGCCGCAGCGTCGGAGTCGCCCCGGCCCTGAGGTACCGCCGTACGCGGCACGGTGCGGCCGATGCCGAGTGAGTATGGTGCGTTGCCCCGCGAGCGAACGACTCGCGCACGCCCGATGTTCTCCCCCTGGTTCCATGTCGACCACCTCCCGTCCCCCGGCGGCACGTGGCTTCTTTCGCGCGACGAAGCGAAGCACGCGACCGGCTCGAAGCGGTTGGGCGCGGGCGATTCGGTGATCCTGTTCGACGGCAAGGGCGGCGTGGTCGAAGCGGTGTTAGGCGACGAGCGCACGCGCGACGGTGCTCTCGTCGTGCGCGTCGTCGGCACGGTCGAGGCGTCGTGGCAGGGGCGGCGCATCCGGCTCGCATGCGCGTTGCCGAAAGGCGATCGCCTCTCCACGCTCGTCGACATGACGACGCAGCTCGGCGTCGCCGGCTTCGCGCCGCTGCGCTGCGAGCGCAGCGTCGTCAGCGAGACCGACGCCCGCGCCGATCGCATTCGTCGCATCCAGGTCGAGTCGTGCAAGCAGGCCCGCTGGCCGTGGGTGCCGGAACTGGAAACGGAAACAACGCCGCAATCGCTCGCGCGACGATGCGCCGACGACGGCATCGCGCTCGTCGTCGCGCATCCCGGAGGCGAACCCGCCGCAACGATCCGCGCGGCGCTCGACGCGGGCGCCGCGCCGCGCGAACCGCGAGCGTGCGCCGTGTGCATTGGACCCGAGGGCGGCTTTACCGAGCGCGAAGTCGACGAGCTTCGCGCCGCCGGCGGACGACTGATCGATCTCGGTCCGAGCGTCCTCCGCATCGAGACCGCGGCGGTCGCGGCGCTCGCGCTCCTCCGATGACCCAGCGCGCGTCGTCCTCCACAGTCGCCCGCGCATCCGCTACGATGGTCCCCCGGGGCCTTAGCTCAATTGGGAGAGCGATGCCTTTGCAAGGCATAGGTTACCGGTTCGATCCCGGTAGGCTCCATTGCGGACGTCCTTCGACGGTGAGGGTCTGCTGCCTGAAACCTGCTGAAATCGCGGGCGCGCGGCTGGGCGCGTTCGCCCGGTAGTGCGCGGAGCGTCCATCGTCGCGCATGAAAAACTCGCGCCATGCGGCGCGAGTTGCGATGCGGGAATGCGTCGCTTCGCGCGACGGGTGGTACGGATCGTATTTGCTCCGCGCGCTCCAGGATTTCACAGGACGGCGACATGGCCGGAGCGAGTGTGCGCCCGGAGGGCGCTACGGAGCGCTCGAATTGGTGGTGAGAGTACGTCGTTCCGCGCGACGTCTTACGGCTGCGTCACGATCGCGGTCGTGGTCGTATCGAGCACTTCAATGAGCTCGGGCGCGAGCAGGTTGATGCCGAGCGTCTCGTCGTATTTCTTCCGACCCTTGACGCCGACGACCAGTCCAAGCGCTTCGCTCGGCTTCGTCGACGGCCCCGGCACGACGTACGCGAGCGTGTAGCCGGTCGTCGGATCGGTGAGCTTGTAGAGGAGCGGGAGACGGTCACCGTTGTAGACCGTCGATGCATTCAGGCGACCGACCGCGTCGAATGAGCGGCGCTTGAGGTTCGCGAGGGCGAGGTCGGCCACCGCCTGTCGACGTTCGTTCGTGCGTGCTCGCATCTCGGCGATTTCGAGCAGGCTCTTCTGCACCTCGATGCGCATCGCGATCTGCTCGGCGCGCGACCTCGCCAACTCGCGAGTGCCTACCGGAGTGACGCCGTCGTTGGCGAGCGCGAGGTATCGCTCGCGCAGCACGTCGAGCTCGGCCGACTCGGTGGGTTCCTTCTTGACGCGGACCCAGATCAGCTCGAGGTCGGCATACGTCGCCTGATGTTCACGCACTTCCTTCGCGATCCGCTCGAACTGCGCGCGGGCGGCGTCTTCGGCGTCGCTCTCCGGCGTGGGCTTCGCGTTGTCCGCAGGCGGGTTGTTCACGATCGGCGTCGTCGTGTTTGCGGGCGGCGTCGTGGTCGGTGCATTCGTCGGCGCCGGCGTTGTCGTATTGGCGGGCGGCGTCGCCGGCGGCGTCGTCTCCCCCGAGGCGACGGTGGTCGGCGTCGGCTGCGTGCCGGTCGGCGGCGTCGTTGTTCCCGCGGGCGTCGGCGCCGGCGTGGGCGCCGGCGTGGGCGCTGGTGTCGGCGTCGTCTGCGTCGCGACGGTCGTCGTGCTCGGCCCCGTCGACGGGAACGCGGTGCCGTTCTTCAGCGCCAGCTCGAACTGTTCGCCCTGTGCCTGTGGCACCGGCTCGAGGAACTGCAGGTTCACCCATCCGAACGCCCGATCGGGCAAGCGCACCGAGTAGTAGGCGTCGCCCTGCGCGCCCGGCTGCGGCTTCACTTCGTCGATGACCTGAAGCGAGTCGCCGGCATTCAGCGGGACGAGTTCGCGCCAGCTCTTTTCCGGAGCGAACTTCGCGTCCATGTTCGGCGCGGTCAACGATGTCTTGCCGACGATCGACAGCGTCTTCGTCGCGGCGTCGTACTGCGTGGCGTTGCTCGCCTTCACGTAGCCGAAGACGTTCGTGAAGGTCGGACCGACCGCCTGCACGCGGGCCCATCCGTACTCCGACTGCGTGACCTTGAGCGGTTGGCCGGAGAAGAGACGTCCGAACGGATACGCGCTCTGCACGCTCGGCGCGCTGCGCAGCATCACGTTCTCACCTTTGACGACCGCCCAGTAGGAACCGGCGGTGGGCGCCGACTCGGGCGCGCCGGACTGCATCGGAGCAGCGCCGAGAGCGGAGGAAGAAGCGCTGAAGATGGCGGTCGCGGCGAGGCCGGCGACGAGCCAGGAAGTCGAGGTGTTTCGCATGGCAGGAGTCTACCGCGCTCGTCGCGCCGCACGCCGCTCGGAGCCGACGTCGTCGCGCCAGCCAGTACCATGCCCGCCTATGCCCCGCCCGCTCACCGTCGGCGTTGCTCCCGTCTCGATCGCGATCTTCCTCCTGACCTCCTGCTCGGCTCCGCTCCGACCGCGCGATGCGGCGGACGACGGCAAGGGGCTCGGGCCGGCGGTGACTTCGGCGCTCGAACGCGAACTCGCCCAGCTTCCCACGACTGCCGCACCGCTCCCGCCGCCGGCCGCGTCGACCGACGTGGAGCAGACGCTGATCTCGCGGCGCACCGAACTCGAAGCGATCGGTCCGCAGTGGACGCAGGGCGGGACGGGTCTCGACGTCGGACCAGGTCTCGACGTCGCGGCGCCCACCGAGGTGCAGCTTGGGCTGAAGACCGCGATCCAGAAGGCGGTGCAGAACAACCTCGCCGTCCAGGCGGCGCGCGTGACGCAGGCGATCAGCGACGCGCAGCTCGCCCAGGCCGAGGCGGCGTTCGATGCGACGCTCTTCGCCGACACGAACTTCACGCGATCGACGCAGCCCGGGATCGGCACCGTGGTCGGCGGCGGCGTTCTCATCAACTCGCTCCGCAACAACCGCGAATGGGCCTTCACGACCGGCATTCAGAAGCCGCTCGTCACCGGCGGGCGCGTCGAGGTCAGCACCTCGATGTCGCGCAACACGATCTTCCCGACGTCGGCCTACTCGCCCGATCCCGCGTGGTCCACCGCCGTCAACCTCGGGCTGGTGCAGCCGCTGCTTCGAGGTTTCGGCACCGACGTGAACATGGCGCAGATCCGCGTCGCCCGCAACACCGACCGGATCGCGTACGAGCAGATGCGCTCGCAGCTCCTGCAAACGGTCGCGAACGCCGAAGCGGCGTATTGGCGGCTGGCGCTCGCGCGCCAGCGTCTCGTCGCGGCGAAGTGGCTCGTGGAGGTGGGAACGGAGTCGCGCGACGTGTTGGCGCGGCGCCGCGAGTTCGACGCCACGCTCGCGCAGTACGCGAACGCCGTCGCGACCGTCGAGCAGCGGAAGGCGTCGGTGATAGAAGCGCAGCGCGCGGTGCAGCTCGCGAACAACACGCTGAAGGCGGTCATGAACGACCCGGACCTGCCGGTCGGCGGCGAGGCGTCGATCGTGCCGATGGACCTGCCCGTCGACGCGCCGGTCCAGCAGGACCTGCGGCAGGCGATCATCTCGGCCGCCGAGAAGTCGCCCGAGGTCGCGGCGGCGCTCCTCAACATCGACTCCACGTCGATCGGCGTGACGGTCGCCGACAACCAGCGACTGCCGCAGCTCGATCTCGAAGGTCGACTCGGCTGGTTCGGGCTCGACGGCGACTTCGGCCAGGCGTACTCCGACATCACGAGCGGCGACTTCGTCGAGTACGTGGTCGGCGCGAGATTTTCGCAGGCGATCGGCAACCAGGCGGCGGAGGCCGGCTACCGCGAGGCGCGGCTGTCGCGCTCGAAGGCCGTCCTCGCGTATCGCGCGTCGGTGCAGAGCGCGGTCCTCCAAGTGAAGAACGCACTGCAGGACGTCCGCACGAACTACGACCTGATTCGACAGAATCGCGCGTTCCGGCTCGCGCAGGCGGAGAACCTGCGGGCGCTCCTGGTCAGTGAGAAGACGCTCGCCGCGCTCACGCCCGAGTTCCTCCAGCTCAAGTTCCAGCTTCAGGACACCCTGGCCCGCGCGCAGTTGCAGTGGGTGGGATCGCTGACGGAGTACAACGTGGCGATGAGCGAGCTCTACCGCGCCATGGGCACGGGACTCGACATGAACCAGATCGAGATCAAGGTGATCGATCCGAAAACCGAGGGCACGCTGGCGTCGAAGTGACGCGGCGCACCTTCACGACGACAGGACCGCACTCGTGCCGAAAATCGTCAAGGCCGACGCCAGCGCGATCAAGAAGGCCGCGTCCATCATCAAGGACGGCGGCGTGGTCGCGTTCCCGACCGAGACGGTCTACGGGCTCGGCTGTGACACGTTCAACGAGCGGGCGGCGCTCGAGGTCTACCGCATCAAGCGCCGCCCGAGCTCGAACCCGCTCATCGCGCACGTGCTCGACGTGCCGATGGCCAAGCGCGTGGTGATCGGCTGGGACGTGCGGTGCCAAAAGCTCGCGGAGGCGTTCTGGCCCGGGCCGCTGACGCTGGTGTTGCCGCGCCGCGCCGAGGTCGCGCCCAGTTCGATCGGCGGTCGTTCGACGGTTGCGGTGCGCAATCCGTCGCATCCGGTCGCGCGACAACTGCTCGAGGCCTCGGCGACTCCGATTTCCGCGCCGAGCGCGAATCGTTCGGGACGCGTTTCGCCGACGCGAGCCGAGCACGTGGCCGAGGAGTTCTCCGACGAGCCCGAGCTGCTGATCCTCGACGGCGGCCCGAGCGTCGTCGGACTCGAGAGCACGGTGCTCGATCTCAGCCGCGCGCGGCCCGTCGTCCTCCGCCCCGGCGCCGTCACGGTCGAGATGCTGAAGCCGATCATCGGCGACATCGCCGAGCCGCTCTTCGTGAGCCAGGCGAGCAGCCCCGGCACGAGCCCGCGGCATTACGCGCCGCGCTCGCGGGCCGAACTCGTCGACGCGAGTGGTCTCGCGCGTCGGCTCACGAGTTGCCCCGATCCCGTCGCCGTGCTCGCGTTCAGCGCCGACATCGTGCCCGCGCCGCACGTGGCGATCGTGATGCCGAACGACCCGAAGGAATACGCGGCGAAGCTCTACGAGTCGCTGCGGCAGGCCGACTCGCTCGATCGTCCGCTCATCCTCGTCGAGCGGCCGCCGGAGAAGTCGGGCCTGTGGGCCGCGATCCACGATCGGCTGCGCCGGGCGACGAGCTGATCGTTCAGCGCGGAGGCGCGGAGAGCGCGGAGAAGACGTGGAGGGTGGCTTGGGGCTGCGCGGTCGGCACGGGGATTCAAGACGGCGCGCGATCGCTCGTGTCTCGGACTCTTGTTCCTCTTGAGCGTTTCCTAAGCGTTTCCTCCGCGCTCCGCGCTGCGGGCTTCGCGAGTCGTTGCGATTGTGGGCTCAATCGCGGGTGAGTCGCGCACGACAGTTCAGCATCACGTTCCTGACTCACCGCTTCGCGAAGACGCGCGAGTCGGCGTCGAGCGCTTGCGACTTCCCGATCGAGAGTCTCTTGAACTTCGCGTGCAGGGGGTTCAGCACGAGGTTGTGCTCTTGAGGCACGACGGCGCTCGGCACTCGCAGCACCGGAGAGCGCAGCTCGCTCGCCCAGCGATCGCCGATCAGCTTCGCCGACAGCGGAGCCGGCGAGTCGCGCCACTCCTTCGGCAGCTTGCGGGCGTCGACGGCGTCGATGAGGTCGTCGGGGATCGTCACCTCGAAGGCCACGAAGGCGGCGATCGCCTGCGGCCGCTCGAGATGCACGAGCACTTCGAGGATCGCGAGCGACAGGTGCTCCGACGCGTAGACCGCGACGACGCCGCTACTCGTCCAGCGACCGCCGACGCGGCGCGTCGCCTCGCCGTCGAACGCGGTCGCGGCGTGGACGCGCTTGCAGATGCGCCATGCTCGAGCCATCGCGCCTCAGGAAATGATGCCGTGTTCGATCTGCGTGATGAGTCGCTCGACCTCGCGGGCGCCGACCTCGGTCGACGCGTACTCGATCGGCGTCGCGTTGCCGAGCGCGGCCTGCGGCGCGAAGAGCCACTGCCCAGCCGCGGTGCGGTCTCCGTCGAAGAGTGCGATCGCATGGGCGTAGACGCGGGCGGCGCGGACGAGGCGGTCCGACTCGTCGGGCTGGAGTCGGCCTTCGTCGCGGCGCCTCGCCAGCGTGCGCGGCGAGATCTGCACCAGCTCCGCCGCGGCGGCGCTACTCAGCGTCGTGGCGTCGAGAAAGCGATCCCACGCCTTGTACGCGACGCCCGCCTTCACCTGGGCCTGCAGGTCGGCTGGCGTCGATGCGCGCAGTCCGAGCAGTCCGGCGTACGCGCTGGTCGCGGGCTCGCCGGGAACCCGCGCGAGGCGAAGGCGCGGCGTAGCGTCGGCGCGCGACGTTCGCTTCCCGCCCGTGGACTTGCGTTGGGGGCCGTTCGGCATTTGGCACAACCGTACATGACAGACGCGCGACGGGCAAGGCGCTCGCGCGCCGAGCTCGCGACGCCGGCGGTTCTCGCCACTCACGCCATCGGGATCTTCACGCCGAGCCGACGTCCGCAGTCCTTCGCGAGGTCGTACCCGGCGTCCGCGTGGCGGAACACTCCCATCATCGGATCGTTCGTGAGGACGCGCTCGAGGCGCTTCGCCGCTTCGGGAGAGCCGTCGGCGACGATCACTTGTCCTGCGTGCTGCGAGAAGCCGATGCCGACGCCGCCGCCGTGGTGGAAGCTCGTCCAGCTCGCGCCGCTCGCGATGTTCACCGCGAAGTTCAGGAGCGCCCAGTCGCTCACCGCGTCGGTGCCGTCGAGCATGCCTTCGGTTTCGCGATTCGGGCTCGCCACCGAGCCGCAGTCGAGGTGGTCGCGGCCGATCACGATCGGCGCCTTGACCTTGCCGCTGGCGACGAGTTCGTTGAACTTGAGGCCCGCCTTGTGCCGCTCGCCCAGACCGAGCCAGCAGATCCGCGCGGGCAGGCCCTGGAACGCGACGCGCTTCTGCGCCATCCTGATCCAGCGCCGGAGCGACTCGTCCTTCGGAAAGAGCTCGAGCACCGCTTCGTCGGTCACGCGGATGTCCTCGGGATCGCCCGAGAGCGCGACCCAGCGGAACGGTCCGCGCCCGAGGCAGAACTGCGGGCGTATGTACGCGGGCACGAAGCCGGGGAACGCGAACGCGTCCTGGAAGCCGTGATCGAAGGCCCGCTGCCGGATGTTGTTGCCGTAGTCGAAGGTCTTCGCGCCCATCTTCTGGAGATCGACCATCAGGCGCACGTGCTTCTCCATCGCCGCGAGCGAGCGGCGCTGGTACTCCGCCGGGTCGCTCGCGCGCAGCGCGTCGGCCGCTTCGCGCAACATGCCGTCGGGGTAGTAGCCCTCGAGCGGATCGTGCGCCGACGTCTGGTCGGTCAGCGTCTCGGGAACGACGTTGCGGGCCTTGAGGCGGGCGAGCAGGTCGATGACGTTGCCGAGCCAGCCGACCGAGATCGCCTGACCCTTCTTCTTCAGCTCGATCGCGCGATCGATCGCCGCGTCGAGGTTCTCGACGATTTCGTCGAGGTAGCGGTCGTGGACCCGCTTCTCAAGGCGCTCTCGACAAACGTCCGCGATGAGGCACGTGCCTTCGTTCATCGTGATCGCGAGCGGTTGCGCGCCGCCCATGCCGCCGCAACCGCCGGTCACGTTGAGCGTGCCCTTGAGCGTGCCGCCGAAGTGCTGGCGGGCGCATTCGGCGTAGGTCTCGAACGTGCCCTGCAGGATGCCTTGCGTGCCGATGTAGATCCACGAGCCCGCCGTCATCTGGCCGAACATCATCAGGCCCTTCGCGGCGAGTTCGTCGAAGTGCTCCTGGGTGCTCCAATGCGGGACGAGATTCGAGTTCGCGATGAGCACGCGCGGCGCGTCGACGTGCGTGCGCACGATGCCGACGGGCTTTCCGCTCTGGACCAACAACGTCTCGTCAACGGCGAGTGACTGCAGCGAGCGCACGATCGCGTCGAACGCCTCCCACGAGCGGGCCGCCTGTCCGCGCCCGCCGTACACGATGAGGTCGTCGGGTCGTTCGGCAACCTCGGGATCGAGGTTGTTCATGAGCATGCGCATGGCCGCTTCCGCGGCCCAGGTCGCGCAGGTGCGCTGGTTGCCGCGCGGCGCGCGGATCGTGCGTGCGAGCGTCGAGGTCATGCCCGCAGTGTAAGGACGGGCGTTGCGGGAACGAAACGACGCGAAGCTACACTTCGCGCGTGGCCATCATCCGCGTTGTCGATCATCGTGCGTCCGCGCTCCGCGCGAAGCAGCTTCGACACCGCGTCGTGCGCTACACGGTGTTCCTGATCGCGCTCGTGATGGTGACCGCGCTGGGGCTCTTCCTGCTCGACACGCGGAACGACGGTTCGGTCGGGCATCGCATGTTCCGCTCGGTCTGGGACGCGTTCAACGGCGTGACCACGTTGGGCGATTTCAGCGACCTGAACCAGAGCCAGAAGATCTACATGATGCTGTCGTTCGCGTTCGTGGTCACGCTCGGCAGCTACGCCTTGACGGCGCTCGGCGAACTGCTCGTGGGCCAGGACATGTCGGAACTTCGTGAGACCAGACGGACGAGAAGAGCGATGCAGAACGTTGCGAACCACATCATCCTGATCGGCTACAACGCGCTCGGCGTCCACCTGGCGAGACGACTCGCGGCGCAGGGATCGACGGTGGTCGTCATCGATCGAGACGAGGAGGCGGTCTCGCGGGCCGCGCTCCACGGTCACGTCGCGGTTCGCGGCGACGCCGGCGCGGACGCAACACTGCTCGACGCGGGCATCAAGAATGCGGCCGCCCTCGTGGTGACGCTGAGCCAGGGCGCGGACCGCGTCGCGATCACGCTGATGAGCCGGGCAATGAATCCGAAGCTGCACATCGTGGGCCTCGCGATCACCGAGACCGGGCGCGATTGGCTCCAGCACGCCGGCGCGAACGACGTCATCAGCCGCGAGGACCTGGTGGCCGACGCCTTCTGCAAGTCGCTCGATGCCGCCCGTGCTCCCGCGCGGTGAACTCGGAGATGGCCGGCGATCACGTCGAGTGCGCGCCGAACGCACCCGCGCGAACAAGCTCTTCGATCGCCGCGATATCCGGCGACGGGGGTCGGTCGGCGGTGAGTTTCCGCACGGCGCTGCGCACCGTGGCGACGGTCTTCTCCACGCCGCCGCCGGATTTCAGCGGGCGCTGATACTCCATCGCCTCGGTCATCACGAGGAGTTCGATCGCGATCACGCTCTCGAGGAGCCGGGCCGAGCGCATGGCCTTGAGCGCTGAGGTCGCGCCCATCGAGTTGTAGTCCTCGATGCCAGCGCTCGTCGTCACGTTGCCGACGCTCGCGGGCGTCGCGAGCGTCATCATCTCGTTCACGCACGCGGCTGCGGTGTACTGGGCGATCATGAGTCCCGAGTGCAGCCCGGGCTTTGGCGACAGATACGGTCGCACCGGATTCTGGCCGTCGCTGGCGGTAAGAAGCCAGTTCACCCGGCGCTCGGAGATGCCGGCGATGTGACACATGGCGATCGCCAGCATGTCGAGCGCGATCGCGAGTGGCATGCCGTGGAAGTTGCCTCCCGACACGATGTCGCCGGCGCCGTTGGAGTCGTCGGCGAAGACGAGCGGGTTGTCGGTCACCGCGCCGAGCTCTCGCTCGATCGTCGCGCGGGTGAACGCGATCGCGTCGAACGTCGCGCCGAGCACCTGCGGACTCGCCCGCAGGCAGTAGGGGTCCTGCACCCGCGGATCGTCGTGTCGATGCGCCGGAAGAATCTCGCTGCCGACGAGCATCGCCTTGAGTCGGCTGGCGACCTCCGACTGTCCGGGCTGGTTGCGGGCCTCGTGAAGCCGCGGATCGAGGAACGCGTCGGTCGCTCGGCACGCGTCGATCGCCAGGGCGTTCGCCGCAAGCGCCGCGTCGCACGCGCGGCGGACGTCGGACAGGAGGAGCGCGCCGGCGCCCGTCATGAAGTGCGTGCCGTTGATGAGCGCGAGGCCTTCCTTCGCCTCGAGCACGAGCGGAGGGAGCGAGCGCGTGCGGAGCCAGAAGGCGGCCGGCTGCACGCGCTGTTGCGCCGACGCGAGGCCTTCGCCGATGAGCGCGAGTGCCATGTGCGCGAGCGGGGCGAGATCGCCTGACGCGCCGACCGACCCGCGCGACGGAACGACCGGTGTCAGCCCGATGTTCAGGTAGCGGACGATCGCCTCGACGACCTCCGGGCGCACGCCGGATCGACCGCGCGCGAGGCTCGCCGCCGACAGGACCATCATGGCGCGGACCACGTCAAGCGGCAGCGGCTCTCCCACGCCCGCGGCGTGCGAGCGGATCAGGTTGCGCTGGACGTCGCGCACCTCGTCGGGGGCGATGCGCACCCGCGAGAGCGAGCCGAAGCCGGTGTTGACGCCGTACACGGCCTTCTCGTCGCCCGTCGTCTGCCGTTCGATGACGGCGCGGGCCGCAATCATCTTCGTTCGTGCCGCCGAACCGAGCTCGACGCAGCGCCCGTGGCGGGCGACCGATTCGACGTCGTTGATCGTGAGTGGCTGAGCGTCGAGGCGCAGTGGATCGGCGGGCATGCTGCGGCGGATCATACGGGACCGAGGTCGAGCGCTTGTTCGAGCGGAGCCGAGTTGCCGAGCGATGCGCGATCTCCTACAAACTCCGCGTGCAAAGTTCCTCTCGCCGCACCGTGCTTCTGTCCGTCGCGATCATCGTCGCGGCGCTCGTGTTCTCGCTGGCGGTGCGGCCGACCGTGTCGCTGCGCGGCATCGCGGGACCGACGCTGCGGCTGGCGGAATCGCCCGCGGTCGCCATCGTGTGGGTCGCGGCGTGCTTCTCCATATGCGTCGGTGTCGCGTGCGTCGTCGGTCGTCTCATCAACGCCGTCGTCGGCATGTTCGTCCTCGGCTGCGGCGTCGCGCTGCTCGCGATGCGATCCGGCACGATCAAGGATCTCGCGTTCTCGTCGGCGGGGCTCGGCGGGGTTGCCGCCGAGACGTTCGCGTGGGCGCTCGTCGTCGGCATGGCGGCGATCATCGTCTTCCAGGTGAGCGGCCCGCTACCCGACGCGGCGCCGATCGACGAGCCTCGCGTCGACGGCGTGCTGGGGACGAAGGGGCTGATGTCGCAGTTGGCCGCGGCGCTCGTCGTCGTCGGCGTGTGGCTCATCGACGTGACGCCGACGAAGGGGCAGTCGCTCGGAGCGGTCGTCGTCGGGTGCGTCCTCGCGGGGCTCGCCGCGCGAATCGTCGCGCCGCGCACGCCGCCGATCCTGATCTACGCGACGCCGATCCTCGTCGGCGCGGTCGCGCACGTCGTGGCCAGTCTCACGCTGCCGAAGGGCACTTCGCTCGACCGCGCGTTCATCGAGGGTTCGCTGTCCCGCTTGGCGTTTCCCATGCCGATTGACTACGCCGCCGGCGCGCTCGTCGGCGTCTCGATCGGGATCGGCTGGTCGAGATCGTTCATCAAGACCGAGGCGCAGCCCGCGCGGGCGTGAGCGTCCCAGGCGCGGTCCTTCAGCGCGGAGGCACGGAGACCGCGGAGCAGCCGCGGAGAAGATGCAGGAACAATTCGGCGCCGCGCCGTTGATCAAAAGCAGGTGCAACGAAGCTCGGTTTTCTCCGCGTGATCTCCGTGTGCTCCGCGTCTTCGCGTTGAATTTGCTCGCGCGTTGCGATCCCCCCGCGTCCTCGAACTCCACACTCCCATGTCGCTCATCGTCACCGGAACCATCGGCATCGATACCGTTCACACGCCCGCAGCCAGCGCCGAGCGCGTGTTAGGCGGGAGCTGCGCCTACTTCGCCGCGGCGGCGGGGCATCTCACCTCGGTGCGCGTCGTCGGCGCGGTCGGCGGCGACTGGCCGGAGCTGCATCGGTCCACGCTGGCCGGACTTCGAAACGTCGATCTCGCGGGCCTCGAATCGAGACCGAAGAGCACGACGTTCGCGTGGGGCGGTCGCTACTTCGAGAACATGAATCGTCGCGAGACGCTCTTCACGCATCTCGGCGTGCTCGAGGAGGCGCCGCCGAAGGTGCCGACCTCGTATCGCGACAGCCGCTACGTGTTTCTCGCGAACACGCATCCAGCGGTGCAGCTCGACCTACTCCGGCAATTCCCGCAGCGCAAGATGGCCGTCGCCGACACCATGGACCTCTGGATCAACATCGCGCGCGACGACCTGCTGAAGCTCTTCCAGGAGCTCGACGGCGTCGTGGTGAACGACCAGGAGGCGATGCAGCTCACCGAGCGCGCGAACGCGATCAGCGCGGCGCGCGAGATGCTGAAGCTGGGTCCGGCCTTCGTCGTGGTGAAGAAGGGTGAACATGGCGCGATCCTCGTTCACCGCCACGGTACGGCGACGATCCCCGCGTTCCCGGCCGACGAGGCGCACGTCGTCGATCCCACCGGCGCGGGCGATTCCTTTGCCGGCGGGATGATGGGATGGATCGCCGGACACGGCGGCGACGACTTCCGTTCGATCCAGACCGGCCTTGCGTGGGGAACCGTGCTCGCGTCGTTCACCATCGAGAGCTTCTCGCTCGACCGGCTCGCGCGCCTCGATCGTTCGCAGCTCGACGAGCGCATGAACGCGTTCCGCGCCGCGGCGCGCATCGCGTGACCGCCCGCGCCGCACCCGTCGCGCCGTTACGCTGATGACATGATGCGTCGAGTCCTTCGTTCGTTCGCGCTGGCCGCCATCGTCGCGAGCGCCGCCAGCTCGCTCGCGCACGCTCGCGAGTGGATTCCGTTCGACCAGTTGCCGCACGCCGACAAGGTGCGGGCCGCTCAGGCCAAGCTGATGTCCGGCCCGCGCGGCAACCGCATCCGCGACGCGCGCTGGGATCTCGCCGGCGGTCAGCTCTACTTCCGGCGCGGCGACGAGTGGTCGGTCGTCCCTCTCGCGGGCGGCGAAGTGAAGCCGCTGAGCGGCGAGGTGCCCGCGAGCGCGGTCGAGATCTCCGACGAGGCGCCGATGCGGCGCCCGCCCGCGCCGGCGCGCGGACGGCAGTCGGAGCGCGCGGTCAGCGCCGACGGCGCCCGCACCGCGCTGTTCCGTGACGGCAACATCTACCTGCAGGAGAACAACTCCGAGATTCCCGTCACCACGGGCGGCAACGCGAAGGTGAAGTACGGCTCGGCGTCGTGGGTGTACGGCGAGGAGCTCGATCAGACCACCGCGATGTGGTGGTCTCCCGACGGCAAGCGACTCGCGTTCTACAAGTTCGACGATTCCAACGTGATCGATTTCGCGCTGCCGGTTGGCTGGACGAAGCTGCGCCCCAGCACCGTGCGCGAGGCGTATCCGAAGCCGGGCGAACCGAATCCGATCGCCCGCCTCATGATCTACGACGTCGAGTCGAAGAAGACCGTCGACGTCGACGTCGGCGACGACAAGGAGCAGTACGTCTACGAAGTGGAATGGACCCCCGACTCGAGCGGACTGCTCTATCGGCGCACGAATCGACGGCAAGACAAGCTCGACCTGATGCTCGCCGACCCGGCGACCGGCGCGAGTCGCGTCGTACTCACCGAGACGCAGCCCACGTGGCAGAAGAACAGCCCGGACTTCCGGTTCCTGAAGGACGGCAAGCGGTTCATTTGGGAGAGCGAGCGCAGCGGCTTCGCGCAGTACGAGCTGTGGTCGCTCGACGGCAAGCGCATCGCCGAACTCACGCACGGGCCGGGGCCGGTGGAATCGATCGCGCGCGTCGACGAGGATCGCGGCGAGCTGTGGTACGTCGCTCGCTCGAGCGAGACGAAGATCAACCCGCAACTGCATCGCGCGAGCCTCGACGGCGACGCGGCGAAGGATCGTCGCCTCACGCCAGACGACCTCCACTGGTCGAACTTCCGCATCGCGCCCGACGGCAGCTATTTCACGGCGACGAGCGAGTTCGTCGACGTTCCGCCGACCAGCTATCTCTTCCGCGCCGACGGCACGAAGGTCGCGACGATCGCGCAGAGCGATCCGGACTACTGGACCAAGGTCGGCGGCACGAAGCCGGAATTCGTTCGCCTGACTGCCGCGGACGGCACCACGCCGATCTACGGAATCCTCTGGAAGCCGAGCGATTTCGATCCGTCGAAGAAGTACCCGTTGCTCGTCTCCGCGTACGGCGGCCCCGCGTTCAGTCAGATCTCGACGCGCCTGTCGCAGGCGCGGCCCGAATGCGAGTTCGGCCTGCTCATGCTCACCGTCGACAACCGCGGGACGCCGGGCCGCGGCAAGGAGTTCGAGGCCGCGAACTACCTGTCGCTCGGCGAAGAGGATTGCGACGACCAGGCCGCGGCGGTGAAGCAGATCGCCGAGCGCCCGTACGTCGACCGCAATCGCGTGGCGATCACCGGGCATTCGTACGGCGGGTTCATGACGCTGATCGCGATGCTGCGCTATCCGGACATCTTCCAGGTCGGCGTCGCCGGCGCGCCGCCGACCGACTGGCGCAACTACGACACGATCTACACCGAGCGCTACATGCGCACTCCGAAGGAGAACCCGGACGGCTACGAGAACTTCTCCTGCATCACGCTCGCGGACAAGCTGAAGGGGCACCTCCTTCTCCTGCACGGCATGGTCGACGACAACGTGCACGTGACGAACAGTTGGCAGTTCGTCGACGAGCTGCAGAAGAAGAACAAGCCGTTCGAGATGATGTTCTTCCCGCGCTCCGACCACAGCATCGGCAGCCCGTCGACCGAGGGACTCAAGTGGAGCTACTTGCTTCGCCACCTCGGGCTGATGAGCGATCGGACCGATTCGGTCGCGAGCACTCGCTGAATCGGCGAGCCAAGACCGTGCCGCTTCCACCCGATCGTTCCCACGTGCGCACCGAGCATCGCCACGAGGCGAGCGAGCGATTTGACGCGCTCGGGACGGTCGATCAGGTGCGGCTCATGGTCGACGACCACGACGCCGTGCGCCGCGCGGTCGAAGCCGCGTCGGCCGATCTTGCGGCGTTCATCGACGCGCTCGTCGATCGCCTGCGCCGCGGCGGCAGGCTCGTCTACGCCGGCGCCGGCACCAGCGGGCGACTCGGCGTGCTCGACGCGAGCGAATGCCCGCCGACGTTCCAGAGCGATCCGAGTCAGGTGGTCGGCGTGATCGCCGGCGGTGACGCGGCGCTGCGTCGATCAAGCGAGCGCATGGAGGACGACCCCGACGGGATCGCGCCGGAACTGGATCGACTGCGATTCTCCGCCGACGACGCGCTCCTTGGCATTGCGGCGGGCGGCACCACGCCCTTCGTGCTCGGCGCGATCCGGCTCGCGCATCTGCGCGGCGGGCTCACCGGGTTTCTCACCTGCGCGCCGACGGCCCGCGCGGAACATTGCGACCATCGCATCGTGCTCGATACCGGTCCCGAGGTGCTCACCGGGTCGACGCGCCTGAAGGCCGGCAGCGCCACCAAGCTCGCGCTCAACATCGTCACCACGGTGACATTCGCGCGGCTCGGAAAGGTCTACGGCAACCTGATGGTCGACGTCGCCGCGACCAACGACAAGCTCGTCGATCGGGCAATTCGCATCGTGCGGCACTTCGAACCGTCTCTCGATCGTGAGGCCGCGCATGCGGTGCTCGACGCCGCGGGGCGCAACTTGAAAGTCGCGATCGTGATGTGTCGGCGTGGCGTGACGCGCGACGAGGCGATCGCAGCGTTGCGCGCAGCGGATGGATCGCTGCGCGGCGTGATCGGCTGAGGATGCCGAAGGCGCACGCGGAAGAGGTCGTTGGTCGCACGGGCGATCTCGCCTGTCGGGCGCGCGTTCGAGGGGCGTGCGCTCGACGGCGACGCTCCGGGCGGTGACGTGCACCGCTTCCGAAAAAGACAGCGGCCCCGTTTTCGCGGGGCCGCTGTGCACTGTCGTCGACTGACGTGTTAGATCATGTTGTTCAGGCTCTTGAGAGCCCGAACGCGAACCTTGCGGCTGGCCGGCTTCGCCTTGATCATGACTTCTTCGCCGGTGAACGGGTTCTTGCCCATGCGAGCCTTGGTCGCGGGCTTGTTCACGGTCTGCATCTTCATCAGGCCGTAGAACTTGAAGATGCCCGGGCCCTTCTTGCCCAGGTCAGCCTTCATCACTTCGCCGATCGCGTCGAACACGCTCTGAACCTGCTTGCGGGACAGGCCGGTCGCGCCAGCGACGGCGTTGAGGGTGTCGCCCTTGCTACGGCCCTTCGGAGCGGTGGTCGGAACGATCTTGACGGTCTTGACGGGTTTGGTCTTGGTGGCCATCGGTCAGAGTCCTTTCTCTCGCGAACTGAAAACGGAAGGGGAAACGGAACGGGGTCGAATGCCCCTGGTTCATGTCGTCGGGTGCAGATGTCGGTGGTGGTGCTGGTCGTCGTTCTGTCTATCTGTTCATGCGGCTCTGTTCGTGCGGCGATTCGGGCTGCGCGGGAGCGTCGGACTGGGGATCGGCTGGGCTAGCAGTTGGGGAGGCAGTTGGTGAGGCGGTTGGTGAGGCGGTTGGGAAAGCGGTTTCCCCGCGGGTTCGCCAACTCGAGACGGAAGCAGCAGCCGCATCCGCCGTTCAAAAACCGCAATAACTCAGGCAGAACGCGGCGAAATGTAACGGCCTCTCCGATGCTCGACAAGCGCTGATTGCAGTTTTTCCCGCGATTTCTTGGGTTTTCCACCGACGAACGCCGGCTCCCGTCCAACGTCCCCCGACGTCCGACCGCTAGTTCTCTAGGCAAAAGCGCGGCCGGGTGGTCGTCGCGCGCTCGCATCGGCCTCGCCTGTGCCCGAAGCGCGGTGCAAGACCGGTCGTTTTTCAGGGGTTTTGCCGCTCATTTCGCCCGCTCGCCGCAGTCGCCGCGCGGCGTCATACGGACCGTATTTGTTCCACGGGCTCCACGATCGCACAAGACGACGAACTGGCCCGAGCGAGTGTGCGCCCGGAGGGCGCTACGGAGCGCTCGAGTTGGGATCAGTCGTCGGTCTGTTCGATCCTGAGCCCGTCGGGCTCGGGCAGAAACGCCGAGACCGCGTGCGGCGCGATGTCGCCCGATTGCCCTTCGACGAGATGCGGTCGAATCATCTGAAGGCGATACGTGCCGAGGTCGACGGTGATGTCGCCGGCGAGCCGCCGTCGCAGGAATCGTTCGTCTATCGACGTGACGCCGCCGCCCGCGTCCACCACTGTCCACGCCCGCGGCTCTCGGAACAGCACCGCATGAAGCGGCGCGAGCCCCGGGACGCACTCGAGCTGGATACGGCAGAGCGGGTCGTAGCCGATCGTCGCGTGGTCGACCGCGCTCAGATCGAAGAGGCGCGAGTCCCCGCGCGCGGATCGCACGAGCAGGAACTCCGTGGCCGCAATGTCGGTGCCGCGGACCGGAGACTCTCGGTCGTCGATCGCGGCCATCGCGGCCGTGCGCGCGTTCCAGATGTCGGCCGAGCGACCTCCACCGGAGCTCGTGTGTCCGTTCCCCGCCGTCCGCCGCGCGGGTTTCCGCGGATCTTCCAACCCGATGCGTGCGTGTCCGACGCCCACGAGTTCGCCGAGCGCGAGCTCGCAGCGGCGCACGAACGCGCCGTGATAGTCGATGCCGTGGCGCGAGCCGGTGTCGAGCAAGCGCCACACGCCCGCATGACAGAACGCGAGCGCGTGTCGGCGACTGATGCTACCCGAGGGCAACGTGATCTCGCACCGCGGCGACCTGCCGATCGCATACGCCTTCCGCGCGTCGAGCACGACGCGCCGCCGCAGCGTGCCGTCATGCGAGCAGATGAGAAGCGCGTGGTTCGGCGAAGTCATGACGAACCTCCGACGGTCGCCCGGATTCGTCCGCGCGCCTGGGGCGCGCGGACGGTTCGGCGCAGGGGCCGGTCAGCGGCGGACGGGGCGGACCGGGTCGCGACCCACGGAGTAATACGTAAATCCGTGGTCGTCCATCGCCTGCCGTCGGTAGAGATTTCGCCCGTCGAAGATCGTCTTCGAGGGCATCCGCCGAGCGATCTCGTCAAAGTCGGGCGAGCGGAACTCGTTCCATTCGGTGCAGATCACCAGCGCGTCCGCCCCGTCGAGACAGTCGTACATGTGGGGTACGCGCTCGGCGCTTGGGATCGCCCCGGCCAGGTTCTCGAGCGCGACGGGATCGAACGCGCGGACCTTCGCGCCCGCGTCGAGCGCCCGGCGCATCAGCGCCAGCGAGGGGGCTTCGCGAATGTCGTCGGTGCGCGGCTTGAACGCGACGCCCCAGAACGCCAGCGTCTTGCCCTTCATCGGGCCCATCGCGCCCTCGATCTTCGACCAGAAGTGTCGGCGCTGATCCTGGTTCACGACGTGCACCGCGTCGTTCAGCTTGCACTCGTAGCCGATCGACTTGCCCATCGAAACGACTGCGAGCGTGTCCTTCGGGAAGCACGAGCCGCCGTAACCGAGCCCGGGGTAGAGGAACTGGTTGCCGATTCGCTTGTCCGCGCACATGCCCTCGCGGACCGAGGTGATGTTCGCGCCGTAGCGCTCGCAGAGGCCCGCGATCTCGTTGATGAACGAGATCTTGCACGCGAGCATCGCGTTGCTCGCGTACTTCACCATCTCCGCGCTGCGCACGTCCATGACAAAGATCGGATTGCCCTGTCGAACGAACGGCTCGTAAAGCTCGCGGAGTTGCGCGCCCGCCGCTTCGTTCTCGACGCCGCAGACGACGCGATCGGGCTTCATGAAGTCGTTGATCGCGTCGCCCTCCTTCAGGAACTCCGGGTTGTCGGCGATGTGGAAGGGCACCTTCGTCTTCGAGCGAATCAGGTCGCGCACCTTGTGGCTCGTGCCGACAGGCACGGTGCTCTTGACCACGACGAGCTTCGGCGGGTTGGTCGGGCCGATGCGCTCGAGCGCGTCGGCGATGTCCGACGCGACGGCGAGCACGTACTTCAGGTCCGCCGAGCCGTCTTCGTCGCTCGGAGTACCGACGCAGATGAAGATCGCCGCGGCGCTTCGATACGCGCTGTCCTTGTCGGTCGTGAACGACAGGCGCTTCGCCGCGATGTTCCGCTTGAGCATCTCGGAGAGGCCGGGCTCGTAGATCGGACTCTCCCCGCGCCGCAGCATCTCGATCTTCCGCGGATCGACGTCGAGGCACACGACGTCGTTGCCGGTCTCGGCGAAACACGCGCCGGTGACGAGCCCTACGTATCCGGAACCGACCATCGTCAAGTGCATCGAGAATCTCTCAATCGGAGGAGCGGGGTGAAGTGCGGGGTGAAGGGCGGGAGGGTACCGCAGACGCGCGCAGCACGGGCACAGCGTCGAGCGGCGTCTCGGTGCGAGCCATCGGCGATTCCGGGCCGGCGATTCAGAACGAGCGAGCGAAGCTCCGACCACGCCTTCCGTTTGTGGTGCCCGCTACGCTGGCGGCGCAAGCGCGTTCGCGCTCGATCAAACGAGTCTTCAATTCCGTTTGCGGGCACGCTGGTCCCGACGCCGTTGCCCACGCCCCGGCGAATCCGCCAACCGCGCCGGTCGATGCGATCACGCGGTGGCAGGGGACGACGATCGGCGTCGGGTTGCGACGCATCGCCTGTCCCGCCGCGCGCGACGCCGCGCCGTTTCCTGCGCGGCGCGCGAGGTCGCCGTAGCTCACGGTCGTTCCCGCCGGCACGCGCTGAACGGCGCGCCGACAGCGGGCGAAGAACGGGCTCGCCTCCGGCAACTCGACGTCGCTGAAGTCGACGGATTCGCCGCGGAGCGCGCGGCGCAGACGTGCGACGAGTTCCGGCGCCACTCGCGGGTCGCGTCGCCACGCGGATGGCAACGGAGAACGCAAGCTCGTCCACCCGGTCTCGACGAGGCGCTCGCGGTCGCCGCATCGCTCGATCGCAACGAAGAACTCGCCGTCGGCGGTATCGAACGTGCGCACGCGCACCTCGCGGCGCCGCGTCGCTCCGGGCATCGCGGCGCTCATGGCTTTGGGCTCTCCTTCGTCGTCGCGGCGGCGGGCGCGATCGGCGGCTTCGGTGCGACCTTGAGCTTCAGGTCCATCACGAGCGGCTGGTGATCCGACGGCTCCTTGAGTGCCGACGCGGGCAAGCTGAGCGCCGCGACGGCGTCCTGCGCGAGATCCTCTGCGCTGAACACGAAGCTCTTGAGCACGTCGATCGACGCGCCGCTCACGAAGCCCCAATCGAGTCGGCCCGGCACGAATCGGTCGCCCGTCGAGCGCCACGTCGCGTTGTTCATTCCGTCGATCTGATACGCGTCCACGCGATCCAGCTCCGAGCCGTCGAGGTCGAGGCCCGCGGCCGTGCGATCGAGCACGCTCGGCGTGCCCACGAGATTGAAGTCGCCGGCGACCACGATGCCCGCGACGGGCTGTTTCGCGCAGGCGGAGCGAATCGCGTCGTGAATCGTCTCGGCCTCGCTCAATCGCGTCTCGTCCTCGCTGCTCTCGAACCGGCCGCAGCACTTCAGGTGCAACGACGTCAGAAGCAGTTGCTGGCCGTCCACGTCGAGCAGGCCGCCGATGACCCGCACCGGTCGATCGCCCTTCGGCGTCTTGCGCTGCACGCCGTCGAGGAACGGCGCGTTGACGAGCGGTCGGCGCGCGACGATTCCCACGCGCAGGTCGCCGCCCGAGACGAGCGCGTGCCAGTCGCCGCCGACGTTGGTGTTCATCCACGACGCGAGCTCGTCCGCCGTTGCTTTCGCCCCGAGTTCCTGGAAGAGGACGACGTCCGGCGCGATGGCCTTGAGCGTCGCGCCGAACGGCTCCGGGTTCTTGAAGATCGCGCCGAGCTCCGCGTTCCACGAAGCGACGCGCAACGTCGCGCCATCCGCGCGGGCGATGCTCGTCGCCGGCGCCTTCGCGGGTTCGCTCGACGCCCGCGGCGGCAACAGCCCGCGCACCGGATCGACCTCGTCGGGCCACTGCACGCTCCCGTCGGGAAGCGCTTCGCGGAACGCGATCAGCACGCCGCACGAGCGTCCGTCAAACCATTGCGGCGAGCGCTGGAATCGGAACTCGAATTGGCGACTCGCGTGCGAGGGCGCGATGCCGAGGCCGAGCGCTTCGAGCGGCACGATTTCGCCAAGGCTGCCGTCCTGGTTCATGCGCCGCGCGAGCACGCCTTCGCCGTGGTCCTTCGCCGCCGGCGGTCCCTTCGCGCCGGAAGACGCGGGCACGTCCGCGGGATCGGGGCTGCACACGACGACGAGGTCGGCGCCCACGAATCGCCCGGTCTGCGCACCGGTTTTCGGATCGCCGTCGGCGTCGAACAGGAGGACGAGGGGCTTGTCGAGTCCTTGCAGCGTCGCCTGCTGCGCGAACTCAAGCATCAGCCACACCGAGCGATCGTCGGACGCGAGCGACGCGGTGATGATGTCCGGCACTCCGCGGGCATCGCCGAGCTTGTCGCGACGCGTGGCCACCGGATCGAGCGTCGCCCAATCGTCGAACTTGCCGTCGAGTCGATGGACGACGTTCGGTGGCACGGCCCGAGGTGCCGCGGCGGGGGACTGCAACGCGAGAGCGAGGACGAAGCACGCGAAGAATGACATCGGGTCTCCAATTCCTGAACGGTCTCTTGGTGCCGGAGGAGCGACGCGTATGCTACGGCTCGTGGCGACGAACGCAGGCGCTTGGCCGTTCGACGAGATCGAGTGCCCGCATTGCGGGTACGACCTGCGCGGCCGGTTGGATGCCACGGCGAGCGCGGTCGCGTCGCCGTGCCCGGAGTGCGGCGCTGCGCTCGACGATGTGACGCTGCGTCTCGGTAGTCGCGCTCCCGCGTGGTGGATCGAAACGACTGACGAGGGTGCGAAGCCGATCGCCCGCGCGGCCGTCGCGTCGGCGCTCGCGGCGCACCATCCGCGGCGATTCTGGTCGGCGCTTCGTCCGGGTCACGTCAAGCGACCGGCGCGGCTCGTCTGGATGGTGGCCGTCGCGTGGGCGGCGCTCGCGGCTCTCGTGGTCGCCGTCCGCGCCGTCGAAGCGTTTGAACGCTCGAACCCGGCGCTCCCGTTCGGTGCGCGATTGCAGAGCGCGCTCCTGTCGGCGATGGGCGGCGGCGACGGAACGCAGTTCGAGTCGATCCCGATCCTCGGCGGCATTCCGCTGCTGGGACCGCTGTTCGTGACGTCGACGTGGGGGACGGCGCTCTTTGAAAGTCGCGCGGTGTTAGGCACGTTCGTGGTCGCCGCCGCGCTGGGCTCGACGCTCGCGTTCGCGTGGTCGCCGTCGCAGCGAATTCGAACCCGCCGATGGCCGCACGTCGCGCGGGCGCTCGCGGTGATGCTCGCGACGGCGCCGGCCGCGGCCGTCGCGGCGCGGCTCGCGTACGTGTGGATTCGCCACGCTTCGCTGCCGTTGCTGCCGTTGATCGCGGCGTCGGTCGTGCTCGTCACCTGGCTCGCGGTGTGGTGGCACTCGGCGCTCAGCCAGTACTTCCGCACGCGACGGCCGATCGTCGAGGCGTGCGCGTTCGCGTGTGCTGGTGTGATCGCGGGGGTTGCGGGGACGAGCCCATGGATCGTGCGATAGGTGCGCCGGCCGAGCCGCACGCGTCGATCCGATGTCCGCGGTGCGACTACGACCTCGCAGGCCTTCGGCGGCCGGCCGACGGCGACTCGGGAACCACTGCGTGTCCCGAGTGCGGCCTGTCGATCGACACCGCGGAAGTCGCGCGCTGGGGCGACACTCGCTTGCTCGAGCACGCGCCGCTGCGGCGGCTGCCCGTCGCGCTCGTGCGCACGGCGATCGCGTCGCTGGTTCCATACTTCGTGTGGCGACGATTGCGCATCGAACACGCGATTCGTCCGTCGCGACTCGCCATGCTCGTCGTGTTCTGCGTTCCGTGGACCGCGCTCTTCGCGCACGCAGGCCTCGTCTCGATCGCGTATTTCGGTCTGCTGCGCAGCTACCGGGCGAATTGGGGAAACCAGTTTGACGGGCGGGTTGAAGTCTGGTCCCTCGTGCGGTCGTTCGTCGGCTCGCTGGCAATGCCGTGGAGAGTGCAAGCGATTGAATGCTGTGCAAGCGCCTCGCCCGGAATCGCGTGGTCGCCGGGCTGCAGCCCGGTCAGCGTCATCACCGTTCAAACGTGGGATGTGTGCAAGTGGAGCGCGGGACTGGCTCCGAAGGTCGCGCCGCTCGCGCTCCTCGCGATGCTCGGCTCGGTGTGCGCGTTCGCCGTGCTCCCCGTCTCGCGAAGGCGGGCAGGAATTCGCACGAGCCAGCTCGTGCGCGTCGGCTGCTATCTGGCCGCGTCGATGCCGCTCGGCGCGACCGCGCTATTGCTGCTCCCCGATCACGAGTGGACGCCGTGGTTCACCTCCGTGCGATCGAGCTACGCGGCGGCGGCGCTCCGGCCGGCCGCGCTCTTCTGGATCGCGGCATGGTTGGTTCCGTGGTGGTACGCGACGACGCGCTGGTACCTGCGCATGAGCTCGCCGCTCGGCATCGCGCTCGGCGTGACCCTGATGGGCGTGGCGCTGGCCGGAACGCTCATCGCGATTTTCGAGTTGATCACCGAGGTCGGGTGACGCAGCCGTCGCATCAAGCGCGCCGCCGAAGTGCGTTCGTTACGATGCGACGATGACTCCGACCGCGGTTTCCGCCATGTCTTCATCGAGTGCTCACAGTCCGGCCAACGAAGCGTTTCTCGACCCGCTCTCGCGCGCGATGCTCGAACTCGTCCGTCGCCAGGACGCGGACGTCGCGGAGTTCATGCTCCACGAGGCCGATCGCCAGGAGCACACGCTCGAACTCATCGCCAGCGAGAATCACGCGTCGGCCGCGGTGATGCACGCGGCGGGAAGCTGGCTCACGAACAAGTACGCCGAGGGCTATCCGGGCAAGCGCTACTACGGCGGCTGCGAGTGGCACGACAAGATCGAGGATGTCGCGCGGGAGCGGGCCAAGCAGCTCTTTGGCTGCCGTTACGCCAACGTGCAGCCGCACTGCGGCGCGAACGCCAACACGGCGACGTTCATGGCGCTCTGCAATCCCGGTGACACGATCCTGTCGCTGCCGATCAAGTCGGGCGGGCATCTTTCGCACGGCCTGAAGGTCAACTTCTCGGGCACCTTCTATTCGATCGTCGACTACGACCTCGATCCGAAGACCGAGCTCCTCGACTACGACCACATCGAATCGCTCGCGGCCAAGCACAAGCCGAAGATGATCATCTGCGGCTACTCGGCGTATCCGCGGCTCATCGACTTTGCGAAGTTCCGCGAGATCGCGGATCGGCACGGCGCGTTCCTCATGGCGGACATCGCGCACATCGCCGGGCTCGTCGCCGCGGGCGTGCATCCGTCGCCGTTCCCGCACGCGCATGTGGTGACGACCACGACGCACAAGACGCTGCGCGGACCGCGCGGCGGACTCATCCTCTCCGACGACGAGGAGATCGCGAAAAAGGTCGATCGCAAGGTGTTCCCCGGCAGTCAGGGCGGGCCGCTCATGCACATCATCGCGGCGAAGGCCGTCGCGTTCGGCGAGGCGCTGCGTCCCGAGTTCAAGACCTACGCGAAGCAGATCGTCGCGAACGCGCGGGCGCTCGCGGAGTCGCTCGTCTCGAAGGGCTATCGCCTGTGCAGCGGCGGCACCGACAACCATCTCATGCTCGTCGACCTCCGCGGCCGCGACGCGAATCTCACCGGCGCCGACGCCGAGAACTGGCTCTGCGCCGCGGGGATGATCGTGAACAAGAACGGCATTCCCAACGATCCGCGTCCTCCGATGGTGACGAGCGGCCTGCGCCTCGGTACGCCGGCGCTGACGACGCGCGGCCTGAAGGAAGCGGAGATGCGCCAGGTCGGCGCGTGGCTCGACCGCGTGCTGGCCGCGAAGGGCGACGCCGGCGTCTCGACCGCGGTGCGCGGCGAGATCCGCGAGTTCTGCAAGCGGTTCCCGCTGATGCACTCTTGACGCGGATCGAACGAGGGCCGCGAGATGACGTCGCCGACGACGCAGCAAGCCGACGGCGCTGAGCCCAGCGCCTCCATCGAGCGAGCGATCGTCACACCGTTGCCGCCGCATCTGACGGTGGGTGGCTGGTCCTGGAGGCTCGTCGCGCGCTTCGCGTTTTCCATCGCGATCATGGGCCTCGGCATCACGCTCACGCTGTTTTCGCGCGGCAAACGTTTGCCGCTGGATGTCGGGATCTTGGCCATGGTGATCGCGGCCGTCGGGTTCTTGCTCAGCCGGTTCCTCGCGCCGATCTCTCGCGCTCGACGGATGCGGCGGTACACCGAGCGATTCGCCTCGCCTTGGGGCGGGTCGATCGCACGGCTGCAGTGCGAGATCAGTGCGCTGGAGTCGACTCCGGCAATCGAGGCGCGGTGGAAGTCACTGCTCACCCGCGACGATCGGGCTCGCGCGGTCGTCGATGCGAGTATCGCGCAGGTGCTGGCGAAGGTCACGCTGCGCGACGATTTGCTCGAGCCGGAGGCGATCAACCAGTCGGCCCGCGGCGCCGCGTTCGCATGCGGGATGTTCGTCTACTTCGCAGCGCTCAAGGCGCTCGACTACAAGAGCGGTGACTGGTGGCTGGTCGTGGTCTACCTTTTCGGCGCGATGGTGTTCCTGCTCCGCGTCCCGAAGGTTCGCGACGCCGTGCCGATGCTGCGCGATACGGGGCGAGACCTCGTCGCGGGCCCCGGTTGGCTTCGCGACAAGAAGTCGCGTCGATGGACCGTCGACGATTCGATCGCCATCGTGCAGCGCACGCGGAAGGGGAGGAAACGCCCCGGCGTGTGGGTTCGCATGATCGGTCCGGCGGGGGTGCGCGACTTCCAGTTCGCGAGTTTCGACAACCCCGATCTCGCGATGTTCTGGGAGCGTTGGATGCACCCGAAGCCGCGGCTCGATCTGGTCGCGTGACGATCGGACGTGCCGACCGCCCGCCTCACGTCGCGCGTCTCGAAGACGCCGAGCGATCGCGCCGGGCCGAGTATTCTCATTGCATGACCGACGCGCAGACTTGGGTGCCCGGACCGCCCGATCAGCGGTTCATCGACGATCGCGAGGCATGCCCGCCCGATCTCGACTTCTCGATCGACGAGATCCTGCCCGTCGTCATCGGCGCGCATCTGCGGGCAGAGATCGCGGATCGGCCGCTCGCGGAACGGCTCGTGAGGCTGATTCGCAGTTGGCAGGTGGCGTCGCTCGACGCCTCCGATCCCGTGCTCGTACCGATCGCCTGCACCGACCTCTGGTTCCTCAACGACCGTGATCTCATGCGCCAGCCGTGCATCGCGATCGGCGAACCGGGCGTCAACGCGGCGACGGCGTACTACGCGAGCCGACTGCCGAAGACCTACGTGATCGAGGACATGTGCGCCGTGCAGTTCGACCCGCTCTTCCTCGAGGGCTCGGTCTGCATCTGGGGCGTTGACGCTCGGTCGACGGAGTCCGCCGTCGAGACGTTCGCGCAGCGCTACCTCGACGCGTATCTCCGCGCCATGCACGGTCGATGACGGTGCGCGGAAACGAAGACGAGCGTCACGCGAGCGCCGCAATGCGCTCGTCGACGTCCTTCGCCTGAAGCGCGGCGACGGTCGCGTCGAGTTCGCCCGCGAGCAGCTTCTGCAGCGAATACGACTGTTCGACGCGGTGGTCGACCACGACGTTTTCCTTGAAGCGATACGTGCGGATCTTCTCGGCGCGGTCGCCGGAGCCGATCATCGAGCGCCGCTCGGCGGAGCGCTTCGCGAGAGCTTCCTGCTGTCGGCGCTCGTAGACGCGCGTCCGCAAGAGGCGCCACGCCTTCTCGCGATTCTGCCCTTGGCTGCGGGTCTCCTGCATGCGCACCTCGAGGCCCGTCGGCAGGTGAATGAGGTGCACCGCAGTCGCGACCTTGTTCACGTTCTGGCCGCCGGGTCCCTGTGCCGTGGTGATGATCTCCTTGACCTCGGCGGGATCGATCGACGCTTCGACTTCCTCCGGTTCGGGAAGCACCGCGACCGTCGCGGTCGACGTATGCACGCGGCCCTGCGCTTCGGTCGCGGGCACGCGCTTCACCTGATGCGTGCCGCCTTCGTAGCCGAGCGCGCTCCACACGCCTTCGCCGACCACGTTCACCACCGCGTGCGTGAGGCCGCCGGCGTCGCCGGGCTTTTGGTCCAAGAGATCCCACTTCCAGCCGCGGCGGTCGGCGTAGCGCCGGTACATCTCGAGCAGTTCGCCGGCCCAGAGCGCCGCCTCGTCGCCGCCGACGCCCATGCGCACTTCGAGCATCACGCTGCCGACGGACCGGTCGTCGGCCGTCACGAGATCGCGCTGCACGCGATCGGCGATCTGCACGATCGCGGCCTCGACGGCGGGTAACTCGCTCTGCGCGAGGGCCACGAGCTCGCGATCGTCCTGGCCGGACACGATCGCGAGCAAGTCGTCGCGCTCGCGCTCCTTGGAGGTGAGCTCGCGCCACGCCTCGACCGGCGCCGCGATCGCCTTGCGCCGCTGCGCGATGGCGCGCACGCGGCGGTGATCCGCGACGACGTTCGGATCGTGCAGTTCGCGCTCGAGCGCCAAGTCCTCGTCGACGAGCGACGTGAGCAGTCGGCGAAGCGCTTCGGGTGGAGTGGTCGCGGGCACGGGCCGCGAATTGTCCATGATTCGACTCGGCGCGGTCAACGCTTGGGCGCTGCTGCGATTGATACGCTGCGAGTTCCCATGCGTAGCCGCGTCCTGATCGTTGCCGACGACACCTCCGCAACCGACGAATACGCCGGACTGCTGATGACCGAGGGTTTCGTTCCGGTCGTCGCCCGCACCGCCGCCGAGGCCCGTGCGATCCTCGAACGCGAGCCGACGCTTCGCATGGTGATGTCGGCGTGGCAACTGCCCGACGACGACGGCCTCACGCTGTGCCGCTGGATCCGGCGCATGCGACCGACGAGCTACACGTACTTCATCCTCATCACGGTGCGCACCGGTGCGGAGTCGGTGATCGAAGGACTCGCTTCGGGTGTGGACGAGTTTCTCGAGCATCCCGTGGCGCCGCTCGAGTTCGCGATGCGCGTGCGCATCGGCGAGCGACTGCTCGCGCTCGAGACCCGCGACACGCTCATCTTCGCGCTGGCGAAGCTCGCGGAGTCGCGCGATCCCGACACCGGTCTGCATCTCGAGCGCGTGCAGCGCTACTGCGGCCTGCTCGCGGAGGACCTTCGCGCGAACGGCGGCGAGGACGAGATCGATCAGGAGTTCGTGCTGCTGCTCACGCTGACGAGCGCGCTGCACGACATCGGAAAGGTGGGCATTCCAGACGGCGTGCTGCTGAAGCCGGATCGGCTCACCGCCGAGGAGTACACGGTGATGCGCACGCACACCACGATCGGCGCCGACACGCTCGACGCGGCGCTGCGCCACTCGCCGGAGGCGCGATTCCTGCTCATCGCTCGCGACGTCGCACGCAGCCATCACGAGCGCTGGGACGGCAAGGGCTATCCCGATGGTCTGCGAACCAACGCGATTCCGCTGGCGGCGCGCATCATGTCGGTCGCCGACGTGTACGACGCGCTGACCAGTCGGCGCGTGTACAAGCCGGCGATGCCGCACGCCGACGCGGCTCGCGCCATCATCGAGGGTTCGGGAACGCAGTTCGATCCGGCGATCGTGGCGTCGTTTCGGCGCGTGGAAACGCAGTTCGACGAGATCCGAAAGGCCATGCAGGACGCGGCGGAGGCGCACGCGTGCGAGGCGAGATGACGCCGCGTCGACGCGGATCACCGCGAAGGTCCTAACACCAATTCGAGCGCTCCGTAGCGCCCTTCGGGCGCACATTCGCTCTGGTCATTTCGCCGTCTTGTGAGCTCGTGGAGCTCGTGGAGCAAATACGATCCGTGTGACACGAGGAGACGGGCGATGCGCATCCGATGTTGCGGCGCGGCGGGACAGGTGACCGGATCGGGCTATCTCGTCGAAACCGGCGAAGCCAGCGTGCTCGTCGACTTCGGCGCGTTCGCCGGCGAGCCGAACGAGGACGAGTTGAATCGTTCGCTGGGATTCCTCGATCCCGCGCGACTCGACGCGGTGCTGGTGACGCACGCGCACGGAGACCACATCGGGCGGCTGCCGCTCTTGGCGAAGAGTGGTTTCAACGGCCCCGTGTTCGCCACCGACGCCACGATCGACATCGGCACCTTGATGCTCGCCGATTCCGCCCGCATTCAGCAGGCGGACGCCGAGCGCGAGAATCGCGCGCGACGGTCGGCAGGAAAGTCGCCGGTCGAGCCGCTGTTCGATCTCATCGACGCGGAGTCGCTCGTCCCGCTTGCGCGCCGCGTCAAGCTCGACGCGCCGACGCCGGTCGCGAACGGCATCACGGCCCGCTGGTTCGAGGCGGGGCACATCCTCGGCTCGACCAGCATCGAGTTGACTGTGCGCTCGGGTTCCACGACGCGCACGATCGTCTTCTCCGGCGACCTCGGCCCTCGCGGTTCACCGATCCTGCGCGATCCCACGCCGCCGACGCGCGCGGACCTGCTCTTCCTCGAGTCGACCTACGGCGATCGCGACCATCCGCCGCTGGCGCAGACCGTCGATCGGTTCATCGGCATCCTGCGCGACGCGATCTGGCAGCATCACAAGGTCATCATTCCGGCGTTCGCGGTTGGGCGCACGCAGAATCTCCTCTTCCACATCGCGCAAGGCATTCGCGAGGGGAAGCTGCCGGAGTTCTCCATCTACATCGACTCGCCGATGGCGTCGAAGGTGACGGAGGTGTACGCGCGGCACCAGGATCTCTACGACGCGGAGTCGCGCGAACTTGCCCGCGCGAAGCAGTGGCAGAAGGACCTGCGTCTGCTGAGGGTCATCGAGGACGTGACCGAGTCGCAGGCGCTGAACGCGTCGCGCGAGCGATGCCTCATCATTGCGGGTTCGGGCATGTGCGAGGGCGGACGCGTCGTCCATCACCTGCGCCACGGCCTCGCCCGCCGCGACGTCACGGTGATCATCGTCGGCTTCATGGCCCACAACACGCTCGGGCGCAGGCTCGTCGAGAAGGCGAAGACGGTGTCGATCTTCGGCGAGGAGATTCCGGTCAACGCCCGCATCGAGGTGGTCAACGGGCTCTCGGCCCACGCGGGGCGAAGCGAACTCATCGAGTGGCTGTCGAAGGCGATGCCGTCGAAGCCGCGCGTGGTCCTGACGCACGGCGAGGACATGCAGCGAGCCGCGTTGCGCGACGGGATCAAGGAGCGCTACGGCGTCGAGGCGAGGCTGCCGCTCATCGGCAAGCCGATCGAGCTGGACTAACACGTCGTTGGCGGGCTGCCTTGGGGGCCGCGCCGGGCGACGTGAAGGCAACAAGCCGTGCGTGCGCGATGAAAAACCCGCCGTCGAAGCGGCGGGTCTTGCGTTCGTTTGCGGAGTTCGCTCGCGCGGGATGTCGCGTCACTTCTTCGACGTCGGGAACTTCGACGGAGTCGCGCTCGGCTTGAGCTGCGACTTCGGCGTTTCCTTCTTCGCGAAGTACTCGCCTTGGAATTTGCGCTGGAAGCGCTCGACGCGGCCAGCGGTGTCGACGAAGGTCTTCTGGCCGGTGAAGAAGGGGTGCGAGCCCGACCACACTTCGACGTGCATCTCCGGGACGGTCGCGCCGACGGTCATGACCACTTCGCCGCGGTAGTAGACCTTGCACTCGGGGTAGTACTTGGGGTGGATGTCCTTCTTCATGGTCGGGCTCCAGACTGCCTTCGGCAGCGGTCCGCGGCGGCGGCCGTGGGGTAGGGGGGCGGGCAAGCGGTGCGGCGAGGTCTGCCGGCGGTCCACGACCAAACCGTGGACCCAAGTGCGAGACGTCCGTGCCGCGATGGAGAGACGACGCGATCGGCCTGAACCGACCGCGAAGTCGAGCCGATCAGTCTACTGCACGGCGTCCGGACCGCAAAGGCGGTGGTCGATCCTGTGTGGAGATGGGCTCGATCGCCGCGGCGTGTGCCGGTCGATCGAGGCGAGTTCCGCAGGCGTCGCCAACGCTCGACCCCGCTTGACGCGCCCCGGAAACCGGATAGATTCCCCGATCCCGCTGCGCCCGACCGAGCGACCCGCTTGAGGCTTGGCCACCCGACCACGAGCGACGTCGTGGGCCGCATCGGACGTCCCAAAACACCAATCCCCTATAGCTCAATCGGTAGAGCGGGCGGCTGTT
>JAXMAE010000002.1:0-907971 GCA_046350495.1 Phycisphaerales bacterium
TCGAGGCCGCTTCGCCGGCGCAGACGCTGTCCCACGCGATCGCGCAGCAGAAGCTGTCGAACGAGCAGACGGTGTTGCAGCAATCGATGTTGTTGCAGCCGATGCCGCCGCTGGCCGTGCAGCAGTCGCCGCCGGTGCAGGTGAAGCCGCCGCCGCTGCACAGGCTGCCGCAGCTCGAAGCCGCTTCGCCGGCGCAGACGCTGTCCCACGCGATCGAGCAGCAGAAGCTGTCGAAGCCGCAGACGGTCGCCTCGCAAGAGGCGTTGTCGCAGCCGATGCCGCCCCAAGCGGTGCAGCAGTTGCTGCCGCCGCCGCCGCCGCACAGGTCGCCGCAGTTCGAGGCCGCTTCGCCGGCGCAGACCGTGTCCCACGCCACCGCGCAGCAGAAGCTGTCGAACGAGCAGACGGTGTTGCAGCAATCGGCGTTGTTGCAGCCGAGGCCGCCACTGGCCGAGCAGCAGTCGCCGCCGGTGCAGTTGAAGCCGCCGCCGCCGCACAGGTCGCCGCAGCTCGAGGCCGCTTCGCCGGCGCAGACGCTGTCCCACGCGATCGCGCAGCAGAAGCTGTCGAACGAGCAAACGGTGTTGCAGCAGTTCACGTCGTTGCAGCCGATGCCGCCGCTGGCCGAGCAGCAGTCGCCGCCGGTGCAGGTGAAGCCGCCGCCGCCGCACAGGTCGCCGCAGCTCGAAGCCGCTTCGCCGGCGCAGACGCTGTCCCACGCGATCGCGCAGCAGAAGCTGTCGAACGAGCAGACGGTGTTGCAGCAATCGGTGTTGTTGCAGCCGATGCCGCCGCTGGCCGTGCAGCAGTCGCCGCCGGTGCAGGTGAAGCCGCCGCCGCTGCACAGGCTGCCGCAGCTCGAGGCCGCTTCGCCGGCGCAGATGCTGTCCCACGCGATCGCGCAGCAGAAGCTGTCGAAGCCGCAGACGGTCGCCTGGCAAGAGGCGTTGTCGCAGCCGATGCCGCCCCAAGCGGTGCAGCAGTTGCTGCCGCCGCCGCTGCACAGAGCGCCGCAGCTCGAGGCCGCTTCGCCGGCGCAGACGCTGTCCCACGCGATCGAGCAGCAGAAGCTGTCGAAGCCGCAGACAGTCGCTTGGCAGGACGCATTGTCACAGCCGATACCACCCCAAGCGGTACAGCAGTTGCTGCCGCCGCCGAAGCTCGACGAAGCCATCGCGAGCATCGACGCAGCAGCCACGGTGTTGATACAGACCCATGGTCTCACGCGCATCTTCGAATCTCCTTGTGTCGACGCCGGGCCGCCGACGAGAAAATGGTGTTCACCCGGACCACGACCGCGCCGACCGGCCGGCGCGGTTGAACCCAGTCTGAAGATAACCTCGGCATCCACATTTCCAAACCTGATGTGGGTGATTCGCGCAAGTTCGGACCGGTCCTGCGGGCGAGTTCAAGTGCGTGTTTCGTCGTACGAGCGAGTTGCCCCGCTCTCCCAGTTTTCCAAAACGAAAGCCCCCCGGCCGTGTGGCCGGGGGGCGTTGTCATTGAGGACTGGCTAGATGCTTCGCTGAGAACGCGAGCTTAGCCGGCGCACGGTCCCCAAGCACCCAAGAGGATGCCGAGGTCCTGAGCGTCGACCGTGCCATCGCCGTTCAGGTCAGCGACGCCGCCGCCGCCCCAGCCACCGAGCAGGATGCCGAGGTCCTGAGCGTCAACGACGCCGTCGCCGTTCAGATCGCCCACGCAGACCACCGGGCAGCTGCCGTCCTGGGTCACGGTGATGGTGCCGGTGCCGAAGCCGGTCTGGCTGTACGCACCAACGGTCACCTTGTAGTGCGTGCCGCACACCGGGGTGAAGGTCACGCTGCTGGTGAGGCCGCAGCCGCTGAAGTCATCGTTGCACGCCACCGTCGAGGTGAGGTCGCAATCGGTGAAGACCGCGATGCGGGTATCGAAGCTGGCGCCGTTGCAGGTGGTGATGGTCACCGGACCATCGCCGGTCGCCACGTAGTCGTACCAGACGTCGTTATAGATGACGCTGGAGCCGAAGAACGTGCAGGCGCCCGGATCCATCTGGGTGGTGCCAGTCGCGCCAACCGTCGAGAACGCCGTGGCGCCAACCGAGAGCGGGAGAGCGTTCGCGCAGTCGTCGTTCGTCGGGCCGCCACCGCCACCGCCACAGGCGATGTTGATGGTGCCGCTACCGCCGCCCGAGTAACCACCGACGCGGAGGTAGTACGTGGTGCCCTGCGTGACGTCAGCGGTCATGAGCGACGTGAAGCTCGGGCAGCCCGATCCGTCGTCGTTGCAGGCAACGATCGACAGGTTCGCGCAGTCGCCGCTGTACAGAGCCAAGCGGCTGTCGTAATTGACGGTGCCGCAGGTCGAGAACGTCGCGGTGCCCGTGCACGTCGCGGTGTAGGTGAACCAGATGTCCTGGACGAAGTTGGTGCCGAAGCCCTTGTCGCAGGACGGATCAAGCGGCAGACCGCTCGTCGTCGCGCCGTCGGTCGAGTACGCCGTATCGCCATCGAAGATCGGAACGGCGCTATCGCACTCGTCGTTCCCCAAGGCGCAGCTCTCACCAGCAGTCAACGTGAAGGTGTAGTTGTTCAGCGGATCGCTGCCGCACGGCGGGAAGTCGAATCCGGCGAGAGCGATGAACGCGACGTGATCGCCGGCCGGGAGGCAGGCGGAGATGGTCGCGCCGCAGCTCTGCGTCGTATCAAACGCGATGACGGTGGGCGGGCAATTGGTATCGAGGAAGCCGATCGCCACGTTCAGCGTGCTGTTGCACGTGAGGGTGACGGTCGCGTCGGTGTCGAGGTGGAACCGGTACCAGTCGGTGTCACGCGTGCCGCCAGTGGCCCAGAAGGTGCCGCAGACCGGCGTGCCGACCGTGATGTCCTGGTAGCCCGGCTCAACCTGGCAGAGCGTGCCGCAGAAGCTCACGGCCTCCGCAGCACAAACGCCGTCCCACGCGATCGCGCAGCAGAAGCTGTCGATCGCGCAAACCGCTTCCTGGCACGACGGATCGTCGCAGCCGATGCCGCCGTTGGCGAAGCAGCAGGTGCTGTCGCCGACGGTGTTGCAGCCGCCGTTGTCGTCGTCGCCGCAGGCTTCCGTCTCAACGATCGCGCCCGGCGGGCACGCGGTGTCGCATGCCTCGAGCTGACCGATCGTGAGCACGCCGCTGCCGCCGCCTTCACCGAAGCCACCGACGCGGACCCAGTACTCGGTGCCGCCGTCGAGGCCGATGAGGATCTTCGAGGTGAAGCCGCCGCAGCCGTCACCGTCGTCGTTGCAGGCGACGATGTTCAGGTTGTTGCAGGGACCCGTGTACAGGGCCAGACGAGTGTCGTAGCTGGCCTGATCGCACGTCGAGATCTGGTAGAGGCCGGACTTCGTCGCGGTGAACTTGTACCAGAGGTCATTGAAGATGGTGACCGAGCCGAACGAGGCGCACTCGGCCGGCAGCGGATCGCCGTTGGTGAACGCGAGCGTCGAGTCGAAGTTCGTGTCGCTCGGATCGGCAACCTGAATCGCGCCCTCGCACGAATCGTTCTCGGGACCGGTGCAGGTCTGGCCGGTGTCCGTGATCGCCAGCGTGTACTTGAAGCCGTTCGTGTTGCCGCAGGGGAAGCCGGCGAAGAACGCCGGAGCGACGATCACGCGATACGTGCCGGCGAGCAAGCACTTGTCATCGATCGCCGCGACGCAGTTCGAGGTCTGCGCCGAGGTGAGGACCGCCGTCGGGCAGCCGGCCGTCGCGAGGAAAAGAACCGTCGGGATCTCGGCCGTGACCGTGAAGTCGAGGATCTTGCCCTCGCTGAGCGTGAACTCGTACCAGTCGGTATCGCGCGTGCCGCCGTCGGCCCACTCGATGCCGCAAACGATGTCGCCGACGTCGATGTACGACACGGGGTCGTTCGGGTTGTTGCAGCCACCGTTCGAGTCGTCGCCACAGATTTCGCCTTCCTCGACCGTCGCGTTGCTGCAGTCGACCGGGCAGCTACCCGCGCCGCAGACGGCGCAGAGGGCGCCGGCTTCGCTCGCGCAGACCGAGTCCCAAGCGACGAAGCAGCAGAAGCTGTCGATCGCGCACACGAGTGCGCAGCAGTCGGCGTCGTTGCAGCCCGGGCCAGCGCCAGGAGCGCAGCAATCGTTCACCGAGCCGCCGCAGCCCGCGCCGGCGCAGAGGTCGCCGCAGAGGCTCGCGGCCTCGCTTGCGCAGACCGAGTCCCACGACACCGCGCAGCAGAAGCTGTCGATACCGCAGACCGTCTCGCAGCAGGTCACGTCATTGCAGCCGAGGCCGCCGTTCGGCGTGCAGCAATCGCCGCCGGTGCCGCACACGCCGCCACCGCCCTGGCAGAGGTCGGGGCAGAGGCTCGCGGCTTCGCCGGCGCAGACGCTATCCCAAGTCACCGCGCAGCAGAACGAATCCGCCGCGCACACGGCCGTACAACAGGCCAGATCGTTACACGCCGGCGAGCCGTTCGACGAACAGCAGTCGCCAGCGTTGGCATCACCGCAAGCCTGCGCGAACGAAGCCGAGCTCATGCCCAGCACCGTCACGGCGGCCACGGTTCCAACAAAGGTCCATGGACTCACGCGCTTCACTTGATCTCTCCTCGCTTCTCGCGATAGGAAGCGACACCCCGGACAGAAACCGCGCTCCTGACGACAGGAGCGGGTGATGTCGCAACCCGGAGTCTACAACTCCGCTGCGTCGATGCACGCGCGGATTTGCACATTCCCTTCGGCGGGAGCGACGATTGAGTCGGTCGCGCAGACGACGAATTCGACTCTGCGGTTGGTGCTGGCGGGCCGTCGGCGTTATTGTCCGGCGGGCGTGGGTCGATCACGCCTCCCCAGCCCCGCCGGAGATGCCCCCATGACCGCTCGCGTCGGAGATGCCGCACCGCCGTTCGCCCTGCCCGCCAAGCCGGGAGAGGTCGTCGATGTCGGCGCGCTCGTTGGCAAGGAAAAGATCGTCGTCCTGTTCATTCCGCTCGCCTTCAGCCCGGTGTGCACCGCGGAGATGTGCCACTTCCGAGACTCCTGGTCTCAGTGGGCGTCGCTCGGAGCGAAGGTGTTCGCGGTGTCGGTGGACAGTCCGTTCGTCACCGACCGGTTCCGACAGGCCGAACAGATTCCGTTCCCGGTGTTGAGCGACTTCAACAAGACCGTGTCCGCGAGCTACGGCGCGCTGCACGAGGAACTCATCGGCCTGAAGGGCGTGTCGAAGCGGGCTGCGTTCGTGATCGGACGGGACGGCAAGATCGCGTATGCGTGGGTCAGTGATGATCCCCGGAAGCAGGTCGAGTTCGACGCCGTGCGGCAAGCCGTCGCCTCCGCGCGGTAGTCCCGAACGACGTCGCCATGCAGTCCTCGGTCGATGTCGGGCGGGGAACTCGGTGGTAGCATGCACTCGCTGCGGCGCGGCCCGCGAAAGCGGTCTCGAGCCCGGCGTTCGCGGGCGTAGCTCAGTGGTAGAGCGTCAGCCTTCCAAGCTGAATGTCGAGGGTTCGACCCCCTTCGCCCGCTTTGATGGATGACCGCGCGTGCCCGCCACGTGCGCTGGCCACGTGCGCTGGCCACGGGTGCTGGCCGCGGGTGCTGGCCACGGGTGGTGGGACGGGCGACGGCAGGGGGCGCAGGTTGTTGGTAGACTCCCGCCCCCTTCGAGCGGTCGGCGGTCGTTCGGGTTGGTCGGCCGCTGCACGATCCCGGTGCCAGCGTTCGATGCGCCGCGGGGGCCCTCGAAGCCACTTCGAATCGACTTTGGGATCTCTTTAGGTCTTCTCCGAGACGACTCCATGCAGCGAGCCAGAACGTCGTTTGTTTCCGTGGCGATCCCAGCGATCGTCGGTGGCCTCCTCGCCGCGACCTCAGCGTTCGCCGGTGAGGCCGATCTCCAACTACCGCAGCTTGACGACTCGATCACGTTCGACCTGTTCGGTACGGCGGTGCGAGGACGCTCCCTGATGTTCGCCGGCATCGCCGTGTCGATCCTGGGACTCATCTTCGGCCTCGTGCAGTACCGGCAGACCGTGCGGATGCCGGCGCACAAGTCGATGCTCGCGGTCTCGAACATCATCTGGGAGACCTGCAAGAGCTACCTGATCCAGCAAGGCAAGTTCCTCGCCGCGCTGTGGGTGCTGATCGCTCTCGCGATCATCTTCTACTTCGGGTTCCTCGAGCACAAGACGCCCGGCGCCGTGGCGGTCATCCTCGCCGCGAGCGTGCTCGGCATCCTCGGCTCTTACGGCGTGGCGTGGTTCGGCATCCGAATCAACACGCAGGCGAACAGCCGCACGAGCTTCGCGGCGCTTAAGGGTGACGGCTTGCCCGTGGTCGGCATCCCGCTCAAGAGCGGCATGTCGGTCGGCATGCTCCTCGTGAGCGTCGAACTCTTCTTCATGATCTGCATCCTCGTGGGACTGCCGAAGGACCTCGTCGGTCCGAGCTTCATCGGCTTCGCCATCGGCGAGTCGCTCGGCGCTTCGGCGCTGCGCATCTGCGGCGGCATCTTCACGAAGATCGCCGACATCGGCGCGGACCTGATGAAGATCGTCTTCAAGCTCCCCGAAGACGACCCGAAGAACCCGGGCGTCATCGCGGACTGCACCGGCGACAACGCCGGCGACTCGGTCGGTCCGACGGCAGACGGCTTCGAGACCTACGGCGTGACCGGCGTCGCGCTCATTGCGTTCCTCGCCTACGCGCTCGGCAGCGGCAGCCCCGATCACCAGGCGATGTGCGCCAAGCTGATCGTCTGGCTCTTCTCGATGCGAGCCCTCATGATCGTGACGTCGCTCGTCTCGTACTACGTGAACGACGCGATGAGCAAGGCCCGCTTCGGCGGCCTGCGCGAGTTCGACGAAGAGGCGCCGCTGACCTGGCTCGTGTGGCTCACCTCGATCATCTCGATCGTGGTCACGTTCGGTGCGAGCTGGCTCCTGCTCCACGGCCTCAAGCTCGGCAATACCGAGCTGCCCGACCTCTGGTGGGTGCTCTCCGTGATCATCAGTTGCGGCACGATCGCCGGCGCGGTGATCCCGGAGTTCACGAAGATCTTCACCTCGACGAACTCGCGCCACGTGCGGGAAGTGACGACCTCGTCGGCGCAGGGCGGCGCAAGCCTGAACATCCTCTCCGGCTTCGTCGCCGGCAACTTCTCGGCGTTCTGGACCGGCATGGCTATCGCCGGACTGATGGCGATCGGCTGGTGGGTGTCGAAGCATCCCAACCTCATCGACCTGATGCCGAAGGAGTACTCGTTCGCGGCGCCGATCTTCGCGTTCGGCCTCATCGCCTTCGGCTTCCTTGGCATGGGACCGGTCACGATCGCCGTCGACAGCTTCGGCCCCGTGACCGACAACGCGCAGAGCGTGTACGAACTCTCGCAGATCGAGGCGAAGCCCGGCATCAAGGAAGAGATTCGTCGCGACTTCGGATTCGAGCCCGACTTCGAGAACGCGAAGCACCAGCTCGAGAAGGGCGACGGCGCCGGCAACACCTTCAAGGCGACCGCGAAGCCGGTGCTCATCGGCACCGCCGTCGTCGGTGCGACGACGATGGTGTTCGGCATCATCCTCGCGCTCATCAAGGTCGAGGCGGGCGCCGGACACGGGACCGCGGCGCTCACCTTCGAACAGTTGAAGCACGCGGCGGACGTCGTCGTCGGAAAGCTCTCGGTGGTGCAGCCCGAGATCCTGCTCGGGCTCCTCGTCGGCGGCGCGGTGATCTATTGGTTCACCGGCGCGTCGACGCAGGCCGTCGTCACCGGCGCGTACCGCGCCGTCGTGTTCATCAAGAACAACATCAATCTCGACAAGGCGACGGCCAGCGTCGAAGACTCGAAGGAAGTCGTGCGCATCTGCACGGTGTACGCGCAGAAGGGCATGATCAACATCTTCCTCGTCGTGCTCTCGATGGCACTCGCGCTGCCGTTCTTCGATCCGTTCTTCTTCATCGGCTACCTCATCGCCATGGCGTTCTTCGGCCTCTTCCAGGCCATCTTCATGGCGAACGCGGGCGGCGCGTGGGACAACGCGAAGAAGATCGTCGAAGTGGACATGCGTGCGAAGGGCACCGACCTGCACGCGGCGACCGTCGTCGGCGATACCGTCGGCGATCCGTTCAAGGACACGTCGTCGGTCTCGCTCAACCCGGTCATCAAGTTCACGACGCTGTTCGGCCTGCTGGCCGTCGAGATCGCCGTGCAGCCGCAGATCGCGGGCTTCAAGACCTGGATCGGCGCGGGTTTCTTCCTCGTCGCTCTCGTCTTCGTCTACCGTTCGTTCTACAGCATGCGCATCCCGCAGGAGAAGGCTCGCTGAGCCGACCCGCGAGGCGCATCGATCGTTGACCCAGAAGGGCCGGCACCTCGCCGGCCCTTTTCATTCTCGTCCGTGCCCGTCAACCGGGAGCTGATGCGCCTCGGCGAACTCGGCGAAACGCCGCGGCGGCGGAGCGCTGACCGCGAGCGCGGCGCCGGTCAGGGGGTGCGCAAACTCGAGCCGCCACGCGTGAAGGCAGAGCATCGCGCTCTCCGGGCGCCGACCCTGCGGACGGGCGCGGCCTCCGACGTCGTAAACGGGATCGCCGGCGACCGGCGCTCCGATCGACGCGAGGTGCACCCGGATCTGATGCAGCCGTCCCGTGACGAGATCGCACTCGACGAGCGCGTACCGGCCGCTGCGCGCGAGCGTGCGATAGCGGGTGAGCGCGGGCCGGGCGTTCGGGTCATCGGCCCTCGCGATCGCGCTCACGCGCTGCTCGCCCGCGCGGGCTTCGCTGAGCGGCGACGAGATTTCTCCGACCGCATCGGGGAGTTCGCCTCGCACCACCGCGAGGTACGTCTTGCGAACGGCGCGAGTTTCGAACGCCTCGCGCAGTCGGTCGTACGCCTCGATGACCAGCGCGACGAGCAGCAGTCCGCTCGTGAGGCGATCGAGCCGATGGAGCAGACCCCAGTCGCGAGCTTCGCCGAGGCGTTGCAGTCGCGGCGCGAGGCGGCCGTCGTCGAGGGCGAACAGACCGTTGAGCACGCTGTCGTCGCGATGCGAGCGCCCTGGCTCGCTCACGATGCCCGGCATCTTGTTGACGACGAAGACCGCGTCGTCCTCGAACGCGCAGTGGATTCGGATGCGAGGATTGGCCCGCGGCGACGGCACGCGCGGAGTCTACTCAGAGCAGGGAGCGTGCTACGCTCATGCCGATGCACTCGACCGCTTCGATGCCGTCCAGGGTCGCCTCGCGCCTCCGCCCGTTCGGTGGCACGATCTTCACCGAGATGACGCAACTCGCGCGTCGATTCAACGCGGTCAACCTGGGACAAGGGGCGCCGGACTTCGACGGTCCCGAGTTCGTGAAGGAAGCGGGGATCCGTGCGATTCACGCCGGTCAAGCGCAGTACGCGCGCAGCTTCGGCGTTCCAGAGCTGAACGCGGCGATCGCGGCGCGTTTCCGCCGCGACACCGGCCTCACGGTCGATCCCGACGCCGAAGTCACCGTGACGAGCGGATGCACCGAAGCGATCGCCGCCACGATGCTCGGACTGATCGAGCCGGGCGACGAGGTCATCCTCATCGAACCGTTCTACGACTCGTATCCCGCAACGGTCGCGATGGCGGGTGGCACCGCGCGAAGCGTGACGCTGCGCCCGCCGCACTTCGCGCTCGACGCTGTCGCGCTTCGCGCTGCCGTCACCGCTCGCACCCGCGCGATCGTGGTGAACACGCCGCACAACCCGACCGGGCGAGTGTTCACCAAGGCGGAGCTCGAGGTGGTGGCGGCGCTGTGCCGCGAGCGCGACCTTCTGTGCATCGCCGACGAGGTGTACGAGCGCCTCGTGTTCGAGGGCGAGCACATCTCCATCGCCACCTTCCCCGGCATGTTCGAGCGGACGGTGACGCTCTCCAGCCTCGGAAAGAGCTTCTCGCTGACGGGCTGGAAGATCGGCTGGGCGATCGCGCCGCCGCACCTCACCGCGGGCGTGCGGGCAGCGCATCAATTCCTGACCTTCGCCGCGGCGACGCCGCTGCAACACGGTTCGATCACCGCTCTGCAAGCGGGCGACGAGTACGACCGCGCGTTCGTCGCCGAGTACCGCAAGCGGCGCGACTACTTCGTGGCCGGACTCGCGGACGCCGGGTTCACGGTGTTCCCGCCGCAGGGCACGTACTTCGTCATGGCCGACCACACGCGCTTCGGGTTCGACGACGACATGGCGTTCTGTCGATGGCTCGTCGAGGAGATCGGTGTGGCGGCGATTCCGCCCGGCAGCTTCTATCAGTCGCGCGCGGACGGCAGGTCGCTGGTGCGCTTCGCGTTCTGCAAGCGCGACGAGACCCTTCGCGCCGCGATCGAGCGACTGCGGCGCCTCAAGTCGAGAGCCTGAGGAACGACGGATGGCGACACACAGCGAACCGACGGCACGCGAGCCCACGGAGCCGACGCTCCGCGCGCTGGACGTGGCGCCGGGCGCGGCGGTCGGCGCATGGGTCGGCGCCGGCGGCGAGTCGCTCGCCGCAGCACTCGCTGGCGAACACGCGACCGAGCTCGAGCGCTTGTGGGGCTGGGAGATCGCGGTGCTCGGCGGCGATCGGCGTGCGGCGGCGGGCGCGTGGGCGGCGCGAGCCGGCGCGACCGAGGCCGGGACGCTCCGGGAGCTGGCCCGACCCGGCATCGCGAGCGCGCTCGTCATCGGCCGCGAACCGCCCAGCGACGACGACTTGCGAGCGCTGCTCGAAGGCGATCGTCAGGTGATCCTCGCGCTGTCTCAGCCGATCTCGCTCGCCGCCGCGACGCGACTCGGCGATCGGCTCGGCCGACTCGTGGAGGTGCCGTCGTTGCGCCTTGCCACGATGTGGCGCGCCGCAACCCCGTTGATCGACGAGCTCCGCGGCGACGGTCCGCTGACCATGATGTCCGTTCGACTGCGCTGCCCCACCGGCGAGCGCACCGTCGATGCGATGCTGCTCGACGCGTGCGCCGCGTGCGCGGACCTGCTCGACGCGCCGGAATCGGTCGTCGGCGTCGGCCGCATGCCCGCGGAGGCCGCGGAAGCGCGATCGTTCTGTGCGATCGTCCGCACGGCGCTCGGAGCGATCGCGATCATGGACATCGCGGACGCCGGCGGTTGGTCGCGCGAGCTCGAACTGCTCGGCGCCGGCGGGCGGCTGCGCTGCAGCGACGTCGCGATCGAACGATGGTCGAGCGCTGGCGACCTCCGCGAACGCCAGGAGGTCCGCGGCGCGACGAACGTGGTGAGCGCCGCGGCCGACGCGCTGCGCGGGCTCACGGCGCAGGGGCTCACGGCGCAGCGCGGCGTGCGTGTCGATCGCGAGCATGCGCTCGCGCCCTTCGCGTTGGCAGAGGCGGCGAAGCTGAGCGCTCGGACCGGGAATGCCGAAAGCCCGGATCGAATGCACGAGCTGGCGCTCCGCCCGTAGCGGGCGCGACTCGCCACGCACGCAAAAACGAGAGCGCCGCGCGGGAATCCGCGCGGCGCTGGAATCTGCCGTGAGAGCGGGTCAGGCGCTGATCGATTCGATCTTGACGCGCAGATAGCCCTGTCGGTGACCCATCTTCTTCCGCGATCCCTTGCGGCGCTTGTACTTCAGGGACACGACCTTCGGTCCCTGCGTTTCGCCGATGACCGAAGCGGTCACCGACGCGCCCGCGACGTAGGGCGTTCCAATCTTCGCGGCGGTCCCGCCGGCTGCATCGCCGACCGCCAGCACCTTGCCGAGCGTCACGGTCTTCTGGTCGGCGGCCAACTCGCGGAGATCGAGATCGATGACGTCGCCTTGGCGAACCTTGATCTGCGTACCGCTGTCCTCGATGATCGCGTACATGGGGGCTGTCCTGAAAGGGAAGCCACGCAGGCTACCCGAAACCTGCCGATTCCTCAATGCGTCGAGCTTCGGAGGCGATCGCCACGTATGATCCGCCCGTGGACAGGTGACCGCGCCGATTGGCTCGCGATCGGTGAGGAAAGTCCGAACACGACAGGACATGGTGGTGGGCAACACCCACCGGGCCGGTTGCGGCCTAGGGACAGTGCCACAGAGAACAGACCGCCAGCGGGCCGCCGAAAGGTGATGGCAGCGGGCAAGGGTGAAACGGTGCGGTAAGAGCGCACCGCCCACGCCGGTGACGGCTGGGGCAAGGCAAACCCCACCACGTGCAAGCGCAAGCAGCTCTCCGTCGGACCTCGCGGTTCGACACCTGCGGTCCGTAGGACGAGAGCGGGTAGCGTGCCCGAGGCGGACGGCAACGGACGCCCAAGAGAAATGGTCACCAGCCTCGCCAACGGCGAAGCGACAGAATTCGGCTTACGTCCACGGCAACCACGGCAACCCTGTGAAGGGTTGTCGTGCGCCCCAATCGGTTGCGGATCCTCCGGCATGCACCCCAAGATGTAGAAATGCAGCCGTTTTCCCGGATGAATCTTGCCTTTCGAAACACCCTCGCGACAATCAGCGCTCACGCTGGCGAACGGCGGTCAACGTCGTTCGTTCGAGCGTGGCTCCAGCCGTGCGTTCCCGCGTGCTGGATGCGTCGTGCAAGGCGGGGGTGCTGGTGACGGCCCCGTTGCCAGCCAGCCGTTCGGATTCCGGCTGGATCGTTGAAGGCGAAGGATGGGAAGCCCAGACGCACGACTGGGCACGAACGAGATCGGGACTGCTCGGAGGTCCCAGGCAGCCAACCGCACTTCGAGTGAACGACTCTTTGCCGAGGTCCTCGGAAGCGGGTGTTCAGCACGAGGAGTGAACTCAGACATCGGAATCGCACTACTCAGGCCACTCACTCGAAGCCGGGCCTGCGAGACCCGCTGCGGGTGACGGACCAAGATGGCGAGAGTGCGTGAGACAGTGACAGTTCGTGAGAATGAGGGCGCTCGCTGATGAGCGTCAAGGCAGAAGCCATGAGCAACCCCACAAAGACAACGAGCCTGCAGACCTACCACATGCTCGTCTTCCGGAAGGCCCTTCACCCCGAGTTCTTCGGCATCGAAGGGCGCAGTCGCGTTCGCCACGAAGACTACGAAGCGGAGAGTTGGATCTTCCGCGGCGGTCATAGCCTGCGGTTCCAGCACAACGGCCTTTGCGTGGTCGAACTCGTGCTCGAGCAGGTCGATCAGATCCCGGAGCGAGGTCTGGTGGCCACGCTCCCGTGCGCCGGCGAGCGCGACCACGAAGAGAAGTTCGGCGAGTCGCTCGTCTTCATGACGACGATGCAGACCGAGACCCTCTCCGACCACCTCTATCTCGGCACGTACAAGGAGATGCTGCGGCACGCTCGCGAGAGCGACTCGCTCGTCTCAATGTGGACGGATGAACTCGGCAAGCCGAACCTCTCGGTGCTCGATGTCCAAGCGTCGCGGACCGAACTCCATCTCCAGAGCTATCACCTTCGGAGCGACTGTGGCTTGGTGCTCCGAACGCAGTCCATGTTCCAGTTGACCAAGCCCGACGCCAAGGGCGAGTCGCGGAGCGACGCCCGATCCGAGAGCAGGTCGGACGGCAAGCAGGAAGCCCGCGTCGACGGCCGCGACTCGAGAAGCGGCAGTCGTTCGGCACGCTCGTCCTCTCGGATGGCCAAGGCGAGCGACGATCTCGACTAACCAGTTGATCGTCATGAACCATCGTGCGCGGCCCGTCGACCGATCGGCGGGCCGCGCTCGTTGAGCGGTCGATCGCCGATCGTGGATGATGGGCCAAGCTGATTGAAGTCGGACGGTGCTCGTTCGGTGTTCCGAATGTCTCTGGAGTCGTTGGGCCATGGAGCTTTCGTCGATTCGCGCCGCGCGGCAGTGTGTGGAGACGGATCGTCTTCTCGGTCTCGACGCCGTATTGCTGCGGGCACGTCCAGCGCCGATCGTGGCCGATGCTTCTCCGACGCCTCCGGTTGCGACGGCGAACCCCACGGTCGTCAACGTGCGGGATGGATGGACGCGCGAGGAACGCGTGGCGTCGCTGGAGCAACTGCGCGAGCGGCACGATCGCGAGTGTCCCCACTGCACCACGGCGACCGCCCACACGAAGACGGTGTTCGGCGAAGGCAATCCCGAAGCGCCGTTGATGTTCATCGGCGAGGCGCCGGGAGAGACCGAGGATCAACTCGGGCGGCCGTTCGTGGGGAAGGCCGGTCAGAAGCTCGACGAGATGATTGGCGCGATGGGGTTCGAGCGCGAGCAGGTCTACATCGCCAACGTGCTCAAGAGCCGTCCTCCCGGAAACCGTACGCCTCTGCAGCACGAGGTGGAGGCTTGCGGCCCGTATCTGCTCGAGCAGATTGGCATCGTGAATCCGAAGGTCATCGTGTCGCTGGGCGGGCCCGCAACCAAGTTCCTTCTCGGCACGGAAGTCGGCATTACGCGACTGCGCGGCGTGTGGGGTGAGCTGCACCTCGGCACCCGAACCATCCCGGTGATGCCGACATTCCACCCCGCCTACCTTCTCCGGAATTACACGGTGCAGACGCGGCGCGAGATGTGGTCCGACCTGCAATCGGCGGCGGCGCGCGTCGGAGCTCCCCCCAACGCGAAGCGGTGACTCGCGCGTTGAAGGCGGAGCTTGGCTCCGTGGTCTCTCGCGACGCGGAGACGAAATTTTCTTTCGCGGCTTGCAACTTCCGAGCCGTCTCCTGCGAATGATTACGCGATGCCGCTCCTGCGGCACCGGACTTGTCGCAGCGGCCTCTACGCCCGACCACTGGTGCACGACTCTGAGCACCGACCGCTCTGCAAGGGCGGGTCACGCGAGGACGCCGCGAGACAGTCCGACAACTTCGCCCCCCACGAGGAGCCTGTCGCGGTTCATCTGTGACGGGCTCTTTTTCTTTTCCGCGCACGTCGCGTCGGCCTCGCTTGACCCGCTCTCCGCGAAGTCCAACGAGCCCGCGACGTCGGACGAGCCGCAGGCTGAGGGGTGTTCTCCCGACGGAGTCGCTCACGCGTCGACGCGGAGCGTGATCGTCACGGGGCCGTCGTTCTCGATGCGGACAAGCATGTGGTGCCGGAACCGACCCAGCGCGACGGGAAGTCGATGTTCCGCGCGAAGCGATTCGGCGACGTGCGCGAAGAGGGGCTCGGCGATCTCCGGCACCGCGGCGTCCACGAAGCTCGGACGGTTGCCGCCCGTGGCGTCACCGAGCAGCGTGAACTGGCTGATGAGGAGCACGCTGCCGCCGATGTCCTGCAGGCTGCGGTTCATCTTGCCGGCGTCGTCGGCGAAGATCCGCAGCCTCGCGATCTTCGCCGCCATCCTGGCGGCGCCGGAGGGCGAGTCGCTGCGGGCGACCCCGAGGAAGACGCAGAGGCCATGTTCGACGGCGCCGACGACCTCGCCGTCGACCTCGACGTTCGCGCGACGGACACGTTGCACCACGGCGATCATCGCGCCTCGGTCAGTGACTGCTGCCGCCCAAGAGCGCCATCGAGCAACTCGTGACCATCGCCAGGCCCTTCTCGTCGCAGGCTTGCCGGTAGTCAACGAGCTCGACCGACGACGGACGCGCGATCTCGAGCGCCGCGGTCATGTTGCCAATGCTGCACCAGCGTGTCGGGTTCTTCGTCCAGCGGCACGCGTCGAGGAAGACGTTCGGATCGCCCGAGACGAACTTGCCCATGAGTTCCCGATCCTGTCGCTCGACTTCCACCTTGCGTTGATCGCTCACCGCCACCGGCTCACCGAATTGCGGTCCGACGTGACTGAGATCGCTCGAGGCGACGACGTATGTGCGGCCACCGACGGACGTGAGCGCGTCGTTCAAGGCCGCGACGAACTCTTCGCGGTTCACGCGGCCGCCGTCGTCGGAGATCATCGGCGAGAGCGGATCGGGAACGAGCGCCGCCACGACGGGCACGTCACCCCAGCGGTGCTGGATCCAAGGCAAGTGCAATTGGATCGAGTGCTCAGGGAGGTGATCCAACTGATCGATGAACAATCGATCACCGAGAGAGCCGCGGAGCTTGCTCACGACGGCGCCGTCGGAGGTGACCGGTCCCATCGGTGTCCGGAATCCGAGGTCGGTGAGCACCACGCCGTCGCCCAATCCGAAGTGGTTCGTGCCGAGCACGATGACCCGGTCCGGTCGCTCCGCTCGATCGAAGCACCGCCAGCTCGCCGCATAGACCGGCCAGCCCCTCGCGTAGTCGAGGTGCGGGGCGACGATGCCGATTGCCGGGACGTCGAGTTCCGGATCCTCAGTTTCCGACAGCCAGTCGTCGAGTTGCTTCCGACACGCGGCCTCGTCGGAACCGAGGAGCCCCGAGGCACCGACGGGGAAGTAGCCGTCCGTCTGGAGCTTGTCCTTCAATTCGCCCTCAAGACGCTCGAAGGTCGGGCCCCAAAGGAGCCCGAATTCGTCCATTTTCTTGGCGAGTTCGCCCAGCGGGGCTGCGTCGGTCTTGAAAAGCTCGGCGATCTCTTCGAGGGTCCGCTCGCCGCGAAAATGCTGGATGACCTGCACCGCCTGCGGAGGCACGATCATCATCTGATTCGTGAGCATGGAGGGGTCACGCAGGCCCACCAGCATCGTGATGCGGCCGTCCTCCTTGTTCTGTGCCTGTACAGGCAGCGGCTGGAGGGGGCGGACATGGGGGCGACGAACGTGCTCGGGCAGTTCCGCAATCGTGGTCATGGGAAGGTCACTGTAGCAGGCCAGCGAGGCGGTTCTCCGTCGATGCGATCGACGTGCGCCCCGAGCGCGAGTCACCCAATCTGCGTCGGATTGCCCAATGGGCGGTCCCCATCGGACGATGATCGACAACCGACTCGCCGCCAGTTCGCGTCGAACACAAGGGCCTGTTCGGCGGCTCCTCGTCACGACCGAGAGCCTTGCGTTGAGCGCATCACGCGCGAGGCAATATGCTGAGTGTCGAGGTCGTTCCAAGCATCTCGCCGCAACGGTCGATATCGTTCGACCTGGTGTGGAACCCATCCGGTGTCCAGTCTGGACCTCAGCCTGGAGCCCCGTCTGCATCCTGCGGAGCCGGCCTTTTTGCCGCTCCACTCCTTGAGGACTCGCCGATCATGAGCAGCCCGTCATTCCGAACGCCGTCTCCGCGTGCAACCACGTGGACCTTCGTCGCGCCTGTCGCGGCCATCGCACTCATCCTCGGCTCGCCGCTCGCGTCCGCCTTCGGCGACGACGCCAAGCCGCAGACCCCGCCGCCCGCCACGGCGCCCGCGGCACCGCCGGCGACCAAGCCGGCTGCCCCCGCGCCGCCGACGACGCCGTCGAAGCCCGTCCGGGGAGAATCTCCCAACCTCACGCCGACGCAGCGCGGCCGCGGAGCCCAAGCTCCGACGGCAACGGCCCCGGTCAATGGGGCGACTGGCGGAGCGGGAGCGCCCCAGCAAGACGCGCCCGCAGCGGCGCCGGTGATCAAGTTCGAGCCCGCGGTCCTCGACTTTGGCGAGATGGTGGCGGGCGTCTCCAAGACGGAGAAGATCAAGATCTACAACATCAGCGACGCCCCGGTGACCATCACCAAGGCGATCCCGGGCTGCGGTTGCACGACTCCGACGTGGCCGAAGGATCCGATTCCGCCGGGGGGATTTGGCGAGGCCGAGATCTCGCTGAAGCCGCCGGAAAAGCAGGGCGTCGACCTCCACAAGAAAGTCACGTTCCAGCTCGACGGCCACCCGCCAGTGGTGCTTGATCTGCAGGGACACGTCGCCGAGATCGTGCGGATCGCTCCGGACTTCATCGACGCTCCCGCGCCGGACGCAGCGGCGACCGACATCGCGACCGGCGAAATCACGATCTCTTCGCTCGACAAGACGCCGCTCAAGATCGTCGGCGTCAATCCCCCGGTGGTGAAGGACGCCGGCAACGACGCGGCGCTCGAGCACAAGGTGCACATCGACTGGAACGCGTGGAAGGAGCAGGGCAAGCCAGCCAAGCTTCAGTTCACGACCGACCACCCGAAGGCGCCGAGCCTCACCGTGATCGTGAAGCGAGCCGTCGGCGACACGCAGCCGGTGACGCCGCGTCCGCCGGTTGAGAGGCCACAGGCCCAGGACCCGCTCATTCAGGCGGTGCATCAGAAGGACGCCAAGGCCGTCGAACTGCTTGCGGCCGGCGGGGCCGACGTGAACAAGAAGGACGAGGTGGGCGGCGGACGCACCGCGCTCCACTGGGCCGTGAAGGACAACAGCAAGGAAATCGTCGAAGTGCTTCTGAAGTACAAGGCGAACCTCGAGGCGCCGGACCGCGTGGGCAAGACCGCGCTCGCCATGGCCGCCGAGAGCAAGGACGGCGCCGAGATGGTGAAGCTCCTGATCGAGAAGGGCGCGAACGTGAACGCTCGCGACCAGATCGGCGGAAGCCCGCTCCTCTGGGCTTCAGGCCTCGGATCGTTTGACTCGGTGAAGGCGCTCATCGCCAAGGGCGCCGACGTCAACGTCGTCGACGTCAACGGTCTCACGCCGCTCCTCTGGGCAGCGGGCATCGGTTCTCCCGACACCGTCGATGCGCTGCTCAAGGCTGGGGCGAAGGCCGACGTGAAGGACAAGATCTCGGGCGACACGGCGCTGATGCGGGCTGCTCGCACCGGAAAGAACGAGTCGGTCGTTCTTCTTATCAAGGCGAAGGCCGACGTCAACGCCGCGAACAACAGTGGCCAGACGGCGTTCATGCTCGCCGCAAACTCGGGCAGCGTAGAGAAGCTTCAGGCGATCAAGGATGCCGGCGCGAACGTGAAGGCCACCTGCGTGCGTGGCTGGAACGCGATGGACTACGCGAAGAACCGCATCGATCAGGATCGCTCCAAGGTGATCGCATTCCTCGAGCCGATCGTGCAGGCGGCCGCGACGAGCGCCGCGCCCGCGGCGCAGCCCGCGGGCGGCACTGCGACGGGCACCGAGAAGCCCGCTGACGGCAAGCAGCCGGTCGCCGCGAAGTGAGCCTCGGACGCTGACGGATCACCAGCGCCGACCACGACGCTCAACGAACCCGACACTCCAAGCCCCGCCGACCTCGGCGGGGCTTTTCGTCGCGCCCGCGTCGGGCTCGTGTCCGGCCGTATCATCGCCCCCATGTCCGCACTTGCCACTACTCCTCGAACCACATCGGCCACCGCGTACGACAAGCTCATCGCTCACATCCGCGAGGCGTCGCTCCTGTCGAGCACCGGTGCGATCCTCGGATGGGATCAGGAGACGATGATGCCGGAGGGCGGGCTCGACCTGCGCTCGCGGCAACTCGCGCAGCTCGCCCGCATGTCGCACGAGCTCGCTACCGATCCGCGCGTCGGCGAGTGGCTCGCGGCCTGCGAATCCGACTCGTCGATCACCGGCGATCCGCTCAGCGTCGCGGCGGTGAACGTGCGGGAGATCCGCCGGGCGTACGACCGCGCGACCAAGCTTCCGGCGTCGCTCGTCGAGGAGTTCGCGAAGGTCACCAGCATCGCGCAGCACGAATGGGCCGAGGCCCGCAAGGTCAGCGACTTCACTCGATTCAAGCCGCACCTCGAGCGGATCGTCGCGCTGCTGCGCAAGCGAGCGGAGTGCTTCGGCTGGAAGAAGGACAGTGGCGAGGCCTGGGACGCGCTGGCCGACGAGTATGAACCCGGCTGCACCGCGAAGGAGGTTTCGTCGGTCTTCGTGCCGTTGCGCGAACGACTCGCCGGCTTGGTCTCAGACCTTCTTCACAAGGGGAAGGCGCCGCCCAGCGGGTTCAACGACTTCGAGATCCCGATCGAGGCGCAAGAGCGGTTCTCGCGTTTCGTCACCGGCAAGCTCGGTTTCGACTATTCGCGCGGCCGGCTCGATCGCTCAACGCACCCGTTCTGCGGCGGTTCGCACTGCAACGACGTGCGCATGACGAGCCGCTACTCCGAGCGTTGCCTCAACGACGGGTTGGGGAGCTCGATGCACGAGAGCGGCCACGGCATGTACGAGCAGGGACTTCTCTACGAGCACGTCGGCTCGCCGATGGGCGAGTCGGTCTCGCTCGGCATCCACGAGAGCCAGTCGCGCATGTGGGAGAACCAGGTCGGCCGGAGCCGCGCGTTCTGGACCTGGGCGATGAAGGAACTGCCCGCCTTCGCGGGCGACGGCATGAAGCGGTTCTCGCTCGACGACCTTTACGGCGCCGCCAACATCGTCGAGCCCGGCTTCATTCGCGTCGACGCCGACGAAGCGACCTACAACCTGCACGTCATGATCCGATTCGAGATCGAGCGGGCCATCATCCGCGGCGACCTTGAAGTCGCAGGCATTCCGAGCGTGTGGAACCGGATGTACAAGGAGTATCTCGGGCTCGACGTGCCGGACGATCGGCGCGGCTGTCTGCAGGACATCCACTGGTCGATGGGCTCGATGGGCTACTTCCCGACGTACACGTTGGGCAACCTGTACGCGGCGCAGTTCTTCGAGGCCGCGCTCGCGGCGATGCCCGAGTTGCCGGAGCAATTCGCACGAGGCGAGTTCAGCGGTCTTCGACGATGGCTCGGTGAGCACATCCATTCGCAGGGCAAGCGATACCTGCCGAAGGATCTCTGCAAGGTCGTCACCGGGAAGCCGCTCTCGGCCGAGCCGCTGATGCGACACCTCGAAGGCAAGCTTCGTCCGCTGTACAGCCTGTGACGCGCTTGCAGCCGTCGACGGATTCGCAGGCCGTACTGTCGACTCGCAGCGCGGCTCTCGCGCTCGCGATCGTGGTACCCGCGCCGTCGATCGGCGCGCTGATGTCATTCTGGATCGCGCCCGGCGCGGTGGGGATCGTCGTCTACGCGCTGTGCAAGGCCGTGCTCTATCTGACGCCAGCGCTTTGGCATCGCTTCCGCGACGGCGGCGCGTGGAGTCTCTCGCCGCCGCGCGCCGGCGGCTGGCGGCTGGGCATCGCCAGCGGCGCGGGCATCGGTGTCATCATCCTTGCCGCGTCGTGGATCCTCGGCGATCGGGCGATCGACGTCGAGCTCTTCCGCGCGATCCTGGCGAAGAACGGACTCTCCGATCCGGCGAAGTTCCTGCTCGCTGCGGCGTGGCTCTCGATCGTGAACTCGCTCTTGGAGGAGTACGCCTTCCGGTGGTTCATCACCACGCGATTCGAGGCGCTCGCTCCGCGCGGTGCGGTCGTCCTCTCCGCGCTCGCGTTCACCGCGCATCACGTCATCGTGCTGCTGGCATATCTCCCGCTCCTGAGCACGCTGCTCGCCTCGGCCGGGATCTTCGTCGGGGGGATGTTCTGGTCGTGGCTCTATCGTCGAACGCGCTCGGTCTGGCCATGCTGGATCAGCCATGCGCTCGTCGATGCCGCGATCATGCTCGTCGGCTGGCAAGCGCTATTCCGGCAGTGAGGCTTTCGCTATGATGCGGGGCTCTTTATGGCCAGCCCCGACGCGACCACGAGCCAGACTTCGAACGCCGACGCGCGCCGATTGCGCAACGTCGCGATCATCGCGCACGTCGACCACGGCAAGACCACGCTCGTCGATGCGATGCTCCAGCAGTCGGGCGTCGTGAAGCTGGTCGAAGGCGGTCAAGAGTGCGTGCTCGACTCCAATCCGCTCGAGCGCGAGCGCGGCATCACGATCCTCGCGAAGAACTGCGCCGTGACGTACACGCTGCGAGCTGGCCCGCGCCGCGGCGAGGTGTTCCGCGTGAACATCATCGATACGCCGGGACACGCGGACTTCGGCGGCGAGGTCGAGCGCGTGCTGCGCATGGCCGACGGTTGCCTCCTGCTCGTCGACGCCGCCGAAGGCCCGATGCCGCAGACGCGCTTCGTCCTGTCGAAGGCGCTCGAGCTTGGATTGCGTCCGATCGTCGTGATCAACAAATGCGATCGCCCCGATGCTCGCATCGATGCGGTCGTCAACGAGGTGTTCGACCTGCTCGTCGACCTCGACGCGCCGGACGAGGCGCTCGACTTCCCGATCATCTACGCGTCGGGCCGCGAGGGCTGGGCGAGCCGCGATCTCGACGATCGCTCGCGCGGCGTCGACGACCTCTTCCAGACGATCGTCGACCGCGTGCCCGCGCCGAAGGACGACGTCGACGCGCCGCTTCAGATGCTGGTGACGAGCCTCATGTGGTCGGAGTACGTCGGGCGCATCGCCGTCGGCCGCGTGTTCGCCGGCCGCCTCCGCGGCGGTCAGCAGGTCGGCGTCTGCAAATCCGACGGCAGCATCAAGAAGGCGCGCGCCCTCAAGGTCAATCGGTTCGAAGGGCTCTCGCGCCGCGAGTTCGACGAGATCGAAGCGGGGGACCTGTGTGCCGTCGAAGGCATTGCCGACATCGAGATCGGCGACACCATCGCGGACGTCGAACGGCCGATGCCGCTCCCGCGCGTGAAGGTCGACGAGCCCACGCTGCACATGGTCTTCCGCATCAACGATGGCCCGTTCGGCGGACAGGAAGGCAAGTACGTCACGAGCCGCCAGATCGCAGAGCGCCTCGAGCGCGAACTGGAGTCGAACGTCGCGCTGAAGGTGTCACCCGGCGAGACCACCGACGAATTCCACGTGTCGGGACGCGGCTTGCTGCACTTGGGCGTGCTGCTCGAGAACATGCGGCGCGAAGGCTATGAACTCACGGTCGGAAAGCCCGAGGTGATCGAGCGCGACATCAACGGTGAGCGCCACGAACCGTACGAGCGCCTGTCGCTTGACGTCATCGCCGAGAGCATGGGACCGGCGCTCGAACTGCTTGGCTCGCGCGGCGCCGAGATCCTCACGATGGACCCGCGCGGCGGACGCATGCACATCGAAGCCGAGATCCCGGCCCGCGGCCTCATCGGCCTGCGCACGCGCATCCTGAATGCGACCGGCGGCGAAGCGGTCATGCACCACACGTTCTCGGCGTACAAGCCGGTGCGCAGCCAGATCAAGAAGCGCCAGAACGGCGTGATGCTCTCGCTCGAGACTGGCCGCGTCACCGCGTACGCGATCGAAGGCCTCGCCGAGCGCGGCGTGATGTTCGTCAAGCCCGGCGAGCAGGTGTACGTCGGGCAGATCGTCGGCGAGCACAACCGCGACAACGACATCATCGTGAACGTCACGCGCCTCAAGCAGCTCACGAACTTCCGCGAGACCAGCAAGGAAGCGACCGTCGTCCTCAAGCCGGCACGGATTCACACGCTGGAAGCTGCACTCGAGTACATCGAGGGCGACGAGCTCGCCGAGATCACGCCGCAGTCGGTGCGGATGCGCAAGCGCATCCTCGACGAGAACGCCCGCAAGCGCGCCGAGCGCAGCGAACGCGACCGCATGGCGACGTCGAGCTGACGTCGGACTGGCGGCGTGGGGTCGTCATCGCGTCCACGCGCCCAGCAACGTCGCCAAATCCGCCGCCCCGACGATGCCGTCGCCGTCGAGGTCGGCGCTTGCGTCGCCAGTTCCCCAGGCGGCCACGAGGAGCGCGAGATCGCTCGCGTCGACCGTACCGTCACCGTTGATGTCGGCTCCGTTCGCCGGGCCGAACCGGCGGCGAAGAACGTGGGCGCACGGCGCGTCGACCGGCAACAGGTCGTCGCCCTGCGTGGCGAACGCGCAGAAACGTCCGTCGGCGCTGAACGCGATCGGTCCGTAGGACTCGCCTTGCGCTTCGCCTCCGATGCGTTGATCGATGCGCTGCCATGTCCCGAGCACGACGTCGTAGCGCCAAGGATCCTGGCTTGCGGACAGCGCGACGCCGCCGCAGGCTTCGACGTGGTACAGGTGATACCCGACGTAGCGTCCGTTCGCGCTCATCGAAAGAGCCAGCTCGGGCTTGAATCCGAGCGACGCGATGATCGTGCTCGTCCCGGCGACGCGATCGCGCAGCGTGACGCCGACATCACCGCTGCCGAGCGGCACGAAGTATGCGAGGTATCGCCCATCGTCGCTGATGCCGGCGCCGTAGTCGCCACCGAAGCCTTCGGCGGATTCGAACGTGGTCGTGCCGAGCACGAGGTCGCGTACGCAAAGACCCGTCGCGTACTCCTTCGGCGCGATCTCGATGTCGGCTTGGAACGTCACGAAGCGAGCATCGGACGACATCGAGCATCCGAATCCGTCGATCGCGGCGACGCCGTTCGGTCCGACGTCCACGTTGGTGATCGTGCCCAGCAAACGATCGTGCATGTACACGTGCACGTTGGGAACAAGACCGGGCACCAGATCGTCGGTGGAGAGGAACAGCACGTAGCGGCCGTCGTACGACAGCGTCGGAGAACTCCCTTGCACCGGCGTGCCGTCGGGCTTCTTCACCGCGTAGTCGGCTGCGCCGGTCGCGCGGTCCCGGATCACCAGCACGTTCGCGACGCCGATCACCTCAGGCGCATACGTGCGGAACGCGACGAATCGGCCGTCGCCGCTGATCGAGGGCACATCGCAATCGCCCGACGACGGTTCGCCGTTCGGTCCCTCGTTCAGCGCGTCGAGCGCGCCGGTCTCGAGATCGCGCACGAAGAGATCGCGGTGACCGCTTGCGCCCGTCGCGGTGAAGAGCACGAAGCGCCCGTCCTCGGACATCCCCCAAATCTTCGAACCCACGCAGACGCCCGCGTCCGCCGCGTCGAATGGAGTCGGCGCGTCGCCCACGGTCACGGGCACGCTTGCGGAACTGGAGCCGAGCGTCGCGGTCAGCGTCGCGCGTCCCGGCGCGACTGCGACGACGCGATCGGGCCCGACGACCTCAAGCACGCGCCGATTCGACGACGACAGGACCGCTTGCCGCGACAGGTCGACGACGTGCCCGTCGGCGACGCCGCTGACGCTGATCCGCGCCGGATATCCCGCGGTCGGCATCGGCGGCACGTCGAGCGCGAGCTGCGCCGGCGCGAGCAGTTGCCGATAGACGAGTTGATCGTTCTCGATCGCGACGATCCCGTCGACCGGCTCACTCGACTCGACGATCACCGTGCCGGGAATGACGGCGCAGCCGCCGGGATTGGTCGCAAGCGTCACGACCGTGCCCGGGCGCGGCGGTCCGCTCGGGCCGAACGCGATGCGAATCGTGCCGGTGAACGTCGCCTTGGACGTTGCGTGCACGAAGCACGCGTCGGCGCCGTCGATGATCCAGCGCGTGGTCTGATTGCAGTAGAAGTACTTCGCGTTGAACGTCGCGTGCGGCTCGAGCTCGAGCAGTCCATAGGTCGGCGAATAGCCGACGATGACCGAGTTGAGCGCGTCGAGCGTCGCGCCGTCGCCGATGCGCAGCTCGCCTTCGCCGCCGTTCTCGCCAATGACGACGGAGTTCGGACACGTGATCGTGCAATCCCGCAGCGTGAGCTGTGGCGCGTTGGCGCCGCCGACATGAAGTCCGGTCCACAGCGACGGGCTCGGCGCGCCGTCGGGCGCGACGCCTTGCAGCGTGAACGACTGCGACTTCACCGTCACCGAGCCGACCGAGTGCGACGCGGACAGCGTGATCGTGAATGGGCCGCCCGGCGCCACGCCGAACTGCACGGAGTTCGCGAGCCAGGGAAGCCCGTTCGACCAGCGGGCCGGATCCTCGAACGATCCGTCGATGGGCGCAAGCCACGCCGTCGTCGTCGAGCGCCCGACTGCGGGCGAGGCGACGAGAACCACGGTGGCGAGCCCGATGGCGCGGGCGAATTGCGATGCGTGACGATAGAGGGGGCGGCGCGGCTCGACGCGGGACATCAGGCGCTCCTTCGCATGCGATCGCACGTTCCCTCGATCCATGTCGGTACTGTCTGTCCCACCGAGCGGGGGTTCGCGCAACGCGGGATCATCATCGGCCCGGCGCGGTAGGATCACGACTTTTCCTTCGCCCGAGCCTGTCGGTCAGCCTTGGGCCAATGTGCCCCGCACGATCTCGTTCCATGTCCACCATCGTCCAGAAGTTCGGCGGCAGTTCGGTCGGTGACGCACAGCGCATCATGCGCTGCGCGAAACGCGTCGCCGACACCCGGGCCGCCGGGCACGACGTCGTCGTCGTGGTATCGGCGATGGGCGACACCACGGACGACCTCATCACGCTCGCCGAGTCGATCAACGCCGAGCCTGATCGCCGCGAGATGGACATGCTGATGTCGACCGGCGAGCAGGTGTCCTGCGCCCTCATGGCGATGGCCCTGCACAAGCTCGGCGTGCCCGCCGTGTCGCTCACCGGCGGGCAGGTCGGCATCCGGACGACCGACGCCTACCGCAAGGCCCGCATCACCTCGATCGATCCGGCTCGGATGCGGGCCGAGATCGCCGCGGGCCGCGTGCCCGTGGTGTGCGGCTTCCAAGGGATCTGCGCCAACAACGACATCACCACGCTCGGTCGCGGCGGCTCGGACACGACCGCGGTCGCGCTCGCGGCGGCGCTCAACGTCGCAAAGGACGGCGGCTACTGCGACATCTTCACCGACGTCGACGGCGTGTACACCGCCGATCCGCGCATCGTGAAGAACGCCGCCAAGCTGTCGCACATCAGCTACGAGGAAATGCTCGAGCTCGCCGCGCTCGGCGCCGGCGTCATGCACGCCCGCGCGGTGATGTTCGGCGAGAAGTACGGCGTACCGATCCACGTGCGCCACAGCCAGAAGCCGGACACCGGCACGATGATCGTCGACGAGGCGATCGTCAGGGAGATCCACGGCATGGAAGACATCGTCGTCGTCGGCGCAGCGCTCAAGCCCGACCTCGGTCGCGTGAGCCTGCGGCGCATCCCGAACAACATCGGCGTGCAGGCCACGATCTTCGAGAAGATCTCCGCCGCGCACATCATGGTCGACGACATCGTGCAGACGGAGTTCGGCGACATGGCGTCGATCTCGTTCACGGTGGACCACAGCGACTTGGCCGACGTGAAGATCGCGGCGAGCCAAGTGCTCGATGCGCTCGGCACCGGCGAACTCGCGATCGAGATCGGCCTCGCGAAGGTCTCGGCCGTCGGCACCGGCATGAAGAGCCACACCGGCGTCGCGAGCCGCATGTTCCGTGCGCTCGGCGCAGCGAACATTCCGATTCACAACATCACGACGAGCGAGATCAAGATCAGTTGCATCGTGCCGAAGGAGCACGGGCAGAAGGCGCTCCAGACCGTGCACGACGCGTTCGGTCTCGAGGCTGGCGATTCGGTGCGGCCGGAGATGCAGACGGACGCGGCGCGGGCGCGCTGACGCGGGAGTTCAACACGGAGGCCGGAGGTCCGGAGGGCACACGGAGGAAGGCCGAGACCCTCAGCGCGGAGGCGCGGAGATCGCGAAGCGGCCGCGGAGAAAGATCTGGAGTTCGCTGCGTTGCGCCTTCGCGCACTTCTCCCGCGACCGGCATCGATGGTGTGCAAGACGCTGACGCGGGAGAAGGTGGCCGCGCAGCGGCCGGATGAGGGTCGGGGTCAGCGAGATCAGCGCCACCGATCGTGTTGGCGAAGTAGGGAATGGTCGACGCGAGTCGCTTCCTCGTCCTCCGACGTGGACTCCGCTCCAACATCTCGCCCGCGCGAACTTGGGCAATTCGTTGCAATCAAACGGCCGTGGTGCCAGAATCCGCGCGCCGGGGCAGGGGGCCGATCGGCGGCTGCCAACCTCCGCGCGGGAGTCGAATCATGAGCACGATGCAGTGGAGTGGAGTCGCGGTCTTCGTGACGTGCGTTGCCGCATGCGCCAACGGAGTCGCGCTCTCGGCGACGCTGATGGTGCCCGGTCAGTTTCCCACGATTCAAGCTGCGATCGACGCGTCGGCGAACGGCGACGTGATCAACGTCGCGCCCGGCACGTACGTCGAGCACATTCGATTCAAGGGCAAGGCGATCACCGTGCGCGGCGTCGCCGGCGCGGCCACGACGGTTCTCGACGGCGCGGGCGTCGGACCGGTGGTGCGCTTCACCGAACTCGAAGGACCTGGCAGTCGACTCGAAGGCGTTCGCGTCACGAACGGCGCGAGCTTCATCGGTGGCGGCATCTTGGCGATCTCCAGCAGCCCGACGATCAGCGAGTGCATCGTGGACGCGTGCAGCGCGGTCGAGCGCGGCGGCGGGCTCGCCATCCTCGCTGGCGATCCGGAGGTCTCGCAGTGCACGTTCACAAACAACACCGCGCGCGTGCGCGGCGGCGCCGTGTACGTCGCGTCGGGCGCTTCGCCCGTGTTCGAGGGCTGCACGTTTGAGAGCAATTCTGTCCTGCCGCTGTACTCGACCGATCCCTGCGGCGGCGGCGCGATCGCTGTGCTATCCGCATCGGCGGACGTGAGCGGGTGCGATTTCGTCGACAATCTCGTGAGCGACGACGACTCGACGGGGGGCTCGAGCGCGTCGGGCGGTGGAATGTTCCTTGAGTCCTCGAGCATGAGCTTGCTCGACTCGACCTTTTACAGCAACGCCGCGACTGCAAGTAGCGCAAACAGGCTCGCCCGCGGCGGGGCCATTCGCGCGATGCAGTCGTCGCTCACCTTGACTGCATGCGCATTCCAAGGCAATACGGCCTCCAACTCGACGAGCAGTTGGGCGAGCGGCGGCGCTGTCGACGCAGACTCCCTCACGGTCGACGGCTGTATGTTCGAGGAGAACCTTGTGCAGGGGGGGCAGTCGTATGGCGGGATCAGCAGCTCCGGCGCGGCGATACAGGCGACGAATGCGACCGTGCTCGACTGCACCTTTGCACTGAACAAAGTCACCGGTGGCGGGGCGACCGGCGGCGCGGTGTCGATGAACACCGGCACGATCGACTCGTGCCAATTCGCCCTGAATGCATCGCAGGGCGGCGGTGGCGGACTTGCGGCGACAGCCATAACGATCACGAGCTCAAGCTTTGTCGGGAACGTAGCCGCAAGTGGCGGCGCGATCTACGCGCCCGGCGGCACCTCAGGTTCCCAACTGATCATGCACGCGTGCGATCTTTCGTTGAATGCCGCGGGCGGATCGGGCGGTGCCGTGAGCGGGGGGAATTACGGGAATTTCGTTCTTCGAGTGACAGCCTCCAGCTTCGATGGGAACTCGGCGACCTCGGGTGGCGCGATCTACCTCTACCCACTCCAGGCGGCACCGGACCCGCTCTTCGAGGATTGCCTATTCACCGGCAACACAGGCACGCAGGGCGGAGGATTGATGCTCAGCGCGTGGTCATGGTCCAACACCGTTCCGGCGTTGCGGCGCGTGCACTTCGTCGGCAACGCATGCACGCAGGACGGCGGCGCGCTGTACTTCAACGGAGTCGGGCGCGTCATCGAAGATTCGCAGTTCTTCGGAAACGTAGCTGATCGCGGCGGCGCTGTCTTCAGCGTGAACTTCCAGTCGATCGGATCGCTCTATTCATCGCTCTTCGCCCAAAACACGTCAACGACGGGCAGCGCCTGCTTCGCACAAGGAAACCCGTTGACCATCACCTCCTGCCAATTCTGCGACAACGCGCCGCCGCAACTCGTGAACTGGTCCGATGGCGGCGGCAACGTCTTCGGCGGCGGCGACTGCAACGGCAACGGCACGTGCGACCTCGTCGACATCGCGACCGGTGAGGCGCTCGACTGCAACCTGAACGCGATCCCGGACGAGTGCGACATCGCCTCCGGCGCGAGTCATGATCTGAACCTCAACGGCATCCCCGACGAGTGCGAGCAGGACTGCAACGCGAACGGAATCCCCGACGACTACGAGATCGCGAGCGGGCTCGTCGCCGACTGCGACGACAACGGCTCGCCCGACGGCTGCGACATCGCCGGCGGCGCCAGCGACATCGACGGCAACGGCGTGCTCGACACCTGCCAAGCCGATTGCAACGGCAACGGCGTGCCCGACACCTACGAACTCTTCACCGGCGTCGGCGTCGACTGTGACCAGAACGGCGTCCTCGACGAATGCGACGTCGCCAACGGCGCCGTCGACATCAATCACGACGGCGTGCCCGACGTGTGCCAGTGTCTCGGCGACCTCACCGGCGACGGCGCCGTGCTGGCGAACGATCTCGCCGTGCTGCTCGGCTTCTGGGGACCCGTCGGTCCGTATCCGCCCGCCGACCTGAACGGCGACGGCGCGGTCGACGCGATGGACCTCGCGATTCTGCTCGGCAACTGGGGACCGTGCTGACCGGCCACGTTGCTTCGAACTACTTCGGCGCGGGCGCGGCTTGCTTCTTCGCCGCGATCTGCCGCGCGACTTCCGCGAGGAGGTCGTTCGGCACCGGCATCGTGAGGTGGTACTGCACGATCTTCCACGACTCGTTCGGTCGCGCGCCGACCCGTCGCAGCACGCCCGTGCCGCGGCACTCGCCGTACTTCGGGTTGTCTAACAACTCGTCGAAGAACGCGTAGCCCGCGGCGTCGTCGATCGTGACGTGCCGATCGCGCGGCGCGTAGCTCCAGCCTTTGCCCGCCGCAAAGATCGGCGCCGCGTACGCGCGAAACTGGTCGATCGTCCATCGCTCCGCCGCGTCCGTCCCGATGAACACCGCGTCCGGCGCGAAGAGCGCGAAGTAGCGGGACTCATCGTGGTCCCGCGCCGCTTCGTAGAGCGCGTTCAGCGTTGCGTCGACGTTCATCTTGTCCTCCGCAGAACCGTGCCCTGGACGAAACGCGTCGAGGACATCGAATATCTCATCGCCCGTCAGGTCGCCGATGACGTGGCCTTCTCCAGCGCGCACCTCGAGTCGCGCGTCGACGCCCGCACGCTTGAGCGCCGCGACCGCGTCCTGCGACGCATCGACCCAGCTCGCCTCGTCGCGCCCGCCGACCACCATGCGCACTGGCAGCGGCGCCAAGTTCACGAGCGCCGCGTCCGTCGGCACCGCGCCCGGAAACGCCCCCGGAAACACGTACAAACTTGCGCAGTCGGCAGGGGACTCCAGCCCGAGGCGCATCGCCGCACGACCGCCGCTCCCGATCCCCGCCACGTGCAGTTGATTGCCCTCGAGTTTTCTCGCGGCTCGAATCGCCGCCACCAGCGGCCGCAGGTACTTGAACCCGTCATCCGCGAACGACGCCCGGCCCAACGGTTCCTTCACGGCCTCCGGACACACCACCACCCAACCGCGCCGCGCTGCCGCATCCGCCACGACGAGGAGCGCCGCATCGACCGCCGCACGATCCTGCACGCCCGAGGGCACGAGCAGCATCGTCGGCGCCGGCTTGGTCGGATCGTCGCCATCCGGCGTCACCACGACGTAGTGCAAGGTGCGCCACGGACCGACCGGCAACGAGCGCTCGATCCGAGCCGCGAACGATGAGGAGACCGACGACAACGCACTCGTCACGGCAACCAACACCACGAGGAGCGAATGATGAACCAAGCGCATGGAGCCCATCGTCGCATGCGAACTCCACACGCCAGGGCCGCTGCGAAGCAGCCGGCCCGCGCGCCGAGGCAGCGACTCCACACGCCAGGGCTGCTGCGCAGCAGCCAGCCCGCACGCCATCTCGCGCCGCAGCGGCGGCCGCGAAGCGGTCCGCCATGGACGCCGAAATGAGCCGTTCGCCGGCAGGCGAGGCGGCTCCATTTCGGCCCACATCACACAAGTGCGATTTTACAGAACCCAAATTATGGGCGAGATGGGGGAGGCACGCCCACCCAAGCCCGCCGCACGCCACCCGTACACTCGCCTCCGATGTCCGCCTTCAACGGCCAGCCGCCCTCGACGCCTTCCGGAAGTCCGGCCAGCTCCGGGCCCGAGCTCGCGGCCCCGATGGCTCCGCTGTGCTCGGTCTTTCGTCGGTTCCTCAAGAGCCAGGGCTTGAAGTACACGCCGGAGCGTGCGGACATCCTGAACGCGATCATCGAGTTTGGCGACGTCTTCGAGGCCGAGGAACTGCTCCTTCGCATGCGCTCGGCCGGTCACGACGTGTCCAAGGCGACGATCTACCGCACGATGCATCTGCTTCAAGACGCTGGCATCATCACGCAGGCGCTCTTCGACAGTAAGCAGGCGCATTACCAACTCATCTACGGCAAGGCGCCGCGCGACTTCATGGTCTGCATGAAGACCGGCCGGCGCGTCGAGTTCGCGAGCCGCGAGTTGACGGCGCTGAGGGACCGCATCTGCCACGAGCTCGGTTGGACGCCGGTCGGCCATCGCTTCCAGATCTACGCGATCAGTCCGGACGGACCGTCAGCCAACGCGGAAGTCGCGGGAACCGACGACGACGAGTCCGGCGACGGCCTCTGAGCGAGCGTCCGCCGCCGGTCACATCGCGCGCGCGATGTAGTCGACGAGTTGGATGGCGCCGAAGCCGCCGAACGGCAACAAGAGTGCGCGGAGCACCGGATTGTCCGCAGGCGAAGCGAACGCGCCGAAGCGGATGCCTTCGGCGAGCGTGCGGGCGTTCTTGACGTCGGCGTCGACGAGCCGCGCCGCGACCTGCCGCGCGGCCTCGGTCACGCGGTAGCGCGGCCGCTGCACGCGCTGCGGGTCGCGCTCGAGCGTCAGCACCAATTCCTCGCCCCCGGCGCCGATCGGAACGACGCAACGACCATCGGGACCGCATGCGCTCGTGCAGTTCAACGGGATCGCCAGCGCGAGGTCGTCGCCCGACGTCGTGCAGAGGTCGATGAAGCGCGCCGCGGGTTCGACATCCGGCTTGGCTTCGATCGTGGCCGCCACCTTCGCCGTGGCGTCGTTCGGCGCCGCGACGGTCGCGGCTGTTGCGTTCCAGCGAACCATGCTGACGTGACACGCCGGTTCCTTGCGCAGGAGGTCGAGCGCGCTCGCCGGTGCAAGCGGGATCGAGCCTCCCGTCGGGTCGTCGAGCGGGGTCGGATCGACGCGCGTGCCGACCGCGCGACCGAGACGTTCGAGCACCTGCTCGCGCATCCGCTTCGCCGCGCTCTGGAGCGACCAGGCCGAGAGCAGCGCGATGACCGCCGGGAACGAGAACGCGACGACCACGCGCCATGAATGGGGCCAGGCGTCGAACCCCGACGCGCCGGCGACGAGGAGCAGGACGATCAGCACGAACGGGTAATAGATCGTGCCTGCGACCCATCGCGTGCGATCGGCGACGACGCGGACCGTGAGATACGCATCGGCCGCGTCGCCGCGCAGGCCGAGGCTCGAGCGGACGCAATCGAGCGAGGCCTGCGGCCAGGTGCGCGCGGATTCGTCGTTCGACGACGCGCGCGGATCGATGGCGACGAGCGCGATGAACCGCTGGCAGAGGTTGCTCACGTCCCACACCGCGAGCGTGACGATCGTCGCCACGGCGAAACTCGCGAGGAACGCGATCCGGTGCAATTCCCGCGCGATATCGCCGCGCACCGCAAACGGCGCCTGGCTCGTCTGCCAGATCGCGGGCACGAACGGGAGGACGAGCATTGCGAAGAGGACGGTGAGCGCGAGGACGCGGGCGATGCGGGCGCGGAAGCGCCCCCGCTGGAGGTACTGCTTCCACAGCGCGGTGCCGAACGTGAGCGTCGGACTCGCGTCCGCTTCGCGCCGCGCTTCCGCTCCGGTCCAGCCGATCGTCGTCGCTTCTCGCATCCCGGCCTTCGACGTCCGAAGAGCTGAAGCCGCCTGCGCAGCGTCGAGCAGATTCCAATCCCGCGTGACGGTGCGCGCGTTGGTTGTCGCATCGTCGCGCAGCACCGAGAGGAACCAGAGACCGAGGATGACCGCGAGCATCCGCAGCGCGATCGACGGCCAGGCGCTGATCCCTTCCCAGAACGCGATCGGTTCCTCGTCCGGCAGCCGGTCGAACAGCTCGATGCAGAAGCACGCGACGACGAAAACCACCGACGCCGTCGCGAACATGCTCCAGTTCCGCGACCCGAGCAGTCGGCGCCATTCCTCGCGGCGTTCGTCCTGCGGCGGCGGCCCGATCGGCTCGGCGAAAAGCAGGACGCCGGCGAGGCAGGCCGCGAGCGCGAGGATCGGCGGCGCGAGGTACGAGACCTGGATCGCGACGGCGCCGAGTCCTGCGCCGGGCGGCAAGGCCCGCGGGACGAGCGCGATGAGGTACAGGATCGGAATCGTCGCAATCGTGGTGATCCGGCGGCGACGCGAGCCTTGGATGCAGCGGGCGAGCCAGCGACGGCGATCGGAAAGTTGGTACCCCACCAGGATGCCGACGACGAAGGCGATGGAGCCCCCCACCGCCCGCGTGGTCGAGGTGATCTCGTCGAGCGCGTAGAGCTGCAGCGCGACCGTCGACATGACGAGGAACGCGAGCACGACGGGCACCGAGACGAGGAGACGGCCGCGATTGCTCGCGTCGGTCGCCGTATCGCGCGCATCCCGCGGATCGCGGTACCGGGCCCGGGCGACGAGGAACGCGGAGCGCACCGTCCCGATCGTCGCGACGAGGACGAGCACGTCCGGCAAGAGCGCCGCGAAGCGCACCACCCAGCTCGACTCCGCCGAGAGCGTGATCACGAGCCGACGTGCGAGGGTCTGAGCCATCCCGCCGCGCGAGCCGAGGATCGCGGCGGCGGCAAGCAACGCCATCGCCGCGCCCGCGGCGGTCCGCGCGAGCGGCACGAGATCGATGGTGCCGACGGCGACGTCGTTCGGATCGTCGGTGCGGCGCCTGACGCCCGCGACGGGAACGCGGCGAGCGAAGACGAAGATGGCGAGCCCCCCGAAGATCGCGAAGCAACCACCCGCGATGGTCCAGCCGCCGAGGGTGCGCGGGGCGTCCGTGCGCGGGTGCAGCGCGTAGCGGGCGTTCGCGGGCCCGATCTCCTCCGGCGGTGCGGCGTGCGGGTCGTCGCGGGTCAGCAGATCGTGTACGCCGGTGCGACCGATCTCGTACATGCGCGAGATGCCTCGCAATCCGTCGAGATCGATCGTCGGCGCGGAACGCACCGGTCCCTGCGGGCTCGGCTGGAGCGCGGTGCGCACCGCGAGGTACAGCGATGTCTGGTAGCTCGAGCGGAACGGCGGCGTGCTCGCCTGGAGATGTTCGTCGGCGTGCAGCCCGTAGTGCGACGCGATGAGCAGATTGCGCAGCGAACCGTCGGCGCTCGCATGCACCAGACGCGCCTCGAGATCGGTGGTGAAGAGGACGGCGTCGGGAAATGCGTCGCGCAGCGCCTGCAGCACCGGCACCTTGTCGTAGACCTGGCCGAACACGCCGATCGCCGCGACGCGGTCGCCGCTCGGCCAGCGCGATGCGTCCTCGCGGATCTTCGACGCGAGGCGCCTGATGTAGTCGAGTTGGTTTCGTCCCTCGGGCGTTTCCGCGTAAAGCGCCGCGTCCGCCGCCCGCTCGGTGGCGAGTTTCGATTCCTCGCTCGCCTGGTTCGTGCCCGTGGGCAACACGCCGTCGATCCCCTGCAAGTACGAATAGGTGTGGAGCCACGACGGTGGTGCGTCGCCGGCGACACCCATCGCAGCGGCGAACGTCCTCGGCAACGCCCGTCCGTACGCCGTGTCCCACTCGTGCACGATGGCGACGTGCGCCCCCTGCTCGCCGCCGACGATGCCGCGGAGCGCGAGCTCGTGCGCGACCAACCCCATGAGTTCCGCGTCGGTGCCGATGCGTCGTTCGATCGTGACGCCCTGCTCCTCACTTCGCTTCGCCAGCAGTTCGCGCACCGCGCCCTCGCGAGCGACCTCCGTCGGCGCGGAGCGCGCGGCCGGAAATCGCGCCGCGAGCGTCTCGATGAGTTGCCGGGTCTCGATGGTAGCCGACCAGTCGATCACGCGCAGCGGCAGGCGGTTCTCGCCGAGCATGTACTCGACCTCTTCCCGCACGTGGCGCGGCGCCAGTTGCCACCACGAGAGGAGCGCGTACTGCGGTGACGACAGCTCGTCGCGGCGCGTTCCCGGCGCGGAGCCTTGTCCCAGCTCGGTGGCGATATCGATGAGTCGATTGGAGCCGGTCGTCAGGAGGATCGCCTCGGGCCGCGGCGCGCGTGTCCCCGGCGCGCCTGTCATGGGCCCGCGTGTCCCGGAGCTCCCGCGTTCCACGGCGTCGTGCAACAGCGAGCGCACGCCCTCGAGCGTCGCGCCCGGCGCCAGCGCGTCCGACCGCAGCCATAGCACGAGGACGTTGCCGTTCTCGAAGCCGCTCGCATGATCGCGCGAGAACCACTCGTACGGCACGGCGATCTGGCCTCGGTCGCACAGCGCGGGCGAGCGCCACAGCACGAACCCGAGCCGCTCGCGATTTTCCGGAACGAACCCCGCCTCCGCGAGTCCTCCCACGAGCGCCAGTCGATTCTCGATCCGGCTCGACTCCGAATCTGAGTAGTTGCTGCCGGTGACGAGCGCGACGAGCACGGTCCACGGCGCGGACTGCCGCGCGACGCGGGCGCGCAACGAATCGTTCGTCTCCACCTCCTCCTTCGCGGTCGACGACGACTGTTGTCGCGCCGACGCCGCGCCGATCGCCTGCAACGGATCTTGCCACATGCGCGCCGGCACGCTTCCGGCCTCCTCGGCCTCGCTCCAGAGCGGCGCCGAGGGCGCGGGCCGAAGTTGCTTCAGCGGGGCCGAACGGATGAAGAAGCCGCCAAGTCCGAGGAGCACGAGCGCCCCGATGAGCGGTAGTCCCGGTGGCAACGCACGCTGCCCGTTCGGCATGGACGGTCCCTCCGCAAAGCCACTTGTCGCTGCCGCGATCGCCGCGCGGTCTTCGAGTGAGTCTCAACCGCCAAGACGCGACGGTCAACGGTCTCGTGCCAACCTTGTCGCGGTGCGGCGCAGAATCGGCGCGGCGCTACTCGGAGAGTTCCTCGTCAGACTCGATCGGACGCGACACGCGATACGCGCCGCCGAACCACCGTCCGAGGTCTGCCATGCGGCATCGGCTCGAGCAGAACGGGAACGTCGGCGACGACGCTTCGGTCCGTCCACGGCACACCGGACAGCGCGATTCCGACGTCGACTCGCTCGGCGTGAAATGGGCCAGCGCCGCCGCGACGCGCGTCGCCTCCGCCTCGCCGCGCCGGTCGACGATCGTCAGATGCCGCTCCGTTGCCGAATGCGCCTCGATCATGACGTCCACGCGCTCTTCCGGGAGCGCGGCGGCGATGCGCGAGGCCCACTCGATCGCGACGACGCACGGCGACTCGGCGAGCACGTCGTCCCATCCGAGCGACTCGAGGTCCGCCGCTCCGCGCATCCGCCATGCGTCGACGTGCACGAGCCGCGCGTCCTCGCCCGCGTGCTCGGCCATGAGGACGAACGTGGGACTGGCGATTGCGTCGGGATCGGCGCCGAGCCCGGCGGCGAGGCCGCGCACGAAGCGCGTCTTGCCGGCGCCGAGGTCTCCTTCGATCGCGACGACGACCGCGCGGCCCGCGAGATCCGGCCGCAGTCCCGCAGCGAGGAGTTCGCCGAGGCGCACGGTGTCGCGCTCGCGGCGGGCCTCGAACTCGAGCGTGCGCGAACTCATCCCGCGTGCTCCCAGCCCAATCGGCTCACGTCGATGCGCTCCGCGCCGTCGAGTGCAACGACCGGCGGCGCGCCCGGCGCGCGAGCCCGCACCGTGCCGATGCGCGTGAGTTCAACGCGTCCGACGCGCGACGGTACCGGCCCGGCGCAGGTGAAGAGCAGTTCGTAGTCCTCGCCGTCGCCGATCGCACGTCGCCACGGGACGCCTGCGGTAGCCGGAACGCGCGCCGCGTCGATCTCGATCGCGAGCCCGCTGGCCGCTCCCAGTTCCACCAGATGCGCAGCGTCGCGGCCGAGTCCGTCGCTGATGTCGATCATCGAATGCAGGTCGTCGCCAAGGAGTTCAAGGAGCGCGATCGCCTCGTCGACGCGCGGATCGAACGTCAGGTGGCGCCCCCCGCCGTCCGCATCGACGCTGCCGCCGAGTCGCCCGCTGACGTAGACGCCGTCGCCCGCGCGAGCGCCCTCGCGCGTGACCACGCGAGCGCCGGGCCACGCGGGCGTCGCGAGAATCGTCACGGTGCACACGACCGACGGAGACGCGTCGTCGAGGAACGCGACGTCGCCGCCGACGAGCGGACAGCCGAAGACCTCCGCCGTTCCGCGCAGTCCCTCGAGGAGTCCGCGGGCACGCTCGTCGCCATAACCGCGCGGCAGCGCGATCGTCGCGAGCGTCGCGAGCGGCCGACCGGCCATCGCCGCGACGTCGCTCACGTTGCGTGCGACCGCCTTGCGCCCGATGAGCGCCGGATCCTCGCCCCGCACGACGTGGCGCCCTTCGATCACCTGGTCCGCGGCGACGAGGAGTTCTGGCTGCGCGAGCCGCACGAGCGCCATGTCGTCGCCGGGCGGAATCGCCACGAAGGACGGCAGTCGACTGTTGTGGCGAAACACGTCGCGCAGGAGGTCGAATTCGCGCATGCTCAGGCTCCGCGCCCGCGAGGTGCGACGCCGAGCATACTCAGGATGAGCTCCGCATTGCGTTGCGTCGAGCCTTGGCGCGAGCGGATGACCGCGCGGCCGCGCTCAGCGAGCGCGGCCCGCTCCTCGGGCGACGCGAGCAACCGCGCGAGCGTCCGCGGCAGGTTCGCGGCGTCGACTTCGACAACGCCGCCTCCGTCGCGCAACGCCTCCATCGTCTCGGCGAAGTCGTCGGTGCGCGGGCCCACCACCGTGGCCTTGCCGAGCGCGACGGGTTCCATCATGTCCGAGCCGTGCAGCGCGCCGAACGTCCGCCCGACCACGACGACGTCGGCGAGCGCGTAGGCCTTGCGCAATTCGCCGATCGTGTCGAGCACGTATCGACCGGTCGCGCTGCCACCCAGGCCGGCGCCGTCCTGCGCGCTCGTGCGCCGCACGGCGCCCGGCAGTGCCTTCGCGGCGTCGGCGAACCACTCCGGCTTGCGCGGCGCGACGATGAGCTGCGCGCCCGGCGGTAGTGCGGAGGCGATGAGCGTCTCCTCGCCCGGAGCCGTGGAACCCGCGACGACGATCGGTCTGCCGCGATCGATGCCGAGCGCCTTCGCGAGGTCGTCGGCGCCGGGCACCTCGTCGGCGATCTGCGCGGTGTCCCACTTCATCGTGCCGCCCACGAGCACGCGTCCTCGCTCGACGCCGAGCGCCGCGAACCGCTCCGCGTAGTCGCGGGTCTGCGCGCTCACCGCGTCGAGCCGCGCGAACGACGGGACGACGAATGGGCGAAACCTGAGATAGCGGCGAAAGCTTCGGGCGCTGAGGCGCCCGTTCACGACGGCGAGCGCGATGCCGCGCTCGGCGCAGAGCGAAGTGAAGTTCGGCCAGACCTCGAGTTCGACCAGCGCGACCAGCGCGGGCCGCACCGCGTCGAGCACCGCGCGGGCCGCGAACGAGAAGTCGAACGGATAGCGCACGACGCGGTGGCGCTCGCCGAAGAGCGCCGTCGCGCGGGCGAATCCGGTGTCGGTCGTGGTGGCGACCACAACCTCGGGCCCGTCCGGTTCGCGGGTCAGCGCGTCCACCAGGAGTCGGATCGCGTTCACCTCGCCGACCGACACGGCGTGCAACAGCACGCGCGGACGAGCCGGCGGCGGAAGCGGCGGCCGCACGCGTCCGAAGCGGGCCGCCCAGTCGGTGCGGAGCTTTCCCGAGCGGGCCATGCGCACGATCCAGAACGGGCTCGTCGCGAGCCCGGCGACCGCATACGCGATGTCGAGAAGAAGGCGCATCGGTGGTCGACGCGCGGACTCACTTCGCGAGGTTCGGCGTCGTCGACTCCGCGACCGACGTCGGCGGAGTCGGCACGCGCGGCGCGGCGTTGGCCTTCGCCGGACCGTCGAGGCCGCACGCGCCGACGATCGCCGTGCACAGCGGGCACATGCGGGTCGAGCCCATCACGTAGACGTACCCCGCGACCAGCGACGGAACCAGGAGCGCGCGGAGGACGACGAAACGACGACGCGTGGAGTGCATGCGCAGAGGATACTCCAATCGTCGACCGCTCCCGATCGGCGCGCCGCGTGCCAGTATCATCGACCGCGACGCATGAGTTCCGATGCGGCTTCCATTGCGGGCGACTTCGGTCGCTCGGATCCGCCGTCGACGGACGGAGCGCCTCATGGGCGCTGGCGCGTCGCGATCGACACGGGCGGCACGTTCACCGACGCGATAGCAATCGCGCCGAACGGCGCGGTGCGTCGCGCGAAGGTGCCGTCGGACGGCGCCCTGAAGGTGCGTGCGAGCGGCGAGCGCGGCGCGCGGTCGCTACGGCTCGAACTGCCATCGTGGCTTCCCGCGCCGGAGCGATTTCTCCCGCGATGTCGGCTGCGAACGACGGAGGGCGATCTGCCGATCGAGACCTGCGACGCCGACGGAGCATGCAGGCTCGCGACGTCGCTTCCCGTGCGGCTCGACGGAGCGCCCGCGGCGATCGCGACCGACCTCGACGCGCCGCTCCTCGCGGTGCACGTCCTCGTCGGCGCCGCACCGGGCGACGCGCTCCCGCCGATGGAACTCCGCCTCGCGACCACGCGCGGCACGAACGCGCTCCTCGAAGGCCGGGGCGCTCGCGTCGGACTCGTGGTGTCGCGGGGCTTCGGAGATCTCCTCCTGATCGGCGACCAGAGTCGGCCGCAACTCTTCGCGACGTCGATCGTGAAGCATCAGCCGCTCGCTGCGGCGACCGTCGCGATCAACGAGCGTCGTCTCGCGGACGGTTCGGTTCGAGCCGCGCCGCGTCGCGACGACGTACGCGCCGCTGCGGCGACGCTTCGGGCCGCTGGCGTGACCAGCGTCGCGATCTCGTTCCTGCATGCGCTCCGCGATCCGGCGCACGAGCGGGTCGTCGCCGACTGGCTTCGCGAGGAGGGCTTCGCCGACGCGGTGTGCGCCAGCGCGCTCAGCGACAGCCCGCGCTACCTCACGCGCTGCGAGACCGCGGTGGCGCACGCGGCGGTGACGCCGGTGATTCGCGCCTTCCTCGACGACGTCGCCAAACACGTTCCGCGCGAGCGCACGTTCATGCTGACGAGCGGTGGCGGCGTCCAGCGCGCCGAGCGTTTCCTCGCCCGCGACAGCCTGTTGAGCGGTCCCGCGGGCGGACTCGTCGGCGTGGCCGCGGCGGCGCGGCGATGCGGGATCGCGAAGGTGCTCGGGCTCGACATGGGCGGCACGTCCGCCGACGTCGCCCGCTTCGATGGCGAATTTCGCTATCGATTCGAGACCCGCGTCGGGGCTGCGCGCGTCGCGTCGCCGTCGCTCGCGATCGAGAGCGTCGCTGCGGGCGGCGGCTCGATCTGCCGCGTGCATCGCGGCGAACTGCGCGTCGGACCGGACAGCGCCGGCGCGCGGCCGGGACCGGCGTGCTACGGATTCGGCGGGCCGCTCACGCTCACGGACGTGAACCTGCTGCTTGGCCGCATGGATCCGTCGCGGACGATCGTGCCGCTGTCGATCGCCGCCGCCGAATCGGTCTTCGAATCCGTGCGTCGCGACGCGGAACGTCAGCGAGGACGACCGATCGAGCGCGACGACCTGCTGCGCGGATTCCTCGCGGTCGCCGACGAGCGCATGGCCGGCGCGATCGAGGCCGTCAGCCTGCGCGAAGGCGAGGATCCGCGCGAGTACGCGCTCGTGCCGTTCGGCGGCGCCGGCGGGCAACATGCCTGCGCGCTCGCGGAGCGTCTCGGCATGTCGTCGATTCTCTTTCCCGCGGACGCCGGCGTGTTGTCGGCTCGCGGACTGCTCGGCACCTCCGTCGAGCGCATCGCGCGACGCGCGGTGCTCGCGCCCCTGGGCAGCGTGGCGAGCATGCTCGATCCATGGATGCGGGCGCTGCAGTCGAGCGCGGCCGAGGCGGTGCGCGCGGACGTCGGACTCGGCGTCAGCGACGGCGACGAGCCGAACGCGCAAGCGGCGATCGTCGAAGGCCCCTGCACCGCCGCGGTGAAGCTCGTCGGTCAGGATCGGCCGCTCGAGATTCCGTTCGGCGACGCCGCGGCGCTTCGCGCGGGCTTCGCCGCCGCATTTCGTCGGCTCTACGGCTATGCACCGCCCGAGCGTGAACTCGAGGTCGAAGCGCTGACCGCCGTGATGCGGGCGACGGCGCCGCTTGTCGTCGAACCGCAGCGATCGCCGCGCGAAGCACGTTCGCGCTCGCTCGGCGCGATGCAGGTGTGGGAGCGCGTCGATCTGCCCAAGGGTCAACGCATCGAAGGACCGGCGCTGCTCGTCGACGACGGCAGCACGGCATACCTCGCGGAGGGGTGGAGCGCGGAAGCGCTCCCCGGCGGCGACGTGCTCGCGAGTCGCGGCGCGTCGGCCGCTCGGCGCGGCGACGCCGCGAGCGCCGACGTCGATCTCTTCGCCTGCAGACTCGAGGCGATCGCGCTCGGCATGGGCGAAGCGTTGCAGCGCACCGCGCTCTCGACGAACGTCAAGGAGCGGCTCGACTACTCGTGCGCGATCCTCGACCGCGACGGGCAACTCGCGGTGAACGCGCCGCACCTGCCCGTGCACCTCGGCGCGCTCGGCGCATGCGTGCGCGGCGTGACGACGACGCTCGAGCTGCGCCCCGGCGACGTCGCGGTGACGAATCATCCGGCGTTCGGCGGCTCGCATCTCCCCGACGTCACCGTCATCACGCCGGTGTTCGCGGGCACGGAACTGCTCGCGTACGTGGCGAACCGGGCGCATCACGCGGAGATCGGCGGCACGCGGCCAGGTTCGTTCCCGCCGAGCGCGACGTGCCTCGTCGAGGAGGGCGTGGTCATCGCGCCCACGCTCCTCGTTGAGCGCGGCCAGCCGCGGCTCGATCGCATCGAGGCGCTCTTGCGTGGAGGTCCGTATCCGTCGCGCGGCGTCGAGGAGAACCTTGCCGATCTTCAGGCGGCGATCGCCGCGAACGCGCACGGCGCGGCGCTGGTCGCGCGGCTCGCGGAGCGCTACGGCGCCGACGGACTCGCGCGGCGTTTCGCGGCGGTGCTCGATCGCGCCGAGCACGCGATGCGGGCCACGCTCGCGGCCCGCGGCCCGCGCGAGACGCGAGCGGTCGAACATCTCGACGACGGCACGCCGATCGCGGTGCGCGTCTCGATCGGGAGCGACGGCCGCGCGGTCATCGACTTCGAGGGCTCGGGTCCGGAGCGACGCGACAGCTTCAACGCGCCGCTCGCGGTCGTGCGGGCCGCGACGCTCTACGGGCTTCGCCTGATGATCGGCGAGGACGTGCCGATGAACGAGGGCCTCTTGCGTCGCGTCGATCTGCGCGTCCCGCACTCGCTGTTGAATCCGCGATTCGACGCCGATCCGCGCCGCTGTCCCCCCGTCGTCGCCGGCAACACCGAGACGAGCCAGCGGGTCACCGACGTGCTCCTCAAGGCGTTCGGCCTCGCGGCGTGCTCCCAAGGCACGATGAACAACCTGCTGTTCGGCAATGAGCGGTTCGGCGCCTACGAGACGATCTGCGGCGGCAGCGGCGCGACGGCGCAGGCCGGCGGCGCGGATGCGGTCCACACGCACATGACGAACACGCGCATCACCGATCCCGAGGTGTTCGAGCGCCGTGCGCCGGTGATCGTGCGCCGATTCGCGGTGCGCCGCGGTTCGGGTGGACGAGGACGATCGCGCGGCGGCGACGGCGCGGTGCGCGAGATCGAGTTCCGCGAGCCGGTGCAGGTGTCGCTCCTCGCGCAGCATCGCGTCGAGCGGCCCTTCGGCGTCGACGGCGGCGAACCGGGTGCCGTCGGACGCCAGTGGATCGAGCGGGCGAACGGAACGCGCGAGGTGATCGGCGGCGTGTGCGCGATCGATCTCGGCGCCGGCGACGCGATCGTCGTCGAGACGCCGGGCGGTGGGGCGTGGGGCACGGTCGAATCCGGCGCAGCGGGACCAGTCGCAGCGGTGCCGCCGACGCAGTGATCAACGCATCGCGGCGGCGAGGTCGACGGATCGTCCAGCGGGTTCCGGCACGGCCGCCGGTCCACCGCGCGCCGTGAACGGAAAAAAAACGCCGCCCGGCGCGGGCCGGACGGCGGTGCGTTCATGCATGTTCGAATCGCCGTGCTGTCAGGCGCGACGGCGGCGACCGGCGAACAGTCCGCTCAGGGCGACGACGGCCACGCCCGCCGGCGCCGGAACGACGGAGAAGTCGAGGCTCCACGAGCCGAGCGTGCCGGAGTTGAAGAGCGCGAGGTCGGACACCGTCAGCTTCCACGCGCCGGTCACGCTATGCCCGGCGATGAGCGGATTCAGCGGGATACCCGCGCCGCTTCCGGCACCGCTCGCGGCGTAGATGCCGCTGCGAAGGTTGTACGACGTGCCGCCGAGCGCGGCTTCCGTCCAGATGTTGCCGTCGAGCTGCGGCGTGAATCCCGAGTCGGCGAACGTGTAGTTGCCGTTGAAGTTCGACGTATCGCCGCTCGTCGTCGCCGGCACGCCGATGCGATTCACGAGCGACACCACCGTCGAGTCGGGAAGCGTCAGCGTGATCTGCACGTCGCCGCACCAGTCGTGGACCAAGTTCAGAAGCGAGACCGAGTTGAACGTGCCGACGACTCCCGCGTCCGCGACGTTGATGGTGAACACCGCGTTGCCGTTGTCGACGAGCGCGCCGCCGGCGCCGCCGTAGATGTTCGCACTGCCGACACTGGTGAGCGCCGCGACGAACGTGGCCGCTGCGAGACTGGTCAATCGCATGGAAAACCCTTTCTCCTCGTCGGTCACGCGACTCGCCCGAGATCGCCGTGCCGACGTGATGATCCCGCGATGGGATCGGTCGCTGCGTTCGAGAGAAGGACCGAGTGACCGGAGCGTCCGCTGCGGACCGTTCCGACGGCGCTCGCGAATCGGGACGCGCCTCTTCGGGACTCCCTATCGTCGCTCGCCTCACTCGCGCCTTGGCACGGCCGTCCGAGGAACTGCCGTTCGCCATCGACAAGGTACTCGCCACTCGGTCGGAAGCAAGCAGCCGACGGCCGATTCGGCCGGTAACTCGGCTTCGGCGACCAGCTTGGGTGATCGCCCGCATGCGCCTAGACGGCGCGGAACGGCGCGCGGGAACGGTCGCCGGCGAGTTCGACGCGCTCGATCGCGACGCACCGACCGCTCGACTCGTCGACGTCGATCACCACACCGCACAGGGCTTCGCCCCCCTGCCCCATCTCGTAGGGCACGTGCACGGAGGTGGTCATCGCCCGCAACACCTGATCGGTGTCGCGTCCGATCACCGAGTCGTACGGACCGCACATGCCGACGTCGGTGATGAAGCCGGTTCCGCCGCGGAGGATCTTGGCGTCGGCCGTGGGAACGTGTGTGTGCGAGCCGAGGACCGCAGTCACGCGCCCGTCGAGATAGCGACCGAGCGCAGCCTTCTCGCTCGTGGCTTCCATGTGCGCCTCGACGAGCACGATTCCGCGCCGCGGCGGCGCGACCGGCAGCGATTCGAGGAATGCGTCGACGGCGGCGAATGGATCGTCCGCCGGAAGCGGCATGAAGATGCGCCCCAATACGGTGATCACCCACACGTCAGCCGCGAGTCGATCGCTGGCGTGCAAGCGGATCGATCGTTTCCCCGGCGCCTTTCGAGAGAGGTTCGCCGGACGCGCGACCGGCTCGGCGGGATCGTCGAGCAGCGGAACGATCTTCGAGTCGCGGAATGCGTGATCGCCAAGCGTGCACGCGTCGATTCCTAGCCCGCGGAACTGGCGATACAGGTCGGGAGTCAGGCCGGAGCCGGCTCGCGCGTTCTCCGCATTCGCGATGATGAGGTCGGGTCGCCAACGCTCGCGCAGGATCGGAATCTGTTGACTAACGACCTGGCGTCCGGGTGAGCCGTTGATGTCACCGAGAAATGCAATGCGCATTCACGCTCTCACGTGCTACACTCTAACCACGTTCACCGCGAGGTGATCGCAGCAGCGACAACTTGATGGGGCCGCCACTGCACGAAAGCAGCGCTCTCGAAAGCAGCGCTTGAGGGCGGGAGGACGGAGGAGCCGCGTGACCGCACTTCGCGTGGGTCAGCGCGGGTTCCGCACTGCCGTCCGCCTCGTTCCTGATCACCCGCCTGCGGAGTGTGCAGCCGGGTCAGGACCGTGTCCGGTGCTCGGAGGTCTCCATCGCCGGCGTCGCCGTCGGGCATCGTCGTCCAACGATTGGAATCGGCTTGGGAGAGCCGCACGCCGCGTGAAGCACTCGTCCGAGCCGGCACGGCGCGGGTCGACACCGCGAACCGCCATATCGCTGTGTCGAGGCGAACCCTGCGTCCACGGGCGACGCGATTCCCGTACTGCCGCGGTGCCTGGCGCCGGCGGCGGGCACGACCCGTCTGGACCTGTCGCAACGTAGGCTCGTCGAGCAGTGAGAAGAGAGTCCTCGAAGTCGGGAGCGCGCAGCACGTGAAGTCGGTGATCTACACGGTCGGTGAAAAGATCAGACACCGCCAACGCCCGGAGTGGGGCATCGGGACGATCAGCAAGGTCGAAGTGCTGACGCGTCAGGGGCAGCGTGACCATCGCATCTGGATTCGTTTTCCCAACGCGGGAACGAAGACCGTGCTCGGCAGCGTCGCCGACCTCGAGCCGGTGGGCGCGAACGCCGCGGTCTTGGCAGTCGCCGAGGGCGGCGAGACCTTCGCGGCCCGCGAGGCGGCGCATGAATCGGGATGGCTCGGCGAGATCGCGAAGCGACGACCCGAAGATGCGATGACCTCGATTCCGTCGCGGGCGAACGATCCGTTCCTCTCGCTCGCGAAGCGGCTCGAGTTCGTCGCCTCGCTCTACCGCTTCGAACCAGTCGGCGGCAAGCTCATCGACTGGGCGGTGGCCCAGAGCGGACTGGACGATCCGTTGGCCCGCTTCAACCGGCACGAGCTCGAAGCGTTCTTCCAACGCTGGGCCTACGACCGCGACGCGGCGCTGGCTCGGCTCGTTATGGAAGGCCGCCGCACGGGCACGCCGATCGACGACGTCCTTGTCGCCGCGCCGCCTGCGGCGCAACGCGCGTTGCGAAAACTCATCGCGGCGCGTTGATCCGACGCAACGGCCGGAGCATCCGGCGGGCGTCGGGTGCGGGCCATCTGATAAGAACGCGGGTCCCGTGGAGATCGCCTGAACCAATGTCGCCTGGCACGCGCCGTCGGGCTCGACAGGCACGGCCGTTGTTTCCCTGTCCCGCGGAGGCAGTCTTCGACAACTGCTCACATCCGAAGAGAGGGAACCCAACCATGGACGAGATGACGTTCCAACAGAAGATGACCGAGATCATGAACCGCATCCGCGAGCTTCCCGACGCGGAGCGCGAACGGAGCGTCCCCGCCGCCGAGGCCATCGGCGAGCGTCGCGAGAAGATCACGAAGTCCGTGGCGGAGCTCCAGGAGTCGCTCGACTACCTTCGACTCAGCGTGAAGTACCTCATCTTCGATCTCGAGGCCACGCGCCGCGAGAACGCGTATCTCCGCAAGATGATCGAGCAGACCAATCGAGACGCCGACCGGCGCCGCCGCGAAGAAGGCGGCGACGAGATCGACTGACCGAACCTCCAGCGTCCCACGGCACAGGCACACGACGCCCCGCCGCGCGATGCACGCGGCGGGGCGTTGTCATGCGCGAACATCGCGCTGCACCCGGGCGAGGACCATGCGGTATCGTCTCTCCCTCGTCGACGGTTTCCGTCCCCCGCTTCGCGACGTCGCATGGCGAACTCCCTCTCGATCCGTGACCTTCGCTTCCGCTACCGAGCGGCCGAGATCGGTCCGGGGGAGACGGGTTCGACGGAGGAACGCAGTGGTGGCTTCGAACTCGCGGTGTCGCGGCTCGATCTCGACGAGGGCGAACAACTCCTCCTGACCGGCAGCTCCGGGGGTGGAAAGAGCACGCTGCTGCAGATCGTCGCGGGCCTGCGCGATCCCGACGCCGGCTCGGTGCTGGTGGGTGGCGCGGACATTCACGCGCTCCGCGGCGCCGCCCGCGATCACTTCCGCGGACAACGACTGGGCATGATCTTCCAGACGTTTCACCTCGCTCAGGGATTCACCGCGCTCGAGAACGTGCTGCTCGCGCTCCTCTTCGGCAACCCGCCGAAGGATCGCGTGCCGCAGGATCACCGCACGCGAGCCCGCGAACTCCTCGAGAGGCTGCACATCACGCGATCGAACGCGCTGGTCGAGTCGCTCTCGGTCGGACAGCAGCAGCGGGTCGCGGTCGCCCGGGCGCTCGCGTGCCACCCGGCGCTCGTTCTCGCCGACGAACCTACCGCGAGCCTCGACCCGGAGAACGCCGATCGTGCGGTCGATCTCCTGCGCACGACGTGCCGCGAACAAGGCGCGGCGCTCCTGGTCGTGAGCCACGACCCGAGCCTCCGCGGGCGCTTCGATCGACACGTCGATCTGTCCTCGCTCGCCGGCGCGGGGACCGCCGCGGGGACCGCGATCGGAGGCGCCGCGTGAGCGACCTCGCGATCGTGCTGCGCTCGCTGAACGCCCGGCGGTTCTCGACCGCGGTCACCGTGCTCACGGTCGCCATCGCGGTGGCGCTCCTTCTCACGCTGCTCTCGCTCCGCGCGCAAGGGAGTCGCGCATTCTTGCGCGGCAGCGGAAACGCGCACCTGCTCGTCAGCGCGGACGCCGGGCCGCTCGTCTCCGTACTGAACGCGATCTTCTACGCCAACGCGCCGCAGCGTCCGATCATGCCGCCGAAACTCGCGGCGATCCGCGATTCGTTCCCGTGGGAGTGGGTCATCCCGATCCAGCAGGGCGACTCGTACCGCGGCTTCCCGACGCTGGCGACCACGCCCGAATTCTTCAGCAGGTTCGAGCCCGTCGACGGCGAGCCGTGGCGCTTCGCACAAGGTCGCGCGTTCGGCGCCGACTTCGAGGCGGTGCTCGGCGCCGCCGTGGCCCGCGAGACCGGGCTCGCGCCGGGCGCCAAGCTCGTCTTCACGCACGGCGCCGGCGGCGAGGGCGGCCACGTGCACGACGAGTTCGCGTTCACCGTGGTCGGCGTTCTTGAGCCGACCGGCTCGGCGCACGACCGCGCGGTCTTCTGCAACCTCGAGAGCGCTTGGATCTTGCACGCGCACGATCGCCGCGAGCGCGAAGGGCTCGTGCACCACGATCATCACGACCATGATGACCACGCTGACCACGCTGACCACGACGATCACGATGGGCACGAGGCCGGCGAGGACCACGACCACGACGGCGATCACGAGGCGCCGACGACGAGCGCTGACCTCATCGAGGACGACAAGAAGGTCACCGGTATTCTGCTGCGGGTTCCGACGCGTCCGGGCTCGAGCGTGTCCGCCGCGCTCCAGCAGCAGTTCGACGCCTTGCGTCGCGACCCGAGCATCACCGTCGCGAATCCCGCGGACCAGATCGGCAAGCTCCTCTCGATCGTCGGGCGCGTCGACCTCCTGTTCGTCGCGATGGCCGTTGCGATTCTCCTGGGAAGCGCCGTGTCGATCCTCGTCGCGCTCTACAACTCGATGTACGAGCGCCGTCGGCAGACCGCGATCTTCCGCGTGCTCGGCTGCAGCCGGTTCCGCATCATGGCGCTCGTCCTGACCGAGTCGGCGCTGATCGGCGCCATGGGCGCCGCGCTCGGCATCGCGGTCAGTACGCTGGGCACCGCGGCGGCCGCGACGTACCTGCGTTCGCAGGTCGGACTGGTGCTCGGCGTCGCCGTCGAGCCTCGGAGCGCCGTGCTCGTGGCGGCGTCGACAGTCGCGCTCGCAGCGCTCGCGGGCGTCCTTCCCGCCGTGCTGGCCTATCGAACCCCCGTCGCCGAGAACCTGCGCCCGGCCGCCTAACAGTTCCGCAGTCGAGTCGTCGTCGCATGAAGGTATTCTGGTCCATCGTGATTGCTGTGATCGCGGCCGGCGTCGTCGCGTTCCTCTGGCCTTCCGGCGCTTCGCGCACGAGCGTGCCGACGATCGCGAACGACGCCCCCGCGCCGACGACCACCGACGGACCGCGTCCGACGACGCCCACCGCGCCACCGGCGCCGACACCGGCAGCCGTGACGCCGACCGCGAGCGACGCGCCACCGGCGCCCGCGGCGCGGACCGACGCTTCGAACGCCGCGGCGGCGCTCGCGAAGGACCTGCAGACCGAGCGAGCGACCGCCGTCGAACGTGCGGCGACGCCGACGCCACCTCCGGTCGCGCCCGCCGCGGCGCCGAAGGAGACGCCGGCCGCGCCGACGAGCGAGTTTCGGGATGGACTCGATCATCCGATCAAGAACGCGACGGTGAAGCCCGGTCGCATCGAGCGCGGCGCCGACGGCACGCTCGTCGCCGACGGGCGCTTCACCGTCCGCGGACTCGGCACGCGCGAGTCGCCCTACGTGATCCCCTGGGACCTGCTCACGAGCGCGATGGACACGTTCGCGCCGCGACAAGGCATGAACGACATCCCGCAGCGCATCGCCATGCTCGACGGCAAGCACGTGCGCATCGAGGGATACCTCGCGATTCCGCTGGTCTCCGCCGAAACGAAGCAGTGCCTCGTCACGCTGAACCAGTGGGACGGCTGCTGCATCGGCGTCCCTCCGACCGCCTATGACGCGATCGAGGTGACGCTTGACGCGCCGGTCGGCATTCGCCGCACGCAGCACCAGTTCATGTACGGTGCCGTGGAAGGCGTCTTCCGCGTCGAGCCGTACGTGATGGACCAATGGCTCGTCGGGCTGTACCTCCTCGACGACGCCAAGCTCAAACTGGATCTCTAAACCCGATGCTTTCGATCCTGCTCGCGCCAGCCTTCGCCGTCACCGCGCCCGCCGATCCCCCGCCGTTGCCGACGAATCCGGTGGCGGGGTACCGCAACGCGACCGAACTCAACGCGGCGATTCGCGCCATCGCCGACGCGCATTCCGACGTGGCCCGCGTCGAGTCCATCGCCCGCTCGCGCGAGGGACGCGAGATTCTCGCGCTTCGACTCGGCGGCAGCGGAACGAAGCCGGCGCTCCTGATCGCGGCGGGACTCGACGGCGTGAATCTCGTTTCGAGCGAGACCGCGGTGCGCGTGGCCGCGGCGCTGGCGACGAAGCCCGAACTCCTGCAGCGCATGACCGTGTGGGTGATCGCGCGAGCGAACCCCGACGCGCTCGACGCGACGCTGCGCGGTCCCGCCGTGCAGGTCGGCACGTCCTTGCCGGTCGATGACGATCGCGACGGCGTGGCCGACGAGGACGGGCCCAAGGATCTCGACGGCGACGGCGTGATCGTCCAGATGCGGGTGAAGAACCCGAAGCCGCCGTACGTGGCGACGCTCATCGCCGACCCGTCCGAGGCACGCTTGATGAAGTCGCCCGACGCCACGAAGGGCGAGTTGCCGACCTACGCGGTGTTCACCGAGGGCATCGACGCCGACAACGACGGGCTGATCGCCGAGGACGGTCGCGGCACCGTGGACCTCGACAAGAACTTCCCGCACCGCTATCCGGAATTCGCGCCGGATGCGGGCCCGTTCCAGGTGTCCGAGCCGGAGTCGAAGGGCCTCGCCGACTTCGTCATCGCGCACCCGGAGATCGTCGCGGCCATCACCTACGGTCGCCACGACACGCTGGTGAAGGTGCCCGACACGCGCGACATGGATGCCACGGGCCGCACGCCGCTGGTCTACGTCGCCGGCGATCACGCGCTCTATCAGGAACTCGGAAAGCTCTATCGCGACACGACCGGACAGAAGCGTGCCGTAAGCGCGGATCCGGCTGGCTCGTTCTGGCTTTGGCTGGCGGATCACCGCGGCTTGCTCTCGGTCGCTTCGACCGTCTACGGCCGACCCGACCTTCCCAAGCCGGAGGCGCCCCCGGACGCGCCGAAGGCCGACGCGCCGGCACCCGCTGCCCCGCCCCCGTCCCCACCCGCCACCGACGCGCCGCCCGCACCGCGCGGGCACGGTCCGTTCGTGCACGATCCCGATGACGACGCCGGCATCCAAGACGCGCCCGCGAGGCCGCAGACTCCGGCGCAGGGCGCTCCACAGGGTGGCCCGCAGTCGACACCGAACGCGACGCCGCGACAGGCGCCGACCGGCGGCGACGCGCCGCCCGGTGGAGGTCAGCGGCGCGGGCGTGGCGGCGGGCGCGGACCAGGTGGTGGTCCGGGTGGTGGTCCGGGTGGCGGACCCGGCGGTGGGCCTGGAGGCGGACCGAACGCCGGCGCGCCCGGTGGCGCCGCCCCGGAGTCGAAGGCCGCCGATGAAGATGCGAAGGAGTGGCTCGACTATCTCGACAAGACCCGCGGCGGCGCCGGCTTCGTGCCGTGGCACGAGGTCGATCATCCGCTCTTCGGCCGCGTCGAGATCGGCGGGTTCCATCCGCTCGTTCGCGCGAATCCTCCCGCCGACGAACTCGACGGACTTGCCGAGAAGCAGGTCGCGTTCATCGCGGCGCTCGTCGAGCGATTGCCGGTGATCGAGGTCGAGACGCCGACGGTGACGAAGCTCGCCGACGGCCTGTGGCGCGTCGAGACGTCGCTCGCGAATTCTGGACGCCTGCCGACGACGACGCGCATGGGGCGATCGACGCGCACGGTGGTGCCCGTCGTGTTGCGCGTGTCGACGCCGCTCGAGCGCATCGTGACCGGCCAGCGAGTGCGCATCATCGACGGCCTCGATCCGGGCGAACGACTGCAGGCCGCGTGGATCCTCCGCGCCGAGCCCGGCGAGACGATCGAACTCACGGCCCGATGCGGCCCGTACGCCGAACGGACGTTCACGATTCGTGACGGCGTGGCGCAAGCGGCGCCGACGGCGTCCGCGACGGAAGGAGCGCACTGACATGCACCGATCACACGACGCACTTCGTCGCTCCGCCCGCACGATCGGCGGCGCCGCCGCCGCGACGGCCCTCGCGATCGCCGGTTGGTGGAGCGCTCCCGCGCACGCGCAGCAGCAGCTCGCGTCGAAGGCGCCGATCGCCTTCGATCGCTACTACACGTACGAGGAGTTGCTCGACCAGTACCGCACGCTCTGCGCCGCGTATCCGGAACTCCTCTCGATGAAGGAGATCGGGAAGTCGGTCGAAGGACGACCGATGGTCGTCGTCACGCTCAACAACCCGAAGACCGGCGGCGAGATGACGAAGCCGGCGATGTACATCGACGGCAACATCCACGGGAACGAGATTCAGGCGGCGGAGACCGTCCTGTACACCGCGTGGTATCTCGCGTCGGCGTACGGAACCGTCGGCCCGCTCACCGAGCTCGTCGATCGCAGCGTCTTCTACTTCGTCCCGTCGGCGAATCCGGACGGTCGCTCGTACTGGTTCTCGCACCCGAACACGTCGAACTCGAGTCGCGGCGGACTCAAGCCGGTGGACGACGACCGCGACGGCGTGGCCGACGAGGACGGACCCGAGGACATCAACGGCGACGGCGAGATCGGCGTCATGTGGCGGCCCGATCCCAACGGCACCCACAAGCGCAGCGAACTCGACCCGAATCGCATGGAGCCCGTCACGCCCGAACCGATGAAGGACGGGCGCATTCGGCGCGGCGACTGGAGCTTCGCGGGCAGCGAGGGCATCGACAACGACGGCGACGGCCAGATCAACGAGGACGGTCCCGGCGGGTACGACCCCAACCGCAACTGGCCCACGGACTGGCAGCCCGATCACGTGCAGAGCGGCGCGGGCGACTATCCGCTGTCCTTGCCCGAGTCGCAGGCCATCGCGGCGTTCGTCCTCGAGCATCCGAACATCGCGGCCGGTCAGGCCTATCACAATGCGGGCGGGATGATCCTGCGCGGGCCTGGCGCGCAGGATCGCGAAAGCGCCTACGGCGCCCGCGATCGCAGCGTCTACGAGACGATCGGCAAGGCCGGCGAGGAGATGCTCCCCTTCTATCGCCTGCTCGTGATCTGGTCGGACCTCTACCCGGTGCGCGGCGGTTTCGTGAACTGGCTCGCCGAGAGCCTCGGCGCCATGAGCTTCACGAACGAGCTGTGGAACGACAAGCTGATCCTCCAGAACGGCAACGCGCCCACCGACGACGAGATGCGCCGATGGCGCGAGCGCGTGCTGTTCGACCAGACGGTGACGCCGCTCACCGAGGTCGATCATCCGACGTTGGGCAAGATCCTCGTCGGCGGCTCGACGAAGTACGCGTCGCGCATTCCGCCTCCGTTCATGCTGGAGCAGGAGTGCCATCGCAACTTCGCGTTCACCATGTTCCACGCGGGCGAGATGCCGCAGCTCGAGTTCGGACCGACCACGGTGAAGTCCCTCGGCGGAAACCTCTGGCAGGTCGACGTCGAGGTCAAGAACCGACGCTTGATCCCGACGCGCACCGAGCGTGCCGCGGCGAAGGGCATCGGCTTGCCCGATCGACTCTCGATCGACGGCGTCGACAAGGTCGTCGCGGCGGGCACGATGCGCGATCGCTTCGATCGATCGATGTCCGAGCAGCGATTCCGTCCGTCGACGCTTCGCATCGAAGACGGCGTGTGGGGACGCAGCTCGCGCTTCGCGCGGTTCCTCGTCGAGGGACACGAAGGTGCGCAGATGACGTTGCGCTACGTGGCGCAGAAGGCGACGCCGATCGAGACGACCGTCGAGCTGAAGGCAACCAAGTGACGCGACGCCGGGGGCGTCCTCGTTCGGGCTCCGCCGTGATCCGTTCGTTCAACACGGAGTCCGGAGATCCGGAGGGCACACGGAGCATGGCGGGAAACCAAAGCCTGGCGTGCAGACGGGATGCCGTCGCGGTGCATCTCTTGCGCGCCTCTGGTTCGCGGAACCTTCTCCGCGTGCCCTCCGCTCCTCCGTGCCTCCGTGTTGAGCGAACGCCGATAGCGAGCGAGCCCGCCCGTGGGTGAGGCGGTCGACGTCGCCGTCGTCGGCGCGGGCGCGGCGGGACTCATGACCGCGATCTGGAGCGCTCGCGCCGGGCGCCGCGTCGTCGCGCTCGACGGCGCTCGCACGCTCGGCGCCAAGATCCTCGTCGCCGGCGGCGGGCGCTGCAACGTCACGCACGACGTCGTCGACGAATCGGCGTACGCCGGTTCCACCGGGCCCGCGATCCGCAAGGTGCTCCGTCGCTTCGACGCGGCGCGGACGATCGAGTTCTTTCGCTCGCTCGGCGTCGAGCTGAAGCGCGAACCGACGGGCAAGATGTTCCCGACCACCGACGACGCGCACACCGTGCTCGACGCGCTCCTCGGCGCGGCCCGCGAGGCGGGCGCCGAGCTGCGGCACCCCTGTCGAGTCGAGCGTGTCGAGCGCGACGTCGACGCGTTCGCGATCGTCGGTTCGTCGGGCACGCTGCGGGCTCGCCGCGTCGTGCTCGCGACCGGCGGCATGAGCCTGCCGAAGACCGGTTCCGACGGCGGCGGCTACGCGCTGGCGCGATCGCTCGGGCACTCGATCACCGAGCGGGTCTTTCCGGCGCTTGTGCCGCTCGTACTGCCCGACGGGCATCCGCTTCGAACGCTGAGCGGCGTGACGTTCGACGCCGAGGTGCGCCTCGTGTCGGCGAGCGGCAAGGCGCTCCGGCGTTTCGTCGACTCGACGCTGTGCACGCACTTCGGACTTTCGGGTCCAAGCGTGCTTGACGTGAGCCGGTACTACACCGACGAGCGGTCGCGCGACGCGGGCGCGCGGCTCGAGCTGTCCTTCTTGCCGGGCGTGCAGCCTGACGAGGTCGATCGCTCGCTGATCGACGCGCCGGCGCAGGCGGTGTCGTCGTGGCTGCGCGAGCGCGTGCCGGAGCGGCTCGCGCGCGTCCTGATCGACCATGCGACGATCGACGGCGCCGTCAGCGTGCGCCAACTCGGGCGCGACGCACGCCGTCGACTGGTACGGGCGCTTACGGCGTTCGAGATCCGGCCGACGGGCGATCGCGGCTGGAACCACGCGGAGGTCACCGCCGGCGGCGTTCCGCTGAACGAACTCGTGTTAGAAACGATGGAAAGTCGCCGTTGCCCTCGCCTGCACATCGTCGGCGAGCTATGCGACGTCGACGGCCGCATCGGCGGCTACAACTTTCAGTGGGCGTGGGCCAGCGGATACGTCGCGGGGTGCGCCTGCGCCGAATCCTGACCAGCGCCTCGGCTGAAACGCTCAGCGTTATCGTAGCAAATCGGCCGCGCCGAAGCCGTGAACCCGGCGTCCGCAACTGATCCCGGATGCGTAGATCGGGATTACACTCCAACCGAGGCCGAGTGCCGCGCCCCTGGCGTTCCACGGCACGGCGCACGAGCCGAGCGCACACCCGTGCGCGTTCGAGGAGATCCAATCGTGCGCACCCAGCACCATTCATACGCCCACTGCGGCGGGCAAGAGCCGCTGATCGGCCTGACCATCGACGAGTACCTTCGTGGTGTCATCGAGCGATTCCCCGATCGCGAGGCGGTCGTGTCCGTCCCGCAGAAGGAGCGCGTCACCTACCGCCAACTGGACGAGCGCGTGCAAGAGGTCGCGCGGGCACTTCTGCGGCTCGGCATCGCGCACGGCGACCGCGTGGGCATCTGGGCCACCGACAACCTCGAGTGGATCCTGCTCCAGCTCGCCACCGCCCGCGTCGGTGCGGTGCTCGTCAACGTGAATCCGGCGTATCGGATCTCCGAGCTCCGTCACGCGATGCGACTGGCGCAGGTCAACGCGCTCTTCCTCATGCCGAAGTTCCGTTCGTCGGACTACGTGGGCATGATCCGCGAGCTCGTGCCCGAGGCCGAGACATCTGAGCCGCACGCGCTCTCGTCGCAGCTCCTGCCGGATCTTCGGCGCGTCGTCGTCTTCGATCCCGACGACACCGACCGCACGCAGCGTTGGGCGCCGGGATTCATGACATGGAAGGAGTTCCTCGCCGACGGGCTCAGCTTGCCCGACAGCGCGATCGACGAACGGGCCGCGACGCTCGATCCCGACGACCCCATCAACATCCAGTTCACCTCGGGGACCACCGGCTTTCCGAAGGCCGTCGTCCTCACGCATCACAACATCCTGAACAACGGCTACTTCATCGGTCAGGCGATGGAGTTCACCGAGCGCGACCGCCTCTGCGTGCCGCTCCCCTTCTACCACTGCTTCGGCATGGTGGTGTCGAACCTCGCGGCGCTGACGCACGGCGCGTGCGTCGTCATTCCCGCGCCGCACTTCGACGTCGGCGCGACGCTCAAGGCGATCGCGACCGAGCGCTGCACCGCGGTGCACGGCGTTCCCACGATGTTCAACGCCGAACTCGAACATCCCGACTTCAAGTCCTACGACCTGTCGAGCCTGCGCACCGGCATCATGGCCGGCGCGCCGTGTCCGCCGGAACTCATGCGCCGCGTGATGAACGAGATGGGATGCACGGGCATCCTCATCGGCTACGGACAGACCGAATGCTCGCCGATCGCAACGCTGACGAAGGCGAAGGACTCGATCGAGCACCGCACCGAGACGGTCGGCCTTCCGATTCCGCACCAGGAGTGCAAGGTCGTCGACCTGGCCACTGGGCGCACGGCGCCGCGAGGCGTCGCCGGCGAGATCTGCTTCCGCGGCTACCACGTGATGCGCGGCTACTACGCGCAGCCGGAAGAGACGAAGAAGGCGATCGACGAGCGCGGCTGGCTGCACTCGGGCGACCTCGGCGTCATGCGCGAGGACGGCTACGTCGCGATCACCGGACGACTGAAGGACATGATCATCCGCGGCGGCGAGAACATTTATCCCGCCGAAGTCGAAGCGTTTTATTACGAGCATCCCGACGTCGAGGAGATCGCGGTGTTCGGCGTACCCGACGAGGCGATGGGCGAGGAAGTCGGCGCGTGGGTGCGTTGCGCGAACGGCCACCAGAACGGCGTGAGTCTTGACCCCGACACGCTGCGGGCGTGGGCCAAGGGCAAGATCTCGCACTACAAGATCCCGAAGTTCTTCTGGTTCGTGTCGAGCTTCCCGATGACGGTCACCGGCAAGATCCAGAAGAACCGAATCCGTGATGCGGTGAAGCGCTGGAAGGAAGCCGGCGGCTCGCAAGCGGGCGTGCCAGTCGAGCAGTTCGTTCGATAGACGATCGCGACGCGACTTCGGACTCGGCGCTCCACGATGTGCGCTCGCTGCGACGGCGTCCGCCGACGGGAGGAGGTCGCCTGCCCGGCCGCACGCGCGATCGGGGGTTGTGCGCGCAGCACCGTGCGTGGACCGGGACTTTTTGCCGCCTCGTTTGCGTGCACGCCAAGTCGAGCCACTATGTCTGAGCACGAGGAGGCGCGTGCCTCGCTCCGACGCGGAGCCAAGCGCGATGCCCCGGCAGTCCGAGGGGAGATACGAGAGATGCAGCGCACCGCACGATCGCACGTCAGGTTCCACACTTCGATCTTGGTTTTCGCCGTCGCCGCCGTCTCCTCGACCGGCGCGCACGCACAGTCCGCGGGCGGCACGCTTACCCCGTGGCCGGGCTGCACGGCGGACCAAGGGCAGTCGGCTTCCACGTCGAACTTCGCGTTCTGGACCGGTGAGATGTCCGGCTGCGGCGTCTTCGGCATGGGCGACTCGAGCGCCGGGAACGGCTACGTCACCGGGTTCGTCAGCCTGGGCACGAACGTCGAGGATTGGAGCTCCTTCGGGACCGGCTTGAACGCCAGCGCGTCCTGCACGTTCTTCGTGCATGCGGAAGCGAGCGGCGCCCCCCGGGGACTGGATCTCGTCGAGATCCCGATCGGCATCCACGTCTCGGGATCTACGACCGCAAGCTCGTCCGGAACCGTCGGCGGTTGCTCGGCGAGCATCACGTGGGCCGCGAACGTCGCGGGCATGAACTTCAGCGGCTTCAAGAGCGTCGACAGCAGCGGCGCATCCAGCCAGCAGAACATGTCCGACTTCAACCTCACCATGTTCGTCCAGCCCGGCGACACGCTGGGCGTCGCCATCACCTGCGCAGCGTCGACCGGCGCGTCGAAGACGTTTTCGCCCTTCCAGACGATGACCACCAGTTCGGCCGCCGATTTCAGCAGCACCGTGCAGTGGATGGGCGCGTCCGGACCGGTCCGCGGCTACGACGCCAACGGCAACGAGATCGCGCTGCCGCGCAACTTCCAGATCCACTTGACTGATCTCGCGAGCGGACACGACTTCATGCTTCCCGCGCCAACGCCCTGCCGCGCGGACATCAACCACGACGGCACCGTGGACGCATCGGACCTCGGCTCGCTCCTCGGTGCATGGGGCGAGGCCGGCGGCTTCGCCGACCTGGATCGCAGCGGCGCCGTCGACGCGGCCGACCTCGGCGTTCTGTTGGGCAGTTGGGGCTGCAGCGAAAGCTGAGCGACGTCGACAGACTCGACGCGCCCGACGACGCGGCATGCGTCGCGCCGCGGCGACGGTTGCGCTGTCGCGGCGACCGACCGAATGGGCTGGGTGGGATTCGAACACCCCCAAGAAACCCCGAGGAAAACGCACGGCGACGACCAAGGCGGCGTGGAAAGCGGCGCGCCGGAAGGCGAATCGCCTTCGGGCGACGCGCCGGCGATCGCGCAGACGGCCGGCGATCCCGAACTGTCGGCGCTCGTCGCGGCGTGGCCCGACCTGCCGCCGGCGATGCGCACGGCGATAGTCGCGCTCGTGCGCTCTGCCCGTCCTGATACACCCCTGATCGTGAGGGACCGATGAGCCGACCCGACCCCCCCGCCGGCGCACGCGACGCACGCGGACGATTCACGCCCGGCACGAGCGGCAACCCCGGCGGACGCCCGCGGGGTCGGGTGAGCTTCACCGAGTCGCTGCGACGTGCGCTCGAGGCCGACGCCGACGACGGCCGACCGATCGCCGACCGGCTCGCCGAGACGCTGGTGCGGGCGGCGCTCACCGGTGACCTGCGGGCCATCGCCCTGATCGCCGACCGAACCGAGGGCCGCGCGATCCCCGCGGAGTCGCCCGCGATGCTGGAGCAAGTGACGTTTGCTCGCCTGTCGTTTGATGGCGGCGGCTAACGCCGACGCGGTGCGAGGTACCCAACTGCGCCGATTCGCACACTTTCGCACTTCTCACCGCGGCCCGTGTTCGCTACGTTCGGCGAGCCGGAACTGTCCGGCACGAGAAGGAGCGAACCAATGGCGAAGCAAGTGGGACTCACGGCGGCGGTGACGTTGGTAGGTGTCGGGTTGATTCTGAACGCCGCGGCGCGGTTCGTGCCGAGCGAGGGCATCGCGCACGCTGCGCCGGTCGCGGCGAACGCGGGACCAAACCCGCCGACGATCGTGTGGTACGGGCTTTCATCGGCGGGCCTGTATGGCCCGATTATCTTGCGAGCCTGGTCCGATGGGACCGTTGAGCTGAAGCGTGTCATCGCGTGGCAGAACCCGCCCGGCGGGAATTGCCCCAGTGGCCCGAGCCCTGACTGTTGGCTCAACAGCTATCCGCCTCTGAGTTCACCTTGGCTGGCCCTCAGCAGTCCGAATGACGGATTGAACGCCGCCGCCGACGTGAACCACGACGAGCAAGTGAACGGCGCGGATCTGGCGATGCTGCTGGGCGCGTGGGGACCGGCCCCGCGCAATCCGACGCCGCCGAGCGATTGCCCGCTGGAGCTGATCCTGCCGTAGCGGCGCGCGGCACGCGATTGCGAGCACGCCCCCCCTTTCGAAAACGACTCGCATCCGATCCCGTTCGCCCTAACCCACTCGCGCCCAGTCGCGGCGCGCGGGCAAAATGCCCCTTTGCTATCCGTTCGCGACACGCCGCGAGGCTGGTGCGTCACCCCCAGTTGCCCAGCAGGATGGCAAGGTCGGCACCGTTCACCACGCCGTCGCCGTTGATGTCGATGAACGCGATCGACGATCCCCACGCGCCGAGCAGGAACGCAAGATCAGCGCCGCCGACGTGGCCGTCAAGGTCGAAGTCGCCACGGGCGTAGTTGCACTCGTCGGGCACGCCGTCGCTGTTCTCGTCGGCTGCGCCGTTTGCGATGTCGCACGGGTCGGGGATGCCGTTCCCGTTGCAATCGGGCAGTCCCGACTCGCACGCGTCGGGGATGCCGTTCCCGTTGCAATCGGCCGCGCTACCGCTTGCGATGTCGCATGCGTCCCACACACCGTTGCCGTCGCAGTCGTCGAATACACGCGCGTAGTCGAGCGTGACCTGCGCGCTCGAACTTGCGCACTGGGTCGAGCTGACCGCGCCGGATGCCTGCACCACGACCTGGACCGAGCCACTCGCGACGGCGGCGTTGAAGAGCGCCGCGGGAACCAGGACGCTGCCGGAGTCGGGGATGGCCGGACAATCGTGCCCGTTGAACGCGAAGAGCGTCGCCAGCACCGTCCCGTTGAGCGTCACCGTCACGAACTCCGTCGGACTGCCGAAGTCAGCGGCGGCCGAAACCGTGAGCGTGACCGCGCCGGATGCCTGCGCGAGGTCCGCGAAGCTAGCGACGAGCGGGACGCCTGTCCCGAACGGCGACTGAACGGCAGACGACGCGACGACGCGCAGTTGGCATGAATCCAACGTGCCGTCGCCGTCGCAGTCGAGAAGCGGATCGACTGCGATTTCATCGTCGTCGTCGATGCCGTTGGCGTTGCAGTCTTCGAATGGGTCGGACAGCGCGACCGTATGGTGATAGCCCGCCGCTACCTGCGCGATCGAGCCGATGTTCGCGGGAACATTGCACTGACCGTCGCGGTTGTACCCCCAAAAAACGAGGGTGCCGTCAGCCTTCACCGCACCCGTGTGGTAGAGCCCCGTAACCACCTTCGCGACCGGACCAAGGTTAATCGGCACGTTGCATTCCCCGAAGGCGTTCATTCCCCAACAGACGACGGTGCCATCAGCCTTGAGCGCGATTGAATCGGCGTCGCCAGCAGCCACTTGGATGACAGCCCCGAGATTCGCCGGAACGTTGCACTCACCGACAACGTTGTGCCCCCAGCACAAGACGTTGCCACTGGCCGTGAGTGCGACGTTGTGAAATGCGCGAGTAGCTATCTGAGCGACCGGACCAATGCTGGAAGGAACGTTGCACTGGCCGTATTGGTTGTCACCCCAACACACGACTTCACCGTCGGACCTGAGCGCAACGGTATGCCCGTAGCCTGCGGCGACTTTCGCGACAGCACTGAGATTGGCGGGGACCGCGCACTGACCGAAATCATTCGCCCCCCAACACTTGACGGTGCCATTAGCTTTGAGTGCAACTGTGTGTCCGTAGCCCGCCGCGACCTGCGCGACGGGGCCGAGACTTGCTGGCACGTTGCATTCACCGAAGAAGTTGTCGCCCCAGCAGACGACGGTGCCATCAGCCTTAAGCGCGACCGTGTGGTAGTAACCCGAGGAGATCTGTGTGCATTGGCCAAGATTCGCTGGTACGTCGCATTGACCGTAGTTGTTACTGCCCCAGCACAAGACGATGTCCGCGCCAGATGCGATCGCCGTGATACCAACCGCTACGTGCAAGCCGATGCCAATGACGGGAACCGCGCGACCGAATCGAGTCGATGCGTTCATTGTGTTTCTCTCCGTGCTCGCCCGCAGTGGGCGGCACGAATCAGCATAAGGACGCAACGGGCGGCAACGAAGAGCAATCTACGCACATGCCGGACCACGCGACTCGACGTGCGATGCAGTGCCAACAGGAATCGCACCGGCGGCGTCAAGCACTCGCTTACACTGACGCTCGCATTCAGGGAAAACTCGGCGGTATCGGCCGTCGATCGCGACCGTCGCGCGACGCGCGTTGCACGAGCCGCGTTCCGGTGCCGATACGCCGGGGCGCGGCTCGTTGCTTTGAGGCGGCGATTCGACAACGCCGAGCCGGACAAGCTCGCCGCGCTCGCTCGCCGAGCGGTGCCCTATGCGCGGCTCGACGCGTCGAGTTGGGGAGCGATGGGACGATCGCCCCCAGTGGCCGGCATCACCGACGTGGACACTGCCATTGTGTTCCGAAAGGATGCGCGCAGACTCACGCGAGCGGGTCGGCCGGGTTCACCGATTCTCCTTCCCGCGAACGCGCCCGGCCCCCGCCTCGAGCGCCGCGGTACCTGCCCCGCGCAATCCGACGCCGCCGAGCGATTGCCCGCTGGAGCTGATCTTGCCTCGGTAACTGCTGAAGACGGCCTTCCGGCGACACCAATGCCGCCGCGCACTGAGTCCCGGAAGTATCATCGACCGCGAGGCGTGGCGGCTCTCGCGTGTCGCTGACCGGCAGATGCCACGCCGCAGTGCGCGAGTAACCCAGCCCGCTCATTCGGGTCGATCCATGCTGCTCCTACTGATATTGGTCGCGGCTTGCGTGACCTACTCAAGCCAACTCACACCGGGCGACGTGCCACATGTTGCCCCGCCGCAGACGCCACCAACACCGGCCGCCCCGCCGGCAACGCCGCCTAGAGCGTGTTACGCACTCCCGCCAAAGGTTTTGCAAAGCATGAGGCAGGCGAACACGAGATAGTGAAGTCCCGCGACGGTCTGCGGGAGGCGCTCGTAGTCCTTCGCCAGCCGACGGAACCGCGTCGCCCACGCGAAGCTCCGCTCCACCACCCACCGCCGGGGCAGCAGCACGAAGCCTCGCTTCGCCTCCGGAAGCTTCACGACGTGCAGGTCGATGCCTTGGCCGTACGCGTCGTCCTCGGCCTGCTCGCCGGTGTAGCCCTGGTCGACATATGCAAGCGTCACGGTCCGCCGGGTCGCCTTCTGGATGGCCTTGGCCGTCTTCTTCACCTGCGTGCGGTCCTGCTTGTCCGCGGGAGTCACGTGCAGCGCCAGGAGATTGCCCAGCGTGTCGACGGCGAGATGCACCTTCGATCCCTTCTTCCGCTTCGCCCCGTCGTAGCCGCGGGTGCCCGCTCTCGGGCGTGCTCTGCAGCGTCCGGCTGTCGATGATCGCCGCGGTGGGCGACGCCTTTCGCCCTGCGTTGATCCTGAGGATCTCGCGGAGGTCGTGCACGATCGCCTCGAAGACGCCGGCCTTGATCCAGCGCTGCGCCTGGTCGTAGACGGCGTGCCACGGCGGGAACTCGTGCGGGATCATCCGCCACGGCGCGCCGGACCGGACCATCCAGCGGAGGGCGTTGAAGACGTGCCGGAGGTCGTGCTCGCGTTGCGGCGCGTCCTCGCGCATGAGTGTCAGGTAGGGGAAGACGAACTCCCATTCGTCATCCGAGACGTCGCTTGGATACGGCTTCCGTGCCATGCCCGTAGATCGGCGCGACCGAGCGGAAGTCCGTAACACGCTCTACTCCGTCGCCGGCACCCGTCCCCGTGGCGGTTCAGGCAGCGATTGCCTGGATAGACAAGCGGCATGCATCGCAGTGCACCGAGTCGATCGATGCATTGATGGCGGCCCGGAAGAGGCTGCGTGAAGTGAGCGCCAGCAAGGTGAATAGGGACCTTGGGTCCGGTGGCGTTTCCGAGCCACACTACTCCAATGACGGCGGCCGGCGGCGAATGGAGTTCGCCAGCGTGGAAGCGAGAGCGAGGTATCTCGCGAAGTGCAAATCTGCCCTACGCAACGCCGAAGAATCGACGGAGCCATTGTCAAAAGGCGAAGTGAAGCTGTCGGGGTGGTCGCCGCTTGGGGACCAGTACACGCACATGTGCGTCGTTCAACTGAGCGATCCCGAGGTAGTCGTGGAGCTTCGCGAGCGACCGAGTGATGCCGTGGCTCTTCTCGCGTGTAGGTCGCCCGGCGCGTCCGTGGGATCACAAGCGCGGCTCATCGTCTTCGTGGGCTGGGACTTCTCGAAGGCACGCATCGGCGAGCGCCTCAACATAGCTGGCCCGGCGTTGGTACTCGGCGGAACTACACCTTCGCCGGACTTGCCGTTTTCGCCGCTTCGCGAACCGCAGCCGGGCGACCCGGATTTCAAGGCGACTGATCCCGGACGAGAGCGGATCGTCGTCGTTCGAGCCGAGGTAATTTCCCAGCATCCCGCCTTCATTGCGGCGCGAGAGCTTCGCGCACGCGAATACGAAGCGCAACTCGCCGCGGCGGAGTCGGCGGCACAGAATGATGCTCGCGAAGGCCGGACGGTGAAGTGACGGACGAGCACTGGCCCGTCAGACCGCGCGGGGGACGCTTCAGGCGCACGCTCGACGATCTGCATCGAGAGCCTCCTCGCGTTGCGATGCGGAGTGTCGCGGCGCGCGCTCGATGGCGCAGCCTAACAAGCGCCGAACGGCGCGCGGCGGTCAAGCGTGATCCGTATTACTCGCCGGAGGCTAACTCCGTCGAGAATCTCCGGCACTGGATGCGGAGCCACTGCCTGAGCAACCGCGCGTACGAGGACTACGACCACCTGATTAATACGGATCACATTTGATTGGCGCGCTCCAGATACGGGCATGCGCAGACCGACTTCAGCAGCGCCGGCGTGAGCCGTCGCCACGCTTCGGTCCCCGATCTCATCAAGTCGTCATAGTCCTCGTACACGCGGTTGCTGAGGCGGTGGCTCCGCATCCAGTGCCACAGGTTCTCGACCGGGTTCGGCTCCGGCGAGTACGGCGGAAGCAGCAGGATCGTGATCTCCTCCGGCACCTCGAGCGCCGACGACGTGTGCCAGCCCGGCGCGGTCCATGATCACGATGGCGTGCTCCTTCGGCTTCGGAAAACCTCGTCGACGAGCTGACGCCGGAAGACGTTCATCGTCCCCGTGTTGATCTGGGGGCCAGGAGCGCGGTGCTCGACGCCGGTCCGCGGCTCGACCGCGGCGAACAGATGGACCCACTCGTAGCGCGTCTGCCGCACCGCCGTCGGCCGCGATCCTTTCCGCGCGCCCACACGCTGGTCAATGTTCCCTGCTGGCCGAAGCGAGCCTCGTCCATGAAGAAGACGCGCGTCGTATGGTCGAGCGACTCGGCGACGCCGCTCACGAGCTCGACAAAAGGGGGGCGCGCTCGCGGAACTCCGCCTGCTTCGCGAGATCCCTCTTCTCGTGCCGCGGCCTGGGGCGCAGCGCCGAATAGCCGAGCCGGTGCAGGAGGTCGTAGGCGCCCATCAGCGAGTAGCGCACGCCGAACTCGCGCTCGAGGATGGCAGCGCGAGCGGTCGGCCTGAGCCGACGCCAGGTGTACACCGCGATTAGCACGGACGACGGACTTCGCGAGAAGGTGGACGAAGCCAAGGAGCTGTTCGTCGATCGGTTGGAGGAGAAGGCGACCGAGCTGGCGCTCAACGGCGATGGAAAACTCCTGGTCGAGCTGCTCCGCGCGAACCGCCCGGAGAAGTACGGCTGGCGCGGCGTGCGCGTCGACACCGGTCGGTCGCCCGCTCAGCAACCGGCGGGCGACGCTTCCAGGGGGCTCGAGCTGATCAACGCGTGGGAGCGCGAGTGCGGTGGTGTCGAGTCGGCGCGGAGCGCCACGCGCGCGTAGGCCAAGGCGCCGTGTCGGGAACCGGTCCCACGCCAGGATGCGGCTGCGATGCTCACGGCGAGCAGCGGTTGGCTCCACCACCGCCGGGCGATCGATTGATTCGGACGAGGCAGCCCGCGTCGGCATCAGGGCGGGCGCGTTCGCGAGCAGCTTGGAGCCGGTGCTCGGCTGCGATCCACAGCCACCGCTAGCGGGGACGCGACACGCGACGACAATAGGCGACCAGTTCATTCGGCAACCCATCGGCCTGCCTCACCCTTCGCTGATCCCGCCGAAAAGCCGAGCACGCCTCCATGAATCAACCGACAAGCCGAACACGGCCGCCAGCTGACGACAAACACGACGACGTGGGCACCGCTCACAGCGCGGTCTTTCAGAAGGCGTGTGAGTTGATCTACTTCTTGAAGCTGTTGGCCGACGCTGCGCGAGTCGTTCGCGAGAGAGAACTCCGTGACGACTGCTGGCTGCACCTCGCCGGGCAGTTCGGATGGTGCTTCGTCCTCAGGGACGAACTGCTGGCCATGATGACCCCGCGGTTCGTCTCCACGGTGCGCGGCGCTCACCCGGCCAACGCCGATCCAATTCGAATCGGGAGTCGCGGTCCATCCCCCTCGGTCATCGAGTTTGTAGCGCAGCAAGTCAGTATCGACCTTCGTCGCGCGCTGTACGACGACGAGGAGCGATCGCCACTCGACCCCGATCCCTGCGAAGTGTTGTGCAAGTGGGCAGAGGTGCGCGCCGACTCAGCGCGGACCTCCACCGCGTTGGCGTCCGACGGCGCGGTGTTTTTCGAACTACAAAGTGACCTGCGACACCGTCACCTTGAGAAGACAGGGCTCCTCCTCTCCGGTGACCGCTTCGTCCGAATGGCGCTTGCATGGCGACTGCAGGATCGATCGTCGCTATCCGCCGCAGTCGGTCGGATGTGCTTGGACGACGTGAACTTCGACGATCTGGCCGCGCGGCTGCTCCGTGAGGCAGCTGCTTGCGATCGTGCCGCCGCTTCGCAGCAGACGACGGAGACGCAAGCTGCGGCGCTGTTGGCGCAGCTGACCGAACTGAGAAAGGACTTCGAGTCGCTGGCCATGGCCCGCGGGTCGGGCAGCGAAGAGATTTCAGCGCAAACGAGACCAAGTGGCGTGCTGAAGAGTTGGGGAATGAAAGCATGGATGTTGGGGCAGATCGGGATGAAGCAAAGTCAGATCGCCGCCCAATTGAGCAAGGAGTTGGAGGACCCTTCCATCACTCAGCCGCGAGTCAGCGAGCAAATACGTCTGGCCAAGTCGGAATCGGAGAAAAGCGGTCTCGCGGAACTCGCGGCGCGAAAACTCCCCTCTTCGAGCGGCAAGCCACGAGCTCCGGGACGTACGTTCGATCCAAGGGCCGCCGACGCTACGCGAAGTCGGGAACCCGATGAGGACTGAGCCTGTCGGCGACTGCGGCCCGCCGACCGCGCCAGACCGACGCGAAAGAAACTGCGACGATGGAACAGCGCTGAGCGTCGCCGCGCCGATCGTCACGCGACCGAACTGAGGCGGGTGGACAACGCAACGCGACCTGACGTGCGTCGCCGACATGCACATCAGTCAGGCCGTCGCGTCGCCGAACACCGCGGTTGGCGCAACCTCTGGAGTGGCGTCGGCAGTCGCCCCGTTCTGAGGGCGAAACCACGACCGTGTTCGAACTCGCCGTCGCCCGCCGTGCAACCGGCGTAGATGCAGCCGCACCATACGAGGTGACAAGCATCAGACCGTTCGGGGGCTCGACGCGGCGCTGAACGACCCTCCGGACTCGCGGTGGCTGACGGCCAGCGAAGGTAAGTCCGGTCGGACCAGCCACAACCTGCTCAACCGATCCCCGCGCGAAAGCCGACGCCGACCGGCTATCGCTTCGCAGAACGCCGGTACGCACGCGTATCGGCGGCTATCGGCGACTATCGGTAGATGCGCCCCGGGTGTGAAGGGACGACGGGCCCGGCGGCCCGCCCCATATGGAGCACCCTCAATGGACCGAACGACTGGACTGTTGACCTCGGAGCAACTGGCGGACCGCCTTCGCGTCTCCGCCGAAACCGTTCGCGAGTGGGCACGGCGCGGGTCGATTCCGACCCTTCGATTGTCGCCAAGGGTAATTCGATTCGACCTTGAAGCCGTTCTGGCGGCGCTCGCCACCACACCTGCAAAGGCGGTGACCCGTGCCAGATGAGAGCCGAAAGGAAGCGATCACCAAGCCACTGGCCCTGCGCCCCAAGGACGCCTCGAAGGCGCTCGGCATTGGCCAACGAAAACTGTGGGAACTCTCGCAGCCACGCGGCCCGATCCCCTGCGTTCGTGTCGGCTGTTGCGTTCTGTACCCCTATCACCTGCTCGAAGCCTGGCTGGCCGAGGAAGCCGCGAGGGGGGCGAGCCAATGACGACGCCCACCAGAGGCGACGCCGCCCCGTCTGGCAACGGGGCTGGCGTCAAGCATCCGAACTGTCAATCTCATTCTACCGTCGCGACGTTGCGAATCGTGCCCCTCGTGCGGAACGACGCACCCGATACGTCGCGAAGAGCTGCGCGGCGGGTGGTCGGCCACGCGGCGGCGCAGCGAGTGCGTGTGTTGGCGCTGCTTGGCCAGCTCGAATCGCGCGTCGCGACGGATGAGGAGTTCCAAGACGCGCTGTGCATCCCGTCGAACACTAAACGCCCGCGACGCTGGGAACTCGTGAACGCCGGGGTTGCCATCGCAAGCGGTCGCACCCGCAAGACGCGGAGCGGCTGCGCAGCGACCGTGTGGGTGGCGCGCGAGCACGCGCCCAAGCCGGAAGGCAGTGCGGCATGAACGAAGCGACGCCCCAACACCACGCCCGCGACCTGCTGGACCGCGGACTCGCACCGATCCCGGTACCGCCCAAGTCGAAGGCACCGACGATCGCAGGATGGCCGACGCTGCGGCTGGCGCACGACGACCTGCCCCGCTACTTCAACGGCGCGCCAAGCAACATCGGGGCGCTGATCGGCGAACCCTCCGGGTGGATCATCGATGTGGATCTTGACCACGCCCGCGCGGTGGAACTCGCGGATACGTTTCTTCCGGATACGGGCATGACGTGGGGGCGCGCGAGCAAGCCCCGATCGCATCGCCTCTACCGAGTCACTCGACCCGTCGATACGCGGAAGTGGGCGAGCAAGTCCGCCGGCATGATCGTGGAGCTGCGATCCACCGGTTGCCAGACGATCGCGCCGGGTTCGACGCACCCGAGCGGCGAAGCCGTGCGCTACTACGACGACGGAGAGCCGGCGAGCATCGATCCCGAGGTGTTGATCGCGGCCATCGAAAAGTTGGCGAGCTCCGTTCGTCGCGAGCTGGGCGACGACCCGGACACGAGCGGCGCGCCCTTCCCGCGCCCGGCATCGCCGAACCCGCGCGGCCCGAGCAACTACGGGCGCGAAGCCCTGCGGCGCGAGGCGGCGACCGTCGCGGCGACTCCGAACGGTGCGCGGAACGACACGCTGAACCGCGCGGCGTTCAACGTGGGGACGCTGATCGGCGGCGGCGAAGTCGATCGGGCGCACGCCGCAGCGGAACTGCTGACGGCCGCACGGGCGTGCGGACTGCCCGATGCGGAAGCCGAGCGCACCATCGCGTCGGGGATCGAGGCGGGGATCAAACAACCTCGGCAACGCCCGACGATCGGCAACGGCGACCCATCGGCGAGCGACTCGCCGGAGTGCGACGACGAGGCGACCGGCGACGATCGACGCAAGCGCGAGCCAGCGCAAGCCGAACAAGTCGTGCGCCTCGCGCTCGAGCTGTTCCGGCTGGGCCAGACCCCGAAGCGAGAGCCGTTCGCCGTGTCACTCACCGGTCCCAACGTGGTCGGGCTGTTGGGCGGTTCGGGCGGTTCCCTCTATGACATGATTGCGAGGGAGTATCGGCGGCGGTTCGGTCGAGTGATGACCACTGCCGCGTTCAAGGATGCGCTCGCGACGCTGCGGGGCGAGGCGATCGACGCCCCGACCGAAGCGGCGCACCTGCGCGTCGGCCCCTTCGAGCAAGGCGTCGTGCTCGACCTGGGTTCGGTCGACGGGTCGGCCGTGGTCGTCGATGCCACGGGCTGGCGCATCGTCGACCGATCGCCGATCCTGTTCCAACGGACCGCGCTCACGGGCGAACTGCCGACGCCGGCGCGAGGCGGTCGGCTCGATTCGCTCCGCGAACTGCTCAACGTCACGGACGAGACGTGGCCCATTCTCTTGGGCTGGATCGTGGCGGCGCTCATCCCCGACATGCCGCACCCGATCCTCATGCTGGGCGGCACGCAAGGCACCGGCAAGACGACGGCGGGCCGGTTCATCTGCGGTCTGTTCGATCCCTCGGACGCGCCCACGCGGTCGCAGCCGCGCGACCCGGAAGCGTGGGCGATGAGCGTCGCGAATGGATGGAGCACCCTTGTCGACAACGTGTCGAGCATCCCGCCGTGGTGGTCCGACGCGCTGTGCATGGCAGTGACGGGCGACGGTTGGGTGCGACGAGCGCTCTACACGAACGGCGACGTGGCGGTGCTGAGCTTCCGGCGCGTGATCGCGCTCACGAGCATCGACGCCGGCGCGTTGCGCGGCGATCTGGGCGAGCGCGTCGTGCTGGTCGATCTGGAACCGATCGACCCGGCGAAGCGCCGAACGGAACGCAAGCTGGAAGCGGCGTACCGCGCGGTGTTGCCCGCGATCCTCGGCGCGGTGCTGGACCTGCTGGCGGGCGTGCTGGCGCGGCGCGGTTCGATCAATCTGCCGAGCCTGCCCCGCATGGCGGACTTCGCCTGCGTGCTGGCGGCGATCGACGCGACGATCGGCACCGACTCGCTCGCGCTCTACGCCGACCAAGGCAGGCGAATCGCGGCCGAGGTGTTGGAATCCGATCCCGTCGGCGAAGCCGTCGCAACATTCGTCCGCGAGTGTGGGACGTGGAGCGGAACGGCCGGCGAGCTGTTCCTAGCGATCAAGCCCGAGGACGCTGGGCGCGAGTGGCCGAAGGGCGCTCGGGGGTTGGGCGCACGCCTGAAACGACTATCGCCGGCGCTCGAGCTGCAAGGCGTCCGCGTGACCCCGCCGGCACGGAACGACCACACGCGAACGTATCTGCTCCAAACGACCGCCCAGACCGCCCGACCGCCTGAAAACGCGGCGGGCGCTGGCGGCGCTGCGGGCGACGATCGGGCGGTCGGCGAAGCGGAACTGCACGACCGCCCACGCAACCGCCCGAGCGGAACCGACGCCGGCGGCCCGACGCAAGGCGCTTCCGGGCGGTCGGGCGGTTCGGGCGGTCGCGCGGACACAACCGCCGAGGGCGACGGCTGGGGGGAACTATGAACCCCAACGAACTCCCGGCGCTGCTCGTGGCGCTCGGTGCCGCCGGCGTCGAGCTGGCCCGGCATCCGAGCGACCCCGAACTGCTGCGGCATCGGCCGGCGACGCTGCCCCCGGACCTGTCGGCCCGGCTGCGCTTCCATCGTGCGGCGGTTCGCCGGCTACTCGCGGACGGCTACGCGCCCGCCGACCCGGAGGCGGCGTACGTCGCGGCGGAGCGGCTGGGCATCGCCGACGACCAAGGGATGCCGACGCACCCCGGCGCGCCGGCGTGGCTGGTCGCGGTCGGCGAGTCGATGATGGCTGCTTGCCACCAAGCAAGTAACGCGGTAGAGTGTCGGCATGGCGAAACTGCTGGACCGAATCCGAGAGGCGGTCGAGTCGAGCGGGCAGACCCGCTACGCGATCGCGAAGGCGACCGGCATCGCGCAGTCCCAACTGTCGCGGCTGGTGCGCGGTGAGAACGGGCTGACGATCGAGACGGCGGAACGGCTCGCGGACCACTTGGGACTGCGCATCGCGCTGGAACCCAAGAGCGCGAGCAAACGCAAGACGAAGGGACGTTGACCTATGGCAAGCGTGGCATGCGATCCGAACCGACTGAAGCGCGTCTGCTTCATCGACGACGCCGGCAAGCCGCAGTCGATCCGGCTGGGGCGGGCAAGTGTGAAGGAAGCCGAGTCGATCAAGCGGCGCGTTGAGGCGCTGCTGAGGGATCGGCGGATGAACAATCCGCACGACGCCGAAATGTGCGAGTGGCTGCGTGGCCTGAGCAGTCGCCTGCACAAGCGACTCGTGCGCTTCGGACTCGCCGAGCCGCGCACCCCCGCTCCCGTCGTCACCCTGGGCACGCTGCTGGAGCGCTTCGAAGCGGCTGCCGCAGTGAAGCCGCAGACGCTCGCGGCATACCGGCAAGCGATCGCGAGCCTGCGGGCCACGTTTGGCGACGCGAAGCCGCTGGGCGAGCTGACGCAGGCCGACGCCGACGCATGGCGCAAGTCGATCGCCGCACCGGCGACCGTGGTCGACGACGAGGGCCACGAGTCGGTGCGGCAACTCGCGCCGGCGACGGTCGCGAAGCGGACGCGCGTCGCGAAGTCGATCTTCCGCAAGGCGGTGCGCTGGGGACTCATGCCGCACAACCCGTTCGGCGAGCTGCGGTGCGGGTCGCAGTCGAATCCGGCGCGAGCGCACTACGTCGATGCGGAGTCGATCGAGTCGATTCTCGCGGCGTGCCCGAACGACGAGTGGCGGGCCATCGTCGCCCTGAGCCGCTACGCCGGCCTACGGTGCCCTTCCGAAGTCGTCGAGCTGAAATGGGGCGACGTGAATTGGGATCGCGGACGGCTGACGGTGCGAAGCGTCAAGACGGCCGACCACGAGGGGCACGGGGTGCGCGTGGTGCCGATCGCGCCGGAACTGCGGCCGATCCTCTTGGCCCTGTTCGAAGCCGCCGAACCCGGAACGGAACCGATCGTGCCCCGGCTGCGCGATCCTCGCATGAACCTGCGGACCACGTTCGGCAAGATCATCGCCCGCGCCGGCGTCACCCCGTGGCCCCGGCTGTTCCACAACATGCGGGCAAGCTGCGCGACCGACTGGGTGGAGCGATTCCCGGCGCACGTCGTGGCTGGGTGGCTGGGGCACAGTCCGCTGATCGCGGCGCGGCACTACTTGCAGACTCGCGACGCGCACTTTGAACTCGCGACGGGCCACGCGAAGGGCGACGCAAAAAGCGGCGCGGAAAGCGGCGCGCCGCGCGGCAAACAGGCGGCGCGGAAAGCGGCGCAGCATCCTCCCGCATCCGGCCGCGTCGATTCGCCCGACGCGTCGAAAAGGCCTTATTTCACCGACGTTTCGCGCACCGATGCGGACGGTCGCGAACGCGCGCGGAACGGCGCACGAAGTGGTCGAATGGGCTGGGTGGGATTCGAACCCACGTCACGGCGATTATGAGTCGCTGGCTCTGGGCCGCTGAGCTACCAGCCCGCGCGGCCGTTGGCCGCGAGAGAGCGGAAAGCGGAAAGCAGAAAGCAGAAGAGACAAGAGACGAGAACAGGAAACAAGAACCGGACGCGGGAACGAGAGACAAGACAAATCAGGCGAGACGGGCGTCGCGCGTCCTCATGCGGGCCGCCTTGCGAAGTAGAACCGAAGCCGCTCGTCCGTGCGCGCGTCGCGCCGGTCGCCGTTATCTTCTCGCCGCGATGCCGCAACTGGCAAGAGGCGAGACGACGACGCAGGCGAGCGACATCGCGCTCGAGGTGCGCGACATCGTCAAGTCGTTCCCCGCGACGCGGGCCCTCGACGGCGTCTCGCTCGCGTTTCGGCGCGGCGAGATACACGGGCTCGTCGGCGAAAACGGCGCCGGCAAGAGCACGCTGATGAAGATCCTCGCCGGCGTGCAGCAGCCCGATTCCGGCGTCATCCTGCTCGACGGCGCGACCGTTGAGTTGCGCTCGGTGCGCGACGCCCTCGAACGCGGCGTCGCGATGATCCACCAGGAGCTCAACCTCGTCGGCGATCTCAGCGCCGCCGAGAACATCGCACTAGGGCGCGAGCCGCGCCGGTTCGGGTTCCTCGCCCGCCGCGCGATGCGCGACGCGGCACGGGCCGCGCTCGCCGAAGTCGGATCAACCGTCCCGCCGACGCGGCGCGTCGCCGATCTCTCGGTCGCGGAGCAGCAACTCGTCGAGATCGCCAAGGCGCTGGCGTGCGATGCGCGATTCCTCATCATGGACGAGCCGACCGCGGTGCTCTCCGAGCGCGAGACATCGGCGCTCTTCGCGCTGATACGCCGCCTCTCGGAACGCGGCGTCACGATCGTCTACATCTCACACCTCTTGCCGGAAGTGCTCGCGCTCTGTGGGCGCATCTCGGTGCTACGAGACGGCAAGCTCGTCGGGACCGTTGAACCGCGCGCGGTCAGCGAGGCGCAACTCGCCAGCCTGATGGTCGGACGCGAGCTCACCGACGTCTTTCCGCCGCGCCGCGCTCCGGCGCCGCGCCCGCCGATCCTCGAAGTGCGCTCGCTCTGCGTCGCGCCGATGGTGCGCGACGTCTCGCTGAGCGTCACGAACGGCGAGATCGTCGGCCTCGCGGGCCTCGTCGGCAGCGGACGCACCGAGTCGGCGGAAGCGATCGTCGGCCTGCGTCGGCGCGACGGCGGCGAGGTGCGGCTGAACGGCGAGCCCGTGCGCTTCAGCGGTCCTCGCGCGGCGCTCGACGCCGGCGTCGCATATGTCTCGGAGGATCGCAAGGGCCGCGGCATCCACCTGGCGATGAGCTGCGTCGAGAACGTGACGTTGCCGCACCTGAAGAGCTTCGGTCGCGCCTTCCCGTCGCGCTCGCGCGAGCGGGCCGCCGCGCGCGCGTGGATCAAGGAGCTCGACATCCGCTGCCCCGACGCGCAGGCGCCGATCCGCACGCTCTCGGGAGGCAACCAGCAGAAGTTCGCCGTCGCGAAGTGGCTGGACGCATTGCCGAAGGACCGACCGCAGGTGCTGCTCCTCGACGAGCCGACGCGAGGCATCGACCTCGGCGCCAAGCGCGAGATGTATCGCCTGATCGCGCAGCTCGCCGAGCGCGGCATGGCGTGCGTCCTGATCTCGAGCGAACTTCCCGAGTTGTTAGGCCTCTGTCACCGCATCGTCGTCCTGCGCGCTGGCGCGGTCGTCGGCGAGTTCTCCGCCGCCGACGCGACCGAGGAGTCGATCATGCACCTCGCCGCCGGTGTCGGCGCCTCGCGGCAGCCGGCGCGGAGGTCGGCGTGAACGGCGCTCGCATCGGACAGTTCCTCGAGCGCTACGGCGTGATCATCGCGTTCGTGGTGCTGCTCGTCTGGAACGGCGTGTTCACGGAGAACGCCGCGAACTTTCGCACGCCGGAGAACCTGCGGAACATCCTCAACCAGAACGCGTCGACGGGCATCGTCGCCGTGGGCATGACGCTGGTGATCGTCGCTGGCGGCATCGACCTCTCGGTCGGCAGCATCATGGCGCTCGCCGCCGCGGTGGCGCTCATCGTCGCCAATGCGCTCGCGGCGCACGGCTTCGGCGACGCGACCTGCCTGCTCGCCGGACTGTGCGCCGGCGTCGGAACCGGACTTGGCTGCGGCTTCGTGAACGGCCTGCTGGTGACGCTCGGCCGCTTGCCGTCCTTCATTGCGACGCTCGGCGGACTCGTCGGATATCGCTCGATCACGCTCGCACTCGCCGACGCCGGCGAGATCCGCTCCGAGAACGCGTCGACCTTGGGCTCGATCGGCACCGCGGGCATCACCGTGATTCCGGCGGGAGTCTTCGGCCGCGACTATCCGCTCACCGTCACCTGGAACATCGTCGTCTTCCTGCTGGTCGCGATCGCAGGCCAGGTGCTCCTCTCGCGCACGCGCTACGGACGTCATCTCGTCGCCGTCGGCGGCAACGAGACGGCGGCCCGGTATTCGGCGATCGCCGTCGATCGCGTACGACTCGGCGCGTTCCTCATCGTCGGCGCGTGCAGCGCGATCGCCGGCCTCATGGCGACGGCCCGCATGGCATCGGTGAGTTCGTCGCAGCTCGGCAGCCAGATGGAGCTCGACGCGATCGCCGCGGTGGTGATCGGCGGAACGAGCATGGCGGGCGGACGCGGGCGCATCTGGGGCACCGTGCTCGGACTCCTCATCCTCGCCATCATCAACAACATGCTCGTCATGTCGGACGTGTCGACCCACTGGCACGGCGCCGTGAAGGGCCTGATCATCGTGCTTGCGGTGCTCATCCAGCGGAGTCGCCGCGGCTAACACTTCCACCTTCGTCATCGGACACCACCACCATGACCCTCTCCCGTCGCCAATCGCTCGGTCTCCTCGCCGCTTCCGCCGTCGCCGCGCCGTCGTTCGCACAGGACACCTCCGGCAAGAAGGTGTCGATCGGCGTGAGCGTCCCTGCCGCCGATCACGGATGGACCGCCGGCGTCCTGTGGTGGGCAAAGCAGGCGATGGCCCTGTACCCGCAGATCGACTTCACGCTCGTGCCCGCGGCGAATCCCGAGAAGCAGATCGCGGACATCGAGACGATGCTCGCGAAGGGGGTGCAGGGACTCGTGATCCTCGCGACCGAGAGCGCGCCGCTCACGCCGGTCGCGAAGCAGGCGTCGCAGCGCGGCACGCTCGTCGTCAACGTCGACCGCGGATTCCTCGAGCCCGTCGCCGACATATTCATCGAAGGCGACAACAAGTCGTTCGGCCGCAAGTCGGCGCAATTCATCGTCGATCGCGTGAAGGCGAACAATGGCGGCAAGGCCAAGCTCGTGATCCTCGAGGGCATCCCCTGCACCGTGAACACCGATCGCGTGAACGCCGCGATGGAAGTGTTCAAGGCGAATCCAGGCATCGAGATCGTCGGCCAGGCCAGCGGCATGTGGAACCGGCAGAAGGCGCTCGAGGTGATGGAGACCATTCTGGTGAAGAACCCGAAGGTCGACGTCGTCTGGGCCTCGGACGACGACATGGCGCTCGGCGCGGAGCAGGCGTTGAAGGAAGCGGGACGCCTGAAGGACGTTTGGATCCTCGGCGGCGCGGGCATGAAGGACATCGTGAAGCGCGTGAAGGACAAGGACCCGCTGTATCCGGCGGACATCACCTATCCCCCGTCGATGATCGCCACGGGCATCCTGCTCGCGGTTGCGGTGCTGCGCGACGGCAATCGCGCGAAGACGATGCAGTTCATGCCGCGCCACCTGATGATCGACGTGGAGCTCGTCACGCCGGCGAATGCGGAGAAGTACTACTTCCCGGAGAGCGTGTACTGAGCGAAGGAAGGCATTCAGCGCGGAGGCGCGAAGTTCGCGGAGGGCACACGGAGGATGAGGCATGGCGATTGTGGGGGATCACCAAGAGCTCAGCGAGCGTGTCATCGGACTCGCGATCGAGGTCCACAAAGAGCTGGGTCCCGGCCTCCTCGAGTCGGCGTACGAGTCGTGCCTCGCGATCGCCCTCGTCGATGCCGGGCTGCGCGGTCGGCGTCAGGTCGCAGTGCCGCTTCGCTTCCGTGGACGCGATGTCGGCGCCGCCTATCGCATCGATCTCCTCGTCGAGGACCGGCTCGTCCTCGAGATCAAGGCGGTCTCAGCGATCGAACCGATCCACGAGGCACAGCTGCTGACGTATCTGCGGTGCGGCGGCTACACCGCGGGCCTCCTCATGAACTTTCATGCTCCTACGCTGCGCGAGGGAATTCGGCGCGTGGTTCTCTCAGCGAACGCGAAGCGCTGACCGAGGCTTGCGTGCGGCGCCGCGCACTTCCCTCTCCGCGACAGCTCCGCGAACTCCGTGCCTCCGCGCTGAACGAGCGGTCGACAGGCGCCTCACTCAAGAAACCGCGACCGCTCCGACGCGCTCGGCAGCGCACACGTGTCCGCCGTGCCGAACCAGCGCACACGGCGGTTGGCCACGAATCGATAGCCCGCGTCGAGGAGCGCGGTCGGCACGAGTCCCATCAGTGCGCCGAGCGGGCGCCACGCGCCGCCCATGTGCTTGAGGAAGCGCACGACCGCCGCGCCGCGGGTGAGGAGCGCGCCGTCGTCGAGGAAGACCATCGTCGACAGGTCGGTCGGCTTGTCCGCGACGTCGAGCTGCGCGTACGTCGCGCCTTGCAGCGGCGCAAAGCGGATCGCGCCGACTCGGTCGTGACGCAGCACCCAGCGCACGGCCGCGTGGCACAGGCCGCACGATCCGTCGTAGAAGAGGATCGGCCCGGCGACCGGCGGCGAACTTGGACGATCGTCGCTCACGCGTCGCTTCCGTCGGCTTCGGGCGCCGCTGCGCTTTCGACGAGCGACCAGCCCCGCACCTCGATGTCGTCGGAGCAGAGCGCGATCGGCTCGCCGATTGCGTCGAGTCCGGCGGCGCGCACGAGTCCGTCGCGCCACGTCTCCACGCGGGCTTCGCGCAGCGTCCACGGAACGTGGGCGATGCGGCCGCGGTAGATGCGTCCCATTCGGCGGGCGAACAGGTAGTAGCGCTCCGTCAGGAAATGCTCGATCGAACCGGGCCGGCTGCGCGGGAGCGTCGCGCCCTTGTGCCAGACGATCTCGCTCGCGTCGCGATGATCTTTCGAGCGTCGGCGCATCGAATACGCCGTGCGATCGGCTCCGTGCTTCACGTCGAACGAGGCCTTGAAGTACGGAAGGCTCCAAAGGAGTCGCGCCCCGAGCACCGGGAGCCAGGTCTCCGCGTCGAGCGAGAAGAACCACACCCCGGCTCGCCCGTTGTGGCGGACGTACGTTCGCACGTTGCACTCGTAGAACCGCTCCGTCGATTCGAGCTGCGGGACGCCGCGAAAGCGGCAGTCGCACATCTCGAACGGTACGAGCCCGACCCACGCGCGGCCGTCGAAGGTGTCGACCTCGAGCTCGCGCGGCACGCGCGATCGCATCACGTCGGCGTCGACGGGCCAATGCAGGAACGCGAGATCGTGCCAGCGCATGTGAACGCCGGGTTCGACGGACATGCGGGCATCGTAGGGTGCGCGGCTCATCGCGCCGCCGCGATCATCCCCATGCGCCAAGCAGGACGCTCAGGTCCGCCGCGTCGATCGCACAATCGCCGTTGAGGTCGTTCGGGCACGCGGAGCAGTTGATGCAGGGCCCCCATGCGCCGAGGAGAATTGCGAGGTCGGTGCTGTCGACGACGCCGTCGAGATTCAGGTCGCCCGACGCGCGACCGGTGGATGCGGCGGCGTCGGCTTGCACGACCCCGTAGCCGCGCACGAACAGCGGATCGGTGGTTCCGTTGGCCACGAAGTCGGTCGCGGTCGCGAAGAGCGCACCGCGCAACGACGCGACGTTGAAGTCGGGTCGCGCCTGCAGCACGCACGTGACGGCGCCGGCGAGAATCGGCGTCGAGAGACTCGTGCCGCTCACGAACGAGATTCCGCTCGAGTTCGTCGAGTGAATGCTCGCCGTGTTCACGCCGCGGGCGAGGAGCTCGGGCTTGAGTCGTCCGTCGGCCGTCGGACCGTCGGAGGAGAAGCCGGCGATCGCGCCGGTCTCGTCCACCGCGCCGCAGGAGATCACGTCGAACGCGTCGGCGGGTGCGCCGAGCGTGAAGGTCGCGGGATCGGCATCGTGACCCGCGTTGCCTTGCGCGGTGAGGCACACCAGCCCGTTCGACGTCGCGGTGTTCACCGCGATCGTCGTGACGGCGGTCGTTCCGTCGAAGTCGCTCGGCACGTACCAGTCGAAGTACGCGAGCGACGACGTCGACACGTCCGCGCCGTGCGCCTCGATGAACTCGAGGCCCGCGACGTAGTAGTCCTCCTCGATCGGCGTCTCGGTGTCGACGACTTCGGTCTTCGCGAGCACGTACGACGCGCCATACGCCGCGCCGATGATCTCGCCGGGCAGATACGAGGCAAGCGTGCCCAGGATCCACGTGCCGTGCTTGTGCTGTCCGTTGGGGTCCGACTGTTCGATGTCGGTGTTGCCGTCGTTGTTGATGAAGTCCCACTCCGCGATCACGTTGAGCGGATGCTCCACGGAATGGAACGCTTCGTGGGCGCGATGGAACCCGGTGTCGAGGATCCCGACGATCATGCCCTCGCCGTGGAAGCCGCGGTTGTGCAGCGCGAGCAGGTCCATCTGGGCGATCTGCGGCTGCGCTGCGCCGTAGTCGGCGTCGTACGCGGCAACCGTGGACGTCTCGCTCGGGCGCTCCGCACGACCGGCCCGCACGGGCTGCACTCCGCGCACGCACGGAAGTTGGACGATCGCCTGCATCGATGACGACGGCGCCACTACGCTCACCGCGTTCAGCCAACGGCTCCGCGTGCGCACCGTGGCGCCGAGCGATTGCAGGAGTGCGACCTGGGCCTCATCGATCGGGGCGTCGCGTTCATCGACGAGTCCCGGCAACGTGCGCCGCTTCTCCCGTCGCTCCAGCGCTCGCTGCGACAGATGCGACGCGATGTCGTCGTCGCTCGCGTGCGGCTTCGCGGAGAGGAAGATCCACATCGGGCGCGGCGTCGCGGCTTGTGCGGGACGGGCGGGTGCGGGACGGACCGGTCCGGCGGCGGAGGCGACGGCGAGCGTGACGGCGATGAAAGAAGTCAGCATGGACGAACTCGTTGGGGCTTGGCGGGGTGTCCCCGGATTGTGACAGGCCAATCGGAGCTCCCTCGACGCCCCCGATTGTGCTCCAGAAGTGCCTCCGAGGCGACCGAATGGGGCGCAAAGGACCTGTGCCCGCACGGAGGCCGGGACCGCGAACTCCGGCGCGTGTCCGCCGAATTGGCAGCGCCGGTTCCCGACTTCGGTTGACTTCCCTCGCCTTCGCGGTCGGTCACACGCGATCTCGACCGTGCCAAGTGGGTTCGACCGCGCAACGATCCGTTGAAACGTCGGGTTGCCCCGGGTCGCTTTTCGGCCGATACTCCTTCCTCCATGTCAACGGCCCGCCGCCGATTCAGCCAGCCGCTTCCGACCGCCACCGTGGTGGCTGTCGCGATTCTGGTCGCGCTGGCGTCGGCGCTCGCCGACGCCAACGGGCTCAGTTCCGTCGGCGCACGCGAACTCGACGCCCGCGTCGCCGCTCGGCTGGTCTTCCCCGGTCGGGCTCTCGCGACGGCGCTCTCGACCGTCGCCGAGGAACTGGCCGAGGGCTTGCGCGACGACTGGACCGGCGGGCGCCGGACCGTCACCGCCGGAAGCGGCGGCCTTTCGATCGCCGGCCTCTCCGCACACGCTGGTCTTGACTTGCGACCCTCGTTCGCCGCCCTGCGCGGCGAGCGCTTCTGCGACACGTCGCCCGCGAGCGACGACCGCGCCGCGATCCATCGGCGCCTGCTGAACCTGCCCCCGCCGGCGCTCGCCGTGCGCGGCGCGTGAGCGCCACGGTCAGGTTCATTCGCAGACACGTTTCCACTCTTCCAATCCGCTGCGCGATCGCGATGCGATCGCGCGTCTCAGCCGTCGGCGTTTTCGCCACGGCGCATGAAAGGCATGTCCCATGGGTGTTCCGTTCTTCGGACCCTTGATGAAGAAGCTCTTCGGCTCGCGCAATCAGCGCATGGTGAAGCGCTACCTTCGCATCGTCGACCAGGTCAACGCGCTCGAGCCGTCCATCGTGAAGCTCAGCGACGCGGAGTTGCGGGCGAAGACCGCCGACTTCCGCGCCCGCATTCAGCGCGGCGAGAAGCCGTACTCGCTCCTCACCGAAGTCTTCGCCGTCGCCCGCGAGGCGATGGACCGCTCGGTCGGCATCCGCAACATCTTCAATCCCGAGCACCGCTTCGATCCGAGCGAGCTGCCCGCCGACGCCCGCAAGCTCTACGACGAGACGAAGGCGATCATGGACGCGACGCCCGCGCGGCCGCCCGAGGGTGACCTCCTCGGCTGTCGCGCGCCGATTCCCGCGTGGCAGTTCGTCGACATCCCGGTCGCGCTGTATCACGCGGTGCGCGTGCTTCACCCGGACAGCCGCCCGCCGTTCCGCGCACGGCCGTTCGACGTGCAGGTGATCGGCGGCTCGGTGCTTTCCGAGGGCCGCATCGCCGAGATGAAGACCGGCGAAGGCAAGACGATCGTCGGCCCCCTCGCCTGCTACCTCGCGTGCTGCGAAGGCAAGCAGGTCCACGTCGTCACGGTGAACGACTACCTCGTGCAGCGCGACCGCGACTGGACGTTCCCCTTCTTCCGCGCCCTCGGCCTCACGGTCGGCGCCATCCATCCGATGCACATGCAGCATCCCGAGGAGAAGAAGGCGGCCTACCAGTGCGACGTGGTCTACGGCACGACGAGCGAGTTCGGCTTCGACTACCTGCGCGACAACATGAAGGTCCGCGCCGAGGAGCAGCTTCAGAAGCGCCGCGAGTTCGCGATCGTCGACGAAGTCGACTCCATCCTCATTGACGAGGCCCGCACGCCGCTGATCATCTCGGGGCCGGCTCACGCATACGAGCCGCGCTACGCGATCGCGGATCGCCTCGCGCGCGATCTCGTCGCGAAGCAGTCGCTGTGGAACGCCGCCGACGAGAAGGTGCAGGCTTGCAAGGCGGAGATCGCCGGACTCGAAGGCGACATCCGCAACGCCCGCGACCGCGCGAAGGTACCCGAGCTCAAGGCGCGCATGGACGCGGCGAAGAAGCGCCTGCCGCAACTCGAGAGCGACCGCGACAAGCACACGCAGTTCTACGAGGTCGAGATGGACAAGAAGCGCGCGACGATGACCCACGAGGGCATCGCCGAGGCGCAGAAGGTCGCCGGCGTCGGCAGCTTCTATGTCGGTGACAACATCGACCTGCCTCACCTGCTCGAGCAGTCGTTGCGGGCGCACACCGTCTATCAGCGCGATCGCGACTACGTGGTCGCGCCGGACGAGCAGGGCGTCGACAGCGTCGTGATCGTCGACCAGAACACCGGCCGCAAGATGGTCGGTCGCCAGTGGTCGGACGGACTGCACCAGGCGGTCGAGGCCAAGGAAGGGGTCCGCATCAAGGAAGAGACCCAGACCATGGCCACGATCACGATCCAGAACTACTTCAAGCTCTACAAGCGGCTCGCGGGCATGACCGGCACCGCGGACACCGAGGCCACCGAGTTCCACGAGATCTACCGGCTCGACGTCGTCAGCATCCCGACCAATCTCCCGGTCGTGCGCGACGACTACAACGACCTCGTCTTCCTGCAGCTCAAGGACAAGTGGGACTCGATCGTCGAGGAGATCAAGAACTTCCACGACGTCGGTCGCCCCGTGCTCGTCGGCACGACGAGCGTCGAGAAGTCCGAGATGCTCGCGCAGATGCTGGCCCGCAAGTACCAGATCAAGCACGAGGTGCTGAACGCGAAGCAGCACGAGCGCGAGGCCGAGATCGTCGCCGGCGCCGGTTCGCTCGGCGCGGTGATGATCGCGACGAACATGGCCGGCCGCGGCACCGACATCAAGCTGCGCGCATTCACCCGCGACGAGTTGCTCGAGCACTGGAAGCGCCGGAACCTCTGCCCGCGCGAGGCCCGCGGCGACTGGACGGACGAGGCCATCATGGCCGCGGTCCACAAGCACATCGCGCAGCGCGAACTCGGCAAGGGCGTCGTCGACGGCAAGGATGACGCGGCCGTTCGCCTCGCGCTCCTGCGGCACTGGGTCGTGCAGCACGGCGTTCCCGACAAGAAGGCCGAGAGCATGTCCGAAGCCGCGTGCGTCCAGTTGCTCGACGCCGCGGGGGGCCCGCCGGTGCATCGCCTCCGCATGTTCAAGGACGTCGCCGATCTCGGCGGCCTCCACATCGTCGGCACCGAGCGCCACGAGAGTCGCCGCATCGACAACCAGCTCCGCGGCCGTTCGGGTCGTCAGGGCGATGCCGGTTCGTCGCGATTCTTCCTCTCGCTCGAAGACGACCTGATGAAGATGTTCGCGGGCAAGACCACGCTGAATGTCCTCTCCAGGCTCGGCATGAAGGAAGGCGACGCGCTCGACAGCCCGATGCTCACCCGCGCGGTCGAAAAGGCGCAGCGCAAGGTCGAGGAGCGGAACTTCCAGATCCGCAAGCAGATCCTCGAGTACGACGAGCCCATGGAGCATCAGCGCCGCGCGTTCTACGGACTGCGCCAGCCGATCGTCGAGGGCAAGGGCGTTCGCGACGTCGTGCTCGGCTATCTGGACGACGCGGCCCGCGATGCCGGCGAGCACTACCTGAGCCGCGGCTACGTCGGCAACTGCATGTCCGAATGGGTGCGCGAGAAGTGCGGCGTGCTCATCGACGGCTCGCGATTCCGCGGCAAGGAGCGCGAAGAGATCCACAGCTTCATCGTGAAGGAGTGCCTCGAGGAGAGCTCCGGTGCCATTCGCGCGACCGTCGCCGAATACCTGTCGGACGAGGTCGAGCGCGCCGAGTGGGACACCGCGGGCTTCGTCGCGTGGGCGAAGCAGCAGTACGACGCGGACCTCGATCCGGAGTGGGTGCGAAGCCACGAGCCGATCGAGACCATTCGCGCCGTGGAAGCCGCGGCGGAGAAGAAGTTCGAAGCGATCGACTTCGGTCCGCTCGACCAGTTCACCGAGAAGGGCTACGGACAGCGCGAACTCGCCGGCTGGGCGACGCGAACCTTCGGAGTCCCCTTCGATCCGTCGATCTTCGCGGCGACCCCGCGATCCGAGCGCGTCGACATGGACGAGCACATCACGGAGAGCACGCAGCGACTCGTCGATGCGGCACGCAAGGCGTATCGCGAGCGCGAGATCACGTATCCGATCGAGTTTGCGATGGAGGTCACGTCGCAGCTCATGGCCCAGAATCCGCAGGCGGCGCTCGGGCAGTTCTGCGCCTGGGTGAAGTCGCGCTACGACCTCGACTGGAAGCCCGAAGCGCTGCCGTCGACCGATCCGCGCGAGCTGCGTCGCCTGCTCATCGAGCACGCGCGCGGATGGGACGAGAAGAAGGTCGCGGAGCGCGCCGCGAAGTGCGCCGCCGCCGTGGCCAACTCCCCCGCCGAATCGCGCGGCGACGCCGTCGACCAGTGGTTCCAGGCCGAATGCATGATTCATCTCACCGACGAGGAGAAGACCGCGGCGGCGGCCGATCCGCTCGGCTTCGCGAAGGGTCGCATCGCCGAGCTTCTCCGCGCCGAGGTCACGCAGTTCGAACGGTGGGTGCTCCTGCAGATCCTCGACACCGCATGGAAGGACCACCTGCACGGCATGGATCAGACGCGCGACTCGATCGGCTTCCGTTCGTTCAGCCAGAAGGATCCGCGCATCGAGTTCAAGAAGGAGGCCGCTCGCCTCTTCGGCGAGATGCAGGAGACGATCCGCGATCGCGTGACCGAGATCGCGCTCAAGGGTCGTCTGTCGCCGCAGATCCCGCGAGCCGCGCCGCCGCAGCCAGCGATCGCGCCGCCGATGGAACCGGCGCCGGCCGTGGCACCCGTCGCGGCGACTCCTGCGGCACCTGCGACCGGTGGTCGCGTGTCTCCGACGGTGACGCAGACCGCGGCGCCGCCGCAGCCTCGAGCGCCGATGCCGGCGATGCACGCGATCGCCGCCGCGGCGGAGATGGTGCGCGGCTCGGCGCAGCAGGAGCGCGATCTCGAGATCGCGAGCCGTGCCGGAGCGCCCGACGCCGCCGCACCCGCCGCTGCGCCGCACACTCCGGCAAGCGGCCCGCCGGTCGTCGGCCGCAACGAGCCGTGCCCCTGCGGTTCAGGCAAGAAGTACAAGCAGTGCCACGGCCGCAAGGAGACGGCGCACGCGTAGTTCGGCGCGGCCGAACGACGCGCCGAACAGCGACAACGGAGTTCGGTTCGCGATGCGGCGTTCGCCGGCAAGCTTGACCATCGAGCGACGAGCGGTACACTCCGTCGCTCTTTTCGCCTCGTTAGCTCAGTTGGTAGAGCAGCTGACTCTTAATCAGCGGGTCCAAGGTTCGAGTCCTTGACGAGGCATTGACGGCTTCGACCGCAGCATGCGGTTCGACAGATTCCCCGCCTTCGCGCCGCGCATGCCGAGCGTCGTCGGTCACGTCGCGCGGATGGTCGCCGGCATCGCAGCGCACCGGCTCATCGCGCCTTCTGACCGGATACCGTGGTGTTGTTTCCACTCGCCATGGTTCACCCGATCGGCGTCATGTGCTCGATGGTCGACTGCGCGGCCCACGCCGCGTTGGGGGTGGTGCCCCAGACCGACACCGGACCGTCGACCGGGCGGATCGTCGCGTTTGCGATCCTGCTCGGGATTCTCGTGGTCTCGCTCGTCGCGGCGTCGCTACTTCGCGGAGCGCCGCCACCGGCGGGGACCGCGCCGCGTGACGCGACGCTGCCCCCGTCGCCGTCCGACGATTCCCGCGCGACGCTCGCCCTCGTCGCCGACGTCCTGCCGGTGTACTTCCTGCGATACGCGACCGACGGCCGCGTGATCGGTCACTGCGCGAACGCAGCGCGAATCTACGGCGCCGCCCTCGACGAGGCCCGCCGCGACGGACAGGCGCTCGTCGCCGCGATCCATCCCGACGACCGCTCGACCTGGCTCGCCGGCTTCCGGAACCGCACGCGCGACGAGCGCGGTCCCGTCGAGGTGCAGTACCGCGTGGCCATCGCGGGCGAGCCGTGGCGCTGGATCCACGAGCACGTGCGCCCGTTCACCGCCGCATCCGGCGCCACCGAATGGGACTCCGTCTGCATCGACTTCACCGAGCGACGCGACGCCGAGGAACGACAGCGCGAAGCAATCGACATGGCGCGGCTCTCCGCGTCGGCGCTCGCGACGTACCTGCGCCACGACGGCGCGAGCGTCGGCGACGACGCGCACCGCGGCGGCATCGCCGCGGCGCTCGGCGCGATCGGCAACGGATTGCGTCTCTCGCGGCTCACGTTCATCGTCGTCGACGCGGCGGACGGCTCGGCGTCGGCACGCGAGGAGTGGACCGCGCCGGGCCAGCCGAGCGCGATGTCCCGCCGCCAGTCGCAGCCTCCCGAGAAGCTCGGATGGTGGCTGCCGGCCGCCCGCGAGGGCCGCATCAGTTCGTTCCGCCGCGATCGCTCCTCCGCATCGACGCCGCCGACGGCGCTCTCGATGCATCCGGAGGTGCAGTCGATCCTCATCGTGCCGGTGCTCGTGCGCGGCACGCTGCGGGCGGCGCTCGTGGCCGAGGATCTGTCGGCGCCGCGGGCCTTCGGTCGCGAGGAGATCGGGGTCGTCGAGACGGCGGCGAAGGTCGTCGCGCACTCGATCGCCGACGCCGACGCCGTCGCGGACGCGGCACGCCACATCGGTCTGCAGCGCGAGCTCGAACGGCACGAACTGCTCGCGGTCGCCGCCGCGTCGGTGGCCCACGACCTCAACAACGTGATCTTCGCGATCGGCGGACAGGCGGCGATTCTCCGCCCGCACGCGACGAACGTGGAGGCGACGGCGGCTCTCGACCTCATCGATCGCTCGCTCCACGCGACGTCGGAACTTGCCGCGACGCTCGCGCCGCCGGCGCGTCCCGCGCGACCGGCGGAACGGCGCCCCGTGCAGGACGACATCGCGGCCGGCGTCCGCGCCGCCCGCCACGTCGTACCCGCGTCGATTGGCCTGAGCGTCCAGTTCGGCGCGTCGAACGCCGCCCGCGGCGATCTCGCCAACGCGACGATCGAGGCGAGCCCGGATTCCCTGCCGCAGATCGTCCTCAACCTCGCGGTCGAAGCCCGCGACGAGATCGTCGCGTCGGGCGCGACGAGCGGCGTCATGCGCTTCGACGTCGCGCTCGAACCGCGCGGACGCGCGGGCGACGTCCTGCGCATCGTGCTCGAAGCCGACGGCCCGGGGATCGCGATGGACGCACGAGCGCGGGCGCTGGCGCCGCGCGCGTCGATGCGGTCAGTCGGCGACGCGCGGCTTCCGCTCCTCGCGTGTCAGCGCCTGGTGAGAGAACTAGGCGGCGAGATCGTCGTCGGGCAGTCGTCTTCCCTCGGCGGGCTCATGGCGACCGTCACGCTGCCGTTCGGACCGGGGCGAACGGACGACGACGCCGAACGCGATGACGCGGCCGACGCCGACTCGCGTCGAGACGAGATCGTCGACGACGCCGGCATGGGCGACATCGGTCTCGTTCTTGTCGTCGAGGACGACGCGGCGGTGCGCCGCATCCTCACCCGCGCGTTCGTGGCGAATCAGGTCGAGGTCATCGAACGATCCGACGCGGCCGAAGTCGAGGCGATCCTGAGCGAAGGCGCGGTGCATGTGGACCTCGTCGTGATGGACGTCGACCTCCCGGGCATGTCGGGCATGGACTGCGTGCGGCGACTGCGGGCCCGCGGCTGTCGCGTGCCGGTCCTCTTCGTGACCGGCGGCACGACGGAACTCGACCCCGAGCTCGAACCGGTGCGGCTCCTGCGCAAGCCGTTCCCGCTCGAAACGCTGGTTGCCGCGGCCCGCTCGCTCCTCGAGTCGCGCTGAGCGCGACGCGTGGAGCGCGACGCATGGAGTCTTGCTCGCGGCGCGGCGCTCACCGATCGCTTGCGCCGCGCGGACCGAGGTCATCGGGCAGGAGTTCGAGCATCGTGCGGGCGATCGGACACATCGGCTCGGGCCACGCGCCCGGCGCGATCAGGCGGCGATCGCCGTGCTCCCACGCGTGCGCCGCGGCGGGCGACACGAACGCCCGCCCGGCGATCGATCGCGCTTCGATGTGGTGCACGACCTCCCACGAGAGCGCGCCCGGATCGAACAGGAGCCCGACCGCGATCGGCGCGCCGATCGCCTCGAGTCCGGTCTCTTCCTGTAGCTCGCGCAGCACGCACGACGCGGCGTCGTCGTCGGGCTCGAGTCCACCGCCGGGCACGAACTCCCATTCGTGCGGATAGAACGCGACCGATTCCGATCGTCGGGCCATGGCAAACTTGCCGTCGCACCGCGTGATTCCTTTCGCGCCGAGCGGTCGCACGCCGCAGTCGATCGGTCCGCCGCCGCTGCCATCGAGACCCGGCCGCTGCACCGCGTAGAAGCGATAGCTGGTCACCGCGACGTGGATCGTCACGCCGCCGTAGCCGTTGCGCGACTGTCCGAGGACGTGCAGGATGTCTCCGTCGAAGTAGCGGAGATTCGCCGCCCGGAGCGCGTCCCAGCGCCGCTCGACCGCGTCGAGCGGAACGCGCGGCACGAATCGCTCGGCGATCCGAACGAGTTGCGGAGGACGACGAAGCCGCACCAGCCGGGCGTCGTCGGTCATGAACCGCCCGACTCGTCCGCGGCTGCTTCCTCCTGCAGGTACTCGCGGGGCTGATACAGCGAGGCGACGACGATGAAGATGCACGCCGCGCCGAGCATGACGTAGGTGAAGAACCAGTAGTAGCTGGCGCCGACCAAGGTCGAGTTGCCGTTCGCATCCTGCGTCACGCGGTTCACGATCGCGGTGAACGCGTTGCCGCCGGAGACCGACAGCAGGTACAGGCTCATGATGAACGACTTCATCTTGGTCGGAGCCTGCGTGTAGCTGAACTCAAGGCACGTGATCGAGACCATGACCTCGGCCGCGGTCAGGATCACGTACGCGAGAATCTGCCACGCGATGTTGGGCTTGTCCCAGCTCAGCGTCTGGCCGGACTTCATCGCCACGACGCCGCCATCGGCCAGCGCCGCGAGCAGCGACTTCGCGGCGTCGGCGCCGTTCGCGGCGGCGGAGCTCAGCGAGTCGAGCGAGTTCGCGAGGGCCTCGTTGCCGTTGGCGACGAGAAGCTTCGCGGTGGCGGCGAAGTCCACGCCGCCGCTCGCGAGCGCCGGACCGATCTTGTCGCGCCCGAACGCGTCGGCTCCGGCGACGAGCCACTGCTCGATGATCGCGGAGATGGCGAACGCGACGACCGTGAGGAAGAACCCGATCGAGATCTTGCGCAGCGGCGTCAGCGGGAAAACCTTGTGGATCGCCGGATACACCACGTACGTGAACAGCGGGATGTACGCGAGGATGAGCAGCGGATTCACCGCCTGCACCTGGCTCTCGAGCCATTGGATCCCGAGGAATCGGCGATCCATGCGATTCGCCTGCTCGACCCACGCGGATCCGGACTGGTCGTAGAGCGACCAGAACACCGCGACGAAGACGAAGATCGGCAGGATCTTGAGGACGACCTTGAAGCCGCCGCCTTCGACGAACGCGCCGATGTACTTGGAGAATCCCGCGGGCGGAATGTGCACGAAGCGGCGGCGCCCGGCCCAGAAGATCACCGTCGCGATGAACATCAGGATGCCGGGAACGCCGAACGCCCAGCCCGGTCCGCACTGCTTGAGCAGGAACGGCGTGAGCAGCGTCGAGAAGAACGAGCCGAAGTTGATGGAGAAGTAGAACCAGCCGAACACCTTCGAGAGCAGGTGCCGATTGGACTTGCCGAACTGGTCGCCGACGTTTGCGGAGACGCACGGCTTGATGCCGCCCGATCCGATCGCGATGAGCGCGAGGCCGATGCCCAGCCATACGCGCGGCTCGAAGGTCGCCTGCAGCGCCGCGTGCGGCATGTCGATCAGCGCGAGGCTCAGGTGACCGAGGCAGTAGACGATCGAGAGATAGAGGATCGTGCGGTACTTGCCCAGGAACGCGTCGGCGACGAGCGCGCCGATCACGGGGAAGAAGTACGCGCTGGCGACGAACCAACCGACCCACTCGCGCCCCTGCGTCGCCGTGAGGAAGTTCGGCTTCCCGTCGGCGGTCAGGAGGTACTGCGTCATGAAGACGAAGAGGATCGTCTTCATGCCGTAGAACGAGAACCGTTCCGCCGCCTCGTTCCCGACGATGAACGGAATGCCGGGGGGCATTTCCGTCGTGGGCACCGGCGCGGTCAGGTACGGCGTCGACGTCTTGCGCATGGCGGGAAGGCTACCGGAAAGATCAGCCCCGCGCGGCTCTCGCGCGGGCTTCGACCGGACGCGCGATCGGTCGCATCCGTCCGGGTATCGTTGCGATCTCGTGCCCGAACCGCGCCGAACGGAGTCGACGATCACCCAGCCCGAGCCGACGTACGCGGTCGTCGGCGACGTGTCGTCGGCGACGCGACTCGTGTTGGCCCACGATCCCGTGGGCGACCTCTCGTCGGTCGCCCTGTGGCTGCTGACGGGGCTCACGGCGACGCTGATCGTCGTCGTCATTCGCATGCTGCCGGCGCGCCGAGCCGCGGCCGAGCGGGGAGCGGGTCGAGGCGGCGCGGGCGTCGCGGCGCTCGCGGGCGAGATTGCGTCGGCGGTGATCCGAACCAACGGCGACGTGGTGAACGTGTCGCCCCGCCTCGCGGCGATCCTCGACACCGACGCAGCGGCGCTCGCCGCACCGGGCGGATTCGAGGCGCGACTCCATTCCGACGATCACGCGACGTGGGCGCAGGCGACGGAAGCGCGTCGCGCCGTCGACGGCGTGCGCAGCGAGTTTCAGGTGCGTCTTCGCACCGCGCAGGGATGGCGATGGTTCCACGTCGTGCAGCGCCCGCCGGCGCCGGGGACGGCGCCGGAGCACGTGCTGACGTTCGACGACATCACCGAGCGCCGCGCCGCGGATGATCGCGCGAACCGCCTCGCGGAGGTCGTGCGCACCGCGACCTCGATACACGCGTCGCTCGCGCCGCAGCACGCGGCGGGTCCGGCGCTGCGCGTGGCCATCGAGTCGGTCGCGCGGACGCTCGGGACGGAGCGGGCTTCGTTCTGCGCGGTCGACGCGACGGCCAACCGCGCTTGGTTCGAGTTCGAGTGGATCGACCCGCGGGCCACCGAGGTCTCGAGCGTGCTCGCGCAGCGGCAGCTCGTTCCGCCGCACGCGGTGGCGTGGTGGCTCGACGCGTTCGGCAACGGCCGCGCCGCGGTCGTCGAGCGCACGCAGTCGACCCTCGCCGATCCGGCGCGAGCGGCGCGACTTCCGCCCGACGCCCAGGCGATGCTCGTCGTGCCGGTGGTCGCGTCGGGCCAGGTGCGCGGCGCGATCACGTTCGAGCGGATTCGTGACCCGCGATCGTTCCGCGCCGAGGAGATCGCGCTCACCGAGTTTCTCGCGTTCGCCGCGGCGCGTTCCATCGAGGCCGGAGACGACCGAGCGCGGCGGGCCCGGCTGGACGCGATGGAGGAGCGCCTCGCGCACAACGAGCTTCTGGCGCAGCTTGCCCGTGGCGTCGGTCCCGACCTGCACGACCTGCTCTTCGCGCTCACCGGTTCGATTGCTCCGAGTGTCCCCGCCGCCGCATCCGGCGACGGGACCGCGCCGGCGCAGGATCGCACGCGGCTCGGCGTGAACGCGCTGCGCGAGATCGTGCTTGCGCTCGCGGAAGCCGCGCGCTCCGACGTCGAGGAGCGCCGCGAGCTCGATCTTCGGCGCGAGACGGAGATCGCCGCGCAGCTCGCGACGCGGCTGCTGCCCGCGTCGTTCCGGATCGAGGTGGTGCCCGCGAGTCCGGGAGTCGTCGTCGCCAACTCCACGCCGTCGGCGATTCGTCGCATGCTGATGAGCGTCCTGAGCGCGGCCCGCGCGTCAGCGGGCCGCGACGGACACGTGCGGATTCGCGTCGGCGCGGAGCGCTCCGCCGACGGTTCGCAGCACGCGATCCTGCGCGTCGAGGACAGCGGCCCGAGTCCCCCGCCGCCCGCGCGTCCGTCGCTCCTCGACGTGCTCTCCGCCCGCGACGCGGCGGCGCCGGACATTTTCGACGCGATCGCCCGCCGCGTCGCGCTCTCGGTCGGCGCGACGGTCGAGTTCTCCGGTCGCTCGGAACTCGGCGGACGCACGGTGACGATCCGCCTGCCCGCCTCGGAGGTTGAACTCACCGGCGCCAGCGACGCGTCGCCGGCGCCGGATCGCCTGCCCGACGTCGGCCGCGTGCTGATCATTGACGCCGACGAGGGGGTGCGGGCCGTGCTCGCGAAGGCGTTCGCGGCCCTCGACATCGAGGTCGACGCGCGGCCCGACGCCCGCGACGCGGATCGGGCGGTGCTCGAGGGACCGCTGCAGTACGACCTGGCGGTGCTCGATCTCGATCTGCCCCAGGGCGAGGCGCACAGGTTCCTTGCCCGCCTCCGCGAGGGACGATCGCTCCTCCCGGTACTCGCCCTCACCGACGGCCGCTCCGACGTCCACGCGTCGTTCGCCCCGCTGCGCATGCTGCGCAAGCCGGCGGGGATCGAGGCGCTCCTGCGGGAATCGCGGGCGGTGATCGACGACGCCCGCGCGTGGCGTCACTGACGCAGGCCGAGCCGCGTCACGCGCCGCGCTTCACGAACGTGCCGCGCTTGTGGTCCTTCTCGACGCCGGGGAACGCGAGCACGCGGTTGTGCATCGCGACGTACACGCCCGGCGGGACGAGCTGCACCGCGAGCAAGGCCTCGGTGACGTTCTGCGTCGCGTCGGTGCGGCGCAGTTCATACGGTCGCATCGCGCCGGTCAGGACGATCGGCTTGGTGATCGCGCCGTGCGCCGACAGGCGGTCGTGCACCCGCTGTCCGGTGACCGCGAGTCGGTCGGTGCCGTGCACGATGATCACGCCGTCGTGGTTGCGCGACATGATCTCCGCGGTGTCGGCGATCAGCTCGTGATCGGCTTCGTTCATGTCGAGCGAGTCCTTGTTCATCAGCGGCACGCGATCGATCGCCACGCCGCGCAGCTCGAGCGACGCGAGCAGCATGTCCAGCACGCTCACGTGGTTCGCCAGCGCGCCTCCGAGCTCGTCATAGGTCTTCTCGATCGTTCCGCCGGTGGAGATGAGCGCGATGCGTGCGGGCCGCGACTCGAAGCGCGGCCCGGCCGTTGATGGTTGCGCGTTCATGGCTGGCGGATCGTAGCGGTGGCCCGCAGTCGCCGTGGACGCGCGCAACGCAGGTCGTCGCACGGTTGCACGAGCGCCTCGAGGACCAGCGTGCGATCGGCGCCGCGCACGCGGAACGGGATGGCGATCCGCCCGCCCGCGGTCATCGCGCCGGACGGGAGTTCGACCTCGATCGTCGCTCCGGCGGCGGGCACGATCACCTCGACGCGGAGCGGCGCCGGAGCGCTCGCGACGGAGGCATCCGCGCCTGCGCCGAGGTGAACTCGCCACGGCGCGGGCAGTTCGACGACGAGCGATCCACGGACGACGCCGTCGTCGCCCTGCTCCGCCACGAGTTCCGCCGGCTCGATGCTCGCGACCATCCCGTCGAGCGGGGCGTCGGCGTCGAGCGGCTCAGCGGTCGCGCCCTCGCGCAGTCCGCGATCGAGACACGCGACGGCGAGCGCCATGGCGAGCGGTTGCCGGTCGAGCGTCGCGGAGACGCCGCGCAGCGCGCGGGCGAACTCGTCGCGCCACCGCACATCGCCGGTGAGTGCTGCCAGGTCGAGGCCGTTCGCCAGCATGATGGAACCGCCCGAGGGCATCGCGCCGTCCGAGAGGGTCCGCGCCCGCACGAAGAGCTCGCGCCCCGAGTCGCGGACGTCGTAGTAGCCACCGCGCGGGGCGGCGAATCGCGCGGTGGCGTCGTCGAAGAGCGATGCCGCCGCGCGGAGGTCGTCGTTCCGTCCGGTCGCGCGATGAAGCGCGATGCGTCCCTTGCACAGGCAGGCGTAGTCCTCGAGGAACGCGGGCACCGAGGCGCGATCGCCGCGGGACGCACGGAGCAGTTCGCCGCGGGGGTCGCGCAGCCGCCGCTCGACGGCCTCGGCGGCACGAACCGCCGCGTCGACGAACCTCGGCTCGCCGAGCGCCTGACCGCACTCGGCGAGCGCCGCGATCATCAGACCGTTCCACGCCGCGATCACCTTGTCGTCGATGCCGGGCTGACGGCGCCCCGACCTCGCCGCGAGGAGCGCCGCACGCACGCGATCGAGTCGCGTCTGGAACGTCGCGAGGTCGAGGCCGAGCGCGGCCGCGAGCCGCTCGGGCCGATCGACCAGCCGCAGCACGTTGCTCGCGAGCGCGTCCGGATGGTGCGGGTCGTGGAAGTTGGGACCGAGGTCGACGCCGAACGCCCGCAGCGCGAAGTCGGCGAGCTCGCCGGCGCCGCGATCCTCGAGCGCGTCGCGCACTTCCTCGTCGCGCCACACGTAGCTCTGTCCCTCGCGAGCGTCGACCTCGGCGTCCTGCGCCGATCGGAACGCGCCGTCGGGCTCGGTCATCTCGCGCAGCACGTACTCGCACGTGCGCCGAGCGACCTCGGCGTGGAACGCGTCGCCCTCGCGCAGAAGGCTGCGGGCGTAGAGCGGCGCGAGCTGCGCGTTGTCGTACAGCATCTTCTCGAAGTGCGGCACGACCCATTGCGAATCGACCGAGTAGCGATGGAAGCCGCCCGCGAGCTGATCAAAGATGCCGCCGAGCGCCATGCCGTCGAGCGTGCGCCGAAGCGCGGCCGCCACTTCGGGCACGTCGGCGCGACGTTCGAGGAGTTCGAGGTACGCCGGCTGCGGGAACTTCGGCGCGCCGCCGAATCCGCCGTTCCGCTGATCGTGGATGCGCAGGAGCGCGGCGATCGCGGACATGACCGTCGACTCGCCGAGCGCGACCGGCGGCAGCGCCTCGTCCATGTGTCCGCGCACGATCTCGGCGAGTTCCTCCGCCTGCGACTCGACCCGAGCGCGATCATCGCGCCACGCGGCGCCGATCGCCTCGAGCACCTCGACGAACGACGCGCGGCCGTACTTGCGCTCGTTCGGAAAGTAGGTGCCGACGTAGAAGGGCCGGAGCGCGCGCGGTTCGACGAACACCGACAGCGGCCAACCGCCGGACGCGCGGCCTTCGGTGAGCTGCGTGAAGACCTGGCACGCGGTCATGTACACGTCGTCGACGTCGGGTCGCTGTTCGCGATCGACCTTCACCGGCACGAAGAGACGATTGAGGACCGCCGCGGTGGCATGGTCCTCGAAGCTCTCGCGCTCCATGACGTGGCACCAGTAGCAGGTCGAGTAGCCGATCGAAACGAAGAGCGGCTTGTCGAGCGCTCGCGCCGTGGCGATGGCCTCGTCCCCCCATGGAAACCAGTCGACGGGGTTCCCGGCGTGCTGGAGGAGATACGGCGACGGCTCGTTGGCGAGTCGATTCACGGCGGGCTCCGGGTCGGCGCGTCGCGATCTTCGCCCGGCGCCGGCGGCGATCCTACGCGGCGCCGTCCGCGTGGTCGCGTCGCCCTTCCGGCGCGACAGCCCGTTCACCCGGATCGACGCCGGCTGAAATCTCACGCGGGCCAATGCCATTCATGCACCGACGCGTCACGACCGCCCGCACCCGCGGAGCTTGCCCGTCACGCTGATTCGGCCCAATGGCCGATACTCTTCGAGACGGACGCGCTCGCTCCGCGGAGCACTCCGGGTCGCAGGGCGCCCCGCCCACCGCCTGAGCCTCGCCATCGACCAGCACTCCTCCATCGTCCAGCTCGCCGAATGGGTGCGTTCCCTGCCCATCGAGAGCCTCGCGCCCGTCGGCGTCCTGTTCGTCGCGGGACTGCTCCTCTTGGCGTTCGGCCAGCGCCTGTTGAAGCCGGTGCTCGTCGTCGCCGCGGTCTTCACGGGCGTGGTCGTCGCGGTGCGTCTCGGACACGCGCACGCTCCGACGGTGACGCCGCTCGCATGGTCGATCGCCGGCGCGTTTGCCGGCGTGCTCGCGGTCGTCGTCTCCTACCGTCTCGCGCTCGGCCTGGCCGTCGGGCTCATCAGTGCGATCGCCGCGATGCTGATCGCAACCGCCGCGGCGGAACTCGGACTGATCGACGTCTCGCCGCGCGGCGAGGAACGCTCGGCGCTCGTGGCAGAGGACACCACGGCCCGACACGCTCCTCAGGCCGGCACTCCGCGCGTCGCGATGAGCGACGACGCGAAGGAAAAGGTGGCGGCGGAGTTCGACGCGGTGTCGCCGGGACTCGGCCCGTCGGTCCTCGCATGGATCGATCGAAGTCACGAATTCGTCGCCTCGGTCGGCGATTGGGGCGAAGCTCGGTGGAACGAGATGCCGCGTCCGCTGCGGACGCTCCTCCTCGCCGCCGGCGCCGCCGGCGCGTTCCTCGGATTCATCGCCGGGCTCAGCAGTCCGGTGTGGGCCGCGGCCGGCGTGACCAGCCTCTTCGGGGCGCTCCTCGTCCTCGCGTGCGCCGTGCCGCTCGGTTCGCGGTTCGCGCCGCCGGGGGCGCTGCCGCAACTCTCCCCGCTCGGCTGGCTGGGCACGTGGGCCGTGCTGGCGGCGATCGGCTGGTCGTTCCAGTGGTGGAACCGGCCGCAGCCGAAGCAACGGCAGAAGTCGCGAGCCGACGCAGAGGAAGCAACCGCGGGCTGAAGTACGCTACGTGGTTCGCCCGTCCGCGCGACGGGTCCCGCACGACTCCGGAACGTCCCGCGTCATGGATCACTTCGACTACTCGCTTGTCCGCGGCGATCGCGGCGCGGAAGCCGTCCTCCACTGCGAGGGGCTTTCCGCCGAGAACATCGCCCGCGCCGTCGGCACGCCCTGCTACGTCTACAGCCGAGCGACGCTGACCGAGCACTTCGCGAAGCTCCGCGACGCGTTCGCCGCGCTCGATCCGCTGGTGTGCTACTCGATCAAGAGTTGCGGGAACCTGTCGATCTGCCGCCTGCTCGGCGAACTCGGCGCGGGCATGGACGTCGTCTCCGGCGGCGAGCTGTACCGCGCGATCGCCGCCGGCATCCCCGCGAGCCGCTGCGTCTACGCCGGCGTGGGCAAGACCGACGACGAGATCGTCTACGCGCTCGAGTCGGGACTCGGACTGTTCAACGTCGAGAGCGAGGAGGAGTTCGAGAACATCGCCCGCATCGCCGCGTCGCGCGGCGCGAGCTGCGCCACCGCGCTGCGCGTCAATCCCGACGTCGATCCGCGCACGCACCGCTACACCTCCACCGGCAAGAAGGAAACGAAGTTCGGCGTCGACATCGAACGGGCCAAGCAGTTCTTCCGCCGCTACGGTCGCGACCGGCACTGCCGGCTCTCGGGCATTCACCTGCATATCGGCAGCCCGATCTACACCACGCAGCCGTACGTCGAAAGCGTGCGGAAGGCGACGGCGCTCATCGACGAACTCGCGAGCGAGGGCTTCGAGGTCACGACGCTCGATCTCGGCGGCGGCTTCGGCGCGGACTACGAGACCGACCAGACGCCGACGCTCGCGGCCTACGCGGAGGCCATCGTGCCGCTCCTCGCGGACCGCGTGCGCCGCGGACTGCGCATCGTGCTCGAGCCCGGACGAACGCTCGTGGCCAACGCAGGCGTCCTCCTGACGCGCGTCCTGTACATGAAGACCTCCGGCGAGAAAACGTTCGCGATCTGCGATGCGGGCATGAACGACCTGCTGCGCCCCAGCCACTACAACGCCTTCCACTTCATGTGGCCATGTCGCACGCTGGAACGTCACCGTCCGGCTCGTCGCGCAAAGGAAATGTCGATGCCCGATCTCGTCCCGATGGACGTGGTCGGGCCGATTTGCGAGTCCGGCGACTTCCTTGCCATCGATCGTCCGCTGCCGCCGCTCAAGCGAGGCGACCTGCTCGCGGTCTTCACCGCGGGCGCGTACGGCATGTCGATGGCGAGCCGCTACAACGCGCAGCCGCTCCCCGCGGAAGCGCTCGTGTCCGGCCACTCGTTAGCCATCATTCGCCAGCGGGAACGTTACGAGGACCTCGTCGCGCACGAGCGTGCGACGACGATCGTCGCCGGCTGACGGCGCGTCGGAATCGTCGCGCGCCGATTTAGACGCCGATCGGCCCGTCTCGGCAACCGCGGCCAGCGCCATGCGAATCATTTCGCGTGAGCGCCTCCATGATTCGACGCGAAGGCAACGGCATCTGGATCACGCTGACCGAGACGATCGCGGCTCCGGCGGACGAGGTGTTCGCGTGCTTCTCGACGCCCGAAGGTCTGACGCGTTGGCTGGCCGTCGGCGCCGAACTCGAACCCGAGGCGGGCGGCACGCTCACGCTGGCGTGGGACCGCGACTTCTCGCGCACGTTGCAGGTGCGCGTCCGCGAGTTTGACGCGGGCAATCAGATCACGTTCGACTGGTATCCCGATCCGGTGAGCGACGAAAGCGTCCCGGTGCAGATCACGGTGACGCCCGACGTCGAGCACGGCTCACACATCACGCTTCGACAAGGCCCGTTCGCCGACGACGCCGACGCGCTCATCGCGATGGCCGGCGCGGCGGAAAGCTGGCGCTGGTACCTGTGCAATCTTCGTTCGGTGATCGAGACCAAGCACGACATGCGCGTCGTGCGCCCGCTCTGACGCGGGCGCCGCGCGGCGACGACTTCGACGAAGCATCAAGGACTCCGCGGACGGGCGGAGGGAGAACGCGCTCACCGCGCGGCGACGCATGGCGCGTGGCCGCGCGGTGGCGCGGCGTTCACGCGGCCGGGAACCAGGCGGGCAGCGCGAAGCGCACAACAAGCTGCGCGACCGCGCAGGCGTACGCGCCGGCGATCAGGTCGTCGAGCAGGATGCCGAGTCCGCCGCTGACCGACTGGATGCCGCGCGCCGGCGGCGGCTTGATGATGTCGAGGGCGCGAAACGCGAGGAACGCGATCGCGCCGATGGCCACGGTCCGCGGCAGATCGTCGCTCGGCCACGGCAGTCCCAGGAGCGCGATGCTCTGGCCCGCGACTTCGTCGGCGACCACGCGCCCCGGATCCTTCTTGCCCCACGTGGCTTCGGCGATCGCGCCGAATCGCACGCACGCGACGGCGAACGCGACGCCGAGCAGGACCAGCGACGCGTCCACCTGCCACCGCGGCGCGCCGGTCGCGACGAGCAGGACGGCAAGCGCGACCGGGGGCAGCGAGCCCCACGTCCCCGGCGCGGGACGGAGGAGCCCGAGTCCGCCCGCGGTGAGCGCGAGGCGCTCGAAGCGCGTCATGCGCTCGCCTCGGGCGCGGAACGCAGGAGCACCCGGGCCCGCACCAGGTACGGCACGCACGACCAGACGGTGACGACCACCGTGGCCCACACGAGCGTGGCGCGGAACGCCCTCCACGCGTCGCTCTCGAGCAATCCCTGGTTCACCGCGACGAGGAGACACGCGGGGATCGTCACGCACTGCAGCGCCATCTTGGCCTTGCCCGCCATGTCCGCGCCGAACGCGACGCCACGGGCCTCGAGCACGCCGCGGATACTCGTGACCAGAAGCTCGCGACCGAGGATCACCACGACCATCCACGACTGCACGCCGGTGGTCATCGTGAAACGCTCGTACGACGCTTGCTCCGGCACCGCGAAGCGCGGGCTGGCGAGGAACACGAATGCGCCGAGCACGAGCACCTTGTCGACGAACGGGTCCATGATGCGCCCGAAGTCGCTGACCACTTGCCAGCGGCGCGCGAGATAGCCGTCGAGGAAGTCGGTCGAGGCGGCGACGACGAAGAGTCCGATCGCGAGATTGCCCCACAGCGCACGGTCGACATGCGGCCCCATGCGCAACGTGAGGCTCAGCGTCGCGAAGAAGGCCGCCGCGATGACGAGTCTCGCCAGCGTCAGGCTGTTCGGCAGCGTTCGTCGAATCGCCGATGCCATCTCCGGCATGCTACCGGCGGCGGCGCGTCGCCACGTCGGGGCGTCCCGCAACAAGACGCGCCTCCTCGCGCGGCGCACACCCATTGGTTGCGGGTCGCGGACCCTTTCCGTACATTCCCGCCACCACCTTCTGGCCGCGTCGGACACGCTCGTGACCGACGCGGCACGTGGGCGGTGCGAGCGATCGCGGACAGGACGGACGCGCTCGTTCGATCGGTTCTCCAGCCCGCTCGCGCGTTCGAGCCGGGCCGTTCGGGCGGGCGGTGTGCGGCCTCGATGCCCCATGCCGCGCGCACGGAAGAGCCGAGATTGCGCGGTGCGACCTCGTCGTCGGTCGCCTCGTTCCCTCGCGACTCGTCCATGGTGCCCGTCGCCCCGGATCGGAGCGAGTTCCCCCCGATGCCTCCCTCTTCGATCACGCCCTACGCGCTGTACGTCGCCGGAGCGATCGGCGCCGTCGGCCTGTACCTGCTCATACGCCCCGGCCCCGCGCACACGCGCATCGCGGGCACGCTCATCGGACTCGCGGGCGTCGCCCTCCTGATGTCCGAGGCGCTCCGCGGCGTGGCGAACGTCGCGGGCGAGAACCTCCCGGTGATTCCCGCGATCCTCGGACTCGTCGCCGTCGCGGGCGCGACCCGGATGGTGACGCATCCGAAGCCGGTGTTCGCGGCGCTCTACTTCGTCCTCGTCGTGGTGAGTTCCGCCGGACTCTTCCTCGTCCTGCAGGCGGAGTTCATGGCGTTCGCCCTGATCATCGTCTACGCCGGCGCGATCCTCATCACGTACATGTTCGTCCTCATGCTCGCGCAGCAGAGCCCGAGCGACGCGCCCGCGGGCGGCGGCGACATCGAGGCCGGTTCGCTGTACGACCGCATCCCGCGCGAACCGTTGGCCGCGATCGCGGTCGGATTCGTCTTGCTGGCGACGCTCGGCGACGTCCTCTTCTCGAACAACAGCGAGTTGCGGCAGCCGGTGCAGCGCCGCGTGCTGGCCGAGGCCAACGCCCGCCGCTGGAATGAGCTCGCGCTGATGCCGCGCAGGCTCAACGAGGTCGTGCAACAACTGCAGCCTGGCGCCGTCGCGACCGCCGACGACCAGGGGCGCCTGATTCGCGTGGCGCAGGACGGCACCGCGACGGTGCGCGTGCGGACCGACGCGGGCGCCACGAGCTTCACCGATTTGCCTCTCCCGCCGGATGCGCTGCCGACGAACACGCAGAGCGTCGGTCTCTCGCTCGTGAGCCGCTTCCCGGCGAGCCTCGAACTCGCCAGCGTCATCCTTCTCATGGCGATGTTCGGCGCCGTGGTGCTCGCCCGGAAGCAGATCGAACTCGGCGAGGACGAGCGCCGCGAAGCCGCCGGCATGCGTCGCCTTTCGATCGAGGAGGCCGACTTCCCGGGCGGCGCGACCTCGCCCGGCGAAGAACTCGCAAGCATCGGCGCATCGACGGGATCCCGAGGAGGTCGCTCATGAGCGCTCCCGGCTCGCTCCTCTCGACGACGCTCGCGGCGAGCGGCGCCATCTCGGCCCCCAGCGTGTCGACGCTTCAGATCACGCTCGTGGTGAGCGCGCTCCTCTTCGTGATCGGGCTCATCGGATTCCTGACCCGTCGCAACATGATCATGATGTTCCTCTGCACCGAACTCATGATGCAGGCTGCGAGCCTCGCGTTCGTCGCGTTCGGACGGATGCACCTGGAGCTCTCGGGTCAGGTCTTCGTGATCTTCATCCTCACCGTCGCCGCAGCGGAAGCGGCGCTCGCACTTGGCCTCGTGGTCCTCCTCTACCGCAAGAAGGAGACGCTCTCGAGCGAGGCATGGTCGGAGTTGAAGGAATGACCAGTCTGCTTGCCGTCGTTGCCGACGGAGAGGCGGCGACGGCCGCGCACCACGCGGCGGGCGCCGCGAGCGACGCGGCGCAATGGATCACCGGCGCAATCAAGGCGCCCGAGCTCTCGTGGGCCGGGTGGATCCTCGGGCTGCCGGCGATCTCCGCGCTCGTGTGTCTGGCGTGCGCCGCCTTCGGCGTGCGGAACAAGCTGCCGGCGATCGTCACGGTCGTCGCGCTCGGCGCTTCGTTCGCCACGGTCGTCGCCCTGTACTTCGCGTACACCGGCCACTACCACGCGCCGGTCACGGTGCATCTCTACGACTGGTTCCAGCTCTCGTGGACCTTGCCCGACGGCAAGCCGAGTCCGGGCTTCGTGGCCGACATCGGTCTGTACATCGACGGCCTCACGCTGTTCTGGATGCTGTTCGTCACCGGCCTCGGCACGCTCATCGCGCTGTACGCGAGCGAGTACATGGAGTCGGACGTCGGCGGCAACTACGCTCGGTTCTTTTGCGCGATCAGCATCTTCCTCCTCGCGATGAGCTGCCTCGTCCTCGGCGGCAACCTCGTCCTGCTCTACCTCGGTTGGGAAGGCGTCGGCGTCGCGAGCTACCTGCTCATCGGCTACTACTACGGCAAGCCCAGCGCCGTCGCGGCCGCCAAGAAGGCGTTCGTGATGAACCGCATCGGCGACCTCGGCCTGATGATCGGTCTCTTCCTCGTGTGGCGGCACTTCGGCGCGCTCGACTACGCGACGATCTTCAGGGCCTGCGCCGAGAAGGCCGACTCCGCGGCGCACTGGAGCCGCGGCCTCATTCCGTTCTGCCTCATGCTCGGGGCGTTCGGCAAGTCGGCGCAGATCCCGCTGTTCACGTGGCTGCCGGACGCGATGGAAGGTCCGACGCCGGTGTCGGCGCTTATCCACGCGGCGACCATGGTCACGGCCGGCGTGTATCTCATCGCCCGCACCTATCCGCTCTTCCTGCTGCATCCGGATGCGCTACCGACCGTCGCGTGGATCGGCGGACTCACGGCGTTCCTCGCCGCGACGATCGGCCTCCTCCAGTACGACCTCAAGCGCGTCTTCGCCTACTCGACGGTGTCGCAACTGGGGTTCATGTTCCTCGGCCTCGGCGTGGGAACGACCTACGGCGCCGCGTACCACGTCTTCACGCACGCGTTCTTCAAGGCGCTCCTCTTCCTCGGCTCCGGCGCCGTGATGCACGGCTTCGCGGGTCAGCTTGACCTGCGTCGCATCTCCGGCCTGCGACAGATCCCGGGGTTCAAGATCGTGGCGTGGACGATGTTCATCGGGTGCCTCTGGCTCGCCGCGTTCCCGTTCACCGCCGCGTTCTTCTCGAAGGACGAGATCCTCTATGTGGCGATGACCGATCCGGTGCACGGCTCGCCGACGCTCGCATGGCTCGGCCTTTTCACCGCGCTCATGACCGCGTACTACACGTTCCGCGTGTGGTTCCGGGTCTGCGCGGGACCGGTCGCGTACCAGCCGGGCGAAGACGCCCACGGGCACGACGACCATGTGGCGCACTCCGCGCACGGAGATCACGGCGCATCGCACGGCGGCGGCCACGACGCGCACGATCACGGGCACGCGCACGGGCATGGCCACGGTCATGCCCATGGCGACTTCCACCCGCACGCGCCGCGACTCGCGATCAACAGCGTGCTGATGATCCTCGCCGTCGGGGCGATCGCCGCGGGTATCCCCGCCTACATGACCTTCTTCGGCGTCGGCGAGAACTGGGCCGAGCACATGATCGCCATGTCCTCGGCGACGCGCGGCGTACCGAGCCTCGGCGCGACGATGGTCGAGCACGGTGGCGAACACGCGCACCCGATGGTGTTGGGCATGAACGGGCATACAGCGATGTTCCTCCTCTCCACGGGCGTGGGCGTCGTGGGCATCGCCCTCGCGTGGTTCTTCCACCTCGCGAATCGCAAGGCGGCCGACTCGCTCAAGCAGGCGCTCTTCGCGAACCCGCTCGTCGGCTGGCTGCCGCGGGCGATGGAGAACAAGTGGTACGTCGACGAGCTCTATGACGCGCTCTTCCGCAAGCCCATGTGGGCCTTCGGATACGTCTTCGGGTTCCTCGACAAGTACCTCGTCGACGGCGTGCTCGTCGTCGGTTCGGGCCGCCTCGTCGAGGGGCTCGGCCGACTGTTCCAGCCGCTCTACAACGGCATGTTGCAAGGCTACGCGGTCACGATGGCCGGCGGCCTCGGTTTGATCCTCGCCTGGATTGTCTGGGCGTGGATGAAAGGAGGTGGCTGATGCAGTCCGCGCAGCTCCTTCCGCTCCTCGTCGTCCTCCCCATCGTCGGCGCGATCGCGATCATGCTGGCGAACGCCCGCTACGCGAAATACATCGGCGTCGCGACGTCGCTCCTGGTCTTCGTCGCGTCGCTCGTCGTCGCGTTCAAGCACCCGGAGTGGAACACCGGCAAGTTCTATCCGCCCGACGACGCCGGCACGTTCACGCTGGGCGTGAGCCTCACGCTCGCCGTCGACGGCGTCTCGCTCCTCCTCATCCTGATGACCACGTTCCTCACGCCGCTCGCGCTCTGGGCGTCGTTCACGTCGGTCACCACGCGGGAGCGCGAGTTCTACGGCTGGTTCCTCGCGCTCCTCAGTTCGATGTTGCTGGCCTTCATGGCCCGTGACGCGATCACGTTCTTCATCGGCTACGAGTTCACCATCGTGCCGATGCTCTTCCTCATCGCCGTCTACGGCGGCAACGAGCGGCGCGTCGCGGCGATTCGCTTCTTCGTCTACACCTTCGTCTCCGGCGCGATCAGCCTCGCGGGCATCCTCTACGTCGCGGCGCTCCGGGCCTCGGAGTACGGCGAGTGGACGTTCTCGATCTCGCTCCTCCAGTCGTTCGCCTCGACGAAGCTCGGTGGCCAGCAGGCGCTCCTCGTCTTCATCGCCCTCATGGTCGGCCCCTGCGTGAAGACGCCGTTCTTCCCGGTGCACACGTGGCTTCCGCTCGCCCACGACCAGGCCCCGACGGCCGGCTCGGTCATCCTCGCGGCGACGCTCCTGAAGCTCGGCACGTACATGATTTTCCGCATCGTGCTGCCGATGACTCCGATCGGCGCGGTGCAGGGCATGATGTTCTTCTCGACGCTCGCGATCATCGCGATCGTGGTGATCTCGCTCGTCTGCCTCGTGCAAAAGGACATCAAGCGACTCATCGCGTACTCGTCGGTGAGCCACATGGGCGTGGCGATGCTCGGCATGCTGGCGGTCAACGCGTTGGGCGTGACCGGCTCGGTCATGTACATGCTCAGCCACGGCCTCTCGACCGGCGCGCTCTTCCTCTGCGTCGGGATGATGTACGAGCGCTACCACACGAAAGCCTTTGACGAGCTCAGCGGCCTCGCCAAGCGCATGCCGATCTGGGCGTTCTTCGTCGTCTTCTTCACGCTGGCCAGCGTCGGCCTGCCCGGACTCAACGGGTTCGTCAGCGAGCTGCTCTGCCTCTTCGGCGTGTTCACCGCGAGCGTGAACGCCGGAACCTCGATGGGCTGGCCCGGCATGCTCGGTCCGCGCTGGATGATCATCGCGGGCTTCGGCAGCACGATCCTCGGCGCGGTCTACATGCTGTACATGGTGGGTCGCGTCGTCTGGGGACCGCTGAAGGAACCGCACGCCCACCACGACCACGGCGCGCATGCGGCGCCGAGCGACCTCAACGGACGCGAGATCCTCATCCTCGCCCCGATCGCGGTCGTGTGCCTCGTCATCGGCATCGCTCCCTGGCCGCTCATGAAGGCCATCGAGCCCACGGTGCAGGACACGCTGGCGAAGTATCCAGCCGCCGTCAGCGAGTACCTCGCGCAGGAGGCCGAGGCGGCCCGATCCGGCAAGGCGGTCGCGACGGTGTCCCTCGCCGCTCCGACGTCCGTCGGCACTCCCACCGCACCCGCGTCCGTCGCGAAGCCCTGACGCGACTCCCCGCTCACCACTCCCTCGGCCACATCGATGCTCCCGAAGATCGTCCTCATCCTGCCCGAGATCCTGCTCGTCGTCGGCGCGGTGTTCGTCACCGTGCTCGGCCTCTCGCGCAGCAAGGCCCTGCGCGACTCGGTGACGCTCGCGACGGTGATCCTTCTGCTCGGTGCGCTTGGCCTCACGCATCTCGTGACCGACGACGCGCGACTCGGCCTCGCGGGACTGATCCTGCCCGGACTCGCCGGCTTCGGCAAGAGCATGATTCTGATCGTCGCGGCGGCGCTGGCGCTCCTGCACGCGGGCATGGTCGATCGCCGACTCGAACACGCATTCGCCGCGGGCCGCGCCAGCTTCGAACCGATCCGCGTGATCCGCGGTGAATACCACGCGTTCTTCCTGCTCGCCGTCGCCGGCTGCTGCCTGCTCTGCACGGCGCCCGATCTCATCTGGCTCTTCCTCGCCATCGAGCTCGTGTCGCTGCCCACCTACATCATGGTGGCCATCAGCCGCGGCGCGCGCAAGGCGCAGGAGGCCGCGGTCAAGTACTTCTTCCTCGGCGCATTGAGCTCGGCGATTCTGCTCTACGGCTTCGCGCTCATCTACGGCGCGACCGGATCGATGCAACTCGTCGAGATGCGCGACGTGCTCGCCGCGCAGGCGCAGGCCGGGGGCGTCTCGTCGCTGGCCATCGTCGGCTTCGTGCTCGCGCTCATCGGCCTGTGCTACAAGATCAGCGCGGTGCCGATGCACTTCTACGCCCCGGACGTGTACGAGGGCGCGTCGACGTCGATGACCGCGTTCCTCGCCTTCGTGCCCAAGGCCGCAGGGTTCATCGCGATGATCCTGCTCCTCGAGTGCCTCGGCTGGTCGGGACACAAATTCGTCCGCGGGAACGAGGTGCTGCTCATCGAGCGCGGCCTCCCGCAGCCGATCACCGCGCTGCTCTGGATGGTCGCCGTCCTGACGATGACGCTCGGCAACGTGGGCGCGCTCCTGCAGCGCTCGCTGCGCCGCCTGCTCGCGTACTCCTCGATCGCCCACTCCGGCTACATGATCATCGGCCTTATCGCCGGGCCGGCGGGGATCAACGGCGTGAGCGGCATCAACGCGACGCTCTTCTACCTGCTCTCGTACGCCGTCATGAACGTCGCGACGTTCGGCGCTCTCGCGAGCCTCGAACGCAACGGCGAGGACATCGACACGATCGACGACCTCGCCGGACTGCGACAGCGGCACCCCTGGACCGCCGCGATGCTCGCGATCGGCTCCGCGTCGCTCATCGGCCTGCCGCCGCTCCTCGGATTCTGGGGCAAGTTCTATCTCTTCATGGCGGGCATCGAAGCCGGCCAGACGGTGCTTGTCGTCATCGCGCTCGTGAATAGCGGCGTGAGCGTCTACTACTACCTGAAGCTCCTCAGCGAGCCGCTCGTCTCGCCGACCAACGCTCGCAGCGAGACCGTCACGGCGAATCCGTCGATCTGGCCGCGCGTCGCGACGGCGATCATGGCGATCACCCTCGTCGTCGGCCCCTTGGCGTTGAGTCATCTCGTGGCCGCCGCGAGTTCGGTGACGCGAGGCATTGCGGCGACCACCGCAGCGCGACCCGGCCCCGCGACCGGGACCCAGTCAGGCACCTCGATCGCACTCGACTCGGACCGACGCTGACGTGACGACGGCGAGCGTCCTCACGATCGACCTCGGCTACCTCGGGCTGCCGAGGACCGCGGCCGCGTTCGCGATCGTCAGCGGCGACGACCTCGCGCTCGTCGAGTCCGGTCCCGCCGCATGCGCACCGACGCTGCAACGCTCGCTCGCCGCAGATCCGCGCACGGCCGGGCGCCGCGTGCGTCGCGTGTTCGTCACGCACATCCATCTCGACCACGCCGGCGCCGCCGGACACTTTGCGACCGGCGCCGACCGCTCCGACGTGTTCGTCCACCCGTTCGGCGCCAAGCACCTCGTCGACCCGACGAAGCTCATCGCGAGCTCGCGCCGCGTCCACGGCGACGCCTTCGATCGCTTCTACGGCGAACCGATCGCGTGTCCCGCCGAACGGGTGCACTCGATCCCCGACGGCGGAACGGTCGAGGTGGCGCCCGGCGTCAGCCTCGAGGCCATCGAAACCCCCGGCCACGCACGGCACCATCACGCGTGGGTCCTTCGCGCGGACGATCGGCGACGAGCCTTCGCCGGCGACGTCGCGGCGATGATCGTGCCGGACACCCGCTTCATCTCGGTGCCGACGCCACCGCCGGAATTCGACCTTCGCGCGTGGCGGACATCCCTCGACTGTCTGCGCGACGCGCGACTCGACGAACTCTTCCTGACGCACTTCGGTCGCGTGGCCGACGACGCCGCGGCGGTCCGGGCACATCTGGACGCCGCGCGCCGCCGCCTCGACGACGAGGCAGCGCTCGCCGAATCGATCGCCAGCGATTGGATCGCGGGTCGTGTGAGCGAGGACGAGGCCATCGCCCGCTACGGTGCGTGGCTTCGCGGCGCGGCTGCGGAAGCCGCGGTGCCGACGTGGGCGGCCGCGACGTTCCTCGGGCCGGCGTTCTGCCGGATGAACCTGCACGGGGTTCGACGCTGGATCGAAACTCGGCCGCCGTAGACTCGCCAACTGCGTCCGTCGCTGCTACGCTCTTCCCCCTCATCGACGAACTGCTGCGACTGTAGCTCAATTGGATAGAGCATCGGTCTACGAAACCGAAGGTTGATGGTTCGAGCCCATCCAGTCGCGTTGCCTTGATGATCCGAACAGCGACGCGCGACGACGCGATTCGTCGACGCCTCCGCGGCCGGCGCTTTCGCAGTCGCCCGAGTCGGCGAGCGAGCGCCCGTCGTATTACGCTTCCGCCGTGAGCGCCGATTCACCGACCCCCGCACCGTGCTCCGTTGCCGCGCCGACGCTCAATCGAGCGGTCTCCTCGCGGGCGCCGACGGACGACGACGAACAGGATCGCCTGCTGTGCGAGCGATATCGCGCGTGGGCGCCGGCGTACGACCGCGCGTTCGCGAGCTACTCCGAGACGACGCTCGCGAAGGCCCTCGAGTTCCTCGGCGAGCCGCTGCCGAAGCGCGTGCTCGACCTCGCGTGCGGCACCGGATTGCTCGGCGAACGGCTGCTGCGCGCATGCCCGACGATGCAGCTCGTGGGCATCGACCGCAGCCGCGAGATGCTCGATCGGGCGCAGGAGCGCCTCGGCAAGCGTGGCGACGCGACGCTCATCGTCGGCCGCGCCGAACAACTCCCGCTCGCGAACCGAAGCGTCGACGCGGTGGTCGTCGCCAACGCGTTTCACCTGATCTCCGACCCCTACAGCTCGCTCAACGAGTGCCGTCGCGTGCTCGTGCCCGGCGGGCGACTGGTCATCGTCGACTGGTGTGGCGACGCGATGCCCATGCGGATTCTCGCGCTCGCGCTGCGCGCGACCCAGCGGCTGCGCCGCGACATCCGCGGCGTCGCCGCAATGCGCGACCTGCTGCGCACCGCGCAATTCTCGGGGATTCGCACCGAGCGATTCACCGCACGACCGATGTGGGGGCTGATGGCGATTTCGGCGACTCGACCCGCGTAGCCTTGCCTCCGATGTACCCCGAACCCGATGTCCCCGGTCGTGCCGCCGACGGCCGGGACGGACAGCGGATTGATCCGCCCCACGACGATCTGCTGCCGCGTCGCCGGCCCGAGCGGTCGCTGGCGAAACGGCTCGCGTTCCTTCTCGTCGGCGCGGTGCTCGTGGTGATCGGCGTTGTTCTCGGCATCCTGCCGGTACTTCCGGGATGGCCGCTGACGATTCTGGGCATACTGGTGCTCTCCATGGCAGACCATCGGGTTCGACGCGTGATCAACTGGGGCGACCGAAAGCTCCCGCACCGGATGCGACACGGGCTCCGCTGGGCTCGCGATCGAAGCGGACTGAAAGATCGACTCGGCACGCAGCGTCGCGAGAAGGCGGCGCCTCGCGACTCCGACGGCGCGCCGAACGGAGGCAACGAGACATGACGATCGCACCTCCGTCTTCCGTCGGCGCTGCGCACGCGCCGCGCAACTCCGCGCCCGAACTCCGCTTTCTCGAAGGTCCGCAGTCGCGCGGATTCGAGCTGGCTCGCGCGATTCGCATCTTCATCGAGACGGTGCGCGGCTTCCGTCAACTGCACTTCGTGGGACCGTGCGTGACGGTGTTCGGGTCCGCACGATTCGGCGAGGACCACGCGTGGTACGCGCTCGGCCGCCGCGTCGGCTCGCAGCTCGCTCGGGCCGGATTCACCGTCATGACCGGCGGCGGCCCAGGCGTGATGGAAGCCGCAAACCGCGGGGCGAAGGAGGCCGGCGGTCGATCGCTCGGCTGCAACATCGAGTTGCCGCGCGAACAGCAGCCCAATCCTTACTGCGACCGGTGCATTTCCTTTCGCTATTTCTTTGTGCGCAAGGTCATGCTCGTGAAGTACTCGTACGGCTTCGTCGTCCTGCCGGGCGGCTTCGGCACGATGGACGAGCTCTACGAGACGCTCACGCTGATCCAGACCGCGAAGATCCGCGACTTTCCGGTGGTGCTGATGGGACGCAGCTATTGGCAGCCGATGCTCGACTTCCTGCGCGACCGCATGGTCCGCGAGGGCACGATCGACGCCGCGGATCTCGAACGGTTCATCGTGACCGACGACGTCGACACCGCCATCGAGTACGTGAAGGGCATCGCCACGACGCGCTTCGGCCTCGGATACGGCAAGCGCATTGCCAAGCGGTGGTACCTGCTTGAGCGTTGAGCCGAACGATCTCGCGGCCGACGACGCCGAGGCGGAACGTGCGAGCGCCGACTCCGAGACGCTGCGCGATCCGCGACTCGCACGCATCGGCCTGGCGACGGGCATCGCATCGATCGTGCTCGCGCCGATCGCGGTGGGCGCGTTCCCCGCGGCCATCGGCCTGCACAGCGCGCTCACGCATCTCCGATTCCGTCGCGGATCGCGCACGCTCGCGTGGGCGGGAGCGGCGTGCTCGGCGCTCGGCGCGGTCGTGTCCCTCGCCGCGGCGATCCTCTGGGGCGCGCTGCTCCTGAACGTGCTCCTGCAGCGTTCGGCGGTCCATCAGGCGCAGTCGTGGGTCGGCATCACGCCGAACTCATGGACGCTCACCGATGTCGCCGGCGTCGCGCACACGAGCGACTCGATGCGCGGCCGCGTCGTGCTCCTCGACTGCTTCGCGCCGGTCGACGCGTATTGCGAGGCGACGACCCGCGCGATCGCCGAGTTCGCGGCGGCGCATCCCGAGGCGGTCGTCCTGAGCTGGGCGCCCGAGGCCACCGCGTCCGATGCGTCGAGCTTCGCGTCGAAGTGCGGCGTGCGCCATCCGGTGTGCGCAGGGCCGCAGGCGATGCCCGAGCCGCTGACCGGCGTCGCCGCGAAACCGACGCTCGTGGTGTTCGACGCGGCGGGAACCATCCGCGCGACCGTGCTGGGGCGCTACAACGCGAACGATCTCGCCAAGCTCGTCGACGCCGCCGCGGTTCCCGCCACTGCGCCGACGTCGCCGCGCATGCCTCGCCCCGGTTGACGGTTCGAGCCTCGCACAACAGCGCCGCTTCGGTTCGTCGCGAGGGTGAGCGAAGGCATCCGCTCGGCCGCCGCAGAAACGAAGAGGCGCTCGAGTGCTAGGCGCTCGCCCGTTCGATCGCCGCGAGGACGACGACGCCGCTTCCGGTCGTCGCCGTCGAGGCCCCGCGGACGACGAGCGACTCCCCCGAGGTCAGGTCGTGTCCGACCGATTCGCCTTCGATCACGCTGACCTCGCCGTCGACGACGTGCACGAGCGCCGTCGCGACCGACGACAGCCGACACTCGACGGCACCGCGCAGGAGCCAGAGTCGCGCCCGCCAGCGGTCGCGACGGACGATGAGATTCACGTCGCGACACGCGCCGCCGCGCAACCGGCCGGTCGTCTCGAGGTCACCGGAGAAGGCGAGCGCCTCGCCGACGTGCGGGACGTCGAGCGAGCGTCCGTCGACGACCAGCGTCATGCCGTCGCCGTCGAGACACGCGATCAGCCGGTCGTGACCTTCGAAGCGCGAGAACGGTCCGCTCGTCGGAACGTCGGCGATCGAGAGTCGCCACGTCCAGGGGCCGCCCCTCATCGTCGCGTCCGTCGCCAGTTCGAGCGTGGTCCCCTGCCCGTTCTTCCACGGCACGCGCCGCCCGTCTTCCTTGCGGAGGTGTATCGCCATCGTGTCACCGTCAGGTCGCGTCGGACGCTTCGGCGCGGCGGTCGGCCGAACGCCGAAGCGGAGGAATCGAGAGGTACGTGCCGATCCGCCACAGCCATTCGATGGGTCCCATGGCGAAGAATGCGAGCCACGCGTTGCTGAGCGCGACCAGCACCAGCCAGGTGACGATCGCGATCACGAAGAGTTCGGATCGCGCGAAGGTCGCAAAGCGCGCGAACCCCCACCAATACATCAGGCCCGTCATGAGGACCGTCTCCGACAGGTAGACGGTGAGCGCCATGCGCCCGGTCGATGCGATCGGTCGCATCGCGGCCTCAAACGCGGGGTGACGCGCGAGCCGAGCGAGCAGCGCCGCGTATCCGAGCGCGAGCACGATCGCGCCCACGTCGCCGAGCGGGCTTGCGACGGCGAAGCGCAGTTGCGCGGGATCAAAACCCGACGTCAACACGAGGAGCGACGCAGTCGCCGTGAGGGCGACGCCGATCGGCAAGCAACTCTTCGCCACCGCCCGCTGCACGCGGTCGGCCGACGCGTCGAAGAGCCTCGCCTTCGCGGCGCACATGCCGGCGAGCGCCATCGTGATGATGTGCGCGAGGTAGAAGAGCACCGTCACCGGAATGAGCGACGCCCACTGAAGGGCCCGCATGGCGAGGACGTCGGCGAGCGGTCCTTCGCGATAGGTCGCGATCTCGATCTCGCGCAGCGCGGGCTGGGTGATTACGTAACCGCCGGCCGCGAACGCCTCGACGAAACTCGTCGGCGCGTCGTCGACCTCGCCTGCGCCCTCGTCGTCGGTGTCGGCATTGGCGCGCTCAACCTGCCCGGCAGCGGGTGCGAGCGTGGAGAGGAGTTGCAGCGCTCCCAAGCCAGCAGCGCAGGCGAACGAGAGCGCTGCGAACGCCAGCGCCATCGCCGCGACGGTCCGCGCGGAGAATCGGCGCAAGGGAAGGAGGACGAGCCCGACGAACGCGTAATAGACCAGGATGTCGCCGTACCAGAGGAGGAGCGCGTGGCAGAGGCCGAACGCGAGCAGGATCGCCATGCGTCGAACGACGAGAAGCGGCGTCGATCGGCCGCGTTCGCCGCGGGAGCGGGCCGACGCTCTGGCGGCGTCCATCCGCGCCATCTGCAGCGTGAGCCCGGCGCCGAACAGAAACGAGAAGAGCGAGATGAACTTCCCCGTGAAGAACGTGCTCTCGACGAGCCACGCGACGCGATCCACGATCGGCGCGTCGACGAGCGACGGGTCGTAGACCGCGTCGGCGAGCGGCCCCGCGAAGAAGCTCATGTTGACGACGAGGATGCCGAAGAGCGCGATCCCGCGGATCACGTCGAGCGCGGCGATGCGTGCGCCAAGCGTGACCGGTCCGGCGCTGGGGGCTTCCATTGCCCGCAGGATAATCGGCTTCGATATCGTTCGAGTTCTCGCTCGGCGCGCCGGAATGGTCCGCCGCCGGACGGTGGTGATCGAGGAGCGCGCGATGCTCGAACTACGCCCGAACTGCGAGTGCTGCGATCGAGACCTCCCGCCGGATTCGACCGAGGCTCGCATCTGTTCCTTCGAGTGCACCTTCTGCGTCTCGTGCGCGGCGGGCCGGCTCAAGGGCATCTGTCCAAACTGCGGCGGCGAACTGGCCGCGCGCCCGCGACGGCCGGCAGCGAAGCTCGGAACGCATCCGCCGTCGGCGGCGCGCGTGCTCAAGCGCGGCGGCTGCGCCGACGTGACGCGAGGCTTCGTCGTGCACGGCCTCGACCACGTGCAGCTGGCGATGCCCGCCGGCGAGGAAGCCCGCGCGCGCGCGTTCTACGCAGGCGTCCTCGGACTGACCGAAGTGCCCAAGCCCGCGAACCTCGCGAAGCGCGGCGGCGCGTGGTTCGAGGGCGGCGCGCTGCGAGTTCACCTTGGCGTCGAGGCCGAGTTCCGCCCCGCGCGCAAGGCGCATCCGGCGTTCCTCGTCGCGGGACTTTCCGCGATGATCGAGCACCTCGATCGCGCGGGCGTCGCCGTCGTGACCGACGAACCACTCGAAGGCTACAGCCGCGTGTACGTCGCGGATCCGTTCGGCAATCGCATTGAGTTGCTCGAGGCGCTGAGGTGATGGCGGTGATCACGTTGCCCGCTTGGTTCCGCCTCCGTCCCTTGCGAGCCGCGCAACGCAGCCTGCGGCAGAGTCGGTGATGGTCAGCCCGTCCACGCCCCAAGGAGGATCGCGAGGTCCGCGGCGTTGACGATGCCGTCATCGTTGAGGTCGGCCTTACACGCCTGCGTTGGCGCACACACGCCCCACTGCCCCAGGAGCGTCGCGAGGTCCACGGCGTTCACGTGCCAGTCGCCGTTCAGGTCACCGCCGAGGGGCGTGGAGAAGACAAACGCCGCGCCCTCCGCCTCGTACGGCCCCAAGGTCTTGAGGGGCGCGCCCGCCACGATCGTGTCGTCGGAGATGGCGACCGAGACGCCGAGTTCATCGAGCGCCGCAGTGCTCGATGCCTTCAGGTACGCGGCTTGGCTCCACGTCGTCGCGAAGCGGACAAACGAATAGGCGGCGCCGGCTTGCGGCGCCGCGTTGTTTGTCTGGTCCCCGCTCACACCGCTTGCGGCGCTGTCCTCGTAGAGCGCCCCCACGACCAACCCCTCTCCGGAGATCGCGACGGAGTTGCCGAACCCATCGCCCGCGTCCGTGTTCGACGCCTTCAGGTACGCCTGCTGGTTCCACGTCGTTCCGCTGCGCACGAAGACATAGGCCGCACCGGAACCGCTTGCCGAGTTGCTCGCCTGATTCCCGTTCACGCCCGTCGCGGCGCTGTCCTCATCCGGGGCCCCCACCACGATCGTGTCGCCGGAGGCTGCGACCGAGGTGGCGAAATGGTCGTTGGCGTTCGTATTCGACGGCTTCAGGTAGGCCTGCTGACTCCATGTCGTCCCGCTGCGAACGAAGACGTAGGCGGCGCCGGAATCGATGGCGGCGTTGCTCGCCTGATTCCCGTTTACGCCCGTAGCGGCGCTGTCCTCGAGGGACGCGCCCACGACGATCGAGTCGCCAGCGATGGCGACGTCGCCGAACCTGTCAAGGGCGTTCGTGTTCGACGCCTTCAGGTACGCCTGCTGGCTCCACGTCGTCCCGTTGCGCACGAAGACGTAGGCGGCGCCGGAATCGATGGCGGCGTTGCTCGCCTGGTTTCCGTTCACGCCGGTCGCGGCGCTGTCTTCGAATGGCGACCCCACCACCACTGTGTTGCCGGAGATGGCGACTGAGTCGCCGAAGGAGTCCCCCGCCTCCGTGTTCGACGCCTTCAAGTACGCCTGCTGGCTCCACGTCGTCCCGCTGCGCACGAAGACATAGGCAGCGCCGGAAGAGCTCGCCGCGTTGCTCGCCTGGACTCCGTTGACGCCCGTCGCGGCGCTGTCCTCGCCATACGCACCCACTACGACCGTGTCGCCGGAGACCGCCACCGAAAAGCCGAAGGCGTCCAGCGCCCCGGTGTTCGACGCCTTCAGGTACGCCTGCTGGCTCCACGTCGTCCCGCTGCGCACGAAGACGTAGGCGGCGCCGGAAGAGCCCGCGGCATTGTTCCACTGGTCGCCGTTCACGCCCGTCGCGGCGCTGTCTTCGCCATGCGCACCCACCACGACCGTGTCGCCGGAGATGGCGACCGACCGGCCAAAATAGTCGTCCTGATCCGAGTTCGACGCGGCGAGAAATGCCTGCTGGGCGAGCGGGTCGATGGTCACCGGATAGCGCGCACCATCGTCGTCGACGATCAGCCGCAGACCATCGCCCCATGACTCCATCCTCGCCGGAAGCGGCCGGCCGTCCGCGTCCGACGCCGCGAGCCCGCCGTAGATCAGCGCCGCCGCGCCCGCCTCGTCCACAAACCGCGCCCCCCGCATGTCGTCCTGCGTCTCCGCGCACAGTCCGCCGCGCACCGCGAGCTCGATCGAGATTGGGCCCTCGCCGTCGGGTCTCGACTCAATCGTGAATCCGTGCTCAAGTCCGCGCGCGGCGTTCACGAACCACTCGACGAAGCCATCGTTGCGCCCGTAGCTCATCCGTGCACCGTCGACTGCGGCGCTCGCACGAATAGTCACGCCTCGCTCGGCGCCGGTGCGGCCCCAGCGCGCGAGTTCGAGCCCCCAGGTCCAGCCGGATCCGCGTGGCGACACCTCAAATCCGCGCGCGTCGAAGCGCGCCGTCCACGCTTGGTTCGGATTCCACGCACGATGCCCGCCGCGCTCGTCCGCGACGATCGCCCGCCGCGCGGCGGAGCGTGCTGCGACGATGCCCGACCAATCCGACGCAGACAAACCCTCGGGCAAGGGCGGAGCCGACGCGTCAGCCTGTGCCGCCGTGAACGCCGATGCCGCAGCCACCAACACTGCGACCACGAGGCCGCATCGCTTCGCGACTCGTTTCATGACACCCTCCCGCTCGCGCCGGACGGCGGCTCCTCGGTGCCATCCCTCGGCGCCATTCCGAGGCGCGATCAATGGCGCTCTCGCCCGCGATGAAGATTCACGCGACGGACGCTCCGCCGCGCGCTGGCGCGGGATCGGTTCGCCACCTCCACGCTAGCGCGCGACATGAGGCGGGGAAACCTCCATTGGCCGATGAGGACGAGTTTCGCCCCGCGCGATTCACCGAGCAATCGTCGGGAACGCGATCGAGCCCGTGGACGAAGACCGCGCCGGGATTGCGGGTCTCGCGTGACCTCGCACATCAAACAGATTCGCGCGCGGCGGTGAGCGAAACGATCTCATCTTCTCCCGCTCCCGACACGCTCGAGCCAGCGGTCACCACCCCCCCCCAAAAAAAGGCACGCAGCCCCGGCAGATGCCGGGGCGTGCAGTGGGCGACACTGGACTTGAACCAGTGACCTCTTGCGTGTCATGCACACGCGAGCCCACGGCGACTATCGGAAACCCGCGAACCCGTGGCGGGAACAAGGTTCGTTGTACCTTCGTCGTTGCGTTTGTTGCATCGGATACCCCAATCCGTGTGTGCCGGTGTAGTGCGAGCGCGGCGCCGTCGATGCGATAGCGCCCCGATGCCCGCGAGGAAAGGGAACACGATGCGCACGGTAATTGCTGGAGTCGCCGCGGCGGCGATGACGTTCACCGCGAGCCACGCTCTGGCGGGCGGTTGCGAGTTCGCGACATACCCGATGACACCAGCGCCGATGACATGGCAAGACGCGGAGGCATACGCGGTGAGTGTCGGCGGGCATCTTGTGGCGATAGAACGCACCGAGGAGCAGTCGGTCGTTAGCAAGCCGATGACTTTTCGCTTTCTCCCCGGCACCTTCGTCTTCCTTGCGGTCCCCGCGCCGCATTTCCATTGACTTGATGCCGCCGCTCGGCCGCTCCGCGGCATCGTCAGACGAGCGCCGCCGCCCGCCTCATCCCGGCGCCAGCAGCTTCCTCGCCCTCGCCAGGTTGTACGCCGCCGCCGCCATCGTGAAGCGCTGCTTGATCTTCCATCGCTCTACGCGCCGGGCCCGGGACATCCCGGCGACCTTCTTGATCCAGCCGAACGCCTCCTCGTCGACCATGCGCTTGATGGGCCGCAGCGGATGGTCCGGCGCGACGCGCTGCTCGAGGTCGATGGCGAAGAACATGCCGCGATGGGGTTCGGGTCGTCCACGCATGCGGACATGGTCGCGCGATTCGGCGCGGCGACCGCGCCTTCGTCGGAGAAAGTCATCAGCGTGCTAGCGAGAAGACCACGATGGATCCGTCGCCGCGTCTCGTCGAGGCACGACGGCGCCGCGGATTCGTCGCGACGCACGCGGCACTGCGCCATTCGCCTTGCCACGCGATTGCATCGCATGCACCATCCCGTGTATGAATGTGACGTGAGGTCGAGACGTTGCCGCGGACAACGGGAGGAGAACCCATGATGATCACAAGCACGCTCGCAGCCGCCTGCTCATTGGCGCTCCTCGCCAGCGCGGCACAGGCACAAGCCCTCGAGTGGCGCGTCGCGGACGGAGGAAACGGACATTGGTATCGGTGCGTCGTGAGCCTCGTGCCGATGACGGCGTTCGGCGCGTTGGATGCTGCCTCGAGTCTCGGCGCTCATCTCGTGACCATCGCGTCAGCGGAAGAGAATCAGTTCGCGCTCGCCCTCTCGGCGGCGACGCCCGGAGCGTGGCCGGGCAGCGCCGGCCCGTGGATCGGCGCGTTCCAGACCGGACCGGGCGGCGAGCCGGACGGCGGATTCGAGTGGGTCACGGGCGAACCGTGGACCTTTTCCGCGTGGACCGCGGGCAATCCCTCGAACGGATGCGCCGGCTGGACCGGAGAGAGCGCGGTGCATTTCGTCGATCCGACGTGCACGAACACACCGACGGCCGAGTGGAACGACCTTTACCCGTGGGGCGTTCATTGCGTGCCGTGCGGTGTCGGAATCCAAGCATGCATCGTCGAGTGGGACGCAGACTGCAACGGCGACGGCATTGTCGACTTCGGACAAATTCAGAGCGGAGCACTCGGCGACTGGAACGGCAACGGTGTCCCCGACTGCTGCGAAATGCCGCCGCCGCCAGCGTGCCCCGGCGACTTCAACGGCGACGGCCACGTGAGCGGCGCGGACTTGTCGGTGCTGCTCGGATTCTGGGGACAGCCGCCGACGATGCTCCCTCCGGGCATGGATGTCGATTGCGATGGCGTGGTCACCGGCGCCGACCTCGCAGCGCTCCTCGGCGCGTGGGGGCCGTGTCGTTAGCGGTCTGCCCCTGCGCGACCGATTGGCGAGCACGACTCGAATCGCGCGAAGCCAGCGTAAGGACGTCGCGGCGCGGCACCGCGCCTCCCCCACGGTCGGTGGGCGTCGTCACGCGAGCAACGGCCAACGCCTTCGATGAGTCACCTTCGATCAGTGGGCCATACTGGACCAACTCCCTGAGGCGCAAGGTGTTGGCGCAAAAGGGACTTGCGCGAATGAAGGCGGCGAGGCGCTGCAGAGTACCCCGAGGTGGCGACCGAGCGGAAGTCGCCCGACGGCGAAGCGTTCCTCCGCCGGGCCTTTTCCGGACGCGTGGCTCAGGAGCAGCCCGGAGAGCCAGTTGCCGCGGGCGAGGCGAAGGGTGGTCCAACGCTCAGACAAGTCCGGCGAGCTGGAGCCAAAGACCTCACCCCCGAATGGCACAAGATCGAGCCAAACGCAGGCGGCCGGAATTGAAGCCGACTGAGTTGCTCTCAGGCAAATCCACGAGACACGCCGGGTCTTGCTGCGATTACTTGAGGTCGGCGGTCAGTCGTGAGAACATCAAGAAACGTGCTGGGCGAGCTCCGCCCGGCATCACCGACCGCCGACAGGAGGCACCGCGATGAACCCCTTCGAGTTGCTCCTCAAGAAGTCCGAAAGGCCCGCTCCCCCGACCGGCGGTACCACCCGACCCGGCGTGCTTTCCGATGCAAACAACCCGGCTTCGCTCGCGGAACCTGGCTTCTCCCAAAAGGTGATGGGAAAGGGCGCGAACTACAAGTCGATGTTCACATCCGTGCGCGAGAAGGCCTCACAACTCCAGAGCGTGAATGCCACGGAACGGGCTGCGACCCCGCCTCCGTCGCAGATGGCTGGTTTCGCTAGGCCAGCAGGTGGCGCATCGCGTGGTACCAGCGCCGTGTCCGACGTCACGTCGGCGGCGGCGGGAGCTCCGGCTGCGGCGAGCCTCCGGCCACCCAGCGAAGGAGCGCCGCAGATCCTCAAGGCCGGTACCCCAAAACTGGCTCCATTCGAAGGCGCGCAGTCGGAAGCCCGCCCGGTGGCGGCGAACGCAAAGAACACCGAAGAGAGCCTCGCCGCCGCGGAGCGAGGAAGAACGCGAGCGAGCGACTCCATTCCGAAGGTGACGGAACGAACGGTAGCGAAGTCGCCACCGGATCACAATGCACGCGACGTCGCTCACGACGGGCCTGCGAAGGGGACCTCCGGCTCAACCGCTGGACCTGACTTCAGGGGAATGGCGACCGCCGCCGACGATGCCAAGTCGTTGGGGAATCTGATGGATCAACTGATGATGGCTCCGCCGGCGTGAGCGTCTGACTGACGAAACGTTGTTAGCGCTCGACCTCATTCCGCGCGAGCGCCGCTGGCACCGCCTCGACCTCGCCTCACACTGACGGCGTGATCTCCCCCGACCCGCTCCGCATCCTCGACCGCTGGGACCGCAGCGGACTCTCCGCAGCCGCGTTCGCCTCGTCCGCGGGCGTCAGCCCGTGGACGCTCTACTCGTGGCGACGGCGGCTGAGGGGCTCCGGGAGAACTGGTCCATCGGATGAGTGAGTTGTGCGGCACAATCCGGCCCGGAAGGGCCAAGGAGGCGTGCCGTGAAACGGAAGCGATACTCGGTCGAGCAGATTGCGGGAATCCTGAAGCAAGCCGAGTCCGGAATGGTGATCGGCGAGCTCTGCCGCCACGTGGGGATCTCGGAGCAGACGTTCTACCGGTGGAAGAAGGTCTACGGCGGAATGCTTCCGAGCGAGGTGAGGGAGCTGAAGCAGTTGCGCGAGGAGAATGCGCGGCTGAAGCGCGCGGTCGCAGACCTGACCTTCGACAAGGTCATGCTGCAGGATGTCGTTCAAAAAAGTGCTGAAGCCCGTGGGTCAGCGTCAGGTCGTGCCATATCTGATGAGCCGCTAGCAGGTCAGCCAGCGTCGGGCCGTCTCTGCGGCGCAGTTCTGTCGATCGAGCGTCCGCTACCGGAGCTGTCGTGATCCGCAGACGGCGCTGCGACATCGTCTCCGCGAGTTGGCGCAGGCACGAGTGCGGTACGGGTATCGCCGCCTGGTCGTCATGCTTCAGCGTGAGGGCTGGGCGGTCGGAAAGCACCGAATCTACCGGCTGTACTGCGAAGAAGGCCTTGCGCTGCGTCGTCGGCGTCCATGGCGACACACGAGCGCGGTGCACCGTGAACAGCGCGAGCCGGCGACCTGCCGGAACGAAGTCTGGAGCATGGACTTCATGGCGGATGAGCTGGCGAACGGCTCGCGCTTTCGATTGCTGACGATTGTCGACCTGTACACGCGCGAGTGCCTGGCGATCGACGCCGGCCGCGCGCTCACCGGCGGGGACGTCGTCGCGACGCTCGAGCGCCTTCGCTACGAGCGTGGCCTGCCTCGCCGCATCCACTGCGACAATGGCTCGGAGTTCGCGAGCGCCGCGATGGACCTGTGGGCGTATTCGAACGGCGTCCGACTCGACTTCAGCCGTCGGGGGAAGCCGACCGACAACGCGATCATCGAATCATTCAACGGCCGATTCAGGGAGGAGTGCCTGAACATCCACTGGTTCGGGTCGCTGGAGGACGCACAGGAGAAAGCCGACGCATTTCGATCGGACTACAATGAGCATCGTCCTCATCGATCTCTCAATGGCCTAATACGGATCACGTTTGATTAGCGCGCTCCAGATACGGACATGCGCAGACCGACTTCAGCAGCGCCGGCGTGAGCCGTCGCCACGCTTCGGTCCCCGATCTCATCAAGTCGTCATAGTCCTCGTACGCGCGGTTGCTGAGGTGGTGGCTCCGCATCCAGTGCCACAGGTTCTCGACCGGGTTCAGCTCCGGCGAGTACGGCGGAAGGAGCAGGATCGTGATCTCCTCCGGCACCTCGAGCGCCGACGACGTGTGCCAGCCCGCGCGGTCCATGATCACGATGGCGTGCTCCTTCGGCTTCAGCTCCTCGTCGACGAGCTGACGCAGGAAGACGTTCATCGTCCCCGTGTTGATCTGGGGGGCCAGGAGCGCGCTCGACGCGCCGGTCCGCGGCTCGACCGCGGCGAACAGATGGACCCACTCGTAGCGCGTCTGCCGCACCGCCGTCGGGCGCGATCCTTTCCGCGCCCACACGCTGGTCAATGTTCCCTGCTGGCCCCATTCCCGTACTTGGGCGAGCCTCGTCCATGAAGAAGACGCGCGTCGCGTGGTCGAGCGACTCGGCGACGCCGCTCACGAGCTCGACAAAAGGGGGGCGCGCTCGCGGAACTCCGCCTGCTTCGCGAGATCCCTCTTCTCGTGCCGCGGCCTGGGGCGCAGCGCCGAATAGCCGAGCCGGTGCAGGAGGTCGTAGGCGCCCATCAGCGAGTAGCGCACGCCGAACTCGCGCTCGAGGATGCGCACCACGTCCTTGCCGCGCAGCGTGCACACGCCGTCCTCCGGGCGCGGGCCCGCGTCGATCCGCGCCCGCAACTCGTCCTCGCGCTCGCGCGGCAGCTTCGTCCTGCGCCCCGGACGCGGCGGAGGATGGATCGCGTCGATGCCGCCGTCGCGATAGGCGTAGACCCATTCCTGCACCGCGCGGCGCGAGCGCCCGAGCATCTCGGCGATCACCGGCGCCTCCTTGCCGTGGAGGGCGAGCAAGACCGCGCGAAGGCGGTCGCGCCTCTTCGCGTCGCGCTCGCGCGCGACCAGCGACTTCAGCCTTGCCGCGTCGTTCGGCGCTCGCTCGACGATCTGCATCGAAAGCCTCCTCGCTTTGGGATGCGGAGTGTCGTGCCGCGCGCTCGATGGCGCAACCTAAAAAGCGCCGAACGGCGCGCGGCGGTCAAGCGTGATCCGTATAAGCCCCCAGCAATACGCTGAAACGATGATCAGACACGCCGCAGACTCGCCCAGGTAGTGGACCAGAAAACCGGGGCCCCTCAAAGGCTTACGGAGCTCTCACAACGACTGGCTCAGATTTTGCGCGGCAGGTCGGAGGAGCCCATCGCGGCTGGCCTCTGCGATCGAATGGACGCTACTGCGCCGGCAACAAGCCCGCCGCTACGCTGATTCCGAGGATTGGTGGCTTCTGAAACCCCGAGAACGGATTGAATAGTTCCCCACCGTATTTCTCCGCGACGTATGAGAAGGGAATTGGGTTGCCTCGTTCGGCCAGGAAGTTGAGGAACCCAACTGCGTTCAACGTCGCCGCGACCGCAAGGAGAGCGATGATCGCGGCCAGCAAACAGCGGAGCCCCCGGGAGAGACGATCGGGGCCTCGCAGCGCAAGCCCTGTCACGAGACCTCCCACGATCGCACCGGTCGCGCCGACCAAGAGCGTGGCCAAGACACACGAGGCTATGGCGCCGATTGATCTCAGCAACACCGAACCCACCACTCTAACCAGACTTGGCTGGCGCTCTGCGGGAAACGCAGATGCGAAAGAACCCGATCGAGGCGCGGACCACACCGAGCAGTCATATGCGTACGGCAGTGTATTCGGGATCGAGTTATCTGCGGCGCTCCGCGACGCCTGTCGGGCAGCACGAATATGCTGGTTAAGTTTAGCATACGCGTCATCGATCGCGCCCCGCCGAAATCCGCCTTGCCCGTCGGCAGGAAAATGGACGCTTTGCGTTTGCGCCGCCCGACCGCGGCTACGACCGTCATTGATGATCCGGCGGAATCGCTGACAATCGGACCTACGGAATGCACTTCAGGCCACTTCAGCGCCTCGGCATGACCGCGGGCCTCCGAGATTTCCAAGCATGAATCGCGAATTGTCCACCGAATCTCGCGGGGCATTGACCGAACATGAACCCACCATCGCAACAGAACTGATCCTACGCATACAGAAGCACCGGCCGCTGCGAGCAGGGGCGACTGGTCTAGAATTCCGACGACAATGATGCAGATTCCCGCTGCCAGTGACGAGAGGGCGTACCATAGCAAGCAGCGACGCTTGTTGGTGCCGATGGGGGTTGAACCACCGCACAACGTCAAGACTTGTTCCGCTGACGCCGCTTGGTCAGCATTGTTGCGTTCTTCGGAGATGCTCACGAGAGGCCCTCACACAGGGAGAACGATGCGTGACCTTAGCGCTATCGACACTACGCGACCCGCTCTTTGGGCGGCGCAGGTCACCAATTTTGCCAATCGAGTAGTTGAATAACCATGTCGATCGTACAAAGTAGCACTGTAACAATCGTCGCCGTTCTGGCTGATCCGATGATCGCGTCCACCGAACTCGTATATCTACCAGCAGTCCCCATCCTAGCTGCGACGTTCCTGAAGGTCAGCGCAACCAGTATCACCGGGAACGCGATGAGGCCGATGTGCATTAGGTGCCAGAGAAGCCATGCCATCTTCACCGGGTAGATGGCCCACGTACCCCTGTAATTCGCCAACGATACAGGATGCTCAAGAAAATTTGAGCCGAATGCCAGATGCCCCGCCGCCATGCAAAGCACGCCGACTGCGGCAAGAAGTACAGCGCGACGTGGTGTGACTATTGCTTTCTGCTGAACGATGCTCTTCAGCGAGATTTTCCCATCCACTGAGGGCAAGACGGGCGTGAGGGCGGCCTTCTGACGCACAGAAACGCTCTGACCCCGATCCTCGACGCTCGGCTGACCTGCTCCGACCGATGCAAGGACCCTATCAAGCGTATCGAGTTCTTCCGTCTTAAGATCAACGACAGGTTGGCGAGCCACGACCGATGCAAGAGATCGGCCGCGCTCGACACGAGCCTGTGCGTCTGCTGCGGAATTAAAGTCGACACCGCCGACGAGCATGAGACGGTGAATCAGAATAAAAAGCCCGGCAACGAACAGCGCGCCAGCGGCTACATAAGGGAGCGTCCTGACGTAGCCAATCGGCGGAGGATGGATGTCTTCGAGCCATAGGACCCCGACAAGCAGGACGAGCGGAGAGATGCCTAAACATATCGCGCCAAGTTGGAATCGCCCCTGCATTGCGCGCTTCCGGGCCTCCGGCAGCATCTGGCTTTGAATATGGCCGCAACTGGGACAGTGTAGTGCGCCCCGGCTCTTTGGACAGTTCCCATCGCTAACTTTGCCGAAGATCGCCGCCGCAGGCGGCGACGGATCGGCAGAGATAGTTTTCGGGCGGCTCCGCTCAGACTCTGGCGGTGCTCGTGATGCCTGCGCGCGTTGCGCCGCCCACCGTCATCCTCGCATCGCCGGAGAGCCTGGCGGCGGCGATGCGAGGACGACGGCGGGCTCGTGTTCTGAGTGAGTTCCTCAGCGAAGCATGCTCACGCCGCGAGCGGGACGAGCGCCGTCCGGCTCGCGTGATAGGCATCCGGCGACTTCCACCCGAGCCGCGAGTGCGGCCGCGATCCGTTGTAGAAGCGAATCCACGTGCCCATCTCGCGGCGGGCCTCGTCGATCGACGAGAAGCGCCGGTGCCACACGAACTCCTCCTTGATCGTACGGATGAACCGCTCGCACAGCCCGTTCTGCTCGGGCGTGTACGGCGCGATGTACTCCTGGCTCAGGCCGTAGTCCTGGACAGTCGCGACATAGCGCTTCGAGCCGAACACCAAGCCGTTGTCGTGGCGGACGACGAGATCTTGCGGGGCCGCGCGGCAATGTCCGAATCGCGCGAGGAGCGCGTTCTCGAGCGCCCGCTCGGCGGTCCTCGCCTTCGCGGTGTTCGCGAGCTCCCAGCCAAGGACCTGGCGCGTGCAGCAGTCGATGACAGGGACGAACGCGCACCAGCCGTCGACGCCGCACTGGACCATGGCGATGTCCGTCGCCCAGCGCTCGTTGGGCCGCTGCGCGACGCTCTTCCAGTGTTCGACGCGCGGCCGGTGTCCGGCGCGGCGTTGCCGCACGGTCCAGCCTTCGCGGCGCATGATGCGAGCGACCTTCTTCACGTTGAGCGTCGCGAAGCCGAGCTCGAATCGGAGGTAGCTCCAGACCATGCGCACGCCCCACGCAGGCTGGGTCTGGATGATGTCGTAGATGAGGTTGGCGACGAATCCGTCGATCGGCGCCGGCTTGTAGTGCGCCCCTGAAAGTTGGACAGCACGGAGCGCTAATTTGGTTGAAGATCGCCGCCTCCGGCGGCGGTCGATGAGGAAGCTCTTGTTTTCGGGCGGCTCAGCTCCGGCTCTGGCGAGGTCGGGGCGCGCCGCCGCCCTCGCATCGCCGGGCCCGGGCGGCGATGCGAGGGCGACGGCGAGATCGCTTCGGTTCAGGAGCGCGCTACGCCGCGAGCGGCGCAGGCGTCGCGACGCTCGCGTGATACGCGTCCGGCGAGCGCCATCCCAGCCTCGAGTGCGGGCGCGACCCGTTGTAGAAGCGGATCCACCTCGCGATCTCGCGCCGCGCCTCGTCGATCGACGCGAAGCGCCGGTGCCAGACGAATTCCTCCTTCAGCGTCCTCACGAAGCGCTCGCACAGCCCGTTCTGCTGCGGCGTGTACGGCGCGATGTACTCCTGCGCGAGGCCGTAGTCGGCCACCGTCGCCACGTATCGCCTCGCGCCGAAGACAAGTCCGTTGTCGTGCCGGACGACGAGGTCCCTCGGGGCCGCGCGGCAGTGGCCGAAACGCGCGATCAGCGCCTCCTCGAGCGCGCGCTCCGCGGTCCTGGCCTTCGCGGTGTCGGCGAGCTCCCATCCCAGCACCTGCCGCGTGCAGCAGTCGATCACCGGGACGAAGGCGCACCAGCCGTCGATCCCGCACTGCACCATCGCCACGTCGGTGGCCCATCGCTCGTCGGGCCGCCGCGCCACGCTCTTGCAGTGCTCGACGCGCGGGCGCTTGCCGGCGCGGCGCTGCCGCACGGTCCAGCCCTCGCGGCGCATGATGCGCGCGACCTTCTTGACGTTGAGCGTCGAGAAGCCCAGCTCGAATCGCAGGTACGACCAGACGAGGCGCACGCCCCAGGCCGGCTGCGCCTGGATGATCTCGTAGATCAGGTTCGCGACGAATCCGTCGACCGGCCGCGGCGCCCGCTCGCGCGGCTCGTAGTAGACGGTCGATCGTGGGACGCCGAGCCACCGCGAGAGCTTCGCGACGTCGACGCGGGATCCCTCCGCACGCATCTCGCCGAGCACGGCCCTCAGGGACTCTGGCGTTGGGCCTCCAGCATGCGCGAGACTTTTTTCAAAGCGTCTATCTGAAGGGCCTGCTCGCCGATCTTGGCGTGCAGGTCCCGCTTCTCGGATTCGAACCTGGCCTCGGAGTCGCGCGGCACGGCGCGGAGGAACTCCTTGCCGCCCTCCATGAACCGCTCGAGCCAGGTCTCGACCTCGGCGACGGTGAGGCCGTGCTGCCGCGCGACGTCGGCGGCGGTGGCCTTTCCCTTGATCAGGTCGAGGACGACCGCGGCCTTGCGGCCGGCGGTCCAGCGCTGGAGGTCGTCGGGAACGGACGAGGAGCCGTTGTCTTTCTCTGCCATTCGAAGCGTCCTTTCAGCCCACTATTGTGCGCCCAGTCGGCGCGGGGGACGCTTCAATCCCTCGGCGCCGCGCGGCAGTGGCCGAAGCGGGCGAGAAGCGCGTTCTCGAGCGCCCGTTCGGCGGTCTTCGCCTTCGCGGTGCCGGCGAGCTCCCAGCCGAGGACCTGGCGTGTGCAGCAGTCGATCACGGGCACGAACGCGCACCAGCCGTCGACGCCGCACCGCACCATCGCGATGTCCGTCGCCCAGCGTTCGTCGGACCGCCGGGCGACGCTCTTCCAGTGCTCGACGCGAGGACGACGGCCGGCGCGGCGCTGCCGCACGGTCCAGCCTTCGCGCCTCATGATGCGAGCGACCTTCTTGACGTTGAGCGTGGAAAAGCCGAGCTCGAAGCGGAGATAGCTCCAGACCATGCGCACGCCCCACGCCGGCTGGGCCTGAATGATCTCGTAGACGAGGTGCGCGACGAAGCCGTCGATCGGCGCGGGTGTGCGCTCGCGCTTCTCGTAGTAGACGGTCGATCGTGGGACGCCGAGCCACCGCGAGAGCTTCGCGACGTCGACGCGGGATCCCTCCGCGCGCATCTCGCCGAGCACGGCCCTCAGGGACTCTGGCGTCGGGACTCCAGCATGCGCGAGACTTTTTTCAAAGCGTCTATCTGAAGGGCCTGCTCGCCGATCTTGGCGTGCAGGTCCTTCTTCTCGGCCTCGAACCTCGCCTCGGTGTCGCGGGGGACGGCGCGGAGGAACTCCTTGCCTCCCTCCATGAACCGCTCGAGCCAGGTCTCGACCTCGGCGACGGTGAGGCCGTGCTGCCGCGCGACGTCGGCGGCGGTGGCCTTTCCCTTGATCAGGTCGAGGACGACCGCGGCCTTGCGGCCGGCGGTCCAGCGCTCGATGTTCTCGGGGACAGACGAAACGGGATCCTTCTCGGCAGGCATGAGGCGTCCTTTCGTCCCACTATTGTGCGCCCAGTTGGCGCGGGGGACGCTTCAGGCTCGCGCTCGTGCTTCTCGTAGTAGACAGTCGAGCGCGGGACGGCGAGCCATCGCGACAGCTTCGCGACGTCGACGCGGGATCCCTCCGCGCGCATCTCGCCGAGCACGGCCCTCAGGGATTCTGGCGTTGAGCCTCCAGCATGCGCGAGACTTTTTTCAAAGCGTCTATCTGAAGGGCCTGCTCGCCGATCTTGGCGTGCAGGTCCTTCTTCTCGGCTTCGAACCTCGCCTCGGTGTCACGGGGTACTGCACGGAGGAACTCCTTGCCTCCCTCCATGAACCGCTCGAGCCAGGTCTCGACCTCGGCAACAGTGAGACCATGTTGCCGCGCGACGTCGGCGGCGGTGACCTTTCCCTTGATCAGGTCGAGGACCACGGCCGCCTTGCGGCCCGCAGTCCAACGCTCGATGTTCTCTGGGACAGACGAAACGGGGTCCTTCTCGGCAGGCATGAGGCGTCCTTTCTCCCCAGTAGTGTGCGCCCAGTCGGCGCGGGGGACGCTTCAACAGGGCACAACGTCAATACTACGCCTCAACCGGTGTTCGAGGTCACCCGCAGCCCTCTCACGCGCTGCCTTTCTTGCAGAGTCTTCTTCAAGAAATCGAATCCCGGTCGCGAATCCGACGCCCTCTCGCTCCACCGAGTAACAAAACTCGGCGCCACACGCCTCGCAAGTCACATCTCGGGATGCCCTACCCTTCAGACTCGCCTCGTGCGAGCTAGAGATTATTCGAATTGGATTCATGCTTGCTCGCTGTCCTGCGATAGGTTGCATTCGCCGCCTCTCGAACATTGAACGCTATCGTGAGGCGTCCCCCGCGCGGTCTGGGCGCAGCATATCGAACATCGCAGTAGTGCCATGCGCCATTTGCCACTCTTGCCGACGAGATCCGACAGCAGAGCCCGGATCACGCTGCATCCAGGGCCATGTTTCCAGTTCCCAATCGGGAGTGCCGGGCGTGAGCGCTCGCTCGCGAAGATACACGTCGTAGCGAATGGCGAGCGGGAGTTGGTCGAATACGGGGCCGAGTGGATCGTCCGAGACGCAGAGACCCATTTGATACCGCTTTCTGGGATCGAATCGATTGGAGTTCGCTGCCCACCACGCGTGAATCTGCGGCAACCGGAGCGGCCGGACGGGGTCCCACACGTCCAGTTCCTCCTCGGTGAGACTAGGCGGAGGGGGCGGCGATGCCCCGCGCGGAAGCTCAAGACCCGTGATGCGCCGAATCGCGGCGGCGGCAGGCTCCGCGCGATCGGGATCCGCGAGCACTCGAAGCAGAAACGGAACGTTCTCGCCGAGGCCGAGTCGCCCGAGGCCGGCCAGTCCGGCTTCCGCCGTCGCTCGGTTCGAGACTGCGTGTTGCAGTAGCTGGGAGTCCTCGGGAGAACCGACGACCCCAAGGAACTGCACGGCCTCAATGGGAGCGGATCTTCGCGCCGCGTGCTGGCACACTTCGAGGAGTTCGGTGCACCTGCATCGCGCCGAGGCCCGCAATGCGGCCTCCCGGACTCGCGGGGAAGCATGGCCGAGGAACTGTTTCAGATGCGTCGCGTTCCAGGCGCCGCGCATCCGGCCGCCGGCCTCCGCGAGCAACCACGCAATCTCGTCGCCCTCCTCGTCCGGCGGTGCGCCAAGCTGGGCCTGCACAGGCAGGCGATGAAAGGCCAGAATGTCCAGCGCGGCGGCGGACGCGAAATCCCACTTGAGTTTCCCCAGCAGTGCCCGCAGGTTCGGTTCAACGTGCCGGCAACTCGCGAGCCGCAAACCCCACCACGCGGCTTGGCGAATCCCTGAGGATTCATGGCGCAACAGGGCCACGGCTTGTCCAGACGCGTCGGGCTGGTCGCTTTCGGATTCGGACAGCAAAAACGCGGCGATACTCGCTACTTCGTAGTCGTCCTCAACTGCGGACAGCCCAATCTTGATCGACTTCTTTCCGGCAACGCGAAGGGCATCGAGATTGGCCTCACAGCGACGACAGCGGGCAGTGTGCGATTCCCAACTCTCGTATTGGACGTGAGCAATGCGGAGCGCTTCTCCAAATTGGCTAGCGTTCGCCAAATGTTGACGGCCAATCACCTCACACACAACAGGCATTTGAGACAAACAGCCAAACATAGCTAAAAGAGGGATTCGTTAAGCAATACCCGCGATTGGCGGTCGCTTGGCAACAGTTTCGATGAAATCGAGCCGGCGACCTGCTTCTACCGAAGTATCCGTCAACACCCGCGTCAGCATGTCCTCAGCACCTGGGCGCTGCCAGCACGAGGCTGGCAAGTAGCGTAGGCGAATAAAACGGTAAACATGCTCAGGCTCGACAAACGCTAACACCTCGGCTGCTTTACAGGCTTCTTCAACTTGCTTTTCTAGTTCCTGATCGGAAATAGCGTCCACCAGCTCTGGCGCTTCACGACGCAGACGTGTGCCAATAGCCGAGTATCGCGACCACGTCTTTTCCATAGGCTTCTCGTTCAATGGTTTTTTTCCGTTCGTGGCCATCATGCCTCCTTTAACAGATCATCCAACCGCGGAAGCGCTCCTGGCATCCAAACATGCAAATCGCTGATTAGGGACTGTCCAGCCTGAATCAATGCTTCTCTTTCCGCAGGCCCGAGCCTAGACCAGACCTTTGCAGAGAACCTTTTGAGACGTTCGACACGAATAATGGCCTCAACAAGGGAGTATGGCCCAGACTCCCAGGACGCTCCCCAACCGCGTCGCGCAAACATCTCTAAATCCCAATCGCTCATTGGTTGTTTCAAGACGTCTTCGGCTTGTTTCTTAACATCATCAGTTATCGCTTCTCGCTGGTAAGAAGTGACAATCCAATCCCATTTCGGCTCAGGAAGGAAGCTAAGGTCCTTCCGCCGGCTGTAAGCCCATTGAGAAAACACTATATCCCACGCAGACCATTCTGGCTGATCTGGGTGATAGCCAAGAAAAACGCGTTGCGCCCAATGGCGTAGTGGTCCAGCCTCCGCACCCGACACTTGTTCAAACAACATAGCCTCAAATGGCGGTATGCGGTCGGGCATCGTGCTGAATTGACGTCGAGCCTCTACGATAACTTGGCGGAGCGTCCTTTGGAATATTGTCTTGTCGATAACCGGTACGCACATCGGTTCGTAGAATCGCACGACCCCATCCAAACTCAGCACGGACAATAGCTGATTCCACTGTTCGGAAGACATGTTGAGCGGCATAGGTTTTGGTTGATTTTAGGGGACAGGAATCGCATTCCGTGGCGGAAAAGCACGGCTGCCCTCTGAGATAATTACATAAATGAGCAGCGTTATGCCAGTCAGTCCGGTCAATTCGGACATCTTCTTCATGAAGGCGGAATCAAAAATAGAGCGAGACGCGGTTGGTGCAGGGGCTGGGTTAACCCATTCCTGAGGTTTCGGTGCAGGCTTTGTTGCATATTCCCAAGCGTCCTCCGGTATCGGAACTTTGTCGCCGCAGTTGTTTTTGTTGAAGTCGTTCAATCGGTCGCGGAGACCCTTCTGTTGCTCCTTAATTGACTTGTCATGGTTTTCCCATACGCTTGGGTCTCCAACTCCGCTTCCCGGCGGTCCATTAGCGCCGTTGATTTGCTCCCGGAATCGGTGTTTTAGCCCATGCGTTCCTCCACCGTCTCCCTGGCGCTTGTCCCGGTTGACCATCTCATCGATTTCGCGGGCTAACTTCGTGCAGATGTCCTCCATTCCCGACGGATCAAGTGAAGGATTCGCAGCTCCACCGGCGTTAACGGTATTTTGATGATTATGAAACATCTTGTCCGTCAGCCGGCATGCCCCCTTGCCTTCCAGCTTTACGTCGAATGAAAATGTGATCCATGTCGCTTCTTTGATGAACGTGCTGGACTTGACGCCTCCGACGGTGCCCGGCTCATCACCTGTGCTCTTGCTGAACTCGGAACCGTAGTTGGCGCACATGTTGCCGCCGTCCGCCTTTACAGTCGTTGTTCCGTTCGCCAAGTCGCTTGACAACGCACTGTTGGGATACGGAATCGGCACCGGCCCGCCAGGTGATGGGGTCTTGCATACATCCGGCAGAGTAGCGACTGAGAAGCCTGTGCTTTGCCTATGGACCAACGAAAGGCTGTTGATGTTGATTGTGACTGGGGTCGGCATGGCTTCAGTCGAGCGAGGCAGCGGGTTGTTTCAACAAGGCGGCGGCGCGGAGTGGGGCGCGGGCGCTGCTGCTCCATGCAAGGGTCACCGGGCCCTTGGCGTAGCCGCGCGACCAGGCGGCGAGGGGCAAGGTGATCGCAAGCGGGCCGGACGCGGCACCCACGTCGCCCCAACATTCGGCCGCGGCGGTGAAGCTTCCGGGGTCCTCGAAACGTTCGCGGGTGCGGCAGATGGTGAAGCCGTACTCGTCGGCGCGGTAGGTTTCGCCATTGAAGTCGCAGTAGCTGTGGGATACCGGGTGGCTGGGATTGAGCACGCCCCGAAACGCGGCGGTGAGTCCCTCGCCAATGCAGACGGTTTTGGTGCCCATGAGTTTGGTTTCCTGGGCGGTGGCCACGGCCAGCAGTTCGGCCAGCGGCGGGAGTCCGAGGCGGCGGGCCATCGCGCCGGTGGTGACGAGGCAGAAGCCCGCGCCTTCGCCGGGGGTGAAGCCCCAACTGTAGTTCACGGAGTGGAGGCGTCCGGCGAGGTCAATGGCTTCCAACCGTTCCGGACCGAGCCAGGAGTCCGTGCCGCCGACGAGGCAGAGCGAGGCTTCGCCCCGGCGCAATTGGCGGCAGGCGTTTTCCAAGGCGAGAAGTCCGCCCGCGTGGCCATCGGCGACGGGCTCAATGGGCGGATCGGCGGGCGTGAAGCCGGCCCCGGCGGCGAAGCGGTCGAGGACGATCTGGCGCTGGGCCGGGTCGGGCAGGTTTTCCGCCGAGAGGGCGAGGTGGACGCGCATCTCGCGGCGGAGGGCGGGCAGTTGCGTAGCGATCGGGTGCAGGGCTTCCTGCGCGGCGTCCACGGCGAGGGTGACGATGCGGTCGGCGAGCGGGAGGGTTTCGTCCAGCCAGTCGGCGCGGGCCACGACCATTGGCTCGCCGTGTTTGTCAATCATGAACGGGTGTTCGGCATAGGCGGAGATGCCGCAGCGCACCGCCGCCGCCGCCGCAAGGACGTACCGTCCCACGGGCGTCTGCGCGCCGGCGCCGACGATCCAAAGGTCGCTTGCACTCTCTTGAGCATGTGCCATGGCGCTACTTTGTCACCTCCGCGAGCTGCTCCGCCCCTTGTCGCTCCAAACGCCGCTTCTCGAAAACACGCGTGCAGCGCAACGAGTAGATGGTGTGATGGCAAGGCAGCGCCGTATGCCAGACCATCGAGAGCCGAGCGTCGTCGGGCTCGATGATGATCGTGTGAAGGTCCGCGCGATGGTGGACGATTCCGCCGTCGATACTGGTCGTGAATCCCAAACTCACCCGAGGAAGCGCGAATCGCAACAACCCGTCGGGCGTGAAGTTCTCGAGCGTCACCTGCTCACCACCCCGAAGAAAGCCGGGCACCTGCTGGTCCGAGGGCGCGCACTGGAAGTAGCGATCGTCGAAGTCGTCGGGAACGAGAGGCTGCCGTTCCGCCTGCCACCGCGCGTCGTAGGTGCCCGCAAATCCCAACCGCGGCTGCCATGATGCCGGAATGGGCCCGAAGCTGGCTGGACGCAGTCGCGCTCCAGGTGTGATCTCCTCTCCGGGGTAATATTGATTCGGCAACGGCTTGCCCTCCCGTGCATCAAGCCCCACGCCGATTGGGTTCGAGGGCTCCCACGCTGGGACACCGCCGCTCGGGATCGTCGAGCTCGAGCCTCCGAAGGCTCGAGAATACGTGAGCGGCAGCCGCTCAAACTCAGTGGGCGGCGAGGAAGCCAATCGACCGGTCCACGACTTGGTGACCGTCGCATCGCCTCGGACGACCACCGACTTGTCAATTGACCCGACCGCCAAACGCACAACCGCCTGAGCCACGCGGTGGCCGCGCGGCGCATGCGCCGTACCGTGCACAATGACGTCCGTCGCGCTCTTGGTTCGAACGAGATCCGAGTCGTACCGCAATGGTGACAAACTTGGATCGCCAAAGTACTGAGGTGCCAGCATCGGTGGCACTTGTCTCTCGGCGAGCATGATGCGCCCATCGCGATGAAGATCAAACGTTCCTCGCACGGCCACCAGCCATATCTCGGCGCCATCGCGATCGCGCACGAACGATCGCTCTGCCTCGAAGGTCGTGTTGTTCTCGAGCGCCCACATTGCGATACCGTGAAACAGCGGCCGGAGCTAACTAGTTGATCTGCACGTTGCCGCCGCGAACCCGATTGGTCGCGGACGCCCGCGTCGTCACATTCACGCCTCGCAGCGCCGCGTCTCCATCCGCGCTGAGGCTCAGACTTGCCTTGCCGCAGCGGAGTGTGATCTTCCCTGACGCTTCAAGTTGAATTTCCTTCGGGGGGACAAACTCGGGTACCGAATCTACGATCGGACCGAGCAGGATGAGGTGTCCAGCAGGCGGCGCTGCCCGCGCAACCGCGACGAGCGATCCGACAGCCAATTGCGAGAACGGAGAGGCCGAGATGTCGACGCGCACCGCTGCGATGCTCCCGGGCAACACCACCCAGACGGTTGAGTTTTCCAACCGGCCAACTCTCGCGACGAGAATTCCGCACGCTTCGGCGGTCTTCTCGCGCGGCGGGGGCTCGGCCATCGAGGAAATGAGTGGTTGACGTCGTCGTGTGGTTCGTCGCGCGGTCGTCGCCATCGGTGTACTCCGTAAGCGATCGAGATCCCCGGCGTGGCATTGCCGCTAGTTAATCTCGACCGTCGTGCCTTTGAGTTTCATCGGGCCCTTCGACTCAATCGTCGTCTTCCCACTTGCTTTTACGGTGATGTCCTGTCCCTCGACGGTGATCTTGCCCGACTTCTCGAGCGTCACCTTAGCCGCACCACACGTCACCTGCACCTTGTTTCCGACGACGACAGTCTTCGTGATGCCCACTTCCTCCATCTGCACCAGCGCCACCGTCGTGTTCATCGCCCCACCCACGGCAAGCGAGTGCACCGCACCGACATTGACCGCGTAGGCTGCCCCCACGTTCAGCAACTTGGCCGCGCCGACGTTCTCCGTCGACATCATCCCCACCGACTCGGTCTTGTTCTGGCCCACGCTCATCGCCGTGTTCGCCGCCACCGTCACAGTCCGGTTCGCGCCGATCGTCTGCGTCGAGTTGTTGCCGATGATCTCGGTGTGGTCGACGCCCACCGACTCCTCGCGGTTGTTCCCGATCAGCGTCGTCTGGTCGTTCCCCACTTGGTTGACGTTGTCCTTCTGCGCCTTGATGAACAACCCCTCCTTGCCTCCCGTGTCGTTCATCGTGATCTCGTTGTGCCCCCCGCTCCCGCCCAGGCTCTGCGAGCGGATCGTCGTCATCATCGCAGCCTGCGTGATCTTCTCCGGCGCCGGGCCCGCGCTCGCGTCGCGCCCCGCGTTGCTCACCGGCGTCGGCTGCGACCCGTTGTACAGCCGACCGTTGATCAGCGGACGGTCCGGGTCCCCCTCCTCGAACTCCACGATCACCTCCTGCCCGATCCGAGGGATCGCCAGCCCGCCGTACCCCGCGCCCGCCCACGGCTGCGCCACCCGCACCCAGCACGAGCTCGACTCGTTCCGCCTCCCGTAGCGGTCCCAGTGGAACTGCACCTTCACCCGCGCGTGCTCGTCCACGTACAGCTCCTCGCCCGACGGGCCCACCACGATCGCCGTCTGCACCCCCTGCATCGACGGCCGCGGCGTCCGACGCGCCGGGCGGTACGCCACCTTGGACGGCACGCACTCGAACGAGTTCCGGTACGGGCGGCTCAGGCCACCGGTCCCCACCTCCCACTCGTCCGCGTGGCTCACCGCGTGCGACACCCGCGTCACCACCCACGAGCGGCCACGCTCCGACTCCAGCGGATGCTCCCCCACCGCGAACGTCCCGCCCGCGAACAGGTCCAGCCGGAGAGACTCCCCGCGCGTCGTCTCGTACCCCTGGTCCACCTCCTCCATCCGCAGCCTCACCACGCGGTCCCCGTCGTTCGCCGCGTCGTAGCCGCCGGGGTACTCGTACAGCTCCCAGTCGTTCAGCCCGGGAATCGGCGGCGTCGCGTGCGTCGAGACCTCCAAGGCGTCCGACGGCCTCAGGAAGTTGAAGTCCCGCTCCGTGTACCGCCCGGACCGGAACTCGAAGCCGCGCTCCCACGACAGCAACTGGTCCGCGTCGGACCGATGGCCCTCGCCGCCCCGGCGGTGCAGCCTGCCGCCCGCCACCTCCTCGTACGCCTCCGCTCCGTCGGCCAGCACCAGCTCGTGCCGGCCACGCTCGTGGCGGAACCAGTAGAAGATCCCCTCGTCCTCCAGGAGCCGCGACACGAACGCGAAGTCGCTCTCCCGGTACTGCACGCAGTACTCGCGCGTGCGATAGGCCTCGGTGAGTCGGGAGAAGTCGAAGTCCGACTGCCCGGCCGCCTCGAACACCTCGCGGACGATCTGCGGCACCGTCCGCTGCTGGAAGATCCGGCAGTCGGTCCGACGCGACAGCAGCCACAGCCACGGCACCACCTCCGCCCGGTACACGAACAGGTCACGCAGGTCCCCCACCCGCGAGAAGCGCCGCACGATCCCGTGGAACCAGCGCTCGTCGCCGCCCTTGAGCGCGTATCGGAACCCGATCGGCTGCCCGAGGATCGACCTCGGATCGATCCACGACCGCTCCGAGCGCAGGTCCAGCGTGAAGGAGTACGGCGCGGAGAGCGACTCCTGCCCGTCGAATCCGGCGAGCAGGAGCTCGTCCTCCCCGAGGACGCTCTCGACCCGAAGCTGGCGGTCACCCTGCGTGTAGCGGCCCATCGGGCTCCTCCTGCCATGCGGATCGCAAACGGACCACACGCGGCGGAGCACGTCGGCCCCGCCGCGGTGCGCCCGCCGCGTCTCGGCTCAGTGTTCGGTGATGGTCCCTTCCTCGGCCTTGTACGTGAAGCCCTGCTTGCCCTTTACCGCGCCGGACACCGGGTCGTACGACGTGTGGGTGAACTTCAGTTCCTTGAACCCCAAGCCCACGAGTTCGACCAGGCGCGTGGTGCCCGACTTGTCCTGCGGCTTCTCCGTCAGCACCTGGTAGCTGCGGATCGTCACACCCTTGAACTCGTAGGTGTCCACCACCTTGCGGTCGTTCGCGATCATCGACGTGGTCTCCAGCTTGCCCTCGTCGTAGCGCTTGCCGCCCAGCACCGCGCCCCACAGCCGGGGGGTCGCCTTGTCGAGCACCCGGGTCACGAGGATCGCGCCTTGGACGCCCTGGCCGACGGCGGCGATGCCGCCGGTGGGCTGCGTGGCGGAGAAGTTGACCTCCTTGATCTCCATCCAGTCCTTGTGGGACCTGTCCTGGGACTGCCCGGTGACGCCGGAGAGCTGGAGGAACGCGATCGGGTGTGCATCCAAGGTCGACATGGTCTTGCTCCTGTGGGACGCCGACCGGTGTGAGGGCCCGGCAGCTTCGGCTGCCCCGGCCGGCGGTCGCGTCGAAACGTAGTCGCTCGATCCCGCGCGGCGTCCACTTCGATTGGGAGGAATTCGCACAAATCGAGACGCCGCCGTCGTCGCCAACGATGAAGGCATGTGATCGGCCTTCGCTCAGGTGCGGTGTCGGAATCCAAGCATGCATCGTCGAGTGGGACGCAGACTGCAACGGCGACGGCATTGTCGACTTCGGGCAGATTCAGAGCGGAGAAGTCGCCGACTGGAACGTCAATGGTGTTCCCGACTGCTGCGAAGTGCCGCCGCCAGTATGCCCCGGCGACTTCAACGGCGACGGCCACGTGAGCGGAGCGGACTTGTCCGTGCTGCTCGGATTCTGGGGACAGCCGCCGACGATGCTCCCTCCGGGCATGGATGTCGATTGCGATGGCGTAGTCACCGGCGCCGACCTCGCAGCGCTCCTCGGCGCGTGGGGGACGTGTCGTTAGCGGTCTGCCCCTGCGCGACCGATTGGCGAGCACGACTCGAATCGCGCGAAGCCAGCGTAAGGACGTCGCGGCGCGGCACCGCGCCTCCCCCACGGTCGGTGGGCTTCGTCACGCGAGCAACGGCCAACGCCTTCGATGAGTCACCTTCGATCAGTGGGCCATACTGGACTTGAACCAGTGACCTCTTGCGTGTCATGCAAGCGCGCTAGCCAACTGCGCCAATGGCCCTTTCGCCGCGTGCCTTGCGGCACGGGGGAACGAAGAAGATAGCCGACGCCGCGGATCCGGGCAAGCGTCGGACCACCGCGCGGATTGCTTCGGTTCAGCCGCCCGAACGCCCGCCGAATCGCGCGATGCAGCGGTCGATGCGCATCAGCGTGCTCGCCTTTCCGAGCATGGCCAAGGTGTCGAAGATCGGCGGACTGACGGTGCCACCGGTCACGGCCACTCGCAGCGGCTGCGCGATGCGTCCGAGATTGCCCTCCGCCGACGCGTCAGCGTAGCCCTTCACCGCAGTCTCGATGTCGCGTGGCGACCAGTCCTGCACACCTTCGAGCACCGGCTTCACCTCGCGCAGGCGATCGACGCCGCGCTGGGTTCCCGCCGCCGCGTCGCTCAGCACCTTGCGCACGTTCTTTGAGTCTTCCCACGCGAGCCCGTCGTCGCCGACGATCAACCATCGGTTCGTGCGGTATGGATCGTCGAGCGTCTTGCTCCGCTCGTGGCTGGCCTCGGCGAGCAGTTGGAACTGGTCGGGCGTGAGCCGCGCGAGGAACTCCGGGTGATAGCGCTCGCCGTGCGCCCTGCACAAGCGCACGAACTCGGGCTTCGGCATCGCGGTGATCGCATCGCAGTTGAACGCGAGCAGCTTCACGCGATCGAACTTCGCCGCGGTCTTCTGCACGCGCTCGAGGCCGAAGTGCGTTCGGATGTACTCGTTGTCGAACTTCTCCACGTCGTTGCCGGCCGACCAGCCGTTGAGCGCGAGGAAGTTCGTGATGACCTGCGGGAGATAGCCCGAGCGGCGGAAGTCGTCGACGTTGATCTCCGGCAGCGCCACGTCGAGAACGCCCGCGAGGCGCTCGGCCACCTCGAGATCGAGCTGCACGTTCTTGTCCTTGAGCCATCGATCGAACTCGGCCTGCGTCACCGTGGCCGGCGGCGGCGCCGTGAGCCCCTTCTGCTGTACCGCGGCGCGAAGCGTCTTGTCCTTGTCGCGCTTGCTCATCTTGCTGCCGTCGGGATTCACGATGAGCGGCAAGTGGCCGTAGGTCGGGCGACGGAAGCCGAGCGCGTCCTGCAGCACCATGTGCTTCGCGGTGTTCGTGAAGTGCTCCTGCGCCCGCAGGACGTGCGTCACTCCCATCAGCTCGTCGTCGACGACGACCGCGAAGTGGTACGTCGGAAAGCCGTCGACCTTGCGGATGACGAAGTCGTCGACTTCGCCTTCGGGCAGCGTCGCGTCGCCGAGGATCTGGTCGTGGATCGTGATCGGTCCGGCCGGCACCTTGCAGCGCACGACCGCCGCGCGACCTTCGCGCAGCAGCCGCGCGACCTCGTCCGCTGAGAGCTTGAGCGCCGCGCGGTCGTAGCGATACGGCACCTTCGCGGCGAGCGCGGCCTTGCGCTTCGCGTCGAGTTCTTCCGGCGTGTCGAACGCGTAGTAGGCGTGACCGCTCTTGATCAACTGATCGATGTAGCGGTTGTAGATGTCGAGGCGCTCCGACTGGAAGTACGGTCCGTGCGGTCCGCCTCCGACGCGTCGCCCGTCGGGCCCGACGTACTCCGGTCCCTCGTCCCAATCGACGCCCAACCACGCGAGGTCCTTCAGGAATCCGAGACTGGCGGCGTCGCTCGAGCGCTTCTGGTCGGTGTCCTCGATGCGCAGCAGGAACTTGCCGCCGCGCCCCTTCGCGTAGGCCCAGCAGAAGAGCGCTGTACGGGCTCCGCCGACGTGGAGATGCCCCGACGGACTCGGCGCGAAGCGCGTGACGGGACCCGCGGCCGTGGAGGAAACCGGTGCGTGCTCGGTGTTGGTCATGGATCGGGCAAGGTATCTTCCAGAGGCGACGGCGGCACTGAACGGGCGCTTCGTGCGGATCCGCCGAGCGGAGGTCGGTCGTGACGAGCGTGCTGGGGATCCTCTCCGACAGTCACGGACAGCACCTGCGGGTCCGCCGCGCGATCGAGCTGCTGCGCGAGCGCGGGGCCACGGCCTTCGTGCATCTGGGGGACCTCGGAGAACGCGAACTCGACGAACTCGCGGGGCTTCCCGTCCGCATCGTCTTCGGCAACTGCGACGACGAGTGCTCGCTCGGTCCCTACGCTCGCGCCCTCGCGCTCGAGGTGCTGCACCCGGCAGGCTCGTTCGAGGTCGAGGGAAAACGCATCGGCATGACGCACGGCCACCTCGTCGATGAACTGGAGTCGCTGTTCGCCGCTCGCGTCGACTACCTGCTGCACGGCCACACCCACCAGCGTGCGGACTCGGTGGTCGACGGCGTGCGCATCATCAACCCCGGGGCCCTGCATCGCGCCACGCCACTCACCGTAGCGGTGCTCACCCCGGCGACGGGCGTATGCGAGTTCCTCATCGTCCAGTGACGTGGTGCCCACGATGACGCCGCCTCGGGAGCCATATCGCGACGAGACGTCGCCTTGGCGCGGCGGGCGATCCCGCGAAATCGCCACGCCGCGTCGCGACTCCAGTCGATAATGCCCGACTCCATGTCGCAAGCCAGCTCCACGAATTCACCCGGCGGGCTCGTTCAAAGTCTCACGGAGAAACCCGCACACGCGCTGCGCCGCGCGTTGAGGGGCGGCTACGGCGCGACGGACCTGCGCCACGACATCCTGGCGGGTCTCGTCGTCGGCGTCATCGCCCTGCCGCTGTCGATGGCCCTCGGCATCGCCAGCGGCGTGCGCCCCGAGAACGGCTTGTACACCGCGATCGTCGCGGGCGGCCTCATCGCGTTCTTCGGCGGCTCGCGCGTGCAGGTGTCGGGACCGACCGCCGCGTTCGTCGTGATCCTCGCGCCGATCGTCCAGAGGTTCGGTATCGAAGGCCTGCTCGTCGCCACGATGCTCGCCGGCATCGTGCTGACAATCATGGGACTGGCACGACTCGGGCGATCGGTCGAGTTCATCCCCTACCCCGTCGTCACCGGATTCACGGCGGGCATCGCGGTGGTGATCGCGACGCTGCAGGTGAAAGACTTCCTCGGTCTCGACATCCCGTCGATGCCGTCGGAGTACGTCGGCAAGGTGCACGCGCTCGCGACGAATCTCGGCACGCTGCACTTGCCCGATCTCGCGATCGGCGTCTTCACGCTGTTCACGCTGCTCTTCTGGCCGAAGGTCACGCGGCGCGTCCCGTCGGCGCTCGTGGCGATCTCCGCCGCCGCGGCCCTCGCCTACGCCGCGCACCGCGCGTGGCCAGGCTTCGACGTGGCGACGATTCGCAGCCGCTTCGGCACGCCGGAGACGCCCAGCGGCATTCCCGCGTCCCTCCCCCACTTCCGCTGGCCGTGGGAGTGGCCCGGCGCCGACGGAAGCCCGCGGGCGCTCACCTTCGAACTCGTGCGCGACGTGCTGCCCTCGGCGATCGCAATCGCGATCCTCGGCGCGATCGAGAGCCTGCTCTCGGCGGTCGTCGCCGACGGCATGACCGGACACAAGCACGATCCGGACGCGGAACTCCTCGCACAGGGCCTCGGCAACCTCGCGAGTCCCTTCTTCGGCGGAATCGCCGCGACCGGCGCGATCGCCCGAACCGCGGCGAACGTGCGCTCCGGCGCCCGCTCGCCGATCGCGGCGATCGTGCACGCGCTCTTCCTCGTCGTCGCGCTCCTGGCGCTCGCGCCGCTCCTGGGTTACCTGCCGATGGCGTCGATGGCGGCGCTCCTCTTCATCGTCGCCTGGAACATGGGCGACTTCCGCCACGTGATCCGCGTGCTCCGCACGTCGCCGCGCGCGGACGTGCTCGTCCTCCTCCTCTGCCTCTTCCTGACCGTCATCTTCGACATGGTCGTGGCGGTGATCGCTGGCGTCGCACTCGCGAGCGTGCTGCTCATCCGACGCGTGAGCGAACTCTCGAGCGCCCGCCTCGTCGGCGCCGAGCATCACGAGGCGCTCGCAGCGCTACCGCCGGGCGTGGCGATCTACGACGTCGGCGGCCCGCTCTTCTTCGGCGCGGCGCAGAAGGCCATGGCGGAACTCGAACTCATCGAGCGCGTGAAGGTCGTGGTGCTCGATCTCCGCGACGTGCCGGCGATGGACGCCACCGGACTCGTGAACCTCGAAAGCGCCACGCACACTCTCGAGCGTCGCGGTACGCGGGTCATCCTCGCGGGCCTTCAGCCGCAGCCGCTCGAGACGATCCGACGCGCGTTGCCGCACTGGCATGGACGGGCGCCGGAAGTGTCCGACGACGTGCCCGATGCAATCGCGCGGGCGAAGTCGTACATGGAGGCGACCACGCCATGAGCCGCGCTGCGCCGATGCGACCGCCCGGGGATCGCCGTCTCGCCGACGTGTTCGTCTACGACCGAGCCGGCGCCGAAGAACGGCGCGAGGTCGCGCTGGCCGAACTCCCCGCGCTCATCGCGAGCGGCCGATCGGTGTGGGCCGACATAGAGGACGCCGATCGCGCAGCGGTGGTGCCCGAACTCTCGACGATGCTCGCCCTCAATCCGATCACCGAGGAAGTGCTGCTGGCCCGCGACCATCGCCCCAGCGTCGACGAGTTCGAGCGTTTCGCCCACGTCATCATCGAACTCGTGCACGTGCGGCACTCGATCGAGTTCGAGAAGGTCGACATCCTCGTGGGCCCGAACTGGCTCATCACGATCCAGGATCGCCCGGGCGACTGCTTCGGCGAGGTACGGCAGCGTCTGCGGGGCAGCGCGGGTTTTCGCTCGCTGGCGACGCCGTACCTGCTGCACGCCCTGTGCGAGAGCGCCTGCCGCGAGTACCACCGCGTGCTGCACCGCTTCGGACACCGGCTCGAACAGCTCGAGGTTCGTCTCATCGCGAAGCCGATTCCCGGCATGATCCAGCGCATCCACGCGGCGAAGCGCGACCTGCGCGGACTGCGCCGCGCCGTCGTGCCGCTGCGCGAGTCGATCGAAACGCTCTTCTTCTCGAACCGAAGCTGGATCGCGCCGACGGCGACCGCGTCGCTCGGCTCGGCGCCGGACCTGCATATCGCGCTGCGGGAAATCCACGACGAGCTCGGTGGCGTGCTCGACGTGCTCGACGCGTACCGCGACGCGGCGCAGAACCTGAGCGACCTCTACCTGAACAGCCTGTCGAACCGCGTGAACGAAGTGCTGCGCGTGCTGACCATCATCTCGACGATCTTCATTCCGATGTCGTTCGTCGCGGGGGTGTACGGCATGAACTTCGAGTTCATGCCCGAGCTGCACAGGCGCTGGGGATATCCCGCGGCGCTCCTGCTGATGGCGGCGATCGCGGCGGCGCTCCTCGTGTATTTCTGGCGCAAGGGTTGGCTGCGCAAGTCGGACATGCCGCGCATCCCGTCCATCACCCGCACGACGGCGTTCGTCGACGATCCCGCCGACCGTTGATCGATCGCGCAACGGGGAGCGGTCGTGCCGGCGAGCGTACAGTCTCGGCCATGTCCACCGTGTCCCATCGACCGTCGCCCGCGCCGTCCACGCTCGCGGACCTGCGGACCTCCGGCTGGCGCTCGCGCAGCGTCAAGTCGGAGCTGCGTTCGAACCTCGTCCGCATGCTCGAGTTGGGCGACGAGCTCTTCCCGGGCATCGTCGGCTACGAGCACACCGTGATCCCGGAGCTCGTGCACGGCATCCTCTCGGGCCATGATCTCCTCTTCCTCGGCGAGAAGGGCCAAGCGAAGAGCCGCCTGATGCGCATGCTTCCGCGCTTTCTCGACGAGTGGATTCCGTTCGTCGACCTTCCGGGATGTCCGGTGCACGAGGATCCGACGCGTCCGGTCACGGCGCAGGCGCGGCGTTTCCTCGCGGACACGCCAGCAGACGACGTGCGCATCGCGTGGTGGCATCGCGATCACCGCTACGCCGAGCGCCTCGCGCCGGGCACGAAGTTCGCCGACGTGATCGGCGAGATCGATCCGGCGAAGCTCGCCCGCGGCACCAGCATGGGCGCCGAGGAAGCACTGCACTTTGGCCTCATCCCGCGCATGCATCGCGGCATCTTCGCGATGAACGAGTTGCCCGACCTCGACGAGCAGGTGCAGGTCGGGCTCTTCAACATCCTCGAAGAGCGCGACGTGCAGATCCGCGGCTATCCGATCCGCTTCGATCTCGACGTGTGCGTCCTCTTCAGCGCGAACCCGAGCACGTACAACCGCTCGGGCAAGGTGATCCCGCAGTTGAAGGACCGCATCGGCTCGACGATCCAGACGCACTATCCGCTCGACCGCGAGGCGGGCATGCGGATCACGCGGCAGGAGGCGATCGCGCAGCTCGACGACGGCGACGCCGACTCGGGCGCATGGCCCGTACTCGTGCCTCCGTTCATGGAGGAGATCATCGAGGAGATCTCCGTCGCGGCCCGCAAGTCGAAGTTCGTCGATCACGCGTCCGGCGTGAGCGCGCGATTCAGCGCCGCAAACTACCGAACGATGGTGAGCTCCGCGCGACTGCGGGCGATCCGGCATCGCGAGCGTCCCGCGGTTCCGCGGATCAGCGATCTCGCGCACCTGAAGGCGAGCGCCGCCGGCAAGCTCGAGCTCGACCTGATGGGCTCGCACCAGATGGGCGAGAAGCAGGTGCTTGACGCGATCGTCGCGCAGGCGATCAAGGTGGTGTTCGAGGAGTACGTGAGCAAGCACGGGCTCGAGGAGATCGCGGGCATCTTTCGCAAGGGCGTGAAGATCGAGGTCGGCGACATGCTGCCGTCGTCGACGTATGCCGAGCGCATCCAGCGCGTGCCGCCGGTGTGGGACAAGGCGTTCGAGGTGAACGCGGCGGAGAACGCTGCCGTGCGGGCGAGTTGCGTCGAGTTCGTGCTCGCGGGACTCTGGGCGACCGATCGGATATCGCGCGTCGAACGGCGCGGTCGGATCGAGTTCCAATCCTGAGCGCTCGCAGCAATCCAGCGAGCGTTGCCCGCACCGCACCGCCCGGATAGGCTCTGGCCACCGTGAGGAGTCGACACCGCCGGCACGTGCAATGGTCGCGCTTCGTCGCAGCGTTGATCGCGCTCGCGACGGCGCTCGCCGGCGCGACATGGCCGACGGTGCGAGTTCCCGGCGATCGGTTCCCGTGCGAGGACTGCGGATGCGGCTGCGGGAGCGCCGCGGAGTGTTGGACGAACTGCTGCTGCCACACGGCCCACGAACGTCTCGCATGGGCCCGCGCGAACGGCATCACCCCGCCGGCGTGGGCGACGGAGCTGCTCGCGGCTCAGGCGAGCGCGGAAGCGAGCGCGCAAGGCGCCTGCTGTTGCGAGCACGAGCGACCGGCCACAGCTGTCGATCCCTCCACCTGCAAGGCGAAGTCCAAGATCCAGGTCGGCGCTTCGAGCGTGATGCTCTTCGCCGCCGCACCCGCGACGACGCCGCCCGAAGCGACGCACGTCGCGATGGCGACCGTCGCCGACATCGGCTGCCCCGATCCTCCGTCGCTCGCGATAGATCCGCCGCCCCCGCGCAGCTGATCGCCGCCTCCGATCGAACATCGCATCAACAGGCTGAAACCCCTCCGGGGTGAAGAGTCCCGCGCGCGTCTCGCGCGGCTCTCGGTTCATGGCATTTCCTCACTCATTGATCACGAAGCTCAAAGGAGCTCTTATGAAAATCAGCATCGTTCTCACCACCTCGCTCGCTTCGCTCGCCCTCTCGTCGATCGCCAGCGCGCACCATCACCATCACGCCACCGTCGCCACGCCGACCGGCACGCCCGGCGAGCAGATCTCTATCGTCGTCGGCTACTACCGCGAAGAGGCGGACATGTTCATCGACGACAGCGGGCGCATCATCGACGGTGAAGCTCCGTTCGTACTTCGGTTGCCCGGCACGTTCCCCGATGGTCCGCTCGCCGGCCAGCTCACCGGCACGGGCCTCGCGCTGACGAGCGACTTCTTCGCGAAGTCCGGCCTCCTCACCGGCGGCGACTTCTACTACCGAATCGTCGACGTCACGCCGCTCGACGGCGGCGATTGCGTCCTCACGTGGGCGCACACCGACGAGCGCACGGGCGAAGTGATGCCGGAAGCGCTCAGCAGCGGCGGCGACGCGATCAGCCAAAGCCTGCATGTCGGCGTCGGCGGACATCCGCATGGACAGATCGTGGCAGCAAGTGCGCAGGGCATGTACGACGTGACGATCGTCGCGTGGGACGGCAACGGCACGTACCTCGATTCGGCGCCGGTGACGTTCACGATCGACGCGTCGCCCAACCCGGCCGATCTCGATCAGAACGGCGAAGTCGACGCCGAGGATCTCGCAATGCTCCTCGGTGCCTGGGGCAGCCCCGCAGCCGATCTCGACGGCGACGGCACGACCGGCGCGAGCGATCTCGGGATCCTGCTCGGCGCCTGGGGTTGAGTGAGAAAGAACCCGTTCTCGTCCGTTCGCGCGACGCCGGCGCCACACGCCGGCGTCGCGCTTTTCCTGCGGCAAGCGGTCCCGGTGCAGCCTGCCAGCACCATTCGCGCGCCGACGACTCGCCGCCTACGCTGCGACCGGAATGCCGCTGACGCACACCTATCTCGGTTACGACCCGATCAAGTTCGGCTCGCCCAACGAATCGGCGCCGGATCTCGTGTCCGGCGCGATGGACCACCTGCTGGCCTACGGTCGACCGCGCCGATTCACGCCGGAGGAACTGGCGAACGCGATTCGCCTGGACCCGTCGCAGATCCAGGGGCTCGGCCCGAGTCTCGAGTCGCTCATCGCGCTTCTCGAGGCCCGCAAGCGGGCGATCCTCGAGACCTACGAGACGTCGGGAGCGCGCAACGACATCGCGCGTCGCGTGCTCGATCGCGCTGCGGCGATTCGTCCGCCGACGGCGCTCCAGAAACCGTTCGCGAAGGCGATCGCCGACGAGAACATCCCGGCGCTCGAGAAACTCTGGGATCGCGCCGACGAGCAGTCGGAGTTCGCACGCGAACTGTTGCGACTCATTGCCGACGTCGGCAAGCGCTACGAGATCGAGCAGCTCGCGTCGCGATGGACGTTCGTCGGCCGCACCCCGCTCACGCCGGAGCAGGCCGTCGAAGTCAAGGAGGAGCTTGAGACGATCGAGCGACTGCTCAAGCAGCTCCGCGAGGCGCTGAAGAACGCGAAGCCCGCGATCATCGACCTCGAAGCGCTGTCGCGCTTCGCCGGCGAGGCCGACGTCGAACAGGTGCGCGATCTGCAACGACGGGTCAACGACCTGCTGCGGCGCATGGCCGAGGAGCAAGGGCTCGAGGACTCGCCGGAAGGACTGCGCCTCACGCCGAAGGCGATGCGTCTATATCAGTCGCGGCTCCTCGAGCGGATCTTCGGCGACCTGCAGGCGTCGCGCTCGGGGCGTCACGACGGCCGCGTCGTCGGCGACGGCGCCGTCGAGCTGCCTTCGACGCGGGCGTACGAGTTCGGCGACTCGCCGGCGCACATCGACTTTCCGCAATCGCTGGTGAACGCCGCGGTGCGCGAGGCCCGCGACGGCGGTGGTACCCGCGAGCCGGGACCGGTCGAGCTGCGCTCGCAGGACATCGAGGTGCATCGCACGCGCAACCTGCCCAAGTGCGCGACCGTCGTCATCATGGACATGTCCGGCTCGATGCGGTACGGCGGCCAATACGTCGCGTGCAAGCGCATGGCGCTGGCGCTCGACGGGCTCATCCGGCGCGAGTATCCCGGCGACCGTCTCGAGTTCATCGAGATGTACTCGCTCGCGCGGCGAGTCGCTCCGTCGGAGATCGCGACGCTCATGCCGAAGCCGGTGAGCGTGTTCGACCCGATCGTCCGGCTGCGCGCCGACATGAGCGATCCATCGATCACCGAGATGGACCTGCCGCTCCACTTCACGAACATCCAGCGGGCGCTGCGCATGGCGCGACAGATCCTCGCCGCCAGCGACACACCGAATCGGCAGATCGTCCTCCTCACCGACGGACTGCCGACCGCGCACTTCGAGGACGACCAGTTGCTCCTCCTCTATCCGCCCGATCCGCGCACCGAGCAGGCGACGCTACGCGAGGCGCTCGCGTGCAAGCGCGACCGGATCACGCTGAACGTGATGCTCCTGCCGAACTGGAACCAGTCCGAAGAAGACGTCCGATTCGCCCACGCGATGGCCGAGTCGACGGGCGGCCGCGTGCTCTTCACCGCGGGCCAGGAACTCGATCGCTTCGTCGTGTGGGACTACGTGTCGCGCCGCCGGAGCGTGATCGGTTAGCCTCGCGGACGTTGGCGACAGCCGACGGCACCGCCGGAACGCTGGAGAATGGGTTTCGGCGGCCAACCTCGAGCGCCGAACCGTCGTTTCCGGGCCGCCAGTGACCTTGTTTTTCAAGGCTCTTGGCCGATAATTCGGGCCTCGTCCAGGCTTGGCCAACTCGGCGAACCCACGCACCCGGTTGGACCTATCGCCCGTCCCTTCGCGTCGCCCCTTCGCCTGATCGACACCGACACACCCTCATGCAACCTCGAACCACCACGCACGAGACCTCCATGGATCCCACGACGCAGCCCTTCCGCGCCAGTGACAGCTACGGCTCGCTCACGTTCTCCGGCGACGTCATGCTGAAGCGCCTTCCGCCTGACGTCTACATGAACCTGCAGCGGACGATCAAGCAAGGCACGCCGCTCGACCCGGCCATCGCGAACACCGTCGCGATCGCGATGAAGGACTGGGCGATCGAGCACGGCGCGACGCACTACTGCCACTGGTTCCAGCCGCTCACCGGCACCACCGCCGAGAAGCACGACGCGTTCCTTTCGGTCGCGGGCGACGGCAGCGCGATCGAGAAGTTCAGCGGCAGCCAGCTCATCCAAGGCGAGCCCGACGCGTCGAGCTTCCCCTCGGGCGGCATTCGCGACACCTACGAGGCCCGCGGCTACACCGCGTGGGATTGCACGAGCCCCGCGTTCCTGCTCCGCACCGGCGAGCACTGCACGCTGTGCATTCCGACCGCATTCGTGAGTTGGACCGGCGAAGCCTTGGACAAGAAGACTCCGCTCCTTCGCTCGATCGAGGCAGTGTCGCGCCAGGCAATGCGCATCCTCAAGATCTTCGGCACCGACGTCGGCGTCTCGCGGGTGATGACGACGCTCGGGTGCGAACAAGAGTACTTCCTCGTCGATCGCGACCTGGTGCGCGAGCGACTCGACCTCTCCATCTGCGGGCGAACGCTGGTCGGCGCCGCTCCGCCGAAGGGTCAGCAGCTCGAGGACCACTACTTCGGCTCGATCAACGAGCGCGTGCTCGCGTTCATGACCGACGTCGAGGCGCGGCTCTTCGAGCTCGGCGTGCCGGTCAAGACCCGGCACAACGAAGTCGCGCCCGGCCAGTACGAGATCGCTCCGACGTTCGAAAGCGCCAACGTGGCCAGCGATCACCAGATGGTCACGATGCACGTCCTCCGCGGCGCCGCTCCGACGCACGGTTTCGAGTGCCTGCTGCACGAAAAGCCGTTCGCCGGCGTGAACGGCAGCGGCAAGCACAACAACTGGTCGCTCGCGACCGACACCGGCATCAACCTCCTCGACCCGCGCGAGGAGACGCACACGAACATGCAGTTCCTCGTGTTCCTCTGCGCGGTCATCCGCGCGGTCGACACGCACGCCGACCTGCTCCGCGCGTCGATCGCGAGCCCCCACAACGACCATCGTCTGGGCGCGAACGAGGCGCCGCCGGCAATCATGTCGATCTACCTCGGCGACATGCTGAGCGACATCCTCGACCAGCTCGAATCCGGACAGGCGAAGCGCACCGCGAAGGGCGGCGAACTTCACCTTGGCGCATGCACGCTGCCCCAGTTGCCGCGACACTCGAGCGATCGCAACCGCACGTCGCCGTTCGCCTTCACCGGCAACAAGTTCGAGTTCCGCGCGGTCGGAAGCTCGCAGGCCGTCGCATGGCCGAACACGGTGCTGAACACGATCATCGCCGAGAGCCTCGACGCGATGGCCGTGGCGCTCGAGAAGAAGGCGGGCAAGAATCCGTCGCCGGCGAAGCTCGAGGCCGCCGTGAAGTCCGTGCTCCAGGATGTCATCAAGAAGCACCGCCGAGTGTGCTTCGACGGCAACGGCTACTCGAAGGAATGGCACGCCGAGGCCGCGAAGCGCGGACTACCGAACTTGCCCTCGACCGCCGAGGCGCTGCCCGTGCTCAAGTCGAAGAAGTCGCTCGACCTCTTCGCGAAGTACAACGTGTTCTCGGCGCGCGAGCTCAAGGCCCGCTACGAGATCCTTGTCGAGCAGTACGTGAAGGTCATGCGCATCGAGGCTCGCACGCTCGCGACGATCGTGCGCACCCAGATCCTGCCAGCCGCGGTGCGGTATCAGGCCGAGTTGGCCGACGCGGTCAGCGGCAGCCAGGCCGTCGGCGTCGAATGCCCCGACAGCGAGAACGCGCTGCGGCAGCACGTGCAGTCGGTCGCCCTGCTCCGACAGGCGATCGGCGCGGTCGAATCCGCGGAGTCGAAGCACGTCGAAGACGCGGAGAAGCACATGCGGCAGATCCGCGATGACCTGTTCCCGGCGATGCAGCAGTGCCGGCAGATCTGCGACGAGCTCGAGCGGACGATGCCGTGCGACCTCTGGCCGCTCCCGACGTACGCCGAGATGCTTCTGCTCCGCTGAACTTGCTCCGCTGAAGCGGGCGATTCGCCCGATCCACCGTAGCCCCGGTCCGCGACCGGGGCTTTTCGTTGCCGGACTCGCCGCGGACCCGTTGCGAGGAATCGTTCCAAGGATGGCGCCGCTGCCCGTATACTCCGACCCTTTCGCCTCAGCGATTCCGACCGCTCGACCTGTCCCCTTTTGACTCATCCTCTTCCGACCATGACTACCGCGACCGAAGCCACGCCGAACACCGTCACCGTCGAGGAAACCAGCCCGACGACGCGACGCATCTCGATCACCATCCCGAGCGACGCGGTCGACGATCGCATCGAGCTGAGCTTCGGCACGCTCCAGAACGAGACCGCGCTGCCCGGCTTCCGCAAGGGAAAGGCCCCGCGAGCGCTCCTCGAGAAGCGCTTCGGGGGCGCGCTCCTGAAGGAAGCGCGCAACCAACTCGTTGCGGACGCCTATTCGAAGGCGCTGCAGGAGAAGAACATCCGCCCAGTCAGCGACCCCGAGATGACCGAGGAGTCGCTCACGGCCGACCTCGTGCGCGGTCAGCCCTACTCCTTCACGGTCGACGTCGAGGTCGTGCCGCCGTTCGCGATTCCGAACCTCGACGGCATCACCGTGAAGAAGCCGGTGGCCGACGTGACCGACGAGCACATCGACCAGGAGCTCCTCCGCCAGCGATACCGCTGGGGCACGCCGCAGCGGATCGACGGACCCTTTGAACATCTCGATCGCATGGTCGGTCGCGCCGAGGTTCGCCTCGACGGCGCCGACGGAACCTTCTTCGAGACCGAGGAAGCGCTCGTCGTCGTGCCCGCGGTGGAGGACGAGGGACAGGGCCAAGTGCTCGGACTTTTGATCGAGGGGGTCACCGACGCGTTGTTAGGCAAGAAGGTCGGCGACACCGCGATCTTCCGCGCGGTCGGCCCGGCCCATCACGAGCGCGAGGAAGTCCGAAACAAGCCGCTCACGATCACCTACACGCCGCGGGCCGCCGAGCGCATCACGCCGGCGACGCCCGCGGAGCTCGTCGAAAAGTTCGGCCTCGGCACCGAGGAAATCTTGCGCGAGCAGGTGAAGTTCGCGCTGGAGCAGCGCCGCGACGCGGAGCAACTCGCCGCGCAGCGCGAGCAGGTGTTCGAGTGGCTGCTCGAGCACATCGACTTCCCGCTGCCCGAGCGACTCTCCGCGGCGCAGATGACCCGCGCGATCGCTCGGCAGCGCGTCGAACTGCTGCATCACGGCATGGAGCCCGAGCAGGTCGAGAAACGACTCGCGGAACTCCGCGGCGGAAGCGAGACGCAGGTCCGAAACCGTCTGCGCCTCTTCTTCGTGCTGGCCCGCCTCGCCGAGCAGTTCGACGTGCGCGTCACCGAGCAGGAAGTCGCTGGCCGCATCCATCAGATTGCGCAGAGCCAAGGCATCCGGCCCGATCAGGTCCGGTCGCAGCTCGCCCAGTCGGGCGGCCTGAACGAACTCGCGCTTCAGCTTCGCGAGCACAAGACCGCGGACCGCATCCTTGAGAAGGCGAGCGTCGTCGATATTCCCGCCGAGGATTGGAACAAGGAAGTCCAGGCGAAGGCCGAGGCCCGCGGCATCGCGGTGCCGGCGCAGCCGTCGGCGAAGTCGAAGAAGTCCTGACCGCACGAACGCGCCTGCATTGCGGCCCGGCGCGTTCGCCGCGTCGCGACGCAGCGCCCGGAAGCGAGGCGGTCATGGCCAGCAACGGTGAGCGTCCGCGGCCAGAGGGAATCCGCGAGTGACAGGTCCGGCGACGTCACTTCCGCTCGTATCGACTGTTCCGCCTCCGACTGGTGGCGCGAGCGGCGGCGCGGCCAATCTGTTCCTCTCGCTCGCGCCCTGGCTCGCGCTTCTGCTCGTGGTCGTCGTGGTGGGCTGGTTCGTGATCGTGTTCGTCCGCCGAATGTTGCGCGGCGGCCCGCCGCAGTCGGCCGGCTTCACGCTGGAAGAGTTGCGCCAGATGCATCGTCGGGGTGAACTCGACGACGAGGAGTTCGCCCGCGCCAAGGCGAGCGTGGTGGGCCGCGCCCGCGACCAGAATCGGGACGAACGGACCAAGGGCGGCTGGGAGGAGTCCGGTCGCCGCCAAGGCTCACAGGAGTGACGCGGGCCGGGGGCGACGGCGGAGCGATTCGTGCGATTCGGCGCGTGCCGTCTCGCGCGGAGAATCGAAATGCGCTGAACTGACGGACAACTTCGCCCGATACACTCCGCAACTATCGGTCCGAAGGCTCGATGAGACGAGCCAGCGAGCATGGCGACATCGAAGCCCAACGGGTGATGTCCCACGAGGAGCGGCGGGTTTTGACGAAGAAGGACGCTGACAACCCCCGACCTGCGCACTTCTCGAGCGCAACTTCGAACGCACCAGACCCGACCGACGAACGATCCCGCGCCACGGGCGGCACTTTGCCGCCTCAGAGGACTCCATGAGCAATTCGACGCCGCGCCGCCCTCACGCACCGACTCCGGCCACCACGAGCGCCACGCCGCCCGCACCGACGAGCCATGATTCGTCGCAGCGACCGAATCCGACAAACGCGCTTGGATCGCCGGGCGGTCCGGGAGGCCCGCGCCCGGGACGCGGCCGGGAAGGTGACTACCTCGGCGGTGGCGGCGGCGGCGCGTCGGGTGGCGGCGGCGGCGGTGGTGGACCCGGTAGTGGCGGCTCCGGTGGTGGGACCGGCGGCGACAGCGGCTTCCGCGGCCGCAAGGTGACGACCTGTTCTTTCTGCGGCAAGACCTCGCGCGAGGTCGGCCCGATGGTGGAAGGACCGGGCGACGTCTACATCTGCTCCAACTGCACCGACCTCTGCCAGAACATCTTTCGCCAGGAGAAGCGTCGCGTGCAGAGCGCGCGGCCGCTCTTCGCGACGATCCCCGCTCCTCGTCAGATCAAGGAATTCCTCGACCAGTACGTCATCGGGCAAGAGCACGCGAAGCGAGCCCTCGCCGTCGCGGTGCACAATCACTACAAGCGACTGATGCACGCAGAGAACGAGGAGTCGCAGGTCGAGCTCGACAAGTCGAACGTGCTCCTCGTCGGCCCAACCGGAACCGGCAAGACGCTCCTCGCCCGCACCCTCGCCCGCATTCTCAACGTGCCGTTCGCCATCGGCGACGCCACCACGCTGACGGAGGCCGGCTACGTCGGTGAAGACGTCGAGAACCTCCTGCTCAAGCTGCTGCAGGCCGCCGACTACGACCTCGAGGCGGCGCAGCGCGGCATCATTTACATCGACGAGATCGACAAGATCGGCAAGACGAGCCAGAACGTGTCGATCACCCGGGACGTGAGCGGCGAGGGCGTGCAGCAGTCGCTCCTCAAGATGCTCGAAGGCACCGTGGCCAACGTGCCGCCGCAGGGAGGCCGCAAGCATCCCGAGCAGCAGTACATCCAGATGGACACGACGCACATCCTGTTCATCTGCGGCGGCTCGTTCGTCGGCATGGAGGACATCATCCGCAGGCGCCTCGGCAAGCGGCGCATCGGATTCCATAGCGACGGCGCCACCGCGGAAGATCGCCTGCAGGACGACGCTCGTGCGCTGTCGCAGATCACCCCCGAGGACGTGCTCGAGTTCGGCATGATCCCCGAACTCGTCGGCCGACTTCCGGTGCTCTGCCCGCTGATGCCGTTGGGCGTCGATGCAATGGTTTCGATCCTCACCGAGCCGAAGAACGCGCTGGTGCGCCAGTACCAGCATCTCTTCTCGATCGAGGGCGCCGGCCTGGAGTTCTCGCAGGACGCGCTCCAGCTCATTGCCGAACGCGCTCTTCGCCGGCGCACGGGTGCTCGCGCCCTCCGCGCGGTCGTCGACGAGATCATGATCGACCTTATGTACCAACTGCCCGAGATGGACAACTCGAGCACGACCTATGTGCTCGACTCCGCGGCGATCGAGCAGAAGAAGCCGCTCAAGGAAATCGCCCGGCGCCTCACCAAGGAGTCGGCATGATGTCGGTGTCGACCGAGGCCGCCTCCGCGGCGCTCGCTCGACGCTACGCACTGGCGGCCGCAGCGGTCACGACGCGCGGCTCCTCGGGGTCCGCCGAAGCCCGCATGCGCGCGGTGGTCGACTCGCTCTGGGAACACCTGTCCCCAGCGGGCGTGTCGTGGGTCGGCTTCTATCTCCCGGTCTACGACGACGGCGGTACGGTGACCGAACTTGTCCTCGGCCCCTCACGCAACACCCCCGCTTGCTCCCCCATCGGACTTCACGGCGTTTGTGGCCGCGGGTTCCTCAGCGGACAGATCCAGCTCGTGCGCGACGTGGCGGAGCTCGGCTCCGCCTACGTCGCCTGCGACCCCCGCGACCGCGCCGAGGTGGTCGTACCGGTATTTCTCGGTGACGGAACTGGCGTCTGCGGAGACCTCCCCGTTTCCGACTCCGGCACCCGGTCCGCCGCCGCCACCTCCATCGCCCGATCCACGCGGACGCAGGTTGGTCCGTGCGAAGGGCGACGCGAGAGTGCGTGTGTCGCGGTTCTCGACCTCGACAGCCACTCGCCGGGTCGGTTTGGACCGGACGACGTCGCCGGGCTGCGCCGCGTCCTTGGCGCTGCCGGGTTTGAGACCCCTGCCGACCTGAAGGCCTGACCGGCGGACGCGAAGCCCGGCTCCGGCGCCGATGTCCAGCCGCCGGGACGCGGTCTTGTTCTTGGCGCGTCGTCCGAGTTCCGCTATTCTGCGGGGCTTCGCTTGGACCCGCCTTTCGATTTTGGAGCTACTCATGCCTCGCGTCTGCCACTTCACCGGCGCCCGAACCGTTCGCGGCAACACCTGCCAGTACCGCGGCAAGGCCAAGTACTTGGGCGGCGTCGGCGTGAAGACCACGTCGATCAAGGCTCGCCGATTCAAGCCGAATCTCCAGGCCGTCACCGCAGTCATCGACGGCAGCCCGATGCGCATCAAGGCCAGCGTCCGTGCGATTCGTCAGGGTCTCGTGACGAAGCCGATCAAGCGCAAGTATGCCTACACGCGACGGAAGGCCGCCGGCGAGGCGGTCTAACCGACGCGACGTCGCTGCGCCGCCGCATGTCTGCGGAGCGGCGTTTCGGCGTTGCGGCGCGACCGGCGCCCGGGCTGCGAGCCGCTCACGGCGACACACCTCCGAGCGCGTGAATACTCGAACAATTTCTATGCGACCAAGGACCTTCGCCCGAGCGAAGGTCCTTCTCTTTGGGCGCGCGAGCCACGCAGGAACAACTCACCATCGCGAAGTCAAGATGCGTGACGTGTTTCTTCCGCGAATTCCGAACGCGCCAGTTGACGAATGTTTCATCCGACGTAGGCTTGGGTCGTTCGTTGACGATTCCGGGGTTCGACGCGTCCCTCGCGACGCCGAACAAGCCTACTCGCTCCGTCTCGAACACCCCGTTCCGCCGCTGTGCGATTCGCACGGACCCACGGCCGAGCGGCACAACCCGATGAGAGCCCGCTCGATTCAACTGAACCGAGCGCGCGTGAGGCTCTCGGTTCGTCTCCTCCGACGCCCCTGCCTTCGCACGCCGTTTTTCGTACCGGTGCGCACGCAGAGGCTGCCGCAAGGAGTGCTCGCCAGTATGGGTGCGGAACGTCCGTGGGAACACGCAGCGATATCGCGCTGCCTCTGACTCCGCATGCCACGCCCGCCAGAGCGAACGAACCGAGGCCATTGCGGCAACGATCACCGTGATCCGGATCTCCGGATGCTGGCCCGTCGCCGTGATCGTGTTCCGAGGCGGAGACTCGGACGCGCACGCACGCCCGTTTTCATGCCGGGGTACATGCCGGGATTCATCCTGGGAGTTCGTCCTGGGAGTTTGTCTTGAGCATCCATCCCGGCACAGACCACTGGCGATGACGGCGAGGCACTCGGACGAATTGGACCGATCTGGCGACAAGGAGTAACGCCACCGAACTCGTTCCGCGCTGTACGGAACAACGACGGAGGCAGTCGCTTGGGCGGATGGTTGGCGGCCAGAGTCGGCGGCCGCTTTCACCTGTCTCTGAACCAGAGGGGAGGCCGAGGCGGCGCGAGGCTTTTCGCGCGTTCGGTGGATGCACGCGCTTGGGCAGCGTATGGCCCGGCGCATTATGGATTTCGATGAACCATGAGCCACGGCGCAACCGGAACCAGTGATCGAGATCGCGTGTTGAGCGCGACCGATCTCGTTGCGCTCGTGAGCGAACACGTCGCGCTCAAGCCGAAGGGGCGCGAGCACGTCGGGTTGTGCCCCTTCCACGACGACCGCTCGCCATCGCTGTCGGTCGTCACGCACAAGGGCGACGGGTTCTACAAGTGCTTTGCGTGCGGCGCCGCCGGCAACGCGATCGACTTCGTCATGAACTTCCACAAGATGACGTTCGGCGAAGCGCTGCGTCATCTCGCCGGCCGTGCCGGCATCGAACTGACCGATCGATTCGAGCGCCGCGAGCGCGACGGCGCGCCGCGCAAGGATGATCTCCAGCGAGCGAACGCGATCGCACTTCGGTTCTACCGACGGATGTTGGTCGACGACGAAGGCGAAGTCGCTCGCCTCGCGATCGAGGAGCGGCGCATCGCCCCCGCGATGATCGAGGCGTTCCAGCTTGGCTATGCCCCCGACCGCCGCGACGCGCTCCCCGCGGCCCTCAAGCGGCTCGAATCGCACGCGGCCCAGGGCGGCGGCCGCGAAGCGCCGCCGCCGATCGAGGCGTTCCTCGCGGCTGGCCTCATCCGCGACGGCCGCAACGGGCGCGCCGACCTCCTGCGACATCGCATCGTCTTCCCGATCTTCGACGAGCTCGGCCGCGCCATCGCGTTCGGCGGCCGGAAGATCCGCGCCGAGGACGAGCCGAAGTACATCAACAGCCCCGAGTCGCCGCTCTTCCACAAGAGCAAGTCGCTGTACGGGATCCATCTCGCGAAGCAGTCGATCATCAAGTCCCGCGTCGCGGTCGTCACGGAGGGCTACACCGACGTCATCGCCTGCCACGAAGCGGGCATCACGAACGTCGTCGCGACGCTGGGCACCGCGCTCACCGTCGAGCACGCCCGCGTGCTCCGACGACTCTGCGACACGGTGATCCTTCTCTTCGACGGCGACGCGGCGGGCATGAAGGCCGCGGACCGTGGCGTCGAGGTCTTCTTCAGCGAGCCGATCGACGTGAAGGTCTGCACCCTTCCCGACGACCTCGATCCAGACGAACTGCTGCGGTTGCCTGGCGGCGTCGACCGCTTCCGCGCCGCGCTCGCCGGCGCGACCGACGCGCTTGCGTACCTCGTCGAGCGGTTTCGCGCCGAGTACCGCGCGCGGAGCGGTCTCTCCGGTCGTCAGCAGTCGCTCGAGGCACTGCTCGGGCGTTTGGCGGAACTCGGATTTGGGTCGGTGAGCGGCGTCCGCAAGCGGTTCGTGATCGCATCGCTCGCCCATCTGACCGGGGTCTCGGAGCGGGAGATCGAAGCGGCGATGCCCGCGGCCCGTCCGCGTCGGCCGGAGCCGCGACGCGAAGGAACCTCGCCCGCTCCGGACGATGCCTCTCGCCTCGGCTCGCCGACCCTTAACCGCGACGATCAAGGTCGCCCGCTTGGCGCGATTCCTCCCGGAACCGGAGACGACCACGATGCCGACGATCCCAACACCGCGTGCGGTCCGGCGTCCACCCCCATTCCGCGGGCGCGACGGCTTGCCGAGCGCGGGCTGCTCGGGCTGCTTCTCGCATCGCCGGACCTCGTCCATGAGTCCGTCGAGCTCGAGTTTGAGGGGGAAGTCGCCACCCTGCCGATGACCGAGGCCCTTGCGCCAGACCGGTTCCACGATCAAGACCTCGCAGAGGTCTATCGGACTTGGCGACATTGCGTCGACGGCGGGAGCGTGCCGTCGCTCGCCCGACTTCTTGCCGAGCTTGAATCGCCCAACCTCAAGGGCCTAGCATCGGACCTCTACTTGGATGGAGAGCGCCGCCGTGGCAAGGTAGCCCGGGAGACGCTGGAACACCTTCGTACCGCCTTCGCCGATCTCGAACGGCTCGACCAGCGCTCGCGTTTCTCCGCCGACTCACCCGATTCCGATCGGTCTCCCGCCTCGCCCCGGTCACTCGACCTCGCTGCGGCGCAAGACCGCCTTTCACAACTTCGCCAGCGAGGACTCGACGCCACCGTCGTGCCGCGCTCGCTCCGCGGATAGCTGCGGATCGTCCGTTCTTTGTTTGCGTTTCCTTGCCGTTCCATAACCCGCTTCCGAACTCTCCTCCCCCTTCGGAGCTCCTCCCGTGACCATCACCCTCGAACAGTACGACGTCCTTCGACAGCTCTTTGAGCGCGGCTGCGCGCGCAAGTGGATCTCCTACGAAGAGCTCAATACGTGCCTGCCCGACGAGTACGTCGATCCGGATCGCCTGGACGAATTGCTCGTCCTCTTCCGCAAGAACGGCATCGAGCTCATCGACGAGCCCGAGGTGCGCCGCAACGGCTACTCGCCGTTCTCGGCGCCGCTGCAGACGAACCTGAAGTTCCAGCGCGACGACCCGAAGAAGGGCAACAAGACGCCGAAGGTGCAGATGATCGACGACGACGTCGTCGACAGCGATGTGCCGCTTGACATGGGTGAGCCGGAGATCGATCTCGGCGACCCGATCGACCCCGAGGAGCCCGCGGGCGCTGTCGAGGAGGAAGCGCTCGACGAGGACACCCAGGCCGCCGTCGAGCAGGCGATCTCCGAGCCCGGCAGCAAGCGCATCGACGATCCGATTCGCATGTACCTCACGCAGATGGGCACGATTCCGCTGCTCACCCGTGAAGAGGAAATCCGTCTCGCGAAGAAGATCGAGACCACGCGCATGATCTTCCGGCGCAAGACGCTCGAGTCCGACTACGCGGCGACGCAGGCGATCGAGATCCTGCGCCAGGTGCACGAAGGATCGCTGCCCTTCGATCGCACGATGCGCATCTCGACCGCGGAGGAGAACGCGAAGGACAAGATCGCGGCACGCATCCCGGTGAATCTCCAGACGGTGCAGAAGCTGCTCGACCTCAATCGCCAGCTCTGGGATCGCATGGAAGCGGATGCGTCGAGCAAGTCGCTCACCAAGGAAGCCCGCGAGGAGATCCTCGCCGAGATCCGCAAGCGCCGCCGCAAGTTCGCGACGCTGCTTGAGGAGTGCTGCCTGCGCACCGGGCGCATCCAGCCGCTCCTGCGCAAGCTGCAGGCGATCAATCGCAAGATCCGCGACCTGAGCCGCAATCTCGCCAAGGCCGACAAGCATCCGGATCGCTACGACCCCGAGGACGTGATGGTCATGCGCGAGGAGTTCGACGGCCTCCGCAACCTCGCGCTGTCGGATCCGGAGGACCTCGACAAGCACGTGCGCGACATCGAGCGCGTGTTCGGCGAGTACGAGCAGGCGAAGCGCGATCTGTCAGGCGGCAACCTGCGACTCGTCGTCTCGATCGCGAAGAAGTACCGCAATCGCGGTCTGCCCTTCCTCGACATCATCCAGGAAGGCAACACCGGTCTCATGCGGGCGGTCGACAAGTACGAGTACAAGCGAGGCTACAAGTTCTCGACGTACGCGACGTGGTGGATCCGCCAGGCCATCACCCGCGCGATCGCCGATCACGCCCGCACGATCCGCGTCCCGGTCCACATGATCGAGACGATGTCGAAGCTGCGCAACATCCAGAAGAACCTCCTCCAGGAGCTCGGCCGCGAGCCGACCGTGGAAGAGATCGCGATGAAGGCGAAGATGCCGATCGAAGAGACTCGGCGCGTGATGAAGATCTCGCGTCATCCGATCTCGCTCGATCGTCCGGTCGGCGAGAGCGAAGACTCGCACTTCGGCGACTTCATCGAGGACGAGCGACAGGAGTCGCCGTCGGAGTCGGCGACGAACGACATGCTGCGTCAGCGCATCAACGACGTGCTGAAGACGCTGACCTATCGCGAGCGCGAGATCCTGAAGCTCCGCTACGGCATCGGCGACGGCTACACCTACACCCTCGAGGAGGTCGGCCGCATCTTCAAGGTGACGCGCGAGCGCGTACGGCAGGTCGAGTCGAAGGCGATTCGCAAGTTGCAGCACCCGGTTCGCCGTCAGCGACTGCAGAGTTTCCTGCAAGCAGACGAAGGCTGATCGGCGCTCCACGGAGACGATAGACGCGGGGCCGCGCATGGCGCGGCCCCGCGTTCATTTCGATGTCCGCTCGCGCGTCGATCGGCGCTGCTTCGCTCGTCGCGCGTCGGCCCGCCGTCAAGCTTGCGAGCGGCCCGCCCGCACCGCGTCGACTACCTGTCGCTCGCCCCGCGCGACAAATTCTCCAGCACGCTCTCAAGCGAGAAGCTGCCGACCTTCTGGCTCGGCGGGAACTCCTTGAAGGTCGCGAGGAATTGCGCGACGTACTGCTGCGCCGGGACGAGGAGGAACGCGTGGTCGACGCGCCACTTCCAGTTTGTCCACGCGTGCTCCGACGTCTCGAACGGGTCCGCGCGGATATTGAAGAGTCGCGGCAGCCGCAGCTGAACGAACGGCTCCTGCCAGACATCGAAGCCGTGCGCACGCTGCTCGGCGAAGACGAGCTTCCACTGGTCGAATCGCAGTGCCACAAGCGAGCCGTCGTCGTTGAAGTAGAAGAACTCTCGGCGAGGACTTGGCGACTTCCCGGCGAGCGCATCGGTGATGTTGTAGCCGTCGAGGTGCACCTTGAACGTCTTGTCGCCGACCTTCATGCCCTTGAGCAATTGCTCCTTGACGTCCGGAACACCGGCTGCGGCGAGCAGCGTGGGAAGCATGTCCTCGTGGGCGAAGATGTCGTTGTTGACCGTGCCGGGCTTGATGACGCCGGGCCAGCGAATGGCGCAGGGCACCCGATAGCCGCCTTCCCAGTTCGTGTTCTTCTCGCCGCGGAACGGGGTGCAGCCGCCGTCCGGCCAGCTCGCGACCTCGGCGCCGTTGTCGGTCGAGTACATGACGATCGTGTTGTCCTCAAGGCCCAACTCCTTCAGCTTGTCGAGGAGTTGCCCCACCATTCCGTCGTGTTCAACCATGCCGTCGGGATAGATGCCCAAGCCCGTCTTGCCTTCCGATTCCGGCTTGAGGTGCGTGTGGATGTGCATGCGGGTGGAGTTCCACCAGAGGAAGAAGGGCTTGCCCGCCGCCTTCGCCTTGTCGAGATAGTCAAGCGAGGCGCGGGTGATCTCTTCGTCGATCGTCTCCATCCGCTTCCTGCTGAGCGGTCCCGTGCTTTCGATCTTCTGCGTGCCGTCGGGCAGGGACCATGAGTGGATCACGCCGCGCGTCTGGTACCGCTTGATAAGCGCCGGATCCTTGAAGTAATCCGGGCTCTCGTATTCCTCCTCCGCGTTGAGGTGGTACAGCGAGCCAAAGAACTCGTCGAAGCCGTGCGCCGTCGGCAGGTGCTCGTCGAGGTCGCCCAAGTGATTCTTGCCGAACTGCGCGGTCATGTAGCCCTGCGCCTTGAGCAACTGGGCGATCGTGACGTCGCGCGCCTGCAAGCCTTCCCTCGCCCCGGGCAATCCGACCTTGAGCAGACCGGTCCGGAAGCCCGATTGGCCGGTGATGAAGCACGCGCGGCCGGCGGTGCAACTCTGCTGGCCGTACCAGTCGGTGAAGTTCACCCCCTCTTTCGCGATGCGATCGATGTTGGGCGTCTTGTAGCCCATCATCCCCTGGTTGTTCATGCTGACGTTCCAGTAGCCGATGTCATCGCCCCAGATGATGAGGATGTTGGGCGGCTTGGCGATCGCTGCGTCGGTGGCTCGGGCGTGCGCCGAAGGCACACCGAGCACGACAGCGGCCACCGCGAGAATGGCCGCGACGAATGGTCGGAGGAGATGCGGAAGCCAAGGAGCGACGGGACCAGTGCGGTTCATGGGGAGTCCTCGAGAGCGGTGCGAACGCGAGCGAACCAAGGCGAACGCAGACGCTACCGCAGATTGATGTCCCGCGTGGCCGACAGCTCCGACGCTTGACGACCGCCCGCCGACAGGTTCGGGCGGAACGCAAGCCCGCAGGCCGCAACGACCGAGCCGTCTCTCTCGCCGCCCAAGCGCGTGGCCATCGCTTCGATGCGGTGCCGAGCGCATGACGACCGCGCCGGATTCGGCATGCCGTCCCGCGTCGTGCCGCGGGCTCTCGGAACGGCGACAAGTTCCCGAATCGGTCGCTGGAGCGCTCGTCGCCGGCGGAGGAATCTCATGGCCTTGCAGCCGCTCCGCCGCGGCGCGTGTCGTCGCGCGATCGTCGGATCAGCATCAACCTGTCCAAGCGCCGAGGAGGACCGCCAGATCGGCTGCATCGACGACGCAGTCGGCGTTCAGGTCGGCCGGGCACGTCGCGCATTGACTGCATGGTCCCCACGCCCCCAAGAGCGTCGCGAGGTCGGTGGCGTCCACGTGGCTGTCGCCGTTGATGTCACCGGGCGTGGGAGGCGCCCCGACGTCGGTCGCGAACAGGTGCACGTTGTCGAAATCGGCTTGCGGCCCGGCGACCAGCACAAGGTGAATCTCGAGCGGGGCGCCGATCGCGGGATGATCGGCGGGCACGGTAAACGTCACCGTCGAAGTCTGAAACGAACCCGGCGCGGGGCTCAGCGAGTTGGCGTCCTGCGCGAGCACGATCCCGTTCGCGACGAGGCGGACGGCGTAGCTTTGCATCGGGTATCCGTCAGAGCGGCGACCGACATCGACCTGCAGCGTGTACTGCGCGCCCGCCTGCACCGTCACGGCGACCGTCTGCTTCAACGGTTGGTTGACGGTATTGACCCATCCGACCTGATCGCCGTGGGGCACGCCGTTGGGGAAGCCGTTGAGCGGTGCGCACGTCGTTCCGGTCCCGGGGTTCCACACGCCTCCCTCCGTCACTCCCCAGCCCGGGACGGGGCCGAGCCACTCACACGTCGCGAGGTTCGGAGACTCGAAGCTCGGGTTCGCGACGGGAATCTCGACCCCCCACGCGCCTCCGGCGAGCAACGACGCGACGCCGACTGCGAGAGCCCGAGCGGTGATGTCGTGGCGGCGAAGATTCAGCGTGGTTCCCATGGCGTGCTCCTCGGCAAGAACCGCGCGCGAAGGAAGATCGCAGCGGCTGCCGAGAGGTGAGCGCATTCGGCGCCGTTCGCGCCCGCGCACGGTTGGAGATTCACGTGTGCGCCCGAACTTCGCGCGACCTGTCGCTGAGGGCCTGCGGTTCGCTTCGTCGCGGCGGTACGCTCCGGCCGAACGAACTCCATGCTGGCCCTGACCGTCTTCGACATCGTCCTCCTCGCGGTTCTGGCTTTTCTTGCGGCCGCGTTGGGCATCTGGCGCGCACGGCGGCGCCTGCTCGGCAATCGGCGGATCGGTCCCATGCGCTCGATCGTGCTCTTCCGCACGGCGACGAGCGACTGGGACGAGGACACGCTCTACGGAGCGATCGCGAAGAACGCGGGTCCGATCGAGCAATCCGAGCGCGCCGAGATGCCGAAGAACCGCGCGGTCTGCTATCGCGTGACGCTTGCCGACGGGACGCGCATCATGCTGATCGACACGGACGCTCCGTACGTGGCGCGGCGCGACGAGGCCGCGCGGCGCTTCACGCAGCCCGCGGTGCGGGCCGCGATCGCGGAGCACACGACGTGGACCGCGATCGACCTCCTCGGCAACTCGCCGAGCGAGACCGCGACGCGCGACGGGATGGCACTCCTCGGCAAGCTCGCGGCGGCACTCGACGACGGCCGCACGCTGCTCCTTCATCGGCGCGATCTCAATCGGTTCGCCCTGCCGACTCCGACGACGTTCGAGGCGCTCGAGCGCGGCGACCTCGATGCGGCGTTTGCGCTGCCTGCATAGGCTCGCGTGCGCCGCCGCGGCCGACGATGTCGGACTTCTCTTCCTCGAATCGGAACGCCACCGAGTCGCGTCGCCGCGGCGTTCGTTGGCGTACCCTGCCGCTCTCGCCTTTCACCCCGAGTCCTGATGCCGCTGACCGAGCTCCCCCGTTGCCACGAACCAGCCGTTGATCTCACCGCCACCGAGCGGCTTGCCGAATCGCCGCGCGTCGTCACTGGGCGCGACGACCGCTACCACACGAAACCATCGCTCAAGCTCCAGGTGCTCACGCTGCTCGGGGTCGTGGTGCCGCTCATCGGATTCGTGGCCGCGATCGTCCTCCTCTGGGGCGTGGCGTTCGACTGGACCTATCTCGTTCTCTTCGTCGCGATGTACACGGTCAGCGCGATGGGCATCACCGTCGGCTATCACCGGCTGTTTACGCATCGCGCGTTCGCCACGACCAAGCCGATCACCGCGCTCCTCGCCGTTGCCGGATCGATGGCCCTGCAAGGGCCGATTCTCTATTGGGTCGCCGCACATCGCCGCCACCATCAGCACAGCGATGCGGAAGGCGATCCGCATTCACCGCACCTGCACGGAACCTCGCTCGGCGGCGCGCTCAAGGGCGTGATGCACTCCCACGTCGGCTGGCTCTTCCGCACCAATCATGAAGCACTTGTCCGTTACGTCGGCGATCTGACGCGCGACCCCTTCGTCGTTCGCCTCAGCCGTCTCTTCCCGCTCTGGGTGGCGCTCGGCCTCGTGCTGCCGGCGGCGATCGCGGGACTCATCACGATGAGTTGGACGGGCGCCTTCCTCGGCTTCCTGTGGGGCGGCCTCGCCCGCATCTGTTTCTGCCACCACGTCACGTGGAGCATCAACTCCGTGTGCCACATCTGGGGCTCACAGCCCTACGACAACCAGGACGAGAGCCGCAACAACGCGATCTTCGGCGTGCTCGCGTTCGGCGAAGGCTGGCACAACAACCACCACGCGTTCCCGACGTCGGCGCGCCACGGCCTGCGCTGGTGGCAGTTCGACATGAGCTACTGGTTCATCCGAGGTCTCGAACTCGTGGGGCTGGCAAGCAACGTGCGCGTGCCGTCGGAAGAGCGCATCGAGGCGAAGCGAGCGACGGCGCCCGCGAACAACTGACGCTCACCGGATAGCCGTTCACCGCGGAGGCCGCGCCTCCGCGTTGACACCGAACGGAGCGCGACGCCACCAGCGCGGCTCACAACCGCCAACTGACGAACTTCCGCACGAGGTACTCCTCGATCCCCGCGCGGCCGCCTTCCTTGCCGAAGCCCGAACACTTCACCCCGCCGAACGGCGCCTGCGCCGTCGCGGGCAGCGCGTCGTTCACGCTGACGATGCCGAAGTCGAGCGCCTCGCATACGCGCATCAGCCGGCTCGCGTCGCGCGTGTAGAGGTATCCCGCCAATCCGTACTCCGTCGAGTTCGCCAATTCGATCGCCTCGCGCTCATCCTGGAAGCTCAAGACCGGCGCGACCGGGCCGAACGTCTCTTCGCGGCAGCAGAGCATGTCGGGCTTCACGCTAGCGAGGACCGTGGGCTCGACAAAGCGCTTCGCCTTGCCCGCGATCGATCTGCGTCCCCCGCCGCACATCACCTTCGCGCCGTGCGATCGCGCGTCGTCGATGTGCGCGAGCGCCTTGGTCACCGCCGCGTCGTCGATGAGCGGCCCGATCTGCACGCCGTCGACGAGCCCATCGCCGACGACGAGCTTGCTTGCCCGCTCGACCAGCATGGCGGTGAAGCGCTCGCGGACCGGTTCCTCGACGTAGATGCGGTTCGCGCAGACGCAGGTCTGCCCGGCGTTGCGGAACTTGCTGGCGATCGCGCCTTCGACGGCGCGCTCGAGATCGGCGTCGGCGAACACGATGAAGGGCGCGTGGCCGCCGAGCTCGAGCGAGAGGCGCGTGAGGTTCGTCGCCGCCTTGCGCATGAGCAGGCGCCCGACCTCGGTCGATCCGGTGAAGCTCAGCTTGCGCACGGTCGGGTTCGACAGGAGCTCGTCGCCGATCGCAGCCGGTTCGCCGGTGACGATGTTCAACACGCCGTTCGGCAAGCCGGCTTCGATCGCGAGTTGTCCCAACGCCAGCGCCGAGAGCGGCGTCTGCTCGGCGGGCTTCGCGACGACGGTGCAACCCGCGGCGAGCGCCGCGCCGGCCTTGCGGGTGAGCATCGCCGACGGGAAGTTCCACGGCGTGATCGCGCCGCACACGCCGATCGCCCGCGGCAGGAAGAACAGCCGCTTGTCGGCGGCGCTTGCGGGAATCGTCTCGCCGTAGAGGCGCCGCGCCTCGCCCGCATACCACTCGAAGAAGCTTGCGGCGTACGCGATCTCGACGCGAGCTTCAGCGAGCGGCTTCCCCTGCTCCATCGTCATCAGCCGCGCGAGCCGTTCCTTGTCGCGCAGCATCAGCGCCGCCCACTGCGCCAGGATCGCGCCGCGCTCGTGCGCCGGACGATCGCGCCATGCGGGCAAGGCGCGAGCCGCGGCGTCGATCGCTCGCTTGGTCTCCGCCCGACCGCAGTCCGGCACGGTGGCGATCACGTCGTCGGTGGCGGGATTGGTGACCTCGAACGTGCGCTGCGCATCGCTCGGGCACCACGCGCCGTCGATAAGGTTGAGGTTCGGGGCGACTAGTTCCGGCGATGCCGTCAGCGGAGTCATGCAAACACTCTAGCCCATGGCGACGGGCGACTGCGCGCGCCCCCAGGGAGTTCAACACGGAGAACGGAGATCCGGCGGGAAGACATGCAGCGCGGAGACGCGGAGTGCGCGGAGGAAGCGCGGAGGGAATGCCGTGTTCAAGGCCCCGCGCCATGACGCCACGTGCTTCGCAACGCTTTCCGCCCCGTGCTTCCGGCGTCGTTGCGGGCCGAGGAAGCTCTTCAGAGTCCACCTCGGCGCTGGAGTCCATGCTCCGCAGCCGCCGTTTCGACACGGCGCGATCACGCAGTGCCTTGAGCCTCGGTTCTTTCTCCGCGCCTCCTCCGCGCACTCCGCGCCTCCGCGCTGAATGCCTTCCTCATCGCCACGGGAAAGAAAGAGCGGCATGGCGCAGTGCGCACGCGCGGTCGCTACGCTTCGGCCATGGCCAAGGCAATCGTCGATCCGCAAGAACTCCGCCGCTTCGCCCACGACCTCAAGAAGTTCAACACCGACCTGCAGGCGATGACCGCGATGATCTCGAATCGCATGGCCACGCTGGCGCAGACGTGGCGCGATCAGGAGCAAGCGAAGTTCCAGGAGGAGTTCGACCAGACGCTGAAGGTGATGTCGAAGTTCATCAAGGTCTCGGAGACGCACATCCCCTTCCTTCTTCGCAAGGCCGAGCGGATCGAGGAATACATCAACCAGCGATAGCGGCGTGCCCGTCTGCACGTCAAGGCACCTCGTAGCGCGCCGCAAAGCACGCGAGACAGCACGGCAGGACCAAAAAGTTCGCCATAGATCCTTTGATGAGGCGCTCGGCGGATGTACCTTTCGTCGAACTCGATGCGTGCTTCGAGCGATTCGCCGGGGCTGCGTAGCGACTGTCGCGAGCGGGAGAACCATCATGTCGGCGGCACTCGCACGGGGATTCTTGATTGGCGCCGCAATCGCGGCGCCATCGGCGCATGGCGATGTGACGAACATCCTTCCTGATCCCGCGGCGAACCCGGCGGGCACCGGAGGCACTTCGGTGCTCATCGCTCCGACGCGATTCGCGATCGGCGCGCCGCTGCATCGATTGGGGAGCACGCAAGGGCAAGGCTTGAGCTGCGGCGCCGTGTACCTCTGGGCGCGGACGCCGACGGGGGTTCCGACCGGACTGCCCACGACGGTCACACCCGTCACTCCGTACGTCGGCGAGCGCTTCGGCGAAGTTGTGGCGGCAAGTTCGCTTCGTCTCTTGGTCGCATCTCCGGGGTGGGGGGCAGGAAACGCGGGGACCGCTGGCTCGGCACCTGCGTACGGCCGCGGCCGCGTCCACATTTTTCTTTGGACGCCCGGCGGCGTGACACCGGAACAAATACTCCAACCCGGTTTGCCCGCTCCGACGGGTGACGAGTTTGGAGCGGCGCTCGCCATCGACGAACCGAACGCCCTCGTCGGCGCTCCCGGGTTCATTCCACTTGGCGGAGTGGACAACGTCGGCCGCGTCTTTGTGTTCACGAAGCTCACGAATCTCTGGGCGAGCCTAGACCAGATCGACCCTCCCATCCCGCGAGGACAGCCCAACGCGGCCGGCGCGCGCTTCGGAACGTCGGTGGCGATCACGAGCGATCGCTACATCGTCGGTGCGCCAAGCAGCCCCTATGCACGTGCGGGCGATTCGGGCCGCGTCTTCGTGTACGACCGAGCAAACCTCTCGCGCGGGCCCTCGGAGCTCAGCGCTCCCAGCCCGACGATCGGTGATTGGTTCGGGACCTCGATCGCAGTCAGCGGCGACTTGCTTGCCATCGGCGCTCCGGGGTGCGCATGCGGTGTCGGCGCCGTGCACATCTTCCAGCGCGTCGGCGAGGAGTATCAGTGGACGAAGACGATCGACGCGGATCCGGCTCTCGGCGCGTCGGGATTCGGTAGCAGCGTTGCTCTCGACCATTACCGACTCGCCATTGGGACTGGCGGTATCGCTGGCGATCCCGGTGCACAGCAACTGCTCACCGGCACTCGCGCGGAAGTCTGGCGCCGATCCGGACTCGATTGGGTGCGTGAGTTCACGGTCGAGGGTGCCTTCGGCGAGATCAGTGGCGCGCCGGTACAGCTCAACGCCGCAGGCGCGCTGGTCGGCGCCCCTGAACTGCTCGGCGGATGCGGCGTTTTCTTCTCCGGGCCGCGCTGGTCCGACCTTGACTTCGACGGACAAGTCGGCGCAGGCGACCTCGCGATCCTGCTGGGCGATTGGGGACAGACGTACTCTGCTGCCGATCTCGACGCCGATGGCATCGTCGGCGCCGAGGACTTAGCCAACTTGCTCGGCGCATGGGACACAGGAGGTTCCCCGTGAAGCACGTTCAACTCCAACCGCGCGTGGCTCGCAGGGGCCGAAGCGTGATCGACGTCATCGTTGGCGTCGCATGCATCGGTGTGATCATGACTGTCGCCGTGCCGCTGGTCGCACACGTCGGAACGTCGTCGGGCGAGGCCATCTCGCTCAACAACCTGCGTGTGATCGGCGGCGCGACAGACGGGTACGCCGCGAACTGGACGAATCGCCAGCCGACATGGATTCCCGACAACTACGGTGCGGCAGGCGGCGACTGCGCGACGTACCTCACCACGATCGGATGTCCGCAGCCGATGCTCCTCGGTTCGGATCCACAGGGAGGACAGTGGATCTACGGCTGGGGAAACTCAGGCTTCTGTGCATCAAGCGGCCAGAACGGCGGATGCGAAAACGCCGAGGCAATGGTGCCCTTGACGTTCACCACTACGCCGGCGTCGTTCGGCAGCTTTCGGCTGCTGAACACGAGGGCGCTCAATACGTTCGTCGATGGACGGTTCTACAGCGACCGCTTCTACTCCCCGAACGATGGCGTCAGTTACGGACAGAGCGCGTTCTATCGTGACAACGGTTACGACTTCGCCAATGTCGCAGGCCACCCAATCCGCCGCTCGAGCTACTGTCTGAGCCCTGCAGCGATGTTGCATCCGACGGTGCTCTCGAATGCGTTTGGCGGTTGGCGTGCACCGGGGAGCTTCGCCGACGGCTTCAAGTCGCCGTCCGTCACGCAGTGCGTCTATCCCGATCAGAAGACCCGCGTCATCGAGCACAGCTGGACCTACCACGCGCCAGGGACGCACAACCCGATCTTCAGCACGCTCGAGCCGTGGTACTTCAACTCAAGCGCCGGTGCGCAGCCGCTCGCGGTGTTCTTCGACGGCCACGCGACGCGGCTGAGTAACAGCGAGGCGGTCGCCGACGACGAGGCGCTCTTCCGATCCAGTGGCCAGCGGCTGTGGAGCCGGGCGACGCCGCTTGGCCCCGGGGGATATCTCGAAATCGCGAAGGCCGACGACGGACCACGCACCAGCCACACCATCCTGACCACCGACGGAATCGCGGGACGCGACGTGCTCGGTGCTCGCTGATGGCCATCCAAGCGAACATCACCTCGCTCCACGTCCTTGACGAACTCAAGGCGGCGGTCATCAAGTTCGTCGAGGAAGGCAACCTCGCGCTCGCCGAGTCGGAAAGCGAGATCGCCCGCACGATCGACTGGCTCAGCCGCGATTGCCAGACCTACTGGCAGAACGTGATCCGGAAGAAGCAGGAGGAAGTGACGATGTGCAAGTCGGCGCTCTTCCGCAAGCAGATCACGCCGTCGGCGAACGACCAGAAGGCGTCGGTCGTCGACGAGAAGATCGCGCTGCAGCGAGCGATCGCGGCGCTCGACGACGCGGAGAAGCGCTACAAGGCGACGAAGCGCTGGGCGATCGAGCTGGAGCGCCAGTACGCGATGTACAAGGGCGCGGTGCAGCCGTTCGCGGCGGCGGTCGAACGCGACCTGCCGAACGCGAGCGCGCGGCTCTCGCGCATGATTCGAGCGCTCGACGAGTACCTCCACACGCCGAGCCCCGACCTGCGCGATCTCCTCGAGGACGCTCGCGAGTCGATGGCCCTGCCGAGCATGCGCCGCGGCGGCGACGACCGCGAGGAACCGCGGGCCGCACCGAAGGCCGAGGAGCCGACGTCATGAGTGTTGCCGGCGGACGCGTGAAGGTGCAGGTCGCGCTCAAGGACCTGCTCGCCAAGTGGGACCTCGTGCGACAGCACTGGAACGACGACGTCGCCCGCGCCTTCCAGGATCACACCCTCGACCCGCTCGAGGGTCAGGTGCGGGCCGCGATCACCGCGATGGAGAAGATGCGCGAGTCGCTCTATCGGGTAAAGAGCGAGTGCGGCCCTCGCTCCGACTAACCAATCGCCCATTCTCCGCGTTGCTTTCGCCGCGACTCGCTCTACATTTGCAAGGTGCGCCATCATCGGCGGCGCGGAGGTGACGGTGGCGCGAGAATCCCGCTTGACCATGCCCTGCGCGTTGCGGCGAGCCGCGATCGCGGCGCTGACCGCGACGTCGTTCGTCCGCGCGGACGATCGGCCATCGCCGTTCACCGAGGAAGCCGCGCAGCGCGGGCTCGTCTACTCCTACGGCGTCTCGGGAGGCTCCGCGGGCTGGGGCCTGTGCTTCGCCGACCTCGACGACGACGGCGACGCGGATCTCGTCGCGATCGGCGGGACGGGCGGGACGATCGGACTCTGGGAGAACGACGGCGCCGGACACTTCACGTCGCGCGCGGCGGGAAGCGGTCTTCCGTCGCTCAACTCCCCGTCGAGCGTGCTGGCCTTCGACGCCGACGGCGACGGCGATCTCGATCTCTGGGTCGGGCACTGGAACGTGACGAGTCGCCTCTTCCGCAACAACGGCAACTTCCACTTCGTCGAGGTGACTGCGCCCTCGGGACTCGGCAACGGCAGCAACTCGTGCGCGGGTTCGGCGGCGTGCGACGTCGACGGCGACGGCGACGTCGATCTCTACGTCGCGCGATACGGGCTGCCGAACCGGCTCTTCCTCAACGACGGAGGCGGCGGGTTCACGCAGTTCGCGCAAGGCGCCGGCGTCGCCGACGCGTGGAACTCGTGGCAGGTGGTCGCGCTCGACTACGACGACGACGGTGATCCGGACTTCTACGTCTCCGAAGACAAGAAGGTGCCGACGGAAACGGTGATGCACAACCGGCTCTATCAGAACGACGGCGCCGGCATGTTCGTCGAGACATCGCGCGGCTCGGGCGCCGACGTGAACGCGTACTCGATGGGCGTGGCGATCGGCGACGTCGACGGCAACGGCTTCGACGACATCTACTGCGCGAACCTCGTGGTGGAGCCGGCGCCACTCCTCCTCAACCAAGGCGACGGCACGTTCGTCGAGAGTTCGATCCGCTGGGGCGTCGAAAACCTGCGCACCGCGTGGGGTACGGCGTTCTTCGACTACGACAACGACGGCCTGCTCGACCTCTACGTCTGCAACTTCCTCTGGCCGAATCGCCTCTACCACAACGTGGGCGCGCCGCCGATGGTCGACGTCGCGCCGGAACTGAACGCGACGCTGTCGGGCTTCTCGCACTGCATGGCGATCGCGGACATCGACGGCGACGGCGACGTCGACATCGCGGTGCAGGAGGACGGGCAGCCGCTCCGCCTGCTCGTCAACAACGAAGGCGGCAAGCGCCACTGCGTGATGCTCGACGTGGTCGGCACGCCGAAGAATCGCGCCGCGATCGGCGCTCGCGCGTCGTTGCGCGTGGGCGACTCATGGCGCCGCCAGTCGGTCCTCTGCGGCGGCAACGGCTTCAAGGGACAGAACGCGTTCCGCCTGCACTTCGGCATCGGCGACGCGAGCACGGCCGACGAGGTGATCGTGCGCTGGCGCGACGGCGCGACGCGCACCTTGACCAACGTCCCCGCGGGCACGCCGTGGCGCGTGTATCGCACGGAGGCGCTCGGCGACGCCGACGGCGACGGCGACCGAGACCTGCTCGACTTCGCTTCGATGGTGGAGTGCCTCGCGAGCGGTTTCGGGCCGGGCTGCGAGCGCTTCGACGCCAACGGCGACAGCGCGATCGACGCCTTGGACGTCGCCGCGTTCCTGCCGTCGTGGAGTTCGCCCGTTCCCGACTGCGACGGCGACGGCGTACCCGACCCGCTGCAGATCGCGGCGGATCCGACCCTCGATCGCGATCGCGACGGCCTCCTCGACGCGTGCGGCCTCGCGTCGGCCGATCTCACGTGCGACGGCGTCGTCGACGCTCGCGATCTCGCCGTCCTGCTCGGCGAGTGGCAGCGTCCCACGTCGCCTGCGGATCTCGATCACGACGGCGTCGTCGACGCGGCGGACGTCGCGCGTCTCGTCGCGTCGTGGACCAGCGGCGCGTGAACTCACGAGCCCGCGGGCTTCGTCGCTCCGCGGCTCGGATACGCGACAAGCAGCACCACGAGGCACGCGAGCGCCATCCACATCGGCACGGAGAAGAGCCGCACGAAGTCGAGCGACTCGGTGCCGTCGGCCGCCTTCACCGTCGCGTAGCGACCCACGATGCTCGTCGCGAACCAACTGCCCACGATGATGCCGATGCCGACGATCACGAGGTTGAACAGGTTCTGCGCCGTCGCCCGCACGTCCTTCGACGTGAACTCGTCGACGACCATGAACGCGACGAACACGAAGCAGCCGAAGCAGAGCCCGTGCAGCGCGATGCCGAGGATCACCGGACCGATCGAGGGCGCGTAGGCGAAGAGGGCCATGCGGCCGGCGTAGGCCATGAGACCGATCGCCAAGAGCGTCTTGCGCGAGAGCTTCGTCGCGAGGATCGGCATGAGCGCGAGCACGGCGAGCTCGGCCATCTGGCCGATCGTCATGAGTCCCCCGCCGCCGACGCCGAGCACCTCGTTGATCGACTTCGCGAACTCGCCGGCGCGGGCCGATTGGGTCTGCACGTTCGACACGAACTGGCTCGTGTAGACGAAGTAGAACTGGTGGATCATGCTCACCGGCACGGCGAGCAGGAAGAGCGTGATGAGCGGCTGCTTGACGATCTCACCCATCGCCTCGGCGAACGCGATCTGCTCGCGGGCGTTCTTCGTCGGCGGCGTGTGCGGGAGCGTCAGACAGTAGAGCGCCATGACGACGCCCAAGGCCGACGACAGTCGGAACGCGTCGGCGCGACCGGCGTTTTGCGCCGCGGCGACGACCTCGTCGGCGGCGTTCGCGGGCGTGTGCACGCGTAGGAGCAACTGGCCGATCAGGATGCCCGCGACGATCCAGCCGATCGTGCCCCAGAGGCGCACCGGGCCGAAGTCGCGATCGCGGTTGGGCAGGTGGGCGAACGCGAGCGAGTTCGTGAGCGCGAGCGTCGGGGCGTAGATGAGGCCGTACAGGAGCGACAGCGCCAGGAACACGGGAAAGCTGTCGGTCATGGCGAGGAACCAGACGAGGATCGCGCCGATGAAATGACTCACCGCCAGGAGTCGCTCGGTCGCAAACGCGCGATCGGCAAGTTGTCCCGCGATGAACGGACCGAAGATCGCGCCCACCGCGCCAGCCGCCAAGACCGAGCCCGTCTGGTCGAGCGTGAAGTGGCGATGCCCCATCAGGAACGGATACAGGATCGGTAGCCACGCGCCCCAGATCGCGTACTGCAGGAACATCATGATCGAGAGGCGCGTGCGCAGGGCCGCAGGGGCTTCGGGTTCGAGCATGCGCGGGATGGTAAGGGAGACCTGCTCGCGAGGGCGGAACGGCCCCGTTCGCCCCGGCGCCGTCCGCCACGGCCTCGTCCGCCTCCCTGACCGTGGTCGCGACCTCCCACGATCGGTCGCGCTTCCTGTCCGTCGCCCCCATGCAACGCGAGCCCGGACCGTCTCCAAAAATGAAAAGAGTGCTGCCTTCACAGCACTCTTCTCTCGCCGCCACCGGCAGCCGCGAGGCTCGCGGCCATCTTCATCGGACGCGAAGCTGCGTTGCCGCTGATGGCGCCGCCGCTAGATCGCTTACGAGCACGCGCCCCATGCGCCGAGCAAAATCGCCAGATCGGCCGGACCCACGGTGCCGTCCGCGTCGAGGTCTGCGGCTCCGCTCGAGCCCCACGCCCCGAGCAGGACGCCCAGATCATCGGCTCCGACCGAACCGTCGCCGGTGAGGTCGGCAGGACACGGCACCACCACGGGCCTCAGCACATACAACGTCGGCGTTTCGCCCACCACGTAGATCGTGCCGTCCGGTCCGATCGTCACGCCTTCGGCATCACTCGCGATGGTGGTGAAGTCGAAGCTGCTCAGGACGTCGCCCGCGCGCGTCACTTCCAGCAGCTTGCGCGATTCCTGGCTCAGGATGAGCAGGTTGTTCTGGTCGGCGGTGCCGACGAGCGAAGGAACCGTCGACAAGACCTGCACGTCGGAGAGATCCGCGACACCGAGATTCGGCACGAACAAGTCGGTCATCGATCCGGCGGGAATGCTCCAATCGAGCGTGGCCACGTATGCGCCCTGTGGCTGCTTCTCCTTCACGAGCACGTAGTTGTCGGCCAGCGGATCGAAGCTGATTCCCTCGAGTCCGACGTTTCCGACGGTGGGTCCCAGGGAGATCCCGGGGAGCGCGCTCCGATCGGCGGTTCCGCCGGCGGCGTAGTCGAGCAAGAACACGTCTTGCAGGCGTTCCTCGACGATGACGAATTGACCGCGACCGATGTACGTCAGGCCCTCGGTGTCGTCGAAGCCCGTCAACGTCATCTCGCTCACGGGCGTGCCGTTGGTCGTGACCTCGACCAAGGCGTCGCCCTCGTCACCGAGGACGAACAGCGTTCCCGTGTCCCAGTTGTAGGTGACCGCCGACGCTTCCGAGGCGCTGACGGGCGGCAACGGGTACGTTGCGGTCAACCGATAGTTAGCTAAGTTCAGCGATGTGGGCGGGGCGAGAACGCCCGTCAGCACGACGTTGTCGATCGCGAGGCCGTTGTCCTGCCCGCTGATGTCCACGGCGTTCCAACGAAGCACCAGGGACTGTCCCGGCGCCCAGTCGAGGCCAGCGATGACGCCGTGCACGATCGCTTGATTCGCCGGATCGTTGCCGTTCAGCGCCGTGTTGCCGCCGGTCAAGACGACCGTGGCGAAGTTCAAGCTTGGCTCAGGCGTCGTCGCGTCGACGAGCGACGTGCCGAAGCCATACTGGAACGACAGCACGTCGGCGATATTCGCATCGCCGGCGCGCCACTGTTCGCCGACGAACGAGACTTCGAGCGACGCGAACGTCTGCGACGAGGTATTCGTCAGCACGACCCCGATCGACGGGATCTGATTGCTCGTCGACAGCGCCCCGAGGGCGCGCTCGGTCGAACCGTTCGTTCCAAAGAAGATCACGCCGCGGCCCGCGCTGCTGGCGAGGCTGCCGTCGTGGGCCTTGAACTCCGTGTTGCTGCTGCTGCCAGAGAAGTTGGCGCCATACCAGCCCGCGGCGCCGACCGATCCGAGGACGCCGTCGATCTGATGCGGCCCGGGACCGGTGAGCGTCACCGCGCCGCTCTGGGCGAGTCCGTCGAAGTTCTGGAAATAGCTGCCGGTGAAGCTGACTTGCGCCATCGCGGCGCTCGTCAGGAAGCACGTGAGACCGGCAGAGGAACGAAGGGATGTAATCACTGGACTCTCCTGAAGTGGATGATGCGGAAGGCGATCCCGGGTTGGACCCCCGACCATCCGACGAGATGGACGCCAGGGCCGAGGGGCGGAGCGACGCATTGCACCGACTCGGTGTGAACGACGGATTCAGGAGATGCCGATTTGTCGTTCACACGCGGCGCGTTGTCGGGCGTCCGCCCCCGAATCCTGCGCTTCATGCGCGCGGGGCGCTCACGGCAATGGTCCGACGAAGCTGTTGGTTCGCGAATGAAATCGCGGGCTGCCTCCGGGAGGCAGCCCGCGCGTGTCACCTTCGCGTAGCGGTTTTGGTTACTTCGCGTCGGCGGCCTGCTTCATCGCCTCTTCGAGTTTCTTGATCTCTTCTGGCGAGAGCTGCGGCCTGTTCACCTTGATGGTCAGCTTGTTGAGCTTGCCGGTGAACGTGAACGGCGGCGTGTAGTCGGCATCGTTCACGCCGGTCAGCGTGTCCGAGCCGATGTCGAAACTCTCGTCCCATTGCAGGATCATCGGCAGCGTGCGTTCCATCTTGATGGTCTGCACCGCCTTCCCGTCAACCTTGAGTACGCCCGTGCCCGGAGCGGCGAGGCCGCTCATGTTGTTGAAGAGGAGCGTGCCGATGCCGAGTCCGTCGTACGTGAAGTCGAACTCGAGCACGTGACGTCCGGGAGTGAGGACATCGGGACCTTCCCACTTGATCCGCTTCAGGTCGAGCAGGTTCCACAGGAAGACGGGCTTGCCCTTCAGCACGTAGAAGCCGTAGCCGGCGAAGCGTCCGCCCGACGTCAGGATCATTCCTTCGGCGCCGCTCTGCGGCACATCGATGTCCGCGGTGATCGTGTACGAGGCGTTGAGCAGGAAGGGCGAGTCGCCCTGCGGCAGGCCGGTCATCGGTCGCGTGTAGACGAACTCGGTGCGTCCTGCGGTGATGTTCGGACGCGGGGCGACGATGCGGGCCGCCACCGACGCGTCGAGCGGGAAGACGTGGTACTTGTTCGCCTCGGCAACGAAAGCCGCCCTCATCTCCTTGACCTTGTCCGGATTCGCGGCCGCGATGTCCTCGGACTGCGTGAAGTCCTTCCGCATGTCATAGAGCTGGAACACCTGGTTGTTCAGCGGATCGGGATTCGCCGGACCGAAGGCCTGCCACGGCGCGCGGTTGACCTTCGTGCTGAGCACCCAGCCGTCCTTGTAGAGGGCCCACTGGCCCATCATCTCGAAGTACTGGGTGCTGTGGCGCGACGGCGCCTTGGCGTTCGCCGCGTCGAAGGTGTAGGCGAAGCTCGTGCCCTCGATCGGTGACTGCTTGATCCCGTCGACCATCTCCGGCGCGTTGATGCCGGCGGCCTCGAGGATCGTCGGCACGACGTCGATGACGTGCACGAACTGCTCGCGCAGCGCGCCCTTGTCCTTGATGCGCGCCGGCCACGACACGACCATGTTCTGATTGATGCCGCCGAGACGCGACGCGTTCTGCTTGAACCAGTCGAACGGGGTGTCGAACGCCCACGACCAGCCCGCCGACATGTGGTTGTAGGTGAGCTCGGTGCCCCACACGTCGTAGAACTTCATCTGGTCCGCGATCGGCATCATGCTGATGCCGTTGAAGAACGCGACTTCGTTCGGCGTACCCAGCGGCCCGCCCTCGGCGCTCGTGCCGTTGTCGCCGTTGATGTAGATGATCAGCGTGTTGTCGAGCTTGCCCAAGTCTTGGAAGGCCTGAATCACGCGGCCGATTTCGTAGTCGCTGTACGCGGCGTACGCGGCGAACACCTCGACCTGGCGGATGAAGAGCTTCTTCGAGTCGGCGTCGAGCTTGTCCCACGGCGTGAGCATGTCAGCGGGCCAAGGCGTCAGCTTCGCGTCCTTCGGGACGACCCCCAGCTTCTTCTGGTTCTCGAAGATGCGCTCGCGCAGCTTCTCGTAGCCGTCGTCGAAGAGGTGCATCGCGTGGATCTTGTCCACCCACTCCTTCGTCGGATGGTGCGGCGCGTGCGTCGCGCCGGGCGCGTACTTGATGAAGATCGGCTTGCTCGGATCGGTCTGATGGATCCGCGAGATGTAGTCGATGGCGTCGTCGGCCATCCCGGTGATCAGGTTCCAGCCGGGCTTGCCCTGGAACGGGAAGATCTGCGTCGTGTTGCGGAACAGGTTCGGCTGCCACTGGTTCGAGTCGCCGCCGACGAAACCGTAGAAGTACTCGAAGCCCATGCCCGTCGGCCACTGATCGAATGGACCGACTTGGCTCGCGGCGAACGCCGGCGTGTTGTGGTCCTTGCCGAACCACGCGGTCGAATAGCCGTTGTCGAGAAGGATGCGGCCGACCGTCGCCTTGTCGCGGCCGATGATGCTGTTGTAGCCGGGGAAGCCGGTGGACTGCTCGGAGATCACGCCGAAGCCCACCGAGTGGTGGTTGCGGCCGGTGATGAGCGCCGCTCGCGTGGGCGAGCACAGCGCGGTCGAGAACATGCGGTTGTAGCGAAGACCTTCGCTCGCGAGCCGATCCATCGTCGGCGTGGGAATCACTCCGCCGAAGGTGCTCGGGACGCCGAAGCCGGCGTCGTCGGTGATGATGAGGAGGACGTTCGGAGCGTCCTTCGGCGGCACGACGCGCGGCGCCCACCACGGCGTCGATTGCAGCGCGCCGTCCTTGATGACCCCGCCGAACTTCGGGTCCGGCGGCGGCAACTGCTTGCCGTCGATCGTGGTGGTCGCGGACGGTGATCCCGGTGTGCCGGTGACTTGTTGGCCGAAGGTCGAAGCGGTCGCGAACAGCGAGAGCGCTCCTGCCAAGCCGATCAGTGCGGTGCGAGGTTGTCTGAGAAGTCGTGACATAGCGTGGGTTCCGGCACAGGAGAGAAGGGAGAAGACACCGATGCGGCGATCGCCTGTGCGCCCGCTGCGCTCCAAGCGCGGCGTCGCGCGGCAGTATCGCACCGAACGATGCGTCGCGTGCGCTTCGACGACGTCAAGTTGCGGTCTCGATTCGTCGCTCGCGCATCAGCGCGCCGCGAACGTGTTAGGACTGCGCAACCGCCACATCGAGGTGCCCCGCCACGGTCGAGGTCACGTGCGAAGGCTCGTCGTCGCGGCTGATCCCGTCACGGCCGATCCCGTCACGGCCGATCCCGTCACGGCTGATCCGGGAACGGAGCCCGCCGGCGACCGATCCCCGCGGGGAGTCTCGGCGACCGAGGGCATGCAGTAGACTCTCCGCGATGCTCCCCCGTCGCAAAACCCGACAAGTGGTCGTCGGTGACGACCGCGTCGGACGCGTCGCCATTGGCGGCGACGCCCCGATCGCCGTCCAGACGATGACCGCCGGCTACACCTACGACGTCGACGCGTGCGTCGCCGAGATCAACCGCTACGCCGAGGCCGGCGCGGACATCGTCCGCGTCGCCGTGCCCGAGCGCAAGGACACCGATGCCCTCCGGCACATCCTGCCGCAGGTGAAGGTGCCGATCGTCGCGGACGTCCACTTCCACTACAAGCGGGCCCTCGAGGCGATCGAGGCCGGCGTCCACAAGATCCGGCTGAACCCGGGCAACATCAACGATCGAGACCAGGTCAACGCGGTCATCGACGCGTGCAAGGAGCGCAAGATCCCGATCCGCGTCGGCGTCAACGAAGGCTCGATCATCGAGCGGAAGGACAAGGAGCGACGGATGGCCGAGCTCGGCAAGTACTTCGCCGGGCACAAGTCGGGGCATCTCCTCGCCCTCATGATCGCGAAGCTCGAGGAGTACCTCGACATCTTCGACGCCCGCGACTTCCACGACGTCGTGATCAGCGCGAAGTCGATGGACGCGGCGCTGGTGATCGACATCTACACCGAAATCGCCAACCGATTCGACTATCCGCTGCACCTGGGCGTGACGCACGCCGGCCCCAAGTCGACGGGCGCGATCCGGTCGATCGCGGCGCTCTCGACGCTCGTGGCCAACGGCATCGGCGACACCGTCCGCATCAGCTACGCGAGCGACCACATCGACGAGGTAAAGGACGCGCTCGAGATGCTCTACGCGCTCGGCAAGCGCGAGCGCAAGGGCGTCGATCTCATCGCGTGCCCGACGTGCGGGCGCATCCAGGTCGATCTCTTCACGCTGATCAAGGACGTCGAGCGGAAGCTCGCGAAGGACATTTCGCTTCCCCTCAAGGTCGCCGTGATGGGCTGCATCGTGAACGGGCCGGGCGAGGCCGAAGGCGCCGACGTCGCGGTGTTCGCGGGTGACCGCCGCGGGATCATCTACGTGCAGGGCGAGCGGGTCGCCAACGTGCCCGAGGAGGAGATCCTCGACAGGCTCCTGGCAGAGTGCAAGACGTTCGAGGCAAAGGTGAAGCGCGGCGAGGCGCGGCTCGGCGAGAAGGTCGTAGCCATCGTCCCGCCGGACCCGATCGGCGAACTCGGTTCGGGGGTCGCGAAGATCCAAGCGGGGTTGGTCGAACGGGTGACGGTCGGAAAGACCTGACCGATGACGAAATTCAGGCCGCGCCGAGGTGAAAACACACGTATATTGCGGCTGAGGGCAAGCGGGGCCCGAATCAAGTGGTGTCTCGGTCCGCAGGTCGGACTTGGACCGTCTTCAGGGAGTTGCCCTATGCAAGCTCGCGCTCGTCGTGCATTCACGTTGGTCGAGATGTTGGTGGTGATCGCGGTCATCGCCGCCCTGATGGGCATCCTGCTCGTCGGTCTGCAGGCTGCACAACGGGCCAGCAAGCGCACGCGACAGATGGCGGACCTGACGCAGCTCGTGAAGGCGTGGACTCAGTACGCCGGCACGTACGGCGACTCGATCCTCCCGGGTTACCTCGAAGAGGGCGTCCAGACGGCGTGGAAGGTCTCGTACAAGTACAAGGACGGCACCAAGATCCCGCCGGAGTTCTGCCGCACGTACCCGTGGCGACTCCTGCCCTATCTCGATCACTCCTTCGCGACGCTGTATGAGTACCTCGACGTCAACGACGACGAGCTGCAGCCCAAGAACTTCGACGGCACCCCGAACACCACCGGCATGCAGATCGTGAGCGATCAGCCGGCCTTCGGCTACAACGCGTACTACCTCGGCGGCTGGTGGACTCAGGACCTGACGAACGGGCCGACGATGGCGTTTAGCAACTCGACGTGGCAGACCGATGCCGGCGCGACCGCGAAGGGCCTCGTCGTGGCCACGAAGCTCGGCAGCGTGCACGCGCCCTCCGACATGATCGTGTTCGCCGCGAGCACGTTCCGCACTCCCGGCTTCTACAACGAGTCCAAGGACACGAACGCGACCGTCGGCTCGGCGTGGGTCGTGCCCCACGTCCTCGCGGACCAGACGATCTGGGAGCCGAGCGACGGTTCGAGCTTCAGCGGCGTGACGGTGGGCGCGAACGCGGCGTCCGCGGGCGTGTTCCAGCCGACGATCGGCCAGACGATGACCGTCGGCGGAAACACCGGCATGAACGTGCTGGTGGCCCAAGGCGTTCCGCTCCGTCGGTTCGGCCCGAGCGTCGCCGTCGCACACGTCGACGGCAGCGTCCTCGGCGCTGGATTGGGCGAACTCGAGAACCAGCGTCTTTGGATCAACGCGGCGTGGAAGGCAGCGCCGCCGGTGAACTCGTTCACGCACAGCCAGAACTGACGCGGCCCCGCCTGCACGACGACCGATCGCCGAGGAAATCGGCGGATGTCGTTCTGGAGTAACCTCCGTGCGATAGCCGGTTCGCGAGGTGCGGACCGCCGTCCCGTGCGGAAGCCTCGTGTCAGCGACCTGCGACGCCTGCGGCCTCGAACAACGTCTCCCGCCGCTCAAGCGTGGCGAGCGGGCGCGGTGTCGCCGCTGCTCCCGCCGTCTCTGGACGCCGAGCGACGCCCCGTCGTGGCGCGACGCCCACGTCCCGGCGGCGCTCGCCCTCGCGGCGCTCGTCCTGCTCATTCCCGCGAACACGCTGCCGATCCTCGAACTGGTCTACCTCGGCCGCGTGTCGTCGAGCACGGTCTGGGGCGGCTGCATCGCGCTCTGGGACGAAGGCATGTGGGCCGTCGCGACGATCGTCTTCGCCGCCAGTATCGCCATCCCCTTCCTCAAGCTCGGCGCGATCTTCCTGCTCGCGATGTTCTCCGGTTCGGGTCGCTTCGTCGCGGCGCGGGCCAAGACGCTGGTCGTCCTCGAAGCCGTCGGCCGTTGGTCGATGCTCGACGTCTTCCTGCTCGCCGTTCTCGTCGCGGTCGTCAAGCTCGACACGTTGTCGAGCGCGCGGCCGGGGCCCGGACTCTTCTTTTTCGCCGCGGTTGTCGTCCTCACGATGCTGAGTAGCGCGTCCTTCGACACGCGCGTCCTCTGGCGCGAACTCGCCGAGGAGACGCGATGACCGACGAGACGCGCACCGAATCGCCGGCCGAGATGCCTGTCGCCCGCGTCGAGCCCAGGAGTCGCGCGCGACTCATGTGGCTCGTGCCGCTGCTCGCGCTCCTCGCGGTCGCCATCCTCGTCATTCAGCAGTGGCGCGATCGCGGCCCGCTCATCGAGATCGTCGTGCCCCGCGCGAGCGGCCTCGAGTCGGGCCGGACGCCGGTGTACTCGCAGGGCGTCCGCATCGGCGTGGTCGAGGACGTGCGACTCGACGACGACCTGAAGCATCCGGTCCTTGCGGTGCGACTTCACCGCTGGGCGTCGACCTTCGCCCGCGACGGCAGCTCCTACTGGATCGTGCGCCCGTCGATCGGATTTCGCGGCGTCTCGGGCTTGGAAACGTTGACCTCGGGGCCGGTCCTCGAAGCGAGGCCCGGTAGTCCCGACGCGCGATGGATCTCGCGCTTCGAGGCGCTGCCGCGTCCTCCCGCGGATGCGAGTTCGACGAGCGGCCTGCACCTGACGCTCACCGCGGCGCGACTCGGCTCGGTGCGTCCGGGCTCGGCGGTCACCTATCGCGACATCGAAGTCGGCGAAGTCGCCGACACGCGACTGTCCGGCGACGCGAAGTTCGCGCTCATCGAGATCGTCGTGTACGACCGTTACGCGCCGTTGATCCGCGAGTCCACGCGCTTCTGGAATACGAGCGGCTTCGGCATGGATCTCGGCGTAACCGGACTCAAGCTCCGCACCGAGAGCATCGAGTCGATCCTCGGCGGCGGGATCGCCTTCGCGACGCCGTCCGCCACCGACCCGCCGGCGAAGGACGGCGCGACGTTCGAACTCGCGACCGAGCCCGAGAAGGACTGGCTGCGGTGGACGCCGGCCATCGAACTCGCGAAGTGAGCCCGTGAGGCGAATCGAGGAGAGCGAGGTCTCGCCATGTGGGTGGCCATCGGGATCGGGTTGGGCGTCATCGTGGTCCTCGCCATCGGCGTCGTCGGCATCGGCGCCGCGCTTCCGCAAGAGCACCTTGCCAGTCGCGCCGCCACGCTGCGCCAACCGATCGACGCGGTGTGGAGGACGATCGAGGACGTCGCCGCGATTCCGACATGGCGCACGGGCGTGGCGCGAGTCGAGATTCGAGACGCGGAGCCCGAGCGCCGCGCGTGGAGCGAACACGCGCGGCACGGCGCGATACCGCTGCGTGTGATCGTTCGCGAACCGCCGCGCCGACTCGTCGTGCGCATCGACAGCGACACGCTCCCGTTCGGCGGCACGTGGACATACGAACTCGAGAGCATCGAACAGCAGAGCACGCGACTGCGCATCACCGAGCGTGGCGTCGTGAAACCCCCCGCATTTCGGTTTCTCGGTCGCTACGTCTTCGGCACGGAACGCACGATCGTCGGGTACCTGAGCGACATCGCACGGCGCTTCGGCGAAGCTGCGACGATCGAGCGCCGAGCCGCGGCGGCGACGACCGAGCGCTGAGCCGCCGCGGCGACGATCGAGCGCTCAGCCGCGGCAGCGACGATCGAGCGGTCAGCCGCAGCGGCGACGCTGCGGCTTCGAAACGCGGAGCGCGGTACGCTTCGCGACTTCGCATCGACTCGCCCATGACGCCCCCCGCCTCCACCGCCGTGACGCAGCCTTCCTCGCCCGAACTGACGCCCGAGGACCTGCGCCTCATCGCAACGGTGGACGACGCCCTCAAGCGGTTCCTCGACGGCACCGACCTGCCCACGAACCTGCGCGACGCGGCGCGGCACGCGGTCTTGGGCGGCGGCAAGCGCATGCGGCCGCTGCTCGTCCTCTACAGCGCCCGCGCGGTCGGCGGCAAGGACGCGGACGCGATGCCCGCTGCCATTGCGATCGAACTGATCCACGCGTTCAGTTTGGTGCACGACGACTTGCCGGCGCTCGACAACGACGCGTTGCGGCGTGGCCTGCCCACGGTGCACGTCGCGTTCGGCGAGGCGATGGCCATTCTCGCGGGCGATGCCCTCATGTCGCTCGCGTTCGAGTGCGCGGCGTCAAGCCCGCGCGAGCCGCTGAAGATCGTCCGCGAGATCGCGACGGCGACGACCCGCATGATCGACGGCCAAGTCCTCGACACGCTCGGCGGCTTTCCCGCTGGCGTCACCGACGAGGCCAAGCTCCACCGCATCCACGAACGCAAGACCGGCGCGCTGATCGTGTCGAGCTGCCGCATGGGCGCGATCGCCGGCGGCGCGACCGCCGAGCAGCTCGCCGCGCTCGACCGCTGGGGTCATTGCATGGGACTGATGTTCCAGATCGTCGACGACATCCTCGACGAGACGCAGTCCGCCGAGCACGTCGGCAAGGCGACGAACAAGGACCGCGACGCGGGCAAGCTCACGTTCCCGCGCGTCTACGGCGTCGAAGCCAGCCGCGCGAAGGTCGTCGAACTCCATCGCGAAGCCGACGCCGTGCTCGCGCCGTTCGGCGCGGCGGCGGCGCCGCTCATCGCGGTGGCGCGGTTCCTCGCGACGCGGACCCGCTAGCACTCGCCCCACGCTCCGAGCAGCATCGCGAGGTCGGCCGCATCGACGATCCCGCTGCCGTCGAGGTCCGCGGCTTGCCCTGCGAGTCCCCACGCGCCGAGGAGGATCGCGAGGTCAGCGGCATCGACCGTGCCGTTGCCGTTGATGTCTCCGAGGCAGCTCGACGCGCACGCAATCGAGAGGAACCCCGTGCCTTCGGCGCCGAAGTTGCCTCCGATCCGGATGCGATAGCAGTGCCCGGATTGCACGTCCACGGTCACCTTCGAGCCACCACCCGCGACTCCGCAGCCGTCGTTGCTGCACGCGAGCAGCGTCGAGAGATCGCACAGCCCCGAGGCCGGGGAGTACGAGCATCCGCCGTAGACCGCGAGCCGCGTGTCGAAGTGCAAGTTCGTCTCGACGCAGGTCGTGATCGTCGCGAGCCCGGTGCAGGCCGGGACGTAATCGAACCACACGTCGGCTTCGAACCCGAAGCCGGTGCACGTGGAGCCGAAACCCAGTCCGATCGCACCGATGTTGCTGAAGAACGTGACGCCCTCATGGATCGTCGGAATCGCACTGGAGGCCGAGCACGCATCGTTGGCCAACTCGCGATAGAGGAACGCTCGTCCGTCGTGCAATCCACCTCCGGACGGATCGGCGCGATACGCGCCGATGATGTAGTCCGATCGGCCGTCGGCGTTGGCGTCGGGCACCGTCGCCACGCAGTAGCCGAAGCTGTCGCCTCCGGCGGCCACGGGCGACTGAAGTTGCGTGAGGAATGCGCCGCTCTGCCCGCTGAACATGAACACCGTGCCGGGAGCGGTGTCGGCAGGCGCCCCGACCAGAAGATCCTGGCGACCGTCACCGTTGCGATCGTCGACTGCGGCGACGGACGTGCCGAGCGCTGCCTTCGATGTCGGGATGCCGGCCTCCAACTGCTTCAACAACGCCCCGGAACTCCCTGAGAAGACATACACGCGGCCAGCCTGCAACGCCCCGCCGATCGACTCGCCGGGCGCCCCCACCGCGACGTCGCCGCGACCGTCGCCATTCACGTCCTCGATCCCGACGGCGGAGGTGCCGAACTTGCCGTCCGTCACCGGATTCGACGAAGTCAGGGTCTTGAGCAGCGATCCGCTCGCGCCGGAGTAGATGTACGCGCGACCGGCGTTCGTGGGGCTCCCCGACGGTGTGCCGTAGGGCGCACCGATGACGTAGTCGCCGATGCCGTCGTTGTTCACGTCCGGAACTGCGCCGAGTGCGCTCCCGAACCCGCTCACGCCCGAGGTCGGCGACAGATGCGTGCGGATCAGCGCGCCCGTCGCTCCGTTGTAGACGTAGACACGGCCCCCTGTGCCGGCACCGGGCGCAGAGATGATGTACTCGGCTCGGCCGTCGCCATTGAGATCGCCGAGCGCGCAGACGGCCGTGCCGAAGAACGCGAGTTCCGTCGCTGACGGCATCGCGTGCGAGCGAATGAGGAATCCGTTGCTCCCCGAATACACCTTGACGCTGCCCGACGCCATCAGCCCGAGCGAATTCGCGTTGGGGGATCCGATCAGATAGTCGCCGCGTCCGTCGCTGTTGATGTCGCCGATGCCGCAGACCGCGGCTCCGAACAGATTGCCGGGCTGCGGGTCGCCGACGTGTTGGCGAATGAGCTCGCCGGTGAACCCGGAATAGACGTGGGCCTGTCCGCCGATGAGGTTCTCCGGGTCATTTTCGCTGGGACCGCCCACGATGACGTCCGCGATCGTGTCGCCGTTGACGTCGGGGATGCCAGCCACCGATCTGCCAAACGCGCCGTTTGCGGTCGGACTCGACGAGACGATCGTCGTCACGTCGGCGATCGCCATCGGGCCGATAGCCCCCAAGGCGCCGAGAGCTCCGAGGAAAACGACGCGCATCCCGCCGTTGTTGAAGCGTTGCATCATGCCCTCCTCCTTGAATTGATCGCGCGCGCCGCTCCGCAGCGAGGATGCGAGCCGACCCGCACGGATCGTCCGCATCGCATCCGAAGGAGGCGCGCCCGCCGCATACCGCGAACCCTTTCGGTTCCGCTTCAGCGCCCGCGGCTCAACACACGACTCGTGGACCCCGCGACGCGGGAACCCACCGGAGCCTAGGCATTGGGTGTCGACGTCAGGTACTCCGTGATGGCAACACGGGCGAAACTCGTTCGCGTCGGCACACGGTGCCCAGCCGCCCGCAACGGAGAACGGGTCAGGCGCGCTCGCTTGGTCCCGCACCTGTTTCGTCGATCCATCGAACCGCTCGTGTGCTCCCGCGGTACCCGCCGACCGCAACGGCGCCACCCCGACCACCTCTCGGACCGGACCGCCCTTCGCGCCCCGGTTATCATCGCGGGACATGCGGCCGAGTCGGCACTCAGCCCGTACTCTCCTCGAGCACCAGATGGACCTGAAGCGACTCCCCCTCCTGTCGAAGATCTCCTCGCCCGCCGACATGCGGCGCCTGCCCATCTCGGCGCTCCCGGAGCTCGCGGCGGAGATTCGCCTCGCCATCTGCGACCAGATCTCGCGATCGGGCGGCCACCTCGCACCGAACCTCGGCGTAGTCGATCTCACGATCGCCCTTCACTACGTGTTCGACTTCGGCCACGACCGGCTCCTTTTCGACGTCGGTCACCAGTGCTACACGCACAAGCTCCTGACCGGTCGACTTCCGCTCCTCGGCAAGCTGCGTCAGCGCGACGGCATGGCCGGGTTCCCCGAGCCGCGCGAGAGCGCGTACGACCTCTTCTCGGTCGGACACGCCGGCACAGCGATCTCGACCGCGGTCGGCATGGCCCGCGGCGACTCGCTCAACGGCGAGGGCTGGAGTCCCGAGAATCCGAGCGGACGGCGAGTGGCGTCGATCATCGGCGACGCCTCGATCGTGAACGGCGTGGCGATGGAAGGCCTGAACGCTGCAGGCACGCTTCGACGGCAGTTCCTCGTCATCCTCAACGACAACGGCATGAGCATCGCGAAGCCGCAGGGCGCCGTCGCCGCGTACTTCGACAAGGTGCGCCTGAGCCAAAGCTACGGCGAATTCAAGCGCGCGGCGAAGGAGATGCTCAGCCGCATGCCGGGCGGCCAAGCGATGCGCGAGGCGTCGCACCGCCTTGGCGAGGCCAGCAAGGCGCTCGTGAGCGAGGACGCCTGGTTCGAGCACTTCGGCCTGCTCACGGTCGGACCGATCGACGGCCACGACTTCACCGCGCTCATTCAGGCACTCAACGACGCGAAGGACCTCGACCGTCCGCTCGTCCTCCACGTGAAGACCGTGAAGGGCAAGGGCTACGCGTTCGCCGAGGGCGACGCGACGACGTTCCACTCGCCGAGCGCGTTCACCATGACCGACATGGAGAACGAAGGTTGCCGCGTCGAGCTGAAGAAGTCGGCCCGCTCGTTCACCAGCGCGTTCGGCGACATTCTGGCCGATGCGATGGAACGCGACGAGAAGATCGTCGCATGCACCGCGGCCATGCCCGACGGCACCGGCATCGCGAAGGTGTTGCCGAAGTTCCCCGAGCGCACGTGGGACACCGGCATCTGCGAGAGCCACGCGCTCGACATGATGGCGGGCCTCGCGAAGACCGGATGGAAGCCGTTCTTCGCGGTGTACTCGACGTTCCTCCAGAGGGCGTTCGACCAGTGCTTCCAGGAGGTCTCGCTGCAGGGTCTCGCGGTGCGGCTGTGCCTGGATCGCGCCGGCCTCGTCGGCGGCGACGGCGCCGTGCACCACGGCTTCTGCGACGTCGCGATCCTGCGCACGCTCCCGAAGGCGGCGCTCCTCGCGGCGATGGACGAGCCGTCGCTCAAGGCGGCGATCGAGTTCATGCGCGGCTATGACGACGGCCTGAGCGCCGTGCGCTATCCGCGCGACAGCGTGTCGGCGAAGTTCGCGGATCGCGCGTGCCCGCCGTTCGAACTCGGCAAGGCGCGGGCGCTCATCGAGCACGCCAAGCCCGACGCGGCGATCCTCGCCTACGGCACCATGGCGATCGAGGCGGCCGGCGCCGCCGAGTCGCTCTCGAACGAATATCGCGTGAACGTCTACGACGCCCGCTTCGCGAAGCCCGTCGACGTCGAACTGCTGCGCGACCTCGCATCGCGCAACGTGCCGATCATCACCGTCGAAGACCACTCGATCGAGGGCGGCTTCGGTAGCTGCGTGCTCGACGCGTGCAACGAGGCGGGCCTTGACGCGCGGCTCGTCACCCGCATGGCGATGCCCGACGCGTGGATCTACCAAGGCGAGCGCCACGAGCAACTCGCTGAGGCGGGCATCGACGCGGCGAGCATCGCCCGCCGCGTGCGCGAGGTCGTCGATCAGCACGCGTCGAACGGCGCTGGATCGACCGCCGTGCCGCACGCCGCGCGGGTCCACGTGACGCGGAAGTGAGATCGCGCGACAGCGCGGACCGAGATTCGTCTGTTCAACACGGAGACCGGAGTTCCGGAGGGCACCCGGAGGAACTTCGTTCTCCGGCGACCCGCGTGATCGACCAGGTGTGCGAAGGGGCTATCCCTTGGCATCGCTCCGTGTGCCCTCCGCTCCTCCGTCCCTCCGCGTTGAAGCGGACGAAGCGTGCGAGACCGCCGGCGCGCCCGTAAAGCGCTCGCCCTCTCCCACGCGCTCGCGCTTCATCACCACGCTGTGCGGCGCGACTTCGGCGTCGGCGCCGACGTCGACGCCGTAGAAGAGCACCGCGTTGTGCCCGAGCGTCGCACCCGCGCGGATGTGCACGTGGTCGATCTTCAGGATCCGGTCCTCGAAGCTGTGTGCCTGGAAGTGGCAATCGACGGTCGCGTCGTCGCCGATCGAGAGCATGTCGGGATCGACGACGTGGACGAAGCCGCCGCCGAGCACGACGCGCTTGCCGATGCGCACGCCGATCAGCCGCAGGAACCACGTGAGGAAGATCGTGCCCTCGAGCGCCTGCAGGAAGTTCCGCGCGTAGAAGCCCCACGCGACGTAGAGGAAATCCCATCGGCTGCACCAGCAGCTCCACAGCGGATGTTGCCCAGGGCGCACGCGAAGGAGAAGCGACCACTTCAGCGCGACGATCGCGGCGGCGAGCGCCGCCACGCCACCCAGGGTCGCGAGCGGCGCGACGACGAACGCGACTGTCGCCGCGGACCAGCGGAGTTCGGCGGCGGCGATCACCTTCCACCATGCGAGCGCGACCACGATCGGCAGCACCGGCAGCGTGAAGCGCAGCGACTCCCAGAAGAGTCGCGACGAATACCGCAGCCACCCCGGATCGTGCGTGAGCTGTCGATCGCCCGCGACGACTTCGCGCCGCGGCAGTTCGATCGGCGGATGCCCAAACCACGCGGTGCCGCGCCGCGCCGTCGACGCGTCGGCGACCGTGCTCACGCCGACGAAGTACTGGTCGGGATACGAATGCCCGGCAGGCACGACGGCGTGATTGCCGAGAAACGTCTCGCGTCCCAACGAGGTCGGCGCGATCGTCACCGCGCCGCGATCGACGTCGGGAGACGCGAAGTAGATGCCGTCGGCGAAGAAGCTCGTGTCCCCGATGGCGATCGATTCGGGCACCACGTCGATGATCGTGGACACCTCGCAGCCACGTCCCACGCGCATGCCCGCGAGACGAAGCCACACGGGCCAGAAGAGCGTGCCGCTGAGCCATCGCCCCGCCGCGTCGAGCACCCGCGACTTCGTCCACACGGCGACGTACTCGAGGCTCCAGCGCGAGAGGACGCCCGGACGAATTCGCCCCGCGAGCCGTAGCGAGAGCGCTTGGGCAACGAGCGAGAGCGGCGTGGCCACAAGCGACACGACGACGAGCGCCGCGATCGTGCTCGGCGAGAGCTCCGGCGCGGCAAGCCACGCGAGCAGCGGCTCGACGGAATCGTCACCGCGCCGGGTCCACCACCATGCGATCGCGATCCAGGGCGCTGCGACGACGAGCCGCCCGAGGAAACGGATCGCGATCGTCGCGCAACCGTGGATGAATGGCGACAGCGGCGTGCCGCGCGACGGCGACGGCGCCGGCGGCGTGCGACCGACGCATCGCGCCGGAACGCCGTCCCAGCGCTCGCCCGCAGGTGCGGTGGCGCCGTCGTCGAGGTACGAGAGCGCCGTGAGCGACGCGTCGTTCTCCATCGTCGCGTTCCGCCCGACGCCGGCGCGCACGCCGACGGTGCAGCGGTCGCCGATCGAGATCGGGCCGAGCACGAGTTGTCCGTCGCGAAGCTCGACCAGTCCGAGCGCCGCGTCCTGCGCCAACGTGACGTCGTCGCCCAGCGAGAGCAGATCCCACGCGCCGCGCCGAAGGTCGACGCCGCGATGGATGTGCACGCGCTTGCCGATCCTCGCGCCGAGCACGCGCAACGCCGCATTGAGGAAGATCGTGCCTTCGAGCACGCCCCACGGGATCGCGCGGGCCGCGTGTTGCACGATCCAGTGCCGCACGTACGGACCGCTCCACACCGGCATCGAGCACGGCCGAACGCGGCCGAGGAGCAGCCGCTGCAGGAGCGCCGTCCACGCCACCGCGAAGGGCGCGTACAGCAGGAGTCCGACGAGCGTGACGAACGGCGCCGCGAGGATCGCGCCGTCGAGTCCGACGTCACGTGCCAGGATCGGCAACCATCGATACGCGACGAGGTAGCTCGCAGCGCCCGACGCGACGATCGCGAGCGCCAGCCAGAGTCCCTGCACGAACGTTGCCGCGGTCGGCTCGGCGGCGCGGCCGGCGCGCACCCGCGCGGCGCGGGCCTCCGCGCCGCTCGACGCCAGGAGCCGCGCGAGTCGCTCCGCGGTGCGCTGTTCGTAGAGGTCGCGCACCGTGCAGCGCGCGGTCGACGCGTCGGCCCGCAGCGAACAGAGCGCGGCGACGGCGCTCACCGAGTCGCCGCCGAGCGCGGTGAAGAAGTCGTCGTCGATCGACACCGGATCGCGAAAGCCCGTCGCCCGGGCGAACGCGTCGACGATGGCGCGCTCGCGGGCGTCGCGCGGCGACCGCACGTCGCGAGCAAGGTCGCGCGCGATCGCGATCTCGGGCAGGCGTCGGCGATCGATCTTGCCGCCGACCGTGCGCGGGAGTTCGGCGATGGCGGCGATGCGGCTCGGCACCATGTACGCGGGCAGCGAACGCGCGAGCTCGGCGCGGAGCGAGGCGACGTCGGGCGGCGACGTGGCGTCGCTCGGCACGAGATGGGCCACGAGCGCCTGCGCGCCGTCGGTGCCCTGCACGCGGCACGCCGCCTCGCGCACGCCCGGGCATCGCGCGAGGAGCGCCTCCACCGCGGCGAGTTCGACGCGGTAGCCGCGGAGCTTCACCTGCCCGTCGATGCGCCCGAGGTACTCAAGGTCGCCGTCGGCGTTGCGGCGCACGAGGTCGCCGGTGCGATAGATGCGGCCGAGGCGTTCGTGCTCGACGAACTTCTGCGCGGTCACGTCGGGGCGATGGCGATAGCCGCGGGCGACGCTCGCGCCGCCGATGCAGAGTTCGCCTTCGGTGCCGTCGGGGACCTCGTCGAGCGCGTCGTCGAGCACCCATGCGCGGTTGCCGTCGACCGGTTGACCGATCGTCACCGGCTTCCCCGGCGTCATCCGACCGCGCACGACGGTGACGGTGCACTCGGTCGGACCGTAGCCGTTCTCGAGCCAGCGTCCATCACCCCAGCGATCGGCGACGTCCTGCGGCAGCGCTTCGCCACCCACGTAGAGGAGCTTGAGGTGCGGCAGCGCCCGCTTCGGATCGTCGCAGGCCATCGTGCGCAGGAGCGTCGGCGGCGGACACAACACGCTCACCCGCTCGCGGTTCAGCCATGCGACGAGATCAGGGCCGAGCCGCACCGTCGCGTCGTCGAGCGGAACGAGCGTCGCACCGACCCCGAACGCGAGCCACATCTCCTCGAGCGACGAGTCGTACGCGGGCGAGGAGCACTGCGCGACGCGATCGTCGGGCGAGAGGCCGAAGAGCTCGATGTCCGACCGCACGAGGTTCGCGATGCTCCCGTGCTCGACCATCACGCCCTTGGGCGCGCCGGTCGTGCCCGAGGTGTAGATCACGTAGGCGAGCCGCGATGGCGCGATCGAGGCGGGCGGCGCGTTCGGCTCGGGCGCGTCGGCGCTCGCGACGTCGACGACGCGCTCCGCGGCGATGCCCGCATCGGCGAGCCATGCGCGCCCCGCGGCGTCGGCAATGACGACCGCGGCGCTCGCGTCGTCGATCACCGCGCGGGCGTGCTCCGGAGGAAACGCGGGGTCGATGCAGGTGAACGCGGCGCCGGCGCGGAGCGTCGCGAGTTGCGCAACGTACAGCGCCGGCGTGTCGCGCGGCAGGCGGATCGCGACGATCGGTTCGTCGTCGGCGCCGCGCCGGTCAAGTTCGCGTCGCAACCGCTGCGCGAGGCCGGCGCTTCGCGCGTCGAGTTCACCGTAGGTCATCGTGCGCCGCGGCCGATCGCGCCCCGGCGGAACGTCGATCGCGAGCCGATCCGCGTGCGTGCGAGCGACTCGGGCGAAGAGCTCGACGAGAAGCGGCAGCTCGGAGGTCTGGGACTGGAGACGGGGCTGAGACATCGCCTCGATGCGCCAAGGCGCGCCGGAAGCGCGCCGCGGAAGCCTGCGTGCGCCGCGCCCCGTGGTGGTCGCGTCGCGCGACTCAGCGGGTCGATTCGTGCAGATAGCCCCGAATCATGCGACCGAAACAGTGGCCGCAGCGGCAGCGGAACGGCGTCGCCATGTCCGCTTCGGTCGTGTTGTAGTCGAACGTGATCTCGTCGCCGGCCTGGATGCGCCGCAGCGCGACGAGCGTGCGCCCCGCGAACGCCGCGTTCGGCGCGCACGAGTGGTTGAGGAACCGCCAGAAGTAGCGATCGTCGTCGGCGTCGAACTCGTCCGGCGGATGCAGGTGCGCGCCATCGTCCAACTGCACCGAGTATCGATCGGGCGTCGGTCGCACGACCCCGACGAGTTCGAGGATGGCGACTCCCGCCCCGATCGGCGCGGTCGCCACCAGATGCGCGGCGCCGTCGATGCGAACGACGTCGAATCGCGAGAGCACCGTTGTCCGTATCGCCGCGTCGAGCGGCGCGTCCGTTGCGTCCTGCATGGTGGAGGCGGGAGGATAGCGAAAGGCGTCGCCTGCGCGCGGAACGACAACGCGGCGCGGATCGTGACGATCCGCGCCGCGCGTTGGATCAGAGGACTGCGACCGTCAGACGCGCGGACCGGCGGCCCGCACTTCCGGCGTCATCTTGAACTTGCCGTCGTTCTCGCGGAACTTCTTCGCGAGCTCGGCGGCCTTCGCGTCGTACGCCGCCTTGTCCTTCCACGTGTTCCGCGGGTCGAGCACGTCGCTCGGGACGCCGGCGACCGCGGTCGGCATGCGCAGGCCGAAGATCGGGTGCTCGACGTACTGCGCGGTGCGGAGCGAGCCGTTGAGGATGCTCGTCACGAACGCACGGGTGTAGCTCAGCTTGAAGCGGTTGCCGACGCCGTACGGTCCGCCGGTCCAGCCGGTGTTGAGCAGCCAGACGTCGGTGTTGTGCTTGCGGATCTTCGCGGCGAGTTGCTCCGCGTAGACCATCGGCGGCCGCGGCAGGAAGACGCCGCCGAAGCACGCCGAGAAGTTCGGCTGCGGCTCGGTCACGCCGGCCTCGGTGCCGGCGAGCTTCGAGGTGTAGCCGTTGATGAAGTAGTACATCGCCTGCTCCGGCGTCAGCTTCGACACCGGAGGCAGCACGCCATAGGCGTCGGCGGAGAGGAAGACCACGTTCTTCGGGTGACCGCCGACAGACGGGATCTGAGCGTCGGGGACGAAGCTCACCGGATAGGTGACACGGGTGTTCTCCGTCTTCGCCGCCGAGTCGTAGTCGGGCTGGCGAGCCTCGTCGTCGACATGCACGTTCTCGAGCACGCTGCCGAAGCGGATGGCGTTCCAGATCTGGGGCTCGCCGTCCTGCGACAGCTTGATGCACTTGGCGTAGCAGCCGCCTTCGATGTTGAAGACACCCGCGTCGGACCAGCCGTGCTCGTCGTCACCGATGAGCCGGCGGTTCGGATCGGCGGAGAGTGTCGTCTTGCCGGTGCCCGAGAGCCCGAAGAAGAGCGCGACGTTCGCTGCGTCGTTCTTGTCGACGTTCGCCGAGCAGTGCATCGGGAATACGCCGCCGCCCACCTGCCCGGCGTTCGAACCCATGTCCGGCAGGTCGTAGTTCATGGCGTAGAAGATCGACTTCTTCATCTCGCCCGCGTAGCGAGTGCCGAAGATGAGCACCATGCGGCGCTCGAGCGATTGCGCGATGCAAATGCCGCTCTTGATGCCGTACTCGGCGGGGTTCTCGATCCGCATCGCCCCGCAGTTGACGATCAGCCAGTCCGGCTCGAAGTTGGTGAGAGCATTCGGTTCGGCGTTGATGAACAGGGTCTTCGCGAAGAGCGAATGCCACGCTTCCTCCGTGATCACCGAGACCTTGAGGCGGTACTTCGGGTCGGCCCCGGCGTAGCCGTCGAAGCGGTAGATCTCCTTGCGCGATGCGATGTACTTCTTGGCGAGGGCCTCGAGCTTGTCGAACGCCGCCGCGGTGATCGGTTGGTTGACCTTGCCCCAGTCGATGTTGTTGTGGATCCCGGGGGTGTCCTCAAGGAACTTGTCGTTCGGGCTCCGACCGGTACGGTCGCCGGTGTCGCAGGTCAGCGCGCCGTTCGCGGCGAGGCGGCCCTCCCCGCGCCGCAAGGCGTGCTCGACGAGGATGGGCACGGCGAGGTTGGCATGGAGCGTGTTGCCACGCGAGGCGGGGGCGAAATCAGCGACGCGAGAACGTATAGCGGTGGCCATGGGAGTTCGACTCGAGGAGTGGTCACGTCGACCGGCGAGTCGGGCGAACGCGACTTTTTGATGAAGGGCCGAGTGTAGCAGCCGGCCTCGCGCGAACGCGATGACGTTGACCCTGCAGGCCTGCGGAGTTATTGTCTTTGGAGCATCACGAGTGCAGCGGCGCGCCGCATCGCGTCGCCGCGCAGCGCTCTCAACGATGCATCGCGTTGGCGACCGTAGCTCAGTTGGTAGAGCACCGGGTTGTGGTCCCGGGTGTCGCGGGTTCAAGCCCCGTCGGTCGCCCTTGGTTGGTGTTGATGAAAGCGTTGTCCGCGGGGCTCGAACCCTCTCGTGCGAACAAGCGTCACTGCGACGCGGTGGCCTTCCGACCTCGGCGTCTGGTCCACGCGCGGCCGCACTCGGGACATCGTTCGCTTCGCGCTCCCCCGTGCCCGCGACGGCGCTCGTAGCCGCAGCCAAGGCACGCGCGGCGCCGCGCCCAGCGCCGCCGCTCGCGGCTCAGGCCGAGCAGCAAGCACGGCCCAAGGAACCACACGCACGCGGCGATGCCGATGCAGAGACCCCAGAACGAGCCGGTCGCGCAGTAGCAGTCTTTCTTCCGGCGTACCAACGCGTCGAGCGGAATCATGAGCGCGACCGCAAGCCCGGTCCCGACCAAGAGCGGGAGGAGCATCCGATCGAGTCCCAGCGGATCCGCCCGCTCGCTGCGCCGCCCGAGGACCCAGGCCCACGCCACCCACCCCGGTACGAACGCCGCGACCGCCACGCCGAAGAACCCGAGTTCGCCGACCGCGTCGATCGCGTCGGTGTCCCAGGTGATGAGCTCGAGAATCGTCCACGCCAGGCCGGCGAGCGCGGCCGCAGCGATGAACCCCGCGCAGGCGGCGCTCCATCGCAACGACTTCGGCTGCTCGCCCGGGAGCGGCGGTCGGAAGAGAGGCAGGAGGAACACCGCCTGCACCACCGCGACCACGGCGGCCGGGACCACGAAGAACGCCCAGATGTACGGCTCGCCTCGAGCGAGTCCGTTGACGATCTCGCGATACGAATCGCCGAGCTGCTGCCAATCGGCGTCGAGCCAGTTCATGAAGATGAGCGGCCCGATCATCACGCCGCAGACGAGCGACGCGATGAAGCTGACGATCGTGTAGACGACAAGCCTCGCAAGCCAACCGCGGCGCGGGTCGCCGCCTTGGGACGCGCCGTCATCGGATGCGCCGCGAACGGGATACATCCGGCGCACGGTACACTCGGCCCATGCGACTTGCGGCCGTGCAGAACGACATCGCGTGGCAGGATCCCGCGACCAGCCGCTCCGGCATCGAGTCGCTACTGGACGCCGCCGCGCTGCCCCCGGGGTCGCTCGCCCTCCTGCCGGAACTCTGCGACGTCGGATTCACCTTCGACATCCCGCGGGTGACCCCGTCGGACGCGCCGACGTGGGCCGCGGGCGTCGCGCGGCGTCGCGGACTCTTCGTCGGTGTCGGCTATCCCAGCCGGGGCGACGACGGCTTCGGCCGGAACGAATGCGCGATCGCCCGACCTTCGGGTGAACTCGCGCCCGCCTACGCCAAGGTCCATCCCTTCGGCGTCGGGCGAGAGACCGACGCCTATCGCGGCGGCGATCGACTGGTCCTCGTCGAGGTCGGTCCGTTCCTCGCCTGCCCGCTCATCTGCTACGACCTGCGCTTTCCCGAACTCTGGCGGCTGGCGACGCTTGCGGGCGCGAACCTCTTCCTCGTCGGCGCCTCCTGGCCGGCCGCGCGGCAGCATCACTGGCGATCGCTCCTCGTCGCGCGGGCCATCGAGAACCAGGCGTTTGTCGTCGCGGCGAACCGGGTCGGCGCGGACCCGAGCCTGCGATACGGCGGCGGTTCGATCATCGTCTCGCCGACGGGCGAGGTGCTCGCCGAAGGCGGCGACGCCGCGACGGTGATCAGCGCCGACTGCGACGTCGACGCCGTCGAATCGTGGCGCCGGAAGTTCCCGGCATTACGGGACGTCCGCGAGCGATTGCTCGGCGCGATCTCGATCATTCGCGCCTGAGCGCGATCGGCGATCCAAAACGCAACGTCGATGCGCGGATTCTCGCGACGCCGGAACGCGCGACCGCGACGCGCTCGCGCGGCTCGGTCCGCGAAGTGCAATCACGCGCACTTCGCTCGACTCGCACCGCGAACGCGTTGACGATCGGACGCGCACAAATACACTGCCCGGCGCATTGACGCACTCGATCGAACCACGCTTCTCCTCACGATGCGTCGCTTCGATCGCCGCAGGAGGCGGACATGACGGCGTTGGCTGATCGGATCGTCGCCGCGCATCTCGAACAATTCGAATCGGCGGAAGACTCGCGCGACTCGGCGCCCGCGCCGACGTCGAACGTCGTCGCGCCCGCGCTTCCGCGCGGACTCGTCGATCGCATTCGTCGCGAGTTCTTCGCCAAGGGTCACCAAACCGCGATGCGCTACGGCGTGACGAGCGCGGATCTGCTCGCGCATCTCGAGCGCGTGCGCCTCGCGACGACGACCGGCCCCGGCCGAATCCTGTCGTACATCGACGATCAGATCGTCGCCGCCGCGTGCAGCCGCGGGCACCCGCAGGCGTGGCACGACGCATGGCGGAAGCACGAGAACCTGCTGATCCGCGCGTGCCGCATGCGCCTCGACGAAGGCGACGCGATCGTCTTCACGCGCCGCTTCTGGATCGACCTGCACGCGGCGTCGACGACCAGCGCGCCGAGCGACGTGCCGTCGATCGCCGAGTACGTCGCCGTGCGTCCGCTTCGCATCTGGCTTACCGATCGCCTGCTGGGACGACTCGAGTCGCAGACGCGCGCGGCGATCGCGCTGGGCTTCTTCGCGGCGCGCCCGACGCGCGCGACCAGCGCCGCATCGCCCCGGCGCGGCACGCGCCCGCGCGCCGCGAGCACGTCCGCCGACGCCGCGCATCAGCCGAGCCGCAGCGGCAAGGACGCACGGGTCCCCTTCCCCAATTTCGGACTCGCGGGCGAGATCCGACTCCGGTTGGTCGATTGACTCGGTCGCGTGCGTCGCTTGACACCGCGCGGTCTCGTCGTACCCTTCTCGCTCTCGATCGCCGGGTCATGCCCCGATCGAGCCGCGACCGTATCATCCAACCATGACCACCAAGGCAACTTAGCTCAGTTGGTAGAGCACCGCATTGAAAATGCGGGTGTCCGCGGTTCAAGTCCGCGAGTTGCCATGAAAGAGACCCCGGCGCCACGCCGGGGTCTTTTCGTTTCGGTTCGATTCCGAGGACGACCTTCGCGCCGCGCGATCGTCGCTCGGTCAGGCGGCGAAGCCGCGCCGCATCATGTCCTCATCCATCCCGAGCATCGGGAATCGTTCCATGAGGTGATGCGCGAGTTCCTTCGGCGAGACGAGCACGAAGAACACCTCGGCGGCGATGTGCGTCATCGCGAAGCGCAGGGCGCGCGGGAGAAACTCCCCCGCCGTCGCCACGACGAGCTGATGATCCTCGAAGCGCAGCGGCGCGATCTTGAACTGCCACGCCTGGCGCCGCGTCACGCTCGCCTCGGCGCGCGGATCGACCTCGCTCAACCGCGCTTCAACGTCTGACACGAGCTCCGCGTACTGCGTGGCCCAGGCGCCTTCGACGAGCTTTGGCGCGATGCCGAACAGGCGCTCGCACACGACGCCGAACGGTTCGCCGCTGTGCCGCTGCTCGGCGAGCGCACGCTCCACCTGGCCTTGGCTGAGCACTCCCTGGCGAACCAGCAATTCACCTATGCGCATGTTGGGTTTCCTCCGAACGCACGGAAGATCGGCCGTCCGCGACGCCGGCTGCGGCGGAAGCCCCGATTGCCCGAAGGTTCACCTGCGCCGCGCGTTCCGACGGCGCGGGCTCGGTCGATAACCCGTGAATCCCCTACGCTGCCGCCGTGCCACACGCCGCGCCGGGACTGCGCGAGCGGCTTCGCTCCGCGCTCGTCGAGCGCCTCGCCGATCCGGCCGAGGCGCGGTCGCGGGCCCACGTGAAACGGCTCGTCGCGGCGCTCGACCGTGCGACCGACGACGAGCACGTGCGCTCGGCGGTCGTCGAAGCCGCCATCGCGGAGCGGCTGCTCGAACGATCGTGTTCGCTGCAGCTGGAGGTGCCGACGCACGCGGGACGAACGGCCGATTTTCGCGTCGCGCTCCCCGACAGCGAGTTTCACCTGCACGTCAAGCGCTGGTCGCCCACGGGCGACGACGGCGCGATCCGGCTCGCGGTGCCCAGGCGCGTGCGCGAACTCGAGCGCGCGCCGCGCCCCTTGCTCGTCGGCGTGCGCTGGCCAACCGCGCCGCGGGACGTCGCGGCGTTCGTCGACGCTGCCAAACGATTCCTCGAGCAGGCGAGCGTGGGCGACGAGTACGTCTTCCGGAACGACCACGGCGCCGCGATCGCCGGCGTGCGCGTGCTCGCGCCGTGGCCGGGGAAGCACGTGGTGCTCACCGTGGGACTGGACGCCGCGGCGGGCGACGAAGCGCGGCGTCTGCAACGACTTTGTCGCAAGGCCTGCGGCCAGTTCATGCCCGGCGGCGCGAACGTGATCCTCGTCTGCGGCGGCAGCGACGACCGCGACGGCATCGACGCGCGCACCGTCGACCAGGCGATCCTCGGCTCGCACATCGAGCGCTGGGACCTCTTCCCGCCGCGCGGACATCGCGTCGCGCACGGCCGCGCCGCCGACGGCTTCTGGTCGGGTGGACGCTTTCCGCAGTCGAGGGTCGTCGCGTGGTGCGCGTTCGACCCCGTGCGCGGGCTCGGGCGCCCGGTCGTGTGGTCCCGAAGCGATTCGGGCGAGGACGCGACGCTGCGGGCGGTCGTCGCCCGCGCGCTGGGCGCGTCCGCCGACGTCGTCAGCGATCCGGCGCCCGATCGCGCTCCTCGCCCACGAAGATCTCGTGCGGCGGGACGCGGCGAGCCGCCGGCGCGCGAGGCGCGGTGAACAGTCGAGCGATCGCGTCGGACGAGCGGGCGCCGTCGATCAGGAGTCCCGGCGCCGCAGCCAACTGCTCGGCCTGGCGGCGCCCGAGCCGGACCCGATAGTTCACGCGATCGCCGTCGTACTCGCGGCCGCGCACGTCGAGCCGCTTCTCGACGAAGTCGATCGCCTTCCCGCTCGACATCGGCAGCGAGAGCTCGCACTCGCGCACTTCGCCGACGAGGTGCGCCAGCACGCGGCGCTCGAGTTCGTCGAGCCCGGCGCCGGTCACCGCGCTCACGCAGATCGCGTCGGGCTCGTCGCGCAGCCACTCCTCGGGCGTCTTCCGCGACTCGCGCTCGTCGCGGCCGAGCGCGTCCCAGCGGTCGATCTTGTTGAGCAGGAGGATGCGCGGCTGTTCGTTCGCGCCGATCTCGTCGAGCACCGATCGCACCGTCGCGAGTTGCTGTGCCGCGAGCCGGTCCGCGACGTCGACGACGATCAGCAGCACGTGGGCGTGAATCGCATCCTCGAGCGTCGAACGGAAGCTCGCGACGAGATGGTGCGGCAGGTCGCGGATGAACCCGACGGTGTCGGAGAGAAGCGCCTCGTTGCCGCCGCCGCCGTTCGCCGCGTCCGCCGCAGCGTCGCCATCCTCGCGGCGCACGCGACCCAGCTTCCAGCGCTCGACGCGCGTGTGCAGCGTGGCGAACAACTGTTCGTTCGCGAACGCCCCGCCTGCGGTCAGTGCGTTGAAGAGCGAGCTCTTGCCCGCGTTGGTGTAGCCGACGAGCCCGACGGTGAAGTGCTGCTCGCGCCGCTCGCGCACCTCGCGCGACTTGCGGGCCTGCACCTCGGCGAGCTCGCGCTCGAGTTGCAGCAGTCGACGCTGCACGAGCCGACGGTCGGTCTCGAGCTGTTGTTCGCCCGGGCCGCGCGTGCCGACGCCGACGGGCGCGCCGCCGGTCACCTGGCCGAGGTGCCCCCACATCGCCCGCAGGCGCGGCGCCGTGTACTCGAGCTGCGCGATCTCGACCTGCAACTGGGCCTGGCGCGTCGTGGCGCGGTTGGCGAAGATGTCGAGGATCAGTTCGCTGCGATCGATGATCTTCGCGGCCGCTCCCTTGCCGAGGTCCTCCTCGAGCGCCTGGATCTGGCTCGGCGCGAGCTCGTTGTCGAAGATGACGATGGTGGCCCGCAGCTCCGCGATGAGTCTCGCGAGTTCCTCGACCTTGCCCTTGCCGAGATAGGTCTTTCCGCGCGGCTTCTCCCGGTTCTGGATGAGTTCGCCGACGACGGTGACTCCCGCCGTCGTGGCCAGGGAGCGCAGCTCGGCGAGCGGGTCCTCGTGATCGCCCTGCGCGCCGGGCAACCGAACCTGGACGACGATCGCTCGTTCGCCACCCAGACCGTTGCCAGAGCCGCCCGGCTTCCTGCTGTCCTCGCGCGGATTCACGTTCATGCGAAGCGGCGATGATAGGCTCTTGCGCACACGGTTTCGCCTTTTCCTCTCCTTCGCGAGCGATTCTCGATGCGCTTCAGGTCCTCCTTCGCCCTCCTCGCCGTCGCGCCGGCGCTCCTCGCCTGCGACCTTGCGCTTGCCGGCGACGCGACCTCGTCCCAGCGGTCGTCCTACTCCTGGTTCGATCCGATCATCGACCTGCGCCAACTGGTGAGCGCGGGGTACATCGACGCGCCCGACGACGCGGCGATGCAGGAAGCGGTCCTGAGCGCGATCATGCGCTCGCTCGGCGATCCCTATTCGGTGTACGTGCCGCCGACCGCCGAACGGTCGTTCAACAAGAGCGTGCGCGGCAATTACGTCGGCATCGGCGCGGAGATCGACATGCCTGACGGCTGGCTGCGCGTGGTGACGCCGCTCGACGGCTCGCCGGCGCAGGAAGCGGGCATCCTGCCCGGCGACATCGTCATGACGATCGACGGCCAGTCGACGCACGAGAAGTCGGTCGACGATTGCATGGGGCTCCTGCTCGGCGACCCCGGCACCTCGGTGAAGGTGCGCGTCCGCCACGCCGACGATCGCGAGGAGGACATCACGATCGTGCGCCGCGCGATCCAGGCCCGCACGGTGAAGGGATTCCGGCGCTCCGCGCACGGCTGGGAGCACATGATCGATCCCGCGTCGGGCATCGCGTACGTCGCGCTCGCACAGTTCACCGAGACCACCGCCGCCGACCTGCGGGCGACGCTCGACCGCCTGCGCGACGCGGGCATGAAGGGTCTCGTCCTCGACCTCCGATTCAACGGCGGCGGCGTGCTCGGCGCGGCCATCCAGATCGCGGATTTCTTCCAGGATCACGGCACGATCGTGAGCCTGCGCACCCGCGACGGGAAACCGCGCACTTGGGAAGCCGAGCGCAATCCCGACGACCTCGACGTGCCGATCGTGATCCTGGTGAACGACTCGAGCGCGTCAGCAAGTGAAGTGCTCGCAGGCGCGCTGCAGGACAACGGGCGGGCGAAGGTGCTCGGCACGCGCACGTTCGGCAAGGGCTCGGTCCAGGACGTCAAGGAACTGCCCGACGGCCACGGCACGGTCAAGATCACCACCGCTCGCTACTACCTTCCGAGCGGCCGCAATCTCTCGCGCACGCCGAAGGCGGAGTCGGCGGGACAGCCGTGGGGCGTCGATCCCGATCCGGGCTTCCACCTTCCGATGGACGACGCCCAGAACCGCGCGATGTTCATCGCCCGCCGGCGCTGGGACATCCCCGACGGAAAGCCGACGACCCCGGAGCGATGGGCTGATCCCGCATGGGTCGGTGCGGCGCCGGGCGAGGACGGTACGAGCGGCGTGGGCGACCTGCAGCTTGCCGGCGCGATGACCGCGCTCCGGGCGAAGCTCGCGGGCAACGAGTGGCCGCGCATCGGCGACGACGCCGGGGCACAGTCGGCGGCGAACGACGAGTTGCGTCGGGCCCGGGCCTACCGCGAGCGGCTCGAGCGCGAGCTTGAAGCGACGAACGATCGGATTGAGGAGCTCGAGCTGGAGTCCAAGGGCGCTGCGAAGGACGCCGAGCGGCCGCCGCGCGCCCCGAGCGGCGCGGACGAAACCAAGTGAACGCGTCGTCGCCGGACGTGCCGCTGGTGTTGGGCATCGAGTCGAGCTGCGACGAGACCGCGGCGGCGGTCGTGCGCGGCGGGCGCGAGGTGCTCAGCGACGTCGTCGCGACGCAGCACGACCTGCACGAGCGCTACAAGGGCGTGGTCCCCGAGATCGCCAGCCGCGCGCACGTCGAGCGCATCGTCCCGGTGGTGCGCGACGCCCTCGCAGCGAGCGGCGTCACCTTCGCCGACATCGACGCCGTCGCGGTCGGGCATCGGCCGGGGCTCATCGGATCGCTGCTCGTCGGGACGAGCGCAGCGAAGGCGATCGCGTGGTCCTTGGGCAAGCCGTTCGTCGGCGTCGACCACGTGGCGGCGCATCTCTTCTCCGGACTGCTGGAGGCTCCGCCCTGCCGCTACCCGGCGCTCGGCCTCGTCGTCTCGGGCGGGCACACCAGCCTCTTCCTCGTCGACTCGCCGCGGGCGATCCGCACGATCGGCGCCACGATCGACGACGCGATCGGCGAGGCCTACGACAAGGCCGCGACGATGCTCGGTCTCGGTTACCCGGGCGGCCCGCTGCTCGACGCCCTGGCCCAGACGGGAGACGACCGCGCGATCGCGCTGCCCACGGCGCATCTGGGGCGCGACGACGCGGGCGAACGACGGCTCGACTTCTCGTTCAGCGGCCTCAAGACGGCGATGCTCTACGCGGTTCGCGGCGTACCCGAGCGGCTCACCGCCGCCGAGCGGGCCGCGCACCGCGAGCCGCGCTATCGCCGCAGCGCCGAGGACCTCAGCGATCGTGAACGGGCCGATCTCGCCGCGAGCTTCCAGCGCGCCGCCGTCGGACAGGTCGTCGCCACGCTTCGCCGCGCCCTCGAGCGGCACCGCGTGCCGACCCTCCTCGTCGGCGGAGGGGCGAGCGCGAACTCGCGGCTGCGTGCGGAACTCGCCGCGCTCGCATCCGAAGAATCGCTCGACCTGCGGCTTCCGGCCATGCGATGGTGCGTGGACAACGCCGCGATGATCGCGGGATACGCCGCCCATCGCGTCGCGGCCGGCGAGCGCGACCCGTGGTCGCTCTCGGCGCAGCCGCTGTCCGTCTACTAACAACGGCACGTTAGGATGGGACCGAATGAGCGGAAGCCTCAACGTGATCGCGCTCGTCGCGTTCATCGCGCTCCTCGCGACGGGAGTCGCGCTTGCGACGCTCGGACTGCAGGGCCGCATGGTGCTCGACCAGCCGCGCTGCGCCCGCTGTCGCCAGCGCATCGGCGCCGGCGAGTTCGAGCGCAGCGGTCGATGTCCCGAATGCGGGAGCGACCTGCACGCGCCGTCCGCCATCGCGTACTTCCGCGGCCGGCGCCGCGTCGGTCTCGCGACCACGGGTATCGCGATCGCGTGCGTCGCTCCGCTCGCGCCCATGACGCTCGCCATGGTCCGGGCGCAGGGACGCGGCGTGGTCGCACCCGGCACCACGACCGCGGCGCTCGTCGGGCAATTGAAGTCGGCAGACTGGGACGTCGGGCTCGGCATCGTGTTCGAGCTCGACGCCCGCCGTGCTCGGGGATCGCTCTCCTCGCAGGACTACGACGAGATCGTCGAGGCGCTCATCGCGTGGCAGGGATCGCTGAGAGATCGCACGGTGACGCTGCCGGGCACCGAGCTTCTCGGCGCGGCCCGCGCCGCGAAGCGGCTCACTGACGACCAGATTCGTCGCTTCGGCGCAACCGTGTTTCGGACGCCCGACGTCTCCGTGCCGGCGAAGGCGCGGGCAAACCGGCCGTTCACCGTCGAGCCACGTCGGCACGACGGCCAGGGCACGTTCGAGCGGGAGGTCAAGATCTACAGCATCTCCGACGGCGACCGCGCGTTGAGCGGGCCGATCGAGTGGCCAACGACCGCGTCGCTCAAGCTCCCGGCGGGCAAGCACGTCCTCAAGGTCGACGCCGAAACCGGGTTCCGCATCATCGGCTCGTCCGCGGGCGCGAGCCTTCCGGAAGATCCACCCCTCGCCGTATCGCGGCGCACGATGGAGTTTCCCGTCGAGGTCGTCGCCGAGGACGCGCCGCCGATACTGCCCCTCGTCCGCGCCGCCGACGACCCGCGGGCGGCCCGCGCGATCGCCGAGAATGCCTGCGTCGTGCGTCGCGTCGCCATCGACCGCGACTCGGTCGACGGGACCTGCATCGTCCGCCTCGACTGCACGCCCGGGCCCGGGCCCGAACCGATGACGCTGAGCTGGAACGTGATCGCTCGCATCGGCGGACGCGAGATCCCGATGGGCAGCATGAAGATCACCAGCGTCGACGGCGGATGGTCGTCGTACGGCGCCGGCAACTTCGCGGCCCCATGCGACTGTCCGCCCGACGATGCGCCGATCGAGATCGTGTTCCGTCCCGATCCGGTCGCCGCCGAAGGCGATCCGAACGTGGTGCGCGTCTGGGCCGACGAGGTCGTCGTCCGCAATCCTCCGACGGTGCGCAACGCCGCATCGAAGCCGAGGGCAACGCAGTGATCCCGATGTTCCTGATGCAGGTCCTCGCGATCTTCGTCCTGCCGACCGCGGCCGTGGCGCTCATCGTGCTCGGCATCTCGGGTCGGCGCGATCCGACGCGACCGCTTTGCGGCACGTGCGGCGCCGCGCTTCGCTTCGCGCATGTCGACGCCGCGGCACCGTGCGATTCGTGCGGCGCGCGAGCGAGCGACGTGCCGCCGCGACCCGCGCGACGCCGCCCGTGGATCGGCGGGCTCGTCGGCGGCATCGCGTGCGCGGCGGCGGCGGTCGCGATCGTGCTCGGTAGCGTGATGTGGATCTCGTCGGTGAGCGCCGCGAGCACCTCGTCCTTCAGCAGCGTGCCGAACTCGGTCCTCCTGAGCACCGCGATCACCTCTCAGTTCCCGACCCGCGAGATCGACGAATTGCGACGCCGCCTCGCGCACGGTTCGCTGCAACTGGCCGAGGTGAAGAGCGCACTCGCTTCCCCGTCCGCGCTCTCGGCGATCCCCGCCCGTGGTGCGCTGAGCGTCGCGGCGATCGCGCTCGAGGCCGATCCGAAGGACGAGGAACTCGCGAAGCGCACGCTCGAGACGTGCTTCCCGCCGGCGAAGTTCCTGGCGGAGTTCCTCGCGACGCGCAGTCCGTATCTCCTGTTCGATCCGACGAGCGAACCGCACGTCGACGTGCCGCTGGCGCGGCTCGCGGTGGTGCGCTCGATCACGATCGACGGGAAGTCCCTTTCGCTCGAGCAGGCGCTCGGCCACCCGATCGACCGGCCGACATGCCTGCCCTTGGCATTGGCGCCTGTGGCACCCGGTCCACACGAACTCGAGGTCGAACTCGAGCTCTTCCTCTTCGAGCGATTCGACGCGGAGCGCTGCCGCGGCGCCCAAGGCCGCATGCTCCCCGAGGCCGACTGGCCTCGGCCGCTCGGCCGCAGCATGCTCACCGTTCGCTCCTCGTTCACCACGCCGAAGTAGCCGCGAGGTCGGGTATCGCAGCGTGGGCGTCGGTGCACGCCGGCGACACGGCCCCTACGCTGCTGCGTCGCGCATGACCTATCGCCCTCCGTTCGTCGACACCACCTTCCGCACGGTGCCCGCGCCGCATCCGGCGACGCTCTCCACGGACGACTTTCTCGCGCAGTGCCGCTTCGAGACGGGGCGGGTATCCGGACCGGGCGGCCAACATCGCAACCGCGTCGACACCGCGGTGTCGCTCGTCCACGTGCCCACCGATCTCGACACGCAGGCCACCGAGCGGCGCAGCCAATTGCAGAACCGATCGAAGGCGATCTTCCGCTTGCGCCTCAAGCTCGCGGTGCGCTGCCGCACCGTGACGAGCCGCGACCGCCATGAGCCGAGCGAGCTGTGGAAGCGGCGGCGCCAAGGCGAGAAGATGCCGGTGAACCCGGAGCACGAGGACTATCCGGCGCTCCTGGCCGAGGCGCTCGACGTGATCGTGGCGCGACGCTACGACGTGGCCGGCGCGGCCGGCGTTCTCGGCGTCACGATGAGCCAGCTCACGCGGCTCGTGCGGCACGAACGCCATGCGTTCGCACTCCTCAACGAGGGTCGCGAGAAGGTGGGCCTCGCGAAGCTCCGCTCGTGATGCACAATGCGGGCATGATCTCGACCGAACGCTTGCGCCAGCTCATCGCCGAAGAAATGCCGTGGGCCGTCGAGTTCCGCCGCGACCTTCATCGCCATCCGGAGATCGGCTACGAGGAGACGCGCACCGCGTCGCGCATTCGCGCGGCGCTCGACGAAGCGCAGGTCGCGCACGCCGACGGCCTCGCGGGCGGGACAGGCACGTTGGCCCACCTCCGCGGCGCGGGCGGCGCCGCGATCGCGCTGCGCGCGGACATCGACGCGCTTCCCATCGATGAGCTCGGCGGCTGCGCGTGGAAGTCGACGATCTCCGGGCGCATGCACGCGTGCGGCCACGACGGACACACGACAATCCTCGCGACCACGGCAAGGGTGCTCTCCCGGATCGCGAAGAACGAGCCGCTGCCGCGCCCCGTGACATTCGTGTTTCAGCCCGCCGAGGAAGGCGGCGGCGGCGGCAAGCGGATGTGCGACGACGGCTGTCTCGACGGCTCGGTGATCGGCCCGAAGGTCGAGCGCATCTACGGACTGCACGGTTGGCCAACCTATCGACTGGGCACCGTCGGCACGCGCCCGGGGCCGATGCTCGCGTGCAGCGACCGCTTCGAGATCACGATCAAGGGCGAGGGCGCCCACGCCGCGTTCCCGCACGTCGCCCGCGACCCGGTGCTCGCGGCGGCGCAGGTGATCGTGGCGCTCCAGTCGATCGTCGCACGCAACGTCGATCCGCTCGACAGCGCAGTCGTTAGCGCGACGATGGTCCGCGCGGGCAGCGCGACCAACGTGATCCCGCCGACCGCGACAATCGCGGGCACCGCGCGGGCGCTGACCGCGCCGGTGCGCGACTTGATCGAGCGGCGCTTCGGCGAGGTGGTCCGCGCGGCGGCGCTGGTGCACGGCTGCGAGGTCGACGCGCGGTACATCCGCGGCTATCCGATCACCAGCAACGACGCCAACGAAGTCGCCCGCTTCGAGCGCATCGCCCGGGCGGCGCTGGGCGACGCGCGGGTGCGTCCGCTCGAGCGGCCCGTGATGGGCGGCGAGGATTTCGCCTACTACGGCGAGCGCGTTCCCAGTTGCTTCTTCGTGCTTGGGCTGTTGCGCGACGGGGCGACGAGCATGCCTCTCCTGCACCACCCGGAGTTCGATTTCAACGACGACGCGATCCCCACGGGCGTCGAGCTTTTCTGTCGGCTCGCGCTCGAGGGATGAGGTCCGGCTCGCGAATCGGGTCGCAACCGTCGCTCGCGGCTTGACGCTCCGTCGGCGTGCAGCACACTGCGGCCATGCTCACCACGCTGGCTCTCCTTGCCGTCGCGGCGCTTCCGCCGTCGCACGCGCGCGTCGCGGCGCCCATCACCGCCTTGACTTCCCGGATCGCATCGCTGCAGGCCGACACGGGCACTCGACCGCTCGACCCGTCGTTCCTCGCGGCGCTCGACGCGAGCGACGCGCCGATCGTGCCGCTCACGTTGCCCGACGGATCGACGCTCACGCTCGCGCTCGAGCGCGTCGATTCGGTCGCCGACGGCGCGACCTTCGTCAGCGCGACTCGCACGTCGCGCGGCGTCGTCGAACGTCCGATCGCGACCGACATGCGCTGCTTCGTCGGCCGCGTCGACGGACGGACCGATGCCCGCGTGTTCGTTGCGAAAGGCGCCGGCGTCGTCGGCGGCTTCATCACGCTGAAGGACGGCGCCGAGGAGCGCACGCTGTGGCTCTCGAACGGCCGACACGGTCACGGCGCGACGCCGGTCGTCTTTGATCCGTCGCGAGCCGGCGCGACCTGGCTGCCGAAGGGCGGCGACTTCTGCCACGCGGACGAACTCGCGCAGCCGGCGCGGCATGCGCCGCGGGCATCCGGTGGCGTGGCGGGTGCCGGCACGCCGTGCCGTGAAGTGCTGGTCGCGCTCGACACCGACGTCGAGTACACCGCGAACCTCTTCGGCGGCGATCAATCGGCGGCGCTCGCGTACGCGATCGCCCTGACCGCGGCGACGAGCGAGATCTACACCAACGACCTGAACGCTCGCCTGCGCGTCAAGTACGTGCGCCTCTGGACCGGCGACGACCCGTGGACGATGACGAACACCGTCGATCAACTGTTCCAGTACCGCGACTATTGGGAAGCGAACGAAGGAAGCGTCGTCCGCGACCTCGGGCACTTCCTGTCGGGCCGCGGGCTCGGCGGCGGCGTGGCGTGGTTCCCGGCGCTGTGCAGCGGCGGCTACGCGTACGGACTGAGCGCGAATCTCGGCGGCTACTTTCCGTATCCGCTCGTCGATCACGACGGCGCGAACTGGGACATCATGGTCTACGCGCACGAGATCGGGCATAACTTCGGCGCGCCGCACACCCACGACCTCAACTTCTACAACCCGCCGCTCGACGGCTGCGGCAACGGCGACTGCTCCGCCGCGTGGACCGGCACGATCATGAGCTACTGCCACACGTGCCCGGGCGGCATGACGAACATCTCGCTGCACTTCCACCCGGGCAACGTCGCAACGATGCTCGACTTCCTCGCGACCGCGACATGCATTCCCACCGACGGCGGCACCGCCGTCGCGGAGGACGACTACGTCGTGGCCGGCGCCGGCGCTTCGACGAGCGTCGACTTCCTCTTCAACGACGCGCGGGTGAACTGCGAGTCGGTTGCGCTCGAGAGTTTCGACGCCACCACCGCGCACGGCGCCGCGGTCACGCTTGTGCCCGCGCCGCCGGGAGGACGCCCCACCTTCTCCGTCGCCATTCCGTCCAACGCGACCGACGACGACTCGTTCAACTACACGATCGTGGACGCGGCGAACCAGACCGCGTCCGCCACGGTCCACTTGAACGTGCTGCCCCTCTCTCCCGCGACCGTGGTGAACGGCGCGGTCGCCGGCGTGCACGTGAACTACTTCGCCATCGGCGAGCTCGACGTGCTGCCCGATTTCACCGCGCTGTCGCCGTACGCGACCGACGTCCTCGCTGACGTCAACATCCCGTCGACCGGCGGCAACTTCGCGACGAGCGGTCGCCCGGACCTCATCGGCGCCGTGTTCGAAGGCTGGGTGAACGTCTCGACGAGCGGCTTCTGGACGTTCTTCTCCGAGTCCGACGACGGTTCGAAGCTCTTCGTCGACGGACAGCTCGTGGTCGCCAACGACGGACTGCACGGCATGGTCGAGAAGTCCGGCGTGATCGGACTCCTTCCGGGCAGGCACGCGGTGCGCGTCGAGTTCTTCGAGCGCTACGGCGGCGCGGGCGAGATCGTCCGCTTGCAAGGCCCGGGCCTCCCGAAGCAGGTCCTTCCCGCGGCGATGTGGTCGCACGGCGGTTCGATCGGGCCGGACCTCGACGGCGACGGCCACGTGAACGGCGCCGACCTCGCCATCCTGCTCGGCGCATGGGGCACCGCCGGCCCGACCGGCGACCTGAACCTCGACGGCGTCATCGACGCCGCGGACCTCGGCATCCTGCTCGGCGGGTGGACGGGCTGACCGGCGCAGCGCGAGCGATCGACTATCTGCTTGCGACCGCCCGTCGGCCCCGCTACATTGCCCGGCTCGTCTGCGTGGAGCGCGTTTCGCGCCCCTCGCGGGCTCGTCATCCCAGACCGCACGCACTACTGCGTCGCGCTCGACCCTAGGCCGGTCGGGCGCCTGCCGGACGGATCGTCCGGGACGTGGTGGGAGGTAGGAAACACATGGCCGCGAAGAAAGTCACCAAGCAATTCAAGATCATGGCGCCGGGGGGCAAGGCGACGCCTGCGCCGCCGATCGGTCCTGCGCTGGGCGCCAACGGCGTTAACCCGGGCCAATTCATCCAGCAGTTCAACGAGCGCACCCGTGAACTCAACGGACGCATCGTTGGCTGCGTGATCACCGTCTACTCGGACCGTTCATTCGAGTTCGAGATCAAGACGTCGCCCGCGTCGGTCCTCATCACGAGCGCGCTCAAGATCGAGAAGGGTTCGGGCAAGCCGAACACCGACAAGGTCGGCAAGCTCACGAAGGACCAGCTCAAGAAGATCGCGGAAGAGAAGCTGAAGGACCTCAACACGACGAGCGTGGAAGCAGCGATGCGCACGATCGCCGGCACTGCCCGTTCCATGGGCGTCACGGTGGAGGCATAACCCATGGCAACGCTTACGACCCGCACCGCATCGAAGCAGCGTTCGAAGCGCAACCGCGCGAACGAAGCCACCCTGCCGAAGGGACCGCAGACGGTCGAGAACGCCGTCAAGGCCATCAAGCAGTTCAAGAAGCTCAAGTTCGACGAGACGATCAACGTCGTCTTCCACCTGGGCATCGATCCGAAGCAAGCGGACCAGATCATCCGCGGCTCGGCATCGCTCCCCAACGGCATCGGCCGCAGCGCCCGCGTCATCGCGTTCTGCCAGTCGGACAAGGTCGCGATGGCCAAGGCAGCCGGCGCGATCGAAGCCGGCGCCGAGGACCTCGTCCAGAAGATCGAAGGCGGATGGATGGAGTTCGACGTCGCCGTCGCGAGCCCCGACATGATGCGCGTCGTGTCCAAGCTCGGTAAGGTCCTCGGTCCGAAGGGTCTCATGCCCTCGCCGAAGGCCGGCACCGTGACGCCGGACATCACCAGCGCGGTGAAGGAATACTCCGCGGGCAAGCAGGAGTACCGCAACGACGACGGCGGCAACGTCCACGCGGTCATCGGGAAGATGAGCTTTACCGAGAAGGCGCTCGCCGAGAACCTTCAGGCGTTCATCGACATCATCCAGCGCGCGAAGCCCGCGAGCGCGAAGGGCACGTACCTCAAGAAGTGCGTCATCTCCGGCTGCATGAGCCCGGGCGTTCAGATCTCCGTCTGAAGCGCCTGACGTCGCCCGCAACCCCCCTGACGAACTTCACGACATCGAACTCAGACTCTGAGAGTTTCCCATGAGCAAGCCCATCAAGGACCTGATCATCGCCGAGTACCGCAAGCGGTTCACCGGCGTGAACGACGGCATCGTCGTCGAGATCCGCGGCATGGAAGCCACGGCCAACAACCGCATGCGCACGAACTTCCGCAAGAACGGCGTTCGCGTCACCGTGCTGAAGAACTCGCTGGCGAAGAAAGCGTTCGGCGACGGTCCGCTCGCCCCGCTGCACAAGGCGCTGTCGGGTCCGACCGCGCTGGTGTACGGCGACAAGAGCGTCGTTGACATCGCTCGCGAGCTGATCACCTTCGCCACGGCCAACAAGGAGCTCGAACTGAAGGCCGCGGTGCTCGACGGCGAGTACTTCGACGGCAAGGCCGGCGTCGAGCGGCTGAGCACCTTTCCGACGCGTGCCGAGGCCCAGGCGAAGGTCGTCACCCTCGTGCTGTCCCCGGCCCGCAAGGTCGTCGGATGCGCGGTCGCCCCCGGCTCGCGCCTCCTCGGCATTGTCAAGGAGATCGAGTCGCGCCTCGAGAAGGGCGAAGCGATCGCCAAGGTTGGCTGAGTCACTGGCCCGTTTCCTCTTTTCTTTTCCTGCTTTCTACTTCTACGGGACTGGCTCCATCGCGAGTTAAAGCGCCGAGCGTGTCGGCCCCTCTCCCGTCGAGAAAGGTGTGAGATTCCATGAGCGATACCAAGACGTTTGACGCCAAGGTCACCAAGCTCGGCGACGAGATCGCGTCGCTGACCCTGAAGGAAGCCGTCGATCTGGCGGACTACATGAAGGCCACCTACGGCATCGAGCCGGCGGCTGGCGGCGCCGTGATGATGGCTGCGGCCGGTGGCGGCGGCGGCGGTGGCGGCGCTCCGGCGGCCGCTGCCCAGACCGAGTTCGACGTGATCCTGAAGGAAGCCGGCGGCAACAAGATCCAGGTCATCAAGGTCGTCCGCGAGGCGACGGGTCTCGGCCTCAAGGAGGCGAAGGACCTCGTCGACGCTGGCGGCAAGGCGGTCAAGGAGAAGATCTCGAAGGAAGACGCCGACAAGCTCAAGGGCCTCCTTGAGGCCGCCGGCGCCAAGATCGAGATCAAGTAATCGCGTTGGCGGGTCCTCACGACTCGCACGCACTGCATCGGTCCCCTGCGAGCCACCCGGAAACGGGTGGCTCGCTTTCGTTGTCGGGCCGTCGCATCGCGCGAATTGGCAGAAATCTCGGCGAGATCGGCGCGCTTGAATCGGAGACGGAGTGTTAGCGTTACGTTCAGGACCGCGCCGCTAGGCCACCGGTCCGCCAACGCCCCTGTCGGCGGCGAGGAGAGATCGAGGATGCGGATCGAGCGACGCGTCGGGGTTGCCGTCGGAACTCGCAAGTTCCGCTTCGCCTGTGTGCTGCGCCACATGTCGCTCGCGCTCGCGGCGACCGTCGCGTTCTCCGCCTCGGCGTGGGCGGCGCCGCGACCTCATCCGGATGGACTCGACACCGATCGCGACGGCGTCCCCGACGCGATCGACAACTGCCCCACCACGCCGAACGCGGACCAAGCCGACTTCGACGGCGACGGCGTGGGCGACGCGTGCGACAACTGCCGCTTGGTCTTCAACCCGGGCCAAGCCGACGCGAACGGCGACGGCGTCGGCGACGCCTGCGCGACGCTCGATTGGGACGGCGACGGTGTCGTCGACCAACTCGACAACTGCCCGACGATCGCGAACGCGAGCCAGTCCGACGCCGACGGCGACGGCGTCGGTGACGCGTGTGACGCGTGTCCGGACGACCCGACGAAGCAGAACGATCCGGGCATCTGCGGCTGCGGCGTGCCTGACCTCGACTCCGACGCGGACGGCTTGCCCGACTGCATGGACGCGTGCCCGGACGATCCGGACAAGTATTGGCCGGGCGCGTGCGGATGCGGCGGGCCGGATCTCGATTCCGACGGCGATCAGGTGCCCGACTGCATTGACGATTGTCCGCTCGTCTTCGACCCCGCGCAGCTCGACGGCGATGGCGACGGAGTCGCGGACGCCTGCGACAACTGCAAGACGGTCTTCAATCCCGATCAGACCGACGCCGACAGCGATGGCGTCGGTGACGCGTGCGCCGGCCTCGATGCGGACGGCGACGGAATCGTCGACGCGCACGACAATTGCCCGTGGATTGCCAATTCGACGCAGGACGACGCCGACGGCGACGGTGTTGGCGACGCGTGCGACGACTGCGTGAACGATCCGTTCAAGACCTCGTCCGGCGCGTGCGGATGCGGCGTGCCCGACGTGGACAGCGACGGCGACGGCACGCCCGACTGCAACGATGGATGTCCCGTCGACGCGCTGAAGATCGCCCCCGGCACGTGCGGCTGCGGCGTGACCGACGATCCCACCGATTCCGACAACGACGGCGTACCCGATTGCGTCGACGGCTGCCCTGCCGATCCGAACAAGAGCGCTCCCGGCGTCTGCGGCTGCGGCCAGTCCGACGATCTCACGGACTCCGACGGCGACGGCGTTCCGGACTGCGCCGACAACTGCCCGAGCACGCCGAACGCCGCGCAAGTCGACAGCGACGGAGACGGCGTCGGCGACGCGTGCGACAACTGCATCTACCGCGCGAATCCCGACCAGTCCGACTCGGACAACAACGGCGTCGGCGATGCGTGCGCGACGCAGGACTTCGACGGCGACGGCGTGGTCGATCAACTCGACAACTGCGTCGTGAGTTTCAACCCGGATCAGGCGGACGGCGACGGCGACGGCGTGGGCGACGCGTGCGACGGTTGTCCGACCGATCCGAACAAGGAGACGCCGGGACCGTGCGGATGCGGTACGCCGGATACCGACTCCGACTTCGACGGCACGCCCGATTGCGTCGACGGTTGCCCGAATGACCCGAACAAGATCGCGCCCGGCGCCTGTGGTTGCGGCGTTGAGGAGTTCGATGCCGACGGCGACGGCACGCCCGACTGCGCCGACGGATGCCCGGACGACTCCGGCAAGATCGCGCCCGGCGCCTGCGGCTGCGGCGTGCCGGACATCGACTCGGACGGCGACGGCGCGCCCGACTGCGTCGATCTCTGCCCGAACGATCCGAACAAGACCGCGCCCGGCGCGTGCGGATGCTTCGTGAGCGACATCGACACGGATGGTGACGGCGTCGCGGACTGCATCGACAACTGTCCGACCGTCGCGAATCCGTCACAGTCGGACGCGAACGGGAACGGCATCGGCGACGCGTGCGACAGCGCCGACTCCGATAGTGACGGCGTCGCGGACGCGATGGACAACTGTCCGGCGCATTTCAATCCCGATCAGACGGACAACGACGGCGACGGGACCGGCGACGCGTGCGACGGCTGCCCGAACGACCCGACGAAGGTGACTCCGGGCGCGTGCGGATGCGGCGCCGTGGAGGTCGACTCCGACGGCGACGGCGTGCTCGACTGCCTCGACGGTTGCCCGAACGACGCGACGAAGATCGCTCCAGGCGCTTGCGGTTGCGGCGTGCCCGATCTCGACGGCGACGGCGACGGCGCGCCGGATTGCGTCGACGGATGTGCGAGCGATCCGAACAAGACCACGCCCGGCGCGTGTGGCTGCGGCGTGCCCGAGACGACAACGGATACCGACGGCGACGGCGTCGTCGACTGCGCCGACGGTTGTCCCAACGATCCAAACAAGTTCGCGCCCGGTGCGTGCGGCTGCGGCGTGCCCGACGCCGACAGCGATGGCGATCAGGCGCCCGACTGCATCGACAACTGCCCGAGTGTCTTCAACCTCAATCAGGCCGACGCCGACGGCGACGGACGCGGCGACGCGTGCGACAACTGCCCTGCGCTTCCGAACCTCGACCAGGCCGACGCCGACAACGACGGCGTCGGCGACGCGTGCGACGGTTGCCCGAACGATCCGAACAAGAGCGAGCCCGGCTATTGCGGATGTGGCGTCGTCGAGGATCCGACCGACTCCGACGGCGACGGCACGCCCGACTGTGGCGACGGTTGTCCGAACGATCCCGGAAAGCTCGCCCCCGGCGCGTGTGGTTGCGGCGTCGCCGATGTCGACTCCGATGGCGACGGCACGCTCGACTGCGTCGACAACTGCCCGCTCGTCGCGAACCCCGATCAAGCGGATGCCGACGGCGACGGACACGGCGACGCGTGCGACAACTGCCCGAGCCTCGCGAACGCGAACCAGTCCGATCTCGACAGCGACGGCGTCGGCGACGCCTGCGACAACTGCCGCTACGTCTTCAATCCCACTCAGGCCGACGCGAACGGCGACGGCGTGGGCGACGCGTGCGCGACGCTCGACTGGGACGGCGACGGCGTCGTCGACCAACTCGACAACTGCCCGACGCGCCCGAACGCCGACCAAGCGGACACCGATGGCGACGGCGTGGGCGACGCGTGCGACGCGTGCCCGAATGATCCAACGAAGCAGTACGACCCGGGGCAATGCGGCTGTGGCACGCCGGACCTCGACACCGACGGCGACGGCGCGCCGGACTGCGTGGACGGCTGCCCGAACGATCCGTTCAAGATCGCGCCCGGTGCGTGCGGATGCGGCGCCTTCGACCTCGACGGCGACGGCGACCTCATCCCCGACTGCGTCGACAACTGCCCGACGCACTTCAATCCGACGCAGGTCGACACCGACGGCGACGGCATCGCCGACGCGTGCGACAACTGCAAGACGGTGTTCAATCCCGACCAGACTGACACGGACGGCGATGGCGTCGGCGACGCGTGCGCGACGCTTGACTCCGACGCCGACGGCGTCATCGACCAGCACGACAACTGTCCGACGATCGCCAACGCCGATCAGGCCGATTCCGACGGCGACGGCGTCGGCGACGCGTGCGACGACTGTGCCGCGGATCCGTTCAAGACCGCGCCCGGCGCGTGCGGCTGCGGCGTCCTCGACGTCGACACCGACGGCGACGGCGTGCCCGACTGCAGCGACGGCTGTCCGAACGACCCGGCGAAGCTCGCGCCCGGCACGTGCGGCTGCGGCGTGATCGACGATCCCACCGACTCCGACGGCGACGGCGCACCCGATTGCGTCGACGGCTGCCCGAACGATCCGCAGAAGAGCGCGCCGGGCCTCTGCGGCTGCGGCGCCGTCGATGATCCCACCGACTCCGACGGCGACGGCGTGGCCGACTGCGCGGACAACTGCGCGAGCGCGCCGAATCCCGACCAGGCCGATACCGACGGCGATGGCGTCGGCGATGCCTGCGACAACTGCCGTTACTTCGCAAATCCCGGTCAAGAAGACCTGAACGCCGATGGCGTCGGCGACGCCTGCGCGACGCAGGACATCGACGGCGATGGCGCGATCGACCAACACGACAACTGCTTCACGACGTTCAATCCCGGCCAGGAAGACGCCGACGGCGACGGCGTCGGCGACGCGTGCGACGGTTGCCCGAACGATCCGGCGAAGTCGTCTCCCGGCGCGTGCGGTTGCGGTGTTGTCGATCTCGATTCGGATCTCGACGGCTGGCCCGACTGCATCGACGGCTGCCCGAATGATCCCAACAAGAACGACCCGGGTTTCTGCGGCTGCGGCGCGATCGAGGTCGACTCCGACTTCGACGGCACGCCCGACTGCGCCGACGGTTGCCCGAACGATCCCGACAAGACGAGCCCCGGCGCGTGCGGCTGCGGCGTCCTCGATCTCGATTCCGACAACGACGGCACACCCGATTGCGCCGACGGTTGTCCGACTGATCCGAACAAGATCGCGCCCGGCGCGTGCGGCTGCCACGTCGCCGACGTCGACACCGACGGCGACGGCGTGCCCGATTGCGCCGACAACTGCCCCACCGTCGCGAACCCGGCGCAGGGCGACGCGAACCAGAACGGCGTGGGCGACGCGTGCGACAGCGCCGACACCGATGGCGACGGCATCCCCGACTTCCTCGACAACTGCCCGAACGTCGCGAACGTCGATCAGTCCGACTCGGACAACGACGGCGTCGGCGACGCGTGCGACGGTTGTCCGTTCGATCCGTCGAAACTCGCGCCGGGCTCCTGTGGCTGCGGCGTGCCCGAGACCGACAGCGACGGCGACGGCGTGGCCGATTGCGCCGACGGGTGTCCGAACGACCCGCTGAAGCTCGCGCCGGGCGCGTGCGGATGCGGCGTCGCGGACATCGACTCTGACGGCGACGGCGCTCCCGACTGCGTCGACGGTTGCCCGAGCGATCCCGCGAAGACGAACCCCGGCGCGTGCGGCTGCGGCGTTCCCGACGTCGGCGACGCCGACGGCGATGGCGTGCTCGATTGCGCCGACGGCTGCCCGAACGATCCGACCAAGACGATCCCCGGCCCGTGCGGCTGCGGCGTACCTGACGTTGACAACGACTTCGATCAGTGGCCCGATTGCATCGACAACTGCCCGACGGTCTTCAACATCAACCAAGCCGACACCGACGGCGACGGCATTGGCGACGCGTGCGACAACTGTCCCACAACGTTCAATCCCGATCAGGCCGACGCCGACGGCAACGGCGTCGGCGACGCCTGCGATTCCGGCGGCGGCGATGCGGACAGCGACGGCGTTCCGGACGCGGGCGACAACTGCCCGAGTGTCTTCAATCCGGGGCAAGCCGACAGCGATGGCGACGGCATCGGCGACGCGTGCGACGTACCCGCAGGCTGCACATGGCCGGTGTTCGGCGACGTGAACTGCGACGGCGTCTTCAACTGCGCCGACCTCGTGCACTTCGCCGAGGCGCTCGCCAGCGGAGGGACGCTGTGCGGCGGCCTCGAGTGCAACGACTTCGACGGCAGCGGCACGATCGATGTGAACGATCTCGCGACGCTGTCATCGATACTCGGACTCGCCGACACGGACGGCGACCTGCTTCCCGACGCCTGCGACAACTGCCCGAGCGATCCGAACAGTGACCAGTTGGACAGTGACTTCGACGGCGTCGGCGACGCCTGTGACATGTTCCCGCTCGACGCCGACAACGACGGCATCGACGACTTCAGCGACAACTGCCCGTACACGCCGAACCCCGATCAGGCGGATGGCGACGGCGACGGCATCGGCGACGCGTGCGATAGCTCGCAACTGAGCAACTGCTGCACCGCGTGGGGTGGACTCGGCTGCGACGACGCCGCGTGCGAGGCGGCGGTCTGCGTCGCCGACGACTTCTGTTGCCTCGTCGCGTGGGACGGCATCTGCGCCGGCGAAGCGGCCCAGTACTGCGCTTCGCTCTGCTCCAGCGGTCCGACCTGCTGTCCGGGCGGCGATATGAACTGCGACGGCCTCATCGACTGCGCCGACGTGCCGCTCTTCATCGATGCGTTCGACGCCGGCGATCCGTGCGCCGACATCGACGGCGATGGAATCCCGACGATCAACGACTACTTCATCTTCCTCATCTTCATCGGGAGCGACGACGCGGACAACGACCTGTGGCCCGACGTCTGCGACAACTGCCCGAACGACCCCAACCCGGATCAGCTCGATTCCGACGGCGACGGAATCGGCGACGCGTGCGACTTCGGCGGCGGGTGTTGCATCGGCGGCGACCTCAACTGCGACGGCCTCATCGACTGCGCCGACGTGCCGCTCTTCATCAATGCGTTCATCGCGGGCGAGCCCTGCGCGGACGTCAATCAAGACGGCTTCCCCGACTTCTTCGACTACCTCGACTTCCTGACGCTCCTCGGGAGCGGCGACGTGGACAACGACTTCTGGCCCGACGTCTGCGACAACTGCCCGAACGACTACAACCCCGACCAACTCGACTCCGACGGCGACGGCGTCGGTGATGCGTGCGCCGGCGGTGGCGGCGGCTGCGCGTGGCCGATCGTCGGCGACCTCAACCACGACGGCGTGGTCAACTGCGCCGACTTCCCGTTCCTCCTCGACACAATTGCGACCGGCGGTTCTCCCTGCGCGGATCTCAACCTCGACGGATTGGTGGACTTCAACGACCTCGGCACCTTCTACGTGCTCCTCGGCTCCGGCGACTCCGACGGCGACCTTTGGCCTGACGTCTGCGACAACTGCCCGAACACGCCGAACGCGAACCAACTCGACACCGACGGCGACGGCGTCGGCAACGCGTGCGACAACTGCAAGTTCGTGTTCAATCCTTCGCAGGCCGACTCGGACGGCGACGGCATCGGCGACGCGTGCGACTCGAACCCGTGCAACGTCGACAGCGACGGCGACGGCGTGAACGACTGCCTCGACGGTTGCCCGAACGATCCGAACAAGATCGCGCCGGGCACCTGCGGATGCGGCGTGAGCGACGTCGACACCGACGGCGACGGCGTTGCGGATTGCATCGACGGCTGTCCGAGCGACCCGAACAAGACCACGCTAGGCGCCTGCGGCTGCGGCCTCGTCGACGTCGACACCGACGGCGACGGCACGGCGGATTGCCTCGACGGCTGCCCGACCGACCCGAACAAGATCGCGCCAGGGTTCTGCGGCTGCGGCGTGCCCGAAGCTCCGGGAGCGGGCACGTCCATCAAGCTCGCGGCGCTCGATGCCGCCGGTGACGACCAGTTCGGCTACGCCGTCGCTGCAAGCGGCGGCATCGCGATCATCGGCGCGATCGCCGACGACAACGTCGGAACGAACTCGGGTTCGGCGTACGTCTTCGACATCGCGACGGGTGCGCAACTCCGCAAGCTCACGGCGTCCGACGCCGCAACAAGCGACGAGTTCGGCTGTGCCGTCGCTCTGAGCGGCACGACCGCGATCGTCGGCGCACGCAACGACGACGACATGGGAAGCGACTCCGGCTCGGCGTACGTCTTCGACGTCGCGACCGGCCAAGAGCTGCGCAAGCTCACCGCTTCCGACGGCGCCGCGAACGACTCGTTTGGTTATGCCGTCGCAATCAGCGGCAACCGGGCCATCGTCGGCGCATACCTGAACAGCGCCGCTGGCGCGCAAGCCGGCGCTGCCTATGTGTTCGACGTGACCAACGGTCAGCAGCTCTACAAGCTGACGGCCTCCGATGCCGCACCGTTCGATTTCTTCGGCGCGGCGGTCGCGATGGACGGGAACACCGCGCTCGTCGCGGCGATCCACAAGAGCGACATCGCGCCGAACGCCGGCGCCGTCTACGTGTTCGACCTCACGACGGGTCAACAGACGCACAAGCTCGCCGCGTGCGACGCGGCAGCGACCGATCAGTTCGGATTCCGCGTCGCGCTGAGCGGAAGCACGGCGTTGATCGGCTCCGTCTTCGATGATGACCAGGGCACGAACTCCGGTTCGGCCTACGTCTTCGACGCGAGCACGGGCCAGCAGCTTCGGAAGCTCCTCCCGCTCGATGGCGCGGCGGGAGACAACTTCGGCTTCGCGGTCGCCCTGCAGGGCAACACCGCGATCATCGGCGCCCGCTCGGACGACCACGTTGCCGCCGACGCCGGTTCGGCGTACGTCTTTGACGCATCGACCGGTCAAGAGCTGGCAAAGCTCACCGCGTTCGACGCAGCGGCCAGCGACAACTTCGGGTTCTCCGTCGCAACGAGCGGCACGAGCGCCATCGTCGGCGCGCTGGCCGACGACGACGCTGGCACGAACTCCGGTTCCGCCTACGTGTTCCACATTGGCTGCGGTCCGGTCGACTCTGACGGCGACGGCGTGCCCGACGACCAGGACGGTTGCCCGAACGATCCAAACAAGACCGCGCCCGGCGCGTGCGGCTGCGGCGTCGCGGACGTCGACACCGACGGCGACGGCACGCTCGACTGCGATGATGGCTGCCCGACCGATCCGAACAAGGTCGCGCCCGGCCACTGCGGCTGCGGCACCATCGATCCGTCATTCGAGTGGACCGCCATTGGCAACGGCTTCAACAGCATCGTGTGGACGGTGACCACGTTCGATGACGGCACCGGCGAAGCGATCTACGCGGGCGGCCAGTTCTCCAACGGCGGCGTGAGCGGCGCTTCGATCGCGAAGTGGAACGGGACGTCATGGACGTCCATCGGCGGCGGTCTCACCGGCGGTCAAGCGAACAGCCGTGTCGAGTTCCTCGCACCGGCCAAGGTCAGCGCGAGCGGCGCCGCCGCGCTCTACGCAGGCGGCTTCTTCGTCAACGCGAGTGGCGTCACGGTCAACTCCGTCGCGAAGTGGAGCGGTTCCGCGTGGACGCCGCTCGGGAGCGGAGCGAACGGCCCGATCTTCGCGCTCATCGAATTCGACGACGGCACGGGTCCAGCGCTCTACGTCGGCGGCAGCTTCAGCGTCATCGGTGGCGTTCCAGCCCACAACATCGCGAAGTGGAACGGCACGTCGTGGTCCGCGCTCGGCGTCGGCGCGACTGAAGGCACCAACGGCGTGGTGTGGACACTCACGTCGATCGGAGCCGGCAGCAACGCCTCGCTGTACGCCGGTGGCGGATTCACCGTCGCAGGCGCCGGTTCGGCGACGAGAGTCGCGCGCTGGAAGAACGGCGCGTGGTCAGCGCTCGGCGCCGGCCTCAACAGCGACGCCTGGATTCTCGCGACCCACGACGACGGCTCGGGCGGCGGCCCCGCGGTCTACGCCGGTGGCATGTTTACGGCGTCGGGCACGAGCCCCTGCAAGTACATCGCCAAATGGGACGGCACGAGTTGGCTCGCCGTCGGCGGCGGCATGAATAGCTACGTCGACGCGCTCACCTCCTTCGACGACGGCAACGGCGCCGCGCTTTATGCGGGCGGCTCGTTCACCGTCGCTGGCACGACGAACGCGGCCCGCATGGCGCGATGGGATGGCACCTCGTGGACCGCGCTCGACACCGGGGTCAATGGCACCGTGCGAGCGCTGCGCGCCTTCGCGTCCAGCAACGGCCCCGAGCTCATCGCCGGCGGCGAGTTCAACACCGCAGGCGGCATCTCGGCGAATCGCATTGCCCGCTGGACCTTCGAACCGTGTCCGCGGCCGACCGACACCGACCACGACGGCGCGCCCGACATCACGGATGGCTGTCCCAACGATCCGAACAAGACGGCGCCGGGCGCGTGCGGCTGCGGCGTCGCGGACCTCGACAGCGACGGCGACGGCATGCTCGACTGCTTCGACGGTTGCCCGAACGATCCGAACAAGACCGCTCCCGGCACCTGCGGCTGCGGCGTGCCTGACAGCGGCAACGACAGCGACGGCGACGGCGTCGTCGACTGCATCGACAACTGTCCGACGGTAGCCAATCCGAACCAGGCCGACAGCGATGGCGACGGCGTGGGCGATGCATGCGCGCCGAATCCGTGCGCGATCGACAGCGATGGCGACGGCGTCAACGACTGCAGCGACGGATGCCCCACCGATCCGAACAAGACCGCGCCCGGCGCGTGCGGCTGCGGCGTCGTCGATGCCGACGCCGACGGCGACGGCACTGCGGACTGCATCGACGGTTGCCCGAGCGATCCGCTGAAGATCGCGCCGGGAGCGTGCGGCTGCGGAGCGCCCGAAACCGACACCGACGGCGACGGCACGCCGGACTGCGTCGACGGTTGCCCGAGCGATCCGCTAAAGGCCGCGCCCGGCACGTGCGGGTGCGGCGTCCCGGACGGCACGCCGTTCTGGGCGCCGCTCGGAAGCGGACTCAGCTTCGACATGAACGCGCTCGCGCGCTTCAACGACGGCCACAGCACGGCGCTGTACGTCGGCGGCGCCTTCGCGAGCGCCGACGGCGTGCCCTGCGCCAACGTGGCACGGTATGACGGCTACGTGTTCACGCCGCTCTCGAGCGGCACCAACGCGCGCGTGCACTCGTTCGGCCAATTCAACGACGGCACGGGCTCCGCGCTCTACCTCGGCGGTGAATTCACGACCGCGGGCGGCGTGTCCGCGATCCGCATCGCGAAGTGGAACGGAACCACGTTCAAGCCGCTGGGCTCGGGACTGAACGACGCCGCTGTGGCCATGACGACCTACGGCGGCACGTCGGGCAACAGCCCTGCCCTCTTCGTCGGCGGGCGCTTCACGCAGGCGGGAAGCGTCTCCACCAAGGGCATCGCGAAGTGGAACGGCTCGGCATGGTCGGCCGTCGGCTCAGGCGGTGGCGCGAACGACGTCGTCTTCGCGCTCGCGGTGTTCAACGACGGCACCGGCGACGCGCTCTACGCGGCCGGCGACTTCACGTCGATCGGCGGAGTCGCCGCCAATCGCATCGCGAAGTGGAACGGTTCGACGTGGTCGGCGCTCGGGTCCGGCCTCGACGGCAGCACGCGGGCGCTCGTCGTGTTCGACGACGGCACCGGTCCCGCGCTCTACGCGGGCGGTTGGTTCGCCCACGCCGGCGGGGTGGCTGCGAGCTATGTCGCGAAGTGGAACGGGTCGAGTTGGAGCGCCATGAACGGGCTCGCGGGAGGCATTCACGCGTTCGGCGTGTTCGACGACGGCACCGGCAGCGGCCCCCAGCTCTATGCCGGCGGAGCGATCTCCATCAAGCGATGGAATTCCACGCTGGCAGCGTGGGAGGCATTCGGTGACGCGAACAACTACGTCACCGCGATCCAACCCATCGGCGACGTCCTCTTCCTCGGCGGCGACTTCACCGTGGCGGGCGGCGTCAACGCCAAGAAGATCGCGAAGTACGGTCCGTGCCCGTTGTCGCTTGACGACGACGGCGACGGCATGCTTGACGTCGACGAGGCGGCGCGCGGCACCGATCCGAACGATCCCGATTCGGACAACGACGGCGTTCTCGACGGCAGCGACAACTGTCCGCTGAATGCGAATCCCGCGCAGACCGACTCCGACGGCGACGGCATCGGCAACGCATGCGACCCGTGCACCGGTATCCCCGGCGTCGGCGGCGGACTCGGCACGGTGTTCGTCGATGCGACGTTCACAGGGCTCCCGCCGGGCGCGGTCGTGTCCACAGGCACGATCGGCTGCAACTCGTTCAGCAACTTGAACGGCGCGATCGGCGCGACGGCGCCGGGCGGCACGGTGTTCGTCGCACCCGGCGTCTACACGCTGAACACGACGATCGACAAGCCCATGACGATCTCGGGTCCCGGCAGTTCGTTCACCGGCGACTCGTCCACCGAGGCGATCATCGTGCCCGCGAACTCGAATGCGGCGAGCGGCATCGTGTTCTACGTCACCGCGAACGGCGTGACGATCTCGGGCCTGACCATCGACGGCGACAACCCCGACCTGACCGATGGCGAAGTCGTCAACGACAGCGACGTGAACGCGGCGCACGCGATCGCGACCGGCTCGTACGACGATCCGTCGGTGCCCTTCGTCACCGTGAGCGACCTCACGATCGACCGCTGCGTGATCCGCAACTTCAATGACACGGCGGTACTTGTCCGCGGCGACGGCACGCACGTCGGGAGCGGCTCGCTCGTGACGCAGGTCGTGATCGACAACGTGCAGGGCACGAACGCGGCGGGCCGCGAACGCGCCGCGATCCGGTTCGAGCGCGACTGCTACGGATCGATCGAAGGCAACGCGATCACGCGTGCGTCGATCGGAGTCGCGGTGCGCGAGCACTCGACAGGCGACGAGCCCGACGGCGTGGCGACCGTGAGTTGGAACGCAGTCGAAGCGGACGTCGCGGCGATCGCGATCGAGGCCGAGTCCGGCACGGCATCGCCGTGGCTCATCGCCGAGAACGACATCGTCGCCATCGACGGCGCGGCGCACGGCATCGACGTTCACGGCATCGACGGCGCCGCCGGCGCGACGCTCGTCGACAATGACGTCGTCGGCGCCGCAGTCGGCGTCGACCTGGTCGACGTGCGCACCACGGGTTCGGTGACGATCGCCGGCGGCGGCGCGAGCGATGGCGCGATCGGCCTCCGCGCGAGCGGCGCGGACGCGATCGGCGCGATCTCGATCGCCGGCGCCGCGTTCATCGCGAGCGACGTCGGCATCTCGATCGAAGCCGGACGGGCCCGCATCGACTCGACGGATCTCCGCGGCAACGCGACCGCCGGCGTCGCGGTGTCCGGCGGCGCGGTCGTCGACCTCGGCGACTGCTCCGCGAGCGACGTCACCGGTCTCGGCTCGAGCGCCGGCGGCAACCTGCTCACCGGCTACACCGGCGCTGGCAACTGGGCGATCACGACAGGGAACCTGGCGAGCGAAGCGGCGGTACTCGCGGCCGCGAACGAGTTCGGATACCCGAGCCCGGTGACGAATCTCGATCAAGTGCTCTTCGACGGAACCGACGATCCCGCGCTCGCCGAGGTCCTCGCCTCGCAGTCGGGCGACCTCGACGGCGACGGCATCCCGAACTGCGCCGACGGCTGTCCGGACGACCCGCTGAAGAGTTCCCCCGGCGCGTGCGGTTGCGGCGTGGTCGACACCGACTCCGACGGCGACGGCGTGGCGGACTGCGTCGACGGTTGCCCGAGCGATCCGGCGAAGTCCGCGCCTGGCACCTGCGGCTGCGGCGTCGCGGACGTCGACTCCGACGGCGACGGCGCCGCCGACTGCCTCGATGGTTGCCCGAGCGATCCCCTGAAGACGTCGCCCGGCGCGTGTGGGTGCGGTGCGCTCGACCTCGACAGCGACGGCGACGGCGTGGCGAACTGCATCGACGGTTGCCCCGACGATGCGAGCAAGATCGCGCCCGGCGCGTGCGGCTGCGGCGTCGCGGACCTCGACTCCGACGGCGACGGCGTGGCCGACTGCATCGACGGTTGCCCGAACGATCCGGCGAAGTCGTCCCCCGGCACCTGCGGCTGCGGCGTCGGCGACGTCGACGCGGACGGCGACGGCGTCGCCGATTGCGACGACGGATGCCCGTACGACGCGCTCAAGCTCGAGCCGGGCGCCTGCGGCTGCGGCGTCCCCGACGTCGATTCCGATGGCGACGGCGAGCTCGATTGCGTCGACCTCTGCCCCGACGACCCGGCGAAGTCCGCACCTGGGGCGTGCGGCTGCGGCGTGCCCGATGTCGACAGCGACGGCGACGGAGTCCCAGATTGCCTCGACGCATGTCCGGGCTACGACGACACCATCGACTGCAACGGCAATGGCGTGCCTGACGGATGCGACATCCACCTCGCGCACACTTCAGGCGACGTCAACCGCAACGAGCTGCCCGACGAGTGCGAGTGCCTGGGTGACCTCGACTTCGATGGACTCGTCCTCGGCGCCGACCTCGCGATCCTCTTGGGAAGCTGGGGAGGCGCTGGCATGGCCGACCTCGACGGGTCGGGCGTGGTGAACGCCGCGGATCTCGCGATCCTCTTGGGGAACTGGGGCGCGTGTCCATTCCCCGCCGACGCGGATCGCGACGGCGTGCCCAATGCGGACGACAACTGCCCGCTTGTGTCGAACCCGAGCCAAGTCGACAGCGACGGCGACGGACGAGGCGACGCATGCGACCGCTGAACCTTCGTCTCTGGTCCGTCACCAGACGCCTCTCGCCACGAGTGCGGAGCAATCCGCACAAGTCGTTGTCGTCGTAATAAGCAATTCCTCAGACGAACTGTTGACGCGGCGCGATGTGGCGATAGGTTGTCAGGTGCGGGGTCGCTTCCCTAGGAGAGATGTTCCCTCGCGTCGTGCATCGCGTCGTGGTCTGGCGGTTCGGCGGTTCGTCCGTCGGCCCGCGCTCCCTTGTCCGCTGCGGGCGGTCTGACCGCCACTGAGGGGTTGATCGTGAGAACTCGCCTTTTCCCGGGTCTGGTTCGTTCTGCGCTTCGTCACGCCGGAACGACGTGTCTGGCATCGAGCGCGCGGTCGTGGCTGGTCAGCGGCGCCTTGGCGGGCGCCGTTGCTGTTTTTGGCGGCGCGTCGAGCGCGTTTGCCGCTCCGCCGAACGACGAGTGCTCGGGAGCGCTGCCGCTGGTCATCGGCTTGAACGCCTACGACAACGCCACCGCGACGACCTCTGCCTCGCCGGCCGCGTGCAACAGCATCACGAAGGACGTGTGGTACTCCTACACCCCCGCCGTCAGCGGGTCTCTGACCGTCACGAACTGCGGTCAGGCTCCCTCGGGCTACGACACGGTCATTGCGATTTACTCCGGCGCGACCTGCGGAGCACTGACGCAGATCGTCTGCAACGACAGCGGTGGCGCATGTGGCGTCAATGAAGCATCTGCGACGGCCTCGGTCGTCGCCGGCACAACGTATTGGGTGCGGTTCGGCACCTTCAACACCGTCACCGGACAGACCGGCAACTTCCTCGCAACCTTCTCTCTCCCGCCGGCCAACGACACGTGCGCCGGCGCGATTCCGCTGACAGTCGATGTTCCGGTGTCCTCGTCGACGGCGCTCGCGTCCAACGACTATCAGGTCACCGGCACGTTCGCTGGCGTCGGCCAGACCTCGACGACTGCCGCCGGGCGCGATCTCGTCTACACGTTCACGGCGCCGGCCGCTGGCAACTATTCGTTCCGCATGAGCGGGTTCCTCCAGAACTCTTCGAACGGCGTCCTCTACGTCGCGTCGACCTGCCCCGCGGGCGCGCCGCCACAGACAGTGACCGTCCTCGCTGGCGCGAACCGCACGACGACGAGCACCAGCGCGGTCGCCGAAGAAGTCCCCTGCCTGCTCATGACGGCCGGCCAGACGGTCTACGTTTTCGTCGACGAAGTCGCCGCGGCGGGCAGCACGTTCACCCTGGAAGTCAACCAGTGCACGCCCGAAGTTGAAGCCAACGGCACACCGGCGACGGCGAACGTGTACTCGTCCAACGGCAACGAAGGCTCGATTACTCCGACCGCCGAAGCGGACTTCTACTCGCTCGGCACGCTGACCGCCGGATCGCGGATCTTTGCCATGGCGGATGGCCTCGCAGGCTCCTCGAACGACTTCGACCTGCGGGTGACCAATGCGACCGACACGCTGGAGTACGACGATGCCGGCCTCGACACACCGTTCGGATCGCTCGCTCCGATGGTCGCGGGCACCCCGGCCACGGCTGGGGCCAACTACCTTCGGGTGAGCCACTTCAGCTCGTCGACGGCGTCCGAGCCCTACCGCCTCTACGCCGTCGTGCAGCCGCCGCTCGCGTCGGCGACGGTGGAAACCGAGCCCAACGACTCGCTTGCGCAGGCGTCCTTCTCGCCGATCAACTACGCCACCGGCACGATCGGCTCGACGACCGATGTCGATCTCTGGGCCTTCACCGCGAAGACGGGCGAGTTGGTCTTCCTCGGACTCGACGCGGATCCCGGTCGGAACAACACGCCGTTCAATCCGATTCTTGCGATCCTGAACGGCGCTGGCACCGTGCTGGTCTCGGTGAATGACTCTGGCTCGACGTCGAGCACGACGGCGAGCGCCGGCTCCTTGACCGGAACGACTCCCAACTCGCCTGGCGAATCGCTGACGTATCGGGTCACCGCGGACGGCACCTACTACGCCCGCGTGACGTGGTCTTCCGGCACGACGCCGAACGACTACCTGCTCTCGATCGCCCGGCTTGGCATCGTCGCGCCTGTGTACTGCGCGGCGAGCGCGACGAACTGTGGCCTTGGGACCGACGAGACGATCGCCAACGTCACCATCGGAGCGATCAACAACACCACGACGACGCAGGTCGGCTGCTACGCCGACTACACGTCCGGCACCTCGGCAAGTCTGATCCAGACGCTCGGCTCGCCCATCTCCGTGACGATCGACACGCCGTTCACAGGCGACGCCGTCACGGTGTACGTGGACTGGAATCAGGACGGTGACTTCACAGACGTTGGTGAATCAACGAACCTTTCCGGAACGCTGCCGACGGTCGGCGGGACCATCACGCCGCCAGCCGGCGCTCTGCTGGGATCGACGCGCATGCGCGTCCGCCTGTGGTACTCGAGTAACCCCGGCCCGTGCGGCAGTGCGCTGTACGGCGAGACGGAGGATTACACGGTGGTCGTGGGTCCAGCGCCCTCGACGCCACCGAATGATCTCTGCAGCAACGCGACCGCGATCGGCAACGGCACCTTCGGCGGCTCGACGGTGAATGCGACGAACGACGGTTCGTCCGCCTGTGACGCGAGCGGACGCGACGTCTGGTTCTCTTACACCGCGGCGGCCTCGGGCCAGCTCGACATCAACACCTGCGGATCGGCCATCGACACCGCCATCAGCGTGTACAGCACGTGCGGTGGCTCGGTCATCGCCTGCAACGACACCTGCGGTGGCTCACCCTGCGGCGGTCCATCGGCATGCTTGTCGCTCCCCGTCACCAGCGGCAGCGTCTACAAGATCCGTATCTCCGACAAGGGCGGCACGGCGGGCAGCTTCTCGCTGACGACGAGCTTCGCCATCGCCGGCGACCTGTGCTCCACTGCGGTCCCGATCGCGGTCCCGAGCGCGACTGCCGGATCCACCGTCGGTGCGACGCTGGACAGCGGCCTTCCGTCGTGCGACTCGGTCGCGCCGAGCCCGACGAACCACAGCGGCAACGTCACCAACAGCGCGCCGGGCGTCTGGTATTCGCTCATCGGCAACGGCCAGACGGTCACCGCCGACACGCTGACGTCGATCTACGACACCCGTCTGCACGTCTACACCGGCACCTGCGCGGCACTCACCTGTGTCACCGCCAACGACGACATCTCCTCGGGCTTCAAGTCCAAGGTGTCGTTCCAGACCGTGCCTGGCCAGACCTACTACATCCTCGTGAGCGGCTTCTCGACGTCGACCGGCACGTTCACGCTGAACGTGTACAGCGACCCGACGCCGTCCAACGACAACTGCTCGAGCGCGACCGTCATCAGCGGTCTGAGCGCGACGATTGCCGGCACGACGGTCGGCTCGACGGGCGAAGGCTTCTCTGGCACGTCGTCGACGCTCGCAAGCTGCGCGACGAACTCCACCGATCCCCTCTTCGACGTCTGGTACACGTTCGTCGCCCCGTGCACCACCAACATCACGATCGGCACCTGCGGCACGTTCGACACGTTGCTCTCCGTTCACACCTCGTGCCCGACGCTCACGCTCGGCAACCAGGTGAGCGGCGCGTGTAGTGACAACGGTGCTGGCGTCTGCGCGCCGGGCTCTCAGCTCACGCTCGCGGCGACCGGCGGAACCCAGTACTGGATCCGCGTGGCTGGCGCAGTCGGCATCAACGCCGGCGGCACGTTCACGCTGACGTTGGCGGCACAGGACAGCGACGGCGACGGCACGCCGGACTGCGCCGACGGTTGCTCGAACGATCCGAACAAGATCGCGCCGGGGACCTGCGGCTGTGGCGTCCCCGACGCTGACGCCGATGGCGACGGCACGCCGGATTGCGTCGACGGATGCCCGAGCGATCCGAACAAGATCGCGCCTGGCACCTGTGGCTGCGGCGTGGCCGACACCGACACGGACGGCGACGGCACGCCGAACTGCATCGACGGTTGCCCGAACGATCCGAACAAGATCGCACCCGGCACCTGCGGCTGTGGCGTCGCCGATACAGACACCGACGGTGACGGCACGCCTGACTGCAACGACGGCTGCCCCAACGATCCGAAGAAGATCGCACCGGGAACCTGCGGTTGCGGCGTCCCCGACACCGACAGCGATGGTGACGGCACGCCGGACTGCAAGGACGGTTGCCCGAACGATCCGAACAAGATCGCGCCTGGCACCTGCGGCTGCGGCACGCCCGACACCGACAGCGACGGCGACGGCACGCCGAACTGCATCGACGGTTGCCCGAACGATCCGAACAAGATCGCGCCTGGCACCTGCGGCTGCGGCGTCGCTGATACCGACACCGACGGCGACGGCACGCCCGACTGCAACGACGGTTGCCCGAACGATCCGAACAAGATCGCGCCTGGCACCTGCGGCTGCGGCACGGCTGACACCGACACCGACGGCGACGGCACGCCGGACTGCAACGACGGCTGCCCGAACGATCCGAACAAGGTCGCTCCCGGCACCTGCGGCTGCGGCACGGCCGACACCGACACGGACGGCGACGGCACGCCGGACTGCAAGGACGGCTGCCCGAACGATCCGAACAAGGTCGCGGCCGGCACCTGCGGCTGCGGTACGCCGGACACCGACACCGACGGCGACGGCACGCCGGACTGCAACGACGGTTGCCCGAGTGATCCCAGCAAGACCGCGCCTGGCCTCTGCGGCTGCGGCACTCCGGACACCGACAGCGACGGCGACGGCACGCCGGATTGCACCGATGGTTGCCCAAGCGATCCGAACAAGGTCGCGCCGGGCGCCTGCGGTTGCGGCACCCCCGACACCGATAGCGACGGCGACGGCACGCCGGACTGCACTGACGGCTGCCCGAGCGATCCGAATAAGACGTCGCCCGGAGCGTGTGGTTGCGGCAACCCCGAAACCGACACCGACGGTGACGGCACGCCGGATTGCACCGACGGTTGCCCGAGCGATCCGAACAAGATCGCCCCAGGCGCCTGCGGCTGCGGCAACCCCGACACCGACACCGACAACGACGGCACGCCGGACTGCACCGACGGTTGCCCGAACGATCCGAACAAGATCGCCCCGGGAGCCTGCGGTTGCGGTAATCCGGACACCGACACCGACGGCGACGGCGTGGCCGACTGCATCGACAACTGCCCGACGGTCTCCAACCCCGGTCAGGAAGACGGCGACGGCGATGGCGTCGGCGACGCCTGCTCGACCCCACTCCTCCTCACCGAGATCCTGTTCAACCCGCCGGGAGCGGACAACGGTCAGGAAGGCATCGAACTCGAGGGTGCGCCAAGCACGACCCTCACCAACTACTACATCATCATTCTTGAGGGCGACGCATCGGGCGCTGGCTCGGTCGATGCGGTCATCAACCTCAGCTCGTACACGACAGGCTCGAACGGCCTCCTCCTCATTCGCGATGCCGCTTCGACGATCCTGCCGGGTCCGGCTCCCGAAACCTCGGTTGTGGTCTTCGACTTCAACCCGGACATCGAGAACGGATCGAACACCTTCATCCTCGCGAAGCTCAACTCGGGCACGCCGCCGACGGTGGGCACCGATCTCGACTCGGACAACGACGGCAACCTGAACGCGGGTGCGCTCAGCAACTTCACCGTCGTCGACGCCGTGGGTTGGCGCGAGAACGACACCGGGGTGAACGTGTCGTATGCCGACGACTTTGGCGGCAGCGACTACGGTCCGTTCGGCTTCAACCCGCAGGCGCTCTACCGCGTCTTCTCATGCGACGGCCTGCCCGTCGGCTGGGCTGGCGGTGCGCTTTCTGGCACGAACCCTGGCGGTCCGTACCTGTGGGTGCCGACGGCGGTCTTCGGTTGGGGCACCGGACTCATCCCGCCGCTTCAGCCGAATCAGGCGCTCGATCTGGGCGAGCTGAATCTCCAGCAAGGCGGTGACAGCGACGGTGACGGCACGCCGGATTGCGAAGACGGTTGCCCGAACGATCCCAACAAGATCGAGCCTGGCATCTGTGGCTGCGGCGTCGCTGACACCGACACCGACGGCGACGGCACGGCGGACTGCATCGACGGTTGCCCGAACGATCCGAACAAGATCGAGCCCGGCATCTGTGGCTGCGGCGTCGCCGACACCGACACCGACGGCGACGGCACGGCCGACTGCATCGACGGTTGCCCGAACGATCCGAACAAGATTGAAGCTGGCACCTGTGGCTGCGGCGTCGCTGACACCGACACCGACGGCGACGGCACGGCGGACTGCATCGACGGTTGCCCGAACGATCCGAACAAGATCGCTCCTGGCACCTGCGGCTGCGGATTCGCTGATACCGACACCGACGGCGACGGCGTCGCCGACTGCAACGACGGTTGCCCGAACGATCCGAACAAGATCGCTCCTGGCACCTGCGGCTGCGGCGTCGCTGATACCGACACCGACGGCGACGGCACGGCCGACTGCATCGACGGTTGCCCGAACGATCCCAAGAAGGTCGCTCCTGGTACCTGTGGTTGCGGAACACCCGACACCGACACCGACGGCGACGGCGTAGCGGACTGCAACGACGGCTGCCCGAACGATCCGAACAAGATCGCTCCTGGCACCTGCGGTTGCGGCGTGGCTGATACCGACACCGATGGTGACGGTGTGGCCGACTGCAAGGACGGTTGCCCCAACGATCCGAACAAGGTCGCTCCTGGCGCCTGCGGCTGCGGCGTGGCTGATACCGACACCGACGGTGACGGCACGGCCGACTGCATCGACGGTTGCCCAGAGGATCCGTCCAAGACTTCGCCTGGCGAGTGCGGTTGCGGCGTCCCCGACACCGACACCGATGGTGACGGCGTGGCGGATTGCAAGGACGGTTGCCCGAACGATCCGGCCAAGACGTCGCCCGGCGCTTGCGGTTGCGGTACACCCGACACCGACAGCGACGGCGACGGCACGCCGGACTGCACCGACGGCTGCCCGAACGATCCGAGGAAGACGGAGCCGGGCTTCTGTGGCTGTGGCACGCCCGACACCGACTCGGACGGCGACGGCGCTCCGGACTGCATCGACGGTTGCCCGAGTGATCCGAACAAGGTCGCTCCGGGAGCCTGCGGTTGCGGTACGCCGGACACCGACAGCGACGGCGACGGCACACCGGACTGCATCGACGGCTGCCCGAGCGATCCGGCGAAGACGGATCCGGGCATCTGTGGCTGCGGCACTCCCGACAGCGATTCGGATGGTGACGGCGTCAGCGATTGCATCGACGGCTGCCCGGACGATCCGAACAAGTCGGAGCCCGGCATCTGTGGCTGCGGTGTTGCTGACGTTGATCTCGACGGCGACGGTACGGTCGACTGCATCGACGGCTGCCCGGACGACCCGAACAAGGTCGCACCTGGCATCTGCGGCTGCGGCACGCCCGACACCGATAGCGATGGCGACGGCGTCCCGGATTGCATCGATCTCTGCCCAGGCGACGATCACGCCGACTGCAATGAGAACGGCATCCCCGACGGTTGCGACATCGCGAACCAAACCAGCGAGGACTACAACCTCAACGGCGTCCCCGATGAATGCGAATGCAACGCCGACTTCGACGGCAACGGCTTCGTGAACAGCGCCGATCTCGCGGTGCTGCTCGGAGCGTGGGGACCGGCGCCGGGTTCGCCCGCCGACCTCTACCTTGACGGCGTCGTCGACGGGTACGACTTGGCCGTCTTCCTCCGAGCGTGGGGCCCGTGCCAGACATTCGGCGGCTTCCCGCAGTGTCCGAATCCGAACCAGAATTGCTACCAGTCTGTCGGAGGCATCGTCCCGCTCCCGGGCGGCTGCTCCGATGAGAACTGCTGCAACTCGGTCTGCGAAGTCGACCCGTCGTGCTGCACGGTGAGTTGGGACTCCAACTGCGTGTCGTATGCCTACAAGATTTGCGGTCCGAACCCGGACTCGGATTTCGATGGCATCCCTGACGCAACCGACAACTGCCCGTACCTCGCCAACCCGTCACAGGCCGATCTCGACGGCGACGGCGTCGGCGATCCGTGCGACAACTGCCCCGAGGTGTCCAATCCGCTCCAAACGGATACGGACAACGACGGCGTCGGCGATGTCTGCGACATTTGCCCGGTCCAGGCCAACCCGGATCAGGCTGATGGCGACGGCGACGGCATCGGCGATGCTTGCGACAACTGCCCGGGGACCTACAACCCGGGTCAGGAGGACGCAGACAACGACGGCGTCGGCGACGCGTGTGACACCAGCAACTGCTGCACTGGGCACGGGACGCCCGGCTGCGACGACGCGGCTTGCCAAGCGGCGGTGTGCGCGTTGGACGGCTTCTGCTGCAGCAGCCAATGGGACACCATCTGCGCGGGCGAGGCTGCAGACCTTTGCCTGATCTGTGGTGGCAGTCCACCGAACAGCAACTGTTGTGTCAGTCATGGCTCGCCGGGGTGCGACGATCCGGCATGTCAGGCGGCGGTCTGCGCCTTTGACGGCTTCTGTTGCAGCTCTCAGTGGGACAGCATCTGTGCCGGCGAAGCGGCCACGACGTGCGGTGGTCTGTGCGGTCCATGACGATCGGCCCCTGACGATTGGCCATTGACCTTGGGCCAGATCGCCCGCGGCTCGTTCGCTCACGAAACGACGGAATGTCCTGATCAAGAACCCTGGCTCCCCCGCACCGGCGGGGGAGCTTTTTTCTTCGCTGGCCGAGCCGCCAGCCGACGTGCCGGGGGAGACCCAGGCGCCGCCCCACTGTCATCGGACCGGGCAGCTCAGGCCGATGGGCGGGCCGATCGGCCGAGTGACTTCGCGGTCAGCCCGCAGTCACCACCCCCGCCCCGGTCGCTCAGGATCAACCCCCGCCGATCAATCGACCTCTTGTGCAAATCCCGCGCCGCCTCTACCATGCCTCGTTTCGGCGGCAGCGGTGATCTCCTCGGGCACTTTGCTTTTCACAACGCAGAACAACTGACCACGGCGTTCGTACGTCGCGGCCTTCGTCGCCTCAACATGTCGTGAACGCATGTTGAACATCGATTCGGTCGCACGTACGTCATTCGGGGCACGTCTCGACGCGCCTCGGAAAACGACTGCGGCGGTGCACTCGTCGACGAAGCGGTGCTCTCCATCGGACTCACTCCTCACTCACATTCATCTTTGAGATCACTTTCGCCGCCCGACCCTAGGGGAACGTTGATGGCCACCGTGACGACCCGCGAGATCCGTTCCTTCTCCAAGCGTGATGACGCAATCCCGGTTCCAGATCTGACCCGCGTGCAGCGGGACGCCTACGAGCGATTCCTTCAACAAGGCAAGCCACACGACGCCCGCGACGCCAACGTGGGGCTCGAAGCGCTCATGCGCGAGATCTTCCCGATCGAAAGCTACGACGGGAACATGAAGCTTGAGTACCTCTACTACAAGCTCGATGAACCGCGCTATACCCCTGACGAGTGTCGCGAGCTGCGGCTGACCTTCGGCATGCCGTTCCGCGTGGGCGTGCGCCTGCGTCGCAACGGCGTCGAGGAGATCGCCGAAGAGGAGATCTACCTCGGCGAGATTCCGATCATGATGGGCGGCGGCGAGTTCATCGTGAACGGCGCCGAGCGCGTGATCGTCTCGCAGCTTCACCGTTCGCCTGGCGTCGACTTCTCGATCGTCTCCTCGTTCGGCGACCGACCGCTCCACTCGGCGCGCATCATTCCCGAGCGTGGCTCGTGGATCGAACTCGAGGTCACGAAGAAGGACGTCCTGGCGATGCGCATCGACCAGTCGACGAAGCTCGCGGCGACCACGTTCCTGCGGGCCCTCGACGAGCACTACTCGTCGACCGACAAGATTCTCGAGCTCTTCTACGACGTCTCGAACGTCAAGGTCGAGAAGCTCAAGCCCGAGCACTACTCCGCCGAGATGATCGTCGACAGCGACTCCGGCGAGGAGCTCTGCCGCGTCGGCGCGCCGATCGGCGACAAGATCGAGACGATTCAGGCGTCGAACCTGAAGACCGTTCGCGTCATTACCGATCCGGGCGACTCGCTCATCCTCAACACGCTCGCGGAGGAGAAGCTGGACTTTCTCGCGGAGGTCACCGAACACGAGGCGGCGCTCCTCAAGATCTACGGCCGCCTGCGACCGGGCAACCCGCCGCAGGTCGACAAGGCGAAGGCCCTCTTCAAGGAGAAGTTCTTCGACGAGAACCGCTACCGCCTCGGACGCGTGGGCCGCTTCCGCATCAACCGCAAGTTCGAAGACGACAAGATCTACAAGGTCGTGCCGGAGTCGGTGCAGCATCTGCGCGCCGAGGACTTCCTTGCGGTCATCAAGTACATGCTCGACCTGCGCTCCAAGCGCAATCGCGCCCACGTCGACGACATCGATCACCTCGGCAACCGTCGCCTGCGCACGCTCGACGAACTCGCGACCGAGGAGATGCGCAAGGGCTTCCTCAAGCTCCGCCGCACGGTGCAGGAGCGCATGAGCGTCAAGGACCCGGACGAGATCGCGAAGATCGCCGACCTGGTCAACTCGAAGTCGATCTCGAGCGCGATCGAGTTCTTCTTCGGCCGTTCCGAGCTTTCGCAGGTCGTCGACCAGACGAACCCGCTCTCAATGCTCGTGCACGAGCGTCGCCTCTCGGCCCTGGGCCCCGGCGGCCTCAACCGCAAGCGCGCGGGCTTCGAAGTCCGCGACGTGCACATCTCGCACTACGGCCGCATCTGCCCGATCGAGACTCCTGAAGGCACGAACATCGGTCTCATCGCCTCGCTGGGCATCTACGCCGAGATCGACGACTACGGCTTCCTCCAGACGCCGTACCGCAAGGTGCGCGGCGGCAAGGCCACCAACGACGTCGTGCGTCTGCGCGCCGACGAAGAACTCAAGAAGGTGCTTGCCACGAGCGACATGCTCGACCGCGAAGGCCGCTTCGCGTCGGGCCACACGCTCGCGCGCATCGACGGCGACCTCGCCCACGTCGTCGTGAACGACGTCGAGTTCGTCGACATCTCGCCCAAGCAGATCGTCGGCATCTCCGCGTCGCTCATCCCCTTCCTCGAGCATGACGACGCCAACCGCGCGCTCATGGGCTCGAACATGCAGCGTCAGGCGGTACCGCTCGTCAAGGTCGAGGCGCCCTGTATCGCGACCGGCATGGAGCGCATCGTGGGCGGCCACTCGGGCATGATCGTGAAGGCGAAGCGCGGCGGTCTCGTGACCTACGTCGACAGCGAGCGCATCATCATCGACAACGCGGACGAGTACGTCCTCCGCAAGTTCGTCGGCCTGAACGAGCGCACGTGCCAGAACCAGCGGCCGGTCGTACGCCTGCATCAGCGGGTGAAGGCCGGCGAGATCATCGCCGACGGCGCGAGCACCACGAAGGGCGAGTTGTCGATCGGCAAGAACGTGCTCGTCGCGTTCAACACCTTCGACGGCTACAACTTCGAGGACGCCATCGTCATCAATGAGCGTCTCGTGAAGGACGACGTCTTTACGTCGATCCACATCGAGAGCTTCGACGTCGAGATCCGCGAGACGAAGCTTGGCCGCGAGGAGTTCACGCGCGACATCCCGAACGTCAGCGAGAAGATGCTCGGCAAGCTCGACGAGAACGGCGTCATCCGCATCGGCGCCAAGGTCGGTCCCGGCGACATCCTCGTCGGCAAGGTCAGCCCGAAGTCGAAGTCAGAGCTCTCGCCGGAAGAAAAGCTGTTGCACGCGATCTTCGGTCGCGCCGGCGAGGACGTGAAGAACGATTCGCTGGAAGTGCCCGCCGGCACCGAGGGCATCGTGATCGGCGCGAAGCGATTCAGCCGCCGCATGCACCTCACCGAGGACCAGAAGAAGGCGCTCAAGAAGGAGATGAGCGACTTCGAGAAGGAGATGGATGACAAGCGCATCCGCCTCTTCAAGCAGATGGTGCAGAAGATCAACGAGATCCTCGGCACCGAGATGGTTGACCCGTCGACGCGTCAGAAGGTCGGCGTCAGCGACATCCCCGAGGTCATTCTCGAACAGGTCGAGAACTTCTCCGACAAGTGGATGAAGGGCTCGGCCGAGGCCCGCGAACAGGCGAAGGTCGTCTACGGACAATTCTGGCCGCGCGTGCAGGACATCGCGAAGGAGAAGGAGCGCAAGCTGGGCCACATGAAGCGCGGCGACGAACTTCCGTCGGGCGTGCTCGAGATGGTCAAGGTCTATCTCGCGACGAAGCGTCAGCTCTCCGTCGGCGACAAGATGGCGGGTCGTCACGGCAACAAGGGCGTCATCGCGAGGATCGTGCCCGAGGAAGACATGCCGTTCCTCGAGGACGGCACCTCGGTCGACGTGCTCCTCAATCCGCTCGGCGTGCCGAGCCGCATGAACGTCGGCCAGATCCTCGAGGTGCACCTCGGCTGGGCGGCGCAGGTGCTCGGATTCCAGGCGGTCACGCCGGTCTTCGAGGGCGCGACCGAAACCGAGATCTTCGACGCCGTCGATCAGGCGAACGCGCACGTCGAACAGCGGCTCACGCAGTTCGCGAAGGACGGCAAGGACCCGGGCCATCCGCGCGAACTGCTCGCGAAGATGCCGCGCACCGGCAAGGTGCAGTTGTTCGACGGCCGCACGGGCGAGCCGTTCCATCAGCGCACCACGGTCGGCTTCATGTACATCCTGAAGCTGCACCACCTCGTCGACGACAAGATCCACGCCCGCTCGACCGGTCCGTACAGCCTCATCACGCAGCAACCGCTGGGTGGCAAGGCCCGCACCGGCGGTCAGCGATTCGGCGAGATGGAAGTGTGGGGCCTCGAGGCGTACGGCGCCGCCTACGTCCTCCAGGAGTTGCTCACCGTCAAGTCCGACGACGTGGAAGGCCGCACCAAGATCTACGACTCGATGGTGAAGGGCACGAACTCGCTCGAGGCGGGCATGCCCGTCGTCTTCGACGTGCTCTGCCACGAGATCAAGGGACTGGGCATGAACATCACGCTCGAGAAGGAACAGGTCGACACCGGCTCGCTCCTTTGACGCGAGCACGGATCGTCGCACTCCCCTTCCCGCACCGTTCTTTCGACATCATTGCTCGCGGCACCACCGCGAGACCACTTGCTCGCGGCGCTTGCCGCGATAGGCGACCAAGACCATGTCCGAGACCGTCTACGATCGCGTCAATGACTTTGGCTCCGTGAAGATCACGCTCGCCAGCCCGAACGACATCCGTTCGTGGTCCTTCGGCGAGGTGAAGAAGCCGGAGACGATCAACTACCGAACCTACCGTCCCGAGCGCGACGGCCTTTTCTGCGAGCGAATCTTCGGCCCCGAGCGCGACTACGAGTGCGCGTGCGGCAAGTACAAGGGCACGAAGTTCAAGGGCATCATCTGCGACCGCTGCGGCGTGAAGGTCACGCACAGCCGCGTGCGCCGCAAGCGCATGGGGCACATCAACCTCGCCGCGCCGATCGTGCACATCTGGTTCTTCAAGGCGATGCCGAGCCGTCTCGGCAACCTGCTCGCGGTGAAGACGAGCGACCTTGAGAAGGTCATCTACTTCCAGGATTACATCGTCACCGATCCGGGCACCACCGACCTTGAGAACCAGCAGGTGCTCACCGAGGACGAGTACCGCGTCGCGTTCGAGAAGTACGGCACCGCGTTCACCGCGATGATGGGCGCGGAGGCGATCCGCGAACTGCTGAACCAGCTCGACCTCACCGCGATCTCGCGCGAGCTGCGCGAGGAACTCGCGACCACCAAGAGCAAGCAGCGGCAGAAGGACCTCTCGAAGCGGCTCAAGATCGTCGAGCAGATCCGCGGCTCGGAGAACGACCCGGCGTGGATGGTGCTCGACGTGGTCCCGGTGATCCCGCCGGACCTTCGTCCGCTCGTCCTCCTCGAGAGCGGCAACTTCGCGACGAGCGATCTCAACGATCTCTATCGCCGCATCATCAACCGCAACAACCGCCTCAAGAAGCTGATGGACCTCAACGCCCCCGAGGTCATCATCCGCAACGAGAAGCGCATGTTGCAGCAGGCGGTCGACGCGCTGTTCGACAACGGCCGCTGCCGCCGCCCCGTGCTCGGCTCGAGCAACCGTCCGCTCAAGTCGATCACCGACATGATCAAGGGCAAGCAGGGTCGCTTCCGCGAAAACCTGCTCGGCAAGCGCGTCGACTACTCCGCGCGCTCGGTCATCGTCGTCGGTCCCGAACTCAAGCTGTGGCAGTGCGGCCTTCCGAAGAAGATCGCGCTCGAGCTCTACCAGCCGTTCATCATCCGCAAGCTCAAGGAACACGGCCTCGCCGACACGATCAAGAGCGCGAAGCGCATGCTCGAGCGCCGTGATCCCGAGGTGTGGGACATCCTCGAGCAGGTGATCCGCAACCATCCGGTGCTCCTCAACCGCGCCCCGACGCTCCACCGCATGGGTATCCAGGCGTTCGAGCCGGTGCTCGTCGAAGGCAACGCGATCAAGATCCATCCGCTCGTCTGCACGGGCTACAACGCCGACTTCGACGGCGACCAGATGGCGGTCCACCTGCCGCTCTCGGTCGAGGCGCAGGCCGAGGCCCACGTGCTGATGATGTCGATCCACAACATCTTCAGCCCGGCGTCGGGCAACCCGATCGTCAGCCCGTCGCAAGACATCGTCATGGGCGTGTACTTCCTGACGGTCGGACATCAGGATCCGCTCGACGACGCCGCCAAGCGGGCGCTGCGCCGCTTCAAGGACTACGAGGAGGCGCTCCTGGCGTTCGGACTGCCGCACGGCGATCCGCGCCGGATCAGCTTCCACGACTGGATCGAGGTCCGCGTCGACCGCTTCGCCGAGGTCGTCGAGGACCAGAAGAAGCAGCCGATCAGGCTGCCGGAGAACAAGCGCCTGATCACCACCATCGGGCGATTGATCTTCAACGAGATCCTGCCCGATGGGATGCCCTACTACAACTGCGCCCTCGGCAAGAAGGGCGCGGCTCGCGTCATCGACGACACCTACGCCCGTCTCGGCAAGCCCTCGACGATCGACCTCCTCGACCGCATGAAGGAAGTCGGTTTCCGCTACTCGACGGTGTCCGGTCTCTCGTTCGCGATCACTGACCTGCGCGTGCCGGCGGAGAAGCAGCGCCTCCTCGCCGAGACGCAGAAGAAGGTCGATCGCGTCGAGAAGGCCTATCACGCCGGTGCGATCACCGAGCGCGAGCGCCACAACCAGTTGCTCGACCTCTGGCAGCACTGCCGGCAAGAGATCACCAGCAAGCTCATCGAGACGCTCAAGCAGGACCGCCGCGATCCGGCCACCGGACGCGAGACGGACATCCTGCAGCGCGAGGGCGTCCGCTACCTGAACCCGGTGTACCTCTTCAGCGACTCGGGCGCTCGAGGCAACACGAGCCAGATGCAGCAGCTCGCCGGCATGCGCGGCCTCATGGCCAAGCCGAGCGGCGAGATCATCGAGACGCCGATTCGCTCAAACTTCCGTGAAGGCCTCAGCGTGCTCGAGTACTTCAGCTCGACGCACGGCGCCCGCAAGGGTCTGGCCGACACCGCCCTCAAGACCGCCGACTCGGGCTACCTCACCCGCAAGCTGTGCGACGTGGCGCAGTCGGTGGTCGTCATCGAACACGACTGCGGCACCGCGTACGGCGTGCCGAAGCGGGCGATCTACAAGGGCGAGGAAGTCGACGTGCCGCTCCGCGAGGCGATTCGCGGGCGCACCAGCCGGCAGACGATCATCGACCCGATCACCGATCGCGTGATCGTCAAGGAGAACGAGCTCATCACCGACGCGATCGCGCTGGAGATCGAGCGGCTTCGCATCGACTCGGTGCAGGTCCGCAGCGGACTCACCTGCGACACGAAGCGCGGCGTGTGCGCGTGCTGCTACGGCATGGACTTGTCGACGGGCAAGCGCGTCGAGGTCGGCATGGCCGTCGGCATCATCGCGGCGCAGTCGATCGGCGAGCCGGGTACGCAGCTCACCATGCGTACCTTCCACACCGGCGGCGTCGCGGCACGTGCGACGATCGAGAACAGCTACAAGGCGACCAACGCCGGCCGCGTCTCGCTGCGCGACTGCAACGAAGTCGAGACCGAGTCGGCCGAAGGCGGCACGACGTTCGTCGCCCTCAAGCGCAACGGCGAACTCGCGATCATGGACGCCAAGGACCGCGAGCTCGAGAAGTACAAGGTCCCCTACGGCGCGATGATCCGGGTGCGCAACAACGAGCAGGTCAAGAAGGGCCAGCTGCTCGTTGACTGGCAGCCGCACGCCACGCCGATCCTCGCCGAGAAGTCGGGCATCGTGCGCTTCAAGGATCTCGTCGAGGACATCACGTTCCGCGTCGAGACCAAGAAGGGCGAGGCGACCGAAGGCGAGATGATCGTCATCGAGCACACCGGCGAGAAGCACCCGCAGATCACCATCGAAGACGACAAGGGCAACATCCTCGACTTCCACCACCTGCCGGCGAAGGCCCGCATCGAGGTCAAGGACGGCCAGGTCATCAAGATGGGACAGATGCTCGCGCGTCAGCCGAAGGACACGACGAAGTCCGCGGACATCGTCGGTGGTCTCCCGCGCGTCACCGAGATCTTCGAGGCCCGCATCCCGAAGGACCCGGCAGTCATGGCGGAGATCGGCGGTCGCGTCGAACTCCACAGCGACAAGCGCAAGGGCAAGATGACGATTCGCGTCGTCAGCGAGTCCGGCCTCGAGCACGATCACCACGTGCCGCAGGGCAAGCACCTGCTGGTGCACACGGGCGATCGCGTCGACGCGGGCGATCCGCTCACCGAAGGTCCGCTCGTGCCCGCCGACATCCTGCGCATCAAGGGTGAGGAGCCGCTGTACATCTACATGCTGGACGAGGTCCAGAACGTGTACCGCGCCCAAGGCGTGCCCATCTCCGACAAGCACATCGAGATCATCCTCCGGCAGATGCTGTCGAAGATCCGCGTCACCTCGCCGGGCGACACGGAGCTCCTGCCCAACGAGGTCGTCGACAAGTTCGTGTTCCGCGAGGTGAACGAGGCGCTGGCCCGCAAGCTGCGCGTCGAGGATCCGGGCGACACGGGTCTGACGACCGGCGTGCTGGTCGAACGCGACGAGCTCAAGGAGAAGAACGCACTCGCCGAAGCCGAAGGCAAGAAGCCGGCCAAGACGAAGAAGGCGAAGCCCGCGAGCGGCAAGACGCTCCTCCTGGGCATCACCAAGGCGTCGCTGCAGGCCGAGTCGTTCCTCTCCGGCGCGAGCTTCCAGGAGACGACGAAGGTCCTCACGGAGGCCGCGCTCAAGGGCGCGATCGACAAGCTGCAAGGTCTCAAGGAAAACGTGCTCCTCGGCCACCTCATCCCCGCGGGTACGGGCTTCGATATCTATGCGAAGCTCAAGATCAAGCGACTGGTGAGCGAACCCGAGTACGCCCCGGACGAGGAAATGATCGCCGAGGCCACCGAAGAGGCCGAGGCGCTCGGCGCGGAGCGCTTCGATCCCAACGCGCCGAAGGTCGGCGCGACGATGATCGAGACGCTGCCCGCCGACGACGCTGCGATCGCTGGCGACGAGCCGATCGGCTCGGAGCCGGTGAGCGACGCGGCCGAGAGCGAGTAACCGCGTCACGCACGCGAATCGGCGACAACGCCAAGGCCGGGACGATTCGTCCCGGCCTTTTTCGTTCACGCGCCGAGCGCCGCCGCAGTGCTACAGTCCGCCGCGATGATTCGCTGCATTCGCCGTCTCGTCCTCGCCGCAGCGGTCCTGGCGATCGGATCGTCCGCGGTCGTCACGGTCGCCGACACGCCCGTCGCTTCGACCGCACCGCCACCCGCCGCGACAACCGACTTCCGCAGCATCGTTCGTGCCGCTCGCGCGAAGGTGTTTCCGGCCGTCGTGTATCTGAAGTGCCTGCGTCAGAGCCTCGAGTCCGGGCGCTCGCGTACCGAGGACGTCGGCGGCAGCGGCGTCGTCATCAGCGAGCAAGGGGAACTCCTCACCAACTGGCACGTCGTCGATCGCGCGGTGGAGATCCGCGCGCTCCTGTCGGACGGCCGCGCGTTCAAGGCGGACCTCGTGGCGAGCGATCGCGACATCGACCTCGCTCTCGTACAGCTTCGCATCGAGACGAAGAACGCGCCGATCCCGACGGCCAATCTCGGAACCTCGAGCTCGCTCGAGGAAGGCGACTTCGTGATGGCGATGGGCGCGCCGTGGGGACTCAACCGCTCGGTGAGCGTCGGCATCGTCGCGTGCACGCGGCGCTATCTCCCCGAGTCGAGCGAGTACAGCCTGTGGATCCAGACCGACGCGTCGATCTCGCCCGGCAATAGCGGCGGCCCGCTCGTCGACACCGAGGGCAACGTCGTCGGCATCACGACGCTCGGCCGCATGGCCGGCGGCGACATGGGCTTCGCGATTCCTTCCGACACGATCCGCGAGGTGCTGCCGCGCATGCGCGAGCTGAAGCAGGTCGGCTGGTCGTGGTCGGGACTGTTGCTGCAACCGCTGCGCGACTTCGACAAGGACACGTACTTCGAGGGCGTCGATGGCGTGATCGTCGCGGGCGTCGAGCCGGGGTCACCTGCGGAGAAGGCCGGGCTCAAGAGTCGCGACCGCCTCCTCGCCGTCGCCGGCGCGCCGACGAACGGGCTCACGAGCGAAGACCTGCCGAACATCCGACGACGCATCGCCCTCCTCCCTGCGGGCAAGCCTGTCGAACTGACGATCGTGCGCGTCGGACAACAGCAGTCGATCACGCTCACGCCCGCCGACAAGGGTCGCGTGCAGGGCGACGAGCTCGAGTGCCCGCGCTGGGGGCTCACGGTCAAGCAGATCAACCGCTTCGAGAACGCCGAGCTCCATCGCGTGCGCCCCGAGGGCGTGTTCGTGTTCGGCGTGCGCACGCCGGGCAACGCCGCGGCGGCGGGACTCGCGGAGAACGACATCCTCATCGAGGTCGACGGCAAGCCGATCGCCACGCTCGACGACCTCCATCGCGCCTACGACGCGTCGCTCGAGTCGATGGCCACGAAGAAACGCCTGCTCGTCAAGCTCCTGCGTGCCGGACAACTTCGCCAAGTGATCCTCGACATCTCGCGCGACTACGAGCGCGAGTAGCGCCGCCGCGCCCACCAACCACGCCATGACGCCCCTGCCACTCCTCGTCGCCTGCGCACTCGTCGCGACGTCGACTCCCCAATCCGCACCGGAATGCGACGTCGCCGCCGCGATCGGCCCGTCCCTTGTGCGCGTCGCGTTCACGCTCAAGGAAGACCGCGGCGAAACGCCCGGCATCTCCGCGAGCGCCCGCGCCGCGCCGCGCGGCGCCAGCGGCTTCGCGAGCGGCGAGCAATTGATCGAGGACGAACGCCCGCTCGAGATGCCCGGCTGGCTCGTCGCTCCCGACCTCGTGCTGGCGCACGATCCCGAGATTCCGTCGCGCTTCATCGCGTCGATCACCGTGCGCCAAGGAGACCACGGCACCGCCGCGGCGCCGATCGCCTGGGCCACGCAGGACGCGGGCGTCTACCTCAAGCTCGCGACACCGATCGAGGGCGCGCGGCCGCTGCACTTTGCCGATCAGGATCCCAACGCCGACGCGGCGAAGCGGTTCTCCGCCCGCTGGTCGCCGGGCGACGGCAGTTGGCCGCTCTCGGTGCGCGGCGCGTCGACGACCTTCACCGTCGAGTCGCCCGATCGACCCGGCGCCACGCGCATCGATCGCGAGAGCGACGCGCTCGTCGCCGACGAACACGGCGTCGCGAGCGGCGTGTGGCTCACGGGTCGCGCTCGCGCCGACGTCGCTCGCCCGGCCGATCCGCGGCAATGGCCGCAGCTCGACGAGCGGGCGATGGCGAAGCTCACCGACGAATGCCGCGCCCGCGCCGACGCCTCCGTGCTGCACGTCTCGCTCGCGTTCCGAAGCCCGCGCAAGTCGAAGGGCTCGGAGATGGCGATGCTCGAGGAGAGCGAGATCGGCACCGAACTCGAGACGCTCGGCGTGCTCCTCGACGGCGGTCAATTGCTCGTCCTCGCCGATCTCCCGAGCAAGGCCACCGCGCGCCTTGAGCACATCGTCGTCCACGACGCGACCGGCGGCCAGGAGGAGGCGACGTTCGTCGCGTCGCTGCACGACTGGGGCGCGTTCGTCGCAAAGGCGCCGCCGAGTCTCTCCGGCGGCGTCGCCCTGGCCACGGCGGCACCCGCGTCTCTGCGCGATCAACTCTTGCCACTCGCGTCAGTGCGCGTCGTCGGCCGCAGCCGCCTCAATGATCCGACGTACGTGCGCCTCGGGACGTTCCGCACCGGCTTCCGCGGCATCCAGTTTCCGACCGGCGTCGACAACGAGCAATCCGCGTTCGTCTTCCTCGCGAGCGGCGAACTGCTCGCTCTCCCGATGGACATCCGCACACAGCCGGGACAGGAACGGCCGTGGCGCTCGTCGAACTCGGTGCTGTGCCCGGCGAAAGAGATCGCGTCGACGCTCGCCGACCTCGCGGCGCACGGCGATCCGAGCAACGTGCCGCTCAGCGAAAGCGACGAGTCGCGCACCGGATGGCTCGGCGTGATGCTCCAGCCGCTCGATCCCGAGCTGGCCCGCGCGAACAACGTGGCCGAGCTCACCCGCGACGGCGAGTTCGGCGGACTCGTGACGTTCGTCTATCCCGACTCGCCTGCGGCAAGCGCCGGCATCCAACCGGGCGCGATCCTCCTGACCGTGCGCACGCCGCGCCGTCAGAAGCCCATCGAGGTGTCGGTCAGTCGCGGCGATCTCGGCTTCCACGGCGTCTTTCCATGGGAGCGCCTCGACGATCTGCCGGAGGAGTACTACGACCAGATTCCGTCGCCGTGGCCGCCCATCGACGACACGCTGGCCCGCACGCTCACCGAACTCGGGATCGGCTCGTCCTACACGCTCGATTTCGTGCAGGACGGCGCGAAACGCGTCGCGGATCTCTCCGTCGCGCAGAGTCCGCCGCATGCCGAGAACGCGCCGCGCTTCGATGCGAAGGACCTCGGCGTCACGGTGCGCGATCTCACGCTGGAAGTGCGACAGTATCTCGGCCTCGACGCCGCCGCGCCGGGCGTCGTCGTCGCGAAGCTCGAGCCGGGACAGCGAGCGTCGGTCGCGGGCCTGCGACCGCTCGAGATCATCACGCACGTCGACGACGAACCGGTCGCCGACGCAGCGGCGTTCGGGAAGCTCGTCGACGGCAAGCGCGACCTCAAGCTCACCGTCAAGCGTGCGAACAAGGAGCGCGTGGTGCGGCTGTCGCTGTGAGCGCGGCGCCGACGGCTCAGCGGGAGACGCCCGGTTGCGCGGCTTCCAGCTCCTGCTGCAGGACGCCGACCATGCGCTTCACCTCGGAGGCCTTCGCGTTCGCGCCCGCGAGATAGCGCTGCGCGTTGGCGATGCCGGTGGCGTCAGGGCTCGACATGACCGCTGACGAGATCGCGTTGAGATTGTCCGCCAGCGCGTTCGCCTCCGCCCGCAGGTCGAGCATCTGGTCGCTGACGCGGCTGTACTTCGCGTGGACGAATTCGGCGGTGGGATTGCGCGTGGCGCCGGACTCGCGCTCGAACTTCGCGAAGTAGTCGTCCGCGCCCATGAGGTCCAGCTGATTGACCTCCCCGCGGATCGCGGCGACGTCGTCGCGCAGCTTGTTGAACTCGATTTGGAATTGCGAGATCGCCCCTTGCGGATCGTTCTTGGCCATCGACGACATCGCGTTGGCCGCCTGGACCGTGCGGTCGATCTGGTCCGGCAGCGCCGCGAGCCGCGAACGGAATTGCGATGCGGTGAGGTCGACGAGTTGGGACGACGCGCCGGCGGTCGATGACGGCGCCGACTGCTTGTTGCCGGAGCTGCAGCCGACCAGGGTGATTGCGACGATCGAGCCGCACGCGAGGAAGCGAATGGCGGCGCCGAGATGCGAGCGATGGTTCATGGGAGTTCCTTGGACTGGTGAGCCGCGGCCGGGCGGACGCGGCGGGCACCATTGTCCTCCATCCGCAGAACGTTGGCTGGACGGCGGGCGCAGGCGGCGCGAAACGCGCTTGATATCGTGGACCGCCTGATCGCCGTCGACGTAACGACTGGCGGCCGCGGGTTCCGAATTCTCACGGGGAGAGTGCTCATGCGATCGATGGTGTTCAGCGTGGCGGCGTTGTTGTGGACGATGCCCGCCTCGGCGCAGCAGATGGCGCCGTTCTTCGAGAACTCGTACTCGATCGAAAATCTCGGGAGTATCCCCGGGGTTCCGTTCACCTACGGCGGCTGCTGCTTCCTCGCCGGGAATCCGAACGTGCTGCTCGTCGGCGGACACGCGAACACCGCCGAGGGCGACATCTGGGCGGTGAACGTCACGCGCGACGCCCAGGGCCACATCACCGGTTTCGCGGGCGGCGCCGCCTTCTTCGCCGACGCCTACGGCTTGGGCCGCGGCGGCATCGACGGCACGCTCGCGTATCTCCCCAACGGAGTCCTCGCGTACACCACCTTCCCCGACAACTATCTCGGCCAGCTCGCCCCGGGCAGCTCGACGCCCAGCGGCTTCGTCGACCTCAGCGACTACGTTTTCGATTCCGTCGGCGGATTCGTGCAGGTGCCGCCCGGGTTCCCCGGCGCGGGCCGGTTCAAGTTCTTCTCGTACTTCCCGAGCTACTGGTACGACGTGGACCTCGTCCTGACCGGCAGCGGCTTCTACGACGTGACGGGTGCGTCGCAGATCACCGTGCTGCCGGGCGGACCGGAGTGCGCGCTGTACGTCTCGGGGGCGAACCCCGAGTTCGGCGTCGATGTCGTGCTCGTCTCGAAGTTCGTGGGCGGGCGAATCGACTATTACCTGCTCGACGCCGACGGCGATCCGATCGTTTACACGGAGTTTCCCTTCATCGAGAACCTCTACGGCGCCGAGGGCATGGCCTTCGATCCGCTGACCAACGACCTCATCATCACGACGTACGACTACGGTCCGTACGGCGGCAACGAGCTCTTCGTCGTGAAGGGCTTCCTGCCGCCGCCGGCATGCACCGGCGACCTGAACCACGACGGCAACGTTGATGCCTCCGACCTCGCGACGGTGCTCGGCAGTTGGGGCCCGTGCGGCGGATGCGCGGCCGACCTCGACGGCAGCGGCACGGTGAACGCAGCGGACCTCAGCATTTTGCTCGGCGCGTGGGGGCCGTGCTGAGAATTCCTCGCCTCCGTCGGTCCCTGAAGGAAGAGTGTCGGCGTCTACCTCACCGCTTCGCCGCGCCCACGACCGAGTCCAGATTAGGCTCGGCAGGAACAACGATCTCCCCGCTCGAAATCGACATCGCGACAAGCTGTTCCCGCAACTCCTTCGCCGACTTCACGCCGAGCTTGATCACCGCGTCGTCCGGACGATCGCGCAACAGCGATTCCCAGAGCCCGTTGACCCGCTCCGAGATCTGCCAGGCGGCGTCGACCTCCCCGCACTCAGCAAGGATGCATGCCTTCTCGATGAACGCGCCGGACATGCGGATCTGGGCATCGATCTGCCCCGGGTCAGCGGCCGCGAGTTCCTCGAAGACCCTGCACGCATCGGAGATGAGGTCCCGCGCCTGCTCCATTTCACCGCGGCCGCGGAGCACCCTGCACTTCATCACCCTCGTTCCCGCTTCGAGTTCACGATACGAGTGACTGTCCCTGTCGCTTGCCAGAAGTCGCGCTGCATCCGCGCAGGACGCTCCCGCAAGCCGAAGGGCCGTATCGAGGTCCTGTTCCTCGAACTTCGGCGCGATGAGATGCCCCCGGGCCAGGCATCGGTCCCACAGAAGGTCGACGCGGTCGGGATGCGCAGCGCAGAGCGATTCAATCGCAGCGAACTGTCGACGGTAGAAGTTTCCTGATTGCTCCCACTGCTTCCGTAACTCGGCGAGATGGCCCAAGCGCTCCAATCCGAAGATCGCCTGGCGCGCCGAGTCGAGGTCGTCTGGGTGCTCTCTGCTCAGCCGTTGATGCTCTTCGAGCGCCTGTTCGTATCGGCGCTGCGCGTCGTCCCAGTGGCCCCGCTCCTTCTCGATGTCGCCGCAGAGGATGAGCGCGATCGCGTAGGCGGCGCGGTCGTCGGCGTTCCCGTCGTTCGCGACGAGTGACTCGCGGATCGCGATGGCTTCCGCGCGCAGGCGGCGAGCACCTGCAAGATCGTTCGGCGTTGCGTCGCGCAGGATCTTCGAGAGCTCCGTGAGTGCATCGGCGCGAGCGCGCTGGAGTTTGGATCGCTCGGGGTGGAGTGCGAGCAATTGGGCCGACATGTCCACCGCCTTTTCGAGGAACGCCCGGCGCTCGGCGACGACGCCGCTGCGATCCGCGAGTTGCGCGGCCGCCTTCAGGAACTCCTCGATCATGGTGAGGGACAGCTCGATCTCGCGTTCGGCGCTCCGCAGCTCCTTTTGCGCGCTCCGCGCGAACGTCCACGACACCGTCGCCGTCGTGACCAGCGCGGCGATGACGGCGATCGCGACCGCGGTGGGGATCGGATTCCGACGCGACCAGCGCCACGCCGACTCCCACGCGCCAGGAGCCCGAGCGAGGATGGGTTCGCCTCGGAGTATGCGGTCGAGATCTGCTGCGAATTCTCCGGCCGATTGATAGCGATCACCCGGCTCGGGGCTGAGCGCGCAGGCGACCGCCCGGTCGAGGTCACCCGACACGCCAACGACCGACCCCCGAAGCGCCGGCAGCCGGTTCGCCCGAATGAGCCGGGCCGCGTCCCCCGGCGCCATGCCGCAGGTTTCATGCGGTCGCCTTCCGCTCAGGAGTTCATAGAGCACGGCACCGAGCGCGTAGACGTCGCTGCGCACGTCGACGTCATCCACGCGGCCTTCGAGCTGCTCAGGCGCCATGTATGCCGGCGTACCGACAAGCTGACCCGCGACAGTCTTGAGCGACGAGTCGTCGATCGGCGCGTCAATCGCTTTCGCGATGCCGAAGTCGATGACCTTCACCGCGAGTTCGCCGCCCGCAGTAGCGACCATGATGTTGCCGGGCTTGAGATCGCGATGAATCAAGCCCTTCATGTGGGCGTGATGCACGGCGCGGCACGCGTCGCGCACCAGACGCACTCGTTCCGCCACTGAGAGGCCGTGCCGAGTCGCCGCCCTGTCGATGGTCTCGCCTTCGACGAACTCCATCGCGAAGTAGAGCCTCCCGTCCGACGTCATGCCCGACTCGTAGAGTCGCGCGATGCCGGGATGTTCAAGCCTCGCCAGCGACTGCTGCTCGCGGAGAAACCGTTGTCGCGTCGAACGCTGGTCGACGCTTGCACGCAGCACTTTGAGCGCCACGCGGCGCGCTACCGGCCGATCCTGCGTCGCCGCGTAGACCGACGCAAACGTACCGCTCCCGATCAGCTGGCCCACGACGAACGAGTGGGCCCGCTCTGGCATCGGCGGCTCGATCGGGAGCGCGGCGTCCGCCATCGCGCGGTCGACGTGGAAGTCCGCCCCAAGAAACGGTCGCGCGAGAAACTCGCTCGGCGCCTTGGCGGCTCGATCGCTCGATCCGTGAGGAGCTTTGGGCGATTCGTCCCTCACGCCGAGCTTCCTCGCGACAGCCGCCGATACAGCCACTCGCGGCCGACGGTCCAGTCTTCGGTGACGGTGCGCACCGAAACTCCGATGGCCTCGGCTATCTCGGCGTTGTCCATGCCGCCGAAGTAGCGCATCTCGATGACCTGCGACCGTCGCGGATGCTCCGCGGCGAGTTCGGTCATCGCTTCGTCAAGGTCGAGGAGATCCGCCGACTTCGCGACGCTGCCAACGACGTCGGTCTCTGAGAGCGAGATCTTCCGCCAGCCGGCGCCGCGCTTGATCTGGCTGCGCTTCCCCGCGTGATCGACGAGAACGTCGCGGATGACTTTGGACGCGACGGCGAAGACGAACCCGCGCGGCGCTCCCACAAGTGCGGGGTTGCCGCCGAGGCGCAGGTACGCCTCGTGAACGAGCTCCGTGGTCTGAAGCGTGTGATCGGGCCGCTCGTGCCGGAGCATCGCGGCGGCAAGCTGGCGGAGCTCGGCGTAGAGCGGGGCGAAGGGGTGCTGTTCCGAATTGATCTCATCCACGATCTACGACCTCACGCAAAGTTGCCGGAAAGCGCTTCCGCGTCGGGCGTCGATTCTCGCAGTTCGCGGCGGGAGTGTCGATAGAGGCTTGCTGGGTGCTCGCGAGTCGTGAGTAGTTCATCCTCAAGTACTTCTGCAGACAGAGTTCAAAGGGCAGACACGAACGCTGCAACAGTCGGACCGACGGCGCCGTCGCGCAATAAAAGCGGAGAAGCGCTGGGATTCTGATGCCGCGCGAGCTGACGATTTTCGCATGTAGTTCCGAGGGGCATCTCGGGTGAATCGGTCACGATCGCGCTAGCGCATGCGGGGACGCTCTCAAACACCGAGTAGGCCTGCCTCCCGTTCACTGGGTCCCGAAAACAAACCGCGGAGTGCAACATGCGTGCGCGTCGACATCAGTCTCTTCAAGTCGTGGCCCTTTGGGCACTGGCGTGCTCGCCAGCCACTGCGGCGATCATTTACGTCAAACCATCAGCCGGTGGTACCAACCTTGGCACGAGCTGGGCGGACGCCTTCCATCATCTCAGCGACGCGCTCGCGGTGGCGCAGGCTGGCGACGAGATCTGGCTCGCGGCGGGCGCGTATCGTCCCGACGAGTCGACGATGGCGCCGACGGGGACCGGTGATCGGAGCGCGACGTTCCAACTGAAGAACGGCGTCGCGATACTTGGAGGCTTCAACGGATCGGAGTCCGCCGCACCGCAGCGCGACCCCGACGCGAATGTGACAACGCTCAGTGGCGACTTGCTTGGAGACGATATCGCCGACGCGCATCTCAGCGACAATTCGCTCGTCATCGTGTCCGGTGGCTCAGGGATCGACCTCTCAACGCGCCTGAGCGGACTTGCCTTCCGTGGCGCAAGCGGCGATTGGCCCGCGGTGAACCTTGTCGGCGCGAGCCCGACCATCGACAGCTGTGATTTCAGCTTCAACTGCCCCCACACGACCGGTGTGCTGTACTGCCAAGTCGCCGCAAGCCCGCACGTGTCCGACTGCAAATTCAGTGGAATTGCGGGCGGGAGCGCCATCATTACCGGAACCGCTGCGGGACGAAGTTCGCCGGTGTTCCGACGATGTCACTTCTCGGAGAACACCTATGCAGTGAACTATTACAGGGTTGGCGCGGGCGTTTCCTTGTACGCGTCGGCTGACGCGACCCTGATTGACTGCGAATTCGTCCGCAATAGCGCGACCGCTGGCGGGGGCGCCGCCGTCAACGCCTTTGCGAACTGCAATGTCACGGCTCTCGGCTGCCGGTTCGTCGGCAACGTCGCCGATCAGGCACCGGCGATCCGACTCGATACGAACTGTAACTTCTGGGGAACGAACTGCGTCTTCGCGGGAAACTACGCGACGGGTGTGATGGGCTGCGCCTTCCAGGACGCGGCCAACTACAGCGTCGGCATGTACTTCACCAATTGCACCTTCACCCGCAACGACGCGGCGTCAAACGGTGGCGAGGGTTGGGGGACGCTTTCGACGTGGCGATACGGAACCATCGGCCTCTACAATTGCGTCCTCTGGGACAACCGAACGGGTGGCGCAACGGGCGAAGCGGCCCAGCTTTTCCGCTATCAGAACGCGGGCTACGTGAGCGCGGTTCACGCATCAGTGCAGGGCTGGACCGGCGCCTACGGCGGCCTCAACAACAACGGCGAACCTCCGCTGTTTGTGCGCGACGCTTCGCCGGGTCTCGACGGTATTTGGGGCACATCGGACGATGACTACGGCGATCTTCGCCTCTCGCCCCTGTCAAGCTGCATCGACGGCGGCAGAAACGAACTTCTTCCTCAGGACGCGTATGACCTCAACGCCAATGGAAACGTCTCCGAGTACGTGCCGTTCGACGCCTCCGGCGTAACGCTGCGAGTGATTGATGGCGGGAACAATACGGCACCAGGTGCCTTCGTCGATCGTGGCGCATACGAGTTCGGCTGCTTGAGCGATAGCGATGGAGACGGCGTATGCGACGACATCGACAACTGCCCGGCCGTCGCCAACCCGAACCAACTCGACACCAATGGCGACGGCATCGGCGACGCGTGCCAAGACACCACGCCTCCGACCCTCGTCCCGGCGAGCCTCGAGGACCTCAGTGTGAGTTGCGATGCAGTGCCCCCTCCCGCGACGGTCACTGCCGTCGACAATCTTGATCTGCACCCGAACGTGAACTACTCGGAGCTTCCGACACCCGGCTCCTGCCCCGGCAGCTACTCGCTAACGCGCACATGGACGGCTACGGACGCCTCCGGCAACACGGCGAGCCTGACCCAAATCGTCACGGTCGCCGACACGACGCCGCCGGTTCTTCAGAACGTCCCGCTTGACGCCACTGTGCAGTGCGACCCAGCGAGCCCGCCGACGGTGACAGCAATCGACAATTGCGACTCGAACGCCACCGTCGCGTTCGGCGAGGAGCACATCGCCGGCATGACACCGGGCACCTACCAATTGCGGCGCACGTGGACCGCAACGGATTGGTGTGGCAACACAGCAGTGGCTACACAAACGATCAACGTAGGCGACACGATTCCACCCGAGATCGCCTGCCCGCTTGACGTCGTCGTCGGTCACGACGGAGCGACTGCCGTGTCCCCCGATCTCGGGACACCAACGACCAACGACGCGTGCGGGGTCGTGGCCGTCACCAATGACGCGCCCGCCAGTTTCCCGGTCGGGGCGACGCTGGTCACCTGGACCGCACAAGACGCCGACGGAAACCAGGCGCAATGCACGCAACAGGTGGTCGTCACCAACGCGGCACCGACGGCAGTGTTGTCGGCGGCGCAACTCACCGATCTGAACTCGCTCGCATCCGTCCACCTCAGCGCGGTGGGATCGTCCGATGCGGATGACCCCGACGCGACGCTGAGCTACCGCTGGACCGTCGACGGGACGGTCGAATGCGACGGCGGCGCCGGAGCCTGCCAGAGCCTCGACGTGCTGCTGGCGTACGGAACGCACACCGTGCAACTGCGGGTCACCGATCCGCACGGCGCGTACGGAGAGGCGTCGCGCACCCTGACAATCGCCGCCGCCGCGCTGTCGGTCCTCGACATCGAGAGCGGTCGAGTTCGGTTCGACGAGCAAGCGCAGCGAGGCCTCGTGCGGCTGCGAGGCGAGATCGGCCTCCCGCTCGGCGTGAACTACACCCAGTTGTCGCCCATTGCCGCGGCGGAGATCAACGTCGGCGATTCACTCGTTCTCCCGCAAAGCGACGTCGCGTTCCTCACGTCCGGCAGCGGCGACTCGAACTGGACCTTCGTCGCCACCAGCAGTGACAGCGCTATCGAGCGGTTCCACATCGACTGGAAGGGCGCACGATATCGCTTCCACGACAGCACATTCCCCGTTGACATGCTCAGCGATCTGATCACGACGACGCACACCGAGCTCGAGCTGCAACTGAGGCCGAAGCAGATTGCGGGAGGGTTCACGTGCGACATCGGCGGCTTGGCGCAAATCGTGTTCGGGCCCTCGAAGCAGATACTCTCGTCGACCGTTCCCTTCTCGGTTTCCGACAACGGCAAGCGCGTCGTCCTGACGCTGCCGTTCCCCATCACGGACGCAACGGTCATCACGTACACGGGCAGCCTCAATCGAACGGTGAATGCCGCCGATGGCCTGACTGCCTCGGTCGGACGATTCGTCATCGACACGCACTTCGATCTCGCCCTGACGCCGCTCGGCGTGAATACCACTCCGAAGACGATCGAACTGACTGCGAACGTCGGACTCGAAGGCTACTCGGGGGCGACGAGTTGCGGGACCTGCATCACGGTCAAGCAGAATCGCTGGAGCCTCAACGGTTGCCCCGACGACTGAGACGGAGCGTATTTGCTCCACGCGCTCCACGATCTCACGAGACGTTGAAATGGCCAGAGCGAGTGTGCGCCCGGAGGGCGCTACCGAGCGTTCGAATTGGTACGACAGCAAGCTCCAGCAGTAGGGGCGGGCGACTCGCGTGTATGGAGTCGTCGGCGCGAGTCGCCGCGTCACACCCCGCACACGCGCTCCAGCATCCCCCGCCACTCTCCGTAGCGATACGGAATGGCGTGACGCTCATGCAGTTCGACGAGCGCTCGGTGCGTGCGCTCGTACAGGTCCTGCTGCCACTCTTGGGCGCGTTGGTCGCAGAAGTAGATGCGGCAGCCGAGCGGGCGCTCGGCGTGCGCGCCGCACAGGCGGCCGTTGACGAGATACGGGCAGTCGCCGCGCTCGCGGGCCTGCGCGATCTGGTCGAGCGTGGTGATCGATCCGCGCGCTGCCCGCTCGCGCACGCACCACGCTGCTTCGAGTCCGGTCACGTAGAGCCGATGCCCGTGCGCCTCGAAGTGGCAACATCGTCCGCTGGCGAGGCAGATCGGCCGGCGCTGGCGTACTTCGTTGGCGACGATGGCGTGCAGCGAGCGCAGTGCCGCGCCGATCGCCGGATCGTCGGCCGCAGCGCGCCACGCCGCGACGAGTTCGGCCTCCGACGCGTCATGCGCCATCGAAGGCGATCCCCTTCCGGTCACGATCGCGGGCGATCGTGATCTCGACGACGCTGTGCAATCGACCGTGTCCCATGCCGTGGCACGGCATCGACGCCTTCGCCGCGGCCCACGCCTCGGGGCTCTCGAGGTTCTCCGGCCAGAACGGCCACGTGCGGCACTGCATCGGGCGCGTCGCGTAGACGGCACACACGGCCTTGCCCGGAACTCGCTCGCGGTCGAGGAAGACGCAGTCGTGGCCGAAACGCGTCTTCGTTTCCTTCAGCGAGCGTCGCACGCCGATCGCCCGGGTGAAGCGCTCGATGAACGCCGCCTCGGACACGCCGAGCGCCGCCGCCATCGCGCGGCCTTCCTCCGGCGTGAACCACACCGCGCCCGGCCGCCCCGTGCAGCAGTTACCGCACTGCGTGCACTCGAATCGCAGTCCCGCCGCGTACCACGGCGCCGCGGCATCCTGATCAGCGTCGGCGGCCATCGGGTTCATCGTCGCCTTCGCCGCCCGGCGCGTCGTCCAAGCCGGCGTCGCCGCCGCCGTCCTCGGGGAGCGCCGGCTGCCAGCGTTCGATCTCGACGCGGTGCAGCGCCGGCGCGCTGCGCTTGTAGGGCAGCGATGCGAGCTCGTCCGGGCGCTCGTCGAAGGCGACGCGATCCATCGCCAGCACGTTGCGCAGCGTCCACTCGGGATGGTCGTCGAACCAGTCGCCGATGAGGTCGTCGAGCTCACCGATCGAACCGGCGGTCGCCCAGAACGTGATGTCCGCGCCGGTGCCATCGGGTTCGCTCGGCTCCGCCAAGACGACCGCGTGCCAGAGCGTCTGTCCGAGCTCGCGTCCGCCTTCGTCGAGGTTCGTCTCGGGATCGACGTTCAACGTCAGGCCCCAGCGGGCGCAGAGTTCCAGCAGCATCTCGTCGAGGTCGGGCGACTCCTCGTCCTCGAGCGACAGCACCTCGCGCGGACGCGACACGTCGGGATCCTTGTCGAGCCCCTCGGGCCAGGTCTCGGGAACCTCCTCGAGGCCGAGTCCGTGGAGCATGGCCTCGACCTTCTCGCGCCACTCGATCGGCACGTGGATCGCGACGCCCTTCCAACTGTCGATGAAGATCTCGACCCACGGATCCTCGCTGTTGGCGCCGCAGCCGAGACACACGTCCTCGAGCACGATCTCCTCGAACTCGTACCACGTGCGCAGGAAGTCGTCGAGCGGGACCGGCTCCTCGGCCACGTAGACGTCGACGCTGCGATACGCGTCGCGCGAGCCGATCTCGAGAACCGGCGTGACCTCCGACGGCAGCAGCGTGAACGCGGCGTCGATGATCTCCTTCACCTTCTCGTGCGAGACCACGACGTGAAAGAGATAGCAGTCAGGCTCCTCGTCGTTCTCGCTCGACTGGTACGTGAGGGTGTAGCCTTGGACCGGTTCAGGCAGGCCGTTGGGCTCGACGCCGAGGGGCAACGCGTAGTTGCCAAGCCGATGCCGTTCGAGATCTACTCGCAGTCGGAACTCACGCATGTTCCGGCATCGTACCCGGGAGGCCGCGCGGGAACGCGAGGACGGCGTTTCGCGCAGAGGTGGCGCACTCGCCGAGGAATCGCGGACTCGCGAGACTCGTCAGCGGCTCCTCGCGACGTGGCGGACCCATCGAGAGAAGACGGGAAAAATGCGGGCGAGCTCCACGAGCGCCCGACGGGCGCAGCGCGACAAACACGGACCAGCGCGCATCCGAACGTTCGCCGCGATCCATCGCGCAGCGCCTTCGAGATTCCCCTGCGCCGCGTGACCTCCGTGTCCTCGACGGCTCGGTGTTGAACCGAACCGCTCGCGCGACGCGCACGGCCTCCGGTCAATCGCCCAGATACGCCTCGCGCACCCGTGGGCTCGCGAGGAGCGCCGCGCCGGTGTCCGTCAACACCACGCGTCCCGTCTCGAGCACGTAGCCGCGATCGGAGAGCTTCAGCGCCGCCCGCGCGTTCTGCTCGACGAGAAGCACCGTCATGCCGCGCGAGCGCAGCTCGCGGATCGCCTCGAAGATGCGGGTCACGAGGATCGGGGCGATGCCCATCGACGGCTCGTCCATCATGAGGAGCTTCGGCTTGCTCATGATCGCGCGGCCGATCGCGAGCATCTGCTGCTCGCCGCCGGAGAGCGTGCCGCCGAGCTGGTCGAGGCGCTCGCTGAGCACGGGAAACAACTCGAACACCTCGTTCTGGTCGGCCTCGATGCCGCTCCTGTCGCGGCGCAGGTACGCGCCCATCTCGAGGTTCTCGCGCACCGTGAGTCGCGGAAAGATGCGACGTCCTTCCGGCACCTGCGCGAGCCCGAGCTTCACGAGGTCGTGCGCCGCGGTGTTCGTGATGTCCGCGCCGGCGAAGTGAATCGAGCCGGCGCGGATGCGATTGATGCGCGAGATGCACATCAGCGTCGACGTCTTGCCGGCGCCGTTCGCGCCGATCAGCGAGACGATCTCGCCCTGGCGCACCTCGAGCGCGATGTCGTGCAGGACGTCGATCGCGCCGTAGCCGGCGCGCAGGCCGCGGACCTCGAGCATCGTCACGCGGACCTCCTCATCCCAGCTCCTCCTTGCCGAGATACGCCTCGATGCACCGCGGGTCGTTCTTGATCTCCTCGGGCGAGCCCTCGGCGATCTTCTTGCCGTACTGCAGCACCACGATGCGGTCGGAGATGCCCATCACCACGCGCATGTGGTGTTCGATGAGCACCACCGTCACGCCGCGGTCGCGCACCTTCTTGATGAGACGCATGAGGTCGATCGTCTCGGACGGGTTCATGCCCGCGGCGGGCTCGTCGAGGAGCAGGAGCCTCGGATCGCTCGCGAGGGCCCGCGCGATCTCGAGCCGGCGCCGATGGCCGTACGGGAGGTTCTTCGACTTCTCCTCGGCGCAGTGCGCGAGGTCGACGAACTCGAGCAGCTCCATGGCCTTGGTCGTCGCCCGCGCCCGTTCGCGCCGGAAGCGCGGTGTGCGGAAGAGCGCGTCGCCGTAGCGCGAATGGAGTCGCGAGTCCATTCCGACGAGCACGTTCTCGACGAGGTTCAGCTCCGGGAAGAGGCGGATGTTCTGGAACGTGCGGGCGATCCCCTGCCGCGCGACGAGGTCGGGCGTGCAGCGCTCCTTGCGCCACAACACGATGCTCGCAAGCGCGCCGAGGGCGAAGCCGAGCAGCCCCGCGAACAGTCCCCATCCGATCGGCAGCGCGAGGAGCGCCTCGAAGAACGACGCGATCGCCTTGCCGTACGGGAACGGCTCGAGATACGCGTAGTTGTCCTCGATCGCCTGCTTCCACAGCGTCGTGACGTTGAGCGCAATCACGAGACCGAGGCCGGTCGCGCATCCGACGATCACCGCGCGGGTGATGACCCCCGGCCCGAACTCTCGAGCGATCTCTTTCCCGCGGAAGAGGACGCGCCCTGCCGTCGGCTTGTAGATGCCGGTGATCGCGTTGAAGAGCGTCGTCTTGCCGGCGCCGTTGGGGCCGATCACCGCGAAGATCTGCCCGGGCTCGACGCGGAACGACACGTTCTCGTTCGCGACGAGCCCGCCGAAGCGCATGGTCACGCCGTCGACCTCGAGGATGGTCACGGCGCGCCTCCGGACTTCGGCGCCTCGGGAACCGCCATGCGCCGCCGCGGGGCGCGACTGGGCACGAGTCCGTCCGGCTTGAATCGCATCATGAGGACGAGCGCCGCGCCGAACAACAGGAACTTCCAGTTGTTCGGCGACGAGAACACGCTGCCCGTCGAGGTCCAGTTGTTCGCCTGCATCCAGCCGAACAGCTTCTGCAACAAGATGTCGTTGACGCCGATCATCACCAGCGCCCCGACGAGCACGCCGGTGATGTTGCCCATGCCGCCGACGATGACGATGCACAGCGCGAGGATCGATACCTGGAAGTCGTAGTTCGCCGGTTCCCCGGTCGAACTCAGCGAGCTGGCCCACAGGCCGCCGGCGAACGCGGCCATCGCCGCGGCGGTGGCGAACGCGAGCATCTTCGTCTTCACCGGCGGAATGCCCATCGCCTTCGACGCGAGGTCGTCTTCGCGCACGCTCATCCACGCGCGGCCGACGCGCGAGCGCTCGAGGTTGCGGTTGCCGATGAATGCGACGACGAGGAGCGCGAGGAAGAGGTAGTACCACGGCACCGGCGCGTTCGATTGAAACTCGTAACCGAAGAAGGTCGGCACCGGCAGCGGATTGATGCCTTGGGTGCCCTTGGTGATCGTGTCGAGGTTCTTCAGCACGTCCTGCGTGATCTCGCCGAACCCGAGCGTCACGATCGCCAGGTAGTCGCCGCGCAGTCCCAGGGTCGGCGCGCCGAGCAGGAAGCCGGCGAGCGCGCCGATCGGCAACGTGAGCCCGAGCGCGGGCCAGAAGCCGAGTTGGAACGGATACGTGTCCGCCGTCAGAATCGCGAAGGCGTATACGCCGATCGCCATGAACGCGGCGATGCCGAGGTGCAGCAGGCCGGTGAATCCCGTGACGACGTTGAGGCCGAGTCCGAGGATCGCGTAGATGAAGATCGCCTTCATCGGATCGACGAGACCGAGTCCCCCCGTCATGCGATCGGCGAGCGGCAGCGCGAGCGCTCCGGCGAGCAGGACGAGGTCGAGCGTGGCGGCGCGGCGGCGTTCGCGCATCACACCTTCTCCTTCGCCTTGAGGCCGAGGAGGCCCGAAGGACGGAAGACGAGGATGAGGATGAGGATCACGAAGACGAGCGTGTTGGTCCACCGCGCTTCGAGATAGCCGTCGCTCATCGAGCGGATGAGGCCGATGAGCAGACCGCCGAGCACCGCGCCGGGCAGGCTCCCGATGCCGCCGACGACGGCCGCGGTGAACGCGTCCATGCCGGCGCGATAGCCGAGCTGGAACGAGATCGTTCCGTTGTTCAGCGCGTACACCACGCTGCCGATGCCGCCGATCGCGCCGCCGACGAAGAACGTCGCGCCGATCACGCGATTCGTGTCGATGCCCATGAGGGCCGCCGCGGTCGGGTTCTGCGCCACCGCGCGCATCGCCTTGCCGAGCTTCGTGTGCCGCACGAGCCACCACAGCGCGATCATCAAGGGCACGGTGACGAGGACGATCAGGAGATCGCGCACCGTGACCGTGACCGCGCCGGCGAAGAGCGGCGTCGCCGGCACGAGCGCCGGGAAGTCCTTCGGCGCCGCCGCCGCGACTCCGCCGCCGAACACCTTCAGCGGCATGCCGCCCCAGAAGAGGCCGATGTTCATGAAGATGAACGAGACGCCGATCGCGGTGACGAGAAGCGTCAGCTTCGGCGCGTCGCGGAGCGGTCGATACGCGAACCGATCGACCGCGAGGTTCAGCGTGCCGCAGAAGAGCGCAGCGGCGACGAGGAGGAGCACGACGCCGGCGAACCCGAGCGGCCCGGTCCACGTCGCGATGCCGAGAAACCCGATGAGCGTGAGGGCGAAGAACGCCCCCAGCATGCACAGGTCGCCGTGCGCCCAATTGATCAGCTCGATGATCCCGTAGACCATCGTGTAGCCGATCGCGATGAGCGCGATGATCATCCCGTTCGAGAGGCCGTTCACCAGCTGCTGGAGGAGGTACTCAATCTCCGACCCCATGCGCGGTGCTCTCTCGTACGTGGCCCCGTTGCGTGCGATTCGTCGAGGCCGCGATCGTCGGTCGCGGCGTCCTCGACCCGATGTCGTCGCGGCCTACTTGCCGAAGACCTTCACGAACTTGAACTTGCCGTCCGCGACGGTCTGACCGCTCATCGTGCGGTTCGTGGTGTCGCCGTTCTCGTCGAAGCTCCAGGTCCCGAGCGCGCCCACGAAGTCCTTCGTCGCGGCAACCGACGCGAGGATCGACGCCCGGTCCTTCTTCTCCGCGCGATCGATCGCGTCGAGAAGCACGCGCGCCGCCTCGTAGCCGTACACCGCGTACGCCTCGGGCTCGGTGCCGTAGGTCGAGATGTACTTCTGGCGGAACTCGGCACCCTTGCCGGTGAGCTGGTCCGCGGGCAAGCCGCCGAAGGTGATGAACGTCTTGCCGTTCAGGTTGTCGGCGCCGGCGGCGTCGATGAACGCCGTCTCGAAGCAGCCGTCGGGCACCATGAACGGCGCGGCCACTCCGCCCGCTCGCAGGTCCTTCGCGATCTGGCCGGCGTTGTTCTGCGTCGTTCCGCCGAAGTACACGAGCTCGGCGTTCGCGGCCTTGATCTTCGTGACGAGGGACTTGTAGTTCGCGGCCTTCGGATCGATGCCTTCGTAGCCGACGACGTCGAGTCCGATCTCCTTCGCCCGCGACTGGAAGACGTCCGCGATGCCCTTCCCGTAGAGCTCGCGGTCGTGCAGGATGAAGACCTTCTTCGCGCCGAGTTCCTTGGCCCAGTCGGCGGCGACCGAGCCTTGCAGGTCGTCGGTCGGCACGACGCGGAAGTAGTTGATCCTGCCGCTGGGGCGATAGACCTTCGGCTCGTTCTTCTCGCCGAGGCCCGGCTTGGTGAGGCCCGAGTACGTGTTCGCCGGGCTCACCATCACGAGGCCTTCCTTGTTCAGGACCGGCATCGAGATCTTGCTCGCGCCGGAGTTGAAGGTCCCGATGTAGCCGACGATGAGCGAGTCCTTCACCGCCTTGTTCGCGTTTTGCGCCTCGACCTGCGGATCCCAGTTGCCGCGCTGCGGGCTCGCGTCGTCCCAGTCTTCGTACAGGATCTCGTAGCCGTCGATCTTTCCGCCGACTTCGGCGATCGCCATCTTGATGCCGTTCACCATCGTCGTGGTCTGCGCGTTGGCGGACCCGGTGCGGGGAAGGCTCGAGACGATCTTGAGCTGTTTCGCCGGCTCTTGCGAGGGCGTCGCGGCGTTCGAACTCGAGCCGACGAACGAGAGGACGACGGCGGAGACGAGCAGTGCGGAGGTCGTGATGCGCATGGGAGCTCTCTGCGAGAGGATCGCTGGAACAAGGTGGAATATAGGGGTTGTGCCGCGACTTGTGGGAGCGCGACGACAACGAAGGGCGTGCCGACACGCGGATCGCGCGGAGCCTTCCAAGCGCCGCGCTCAAGACGGCGCGACTGGGTCAGCAGTCGGCGGCGGTACCGGCTTCGGCTGTTCGATCGGACGACCGTCCACCAGACGCATCACGATCTCGGCGGCCTCGGTGTCGGGATGATGCCCGTGGAAACGCAACGCCACGCGGCGCAGCTCTTCCGCGGTCACCGCGGCGTTGCGCGAGTCGCGAAGGAACCGCGTCGCCGCCTCGACGAGCGGACGCGGGCCGATCCACGGGGGCGCGGGCACGAACTCCGGCACGATGCGCCGACCCGCGATGATGTTCGGCAGGAGCCGATTCGGCGTGCGCAGGACGATCTTCGACCCGAGCCACGAGACGAGACCGGATCGATAGACGCCGATCATCGGACGATGCTGCCGCGCGAGGTCGAGGCTGATCGTCCCCGACACCGCGATGGCGAGGTCGCACCAGTGGATCGCCGCGTCGAGCGTCTCGCCGTCGTTGACCACCATGTGCAGGCCGGTCGGGAATTCAGGCACGAGCTGACGACAGAGCCGGGCGATGCGATCGTTCGCCGCGACGATCAGGCCCGCGCAGCCGCGATTGCGGTCGGCGAGTTCGGTGTACGTCGACGCGAGGAGCCGCAGGTTCGCCCGCACCTCGCCGGAGCGCGATCCGGGGAGGAACAGGATGCGCGGCGAGCCTTGCGGCAAGGTCTTCTGTCGCACAGCGAGTACGGCGGTGTCGAGCTCGCGGTTGATCACCGGATGCCCGATGAACTTCGCGGGCACCTGACGCGAGCGGAACCACTGCTCCTCGAACGGCAGGAGGCACATCACGACGTCGGTGAGGCGCCGCAGCTTGTTGATGCGCCAACTCCCCCACGCCCACAGTTGCGGCGCGACCAGATGCGCAACGCGAACGCCGCGCGGCTTCAGCGCCTTGCACACCGGAAAGTTCGCCGCCGGGCTGTCGACGGGCACGTGCACGACGATCCGCTGCTGCTGGCTCCACGCGATGATCGCCTGAATGTGCTTGCGGACCTTGAGCGCCTTCGCGACGCCTCCGAGTCCCATCGCGCCGTCGTCCGCGGTGGTGTCGACGAGCTGCGCGCCGGCGTCCGCCATCCGCGGACCACCCCACGCGTAGACGAGCAGATCCGGATCTCGCGCCTTGAGCTCCGCGATCACCGGCGCGGCGTGCGCGTCGCCGGACGGCTCGAACGCGGTAAAGAGCACCACGCGTCCGCGGCGGCCGTCGGCGGTTCCGCTCGCGGCGGTCGCCGCGCCGGCCGTGTTGGCGGCACCCGTTTTCTGCTGTGTTCTCGCGTCGACGCCGCGGTCCGTCACGGTGCCTCCAGCCGCCCGAGTCGTGCGCTCGGTGCGCTCGTGCCCTCAACGATCGCGCTGCCGAAGCAGGCGAGGTTCAGTGGTACATTACCCCGCTTTTCCACGCTCCGCGTCTTTCGATCGCGGGCCCTCGGGCCTCCTGCCATGCTCAAGCGCACTCATCATTGCGGCACGTTGCGATCCTCGCACGTGGGCCAGACCGTCGTTCTCTGCGGGTGGATCAACACCTATCGCGATCAGGGTCGCGGCCTCATCTTCTGCGACCTCCGAGATCGCGAGGGCCTGTGCCAGGTCGTCTTCAATCTCGACGAGGTGCCGCCGGCGGTCGTCGAGGCTTCGCGGGCCCTGCGCCGCGAGGACGTGATCGCCGTGAAGGGCCTCGTTCGCATGCGGGCGGGAGCGCCCAATCCGAAGCTCGCGACGGGCGAGGTCGAGGTGGTCGCGAGCGAGCTCGAAGTCCTCAACAAGACGGAAAACCCGCCGATCCTCCCCGACGAGTACGAGGCGGAGAAGATCAACGAGGAGACTCGGCTCAAGTACCGCTACATCGATCTCCGCCGGCCGCGCATGCAGCAGATCCTCGCGACGCGCAGCAAGGTGACGAAGATCGCCCGCGACTACTTCACGAAGAACGGCTTCCTCGAGATCGAGACGCCGCTCCTCATCCGCTCCACGCCCGAAGGCGCCCGCGACTTCATCGTGCCGTCGCGGCTCATCCCCGGAAAGTGGTACGCGCTGCCGCAGAGCCCGCAGCTCTTCAAGCAGATCCTCATGGTCGCGGGCTGCGATCGCTACCTGCAGATCTGCAAGTGCCTCCGCGACGAGGATCCGCGTGCGGACCGTCAGGCCGAGTTCACCCAGATCGACCTCGAGATGAGCTTCGTCGAGCGCGAGGACGTCATGCAGATGATGACCGGCTTCGTGCGCGAGGTCTGGGGTTCGCTCTTCAGCTACGACATCGGCACGGTGCAGCGGATGACCTGGCAGCACGCCATGGACCGCTACGGCATCGACCGTCCCGACACGCGCTATGGTCTCGAGATCGAGGACGTGAGCGACATCGCGGCGAAGACCGAGTTCGGCGTCTTCAAGGAAGCGCTGGCGAAGTCGCGGCACGGCCGCACGGGCGTCGTGCGCGCGATCCGCGTGCCCGGCGGCGCGGAGAAGCTCACGCGCAAGATGACCGACGCATACTCGGAATGGGTCAAGACGTTCCGCGCCGGCGGGATTCCTGTGGTGAAGCTCACCGAGAAGGGATTCGAGACTGGCATCGCGAAGTTCCTCGAGCCGGTGAAGGCCGAACTCGTCGCGAAGCTCGGGCTCCAGGTGGGCGACGCGGTGCTCTTCGCCGCCGACCACTGGGAGATCGCGACGAAGGCGCTCGGCGAACTGCGGCAGCGGGTGGCTCGCGAGCTCAATCTCATTCCGGAAGGCAAGTGGAACTTCCTGTGGGTCGTCGACTTCCCGATGTTCGAGTACGACGACGAAGGTCAGCGCTGGGTCGCGCTGCATCACCCGTTCACCTCGCCCAATCCCGACCAGTTCGACATCCTCGAGAGCGATCCGGGCGCGTGCCTGAGCGCGGGCTATGACCTCGTCTTGAACGGGAGCGAGATCGCCGGCGGCTCGATCCGCATCCACCGCCAAGACGTGCAGCAGAGGGTCTTCAACCTCATCGGGCTCACCGACGAGCAGGCCCGCATCAAGTTCGGCTTCCTGCTCGACGCGCTGCGCTACGGCGCGCCGCCGCACGGCGGCATCGCGTTCGGCCTCGACCGACTGGTGATGCACGTCGTCGGCACCGACAACATCCGTGACGTCATCGCGTTCCCGAAGACGCAGTCGGGTGCGGATCTGATGACCGAAGCGCCGGGACCGGTGGATCAGGCGCAGCTCGATGAACTGCACGTTCGCATGACGCCGGCCTGACGCGGCGCACGCATGCGGCTCCGCATAGACGATCGCGGCGCGGTCCCGGAAGCACCGCGCCGCGATCTCGCATTCCCGTCGTCATGGCGACGGAACGCCCGCCGGCGACGAACGCAGACGCCGCCGATCGGATCCGAGTGGAGTCACTCGGGGGTCATGCATCCCCAGCGTGCGATGTGATTCACCGTCAGTTCGCCGGCGCTGGTGAAGACGCCGCCGACATACAGGCTCGGACCGGAGAACGGATCGGTGAACACCACCATCGACTGCACGCGGTCATTCAGCCCGGCGCCGAGTCGCGCCCAGGTTCGGCCGTTCCACTTCGCGACGTACGGCGCCGGCGACCCGCCGATCGACGTGAACTGCCCGCCGACGTACAGCGCGGACCCGTGGCCGTCGTCGAACGTTGCCAGCGCATGCACGCTCGCGTTCGGCGCGTTGCCGCGCGTGTCGAGCGGCGACCATGTCGCCCCGTTCCACCGCGCGACGTACGGAATCGGCATGCCGCCGGCCTTGGTGAAGAGTCCGCCGGCGATCAGCGACAGCCCGCGCCCGTCATCAAACACCGCGAACGCATGGATCGCGTCGTTCGTGCCGGTGCCGACCGGTTCCCACGCCTCACCGTTCCACCGCGCGATGTGCTTCACCTTGGTGTCGCCGGAGTACGTGAAGTCGCCGCCGGCGTAGAGCGCGACGCCCGACCCGTCGTCGTAGGTCGCGAGCGCGAAGACGCCGCCGTCGAACCCCTGCCCGACGGGCGACCAGGCTTCGCCATCCCAGCGTGCGATATGGCTCGCGGCCACGTCGCCCGCGGTGGTGAACAGTCCGCCCGCATACAGCGCGGTCCCGGAGCCGTCATCGAACGCGGTGAGCGCGAGGACGCCGTCATTCATGCCGGTCCAGAGCGGACAGCAGGCTTCGCCGTTCCACGCCGTGACGTAGTTGACCGGAAGCTCGTCCGCCGCGGAGAACCAGCCGCCGAGGAAGAGCATCGGGATTCCCGCGATTCGCACCGGCGACATGCACATGACCGACGTCGTCGCGGTGCCGACGCCGTTGCCGACCGGCTGCCACGATTCGCCGTTCCAGCACGCGATGTTGTTCACCGCGACGTCGCCGGCCGTCTCGAAGAGCCCGGCCGCATAGAGCGCGGGACCGTTGCCGAGTCCGTCATTGAACACGGCGAGCGCCCGCACGCGCCCGTCGGTTCCCCCGCCGACCTCCGACCAACCCATGGTGCACGGCGGCGGCATCGACGCGCCGCCCGCAGCCCACAGCGCGCCGCACACCGCCATCGGCAGCACGAACCGCCGAAGCGACGACCAGCGCGAAAGTCGCCCAGAATCTTGCTTGTTCATGGAGCACCTCCGCCCCCACGGAACTCGGCGCGGCGCCGAGACGGTTGCGACCCCTCACGATCGACGCCGCTCCAAGACTTCAGGGAACGCTAGCGCGCAATGCGATCACGAGTGCGGGCTGCACGCGACTCGATGCCCGATCGGGGAAACTTCCTCGCCCAGGCCCTCAGGCGTGCGCCACCCGCGTGTCGCGCGGCGACCCGATCGCTCAGTGCACGCCCTTCGCGGCCAACCAGCGCTCGCAGTCGAGCGCTGCGATGCAACCCATGCCGGCGGCGCTGATCGCCTGTCGATACACGCTGTCCGCGACGTCGCCTGCGGCGAAGACGCCCTCGATATTCGTGTACGAGTTCCGCTGGCGCAGCCTCACGTAGCCGGACTCGTCGAGTTCGACGCCGGAGCCCGCGAGGAACTTGGTCGCCGGCGAGTGGCCGATCGCGATGAAGAGCCCCTTCACCTCGAGCGTCGAGCGCTCCTTGGTGACGGTGTTCTCGAGCAGGATCGCTTCGATGCGCTCCTCGCCGACCACGTCGACGACGACGCTGTTCCAGATCACCTTGGCGTTCGGCGCGTTGAGGATGCGATCCTGCATCGCCTTGCTCGCGCGGAACGAGTCGCGGCGATGAATGAGGTAGACGGTGCTGGCGAACTTCGTGAGATAGCTCGCCTCCTCCATCGCGGTGTCGCCGCCGCCGACGACCGCGAGCGGCTGCTTGCGGAAGACCGGAAGCGCGCCGTCGCACACCGCGCACGCGCTCACGCCGCCGCCCGTCTGGGCGAGTCGCAATTCATTCGGAAGGCCGAGCCAATTCGCCGTGGCGCCGGTGGCGATGATCACCGAGTGCGCGCGAATCACGGCGCCGTCGGCGGTGGTGAGCGCAAACGGGCTCGTCGAGAAGTCGCACTTGACGACGTCGTCGCTCTTGATGCGCGTCCCGAAGCGCTCGGCCTGCTTCTGGAACTTGTCCATCAGGTCCGGACCGGTGACGCCCTCGGGGAACCCGGGGTAGTTCTCGACCTCCGTCGTCAGCATCAACTGGCCGCCCGGCAGCACCGGCGCGGGATTGCTCGCCGGAATGCCGATCACGCACAGCGGATCGAGATTGGCCCGCGCCGCGTAGATCGCCGCGGTCCAGCCAGCCGGCCCGCTGCCGATCACCACGACCTTCTCAACACGCTCAGCGCTCATTGGCCCCCGCCCGAAGTTCGCGCGAGCTGCCGAAGCGGCGGCCACACGACGAAGTCGCCGCTCGCGCCGCCGACGGAGTGAGCGCGGAAACCGTCGTCATTGTGATCGTCGTTGCGTGCATAGAGCACCGCGGTGTCGACCGTCACCGGTCCCCACTCCACGGTTTCGATCGTCCGCTTCGTGCCGCCGAGGTACTTGTAGATGAAGCGACCGTACTCCTTGTCGTACGGATCGAAGTCGAACTTCTTCGGCGCGAAGGCGGTGTAGATCCTCTCGATGTCGTTCGGCCAGGTGTTGAATCCGCGGTAGTAGCCGCAGATGCCGGCGCTCAGCACGGTGCCGTTGATCTCCGTCACGAGGCGACGCCGCAGCGCGAAGGCGTCCTGGAGGTCCTGGATCGCGAGCACCACTGCCGCGTAGCGGATCCGGTTCAGGCGGGCGAACTCGGTCGGCACCGTGAGCATGCTGTCGTACTGCCGCGTGCGCCAGCGGCGCCACCAGTCGTCGTAGACGTCGTTGAGCTTCTGCAGCGACGACTCGAGCGAACCGTGCAGCGCCGCGATCTGATTCCAGCGCTTCACCGCGCCGAACCGCTCAAGCGGAGCGTTCGAGGACTGCATGTCGGCGAAGACCTGGGCGAACATCGTCGGCGACGGCTGGGCGTTGTCGTCGAAGCACTCCCGAAGGATCGCCTCGGAGACCCAGCGGTCGCCTTCCGGCATCTCCAGCCGCTTCAGACGCTCGTTGTCCGCCGGACGGAGGAACGAGTACTCCTTGGTCGCGAGCTTCTGGAACTGCTCGCTCGAGATCTTGTCGAGGTAGGCCTGGAAGTAGTCGCGGTGCACCGAGAGCGAGTCGGCCAACGCGAGCATCGCGGTGGTCTTCTCCTCGAGCAGCGTCTGATCGGCCAACTGTCGCAGCACGCGCAGATGGGCGAGCCCGAGCTTGAACGCGTCGTCGAACTTGCCGGCCTCTCCGAGGCGCCACATCTCCGCGACGGCGTAGGCGTTGATCTCGCGAATCGCGGCGAGGTATCCGCACTCGAGCTTGTTCTTGCCCGGCTCGATCGTGAGCGACACGTAGAGCCCGCGCGACTTGAACGCGGCGTCAACCTTGTCCTCGCCGTACGGCATGCCGAACACCAGCTTGGTCTGGTTGTCGATGAGCGCCTTGCCCATCGCGGCGTTCTTCTCCGCCCACGCGGACCACTCCGGCCACTTGTCCATCTTCGGCCAGATGGATCCGAGTTCGAACGTCGGCCCGATCGGACTCGGCGGCTTGGTCATGTCGAGGTACGCCGTGAGGATCGGCTTCCACGACTGGTTCGTCGCCTGCACCCGCTGCCAAGGCTCGTTCAACTTCTCGAGGACCTTCTGGGTCTGCGCGACGGCGACTCCGCAGGGCGCGAAGAGCGCGACGGCGGCGAAGAAGGACGAGACGCGACGAAGGAGATGGCCCGAACGGCCGGTTCGGCTGTAGGTCATGCGATCGGTTTCGACGGTGGGTGAACGAGCGAAAGGCGGCACTGTAGCAACTTGAGACTGACTCCGGCCGCGCGCCGCGCGACACGCTCGATCAGACGTCGCACGGAGTCAGGCGCTGCACGTTCGCCGCTACACTCTTCGATTCGCCGTTGGCTTCGGACCCGGCACGGATCGGGTCCGGGCGCGCTCGTCGGCGCGCGATCGCGCCGCCGCCCATCGGCGACCCCGGAGTGGTGACACCATGATCGTTGGCGTTCCTGCGGAAGTGAAGACGGATGAGTTTCGCGTCGGCATGCGGCCCGTCGGCGCCGAGATGATGTCTCGCGAAGGGCACACCGTGCTCGTGCAGGCCGGCGCCGGCATCGGCAGCGGCTTCACCGACGACGCGTACCGCGCCGCGGGCGCCCAGATCGTGCCGACCGCAGCCGAGGTCTGGTCGCGCGCGGAACTGATCGTGAAGGTGAAGGAGCCGCAGCTCCAAGAGCTTCCCCTCATCCGCGAGAACCAGTACCTCTTCACCTACTTCCACTTCGCGGCCGACAAGCCGCTCACCATCGCGTGCCTCGATCGCAAGTGCGTGTCGATCGCCTACGAGACGCTCACCGACGACCGCGGCGGCCTGCCGCTCCTCACGCCGATGAGTGAAGTCGCGGGCAAACTCTCGGTGCAGGAAGGCGCGAAGTACCTCGAGCGTCCGTGGGGCGGCAAGGGCGTGCTGCTCGGCGGCGTGCCGGGCGTGCCGCCGGGTCGCGTCCTCGTGCTCGGAGGCGGCGTGGTCGGCACGTGCGCGGCGCACGTCGCCGCGGGCATGGGCGCCGACGTCGTGATCATGGACATCTCGATCGACCGGCTGCGCCGGCTCACCGAGATCATGCCGCCGAACGTGCGCTGCGTGTACAGCGACCCGCACTCGATCCGCGAGCGCCTCGGCTGGGCCGACGTGATCGTCGGTGCGGTCCTCGTCCCGGGCGCGAAGGCGCCGTGGCTCATTCGGCGCGACGACCTCAAGCACATCCAGCCGGGCTCGGTCATCGTCGACGTGGCGATCGACCAGGGCGGCTGCGTCGAAACGAGCCGCGTGACCACGCACCGCAATCCGGTCTACGAAGTCGAAGGCATCGTGCACTACTGCGTCGGAAACATGCCGGGCGCGGTCGCCCGCACGTCGACGATCGCGCTCACGAACGTCACGCTGCCGTGGGCCATCAAGATCGCGAAGCACGGACCGGACCGGCTCGCCAAGATGGACCACCACTTCGCCAACGCCATCAACACCAACCGCGGCACGCTGACGAACCAGGCCGTCGCCGAGGCGCACGACCTCGAGTTCGAACCCCTCGCGGTCTGACCATCCATGACGTCTCCCCCGTCGCGACCAACGCCGGACCGCTGCAACGTTCTGCTCCTCGGGAACGGCGGGCGCGAACACGCGCTCGCCTGGAAGCTGCGGCAGTCGCCGCGGCTCGGCGAACTCTGGGTCGATGCGCAGGCGAACGCGGGACTCCTCGACATGGCCCGCGCGTGCCCCGAGGCGATCGACGCGAAGCAGATGTTCCGGCTGCAGCGCTGGTGCGATCGGGAGAAGATCGACCTCGTGGTGATCGGTCCCGAGGCGCTCCTCGAGAAGGACTTCGCCACGCTGCTCGCCAGCGACACCCGGGTGGTGTTCGGGCCGACGCGCGACGCCGCGCGGCTCGAATGGGACAAGGCGTACGCGAAGCAGTTGATGCGATCGGTCGCCATCCCCACCGCCGAAGGCCGGTGCTTCGACTCGTACGAAGCGGCGCACCGGTACGTGTCGTCGCGCGACGAGGACCTGGTCATCAAGGCGGCGGGCCTGGCAGCAGGCAAGGGCGTCTCGGTGTGCTCGTCGCGTGACGAGGCGATCGCAGCGCTCGACCGGATCATGGGGAAGCGCGAGTTCGGCGACGCCGGCGCGCAGGTCGTCGTCGAAGAGCGCCTGCAAGGCCAGGAGCTCTCGGTCCTCGCGCTGGTCGACGGACGCACGATCAGCGTGCTCGACCCGTGCCAGGACCACAAGCAGGTCGGCGAAGGCGACGTCGGTCCGAACACCGGCGGGATGGGCGCGTACTGCCCCACCCCGCTGGCGAATGACGCGCTCCTCGATCAGGTGCAGCGACAGATCCTGGTGCCCGCGATCGACGGCCTGCGTCGCGAGGGCATCACCTTCCGTGGCGTGCTCTACGCCGGCCTCATGCTCACGCCGGCGGGCCCGAAGGTCCTCGAGTTCAACACCCGGTTCGGCGACCCCGAGACGCAGCCCCTGATGGCCCGCCTCGACGCGGATCTTGTCGACCTCCTCTACGCCACGGCGGTCGGCAACCTCGACAGCGTCGACTACGGCTTTGACCCGCGCACCGCGTGCTGCGTCGTCGTCTGCTCGGGCGGCTATCCCGGAGCGATCGTCAAGGGAAAGCCCATCACCGGGCTGGAGCGGGCGGCATCGATGCCCGGCGTCACGATCTTCCACGCTGGCACCGCGCGATCGCCGTCAGGCGACCTCGTCACCGCCGGCGGCCGGGTGTTCGGCGTGACGGCGCTCGGGTCCGATTTGCGGGACGCGCAGCGACGAGCGAACGAGGCGGCGTCGACCATCGCGTTCGATGGCGCCTTCTTCCGCCGCGACATCGGGCATCGAGTGATGCCGGCCGGAACCAGCGCGACTTGCTGACCTCGCGCGCGCTTCTTGTCCGATGAGACGCGCGTTGAGACTCCGACGAGATCGCCGGTCAAGCCTCTTGTTCCAAATAATGCTGGTGGTAGACTCTCGGATGGATCCATCTGTCGATGGATCCGTACCGAACGGAGCCGCTCTGCGGCGGCCCTTCCCGGTCCAGCCTTGAGCCCACTGGCATCCTCACGCGCCGGCGTGACCAGTGTGCGTGCTCGTTTGTCCGCCCCGTTCTCGTCTCCATCTAGATCGGAGATCCGAAGCATGATGTTGCGTCTTCTGCCCGCCACATTCCTGACCGCTACTCTCGTGGGCTCGATCTTCATCGAGCAGTCGAGCGCCTTGGGGCAGGCGCAGTCCGGCGCGTCGGGCGCTCGTCAGACCACCCAGCGTGTCACCTCCGCCAAGACGACCGCGGTCGCGAGTGCGGCAACGGGCGTGAGCAGCGGCGCTCGCACGCCGCGCACGCCGACGCCGCGGACACCGACGGAACTCCTCAAGATTCCGCAGAACGAAACGACCGGTGAGCTCTACACGACGGGCCGCATCATCGTGAAGTTCCGCGACGAGCTCGGCGCTCGCGCGCCGCGACAGGGGCCGGCCGATCGCGTTGTCAGCAAGCAGAACGCCGACCTCTCTCAGTTCGACCTCGCGATGGCGCAGTTCGGCGGCACGGTGCGCCAGCTCATCACCGACAAGGACGACGAGCGGCTTCGGGCCATCGAACTTCGCGCGGAAGCCCACAGCGGTCGTCCGCAGCCCGATCTCGCGAGCATGGTCGCGGTGACGGTACCGCCGGGGTCGATGCTGGACGCGGCTCGCGCCCTGAACGAACTTCCGATCGTCGAATGGGTTTGCTTCGAGCCGCTTCTTCGGAACGACCAAAATCAGTCCTGCGATCCGGGCAACCAGAACATCTGCAACGCTCCCGGAGTCACCTGCCCCGATCCGCCGTTCAACTGCAACCCCGACCCGGGCTGCCTGGCTGATCCACCACAGTGCGCGTCGGGTTGCGCAGACGTCATCTGCTGCGAACTCATCCGCGGCATCCTGCCCTACTGCGGCGATCCCGATCAGCCGAACGGCTGGGACCTGATCTGCGCGGCGCTCGCGAACTCGCTGTGCGATCAGACGATCTACGACAACTTCGGCACGCTGCCGCCGGACCAGCGCTACGACCCCTGCTTCACCGACGGCACCGGCGCACCGAACCCGGTGTTCATCGACGTCGGTCCTGCACTCACCGGCGGTTGCTTCGATCCGCACGACGGACGCGGCTGCAATCGTCCCGGCTGCTGCTTCGCGGTCTGCAACATTGACCCGACCTGCTGCAACGTCGCGTGGGACGCGAGTTGCGTGACCGTTGCGAAATCGACGGCCCTGCAGGCTGCGTGCGTGACGACCCTCGACCCCGGTCCCACGCCGGATTACACATCGAGCGTCGTTGCGAACCCAAATTACTCGGTGAATCCACCGTCGATCGGCGAGCCGCCGTTCCTGGCGACCGGCTGGCAGGCCTACACGCGTGCGGAGCCGGCGGCTGGCGACTTCTCGCTTCCGACCGCGCCGGGCGTGGTGTACACGGGCAGCGGATTCCGCGGCGGCGGCTACGACCTCGAAGGCGTGCGGGCGCTCCAGACCCAGTTCGCCAACGTCTATCAGGGCGGCAAGCCGCCGAAGCTCGACGGCGAAGGCGTTCGCGTCGCGATCATCGAATTCAGCGCCTTCGTGAATCACGAAGACTTCACCAAGGCGGCGGACGGCTCCGAACTTGATCCGCCGCGGGTCATTCCGGAGCCCGGCCAGACGATCATCCTGATCGAAGGCGGCACCACGCAGCCGGAGCACGGCACCGCGACGCTCGGCATCTGCGTGGCAGCCGACAACGGATTCGGCGTAACCGGCATCGCCAGCAAGGCGCAGGGGTACTTCTTCCCGACGCTCTCGCTGGAAGAAGGCTCGCGCTTCCCCAACGCCTATACGAGCGCGATGGAAGAGTTCGAGCCCGGCGACATCATCAGCATGTCGATCGGCTCTGGCGGTGGAAACACGGTGGTCTCGGACATCGCCGGCGCGACCATTGTCGCGATGGGCACCGATCTGGGCATCACCACGTTCTGCTCGGCGGGCAACGACAGTCTTCCGATCGTTCCGCAGCCCTTCGACTCCGGCGCGGCGATCGTCGGCGCCTGCTTCCCAGGCGGCACGGTGAGCCCGCTGGGCTGCACCGGCTTCGGCATCTTCCACTACTGTCGTCTCCCTTTCTCGAACTACACGCCGGCCGACTCCCAAACCGGCGCGCTCGGCAACGTGCATGTCTCGGGCTGGGGCACCGGCGTGACCACCACCGGCTACGGCGTGCTCTTCCGCGGCGCGAATGGCACCAATCCGTTCGACCCGCAGACGAACCATCTGCGCACCTACACCAACGAGTTCAATGGCACCAGCGCCGCGGCGCCGGTGGTCGCGGGTCTTGCCGCGGTACTCCAAGGCTGGGCGAAGCAGCTCTACAACGCCCCGATCGCACCGACCCAGCTCCGCGATGTCTTGGCGAACAACTCGAACGGCATTCAGTGCTGGCCGCGCGATCTCGTGACGTGGGCACCGGGGCCGGATCAGCCCGAGTGCAACCTCGGCGAGGTTCGCAGCATCGGCAAGTTCCCCGACGCCCTCGAAGCGGCGTTCGCGGTCATGGCCGGTCAGTTCGTCGACGGCAACGCGACGGAAGTGAAGATCATGTGGGGCCACCTCGTCGGCTCCAGCTCGCTGAGCAACTTCCCGATCCGCGTCATCGATCAAAACTACCTGAAGCTCTACGCGAACTACGCGACCGCCGGCACGACCGTCGCCGGTCTTTCGTACCTCGCGCAGGGATACACCACGGACGTGTACGCGACACTCGAGACGGACTTCGAACCCGGCGCGATCACCGGCGTGACGCTCAACACGGTCGGCAAGGCGACGTCGGCGAACGTGCTGGTGGGCGGCTTCCTCTGGAACCGCCAGGACAAGCGTTGGGACTTCATCGGTGTCTCGTTCTTCTCGCCGGCCGGCGGCGGCGGGAGCTTCGGCGTGAGCCCGGCGCTCGTGCCCAACTACGTCGGCCCCGGCGGCGTGGTCGAGGCGCGCGTCTGGACCTGCGGCCTCGGACTCGTCCCGCCGCACCAGGTCTGGCACGACCTGATCGAGATCGGCGTCACCGGTCCGACGCTTCCCGCACCGTGACCGAGCGGTAGCGGTCGCGAGCCGCGACGCGCGGCGAACCATTCTTTCTCGCATTGAACAAGCCCCCGCCAGCGCGGGGGCTTTTCTTTCGCGCTGGCGCACCGGGCGGCGACGCGTCAGAATTTTCAGTCTTTTCTGAAAGCTGGCGGCTCCCTCGCGACGCGGTGTCGTACCCTTCCGCCCATGCCTCGTTCTCCAGCAGACACTCCCACGCCGGCGGCGCCAGCGAGCGGCGTCGCGCCCTCCGACGACCGCGAACTCCTCTCCTCGCAGGACCGCTTCATCGCGCTCTGGGGCGAGATGGCCTCGCGCTGGGGCGTGCCGCGAACGATGGCGGAAGCGCACGCCCTTCTCTTCGTGCATGGCGAGCCGCTCGACGTCGAGACGATCATGGATCGCCTCCGCATCTCGCGCGGCAACGTGTCGATGACGCTGCGCACGCTCGTGGAGTGGGGCATCATCAGCCGCCAGTTGCAACGCGGCGAACGGCGCGAGTTCTTCCGCGCGGAGCAGGACGTATGGCGCCTCTTCGCGACCGTCGCTCGCGCTCGCAAACGGCGCGAACTCGATCCGCTCGTCGACGGCTTGGCGCAGTGCAGGACGACGACGACCGCGCGCGCTCGTGAGAGCGCCGCTCGCGCCGCGCACAACGCGCGGGTCGACGAACTGCTCGACGCCGTTCGCCTCCTCGACGGCGTCAGCGAACGGCTCACATCGGCAGACGGCGGTGGTTTGCGATCCGCGGCCGTCGCGCTCGCAAAGCTCGTCGGATTCATCAGTCCCGCGCCCAAACGAGTCGCCGACTCGCGACGAGCCGATCGCCCCGCCGGGCGTGGAGGTGCCGCATGAGCACCGCGACGCACGGCCGCCTCACCGCCGGTGCCGTCACCATCGTCGGATCGATCGAGTGGCCTTGCCTCGCACGCGCTCTCTTCCCGCGGGCAGCGCATGGCGCAGAAGCCACCGTCACGCTCGCGTTCCGCCTCTCGGGCACTCGCGATCGACTTCAGGGACGCGTCACGGTCACGGTCAGCGAAGCGGACGGCTCCGACGCGCCGTCGAGCCTGCGAGGCCCATCCCACCCCCTCAACGTTGCCAACGCGCCGCGCGATGCCGCCCCGCCGCGAACCCTTCTCGAGCGCCCGACGTCGGGAACTCTCGTGAGCGATCGATGGACGATGCTCGAGCTGCGCACCGAGGGAGGCCCGTCAGTCGACGCGCTCGTAGCTGCCGACGCCGAGCACGGCGATCGATCGTTCGGTGAGCGTCCACGTCCGGGCTACGTTCGAACCGACCTGCCGCTCCTCCTCGGGCTTGAGGGTGGACGCTACGGCGCCCCTCGGATCTTCCTTCGGGTCGAAGAAGCGGAGGCGTCAGATGTCCGACCGGTCTCGCCGGCGGCCAACGAACGCCAGTCGGGTTCCAGCCGAGCCTGATGGCAACGTAGGCAATGCCTGCGACCTGGCGCGGTGACTGCGCACGCGTCGCGGACGCAAACGCCGCTCACCTCGCTGCGTCCGCGCGTTTGTTCCTGCTCCCGCTTTTCCCGCTGTACCGAGGTGCTAGACTCGGTTCGCCGCCCGGGTGAAATGTGCCGGGTACCCCGATGCTGCTGCCGTCGCGCGACCATGGTGGTCGATGCGCGGGACAGTCGAGCGGTCGGGTGAGCGAGGGGGCGGACGGCCGCGCCGTCGCTTGCCGAGAGGATCCGATGGTCACTCCAACCAGTGCTCGTGCGTTCGCCGACACCCGCGCCTTCGGGCTTTCGCGCCCGCTCCTGAGCGCTGCATGCGCGACGGCATCGCTCGCCTCGATCGCCGCGGCCACGCCGCCGGTCGTGCCCTTCACCGAGGAGGCCGTCGACCGCGGACTCGTTCACTATGTCGAGTTCCCACAGCTCTACGGCCAGTACGGCTTCGGCTCGGGATTCGTCGACCTCGACAACGACGGCGATCCCGACGTCGTCCTGCTTGGACGCACTGACCTGATCGTGAGCGTCTACGAGAACGACGGCACTGGTCACTTCATCTCGCGCTCCGCGACCTGCGGCATCGGCGCGATACCGAAACAATCGTCGTTTGCCGCAGGCGACTACGACGGCGACGGCTACCTTGACCTCTACATCACGCAGGCCGGCGGGACCTGCAAGCTCTTCCACAACAACGGCAACTGGACGTTCACCGACGTCACGGCGGCGTCCGGCGCGACGACCAACGGCGTGTGCAAGGGCGCGGCGTGGGGCGACATCGACGGCGACGGCGACCTCGACCTGCACGTGGCCGTGTACCGCAATGCGTTCGGCGCGCCCAACAACATCCCGAGCGCCGTCTTCCGCAACAACGGCGACGGCACGTTCACCAACATCAGCGCGTCGATTCCCGGCTTCCTTGATCCCGCGTACTCGTTCACCGGCACGTGGACCGACATCGACCTCGACGGCGACGTCGATCTCTACGTCTCGAACGACCGCGGCCACCTCGGCCCGTTCTTCCAGGGCAATCAGCTCTGGCGCAACGACAACGGGACCTTCGTCGAGATCTCCGACACGAGCGGCGCCGGCGTGCAGCTCTTCTCGATGGGACTCGCGTGCGGCGACTTCGACAACAACGGCCTGCCCGATTTCTACTGCGCGAACATCGCGAACCTCTCGCAACCGCTCGGGGGCCTGAATCCGCTCCTCCTCAACCAGGACGGCGCGCACTTCGTCCAAGGTCAGGTGCAGTGGAACGTCGGCGCGTACATGACCGGCTGGGGCGCTGAGTTCTTCGACTTCAACAACGACGGCAACCTCGACCTCTACATCAACAACCAGTTGATCCCGAACGCGATCTTCCTGAATCCCGGCGTCCCGCCGTGCATCAACGTCAGCGCCCAGGCAAACGTGCCGGGCTCGGACGCCTACTCGTATGCATCCAGCGCCGCCGACGTCGACATGGACGGCGATCTCGACCTCCTCGTCGGCGACGTCGGCTCGAACGCCCTGCTCTACATCAACCACTCCGGCGACGGCTTGAATTGGATGAAGCTACGACCCGTCGGGATCGGCCGCAACACGTTCGCGGTGGGCGGCTTCGCGAAGATCTGGCTCGACGCGAACGGCTCTCCCCGTTTTCGCGACATCTACGCAGGCGGCCGAAGCTATCTCGGCTCGGACCAGATGGAGATGTTCGTCGGCCTCGAGACACGCGCGACGTTGCCGAAGGTCGAGATGCACTGGCCCAAGGGTCCAAGCGGTGTCGTGGTGCGCACCCTGACGAATCTGCCCGCAAACCACGCTTGGTCGATCTACCCGCCCGGACGGCTCGGCGACGCCGACGGCGACGGGTTCGTCACGCGCATCGATCACGCCGTGTTCGACGCGTGCCTCGCCGAGGGCTTCGTGCACGGCTGCGAGATGATGGATTTCGACGGCGATTCCGACATCGACGCCGCAGATCAGGCCGCGTTCCTCAAGCGGGCCAGCGACTTTGACGGCGACGGCGTCGTCGGCGCGAGCGACCTCGGCATCCTGCTCGGCGCGTGGGGCACGCCTAACCTCTCGTGCGACCTCGACGGCAGTGGCCTCGTCGGCGCCGCCGATCTCGCGGTGCTGCTCGGCGCGTGGGGATGACCACCCGACGGCGCAGGCTGGCTACTTGATCGGCGCCCGCTTCGGCTCGCCCGCGCGGCGCGGATAGAGTTTCGGCGTCGTGCGCTGCTTCACGATCGGCACGATCGTGCCCGTGGCGGCGCGGATCGGCTCGAGCGCATGGGCGTGCAGCGCGTGCAGCGCGGCCTTCGACGCGGCGATCTCCTCGTCGGCCTTCTCGCCCTTGATCGCCAGCACCGCGCCGCCGACGCACGCGAAGGGCACCGTGAGTTCGACCAGCGTCGGCAGCGGACCGACCGCGCGACTCGTGACGACGTCGTAGCGCTCGCGATGAAGCTCGCGATCGCGCCCGGCGTCCTCCGCGCGGGCGACCACGACATCGACGTTGGCGAGCGAGAGCGCCGCCGCGACGTCGCTCAGGAACTTGGCCTTCTTCGCCGTCGCCTCGAGCAGCGTGCAGCGGACGTCCGGCAGGACGATGGCCAGCGGAATCCCCGGCAGGCCGCCGCCACTGCCGACGTCGATCAGCCTCATCGGCTCGTCTTCGCGCCCCGGCGCTCGATCGAGCGACGCGATCACCGGCACGAGCGCGAGACTGTCGAGGACGTGGCGCGTCCACATCTCTTGCGCATCGACGATCGCCGTCAGGTTGATCCGCGTGTTCGCGTCGCGCAGGAACGCGAGATAGCGGCCGAGGCGATCGATGTCGCCGGGATCGAATTCGATGCCCAGCGCCGCGGCCCGTGCGAGCGCCGCGGCGTCGGGCAGTAGCGGCGACGCGGAGCGATCAAAGAGCGGCCCGCGATCGACCGGACCGTGCGCCGTCGTGTCACCCTGCGCCTTCGTTTCCTTGTTCGGACCAGAGACTCCCATCGCGCGTGAGCGTACCGCGGAGGGCGCTCGGCTTGCGGCGCCGAACGGTCCGCGTGATCGACTCGTCTCCGGCCGAGCGCGTCGTCGACGATCAGCGCTCCCCGTCCACCAGCACCTCGATCGCCCGCTCGAACACAGTGGCCCACGGTTCGGGCAGGAGCGCCGTCAGTTCCGCGAAGACTTCGACCCACGCCGCCGCGGGCATCGACGACAGGCGCACGTTGTGGTGCAGCGCCGCCAGCGCCACCGACGCCGCGTAGCAGAGCCACGCGGCGGCTTGCGTGTCGGCGTCGGTCGCGCTGGTGATGGCCTGCTTCGTTTCGTCCTTCGCGCTGCGCAGCCGCTCGATGGGGATCTTCGCCGGATCCTGCACCGCGACGCCGAAGCACCATTGCAGGCGCAACGTCGCCCAGCCGTAACCGTCGTCGCAACGCAGACGCGAGGTGAGCGCCGACCACGCATGGCGCGACGATCCAGCGGAATAGTGCAGGATGCGCGTCGCGGTCTCGGCGTCGATGAATGGCGTGTCGGTCATCGGGGTGTCCTCCGGGGCGCGCCCATCAGCCATTCGATCTCCTCGTCGATCTGGGCGTCGCTCGCACCCGGCCACGCGACGAGCGAGCGCACCGATTCGACGAGCAGCTGGCGCATACGGCGCATCGCCGCGCTCTTGCGGCCCCGCGTGCCGGGCACGAGGTCATCGAGCGCCTCCAGCGGCTTGTGCTCGATCTCGTGCTCAAGGAACGCCCGCCACTCGTCGGCGCGACCGCGATTCGCGGCGTCGGCGCCGGCCTGCACGATGGCTTCCCGCGTCAGCGTGCGCCGCAGGACCTGATCCATCGCCTCGGCTGGATCGTCGGTCTGGTCCTGCGCCGCGGCGGTGCGCTCGGCATGCTTGCGGCGATTGACCGCCGTCTGACGCACGCGTCGCGCCAGCTCGAGGAGGTAGTGCTGCATCGCGATGCGGACCCACGCTCGGAACCGGCAGCGGTCGATGGACCACGAGCGAAGGACGCGCTCCTCCCCGATCTTGGCCAGCATGAATCCGTCGACGATCGAGTCGACCGTGTCGCAGCCTGGTTCGGTTTTCAGGCCGTCGAGCCAGCCGCCGCAGCGCACATATGCGATGAGCGGTTCGCGGTACATGCGCATGACCAATCCCCGCGCCGCGTCGATGTCGCCGCGCCGAAGCAATGAATCCAAGTGACCGCTGATGCTCGGGTCGCTCAGGGATCGGTCCGCGATGACACCACCTACCTTCCGCATGCCGGACGCCGCATGCCGAACGCCACCCCATCATGCGGGGACTTCGATCAGCGGGTCGGCGACGGTCCGCCGATCGCAGACCGTCGCCGACTGCGCCGAACCGACGGGCGAGCGGCGGAATGGCAACCGCGAGCTCGGCCGTCCATCGACTTTGGCCCTCAGCCAAGTCGAATCCCACGCCGGTATCAGTACGTAACGCCAGCGGCGGTGCGCTTGATATCGTGGGAATTCATGAAGAACTCGGGCGGAGCCGCGAAGACCGGAACCGAAATCGCCACCCCACCTGCTTGCGATCGCGATTCCTTCGCCGCGTTCGCCAGCGCACCGACGTCGACGTCCTCGATGCGGCCGGTGCCGCTCCCGGGGTCGTTCCAGATTCCGGGCTACACGATCGAGGCGTGCGTCGGCACCGGCGGCCTCGGCACGGTCTACCGAGCGCGACAGGATCACCCCGCCCGCACCGTCGCGATCAAGACGATCCGCTCCGAACTCGTCGCCGACGACCGGCGCCGCGGATCGGTCACGCGCCGATTCGAGCGCGAGGTGGCCCATGCCGCCCGACTTCACCACCCGTACATCCTGCCGGTCTACGACGCCGGGTTCTTCGACGCGCCGGCCGACGCCGGTGGCACGCGGCAGCCGTACTTGGCGATGGAGTTCCTCGACGCGCCCTCGCTCACCGAGTACGCCCGGGTTCAGTCGCTCACCGTCGCCGAGCGGATGGAGCTCCTGGCGAAGGTCGCCGAAGGCGTCCACTACGCGCACCTGAACGACGTCGTGCATCGCGACCTCAAGCCGGCGAACGTCGTCGTGCGTCCGAACGGGATGCCGGCAATCCGCGACTTCTCGCTGGCGTGGAGTCGCGCGGATGCCACGGCGCCGACGCAGGTCACGGAGGTCGGCGGCGCGGTCGGCACCTACCAGTACGCGTCCCCGGAGCAGGTCGGCGCAGCCCGTCGCGTCGACGCGGCCGCCGACATCTACTCTCTCGGCGTCATCGGCTACGAACTTCTCACCGGCGTGCTCCCCTACCGCACCTCGTCCGACCTGCCCAGCCTCCTGCGCGCAGTCTCCGAGGGTGATCGCGTGCCGCTGCGACAGCGTGCGCCCGCCGTTCCCCGCGACGTCGCCACGGTGATCGAGCATGCGCTCGCGCTGAATCCCGCGCGCCGCTACGCCACCGCCGACGCGTTCGCCGCCGACCTGCGCCGGGCGATCGTCGGCGAGCGGCCGGTCGCGCGAGCCCCGAACGTGCTCGACGACCTGAGGCGTTTCACCGCCCGTCATCGCGCCGCGGTGATCGGCGCGATCGCCGTGCTCGTGGTGCTGATCGCGGGCATCGCCGCCACGGCGTGGCAAGCGCGGATCGCGAACGACAACGCGGATCGACTCTCGCAGCGCAGTCGCGAGTTGCTCGAGACGGTGCGCACCCTCTGCCTGGACATCGCCAGCGCCGCGTATCGAATGCCGCACGCCACGCCGGCGCGAGTGCAGCTCCTGGAGCGCGGCGTCGCCGCGCTCGACCAACTTGCCGCCGAGTTGCCGAACGATCGTGAGGTGCGCGACACGCTCGCCGGCGCGCTCATCGATCTCGCCGGCGTCTATGGCGATCCCTCGCGCCCAAGCCAAGGGCAAGCCGACGCCGCCGCGGCGACCGTGCGCCGCGCGATCGAGCTGTGGTCGAGCGACGCGCAACTCCGTGACGATCGCTCGCGGTGGCTCCGCTACGCCGAGGCGCACATGATGCTCGGGCGCACGACCACCGAGTCCGATCCTCGAGCATCGGACGCGGCGTTCGAGACCGCGATGGCCGAGTACGAGGCGATGCTCGCCGCGCATCCGGGATCGACGGTCGCGCGCGTGGGTATTGGCTACGCCCTCATGCTCCGCTGCGGGGCTCACGCGCAGTGCGAGGGTCCCAACGCGGACGCCCGCCTTCGCGATCTCCGACGCGCTCGCGAGGAGCTGCGTCGCGCCTTTTCGATCGCGCCCCTGACCGCCGCGAACGATGTGATCTCCGACTCCGATGCGGTTGTGTCTCTCGGCGAGGCGGCCATCGCGCTGGGACGATGGGACGAGGCTGAGGAACTGCTGGACGAAGCGAAGCGACTGCTCGATCCGCTCGTCGCGGCGGGCAACCCGGACGCGGAGGGTCGTCTTCTGAACCTGGGACGCGATCGAGCCCGCATCGCCTTGGTTGTCGAAGGACCGGACGCGCAGATCGCGATTCTCCGAAACGTCGCCACCGGGTACGACGAGCTCATGTCCCGTGCGCCGACGCTCGTCAGCGCGGGCTACGGGCGTGCGATGGCCTGGTGTGCGCTCTCCGAGGCGGCGCTCGCCACCCCCGCGGCGGACGACCTCACCAAGCGAGCCATCGCTGCGACGCGGGCGCTCGCGGAACTCGACGCGAACAGCCGGTCCCACAGCGAACCGTTGGTGAAAGCCCTGTCGCTTCGCCGCACGTGGCTCGAGCGGGCCGCCGCGACGCCCGAGCGCGACGCGGAGCGCGCGGCGATCGACCGCGAACTCGCGGCGCTTCGACCGCAGTGAGTCGCGTCGCTCACTCCAACTCGTCGAGATAGCTGCGCTCGCCGAGCTTCGCGCGGCGCAGGCCGATGTTCACGAGCAGTCCCAGGTTGATCCAGCTCGCGACGAGGCTCGAGCCGCCGTAGCTCACGAACGGCAGCGTGATGCCGGTGATCGGCAGAAGCCCGATCGTCATGCCGGTGTTGATCGTCATCTGCGTGAACGTGATCGCGACGATGCCGATCGCGCTGAGGCGGGCGAACGCATCGCGATGGATGAGCGCGGTGAGGATGCCGCCGATGGCGAAGAACGCATACGCCGTCCACACCGCGAGTCCGCCAGCGACGCCCCATCGGCAGCAGACGACGGCGAAGATCATGTCGTTGTGCTCTTCCGGCAGGCCGTTGAAGGTGACGAGCGCTCGCGCGTGCTCTTCGCCGACGCCGAACGCGCCGCCGGAGCCGACGAGGCGCATCGCCCGCCAGCCTTGGAACCCCTCGCGCTTCTCGAATCGCGTGTCGCCGGCGACCTGCGCGAGGATCGCGTCGATGCGAGCACGTTGATACGGCTTCAACAGGAAGCCGTACGCGATCGGCACCATGATCATCGCGAGGACGACGCCACCGATCACGTGCCGCTTCTTCGCGCCCGCCGCGATGAGCATCGCGGCCATCGTGGGCAGAAAAAGCAGCGCGCTGCCGAGATCCGGTTCGAGCAGGATGAGGCCGATCGGCACCAGCGTGATGCCGACGACCGCCGCGAATCCGCGCAGCGTGCGATGGATCTGCGTGACCGACAGCCACGCCGCGAGCGAGAGGATGTACACCGTCTTCGCCAGTTCCGACGGCTGGAAGTCCACCGGTCCGAGCGCGATCCACGCGCGGGCGCCGTTGCGAGGTCGCACGATGGACTCGGGCACGAACGGGAGCAGCACGAAGACGAGGAGCGCCGTCGTGAGGATGAGGAGCGGCACGAGCGCCCGACGAATCCAACGGTAATGCGGCAACGCCACCGTCGCCGCGCTGGCGAGGCCGATCACGAGGAACGCGGCCTGGCGCTGTCCATGTTCGGGGCGCGTCGTCGAGATCGCGGCGACGCCGACGAGCGAGAGGAAGAGGCCCGCGGCGAGCGAGATCCACGCGGGCGTCCACCACAGCGTTCGCTTCTTCCGCGGCTCGTCCTGCTCGCCGTGCAGCGCCGCCGGACTCCAGCGCGTGCGCCGACGATCGGCCTGTCCGACGGACAGCTCGAATCCGGTGGCGGCGCTGTCGGTCGCGCTCACGATCCCGCCCCGTTGAGGTAGCCCTCGGCGACGAGCGCCCGCACGATCTCAGCGGCGATGGGACCTGCCGTCTTGCCGCCCGAGCCGCCGTGCTCGACGAGCACCGCGACGGCGTAGCGCGGCGTCGCGTCGCGCTCGTTGCCGACGAGTCCTACGAACCACGCGTGATCGGCCTGTACCGTCGCGTCAATCGCGCCGTCGCCATTCTCGTCGAGCCGCAGCGGCGGCGCCTGCGCGGTGCCCGTCTTGGCCCAGATGCGGGTGCCCGGCACCGAGGTGAGCGGCACCTGCACGCCGTCCTCGAACGTGAGATGGTTGCCGGTGCCGTAGGTGGCGCTGACGGCCTGATGCAATCCCTCGAGCGCCTTCTTCACCGCGGCCGGACTCAGCGCGAGGTCGCGCACGACCTGGCCGCGGTCGGGCCGGTCGAGCATGAGCGACGGCCGCACGATCTTGCCGCCGCGCGCCAGCGTCGCGTACGCGTTGGCGGCGTGCAGCGGCGTCCATGCGATCGGCCCCTGGCCGATGCCGAGGAAGATCGGGCCGGCGCGGTCGCCGGCGCTGCGCATCGCCTTCATGTCGGCCTCGCTCGGCACCGAGCCGCCGACTTCGCCTTCGTACACGAGCTTGCCGTTCTCGCCATCGCGAGCAAACAGCAGCCCGACGTCGAACGGCTGACCGACGCCGTAGCGCCGATACCACTCGACGACGCCCTCGAGGCCGAGCTTCGAAGCGACGGTGTAGAAGTAGATGTTGCACGACCGCGCGATCGCCTCTTCGACCGCGAGTCGCCCGTGCGTCTGCGTGCGGCCTTCCTCGGGGCGCCAGATCCAGCATCGCGCCGAGGTGGTGACGTTGTCGAAGAAGTGTCCCTTGCACTCGACCTCGAAATCGAGCGGGATCACGCCGGCGGTCACCGCGCCGGAATACAGCAGCGGCTTCACGATCGAACCCGGCGGATACATCGCCTCGACGGGCTTGTTGTAGTCGGCGGCCTCGAGCTCCCGGCGCAGTCCCTTGAGATCGGACGATTCCGCAAGCGTCGGCGTCGACACGAGGGCGAGGATGTCGCCCGTCGCCACGTCGAGGACGACCGCTGCGCCGTTCAGCTCCCATCCGATCGGCAGCGGCCCGCCCTTCGGCGCGCCGTCGGCGGTCCAGCCGCGCTGCCACTGCTCCACGCGGGCCAGCCCGAGCGCAGGCTCGAGCGCCGCCTGCACCCGCGACTGAAGCCGGATGTCGAGCGTGCAGCGGACGTCTTCTCCGCGCTGCGGCTCGGTGCGCGTCGCCTCGCCGGTTTCGAGGTTGCGTTCGACCACGCCGCGCAGGCCGCGGAGGCGATCCTCGAACGTGCGCTCCAGTCCGCGCGAGCCGATGAGATCGCGGTCGCTGCGATAGCCGCCGAGGTCGACGAGGTCGCCGGTCTTCTCGTCGAGGAACGGCCGGCGCGCGAGATCCTGCGCGAACACGTTCGTGCGCGTCGAGCCGAGGATGTGATCGGCGACGCCGGCGAGCGTGATGGTCAGCGGCTTCGAGCTCGCCAGCGGCCCGGGCAGCGCGCTGCGATCGACCGAGAGTTCGACGTCGTTCCACGGCCGGATGCGCCGCGTCGCGGGCGCGACCGCGATCGTGTCCGGGAGCGCGTCGGCCAGCGCCTGGAAGCGGAACGCGGTGGTGTCGTCGACGTCGGCGAGGATCGTGTGCGGCGCCTCCTGCTCGCTGATCGTCTCGTCCTCGGCGACGATCGTCGGCTTCTCTCCCGCCGCGACGCGGGTCTCCTCGGCGGCGCGCTGCCGTTCGCGATAGGCCTCGACGCGCGGGGCGATGCGGCGTCGAATCTCGTCGAAGCGACGATCGAGTTCCGCGCGATCGAAGCCGCCCGCCTCACAGAGCGCGTCGAACAGTCGCTCGGTCTCGTCGTTGAAGAACGCGATGCGGGCCTCGGTTTCGGCGAGACGCTCCTCGCGCGACATGCGGGCCCACGCGTTCGCGCCGACGTCGCGCCTGGCCTGGACCCGCGCGCGGTCCGCGGCCCAGCGACCCGCGATGACCGCGTACTCGACCTGCACGTCCCAACTCGCGCGGTCCATCGCGAGGACTTCGCCGCGGCGATCGAGGATCGAGCCGCGAACGAACGGGAGGAACATGCGACGACGCAGAAACGTCTCGGTCTGGCGCGCGTGCTCGTCGCCCTCGACGATCGCCAGGCGCACGAGCTGCGACCCGAGCACCACCGAGGTGCCGAGCACGACGGCCAGGAGCAGCAGCAACCGACGATGGAAGAGTCCGAGCGAGGGCATGCGAACGACGGGAGGCGCGACGCCGAGCGAGACGCGAAGAGAATACGTCCGTCACCGGAGCTTGATCGAGACGAGCGCCAGCATGCCGAAAATCACCGCGACGATCCAGAAGCGGGTGACGACCTGAAGCTCGCTCAATCCGCCCATGTGGAAGTGATGGTGAATGGGCGAGCAGCGGAAGATCCGCTTGCCGCCGGTCCACTTGAAGTAACTGACCTGGAGGACGACGCTCGAGAGCTCCATCACGAACACGCCGCCGATGAGGAGAAGCAGCGCTTCCTGGCGGATGGCGACGGCGAGGAACGCGAGCAGCCCGCCCAGCGACAGCGAGCCGGTGTCGCCCATGAAGACGGACGCCGGGTTGCAGTTGAACCAGAGGAACCCGAGGCACGCGCCGGCCATCGCGCCGGCGACGACCATCAGCTCGTTGGCGCCGGGCATGTACGGCACCATCAGCCAGCTCGCGGCCCGCTGCTCCGAGGCGATGTAGCAGAGCACCATCATGCCGAAGCTCGCGATGGTCATCGTGCCAGCCGCAAGTCCGTCCATGCCGTCGGTCAGGTTGACGGCGTTCGACATGCCGGCGATGCACATCGTCCCGATGAAGACGAACGCGCCGAGGCCGAGCACGATCACGCTCGGATTGAGTTGCGTGAGTTCCTGCGCGAGTCGCTGCGACGGCTCGTACGTGCGCTGGAACGGGAGATTGAGCGCGAGCGCCGCCGGGTTCTGCGCCTCGGTGCCGATCCGGAAGAGGAAGAACGAGACGAGCGCCGCGAGCCCGAGCTGGAACAGGAGCTTCTCCCACGCGTACAGGCCTTCGCGCCCGCCGGGTCCGCGCCGCGCCTGCGTGAGCTTCAGCCAGTCGTCGATGCTGCCGACCGCGGCGAGCCACACGATGACCACGGTCGCGAGATGCACGTAGCGGCTGTGCACGAAGTCGCAGAGGAGGAACATCGTCGCGAGGATCGCGCCGACGATCATGATGCCGCCCATCGTCGGCGTGCCCGACTTCCCCTTCATCATCTCGTTCAGCCGCGCGTTGTAGAACTCCGGCGCGTCGCCCACCTTCTGCCGCCGCAGCCAGCGGATGACCGGCTTGCCGAACAACAGGACGAGGGCGAACGCGACGAGCACCGCGGAGAAGGCGCGGAACTGAACTTGCTTGAAGACCTGGATCACCGTGAGGAGTCCGAGGTCGTCAAGAAGGTTCTGGAAGCGATCGGCGAGGATGTAGAGCATGCGGTGGCAAGCGCGCGACCACCGCGCACTCCATGCGCCCTTGATCGGCAAGGGAGGCGGCGGTTCCGCAACCATCGCCGCGACGCGAGGCGCGTCAGCTCGGTTCGCGCGGCGCCCTCGCCAGCTCGTCGCGGATGGCTCGCGACGATTTCACCAACGAATACAAGGCGAAACCCGCGCCGACAACGCCGATCCCGATGACGCTCGTCTCGATGGTTAGCGCCGCCGCGGCGGGGCCTCTCCGGGAGCCCAAGAGCCCGAACAGGCCGACGGCTCCCATCGCCCAATAGACCCACGTACCGCCCCGTCCTGCGTCGGCCGCAGCGTCGGGATCGCCGGTCTCCGAGCGTGCGACGAGATCGCGCACCACGTCGCCGAGACCGCGGACCGACTGCAAGGTGCACAGGAGCGCCGCCACGCTCATCGCCGCAGCGCCCAAGGGCGGGAGCCAGGGCCCAAGCACGACTCGTCCCGCCGCGAGCGCCATCGCCAGCGCGATGCCGGCGCGGAAGAGCTTCCGCCGCTTCGCGCCGGGAGCGAGTTCGTCGCCGAGCGAGGGGTCGGGCGCGGCCATGAGCCACGCGCCGCCCGCGGCGCACGCCAAGAGCACGAAGCGCGTGACCACGGCGATGCGTCGCGACGGCCACGGCAACGGCAGGCCCAACGACTTCGTCCAATCGACGATTCCGTTCCCGATGAACACGGTGACGATCGCGCCGATCGCGCCCACGCGCACGAGCGTCGTGCCGACGACGATCATCTGCAGCCAGCCGCGGTCCGCAAATCGAAGATATGGCGTGCGCGTCAGATCGAAGCCGCACTCCGGACACGTCGACGTGGGCAGCCCTTGTGTTGCGTATCCGCATCGCCCGCAGCGAGCGGGCGGCACGAACTCCGTTGCTTTGACCGACTCCGCGTCGCTCACGGCGTAGTTGTATCAATGATCGACGGCTCGCTCGCCGCGCCGCTCGACGATCGACCCTCGCGCCCTCGCGTCGATTGACCCGGGCGCTCGAAACGACTACGTTTCTCCTGCGAATCCGGCGATCGTGGCGATCGCGCGGGCCGCGACCGATCGCCCTTCATCGTGCCGCCTGCGGCACTCCCCAACATGAGCACTCCACTGTCGGACGCCTTCGACGCTCGCCGTCGCGGATTTGAGGAAGAGTACTTCCGGACCAAGGACGCCCAGCTCGTCGACAAGCTGAAGCGCGTGTTCCTCTCGAAGCTCGACAAGGAAGAGTTGCGGAAGAAGGCGAACATCACCAACGAGGAAGTGCTCGACCGCCTCGTGGCAATCAACGTGCGGGGCGAACTGCTCACCGCGTTCAAGCTTTATCCGCTCGTCGAGATCGCGTGGGCCGACGGCAAGGTCGACGACCGCGAGACGCGGGCGGTCCTCGACGCCGCGGTGAAGTTCGGCGTTCCCCGCGAGGGCGCCGCGATCCAGGGGCTCGAGGCGTGGCTCAAGCGCGGCCCGACGAAGGACGGTCGCGCCGCGTGGCACGCCTTCGCCGCCGACCTGCGCAACACGCTCACGCCGGAGGAGCTCGGCACCTTCCGCAAGGACCTCGTGCGGGCCGCCAAGACCGTCGCCGAGGCGAGCGGCGGCTTCCTTGGCATGGTCTTCCAGATCAGCCCGGCCGAGGAACGCGTGCTGCACGCCCTCGAGCAGGCGCTGACCTCGACCTGATGCGGAGCGACGAGGCGGTCGATCACAGGACCGGCGACGCAAGCCCGACGGCGTTCTCGACGAGTCGTGTCCACCACGGTCGTCGGATCCACGCCGCGCGGTCGATGAGCTCGGACCGCTCGATGTAGCCAAGCTGGAGGCGCCGCAGCGCTTCGGTCGCGGTCTTGTCGTAGAGAAGCAGTCCGACCTCGAAGTTGATCTCGAAGCTGCGCCGATCGAGGTTCGCGCTGGTCATCACGCTCAGCCGGTCGTCGATGGTGATCGTCTTGGCGTGCAGCATGCCGCCGCGGAATTGCCGCAGGCGCACGCCGGCGTCGAGCAGCCGCCGGAAGTAGCTCTTGCTGGCGAGGTGTACGAGCAGCGAATCGTTGTGTTCGGGCAGGACAAGCGTCACGTCGACGCCGCGCCGCGACGCCGTGAGGATCGATTCCACCGTCGGCTCGTCGGGCACGAAGTACGGCGTCGTCAGGATGAGCTCGCGCTTCGCGAGGTGCACGCAGGTGACGACGACCTGAGCCATCGCTCCCTCGAGCGTGGTCGGTCCCGTGGCCACCACCTGCGCCAGGACCCCGCCTTCCTCGGACGTCGACGGCTGGATCTGTGCGTCGAGCGACTCCTCGGTCTCGGTCCACCAGTCCTCGGCGAACACGCGCTGGAGTTCGTTCGCCGCCGGCCCGCGCAGTCGGCTCGTCGCGTCGACCCACACCGCGTGCTTCTTCTTCACCTTGAATGTCGCCGCGGCGAGATTGTGGCTTCCGATGTAGCCGACGTCGCCGTCGATGACCACGATCTTGCGGTGGTTCCGCAGGTCGATGCGCTCGATGAACACGCGGAGGAGTCCGGCGCCGAGCGCCTCGACCACGCGCACGCCGGCCTCCTCCATGCGCCGGCGGGTGGGGCTGCGGCAGAACGGGCGCGAGCCGATCGCATCGACCAGAAATCGCACCTGCACGCCGCGCCGCGCGGCCCGGATCATCGCCTCCATCACCGGAAGCCCGCCCTCGTCGTCGATCGCGATGTAGAAGAGCGCGTGCACGTGGTCCCGCGCCGCGTCGATGTCCGCGGCGATGCGCCGCATCAGCTCGGGCGTGTCGGAGAAGAACTCGACGTCGTTCCCGCCGACCGGCGCGTAACCGGAGACGCTCCCCGCCAACGTCGCGAGCCCGCGGGTGCCTTCCGGCATGCGACCCAACGCCTCGCGCACGCCCTTGATGCGCAGGTCGAGGGGCACCCGCTCGGCGCCGTGCCGGCGATGGCGCCGCTGGTAGCGACTCATGCGCAGCTTCGAGACCCACGCCTTGCCCGCGATCCAATACAGCGTGACGCCGACGAGCGGAAGCACGCTGATGACGAGGAGCCACGAGATGCCCGAGGCGGCGCGAAAGCGGCGATCGACGAGCACCGCGATGCAGGTGAGCACCGCCGCCACGATCTGGATCAGCGCGAGGATCTCGAAGAAGAGAAGCGCCGTCACGCGGACGAATCTACACGAACTCGGGCCGCGCCGAAATCGTCGCTACGATGTCCGCGACGCCCTCTTAGCTCAGCTGGATAGAGCGGGTCTTTCCTAAAGACCAGGTCGCAAGTTCGAATCTTGCAGGGGGCGCTTTTCAGCGCACCACTCGATGCCCGCCGCACTTCGTCCCCTACCGACCCCCGATCGACGACCGCTTGCGGGCAGAGAGATCGTGCTTCTCGCCGCCGCGATGCTGCTCGTGTGGTTTCTCGCCTGGGGACATCCGCTGCGTCCGCCGGACGAGGGTCGCTACGGATCGGTGAGCGCCACCATCGCCGAGACCGGCGATTGGCTCGTGCCGCAGTTTCGCGGCCGACCGCACCTCACGAAGCCGCCGCTGACCTACTGGCTGCAGGCGGTCGGCGTCGAGTCGTTCGGGCGCAGCGCGCTCGCCGTGCGCTGGCCGAGCCTCGTCGCGACCTCGCTCGGGCTCGGCATCCTCTTCGCGTTCGCGCGCCGCGGACTCGGCACGCGTCCCGCGCTCGTCGCGACGGCGTGCGCCGCGGTGATGCCGATGGTGCTCGTCGTCGGGCGACTCGCGAACACCGACGCGCTCTTGAATCTCGCGTGGATCGTCATGCTCTTCGTCGGGTGGCGCATCGCGGAGCGCGACGGACGCGGCGGGCTTCTCCTCGTCGCGTTCTGGGCGGCGCAGGCGTTCGGCTTCATGGTGAAGGGGCCCGCGGCGCTCGGCCCGTGCCTCATCCTCGGCGCGTGGCTCGTGCTCGCCGGACGGTGGCGCGACATCCTGCGATTCGCCCCGTGGTTCGGGCTGCCGCTCGCGATCGCGCCCTTCGCCGCGTGGATCGCGCTGATCGCGATGCGCTATCCGCAGGCGGCGCAGCTCTGGTGGGACGAGACGATCGGCCGCGTCACCGGCGAGAAGGACCTCCGCGCCGAGCCGTTCTGGTTCTACCTGCCCATTTTTCTCGCGGGCATGTACCCGGCGACGGCGATGCTCTCCCTGCCCGGGTTCAACTTCCGCTGGAACCTCGTGTGGCCGGCGCTGCGCGCCGGCGACCTGCGGGCCCTGTGCCTCGTCGCGATCCTCTTCCCGCTCCTCGGCCTCAGCATCTCGTCGGGCAAGCTGGCGACGTATCTCCTGCCGCTCGCCGCGCCGACAGCGATCCTCGTCTCCATCACCATCGAGCGTTGGCTGCGCGGCGAGTTCGATCGCCCCGATGCCGGCTATCGCCCGCCCGACGTGCGACGCACGCTCGCGATCCTGGCGGTGATCATCTTCGTGGTCGAACTCGGCGCCGCGATCTACGCCGCGCCGAGCGAGCGCGAGCTTTGGCCGCTCGTCATTCCGCTGGCGATCGTGCCCATCGGCTGCGCGACGCCGTGGCTCTGGTGGCGCGGCGGGCGCGTGGCCCGCGAGCGCGGCCTCGCCGTCGCCTGGGTCGCCCTCTTCGCGGGCTGGACGCTCATCTTCGGGCTCGAGACCCGCTTCACGTCGCTCTGGGGCGCGGACAAGCTGCTCGAGGCCGTCGAGCAACTTCTCGACGTTCGTCGGCCGCAGGTCGCGACGGTCGGATTCGTCGATCCGACGATCGCGTTCTACAACGGCGGCAAGCCCACGCTCGAAGGCATCGAACTCAAGACGCTCGCGACGCGCACCGACCTCGAGTATCCGCTCATCGTGGCGATGACGCCCGACGCGGTAGAGCGGGCGATCGACGAAGCGCCGGACGTCGCGATGGAGTTGCAGCGCGTCGCGGTCTGGCGCCGCTGGTTTTCAAAGCCCACGAACGTCTACGTGTTGGTGCAGCCGCCGCGCCCCGCGCATCGCGACGACGCGGCGCACGCGCCGCAGCCGAATCGCGCAACGGGTTCCTGAAGCCGGCGAGGCCCGCGTCAGTCGGCGTCGTTCGGACCGATCGGCTTCTGGAAGCCTTGACCGGTTGCGCGATCGCGTGCCGCCTGTCCGAAGCAGAGGATCGCCCAGATGGTGCAGATCGAGAGCCAGATGCCGTTCGCGATGAGGACGCCTGAGACCATGGCCGGAGTATAACGGCGCGTCGATCCCCCGCGCGACGCGAGCGCCGCGCGGTGTGGGCGACCGACCGTTCGCGCGGCTCAGTCCTCTTCGGCCTTCGGCTTGAACTTCGCGACCTCTGCGTCGCGCACGTTGTTCGGCGCCTGCTCGTCATGGCTGTACTCCATGATGAACGAGCCGGCGCCGCCGGTGATCGACTTGAGCTGGTTCGCGTAGTTCATGACCTCGGCGAGCGGCGCCTCGGCGGTGACGACCGCGACGTTGCCCGCGAGCATGTCCGTGCCCTGGATGCGCCCGCGCTTGCCCGAGAGGTCGGCGTTGATCGCGCCGAGCGCGTCGGCCGGAACGGTGATCTCGAGACGCACGAACGGCTCGAGGAGTACCGGCTTCGCCTTGTGGATCGCGTCGATGAACGCTCGCTTGCCGGCGGTGATGAACGCAATTTCCTTGCTGTCGACCGGGTGATGCTTGCCGTCGTACACGCTCACGCGCACGCCGGTGATCGGGTAGCCCGCGATCGCCCCGTCGGCGAGCACTTGCCGCACGCCTTTCTCGATCGCCGGCAGGAATTGACGCGGCACCGACCCGCCGAACGTGTCGTCGACGAACTCGAAGTCCGGAGCGCCCTTGCCGTCGAAGACCGGCAGCGGCTCGACGCGCAGGAATACCTCGCCGAACTGACCGGCGCCGCCGGTCTGTTTCTTGTGGCGATGGTGCCCTTCCGCTCGCACCGTGATCGTCTCCTTGTAGGCGACGCGCGGCGGCTTGCTGGTGACCTCGACGCCGTAGCGGTCCTTCAGCATCTTGATCTTCGTGCGTAGGTGCAGCTCGTCGAGTCCCCGCAGCACGGTCTCGCTGGTCGACGCGACGTGTTCGATGCGGAGCGTGGGATCCTCGGTGTAGAGCTTGGCCAGCGACTCACCCAGTTTCGCCTCGGCGTTGCGGTTTGCGGCCTGCACCGCGAGTCCGTACATCGGAACCGGCAGCGGCAACGGCCGCAGGTGCATGTGCTCGCCGATGTCGCCGTCGTGCAGCACGCTGTTGAAGTGAATCTCGTCGATCTTGCTGGTGGCACCGATGTCGCCGGCGACGAGCTGGTCGACCTCGACGTGCTTCGCGCCCAACAGCTTGAAGAGGTGCGCGATGCGGATCGGCTTGCGGCCGTCGTCGACGCGCGGGTGCGAGTCGCGCTTCACCACGCCTTGGTGCACGCGGAAGATCGCGAGCTTGCCGACGTACGGGTCGCTCGTGACCTTGAAGACGTGCGCCACCGACGGCAGCGCCGGATCCGCCACGGGCCGCCACTCCTTCACCTCGCCACCCTCCTCGTACTCGAACGGACGCGGGTTCCCCTCGAGCGGCGTCGGGCAGAGGTTCGCCATGACGTCGAGGAGTTCCGGGATGCCCGCGCCGGTCTTCGCGCTGACGAAGCAGATGGGCACCAGGTGCCGTTCGCGCAGCGCCTTCTCGAAGACTTCGTGCAGCTTGCCGTCGGGCAGCGTCTCGCCCCCGAGATACGCGTTGAGGGTTTCCTCTTCGACTTCGACGATCTGCTCGACGACCGCGGTGTGGAAGTCCGCGACCTTGCCGAGGTCGCTCGTGCCTTCGGTGCCGCGGTAGCAATCGACGACCCCGCTTCCCTTCCCGGTGGGCAGGTTGATCGGGCGACAGATCGCTCCGAAGGTCTCCTGAATCGCCGCCAGGAGCGCGTTGAGCTCGTCGGGCTGGCTCGCCGCGTGGTCGATCTTGTTGACGATGATCATGCGAGGCAAATCGCGGCCTTCGGCGATCGTCATCATGCGACGGCCGATGGTGTCGATCCCCTTCGCGCAGTCCAGAACGACCGCCACGGTTTCCGACGCCGGAAGCGCGGTGATGGCCTTGCCGGAGAACCCGGGCGAGCCGGGCGTGTCGATGAGGTTGACGTGCGCGCCGTGGTGCGTGAAGTGCACGATGGCGCTGTCCATCGAGTGCTGCAATTCCTTCGCCATCGGATCGGAATCGCTGACCGTGCTGCCGTCCTCGACACGGCCAGCCTTGGTCAAGACGCCCGTCGCCACCAGGAGCGCCTCGACCAGCGTGGTCTTGCCGGTGCCGGCGCCGCCCACAAAGACGATGTTGCGAATGTCCGTCGTCGAATAGCCGCCCATCGGAGGTACCTCAACTGCTCAGCACCGGGTTCGCGCGGTGCGGTGAATGCGTGGCTTGCCCGCCCCTGTTGTGGGTCGGGCCCGCGATCGGTCGACCGCGGATCGGTAGCCTACCGCAGCGTGGCTGGCGACGAACCATCTCTGGCGATCCCCACACCGCTCACCAAGGACGGCCAACCGTCGTTCAACGTTGTCCTCGTCGAGCCAGAAATCCCGAACAACACGGGGAATATCGGGAGGACGGCTCTCGCCACCGGCTGTCGACTGCACATCGTTCATCCGATCGGCTTCGACATGGGTGAGAAGGCGCGGCGTCGCGCTGGCCTGGACTACTGGCCGCTCCTCGACTGTCGAGAGCACGCAAGCTGGCACGCGTACCTGCGCGACGCGGCCCCCCCGCGGCTCTGGCTCTTCTCCACCAAGGCCGAGCGGGCGTTGTGGGACGCGCCGCTGCGACGCGGTGACGCGCTGGTGTTCGGTCGCGAGACCCGCGGCGTCGATCCGTCGGTGCGCCGGGACATCGAGGAACGATGGGGGCGCGACGCAGTCCTGCAGATGCCCATGGTGCCAGTGAAGGCGGCCCGCAGCCTGAACCTCGCAACGGCGGTGGCCATCGCCGTCTACGAGGGATTGCGGCAACTGCGCGCGGCCGATGGCCTGCCGTGGTGAGTCCACGAGGCCGATCTTGGCCGTGCGAGGCCAACGGATCGGCGGGCACGACGGTGGCGATTCGTCGTTTCCGGGATCCGCCGCCGCCGCCGTGCCGTACACTCCTGCGATCCGGATGAGCGTGACGAGGCCTTGGCCTGTCGCAGGCTGTGGCGTGTCCCCGTCCGACGCACGGCGCATCGGGAAATGGGGCTCGCAGACCTCCTCGCGAGGACCGTTGTCATGCTCGACCCCCGAAGCCCGTCTCTCATCGCCCGCCGTCGCCGAGCCTTCACGCTGACCGAGCTCTTGGTCGCGATCGGCATCATTGCGCTTCTGATTGCGATCCTCTTGCCGGCGCTCGCCAAGGCGTTGGGCAAGGCGAAGGCGACGCAAACCGCGTCGACCATGCAGGAATTCGCCAAGGGCTGCGACGCGTACTTCCAAGAGTTCGGGAGGTATCCGGGTCTCGTACCCGAACAAATCCTCGCCAGCGATCCGAAGATCTCCGGCACCGAGAACGCGCTGTTGGCGCTCATGGGTGGCGCTGTTGATCAGGACGATCCCTCGTACAACTCGTTCACCTCGTCGGACGGTTGGGTGACGATCGACTTCGGCTCGGGCACGAACAGCTTCGAGATTAAAGTGAATCCGCTCAAGGTCGGCGAGGGTCCGCGCGTCGCCGGCAAGCAGTACCCGCCGTTCTTCGCGCCGAAGGCCACCGAAGTCGCGCCAGCCAAGCACTCGACGACCGTCGGCGGCCCGGGACCGTCGCCCGACCTGCCTGACCTCGTCGACGCGTGGGGACAGCCGATCATCTACCTCCGGGCGATCCGCGACACCGGACCGCTCGTGGGGGCGGAGACGGTCGCGCAGTTCTCCCGTCGGCCAATCTTCCCGTACATCGAAGGCATCGTCGAACTCGGCGAGCTCGGCAAGTCGCAGGCGTCCAGCGTGCTCGCGATCGGCAACGACGCGCAGAAGGACGCCACACTGGCGCAGATCATCCGATCACCCGCGATCGGTGCGGGCAACGCGCCGCTGAACGGCACGGCCCGAGGTCGATACGTCATCATTTCGCCGGGGCCAGACGGCATCTTCTTCTCGTCCGAGCAGGTGCGAACGAGCGCCGGCAACCCGCTGACCGACATTGTGTCGCAGGCCACGAACCCTGCGGGGCCGGACTTGGTGAAGTCGTACGACGACGTGATCGTCGCCGGCGGCGGCTGACGACGAACGGCCCGCGACCGGCAATCCGCGGTCGACTGACTGAACCGCAGTACCGGAACAGCATCAGCGCAAAGCGACACAGGGCGGATCCGTACGGCCTCGAGAGCATGGCTCCCGTCGACCGGCGGATCCGCCCTGTGGCTTGTTCGTCACCCGTGTTCAGGCCGAATCGCTGTCCGATTCGAGTCGTACGCGAACTGGGTGGCGGCGCGTGCCGACAGGTCGTCGGCCCAAGTGCCTCTCTGCGTGAGCGGCGTGCCCCGGCCGTCAGGGCGCGGGGCATGATTCGTGAGCAATCGAGTTACTGGCGGCTCGGCGGCGTGCCGTTGCCACCACCGGCCGGCGGCTGCGTGCCGCGCGACGGGGGTGGGGTCTTGCCGCCGTCACGGCCCTGCGGGGGCCGACGACCGCCTTCACCCGGCTCGCGGGGAGCTGCGAACTTCGCCTCCAGCTCCTTCTTCTGATCGTCGGTGAGGACCGCCATCACCTTGGTGCGGTACTCGTCGAACTTCGGCGCCTTGTCCATCGCTTCCTTCAGCGCCTTCACCGTGTCTTCCTGCGGCTTGCCGTTCTTCTCGATCTCCTCCTTGCGGATCTTCTCGAGCTCTTCGATGTGCTTGCCTTCGGCGCTGCGCTTGAAGTCGGAGTCTTTCTTCACCCACTCCTGCTGGATGGCTTCCACCTTGGTCTTCTGGGCGTCGTCCAGCTTCAACTCGGAGACCGCCTTGAAGAAGTTCCGCGGGAGCAGGCCGCGGTTGCCGCGGTCACGACCTCGCTCGCCGCCCCTGTCACCCTGGTTGTCGCCCTTGACGCCTTCACCGGGCGCGCGAGCCGGATTCTGGTTGTCGGTGCCGCGCTGCGGACGCTTCGAGGGATCACGGGCCGGCGGCGGCGGCGTGGTGGTGTCGTCGGCGACTGCGACGGTCGAGCCGGCGATGCCAAGCGAGAGGACGAAGAGGCTGGCGGTGCGAAGGACTGCGGACGTGGTGATCTGCATGGATGTGCTCGCGGGAGTAGTGAGATCCTGCGGTCGATCCGCAGGGGCGCTGCGGCCAGCCGTTCTGGCCGAAGCCGCTTCAACGACCACTCCCAATCGGCTATTTCGTGCTGTCGCACGCACGGCTCGAACTGTTTCTGCCCATATGATCGCAGCCCACCCGCGAAGCAACCTGAGCAGTTATGACCCTGACTCCCGACATCGTCCGTGACGCCCTCCGCTCCGTCGAAGACCCCGATCTCCATAAGGACTTGGTCACCCTGAACATGGTGAAGGAAGTGACGGTCGAGGGTGACTCGGTCAAGGTCGTGGTCGAGTTGACGACGCCCGCTTGCCCGATGAAGGACAAGATCAAGGCCGATGTCGAGGCCGCCATCCAAGCGTGCGGCGACTCCCACGGGGCCAAGCTCTCGGCGATTGAGGTGGTCTTCACCGCTGACGTTCGCCGGCCGAACGAACGGCTTCGCGAGAGTTCCAACCCCCTGCCCGCAGTTCGGCACGTCATCGCCGTCGGCGCAGGCAAGGGTGGCGTCGGCAAGTCGACCGTCGCCGTCACCCTCGCGGTGGGATTGGCCCGCTTCGGGGCCCGAGTGGGACTCCTCGACGGCGACATCTACGGCCCGAGTGCCCCGACCATGCTCGGGCTCGAGGAGATCGGCACCGCCGCGCGGGGCAACATGCTGCTGCCGTTCGAGGTGCACGGCATCAAGGCCATGACGATCGGCAAGCTCGTCGATCCTGACAAGGCACTCATCTGGCGTGGCCCGATGGCCCACGGCGCCTTCAAGCAGCTTGCTCTGCAGACCGACTGGGGCGAACTCGACTACCTGATCGTCGACCTCCCGCCGGGCACGGGCGACGTGCCGCTGACCCTCGCCCAACTCCTCCCGCTGACCGGCGCGGTGGTCGTGTGCACGCCGCAGCAGGTCGCCCAGGACGACGCGCGGCGAGCGGTCCGCATGTTCCAACAGCTCGGGATCGAGGTGCTCGGCGTCGTCGAGAACATGAGCTACTTCGTGGGCGAGGATGGCAAGGAGTACGACCTCTTCGGCCGAGGCGGCGCCGAGGTCCTCGCACAGACGATGGGCCTTCCGTTCCTCGGTTCGATTCCGATTCACACCGATCTGCGCATCCACTGCGACACCGGCCGGCCGCTTGCGAACTGGGACTCGCCGCGCCTCGGCGCGACGCTCGACCGGTTCGTGAAGAACGTCGCGAGCCAAGTCTCGATCGCCGCGTTCGGCAATCGTTTCGTGCAACCGACCCTCAGCGTGCAGTGACGCGACCGGCGTCGAGCGCGGTCAGCCCGCGTACTCGCGCTTCAGCACGCGCAGTCCGTCGAGCAGCCGCTCGAGGTGCGGCCGTTCGTGTGCGGCGGAGATCTGCACGCGCAGCCGCGCGTGCCCCTCGGGCACGACCGGGTATCCGAAGCCGATCACGAACACGCCGAGCTCGAGCAACCGCCGGCTCATCGCGATCGCCTTCGCGGTGTCGTGCACGATGATCGGGCAGATCGCCGTCGGGCTCTCGAGGACGTTGAAGCCGACTTCGCGAATTCCGCGGCGGACGTATTCGACGTTGGCGCGGAGCTTCGCGACGCGCGCCGGCTCGCGCATGAGAATTTCGATGGCGCGATCGGCCGAGCACGCGATCGTGCACGGCAGCGCATTGGAGAAGAGCGTCGGCCGACCGCGCTGCACCAGAAGATCCACGCCGGCGCGGCTGCCCGCGACGTAGCCGCCCGCTCCACCGCCGAGCGCCTTGCCGAGCGTGCCGGTGATGAAGTCGATCTGTCGTCCCTCCATGCCCCAGTGCTCGTGCGTGCCGCGCCCGGTCGTGCCCATGACGCCGGTGCCGTGGCTGTCGTCGACGACCAGGAGCGCGCCGAACTCGTCGCAGATCCGCCGCAACTGCGGCAGGTCGCCGATGTCGCCTTCCATGCTGAAGACGCCGTCGGTCACCACCCAAAGCTGCCCCGTGACGTCGGGATTCGCGCGGGCCTCGGCGAGCTTCGTGCGCAGCTCCGCGAGATTGCCGTGGCGATACACGCCGCGGTGAACCCCCTTCTTGATCGATACCGCGAGGCGGATGCCGTCGATGATCGACGCGTGATTGAGTTCGTCGGAGAGGATGAGGTCGCCGGGCTCGCACATCGTCGCGAAGATCGCTTCGTTCGCGTTCCAACAGCTCGTGAACGTGTACGACGCCTCGACGCCGTAGAACGTCGCGATGCGCTGCTCCAGTCGCTCGTGGCAGTCGAACGTGCCGCAGATGAAGCGCACGCTCGCCGTGCCCGCACCGTAGCGCCGGATGCCCTCGATCGCGGCGTCGGTCACCTCGGGGTGATTCGCCAATCCGAGGTAGTTGTTCGAGCAGAAGCACGCGACCTCGCCGAAGCCGCGCAAGCGCACGGTGGCGTCCATCGGTCCTTCGATCGTCTGAAGCTGCTTGAGCTGGCCTGACGAACGAAGCGTCCGCAGCGTGTCGTCGGTCCGTTGAGCAAACGAGGTGGATGCGGCGAGCGTCATGGCAATCCCCTTCCGAGGGCGTGAAACGGATGAAGCCGCACCGCCGCAACGCCAAGCGTTTTCGTGGTGCAGAACGGAGAGAATAGCGATCCAGCGAGGCGCGGCGAACGATCAGCCGTAGCGAGCGCGGATCTTGGGGACCAAGTACTCCTCGAACGCGGACAGCAGCGTGTGCGTCGGCTTCCAGCCCCAGTCGCGCCGTGCCGCGGCGTCGTCGATGTCCTCGGGCCAACTATCGACGATCTGCTGGCGCTGCTGGTCGGGCTCGAACGTGATCTGCGCGCCGGGGAACGCCTTCCGCACGAGCGTCGCGAAGTCGTCGGCGGTCGGACTGAACGCGGAGACGTTGTAGACCATCCGCGTCAGCTTCTCCTCGGGCGCCTCGGAAAGCGTGAGGAGCGCCTCGATCGCCTCGGGCATCGTCATGAACGGGATGCGCGTGTCGGGGCGCACGAAGCACGCGTAGGGCTTGCCTGCGGCGCCAGCGTGGATCATCTCTGGGCCGTAGTCGCTCGTTCCGCCCGACGGCACGGTGTCGGCCGAGATGATGCCGGGAAAACGAATCGACCGGAAGTCGATCGGGCGATCCATGCGGTCCTTGGCGAGCTTCCGGTAGTGCAGCGCGTAGTAGCGGCCGAGCAGTTCGCCTTCGCGCTTGTTCACGCCGTACATGGTGTGCGCTTCGAGATACTCGTCCTCGTTCACCGAACCGGCGGCTCGCTTCGTCGCGAGGTCCGGCATGCCGTAGGCCGCGATGGAGCTGGGGAAGACGAACTTGACGCGACGACCGTGGCTTCGCGCCTCTTCCGCCGCGAGCCGAAGCAGATTCACCGTGCCGACGACGTTCACCTGATGCGCGGTCTCCGGCGCGAACTCGCCGCGCGTCGAGAGGAGCGCGGCGAGGTGGTAGATCTCGGTGATCTCGTACTGCGCCTGCAGGCGTTCGAGCAGCGTTCGATCGCAGATGTCGCCGATCGCGACGTGCTGCACGTGTCGGCGGCTCGCGTCATCGAGTTCGCGCACGTCGATCGCGACGATCTGCTGACCCTTGCGGGCAGCCCGCTCGGCAAGGCGCTGCAGCAACCCGTGTCCCATCTCACCACCCGCGCCGGTGACGACGATCGCGGCGGCCCTGCGGGCACCGGACAGGAACGAGGAAGAAGCGGACACCGGAGACTCCTTGATGGCGGGGGTAGTGGGCATGGACGTTGGGGACACGGTGGATGACGCCGCCGCGCCGCGCAGCGCGGGACCGCCGAGTGTAGTGGATCGCGGTGGTCAGACGGCCTGACAACCGAGCCGCTGCAACAACGCCTTCGTCGCGTCGACGCCCTGGTCCTCGGAGAGCCGCACGCCTTCGTATTCGATGCCGAGCCAGCCGCGATAGTCGGCGGCGCGAGCGATCGCGAGCATGCGCGCGAAGTCGATCGTGGTCTCGTTTCCCGCCGCGTCAAAGTCGTACGACTTCGCGCTCATCGCCTTCGCGAGCGGCGCGAGCGCTGTCACGCCGGCGTATCGATCGCACCACTCGCGATCGGTCTTGCGGAAGTTGCCGAAGTCGGGCAGCGCGCCCATGTTCGGACGACCGACCGCGCGCAGCGTCGACGCGAGCCACTCGCCGTCGGAACTTTGTCCGCCGTGGTTCTCGACGAGCACGTTGAGTCCCAACGGCTTCGCACGGTCGCAGAGCGCGCCGAGCCCGTCGACGAGCAGCTTGGTCTGTTCCGATGGCGTGCCGCTGCTTCGCGCGTTGACGCGGATCGAGTGGCAGCCGAGCGCCGATGCGATCGCGAGCCAACGCGCGTGCCGCGCGACCGACGCGGCCCGTTCGGCGGAGTCGGGATGGCCGAGGTCCCCTTCTCCGTCGCACATGATCAAGAGGCTCTGCACGCCTTCGCCGTCGCAGCGCGAGCGAAGATCGGCGACCCACGCGTCCTTGCTCGAGCCCTCGAGCAGGTGACGGTAGAACGAGTTCACGTATTCGACGCCCGCGATGCCATGGCGCCGCGCCGCACGCGGGAAGTCGAGCGGATCGAGCGTGCCTTCCTCGATCGCGCGGTGGAACGACCACTCGGCGAGCGAGATTCGGTTCGGCGCCGGCTCGATGCGGGCGAGCGCCGATGCGGCAGGCAACGCAAGCGTGACGGCGCCGAGACGGAGAAAGGAACGTCGATCGAACTGGTGGGTGGTCATGGTGGGGCGAAGGTGCAAGCGGACCGGGATTGTCGTTCAGACCGAGCGCTGCGGCGCGACGGAGCGCTCGGCTTCGAGACCGCGGCGCTCCGCGAGCGCGAGATGTTTCATCAGGGTCGCGGCGGCCGCGCCGCCGGCGGCGACGAGGCCGCGCCAGCCGTCGCGGAACCCTCGCTTGAGGACGTATTGCTTCAGGAACGCCGAGCCGGGGCGGACGAGGACGTCCAGCAGATGCCCGCCGCGCGTGGCGGTCGTTTCCCCGGGGGCGTGCCGCGACCAGATCGTCGCGTAACCGAGTTGCCGGCGCAGCATGTCATCGACGTCGCGCCATGAATCGTGAAGGAGATCGCCTGCGAGCCGATCGCTCCGCCCGCTCACGGCGACGAAGTCGTGCGGTGCGATGCCGGAAACGCGGGCTCGAGTCGGGCGAAACAGCCGCAGGCGCCATTCGGGCTGGAACGCCCTCGTCAACGCGCGACCGTGCAGGACGAGGCGTCGATTCACCTCGTAGCCGTCGATCGTGGCGTCGTCGCGCAGGACGGCCGCGCGCACCGCCGCCCGGAGCGGCCCGTCGAGCGCCTCGTCGGAGTCGAGGAGAAACACCCAGCGGGCGTCGGCGCACTGGTCGATCGCGAACTGCTTCTGCGCCACGTGGCCCGACCACTCGCGGTGCATCACCGTCGCGCCGCAGGCGCGGGCGACATCGACCGAGCCGTCGGTCGACCCCGAGTCGACGACGACGATTCGCGCCGCAAGGCCGACGACGCTCTCGAGCGTCGGACGCAAGGTTCGAAGACTATTGTGCGACGTGAGCGCCACCGCGAGGCCGGGAATCGGCGACGTCGCGCGGTCCGCTGCGGCGGAAGTCATGCGGCCGATGGTACCACCGGGTATGGGCGAATCCGACGATCGAGCCGCGCGCCGACCACCGTCGCGAGGGCGGCAACGCGCCCCCAATCGCCGGAGGCAACGGCGTCCGAACTCCGCGGCGCCAACAGGATGAGCGCGGCCGCGGCACCAGGCACTCGGCTGCGGCGCCGACGCATCGCGAGGCGCGACCGATGAGAGCGGTCGGGCCGGCGTGGTGCTCGGCTCTGTCTGAAAACTCCGCGTCGGCCGAAGAACGAAGCGGAATGCCCGATCGGTAGAAGCCGAGACGAGGATCTCTCCGCTGCGATGCACCGAGTCGAAGGCGACACTCCGCGCGGGCGTGCCGCGTCGTCCGACGGCAGCGAGGTTTTCAGACAGAGCCTAGAGTGCGTGCATGATCGACGCCGCAGTTGCGTCCCATCCGACTCGCCGCACGGCCTCCACACGACGACGGAGACGAGTCGTCGGCACCTTCAGCCTCGCCTCGATCGCGTGCTCCGCAGCCGTCTCGTTCGCCGCGGGAGAGGCGGAACCGATTTCCCTCGGCGGACTCGCGGCACCGGCCACCGCGTCGATCGACGCGCTCGGCGTGCCGCTGATTCGCGCCGCCAGTTTCGACGATGCGGTCCGCGTCGAAGGCTACCTGCATGCGCGCGATCGCTATGCGCAGATGGATCTCCTCCGTCGCTACGCCGCGGGTGAGCTGGCGGAGATCCTCGGACCGTTCGCGACGGCGGTCGATCGGCAGCAGCGCGTCTTGCGCCTGCGGGCCGTCGCTCGCGCCGATCTCGACGCGCTCGAGCCTCGCCACCGCACCGCCCTCAAGGCGTACGTCGAAGGAGTCAACGCGGGCCTGGCATCGATGCCGGGCCCGCCTGCCGAGCACAAGCTGCTCGGCGTGAAGCCCGCGCCGTGGACCGAGGAAGACACGATGCTCGTCGCGCTTTCGATGTGCGCGATGCTCAACGACAGCGCCCGCAACGAGCCCGCGATCGGCGCCGTCGCAGCGATCCTGCCGGCCTCCATGCTCGCGTACCTGTCGACGCCGTTCAGCACGAGCGACGCTCCGGTGATCGCGGACGCGACGCCGCCCGAACCGCCGGCGATACCCGGTCCGGAAGTGATCGACACGCGGCAGGTCAAGACGTCGCGAGCGAACCTGCGCGAGACGAGACCCGCGCGACCCGAAGCGCTGGCCGGCGCGGCGTCCGATGCGCTCGTCGCCGTGACGCCCGGCACGCTCGACCGTGCGCACCCCGTACTCTCCGTCGAGGCTTGGGCCGAACCGCTCGTCGGGGCGCTTCTCCGCGGTCACGCACGCATCGCGGCGGGCGACGAGGATCTTCCGGGAGATGAGGTGATCGGCTCAAACGCCTGGGTCGTCTCGGGAGCGCGATCGTCCACCGGCGCAGCCATTCTCGCGAACGACATGCACCTCGCGATCACCGTGCCCGGCGTGTGGTATCGCGTCTCGCTCGAGTTCGGCGCGGGGAGCGACCACGAACGCCGAGTGCGCGTCGACGGCATCTCGCTTCCCGGCGCGCCCGGCATCGTGAGCGGCAGCAACGGGCGCATCGCGTGGGGCTTCACCAACGTCGAGGGGGACTTCATCGACTACGTGGTCGTCGAGCCTGATCCGAACGACGCCACCAGGTACCTCGTCCCCGGCGGCAGCGAGCCGTATCGAAGCGATACCGAGACCGTTCGCGTGCGCGGTCTTCCAAGCCAGTCGCTCGACGTCAAGTCGACCCGCTGGGGACCGATCGTCGCGACCGATCACGCGAACCGACCGCTTGCGATGCGATGGCCGGCGCTCGACGCCGGCGGCATCAATCTCGCGATCCTCGACCTCGCGGCCGCCACCACGGTCAGCGAGGGCCTCGACATCGCCGCGGCGTGGCGCGGCGCGCAGCAGAACGTCATGATCGCCGCTGACAACGGCGACATCGGATGGACGATCTCCGGCGCGCTTCCGAGACGCAGCGGATTCGACGGCCAGGTACCGACCTCCTGGGCCGACGGCGCGCGAGGCTGGAACGGTTGGCTCGACGGGCCGGATCGTCCGCGGATCGAGAACCCCGCTGCCGGATTCATCGTCACGGCGAATCAGCGGACGGTGCCGGCTGTGCTCGCGACGCAGATCGGACACCTCTGGGGCGAGCCCGATCGCGCGTCGCAGATCAGCGCCGCGCTGCGCGCAGCGCCGCCGCTCGACGAGCGAGGATGCGCAGCCCTGCAACTCCGCACGGACGTGCCGAAGCTCGACCTCTGGCGCGCGGCGGTGTTGCCGTCGCTCGAGCGCGCCGCCGCCGACGTCGCCGCCGATGGCCAACCCACCGACCGGGCTCGTCGCGTCGGTGCGCTCGTCGAGACGCTGCGCGGCTGGAACGGCAAGGCCGACGCCGACGAGCGGGCCGTCGCAGTCATCGATCAGGTGCGAAAGCGGGCGACGCGAGCGATCCTGCGCGGGATCGTCGAGGCGGCGCTCGCCGCGAACGATCCGTCGGTGTCCCCCGAACAACGAGCCACCAAGGCGGATCGGCTGTCGCGCGTACCGGCGCGAGACGAGAGCGTGCTTCGAATTGTTCGCGAGCGTTCTCAGCACCTCCTTCCGCCGAGCGAGGAATCGTGGGACGCGTTCCTCGTGCGAGTCACCCTTGAGGCGGCAGCCAGCGCCAGCGGCAAGGACGGACTGCTTCCGTGGGGGAAGATCAACACCAGCGACTTCGAACATCCGCTCGCGCAGGCCGCGCCGCAAATCACTTCGCAGTTCGGGATTCCGCAGCACGAGCAGCCCGGCCATCCCGGAGCGATTCGCGTTGCGTCGCCCAGCTTCGGCGCGAGCGATCGCCTGGTCGTTAGTCCGGGCCGCGAAGCGAATGGCTTGATCCAGACGCCCGGCGGACAGTCCGGCGACCCGAAGAGTTCGCACTACGCCGACCTTCATCCGTCGTGGCGCGACGGCATGCCGCTGTCGCTGCGCCCCGGCGCTGCCGCCACGACGCTCTCGTTCCAGCCCGTCGCGACGACCGCGCCTGAGCCACAGGAGCAGACGGCACCACCGTCCGCCGCACCGTCCACGCCCAGCGCCGCGAAGCCGTAGACAGGCCGCGCGACGGTCCAAGACGACAACTCCACTCGTGCGAACGACGACGGCGCAGCTTGGATGATCACCGCGACGTCGGAGGCGGCGATGTTCCACCTCGCCTCGCATCCGCGAGGCGCGCCGACATCACTCGGGCTCGGGCTCGGACTCGGACTTGGACTCGGACTTGGACTTGGACTCGGACATGGACTTGGAGTTGGAGCCGGACTCGCGCTCGGACTCGGGATTTGGCTCGCGCGTCGTCCGCGCCGGAGACGAACCGAGCGCCTCGCCCGAATCCGCCTCCGACGCGGACGTGCCCGTATCGCGGCCACTCGCACGCGATGTCGCGTCGGTCGGGCACCGAGCTGCACGCGCCGCCCGGCCCGCCGAAATGCCTTCACCGCCGAGACGCCATCGCGCTCGCGACCGTTCATCGCGGTCCTTCGAGCCCGACGCCGAGCGCATCCGCGCTATTCGTCCGCCGCGCGCCGCCAGGACCGGATGAAGATCGCGTCGTCTTCTTCGTCCGCGTCGCCATCAAGATCGAGATCGCGATCGCGGTCGGCGGCGCTGAAGTACGCCGCCCAGTCGTCAAGACCGATGTGTCCATCGCAGACCCAATCCGCGACACCGAGCGCCGGCGGCACGACCTCGCGTATCGCGCGCGTCCCAGGAGCGATGGCGTATCCGACGCCGGACCTGATCAGCGGAAGTTCGATCCACGCCTCGCTCGGCAGGAGAAGCGCGACTGCGTCGTCGGCCGAGAGTCGAACGCGGGCGTGAAGCAGGGCATCGCCTCCGTTGGCGGCGAGCGCCCCCGCCGAGTCGATCGGGCTGAGCGAGCACCGCAGCGCGCCGAGCGGCGTGGCGAACACCAGTGACAGGTCCTCGACCGCGCGCGTCCCGCCCGCTGCGGCCGCCGCGAGCCGCAGTTCGCCGGACAGCGCGCCGGCGACCGACACGCCGAAGACCTCGGCCTCGAACGTTCCGCCGCGGAGCACGAACCTCGTCTCCCGATCGATGTCACCGGCGGGTCCGAGCCCCCCAACGAACGCGCCGCCGATTCGGACCAGGTCCGAACGATCGAGCGCGATCCCCGCGGTGCGGTACCCGCCGTTCGGATCAAGCACGACCGACGAGCAGGTTGCGCCCGACGCCTCATCGAACCGAACGACGAAGATCGCTCGCAGCGCATGGAGCAACTGGCCCGCGAGCTCGCTGTTGCCGTCAAGGCACGCCTGGTACCACTGGACGATGAGCGTCGTGAGCTCGGTCCGCCACTCGCGCAACGATTGGAAGCACACTTCGCCTTCGGGCGGATTCGTCTCCGCCAGCGCCCGACAACATTGGAACGCGTCCTCAAAGCCCTTGTCCGCGATGCGTTCCATCGCGGCGCGGTGCTTCTCGCAATCGCATCCGCCCGCGACGAGAGCGCACAGGGCCACCGGTGCCGCAATCGCGGCCATCTTCCTTCCACGCATGATGAATCCCCCTTCCGAGTTGTTTGCCCGCCACGGTCCAGGTCGTCAGTCCGTCGAGGTTCCGAGCTCGCCGCCACCGCTGCCGGCGCGGACCGCTCCGCATGGTGAGAACAAGCCACCACGCGTTTTGCGGCGCGGAGCGGCCGTGTGTCGTCCACCGCCCCAATTGGCGGCGCTGATTGGCCGCACTGACTGGCCGCGCCGACTGGCCGCGCCGACTGGCCTCAGCGAACGGTCACCGCGCGCCCGACATCCGACCCGGCCACGCCGGAAGGGATGCCCTCGAGCTTCGAGAGAGGTAGCGCTCGCTTCCCGTTCGCGGCGACCCGACCGCGGACCGCCACCAGTGAGTGCCCTCGACGGAACGCCGAACTGGATGATCGAGACGGCTGTTCACGTGACGTCCGCGGCCGATCCGCGAACGTGGGGGCACTGTACTTCGACAATGCCGAAGTCCCCCAAAGTGGCGACTTTCTTCCAGCGCCGCGTCGAATCGACTCGGTCACCGACCGGTGGTGCTCGACGAGATGAGTTGCGCCCGCAGACGGTCATACTCGGCGGGCGTGATCGCGCCAGTCTGCTCCGCCTGCTTGAGGTCGATGAGTTGTTGGCCGAGCGTCGGCTCCGGGCCGCGCTGCACCGTGCCCCCGACGGCGATGCAGCCTCCGAGGAGCGCGGTCAAGGCGAGTCCGACCACCGACACGCCGAACTTCCACGAGTTGCCAGTGCGCATTTCAATCCTCCTGACGCGTTCGTCGCGTCACTCCGGCCGACGCGAAGCGGCATCGGCTCGAACGGCTCGACCCGAGTCGGCGCGGTGGCTTCCAGCGCTCGCGTAGGATCGTGCCTGCTTCTTGCCCAACCCCGGCCCGCGATTGTGATCGAACCACGACCAGAGGACGAAGTTGCCGACGGATTGTCGATCCGCACGCTCGCCCTTGAGGAGCGAAGCCGGGCCGCCGAGCGGGTTCGGGTCGAGCTCAACGCCATCCGCGACCTCCTCGCAGCCGCCTGCGGCCCGGTTCGCGTCGTCGCCGGCAGCGCGATGTCAGCCGAAGTGGAGTTCGACGACGAGCCGCTTCGGCGGCGGTTCACGCGGATTCGCATCGCGGTCGCCGGCACCGCGCTCGATGCGGCGCGGATCGCACTCGTCACGGCGGGCTTCACGGCGAGCGCGAGGCAGGACGACCTCCCACTGATCCGCCTCGCCCAACGACGGGGGCGGCGCATCCAGTTCACGCTCTTCGACGACGCCCTCCCTCCCGGCGCCTCGCCAGACGAGTCCTCGCCGCCGTATCACCCCGGCAGTCCCGAGGCCGTCCGCGAGCGAACGCTGCGCCTGACGCAATGGCGCATCGCGCCGATCGCGACGCTCGTCCGCGAGCAGCACCATCGCTCCGAAGAGGATGGCGACGTCAGCGCCACCGTCGAGGTCGAGCTGGTCGCCGACTCCGAGTCCGAGGACGGGCCGGCTAGGGTGCGCTAAACCGCACGTCGCCCGCCGCCGCGCGCGCCGTTTCGCGGCTCGGCACGAGCCGCACGACGCCCGAGTCGAGGTCGTAGACCGCGCCCTGCACCTCGACGCCGTGATGTTCGACGAACTCGCTGAGGATCGGTCCCGACGCGCGGAGTTGCGCCGCGACGTGCGCCGCGTTCAGCCACACGCAGTTGTGCACCGGATCGCCGGGATCCGCCTTGGCCTGCGCGACGAGGGGCCGAATGTCGGCGACGACCGCGGGCAGGTGTCCCGGCAACTCGCCGCCCTTCACTGCCGCGGCGACGGCGCCGCACTTCTCGTGACCCAATACCACGATGAGTCGCGCGCCGAGATGCTCGACGGCGTATTCGATCGAACCGATCGCGACGTCGTCGGCAGTGTTGCCCGCGACGCGCACCACAAAGATCGAGCCGAGTCCCTGGTCAAACACGAGTTCGGGCGGCACGCGCGAATCCGAGCACGTGAGGACGATCGCGAACGGATGCTGCCCCGCCGCGAGTTCGCTTCGACGAGCCGGATCGCGATCCGCGTTCAACGGATGCCCGGACACGAAGCGCTTGTTGCCGTCCATGAGTCGCTGCATCGCGACGTCGGCGGCGACCGGCGCCGGTTCGCCGGCGGCGGTCCGCTGCGAGGACGGCGTCGAGGCGCAGCCGGTCGAGATGAGCGCGACGGCGCAGGCCGCGAGGAGTCCGAGGCGAACACTGCGCGACCCCGCGAACGGGCGGCGCCGGCGCGCACAAGTTCCCCCCACGTCGACTGACGGCGCGGAGCGATTGAGCGGGATTCGAGAATCGGCGACTTCGTTGGCGTGCTGTCCGTCGTGCGCGGTCCGTGCGGTCGTGTTCATGAGGCGCGTCCTTTGTGCGTGCCGCTCCGATCCGAGTCACGCGACCCGTCGGCGTCGGCGGAAGTGCTGGCCTTCGGGGAGTCGCTTCGAAGCGTCCCGAGCGCATGAGGAAGTTCGATGCCCGCCTGCCGCGCGAGTTCGTGCAGCCTCGGCAAGCTGTTGACCATGCCGGCGAGGAAATCGCTGGTCGCGTTCCGGCCGCTCGCGTCGGTCCCGGTGTCCCACACCGTGATCTTGTCGATCTTGAGGTTGCCGATCGCCTTCACCTGCTCCGCGACGAGCTTCGGCAACTGCTCGATGAGGAGCAGCGTCGGGCCGACGTGACTGTCCGTGCCGCAACTCTCGATGAGCTTGCGATAGCCCTCCGCCTTCGCTTCGAGCACGAGACGCACGCCTTCGGCTTCCGCCTTGTACCTCGCGGTGGTCGCGTCCGCTTCGCCACGAGCCTCGACGCGGCGCTTTTCGGCTTCCGCCTCGGCGGCGACGGTGATTCGCTTCGCCTCGATCTCCTGCGGCGCAATCGTCTCCTTCGCCATGCGGGCAATCTCTTGTTGACGCTGCGCGACGAGAATCGCCTCGCTCGCCTGCGCGGCGGCGACGTCGCGTCGTCGGCGGCTCTCCGCTTCGATCTCTCCAAGTTTCGCCGTGGTTTCGGCGATACGAGCCCGCGCCTCGTTCTCGCCGGCGACGGCGATCGCTTCGGCGCTGGCGATGCGGACGCGTTGCTCCTGCTCGGCCAGCTTCTTGCCGCCTAACGCTTCGGCAGCTCGTTGGGCTGAGGTCACTTCACGATCGCGCTGCGCCGCGACTTCGGCGGTCACCGCCTCGGCTTCGAGCGTGGCCAGCACCGCGCGGCGCTTCGACTCGGCTTCCTTCTTGCCCTGCTCGGTCTGCGCGATCTGCGCCGCCACGCTCACTTCGCGTTCGCGGGCGGCCAACGCCTCGCCCATCGCACCGTCGCGCTCCTGCTGCGCGACCTCCACCTTCGCCCGATTGATGGCCTCGGCCGCCGCCCGCTTGCCGATCGCCTCGATGTAGCCCGACTCGTCGGTGATGTCACGGATGTTCACGTTGATGAGTTCGAGGCCGATCTTGTTGATCTCCTGGCCCACGTTCTCGTTGATCAACTTCATGAACTTCTCGCGGTCCTTGTTGATCTCCTCGATCGTCAAGGTCGCGATCACCAGTCGAAGCTGACCGAGAATGATGTCCTGCGCCTGGTCGCGAATCTGCTGCGTGCTGAGGTCGAGCAATCGCTCGGCGGCGTTGTTCATCAGCACCGGGTCGGTCGACACGCCGACGGTGAACGTCGCGGGCACGTTCACGCGGATGTTGTTGAGCGAGAGCGCGCCGGTCAACGGAATGTCGATGCTGATCGGATCGAGCGAGAGATAGGCCCAGTCCTGCACCAGGGGCAGGACGAGCGTGCCGCCGCCGTGCATGCACCGCGCGGCGCGTCCGCCGCCGACGCGGCCGAAGATCACCAAGATCCGGTTCGACGGGCAGCGCCGGTAGTAGCGGATGACGACGATCGTCACCGACAGCGCGACCATGAGCCCGGCCAGGATCACGCCGGCCCACACCACCGGAATCGGCTTGCCGCCCGCGGTCGCGATCGTCAGCACCGTCGCCGTCTGACCCGAAAGAAGCCACTCCGTCATGACCGACTCCTCGCTCCGATGAACCACCGATCGACGACCGCGACGCGACGCGTCACGCCCGCCGCACGGTCACCGTGTTGTCGCCGTTGGCGCGAATCACGCGAAGCCGCGTGCGCGCCGGAATCTCGTTCGCTTCCGACACCGCGTAGATGTAGCGCTGCCGGTCGCCTACCACCGCGCTGATCTGCCCCTTTCCGCCTCCCGGCGGCGGGATCGCCGTGTAGGCCTCGGCCTCGACGCCGACGAACTGATCGAGGCTCACGTTGCCGCTCGTCTGCAGTCGGCGCGTCGCGCGAAAGAGCGCGATCAGGAGCCCCACGAATCCGACGCCGCAGACGAGTCCGACGAACACGCTGACGACGGCCGACCAACCGGCGCCGCGATACGCGCCGAGCCCGCCCCAGCCGAAGCCCATCGCGAACGTGAGGAGGCCTTGCACGGAGAGCATCGTCGCCCCCCAGTGCCCGCCCATCGCGTCGCTGTCGTGATGCGCCGCGTCCGCGTGGCCATCGCCGCCGCCGAACGTCGCGACCAGCATGCGAAACAGATAGCCGAGCGTCCCGATCAGCGCCGGCGCGGTGAACCAGGCGGCGCCGTTCGCGAAGAAGATGTCGACGATCGTGTCCAACGGAGGGTCGCTCGATGCCTGCGTCGCGCCCCGACGAAGGCACGGGGATCATAAAGCAATTACGGAGGAATGATGGCCGATCGCGGCCGGTCGCCTCGTGGCGGCGGGGAGCGCGACGGCGCCGGCGATTCTCGCGCGATCGCCGTCCCTCGTGAGGGTGTCGAGCCGGGCGCGGGCTATCGTTCGGTGGCGGCGCGGCGACAACGCAAGGAGGCTCACGATGCGCGAACGATCATGGATCGGTATCGCGGCCTTGACCGCTGCCGTGTTGACGACGGTCACGCCGACGACAGAGGGAGGATCGAGCGACTGTTGCACCGCCTGGGGCGGGATCGGCTGCGACGATCTCACGTGTCAGGAGGTCGTCTGCGCGATCGACGAGTTCTGCTGCGCCGTCCAGTGGGACGACGTGTGCGCCAACAAGGCCGTCACGCTGTGCGGGCCTTGCGGCGGCGGCGGCAGCGATTGCTGCTTCCCGCGCGGGAATTCGACGGGATGCGACGACGCCGACTGCACGTTCTTCGTGTGCAACGGTGACCCGTGGTGCTGCGGCGCGTCATGGGACCTGCTGTGCGCCCGAGAAGCGATTGCCCAATGCGGCGTGTGCGGCGGCGACTGCTGCACCGCGTGGCTCGGGCACGGCTGCGGCGATGCGACCTGCGAGGCGGCCGTCTGCGCCCAGGATCCGTTCTGCTGCACCAGTTCGTGGGACTCGATCTGCGCCGAGGACGCGCTGTCCTTGTGCCGGACGATCTGCGACGGCGAGCCCGATCCGTGTTGCCTCGGCTTCGGTCTGTGTGGGGATCCCGCGTGCACTGCGGCGGTGTGTGCGGTCGATCAGTTCTGCTGCCAAGTCTTTTGGGACTCCGCGTGCGCCCACGGCGCCATGAGCCTGTGCCAAGTCTGCGGCGGCGGCGTGTTCGAATGCACCGGAGGCGAATGCTGTTCACCGAACGGCGGTCACGGTTGCGACGACACGTATTGCTGCGAGTCGATCTGTGCGTTCGACCCGTCCTGCTGCTCCAGCGCCTGGGATGCGGTGTGCGCCGAACTCGCGCTCAACGGGTGTGGAGTGTGCGGCGTCGGAAGCGATTGCTGTCGGATTCACGGCGCGTCCGGGTGCGACGACGCCGCATGCGAGTTCGCCGTTTGCCTCATCGATCACTACTGCTGCACGGCCGCATGGGACTCGTCGTGCGTCGAGGAGGCGACCTCGCTGTGCATCGTCTGCACGACGAGCGGCGAGATCTCGAGTTGCTGCTTCGGCGACGGAGTATCCGCGTGCAGCGACGCCGCGTGCGTCGCGACGGTGTGCCCGCTCGATCCCTTCTGCTGTGCGACCTCGTGGGACGCCTACTGCTCGCAGCAGGCGCGTGAGGTCTGCCATGTCTGCGGCATACGTTCCGACTGCTGCGGTCCGCGGAACGACGCGGGCTGCACCGACGCCGCGTGCGAAACGACCGTCTGCCTCGTCGATCCCGCCTGCTGCGAGACGCTCTGGGACATGGGGTGCGCCGAGATCGCCCACCAGCTCTGCCCCGCGTGCGTCGTCGCGCCGCATCCGGCGAACGACGAGTGCGAGTCGAGCATGCCGATCGGCGATGGAACGACGCTCTTCTCGACGATCGGCGCCACCACCGGCGCGCCTCCGCTCTCGACGGACTGCGAGGAGACGTACGCGACGCATTTCGTCGGCGACGTCTGGTTCTCGTACGCAGCGACGTGCACCGGCACCGCCACGTTCGCGACCTGCGGCGGTGCGAGCTTCGACACCGTGATCGCGCTGTACGCGAACGACTGCGACGGCGCGTTGACGCTCGTCGCATGCGACGACGACGCGCCGGAATGCGGCACGGCGTCGTCGATCACGGCGCGCGTCGAATGCGGCGCCAGGTATCTGCTCCGCGTCGGCGGATTCGTCGCCACCGGCACGGGCGCGATGACGATCACCTGCTCTGGTTCGTGCGGCTGCCCCGGCGATCTCGACGGCGACGGCGTGACGAATGCAGTCGACCTTGGAATCCTGCTCGGCGGCTGGGGCACGAGCGGAGCGACCGACCTCGACGGCAACGGCACGACCGACGCGGTCGACCTCGGGATCCTGCTCGGGTGTTGGAGCGGGTGACGCAGGCCGCGCGACGAGCGGCGCTCGTGCCTCGCGTCGTCGCGTCACGCGAGATGGAAGACTTCTTCCAGCGGCTTCATCGACGTGTCCGCGGCGCCACCGGGGAGCGATTCGAAGAAGGGCGCCATCTCGCGCTGCCATCGCGCGTTGACCTCCTCGCCCTGCATGCCGCGCACCGATCGCGCGAAGTCCTCGGTCTCGCAGTAGCCGACGAGCATCCCGTCGTCACGCAGGAAGAGCGAGTAGTTCCGCCAGCCGTGCCGCGACAGCGCGTCGAGCATCGCCGGCCAGACGTGGCGATGGCGCTCGCGGTACTCCGCGAGGCGCTCGCGCTTGACCTGAAGCACGAAGCAGATTCGCTTCACGATCTCGCCTCCTCTCGCAGCTAGCGCACGAACGCGTCCGCGAGGCCGCCGTCGACGTGCAGCACCTGCCCCGTCGTGCGCGAGCTCTCCGGCCCCGCGAGGAAGCGGATCGCGATCGCCTGGTCGCGCGGACTGATGACCGTCTTCAGGAGCGTGCGATCGGCGTAGAACCGCGCGAGGCGCGCCGTGAGCTCCGCGTCCGACATCGACTCCTCGAACGGGATCGCGTACTTCTTGAGGCTCGCGATCACTCGGGCCCGCGGGAACATCGTGCTGCCTTCGATCACCGTGGCCGGCGCGACCGCGTTCACCCGCACGTGCGGCGCGAACGTCACCGCCAGCGAGCGCACGAGGTGATTCGCCGCGGCCTTCGACGCGTCGTACGCGCTCGACCCCTTCTTCGCGACCACCGCGTTCACGCTCGTCGTCACGACGACCGACGCGGGCAGCGCCTGCGCGGTCATCGCGCTCGCCGCTTCCTCGACGAGGATCGCCGGCGCCAGCACGTTGACCTCGAGCGCGCGGCGGAAGTCGGCGTCGCTCGTGGCTCCCTTCGCATCGGGCGTCGGGAACAGGCCGACGGTGACGACCAGTTCGTCGATCCCGCCGAACGCAAGGATCACGTCGTCGAACGCGCGGCGAACGCTCGCACGATCGATGGCGTCGCAGGCGAGACCGATGGCCGGGCCACACGCCGAGATGCCTGAACCCGCGACGCCGATCCCCTGCCCCACGCTGCGCTCGAGGTCCCGCGCCGCCGCCTGCGCCGCCGCCGCATCGAGGTCGACGCACGCGACGCAGGCGTCGTCGGCGGTGAAGTGCGGCAACGCCGCGCGGCCGATGCCCGAGCCCGCGCCGACGACCACGGCCACGTGTCCCGCGAGCGGTTTCGGCTTCGGCATGCGCTGGAGCTTCGCCTCCTCGAGACGCCAATACTCGATGTCGAACGCCTCTTGACGCGGCAAGGCGCCGTAGCCGCCGATCGACTCGGCGCCGCGCATCACGTCGATGGCGGCGCGATAGAACTCGGCGGTCGTGCGGCTCTCCGACTTGCTCGAACCCCACGCAATCATGCCGACGCCCGGCACGAGGATCACGGTCGGCTCCGGGGCCCGCATCGCGGGGCTGTCGGCGTGCTTGCACGAGTCGTAGTACGCGGCGTAGTCGCGCACGTACTCCGCGAGGCCGGCCTCGGTCTTCGCGCACAGCGCGGTGAAGTCCTCGCGATGCGGATCGAATTCGAGGAAGAGCGGCTTGATCTTCGTGCGCAGGAAGTGGTCCGGACAACTCGTCCCGAGTTCGGCCAGTCGCGGCGCGTCGGCGCTGGACACGAAGCGCAGCGTGCCTTCGTCCCACTGCACGGTGCCGATCATGCGCCGTCGGCTCGACACGCGGCCGCGCAGGAACGGAAGATAGCGGACGAGGAGCGCTCGGCGCTTGTCCTCCGCGAGCGGCGCGAACCGCTCGCCGCCGAACGTGTCGGCGCCGCGGTCGTGCGCCGCGAGGTACTCTGCGGCGCGACTGATCAGGGACAGCGTGAGGTCGTAGCACTCGCGCTGGTCGTCGGCCCAGTTGATGAGCCCGTGCTGCCCGAGGATCGCGCCCTGCGCGTCCGGATGCCGTGCGCAGAGGCGCTTCAGCTCGAGACCGAGTTCGAAGCCCGGACGCATCCAGGGCGTCCAGCGCAGCGCGTCGCCGAACACCTCGCGAGTAACCGCCTCGCCGCGGATGCACGCGGCGATCGCGATGATCGCGTGCGGGTGCGTGTGGTCGACGTGCGCCCGCGGCACGAACGCATGCAGCGGCGTGTCGATCGACGACGCCCGCGGATTCAGGTTCCACGTGCAGTGCCGGTAGAGGTCGACCATGTCGTCCTCGGCCTGCGACTTCAGCCCGCGCGGCGAGCGCGACGCGTAGACGCGCTGCAGCTCCTCGAGCCGCGACAGCGAGAGCGACGAGAAGAACTCGCGTCCCGCCGTGCGGAGGTCGCCGCCGGAGCCCTTGACCCACAGCACGCGCTCGATCGCACCGGTGATCGGATCGCGCTCCTCGACCTTCGTCGACGTGTTGCCGCCGCCGGTGTTCGTGATGCGCTGATCGTCGCCGAGGCGATTCGATCGGTACACGAGGAGCGAGACCGGGCCGAGCGTCGATGCGACGGCGTCGTCCCAGGTGCGGCGAACGGGAGGTTCAATCTTGGTGGCGGGCATGGAAGAAGTATCGGGGAAGCGCGATGGGCGAAGAAGCGTGTGCGAGCGGCGGCGAGTGCGTCATGCGTAGCTCGCGGCGCCCGCGCTCTTGCGCCGCACGCGATCGGCGGCGGCGCGCTCGACGTAGCCGCTCGCGCGGTGCGCCGCCAGCGGATCGCGGGGAAGCCCGCGGGCCGCGCGCCAGTCGGCAAGCGCCGTCCGAACGTCGGCGGCGAAGGCTCGCTTGAGACATTCCTCGGCGGCGACCACGTCGTTCGCGCCCTGGGCGCGGGCCAGCGCGTCGAGGTCGACGAGAAGCGCCTTCGCGAACAGCTCCTGCACCGTGACGACGGTCTGCACCATCGCCTCGATCTTGGGCTTGATGTTGTGCGACTGGTCGATCATGTACGCGATCGGCAGGTTCGCGCCGCGCGCCCGCTCGGCCTGCGCGATCTCGGCGAAGATGCGGAACACGCGATAGGGATCGATCGAGCCCGTGGTGAGGTCGTCGTCCGCGTAGTGCCGATCGTTGAAGTGGAAGCCGCCGAGCATATCCTCGTCGGCGAGAAACGCGACGACCTGCTCGATGTTCTGGCCGAGATAGTGGTGGCCGGTGTCGACGAGCACTTTGGCGCGCGGACCTGCGTGCTTCGCGAACACGTACGCCATGCCCCAGTCGGCGATGTCGGTCGCGTAGAACGCCGGCTCGAAGGGCTTGTATTCGACGAGCATCGTCATCGAGTCGGGCATCGCGTCGTGCACGCGACGGAGCGCGTCGGCCATGCGGCGCTTGCGCCGGCGAAGATCGCCTTGGCCCGGATAGTTGGTGCCGTCGGCGAACCAGAGCGCGAGCGTCGGCGCCCGCACCGCTGCGCCGAGCGCGACCGATTCGAGCAGGTGCTCGAGCGCGCGGCGGCGCACGGCCTCGTCCTCGTTGGTCACCGAGCCGAACCTGTAGCACTGGTCCTGGAAGACGTTCGGGTTGATCGATCCGACGCGCAGGCCGCGAGCGCGAGCGACCTCATCGAGCGCGGCCGCACCGCCCGATGGCACGTCCCACAGGACATGCACCGCGACCGTCGGGCACGCGCCGGTGACCCGGTGCACCTCGGCGGCGTCGTCAAACTTGTCCTCGAGCGTGAGCGCCGCGGCGTCCTGAAGAAACTTGCCGAAGCGCGTACCGGTGTCCGCGAAACCCCACGACGGAAGCTCGATCGCGAGACGAGCGAGCCGCTCCAGCGCGGCCGATGGCAATGAGGTGCTCACGGGGAGTCGGCTCTTCGCAACTCGCGGGTACGTTCGCCGCGCCGCCGAAGCGTACGGCCGAGATCGAGTCGCTCGCAAGCGCCGCGTGGTGCCCCGTGGCACCCCGTGCGGTAGCGTTGCCGTAGCATGCGCCGCATGGCACAGCGCGTCGACGCGCCGCACGTCGTCAACATCGATGACCTTCGGCTTGCCGCAAGGCGCCGGCTGCCGCGCATGGCGTTCGATTACGTCGACGGCGGCGCGGAGCGCGAAGCGACGCTGCGGGCGAACTGCAGCGCGTTCGAAGAGGTGCGATTCCTTCCGCGCTGCGCCGTCGCGACGCCGACCTGCGACCTCTCGACAAAGGTGATCGGGCAGCGCTTGAACGTGCCGATCCTGCTCGCGCCCGTCGGCAGCTCGCGCATGATGTGGCCGCGCGGCGAGGAAGCCGTGGCGCGGGCCGCGAGCAAGGCGGGCCTGCTCTACATCCTGTCCACGCTTGCGGGGTGCAGGCTCGAGGACGTCAAGGCCGCGACCACCTCGCCGATGTGGTACCAGCTCTATCTTCTCGGCGGCCGCGACATCGCGTCGGCGGCGCTCGCCCGCGCAAAGGCCGCGGGCTATTCCGCGCTTGTCGTCACGATCGACACGCCGGTGGCGGGTCTGCGCGAACGCGACGTCCGCAACGGCGTCACGCAGATGTTGGCGCGAAACTTCGCGAGCGTCCCCTACCTGATGCAGATGCTGTGGAAGCCGGGCTGGCTGATCGACTTCCTGCGCGACGGCGGATTGATGAGCTTCCCGAACATCCTGCTGCCGAGCGGGCCGATGCCCTACGCCGACGTCACCGCCGCGCTCGAGCGGGCGATGGTCTCGTGGAGCGATTTCGCGTGGATTCGCCAAGTGTGGGACGGACCGATCGTGGTGAAGGGCGTGCACACCGCGGACGACGCGCTGCGCGCGGCCGACCACGGCGCCGTCGCGATCGTCGTATCGAATCACGGAGGTCGGCAGCTTGACGGCGTGCACGCCACGCTGCGAGCGCTCCCGCACATCGTCGCGGCGGCGGGCGATCGCATCGAGGTGCTCATGGACGGCGGCGTGCGCAGCGGCGCCGACATCGCGAAAGCGCTCGCTCTCGGCGCCCGCGCGGTCCTCGTCGGACGAGCGTACGTCTATGGCTTGGGCGCCGCGGGCGAAGCCGGCGTCTCGCGGGCGATCGAGATCCTGCGCACCGGACTGGTGCGCACGATGAAGCTGCTGGGCTGCGCGTCGGTCGCGGAACTCGACCGCTCGTATGTCGACGTGCCGCGCGAGTGGGACGAATCAACGCGCCTTCCGAGTTAGCCATATCGCTGACGAAACGCCGTGACGATCTCGGCCAGTTCCGGATCGAGTCGCCGATGGACTTCGGCCGCGATCTCCTCGGGCACGCCACCGTAGTACGCCTCGGCGATCGCGCCGGTGATGGCCGCAAGCGTGTCCGCGTCGCCGCCTAAGGAAATCGCGTTGCGGATCGCGTCCTCGAACGAGGTCGAATCGAGAAACGCAATGATGGCTTCGGGCACCGTGCGCATGCACGATTCGTCGAATTCGTATACCGGCCGAATCTCGTCGACCGTGCGCGACAAGTCGTAGCCGAAGTCGTTGGTGACGCGGGAGCGAATCGCCTCCTTCGACGCGCCGCGACGCGCTAGGGAAATGGCGAGTGCCGTCGCCTGCGCGCCCTTGATGCCTTCGGGATGGTCGTGCGAGACCTCGGCCGACCGGCGGGCGTGGTCAAGCACGTCCGCTTCGTCGTCGAACGCGCAGCCGACAGGGCTCACGCGCATCGCCGAGCCGTTTCCCCAACTGCCATACGGGCGCGGATCGTCGGTGTGCAGCCACCGGACGAACATGCTGCCGTATCCAGCGTGCGGAAACGCCCGCCCCAACGTGCGCAGCCCGCGCTCATACGGCTGGCCGGTCAGGATCGACAGCGCGACCGCGATCGTCATGACGCTGTCGTCGGTGAACCTCGAGTGCTCGACGAAGAGCGGAAAGTCCTTGGTCTTCGTCGCCGTGTACTCATGCACGCTTCCGATGACGTCGCCGGCGATGGCTCCGAGCATGGGACCTCCGGGATTCGAGTTTGACGCTCGCAGTCCGAGGGTAGCACGCCGGATGCGCGAGGCGCCCCACGACCTCGGAGCGGAGGACTCGTGCGGAACCGGGCGGCGGCGCACGAGGTGGTCGAAGCGGATCACGCTGGCGGGCGAGACGGCGCACACGATCAAGCAGGCCGCGCCGCACCTCGCACGACCGTCGGGCGGCGTCGCAGGTCAGACGCGTCCCCGGGCCTCAAGCGGAGCCGTGCCGGCCTTGGCAGCGACGGCGGCGCTTCGCGTTGTAAGGACGCGAACGCGGGTGGTGGCCGCGTCACCGACGAGCCCCGGCGCGTTCCGCACTCCGCCCCGCAAGCACCAACGCCGCGAGGCATCTCGCGGCGTCGGGTCTGAAAGCCACCCATGGGACTCGAACCCACGACCTGCGCTTTACGAAAGCGCCGCTCTACCGGCTGAGCTAGGGTGGCGTATGGTCGCCGTTCGCGCGGACCGCGAGGCCTCGGGGCCTGCGGCGTGGCGCTGCCCGACGCGCGGTCGGGCGGCGAATGTCGGGCAGCGAGTGTACTCGCTGGTCAGTTTCGTGCGGAGCCCGCGGTGATGAGCTTGATGGTCTCGGCGGTCGAGAGATCGAGCGCTCCGTAGAGGCGCCCCGCTGCATCGGCCAAGGGACCCGAGGACTTCGCGATCAGATCGCGCAACGCGTCGATCTGGCGCGGCTCGGCCTGGTTGCCGAAGTGGCGAGCGCTCGCCGCTGCGCGGGTCAGCAACTCGATCTTCTCGGCCTCGTCGGCCGAATTGAGCGCCGCATCGATCAGCTTCCGCTGCGGGCCGGGGCCCGGGATCAGCGCCACCACGTCGGCGACGAGGAGTCGCAGCGCGCCCTGACGGCTGTCCATCGCGTCCATCAGCGGCTTCTCGGCGTCCCGAATCGAGAACACGGGGCTGTTCGAGATCGCGATGTTCTTGAGGGCCTCGAGGCTTCGCACGGTGTAGTCCATCGCCTCGTCCTCGGCGATGCGGCCACCCGACTGGCGATCGAACGCAAGCGTGACCGCGCCCTTGAACGTGTCATCGGTTCCGTTCGCTGGCCACACCACGACCCCCGAGTCGAGCGCGAACGCTTGCGTCGCGCGGGCGACTTCGCCTTCAGCGACCACCGCGACCACCGGCACCGCGGCCGACATGCCGGCGATGCGGGCCGCGTCGACGGCGGCCTTGATCGAGTCCGCGCTGCCCGCGACCACCAGCATGTCGAGCCCGCCAGCGGAGACGAGCTGCGGCTCGAACTCCGGGAAGGTCGGCGCACCGGTCATCGTGGTGAATCCGAGCGTCGAGAGACGGCCCGAAAGTTGACGGCGATCCTCTTCACTCGCCGCGACCACCGCCCCGCTCACCATGCCCGCGTCGCGCACCGCGCTCGCAAGAATCGGCACGACGGAGAAGTCGCCGGGGAACGTCCGATCGGGGAGCGATCCACCGATCGCGAGCGCCGCCTCGTACTGCACTCGACGCTCGGGATACCGGAGACACTCGAGCAGCGGCTGACGGCCTTCGCCCGCGACGAGCGAGTTGCGACCCGCGGTCTGCGCAATCGCGGCAATGGCGTCGCGCACGAGCGCCGTGTCCTTGCGGTCGACCGCCAGGCCGATCACCGACTGGTCGATGCTCGGGCCGGTGGCCATCGCGAAGAAGCTCGGCGAATACGCCGACGATCCGAAGATGGGATCGACCATGTCCTTCGCCATGCGATTCTCGCGGCGCAGGTCGCTCGCCACGTAGATCGCGAGTGCGGGGCGATTCGCCGGATCGAACGAGAGCGCCTTGCGGGCGAGCAGCATCGCCATCACTTCGCGATAGATTTGCGTCGGCACCGGGGTGAGCTGCAGTCCTTGGATGCTGTCGTACGTCCAGACGTTGTTCACCGGCTCGTCCGGATACGCCACGAGCGCCTCGTCGCCGAGGAAGAACCGGCGAGCGAGCGCCGTGAATTGCGCCGACGGATCCGCCGCCTCGGCGCCGATGCGGTGGAACGCCCGCATCGCGGCGTCGCGCACATCACCCGGGGTCTTCGCATCGGTCGCGAGTTCAACGAGGAACGGCGCGGCTGCGGGGTAGCCGATCTCGCCGAGCATGTCGGCGACCTTGCGCTGGCTGATCGGATCGAGGTTCATCAGCGACGCCGCGAGCGGCATCACGGCGAGACGCTTCATCGACACCAGCACCTGCGTGGCGGCGATCTCCAGCGTCGGATCCTTGCCCGACGTCACCACCGCGAGGAGCTTCGGCACCGCGTACTCGCCGGCGGCGGCGAGCCGCTCGCGAGCGAACATCTGTTGACGCAGCGTGCCGCTCAACTGCCTGATCGACTCTTCGATGCGCGCGGGTTGGCGTGCGAGTTCGAGGCGCCCCTCGCGGAGCATCTGCTCATAGCGTTGAACCAGTTCGTCGACGCCCGCCATGCCGCGGCCGCGCGACGCCACCTTGTCGAACTTCTCGGCGAGGTCGTTCTCGTCGACGAGCGTCGCGAGTTCCGATGCCGTGAGCCCCGCGTCGAGCAGCGCCTGTCCCTGCGACGCGGCGACGTCGGGCTTCGCGATGCTGATCAGGTGCAGGAACTGCTTCAATTGCTGGAGCTTCGACGCGCCCTGCGGAGCGACCGCGGCGGCCGCGCCGTTGGAACCGCCACTGGGAGCGGACGTCGCGCCATCCTGAGCAAGCGCGTTCGCCGTCAGTCCCGTCGCCGTCGCAAGCAGGGTCACCGCCGCCAACACAGCACGGGCACGGACGTAGGGTCGCATCGGGGAGAGCTCCAGAGATCAGAGAGAGTTGTCGAAGACCGCGGTCACTCGACCGCACCGGAGAAGCGATCGCACAGAAGCGGCCGCCAGCGGCGGTCGCGCGGACTCGGAGAGAGCCGCGTGCGCAGAAGGTCGAAATGTACGGGACGCCCGCGACGAGTGTCAACGAAGCCGACGATGCCTCGACCGTCGGAAGCGCGAAGAGCGACCCGCGGTCGTGCGCCGCCCGGCGCACCGCGGGACGCTCGGGCTCCGCGCGTCGAGTACACTCGGCGTCGCTGAGGTGCTCGGTGACTTGGAGTCGCCGATGCCGCCGCCCTCGGCTCCGTCGACGAACGCACCACGGTCGCGTTCGTCCATGCGGGGCCGATCGGCGACGGCAAGGGAAGGCGGTGAAAGACCGCCACGGACGCGCCGCCGTAACGGGTGAGGTCGACGCTCCAACGGGCGATCGACCGGCTGCATCGACAACGCCACTAGTGGTTCGAACGCGACTCGCCCGAGTCGCACGCGCCGCCGGGAAGGCCGATGCCGCAGCACTCGAAGTCGGAAGACCTGCCTCGGCACTCGCACGTCGTCGGCCTCGCCGAACTCTCGGCGGACGCCTGACGCGTTTCGTTTCCGGCGCGACTCCGGAAGCGGGAAAGGCTTGCCTTGGCACGGATGTTTTTGGACTCGCGTCGCGCGACCAGCGCGCGCAGGAACGCCTCGCGGCGGAACGTCGCGACGGCGACGTGGCTCGCGCTCGGATTCGTCATCGCCCCGTTCGCCGCGAATCGACACACACAAGCGGACAGCCCGTTCGCGACGGGCATCGTCAGCTACGTCGCGGGCATCGGCGCGGCGTCGGGATACACCAACCCGCAGGTCGCGCTCGGCTCGCCGGAGCGCATGACTGGCGACGGCTTCGCACCGCAAGTCGTCACGCCGTTTCAGCCGGCGTTCCTCTCGAGCGAGATCGTCTCGCTCGGCATGGGTGGCTCGCTCGTGGTCACGTTCGATCACGACGTCCTCGACGATCCCGCGAACCCGTACGGGATCGACCTCCTCGTCTTCGGCAACGCGTTCGCCTCCGACGCCGCGTGGCCGAGCGGTCTCGTCGGCGGCATGTTCGCCGAGGGCGGCGCGATCTCGGTGAGCCTCGACGGCGTCACGTGGACGCCGGTCCCGAACGTCGTCGCGGACGGACCGTTCCCGACGCTCGGCTACGTCGACGTCGGACCGTACGCCACCGCACCGGGCGCCGTGCTCACCGACTTCACGCGACCCGTGAATCCGGCGCTGCGCGGTCCGGGCATGATCGGCCGAGCGTGGCCGTCGTTGATCGCGGCGTACGGCGGCTCCGGCGGCGGCGCAGGCATCGACATCGGCGCGCTCGGGCTCGACCGCATCCGATACGTACGCGTCGACGGCTCGACGTCGTTCGGCGTGTCGCCGGAGGTCGACGCGTTCGCCGACGTCGCACCCGAGCTTCCGTCGCCCGACCTCGACGGCAACGGCGCGGTCGACGCCGCAGACCTCGCGATGCTCCTCGGCGCGTGGGGAACGAGCGGCGGCGCGGCCGACCTCGACGCGAATGGCGTGGTGGACGCCGCGGATCTCGCGATTCTGCTCGGGAGCTGGACATGAGCCGCCGCGGCTTCACGCTCGTCGAAGTCGGCGTGACGATCGGCGTGATCGTCGTCCTCATGTCGATCCTCGTTCCCGGCCTTCGCATGGTCGCCGAATCCGGGCGCAGCGCCACCTGCATGTCGAACCTGCGTCAGATGGCCATGGCCGCGACGAGCTACGCCACGGTGTGGAAGGACTGCTATCCAGCGGCGATCGTCTACAAGATCGCGCCGGGCGGCATGCGCACCGTCGCGTGGGATTGGGAACAGCGCCCCGACGGCACCGTCGTTCCGGGACCGCTCTGGAACTTCACCGACGTGCCGACCGAGGTGATGCAGTGTCCGTCGTTCGTCGGCGCGTCGACCTTCGGCAACGATCCGGCCACGGGCTACAACTACAACACGACGTTCATCGGCGCCGAGGGGCGGTTACCCGAACTCGGAGCGAACGGTCAGTGGATCGACGGCTGGGCGAACGCTCGATTGGGCGTTCCCGCAGCGGCGCATCGGCGCCCGAGCGAGACGGCGCTCTTCGGCGACGGCGGATGGAAAGGCGGCGCGAACAAGTTCATGCGAGCGCCGTCGGCGAGCGTCGAAGGAGATCTCGGAACCGTGTACGCGGGCGGACAGGCATTTCGGCACGTCGGTTGTGCGAACTGCGCATTTCTCGATGGCCATGTGCGTCCGTGCGCGCAATGTTGCGAAGGCATGCACGCGACGCAGCAACTGCTGGACGACGTGCTCGGCTACCCGCAGAATGGGTTCCTGTCCGACGACGATTCGTCGTACGACCCGCGCTGACGACGGCCGCTCTCCTCCCCGCTCCTTCACCGAGCCCCCCGATGCTTCGAATCGACCGCTGCGTGTGCATGGACATCACGTTCGAGGAGATCAAGGAACTTGCCGCAGCGCGGGGATGGACCTTCGCCCAAGTGCGGGCGAACACCGGCTGCGGCATGGGATGCGGCATGTGCGTGCCGTACATCAAGGAAACCCTGGCGACCGGCAAGACCGAGTTCAACGAGATCATCACCAAGGTGACGATCGAAGCCTCGTCGGAATGCGACATGCATCGCCCGCGACGCCGCTCGCATCAGGTCGCGTGACCGAGAGTTCACCCGCGGCCGAACTGTCGCTCGAGATCGCGCAGGGTAATGCGCAGACTCGTGGGGCGTCCGTGCGGACAGTTCGTCGACCGTTCGACGCGCTCGCGCCACGCGAGGAGATCGCGGAGCTCCTCCGGCGTGAGCCGGTCCCCCGCCTTGATCGCCGCCTTGCACGCCATCATGTCGAGCGTCTCGTGGAGCGCCGCCTCGGTGTCGGCCGCCCCGCCCGCGAGCGAGCCGTCGGCGGCGCGACCGAGCAACTCGCGTACGAACTCCGCGGGATCGACGCGGCGCTCGAAGAGGAGGCTCGGAAACGCGTAGATCGCCACTGAACGCGGCCCGGCCGGCTCGGCGTCGACGCCGACTCGATCGAGGAGCGGCCGCAAGTCGTCGAGCGCCTCGATCTCGCGTGGCGACGCCTCGATGATCGCGGGTACGAGCAAGCGCTGCCGCTCGAGCGGCCCGTGCGTGATGCGCTCGAAGAGCTTCTCGAACATCACCCGCTCGTGGAGCGCGTGCTGGTCCACGATCAGGATCCCCTGCTCGTCCTGCGTGACGACGTACGACGAGTGGACCTGCAGGATCTCGACCGCGCGGGCGATCGTCGGAAGCGGCGACGCGCTCGTCGCCGTCTCCCACGGCTTCGGTCCGAGTCCGCGAGCGACGTCCTCGTAGACGATCGGCGTGGGTGACTGGACGTCCGCGCGGGCGAAGGCGAATCCTCCGCCGCCGAACGATGGAGCCGCGCCGCCGTCGCCGCCGCCATTGATGCGCCACGGCGTCGGAGCCGATTCGAGTTCGAACGCCGGGACGAGGTCCGCCGCCCGCAACGCCCGGCGCACGGCGCGGAGCACCGCCTGGTGGATCAGTGACGGCTGGCGGAAGCGCACCTCCGTCTTCGCCGGATGCACGTTCACGTCGACCTCGCGCGGGTCGAGCTCGAGGAAGACCGCCGCCATCGGCGTCGCGCCGGGCTCGATGAGTCCGCGATACGCCTCGCGCAGCGCGTGGATGATCGCGCGGTCCGCGACCGGTCGACCGTTGAGGTGGATCCGCAAGTGCTTCGTCGACGGCCGGGCGAGTTCCGGTCGTCCGACGAGCCCCCAGACCGTGACCGCGCCGTCTTCGCCCTCGGCCTCGAGGAGTTTCGGCTCGTGCTCCTTGCCGAGGACATCGAGGGCGCGTCGCTTCGGGTCGTCGGTCGCGGCGAGATCGAGCATCACCCGCGATTCGCTCCGCAGCGTAAAGCGAACCGACGGGTGCCCGAGGGCGATCGCCTCGATCGTGTCGGCGATCCGCCCGGCCTCGCTCGACTCGCTCTTGAGGAACTTCCGCCGCGCCGGCGTGTTGAAGAAGAGCGTGCGCACGGTCACGGTCGTCCCGAGCGGTCCGGACGCCGGCCGCGGCGGCTGCACCCGATCGCCCTCGACCTGCATCTCGGCCGCGGCGTCCGCGTCGGCCGTCCGCGACAGGATGGTGACCCGGGCCACGCTCGCGATCGACGCGAGCGCTTCACCGCGGAAGCCCATCGTCGCGATCGCCTCGAGGTCCTCAGGGCGACTGATCTTGCTCGTCGCGTGCGGCGCCACCGACAGCGGCAGCTCTTCGGCGGGAATGCCGCAGCCGTCGTCGGTCACCTGAATGAGTTCGCGTCCGCCGCCTTCGATGGCGACGTCGATTCGCTTCGCCCCGGCGTCGAGCGCGTTCTCGACGAGTTCCTTCACCACGCTCGCGGGGCGCTCCACCACCTCGCCGGCGGCGATCTGATTCACGAGCAGCGCGGGCAGGACGCGGATCGGTGCGGGCATCGGAGTCTCGCGTACGGTAGCGAGTCGCGCCTCCGGACGATGTCGACGAGTACGCGCGATCTTGACAATCGCTGGCTCGCCACGCGGTACGATTCGCCGCGTCCGCCGCGAGCGGATCGCTCGCGCCGCGCGACGGCACGTCGAGCCAAGGATCAGCGGGAGGTCGACACGGATGGTCGGATTCCCTCGAAGCGCCTACGCGGACACCGCGGTGGTCGGCGACGTGCACGGCTGCGGCGACGAGCTGCGCGAACTCCTCAACGACATCGACCGCGCCCGCGGCGAACTGCCGCTCGTCTTCGTCGGTGACTTGTTCACCAAGGGACCGACGCCGCACGTCGTGGTCCGCGAGATCCTCGATCGTCGCGAGGCCGGTCAACCGATCGCGCTCGTGTGCGGCAATCACGATCAGCGCATGCTGCTCGCGATCGTGCAGGCCGAGTCGGGCGTCGATCCCGAACATCTCGCGCGCACTGAGCGCACCACGTGGCACCTGCTTCGCAAGAAGCGCATCTTGCGTCAGGCGACCGAACTCCTCATCGAAGCGCAGGAGAACGTCGAGCGCCGCGGCACGACGAGTTCGCAGAACGGCTCGCGGCGCTTCACGGTGGTGCACGGCGGCATCGAGCCCAAGCTCGGTCTCGCACGCACGCCCGACCAAGTGAAGATCCACATCAAGTCCGACGACGGCGAGCCGCATTGGTGGGAGCGCTATCGCGGCGACGACGGACTGATCGTCGTCGGCCACAAGCCGCTGCTCGAACCGATGGTGCTCCGCAAGGACGACGACGAGCCGATCGTGGTGAACGTCGACACCGGTTGCGCCTACGGGAACCTGCTCACCGCGTATCTGGTCGGCGAAGATCGCCTGATGAGCGTGCCGAGCCGACAGCCCCGCGGCGAGCAATACCGCGCGCTCCGCATCGCGGACCGGCACGGCTCGACGCGACGAAACCGCGCGCAGGCCGCGCGTCGGTAGGCGACGCGTCGTGCGTCTCGACGCGACTCAGCGAAGGACCGCCCAGCCGCTTCCGACCGAGGTGACCTGGGCGGCGGCCTCCTTCACGAGGCCCTGCATCTGCCACACCTTGACGCCGTCGTAGAGCGTGTTGCGCCACACGATGTCGTCGTCGCCATCGTTGTCGACGTCGGCCATGTCCGCGAGCTGCCACATCGGGCTGAAGCTCTGCGCGATCACGCCGCTGCCGACGCGCTTCACGCCTTGCATGAGCCAACCTTCGACGGCGAGCGTCTGCTTGTTGCGCCACAGGAGGTCGCCGTCGCCGTCGCCGTCGAGGTCACCCGCCGCGAGGAACTCCCACGACGCGCCGGGCATGGTCGGACAGAACTTGAGGTTCTTCACCTTCGGCGCCGACAGCCCCTGCCCCATCCACGCGACGAGCGTGCCGCTGCTGAGCCGCCACACGATGTCACCCTTGCCGTCGTTGTTGAGGTCGGTGAGCGCGAGGAACTCGAAGCCTGGCGACAGTCCGATCTGCACGTTCGCCTCGCGCGTGAGTCCGTTCATCTGCCACACGCGCACCTGTCCGATGCCGCCGTCGCTCTTGCGCCACACCATGTCGGCGCGGCCATCGTTGTTCATGTCGATCGCGCCGAGGAATTGCCACGCAGCGACCGGCGCGCCCGGAGCGGCGATCGGTCCGGACTGCGTCACGACTCCATCCGTCACGATGCAGCCGATGAGTTGCTGCGTCGTGGGATTGCGCCACACCAAGTCGCGATCGCCGTCGCCGTCGAGGTCGGCGGCCGCGGCCACCACCGTGTTCAGCGGCTGGCCGTCCGTGATCGACTCGGCGACCTCAAGCGCCGGGCCGTTCAGGTGCCATCCGACGACCCAGCCGCCCGGCGAGGTCCAGATGACTTCCTTCCCGGCGAGCGAGCCGAGCGGCGCGGGCGGCACCGTCACCGGCGTCCCGCTGTTGCCGTCGTAGCCGCCGTTTCCTTCGAAGTCGTAGCTCTCGCCAGGTTCGTCGATCGGCGGCGCGCCGAGCTCGTCAGTGAAGTAGAAAGTGCCCGACGGATTCGCGAATGCCGCGCCTTCCGGGAACGACGGCTCCCAGCCCACCGTCCACGCGCACGAGACGCTCGCGCCCGGGAAGTAGGCGTTGTCGGTGATCACGAACCGGGCCACGCGCACCCGCAGGTCGGGCCCCGCGGTCTGGATCCCGTTCGTCGGCGGCGAGTTGTACCAACCGCCGGAGGTCGATTCGCCGCTCGATCCCACGAAGGCGTCCTGTGGGCACGAGGGATCGAAGAAGAAGAAGCCCGAATCCTGGAGCTGTGATCCGCCGATCGCCACGAACGTGTCGATGTCCTCGAGTTCCTGCGGATCGAAGATCGTCGGCTTCGCGGAGACGAAGTCGCCGACGTTCGGGAGGTTGAAGAACGTGCCGGCGGCATTGAGCTGCACCGAGGTGTTGAACACGCTCAGCAGCCGATTCAGCGGCGAGCCAAACGTCGCGAAGACATCGACGCCGTGGTAGGTCTGGCCGTCGACGACCTTGGCCCAAGCCACACCCTGGAGCGTCACGCCGCCGACGGCGCCGGAGGCAGCAACGAACGCGGCGGCGGCGGGAACCGCCCGCAGAAAGAGCGACGGGACGAGCGACTGCCCTTGGCGACGGTCCGGACGCGGCATCGTTGACTCCTTTGCGAAGGGGTGACGCGAGCCAGCGGCGATCGGGATGGAGCGCCGCCGGCCTCGCTCCTGAGGAAATACGGAACCTGCGCGGAACGACCGGGAAGAAATCGGAAAACGACCCGAAAAAACCTCCGCCGGCACCCGACGTGGTGAACGAGGCGGCAGGTGGCGGCCGATCCGAAGGTCCGCGCGCGGGCGGCATTCGCGCGTGGCAACGCTACCACGATGTCCCGGGCGCTCCCGTCCAAGCTCTGTCTGACGGATGTTCCGGCGTCGAACAGAGCCAAGCAGACAGGCCGGGCCCGGCGGAAACGATCAATCGCCGCGGGACGCGATCGGCATGGGCCGGCCTCGGCCGAAGCATCGCGGACTGATCTTCAGGATGATCGCCGCCTGATCCCGCTTGTATTGGGCGAGGTCGATCGCCCGGCACCAGCGGCGAACGACGGCTGGGTCGAGTGACGTCGACGCGACGATCGACTCGACCGACTGTTCGCGCTCGATGCGGGCCTCGACGATGGCGTCGAGCTGCTCGTACGGCGGCAGCGTGTCCTGGTCGGTCTGATCCGGCCGAAGCTCGGCCGACGGCGGCTTCTCGATCGAGCTGCGCGGGATCGGTTCCTCGTCGAAGCCGTAGCGACGGTGATGCTGGTTGAGGTGGCGAGCGATGTCCCAGACCGTCGTCTTCAGCACGTCGCCGATCGGCGCAAGGGCCCCCGCCATGTCGCCGTACAGCGTCGCGTATCCGACCGCGAGTTCGCTCTTGTTCCCCGTCGACAGCACCAGGCCGCCGAACTTGTTCGACGCGGCCATGAGGAAGAGACCGCGCAGCCGGCTCTGCATGTTCTCGTCGGCGACGCCGTCGATCGGACCGAACGACTCGGCGAGCGACGCGCTCACGATCTCATGGGCGGCGCGAATCGGCGCGATCGAGTCGAAGAGCTTCAGCCGGCGCACCGACTCGCGGGCGTCGTCGATCGAGCCCTGCGAGGAGAAGCGCGACGGCATGAGCACGCCGCGCACCTTGGTGCCCAGGGCCATCGTCGCGAGCGTCGCCACAAGTGCGGAGTCGATGCCGCCCGAGAGCCCGAGGATCGCGTGCGTGTGGCCGGTCTTCCGGAAGTAGTCGCGAATGCCGGTGACCAGGGCAGCGACGATCTCGTCGAGGGGATCGGTCGCGGGTTCATCGACCGCAGCGCCGTCCAGCGACGCCGTGCGCACGTCCGCGTCAAAGGGCGCGAGCCGCGCCACCAGCGGGCCGCCGGTGGCGTAGGCTCGCGAGCGCCCGTCGAAGACGAGATCGTCGTTGCCGCCGGCTTGGTTCACGGCGACGACGCGCACGCCGCGCCGCGCGAGTTCAAGCAGCCGCTGCCGATGCTTCGCGTCCTTGCCGACGACGAACGGCGACGCGGAAAGGATCGCGAGCGTCGTCGCGCCGGCGGCGAGCGTCTCGCCGACCGGATCGGAGAGGTATCCGCGCGGCGCTCCGGCGTCGTCGGCCTTCCACAGGTCCTCGCACACGAGGACACCCACGCGCTCGCCGCCGACGTCGACGACCAGCGGGCGATCGCCGGGCGTGAAGTAGCGATCCTCGTCGAAGACGTCGTACGTGGGCAGAAGTCGCTTCGCGTACACCGCCTCCACCGCGCCGTGACGGCAGAACGCGACGGCGTTGCGGTACGGGCGGGGGCCGTTCGGCCACGGCTGCGGGAAACCGACCAACGCCGCGAGCGACGTGCACCGCCGCGCGATGCGCTCCACTTCGGCGAGGCAACGCTTGGCGACGCCGTCGCGGAGAAGAAGGTCGCGGGGCGGATAGCCCAGCATCGCGAGCTCCGACGTCACCACGAGGTCGGATCCGGCGCTCGTCGCGCTGGCGATCGCAGCCTCGATCTGCGCGGCGTTTCCGTCGATGTCGCCGATCGTGGGATTGAGCTGAGCGAGCGTGCAGCGCATCGGAGAGTCGGCACGATAGCGAACGCGGCGCGAGTCAGCGGCGGTCGCCGCCGCCGGCGCGCGAACCAGCGCGACCGAGCGCCACGCCGGCGCTCGCGCCAAAGAGCGTGACCACGATCGTGAGCCAGAAGCTGCCGAGCGCTGCGCCGAGCGCGCCGCCTCCGGCGAGGAGCGCCGTCTGCAGGCCGAAGCCGGAGAACGTGGTGAAGCCGCCGCAGAATCCGGTGACGACGAACGCCGACCAGCTCAAGCGCCGCACGCGATGACGCTCGCTCGCGCCGTGCGCGATGCGGGCCCACGCGAATCCTGCGAGGACGCAACCGACAAAGTTGATCGCGCTCGTGGCGAGCCACGGCTCGAGCGCGCCCGAGCACGCGTCGGCGACCGCGACTCGCGCAAGGGAGCCACATCCGCCGCCGACGGCGACGAGAACGACGACCGGCGCGCGTTCGAGGAGGGACCTCATGTCCCGCTCCCCGCGACGAGCGCGGCGACGGTGCTCGCGAGCCCCATGCCCAGCCGCACGGTCGGCGCCGCAAGGATGAGCGTCAGTCCCGCCTCGAGCAGGACGCGGCGTCGTTGCGGTCCTTCCTCGGCGGTCGCGCACTCGATCGAGACCGCGCTCACCGTCGTGTAGCCGCCTAACACGCCGCCGATGAAGACCGACTGCGCGAGCGGCGGCGCCAGCCCGAACAGGCCGCTCCGGGCGACGGTTTCCGCCGCGATGCCGGCGCAGAGACAACCGGTCAGATTCAGGATGCCGAGTGCCGAAGACGCGTAGAGGCCGAGTTTGGTGCCGGCCCGCAACGTCCCGAAGCGCAGTCCGCTTCCGACCGCGCCGCCCACGAAAACAAGCGCGGCCTCCGTCGCGTGGAGCATGGACGTCATGCTACACGAGGAAGAGTCCGCGCTTGCTCGTCTACCCTCAGCGGGCGTCGTCAGACGACCGCGTGGACACCCTCAATCGATTCGATGACCTGCCGCACGCTGAACGGCTTGCGAAGGATCGAGTCGAATCCCTTCGTCAGCAGTTGCGTCGACTGGCCGTCGGTGATCTTGCCGCTCATGCCGATGATGCGCGTGATCTGCAGGTCGTCGCTCGAGCGCACCATCGTGCAGAGATTCGCGCCGTCGCCTTCGGTGAGATGCACGTCGAGCAGCATGACGTGCGGGCGGAAGCGCTCGCACTCGACACCCGCCGCGAATGCGGTGCACACCGTGCGCACGTCGTAGCTGGTCTGCTCGGCGAGCACGCGCTGCAGCGTCTCTCCGACTTCGCGGTCGGCGTCGACGACCAGCACGCGCGGCGCGCCGGACATCAGGCCGTCCATCGGGATGTTGTGCTTGCGCATGAATGCGAGCAGGTTCGAGACGGGAATGCGACGGTCCTTCGAGCCGGGGATGCGATATCCCTTCAGTTGTCCCGAATCGAACCACTTGCTCACCGTGCGGCTTGCGACGTTGCAGATTTTCGCCACTTCGCCGGTCGTAAGAACATCCTTGTCGTTCGGGAAGGCTTGCTCGCGCATGACCTTGGATCCTTCTTTCCCCGTTGCCGTCCAGTGGCGTTGGGGTCCCCCAGCGGAAGAACCAACCCGGCCCCGGGCCGGAGTTCACTCCGTGACGGCTCAGGAATCGGCGGATCGTTTCCCCGAGTTCATTTGGGAAAGGGAAAAGGCGTGCGCCAGCCCATATGGAGGGCGTTATCGCTCTCCACCGGGATCAACGAAGCGCGGACCGGCGCGTCGGCGCCGGTCCGCGCGGAGTGCGGTGCGCGGAGGATGCACGCGGGCCGACGCCGCGAATCAACGTCTCCGCTCGACCGGCCACTGCCCGAGGAGCGCAGCGAGGTCGAACGCGTCGATCTCGCAATCGGGGACGAGATCGCACGGATGCCCGCACTCTTGGGGTCCCCATGACGACAGGAGGAACGAGAGGTCCGCTTCGTCGATGCGCCCGTCGCCGGTGGCATCGGCGCTGGGGATCGGTCGGAACTGGAGCGACAGGTCGAGCCCTGCGTCCGCGTCGTTCGCGGCGACTTCAAACGACAGCGTGTACGCGCCGGCCCGCAGGAGCGGCAATTCGCCGTGCGTGCCGGGTTCGATGAGTCCGTCGAGCGAGCGCAGCCGCCAGGTCGCACCGCGCGCCGCGCGCGGAGCGTCGATCTTCACGTAGCGGTCCTCGCTCAGGTTGAACACGATCGGCTCGAGCGTCGCGATCGTGATGCGGGCCTCGCACGCACCGTCGTGGCAATCCTGCTGCGCCGACGCGAAGACCGCGAGCGAGAGCGCCTGATCCGTGAGTGCGAACGAGAAGAACCCCTTGACGCTGACTGGCGACCGATCGGTGTCACTGCCCGCGCCGCCGGAGGCGAAGCCCGCCGACACGTCCTGCGTGACAAACGATCGGTCGGCGCCGGTCGGCCAGATCGCCAGGCATCCGATCTGAACGGTCCCGGCGAAGAGTTGGATCGCGCCGAGTCCGGAGTCGTCGGTGGCGTTGGTCGCGGTCTGGTCGCCGATGCCGGTATCGGCGAGGGTCGCCGACGCGGACGCGAACGTGCACGCGACGGTTGCGAGAGTCGATGCTGTCTTGGCGAAGCACATGGTGGCCTCCTGGGCGCCCGAGGAACGGCGCCGGTGTTCGAACCTTGAAACGGAAGTCGCTCGCCACGCGGCGGGCTTGGCAATCCCACACCGGACGAGACCATCGCGCGGTGAGCGCGACGCGAACATGTTTTTTCCCCGAGCCCCTGCCACCGCGACTCCTCTTCAGGCGAATAAGCATGGGAGGTTCCATGAGCGCGCCGCATGCGAGTTCGGACTCGGCAACCCGCCCCCAGTCGGTCGCAGAGCTCTATCACGTGCTCGTCAGCGGCGAGCGCGTCGCGGTGGAGCGGGCGATCGCGGAGATCTTCAAGCAGCTCACCGCGTGGGCCAGCCACGAGTTGCGACGCCGCGGGCTTCGCGGCGCCGACTTTCAGTCCGACAGCTTGGCCGGGAGCGCGATGCGCGATGGACCGCAGTCGCTTGTCGAACGCGCGAAGGACGCTCAGCACTTCGAAGCGCTGCTGCGCACGCGGCTTCACGGCAAGATCATCGACCGCGTGCGAAAGGGCGGACGCAACGGACGCGTACGGGCCTTCGGCGACTTGGCGGAGAACGCGATCCTCGATCCTGCCGCGCCGCACTCGGAGGACGACGTGGACCTGCACGAGCACGAGGAAGAGGTGGGATTCGAGCGGCTGCGCCGGGTGCTCCTGTCGCCGGGCGGGCTCAGCGAGGAGCACTGGCGCCTTGTCGAGGACCACCTCGTCCGACAGCGCTCGTTGGGCGAAATCGCGGGCGAACTCGGCATCAACCGAGACGCGGCGAAGCAGCGTTTCGCGACGGCACGGCGGCGAGCGGCCCGCGCGGTGTTCAGGGACATCGAGCCGCGCCTCTCGCCGGAAACGCGGGCGATCGCCAGCGACGCATTCACGAAGCGCGACGACGCGACCACCATCGCGGCGCGCCACGGGCTCACCGAAGCGGAGGTCCTCTTCGTGTCGCTGGACGTGCTCGTGCCGCTCCTGATGAGCCGCTACGGCCTCACCGGCACTCGCGTGCTCACGGGACTCCTGTCGCGCCAAGCCGAACGCGACGCGTAGGCGCAGTCGGGCCCTTCTCCGACCTTCTGGAGCCGCGATCCACATCCACGCGGACGAGTCGGAGGTCCGCAGGTCGGGGTGGTGCGGGCCCGCGAGCCGCATGCGCCCGATACGGCCTGTGTCTCGTGTTGCGAAAGTGCACTACGCTGCATGAATCCATCAGCGCGCGATCACGAATCCGTGTCGCCGCGCTCACGGGTCGCCATGTTTCGGCGACCAGGGCTGGTTGTCGGCCCCGGCTCGGCCTGTTGTCGCGTTCTCCCTCCATCGCACACCTCGAGACACCACACCCATGACTCGCTCGCTCCTTGCTCTTGCGACCGCCTCGCTCGTCGCCGCGGTCGCCGTCGCGCAGACGACTCCGCCCGCCCGACCCGCCACGCCACCGACCCCTCCCGCCAAGGCACCCGCCGGACCCACGACCGGCGATCGGATTCGTCAGGGCGGCGAACAACTGAAGAAGGACGCCAACGACGCCGTCAAGAGCGCCACCGACGCCGTGACTGGCCAGAAGACCATCGTGGAAACGGCAGTGGCGGCCGGCAACTTCAAGACGCTCACGGTGCTGCTTCAGACGGCAGGGCTCGTCGAGACGCTGAACGGCAAGGGCCCCTTCACGGTCTTCGCGCCGACCGACGAAGCGTTCGCGAAACTCCCACGCGATCTGACCGACAGCCTCATCGCCGGCGAGAACCACGACCGCCTCGCCGCGATTCTCAAGTACCACGTCGTCGCCGGCAACGTGAAGGCGGCCGACGCGATGAAGCTGAGCTTCGCGACGTCGCTCCTCGGACAGCGCCTCGACCTGAAGAGCGGCAGCGGCATGCTGATGGTCGACGCGGCGAAGGTCACGAAGGCGGACATCGTCTGCTCCAACGGCGTGATTCACGTGATCGACGCGGTGCTCATGCCCATCGAGGGCAACGTCATCGAGGTCGCTCGCGGCACGGGCACGTTTGCCACGCTGTTGGCGGCGCTCGAGAGTAGCGGCATGAACGAAGCGCTCAAGGGAGCGGGCCCGTTCACGCTGCTTGCTCCGACGGACGAAGCGTTCCGCAACCTGCCCAAGGGCACGCTGGAGGACCTCCTGAAGCCGGAGAACAAGGCGAAGCTGGCGCAGGTGCTCGCGGCCCACGTGGTTCCGGGCAAGGCGGTCTACAGCGACGAACTCACCAAGCTCTCGCAGGTGCAGACGATCGGCGGCTCGCCCGTGAAGATCGAAACCAAGGACGGCAAGTCGACGATCGGCGGCGCGACGCTCGTCAAGACGGACATCGAGGCTTCGAACGGCGTGATCCAGGCGATCAACATGGTGATCCTTCCGGGGACCCCTGGAGCCAAGACGGCCGGCGGCGAGACCACGAAGCCCGCGGCGCACTGAACGCCGCCCACCGAACACGCGATCGGGCGCGCGGACATCGGCCATCGCAACATCTCCGAGCGGCGGACGAGCTCACTCGTCCGCCGCTCTTTTTCTGCGCGGGCCGCTTCGGGTTCGCGCCCGGCGTCGCGTGGTATGGCCCCCCGACTTCCCGCTCGTCGCGTCAATCGCCATCGGTACGCCCAATCGGTCCGCGCTCGCGGTGTTCATCGCCGCGGCAACGGCGGCAGCGAACCGACGTAACGAATGCGGCCCGGCGCCGACCAGTAGACCGTCGGCTTGCCCGTCGCGCGCCGGACGCGCACGTCCGTCGGCACGTTCCACACGATTCCGGGCGACTTCGCCCGCCGCGCCTCCCACGCCGCATCGGTCGGAAGCGGCACGAAACGCATGGTGAGCTCGTCCGGCAGCGAGGCGGGCAGCATGCCCAGCGCGGACCACGCCGCGGAGTTCCACGTGCGGACGTCGACGTGCAACGGCCCGTCCGGCAGCTCGACGATCCACGCACCTCGAAGCGTGACGCCTAACCCGTACGTCCATGCGATCACCGAAAACTCGGCGCGCGTGCCGAACGGCTGGATCACGAACTCGACGAGCGTGGGCGGCGCGAGCGGGTTCAGCGCGGGGTCGGTCACGAGGATGTCGCCAGGCTCGTTCGCCAACACCATCACCGAGCTTCGGAACTCGCCGCGCAGCGGTAGCGACGCGAGCCGACGATCGATCTCGTCGCTCGGAAGAGGCTCGAACTGCTCGGACATCGTCGGCAGGATCACCGCCCACTCGAGCGCGACCTCGGTCGCCCCCGGTCGATCGGGCGCCGTGAGCGCAAGATCGCGAGGCATCGACCACGCGGGCGCGGCTCCGCGCTCCGCGTCAGCTCGGCGCACGAAGACGCTGGCGCCGGAGTACGAGTTGCGATCCGCAATCGGGATCGGCGCGCCCGCGCGGACACACAGCGGCGCGACCAGATCGACGACGCCCGAAGCGTCGATCATCGCCCGAATCGCAGCGGCGGCTTCAGCGCCGTCGATGGCGTCGGCGTCCATCGCCCGCTTCACGATGCGGGCGAGATCGCACAGCGCCTCGCAGGTGACATGTCGCGGCGCGTCCGGCGCCAGTTCGGGCGCGCCGCGCCAGCCTTCCACGATGCCTCGCGCGACGAGCCCAAGCGTCCTCGCCGCCGACTCCTCGTCTCGCCGCGACGCCATGGCCGCGTCCGGCATCAGGTCGCTCACTCGAGAATTCCACGCCCAGTTGGTCCTGCCCTGATTTCCCGTCGAACGGCCGGATGCACCGATGCAGGCATCGGCGACCCAGCGGGCGTACGTCTCGGGCGTCGCGAGTCGCGAGCGCACGCGGCCGTCGAGTCGCGACAGGAGCTCGGGGCCGTCGAACGCAGCCGCGACGGCGACTCCACCGAGCGCCACGACGACGATCGCCGCGAGCGGCGCAGCGCGAATCGTTCGCGGTGTCCAAACCACGCTGCGATCGAAGCCCAACGACCGACCGCATTCGCTACAGCGCTCCGGCAGCGCGTCGGCGCCGCCGCGCACGATCGCGTCGCACGCGGCGCATCGCGGGCGAGCGAGTCGCGGGCGCCGCCGCGCAAGCCATCGTGCGCCGCCGAGCACGACGGCGAGCACCGCGCCAAGGACGATGCCGGCGATCGCGCAGGTGACGACCCTGACCGCCGCGAACTCGAACGGCTGCTGAAGTGAGCTCGACGGGTCGAGGAGATACGCCCAGCGACCGAACGACACGCCTGGACTCGCTGCCCAAGCCGGAAGCCACGAGCCCGCCTTATGCACGCCGCTCCTCTGAAACGGCGCTCGCGCGAGCGGCACACCCCACGCGCTCGGATCGTCGCCGAACTGCGCCGGGAGCTGCGCCGCGGCGTGCGGACTCAGCGGACCGTAGAGGACGGCGTCGCCGCGCACCAGCACCGAACTCGCGTCGGTCGCGAGGATCGAGTCCACCATCAGGAAGACTCCTTCGCCGCGCATCGCACACCATCGGCCCGCGATCGGCTCGCCGCCGCCGCTCACCATGCGAAACGGAACCGCCGTTCCGTCGACCAGCACCTCGTCGGGGCGCACGAGGAGTTCGCCGGCGAAGCTCTCGCCGAATCGCCCCTGCGGCGCCAGCGCGATCTTCGTGCCGTTCGACGTCGTCGACACGATGGCGTCGAGCGACTCGGTGAAGAGCGAGGCGCAGCGTCGGCCCAGTTCGCCTTCCGGCGCCGCCAGTCGCGCGAGCGCTTGCACCGCGAAGCGAAGGGACGTGCGGGCTCGCGAGGGTTCCTGGTCGCACGCGTCGAGCGCCGCGGCAAGGAGCGTCGTCGCGTGGTCGCGGGTCAGGCCCAGTTCGATCCCCTGGTCGCGAGTGAGGCCCAGTTCGATCCCCAGTTCGATCCGGCGGTTGATCGCCGTCGCGACTCGGTCGTCGTCGCGACGCAGCGGCATCGTCGCCGCCAGCACCCACGTCGGAAGTTCGCCGGTCCAGCCCAGGCCGCTCGCGTGGACCCGCGCGGTCCAAAGCCCGAGGAGCGCCGCTGCCGCGCCGACGATCGCCGCTGCCACCACGTACCGGATGGATCGTCGCCGCGGAAGCCGCACGCTTCCGGGCCGATCGAGCGCGAGCCCGCACGTGCATCGCGGAACGTCCGACCAGGCGTGCGGCCGCGCGTCGGCGCCGCAACCGCGGCACGCGGGACGCGAGCGATCGGGACCGCCGACCAGCCACGCCGCGATGAGGATTGTCGCAAGCGCGGCGAGCGCAATCATGAGCGACGGCGCGACGTCGGGCATTCGCGCAGGCTAACACGTGCGCGACGTCGCCACGACGCCCGCCCTACGTGCGTGCCGGGCGCAACCACCGCTCGCGCATCGCCGCCCGCTGGCGCTCGGACCAGAAGTAGCGCGACGCCGGAAGGTCGAGCATGCGATCGACGTAGTCCGGTCTGCGGGCGATCGCCTCGCGGAGGCGATCGGCCAGCTCCGGCGGCGCCTGGGCGTCATTCTGGTTGAGCCGTCGCACGTCAGGCACACCCGCCTCGGGAAGCCACGCGCGGAGCGCCGCCGACTTCGCGGCGTCGTCGAGGTCGGTGCGCAGGACGAGCACGTCGAACCGCCCCGATCGAAGCGTCAACCACCCCTGCTCCTGGTCGAACGGACGCTCCAACACGTCGACGCCGATCGTCTTCGCGAACTCGCTTCGCCACCAGACGCTCGACGACTCGTGCGGGAATCCCTCGAAGAATCGCCGCGCGAGCTCCTCTTCGGGCATCCAGCGGGCGCTCCGCCACGCAGTGCGAAGCCAGTACGAGCGGCCGAAGTAGGTGAAGTTACTGACGTTGAATGCAATCGGATCGCGCATCAGCGACACGATCCGCACCGGACCGACGTACCGGCGCAGAAACTCGCGAGTGGTGCGCTGCTCAATCGCCTTGTGCCGTAGCGCCCCCGCCGGCGTCGTCAGCGTGCATCCGACGCCCGGCCAGAAGTGCTCGGGCTGCACGTGGTGCACCTTCATCACCGTGAACGCGTCGGTCGCCTCGATCGCCGTCGCGACGGAAGTCGACGCGGTCTTCGGCGCGGAGTAGACAATCAACGGCGCCGGCCGAACGCGCAGGCTCTCCTGGATCAGACGCCACCGCCGACCTTCGGAGATGGGGAACCGCAACGCGTCCTGCACGAATCGAAACGGCGTGTTCACGACTTCGATCGCGTCGCGCAGTCGAGCGCTGATTGGAGCTTGTTCGTCCGGCTTCGCCATCGATGTTCGCACGCCCTGCACGACGAGCGATCGTAATGGCCGAGCGCGACCCGCGACCAGCCGCATGCGACAAGCGGACCGGACGTGTGTGCGTCCGGTCCGCCGATGCCCCACGCGTCCCCCGGAGGTGCCGCGGCGCGATCCGGCCGCTGATTCCGACGACGGGCGGAGGAGCCCCGTCGCGGCGGACGGCGCGTGGTCGGAGGGAGCTCACGAGTCGTCGACGGTGGTCCAGTTGTGGTAGAGCTCGAAGACGTCGTTCAGGTCGACCGTGCAGTCGTTGGTGAGATCCGTCGGCTCGTCGCAGCTCTCCGCTCCCCATTGGCCGAGCAGGATGGCGAGGTCCTCGACGCCGACGATGCCGTCGCCGTTGAAGTCGCCTTCCATCGCGCTCGGCATGGACGCGACGCCGGAGACTGGAGCCTCGTCGGCGATGCGAGGCGGCGGTGCGGTTGCGACGAGGATCGATCGCTCCGCGGCGCCGGCGAGCGTGACGATGGCGAACGAGGCGAAGGCGGCGGCGAGGAGCATGGTGCTGCGGGCGTGGTACATGGCGGCTCTCCAATGGCGTGCGGGACGCGGCGTGCGCCGCGCCGGAAGAAACCGCCGTGGGAGGCCCGAAGGCGTGCACTCCTCTCTCAATGCACGGCAGTCCGAGGCGTCCACGGGGTCGCCCTGAACCCGTGCGACCGACCGAGGTGGTGAGGGGACAAAGAGCGAATCTGCGAAATGGGCGGTGTGCCCTCGCCGACGGCGCCCCCATCGGCCGGCGATCGGCTCGCGGTCGTCACCAGGACAAGTCCCCGCTATCAACACGACGGGCAACACGACCAGGCAACACGACCACGGGACGGAGCAGTTGCTCCGTCCCGTGTCGTGTGCCGATGCAGCCGCGAACTCGCTTCGCACGCGAATGCGACTTACGGGCACGCCCCCCACGCGCCGAGCAGGATCGCGAGATCCGCCGACGACACCGTTCCGTTGCCGTCGAGGTCGCCGGTACCCGGGCCACCCCACTGTCCGAGCAGGACCGCGAGGTCATCCGCGCCCACCGAGCCATTTTGGTTGAGGTCGGCCGGGCACGCGCTCCGGCAGGTCCCGGTCTGCGAGAGGGTCACCAAGGCGGTCCCCGTGTTGTTGTCAAAGGCGCCGAGCTGAATGATGTAGCGCTCGCCGCAGGTCGTGGGGAAGCTGAGATTCGACATGACGCCGCAGCCCGGGGAGTCATCGTTGCAGCCGAGCAAGTTCAGCGACCCGCAGGTGCCCGTATAGACGGCGAGTCGGGTATCGAAGGTGGTCGCGGGATCGCACGTCGAGATCGTCGCCGTACCGTCGGCCGTCGCGTCATAGGTGAAGAACGCGTCGTTGTGCAGGGCGAGTCCGAACCCCTCCTCGCACGTGGGCGGCAGCGTGACGACGCCGGTCATGCCCAACGTGCTCACAAGCGTCGCGCCGAGGGCGAGGGGCACCGCCTCTTCGCACGTGTCGGGACAGGTGCCCGATTGGGTGATCGTCAGCAACCCGGAACCCGGACCGAGATTGTCCGGGTTGTTGCCCACGACGATCGTGTACGTCTTCCCGCATTCGGCCGCGAACGAGAGCGCGGAGCTGAAGAAGTGGCAGCCCGGGCCGTCGTCGTTGCACGCGATCCACGTCGGCGAAGCGCACGAACCCGCGAAGACGCCGAGTCGCGAGTCGAAGTTGACGCCGCCGCACGTCGAGACCGACACCGTCCCGGTCGCGGTGGCGGCGTAGGTGTAGAAGACGTCGTTGGCGATCACCATCGGCTGTCCGCCGCCGCACGACGCGGGTACCACGGTCGCGCCCGTCGCGCCGATCGTGGTGATCACGTTGTCGCCGGCGAAGACCGGCGTCGCTCCGGAGCACTGATCGTTGCACAGGGCGCCGGCCTGCGAGATCGAAAGCGTCCAGTTCGCAATCGTGCCGTCCGCAGAGCCCAAGACGATCGTGTAGTGTTGGCCGCAGGTCGCGTAGAAGCTGATCGTCGAGAGGATGCCGCACGCGTTGTCGTTGCAGGCGACCCACTGCGGATCGTCACACGTGCCGGTGAAGGCGGCGAGCCGCGAGTCGACCGGGACATCCTGCGTGTCGCAGGTCGTGATCGTCACTTGCCCCGACGCGGGCGCCGTCCACGTCCAAAATGCGCCTTTGTGAATCGTCGAGTCGCCGCCGAGACCACAGCTCGCGGGCAGCACCACGTCGGCGGCCCAGGGGTACCAGTTCGCGGCGTTGTTGAACCCTTGGTACACCGGAAACGCTTGAGCGCACGCCTCCGGCGGGAAGCAGCCGCCGGTCTGCGTCAGGGTCATGGTGCCGCTGCCCACGTCCGCCGGCTCGGGGGAGAAGCCGCCGAGCACGATCGTGTACGCCTCGCCGCACACCGTCGGGAACGTGACGGCCGACTGCAGGTCGCACGCGTCGTCGTTGCAGCCGATGTACTCGAGCCCTGCGCATGATCCGGTGAAGACCGCGAGCACCGTGTCGATGCTGAGGCCGCCGCACGTCGAGACGGTCGCGGTCCCGGTCGCGGTCGCGACGTATCGGTAGTACACGTCGTGGAAGATCGACAGCGGGGTCCCCCCGGTGCATGAAGCGGAGATTGGCAACTGCCCGGTCGCGCCCACGGTCGTGACCGGAATCGCTCCCTCGGTGATCGGCGTCGCGTGATCGCACGTGTCATTCGCCGGAACGGTGGGAACGCGTTCGATCGTCACCGAGTAGTCGAGGTTGCCGATGTCCGGACCGGTTCCGGTGAGCGACGACGAGGCGTCAATGGTGAGCGTGTACGTGCCGTTGCCGAACTGCACGATCTGTCCCCACGACGACGAGCTCCCGTACGCCATGTTCACGCCGGGGCCGACCAAGGTCACCGTGGCCGAGGAGAACGTGTTCGTCACCGAGCCTTGGAAGCTGAACGGGATGGTCTGGCCGCTTGGCACCCCGCTCACGCCGAAGCTGACTTGGACGTGGTCGGTCGAGTTGCACGAGCCGCTGATCGCCCCGAGGGCGACGTCGAGCGCCGCGTGCGCCGTGAAGCCGGTCGTCGAGTTGCCGGAAGCGAATCCCAACCATTGCGACTGGGTGTCGAGCGAGGCGGACGCGCCGCCGTCGGTCACGGTCTGCGTGAAGTAGACCGGCGTGTAGCTGGTCTCAGGGACGATCGCGAATGACGCCGAGGACGGCGGACCCGCGTTGTTCGTGGCAAAAATCGATCCGCTCCGGTTGTCGGCGAGCGCGGTGACCGTCTGGGTCATTGCGGCGCTCGCCGTCGCGAGGCTCGCGAGGATTCCGATCGCTCCACACATCTCTCTCGTCTTCGATTGCATCTCGGCTGGTCCTTCTCTCGGGTGCTTCGCGACGCCCCGTCGGGCCACGACCCACCTTGGGTCGCGCCGGGGCGCGGCGCCGCCTCCTCTCAGCCGTTCGAGGCGAGGAAGGGCCGACACGAAAGCGCGGTTTTTTCTCAACGCCCCGACGGCGCCCGCCAGAAGCGGTAGATCCCGTTCGAGCCCCCGCTGACCAAGACGTCGCCCGTCGGCGAGAAGCGCAGGCACCAGAGGTATCCGCCCGGACCCTCGAGGCGGACGACTTCCTCCCATGTCTCGGTATCCCAGACGCGCAGCATTCCGTCGCGTCCGCCGCTGACGAGGCGCCGTCCGTCCGGCGTGAAGGCGAGCGAGAAGGTGTGCGCCGCATGTCCGCGCAGCGTGGCGACGCGCTCGTGCGTCCATGCGTCCCGCACGATCACGTCGCGCACCAGATCGGGATCGCCGTCGGGCTCGAGCTCGGCGACCGCGACCACGGCGCGGCGGTTCGGAAGTTCGCCCAGGGCGCAGCCGCAGCCGATGCCGTACGGAATCGAACACCGCGGCGCGCCGGTCGCCGCGTCAAGCACGTAGGCGACGTGATGCCGTTCGTCGATCATGTCGCGCACCAGGAGGAGGCGTCCGTCGCGCGTCGACGTCATGCCGGCACTCGCGCAGCGCGGCAAGGGCAGGCCGACGAGCGCATTGGACGGCAAGCGGCGAAGCCGCGCGAACGGCGATCCGTCGCCGACGAGGAGGCCGATCGCCTCGCCGTCGACGGTGTAACCGACCGCGCGCATCGCGTCGTCGCCGCGCCACGTCTCCTCAAGCGCCGCGCCGACCCTGGTGCGAATCCGCGGCACGCAGTCGTACTCGATCGTCGCCACGCTCGATGCGTCCGGACTGCACGCGATCATGCCGAGCACTCGCTCGCGATCGGTCCACACGGGCGACTCCGCCAAGAGCGCCGGCGTCGGCCGCGCGAGGCTCCACATGCGCGCGACGGAGAAGAACGACTCCGCGACCACGACCTCGCCGGTGGCGTCGAAGTCGATCTGCCCGAACGCGCTCTTCGTGACCTGCACGTCGCCGAACAATCCCTCGCGACCCGTCGGCCACGCGCGGATCGTCCCGTCGCGGGCAGCGGACACGATCCAGCGGCCGTCGGACGAGAAATCCGCGGCCTGCACTTCCTCCGCGTGGCCGACGAGCATCGCGACGAGCGAGAGGTTTTCCGGTGTGCGCGAAGCCGACCACAGTCCGATCGTTCCCTCTTGCGACGCCGTCACGAGCGCGGTGTCGTCGGGCGAGAAGCGCACCGACTGGATGCCTTCGACGTGGCGCCGCTCGCTCTCGAGCGGCACGCCGTCGATCGAAAAGAGCGCCAGCGTCGAGCCTTGGCTACCCGTCGCCACGCGCGTGCCGTCGTGACTGAATGCGATCGCCCGAACGCCCTCGTCGCCGCCCAAGCGCGTCACTTCGCCGCGTTCGGGTCGCCACACGACCGGACTTCCTTCGGGACCCGCGCCGAGGCCGACCTCGCCGGAGTCGCTCAACGTCAGGGCGACGCTGAAGCCCGAATGGCTCCGCACGTCGAGCGTGGCCGCCGGCCCGGCCGCGACGCGCGAGTACCAGCACGCGCGCGCCCCGTCGGGGCGCACGAGCACCGCGCCGACCCTGGTCGCGTCGGGGCTGAGCGCGACGACGTCGAGCGTCGCGCCGTCGAAGCCCTCGATGGCCAGCACGTCGCTCGACGTGAGGCGCCCGTCCTCGGAGCGACGACGAACCACGAGTTGCGGTCCCGTCGACGTCGGCTGACTCCACACCTCGGCGCGGCGCGCCTGATCCGTGACCACGAGGCTCGCGCTGCCAGACGCGGCGACCGGAGTCGGCTCGGCGACTGCGGGCATTCCGCAGGCGGCCGGCCATTCCGCCGGCAACGCGCTCGCGCACACCGCCATCACGGTCCATGCCGTGAGGTTCGCCTCCGCCTGCCCGACCGGGAGGCGCTCGTCGAACTTGGCCGGCGCCTGCGCCACGCTCTGGTCGAGGCGTCCCTTGAGATACCGCCACTCCCAGCCGCGCAGGCCTTCGGGCGTCGACTCGAGATATTGCCGCGCCGAGCGCACGTCATGATTCGCGAGGGCCGCGCTCGCGGCAGCGATGCCGGCGCGATAGCTCGTCCACTCGGCGCTGCGGCGCGCGGCGTTGGCGTTGATCGCGAAGGCGACGGCGACGACCACGCCGATCGAGAGCGCGATGATCGTGGACGTCATCCCCCAGACGAGCGCGCGATTGCGGCGGGCGAAGCGGCGCACGCGCTCGACGCGGGTCGTGGGCTTGGCGAGAATCGGCTCGTCGGCGAGGAATCGGCGCAGATCGGCGCCCATCGCCGCGACGCTCGGGTAGCGCCGATCAGGGTCCTTCTCGAGCGCCTTGGCGACGATCGTCTCCAGATCGCCGCGAAGGCGGGCGTCGACCGAGCCGAGCCGCGTCGCGTCGTCGTGGCGCACCATGCGAGCGGCGTCGGCGATGGGCAGGTCGCGGACGTCCAAGGGCAATCGCCCGGTCAGGAGTTCGAAGAGGATCACCCCGAGCGCGTACACGTCGGTGCGAACGTCGATCGCGTTCGCCTCACCGCTCATCTGCTCGGGACTCATGTAGGCCAGCGTCCCGAGGATCTGTCCGGTCGACGTGGCGAATGTCGCGGCACCGCGCTTCGCGTCGCTGCCGACCGGGCGGGCGATGCCGAAGTCGAGGATCTTCGGCTGCGGCCGGTCGCCCTCGGCGGCGACCACGATGATGTTGGCGGGCTTGAGGTCGCGATGCACCACACCGCGCTCGTGCGCATGCTGCGCCGCGTCGCAGATCGCGCCGAGGAGGGCCACGATCGCGCGGGCGTTGCGACCGGCGCTGCGAGCGAAATCGTCGAGCGTGCGACCTCGCACCAGCTCCATCGCGATGTACGGAACGAGCGCGCCGCCCAGCGCGACGTCGGCGACGCTCCCGGCCTCGTAGACGTGAGCGATGCCGGGGTGCTCGAGTCGCGCGAGCGTGTCTGTCTCGCGGCGAAATCGGCGCACGAGTTCGCGCGACACCATGTCGCTGCGCATCACCTTCAGCGCGACGCTGCGCTTGGGGTGGTCCTGCTCGGCTTCGTAGACGAGCCCCATGCCACCCGCACCCAGTACCCGCACGAGCCGGAAGTGCCCGAACGGGCGCGGCAAGGGAGCGAGCGCCGCGACGCCCTCGTCTTCCTCCCCCATCGACTGCAGATGCTCCGCCCCGAGAAATCCCTCGGCCTGGGCCGCTTCGTCGGCCACGTCGAACAGGCGCTGCAGGCGCCCGCGCAGCGCCGCATCGTCGCCGCATCGTTCGCGGAGCCGGCGCTCCCGCTCCCCCGCCGGAAGATCCACGAGCTCGTCAAAGAGCGCTCGCTCGAGTGAGGGCGGTGGCTCGCTCATGCGTCGGTGGACCGGGCGTCAGCCCGCCTCGCTCTCGTCGCCTGTCGCGACGAGGGTCGCGACGCCCGAGAGCCCGTGCTCCGATCGCAGCGCGTCGTACAGCCACGTGCGCGCGAAGCGCCAATCGCGCTCGACGGTGCGCGGCGTGACATCGAGCGTCTCGGCGATCTGCTCGAACGTAAGTCCGGCGAAGAATCGCAGCATGACGACGTCGTGCGCGCGAGCGTCGACGGCCTGAAGGCGCGGCAACGCTTCTTCCATCGCAAGGATCGCCGCCCGCCCGCCCGCGTCGGCGGCGCGCGGACCAGCCTCCTGCGCGGCGTGCTCGGCGTCGCTGCGTCGATCGGCGCGGCGGGCCCTCTCGCAGAGGACGTCGCGCATCGCCCGGCCGGCGGCGAAGAAGAAGTGCCGCCGATTCGCGAACTGCATGTCGCGGCCGAGGAGCCGAACGTACGCGTCATGCACGAGCCCCGTCGCTTCGATCGTCGCGCCCGGACGGGCGCGTCGGAGCGTCGCCTTGGCCATCGCCCGCAGTTCGTCGTAGACAAGCGGGACGATCGCCTCGGCAGCGCGAGCGTCGCCTTCGCTCGCAGCCTTCAGCAGGACAGACAGATCGCTCTCAGTCGGAACGTCGCTCACCTCGCACCCTCGTGCCCGTGCCCATTCTCGCACGCCTCTGCGCTCTGGCCGCCGCGCATCTCCCAAGGTCGGACACGGTCTCGACCGCCGCAGCGAGCGGGGTCGTTCTCGGAGCGCTGATGGCGCGCATCGGGCGAGTATTCCCGGACGGGGAAGCGCTTCGGCGCGAATGCTCGCCCGGCCTACGCGTGGCTCTTCGTCAGGATCCGGAAGCCGTTGGACTCCAGCGTGGCGTGCAGCGCGCGACTGTGCGCCAAGTCGCGGACTTCGACCGTGCAATCCACCTGGACGGTCGAGATGTCCGGTCCGCCGAACGCTCGCTCGTGCTGGATCTGCTTGATGCTCGCGCCGGCCGCCGCGATCGTCGAGGCGAATGCCGCAAGACCGCCGGGCCGATCTCGGATCACCGCGGTGAAGCGAGTGAGGCGGCCGTCGAGCGCCAAGCCATGCTCGATCACCCGCGAGAGGATCGTCGGGTCGATGTTGCCGCCGCAGAGCGAAAGCACCACGCGCTTGCCGCGCAGGTCGTCGAGCTGTCCGCCGAGGAAAGGCGCCAGCGAACAGGCGCCGCCGCCTTCGACGACGCCCTTCTCGAGTTCGGCCAGGCGCAGGATCGCGAGCGAGATCTCCTGCTCGTCGACGAGGACGACGCGATCCACCTTGTCGCGAGCGATCGCGAACGCCCGATCACCGACCTGCGGAACCGCGAGGCCGTCGGCCAAGGTCGGCAGGGTCGGCACGTGCACCGGATGGCCGATGCGCAGCGCCTCGTAGTAGCTCGGGCAACGGCGCGGTTCGACGCCGATGATCTGCGTGCGCGGCGACAGTCGCTTCACCGCGAGCGCGACGCCCGCGATCAGTCCGGCGCCGCCGACGGGCACGATGATCGCGTCCGGCGCCGGCACCTGCTCGAGGATCTCGAGCCCCATCGTGCCCTGCCCGGCGATGATCGCCGCGTCGTTGAACCCGTGGACGTACGTCAGGCCTTCCGATGCGACGAGCTCGTCGCCGCGCACCTTGGCGTCGGCGATGGTGTCGCCGTGGAGGAGGACGCGGGCGCCGAGCCGCTCGCAGCGCGAGCGTTTCACCAGCGGCGCGAACGTGGGCATGACCACCGTGACCGGGATGCCGAGCTGCCGTCCGTGGAAGGCGAGCGCGAGCGCGTGGTTCCCGGCGCTCGCGGCGACGACGCCGCGGCGACGTCGCGCCTCGTCGAGGAGGAGCAGCGCGTTGCGGGCGCCGCGTTCCTTGAACGAGCCGGTGCGCTGCGTGAACTCGAGCTTCGAGTGGATCTCGCAACCGGTGAGGTCGGAGAGATCGAACGACTCGCGGCACGGCGTGACGAACACGCCGTCGGCGATGCGGGTCCGCGCGGCAACGATGTCGTCGAACGTGACGCTCTTGGCGAGGTCGCTCGTCATGCTGGTGCGCTCAGCGATTCTTGAGCCATCGCTCGACGTAGTGGATGTCGTGGGTGGCGTTCACGAAATGCTCGTTGTCCATGATCTCGCGATGCAGCGGGATCGTGGTCTTGATCGGGCCGATCTTGAACTCGTCGAGCGCGACCTTCATGCGCTCGATCGCGGTCGCGCGGTCCTTCCCGTGCACGATGAGCTTGCCGATCATCGAGTCGTAGTTGGGAGGAATGCGATAGCCCGAGCGCACATGGCTGTCCCAGCGCACGCCCGGTCCGCCCGGCACCACGAACGTCTCGACGAGCCCCGCCTGCGGCATGAAGTTGCGGTTCGGGTCTTCGGCGTTCACGCGCACCTCGATCGCGTGTCCGCTGGCCTTTACCGCTTCCTGCTTGACCGAGAGCTTCTCGCCCGCGGTGACGCGGATCGTCTCGGCCACGATGTCGACGCCGGTGATCATCTCGGTCACCGGATGCTCGACTTGCACGCGCGTGTTCACTTCCAGCATGTAGAAGTGCTGGTGCCGGTCCATGAGGAACTCGACCGTCGCGGCGCCGGAATACTTCGCGCGCCGGATGAGTTCGGCCGCGGCGCGGCAGACCTCGTCGCGCTTCTTCGGATCGACGCCCGGCGCTGTCGCTTCCTCGACGAGCTTCTGGTGCCGGCGCTGGCTCGAGCAGTCGCGCTCGAAGAGATGCACCGCGTTGCCGTGCGTGTCGCCTAACGTCTGCACCTCGAAGTGGCGGGCGTGCTCGAGGAACTTCTCGACGTACACCGCGCCGTTGCCGAACGCGGCGAGCGCCTCTTGACGCGCCGCCTCGATCCCCGATCGCAGTTGGGCCTCGTCACGAGCGACGCGCATCCCCCGGCCGCCGCCGCCCGCCGACGCCTTCACGATCACCGGAAAGCCAATCTCGTGCGCGACCTTGACCGCTTCGTCGATGTCCTCGATCGCGCCGTCGGTGCCCGGAAAGATCGGCGTGCCCGCGGCCTTCGCCATCTTCTTGCACGAGACCTTGTCGCCGAGAAGCCCCATCGCCTCCGGCGACGGACCGATGAACGCGATCTTGCAGTCCCGGCAGACCTCGGCGAAGTGCGCGTTCTCGGAGAGGAAGCCGTAGCCGGGGTGAATCGCATCGGCGCCGGTGACCTCGGCTGCGGCGATGATGCGATCGATACGCAGGTAACTCTGGGCGCTCGGGCCCGGGCCGATGCACACGGTTCGATCCGCGTGCTCAAGCCACGGCCCGTCCTTGTCGGCCGTCGAGTAGACGCACGCCGTCTCGATGCCGAGGCTCTTCGCGGCGCGGATGATCCGCAGCGCGATCTCGCCGCGGTTGGCTATGAGGATTCGGTTGAACATGCTCGGTGCGGGCGACGGAGTCGAAGCAATCGTGCGGGGGAACGCGTCGCTCAGTCCGGACGCACGCGGAAGAGCGGCTGGCCGAACTCGACGGGTGATCCGTTCTTCACCAGGACCGCCTCAATCGTTCCGCTGCACTCCGCCTTGATCTCGTTGAAGATCTTCATGGCCTCGATGAGGCACACGATGGTGTCCGGACCGACGTGCGAGCCAACCTGAACGAACGGCGGCTTGCCGGGTCCAGCGGCGGAATAGAAGGTGCCGACCATCGGGCTCTCGATCGCCGGCCCGCTCGGTTCGCCGGCCGCCGGGGCCGCTGGTTTCTCGGCGAGGGCCGCCGCGGACGTCGTGTGCCCGCCGCCGTGCCCGGTGACCTGCCCCCCGCCCATCGCGGCCGCCGGAGCGTGGTGCATTGCCGGGGCTGCGTGCATCACCACCGGCGTCGCCTGTGGGTTCGGCCGCTTGATCGTGACCTGCTCCTGCTCGTCGCGCACGTCCAGTTCGACGAGGTCGTTCGAAACCATCAGGCGGACGAGTTCCTTCAGCTTCCGAATGTCGATCATGGCAGGCACTCCGGCGCGAACGCCGCGACGGACCCCGTGGGCCCTTGACGGCGGGCGGGAGTGTAGCGAAACCGCCGAACCCCGTCTTTCGCGCGCAATCGACGCCATTCATCCGACGTTCGCGCGAGATCGCGGCGGCGGCGGGCCTCAGAGTTCCTCGGCGCGAGGCCTGAGCACTTCGCTCACGATGAACCCCGTGCGTGCCGAGTCGGGCTTGCCGAGGACCGCGCGAACCGCTTGGGCGATGGGCGAAAGCGGGCGCTGTACGTGGGCGGACATACGGGTGGCGCGGGCAGCGACGCCGCGAGCCTGGCGGGCCTGGCTCGACGCCTTCCGCGCTGCCTGCCGGGCCCGCCGTTCGGCGGCGCTCCGCTCGCGTTCCCGCTTGCGGGCTTCGAGTCGCGCCCCGAGCTCGCTCTCGCGAGCCCCTTGGGCGCGGCGCTGATCGAGGGTTTGCCGCTCACGACCTTCGCCGCCGGTCCGAGGTCGCAGCGCGGGTCGCGGTCCGCTTGGCGTCGGTTGCGGCGCTGGCTGAGCTTGACGAGCATCCTGCGGTCGAGTGGGGCGCGGCAACGGCCGAGCGACCGGGCGCTGGGGCGGCACGGGCCGCGGGACGCCACCCCCCCGAGCGGTTCGTGCGGACGGCTGAGGGAACGGCGGAGTCGACGCCGAGCTGGGGAGCGAGCTGGCTGGCGGGCTGGCTGGCGGGGCGGGCGGCGGCAGCGGAGTACGCCGGCCGATCTCGAGTTGCTCGAGGATCTCGCGCAGGTCGAAACCGCCCTCGAACGGACCGCGTTGCGGGGCCGGTGCGGCGGTCGGAGCGGAGGTCGGCGGGGCCGGTACCTCGAGGCGCGTCGTCCCGCCCGTGCGCTCGGCTTCCAGCCGCGCCTGCTCGCGCCGCGCAGCCGCCTCGCGTCGTTTCGCTTCCTGTTGCTTCTTCGCAAGCAGGCCGAAGACGACGTTGATCGTGATCACCGCGAGCGCGACGATGACTTGCGTCACGCGGCTCAGTGTAATCGTGCGACCGGTCCGTACGGGCCGGCGTCGAACGGAATGCCGAAGAGGCGCGAGAGCCGGTCGGTGTCGAGCACCTCGCGCGTCGGCCCTCGCGCGACGAGGCGCCCCTCGTCCAAGATCCAAACCGTGCTTGCGAGCGCGCACGCCTGACTCAGGTCGTGCAGGACTGCGACCACCGCGCCGCCTGCTGCCGCATGCTCGCGCAGGACCGCCACGGAGCGGGCGGTCTCGCCGAGGTCGCTCGCGGCGAACGGCTCGTCGAGGAGAACGAGCGACCGGGCGTCGGCCTGCGCCATGGCCCGGGCCAAGCTCGCCCGCTGCTGCTGCCCCACCGAGAGTTCGTGGTACGGCCGGTCCGCGGACGCAGCAAGTCCGAGTCGATCGAGCGCCGCGGTTACGCGGGCGTCGTCGCGCGGTCGGGCGAACCGCCCCAAGGCCACGAGTTCGCGCACCGTGAACGCCGCGGCGACCAGCGGGCGCTGGGACACGAACGCGACGCTCGCCGCGCGGTCCCGGGGCGACAGCGAGTGCATCGGACGATCGCCGAGCATCACGCGGCCGCGGCGCGGGCGCAGCAATCCGGCCATCGCCCGCAGGAGCGTCGTCTTCCCCGCCGCGTTGCGCCCGACGATCGCGATCGCTTCGCCAGACTCGACCGACGCGCTCACCGCCTCGACGACGGCGCGCCCGCCGAGTTCGACCGTCACGTCGTCGAGGCGCATCACTGGTCACCTCGCATCGACGGCGTCGAACGGAGGAGCCACAGGAACACCGGGCCGCCGACGAGCGCGGTCAGGACGCCGACCGGCAGGCGGCCGCCGCCGAGATCGATCCCCTGCCGCGCCGCGTCGGCGGCGACGAGGAGCGCCGCGCCGGCGAGGCTCGCGCCGATCGCAAGCAGGCGATGACGCGCCCCCAGGAGAAGCCGCGCGAGGTGCGGCGCGACGAGGCCGACGAACGCGATCGGTCCCGCGAGCGCCACCGTCGCCGCCGCGAGGACGCCGGCCATGACGAAAAGCGCCGCCCGCAGTGGCCGCAGCGGAACGCCGATCGCGAGCGATTCGTCGTCCGACAGGCTCGACGCGTCGAGCGCGGGGCCGAGCCACGCGCCGAGCGCCGTTCCCGCGATCGCGAGCCCCGCGACGACGGCGAGCAATTCGCGCGGCGGCGCGTCCGGAATCCGGCCCATCATCCAGCCGACGAAGTCGCCGCGCAGTCCCGCCGGCACGAGCGACTGCAGCGCCGTCGAACCGGCTGCGGCGATCGCGCTCACCACGACCCCGGCGAGGACGAGCGTCACCGGCTCCGCGACGCCGCGCCGCGTGCCGATCGCCCACACGATTGCGAGCGTCGCCAAACTCCCGAGCGTCGCGGCGACCACCGGGCCGGCGACGCCGGCGACCGCGCCGGTCACTTCGAACTGGAATCGCCACGCCACGAAGAGCGCCAGCATGTAGCCGAAGCCCGCGCCGCTCGAAAGGCCGAGCACGAACGGCGACGCGAGCGGATTGCGCAACAGGACCTGCAGGAAAAGGCCGGCGATCGCGAGCGCGGCGCCGACCGCCGCGGCGCTCGCCGTGGCCGCGACGCGATAGTGCACGATCTCCGCGTCGGGCCAGCCGAAGCCGGTCGAACCGAGGAGGAGCCGCGCGCCGATCGCGGCGAGGAGCGCGAGCGCGAAGACGGCCACGCCGTAACGGCGGAGCGCGTTCATCGCGCGACCTCGCTGGCGCACGGCGCGCGCACCGAGTCGACGAGCGTCTTCAGCCGCGCGGCGACGTCGACGATCGCGCTCGAAGGCAGCATCACGTCGGCGTCGGCGAAGATGGCGAAGCGCGACTCGTCGCGGGCCCGCAGAGCGTCGTCGGCGAGCACTCGCTCCTTGATGTGCTCGGCCTCGCTCGCGTCGGGCGGGCGATCGCGCAGCACGACGATCACGTCCGGCGCGAGCCGCATGAGATCCTCGTGCGAGAGGTCGGGATAGCCGCCGGCCTCGATCGCGTTGCGATAGCCGCAGCCGCGGATGAGTTCGTCGAGAAAGGTCGCGCGACCCGCGGCGGACATCGGATCGACCGAGACGATGAGCAGCGCCCGCGGCGCGTCGTTCGCCACCGGCGTCCGCTCGAGCGCCGCGAGCCCGGCGCGACGGCGACCGCACGCCACGACGACGCCGTCGCTCGCGCCCCCGATCGACGCCGGCAACTCTTCGAGCATGCGCTCGACGTCCGCCAGCCGATCGAGCTTCCATTGCGCGAGCGTCCAGTCATGCCTGTTCGCGAGATCGACCAGCGTCGGGTCGATGCCCGCCGCCGCGGGCTGCACGAGGAGCGTCGTCGGTCGGACCGCGACGAGCCGTTCGACATCGACGTCGAGCAGCGATCCGACGACCGGCACCGACGCCGGCGCCGCAGCGCAGAACGGCGTGCGACCGACGACCGCCGATCCGAGCCCCACGTCGACGAGCGTGCGAGTGATCGCCGGACTCAACGACGCGATCCGCGGAGATTCGCGGTCACGCGCCGCGCCGGCCGATGAATCGTGGTTGCGTTCCCGATCGGCACACGCCGCAAGCGAGCACGCGACGACCGCCGATCCCGCAACGCGAGCCGCACGCGCGACGGCGCGGCGAAGGCGGCTCGGCGAGCTGGAAGGCGAGACGGACGGCGACACGAACGCCATCCTACGGCCTCGACGGCGGCCCGCTTCGAGCGTGGCGGATTGACGATTCGACGCTTCGATTCGCACCGCGCGACGCGTACACTCTGGCCCTCCGCAACAGCGTCTCCCCGATGTCGATCCTGTCGTCCATCCGCCGCTACTTGCCTTCGCCGCCCGGCGCGAATCGCCGCCGCTTGGAAGAACTCGCCGACGAGCTGCGGCTCGTGCGAACCGAGACGCGCAAGGCGCAGGACCGCCTCGCCGACGCGATCGTGCCGCTGGCCCGCGTGTCCGAGCACTTCCCGCTCCTGCGCCGCGAACTCGACGAGTTCGTGCAGTCGCTCTCGGTCACGCTGCGGCAGGCGAGCGAGCGCATCCGCGAGGTCGACGAGCGCCTCGACGAACTGATGGAGCAGACGCGGACGCAGTCCGACGCGTTAGGCGTCCTACACTCGAATCTCGCGACCGCGACGCAGACGGCGACGAGCCGCGCGGGCACGCGCCTCGAGACGCTGACGGAAGAGAAGGACTACGGAGAGCAGGTGGAGTCGCTGCGCAACGCGGTGGATCGACTCGCCGTCGCTGCGGCCCGCTCCGAGACGCTGCTCGAGGAACTGCTCGACCGCCCGCGCGAATCGCGCGACCAGACGACGTGGTACCTCGCGCTCCTCGCGTTCGGCTTCGCGGGGCTCGCGATCGCGCTGTCGACCTTGGCGTATCTGACGTAAGCCCTCGGGCTGCGGTGATCGCGCTGCGCGACGTTCCTCTTTTCAACGCGGAGAGACTATGTAGGCCGGCTCCGTAGCCGGGACGCGATCACGGGATCATGTCCCATCACGCTTACGCGGACGATCGTCGCTGCTGGCGCAGCGGGCTCGTCCCGACATACGGAGACCGACCGATGAAGATCCTCGCACTGGACCTGGGCAAGAGCAAGACCGTGGCATGCCACTTCGACACCGACGGCGGCGCGCATTCGTTCCTCTCGATGGCATCGCGGCCGTCGGAGATCCACGACGCGATCGCCGAGGTCGCGCCGGACCGCGTGGTGTTCGAGGTCTGCACCGACGCGGGCTGGGTCGCGGACATCTGCCGGGCGCTGGACGTGGAGTTCCAGGCCGTGAACCCGTCGACGCTCGCGCGCTCGTACCACCGCCGCCGCGCGAAGTCCGACCGCCAGGACGCGCTGGACCTGGCGAAGGCCAGCGCGATGGGATCGACGAATCCGATCCACGTGCCCGACCGCGCGACCCGCTCGTGGCGCGAGACGATCGAGCAGCGCTGCGCGGCGGTGGAGCGGCGGACCGAGCGCTACAACCAGATCCGCGCGATGATGCAGTCCCTGTCGATCCCGATGGCGCCGTGCGGGAAGGCGTGGTCGGCGAAGGGGATCGCGGAGCTGCGTTCGCTCCGCGCGACGCTGGAGTCGGCGCACGACCGCGCGCGGCTGGAGATCCACCTGGACGCGCTGGCCGCCGCGGACATCGAGGTGGCGCGGCTGGAGAAGCTGCTGGACGCGATCGCGTCGGAGCGTGCGGAGGTGGCGTTGCTGCAGACGGTGCCGGGCGTGGGCCCGCGGCTGGCGGAGACGGTGGTGGCGTGGATCGACGATCCGCGCCGGTTCGGCAACGCGAGGCAGGTGGGGTGCTACGCGGGGCTGACGCCGCGTCCGGACCAGTCGGGGGACATGGACCGCACGTCGCGGATCAGCAAGGCGGGCCCGAGCCGGCTGAGGTCGATGCTGGTGGAGGTGGCGTGGATCATGCGTCGGTACAACGCGTGGGCGCGCGAGGTGTACGAGCGGGTGCTGCACGGGTCGAAGTCGCGGAAGAAGCAGGCGATCGCGGCGCTGGCGAGGCGTCTGCTGGTGAGGCTATGGGCGATGCTGCGCGACAGGACGACGTGGTCGCCGCCGGAGGCGAAGCTGGCGGGGACGGCGTCGACGTGATCGCGACGTGAAGGAAGACGCTGGCCGGACGGACGGAGTCGGAACGCACGCACCATGAAGGAGACCGATCGCCGCCGGAGCACGGCGACGTCAAGGACGAGCCGATCGGAGCACAGAGGATCGACGACATGGGCGACCGTGATCCGCGAGTATGCCTCGAGCACGACGCGGAGAGTGCGGCGCCCGCTCGCAGAGTCGGAATAGGACCGGCAGCATGCGACGCTCGGCGTCGCGCCGGGAACCCCGGATAGAAGACTCGTTCGTACGATCCGACCGAATCGACTTGACGGAGCCGGCCTCATAGAAGCCACGGAGAGCGGGGAGGGCACGCGGAGGAAGGCACGGGGCTGCGCCGGGTGCGCTGCGCGACGTTATGTTTTTTTCTCACGGGGAAACAGATACAAGAGGAAAGCGCGACGCATTCGCGCATTGGGCGGTTCGATAGTCAGATCTCCGCGCCCTTCTCCCGCGAGCGGCGCGAATCTCCTCGCGCCGAGATCGCCCGTCCTCACACCCCGCGCACGAACACCCGCTGCATCTTCTCGAGCGTGAAGCCGACCGCGGGATAGAACGCCGCGGCTTCCTCGCGCCGCGCGTTCGAGCGCACCCGCAGGCGATCGCGGCCCCGCTCGCGTCCCCGATGGTCGCCTGGCTCGCGAGCCCAGCCCCGCGCCCAATCGACGAGCGCCCGGCCGGCGCCGCTGCGCCGCGCCGCCCGGTCGACGACGAGTCCGGTGATCTCCGCGGTCTCGCCGCCCGCGAGATTGTCGCGCAGCTCGACCTCGATCCACGCGACGACGACGCCGTCCGACTCCGCGATGGCGACCGCGCGCGTTGCACTCGCAAGCGCGCGGGCGAGTCGTTCGCGTGCGACGTCCGCCTCCATCGCGTAGCCGAGCTGCCCTGCGAGCTCGGCGACCCGCGCCGCGTCCCCTTCCCGCGCGCGGCGAACGACGACGCCCATCAGTGACCTCCGATGAGCTGCGTGCGCACGAGCTTGCGATACGGCTCGCAGCGATCGACGAGCACCTCGTGCCGACCGATGTCGATGATGCGGCCCGCCTCCATCGCCACGATGCGGTCCGCCGCGAGCACGGTCGACAGGCGATGCGCCACGATCAGCACCGTGCGGCCCGCCGCGAACTCCTTCACCGCGCGGTTGATCTCGTCCTCGCTCTCGGCGTCGATCTGGCTCGTAGCCTCGTCCATGATCAGGATCGCCGGCCCGCGCAGGATCGCCCGCGCGATCGCGATGCGCTGCCGCTGACCGCCGGAGAGCGACGCACCCTGCTCCGACACGACCGTGTCATAGCCCTGCGGCAATCGGCGAATGAACGCGTCGGCGTGCGCGCGACATGCCGCGGCTTCGACCGCCGCCTGATCCACGCCAGTGAGACCGAAGCGAATGTTCGCGGCGATCGTGTCGTTCACGATCACGGCTTCCTGCGTGACGACGCCGATCTGTTCCCGCAGCGAGCGCAGGTTGCCCGCCTCGAGGTCGATGTCGTCGAGCAGCACGCGGCCGTCGGTCGGATCGATGAGCCGCGGCAGGAGCGACACGAGCGTCGTCTTGCCGCAGCCATTGGGGCCGACGAACGCGACGATCTCGCCATGCCTGATCTCGAGCGACACGTCGCGCAAGGTCCACGGCGCCGCGTCGGCGTAGCGGAAACAGACGTTGTCGAACCGGATCGACTTCGCGTGCCGCGGGAACGACGGCAGTCCGCGCTCGCGGCGCCCCTCGACCGGAAGGACGAGCAGCTCGCGAAGCCGCGACGCCGGCGCTTCCGACGCCTGCACGTCGTTCAGGAGCGACGTCACCGGCTTGAACGAACCGCCGGCGACGCCGAGCGCGCCGAGTGAGAGCAGGAAGCCCTCGATGGCCAGCCGTCCTTCGATGATCTGCTTCGCGGCGACGAGCGCGAGGCCGATGACGACGAACACCGCGAGCGTCTCGACGATCGGTCCCGACGCGGCCCGCGCGGTACGCACGACGAGTTCCTCACGCACTGCGGCGCGATTGGCGCGGGCGAAGCGCGAGAGCGCCTCCCGCTCGGCGGTCGAGGTCTTCACCGCCCGCAGGCCTTGCAGGCTCTCGTTGCTCGTGCGCAGCAGGTCCTCCTGCGCCTTGAGCGCGCCGCGCGTGCCGCGGCGGATGCGCTTGCCGAAGCTGCGCAGGATGATCGCGAGCGGCGGCGCGACCGCGATCGCGACGAGCGTGAGCCGCCAATCGAACCACACCGCGGCGGCGAACGCGGCGACGCCCTTCGTCACCTGCGCCAGCGCCTTGCTGGTGAGCGCGATGAATCCGCGCTGCAGTTCGACGGTGTCCTTGTTCACCCGCGAGACGAGTTCCGCAGGCCCGCGGCGCATCACGACGCCCAGCGGCAGGTGCACGACGTGGCGGAAGCACTCGACGCGGATCGACGCGGTCACGCGGGTCACGAGCGTGAGCGAGCACCACTGATGCAGGAAGTTCGCGGCGGCGCCGAACACCGTGAGGATCGCGATGCCCGCCATGATGAGCGCGACGCCGCGGTAGGGATCGCTCGGCAGGATCGAGGCGAGGCTGGCGAGCGCTTCGTCCAAGCCCCCCAGCGCGCCGGCGTGCTTCGCGATCCAGCCCTCGGCGATGCCGCGCAGGCCGGCGCCGTCACCTTCCCGGGCGCCTTCGAGGATGAGCTTCAGGATCGGACCAAGCCCCATGAGCCCGGCAGCCAGGCCGCCGGCCGAGATCGCCGAGAACGCAAGCGTTCCCGCGACGAGCCCGCGATGGCGCAGCATCCGCTTCGCGAAGAACCAGAATGAGGTGAGCTGGCGAGCCATCGGATCGAGAGTATCCGCCAGCGCGGGCTAGCGGCCAAATCCGGCGGCGTCGTGGAGCTTGGCGAAGTCCTGCCAGAATCCGGGATAGCTCTTGGCGACGCAGGCGGGATCGCGGACCGAAAGGCCCGGATGCACGAGTCCGAGCGTGGCGAAGCTCATCGCCATCCGATGGTCGCGGTAGGTCTCGATCACGACCGCCTCGCCGCTCGGCGCCCCGGGCCGGACGACGAGCGCGTCGTCGGTAGCCTCGCACGTGCAGCCGACTCGTTCGAGTTCCGCGGCCAGCGCCGCGATACGGTCCGATTCCTTGACCCGGAGCGTGCGCAGCCCGCGGATCGTGCTGGCGCCGTCGGCGCGGGCGCACGCGACCGCGAGCGCGAGCGCGGCGTCGGGAAAGAGCGACGCGTCGACGTCGATGGCGCGAAGTCGGCGGGGGCCGCGCACGACGGTCGATCGCGGCCCGCGAGCGACCGACGCGCCCATCGACTCGAGCGCCGAGAAGAGCCGCACGTCGGGCTGTCGACTGTCGCGTCCGATGCCAACGAGTTTGACCGATGCGGCGGGCATGATGGCGGCGGCGACCGCGAAGTACGCGGCGCTCGATGCATCCGGCTCGACGTCGACGTGGCTCGCTTCGAGCGCCTGCGGCAGCACGCGATGCGAGCGCAACGCACCGGCGGCGTCGCGCTCCTCCGCGACGTGCGCCCCGAACGCGTGCATCGACGCGACCGTGAGGTCGAGGTACGACGCGCTCGTCGGCGGCTCCGCGTAGCGCAAGGTGAACGGCGCGTCGAACGTCGGCGCGACGAGGAGGAGCGCCGACAGGAACTGACTCGATGCCGTTCGGCGGGCCACGAGCTCGCCGCCGCGCAGCCGCGACGGCAACACCGTCACCGGCAGGCGCTCGACGCCGGCCGCGACGCGGGCTTCGATGCGACCGCCGAGGCGCCGCACCAGGTCGATGCCTTCGTCGACGGGGCGCTCGCGCATGCGCTCGCTGCCGTCGATGACCACCGGTTCCGCGGCCAGCGACGCGAGCGCGATGAGAAATCGCGTCGGCGTTCCGCCGTCGCCGAGATCGACGCGGCCGCCGTGCGGAAAGCGCCCGCCGCAACCTTCGATCAGCACGTCGCCGCCTTCGCGGCGCACGCCGACGCCCAGCGTCACGAGCGCGGCGAGCAGGCGGTCGGTGTCGTCGGAGGCGAGCGGCGCGCCGATGCGACTCGTGCCGCTCGCCAGCGCCGCCAGCACGTAGCAACGGTTCGTGATGCTCTTCGACCCCGGCACGCGCACGACGACGTCGAACGGTCGTTGCAGCGGCGCGATGGCCCGGACGTCCGATGGCGACGAGGATGACGACACCGGAGCTGCTCGATCAGGCCTTTCGCAGCACCGCGACGATGTCCTCGACGGGCACGACGAAGAGGCGGTTGTCTCCCTCGAAGTCGACGGGAATCGCGTGCTTGGGATTGAAGAGCACGCGGTCGTACTGGGCGATCGGATAGTCGGCGTTGCGGCCGACCTCGGCGCTCACCGCGACAACGCGGCCGGTGAGCGTCGGGATCTCGATCTTGTCGGGCAGATGCACGCCGCCCTTCGTGACCTTCTTGTCCTCGTCCTTGCGGATGAGCACGCGCTTGCCGATGGGCTCGACGGTCTCGAGCGCCGAGGTCTTCGCGTTGTTCGAGGGCGACGCCATGCGCGACAGGATACGGGAGCGCGTCCGACGGAGCCCTTGCGAGCCTGCGGCGACGACGAATCGCCCGCCGCGCCCGTCCCTGCCCTATCCTGCCCGCCATGCCGTCGTCCGTCCCGGGCCTACTTCAGCAGCTTCACGCGCTCATCCGCGACGTCGTCGATTTTCCGAAGCCGGGGATCGTCTTCAAGGACATCACGCCGCTCCTCGCCGATCCATCGGGGCTGTGTCTCGCGGTCGAACTCATGGCGAATCCGTTCCGCCGCGCCAAGGTCGATCTGGTGTGCGGCGCGGAGAGCCGCGGGTTCATCTTCGGCACCGCGATCGCACAGACGCTCGGCGCCGGCTTCATTCCCATCCGCAAGCCCGGCAAGCTGCCGTCGAAGAAGATCCACGAGAAGTACTCCCTCGAGTACGGCTTCGACGCGCTCGAAATGCACGCCGACGCGGTCGCTCCCCACCAACGCGTGCTGCTGGTGGACGACCTCCTCGCGACCGGCGGCACCATGCGTGCCGCGTGCGACCTCCTCGCACGCCTTCAGGCCGACATCGTCGGCGCCACGGTGCTCATCGAGCTGTCGGACCTCGGCGGGCGAGCGCGGGTCGCGCCCTATCACCTGCACTCGGTTCTGACCTATTGACGCTGCTACCATGGCGAGCGAAGTCGCCTCATTTTTGTGCGTGAAACCCCATGACCACGATCAATCCATCGACCGCGGCGCGCAGCGCCGTTGCGACCGACCCGCTCGCCCTCATCGACGTTGACCACATCCGGTTCTACGTGGGCAACGCGAAGCAGGCGGCGTTCTTCTACGCCTCGGCGTTCGGGTTCCAGGTCGAGCAGATCAACGATCTCACGACCGGCAATCGTGACAGCGCCCAGTACCTGCTCACCCAGGGCAACATCCGCCTGCTCCTCGAGACGCCGCTGAGCCAGTCGCACGAGGCCGCGGAGGAGATTCGTCGCTACGGCGACGGCATCAAGGACATCGCCCTCACGGTGTTCGACGCCGAGAAGGCCTACGAGACCGCAATCCGGAACGGTGGCGCCAGCGCCGCCGAGCCGCGCACGATCAAGGACGCGCGCGGGTCGGTCACCATGGCGGCGATCAAGACCTACGGTCGCGTGCAGCACACGTTCGTGAGCCGCACCGGCGAGTACGCGCTCCCGACGGTGAAGGCGGGCGGCCAGTTCTTGCCGTCCTTCCGCCGCATCGAGTCCTTCGCGCTCAACGACTTCAACAAGGCGCATCCGTGCGGCCTGAAGTTCTTCGACCACTGCGTCGGCAACGTCGAACTCGGCAAGATGAACCACTGGGTCGCGTGGTACGAGAACGTGCTCGGCTTCAAGATGTTCAAGCACTTCGACGACAAGGACATCGCCACCGACTACTCGGCGCTCATGTCCAAGGTGATGGCGTCGGGGAACCATCTCATCAAGATGCCGATCAACGAGCCGGCGCCGGGCAAGAAGAAGAGCCAGGTGCAGGAGTACCTCGACTGGCACGACCAGACGCCGGGCGTGCAGCACCTCGCGCTTCGCACCGACGACGAACTCCATTCGGTCGCCGAGTTGCGGCGGCGCGGCGTCGACTTCCTCGCCATCCCCGAGGCGTACTACGAGAGCGTCTGGCAGCGCGTGAACACGATGCTCACGGCGCACGGCCACGAGGCGGTGAAGGAAGACCACCAGCGGATCCGCGACCTCGGCATCCTCGTGGACGCTGACGACGAGGGCTACCTGCTGCAGCTCTTCACCAAGCCGCTGCAGGACCGCCCGACGCTCTTCTTCGAGATTATCTGCCGACGCGGATCGCAGAGCTTCGGCAAGGGCAACTTCAAGGCGCTGTTTGAGGCGCTCGAGCACGAGCAAGAGCGCCGGGGCAACCTCTGATTTTCAGGAAGGCTTGCAGCGCGCTAGGGGTTCATCCGTTCGGGTCGCCCCGCCGGGTTCGCACCGCAGAGGAAAGCCGCTCGCGCATCGTGCCGACAACTCTCCGGAGCTCGCGCGCCGGGCGCGGTCACGGGACGTCGTCCCGCCGCCGCCCCCCAGCCAGTTCCACCTGAGCACATCCACAGCCCACATCCACAGCCCACGTCCACAGCCCACCTCCAGAGCCATGACCAATCCACTCTCGTTCCCGCGCCTTCGTCTCTCGCTCGCCGCTCGCGTCGCGTGCACCATCGCGGCGTGCGCCGCCTCGACGACGCTGGCCTTCGGGCAAGATCAGCCGACCCGGACCCCGCCCGCCCGACCGGCGCCGCCGACACGGCCGGCGGCCCCCGCTCCGCCGACCGCTCCTCCGACGACCGCGACTCCGACCGGCGGCGGACAAAGCGCGCCGGCGCACGGCGAGGATTCCTACGAGGGGCTGCCGGAAGGCCTGAAGGTGCGGGCCCCGGGAGCGAGGCCGAACATCGCCGGCGGACCGGCGATCTACTTCGAGGAACTCGACTTCGACTTCGGCAAGATGTCGAACGCCGAGACCAAGAGCCACCGCTTCTGGTTCGTGAACGCCGGCGACCAGCCGCTCGTCCTCGAGACCGTCGTGGCGAAGTGCGGCTGTACCAAGCCGAAGTTCACTCCTGACTCGACGTTCCAGCCCGGCGAGCGTGGCTACATCGACGTCGACTTCACGCCGACCGTCGGCGGTCACCAGGCAAAGGCCATGACCGTCAAGACGAACGCGAAGTGGCCCGCCGACATGTGGAACATTCGCGTGATCGCGAAGGTCGAGAGCGTGCTGACGTTCCAGCCGATCTTCTTCGACTTCGGCGAGATTCGCCGCGGCACCGCGTTCGAGAAGATCATCCCGGTGAAGGCCGATGCGCCGTCGACCATCTTCGACAGCGTGCTCGCGCAATCGAGCGCCATCACCGCGAGCTTTGTGGGCGACGCGCCGCACACCGGCCAGGCCGATCTCAAGATCGCCGTGAGCGACGCGGCGGCGTGGGGACCGTTCCGCGTGGGCAACCTGCGGGTCAACGTGCGTGGCCGCACCGAAGAAGGCACCGACATCACGAAGACGCTGCCGCTGCGGATCACCGGCACGATCGTCGACGAGATCCGCGCCGACAAGTACTTCCTCCAGTTCGGGACGATTCGCCCGGGTTCGCCCTTCTCCGGTTCGATCTTCATCTTCCACGAGGACGGCAAGGACTTCGAACTCTCGAATCCGAGCTTCGAGCCGATGGACCCAACGATGCGCGGCGTGGCGAAGGCCGAGTACGCGCCGCTGAGCGTGACGAAGGAGACGCGCGACGGCAAGCCCGGCTACGTGCTGACGCTCAGCGGCAACGCCGGCAATCCGACGACCGGCTTCCTCAGCGGCACGATCAAGTTCACGACGAAGTCGCCCGGCGCGACGGAGTCGGTCGCTCGCGAGCTCCCGATCAACGGCCGCGTCCTCACCGAGGAACAGGAAAAGAACCTGCCGAGCGTGCCCGCGCGCGGCGGCGGCCCGCCGCCAGCCCGCTGATCGCGGCGCTCGCCGACACGGCATGAACGACACGACGGCTCGCGCGCCTCAGGCGCGCGAGCCGTTGTCGTCGGGCGACGCCCACGCGGGGCGTGGTGCCTCGGCGACGACGCCGTCGATCTCCACCCGAGCCGCGTGAAGGCACATCGCGTCGCCCGCCGCGCCGCCGTAGAGCGCATCGCCGACGAGCGGATGTCCGAGTCGCGCACAGCCGGCGCGGAGTTGATGGCGCTTGCCCGGTCCGACGAGCTCGAGTTCGACGACGTCCCCGCGCCGATCGTCGCGTTCGACGACGCGCCAGCGGAATCGACCGACGTGCTTGGGATCGCCCGCCGCCGCGACGGTGACCCGCGCCGATCCCTTGTGGCGGCTCGTGTAAAAAAACGTCGCGGCGCCGTCGGCGGCGATGCCTGGGGCAACCCGCGCGAGATACCACTTCCGCACGCCGACGCCGTCGCGAAATCGCCGGGCGAGGTCGGCGTGCGCCAGAGCCGTCCGAGCCACGACGAGGCAGCCGGACGTGTCGCGGTCGAGTCGATGGACGAGTCCGTGCTCCGGCAGGTCGACGAGTTCCGGCCGCGAGCGTGCGATCCACGCCTCGATGACGCCGGACCCGTCGCTCGACGCTGCGGTCGCCCCAAGCACCGTGTGCCACCCGGCGGGCTTGTCCACGACCAGCCACGTCGGCGCTTCGAGGAGGATGGAGGGCGCGACGGTCATCGAACGGTGTTCGGGTCGGCGGCGCGCGATGACGATCGCGGTCCGGGCGGCGATAGACTAGCCGCGTCATGCCGTTCTACACCCGACTCGGTCAGCTTCCCTTCAAGCGTCACATCCAGTTCCGCCGTCCCGACGGCGCGCTCTACTCCGAAGAGGTCTTCGGCACGGAAGGCTTCTCGGGTCCCACGTCGACGCTCTATCACATTCATCCGCCGACCCAGGTGATCGGCTGGAAAACCCTGTATTCGACGGCGGTCGAGTACGTCGAGCGCGACGTCATGCGCATGCGGCACGCGAAGTCCGCACTCATGCCCGCGAAGGGCGATCCGGTCACCGGCCGCACGGTGCTTTTCGGGAACGAGGACGTCGAGATCGGCGTGTGCGCTCCCGCCGAGCCCATGAAGTACTGGTTCAAGAACGCGCAGGGCGACGAGTGCTTTTTCATCCATTTCGGATCGGGCGTCGTCCACACCACGTTCGGCACGCTGACGTTCGGGCCCAAGGACTACATCGTCGTCCCGAAGGGCGTCACCTACCAGATCATCTTCAACGAGTCGAAGGACGGCGAGCCCGACCCGCGGTTCCTCCTGATCGAGGTGGCGAACGGCTCGCACATCATGCCGCCGCCGCGCTACATGTCGAAGACGACGGCGCAGTTCCTCGAGCACGCGCCGTACTGCGAGCGCGACCTGCGCACGCCCACGTTGCCGCTCACCTTCGACAAGCGCGGCGAGTACGAGGTGCGCATCAAGTCGCGCGGGCTCGTCCACTCGTATCTCTACAAGTATCACCCGCTCGACGTCGTCGGCTGGGACGGCTGCTACTACCCCTACGTGTTCAACATCGACGACTTCTCGCCCATCGTCGGCAAGCACCACATGCCGCCGCCGACGCACCAGACGTTCGAGGCGCACAACTTCGTCATCTGTTCGTTCTGCCCGCGCCTGCTCGATTTCCATCCGCAGGCGGTCGTCGTTCCGTACAACCACTCGAACCTCGACTCCGACGAGGTGCTTTACTACGTCGAAGGAAACTACAAGGCCCGCAAGGGCATCGAAGTCGGCTCACTGTCGCTTCACCCGCAGGGGATCCCGCACGGACCGCACCCGGGCACCGTGGAAGCGACGCTGGGCGCGAAGGAGACGAACGAGCTCGCGGTCATGTGCGACACGTTCCGCCCGCTCTATCCGACGAAGGCCGCCCTCGACATCGACGACCTCGCGTATCCGATGAGTTGGGAGAGCGAGCACTTCCCGCTGTCGCTCGGCGCCGCCAAGAGCGAACCTGCGGCGAACGGGCGCGCGAAGGCCACGACGAACGGGCATGCCCGCAACGGGCGCGGCAAGAAGAAGGTGGCAGCGGCGGCCGCAGCGAAGGGCAAGCGAACGCGCACCGCGAACACCTGGGACTGACGTCGGCATCGTCGACGGCCGTCGCCGCCGGCGCAAGTGACCACCGATGCCGCGCTCCAAGTCACGGAGTCGCGGCGACGAGGAGCGAATCATGCAGGAGCGAATCGTTCGATCATTCGTCGTTGCCACTGCGCTCGCCTCGGCCGCGCTGGTCGCATGCGTGTGGACGCTGCGATCCGATGGAGACGTTGCCCGCACGCCCGCAGCGCCGGGCACGGTGTTCTCCGACGCCCGCCTCAAGGAGAACGTGAAGCCGCTCGAGCCGTCGCTCAGCGACGTGCTCGCGCTCGAGCCGGTCACGTTTCACTACAAGAGCGGATCGCCGAGCGGCCAGCAGATCGGCTTCATCGCCCAGGACGTCGAGCGCCTCGTGCCCGAGGCGGTGACCCGCGGCGACGAGCCCGAGCACTACCTGTCGCTCTCCTATCCGATGCTGGTCCCGGTGGTCGTCAAGGCCGTCCAGGAAGAGCACCAGACGATCGAGACCCACACGCGGCAGATCAGGGAGCTTCAGACGGTCATCGAGTCGCTCGTCGCGAAGCTGTCCGAACAGCAGACGCAACTGACCGCGCTCGAGAAACGAGTGGCGGAGTTGGAGAAGGCGAAGGACTCGAAGGGCTCGTAGTCCGTCGGGACTGTCGCGACGAGCATCATTTCGCCGCGGGCAGCACCGAGCCGCGGCATTCGCCGAAGCCGATCTTGCGGAAGCCCGGCTTCACGCAGAAGCCGCGCATGATGATCTCGTCGCCGTCGACGAGGAACTTCCGCTCCGCGCCGCCCGGCAGGATCAGCGGCTGCGCTCCGCGCTCGGTGCGCTCCAGCAGGCAGCCTCGCGACTCGGGGGTCGGGCCGGACACGGTGCCGCTCCCGAGCAGATCGCCCGTGCGCAGGTTGCAGCCGGTCGACGTGTGGTGCGCCACCATCTGCGCGAACGTCCAGTACATGTCGGCGAAGCTGCCGCGACTCACCAGCGCCGGCGGAGTCCGATGTTCGCGCATCGCCTGCGTGGCGAGCCAGACCTCGAGCGTGATGTCGATCACCACGTCGTCGCCCGACTTCAGGTAGTCGAGGGTCGGTGGATCGTCCTTGCTGCGCGGCGGGCCGGGCAGCATGAACGGACCGAGCGCTTCCAGCGTCACGACCCACGGCGAAATCGTCGTCGCGAAGTTCTTCGCGTTGAAGGGACCGAGCGGCTGGTACTCCCACTTCTGCACGTCGCGGGCCGACCAGTCGTTTACCAGCACGAGGCCGAAGACGTTGTCCCACGCGCGATCGACGTCGATGCGCGTCCCGAGCGGATTGCCGTTCCCGATGAACGCTCCAACCTCGAGTTCGTAGTCGAGCAGCATCGACGGGCCAAACGCCGGGGGGCCCTCGTCGGTGCGCGACGTCTGACCCCACGGCCGACGAACGCCGGTACCGCTCACCACCACCGAGCTCGCGCGGCCGTGATAGCCGACCGGCAGGTATTTCCAGTTCGGCATCAGTGGGTTGTTGGGCCGGAACATCTTGCCGACGTTCGTCGCATGGTGCAGTGATGCGTAGAAGTCGGTGTAGTCGCCGATCTCAAACGGCAGGTGCATCTGCGCCTCGCGCTGCGGCACGAGCAGCCGCTTCGCCGCGGCCGATCCGCGCAACGGGCCATCGAGACCCAGGAGCGACTGCATCGATCGCCGAAGATTGCCGCGCGGCGCGGCGCCGAGCGCCGCGAACTCGTTCAGCGTCGATTTCGTCAGCGTGTTCTTCGCGACTTCGCTCAGTCCGCCGAGAAACCCCCCTTCCGACGCGGCGCGCACGTCGAGGATTTGGTCGCCAATCGCGACGCCGATCCGCGGATCCTCGCGCGTGTCGCGCGAGAACACGCCGAAGGGCAGGTTCTGGATCGGGAAGTCGGTCTCGGGATCCTCGGCACTGTCGAGGAAGGCCCGCAGCGAGCGGTCAAAGTGCGTCATCGCGCGGCTGTCTCCGGCGAAAGGAGGTGGAGGCCGCGCAAGTCCGCGAGCGGCTCATCGAACGAACACGATCCGAACGCGTGCGCGAACTCGTCGCGCGCCGATCGGAGTTGGCCGACGGTCGCCCGCAGGTCGCGCCAGCCGGCGCCGTCGTCGGCGAAGCGAAAGTCGCGCAACGCTTCGTCGGCGAGGAGCTCTCCGAGCCGCGCTTCGTCGATCTTGTCGTGCCACGCGAGGCACGCACCGAGGAATACGTTGAGGAACCCGTGTTGCCTGCAGCCGGGATCGGCCGCGAGGTGCCGGAGCGGATGGTGCAACCCCGCCGTCGCCTTGAACGGCACCTCCGCCGCGGCGCACGCCATGATGAACGCCGCCACGCGCTCGACGCTCGGGTGCGCGTCGGCGGTGAGTCCGCCGGTGCGAATCTTCGCGCCGACGTCGAGACCGGCCAGCGCCGCCACCAACCCGCGCGGGTCCGCCTCGCCGGGCAACTCGAAGTACGGGAAGAGATCGTCAGGAAGGCAATCGATCGCCGCGTCGATCTCGTCGGCAGTCGCGGCTCGCGCCTCGATCACGTCGACGAGCGCGCTCGATGCCCCGGGGCGCGCGTGGCGCTCGTTGAACGAGGCGATCAGATCGAGGTCCTTGGCGAACTGCGGGTCGGCGACCGGCGCGGTGAGCGCGGTGATCGGCCAGGCGTCGTCGTCGCTCGGACGTCCGCCCGGTCGTTCGGTCACTCGCGGCATCAGGGCTTCGGCGGCGGCCTCGAACTCCGAGAAGCGACTCACCGGAAGCACGAGCCGACCCAGGAGCCAGACGTCGGGGCCGCGGCGATACGCGTCGTAGTTGCGGACCGCCGGCGCCATGTCGAGCTTGGCCGGCGGAAACAACCCGGCGTAGTCGACGACGCCTTCGAGCAACATACGGATCGCGTGCATGGGTTCCGGATTATGGAGGTGTCGGGTGCCGATCACAAGCGGCCACGCGCTGTGCGGTCAATTCACCGGGCGAGCGTCGCGTGCAACGCGCGGCGAGGTGCGCTCGCGAAGCCAGTCGGTAAGCACCGCAGGCATCGGCCGGACGTCGCCGATCTCGCGTTCGAACGCCACGAGCGACGAGGTGGTCCCGGTGCGCTCCAACTCGTCGAGGGCCGACTCCCATCGCAGACCGAGCTCCGGCGGTAGCGTCTCTCGCCACATGCAATAGGCCGCGAGGTCGCTGCCGAAGAGGATCACGCCGCCGAAGAGTCGCTCCTGCGTCGCCTCGTCGGGCTCGCTCCACGCCGCGTAGTAGATCGGCGGAAAGAGCGTCGATCGGCGCGACGCCTCGGTGAACGACGAGGTGAATCGCACCTCGCGGCTCGCTTCGTCCCACTTCCCGTTGTGCGCGAACGGCCGCATGCCGGTTCGCAGGTGGACGTCGGCCTCGGTGCGCTTGGGCTTGCTCATCGGATCGATGCCGAAGGGCGGCGGCAACGCGATGCGGAGGTCGCCGGCGCGGATGCGGGCCTTGTCAGCGTCGGAGATCGCCGGCGATGCGAGCAGGATGTCGCGGCGATCGGGCGAGCTCGTCGCGTACAGCCAGAAGGAGAGGGCCATCGGCACGAGTTCGGTCGCCTCGAACGACTTCACGTTCGGGCGGAATCGATGGACCTGCCGCAGCATCGCCGGAACGAGCACGTGATCGACGACCCACGATCGCTCGCTCTTGGTTGCGTTGCCGTCGACGGAGAGGAGCAAGACGCGCTGCGCGTCTTCGGTCGTGAGGAAGTTGCGTTCGGCGAGCATGAGGAGCAGCGGCATCCCGACCCGCTGCGCGAAGCGCTCGTCGTCGGTGATCGGCGACAGGTCGTTGTCGTCGCGCACGTCGAGACCCACGCGTGCGGACCGCACCGTCGCCGACTGCGTCGACCAGAGGAGCATCGCGTCGTCGAGGAGCGGAATCAGCTCGCGCTCGACGTACGCCTTCCATTCCTCGCGCTTCGACGGGTCCTCGATCTGGCGCTCCGCCCATCGCGCGAAGAGGCGAATCCAGAGCTCGCCCGCGTGCATGCGAGCTTCGAGCTGCGCCCAGAGGCTGCCCGCGAATCCGAACGACTCGAAGTAGAAGTGCGTCGATCCCAGCCGCGAGCGGAGTTCGACCAGCCCGTTGCGATTGCCGAGCTCGCTGGGCAGATCGTGGCCGAACGCTGCGGTGAACCTGGTGCCGCCGACCTCGCGGTCGACTTCGGGTTCGCTGGCGTAGACCCCGCGCAGCCGATCGACGTCGCTCGCCCCCAGCGCGTTCGACGCGAACGAGCGCGTCGCCCCTTCGCCGGTCGCGTCCATCTCGACGCGCACGCGATCCTGCCGACACCCGACCGCGCACGACAGCGCAACGACGAGCGTCGCGCGCACCAAGGTGAGAGTCAGCGTTCGCACGGCGGCGATTGTAGGGTGCGCGTCGGGTGCGAAAAAAAAGACGGGCCCCGGTTCGCGGGGCCCGTCGGAGTCTCAGACGAAATCGTCAGAGCTTACTTGTACAGGTTGGTCGATTCGGTCTCCTCGATCGGCTTCGTGAACTGCTTGCTGGTCATGAGCCACCGGGTGCGGACGTCGCCGGTACCGGTCGCCTTCACGCGAATACGCCACTCCGCCTTCTGCTGCGGGAAGAGGTCGTTGACCGGGCCGAGGTTGATCGTCTTGCCGTTGACCGTGGCCTTCGGGCCGGGGCCTTCGCAGGAGATGAAGTCCATCTCCGGCGGGAGCGTGAGGACGATCTTGATGTCGTCGTCGTCGGCCGAACCCTGGTTGGTGACGGTCGCGATGAACGTGGTCTCGGTGCCGACTTCGACCGGGTCGACGGTGTCGACGACCTCGAGCAAGATCGCGGGGATGCCTTCGATGGCCGTGGTGCAGTTGGTCGTCGAGGCCGTGACGCAAGTCGCGGTCGCGGTCGCCGTGATCGGCGCGTTGCCGATGCCGGACGGCTTGACCTTCATCATCACGGTCGCCGACTGGCCGGCGGGCACGCTGGCCATCGACCAGACGACGGTGTTGCCTTCGAGGCGACCGCCGTTGTCGGCCGACATGAACGCCGTGTTCGGCGGGAGCGGGGCCTTGATCGACGCGTTCGACGCCGGGCAATCGCCGGTGTTCTTGACGGTGAACTTGTAGGTGATGTCACGACCGACGAACACCTTGTTCGACGCTTCGCACGTCACCGTGAGGTTCGGCTGCTTGACGACGGTCGACGGGTTGCCGGACTGAGCGGTCAGGCCCGGATACGCGGTCGCGGTCGCGGCCGACGCGAACGTGCCGGCCTTCGCAGCCTTCGCCATGACGGTGAACGGCTTCGACTGGCCAGCGCCGATGTCGCCGGCGTTGATCTCGACGACGCTCTTGCCGTCAGCCGTGGTCAGGCCAGCGGGCAGCGTGTCCTTGATGACCGTCTTCTCGGCGACGCCGGTACCCGCGTTCTTGACTTCGTAGGTGAGCTTCACGTCTTCGCACGTGCCGCAGAGTTCCGGCGTGGCGGTCTTGGTGAGCTCAAGCTTCGGCGACACGACGTTCGTCGCGATGCAGAGCACGTTGTCGTAGCGCACGACCAAGCAGTTGGTCGCGGTGCCAAGCGCGTTGGCCTTGGCCTTGATGAGGATCTGCTTCGAGCCGCACGCCGGCAGGTCGCCGATGATCCACGAGATCTGGTCCTTGCCAAGCTGCGTGAAGGCAGGAGTCGAACTCACGTAGGTGAGGTTCGAGAAGTGCTCCGACGAAACCTGCACGTTCTGCAGGTCGGCACGGGTCAGGTTCACCACGTCGATCGTGTACTCGTATTCCTGACCGACGCGCATCTCGGAGGGGGCCGACTGGCGGAGCAGGATCGTCGCCGTCGCCTTGTCGCCGGTCGGGTACGCGAGTTCGGTCAGGTCATAGGGGATGCCGTTCCGCATGTAGGGACGCGGCACGTCCGGAACGGCCGGGCAGCCCTTCGTCGACATCGGCGCGGGCTTCTCGGCCATCGGCGCCGGCGCCGCAGGCTGCGGCTGACGCGAGGTGATGCCCATATAGAGCGGCTTGTCCCGAACGATGTCCGGATTGGTTTCGCAGCCGACGGCTACGACCATGCTGGCGATCGTGCCAGCAAGAGCGGTGAACTTCCACGCAGACGAGGTTTTCATGTGGACTCCCTGAACTGTGGCCCATCGGGCCGCATGGAGGCGTCGGTGTGCGCCGCTTGGCGCTCCGGACTGGTTGGTCCGGGGTTGAAGGATTCGAAAGCGAGAATGACGCCCGAAAGAGACGAAGGAACGAAGACGGAAGAACGAGGGGTGCGCCGACGAGCGGCGGAGCGAGAGGCGGAGATGGTCCGCCGCAGACGGCGAACAGGCAAGCTGGATGTCGAGCGGAACGAATCAGTGCGTGCGAGGAGGATGCTCAGGCGGGCCATCGAGCCCTCGCTGCTCGCACGGTCGCCGCGGAAATCCGGAAGCTGCGCCACCGGCCCGCATGCCGTTGGCTGCTCGACTCCGAGCGTCGCCGTCGCGTTTCACCGGTCAGACGCCCGTTGCACGACGCCCGGGGCGCGACGTCGAGTGGCAGATGAGGAACACCAGCCCCACCTCCAGCGAGGTCCCCACGGCGTCGCCCCGACGCCACCCTGAGGACTGAGAACCGAAGAGGGGGAATTGATGGTACTCGGCATGCGGATGCTGTCAATGCGACGGCATCCCGGCGCCTGCTCGAGTCGGTGCGGAGGTCTGGAGCACCCACCGTCCGGTGCCGCGCGGATATCGGCAGGTTCCGCGCGGTGCGACGATCGCATCGCTCGCCGAACTCGCGATGGTTGCCGCCGTTCGATCCGGGGTCGGGATCCCCTGATGCAGCGCGAGACACACGGCGGCCGGAGACATCCCGCCGCGCATGGCTCGACTTCATCACGTTGCTTGGCACCGGGGCTAAGTCCGCTTCGGCTTGGGTCTTGCGAGCGTCGATCAACCTGTTCAGGGTCTCAACGCGCCGCGCGTCTGGCCGCGTTCCATCATCCTCGAAGCGCCTGGCGTCGTTCGGCGGCGCCGTTCGGGGGAATTCGGACTCGCCGCGGGCGGCTCTCCGCGCCGCCAAGCGCCCCGTTGCTTGAACACGAGCGTTTGGAAACGCACGATGCCGTCATGGTTGCTCGTTGTCTCGGGTGCCGCTACCCCCGCGAGGGGCTTCCTCCGAATGTCCCTTGCCCCGAGTGCGGGACGCCGGCGCCGCCGAGCGACTGGATCATCGTGCACGGACGAAGCACGAGCGCTCCGCCGAGGTGGTTGTTCGTGCTCGCCGTCGTCCTCCTCTGCGCATCGGTGGCTCCGGGCTACCTCGCGTGGCGAGTCCGCCAGTGGGGACCGATCGTGCAGTCGGCGATGCTCTTTGTGTTCGGCTGCACGCTGATGCGCCGCGCCGTCGTGCTCGCTCGACGCGCCGACGAAGGCGGCGACGTCGTCTGGGTGATGCAGCCCGACGGACTCGAAGTTCGCACCGAACTCGGATCGTCGACGGTCGCGTGGTCTGCGCTTGAGTGGGCGCACTTCGAGCGCGGCTTCTCGGCGCACGCCGCGCGACTGTCCTACACGCTTCGTGATACGAGGGACGTGGGCAGCATGCACGCGATCTGGGTCGACCAACGTCAGGTCGATGCCCGCGCGATCCACGCCGAGCTGCGTCGTCGAATCGCCATGGCCGCTCCGCCCCGCGAGCGAGTGGACGCGGCCGACGATCGCACCGCCGTTCGACACGCGGAGGGACCGTGACGCACGCTGACGATCCGTGTCTCTACTGCGGCTACCTGCGGGCCGGGATCGCGGCGGCGGTCCCCTGCCCCGAGTGCGGCTGCGCACCGCCGGACCCGCGGCGCCGCTCGTTGCGAGGCACTTCGTTCGGCGTGCCCCGAGCCGTTTCAGGCACGCTCGTCGCCTTGACGCTCGTCGGGTCGCTCGCCATCGCCGCCATCGCGTTGCGGGCGCGACCGGGTGGCATGATCGGTGCAATCGTCCTCGCGGGGCCGTTTTCGCTCATCGCCTTGGCGTGCGCGATGACGCTGATGAAACTCCGACGCGGCGAACGCGACTTTCGCAATCGGCGCACTTGGATCTTCGGCGAGCGCGAGCTCGAGATGATCGACGGCGGCAAGCGAACGACGCTGGCGTACGAGCGCATCGGGCGCGTCGACCGACGTACGGGGCTCACGCTCCGGGCGCTCTTGGTGGTGACCGAGCGCGTCCCGTTCCTCGCGGTCGATCGCAAGATATACACGATCTGGCTGCGAGATCGACGGCTCGCCAAAGAAGCCGCGCGCGAGCTTCGGTCGTTGACGAAGCACGCGCGCTCCGCGGCGAAGTCGCGCCCGCGCGATGCCACGTCGGAGGACGCGACGCCTGACGCAGTCTGATCCGACGCGCGACGGCCGTCCCGCGCAAAGCTCGCAGGGGCCCGTTCGTCGCGGCCGGACTCTTGCCGACGAAGCCAACGCTTCTTACAGTCTCAAGTCGTCGCGGGCATAGCTCAGTTGGTAGAGCGTCAGCTTCCCAAGCTGAATGTCGAGGGTTCGAGTCCCTTTGCCCGCTTTGGAGATCGCGATGGACAACGCGCGCCAGCGGCGGCCAACGTGCGCGGGCAGCTTCGACTTCGTCAACGAGCTGACGTCGTTCGACCAGCACTACCAGACGACCGGCAGCGCGACGGTGTGGAACTTCACCTACAACCTCGCCGGCGACATGGTCTCGCGCGACCTCGGCGGGGGAAACAAGTACCTCTTCTCGCACGACGCGTGGGGCCGCCTCACGCAGGTGACGTACGTGGCCTCGGGCGGCGCCTGCGCCGACGGCGGCTGCACGCGCTCGACCTACCGCTACGACGGCCTGAACCACCGCTGCACCATCGACCGCGACACCGACGCGAGCGGAAGCTACGACGAGCACCGCTCGCTCTACTACTCCGCCGACTGGCAGGTCCTCGAGGAGCGCGTCGACAACACCTCGCCCTTCAACGGCGCGACCACGGACCGGGTCGTGCAGAACGTGTGGGGCCTCAGGCACGTCGACGACCTGGTGATGCGCCGCCAGAACAACAACGCCGCGTCGGACTCCGACTACATCGATGCGGGCGACCGGCGGAGCGACTACGTCCTCCAGGACCTCCAGTTCTCGACGGTCGCGGTGCTCGACTCGTCCGCGACGCTCGTCGAGCGCGTGGACTACGACGCCTACGGCGAGGCACGGCACCACCTCGCCCGCGACGTCGACGGCGACGGCGACGTGAGCTCGGCCGACTACGACCCCGCCCGCGGCGCGCAGGGCAAGTCGATCGGCACGAGCGGCTACTACCCCGACGCCGACTGGGACCGCGACGGCGACGTGGACTCGACCGACGTCTCGAACTTCGCGAGCACCTACTACGAGAGCGCGGTGGCGCCGGGGCTGATCGCGAAGCCCGGCTACGACTTCGACGTGGGGTTCTGCGGGTACCGGTTCAACTCCGAGACCGCGAACTACACGGTGCGGTTCAGGCACTACGACCCGGGCGCGGGATTAGGAAGATGGCTGGAGAGGGATCCGGCGGGGTATGTGGACAGTTGGTCCCTATATGGATACGGCACCAATTCGCCGCTCGGTGGAATGGACCCTTCCGGACGCGGTTTCTGGGGTAATGCGTGGTCTCTTGTCAAGGGAGCCGCGGTTGGGGTCGCAGTCGCAGTTGCAGCTACCGTTGCAGTCGCGGTGGTAGTCGCGACCGCGCCTGTCTGGGTAGCCACGCTGGTGACCGGCACTCTGATTGTCGCGGGTACCGCGCTCTCTGTGCCAATTGCATATCGATTGTCGGGCAAATTCTTCAATGGCCCGGGGTGGAATGAAGACGACTACTTTGATTTCGGCAGCCTTCTTGGTGGTTGGTTGACAGGGTTCGCGTTACCTAGGCTCATTGGGATATGGTCGCCAGGTGGGCGGGGCAATCTCGGCGAAGCGCCCGGCAGGCGCGTTCCAAATGTGGGGAGCGAACCGGCTCCCGGGTCTGGAGCCGCCCGGCCGAGCGGTGTACCAAACCACTGGAAAATGAAACCCAGCCGGGACGGGACAGGCATCGAATGGTTTGATCCGGCCAATGCGGGGAATCGAGTCCGTCAGATGCCCGGGAATCCCAACAGTATCAACCCAGGTCAGCGAGTGCCATACTTCAAGATTCAGAAGCAAGGCAACAAATGGTTCGACAAGAACTTGAATCCCGTGAAGAATCAATGCGAAGAGTCGCACATCCCGATCGAGGACTGGCCCGGATTGCCGCCGGATTTCTGGGATGCTGCTCTCGAGGTACCCGGAGGTGAAAATGGAAGCGAGTGGATGGCGGGCTCGCCTACTGGACTTGGTGAAGGCGCTCGCCGATCCCGAGTTCCAACGCCGAGCTTGGTTTACGCCGGGACTGCCGGCGTATTCCTTTGAGGAATTGGTGTGTCGCTTTGACGATGAGATCGATCTGGAGGGCTTCTTAGACGACAGAGGGCGAGAGATGGGCCTGAGCGGCACCCAGCACAGCGCAGTACTCCGTCTTCGTGACCTTCTGTTCGCATACCACCCAACAACGCAGCCGCCCGACCCAAGCCAAATCATTAATGATCCGGAATGGCACCGAGTGCAGCTTGCGGCCCAGGACGCTGCGGTTCAGCTGGAGCAGCCAGAGGCTTTCTGAGATCGGCGCTGTGGCCGGAAGCAACACATGCACAGCGGCTGGAACTCGAATCGCAGTAAGGACAGGCCAAGTTCAGCACAGGCTCGGTCGACTCCCGACGCGCGTAGCGCACATCACTGACAGGAACGGACAGCAGCGGTCAGGCACGAGTGCAAGCGCCAGTCCAAAGTGATTTCGCCGATCCCGCAACCCGCGCCCCGCCAAATCCTTGCGACCAACGACGACTACCTTGCCAAGGTAGATGTCGAGAGCTCATTCTCAGCGACGCGAGGACCACGGATGACGTGGCTTGCCCACGGCGGCCGCCAGTACGTGCAAGCGCGGGTGCAAGGCGAATGTCGGCGTTCGCCAACTCACGAGCGAGCCGTTCGTTACAAAGGACCCCCCTCCCCTTCCCAAGCTGAATGTCGAGGGTTCGAGTCCCTTTGCCCGCTTTGGAGATCGCGATGGACAACGCGCGCCAGCGGCGGCCAACGTGCGCGGGCAGCTTCGACTTCGTCAACGAGCTGACGTCGTGCGACCAGCACTACCAGACGACCGGCAGCGCGACGGTGTGGAACTTCACCTACAACCTCGCCGGCGACATGGTCTCGCGCGACCTCGGCGGGGGAAACAAGTACCTCTTCTCGCACGACGCGTGGGGACGCCTCACGCAGGTGACGTACGTCGCCTCGAGCGGGACCTGCGCCGGCGCCGGCTGCACGCGCTCGACCTACCGCTACGACGGCCTCAACCACCGCTGCGTCATCGAGCGCGACGCCGACGCGGACGGCTCGATCGACGAGCACCGCTCGCTCTACTACTCCGCCGACTGGCGGATCCTCGAGGAGCGCGTCGACAACACGTCGCCCTTCAACGGCGCGACCACGGATCGCGTCGTGCAGAACGTGTGGGGCCTGAGGCACGTCGACGACCTCGTGATGCGCCGCCAGAACAACAACGCGGCGTCGGACTCCAACTACTCGTCGACGGGCGACCGCCGCGGCGACTACGCGCTGAGCGACCTCCAGTTCTCGACGGTCGCGGTGCTCGACACCGGCGCGCACCTCGTCGAGCGCGTGGACTACGACGCCTACGGCGAGGCCCGGCATCATCTCGCGCGCGACGTCGACGGCGACGGCGCGGTGAGCTCCGCCGACTACGACCGCGCTCGCGGCGCGCAGGGCAAGTCGATCGGCACGAGCGGCTACTACCCCGACGCCGACTGGGACCGCGACGGCGACGTGGACTCGACCGACGTCTCGAACTTCGCGAGCACCTACTACGAGAGCGCCGTGGCGCCGGGGCTGATCGCGAAGCCCGGCTACGACTGGGACGTGGGGTTCTGCGGATACAGGTTCAACTCGGAGACCGCCAACTACACGGTGCGGTTCAGGCACTATGACCCGAGCGCTGGGTTAGGAAGATGGCTGGAGAGGGATCCGGCGGGGTATGTGGATGGGGGGAGTTTGTATGGATACGGCATGCTCCGGCCGACAACCGGACTCGATCCGTACGGTCTCGACTGGTTGGAATCCAGCGCGGACTTCGCGGCTGGATGGGCGGACACGATCTGGCTTGGCCTCCCCGCGCGCGTGCGGCAGAATTGGGGCTTCGACGAGCGCACGGACTACAGCAGCTGGTCCTATTTTGGCGGAGAGGTCGCGGGCGTCGCGCAGAGTCTCGTAAATGTCGGCGCGGGAACGGCCCAAGCAGCAAACGCCATCAGGCAGGGCGCTCGCGGGACCTTGGCGATGACATCCGGTGGCCGGGTCGTCGTAGTCGTCGCGGGTGCGATTGACGCCGCGGCCGTGATCGAGGGGGTTGGGCTCGTGGCTGCGGGAACGGCGGGCGTGGTGGCCGGCGCGCACGGCATCATCACGACGCGAATACACTGGAGCAATGCGTATGACGGTAGCGAGGGCTGGTCGGGCGGAAAATCGTGTTCAGAGGGAGGTGGGGCCTCGAGGGATCCTGCACCCGACGAAGTCGGCAAGAGATTTGCCCGTCAGATCGGCAAGGATATCAACAAGGACGCGCAGAAGGAGTTTCACAATCTGAAGGATCGGGGAGCGCCAGACCGTACGCTTGAGGAGCTAAAGCGAGACGCAAGAGAGATATATGAGAAATACGGACGGACCCCGCCAAAGTGGATGCAATAGGCGCCTTGGGAGGACAACTTGAACGAAACGGTCTTGGCGATCACATCCCCGCTGATAGGACTACCCTGTTGTCGGGCACAAGTTGGTGAATACAGGAGTCTCTTCTTGGGGTTCGGGAAGCGAATTCCCCACGGGAACGACAGGATCGCCAGCAGCTACTACGGAGAATGGGAGCTAGGCACTTACTACTCGGCCTGGCGTTTCGTGATGAAGGGTCAAATACTCTGCGGGAGCCAGGATGATTCAGATGCAAGGGTCTTGGATGCGGCGGTGAGCCGAATCCCGCTTGGATCGCTCTCCGCACTCCGGCAAGCGTCCGAGCTTGACGTGCGTCTCGAGTTTGCGGACGGGTTGCGCGTCGATTTCTTGGCAACGACCAGCGGCGAAGACGAGTGCTTCCAGATCTCTTGTCCTGATAAGCGATTGGTGCAGTTCTCCTTCGCTCGCGGATGGGAGATCGGACGATCCGACAGACCTTGGGTCGCGGAGAAGCTGTAGGGGCAGTTCGTGCGCGGCCACAACGGGCACAGCTGTCCGAACGCGCGGCCACGCGACGCCGACGACTGCCAGCGATGGTCACCGGCCCGTGCAAGCGCCAGTGCAAAGTGAATCCGTCGGCGCCGCAACCCGCGTCGCTCCGCGACCTTGCGACCGACGACTTCTACCTTGCCAAGGTAGATGTCGACAGTTCATTCTTAGCGAAGCCACGACCACGGATGACGTGGCTTGCCCACGGCGGCCACCAGTACGTGCAAGCGCGGGTGCAAGGCGGATGTGGGCGTTCGCCAACTCACGAGCGAGCCGTTCGTTACAAAGGACCGCCCTCCCCTTCCCAAGCTGAATGTCGAGGGTTCGAGTCCCTTTGCCCGCTTTCGTGGACCCGAGGGGACCGCAGGCGACCGGAGCGGACAAGAGGCGACACGGGTGCCGGTTGCGCGGCGCGGGGCGCGAGCGGCGCCGGGTGGTCCCCGAGCGGCCAAGTCGCCACCAGTGAACCAAAGTGGACAGGAGCGGCGGGGGTTGGTGCAAGCGCTTGTGCAAGGGACGGGGACCCCACCTTGAGGCGACTGCGTGAAGCAACCGCCGCCGACGGGACTCGCTCGATGCGAATCAGCTGATCGAAAGCGATCCGGGCGAGCTTGGCAAGCTTGCGCTGGTTGAGCCACGGCTCGGTTCGCCGCGAGATGATCTTGCGCGCGAGGGATGCCCGTGCCTAGTCGAGCGCAGGCACGTTTCCAGCGCGATCCGCCTTGGGCACCGGCGGCAGTTCTGCCGCCTCCGCGCGGCCCGCGAGTCAGTCATACTCCTCACGCGGAAGGATTACATACTTCCGATTGCGAAGCATGAACTTCACGACATCTGTGCGCCGGCCGGAACGAGAAGAAGGCATTCATGTCTCGCCGTCGAGCGTCGGCATCGCGCGCACCATGAACTCGTCGAAGAGCGGCACGGTGAAGGCGAGGAATCCATGTGCCGGGCTGTAGATCATCCCCTTCTTGATCAGATTGGCGCGGACCGGTCCAGTGCTCTGAACTTCCAGCCCAAGTTCCTCGGCAACATCGCTGGTGCGGTGCGGCCCCGCACCAAGCTCTGCGAATGCTCTGAGGTAGCGCCGCTCCGACGGCGTCAGTCGATCGAAGCGAACCCGGAAGAAGCCGCGATCAAGACGATCGATCACGGCGGGCGTGGCCTTCTTGATGACAGCGCCAGAAATCGTCTTGGTCGGAGCGTGGTTCCACGCCTGATAGCCCCACTCCTGGATGAAATACGGGTATCCCTTCGTCAACGAGTACACCTGCTTGAGCGCGGCCTGCTCGAAGTTCGCGCCCGCGGCGACAGCCGGATCCTGGAGCGCCCTGCTTGCATCCCTCTCGGAGAGGGCACCGACCTCGGGGAAGCTGAACAGCCGCTCGGCGTACGACTTTGACTCACCCGCCAATCCCGGCAGAATCGGGAGGCCGGCGCCAACGAGCACCATCGGCAACTGCCGCTGCTGGAGTCGATGCATGGCCATGATCAGCGCGCCAAGCTCCTTCTGATTGAAATACTGGATCTCGTCGATCATGATCGCTACGGCCGTGCTGCGTTCGCTGGCCGCTTCGGCGACCGCGACAAAGACTCTGGGGAGATCGATCTCGAGATCACCGCTGTCCGCGGCGCCGGTCTCTGGGTCGATGTCGAGCCCCAGCGTCACCTCGCCAACCGTCACCTTCAAGCCGCCGACGAAACTGCGCAGGACACGAAGCGCGCGCTTGACCCGCTCGGCCATCTTGCCCATCCTGTCCAGGTCGAAGAGCACGCCGCGCAAATGCCCTGCGATGAGAGGTCCAAGGTGCTTGTCCTCGTGTGCCTCGATGGAAATCGTGCGGTAGCCGCCATCGATCGCGAACCGCTCGATCTGGTTGAGGAGCACTGTCTTTCCCACCCCGCGCAGCCCCGTCAAGAGCATGCTCTTCTCGGGTCTCCCCGCCTTGATCCGCCCGAGCAGGATGCGCGCTTCTTCGAGAATCGGGTCGCGCCCGACGAGCTCGGGCGGAGGGGCGCCGGCACCGGGTGAGAACGGGTTTCTGATCGGGTCCATGCGAACTCAAGTGTACCAAGATGTACCGATGTATAGCGATTCTTCGCTACACTTCGATAAACTCGGCATACATCGATCCTTGGCCGCGACGCCCGGTTTGGACGATCTGCGCTGCCCTTGTACAGCACTGGTGCAAGGCGCCCGCGCCCTCGCGCGGAACTGCGATTTTCCCGCAGCTCGCGACGCCGTGCGGCCGTCTTCCCAAGCTGAATGTCGAGGGTTCGAGTCCCTTTGCCCGCTTGAACGGAAACGCGAGCCGCATCGGCTCGCGTTTTCGTTGAAGCGGAGCAGCGGCCGCGAGCGTCGTTCTCGCGACGCGCGCAATCCGCTGCGGTCTGCCTCGGCTTTCGGCTGCTCTCCCCCGCTCTCGCTTCTCCTGCGCGACGCACGGCGAAGCCCGTCGCATTTCGCGTCAACGCGACGCGCTCGCTGTCGCGTCGGTCCGGTCGATCCCGGTGGTCGCACTGGGCGGGGCGAAGACGTCGAGCACGACCGCGTCCTCGAGCGCGAAGGCTCCGTGCGGCGCGTTTGCCGGGAGGTGCAGCACTTCGCCGGTACCCAGATCGCGCTGGCCGTTCGCAAGCGTGAAGCGAATACGTCCCGAGAGGACGCAGGAGATCTGTTCGTTGAAGTGCGCGTGCGTCGGAACATCGCAGCCCTTGCGCAGATGCACGCGCGAGATCATCACCCGCTCGCCGACGATGCGCTCTCGCTCGAGGAGCGCCATCGGCGCGTCGCGCGGCAAGTCCTCCCAGCGGGCGACACGCGGCGGCGCCGGCGCGGAGACGCTGCCTCGCTCGCCGTTCGCGAGGTCGAGGGCGACCTGCATCTTTGCGAGGTGGTAGTCGTCGTGCTCGGCCGCGAAGTACGCGAGATCGACGACCCGCATCGGCTGTCGAAGACGGGGATGAGTCGCGCTCGCCGAGAGCCGATCGACGTCCCAGCGGCGCAAGCGATCGATGAGTTCGGCGCGTCGGCGCTCGAAGTTCGCAAGGACCTCCGCGAACGACCTCGCGTTGTGGTTGGCGTCCCACGTCGCACGGTTCGCGAGGTCGGCGGTACTCAGCGTCGCGACGCCGCGCTCGAGGTCGTCGAGGCGTCGCAGGTGCAGCTCCTCGAGATCGTGCAGGTGGCCGACATGCTCCTGAGCCGACCACGTCTCGCCTGGCCGCCGTGTCAGCGACTGCGCCGACGCGCCGAATGTCTTCGCCTTGATCCGTTCGACGGTCCCGCGCAAGCGGTCGAGGATGATCGGCAGACGGCCGACCGGAAAATCGAACGAGAAACTGCGTTCGAACCACGGATCGCCAGCAGGCGCGGGGAGAGAGGCAGACGCGGGTTCGTGCGCTTGCGGCATCCGACCAGCGTACGGACTCCGATCGGGAACGAGGTGGGCGATGCGGAGCGTCATCGGTGCGCCGACGACCGCGGAGCCGAGCGACGCGAGCGATGCCGGGCTTCGAAAGAATCCGACGCGGTGCTCACGAAAAGCGTGTCCGCTTGCGGCGGCGTGCGTCATCTCGCTTGGTTCGTCGCCTCGTCGCCGGCCCCACGCTGGCCGACTCCGCGCGAAGCCCCGTTTCTCGCGTGGCGAAGGCCTCGTCCTCTGAGATACTGAACCAGTCACTCGACCGAGGGGGACCATGACATCGAACCGTGCGATTCGAGTGGAAGACGCCTTGCAGGGCGCCGCGCCGCCGCCGACGACGAGCGTTGGCTACTTCCTCGCGCTCACCGCGGCGGCGGTGATGTTGCCCTTCTTGGTGATCGCCTATGCCTTCCTCATCGCGCTGGTGGGATACGCGATGTTCGAGCACGCGACGCGCGACATCTCGTGGTTCAGCTCCGCATTCCATTCGACCGCCGGACGCAATCCGCGGGCGATCCTCGCGGTCGGCGTTGCGTACGCGGCGCCGCTCGTGGCGGGAGCGGTCACCGTCCTCTTCATGCTCAAGCCGTTCTTCGCGCGGCGCGTCGACGATGGCTGGCCGGTGCCGCTCGATCCGCGCGAGCAGCGCGTCTTCTTCGCGCTCGTCGGCCGGCTCGCGGCGCTGCTCGGCGCGCCGCCTCCGTCGTCGATTGAAATCGACGCGGAGCCGAACGCGTCGGCCCGGCTCGAATCGATCCTCTCGAATCGACTGGTCCTGCGCGTCGGCATGCCGCTCGTTCTCTGCCTGAGCGCGCGACAGCTGCTCGGCGTCGTGGCGCACGAGTTGGGACATTTCCGCCAAGGCACGGGCATGCGACTGTCGAACCTCGTTCGGCGCGCGATCGGCTGGCTCATGGGCGCGGTGTATTCCCGCGACGAATGGGACGAAGCGCTGGAGGAGGCGGCCGCGAGCGACTCCGGTTGGATCTCGATCCTGGCGCACCTCGCGCGGCTCGCCGTGTGGTTGTCGCGGCGAGTGTTGTGGGTCCTCGCACACATCGGGCTCCTGGTCACGGCGGCGCTCCTGCGACAGATGGAATACGACGCAGATCGTGCGGAGGCGGCGATCGCCGGTACCGCGGGATTCGCCGACGCAATGCAGGAGTTCCAGCGCATGGCGATTGGCGCGACGCGGGCTCGCGTTCGCCTTGTCGAAGGATTGCGCAACAAGCACCTCCCCGACGACATCCCGGCGCTCATCGCCGCGGAGTCTCGGCGCGTCGATGCAGGCACGATGGCGAAGGCAACGGAGCAGCGGATCCGCTCGTCGACCAAGCTCTTCGACTCGCATCCGAGCGACGCAGCCCGCATCGCCGCCGTGGGACGACTGCGCGCGCCGTACGCACCCGACGGGGTCGTGCGCGTCGAGGCTCCGGCGGCGGCGCTCTTCCACGAGGTCGACGGACTCTGCAAGGTCGTCACGGTCGCCGAGTACCGCGAGCGATTGGGCGGACGACTTGACCACATGCAGCTTCAGCCCACCGAGATCGTGGTGAAGCGCGGCGCGGTCGACGACAAGTTAGCCGCCACGATGGAGCGCTATTTTGGCACGCCGATCCACGCGCAACGTCCGTTTCCGATTCGAACACCGTCGCTCGCGCCTCCCGCCGAGTTGGAGCGCGCCGCAGCAGCGCTCGCGGAACTGCGCGACCGCCAGCGCGCGGCCGCTCGTGTCGCCAAGCAGGCGATCGATGAATTCCACGCAGCCCGTGGTCGCGTGCTCGCGGCGATGCGCGGGCAGATGTTGCTCTCGGCCGGGCTCTCGTTCAGGCGTGCGGACTTCGGCTTCGAACCCGAGACGCCCGCGGTCGCGAGCGCGCTCGAACGGGCCACCGCCGAACAGGAGTTCGCCGCCGAGCGCCTCGACGAGTTCGAACGTGCCAGCGCCGATCGTGTGGTCGCCGCGCTCGCGCTTGGACTTCACGATGCGGTCCGCACGGCGTTGAAGAACGCCGACGATGTTGCGTCGATCGCCGCGCGGCTTCCGCCGGTGCTCGTCACGCTGAATGACGCACATCACGAGCTGCTCCAGATGCACACCGCCTGGTGCGTGCTCGAGGTGCTGCTCGATCGCGCTCGGGGTGGCGTCCGTTCGCAGCGATTCGGCAATGCGATCGTCTCGGCGGCGCAGGATCTTCACGCTTCGATCGTTCGTCTCAAGCGGTCGCTCGACGCGGAGACGTACCCGTTCGCCACTCGCGGCGAGGCCACGCCGCTCGGCGAGGTGATCGTCGGTCCGGTGCCGTCGGCGGAGAACATTGCCGCGCTCGCGGGCTGCGTTCAGGGCTCGCTCGACCGTTGCACGGACCTGCGGAACCAAATCCTTGGGCGCCTCGCGCTCGCGGCGGAGGCGGTGGAGCGCGTGGTCCTCCCACAAGGCCGTTCGGCCGCATCGTCGGGAGACGCGTTGCAGGGCGCGAAGTCAGCGCAAAGTCGAGAGTCGGGACGCAACTCGTCTGACGCCACCACGTAGACTGCGAGCCATGAGTACCACCACCGCGACAAAGCCCGCCGGATTCCAGCCCCCGCCGCCGTCAGCCGAGCACGCAGCGACACAGCAGGTCGCCGAACGCCTCGCCGCCCTTTGTTCAACGGGTAGGAACCTCGACGCGATCAAGGAGCTGTACGCCGACAATGCACGGCATGTCGAGGCGATGGACGGTCCCGGCTGCCCGCGAATCAGCGAGGGCAAGCAGACCATCCTCGGCAAGGCCGAGCAGTTCGCCAAGATCACCACGATCCACAGCGCGACCTGCAGCAAGCCGCTCGTGAACGGCGACCAATTCGTGTGCCAGATGTCGCTCGACTGCACGTCGACCGAGGGCCCGTTCGCGAACCATCGCATGCAGATCAGCGAGACGGCGCTGTATACGGTGAAGAACGGGAAGATCGCTGAAGGCAAGTTCTTCTACGGCTGCGGCGCGTAAGCGGCGTCGCATCGGCGCTCGCGGCGATTCGCACGGTTCCCCAGGCCGGCCGGCGGTCGCATCGAATCATCGCGTCCACGCGCCAAGCAGGATCGCGAGATCGGCGGCGTCGCCGTCGCAGTCGCAGTCGCAGTCGAGATTCGCGGCTCCAGCATCGCCCCGCTCGTTCCTAATGAAAATCGCGTGACATCGCGTCGATGGCGTCTGCTTCGGCGCTGGCGTCCTCGACCGAGCGGACGAGAAGATGCACGACGTTGTCGCGGCGTTCGACGAGACCGTGGGCGACCACGATCACCGCATGCCGCGCCGCCTTGCGATAGCGGGCGTATACCTTCGGGCGCACGATGAGGTTGGCGATACCGCTCTCGTCCTCGAGCGTCATGAAGACGATGCCGTTCGCCGTCGACGGCCGTTGCCGAACAAGCACCACGCCGGCGACCGACAGGCGGGCGCCTTGCGGCGTAAGCCGCTCGTCGCGCAACGTCCCGCACGGCACCGCGCCGCGCGCCGCGAGCCGCGGGCGAATGCACGCCATGGGATGGCGCTTGAGCGACAACCCGATCGCGGCATAGTCATGGGCGACTGCGGCGAGATCGCTGACCGACGGCAATCGGCTCTTCTGCATCGCCTCGGCACCCACAGGCCCAGTCCGCGTCCCGCCGACATCGCTCGATGAGCCGTGCAGTGCGCCGTCCGGTGCCTCACTCAATGCCCCGCTCAATACCCCGCTCAATGCCCCACTCAATACATTGGCCGGTGCATTGCCCGGCGCGGGCCGCGACGAACTTGCATGCCGCACTTCCTCGCCGAAACTCAAGAGCGGCAGCGATTCGTCGCGCAGGGCGCGAATGTGCCACAGCGCGCGTTGCCGATCGAGCCCCATCGAACGGAAGGCGTCCGCAGCGGCGAGACGGCGTAGCGTCGCGACGCGCACGCCGCTCGCTCGCCACAGCGACTCGATCGAATCGAACCACCGCCCCGCCGCGCGCATCGCATGCGTCACCGTTGCGATCCGCATCGCTTCCTCCTCGACCAGTCCGCGCACCAAGCGCATGCCGAGCCGTAGCGCCGGCTGGTCGCGGGCGACCGATGGCTGGCGCGCCGGGACGCACATCGATGGATCGCGCAGCAACGCCTCGCGCTCGCGCCGTGGGAGACTCACGCGCTGGCCAACCCCGTCGTGCAGCGGGCCGTCGCGTTCGCGCGAGCCGATGCGCCGCGTCGGAAGGGAACGCGTTGCCCCCGCGCGTTCCGCGCCGCGCCCCAACTTCAGCGACGACGGATCGAGCGGCCACCAACCGCCGAGTGCGTCGCCGATGACACCGCCGCCTTTGCCCGATTGGACATCGAGCGCTTGATGCGGACCCGGCGGACCTGCCCCGCTCTTCGCCTCGCCGCTGCTCGCCGTCGTGCGGCTGAACGCGCGTGCGTTCCGGAAGACGGCCAACGGATCCGGCGGTTCGCACATCGGCGCCATCCCATCCGACCGCAGCCGCCCGCTCCACGGCGGCTCGCGGCGCTCGAGCGTGCAGTCCCATTCGCTTGCGTTCACGTCAACGGCACGCACTGCCACGCCGTGATCGATGACGTCGCGCACGATCTGAGCCGGCGCATAGAAACCCATCGGCTGGCTGTTGATGAGCGACGCGGCGAACGCGGCCGGCTGATGACACTTCAACCACGCCGAGACGTACACCAGGAGCGCGAAGGACGCGGCGTGCGACTCGGGAAATCCGTAGCCGGAAAAGCCCTGGATCTGCGTGAACACCTGCTGGGCGAATTGCCGCGTGTAGCCCCGCGCGACCATGCCCGATTCGAGCTTCGCAGCGAACTCCGCGAGACGGTTCCCCTTGCGCTTCCACGCGGCAATCGCACGTCGAAGCTGATCGGCCTCGCCGGGCGTGAAACCGGCGGCAACGATGGCAAGCGCCATCGCCTGCTCCTGGAAGAGCGGAACGCCCAACGTCTTTCCCAAGACCGCACGCACCGCGTCGTCGGGATAGGCGATGGGCTCTTCGCCGTTGCGCCGCCGCAAGTACGGATGCACCATGTCGCCTTGGATCGGTCCGGGGCGCACGATCGCAACCTCGATGACCAGGTCGTAGAAGGAACGCGGACGGAGCCGCGGCAACATCGACATCTGCGCCCGCGACTCGATCTGGAAGACGCCGACCGTGTCGGCACGGCAGATCATGTCGTAGACCTGCGGGTCTTCCGACGGGATCGTGTGGAAGGCGAGCGGCGCGGGAGGCGGCGTGTCACGGAACTGCACAGGCAGCTCAACACGAAGGCGCGGAGCGATGGAGGGCACACGGAGCAACGGCACGGCACCGGGTTCGGGCACGGATGGCGATGCCGGAGCCGCATGAAAAGGACTCGGATGGACGTCTTCGCCGTCGCGTGCGAGCGATCGGCTCACGCCATCTCCTTCACATCCTTCGCTCTCTTCTCCCCCTCCCCCTCCCACTCCCACTCCACCGTTCGCTGCGCGAACGGTCCCCCTCCCCCCGTCGCGGTGCGACGTGGGGAGGAGTTCGGACGCGACGACGCCGAGGCACGCGTTGCCCATGGCGGCGTCGACTGCCACGCGACGCGAGTCGCCCCCTCCACCGTTCGCTGCGCGAACGGTCCCCCTCCCCCCGTCGCGGTGCGACGGGGGGAGGAGTTCGGGCGCGACGGCGACGGCGCGCGCGTTGGCCTCCGCGATTCCTCCGCGTTCTTCGCGACTCCGCGCTGCATCTCCTGCGGTCAGCGCCGCGTCGTCGTTCACCAAGTCGATCGCCTTGCGGATGCAGGTGAGCATCCCGAGGGCGAGGACGTCGACCTTCAGCATGCCCATCGCGTCGATGTCATCCTTGTCCCACTCGATCACGGTGCGGTCGACCATCGCCGCGTTCTCGATCGGAACGAATTCGCACAACGGACCGTCGGTGATGACGAAGCCGCCTACGTGCTGCGACAGGTGACGCGGGAATCCGAGGATCTCGGTCGAGAGCTTCGCGAGCCGCAGGATCGTGGGATCGCGCGGATTCAGACCAATCTCGCGCACGCGATCGACATCGACGCCGCCGTCGTGCCACCAGTCGATGCCGGACGACAGCCGTTCGACGCAATCGAGCGACAGTCCCAATGCCTTGCCGACCTCGCGCACGGCGCTGCGGCCGCGATAGGAAATGACTTCGGCGGCGAGCGCTGCCCGGTCGCGTCCGTACTTTCGATACAGATATTGAATGACCTCTTCGCGCCGCTCGTGCTCGAAGTCGACGTCGATGTCGGGCGGTTCGTTGCGTTCCTTGCTGATGAAGCGTTCGAACAGGACGTCGATGCGATTCGGGTCGACGGCGGTGATGCCCAGGCAGTAGCAGACCGCGGAATTCGCCGCGGCGCCGCGCCCCTGACAGAGGATGTCGCGGCTGCGGGCGAACGCGACGAGATCGTGGACCGTGAGGAAGTACTGCGCGTATTGCAGCTCGTCGATGAGGCGGAACTCGTGCTCGATCTGGCGGCGCACGCGATCGGGCACGCCGTCGGGATGACGATCGGCCGGATAGCGTGACCGCGCGCCGCGCCAGGTCAGCTCGCGTAGGTGATCCATCGGTGTCACGCCGTCAGGCACGACCTCCGACGGATAGCGATAGCGCAACTGGTCGAGCGAGAAGCCGCGCGTGCGATCGGCCAGCTCGCCGGCGCGGGCAACGGCGTCGGGCAGATCGGCAAAGAGCGATTCCATCGCCTCCGGCGGGCGAAGATGACGCTCGGCGTTCGGAAACAGCGCGTAGCCGGCGCGATCGAGCGTTCGGCCGAGACGGATGCACGTCAGCACGTCCTGCAGCGGACGCCGCTCGGGCACGTGGTAGTGGACATCGTTCACCGCGACGAGCGGCACGCCGGTCCACTCCGAGAGCATCACCAGTTGCCGCGAGCGCAGGTTGTCGTCCGCGTCGCCGAGACGCGTGATGGCGATGGACAGACGGTCGCCCAACGCCCGACGCAGTCCTTCGATGAGTTCCACGAAGGCGCCGTCGAGGACGCGCGGCGGCAGGACGATGCACAGGAGCCCGGTGCCGCTCGCGCGTCCGCCGCACTCGGCCGCGTGATCCAGCACGTCGTGCACGGCGAGCCGGCACTGCCCTTTCACCGCCCGCCGCTTCCCCAGCGTGAGCAGCCGGCAGAGTCGTCCGTAGGACGCGAGATCGGTGGGATAGAGGAGCATCTCGCAGGCCAGACGCTCCGCGGCCGCCGCGTCGTTGCGGTGCTGGTCGACGCTCGCCTCGTCGCATAGCCGCTCGAACACCGCGACGCGCGACCCGACGACCAGATGCAGCCCGCGCTCCTTCGCCGCCACGTGCGCCCGCACGATGCCCGCCAGCGTGTGGCGATCGGTCACGGCGACGGCGCGATAGCCCAAGTGCGCCGCCCGTTCGACGATCTCCTCGGGGTGACTGCCGCCCATCAGGAACGAGAAGTTGCTGGTGACGGCGAGTTCGACGTAGCGACGGGACCGCGACGCGCCGCCCGGCGCGCATGACGGCGCGCCAGCCGGTGCGGGCGGCTCAGCTCGTTGGCTCGCGAGATCGATGGCATGCGCGAGCCCCGGTGCTGATGGTCCATGGTCACGCCACGGATGGATGCGCAGTTTCGGTGGTGGCTGCTCAGGCATGGCTGCGCCTCGCATTCCTTCGACGGTCCATCCGCTGCCGGTCGCCGCGCGGAGGTGCGACGACACGACCGAGCGTCGTCGCCGCCGATCGGCCCGTGCCCACGCGTGCGTGCGTGCGGTACCGCATGCAGGTGCTCGCGTTCATGCCCACGCTCCGTGCGCGAACCACTTGTCGCTTGCGGACGCGTCGATCGACTGGTTGCTGGCGGCCGCCGACACCCGATGCGGGGAATCGCGCCGGATCCAGAGCCACAAGCCGCTCCCCAACAGGACTCGCCAATACGACCGCGTGCGCGACGCGACGACGAGTTCCATCGCCTTGGCGATCGCACGCTCGGCTTCGGACAGCGCGTCCGCACGTCGCTGTCGCGCCGCGGAGCCATCGCCCGGCGGACGACGCGACGCAGGCGTCGCTGGGCGTGCGGGAATCAATGGCGATGCGGCACCGATCCACCAGCGATCGTCGATGCGCTCGTGGCCACCGACGGCGACGACGACATGACGCTCGCCACGCCAACGCACGGCGATCGGAATGACGCTCGACGGATCCGCGGCGGCCGGATCGCACGCGGCGGTCAGTTCGACATCGATCGGTTCGGGCTCTGTCCAGAGGACAGTGGGGCGATCCGCGGCGGGCATGACGTCGGGAGAGAGCTCGGGCACCGGCAAGCGGCCGACGTTGCTGTCGCTTGCGTCCGCGACGCGCACTGCCGCATCGTCGCTTCCGCCGCGACCACGGCCCGCGTGGCCACGGGGACGAGTCACGCACCGCGTCTGCGACCGCGGCGCGATCGGCTCGGGTTCGGCGACGAGGACCGAGGTCAGTCGGGCGAAGCCTTCCGGTTCGTGGGTTCGCATGGGCGACGCGCGAAGCACGGCAGCCGGGCCAAAGCGCGCGACGAGGATGTCCAGGCACTCGTCGACGCTGGGATCGAGCGGCTCGCGTCGATTCGGCGGACGAGGCGACAGTCGCGGCGCCGGTCGCCCGGCGTGATCGCACTGCGGACCGGCGGGTGCGGCCGAGCCCTCGCCGAGTTGGCGATGCACCATGCGAGCGACGCGCGGAGCGGAGAGTACGAGCGAGTCGACGCCGAAGCCGATGGGCAGCGTCTCGATGTGCGGCTGGACCAGCGACCACAAGTGGCCGCGGCGACGTGTCGGTTGGCCCAGATGCAGATCGATCGCGATTGGCGGCGCATCCGAACGACGCACTTCCAAGCGCAGGCTGCGCGCACCGCGTTCGCGGCGACGCAGCCGACGGCAGAGGCGCTGGACCAGCTCGGCCACCACGATCTCCAGCACCTCGAGCTGCACGACCGGACCGTCGAACACGCGCTCGACACGGCACGACGGTGCGATGCGCACGGCCTGCAACAGCTCGGGCAGGACACCGATCGCCTGATCGAGACGACACAACGGATCGAATGCGTCGTCGTTTCGACCATGCGATCCGTCATGCGGCCTGATGCGACCGCCGCCGCTCCGCTCACCCGAACGAAGGTCGCCCACCAAGACGTCGCCCGTCCCCGACTCGATGCCGCCGTCGAGCGGCGCACGCGACGCATCGCGCTTGGCATGCGAGCCACCCGTGCGACGACTCGCGTTCGCGCGTGCTCGGCGCCGCCCCGTCGCGACGTCGGATCGCGCACCGTTCGTCTCATTTCCGCTGCCCGCTTGCGGTTCGTCACCGCGCGCATCCAGCCGATGTCCGCGAGCCACCGGCCGACGATCGGCGTCGTGTCCCCAGCGCGGAAATCGCTCGGCCAACTCCGCGCGATCGAGCTCGAGGAACTGGTGCACACGTTCGACGTGCACTTCCTTCAGCGCCGCGACGTCGGCGTCCGTACAACGCAACGCCTCGATCGGCAACGGCGCCAATGCGTCGCGCTCGCCTCCCACGGGAACGACGAAGAGGTCGGAGGACTGGGCCGCGCGATCGAACGGATCGGCGCGCGAACCTGCGTCGCTCGATGCCCGCGCGTAGCGAGCAACTCCCCACGCCGCGCCGATCGTTCCGGCGATTGCGAGCCGCGCCGTCAGCCCGCCGCGGCGCAGACGGCGCTGCAGGTCGACGAGGAACCCGTATTCACCGCCGTGCTTCTGCGCGAAGAGCGTGTCGCAGCCGGTGAGATCGGCGAGCAGACCGTCGGGCTCATCGAGCCCGACGGCGGGCGCGTGACACAACAGCCACGCGGCGAGGCGACGCAAGCCCAAGCGATCGCCGGCGATGTCCTCGTCGAAGACGAGACAGTCTGCGTGCCCGCCCGCCGTGCAGAGCGCCCGCGCATGAGCCAACGTCATGCCCGCACGGACGCCGGCCAGAAGCGCGAACGGACATGCTCCGCACACCAGTTGCGTGCCGTGGTCGACGCGCGTGATGAGCGTCGGAAGTCGCGCCTCGATCGAAGTTCCCGTCGGACGCCCGGCCGTGGCACGGGCGGGATTGCACGTGAGGCCGCGTGCCGGGTCAGGCGTCGCATCGCGCGACAGGTGTGCAGTCGAATGACCGTTTGGGCCGGAACCGCCAGGCAGGTGGATGCTCGCGCCGCTCGACGAGGCGTCACGACCGTGTGCGACACTGCTCGTCCAAGCCGCGGCCATCGTGCGCGGATGCCGCCAACCGCAACTGCCGCCTGCCGAGCGAATGGTCGTGTGACCGGCGGAGATTCGCGCTTCGTGGCATTCGGGCAACGGCGCGGGCGTGTGCGCTTGCGGCGAGGACGACACGCGTGATGCTGACGGCATCGCGCACCCCAACGGACGCCCATCGCGTGACGCGTCGCGCGATGGCAATCGCACGGACCTGCTGCGATCGTGGCCGACGAGCGTCTGCGCTTCTTCTTCCATCGCTGCGCGCATCGCGATCCGTTGCCGGCGTTCCACCGACCAGAACGGCAAGTAGACGGCCAATATCCGGTGCGTCGTCACGGTTGCGACCTTCCCGACCTCATTTGCTGCGTTCACTGACGGTCATCGTTGGGCTGTCATGGCTGGGCTGTCATGGCTGGGCGTCATGGTTGGGCTGTCAGCACGAGCCGCTTCGCGACCTTCGCGTGCACGACGGCTCAAACGCCACTGGCCGCTGATGCGACGAGAACGCTCGCAGGGCACTCGTGACGTCCTTCGATGCCCGACGCGTTCACGCCGCGCTCGATGACTCGATCTCAGTGTCAGTGGTTGTCCGACGGATCGCCCGTGTCGAAACTCGGCTCGAGTTCCGCCGCAGGATTCGCCATGAACTCCCACTGCGGGCCAGCACGCGCGTGCACGCCATCGATGCTTGAGTGCGCCGCGGTCTCAATCCCGACGCCGGAGTCGACATCAGCAGTGGACGCCGAAGCGGCAACCGAGATCGCGCCTGCACCGGCATCGACACGAGCCTCACCACGTGCATCGACACTGAAGCCAACACTCGGACCGGCGTTGGCACCAGACCACACCTGCGCCGTGATCGCGCCACGGGCACTCGAACCAAGAGCGCCGATCAATGAAGAGCGGCAGCGAATCAGTCGAACGCACCACACCGGTGGCCACCACAGGAGCCGCGAAGGCGCTGCCATCGGCAAGGACGCCGACCGACCACTCCGATAGGGCACGTCGAGACTCACGTCCCACCGCGTCAACGCGGAGCTGATCTGGCTGCGATCGTTCGGTGGTCGCGCCAACAGAATCAGTTGCGGCGTTGTCCGCGCCAGCACGGCCAAGTGCAGGCGCCGCGTCGCGGACATGGGGAAGCCGTGCGCGTCGGCAATGACGACGCCAAATCCCTTGCAACGGATGGCCTGCTCGACCGCCCACACTCGCCCAGCGACGTCGACCGGCGCATCGATGAACACCGATCGGTCGAGCAGCGTGGCATCGGGAAGGTGCGTCGCGGGTGCTGCCGCCTTGCGTGCAGGCGATCGCGCGTGAGCTTCCGGATGCTCGCTCACCGCCGCCGCGCGAACCGACAGCATCGTTTCGACATCGTCGAGACCGGATCGAGCGCTGGCCACCAAGCAACGCGGGTTGGGCCACACTCGCCGTCCAATCCATGCGACGGAACACGTGCTCCGGCCTCCGGCCCATCGACTCAACGCTCGCACGGCGACATGCGCCAAGTGCAGCAACACGCCCATCGGCGCGAGCCACGTGCGGAGATCCGCGTCGCGCCCACCCCGACGCGCTCCGCGCGGGCGTCCCTCGAGAGCGTCTCGGGCATCGTGCGCACCGCCGTGAGCAACAGCCCGACCACCAGCTTGGGCGCCAACATGAGCGCCAACCGGAGCCGTGATCCACTCGTGGAGTCCGCGCCACGGAAGTCCGCCTTCCAACGCGGCATCGACCGATGCCCAGCCCGTCGGAATGCGCGATGAACCGACGACACCCCCCGTGGCCCCCGTGGCCCCCGTGGCTCGCGTGGCTCGCGTGGCTCGTGGAGCACTGCTCCCCGAGACCCATTCGGAACTGCGAGGTGATACGGATCGCATTTGCTCCACGCGCTCCACGACCTCACAAGACGGCGAAATGGCCAGAGCAAGTGTGCGCCCGGAGGGCGCTACGGAGCGCTCAAATTGGTATGAGCCGTGGCTTGATGCTGCGACGGGCCTATCGGCCTGGCCTGCAGGCAGCGGGTGCGTCGGCTCGCAACGCTCCTGCATCGTGTGGTCCGCGACTCGATCGCAGCATGTTGCTTGCTCCTCGCGGTGCAACTCCGCCAGTTCGTGATGTCGCGCAGCGTCAAAGTGCCGCCGTCCCTCCGGACCGTCATCGTCCAACGATCGCTGATTGTCAGTCCAGCTATGAGCCCAGCCGTCGGCCCAGAACGCAGCTCCTCCCTGCTCGGACGCTTCGATCCCTCGTTCCGCATTCCGCGACTCGATCTGCGCAATCGCCTCCCGAAGTTGGCTCAGCGACGTTTGCTTTCGCAGCCCGGAGTCGGTGGCCGCAAGCGGTCGAGCGGTTGACGGCGGAGATGCCGATGCCGCCGACGCCTCATGGTCCGTCAAGGCTGGGATCGCCCCATGAACGCTGTTCGCCGCGTCTCTTCTGTCGTGTTCCGTGCTTTCGTTCATCAGCCACCTCATACGACCGCGTCACAGCGCCCGCTGGACGTCATGTCGTGCACACGCGTCGCACTGCGAGTGAACGCGGCGCGCGTCACCGCCTGCGACGCCCCTTCGTCGCTCAGCCGACAAGCCTCATCACCGCGTCCCGTGCGCGATGCGCTCAGTGTCGCGCACCGCACGCCGCGCTCACGATGTCCACGTCGTTCGTGCACGAACTCGCGCACGAGTTCGATCACACGTTCGATCACGCCGTCACTGCATTACTCCATCCATCGTCACCCCCAACGAACAGTCTGATGACCGGGCCCAACGACTGAACCAACTGGCGGGCCCAACGAGTCAGGCATCGCGACCTGTGCACGCAAGCAAGGTCGCAATCGCGCGTCCGTCGATCGTGCGTCCGTCGATCGTGCGGCAGGTTGCGACAGCACCCGAGGAACGCCCCCGGCCCACCGTCGCGATTCGTCGTTTCCCAGCCGCAGAACACCTATGGTCGGTTTTTGTTAGGGTATCACGCGGTAGGGCTTCGTCAATAGGTTTGCGCGGAGAGCGTGCGATTTCGTGCGGATGTTTCGTGCGGTGGTGGCCGAGCCGCCCGCGTCGCTTCATGCGTCGGCGAGGAGGTCGGGACCGTCGTTGCGCGGATTGTTCACCAGTGTCGAGACCGGCCATGCCCGCATCGCGCCGGCGTCGAACGGAGCCAGCAGGTCCGACGGCGGAGTCGCGTCGCCCAGCCAGCGATCCCACGCGGACTCCGGAACGATGAGCGGCATGCGGTGGTGCAGCGGACGCATGAGGTCGTTCGCGTCCACGGTGATCACGCAGAAGCTGACGAGTTCGTCGTGCTCCGGGCTTCTCCAGCGCTCCCACAGCCCGCCGAGCGCGAAGATCGCTCCGTCGTCGCCCGAGCGCCGCGTCGCGACGGCGAACGGGCGCTTCGTCCGCGACGATCCTTCCTGCGGCGCCTGCCACTCGTAGAACGCGGTCGCTGGAACGAGGCATCGGCGCCGCTTCCACGCCTCGCGAAAGGCGGGCTTCTCCGCGAGCGAGTCCGATCGCGCGTTGATCAGGCGCGTGCCGATCGAGGCGTCCTTGGCCCAGAACGGCACGAGCCCCCAGCGCATGAGCGAGAGGCGACGGACGCCGTCACGGTCGTGGCACGCGACCGGCGCGTGCTGGGTCGGCGCAATGTTGAACCGCGCACGCCACGCGGCGATCTCCGGGAGGAGCGGCGTCGCACGCATTGCCGTGGCGATCGCGTCGCCGTTTGCCGCGAGCGCGTAGCGTCCGCACATGCCGTCCTTGTACCGCGCTGTTGCACGGCGCGGAGCCCGCGCCGACGATGTCGCCATGCCGTCAACATCGATGCGTCGCCGCGGGCCGTGCATCGCCTCGCTGGCGCTCCTCGTACTCGCCGCGTGCGCGAGGCACGATGCCGCGCCGACGGTGCCCGCCTCGCACGGAGCGCCGCCGGTCTCGTCGCAGTCGAGCGATGCGACAAGCGCACGCCCGGCGCCGAACGTCGATCCGTACACCTACGCGGCGCCGAGCCGCGACGGCATCGGCAAGTTCTACTTCGGCCGCGAGATCGCACAGGTGATGGGACATCAGGCGGCCGATTGGCTCGATCGGCCCGAGCGCAGCGAGGAGGAACGCACCGATCTCCTGCTCGACCTGCTGGAGCTCGCGCCGGACGCGGTCGTGGCGGACATCGGCGCCGGCAGCGGGACACTCACCTTCCCGATCGCCGCCCGCGTGCCGCGCGGACGCGTCGTGGCGGTCGACATCCAGCCGGAGATGCTCGCGCTCATCACGGAGCGCGCCGAGTCCCAGCACACCGCGAACGTCGAGCCGCTGCTCGGCGCGATCGACGACACGCGGCTCCCCGCGGACTCCGTCGATGCCGTTCTCCTCGTCGACGCGTATCACGAGTTCTCGCATCCGAAGGAGATGCTCGACTCGATCGTGCGCGGCCTGCGCCCGGGCGGACGCGTCTATCAGGTCGAGTATCGCGCGAACGATCCCGCGGTCCCGATCAAGCCGCTGCACACGATGACCGTGGAGCAGGCTCGTCGCGAGCTTGAGGCGGCGGGCCTCGCGTGGCGCGCGACGATCGAGTCGCTGCCGCGACAGCACGTCATCGTGTTCGAGAAACCGTCAATGCCGGTGACAGGAATCGAACCTGCACTCCCTGTCAGGGGAAATGGATTTTGAATCCATCGCGTCTGCCAGTTCCGCCACACCGGCTGGTGAGTCGCCCATGTTCTGCGCGAACGGCGCGTGCGTCAATGACACGGCCCTCGGGCGATTGACCCGAGGGCCGCGACAGTCGATCGCGTCACGTGCGACGCGTCAGTTCCACGCGCCGAGGAGGATCCCGAGGTCCGCCGCTCCCACCACGCCGTCGTGGTCGAGGTCGCCGGGACCGCTCGTCCCCCACGCGCCGAGGAGCACGCCCAGGTCCGACGCGTTCACCACGCCGTCACCCGTCAGGTCCGCGGGATTCCCGCCCGACGCCGACGGCGCCGGCACCGTCACGCACTCCTCGATGAAGCAGCACTGGATCCAGTTCACCGCGTGGTTCCCGATCGTGAAGCAGTACTGCGAGCCCGGCGCCGCCCCGCTCGACACCGTGATCGGCCCCACGTTCTGCGAGCCGTACGGCGGCGTCGACGGGATGTTCACGATCGACGGCGAGAACGTCCCCGTCGGCCCGAACAGCACCAGGTGACCCGTGTTCCAGCTCGACAGGTTCGTGAACGTGAAGCTCAGCTGGAACGTCCCGGGCGTACTCGTCGCCGAGATCTGCACGTGCGAGACCTGCGCGCAGTCGCAGTCCGGCAGGTCGATGCACGGCTGCAGGTGGCAGCACTCGTTCCCCTGCACGTCCGCCAACACCAGGTCGAAGCAGAACTGCGTCCCCGGCTGCTGACCCGTGATCGTCACCGTGATCGGCTGCGACGTCCCGCCGTTGGGCACCGCGGGGTTCAGCGGGATCACGTTGGGCGACATCGACGGATCCGGCAGGATCAAGAGCGACGCCGGAACGCCCGACTGGTTCGTGAACGTGAACGTCCACTGGAACGTGCCGTTCGGAGCGCACAGCAATTCTTCGGTATGCACAGTCGCGCACGACGGCGCGGCCGCGAGGCACGTCACGTCGAGCGAGCCGAGATCGTTCTTCTGCGTGCCGTTGAAGAACAAGTCGTAGTCAATCATGATGCTGTTCGTCACCGGCGCGCCGGCGTACACCTGGCCTTCGAGGCCGTAGACGTACGGCGGCCCCGCGCAGATGTCGAGCGCGTCGCCCACCGTCCACACCAGGTTGTTGCCGACTTCGAAGCCGACGCCGCCGGCGCTGTTGTTGCCCGTGCAGGTCTCGCCGATCTGATAGACGAACGGATTCGGGCTCCAAACCGGCGGCACCATCTCCTTGCAATAGCGCAGCACGCGGCTCGAGTGCGCATAGCTATAGATTTCGGTAATGCCGCGCTCGGCGGCGAAGAGGCAGCAGTTGTCGTCGAAGGTAATGTCAACGACCGGGTTCGATCCCTGATAGCCCGGATACGGCGGCAGCGTGATCTCGAGTTGATCCGTCGCGGCGACGAAGTCACCGTTCGCGTTAAGCCCGACGGATCGAATCGTGTTCGGCGTCGGAACGACAAACGCATCACCGGCCCAGACCGAGTAGTAGAGGCGACCCGAGTGCGCCTTCACGGCGTACGGCCGCTGACCGAGCGGCACCCAACCTGGACGGTCGTTCGGCTCCTTGAGCGCGTTGTTCGGCAACGGACCGGTGATGGTGCCGGTCGCGATGTCGAACGTCGACTTCACCTTGGTCGCCCCGCCGTTGGGGTCGATCGAGTAGATGCGGCCGTCCTCCAAGTTCGCGACGAACAGACGTCCGGTCGCGCAGTCGAACGAGAGGTTGCCGAGACCCGGATAGGCCTCGTTCGGGTTGTTGACCGCGATGGCCGGGTCGATCGAGTTCGGAAGTCGAATGAGTTCGGACGCGGCACCGGTGGTGCCGTCCAGCTTGTACACGCTTCCCGCGCCCCCGAGCGTGCCGAGCAGATCGCCACCGAACGGGCCGCCGCTGTAGCACGACGTGTGGCCGACGTACACGTTGCCGGCATTGTCCAAGGTCACGCCGAAGACGTGCCCGAGGTTTCCCATCGTCCACGCGCTATTCGTATAGCGCTGCGTGAACCAGTTGCTACCTAACGGCGCACTCCCGCTGTTGCCGAGTTCGAGCAAATAGACCGCAGGTGCAGTCAACGCGGTCTGGCTGTTCGTCACGGCGCCGACGAGCCCCGCCGCGAACGGCACGTAGGGTGCGCCGGGGTTGTCGACGATGGGCGGGCGAGCGCCACAGCACGAGCAATCCTCGCCGCCGGGCACACCCTGCCCGAATGCAATCGTCGGCATCGCCAAGAGCGCCGCGGCCAACGCCGTCGCGCCAGAAACTCCGTTGAACTTCAATACGTCGCGCATTGCCATTTCCCTTTCGGCTCGATCGAGCGAGCGCAATCCGTCTCAGTCACGATGCGGCCGTCAACTCCACGCGCCCAAGAGGATCCCGAGGTCCGCCGCTCCCACCACGCCGTCGTGGTCCAGGTCGCCGGGACCGCTCGTCCCCCACGCGCCGAGGAGCACGCCCAGGTCCGACGCGTTCACCACGCCGTCACCCGTCAGGTCCGCGGGATTCCCGCCCGACGCCGACGGCGCCGGCACCGTCACGCACTCCTCGATGAAGCAGCACTGGATCCAGTTCACCGCGTGGTTCCCGATCGTGAAGCAGTACTGCGAGCCCGGCGCCGCCCCGCTCGACACCGTGATCGGCCCCACGTTCTGCGAGCCGTACGGCGGCGTCGACGGGATGTTCACGATCGACGGCGAGAACGTCCCCGTCGGCCCGAACAGCACCAGGTGACCCGTGTTCCAGCTCGACAGGTTCGTGAACGTGAAGCTCAGCTGGAACGTCCCGGGCGTACTCGTCGCCGAGATCTGCACGTGCGAGACCTGCGCGCAGTCGCAGTCCGGCAGGTCGATGCACGGCTGCAGGTGGCAGCACTCGTTCCCCTGCACGTCCGCCAACACCAGGTCGAAGCAGAACTGCGTCCCCGGCTGCTGACCCGTGATCGTCACCGTGATCGGCTGCGACGTCCCGCCGTTGGGCACCGCGGGGTTCAGCGGGATCACGTTGGGCGACATCGACGGATCCGGCAGGATCAAGAGCGACGCCGGAACGCCCGACTGGTTCGTGAACGTGAACGTCCACTGGAACGTGTTGCCGGCCGGGCCCGGCGGGCCGCACAAGAGGTCTTCGGTGTTCAGCTTCGCACACGGCGGTTCCACGCACGTGATGTCAAGCGAGCCGAGGTAATACTTCTGCACCGCACCGACGAAGCTGTCGAGGTCGACGAGGATGCTCGAAGACACCGGTGCACCGGCGAGCGGCTGGCCTTGCAGGCCGTAGATGAATGGCGGCCCGCAAGGCGAGCTGCCGAGGTAGTCGCCCATCGCCCACACGATTCCGGTGGACGGTTCGACCGCGGCGCCGCCCGCCGACGAATTGAGGTTCGTGTACGAGCAGATGTTCGCGAGACCGATCTGATACACGGTCGGCGGGCCCCAGCCAGCCGCCGCGTCGCCACAGAACTTCATCACGCGTGCGGCGTGCGCGTAGGTCATGATCTCGTCGAGACCGCGCTCGGCGACGATCATGCAGCACTGGTCGTCGAAGGTGATGTCGACGACGGGCGAACTTCCGGCGAAGGCGCCGAAGGGCGGCAAGGTGATCTCGAGCTGGTCACTGCCGGGCACGAAGTTGCCGCTGCCGTCGAGCGCGACGGAGCGAATCGTGTTCACGCCGCCGGAGAAGTACTGGCTCGGCGGGTTCTGCACGATGGAGCCGCCCCACACCGAGTAGTACAGCCGACCGCCGCTCGCCTTCACCGCGTACGGGCGCTCGCCCAGCGGCACCCAACCCGGCGCGTCGCCGGGCTCGGCAAGTCCGTTGTTCGGCAACGCGCCGGTGATCGCGCCGGTCGCGATGTCGAAGGTCGACTTCACCTTGGTGTTGCCGCCGTTCGGATCGATCGAGTAGATGCGGCCGTCCTCGAGGTTCGCGGCGAAGAGTCGTCCCGTGCCGCAGTCGAAGTTCAGGTTGCCGAGGCCGGGATACGCCTCGTTCGGCTGTCCCGCAGCGATCGCGGGATCCGGCGCGTTCGGCAGGCGGATGAGTTCGCTCGGCACGCCGGTCGCGCCGTCGAGCCGATAGATGCTGCCCGCGCCGCCGAGCGAGCCGAGAGCGTCGCCACCGAGGTTGCCGTAGCACGACGTCTGGCCGACGTACACGGTGCCGTCGCCCGCGAGCGCGACGCCGAAGACGTGGCCGATCTTGCCGACCGTCCAATCGGGGTGGAAGTAACGCTGCGTCGCGGTCCAGTCGGCGCCGAGCGGCGCGCTCGACTCGTTGCCAAGCTCGACGAGGTACACGCACGCGCCGGTCGCGGTTTGCGGACTGTTCGTCACCGCCGCCACGGCTCCCTGAACGAACGGGGTCCACGGCGCGGTCAGCGTGTCCACGAGCTCCGGCCGCTTGCCGCAGCAGGTGCAATCGCTCGGCGGGCCGGCGTGTCCGCCGCCCTGGTTGCAGTCCTGATCGAGGCACGTGATGGTGAACGTGCCCGGGCCGACCGTTCCGCCGCGCTTCGTTCCGATCTGGATCAGATAGGTCTGTCCGCACACCGCGTCGCAGACGACCTTCGTCTGCTTGCCGCATTCGTCGTCGCCGCAGCAGAGCGGCTGACCGACGTCGCCCGGACACGTGCATCCCTGATAGACGCGAATGACCGTGTCCGCCTGCGTCTGGCCGCAGGTCGACACTTCAAAGAGACCGTTGCACGTCGAGGTCCAGCAGAACCACACGTCCTTGGCGATCACCGACTGCACGCCGGCGCAGAACGCCGAGTGGCCGTTCACGCCACTCGTCGCCTGCGTGAGATCGAAGGTGAACGGACCGTTGCCGGTGATCGCCGTCGCGTTCGCGCAGTCGTCGTTCGGCGGCGCGGCCGAAACGCCCGCGGTCACGAGCGACATGGTGGCAACGACTGCTGCGATGAATCCGTGCTTGTGCATTCGAGCTATCACTCCGTTCAGGGCGCAGCGAATCTGCGCGCTTGGTCATGGCGGGACTGCGATCGAACCGGTCAAAGCTATCAGTCAAAATTGAGGAAACACGACATCGCCGGAGTTACCGGCGACACATCAACTCCACGCGCCGAGGAGGATCCCGAGGTCCGCCGCTCCCACCACGCCGTCGTGGTCGAGGTCGCCGGGACCGCTCGTCCCCCACGCGCCGAGGAGCACGCCCAGGTCCGACGCGTTCACCACGCCGTCACCCGTCAGGTCCGCGGGATTCCCGCCCGACGCCGACGGCGCCGGCACCGTCACGCACTCCTCGATGAAGCAGCACTGGATCCAGTTCACCGCGTGGTTCCCGATCGTGAAGCAGTACTGCGAGCCCGGCGCCGCCCCGCTCGACACCGTGATCGGCCCCACGTTCTGCGAGCCGTACGGCGGCGTCGACGGGATGTTCACGATCGACGGCGAGAACGTCCCCGTCGGCCCGAACAGCACCAGGTGACCCGTGTTCCAGCTCGACAGGTTCGTGAACGTGAAGCTCAGCTGGAACGTCCCGGGCGTACTCGTCGCCGAGATCTGCACGTGCGAGACCTGCGCGCAGTCGCAGTCCGGCAGGTCGATGCACGGCTGCAGGTGGCAGCACTCGTTCCCCTGCACGTCCGCCAACACCAGGTCGAAGCAGAACTGCGTCCCCGGCTGCTGACCCGTGATCGTCACCGTGATCGGCTGCGACGTCCCGCCGTTGGGCACCGCGGGGTTCAGCGGGATCACGTTGGGCGACATCGACGGATCCGGCAGGATCAAGAGCGACGCCGGAACGCCCGACTGGTTCGTGAACGTGAACGTCCACTGGAACGTGTTGCCGGCCGGGCCCGGCGGGCCGCACAAGAGGTCTTCGGTGTTCAGCTTCGCGCACGGTGCCTCAAGGCACGTGACCTCGAGCGATCCCAACTGCGTCTTCTGCTGGAACGTGAGGTCGTTGTCGAAGTCGACGAGGATCGAGTTGGTGACGTCGCCGCCGGTGCTCGGAATACCTTCGAAGCCGTAGATGTTGTTCGGTGGCGCGAAGCTGATGTTGATCGCGTCGCCCATCGCCCACACCTTGTTGTTCGGCGCGCCTTCCCACGCGACGCCGCCGACGGAATTCGTCGATCCGGCCGGTCCGATCGTGAACGCCGTCGGATCGAGCGTCCAGGTGCCCGCCGCGCCGCCGAAACAATAGCGCAGCACGCGACCGACGTGCGGCACCGTCGTGGTGTCGCTGTTCATGCCGCGCTCGGCGACGAGCATGCAGCAGTTGTCGTCGAAGTCGATGTCCGCAACCGGATAGCTCACCTGGCTGCCGGGGAACGTGTCGGGCAACATGAGCTCGAGGCTCTTGGGCCCGACGATGTCGCCGTTGGCGTTGGTGACGACCGACCACACCTGGTTGTTCAGTGCGGCGCTGACATTGGTCTGATCCTCGACCCACACCGAGTAGTACAGGCGTCCCGGCGTCGCCCGCACGGCCCACACTCGCTCGCCGAGCGGCGCGAAGCCGACGGAGTCGCCGGCCTCGGGAATGCTCGTGCCGGTGAGCGGGCCGGTGATGGTGCCGGTCGCGTGATCGAACGTGCTCGTGATCGCTCCCGCCGAGTTGATGACGTAGATGCGGCCGTCCTCGAAGTTCGTCGCATAGAGCTTCTTCGTCCCGCAGTCGAAGTCGAGTTGTCCAAGGCCGGGGTACTGCTGGTTCGGCGGCAGCGATGCATCGAGTTGGTTCGGCAGACGGATGAACTCGACCGCGCCGCCGGTCGTGCCGTCGAGCTTGTAGATGCTGCCCGCGCCGCCGAGCGAACCAAGTGGGTCACTGCCGATTCCGCCATACACGGCGGAGTGCGCGACGTAGATGTCGCCTGCGTCGTCGATCGTCACGCCGAAGATGCTGCCGAGCTTCGACATCGTCCAATTCGGACTGCTGTAGCGCCCGGTGTTCCATGCGGTCGTCACGCCGATCGGCGCGCTGCCTTGATTGCCGAGGTCAAACAGGTTGATCGCGGCCTTGTTCGGGTCGGGTGAGATGTTGGTCCCGGCGAGCACCGCGCCGGCGTTGAACGGCGTCGAGAGCGTGTCGACGATCGGCGGCCGACCGCCGCAGCAGGTGCACGCCGTCGGCTGATGCGGATCCACGACCGGCGGCTCGACGCCGGTGCAATCCGATCCGAGGCACGTGATGGTGAACGTGCCCGCGCCCGCCGGAGCCCCCTGCTTCGTTCCGAGCTGGATGAGGTAGCTCTTGCCGCACGCGACGTTGCAGATGAGCTTTGACTGCTTGCCGCATTCGTCGTCGGCGCAGCAGAGCGGCGGCTCGAGATCCGTCGGACACGCGCACACGCCCCAGAGTCGGATCATCGTGTCGACGCGCGTCTGCCCGCACGTCGAGATCTCGACCGCGCCGTTGCAGTCGCTCGTCCAGCAGTACCAGAGGTCGTGATCGATCGCCGGGCCTCCACCCGTGCCGAAACAGTCGCCGATCAGTCCTTGCGGACCTCCGGTCGCTTGCTGAAGGTTGAACGCGAACGATCCGCTGCCGGAGATCGCCTGCGGCGTCGCGCAGTTGTCGTTCGCCTGTGCGTGCGCGAGGGTCGCGACGGAGAGAACCGCACCGAGAAGTCCAGCCGAAACCAGCATCGACAGTCGCATCAGAAGCTCCTTGCGTCACACACCGTTGGCTAGGCGGCAGGCCTAGCAGGTCATGCCCCACATTCCCAAGAGAGTCGCCAGGTCGACGGCGTTCACGATGCCGTCCGCGTTCAGGTCGCCGAGTCCGGGCGAGCCCCAATTGCCAAGCAGGATCGCGAGGTCCGCCGCGTTCACGACCCCGTCGCCGTTCAGGTCCGCAGGCGGGCAATCGGGTCCGCTGTGCGGCACGACGGCGCAGAGCTCGATGAAGCAGCACTCCGTCCAGTTCACGCTGTGGTTGCCCACCGTGAAGCAGATCACGCTCCCCGCGGGCGCGGCCGTCGTGACCACGATCGGGCCGATCGACTGCGACGCGAACGGAGGCGTCGCCGGCAGGTTGATGATGCCCGGCGCCATCGCCGCGGCGTTCGAGAAAAGGACGACGTGTCCCATCTGCCACGGCGAGAGATTCGTGAGCGTGAAGCTCAACGCGTAGGTTCCCGGCGTCGCCGTCGCGACGAACTGCACGTGCGTCGCCTGCGCGCAGTCGCAATCGGGCAAATCGATGCAGACTTCGCGGTGACAGCAGACGTTCCCCAGCACGCTGCCCAAGACGAGCGGGAAGCAGAGCTGCGTTCCCGGCGCGAGGCCGCTGATCGTCAGTTGCAGCGCCGTCGATCCGCCGTTCGAGAGCGGCGGATTGAACGGCGTGACCTGCGGCGACACGAACGGACTGTCGAAGATCGCGACGCTGATCGGCTGCCCGGACTGGTTCGTCAGCGTGAAGGTCCACGCGAACGAGCCGTCCTCTCGACAGAGCATCGAGTCGGTGTCGATCACCGCGCAGTCGCCGTCGTTCCGCGGCGAACCGAGGAAAGCGGCCCACGCGCTGGACGAGCCCGGAGCGATCGGCAGAAGCGACAGGGCCACCGCCGCGAGCGCCCCGACGAATCGTCGGCCACGCCCGCACCACTCGGCGATGACCGAGTTTCTACGCCGGCCGCTCACCATCCATGGCACCTCTCGACATCGCCGGGCTTGGCCCAGCAACCCACTCGCCCGTTCACCTATCCCCGCCGCGCGGTCGACGACCGGCGCTCGCCACAGGAGATTAACCCCGGCTTAGGAAAGAGCGAACCGTATTCGGTGAAGTGGGGCAAAACGCCGCCTCGAGCGGGCCCGCGACTCTTCGGGTCACTCCTGAAGCTGGACCACCGTGTAGTTCGGGCTTTCCTTGGTGATCTGGATGTCGTGCGGATGGTTCTCGACCACCGTCGCCGCGCTCACGCGGACGAACCGTGCCTCGCGACGGAACTGCTCCAGCGTCCGACACCCGCAGTAGCCCATCGCGCTCCGCAGTCCGCCGACCATCTGGTAGACGAAATCGCCCAGCGGACCGCGATAGGGCACGCGACCTTCGACGCCTTCGGGCACGAACTTCTTGGTCTCGGTCACGCTGGCCTGTCCATAGCGATCGCCCGAACCCGCGGCCATCGCGCCCTCGCTGCCCATGCCGCGATACGACTTGAAGCGGCGGCCGCGGTGGAGGACGAGTTCGCCAGGGCTCTCGTCGAGTCCGGCGAAGAGCGATCCCAGCATCGCGCATGACGCGCCGGCCGCGATCGCCTTCGCGATGTCGCCGGACTGCCGCATGCCGCCGTCGGCGATCACCGGAACGCCGAGCGGATCGCACGCCCGCACCGCGTTCATCACCGCGGTGATCTGCGGAACGCCGACGCCGGTCACGACCCGCGTGGTGCAGATCGAGCCGGGACCGATGCCGACCTTCACCGCGTCGGCGCCCGCCTCGGCGAGCGCTCGCGCACCGTCGGCGGTGGCCACGTTGCCCGCGATGATGTCGATGTCGTAGCGGCTGCGGATCGCCGCGATCGTCTTGAGGACGTTCTGGCTGTGGCCGTGCGCGGTGTCGACGACGATCACGTCGACTTCCGCCGCGATCAGTTCCTCGACTCGATCCATCTGCATGACGCCGACGGCCGCGCCGACGCGAAGCCGGCCACGGCTGTCGCGACACGCGTTCGGGTGCTTCTTCACGTTGTCGATGTCGCGCATCGTGATGAGCCCCTTGAGCCGCCGCTTCTCGTCGATCAGCAGGAGCTTCTCGACGCGAGCCCGGTTCAGGATGCGCTCCGCGGCCTCCAGCGTGGTGTCCGCCGGCGCGGTGACCAGAGTCCCCTTGGTCATCACGTCGCCGACGCGGCCCGAGGTCCCGCGACCGTCGAGGAACTTCATGTCGCGCCGCGTGAGGATGCCCACCACCTCTCCGTGACTTGATCCGTCGAGCGTGACGGGGAAGCCCGAGACGTTGTGCTCCGCCATGAGCGACTTGGCCTTCGCGACGGTGTCGTCGGGCGACAACGTCACCGGGTCGGTGATCACCCCGTTCTCGCTGCGCTTCACCTTCTGCACCTCGCGCGCCTGTCGCGCCGGCGCGAGGTTCTTGTGCACGATGCCGATGCCGCCCTCCTGTGCGAGCGCGATGGCCAGCGTGGCGTCGGTCACCGTGTCCATCGGCGCCGAGATGAGCGGGATGTTGAGTCGGATGTTCCGGGTGAGCTGCGTCGAGGTGTCGGCCTGGTCAGGCGTCACCTCGGAGTAGGCCGGAATCAAAAGGACGTCATCGAAGGTGACGCCCTCCTGCACGATCTTGTCTTCCATTCAACGAGTCTCGCCAGCGCGCGCCGCCTTGTCAATCGTCGGCCGCCAGCTCGGCCCCGAATCGCCGTCCGAACGCGATTCCGCGCCTCCCGGCGCGTGGCATCTGCTACCTTCTCCAATCTTCGGCGCTCGCGCCGTCTTGTCCGGCTTCCCGGCCCCCGGGAGCACGGGGCGGCGCGAACAGATTTCTTGCACCAATCGGGCCTTGACGGCCCCACGGAGCCAGCTAGTGGAACGAACCGAGCTGATGGCCAACCCCGTCCACCACGACCGCGGAACCGTGGAGGGCGAGGGAGACAAGCTGTGGCGCAGCTACCTCGACGTGATCGTCCGCTTCGGCGGCAGCGACCTGATCTGCAAGAGCGAGACGGTTCCGAAGATCCGGCTCCGCGGCGCGCTCAAGAAGCTCGAGACGCAGGCGACGACCACCGATCAGATGTTCCAGATCGCAAAGGACATCCTCGACGACAAGCAATACGGGGTGTTCGCGGCGCACGGGTCGATGGACTTCGCCTACGACTTCGACGAGCGCAATCGCTTCCGCGTGAACATCTTCATGGCCCGCGGCAAGCCGTCGATCGCGGCCCGGCTCATCACCAGCAACATCAAGCGCTTCGAGGATCTCTACCTGCCGCCGGTCCTCGGCGACATCGCGCTGAGCGCGCAGGGACTGATCCTCTTCTCCGGCGTCACCGGCTCGGGCAAGTCGACGTCGATCGCCGCGATGCTGCAGTACATCAACGAGCGCAAGCGCGTCCACATCGTGACGATCGAAGACCCGATCGAGTACATCTTTCAGGACGACAAGGCGACCATCAACCAGCGCGAAGTCGGCATTGACTGCGTGAACTTCAACGAGGCCCTCCGCGCGCTCGTGCGCGAAAACCCCGACGTCGTGCTCGTCGGCGAAATGCGCGACTACGAAACGTTCGAAGCCGCCGTCCGCGCGTCCGAGACCGGCCACCTCGTGTTCGGAACGATTCACGCTTCCAGCGCGTGGCAGACGTTCGGTCGTATCTATGACCTCTTCCCCGAAGGCGAGCGCGAACAGATTCGCAAGCTGCTTGCATACAACCTGCGGGCGATCATCTATCAGAAGCTCTTGCCCACGCTCCACGAGCACATCCCGCGTATCCCGGCGCTCGAGATCCTGCGGAACACGCCTGGCGTGCAGAAGTACATCCTCGAGGCACGCGAAGGCGAGTTGCTCGACCTCATCAAGCAGAGCCAGGAAGAGGGCATGATCGACTTCACCTCGAGCCTTGTGAGGCTTGTGGAGCAGGAATACATTCACGCGAAAGTGGCGATCGAGGCGACTCCGAAGCCGGAAGAGTTGCGTATGCGGCTGAAGGGCATCTCCGCCTGACCGCTCGTTCTCGACGGCGCCGGGCGGCAGCGTTCCTGCATCGCGCGGCGGCGACCTCGACCCGGCGATCCTCGACGACGTCTTCACACCACCTTCTCCGCCCAGCTTCATCCACCCAGCTCCGCGATGACGGAGCCCGAACACGATGGACCATTCGATCGCTTCGACCCTCCTCTCGTCGCATTCGGCGCTCATTGGTCAGGTGGCCAGCTACACGCTGATCTCCCCGATCAAACCGCTGCTCCTGCTGGCCACGCTGATCCCCTACATGTGGGTCGCCACCAAGATCGAGCAGGACACCCGCAAGTTCCTCCTGCCGGTCGTGCTCTGGAACTCGGTGCTGATGGGTGTGGCCGCGCTGGGGCTCATCGCGGGTCTCTTCATCCCGATCTTTTGGATCGGCTGGCCGGTGATGATCCTTCTCCTCGGCGGCACGCTCTGGGCGTACTGGCAGTATCGCGACAAGCAGGTGCCGGACCACGCCAAGTTCAAGCTGGTGTCGGCGGACATCGGCAAGCGCATGGAAGAGCGCAAGGCGAAGAAGGCCTTGGCCGAGTCGGTCATGCGGTTCTTCAACGCGAAGGGCAAGGCGATCCCGGTGCCGGCGCGGGAGGCGCCCGAGTACCCCGTGCACATCAAGGTGGAGGAGATCTTCGAGCCCGCCCTCGAGCGCCGCGCGTCGCGCTTCGATCTCGCGACGTCGGGCCCGAACCAGCCGACCGCACCGGTGCAGGTGATCGATGGCGTGCGCTACAAGGTTGAAGCGATCGCCCCCGCCGACGCGAACGCCGCAATCGATTACATCAAGAAGATGGCGGGCCTCGACCTGCAAGATCGTCGTCGACGCCAGTCCGCCGACATCAAGGTGGAAGGTCGAACCCGCAACGCGCTCGCCACCGTGACCGTGTGGGGCTCGTCGAGCGGCCAATCGCTTCGCGTCGACTTCGACCGGGCGAAGGGACTGCAGGTGTCGTTCGATTCGCTCGGCCTCCTGCCGCCGCAGGCCGAGGGACTCAAGGCGCTCGCGGTGCCGGCCAAGCGCCACGGCGTGGTGCTCATCTCTGCCGCGCCTGGCCAAGGACTCACCGCGACCGCGTACAGCTTCCTCGCTCGCCACGACGCGTACACGAGCAACATCAAGACGCTCGAGAAGGTCGTCGAACACCAGCTCGAGGGCGTCGACCACAACCAGTTCAATCCCGCGAACCCGACAGTCGACTTCGCGACAAACCTGCAGTCGATCCTGCGCCGCGACCCCGACGTGGTGTACGTCAGCGACATCAGCGATCCGGGCGCGGGCCGCAACGCCGCCGGGCCGGGGCTCCAAGGGCCGCTCGTCTACGTCGCGATCCCGGCCGACTCGCTGGCCGGCGCCGTGTCGGAGTGGTTCCGCGCCGTCGGCGACCTCAAGGCCGCGGCGAAGGGCCTCGTCGCCGTCACGCATCAGCGCCTGATCCGCAAGGTCTGCGAGGCGTGCCGCCAACCGCTCCAGCCGACGCCCGACCTCCTAAAGAAGCTCGGCGTGCCGCAAGGCAAGAACGTGACGCTCTACCGGCAGAACGGCAAGGTGCAGGTCAAGAACCGGGTCGAGAATTGCCCGGTCTGCCAAGGCCTCGGCTACTTCGGCATGACCGCGTGCTTCGAGGTCATGTTGCTCGACGACAACATGCGCAGCATGCTCGCCGAGGGCGACTTCAAGGCCGCCTACGCCCACGCTCGCCGCGAAGGCAAGCTGATCACGCTGCAGGAAGCGGCTCTTGCCAAGGTGCGCGACGGCGTCACCACCGTCGACGAAGTCGCGCGCGTCTTCCCGGCGCCGAAGGCCGCGACGGCTCCGGCGGCCAGCCCCAAGGGCTGATCCTCAGGAACGTTTCGTCCCGACGAGTACCAACGACCTCGAACGAGTTAGAACGCGCCGGAGCGCCCACGGGCGCCCATCGCTCACGAGACCGCGAAGTCGCGTGAGACCGAAGAGCGCAGCGAGCACACCCAGTCCGCACTCACCATGCTCATCGTCTTCAACGTCATCGTCGTCGCGCTGGTCCTGCTCATCGCATATTGGTGGGCGAACCAGGGAGTCCTCAGCGCGATCCTTCACCTGGCGTGCGTCATCGCCGCCAGCGGACTGGCCTTCGCGACCTGGGAGCCGCTCTCGCTCCTCATCCTCGAGAAGGCGCCGCCGCGCCTGCAGGACTACGCGTGGGGACTCGGGCTCCTCGGCCCGTTCGCGGTCTACCTGCTGCTGGCCCGCGTCGCCGCGGACAAGCTCGTCCCCGGCAACGTGAACTTCCCGTCGTGGGCCAACATGGCCTTCGGCGGTCTCGCCGGATTCATCGCCGGCGTCCTCACGATCGGCATGTGCCTTCTCGGCGGTGGCTTCCTGCAGAGCTCGCGCGACCTCATGGGCTTCACCGGATCGTTCCGCACCGCCGAGGCCAAGGGTCAGCCCCAGTTCGATGCCGAGCGTCTCTGGCTTCCGGCGCACAAGGTGACCGCGGCGACCTTTGAGTACCTCGGCGCCCGCGCGTTGGCTCCGGAGACCGGCCGATCGATCGGCGAGGCGTATCCCCACGTGGGCGACCAGGCGTTCTCGCTGCATCGCGACGCCGCCGCCGACGGCCGCGCGCGCACGTCGGCCCCGCCGGACTCGCTCAAGCTGGGCCGCTTCCTCTTCTCCCCAGACTTCGAGAACCTCGACAACTCGAAGGGCGCGTACCTCGTCGAGATCGACGTCGGCGGCACCGCTGCCGATTCCGGCGGCGAGGTCACCGTCACCGGCGCGCAGGTGCGACTCATCGAAGACGTGCCTTCCGGATCGTCCCGCCCCGCCGAGGTGGCCTACCCCGATCGCTGGTCGCAGCCGAGCGAATCGGGATCGCGACAGATCTGGCCCTTTGACGACGTCCTGAACGTGGCGACGAACGTGCCGGGCCAGCAGAGCACGAAGTTCTTCTTCATCTTCCCGAGCGCCAAGCTCGGCAATCCCGACGCGTCGAAGCCGGCGCCGAAGTTCCTCCAGTTCAAGGGACTTCGCCTGCGACTGCCGGCCCTCGATCCGAGTCGCCCCAGCGCCACCGAAGCGTCGGCGATCGTGCGCGGCGTCGAGCAGAACAACAACGCGGCGCCGATCGTCGATCCGCGGGCGAAGAGCGTGGCGGCGAAGGATCTCGTGGTCAGTTCGAGCATCGCGCCCGCGGTGGTCAGCATCAACGAGCTCACGACGATGGAGCAGACGGATCAACTCCTCACCGAAGGTCGCCAGGAGTTCCAGCGCGGCGGCCAGCAGGCGTCGCAGGCGAACCGCATCAAGGGGCTCTACGTGCGCGAAGGCACGGCCATGGTGCGCCTGAACATCAGCCGCCGCCTCAGCTCGATCGACCTCTGGAACGACCGAAACAAGGTGCGCGAGAAGGCCGGCGAGAACGCCACGCTCTACCTCGTCGACTCGCAGGGCAATCAGTACGCGCCGGTCGGCTACGTCTGGGTGAAGCCCGACGGCGTCACGATCATGCTCGACCCGCGACGCGGGGTCGAGGCGATGTCCGACTTCCCGAACCAGCCGTCGTCCGGTTCCCACGAGCTCTACGCACTGTTCAACCCGACCGCCGGAGCGCACATCGTGAGCATCCGCCTCGGCAACGAAGTCGTCGCCAACGCCGACCTGCAGTTGACCGCGGAGAAGTAAGCGGACGACGGAACACGATCGAGTTCACCACGACGCCGCCCGGGAACGGGCGGCGTTTTTTTTCGCCTGGGCCGTCTTCCCGCGCCGGAAGTCCGCCGTGATTCCTCGGATCGAGCGGGCGGTGCGAGTAGGCTTCGACGCACGCTCCGGTGCGATGCCGCTGCCCGCGTGATCCGAGGGACGGATCGGCCGGCGGCGAAATCGCCATCGTCGCACGCGCGTTCGCGCCTGCCCTCGAGACTTCACGCCATGACCAACTTCAACGCTCCCCCGCCGCCTCCGCGCCCGTACGCCTCGTCGCCCGCGCCGAACGGAGGGCCAGCGCCCACCGTGATCGAAGTCGTCGCCCGTCGCGGCGGCGTCAGCCAGGCGATTCTCTTTCTCGTGACGCTCGCGCTCTTCGGCATCGTGCTCGCCGTGGGCATCTCGATCGGCGCGGTCGCGGGCATCGCCGGCGCGGAGCAAGGCGGGCTCGTGCTCGAATCGCCGCATCGCGCCGGCCCGGGCCAGCGCGTCGCCATCGTGGGCATCGAAGGCGCCATCGGCGAAACACTCGCCGAGGACGTGCGTCTCTCCGTCGATCGCATCCTCGCGGACGGGAACTTCCGCGCGGTCGTCCTGCGCGTCAACAGCCCCGGCGGCGCCGTCAGCCCGAGCGACCGGATCTGGCGCGAGATCGAGCGACTCAAGTCGGCGGGACTTCCGGTGGTCGCCAGCTACGGCGGCATCGCGGCGTCGGGCGGCGTGTACGCGTCGTGCGGCGCCGACGAAATCTGGTGCGAGCCGACGGGCATCACCGGATCGGTCGGCGTCATCGCATCGGTGATGACCTTCGGCGACCTGATGACGAAGGTGGGCATCGAGCCGGTGACGCTCGTCGCCACCGGTTCGCCGCACAAGTCCGACGCGAACGACCCGTATCGCCGCTGGACCGAGACCGACCGAGCCGTGATCCAAGGACTCATCGACCAGTCGTACCAACTGTTCGTCAGTCGCGTGACGAACGGCCGCACCGGAAAGACCGCAGACATGACGGCGCTGCGCCGTTCGCTCGACGGCCGCGTGATGTCCGCCGACGAGGCGAAGGACATCGGACTCGTCGACGGCGTCGGCTATCTCGACGACGCGATCGCCTCGGCCGAGCGCCGCGCCGGCCTTCCGATCGGCTCGGCCAACGTCGTGCGCCTCTCGCGACCTCGTCCGTTCTGGGCCGACGGCATGTTTGGTGACGCGGCCAGCGCACTCTTCCGCAACGCACGCGGCACCGCGCCAAGCTTCGACGCCGAGCACCTTCGCGACGCGCTCAACGAACTCGCGCGCCCGCGCATCGAGTACGTCTTCCGCTGATCGCATGCGATCGTGGGGGCGTCCAACATCGCGCGGCGCGATACGACGCAGCATCGCGTCGATCGCGCGGTTCGTTCGCCGGCTCCTCCCGCGCCGCGTCGTTCCGCGCGATCGCGGCGAGCGGGCCGCGGCCCGCGAACTGGCGCGGCGCGGATGGGACGTGCTCGCGGCGAACGTGGTGATCGGTCACGACGAAGCCGACCTCGTGTGCCGCGATCCGCGCGGCCAGCCGGTGCTCGTCGAGGTGAAATCCGGCCGCGGCGGAGCGATGCCCGCGGAGCTGCAGGTCGGCACGCGCAAGCAGGCGGCGCTGCGCCGACTCGCTCTTCGCCTGGCCCGCGACCCGGCGTTCGGATTCGACCGGCCGCCGCGCATCGACGTCGTCGTGGTGCGTCTCGGCGAGCGCGATCGCGTCGAGCGTCATCTCGTCGACGCGGTCGGCGACGGCGCGTACGGCGACGCATCGCGGCGGCGTCACGTGCGGCGTCACCTCCAGTAGCGGGCGAACGCGATGATGACGAGGCGTTCCTCGATCTGCGAGATGTCGTCGGAAATCCACCGGCTCCGCAGCTTGCCGATGTAGCGCGCCTGTTCGACGCTCTGCCGCGCGGCTTTGAGCTGCTCCTTGATCGCGATCTGCAGTTCAGGATCGAAGATCGATCGCTGCGGATGCTCGGTCACGTCGAGGATGGTGAACCAGGTGATCGTCGCGTCGGTCTCGACGACGTCGACGGGTCCTCCCGGCGTCAAGAGGCGCAACCGCTCCTTCAGCGCCGGCGCGAGATCCTTGTTCTCGTCGATCGTCTGCTGAAGCGTCTTCCCCGGCGCCAACTCGAAGACGAACCACACGCCGCCGCGTTCCGCTTCGGTCGCCTTCGCGACCTCGAGGAACGTCGCCTGCGCGGCGAACATCGCCTTCGCCTTCTCGATCTTCGCCTGCTGCCGCGCCTTGCTGAACGCGATGCGACCGACGCGCACGGTCGGCGGCGGGTTGATCGCCGCCTGGTTCTGTCGATAGAAGCGCTCGACGTCGCGCCAGCTCACGATCGTGCGCGGCGCGACCTTGCGATTGAGCAGATAGCCCGACAGTCCTTGATCGCGGCGCTGCTGCAGGAACTCCTCGAGCGGCATGCCGAGGTCCTGCTCGAGGCTCGCGTTCGCCTCCGCTCGCGTTCCGCCGCGCGACGCGATTTCCTCTTCCTGAATCGACCGCAGCCACGCGAAGAGACCTTGCTGCTGCTCGGGCGTGAGCTGGCTCTCGGCCTCGGAGATCACCAGTTCGCTGTCGACGAACGCCTGGAAGCGATCGTGAATGAGGCCGATCATCTGACGGCGGGCGTCGGCGCGATTGGTTTGCGCCGCGAGTTGCTGCAGTTTGCTCGCGAGGGGCTCGAGGAACTCGTCGGCGAACACCGGGCGACCGTTGATCTGCCCGACGAGGCCGTCGACCATCCATCGCTGCGCGCTCGAGCCCTCGACGCGCGGCAGCGCCATCGCGTTCATGGGTTCGCCTTCGGGAAGCAGCGCGGCGTCCGCGACCTCCGGGTCGTCCCCCGCGAGATCGGCCTCACGCACGTCCATCGAAGGCAGGTCGCCGTAGAAGCTCGGCGCCGCGCCCGGATGCTCCGGCGTCGCGCTCGCGAAGTCGACGAGCGAGAGTTCGCGCACCTTCGGCCGCTCGCTCGAGAAACCACCGCAGCCGCCGATCAGTAGCACCATCGCCGCCGACAGTGCGACGACGAGTCGTCGCGCGGCGCACTGGAAGTCGCGGGGTTCGATCGTGGCGACGCTGCGCTCGCGGCCATGCATGGGTGGCGGAAGTGTACCGACGCGTCGAGAACGCACCCCGCGTCCCCCTATACTGGCCGACTCGAGCCGCTCGACGAACGACGGCACTTCCCGACGAAAGGCGCGACGCACATGGCGGAACCGACGATCCTTGGACCTGACGGCAATCCGACTCCGAAGGCAGCCGACGCTCCGAAGATCCACGTCGACAGCGACTGGAAGGCGCAGGCGCAGGCCGAGAAGGAACGCTTGGCGAAGCTCGAGGAGGAAAAGGCCCGCGAGCGATCGGCCCGGGGCGACGCGGGATCGGAGGAACTTCCGCCGGCCGACTTCCGCAGCCTGGTCGGCGTGCTGGCGTCGCAGGCCATCATGGGCTTGGGGGCGTACGGCGACGAGCAAGGTCGCATGGTCATCGACCTCGTCGGCAGCCGGTTCGCGATCGACTTGATCGCCGTGCTCGAGGAGAAGACCAAGGGCAACCTCTCGCCCGAGGAGTCAAAGCACCTGCAAGGCGTCCTCGGCGAACTGCGATCGCGCTACGTGCAGATCGCGACCGTCGTCGCGCAGCAGATGAAGGCGCAGGGCGCCGCCGCCGCGTCGGGCGTGGCTGGCCGCATCGACGGCGGCCGCATCGAGGGCGGCGGCGCTCCGCGACGCCCGATCATCGAGACGCCGTAATCGCGATCGCGACGAGGCCGAGCCGCGTCGCGAATCGCGGTCCTTTGCTCGGTGACGCGCCTTCGCGTTCGCATCGCCTCGCATCAGCGCCGCTCTTCGCGCCGCCGCTGCCAACACGCGCTCGCCACCGGCCGCTCGCACGCCGCTCGCTGCCGCGTCCCTTATACTTTTGGCCCACTTCGACGCGGGAGCGATTCCGCTCCGGCGCCGGGTGCACGAGGCCAATCGCGCATGTCTGCCTCCCCGACCACGGCCGCGAGCGACGAATCGTTCTTCAACCGGCACTACCACCTGCTCCGACGGCTGCACTCGCTCAGCGGCGTCGTTCCGATCGGCATCTTCCTCTTCCCCCATCTGACGACCAACTCCGCGATCGTGTGGGGTCGCATCGTCAACGTGCAGAAGTTCGAGGCGATGAACATCCCGGCGTCCGGCGCCGGAGTCGCGACCTTCCAGCACGAGGTCGACTTCATCCACGGCCTGCCGGCGCTCTTCTTCATCGAGCTGTGCATCCTGTGGATTCCGATCTTCTTCCACGCGATCGTGGGCATGCACTTCGCCCACTCCGGCAAGCCGAACCTCGACCGCTACAAGTACCAAGGGAACGTGCGGTACTCGCTCCAGCGGGTCACCGGCTACATCGGATTCCTCTTCATCTTCATGCACATCTCGAGCCTGCGCTGGGGCTGGACGTACTGGGGCCTGATGCCCGGATTCGTGGCCGACGCCGCGAGCTCGAGCGTTGCCGAGCACCTGCAGAGCGGCGGCACGGGCCTCTTGATGGCGGTCTTCTACCTCGTCTGCGTCCTCGCCCTCGTCTTCCACTTCGCGAACGGCCTGTGGACCGCTGCGATCACCTGGGGCCTGACGATTTCCGAAGCGGCGCAGCGCCGCTGGGGCTACGTGTGCGCGGCGATCGGCATCGCTCTGGGCGGGGCGGGCGTGGCGGCGGTGATCGGGTTCGCGACGCTGAACGTGAAGGACGCGAAGGCGGTCGAAGCGACCCTTCGCGGGGTGCAGGCGAGCGCGGAGATCGTGAAGTGAGTCGAGCGACGCGCCGGGCGACGACCCCGAACGCATGCGAGAACTGAGGCTTTTCGGATGAATCCCAAACGACGAGTGATCGTGGTCGGCGGCGGACTTGCCGGACTGGCCGCGTCGGTGCGCATCGCTGAAGCGGGCCTGTCGGTCGATCTCTTCTCGATCGTGCCGGTGAAGCGCTCGCACTCGGTGTGCGCCCAGGGCGGCATCAACGCGTGCAACGAAGTCGCGCGCCAGCAGGGCTACTCCGAGGTCGAGCACTTCGAAGAGAGCGTCTACGGCGGCGACTTCCTCGCGAACCAGCCGCCGGTGTACGAGATGGTGCACTGGGCGCCGCGCATCATCGACCTCCTCGACCGCATGGGCGTGCCGTTCAACCGGACGCTCGAAGGTCAGCGCGACCTACGGCTCTTCGGCGGCTCGCTCTACAAGCGCACGCACTTCGCCGGCGCGACGACCGGCCAGCAGTTGATCTACGCGCTCGACGAGCAGACCCGCCGCTGGGAAGCGGAAGGCAAGGTCACGAAGTACGAGCACTGGGAGTTCCTGCGGCCGATCATCGACGACCAAGGCGTCTGCCAAGGCATCGTGGCCCAGGACCTGCGCACGATGCAGATCCGCGCGTTCCGCGCCGACGCAGTCGTCATGGCGACGGGCGGCTGCGGCCTCGTCTTCGGCAAGAGCACGAACTCGGTGATGTGCACCGGCGCGGCCGCGGCCCGCTGCTATCGCCACGGCGCGTGGTACGCGAACGGCGAGTTCATCCAGGTGCACCCGACTGCGATTCCCGGCGCGGACAAGCTGCGCCTCATGAGCGAGTCGGCCCGCGGCGAAGGCGGCCGCGTGTGGGTGCCGAAGAAGAAGGGCGACAACCGCGATCCGCGGCAAATCCCCGAGAACGAGCGCTTCTACTTCCTCGAGGAGCGCTACCCGAAGTACGGCAACCTCGTGCCGCGCGACATCGCCACCCGCGAGATCTTCGAGATCTGCGTGAAGGAGGGGCTCGGCGTCGGCGGCGGTCGCCAGGTCTATCTCGACCTCACGCACCTCGGGCGCGAGTACCTCGAGCGGAAGCTCGGCGGCATCATCGAGATCTACCGCAAGTTCGTCGGCGACGATCCGGCGGAGGTGCCAATGCGCATCTTCCCCGGCGTGCACTACTCGATGGGCGGCCTCTACACCGTGTACACGGCGAAGGACGACCTGAAGGGCATGAAGCTCGGCGCGCCGAACAACATGCTCACGAACGTCACCGGCCTCTACGCGTTCGGCGAGGTGAACTACCAGTACCACGGCGCGAACCGTCTCGGGGCGAACGCGCTCTTGTCGTGCATCTTCGACGGACTCTTCTGCGGCGTGAGCGTCGCGAACTACGTGGGCGACCGGAAGACGAACGCCGCCGATGCGCCCGCGGCCATGTTCGACGCGGCGACGAAGGCCGAGGACTCGCGGCAGGCGGAGCTCGTGCGCGGCAACGGCGCCGAGAATCCGTACGCCATCGCGAAGGAGCTCGGCGACGAGATGACCGAGGCCAGCACGGTGGTGAAGACGGAACCGCGTCTGCTCGCGGCCCGCGCGAAGGTCGCGGAACTGCGCGATCGCGCGAACCGCATGCGGCTGAGCGACACCGGACTCTGGACCAACCAGAACCTCTCGTTCGCCCGCGCGCTCCAGGACATGCTGCTCCTCGCCGACGCGATCATCGAGGGCAGCATCGCCCGGAAGGAATCGCGCGGCAGCCACTTCCGCGCCGATTTCCCCGACCGCGACGACGCGAAGTTCCTGAAGACGACGGTCGCGAAGTACGACGCGACGTCGGGACGGCCGCAGCTCTCCTACGAGGACGTGCAGATCGAGCTCTCGAAGCCGCGGCTTCGCAAGTACGCCTGAGTCACGCCGGACGAGCGGCGAACATCGGCGCGTACAGGACGCCGACCGCGAAGCACGCCTGTTGCACGACGAGGATCGCGAGTCCCCACGTCGTCGCGCGGCGCGGCGGTTCGTCGCGCGGCGTCACGAGCGCGACGAGCCAGACGAGCGTGAGCAGCACCATCGGGTCGTAGTAGCGCTGGTAGACCTGCGCGTTCGCGACGTGCGCGACGAGGAAGCCGGCGAACGCGGTGACGAGGACGACCGCCTCGTTCATGCGCGCCGCCCGCTTCGCTTCGATCACGAGCGCGGAGAGGACGAGCGATCCCAGCGCGCCGCCCGCGACGATGAACGTCGATCGTCCGGCGATGACCGGGAAGCGGGCCGCGCTGCGCCACACCCATCCGCCGTTGCGGCCCGCCTCGATGTCGACGTAGCTCGCGCCGATCGCGGCGACGAGAGCGCCAAGCGCGAGGACGACGAGGACGAAGCCCGGGCGCGCACGCAGCGTCCGCAGTCCGTTCGGCGCCGCTGGCAGGACACACACGCCGTACGCGGCGACGAGCGTGAGCGCGTAGCCGATCACCGCGGGCTGCACGCCGCCGGTGTGCGCCCCGCGAAAGCGCGGCGGCACGAGGCCGCCCCAGAGGACGACGAACGTCGCGAGCGTCGCGACCACGAGCGCCGTCGCCGCGACGGTCGCCGCGATCGTCCGCCGATCGCAGCGTGAGCGCACGAGCGTCGCCATGGCGATCGGCCCGAGGAGCCAGAGGTTGATCTGCCGCGTCGAGATGGAGAGCGCGGCCACGACGCCCGACTGCCACGCCCGCGTCGCGGTCCACGGGGAGAACGTCGCGAGACCGATCGTCGCGACGACCAGCGCGAGCGAGAGGTTGTCGGTCATCATCCAGATCGCGTTGCCGAGGAGATACGGCGAACACGCGAGCGCGAGACCCGCGAGGAACGCGCTCAGCGGGGACAGCAGCGTGCGGGCGAATCGATAGACGAGGACGACGACCAGCCCGCCGAAAAGCGCGTTCGTGAATTGAAGCGCGGGCGCGGTCTCCGGTCCTCCCGCGACGCCGACGACCTGGGCGGCGCCGGCCATGAGCCAGTGATAGAGCGGACCGGTCGCCGAGTTGTAGTCGTGCAGATCGACGACCGGCCACGTCGCCGCCCACTCGCGCACGAGCGGCAGGTGGAACATGCGGTGGTCGTACGCCTTCGGCCCGAGCTGCCCCGTGGCGATCGGCCACGCGACCGCGGCGACGACGACCGCGACGAGCGCGACGGAGACGATGACGTCGACGCGCCGCCTCGTCACGGCTTCGGCTCGACCGTGAAGAGCTGCCCCAGCGCCCATGCGACCTGCGGCACGTACAGCGAGACGACCGCGCCGACCGCGAAGAGGAGGATCGCGACCGCGACGGTGCGGTCCTCAAGGAGCGCATCGAGCGGACTGTCGGACATGCCCTCGTTCGCACGTCGGAAGAAGCGATGAATCACGACGAGGACGAGCGGCGTGAGCATCGCGAGCCCGGTCGCCCGCACGCCGAAGATCCGCTGCGCGTGGCTCGACAGCGTGTACAGCAGATACATGAGCACCGACAGCGTCGCGCTCACGCCGAGCAGCCAATTCAGTTCGAAGGGATTGTCGTAGCCCGCGGAGCTGCGCCACGCCGAATCGTTCACCCGCCGGGCGCTGGCGAGGTCGCACAGCCGCTTGATGAAGCCCAGGTACAGCGTGAGGGCGAACACGCACGCGATGAGCCACGGCGAGACCTGCACGTCGATCGCCAGCGCGCCGCACGCGGCCCGCAGGCTGAAGCCGAGCGCGAGCGTCACCACGTCGACGAAGATCACCCGCTTGAGCTTGAGGTTGTAGAGGGCCTGAAGCACGGCGTACGCGACGAGACAGCCGCCGGCGCCGATACTCGCCGCGAACCCCATCGCGATGCCGAACACGATCAGGCCCGCGCCCGACGCGAACGCGGTCCGCGGCGGAATCGCGCCGCTCGCGACGGGCCGGAACTTCTTCACCGGATGGAGCCGATCGCGCGGCGCGTCGATCGCGTCGTTGATGCAGTAGAAACCGCTCGCGGCGGCGCAGAACGCGAGGAACGCGAACCCGGTCGAGAGGAGGATCGAGCCGAGCGACGGAATCGCGCCGGGCTTCAGGACCGTGGAGAGATTGTTCGGCAGCCAGAAAACGATCGCGAGCAGGACGAACACGTTCTTCGTCCAGTCGCCGGGTCGGATGAGTCGGAGCCAGTTCGCCATGCAGTGGTCGCGTCACCGATCGGCCGAGCGCCGAGGGATTCCCCTTATCGGCACCCCGCGCGGGGTGCATGCAACTGCAGCCGCGGAACGTACGACGAGACCTCCGGGTTCGTCGGCTTCGCCGCGCGGTCCGGTCCACTCGCAGACTTCAAGATCGCCTTACACTTCGCCACTCCGCTCGCCTCTCCACTCGCCGTTCCGCAAGCCCCTCCGCCAGCAGGCTCTCTCCGCATCATGGTCGCCCCCACTTCCGCCACTCGCTCGTCCGGGACCGTTCGCATCCGCATTCTCCGCCGCGACACGCCCGACGCTCCCGAGCGCTGGGAAGAGTTCGCGGTCCCGATCGAGCCGGGCTCGAACATCATCTCGTGCCTCCAGTGGATCGCCGCAAACCCGAAGACCGTGGACGGGAAGGCGACGACGCCAATCGTGTACGACGCCGGTTGCCTCGAGGAAGTCTGCGGCTCGTGCGCGATGGTCATCAACGGCCGCGTGCGACCCGCGTGCTCGGCGCTGATCGAACATCTCCTCGCCGAAGGCTCGACGATCACGCTCGAGCCGATGCGGAAGTTCCCGATCGTGAAGGACCTCGCGGTGGACCGCGCCCGGCTCTTCGACGCCCTCAAGCGGGCGAAGGCGTGGGTGCCGGTCGACGGAACCTATGACCTCGGCGCCGGCCCGCAGGAAGGCCCGGAGCGACAGGAGACGCGCTACGCGCTCTCGACGTGCATGAGCTGTGCCTGCTGCCTCGAAGCGTGTCCGCAGTACACGCTGCAGGCCGACGCGACGAAGTGGGACACCGCGTTCCTCGGCGCCGCGGTCATCAGCCAGGCGCGACTCTTCAACATGCACAAGACCGGCGCGGAACTCGCACCGGCGCGACTCGATCTCCTCATGGGTCCGGGCGGCGTGAACGACTGCGGCAATGCCCAGAATTGCGTGAAGGTGTGCCCGAAGGAGATCCCGCTCACCGAGTCGATCGCCGCGATCGGCCGCGCGGTGACCGTCCACGCGATCAAGCAGTTCTTCACCGGTCGCTGAACGAGCCCGCGATCGTCACACGAGATCGGCGAGCACTTCGTCGGCGAGGAGCTTGCCGCGGCGCGTGAGTCGCACGCGACCGCCGACGCGCTCCAGCAGCCCGCCTGTCTCGTGACGCGCGATCGCCGCGCGGCGTTCGTCACCGCTCGAGGTCGCGCAGCACCGCTCGACCTGCGCGGCGTCCATGCCCTCGCACAGCCGCAGTCCGAGCATCAGCAACTCGCCGAAGCGGCGGTCTTCGTCGACGCGCTCGACGTCGACGACCGGCGACGCGCCAGCGCTCGCGAGCCACTCGCTGATGCGCGGCACATTCTTGAATCGCGTTCCGCCCACGTGCCCGCTGGCGCTCGGACCGAGCGCCCACCAGTCGAGGTTGCGCCAGTACGCGAGGTTGTGCCGACACGCCTCGCCCGGCTTCGCCCAGTTCGATATCTCGTAGTGCTCGAAGCCGCGGCGCTCGAGCAGGTCCATCGTGCGCTCGTACATCGCCGCCTCGAGGGCCTCGTCGCAGGGCTCGAAGTGCCCGCGCTCGAGTCGCTTCGACATCGCGGTGTTCGGCTCGTAGGTCAGTCCATAGCACGAGAGGTGCACGATCTCGAAGTCGAGGGCACGCTCGACGTCGGACGTCCAGTCGTCGAGCGTCTCGCCCGGGATGCCGAAGATCAGGTCGAGATTGATGCGCCGAATCCCCGCGCGGCGCAGCGCCGTCACTGCGCGGGCGACGCTCGCGGGGTCGTGCCAGCGTTCGAGCGTCTTCAGGTGCGCGACGTGGAAACTCTGCGCTCCGAGGCTCACCCGATTCACGCCGAACTCGACCAGGATGCCCGCGACCTCGTCGGTCACCGTCTCCGGGTTCGCCTCGACGGTCCACTCCGCTCCCGGCGTGCGAGCCACGCCCGCCGCAATCGCACCGAGCGCGTCGCGCAGCACCGGCGGGCGCAGGAAGGTCGGCGTCCCGCCGCCCACGAAGATCGAATCGACCGGACGCGCCAACAACGATCGCGCCGCGTCGATCTCGTCACGCAGGCGCGCCGCGTACGCCGGCTGCCGATCCTGCGAGTCGACGAACGAGTAGAAGTCGCAATAGTGGCACTTGTGGAAGCAGAACGGGACGTGCACGTAGACCGCGCGCACGTCGGCCGCGACGTCGCGCCCCACGGCCGTCAGCGCGTCGATGGTCGGCGTCACGAGCGGAAGCGAATGCTCTCGAGTTTCGCCTGCGGCGCTCGGATCACGCATCGACGGCAGGATACGCCGCGGTCACGCAGCGGCCTTGCCGCCGCCGGACTGCTCGGTTCCCCGATCGTCGCGGTGGAGCGGCACGCGGATGTTGCTGCCGCACGTCCGACAGCGGACGAGCTTGCCTCGCGCAGCCGCTGGCACGGCGAGGATTCGCTGGCATCCGAGCTTTGGGCACATGATGCGGACGACCTCGTCCTTGTCACCCGACTTGGGCGTGGGGTTGCTCATCGCGGTCCTTCCTGGCGCATCGACGGCGGTTGATCGGCCGAAACGAAGCGTCCCTTGAGCGTCAGCATCCATTCGCGACGTCGCTTCCGAGTCGCGCGGGCGCGGCCGGCACCGCGCACGCCGCATCCCGCCCGTCGCACCCCGGCCCGCCCGTACAATCGGCCCACCGACGTCCCATGCCTGCCCCACACCGCACCGATCCCGCCGTCCGATCTCGTCCCGCATCGGAGTCTCGCAACGCCGCCGTGGTCGGCCTGCAGTGGGGAGACGAGGGCAAAGGCAAGATCGTCGACCTCCTGACGAGTCGCCACGACGTCATCGTCCGATACAACGGCGGCGCGAACGCGGGACACACGGTGGTCGTCGGCGCGGAGAAGTACGCGCTCCATCTCATCCCGTCGGGGATCCTCTATCCCGAGAAGCTCAACGTCATCGGCAACGGCACGGTGGTCGATCCGGAGAAGCTGCTCGAGGAAGTCGACGGCCTGCGCCGCCGCGGCGTCGCCGTCGGCGACAACTTGAAGATCAGCGACCGCGCGCACGTGGTCATGCCCTATCACAAGGAGCAGGACGCGGCGCTCGAGGAGTTCCTCGCGTCGAAGTCCGGCAAGGACACCGGCGGGCAGTCGATCGGCACGACCCGACGCGGCATCGGTCCGGCCTACGCCGACAAGGTCTCGCGTTCGACGGCGATCCGCATCGGCGACCTGCTCGAACCGACGATCCTGCGCCGCAAGCTCGACGTGATCTGCGGCCTGCGCACCGCCGAACTCGAAGCCTTGGGGCTGCGGGCCAGTCCACTCCGCGCCGACGAACTCGCGGAACGCTACGCCGAATTGGGCCGGCGCATTCGCCCGCACGTCACCGACACGGTGTACCTCCTCCACGATCGCCTTCGCGCCGGCGACGCGCTCCTCTTCGAAGGCGCGAACGCGTGCCTCTTGGACATCGACCACGGCACGTATCCGTACGTGACCAGTTCGAACTGCTCGACGCTGGGCATCCCGAGCGGCACGGGCGTACCCGGAAGCCGCATCGACATCGTGTACGGCATCATGAAGGCGTACTCGACGCGCGTCGGCGCCGGCCCGTTCCCGACCGAACAGGTCAACGACATCGGCCATCGCATCCGCGAGCGCGGCCGCGAATACGGCACGACGACCGGGCGCCCCCGGCGCTGCGGCTGGCTCGACCTCGTCGCCGTCCGGTACTCGGCGATGGTCTGCGGGGCGACCGCCATCGCCTGCACGCTGTTCGACGTGCTGAGCGGATTCGACGAGCTCAAGCTCTGCGTGGCGTATCGGCTGCCCGACGGCTCCACCACGGATCGCTTCCCGCCCGACGCCGACCGCCTGTCGCGATGCGAGCCGGTGTACGAGTCGTTGCCGGGATGGTCCGAGGAATTGCGCGAAGTGGAAGATCGCGCCTCGCTTCCGACGAACGCGAGACGGTATCTCGAACGTATCGAGGCCTTCGTCGGCGTACCGATCGAAATCGTGAGCGTCGGTCCCGAACGAACACAAACGTTGGCGTCGCGCGAACCGGCGCTCCTGTCGTAGCGACGGCCCCGTCGCGATCACCATCGCCATGTCTTCCGGACGCGACGGAGCTTCCCCCGTGCCCAGTGCCGTGACGAGTTCGACCACAGCCCCGAATGCCGACGCCCCGAACGCCGACGCCGCGAATGCCGCGTCGTCGACCGCATCGCCCTCCGCCGCCGAGCTGCCTGCCGGACTCGTGCGCGATCGGCTGCCGCGCCACGTTGCCATCATCATGGACGGCAACGGCCGATGGGCCCAGCGCCGCGGCCTGCCCCGCGCGCTCGGTCACCGCGCCGGCGCCGCCACGGTGCAGCGGATCGTGGCGGAGTCGGCCCGACTCGGCATCCGAGCGTTGACGCTGTATTCGTTCTCGAGCGAGAACTGGAAGCGTCCCGCCGACGAGGTCTCGGCGCTGATGGGACTGTGCTGCGAGTTCCTCGATCTCGAGGGCCAGCGCATGATCGCCAACGACGTCCGCTTCCGCCGAATCGGACGACGCGAAGGCTTGCCCGAGCAGGTGCTCGAGGCGCTCGATCGCGCCGAGGCGACGACGGCGCAGTGCAAGGGACTCACCCTCTGTCTCGCGGTCAACTACGGTTCGCGCACCGAGATCGTCGACGCCGTGCGCTCGATCGCCGAGGCGGCCACGCGAGGCGAACTCGACCCCGCCGCCATCAACGAACACACGATCGCCAGCCACCTGTATACGCACGGCCTGCCCGATCCAGACCTGCTCATCCGCACGGCGGGCGAGCGGCGCGTCTCGAACTATCTCCTCTGGCAAATCTCCTACGCCGAGATCTACGTCGCGGAGGAATTGTGGCCCGACTTCGGCCCCGAGGCGTTCCACGCGGCGCTGCGCGATTACGCGGGGCGCGAGCGTCGCTTCGGCGACGTCGCACCGCGGGCGAGCTGAGCGCGCCGACTTGAGCGCACCGAATCGCTTCCGGCGGCCGTCGGAAGAAAGTCGTCGCGCCGGAGATTTCGCGCGATCGGCGCGGAGTTCGCCGCCGGCCTCGTACGCTGTGACCGATTCGACGCGACGACTGGGGGACCGCGATGGAGGCGACACGACCGACGACGGGGCCGGCGAGCGGAAGAGCGCCGGACGCGCACGCTGCGAAGGACACGCGCGCCGCTGGCGACCGATTCGTGCCGATCGTTCACCGCGCACGCGCACCGGTGCCGCTGCGCCCCGGCACCGAGGGGCCGACGCTGTACGAGGCCACCGTCGGCGTCATGAAGATCAGGCACTTCAGCCGCAACACGCAGAGCGCGTACCTCTCGTGGATCCGGCGCTATCTCCTCTTCCACGGGCGTCGGCATCCGAGCGAGCTTGCCGAAGACGACGTGCAGCAATTCCTCTCGCACCTCGCGACGGAACACGACGTCGCCACCTCGACGCAGCATCAGGCGCTGTGTGCGATCGTCTTTCTCTATCGCGACGTGCTCGAGCAGCCGCTCCTGCGCATCAACGACATCGTTCGGGCGAAGCGACCAAAAAAGTTGCCGGTGGTCCTCACGCAGCGCGAGGTCGACGCAGTGCTCGCGAACATGCACGGCGTTCCGCAACTCGTATGCGAACTGCTCTACGGCACGGGCATGCGGCTGTTCGAGGCGCTCAACCTGCGAATCAAGGACATCGACTTCGAGCGCGGCGAGATCCGTATTCGCGAAGGGAAGGGCGCGAAGGATCGCGTCACGATGTTCCCGAACTCGCTGCACGCGAAGACGAAGACGCATCTCGAGCGCGTGCGCCAGCAGCACGTCGCCGACCGCTCGAAGGGACTCGGCAGCGTCGCGCTCCCCGGCGCGTACGGAAGGAAAAACCCCGGCGCGCACACCGAGCTCGGCTGGCAATGGGTCTTCCCCGCCGCCTCGCACTACGTGGACCGCGAGACCGGCGAGCGGCGGCGGCATCACGTCGACGCGAGCGTCATCCAGCGCGCGATGAAGGACGCCGTCCGCCACGCCGGCGTGGTGAAGCCCGCGACGCCGCACACGCTGCGCCATTCGTTCGCGACGCACCTCCTCGAGGCCGGCTACGACATCCGCACCGTGCAGGAGTTGCTCGGCCACAAGGACGTCACCACCACGTCGATCTACACCCATGTCCTCAACCGCGGTGGCCACGGGGTCATCAGCCCGCTGGACCGGCTGTGGGCGCGAAGCGGCGATGTCGGCCGCGAAGAACGCGCCCAGATGCACCGCACGCCGCCGCAGCGCAGCACGGCGCGGGAGAGCTGCCGCAACGACGAGCCGTGACACGCCCGGAAGAACCCGCGCCGAGCCGAGCACCTCTCGCACGCGGACTCGCCAACAAGCCCGATGGCCGTCCGCCTCCCGCCCCCACCACCGCCAGCGACGTGACTGAGCGATTCGGTCTCGCGAGCGACGCTGCCCACCGCCTCACGACCGTCACGCCGTGGCTCCGCTGACGCGTGGATCGCCGGCCCGTGGCTTTCGCGAGCAGCGCACTTCGGACGGCGTGGGTTGGGATGAGAGCGCTGTTCGGCAGTCGTCGTCAGCGCCTTGCCGCTCATACACCGAAGTGCATAATTCCGTCGGGGACGCGCGGGCCCGGAAGCCGGTCGATTGAGTGGGCACAGCCTTGGACGATCTCCGGGCGTTTCCGCCGGATGAGCGGAACGAGGCGGGATACCAGTTGGAGAAAGTCCAGGCGGGCGAGGAGCCGAGCGACTGGAAACCGATGCCGAGTGTTGGGCCGGGAGTCTGCGAGCTGCGGATCCGCTCCGGACGTGAGCACCGGGTGTTCTACGTCGCGAAGTTCGAGGAAGCGGTGTACGTGCTGCACGCGTTCGAGAATAAATCGCAGAAGACGCCACGCGAGGACATCGACCTAGGACGGCGCCGCTACAGACTGGCGCTCGATCGCCACCGACGGTGGCTGGAGGAACGGGAATGAGTGAGCAGATCCGCCGCGGAAGCGGCAACGTGTTTCGCGATCTGGGAGCGAGCGAGGCCGAAGCGGAAAACCTCCGTGTCCGTTCGCTGCTGATGAGCCGACTTGAGCGGCTGATCCGCGACGAAGGCTGGACGCAGCGCGAGGCGGCTCGAGTCCTCGGGGTGACCCAGCCCCGCATCAGCGACCTCACCCGCGGCAAGATCGGGCGGTTCAGCGTCGACTCGCTCATCGAGATGCTCGGTCGTTGCGGCCTGGTGATCACCGTGACGGCGAAACGGCGAGCCCGGCGAGTCGCTTGATCCGCCGGACACCCGTCGAGGGACAGGAACGGCGCCACCGCCGGTTCGACGCTTGGTCGGAGACTCGCTCTGCGGCGCTCCCGAAGACGTTCCCCACCGCATAAATCGCCACTGGCGACTTTCGCCTCGACCTACCCCCGGCTATTCTCGACACTTGCAACTCCACCGTCCGGACGGCCGCCGCCAAAAAGCCGACCGCACATCCCCAACACATCCGACGGCATAGTTGCGAGTTAGCCGGACCAAATCCAAGTGAAGATCAACCACCGCATCGCACTCAGGCACGACGATCGGTTTTGGCGGGAGATCGACCGCCTCGGTCTCCATTACGACCGCGGCGACCCGAATAACGTACTCCAACTCGCCATCAGCGTCCTGAACGTGACCGAGGACCAGCCCGAATGGCCTGAGGTCGAGCGCCTCGTAGCGAAGTACTGCTCGGGCCCTCACTCTGTGTCGACCCTCTTCACGAAGGCCGAACTCGACACGGCCAGGTGGCTTCAGTTGAGCGCGCTCGGACACCACGGCTACCCCCAGCCTGAAGAGGACTTCGGCTACCAAGAAGTCACCTATGATCTGACCGAATACTGCCCGACTTGCGGTATCGGCGGCGCGCAAAAAGCGCCGTTCCGTCTCCGGGCCGAGTTCAAACCGTCGCGAAGCCAGATCCTCCAACTCAACTGGGTCTTCGACGAGTTCTTCCTCCGTGATGAGGCGCGCGAGGGCCTTCGGAGCGCGGCCATCACAGGGATCGACTATTTGGCACCGGTGCTCCACAAGTCCGGTCGGCAAAGCGAGCGAGTGGCTCAGATGGTCGTAAAGACCAAGCTGCCGCTGGCCATCAACCCTGTCGGACTTCAACCGGTGACCTGCAAGCCCCAGAACGAGGAGTGGCAAGAGATGCAACGGCTTCGGATATCCGAGCCTGAGAAGCTCTCGCATTGCGGAAGGGTCAAGTACCACCGCGCGCACAAGGGGCCATATCGGTTTGACGGTGGCGCGTTTGCCGGGGCCCCGGATGTCGTGAAGAGCCACGAGTGGTTCGGCAGTGGCGCTTCTGCGCACCGGCTCGTGATCGTATCGCAGAGGTTTCGTCAGGCCGTTGTCACATCGAAGTGGCGTGGCGTGAGCTTCGAGCCCATCGAACTTGTTGAGTGACCATTTTGACAACCGCTCGCAGCGGACGGTCTTGCGAGCCTTGGGCGTTCGTGAGTGAGGTGGCCGGCTAACAAGCCGTTGAAGCTGACGATCCCGCCGCAGGGACATTGGTGTAACATCAACGCGCCGATCAGGCGGCGGGCTCGCAGCTTAACGGCAAATCGTTACGCAGCCGGCATAGCGCCCGTCGATTTCAGATCCGAAGACCTGGGGCTGCGCGATTCAAGCCCTGTCCGAGAGGTCGCCGCTCGAGCTTTGGCGCCCTCTTCGCGTCGCGCCCCGTTCGTCGGCGCTCAACGCACAACCCAGCCGCCGCCGCCGATGGCTCGAACTACCCGCCGCCCGCGTTGCGCTGCCAAGAAGTCGGTCAGCCGGCTGTGATCGGAACGCAAGCGAGCCGCCGATCGCGCGGGCAGCGGGTTGCGCCGTCCTTCATGGCGGCGTCGACTCTCAGTCCGCCGAAGGCTGCGTAACAACTCGCACGTGCCGACGCGCACGTGCGGGGTACATTGGTCGCGAGGCCTACGGCCTCGGCCGCACGTGCGTGCGGCACAGCTCGAAGGTCGTTAGCTGGATGAAGTGAACCAGATGCGCTTCTTCGGTGCCGACTTTGCAGGAGGCCTCCCTGACGGCGACGAGCAACGGCGCGTCGACGACTATTTCGATCGCCATCTTCCGAGCCTCGCGCCCCGGCTGCCAAAGGGTCTCATTGAGCTCCTTGAAGGGCAGGCGCGCGGCGACCTCCGGCTAAGCACGCATGACGGACGCATCAGCGCCATCTCTTCCTCTTGTCGAACCGCCCAGCTCGACCTGTCGATCTGCGTGGGAGACTTGAGTGTGGGCTACCACTCGCTCACACTTCGCTTCATGGGCGTCGAGGAGCTTCCAACGGTGCTCTCCGCCCTTCGCGGGGCGACGGAATGTCGCGCCGAGGCGCTGTACGACGAGGTGGACCTTACGGCGACAGGTGCACCCGCGTTTCGACTGCTCTTCACTCACTCGGACTCACCGATCGAAATCGTGTTCCGCGACTTCTCGTACTGCCTGCGCCCTCTCTCGAGCCGCTTTGATCCGAGCCAAGATCACGTCGCGTTTCTGAGCCTCCCGTAAGTCACCAGCTAACACTTCGCTTGTGCTGCCACGCGGCGGCGTGCGGTACGATTCCCGCGAGGCCGGCCGGCCTCGGCCGCACGCCGCCGCGTGCAGCACAGCTCGGAACCGTTACGCAGCCGGCATAGCGCGCGTCGATTTCAGATCCGAAGACTTGGGGCTGCGCGATCCAAGCCCTGTCCGAGAGCTCGCCGCTCGGGCTTGGGTGCGCTCTTCGCGTCGCGCTCCGTTCGTCGGCGCTCAACGCACAACCCAGCCGCCGCCGCCGATGGCTCGCTCTACCCGCCGCCCGCGTTGCGCTGCCAGGAAGTCGGTCAGCCAGCCGTGATCGGAACGCAAGTGGGCCGTCCGTCGCGCGGGCAGCGGGTCGCGCCGTCCTCCGAGGCGGCGTCGGCTCTCAGTCCGCCGAAGGCTGCGTAACAACTCGCACGTGCCGACGCGCACGTGCGGGGTACATTGGTCGCGAGGCCTACCGGCCTCGGCCGCACGTGCGTGCGGCACAGCTCGAAGGTCGTTAGCCGGCCGCGGCCAAGTCCCGTCCGTCCATCACGACTTTGATACTTGGGGCTGCGCCATCAAGTTCCGTTCGGGAGGTCGTCGCTCCGCGCTCATCGCGCCGGTTAGCCCCTGCTCCGTTCTTGGGCGCTCCGCGTCCCGCCCCGGCCGACGCCGCCGATGGCTTGATACGCCCGCCACCCGCGTTGCGCTGCCAAGAAGTCGGATCGGTCGTCGTCGTTCAAGCTCGCGCGTGCCGCCAGTCGCGCGGGCAGCGGGTCGCGCCATCTTCCGAGGCGGCGTCGGCGGCCAGTGCCCCGAAGCCGTCTAACACGTCGCTCACGCGGACCGCCGCGGATAGACTGCATCGCGTCTTCGACGCGACTCGCGGCCGCGGCGGCCGCGTAGCTCGAAGGTCGTTAGGCCTCACATGCCGGCGAATCCGTACGCGAATCTTCGAGGCCGCGAGAGGCTGCTCGATTGGCTCCTCTATTGGCCGCAGAAACTCCGTCGCTGCCCAACGTGCCGCGCGCGACTTGGCCGCTGCGTCCGAGGTCCGTTCCACTCCGGATTCAGCGATGCCGCCTGGCTCTACTGCGAGTCTTGCGGAAGGTCGCTGCAGCTGGGCACGCACGACCCTCGCCTCGGCGAAATTGCTCCCAAGACCTGCGCGCACTCCTTGAACGCAGACCAGCGGAGCGCCGTCGAAGGCGCGTTGCTGCCATGCGCGTGCGGCGGCAGGTTCCGCTTCGGCGCTCCACCTCGCTGTCCCGAGTGCCGCTCGCCCCTCGATTTCGGGCACAACGAGCGCATGCGGCTCAGCGTGTATCCCGAGCTCGATCCTTCGCAAGGCGACCGCGTTTGGCGCTGATCCGCCCGCGAATTGGGGTGCGGCCTAACACGTCGCTCGTGCTGACACGCGGCGGCGTGCGGTACGATCTCCGCGAGGCCCGGCGGCCTCGGCTGCACGCCGCTGCGTGCAGCACAGCTCTCGCCGTTAGGCCGCCGATGCAATCAGCTTTGCCAACAGACGGTTCGGCCTTGAGAGGGCGCTCGAGGGCGAATCGGCTGTCAGCGCGAATCTGCAGAGAGTCCGCTCTCGCGCTCGCTGGGCTCTTGGCGGGAGCGGCGGCCGCATTCCTTGTCTCGTGCTCGCTCATCAAGTTCGACGCATCCCCGCCGCTGGCGCTTCCTGCGGACGAGGCGACGCTCATCGACGCTACGGCTTCTCTCTGGACACTTGATGAGTGCCACACAAATCACGTGCAGGTGATTCGGATCCTGTGTCGGTTCGGGGGCAGCTTCACGGGCAGGCGCGGACATCCCACCGAGCTGCTCGATCGTGCCACACGGGATCATCCATGGCTCGCTGTGCCTGCCGGTTTTTCGGCTCGCGCCGAGAGTTCGACCGAGTGGACCGACATCAAGTTCTGGCAGCAGTCACTTGTCGCCGTCGCCGCCGGCTGGCCTTGGCCGGCCTTCACCGGGACGTACTACCTCCGCGCTCGCTCCCGATATGACCGCAGTTCACAGCTGCTCGATACTGATTGCCTCTTGGTATCCACACCGAATCCGCCCCGTGACTGGTTCATGGAATCCACGGCCCACGCCGCCAAAACCGGACTGCCCTTCCGCCCACTGTTCCCGGGTTTGCTTTTCGATGCAGCCCTACTGGGCGTCGTTCCAATCAGCACCGTTCGCGGGCTGCGTGCTGCGTTCCGCGCAGTCCGACGAGCCAGCGGTCGGTGCGGAAGATGTGGCCACGCCATGCTGAGTTCGCAATCAACCTGTCCCGAGTGCGGATGCGGCCATCCAAGGCGCGCGGCCTAACACTTCGCTTGTGCTGACACGCGGCGGCGTGCGGTACGATTCCCGCGAGGCCCGGCGGCCTCGCCTGCACGCCGCTGCGTGCAGCACAGCTTTCGCCGTTAGGCGGAACAGACCAAAGTGGCAGCTCGATCCACGATCCTTCGCGTCTACGTCGACACGTCCGTCATCGGCGGGTGCTTCGACAAAGAGTTCGAACTGTGGTCGAACGCCCTCGTCCGCGACTTCCGCCGCGGACGGCTCTATCCCGTCCTCTCCGACGTCACGGCCGCCGAGGTCGCCGAAGCCCCTGCCCAGGTCCGAGACCTTCATCGGGAACTGCTCGCCATCGCCGACGACATCCTGACGGTCGACAAGGAGTCCGTCGACCTGGCGGCGGACTACGAGGCCCATGGCGTGCTGGGCCGCCGCTTCCGCAACGACATGCTCCACATTGCGCTGGCTACCGTCGCGGCCGTCGACGTGCTCGCGAGCTGGAACTTCAAGCACATCGTCCGGCTCGACAAGATTCGCCTGTTCAACCAGATCAACGTTGAACTCGGCTACCGCCCCCTTACGATCTACTCCCCGAGAGAGGTCGCGTCGCATGACTAGCCGCAACCCCAACGCAGTCGATCAGCTCCGCACGATCCGCGACCGGCAGGCTCGCGCACTCGCTCGCAAGTCCAAGGCGGATCGCATCGCCTTCTTCCGCAAAGCCGGCGAGGCAGCGATCGAGGAGGCGCGTGCTGGCCAGCGCGTGCGCCGCCGCCGCGCCAGCTGAGAAAGGCCCCGTGGCCTCCGCCTAACACTTCGCTCGTGCCGACGCGCACGTGCGGGGTACATTGGTCGCGAGGCCTCACGGCCTCGGCCGCACGTGCGTGCGGCACAGCTCGAAGGTCGTTAGCCGGCCGCGGCCAAGTCCCGTCCGTCCATCACGACTTTGATACTTGGGGCTGCGCCATCGAACTCCTGTCCGGGAGGTCGTCGCTCCGAGCTCGTCGCGCCGATCGGCGCCCGGCCCCGTTCGTGGGCGCTCCACGCACCGCCCCAGCCGCCGCCGCCGATGGCTTGATCTGCCCGCCGCCCGCGTTGCGCTGCCAAGAAGTCGGATCGGTCGTCGCCGTTCAAGCCTCAGCGAGCCGCCAGTCGCGCGGGCATCGGGTCGCGCCGTCCTCCGAGGCGGCGTCGGCGGCAAGCGCGCCGAAGCCGGCTAACACGTCGCTCACGCGGACCGCCGCGGATAGACTGCATCGCGTCTTCGACGCGACTCGCGGCCGCGGCGGCCGCGTAGCTCGAAGGTCGTTAGCCGGCCGCGGCCAAGTCCCGTCCGTCCATCACGAATTTGATACTTGGGGCTGCGCCATCGAACTCCTGTCCGGGAGGTCGTCGCTCCGCGCTCATCGCGCCGGTCAGCCCCTGCTCCGTTCTTGGGCGCTCCGCGTCCCGCCCCGGCCGACGCCGCCGATGGCTCGATCTGCCCGCCGCCCGCGTTGCGCTGCCAAGAAGTCGGATCGGTCGTCGTCGTTCAAGCTCGCGCGAGCCGCCAGTCGCGCGGGCAACGGGGTGGCGCCCGCGTCCGTGGCGGCGTCGGCGGCAAGTGCGCCGAAGCCGGCTAACACTTCGCTCACACGGACCGCCGCGGATAGACTGCATCGCGTCTTCGACGCGACCCGCGGCCGCGGCGGCCGCGTAGCTCGAAGGTCGTTAGGCGGAGCTACTCGTGCGTTCGATTCGCCGACGGGAGGGTGACATGCGGCCCCGACTCGGGCTCTCCTTCGCCATCAGCCTCGTCGTGGTATCTGGCGCGGTCGCGGCTGCGTGGTGGGGTCGACGGGGCAAGCAACCCGAGGCCCAAGCCGAGGCAAGGCTCGCCGAGCATCAGCTCCCCATTGAGATTCCAACTCCACCAAGGCCCGACCGGCTTCAGCATTTCGGCATTCGCGTCTACCGCGACACAGTGCACCTTCATGTCGGAAACAGCCATCCACCGATGGCCCCAGAGGTGCGCATCGCCGCTGCACTGAGCCGAGACGGCGTGATCGTGGCCGAGAGCGAGCTTGAGCCGTCCGAGGACGCGACAGGATCACGGCGCCAACTCGACGGCGTGTGGCGTTGGCGTGACAAGTCGCAGATCGCCGCCGACGCCGCTGTCCTCGCGTCCAAGGAGTTTCGGTCTCTCCCCAGCGCTGCAGAGCTCGATTATCCGGAGAACTCGTCGTTGTTCGGCGACTGGATGGTGCTCCTCGGCGCTACCACGGCGAGCAGCCCGCGAAGGACGGAGCTCGGACAAAATGCGACCGGCCTTCCAGATGTCGACGGCGACGAGCTCCTTGTGATCCACGTCTACTCGCCGTTCGAAGCCCGTCCTGCCGAATTTCCCCTGTCGCGATCGGACTTTGAGCGACTGCAGCGCAGCGGCTTCACCTTGGTCGGGGGAATTCGTGGACTGCGCTCTCGGTCTCCGCCCGCCTAACACCTCGCACGTGCTGCCACGCGGCGGCATGCAGGTACGATGGCTGCGCGGCCTACCGGCCTCGGCTGCACGCCGCTGCGTGCAGCACAGCTCGAAGGTCGTTACGCAGCCGGCATAGCGCGCGTCGATTTCAGATCCGAAGACTTGGGGCTGCGCGATTCAAGCCCTGTCCGAGAGGTCGCCGCTCGGGCTTTGGCGCGCTCTTCGCGCCGCGCCCCGTTCGTCGGCGCTCGACGCACAACCCAGCCGCCGCCGCCGATGGCTCGCTCTACCCGCCGCCCGCGTTGCGCTGCCAGGACGTCGGTCAGCCAGCCTTGATCGGAACGCAAGCGAGCCGCCGATCGCGCGGGCAGCGGGTCGCGCCGTCCTCCATGGCGGCGTCTGCTCTCAGTCCGCCGAAGGCTGCGTAACAACTCGCACGTGCCGACGCGCACGTGCGGGGTACATTGGTCGCGAGGCCTGCCGGCCTCGGCCGCACGTGCGTGCGGCACAGCTCGAAGGTCGTTAGGCGGAATCAGCATGAATCCTTTTCACGACATCCTAGGGGAGGGCACGAATCAGCGACTGAACATCCAGGTTCAACCCGTACTCGTCTCGGATTGGGATGCATACGCGGGCGGATACCGCGCTGCTGCAGAAGCCTTGTACGAGCATCTGCAACATGCGATCTCGATCAGTGACGCGTCGATTTTCCCGTTCGTCTTTCTCTGGCGCCATCACCTTGAGCTCCGGCTGAAAGCGCTCTGCTTTCAGGCGAGGGATCTGTACGGCGATTCGTCGAAATCAATCAACGGCCATCAGCTTCCTCAGCTTCTCGACTTGCTGTCGCGGGATCTAGAACGCCTTCACGAGCACATCGGCGAGTCATTCGACTGTTCACAGCTGTCCGAGCTTAAAGCTCGCGTCAAAGCTGTACATATGCGCGATCCTGGCTCCGAGATCTTTCGGTATCCCGTGAATCGTGGCGGCGGCAGCCAGTTGCCGCCGGTCCGAATCATGAACTTCCAAGCAGTTCATCGGACCATGTCCGAACTTGCAAACATGCTCGATGGCGTGGCGATTGCCATTGACATGATCGCTGATTGGAAGCGAGACATGAGCGGCTCGTACCCTGAGGCGCACCAATCCGACTCCGCCTAACAAGTCGCTCATGCCGACCGCCGCGGAATGCTCATGTGCGTTGACTTAGCAGATTGCCGCCGCGGCGGCGGCATAACTCACAGGTCGTTACGCAGCCGGCATAGCGCGCGTCGATTTCAGATCCGAAGTCTTGGGGCTGCGCGATTCAAGCCCTGTCCGAGAGGTCGCCGCTCGGGCTTGGGTGCGCTCTTCGCGCCGCGCCCCGTTCGTCGGCGCTCAACGCACAACCCAGCCGCCGCCGCCGATGGCTTGTGCTACCCGCCGCCCGCGTCGCGCTGCCAAGACGTCGGTCAGCCGCCCGTGATCGGAACGCAAGCGAGCCGTCAGTCGCGCGGGCAGCGGGTCGCGCCGTCCTCCGAGGCGGCGTCGACTTTCAATCTGCCGAAGGCTGCGTAACAACTCGCACGTGCCGACGCGCACGTGCGGGGTACATTGGTCGCGAGGCCTGCCGGCCTCGGCCGCACGTGCGTGCGGCACAGCTCGAAGGTCGTTAGGTGGATGCCGAACACAATGCCTAGAAGCTCGGGCACGAACCTCTGGCTCGTTACGCTTCGCTGCAGGCGAGTCTCCCGATGGATGTTCGCGCTCGTGACCGTGCTGGTCGCGCTAGTGTTGACGTTCGTCGCAGCACTTCTCGTCCTTACGAGTGCACACCCGCCTCACCGTATTGAGGGCATTGCCATCGCTTCAAACCTTCATGCGGCGATCGCCGGTCATTCAATCTTGCTCTACAGCAGCCCCGAACTGGGGCCACTTACCCCAGGTGTTGTGTCGCTTCAGTCGGTCCCCGGCACTCTGAACTCGGCTTGGCACGTGGCGGGGATCTCTTGGTGCTCGACGAAGTTGGGTGCTGAGGACATCTGGACACTTGGCGTGAGTGGGTGGTATCTCATGCTCCTTGCAGTGGCGCTCAACTGCATCGCGGTGCGGCAAATCTTGCCTTTGCGGCGGCGCGGCAGATGTTCCGAATGCGGCTACCCCGTTGGTTCGTCTGATCGCTGCCCCGAATGCGGACTTCCCACACGCTCCGATCAAAAAGGCACCACCTAACAATTCGCTGGGGCTGACCCACGCCGTGTGGGCAGTTACACTGCACGCGAGGCGAAACGCCTTGACTGCCCACGCGGCGTGGGCAGCCCAGCTCAATAGTCGTTAGGCCGAATGAGGCAGCCCCAATGCCATCGATTAGTCATTTCTTGCTGCAACGAATCGGGCGCTCCTTTGTCATGTTTGGAGCCATCGTGGTTACTGCAGGCTGCTCAAATCGGCAGGGACCGCAGCCTCCCCTCGTTGAACCTCCTCAAGTACCCGCGTTGCTTCAAGCAGCACCTAGCTCGCCGCCGCCAAGTTCACAAGCAGTGTTGATTGCTGCCGAGGTAGCGCCGACGGGCCTCTATCTTCACCTCCTCTGCACGCCGGGCGTCGACTCTTTGGAACCACGGCAATTCTCTGCGGAGGCTCGAATGCTGGGCATTAGTCCAGATGCGTCGGGCTCAGGATTCCGCGCATTTCTCTATCCAGACGGTGCCGAGATCGAGCTCCGCCGAGCTGATCCAGGCGATCCTCCGCAGCCCTCGCCACTTGGCCAAGAGCTCATCCTCTGGCAGCCAATCCCGCCGCCGCAAGTGCGCCTTGACGACGGCAGGATTCTCCAGGTTGTTCCGTTTCAGATTCCGAAGAGTTCGATATCGCCGGGGCAGCGAGTTCACTTCACGACTGGCGAATCTCTCCCAAATGCGCGGTGGCAGTTGGTCGCCCCCGCAGAGCCGATTACGGTCGCAGCGGCAAGACTCCGACCCTAGTCGGCCTAACAAATCGCTCATGCCGACACCCACGTGCGATGTACCATGGTCGCGAGGCTCACGCCTCGTGCCGCACGTGTGTGCGGCATAGCTCAAGGTCGTTACGCAGCCGGCATAGCGCGCGACGATTCCGGAGTCGAATACTTGGGGCTGCGCGATCCAAGCCCTGTGCGAGAGGTCGCCGCTCGGGCTTTGGCGCGCTTTCCGCGTCGCGCGCCGTTCGTCGGCGCTCGGCGCACCGCCCCAGCCGCCGCCGATGGCTCGCTCTACCCGCCGCCCGCGTCGCGCTGCCAAGAAGTCGGTCAGCCGGCCGTGATCGGAACGCAAGCGCGCCGTCGGTCGCGCGGGCAGCGGGTCGCGCCGTCCTCCGAGGCGGCGTCGACTTTCAGTCCGCCGAAGGCTGCGTAACAACTCGCACGTGCCGACGCGCACGTGCGGGGTACATTGGTCGCGAGGCCTAAGGCCTCGGCCGCACGTGCGTGCGGCACAGCTCGAAGGTCGTTAGCCGGCCGCGGCCAAGTCCCGTCCGTCCATCACGAATTCGATACTTGGGGCTGCGCCATCGGGTCCTGTCCGGGAGGTCGTCGCTCCGAGCTCGTCGCGCTGATCGACGCCCTGCCCCGTTCGTCGGCGCTCCGCGTCCCGCCCCGGCCGACGCCGCCTCGGGCTCCCGCTGCCCGCCGCCCGCGTTGCGCTGCCAAGAAGTCGGATCGGTCGTCGTCGTTCGAGCTCGCGCGAGCCGCCAGTCGCGCGGGCAGCGGGGTAGCGCCCGCGTCCGAGGCGGCGTCGGCGGCCAGTGCCCCGAAGCCGTCTAACACGTCGCTCACGCGGACCGCCGCGGCTAGACTGCTTCGCGGCTTCGACGCCAACGCGGCCGCGGCGGCCGCGTAGCTCGAAGGTCGTTAGGCCGCCGATGCAATCAGCTTTGCCAACAGACGGTTCGGCCTTGAGAGGGCGCTCGAGGGCGAATCGGCTGTCAGCGCGAATCTGCAGAGAGTCCGCTCTCGCGCTCGCTGGGCTCTTGGCGGGAGCGGCGGCCGCATTCCTTGTCTCGTGCTCGCTCATCAAGTTCGACGCATCCCCGCCGCTGGCGCTTCCTGCGGACGAGGCGACGCTCATCGACGCTACGGCTTCTCTCTGGACACTTGATGAGTGCCACACAAATCACGTGCAGGTGATTCGGATCCTGTGTCGGTTCGGGGGCAGCTTCACGGGCAGCGCGGACATCCCACCGAGCTGCTCGATCGTGCCACACGGGATCATCCATGGCTCGCTGTGCCTGCCGGTTTTCGGCTCGCGCCGAGAGTTCGACCGAGTGGACCGACATCAAGTTCTGGCAGCAGTCACTTGTCGCCGTCGCCGCCGGCTGGCCTTGGCCGGCCTTCACCGGGACGTACTACCTCCGCGCGCTCGCTCCCGATATGACCGCAGTTCACAGCTGCTCGATACTGATTGCCTCTTGGTATCCACACCGAATCCGCCCCGTGACTGGTTCATGGAATCCACGGCCCACGCCGCCAAAACCGGACTGCCCTTCCGCCCACTGTTCCCGGGTTTGCTTTTCGATGCAGCCCTACTGGGCGTCGTTCCAATCAGCACCGTTCGCGGGCTGCGTGCTGCGTTCCGCGCAGTCCGACGAGCCAGCGGTCGGTGCGGAAGATGTGGCCACGCCATGCTGAGTTCGCAATCAACCTGTCCCGAGTGCGGATGCGGCCATCCAAGGCGCGCGGCCTAACACTTCGCTTGTGCTGACACGCGGCGGCGTGCGGTACGATTCCCGCGAGGCCCGGCGGCCTCGCCTGCACGCCGCTGCGTGCAGCACAGCTTTCGCCGTTAGGCGGAAATGGCTGTCAAAAATGGATCGACCGAACATTCCAGCTGACACAGTTCGCGCAGTTCTCGTCGAAGCTGGTCACCGCTGCGCCATTCCAACATGTCGCGCCACGACGACTGAGATTGCGCACATTGAGCCGTGGGCCAAGTCCCACGACAACTCGTTGGCGAATCTGATCGCGTTGTGTCCGACCTGTCATGCGCGATTCGATCAGAAGAAGGAGATCGACAGCAAGTCGATTCGGTTGTACAAACAGAATCTCGCCCTGGTGAACAACCGCTACGGTGAGTTCGAGCGACGCCTATTCGAGATCGTGGCAAGGACAGGGAATCGTGTCTTCGTAGTTGGCGCAGGTGGTGACATTCTGCTGGCCAACGTGGCCAAAGACGGGCTCTTCCGCGTCACTGCCTCGAACTCGTACGGGTTGAATGTCGAGTTCGTCGATGGAACCAGGGTCGACTTCCCGATGACGTTTATCTGCGAAGTCACGCCCATTGGCCTCGAATTCGTCCAACGCTACATGCGCGGCGCAGAATTGTCATGATCGATTCTTTTTCCCGCCTAACACGTCGCTCGTGCTGACACGCGGCGGCGTGCGGTACGATCTCCGCGAGGCCCGGCGGCCTCGGCTGCACGCCGCTGCGTGCAGCACAGCTCTCGCCGTTAGGCGGAACATGCGAATCGCGCTGAAGCTCCTCGCAGTCTTGACACTTGGCGTGCTCAGCGCCCTGGCCATAGCGGTCGCCTCCTTGCGTCTTGCCGATCCCGCGAAGGGAACTGCCTCCGCATTCCTCGCGTCATCCGGATCGCCTACCACCGTGTGCGTGGGCGATTCCATTCACCATGCCGGCTTGTGGACCTGCGATCTCGTGGCGACCGACAATCAAGTTGCCGATGCGGAGTCGTGGTTCCGTGCCCAGCCCACTGCCGAACCGATGCCTGCGTGGGTGAGCGATGAAGCGAAAGCGTTGGGCGAGTCGGCGCGGCACGCGGGCCAGCCCTCGTCGCTCTGGCTCATTGGTGCGGGCTGGCCTCTGCCGTTCTTGGTTTGCAGCCCACCGCCTTGGCCAGATCTCAGCGGTGCCCCAGCCGATTTCGACTTTCGCGGATTGGCCCAGCCGGGCGAGTTCGGCGGCGGCCCTGCAGACGGATCGGTGCTCTTCCCTGAGCCCGGAGCGGCAGCGCGCGCATCCTTGAAGCCCGACTGGCTCGGGCTCGCGGCGCGCGGATCGTTCCGCGTGATCTACACAAACCTCCTGATCGCTGCCATCCTGCACGCGCCAGCATGGGCGCTGGCAGCGCTCTTGCTACGCCGCATCACTCGTCGAATCGCGCAGCGCATCTTCGGCAAGCCCGGCCATTGTCGCCATTGCGGATACCCGCTGGCGGTTTCCACACGCTGCTCCGAGTGTGGCCACGCAGGCAGGCATCTGGTGTCCGCCTAACACTTCGCTCATGCCGACCGCCGCGGTACACTCTCCGCCGAGCCGAAGGCATGCCGCCGCGGCGGCGGCATAGCTCAGGGGTCGTTAGCCGGCCGCGGCCAAGTCCCGTCCGTCCATCACGAATTTGATACTTGGGGCTGCGCCATCGAGTCCTGTCCGGGAGGTCGTCGCTCCGCGCTCATCGCGCCGGTCAGCCCCTGCTCCGTTCTTGGGCGCTCCGCGTCCCGCCCCGGCCGACGCCGCCGATCGCTTGATCTGCCCGCCGCCCGCGTTGCGCTGCCAAGAAGTCGGATCGGTCGTCGCCGTTCAAGCTCGCGCGAGCCGTCATCCGCGCGGGCGACGGGGTGACGCCCGCGTCCGAGGCGGCGTCGGCAGCAAGTCCGCCGAAGCCGTCTAACACGTCGCTCACGCGGACCGCCGCGGCTAGACTGCTTCGCGGGTTCGACCCCATCGCGGCCGCGGCGGCCGCGTAGCTCGAAGGTCGTTACGCAGCCGGCATAGCGCCTCGACGATTCCCGAACCGAATACTTGGGGCTGCGCGATTCAAGCCCTGTCCGAGAGGTCGCCGCTCGGGCTTTGGCGCGCTCTTCGCGCCGCGCCCCGTTCGTCGGCGCTCAACGCACAACCCAGCCGGCGCCGCCGATGGCTTGCTCTACCCGCCGCCCGCGTTGCGCTGCCAGGAAGTCGGTCAGCCGGCCGTGATCGGAACGCAAGCGAGCCGTCAGTCGCGCGGGCAGCGGGTCGCGCCGTCCTCCGAGGCGGCGTCGACTTTCAATCTGCCGAAGGCTGCGTAACAACTCGCACGTGCCGACGCGCACGTGCGGGGTACATTGGTCGCGAGGCCTACGGCCTCGGCCGCACGTGCGTGCGGCACAGCTCGAAGGTCGTTAGGCGGAGCCTGGTTTACGGCGACGGGACTTCTTGGAGCGCTTCGCGATCCACGCGGCTAGGCTCGACTCGTCTTGCGAGCCCTCCGCCAGCGCCGTGAACGCCGACACCACCTCCGATTCCGGCGCGCCGAAGTCGATCCCGTTCAACCCAAGGAACACGACCATCGCCAGGAACGCCGTCCGCTTGTTCCCGTCGTTGAACGGATGCGCGCTCGAGATCCCGTAGGCGTACGCCGCCGCGAGCGCGGCCGGGTCACGCACCTTGCCGTATCCCCACTTGTCCCTCGGCCTCCCCAGCGCCGCGTCCAACGACCCCTGGTCCCGGATGCCCGCCAACCCGCCATGCTCGGCGATCTGCTCCGCGTGAATCGTCTCCACGGCCGCCCGGGGAACCCAGCGCGGCTCTTTCGCCTTCCGAGGCCGACTGGTCACTTCGCCAGCTCTCGCAGGGCGTGCCGGTAGCGTTTCGCCGCCTTCGCCGCTATCGCCACCGCCTCCTCCGCGTCCGGGTCGAAGGGCGTCAGCAGGATCCCGCGGTCCGTCTCGACCGCCAGCACCTCGTCCCCCGCCTCCAGCCTGAGGCGGTCCGCCATCGCCTTCGGCAGCGTGGCCGTCAGGGAGCCGCCCACCTTCCGCAGCGTCACGGGTCGAACCATCGGGCACCTCCAAGTGTTACGTCTAGTGTAACATCGGGCACGGCCGAGTCAACCGCCCGCGAGCCTACGCGAATGGTCCGCCTAACACCTCGCTCATGCCGACACGCACGTGCGGGGTACATTGGTCGCGAGGCCTCACGGCCTCGGCCGCACGTGCGTGCGGCACAGCTCGAAGGTCGTTAGCCGGATACCACGAAGCGATGCCGCGGCCCTACGAAAGAGCTCGAATCCGACTGCTCGTCGTCGGCGCAGTAACATTCGGTTCTCTTGCCATCGCCGTGGCGTCCGCCGCGATTGGAACGGCATTCGACGTTGATTCCATGGTTGGCATCGGCTACCTCGGCGTTGCCGCCAGCCTGGCATTTGGCCTTCCCGCGACCGTCCTGCTCTGCATCGACTACGCCCGTGTGCCCAAGCCCGAAGGTCACTCGCCGATCCTCAACAATCTCTCGCATATGGCCCTGCGAGCAGTCGGCGCGATAGCCCTGGTATGCGGCGCCGCTCTCCTCGCTTGGCATGTGGTCGTCATCGTCAAACCCATTCCGATGAACCGCAGCATGTTGGAGCGTCTCCTGTCTTTGGGGTCCGGCGTCGTTATCCTTGCCGTCGGGATCAAATGGTGCTTTCAGCCAACCTCGCGCCGGAAAGGCCCCGGCTAACACTTCGCTCGTGCTGACACGCGGCGGCGTGCGGTACGATCTCCGCGAGGCCCGGCGGCCTCGGCTGCACGCCGCTGCGTGCAGCACAGCTCTCGCCGTTAGGCGGCCAAACATGGGACTGTTCAGCAAAAAGCTACCGTTACCGAATCCGACGGTGCTTCTTGAGGGCGTCACTGCGGAGTTTTACTCGCACGGCAGCCTTCAGTTCTGGTCGTGGAGCCATGATTCGATCTCCTTCACTGTCGACGGCTCCATGCTCCACGAGGGCTGGCTAGAGGACTCTAGAGCCATCTCGGCGATTGTCCGAACTCTGCGCCCCAGACTGGCAGAGATTACCAACGAGGCGTTGAAGGAGTGGCCGTGCGATCCGGCCTACGCCGAATACAACGTGACGTTCTCGAGCGCGAGCCATGAAAGGCGGTTCGAAATCGCGATCAGCAACATGGATCGATGGGGCGACCTCGCGATCGACGTCACGGTCGAGGATGGCGAGATTGTAAAATACGCAGTCGGCACCTAGTGTCGTTGCGTGGCCAATGCAGGGCACACTGACCCGGCCGGTCTTCGAGATTGCTGGAAAGCGCCGCCTAACATTTCGCTCGTGCTGACCCACGCCGCGTGGGTTACGCTGATTGCGGGGCTCGCGCCTCGGCCGCCCACGCGGCGTGGGCAGCACAGCTCAAGAGTCGTTACGCAGCCGGCATAGCGCGCGTCGATTTCAGATCCGAAGACTTGGGGCTGCGCCATCCGCGTCCTGTGCGAGAGCTCGCCGCTCGGGCTTTGGCGCGCTCTCCGCGTCGCGCGCCGTTCGTCGGCGCTCAGCGCACAACCCAGCCGCCGCCGCCGATGGCTCGCTCCACCCGCCGCCCGCGTTGCGCTGCCAGGACGACGGATCGCTCGTCGTCGTTCAGGCTCCACTGAGCCGTCAGTCACGCGGGCGTCGGGTCGCGCCGACCTCCATGGCGGCGTCGGCTCTCAGTCCGCCGAAGGCTGCGTAACAACTCGCACGTGCCGACGCGCACGTGCGGGGTACATTGGTCGCGAGGCCTACGGCCTCGGCCGCACGTGCGTGCGGCACAGCTCGAAGGTCGTTAGGCGGATGAAGCAGAAGTGGGACGCAAGCTGCAACGCCTGCTCAGACTGGAGCGTCGAATGATCGGGACATTCCGCACGAAAGCATCGTTCGCTCGCTACCTAGCGGTCGCGATTTGTCTTGTCCTGGCTTCGGGCATTGCGTGGGGAATTCCCGTTGCATTCGAGGCGAGCTCCTGCAAGCTCCTCGGGTACGGCGTGTCGCTCAACGGGAGGTTCAACCAGACATTCGCTGTCACCGACGAAACCGGCAAAGTCATTGGCAACGGACTGTCCGGCCGCTTCCAGACAGCGATTCATTTCGGCTACCTTCAAGACGGTGTGCGCGTCGCCGCCCCCGGACATGTGAGGCGCGCGCCCTCTTGGGCTCGGCGAGACATTCCGGCTCCGTTCACGGCAGTATCGACGATCGCCACGGGATGGCCGTTCAGATGGAGAACCACAAGCTCGTGGATGGATCACAACAACCTGAACGCCGGCTACTCGCCTGCAGGGCATGGCGTCGTGTGGTGGGGTTTCGCAGCGGACACACTCTTTTTCTTCACGGCCCTGATCCTCCTCGCCTCCGTCCACGCCTGCGGCGTGCCCAAGGTGCCGCAGTTGGTTCGCGCGCTCCGCGTCGGCGGCCTGGCTGCCCAACTGGCAGTTCGATGCCATCTGCCTTGACGCCGACGTGGCGACGCCAGCTTCAGTTTGGCCTTTTTCTTCGGCGCCACGTCTGATCCTCCCGCTGCATCTCCCGAGACGGCTCCGCGGCGGCAAGTCGTTGCCGCCAGCCCGCGCGACTTCGCCGTCCAGGAGCTCGACGGCCGCGTTCACAAGTCGTCGGGTTCCCCCCGCTGATGTTTGAGGCCGTACCGGTGGACCTGTCTAACAAGCAGTTCGAGCAGACAAACCACGGCCCCGACGGTAGGCTCGGAAGCTCCAACTGCCTAACCCATCGCTCATGCCGACACGCACGTGGGTACATTGGGACCGACGCTCACGCGTCGGCCGCACGTGCGTGCGGCATAGCTCGCTTCCGTCCTCCGAGGCGCCGTGGTCGTTACGCGGACCGCCGGCATCGCGTCTTCGACGCGACTCGACGATTTCCCGGCCGCGGCCAAGTCCCGTCCGTCCATCACGAATTTGATACTTGGGGCTGCTGCGCGATCCAAGCCCTGCGCGAGAGGTCGCCGCTCGGGCTTTGGCGCGCTGTTCACGCCGCGCTCCGTTCGTCGGCGCTCAACGCGACTCGCGGCCGCGGCGGCCGCGTAAAGGTCGTTACGCAGCCGCCGCCGCCGATGGCTTGTGCTACCCTGCCGCCGGGCGCGTCGCGCTGCCAAGACGTCGGTCAGCCAGCCAGCCGTGATCGGAACGCGCCGCCGGTCGCGCGGGCAGCGGGTCGCGTCATCCTCCATGCGGCGTCGACCAGTTTGCCGAAGGCTGCGGGCAGCGGGTGCGCCGTCTCCGGCGTCGACTTTCAATCTGCCGAAGGCTGCGCAACTCGCACGTGCCGACGCGCGTGCTGCTCGCCATCGCCGGACGGTCGACAAGGCCGTCGACCTGGCGGCGGACTACGCCTGGGCCGCAACGACATGCGTGCGGCACAGCTCGAAGGTCGTTAGGCTCGGAGCCCTCTACCCCAGAGAGGTCGCCCCCTAGCCGCAACCCCAACGCAGTCACGCGTTCTTCCGCAAAGCCGGCGAATCGTCCAGCGCGTCGGACCGTCTTGTTCGTGCCGGCCATCGCCGCGCCGGCCTCGCATCGCTCATTCCGCGCGACGCCGCTCGGGCTTTACGCGTTTCGTCGGCAAGGCGTCTCGCCGGGCTTGTGCTGGACGGCACCGCTTGCAACGGATGTGGTCCGCGCCGAAGGCTCCCGTAGGCCGACGCCGCCGCTGACTCGGCAGACCCTATGGTCGGCACGCTTGGCGCGGTGGCTTTCGTAATCGCCCTCTGGGCCATCGGCCTTCGCCTGCGGCCTCCCCATCCGCCTGGATGCATCGTGGGGCATCAGGTGCCAATCGTCCTTGCTGGAGGACATCAATCCGCGCGTGCCGGACGATCAGGAAGTTCTGGACCAACTCGGCGTCCAGAAGCTCTTGGTCGTCCATGTCCGCGAGTTCACCGTCACGGCGTCAAACGGCGACCTCTGCGTGCCGACTGCGAGGCCGAGGGAAGGCCTCTCACTTTCTGCCCCCCTCAGACGACCGCAGGGCGGCTTTCGAAGTGCCGGTACTCGCGAACGCTTCGCGTCCATGCCTTCGCCGCTCCCCGCCCCGGGCCATCATGCTCGGCGCGACCCGATCTGGATCCTCGCGCGTTTGCACACTCCGCGTTCATCGAAACATCGCTGAGAGAATCCCTTTCCAGAGCGGCCGCATCGCTGTTCTACGAACACGCCGAGTCTCCCAAATCGGGATCACTCTAGAGGCTGCCTAACCCATCGCTCATGCCGACACGCACGTGGGTACATTGGGCCCGACGCTCACGCGTCGGCCGCACGTGCGTGCGGCATAGCTCATGGTCGTTACGCAGCCGGCATAGCGCGCGACGATTTCAGATCCGAAGACGCGGCCGACTTGTCGGTTGCTGCGCGCTGACTTCGGCCGCCTGCGAGCGGCCGCCGCTCATGCCGATTGGGCGCGGCATAGCCACGGTTCGCGCCAGATCCGTTCGTTGGCGCTCGACGCACAACCCAGCCGCCGCCGCCAATGACTCGCTTGACCCGCCGCCCGCGTTGCGCTGCCAGGAAGTCGGTCAGCCAACCGTGATCCGGACGCAAACGAGCCGTCAGTCGCGCGGGCAGCGGGTCGCAATCGCGTTTAGCGCAACAAATCGTCCTCCATGGCGGCGTCGACTGTTCGCGACAGTCCGCCGAAGGCTGCGTAACACGGCACCGCTTGCAGCACGTGCCGACGGTCGGCGTGCGGAGTACATTGGTCGCGAGGCCTACGGCCTCGGACTGCACGTGCGTGCGGCACAGCTCGAAGGTCGTTGGCGGCGGACCAAGTCCGATATCGTCCGTCCATCACGAATTCGGTACCCTTTCCAGAGCGGCTGCGAATCGAACTCCTCTTCGAGCCGAGGTCGTCGCTCGAGCTCGTCGCGATGATCAACGCCCCGCCCCGTTCGTTGGCGCTCCGCGTCCCGCCCCGGCCGACGCCGCCGATGGCTTGATACGCCCGCCGCCCGCGTTGCGCTGCCAAGACGACGGATCATCGGTCGTCGTTCAAGCTCGCGGGAGCCGTCAGTCGCGCGGGCAACGGGTTGGCGCCGTCCTCCGAGGCGGCGTCGGCGGCAAGTGCCCCGAAGCCGGCTAACACGTCGCTCACGCGGACCGCCGCGGTACCATCAGTGGCGTCTTCGACGCCAACGCGGCCGCGGCGGCCGCGTAGCTCGAAGGTCGTTAGGCGGAGCCTGGTTTACGGCGACGGGACCTCTTGGAGCGCTTCGCGATCCACGCGGCCAGGCTCGACTCGTCTTGCGAGCCCGCCGCCAGCGCCGTGAACGCCGACACCACCTCCGATTCCGGCGCGCCGAAGTCGATCCCGTTCAACCCAAGGAACACGACCATCGCCAGGAACGCCGTCCGCTTGTTCCCGTCGTTGAACGGATGCGCGCTCGAGATCCCGTAGGCGTACGCCGCCGCGAGCGCGGCCGGGTCACGCACCTTGCCGTATCCCCACTTGTCCCTCGGCCTCCCCAGCGCCGCGTCCAACGACCCCTGGTCCCGGATGCCCGCCAACCCGCCATGCTCGGCGATCTGCTCCGCGTGAATCGTCTCCACGGCCGCCCGGGGAACCCAGCGCGGCTCTTTCGCCTTCCGAGGCCGACTGGTCACTTCGCCAGCTCTCGCAGGGCGTGCCGGTAGCGTTTCGCCGCCTTCGCCGCTATCGCCACCGCCTCCTCCGCGTCCGGGTCGAACGGCGTCAGCAGGATCCCGCGGTCCGTCTCGACCGCCAGCACCTCGTCCCCCGCCTCCAGCCTGAGGCGGTCCGCCATCGCCTTCGGCAGCGTGGCCGTCAGGGAGCCGCCCACCTTCCGCAGCGTCACGGGTCGAACCATCGGGCACCTCCAAGTGTTACGTCCAGTGTAACATCGGGCACGGCCGAGTCAACCGCCCGCGAGCCTACGCGAATGGTCCGCCTAACACCTCGCTCATGCCGACACGCACGTGCGGGGTACATTGGTCGCGAGGCCTCACGGCCTCGGCCGCACGTGCGTGCGGCACAGCTCGAAGGTCGTTAGGCAGCGAAGAGTGGGCAATCGCTATCCTTCCGAACGGGAAGCCGGTTTGTCGGCGAATGCCATGGTCGTCGCTCTTCTCTGTCTCCTGTTTTCGCTCGTTGCATCCTCGGTGCTGGCGGGCATCGGCGGCCTGATGGCTCAGGTCGACTGGAGGTTCGGGCTCGCCGCGTTCTTCGCCTGCGCGGTTGCTGGCGCTGCGATTCTGCTCCTCGCCGGGATCTACCTCACAAGCGGGTTCGGAGCAGTGTTGGTCGTTCCATTTGTGGTCGGATGGGGCATGCCGATGATCGCGCTCGCCGCCGGGGTCCGCGCCGCGGCTCGCGTGCAAGGGCAAGCCCGGCGCGTTCGAGATCGCTTCTGCCTCCGTTGCGGCTACCCAGTTCCCCCGTCGAGCGGTCGTTGCCCAGAGTGCGGCACCGTGCCGCCATGATGGCCGGCTTGCGACGTCGCGGGTCGCTGCCTAACACTTCGCTCGTGCTGACCCACGCCGCGTGGGCAGTTAAGCTAGTCGCGAGGCCTGCGGCCTCGGCTGCCCACACGGTGTGGGCAGCACAGCTCGAAGGTCGTTACGCAGCCGGCATAGCGCGCGTCGATTTCAGATCCGAAGACTTGGGGCTGCGCGATCCAAGCCCTGTCCGGGAGGTCGCCGCTCGGGCTTTGGCGCGCTCTCCGCGTCGCGCTACGTTCGTCGGCGCTCGGCGCACAACCCAGCCGCCGCCGCCGATGGCTTGTGCTACCCGCCGCCCGCGTCGCGCTGCCAGGAAGTCGGTCAGCCAGCCGCGATCGGAACGCAAGCGCGCCGCCGATCGCGCGGGCAGCGGGTTGCGCCGTCCTCCGAGGCGGCGTCGACTTTCAATCTGCCGAAGGCTGCGTAACAACTCGCACGTGCCGACGCGCACGTGCGGTACGCTTTTGGGCGAGGCCTACCGGCCTCGGCCGCACGTGCGTGCGGCACAGCTCGAAGGTCGTTAGCCGGCCGGGCCAAGTCCCGTCCGTCCATCACGGCTTTGATACTTGGGGCTGCGCCATCGAACTCCTGTCCGGGAGGTCGTCGCGGCACGTCGGGCGCGCTGCATGATCCCCTGCTCCGCTCATGGGCGCTCCGCGTCCCGCCCCGGCCGACGCCGCCGATGGCTCGATCTGCCCGCCGCCCGCGTTGCGCTGCCAAGAAGTCGGATCGCTCGTCGTCGTTCAAGCTTGCGCGAGCCGTCAGTCGCGCGGGCAACGGGTTGGCGCCGTCCTCCGAGGCGGCGTCGGCGGCAAGCGCGCCGAAGCCGGCTAACACGTCGCTCACGCGGACCGCCGCGGATAGACTGCATCGCGTCTTCGACGCGACTCGCGGCCGCGGCGGCCGCGTAGCTCGAAGGTCGTTAGCCGGATGAACAAGGCACCACAAACCCTTCTCTCGATCACCCTTGGACTCGTCACGACTCTGGCAGTTGCCTGGGCGGCCATCGGTTCGAGCGAAAATTTTCAGATCGATCGGATAGTTCTGAAGGACTGGTCCCTGCACGATCCACTCGAGCCTTCGTCCGCACTCGATCTGGTTTACCGCGTCGGTCCGCGATCCACGCCGCCGCCAGAAGCATGGCCGCACTTAAAGTCCTACGAGGGGAGCGCGACGGCGTTCGTCTGTCTCGGATCTTTTCGTTGGGAGGACAGCCGACTCAGCAGTCGACGAATCTGGTTCATTCTCAGCGGGTGGCCATTCTTTGCAGTCGGCGCAGAGCAGGATCAGGTTCTCGTGTACCACGCCATCGTAGAAGAGTCTCCCGACCTCGCGCAACAGTCTCGTTGGCGGCGGGGAATCGAGATTCCGTACAGGTCTACGCGAACGATCTTGGAGCCATTCAACGGCAAGACGCTTCCGGTAGTACCGCTCTGGTCGGGTCTCATTGGTGACACCTTCGCGTTCGCAGTGCCGATCTACTTCGTCCTAGCGATAGGATCTCGGGCCTTGTCGGGGTCGCGCGCGTGGTGGCGCCGTCGCCGTGGCCGCTGCGCGCGCTGCGCCCATCCTTTGGCCAACTCCCAGTGCATCTGCCCGGAGTGTGGCTTGCCCAACAAGGTCACCGGCTAACATTTCGCTCGTGCTGACCCCCGCCGTGCGGGCGGGTTACACTGGCGGCGCGGCTTTCGCCTTCCGCCGCCCACGCGGCGTGGGCAGCACAGCTCAAGAGTCGTTACGCAGCCGGCATAGCGCGCGTCGATTTCAGATCCGAATACTTGGGGCTGCGCGATTCAAGCCCTGTCCGAGAGGTCGCCGCTCGGGCTTTGGCGCGCTCGTCGCGCCGCGCTCCGCTCGTCGGCGCTCGGCGCACCGCCCCAGCCGCCGCCGCCGATGACTCGCTCTACCCGCCGCCCGCGTCACGCTGCCAAGAAGTCGGTCAACCGCCCGTGATCGGAACGCAAGCGCGCCGTCGGTCGCGCGGGCGTCGGGTCGCGCCGTCCTCCATGGCGGCGTCGACTTTCAATCTGCCGAAGGCTGCGTAACAACTCGCACGTGCCGACGCGCACGTGCGGGGTACATTGGTCGCGAGGCCTGCCGGCCTCGGCCGCACGTGCGTGCGGCACAGCTCGAAGGTCGTTAGGCTGGCTGGGAGGGCCAATTAACTGTGCTCTGGTGGGCGAAGTCCGTTTCTCTCGTCACGGCGGCCTGCGCTGCTGCCTTTCTCGTGACGTGCGTTCTCTGGGGCGCTGGCCTTGCATGGCGTGCGAGAGGGAGCGACGAGTCGAAACGACGCCGCCAACTCCCGAGGCTGATCGGTCGGCGGCTTCCGATCGCCGACTCCAACTTCCCTACGGAGATTGGTGTGGGACCGACTGAGGGAGCAGCCTATTGCGCCGTCCGGCGACTCCTCGGGAGACACTTCGGGATCGACCACGAGAAGCTGTCTTTGGACGACGACCTGTTTCCCCTCATCGACGAGATCGATGCCGTCGAACTCCGGATCGACCTCGAGAAGCTGTTCAACATCGCCATTCCCGATGAGACAGCTGAACAAATAAGGGTCCTCTCCGTCCGCGCACTGGTCTTAGCGGCCCTCGAGTGTCCTCGGGCGATCTCAGGCCCCCTACCTTGCCGAAGGTGCGGCCACACCGTCCTTCCGGATCAACCCTGTTGCCCCGAATGTGGAGCTGAAAGCCTCGGGAGCAGGAGCTAGAGCAGCCTAACACTTCGCTCATGCCGACACGCACGTGCGGGGCTACCATTTCCGCGAGGCTCACGCCTCGGCCGCACGTGCGTGCGGCACAGCTCGAAGGTCGTTACGCAGCCGGCATAGCGCCTCGACGATTCCCGATCCGAATACTTGGGGCTGCGCGATTCAACCTCTGTGCGAGAGGTCGCCGCTCGGGCTTGGGTGCGCTCTCCGCGTAGCGCTCCGCTCGTCGGCGCTCGACGCACCGCCCCAGCCGCCGCCGCCGATCGCTCGCGCTGCGCGCCGTCAGTCGCGCGGGCAGCGGGTCGCGCCGTCCTCCATGGCGGCGTCGACTCTCGGTCCGCCGAAGGCTGCGTAACAACTCGCACGTGCCGACGCGCACGTGCGGGGTACATTGGTCGCGAGGCCTACCGGCCTCGGCCGCACGTGCGTGCGGCACAGCTCGAAGGTCGTTACGCAGCCGGCATAGCGCCTCGACGATTCGCGAACCGAATACTTGGGGCTGCGCGATCCAAGCCCTGTGCGAGAGGTCGCCGCTCGGGCTTGGGTGCGCTCTTCGCGTCGCGCTCCGTTCGTCGGCGCTCAACGCACAACCCAGCCGCCGCCGCCGATGGCTTGTGCGAGAGGTCAGCCAGCCTTGATCGGAACGCAAGCGAAGCCGCCGATCGGAGCGGGTCGCGGGCGGCGTCGACTTTCAGTCCGCCGAAGGCTGCGTAACAACTCGCACGTGCCGACGCGCACGTGCGGGGTACATTGGTCGCGAGGCCTGTCGGCCTCGGCCGCACGTGCGTGCGGCACAGCTCGAAGGTCGTTAGCCGGCCGCGGCCAAGTCCCGTCCGTCCATCACGAATTTGATACTTGGGGCTGCGCCATCGAGCTCCTGTTCGAGAGGTCGTCGCGGCACGGCTGCGGCGTGCATCGACGCCCTTCCCCGTTCGTCGGCGCTCCGCGTCCCGCCCCGGCCGACGCCGCCGATGGCCTGGTTCGCCCGCCGCCCGCGTTGCGCTGCCAAGACGACGGATCGTTGGTCGTCTTTCAAGCCTCAGCGAGCCGCCAGTCGCGCGGGCAGCGGGTCGCGCCGTCCTCCGAGGCGGCGGCGGCGGCAAGCGCGCCGAAGCCGGCTAACACGTCGCTCACGCGGACCGCCGCGGATAGACTGCGTCGCGTCTTCGACGCGACTCGCGGCCGCGGCGGCCGCGTAGCTCGAAGGTCGTTACGCAGCCGGCATAGCGCCTCGACGATTCACGATCCGAATACTTGGGGCTGCGCGATCCAAGCCCTGCGCGAGAGGTCGCCGCTCGAGCTTTGGCGCGTTCTTCGCGTCGCGCTCCGTTCGTCGGCGCTCGATGCACAACCCAGCCGCCGCCGCCGATGGCTCGAACTACCCGCCGCCCGCGTCGCGCTGCCAGGAAGTCGGTCAGCCGCCCGCGATCGGATCGCAAGCGAGCCGCCGGTCGCGCGGGCAGCGGGTCGCGCCGTCCTCCATGGCGGCGTCGACTTTCAGTCCGCCGAAGGCTGCGTAACAACTCGCACGTGCCGACGCGCACGTGCGGGGTACATTGGTCGCGAGGCCTACGGCCTCGGCCGCACGTGCGTGCGGCACAGCTCGAAGGTCGTTAGCCGGCCGCGGCCAAGTCCCGTCCGTCCATCACGATTTTGATACTTGGGGCTGCGCCATCGAACTCCTGTGCGGGAGGTCGTTGCGGCACGTCGGGCGCGCTGCATGATCCCCCGCTCCGCTCGCTGGCGCTCCGCGTCCCGCCCCGGCCGACGCCGCCGATGGCTTGATCTGCCCGCCGCCCGCGTTGCGCTGCCAAGAAGTCGGATCGGTCGTCGCCGTTCAAGCTCGCGCGAGCCGTCATCCGCGCGGGCAGCGGGTCGCGCCGTCCTCCGAGGCGGCGCTGGCGGCAAGTGCGCCGAAGCCGGCTAACACGTCGCTCACGCGGACCGCCGCGGATAGACTGCATCGCGTCTTCGACGCGACTCGCGGCCGCGGCGGCCGCGTAGCTCGAAGGTCGTTACGCAGCCGGCATAGCGCCCGTCGATTTCAGATCCGAATACTTGGGGCTGCGCGATTCAACCGCTGCGCGAGAGGTCGCCGCTCGGGCTTTGGCGCGCTCTCCGCGTCGCGCGCCGTTCGTCGGCGCTCAGCGCACAACCCAGCCGCCGCCGCCGACCGCTCCCTCTACCCGCCGCCCGCGTTGCGCTGCCAGGAAGTCGGTCAGCCAGCCTTGATCGGAACGCAAGCGAGCCGCCGATCGCGCGGGCAGCGGGTTGCGCCCTCCTCCATGGCGGCGTCGACTCTCAGTCCGTCGAAGGCTGCGTAACAACTCGCACGTGCCGACGCGCACATGCGGGGTACATTGGTCGCGAGGCCTACGGCCTCGGCCGCACGTGCGTGCGGCACAGCTCGAAGGTCGTTAGCCGGATACCACGAAGCGATGCCGCGGCCCTACGAAAGAGCTCGAATCCGACTGCTCGTCGTCGGCGCAGTAACATTCGGTTCTCTTGCCATCGCCGTGGCGTCCGCCGCGATTGGAACGGCATTCGACGTTGATTCCATGGTTGGCATCGGCTACCTCGGCGTTGCCGCCAGCCTGGCATTTGGCCTTCCCGCGACCGTCCTGCTCTGCATCGACTACGCCCGTGTGCCCAAGCCCGAAGGTCACTCGCCGATCCTCAACAATCTCTCGCATATGGCCCTGCGAGCAGTCGGCGCGATAGCCCTGGTATGCGGCGCCGCTCTCCTCGCTTGGCATGTGGTCGTCATCGTCAAACCCATTCCGATGAACCGCAGCATGTTGGAGCGTCTCCTGTCTTTGGGGTCCGGCGTCGTTATCCTTGCCGTCGGGATCAAATGGTGCTTTCAGCCAACCTCGCGCCGGAAAGGCCCCGGCTAACACTTCGCTCGTGCTGACACGCGGCGGCGTGCGGTACGATCTCCGCGAGGCCCGGCGGCCTCGGCTGCACGCCGCTGCGTGCAGCACAGCTCTCGCCGTTAGCCGGCCGGGCCAAGTCCCGTCCGTCCATCACGGCTTTGATACTTGGGGCTGCGCCATCGAACTCCTGTCCGGGAGGTCGTCGCGGCACGTCGGGCGCGCTGCATGATCCCCTGCTCCGTTCGTGGGCGCTCCGCGTCCCGCCCCGGCCGACGCCGCCGACGGCTTGATCTGCCCGCCGCCCGCGTTGCGCTGCCAAGACGACGGATCGTTGGTCGTCTTTCAAGCCTCAGCGAGCCGTCAGTCGCGCGGGCAGCGGGTCGCGCCGTCCTCCGAGGCGGCGTCGGCGGCAAGCGCGCCGAAGCCGGCTAACACGTCGCTCACGCGGACCGCCGCGGATAGACTGCATCGCGTCTTCGACGCGACTCGCGGCCGCGGCAGCCGCGTAGCTCGAAGGTCGTTAGCCGGCCGCGGCAAGTCCCGTCCGTCCATCACGAATTTGATACTTGGGGCTGCGCCATCGAACTCCTGTCCGGGAGGTCGTCGCGGCACGTCGGGCGCGCTGCATGATCCCCTGCTCCGTTCATGGGCGCTCCGCGTCCCGCCCCGGCCGACGCCGCCGATGGCTTGATCTGCCCGCCGCCCGCGTTGCGCTGCCAAGAAGTCGGATCGGTCGTCGCCGTTCAAGCTCGCGCGAGCCGTCAGTCGCGCGGGCAACGGGTTGGCGCCGTCCTCCGAGGCGGCGTCGGCGGCAAGCGCGCCGAAGCCGGCTAACACGTCGCTCACGCGGACCGCCGCGGCTAGACTGCTTCGCGGCTTCGACGCCAACGCGGCCGCGGCGGCCGCGTAGCTCGAAGGTCGTTAGCCGGCCGCGGCAAGTCCCGTCCGTCCATCACGAATTGGATACTTGGGGCTGCGCCATCGAACTCCTGTTCGGGAGGTCGTCGCGGCACGTCGGGCGCACTGAATGACCTCCTGCCCCGCTCGTGGGCGCTCCGCGTCCCGCCCCGGCCGACGCCGCCGATGGCTTGATACGCCCGCCGCCCGCGTTGCGCTGTCAAGACGACGGATCGTTGGTCGTCCTTCAAGCTCGCGCGAGCCGCCAGTCGCGCGGGCAGCGGGTCGCGCCGTCCTCCGAGGCGGCGTCGGCGGCAAGCGCGCCGAAGCCGGCTAACACGTCGCTCACGCGGACCGCCGCGGATAGACTGCATCGCGTCTTCGACGCGACTCGCGGCCGCGGCGGCCGCGTAGCTCGAAGGTCGTTACGCAGCCGGCATAACCCGGCAGCGATTCAGGAACCGAATACTTGGGGCTGCGCGATCCAGGCCCTGTGCGAGAGGTCGCCGCTCGGGCTTGGGTGCGCTCTTCGCGTCGCGCTCCGTTCGTCGGCGCTCGACGCACAAGCCAGCCGCCGCCGCCGATGGCTCGCTCTACCCGCCGCCCGCGTTGCGCTGCCAGGACGACGGATCGCTCGTCGTCGTTCAGGCTCCACTGAGCCGTCAGTCGCGCGGGCGTCGGGTCGCGCCGACCTCCGAGGCGGCGTCGGCTCTCAGTCCGCCGAAAGCTGCGTAACAACTCGCCGTGCCGACGCGCACGTGCGGGGTACATTGGTCGCGAGGCCTACGGCCTCGGCCGCACGTGCGTGCGGCACAGCTCGAAGGTCGTTAGCCGGCCGCGGCCAAGTCCCGTCCGTCCATCACGAATTCGATACTTGGGGCTGCGCCATCGAACTCCTGTCCGGGAGGTCGTGGGGGCACGGTTGCGGCGCGCATCGACGCCTTGCCCCGCTCGTGGGCGCTCCGCGTCCCGCCCCGGCCGCCGCCGCCTCTGGCTCGCGCCACCCGCCGCCCGCGTTGCGCTGCCAAGAAGTCGGATCGGTCGTCGTCGTTCAAGCTCGCGCGAGCCGCCAGTCGCGCGGGCAGCGGGTCGCGCCGTCCTCCGAGGCGCCGTCGGCGGCAAGCGCACCGAAGCCGGCTAACACGTCGCTCACGCGGACCGCCGCGGATAGACTGCATCGCGTCTTCGACGCGACTCGCGGCCGCGGCGGCCGCGTAGCTCGAAGGTCGTTACGCAGCCGGCATAGCGCGCGTCGATTTCAGATCCGAATACTTGGGGCTGCGCGATTCAAGCCCTGTTCGAGAGGTCGCCGCTCGAGCTTTGGCGCGTTCTTCGCGTCGCGCTCCGTTCGTCGGCGCTCGACGCACCGCCCCAGCCGCCGCCGCCGACCGCTCCCGCTACCCGCCACCCGCGTTGCGCTGCCAGGAAGTCGGTCAGCCAGCCTTGATCGGAACGCAAGCGAGCCGCCGATCGCGCGGGCAGCGGGTCGCGCCGTCCTCCATGGCGGCGTCGACTCTCAGTCCGACGAAGGCTGCGTAACAACTCGCACGTGCCGACGCGCACGTGCGGGGTACATTGGTCGCGAGGCCTACCGGCCTCGGCCGCACGTGCGTGCGGCACAGCTCGAAGGTCGTTACGCAGCCGGCATAGCGCGCGTCGATTTCAGATCCGAAGACTTGGGGCTGCGCCATCCGCGTCCTGTGCGAGAGCTCGCCGCTCGGGCTTTGGCGCGCTCTCCGCGTCGCGCGCCGTTCGTCGGCGCTCAGCGCACAACCCAGCCGCCGCCGCCGACCGCTCCCTCTACCCGCCGCCCGCGTTGCGCTGCCAGGAAGTCGGTCAGCGGGCTGTGATCGGAACACAAGCGAGCCGTCAGTCGCGCGGGCAGCGGGTCGCGTCATCTTCCGAGGCGGCGTCGGCTCTCAGTCCGCCGAAGGCTGCGTAACAACTCGCACGTGCCGACGCGCACGTGCGGTACGCTCTTGGGCGAGGCCTACCGGCCTCGGCCGCACGTGCGTGCGGCACAGCTCGAAGGTCGTTAGCCGGCCGCGGCCAAGTCCCGTCCGTCCATCACGACTTTGATACTTGGGGCTGCGCCATCGAGTCCTGTTCGAGAGGTCGTCGCTCCGCGCTCGCCGCGCTGATCGACATCCTGCCCCGTTCGTGGGCGCTCCGCGTCCCGCCCCAGCCGACGCCGCCGGTGGCCTGGTTCGCCCGCCGCCCGCGTTGCGCTGCCAAGACGACGGATCGTTGGTCGTCGTTCAAGCTCGCGCGAGCCGCCAGTCGCGCGGGCAGCGGGTTGCGCCATCCTCCGAGGCGGCGTCGGCGGCAAGCGTGCCGAAGCCGGCTAACACGTCGCTCACGCGGACCGCCGCGGATAGACTGCATCGCGTCTTCGACGCGACTCGCGGCCGCGGCGGCCGCGTAGCTCGAAGGTCGTTAGGCCGCTTCACACGTATGGCACATCCCGACCTCGATAACCTGATGAACGCGCTGCTGCCATTCGCGCAGCAGATGCTCGCCAAGCACGGCGAGTTCTATCCATACGGCTCGACGATGACGACCGGCGGCGAGATCGTCTCGCAGGCTGCTTATTCCGGCGACGACCATCCCAAATCGCAGCCGCTCATCGAACTTATGACGCAGGCATTCCGGGCGATGGCAGCATCAGGCGAGATTCGAGCGGCTGGTATTTGTTACGACGTTCGGACGATTCCACCGGGCCAGACAGAGAAGACCGACGCCATTTGCCTCGGCTTGGAGCACCAGACTGGGCAGAGCGTCAGCGTGTTCCTGCCCTACAAGAAGGGCTGGTTTGGCAAGATTCAGTATGGCGAGTTGTTCGCCACCAAGAGAGATGCAGAGATTTTTGTTCAGACCTGAGCGGCCTAACCATGCGCTGCAGCGAACCCGGCGGGGGCGTCGCGGTTGCAAACGTTGCGTCCCGTGCGCCGGGTCGCTGGGCTTGGGTCGTTAGGCCGAGCTAGGAGGATCTCTTGGTCTTCGTCAACCGCACGCGTCCGAGGATCGGCGATGTCGTCGAGATAGCGACGAGCCGAGGTCTCGCCTATGCGCACTACACCCACGAGCACGATGTTCCGCCGCGGTACGGGGCGCTCCTTCGCGTGCTCCCCGGGCTCTTCGAGCAGCGGCCGCTCGATTTCTCGGGCCTTGTCCTGCTCGCCCCGCGATTCATCACCTTCTTTCCGCTCGGCGCGGCTTGCAACCGCGGCTCCGTCCGCATTGTGGCGAACGAGCCGGTGCCCCAACGTTCGCAGGCGTTTCCCACGTTCCGCAACTCGCATCGCGACCGCGCGGAGAAGCGCGTCCCGCCATGGTTCCTCTGGGACGGCGCGCGAGAGTGGAGGGTGGACAAGCTCTCGGAGCAGCAGTTGCGCGACTATCCGCCTCTCGGAGTCTGGAATGACACGCTCCTCACCGAGCGAATCGCGGCGGGATGGGCGCACGAAATCGACTCATAGGCTCCCCATTCCGTCGGCCTAACACGTCGCTCAGGCTGACACGCGGCGGCGTGCGTTACGATTCCCGCGGGGCCCCACGGCCTCCGCCGCACGTGCGTGCGGCACAGCTCGAAGATCGTTAGGCAGTTGCATGCTCAGACTTCCGATACTTGCGTTCCCGTTACTGCTCTGCGTCGCATGCGCAACCGATCGCGAATGCGCCGAGTGGCTGGCCCGCGCGGAGCCTGCGTCGCTCCGTGATCGGGTGGGTGAGGAAACCACAATCCAAGGCGTGTTCGCCTTCGACAGCAAGCTCGGCCCAGTCGTGTTCTGCGACGGTGGTCCAGTAGCGCTCGAAGACTACGACGGAACTTGGTACCAGAGCTTTGCCAATCACGTCGGCGATCGTGTGCGGGTGAAATCCATGATCCACTACTACTGTGAGTCCGGCCCTCATCCATACATCAACGGCCAGTTCGCATCGCCCGAGCTGCCCCACTTCTGGGTGTCGGTTCCTCGGAGCGAGATCACTCCTATTGACTAGCACTGCCTAACACGTCGCTCGTGCTGCCACGCGGCGGCGTGCGGTACGATCGTTGCGAGGCCGTGCGGCCTCGGCTGCACGCCGCCGCGTGCAGCACAGCTCCGAGGTCGTTACGCAGCCGGCATAGCGCCTCGACGATTCGCGAACCGAATACTTGGGGCTGCGCGATCCAAGCCCTGTGCGAGAGGTCGCCGCTCGGGCTTGGGTGCGCTCTTCGCGTCGCGCTCCGTTCGTCGGCGCTCGACGCACAACCCAGCCGCCGCCGCCGATGGCTCGAACTACCCGCCGCCCGCGTTGCGCTGCCAAGAAGTCGGTCAGCCGGCCGTGATCGGAACGCAAGCGAGCCGCCGATCGCGCGGGCAGCGGGTCGCGCCGTCCTCCATGGCGGCGTCGACTTTCAGTCCGCCGAAGGCTGCGTAACAACTCGCACGTGCCGACGCGCACGTGCGGGGTACATTGGTCGCGAGGCCTACGGCCTCGGCCGCACGTGCGTGCGGCACAGCTCGAAGGTCGTTAGCCGGCCGCGGCAAGTCCCGTCCGTCCATCACGAATTGGATACTTGGGGCTGCGCCATTGAACTCCTGTTCGAGAGGTGGTCGCTCAGCGATCGTCGCGCTGTTCAACGCCCCGCCCCGTTCGTGGGCGCTCCGCGTCCCGCCCCGGCCGACGCCGCCGACGGCTTGATACGCCCGCCGCCCGCGTTGCGCTGCCAAGAAGTCGGATCGGTCGTCGCCGTTCAAGCTCGCGCGAGCCGCCAGTCGCGCGGGCAGCGGGTCGCGCCTTCCTCCGAGGCGGCGTCGGCGACAAGCGCCCCGAGGCCGGCTAACACGTCGCTCACGCGGACCGCCGCGGATAGACTGCATCGCGTCTTCGACGCGGCTCGCGGCCGCGGCGGCCGCGTAGCTCGAAGGTCGTTAGGCGGAATCGGCGGAGACGGAGAGTCCGTCATGTCACGCGCTGTGACCCCGACAATGCGCCCACGACTTAATCCTAAGCGCGGTGCACCCCGGCGCAGCTGCACTACCCTCAACAGATCGCGATCCCCATGCACCGCATGCCTCTCGTCCACACCGCGGGTTCGCCCGTATCCATGGCGTCTCGTCTCATGCGAGCAAGCCCCAGCGAGACCCCGCGTCCGTCGCCCAGCCCAGCGACCCGAGCCCGCAGATGACTGCCATCAACGTGATCGCGCTCGCCTTGCTCTGTTGGGTGACCGCGTTGGTGGGTGCCTTCGTGAGCGAGCGGACAGGCCTTCCGGCCCTCGTCGCGTATCCGCTGGTCTTCGCGATCCTCGCGACATTCCCGATTGCCCTAGGGCGGGTTGCCGACCGGATCCGACGAGCCAAGCGTCGACGGGAAAGGGTGCTCCGCCGGAGTCAGGCGCAAAACCACGAAGGCTGAGCGAGATTCCGCGTGCAGCGCACTGCTCGTTCTCCCATACCCCAACTCGGTTCTCTCCCCGCCTAACACCTCGCACGTGCCGACACGCACGTGCGGAGTACATTGGTCGCGAGGCCTGCAGGCCTCGGCCGCACGTGCGTGCGGCACAGCTCGAAGGTCGTTAGGCAGAAGGCGCCAACCTCGTGGAACCAACGGCTGACGACGCATTTGAGACCACAAACGACGCGGTGCGTCGCCGTGCCAGATCGCGACTCGGCCACCTACTTGTCGAGGGCCCACGGTCCATTCTCCCGCCGGCCGAGATTGACCGTTCCAGTTGGCTCGAATGCTCATTGAGGATCACCTGGCGCGTCGGTGGCATGGCGCAACTGACCAGCGTTTCGGTGTTCACGGATAACACCGTGAACCGCTCGCGAAATTTTCTGACGCCGATCATCCGCGAAGTTCATTGGAATCGCGAAGGTGAATTCTCCGAACCTCTCGACGTGGTGCTAATTCAACATCGCCTGGGACTGGTCGCCAACTGGGTTGCGGTCCAGCAAGTCGCGAAGCGTCTCCAGCGCGCAGCGCTGCGACCGCCATTTGTTCCCTACGGCCTCTCGCGAACTCGCGGTGCCCCCGAACTTGAACCCCGACAGCCTTACGCCGATTTTCACTTGATGATCGGCAACGGAGTTCAAAGCATGGAATTCGACTCGCCCGCACTCCCGTCAGATCCACTGACCGCGACGGTGGAGCGATCCTTGGCTGAACTTCGCAAGCTCTCCAATCACTACGATGCGTGCGGTTGGCGGGAGCGCTACTCGGACCCGTTCGAAGTCTCCGGCGTCCAGGATTGGACAATTGGAGCTAACTTCGCTTCTTGGCCCCTTCCGACTGGCAATTCTGACGCGCTCAGGCAGCAGTCTCGCTACTACCCACGTGCGCGCGACCCAGACTCTGCCTAACATTTCGCTCGTGCAGACCCACGCCGCGTGGGGTACGCTGTCCGCGAGGCTTGCGCCTCGACTGCTCACGCGGCGTGGGCAGCACAGCTCAAGAGTCGTTACGCAGCCGGCATAGCGCCTCGACGATTCCCGATCCGAATACTTGGGGCTGCGCGATCCAAGCCCTGCGCGAGAGGTCGCCGCTCGAGCTTTGGCGCGTTCTTCGCGTCGCGCTCCGTTCATCGGCGCTCGACGCACCGCCCCAGCCGCCGCCGCCGATGGCTTCTGCTACCCGCCGCCCGCGTCGCGCTGCCAAGGAGTCGGTCAGCCGGCCGTGATCGGAACGCAAGCGAGCCGTCAGTCGCGCGGGCAGCGGGTCGCGCCGTCCTCCATGGCGGCGTCGACTTTCAGTCCGCCGAAGGCTGCGTAACAACTCGCACGTGCCGACGCGCACGTGCGGGGTACATTGGTCGCGAGGCCTGCCGGCCTCGGCCGCACGTGCGTGCGGCACAGCTCGAAGGTCGTTACGCAGCCGGCATAGCGCGCGACGATTTCAGATCCGAATACTTGGGGCTGCGCGATTCAAGCCCTGTTCGAGAGGTCGCCGCTCGAGCTTTGGCGCGTTCTCCACGTCGCGTTCCGTTCGTCGGCGCTCGACGCACAACCCAGCCGCCGCCGCCGATAGCTCGCTCTACCCGCCGCCCGCGTTGCGCTGCCAAGAAGTCGGACAGGTCGTCGTCGATCAAGCTCGCGCGAGCCGTCAGTCGCGCGGGCAGCGGGTCGCGCCGTCCTCCATGGCGGCGTCGGCTCTCAGTCCGCCGAAGGCTGCGTAACAACTCGCACGTGCCGACGCGCACGTGCGGTACGCTTTTGGACGAGGCCTACGGCCTCGGCCGCACGTGCGTGCGGCACAGCTCGAAGGTCGTTAGCCGGCCGGGGCAAGTCCCGTCCGTCCATCACGAATTGGATACTTGGGGCTGCGCCATCGAGTCCTGTTCGAGAGGTCGTCGCTCCGCGATCGTCGCGCTGTTCAACGCCCTGCCCCGTTCGTGGGCGCTCCGCGTCCCGCCCCGGCCGACGCCGCCGATGGCTTGATACGCCCGCCACCCGCGTTGCGCTGCCAAGAAGTCGGATCGGTCGTCGTCGTTCAAGCTCGCGCGAGCCGCCAGTCGCGCGGGCAGCGGGTCGCGCCGTCCTCCGAGGCGGCGTCGGCGGCAAGTGCGCCGAAGCCGGCTAACACGTCGCTCACGCGGACCGCCGCGGATAGACTGCGTCGCGTCTTCCACGCCAACGCGGCCGCGGCGGCCGCGTAGCTCGAAGGTCGTTAGCCGGCCGCGGCCAAGTCCCGTCCGTCCATCACGAATTTGATACTTGGGGCTGCGCCATCGAACTCCTGTTCGAGAGGTCGTCGCTCCGAGCTCGTCGCGCTGATCGGCGCCCCGCCCCGTTCGTTGGCGCTCCGCGTCCCGCCCCAGCCGCCGCCGCCGATGGCTTGTGCTACCCGCCGCCCGCGTCGCGCTGCCAGGAAGTCGGTCAGCCAGCCGCGATCGGAACGCAAGCGCGCCGCCGATCGCGCGGGCAGCGGGTTGCGCCGTCCTCCGAGGCGGCGTCGGCGGCAAGTGCCCCGAAGCCGGCTAACACGTCGCTCACGCGGACCGCCGCGGTACCATCAGTGGCGTCTTCGACGCCAACGCGGCCGCGGCGGCCGCGTAGCTCGAAGGTCGTTAGGCTGGCAAAGACCCGGAATGCTCGAAGAAGCGATTGTCATTTGTTTCAGGAACTCGTTTCCAGACCTCTGCGATCCTTGCCCGGTGCCGCGCGTCTGTCTTGGTTGCCATCGTCAACTGCCGGGGTTCTTTCGGTGGACGCAAGGCCGCTACGGCGACGCGGGCTTTGACTGCTGCGAGTTCTGCAACGGCGTCATCAAGATCAACGACAACGACGGAACCGGCCCAACGACCATCTACTATCTCTATGCACGGGCAGGGCAGCTCAAACCCGACTATCGCTGGCAATACCACGGCGAGTCACTGCGCTACGACCTGTGCGCAGGCTACTTCATAACGTCCCATGCACTCGACGCGATGTCGGCGTACACCGGCATCGATGTCGTGGCGTTGGGCAAGAGCGCTCCGAACCAGCAGCTCTCGCTCGGCGCGATGATCGAGCTCTGCGGCGCTCGCGTTGTGAACGGGAGATCCTTTCCACCTTCGGCACCGTTGATCAAACGGCTGCCACAGGTTGTTGCCGTGTGGCGTGATCTCGTCCTCTCCGTTCTCGCCGACCAGAAGCCGGGCGCATTCTCTCTCGGTCGCGAATCTCCGTGACCGGCACTTAACCGGAGGCAGCCTAACAGATCGCTCATGCCGGCCGCCGCGGGTACGATCTGTGCGTTGACTTGGGCGGATGCCGCCGCGGCGGCGGCATAGCTCACTAGTCGTTACGCAGCCGGCATAGCGCGCGTCGATTTCAGATCCGAAGACTTGGGGCTGCGCGATTCAAGCCCTGTCCGAGAGGTCGCCGCTCGGGCTTTGGCGCGCTCTTCGCGCCGCGCCCCGTTCGTCGGCGCTCGACGCACAACCCAGCCGCCGCCGCCGATGGCTCGCTCTACCCGCCGCCCGCGTTGCGCTGCCAGGACGTCGGTCAGCCAGCCTTGATCGGAACGCAAGCGAGCCGCCGATCGCGCGGGCAGCGGGTCGCGCCGTCCTCCATGGCGGCGTCTGCTCTCAGTCCGCCGAAGGCTGCGTAACAACTCGCACGTGCCGACGCGCACGTGCGGTACGCTTTTGGGCGAGGCCTACGGCCTCGGCCGCACGTGCGTGCGGCACAGCTCGAAGGTCGTTAGCCGGCCGGACCAAGTCCCGTCCGTCCATCACGAATTCGGTACTTGGGGCTGCGCCATCGAACTCCTGTTCGAGAGGTCGTCGCTCCGAGCTCGTCGCGATGATCAACGCCCCGCCCCGTTCGTTGGCGCTCCGCGTCCCGCCCCGGCCGACGCCGCCGATGGCTTGATACACCCGCCGCCCGCGTTGCGCTGCCAAGACGACGGATCATCGGTCGTCGTTCAAGCTCGCGGGAGCCGTCAGTCGCGCGGGCAACGGGTTGGCGCCGTCCTCCGAGGCGGCGTCGGCGGCAAGTGCCCCGAAGCCGGCTAACACGTCGCTCACGCGGACCGCCGCGGTACCATCAGTGGCGTCTTCGACGCCAACGCGGCCGCGGCGGCCGCGTAGCTCGAAGGTCGTTAGCCGGCCGCGGCCAAGTCCCGTCCGTCCATCACGAATTGGATACTTGGGGCTGCGCCATCGAACTCCTGTTCGAGAGGTCGTCGCTCCGCGATCGTCGCGCTGGTCAGCGCATGCCCCGCTCATGGGCGCTCCGCGTCCCGCCCCGGCCGACGCCGCCGATGGCTTGATACGCCCGCCGCCCGCGTTGCGCTGCCAAGACGACGGATCGTTGGTCGTCTTTCAAGCCTCAGCGAGCCGCCAGTCGCGCGGGCAGCGGGTCGCGCCGTCCTCCGAGGCGGCGTCGGCGGCAAGCGCGCCGAAGCCGGCTAACACGTCGCTCACGCGGACCGCCGCGGTACCATCAGTGGCGTCTTCGACGCCAACGCGGCCGCGGCGGCCGCGTAGCTCGAAGGTCGTTACGCAGCCGGCATAGCGCCGTGACGATTTCAGATCCGAAGACTTGGGGCTGCGCGATCCAAGCCCTGTCCGAGAGGTCGCCGCTCGGGCTTTGGCGCGCTCTTCGCGTCGCGCCCCGTTCGTCGGCGCTCAACGCACAACCCAGCCGCCGCCGCCGATGGCTCGCTCTACCCGCCGCCCGCGTTGCGCTGCCAGGAAGTCGGTCAGCCGGCCGTGATCGGAACACAAGCGAGCCGCCGGTCGCGCGAGCATCGGGTCGCGCCGTCCTCCATGGCGGCGTCGACTTTCAGTTTGCCGAAGGCTGCGTAACAACTCGCACGTGCCGACGCGCACGTGCGGGGTACATTGGTTGCGAGGCCTCACGGCCTCGGCCGCACGTGCGTGCGGCACAGCTCGGAGGTCGTTAGGCAGCGAAGAGTGGGCAATCGCTATCCTTCCGAACGGGAAGCCGGTTTGTCGGCGAATGCCATGGTCGTCGCTCTTCTCTGTCTCCTGTTTTCGCTCGTTGCATCCTCGGTGCTGGCGGGCATCGGCGGCCTGATGGCTCAGGTCGACTGGAGGTTCGGGCTCGCCGCGTTCTTCGCCTGCGCGGTTGCTGGCGCTGCGATTCTGCTCCTCGCCGGGATCTACCTCACAAGCGGGTTCGGAGCAGTGTTGGTCGTTCCATTTGTGGTCGGATGGGGCATGCCGATGATCGCGCTCGCCGCCGGGGTCCGCGCCGCGGCTCGCGTGCAAGGGCAAGCCCGGCGCGTTCGAGATCGCTTCTGCCTCCGTTGCGGCTACCCAGTTCCCCCGTCGAGCGGTCGTTGCCCAGAGTGCGGCACCGTGCCGCCATGATGGCCGGCTTGCGACGTCGCGGGTCGCTGCCTAACACTTCGCTCGTGCTGACCCACGCCGCGTGGGCAGTTAAGCTAGTCGCGAGGCCTGCGGCCTCGGCTGCCCACACGGTGTGGGCAGCACAGCTCGAAGGTCGTTAGGCGGCTCCCGCCATGTGGACACTTGCCGGCATCTTCGTCCTGCTTCTCGCACTCGCACTGCCGACTGCTAGACGCCTGCTGTCGCGGAAGTGTCCAGCTTGCGGTTCGAGGCAGCTGGCCTATGTATCGACACTCATGGCGGACGGCACAAGTCGCGAAACAAGTGGCGCGTTTACTCTCTACAGATGCCGATCCTGCGGCGCAAGGCTGCAACGGCACTTCAACGATCCAATCGGCATCACAACCGAGTTCGCTGACGAGTTCGACCGCGTTGAGTCGCCGACCTGAACTGTTACGCGTTCGCAGGTCGCCACCTTGCAGTTCGCCCGTTCTGACGACCCCGGCACAGCTCAATCATCGTTGATCGACCAACAGGCTTCGGAATGAATGCTACTCAAGCCACACTGCGAATGACGGCCCGTCGAGGAACGGCATGGCTGGCGATCACCTGGACCCTCGGCATCGTCGCGATGGTCTGCCTCTGTGCCGCGCATTTCCGACTGGAGTGGGTTCGCAAGTCTGACGTCGCTTGGTTCGGGTCGCACATCGCAGTTGGGGTGATCGTCGCACCGCTGCTCTGGTACGGGACCGCGTTCATGCGTTATCTCGCACTTCGAACCGCGGTATTCGCGGTACAGGCCATCGCGGCGTTCGGCCTTTACCTGGTCATCACCGCGATCTACATCTTCGAGGTAAAGGGCGGCCCTCACTAGCGTCATGTTGAGAGCCGCCTAACCCATCGCTCATGCCGACACGCACGTGGGTACATTGGTCGCGACGCTTGCGCGTCGGCCGCACGTGCGTGCGGCATAGCTCATGGTCGTTAGCCGGCCCGACTCGTTCTCAGTAGCAGATCCCGATGAACTCGCTCGATTGGCTGATCTACCAGCGCCTCTCCTCGTTGACCGGTCGCGAGTACGACTGGGTGTTTGAGTTTGGCGGCGGCCTGTCCCTGACCGTTACTTGCTTGTGGCGACTGCTCCTCGCGGGCCGCATTTGCTTGACCAGCGAAGATCATGGGCAGCAGTTTGGGCTTCCTGCACCGATCGACGCCGCCGCCAAGTTCAATGGGCTCGTTAGTGGCGCTCTAGTGACCAAGGTCTCTCTCCAAAGTGGCACGCTGGATCTCGAGATTCGATTCGGCACCGGTCATGTGCTTCAGATTCTTCCCGATTCCTCGGGGTATGAATCGTGGATCGCTCGCAACCCGCCGTTGGAGTTCATCGCCGTAGGCGGCGGCGAACTCGCGACAATGAACAGCAATGACTACTTCCGTGGCAACTCCCGGGAACCGGCCGGCTAACAGCTCGCAAGTGCTGCCGGCCCCGGCGGCGGCCGGTTGGCATGGTCCTTGGAGGCTTCGCCTCCTGCGGCCGCCGTCGTGACCGCAGCACAGCTCGAAGATCGTTAGGCGGATGCGAGTGCGGCAAGTTCTTATCAAGCTCCTCTTGTTTGCGATTGGCGGTGCGATCCTGACGCTCGCTACTGCATCTGGTTCGGCAATCGTCGACCTGCCGCTATCCGATTGGGGCCAGAACCTGAACATCATCCCGGGAACCGAAGCGGGTGATCCGTTCGACGGAAAGATGGCACTGCAATGGTCCTCGCTACTCGGTCAGCGGTTGCTCATCTCGAGCATCGGTCCGTCCTTCGTGCCGAACACCAACCAACGAGTTCAGGATCTCTGCCCGGACTGGGTCTTCGGATTGTGGTTGGAGCGACGTCCGGCCAGATTGCTGGTTGATGCGCGTGGCTTCCCGTTCCCCGCGCTCTGGGGCGCGTACGAAGAGTTTGACCCTCAACGCGCGGGTCATTCCAGTTCGCGGCGTGCTCTTGTCGTCGACGACTGGTTTCCGGTGGATCCGCGGCTGAATCGGCCCCGCGAGCTCCTGATCCCCTTCGGCGTGTTGGGGGCCGGATTCGCTGCCGACACGGCCATCTTTGGCTGTTCCATCGCGATCTTGGTCGCGCTTCCCGGGCAGCTGCGCGCCAGACGTCGGCGCCGGCACGACCGCTGCGCTGCGTGCGGTTATCAGGTTGGGCCTTTGGCCAGATGCCCGGAGTGTGGCCGACCCAACCTGGGCACCGCCTAACAATTCGCTCGGGCTGACCCACGCCGTGTGGGCAGTTACCATCATCGCGAGGCCTGCGGCCTCGACTGCCCACGCGGCGTGGGCAGCCCAGCTCACGGTCGTTAGGCGGAGCCTGGTTTACGGCGACGGGACCTCTTGGAGCGCTTCGCGATCCACGCGGCCAGGCTCGACTCGTCTTGCGAGCCCACCGCCAGCGCCGTGAACGCCGACACCACCTCCGATTCCGGCGCGCCGAAGTCGATCCCGTTCAACCCAAGGAACACGACCATCGCCAGGAACGCCGTCCGCTTGTTCCCGTCGTTGAACGGATGCGCGCTCGAGATCCCGTAGGCGTACGCCGCCGCGAGCGCAGCCGGGTCACGCACCTTGCCGTATCCCCACCTGTCCCTCGGCCTCCCCAGCGCCGCGTCCAACGACGCCTCGTCCCGGATGCCCGCCAACCCGCCATGCTCCGCGATCTGCTCCGCGTGGATCGTCTCCACGGCCGCCCGGGGAACCCAGCGCGGCTCCTTCGCCTTCCGAGGCCGACTGCTCACTTCGCCAGCTCTCGCAGGGCGTGCCGGTAGCGTTTCGCCGCCTTCGCCGCTATCGCCACCGCCTCCTCCGCGTCCGGGTCGAACGGCGTCAGCAGGATCCCGCGGTCCGTCTCGACCGCCAGCACCTCGTCCCCCGCCTCCAGCCTGAGGCGGTCCGCCATCGCCTTCGGCAGCGTGGCCGTCATGGAGCCGCCCACCTTCCGCAGCGTCACGGGTCGAACCATCGGGCACCTCCAAGTGTTACGTCCAGTGTAACATCGGCCTCGGCCGAGTCAACCGCCCGCGAGCCTACGCAAATGGTCCGCCTAACACCTCGCTCATGCCGACACGCACGTGCGGGGTACATTGGTCGCGAGGCCTCACGGCCTCGGCCGCACGTGCGTGCGGCACAGCTCGAAGGTCGTTACGCAGCCAGCATAGCGCCTCGACGATTCCCGAACCGAATACTTGGGGCTGCGCAATCCGCGTCCTGTGCGAGAGGTCGCCGCTCGGGCTTGGGTGCGCTCTTCGCGTCGCGCTCCGTTCGTCGGCGCTCGACGCACAACCCAGCCGCCGCCGCCGATGACTCACTCTACCCGCCGCCCGCGTTGCGCTGCCAGGACGTCGGTCAGCCAGCGGTGATCGGAACGCAATCGCGCCGTCAGTCGCGCGGGCGTCGGGTCGCGCCGTCCTCCATGGCGGCGTCGGCTCTCAGTCCGCCGAAGGCTGCGTAACAACTCGCACGTGCCGACGCGCACGTGCGGGTACATTGGTCGCGAGGCCTACGGCCTCGGCCGCACGTGCGTGCGGCACAGCTGAAAGGTCGTTAGGCGGGGCAAGGCACGCCCTTTCGGGCTCTCTGCCGTCAGCATCAGGCCGTCTTGACGTCAAGTCACCTCGGTGCCACACTACCCACATGGCAGAATCCCGCCGCGCCACCGTCTACTTCGATCCCGCCGTCCACAGGGCCCTTCGCCTCAAGGCCGCCGCCACCGACCGCCCCCTCTCCGACATCGTCAACGACGCCCTCCGCCGAGCGTTCGCCGAGGACGCCGCCGACATCGCCGCCGCCCGCAAGCGCCGGGGGGAGGCCGCCCTCTCCTTCGAGTCCGCCGTCCGCGCGATGAGGCGCAGTGGCAAGGTATGAGCTCCTCATCAAGCCATCGGCCGGCCGCGAGCTGGCCAGGCTCGGCACGAAGCAGGACCGTCAGCGCATCGTCACCGCGATCCGCGGCCTCGCCGAACAGCCCCGGCCCGTCGGCTGCGAGAAGCTGGCCGGCGCGGACGACCTCTACCGGATTCGCATCGGCGACTACCGCGTCGTCTATGAGATCCTCGACGCGGAGCTCGTCATCACGGTGGTGAAGGTCGGCCACCGTCGGGACGTATATCGGTAGCCCGCCTAACAACTCGCACGTGCCGACGCGCACGTGCGGGGTACATTGGTCGCGAGGCCTACGGCCTCGGCCGCACGTGCGCGCGGCACAGCTCGAAGGTCGTTAGGCGGGGCAAGGCACGCCCTTTCGGGCTCTCTGCCGTCAGCATCAGGCCGTCTTGACGTCAAGTCACCTCGGTGCCACACTGCCCACATGGCAGAATCCCGCCGCGCCACCGTCTACTTCGATCCCGCCGTCCACAGGGCCCTTCGCCTCAAGGCCGCCGCCACCGACCGCCCCCTCTCCGACATCGTCAACGACGCCCTCCGCCGAGCGTTCGCCGAGGACGCCGCCGACATCGCCGCCGCCCGCAAGCTGCCGGGGAGGCCGCCCTCTCCTTCGAGTCCGCCGTCCGCGCGATGAGCGCGTGGCAAGGTATGAGCTCCTCATCAAGCCATCGGCCGGCCGCGAGCTGGCCAGGCTCGGCACGAAGCAGGACCGTCAGCGCATCGTCACCGCGATCCGCGGCCTCGCCGAACAGCCCCGGCCCGTCGGCTGCGAGAAGCTGGCCGGCGCGGACGACCTCTACCGGATTCGCATCGGCGACTACCGCGTCGTCTATGAAATCCTCGACGCGGAGCTCGTCATCACGGTGGTGAAGGTCGGCCACCGTCGGGACGTATATCGGTAGCCCGCCTAACAACTCGCACGTGCCGACGCGCACATGCGGGGTACATTGGTCGCGAGGCCTACGGCCTCGGCCGCACGTGCGTGCGGCACAGCTCGAAGGTCGTTAGGCAGGCCAAGCCAAGTTCTGTCAATGTCGAGCATTCCCCGCGATCTAGAGCAACGGCTGTTGGATTTCGCCTGCGGCAACCTATCTCCAGCCGAGTTCGAGAACACGGTGTGTGCGGATCCGCGCCTCGAACCAGCACTTTTGCTCGACGAGTTCCTTGATCTGCTCCAGCCGAATCTTGGCGATCCTGCTGGGGTGAAGGAGGCGCGCAGCGTCGCCGCCCGGATCTTGAAAGCGCGCGACGAAGACGGATTCGCGCGGTATCAAGCTGAGGTACTACTGGACGGCATGCTCAGGGGAACTACGCCGCTGCTTGAGGGGCTCCGCGGAGTTGCGAGGCTCTACTACGAAGGCCTCGGATTCGTGCCGGGGTGGATCGTGGGCTTGGAGGACGAGACTGAAACGGTGCCGCTGCCGCATCAGTACTCTCTCTATTCCGAGGCCGGGCTGAAAGAGGCGCTGCAACCCCTGGAGTGGTATCGGGAGCAGATCTTGGACGCGGCTCGCGAGCTGCTCGCAGATCTACGCCGTCAACGCGGGGCTGCCTAACAGATCGCTCATGCCGGCCGCCGCGGATACGATCTGTGCGTTGACCTGGGCAGATGCCGCCGCGGCGGCGGCATAGCTCACTAGAGCGTGTTACGGACTTCCGCTCCGTCGCGCCGATCTACGGGCATGGCACGGAAGCCGTATCCAAGCGACGTCTCGGATGACGAATGGGAGTTCGTCTTCCCCTACCTGACACTCATGCGCGAGGACGCGCCGCAACGCGAGCACGACCTCCGGCACGTCTTCAACGCCCTCCGCTGGATGGTCCGGTCCGGCGCGCCGTGGCGGATGATCCCGCACGAGTTCCCGCCGTGGCACGCCGTCTACGACCAGGCGCAGCGCTGGATCAAGGCCGGTGTCTTCGAGGCGATCGTGCACGACCTCCGCGAGATCCTCAGGATCAACGCCGGGCGAAAGGCGTCGCCCACCGCGGCGATCATCGACAGCCGGACGCTGCAGAGCACGCCCGAGAGCGGGCACCGCGCCCGGCTACGACGGGGCGAAGCGGAAGAAGGGATCGAAGGTGCATCTCGCCGTCGACACGCTGGGCAATCTCCTGGCGCTGCACGTGACTCCCGCAGACAGGCAGGACCGCACGCAGGTGAAGAAGACGGCCAAGGCCATCCAGAAGGCGACCCGGCGGACCGTGACGCTTGCATATGTCGACCAGGGCTACACCGGCGAGCAGGCCGAGGACGACGCGTACGGCCAAGGCATCGACCTGCACGTCGTGAAGCTTCCGGAGGCGAAGCGAGGCTTCGTGCTGCTGCCCCGGCGGTGGGTGGTGGAGCGGAGCTTCGCGTGGGCGACGCGATTCCGGCGGCTGGCGAAGGATTACGAACGCCTCCCGCAAACCGTCGCGGGCCTTCACTATCTCGTGTTCGCCTGCCTCATGCTTTTCAAAACCTTTGGCGGGAGTGCGTAACACGCTCTAGTCGTTACGCAGCCGGCATAGCGCCTCGACGATTTCCGATCCGAATACTTGGGGCTGCGCGATCTAGGCCCTGTCCGAGAGGTCGCCGCTCAAGCTTTGTCGCGCTGCTAGCGTCGCGCCCCGTTCGTCGGCGCTCGACGCACCGCCCCAGTCGCCGCCGCCGATCGCTCCCTCGACCCGCCGCCCGCGTCACGCTGCCAGGAAGTCGGTCAGCCAGCCGCGATCGGAACGCAAGCGAGCCGCCGATCGCGCGGGCAGCGGGTTGCGCCGTCCTCCGAGGCGGCGTCGACTTTCAATCTGCCGAAGGCTGCGTAACAACTCGCACGTGCCGACGCGCACGTGCGGTACGCTTTGGGGCGAGGCCTACCGGCCTCGGCCGCACGTGCGTGCGGCACAGCTCGAAGGTCGTTAGGCGGCCGAAAAAAGCAAGATGCTTGAAGACCTAGGCATCCTTCTCAACATCGGCGCGACGGTGTGCATCCTTGCACTCATCGCTTACCTGATCGTCCTTTGCTTCCGAAAGCAAAAGCCAGGTTTGGTCGCGCGGGAGGCGAGACGCCCACGGTGTGCAATTGCTGCCGAAGAAGTCGCGGCGGCGCAGGCCCAGCTCGGGCCCGCAATGCGTCGGTTTCGCGTCGTACATCATCTGCGCCGCCTGCTCCTGTTCCTCTTCCTCGTTGCCTTGGCCCTCATGCCGGTTGCGAGGTTGGTGGCACCTGGTCATTCTCTGCCACTCTTCGTGTTTGCATTGGGCACAGTCGCCTCGCTCTTCGCTCTTCGATGGATCAAGTCACCCAGCTGCCCGTGTTGCGACCATCCTCTCGATGCGCCCGTCAGGGGGTATTGTCCGGAGTGCGGAGAGTCGTTCTCTGGCAGTCCGGTGTACCCAGGCAACACGCAGTGCTCAGCGTGCGGAAAACGCTACAAGACCTATCGCGGCGGAGACTCAAACTGGTTTCACATCCGCAATTGCAGCGGCTGCGGCCTGTCGCTGGGACCGGCATCGATCTAGCGCGGCACACCAAGGGACGCCGCCTAACATTTCGCTTGGGCTGACCCACGCCGTGTGGGCAGGTACACTGCACGCGAGGCGAAACGCCTCGACTGCCCACGCGGCGTGGGCAGCCCAGCTCAAGGGTCGTTAGGCGGAACAGACCAACGTGGCAGCTCGATCCACGATCCTTCGCGTCTACGTCGACACGTCCGTCATCGGCGGGTGCTTCGACAAGGAGTTCGAACTGTGGTCGAACGCCCTCGTCCGCGACTTCCGCCGCGGACGGCTCTATCCCGTCCTCTCCGACGTCACGGCCGCCGAGGTCGCCGAAGCCCCTGCCCAGGTCCGAGACCTTCATCGGGAACTGCTCGCCATCGCCGACGACATCCTGACGGTCGACAAGGAGTCCGTCGACCTGGCGGCGGACTACGAGGCCCATGGCGTGCTGGGCCGCCGCTTCCGCAACGACATGCTCCACATTGCGCTGGCTACCGTCGCGGCCGTCGACGTGCTCGCGAGCTGGAACTTCAAGCACATCGTCCGGCTCGACAAGATTCGCCTGTTCAACCAGATCAACGTTGAACTCGGCTACCGCCCCCTTACGATCTACTCCCCGAGAGAGGTCGCGTCGCATGACTAGCCGCAACCCCAACGCAGTCGATCAGCTCCGCACGATCCGCGACCGGCAGGCTCGCGCACTCGCTCGCAAGTCCAAGGCGGATCGCATCGCCTTCTTCCGCAAAGCCGGCGAGGCAGCGATCGAGGAGGCGCGTGCTGGCCAGCGCGTGCGCCGCCGCCGCGCCAGCTGAGAAAGGCCCCGTCGCCTCCGCCTAACACTTCGCTCGTGCCGACGCGCACGTGCGGGGTACATTGGTCGCGAGGCCTGCCGGCCTCGGCCGCACGTGCGTGCGGCACAGCTCGAAGGTCGTTACGCAGCCGGCATAGCGCGTCGATTTCAGATCCGAAGACTTGGGGCTGCGCCATCCGCGTCCTGTGCGAGAGCTCGCCGCTCGGGCTTTGGCGCGCTCTCCGCGTCGCGCGCCGTTCGTCGGCGCTCAGCGCACAACCCAGCCGCCGCCGCCGACCGCTCCCTCTACCCGCCGCCCGCGTTGCGCTGCCAGGAAGTCGGTCAGCCGGCTGTGATCGGAACACAAGCGAGCCGTCAGTCGCGCGGGCAGCGGGTCGCGTCATCTTCCGAGGCGGCGTCGGCTCTCAGTCCGCCGAAGGCTGCGTAACAACTCGCACGTGCCGACGCGCACGTGCGGTACGCTCTTGGGCGAGGCCTACCGGCCTCGGCCGCACGTGCGTGCGGCCCAGCTCGAAGGTCGTTAGGCCGTTCAAGCCCTAGTTGATCAATGCGCCAGGTATCGCCGCACGCACTCTGGATCGGCAACTCCGGCGACGTGCGGAACCTCGACGCCGTCCGCTCCGTCGGGATCCTCGCGATCGTCGACCTGGCAATGGCTGAGCGCCCCCTCTTCATCTCGCGCGAGGACGTGTACTGCCGCTTTCCGCTCCTCGACGGCCCGGGCAACCCGCCGTGGCTGCTGCGCTCCGCCGCGGAATGCGTGGCGTCCTTCCTCCGCAGCGCGACTCCCGTCCTCGTATTCTGCGGCGCCGGGATGAGCAGGTCCCCCACAATCGCCGCGGCCGGACTTTCGCTCCACACCGGCGACGACCTGGATCGCTGCCTCGCGCTCGTGCTCGCCGACGGCCCTCGCGACGTCTCCCCGTCCCTGCTTCTGAGCGTCGAGCGGGCGCTCAAGTCTTCGGGGAGCGAACCTCCGGAGTTGAGCTGGGAGCTTCCGCCAGAGGGTACGGCCTAACAACTCGCACGTGCCGACGCGCACGTGCGGTACGCTTTTGGGCGAGGCCTACCGGCCTCGGCCGCACGTGCGTGCGGCACAGCTCGAAGGTCGTTAGCCGGCCGCGGCCAAGTCCCGTCCGTCCATCACGATTTTGATACTTGGGGCTGCGCCATCGAACTCCTGTCCGGCAGGTCGTCGCGGCACGTCGGGCGCGCTGCATGATCCCCTGCTCCGTTCATGGGCGCTCCGCGTCCCGCCCCGGCCGACGCCGCCGATGGCTTGATCTGCCCGCCGCCCGCGTTGCGCTGCCAAGACGACGGATCGTTGGTCGTCTTTCAAGCCTCAGCGAGCCGCCAGTCGCGCGGGCAACGGGTTGGCGCCGTCCTCCGAGGCGGCGTCGGCGGCAAGCGCGCCGAAGCCGGCTAACACGTCGCTCACGCGGACCGCCGCGGATAGACTGCATCGCGTCTTCGACGCGACTCGCGGCCGCGGCGGCCGCGTAGCTCGAAGGTCGTTAGCCGGCCGGGCCAAGTCCCGTCCGTCCATCACGATTTTGATACTTGGGGCTGCGCCATCGAACTCCTGTCCGGGAGGTCGTCGCGGCACGTCGGGCGCGCTGCATGATCCCCTGCTCCGTTCATGGGCGCTCCGCGTCCCGCCCCGGCCGACGCCGCCGATGGCTTGATACGCCCGCCGCCCGCGTTGCGCTGCCAAGAAGTCGGATCGGTCGTCGTCGTTCAAGCTCGCGCGAGCCGTCAGTCGCGCGGGCAACGGGTTGGCGCCGTCCTCCGAGGCGGCGCCGGCGGCAAGCGCGCCGAAGCCGGCTAACACGTCGCTCACGCGGACCGCCGCGGTATCATCAGTGGCGTCTTCGACGCCAACGCGGCCGCGGCGGCCGCGTAGCTCGAAGGTCGTTAGGCGGCTAAAGCCGAAAGGCACCGATCAGGGTGACCTCCGTATGTCTGGACGAAACGACGCTATTCGAAAGCGCTTTCACGCGGACTGCTCAGTCGCGGTTGCCGCGGCGTTTGGAGCCAGCTGGATCAAGACGGGACCGGGTGCGGAGAGCTGGACCGCGCTTTATCACCGCGAGTCAGCGCTCCATCGGGATTTGCTGGCACTGACACTTCGCGAGACCATTCACCGCGTCGAGGTCGTGGTCGGAACCCAGCGCGATCGCGCTGGAAGTGAAGCACGCCTCCCTGACATCTGGTGGGAAGATCGGCGCCTCCACCCACAAGCGACCGATTTCAAGAAGGTCGTTTGGGTAAGTGGCATCACGTACCAACACGAAGGGGTTGTGCAGGTCCCTCACGCTGGCCGAGGGCTCGATTTCTTGTCGCCACTGACCGAGGGACTCGCGGATCTCAGGCAGGAAGCCGAGAATTGGTTCGCCCTCGTAGGCCAATAGGAATTGCCGCCTAACAATTCGCTGGGGCTGACCCACGCCGTGTGGGCAGTTACACTGCACGCGAGGCGAAACGCCTCGACTGCCCACGCGGCGTGGGCAGCCCAGCTCAATAGTCGTTAGGCGGAATCAGAAGCATGCACCGCGGTGATCGCTGTGGCATCTGGGTCCTTGTCTGCCTGCGATTTCGCCCAACGAACGCTCACTGTGCCTTTCGTTCCCAGCGAGAGGATTGTTTCACGGTTCGTGGAAGGAACAATGAAATCAACCAATGGGCCTTGACGTACGCGATCTTCCGGCCGATGCAGTCAGAGACTTGCCCGAGCGCCTGCGCGAAGCGAGCTTCAATGTTGCAATCACTTCGATCACACCGCCCGGGGGCGGGGCCAGACGGTGTTCGTCCGACCACATCGCTGACGCGCCGTACCGGGCACATGGTTGACACGAAGCCCCGTGCGGCTCCTTCAAAATACCATTCCCTGACGGGTGAGCGCAGCCTCACCCGTCGCAGGGTTCGTCTTCCTGCCCCTCCGGCTTGCCGCTCAGGATCCGCGGAGCCTCGCCTCGCGCGTCGATGAAGCACAGCACGCTTCGTCGATAGCTCAGCCGCCACACGCCGTCGTCCACCTCCGCCAAGCCCACCGTCTCGCCTTGCAGCGCCTCGCACAGAAACACCAGCGAGCCCGCGAGCCTGATGTCGCCCGTCGTGCGCACTCGCCGCACGTCCCAGTGGCCCGGATATTCCGGCGCTTTCGGACGCGCACGCCACTCGCGACTCGAGACCTCGTACACCTCCGACGGCGCTCGCATCCCCAGGCCCTCGTGCCCGCGATCCTCGTTCATCCAACTGCACGAAGCGGCCGAAGCGACGCTGCTGCGACGGAGCCGTCGCGCACGGCGGCCGCGCGGTCTTCGCCTTCAGCGTCCGGTGCATCCGCTCGTGCCTCGGATTGTCCTCGGGATGACCCGGACGCGATCGGCACACCTCGATCTCCTGACGCATCCATTCCACGCTCACGCGCGACAGCCGGCCCAGCCCCGTCGACGCGAAGGGCACTCCGTTGTCGGAGTGGATCCGCTCGGGAACGCCGTGCTTCCGGAAGATCCGGCGGAAGCTCGACAGCACGCCCTCGGTCGACGTCGAGCCGCGCCCGTCGACACACAGGAGGTAGCGCGTCGCGTCGTCCTGCACCGTCAGCGGATGGCACATCGATCCGTCGCCGAGACGGAACTGGCCCTTGAAGTCCACCGTCCACATCTCGTTCGGCTTCGTCGCCGCCCGATACGGGCCGCTCGGGCCGCGCAGGTCAGGGTCCCGACGCATGCGACGCGCGGGCTCGACGAGTCCCGCCTTCGAAAGGATCGAGCTCACCGTGCTCGGCGCCGGCAGCCCCACTCCGGGATAGCGCTTCCTCGCCAGCCACAGCAGCTGCCGCGGACCCGCTCCCGTCTCGCGACGAAGCTCGATGAGCAGGTCGCGCACCGCCGTGCAGGTCGCGTGCGCCTGCGTGTGACGCGCCCGGCTGCGATCGACCAGACCGGACCGTTCGTGACCAGAATCCACTGCACGCGCGCGGACGAAGAGATTTCGGTCTTCATAGATCCCATCATTCGGCCTTCCGGCGAAACTAGAGTGCTGATCCCTAACCAGTGGTCTTGGCGACCGCGCGTCAACCGGCGCTTCGACCGACTTCATTCAGAGATCACAAGTATCCTCGAGTCCATCGGGGGGCACCGCCCCACCGCGTGAGCGGCGATGTCGGCGGAGATTGGACCCTTGCAAGGATCAAATCCGCCTAACACTTCGCTCGTGCTGACACGCGGCGGCGTGCAGTTACCATGATCGCGAGGGCTGCGCCCTCGGCTGCACGCCGCTGCGTGCAGCACAGCTCGGTACCGTTAGGCGGAATCGGCGGAAACGGAGAGTCCGTCATGTCACGCGCTGTGATACGGATCACGCTTAACCGCCGCGCGCCGTTCGGCGCTTGTTAGGTTGCGCCATCGAGCGCGCGGCACGACACTCCGCATCGCAAAGCGAGGAGGCTTTCGATGCAGATCGTCGAGCGAGCGCCGAACGACGCGGCAAGGCTGAAGTCGCTGGTCGCGCGCGAGCGCGACGCGAAGAGGCGCGACCGCCTTCGCGCGGTCTTGCTCGCCCTCCACGGCAAGGAGGCGCCGGTGATCGCCGAGATGCTCGGGCGCTCGCGCCGCGCGGTGCAGGAATGGGTCTACGCCTATCGCGACGGCGGCATCGACGCGATCCATCCTCCGCCGCGTCCGGGGCGCAGGACGAAGCTGCCGCGCGAGCGCGAGGACGAGTTGCGGGCGCGGATCGACGCGGGCCCGCGCCCGGAGGACGGCGTGTGCACGCTGCGCGGCAAGGACGTGGTGCGCATCCTCGAGCGCGAGTTCGGCGTGCGCTACTCGCTGATGGGCGCCTACGACCTCCTGCACCGGCTCGGCTATTCGGCGCTGCGCCCCAGGCCGCGGCACGAGAAGAGGGATCTCGCGAAGCAGGCGGAGTTCCGCGAGCGCGCCCCCCTTTTGTCGAACTCGTGAGCGGCGTCGCCGAGTCGCTCGACCATACGACGCGCGTCTTCTTCATGGACGAGGCTCGCTTCGGCCAGCAGGGAACATTGACCAGCGTGTGGGCGCGGAAAGGATCGCGCCCGACGGCGGTGCGGCAGACGCGCTACGAGTGGGTCCATCTGTTCGCCGCGGTCGAGCCGCGGACCGGCGCGTCGAGCGCGCTCCTGGCCCCCCAGATCAACACGGGGACGATGAACGTCTTCCTGCGTCAGCTCGTCGACGAGGAGCTGAAGCCGAAGGAGCACGCCATCGTGATCATGGACCGCGCGGGCTGGCACACGTCGTCGGCGCTCGAGGTGCCGGAGGAGATCACGATCCTGCTCCTTCCGCCGTACTCGCCGGAGCTGAACCCGGTCGAGAACCTGTGGCACTGGATGCGGAGCCACCACCTCAGCAACCGCGCGTACGAGGACTATGACGACTTGATGAGATCGGGGACCGAAGCGTGGCGACGGCTCACGCCGGCGCTGCTGAAGTCGGTCTGCGCATGTCCGTATCTGGAGCGCGCCAATCAAATGTGATCCGTATGACCCCGAGAAGGCGCCCACGACTCAATCCTAAGCGCGGTGCACCCCGGCGCAGCTGCACTACCCTCAACAGATCGCGATCCCCATGCACCGCATGCCTCTCGTCCACACCGCGGGTTCGCCCGTATCCATGGCGTCTCGTCTCATGCGAGCAAGCCCCAGCGAGACCCCGCGTCCGTCGCCCAGCCCAGCGACCCGAGCCCGCAGATGACTGCCATCAACGTGATCGCGCTCGCCTTGCTCTGTTGGGTGACCGCGTTGGTGGGTTCCTTCGTGAGCGAGCGGACAGCGGCTGTGTTCATTTTCAAGCCCTCATGCGATTTTGCCGTGGCGTGACGGATCCCACTTCTGACCGCTCTTCAGGAGCGCGTTCAGGATCGTTAGCAGCTTCCGGATGCAGGCCACGATCACCACCCGGAACGGCTTGCCCTTCGCCCGCAGCAACTCCGCGAACGCGCGGATCCGCGGGTTGCAGCGCATCGCCGTCAGCGCCGCCATGTAGCTGGCGGTGCGGACCTCCGCCCGCCCGCCGCGCACCGAACGCCGCCCCGCACGCTGGCCCGAGTCCTTCGGGTGCGGAGCGACCCCGGCGAGCGATGCGATCTCGCGCCGGTTGGCCTCGCCCAGTTCCCCGAGCTCGGCGAGCAACGTCCGCGCCGTCACGTCGCCGACGCCGGGCACCGAACGCACGATGTCGACTTTCGCCTTGAGGTCGGTGTCGCCGTCGATCGTCTTGCGGATCTCTTCGTCGACCTCGTCGATCTGCCGGTCGAGAAGCTTGAGCATGTGCTTGATCTGCCGCGCCGCGAGGGCGTCGCCCGCCTGCTGCTGACGGGTCTTCTCCATGACGCGCATGCCGACGAGCTGGCGGCGTCTCGTCATGAGCTCGTCAATGCGTTCGACGGCGGCCGAACGCGTCGTTCCGGGCTCGGGCCGCATGCGTCGGCCATAACGGGCGAGAACCTCGGCGTCGATGCGGTCGGTCTTGGCGAGGGTGCCTTCGGACTCCGCGAAGGCGCGGGTGCGCTTGGGATTGACCACGGCAACGGCGATGCCTGCGTCGCGCAGCGAGGCGACGAGCGTGCGTTCGTAGCCTCCGGTCGCCTCGACGACGACGATCTCGACGCCGCGCGGGCGGAGGTCCCCGACGAGCGACGCGATGCCGGCGGGGTCGTTCGGGAAGGTGCGGACGGACGAGGGCGGGTCGGTGGCGACGTCGAGGGTTGCCTTTGCGACATCGATGCCGACGACGATGGGCTGGTCTCTGGCTGACATGGAAGCGTCCCTGCCTTGCGAATGCGAGCTCCGGCGTGGACGCGGGAGGCGTCGGTCCGGGCTCTGCCGGCTGTTCGGTCTCGAACCAGGAAGCCGAAGCGGATCCTGCTGTCCGACGGCGTCGCTTGCGCCCAGACCATGGCGATCTCGTTTCGGCGGCTTCCTCCTCGCGGGCTCGCTGCGCTTCGCCCGCGAGGAGGAGGCGTGCTTCTCCGATCGATCGGAGAGGCGGGGATTCAACATACAAGCCGGCCGTGATCGGAACGCAAGCGAGCCGTCAGTCGCGCGGGCAGCGGGTCGCGTCATCTTCCGAGGCGGCGTCGGCTCTCAGTCCGCCGAAGGCTGCGTAACAACTCGCACGTGCCGACGCGCACGTGCGGGGTACATTGGTCGCGAGGCCTGCCGGCCTCGGCCGCACGTGCGTGCGGCACAGCTCGAAGGTCGTTAGCCAGATACCCGACCACCTGCTCCGGCGCGACCGGGCTGTTGCATGGCTCCCATGCAAGTGCTACGATCCGCGCATGATCGCCTCCTTCGGCGACAAGGCCACTCGACAGCTCTACAACACCGGCGTCAGGCCGCCGCGGATCCCGCCCGACATTGCACGCACCGCCCTGCGACGGCTCGATTCGCTCAACGCCGCCACGCAGCTCGTCGATCTCCGGTCCCCGCCCGGCAATAGGCTCGAGCAGCTCAAGGGCGACCTCGCCGGGTTCTACAGCATCCGGGTCAACGACCAGTGGCGCATCGTCTTCCGCTGGAGCGGCGGTGACGCGCACGAAGTCCGCATCCTCGACTACCACGACTGAGACCTCCCATGATCCCATCCGCACGCGTTCCCACCCATCCGGGCGAGATCCTCCGCGAGGAGTTCCTCGGCCCCCTGGGTGTCAGCCAGGTCGCCTTCGCACAGCACATCGGCGTCCCCCTCCAGCGGGTCAACGAAATCGTCCGCGGGCGCCGCGGCGTCACCTCCGAGACCGCCTGGCTGTTCGCGCAGGCGCTCGGCACCACTCCCGAGTACTGGCTTAACCTGCAGGCGAACTACGACCTCGCCGCCTCTCGCCCTCGCAAGGACGTGGGCCGGCTCCGCAAGACTGGCTAACACCTCGCACGTGCCGACACGCACGTGCGGGATACACTGGCCGCGAGGCCTACCGGCCTCGGCCGCACGTGCGTGCGGCACAGCTCGAAGGTCGTTAGAGCGTGTTACGGACTTCCGCTCCGTCGCGCCGATCTACGGGCATGGCACGGAAGCCGTATCCAAGCGACGTCTCGGATGACGAATGCGAGTTCGTCTTCCCCTACCTGACACTCATGCGCGAGGACGCGCCGCAACGCGAGCACGACCTCCGGCACGTCTTTGACGCCCTCGGCTGGGCCCTCCGCTGGATGGTCCGGTCCGGCGCGCCGTGGCGGATGATCCCGCACGAGTTCCCGCCGTGGCACGCCGTCTACGACCAGGCGCAGCGCTGGATCAAGGCCGGCGTCTTCGAGGCGATCGTGCACGACCTCCGCGAGATCCTCAGGATCAACGCAGGGCGAAAGGCGTCGCCCACCGCGGCGATCATCGACAGCCGGACGCTGCAGAGCACGCCCGAGAGCGGGCACCGCGCCGGCTACGACGGGGCGAAGCGGAAGAAGGGATCGAAGGTGCATCTCGCCGTCGACACGCTGGGCAATCTCCTGGCGCTGCACGTGACTCCCGCGGACAAGCAGGACCGCACGCAGGTGAAGAAGACGGCCAAGGCTATCCAGAAGGCGACCCGGCGGACCGTGACGCTTGCATATGTCGACCAGGGCTACACCGGCGAGCAGGCCGAGGACGACGCGTACGGTCAAGGCATCGACCTGCACGTCGTGAAGCTTCCGGAGGCGAAGCGAGGCTTCGTGCTGCTGCCCCGGCGGTGGGTGGTGGAGCGGAGCTTCGCGTGGGCGACGCGATTCCGGCGGCTGGCGAAGGACTACGAACGCCTCCCGCAAACCGTCGCGGGCCTTCACTATCTCGTGTTCGCTTGCCTCATGCTTTTCAAAACCTTTGGCGGGAGTGCGTAACACGCTCTAGGCACACCGAGGCGAATGCCGTCCCATTCCGGGAGCCGATCGCCTTTGGCAGTGCCCGACCGGCGGCGTACACTGGCAGCATGGCCGACGCCGGCTCCCCCAATCTCAACGAGCTTGTCCACTCCGATCCGGAGATTCTCGGCGGAACGCCGGTGTTCGTCGGAACCCGCGTACCGGCAGCCACCCTCATCGAGTACCTCGAGGCGGGCGACTCGCTGGACGAGTTCCTCGAGGACTTCCCGAGCGTGGGCCGCGATCGCGCGATTGCCACCCTTGAGGTGTTGAGGTCCCTCTTCGACCGCCGTGCGTCTGCTGCTTGACGGGTGCACGCCTCGCCGACTCGCGGCCTCGCTCGACCCGCACGAGGTCGAGCACGTGGTCACACGCGGCTGGTCGGGTATCAAGAACGGTCGCCTGCTTGTCCTCATGCAGGAGGCTGGCTTCGCGGGGCTCATCACGACCGACCGCAATCTCACGAATCAGCAGGCGGTGGCAAGGACGCCACTCTTCGTAGTCGTGATTCGTGCGAGATCCAACCGAATCGCCGACCTCCGGCCGCTCGCCCCGGACGTTCTCCGCGTCGTCGAGTTCGCACTCCCGGGACAGGTCTACTTCGTGGGTACCTAACACTTCGCTCGTGCTGACACGCGGCGGCGTGCGGTACGATTCCCGCGAGGCCCGGCGGCCTCGGCTGCACGCCGCTGCGTGCAGCAGAGCTTTCGCCGTTAGGCCGCACAACCATGCCGTCCCGTGTCTCATCCGCAAAGTCTCTCACCCCCGCAGCCGGCGAGTCGCAGGCAGAACAGGACCTAGCTTCATTCATCGCCAAGTTCGAGCCGAAGATGGCCGAGTTGATCAGAGAGTGCCGCAGGGAGCTCAAGAGCATCTTTCCAACGGCAGTCGAACTCGTGTACGACAACTACAACTTCTTCGTTATCGGATACAGTTCTACAGAGCGGCCATCAGACTGCATCGTCTCCATCGCTGCTGCAGCGAACGGGGTCGGCCTGTCCTTCTACTACGGCGCGGCCCTGCCTGGCCCGGCAGGGATACTGCAAGGAAGTGGTAAGCAGAATCGCTTCATACGACTATCGGCGGTGACCAAGCTGCGGGAACCTGAAGTGCTCAAGCTCATTCACGCGGCTGCAGCACATGGGAAGACAGGCCTCCCCCTCGCTGGCCGAGGCCGCTTGGTCATTAAGTCTGTTTCCGCAAAGCAGCGGCCGCGGCGGCGGGCAAAGAGTGCGTCCTAACCCCTCGCTCGAGCGAAGCGCCAACGGCAGGCCACCAGACAGACGGTTGCGACGTACGTACGTCGTGCGTACACTGGCAGCGTGACTCAGATTCGATTCGACTGGGACCGGCGCAAGGCCGCCGACAACGTCCGCAAGCACCGGGTGTCCTTCGACGAGGCCGCCACGGTCTTCGCCGACGAACGGGCGATCCTCATCGACGATCCCGACCACCCCGGCGACGAGGGCGATCGGCTCGTGCTGATCGGGATCAGCGCCAGGCTCCGCCTCCTCGTCGTCGTGCACTGCTTCCGCGAGTCAAACTCGGTCATCCGCATCATCTCGGCCCGTCGCGCGAATCGCCGCGAGGAATCCGAATACGTCAGCAGGTACACACGATGAGAAAGCACTACGACTTCTCCAAGGGCGTCCGGAACCCCTACGCCGCCCACCTCAAGCGATCCGTCACGATCCGGCTCGACACCGAGACCGTCGCCTACTTCAAGGCGCTCGCCGAGCGCCAGGGGCTTCCGTACCAGAGCCTCATCAACCTCTATCTCCGCGACTGCGCCGAGCGGCAGCTCGAACTGGCCATGGCGTGGAAACGATCGGGAAAGGGCGCGGCCTAGAAAACGGGCCGCGCCCTCGCGAGGAGCGGCCTAACAATTCGCTTATGCTGCCCCACGCCGCGTGGGGTACGCGTTTCGCGAGGCTCGCGCCTCGACTGCCCACGCGTCGTGGGCAGCACAGCTCATGGTCGTTAGCTGGCTACAGCCCGGGCAGGCACGAGGCCGAATGGGGAGCCGCAGCCCATGCACTCGAGAATCAACCTCACCGTACGAAAGGAAATGACATCTTATGAAGGCGCACATTAACCGCTTCACCCTCTCCGCAGCCTGCGTCGTTCTGGTGATACCTCTTTGCGGCGCAGCGCAGACAATGCCGCCCGCATCGATCACCACACCCGACCAGGTCGAATCGAGAATCGGAACGCTCGAGTTCAAGGACGGCGTGCCTAGCACGTCGACCGCCGACAAGGTCTACGACAACCTCGACTTTATCTACGCTTATCGCGCTTTCATGGACAACCTGCGCGGTGTCAGCATCCATGCGCTACGCAAAGGCATGCAGGACGTCGGGATGAAGGCCAACGAGGTCCTGGTCTTCTCAGAGCTCATGGACGCAAGGTCGCTGTTTCTCACGGCCAATGCCGACACGGTCTACGTCATGGGCTACCTGGACCTCACGCAAGGACCTGTGGTGATCGAGACGCCGCCGAAGTTTCTGGGTGTCGTGCAAGACGCCTGGTTCCGATGGGTCGTCGATCTCGGCCTACCTGGGCCCGACCGTGGAGTAGGTGGCAAGTACCTGATCGTGCCGCCGGGCTACGACGGGCCGTTGCCCGATGGCGGTTTCTATGTCGCGCGCGCCCAGACCAACACCATCCTGTGGTTCGGCCGGTCCTTCCTAGAGAACCACAACGACCCCAAGCCGGTCGTCGAGACGATCCGCAAGTTCACCAAGGTCTACCCCTACGAGCCGGGCGGCGTCGGCACGCCGATCGCCGAGTTTCTCGCGGGCAGGGCCAGGCTGGGACAGGTCACGCCACCACCGCCGACTGTCTTCCACGAAGGCAGCGGCAAGGTGATGAACACCATTCCGCCGAACGACTGGACCTTTTACGAGATGCTCAACGAGGTCGTGCAACAGGAGCCGGCCACCTCGCTCGATCCCGAACTGATGGGCCCCGTCGCCGCCATCGGCATCGTCAAGGGCAAGCCGTTCAAGCCCGACGCACGGATGAAGAAGATACTAAGCGAGGCGCTCGCCCTGGCCAACGCCAGTTCCCGCACGCTGTTCATGAGTCCGCGCGATCCGAGCTGGTACTACTATCCCGATTCTGCCTGGTACAATTTCCTTTTCAACACCGGTTACCAATTCGAGACGCCGATCCCCCTGATCACGAAGGAGGGCGTCAAGCCGTTCCCGCCCACCGGCTTCCGGACGATGGACGAGCGCACGAACTTCTTCTACGGCGTCACTGGGATCACGCCCTCGATGGCCATGCGCCTTCCCGGTATCGGCTCGCAGTACCTGCTGGCGGTGGCGGACGCGAACAAGAACCACTTCGACGGCGCCAAGACCTACAAGGTGACGCTGCCGAAGGGTATCCCCGAGGCCAATTTCTGGTCGCTCACGGTCTATGACAACATGACGCGCTCGATGCTCGACACGCCGCAACGGTTTCCGCGCGCGGGCAGCCAGAGCTTTCCGTCCCCCGCGGCCGAACCGAACGCCGACGGCTCGACGACGGTCTACTTCGGTCCCAAGCAGCCTGAGGGCGTGAAGCGCGGCAACTGGATCCAGACGATGCCGGACAAGGGCTGGTTCGTAATCCTGCGCCTGTACAGCCCGCTCGAACCTTTCTTCGATAAGAGCTGGCGCATCAGTGAGGTCGAGTTGGTGAACTGAAGCCGGGCCAGCTAACAACCGCATGCACCTGCCCGGCTACAGCGCGCTTCGCCCGCCTTCGCCGGCAGGTGATGCGGGACGTTAGGCGGTAGAGTGCGCACTGATGGCGACGCACCACGACATGGGGTGCATCCGGATCGACATACTGACTGAGTCGTACCCGTAGGGAGGTCTTTGTGCTGGATCGACGAAAGATGTTGAAGGGCTCGGCACTGTTCAGTTTCGCAACCGGCATGTCCGCCTGTGGGTTCCTCTCCGAGACGGTCGCCCACTCCCAACCCCTGGGAGGCGCCAAGGAATCGGGGTCCATGGCCGACAACCCCGCCCCGCTCCCGGTTCCTCCCGAGGGCAAGTTGCCGGTCGCCTTCGTGCTTGGCAAGGCTGCGGAGGTTCTCGACTTCTGCGGCCCTCTGGAGGTATTCGCCGGGGCCGCGACGAAGGACGGCAAAGAGCTGTTCGCACCTTACATGATCGCAGCCACCGAGAACCCGGTGACGGTGGGCGGGGGGATGAAAGTTGTCCCCGATTACACCTACAAGACCGCTCCCGCTCCCAAGCTCATCGTGATTCCCGCCATGGACATGGACGGGGCACCGGCCGAAATGTACGGTTGGATCCGGTCGGCGTCCGAGGGCGCCGATCTGACCATGTCCGTTTGCAACGGGGCCTTCGTTCTGGCCAAGACCGGCTTGCTGTCGGGTAAGCATGCCACCTGCCACCATGGCGGCTACTTCCGCTTCGCGGGCACGTTCCCGGAGGTCAAATTGGTCCGCGGCGCGCGGTTCGTCGAGGACGGCAAGTTCGTCTCGTCCGGCGGCGTCTCGTCCGGTATCGACCTCGCTCTCCGTGTCGTTGAGCGTTACGTCGGCGCGGATATGGCCGCACAATTGGCGGACGGGATCGAATACCAGGGCAAGGGCTGGCACAACCCGGGGGCGAACGAGGCGTATGCCGTGATGCCCGCGTTTGACGAGAAGCAGCCGCGCTGCCCCCTCTGCCTAATGGACGGGGATCGGGACATCAAGACCGTCCACAAGGGCAAGAATTACTATTTCTGCTCGGAGGGTGAGAAGGAGTTCTTCGACGAGCACCTTGAGGTATTTGATCGCTTTCAGGCTGAGGACGCGGCGCGGTCGGCCAAACAGAAGAAGTGAAGCACGGCTTCGCACCCCAGCGCGCCGAACCAGGCGCTGCGGCAGACGGCGGACCAGAGCGGTCGCCGCTGCTAAGCTTGATCGTTAGGCCGACGTGACCGCTCCGCTTTCAACTAAAGACATCGCGCGACGGCGTATGCGTGTCGCGGGCCGGATGCTCGGCTCACTGCTGCTGGGTGGGGTGGCGATTCTTGGTTCCATTCTGATCTTTCGCCAAGGTCTGCTGCCGCTGATCGAAGCGGTGTTCCATCCCGGGCCCGAATTACTCAGTGTCTTTAGGCGCGTTGGCATCCTTGTGACGGCAGTGGCGAGCTACTGGGCTTTCGTGCACTGGCACGAAAAGCGCGAAGCGACCGAGCTGCATCTGCGGCCGATTCATCTGATGCTCAGCGGCGCAAGCGGCGCTGTCTTGGTGGCGCTACCGATGGCCGTGCTATTCGTTCTGGGCGTCTACGAACGGGTTTTGTTTCGCGGCGCCTCGCCAGCGCTGCTCGGCGTAGCAGCCCTGATCGGCATCGCGGCTGTCTTGGAAGAACTGGTTTACCGCTGCTTGCTGTTCCGGGTGGTGGAACGGGCCTGGGGGACGAAGTTGGCATTGGTGGTGCAAGCGGTGGTGTTCGCCCTGGCGCACTTGGAAAACGTCGAACAGGGTGGGATCAGCGATGTGTTCACCATGCTGATATCAGTGACTTTGGTGGGGCTGCTCTGGGCCGGGGTGTTCGTCCTGGCGCGCAACCTATGGGTGGTGGCCGCCAATCACGCGGCATGGAACTTCACCATTCTGCTCAGTGGCGTGCCGCTTTCCGGCATTGAGGACTGGCGCAAGTTGGCGCCACTTGAAAGCCGTTTTTCCGGGCCCGACTGGCTGACTGGCGGGATGTTCGGCCCAGAGAGTTCGTTGCTGGTGATCGCGTCGACTACGGTCGCGGTTGTATTGCTGCTGCGCGCGGCACGGCGACATGGGGCCTTCTTTGTGCCGGTGGCCTAGCCTGATGCGATGCCACGAAGCCCTGACAAACTCCCATTGCGGCCTTATACGGATCACGCTTGACCGCCGCGCGCCGTTCGGCGCTTGTTAGGTTGCGCCATCGAGCGCGCGGCACGACACTCCGCATCGCAAAGCGAGGAGGCTTTCGATGCAGATCGTCGAGCGAGCGCCGAACGACGCGGCAAGGCTGAAGTCGCTGGTCGCGCGCGAGCGCGACGCGAAGAGGCGCGACCGCCTTCGCGCGGTCTTGCTCGCCCTCCACGGCAAGGAGGCGCCGGTGATCGCCGAGATGCTCGGGCGCTCGCGCCGCGCGGTGCAGGAATGGGTCTACGCCTATCGCGACGGCGGCATCGACGCGATCCATCCTCCGCCGCGTCCGGGGCGCAGGACGAAGCTGCCGCGCGAGCGCGAGGACGAGTTGCGGGCGCGGATCGACGCGGGCCCGCGCCCGGAGGACGGCGTGTGCACGCTGCGCGGCAAGGACGTGGTGCGCATCCTCGAGCGCGAGTTCGGCGTGCTTCGCGTCTGACCGCCCTGGTCGGAGCGATCGCATGTCTCGCCGGCCGCCGTTGAGCTGGCGACGCCTGCGATCCCGCGAACGCGGCGATCACGATCGACGCCTCGACCCAGGAAGGCTCAGGTGAACAGCGGAGCGCGGCGCACCGCGACCCATCGCCTCGGATGTCGAAGAGCGCGAGATGTACCATCCGCGACGATGCCGCTCGTCTCGGCTGCAGCCGCCTGCGATACGGCTCGAGCGCGTTCCACGTCGCTGTTCGCTTCGGGTCCATACTCCATGCAGCCCTACTGTGAGATCGTCGACGTCGCACCTCTCCTCCTGGCAGTGACGCAACGAGGCGTCCCGCGTTCGGACATCGCGCAGCTCATCCACGGCCCGTTCGACGTCGTCTACACGCGGCTCCGCCACGCGCTAGTTCAAAGGGCGGGCCACAATCACGCCATGCACCACCGGTGCACGGCCCGCACCCGGCGACTGCAGATCGGATTCCCCGTCACGGGTTCGTTCGCGGACACCGAACCCGTGAAGTGCTTCGAGCGCGCGAGCGGCCGAGCGGTGCACGCCACTCACGCGGGCGCGTACTCGCAGATGCACCCCACGTACGACGCGCTGCACGCATGGTCCTCGCAGCGAAGGCTCAGACTGACCGGCGAGTCGTGGGAAGTCTCCGATGACTGGAGCGACGACCCGTCGAAGCTGCTGACGGATCTCTATCTCCGCGTGGAGAGCGCTTGACTTCCACCTTCGTCCCAGCAACGGCCTCGAGCGCTTCACGTCGACGCGCCGCCGATGCGCTCCTCGAATGATCCCGCTAGCGACGGCGCGCTGCACGACTTCATCCGAGTACGTCGCGTCCACCGCTTGACCGCTTGACTCCTTGACTGCTCGCCCACGGGCCACGCTCCCGCATGCCGTGGCTCCACACCCCGCTCGATGGAAGGACCACTATGCCAACGCCAGCGAAGAACACCATCTGCCTGTGGTACGACCGAGACGCCGAGGAGGCGGCTCGTTTCTACGCGAAGACCTTTCCCGCTTCCTCCGTCACCGCGGTCCACCGCGCACCGGGCGACTATCCGTCGGGGAAGCAAGGCGATGTCTTGACCGTCGAGTTCAACGTGATGGGCATCCCCTGCCTCGGGCTGAACGGCGGACCTGGCATCCAGCACAACTGGGCGTTCTCGTTTCAGGTCGCAACGGACGATCAGGCCGAGACGGACCGCTACTGGAACGCGATCGTTACTAACGGCGGCAAGGAAAATGCGTGCGGCTGGTGCACGGACAAGTGGGGCGTGGCGTGGCAGATCACGCCGCGGGCGCTCACGGCGGCGATCACCGATCCCGACACGGCCGCGGCCAAGCGCGCGTTCGAGGCGATGATGGGCATGACGAAGATCGACATCGCCGCGATCGAAGCGGCGCGTCGCGGATAAGCCTCGGCTCCAAAGAGGCTCGCCCTGCGACAGGCTGCGCGCCGCAACCGCCAGCCCGACGTCGCCGCGGCAAGCGATCAGAGATTGTCGGTCTCGCTCGCATCAGCGCCCACACAGCACATCTGCCGACGTGCACAGGCAGCGTCACAAGCCCGTTCATGACGTGACGATGACCGGTCGACGGCCACGACGGCAGTCGCGATGATGACGCCCTCGCAAGGATTCAGCATCATGTCCAGACTCCGCGTCAACGCCTTTGGCATTTCTATCGACGGCTACGGCGCCGGTCCCGACCAGGCGCTCAACAACCCAATGGGCGTGGGCGGCATGGCGCTCCACGACTGGGTGTTCGGCACACGAACATTTCAGAAGATGGCCGGCGACTTCGCGGGCTCTTTGATCGGTGACCGTGTCGGCCGCGAAGGCATCGACGACGAGTTCGCGGCGCGCGGTTTCGAGAACGTCGGCGCCTGGATCCTCGGCCGCAACATGTTCACTCCGTCGCGCGGCGCCTGGACCAACGACGGTTGGACGGGATGGTGGGGCGACACTCCGCCGTACCACACGCCCGTCTTCGTGCTCACCCACCATGCCCGGGCGCCGCTGGAGATGAAGGGCGGCACGACGTTCTACTTCGTGACCGACGGCATTCACGCGGCGCTCGAGCGAGCAATGGATGCGGCGCGCGGAAAAGACGTCCGCGTGGGAGGTGGCGTGGCCACCGTTCGCCAATACCTGATCGCCGGGTTGATCGACGAGATGCACCTTCTGATCGCACCGGCTTTGCTCGGTCGAGGCGAGCATCTCCTCGGCGGGATCGATTTGGTAAGCCTCGGCTACAGGTGTTCGGAGCATGCCTCGTCCGAGCACGCGACCCACGTCGTCCTGACGAAGGCGCCGCACGCCGCCGACGCCACGCGGCGCGTCTACTGACGATCGGTTCCACGCGTCGTTGCTGATCGACTTCAGGCTTGCGTCGTGCACGTCTCAGGAGGTCTCGTCGCGACTATCACGTGGATCACGCGACGACTCAACGTCTAACCCCGGCGCAACCCCACTACCGAGCTATCCTTCGCCCAGTGGCGCGGACAATCGCCGTAGCATCGCGCCTGGTCTCTCTTCTTGCTGCGCCGCGGGCCTCACTCCCCGCCCCGCTCGACCGTCGCACCCTTTCATCAGGAAGCGTCCGCCCATGAGCGCCCACGAGCCCGGCCCGAGCGCGCAGTTGTCCTCGCTCCTCTCGCGCTTTCCGCCCGAGATCGCCGCGCTCGTCCGACGATGCCTGCCGAAGCTGCGCAAAGCGTTTCCGGCATGCGTTCAGCTTGTGTACGACTACACGAACTCGCTCGTGGTGGCGTTCGGGTACTCGGAGCGCGGCATCGAGGCCATCGTCGCGCTCGCCGCGTCGCGCGATCGAGTGCAACTCTACTTCGACAAGTCGCTCCCCGACCCGAAGGGGCTCCTCGAAGGCAGCGGCACCAAGGTCCGCAGCGTGACCGTCGGATCCGCTGCCGAACTCGATCGCGGCAACATTCACGCGCTCATTCAAGCGGCGATCAAGCATTCCGGCGCGGCCATTCCGCGCACCGGCACCTCGCGCATCGTCATCAAGGCGGGGGCGAAGTCACGGAGCGCGAAGAAGGCCAAGCGTGCAGCGGCACCCGCCCGCGCACGCGCCGCAGCCCGCCGGTCGTGACGATCGGCGCACCCGCACGCAACGCATACCCACGCCGTCCGGAAGCCCCGTCGTTCGTCGCGTCACACCGCGAACGTCGCAGCCGCCGCGTCATTCGTTGCGGATTTCTTTCGCGGGTTCGGCCTGATGCTCGAACGAATCGACGCTCGCGCCCGAGCACGCACATGCCCGCCCGGCCTCGGGTTCATGACGCTTCACGCGTCCGCCTACACTCGCCACCTCCTCCGCGTGAGCACGTCGCGCACACGCGGCCAGAGCGCGCGGAAGCCAAGGGTCATGCGCATCGCGATTCTCGGCAACTCGGGCTCCGGCAAGTCCACGCTGGCGCGGTGGCTCGCATCGAAGACCAACGCCGCGCTCCTCGACCTCGACACCGTCGCGTGGGAACCGGGTCAGATCGCGGTCCCAAGGGATCCGCTTGTCGCACGCGCCGATGTGCGGACGTGGTGTGCCGCGCGCGACGCGTGGATCGTCGAAGGCTGCTACGGCTCGCTGGTCTCCGTAGCGCTCGAGTACTCGCCGCGACTCGTCTTCATGAATCCCGGGGTATCGCAATGCCTCGAGAACTGTCGCTCTCGTCCGTGGGAGCCGCAGAAATACGCGTCGCGACGGGAGCAGGATGAGCGTCTTCCGATGCTCCTCGCATGGGTCTGCGCCTACGACACGCGCGACGACGACATGTCGTTGCGAGCGCATCGACGCCTCTTCGACGAATACCGCGGGCCGAAGTCGGAGTTGACCGTTCAACTGCGGCTCGACGCGTCCGACTCCTCCGTACTCGCATGGCTCCAGTGAGCGGCGCCACGCGGCACCGCGCGAATCTCATCCCGCATCGCTCGCATGAAGCTCGCTCGACGAATCTCGTTCGCGCTCTTCGCCGGCGCGGCACTTACCCTGGCCGCCGCGTGGATTCCGCCGCTGGTCAATCCGCCGCTCGTGAGCTTCCCCGGAATGGCGCTCGCGGCGGGTCAAAATCCGCCGTGGATCGGCGCGTCGCACACCGCATGGCTCGGCGAGCCGGCGTGGCTCGGCGCCGAGGGACGCTTCGGCGTCGGCGTGCGACGATCGTGGGGCTGCGTCGAGGCGTCGGATCTGGCGTACGCGCCGGCGAGCGGACGATGGTTCTTCCTGCTTGCGGCGGGATGGCCCTTCTACGCGTTTCACGGCGGCGGCGTGCAGTATCCGCCCGCGGGCGCGATCAACGACGAGCGAGCGCCGTCGGTGCGAACGCTTCCGTCGTGGATTCCGTCGCGCCAGAATCACGCGCCGAGCATCGCGGTCGCGCCGCTCTGGCGAGGGCTCGCGCTCGACCTCGCGTTCTGGTCGCTCTCGGCGTTCCTCGCGACCCAAGCGATTCGATCCGTGCGCACAACCGTGCGCCGCCGCGCTGGTCGGTGCATCGAGTGCGGCTATCCCGTGCGCGCGATCAGCGCGATCTGCCCCGAATGCGGCTCCGCGGTCACGATCTGACGTCGAGCGCGCGAACCGCGCTCGATACGCTTACGCCATGACGCGCTCGACGTCGCGCAGCACCGCCTTGCGCGACGACTCCCACGTGTAAAACATGTGGCCGCCGTCGTAGTTTCTGAGCTGCACGTTCTCGCGCAACGCCGGCGGCAGACGCAGCGTCGCAACGGTCTGTTGCGACGAGAAGTACGTCGTCACCAGGTCGTACCAGCCGTGGGCGATGAAGAGCCGCAGCTTCGGGTTCATGCCCATGCCGTAGCGCATGTCGTCGGCACACTCGAGCTGCCGTGCCCAGTAGCCCTGCGCGCGGTCGTCCACCCAGTGACGCCACGCCTCGTCGCTCATGAGCACGTATTCGCGATCGGTGTCGAGGCCGAGTTCACTTCGCAGCATCGCGTTGATGCCCGCGGTGAACGCCGCGGAAATGCCCGCGAGCGTCGGGTCCGGATTCGCCGCGCCTTCGCGATCGGGGAACACGTTCGGCCCGGTGACCGACGCGTCGTACAGCCCGCAGATCCGACCGTCGTCGCGCAAGAGCTCTCGCCCGAAGATCTCGATCGGCACGCGGCCGCCGTGGCGGGCGACGATCTCCTCGCGAAGTCCGATCAATTCCGCCATCGATTTGATCGTGCGATCGCGCTCCTGCTGCGGCATGCGGTCGCCGCGCAGCAGAAGCGACGCGAGCTCCCGATCGGCGAACGACTCGGCCGCGCCGCGCACGTCGTCCATGGGCATCGACGCGAATCTCCCGCGCGACTTGCCGTGCAACCTCGCGGCGGCCGCCATCGTCGGCACCACATTCATCCATGACAGCGCGTCGTAGTCCGAGCCGACGAGCGCGAGGAAGTCGAGCGCCGGCGAGATCATCACCGCCGCAGTCAATCCGATGCCGCGCTCCGGAAGCGCCCGGATGAGCTTGCCCACGCGGAAGCCGCCGTAGCTTTCGCCGGCGATCGCGATCGGACTCTCCCATCGCTTGTGCGCGGAGAGATACGCCGACACGAAGTCGCACAGCACGTCGATGTCGCGCTTGATCTTGAAGAAGCCCTTCTTCGCGTCTGGTAGTTCCTTCGTGCGCTTCTCGCGCTTCTCGTCGTCGCCATCGACCCCCTGCTGCTCGAGGCGCGACTCGCTGACCGTCCGGCTGAAGCCGGTGCCGACCGGATCGACGAAGACGAGGTCGCTGAAGCGCAGCCAACTCTCCGCGTTGTCGACGATCTGCACCGGCGGCGGAAGCGAGTCGCCGTTCTTGCCGAACTTGATGCGCCTCGGCCCCGCGGTGCCGAGGTGCAGGAACGCCGACGCCGCGCCGGGTCCGCCGTTGAACAGGAACGTCACGGGCCGCTTCACGTCACGCGGCTCGCGGGCGTAGCTCACGTGAAACACTTCGGCGGACGGAACGCCCTGCTCCCGAATGACAAGCCAGTCCGCCTTCGCCTGGATGCGGGCGCGCCCGCCTCCGGCCCACGTCAACATCCGCTCGACGCCGGCGGGCGTGCGGTACGGACGGGGCGACGGCGCGTCGGGCTTGCCTTCGATCGATGCGGGTTTCGCGGGCACGAGACGGCTCCTGGTGCGAGGCGATGCGCTCCGTGCGCATTCGCGACGGACGCGGCAGGCTAACCGCTTTGCCGTTGCCCGGTTTCAGTCAGCAGATCCGCGGCAGTTCCTCGCCATACGGCTTCTGGATGATGCGCCGCCCGCCGACGTTGGTGACGAGTTCGCACAGGCCGTCGGCGATGTCGTCAAAGCGGCCGACGACGGCAGCATCGCGTCCGAGCGGATGTCCGCGCAGCGCGTCGAGCGCCGCGGCCATCGCGTCCGGACGCACCACCGCCACGACCTTGCCTTCGTTCGCCACCGCCAGCGGGTCGAGGCCGAGGATCTCGGCCGCGTATCGCGTCGGCGGCCGTATCGGAATCGCGTCTTCGTCGAGCGTCAGGCGAAGGCCGCTCTGCTGCGCCGCGTCCGCCGCCACGCCGGCGAATCCACCGCGCGTGGGATCGCGCATGAACGCGACGTCGGCGCCGACGCGATCGAGGAGCGCCCCGATGAGGTCGCCAAGCGGCGCGACGTCGCTCGCAAGCGAGCTCTCGACGACGCCAGCCTGCTCGCGTTGCAGCATCACCGCGAGACCGTGCTCGGCGATCAGCCCGCTCACGATCATCACGTCGCCCGGGCGGATGCGCGATGCGCCCAACTCGATGTTCGGTCGCAGCGCGCCGATACCCGACGTGTTGATGTAGATGCCGTCGCCCTGTCCCTTGCCAACGACCTTGGTGTCGCCGGTGACGATCTGCACGCGAGCTTCGCGAGCGGTCGTTGCGATCGAGTCGAGGATCGTCCGCAACGTGTCGAGCTCGAGCCCCTCCTCGATGATGAGCCCGAGCGAGATGAACTGCGGAATCGCGCCGCTCACCGCGAGATCTTTCACCGTTCCGCTCACCGCGAGGCGCCCGATGTCGCCGCCTGGAAACTGCAGCGGCTGCACGACGTAGCTGTCGGTGGTGAAGAGCAGGTGGCCGCCGTGCATCGGCACGCGGGCCGCGTCGCCCATCGCGTCGAGGTATGCGTTCGACAAGCGGGGCGCCACGAGTTCGCGCACGAGATCGTCCGTGAGCTGACCGCCGCCGCCGTGCGCCAGCACGACGCGGCGCCGCGAGAGATGGGTGCTCGTCGCCGTCATGTCGAAGCCTCCGCGGGCGCCCGCGACGTCTCGAGCTCGTGGCGCCGATACTTGAACCACGCCTGGCACGTGCCTTCCGAACTCACCATGCACGGGCCGACCGGATAGACGGGCGTGCAGACGCGGCCGAACAGCCGGCACTCGACCGGCGTCGCTCGCCCCGTGATGACCTTGCCGCAGATGCAGCCCGGCGGCTCGTGGTCCTCGCCGAGCGCGATGCCGAAGCGCCGGAACGCGTCGAACGCGGCGAACTCGGGCCGCAGGTCGAGTCCGCTTCCGGGCATCTCGCCGAGCGCGCGCCATGCGGCGTCGCCGGGCACGAACACGTTCGCGATGAGCTCCTGCGCGCGACGATTGCCTTCGCTCGACACCACTTCTGGATACAGGTTCTCGAGCCGCGCGGCGCCTTCGACGATCTGTCGGACGATGTGCACCAGTCCTTGCATGATCTGGAGCGCCTCGAAGCCGGTGACGACGCACGGCTTCGCGAACTCGTCGACGATCGGGCGATACGCCTCGGCGCCGATGATCACGCTCACGTGACCGGGGCACACGAAACCGTCGATGCGCGTGTCGGGATCGTTCAGCAGCGTGCGCATCGCGGGCAGCACCAGCTTGTGGCACGGGAGCACGCTGAAGTTCGCGATGCCCTCCGCCCGGGCTTGGAGCACCGCCGCGGCGGTCGCGGGCGCCGTCGTCTCGAAACCCACCGCGGCGAACACCATTTCGCGCGTCGGATCGCGTCGCGCGAGCTCGAGCGCTTCGAGCGTACTCGTCACCACGCGCACGTCGGCGCCTTCGCTCCGCGCGAGTTCGAGCGAGCCTCCGGCGCCTGCGACGCGGAGCATGTCGCCGTACGTGAGGATCGTGACGTCGCCGCGGCGTCCCAGCGCGACGAGCGCGTCGATGTACCGCTGCGCAGTCACGCACACCGGACATCCGGGCCCGCTGATGAGCCGCACCGACGGCGGCATCAGCGAATGCACGCCGCTTCGGCACGCGTTCACCGTGTGCGTGCCGCACACTTCCATGATGTGCGCGGGCCGCTCCAGTCGCGGCGCGAGCGCAGCGAGTTCGTCGACGAGCATGCGCATGCGCTGCCGCTGAATCATGGCGACGCCTCCGTCGAAGCCCCCGCGACGGACTGGATCAACTCCCACGTCTCGAGCGCGTCGCGCTCCTCGACCTGACGTATCGCGAAGCCGGCGTGCACGAGCACCCAGTCGCCGGATTCTGCTTCAGGCGTCATGATCAGGCTCACGCGCATGCGGGTCTCGCCGACGGTCACCCATGCGAGGATGCCGTCGCGCTCCACGATGCGGGCTGGCAGCGCTAGACACATGAATCGACTCCCTTCTCGCGCCCGCGTTCCCGCGCCGCGATCGTGGCGGCCTGACCGAGCGCGATGCCGCCGTCGTTCGGCGGGATCTCGCGATGAACGAGCGGTTGCAGTCCGGCGTCGCGCAGACCGCCAGCGACGCGTTCCAGGAGCACCGCGTTGCAGAAGACGCCCCCCGACAGCGCGACGCAGCGCACGCCATGCGCTCGCGCCGCGTGGATCGCCGCACCGCAGAACGCGTCGGCGACCGCGTCATGGAAACGGCGTGCGAGGCGCTCGACAGGTTCGCCGCGCTCGAGACCCTCGACGAGCCGCGCGCACAACGGACGGTGATCGAGTTCGACGAGGCCACCCGCAGAGCGCGCCGGCATCGCGGCCACGTCGTGTGCGAACGGCGGGCACGCGCTGGCGAGCGTCTCGAGCCGCATCGCGCCCTGCGCCTCGTAGCTGTTGGAAGCGCATACGCCGAGCAGCGCCGACGCGGCGTCGAACAGCCGACCCAGGCCCGAACTCGGCGGGCAGCGGAGGTCGCGCGAAAGCATCGTTCCGATCGCCGCGCGATCACCTTCGTCGGGCATGACGCGCCGCGCGAGCGGGCCGCGGAGCACGTCGATGCCGAACGCGTCGACGAGCCAGCTCAGGCCGCAGCGCCGCACGTCGCGAGCCGCGGCGTCGCCACCGGGCAGACGAACCGGACGGAGCCGCGCCACGCGCACGGAACTCGCCATGTCGCCGACCAGGATCTCGCCGCCCCAGCTCGTTCCGTCGGCGCCGTATCCGACTCCGTCGCAGACGACCCCCAACGCGCGTTCCGCCACGCCGCGCTCGGCGAGCAATGCGGCGAAGTGCGCATGATGATGCTGCACGACGTGCATCGCCACGCCGCGTTCGCTGGCCCACGCGAGCGCGAAGCGATGCGCGAGATACGCCGGATGCGCGTCGCACGCGACCCACGCGGGATCGACGTCGTACAGCCGCAGAAGGTCGTCGATCGTGCGGCGGAACCGCTCGAACGCGAGCGTGTGCGTCAGGTCGCCGAGATGCTGCGACAGCGTCGCGTGCGCGCCGTCGACGATCGCGACGGTCGCCTTCAGCTCGGGTCCCACGCAGAGGCCCGGCGAGGTCACCGGAATCGGCAGCACGATCGGCGCCGGCGCGTACCCGCGTGCGCGCCGCAGCGGCACCACGCCTTCGCCGGTGTCGAGCACGATCGAATCGTCGACGGCTCGCTCGATCGACCGATCGTGCCAAAGCCACGCGTCGGCGATGCCGGCAAGTCGGCGCCGCGCGTCGGCGTCGTCGCTCACCAGCGGGTCGTCGGACAGGTTCGCGCTCGTCATCACCAGCGGACGCGCGAGTTCGCGGGCGAGAAGGTGCTGCATCGGCGTGCACGGCAACATCACGCCCAACCGGTGCAGTCCGGGCGCGACGCCGTCGACGACCGGCGCGCCGGCGCGTCGCGGCGCGAGGACGATCGGCGCCGCCGGACTCGTGAGCGCTCGTCGCGCGTCGTCGGAGAAGTTTGCGAGCGCCTCCGCTTCCGCAAGCGAGCCCGTCATCACCGCGAAGGGCTTCTCGTCGCGGCGCTTGCCGCGCCGCAGCCGCGCGACCGCGTCCGCGGAGCCCGCGTCGACCACGAGGTGGTAGCCACCGAGGCCCTTCATCGCGAGCGTTCCGCCGCCCGCGACGAGCGCCGCGGCGGCGCGGATCGGATGGCCGTCGAGCTCGCGCCCGCTCGCGTCGGTAAGGCGAACGCGCGGACCGCACGATGGACAACACACCGGCTGCGCGTGGAAGCGCCGGTCTGTCGGATTCGCGTACTCCGCGGCGCACGCCGGACACATGGCGAAGTCGGCCATCGTCGTCTGCGGGCGGTCGTAGGGCAGGCCGCGCACGATCGTGTATCGCGGTCCGCAGTTCGTGCAATTGACGAGCGCGTGGCGATGCCGCCGATCGCTCGGGTCGAAGAGCTCGCGCACGCATTCGGGGCACGTCGCGGCGTCGACCGTCACGCGACCGCGATGTCCGCCGCTGCGGTCGCTCTCGACGATCGAGAACGCGCCGACCGCTCGCGCGACGGTCGCGTCGGCCCGCTCGATCGCGTCGATCCGGCACAGCGCCGGTTGCTCGCGCGTCAGTCGCCGCTCGAACTCGTCGAGGCGCGCCGCGTCCCCACGGACTTCGATCGTCGCACCGTCCGGATCGTTGCGCACCTCGCCGCCGAGGCCGAGCGACGTCGCGAGTCGATGAACGAACGGACGGAAGCCAACGCCCTGCACCTGTCCGCGCACGTGCAGCGTTCTGGACTCGATCGTTCTGCTCGTCGGGTTCTGCGGCATGATGCGTGCGACCTCGAACCGCCTGTGTGGTCCCGCCTCAGCGCGGAGCATCCTCCGTCGTCACCTGCGTCTGGCCACCGCGCGCACCGATGGTGGGCCCGCGACAACCCGTCTTGGAGAGGCACCATCCGTTCCGCGCGCCGTCGTCGTCCCAGGCTTCGACGAACTTGCCCGCGTCGAAGAACGCGCGGCGCTGGCGCTTGTCGTGCAACCGGTGACCGTAGAACGCGACCGGCCGCCCCTGGCGATCGAGCTCGGGCAGCCGATCGAACGTGAGGATGTACGCAAGCACGCCGGTCATCACCTCGGCGATCGGAGGAGATCCCGGCACGCGCACGATCGGCTTGTCGTGGATCAGCTTGTGGATCGGCACGGCACCCGTGGGATTCGGTCGCGCCGCCTGCACGCAGCCGTTGCCGGCGCACGATCCCCACGCGATCACGTACTTCGCCGCCGCGGCCGTCTCGCGCAGCACGTTCTCGAACGTGTCGCCGGCGACGGTGCAGTACACGCCACCGTCCTTGGTCGGCGCGTTGCCTTCGACGGCGAGGATGAACTCGCCGGCGTGCTTCCGCATGATCTCCTTGCGGATCTCCTCGGCCTGGAAGCCCGCCGCGACCTGCAGCGTCTCGTCGTAGCTGAGCGAGATCAAGTTGAGGATCACGTCCTGCACGATCGGGTGCGACGATCGGATGAACGACTCGCTGCAGCACGTGCACTCGATGCCGTGCAACCACAGGACGGGGATGCGCGGCTTTGTCTCGAGCGCTCTCACGACGTCGGCGACGGCCGTCGCCGGGAGCCCGAGCGACGCGGCCGTCATCGTGCAGAACCGCACGAATTCGCGCCTCGACACGCCGTGCGCCCGGAGAACGTCGTAGGTGGCCCTCGACTCGACACCGGTGGAGAGGAGCATGCGTTGTCTCCCGCGGGTTGGACGCGATACACGCTCGCGAACGCGACGCCGCATCCACGACCGACGTCTCCGGAATTGTCCCCGGTGGTCGGAGGAGTACAACCGTCGATGCCGAGAAAGTGGTCCAATCGCCGCGGATTCGAGGCTCGTCCCGCGCGGCACGGCACCTCCGGCACACACGCACAAATCCGGATCGCTATTCCGTGTTTCCACTCGCACATTGTTCGTCGCAGTCGACGCCGATCGGCACCGCTCCGGTCGCGAGGACGCGATGATGCGCAGCGCATGACGACCGCAGCAATTGACTCCGTCGCGTCGCCGCCGTGCATCGCGATGCACGCGCCGGACGGGTTGTTCAGTCTCACCGTCGCCGCGGCGTTCGCATGCGTCAGCTTCGCCGTCGTGTGGTACGCGTGCCGCGCCGTCAGCCGGCGCCACGATCCGCAGCTCGTGGCGACCATGGGACTCTTGGCCGCTTTCATCTTCGCGGCGCAGATGATCAACTTCCCGATCGCCGGCGGGACGACCGGCCACCTGCTCGGCGGCACGCTCGCCGCGATCCTCGCCGGCCCGTGGGCGGGAACGGTGGTGATGGCCGCCGTCATTCTCTTCCAGGCGGTCCTCGGCGACGGTGGCCTCACCGCGATCGGTCCCAACGTCTTCAACATGGGAATCGTGGGGACGTGCGGGGCGTACGCCATCTATCGAATCGTGGCCGGGCGCGAACCCGTCTCCGCGCGCCGCGCGACCGCGGCGGCGTTCTTCGCGTCCTGGTGCGCGCTCCCGCTCGGCGCGCTCTTCGCCACGTTCGAGCTCGCCGCCTCGGGCACCGCCTCCGTCGCCCGCACCATGCCGGCCATGGTGGGCGTGCACATGCTCATCGGCGTGGGCGAGGCGCTGATCACCGCGTCCGTCGTCGCGTTCGTCGCGCGAACCCGCCCGGACCTCATGTACGGACGCCGAAGTCCGACCGCGCCGGCGCTCGATCGACTCGCGATGGCGCTCGTCCTCGCGGCGTGCGTCGGCATCGCGGCGGGTCTCTCGATCGTCGCGCAGCGCTGGGATGCACCGGACGGCCTCGACTCGATCGGCGAGCGCCACGGATTCATCGCGGAGTCGCCGACGTTCGACGGCGACGATCGCTTGACCACCCTTCCGGCGTACGCGCTCGGCGTCCACCTCGTCATGCGGGACGACCGCGTTGTCGTCGATCGTCGGTACGACGCCATGAACTCGCCGCTCGAACCGGGCGACTCGATCCGCGAGATCGACGAATCCCCCGTCCGATCGCTCGAGGACGTCGCGGCCGCGATCGGTTCGGCGGCCGCGGAGGCGCACCGCCCGCATCGCATGTTCAGGGTCGCGGCGGAGCGTGCCGACATCCCACTCGCTCTTGAAACGCAGGCGAACGACGTGCCGATGGCGGGCAGTCTCGCCCCACGACTGGCCCTCTTGCCCGACTATCGGATGCCGGGGCTCGATGGTGTGCTCGCCACCGCCGTCGCGGGGCTCGTCGGGACGTGCGTGATCTTCGCGCTCGCGATCTGCGCGGGAAACGCGCTCGTTCGCACACCTCGACCGACTCGCGTGCCGGCAGACCCGACGGCGCCCCCAGTCCCGTCGTCGACGGAGCGCGCACCGTGACCGTGGCGGCGCCGATGTCGACGGCGCGACCTGCAAGCCGTCTCGCACGTCTCGACGCGCGCGTGAAGATCCTGTGCGCCGCATCATGGGCCGCGTGCGTCGTCTCCATTCCGCGCGACGATGCCTCGCGATTCGCCATCTTCGCGGTGGCGTTCTCGGCGCTCCTCGCGCTCGAATGGCGCGGGGCGAACGCCGTCCTGAGGCGTGTGTGCGCGGCGCTTCCGTACATCGCCATCGCGGCGATCGCGCTGCCGTTTCTGAGCGACGGCGTCGTCGTCGCGCGCTTCGGCCCGATCAGCGCGACGCGCGAGGGGCTGGGCGCGGCGATGCGCGTCGGGTGCGCGGGAGTCCTGTGCCTCGGCATGGTGAGTTTCGTCGCGGCGATGTCCACCGAGCACGAACTCGTCCGCGCCGCCCGCGGCCTCGGCGTGCCGCAGGCGCTCGCCGACGTCGTCGCGCTGTGTGCACGCTATCTCCCCGCCATGCGACGCGCGTACGCGCACATGCGCACCGCCGCAGCCGCGAGATCCGCGCAGCGCGACTTCTCGCCGCGCGATGCCGGCTGGATGCTCGGTGCACTCGCGCTGCGAACGCACGCACGCGCGCTCAGCGTGGGACACGCGATGGCCTCCCGCGGCTTCGGCGCCTGCGACGGCAGTGCGCCGCGACGGGTCCCGCCGGCCGATCTCCTCGTCGGCGCTCTCGCGGTCGCCGGGATGCTCGTGTTACGTTTCGCTTGATGACGACCCCGTCGCGACGCAACGCCACCGACCGCAACGGTCACGCGGCGATTCGCATCGAGGGTCTCTGCGCCCGCTACGGCGACGGGCCGAACGTGCTCGCGGACGTCGATCTCGTACTCCCGACCGGTACGAGACTCGCGCTCATCGGCGCGAACGGCGCGGGAAAGACGACGCTGCTCCTCCACCTCAACGGGCTGCTCCAGCCGTGCTCCGGTCGCGTCTGGATCGACGACGTCGAGGTCGCGCCCGCGACGCTCGGCATCGTCCGACGCTCCGTTGGTCTCGTCTTTCAGGACGCGGACGACCAGCTCTTCTGCCCCACCGTCTTCGACGACGTCGCGTTCGGACCTCGGCACTTCGGGACGGACGAGGCGCAGATTGAGCCGAGCGTGCGCCGGGCGCTCGATCGCGTCGGATTGCGCGGCTTCGACGAGCGCGCGCCGCACCGACTCTCCGCGGGCGAGAAGCGCCTCGCGGCGATCGCGAGCGTCTTGAGCTTCGGCCCGAGCATTCTCGCGCTCGACGAACCGAGCGGACAGCTCGATCCGCGCCGCCGCCGCGAGCTGATCCGACTCCTCGCCGAGATCGGAGGAACGCAGGTCATCGCGACGCACGACCTCGACCTCGCGTGGGAGCTGTGCGATCGCGCGGCGCTGCTCGCCGACGGGCGCATCGTTCGCGACGCACCGGCGCGCGAGCTGCTCGCCGACGCCGCACTGCTCGAGCGCCATGGCCTCGAGCTTCCGCTGCGTCTCCAAGCGGAGCGACGCGGATGAGCGCGACGCCGAACAGCACGGCCACGAGCGATCCGGTCGCCGCGGGCGACCCGCTCACTCAGCTTCGCGGCGGCCGAGCGCCGTGCCTGCGCTGCGGTTACGACCGCCGCGGAGTCGCCGACCCGAGCGTGCCGTGTCCGGAGTGCGGCGCGATGCCGCCTCCCAGCCTATCGCTCGTCGTTCGTGGCTACCCGCATTCGACAGGTACGCTCGCGTGGAGCGTGGTCCTCACCGCGTTCATCGTGTTCGCCGGCGTAGCGGCGACGTCGAAGACGGTCTTCGCCCTCGTTCCAATCCTCATCAGCCTCGCCGCCGCGTTGGGAATGGCACTGCTCGGCGCTGGCGTGACCTGGCTCGCGCGCCGTTCGAGTCTCCGTTCGAAGCGCGGCATGACGCCGATCGGATTCAGCGTGTCGGGCGTGACGCAGCAGGCCGGCAAGGTGCGGATGCGCCGCTCGTGGCGCGACGTGCGCGCGGTCGTCGTCCGTCGCCGCACGATTCGTCTCCTCCACCGACGACGATGGTGGCCCGGCATCGCCTTCGAAACCACGCTCGACGAACCGACGCTTCGGCTCGTCGGCGAGGACATCGATCGCATGCGCCGCCTCGCCGAGCAGCATCCCGGCGCGTCGCCACGCACGCTGCACATCGGCCGGATTCGCCGTTGCCCGCGGTGCGGCGCGTTCGCGAGCGACCTGTCCGCGCCCGCATGCCAGGTCTGCGGCATCGTCTCGTTGAAGCCGAGCGATCGAATGGTGCACGGCCGATCGTCGCCGCACTCCGCCGCGCGGAGCGCCGTGCGGCTCGCGCTCATCTCAGCGATGTTCTTCACGATCGCGGCCGCGCTGGTGATCCTCGCGTTCCGGGATCGCGTGCTCGTCCTCGTCGCGCTTGGCCTCGTGCCGATGCTCGTGTTCCCGGCGTGGCGCCTCGCGCATGTCGCATTCGTCGTCGCGCGCCGGCGAGGCGAGTGGTTCGACCGCGTCTGGGTGATTCGATCGCCGCGCGTCGAGGTCGCCGATCCGGGCGGCACGACGTCGATACCGTGGGACCACCTTCGGACGTTCGACGACTCGTTCGCCTCCGGTGACTTCAAGCGCTGGCGGCTCGTGCAACGGGAGACGGACGCTCCGCCCATCGACCTCTGGATCGACGCGCGCGACGCGACGGTGACCGACGTCGTCGCGCTCATCCGATCGCGGCTGAGCCAGGCCGCAGGCGCGCCGCCGACGCAACCGCCGAGCGCGTGACGTCTGCGGGGAATCGCGAATCCTCCGACGATTGCTCCGCGTTTCAGCGTGACGCTGTCCCAACCGCGCCCATCCGGAGAACTTCCGACGTCTCGTCGGCACAGCGCCCCCGTCGCCGCATCAATCGACGCTGCGATTCCTTACGCTGCACGACGCGTGCAGCCGCAGGCCGAGGTTCGTCTTCCTCGTCGCCGTGCGCATCCTGACGCGGAGAACGAATCGCAATGTCCGACTGCGTGACCGGAACGCCCGTCCCTCCCGCCCCGTCACGCGCGGCGACGCCCACGGCGCCCGCCGCGCACGCGTCGCCGAAGCGACCGGTGCCGTCGGACATCGCCATCGCCCAAGCCGCGACGATCTTGCCCATCGGCGTGATCGCCGATCGCGCGGGCATCGCGCCGACGGAGCTCGAACCGTACGGCCACACGAAGGCGAAAGTCCGCCTCGAGATCCGCGATCGCCTCGCGAACGCCGCGAACGGCAAGTACGTCGTCGTCACCGCGATCACGCCGACGCCGCTCGGTGAAGGCAAGACGACGATGACCATCGGCCTGTCGCAGGCGCTCGGATCGCACGTGCGCAAGCGCGTGTTCACCTGCATCCGCCAGCCGTCGATGGGACCGACGTTCGGCATCAAGGGCGGCGCGGCCGGCGGCGGCTATAGCCAGGTCATTCCAATGGAGGAGTTCAACCTCCATCTCACCGGCGACACGCACGCGGTGACCGCGGCGAACAACCTGCTTGCCGCCGCGATCGACGCTCGCCTGCTGTACGAGGAGACGCATCCCGACGATCGACAGCTGGCGAACGCGCTGTGCAAGAAGGACGCATCGGGCGAGCCGGTCTTCGCCGCGTGCCACCTGCGGCGGGCGCAGCGATTGGGCATCTCCGCGAGCAGCGTGCGATCGCTCGGCGACGCCGAACTTCGCCGCGTGTTCCGCCTCGACATCGATCCGAGCTCGATCACCTGGCAGCGCGTGCTCGACGTCAACGACAAGATGCTGCGCACGATTCAGATCGGGCTCGGCAGCGAGGAACGCTTCCCGCGCACGACCGGCTTCGACATCGCCGTCGCGAGCGAGATCATGGCGGTGCTCGCGCTCAGCACGTCGCTCGCGGACATGCGCGAGCGCCTGCGGCGCATGGTGATCGGCGCGAGCAAGGCCGGCGATCCGGTGACCGCCGACGACATCGGCGCCGCGGGCGCGCTCGCCGTCCTCATGAAGGACGCGATCATGCCGAACCTCCTGCAGACGCTCGAGGGCACGCCGGTCTTCGTCCACGCCGGACCGTTCGCCAACATCGCGCACGGCAACTCGTCGATCATCGCGGACCAGATCGGGCTGAAGCTCGCCGACTACGTGGTCACCGAGGCCGGCTTCGGGTCCGACATCGGCTTCGAGAAGTTCGCCAACATCAAGTGCCGCGCCAGCGGGCTCGCGCCGAACTGCGCGGTCCTCGTGGCCACGGTCCGGGCGCTGAAGATGCACGGCGGCGGACCGAAGGTCGTCGCGGGCAAGCCGATCGACGCCGCGTACACGCAGGAGAATCTCGCGCTCGTCGAGGCGGGCCTGCCCAATCTCGAACGGCACATCAAGAACGTCACGAGCTACGGCATTCCGGTCGTCGTCGCGATCAACGCGTTCGCCACCGACACCGAGGCCGAGGTCAGGCTGGTGCAGGACGCCGCGCAGCGCGCCGGCGCGTTCGCCGCAGTGCCTGCGACGTGCTGGGCCGACGGCGGACACGGCACGGTCGCGCTCGCCGAGGCGGTCGTCGCCGCGTGCGCGAAGCCCAGCTCGTTCACGTTCCTCTATCCGCTCGACGCGTCGATCGAGGAGAAGATCCTCCGCATCGCCACGACGTACGGCGCGAGCGGCGTCGATTACACGCCCGAGGCGATCGCGAAGCGCGAGCTCTACGAGCGCCGCGGCTATTCGCGCCTTCCGATCTGCATGGCGAAGACGCACCTGTCGTTCACCGATCAGCCGGAGTTGAAGGGCGCGCCGAGCGGATTCCGCATCACGATCCGCGACATGCGCGCGTCGCTCGGCGCCGGCTTCATCTACCCGCTCGTCGGCGCGATGCGCACGATGCCCGGACTCTCGGCCCGGCCGGCGTTCGTCGACGTCGATCTCGATCCCGTGACGGGCCGGGTCGAGGGACTGTTCTGATCGGCGACGGAAGTTCCGAAGGACCTCGCGCGGGCCCAGCCCGGGAGGATCGATGAGTACCAACGTCAGGGCCTACCGCGCGACGCACGCCCACGATGAGGCGCTGCGATCCGTCCTGCCCGAGTTGCGCCGACACGCCAGCGCCGGCGGCGGTCGCGACGCCGCGGAACTCGAGGCGCTGGCGCGGACCGTGCACCTGCCGGTGTCCGCCGTTCGCGCCGCGCTCTCGTCGTTCACGCACGCCGAACCTTCGCACGGCGAGGTGCATGTCTGCGCCGGAACGTCGTGCATGCTGGCGGGCGGCGGCGCGATGTCGCGCGAGCTGTCCGCGCGCTGCGAGTGTCGACCGGTCTACTGCCTCGGCTACTGCGACCGCTCGCCCGCGGCGATGACCGCGTCGGGCCGCGTGGTGCCCGAGCTCACGCCGCACCGCTTCGACGACGTGGTTGCGGACCGCGCCGTGTCGCATCCGGCGCCGCCGTCGATCCGCTGCGCGGCGTCGCGGGCGATCGTGACCGCGCGCATCGCGCACGAGGGATTCGTCGACGGCCCGCCGCCGCCGTACGAGGGCCTCGCTGCGGCGCTGCGCACGACGCCGGAGGCGACGATCGCGGAGATCCTGGCCTCGGGCGAGCGCGGACGCGGCGGCGCCGCGTTCCCCACCGGCAACAAGCTGAAGCTCGCGGCCCAGGCGCCGGGCACGCCGAAATTCATCGTGGCCAATGGCGACGAGGGCGACCCTGGCTCGTTCATCGATCGCGAGCTGATGGAGCGCGACCCGCACGCGATCCTCGAAGGCATGGCGATCTGCGCCCACGCGACCGGCGCGGAGCGCGGCGTCGTATTCATCCGCTCGGAGTATCCGATCGCCGCGGACGTGATGGAGCGTGCGATCCGCCGCGCCTCCGAGGCGGGACTGCTCGGCGACGGCGCGCTCGGTCGCGGACGGCCGTTCCACGTCGAAGTCGTGTGCGGCATGGGTTCGTACGTCTGCGGCGAGGAGACCGCGCTTCTGTCCGCCATCGAGGGCCAGCGCGGCGAAGTCTGGCCGCGGCCGCCGTACCCGGTGTCCGAAGGACTCTTCGGCAAGCCCACCGTGGTGAGCAACGTCGAGACGTTAGCCAACCTGCCGTGGATCATGAGGCACGGTGCCGCGGCGTTCGCGGCGATGGGCACGCCGGAGTCGAGGGGCACGAAGGCGATCTGCCTGAATCGCGGTTTCGCGCGGCCGGGCATCGTCGAAGTCGACTTCGGCATCTCGCTGCGCGAGGTGATCGATCGCCTCGGTGGGGGCGGCGCTGACGGCGCCGAACTCGAAGCCGTGCTCATCGGCGGTCCGATGGGCAGCATCGTCACGCCCGACGAGTGGGACGTGCCCGTGTGCTTCACCGCAATGGCGAAGCGCGGCATCAACCTCGGCCACGGCGGGCTCGTCGCGATACCGAAACCCGCGGATTGGCGGGCGATCCTTCGGCACCTCCTCACGTTCATGCGCGACGAATCGTGCGGCAAGTGCGTGCCCTGCCGCCTCGGTTCGGCCCGAGCGCACGAACTCGCGACGAGCGGCATCAGCGAAGGAACGTTGCCTGAGATCGATCGAATCCTCGCGCTGATGCGCGAGGCGAGCCTCTGCGCGTTCGGACGCGAGACCGTCGGTCCCGTGAAGACGATCCTCACGAAGTTCCTCGACCGGGTCGTCGCCGACGGGACGAACGGTGCAGCGAAGGAGGTCCGCCGATGACCGCCCCGCCGACCACGTCCGCGACCACGGCCACGATCGACGGCACCCCGATCGAGATCGTCCGCGGCGAGACGATCCTGAGCGCCGCCCGACGCGCGGGCATCGACATCCCGACGCTGTGCCACGCCGATGGCCTCGGTCCCGAGGGCGGCTGTCGGCTGTGCCTCGTCGAGATCGAGGGTCAGCGCTCGCAGGCCGCGTGCCACACGCCGATCGCTCCCGGCATGCGCGTGCGTACAGAGACCGATCATCTGCGCCGCCTGCGCCACGACTTGCTCGCGCTCACGCTATCCGCGACGCCCGCGGGCACGTTCACGCCGCGCGAGGACGGCTCGCGCTTCGATCAGATGCTCGCCCGCTACGGCGTGGGTGTCGGCGAATTCGGCCATCGCGCCGCCCATGCGCCGATCGACGCGACGCATCCCTATCTGCGTTTCGATCGCGACAAGTGCATCACGTGTCGCTTGTGCCTCAACGCGTGCGAGCAGATCCAAGGCCAGTTCGTCTACGGCATCGAAGGTCGCGGCGGCAAGTCCAGGCTCGTGTTCGGCGCGACCGATCGATTCGTCGACAGCGGCTGCGTCTCGTGCGGCGCGTGCGTCGATCACTGCCCGACCGGCGCGATCAGCGACCGCGACCGCGTGCGGGAATCGATCCCGCGCGACACGGCCACCGTCGCCGAGTCGGTGTGCGGTTACTGCGGCGTCGGATGCCGCGACCGCGTCGAAGCGGCCGACGGCGTCGTCCTCCGCATCAAGGGCGTCGAGGACGCCGCGGTGAATCACGGTCACCTCTGCGTGAAGGGACGCTACGCCCATGCGTACCACCGCTCGCCCGAGCGATTGACGACGCCGCTCGTGCGCGACGCGTCGGGCACGCTGCGACCGACGAGTTGGGACGAGGCGATTCGATATACGGCGCGTCGGCTCGTCGAGCTGCGCGACCGGTACGGTCCCGACGCGCTCGGCACGATGACCTCGTCGCGATCGACGAACGAGGCCGCGTATCTCCTCCAGAAACTCTTCCGCACGATCATCGGCACGAACAACACCGACTGCTGCGCCCGCGTCTGCCACTCGTCGACCGCGCTCGCGTTAGGCATGGTCACGGGCACCGGCGCGGCGACCGCGTCGTACGCCGATCTGCCGGAGGCGAGCCTGATCGTGCTTGCGGGCAGCAATCCGAACGAGGCACATCCGGTCATCGGCGCGAAGATCAAGCAAGCCGCACTGCGCGGCGCCGCGCTCGTCGTGATCGATCCTCGCGAGATCGAGCTCGCGCGCTACGCCGACGTGCACCTGCAACTCTGGCCGGGTACGAACGTCGCGCTCTTCAACGCGCTGGCGAAGGTCATCATCGAGGAGAGGCTCTACGACGCGACGTACGTGAACGGCCGCTGCGAAGGATTCGACGCGCTGCAAGCCTTCCTCGGCGGACAGTCGCTCGAGGAACTGTCGCGCGTGACGCACGTGCCGGGCGAGAAGATTCGCGCCGCGGCGCGGGTGATCGCGACGCGCGGTCCCGGTCTCTTCGTGAGCGGCCTCGGACTGTCGGAACAGACGCAAGGCGTCGCCGGCGTCATGGCGTACTGCAACCTCGGCCTTCTCACCGGCGCGCTGGGGCGGCGCGGCTCGGGCATGCTGCCGTTGCGCGGCCAGAACAACGTGCAAGGCAACGCCGACATGGGCTCGCAGCCCTACGCGCTGACCGGCTACATGAAGCTCGACGACGCCGCGGGTCGCGAGCGCTGCGAGCGACTGTGGGGCACGGCGCCGCCGCGCGAGACCGGCAAGACGATTCCCGAGATGTACGACGCGGCCATCGCCGGCACGTTGCGCGGACTGTGGATCCAAGGCGAGGACGTCGCGCAGAGCGACCCGAACCAGGAGCACGTCGTCAAGGCGCTGCAGAGCCTTGACCTGCTCGTCGTGCAGGAACTCTTCATGACCGACACGGCGCGCGAGGCGCACGTCGTCTTCCCCGCCGCAGCGGTGCTCGAGCAAAACGGCACGTTCACCAACGGCGAGCGGCGCATTCAGCTCGTGCGGGCCGCGGTGCCGCCGCCGGGCGACGCGCGACCTGACTGGGAAGTGATCCGCGACGTCGCCATCGCGATGGGCGGACTCGGCGCGACGTGGCGCTATGACGAGCCGGGCGCGGTGATGGACGAGATCGCGAAGCTCGTGCCGCAACTCTTCGGCGGCGTGTCGTACGCGCGGCTCGAAGGCGACGGCGTGCAGTGGCCGTGCCCGACCGCGGACCATCCGGGCACGCGCACGGTGCACGTCGATCGCTTCGTGCGCGGCAAGGCGGCGCTCATGTCGGTCGACTACCTGCCGCCGCAGGATGCGCTCGACGGCGAGCACCCGTTCGTCCTCATCACGGGGCGCATCCTCGAGCACTACAACGTCGGCACGATGACGCGGCGCACGCCGAACAGCGTCATCGCGCCGGTCGATCACCTCGAGCTGCATCCCGAGGACGCCGCCGTGCTCGGCGTGCAGGACGGCGATCGCGTGCGCGTGCACAGCCGCTGGGGCGAGGCGTTCGCACCGGCGAAGCTCTCGCGGCGCATGCTGCCGGGCACGAGCTTCATGACGTTTCACTATCCGGAAACACATACGAACTGCGTCGTCGGTCCGTACACCGATCCGACGAGCAAGTGCCCCGACTACAAGGTGGTCGCGGTGTCCTTGGCCCGCGCGTGAGGCTGGGCGGAATACATGCAGCGCGGAGGCGCGGAGAACGCGGAGGACACGCGGAGGGAGAGTTTGGATTGTGCTGACTTGCGCTGCCGGTGATCTCATGGCAACACGGAGCCACGGAGGGACGGAGGGCACTCGGAGCGATGCACTTCAGCGCGACAAGCCACTCAACTCGCACATCATGAAGCGCGGCGCGCGCTGCCTTGAACTCTGCCTCCCGCTCCGCGTCTCCCCGTGATCTCCACGGCTCCGCGCTGAATGTCTTCCCGACCTCCCGCCGAGGACCTCTCGCTCGCGTCAGCTCACGACGCGCTCCGGATGCGCGTACACCGTGAACCGTCCCTCGCGCAGAAAGCCGATCAGCGTCACGTTCGACTCGCGCGCGAGGTCGATCGCCAACGATGACGGCGCCGAGACGGCCGCGACGATCGGAATGCGGGCGGCGAGCGCCTTCTGCACGATCTCGAACGACGCGCGGCCGCTCACAACGAGCAGGTGCTCGCGCAGCGGAAACAGTCCCGCGAGCGTCGCGTGACCGATCACTTTGTCGACGGCGTTGTGCCGTCCGACGTCTTCGCGGGCGACGACGAGCGCGCCGCTCGCGTCGAAGAGTCCTGCCGCGTGCAGGCCGCCGGTTTTGTGGAAGGTCGGCTGCGCCGCATGCAAGAGGTCGACGAGCGACTGGATCGTGGTCGCGGCGACGTTCGGTCCTTGTCCGAGCGGCGGAAACTGTCGGCGAATCGCGTCGATCGTCGCGATGCCGCACACGCCGCAACTACTCGAAGCGAACACGTGGCGCGTCAGGCGGGCGAAGTCAACGACGACCGACGGGCACACAAGCACGTCGACCAGCGTGCCCGTCTCGCGCTCGCACAGGCGCACATGCTCGACGTCCTCGCGCCGCGCGATGACGCCCTCGCCGACGAGAAACCCGACGGCGAGTTCCTCGTCCGCGCCGGGCGTGCGCATCGTGACGCTCATCGAGCGCCCGGCGACGCGGATCTCGAGCGGCTCCTCGCTCGCGATCAGATCGTCGGCCGCGACGAAGCCGGTCGCCGGCCGAAATCGCCGGACGTCGTAGCGCTCGAACTCGCGTGGCATGCATCCACTCTACCGTGTGCGGGCGGCGGATCTCGCACTCCGGTCGGTACCATCGCGACCATGTCCGCATTCGACGCCGGCCGTGTTCATCGCTCGTGCGCCGCTCCGGTGCTCGCGCTCGCCGCAGTCGTGTCGCTTACCGCCGCGAGCGCGGCCGATCGCCGCCAGCCGCCCCGCGTGGACGATTCGCCGTGCGTCTGGATCACGCTGCGTCCCCGAGCGACCGTGTCGTGCGACGCGTATCCGCCGCCCTGCCACCTCAGCGATCGGGCGATCGAACGCCGCGCAACTCGCCGAAGCGCGGCGGGAGTCTTCGACGACCGCGACCTCGACGTCGACGCGAGCTGCGTCGCGCGCATTCAAGCGACGGGCGCCGAGGTGCGCGTGGTGAGTCGTTGGCTCAATGCGGTGAGCGTGCGAGCGACCGTCGCCCAGATCGACGCGATCCGATCGCTCGCGTGCGTCGCGTCGATTGCGCCGGTCGCCCGCATCGTCGCACTCGCGCCGCGCGACGCGAGCGACCATCCCGCCGAGGGCGGCGTCGCCGGCAACTTCTACGGCGCAAGCGAGCCGCAGATCGCACAATTGCAGCTCGACGCGCTCCACGCGGCGAGCTACACGGGCGCGGGCGTTCTCGTCGGCATCCTCGACACCGGTTTCCGGCGCACGCATGCGGCATTCAACGCGGTCGATCATCCGCTCTCCGTCGCGGCGGAATACGACTTCGTCAACGGCGACGGCAACACGGCGCCCGAGCCGGGCGACGCGCCGACGCAGCACGAGCACGGCACGCAGGTCCTCGGCACGCTCGGCGCGTATCAGCCGGGCACGCTGGTCGGCGCCGCGTACGACGCGTCGTACCTCCTCGCGAAGGCCGAGGACATCGCGCCCGACACAGCGATCGAGGAGGACTACTTCGTCGCCGGACTTGAATGGCTCGAAGCGAACGGCGCGGACGTCGCGACGAGTTCGCTCGCGCTCCTCAACGTGCTCGGGCCGGAGGCGCTCGACGGCACGACGAGCGCAATGTCGATCGCGTTCGCCATCGCCGGCGAGAACGGCGTGCACTGTTTTCAGGGCGCCGGCAACAACGGCCACGACGCCGACCCTTCCACGAATCATCTCGTCATTCCGGCCGACTCCTTCGACGTGATTGCGGTCGGCGCCGTCAGCGCGACCGGCACGATCACGAGTTTCTCGTCCGACGGCCCGACGCTCGACGGGCGGCGGAAGCCCGAACTGTTAGCTCGCGGCGCGTCGGTCTGGACCGTGCATCCGAACAATGACACCGCCCTGGCGTCGCCGTCGGGCACGTCGTTCTCGACGCCGCTCGTCGCGGGCGTCGCGGCGTGCCTCGCGCAGGCGAATCCCGACTGGACGCCGCCGCAGATGCGAGCCGCGCTCCTCTCGGCCGCGAGCGACTTCGTGACCAACGGCGCCCCCGACCCGCTCATGGTCCGCGGCTACGGGATCGCGCGGGCGATGGAGGCGTCGGCGGCATCACCGCCATCCGCGGACCTCAACGACGACTTCCTCGTGAACGGCGCCGACGTCGCGATCGTGCTCGGCGCGTGGGGCGAATGCACTCGCGCCGTGGGATGCGCCGGCGACCTCAATCACGACGGTTCGGTCAACGCGAGCGATCTGGCAATCGTGCTCGGCGCCTGGACCGGCTGACGGACGCGGCCTGAGCGCACCGTCGCGCGCAATCCGACTCCCTCGCCGGATCGCGCGCGACGGATTGAGCGTCTTACTCGGAGCGACCCACCACGGCCGCAGTGTCGCCGCGCCGGCGCCAAACGCTCGAGCGTCCACGAGGCTCAGTCACCAATTGCAGGTGATCGAGGTAGTCATTGAGCGCGCGTTGGTCGAACGTCTCCAGCCAACAGCCATCCGCGCTTTGGTTGATCTGACGAATGCGGTCAATGAGCTCACTCTTGCTCGGCATTGATGCACCCTGCTGTGTCGCTCGTTCGATCGTCCGCGGCAACTCGCTGCCGCCGCTTCGACCTTCGAGGAACGCGACGCGGAAGCGACTTCGGCAAGGGCGCGCGCGCGGGTTGAAAATCGGTGATCGCCGGATCGCCGCGATTTCGTCGTTGTGGTCGGCGCGTCGTCGGCCCACGACGCGTAGTGGCGCGCTCAGGCGTAGCCCAAGCGGTCGAGGTCGTCCTCGTCGAGCCCGAAGTGGTGCCCGATCTCGTGGAGCAGCGTGATGCGGATCTCCTCGCGGATGCGCTCCTCGCCACCCATCATCGCGCCTGGCGGACCTTCGTCGTCCGGCACCTCGTCCCAGCCTCCTGCCTGGTCGACGATTCCCTCGCGGAAGAGATGGATCACGTCCGGAAGCACGCCGTGGTCGTTCACCGAACGCTGCGTGAGCGGGACGCCAGTGTGCAAACCGCAGAGGTCGTCGTCCTCGGGATCGATGCCCAGGTCGTCGAGCATCTTGCGCGACGGACGATCCTCGAGGATCACCGGCGCCTCGTCGAGCAGTCGATGGATTCCGTCGGGCAGCGCCTCGAGGACCTCCTCGAACAGCACGTCGAAACGCTCGCGGTCCTTCCTGTTCATCGCCGTCCTCGCCGCGTCAGCATCGCACCGCCCCGACGAGTTCCCCGATCGACGCACATCCCTGCCGCGCGACCCACCGCTCCAATCCGCGGACGACGCGGAGCGGCGTTCGTGGATCCACGAAGAGTCCCGTGCCGATCCCCACGCAGTTCGCACCGGCGAGGATCAGCTCCGCTGCATCCTGCCACGCGATCACGCCGCCCACGCCCACGATCGGCACCTTCGCATCGCGGGCGACCGACGTCCACACCTGATGCACCATGCGCACGGCGATGGCGTGGATCGCCGGACCGCTGAGGCCGCCGGCGCCGCGCGACAACCGCGGCGTGCGTCGCTCGACGTCGATGGCCATCGCGCTCACCGTGTTGATGAGGGTGAGTCCGTCCGCGCCGCCGTCGATCGCCGCGCGGGCCATCGTCACGATGTCGCCCACGTTCGGCGAAAGCTTCACCAACATCTTGGTCCGACGCAGCACCGGGCGAACCGCGCCGAGGAGCGCTCGCAGCGACCGCGGGTCCTCGCCGAACTGAAGACCGTCGGCGGTGTTGGGGCACGACACGTTGAGCTCGACGATCGGAAGGCTCTCCTCCGCGTCGAACGCCTGAGCGACCGCGAGGTAGTCCTCGACCGAGTGTCCGGCGATCGAACCGATCAGCCGACACGGAAGTCCCCGCGCCTGCGGGAGCTTCTCGGCGAGGAAACGATCGAGTCCGACGTTCGCGAGTCCGATCGCGTTCAGCATCCCGCCCGGTATGTCCACCATGCGCCACGGAGCGTTCCCGGGACGATCCTCACGCGTGATCGACTTGGTGGTGACGGCGCCGATCCGCGCGAGATCGAACGCGTCGGACAACTCCCGAACGTATCCACACGTTCCCGCCGCGGCGATCACCGGATTTGCCAGCGGCACGCCGCAGAGTGTCGTCGCCAAGCGCGTCATCGGACGCGGAAGCGTACGGGATCGCCGCGCGGCGGTGCGGTCGCCGCACGGACGCCCCGCGGTCCGTCGCGATCGCCCGGTACGATCGCGTGCATGAACGCACCCGACCTCAGCGCACGGATCGCCCAGTTCGAGAAGATGGCTTCCGCCGACCCGGACAACGACATGGCGCATTTCAGCCTCGGCAACGCCTACCTGCAGGCGGGCCGCGCCGCCGAGGCCGCCCGGTCCTTCGAGCGATGCGTCGAGGTCAACGCCGAGATGAGCAAGGCGTTCCAGCTCGGCGGCAAGGCGATGATCGAGGCGGGCTGGACCGACAAGGCGGTCGCGTTCCTCGAGCGTGGCTTCACCGTCGCGGCTTCCAAGGGCGACCGGATGCCGCAGCAGGCGATCGCGGATCTCCTTCGCACGATCGGCCGCGAGCCGCCCAAGCTCACGCGTGCGGTCGACGAGGCGGCGGAGCGACTTCGCGCGAGCGGCGCGTTCGTGTGTCGGCGAACGGGTCGACCCGGAACGAAGCTCGAGAAACCGCCGTTCCGCGGTCCGATCGGACAGTGGATCTTCGACAACATCAGCGCCGAAACGTGGCGCGAGTGGATCGGCCAGGGCACGAAGGTCATCAACGAACTGCGCCTCGACTTCTCGCGCGACCGCGATCAGGAGATCTACGACCAGCACATGCGCGAGTTCCTCGGCATCGACGCGGACGTGTTGAAGGAGCTGACGCAGAACGTCTGATGTCAGGTCGAGCGCTCCGTAGCGCCCTCCGGGCGCACACTCGCTCTGGCCAGTTCGCCGTCTTGTGAGATGGGGCGCACACTCGCTCTGGCCAGTTCGCCGTCTTGTGAGATCGGGCCCACACTCGCTCTGGCCAGTTCGCCGTCTTGTGAGATCGTGGAGCGCGTGGAGCAAACACGATCCGCATCACGCGCTGCGGCGAGCGACGTCAGAAAAAAGTCGGCACTTCCGAGGGACGCGCGAGAGTCGTGGTAGTTTCTCCGCCGACGCGATGAGGCAAGCGACGTGGGACGGGCCGGGCGTGCGCCCGGTGCACGACGGAGACGTCGGCGGTCATCGCGCATCCGGAGGTCCGACATGGTGTCTGTGAACCGAACCCGAAACGGGGCGGCTGTCGCTCGCCCGCGATTTCCCGAGCCGCTGACCATCGATTCGCTCGAACGAGCGATCGTCACGCCGTCGTGGAAGGACGAGCTGCCAAGCGAGGTGCGCGCCCGCGCCGGCGAGATCTCGAACCACGTACTCGTGCATTGCCTCGAGCGTCAGGGCAGTGGCACGACGCCACTCGAGCTCGCGCTGGCCTCGCGAGAGCTCCTCGTCGACTTTGCGTTGACCGCCCCCGGCGCGCTCGACGACGGCGCGCCGGCCAAGGTGTGGGCCGCGGCGTTCGTCGCCACGGTGCTCGCCATCCAGTGGAGCGAGATCCCGGTGGTGCAGGTCGGCGACGTGCCGTTCGACCGCGGACTCGACGACGACCTCATCGACGACGACGAGGACGACGACCTGACGGGTCCCATCGACCTCGGCGCGCCGCGCCAACCGCGCTGGGACGATCTGGTGCGCGAATGCGCCGAGGAGCTGGCGCTGGCCTACAAGACGCTCATCTGCGAGGTGACCGACCGAGCGGCGGTCTTGCGTTCGACCGAAGGGATAGGGCCGGGCGATCGGCGCTGGCTCGTGCCGTCGTATCGAACACTGACGCAATCGCCGGGCGTCGTGCGGGCGAAGGTGCGACTGAAGCATCTCCCGCAATGCCACTCGAGCGAGCCGCCGCGCGATCGGCCGTTCAACGGCGCGGCGTGAGACCGGTGGTGCGCGGTGGTGCGCGGTGAAGCGCACGCTGGTCACCAGGTGGCGCCGTACGTCGCCGCCCGGCCGTCGCCGACATCGGAGGTCGGCACGCCGGGCGTCGCGGCGGATCGATCACTGCCGCAGGAAGCGCCGGGCGCGGTAGGAGCGAGTGCGGGCGCGCAGGTCCGAACGTGCGTGATCGTGCGCGCGGAAAGGAGTGCGCGTGCGGGCGCGCGAGTGCGCGGTCGGTGCGAGTGTCTGCGCACAACCGCGCTCGCGCGTGCGCGTGTGGAGCTGCGCCACCCGCGACATCAACCCGCCGTTCGCCGCTGATACACCCACCACTCGAGGAGGACGATCGCCAACGCAAGTCCCAACAGCGCCGGCCACAGCGACGATCGCGCGTTGTGCCTCGCGTCGGAGCCAACGATCTCGCGCTCGCCGAGGACGAGCTTCTCGACCGGGCGGATGCGTCCCTCAGCGGCGCTCAACAGATTGGAGGTAAATCGATGGAACTGCCGCTCGCTTCGGCCGGGCTCGTTCCAACTCAACGCGTAGATGCCGACGCGGCGAATCGGTCCCCACGTGAACTGCCCCGGCTCGCGAATCGTGATCGGTACCGTCGACGTGTCCGGCAGCGCGAGCGTGACGTCGGTCGCGTTCACGGGGATGCGGAACGACGCGGTATCGCCCGGCTCGAGACCCGCGATCGCGAGCCCGTCGCCGGCGCTTCCCAACCACTCCAGGGCGTTGGGGACGAAGTTCACGAAGGACCGCAGGAACGGCCAGTTCGATTCGAGCGGATCGAACGCTACGTGGATCATGCGAAGTCCGCCTTGGTCGCGGGCAAGGATCAGCGGCCCCTGCGCGCCTTCGGCCAGGATCTGCCAGTCGCGGGACGGCGCGAGCGCCAACGTCTTGCCGACGTACAGGTCGTCGAGGTTGACGAAGCGGAAGATCGGATGCTCGTCGCGCGTGCTCTTCACGACGACGCGTTCGAACTCGCCGAACGAGTTGAGCGACGAGGCCGGAACACCGCCGAATGTCAGGTAGCGACCGGGTGGCAACTGCTTGCCCTCCGACGGCGTGTAGTTCTGGAGGACGTACACGTCGTAGGCATCGGCGCCGGCCGCGGTCCACGACGCCTCGAACTCCTCGGTGGTCATCTGAACGAGCGCCTCGAGGGCCATGCCTTCGAGCAGCGTGCGGAGCACAAAACCCTCGGCGTTCACCAGGGCGACGCGGAGGCGCTTCGCGGGCGGGACGGCGATCGCCGCGGCGTTGTCGACGGAGAGATCGTCCTTGCGCGGCGTCGCGACCTCGAGCACGATGTCGCGGGCCTGCTCGAACGGACGGAACACGACCTGCTCTCGACCGCTCGTCACGCGTCCATCGGTGCCGGTCGTGGCGGCGGGAATCGCCAGCGGCTCCGGGGTGATCGCGATCACCGTGCCGTTCAACGAGAGCTGCACGTCCGCGCTCACCGGCTCGGCGTTTCCCGTCGCGAGCGCGGCGAAGACCTGCACCCGATCGGGAGACTCCGGGCTTCGCTCCGCGGCGATGGCCACGACGCCGACGTTGTCGGCGGTCGGCGAACCGAGCATCGTGTAGCGCAGGGCCTCGTCCCCGCGGAGCGACTGGTCGGCGAGATCCTCGATGCGACCGTCGGAGAAGATCTCGAGCGCCGCGGGCGCCGTCGCGAGGAACTCGCCCGTCGCGTCGGTCGTCGTGGTGAACGCGCGTGCAAGCGCGAGCGCCTCGCCGATCTTGGTCCTGCCGTCGGTCGGCTCGATCGAGTTGATGGCGGCAATCACCTGGGCGCGGCTGTCGCTGAACGGACACCGCACGTCGGCGCGATTCGCGAAGGCGATCACCATCACCTCGCCGCTGCCGCCACCGAAGATCCCGCCCGCGAAGAGCTTCTCGACCTTCGCGATCGCGAGTTCCTTGGCCACTTCGAGTCGGGTCTTCGGTTTGTCCGGGCGTTCGCTCAGGTCGGTCGCGTTCATCGACGCCGAGTTGTCGATGAGGAGCACCGTCTTCCCGCCACGGCGCAGGCCGCCCTCGACCTGCGGCTGGGCCAACGCCAGCGCGAGCGCGCCCAGGATGAGGAGTTGCAGCAGGAGCAGGATGTTCATCCGCAGCCGCTGGAACGGCGCGTTGGCGCGAATGTCCTCGAGCGACCGTTTCCAGAGAAGCGTGCTCGCGATGGGCCTCGGCACGCGCCGAAGCTTGAGGAAGTACAGCGCGACGAGTGGCGGCACCGTCGTGACGAAGAGGATCACGCCCGCGAGCGGTGTGAGCCACGTCATCGCAGGAGCCCCCGCTTGCGGAGGTAATCCATCAGCAGCGTGTCGACATCAACCGCCGAATCGACGAGCACGTGCGTGATTCCGCGCCGCACGCAGAAGTCGCGCATCTGCCCGCAGTAGGCGTTCAGCCGCTCGCGATAGCTCTTCAGAAGCGCGGGCGTCACCGTCACCTCGCTCTGGTCGCGATCCTCGACGTCGACGAGCTTCAAGTCGCCGGCGACTCCGTGCGCCGCGGGATCGATCTCCTCCGGCGACAGCACCTGCATCGCGAAGACGTCATACCCCCCGCCGGCGACGTATCGCAGACCCTTCTCGTATCCCTGCTTCAGGAGGAAGTCCGACAGAATCACCATCACGCCTCGCCCCTGGCGCGACAGGGCGATCGTGCGCATCGCGTCGTCGAAACCGAGCCCGCTCGCGGGATCGACGGGCTTGCCCTCGATCTTCGTGTTCGGGGTCGGGTCGAGCCGCAGCAGCCACTGTCCCATCTCGGAGGTCCGCCGCCGCCCGCGGAGGTTCGACAGCCGCTGCAGACCGCCCTGCCCCGGGCTGCCGTACGCGACAAGCGACACGCGGTTGTGGTTCACGAGACCGACGTACCCGAGCGCCATCGCGAGTCGTTGCGTGAACACGAACTTGTCGGGGTTGCCCCAGCGCATCGACGGGCTCGCGTCGATGACGATCATCAGCGACAGGTCCTCCTCCTCGAGGAAGACCTTCAGGAAGAGCCGATCGAGTCGACCGTAGATATTCCAGTCGACGAATCGCAGGTCGTCGCCGTGCACGTAGGGTCGGAAGTCGGCGAACTCGACGCTGATGCCGCGGCGCTTGCTGCGTCGCTCGCCCTGCACCTTTCCGGCGAAGATCTTGCGACTGACAACGTCGATCTGGTCGAGCCGCGCCATGAGCCGACCGTCGATCAGGTCGTCGACCCGCTCGGGGCGCTTCAGCACGGGCGGCTTGTTGGAGAACGTCGTCGTTGCCATCAGCCCTGGGCGTCCTTTCCGCGCTGCGCTGAGCCGCCGCCGCGGCGGGCGATGCGGCCGCTCGTCGCTTGCAGTCCGCGCAGCGACGCGGCGCCGAGGATCGCGCCGGCGAGTCCGCGGAGCCCGCGGCGGTGCTCCGCCGCCAAGGCGTGGGCGCCGCCGGGCGCCGACGCGGCCCGCTCCTCGTCGGTGGGCAGGCGCGCGATCAGCTCCTTCACGATGTCGTCGGTGGTGACGCCGTCCGCCTCGGCCTCGAAACTTCGCTCGATGCGATGACGCAGCGCCGCCGACGCGACCGTCCGAACGTCGGCGAACGACACCTGGTAGCGGCCGTCCATCAGCGCGACGATCTTCGCGGCGCTGACGATCGCCTGCGCGCCGCGCGGACTCACGCCCACCTGGATGTACTGCTCCACGTCCGTCGGGCACAGCGACTCGCCTTCCGTCGGCCCGATGCCGTACGCGCCCCCCGACGGATGCGTCGAGAGTACGAGCCGGATGATGTAGTCCTGGACGTGCGGCGCGACGACGATGAGCCGCGCGAGGCGCTGCGCCGCGAGGATGCGCTCCGCGTCAAGCACCTGGCGCGGCATCGGCGCGATGCCGGCGGTCGTGCGTCGCAGTACTTCGTTGAGCGCCTCGCGCTCGACGGTGGGCACGAGCACCTTGAGCAGGAAGCGGTCGAGCTGCGCCTGCGGCAGCGGATACGTGCCCTCCTGCTCGATCGGATTCTGCGTCGCCATCACGAAGAACGGCCGCTCGAGCAGTCGAGTCTGGCCGCCGACGGTGACGCTCTTCTCCTGCATCGCCTCGAGCAGCGCGGACTGGCTCTTCGGCGTCGCGCGGTTGACTTCGTCGGCGAGCACCAGTTGGGCGAAGATCGGTCCCGGTCGGAACGTGAAGCTGCGCCGACCGGTCGCCGGATCCTCGACGAAGAGCGTGGTGCCGGTGATGTCCGCCGGCATGAGGTCGGGCGTGAACTGGATGCGGGAGAAGGTGAGGCCGAGCGCCGAGCCGAGCGCTCGAACGAGCAGCGTCTTGCCGAGTCCCGGCACGCCCTCGAGCAGCACGTGCCCGTCGGCGAAGAGCGCCGCGAGCGTGAGGTCGACGACCTCCGACTGCCCGACGAGCGTCTCGCCGATCTCCGTGCGCAGCGCGAGGAAGACGGCGCGGAACGCGTCGCAGCGTCGCCGCACGGACTCGATGTCGTCGAATCCGCCCTCGAGCTCCTCGCGGCGCGGCGCGCTCCGCGCGGCGCCACGGTCGGCCGTCGTCTCCGCGTCAGCCACGGCGCGCACCTCCGTCGCCCCCGCCGCCGTCACCCGCGTCGTCGCCGCCTTCCTGCGACTTCGCCCGTCGCTTCGCCCGCAAGAGCCTCGACGTGTGCGCGTCCGCGTCGCCTTCCGGCTTCGGCGGCTCATCGGGGGTCGCCGCCCCCGGTCGAGTCGGTTTCGCGTTCGGCTCGCCCTTCGCCTCGGCGGCGACGTCGAACGAAGGCCCGCCCTCGCCCGCCTCGAACTTGTTCCCCGCCGCCGCCTTCGCAGCGTCGCTGCGCGCCTGCCGCTCCGCGTCGCTGGCGGCGCCGCCGGCGCGCGGCTCGGTCTTCGAGCCCGCCTTGTCGCGAGCCTTCTTCCACGCGGCCACGGTCGCCTCGCCGACGTCCTCGGTGCGTCCGAGCGCCCGCTCGGCGAGGCGCCGCGCCGCGCCCGACTCGATCGAGAGTCGTCGCACGGCGACGTCGATGATGAAGAGCGCCGCCGCGAGGATCGCCATGAGGTCCCAGATGCGCTTCGCCGAACGCGGCACCGGCAGACCGGTTCGGTCGAACGGATCGACCACCTTCGGATCTCCCATGGTGAGCACGCGACCCCCGGTGCGTTCCGCGATGCGCTCGCCGAGCGGCGCGTTGTCGCGCACCGTCCTGAACTCCTTGGGATAGGCCACGGTGATCGCGGCCTGCACGCTGGCCGGCACCTGCTGGCCGTCGCGCTCGGTGGGCACCGTGACGTTCACGAGATAGCTGCCCGTCTGGCTGATCTTCGTCTCGCCGCGATACCGGCCGGGCCCGACCTGCTGAAGATCGAGCGGCGTCGTGCCTCCGTCGGGCGCGAGCACCATGGCGTCGCTCTTCAGGAAGTTCACGAACCCCGAGTCGTCGCTGCCAACCGCCTCGAGTTCGACGATCGCCGTCTCGCCTTCGACGCGCGTCTTCAGGCTGATGTTCGACGGCGACGCCGGCCGCATCAGCCAACGCACCGACTGCTCCCAGAACGCGCGGAAGTCGTTCCACGTCACCCATGCGGTCGCCCATCGCGTCGTCGCGTCGGAGGTGAACGCGATGCTTCGGCCGATGCCGTAGTTCCACCACGCGTAGAGCGGATCGCTTCCTTCCTTGCTCGGCACGACGATCGGGATCTGCGCTAGTCCCTCGCGAGGCACGGTCACCACGTAGCCGCGCAACGTCGGAAGCGAGGTGAAGCCGCGCACCGGCCCCGGCAATCCGGTCACCACCTGCGGCTGGAACTCTCCCTCCGAGATCAGCGAACGCGTGACGATCGTCGCTTCCTTCGAGAAGATCTTCGGGAGCATCTTCGGATTCGTGACGTTGTGGAATCGGCCGCCGGTGAACTCGGCGGTCGCCTTCATGTTCTGGTTGTCCTGCGCCGTGCCGTGCCCAGACACCATCACCGTGGTGATGGTGATCTTCGCCAGCTTGCACTTCTGAAGGAGCGCCGGCGTCGGCGGCTGCGGATCGCCGTCGGACACGATGATGATGTGCTTCTGCCCTGCGTTCGTCGCGACGAGACCTTCGTAGGCGAGACCGACGGAACTCTCGAAGTCCTGCATGTCGCCCACGGCCATGCTGCGCACCGCGGCGATCGCGGCGGATTTGTCGCCCACGGGCTGCAGCTTGTGGTGCCACGTCGAGCCGCCCATGCCGAACACGATGATCCCGATGAGGTCGAGACGCGTCAGGGCCTCGATGGACGCGATCGCCACCTGCTGGCTCCAGTAGTTGCCCTGCTTCATCTCGCACGCATGGATGATGAGGGCCAGCGCGCCGCGCACGAGTTGCCGCGTCGCGGGCGGGTCCATCTTCACCGGCAGCGCCTTCGAGACCGCGCTGTCGATCCAACCGCCGGCGCCGAAGCTGTGATCGCCGCCGAGCATCAGCAGTCCGCCGCCGAGATCGTGCACGTAGGAATGCAGCGCGCGATCGGTCTCGGGATCGATGTCGCCTCGCTCGACGTTGGCGAGGATGATCGCGTCGTAGCCGTTGAGCATCGCGGCGCCGCCGGCGTCGAGCTCGTGCGCGTTGCGTTGATCGACGGTGAGGCCGCCGCTGCGAAGCGCGGTCGCGAGCGCTTCGCTCTCGATCGCCGACGAGTGCGCGATGAGCACGCGGCCGCCGCCGGCGACGAAGGTCACCGCGGACCCGACGTTGTTCTCGAGCACCGCGTCGTCGCTCGGACTCGCCGGCGTGAAGGTCGCGCTGAAGCGCTGCGCGCCGCCCTCGTCGAACGAGATGGGAACCGGGATCACCGTCGGTCCCTTGTGCAGTTCGACCGGCAGCGCGTCGCCCGGCGACGACGGGTCCAGGTCGACGGGCAGGTCGTTCATCTTCAGCGTCAGCGTGCCCTTCGCGTCCGCCTGGCTGCGGAGGAAGATGCGCAACTCGCCGGTCTGTCCCACACGGGCCCGCGGCTGCACGCGAATCGAATCGACCACGACTTCGTTCGGGTGCTCGTAGGCGAGCGGCAAGACGTCGATCGGAATGTCGTTGGCTCGCGCGGCCTCGACCTCGTCCATCACGCTGTCGACGTTCTCGTTGAAGTCCGAGACGATGAGCAGCTTCGCGGCGGTGTCGCGCGGCATGATGGCCAGCGCCTGCCGCACGCCCGCGGCGAGGTTCGTCGCGTTCGTGTCGCCCTCATAGTCGAGCGCCGGCACGATCGAACTCGGATCGGCGGGACTCAGGATCTGCGCCTCGCGCCCGACGACGATCGTCCCGACGCGATCCTCCTTCTTCTTCACGTCCACGATGGAGCGCAGCCACTCCTCGCTCTTCTGCCGCAGCGGGAGCGGGATCGACTGGCTCCGGTCGGCGATGACCATCAGCGTGAGGCCTTCGCCGCGCTTCACGAGGGTGGGTTGGCTCAGCGCGCCGGTGAGGAGCAGCACGACCAGCGTGCGCATCGACAGGCTTCCCCACGCCTTCCCCGGCGAGACCGCGGTCCACGAGCGTCGCGCGAGCAGCACGACCGGCACGAGCAGGACGAGAAGCAGCAGCCAGCCCGGTCGTTCGAATTGCAGCGGGAAGTCTTCAAGCACGACGAGCGCTTCCTCCGTCACCCACGCGTGGCTCGATCACTGCAGCGCCGACGGCAACGACGTGATGAGCATGCGATCACGACCCGAATCCAAGACCACGATGCGACCCGGAACGCCCGCGATGTCCCAAGGATACTGGAGGCGACCGACCTCGCCTCCGGTCCCGCCCCAGATTCCGATCGACTTGCCGAAGTCCTGCCCCGGCCGCACGTCGAAGCGCTGGACGCGATGGTTGCCGAACTCGTTCACCAGGAGCGTGCCGTCGCCGAGGAGCGCGAGCCCGTGCGGATAGGACAACTCGCCGGGACCGTGGCCGGGTCCGCCGAACTGTCGCAGCAGCGTGCCCTCGGCGTCGTACACCACGACGCGGTGGTTGTTGCTGTCGGCGACGTACAGCTCGCCCCGTTCGCGATCGAAGAGGAGCGTCTGCGGTCGGCTGAGTTCGCCCACGCCGGTCCCCATCTTCCCGAACTGCCCGGCAGGCTTCAGGTCGGCGCTGAAGATCTGCACGCGGTCGTTGGAGCCGTACTCGCCGACGTAAATGCGCCCGTCGGGGCCGAACGCGATGTCGGTCGGGTAGATGAACTGTCCCGGCTCCTTGCCGTACGAGCCGAACCGCGCGAGTTCGTTGCCATCCTGGTCGAACACGAGAACGCGGTAGTAGTGCGTATCGGCGATGAACACGCGCCCGTCGGGATGGATCGAGATGCCCACCGGACAGCCGTTCTTCCACTCCGGCATCCGCCACTCGAGTTCGTACTGGCCGTCCTTGTCGAATCGCTGCACGCGTGCCTGCTTGTCGACCACGAAATACCGCTGCGTGTTCGGGGCAAACGCGATCGCGCGGGGCGTGTGGAACTGGCCGTGTCCGAAGCCCGGGCCACCCAGCGCCGCGATGACCGGTATGAGCGGCGGATTCGAGCCGTCGTTCGGCGATCCGCGGGACCCGCACCCGGCGAGAGCGATCGCCGCGACGACGACACCGAATGCGACGCCCGCCCTGGCACGCGGCAGCATCATCACCGCGACGACCGCGGCCACGAAGCCGAGGGCAACGGCCAGCGCCGAACCCAGGATCACGGTCTCGGGCTGCTGGTAGTGGATCGCGTTGAGCGTGCTCGTGGCTAACACGTCGGCAGCGGGCGGCCGCACCCGCGCGGTGACCGCGATCTCGCTGAACGCGAGCGCCGCGCCGACCGCGCACGCCGCGGCGCCCGCGGCGACGAGCACCGGACGCCGCACGCGCCACTGCCCGCGCCACGACAGCGGCGCGTCGATCGCCCGGAGCGCTTCCGCAGAACGCGACTCCGCCGCGAGCGCGAGCGTCGCCGCGATCACCGCGACGGCGCCAAAGCGGGCGACGAGTCCGAGCACCACGATCGCCGGACCGTCGTAGATCCACGCGGTCGCGTCGTGGTTCCACGCCGCCTCGATCGCCACCGCGACGAGCGTCGCGGGCGACGCCGCGGCGATCAGGAGGAGCGCGGCGCAGATTCGCGCGGTCCAGCGCGCCGCGCCCGACCGCGAGCGCCACGACAGGACGACGGCGACGGCGATCGCGCCGACGATCGCGCCGGCGGCGAGCGCGAAGCCGAGCGAGTTCATGGTGGCCGCGGCGTAGAGACGCACGAACGTCGTCGCCTCGTGCGGCGACAGGCTCCGCATCACGACGAGGAGCGCGGGCACCGCGGCGAGGATCGCGACGACGAGCGGCCAGCGCGCGGGCGCCGATCCGGAGTCGCTCGAGCGCGATCCGGGCGCCACGCGCCGTCGCGAGAGCGACGCGATCGCGAGCATGGCGATCGCCACGGCGATGCCCGGCCATCCCAGCGCGACGACGTCGCGCGGCGAGCCTCCGGTCGCGTCGAGCGTGCGCAACTCGTAGCCGTACGTGCGGACCTGCGCGAGGTCGTACGACACGCTCTCCGCCAAGAGCGCGAACGTCGCGATGGCCCAGCCTCGCAGCAGCGCCGCCGCGTCATGGCGAATCGCCGCGACCACGCGCCGCAAGGCTCCCGCGCCGTCCACCGCGCGCAGTCGCCACGCGCGATCGGGGGCGGCGAGGCGCCACGCCGCGATGGTCCACGCCGCGAAGGGCGCGCTCCACGCGACCAGCGCCAGCGCGAGCGTTCCGACGCGCAGCGGCACGACGAGTTCGGCGCGGATCGCGGCGTCGCCGATCCAGGAGCCCGGTCCGTCCGCGAGCCAGAGCGACCAGTAGACGAGATATCCGGGCAGGCACACCGGAAGCGCCGAGAGTACGAGCAGCCATCGGCCGCCGCCGCGGACGAGGCGCTCTGCGAGCGCAAGCCCCAGCGGCCAGCCGAGAAGCGTCGCGACGAGCGCCGGCCCCGCGACCCACGCCATCGTCACGCCGAGCAGCGGCCACGTGCCGAGAAAAACCTCCGGCGCAGCGGTGATCGGTCCGTCGGCTCGACTCGACGCCACCGCGGGCAACAGCCCCGGAAGGAGCGCCGCCGCAGGCCAGACCACGCTCGCGAGCACGAGGACGACGAGGAACGCCGGCGCGATCACGCGGCGCCAACCGGTCATCGCGACTCCCGCGGCGCCAAGGCCGCCATCGCTTGCTTCACGGCGGCATCGGTGGCATCGCTCGCGGCGCCCCAGTCGATGTCGAGCGGGTCCGGCGGTCGGAGCGCCGCCGCTTCGTCCGCGAGCGTCGGGCCGAGCGGAATGTTCCTCGAGTCGCTCCGCATCAACAATCGCTCGCCGTCGGGCGAGAGGAGGAACTCGACGAGCGCCCGCGCGGAGTCCGCGTGCGTCGTGCCGCGCACCACGGCGACGGTGTTTGGAATGAGCAGCGTTCCGCCGCCGCGCATCGCGTCCTCGACGGCGTGCCGCGGATACACGAGACCGATGTGCGCCCCCCGCGCCTGCGCCGCCCACACGTCGTCCGTGTCGGTCATGCCCACGTCCGCCTCGCCCGCCTCGATCGCTTCGATCACGCCGGAGTTGCCGCTCGTCACCACGCGAACGCGGTTCTCCGCAAGGCCGTCGAGCCACGCGGCGAAGAACCCCGGCATCGCCGTGGCGTTCCAGTGCGCCCGCATCGCACCCATGTGGGTCCGCGTCGTCCCGAAGCGCGGATCGGCCATCGCGACGCGGCCGCGCCAGCGCTCGCGCACGAGGGCCATCCAGGTTTTCGGGACGTCGTCCGGCGACACCCGATCGGTCGAATAGGCGATCACTCGGGCGCGAGCGGCGAACGCGTACCAGCGACCCTCGGGATCACGAAACGCGGCGGGCCAGGAGTCGAGCGCCGGCGAATGCATCGTCTCGAACACGCCCTCGCGCGTGAGCGCGATGGTCTGCGCGATCTCGCTCGACCAGAACACGTCGGCGCGCGGCCGATTCGCTTCGGCGCGCAGCCGCTGCGCGAGACCGGTCGTCTTCGTCGCCTCGGTGTCGAAGAGCGGCGCGACGGGAATGCCGGTGCGCTCGGTGAAGCTCGCGAGCAGCGGACGCGCGACGGCCTCGTCCGCGGAGACGTACACCACGACCGCCTCTTCGCGCCGACACGCGGCGGCGAACAGGCAGAGCGTCACGAGGCACGGGACGAGCCAAGCACGAGCTGCGGTCATTTGCCGCTCGACGACGCCCCGTCGGCGGACTTCGGCGCCGGCGGCGACGCACCGTGAGCGTTCGGGTCGCGCTGTGCTTCGAGCTTGCGCTTCAGGGTGCCGAAGTAGTTCTTGTGCAGGTCCTCGAGCGCCTTGGGCACCTGATCCTCGGTGACGCCACTCTCCATGCTCCGCGCGATCTCGGTGATGACGTTCTCGACCTGCACGTTCGACTGACCGGCAACCGTCTTCCCCTCGATCAACTGCTTCGCGATGATCTCGCCCTGCGACGACTGCACCTTCTCCTTCTGGATCTTGGTGCCCGTCGGCGTCGGCATCCACTGGGCGCCGCTGCCGCCCGAGGCTCGCCCGCGGCCGCCTTGCCAGCCCTGCTTCTGACCGACGTTGTTCGAGTCCGAGTTGCTGTTGCAGTTGCCTGCCATCTGTCCCATGCCCTGGCCCATGCCCTGACACGCCTGCTGCGCCTCGTTCGCCGCGGCCTCGGCGGCGTTCATCATCTGCTGCATCGCCTCCATGCCGTCGAGCATGTCGGACATCTGGCCGCCGCCCTGCCCATCGCCCGCGGGCGAGTTCTGCTGATTCTGGCCTTGTCCCTGCTGGCCCTGCTGGCCGTTCTTCTGGCCCGCCTTCTGGCCGCCGTTCTGTCCGCCCTGGCACATCTGCGCGGCGGCCTGCTTCATCGCCTGACTCATGCCCTTCATCTGTTCGCTCGCGGCCTGCTGGGCTGCGGCAGCCTGGGCGATCGACTGCTTCTGCGCCTCGGTGAGGTTCTTCGCGTTGGCCAGCGCCTGCTTGAGCGCCTCGGGGTTGTTGGCGAGTTGACTGTCGAGGCCGGCTTTTTCCAGCGCGTTCTGCAGCGACCTCTGGTTCTCCGCGAGCTTGGCGATCTGATTCGCCATGTCGCCGAGCTTCTCTTCGAGTTCCTTCTTCTCCGCGTCGGACTTGCCTTCCATGGACTTCTGCAGCTTGTCCATCGCTTCCTTCGCCTTGGTGAAGTCGCCCTCCTTGAGCGCGGTGCCGAGTTCCTCGGTGGGACCGCTCGGCGGCGAGAGATCGGCGAGCTGCTGCTTGAGCGCCTTGAGTTCCTGAGCTTCCTTCCCCTTCAGTACGGTGTCGAGCGCCTTTTGCATCTCGGCGAGCTTCTTCATCGCCTCGAGCTTGGCCTCCTCGGGCGTCTTCGTGAGTTCCTTCGCCGGATCGAGCCCGTTCGTCGCGGGAGACTCGACCTTCTTGCCGAGCGCCTCTGCCAACCGGTCGTTCTGCTTGATCGTGTCGACCACCTTGCTGATGGCCTCGTCGGACTGTTTCTTCGCGACGGCGAGTTCCGTTTGCGAAACCGCGTCGCGACGGAAGAGATCGCCTTGCGGAAGGACGAACCACAGCACCGTGGCGACCGCGGCGATCGCGAGTCCGATCCACGAGTTCGACGGCGCCTGCAACGGGAAGTTGCGCCGCAGCGATTCGCGCGTTCGCGCGTCCTTCGCGAGCGTGACCGCGTCGGCGACCGCAGCCCGCGCGAACGCGTCGCCGCGCTCGCGCACCGCGAGCGCCGTCGACAGCCGCTCCTTCAGACCGAGGCGCTCGTCGACGAGCACCGCGAGCGAGAGACCCCCCATCCGCCCGACGCGCATCGCCGCAATACCCGCCGCGACGAGCACCGTGCCAGCGGCGACGAACACCCACGTCCACGGAAGGGCGATCGCAGGCGACGACTTCGCCAGCAAGACGAGCATGAGTCCGAGCGTCGCCACGGCAACCAGCCCCAAGTGCACGCCGCGGAGAAAGCGGTTCGTCGAAAGACGGCGCCGCGCGAACTCGACGATCTGACTGATGTCGTCCATGGCAAGCTCCGTTGGGCGGTCTGCGCCAGAGGCGCGATGCGCACTGCCAATCGTCCCGAACCCGCCGCTCCGGCCGACCTGACGCGTCCGCCGGGCGAGTCGGCTCGATCGTATCCCGAACCCCGCTGGTCGATCCCTGCCGAGCGATCTGGTTTCTCGGAGAAGATCGGCGTTCTCGCCAGCGCTCTCCGCAAGCGTTTCGTACCGACGTGCAACCGACGAAGGGTTCTCGACGGAGAAGCGAGACGTCCGATCATTATGATTCGGACGCCCGACGTGTTCTTCGGTGCGCGCCCCCTTGGAGTTCCGCACATGACCTCTCGTGACGGGTTTTCTCGCCGTGCATGCGCCCTGTTCGGCGGATCTCGCCGCTTCATCGCCGTCGGTTGCTTCGTGGTGAGTGGCCTCGTGGTGAACGGCCCGGTGGCGGCACGGAGTCCGGAGCCGCCAGCGGCGACCCCGCCTGCCGCGACCCCGCCCGCGGCCACGCCGCCGACGACCCCGAACTCCATGCCGCCCGAGGTCGCCGTCGAGTTGCAGCGCCGCATCGAGGAGTTGGAGAAGGAACTCGAGGCCGCGAAGGAGCGCATTCGGGAGCTCGAGAAGGATCTCGCCGCGGCCCAGGCGTCGAAGGCGGGAGGATCCAACGCCAGCGCACCCGCGACGCCGCCAGCGGAGATCCCCGCCGATCAGGCGCTCGCGAGCCCGGACACGTTCCTCCGCTTCGCGCAGCAGGCCTATGCGAGCGAGTTCACCGACGCGAGCGTCGCGGCGGCTCCGAACGAGTCGGCAGACGCCGCCGGCGTGCGGCTGCAGCGCCGCATCGAGCGCTGGACCGCGGCGATGAACCGCGAGTGGCGGAAGTCGGTGCGCTGGCTGGTGCAGCACGGCAAGGCACAGATCCGGTCGGACGGCGTGACCGTCCAGGTGACCGTCCTCGACGAGGCGACCGGAGCGCCCATCGGCGAAGCGTTCGAGATCACGCTCGATGCGCGGCAGGCGAAGCGCTACAGCGAACGCGTGGGCCGCGCAGCCCCGCCGGAGCGATGGGTGCTCTCCGCGGTTTTCGCGCCGAGATTCGTGGCGAATCCGAACCGCATGGACCCGGGCGTCTTCAACCATCCGCCGCTGGTCGGCCCGGGCGTGGAGTTGCGGCAGGAATTGGTCGTTGAAAGCTTCGTGCCCGCACGGCAGGAGGCGGCGAAACCCGCTGCCCCCAACGCGCCCACGCCGCCGAACGGTCCGACCTCTCCCAACGGGGCAGGCTCGCCCTGACGCGTCGCTCGCGTGACGCTCGATCGACCCGCATGCAACCCGACGACGACGTCTGTCTCTGCTTCCACGTGAGCTTGCGCAAGCTCCGGAACTTCATCGCCCGCGAGCGTCCCGCGGTGGCGAGCCAGTTGTCGGAGTGTCTCGGTGCGGGAACCGGCTGCCAGTGGTGCGTGCCGTTCCTGAAGAAACTGCACGAGCAATCGCTCCGCGGCGAAGAGCCCGATCTCGCGGTCGCTCCCGCCGAATACGCATCAAAGCGGGCGGTGTACCGTCGGGCGAAGGGCTTGGACGCACCGACCGAGGCATCGGACGCACCGAACCCGTAGTTCGCGCCGGCCCGTACGATCGTGTCGAGCCACGCACGCTCGGCAGGAACGTCGAGGTGCGCGAGCCCTGGAGGAACACCCATGATGCGCATGCAGAAGTTCGGCGTTCGAATCGCGATGTGCGGACTCGTCGCGGCCGTGGCGGCAATTGGTTGCGAAGGCGAGAAGCAGCCGCTGAGCGACGCTGCGGCGAAGATCGGCAGCGCGGTCGAGAAGGCGAAGGATGCGGGCTCGCAAGCGAAGGACTCGGCCGTCGCCGGTCTGCAGAAGACCTACGACACCGCGAAGAGCACCTTCGAAAGCCTCAAGCCCAAGGTCGCCTCGCTCTCCGAGAGCGTGAAGCCCGCCGCCGAGAAGCTCGTGACGGATCTCGACCGCCACTTCAAGAAGGCGGGCGAGATCCTCGACAAGCTGAAGACCGCGAGCGCCGACCAGGCCAGCACGCTGTCAAAGGAAACCTCGCAGTTGCTGGCCTCGATCAGCGACAACCTCGACGAACTCAGCGGCATGATCAAGAAGTGAGGCCGCGCTGCCGCATCGCTACGCGCGGCGAGCGAGATGCCGCGCGGCGTGCGCGACGGACACGGATCGGATGAACCGTTCGATCTCCGGCTGCGACGTCTGGAAGCGGACGCCGACGTCGGTCGCGCCGTCCGCGGATGGACCGGCGTGGACCACCACGCCGATCGCGTGAACGCGAGCGTCGTCGCTCAGCCGGGCTCGCACGACGACGCGATCGCCGGCACGAAGATTCGCGTCGTGCGAGCGCACGCGCAGTCCGCCCGCCGCGAGGTCGACCACGTGGCCATGGCCAAGCGGCTTGTGTCGCGGAGCGCAGAAGAACTCCGCCTGCGGCGGCGCCTCGTAGGCAAGTCGAATGCGCTCGCCGCCGCGCCGGTCGTCGGCGACCAAGACTTCGGGACGCGCGAGCTTGTACGTGGTGGTGCGACCGCCGTCGCCGTCGGGCGCGTATTTGACGAGGACCGAGGTCTCGCCTTCGTAGCTTCCGTCGTCGAAGCCGAGCCGCAGCGTCAACCGCTCGCCGGGCGCCATGGCTCGCTGTCCCGGTCGGTAGGTCGGGCGACCAATAGTCACCGAGTCGTCGGCGAGGGACTCGATGCGCGCGACGATCGGAAGGTAGCGCACGCCCGCATCGGGCCGGAGGAGCGTGATCGAGCCCCCCTCGGCGGCCACGCGGCGCAGGAGTCGGGAGACTTCCGCAGCCGCAGCTCCTGCTGCATCCGACGGTGCTTCCGGCGGGGGCTCGGGGCCGGCAAGCAGGTCCAGAGACCGGAACGACGTATTGGTCCAGACGCGCATGCCGCGTCTATCGGGCGTGCCGAAGGCCGACTTGTGCGGAGCTTGCCGGTTGAAGGATCTGAGCATGCGTCGTCGCGACGGGTCGCCTGGCTTGCCATTGAGACTCAGTCGCAATACATTTCAGAGGGTCCGATCCATGACCGTGCCAGCCGTGACCGAGTCCCAGCGACCTCCCATTCGCATTCCGCTCTCGCAGCTCAAGCGCGGCGACCGGGCGATCGTCGAGTTGGAGACTCTTCACGAGGACGAGACGCGGCTCCTCGAGGCGATGGGACTCGGCGACCGCGCGGCCGTGCGGATCTGCCGCGCGGGAACCCCCTGCATCATCGAGACCGTCGGACAGGACGGCCACGCCGCCTGCGCGACCCGGCTCGGACTCTCCGCCGACGTCGCGACCAAGATCCTCACGACCCCGTGCGATTGCCCCCTCAACGAGTGCCGCGCGCAGCGCGCTCAGTGAGCAACTCCCGCGTGCTCCGCCCGACGACCCACGTTCGAACGAACCGAGCGGAACGCCGGCGATGACGCGCGACGCGGTCGACGTCTCCCACGGCACGAGCGGGTCCTTCGGCCCAGCGACGGACGGCGTCGCGGTCACTCGGCGTCGCATCGCGCTGATCGGCAATCCGAACGTCGGAAAGACGACGCTCTTCAATCGCCTCTGCGGACTGCGGGCCAAGACCGCGAACTTCCCCGGCTCGACGGTGGACGCGCACGTCGGCACCTGCACGCGCGGCGGCAGATCCGTCGAAGTCGTCGACCTGCCGGGCGTCTACGCGCTCGACCTCGACTTGCCGGAGTCGAAGCTCTGCCGCGAGTGTCTCGCCGGACGACTCGCCGACTGTCGGCCCGACGCGCTCATCGTCGTGATCGACGCGACGAATCTCGCCCGCAACCTGCAATTCCTCGCGAGCGTCGCGCGATCGCCGTTCGACATCGTGGTGGCGGTGACGATGTGCGACATCGCGGCCCGCAAGGGATTGTCGATCGACGAGGCGCTCCTCTCCGCGCGACTCGGCTGTCCGGTCGTCGAAGTGTCCGGGCGCAGCGGCGAGGGCGTCGACGCGCTCGTCGCGGCCCTCGCGCAAGCGGCCCCCTGCCGACCGCAGCCCTCGGACGGCGAGACGATGGCCGAGTGGTCCGCGCGCATCGTCGAGGAATCGGTCGGCGGCCTCCGCGCTCGCGGCACCGACCACGACACGATCGCCGATCGGCTCGACAGCGCGTTCACGCATCCCGTGCTCGGCACGCTCATCTTCGCGCTCGTCATGGGTGGTCTCTTCTTCACGATCTTCAAGCTCGCGACGGTGCCGATGGATCTCATCGAGTCGCTCTTCGGCGCGGTCGGCGAGTTCGTGCGCACGACGCTGCCGACGGGAGTGCTCACCGATCTCCTCGCGGGCGGCGTGCTGGGCGGCATCTCCGGCACCGTCGTCTTCCTGCCGCAAATCTGCCTGCTCTTCTTCCTCTTGACGCTGCTCGAGGACACCGGCTACCTCGCGCGGGCGGCGTTCGTGATGGACCGCGTGATGTGTCGGTTCGGCCTTCCGGGACAGGCGTTCGTGCCGCTCCTGTCGAGCCACGCCTGCGCCCTGCCCGGCATCATGAGCACGCGACTGATTCCCGACCGCCACGATCGGCTCGCGACGATCCTCGTCGCGCCGTTCATGAGTTGCTCGGCCCGCGTGCCGGTCTACGTCCTCCTCACCACGCTCCTCTTCCGGGACCAACCGTTCGTCGCGGGCCTCGCGTTCGCCGCCTGCTACGTGCTGGGCGCCGCGGCGGCGCTCTTCTCCGCGCTCCTCTTCCGCTCGACGATTCTCAAGGGTCGTTCGCGCCCGATGGTGCTCGAGCTGCCGAGCTACAAATGGCCGTCGCTGCGCACGGCGACGCTCGGGACGATCGATCGCGCCCGCACGTTCCTCACGAACGCGGGCACCGTGATCATGGCGATCTGCATCGTCATGTGGTGGCTCTCGGCGTTCCCGCGCATCGCGCCGCCGCCGCAGGCGCTGGCGCTCGAGGCGGCGGCGCAGGTCGCGGCGGACGAAGGCACCGCGACGTCGATGCGCGACGAGGCGACCCGACTCACGCGCCAAGAGCAGGCGCGACATTCGTTCGCCGGCATCCTCGGCAGCGCCGTGCAGCCGGTGTTCGCGCCGATCGGGTTCGATCGGCAGCTCACCGTCGGCGTGCTCACGGCGTTCCTCGCGCGCGAGGTATTCGTATCGACGATGACCGTGCTTGTCGGCACCTCCGAGGACATCCACGACCAGGGCGTCGTCGACGCACTCGACGGCGCGCGGCGCGACGACGGCACGCCGCTCTTCACGCCGGCGTCGAGCGCCAGCCTGCTCGTCTTTTTCGTCCTCGCGATGCAGTGCCTTCCGACCCTCACGGTGACGCGGCGCGAAAGCGGCTCGTGGAAATGGGCAGCGCTCCAGTTCGCCTGGATGTCGGGACTGGCCTATGCGGCCGCGTTCCTCGCCTATCACGCGTTGCGTTGGGGGGGTTCCGCATGAGTTCGCTTCCGCTCGGCGACTGGCAATTCTGGGCCGCGACGCTCGTCGCGCTTGGCGCGTTCGGCGCCGTGGTTCGTCCCCTGCTCGCGCGACGCAGCAAGGCCGGCCCGTGCCCCGGCTGCCCGAGCGGCGCAGCCTCGCGACGCGCGCTGCGTCAAGGGACGCCGACGACGCTCACCGTCGGCGGCAAGCGCGTTCGGTAGCGACCGGCGACGATTCTCCTAAGCTCTCGCACACGATGCGTCTCTTGCCCTTCGCATGCTCCGTCCGCGCCACCGCGGCAAGCCTCGCGCTCGTCGCCCTCGCGTCGTGCTCGACGGTCGCGCCGCGCGAGCCGGCGCCGGCCCCCGCGGACGACCGGCTGGTGCAGGCGGTCGAGGCGCTGCCTCCGACCTTTCGGGCCGAAGCCGATCGCGTCGTGGCCGCGGTGACCGACTCGCCCGAAGCGCAGGCGCTGCGGCAGTTGCCCGCGACGCTCGACGCGCGACTCGGCGAGTCGAGCGCCGCCATGCGATCGCTCGCGGAAGGCATCGAGCGAGCCCGCGCGACGGCGCAGGATCTCGGCCGCGCGGTCGAAGCGGCCGAAGGCATCGACACCAAGGGACTCACGGAGTTCGCGGGCGAACTCCGGAACGCCGCCGCCGAGATCCACGCGACGCTGCCGGACGCGCAGGCGACGATCGCCGAGCTCAAGCTCACGATCGAGGCCGCCGAACGCGTGAGCACCGCGCTACGCGACCTCACGCGCGGCCCGGACGGCAAGCCGCTCGATCTCACGGCGCTCTCGGCCGCGAGCGAGCGATTCGCGGTGGCGTCGTCGGACCTCCGCAGCGCGATCGGCCAGGCGAACCAGATCCTCGCGTCCGACGAGGCGACGCGACGACTGGAGGAGATAGCCCGCACCGGCCGCGCCGGCATCGACCATGCGATCTGGCGCGTCGGCCAGTTGCTGGTGATCATCGCGTGTCTTGCGATCGTGGTGCGCATCGCGTGGGTGCTGACGCGGCCGCGCGCCGAAATCGCGGCGCGACCCGCGCGTCGGTAGCATTCGACGCATGCTCCGCCCGACCGCCTGCGCCGCCCTGTCCGCCCTGATCCTCGCCGGCGCCTGCAACACCCCGGCCCCCGCGAAGAGCGCCGCCGTCGCGACGGCGCCGACGAGTTCGACCGATCGCGCTCCGCGCGGTGACGTCGACATGGCCAGGCTTTGGGATCGCCTGCCGGATCGCGACCGACCCGCGCTCGAGAAGGCTCTCGAGATGGCCGGCGACAACGCGAACGAACTCCGCATCGCGCTCGATCGCGTCGAGCCGGAGATGCGGCCGGGCATGGCGTTCCTCGTGGCCACGATGCCCGAGCGTGACCTGCGCAGCCTGAGTGCGGAGTTTCTCCTCGCGAACGTGCATCTCGCGTACGAGGCGTGGCGCGGCGCGCCGTGGGGTTCGGACATCTCCGAGCAGATGTTCTTCCAGTACATCCTGCCGTACGCGAACGTGAACGAGCGGCGCGACGATTGGCGCGGCGACTTCGTGAAGCGGTTCCAGGCCGAGGCATGGAAGCAAGGCGACCGCATGTCCGCGGTGCGTTGGATCAACGATCACCTCAATGACGCGGTGAACGTGCACTATCACGCGAGCAAGCGCAAGAAGCCCGATCAGAGCCCGTACGAGTCGATGGAACTCGGCTTCGCGTCGTGCACCGGACTGTCGATCCTCCTCGTCGACGCGTGCCGCGCGTGCGGCATCCCCGCGCGCTGCGTCGGATGTCCGGCGTGGACCGTCGTACAGGGAAACCACACCTGGGTCGAGGTGTTCGCCAACGACGCGCCCGACGGCAAGTCGACGCGCGACCGCTGGTTCAACGTCGGCGACACCGGAAGCGATCCGCGCGGCGAGAACTGGGTGAACGAGCGCTGCCGCACCGAGACGAACCCCGACGACTGGGCGCACGCGGTGTGGGCGTCGACGTGGCGGCGCACCGGCAAGCACTTCCCGCTGCCATGGGAATGGGAGATCGATTACGTCCCCGCGCTCAACGTGACGCGCTTCTACACGGCGCCGATCGACGTGCCGTTCGTGCTCGCCAAGCCGGGACCGGCCACCGTCGACGCGATCTGGAACGGCGAGTTGGTCGACCGCTACCGCCTCGCCGACGCCAAGACCACCGTGTCGCTCCGCCTCGCGCGTGGCGAGCACTTCGACGTCGTGGTGCGCTACGCCGACGGCACGCGCGAGGACAAGACGATCGCCCCCTGATGCCGCGACGAATGTCGCTGCTCGCGTCGCCTACCGCGAATTCAGCTTCAGCGAGTTCGTGATGAGGTTGATCGCGCGATTGCCCGACTTGCTGTCGGCGTCGACCATCCACGTCGTCAGCACCAGGCGCTCGGTCTCCGAGATCTCGACGACGAGCACCTGAAGTCGCGCCGTGCCGTTGGCGTTGTTCGCGGCGAACTGCTGGCCGGTGCCCTGGAACGCGCCGAGCTCGCGCACGTCGCCGAGGCCGCCCAATCGATAGCCGTTCTGCGCGATGCCTTGGACGATCTGACCGAGAAGCGCCTTCGGCGGCCGCGCGTCGCGCACGATCGCGATCTCCACGCGCGATCCGTTCGGTGAGCTCACGACGGTGTCGCGCGTCTTCGTGTCCGGGCGAGCCTCGCCGGGAGCGACCGTCCACTCGACGACGTGGCGGAAGCTGTACGGAGCGTCCGCGGAGCCCTCGAACGCGACGCCTGACGGAGCCGGCGTTGGGGCCGGCGCGGGCGTCGCGCCCGCGCCGCCGCCGTTCGGCGGACTGCCGGGGGCCGCGCCACCGCAACCGTGCACGGCGAACGCGGAGACACCTGCGAGAACCACGAGCGCCACGATCCTGGCTCCTCGTCGCAACGCGCTCTGCATCGTCGATTCCATCAACCGCGAATTCGGCAGGACGTGGCGCATCGCGTTCTCCTTGGATGTCCGCACGCTACCGCGCCGCACGTTGCCTTGCGTGCCGAGTCACAGCCGCGGCGCGATCCGCTCGACTGCCTGCGCCGAGGTCATCACCGGCACGACCTCGAAGTCGACGAGATCGCGCCAGCGCGACATCCACGTCTCGAGATGCGCCGGGTCGTCGCACTCCATGACCTGATAGCAGACCCGGAAGTCGTCGCTGACCCAGCTCGCGACGTAGCGCAGCTCGCTCGGCGCGAGGCGCCCCTCCGCGCGGAAGCGCCGATAGACGGGTGCCGCGTCGCCGTCCCGGAATCGTTCGATGATCATGAAGAGCATGGCGGTTTCATTGGCGAATGGGGTGCTCGACTCGGGCTCAGAATCGCTTGTGGGCGGGCTTCGCGTCCGGCTCTCGCGCCCCGAGGACGAGGCGGATGAGCGACAGGTCGTCTTGCGTCGTGATCTTCAGGTTGCGGGCTTCGCCGTCGACCACGACCACCCGCTCGCCGAGTCGCTCGACGAGCTGCGCGTCGTCGGTCGCGCCGGATGGATCGCCGGCCGCGTACGCGCGGCGCAGCAAAGACGTCGTGAACACCTGCGGCGTCTGCACCGCGACGAGCCCGGCGCGCGGCACGGTCTCGAGGACGGCTCGGGCGCTCGACCGCTCCTTCCCGACGTCGCCGAGGATCGCCGACGCGAGCGCGTCGTCCTCGGCCCCCGCGAGAAGCTGCTCACCCACGCGCTTCAGCGTCGACGTGACGGGAATGCCGGGAATCACCGCGTCGTGCACCTGTGCCGCCGCGAAGACGCGATCGAGCAACTCTGGCGACGCCGCGGGTCGGGCCGCGTCGTGCACCGCGACGTGCGTGCAGTCGTCGGGCACCGCGGCCAGCGCGAGCTTGACCGTTTCCCATCGCTCGCGCCGCCCGCCTTCCACGACGCGGGCGCCGTGGAAGCTGAGCTGCGCCGCGAATCGCATGCGAAACTCATCGAGCGCGTCCGGCGGCGCCGCGACCACGATGTGCGCGACCTCGTCGCGCTTGGTGAAGAGTTCGACCGTGCGCAGCAGCACGGGCCGTCCGCCAAGGTCCTGCGAGAGCTTGTCGCCGCCGAATCGAGTGCCGCTGCCTGCGGCGGGAAGAATCACGCACACGCGCATGGCGGCCATGGTACGGCGTGGCCCGCGGCGGTCGCGCTCGGCGGCGCGCCGTTACGGGCACGCGCCCCACATGCCGAGGAGCGTGGCGAGGTCCGCCGCGTCGACCTTGCCGTCGCCGTTCAGATCCCCCGAACAGAGCGGCGGCGCGACGACGCTCACGGTGACCGGCGCGCCGTTCACCTTGCCGTCGCTCGGCGTCACGGTGCACGCGATCGTCTGTCCGGGCTGCGCCGCATCGCGCGGCAGCATGTCGCTCCGCCCGCACGAGACGGCGCTGCGCACCACCGAGCCGTTCACCTTCCACACGTACTGGTAGCGCACGATGTCGTAGTCGAGGTCGTCGACCACGAGCGGCGCGGAGACGCGACACGTGATCGCGTCCGAAGCCTTCGGCGCCGCCGGCTCGAGGGCGAGCGAGATCGCCGCCGGAGCGCGATTGAACGAAGGGTTGAACGTCGCGTTCACGGTCACCGGGAGCGTGGTCATCAACTGCTCGTTGAAGAGGATCTCGATGGTCCACTGCCCCGGAATGACGTGCATGTCGTCGATCGAGAACTGCCACCAGAACCACGCGACGCGATAGAGCTCGGTGTTGAAGAAGGGATACGCGCCGGTGTCGTACGCGACGGTTCCGTTCGGCCGCTTGAACTTGATGTGCCACGTCGAGTTCGCGGGGAGATTGATGGTCCACAGCCAGAAGTTCGTGTGCGGCGTCGCAAGGGTCACCTGTCCGGTGTGCGGCACCGCGTACGGCGGATTGACCGTGACCGGCGTGAGATCGACGTCGGTGACGGCGGCGTCGACGATGGCATTCGTCAGGCTCTCGGGCGGCTGGTTCACGAACCCGCTCGCGCCCGCCCGGCACGCGCCGGCGAACGGATCGAAGACCTGATCGATCTGTCGGCTTTCGAAGTGCAGATGCGGTCCCCAGCTGTAGCCGCTCGAACCGCACGAGCCCACCTGCGTGCCTGCCTTGACGAACTGGCCGACCTGCACCGCCACGCTGTTCTTCCGCAAGTGGAAGTACCAGGTCTCGCGACCTAACCCGTGGTCGATGACCACGAGGTTCGATACGCCCTGCGGGAACGTGTTGTCGTCGGGCTCGCCGTCGTGCGCGTCGATCACCACGCCGTCGAGCGCCGCGAAGACCGGCACGCCGACTTCCTTCTCCTCGAAGGTCTTGATGCCCGAGTCGATGCCCGCGTGTCCGTCGTAGGTGAACGGGTGGCACGCGTAGTCGATGAACGTGCCCGGCGCGGCGTCATCGTCCACGTAGCCCGGCGGCAGGAGATCCTGAAACCAGGTGCCGGACTGCGGCCAGAAGCGATAAAGCAGGCCAGCGAACGGGTCGTCGGCCGTGCCGGATCCGCTCGGCTGGACCGAGTCGCGCGACAGGCCGAGTCGCGCCCGATTGGCCGCGATGCGGCCGAGCGCCTGGGCCCGCTCGCTCTCGCTCACGCACACGCCTTCGTGCTTCTGGATCACCGATCCCGCCAGACGGCACAAGCCGCGCGGCGGCGCATCGGCGGCCGCGAGCGACCACCCGAGCACTGCGATGACGGACACCAACATCTCTGCACCTCGCTCCCCCGAGTTGACGACGAACTCCCATGCTACATGGGCGACGCTCCGTTCCATCGCCCGTGCACCCCCGGATTTTCGGTGCGGTCGTGCTCATCCTCGCGGCGGCTCGCGCCGGCGCGGACCGCGGATGGCGGACGCGTTAGCCCGCTGCCAAGAATCTCGCTTCGAAGGCTCGACCGCAGCCCGGAGGAAGGTTCCTACGAGCCTGTTAGGCCGCCGCGCACTTCACCAGCGTCTCCTCGATCCGTGCGGCAAGGGCTTCGGGGGTAAACGGCTTGATGACGTAGTTGTTGACGCCGGCGCGAATCGCCGCGATGACCTTGGTCTTCTCGGCCTCGGTCGTGACCATGATGATGGGCATCGTCATGCCGCGGCCGCGCACGGCCTTCACGAACGTGAGGCCGTCCATCGTCGGCATGTTCCAGTCGACAAGCACGAGTCCCGGGCGAAAGGCCCCGATCTTGCTGAGCGCGTCCTGGCCGTCCTGCGCTTCCTCGATGTCGACGACCCCGAGCTGCGTCAACATCGTGCGCTGGATGTTGCGCATCGTCTTCGAATCGTCGACGAGCATTACTCGCAAGGCCGGATCCATGCCGCGCTCCTCACGCCGCCTTCGCCTCACCCCCGAGACCGGCGAGCCGGATCTCGAGCGTGAAGGCGCCGATCGCGGCGCTGAATGGGATCTTCAGGCAACTCCCATCGGCAGCCCCGTCCGCGGTCTTCGCGCCAACGCCCTTCTCCTCGCCGGAAACGACGAGAGTCTTCGGGCAACAGATGGCGAATCGACGTCCGGGAACGCGCGGCGCGGCGTGGCCGGCGATCATGTTGGCCAGTTCCCCCATCGCGTCGCAGAATTGCTGCGTGCCGACGCCGACGACGCCGCCGGTCATCGCCTTGAGCGCGGCGAGCGCGACGGACTCGCGCATGACGAGCGTCATCGAGCCGGGGATGCCGCCGCACAGGCTGATCGACGACCGGATTAGCCGCTCCTTCGATGCCGACGGGTCGTTCGAACCGGTGCCGCCGGTCGCGGTTTGGCGCAGCATCGTTCGAAACACCGATTGCACCGCCTCGGTGAACGTGGCCGTCAGGATGTCGTTGTGCGCGGAGTCCATCGATTGCTCTCGGTCGAGTCATCGGCCGATCGACGAGTCCACTTCATCGCCGCGCCGTTGGCCGACGCGCTCCGCCGTTGCCCGCGCGGCACATTCCGTACGATGCGCGCATGCTTCGCATCCAGGCCGGCGAATACCGCTCGCGCCAACTCGCCGCACCCGAGGGTGAAGATCGCACGCGCCCGATGGCGGCGCGGGTGAAGGAGTCGCTCTTCAACCTGTTGCGCGGCTGGTTCGAGGGCGCTCGCGTGCTGGACCTGTTCGCGGGCGTCGGAACGATGGGACTCGAGGCGGCCTCGCGCGGCGCGAAGGAAGTCGTCTGCTTCGAGCGCGACCGCGAGGTCTACCGCTTCCTGCAGGCCAACATCCAATCGCTCGGATGCGGAGACCGCGCCGTCGCCATTCAGGGCGACGCGCTCGGACCGGTCGCGATCGAGCGGGCCCCGAGGCCGGTGGACATCGTCTTCGTCGATCCGCCGTACGCGACGATGCTCGACGACGGCGGGCGCAAGCGGGTGCTCGAGCAGATTCGCCGACTCCGCTCCGTCATGGCCGACAAGGGTTTCGTCGTCCTGCGCTCGCCGATCGACCTCGCGCCGCACGAGCGAACGATCGAAGGCTTCGTCGGTCCCGAACCGCACGAGTACGGCCGCGAGATGAAGGTGTTCCTCTACATGCCCGCCCCGTCGCCGGTGTCGGCGAACCCGAACTCACCATCCTGACATGCTGCCCTGCATTCCGACCGTCGCCGTCGTCGCGCTGCACATCGCCTATCCGCCCGCCCCGCCGGTCATGGCCGATCGCGTGCGCGACGCAATCACGACCTGCGTACCGAAGCTCGTCGCGATGCAGGAGTCGCTCGGCGGCGCGGCCGACGCGCCGAAGGCCGAGTGGCCGTACGAAGGCGTGTACCGCGTCGGCGGCAAGATTCCGTACGGCTATCGCGTCGGCGGCACGTCGATCGTCGCGCAGGTGCTGCTCGAGTCCGACGGCTATGCGAAGGACGCCGAGCGCAAGACCGCCGTCGCCCGCGCCTGCGATTTCGTGTGCGCCGCGATCGACGAGCCGCTCATGAGTCCCGACCCGAAGGTCTACAAGGGCGGCTACGACGTGCGCGGCTGGGGCCATTGCTACGGACTTCGCTTCCTGCTCGCGCTCGAGCGGGCGAAGGCCGTTCCGGAAGGACGCGACGAGCGCGTACGGCGGGCGATCGACTGGTACCTGCACGCGCTGCAGTCGACCGAAATCCCGAGCGCCGGCGGCTGGAACTACGCGCGTCGGCCCGGCCTCGAGACGCCTTGCCCCAGTTCGCCGTTCATGACGGCGCCGGGCGTCATGGCGCTTGTCGAGGCAAAGGCGTCGGGACGCACGATCGACGAAGGCGTCCTCGCTCGAGCGATCACCGCGCTCGAGAACGCCCGCACCGAGAGCGGCTACGTCGACTACAGCGCCGCGAAGCCGGCGCGCGACCGGCCCGATCAGATTCCCGGCGCGATCGGTCGCATGGTGGCGACGGAGAGCGCGCTCTTCCTCGTCGGCCGATCGAACTCCGATCGGCTGCAGTTCGCCCTCGACAGCTTCCTGCGGCACTGGCAGGCCCTCGAAGCGCGGCGCAAGCAGCAAGGCACCCACGAGCCGCCGTACATGGTGGCTCCGTACTACTTCTTCTACGGCTTCCACCACGCGGCGCTGGCGATCGAACTGTTGCCGCCGACGTTGCGCGAGAACTATCGCGCGAAACTCGTCGACCTGTTCTTCCAGGTGCGCGACGCCGACGGCACGTGGAACGACCGCGTGTTCCCGCGCAGCGCGAACTTCGGCACCGCGATGTCGATCTCCGCCCTGGCGATGCCGTGGGGGCCTCGGCCGACCGGCCTCGCGTCGACGGCGGGAAAGCACGATGCCTGACCTCTCGGGTCTGCCCGCGTCGCTCCGGGAGAAGACTCGCTGGATCACGCTCGCCGGCGTGCCCGCGCTCGTCGCGCATCCGGACTGGCACGAGGGCGCGAGCGATCTGCCCTTGCGTCCGTGGCTCCTCTGGATGCACGGCCGCTCGGTGAACAAGGAGCTCGATCCGGGTCGCTATCAGCGGCTTCTCCGCGCCGGCATCGCCACGGTCGCCGTCGACCTGCCGGGACACGGTGAACGGCGCGACGAATCGTGGCAGACGCTCGAGCGCACCGCCGAACTCGTCGCGACGATGGTCGAGGAGATCGATCCAATCGTCGACGCGGCGCATGAACTCGGTGCGACCGGCGGGCTCGATCTCGAGCGCGTCGCGATCGGCGGCATGTCCGCGGGCGGCATGGCGACGCTCGCGCGCCTCTGCCGTCCGCATCGGTTCGAGTGCGCCGTCGTCGAGTGCACGACCGGCTCGTGGACGTGGCAGCCGAATCTCCTGCGCGGCGGTCCCGAGATCGTCGCGCGACTGAACCCGATCGATCACCTCGACGCGTGGCGTGCCATTCCGCTCCTCGTCCTGCACAACCGCTACGACGAGTGGGTGCGCTTCGACGGTCAGCGTGAGTTCCTCGACGCGCTCGTCGCACGGACCGGCCGCGCCGACCTCGTCACGATGCACGTCTATGAGAAGACCGGCGCGCCGTACGAGCACGCGGGCTTCGGCCGCCTCGGCGCCGACGCAAAAGACCGCGTGGCGCGATTCTTGGCTGAGAAGATCGCGCGCTGAGCGCGGTGCGCTGCGCGAGGTTCTTTCGTTCAACACGAAGGCGCGGAGGACGCGGAGGGCACGCGGAGTTCGAGGCAGAGTTCAAGGCGGCTCGCTTGGTTGCCCCACCGCGCTCGTTCGTGGCGCCGTGAATCGTGCGTCCCTCCGCGCTGAATCAGACGCACATGACGCGCGGAGCGCACCTCAGCGCGGCGCGTCGAGGTTCATCGCCTTCACCGGACTCTCGCCGCGCCCGATGTAGTCACCCATGCCGCGATCGACGAGCGCCGCGACGAAGCGGTCGTAGTTCTGCTTGAACTCGGCGAAGTCGGGATTGAGATACGCGAGCACCACGGCCTTCCCGAGGCGACTCGCCATGCTGCGCGGACGCCCCGGCGGCAGGTGCGGGCTCGTGGCGACCTTGCCCGCGAGTCGGCCTGCGGCCGCGTCCTGCAGCAACGTCTCCAACGCCGCGCGGTAGCGGCCGCCTTCGCCTTCGGCGATGAAGTGCGTCAGCGCCCAGACCTGCGCGTAGTAGGTCAGGAGCTTGCTGCGCCCGTCGCGACGGAGGAACCGCTGCGGCGCGCCTTCGATGAGTTCGTCGAGCGGAATCAGCTCGTCCGCCCGCGCGGCCTCGCGCAGTTCGCCGAAGCGCTCGAAGTTTCGCCATGGCGCGAACGTCGGGCGATCCTCGTTGCGTCCCCACCGGTGCCCTTCCATGTACGTCGCCAATCCCTCTTCAAGCCACACCGGCAATGAGTGCTTGAACGTGGCCTGGGTGTACTGGTGCCAGCCCTCGTGCGCGGCGAGCGCGAGCGTGTCCCAACGCCCGAGGTCGTACAGCACCGAGAGCGCGTCGATCGTGTAGCCGCCGCGACCGAGCGCGAGATACGTCCCCGCGTCGTCGCCCAGCCGCTCCTTCGTGAAGTCCTCCCACTGCGTCCGCGAACCGAAGAGCATCGTCTCGAGCGCATGCGGCGGATCGGGCAGTCGTCCGAGCGCGGTGGTGTAGTGCTCGAGCGCGGCCTCGGCGAAGATCGGGAACATGCGCTTGAGCGAGCCTTCGCGCAGCGTCACGTTGACGCGGTAGTGCGCGGTGATCAGCGTTTCGCCTGGCGTCGAGACGCCGCCGCTCTCCCACTTCCACGGCTCGGCCGTGACCGTGGGCGCGGCGGGCAGCGCCGCCGCGGAGGGCGCCGACGCGGCCATCGGCTGCGCCATCGTCGACGGCGGGCGATCGGCAATCGCGGTGGGCGACGGCGCGGGCGTGCAGCCAGCGCAGGCGATCGCCGAGCAGACGATCGACGCGGCGGAACGACCGGCCAAGCTCATCGAGCGGATCGTTCGTGCCCGCGGTAGCCCGAGTCGTCGCATGCGGTGGTCCTGCGGTGAGCGAACAGAGTCGCGTTGCATCCTACCGGCGCGTGCCGGAGGTTCGGCACCTCCAACGGGCGAGCATCGCTGCGGTTGCGGCGAACTCGCGGCGCAGGCTGCGCGAACTCGATCACACGATCAGCCGCCGAGCGACTGCACCAATCGTCGCGCCGCGGCCAGGTCCGCCTCGGCTTCGGCCAGCTTCTTTCGCGTTTCCTCGACCAATTCGGGCTTCGCCTTCGCGAGGTATCCGGGATTCTCGAGCTTCCCCTTGAAGCCGGTGATCTGCCGCTCGCGCTCCGCGATCGTCTTCTCGAGACGCGAACGCTCGGCGTCTGCATCGACGGCGTCGACGAGTCCCGACAAGACCACCTCCTGCCCCTCGAACGCGAACGCCACCGCGTCCGCCGAGCGGTCCGGCGTGAGCCGTGCCGTCGACTCGAGCCCGGCGAGGTGCTCGACCACGCCCTGGTTCGCCTCGATCAGTCCCAGGATCTCCGGCGGCGCATGCAACCGGATGCGCTTCTTCTGTTGCACCTGGCGCTCCCCGCGCTTGTTGCGGATCGCGTTCACCAGCTCCTGCCCGCGGGCGAAGAGCGCCGCGGCGGACGAGTCCTCGACCGAGCAGGCGATCGAGGGCCACGCCGCCACGGCGAGCACGTCGCTCGGCGGCAGCTTGATGCCCGGCAAGCCGGCGGCGCCGGTCGCGCTCACCGCGAGCCACAGCGTCTCGGTGACGAAGGGGCAGATCGGGTGCAGGAACCGCAGCGCCGCGTCGAGCGTCGTGCGCAGCACGCGACGCTGCCGTGGGTCGGACTTCACGGTCGGTTTGATCGCCTCGAGGTACCAGTCGCAGAAGTCGCGCCAGATGAAGTCGTACAGCGCCTCGGCGTATTCGTTGAAGCGGTACGACGCGAGCGCGTCCTCGATCGCGTGCTGCGTTCGGTGCAGGCGCGCGAGGATCCAGCGGTCGACGACCGGCAGGCCGGCGACGTCGACGGGATCGCCGCTGCCTTCGCCAAGGTTCGCGAGCGCGAAGCGGGTCGCGTTCCAGAGCTTGTTGCAGAAGTTGCGGCCGAGCTCGAACTTCGACGACGTGTTGCGGGCGAGCGGCATGTCCGCCGTCGGCGTCGCCACGCCGGTCGCGGCGCCGTAGCCGGACACCATGCGCTTCGACGGATCGGACGGCGACGTCTGGATCGCGTCGGCGACGACGTAACCGGCGGACGTCGTGATGGTCTTCGGCGCGAATGTCGTGCCGCTGAACGGATCGATGAGATCGACCGGAAGCCGCACGTCCTGCGTGTTCGTCGTCATCTGGCAGAGCGTGAATCGCATCGCGTCGGCGCCGTGCGACTGGATGATGTCGCGCGGGTCCACGCCGTTGCCTAACGACTTCGACATCTTCTGGCCGAAGCCGTCCTGGATCATCGCGTGGATGAACACGTCGCGGAACGGCAGGCGACCGCCGAGGAAGTAGCGGTTGAACATCACCATGCGCGAGACCCACAGCGTGATGATCTCGCGGGCGGTGCACAGCACGTCGCTCGGGTTGAACGTGTCGAGAAGCGCCGGATCCAGCCCCACCGCGGCGGGGTCGGGCCAGCCCAGCGTCGACAGCGGCCACAGCGCCGAGCTGAACCAGGTGTCGAGCACGTCGGGGTCCTGCGCGAAGTTCTGGCCTTCGAGCCACGAGACGATCTCGCGGTCGCCGCCGTCGCGCACGCAGACGTGCACGACGCCGCCGCTCGCGTCGATCGCGTGCACGCGGTGCGCCTTGGCCCACGCGGCGATCTTCGCGCGGAACTCGGCATCCGTCGGCGTTCCCGACCAGACCGGGATGCGATGCCCCCACCACAATTGGCGCGAGATGCACCAGTCGCGCAGGTTTTCGTGCCAGACCTGGAACGTCTTCGCGTAGCGCTCGGGCCAGAAGCGCAGCTCGCCGTCGCCGGGCGCGGCGAATCCGCGCTTGAGCGCGGCCGGTTCGCCTTCGACCTGGTCCGGAGCCATCGCCCGCAGCGCGCTGCCCGCGAGCCGATCGTCGGTGACCTTCACGTACCACTGCTCGCTGAGCCACGGTTCGATCGGCACGTGGCTGCGGTACGAATGACCCACGCTGTGCGCGTACTCGCGCACCTTCTCGAGCAGCCCGTGGTCGCGGAACCACGCGACGATCCTCTCGCGCGCGGATTCGCGCGAGAGCCCCACGAACTGCCGGGCCTCGGCGGACACGTCTTCCCAGCCGTGACGATCGGAGATCGACGCGTCGGGACCGAGCACGTTCACCGCGGGCAGCGAATGACGAGCGCCGATCTCCCAGTCGTTGGGGTCGTGCGCGGGCGTGACCTTGAGGAAGCCGGTCGCGAACGCGGCCTTCGGATCGTTCGGGTCGCCGCCGACCTTCGCGGCGATCTCCGCCGGCAGCACCACGTAGTCGTCCTCGACGATCGGAATCACGCGACCGACGATCGGGAGGCGCACCGACTTTCCGCGCAGCGCCGCGGCCCGCGGGTCCTTCGGATTGATCGCGACCGCCGTGTCGCCGAGCATCGTCTCGGGCCGGGTGGTCGCCACGGTCACATGCCCGGAACCGTCGGCGAGCGGATAGCGCAGGTACCACATGTGGCCTTGCACTTCCTCCATCTCCACCTCGTCGTCGGCGAGCGCGGTGCGCGTCACCGGATCCCAGTTCACCAGGCGGTAGCCGCGATAGATGAGCCCGTCGCGGAACAGCTGGAAGAACGCCTCGCGCACCGCCGTCGCGCACACCGGATCCATCGTGAATCGCGTGCGGCTGAAGTCGCACGAGCAACCCATCGCGTCGAGCTGCGCGATGATCGTCGCCTCGTACTCGTCCTTCCACTCCTGCACCTTGGCGACGAACGCGTCGCGGGTGAAGTCGACGCGCCGCTTGCCCTGCAGCATGAGCCGCTTCTCCACCACGGTCTGCGTGGCGATGCCCGCGTGATCGGTGCCCGGCATCCAGAGCGTGTTGTGCCCCATCATGCGATGGGCGCGAGTCAGGATGTCCTGGATCGAGTTGTTGAGCGCGTGCCCGAGGTGGAGCGCCGCGGTCACGTTCGGCGGCGGGATGAAGATGCAGTACGGCTCGCGCTCGTCGCCGGCGCCGGCCTCGGCGCGAAAGCAGTCGGCCGACTTCCACGTGGCCCGCGCCGCGGGTTCGGCGTCGTGCGGCGAGTACGATTTCGCGAGTTCGCTCGAGCTCGCCGGTCCCGACCGAGCGTTGGAAGCCTGTGCGTGCGGCATAGAACTCGCATCATACCCCTCCTCAGCGTGCTTCCCGCCGTGTTCGCAGCGCTGGGCGCGGGCTGCGATCGCGCGCCGCAGACGCCGCCGAAGACGATCGCCGCGGCCGACGTCAGCGCCGCCATCTCCGCCGCCGAGAAAGCGCTCGACGACGGGCGGATCGACGACGCCGTGCATCTCGCGCAGTTCGCAGCGAAGGCGCGTGACTCCGCGGCCACGCACGAGCTGCTGGGGCGATGCCTGCTCGCGCAGGCGTCGCGCGAGGTATCCCGTGGCCGCGACGCGCACGCGACGCGGCGCGCGAGCGCCGACGCGTACCGCCGCGCCGCGAGGCTCGACCCGAACGGAGCCGCGCTGCAGCACGCCACCGCGATGGTTCTCGACGCCGCAGGCGACGCGGACGGCGCCGCACCGTACTACGACCGCGCCGTCGAGCTCGCGCCGCGCAGCGTCGAGTTCCTCGTGCATCGCGCGAACTCGCGCATTCGCGCGAACGATCTCGCGGCGGCCGGCCGGGATCTCGCCCAGCTTCGCGGCCTCGCGCCGGAGGAGCCGTGGACGCACGCGGTCGGCGCCGAGCTGAAGCTCGCGGGCGGCGACGCCGAAGGCGCGGTCGCCGACGCGTCGCGGGCCGTCGAGCTCGCCCCGAGCGCGATCGAGTTCCGCATCCTCCGGGCTCGCGCGCTGCGTTCCGCCGACCGCGCGAAGGACGCGGTCGAGATGCTCGCGGCGCTTCCGGCTACGGAGCGGACTCAGCCAGCGGTGGTCGCGGAGCTCGCGGCCGCGTGGGTCGCGCTCGCGCAGTTCGACAAGGCTGCCGAGGCCTGGGAGCGGGCCCATGCGGCGCATCCGGAGACGCTTGCGCTGGCGGTCGAGGCGGCGCGGGCGAAGCTGCGGGCCGGCGATCGCCTCGGGGCGCGGCGCATGATCGACGACGCTCGGCGCATCGCGCCGGATCACGCCGACGTGGCGGCGCTCGAGCGCGAACTCAGCGCAGCCAGCGTCCCCCGTCCAGCCGAATCGTCTCGCCCGTGACGTACGTCGCGTCGAAGACGAGCCAGCGGGCGCAGCGCGCCGCGTCGTCGGGCGTGCCCGGCCGCGCGAGCGGAATGCGCGACTCGTAGCGTTCAATCTCGTCGCGCGGCGCGTCCGCCGGCCACGCCACGACGCCCGGCGCGATCGCGTTCACCCGCACCTCCGGCGCGAGTTCGATCGCCAGCGTCGAGCAGAGATCGGTGAGCGCCGCCTTGCTCATCGAGTACGCGACGTAGCGCGGGCGCGGCCGGCCCAGGACGTGAATGTCGGAGAAGAGGACGACCGCGCCGCGGGCAGCGCGCAGCGCCGGCGCCAGCGCCTGCGTGAGAAGGAGCGGCGCCAGCGCGTTGACGCGGAAGTGCGCCATGGCCGCCTCGGGCGTCACGCCACCGAAGGGCGTCGGCCCGTAGGAACTCGCGTTGTGCACGAGGCCCGCGATGCGCCCGCCGCGCGACGCTGCCAGCGATTTCCCGAACGCCTCGACCGCGGGCGGGTCGCCGAGCTCGAGCCGGTGCGTCGCGACGCCGATCTCGTGGCCCGCGGCGCGGGCCCGGGCGCGGGCGTCGTCCGCGGTGCGGGCAACGTCGGCCTCGCTCGATCGGTAGGTCAGGTCGAGGTCGCAGCCGGCGGCGGCGAACTCGAGGGCCAGCGCCCGTCCCACGCGCTTGGCCGCGCCGGTGACCACGATCCGCGGGCGCTCACTCACGTCGCCATCCTTCGACAGGCGCCTTCGGCGGGACCGGCGACTTCGGCGGGATCGCCGCCGACGTTCGCGCCGTCGAAGAGCGTGTCGTCGCCGCCGCGATCCGCATGGCCGGAGTCTAGCAATCCGTGGGCGACGCAATCGGGACCAGAGGCGGTCGAGCGCCGACGAGCGGACCCGCGCGAACATCGATCGATCCGCCGAGACGCGACGAGGAGTTCGCGACGCCCCACTCTACAATCGGGCCTTCGCATGGCCGACGCACCTTCCCAGCCGCAGCCGCCCGTCCGGAAGCGGCGGTTCCGACGCATCGTGCTGGCCGTGCTGGTCCTCATCGTGGCGATCGCGGCGTACGTGGTCACGCGCCCGTCGGTGTTGCGCTGGATGCTCGAGCCGGCGCTCGCGAAGGCGTTCGGCGGCGAGGTCGAACTGACCGACGTGCGCCTCGATCGCCTCACGTGGCTGCGCGTGGGATCGATGACGCTGCGGGCGCCGGGCTGGTCGGGCGATTCGGCCGAGGTGCTGCGCGCGGAGAGCGTCGCGGTGCGGTTCTCGCCCGGCTCGCTCCTCACCGGAACGGTGCGCATCGAGGCGCTCGACTTCGGCCTGCTTCGACTCCGCGCCGCCGAGCGCGAGACCGAGCCAGGCGTGTTCAACCTGCTCGCGCTGCGGCCCGACGCGTCGCAGGGCGACGAGCCGCTGCGGGTGAACGAAGTCGACCTGCGACGCATCGAAGTGGAGATGGGCACGGTCGGTCGCGACGGGACGTTCCGGGCGTCGGGACAGCGGGCGTTCTCCGGCGACCTGCGACCCGACAAGTCACGACCGGGCGGAACCCTGTTTCAGTTTCGGCTCGAGGATCTCGACGCCCGCGGACGCCTGCTGTCCGGCACGCTCGACGAACGAACGCTCGCGTTCACCTGCGACGTCGGCGCGATCGAGCTCGACCGCGCCTCGCTCGGCCTCGCGCCGCTCGCGGTGCGGCAGACCGCCGAGGCGATGAACCTCAACGGCCGCGTGCGCTCGGCGCACGCGTCGTGGTCGCCCGAATCACCGCTCGTCGCGGAGTGCGATGTCGAAGACACCGAGCTCACGCTGAACGGATTCGATCTCGGCGACCGCTGGGTCCGCGTCGAGAACGGCCGCCGCGTAGCCTCGCACGGGCTGCCGACGATGCGGCTCAAGGAAGGACGCATCCGCTACGAGCGCGACGAGCTGCGCTTCGAGCACCTCAAGGGGCAGGTCGCATCGAGCGCCGGAGATTTGCCTCCCCTCCCCGCGGAGATCTCGTTGCGCGTGGACCTCGACCCGGCGTCGATCCAGGCCGTCGACTGGCGCGACGCCAGCGATCGAACGCGCTGGCTCGCGGATTTCCTCGCCAGCGCGCCGTTCGAGCTCGATCTCACGATCCGCGGCTTCGAGTCGGGATCGGCCGCCGAGAAGGCGGTGCTCGAAGCGCCGTCGGCCATCGCGAAGATGGTCGAGCTCTTCGGCGGCACGGCGTGGAAGTTCGACGTCGACGCGAGGTTCAGCCGCGGAGCGCCGACGCGCGGCGCCGACGGCAGCCTGCGGCCCGCGATCGTCGTCGCCCGCGGCCAGGCGTTCCTCAACGAAGGGCGCGGCGCGTATCGACCGTTCCCGTATCCGCTCGAGCACGTGCAGGCGCATCTCACCTTCGACCAGAACGACGCGGGCGACGATCGCGTCACCGTCGACTACCTCAAGGGCTCGGGCTCGAACGGCGCGGCGATCACCGTGCGCGGGACCGTCGAGCGGCCGGGCTCGGATGCGGGCGTGCACCTGACGCTCTCGGGCGCGAAGGTGCCGCTCGACGACGCGCTCTTCCGAAGTTTCCGCGGCGGGACGCGGGCGGCGCTCGAGTCGCTCTTCGATGCGGAGTCGCTCGCGGCCCTCGAGGCGGCGGAGCTGATTCCCGACGATCGCGACGCACTTGCCGCGGACCTGCGTCGACTCGAAACCGAACTGCGGGCCGCGACCGACGAGTCGAAGCGGACGGAACTCTCGTCCGAGCTGGCCCGCGAGGGCCGCATGCTCGAGGCCCGCAGCTTTCGCCTCGGCGGCGAAGTCAATCTCGACCTCTCGATCGCCCGCGAGCTCGGCGCCGATCACCACACCATCGTCGAGGGCATGATCGACATCGCCCGCGCCGACGTGCTCGCGCGGGCCGCGCCGTATCCGCTGCACGTGACCAGCGGACGCATGAAGCTCACCGCGAAGGGCATCGAAATCCTCGACGACGGCTTGCGGGGCGTGACCTACAGCGGCGCAGCGCTGCGGGCGCAGGGCACGATCGAGTTCGACCAGATGCTCGAGCATCCCCCGGTGCGACCCGACGTGGCCATCGTCACCGCCGGAGACCGCATCACGCCGCTCCTGCTCGCCGCGATTCCACCGCCCGACGCGGAGCGAGCGGCGCTCAAGGGCTGGCCCGGCGCGACGCTCGCGCCGGCCGCACAGCTCCTGCGGGCGGCGCGCCTCCAGGGCGACGTCGACTTCCGCGTGCACGTCACTTCGGAGGACGACACGTTCGTAGCCCGCGTCGACGTGCAACTCACGAACGGCTCGGTCGCCGCGGACCCCGCCGACGCGGCGCTCGCGGGGCTTCCGCCGTCGCTCGCGCTCGAGGACGTCTCGGCGGTGCTGCGGGTCAACGGCGACCGCGTCCAGATCAAGTCGCTCAAGGGTCGCAGCGCCGACCGCACCGGCACGATCGACGTGAGCGGCGAACTCGGCCCGGGCCAGGCCCGCAGCGTCGAGCTCACCCTCGCGAACATGCCGATCGAGCCGTGGATGCTCGAACTCACGCGCGAGCGCGGCTTCGCGACGACCCGCAGCCACTGGGACGACCTCGATCCGTCGGGGCACGTGGACGCGTCGCTCCGCGTGCGCCGCGCCGCGACCGGCGAGGGCACCGCCGACGGCAGCGTCACGCCGCTCGACGTGCAGTGCACGGTCGGCGACAGCGTCGCGAAACTCGTTCGCCGCTCCGGCCACATCGAACTGCACGGCGCCGGCGATTCGGTGCACGTACTCGCGAAGGACCTCTCGTTCGCCGTCGGCGCCGACGGGAAGGAAGGCGTGTGGTCGCTCGACGCCGAATATCACGGCGGCGCCGCACGATCGCTCCGAGGTCAACTCTCCGCCCGCGACGGGCGCTGGGAGTCGCCGCTCATCGCGGGCATCATGCGCCTCGCCAACGCCGAGGGCTTCGCCGCGGCGACGCGGTCGCTGCGGCCGGAGGGCCTCTTCGACGCGAGCGCGTCCTTGTCGACCAAAGCGGACGGCACGCTCGACTGGAGCGCGCAGATCGTGCCGCGCACGCTCGCCTGCGACTTCCGCGGCGCCCGACCCGCGCTGACCTTCGACGGCGCTCCGCTCGTGACCATCACGCCCGAGTCGGTCGACTTCACCGGACTCCGGGCCACGACCGAAGGCGGCGTGGTCGGCGCCGACGCGCATCTGGACCTCGGCGCCACCGAGCATCGCGCGATTGGAACGCTGACGATCGACGCGGACGCATGGACGCCGGAGATCACCGCGTTCCTGCCCGAGCCGCTCGGCGGCGCGCAACGAGCGCTTGGATTCGTGGCCGACGATCTCGAGGTGACGGCGGCCCGCATCGCGATCGCGTGGGACCCGAACCGAGGCATCGCCGAACCGACGCACTACGAGATGAGGGCGTCGGCGACCGCGCACGGCGGACGCTTCACCATTGGCCTGCCGTTCACCGGCGTCGCGGGAAGCGCGAACGTCGACTTCACCTACGACCAGCGCGGCACGAGCCAGCCGATCATGACCCTCGCGGCCAACCTTGCGTCGCCATCGTTGCGGGTGTTCGATCGCGTCATCCGCAACGGCACCGCGACCATCGGCCTGACCGACGGCGGACGATCGCTCGACATCCAGAATTTCGAAGGCTCGGTCGCCGACGGTCGCGTCGCCGGCACGGCCTCGCTCGACCTGCGCTCGAACGAATACACGGCCGACGTGCGACTGACGGACGCGGGACTCGGTCCGCTCCTGGCGCCGAGCGACGACACGGGTCGGCGCAAGGGTGTCGTCGAAGCGCGGCTCACCGTGGGCGGCAAAGCGGACAACGCCTCGACGCGCGTGGGCCGCGGCCAGATCACGGTGCGCGACGCCACGATCGCCAGCAGTCTGCTCACCATCCGTCTCGTCGAGCTGAGCCAGTTGGCGCTGCCCTTGTCGACGGCGGTGCGCTCGGCGGACGTCTCGTTCTTCATCGACGGGCAGCGTGCCCAGTTCGAGCGATTCCACCTCGCGGCCGGCGGCGTCGACTTCGACGGCCGCGGATTCATCGACACGCGCGACTTCACCATCGCCGCGGCGTTCCGTACCCGCGGTCGAGTGGCGATCGTGCGCGACATCGTGGGCGCGCTCACCGACGTCCTGTGGGAGATCGACCTCAGCGGGCCGCTGACGGACCCGGTCGCGTCGCTGCGTCCGCTGCCGGGTCTCGGCGCGAGTGCGGCCGACGAGCCCGACGGAACGCGATGATCGGCCGCCAACGGTACGATCGCTCGCCGACGCCACGACGGCGCAGCGCCCGATGAGCTCCGCGACGCATTCATCCGACTCGCCACCACCCTTCCAACCGCGGCGCGTGGACACCGACACCGCCAAGGCGATCGACGCGCTGCTTCGGTCGCTCGGCCACGATCCGACGACGGTGACCGCGTCGTACGTCGCCGACATGGTCTCCACCGCGCTCAAGTTCATGAGCGACAACGCGGACACGGGCCAGATGAAGCTCGTCACCGCCGCGATGAAGGAGATGCGCTACGCGTATCGCGTGTTCAACCGCTACCGCAGCGCCCGCAAGATCTCGATCTTCGGCAGCGCCCGCACGCCCGAGGATCATCCCGACTACCTCGCCGCGCGTCGGTTCGGCGAACTCATCGCCGCCGAGGGCTGGATGGCGATCACCGGCGCCGGGCACGGCATCATGAAGGCCGGACACGAAGGGCCGTCGCGCGAGGCGAGCTTTGGCCTGGCGATTCGCCTGCCGATGGAGCAGCTCGCGAACGCGGTGATCGAAGGCGATTCCAAGCTCATCAACTTCCGCTACTTCTTCACCCGGAAGCTGATGTTCACCGCGAACTCGAGCGCGATCGCGGTGTTCCCCGGCGGCTTCGGCACGCAGGACGAGCTGTTCGAGGTGCTCACGCTGATGCAGACCGGCAAGTCGGCGGTGCTGCCGGTGGTCCTCGTCGAGGGCGCTGGCGGAAACTACTGGGAGTCGTGGGAGCGGTTCGCGAACGACGAGCTGGTGCGCCGCGGCTGGATCGGCCGCGAGGACCACGCGCTCTACGCGCGCTGCGCGACGCCCGAGGCCGCCGTCGCCGAGGTGACGCGCTTCTACCGACGCTACCGCTCGAGCCGATTCGTGCGCGACCGGCTCGTGCTTCGGCTCGACGCGCCGCTCTCGGAACCGCAGATGGAAGCGCTCTTCGCGGGCTTCCACGATCTCGTGCGCGAAGGACGCTTCGAGCAGTCGGGTCCGCTGCCGACCGAGGACGACTCGCTCGAGCTGCCGCGACTCAGCTTCGTGTTCACCAAACGCGACTACGCGAGGCTGCGCCGCATGATCGACTTCATCAACTCGCTACCGCACGAGGAGCCGGCGCGGGCGCCGGTCAGCTGACGTGGGCGTCGTCAGCCGAGTCGCGCTGCTGGCTCCCGTGCTCGTCGCGCTTGCGGCCTGCGGCTCCTCCCAAAGCGATCGCGGCGGCGCCGCGCTCGGCACAGCACAGGCCGCCGCCGTGCTCGATCGCCCGCGCAGCCGCGGCGAAGACGACGGACTCGAACTCACGCGCTGGTCGGTCTCGGCCGACGACGCCCGCATCCGCCAAGCGCTCGGACGACACGCGCTGCGCACCGTGCCGATCGGCGTCAGCGCCGCCGCGCTCGAGCAGTACGGGCTGCGCGCTGCCGTCGTGCGCGACGCGGACTTGCCGTCGGTGCTCGCGGAGCTCGGCGGCACCACGACCGCCGTCGCAACGTGGCACGGCCAGGTGCCCGAGTGGCGCGAGATGGCATCGGCGCCACTGGGCATGGGACGCGTCGTGATGGTCGACGGACGCGCGGAGCGGCTGGGCGGGACGCTCCGCTGCATGGGACGCGGATGGACGGTGCCGACCGAGGACGGCGCCGTGTTCGAACTGCACGTCGCCACGCAACTCGTCGCGAATCCGACCGAGGCGAGCCTCGTCCTCAACCGCGAGACGTTGCGCGGTCGGGTGTTCGACGCCGCGACCATTCGCGCCGACATGCCGGCGGCGAGCGCGCTCCTCCTCGTCGGCGCGCCGCCCGCACAACCCTCCGACGACGACGACCCCGAGGCGCCGTCGAGTCCCGAGCGCCACGCCCGCACCGGCCCGCCAGGCGTGTTGCCACCCACGATCGGCGAGGCCCTCTTCACCGACGAAGCCGCGGTGCCGCCGCGACGGATCGTGCTCGTGCTCCGCGTTCGCCTGCCCGATACGCTCTTCCCGACGAGCGCACCCGCCCCACGGGTCGCTCCGGCGGCGCCCGCGCCGCCGCCTCCGCCAGATCCCAAGGGCGACCCGGACGCCGATCCGGAAGGCCCACCGCCGATGGAACACCCCGCGTGACGGACGAGCACTCCACTTCACGTTCAGCCTCTCGCGGCGCCGCCGACGCCGGAGCGTCGCGACCGCGACGACTCCGCGAGATGGTGCGCCGCCGCCGCGAGGCCCGTCGTCGGCGACTGCGGGGCATCGCCGCGGTGCCGACGATGCTGACGCTCGGCAACCTGGTGTGCGGCTTCTCGGCGATCCACTACGCGATGAAGCCGGTCGGCCCGACCAAGCTCTTCGACTGGAGCACGCTGTACGTCGCGGGACTGCTCGTCTTTCTCGGCATGTTCTTCGACGCGATCGACGGAAGCGTCGCTCGGCTCACCCGCTCGACGAGCGACCTCGGCGCGCAGCTCGACTCGCTCGCCGACGTCGTGAGTTTCGGCGTGGCGCCCGCGTTCATGATGCTGCGACTCGTGAGCCACTACTACGGTCCCGAAGGGTCGGTCACGATCCTCGGTCCCGACGCCGATCCGCTCTACGCGAAGCTGCTCTGGTCGGTCGCGGCGATCTACGTCTGCTGCACGGCGCTGCGCCTCGCCCGCTTCAACTCCGAGACGCCGTCGGCGGCGGAAGAGGACCACCGCAACTTCAAGGGCCTGCCCTCGCCCGGCGCCGGCGGCACCGTCGCGAGCCTCATCGTGCTGCACCAAAGCCTGCTCGCGACGCACGACACCGTCGGCGACAACGTCGCCTTCGCGCGGCTCTTCGCCCTCGGCCTTCCCTTCGTGACGCTGGTGTGCGCGTTCGCCATGGTCTCGACGCTGCGCTACTCGCACTTCGTGAACCGCGTGCTCCGTTCGAGGCGCGACTTCGCCGGGATCGTGCGACTGGTCTTGCCGCTTCTCGTCGGCGTTTTCTTCCCGTACATCGCGCTCGCCGTCGGGTTCACGCTCTATGCGCTGTCCGGCCCCGCCTACACGGCGTGGCTGCTGCTCCGCCGACGCGGCCAACCGTCGCCCCCCACTCCTTCGCCCACATGACTCCGCACAGCACCGCCGCGCCCGTCCCCGTCCCCGACGCCTGCGGCCGATTCGGCGCGTTCGGCGGTCGCTACGTGCCCGAGACGCTCGTCGCGGCGCTCGACGAACTCGCCGCGGCGTACGACGAGGCGCGGCGCGACCCGGCCTTCGGTCGCGAGGTCGACACGCTCCTGCGCGAGTTCGTCGGGCGCCCGACGCAACTCACGGAGGCGACGCGCCTCGCGGAGTTCGCCGGCGGCGCCCGCATCGTGCTCAAGCGCGAAGATCTGGCGCACACCGGCGCGCACAAGATCAACAACACGATCGGCCAGGCGCTCCTCGCGAAGCGCATGGGCAAGACGCGGATCATCGCGGAGACCGGCGCTGGACAGCACGGCGTCGCGACCGCGACCGCCTGCGCCCGCTTCGGCCTCGCGTGCGAGGTCTACATGGGCGCGGAGGACGTGCGACGACAGGCCCTCAACGTATTCCGCATGCGCCTGATGGGAGCCAAGGTCAACGAGGTCGCCACCGGCTCGCGCACGCTGAAGGACGCGACGAACGAGGCGATGCGCGACTGGATGGGTTCCGTCGGCAAGACCCACTACATCATCGGATCGGTCGTCGGCCCGCATCCGTTCCCGATGATCGTGCGCGACTTCCAGAGCGTCATCGGCCGCGAGTGCCGCCAACAGTGCCTCGACCGATTCGGCCGGTTGCCCGACGTGGTCGTCGCGTGCGTCGGCGGCGGCTCGAACGCGGCGGGGATCTTCGCCCCGTTCGTCGGCGACGCGGGCGTGCGACTCGTCGGCGTCGAAGCGGGTGGACGCGGCACCGCCGCGGGCGATCACGCCGCGCCGCTTTCGTTCGGATCGCCGGGCGTGCTGCACGGCTCGCTGAGCTACGTGCTGCAGGACGAGTCGGGCCAGACGAGCGACGTGCACTCGTGCTCCGCGGGACTCGACTATCCGGGCGTCGGACCGGAGCACTCGTACTGGAAGGACGCGGGCCGCGTCGAATACACGTTCGCCACCGACGCGCAGGCGCTCGATGCGTTTCAACTGCTCGCGCGAAGCGAAGGCATCATCCCGGCGCTCGAGTCGGCGCACGCGATCCACGCGGCGATCGGCGTCGCGAAGGCGCTGCCGAAGGACAAGCTCGTCGTGGTGAACCTCTCTGGTCGAGGCGACAAGGACGTGCAGGAAGCGATGCGACTGCTCGCGCGTTGACGGCGCGGTTCATTCAGCGCGGAGGCGCGGAGGGCGCGGAGCGATCGCGGAGGTACGGAGAGTTCAAGGCACCGCGCCGTTGGCGCAACTCCTTTCCTCTGTCTCTTTCTCCGTGTCTCCTCCGCGGCCTCCGCGCCTCCGCGCTGAAGGAATGGCGCGTCGAAGTGAAGATCGGCTCCGCTCTCACGCTCCGGCTTCTTCGGCGGCACGGACGACTTGCCGGATGCGCTCCGGCGTCGACGCGGAGAAGAGAATCACCGCGTTCGGCGCGAGCGAGCGCGCCCGGCGAATCAGCTCCGCGGTCGGCGTCAGCGTCCGACCGGAACGATCGGTCTCGGCGTAGCGCATGACGCCGTGGAACACGTACGTCGTGTCGCCCTTGTAGCTCCTGACTCGCTCCGCCGGCCAGCCCGATTGCCAGATCGAACCGAATCGCGCCCAGCGATCCTCGCGCACGTCGACGCCGGCGCCGAAGGCCTTCACCAGTCCGCGATCGACGAGCGCCTGGAATCGCGCCGCCGTCGCGGGCGTGAGGTCGTCGGGGTGCGGCTCGTGCGCCAGGAAGACGTCGACGCTGTCGCGCTTGAGGTACCGCAGGCTTTCCTCGAGCGAGCGCTCGATCGCCGCCTGCGAGAAGTCGTAGCGCGGCCGGACGGCCGGCGACGTCGGCATCGCGACGACGCGGCCCCGCAGCATCATCTTCAATCCGCGGGCGTGATCGAGCATCGGCTTGAGCACGGCGCGAATGCGCGCCTTCCGCGCGTCGTACCCGGGACGCGGCGGCCCGACCTTCGTCGCGACGACCACGTCCTTCGAGTTCCCGATGACATGGCCCACCGCCTCCTCGGCCGTGCCGTACATCGCGGCGACGTCGAAGTAGGTGATGCCGAGCGAGAGCGCCGTCTCGATCAGCCGCGCCGATCGCTTCAGCCCGACGCGTCCGTCCATGCGGGCGCAACCGAGCCCGAGGCACGAGACGCGACGACCGAGCGGCTTCAGTTCAACCTGCTGCATGATGCGTTTCCAGCGGACGACCCCGATGTTCCGCGCCGCGCTTCGTGAGGTGCTCGGCCAGCCGCGTCGCGAACGTCATCGCGGTGAACGTGGTGTTCGCGTTGCTGCTGGTCGGGAAGACGCAGGCGCCGGCGACGTAGAGGTTCGGCGTGCCGAAGACGCGCAGGTCGCGGTCGACGACGCCGTCGGCCGGCGACGCGCCCATGCAGCAGCCTCCGGCCTGGTGATACGTGTCGACGAGCCGTTCGAGGAACGCCGGGTCGCCCGCGGCGAGCTCGGGCTCCAGCTCGAGTTCGGCGAGCTCCGCCGCGCTGAGCGCGCGTCCGACGCGACGGCCGAACGCGGCGATGTCCGCGAGCTCGCGTCCCGAGAGGCGCCAGTCGAGGATCACCTTCGGCAGTCCGTAGCGATCGCGCGTCGTCGGATCGATGGTGATCCGGCTTTCGGCCACCGGCTGCACCTCCGACTGGACGAAGAGCGAGATCTTCGAACCGCTCGGAATCAGCACGCGGTGTTCGACGACGAACTTCCACATCAGCGGCAGCATGTGGCGCCAGCACGCGACGGTGTGCCGCGCGAACTCGCGCACCGAGCCGTTCTTCTTCCCCTGCAGCGCCGCCTTCATGAACTGCTTGAGGTAGACGAGGTTCTCCTGCACCGAACTCTCGAAGGCGATGAAGCCCTGCACGTTCAGCGACTCCTCGCGCCGCTGCACCTCGTCGCGCACCCGCACCTTCGGCTGGAACTTGTAGCCGCGCAGGACGATGGTGCAGAACACGTCGAAGAACGAACGATCGTCTCGCGGCCGGATGTACGCGATGCGGCCGCCGAGGTGATCCTGGAAGCGGCGCCCGATGTTGTCGTTGCAGCGCCACGGGCAGCGCCACGAGTCGTCGTCGCGGGCATGCAACAGCAGGCGCGCGTTCTCGATCGTTCCCGCCGCGAGCACCACGTCGCCGCCGCGGACAACGCTGCGGTTTCCCTGTTCGTCGACGACGATCACTCCGGTGATGCGATCGCCCGCGGCCTCGAAGCCGACGGCCGTGGCGCCGAGCACGACCAGGAGGCGATCGCTCGACTCGACATCGGCGCCGAAATGCGCGGCGACGTTCGGCACGCGCATCCAGCGCGTGAGGAACACCTCGAGTCCCTCGCCGAGCGCCACGCGCGGTTTCTTCAGTTCGCGCCACACCGGATCGTCGCGCTGCATCGACGGCTCGATGCCGAGCGCTTCGTAGGTCGGGCCGTAGAACGGAGCGATCTCGTCGTACCGCACCGGCCAGCGGGAACCGGGTAACCAGCCGCGCCCGTCGAAGTCGATGGGCAGGAACTCGACGAGCTGCCCACCCCACAGGTTCGACGTGCCGCCGAGCGAACGGCTGCGCGCGAGGCGAATGCCGCCGCACGCGCGACCGACGACGGCAAATGACTCGGGCCCGAATCCGCCGAGCGATCGATCGCCCGATTCAAGCACGACCACCTGCCGACCGCGCCGCGCCAACTGCACTCCCAGATAGGTACCCACGGCGCCGGAGCCGATCACGATCGCGCAGTCCGGCTCGAGTGTGATCGAGCGCAGCGAGGTTGGGTTCTTGAGGATCATGCCGGGAGAATCGATCGACCGTCACACGGTCGCGGCCAACGGAAGACGCGAGTGTAGCCCGCGCGCGACGTTCCACCGCTTCGCGCAACCACCCCTCGCGCGATGACCATCGGCACGCCGCGCTCCAATGAGTCAGACTTCATCGATTACAGGCGGCTTCGAATCTCCCAGAGATCGGGGAAGAGGGCGCGGAACAGCGTGGAGCGCAGGTACTCGACGCCGCTCGATCCGCCGGTCCCCTGCTTCGAGCCGATGGTGCGTTCCACCATCTTCACATGGCGATAGCGCCACTCCTGGATGCCTTCGTCGAGATCGACGAGGAGTTCGCAGATCTGTCGTACGTTCGGATGCGCCGCATAGGCGGCGACGAGGAGCTCCTGCACCTCGTCGTTCGCCTCCGTCGGCATGGTCGGATCGCGATCGAGTGCAGCCGCGGGCACGTCGAAGCCGTTCGCCTTGAGGTATCGCAGGAACGACTGCCACAGCGAGGGCTCGCGGTAGCGCCGTTCCAGGCGCGTCCGCTCCGGCGATCCGGGCGTCTGCCATTCGATCGCCTTCTGTCGCTTGTGCCCCAAGAGGAACTCGAACTCGCGAAACTGCCACGACTGGAAGCCGCTCGAGTTCTCGAGCCGCGAGCGAAAGCTGGTGAAGCTCGTCGGCGTCATCGTCTCCAGCACGTCGATCTGCGCAACCATCGTCTTGAGAATGGTCAGCATTCGCTTCAGCGTCGCCGCCGCGGTGACGTGATCGTTCGCCTCGAGGCGGCGCTGCAGGTAGCCGGCCTCGTGCAGCTGCTGGAGGAACCAGAGCTCGTACACCTGGTGGATCACGATGAACAGGGTCTCATCGTGTTCCGGGCCGTCGGACAGCGGTTGCTGCAGCGACAGGAGCTCGTGCACCTTGAGATACGTGCCGTAGGAAAGTGCCATGCGCGCGATTCTCGGCGAAGCGTCGCCGATCCGCCAGTTGCCCGGCCAAGCCGCTACTCGCCGCGACGGCGCGGCGCGACCCGCTTCGAACGGCGCGTCGACCAGTCGCGGCAGGCGTCCCACAGCGTCGCGCGATCGACGGGCTTCGCGAGGTACGCGTCGCAACCGGCGTCGAGGCAGCGTTCGCGATCGCCGTGCATCGCGTGCGCGGTGAGCGCGATGATCGGCGTCGCGATCCCCTGCTCGCGCAGCCGTCGCGTCACCGCGTAGCCGTCGAGATCCGGCATCTGCATGTCCATGAGAATGACGTCGAATCGGCGCGACGACGCGGTGACGAGATCGATCGCCGCGCGGCCCGCGCCGACGACCTCGACCTCGGCACCGCTCTTCGTCAGCATCAGCGACAGCAGTCGCTGGTTCTCATAGCCGTCCTCGACGACGAGCACGCGGATCGCGCCCGCCGGCGCAAGCGGCCCGTTGCCGGCGTGTCCATTCCCCAAGTGCCCGTTGGCGGCGTGCGTGCCGTTCACTCCCGCCTGCGACGCCGCGAGCGCTTCGGCGTCGCTCACCCGCGGACAGCGCACCGTCGCCACGAACACGCTGCCGCCGCCAAGAGGACTCTCGAGCGTGACGTCGCCGCCGAGAAGCCTCGCGAGCCGCCGCGAGATCGTGAGTCCGAGCCCCGTGCCGCCGTAACGCCGCGACAGGCTGGCGTCGCCCTGGGTGAAGGGCGCGAAGAGCGCGCCGCGCAGGCCTTCGGGAATGCCGATGCCGGTGTCCGCCACCTCGATGCGCAGGATCCACTTGCCCCCGGCTTCGGTCGACGGACCTAACGACGCGCGGATCGTCACGCCGCCGCGCTCCGTGAACTTGATCGCGTTCGATACCAGGTTCAGCAGGATCTGCCGCACGCGCGTCGGATCGGTGAGGATGTCCCGATCGAGATCGCGTCCGCGTTCGACGGCGAACGAGATGCCCTTCGCCTCGGCGCGAGGTCGCATGAGGCACTCGACCTCGTCGACGATCGACGCGGGCGAGCAGCGGACCTCCTCGAACGTGATCTGCCCCGCCTCGATCTTCGAGAGGTCAAGGATGTCGTTGATGATCGCCAGCAGGTGTTCGCCGCTGCGACGGATCGTCGTCGCGTGATCTGCCCGCTCGCGCTCGCTCAGGCCCGGATCGGTCAGGAGTTCCGCGTAACCGAGGATCGCGGTCATCGGCGTGCGGATCTCGTGGCTCATGTTCGCGAGGAACTCGCTCTTCGCCGCGTTCGCGCCTTCCGCGGCCACGCGCAGGCGCTCGAGCTCGGCGTTCCGCGCCGCGAGCTCGCGGCGTTGGCGGGATTCGGCGTCGCGCGAGTCGCGGAGCTCGGTGACCAGATGCTCGAGGCGCTCGTCGGTCTGAAGTCGCTCGATGGCGATGCCGCAGAGGCGCGCCGCCTGCTCGAGGAGCGCGAGCTCCGCTTGCGTCGGTCCGCGGGGCTCGCGACCGTACATCGCGAAACAGCCCAGCGTCTCGCCGACCGAGGAGAGCACCGGTTGCGACCAGCACGAACGGATCGCGCAGCGCTCGGCGAGTCCGCGGACGGCTGCGCTCCCCGCGTCGCGCCCGATGTCCTCGACGAGGAGTCGGCGTCCCGCGTACGTGGCTCGCCCGCACGGCGGGCCGTCGGGCGCGATCGGAAGTCCGTCGACCGCGTCGCGGAACTCCGGCGGCATGCTCGGCGCCACCGCGGCGCACAGGCGGTCGCCGTCGCGCAGGAGCATCGAGCAGCGCACGCCGTCGACCCTGCCTTCGACGAGCGCGATCGTCTCCCGCAGGATCGCCTCCATCGACGCGCCGCGGGCGACCATCTCGAGCACGTGTGCCTCGCCGGCCCGGAGCGCCGCGGCCCGCCGCGCGTCGGAGATGTCTCGGGCCACGGCGATGAAGTGCGTGAGCGTGCCGGCGCCGTCGCTCACCGGCTGCACGTCGAGCGACACCCAGAACTGCTGTCCGTCCTTGCGGTAGAGCTCGAGCTCCGCCGAACTCGAGCGGCGCGAAGCGAACGCGTCACGCACGAGCGCGAGCGTCGTCGCGTCGGTACCGGGGCCGGCGAGCACCTCCACGGGATTCAGGCCGCGCACGTCGTCGAGCGATCGCCCGGTGATGCGGCCGAACGCGTCGTTGACCCACAACGTGCGTCCGCTCGCGTCGGTGATCACCGCCGCGTTGTCGGTTCGCTCGGCGACCGTGGCGAGCGTGCGGGCCTCTTCGCGCTGGCGCGAGAGGTCGTCCTCGCGGGCCTGCACCATGCGTCGCAGCCGGTCGAGGCAATCCATCGCGATCGACAGTTCGTCGCCGCCGTTCTCGCGCACCACCGGCGTCGCGAGGTCTCCTTCGCCGAGGCGCATCGCCGAATCCGCGAGGCGCCGCGCGCGACGGCCGATGAGCAACGCGAGCGCGCCGGAGCATCCGACGCTGAGGAGCGTGCCCGCGGCGGCGATCGCGAGCATCGTCCGTCGGCTCGACCGCGACATCTCCTCCGCGTCGGCGAATTTCCGCCGCGCCTGTTCGGCGGTCTCGATCGACCATGCGCCGGCCTGCTCGGGCAGGTCGCGCAGCCACGCGAACATCGCCTCGCTCTCGTTCGAGCCGACCTCGTCGGCCGCATCGGTCGCCCGCTCCGCGGCCTCGGCGTCGGCGAGCGCGAGCGGACGCCATTCGTCGACGCGCCGCGCGTGCTCGCCCTCGCACTTGGCGAGTTCGTCGAGCGAACGCGACAGCCGCTCCGCGGCCTCGCGCCACGCACGAGCCACGGCGAGCGCTGGCGGACTGTTCGGGCCGCGACCGCCGACGAGCAGCAGTCTCCATCCGCGAGCCTGCCGTTGGCACTCGAGGGCATCGGCGCGGACCCGCTCGGCCGCGAGCGCCGCCTCCGCGGCGCATCGCACCGTGAAGTCGCACTGGTGGTCGTTCGGCACCTCGACCGCGAGAAACCATCCGGCCACCGCGAGCACCGGCAGCGCCGCCGCGAGCGCAACGATCAGGCTGCGGGCGAGCAGCGAGCGGTGGAATGGTGCCCGGGTCGGCGGCATGATCGGATTGTCGTCGAATCGGAGCCGCCGACGCAGTGAAATCCCGTCATCGGCCGCGATGCGTCAGGGTTCGACGAAGCCCTCGCGGATCGCGAAGCGGGCCAGGCCGACGCGGTCGTGGATGCCGAGCTTCGCCATGGTGTTCGCGACGTGGCGCTCGACGGTGCGGGGCGACAGGAAGAGGAGCTTCGCGATGTCGCGCTTGCTGAGTCCGCGGGCGACGTGGCGCAGCACCTCCACCTCGCGGTCGGTGAGCGACGACGATCGCGTCGCCGGCGCGCTGGCGAGCCGCACGCCCTTGTCGTCGATGAGCAGCCGCTCGCGCACCTCGGGCGAGAAGTAGGTCGATCCGTGCGCCACCTTCGACAGCGCCTCGAGCACGCGGGCCGAAGGTTCCGACTTGGTGATGTATCCGGCGGCGCGGGCCGCGAGCGCGTCGGCGATGTAGCGATCGTTGAAGAACCCGGAGAGGAACACCACGCGCGTCTCGCTGCGCATGCGACGGATGTCGTCGGCCGCGGTGAACGCGGTCTGCCCGGGCATGTCGATGTCGAGCACGACGATGTCGGGCTTCAGCGTTCGCGCCGCGTCGACGGCTTCGGCCGCGGTCGCGGCTTCCGCGACGACTTCGAACTCGCTGGCGCGCTCGAGCCATTCGGCCATCGCGCGCCGCAGGCACGCGTGGTCGTCGGCGAGGACGATGCGGGTCCGGCTCTTCATCGCGCGTCCTCCGCATCCAAGGTCATGCGCACCGCCCGTCGAAGGTCGGCGATCGAGAACGGCTTGCGCAACACCCAAGCGTGCGCGTCGCCTCCGACGGCGCCGCCGTGTTCCTCGCTCACGACGAGCAGCGTCGGCACGTCGCAGCCCGCGGCACGCAGGCGGGCGATGCACGCCGGGCCGTCGCCGTCGGATTCCTGCGGATCCACGATCACGCCGTCGGGGCGGAACTCGCCGCGCGCGGAGGCCTCGACGAGCGCGTCGGTCGACGTCCACTCGCTCACGCGGTAGCCGGCCTCCATCAGTCCGTCGGCCATCATGCGACGCACATATTCGTGTGACTCCACCACCGCGATCAAGGGAGCTGCCCTGCTCGACGACGGCGCCGTGACCGGTTCGCCGCGATCGCTCGACGCCGGGGCGGGCGCGCCGGGCAGGTACACGCGCACCGCCGCCCCTCCTTCGGGACGCGAACCGACGTCGATCCTGCCGCCAGCGGCGTCGACGATCGACTTGACGATGGCCAGACCGAGCCCGACGCCGCGACCGTCGGCGCGACGTGAGTAGAACGCGTCAAATAGGCGCGGCAGCGCGTCGGCGGGCACGCCGGGACCGTCGTCGAGCACCTCGAGGAGGTGCATCGGCGTCGAGCCGTCCGCCACCCGGACGCGCACCTCGACGTGGCCTTCGCCATCGACCGCGTCGCGGGCGTTCAGAACGAGGTTCATCAACACCTGCTGCAAGAGCACGCGATCGGCGGCCACCCATGCCTCGTGATTGCCGCGATCGACCGAGAGCCGCAGTCGCGCCGGAAGCACGCGGCGCAGGAAGCGCACGAACGCCTCGGCAGCGCCGCCGAGATCCGTCGCGCTCGGCGCGCGGGCGCCACCGCGGTCAGGCGACGCGAACGCGAGCAGCGAACCGACGAGTTCGCGGGCCTGCGTCATCGCGACGGTGAGATCGTCTCGTGCCGCCGCCGCGTCGGCGTCGAGCCGCGTCGTCTCCAATCGGTGCATCGCGGTCATCCCGAGCGCGAGCACGTTGCCGAGATCGTGGGCCACGCCTGCCGCGAGTTCGCCGATCGCCTCGAGACGCTGCGACTGCACGTGCCGCGCGCTCGCGAGTCGGCGCTCGGTGACATCGACGATGACGCCGGCCATGCCGGTCGGCGCGCCGTCGGCGTCGTGCACGAGACGACCGTGTCCTTCGATCCAGCGGATGCGCCCGTCGGGCGCGGCGATGCGGAACTCGACGCGCTGCGTGTCGCCGCGCGACGGCGCGGCTCGCATTGCGGCCTCGAGAAGCCCGCGATCCTCGGCGTGCACGCGCGAGAGCGCGGCCTCGACGGAGGTCTCGTCGCTGCCGGGCGCGCAGCCGAAGAGATCGGCGTTGCACCCGGCGCAGCGCACGCGATCGGAACCGAATTCCCAACCCCACACGCCGAGGCGCCCCGCGTCGATCGCGGCTTCGAGACGCGCGTTGCTCGCGCGCAGCGCCGCCTCGGCCTGGCGCCGCGAACGCTGGAACTCGGCGCGCTCGATCGCATAGCGCACGGTGCGAGCCACCGTCGCGGCGGTCAGTTCGTTCTTGAGGAGGAAGTCGTCAGCGCCCTCGCGCAGCGACGCGATCGCGAGCTCGCGGTCGCCGTCGGCGGTGACCGCGATCACCGGCACCGCATCGCCGAGCGACGCCCGCACGCGGCGGATCGTCTCGAGTCCGTCGGAGTCGGGCAGGCGGAGGTCGAGCAGCACGACCTCGGGGATCGCTGCGACGATCGCCTCGAGTCCCGCGCGAAGCGACGCGGCCGCGCTCACTCGCAGCGTGCCCTCGCCGCCGCGGCGCAACATGCCCGCGATCAGGGGGGACACCGTCGGGTCGTCATCGATCACCAGCACCATGGGATGCGCAGGACTCCTCTCGCCGGACCCGATGGAACGCGGCTCGGATGCTACGGCACGCGCGTGAGAGATGTGCTTCGGTCGCGGCATGCGACCGACGCACGTGCTCCGATCGGCCGACCTGTGACCGGAATCCTGCGAGACCCGGGAAAGACCGGCCGGAGCCTCCCGGCCGCGCGGACCAGACCGTCCGTTCGTCCACCTCGATGTCCCCAGCCGAGGTCCCGCTCCCTCCGACCGGCACCGCGTCGATCAGCGTCCGACGCCGCCGATGGCTCGAAGAATGCGAATCTCGCCGTTCGCCAGGTTCCATTCCACGCGCTCGGCCTTGATGGGCTGGCCGTCGCTCTTGCGGAGGACGGCGACGGTCCGTCCATCGGTGGCGCCGAGCGTGGCGAGCTGGGTCGCGACCGAGTACGAGAGTTCGTCGCACTCGAGATCGAGATCGGGCGTGCGCACCAACACCCGTACGCCCGAGGCGCCGCGGGCCTCGATCGCCTCGATGCGGGCGGTGCCGCCGAGATCGACGCCCGCGGGCTCGTCCTTCGCGCCCTTGCCCGCTGGTTCGCGCACGACGGAGGCCTTGAGGAGCGCCGCGGAGAGGCTCAACGTGTCGTCTGCGCGGCTGCCCGCGTGCATGAGATCGACGCTCTCCTTCATGGTGATGTCGAACCGATCACCGCCGTCGCTCGCGCTGCCCACGCGCACCATGTCGAGACGCTCCTTCCAGGTGAAGCGCGTGGTGCCTTCCGCGCCGAGCGAGAGCGGTGAGCCGGCCGTGAGTGCGACGTCGCCTGCACCCGCGCCGGTCTTCGCCGGCGGCGGTGCGTCGCGATGCTTCTCGGGGATGTGCGCCAGGAGCGAGCCCGGCCCTTCGACGAACCCTTCGCGGGTGAGCGTGTCGTACGAGAGATGATCGCCCGCGATGCGGAAGAGTCGCGGGTCTCCCGCGCGCTCCGCGCTCGACCACGCACGACTCTCGATGACCGCCGCGCCGCGGGCGTCGATCCGCCGCACCGCTGCCCGCTCGCCGGTGATGGGCGCGACTCCGCTTGCGGCCGAAGCGCCATTTGAGTTGGCGCCCCCGAACGAAACGCGAGCGTCGCCGGCGAGTTCCATGCGGAGGTGCGCCGCGTCGACCGCGTCGGTCGAGGATCGGTCGGGCGTGTTGCGCACGCGCACCGCCCCATCGAGGTCGATCGCGCCGTGGCCGTCTGCCGCGTGCTCGTCGAAGGTGAACCCGTCGGTCCACTCCGCGACGAGGCGCACTCGATCGCCGACGCTCGGTCGCGGCGCTCGTCCGGGCGCGATCGCGATCGCCTCCGGGAAGACGCGCACGCGCCCGCGGCCCGCCGAGGTCGCGACGCGCGTCGCCTCCTCGAAGCGGATGCTCTCGAGCCGATCGACGAGCACGGTGTCGCGCACCACCCAGGTGTCCTTGCCGGCGACCGTCAGCGTGCGGCCGATGCCGTCGCCGTCGATGCGATCCGCGAACACCCGCGTGGTCGGCGCGTTGTCCGCAAGCAACTCGGCCTGCACGTCGCCGGTCAACTGCGCCGACTCGATGTCCGCGGCGGCGGTCGAGAGCGAATCGGACTGTGCGAGCATCGCGTTCTGCGTCACCGGCGCCGGCCGATCCGGATCGACGAAGATCGCGATGAGCGCGTCGCCGTAGACCGTTTGCTGCGGCCTCGTGGCGGTGACCGAGCCGAGCGCCTCGAGGCGCGCCGGCGCCGCGTTGCCGTCGCGATCGGTGACCAGCTTCAGGTCGAACTTCTTCGCCGAAAGCCCGCCCGTGCCGTCGGACCGCTTCGCCGTCGCCGGCGCGTCGGCGGCGCCGTCGGCGACGAGTCGCTCCAGTCGCGTGCGTGCCGCGGGCGCAGCGGCGCCGTCCGCCCCGCGAACGAAGTGCGCGGCGATGCTCTCCGCGTCGACGGAGAACTCGTTGCCCTTCACCGCGACCGCGCCGACGAACGTCGCGCTGCGCAGGTCGCCGTTCGCGTCGCTCCCCGGGAGCACGGGTTCGAAGTCGAGATCGAGCTTCTCCCTCCAGCCGATGCTGACGCTGCGCGGCGCGGCGTCGGGCCCGGCCGCGAGGGCCACCACGACGAGCCGGTCGTCGGCGTCGCTCGTCACGAGCGCCCGCGACGGATCGAAGGCCAGCGCCGCGAAGGCTTCGCCGCCCGAAGCGAGCTCGACGGTGCCCGGGCCTTCGAATCCGCCCTTGCCGGCGCCGCGGCGCAGGAAGAAGCGGCCGCCGCTGGCCTTCAGGCGCGGGCTCGCGACGGTCAGTGGCCGGTCCGTCCATCCGAACGCCTCGATCAGGTCGGCGCCGCCGTTGAACTCGACGCGGGCGCAGAGGACGTGCGCCTTCGTCTCGTCGTCGTCGAGGGTCACGGTGCGACCGTCGTTCGCGAGCATGCGCACGTGCACGTCGTCGCGCGACGCGAGCCGCTCGTCGGTCGGCTCGAGCACCAACTGGCCGTCGTATTCGATCGTGATGCGCTCGTCCGACCCGGACGCGTCCTGCGCGTCGGAGGCGAACGCGCTCGACACGATCGCCATCCGCGGCGACGGCGCGCTCATCGGCCGTGCGACCACGCCGGACATCGACTTCGTACCGTCGAGCGAGAAGACCGCCTCGAGCCGATCACCGGACATGCGGCTGGTACGGCCGTTCTTCTCGCGCACGACGCGCACGTTGTCGTCCAGACGCAGGCGATAGAAGCGCTCCTCGCGGCGATCCGCCGCGCCGCCCGCCGGCGCCTGCGCGGCGTTCGATCTCGGCGCGCCTCCGCCCGGCGCCGGAGCCGACGACGGCGTGGTCGCCGCCGCGCCCATCGGTCGGGCTCGCCCGTCGGGGCCGCGGACGAGCACGATCGGCTTCGTGCAGCGATCGATCACCAGCCGCTCCAACGTTCCTTCGCGCTTGCCGCCCGCGCCGCCCTTCCCCGAATCCTTGCCCGAATCCTTACCCGGATCGACCAGCAGGCTCATGCCTTCGCCGGCGAACGAGCCGACGTCGGACTCGAGGGCGATCGGTCCGACGCAGCGGATCTCGCCGAGCACGTTGTCGAAGGTCGCGTCGGCCGCGTGCGCCACCAGCACCGGCCTGTCGGCGGCGAGATCGACGGGCTTGCCGCCGATCGGCCGGAAGAGTTCGATCCGCACGTCGCCGGTCAGTCGGCCGCTCTCGAGTTCGCGGCTCGGCACGCGGGCCTCGCCCTTCGTGGCCTCGAGCCGCACGACGCGCCCGTCCGGGCGGAAAAAAATCGCTCGCGGCGCGTCGAGTCGCAGCCGTCGGTCGGGCAGCGGCTCAACGCGCTCGGCGCCGTAGCGCTGCGAGAGATTGCCGGCGTCGTCGGCCACCTCGACCCACGCGCCGCGCTCGAGTTCGGCGAGCGGTTGTCCTTCGGTGCGTCGTCCCACCTCGCTCTCGCGCGAGCTCAGCGGCGACGGATTCACCAGGTCCTGCGGATGTTCGATGCGGCGCTTCGCGCCGTCGCCGGACGTCGAGCCCTTGTCGAGCTGGTTCGCGATCAGGAGGACGATCGCCGCGAGGACGACGCCGAGCCCGCCCATCAACAGCATGCGCGTGGACATCCGACTGCCGCTCATCGCGCGCCTCCCGTCGTGGTCGCGTGGCCGTGCGCCGCCGGCCGGTCGAAGTGCGCGACGGCCTCGTCCCAGCGTCCGCGGGCCGACAGCAGGTGCTCGATCGCATCGCGCACCGCGCCGTTCCCTCCCGCGCGGGGCGTGCGATAGCGGGCCAGTGCGACGACTTCCGGCGCCGCGTCGTGCACCGCCATCGGATAGCCCACCGCTCGCAGCGCCGGCAAGTCGGGCAGATCGTCGCCGAGCATCGCCGCGTCCAGCGGATCGACGCCGATCGACGCGCAGAGCCGCGCGATGTCGGCGCCCTTCTCCTTCGAGCCGTTCACGACGTGACGAATCCCGAGCTCGTCGAGTCGATGCCGCAGGCTCATGCCGACGCGTCCGGTGAGGACCGCGACCTCGTACCCGAGCGCCTGCCAGACGCGGAGTCCGCAGCCGTCGCGCACGTGGAAACGCTTCGTCTCCTCGCCGCTGTCGGAGATGTGGATCGAGCCGTCGGTGAGCACACCGTCGACGTCGAGGACGAGGAGCTTCACGCGGCGTGGATCGCTGTTCATGCGGCGAACTCATCGTACCCGCTCGGTTACTCTTCTCTGCCCATGTCGCAAGGAGAGCGCCTCGATCTCGAGCAATCGGTCATCGAATCGATGACCGCGGTGCAGACCGCGGTCTCGATCGACATGACCATCGCCGAGGCGCTCGCGGCGCTGCGATCGCGGCGCATCACGCAGCCGATCCTGTACGTCTACGTGATCGACGCCGAGGATCGCCTCGTGGGCGTGGCCCCGACGCGCGCCCTCCTCCTGGGCGATCCCGCGACGCCGGTGCGCGACATCATGCGATCGCGATGCGTCACGCTGCGGGCCGACGAGACCGTCGGCGACGCGCTCCTCGCGTTCGCCGCGTATCGACTGCTCGCGCTGCCCGTCGTCGACGGCGAGGGACGGTTGCTCGGCGCGATCGACGTGCAGCTCTACGCGGACGAAACCTTCGAACTCGCCGAGGCGCAACGCGTCAATCAGCTCTTCTCGATGCTCGGTATTCAGGTGCGCGAGGCCCGCGATCGCTCGCCGTGGCGCGGTTTCCGCACGCGCATGCCGTGGCTCGTATGGAACCTTGTCGGCGGCACCGCATGCGCGATCGTGGCGCACGTCTTCGACGCAACGCTCGCGGAGTTCCTCGTCCTCGCGACGTTCATTCCGCTCGTGCTCACCTTGTCCGAGAGCGTCGCCATGCAGTCGATGACGCTCGTTCTCGAAGTGTTGCAAGGCGTGGGCACGCGCTGGCCGCTGGTGCGCCGGCGGCTGAAAGTCGAAGCGGCGACCGCCGGCCTGCTGGGACTCTGCTGCGGCGCGGTCGTCGGCGTGACGGGGTTCATGTTCGGCGGCGGATTCGGCATCGCCGCGATTCTCCTCGGCGCGATCCTCACGACGATGGTGCTCGCCGCCGCGATCGGATCCCTCGTGCCGGTGATCCTCCACGCGCTGCGGCTCGATCCGCGCATCGCCGCCGGTCCGATCGCGCTCACCTGCACGGACGTGATGGCGATGAGCATCTACCTCGGCGCGGCGACGGTGTTCTTGATGTGACGCCCGCGGCGCTCACTCCACCATCAGCGCCGCGATGTCGTACGCGGCGTGCGTGCCGACGACGATGCCGAAGCCGCGGAACGCGAACACGCCGCCGAACCAGAGGCCGATCACCGTGAGCGACACCACGCGGCGCCACTCGATCGCGCCGTGCGGACCCGAGAGCGGGTGATAGAGCACGAACGCGATCGTGGAGATCACCACCGCGAGCGCGATCGACGGCTTCTCCTTCCAGCCGATCGCGTCGACGAAGAGCGTGTGCATGACCGCGATCAGGGCCATGCGAAAGATGAGCTCCTCGTACAGCCCCGCGCCGATCGAGATCGCGACGCGGGCCACGGGCGAGAGCGCCCGCAACGACGCCTCGGGACTCGCGGTCGAGCCGTCGACGGAGGCCGCGATCGCGGCCGTCGGATCGTGCTGCGCGAACGCCTGCATCACCAATTGGATCGCGAGGAAGAGCGGCACCGCGAGCACCGCGCTCTCGATCGCCATGATCGCGACGGTGCGCAGGTCGACAACCCACGGGCGCCGCGCGAGGGCTTGCCATGCGAGCAGGACGACGATGAGAAGCACACCCGGCAGCGAGAGCGCGGGCAGGCTCAGCGCAGCCGCGTCGAGGCCGAACACATCGAAGAGCCGCAGGAGCGCTTCGTGGGCGCGGTTGGTCATCACCGCGTGGCCTTGGCGCAACACGACCACGAGACCGATCTCGTAGAAAACGATGAGCGGCAGGAGGAAGAACAGGATCTCGAGCGGCTGCTTCGAGCGCGCGAAATAGCCGTCCGAGGCGGGCGCGGCGCCAGCGCGGACGGCATTTGGTCTTCTCGGCATGCGCCTACGACTCCCCCTCGACGAAGGCCCGAGGAAGGCCTGAGGGCGGGCGGGACCAGGGTCGAAGAGGGGTCGACGGGACGAGCGTCGACGGGACCAGTTTCGACGGGATGCTGCGTTCACGGGCGGAGCGAGTTCGCTCCGTCGCGTCGACTCACGCCTTACGGCCAGACGATGAACCCGAGGACTTGCCCGAGGATGCTCCAGCCTTCGCGGCAGGCGCGGCCTTCTTCGCCGGCTTGTCGCTCGGAAGCGCCTGCACGGTGCCGCCCTTCTTCAGGATGTTGAGTCGCTTCGCCAAGCGGCTCTTGCGACGGCCCGCCGCGTTGCGGTGCAGCGTGCTGGTGCACGCAATCTTGTCGAGCAGTCCCGCGACCTTGCGGAACTCCGCCTCCGCCGTGTTCACGTCGCCGGCGATGAGCGCCTTGAGGAAGGCCTTGGTCTGGTCTTTGATGCGGCGCTTGCGCCAGTTGTTCACGGCGTTGCGCGCTTGGCTCTGGCGAACGCGCTTCTTGGCGGATTCGGTATTCGGCACGGTGATCGGTCCTTCGCGGTGTCCCTTCCAGTCCGGCTCGACGCGCTGTCGAGGGGTGAAGGGCGGTCACGGGCAAGAGTACGGGGAACGAGTTGGAACTGTCGGAAGAATCGGGCATGATGTCAGAATCGTCGCGGCGTCGCAAGCCTTCCGCCTACGCTGAGTCATGTCCGCTTCCGGGCCCATTCCGCCCCCGATGCCCTCCTCTCGGCAATCCGCGCCGGACTCGGCTCGAACGATTGCCGCCGCGGCGGCCTCGTCGGGACTGTACGACTCGCGCACCGCGGCCACCGAGGTCGCGCGGAGGCTCGTGGCCGATGGCGCGACCGGCGCGGACCTCGTCTTTCTGTTCGGCTCGTTCCACCATCGCGCCGCGTTCTCGGATGCCGCCGCGATCGTTCGCCGAGCGGTCGGCCCGCGACATCTCGTGGGCGTGACCGCGGAGTGGGTCGTCGGGCGCAACGTGGAGTTCGAGCAGTCGGCGGGCATGTCCGCGATCGCTCTGCATCTGCCCGGGGCGACCGTGACGCCGATTCGGTTCGACATCGCCGACGGGCCGCCCTCGCATTGGAGCGACGGCAAGGTGCGCGACGTCTTCGGCGCGACCCCCGACGCCCGCGCGGCGTTCCTCTTCGCCGATCCGTTCTCGGTGCAGGTGCCCGCGCTCCTCGCGAAGGTCGGCGCGGCGCTGCACCCGCAGGTCCTGCCGATCATCGGCGGCCTCGCGAGTGGTTCGAGCCAGCCCGGCGCCAACGTGCTCGTCCTTGACGACTACCTCTCGGCGTCGGGCGCGATCGGCGTGACGATCTCCGGCGCGCTTCGCGTCGACACGTTCGTGAGCCCGGGCTGCCGGCCGATCGGACCGACGTTCGTCGTGACGCGCAGTCGCGGCAACACGCTCCTTGAACTCGGCGGACGACCGACGCTCGACGTGATCGGCGAGGTACTCGAGGAACAGCCCGAGGAAGATCGCGTCGCGGCGCGCGAGGGACTGCTTCTCGGCATCGCGATCGACGAGTACCGCGAGCGCTTCGGCCGCGGCGACTTCCTGCTCCGCAACGTGCTCGGCGCGGACCTGCGCCGCAAGGCGCTCGTCGTCGGCGACGTGGTGCGCCCCGGTCGGACGGTTCGCTTCCACCTGCGTGACCGCCAGTCGGCGGTGGAAGACCTCGAACTCCTGCTTGATGCCGAGCAACTGCGCGATCCGGCGGCGGCGGTCTTTCTCGCGACGTGCAACTCGCGCGGAAGGAAACTGTTCGGCGCGCCGCATCGCGACGCCAAGACGCTGGCGCGACGGCTCGGCGATCCCCCGCTTGCCGGATTCTTCGCCGCGGGCGAGATCGGGCCGGTCGGCGCCCGCTCGTGGCTGCACGGCCACGTCGTCGCCGCCGCGATCCTCCGGCGCCCCGAGTCGGATCGGTCTTCCGCATGATCCGCATGATCGGCATGATCCGCATGATCGCGACGCGGTGACCTTCGCGAGTCCACCATGAGTCTCGAGCAGCTCCTTCGTACGCGCGGGTTGGTCGACGACGACGAGTTAGGCCGCGCGCTCGAGGAGCAGAAGCGCACCGGCGAGCGACTCGATCAGGTGATGCAGCGAATGGGCATGGTCGCGCCGGGCGCGGTGCTCTCGGTGGTGGCGGAGCAGTTCGAGATGCCCATCGTTGATCTCGAGCAGATCGACCCCGACGAGTCGACGCTGAAGGCGCTGCCGCCGAAGCTCGTCTTCCGGCTGCGTGCGGTGCCGATCGCCAGGAGCGGGCGCACGCTTCGCGTCGCGACGAGCGATCCGTTCCAGCTTCAGGCGTTCGACGAGCTACGCATGGTCACCGGGCTGACTGTCGACCTCGCGCTCGCCGACGACCGCGACATCGCCAAGTTCATCCGTCGTCACTATGGCGTCGCCGGCGACACGCTCGACGCCCTCGCCGCCGATCGGCCCAGCGCCGGTGGCGACGCCGACGCGGGGTCGTTCGAGGCCACCGACGGCGCCGAGGGCGCCGAAGAGGCCAGCGTCATCAAGCTGGTGAACGACCTCCTGCTCGAGGCGGTGCGCGAGCGAGCGACCGACGTGCACATCGAGCCGTACGAGAACGAGCTTCAGGTGCGCTACCGCATCGACGGCGTGCTCACGCTCGCCGGCGTGCCGCCCGCAATCAACCGCTTCCGCAGCGCGATCACCAGCCGCCTGAAGATCATGGCGAACCTGAACATCGCCGAGAAGCGCAAGCCCCAGGACGGCCGCATCACGCTTCGCAACAAGGGCGCCGAATACGACCTGCGCGTCTCGATCATCCCGATGCTGCACGGCGAGGGCGTCGTCCTCCGCATCCTGAACAAGGGTGCGGTGATGATGGGCCTCGAGGAGCTCGGCATGCCCGGCGAGATCCTCGCCCGGTGGGACGCGCTGATCGCGCGGCCACACGGCATCCTGCTCGTCACCGGGCCGACCGGCAGCGGCAAGAGCACGACCCTGTACGCGTCGCTGCGGCGCATCGTCAACGACGAGGTCAAGGCCATCACCGTCGAGGACCCGGTCGAATACCACGTGTCGGGCGTCAACCAGATCCAAGTGAACGGGCAGGTCGGCCTGACGTTCGCAGCCGGGCTCCGCGCGATCCTGCGCCACGACCCCGACATCATCATGATCGGCGAGATCCGCGATAAGGAAACCGCCGAGGCCGCGGTGCAGGCGTCGCTCACCGGCCACCTCGTCTTCTCGACGCTCCACACGAACGACGCCGCGAGCGCCACCACGCGGCTCCTCGACATGGGAGTCGAGCCGTTCCTCGTCGCCAGTTCCATCGAAGGCATCATGGCGCAGCGACTCCTTCGCCGGCTCTGCGCGCATTGCCGCCGCGCGGCCCACCCGCAGCCCGCGGACCTTCCGTCGGATTTCGGCCCGCCCTGCCCGCTCTTCGAGGCGGTGGGCTGCCGCGAGTGCCGCTCGACGGGATACCGCGGCCGGGTGGGAATCTACGAATTGCTGGGTCTGACCGAGCGGACCCGCGAACTCATCATGGGTCGCGCGAACGCCAGCCGCATTGCCCATGCGGCGCTCGAAGAGGGCGAACTCACGTTGCTGCGCGACGCAGCCTATGCCGCAGTGCGGTCGGGTGTGACGACGATCGCCGAGGCCGTGCGCACGACGAAGGGATAGGTGTTCGTCGAGGGGCGTTCGTCGAACGACTGGCCACGCGAACCCTCGGCGCGAATTGCCCCGAAGCGCCGAGTCGGATCCGTCGATCCCTTGACCTCTGTGGCGATCCTCGCGACACTTCCGTATCGCGTCGAGACCGGCGTCGAAGCTCCCCGCGGTCGGTGGAGCGGAGTCGCCGTCATCGTTCGCCGGAGACCTTGCCGATGGCCATTCGTTCAGGAGGCGGCACGGGGGTGCTCGTTGCCCTCGTCGTGTTCGTCCTGCTCTTCGTGTTCGCGACGGTCATGACGATCGTCTTCTACGTGGGCAAGAACGACGCGATGCAGCGGGCCGCCACCGCCGAGGCCGACCTCGGCGCGGTGATCACGTCGGCGCAGCGACAGGCCGAGGAAACCAAGCAACTCCAGCAGCTCGCCGCCACCGAGAAGAAGAGCCTCTACGGCAAGCTGATGGAAGAGCGGGCCGAGATCGCCGCGTGGATCGGCGGCAACCGCGGCGCCGATCTCTCGGCGCTCCAGGCCGACCTCGGCGTTCCGAAGGACAAGACCGTCAAGGACACGCTGGCCGCGATGCGCCGCGAGGTGAAGTCGAAGGGCGACGACCTCGGAAAGCTGAACGACACGGTCAACTCGCTCAAGAAGGATCTCGCCTCGGCGAAGGACGACGCGGAGTCGGCTCGCAAGGACGGCGACCGCAAGGTCGAGGCGGTCAACACCGAAGTCGGCGGCTACCGCGACGCGGCGCAGAGGCTGATGGACGACGTGCGCTCGGCGCGCGAAGGCATCGACAAGGAGAAGGACTCGATCAAGCAGCGCTACGAGTCGCAGAAGGCCGAGTTGCAGGTCGAGATCGACTCGCTTCGCGCCGACGCGGCGATCAAGGACAGCCGCATGCGGGCCCTCGAGGAGAAGGTGAAGGCGATCGAGGTCAAGCCGGCGAATCCCGCCGAGCTCGTTGACGGTCGCATCATCGCGATCGAGGGCTCGGGCGATCAGGTCTTCATCAACATCGGCAAGCGCGATCGCGTCGTGCCGGGCATGACCTTCGAGGTCTACGACGACGCGAACGCGATCCAGTCGGCCGATCGAACCGGCCAGAATCGCGGCAAGGCGTCAATCCAGGTGATGCGCGTCGCCGACACGACCTCGACCTGCAAGATCACGCGTCAGAACACCGGTCGTCCGGTGGTGAAGGACGACGTGATCGCGAACGCGGTCTTCAACCCCGACTACAAGTTCAAGTTCCTCGTGCACGGCAAGTTCGACGTCGACGGCGACGGCAAGGCCAGCGACAACGAAGCCGATTACCTGCGTAGCCAGATCAAGGCGTGGGGCGGCGAGGTCATCAGCGGCGATCAACTCACCGGCGACCTCGACTTCCTCGTCCTCGGCGTGAAGCCGATGATGCCGCCGGCCGCTCCGGACAACGCGACCGAGGCGCAGATCCAGCAGATTCTCGAGGCCCGCAACGCGGCTGAAACCTACGACCGCCTCTTCAATCAGGCGATGAACGCTCGCATCCCCGTGCTGAACTGGTATCGATTCCAGGTCCTCACCGGCGCGACGCCGAATCGCTGATCGACGGAACGAATCGTTCGAACACTCGCGTCCCGCGCCTCGGCGCGGGACGCTGTGTTTCCCGCGGCACGCTGGCCGTTCCTCGCGCCTGTGGTGGAGTAGCCTGCACACGTGGCCACGCTGACCGACTGGTCCCAATACGTCGCACTCCGCGCGACGTGCGGATTGCTCGAGCCCTATCCGCCCGAGCAGTCGCTTCAGACGGCCAAGGCGATTGCGACCTTCTACGCGAGGGTTTCGAATCGGCGCACCGAGCGCGCCCGCGCGAACATTGCCCGCTCGTTCCCCGAGCTCCCGCACGGCGAGACCGAGCGTCTCGCGATCGACAGCGTGCGCAACATGTTCGAGCTCTTCATGGTGGACGCGATCGTGATGCCGAAGATCGTGCACGAGTGGTCGTGGCACCGCTACGTGCGCTTCGCGCGATTCGGCGACGGCCTCGATCTCCTCCTCTCCGATCGCCCGTGCATCTTCCTCACCGGGCACGTGGGCAACTGGGAACTGCTCGGCTACGTGCTCGCGCTGGTCGGCTTCCGCATGACCGCGCTCGCGCGTCCGCTCGACAATCCGCTCATCAGCGACTGGCTCTTCAAGGCGCGCCAGGCGAGCGGCCTGCGCGTCATCACCAAGTGGGGCGCGACGGAGGAATTGCAGCGAATCATCGAGGGCAACGGCAAGATCGCCTTCATCGCCGACCAGAACGCGGGCGACGAAGGCCTCTTCGTCCCCTACTTCGGTCGGCTCGCGTCGAGCTACAAATCGATCGGTCTCTTGGCCATGCGTTATCGCTTGCCGATCGTCGCCGGCATGGCCCGCCGCGTCGGCGAGCACTTCCAGTACGAGCTCTCGGTCGCGGACGTGATCCGTCCCGAGGAATGGGAAGCCGACGAGGACCCGCTCTTCACGATCACCGCACGCTACAACCGCGCCATCGAGACGATGGTGCGGGCAGCGCCTTCGCAGTACCTCTGGGTCCACCGGCGCTGGAAGAGCCGACCGAAGCACGAGCGCGAAGGAAAGCCGATGCCCGATCGACTGCGTCGAAAGCTCGAGTCGCTTCCGTGGATGACCGAGGAACTCCTCGCTTCGTGCGCGCAGCCGATCGAACCGCTGCGTTGATCGATGCAGACGCTCGGACCCGACCGGGGTGCCCGTATGATGGCGGCATGACCGCCGCAGTCCTCGAGTCGCGTCGCATCCTCATCGTCGATGACGACGCCGACATCCTCGGTTCGATCGAGCTCGCGCTGCGAGCCGCCGGCGCGACCACGCGCACCGCGCCCGACGGCAGCGCAGCGGTCAGCGCGATCCACGAAGAACGCCCCGACCTCGTCGTCCTCGACATGATGCTGCCAAAGGCGTCGGGCTTCCTCGTGATGGAAAAGCTGCAGGAGTTGGAGAACCCGCCGCCGGTGATCATGGTCACGGCGAACCAGGGTCGCCGCCATCAGGCCTACGCGGAAAGCCTCGGCGTCGGCGCGTACTTCCTGAAGCCGGTGCCGCTCCAGCGGCTGATCGACAAGGCCGCGGAACTGCTCGCGTCCGTCTAATCGATGCGCCGTCCGACGCGGCGCCGGTTGACCGGAGCGGTTGACCGGAGCGGTCGGCCGCCGATGGACGCCTCGTCCGCCAGCGCGTTCCGCCGCCTCCGCTACACTCCGTCCCCTTCGCGCCGCGCGAAGCTCGCCATGGCTCGCAGTCTCGTCATCCTGTCTCCCGCCTCCAGCTCGCAGAACGGCGGCATGGCGCCGATCGGGACGCGCAACGAGATCGTCGCGTCGCTGCGCACGCTCAACACCGGGCCGCAAGCGCCGGGCGAGGACATCCTCTACGGCCCCGGAATCGAGATCGAATTGCCGCCGATGACCGATCCGGTGCCGCAGATGCTGTTGAAGCTGACCGACGAGGACGTCGGCTGGGACGTGATCAAGGCGATCGCGATGCGCACCCACTGGCGCATGCTCGATCCGTTGTCGGGACGAGAACTGAGGCTGTAAGCGAATGCCGCAAGAGACCAAGCAGGACTTCCACGCGACGAGCCAGAACGCGGGCGCGCTCGCCCAAGGCGCCGTCATTCGCGACGCCGATCCAGCCGCGCTTCGGGCGGCGCTCGACGAGGCCTTCGACTACCGCGGCGACGTCACCATTCGTTGCAAGGACGGATCGACGATCGAGGGCTACGTGTTCGACCGTCGCGCGGGCACGACGCTCGAGGCGTCGGTCGTCCGCATCATCCCGACTGCGTCGACGTCGGAATCGGGAACCGAGCGCGTCACGGTGCGCTACGCCGACATCGCCGAATTGCACTTCACCGGCCGCGACACCGCCGCGGGCAAGACCTGGGAAAACTGGGTGCGACGCTACGCGGACAAGAAGCTGAAGGGCGAGGCGGCCAGCATCGAGTGATGCGGATCGCATTTGCTCCGCCCGCTCCACGAGCGCACAAGACGGCGAAATGGCCGGAGCGAGTGTGCGCCCGAACGGCGGTACGGCGCGCTCGAATTGTGATGACGACGCGCTGCGCGTTCGTGCGCCCACGGCGCACTCACGGCGCGGCGAAGAGCGACGCGTCGAAGCGCTCCGGCGTCTCGACCGATTCGAGCTTCGAATCCGACGTGCCGAGCACCGGGTTGGCGAACGTGAGCACCGCGTGGAAGGGCAAGGTGATCGTGCGCTCGCCGCGGCTGATCGCGCGGAAATCGCCAAGGCGAATGCTCGCGCCGACCGCACCGAGCCCTGGAATCGTCGCGATGCGCTCCATGCCGACGACGCGGCCGGAACCCTCGTCGACGATCATGCACGTCGACGGCTGCAGCTCCGCAACGCAGCGGACGATCAGGTGCGGGGCGCCGTCCACCTGCACGCGGGCGACGACCTCGACGGCTCGGTACCACGCACGCCAGTCGCCGAACGCCCGGCCCGGATGCTCTAGGAGCGACTGTTCGCGCAGGATGCCGGTGACTTCCTGCGCCGGCTTGTCCCCCTGCTTCGACCACACGTGCTCGCCGTCGGAGACCGAGCGCTGCTCCGGCCCCTGTCCGTCCGACGGAACGCTCGAAACGTTCATCCGCACGCCGTCGAACCGTTGCGTCACGGCGACGTGCCGGCGCAGCGCAGGCGCGTCGCTCGTGCCGTGCCGCAGGATCGGGAACGGGATGCCGTCGCGACCGATGCCGTGCGCCGCGACGAGTTTGTCGACCACCGCATCGGTCGTCGGCAACGTCCCGTCGCGCACGAGCCGCGGCCAACGCTCGACGTGGCCGGCCGCGTCGAGGACCAGCGCGGTCACCGCGCCCGACCCGTCGAGTTCGGCGCGAAGCGACGCACGCGGGTCGAGCTCGAAGGTGAAGCGGCCGTCGTCCGCGACCTTCATCGCGCCGGCGAAGAGGCCGGGCATTTCGATGACCAGTCGATCGTCCCGCGCGTCGACCGCCACGTACCGCTCGCGGTTCGGATCCCAGTACAAACCGACGAGCCGGCGCGGATCGATCGCCGGCGCCGCCGCCGGAGTTGCCGCACCCGACTTCGCGACGAGCAATCGGTCGACATCGCGCTCGAGCGAGACCACGCTGAGTCCACCGCGGGCCTGCGTGAAGTACAGCACCATCAGGTCGCGGTCGGGCCAGTACCACGCGATCGTTCCGTCCGAACCTCCGTGCCCGAACGCGACGAGCTCGCGATGGTCGCCGGCGGCCTTCGTCCACACCGTCCAGAGTTGGCCGTAGCGGCAGTCGACGCCGCTCATCGCGCAGGGAAATCCGGTCTCGTGCAGCGGTGCGAGCCCGCGTTCGACGGCGGCGTGCGAAAGAAGCCGACGACCGTCCGGCGCGACGCCGTCGTTGGCCCAGAGTCGAATCAACTTCGCATAGTCGGCGCAGGTGGTGTAGAGCCCTTGCGAGCCGAGGAAACAGCCGAAGAGCGGCGCGTCGTCCCGCGACCAGAACTTCGTCCAGCCGCCGGCCGAGCCCGCGTACGCGGAGACGAATCGCGAGCGATCGCTCGGCAGCGTGCAGTGGGTGTCGTGCATGCCGAGCGGTTCGAGGATGCGCGCGGCAATGAACGCCTCGGGCGATCCACCGCTCGCCTTGCCCACGATTGCGGTCAGCGTGTCGGCGCCGTCGTCGCTGTACGCGAAGCCCTCGCCCGGCTTGGATTGCAGCGGCTCGTTTGCGGCGAAGTCCGCGACCTCGTCGATGGAGCGCAGCCCGCCGGGCGGATGCGCGATGAGGGACGAGAGCGGCAAGCCTGAGGTGTGCTCGAGCAGATGACGCACGGTGATCGCGGCGTGCTCGTCGCGGCCAAATTGCGGCAGCCACTTCGACACCGGGTCGTCGATCCCGAGCGCGCCTTCGTCGATCAGGATCTGCGCCGCAGTGCCGACGAGCGGCTTGGTCATCGAGCGCACGCAGAAGATCGCGTTGGGCTCGAGCGCTCGCTTCGCTTCCCGATCGGCGAAGCCGTACGCCGTGTGCAGGACCACGTCGCCGCCGGCGATCACCATGAGCTCGGCGGCGATCGTCTCGTCGCGATCGACATAGCCTTTGACGACCGCATCAAGCGCGGCCAATGCCTCCGCGGAGGGTGACGCGGCCGAACGTCGCGGTGTCGGCGGAGCGAACGCGAGCGCGACGACGGCGAACGCAAGCACGAGAAAAGCGATCCGGCACATACGGGCACCTCGGCGGCAACTCACCACGTTGGTCTCCGTCGCGGGCTGCCGAGAGGATCATCGTCCGCGCGCCATACCTCAGGCCCGCGCACCGGCGTCCTGAGCCACCGTGATCCATCAAACGCGATCGGCCTCGTCGGCCAAGTGCCGCATCTCGCCGAGGAGTCGGATCATCTCCTGCGTGCGCTCGATCGCGCCGTCCAGAGCGGAGACGCCGGTGACCTCGCGGATCGGATCGACGCGACCGGTTTCGCGGAGCTTGGCCTCGACCTCGGCACGGCCCGACTGCAGCGACCGCAAGAGGTGCACCGCCTCGTCGAAGATCGCGCGGGTGTCGCCATCGAGTGACGCGGCAATGGCGGCGAACGAGTCGATGCGGAACGGGTTATCGGGATCAGCCGCACCCGACCCGGTCCCGGCTGGCAGCGCGGCAGGCGCGAACTCGGTTGGTTCGCTCGGCGAGGGCGCAACAACATCGTGACGGTCAGCGCGGCTGGTGCAGCGCTCCATCCCGGCGAGTCGTAACGCGAAAGAGCGGGGAGCCCCGCCGTCCCCGTCCTTGGGGTTGGTCAGCGGAGCGGATCGCGGACGTTCCATCGTTGGGGCCATGATCCCGCGCCGACCGCGGCTGATCAAGTCGAGCCCCCGAGCGTCGAACCGTCGAACCGCCATCAGGGTGTCCCCGCCGGGTGCCGTCGAGCGTCGTGGCGTCGGGCGTGGTGACGGCGAGAGTCACGGGTCAAAAGGGCGACTCGGCCCCCGCGGGAGGTCCTTCGGCGCGAGGACCAGATGGCGGCGCGGTCGCTGCACAGACGAGGCCGCCGGTTGCAAGGGTGCAGCGCAGCGCTGGTCGCGTCGCTGCGGAATTCACCCTGCTCTGCCGCTTGCACTCGCAGGTGGCGGCGACTGACCGTTCCGGACGGTCGCGTGCGGTACGCGGGAGGGCGTCACCCGAACAGATGCTGAACTTGATGCTGAACTTGGCCTGTCCAGGCCGCGCACGGGGGCCGCGCACGGGTGTGTCCTGTGTCTTCGCTCTGGGGCCGCGCACGGGTGTGTCCCGTGTCTTCGCTCCGGGGGCCGCGCACGGGTGTGTCCTGTGTCTTCGCTCCGGGGGCCGCGCACGGGTGTGTCCTGTGTCTTCGCTCTGGGGCCGCGCACGGGTGTGTCCTGTGTCTTCGTGTGTCTTCGCTCTCGTGGCGCACTACGTCGAGCACTCTCACCGCGACCGGCCGCACCAGGGGATCCGCAACCGCGTGCCGGTCCCGCGCGCTGGCGCGCCGCCGCGGCCGGAGGCGCGCGGGCGGGCGACCGGACGGTGCCGCGCCTCAGGCGCGTCGCGCGGCTCGAGCTGCTCGCGTCCTAACCGCTGCGCGGCGCGATGCGGGGGCCGAAGCCCCGTTTCCGGGCCGTCGAACGGGGTGACGGCATTTCTGGAGGGCGCGCTACCGATCCTGTGTCGCCGCCATGTTCGCCGCGACGCGCTGCGACCGCGAGGTCCATGCGACCATCACCACGAGGATCCCGCCGAGCACCGCCGACGATCCTGCGGGACCGAAGCCCAGACCGCCCTCGGCGGGGCTCCGCGCCAACACGTCGCCGAACGTCGCGCCGAACGGGCGCGTCAGCACGAACGCCGCCCAGAAGAGACCGACGGACAGCGCGACGCTCTGCACGCGCAGCTTGCGACTCACGAGATACGCGATCGCGATCAGCGCGATGAGCGCGCCGATGAGCGCAGCGCCGCCCGCGAATCCCAGTCCCGGGCCCTGCTCTTCATCGGCGAGATAGTCGCCGAGCGCCGTTCCGAGCGTGTTCGACGCCAAGATCGCCGTCCAGTAGAAGATCTCGGCTCGCGTGGTGCGCACCGAGCTCACGGAGATCGTTCCTTCGACAAGTCGCCAGGTGACCAGCGTTGCGACGAGCAGGCCGACGAGGATCGCGCTCCCCGCCGCGTAGCCGAGCCCGAGCGTCCGATCCATGAAGTCGGACATCGTCGTGCCCGCGGTGCTCGTGGAGAGGATGACGGCCCAATAGAGAAACGGGTGCAGCCGCTTGGACAGGAGTTGCGGCAACAGCGTCGCGAAGAAGATCGCGAGCACGATGACCGACGCGAGGAAGTAGCCCAGGTCGAGGCCGCCCGCTTCGGGTCCCTTCGAGAGGAAGTCGCCAAGCGTCTCGCCAAGCGTCGTCGCCGAGATCTTCATCACCCAGAACGCGAACGTGATCGCGGGAAGCTTGCTCGCCACGGGAGCGACGAGGCTTGACGAGGGCGTGGGTGTCGGTGTGCTCACTGGAGTCGCGCGGCGATGCCGCGCCATGCGCCGCGGATCGACGACGCGACGGGCGCGGCGAACCGCGAGATCCGCACCGTAGCACGGTGGACTGCGCCTCGCGCGGCGCACGCCACGGACCGCTACGCCGCGATGCTCGTCGCCTCGGCCATGCGGGCCTCGGGCACATAGCGGCGGATCGCCTCGGCGATCGCCCGCGGCTCGCGCGGTCGCTGGCCGTGCGAGAGTTCCTGCACCATCGCCACCATCATCGCCGGATCGGGGCTTGGCAAACCCCAGATGCGAATGTCCGGGTGTCGCGTCGGCCGAATCGCCTCGCGGTCGAGGGCCAGCTCCTCGAAGAGCTTCTCGCCCGGTCGAATGCCGGTCACGACAACGCCGACCTCGCTGTGCCGCGGCGCACTCGCTTGTCGCGGCGCGTCGTGACGCTCGGGCAGGCGCGCGACGAGGCCGTGCGCTTCGATGAACCGCACCGCGAGATCCATCACCCGCAGCGGCTCGCCCATGTCGAGCACGAAGACCTCGCCGTCCACTGACTGCGGATCGTGCAGCGCCGCGGATTGAATGACGAGCGCCGCTGCCTCGGGAATGCTCATGAAGTACCGCGTCATGCGCGGATCGGTGACGGTGATCGGACCGCCGTCGGCGATCTGTCGCTTCCACGTGTCGAGCACGCTGCCCGACGAACCGAGCACGTTGCCGAAGCGCACCATCGAGCAACCGGTGCGTCGCTCGCGCTTCCCCTGCCCGTGTCGATGGACGTGCTGCACGTACAGCTCGGCGAGTCGCTTCGTCATGCCCATGACCGACGTCGGGTTCACCGCCTTGTCGGTCGACACCATCACGAACCGCTCGGCGCCGGAACTCACCGCGGCGTCGACGGTCGAGATCGTGCCGAAGAGGTTGTTGTCGAGCGCCGCGCCGGGGTGGTCCTCGCTCATCGGCACATGCTTGTGCGCCGCGGCGTGGAACACGACATCGGGTCGCACCGCGGCGAAGAGTTCCTTCGTTGCGGTGGCGTCGACGACGTCGTGGAGCGCCGCGCGACGTCGCAGCGCGGGCCACTTGCGGGCGATCTGTCGATCGATCTCGAAGAGCGCGTTCTCGCTGCGCTCCACCATGACGAGCGACGCGGGATCGAAGCTCGCGGCGATGCGGCACAGCTCGGTGCCGATCGAGCCGCCCGCGCCGGTCACGACGACCGTGCGGCCGCGGATGACTCGCGCGACCGACGACTCGTCGATTACCCGCGCGGGACGGCCGATGAGCGCCTGCAGGTCGACGTCGATCGCGCTGCGCGGACCGACGCCGTTCAACTGATCTTCGAGCGTCGGGAAAAAGCGATCCGCGATGCCGAGACGGCGCAGCCGAGTGCGCACCGACATGACGAGATCGCTCATCGCCGACGGCAGGCTCAGGAGCGCCGTCGAGGGTTGCTTCACCGCACAGATCGACTCGAGCTGTTCGAGCGGCCCGAGGACCGGCACGTCGCGAACCACCCGGAGCGACGTGTCCGCGGCGTGCAGCACGCACCCGAGCACCACCGGCGGGTTGGACAGGAGCGCGAGCTGCCGCTCGAGCGTGCGAACCGATCCGGGAGTGCCGATCAGGATTGCGGTCGAGGCCATGCGGGCTCCGCGAGGAAGGGATTCCGCGACGAGCGGCGGCGCCGCCGACTCGTGCGGTCTTTCCCATCGACCGACTGGCCCGCGAACTTCGATTGGCCGATAGTCTGTGAACGCACTTTGAGCGCGAAGCGGCCTTATGGGACAGCGCCGCAGCGCACGCACAGGCGGAATGCCCACCATGCACGTCCTCGTCACCGGCGGCGCCGGCTTCATCGGATCGCACGCCGTCCTCAGGCTCCTGGAAGACGGGCACCGCGTCACGGTGATCGACAATCTGGTCCGCGGGCACGCGGAGGCCGCGACGATTCTCGCGTCGATCGGCGGCGACCGATTCCGGTTCGAGCGCTGCGACCTGGCGGAGACGCAGCGGATCACGGCGCTCCTCGCGGGCGTCGACCTCGTCATGCATTTCGCGGCGCTCGCGTACGTCGGCGAGAGCGTCGACCAGCCGCTCCGCTACTGGCGGGCAAACCTTGCGGGCACGCTGTCGCTCCTGGAAGCGATGGATGCGGCGAACGTGGCCCGCATCGTCTTCAGTTCCACCTGTGCGACCTACGGCGAGCCGCCGCCGGAGCGCGTGCCGATCGACGAGACCTGCCCGCAGGCGCCCGTGAATCCGTACGGCCATTCGAAGCTCGCGTGCGAGCGCGTGATCCGCGATCACGCGGTTGCCCGGCGTCGCGCCGGCCAGGAGTTCGGCTTCGCGTTCCTCCGCTACTTCAACGTGTGCGGCGGCGATCCCGCGGGACGCATCGGCGAAGATCACCGCCCCGAGACGCATCTCATTCCGATCTGCCTCGAGGTGGCGCTCGGCCAACGGAACGCACTCACGATCTTCGGCGAGGACTGGCCAACGCAGGACGGCACCTGCGTGCGCGACTACGTGCACGTCACCGACCTGATCGACGCGCACGTGCAGGTCGCCGCCCGTCTTCGCGGCGACTCGGAGCACGTCTACAACGTCGGCACCGGCACCGGGCACTCGGTGCGCGAAGTGCTGGAGTCGTGCCGGCGCGTGACCGGCGCGCCGATCGCGGCGATCCGCGGCGATCGACGCGCGGGCGACCCGGCGGTACTGGTGAATTCGCCGCGCAGGATCGAGAGCGAGCTGGGTTGGCGAGCGCGGCGGCGCGAGCTCGACACCATGGTCGAAGACGCGTGGCGCTGGCGCTCGCGGCATCCGCGCGGCTACGGCGCATAGCGTCGCTTGCCGGTCCGCACGCCGTTCCGTACCGTGCGGCGCATGCGCTGGATCGCGGTTGTCCTCTTCGTGCTGGGCGTGCGCGGAATCGCGTGCGCCGATGCGTTCCGACTCGAACCGGTGGCGGAGGCGCCGATCACCCTCGGCGACGTGCAGGCGACGCCGGCACCGAGCGGCGACGCGGCCGCGCCGAACACGCCGGCGAATCCCGTGAAGCGCTGGGGCGACGCGAACACCTTCGCGTTCAACGTGTTCGCGGGCTACGCGAGCGACTTCGGCGACATCGACATCGTCCCCGCCGCCGCGGGCATCTCGTGGTTCCCGATCCGCGCCTTCTCGATCGACCTGCAGGCCGAAGGCGCGTACGTCACGCAGCCCGGCCCCGACGCCGGCGGTGGCGGCCTCGCGCTCGTCTTCCGGTGGCACTTCCTCGACTTCGAGACCTGGTCGCTGTACGCCGATCTCGGCATCGGCTTCCTGGCGATGAGTAACGACGTCCCCGAGAACGCGGCGTCGTTCGTCTTCACGCCGCGCGCGGGCCTCGGCGCGTCGTTCGCCCTCAACGACACGTCGCGCATCCTCGTCGGTGCCCGCTGGTTCCACATCTCGAACGCGCAGACCGCGAGCGAGAACCCGGGCATCAACGCGCTTCAGGGCTACGTCGGCGTGAGCTTCGGCTTCTGAGCGCTCCCGGTCGGTGCTTCGCTGGCCGGCCGCCATAGGACAAGCGATGGATCGAATCGACCTGGTCGGTGTCGGAAGCCTCTACGCGATCGAACGCGACGGCACCATCGCGGCCGGCGGAATCGCCGCCGAAGCGCCGCTCGCCGCACGCGCGCTCGGCGTCTCGACCGTGCCCGTCGCCCGAGTCGGCATGGACCGACTCGGCACGGCGATCACGGACTCGCTGAAGGCCTCCGGGCTCGACGTTTCCAGCATTCAAGTCGATTCCGACCTCGCGACCGCCCGTCGCGTGCAGCGAGCCGCCGGCGTACGGATCGAGCCGTATGCGGCCTTCGACAACCTGCAGTTCGACTCCGACGTGGAAGCCCTGGCCCGCAACGCCGAGGTCATCGTCACCGACGCCTGCAGTCGGCGCCACAGCCAAGCTCGACAGGCGATCGATCGCATGTGGACGATCGGCGCGAACGCCGTTCGGGTCGTCGATCTGGTGCGACGCTCGCCAAGTGCGAGCGGCGATGATCGCCTCGATCGCGAGGCGGTCGGCAACGCGATCGAGCTCTGCCAGGTCTTCCTCGTCGATCGCGTCGCGCTGCGAACGCTCGTTCCGGCGACATCGGATCCGGTCGAAGCGGCCAGACGATTCGCGACGCTTGTTCGAAGCATCGCGGTCCTCGTCCTCGACGACGCCACGCCGCGCTTCATCGGCCCGAGGGACACGATCGAGATCCCGGGATGGGTCGCGGCTCGATCGTGCGAGGCGTCAGTCGCCGCGGCGCTCGCAGTGGTTCGCGGCGACGACGTCGCATCCGCGCTGGCGTCACGGTCGTGACGATCGACGTCGTTGGCGCTCTCTCGTCGATTCGATCAGCGGCAAATCGATCAGCGGCAAAAAGAGCGCCGCTCGGATGCTCCGACACATCCGAGCGGCGATACGCGGCCCGTGCAGGCCGCGAAGAAGAAGCTCATTGAGCGATGCAGTTGTCGCGGGGGGCGCTAGCCGTGGCCAGCGACGACGAGGCCACAGTATCGGCGGCGCACGCCGATGGTCAATGGACTCCCTGAAGACTCGACGAAGATTCTTAAGTCGCTATACGACATGGACTTAAAGAAGTCCGCCCAGCGCCACGGCGACGGAACGCGGACCGCCTCGAGCGTCAGTCTTCTGCGGATGCACCGAGCGGTCGAACTCACCCGCGCGACCGACTCGGCTGGTTGGTGACACGGGTCGGCGGTGCCGGACCGGAAGCACCCCGCACCCTGCGCGAGCGGAAGCCCGCGTTGACACCGGAACACAACCTCCCTACCTTCCCGCCCGCGTATCACGAGTCCCGGGTCGGCCTCATCGTCCCGGGCGGCAACCGAGTCAGCAGGCACCGGCATCGGCCGGCCCCCTCGCTGATCAGCGGTGCCGAGGCCAGCCCTTCGAATCGTCGAAGGGAACGATGCGGTGGAAGCGCCCCGGCCGAACGCCTCGGCGGATTCCATCAACGGCTCGACGCAATTGCGTCGACCCCTGCACGGCGGTGTTCGCCGTGACGATCGTTCCAACGCTGGAACTCTGATGACGCTTCGGGAGTCCGAGGCATGTCACAGCGTTTCTCTTCCCGTCGCGAGTCCCGTTCGCTCGCGACGACCGCCGTTCACGGGTGGGGTGCCCCGGACGACGCGTCGCCGATCGTGGCGCCCATCGTCCAGTCGGCGACGTTTCGGCAGTCCGAGCCGGGAGCTCCGCAAGCCCACACGTACTCGCGGGCATCGAATCCGACGGTCGCGTCGCTCGAGCGCGGTCTCGCCGCGCTCGAGGATGCCGACGCCGCCATCGCGTTCGGATCCGGGCTCGCCGCCACGCACGCGATCGCGCTCGCCTTCCTCGCGCAGGGCGATCACGCGGTCGTTGGTCAAGCGAGCTACGGCGGCACCGTGCGACTCTTCCGCTCGGTCCTCGCGCCGCTCGGCATTCGCGCCACCTTCGTCGACACGAGCGACCTCCGCGCGGTGCGCGACGCGATCGAGCCGCGCACTCGACTCGTCCTCGCCGAGACGCCGGCGAATCCCACGCTCGACCTCGTGGACATCGCGGCCATCGCCGAGATCGCCCGCGCGGCCGGCGCAGCGCTCGTCGTCGACAACACGTTCCTCACCGCGGTCCACCAGCGCCCGCTCGACCTCGGCGCGACGGCGTCGCTTCTCTCGACGACGAAGTGGATCGACGGACACAACGCCACGATCGGCGGCGCCGTCGTCGCCCGCGATCCCGCGCTCGCTGACCGCCTTCGCTTCCTGCGCAAGTCGCTCGGCTCGATCCAGGCTCCGTTCGACGCATGGCTCACGCTGCAGGGACTGAAGACGCTGCCGCTTCGCCTCGCGCGCCATTCCGCGTCGGCGCTCGAGATCGCCCGCTGGCTCGACGGCCGCGACGGCATCGCGCGCGTGCTGTACCCGGGACTCGCCGCTCATCCGCAGCACGCGCTCGCGCGTCGGCAACATCGTGGCGGGCACGGCGGCGTCGTCACGTTCGAACTCGACGGCGGCATGGACGCGGCGCGTCGCTTCGCCCGTCGGCTCGAGATCGTGACGCTCGCGGAGAGCCTCGGCGGCGTGGAGAGCCTGCTTACGCATCCGGCCACGATGACCCACGCCGACGTGCCGTCGGACCAGCGCAGCGCGATCGGCCTCACCGACGGCCTCGTGCGGCTGTCCGTTGGCATCGAGAGCGTCGACGACCTCAAGCGCGACCTCGAACAGGCGCTCGCGCCGCGGGTTCTCGCGCGGGAGGAGGTGTCGCGTGTCGGCTAACACCTCGCCACTCGTCATCCTCAAGTTCGGCAGCTCGGTCCTCCGAACCCAGCACGACCTTCCGTTCGCCGTGCACGAGATCCACCGCCACGTCCGCGCTGGCGCACGCGTCGTCGCGGTGACAAGCGCGTTTGCGGGCCGAACGGATAGCCTGCTCCTGGAGGCGAAGTCGTACGGCGACGACGTCTCCGACGAGGCGATCGCGGCGTTCGTCGCGCTGGGCGAGGCCGAGAGCACGGCGCTCCTTGCGCTCGCGCTCGAACGGGCCGGGATTCGCAGCACGCAGCTCGGCGCGAGCACGCTGGGCGTCCGCGTCGACGGCGCGTCGCTCGACGCCCGCGTCTCGAGCGTCTGCGAGCTCGCGCTGCGGGCCGGGCTCGATCGCGCCGACGTCGTCGTCGTGCCCGGTTTCGTCGGCGCCGACGCGCTCGGACGCGTCGGGCTCCTCGGTCGCGGCGGCTCGGACCTTACGGCGGTGCTGCTCGCCGACGCGCTCGCCGCGCGGTGCGTCCTCGTGAAGGACGTCGACGGACTGCACGAGCCCGGCGATCGGTCGCGGCGATTCCGCTCGATCACCTATCGCGATGCGATCGCCGTCGGCGCTCGCGCGTTCCAGGCGACTGCGCTCGAGGTCGCTCGCACGCGCGGAATCGTCGTCGACGTGCGCCGCGGGCTCGACGACGGCGGCACGCGGGTCGGCGCGGAGGAGACTCGCTTGTCGCCGTGCGTCGCGCGGAACCCGGTGCGCGTGGCCCTCCTCGGGCTCGGCGTCGTCGGTCGGGGCGTGTACGAGCGAATTCGAGCGCTCGACGACCGATTCGAGCTGGTCGGCGCCGCGGTGCGCGACGTCGAACGTCACGTGGCGACAGGCATCGATCGGGGATGGCTCTCGACGGACGCCCGCGCGATAGCCCGCTCGGCGGACCTGGTGATTGAGCTGATCGGAGGCATCGAGCCGGCGCGGGCCATCGCCGCCGAGACCCTGCGGGCGGGCCGGGCCTTCATCACCGCGAACAAGACGCTCGTCGCCCGGCACGGCGCATGCCTCGGCGCGATCGCCGAAGCGAGCGGCGCGACGTTCAGGTTCGGAGCCTCGGTCGGCGGCGTCGCGCCGTGCATCGAACTCGTTGAGCGCGTCGCACGCCGCGAGCGCATCGTCGCGCTCGAAGGCGTCGTGAACGGGACGACGAACTTCGTCCTCGATCTCGTCCGCGAAGGCGCGCCGTTCCATGCCGCTGTCGTCGAGGCGCAGCGTCGAGGCTACGCGGAACGCGACCCGTCCGCGGACCTCGACGGCGTCGACGCGGCGGACAAGCTGCGCATCCTCTGCCGCAGCGCGTTCGGGCGCGAGCCCGACTCGCTTCGCGCGTGCGGAATCCGCGACGCGGCGCGACGCGACGGATGCGTGCGACTCGTCGCTCGCGCGACGCTGCGCGACCATCGCATCGAAGCGAGCGTCGGGCCCGAGCCGCTTCCGCCGTCGCATGCGCTTGCGTCGGTTCGCGGCTCGTGGAATCGCATCGTCGTCCGCACCGAATCAGGCGCGACGCACGTCGCGGAGGGCCGCGGCGCCGGCCGGTGGCCGACGGCGGAGGCGGTGATCGCCGACGCGCTCGACGCGGCTCGCACGCTGCGTTCGTCCGCTGAGGTCGGTGAAGTAGTCGCGGAGGTGGTCGCATGAGACCGCACACGCGACTCGTATCCTTCGACGCGAATCCCGGCGACCCGTGGCACGCGAGCTCGCCGCCGATCTACCAGACGGCGACCTTCGCGCAGGAATCGGCGGCGCAGTTCGGCACCTACGACTACGCCCGCAGCGGCAACCCCACGCGCGCCGCGCTCGAGCGCCGATGCGCCGAGCTCGACGGCGGCGCCGGCGCGTCGGCGTTCGCGAGCGGTCTCGCGGCGATCACCGCGGTCACGCGACTCCTGCGACCCGGCGACGAGCTCCTCGCGCACGAGGACTGCTACGGCGGGTCGTACCGCCTCTTCTCCACCGTGTGCGCCGAACGCGGCATGGCGACGCGCTACGCCGATCTCGTCGACGGCGGTCCCGACGACTGGGCCGCCGCGATCGGCGAACGCACACGCATCGTGTTCGTCGAGAGCATCACGAATCCCCTGCTGCGGGTACCCGAACTGCGCGAGCTTGCACGCGCCGCGCACGAACGCGGCGCGCTCCTGTGCGTCGACGCGACGGCGCTCGGTCCGTGGTGGCAACGGCCCATCGAGTGCGGCGCGGATCTCGTCGTGCACTCGGCGACAAAGCTCCTCTCGGGACATGCCGACGTCACCGCGGGCATCGTCGTCGCCGCCGACGTCGAGCTGGCGCGACGCATCGCGTTCCTCCAGAACGCGGAAGGCGCGGTGCTGGGACCGTTCGACAGTTGGCTCGTCCTGCGCGGCATGCAGACGCTCGGCGTTCGACTCGATCGGCAAGGCGCGAGCGCGACCCGCGTCGCGGCCTGGCTCTCCGCGCGAAGCGACCTCGCCCGCGTGCGATGCCCCTGGCTCGAGAGCCACCCCGATCACGCACGACTGGAGACGCAAGCGACCGGCGCCGGGACGGTCATCTCGTTCGAGACCGGCGACGTCGAGCGATCGCTGCGCCTCGTCGAGTCGCTCGAGCGGTTCTCGATCGCGGTCAGCTTCGGCAGCGTCGCGAGCACCGCGAGCCTTCCCTGTCGCATGTCGCACGCCAGCGTGCCGGCGGGAGCGCGAGCGACGCGAGCCCTACCCGAGGATCTCGTACGCCTCTCGATCGGGCTCGAGGATCCGGAGGACCTGATCGAGGACCTCGACAGCGCGCTGCGGCGCTCCGTCACGCCTTCGGCGCCGGCGCGGGCGCCGGAGCGGTCGAGCCCTGCGGCTCAGCAGGCTTCGCATCGGACGGCGGTTCGTTCGGCGGCGTCGGCGCCGCATCCATCGCGGGCTCCGGCGGCGGCAGCGACGGCGTCGTGCGCTCGCGCATCTCGCGCGCTCGCTCCGCCAGCGCCGAGTGATCGCGCACCGCAGGCTGGAGCGTGAAGTGCCAGGTGTTCGTCGACTTCAGGTTCGCCGGCGTCGCCTCGGCGAAGACGTCCACGCCGATGGTGTCCCACCACGGCGCGTTCGCGTCGGCGCTCGTCGACATCGGCTCGTAGCCCTCGAGTTCGAGTCGGACGTCGTAGGTGCCGTAGTACGTGAAGTCGACGCTGCACGGCGTGCGGCCGATCTCGCGATCGTTCAGCCACACCGTCGCGCCGCTGGGATCGCTGGTGATCGAGACGACGCGGCGAACGCAGCCGGTCGAGCCGGCGATGACCGCGACGCCGCAGAGGAGCGCCGCCGCGCGAAGGCCCCGAACGCTCCGGCGTCGCGGCGTCATGTCGATCTCGGTCGTGGTCACGGGAGGCTCTCGCATGCGGGGATGGCGTTCAGTCGAACTCGTCGCCGCGGAAGGTCGACGCGAGGTACGCCTCGCGCACCTCCGGATCGTTGATGATCGAGCGCGGATCGCCTTCGCGCAGGTTCTTGCCGTTGTGAAGAATGTACGCGCGGTCGCAGATGCGCAGCGTCTGCTGGACGTTGTGGTCCGTCACCAGCATCGCGATGCCGTCTTCCGCGAGCCGGCGCACCTCCGCCTGCAGCTCCTCGACCGTGTGCGGATCGACCGCGGCGAACGGTTCGTCAAGCAGCATCAGCCGCGGCTTGGTGATGAGCGCGCGGGCGATCTCCAACCGGCGCCGTTCACCCCCGGAACAGGTGCGGGCGTACTCGTTCGCCTTGTGCCGCAGGCCGAACTGGTCAAGCAGTTCGTCCGCCCGGCGGCGGCGTGCGTCGCGGGACAAGGGCTGCAGTTCGAGGATCGCGAGCAGGTTGTCGCGACAGGTCAGCCGCTGGAAGACGCTCGGCTCCTGGCTCAGGTAGCCCATGCCGGCGAGGGCGTGCTGGTACATCGGGAGGAAGGTGACGTCCCGGCCGTTGAACTCCACGCGACCGGCCTCGGGGGCAATCATCCCGATGGTCATCCGGAAGGAGGTGGTCTTGCCCGCGCCGTTGCGGCCGAGGAGTCCGACGATCTCGCCGGGCTCGACGGTGAAGCCCACGCCCTCCACGACGCGACGGCCGTTGTAGCTCTTCATCAATCCGGTGGCCGTCAGCAACGACATGATCGAAGTGTACTCGTGCCCGCCGAACCCAGTGGTGTCGACGATGGTTGCGCGGGATGATCCGGTCCGTGCCCGAGGACAGGTCGAGAAACGCGGCGAGCAAGATGCGCGAGGCGGCTGCGCGCCCGGACGGTGTCGCCGCGCTCTTCTACTCGTCGATCGTCGATGCCGACTCGGTGGAGCTTCCGCAGCCGCAACTCCCCTATCGCGTTGGCGTGATGCTCGGCGACGGACACGCGCGCTACGAGCTCGTCGCCCCGATCGGCAAGGGACGCCAGGCGGTCGTCTATCGGGCGATCGATCGCCAGCTCTCCGATGCTCACACGACGATCGAAGTCGCCGTGAAACTCTTTCCCGCGCGCGCCGCTGGACGATCCGACCAAGCGCTCACGGAGGGACGTCTCACGCGACTCGCGAGCGATCCGAACGTCGTCACCGTGCTCGATGCGGGCACGACGCCGGAACGATGGCCGTTTCTCGTCCTGCAGATCGTGGACGCGATCGACCTGCAGTCCTGGCGGAAGGAACGCGGCGAGCGGATCGATCCGCGCACGGCGGTCTCGATCGCCCGCGACGTCGCCCGGGGCATCTCGGCCATCGCGCGGGCGAATCTCGTCCATTACGACGTGAGTCCGCGCAACATCCTCGTCGATCGCCAAGGCCGGGCAATCGTCGCTGACTTTGGCTGCGCCGTTCGCGCAAGTTCCACCTCGGACGAGGCGCTCGGATTCGGCACGCCGGCCTTCATGCCCGCGGAGCAACGGGCTGGCGCCGTGCCGGATCATCGTGCCGATGTTGCCGGACTCGGGGGCGTGCTCTATTGGCTCCTGACGGGCAGCGCACCGTATGGCGAGTCGTGGGAGGCGATCGAAGCGGCGCACGCGGATCCCGAGGCCGCCGACGCGCGGCGCCGCCGCGCGCTCGCGACCGCTGGCATCGACCCAGCGTTGACCAACCTCGTGCGCTCAATGCTGGCGGCGAACCCGGAAGCTCGACCGACCTCCGAGCAAGTCGATACGAGTCTCAGCGACTGGCTCGCCCAAGCGCGTCGCGTGCGGAAACGCACGATCGCCGCGGTCTTGGCGGCGACGGTCATGCTCACCGCGATCGTCGCGTGGGTCATCTTCATGCGAACGGCGCCGGCGCAAGTGACGACGTTCGGGACGGAGGATGACGCCGTCGCGTCGGCGCTCGGCGTGGCACCAACCGATCCCCGTTACCTCGTGCTCAGTTCGCGTCAGTTCACCGCCGACGCACGGCAACCGAGCGCGGAGGAGGCGGCGGAGGTGCTGCACTGGATGGACGGCCGGTTCGACGACATCCTGTGGCAACCCCCCATCGCCAGATACGCCGTCGCCACCTTGGTCGCGAGCTTGGCCCTCGAGTACGGCCAACTCGAGACCGCGGATCGTTGGCTCCCGGTCTCTGAGCAGGCGCTCGAATCCACGGAGTTCGCGCCACTCCTCGGCACCGATAGCGTTTGGATGCGCCGCCAGCTCGGGCTCGTCGCGGTGGCGCACCTCGTCCGTCGCTCGCGCGAATCCGCTGCGATGGGCGACCCAGACGCTCCGCTTCCATCAGGCGTCGGCATCGTGGAACCCATGCGCCTGCGCGACTGGCTCAGGGGGGGAGCGACCGTCTGGCGCCATGCCCCGCACGTCGACTCCCCGACCAGCCGCATGATGGCGCATTGGCGCGAGCGACTCGACACCGCCTACCGGCTTTCCGCATCGGACTGAAGCGACCGCCACACTTTCTGCGCAAGGAGGAGACCCATGAACCACGCGCGCCCCGCACAAGGCGCGACCTCGCTCGTCGGCCGCGGCCGACGCCGAAAGTTTTTTTCGAAATCTCGAACTCGTCCCTCACGCGAGTTCTTCAACGGGGATTCCAACGGGACTGCATGAGGGCAGTCCAGAAAGAGACGAGAAATGTCGCGCTGTCACCGCGAGGCGGCTCACCCGCCCGCACACGCAAACCTCGAACCCCGCTTGGACGCCACCGTCCGCGCCAAGCCTCCGGGGGGGCTGGACGGCTCTGTACAAGGACGCGGACACCGGAGTTCCGCACTTCTGCAGCGACGTCTCCTTGGCGGACTGGGCCTGCTCTTGGCCTGCATCAGCGTCGCGAGCGTCATGGATCGGCCAGCGCTCGGACGCCAGATCGCTCTCTTGGGCTGCGGGCGCCGGGTCCCGGTACCTGATCCGAACGACTCGACGTGCGTGCGGAACATCTTGGCGGGTCCATGCACGGACCCGTCCGATCCGCCCACATCGAACGCCCTCAAGACGACGGCGACTCCCTGCGGCAAGAAGCCAACGCCGGCAGGAATTCCCATGCCCTGCGGATTCCCGGGTGGCACGCCCTCCCCTGACTGCCCCTGAGCATCCGCGCGACTCGACGACAGCAACAACCAACATCGACTCTTTCCACCAACGCAACTTCGACACACACGTCCGCTCCGTCCGGCGCACGCCGACGGGAGCGTAGGGATAAGGAACCAATTCCCATGCAACGAATGCATCGACGTCTGATCTCCTCTCTGCTCGCGGCGCCGCTCGTCCTGGCGGGGTCACTCCTCGTCGGGACTGGCGTCGCGGGTCCCAACAGCAACCCGAGCCTCGGCGATTCGGTCCGCACGCTGCGGGCCGCGCCCTCAATGGCCATCGAGGCCATCGTCGCGTTCATCACCACCGATCCGTCAAGCTATCCCGCCGTGACGTGCGACGGGTACCCCACGTACGGCACGTACTCGTATCGAGCGAACGGGCAGGCGTGGCTGATCAAGTCGTACCTCGACAGCACGCGCTTCAAGGGCATGAACTCCGAGCTGTCGTTCGACGGCAATCAGGAGTTCGTCGCCCGATCCGACAACGAGATCGTCTCGATCAGCGAGGCCGGCGAACCGTCTGATCTCGGCATGAGCCTGCCGAATCCGATCTTCGCGCTCGCGAGCTATGCCCGCCCCGTCAATGACGCGAACATCGGCTCCCCGCTGAAGCTGAGCGACCTCAAGTCGATCAACGACGGCGCCCTCGACGCGTCGACCGCGGTCTGGGTGCCGGTTCAGGTGGACGGTCTGTCGCTGGAGCGCACCGTACTTCCGGGAGACACGCTCGCTGGGCACAGCTATGCCCACTACGTCTACGTCGTGCCCGGCAAGCGCACCGAACCAGTGCGTGTCGATCGGGTCATCGAAGACGGCACCGTGCTCACGCGATACGACTTCACCGACTGGAAGACCGCCGACGGCGTTCCCGAAGGTACGCCCGGCGCGTCGCGCTTCCCTCGCAATGTGAAGTTCATCCAGTATCGCGCTGGCGATGGCGCCATGCTCTACCAGGCGAACTATCTCGTCACGAAGCTGAAGCTGGGGGCGCCGGTCGCGACCGACGAACTCACGGTGACGGTGCACGCGTCCGACCACCTGTATCAAGCCGACAAGGGCGAGTACATCAACTAACTCGACGTCGGAGGCCGCGCTCGCCTCGCGCGATTCGGCTTCACGAGGATCTCGCCCGCTCAAAGTGCTCCCCACGGGGCTGCGGTGTCGTGCGGTGACCAATTTTCGGTCGCCTCCGGCACCGCAGCCTCACTTTGTTTGGCGATCAGCCAGGCATCGATAGGATGCTCGCGTGCGACGCCTCTTCCTCGCGATCACGTTGGTGTTGGTCGGATGCGGTCGGTCGCCGACGCCGACGGCCGGTCCGACGCGCCTTGAGCAACGACTCGTCGAACAAGCGACGGCCACCAACGCGCTCCAGCGGGCGATCGATCTCGCCTGGGCCGACCGATTCGACGAAGCGATCGCGATGTTGAGCGCTGCGGCGACGACGCCCGCAGAGCTCCGGCTCGATCCCGTGTCCGGCGACGAGCGAGCCGCCTTGCACGGGCCGGAACTCGAGGACAGCGTCACCATCGTCGAACTTCGTGGTGCCGCGGCGCAGCGCCTCTTCGATCGGATGATTGCCGACGCGACGACTGCGCGGAGCGAAGGGCGCACGGCCGACGCGGATCGACTCTGCGCGATCCTGCAGGCGATCTTCGCCGCCAACGCCACATCAGACAACGTTCTCTACGTTCGGCCGTGGGCGGCGACGTGGCGAACGCGGGCTCAGGCCGCCTGCCCTTGACCGGGGCCGGTGTCCTCGCGTCGATCGCCTTGGTCGGATGCGAGTTCCTTCGAGAGCCGACGACGAAGCGTGCTCCAGCGCTGCCGGATCGCGTCCTCGGTGGTACCCAGTTGCTTTGCGATCTCCGCGGACGACTCTCCACGAATCTTTGCGGCAAGGAGCTTGAACGAAGCGTCGTCGAGTTGCGCGAACACGGCCCGCAGGCGCTCGCGGTCGATCGGCTCGCTCGGCGCTGGCGCCGCGGACTCCGGCGTTGCGCGAGCGAGGTACTGGCGACGCACTCGGCCGTGGCGGAACACGTTCGCCGCGGCGCGGCGCAACAGCGTGAAGACCACGGTGCTCGCTTCGCGCGAGTCGCGCGCTTGGAAGCGACCAAGCGTGACGATGCGATCCACGCGGCGCAGCAGCGTCGAGAAGAGGTCCTCCGGATCGCGATCGGTCTGGTCGTCGGGGCGCACGAGCTTGCGGCTCAGGGCCATAATCTCGCCGCGTCTGTTCCACAAGAATGTCACGGCGGCATCGCGGTCGCCGGCGCGCATGCGCTCGACGAGGTCGCTGTCGTCCGGCTGCGGATCCGCGTTGGCCTTGCCGTCGCTCACAGGGTCATAGTACGACTGGCCGCGCGCGTGTGACTTCCTTCGAACAGGATTGCCACAATCACCCCAACGGGCGGAACGTCATCGCATACCGGTAATGCTCGCGTCGATTGGCGCGAATCGCCGCGCGGATCGATCCGATCCCGTTCACGATCACCCACACGATCAGCACCGGCCAGAGCGGCGGGATGATCGTGAGGATCAACATCGTCAATTGAGCGTTAATGATCTCGCGACCGTGATCGTCGACGAAACCGCTCGATGACTGCCGGACGGCCCAGATGATGAGCGGAATGAGCGCCACCAACGGCCCGAGGCCGACGAACGCGAAGACCCACCACAAGTGCATGACCGAAGCCAACGTGCGATCGCCGTCGCTGACCCGCGGATCGACGAGTCGGCCGTCGCGCCAGAACGGCTCGAGCGGCGAGCCGCCACCCGTGTCGGCGAACGTACCCGGCGGCGGAGAGAAGTAACCGCCCGCGGCTGGTGGTGGTGCATACGGCGGTGCGGACGCTGGCGTCGCCATGGGGATTGCGCCTCCGGGACCTCGTTGTCCGGGGGCTGTTTGGGAGTCCTCGTATGGCGATTTCAGCCCCGGTGGGCTGACGCGCGCCGACTCGACCTCGGTGGGCGGCGCGTCAGTCGTCATGGGACGCGAACTCCTCCAGCGACGGCGCGTCCGCGGCGGTTCGGACGCCGCCTTCGGCCGGGGCGATGACCCGAACGCCGACGATCTGCGCAGCCGTCGCCGCGACGACCTCGAGTTTCCACCCGTCCGCGTCAATCGCCTCGCCGACGCGCGGAATGCGACCGAGCCGCTTCAGGAGGTAGCCGGCGATCGTGTCATAGTCGTCCTCGTCGGGGAGACCGATCTCGAGCGCCGCGTTCAGGTCGTCGACGCGATAGCGCCCCGGAATCTCCCAGCGCCCCTCGCCCACCGGCTTGAGTTCGGGCACCTCGTCGGCGTCCGCGTCGTGCTCATCGTTGATCTCGCCGACGATTTCCTCCAACACGTCTTCGATCGTCGCCAGCCCGCTCGTGCCGCCGTACTCGTCGACCACGATCGCCATGTGCACTTCCGAATGCTGGAAGTCGAGGAGGAGCTCGCGCACCGGCTTGGTTTCGGGTACCCGGATCGGCTCGCGCAGAAGCGGCTGCAGCCGGAACCCGGTGGTCTCGGTGCCGAGATACCGCACCAGGTCCTTGACGTAGAGGACGCCGAGGATTCGATCGAGGCTCTCCTCGAACACCGGGATGCGCGAGTGCCCTGCTTCCGCGAGGAACGCCCGCACGCGATCGAGGTCGTCGGTGTACTCGAGCCCGATGACGTCCGTGCGCGGCGTCATGATGCTCGACACCGTCGTTGATCGAAAGTCTACGACGTTCTCGAGGATGCGTGCCGAGAGCGGATCGAGCTCGCCTTCCTTCCGCGAGTCCTCAATGGTCAGGAGGAGGTCCTCGTCGGCTTCGCCGACGGACTTCGGTTCGACGCCCGCGAGCCGGCGCACCGCCTCGTCCATGACGTCGACCATCGCCAAGAGCGGCCACACGAGAACGCAGGCGACGCGAATGAGCGGAACACTCGCTTCGATCAGTCCGTTGGGGACGTGCCGCGCGATCGCGGCGGCGAGCGCACTGGTGAAGAACCAGACGAGCAGGACGCTCGCGGCGATCGTCGCGCCAAGCGTGCCCGCGGTCAGCCGCGCCCGGTCGCCGAAGCCCGCGAAGGCCACGAGGACCAGCGCGAAGCAGGTCACGCGCCCGACGGTGCGGAAGAGGGCGATCGCGTGCGCCGACTCCTCCATGCGGTCGAGCACCCAGCCGCGACTCGGCAGGAGTCCCGACTCCGCGAGACGACGCTCGAGTCCCGACCGACTGGCCGCGACCAGCGACAGGTTCAGCGCCGACAGGTAGCAGGTGACGAAGAGCGCCGCGAAGAGCGCGAGCAGCAGCCAACCGCTCATGCCGCGCCTCCTCTCTCGCCCACCGATCGCGGCCGGAAGGTCGCGCCCACGCCGATGGCGTCGAGAATGCGGTCCTCCTCGGCGTGCATGCGCTCGAACGCGGCGGCGTCGTGATCGTCGTGTCCCGCGCAGTGCAGGAGTCCGTGGACCGCGTACAGGAGCAATTCCCGATCGACATCGTGCCCGAACTCGCGCGCGCGCCGCGCCGCCTCGTCGATGCAGACCGCGACGTCGACGTCGATCGCTTCCGGCGCCACGGCGCTGGGGAAGGTCAGGACGTCGGTCGGCTCGTCAATCCGCATGTGCCGCGCGTGCAGCGCCGACATCTCGCGATCGTCGACGATGCGGACGTGGACCCGCGCGACCGGCGCGCCCAACGCCGCCACCGCAGCGGCCAGGCGACCGCGAAGGCGCGCGACGTCGACGGCGCCGCAGAGCGAAGATCCGCAGGCCACCGAGATATCCGTGCCGCCAATTGCCTCGTTGTTGCTCATGCGTCGGCTTCGGATCCGCGCCGCGACCGTCCCGTCGTCGCGCCCGCTCGACGCGCCGCCAAGGACGCGTCGGCCCGCCGGGCGATAGCCATCCTGGCCGTCGCGGAGAAGCTGGCGAGAGCCTAGCACGTCGGGTCGCCGATGCCGAGCGTCAGCCCGCGGCAACCGTCAGATGCTTGGTCCCCATGGCGATATCCCCGACGCGGACGCGAAGGAGCCGCCGTTCTCGGTCGCCCGCGGCGGCGGGCTCCGCGCGGGTCAGCGACCGGCGGCGGCCATGGTGACCGCGACGTACTGCGGCTTGACGCGCTGCTCGAACTCGGCGCGGTACTTGCCGACGATCGTCCGCACCGCGAAGTTGTTGCCGTCGGCCAGTCCGCAGATCGTCGTGCCGGGCGTCAGGCCCATCGACCCGGCGATCTCGACAAGGAGGTCGAGATCCTTCGTCGTGCCGTCGCCGCGCTCGATCCGGTTCAGGATCTTCAACATCCAGCCGGAGCCTTCGCGACACGGCGTGCACTGTCCGCACGACTCGTTCTTGAAGAACCGTGCGATGTTGCGGGCGACCGCGACCATGTCGGTGTCTTCGTCGAACACCGTCGGGCACGCGGTGCCGAGTCCGAGCACGCCGCACTTGCGACCGATGTCGAAGTCCATGGCGGCGTCGAACTGGTCGGGGCCGAGGATTCCCATGCTCACGCCGCCGGCGATCGCGCCCTTGAACTTCTTGCCGTTGCGCATGCCGCCGCAGTAGTCCTCGACCAGCTTGCGCAGCGGAATGCCGAGGTCGCACTCGTAGACGCCCGGACGCGTCACGTGACCGCTCACGCCCATGAGCTTCGGCCCGTAGCTGGGCATGCCGCCGACGGTGCTCTCGCAGCCGCAACTCTTCCACCACGCCAAGCCCTTCTCAATGATCGGGACGACCGCCGCGATGGTCTCGACGTTGTTGATGATCGTCGGACGGCCGAAGAGGCCCTTCACGGCGGGGAACGGCGGCTTGATGCGCGGCCAGCCGCGCTTGCCTTCGATGGCCTCGAGGAGACCGGTCTCCTCGCCGCAGATGTAGGCGCCGGCGCCGCGGTGCACGTAGCAATCGACGGCAAACTTCGACTTGCCGCGGAGGAGCCCTTGCGGTCCGAAGATGCCCTTGGCGTAGGCCTCCTCAATCGCCCGCTCCATGATCTTCGCCTGGTGGTGGTACTCGCCGCGGATGAAAAAGAACGCCTTGTCGAGTTGGCACGCGTGGCACGCGATCGCGATGCCTTCGAGGATGAGATGCGGATCGAAGTCGACGAGCAGGCGATCCTTGAACGTGCCCGGCTCCGCCTCGTCGCAGTTCACGCAGAGGTAGCGCGTCTTGCCGTCGACGGGCGGGAGGAACGTCCACTTCAGCCCCGCGGGGAATCCCGCGCCGCCGCGGCCGCGCAGCACGGCGTCCTTCACGTGCGTGACGACGTCGCCCGGCTGCATGTCGAGCGCCTTCTCGAGCGTCTTGTAGCCGCCGGTCGCGATGAACTCGTCGGCCCAGACGGTGCGTCGGTTCTTCGGATCGCCCCAAGGGAACGTGGGGATGCGCTTCGTGAGGACTGGTTCGGTGAGCGGCATGGTCAATCGTCCCGCGCGCCGGGCGCTGGCTTGGAATCGGTTGGTTGCGTCGAGTTCGGCGGCGTCGCGTCGCCCCGCAGCTCGATCTCCTCGATGACGGTGCGACGCAGGATCACGCCGTCGTCGCGTCGTTCCTCTTCGACGGTGCGACGGAGCTCGCGCTTCGTCGGGTCGGTGCGGACCGCGTGCGCGATGTGCCCGAAGAATTCGCCGAGCGAACGGAGAATCGACTTGGGCGCTTCGTCGGACATCGCACGCGTGATCGACATGGTCAGTGGCGGCCCGCGCCGTGCTCGCCGGTGCCGCCGCGCCGCGCCTCTTCGATCAACGCGTCGAGCGATTCGACCGTGAGGCGCTCGTGCAGCGTCTCGTTCATGAGCGCGACCGGCGCCGTGTCGCAGCTTCCGAGGCACTCGAGCGCGAGCAGCGTGAACGCGCCGTCGTCGGTGGTCTCGTGCGGTTCGATGCCGAGCTTCGTGCGCACGTGGTCCACGAGCTTCTTGTGCCCGCACACCTCGCAGGCGATCGACTGGCAGATGCCGATCACGCAACGGCCCACGGGCTCGGTGGTGTACTCCTCGTAGAAGCTCACCGTGTCAAGGACCTCCGCCGGCGTGATCTTCAGGAACGAGGCGATCTCCAGCATCGCCTGATACGGAATCATGCGGTGCGCGTGCTGGATGTCGTGCAGGATCGGCATGAGCGCGCCGTGCCGCGTCGCGTAGCGCGGAATGAGCTCGCGCTCGTAGCGCTCCTTCATCGCGTCCGTGAGGTACGGCTCGCTCCGGGTGGGGATCTTCTGCGTCGCGCTGGGTTTCGTGATCCAGGCCATGGTGTCGTGTGTCCGAGGTCGGCTCGCGAGATGCTCGTCGGTGCGCCGCGGCCTCAGCGGTCGAGTTCCGCCGCGATGATGTTCAGCGAGCCGAGCACCGCGACGATGTCCGCGAGCAGGTGACCTTCGATGAGCTTCGGGAAGACGGAATAGTTGATGAACGACGGCGGACGCGTGCGGGCGCGGAACGCGCAGCGGCCGCCGTCCGCGACGAGGTAGTAGCCGAGTTCGCCGTTGGGGCTCTCCACGCAGTGGTAGCACTCGCCGACCGGCGCCTCGAAGCCGCGGTTGTGCATGCGCAGTTCGAAGAGCTGGATCGTCGCTTCGATCGAGCCGTACACGTCGCCCTTCTCGGGCGTGACGAGCTTCGTGTCGACGTCGGCGTTCATCGGCCCCTTCGGGATGCGGTCGATGAGCTGCTCGATGATCTTCACCGACTGCTTGATCTCCTCGACCCGCACGAGGTAGCGGGCGAGGCAGTCTCCGTCGGTCGCGACCGGCACCGAGAACTTCAGCGCCTCGGCGCCGTGACCGTCCCAGTTGTCGGCGAAGCAGAGGAACGGCTCGTCCTTGCGGATGTCGCGCCGCACGCCGCTCGCCCGCGCGATCGGGCCCGCGAGGCTCCAGGCGTTCGCGTCGTCCTTCGAGATCGAGCCGACGCCGGTCAAGCGATCGATGAAGATGCGATTGCGGTTCAGCAGCGTCTCGAGGTCCTTGATCGCCCGCGGCACGCGCACGTCGATGAAGTTCCGCACCATGCGGCGGAACACCTCGTCGTCGGGAATGTCGCGCCACGCGCCGCCCACGCGGGTCCAGTCGGGATGGAACCGCTGACCCGAGATGTACTCGACGATGTCGTAGACCCGCTCGCGCTCGTTGAAACCGTAGAGGAAGCCGGTGAACGCCCCGAGGTCGAGGGCCGCCGCGCCGACGCACAGCAGGTGATTCTGGATGCGGCCGAGCTCGAGCATGATGGTCCGCACCACCTTGCAGCGAGGCGTCAGCTCGACGCCGAAGAGCTTCTCGACCGCAAGGTGCCACGCGATGTCGTTCACGATCGGCGAGACGTAGTCCATCCGGCTGATCGTGCAGACGTATTGGTTCCAGTCGTGGTGCTCGCCAAGCTTCTCGAACCCCGAGTGCAGGTAGCCGATGTGCGGCGTGCAGCGGGCGATGCGCTCGCCGTCGATCTCGAGCACCAGGCGCAGCGTGGTGTGCGTCGCGGGGTGCTGCGGGCCGAAGTTCAGGACCCAGCGGTCGCCGGTCCTGACGTGCTCGTCGAGGTACTCCGTGGACTCGATGTCCAGGTCGAGCGGGGCGTTCGACGTCGGAAGCGGGTCGGGCTGAAGCGTGTAGGGCATGGCGGGAGAGCGCGGGCGGTCGGAGAGGTCGGAGTATAGAGGAATCGTCCTCCGCGCCCGGTCCGGTCACCACGCGTTCGGTTGAAGCACGAACGGATTCGTGCGGCGCTCGCGTCCGATCGTCGACTTCGGCCCGTGCCCGGGCCGGATCTCCATGTCGTCGGGGAGCGCCAGCAACACCTGAAACACCGACCGCCGCAGCGCGTCGACGTCGCTCGTCGGGAAGTCGAAGCGCCCGATGCCGCCGGCGAAAAGCGTGTCGCCGACGAGCGCCTGTCGCGACGCGTCGTGCACGTACGCCACCGAGCCGGGGCTGTGGCCGGGGACGTGCAGCACGCGCCAGCGCGAGCCGCAGAACTCGATCGCGTCGCCGTGCCCGACGAACGCCGTCGGCGGGCTCACGCTCACCGGTGCCCCGCCGGCGAACGCGGACAGGTTGAGCATCGGCTCGGCGTTGAACTCGCGCTCGAGCTCGTGGCACACGATGGGCAGCGTGCCGAAGCGCGCGATCGCCTGGTCGATGCCCATGATGTGGTCGACGTGGCAGTGCGTCAGGGCGATGCCCACCGGTCGCAGGCCTTCGCGCTCGATGTGCGCGAAAAGCGGCTGCGGCCGCTCGCCGCAGTCGACGATCCAGCAGTCCTTCGGCGCCGGCCCGTCGGGCACGTGCACGACGTGGCAGTTCGTCTGCCACGATCCGAGCGCGAACGTAACGATGCTCGGGCGGGGCTCGACGTGCTCGGGCGGCGGCATGGCCCCGATACAGTACCGCCATGCTGGTGAAGCGCAATCTCGACGAAGTCCCGTGCCCGCCGCTCGCGATGGACGGGACGAAGAACGTCTCGATGCAGATCATGGTGGGCCGCGCCGACGGCGCGCCGAACTTCGCGCTGCGCCAGTTCCGCGTGGGCGAAGGCGGCTACACGCCGCGGCACAGCCACAACTACGAGCACGAGGTCGTGGTGCTCGGCGGCGAAGGCACCGTCGAGTACGACGGCGCGAATCATCCGGTCCGCTCCGGCGACGTGGTGTTCATCGAACCGAACAAGCTCCACCAGTTCCGCGCCGACCGCGGCTCCGATCTGCACTTCGTCTGCCTCGTCCCGGTCAGCTTCGACTGCGGCAAGCCGACGCCCGGGTCGTGAGCGGGTCGTGAGCGGATCGTGAGCGAGCCGCGCCACGGTCGTCCGACTCTCTCATAGACTGCCCGCCGATGCGGGCTCTCTTCCTCTCCGCCGCGCTGGTCGTCGCGCTCGTCGCGCTCTCTGCGTGCGACACGATCGGCTCGGACTTCAGCTCGTTCGCCGAGACCTTTTCGCCGCCGACGCCGCTGCAGGCGGCGACGTGGGCCGTCGACACGAACGACGCGGAGAACCAACGACGCGGCATCGCGCTCCTCGCGAGCGCACCCTGGGGCGGCGCGGAAACGTACGTGCGTCTCTACCGCCTGTACGTCGACGAGAACACCGATCCGCTGGTGAAGGCCTTCGCGATCCGCGCGCTCGGGCGCCACGGGGACGCCGAGGACGCGCTGCGCGTCGCGAAGCAGCTCACGTCGCCCTTTCGCGTGGTGCGCCTCGAGGCGGCGAAGGCGTCGCAGCGCCTGCACGACCCGGGCACCTCCGACACCGCCGGCGCCGAACGCGCGTCGGATCTCATCTGGACGCGCCTGGTGAACGAGACCGAGGACGCGGACATCCGCACGGAGCTGGCCATCGCGCTCGGGCAGTATCCGAGCGACGCGGTGTTCCAGGCGCTCGTCAGCGCGCTCGATCAGCGCGAACTGGCGGTCGACTGGGCGGCGCTCGATTCGCTGCAGTCGCTGACGCAGCAGGACTTCGGACTCGACCAGAAGAAGTGGATCGCGTGGAAGGAATCGCCCGAGGGCAAGTTCGTCGCGCGAAACGCCTTCGTCTATCCGACCTTCCGCCGCAAGAAGGGGTTCCTCGACTACCTCCTCTTCTGGGTACCGCTCACGTTTGAAGACCCGAACCTCCCGCAAGGCACGGAAGCGACCGGACCGCGGCGAACGTATCAGGGCGATCAGGCGCCCGAGACCATCAAGGTGCCGGAGATCGAAAAGCCCGCGACACCCGAGCCGACGACGCCGGACACGGCAAAGCCTGCGACTGCGCCGAAGCCACCGGAACCGTCAAAGCCCACGGACGCACCGAAGCCGACCGAAGCGCCGAAGCCAACCGAAACACCGAAGCCCGCGTCGAATGGTCCCGGGAGCGGCGGATGAGAGCGATCGTCGGCGGGCCGCACGGTCCGCGATTCGACGAGCGCCCCGATCGAACGCCGGCGCCGGGCGAGTGCGTCGTGCGCGTTCGCTCGGCACTCACGCTGCGCACCGATCTTGAAGGCGCACATCGAAGCGCGCCGTCGACGGTCGCGCTCGGCGAGGCGTTCGTCGGCGTGGTGGACGTGATGCATGCGGACGCGATGGGCGACCGGGCGAAGGACGCGCGGGCCTGGATCGGACGGCGCGTCGCCGTCGATCCGGTGGTGCGGTGCGGCCGCTGCGAGCGCTGCCTCGCCGGTCTCGGCGCGCACTGCGTCGAACGCGCACTGCTCGGTCGAGATCGTGACGGCGGCCTTGCCGAGCGCGTGACGGTGCCGATCGCGAATCTCGTCGCGCTTCCGGACGGCCTGGACGACGAGCGCGCCGTCTTCGCGGTGCCGGTCGCGCGGGCGATCGAGGCGACTCGTCACGTCCGCGTCGAGGGGAAGACCTACATCACGGTCCTCGGCGACGGCGTCGAGGCGCTGGTCGCGACGCAGGTGATGACGCGGCTGAATGCGTCGGTGCGCATCGTCGCGACCGACGCCGAAACGATGGCCGTCGCCGAGCGACTCGGCGTCAAGCACCGTCTCGCGAGCGAGGTGGGACGGCGCGGCGATCAGCACGTGGTCGTCGACTTCACCGGCGTCGCGGAGTCGTTCGCCGTGGCCGTGCAGCTCGCGCGTCCGCGCGGCACCGTGGTCCTCATGCGCGACATCGCCGGTGCGGATCTCACCCCCGTCGCCCGCAACGAACTCCGCGTGCAGGGCTGCGGCCACGGCCCCCTGCCGCAGGCGATCGACCTCTTGACGCAGCGGGCGATCGAGGTTGTCGGGCTCGTCACGAAGCGCGTCGCCTTCGCACATGCGATCGACGCGCTGAACGAGTCGCGCGACGGCGTGCTCGTCCGGTGCGCCACCGCGTGATGCGCGGCGTCGAGCCGCGCCGCCGTAGACTGCCCTCTTGCGCCGCGACGCCGACCAAGATCCGCCCATCGACGACGACGGGTTGAACGCGCCCACGGTCGCCGAGGCGCTCGAGCCCGACGAACTTCTCGCCGAGACCGCGCCGGCCGCGCCGCCGGCGGCGGGCGCCGACAGCCTGCCCGGCGAAGACGGCGTCATCCGCGCCGGCAAGCTCGCCGGAAGGACGATGTGGGGCGCGATCGCGGTCGTCGCGCTGCCGGTCCTCCTGCAGCAACTCATGCAGGCGTGCGTCGGACTCGTCGACAAGCTGCTGGCCGGACACCTGCCCGCGGCGATCGCCCGGCAGGCGATGGACGGCATCGGACTCGGCTCGTTCGTCGGCTGGTTCGTGAACATCGCGCTCATGGGGCTCGGCGTCGGCGGCCAGGCGATCATCGCCCGCTCGATGGGCGCCGGCGCCCGCGGCGAGGGCGAGCGAGCGCTCGGACAGTCGATGACGCTCTCGATCCTGTGGGGCATCGCGGTCGGCGTCGTGATGTGGTTCCTCGCCTCGCCGCTCGCGTGGGTGGCGGGATTGACGCCCGAGGCGACCGAGCTCTGCGAACGCTACGTGCGCATCGTGGCGATCGGCATGCCGTTCTGCGGCGTGATGATGGTGGGAACGATGTGCCTGCACGGCGCGGGCGAGGCGACGAAGCCGTTCTGGATCGCCGTGCTCGTCAACATCGTCAACACCGGCGCGTCGTGGTTCCTTTCGGGCGTCGACATCCACGTCGGCGCGACGTCGATTCCCAATCCGTCGCACCTCGATCCGATGCGCTGGGGCGTGTTCGGCATCGCTGCCGGCACGACGATGTCGTACGCGGTCGGCGCGATCGCGACGCTCTGGGTGCTCGGCCGCGGCGTCCACGACCTGCGACTCGAGCGACGCGCGATGCGCCTCGAGCGGGAGATGACCCGACGCATCGTGCGCGTCGGCATCCCGAGTTTCCTCGAGGGATTCGCGATGTGGGCGGTGCAGCTCTTCGTGATGCACTTCATCGGGCTCGCCGACCGTGCCCACGACGGCGAAGGCGGGCTCGTCGGCGCGCACACGATCGCCGTGCAATGGGAGGCGTTCTCGTTCCTCCCCGGTTTCGCGATGGGCACCGCGGCCGGCGCGGTCGCCGGGCAGTACCTCGGCGCCGGCAATCCGAGGATGGCCCGCCGCGCGATCTGGGCCTGCACGCTCGTGGGCGTGGGGATCATGGGCTCGCTCGGCATCGTGTTCATGACGCAGGGCGAACTCCTCACGCGCCTCATCTCGCGCGAGCCGGTGCACCTCGACGTCGTGCCGAAGGTGCTCTTCATCTGCGGCATGGTCCAGATCTTCTTCGCGCTCGCGATGGTCGTGCGCAACGGACTCCGCGGCGTCGGCGACACCACGTGGATCCTCGTCATCACGCTGGTGAGTTGCTACCTCGTGCGCCTGCCCGCCGCATACGTGCTCGGCGTGACCTTTGGGCTCGGACTCGTCGGCATCTGGATGGGACTGTGCGGCGAGCTCGTGGTGCGCGGCCTCCTCTTCCTCGCGCGATTCGTGTGGGGTCGCTGGGATCGGCTGCGCGTCTGACGAGGCTCGGCGGTCGCGAGACGACCGATCGATTCAGCCCGCGCTGCGCGTGCCCGACTTCTTCGCCCGCCGCGCCGCCGGCTTCGCCGCGGGCCGCGACCGCGGCACTCGCTTCGCCGCAGGCGCCTTCGGCTTCGCGTGGCCCTTGACCCAGTCGTCGTGGTGCACGCGATCGCCCGTCTCGAGGTACGAGCGAAGGCTGTCCATCGCCCACGTCCAGCCCTCGCGCATGTGCTCGCGATCCTCGGCCGAGCCCAGTCGATCGTGCGTCAGGCGCACGACGACCGCGCCGCGGCCCGCGGGCGTGAACGTCACCTCGACGCGCGTGCGCGGACAGTGTGCCTTGTTGTCCCAGGTGAACGCGAGCCGCTTCGGCCGCTCCACCACGAGCCACTGCCCCTTGTCGCCGTCGGCCGTCGCATAGCGCTCGCCGACGACCGCGGTGCCGCGGGCGCTCGTCGTGAACCATCGCGCCAGCTCCGCCGGCTGCGCGAACGCGTCGAACGCGCGCGACGCCGCGCACTTGATGCGGCGCTGCACGTCGAGCGAGAAGCCGCCGTCGGGGCGCTGGCCGTACTCGCGCAGTCCGCGCACGCGCTCGTAGAGCACGGTCACCATCTGGCTCCACCAGTCGGAGAGCCCGAACTCCTCGCGCAGGTGGCGCGCTGCCTTCGTGTGTCCTCGGCGCACGACGTCGAACCTGTCGAGGATCGCGCACCAGTCCTTGATCCCCTTCCCGGTGGCGCGTTCGACCGCTTCGTCGCTGATCGCCGACTTCCTCGCCGCTGCAGGTTTTCTCGTAGCCATGAACTCACTCTACCGCACGTTCGTCGCCGGGAAATCACTCTTTCCCACGACGTGCGGCGCGGAGAGCGGATCGGGGATCGGCGCCAGACGGCGCTTCGACCTCGCCGCGTTCAATCCGGCTAACTCTTCGTTGATTCGATCGGCGTCGATGCGCTTCGAGCCGGACGCGGTGAACACGACGTACGCGGGATCGCGCTCGTCGGGGAGCTGCACGAACATCCAGTCGTCGAGATCGCCGTCGCTCATGCCGTACGTGAAGACCGTGTCGCAAATCCGGAACGGAAGTCCGTTCTTCGGAAGTTCCCAGGTGATCACCTTCGCGGCGCCGAGGACTTGCTCCTTCGCGCCGTTCGCGATCGCCTCGGCGCTCGCGCCGCCGATCGTCCATTGGCTCTCGGGCGTCCTGCGGATCGCGGCGAGGAACCCGCTTCCGCTGGCGCTTCCCGCGGCGATGGCGTCGAGCGGGGTCGGCGGCCACGCGCCGACGTCGTCGTAGATCGACATGAGTTCGCCGGCAAACCCCTCGGCGCGGACCGTCGACGCCGAAGCCGCGGCGACGCGGGCGGTCAACGCTGCGGCGCGGCTGGCCCGCGCGCTCGCCATCGAGAAACCGAAGACGACGAGCGACACGGCGAGGGCCATGGCCGCGAGAATCGGCGCGACCACCGTGGCGAGCGATCCGACGAGCGCCCGGGGCGTGGTGGTGCGGTGCCCCTCGCGCAGGAGGAGCGTCAGGCTCCAGCACTGCCATCCCAGCGTCACGAATCCGCCCAGCGGCACGAGCCCGAGCAGGAAACCCGCGGGCGCCATCGCGGCATTGCAGTACAGCGTGCACTGCACCGTGCGCCGCAGGCCGCCGCCGGTCGCGCCGGCGAGCCCGAGCGCGAGGTGGCCGACGAGCGACGTCACGAGAGGCACGACCAGCAGCCAGATCGGGATGAAGATCAGGAGAAACCCGAGGAAGATCGCCGACGCGCTCATCGCGGAGGCCGCGCCGGCCCCCAGCATGAGCGCGGCGGCGAGGAGCGCGAGCATCCCGAGCGGAATGAACGCCAGCGCCATCACGCAACTCGCGAACTTGATGGCATCGCGCACGGTGCCGTCCGCGGGGTTGCGCTCGACCATCGACCGCATGAACCGGGTCGGCTCGAACAGGATCGCGACGATCGAGGCGAAGAACGAGGTCACGAGTCCCCTGCGCTGCCGATCCATCCACGGATTCGGCGCCTGCATCGTGTCGCCCTCGGCGACACCCGGCGCGGGCGACAGCGACATGCGGTCCATCGCGAGCGGCGTGCCGCACTGCACGCAGGTGAACTCGCTCGGCACGAGGTGTCCTCGCTCGTCGGTGCCCGCGTAGCTCGCGCCGCAGCCGGTGCAGGTGAACGCCACCGACCGCGGCGCGAAGCGATACTCCGAAGGCTTGAACTCGCGATCGCACTCCGGACACCGTCCGGTGGTGATGCCCCAGAGCGCGTAGCCGCACGAGCGACAGCGCATTACGGCGCCTCCCGGTGTTCGTCGACGAGCGGAGGCACGATGCCGGTCTCGCAATCGGGGACCGTCGCAGGGTCGGCCGGACCCGTGCGGCCGTCAGCGGCCCGCGCCGCTCGCCTCGTCGCGAGTGCCGCTTGCAATTCGTCCTTCGAGAGCCGTTCGCTGCCACCGAGCGTGACGACGGTCCACAGGTTCGACGTGAACGCGCCGCGTGCGTCGCGGCGCGGCTCGATCACCATGAGCCAGTCGCCGACCTCCTCGTCGAGCGACGCGTCGCGATAGTAGAAAATCGCGCGACCGAGGCGGAACGGCGCGTTGTCCGGCGGGAGCTTCGCCGCAAGTCGGCGCGACGCCTCGCGCAGCGTCGCCGCGTCGGAGTTCCGAACGGCGGAGGCGCTCAATCCGCCCATCACGATCGCCGCGCCGTCGCGCGGTGCGCACATGCGTTCGAGTTCATTCGCGTCGAGCTTGCCGTCGGCGACCAACAGGAGCGGCGTCGCGGGCCACGCGCCGCCGCTCGCCGCGGCACCAAACGCGTCGGCCGCGTCGTCCGCCGCCTGCGTCGTCGACGTGTTGATGCGCACCATGGTCTGGGCGATGCCGAGTCCCTGCGGCACGAGCGCGAGGCCCAGCGACACCACCGTCGCGACGATCACCGCCGCGAGCGTCGCGACGATCGCCCTCGGCAGGGTCGTCGAGTGCGCCACGCGATACATGAGCGCAAGGCACACTCCCCACCACACGTAGCCGACGACGAAGAGGCACGGACACGGCAGGAGCGCGACCGCGTAGGCCGCCCCGCACGACATGAGGCACGCCTGCATCGATCGCTCGAGGCCGCCGCGCGCGGACCCCGTGGCCACGAGCGCGACGTGACCGGCGGCGCCGCCGACGAGCGTGCCGATGACGGCGAAGACGATGTTGAGAAGCAGAAGTCCGACCTGGATCGCGAGAAGCCGGGCGATCGCCAGCGGCGACAGGCTGCCGGAGACGCCCGCGACGACGGCCGCAATCGCGCCGAACGCGCCGCCGACGATCGCGGTCAGCGCCGAGGTCATCGCGGCGAAGTAGATCGGCTCGCGGAGGGGCACCGTGGCCGGGATCGTGCGCATCGCGTCGGCCGGCGAGCCGAGCGTGCGAATGACCGTGCGGATCCACGACCGCCACACGCCGAGTTTCGCGCGATCGAACCACGCGAGCGATCGCAAGCCGGTGTCGGCTTCGCTGATGCCCGCGGCGGGCTCGATCGTCATCTCGTCCATCGCGACCTGACGGCCGCACTTCACGCAGGTGAACGCGCTCGGCTCGAGGTGCCCGCTCGACGACGTGCCGTAGTAGTCCTGCGCGCAGTGCGGACAGCGGAACGCCACGTTGCCCGCGCGGAAGCGGAAGTCCGAGGGGCGAAACGGAGTGCCACACTCCGGGCACGGGCCCGGTCGAATCGTCCAAAGGGCGTAGTCGCACGTGCGGCAGTGCATGCGGAGGCGAACCGAACTCAGCGTACCGAGCGGCAGTCGCTCATTCGGAACCCGATGCCGCGCCGTTCGCCGGGAGATCCGGCGGAACGATGCCGCTGTAGATGTCGGGCATCGTCGCCGGGTCGGGGATCGCCGGCAGCCCGACCGTCGCGCGGCGCGCATTTTCGAGAACCAGTTCCGACGCGAGCTGCGATCGCGGGAACGTGCGCTCGCCGCCCGCGGCGTACGTCGTCACCGAACCCGCGGGATCGCGGGAGATTGAGATCGCGAGCCACGGCGACGTGACCACGCCGCCGGCGATCTGCGTCGCGCTCGCCGGTACGCCGCGGTAACAGAAGATCGCCTGACCGACGCGGAAGGCCGCCGGGCTTGGCGGCAGCCGCGCCGCCATGCGGGCGGCTTCCGCGCGCACCAGCTCGCTGCCGGCGCCGACCAGCACCTCGCCGAACGCCAGACCGCCGATGCCGGCGCCCGAGCCTTCCGGCGCCACCACGTGCATCAGGCCCTCGCCGGTGATGTCGCCGTCCGCGAGCGCGTCGAGCGGCGTCGCCGCGCCGTCCGCCGCAGCCGTCGCAAGATTCGCGCCGAAGCCCGATGCCGGGTTGGTGCCGCCGACGGTCGAACTCGTCGTCGAGCTCATCGTCCACGTCCGCATGACGCCGGCGGGTCCGAGCACGCCCATCATCGGCGCCACCCCCATGACGATCGACAGCACGAACGCGAGGATGATGATCGGCACCGCGGCCACGGCGCCGATGCCGGGATGACATCGCTGCCCGCGACCGAGGAGGAACGCGACGATCACCGCCCACCAGAGGCGGGCGATGATGTTGACGCACGGAATCGCGGCGAGGACCGTCACGCCCCCCTCGGCGTACAGGGCCAGCTGCAGCGTGCGCGAGAAGGGGTAACTCGCCGTGCGCAGCATGAGGAGCAGGAGGTGCATCACGGCCGCGCCGAGGAACACGATCGCGACGTGGTAGATGATCGGTTCCACCGCCGGCCACACGAACGACCACACGATGAGCGACTTCGGCATCGGGGGCGCGGCGCCCATTCCACCGGTGAGGAAGATGATCGCGCCGGGCGCGGCGCAGATCATCGAGAGGATCACCTGCACGCCGAGGCAGACGCCGAAGAACTTCCACGCGTCCGCGTTCGGCGCGCCCGGTCGCAGCGAGCCTGCGAATCCGTTCGGGTCGCCGAGCACCTTGCCGACGCTCTGAAACCACGCGCGCACGCGGCCGATCGCGGCGCGGTCGAGCCACGGATTCCGAAGCGCGGTCGTGCGATCGTCGGCGGTGCCCATCCCCTCGGCGGGTTCGAGCACCATCTCGTCCATCGAGATGTGCTTGCCGCAGCGCACGCAGTCGAACGCGCGAGGCTCGAGATGTCCTTCAGGCGACGTGCCGTAGTAGTCCTGCGAGCAGTGCGGACAGCGGAACGCGACCGACCCGCGCTGGAACTGGTAGTCGCTCGGCTTGAACGGCGCGCCGCACTCGGGACAGGTCCGCCCCTGGATCGTCCACAGCGAGTAATCGCACTGCCGACAGCGCATGACGCGGCATCATGCCGCAAAGCGAGCGGGCGTGCCACGCAGTCAGCGTGATCCGCTCAGCGCGGAGGCACGGAGTGCGCGGAGGCAACGCGGAGACGCGCACAGCAACCGCGCGCCATCGACGCGGTCGGGGGTCCTTGGTCTGCCTGCTCCGTCTCTCCGCGCTTCACTCCGCGACCTCCGCGCCTCCGCGCTGAAAGAACGTCGCACCGCGATGTCAGTCCTCGGGCGCGTTGGCCGCGACCGCGGCGCGGAATGCAGCCGTCAGCGCCGTCGTGACCGGACCGGATCGGCCCGCGCCGATGCGGCGATCGCCGATCTCGGTGACGCCGATGATTTCCGCCGCCGTGCCCGTCAGGAACACCTCGTCGGCCGCGTACAGGTCATCCATTCGGAACAGCCGCTCCTCGACCCGATAGCCGAGCTTCGGCGCCAACTCCTTCACCACGAAGCGCCGCGTGACGCCGTTCAGGAGACCCGCCGACGGCGGAGGCGTGAAGATCGTCTTGCCCTTGACGCCGAAGATGTTGTCGCCCGTGCACTCGGCGACGAACCCGTCGGTGTTCAGCATGATGGCCTCGAGCACGTTGGCGTCGATGGCCTCGAGCTTCGCGAGGATGTTGTTCAGGTAGTTCAAGCTCTTGATCGACGGGTCGAGGCACGCCACCGGAATGCGCGGACGCTGCGCGACGATCACCCGCATGCCGCGCTCGTAGAGTTCGGGCGGATAGAGCTGGATCGAGTCGGAGATGCAGAAGACGCAGGCCTTCGGACACTTTCGAGGGTCGAGCCCGAGCGTGCCCGCGCCGCGGGTCACCACGAGGCGGATGTACGCGTCCTTCTGGCCGTTCGCGGCGAGGGTGTCGCGCATGCCGCGAATCACCTCGTCGCGCGTGAAGGGAATCGCGAGGCGAATGCGCTCCGCGCTCTCCCAGAGTCGCTCGACGTGCTGTCCCATCTTGAAGATGCGGCCGCCGTAGGCGCGAATCCCCTCGAACACCCCGTCGCCGTAGAGGAGTCCGTGGTCGTAGACCGACACCACGGCCTCGGACTTCGGAACCAGCTTGCCATCGAGCCAAATCTGCAACGTCACGCGCGGTTCTCCGATCTGGTCCGCGCGGACAGGGCGCGGAAGGGCGGCCAGTGTAGCGCAAGTCCCCCGGTGCCGCCGATCGAACGCGTCACGCGGCGCGACCGCCCGCGCGATCGCGCCACCGGCGATTCATCCCGCCGCGACGAACCGGCGCACCGCCTCGCCCAGCGGATCGTCGGAGGCGTCGAGCACCGCGCCTGCCAAGCGGCGCACCGACGCGGGCGCTTCCGCCGACGCGACGCAGAATCCGCTCCAGTCGGCCAGGCCCACGTCGTGCTCGTCGGTCACGAGGGTCATCGTCTCGTCGCGCGACGCGCCGAGCCGTCGAGCGATCCGCTGCGCGGCGACGGCGCGATCGACGAGCGGCGCGGCGATCGTGAGCAGCGTCGCGCCGCGCGCGAAGAGCGTCACCTTCCGCTCGCGCCAGAACGGTCCTTCGAGCGACGCGCGGGCGGCCGCGACCACGTCGGGCGCGCCGACCACGTGAACGCGCACGCACGGCTTCGGCGGAAGCTCGCCGCCGTTCAGGCGCAGGTTCACTCGGCCAAAGCCCGCGATCTCCTCGGCCTCGCTGGCGATCCACTCCTCGCCCTCGAACACGATCGTCGCGCTCGGCGCCGATCGGCGCAGCGCGAGCGAGATCGCGCCGACCGTCGCCGGCTCGATGCGATCGGCGAAGACCGCCCTGCCCTCGCGATGGTTCCACAGCACCGCGCCGTTCGCGGCGATCGAGATCGGGTGCAGCAGCGGATCGACGAGGAGCGGACCGAGCACCGGTCCGCGATCGTCGCCCGCGATCACCACCGCACATCCCCTGCTCGACGCCAGCCGCACCGCCTCGCGCACGCCGGCGCGACGCTGGCCGCCGTCGTCGACGAGGGCGCTCGACACGACAAGCAACCGCGGGCGCGACGGCGGGCGCGACGGCTTGGGCAGGCTCGCCGCCGCCTTGCGCTCGGATCGCGTCGACGACTTCGGCTCGGCGGCGGCCTCGTCCTCGCGCAGGAGTTCCGCCATGCACGCCTCGATCGTCGGTGCCTTGAAGACGAAGCCGTCGGCGAGCAGCGTGCGCGGAAGGACGCCCTGCGAGCGCACCAGTTCGTCGGCGATGCCGCCGAACGCGACGCGCAGCGCGATCCACGGCACGCGCACGATCAGCGGCCGACCCACGGCCTTGGCGACGGCCTTCGCGAAGATCCGCTGCGTGCACGGCCCCGGACCCGCGATGTTCACCGCGCCTTCGAGCGAGCGTCGGTCGATGCAGCGGAGGATCGCCGCGACGCAGTCGCCGTGCCAGATCCACGGCACGCGCTGGCGACCGTTGCCGATCACCGCGCCGAATCCGGCGCGGAACCACGGCAGCATGCGCCGCAGCGCCGGGCCGCGCTCGTCCATCACGAGGCCGATGCGGGCCCGCACCACCCGCACGTTGAACGCGGCCGCCTTCTGCGCTTCGGCTTCCCATCGCACGCAGACGTCGGCGAGGAATCCCTTGCCCGCGGGGAAGCCCTCGTGCGCCAGCTCGTCGCCGACGTCGCCGTAGAAGCCGGTCGCCGACGCCGACACCAGCGTGTGCGGACGATCCTTGGCGTCCTCGATGGCGTTGACCACGTGATGCGTGCTCTCGACGCGGCTCGTCTCGATCAGCTCGCGGTGACGCCGACTCCAGCGACGGTCGGCGACGCCCGCGCCGGCGAGATGCACCACGACGTCCGCGCCGTCGATCGCCTGTTGCCACGGTCCCGGGATGGCGCAGTTGCCCGCAATGACCTCGACGTCGCCGCCGAACAGGCGCCGCGCGTCGCGCGGACGGCGGGTCACCACCGCGATGCGGTCGTCGCGCGTCGCGGCGCGGGCCAGAAGCGCCGGCACCAGCCGGCGTCCGATCGATCCGGTCGCGCCGGTGACCAACACGCGCATGAGGTCAGGATACGTCGGCGCCGCGCCGGTTCGCCCGTCGCGGCGCGGAGATCACGCGTGCGTCTTCCGCTGCCGCGCCGGTTGGATGCCGAGCTGCTCGCGGTACTTGACCACGGTGCGTCGGGCGATGTCCACGCCGCGCTCCTTCAGCTTGGTCGCGATCGCCTGGTCGGACAGCGGCAGACGCTTGTCCTCCGCGTCGACGATCTCGCGCAGGATCGCCTTCACCGCCTCCCATGAACGGTCTTCGCCCGAGGCCGTCTCCAATCCGCCGGAGAAGAACTTCCGCAGTTCCGCGGCGCCCCGCGGCGTCTGCAGCCACTTGCCCGCGACCGCGCGACTCACGGTGCCGACGTGGATGCCGAGCTGCTCGGCGACCTCGACCATGGGGAGCGGCTTGAGGAACTGCGGGCCGTAGTCGAAGAATTCGCGCTGCCGAGCGAGCACCACGTTCACGACGCGGAGGAGCGTCTGCTTCCGCTGGTGGATCGCGTCGATGAGCCACGTCGCGGTGCGCACGTTGCGGCTCACGAAGTCGCGGGTCTTCGCGTCGACGGACTTGTCGCGGGCCATCTTCGCGTAGTCGGGCGAGACCCGGAGCTCCGGAAGCGCCTGCCCGGGCAGGCGGGCGGTGTACTCGTCCTTCTCGGGGTCGTACTCGACGAGCACGTCGGGGATGATCGGCCGCACGTCCTCGTCGACGAGCTCGCGCCCCGGCGACAGCGTGAGCTTGCGCAGGAGCGCCTTCGCCAACTGGATGCGCTCGATCGAAAGCTGCGACTTCTCGGCGATCTTCGGCAGGCGATTCTGCACGAGGTCGTCGAAGTACTCGGCGACCAGGCGCCGCGCGTCGTCCCACGCCTCGGCCTTCGCCGGATCGGTCTCGTCCTCGACGTGCTGCTCCAACTGCAGCAGCAAGCACTCGCGGATGTTCCGCGCCGCGATGCCGCGCGGCTCGAGCATCTGCTGCACGTCAGCGAGCGCCCGTTCCAACAACTCCTTGGACCACGGGACGCCTGGGATGTTCCGGCTCTGGTCGAGGATCGTGTCGAGGTCGGCGCCGAGGAGCCCGTCCTCGTTGACGTACTCGAGGATCCGGTTCCCCGGCTCGATGAGCTCCGGATCGGGCTCCGCGAAGCTCCACTGCTGGCGAAGCTGTTCGACGAGGCTCGCGCCGCGGCTCGGGGCGTTGGCCATCGCGTCCATCTTCTTGTCGCGCTCGCCCGCGAGCCGACTCGACGGCCGCCCGGTGTCGCCGTCGAAGAAGTCGCCGTAGTTGCGCTCCATCTGGCGCAGCCGTTCGAACTGCTCGGCGGTCTCGTTGGCGGGTCGCTCGGCCGGATGCTGCTCGTCCTTCGGCTTGTCGAGCCTGAGGTCCATCCCCGGTTCGACCTGCTCGAGGGCGACGTTCGACTCGAGTTCCTGGTCGATGCGCTCCTGGAGCGCGAGCAGCGGGAGCTGAAGAATCTCCATCGACTGGATCATCTTCGGCGCCAGCTTCATCTGCTGGCTCATGCGAACGTGTTGGCCCGTCTCGAAGCGCATCTGACAAGATCCTATCGGCAAGACAAGTCGAGAGTGCCCTTCGAGTTTCGGAGAATCCGCGGCGACGCGACATCAGCGCCGCATGACCCTCGGCTCACGCGACGAACGCGATCGAGTCGCTCACATCTTCTGACGTCCAGCGATCGCGTCGGACAATACGGCTGGATTCGCGAATTCGATTTGACTTCCCGACGGCAGTCCGCGCGCGAGGCGCGACACGCCGACGCCGCGCCGCTTCGCTTCCTCCGCGAGCCACAGCGCCGTCGAGTCGCCTTCCATGTCGGGATTGAGGCCGAGTATGAGTTCCTTCACCTTCACGCCGCGCGAGTTCTTCGACGCGTCGTCGAGCCGCGCGAGGAGCGACGCGACGGTGAGGCTCTCGGGACCGACCCCGTCGAGCGGATCGAGTCGGCCGAGGAGGACGTGATAGACGCCCTTGAACATGCCGGTCTGTTCGAGCGTGATGAGGTCCTTCGGCTGCTCCACGACGAGCACGCTCGACGCCTCGCGGCGCTCGTCGGAGCAGACCGGGCACGGGTCGGTGTCGGTGAGATTCCAGCACACCGAGCAATGCCGCACGGAGCGCTTCACCTCGGCGATCGCGTCGGCGAGACGCATCGCCTCCGGCTTCGACGACTTCAGCACCCAGAACGCGAGGCGCTCCGCGGAACGCCGGCCGATGCCCGGCAAGTTCGCGAACTCGTCGATGAGACGGCGGACGGATTCCGGAAGTGCGCTCGACATGCGTTGCGACGTCGTGTCAGAGAAGACCCTTGAGGTCTTCGGGGGAAATCGGCAGGTTCAGGTCCTTGGCCGCGTCGGCGAGCATCTGCGCCAGCATCGCCTGCGCTCGATCGAGCGCCGCGTTCGTCGCGTCGCGGATCAGGTCGGCCGCGAGGGCGCGGCCTTCGGCGTCGCCGCCGCCGTTCGCGAACACGCTCGGGTCGATCTGCACGCTCTCGACGCGCATGCGCCCGTTCGCGACCACGGTCACCGCGCCGCCACCAGCCGACGCGGCGACGCGACTCGACTCCGCCTTGCGGCGCACGTCCTCCATGCGCGCCTTGATGCGCGGGAGGTCCTTCATGATCGACGCCATGGCGCCGAGGTTCTTGATTGAGTCAAACATCCTGCTCGTCCCCGATGTGTTCCGTCGAGCGCTCGATCGATGGACCGCCGAACGATCCGCCCGCCCCTTCGTCGGCGCTCTCGTCGCGACGAAGCGGCGTGACGTCGACGACCGACGCGTCGAAGAGGTCGGCGGCGAGCTTCACCACCGGATGCTCGCGCACCTCGGGCGGAATGAGGCCGCGCGGCGCGACCGGCTTCGGCGCGGCGACGCCTTCGACGTCGAGTCGAATCTCCACGGGGCGACCGACGAGCCGACCGATCGTCGTGCGCACCACGTCGACGTTGTCGCGGAGAAATCCGCTTCCCGCGCCTGCGCGGATGGCGAGCGCGAGCACGCTGCCGTCATGACCGCGGAAGACGAGGTCGCCGAGGAGCGCCGCGTCGCGCGGACTCGAGGCGGCCCGCGCGAGGATCTCGTCCCACAGCGCCGCGCCTGTCGCGGCGGTCCCGTTGCTCGAACCGCGCGCGGCGGCGGACGTTGAGGTCGCCGGCGGCGCCCACGGTTTCGTCTCGGTCGCGACCGCCGCGTTCGTCGGCCGCGCGGTCGCCGCCGGCGCGAAGTCCGGGGCCGCATGCGTTCCCGCGGCGGCGCCCGAGGGCAGACTCAGAACGGGCCGCGGGCCGGAGTCGCCGACCCGCTCGACGCTTTTTTTGGCGACTGCCCGCCGTGCATCGCCTCGCGATGCCCTCCCGCCGCGGGCCCGCCCGCGAGCGCCGCCGCCGCCTCGGCGAACTGCTCCGTCAGACACATGCGCACGAGGCCCGCGTCGAAGAGAACGCGCGGACTCGCAGCGTCGCGGGCCTTCGAGGCCACCGCGTCGCACAGCGCGACCAGATGCACGAGGCCCGCCGCGTCGAACGGCGCCGCGAGCCGCTCGATCGCGTCGCGCGACTCGCTCGCGACTTCGAGGAGCGCGGTGTCCTTGCCACAGACCTTCGCGAGCATCAGCCAACGGAAGCGCTCCGCGAGGACGTCGAGCGCCCGCTCGATCGAGAATCCCTTCTCGAGGAGTTCCGCTCCCGCCGCGAGCGCCGCCGCGGGATCTCCGCGACCGATCGCCTCGAGCAGCCGCTCGAGCACCGTCTCGTCGGGCAGTCCGAAGATCTCCTCGAGCAACGCCCACGTGAGCTCGCGCCGTCCGTCCGCGCTGGGCACGCTCGCCGCAAGCAATCGCTCGAGGAGCGACAGCGCGTCGCGCATCGAGCCGTTGCCGAGTCGCGCGATCTGCATGACGACCTTCTCGTCGGCCGCGGAGCGTTCCTTCTCGAGCACCGCGCGCAGGTGCGCGGCGATCTTCGTGGTCGGGATGTTGCGGAAGTCGAACCGCTGGCAGCGCGACTGGATGGTCGCCGGCACGCTCTGCGCCTCGGTGGTGCAGAGGATGAACTTCACGTGCGCCGGCGGCTCCTCCATCGTCTTCAACAGCGCGTTGAAGGCCGGCGTCGTCAGCATGTGGACTTCGTCGATGATGTAGATCTTGTAGCGGCCGCGCGCCGGCGCGAGCCCGGCGCCGGCGATCAGGTCGCGTGCGTTGTCGATGCCGCGATTGCTGGCCGCGTCGATCTCGATCACGTCGAGGTCTTCGCCGCGCATGATCGCCTTCGCCACCGCGTCGCGCTCGGTGAGTTCCTCGGTCGCGTTGAGGGCCCGCGCGAAGATGCGGGCCATCGAGGTCTTGCCGACGCCGCGCGTGCCGGTGAAGAGATAGGCGTGCGCGGTGCGTCCGGTCTTGATCGCGTTCTGCAGCGTGTGCGCGATCGCCTCCTGGCCGACGACGCCATCGAAGTCGGTCGAGCGGTAGCGACGGGCCAGCACCTGGTAGCCGGCGTCGTGCGGCGTCGCATCGGCGGTCGCGACCGCGGCGGCGTCGGCCGAGTCCTTCGTTCCGCCTCCCGACGGCTTGGACGACTGTTTGGACGTCTGCTTGGCCATGAGGCGGAGAGGGCGAAAGGACGGAAGCCGACGCGAACCGAATGCACGCACTGAACGCCCGCGCGACACCGTCGCCGGCGTCCCCGCGCCGTTCGAAGAGGCCGGACGGGACGCGCGGTCGTCGGGCAAACGGGCGACGGCAACGGAGGAGAAAAAACCGGTGACGCGGAAGACGGCCAGGCACCCGCTCGCTCGGACGACGCCGCTTATGGCTGCTGCGGTCAAGCCCTGACCAGGTTCACGGGCCGCCCGTCGAACGGACCCGGCCGTCTTCTGCGTCACCAGAAGAAGTCGGAGTCTATCCCAAACCGCGTCGCGCGTCGCGTCGACAACGATCCCCGCCGCGCCGATTCGGTCCGCGCGAGCGACCCGTACAATCGGCCCCCAATGGCGTCACCATCGGACGACTCGACGCAGCCACCGTCGGACGACCTCGCCCACGACGGCGTTCCGGCCGACGCGGCGAAGGCGTCCCCGGCGCCCTCGGCCACGGACCCTGCGGCGAGCGCCGCGCCGGACGCCGCCATGGACGCGAACGGCCTGCAAGCGGCGGCGCTCCAGCCGCGACGCTATGACCTTCCGTCGGTGCAGGCGCAGCGCGAAGCGCGCTCGCATCGCCTGCTCATGCTGGTGGTGCGGCTGCTCTTCCTCGTCCTCCTGGGCACGGTGACGATCCTCACGATCGCGAGCGAGCGCCGCACCGAGGACTTCGGCTTCTCGACGATCGTCGGGCTCTTCCTCGCGACGACCTCGATCGGCGTGATCGTCCTCACGCTCGACGCGATCACGCCGAACAAGCGGCTGAGCTCGGTGGTCGGCGTCTACCTCGGCGTCTGCTTCGGCCTCATCGGCGCCATTGCCGTCGGCTCGCTCCTCGACGTCGTCGCCGACGCGTGGGACCTGAGCGGCGGTCGCCAGGCGCTCTATCTCGGCCTCGGCAAGGTGATCGTCGGCATCGTGCTTTGCTACCTCTCGGTGTCGGTGGTGCTCACCACGAAGGACGACTTCCGCCTGGTCATTCCCTACGTCGAGTTCGCGAAACAGGTGCGCGGGGTGCGTCCACTCGTCGTCGACACGTCGGCGTTGATCGACGGCCGCATCAACGAACTCGGGCAGACCGGCTTCCTCGACGCCCCGCTCATCTGTCCGCAGTTCGTCATCGACGAGCTGCAGGCGCTCGCCGACTCGAGCGACCGGACGAAGCGGACGCGCGGACGGCGCGGCCTCGACATGCTGGCCCGCATGCAGGCGAACCCGTATCTCGACCTGTCGATCGACAACCCGCGGGTCGAAGGCGTGAGCGTCGACCGCATGTTGATCGAGCTTGCCCGCGACCAGAAGCTCCGGATCGTCACCACCGACGCGAATCTCAAGAAGGTCGCGCAGATCAACGGCGTGCCGGTGCTCAACATCAACGACCTCGCGAACACGCTGAAGACCGCCGCGATCGCCGGCGAGACGCTGACGGTGAGCGTGGTGAAGCCCGGCGAAGGCGAGAATCAGGGCGTGGGCTACCTGCCCGACGGCACGATGGTGGTGATCGAGGACGCGCTGCCGTTCGTGGGCTCGAGCGTGCAGGCGACCGTGACGAACTCGCTGCAGACCAGCGCCGGTCGCATGATTTTCGCGAAGATCGAGCGCGCCGACGGCGACGGCTCCGGCGTCGCGCGGCTCGCATCGGCCGCGACGCATCAGCCGCGGGCGCTCGGGCGCGGCCCGCGCGGCGGGCCGCCGCCTGAAGGGCGCAATCCGCGCCGCTGACGCGTCGACCCACCGCCGCCGCGCCGCGACCACCATGCTCCCGCCGATCCTCGACGTCAGCTCGTTTCGGAAGACCTACGACCGGCTCGTCGCCGTCGACGACCTGTCCTTTCGCGTCGACGCCGGCCAGGTGGTCGGGCTGATCGGTCCGAACGGCGCCGGCAAGACGACGACGATGCGGGCGGTCGCGGGCATCATCCCCGCCGCTCGCGGCGCCATTCGCGTGCACGGGTTCGACGTGCGCGATCATCCCGTCGAGGCGAAGGCGCGCCTCGCGTACGTGCCCGACGATCCGCGCCTCTTCGACACGCTCACGGTGTGGGAGCACATGCGCTTCATCGCGTCCGCGTACGACGTGCGCGGCTGGGAGCCCGACGCCGAGGCGCTGCTCAAGCGCTTCGAGCTTGTCGAGAAGCGGAGCGCGACCGCACAGGAACTCTCGCGCGGGATGCGGCAGAAGCTCGCGATCTGCTGCGCGTATCTGCACCGTCCGTCGCTGGTCATGTTCGACGAGCCGATGACCGGACTCGATCCGCACGCGATCCGGGAACTGAAGGAGTCGATCCGCGAGCAAGCGGGACGCGGCACCGGGTTTCTCGTGAGCTCGCATCTCCTCGCGCTCGTCGAGGACCTCACCACGCACATCCTGATCCTGCATCGAGGCGCGCGGCTCTTCTTCGGCTCGCTCGACCAGGCCCGCGCGAGTTTCGCCGGAGACGACGCGTCGCTCGAGGCGGTGTTCTTCCGAGCCACCGAGTCGGCGGCCCGCGCCAGCACCGGCGCGCCGCCGCCCCCGCCCATCGGTCCGAGCGCACCGTGATCCTTCCCGCGCCGCTCGTTCTGCTCATCGGTCTTCGGTTCCGCGCGACGTGGCGACGGTTCGTGCGATCGCTCGGCACCGTGCGCGGCCTGCTGTTGACATTCGGCGCCGTGCTGGCCGGCGTGACGATGTTCGTGCCGATCATCGTGCGGGCCGTGCGCTCGGACGCGACCTTGGCTGGACTCGCCGACGGCGCCACGCCGTACGTCCCGTTCGCCATCCTCGCGTTTCTCGTGCTCTCGCTGGTGCGCACGCGCTCGGACCAGTGGCTCGCGTTCCTGCAATCGGAAGTCGACCTCCTCTTCCCCGCGCCGTTCACGCGTCGGCAGCTGCTCGCGTACAAGCTCGCGCAGCGGGCGGTCCCCCTGCTCTTCGTCTCGTTCTTCTTCTCGATCTGGGCGGGCACATACGCCCACTCGTGGCTCGCGGCGTGGCTCGGCATCGCGCTCACGCTGTGGTTCCTTCACCTCGCGGGCCTGTGCCTCGCGCTCCTCGGACAGGCGGTCGAGTCGCGCCGCTACGCCCGTGCGCGCCGCGGCGTCGCGGTCGCGCTCCTCGCGGCCGTCGCCGCGGGATCGTGGTGGGCGGGCCGCTCCCTCGAGGCAATCGACGCTGTCGCGATGTTCAAGGCGTTTGCGCACTCGCCGCTCGCCGCGTACGTCACCTCGCCCGTCCTTCCGTTCGCCCGCGTGTTCTCCGCCCGCGCGTTCCTGACCGAGGCCCTGCCGTGGGCCGGACTCGCACTGGCGATCAACGGCTGCCTCGCGTGGCTCGCGATGCGCATCGACGCGGACTGGCTCGAGGCCAGCGCCGAGTCCAGCCGCAAGCTGAACGAGCGCATCGAGGAGATGCGCCGCAGCGGCGGCGCGTGGACGGGAGGAGCGTCGCTCGTCGGCGTCGCGCTGCCGATGCCGCCGCGCCTGCGCGGCGCCGGTCCGCTGGTGTGGCGACAGACGATCGCGGGCATGCGCCGCGGCGGGCGCGGACTGCTCTTCGTCGCCCTGATGGTCGCTTCGGTGTCGCTGCCCATGCTCCTCACCGCTCGCGCGAACGCCAACTGGAGCGAGAAGTCCGGACCGATCTTCGGGTTCCTCGTCGCCTACCTGAGCCTCTGGCTGCCGAGCTTCCTGCGACTCGACTTCCGCGGCGACATCGATCGCATGGACATCCTGAAGTCGCTGCCGATCGACCCGTCGATCGTCGCGGCGGCGCAGATCTTCACGCCGGCCACGCTCGTCACCCTCGTTCAGGTGCCGATCGGACTCCTGCTCGCAATCCTGTTCTCGTGGCGCGTCGAGGCCCTGCCGCTCTGGTGCGTCGCCCTCTACGGCGCGAATCTCCTGATCGCGTCGGTCGAGAACGCCATGTTCCTGCTCTGGCCGGTGCGCCCCAAGCAAGGCGTCGGAATGAGCTTCGCCGGCGCGCAGGTCGTCCTGCAGATCGGGCGCATGATCGCGATCTCGCTCCTCCTCGGCGCCGCCGCCGGCGCCGGCGGCGTCGTGTACGCGCTCGCCGGCGAGAACGCATGGAGCGCGCTCGCCTGCGCGACGATCGTGATCGGCCTCGAGGTCGCCGCCGGATTCGCCGTCGTCGGTCGACTGTTCGATCGCTTCGATCCGTCGCACGAGCGCGTGGCGGACGCGTGACCGGGCGATCCTCGCGCGATCCCATTCAGCGCGGAGGCGCGAAGGACACGGAGGGCACGCGGAGGAAGAACCACAACTCAGGACACCGCCGATCGCGCATTGCTCTGAACTCTGCCTTGACCTCCGCGTCACCTTCGCCCCTCCGCGTCTCCGCGCTGCATGCTTCCCGCAAAAACGCACGGCCCCGCGGCATCCGTTCCGCGGGGCCATGCTCGAAGGAGAGAAGATGCCGTCCGTGGCGCGAACGACTGCGTCGCGATCGGCGTCACCGACCGACGACGAGCAACTGCTTGATCAAGTCGTCCGTGGTCGTGATGACGCGGCTCGCGGCGGAGTAGCCGGTCGACGCGAGGATCATGTTGATGAACTCCTGCGACAGGTCGACGTTCGACAGTTCAAGCGCGCCGCCGACGATGCGGCCCGCGCCGAACTGCAGCGGCGTCGTCACCAGCGCCGAGCCCGAGTTCGGGCCGACCTGGAAGAAGTTGTTGCCCGCGTCGACGAGGCCGCCTGAATTCGTGAACTTCGCCAGCGCAACCTGTCCGATCGTGCGCGTGAGGCCGTTCGAGAACGAACCCGAGATCACCCCGTCGGTCCCGATCGAGAAGTTCGAAAGCGTGCCGATCGCCGATCCGTCCTGATAGACCGCCGCCAGGTTCGAAGTCACGTCGGTCAGGCTGCTCACCGCATTCGCGCCGGATTGGAACGCCATCGTCACCACCAGCGGATCGACGGCGCCGTTGGTGCGTGCGACGGAGAACGTCGAGTTCGACGAGCCGGTGAAGTGACCGTTGGCGTCGAAGGTGAGTTCGCCCGTGCCGAGGAGGCGGCTGGCCGCGTCGTTGTCGTTCGATTCGGCGAGGTACTCCCACGTCGTGCCGCCGGAGGTCGTGGTGGATTGGAGCACCATCGTCACGTCGATCGTGAGCGCGGTGCCGAGGGAGTCGTAGACCACGAAGCTGGTGCGGACACTCTCGCCGTTCGCCGGGCTCGTCGCCGTCATCGAGAGCGGATTGCCAAGTCCGGCGCCCGGTGACGAGACGGTGAAGTCGACGGTGTCGATGGCCAGGTCCTGCGACTCGCCTTCGTTGCCGGTGACCACCAGTTGGCCGCTGCCGTTGATCGTCGCGCCGCCGCCGAGGTTCGACGCGGTGCCGACGTTGTTGGCGTCGAGTCCGAGCACGCCGTCGAGCCAGGTCGTGAAGTCGCCCATGGTGACGCCGTTGCCGTCGGTTCCGGTCACCGGCGTCGCGCTGAAGGCGAAGCTCTTCGTGCCGATGTCCTTGCCGCCCTTCTCGACCCCCGAGATGGTGATCGTCTTGGGATTGGTGGCGCTGTCGAACGCGAGCGTCGAGCCGCCGGCGCCGTCGGAGATGTACACGTCCTGCGTGGTGAGATCCGTCGTGGCGTTGATCGGCGTGGTGAGCCCGGCGTCGGTGAACATCGCGGCGCTCGTGTGCACGCTGCCCGACGTGGCGACGGCGCCCGCGGCGTTCATGTTGCCGTTGAGCACCACGTTGCGCGTTGCCTCGGCGAGCGTCATCGTGCCGACCGGAATGTTCAGCGGGACGAGGTTGCCTTCCACGATGTTGAACGACGAGTCCACTCCGTAGCCCATCACTTGCCCGCCGGTCTTGGTCACCAGGTCGTTCGCCGGGTTGCGGAGAAACTCGCCGTCGCGCGTGTAGTAGCGCGAGGTGCCGACGTCGACGATGAAGAAGCCGTCGCCCTCGATGGCGAGGTCCGACGCGACGCCGGTCGTGCCGATGGCGCCGTTGCCGAAGTTCCGCTGCGTGCTCGTGGCCTGCACGCCGAGACCGATCTGACCCGGATTCGTGCCGCCCGAAACGGCGCTCGGCGCCGTGCCCAGCGAGAAGTTCCGGCTGAAGTTCGGCGTGAAGCTCAACCGGTTGCTCTTGAACGCCGTGGTGTTGACGTTCGCGATGTTGTTGCCGATCACGTCGAGCCGGCGGGCGTTCGCGGTGAGTCCGGAGAGGCCGGTGAAGAATGCCGTCGTCGAAGCCATGGTTGCGGAAGCTCCTCGTCAGCCGCTCGAGCGATCGCTCGATGCGCTGCGGAGTTGGAGTTGCGAATCGCGTGCCGAAGCCGGCGCGGCGCACTCGCGCATCGCGGCGATCGGCCCCGCGAACCCGCCGGACGGCCACGCGATGCGGTGTTGGTCACGTTCGTCCGGCCCGTGCATGCGAAGCGCCGCGTCGACCGAGACCGTCTCGCTCGGCGAGTCTTGCGCGTCGAGCTCGCGCTCGAACCTGCGCGACGGCACGTCGGCGACGAGCGCCCGCCCGCCCCACACCACGAGCGCGCGGCGAGCGCCGCGTGCGGCGAGCACGTCGAGCGCGAGGCCCAGCCTGCGCATCTCGAATTCGGCTGGCGGCGACGCCAGCGCGGACACGTCGATCGGCGCGCCGCTCGCGACCTCGCCGCGACCGAGTCGGTCGACCAGCGCGGCGAAATCAAGCGTCTCGATCGGCGGATCGTCGCGATCGGCGAGCGATCCGACGAGCCGTACGGGCGGCTCGAGTCGCCTGAGCAGGAGTGCGGCGTCGACGGGCATGCGGGATCAGGGCGTGCCGAAGGTCGACGGATCGACGATCACTTCGACGTTGTCCATCGGCACGACCCAGCCGGTGTCGAGCAGGAGCGACACCGAGTCGTCCTGTTTCGCGACGCTGACGACCTGACCCGCGACGCGATTCGCATCGTTCGTGAGTCCTTGGATCTGCCGCCCGATCAGCGTTCCCGCGGACGCCAGTTGGTTCTGCGTCACGATCGAGCGAAGCTGATCGGTCATCTTCGCGTCGCTCTCGATCGAACGGATCGAGTTCAACTGCTGCAGGAGCGCCGCGCTGTCGTTGGGCTGGAACGGATCCTGGTTCTCCAGCTCGGTGAACATGATCTTGATGAAGTCTTCCGAGCTCATGTCGCTGAAGCGGCTGCTGAGCTTCGCTGCGCCGGCGTTGCCTGACGATGCGGTGACTGGTGAGGTTGCCATCGGTTGCTCCGGTTTCGGCGCGTGCGAAGCGTCGTCGCGATCAGCTCGCGGCGCCGCGCAGCGCCGCCGAGAAGGTGCCTCTTCGTGTCCGCTGCGCGGCGGCCGATGCCTGCGCGTCGCGGCGATGTTCCTGCTTGCCCCGGCTCTGGCCGCCGTTCGCGTCGTGTCGCGAGCGAGCGTCGTCGCCGGCATGGTTCGAGCGTCCGTCGGAACGGCCGTCGCCGCGCTCGCCGCTCGAGTTCTGCGCCGACGGCGTTGACGACGCCTGGCTCGACGGACCGTGACTCGACGACGCCTGCGGCTGGCTCGATGTCGCATCGCCGCGCGACGACGCCGCGTGCACGCTCAATCGCTCGACGATCAGCCCCTGCTGCTCGAGGGCGTCGCGCAGCAGCGCGAGGCCCGAGGTCAGGATGTCGTGCGCGGCCGGTGTCGACGGCACGATGTCCGCCGCGACGGTTCCGTTGTTCACCGCGAGCGTGATGCGCAGGTCGCCGAGCGTGGGCGGATCGAGACGCATCGCCAGCGTGCCGCCGCGCTGCGCCGCGAGCGCCGCGAGGCCGCGAGCCACCAGCGGACTGGTGCGCTCGTCGCCGTGTTCCGCGCCGTTCGTCCGCTCCGCGCCGCTTGCCGGCGCCGCCGGCGGCTGACTGGCGTCGTGGCCCTGCGGCGAGGTCGCCGCCGCGTTCGGCGGCGCGATGCCGGCGGACGGGGACGGCGCGCCGCGCGACGCGCTCTCGCCCGCGCGAGCCGCGGACGCGCCGTCCGCGTCGGCCCGCTTCGGCGCTTCCGGCGCACCGTCGCGTGCGAGCGACCGTTCGATCTCCGCGGCCCGAGCGACCGCTGGCGACGCATCGGCGGCGGCGTTCGTGCGAGGCGCTTCGGCATTCACCGGCGCGTCGTCGGACGTGGCGCCGGCGGACGTGCCCGCGGCCTCGCTCGATGCGCGCGTCCTTCGTTCCCCGGTCGGCGCGGCGGCCGGCGCGGCGGCCGGCTCGGTGCGCCGCGACGACGCCTGGTCCGAGCCTTCGCGCTTCGGATCTTCGCGCGTCGTGCCCTCGCCGTCGCCCGTCGGCGGGTTGGTCGGCGCCGTGCCCGTTGGCGCGGCGCTCTTCGTCGGCGCGTCGTTCGTCTTTGAGGTCGCCGTGTCAGCGCGGCCGCGCGATTCCGGCGCGGGCGCCGGGCGCTCGACCGCAACGGCGTTCGCGTTGGCTGCAACGGCGGCGCCGTCCGCGATCGGCTCGCCGCCGGCATCGGCGGACTTCGTCGGCGTCGCCTGCGGCGTCACCGCCGGCGGCGCTGTCGAGGCGGCTGCGCCGTCGGCGGACTCGTCGCCCCGATGGTCGTCGTGTGGCTCGGTTCCCGCGTCGTCCGCTCCGTTCGCGTCGGCGTCGGACGCGGCGTCGTCGGACCGCTCGTCGTTCGCGTCGCCGGTCGTGCGCGATTGCGCGTCACGCGCAGGTCCGGCCGTCGTGTCCGGCGAAGCCTGCGCCACCGGCCCGTCGTCGGACTCGTCGCTGCGGCGGCTCGCGTTGCGGAGTTCGTGCTCGAACGTCGACTGCGGCCGCTCAGCGCTTCGCGCCGTCGCGCGGTCCGCCGACCTCGGCTCCTGCGTTGGCGACGGGGCCCGAGGGCTTGTTTGCTGGAGAATCGGAGGAAGCGTCTGAAGCATCGGCATTGCTCGGCGCCGCCGTTGCGGCGTTCTTGAGCCGCGCGTCGGGCGTGCGCTGGCGCAGCCGCTCGAGCAAATCCGTTGCCAACTTGTTCTCGGTGTCGGTCTTGAACGTCTTCATGACGTTCGCGGCCTTGTACGGACTCATCGCGTCGAGATACGCGACGGCCTGATCGGTCGCGCCCGCCGAGCAGAGGTCGAGCAGCCAATCCTTGGCCTGCTTCGCGGTGACGCTCTCGAGCATCTTCACCGCCTTCCGGAACTGTTCCCCGGTCGCGTCCTTCCGCATCTGCGAGGTGGCGTCTTCCCAGGTCTTTCGTTCGGTCTCGAACGACTTCACGCGCGACGCGAGATCCTTCTCGCCGTCGGACAGGCTCTTCGCCAGCTGCTCGCGTTCGTCGTGCAGTCGACGGAGATTGAGCGCGAGCTGCCGCTCGGCGCGATCCTGCGCCGAGATGCGAGCCTCGGTCGGCGTGATGTCGCGCGACTCGTCCGCGGGCTTCGTCGCCACCGTCTTCACCAGCGGCTCGGCGCGCGGCGCAGCGAGCAGTTCCTTCACCGCGACGAACCGATCGCGGTCCACGCGCCCGCTGCCGACCAGCCAGAGCACGAGCCCGGCCACCGCGAGCAGGTTGACGACGGCGATCACGCTGACGAGGTTCCAGAGCGTTTTCATGACGATGTCCCGTGCGATTCGGATTCGTGCGCCGACGGCTCGCGCGTCGACTCGATCGAGAGCGCGTCGAAGCCGCGCGATGCGGAGGTGATGGCCATCTCGTCAAGGAACGCGACCTCGGCGCGATTCTGCGCCGCGGTCCACTCCGCGAGCCTTCGTTCGCGCAGCAGCTCGAGCGCTCGACGGCGTCGCGCCGCCTCGGTCAGCGACTCGCGCGCCTTGAGCATGCGCTGGGCGTGCGCCGCGAGCTCGAGCACCGCGCGCCGCGCGAGCCGGTCGACGGCGATCGTCGCCGCGGCCTGCTGCCGGAGCGCGATCGGATCGAGCGGCCCGACGAGCGAGCGCCGCAGCGACTCCTTGCCGCCGGCGATGTCGTTCTGCCGCACGCGGATCCGGTCCTCGATGGCGCGACGTTCCGATTCCAATCGAGCGACGTCGCGCTTGAGGAGATCCTCCTCGCGCTGGCGAAGCTGAAGCACCGGATCAAGGGCGAATCGGAACTTGGCCATGGCACACGCTCAGCCGTTCATCGGCCCTTCGGCGCGACGGGTTGCGTCGGAGCGGCCTGCGCGGGGCGAGCCTGCGCTGCGGCCGCGTTGGCGACGGGCGCCCGCTGTCGGAAGGACTCCGCAGCGAGCGAGAACTCGATGAGCGAGCGCAGCGTTCGCGGATAGTCGCTGCGCTCGTCCTTGCCCTGGCGAAGGAACGCGTCCGCCGCCTGCCGCATGGCGATGGCGCAGTCGACGTCGGGATTCGCGCCGCGGGCGTAGGCGCCGATCGAGATGATCTCCTCGTGCTCGCGCCACGCGGCGAGGAGCCTGATCATTTCGCGACGCGCCTTCTGGTGGTTCGCGTCGGTGATCTGGTCGGCGACGCGCGAGATCGACTCAAGCGGATCGATCGCCGGATAGTGCCCCCGCGTGGCGATGCGTCGCGACAGGACGATGTGTCCGTCGAGGATGCCCTTCACCGCGTCGGCGACCGGCTCGGTCATGTCGTCGCCTTCGACGAGCACGGTGTAGAAGCCGGTGATCGAACCGCGTCCGTCGAGCGGTCCGGCCCGCTCGAGCAGCCGCGGAAGCAGCGCGAACACGCTCGGCGTATAGCCCTTCGTCGCCGGTTGCTCTCCGGCCGCGAGACCGATCTGCCGCTGCGCGTGCGCGAGTCGCGTCACCGAGTCGATCATGAGGACGACGTTCGCGCCTTCGTCGCGGAAATACTCCGCCGCGGCGACCGCGACCGACGCGGCCCGCACGCGAAGGAGCGGACTCTCGTCGCCGGTCGCCACGACCAGCACGGCGCGGCGCCGACCTTCGCTTCCGAGCGTGTGCTCGATGAATTCCTTGACCTCGCGACCGCGCTCGCCGACGAGACCGATGACCGCGATGTCCGCCGCCGCGCCCTTCGCGATGTTCGCGAGCAGCGTGCTCTTGCCGACGCCCGGCCCGGCGAAGATGCCCATGCGCTGTCCGCGCCCGACCGTCAGAAGCGCGTCGATCGCGCGAACGCCCGTCGGCAGCGGCTCGTCGATGATGCGGCGCGACAGCGGATTCGTGATGCCCGGTTCGAGCAGCCGCGGCTCGAGCTCGTCGAGCGGCGGACCTTCGTCGATCGGCGTGCCCAGCGCGTTCACGGTGCGGCCGAGCCACGATCGGCCGATCGCCACCGTCGGCGCCGAGCGCACCGCCCGCACCGCCGCGCCCGGCGCGACGCCGGCGCTGGCGCCGTAGAGCATCACCAGCGAGCGAGGTCCCTCGAACCCGATGACCTCGCCGAGACTCTGCGTTCGAATGCCGGTGTTCACCTCGACGAGCGAACCCACCGGCACGCGCAACCGATCGACGACGAGCGTCAGGCCGCGCAGCGCGTGGACGCTGCCGACGAGCAGGCGCGGCTCGATCGCCGCCACCGTCGCCCGCGCGTTCGCCAGGAAACTCACGGGATCGCCTCTTCGCCGCCCGCGCCGGGCAGAAGCGCCTCGACGATGCGGTCGAGTTGCGTGGCGATCGACGCGTCGACCGTGCCGCCGGCCACGCGGAGCACCACGTCGCCGCGCTCGAGCGCCGGATCGACGATGAACGACGTCGCCGTCGATCGCCGCAGGCGATCGAGGAGTTCGGGCATCGCGTGCTCGAGAATGGTCTGATCGCGCTCCGAACACGCGATGGCCATCGACGTGGCGTCGCCGATGAGTTCGAGCGCGCCTTCGAGCTGCGCCGTTACGAGCTCGGGGTTCGCGTCGAGTTCCGCGCGAAGCACGCGCGACGCGATGCCGAGCGCCAGCCTGATCGTCTCGCGGCGGGCGTCGCGCATGAGCGCGGTGCGGGCGGCGTCCGCCTCGTCGAGCATGCGGGTCCATGCGGCGGTGATCGCCTGCAGCCGCTCGGCGTGACTCGCCTCGACGTCGGCGCGGGCCGCGGCCTCGCCCGCCGCCCGACCTTCCTCGATGCCCGCGGCGCGTCCCGCCTCGAGTCCCTCGGCGCGGGCCTGCTCGATCGTGCTGGCGCGAAGCCGAGCGGCCTCGCTGCGGGCCTCGCGCAGGATCCGATCGGACTCGGCGCGGGCGGCGGCGATGAGGCGGGCGCCTTCGGCGCGCAGGTCAGCGAGGTCCATGCTGACCGCTCCGCAGAGCGCGCCGTTCGCGACGTTTGCCTTCAGCACCGCCAACCGGAATCCCTCGCTTTCACACGATCACGTCGTTGCCGCCGCCGCGACCGGCGATGACGATCTCGCCCGCGTCCTCGAGCCGGCGCACGATGTCGACGATGCGCTGCTGCGCCGCCTCGACCTCGGACACCTTGACCGGTCCCATGAACTGCATGTCTTCCTTGATGAGCTCCGCGGCGCGGCTGGACATGTTGCCGAAGATCTTCTTCTTGAGATCCTCGCTCGCGGTCTTGAGCGCGAGGCAGAGCTCGGAGTTGTCGACTTCCTTGAGCACCGACTGGATGCCCTTGTCGTCGACGAGGTTGATGTCCTCGAAGACGAACATGAGGCGACGGATCTGCTCGACGAGATCGGGGTCCTCGCTCTCGACGCCTTCCATGATCTGACGCTCGGTGGTCCGATCGCAGAGGTTCAGGATCTCGGCGATCGTCTCGACGCCGCCGACGCGCTCGGCGGAGCTGACGAGCAGGCTCGACAACCGGCTCTCGAGGCTCGCTTCGACGTCGCGGATCACGTCGGGGTTGGTCTGCTCCATCGTCGCGACGCGGCGCACCACCTCGACCTGCTTCGCCTGCGGAAGTCCCTTGAGGATCTCCGAGGCCTTGTGGTGCGGCAGGTGGCTCACGATCAGCGCGATGGTCTGCGGATGCTCGTCCTGGATGAACGTCAAGAGGTTCTCGCTCTGCGCCTTCTGCAGGAAGGAGAACGGCGTGCGCTGCACCTGCGTCTGGATCTGCTGGATCACCTTCTCGGCGGTCTTGCCCTCAAGCGAGTTTTTCAGCAGTTCCTTCGCGTACTCGAGCCCGCCTTCCTTCACGTAGTTCTGCGCCATCGCCAGGCCGTAGAACTCGTTGACCACCTCCTGCGCCAGTTCCTTCGGCACGTCGCCGAGGCTCGCGAGCGAGCGGGTGACCTCCTCGACGACCTCCGTCGGCAATTGCTTCAGGAGCGAGCCCGCGGCGTCGGGCTCGAGCACCAGGAGGAGCACCGCGGCCTTCATCGTGCCGGTGAGGTCGTTCGCGGAGGCCGGAAGTCGTTGCCCTGGCTTCAGCATGCGCGGACTCCGATCGTTTCCCGCCGAGTCATGCGGATCGCATCCATCGCTTGAGGAGCGCCGCGGTCTCGAGCGGCTGGCTCTTCACGATCTCGTTGAGTTGCGCCACCATCTGCTGGCCCTGCAGGCTGCGGTCGTCGAGTTCGACGCCTTCGAGCGGCGGCGCCGACTCGTCCGCCTCGCCGAGGATGTCGACGCCGTCGCCTTCCAAGGTCGGCGGCACTCCCGCGAGTTCGCTGGCGCTGGGCATCTCGGGACGCTCAGAGGCCTTTCGCACCATCATCAGCATCATGCCGAGCGAGAGGAGCGCAAGCGCGCCGAGCGCGATCGTCTTGATCAGCGAGCCACCGGGCGAGCCCGGCGTGATGGCCTCGATGATCGCGGCGCTGCCGCCGCCGATGCTCGCGTTCTGGCCGGCGTCGAAGTCGTAGAACCACGTGACCTCGACCGTGCCCTTCTTCGAGTTCTCGATCGCGTCGGTCGCGATCTGCGTCTCGAGCAGCTTCTTGATGCGGTCGATTTCCTCGTCGCGCACCTTCGAGATCGCCGCTTCGTCGGGCGCGACGGGCTTCACCGCGGCGGGATCAGCCGGGGCGTTGCGAAGCTCCCACACGCGGCGGAAGTAGCTCCACGGCACCGCGACGCCGACGTCGATCTTCACCGCGTATCCGGTCGGATCGAACTCGCTCCGCTGCGTCTCGGGGATGCGCGTCGCGAAGCGCGTGTCCTGCTTCTCCGACGTCGAGCTCGATCCCGACCTCGACTCGGCGAGCGCCATGCCGACGTTCGGGCGCACGCCCGGAGTCTCGGCGGGCGTCGCACCGCGCGTCGCGGTCTCGGTGCGCGATTCGCTCGTCGGTGCGAACACGCCGTCGCCGAACTTCGTCTCGGTCGCCTGCAGCGTCTTGGTCACGACCTGCGGGTTCACCGAGACGAGCACGCCCGGGATGTTCGCGAGCAGCCCCTGGATGCGCTCACGCACCGCGTCGGCGACCTTCTGCTGATGCTCGAGGTTCTCGCCGGCGAGGCGATCGCGCCCGGCGCGGGGGCGCCGCTCGGCCTGTCCGTCGGTGATCTTCACCGACTCCGGCTTCAGTCCCGCCTGCGTGCCCGCGACGAGCGCGGCGATCGCATCGACCTGCGATTGCGACAGCGCGTCGCCGCCGCGCATGGTCACGTTCACCGACGCGCTCTGGGCGATGCTGGTCGTGCCGAGTCCCTGCGGCGGGCGCGGCGCGATGAACACCGTCGCCGACTTCACGCCCTTGAAGCCCGAAATGGTGCGGCCGAGCACGTTCTGCAGCGCGACGAGCTTCTTCTGCTCGCTCTGGCGCAGCGTCTCGAACGGATTGTCGCTGGCGATCAGCGCGTTGAAGTCGATGGCGTCGCCGCCGCCGATCCCCTGCTCGGACATCTGGCTGATGATCGCCGCGTGACGATCGGCGGGCACCATGATCTTGCCGCTCTCGATCGTGAACGCGTATCCGCGGTCGGCGAGGAAGCGCTTCGCGTCCTCCTGCGCGCCGGCGTTCACCGCCAACGCGACGACGTCGGACTTCCCGGCGTACTGCGCGACGAGGAAGATCGCCAACACCAGGACGACGACGAGCGATCCGACCAACAGCTTCGCCGTGCTGTCAAGCGAACCGACGCGACGCTGGATCGATCCGAGCTGTTCTCGCAACCACTGCACTCGCTGGCCTCCATGCCGGGCGTTGGTGCGTCAAGCCGTTCCCGCGTGTGGCGCCGGGCGCGCGTCCTCCATGACGGCGCTGCGGCGGCGGGCGTGCGTCGGGCTCAGACGCGCATCTGCTTCACCTCGTCGTACGCGTCCATGACCTTGTTGCGAACCGCGAGCAGCATGCGGAACGCCGAGTCCGCCTTCTGCGTCGCGATCATCACGCCTTCGACGTCGTTGCGACGTCCGGTGAGAACGTCCTCGGCCGCGGTGGTCGCGTCCTGCTGGAGCTTGTTGACCTCGCCGATCTGGCGAAGGAGCTCCTCGCGGAAGTCCCCGTTTGCCGCGGGTTGCGGCCCGACGCTCGCCGGCGGAGCGGGCCGATTGATGTTGCTGATGATGCCGAGCGGGTCAGACATGGATGCTCGAGTCGGCTAGGGGCGCCGCCGGGTCAGGAGAGGATCTCCATCGCCGAGTTGATCATCGACTTCGTGGCTTCGATCGCTGCGATATTGGCCTCGTAGGATCGCGCCGCCATCATCATGTTCACCTGCTGCTCCACCGGATTCACGTCGGGATACCACACGTACCCCTGGGCGTCGGCGTACGGATGCTTCGGCTGGAACCGGGGCGTGTACGCCTTGCGCTCGCGGATGTCGGCGACGTGGACGCCTTCCGACGAACCGGTCGTCGGATCGCCCTCGGCGAAGAGCACCTCGCGAATCGACGGCGGCTTGACCGGACCGTTCGGGTTGCCGCCGACGTCGGCGATGGCGAGATTCGCCGCGATGGCGTCGAGTCTGGTCCGTTGCGCCACGAGCGCCGAGGTGGAGATGTCGAGCAGTCCGTTCATGCGCGTGACTCAGGTGGCATCGAAGGGTTCAACCGGTCAGGGACGCTCGCGGATCGCGGCGTCGATCGAGGCGAACTGGCGGCGGATCATGGTCGCGGCGAAGCGGAACTGGATGAGGTTCTGCGTCAACGATTGCAGAATCCGTTCCACGCTGCGGTCGTTTCCGTCGTGGTAGAGGATTCCCTCGCCCAGCGGCGCGGGTTCGAGTTCCATCCCGTCGGGCGTGACCGCGATCTCGTCGGACGAGCGCATGGCGAGTCCCCCGCCGAGGCCGGCGCCGTCGCCAACCCCGGATGCCAGCGCGTCTTGACGCGCGTCGATCGCCTCGCGCAGCAGCGACTGGAACCCCTCGACCGACACGTCGGTCGGACGGTAGCCCGGGGTCTCCAGGTTGGCGACGTTGTTGGTGATGAGGCGATGCCGCGCGGACGCGAACTGCAGCGCGCGTTCGAGCGCGGGCATCGCGTCACCGGAAGTGAGTCGGTCAAACATGCGCAGCGCCTTGCCGTTCTTGCGCTTTCTCCCGCTCCGGAATGTCGGGCCCGTGCCCGCCTGCGACGTCAGTGGACGCGCCTTCGCGCTCAGGTCGAGAGCGGAATGCTCGCCTCCTCCTTCCACTTCTTGATCTTGAGGCCGAGCGTCCGCACACCGATGCCGAGATCCCGAGCGCTGCGCTGCCGATGGCCGCGATTGCGCTCGAGGGTGGCGAGGATGGCCTCGCGCTCGAGGATGTCGAGCGTGATGGTGCCGTCGCACGCGATGCGCGGAACGCCGCCGTTCAGCGTCGCGACCGCGGTCGATGCTGCCGCTCCGTGGTGCCCGTTCCGATGCGGCGCAGGCATCGCCATGCCGCGACCGTTCAGGCCGGCGGTGACTTCGACGACCGGCGGCGGCGCCGCCGAACCCACGAGCCACGGTCGCAGGAGCGACGCCGGAATCTCGTCGGACATGGCGAGCACCGCCGCTCGCTCGCAGATGTTCTGGAGTTCGCGCACGTTGCCCGGCCACGAGTAGCTCTGGAGGAGCGCGGTCGCATCGGCCGACATGCGCCGCGCCGGCTTGCCTTCGCGTGCGGCGACGAGCGCGAGGAAGTGCGCCGCCAGCTCCGGCACGTCTTCGACGCGATCCCGCAGCGGCGGCATCGAGACCGGCAGCACGTCGAGGCGGAAGAACAGGTCCTTGCGGAAGCGGCCCTCGGCGACCTCGGTCTCGAGGTCGCGATTCGTCGTCGCGATCACCCGCACGTCGACGGTGCGGCTCTGCGAACTGCCGACGCGCTCGAACGCGCGTTCCTGCAGCACGCGCAGCAGCTTCGCCTGGAGTTCCGGCGGAATCTCGCTGATCTCGTCGAGCAGCAGCGTGCCGCCGTCGGCGAGTTCGAAGCGTCCCTTGCGCAGGCGGTCGGCGCCGGTGAAGGCGCCCTTCTCGTGCCCGAACAGCTCGCTCTCGAGCAGGTTGGCGGACAACGCCGCGCAGTTCAACGCGAGGAAGGTCGCGTTCGCCCGCGGGCTCATAGCGTGAATCATGCGGGCGGCGACTTCCTTGCCGGTGCCGCTCTCGCCCTTGATGAGCACGGTGCCGTGACTCTCCGCAATGCGGCGCATCTCCGCCCGCAGCTCGGCCATCGGCTTGCACGAGCCGACCATCTCGGTGCTCGGCGCGCGCCCGGACGGCGTGGCGATCGCGCGGAGGATCTGGTTCTCGCGCACGACGCGCGCGTGCTCAAGCGCCCGCTCGACGGTCATCGCCAGCTCGTCGCCGCCGAACGGCTTGGTCACGTAGTCGAACGCGCCCTGCTTCATCGCCTGCACGGCGGTCTCGACCGAGCCGAACGCGGTCATGACGAGGACCGGAAGCTGCTCGTCGATCTTGCGGATCTCCTGCAGCAGCTCGAGCCCGTTCATGTCGGGCATTTGGAGATCGGTGATGACCGCGTCGGGCGCACGCTCGGCGATGCGCTCGAGCGCCTGCTTCGCGCTCGAGCAGCTCACCGCGGTGTGCCCGCGGCGCGCGAGGGTGGTTGCCACGCTGTCACGCATCATTTCCTTGTCGTCGACGACGAGCACTCTTGCCATGGTTCCTCCGAACCGAACGAGCCTTCTCCGCCGGCCGCGAGCCGCACGTCACCCGGCGAGCGGGCCGATGCGGCGCGAGACCGCCTCCTCAAGTCCGTGTCTGGCGCCGCGCCGCCGGTCCTCCGGCCGCACGGGAATCGCGATCTCGAATCGCGCGCCACCCCCGGTGTTTCGCACCGTGATCGAGCCCCCGTGGGCGTCGACGATCCGATGCACGATCGCGAGACCGAGGCCCGTGCCTTCGGCTCGCGTGGTGAAGAACGGATGGAAGATCCGTTCGATCATGTCGTCCGGCACGCCGGGACCCGTGTCCTCGACGCGGATCACGAGGTGCTCGGCGCGGCGCCCGTCACCGAGCGCGCGACGAACGCGCCGCGCCTCGATGCGCAACGTGCGCTCGCCCTGCGCCGAGAGCATGGCCTCGGCCGCGTTGCGCACGAGGTTCGTGAGCGCCTGCGCGAACAGGTGGCGATCGAGCGAGACCTCGCCGTCGCACACGACTCGTTCGACGATCACGCCGCCGCGGCGCAGGATCGCCTCGCACGCGTCGAGGGCCGCGTCGACGATCTCCGCCGGCTCGGTCTCGCTGGAGTTCAACCGAAGGTCCCGGGCGAACCGCAGCACGTCGCCGACGATCTGATCGAGGCGCTCGACGGAACGCAGCACGCGATCGCAGAGCACGCGCTGGTCGGCGCGTCCCGCGCAGTCCTCGCGGAGGATTTCGACGTCGAGGGCGATCGATCCGAGCGGATTGCGGATCTCGTGGGCGATGCCCGCGGCCATCTCGCCCAGCGCCGCGAGTTCGCGCGAGCGGCGCAACTGCTCGTTCGCCTCCGCGAGTTCGCTCTTGAGCTGGCTCACCTGGCCCTCGAGCGCGGAGTGCGTCGTCTGCAGGCGCTCGGTGACGTCGGTGAACGCGCGGAGCAACTCCGCGAGCTCTTCCGCGCCGATGCCGCGCGAGCGGGCTCCCTGGTCTGCGATGCTCGACAGTGCGATCGCGCTCATGTCATCCTCGACGATCGGCGAACGTCGCCTCTCCCGTTCCGCGGGCCGCGTACGCGGCGCGAGCGCCGGCGCCGGTGCTCGTGCGCTGCAGCGACACGCGGGCGTCGTCGCGGGCGCGGCGCAGCGCTTCGTGCGCCGCGTCGTCGCGCTCGGTCGCCCGCCGCAGCCCGTCCGCCAGCGAGCGAATGCGACGACGAAGCTCGTCGGAGTCCCCGGCCGGCAGCGTCGTCGCGTGCTGGTCGAGGGTTCCGGTCATCTCGAGCAGCTCCGCCTGTCCGGCGACGAAGCGATCGACCACCGCCTGGCGGGCCGCGAGCAGGCCGCCGAGTTCGTCGGGATCGCGCCGCTCGATGATCTCGTCCTGCCGCGCGCTCACCGCCTCGAGCTGCGCCAGCAGGGCCGCGCGGTCGTCGAGCAGGAGACGCAGGCGATCCGCCCATGCATCGGTTCCGAAATCGTTCGCTGAGCCGTCCGCGCCGTTGGACACCATGGCGTTCGCTCCTTCGTGCATCGGTGACGCGATCATTCCGGGGTCTCCCGGTCGCTGGAGGGATTGCGGGCCGCCGCGACGGATCCCGTCGAGACTCCGGGCGGGCTGTTCCTGAGCCAGCGCTCCCACGCCTCGCGGCTGAAGATCGAATCGGCCGCGAGGAACGCGCTGTCGGGCAACTGCGCGAGGCGGATCTCCGCGCGGCGATGCGCCGTCGCGGCGCGGTCGGTGTCGCCCAGTTCGTGCCACGCGTTGACGATCTGGATGAGCGCGACCATCGACACCGCGTTCTCGTCGTAGCGGCGCTCGGCGATCTCGTAGAGCGCGATCGCCTCGCGGTAGCGGCCGAGATCGAACAGGCAGTCGGCGCGATAGAGATGCGCGAGCCGCAGCGCGTCGCGATCGAGCGGGCCGAGCTCGCTCTCGGGGCGCTCGCCGAGGAGCGTCACCACCTGCTCGAACTCCACGCGCGCCGCCTCCAGGTCGGCGACGCGCCGCTCCTCGAGCTGCGTGCGCTGCGACGGCGACAGCGCGCCGTCCGCGAGACGCTTCGCGGCCTCGCGCGACTGGCCGCGCCGGCACTCGCCCAACTGGAAGCGCACCTGCGGGACGCGCGGGTCGTCGGGGAAGCGGCGCAACACCTCGTCGAGGAGCACGGCGCCGCGCTCGAGCTCGTCGCCCGCGACGACGAGGCGAGCGAGCGCGAGGAGCGCCTCGCGATACTCCTGCGCCTCGGGACGCAGGCCCATCGTGCCGTCGACGATCGGTTGCAGCCGGGCGATGGCGTCGGCGCGGCGGCCGGTGGCCTCGAGACATCGCGCGAGAGGTACCGCGGCGCGGGCCGCGAGCGGGCTCTTCGGAAACTCGTCGATCACCGCGGCGTATTCCGTCGCCGCCTCGTCGAAACGACCTTCGCCGTGCAGGATCGCGGCGATGCGCACCATCGCCTCGGGGCGACGCGGCTCGTCGCGCGGCGCGCCGTCGGCGAAGGCGCGGAACGCCGCGATCGCGTCGTCGCTCCAGCCCGCCCGCTCGTAGCAGTCCGCCGCCATCCACAGCGAGTCGGCCCAGGCGGTCGCGACCGTGAGGTTCGCGTCGCGGTCGCCGGAGTGCTTGAGGTACCAGTCGCCCGCGGACTTGAGCAGCCGCGACACGCGGGCCTGCGTCTCGGGCTCGTCCTTGCCGGCGCCGGTCGCGGCTCGCGTCGCCAGAGCGTTCGCGGTCGACGCGAGGCGAAGGAGCAGGTCGTGCGGGATCGGTCGGCCGGGCACGAACTCGCTGGCGAGCCGCGCGTACTCGAGGGCCTGCTCGAGATCGCCGGCGACGAGCAGCGAGTCGTGTCGATCGACGAGACTGCCTAACACGTCCGAGGATGCGACCCGCTTCACCGCGCCGGAGTTGATCTTCGAGCGCAGCTCGCGGAAGTCCGCCAGGGCGTCGACGTGGTCGCCGCGGGCGGCGCGGGTCTCGGCGCGACCGAAGAGCGCGAGCGCGGCGCACGGCTGGCCCGCGTAGTCGGCAAGCACGCTTTCGAACCGCTGCTCGGCGTCGTCGAGTTCGCCGCGCTGCAGCGAGAGTTGCCCGAGCAGCACCAGCGCCTCGCCCTTCGGCAGCGTCTTCTCGTCGGATATCGCCACGGCCCGTTCGAGGGTGTCGCGGGCCAGGTCCGACTCGCCGATCTGCACGTAGGCCCGACCGAGCAGCGACAACAGCTCGGCGAACGCGGCGGGCGGGGGCGCGTGTCCTTCGGCGCCGCGCACCTCCGGCGACGCCGACTCGAGGCGCCGCAGGTCGAGCAACAGTCGATCGGCGGCCTCGCGCGGGCGATCGAGCGCGAGCCGCGATTCCGCCTGTCGCGCCGCGGCCCACGCCTCGTCGTCGAGTTCGACGGTCGGATCGGCGCGATACGCGCCGAGCGCCACGAGCAGCTTGTCGTAGTCGGGATGCGCTTCCGCGGTCGCCTCGTCCCATGCGCGCTGGATCACCAGTCGGCGGATGCGCGAGCGCATCGCGTCGCCCTCGCCGGGCGCCGATTCGACCTTCGAGACGCGCTCCATCGCCTCTTCCGCGCGGCCGAGATGCACCAGCGCCGCGGACAGCCGCAGCAGTCGTTCGCGATCGAGTTCCAGACCGTTCTGCTCGGCGCGGAGATAGCGGTCGGCGATCTGCTGGTCGTTCTCGACCGCGCCGGTGCCGATGCGGGCCGCGGAGAGCCAGTCCGCGGTCACCGCGTCGAAGCGCGCCTTGTCCGCGGCCGGCGCCTCCTCGAGACGCGGCGCGATGCGGTCGAACAGGATGGTGCGGGCCTCGTCGAGCCGGCCCGCGGCTAACAACCCGTCGACCTGGTCGAGCGACCCCGCGAAGTCGTGCTCGCGCGGAAGGCGCGACACGTACACCAGCCCGGCGACGACCGCCCCCGTCGCGATCAAGAACGTCGGCAGTTGCCAGACATCGCGCCATCCCAGCGGAGCGCGCACCCCCGACGCGGTCGGGGAATCCGTCGCCGGCGCATCGTGATGCGGCGTGACGGAAGGCGGCTTGGAATGGCCCAGATTGTCGGTCATGAGAATCCGCTCATGGCCGAAGCCCTCCGTTCAATTGCCAGACGAGGCGAGAGCTTCGACGACCAGGTGCAGCGACTCCTTCGCCGCACGCTCGACAGTGAACATCGGCCGATCCCGCGCAGCCGCTTGACTGGAGGCGCCTTTCTTGCGCCAGCGAGCGACCCCAATGCGCCCCCCAATGCAACCCAGCCACGCGCGGTCAACGCGATCACGCAGCGCACAACCGGCCGCGTCGAGCGGGCCGACAATGCGCGTCCCCGCCGATCTGCTCAGTCCTGTCCGCGCCGTTCGGATTCGTGCGGCCCGGCGCCGCCGTCGGGGCGATCGTGCGCATCGGCGACGATCGTGTTCGCGAGCATGTCCCCCAGCGAACGGTTCGACTGCGCGAAGAAGACGAAACAGCCGAGTATCGGCGCGCACAGCGTGACGAACTTGAAGAACGCCCGAACCAGCGTCTGCCGCCCGTTGGCGGGCGACCCGTCCATGCCGACGACCACGCCGCCCACGACCGCCTTGCCGATCGAGCGGCCGACGAAGTACTCGCCGATCGCCCCGTGGAGGCAGGTCACCGCGATGGCCACGAGCGACGGCTCCGCGGTGGCGAGGTCGAGGGACCACGACGGCAACGCGAGGAGTTCGTCCGGCGCCGCGGACATCGCCACGATCGCGATCAGTGCGCCGGGCAGGAAGTCGATCAAGAGCGCCATCGCGCGACGCTCGAGCGCGAGCGGCGGCGGACCGGCGAGCGCGTCTTCTTCCCCGCTCCTCGGAACCGAGCGCAGGAAGACGACGGCCATGATGCCGGCGATGGCGATCGCGCCGAGGATCGGCACGTGGATCCACGCGCCGGATCGGAAGCCCGGCACCGCGAGCGTCTCGATCGGACCGGCCTGCGCGTCGATCGCGCCGAGGAGTCGCCGCTGGTACGTGCCGCTCGAGCCGCTCACCACCACGGCGCCGTGCGCGTCGCCCGCGAGAAGCCACGGCGCGCCGGGCACCGCGAGCCGTGCCCACGGCACGAGCGCTCGATCGCGCAGGTACGCGGTGCGCACCTCGGAACCTTCGAGGACGCCGACCGCGACGCGCCCCGCCGCGTTGCACCACGCGGCCGCCGCCAGCGGCGCCGCGATCGCTTCGCTCGTCCAGCCGCCGTCGTCGCGGCGCATCACGAGCGAGCTGCCGTCGGGGCGGCCCGCAACCACCGCGATGCGGTCGCCGTAGCGCACGAGCGCGAGCGAACTCGCGGAGACGGCGCCTTCGGGCAGGTCGATCGGTACCCACGCGTTCCCGTCGAGCCGCAACAGTTGCGTGCGCGAATCGACGGCGGACTGCGAGCCGCCCTCGCGACGCACGCCGAAGCGCGGGCCGGGCGCCGCCTGGAGCAGTGCGTACGGCCCGCGAGCGTCGGCGGCGAATCCCACGAGTTCGCCGTTGGTCGGCAGGCTCGCCACGAGGTCCGCGCCGCCGCGCGGCTCGGCGTAGGCGAGTCCGGTCGCGGCGCTCTCGCTGGTCGCGAAGGTGATCACGTCGCGGCGCGTGGGACGATCGGCGGTCGGCGGAAACGACAACCACACGCGATCGCCAAACGCCGCAATCGCGTCGGGCGTCTCGTCGTAGCGGGCCAGCTCGACGCGAAGCGGCGTCGGGCTGCGCGCCGACGCGTGCATGACGTACGCGCCGTCCGCGCGGGGATCGATCCACCACACGTGCTCGTCCGAACCGGTGCCGAGCAGCCGTCCGCGCGCCGCGACTTCCGAGCGCGCCTCGGGGGCGACGAACCACAGCGCGGCGAACGCGATGTGCGCGAGCGCGACCGCCACGCGCCGGAGCGCCGCGTTCACGGCGTCGTGGCCACGGGCGAGGGCGTTCGCCAGATCACTTCCTCGGGGCGCATGAGGATCTGGAGTTCCTTGAGGTCGAAGAAGCGTGGCTTGATGCCGTCGGACCGGGCGCTCGGACGATCGAGCGACATCCGCACCGAGCCGTTGCCGTCGGCGCGGGTGACCACGATGCGCTGCGGCACCTTCGGCGAATCGCCCGGAGCGAGGCCGTCGGCGAGCGCCGTCGCGTAGTCGGTCAGTTCGCCCGTGGCGACGACGGCGCCGCTCTTGTCGAGGAGTTCGATCCGCGAGGGCAACCACGTGCCCGCGTCGAGGCGCCATCGCGCCCGCGGCGTCGCGTCGGCAGGCGACTCGACGGTGACGCTTCCCGAGTCCTCGGAGAGCGTCGCGCTGCGCTCCTCGGGGAGCGCCGTGAGTCCGGCCAGGAGCAGGATGGTGCGCGGCGACACGACCGACAGCCCGGCGTCACGATCGTCGGACGCCATCGGATGCACTTCGAGCGTCGTCGGCGACTGATCGAGGCGGAACACCCACCAGTTCTCGTCGTCGGAACCGATCCACGCGATCTTCTTCGAACCGAGCTTCGACAGGTTGAGCGCGGTCTTCGTCGGCAGGACCGCGTACAGCCGAAGGTCGCACTGCTCGAAGTGCTGGCCGCCGTCGTCGGCGTATCGCACCTCGATCACGCCGCGGCTGTCGAGGAACTTCAGCCGCTTCAGCCGCGTGGCCTGCCGTTGCACCGCCTCGCGGTACGAGGCCACGAGCGCGGGCGATGCGCCGTCGGTCCGCGCCGGCTGCGCATCGGATGATGTCTGCCGATCCGCCGGCGGCGCGTCTTCGACGCTTCCGTCGGGTTCCTGGGCCACGATCTCCGCGGCGCCTTGCGGCGACGGGGAATCGACGCGCGACGCCTCGTCGGCGGCGCAGCCCGCGAGCGCGAGGACCGCGAGCGAACCCGCGGCGCGACGCAGGCGCGATCCGATCGTCGTCGCTGGCGCGGTGCGCGTCTTCACAGGTTTCCTTGCATGATCTCGCCGAGCTGTTCGGCGATCTCGCGGACGTCGTCCTCGTGGAGGCGAGGATTGGCCACCGCGATCGGAGGCGAGGTCGGATCGGTGCCGCGCACCTGCACCAGCCAGTACTCGCGGTCCTGCGCCCCGGCGGCGCCGTCGGCGTCGCCACGCGCCGGGGCGGCGTCGCGCCGCTGACCGACGACGCGCAGCAATCGCTTGCGAATCAGGAGAAGCGCCAGCACGAAGCGGAACGCGGCCCGCTGCGGCCGGTCGTCGGCCTCGAGCCGATGGAAGAGGTCGAGCAAGAGCTCGTCGTCCACGAGCATCGATCTGCGGCCGTCGCCGCCGGTGACCGTCGTGCGCCAAAAGAAGAGCAGCCCCTCCGGTCGCGTCCCGCCCTCCCAGGCTTCAAGCGAGTAGTCGTAGCGACGCAGGAAGAGGCCGAACGGGGTCCCGGCGTTGGCGCTGTCGGCATCGGGCGCCTCGCACAGCGCGGTGACGCACGGCGTACCCGGCGCCAGCGACCGACCCGTCGCAGCGCAGGTGCCGGTGAAGCGCCCGAGGTCGTATGCACCGGAGAGTCGACTCATCGTGGTCGTCGTTTCGGAAGCGAATGGCGTGAAAGCGCGGGCGAGCGGACGTCGCACCCGCGTCGGAGCGCAGCGCGTTGTTCGGCGAAGCGACGACGCGCCGATCAATGTTCGAAGCCGATCATACCCCGCGTCCGCACGAGCCTCGACGGCGTCGATCCTTATACTCCGAACCGAGTCCATGCCGAGTGTTCTTCACACGCTCTTTCGCGGCTACAACCCCATCGAGGTCGTGGTCGAGATCGCCGTGATCTGGGTGGGCGTGTGGATGGTCGTGCGGTTTCTCCGCAACACGCGCGGGGCCGGCGTGATCAAGGGGTTCGGCCTGGTGATCGCGCTGCTCGCGCTGGGCGTGCGGCTTCTCGCGCAATTCAGCGGCAGCCTGAGCGCGAGTTTCGGAGGAGGCGGCGGCGATGCGTTCGGGCGACTGCGGTTCCTCGCCGACCAGGTGCTTCTCCTCCTCGCCTTCGCGCTCGTCGTCGTCTTCCAACCCGAGATTCGCCAGGCCATGTCCCGCCTCGGACAGGCGCGGCTCTTCGGTCGCGGCCGCGGCCAACTCCGCACGATCGCCGAGGAGGTTGCGGAAGCGGTCGACTTCCTCGCCCGCAGCCGGTTCGGCGCGCTCATCGTGATCGAGCGCACCGTTCCCCTCGGCGAACTCGCGGAAGGCGGGACGGAACTCGACGCTCGCGTGTCGGCGCCGCTCCTCGAGAGCATCTTCTGGCCGAACAATCCGCTCCACGATCTCGCGACGGTCGTGCGCGGCGAGCGCATCTGGAGCGCCGGCATCCAGCTTCCGCTGGCCGAGGAAGGTTCGGTCCCTCCGCACCTCGGCGCGCGACATCGCGCCGGGCTCGGCATCACGCTCGACACCGACGCCGTGGTGGTCATCGTGAGCGAGGAGACCGGCTCGATCCGCTTCGCGTCGCGCGGCTCCATGTCCGCACCCGTCCCTCGCGACGAGGTGCGCGAGCGGCTGCTCACGCTCCTCCAGAGCGAACCCGCGGAAGGCGATGCGCAGGTCGCGCGACCCGAGGCCAAGCAGTCGGGAGGCGAGCCGTGAATCGCTGGACGCGCTGGCGCCCCGTCGCGGCCAACTTCGCCGTGGTCACGCTCGTGTCGCTCGTCCTGTGGCTGTGGGCCGCCGGGCGCAGCCGCGAGACGACGACCGTCGGCCTCTCGGTGCGCTTCGTCGTCGCCGACACCGATCGACTGCTGGCCGTGCCCGTCGATCCCATCTCGGTCGACGTCGAGTTGCAAGGCTCGCGGCGCGAACTCGATCGCGCGGCGGAGCGACTCTCGGGCAAGACGATCCCGCTACGCGTGGGACGCGTGGGCGTGCCGTCGGCGCTCGGCACGCACTCGATCGACCTCACGCTGGCGATCGGTCGTGCGCAGGAGATCAACGAGGCCGGCGTGGCCGTCGTCTCCACCTCGCCGAGCACGACGACGCTCGAGTTGGTCGAAACCGAGAGCGTCGACGCGAAGATCGTGCTCGTCGTGCCGGGGTACCAGATCGCCGGCCAGACGGTCGCGGAACCGAGCACGGCACGAGTGACGCTGCCCAAGTCGCTGGTGCCGGCGCTGGGCAACCCGCCGCAGATCGAGGCGTTCGTGACCCCGCAACAGGCGAGCACGCTCATGCCGGGCCGGCGCCGCCCGATCGACGCGACGCTGCGCGTGCCGCCGGCGCTCGACGCACAATCGAAGTTGGTCCGCATCGCGCCCGACAAGGCCCGAATGACCTTTACGCTCGCGTCGCGCTCGAGCACGACGACGCTGCGTCTGGTCCCTGTGCAGATCGCGGGCCCGCCCGCGGACATCGACGGCTACACGATCGCCATCGAGCCGAGCGACGCGTTCCTGCGCGACGTGGAGGTCACCGGCCCGAGCGAGACGATTCGCGCGCTTGAGGACGGACGCGCCAACGTCTTCGCGTTCGTGCACCTCTCGGCCGACGATCTCGCACTCCGCGTGACCCGCAAGCGCGTCGACCTGTGGATGCTGCCGCCCGAAGTCACCGTGCTGCGCGTCGGCGAGAGCGTCGACACGCAGCCGCTGATTCGGCTGTCGATCGCCCAGCGCCCGGTCGCGACGCGCGAGTGATACGGATCGCATTTGCTCCCCGCGCTCCACGATTTCACAGGACCGCGACATGGCCAGAGCGAGTGTGCGCCCGGAGGGCGCTACGGAGCGCTCGAGTTCCTCTAACGCGCTCAGCGCCACTCGATCGCGTGCCACTGCTTCTTGCCGCGCCGAAGGAGGGTCGTCGTTCCGTGCAGCACGTCGTTCGACGTGAGCATGCGCTCTGGCGCGGCCTTGTCGCCGTTCACGCTCACCGCGCCGTTCTGCAGGAACTCGCGGGCCTCGCGCTTGCTGGCGGCCAACGTGGTCATCGGCAAGAGTTCCGCGAGCGCGAGGCCTTCGCCCTGCAGCGCGTTGCGGTCGTGCGTCGAGCGCGGCACCTCGGCGAAGACCTCGTGCAACAGCCGCGCGTCGAGCGAGCGAACGTCGCCGGAGAAGAGCGCCTGCGATGCGGCCTCGGCCCGCGCGAGCTCGGTCTCGCCGTGGATCATGCGAACCACTTCCCGCGCAAGCGTGCGCTGCGCCTCGCGGGCGCCGGGGTTCGACTTCGCGCTCTCGCCGAGCCCCTCGATCGTCGCGCGATCGAGGAACGTGTACCAGCGGAGGAAGTTCATCACGTCGACGTCGCTCGCGTTCAGCCAGAACTGGTAGAAGGCGTACGGACTCGTGCGATGCGCGCCGAGCCAGATCGCGCCGGACTCGGTCTTGCCGATCTTCCCGCCGTCGGCCTTGGTCACGAGCGGCGCCACCACGCCGTACGCCTCGATCTCGTCGCCTTCGGCGCGCTCGGTCTTCCGCCGGATGAGATCGATGCCCGCGACGATGTTCCCGAACTGGTCGCTGCCGCCGAACTGCAGCGTGCAACCGTGCGTGCGATGGAGGTGGAGGAAGTCGTACGCCTGCAGGATCATGTAGGAAAACTCGGTGTACGAGATCCCCTGCTCGCGCGTGTGCAGGCGCGCGGCGACCGACTCCTTCTGGATCATCATGTTGACCGAGAAGTGCTTGCCGACGTCGCGGAGCATGTCGAGGAAGCTGATCGACGCGAACCAGTCGGCGTTGTTCGCGAGCGTGGCTCGCACGGACGAGGACTTCGAGAAGTCGAGCACGCGCTCGAACACGCGCATGCACATCGAGACGTTGTGCTCGACGGTCTCGCGCGTGAGGAGCTGGCGCTCGGCGCTCTTGCCGCTCGGGTCGCCGATCATGCCCGTAGCGCCGCCCATGAGCGCGATCGGCCGGTGCCCGTGCCGCTGGAGATGGGCGAGCATCATGAGCGGGATGAGATTGCCGATCGTCAGGCTGTCCGACGTCGGATCGAACCCGGCGTAACCGACGCGCTGTCCTCCGGCGAGGTGCGCCGGGATGGCGGTCGAAGTGGACTGCTGGAACAGGCCGCGCCAGGAAAGCTCGGTCAGAAGGTCGGACATGGTGCGTGACGGGGAAGTTCGATTCGTGCGGAGCGCGGGTTGGGCGTCACCGCGCGGCGAGCGCGCCGGTCTTGGTCTCGACCACCGCGATGAGATCGCGCCAACTCTTGATGAACGCGTCGCGCCCCTCGAGTTGCAGCTGCGCCGCGAGCGCCGCGACGTCGATGCCCGCCTTCGCGATCTCGGCGAGCTTCGCGTCCGCGGCCTTGCCGTCGGCGGCGACCAGCTCACCGAGCGACCCGTTCTTCGCGAACGCGAGGAGCGTCTCCTCGGGCATGGTGTTCACCGTGTTCGGGCTCGCGAGCGCGGTCACGTAGAGCGACGCGGGAAGCGCCGGGTCCTTCGTGCCCGTGCTCGCGTACAGCAGCCGCTGCGGGCGAGCGCCCTTCTGCTCGAGGGCCTTGAAGCGGTCGCTCGAGATGAGGTCGAGATAGGCCGAGTACGCCCGCATGCCGACGGCGATGCCAAGCGCGTTCTGAAGCGCGGCGGGCAACGACTTCGTAGTGGCGCGATCCCAGCGCGAGATGAACAGGCTCGCGACCGAGGAGACGTCGAGCGAGAGGTTCTTCGCCACGCGACGCTCGAGCCCGCGCACATACGCCTCGGCGGCGGCGACGTAATGCTCGGTCGAGAAGAGGAGCGTCACGTTGATCGGGACGCCGGCGAAGATGAGTTCCTCGATCGCCGGGATGCCCTCGCGCGTGCCCGGCACCTTGATGTAGAGGTTCTTGCGGTTCGCCTTCGCGAAGAGTTCCTTCGCCTGCTCGATCGTCGCCTTGGTGTCGTTGGCGAGCATCGGCGAGACTTCGAGCGAGACAAATCCGTCGACGCCGCCGCTGCGCTCGTAGATCGGGCGGAAGAGGTCGGCCGCCCGCGTCAGGTCGGCGATGGCGAGCTCGAAGAAGAGTCGCTCCGGATCGGTGAGCTTCGGCGCGAGCGACCGGATCTGCGCGTCGTAGTCGGAAGAGCTCGACACGGCCTTCTCGAAGATGGTCGGGTTGCTCGTCAGGCCGGTCACGTCGTGGTCGACGATGTAGCGAGCGAGGGTGCCCGAATCGAGCAGGCGACGAGTGATGTTGTCGAGCCACAGACTCTGTCCGACCTGACGAAGTCGCGCGGTGACGCTCATGCGAGGGCTCCTGGAAGACTGGCGGACTGCAGCCTATCGGCTTTTCGCCGCCTCGGCTGATGTGCAAGCGTCGTCGATGGCGCGTTGGCCGCGCTTACACCGCCGCCATGCCGCGGCGGAGCTTGGCGATCGACTCCGCGATCTCCTCGATGGCGCGGTCGAGCTCGTCCGTCGTCGTGTGCCGAGAGAGCGAGAGTCGAATCGAGCCGTGCGCCACGTCGGCCGGCACGCCCATCGCGAGGAGCACCGGCGACGGATCAAGGCTGCCCGAGGAGCACGCGGCGCCCGCGCTCGCGCACACGCCGCGCTCCGACAGGAGGATCAGGATCGCCTCGGCCTCGAGGCGGCGAAAGCCGACGTTCGTCGTGTTCCAGAGGCGCGGCGCGGCGGCGCCGGTCACGCTCGCGTCGTCGCAGCGCCCGCGGAGCGCGGCTTCGAGACGATCGCGCTCGCTCGCGAGACGATCGCGCTCCGCCGTCGCAAGCCATTCCCGAGCCGCGTCGGCGGCGACGCCGAAGCCCGCGATGCCCGGCACGTTCTCCGTGCCGCCGCGACGGTCGCGCTCCTGCGGACCGCCGATCACTTGCCGCGCGAAGCGCACGCCGCGACGCGCGTACAGCGCGCCGACGCCCTTCGGCCCGTGGAACTTGTGGGCGGCGAACGAGGCGAGGTCGATCTGCATCGACGCGAGATCCGTCGGCATCTTGCCGACCCATTGCGTCGCGTCGGTGTGGAATCGCACGCCATGCTCGCGGCACAGTGCGCCGATCGAATCGACCGGCTGAATCACGCCGGTCTCGTTGTTCACCCACATGAGCGACACGAGTCCGATGCGCGTCGCCTGAGCCCGCAGGGTCGAGGCCAGCCACGAGCCATCGACGACGCCGCTCGCCTCGTGCTGGGCCCAGATCACCGTTCCGCCGCGCCGTTCCCAGGCCGCCGCCGTCTCGCGCACCGCGCTGTGCTCGAGCCTGCTCGTGATGAGGACATTCCGTTCCGGCGCCGCCTCCAGCGAACCGAGGATCGCGAGATTCGCGGCCTCGGTCCCGCCGGACGTGAACACGAGCTCGCGCTCCTGGCAACCCACGAGGCGGGCGACGGCCTCGCGAGCGAGCTCCACGCGGCGCCGAGCCTCGATCCCCTGCCGATGCACGCTCGACGGATTCGCCCACGACCGCTCGAGGCACTCGCGCATCGCCTCGATCACCGCAGGTAGGGGCTGCGTCGTCGCGTTGTTGTCGAGGTACACGAAATCCACGGGGCGATGGTAGCGACGCCCCTCGCTCGTCGCGCCGATGAACGGCGCTCCGTTCGCCCGTAGCTTGCCCTGATAGGTGATCGCCGTTTCGAGCGGGCGCCCGCGGCGGGTGCGACAGAAGCGACCGAGAGCGTGGTGCTCGCGATTGAGGCAAGCAGCAGGTGACGTCATGGATGGCCAGGATGGCCAGCCGTTGCTCGACCCACGGGATGGAGGTCTTCGGAGCCGATCGCGCGGCCCTCGCGACCTCGATCGCGGTGCGACGGCTGACGGCGCAAGCGAGCGTCCGAAGTTCCGCGCGAATCGTTGGGGCGAGCGCCGCGACCTGACTTCCCGCGCCGAGCCCGAGGAACGCGCCGTTAGAATCGCCGGCGAGGAGCGACCGTGCCGAGTTCGCAACCGCACCGCGATTCGCCGAACGACGATCGACCGGCCGCACCCGCAGAGGTGACGCGGCTCCCTCACGCCATGAGCGGTACGAACGGCGTTGCCGCCGCGTCCGCCCGCACCGACCTCCTCGTGGTCCTCTCCCAGGAGTTGCGCGGCGACGCGACGCTCGGCGACGCCGACCGGCGCGCGGCGTTGCACGCGCTCCTCGCCGCCTCGGCGCGGAGCGAGCCGGCCGATCGCTCGAAGGCTCCGCCGCCGCCCGACGCAGGACGTTCGCCGGAGGAAGGGATGGCGCCATCGCCATGACGCCCTCGTTTGCATCACTGGTGGTCACGTGTCTGACGCTCGTCGGCTCGGCGCCGCCGGCGCCAACCGGCGTCGAGCGGTCGGCGCCGCCGACGACGATGGTGGTGTCGGACGCCGAGGTGTCGGCGGCGCTCGACCTCGCCGGAGCGAATCGCGGCGAGCTCGAGCGGTTTCTCGGGCGGTACGACTACGACGGCGGGCATGCGACCGATGTCGACGTCGAGAAGCGCGACGCCGCTCGCTGGCTGGTCGCGAACATGCCGGGGCACGGCTTCGCGGTCATCTCGCTCGAGACGGCCGACGGCACCGTCGTTCCGTTCGACGCGACGGAGCACCGCAACCTCGCGGACGCGAAGGCCGCGCTGCGCACGCTGGAACGAGAGCGCGGGCCGCTCGACTTCCGGCGCGAGCGGTTCGTGGCCGACGTCGCCACGATCACGGCGGATCAGCTCATCGGCAACCACGAACTCGCGTTCGCCACGCGACGACACGATGCGTGGGCGGCGCAACTCGACTTTCGATCGTTCTGCGAGTTCGTCCTTCCGTATCGCGGCAGCGAAGAGGCGCTCGATCCGCGCTGGCGAGCCGAAGCGACAGAGCTCGTCGCGCCGGTGCTTGCGTCGCTGCGCGGCGTGCACGGCGACCAGGAGGCAGCGCCGCGGGAGCCCGAGCTCGACGACGTCGTCCGCGCGGTGCGGAAGGCCGCGAAGTCGTGGGTGAAGTTCCGCCAGCTCTACTACCTGCATCCGACCGACCAGAACTGGACCGAGATGCGCACGAGCCGCGAAGGACGCTGCGAGGATCAGACGAACATGGTGGTGTTCGCAGCGCGAGCGGCGGGCGTCGTCGTCGCCGACGACTTCACGCCGTTCTGGGCGGATCGCGACAACAACCACGCGTGGGACGTCGCCCTTGACGCGAACGGCCGCGGCTCCACGAAGCTCGCGCATCGCGCCGCGAAGGTGTATCGACGCGTGTACGGCCGGCAGCCGGACGCGGTGGGAGGGATGCGCGAACCCGGCGAGCGGATGCCGTCGGGACTCGCTGCGAACAACGTGCTCGACGTGACGGCGCAATACGTGCCCGTCACCGACGTGGCGCTGACGCTCGTGCCGCCGCCAGGTCAGCGATTCGCCTATCTCTGCGTCTTCAACGGCGGCGAGTGGCGAGCGGTTGCAGGAGTGATCGTGCGCGACGGCGCGGTGACGTTCCACGACGTCGGCAGAGATGCGCTCTATCTGCCCGCATGGTTCGACGGCGGCGCGATGGTGCCCGCCGGTGCGCCGTTTCGGCTGACGGCCGACGGCGAACGCCGCGCGTTCGAAGAATCGGCGCGACGCGGATCGATCGTGCTTGCGACGCGATCCCCCAACGACGCGCAGGCGAGCGAGTCGACTGCGGGCGATTCGAGTGGCGGCCAAACGGAGCCGACCGGCTCGACGACCAGCGTGCCACCGTCGGGAGAGTCTGCGTCGGTGCGGGTCCGATCCGCAGGGACGTACGACGTGCTCGCGTGGAGCATCGAATCGGGCGCGTGGCGGACGATCGCGTCGGTGGAGGTGACGAAGCAGGCGAGCGTCCGCGTCGATGGCGTGCCGATCGATGCGCTGCTCTGGGTGCGCGAGGCGGAGGGAGAGCGCCTCGAGCGTCCGTTCGCGATCGACAACGGACACGAGCGCCGGTGGTGACGCGACCGGTGTTGGCGGAAGGTCGGCGCGTCGATCGACCTGCCACGGACCCGGCGACGGCGGGTTGGCGGGATTCGCGACCCGTTCGCAAGGCACTGAGCGGTCGAGCCTGCAGGTCGTAGATTCAACTCGCTGGCCTCGAACACCGCGACGTCGACTCGGCTCTGCGCGGCGGTCCGGCGGCGGCGCCACGGCCCTACGAGCGCTGCGCCGTGGTGCTATCGCCGCGGCGGCATCGCGGCGACTGGTCCAGGGCGTCGCATGCGACGTCCGCGTCGAGTCATATGGATCGTCTTTGCTCCGCGCAATCCAAAATTTCACAGGACCGCGAAATGGCCGGAGCGAGTGTGCGCCCGGAGGGCGCTCTGGAGATCGGATGAAACCCGTTGCTCCTCCGTGGCGTTCTGCGAGCAGCGCGCTTGGCTAGCCCATCACCATCTCATAGGGGCAACGGGCAATGAAGAACTGTACCGAGCGCTCGAATTGGTATCACTTCGCAAGGCTCGCGCGCGACGACGGGCGCTCGGACTCGCGATCGCGCTCGTGCACCGAGGCGCGCATCGTCGGCGTCAGGTCCTCGCGAACGCGCGAACCCCGCGTGCGTCGGCCCTGCGTGCGCCGGTAGCGCGCCAAATCCCTTCGGCGTCGACCGCGGTCCCGCGCCGACCCGAAGCTCACGGTGCGCACAAAAACGAATCGGGCCCAGCCGAAGGACTGGGCCCAATTCACCCGCGAAGCGGGTTCATGCGGATGAGAGGAATCGAACCTCCACGGGGTGTTATCCCCACAAGAACCTGAATCTTGCGCGTCTGCCAGTTCCGCCACATCCGCGGGAGTCGCGAATCCTACCAAGCGCGCCGATGCTCGCCAACTGCCTAGACGAGGGCCGTGCGACCGGCGCCGAGCGGCGCTGAATGGCGCTGAATGGCGCTCATCCGTGCGCCCGGCCGTTCGGCGACTCCATGCCGAGACGCGCACGACGTCGTGCTTCCGCTACTCGACGAATCCCCTTCTCAGCCATTCGCCCACATCGCGGGCATCTCGCTCGCCTCCGCGTTCACCAGCAGCGCTTTGGTGCTACGGAGCGCCGCCGATCGCCGACGTCACTGCACAAAGCGCTGCCGCGCCACGACGCCACCTCCATCGAGCCATCCCCCTCCCGGATGGCCCGAAGGGTCGACGTCGTGACGCGGCAGCACCTCGCGCGCAAGGCGCCTGAGACTCGCCGATCGCGTGCTTCGAGCCAACGTCACCGTGTGCGATCACGCGTGCGCGCGACTCGCGGCCGAGTGGATCAGCCGCGAATCCCGGGCCGAGGCTGTCGTCGATTAGCAACTCCGGCTCGACCGCGCGACCCAGCAACGCCGCTCTCAAGCCCTCCGCCGAGCAGCGCGACGGTCACTCGTCGTCGTCGGCGCCAGATGCGGCGCCAGATGCGGCGCCAGATGCGCCACCAGCTCCGCCCGGCCGCGTCGGTGCCGCAGCCGGATTGGCGAGCCGCTTCTTCAGCACGGCGGTACGGATCTCACCGAAGAGGTCCGCGTTCTGTCGCAGGAATTGCTTGGAGTTCTCGCGGCCCTGCCCGAGTCGCGTGCCGCCGTAGGAGAACCAGGCACCGCTCTTCTCGACGATGTTGTCGGCCACCGCCAGATCGAGCAAATCACCAGTCGCGCTGATGCCTTCGTCGAACATGATGTCAAACTCGGCTTCACGGAACGGCGGCGCAATCTTGTTCTTCACGACCTTCGCGCGCACACGGTTGCCGACGTTGGTCTCGCCATCCTTGATCGATCCGATGCGCCGAATGTCGATGCGCACGGACGCGTAGAACTTCAGCGCGCGACCGCCCGTCGTCGTCTCCGGCGAACCGAACATCACGCCGATCTTCTCGCGAAGCTGGTTGATGAAGACCACGATGGTCTCGCTCTTGGAGATCGCGCCGGTCAGCTTTCGCAGCGCTTGGCTCATCAGCCGCGCCTGCAGGCCGACGTGGCTATCGCCCATCTCCCCTTCGATTTCAGCCTTTGGAATCAACGCCGCCACCGAGTCGATGACGACGATGTCGATTGCATTCGAACGCACCAGCAGTTCGCAGATCTCCAACGCCTGCTCGCCGGTGTCGGGCTGCGACACCAGAAGTTCGTCGAGGTCGACTCCGAGTCGCTTGGCCCAGCTCGGATCGAGCGCGTGTTCGGCGTCGATGAATGCGGCAGTGCCGCCAGCCTTCTGCGCGTTTGCGATGACAGTCAACGCGAGCGTCGTTTTGCCGGACGACTCCGGTCCGAAGACTTCGATGACGCGGCCACGCGGAAGGCCGCGTCCACCAAGCGCCAAGTCCAGGCTCAAGGCGCCGGTCGATACCGCAGGGATCTGCGGAATCTGGTCGCCGTCGAGCCGCATGATCGCGCCCTTGCCGAAGGTCTTTTCGATCTGTCCCATCGCGCGATCGAGCGCCAGCCGCTTGCCCTTCGTGTCGACGGGGCCTTCGGCTGTCGACGTACTCCCCTTCGAGTCGCCAGGCTTCGTCTCGGCGGTGCGCGACGCTCCGCCAGTGGTCGCGTTCCCGCTCGCTGCGGGCTTGTCGGTGGAGCGGGACGGCATGGAGGCAGGCGAGACGGCTGAACGTTGCGACATGACGGAGTCCTTTGTGGTCACGTTGGCGGGAGCTGACGGCTTGGAGGCGATACCGGAGGGCGCGAGCGCACCAGTCGATGTCTGACCGGAGGGTGCGAGACGGGATGCATCCTTGCCGAAGCCGCTGGCGGATGCGAGTCCGACGGGATTTCCACCGGCGACAACGGACCCATCGGTCGTCCGATGCAGCGCCGTGGTACCCGAAGCAACGCTGGTCGAAGCAGCGGATGGGCCGCTGGAGCCGGCACCTACCGTCGATCGCCCGTTGGTGGTCGTCGTTGGGTTCGCCGTCGCGTTGGTGGTCGAGTTCGTCGGTGCAGTGGTCTTCGCATCGCGTTCTTCAAGTGCAGCCTTCGTCATCGTGTGCCTTCCTCTTTGGCGTCCATGCCCCCGCAACTCCCGGCACCACCCACCCGCGAACCAGCCCCGCAGGCCGACCCCGGCAAGTGAGTTTCTGCGGGTCGGGGGACCTCGCATTTGTTCGGTAAAAGTACGGTACCAAACATTTCCCTACCGTCAACGGCCAGCGCCCCGGTTTTTCAATACTTTTCGGTGTTCGTTCGGGGGCGGAGTTCGTCGCCCGTGCGAGCACCCTACCACGGGGTCGAAGGCTCCCTCCAAAGTGCCGACTTTTTTCTGCACGCGGACAATGTCGCCTCGTCGTCGAACACACGGCGAGCCGGGCGGCCGGTGCGAGCACCGACCATGGGCACCGCGCCCCCGGTCACACGAAATCGCGGCGACTCTGCCGGTCCGAACCCGCGACGGCGCGTCGTCCCTCCGTCTGCGGACTCCGTGCGTTCGCGAGCGTCAATAGTTCGGCGTGGGCGCGCGGAAGCGGCTCAGGTCGAGCCCGCGGAAGTACGCGACGGTGCTGCGCAGTCCGTCCTCGAGCGTGACCTTCGGCTCCCACCCGAGTCGCGTGCGGGCCAAGGTGATGTCCGGGCGCCGCTGCTTCGGGTCGTCGGGAGGAAGCTCGCGCGCGTGCACGATGCGCGACGTGCCGCCGACGAGCGCGACGATCTTCTGGGCAAGTTCGCGAATGGTGAATTCCGTGGGGTTCCCCATGTTGACCGGCCCGACGAAATCGTCCGGCGCCGCCATCATCCGCAGGAAGCCGTCGATCAGATCGTCGACATAGCAGAACGAGCGCGACTGTGAGCCGTCGCCGTAGAGCGTGATGGGCTCTCCGCCGATCGCCTGTCGAATGAAGTTGCTGACGACGCGCCCGTCGTATGGATGCATGCGCGGACCGTACGTGTTGAAGATTCGCACGACCCGGATCTGCACCTTGTTCTGACGGTGGTAGTCGAACATCAGCGTCTCGGCGCAGCGCTTTCCTTCGTCGTAGCACGCGCGCGGACCGATGGGGTTGACGTTGCCGCGATAGCTCTCCGGCTGCGGGTGCACGTCGGGATCGCCGTAGACCTCGCTGGTCGACGCGTGAAGGATGCGTGCGCGAACGCGCTTCGCGAGGCCGAGCATGTTGATCGCGCCCAGCACGCTCGTCTTCGTCGTCTTGATCGGGTTGTATTGGTAATGCCCCGGCGCCGCGGGGCACGCGAGGTTGTAAATCTCGTCGACCTCGAGGAGGATCGGCTCGGTCACGTCGTGTCGCACGAGCTCGAAGTTGTGGAAGTCGAGCAGGTGATCGATGTTCGACTTCTGGCTCGTGAAAAAGTTGTCGAGGCACACGACGTCGTGGCCGAGGCCGACGAGTCGCTCGCACAGATGCGACCCGAGAAACCCCGCACCGCCGGTCACGAGAATCCGCTTGATCATGGAGGTCCGCACTGTAACGGCGAGGATGCGCCGCGGACGGGGCCGATGGGCTCGCTTGCCCGCGGCGCGAGCCCCTACGACGATGCGGACATGCCCGGGCGCACGTCAGCCACGAAGGGTTCATCGGCACGGAACGTGATCGGCGTGATGACCGGCACGAGTATCGACGGACTCGACGCTGCGCTCGTGTCGATCGAGGGACACGGGCTCGCCATGCGGGTCGCGCTCGTCGAACGGATCGCTGCCCCGTTTCCCGCAGCGCTGGCCTCGCGCCTGCGGGCGGCGGCCGAACAGACTCCGATGACTGCGGGCGATTTCGCGCGCCTGGCGCGGGACTTCGGCGACTTCCACGCCGACGCGCTCGCCTCCCTCGCCGCGGGTCGCGCCGTCGAGCTGGTGGCGGCGCACGGCCAGACGGTGTTTCACGCGCCGCCGGTCTCGTGGCAACTGCTCAACGCGGTACCGATCGTCGCGGCGCTCGGCTGCGCCGTGGTGAGCGACCTTCGCCAAGCCGACCTCATCGCGCACGGCCAAGGCGCGCCGATCACGCCGCTCGCCGACTGGGTGATGTTCCGCGCGGCGCACGATCGCGCCGTCATCAATCTGGGCGGCTTTTGCAATGCGACGGTGCTCCCTGGCGGCGCTGGACACGAGCGAGTCTCCGGCGCGGACATCTGCGCCTGCAACCAAGTGCTCGACGCCGTCGCCCGCGCCGCGCTCGGTCGACCGTTCGACGCCGACGGCGCCGCCGCGGCGAGCGGGCGCGCTGACGCGACGGCGGTCGATTCGCTGCGATCGGTCCTGTCGGCGCAGTCTGCGTCGCGGCGCTCGCTCGGTACCGGCGACGAGGCGGCGCTCTGGGTGCGCGAATTTGCCGCGCGGCTCACGCCGAACGATCTCGCGGCCTCAGCCGCGCTCGCTGTCGGAACGACCATCGGCGACGCGCTTCGCGCGGCGGGCGTGCGTCCCGCCGGCGAGGCGTTGCTCGCCGGCGGCGGCGCCCGTCACCGCGCCCTCGGCGCCGCGATCGCGGAATCGCTCGGAGCGCGGGTCCATCCACTCGACGCCGTCGGTGTCCCCGTGGACGCGCGCGAGGCGGCACAGATGGCGGTGCTCGGAGCGCTCGCACAGGACGGCGTTCCGATCTCGCTGCCCGCGGTGACGGGGCGCGGCGAATCGACGGTCCGCGACGGCGCGTGGCTTTTCCCTCATGGCCCGGCAACGAATCGCACACATGATCTTCGCGCGGCGTTCGCATCGCGGTCGCGCTGACCGCTACCGTACGGCCGTTCGCTTTGAACGGAGTCGCACCTTGCCTCGCCCCGACGTCCTGATTGTCGAAGACGAAGTCGAGATCGCCGAGCTGATCCAGTTCCACGTGGAGCGCGAAGGAATGAGCGCCCGCATGGTGCACAGCGGCAAGCTCGCGCTTGACCTGATCCGGCGCCAGAAGCCGGATCTCGTCGTGCTCGACCTGATGCTGCCCGATCTCGACGGGCTCGAACTGTGTCGGCGGCTGAAGCAGTCGGACGAGACGCGGCGCGTTCCGATCCTCATGGTCTCGGCGAAGGGCGAGGAGTCGGACGTCGTCGCGGGCATCGAACTCGGCGCCGAGGACTACGTCACCAAGCCATTCAGTCCGAAGGTGCTGATGGCCCGACTGCGCAACGTCCTGCGCCGCACGCGCAGCGACATCGACGAGCGCGAGCGAAGCGACAGGGTCGTGTTGCTCGACGGCCGGCTGATCATCGATCCGGAGCGGCACGTCGTGAATGTCGACGGCGCGCCGGTCGATCTCACGCTGACGGAGTTCGGCATCCTTCAGTACTTGGCGGCCCGTCCGGGATTCGTCCGTACGCGCGACCAGATCATCGCTGCGGTCCACGGCAAGTCGACGGTGCTCTCGAGCCGAACGGTCGACGTGCACATCACCGCGCTGCGGCGGAAGCTCGGTCCGCTCGCCGACGCGATTGAGACGGTGCGCGGCGTCGGCTACCGTTTCGGCGAAGGACGCGCCGTCCTCGCCGACGCATGACCGCGGAAGCACTGCACCTGTCCCTGCCACTCGTTGCTCAAGCCATCGACGGCGAGACGTCGCCGCTCGCCTGGATGGCGACGGGAGCGGCGATCGCGGCGGCGGCGTTCGGCGCTGGCATCGTCGCGGCGCGATGGCGACACGGGCGCGCGGTCGATCGCCTCGCGCGATCGTTCGACGACTTGGTTGACGGTCGCGCCGCGCCGCACGACGTGGCGCAGGTTCACGGCAAGGTGCCGGGTTCGCTCGCGCCGGTTGCGGGGGCGGTGCGGCGGGCCGCCCGCGCGTTCACCGCCCGCGAACAGTCGATGTCGGCGCGGTTGCGGGAACTGGAAACGATCCTGCATTCGACGGCGAACGGGTTCGTGGCGATCGATCCGCAGCAGCGCGTCGTGGACATGAACAGCGCCGCCGAGTCGATGCTCGGCGTGTCCCCGGACAGCGCTCGCGGCCGACTGCTGGCGGAGGTCGCGCGTCAGCCCGCGGTCAACCGGTTCGCGATGGATGCGCTGCGGCTCGGCGAACAGATCGACGCGCAGCTCGACCTCGAAGGCGACGTACGGCGCGCCGTCCGCGCCACCGCCGAGCCGTTGCGCGACGCGAGCGAGCGCGTCGTCGGCGCGCTGATCTCGCTTCAGGATGTGACGCAACTTCGGCGACTCGAGTCGCTCCGCAGCGACTTCGTGTCCAACGTGAGCCACGAGCTGCGCACGCCGATCACCGCGATCAAGGGCTACGTCGAGACGCTCCTCCAGATCGGCACCGACAATCCGGACCAGGCGAAGCGATTCCTCGAGATCGTGCACCGCAACACGGTGCGGCTCTCGATGCTCGTCGAAGATCTGCTCTCGCTTGCGTCGCTCGAGCAGGCCGAATCGGACGCACGCGGCGGGATCGAGTTCGAGCCAGTCGCGGCGTCGCTCGTCGTCAGTCAGGTGCTTGACGAACTCGCACCGCGCGCCGAGGCTCGCGGCGTCCCGCTGGTCACCGAACTCGAGCCGAACCTCTCGGTGCACGTGAATCGCGTGCTCGCCGAGCAGGCGCTCGCCAACCTCGTGTCGAACGCGATTCGATACGCGCCGGAAGGATCGCCCGTCGTCATCTCGGCACGCTCGCTCGACGACGCGACCGCCGAGTTCGCCGTGAGCGATCGCGGCCCCGGCATCGCGCCGGCGCATCTCGAGCGGATCTTCGAGCGTTTCTATCGCGTCGATCGCGCCCGCTCGCGTCCGGCGCGCGGGGACGGAGGCGGGACTGGGCTCGGACTCGCCATCGTCAAGCACATCGCACAGGCGCACCGCGGCCGCGTCCACGTCGAGAGCGCCGTCGGTCTGGGAAGCCGCTTCAGCGTCACCTTCCCCAAGGCCGCGCCGACCCCGGCCGGGGGCGCTCCGCTCACCGCCGGCCACCCGGTCTCGGATCGCAGGTAACGCCCGCGTCGCTCGAGCCGCGAACCCGAGATGATCAAACGCGATCTTTACGTAATCCACATATAACTCGGCGAAGGTCTTCGCGGCGGCGACCGGCACGCGGATCGTCGCCCCTTGTCGACCGATTCGACGACCCCTAGCACCGCAAGGAATCGCACCCATGCTTGGCTCTCTCCTCGGACGCCGCACGTTCACCTCGATAGCACTCGCCTCGTTCGCCGCCGCCGCGATCGCCTCCGCGCCGCCGGAGACGCCGAACCTCGGCGCACTCAAGGGCGCCGTCCGCGCCGACGGATCCTCGACGGTCTACCCGCTCGCCGAGGCGGTCGCCGAGGAGTTCTCGAAGATCGCGAAGGGCGTGAAGGTGACGGTCGGCAACTCGGGCACTGGCGGCGGTTTCAAGCGGTTCTGCGTCGGCGAAACCGACATCTCGAACGCCTCGCGTCCCATCAAGAAGTCCGAGCTCGACACCGCAAGCTCGAACAAGATCGAGTTCCTCGAACTGCCCGTGGCCTATGACGGGCTGTCGATCGTCGTCAACCCGAAGAACACGTGGGTCACCGCGATGACCGTCGACGACTTGAAGAAGATCTTCTCGGCATCGAGCGCGGCGAAGACGTGGAAGGACGTCAACTCCGCGTGGCCGGCGAACCCCATCAAGATCTACTCGCCCGGCACCGACTCCGGGACGTTCGACTACTTCAAGGAAGTCGTTGTGGGCAAGGACGGGAAGATCCGCTCTGACATGAGCGTGAGCGAGGACGACAACACGCTCGTCACCGGCGTGGAAGGCGACGTCAACGCGATCGGCTTCTTCGGCTGCGCGTACTACTTCGAGAACAAGGACCGCCTGAAGATCGTCCCGATCGACGGCGGCCAGGGTCCAGTCGCGCCCTCGCCGAAGACGATCACCGACGGCACCTATTCGCCCTTCAGCCGCCCGCTCTTCATCTACGTGAACCGCAAGTCGGCGGACAAGCCCGAAGTGCAGGCGTTCGTGACCTTCTTCCTCGAGAAGGCGGGCGAACTCGCGGACGACGTGGGCTACGTGCATCTTCCGAAGGAGCTCTCGGCCCGCGCCGCGAAGAACTGGGAGAGCCGGCGAACCGGGACCCAGTTCGCGGACGAGAAGGGTGCGGTCAAGAGCGGCGTGCTCACTGAGATCTACCACTGACCTGCCGACGTTCCCGGCAGACGGATCGCGAACCCCGAGACGGACGGATGCCCGCGACGGACGGATCACCGCCGGCGCGGGCATCGCACTAGACTGTCGCCCGACGATCCGAGCCGTTCAGGCGGAACCCGCATGACCTCGCTCCCGCTTGGCAACCCCGGCCCAACGCCCCCCGCTTCGCGCGGTGCCGCGAGTCCGGGGCTGCGAGTCACCGAAGCGGCGAAGCGCGGTCGCCCGCGCTCGGTCGCCGCCCGCAAGCGCACGGAGTTCGTGATCCGGGCGTCCCTCTTCGCCGCCGCTTCGCTGTCGGTCATCACGACCTTTTCGATCATCGTGATCCTGCTGCGGGAAACGCTCGGCTTCTTCGAAATGAAGGAGGCGACCGTCGCGGACTTCCTGTTCGGCACGGTGTGGTCGCCGCTCCTCGGCGCGGAGAAGCACTTCGGAGTCCTGCCGCTGGTCACCGGCACGCTGCTCGTCACCGTCGTCGCGGCGGCGTTCGCCCTTCCGGTCGGACTCATCACCGCGGTGTACCTGAGCGAGTACGCGCGCCCCCGGGTGCGGGCGGTGCTGAAGCCGATCCTCGAGGTGCTCGCCGGCGTGCCGACCGTCGTCTACGGCTTCTTCGCTCTCTCGGTGATCAACCCGGGCCTGCAGTGGATAAGCGATCGATTCGGCAACTACAACGCGACGAGCGCCGGGCTCGCCGTGGGCATCATGATTCTGCCCATTGTCTGCTCGCTGTCCGAGGACGCACTTCGCGCCGTGCCGCGTAGCCTGCGCGATGGCGCGTACGCGCTCGGTTCGACGCGCTTCGACGTCTCGACGCGGGTCGTCGTGCCCGCGGCGCTGTCGGGCATCGTCGCCGCGTTCCTGCTGGCGATCACCCGCGCAATCGGCGAGACGATGATCGTCGCGCTCGCGGCTGGCGGGCTCGCCCGCATCACGTGGCGGCCTTGGGACGAGACCCAGACCATGACCGCGTACATGGTGCAGATCTTCCTTGGCGACGCGCCCGCGAACGGCGTCGAATACAAGTCGAGCTACGCGGTCGCGTTCGTCCTCTTCGTGCTCACGCTCGGCCTGACGCTCATCGGCAACGCCGTGCTGCGTCGCTTCCGCGAGGAGTACGAGTGATGCGCGAGGCCCGCGGTACGGCCATCCCGGGTTCGCGGCGAGTCTTGCTCAACCGCGGATTCCTCGTGGTCTGCCTCGCGGCGACAAGCCTGTCGGTCGCGATCCTCGCGGTGCTCATCCTCTCGATCGCGATCAAGGGGCTGCCGTGGATCGTGGACACCGCCGCGTTCAGCGCCAGCTTCGCGGATGGCGGCGACGGCGTCGGCGGGTGGCGGCACTGGATCCGCTGGGAGTTCTTCACGGAGTACACGTCGCGCAAGGCGAAGAGTGCGGGCATCCACGCCCCGCTCCTGGGCTCGATCTGGGCGGTCAGCATCTGCGCGCTCGTCGCACTGCCAGTCGGCGTCGGCACGGCGATCTACCTCGAGGAGTTCGCGACCAAGAGCCGGACGAAGCGCTTCATCGAGACCAACATCCGCAATCTGGCTGGCGTTCCGAGCATCGTCTATGGAATCCTTGGCCTGACCGCATTCGTCCGCATGTTCGGGCTGTTCGGCGCTGACTCGCCGATCGCGATCGGCTCGTCCGAGAGTTGGCTTCACCTGCGATTGCCGTTCGGCCAAAGCGTGCTCTCGGGCGGCTTGACGCTGATGCTGGTGGTCTTGCCCATCGTCATCATCTCGTCGCAGGAGGCCTTCCGATCGGTGCCGAGTTCTTTGCGTCAGGCGTCGCTTGCGCTCGGCGCGACGAAGTGGCAGACGGTGTGGGGCGTGACGCTGCCCGCCGCGATTCCGATGATCGCGACAGGATCGATCCTCGCGATCAGCCGGGCGCTCGGCGAGGCGGCCCCGCTGTTGGTCCTCGGCGTACCGCTCTTCATCACCAGCACGCCTGAGAATCTCATGAGTGATTTCACCGTGTTGCCGTTCCAGATCTACAACTGGGCCGCACGTCCGCAAGAGGATTTCCGCGGGCTGGCGGCGGCGGCGATCATCGTGCTGCTCGTGGTATTACTCACGTTCAATGCGGTGGCCGTGCTCATCCGCCAGAAGCTTCACAAGCCGTTGTCATGATGCCCATCACTCCGAGCGAACCCACCACCGACGAGCGCGGCCGCACCATGACGACGCCGAACCCATCCACCGACGGACGCCCGCTCGCAGCCGTCACCGTGCAGCAGCACGCGGGCACGAGCCATGAGGGGCCGCGTCGCGAGGCGGCGATCATCGCCCGCGATTTCTCCAGTTGGTACGGATCGTTTCAGGCGCTGCACGGCATCGCCCTCGACATTCCGGCGCGCGAGGTAACTGCGCTCATCGGCCCGTCGGGCTGCGGCAAGAGCACGTTCCTCCGCTGGATGAACCGGATGAACGACACGATCCTGAGCGCGCGCGCGTCCGGCAGCCTGCAACTCGACGGAGAGGATGTCCTGGCGAAGGACCTCGACGTCGTCGAACTGCGACGGCGCGTGGGCATGGTTTTCCAGAAGCCCAATCCGTTTCCGAAGTCGATCTACGACAACGTCGCGTTCGGGCCGCGCCTGCACCGGCACCTGTCGCGCGCCGACCTCGACGATCTGGTGGAACACTCGCTGCGGGCCGCCGCGCTGTGGGACGAGGTCAAGGACCGCCTGAACGCCTCGGCGCTAGGCCTGTCCGGCGGGCAGCAGCAGCGTCTCTGCATCGCCCGGGCGATCGCCGTCGGACCGGAAGTGCTCCTCATGGACGAACCGTGCTCGGCGCTCGATCCCCGCTCGACGGCCGCGATCGAGGAGCTGATCGCGCAACTCGCCGAGTCGTATACGATCGTGATCGTCACGCACAACATGCAGCAGGCGGCCCGCGTCTCCGACCGCACGGCGTTTTTCTACGAGGGTCAGCTCATCGAGTGCGACGAGACGGAGCGGATCTTTACTCGCCCCGCACACAAGCGCACCGAGGACTACGTCACCGGCCGCTTTGGCTGAGGCGCATCGATTCCCGCTCGGCCGTCCGCCGACTTCGCACTCACCGGTTCGCTTCTCAATTCATGTCGGTCAACCTCGCCGCCAGAATCGTCGACCTCCGCCGCAACCTGCTCGCCATGGGCGCGGAAGTCGAGTCCCGCGTCGCCGGCGTCGTCACGGCCCTGCGCACCGGCGACCTCGAGCTCGCGACCCGCATTCGCAGCGGCGACGAGGCGGTGGACCAGATGCAGATTGGAATCGAGAACGAGTGCATGCGGCTCTTGGCGCTCGGTCAGCCCGTCGCAGGCGACCTGCGAATGATCGTCACCGTGTTGCGCATGAGCGGCGAGTTCGAGCGCATGGCCGACCTCGCAAAGGGCGTGGCCAAGCGCATCCTCAAGCTGGCGCAGGGCGACGCGATACCGATTCCCGAGTCCCTGCTCGAGATGGCCGACGGCACCCGGGCGATGGTCACCGAGGTAATGCAACTGCTGGCGAACCCGGAGCCGGCCCGCTGCCTCCAGCTCCGGCGCGACGACAAGCGCATCGACCAGTTGAACAAGGAAGTGCTGGTCTGGAGCCGCGACGAGATCCACCGCAACATCGACCACACGCAAGGCTCGATCGACATCCTCGCGATCGCCCAGCGGCTCGAGCGCATGGCGGACATCTGCACCAGCGCCGCCGAGGACCTGATCTTCCTCGTCGAGGGCCGCATCATCCGCCACGGCGCAGAGTGAGTCCGTTGAACGCCCGCGAGGCCGCTGCGCCGTACCGATAAGTCGACAGGCATCACAGACCGGCGCGGACCGCGGACGAATCGCGGCAAAAACTCAAGTCCTCTGGCGGACGACGACGCGGCGCGTAGACTCCGCGCGTTGTCTCCGGCCACGGCGTCGGCGAGGACGCCCATCGATGGACGAACTGACCCCCAAGATCGGATTCGCCGCACGACGCGCCGGCCGCGAACGCGCCGCGTCGCCGCACGCGCTGCGACTCGCCGGGTCGGATGACGCCATCGAGACCTCCGCGACCATCCGTGCCCGCGAACTGCTCGCGGCCCGACGCGCGGTCGCCGCGGAGAATCGCCTCGCGTCGACGAACGCACCGCTCGATGCGCGCGATCCGCGCTGGCTCGTCGCGCTCGAGACCGCCGACCTGCTCGAGGGCGCGATCCTCTCGTTCGAGCGCCGGCGCCGCGTGCTCGCGCTCGCTCAGCGCGTCGGTGTGCGACCGTTCGACGCGAATCTGATCATCGCCGCCATGCAGGACCGAGCTCGGCGCGGCGAGCCGCTGCGGGCCGCCGAACCGGTGATCGCGCTCACCGCGTGCCCGTCGGATCGCGGCTGGTGGCGCCCTCGATGGCTCCCGTTCGCCGCCGCTGCGCTCGGCGCGATCGTCCTGCACGTCGCTGGACTCGTCTGGCTGTTGCGCTGAAGCGCGGAACCGCGCGAGGCGTGCTCATCACGCGACCTCGGGCGATCCTCCGCATGCGTGGCCGTCAACGCTCGCGGCGTCGGCGGGCGGGGCTGCGTCCTCGTCCGCTGCAGCCTCCGATTCCGGCGCATGCACGTCGAGCGTCTCTCCCTGCTCGATGCGCCGCACGAGAATGTCGCCGTCGGCGGTCTTCGATGCGAAGCCGAGCTCAAGGAGCGCCGCGAGCGCGGCCTCCTGTTCCGCCTGCTTCTTCGACGCGCCCCAGCATCCGGGGAATCGGCGCCCGCGGGCTTCGACGCAGACGTGGAAACACTTCGCGTGATCGGGGCCGCGCTCCGCCAGGACGAGATACGCCGGATTGAGCGAACCGCAACGCTGGAGCGCCTGCTGGAGCACGCTCTTGAAGTTGTGCTGATGTCCCAGTCGCGCGGCCCGCTCGACGCGCTCTGCGAGGTGCCGCATCACAAACTCCGACGCGGCTTCGAGGCCGCCGTCGAGATAGATCGCGCCGATGACCGACTCGAACGCCGCCGCGGCGAGCGACGACGGCAGGTTCTCGCGACCGCCCATGCCCTTGCCGAGGACGAGGTCGCCATCGAGACCGAGCTCGATCGCGATCTCCGCGCAAGTCCGACGGCTCACCACGTTGCTCTTGATCTTCGTGAGCTCGCCTTCGAGCGCTTGCGGGAACGCACGGAAGAGGTACCCGCAGATCACCATGCCCAGGATCGCATCGCCGAGAAACTCGAGCCGCTCGTTGCTTTCAAGGCGCGATCCCGCGATCGACGCGTGCACCAGCGCGAGCGAGAGGAGCGACGGATCCTTGAAGCGATAGCCGATCCGTGACTCGGCCCGGCGAACGAGCGACTCCTCGTCCGGCGTCACGCTCGACGCGGTGGGCACCGGCGGCGGGGATCCCTGGGGCGATTCGGGAGATTCGTATTGCATGAGCACCGGCGAACGCCCGCGGTGGCCGCGGACCTGCGTCGCTGGGGCGACGGGAACTGTCGGCGGGTGCTTCAGCCGCCGCGACACCGCGGCGGCTGAAGGACTCGCCATGGAGGAGGATCGTCGTAGAAGATCGGCGGTGCAAGCCAATTGCTTGACAGGGGATGACGAATCGCCGTCCGCGGTCGGCCACCATGCGGTCCCGGCGGGTCACCCATTGCCTCCATTCCCGCTTCTTGCTACGTTGTCCGACTCTTCGAAGACGGTTGCGCACGGTTGTGCGGCAACGGTCGATCCGATCGAGGGGCCTTTCCCTCGCGTCGATCCCCGACTGCCGCCGGTGCGCCGGAAGGTGCGATCACCGGTCGCTCCCTCCCCGCGACCGGCGATCGATCGAACTGGAACGCTCCCATGCACTACCCGCACAAGCTCAGCCGCATCAAGAAGCTCCGCAAGTCCGGTTTCCGGAAGCGCATGAAGTCCCGCAAGGGTCGGGCGATCGTGAATCGCCAGCGCCGCGTCGGTCGCCGTATTCGCACTCGCTAAACGGCACCTCATCCGGCGCCGCATCTGGCGCCTCATCTGGCGCCTCATCTGGCGCCCCGACTGGCGCCCCGGCCGCAGCCGGCTCGACCGGCTCCCACGAGCCCGACGGCGGCGCTCGGCAGGATCCGTCAGCGCGACATGCACGTCGTCCTCATCGGTCTCCGCGGGGTCGGCAAGAGCACTGTCGGACCGCTTCTCGCGCGCCGACTGAGCGCGGCCGGCGCCGGCGCGCTAGGCGTTCCGATGCGCGTTCCGATGAGCGTTCCGTGCAGCGTTCCATTTTGGGATCTCGACGATCTCGTGTTGCGTCGCCTCGGCGCGACCAGCGTTCGAGCGATCTTCGACACCTCGGGTGAAGCGACGTGGCGGGCCGGCGAATCCGACGCGATCGACGCGATCCTTACCGCGCCGCTCGCGCCGTCGGTCATTGCGCTCGGCGGCGGCGCACCAATGGTCCCCGCGATCGCGAACCTTCTCGACAAGGCGCGTGCGCGGCGAGCCATCACCGTCGTCCACCTCGCCTGTCCCCTCGCCACGCTCGCCCGGCGACTTGGAGCGGCCCCCGGCGATCGCTCAAGCATCACCGGCCGCGGCGTCGTCGAGGAATTGGAAACGCTCTCCGCGCTGCGCACGCCGACGTATCAGCGGCTCGCCGACGTGACGATCGACGCCGACGCTTCCGCTGACGAGGTCGTCGAACGCGTCGCCCGCGCGGTCCGCGCGTAAGGCCCGCGGGCAGCGCGCATGAGCGTGATTGACCGCGATCGCCGGCTCGCGCGTCGCATCAGGCGGCGCGCTCGAGCCATCGCTGCTTCAGGTAGCGCGATAGCGCGTCGCGGCTCGACTCATCGGCGAACGACTCGAACATGAGGGCCATGCGCCGCGGCCCCGGATCGTCGGCGGCGTCGTTGACCCGCACCACCTTGCCCGAGACCGCGATCTCCTTCGGGCAGCCGGGCAAGCTGATCTCGACGGCGATGCGCGTGCCTTCCTCGATCGGCTCGTCGAGCTCGAAGCGGGCGCCGCCTTGGCTGATGTCGTAGATGTGTCCCTGCGCGTCCGGCGCCGTCGCTCCCGGGCATCGCACCTTGATGAGCGTGTACATCGGCGCGACCTTGAATCGGGTGTGCCGTCGACGTTCCGGTCCTGCGTGTTGCGACATGGCGGTCTCCGAGAGGCAACCGCTCCCCTGTCCGCGAGCTTGCGCTCCAGTGCCCTCGCTCGCTCATCGGCTCGCGCGGGGGGGAAGTTGAGGCGGTCGGCCAAACGGACGCGCGACGGTCGCGATCGCCGCCCGCCGCGAGCCCTCGCCGTATGCTGCGACGCGTGACGACGCCAACGACGCCGCCCCCGCTTCGCGTCCTTCGCGGCGACGCAGATGCGCCCATCGAGCCGCTGCGGGCGGCCCTCGTCGCGATCCTCGGCTACGGCAACCAGGGGCGGGCCCACGCGGCAAATCTTCGCGACTCGGGCATTCGCGTCATCGTTGGCGGTCGCGCCCGAGGCGCGGGCATCGGCGCCGCGCGCGCGGACGGCTTCGACGCCGCGCCGTTCGACGAGGCGACGCGAGCCGCCGATCTCGTGGTGTTCGCGCTGCCCGACGAGACGCACGCCGACGTCTACCGGCGTCACGTCGCGGAGGTGGCGACGCACGGCGCGACGCTCGGGTTCCTGCACGGCTTCTCGATGCGCTACGGGCTGGTCACGCCGCGCGCGGATCTGGGCTCGGTGCTCGTCGCCCCGAAGGGACCGGGCACGACGCTGCGCGAGCGTTTCGCCCGCGGCCAGGGAATCCCGGCTCTCTTCGGCGTCGAGCGCGAGTCCGCGCGGGGCGACGCGCGAGCGCTGGCTCTCGCGTGGGCGAACGGCATCGGCTGCGCCCGCGCTGGCATCATCGAGACCTCGTTCGCGCACGAGACCGAGACCGACCTCTTCGGCGAACAGGCGGTCCTCTGCGGCGGCCTCGCCGCGCTGGTCGTCGCCGCGTACGAGACGCTGGTGACCGCGGGCTATCCGCCGGAGCTCGCGTACATCGAGTGCTGTCACGAGGTGAAGCAGGTCGCCGATCTCGTCTACGCCCGCGGGCTCGCCGGCATGCGCGCGGCCATCTCGAACACCGCCGAGTTCGGTAGCTTCGACGCGCAAGCGCGCATCGCGACGCCGGCGCTGCGGGCCGAGTTCGAGCGCATGCTCGCCGAGATCCGCAACGGCGCGTTCGCGCGTCGCATGATCGACGACCACGCCGGCGGCGATCGCTGGCTCGAGGCGCAGCGCGCTGCCGGGAAGTCGCATCCGCTCGAGTCCGTCGGCGCGCACGTCCGCACGCTCATGCCGTGGCTCGCGCAGGAAGGCGCGACGCCAAACCCCACCACCACTCGCACGGAACAGCGATGAACCTGCTGCAAGCCGCCGTCCTGGGCCTCGTCGAAGGCATCACCGAGTACCTGCCCGTCAGTTCGACCGGGCACCTGATCCTTGCCGCATGGCTGCTTGGACTTGGCCAAACGCCGAGCGAGCGGGAAGCCGTCAACGCGTTCAACGTCATCATCCAGGGCGGCGCGATCCTCGCGGTCATCGGTCTCTATCGAGGCCGCATCGCCTCGATGATCCGCGGTCTCCTCGGCCGCGATCCCGCGGGCCTGCGCCTGTTCATCCTCCTCGTGACCGCGTTCATTCCGGCCGCCGTGTTCGGCGTCCTGCTCGACGACTGGATCGAGGCGCGCTTCTTCAAGCCGATCCCCGTGCTTGCGGCCCTCTTCCTCGGCGGCGTCGTGCTGATCATCATCCGCCGCTGGCTCGAGGCGCTGCACGCGAAGCATCGCGCCGGCGATCACGCCGGGTTCAAGTCGATCGAGGAACTCTCGCTCCGCGACGCGCTCATCGTCGGACTCATGCAGTGCGTGGCGATGTGGCCGGGAACGAGCCGATCGATGATGACCATCCTGGGAGGACTCGTCGTCGGACTTCCGCCGGCGCGGGCCGCGGAGTTCTCCTTCCTCGTCGGCCTGCCGACGCTACTCGGCGCGTGCACGCTCAAGACCTACAAGCAGCTCAAGGCGCACGGGCTCGGATTCGTCGAGCCGCTCGGAGGCTGGGGTCCGGTCCTGCTCGGCCTCGCCGTCGCGACGGTGAGCGCAGCGATCGCCGTGCGCTGGCTCGTCGGATACCTGTCGCGGCACTCGCTCGCGATCTTCGGCTGGTGGCGGATCGGCGTCGCCCTTGTGCTCGGCGGTCTCATCATGTTTGCCGGTCTCGAGCTCAATCCGCCGGCTAAGGCAAGCGCTCCCGCTGCTCCGAATCAGCCAGCTCGCTGACCATCGCCTCGTAGCTCGCGCCGACCGGTTCGCCGAGGATCGGCTCGAACGCCTCGCGCAACTGCGTGAGCATCATGCGGCACTCGACGAGGTCGTGGCGCGGCGACACCATCGCCTCGAACTCGATGAAGCTGCCGACGTCCTCGACCGTGTCGAGGTGAATGCGCACGTTGTCGACGATCCAGAGCTCGCGCGTCTTTCGCACCACTTTCCACGGCACCAGCGTGCCGGTGCCGAAGCGCACGCGGGCCTGCTCGTCGGAGAGGATCGTGTACTTCGAGACGCGGGCCGCAACCGTGTCGGGACGCTGGTACCAGATCCACTCAGGCGCACGCCCCGCGGTCTCGCGCCGCTTCAGTCGCCCCTCGGGCACGCGGAAGTACGTGTCGATCTGAACGAAGCTGCCGAAGCACTTCGCGCCGCTCAGCTCGCACTGCCGACGGGCGGCTTCGACGTTCCTGATCTCGGCTTTGAACTCGACGTTCTGCATGGTCACTCGGGTGTCGGCGCGGACTTCAGGACCGATTCGCGCACGGCCGAGGCGTCGCCGGTCGACTGCAGCGACAGACCGTTCCGAAGGCGTGCGAACTGCCGTTCGACCTCGAGCCGATCGGGAAGCCGCGAGGTCTCGAACCCCGCGTCGGCGATGGCGGCCATCGTCCACTCCGTCGCGTCGTGATCGCGGAAGGCGACGTAGAGCGTCGAGTCGGTAGCGACGGGACCCGCGGCCTCGGACCACTGCTCGAATCCCGCAAGCGTCCACACTTCGGGGCGATCGTCGCCGGTGCGACGGACCAGTTGCCAGCGCGCTTGGCCCCGATGGTCGCCGCCGACCGCGAGACGCAGCCGCCAGGTCGCGCCGTGCCACGCGACCGCCGGCCCGTCGACGGTTTCGGCCCGCGGAAACAGCGTGCCGCCGAGGGACCACGCCAAGAGCGCGGCCATCGCGACGAAGATCGCGATCTTGATGAGCAGGCTGCGGATGCCGAGGGCGAACTGGCCCATGAGGCGGGCATCTTACGGCCCGCGTCGAGCGCCAACCTTCGGCAATTCGGCGTCAGCGTCCGAGCGCCGTCTTGAGCGCCGCCTCGTCCCAGACCTCGATGCCCAGCTCGCGGGCCTTGTCGAGCTTCGACCCCGCCGAGGTCCCGGCGATCACGATGTCGGTCTTCTTCGAAACGCTGCCCGCGACCTTCGCGCCGAGGGATTCGAGGTACTCGGTGATCTCGTTGCGCCCCCAGCCCTCGAGCGTGCCGGTGACGACGACGGTCTTGCCCGCGACCGGACTCGACGTCGTCGCCGCCTCGTCGGGCGGTCGCCAGAGCGGACTCGCGAGATCCACGCCCGCCGCGGCCAGGCGACGGAACGCGTCGCGCACGCGCTCGCTCGCGAGATCCTTCGCGAGACTCGCCGCAGTCACCTCGCCGAAGTCGTCGAGCTCGGTCAGTTCCGCCTCGGTCGCCGCGACCAGCTCGTCGGCGTTGCGGAAGCGCTTCGCGAGCGTCTTCGCCGCGGCCGCTCCGATGTGGCGAAGTCCCATGCCCGCAAGCACGCGCTGCAGTCCGCGCGACTTCGCGGCCTCGATGCCCTCGAGGATCGGCGCGGTCGACTTGTCGTAGGTCGACTCCTTCTTCTTCGATGGCTTCTTTTCCGCGTGCTTCGGATCGGCCGCGCGCTCGGCCTCGCGGCGCCGCGCCAGTTCGCGGGCCACGTCGCGCAGGTCGTCCTGCGTGAGCGTGAAGACGTCGGCGAAGTGCTCGACCTTGCCGAGATCGACGAGCACGTCCACCCAGACGTCGCCTAACCCGTCGATGTCCATCTGGTCGCGCCCGACGAACCACTTCAGGCGCTCGCGAAGCTGCGCCGGACACTCGGGATTCACGCAGTAGAGCTTCGGACCTTCCTGCTCGACGCGGCCGCCGCACGCGGGGCACTCGCTCGGCGGCTCGATCGCGTGTTCGCCGCCGGTGCGCTTCTCGACGACCGGCTGCACGACCTGCGGGATGATCTCGCCGGCCTTCTCGACGATCACCGTGTCGCCGAGGCGCACGTCGCGGCGCCGGATCTCCTCGATGTTGTGCAGCGTCGCGTGACGCACCGTGGTCCCTGCGAGGACGACCGGGTCCATCGTCGCCCGCGGCGTGAGCGTGCCGCCCTTGCCGACCTGCCACTCGACCTTGCGCAGCACCGTCGTCCCCTGCTCCGCCGGATACTTGAAGGCGATCGCCCAGCGCGGCGCCTTCGAGGTCGCGCCGAGCGCGGCCTGAAGGTCGAAGCGATCGACGCGCACGACCATGCCGTCGACCGCGTAGGGCAGCGAGTGGCGCTCGCCGTCGAAGCGCTCGATCGCCGCGACCGCGTCGTCGGCGTCGTCGCAGCGCACTGCCAGCGGACTCGTCGGCACGCCGAGCCCGCGCAGGAACGCGAGCCACTCCCACCACGTCCCTGGAGCGTCGAACCCATCGGCTTCGCCACGCCCGTGGGCGATGAACGACAGGCCGCGACTCGCGACGATCTTCGGGTCGAGGTTCTTCAGCGTGCCCGCCGTCGAGTTGCGCGGATTCGCGAAGAGCACCTCGCCCACCTCGGCGCGCTCGGCGTTGATGCGATCGAACATGGACGTCGGCATGTACACCTCGCCGCGCACCTCGAGCACGCGCGGAGCGTCGCCTTCGAGCCGCAGGGGAATCGCGCGAATCGCGCGGGCGTTCGCGGTGACCACGTCGCCGCGCTCGCCGTCGCCGCGGGTGACGGCCTGCACGAGTTCGCCGTGTTCGTAGCGCAGGCTGATCGCGACGCCGTCGACCTTCGGATCGCACACCAGGCGAAGCGGCTCGATCGGCGCGAGCAGGTTCGACTTCTCGAGCGTCTCGCGGCAGCGGGCGTGCCATGCCCGCAAATCAGCGACGTCGTAGCTGTTGTCGATCGACTGCATCGGCACCCGATGCTGCGCCGTCTCGAACGCGCCGGTCGCCGCGCCGGCGACGCGCTGCGTCGGGCTCGTCGCCGACCGGAACTGCGGGTATTCGGCCTCGAGCGCCTCGAGTTCCTTCACCAGCGCGTCGTACTGCCGGTCCGCGAGGAACGGGTTCGCCTCGACGTAGTACGCGCGATCGGCGCGGGAGATCTCGTCGCGCAGCGCCTCGATGCGCTTGCGGGCACGCTCGGCTGCGGCGGCGCTCATGCGCCGCGACTCCGCGCCGACGGCCGTCGGTTGCACTCGTCACGCTGCGCGATTCGGCGTCGGCGTCGCATCGGTGAGCGTGCACTCAGGCGTTGATCGAATCGGGTCCCGCGCCCGCGCGTTTCTCGAACTTGCCGCCGCCGAGATTCTGGTACTTCGCGAAGCCGAGGCGCTCGAGGTTCTTGTCGCTCAGCTTCGATCGATTCGCCCCCTCGCTCCACTGCAGCGAGAGGTTCGGCGTCGTGGGCACCCGGCGCACCGGTGCGCCGGTCTCGGGGTGCTTCGTGAGCGCCTTGTCCGACATGCGCTGCACGACCTCGAAGAGCTCGCCGTCGCTGCCGTCGGGATTGATGATGGCGTAGACGTACGTCGGCATGGCGTCATCCTATGGAACGCCGCGCGAGGAAGTCCCGCGCCGTGCGGACGTCCTCGACCCGCTTGTCGCCGGCCTCGCGCTCGATGATCAGATTCGGCCGATGCCGACACGGCGTGAGCGCCGCGAAGAACGCCGCCCAATCGACGCGTCCGGCGCCCACCGGCACCTCGGCGCCCCACTCCCCGCTGCGTCCGCTGGGAATCGCGTCCTTCACGTGCACCTGCCGCACGTACGGCGTGAGACGGCGCAGGGCGTCGACCGGATCGCCTGACCCGTACAGCAGCATGTTCGCCGGATCGAAGTTCACGCCGACCGTCGGCGCGGCCAGCGCCTCGAGGCACTCGACGAGCGTCGCGGCCGGCTCCTGACCGGTCTCGAACGCGATGTGCACGCCCCGGAGCGCAAAGATCGAGGCAACGTCGCGCAAGCGATCGAGCATGCGGGCTCGCTCCGGGTCGCGCGGATCGTGCGGGAGGAAGCCGGCGTGGAAGGTCACGAGCGAGAGGCCGAGCGTCGCGGCCACGTCGGCGACGCGGGCCGCACGTTCCCGCGTCCGCGGCCAGGTCGCGTCGGGACGAACGCCACCGGTCGCGGCGATGCGCTCGATCGACGAGTAGTCCTCCCCCACGGTCTCGAGCATGCCGGACACGATCGAGATGCCCGCGTCGCGCAGGATCGCGGCCGTGGCTCCCCACGCGCCGGCGACTTCGACGAGCGGCGTCAGGGCAAGTTGCACGGCGCTCAGTCCGGTGGAGCCGACGCGCTCCACCAACTCCGCGGGGGTGCGGGGTCGGAGGGACCACGAGCAGACGCCGATCGTCGGGGACCAAGGCAATGACCAGGGCATTTCCATGGAGGGCGGTTTCCGGACGGCGAGTGTAAATGGGCGTGCGCGGCCGGTGGATGCGCCCGGTCGGGGGCCGTAGGATGCGACCTCCCGAGCGAGCCCGCCACGTGAGTTCAGCCCCGCTGTCGCCGTCAGCCGCCGTCGAACGTCGCGAGAAGCCTCGCGCCGGGGCGAGTCATGCGCACCCTGCGCGGAAGACGGTGTGGCAACGGGCCGAAGCGTGGCTGTCGCGCCTCTCGACGAAGAACACGTTCTATCAGCGGGCATTCTCGCTGGTCTATCTGCCGTTCGCGTGGCGCTCGGGCATTTCGATGAAGCGCCTCGGCGAGAACCGCTTCGTCGCGGTGCTGCCGTTCACCCGCTTCAATCGCAACTGGTACAACGCGATGGCCGGTGCGGCGCTCCTCGGCAACTCGGAAGTCGCCGCGGGCCTCTACCTGTTCCAGCGCTGCGGTGGCGACTACATCGTGGTCTGCAAGGAGATGAAGTACCGGTTCATGCGACCGTGCTTCGGCCCCGCGGTGTACGAGGTGGTGAAGAGCGAGGACATCGACGAGAAACTCGCGACCAAGGGCGAGTTCAACATCGACCTCACGATGGAAGTGCGGCAACAGTTGAAGAAGCGCGGCCGCGAGATGCTGGTCGGCCGATGCGGCATCACCTTCCACTGCACGCCGAAGTCGATCGCCGAGGCGAAGACGCAGGCCCGCACCGAGCGCAAGCGAGTGAAGCGCGGCGCGGCGTCGTCGGATTCCGCGGACGCCGAGTGACGCGATCGCGCGGCTGACCGAAGGCCTAGCACGCTGACGTGCAGACGGGGAACCACGCCACAGCAGGTCACTTGACGCAATGACTGCCCGGGGGGTGCGCGGGTCGCCACCTCGGGTCGCCTTCGACGAGGACTCGCAGAAGGACGACCGACGACGATGAACATGCGAAGAACCGCTGTGTGGCCAACGCTCGGGCTGGTGGCGATCTGTCTCGCGTCGGGCTGTGCAACCGTGACCGCCGACAAGAGCGGCCGAGGCATTCCGTTCAACACGCCGCAGCCGTACCTCGTGGTGACGCGTTCGAAGAAGCCCCCGATCTACGGCACGCGCACGACCGAGACGATTGAAGACGGCAAGGTCAAGCGCACGGTCACTGAACCCTGCATGCTGTTCGACTCGCAGATCGAGACGACGTACGCGATCGTCTACCTGCCGAACCTCAGCGATCGCTACTGGCTGCGCATGGAGGCCGGCCTCGGCGCAGTGCAGTCCGACGTCGCGATCGCGGACGGATGGCGGCTGACCGGCGTGAAGGCGAGCGCCGATTCAAAGACCGCCGAGAACGTGAAGTCGATCGCCGAGGTCCTCGGCGCCGCGACTGGCCTCGGCTTGACGCGCGGCGCCGAGCAGCGGATCCCCATCGAGATCTACCGACTGCGCCCCGACGGCACGTTCGAACTGGTTTTCACGGCGAAGTCCGACGACGAAGGCGCCAAGGACGCCAACACGTCGAAGTCGGCATCCTGAGATGCAGCCGTTCACCGAGCCAACGCGATCGGCCGAACCACGCCGCCGAAGGCTTCGTCGTCGCTGCCGATCCAGAGCATCGTCGTACCGCTGACGCGGGCAAGTCCTTCGACTTTCAGGCCGTCGATGGTGGCGACGGGTTCGACGGTGCGGGTCGCACCCGTTCCGCCGCTGACGCGGTAGACGATCGACGCGAACGGTCCCACGTCGCCGGGATCGCTCGCGGCGGCGACGAGCATGCCGCCGTCGGGTTCGAGGAGGAAGTCGCTGCACGCCCGCCACGAGGTAGGTTCACCCGGAGCCGACGCCGGCAACGCGAACGCGAAGCGCAACGCCTCGCCGCGCGACGTCGCCGAGCCGTGCGCGAAGTCGAGGGCGAAGCGCTGGACGACGACCTCGGCTCGCCGCGTTGCGTCAACCGATGAACGGTCCGCGACGAGCACGACCGCGGTCGACGCGTCGAGCGACGCCGACTCGACGGCGAGCGCTTCGATGTTCGTGAGGCTGCCGTCGCCGTGACCAAGATCGACGGGCGCGCCGATCGTCCGGGCGCTCCAGGTATCGCCGTGCGCGGCGAACTCGACGAGCACCGCCCGCTGCGCGGTCCCGGCGCCGCCGCTCTCGAGGATCACCGCGACGTCGTTGCGGGGCGGCACGAGCGCGATCGCTTCGATGTCGTTCAGCGGCGGTTCGACCGGCGGGCTGATCGCGATCGGTTCGTAGAAGTTCCGCTCGGCGGTCGGACCGACGCGAACGAGTCCGAGCGCAGGACTCTTCGCCTTCGGCTTCACGTCGTGCACGACGACGAGTCGATCGGGTCCGATCTCGACAAGTCCGCTGATCGCGGGCCACGTCTCGAATCGCGAGCCGAGCCGCTTTGCCTGTGAGCTTCGGCTCGCCGGAGGAATCTCCCGCGGTGCGTCCGCCGATTTGCACGACGCGACCACGATCGCAAGCGCCACCGCACCGAGCGCGGCGAACCCATGAATCGATCGACGAGTGCGCGAGAGAAAGGACATCGATGCGGCGCCGGCGCCGCGGGCTGCGACCCGGCGATGCGAAGCGTAATACGGATCGCATTTGCTCCACGCGCTCCACGATCTCACCAGACGGCGAACTGGCCAGAGCGAGTGTGCGCCCGGAGGGCGCTAGGGAGTGTTCGAATCGGCGTAGGCCCTCGCGTCGCGCGACGCAGCCCACGGCGAGGCGTGCGACCGGTACTCTTTCCGCGCGGCGCGGCCCCCCCGCACCCGCACGTTTCGACCGCCGTCGCGCTCGTCGCCCGCAGGCCACCACCCGCGTCCCTCGCACCCGCATGACCCGCCCCGCCGCTCCGATCGCCTCCACCGTCGGCTGGGGACTCTATTGCGCGTCGAGTTGGACCTGGTGCATCGGCATGTATCTGCCGGTGATCCTGATCCGCCACTTCGGCTGGCCGGGGTTTCTCGTCTTCGCCGTCCCGAACGTCCTCGGCTGCGCGGGCTTCGGCTACGCGTGTTCGCGCGACGACAGCGAGGGACTCTGCCGCGACCACGCCGGCGCGATGGTCGCGTTCTCCGCGGTCACCATCGCGTACCAGGTCTTCTTCCTCGCGTGGCTCGCGACGTCGGTCGCCGCGTCGAGCGCGGAGGCCGGAAATCCGTTCCCCGCGGGTTGGGCCGCCGCCGGTGCCGCGATCTTCGTCGGCGTGCTGCTCTCGCTCGGCCGCGGCGCGTTCTGGCCCGCGCTCGGCAGCGCGGCTGCGGTCGCGTCGCTCGCCCTGTGGGCGGTCGTCACGCCGGAGCGCCTCGGTCGCGTTCCCGGCTCCGGCGACGCGACGTTCGCCCAACTCGCGTGGGCGGCGCCGATCGTCGCCTTCGGATTTCTCCTCTGCCCGTGGCTCGACCGCACGTTCCATCGCGCGCGACAGTCGGCGGCGAGCGTGCACGCGTTCGGCGTCTTCGGCGTCGCGTTCGCCTGCATCATCCTGCTGACCGCGGCGTACACCGAGGACGGCGAGGCGATGCTCCTGCCGGCGGTCGTCGCCCACATGGCGGTGCAGGCCACGTTCACGATCGCGGCGCACCTGCGGGAACTCCGCGTCGCACCGTGTCCGTCGGGACAGCGCCGACGGCAGCTCGCGATCGTGGTGCCGGTCGTCGCCGGGGCCATCGCCGCCGATCTTCCCATCGGCTTCGAGACGACCTATCTCCTCTTTCTCGGCTGCTATGGCCTCGTGTTCCCGGCCTACGTCGCCCTGTTCATCCGCCGATCGGCGGCGCCGCCGCAGGAGCCGTCGCCGGGCCTCGCCCCCGCGTGGCCGCTCACGCGCGGCCGGCTGCTCGCGGCCGCGGCGATCGTCGCGGCGCTCGCCCCCTTCGCGGCGATCGGTTTTCTCTCGCTTCGAACGTGGCTCTTGCCCGTTCCAGTGGTCATCCTTGTGGTGGCGGCGCTCCTCGCTCCGCGCGCGAATCGCGCGATCTCGCGCCGGTCGTGAGCGCCGCGCGAACCGATAGACGACTCGTCCGCGCTTCGCGCGGCGACCGATGAGCGCAAACCCACTGCATCCTCTGCCCGAGAAGGGCTTCGACGTCTGGAAGGCGCAGCACCTGCTGAATCGCGCCGGCTTCGGCGGTTCCCCCGCCGACGCGCGAGCGCTGCGCGACCTCGGCATCGCGAAGGCCGTCGATCGCCTCGTCGACTTCGACTCGATCGATGCTGACCCGGCGCCCGAGTGGGATCGCGACATCATGAGGCCGCCGACGGCGGAGGAACTCGACGTGGCCCGGCGGGCGCGAGCGGCGAACGACGAGGCGACGCTGGCGCGGCTGCAGCGCGAACGACAGGACCGCGAGATGCGCGACCGCGGACAGCTCGCGGAGGCGCAGCGCTGGTGGATGCGGCGCGTCATCGAGACCGGTCGGCCCCTCGAGGAAAAGCTGACGCTCTTCTGGCACGGCCACTTCGCCACCGGCTATCGCACGATCGAGGACTCGTGGCACATGATCGCGCAGAACGGGCTCTTCCGCGCGAACGCGGCGGGCAACTTCGCGACGCTCGTCGCCGCCGTCGTCCACGACCCGGCGATGCTGAAGTACCTCGACAACGACGAGAACCGACGCAATCGCCCCAACGAGAACCTGGCCCGCGAGCTCATGGAGCTCTTCGTGCTCGGCGAAGGCAACGGCTACACCGAGACCGACATCAAGGAAGCGGCCCGCGCCCTCACGGGCTACACGTTCCGCGACGACCAGTTCTCGTTCGACGCCAACGAGCACGATCCGACGCCCAAGCAGGTGCTCGGGGTGCGCGGCGCGCTCGACGGCGACGACGTCGTGAGGATCCTGCTCCGCCGCCAAGACGCGAGCGAGTTCATCTGCCTCAAGCTCTATCGCTTCTTCGTGAACGACGCGCCGGGCAAGCTCGACGAACAGCGGCGCGACGTGGTGAAGGCGATGGCCCGCGAGCTGCGCGAGGCGAAGTACGAGTTGCGGCCGATGCTGAAGGCGCTTTTCCGCAGCGAACACTTCTACGCCGACGCCAACCAGGGCCAGGTCATCAAGAGCCCGATCCAGCTCATCGCCCAGACGATCCGCTCCTACCGGACGCCGACCCGAAGCCTGAGCACGCTCGTTGCCGCCGCCGACCTCATGGGACAGCAGTTGTTCCAGCCTCCGAACGTCAAGGGCTGGGAAGGCGGACGCACGTGGATCAACACGGCGACGTACTTCGTGCGGCAGAACATCGCGATCTACCTCCTCACCGGACGGCGCCCCTCGCACCTCGACTGGGCGGAGAACGCGGACCGGTTCGACGCCACGCCGCTCGTCGCCGACCTGAAGGACGCGACCGGCGGAGCGCCGGATCCCGTTGACCTCGCGACCTTCCTGCTGCGATTTTCGCTCGGGACCGTACCTTCACCGCAACGCGTGGACACCATTGCCGGTTTCTTGCGATCGACCGCCGGCGCTCCCGAGAACGATCGCCTCATCGGCGGGCTCGCGCTCGTCACGGCGCTGCCGGAATACCAACTCTGCTGAAGGCCAGACCATGACGGAACCGACCGCCTACTCACGCCGCGTCTTTCTTCAGCAAGGGCTCACGCTCGCATCGCTGTGCGCGACCGTGCCCGAGTTCATCCAGGCGAGCGCGTTCGGCATGCTCGCGCCGCAGGCGGCGCAAGGCGACCGGATTCTCGTGGTCGTGCAACTCGGCGGCGGCAATGACGGGCTCAACACCGTCGTGCCGTACGGCGCCGACGCGTACCACCAGGCGCGGCCGCGGCTCGCGATCGCCGCGCCAGGGCGAGGACCGCAGGCGGCCCTTGCGCTCGACACCTCCAAGGGCATCGGGCTGCATCCGAACCTCACGGGGCTGAAGGAACTGTTCGACGGCGAGCGACTGGCGATCGTGCAGGGCGCCGGCTATCCGAATCCGAACCGATCGCACTTCGCGTCGATGGACATCTGGCAGACCGGCCGCGTCGACGGCAAGGGCGCGGGCTGGATCGGTCGCTACTTCGACTGCACATGCAACGGCTCGCCGAGCGCGGACGCGGCGATCTCGATCGGCCGCACCGCCCCGCTCGCGATGGTGGGAGACGTGCAAAAGCCGATCGCCTTCGAAGGACCCGAACTCTTCCGCTGGTTGGGCACGGACCTGCACGAGTCGCTCGCGCAGCCGTACGCCGACAGCAATCGCGCGGGCGCGCTGCCCGGCGCCGCGCCGAACTCCGAGACCGCGTTCCTCATGCGCACCGCGCTCGACGCGCAGGTGTCGAGCGACCGCATCCGTCGCGCCGTCGAGCGCGAGTCGCTCGCGAACTACCCGAACTCGGCGCTGGCGCGGCAACTCAGGACGATTGCCGCGATGATCCGCGACGGCATGCCGACGCGGGTCTACTACGCGTCGATGTCCGGATTCGACACGCATGCCGGCCAGGCCGGAACGCACGCGAACCTGATGCGCCAGTTCGGCGACGCGATGCTCGCGTTCCAGCGCGACCTCGCGGCCCAGGGCAACGACTCGCGCACGCTCACGCTCGCGTTCAGCGAGTTCGGGCGCCGAGTGCGCGAGAACGGCTCCGGTGGCACCGACCACGGCACCGCCGCTCCGCTCTTCCTCATGGGAGCGAAGGTGCGCGCCGGTCTCCTCGGCGAACATCCGTCGCTCGTCGATCTCGATCAGGGCGACCTCAGGCACACCGTCGACTTCCGCTCGGTCTACGCGGCGATCCTCGAGGATTGGATGAAGGCGCCGGCGACGAAGGTGCTGGGCGCCGAGTACCGGAAAGCCGTCGTCCTCAAGGCCTGACGCGACTCACGGAGCGGCGGTTCCACAGCTCGGCGCCGACTTCCGGCACCGCGGCGCGATCGCCGCGATGGCGAATCCCGAAAGCAGCCAGCCGATCGCCTGGTCGACGCCCTCGTCGCGGATGTACTCCCACGGGAAGTTCCACCAGTTCCACTCCGACACGCTGATCGACAGCCATCCGGCCAGGCCAATGAGCACGCACGCGAGCACTCGCGACCAGTAGCAGTTCAGGCCGGACGCGAGCACGATCGCCGCGAGCATCGCGGCCGCGGCATTCGAGAGGTACTCGTTCAAGAGGCGCGACGGCGGCATCATCTCGCCGCCCACGGGTTGCCACACGATGAACGCGACCGGGCCGTTGCGATGGCGCTCCTCGTACGCCTTCCCTTCCGCTTCGGTCATTTCCTTGCCGGTGGTGATCGCCTCGTTCCACGGCGCGTAGTAGATCGCACGCTCCTTGAGCACCGCCTGCATCGGCGCGATGAGCGCGGCCTCGTTCGGGAGTCCGCGCATCCCGCCGGTTCCCATCTGGAGCACCATGTGGGAAACCGCGCCCCAGATGAACATCACGAGGCCGCCGACGATCCCCGCCGCCAGAATTCGCATGAGCTTTCCCATCACGGACCTCCCGTAGTTGTTTCGTTGTACCGACCAGCGTCGCTCATTGCACGCGCGAAGTGATCTAACATGCGAGTCGCGGCGCGAGACGCATCGCGTCGCCGGCCTATCAGAGCGACGACGTGGCGAGCTTGACCCGCGTCGCGCTGGCAACGCGCACGCGCCGCGATCGGCGCTGCCTAACAGATGCACGAAGAGGTCTCGGCGATCCGCGCGCAGCGCATCGCGGTGGCGATCGCGCCGCGCGCGTCGCGTTTGACCGCGCGACCCGTTTCCTCAACACTGTGCCTTCGCCTTTGTTGGAGGCTCCGCGTGTACACGCACCCACGTCTCATCGCGATCCCCCTCAGGATCGCAAACCCGATCGTGCGGCCCCTCGTCGTCGTCGGCCCGGTCGTCGCTTGGAGCGCGACCGCCATGGCATCGAGCGAACCCGCTTCCTCCGCCCCCACCAGCCCGCCGGTCGACCACTGGTCGATGCTCTTCGTGCTGGTCCTCTCGACGTTCGTCGGATTGGGCGTCGTCATGCGAGTCTCGCGACTCCTGCATACGCCGCTCATGTCATTGACGAACGCGATATCCGCGATTGCCGTCGTCGGTTCGCTCTTGGTCACTGGCGGCGACTATCCGGTGGGGATCCGCATCATGGGCGCCATCGCGCTCTTCGCGTCCATGACCAACATCATCAGCGGCTTCCTGATCACTGACCGCATGCTCAAGATGTTCAAGCAGCCGGATCGCCCGGCCGCCGGTCAGGCGCCCGCAACCTCAGCGACGGAAGGACGGAAGCCGTCATGAACGCAGCCGTCCAACTCTGCTACCTCGTCGCGACAGCCCTCTTCGTGTTGTCGCTGCACTGGATGAACGACCCGCGCACCGCGCGCCGCGCGGTGTACGCCGGCGTGGTCGCCATGGCGTTGGCCATCGGCGCCACGTGGTCGAATCCGCACGTCGTCCATCACCTCTGGATCGTGCTCGCGATGCTCGCGGCGGTCGCCGTCGGCGTTCCGCTCTCGCGCGTCGCGCTGACCGCGGTCCCCCAACGAACCGCGCTGTCGCACTCGTTCGGCGGCCTGGCCGCCGCGCTCGTCGGCATCGCCAAGTACTTCCTCTGGGTCGGCGAAGCGGGCGAGCTCACCAAGCTCCGCATGACCGCGATCATCGCCGAGGTCATCCTCGGCGGACTCACGTTCACCGGCAGCCTCATGGCGGCGGGCAAGCTGCAGGACATCTCCTGGATCCCGCAGCGCCCCGTCACCTACAAGGGACAGAACGCGACCAACATCGGCCTCCTCGGCCTCGCGTTCATCCTCGGCGTGTCGCTCGTCTTCTACCCGACCGCGACGTGGGCGACGGCGGCGTTCCTCACGATCGTCGCGCTGTCGCTCCTCTTCGGCGTGCTGCTCATCATCCCGATCGGCGGCGCGGACATGCCGACGGTCATCTCGATCTTGAACTCGTACGCCGGCCTCTCGGCGGTGGCGATGGGCTTCGTGCTCGACAACAAGCTGCTGATCACCGCGGGCGCGCTCGATGGCGCCAGCGGCCTCATCCTCTCGATCATCATGTGCAAGGCCATGAACCGGTCGTTCACGAACGTCCTGTTCGGAGCGTTCGGGCAGGTACAGGCCAGCGCGGGCAAGGAAACCCGGGCGTACAAGGCCGAGACGATCGAAGGAGCGGCGCAGGTGCTCGAGCAAGCGTCGCTCGTGGTCATCGTGCCGGGCTACGGCATGGCCGTCGCGCAGGCGCAGCACCGCGCCCGCGAGCTGTACGACCAGTTGCGCCGACGCGGCATTTCGGTGAAGTTCGCGATCCACCCGGTCGCGGGCCGCATGCCGGGACACATGAACGTGCTGCTCGCCGAATCGGATATCCCCTACAGCGACCTCGTCGAGATGGACGAGATCAACCCCGACATGCCGCAGTGCGACGTCGCGCTGGTCGTCGGCGCCAATGACGTCGTGAACCCGGCGGCGCGCTACGACAAGAGCTCGCCCATCTACGGCATGCCGATCATCAACGCCGACAAGGCTCGCACGACGCTCGCGATCAAGCGCAGCAAGAACCCCGGCTTCGCGGGCATCGACAACGAGCTGTACTTCGCCGACCACACCTACATGCTGTTCGGCGACGCGAAGGCCGTGCTCGGCGATCTCGTGAAGGCCCTCGCGCACGAGGCAGGTTGAGGCCATCGTCGGCCCGCGCCGAGGCTTGCTCGGCGCGGGCCCTCGTTTTCCGCATCTGAAACGGTGTTCGACCCGCGCGGAGCAGCCGCCGCCGGGTTGCGCGAGTCGGGTCCGCGCCGAACGGTGCGGACTTCTCGTTTTTGTCGTGGCGTGGGATCGCGTGAGGGTTAGGCTTGGCGATCGACGCATGTCGTCTCGGGAGGTGCTCGATGCGCGATCGCAGCTCGTTCGGTCCGCGACTCGCCGCGCTGCTCGCGGCCGGCGTCGCCGCAGCGCCCGCGTGGGCCGGGCCGACGTTCGAGGAGATTCCCGACGCAGGCTCGACACCGGGCACGTCGCAGCCCGTCACCGGCCCGTCCGGCGGCGTGGGGCGCATCAAGGGTGAGCTGAACGGCACCGCCGACAGCCCCGACTTCGAAGACGTCTATCTCATCAACATCGTCGATCCCATCGGTTTCTCGGCGACGGTCGATCCGACGGGCACCAACTTCGATACGCAGCTCTGGCTGTTCAACGTGAACGGCTTCGGCCTGCTCTCGAACGACAACAATCCCCTGGCGTTCCCGACGATCTTCTCGCGCGTCGCGCCGCCAGCGACCGACGGCACCGGACAGATCGTGCCGGGTCCGGGCCTCTATCTCCTCGCGATCTCAAGCAAAGAGAACAAGCCGCTCAGCGGCGCAGGCCCGATCTTCAACGACCAGTCGTCGAACGGAACCGAGGTGAGCGGCCCCGACGGCGTCGGCGCAAGTCAACCGCTGCAAACCTGGTCGCACGCGCCGGGCACGGTCGCCGGCCAATACTCGATCAATCTCACCGGCGTCGACTTCCTCGAGCTGCCCTGCGACGTGCAGTGCCCGCTGTCGGCGACCGAGGATGCGGACGCGTTCCAGTGCGGACTCGTGCCCGACCCGAACGGCGGATGCGGCGAACCCGGCAATCCGCTCCAGAACCTCGGCACGCTCAGTCCCACGAGCTACCTCGCCGCGTGCGGGACGACCGGCACCGTGATGCCGAACGCGCGCGACCTCGACTGGTATCGCTTCCATCTCAACGCGCCCGCGTTCGTGAAGGCGACGCTGGTGCACAACGTCGCCGAAGGCGTGCCGGCGCCGAACGCGGAACTCTTCATCCTGCAAGGTGACCAGTGCCCGACGCAGGATGTCGTATTCAGCGCCACGTCGAGCGATTGCCCGCTCGTCTCCGAGGCGGTTCCGTTGCCGGCGGGCGATCACGTGGTGATCGTGACCGTCGACGCGTTCGCGCCGGCCGGCCCGCTCTGTCCGGTCGAATATCTCCTGTGGCTGACGGCCGCGAATCCACCGCATCCGGGCTGCGGCAATCCCGGCGCCGGACCGTGCGGGATCCCGCATCCGACGCCGCGGTGCTCCGACCTCGGCTGCTGCGAGACGGTGTGCGCGATCGACCCCTCGTGCTGCGACTCGAATTGGGACCTCGGCTGCGCGACGATCGCGTTGGCGCAGTGCCTCGACGCGCCGTACTCGTGCACTGCGGGAGGCGGCGTGCCACCGAACGACTGCGCACCGAACGCCATGCTCCTCGCCATCGGCTCGGTCGCGACGTCCGACACGACGTTCGCGTCGACCGACGGGCCGGACGACGCGCCGGAGTGCGCTCCCGGCAAGGACGTCTGGTACCGCGTCTTCGCGCCGACGGCGGGCAAGCTGCATCTCTCGCTCTGCGGCGCGACGAACTTCGACTCGACGATGGCGGTCTACGAACTCGGCGCATCGCCCACCGTCGACCCGACCGCGGTGTTCGATGGGACGCATCTCGTCGGCTGCGACGACGACGGATGCGGAGTCGTGGGCGGCGCAAGCCAACTCGACGTCACCGTCCCCGCCGACGGGCTGTGGTACCTCGTGCGCGTCGGCGGGCACGTGAACTCAGGTGTTCCTGCGTCGGGCATCAGCACGATCACCGCGTCGCTCGCGCAACTCGTCTACACGACCGGCGCGACGCACAAGACGATGTACGACGCGAACAGCGCCGGCAACTACGCTCCAACGCACGTCGGGTTGTCGTCCGGCAAGTTGTCGCCGGCGCAGCCGCAGCGTTGGATGGCACAGCCATTCACGGTCCCGCCCGGCCCGAACGGGAGCGGATATCGCATCACCGAGATCCACGGCTACGGATTCTCGCCCACCGGCTCGACGAACCAGACGCTGAACTACATCGTGTGGAAGCGCGCCGGCACGACGCGGCCGCTGAACGGCGACCAGCTTGTCACCGGGGCGGTGCCGTTCCCCGCACCCAGCGACCTGCCGATCGCGGGATCGCCTGCGGACGAGGATCACATGATCGCGCTCGCGCCCGGCTTCGACCTCGGGCCCGGCAACTATTGGCTCACGCTCTACGCTGACAACGCGCTCGGACCGGCGGTCGTCGCGAACTTCGCGTGGTTCCTGTGCGCCGACAACGGGATCAACGTCCTCGACTCCGCCAACAACCCGTTCGCGTGGCGATCGGCGGCGTTCCCCGAGCCGGGGTTCCAGGCGTTCACGCTGCCGACGACGACGCTCCAGCAGTATCCCGGCCAGGATCCGAAGGACCTCTACAACGCCGGTTTCACGCTCTGCGGCGTGCCGCGACCATCGGTGTGCGTCGGCGATTTCGACGGCGACGGCATCGTCGGCGGCGCCGACCTCGCGATCCTGCTCGGCGCGTGGGGCCGATGCGCGTCGTGCTCGTCGTGCCCCGCCGATCTGACGCCCGACTGCGCGGTGAACGGCGCGGACCTGGCGGTCCTGCTCGGCGCGTGGGGGCCGTGCCCCCGATGACCCGGCAACCGTGGCTCGTCGCGCCCACTCCTCTCGTGCAACGCGCGCGGCTCGCACCGTCATGGTGACGACAGCAGCCGCGTCGCCTCGGCGAGCAGCGGGTCGTTGGTCGGCAACCCGAAGTCGTCGACCACGCGTTGTGCGCAGGCTCGCGCCGCGGTCGCGTCGCCGCGGCGGGTCTCGAATCGCATGCGATACACGAGCGTCGTGGCGACTTCGCGGTGCTTGTCGCCCAGCTGCTGGCGAAAGATCGCCTCCGCCGAGGTGAGCGCCGCTTCGCCGTCCTCGTAGCGTCCCAACAATCCGCGGGATGCGCCGAGGTTGCGAAGGACGCGTGCCTCGTCGACGACGCGCCGCTCCGATTCCGGTACGCCGCGCATGAGATCGAGCGACTTCGCATAGAGTCGCTCGGCTTCGGCGTGGTCGCCCTTGCTCGTCATCAGCGAGGCAAGGCCGTTGTAGCCGCTCGCGACCATGGTCGTGTCCGCGAGCGGATCTCCCGCTGCATGCAATCGCTCGTGTATCGCGAGCGACTCGCGGTAGAGCGCTTCCGCGTCGTCGGGCCTGCCGAGCGACCGCAGCGTCGCGGCGAGATGCCGCATCGTCAGCGCCGTGTCGTTGTGCTCGCGGCCGAGCGCCGCGACGCGAATCGCAAGCGCCTGCTCGTAGTGGTCCTTGGCCTTCGCCAGATACGCCTTGTCGCGCAGCCCCTTGAACCACTCGGCGGCGCCGAGCCCGTGCAATGCGGCGCCGCGCAGCTCGTGGTCTTTCGGCAACGACGCGTCGCAGATCGCGAGCGCCTTCGCGAATACCCGCTCCGACGCGTCGTACTCGGTAAGCACGTTGTACGACTCGCCGATCTCGTTCAGCACGCGCACCTTCGGCAGCGGCCGGTCGGCGAAGCGATCGTCGAGGCGCTCTTCGAGCTGCCGCAGCAGCGACTTCACCGAGTCGGTATCGATCTGCGTGGCGCCGGGCGCGTTCGGATCGAGCCGAAGCACGTGCATGAAGTAGGACGCCACCGACGACGAGTCGAGCGCCCGCTGCGCTTCCTGAGCCTTCGCCTCGCGCTCGCGCACGAGCGCGATCGCGAGCCAAGGCACCAGGATCACCAGCAGCGCGAGGATCACGCCCGCCGCGACGACGAGCGTGCGATGACGACGCGCGAAGCGCGAGAGCGTGTACGCGGCGGTCGGCGGGCGAGCGGCGATCGGCTGGTGCCCGAGAAAGCGATCGATGTCCGCCGCGAGTTCGCCCGCGGTCGCGTATCGCCGCTCCGGTTCGCGAGCCAGCGCCTTGCCGACGACGATCGCGAGGTCCAAGGGCACCTCCGGAGCCGCGTTGCGCAGCGCCGGCGGATCGACGTCGACGATGGTCCGAACGAACTCGGCGAAGTTGCCCGAGCCCACGCTGCGGGCCGGTCGCCCGGCCAACGCCTCCCACGCGACGAGGCCGAGCGCGTAGACGTCCGAGCGCGTGTCGACGTCGCCGGTCTCGACCTGCTCCGGGCTCATGTACTGGAGCGTGCCGACGACGCGTCCCGCCTCGGTAGCAACCGTCGATGGCGCGGCACCGTCGCGCCGCGTGAGGCGAGCGACGCCGAAGTCGAGCACGCGAGGTCGAGGCGTTCCGTCCTCGCCATCCTCGACGACGATGTTGTCGGGCTTGATGTCGCGATGGATGACGCCGTTCTGGTGCGCGTGCTGCACCGCCGACGCGATATCGCGCAGGAGCGCGGCGCGTTGCCGAACGCCGAGCCGCCGCGTGGCGAGATACGCGTTGAGAGGCAAGCCCTCGACGAGTTCCATCGCGAAATACGGCTGGGCTCCCGAGCCCAGATCGGCGGTGCCCGCGGCGTGGATCGTGGCGATGCCCGGGTGCCGAAGGCGACCGAGCGCTTCGGCCTCGAGTTCGAAGCGCCGAATCATGGCGCTCGTGGCGAGGCCCGGACGCACCAGCTTGAGGGCGACGACGCGCCGCGGGTGCATCTGCTCCGCGCGGTAGACCACGCCCATTCCGCCTTCGCCTAACACGTCGGCGATCGCGAAGTCGCCGACCGTGCGGCCCACGAGCGCGCGTGCAGCGCTCGAGGCGGGATCGCGCACCACCGCCGCGGGCGACTCGAGAAAGTCCGAGCTCGCGCCCGAGCCGCGCGCCGCCGCGTCGACGAGGGAGGCGACCTCGTCGTGGAGCGGCGCGTCGTCGCCGCAGGCGGCGCGCAGCCACGCGCGACGCTCCTCCGGCGGGCGATCGAGGGCGGCGAAGAAGAGCTCCTCCGCTCGCCGCGCGTCAGGCGCCGGCATCGTTCGCGTCCCCCGCGCCGCGCTCCAATTCCCGGTAGAGCCACGCCTTCGCGAACGTCCAGTCGCGTTCCACCGTCGCGACGGCGACGCCGAGTTCGGCGGCGCACTGCTCGATCGACAGGCCGGCGAAGAATCGCAGCATCACCACGTCCTGCTTGCGCTGGTCCACGCCGGCGAGCTTCGTGAGCGCCGCGTCGAGCGCCACGATGTCGACCGATTCGTCGTCGACGGCGATCGCCAGGTCGTCGAGCGCGACGCGCTCGCGACCGCCGCCGCGTTTGACGCGCCCGCGGGCCCGGGCCCGCTCGACCAGGATCCGGCGCATCGCGATCGCCGCGGCGGCGAAGAAGTGCCCGGGGCTGTCCCACTGGCGGCGCTCCGCGGCGCCGGTCTTGTCGACGAGCCGCACGTAGGCCTCGTGCACCAGCGCCGTCGCCTGCAGCGTGCCGCCGGCGCGCTCGCCGGCGATGCGGGCCTCGGCGAGCTTGCGCAGCTCGTCGTAGAGCACGGGAAGAAGCGTCTGCGCCGCGTGACGTCGCTCGTCCGACGCCGCGCCGCTCGCCCCCTCCGCGCGGGCGTTCGATCGTTCGTCGCGATCGCCGGGGGGTCGAGCCATGTGGCCGCATTGTCGAGTCGCGGCACGGCGAGAGCAATACGCGCGAGTGAATGAGGGACGCGCGACGCATGCGTCGCATGGGAGCGGCACGGCCGGCGCGAGCGTTCGCGTCACGGCGAGTGCGTCCATCGACCGCCGATCGTCGCCCGCGAGGCTCGTCGGCCGTCGCGTCATCTGGGCCCACGCACGGGCCCACGATCGAGAGAAACCCATGTTCCGCCTGCGAAACAACCGCGATGTCCGCCTTTCCCGCACCGTCCGTGCTCGACGCCGCGCTCCGCTGCGCGGCGTCGCTGCGTGTTGCCTGGCGGCCACCGCCGCCGGCGCGTTCCTGACGACCAACAGCCGTGTCGACGGTTGCGGCGGCGCGCCGCCCCCTGCCGTCTGCGGCAAGACGACGACGCTCACGAAGGCCGGACCGGCGATCTTCCCGGTCGCGTTCTTCGGCGGCATCGTGATGTTCCCGGTCACCGTCGGCGTGGCCGCGTTCGGCAACGGATGTCCCGCGCCGCTCACGACCACGATCAGTCTGACCATCGGATGCGCGCCGCCTCCGGGCGCCGTTGGCGGCATCGTCATTCCGACGCCGGCGCCGGGCGCATACCCGGCGCTCGTACCCGTATTCATTCCGCCGGGCCCGCCCCGCATCTGCACCGTCGCGGGGAGCGCGACGACGACGTGGTCCGACGGCTCGACGACCACCGGGTTCGGCGATACGAAGTTCTGCGTCGTCGAAGCGTCGCCGCTCGATCCGACCCTCCCGAGACTCGACATGCAGCTCGTGACGCCGTCGATTCAGACGGCGCATCCCGGCGACCAGCGCGTGCACCTCTTCCGGTTCACGAACAACGACCCGAGCGAGTCGGTCACCGTCAACCTCGTCGCCGACAGCGAGCAGACCGCGCGACTCGGTGCCGGCACGGGCTTCGTCGCCGGCAGCGGCGAAGGACTCTTCTCCATCTCCGATCCCGGCAACGGCGACAATTTCCCGATCGGCTGGGTGGAAACGTTAGGTCCTGACGGCTGCCTGTCGTTGCCTCCGAATCCGATGGGGTTCCCCATTCCGCACATCACCAAGACGCTCACGCTCCTCCCGGGTGAGTCGCGAGTCGTCGGTGTTGCGCATCGTTCGTGGCCGATGTGCGGCTGCGGCTCGTGCTGCGAATCGCGCATCGACGTGAACGGCACGTGGTCCGACGGCACCGCGGCGCTCGCCTGCGGCGGCGCCGGCCTCTACGTGGATTGCAGCGTGCCGCCCGATTACGACTGCGCCGACGGCGGCTCGGCGGGCCATCTCGCCGCCGCGCTACCGTGGCAATTGATCTCGAACCTCCAGAATTCCGCGCTGCCGGGTCTGCAGGGGACGGCGCGCATCGTCGAGTCCCACGTGATCGCCAACGGCGTGTTCCCGGGACTGCCCGGACCGAGCACGAACTGGGACGGCTTCCGCGGCCGCATGGAGGCCGCCCATCAGGGCGCGATCGTCGCGCAGGCGAACCAGATGGTGAACGTGAGCGCGATCATCGACGTGAGCGCGACGGCACCGGGCGTCTCAAGCGCCTATGCGCAGGCGATTCCCGCGTTCCCTCCGTCGACCTTGCCGCAAGAGTGGTTCTGGCTCGACCTGCGACATCAGCTCCAGGGACCAGCGGTTCCCCCGACGCTGTCGAGCTTCTTCGACGTCTTCACCACCGTCGAGCTCGACGGCATCTCCGGCGGCTTGCATCGTCGAGCGAAGATTCTCCCGAGCACCGTGAACCTCCAGCCGATCTCGGCGACGCAGTTCTCGATCGAGTTCACCGCCCAGTTCCCGGCGCTCGCGGGCTTCCCGAACGCCATCAACCAGGTGAACCTGCACATCGACGCAAGCACGATGAACATCGGCCTGAGCGCTCCCGGTTCCATCTGCCCGTCGACGAACCACGATTGCCTGAGCCAGGGTTCCGCCGGTTGCTCCGACAGCGTGTGCTGCACCAGCGTCTGCACGATCGATCCGTTCTGCTGCGACGTGCAATGGGACGGCATCTGCGTGGACGAGGCCGACCAGCTCTGCTACGCCCAGGTCTACGCGAACGACGAGTGCGGACACGCGACACCGATCGGCTCGGGTACGACGCCGTTTAGCACCGTCGGCGCGACCACCAGCGCGGCGGCGCTCGATCCCTCGTGCGACGAAGGTTTCGGCCTCTCGTTCGTCGACGATGTGTGGTTCACGTACGACTCGACGGTCAACGGCTCGGTCATCGTCTCGACGTGCGGCGCCGCCGACTACGACACGAGGCTCGCGGTGTACAACGGTTGTCCGGGCAGCGGCGGTTCGCTCGTCGCCTGCAACGACGACGCGCCGGGCTGCGCCGGTCTCACCTCGAAGGTCACGTTCTCCGGAACCTGTGGCGCGCGGTACTGGATCCGCGTCGGCGGTTACAGCGGGAGCGGCACCGGTGCGATCACGATCTCGACGACCGGCACCTGCCAAGCGCCCTGCCCCACCGACCTGAACGGCGACGGCACGACGAACGGCGCCGACCTGGCCATGGTGCTCGGCGGATGGGGCTCCTCGGGCGTGAGCGACCTCGACGGCGACGGCACGACGAACGGCGCGGACCTCGCGATCCTGCTCGGAGGCTGGGGACCGTGCGCGACGCCGTGATTCGATGACCTGCTGTGGCCGATGCCGACCATGTCGAGCATCGATCCGACGGTGACATCCGTCCGTGGCGAACGGATGCGGTAGCGTCCCTCGAGTCCTGCTCGAGGGACGTTTTCTTTCTTCCGCGTGCAAGTCCACGCAGCTTCGCCCTACGATGCCGACATGCTTCGCACGATTTCACTCGCCGTCCTCGCCGCTTCCTCGGTCATCGCCCTCGCCGCCAGTAACTTGGTGGCCGCGCCGACCGGTTCGCCCTACGTCCTTGTCGCCGCCGACAACGTCACGCTGAAGTACACCGTCGAAGGCATGCACTGCGACGGCTGCGTGCAGGCGATCACCGCGAAGGTGAAGAAGGTCAAGGGCGTCGTCTCGTGCGAGGTCGTGCTCGACAAGAAAACCGCGACGATCGTGGTCACCGACGAGAGCGTTCGCAAGAACGTCGAAGAGGCGATCACCAAGCTCGGCTACAAGATCACGAAGGCGTGACCGACGCGGCGGCGTTCGTCCTCGTCGCCACGCCGCGCTTGCGGTTCTGTCCGCCGCCCGGCCGGTCGAACTCGATCAGCCCGTCCTTCAGCCGGAAGATGCGCTCGCATCGGTCGGCGATGCGGTTGTCGTGCGTCACCATGAGGAGCGTGAGGCCTTCGGCGTGCAGATCCTCGAAGAGTTCGAGGATGGACTCGCCGGTGGCGCTGTCGAGATTGCCGGTCGGTTCGTCCGCCATGAGGATCGCGGGCGACGTGACCAGCGCCCGGGCGATCGCCGCACGCTGCTGCTGTCCGCCGGACAACTCCGTCGGTCGATGCCCGAGACGATCGCCGAGACCGACGCGTTCGAGCTGTCGCACCGCACGCTCGCGGCGCACCAGTCGAGGCACGCGTTGATAGAAGAGCGGCACCTCGACGTTCTCGACGATCGTGAGTTCGGTGATGAGGTTGAACGACTGGAAGACGAAACCAATGCGCTCGCCGCGCACGCGGCTGAGTTCGTCGTCGGGCATCTGCGCGACGTTCTTGCCGTCGAGGAAGTAGTCGCCCGACGTCGGCCGGTCGAGACAGCCAAGCACGTTCATGAGCGTCGACTTCCCCGAGCCCGACGCGCCCATGATCGCGAGGTACTGGCCGTGCGGCACCGCGAGGTCGATGCCCTTCAGCGCCTCGACCAGCACGCTGCCGTCGGGTTTGTAGTAGACCTTGCGAATCTGGCGCAGCTCCGCGGCGTGCATGCGGCCACTGTAGCGGGCGGCGCGCGGCGGCGCTTCGGATTCAACGCGGGACGACCCGGCGATTCAGCGCGTCGGATTCAACACGGAGTCCGGAGGGACGGAGGGCACAGGGAGCAAGGCATTCAGCGCGGAGGCGCGAAGTTCGCGGAGGAAGACGCGGAGACGAACCAGGGTTCAAGCCACTGCCGAGGATGCGACATCGCGTGTGCTCGCGTTCATTGGATCTGTCGGCTGATCCAGATGATCGCGACGCTCGGAACTCGTGACGAGCCACGTCACACGACGATTGCCTTCACCACCATCGCGGAGCGGCGCGATCGAGCGTCGAACAGAGATCCTCCCCACGTCGCGTGCGACGGGGGGAGGGGGACCGTTCGCGCCAGCGAACGGTGGAGGGGGGCGGACAGCGCCCGGCGCGACGGCGATGACGACGCATCACGCCAGCGAGATCGCGCTCGTGATGCACCCCCACCACCATCGCTGCGCGATGGTCCCCCTCCCCCGACGTGCTCGCGCACGTCGAGGGAGGATCTCAATGCGCGGCGCGATCGAGAGCCGTTCTGAGCGTGGCCGTCATCACCACCGACGGCGCGCAGCCGCGCCGACGCCTGCTCCGCGATCCCTCCCGCTCTCCGCGACTTCGAGCTGAATGGCTCTCGCCTCCTCCGTGTGCCCTCCGGAACTCCGGACTCCGTGTTGAGACGAAGAACGTCGCGCGATCAGCCTTCCCCGAACGCCGCCTCCGCGAGGTCGATCGCGCGGCCGAGCGCAGCCGCCTTGTTCAGCGTCTCCTCGTACTCGTTCGCGGGCACCGAATCGAGCACCACGCCGGCGCCGGCCTGCAAATGCACCGTCCACGGCGCGCGGTCGTGCGTCGTCGGAATCACCATCGTGCGGAGCGCGAGCGCGATGTCCATGTCGCCGTCGTAGCTCACCGCGCCGATACCGCCCGCGTATGGACCGCGGCGCACGGGTTCGAGCTCGTCGATGATCTGCATCGCACGGACCTTGGGCGCGCCCGAGACCGTGCCGACGGGGAGCGTCGCGCGGAGCGCGTCCCAACTGTCGAGACCCGCTCGCAGATTTCCCGTCACCGTCGATGAGATGTGCATGACGTGGCTGAATCGCTCGACGTCCATGCAGCGCTCAATCGCGATCGAGCCGACGTCGCACACGCGACCAAGATCGTTGCGGGCGAGGTCGACGAGCATCACGTGCTCGGCGCGTTCCTTCTCGTCGGCGAGCAGTTGACGCTCGAGTCGCGCGTCGTCGTCGGGCGTCGCGCCGCGCGGGCGCGTACCTGCGAGCGGACGATTCGTGACGACGCCGCCGCGCACGCGACAAAGTATTTCCGGGCTTGCGGCGACCAAGATGCAGCCCGCCGCCTGTAAGTAAATCTGATACGGGCTCGGATTCACGACCCGCAGCGCGCGATAGATTTCGAACGGATCGCGCTCCGTGACGCGCTCGAGCCGCTGCGACAACACGATCTGGAACGCATCGCCCGCGGCGATGTACTCCTGGGCCTTGCGCACCGCGGCTTCGAACTCGTCGCGCGTCGTCGCCGAGCGCGGCGTCTCGGGGCGATGCGACGGATCGATCTCGATCGCGCCCGCGGGCAAGGGCACGCTGTGCGTCTCGATGCGGGCCACGAGTTGCTCGAGGTCCGCGTTCAGCGATCGCCACGCGACGTCGCGGTTCGGATGCTCGGCGAGCGACGTGCTGACGATCGCATGCAGCGTCTTCGTGACGTGATCGATGACGACCACCTGTCGATACAGGCCGAACTGGAAATCGGCGAGGCCGCGATCGTCGCGCGGGGCCCGCTCGAACGGCAGCTTGCCCGGCTCGAGGTAGCGCACCGTGTCGTAGCCCGCGTAGCCGACCCAGCCGCCGAAGAAGCAGCCGGGCAGCTTGAGCGCGGCGAGCGCCGATCGCGGCGCGAGACGATCCGCGCCAGCAAGCGAACGCAGCACGCTCAACGGATCCGCGCCGTCGCGGCGCGTGCGGGCGCCGTTGCGATGGTCGTGCACTTCGACGTGGTGCGCCGTCGCGACGACCTGCAGCCGCGGCTGTGCCCCGAGGATCGAATAGCGCCCGACGTTGCCGCCGGTCTCGACGCTTTCAAAGAGAAACGACGGCGCGGTGCGGGCGTCGGCCGCGACGAGCCGTCGATACGCGAGCACCGGCGTGAGCTGGTCGCTCATCAGTCGTCGCGAGAGGACGACGAGTCCGCCGTGCTCGGCTTGCGCGTCGAAGCTGGCGCGATCGCTTGGAGACATGGGTCGCAGTATTGCACGACGCGTGCGCCGCGCGTTGACCAGCACCCGACGGCGAAGCGTCGTCGACCTCTCCCGCAGGAGCCCGTGTCGCGAGCATCGAGTCAGTCGCGGGAGAGGTGCGAATCAGCGCCGCCCCGCGACTCGCCTCCGCGTGCCCTCCGCGCCTCCGGACCTCCGTGAGAACCGAACCGCGCGATCCGCGCACCGCGCCCCCGCATCACTCGCCGCGCGGTTCGCTCGTTCCGCACGCGATCGCGCTGGCCATCGAGAATTGGTCGGTGTGGCTCATGCTCAGCCACCAGTCGACGACGCCCTTCTCGGTGGCGATCGTCGCCGCGCGACCCGAGAGGAGGAGCTTCGGTTCGCCGCTCGGGAGGCGCAGCACCTCGATGTCGGTCCACGAGATGCCGTCGGCCCAACCGGTGCCGAGCGCCTTGAGCACCGCTTCCTTCGCTGCGAAGCGCACGGCGTAGCGCTGCACCCGCAGTCGCGCACCTTGCTCGGCGTACGAGCGCTCGGTCACGGTGAAGCAGCGCTCGGTGAAGCGCTCGCCGTGTGCGTCGAGCATCGCGGCGATGCGCTGATTCTCGACGAGGTCGATGCCGTGGCCGATGATCCGCACGGCGCGTTCGACGGTGCCCGGACGACCCATGCGCATCCGCGCCATCAGGTGACGCTCCCTTCGCTCTGCGCCGGACGACTGGCGCCAAGTCGCGCGATCGGGCCGCCCGCCCAGCGCTCGACCGAGATCACGAGTCCGCCGCGCGGGTCGCGCCATTGCCTCGCGTCGACGACGAGCGGGCGACGAAAACCAACGACGTCGAGAGCGGCACGGTAGTGATCGAGATCGAGCCGTGCTTCGCCGGGTTCGCCGACCGGCCCGCGCAGTCCGCTCCGGAAGAGGTCGACGAGGCGGGCCGACGCGAGCCGCGCGCCGGCCTGGGCTACGAGCGCGACAGGATCGGCACTCGACGCGAACGCCGCCGGCGGATCGACGCCGACCGCAAGCCGCGCGTCGGCTTCGACGGCGTGGTCCGCGACGAGGATTCCCTCGCGCTCGGCGATCGACGCGATCGTCCGCACGGCGTCGTCGAGCGCGGCGCTCGACACGACGGCCTTGCGCTCCGCGAGCGACGGCAACATCGTGCAGACGACGGGACGCTCGCGTCCGGGCTCGGCGAGCGCCGCCGCGAACTCGATCGCGTCGCGCAGCGCGTCGACCGCGCGATCGATCGTCGCGGCGTCGAGGAAGTGACCGGGCGGAATCCACACGTCGACGCCCGAACACGCGAGTTCCAATCGCCGCAGTTCGCTGCGCAATCCGCGTCGCGCGCCGTCGTCGAGGTCGCGCGGCCGCACGCCGGCGACCGTCGCGCTCCACTGCACGGCGCGATATCCGATGCGCGCGATCGTCGAGAGCGCGTCCGCCGCATTCGAGCGCATGCCGTCGCGCTCAAGCAAGGGCGCGATGCCCGCCGACAGCGCAGGACGCGGGTCGCCCGACATGGGCGGCTGTCGTCGCATCTGCGTCATTCGGCGTGAGTGTACGGCACGATCGCGCGAAGCATGCCACAATGCCCGCGTGATCCGCCTCGTGAACACGGTGTATTGGCTGGCCCTCGTCGCGTGGTTCGCGGCGCTCTTCGCCGGTGCGGCGACGGCGACGAGCGCGTTCACCGCGCTCCCGGCGCTCGGCGTCGTCGTCCCGAGCGCCGATCAGGTGTACCCCGGCGCGACGCCCGAAGCGGCCCGGTTCGCGGCCGGCTTCGTGGCCCAGCCGGTCTTCAACACGCTCGACCGCGTCGCGCTCCTCGCCATGCCGACGCTCGCCATCACCATGCTGCTGCAGCGCTCGGCGTTCGCGTGGCCGTCGCGGTCGTGGGCCAACCGCGGGCGCATCGCGGTGATCGCCGCGGCGATCGTCGTCGGCACGCTGCACCTCGCGCTCCTCGCGCCGCGCATGAACACCACGCTCGCCGACTATCGCGCCGCCGTATTGCAGGGCGACGCGCAGGCGGCCGCCGAGCACAAGACCTCGTTCGATCGCGACCACAAGAAGTCCGAGCCGATGCTGGGAACCGCGGGCATGCTGCTCGTCGTCGGCATCGCACTGTCGGCCTGGACGTTCACTCCCCGCCGCGCCGGCCAGCGCGGCGAGATCCAGGCGCCGCGCATGCTGGGCCGCTCCTGATCGAGCCGCTGATGGCGACCCGCACCCGAAAGTCCCCGCCCGCCCGCGACGCGAAGTTCGCTCCGATCGACGACGACAAGCGATCGTTCGAACTTCCGCGCGTCACGCCCGCGCAGGCCGATCGCGCTCGCGAACTCCTGGCCGCGCTCCGCGAACGCTATCCCGACGCGCACTGCGAGCTCGACTGGAGGAAGCCGCACGAACTTCTCGTCGCGACGATTCTTTCCGCGCAATGCACCGACGTTGCGGTGAACAAGGCGACGCCGGCGCTGTTCAAGCGATACCCCACGCCCGCGGACTATGCCGCGTCGACGCCCGAGGCCATCGAGCCGTACGTGAAGACGCTCGGCTTCTTCCGCCAGAAGGCGAAGTCGATCCACGCGACGATGAGCGCCGTCGCCAACGAGTTCGGCGGCGCCGTGCCGCGCACGATGGCGCAACTCCTCACCCTGCGCGGCGTCGCCCGCAAGACGGCGAACGTCGTGTTAGGCAACGCCTTCGAGATGAATGAAGGCGTCGTCGTCGACACGCACGTGCAGCGGCTGGCGCAGCGCTTCGGTCTCACCAGGCACGACGATCCGGTGAAGATCGAGCGCGACCTGATGGCGCTCTTCCCACGCGCGTCGTGGTGCCTCCTCTCGCACCTCCTGATCTTCCACGGCCGGCGCGTCTGCAAGGCCCGCGGCCACTCGTGCGCCGACGACCCGTTGTGCCGGCGCTTTTCCACGGCGTCCTCGTCGCGTCGGACGGTGACACGGAAGAACCGACGCACCGCCGACGCATCCCAACAGGAGAAATGAACATGACATTCGTCACGCACCGCATGTGCGCCACCGCGTTCGTCGCCGCCGCGACGCTCGTCGCGCTTCCCGCGGGCTGCTCCAGCGACAGCTCGAGCAACACCGGTTCGTCGAAGAAGGCGCCGGAGATGACGCTCGACCAGAAGGCCGACGACGCGGTCGCTCGCATCAAGCGCACCGACCCCGGCATGAGCAAGTTCTTTGACTCCGCGATCGCGTACGCGGTGTTCCCGCAGATCACCTCCGGTGCGTTCATCATCGGCGGAGCGCACGGCGACGGCGTGCTGTACGAGGGCGGCAAGATCACCGGCGAGGTCGACATCTCCGCCGGCACGATCGGCGCCCAGATCGGTGGACAGGGCTATTCGGAGATCATCTTCTTCAAGCAGCCCGAGCAGTTGAAGCGGTTCAAGGCGGGCACCTACGAGGTCGACGCCCGAGCGACCGCAGTCGCCGTCCGCGCGGGCGCCAGCACGACGGTCAACTACGACAACGGAGTCGCCGTCTTCAGCTTCGACGAAACCGGCCTGATGGCCCAGGCCGCGGTCGGCGGCCAGAAGTTCAAGTTCACGCCCCGCTGAGTTCGGCGCGACCGAGCACGGTCGCGGTCGAAGCCTCGGACGAGAGGTCGGTGAGATCGATTCGGCGGCGCGGGCGAACTTGTGATTCCGGTTCGCCCGCGCCGCCGATAGCATCGGCCATCGTCTCGCTCGCCCGACTCCGGAGACGCTTCCAGGGACGACTGGTCCGAGGAAGCCGGTGGCGCAATGCAACAGACCCAATCCTCGCTGGAAGCCGTGACCCGACCCGTCCAACACGACCCGGTCTTCTCAGGCAAGCACGTCTACTTCGTGGGCATCGGCGGCTCGGGCATGAGTGGCCTGGCCCAGATGCTCCGGACGCGCGGTGCGGTGGTCGCGGGAAGCGACGCCAGCCGTTCCGAGTTAACCGAGGCGCTCGAGGCTGCGGGGATCCACGTCGAAGTCGGCGCGCCGACCGGACTCCTTCCGGCGCGCTGCGATCTGGTCATCGCGAGCGCCGCCGTGCCGCCCGACCATCCCGAGGTGCTCGCGGCCCAAGCTCGCGGAATCGAGGTCGTGTCCTACGCGGAAGCGCTCGGCCTCGCGCAGCAGGGTCGCACCACCGTGTCGGTCGCGGGCACCCACGGCAAGAGCACGACGACCGCGATGCTCTCCCACGTCCTGATCTCGTGCGGACTCGATCCGTCGGTGATCGTCGGCGCGACCTGCGCGCAGATCGGTGGCGGCTCGCGCACCGGCGCGCTCTCGATTCCCGCCGGCGGGCTCGCGGGGCGCCCGGGGATCCTCGTGTGCGAGGCGTGCGAGTTCAACCGCTCGTTCCATCATCACCGTCCGACCATCGCCCTCGTCAACAACGTCGAGGAAGACCACCTCGACTGCTACGGATCGCTCGACGAGATCGTCAAGAGCTTCCACGACTTCGCCATGCTCCTGCCCGACGCCGCCGACGGCGGCCGGCTGCTGATCGCCGACGAGGGAGCGCACCGGCGCGAAGTCGCCGCCGGCGTTCACTGCGCGGTGTCAACCTTCGGCTACTCACCGATGGCCGACTTCCAAGTCGTGTTCGATGCCAAGGCGGGGCGCGTGGGACTGCTCGAGAACGGCACCTGGCTCGCCCAGTGGGACCTGCGCCTCCTCGGCGACCACATGGCGCTCAACTCCGCAGCCGCCGCGATCATGGCCCACTGGCTCGGCGCCGATTGGGAAGAGATCGCCGCGGCGCTCGCGACGTTTCGCGGCGTCGATCGCCGCATGCAACGGCTCGGGACGCGGGCCGTGCCGGGCGGCGAGGTCACGGTCTACGACGACTACGGCCACCATCCCACCGAGTGCGAGAAGACGCTGCGGGCGCTGCGGGCCCATGAGGATCCGAAGCGCCTCATCTGCGTGTTCCAGCCGCACCAGCACAGCCGAACCCGCTTCCTCCTCGAGCAGTTCGCGGCGAGCTTTTCCGTCGCCGACCTGGTGATCGTGCCGCACATCTACTTCGTGCGCGACAGCGAGGTCGAGAAGACCCGGGTCAGCGCCGCTGACCTCGTGGACCGGCTCCGGCAGCGCGGCACGCAGGCCATCCACCTTTATCCGTTCGAAGCCATCGTCGAACACGTGGAATCGATCTGTCGCCCGGGCGACCTGCTCGTCATCATGGGGGCGGGACCGGTGTGGACGGTGGCGCACGACTTCCTGCGACGAGGCGCGACGACTCCGGCGCGCATGACCCGCACCGCGTGAACGCTCCGCTTGTTTGCGGGAGCGACCAAGGCCGAGGACCGGCGTGCTCATCATGAATCTCTCCGCTCGCCCCAGCACGCTGTTCGCCGACCTGGACGTGCTGGTCGAGACCGACGTTCTGCTGGGCAAACTGACGTGGTACGGCATCGGCGGCCCGGCCGATTTCCTCGTCCATCCGCGTTCGGTCGAGGCGCTCTCGACGCTCGCGTGGCGAGCGAAGCGTGAAGGCATACCGCTCCGCACGCTCGGCTCCGGCGCGAACCTGCTCGTCGCCGACGAGGGCGTCGACGGCATCGTCGTGAAGCTCGACGCCCCGGCCTTCCTCGAGACGCGCTTCAACGAGAGCGGCAACGTCGAGGCGATGCGCGTCGGCGCCGGCGCCGACCTCGCGAAGACCTTGAACGACACGGTGCGGCGCGGGCTCGAAGGGTTGTCGCAGATGGCCGGGATTCCCGCGTCGATCGGCGGCGCGATCCGCATGAACGCCGGCGGCGCGTACGGCGCGATCGGCGACAGCGTGCACTCCGTCGGCTGCATGTCCGACACCGGCGAGATCCGCGTGTATCCCGCGAGCGAACTCGTCTTCGGCTATCGAACGACGAACATCCCGGACCCGATCGTCCTGTGGGCCGCGTTCCGCATGCACGAGACCGATCCGATCGCGCTGCGCGAGCGAGTCAAGGAAATCTTCGCGTATAAGAAAAGCACGCAGCCGCTGGCGGATCACTCCGCTGGCTGCATGTTCAAGAATCCGACCGATCCGGCGACCGGCGAGCGGGTGAGCGCGGGCAAGCTCATCGACCTCGCCGGCCTGAAGGGGACGCGGGTGGGCGGCGCGGAGATCAGCCCGCGCCATGGCAATTTCTTTACCGCGCAGCCCGGCACGCGGGCCCGGGACCTGGTCGAGCTCGTGCGCATCGCGAAGTCGAAGGTGCGCGCGGTCCACGGCATCGAGCTGCACTGCGAGGTCGCGTACTGGTCACGCGGCGAGGACGAGGTGATGCGATGAGCACTTCCGAGGGACGCATCCGCACGCTCGTCCTCATGGGCGGACCGGACGCCGAGCGCGACGTCAGCCTGATGTCGGGCGAGCAGGTGGCGGCGGCGCTGCGGCAGGCCGACGACATCGACGTGGTGCCGCTGGTCGTCGACCGGCCGAGCGCCCGCGAGCTGGCGGCGCACGGCGCGGACGTCGTCTTCCCGGTGCTGCACGGGCCGTTTGGCGAAGGCGGACCGATGCAGGAGATCCTCGAGACGCTGGCCCGCGAGACCGGCGCCGCATACATCGGCTGTCGGCCGAAGGCCGCGGCGATCGCGATGGACAAGGTGCTCACGAAGGCGCTCGTGAGCGAAGTCGGCGTGCCCACGCCGCGCAGCCGCGAACTGGTCGGCGACGAGCCGTGCGACCTCGAGCCGCCGGTCGTCGTCAAGCCCGCGAACGAAGGCTCGTCGGTGGGATTGTCGATCTGCCGCACGCGCGACGAGGTGGAGCGGGCCCGCCGCGACCTGCAGGCGAAGGGACGCCGCGTGCTCGCCGAGACGTACATCCGCGGGCGCGAGCTGACCGTCGGCATCGTCGACGGCGAGACGTTGCCCATCATCGAGATCGTGCCCGCGGTCGAGTTCTACGACTACGAGGCCAAGTACCACCGCGAGGACACGCGCTACGTGCTCGATCCGGCGTTGCCGCCAGGCGTCGCCGATCGCCTTCGCGCCTACACGCGCACGACCTGGGACCGCATCGGCTGCCGCGACCTGGCCCGCGCCGACTTCCTGTTCGACGAGTCCGCGCTGCCCGGCGGCGTCTGGTTCCTCGAGATCAACACGATGCCCGGGATGACCACCCACTCGCTCGTACCGATGGCCGCGCGGCACCGGGGGCAGTCGATGACCGACCTGTGCGCGGGCCTCGTCCGCAAGGCACACGCCCGCCAGCGGGCTTGCGTCGCCCGATAGCGATCCGCGAACGCCGCCGCCGGACGCGAAGCGAGGATTCCGGCGCCCATTCCGCGCAGGTTTCGCCGTGAGTTTCCGGTGCGGCGACGCGAACAGCCGAAGAAGGTACTTTGTGGCCTCGCGTCGCCGCGTCCGGCATGGAAGTCGGAGCGATGCGAGCGCCTCGACCGCGTCGAGGCTCGCGGCGGGATTCACGACGGATCGCCATGGCTGCCCGCACGAAGAATCGTCCCAAGTCCGGTTCGGCTTCCTCGAAGTCCTCGTCGCGACTCTCGCGCGCGTTCGCCGCGCTCGGATCGCTCATGCCGTCGGCAGGCGCCGTGCGCGCCGCGGGCGTTACCGCGATGTGGCTCGCCGCGTTCGTCGGCGTCGGCTACGGCGCCGTGGTCGGCGTGCCGAAGCTCCGCGCGTGGGCCGCAACGCGTTCGATGATCGATCCGACGCACCTGCAGGTCGCGTTCGAACCGACGCCGTCGTGGATGCCCCCCGAGTCGCTCGACGCGCTGCGCGTCCAGGTGCGCGATGCGCTGCAAGGGACGTCGGCCCTCGACGCCGCGAACCTCGCGTTCGTTCATCAGCGACTTGCCACGAGCGGTTGGTTCAGCCGCGTCGAACAGGTGAAGCGCCGCTCCGCGACCGAGATCGTGGTGAGCGGCGAGTTCCTCGTGCCGTTCGCGCTCGTGCGCTCCGGCGACGAGGATCATGTCGTCGACGCGCGCAGTCGTCGGCTTCCGCTCTCGTACGCGACGACCGGGCGCCGACCGCAGCTTCCGCTGGTCACCGGTGTGGCCATGCCGCGCCCGGCCGAAATGGGCGCGGCCTGGATCGGCCAGGACGTGCGGGCCTCGCTGAAGCTCGCGAGCCTCATTCGCACGCATTCGTGGTTCGGCGCCGGTCAGGTCGTCGCGATCGACGCGAGCCGATTCAACACCGACTCCATCCTTGAACTGGTCACCGATCGCGGGACGCGCGTCGTGTGGGGCAGCGATCCCGACGCCCGCGCGCTCGGCGAGATGCCGACCGACCGCAAGCTCGCGTGCCTCGACGCCCTTTACGCCGGCACGCAGCGCATCGACGACCCCACGGGTCGCGGCGTCGATCTACGATTCGACGTGGTGACCCTGGGTCCGACCGAGTCGACGTTGTCCGTCGCGGAGGCTCCGACCGATCGGTCCGGGACGAGGCAGAGCCGCTGACGCGGCGTGCGCGCTCGTCGGGAGAGCCGCGATGACATCGCGGCGCGACGCATGGCGAGCGGACAGCGCCTGCACATTCAGCGACCTCCGCGACCGGTGCCGCCGCGCGGCCTGATCTTCCTCGCGTCCGCGTGGCTCGTGGCGAGTTGGCTGCTGTCGTTGGGCATTCGTCCGCCCGTGCAGACGCACGCGGCGTCGTACGCGCCGAGCGTGCGGTCGATGCTCCTCGCGATCGTCATCGGGTTCTCCGTGGGCTGGCCGCTCGTGCGCCTGAGCGGCGCTCCGCGCGCGTGGCCGATCCGCCAGGCGCTCCTCGACGCGATCGTTCTCGGTTGTCTCGCGCAGGTGATCGTGTGGCCGCTGCGACTCGTGACGCCGTGGCTCCCGGAACGATCCGCGGCGATCGACCTGTGCCTCGGCGGCTGGGCGATGCTCACCGCGGCCTTCGTCGCGCTCGGAACCGTTCCGGCGCAGCGCGGCGGCGCGTGGCTCCGAGCCGGATCGATGGCCGCTTGCGTCGCGGCGATCGCGGCGGGTCCGATGATCGCGTTCGCGATCGACGGATCGCTTCCCTTCGCGGCGATGCCGCAGAGTTCCGAGGAATGGTGGGCGTGGGCGCGATGGAGTCCGATCACCGCGATGCACGCGCTCAGCGCCCCGGATCCCACCGCCCTGACCACGGTCGAGTGGCGCGCGGCGCGGACGGGCTGGATCATCGCGATCGCCGCATGGATCGCGGTCGTCGCGGCCCAGCCGTTCTTGCGCCGCTTGACGAGAATCGACGCGACCGAGACGACGCTTCCGGCGGGGCAACCTCCCGACGAGTCGAGCGAGTCTGCGGACCCGCCGCCGCGCGAGTGAGCGTCGGCATCGAAGCGGCGCTCTGTCGCCGCGCCGCCTGACGCTTTGGGGCGGTACTGCTATCCTTTCGCACTTGCGAGCAGCCCGGGGCGAACGTGCCCCGGATGCCGGGACGAGCGTCATGGCCTCGATGTAGGAGATGTGCGTGCGGTCGCGTGCGACCGACAGTCACGACGTCGCCGCATGGTCGGGCGGTCCCCCCTCCCCTGTCTGGTCCGTAGGTCATGAACTTCATTACGCCTCAAGAAAAAGCCCAGTTGGAGAAGCTCCTGTCGGAACTGCGCGCCGAGGAGAAGGTGCTGATCCAACGGATCAGCGACGCCCGCGCGCTGGGCGACCTGCGCGAGAACGCGGAGTACCACGCCGCGCGCGAAGACAAGGCGATGAACAACGCCAAGATGAAGGAGATCGAGAGCCGTCTCGCGTCGGCGCAGATCGCCGGCGAGGGGAACATCCCGGTCGACATGGTGTTCGTCGGCGCGACGGTGCGCCTCAAGGACGTCGACGGCGGCGATGAGGACATCTACAAACTGGTCGGCCAGGCAACCGGGCGATTCGACCTCGACTATGTCGAAGTGACCACCACGAGCCCGATGGGCGTCGCGCTGATGAAGGCCCGCGTGGGCGAGACCGTCCGCGTCGACCTGCCGCGCGGCACGAAGCGATTCGAGATCCTCGAGATCGTCGCGTGATGCTCCGTACGAATCATTCAGCGCGGAGACGCGGAGATCGCGGAGGGCACACGGAGGAGAAAGAGAATCGCGAGGCACGCGCGATCAGCGTTGCCTTGAACTACCCCATTCCTCCGCGAGTACTCCGTGTCCTCCGCGTCTCCGCGCTGATGCCTTGACGAGACAGTGATAGGTTTCGCATGAAGATCCACGAATATCAAGCACGTCAACTGCTCGCCGACGCGGGCATCCCCGTTCCCGCCGGCGCGATGGTTCAGACGATTGAGGAGGCCGTCGCCGAGACGAAGCGTCTGCTCGCCTCGGGCGAGAAGCTCATCGTCATCAAGGCGCAGGTCCACGCCGGCGGCCGCGGCAAGGCCGGCTTCGTCAAGCTCGTGCGCACCGCGGAGGAGGCAGAGGCCGCGGCGCGATTCATGCTCACGCATCGCATGGTGAGTCCGCAGACGCCGCCGGAGGGCCTGCAGGTCACGCGACTCCTCGTGGCCGCGGGCGTCGACATCGCCCGCGAGTTGTACGTCGCGGTGCTCGTCGATCGCGCCCGCAAGACGAACACGCTCATTGCGAGCAAGGAAGGCGGCGTCGAGATCGAGGCGGTCGCGGCGAAGAACCCGGCAGCGATCCTCAAGGAGCCGCTCGATCCGATCGTCGGGCTTCAGGCGTGGCAGGCCCGCAAGATGGCGTTCGCCCTCGGACTCGGCGGAAAGCTCAACGCGCAGGCGACCGACCTCTTCCTGAAGCTCGCGAAGCTCTTCCGCGAGAGCGACGCGAGCCTCGTCGAGATCAACCCGCTCGTCGTCACTCCGCCGACCGCGGGACATCCCGACGGCCGCGTGATGGCGATCGACGCGAAGTTCAACTTCGACGACAACGCGCTGTACCGCCAGTCGCGCATCTCCGCGATGTTCGATCCGACCGAAGAGAATGCGGCCGAGCTCGAAGCGCACCGCTACGGCCTCTCGTACGTCGCGCTCGATGGCACGATCGGCTGCCTGGTGAACGGCGCCGGCTTGGCGATGAGCACGATGGACATCATCAAGCTGCACGGCCGCGAGCCCGCGAACTTCCTCGACGTCGGCGGCAGCGCCAGCGAGGAAGCGGTGACGCAGGCCTTCCGCATCATCCTCTCGGACAAGGCGGTCAAAGGGGTGCTCGTCAACATCTTCGGCGGCATCATGCAGTGCGACAAGATCGCCCGCGCGATCGTGAGTAGCGCGAAGACCGTCGGCTTCAAGGTGCCGTTGGTGGTTCGGCTCGAAGGCACGAACGTGGCCGAGGCCCGGACGATCCTGCAGCAGGCGCAACGCGAGCTGCCCGGCATGCAGACGGCGACCGATCTCACGGATGCGGCGAAGAAGGTCTGCGCCGCGGTCGCCTAACACGTCGTCGCAAAGATGTCACCGACGCTCGTCCTCTTCGACATCGACGGCACGCTGCTGCGCTCGCAGGGCGCGGGCGTCGCGTCCATGCAGCGGGCGTTCGACGAGCTGTTCCCCGGCCTCGACGTCTCGATGGACGGCATCCCCGTCGCGGGTCGGCTCGACACGCTGATCTGGCACGACGTGATGACCCGCGCCGGACTCGACCCGAGCACGACGGCGCTCGCTGAGTTCCGCGCCCGCTACGCGGCGATCTTGGGCTCGCGGCTGCGCAACGGGACGCGCGTCGTCACGATGCCGGGCGTGCCGGAGCTGGTTGCGCGGCTCGATGATCGCGACGACGTCGTCGTCGGACTGCTCACCGGCAACTGGCCCGACACGGCGAGGCTGAAGATCGTCGCCGCGGGACTCGACCACGATCGGTTCCGCCTCGGCGCGTTCGCCGGCGACGGACCCGATCGACGTTCGCTGCCGCCGGTCGCGATGCAGCGATTCGCCGCGATCGAGGGCCGCGAGCCGCAGCCGTCGCGGGTCATCGTGATCGGCGACACGCCGCACGACGTCTACTGCGCGAAGTTCAACGGCTGCCGCGCCATCGCCGTCGCCACCGGCGGCGCGACGCTCGACTCGCTCGCAGCGACGGACGCCGATCTCGTCGTCGAGACGCTGGCGGATACCGCGACGATCGAGCGATGGATCGTCGAGCGCTAGCGCGGCCTACGGCGCCGACCGGCACTCGTATTGGCCCAGAGCACTGGCGTTCCACCGCCCAGCGTGCCCGGCACGCGACACACCCACACGGGGTCTCCGGCCGTCGCGCGAACCCGGTTCGGGCGGAATCGCCGCGGGGACGAGGCGGTAGGACGCCGGTCTCCCGCCTCGTGGAGAAACTGACGTCCGGCCGCGCCGAGGGCCGGCCCGGGTAGGGTTCTCGACTCCATGCCCGAAGCCGCCCCCAACTTCGCCGCGCTCTGCAGCGACTTCTACGTCAACCAGAAGTTAGGCCTGAAGCTCGACCTGCCCGACCGTCGCGAGACGGTGCTCGACATGTTCGATCGGCTGCGGCGCGAGTTTCCGCGTCTGGAGCGCTTCCGCCGCTTCGAAGGCGAACTCGCGCTCGAGACCGCGGAGTTCGATCGCCAGTTCACCTGGGTCGCGATGCGGCAGACCTCGGTGCGCTCGGGCGCGGTCAATCCACAATCGCTCGAGGACGCGTACGCCCTGCACACGCGCATCCTCGAGGTCGCTCCGTACTACCTCTCGATCAGTCCGCTCGACGTCGACTCGGTCGAGCTCGTGTTCGGCTTCGACTTCGAGACCACCGCGCCGCGCGACGAGATCATCTTCGACGCCCTGCTTGCCGATTCGCCGCTCTCGGCGCTCGTCGATCGACAGCAGGACGCGCTGATCGACGTGCAGCCGGGCATCGCGATCTCGCTCAGCGAGTCCGGCGACCTCACCGCCAGTTTCGAGATCAAGTCGCGCTCCGCGCGAACGGACATGCCGACGCTCTTCGGCGACGAGGAGCCGATCAGCGTCTTCCTCAGCGTGCGCCGGCAAGGACCCATCCGCACGTTGGACGACCTGAAGACGGTCTTCGCGTCGTTGTGCGGACACGCCGAACGACTGACCGAGCACCGCGTGATTCCGCACCTGGTGGTGCCGATCCGCAACGCGATCCTCGCACGGCCGTGACCAAGCGCCGCGCTCTCGCGAATCGACAGCAACGCGACTCCGTCGTGGCGGTTCGTTGCCGCATGCGCTTCGTGCCTGTCTGCCTCGCCGCCACGCTCACGCTCCTCGCGAACTCGGCTCGCGCCGCGGACGCTCCGCCAGCGGTCGCCCCGCCTGCGGCAACGCCGACGCCGTCGAAGGCGACGTCAGGCAACGCCGAAAACTCGCGGGCCAACACCGCGTCGGCGCCGCTCGACGACGGTCTCGATCGCTCGCTCGCGGCGCTCGCGGCGGCCGATCGCGGGCGCGTGACGCTCGACCTGAAGCACACCGACGCCCAGACCGTCGTCGATCGCCTCAACGCACTCGGCATCGTGCCCGTCCGAGTCGACTGGAATGCGCTCGCCCGCATCGGCTTCGATCCCGACGACGCGCTCGACTTTTCCGCCAAGGACGTGTCGCTCCTCGACGCGCTCGCGATCCTGGCGCAAAGCGTCGGCAGCGAGACCGAGCGAGCGGTCATCGACGCCGCGCCGGGACAGATCGTCGTCACGACCGACATGTCCGCGCGAGCGTTGCGAGGAACGGCGATCTACGACGTCGCCGACATCGCGACCGATCCGACGCTCCTCGGGGAGGTCGACGGCGGCGGCGTCACGATCGCGCCGGCCGCGACGCACGGCGTGAGCGACGAGACCCTCGCCGAGCGCATGACTCGACTCGTCGACCTCATCACCGATCACATCGACACGAACTCCTGGACGGCGAACGGCGGCGAGCGCAGCGCGATCTCCGCCGAGGCCGCGCGGCTCGTGGTCACGGCGACGCCGTCGACGCATCGCAAGGTGCGCGATCTGCTGCTGAACCTGCGCCGCGAGTCGCCGGTCGCGGCGCTCGTCGAGGTCACGCTCTACGAAGTGCCGCGAGCCGCGCTCGACGACATGTCCCGCGCCGCGGCGACCGACGCGGCCGAACTCGCCCGGCTCATCGAGCATCGCGACGACGCGCGGCGAGGGTGGTCGCCGCGCGTCGTCGCACGCCTCGGCGAGGAGGCCAAGCTCAAGTCCGAGCGCACCGGCGAGACCGACTCGTGCTTCGTCGTGGCGCGCCACGATCGCATCGGGCGCGTGCTGTCGGTCACGATCGAGCTCCACGTCGAGCGCGGCCCAAATCGCGCCGAGTTCAGCGGCACGCTCCCGTTCGAAGGCGGGCGCGGCGCGGTGGCGACGGTGCTGCCCGGCGGTCCCGACGACGAACACGGATGGGCGGTGGTGGTGACCGCCGCGGAGTGCGCGCGACCGCGCGAGTGATCGCATCGCGGTCGTCGCGCGCCGCGCGGAAATCTGGGAAGGTTGGCGAACGGAGCGCGCCCGGCTTGCACGCGTGTCGCACGCGCCTTCCTCATGCCTCGCGCTCATTTCGCGTTGGCGTGGCGCTCAGCGCACGGCGCGGAGCGCCCCACGCGCGGGAATCGACGGTATCTCGTTCGGCCGCGGTTGTGTCGCACCGCGTCGGCGCAGACACTAGGCTCTGTCTGAACACCCCGCGTCGGCCCAAGAACGAAGCGGCATGCCCGATCGGCAAGAGCCGAGACGATGCTGTATCCGCCGCGATGCAGCGCGTCGAAGGCGACACCCCGAGCGGGCGCGCCGCTTCGTCCGACGCCAGCGGAGTTTTCAGACAAAGCTTTGGACGAGACCACCACAGTCCGCATTGAACGCGGACCTAGCCAGAGGAGAATCGATGTTCAGCAATCGTCGCCTCGCGTACACCGGCGCGTCCGCCGGACTCATCGCGAGCTTCTGCGGAGCCGCAGCCTCCGCCACCGTCACGTTCACCGAATTGTTCTGGAATCCGCCCAGCGCGGACAACGGACAAGAAGGCATCGAGCTCTCGGGACCGCCGAACCAGTCGCTCGCCGGCTACTACATCCTGGTCATCGAGGGCGACGGCACGTCCGCGGGCAGCGTCGATGTCGTGCTTGACTTGTCCTCGTACACGCTCGGATCGAACGGCTTGCTGCTGATCCGTGACTCTGCGTCGGTCATCGCGCCGGCCCCGAGCGCGAACACCTCGGTGGTCGTCTTCGACTTCAACCCCGACATCGAGAACGGATCGAACACCTTCATCGTGGGCTTCGGCACTCCGCCCGCGCTCAACAGCGATCTCGATAGCGACAACGACGGCGTGTTGAACCCGCGAGCCCTCGCGGGCTTCACCGTCAACGACGCCTTCGGCTGGCGCGAGAACGACGGCGCGGCGAACGTGTCGTACGCCTCGCAGCTCGGCGGCACCGACGTCGGTCCGTTCACCGGATTCAATCCCAGCGGCGCGTATCGCGCGCTCGCCTGCGACGGCTCCTCGCTCGGTTGGGCGGGCGGCCTCGTGACCGGCACGAATCCCGGCGGTCCGTACGTCTGGTCGGCGACGCAGAACTTCGGCTGGGGCACCGGCTCGATTCCGGCGCTCCTCGCGAATCAGTCGCTCGATCTCGGACAGGTCAACCGCGTCCTCGGCGACGACCTCAACGGCAACGGCGTGCCCGATTGCCAAGAGTGCCCCGATGCGGACTTTGACGGCGTTTGCGACGACGTCGACAACTGCCCCACGATCGCGAATCCCACGCAGGCCGACACCGACGGCGATCTCGTCGGCGACGCGTGCGACAACTGCCCGCTCGTCGCGAACCCCGACCAAGCCGACACGAACGGCAACGGCGTGGGTGACGCGTGCGAGATCGTCGGCGACCCCGACGCAGACCTCGACGGCGTGTTCGATCCCGTCGACAACTGCGTCTTCGTGCCGAACCCGGGTCAGGAAGACGTCGACGGAGACGGCATCGGCGATGCGTGCGACAACTGCCCGCTCGTTGCGAACGCCGATCAGGCCGATTCGGACGGCGACGGCATCGGTGACGCGTGCGAGGCGATCGACACCGACGGCGACGGCGTCGCCGACGACGTCGACAACTGCCCGAACTTCCCGAATCCCACCCAGTCCGACGCCGACAACGACGGTATCGGCGATCCGTGCGACAGCGTGCTCGACGTGAACGGCGACGGCCTGCAGGACGACTTCCTGCTGTCGGAACTGCTCATCAATCCACCCGGCACCGACGACGGCCAGGAGTCGATCGAGGTCAGCGGCCCGGCGAGCCTGAGCATGAAGTCGTGGTGGATCATCACGATCGACGGCGACACCTCGAACGCCGGCACTGTCGACGAGCGCATCGATCTCTCCGGCGTGGTAAGCGGCACGAATGGACTCGTTCTCGTGCGCGACGGCAGCGGCGTCATCCTGCCCGGACCGGACGCTGCGACCGCCCTGCTCACGCTGGTGGCGAACCCGAACATCGAGAACGGCTCGAACACGTTCGTCCTCGGCTTCGGCATCGCGCCGCCGATCAACTACGACCTTGACGTCGACAACGACGGCGTGATCGACGCGCCGTTCAGCGGCTTCTTCGTGCACGACGCGGTGGCGATCGTCGAGAACGACACCGGCGCGAACTTCGGCTATGCCGCGCAGCTCGGCTTCCCCGGCAACGACTTCGGACCGTTCTCGAACTTCACCCCCGACGCGCTCTATCGGCTCACCGACTGCAACGGTGCGTTCACCGGCTGGGCCGGCGGCGACACGCTGGGCACCAACCCGGGCGGGCCCTACAGCTTCAGCCCGACGGAGAATTTCGGCGGCGTGCCGGTCTTCGCGGGCCAGGGTCTCGACCTCGGTCGTCCGAACGGACTGGCGGGCTTCGATCAGGACGGCGACTCGATCCCGGACTGCACCGACCTTTGCCCGACCGTGGCCAGCACGAATGTGGACACCGACGGCGACGGCGTCGGCGACGAGTGTGACAACTGCCCGACCGTGGCCAACCCGGATCAGACGGACACCGACGGCGACGGCGTCGGCGATGCGTGCGAGATCGTGGACACCGACCGCGACGGCGTGCCGGATTCGATCGACAACTGCCCAACGATCCCGAACGCGACACAGTCCGACCTCGACGGCGATGGCGTTGGCGACGTCTGCGACAACTGCCCGAACGTGTCGAACCCCGATCAGGCCGACACCAATGGCGATGGCGTCGGCGACGCGTGCGAAGTGCCGCCGTGCCCCGCGGATCTCGACGGCGATGGCGCGGTCGGTGGCGGCGACCTCGCCATCCTGCTCGGCCAATGGGGCGGCGCTGGAAGCGCGGATTTCAACGGCAACGGTTCGGTCGGCGGCGAGGATCTCGCCGTGCTCTTGGGTGCGTGGGGCTTCTGCCCATAAGGTCCTGACGAGCCGCGCGAACCGTCGCGTTCGCGCACGACGCACATGATCAAGGCCGTGCCCGCTGAGGGCACGGCCTTTCTTTCGCGCGCGTCGACGCAGCGATCGACGCGCGCGGAGCGACGCCACCCCTCAGTCATCGCTGCGCGATGACAGCTCCCCGCCAGCGGGGAGCCGAAGACGTGTGCACCGGCGCTCCATCTTCGTCTCCCCCAAGCCGCGCCGCGGCTTGGGGGAGATGCTGAGCGCAGCGAAGCAGAGGGGGGCAGCTCGAGCCACCCCACCCCTCAGTCATCGCTGCGCGATGACAGCTCCCCGCCAGCGGGGAGCTGAAGACGTGTGCACCGGCGCTCCATCTTCGTCTCCCCCAAGCCGCGCACGCGGCTTGGGGGAGATGCTGAGCGCAGCGAAGCAGAGGGGGCAGCTCGCGCCCACCCCACCCTCAGTCATCGCTGCGCGATGACAGCTCCCCGCCAGCGGGGAGCCGAAGACGTGCGCACCGGCGCTCCATCTTCGTCTCCCCGCGCGCGCGCGGCTTGGGGGAGATGCTGAGCCGCAGCGAAGCAGAGGGGGCGTCGCGCGCCACACCACCCCTCAGTCATCGCTGCGCGATGACAGCTCCCCGCCAGCGGGGAGCAGAAGACATGCACGCCGGCGCGCGCGGCTTCGTCTCCCCGCGCCGCGCGCGCGGGGGAGATGCTGAGCGCAGCGAAGCAGAGGGGGCCGTCGCGCGCCACCCCACCCCTCAGTCATCGCTGCGCGATGACAGCTCCCCGCCAGCGGGGAGCAGAAGACGTGTGCACCGGCGCTCCATCTTCGTCTCCCCCAAGCCGCGCGCGGCTTGGGGGAGATGCTGAGCGCAGCGAAGCAGAGGGGGCGGCTCGCGCCACACCACCCCTCAGTCATCGCTGCGCGATGACAGCTCCCCGCCGGCGGGGAGCCGAAGACGTGTGCACCGGCGCTCCATCTTCGTCTCCCCCAAGCCGCGCACGCGGCTTGGGGGAGATGCTGAGCGCAGCGAAGCAGAGGGGGCCGTCGCTCGCCACCCCACCCCTCAGTCATCGCTGCGCGATGACAGCTCCCCGCCAGCGGGGAGCAGAAGACATACGCCCGCCCACAAACTGTTCGTCGCCCTCAAGCCGCGTCGCAGGAACCGCCGCGATCAGCGCTTCGCCGTCAGATACTTCTCGACGCTCTTGATGTCCGGCGCGATCTGCGGGGTCATCGTGAGCGTGAAGGTCTTACCGACTTCGACGGTGACGAGCCGAGTCGCACGGACGCGCGTGAGCCACATGCGGCCGGCGCGAGGACGACGCTCGTTGAGCTTCGTCATGCGGGTCTTCGTGAGCTTCGACAGGGTCGACTGCGTCTTCGCGTTCATCCGCATGAGACGCTCGAGCGTCTTCGTCGCCGAGGCGGTCCGAGGGAGGCTCGAGATCGTGAAAGTGACCTTGCCGGTAACGGGAAGCGACGTCGACATGGGAAGCCCTCGGGCAGAGACGCGGAAACGCCGGCACGCCCCGCGGCGGGAGTCCGCGCGGACCGGTACAGCGAGCCGAGCACTATACCGAATGCCCCCCTGCGGCGAAAGGTCTGGGTGTCCGGGCCGCCGCCATCGGGATCGCTCCGCGCCCGAACTCGCGTCACGGGTGGCCGGCGCGGGCGCCGGCCTGACGGTCCATCACCGTGCGGTAGAGCGCCTGCGTCCCCAACCGTCCCGCGCCGCCGGCAACGGCCTCGTCGTACAGGCGCTTGGCCAACGCCAAGCCCGGCAGGTCAAGGCGCATGCGCTCGGCCTCCTCAAGGGCGATCCCGAGGTCCTTGACGAAATGTTCAATGAAGAAGCCGGGCTGGAAGTCCCCGCGGAGGATGCGCGGAACCAAGTTCTCGACCGTCCACGACCCGGCCGCGCCGCCGCCCACCGCCTTCACCACCGTCGCCTGGTCGAGCCCCGCATGGGCCGCGTACGCCAGCCCTTCCGAGACGCCGACCATCGTCCCCGCGATCAGGATCTGATTGACCATCTTGGTGTGCTGCCCCGCACCGGGACCGCCGAGCCGGACGATGTTTTTTCCCAACGTCTGGAGGATCGGGAGCGCGTCGTCGAACGCGGCCTCGTCCCCGCCGACCATGATCGAGAGCGTCGCGTTGCGGGCGCCGACGTCGCCGCCGGAGACCGGCGCATCAAGTGCCCGGCTGCCGACCCGCGCCGCCTCGGCCGCGATCCGGACGGCGAGCGACGGCCGGCTCGTCGTCATGTCGATCAGGAGTCGCGGCGGTCGCGCCGCCCGAAGCGTTCCCTGCGGGCCAAGATGCACCGCCTCGACATCACTCGGATAGCCGACCATCGACATGACGACGTCGCTTCCCTCCGCGACGGACCTCGGCGACTCGGACCATTCGGCGCCGGCCGCGACGAGTTCGTCGGTCCGCGCGCGGGTCCGGCTGTGGACGCGCACGAAGTGCCCGGCGTTCAGGAGATGGCGAGCCATCGAACGTCCCATCACGCCGATCCCGATGAAACCGATCGTGCGCGGCGTTGTCGCGGACCGTGAACTTGATGCGGAGCCGAGCGTGGTCATGGCGGTAGCAATACACCAAGTCCGACGGGCGTGTGAACCGCGCCGTCGCCTCGGGCGAAGTTGGACGATCGACGGACGCCGCCGCAAGTGGCATCCTGTACGCCCGTCGGAACGGGCGCAACGGCCGAGGCGCGTCACAGGACGCGCGCCGGCCCGACGGTCCATCGCGTCCGCCGCGGTTCTCGCCCGCGTGGCCTCCCCACCACGAGCACTCTCCTTCGCATGAGCACCTTCACGCAGCACGACGTCGCCGCACTCGAGGCCCGAGTCGAGGCAACGAGCAAGCCGTTCCGGGCCCTCCAAGACCAGATGAAGCGCATCATCGTCGGGCAGCAGGATCTGCTCGACGGTCTGCTCGTCGGACTTCTCTGCAACGGGCACCTCCTCATCGAGGGCGTTCCCGGACTGGCGAAGACCACGGCGGTCGCCACGCTGGCGGCGGGCATTCGCACCGGCTTCCAGCGCATCCAGTTCACGCCCGACCTTCTGCCCGCGGACCTCATCGGCACGTTGGTCTATCGCCCGAACACCGGCGAGTTCACGGTGAAGAAGGGTCCGATCTTCACCAACATCGTGTTAGCCGACGAGATCAACCGCGCGCCGGCGAAGGTGCAGAGCGCCTTGCTGGAAGCGATGCAGGAGCGGCAGGTCACGATCGGCACCGAGACGTTCCGCCTGCCCGATCCGTTCCTCGTCCTCGCCACGCAGAATCCGATCGAGCAGGAAGGCACGTACCCGCTGCCCGAGGCGCAGGTCGATCGCTTCATGCTGAAGCTCGTCGTCGACTACCCCACGCCGCGCGAGGAGCGACAGATCCTCGATCGCATGGCGAAGACGACGTCCGCGCCGTCGATCGAGCCGGTGATGAAGCCCGAGGCGATCGGCGAGGCCCGCGCCGTCGTCGACGAGATCTTCGTCGACGAGCGCATCAAGGACTACATCGTGCAACTCGTCGTCGCGTCGCGCGATCCGGGCGCCCACAAGGTGCCGATCGTGGGACTCGTCCAGTACGGCGCGTCGCCGCGCGCCACGCTGAGTCTCGTCCGCGCGGCGCGGGCGAAGGCGTTCCTCGACGGTCGCGGCTACGTGCTGCCGCAGGACGTGAAGGACGTGTCGCTCGACGTGCTGCGTCACCGGCTCACGCTGTCGTACGAAGCCGAGGCCGAGGAGAAGACGTCCGACGACATCATCAGGGCGCTCCTCGACCACGTGCCGGTGCCGTGAACCTTCAAGGCACGCAACACGGAGGCGCCAGAGTTCAGCGCGGAGTCGCGGAGAGCGCGGAGGGCACGCGGAGGAATGCAGAAGAGTTCGAAGCTGATGACCGTAGAACATTCCCGATGCTCGATTGCTGACGTTCATTCCGGCGCTCACGACGGCCCGCCCCTCGCGACCAAACAACGCCGCTCCACCTCCGTGTGCCCTCCGCGCCCTCCGCGTCTCCGCGCTGCATGCCTTGACAGAGACGTTCCCCGGCGCTGATTGACTCCATGCTCTCCCCCGAACTGCTCAAGAAGATCAAGCGCATCGAGATCCGCACGTCGCACCTCGTGAGCGACGCGCTCGCGGGTCAATTCAAGAGCGCGTTCCGCGGACGAGGTATGGAGTTCGAGGAAGTCCGTCCGTACCAGATCGGCGACGACGTTCGCTCGATCGACTGGAACGTCTCGGCCCGCATCGGCGAGCCGCACGTGAAGCTCTTCCGCGAGGAGCGCGAACTCACGGTGCTGCTCGCGGTGGACCTCAGCGGATCGCTCTCGTTCGGCACGAGCGCGCAGATGAAGCGCGATCTCGCCGCTGAGGTCGCGGCGACGCTCGCGTTCTCCGCGATCCGCTCGAACGACAAGGCGGCGCTCCTCTGCTTCACCGACCGCATCGAGCGCTTCGTGCCGCCGCGCAAGGGTCCGCGCCACGTGCTGCGCATCGTGCGCGAGATCCTCTCGCTCAAGCCGCAGGGCCGCGGCACCGATCTCGCCGGCGCGCTCGACGAGGTCAGCCGCGTCCTTCGCCGCAAGGCCGTCGTGTTCGTCCTGAGCGACTTCCTCTGCGAAGGCTGGGAACGCTCGCTGCGACTCGCGCGGGCCCGGCACGACGTGATCCCGATTCGCATCGGCGATCACCGCGAGGACGAGCTTCCCGACGTCGGCCTGGTCGAGTTCGACGACCTCGAGACCGGCCGCCGCATCCTGCTCGACACGCGAAGTCGCGGCGTGCGGCAGCGCTACGCCGACTTCGCCCGCGAGCGGACCGCGCGCCGCACGAGTACGTTTCGCCGCATGCGCATCGAGCCGATCGAACTCGCCACCGGGCGCGACTTCGTGGAACCGCTCACCACCTACTTCCATCGCCGCGAGGCGCGGAGGGCCCGATGAGATCGCGGCTCGCAGCCATCGCGATCGTCGCGCTGGTCGTCGGGTGCCAGCGTGCGCCCGCGCCGCCGTCGGGTGGCGCAGCGACCGCCGTGACCCGCGAAGCCGAGTCCGGCGACGCGCGAATGAAGGTGACCATCGATCGCACGAAGGCCGAGGCGGGCCAACCAATCGAGCTGGTCATCGAGACCTCCGGCACGAGCGCCGCTCCGCCGGCGCTGCCCGCGACCTTCGGCGCCTTCGACGTTCGGCCGGTGCCGCAACCGAATCGCCCCGCAGCCGCGCCGAACGCGCCGCGCCGCGCGGTATTCGCCCTGAGCACGCTCGAGTCGGGATCGGTCGAGATTCCGGCGATCGAGTTGCCGCTCGCGCCGGTCGAGGAAGGCAAGGAGACGCCCAAGCTCCGCACCGAGCCGATTCCGGTCGAGATCGCCAGCCTCCTCGGCGGCGACGACGATCCGAAGCACTACCGCGACATCAAGGGCGTCGTCGACATCGTGGCGCAGCGCGACTGGCGCACCACGGCGACGATCGTCGTCGCGGCGCTCGGCGCGGCGGCGGTGGCCTTCGCCCTGCTGCGCATGCTGCTGCGACGCGTGCGCCAACCAGCGGCGCCACTGCCGGCCCACGAGATCGCGCTGCGCGACCTCGCGCAACTCGACGCTCGCGACCTGCCCGCGAAGGGCAAGGTGCACGAGTATTTCGTGGTCCTCACCGACGTCGTCCGCACCTACATCGAGCGCCGCTACGGCATTCGCGCTCCCGAGCTCACCACGCCCGAGTTCCTGCGCGAGGCGCGGCGCTCGAGCGCGCTCACCGACACGCACCAGTCGCTCCTCGCCGGCTTCCTGCGCGGCGCGGACATGGTGAAGTTCGGCGGCGTGCGCCCGAGCGCGGCGCAGTGCGGCGAGAGCATGAGCCAGGCGCGGCACTTCGTGCAGGAGTCGGCGGCGCCGCCCGCGCCCGAGTCGCCCGCGGCGCCGACTGACGGCGCATCCCGTCCGCAGGAGGTCGCGGCGTGACCTATACGTTGCTGCATCCCTGGTTCCTGCTGCTCCTGCCGCTCGCCCTCCTTCCGCTGGCGCGGCTGCGGATGTGGAATCGCCGCCGCGCGACCGTCGGCCATCCCGACGCCGCGCTCCTCGTCGCCGCGGGATCGAGCATCTGGACCGGCATCGCGTGGCTGCCCATAGCGCTGCGCACGGCGGCGATCGCGCTGGTCGTGATCTCGCTCGCGCGGCCGGTCAAGGCCGACAGCCAGACGCGCGTGCGCGTCGAGGGCATCGCGATCCAGCTCGTCCTCGACCGCTCGAGCTCGATGCTGGCGATGGACTTCTCGATCAACGGCGAGCAGGTCGATCGCCTCACGGCGCTCAAGGCGGTCGTTCGCGACTTCGTCCTCGGCGACGGCACCGGCTCGACCGACCTGCACGGTCGTCCGAACGACATGGTCGGCGTGGTGAGCTTCGCGAAGTTCGCCGACAGCATCTGCCCGCTCACGCTCGATCACGATCACCTCCTCGCCGGCGTGCGCCAGCTCGCCGTCGCCCGCACCGCGCAGGAGGACGGCACGGCAATCGGCGACGGCGTCGCGCTCGGCGTCGAGCGGCTGAAGGACATCAGCGCCCGCAACGATCCGTCGTCGAGCGCCTCCGCCGACGACAACGCGCCCAAGGTGAAGAGCCGGGTGATGATCCTGCTCACCGACGGCGAGAACAACTCCGGCGACATCGATCCGCTCGCCGCCGCCGAACTCGCGCAGGCGTACGGCATCAAGCTGTACACGATCGGCGTCGGCACGCGCGGCCGGGCGCCGTTCCCGGTGACCGACGTCTTCGGGCGCACGTTCCTCGATCGCATCGAGGTGTCGATCGACGAGGATCTCCTGAAGCGCATGGCAGAAACGACCGGCGGCCGCTACTTCCGCGCCACCGACACCGACAGCCTTCGCTCCATCTACGCGGAGATCGATCGGCTCGAGCGCACCGAAACGGAGTCGCGTCGGTATCTCCAGTTCGCCGACTTCGCGGTCGAGCCGCTTCGCGTCGGCGGCGTCACCGTCCCGCCGTTCCTCGCCGTCGCGTTCGTCCTCCTCTTCCTCGACCTCTTCCTCGCCTCGACCCGACTGCGAACACTCACGTGAACGGTCTCGAGTTCCAAAATCCCCTCGCCTTCCACTGGCTCTGGGCAGCGCTTCTCGCGGCCGCGCTCGTGTGGTACGCGCACGGACGACGACGCCGAGCGGCTGCGGCCTTCGCGTCGGGTCCGCTCTTCGCGCGGCTCGCACCCGCGGCCCGCCCCGGCCGCATCGCGCTCGCGTCGCTCCTCTCCTGCGTCGCGCTCGGGCTCATGGCCGCGGCGCTCGCCGATCCGCGCGCCGGCGAGAAGACCGAGGAAGTGCGCCGCAAGGGCATCGACGTCATCTTCGTCCTCGACGTGTCGCGCTCGATGCTCGCCGAGGACGTCGCTCCGAATCGGCTCGGCAAGGCCAAGCAACTCGTGTCCGACGCCGTCGATCGCATGGCCGGCGATCGCGCCGGGCTCGTCGCGTTCGCCGGCGTGCCGGCGATGAAGTCACCGCTGACGCTGAACTACGGCGCGTTCAAGATCGCGCTCAACGAACTCGCGCCGCAAGACTCGGCGCGCGGCGGCTCGCTCCTCGGCGACGCGATCCGCCTCGCCGCGGACTCGTTCACCGACGACGAAAAGGGCGGCAAGGCGATCGTCGTTCTCTCCGACGGCGAGGACATGGAAAGCTATCCGGTCGAAGCGGCGCGGAAGGCGTTTGTCGACAAGGGCATTCGCACGTACACGATCGGCATCGGCGATTCGGCCGAAGGCGCCCGCATTCCGATCACCAACGGCCGCGAGCGCACCTACGTCATGTACGACGGCCAGGAAGTGTGGTCGAAGATGAACCCGAAGCTCCTGACCGAGGTCGCGCTCGCCGGTGGCGGCGCATACATCCCCGCGGGCACGAGCCAGGTCGACATGGCCGAGGTCTACGACGCGACCGTCGCGTCCGTCGGACGCCGCGAGTTCGACACGCAGAGCGCCACGCGGGCGCTGCCGCAGTTCCAGTGGTTCGCCGGCGCGGCGCTCGCGGTGCTCGTCGCGGCGTCGCTCGTTCGCCAGGTCGGCGGAGCGCCGCGGGAGGCAACGACATGATTCCGCTCCGTGCCATGGCGCTCGCCGCCGTCGTCGCGCTGGCGTCGGCACACGCTGCATCCGCCGCCGACGGCCCCGAACCGCCGGTGAAGGAGTCGCGCGAGGCGCGCGAACTTCTCACGAAGGGCGACATCGACGCGGCGGCGCTGCGCTACGAGGAAGCGCGTTCGCGCGATCCCGACTCCGCGGAGCTCACCTACAACCTCGGCGTCGCGAAGTTCCGTCAGGGCAAGTACGGCGAAGCGTCCGCGCTCTTCAAGGAAGCCGCGGCGAAGGCCAAGGCCGACCTCGCCGCGAAGGCGATGTTCAATCAGGGCACGAGCGTGTACGCCGACGCGCTCTCGAAGGTGCCCGATCCGAACGCGCCGCAGCCGCCGGTGATGCCGACGCAGCCCGGTCAGGCACAGCCGCCGAATCCGCTCGACGAGGCGATCAGCGCCGTCGAGCAGTCGGTGACGCATTTCCGAGACGCCTCCGCCGCCGATCCGAACGACGCCGACAGCCGCGCCAACGCCGAGCGCGCGTGGCGACTGCTGAAGAAGCTGAAGGAAGAGAAGGAGAAGCAGCAACAACAGCAGCAACAGCAACAACAGCAGCAGCAGAAGTCCGACGACAAGCAGGACCAGCAGCAGCAGCAACAACAGAACCAACAACAGCAGGACGGCAAGAACGAGCAGAAGGACCAGAAGCAGAATCAACAGGGCCAGAATCAGAAGGACCAGCAGCAACAGCAGCAGTCCGGCGATCAGCGCGACAAGCAGGACGAGCAGCGCAACCAGTCGAAGGGCCAGAACCAGCAGCAGGACGAAGGCGACCAGCGTCAGCAGCAGCCCGACGGCAAGCAGAACCAGAAAGAGAAGCAGAACGACGACAAGCAGCGCCAAGGCGGCAAGCCGCAGGCTCAGCAGCAGCAGCAGGACCCGAGTCAGCAGGGCAAGCCCGACGAGTCCGAGGCGCAGAACGGCGAGCCGCAGAAGAAGCCGTCGATGACCCGCGAGGAAGCCGAGCGCCTGTTGCAGATCGTGCGCGACAAGGAGAAGGAGCGCCGGGAACTGAAGGCCAAGCAGGAGCGCGCGAAGCAGCAGCCCGTGAGCAAGGATTGGTGACCGATGCGACTTCTCCCTTTCATCCTCGTCGTCGTCGCCGCGCTCGCATCGCTCGTGACCGCTGGCGCAGCGCACGCCCAGTCGACCAGCGTCGACTTCACCTGGAGCGGTCGCGAGACGACGGTCCGTTCCCCGGTCACGCTCGACATCGCGGTGCGGAACGGCGCCCGCATCGGCGAGCCGCGCCTACCGAAGCTCGACGGCGCGGAGATTCGTCTCCTCCCCGGCCGCAACACCGTCGAGGAAACCTCGATCGTCGGCGGCAAGGCCGAACATCGACGCACGACGCAGCTCCACGTCGAGGTGACGCCGCTGAAGGCCGGCAAGCTCCTGGTCCCCGCGATCTCGATCGAGGTCGACGGCGCCGAATACGCCAGCTCGCCCGCGACGCTCATCGTGCGCGACTCGCCGCAGGACGACGGCGGACCGCCGCTCTTCGTCGACGTCGTCGCAGATCCGCCGTCGCCGATGGTGGGACAGCCCACGACGCTGACGTTGCGCATCTGGGTGCGCCCCTATCGGTCGGTCGAGCAGAACATCAAGCTCGACGAAGGTTCGATGTGGCAGCTCGTGGACGGTGATCGCTCGAAGTTCGGCATCTTCAAGCAGCCGCTCGAGGAGTTGGGACGGCGCGGTCGACGGCCGCCCTCGCAGACGCAGCTCCGGGACGATCGCGAGTACTACGTCTACTCGATCCCCGCGACCTATCGCGCGTCGCGCCCCGGCGCGCCGGAGATCGGTGACGTCGAGATCCAGGTGAACTTCCCCGCGGGCGTCCGCATCAGCCGCGACATCTTCGACCGCCGGAGCGTGCAGGTCACCGGCGTGCGCCCCGAGTCCGCGACGCCGGCGCTCATCGGCGCCGACATTCGCCCGCTGCCCAAGGAAGGACAGCCGGAGTTCTTCAACGGCGCGGTCGGCCGCTTCGTCGCGGCCGCCACTGCGAAGCCGACGCAAGTCGCCGTCGGCGATCCGATCACGGTGACCTTCGTGGTCACCAGCCAGTCGGACGACGACGAGGCGGCGCTCGAGGAGTTGCAGGCGCCGCCGTTCGCGTCGATGCCCGAACTCACGAAGTCGTTCCGCATCCCGACCGATCCGATCGCCGGCAAGGTGAGCGATCGTCGCAAGGTGTTCACGCAGACGTTCCGCCCGGTCACCGACGCGGTCACCGAGATCCCGCCGATCCCGTTCGCGTTCTACGACCCCACGACCGGCAAGTACGCGGTGGTGACGACGAAGGCCATTCCGATCACCGTGAGCGCGTCCGAGCGGCTGAACCTCTCGCAGATCGTCGGCGGCGCCGCCAACGCCGTCGAGCGCCCTGAGAAGACGCTGACCACCGTCGCGGGCGGCTTGCTCGCGAACGTGCCGCCGAGCGCCGCGCTCCTCGCCGACGAACGACCGCCGTTGGGCATCGCGCTGGCGGTCGCCGCCGGCGTTCCGCCCGTCGCGTGCGCTGCGCTCGCCATCGCGGTCGCCGCGAAGCGTCGGCGCGACGCCGATCCGCTGCGCCGCCGCGCGGCGAAGGCCGCGAAGACGGCGTTGTCGGCGCTCGACGCCGGCTCGACGCCCAACGACGTACTCGCCGCGCTCGCGGGATTCGTCGCCGATCGATGCGGACTCTCCGACGGCGCCCGCACGCGCGGCGACGCCGTCACGGCGCTCCGCGAGCGCGGCGTCGAGGACGAACTCGTGACGCGGCTCGATCGCATCATGGCGACGTGCGAGCGGTCGCGCTTCGCGCCGAAGGGCGACGACGCCGTGAGCGTGGACGAGGCGCGCGAACTCGTGCGCCGCATCGATCGACTTCCGCTCGCCCTCAGGACCGGAGCACGCTGATGCGACTGGTCGCTCTCATCACGATTCTCTTCGCCGCGTCCCTCGCGGCGGCGCAAACGCCGACGCTCGCCGACCTCACGCGGGCGCAGGACGCCTACGACCGCGGCATCGCGCTCAAGGCCGAAGGCAAGCCCGAGGACGCGCGGGCGTCGTTCACCGAGGCCGGGCGACTCTTCGGACGCGTCGTCGAATCGGGCGCCGACAACGCCGGGCTCCACTTCAATCTCGGCAACGCGCTCGTGCAGTCGGGCGAACTCGGCCGCGGCATCGCCAGCTACCTTCGAGCGCAGCGGATCGCGCCGCAGGACAGTGCGATCGCCGCGAACCTGAGCACCGCCCGCAGCGACGTGCGCACGAAGCTTTCCGGCTCCGCAGAAGGCTCGTTCGACACGTCGTTCGCGTGGTGGCGCGTGGTCGCGGCCCGCACGCGGGCGATCGTGTCGCTCGTCGCGTGGATCGCGTTCTGGGCGCTGGTCGCGCCGGCGATCCTCGGCAAAGCGTTGCCTCCCTCGCTGCGATTCGCGCGCGGCGCGGCCCTGGCGACCGCGATCCTGCTCGGCGGCAGCGTCGCCCTCGATCGCTGGATGCCGACCGTGCGTCCGATCGGCGTGATCACCACCGACGGGGTCGTCCTGCGCAAAGGCAATGGCGACGGATTCGCGCCGCAGGTCGAGGAGACGTTGACCAACGGCGTCGAGTTCCGCGTGCTCGAGCGACGCCCGCAATGGCTGCGCGTGCGGCTGAGCGACGGCACCGAAGGATGGGTGCGGGAGAATCAGGCGGAGGTCGTGTGACGCACGGCATCCACGATGCCATCGCGGTGTTCACACCGGGGTGATGGCCTCGAGTTCGGATCGGGGGTTTCCGGCGCCTGGCCCGGGACGGCAGCGCCCTCCGTCTTGAAGCCGATTCCTGCAGTCCGAGCCGAACCCCCACGGTTCGTCTCGGGCCTACGCGCGCAACCCTCTCGAACTCTCGCGCTCTCTGCTTGACGCATCGCGCGAGCTCAACGCGAGGGTTGCTCTCGGGGGCAAACCTCATCGAGGCCGCGGCTGCTGGCCATCAATCGAGAGATCGAAGCGCCGCAGTATTCGCATACGTCGCGATGCGGAGGTCGCTTACGATCGGGGAAGCACGCATCTCCTCTGATCAGGATCGCTTCATGACAAGGTTTACCTCTGCCTGCCTTGCGTTGACGTTGCTCGCGGCATCGGCCCAAGCCCAGTGGTTCGTCGAGCGAACCAGCGAACTGTTTCCCCGCCAGCAGGAGTACACCAACCAAGTCACCGTCGCCGATGTCGATGGCGATGGCGATCTGGACATCATCTGGGCCAACGGCGGAGGTTTCAGCGTAGCGGAACCACCGCTTCCCGCTCGGCTCTACATCAATCGGCTCAACGAACCGACTGGAACCTTCGTGGACGAGTCGGTCGTTCGGCTGGGCAACCTCATCGGGATTTTTCGCGATGTGCAGGCGGGCGACTGCGATGGCGATGGGGATCTCGACTTGGTGTTCGCTCAAGATTTCCTAAGCCCTGCCAAACTTCTGATCAACGACGGAGCCGGATACTTCACCGATGCTTCGGCCGAACGCTTGCCGCGGATGAACCTGAGCAGCAATCACGTCGCATTCGTCGATGTAGACAACGACGGCGACCTCGACCTCTTCTTCTGCAACGGCGGCGCCTACCGCCAACTCGCGGGCGTACCGCGGTTGTTCTTGAACAACGGCGCGGGCTTCTACGTCGATGCGCCGGCAAGCATGACGCCGCAGGCGGCCATCGCGGGTCAGATGGACTGCACGTTCGCTGACGTAGACGAGGACTTCGATCTCGACGTGGTGATCTCCGGACTCGTCGGCACGAGCCAACTTTGGCTAAACAACGGAAGTGGAACCTTCACGCGGCATCTGCCCTTCAACGGAGGCCAGGTGGCGTATTCGCATGACTTCGGCGATCTGGATGGCGACGGTGATTTCGACTTGATCGGAGTCAGCGTTCTGCCCGAGTACCTCATCCGGAACAACATGCCTGGGCCCTGGAACGACATCTCGTCGCTCATATCGCCGAACCTGACGATCGACGACAACGAGAGCCGTTTCTTCGACTACGACAATGATGGCAATGCCGATTTGGTCGTCGCCACGCTGGAGTATGGCGTGACGCCCGGCATGTCGGTCGAGCGCGTCTATCGCAACCTCGGACCCGGTGCCAACCCGCAGTTCGTCGAGGTGCAGGGAATCATGCCTCCGGGAAAGGATGCGACGCTCGATCTTGAGGTGGCCGATCTCGACGGCGATGGCCGATTCGACATAGTGACCGCGCAGGGCGAGTTTGGCGCAGACTTCCAGAATCGGATCTACATGAACGAATCGGGGCCGGTTGATTCGCGGTCGCCGACAATCGTGCGCGTCGAGAACATGCCGGACGCCACGCTCGTCAATGGAAGCGCCGGGCCGTTTGCGGTTCGGGCGATCGTCACCGATGCGACAACCGGCGACCGCGGATTCGACCCGAAGACAATCGTTCTGGATGCGGTCCTCGCCAACGGCGATCCGTTGGTGGTGCCTATGAGATGGGTTGGAAATACCGAGTGGCGAGGGGTCATCCCGCTTCAGTCATCGTGCGGAACGATCCAGTACTCCGTGGCCGCGACCGACCGCGCGGGCAACACCGCGACGAGTGCGCTGCGGGCCTTCTCGATCACGGCGACTTCGGCGGTCGTGGGAGACCTCGACGGAGATTGCAAGGTAGATGGCGCCGACGTTGCGATCCTGCTTGGTGCGTGGGGCGGCGCAGGAGCCGACCTGAACGGCGACGGAACCACAGACGCAGCGGACCTGGGCATTCTCTTGGGCGCCTGGTCCTGAAGCCGTTCAAGCTGCTGACGACCGGGCGCGAGGAGGACCCAACCCTCCGATGAGGGTTCCTCTCGGGGAGTTCGACACGACGGCGCCGAAGCCGACAGCGCTCGTTTGTTCGTAGCGAGGGTGAGCGAGGCCGCAGCGGAATCAAACGACCGCTGTCGGACTCAGCGGCACCGGAGTGTTGGCGATGCTCGGAAGACGATGCCGCATCCCCGCCTATTCGGATCGGGGAGCCCGCGCACGGGTGTGGCGACGTTGTGTGGTCGCCACGTTGTGGTCCAGACGTACGAGCCGTTGCAGCCGAGATCAAGCATGGACATCCGGATGTGCTCCGCCCTCGCCACGGCGTGCGAGGTCATCGTGCGGGTCACCATCGCGGGCCACGGGTCAAGCTTTCCGCGGCCGGCCCCACCGAGCCAGGCCAAAGAGCAGTGCAAACACCACGAGCCCCCAAGTCGCGGTGTTGGCCGCAAGCTGCGGCCAGAGGGGGCGCAACGGGACGATGGTCAGCAGCTCCGGAGCCAGAAACGGAACTTGCGATAGATCCGTCCATAGGAACGCGTGGGTCGTCGTGAGCGTGTCCGGGGCGCGCGATTCGTCTTCATCGCCGTAGTCCTTGGTGTCCCTCCTCAGCGTCAGGCATCCGGTAAAGCAAGGCCACGGAAAGCCGCTTCGGATTTCGACCACCGTTACCCCATTCGGCGAAGAATCAGCAACTGGGGTCGAGTACGTGATCCAGGGCGGCGCGACCTCCTCTGGTCGTTTCGCCGAGAAATCCGCGGGGTCGATGGTCACTCCCTCGGTACTGGTAAGCCAGATCGACTCCACTCGAAAGAACCCAGGCGCGTGGTAGGCGTCCACGCGGTAGAAAGGAATTCCGGGTCCGCCGGCCCCCATGGCCTTTTCGCACTTCCACGTCGAGCGCGGAAGTGCTATCGGTAGGACGGCCGCAACGATGAGGCTGATGCACAGCCCGCCCACGCCGCTGAGCGCGGCGGTTGCGGGGAGTGAAGTCATCACGCGGGCCCGCGCACGCGCCAGCCTGCCGTTGGCGTTCCGTTTGGCCGCACCCGACTCAATGCGGCTACCGCATTCGGGGCACTGCCCGACCACGCCGACGATGCGGTGGCCGCAATGCCGGCAGGTGCCCGCGCCGCGGCGGAGTCGCTTCACGCGCTTGGCACCACTGACGCAGAGTTCAAACACGATCGCGGCCCCTCCGGCGCACGCGAGCACGTTCGTCCAGCGAGGTCGCCACGTGGCTGGGTTCAGAAGGCCGGCAACCAAGCTTGATCGCGACCCTCCTCCACCGCGAATCTCGTTGCTGGCGGCGAGCAGTTCAGACACGTCACGGGTCGCGGCGCTGGCTGTCACGAGAGAAACCGGCCAACCTCCGGAGATCTGGAGTGCGAAGAAGGGCGAATCGGATGCGATCAGCGCGGTGGCGCTGTGCTCGCCGAGTCGAAGTCGGTCGAGTTCGGCGCTCAGCGCTTGTCTCAGTTCGTCCTCGCTGACAGCCTGTACGAGGGTTCGAGCGTTGGAGGCTACCTCCAGGATGTCGACGCGACCCAAGACCCATGAGGCGTGGCTGAACCAGATCGTTCTTCCAGCGGTATCCGCGCTCGGTGCGGACAGGGGCCGACTGTCGGACTTGAATTTGAGGTCTCCGTGACGCGCCCGCTGTGCGGTCATGACGAGCCCGACAATCGCGAGCACCATCGCAATCGCGGCCCCGCACGCCGACAGCCGCACTATCCGCAGGGCGATCTTGGCGATCGTGTGAGCGCGGCCTGTCATGGCCATCTCCGTGGTCAATGACCGTTGCCTGGCGTGCAGCTGTCATTGCTCCAGTTCGCGCAGCAGCAGTTCCACGAAGTCTTCGCCCGGCGCGTTCTGGACACGCCTTCTTCGAACGCAAGTACTCGTGGTCGACCAGGTGCCGACGCGAGGAACTCTGCACGTTCACGTCGCGTGAGGCCCCGCCAGCGTACTTGCCCGTCGAGCCGGGCGGATGGATGGGCTCGCGCCGCGTCGCCAGACAGCCGCGAGCCGCCGACATGGAGCCCCTCATGAAGGCACCGTCAACCTCCGCCGACGCTCAGCGACAGCTCCCTCACGCGCCGAGCACGAGCGCCAGGTCGCTCGCGCCGACGACGGAGTCGCCGTCGAAACCAAGACACGGCGGCGATGGCGCCCACGGAGCAATCTGAACACACCTCTTCAAACGCGCGCGCCACCTCAACGCGATCCCGATCCCATCATCGCGCCTCGCTGCGCGCAAATTCATCGCGTGCTTGCCAGATCGATGGACACGGCGGCGAGAGTTCGTGCCGCACGGCAAGGCGCGAACGGATCGCTGCCCCCGTGCTGGAGAGTACCCATGAGAACGCGCAGAATCTCGCCGAAACAGTGCAGGAACGGAACGCCGACCACGTCGACGAACAGAGGGGCGCTGGTCGCGGCGCTCGCGACCTGTTGCGTCACGACGCTCGCGGCAGGACAGCAGACGCTCGTCGGTCGCGCGGTGCTGCCGGCCGAGACGTTCGCCGACGGTCCGACGAGCGGCCAGTTCATCGGCGGACCAGTCGTGAATGGCTTCGCGACGCCGTTCGTGAACAAGCAGCCGGTGCAGGGCTTCTCGGCGATCCTCGACGAGAACGACGGCACCTACCTCATGATGTGCGACAACGGCTACGGGAGCATCGAGAACTCCGCCGACTTCAACCTCCGCGTCTATCACGTCCAGCCGTCGTGGGAGACCGCGAGCGGCGGCGCCGGCACGGTGGCCGTGCTCGGATTCTTCGAACTGCGCGATCCCGATGGGCACGTGCCATTCGCGATCGTCAACGCCTTCTCGCGCGAGCGCGTGCTCACCGGTGCGGATTTCGACATCGAATCCATGCAGCGCGTCGGCGACGGCACGTTCTGGTTTGGCGATGAGTTCGGCCCGTTCCTGATCCACACCGATGCGACGGGCAAGGTGCTCGAAGCGCCGATCGCGCTGCCGGACTTCGACAACCCGGGCAAGGAAATCCGGGCCGCGCAGAACCCCTTCAACGAAGAAGGCGCGACGGTCCGAATCATGAACGCGATGCGGGCCCATGCCCGCGCGTACGGTTCGCTCAAGACGCCGGTGTTCAGCCCGTGGCATGTGCTTCTCGCGGACAACAACGCCGCGACGTTCGTCGACAATCGCCAGTCGCCGCCGGCGGGCAGCGGGCTCGTGCCAGCGTCGAGCGAGATCTTCAACATCACGTCGCTGCGCAACGCGGGCTACGACACCGTGCCGTATACGGTCAACGACGCGGGTCGGATGACCGAGCTGCTCCAGCTCAAGGTGCGCGGCCTCATTTCCGACTTCCCGAACGTGCTGTACGCCGCGGTGGCGGCCTACGACGCGAACGGCGACGGCACGCCGGGCGACTGGATCCTGCCCGACGGTCGCATCGATGCGTCCAAGATCGACGCGCAGGGGCATCGCGGCGGCCGCGGACTCCGCCCGGAGAACACGCTGCCGGCGATGGAGGCTGGCCTCGACAACCTCGTGACGACGCTCGAGACCGACTGCGGCGTCACCGCCGACGGCATCGCGGTGCTCGACCACGATCCGTTCATCAACGCGTCGAAGGCGCGGCGCGCGGACGGCAAGCGCTACGGGCCGAAGGACGAAGTGCTCGTCAAGGATCTGACGCTCGCCGAGATCCAGTCGACGTTCATCGCCGACAAGCTGCTGCCGGGATTCCCGACGCAGCAGAACGACCTCTCGCTGTCGCCGGTCGCCGTCGCGTTCGCCGCGGCGCGAGGGCTGCCGAATCCCTATGCGATGCCGAGCCTCGAGAACCTGTTCGACTTCGTCGACTTCTACGTGTCGTACTACGAGACCGGCGCCGGCTCGTCGCATCCCGACGCCGCGAAGCGCGCCGCCAACGCGAAGCTCGTGCGCTTCAACGTCGAGACCAAGCGCAACCCGCGGGCCGAGTTCGTGAACTGGACCGTCGGCAGCGAGGCGTTCGTCGCCGCGGTCGCGGGCGAGATCGACGAATACGGGATGTCCGAGCGGGCGGACGTGCAGAGCTTCGACTTCTCGACGCTGCTGCTTGTCCACGAAGAGTATCCGTCGATTCGCACGGTGTGCCTCTTCGGTGATTTTCCGATCTACGCGGACACCTCGATCGATGGCAGCGACGACAGCACGAACTTGCAGGACGAGAACGGCGCCAACACGCCGTGGCTCGGCGGACTTCAGTGGCCGTACCGCGTGACGACGTGGTCGCAGCCGTTCCGGGCGCAGACCTCGGGCGGCTTCGAAGGCATGGCACTGACGACCGACGGCAGCGCGCTGCGGCCCTTGCTCGAGAAGCCGCTGGTCGGCGGAACGCCGAACACGATTCTCTTCCACGAGTTCAACCTCGCGACGAAGACCTACACCGGCAAGCGCTGGAGCTACGCGTTCGCGCCGGGCGCGGTGTCGATCGGCGACTTCATCATGTTCGAACGGAATCGCGGCGTGGTGATCGAGCGCGACGGCTCGCAAGGATCCCTGAGCGGACTCAAGCGGGTCTACGAAGTGCGGTTCCCGGCGGCCGGCGGCCCGGTGGCGAAGGGACTCGCAGTCGACCTCATGGCCATCGCCGATCCGAACCTCATCTCGCTGCCCGCCCTCCCCGGCGACGTCGGCCTCGGCGATCCGTTCGCGTTCCCGTTCGTGACGATCGAAGACGTGCTCGTGACGTCGTCCAATGAACTGGTCATCGTGAACGACAACAACTTCCCGTTCTCGATCGGTCGCCATGTGGGCAGCGGCGCGCCGGACGACAACGAGTTCATTCGGGTTCAGACGAGCCAGCCGCTCGGCAGCTTCACCCCGAGCCCGGTCACCGGCGACCTCGACGGCGATGAAGTCGTCGGCGCGATCGACCTCGGCATCCTGCTCGGCGCGTGGGGCGGCGCCGGACCAGGCGACCTCGACGGCGACGGCGTCGTCAGCGCCGCTGATCTGGGAATCCTGCTCGGCGCGTGGACGGGCAACTAACGCTCGGACCACTCTGGAGAGGAAAGTCCTCGCCGCGGCTCCCGGGTGCCACCGGGGGCCGCGGCCGTTTTTGGCCGCCGATCGCGCTCGAGGAGCACGTTTGCCCCTGACCGTTGCCGCGATCCGCCGACATGAGCGTTGCATGCAGGCACGGTCCGCCTCGGCCGACGCTCAGCGGCAGCTCCCCCACGCGCCCAAGAGCGCCGCGAGATCGGTGGCGTCGACGATGCCGTCACGATTGAGATCGGCGTCGGATGCCGCGGCGCCCCACGCGCCGAGCACGAGCGCGAGGTCGCTCGCGCCGACGACGGAGTCGCCGTCGAGATCGAGGCACGGCGGCGATGGCGACAACGTGACGACGGCGAACCCGCGCGTCGCGCCGTCGGCTTGGCTTCGCGCAGACAACACCACCGCGTCGCCTGGTTGCGCGTCGGGCGGGATCGCGATCGCCCCGACCGACGCCGCAATCGCGCCGCCCGCGAGGACCGGCGTCACAGCCGGCGCGAACGCGGCGCCGAGCAAGTCGAACGCCCGAGGCGCGGGATCGGCGTTCGTCACGATCACCTCGACGCTTCCGGTCCCGCCTGCCGGTCCGGACACGGTCGCGGTCGCGGGCACGACGGTGACGCCGGGATCAAGCGCGAGCGTCACACCCTCGACCGCTGGCGAAGTCGGCCCCCACACGCCGCTCCATTCGTCTTGCACGCCGGGGGCGTCGAAGCGCAGATGCAGGTCGAGGAACCGAGTCATCAAGGCCCGCGTCTTGGCCAACTGCTCGGCCCGTGTGATCGAGCCGCTGTCGCAGAACGCGAAGTCCCCGTCGGTGAAGCCGCAGTGGAAACCGCCGACGATCGTCGCGAGTTGCCGTGGCCCGGGCAGGTTCGCGTACATCGGCGCGGCCGTCGACGCCGGCGGCACGATCGTGTCCTGGCTTCCCACGATCAGGCGCGTCGCGCTCGCGACGCTCGCGGCGGCGGCGATCGAACTCGGATTCGTATCCGCAACCGCGAGCGTGACGACGGCCCGCTCGCGCGGATCGTCCTTCGCAGCGAGGAGCGCGCAGCCGCCGCCCATCGAGTGCCCCGAGAACGCGACGCGGTCGCTCGCAACGCTGCCCGCATACGCGCCGCCGGCGCCGCCTTGGCCGATGACCCAGTCGAGGCATGACCGCATGTCGGCTGCGAACGCCGCGTGCGAGGGGAAGATCGAGCCCTGCGATTGGCTGGCGATGGCGAAGTAACCGTGCGAAGCGAGATGCCCGAGCGTCGACTGGTACTGCGTCACCGGCTGCAGGAAGCCGTGACCGAAGCTGACGATCGGGTACGGTCCGCCGGTCGGATCGAATGGCGTGTTCACGCCCGGCGCCGTCGCCGGGTAGTGCAGCGTCGCAGTGAACGTCGACCCGTTGGGCCGCGTGACCGTGACGTCTTTCCTGCCCGCCTGAAAGGGACCGGGCGCGGACGGGTCGTCGGCGAGCGCGACGCACGAGCAGAGCGCGACGAGGAAGCCTGTGCACCACCCGAGCGAACGCACGCCGTTGCGTTTGGAGACCTGCATCGCGCCAACTCCTTCACGGCGATCGGATCGCCGTGCCCACAGCGTAGTGGCCGTCGGACTTGCGCACGGGTTTGTCCGCTGACGCCTCCGCTGATGTCTCCAAACGAGCCCTGCAAGAAGCGACGCGCGCACGAGTCCCTCGAATCCATCCGGTGACTGCGCGATGGCGCCGGGAGCCGAGTGCGCGAAGAGTCGGCGCACATCGTGCGAGTGGATCCACTGCGCCACCGATCGCCGATCGGATCAACCGCGCGCCCCTCGCTGAGAGCGCACGATCGATCGACTGTCGGGACGGAAGAGCCGCCCCTGGCGCCGTGCGAATAGTTGATGAAAGATGCGAATTCGCCCCCTCACGTGATTGCCACCCCTAACAGGCGAGATTACAACGCACGGCCCGTCACGAGTTCGCGAGCGCGTCCCGTCCGCACGTCTCGCTCCCGCTGGTCGAGCGCCTTCCCATGAGCACGGCCGTCACGCACTTCGAGATCTACGGCGAGAATCCCGCCGTGCTCGCGAACTTCTACCGCGAGTCGCTCGGCTGGCAGGTCGAGCAGATGCCGGGCATCAACTACTGGCGCATCCATACCGGCGCGGAGGAAGGAGCGCCGCTGCACGGTGGACTAACCTATCGCGCGCTCCCGGGCCTGAACGGTTGGATGCTCTTCGTCAACGTGGCGTCGCTGGACGAGACGGTCGAGCGCATTCAAAGCCTCGGCGGCTCGGTCGTGCGCCGAAAGACCGCCATCCCACGAACCGCCTGGGTGACGATCGTCGCCGACCCCGCAAACAACATCTTCGGCATCTGGCAATCCGATCCGCACGCGTTCCCGATGCCCGAGCCCGATTGATAGCAGCCTCTCGGCTTACCTTCAGAAAGGACAAGGAAAGACATGTACTACACAGACGACTCGATTCTGCCCGAGAACATGGCGCCGCTCGTCATCACCGCGGCGCCCTACGGGCCGGCATGGCTTCCGGGCGACGCGAGCGACATCGCCGTCACGTGGGATGAACAAGTGCAAGCGGCGGTCGACTGCTACAAGGCGGGCGCGACGATGCTGCACTTCCACGTGCGCAACCCCGCCACAGGCATGGGGTCAACGAACTTCGACGACTACAACTACCTCCTCAAGCGAGTGAGGGAGGCCGTGCCGGAGATGATCATCCAGGTCGGCGGTTCGATCTCCTTCGCGCCGCACACCGCCGACGCGAAGGCGAAATGGCTCGACTACGACACGCGCCACATGCTGACGGAGCTGAATCCCAAGCCCGAGTTCGTGACCGTCACGACGGGCACGACGCTGTGGGACATCGCCTCGATGTTCTCGAAGGAAGACATCAAGGGAACGCACCTCGACGACCCGAAGGTGTTGGCCGCGTGGTCTGGCATGGTCGTCGACTCGACGCCGGCGTTCTACGTCGAGCACCTCAAGCGGCTTCGCAAGAACGGCATCCTGCCGTACTTCGTTCCAGCGCACGTCCACCAGTGGGAGCTGATCGAGCGCGTGATCCGCGCGGGCATCTACATGGGTCCGCTCAACATGGCGCTGTGCGCGTACGGCGGCGGCACGCTGGGCCGCAATCCGTTCGACCTGATGCACTTCCTCTCGCGCATCCCGCAAGGCTCGGTGAACACGTTCTGGTCGAGCATGCGCGGACTGATCTCGATCTCCGCGATGGCCATCGTGCTCGGCCAACACGTGCGCGTCGGCAACGAGGACAACCTCTGGGGCGGCGATCGCAAGCGACGCACGACCGTCGAGCAGGTCGAAGGCGTCGTGCGCCTCTGCAAGCAGTTCGGCCGCAAGGTCGCGACCGCCGAGGAAGCTCGCAAGATCTGCAAGGTCGGCACCTGGTACAACAGCGTCGAAGAGACGCTCCAGAAGAACGACATGCCGCCGAATCCGACGGAGTTCAACCCGGGCTTCCTCACGTGGCCGACCGACGGCAAGAAGGCCCAGACGGTCCTTGGCGGCGACTCGCATCCGATCGCAGCATGCATGATCGCGCCGGAACCGGTGCGGGCAGCGCAAGCCAAGCTGGTCGCGGCGAAGAAGTGACCGAGCCGGCGCCGACACAACAGTCCCGCCCCGCTCCGTCCGCGTGCGCACGCACCGAAGCGGGGCGGGACTGCGTGCTTCGCACGTCGCCGACATGCCTTCGCCTTGCACGGATCACGCGCGATGAACCTCGACGAGTTCCTTACTCAGGTCGGCGACATGCTCATCGGTCGCGAGCACGGACCGTTGCACTTGCGCCTCGTGCTGCAGCCGCTCGTCGCGGTCACGCTTGCGATCCACTCCGGACTTCGCGACGCGCGCGAGGGGCGGCCCCCCTACTTTTTCTGGGGCCTCGTCACTGAAAAGTCACGACGAGCGGAGTTGATTCGGCTCGCGTGGAAGGATGTCGGCAAGGTGTTCTGCGTGGCCATCGTGCTCGACGTGATCTATGAGCTCATCGTCTGGCGCGCCGCCTATCCGACCCAAGCGATGATCGTCGCCTTCGTGCTCGCGATCCTTCCGTACCTCGCGCTCCGAGGTCCGGTCACGCGGATCGCGCGTCGATGGTTCGGCGTTCGCCCTCAGGCCGCGACGGAGCCGGCATCGACCTCGCCGCAAGGCGGCGCCGCGCGTGACGCTCGATCGAGCGACGGCGACACGGCGGCGCGCTGAGGCGATCGCCTGCACGCGGGCGTTTGACAGGCGTGCGCGGAGGACCGTCGCATGCCGCTACGTTGGCGGCGTGACGCATCGCATTACTCGTGCGCTCTGCGCCCTCGTCGCGTGCATCGCGCGACGCCTCACCAGCGGACTTGCCCGTCGAGTCCGACGGATGGACGGGCTCGCGCGCTGACTTGGCCGCTGACGCCCTCGCCTTCGTCGACGAGACTGCTCGCGACGTGGTGAGTGAGCGTGCAGTCGACGGCGGAATCGCTGTTCGCGTCGCGGGTGAGGATCTCGTTGGCGAGATCGTGGGTCCGGGTGTCGACGTGCTCGTTGGTCCCCGCGCGGCGCTGCCTGCGTGTCTCCTGCGCGTCGCCGCTCTGGCTCGCGCGGTGGGACAACGCCCACGGCGACAGGTACTATCGATGCCGCCAGCGCAGGCCTCTCGTCGCATGTGCGTTCGAGGGCGCAGAGCGCGGCACCCAAGGAATTTCGCACCATGACAATGCGATCGTCTGGCCTCTTCGTCTCATTCGGAATCGCGCTGGCCACGGCCGGTGCGCTGTCGATGGCGCCGCACGCGCACGCGAGCGACTCGCGCCTCTCGAGCGACAGCGCGAGCATCGCGAGCAGCGCGCAAGGCGCCCCCAGCACCGCGGCGAAGGCAGCCGCGCTGACCGAGAAGGAAGTCCTCGAACTCGGCACCGAGGCGTACGTCTACGGCTATCCGCTGGTCACGATGGAAATGACGCGGCGCATCATGACCAACGTGGCTTCGCCGGAAGCCACGCGGGCACCGATGGGCCAATTCGTCCGCATGCGGACCTACCCCACCGCGGCATTCCGCGATGTCACCGCTCCGAACGCGGACACGCTCTACACGACGGCGTGGATCGACGTCTCGAAGGAGCCGTGGATCCTCAGCACGCCCGACTTCGGCGATCGCTACTTCCTCCTGCCGATGCTCGACGGCTGGACCAACGTGTTCCAAGTGCCGGGCAAGCGCACCACCGGCGGCAAGGCCGCGACGTACGCGATCACCGGTCCTGGTTGGAGCGGCAAGCTCCCCGCCGGCGTCACGGAGTTCAAGTCGCCGACGGGCATCGTGTGGATCCTCGGCCGCATCTATTGCGACGGCTCGGCCAACGACTACGCCGCCGTGCACAAGCTGCAAGACGCGATGTCGCTGACGCCGCTGAGCTCCTTCGGCAAGGACTACAAGCCGGCGCCGGGCAAGGTGGACGCGAGCATCGACATGAAGACCGCAGTGCGCGACCAGGTGAATCACTTGGACGCCGCGGCCTACTTCAACATGCTCGCCCAGCTCATGGCGCAGAACCCGCCGTCCGCGGCCGACGCGCCGATGGTCGCGAAGCTCGCGCGCCTGGGCATCATCCCCGGACAACCGTTCGTCGCCGATCGCCTCGGCGCGGGCGCCGCGGCGCTCGCCAAGGTGCCGTCGGCCGGCGTCGAGCAGATCATGGGATCGTTCGCCCACGCGGGCACGAACGAGAACGGCTGGATCTTCACCACGAAGACCGGCGAGTACGGCACCGGCTATCTCGACCGTGCGCTCATCACCGCGATTGGCCTGGGGGCGAACCGCCCGCAGGACGCCGTCTACCCGACCTCGGAGAACGACGCTTCGGGCAAGCCATACGACGGCTCGAAGAAGTACACGATGCACTTCGCCAAGGGACAGATGCCGCCGGTGCGCGGCTTCTGGTCGCTGACGATGTACGACGCGAACTACTTCTTCGTCGACAACCCGCTCAACCGCTACACGCTCAGCAGCCGCAGTCAGTTCAAGACGAATGCGGACGGCAGCGTGGATCTCCTGATCCAGCACGCTGACCCTGGCGCCGACAAGCAGGCGAACTGGCTGCCGGCGCCCGCAGGGAAGTTCATCCTGATGCTCCGCTTGTACTGGCCGGACGAGAAGGCGCCCTCGCTCCTCGACGGAAGCTGGAAGATCCCGGCCGTCGTTGAAGTGAAGTAATACGGATCGTATTTGCTCCACGCGCTCCACGATCTCACAAGACGGCGAAATAGCCAGCGCGGGTGTGCGCCCGGAGCGCGCTACGGAGCGCTCGAATTGGCATAAGTGAATCGCACGACGCCGCGACGTCGCGGCGCGCGTGCCGGCGAGAATCGCGCCGCCAGCGTAGGGCCGTCGTGCCGCTACGCTGGCGGCGTGTCGTTTCACGTGATCCGTTCGTCTCGTCTCCTCGTCGCAGGCCTCGCCGCGACGCCGTGGATCGTGCGCCGGACAGACCAGTGCGCACTCCTCATCTAGCTCATCACCTCGGGGATGGCGATGGCGGCCAGCGCGATCCCGGCAAGGATTTCAGCCGAGATCCGAGCCGTCGGAATCGGCAGCACCCCTGCAGGATGCGAAGGGGGCGGACGTGCTCCGATGGCGTGCGGATTTCATGGCCGTCCGTCTCGTGAAGCGGCTCCATTTCCCGTCGAACCAGGCACGTGATCCGTGCAAACGGCCAGCCTGCATCGCTCTTGGCGCTTGTTCGATTTTTCAGTACTTCTCCGGCACGAACTTTCTGCCCTTGAGCGTGGCCTGGTCGTCATAGGCGTGCTTCATCGATCGCTTGGGCAGCTTCACCTTTTCTCGCGGGACTTTCTTGTAGGGAATGAGTTGCAAGATGTGGTCGATGCAGTTCAGTCGCGCACGCTTCTTGTCGTCCGAACGCAGGATATGCCACGGAGCCCACTCGGTGTCCGTAGCGTCCAGCATCTGATCGCGAGCGCGCGAGTACTCAAACCACTTGCTGCGCGAATACAGGTCTGTCGGGCTCAGCTTCCATTGGCGCAGTGGGTCGTCAATGCGGGCCTCAAAGCGTCGTTTCTGTTCCGCGTCGCTGGACTCGAGCCAAACCTTGATCAGGCTGATCCCGGCGTCAACGATGTACTTCTCCACCTGCGGACAGATTGCGAGAAACTCCCGGTGCTCCTCCTTGGTGCAAAACCCCAGCACGTGCTCCACGCCGGCGCGGTTGTACCAACTGCGATCGAAAATCACGATCTCGCCCGCCGCAGGAAAATGCTGCATGTAACGCTGAATGTACATCTGTGTCTTTTCGCGGTCGGACGGCGCGGGCAACGCCACCACCCGGAAAACGCGCGGGCTCACTCGCTCGGTAATGGCCTTGATCGTGCCGCCCTTGCCGGCGGCGTCGCGCCCCTCGAAGAGAATGATCACGCGTAGGCCCTTGTGTTTGACCCACTCCTGAAGATGGCAGAGCTGGGCCTGGAGCTTCTGCAATTTTTTCATATACCTCTTGCCACTCATTTTCTTGGCACCGATCGTGTCGGCTTCTGCGCTCTTCTTAGCTTTTGCCTTCTTCCCCTCATTGGCTTGCGGCTTCTCGGTCACATTCGGATCTGCTTCCGTATTCATATTGGATTCTGGTTCGTTGCTCATGAGTGCTCCGGCCTTCGTGTTCAATCACAACAGCCTTTGTTGTGCATCACCCTTCTACTCTCCGTTCAATTTCCCATCGTCCCGATTGTCTTTCGGAAGCGAGTGACCGCGATGCCGAAGAACGCGGCGCCGATAACGCCGAGCGCGAGAAATTGTGGCCACACGATCTCCAAGTTTGCGTCTCGATACAGAATGCCCTGCGCCAGCTTGACAAAGTGCGTGGTGGGCGCTGCCAGCATCGCGTACTGCACGAACTTGGGCATGCTTTCGTAGGGTGTCGTGCCGCCGGAGAGCATCTCAAGCGGCATGATTGTCAAAATCAACAGCAGGCCGAACTGGGGCAGGTTGCCGGCGATCGTGCCCATGAAAATCCCCATCGACGTCGTCGCAAAAAGTGTCATTGCCGCGCCAGCCAGGAACAGCGGGATGGAGCCCTGGATGGGAACGGAAAGCAGGCCCTGCACTACGAATACAAGGGAGCACGCACAGGCAATTAGCACAACCAGTCCCATTGCCCAGACCTTGCCGGTCATGATCTCAAATGGGGTCACCGGCATCGCCAGCAAATGCTCGATGTTGCCGTGCTCGCGCTCGCGGATCAGCGCCGCGCCGCACAGCAGGATCGAAAGCAACGTGACCTGATTGATCACGGCGTTGATCGCACCAAACCAGAATCGTGCCAGCTCCGGGTTGAATCGAACTCGCACAGCTAGATCCACCGGTGGCTTTGTGTCTTTCCTATCGCGGTCGACGAATGCGTTGACTTCTCCCCCTGTAATAGTTTGAACGTATCCGCTGCCGGAGAGAGCTTGGCTGATACGCGTCGCGTCGACGTTAAGCTGGATGGTCGGGCGCCTCCCTGCCAGCACGTCGCGCTGAAAGTCGGGCGGAATGTTGATCGCGAAAGTGTCGATTCCCGCGTCCAGGCGAGCATCCATCTGCTCCCGCGTGATCATCGCCGGCGGATGGAAATAGGGCGGATTGAAGGCGTCGGCGATCCGCGATGAGAGGGCGGACTGATCCTCGTCGACAACAGCGATTGCCGCGTTGCTCAGCGTTTCCGGCGACGATTTCGCCACCGTGTAAACCGAAGCCGTGAAGGAATAGAGGATCAGGAGCAGCAGCATCCGATCCCGTGCTAGGCTGCGCAACTCCTTAATACCCATGTGCAGGATGTTGTCGAGGTGCATGGTTCAGCTCTCCTGTTTCTTGAGCAGTGCTACGCACAGGCCCAGGAGCACCACGCATGCGATCGCCAGGGGTAAGAAGGAGGCTGACACGTCGGCGAAGCCGAGCCCCTTGGAGAAGGTGCCGCGCACGATGGTTAGGTAGTGAGCGGTGGGGAAAACGCGCCCCACCAGCGCACCGGCCCCTTCCAGCGACGACACGGGGTCAATCAATCCCGAGAAACTCATGGCCGGCACGAGTGTGAGGATCGCGGTACCGAAGAGCGCGGCGATCTGGCTGCGCAGGAAGGTGGAGAGCAGCAGACCAAAGCCCGTGGCGGCGATGCCGTAGAAGACCGTTCCTGCGGTCAGGGCCCAGAAGCTGCCCTTCAATTGAACACCGAACACGAATATCGCGATTGAGACGAGCAGTAGGTAATTGAGCATCGCCAGCACGACATAAGGAATCTGCTTACCGAGCACGAATTCGGTGCGCGTGACCGGCGTCACATAGAGATTGGTGATCGAGCCAAGTTCCCTTTCGCGCGCGATGCTGAGTACCGACAGGATCGAAGGGATCAGAAGCAATAGCAGCGCGATCACGCCGGGTACCATCGCTTGGATGCTCTCGACATCCGGGTTGTAGCGGAAGCGGGTCTCGATGTTCGCGAGGCCGGCCGGTGGAGGCCGCGACATCCGGGCCGCTGCATCGCTCATCCACAAGGCATGATTCGACAGCGCATAGCTGCGCACCGTTTCACCACGCTGCGGCATGGCGCCGTCTATCCACGCTCCGATCTCCACCGGCCGGCCTCGATACAGATCGCTGCCGAATTGAGGAGGAATCTCGATCGCGAAGGTGAGATCTCCCGAACGCATGCGCCGGTCGAGATCGTCATAGTCCCGAATCGGCTCCTGCTCGATGAAGTAGCGAGACCCTGCAAGGCTCGAGATGTAGTCGGTGCTGACGTTCGTCTGATCTCGATCCAAGACCGCGAACGTCAGGTTCTCGACGTCCAAGTTGATACCGAGGCCCAGTACAACCATCAGGATGGCGGCGCCGATCACGGCAGTCGTCAGGCGTATCGGGTCGCGTCTCAGTTCCAGCGCCTCGCGCCATGTGTAGGTGAGCAGGCGCCGGAGATCAAAGGCACGCGGCCGATATGGCTTACTGGCTTCCTGCGGGGCCGGCGCAGCAGGCGAGCCTGCTGCTGCCGGCGGGGCAGCCTCCTTTTGTTCGCCCCCTGCCCCGGCCTCTTCCAAGTAGCTGATGAAGGCGTCTTCCATGGTCTTGCAGCCGCGCTTTTCAACCAGTGCGGTGGGCGCGTCGCAGACAAGCACGCGGCCCTGGTGCATGAGCGAAATCCGATCGCAGCGCAGGGCCTCGTTCATGAAGTGCGTCGAAACAAAGATCGTGACGCCGTCGCGGCGCGAGAGTTCGGACAGGGCCTCCCAAAATGCATCGCGCGCGACCGGATCCACCCCCGATGTCGGCTCGTCGAGCATCAAGATCTGCGGCCGATGAATCAGCGCGACCGCGAGTTGGAGTCTCTGGCGCTGGCCCATCGGCAAGGAGTCTGGGAGCGCATCGAGGATCTCGGCAAGACCGAACCGCTTGGCCACCTCTTGGACCCGGCCGGGGATCTCCTCGGCGGTCATGTGAAATAGCTGAGCGTTCAGCACGAGGTTCTGCTCTACCGTCAGCGCGGAGTAAAGCGAGAACAACTGCGTCATGTATCCGACCTTGCGGCGGGACTCGAGGTCGCTCGCGTCGACCGGCTTGCCGAACAGCGAGGCCTGGCCCTCAGTCGGGGGCAGCAGTCCCGTCAGCATCTTCATCGTCGTGGTCTTGCCGCAGCCGTTCGAGCCGAGGAAGCCGAAGATCTCGCCGCGTTCGATGCGAAAATTCACGTGATTGACGGCCACGAAACTGCCGAAGCGCTGCGTCAGGCCCTTGGCCTCAATCGCGACCTCGGACTTGGCCGCCGCGTCGAGCGGAGGGATGACCACCTTGTGATGGCCCTTGCGCTGCTCCTCAGGCAGGAGGGCGATGAAGGCGTCATCGAGCGTGGGTTCGTTGGTGCGCTTGCAAAGCTCCTCGACCGTGCCAGTGGCGAGCACTTTGCCAGCGTTCATCGCGACCAGCCAGTCGAAGCGCGCGGCCTCGTCCATGTATGCCGTGGCCACCATCACGCTCATGCCGGGCCGCTTGGCCCGGATCTTGTCGATGAGGTCCCAGAATTGACGGCGCGAGAGCGGGTCAACGCCCGTGGTCGGCTCATCGAGAATCACCAAGTCCGGGTCATGAATCAGCGCGCAGCACAGGCCGAGCTTCTGTTTCATGCCCCCGGAGAGCTTGCCCGCAGGTCGGTCCACGAAGGGAGCCAGTCCGGTCGCCTCGACAAGCGCTGCGATACGCCGTTCGCGCTCGGCGCGGCCTTGCCCGAACAGGCGACCGAAGAAGTCGATATTGTCGTGCACCGACAGTGTGAAGTAGAGGTTCTTGCCAAGCCCTTGGGGCATGTAAGCAATACGCGGGCAAATCGCATTTCGATGGCTCGCGTCGGCGATGTCGCCGCCGAGCACGTCGATCCGGCCCGACTGCATAGCGTGGGCGCCAGCGACCAGCGAGAAAAGGCTCGATTTTCCGACGCCGTCGGGGCCGATGAAACCCACCATGCGACCCGCCGGAATATCCAGATCGATCCCATCGAGGGCTATCGTCTTGCCGAAGCGCAGTCCAACCTTGGTCAAGCGCACGACCGGCTGAACCTGAGTCATCACGGCTGCCCACCAGTGCCGGTTTGATTTTGCGGAAGTCTGAGTTGCAACTCAGGCGGCCATTCGGCCTTCGGATCGAGCCGTACATAGGCAACGCCTGGCAATCCCGTCTTGACGTGGGTGATGTGCTCCCGCAGGAGCTCAGGGTCGATGCTCGCCTTGATTCGGAACGTCAGCTTCAGGCGCTCTTCCTCCGTCTGCACGGTCTTGGGCGTGAACTGGGCGACGTCGGCGACAAAGGTTGCCTTTGCCGGAAGAACGTACTGCGGATAGGCGTCGAGCACGAGATGTACATCCCCTCCCTGTGGAATACGTCCGGCCGTGGCCGTCGGCAGGTAGAAAGTCATGTATACATCGCTGAGATCGACGAGGTTCAGCACTCGTCCCCCAGCAGCGACCACCTCCCCTGGTTCCGCGACCTTATATTGCACTCTCCCACCTGTTGGCGATTTCAGCTCGCTGTCGTCGATGTCCGCCTGGATGCGTTGGATGCTGGCACGCGCGCCTTCTACGCTTGCCATTGCTCGCAGGACTTGCGAGCGAGCCGTGCCGATTTCTGCGTCCGATGCAGCCAGTTGCGCTTTGGCCGCGCTCACGGCTGCCTTCCCGGCCTGGACCCGAGCGCGATCGTCGTCCACTTGCTGGGGGGTCACCGCCTGTTCCTTTTCGAGAGGCTCGGTGCGGCCGAATCGTTTCTCGGCCGCGTCGAGCTCGGCAGTACGCTGCTCCACTACGGCTTGCGCGGCTGCTCTCTCGGCTTCCCGCTGTGTCACCACCAGCTTTGTCGTCTCAACCGCGACGAGCGCTTCTTGGAGTAGCGCTTCCGCTTCGCGGCGCTGCGCCTGGAGCGTGTCGGTGTCCATCCGGGCCAGCACCTGCCCGGCAGTAACCGTGTCGCCTTCCTTGACCAGGATCTCCTGGACTCGGCCCGGAATCTTGGCGGCGATGTCGATCTCAGTCGCCTCAATGCGGCCATTGCTGCTCGCGAAGCCGTCTGCGAGGCGGTGTGGCCTGAGCCACTGCCACGCATAGAGCACGGCAACGACCGCGAGCACCACTTCGAAGCCGATCCGCAACCTTCTGTTCAATTTGGCGTTAAGCATTGCGATGTTGCTCCTCTTTCTCGTGTTCCACTCCAGCCTCTTCCATCTGCCAACCCCCCCCGAGAGCCTTATAGAGCTGGACCAGGGAAAGGAGCTCGTCAAGTCTGGCCTGAGCTAAACTCAGTTCAGCCGTGAACAGATCTTGATCCGCGTTAAGGGCATTGAGCATTGTGTCGAGTCCGGCCTCGAAACTCCGATACGCAAGTCGTTTTCGATCCCGCAGCGCCGTGACGAGCAACTCGCGCTGAGCACGAACCTCCCTGACTTTTCGATACGCGATGAGAGCGTCCGAGACATCGCGGAATGCGGATTGAATGGCATGTTCGTACTCTGCCAGCGCGCTCCGCTGTTGCGCTTCAGCCAGCTGAACGCCAGACTTGATCCTTCCGGCTGTGAAGATCGGTTGTGAAACCTGAGGTACAAAGCTCCACAGCATGCTTGCGCCCGAGAACAGATTGCCTAGCGAGGCGCTCGAGAAGCCAAAATCTCCGGTGAGCGAAATCCGCGGAAAGTAAGCTGCCTTGGCGACGCCGATGTTTGCATTGGCCGCAATTAGACTTTGCTCCGCTGCCTGGATATCTGGACGCCTCTCGAGGAGCGAGGAGGGCAGGCCGGCCGGCACTGAGGGAGGTGTTTGCTGCTCCGTCAGAAGGCGGCCCCGCGCCACGGGACCGGGATTCTTGCCCAACAACAGATTGATTTGGTTCTCGGTTTGCTGTATCTGCTGCTCGGTGCTCGGTATCGCCTGCGCCGCGCCATAAACCAGCTGGCCTGCCTGCCGCAGGTCCACCAGCAGTGTCAGGCCGGCTTGCTGTTGCAGTTGGATCAGACGTCGCGATTTCTCACGCGTGGCCAGCGTGTCTTTCGCAATCGCCAGCTCCATGTCCAGCTCAAGAAGGTTGAAATAAGCAGTGGCGACATCGCTGACGAGGGTGGTGACGACGGCGTTTCGGTTCCAATCTGTAGCCAGCATTTCGGCCTGCGACGCTTCCGTTGCTCGGCGCAGCCGGCCCCAGATGTCGATCTCATAGGGGAACAGACTGAGGAAAACTGATCCAAAGTCTGCCTGGCGATTCCCGCTGGGGATGTTTACTAGTCCATTCCGCGAGAACTGAACATTCGTAAATCCTCCTCCGACTCCGAAGGTCGGATACTGATACGACTGGGTGATCCCCAGGTTGGCGCGCGCCGCATCGACTCGGGCTACTGCAACTCGGAGGTCGTAGTTCTGCACCAGCGCCGTTTGAATCAAGTCCTGGAGATGTTCGTCTGAGTAGACCTCGAACCATTTGAGGTCAGCAATCGACTCAGCGTCAGGAACTGTAGTCGGGTCAGCGCGAAATGTACCCGGCGTTTCCACCTGGGGCCTTTGGTAGTCTGGACCGACCATGCAGCTGCTAAGCAATATCAGCATGGCCGCTGCTGCAGAAAGGCACTTTCGCATATAGTCCTCTTTGATCTCAATACGTCGGTTGATCCTGAAGCTGCCGTCATTTCGCGGCCGGTTTCCGTCCCCGCTGGTGTCTGCTCAGGCGCCATGGCCAATAGCGGCCTACATAGTTCTCCAAGAGCTGGACTTCATTCACTTGTGTGAGCGAGCAGGCCACGCCGGCTAGCTCTTTCACGCGCCCGGCGTTGCCCGGTTGGTCGTGACCGGTGATCACGAGCGTCCCCACGCTGCGGGGTGCAATACGCCCAAGAAACTCCTCGACCGGGGCGGTATAAATGTCTTGAGTGCTGCTCATGGTTTCCACACAGCACGCTATGAAGTTGGACGGATGTTCGCCAGAGTCCCTTTCGGGACGGGGGGGGAGTCCGGGTAATCGCACCTGATACGGTTTCGGTCTACAAAGCGCGCTCGGTGTACTCGCAGCGGCAGACGGATCGGAGCACCTGAGGCGTGAGGGCGCGGTCGGCATCGCCGGCGGCTTTGCGGATGTGGGCGTAGTCGTGGTAGGCGCGGTTGCTGAGGTAGTCGCTGCGCATGAAGTGCCACAGCCGCTCGACGGGGTTGATCTCCGGCGACTTGGGCGGCAGGAGCAGGATCACGATGTTGTCGGGCACGCGCGCTTGCCGGACTTGTGCCAGCCCGCCTGGTCCATGATCAGCACGGCCAGGTCGCCGAGCTCGACCTCGCTCGAGAGGATGTGCAGGAACGAGTTCATCGTCCCCGTGTTCATTTCCGGCGCGACGAGCGTCCAGCTGAAGCCGGTCGTGGGCTCGACCGCTTGCTTGCACGTGCGGACGAAAGGGGGGCGGTCTCTTCGCAGAGCCGGCGCATCGCCTCCGGGTCGGACTTCTCGTGCCGTGGCCGGGGCTTGAGGCACGTAAGGCCCAGCCGGTGAATCAGGTCGTGCACGCTCTTGAGCTGGTGCGCCACACTGAACTCCTGCTCGAGGATGAACCGGGCCTCCTTGGCCCGCACCGTGCACACGCCGTCCTCCTCTCGCGGTCCCTGGGTGATCCGTCTGCGGAAGACCTCTTCCTGCTCCGGCGGCAACAGCGGCTTGTTGCCGGGCGGCTTGATCGGGATGAGCCGATCCCGGCCGTGGTCCCGGTAGCGGTAACACCACTCCTGCACCGTTCGGCGGTTGGATCCAAGCAGATCGGCGATCTGCTCGGCCTCCATGCTTTGATCGCCCACAGCGCCATGCGGTAGCGGTCATGCCGCTTGGCGTTGCTCTCCGACTCGATCAGCGCCTCAAGGGTCGCCACATCACCCGGTTCTCGCTCGCGCACGTTCATCGCCGGGCTCCCTGCCCACAACGTCATGCCGAGACTTGGTCCTTCGCGCTGTGCCCAGTTCGGGGTGGTGTCGCGCGGAAGGCATGCCGAATCCGTACGAATGATCGGTCGTGGTGTCCGTAACACGTTAGAGCGTGTTACGCACACCCGACAAAGTTTTCGAAAAACATGAGGCAGGCGAACACGAGATAGTGAAGGCCCGCGACGGTCTGCGGGAGGCGTTCGTCGTCCTTCGCCAGCCGCCGGAATCGCGTCGCCCACGCGAAGCTCCGCTCCACCACCCACCGCCGGGGCAGCAGCACGAAGCCTCGCTTCGCCTCCGGAAGCTACACGACGTGCAGGTCGATGCCTTCGTCGTCTTCTTCACCTAGGTGCGGTCCTGCTTGTCCGCGGGAGTCACGTGCAGCGCCAGGAGATTGCCCAGCGTGTCGACGGCGAGATGCACCTTCGATCCCTTCTTCCGCTTCGCCCCGTCGTAGCCGGCGCGGTGCCCGCTCTCGGGCGTGCTCTGCAGCGTCCGGCTGTCGATGATCGCCGCGGTGGGCGACGCCTTTCGCCCTGCGTTGATCCTGAGGATCTCGCGGAGGTCGTGCACGATCGCCTCGAAGACGCCGGCCTTGATCCAGCGCTGCGCCTGGTCGTAGACGGCGTGCCACGGCGGGAACTCGTGCGGGATCATCCGCCACGGCGCGCCGGACCGGACCATCCAGCGGAGGGCCCAGCCGAGGGCGTCAAAGACGTGCCGGAGGTCGTGCTCGCGTTGCGGCGCGTCCTCGCGCATGAGTGTCAGGTAGGGGAAGACGAACTCCCATTCGTCATCCGAGACGTCGCTTGGATACGGCTTCCGTGCCATGCCCGTAGATCGGCGCGACGGAGCGGAAGTCCGTAACACGCTCGAGTGCGCCACTAACGATGGGTCCTACAACGCACGCACGGCAGCGCTCTCCTGCCAACCAGCGCCCGCATCGATCTGGCAGTGCGGACAGCGAGCGGCAATCGGCCAGTAGAAACCGCACGTCGAACACGCTCCCCAACGAACCTCGTTGCGTTTGCTGATCGCGGAGAGAAGCCTGCCGAGCGCATGCGCCGCGAGCGCGAGCGGAATCGCGAAGGCAGCGGCCCCGATACCCGCAATGCAGAGCAACCTGAACTCGGTGTGCAATCGCGAGAGCAAGGGCGAGAGGAAGGGCAGAGCGACGCCGACGACGAGCGATCCGAAGGACGCAATCGCGGCGCGACGGCCGAGCCGCGCGACGTCGGGGGCATCGATCCCTGCCGGCAGGAGCAGTGAGCGGAGACCTTGTCTCGCGAGGACGGTGCCGCACGCGATTCCAGCCAGTGCCGAGACTCCGCGCGGCACGGAGAAAACGGCGCGATCGTGGGCGACCGCCGGCAGCTCGATTCGAACCCCGAGCTCGACGATGAGCCCCGCCCCGACGGCAATCAGCGCGATCGATGCGACGAGGAGTTTCGGAGCGCGAGCCAATGCCAGGCAGGCGAGTGCCGCGACAACCGCACTGATCGCAACCGGACACGCGACGCCGGGGACCCACGCCAACGCATGCGGCACGACGGGCGGGCGATTCGCATGCACGCTGGGGACACACACGATGATGAGCGTCCACGTCCAGAGCGCGACATGGAGCAGTTTCAGTCCGACGATCGATCTCGGCAGGCGATCAGGCGCAAGCGACTTCACCATGCGGAGACCCCTCGTGAGCGTGCGTTCCCGCCGCCGCGAGCGAGAGCCGCTCATGCGGTACGGCTGGCACCATCGTGGACATCGACTCAGCGCCGACGCCTGCGATGCTTCGCGCGTCGAAAGACGGTCATCGGCATTTGTGGAAATCCCAAGCACAGACCGCCAGCGCTTTGACGAGATCGCGGTGCGTGAGTCCAACCGCGTTGGCGGACTCTCGCGATTGGGAGAACGCAACGAATGCGCCACGCCTTATCGGGGCGGCGACCGGGCTTGCGCACGGGCCTGTCGCCAGACGTCTGGCTACGTCCACCGACGCTGTCGCATTCCCCGAGTCGTGCTTGATCTGGCTCACGCGCTCGTCGACAGTTGCCCGCGTCCAACTTCGCCGAGTGCGTCGCCGCCGAGCTCGCGTTCGCACGGATCGGCAAGCACCCCGAGGACTTTGGCCGCCCCCTTCGCGCGTCGATCCCCGAACGGCTGCAAGCTCGGAGCGTCTCGCGGGCGACTCTCCCCTGCCGCTACGCTGGCGGCGTGTCGTTTCACGTGATCCGTTCGCCTCGTCTCCTCGTCGCAGGCCTCGCCGCGACGATCTCGTCAAGCGTTCTCTGTTTCGCCGCGCAGCACGCGCCGCCGACCGCGAGTCCGCGCGTCGAGGCCGCCGCGTCGGAGCGCCCGTCCTGGTCCGACGCCGCGATCGACGCCTACGTCGCGAGCGCCCGCACCGATGCACTCGCCCGCTGCGCATCGCTCGGCATCGCGTTGCCTGCCGACTTCCTCGCATGGATCGACGGCGATCGCATGCTGCGGATGTCGGTCTACGGCTGTCGCGCCGATCCGCTCCCGGTACTCCTCGGGCTGCGCTCGCTCGAGATCGACCTCGGCAGCGATGTCGTGCGACGCGAGTATCCGCAACTCGCGATCGCGTTCGCGATTCAGGATTCCTACGCCAAGCGCGGACCGAAAGGAACGCCTTGGAACGACGCCGACGGCGCCGCGGCGCCGGATCGGCTTCCGGACGTCTCGCCGCGCGCTCCCTTGACGCTGACGATTCCCGGCGATCCGCGCGAGCGCGTCGACACGAAGTCGAGGACTCGCGCGCTTGATCGCGACGACCACATCATCAACTTCCTCGAGGACCACGCGGCGATCGAGGTCGAGGTGCCGGCGAAGGCGCTGCCGCCTTTGGAGTACGACGAGCACGGCATCGCGAAGCCGCGCGGCACGCCCGACGCCGACAAGCACACGATCCGGCGGCCGCTCGTCGCCGCCGACGTGATCGCGTCGCGCGAGTTGCAGGTCGAGTTCAACGCGTACATGGCGGCGCACGGGCACCCCGACACGTCCATCGACTGCGGCGACGGCGCCGTGCGCTGGTATTCGACCGAAGCGGTGAACGACGCCGGCCTGCGCACGCGCATCAAGGCGGCGCACGACCTCTTCCACGACGCATACCGCGCGAAAGGTCGCATGCCCAGGGAGCGCGACGCCGCGCCGACGCCGAGCGAATCGATGGCCTGGTTCATCCGCAACGATCGCGAGCGCCTCGCGAGCTCGGCCGGCGCGGATGCACGCAAGCATCCGTGGCCGATGTTCCCGCTCAACGCGCCGTGGCCGGTGCTTCTCATGCTCGCCGCCGACGACCAGCCGCTGCGCGAGCGCGAGGAGATCTGGGTGCGCTTCCGCGACAACGACGAGTTCCGCACGTACGGCGAGTACATCGGCGGCATCGCCCAGCAGTTCGACATGCAGTCGGCGCGGCGCCTCAGCCCGTACCCGTTCGCGTACGGCTCGATCCAAATGATGTGGAAGGATGGCGGCGTGTGCGGAACGATGGGCAACATCGGGGCCCGCACGTATCGGATCTGCGGCGTGCCCGCGTCGACTGCCGGACAGCCCGGGCACTGCGCGATGGTCTTCATGGAAGAGGACGCGAAGTCCCACGAATTCCGCTGCAAGGGCGGGCAGTACGCGACCGGCGGCGACGACGTGACCACGGTGCACGCGGGCTGGAACTACGACGACGTCGGCGGACGTCGACCGATGGTCTATCACCAGTCGATCGCGTGGGGCGTGAATCACGGCTTCGAACCGTTCGTCGAGACGCTCGTGCTGCGGCGCATGTGGGATCGCCTGCCGACCGACGCGAAGCCGAACGAGGTCGCGGCGTTTCTCGACGCGTCACTCGAGCGCTCGCCGTTCGCGCTCCTCGCGATCGACGCCGCTGCGGGCGGCGCGCCGGACTGGCGCGCGACGGTCGCCCTCGCGAGCGCCGCCGATCGCCAGCTCGACGCGCACACGACGACGACGATCGCGCCGCTCTACCGCTCGACCGTGCACGACCGCTTCTTCGCCCGCATCGCGAAGCTCGAAGCACCGAAGTCGCCGGAGGAATCGCGCGAGCTACTCGCCGCGCTCGAGCACCTCGACTGTGACGACGCGAAGCTCCTCGCCCGCACCTGGCGCGGCATCGGCGGCGACGACGAGTTCGTCGCGCGGACGAAGGCCGCGGTGCTCGCGTATCTCGATCGCCCGTCTGCGGCGAAACCCAACGGCAAGGCGGCGAAGCGCGAAGCGAAGGAGTTTGCGGAAGAGCTCAAGGAGTGGAGCGACACGGTCAAGGGCAAGGACGCGAAGCGGGCGTGGGCTCGCTCGCTGCTACCGCTCTTCGATCGTCCCGACGCGCCGACGCAAAGAAGCGCGCCCAAAGACGCGCCCAAGGCCGATCCTCCGCGCGAATTTCTGAACGATCTCGCGGACCAGACGAAGCCGGCGTAACGCGCGCGAGTCGACTCAGCGACAGCGCCGAGCGGCCACGTTCGCCGCGGGCGCGCCGTCGACGGAGCTGAATGCGCCGCCGCAGTACAGCGTTCCGTGATCGGGGTTCGTGTCGTCAAGGACCTGAAGCGCGCTGACGTACTCGTTCACGTCAAGGGACTCGCCGATGCCGCTTCCGATCGGGCGCCATGCGCGCCCGTCCCACGCCGCGATGCGATTCGCCGACTCCCCGCCGGCGCCGGCGAACGAGCCCGCCGCGAACAGCCATGGCCCTTCGCCGTCGTCGAACGGCGCGAGGTCGTTCACCGCGGCGCCGATCCCGGTCATCCCCCCGCCAACCGGCGACCATTGCAGTCCATCCCAGCGGGCGATCCGCAGCGCCGCCGAGCCGCCGGCGCTGGTGAACTCACCGCCGACGTAGAGCTGCGCTCCGCCGCCGTCATCGAATCGCTGGATCGCCCGCACCGTGTCGTTCACGCCGCCGCCAAGCGCCCGCCACGAACGACCGTCGAACGCCGCGATGCACGACGCCGCGACCCCGGCGACGGACGAGAACGCGCCGCCCGCACACAACGTCGGCGCGCCGCTCACCACGTCGTTGACGACGTTGAGCGCGAGCACGCCGCCGCCGGCGCTCACGCCGATCGCGTGCCATGCGTCGCCATCCCATCGCGCGAATCCCTGACTCGCCACGCCCCCTGCCGTTGTGAACGCTCCACCGACATAGAGCGACGAGCCCGACGCGTCGGAGAACGCGCGCAGCGCGTACACCTGAGGCACGGCGCCCGCGACGCCCCCGCCGACCGCGGACCACGCCTGGCCGTCCCACTTCGCGATGCCCTTCGAGGGCACGCCGCCCGCGCTCGTGAATCTGCCGCCGACGAAGAGCGCTGGCCCGCCGCCGTCGTCGAACACGCCGAGCGCGTATCCCGCGTCGTTGAGCCCGCTGCCGAGCGCGGTCCAGCGCCGCCCGTCCCAGCGCGCGATCCGATTCACCGACACGCCGCCGGCGCGCAGGAAGGCGCCGGTCGCGAAGAGCATCGGTCCATCGCCACGCCCATCGTCGAAGACCGCGAAGTCGGACACGTTCGCCGAGACGCCGTTGCCGAGCGCGGACCAACCAGTCGCGTCGAGGCGCCCGACGTAGCGCACCTGCGTGCCGCCCGCCGTGTCAAACGCTCCGCCGACGAAGAGCCCCGGCCCAGCGCCGTCGCCCTCGTCGAACACCGCGAACTCGAGGACCTGGCTGCTCGTCCCGCCCGCGGCGGGCACGTTCCACGCCGCGCCGTCCCAGCGGGCGATCCGGCCGCTGAACGCGCCGCCCGCGACGAGCGCGGGTCCGGTGCCGTCGTCGAACACCGCGAGCGCCGACACGCACGAACCAAGTCCCGCGCCGAGCGCCGACCATCGATCGTTCGACCAACGGGCGACGGCAAGCGCAGGCACGTCTCCCGCGGTCGTGAAGCATCCGCCGATCACGAGCCCTGAAGCCGATGGAATCGGGCCGTCGACGAACTGCATGGCGAGCACCGCGCCGTTTGCGCCGCCGCCCAGCGCGGACCATCCGTTCGCGCTCCAGCGTGCGATTCGATTGGCCTGGACCGCGCCCGCCGCGGTAAAGTCGCCGCCGACATACAGCCCCGGCGACGCGCCTCGCGCCCGCACCGCCAACGCCCGCACGGTGTCGTTCACGCCGCCGCCGACGGCCTCCCACGATCTGCCGTTCCACTTCGCGAGCCGGTTCGCAGGCAGGCCGCCCGCGCTCGTGAACGATCCGCCCGCGTAGAGGGCCAGCCCCGTGCCGTCGTCGTAGCTCGCGAGCGCGAAGACTGTCCCGTTCACGCCGCCCCCGAGCGGAGTCCACGTCGCGCCGTCCCACCGCGCGATGCGATTCACCGCGACGCCGTCGATCGACGAGATCGTTCCTGCGACGTACAGCGCGCTCCCGGACCCGTCGTCATGCGCGAGCATGCATTGCACGGTCCCGACGATGGTCCCGCCCAAGGCGCTCCAGCCGTCGAGGTCCCATCGCGCGACCTTCGAGACGTCGAGTCCGCCAGCCTCGGTGAAACCGCCGCCGACGTAGACCGCCGCGCCGGTACCGTCGTCGAACGTCGCGAGCGCGTTCACCGTCGATTCGACGCCGGGCGTGGTGAACTTCGGTCGCCAACCGATGTCTTGGCACGAGGTCGTCGGACACGATCCCCACGCGCCGAGCAGCGTCGCGAGATCCGCGGCGTCGGTCGCGCCGCTGCCGTCAAGATCCGTCGCGCCCGCCGCGCCCCAACCGCCCAAGAGGATGCCGATGTCGGCCGCGTCCACGACGGCACTGCCATCGAGATCGCTCGGGCACTCGGGAGCGTTGGCACCCATGAGCACGGTCACGATGCCGATGAGCGTGAACGCGAGGCGAAGCATGCAGGTCGTCCGGTTCCGGCGGGCGCGGTGTCGGCGAAGCGGTCCTCTCGCTGCGGCACGGCGACGAGCCGCGCCCAAGGAGTATGGACCACGCGACGACGGCGGTGAAGCTGCAAGACGCGAATTCGGGAGTGCGCACGAAGCGGCGCGCACGGGTGTGTCCAGTGCGCGGTGCGGGTGTGTCCAGTGCGCGCGGTCCCAGCGGGCGATCCGCAGCGCCGCCGAGCCGCCGGCGCTGGTGAACTCACCGCCGACGTAGAGCTGCGCTCCGCCGCCGTCATCGAATCGCTGGATCGCCCGCACCGCGGTGCGCACTGGTGTGTCCAGTGCGCGGCGCGGTTCCACAACTACCGTTGGGACAATCGGCTCCTGATCACGGCGCAGCGACCGGGGGCGACGCGGCTCGCGGAACGCGCACGGGCGTGTCCTCGGCGCGCACTCGGGCCTGTTCTCCGCGCACGCTGCTTCGCCGGCATCGCGAAGCTCCTCGCAGGCACATGGCGCGACATCGGCATGATCGCCGCCGAGCGCATCAGCGACAACGATTCGTTGACGTTGATTCGCGCGACCGCCGAGAACTCTCGCATCGCGCCAACGGCCTGAATCAGCCGCGCGTGGTCGACGCACGTACTTAGCATCGAATCTCGCGACGCGTCGCGGCGAGCGGTGCGACCGCCTCCGTTCCACGGCGTCGGCAAGGTCCTGTTCAGGAGATCCCCATCGTGCGCACCACGTTCACCATCGCATTGCTCGCGACCCTCGCGAGCGCATCGACGCTCAACGCTCAGACCATCCTCTTCGACTTCAGCAACGCGCCGCCGTCGACCTCGCTGCCGGCGGACCTCACGGTAGGCGGCGTCACCGCACACCTCACCGGCACGGGCCAGAGCTTCTCGTTCCAGCAGACCGGCACCGTGGGCATCGCCCCGGTTGGCTTCTCCGGCCTGTGCGTCTGGCCGAACAGCGTGTTTCTCGCCGACCTGAACGTGTCCTTCTCGAAGACACTGACGTTTTTCTCCATCCTTTACGCAGCGCAGGAACTCGACTGCGACTGCTCGTCGACGATGAAGGTGACCGCGTACATGAACGGCACGCTCGTCGGGTCGAGCACCATGAGCGCGGTGCCGGGCGGCGTGTGGCCAAGCGCCACGCTCAGCTTCACCGCCGCCTCGGGCTTCAACAGCGTGGTCGTCCACTACAACAACGCGCCGGCATGCGGCTGCGACTATGGAGTCATCTTCATGGCCGACAACATGAAAGTCACGCCCAAGCCAGGCCCAGCGGCGGATCTGAACGGCGACACCAAGGTCGACGCCGCTGACTTGGCCATCCTGCTCGGCGCCTGGGGCACGAGCAATCCCGCCGCGGACCTCAACCACGACGGGATCGTCAACGGCGCAGACCTCGGCAGCCTGCTCGGCGCTTGGACCGGCTGATCCGCGGTTCACGAAACGGGACATACATCACAGCGGCGCGGCGCCCGAGGCGCCGCGCGCTCTTCGTTGGGTTCTTTACGGGCTTCATCGAGGCCCGTTCCTATTTTTTTTTTTGATTTCGCGGGAGATCACTCCGCACGCCGTCCGTATCGTCTCGTGCAGATCTCATCCCGTCTCGGCGCACCGCACGTCGCCTCATTCACTTCTTCGCGGTGCGACCGATCGGCGCCTTCCTCGCACGCCCCGGCCTTGGGCGATTCGCTCCAGCCGCGGCGGCGAAGGCGCCCTTTCTGACGCTTCCCATCACCGGGGTTTGTCGCATGCGCCTCCCTGCCCTGCTGTCGCTCCGAATCGGCTCGACCACGCTCGCGTGTCTCGCCATCGTCAGTTCATCGTCGGCCGAAGCGCCGTGGACTCCGTCGATCGTCTCGCGCATGGTGCACGAGGTCGCGCGAACGAACACCGACACAACATCCGCCGTCTTCGCCACAGGACCGATCGCGCTCATTGGCGACGACCTCGTCATCTCGTGCCGACCATCGGGATCGAACTGCGGCATCGGCGACGTCTTTGTCTATCGCTGGGTCGGTCCGCCCGAGAACCCGCACGGCTGGACCCGCGTGCAGGAACTCCGCAGTTTGGTCCCGCCAGACGCACCGGGCGGACTCTACGGATTCGGCGCATCGCTCGCCGCGAGAAGCTCCGCGACCGGCGATTGGATCTTCGTCGGCGCCCCGTGCGTCGATCCCTCGGGTCCCAACGGCGCCGTGTTCGCATTCAAGCGCGAGCCGGACGGCACGTGGGCGCTCGCGCAATCGCTGTACGCGCCGCCGCTCTCGGGCAACGCGTTCGGCACGGCGCTGGCCTTCGATGGCGCGCGACTGATCGTTGGACAAACCGGTCGTGACGAGGTGACGACCGACCTCGTTCAGGGCGGCGCGGACATCTATCGCCTCGAAGGCGACGCGCTCATCGGTCCGTCATCGATCTGGATGCCGTTCACGCCAGGCATTTTCGGCCCGTTCGCGGCGAGCGTCGCGATCTCCGGCGACGTCGCGGTGCTCGCCGGTCCGACGGTCGGAAGCTTCGGCGCGGCCAACGTCGGGATGCTCGCGACGTTCGCGCGGAACGCCGACGACACGTGGTCGTTCGAAGGCTTGCTTCAGTCGCCGCAGGCGAAGCCGAACGGAAAGTTCGGGACCTCCATCGCCATGTCGGGCAACGTGCTCGCCGTCGTCGCGCCGAACGAATCGCTGCCGACGCCGTCCGGCGCGATGTCCGGCGGCGTGGTCACGCTGTTCGATCGCGGCGCGAGCGCGTGGAATCTCCGCGCGACCATCGCCGACCTTCCGGCGCAGCCGAATTCAGGCGACGTCAACCAAGTTGCATTCGACGGCGCGTTTCTCGTGACCGGCCGACCGGGCTACGCAGACGACATCTACTCCGGCGTCGCATCGCTCTACCGGGTCGACGCGACGGTGGGCGCGGCGCCCGAACTCGTCGGCCGTGCCGGCCGCTCGTCGGAGTTCGGCGCGTACTACTCGGGTTCGGGCGAGCGCATCGCGGTCGGCGGCGGGCGATTCGCGTTCACCCGCACGAACAGTTGGGACGTCATCGTGCATCGCGTCGTTCGAGCGCTGCCGATCGCGGCGGCCGCGAGCGACTGCGACGGCGACGGCGAGTTCGACGGACTCGGCGTGCTCGCCGGCACGTTGCCGGATTGCGACGACAACGTCGTGCCCGACGCCTGCGAGCGGGACTGCGACGGCGACGGCGTTGCGGACGTCTGCGCTGCCGCGCCGACGATGGCGTCGTCGGCGCCGACCGCACCGGGCGGACTCGCGTGGACGGTCGGCGGCATCGCCGAGCGGCTCTTCGTCACCCGCATCGCGGTGCCCGCCGGAAGCGACGGCATGGTGCGCGGCGTGTTGGCGGATTGGCTCTCGCCGAAGGGTCCGCACGGCGCGATCGTCGCGCTGTACGCGGACCCGAATCAGGACGGCGACCCGAGCGATGCTGCGCTCATCGGCGCGTGGGGCGTGGAAGTCACGCTCGCTCCCGGCAACGAGCGCATCGACCTGCCGCCGACATTCGTCGGCGCGCCGGGCTCGACGTTCTTCGTCGGACTCGCGATCCAGCAGCCCGCCGGACTCTGGTTCGACGGGCCAGCGATTCGCGCCGCGGCGAACGGCCGCCAGCCGGAGGCGTCGTGGACCGCGTGGTATCCGTTCGGCGCGTTCGATCCGTCGACGCCATTTCCCAACGGCGCCGAGCTCCTCGCCGACGACTGGCCATGGTGGCCCAACATCCTCTGCGCCGCGCTCTTCGCGTCGCCGATCGACGCCAACGCCAACGGAATCCCCGACGCATGCGAATGCCCGGCGGATCTCGATGGCAACGGCGCGGTGGACGCCAACGACCTCGGCGCACTCCTCGGCGCGTGGGGCGCGACGGGCGGAGCCGACCTCGACGGCGACGGTGTCGTCGGCGCGACCGATCTCGGCGCGCTCCTCGGCGCGTGGGGTCCATGCGGCTGAGCTCGTTGCGCGCGTGCGATCGCACGCGATGACATCGACGCTCGTCCGGGAAGTGCACGGAGCGGCCGCACGACTGTTGTGCCGACATCGCCGATGGGCGACCATGTCGGTGAGACGGTCGTCGACGTGGACGCTCATCGCTCGAGGTTCGGCATGCCCACGACGAACGACGTCGGTCTGACCGGCAGGCTTCATGGGTACCGATCCCAGCCAACACCGACGCGATGCGACAGACGTCCCCACGCGAGCGGACGAGTCGCGTGCGAACGAATCGCAAGCGGTCGGGTCCGCCGATCCCATCGCCGACACGACCGCGCCCGCGGTTCTCGAGCAGATGTACGCCGAGCTGCGCCGGCTCGCGGGGTCGCTGCTGCGGAACGAACGCGTGGACCACACGCTTCAGCCGACGGCGCTGGTGCACGAGGCGTACCTGAAACTCGCCGACGAGACCGGCACGCGCTGGCGCGATCCGACGCAGTTCCGGGCGCTCGCGGCCACCGCGATGCGCAGGATCCTCGTCGACCACGCTCGTGGGCATCGCGCCGCGAAGCGCGGCGGCGCCAACTTGGAGCGGCGCCGCGTGGAACTCGATGAACTCACCGACGCGACGCCGAATCACGCCGCCGAACTGCTCGCCCTCGACGAAGCGCTGGCGCGACTCGCGGAACTCGAACCGCGTCAGGCCCGCGTCGTCGAGTTGCGCTTCTTCGGAGGCCTCACGCTCGAGGAAGTCGCGACGGTGCTCGACGTGTCGCGGGCCACGGTGACGAACGACTGGGCCGTCGCCCGCGCGTGGCTGTCGCGAGCGATGGACGAGGCGGGCGGTTCATGACGCGGGACGCGCACCGAGCCGCGACGGAGTTGTTCGCCGCGCTGCGCGATGTTCCGCGCGAATTCCGGGCCGCCGCGGTGCACGCCCGCTGCAACGGCGACGCGACGCTCCGGGCCGCGGTTCAATCGCTTCTCGACTACCACGATCGCTCCGCGGGCATCCTCGATCGCGAGCTCGATGACGTGGTCGCGTCGGGCGACTTCGACGGGTGCCTCGCGTCGCTCGCGGCGCGTCGCGCGTCGGGCACGCCCCTGCCGGAGTCGATCAGCGGGTACCGCGTGCTGTCGAGACTCGGCGAAGGCGGCATGGGAACGGTGTATCTCGCGGAGCAGAACAAGCCGCGGCGCCGTGTCGCGATCAAGGTCATTCGCCCGGGCGTCGGCTCGGGTCGACTGCTGCAGCGCTTCGAGTTCGAGCAGGAAGTGCTCGGCCGGCTGCATCACCGCGGCATCGCGCAGATCTACGAGGCGGGCACCGCAGCCGACGGGCAGCCGTACTTCGCGATGGAGTACGTCGACGGCCGGCGGCTCGATCAGTTCGCCCGCGCGCATCGCTTGGCGCACGACGACGTCTTGCGGCTCGTGCAGCGCGTCGCGGACGCGGTGCAGCACGCGCACGAGCGCGGCGTGATTCACCGAGACCTGAAGCCGAGCAACATCCTAGTGACGTCCGACGGCGAGCCGAAGATCCTCGACTTCGGCGTGGCCCGCGCGATCGGCCCGGAGAGCGCCGCGATCACGCTCGACACGAACGAAGCCCGCCTGCTCGGCACTCTCAGCTACATGAGTCCCGAGCAGGTGGCCGACAGCCGAGTCGCGCTCGACGCGCGTTCCGACGTGTACGCGCTCGGCGTGATCCTGTACGAACTCCTGTCGGGCCGACTGCCGCACGACTGCTCCGGACGCATGCTGCACGACGCGGCGCGGCTCATCCTCGAGCACGAGCCGACGCGTCTCGGCGGTCTCGACCGCAGGCTTCGCGGCGACGTCGAGACGATCGTCGGCAAGGCGCTCGAGCGCGATCCGGCGCAACGATACGGATCAGCCGCGGAACTCTCGCGGGACATCGAGCGGTATCTCGCCGGCGAGCCGATCGCGGCGCGGCAAGAGTCGGCGATTCGCCTGCTGCGCCGACGCCTGCGACGGTCGCGCGGCGCGGTCGCGGCGGCCCTCGTCGCCGTCGCGGTCGTCGCGTCGTTCGCCGCCTACGCGCTGGTGCAGGCAGCGACGCAGGCCCGACTCGCCGAACAGGAACGAACCGAGCGCGAGCGCGCCGATCGGGCCACCGAGAGCGCGGACACGGCGCGGCGTCTCGCGCAGGAGCAGGCCGTCGCCGCGATCGCCGAAGCCAATCGCGCCGACGCGACCAGCGCGTTTCTCGTGCGCCTGCTCGGTCTCGCCGATCTCGACATCACCCAAGGTGACGACACCACGATCCAGACCATGCTCGATCGCGCGTCGCGCGACGTCGCCACCGCGTTCGAGTCGCAGCCGCGCGCCGAAGCGATGTTGCGCTCGGTGCTCGGACGCGCGCACGCGACGCGCGGCGACCTCGCCGAGGCAGACATGCACCTCACTCGCGCCGTCGAGCTCATCCGCGCCGATCCCTCGGCGACGCGACGCGAGCTGTACGACGCGCTGTGGCCACATTCGATCGTGCTCGCGGATCTCGCCGATCCCGGCGCCGACCTGTGCCGCGGCGCCGTGCGCTCGCTCGGTCGCAGCATCATCGAGACGTCGAGCGCGCCGCTCGCGGCAGCGCTCGACGCGCTGGTCCGGGCATCCGGTTCCCGCGACTTCGACGCAACCGCGTGGCGCGCGGCGTTCGACGCGGTGCGCCAAGCGTCGACCGACGTCAACGACGAGGCAACCGACATCGCCCTCGCCGACCAGTTGGTGTTCTGCGCCGCGGGCATGACGAGCGCGGCGCGGCGACCGAGCGCCTGCGCGTGCCTCGACGCCGCGCTGGCGATCGAGCGCCGCGTCTTCCCCGAGACGAACACCCGTGTGGTGCGCACCCTCGCCCAGTTGATCGACACGACGATCCGCGACAAGCGCCCGGCGGACGCCGAGTCGCTCGCGCGGCAGGCCATCGATCTCGCGGGCGCGGGGCTTCCTCCGACGCACTGGTATCTCGCGACGCTGTCGTCGCAGCTCGGCGAGGCGCTTGCGAAGCAGTCTCGCTTCGCCGACGCGGAGCCGCTCCTCGTCGAGAGCGCGACGCGCCTCGGCGACGCCGGCCTGCAGGGTCGTGCGCAGGCCGTCGAGGCGCTTCGGCGCCTCGTCGTCCTGTACCGAGACTGGGCGAAGCCGGCGCAGCTCGCGAACGCGCAGCGACTGCTCGCGATCGCCGTGGCCGGCTCCGCGCGTCCGGTCACGCGCGAGGCGTTCGTGATGCTGTGCGAAGGCGAGCGCCGCGAATTCCTCGACGCGTACGACGCGCTCAAGCCCGAGCTCGCGAAGCGCACGCCAGCACTCGACGCGGCGGTCGAGCGCTTCATCTCGACGCGCCGTCGCCTCGTTCCCGACGACGATCCGTTCGCGGCCGTGGTGTCGAACGCGCTCGGCGCGCTCGTGAAGCGCACGCTCGATGCGGACGCGCCGAAGGAGCCGCTGATCGCGCTCCTGCGCGAATCGGAGCGCATCGAAGCGACGTCGCCATTCGCGCACGACCGCAAGCGGGCCGGAACGCTGTGGCTGCTCGGCGAGGTGCTCGTCGAAGCCGGCGACTACGTCGAGGCCGAACGAAGCGTGCGCGCGGGCATCGCGATCCTCGAGCGCGGTCCCGTCGAGCGCTACGGATTCGGCGGTGCACTCCGCAGCCTGCTCGGGGAGTGTCTCCTCGAACAAGGACGCTACGCCGAGGCCGAAACGGTGCTCCTCCCGGGCATCGACGACATGCGGTCAACGCTCGGCGAACTCGGCCCGGACGCGCAGATCGGTTTGCACCGAGTGGTCGAGCTCTACCTCGCGTGGGGGCATACCGACGAGGCGCTCGCGCACGTGCATGCACGCCTCGATTTGCTTCTCGCCGACGGCACGCACACCGGGTACATGCACGAAGCGGCGTGGCAGATCGCCCGGACGGCGGGCCTGTCGCCCGACGCGTACCGGCTCGCGCAGACGGCGGCGGAACGATCGGTGGCCCTGAAGCCCGATTCGAGCTTCGCAAACGCAACGCTCGGCGCCGCACGCTTCCGACTCGGCGACCTCGCCGGCGCCCTCGCCGCGTTCGACGCGGCGCTCCGACTGCGAAGCGATGCGCCGCCCGAGCATCTCGCGTTCCTCGCGATGACCCAAGCGGCGCTCGGTGATCGCGAAGCGGCAATCGCATCCGTCGCCCGCATGGACCAGGCGCTCGCCGACGCGCCGCTCGACGCACGCAAGGTCGCTGCACGGCGCAGGCTCGCCGCATTCGACGAGGCCCGCGCGATGCTCCGCATCGCAGACCGGACTCCGTGACTTGTCGCGCTGCGCGTCACGCTATGGCCGCCGCCCTTCCCTCTCTGCTCGGGGCACCGACGGTCGGCGCGATCAGTCGCACGCTCCCCAGGATCCGAGCAGCATCGCCAGGTCGGACGCGTCGACGATGCCGTCGAGGTTGATGTCCGCGACGACGAACGCGTTCGTCACCGGTCCCCATTCGCCGAGGAGGATCGCGAGGTCAGCGGCGTTCACCACGTCGTTCTCGTCGAGGTCGCCCGCGCAGTCGGCGATGTCCGGCGGCAACTCCGCAAAGTTGGTGATGTCGATGTTGTTCCACTCCGGCCCTTCTTCCTCGCCGACGGGGAGGTTGCTGCGGCTCGTGAGCATCGCGATGCGCGTGCTGCCGGTCTTGCCGTGGAAGGGCGACGCGGGATCGAAGCCCCAGTTCCCGCGCGGGTCGCGCTTCAGTGCGCGGATGAGCCCGCCGCTGATCACGAAGAGTTCGCCGTCGTCACTCGCCGCCAGTCCTTGCGGGTCGACGAGACCGAACAGCGAGATCGTCTCGAGGCTGAAGAACGGACCGGTGCCGAAGATGACGCCGCGCAGCGAGTTTGATCCGTCGGTCGCGTACCAGATGCGACTGTCGACGGGATTCACCGTGAGATAGCCGTTGCCGCTCATCGGGATCGACGCCGCGGGCGTGTGCGTCGCGATAGGTACGAGGTGCTCGGTGCAGCGCACGATCTTGCGATCGGCGACGGAGAGGACGATCAACTCGTCCTTCGCGTCGTCGTACGCGAGCGCGCTCGGCGTCGGCAACGTCAGATTTGAATCGACGATCGCGCCGTCCTGGTCGAGGCGATAGACGCCGGCGCCGTCGTGCACGTAGATCTGGTGCATGCGTCCGGTGCACAGCGCCTCCGGCCCGATCGACGTCGGGATCTCCGCGTAGGTTCCGTCGGTCAGGTCGATGCGCCCGAGATGGAAGAACTGGGCAATGGTGCCCGTCTTCGTGATCACGATCGCTTCTTCCTCCTCCATGTTGAACGCGACGTCGAGGAGCGTGTGCCCGGCCGGGACGCTGTAGCTCGGAGAGGGCGGCACCGCGCCGTCGAACCACACCGGCGCCACCGCCGACAACGAGATCGTCTCGCTGTCGCCGCTGCCCGCGAAGGTAAGTCCGTACACCGGCTTCACCGTCAGGAAGCCGTCGAACAGGCAGTGATAGGTCTTGCCATCGTCGTCACTCACGTACTGCCACAGTTCCTCGCGGTCGCTGAAGCTCGCGGACGACATCATGAAGAACGTCTTGAGGACTGGATTGGTCGTCCGGTTCGCGAACTCCGACTGAGAGTAGAGCGTGTCACTGCCGGGCGCACGCGCCGGATCGCGATAGCGCAAGATGCGATTGCTGCCCGAGCGATACGACCGCGACAGCGTGACGGCGTGACCGCCCTTGCGAGTGACTTGCGGCGTGCCGGACGAATTCTGCTGCTGGTAGCGACCGTAGTTGAAGGCGCAGATCGCGCCGTGCACCGCCTTCTTCGTCATCTTGCGGATGGCAGGGTTGTAGTCCGACGTGCGGTGGTAGCGATGCGTCGCGAGCAGCGAGCCCGCGGCCCACGTCGCCGCGCCATCGCCCCATCCGCCCTTCGTCCCCTCGTAGGGATCGGTGCCCATGTAGAGACCCAGCACGAACTCGGCGTTGGTGGCGTCGTCGTACTTCTGGGCCGTGCGGTAGTTCCCGGGGCCCGGTGAAACGCCGGGGAACCCGTGGTTGGCGGCGTACGTGAAGAGGTTCAGCGTCGCCGTCGGCACGCAGTACATCTTGCCGTCGTTGGGAATGTCGGATCGCTTCTGGTCGAGATCGGTCATGCCAGTGATCTTGTAGCCGTAGCTACTTTGATCGTTGTAGTACGCCTGGACGACGTCGGCTCGCGACGCTGAGGACGCGGTGATCGGCGCGACGACTGCGAGGGCGATGACGAGGCTGCGAACGGGGGCGTGCGACATGACGAATCGGCTCCGGCGTCGCGCCGCCCCTCGAGGAGCGGCTGCGACCACCCAAGAGCGGCAGACGTCCGCTCAGCGCCTAACCGGAGTGTTCTTTTTTTCGGAGGTCCGCCGCATGCGTGCAACGGCGAACGGACGACCGAGGGCCGGCCGCCCGTCCGCGCGCGAGCGCTCCCGCGATCGCGGTCGCCGCTCGCCAAGTCCCGTCACTTGCAGAGGCACGGTCCCCACGCCCCGAGCAGGACCGCGAGATCCTGGGCGTCGACCATGCCGTCGCCGTTGAAGTCCGGCGGGAAGATGATGCCCGGCGGCACCGGCCCCCACGCGCCGAGCAGGATGGCGAGGTCGGCGCCGTCGATCTTCGCGTCGCCGTTCAGGTCATAGACGCCCGGGTGCGGCAGCGGGATGATCGCCCACACGGTGTCGATGCCGTCGAGCACGTAGAGCGTCGGGCTGCCATTGATCGCGTACGGACCCTGTTTCACGAACATCAGGTACGCAGCGCCGGGGAAGCCGATCGCGAACGGCATCACCGCGCCATTCGGAGCGACGATGTCGATCGTGCCCAACTGCAGGTTGCCGACGTAGAGCTTCGTCCCGTAGCACAGGTCGCCGAGCGCGAAGGACAGGCCCTCAGTGCCCGGCTGCAAGATCGCAAGCGGCGGATTCATGATGCCGCCCGGGTTCACCGAGAAGACCGGCCCCTGGAACGACGTGACCCACATGGCGGACGGACCGTAGCCGGTCGCGCCGCCGGTGTTGTCGAAGGTCATGTAGCGCGGATCGAGACCCGGCAGCGGCGCGAACGGCATCATGAATCCGCCCGGCATGACCACCATCACGCTGTCCGTCTGATCGCCGCCCCAGTCGGTGACGTACATGAAGCCGCCGTAGGTGAAGTTCGGCGTACGGTCGAAGTTGAGCGCCGCGACCCCCGGCTGGCAGACCGGCGGCAGCACCATCGGCGCGACGGCGCCGCCCGGGAGGATCATGTCGACGGCGCCTGGCGCGACCTCCGCGACGCCCATCGTCGGCGGTCCGCCGTAGATGCCCATGGTGTTGCCGCTGAAGTTGAACACCGGCCCGTCGATGTCGATGCCGCTCGGGTTGGCCGGCGCGGGCATCGGCGCGTACGGAACGTTCATCCCGTTGGGGAACACCATCGTGACCACGCCGCCGCCCAATTCACTGATGAACATCATCGGAGGATGGGGCGGCGCTTTGTTCACGACACCGAACTTCGGGGACTTGAACGGCTGTGTGCCGGCCCAGAAGCCTGAGAACGGGATGACTTGGAATCCAGGTTGAACGACGACTGGCTGTGGCGGCACCTGAGCGATCGCGGCCGTCGTGACGAGCGCGCCGAGCGCGCACGCCAACGACCGCGCGATACCGCGGATGTTCGGGTACATGGCTGCCTCCATTGCGAAATGCGATGCTCCAAGCGAGGCTCCGTCCACGAGGGCGCGCCGCCTTGGAGTAGAAGCGTTCGCCGAGCGCGTCAGCGCCGCCAACGGGGAAACCTCCGCGAAACGGAACGCCGATGGGCCGATCACCGAAGTCGATTCGCGCGCAGCCACGCGCGAGCGCGGAACTGAAGCGAGCCCACCAGCGTCACGCAAAGGACGTCGATCGCGCCACCCACGAGCACCTTGGATGGGCAAACGAAAGTGCCCCCTCGCCGTGCCGACATCGCCGGCACAACGCCCAATGCTGCGTCAGCGGCGTCGGGCGCCTCTCCGCTGAATGAGGAGACAGAAGGCCCCGGCTCTGCGGGGCCTTCTGGCGACGAAGAAAGCGGAGAGGGCGAGATTCGAACTCGCGAGTAGGACAAGCCCACTACCGGTTTTCGAGACCGGCCCATTCAACCGCTCTGGCACCTCTCCCAAGCGGAACGCGGCATTCTCGCGATGGCCCCGCGTTGCGTCAACCCATCGATTCATACGGTTCGTATCTGCTCCACGCGCCCCACGATCTCACCAGACGGCGAACTAGACGGCGAAATGGCCAGAGCGAGTGTGCGCCCGGAGGGCGCTACGGAGCGCTTGGAGTTGGTATCAGTGAGCCGGATGCGCTGGAGCGGCCGCCGAACCTGTCAGGAGTACGACGCCGACCAGAATCATGCAGATCGCGACGCCCTTTCGCAGATCCATCGACTCGCCCAGGACGAGCCAACCCAAGAGCACCGCGACGGCCGGCGCGAGGCAGAAGGCGATCGGCTTCACCTGCGAGACGGGGCCGAACTTGAGCGCGGAGTAGAAGCAGATCATCGCGATCGCGCCGGCAAGCACGCCTGAGCCGAGCACGAGTTTCACCAGGATGGGAGTCTCCGCGTGCAGCCATCCTTCTGGCTCTGGCGCAGCGCCCCAGAGTCCGCGGCGCGCGACGAGCCAGACAAGCCAGAGGAGCGGCAACGCCACCGTCGATCGCACTGCGATTGCCGTGAGTGGACCGACCTTTCCGGAGTGCAGCACGCTCTTCGTGCAGACCTCGCCGATCCCCCAACACAAGCCAGCGCCGAGCGCCAAGAGCGTCGCCTTCATGCGTCCTAGATCGGCAGATTCCGGCGCGAGACGGAAAAGACGCGCGGCCGCTTGCACGGCCGCGCGTCACTCCCAGCTCTCCGTGTCCGTGATCGTCGCGCGGTCAGCCCCACGCGCCGAGGAGTATCGCCAGGTCGTTCGGATCCACGTCGCCGTCGTGATCGAGATCGGCGGGTCCGCTGCTCACGCCCCACGCACCGAGCAGCACGCCGAGGTCCGCGGAGTTCACGTGCCCGTCGTGATTGAAGTCCGCGGGATTCGACTCGCATGCGTCAGCCTGTCCGTTCGCGTTGGCATCGGCGCACGTCGTTCCGCCCGGAATCCACGTCGCACCGGCCAGCTGGCAGTCGGCCTGCGTGAGCACGAGGCAGAATCCCGTGCCGAAGCAGCACGCGCCGGTCGGTTGCGGGCACGTGACCGAGCCGCACGAGGTGTTGTTGCCCTTGAACGTTCCGCCCTGCGCGGCGCAGGTCTCGGGGCTCACCGGGCCGATGCACTGGCCGTTCGGCAGGCAGCACGCGCCGGTCGGGAAGCACACGTAGCCGGTGCAGTTCGAGCCCGCCGGACCGGGAACGCCGCCCGCGGACACGCACGTCGCCGAGGGCAAATTCAGGCAGCCACCGGTCGCCGCGAAGCAGCACGCGACGTTGACCGCCTGACACGAGCCGATGCCGCACGGCGTGTTGTCGCCGAGGTACGTGCCGTTCTGCGCGGCGCACTCCGATGCGGTGAGGAAGTCGCAGATGCCGCCGGGAATGCAGCACGCCCCTTGCGGTTCGCACGCGTACGAGGTCCACGTCGCCCGCAGCACCCAGTCGCCGGTCGGACGACAGAACACCGGGAGCTGCGCGAAGCTGTGCCAACCCGACGGGCAGCCGAAGGCGCCGCAGTCAATCGCATAGAGCCAGTTCTGCGCCGCGTGCTGAAGTCCGCCGGTGTCGACCGCGGGGAACGCGTTGCAGCACGACGGTGGCGACACCAAGCACGGGTTCGCGGTCTGCGCGTTGTGATGATCGATGCGGTAGCCGATGCTGAACGTGTGGCTGCCGTTGTCGGTGATGACCAGTTCGTCTGCGGGCGTTTCGGCCTGCACCGCGAACTGCACGTCGACGCCAGTCGTCCCGGGCGGAAGCACGATGTTCGGAAGCACCTCGCCGTCGGACGAGTACAGGTACTTCAACGTGCCCGTCGCGGGCGTACCTTCCCAGATCATCACCGTCCACTTCGTGGTGGTCTGCACCGTCGCGTTCGAGGTGCCGAAGATGATCTCGGTCGAATCGATGCGCAGCGGGAACGCGCTGGCGGCCACGGTGTACGAGGCCGCGGCGATCTCACCCTCCGCCATGCCTGCTTCGAGGATGTAGGTGCCGGGTCCGAAGTCGGAGCTCGTCAGCGTCGAGATTTCCTGCGGGCACGTTCCGGCGATGCCGCCCTCGCCCGCGCCGCCGCCGTTGCGCACCGAGCCAGAGGGCGCGATCGCGAGGAGTGACGCCGGGGGCGGCGTCTCGATCGGAGTCGCCTCATAACGACAGTCGCGCTCCGCGGCCGGCACTTGTCCCGACGTCGACGACGCCGGCGACTGCGGACGTTTGATGCCTCGACCGCTCGACGAACCGACCGCGAGCGAGCCAATCCCGAGGACGAGCGAGCAACCCGCTGCAAGCGCAGCAACGCGACGAACCTTGGTCATCCTGGACCGTCCTCGGCCCTGTGGGCCGAATGAGCGTCTGGCAGAGTGTGCCGAAACGGTGATCGGGCGTGATCGACGTCAACGACGCCGAATCACGATGGGAAGCCACCCGGAAGAGGTGGAAGACATGGAGGCCCCGCTTCCCGTGGGGCATCTCTTCATACGACACTCTGCCCGAAGTCGATCCCACGAGCCAGCGTTTTTTCGAAACCTCGCGGTCACACTCGGCGGCGCGGCAATCGCGGTCGGTCGCCGGCGGCCGAACCTGTTCGGCCGGCGATCGCGCATCGGGCGCTCATGATCGGCTGTCGTCGGGTCCGTCCGCGCGCCGCGCGCCGACCGCCGCAGCGAGCGCTTCGATGAGATCGTCGGGCTCCGGTAACCGCCCGACGCCGACCGTTCGACACGCCTGCCATCCGCTGCCCGGCGCGAGCACTCGGAATCCGTCGCGCTCTGCCTGAACCAGGTTTCGCTGCGTCGCTGGCTGCTCCCACATCGCTTCGTTCATGCTCGGGGCGAGGACGACCGGCTGGCGACGACGGTCGATCGCGGCGAGGAGCAGGCTCACCGGATCGTCGGCGATGCCGTGCACGAGCTTCGCGAGGAGATTCATCGAACACGGTGCAACGAGCGCCGCGTCGACCGAGCGCGCGAGCTTGACGTGCTGCGGATCGCTCCGGTCCATCGCCTCCCAGATGTCGGCGTAGACGGCCCGCCCGCTCAGCGACTCGAAGGTCAGCGGCGTCACGAAGCGCGTCGCACCGTGGGTCATCGCGACGTGCACCTCGCAGCGCTGCTGCGCCAGCGTGCTGACGACCGACGCGAGCTTGTAGCACGCGATGCCGCCGCTCAGCGCGACCAACAGCCGACGTCCTTCCAGCGTGCGAAGGGCGTTCGGATCTCCGTGGTACATGCGCTGGCCTCGGGCGTGCGCCGCGTCGCCGCCTAGCGGGGCGTTTCGCCCGGCGCCGGAATGCCGCTCTGGTCGAAGTCGATCGTGATCTTCTCGTGCATGATCTCGTCGATCACGACTTCGAAGTCGCTGCGGCCGTTCCGCTCGACGAGCGGACGTGCGCCGTCGATGAGTTCGCCGAGCCGGCGCTGGATGAGCGCCGTGAGCTTGAAGCGGCCGCCGAGTTTGTTGACGATCTCGTCGCTTTTCAGTGCGTCGATCATGATCTTGGTCGTGAAGGTTTTTCCATGCGACGGTGATCGGAGCTCCAGGCTCATCGATCCCGCACCCGGCTGAAAGTCGAACGAGGCACTATAGCGAAAGACCGCCGACGACGCGAGGATCGCGGGCATCGCCGAGGAGCGCCGGTCATCGTGGTACAAACTCGATGCGATGTCGGGCACCCGGGAACAGAGCGTCCGATTCGGCGACGGGGCCGGCGCCGACCCCCCGCGCCCGAGCGGCGAATGGCGACTTCTCACCTACGCCGCCGTGTTCGGGGTGCTGATGGGACTGATCGCCCTCGCGTTCATCCGGCCGATCCAGGCCGCAGACGCGATCGCCGACGAATGGCTGCGGGCCGACCCGGCGCGGGCATTCTGGGCCCTCCCGGTGGTGCCGGCGATCGGCGGTCTCCTGTGCGCGCTCGTCGTCCGGCTCCTGCCGCTCGACCTGCGCGGGCACGGCGTCAGCACGGTGCTCTATGCGGTCGCGCGCCGGCAGTCGCACCTGCCGTTGCGGGTTGCGATTCGCCAGTGGCTCGCGTCGACCGCGACGATCGTCACCGGCGGCTCCGCGGGTCCGGAAGGTCCGATCGTCACGATCGGCGCCGCGCTCGGCTCGTGCGTCGCGCGATGGGCGCGACTCGATCGCGACGGCGTCACGACGCTGCTCGGCGCCGGCGCCGCTGGGGGCATCGCCGCGGTCTTCAACGCGCCGTTCGCGGGAGTCTTCTTCGCCCTCGAGGTGTTGCTGCGCGACTTCTCGATCCGCACGTTCGCCCCGATCGTGGTGGCCAGCGTGCTCTCGAGCGCCGCAACGCAGACCATCATGGGCACGCCGCGTCCGCTGTTCGGCGCCGACGCGCTGGCGTTGTCGTCGCTGCGTCCGACGCTGACGGTCGCAGCGGTGCCGGCGTTCGCCGCGCTCGGCGCCGCGTGCGGCCTCGGCTCGGTGCTCTTCATCCGCGCGATGCGCTCGTTCGAGCGGATGTTCTCCGCGTCGCCGATTCCGCCGTTCCTCCGACCCGCCGCCGGCGGACTCGCGCTCGGCCTGTGCGGCGCGGCGTACCTCGCGCTCGCGCCCCATGGCGCGACGAGCTCGATTCCGATGTTCATGGGCAACGGCTACGCGGCCGTCGAGCAACTGCTCGTGCCCGCCACCTACGAGCGCGAGTTCACGACGCTCGCGATCCTGCTCGCCGCGTGGATCGTGCTGAAGACCGTCGGCACGTCGCTCACGCTCGGCTCGGGCGGCTCGGGCGGACTCTTCGCGCCGAGCCTGCTCCTCGGCGCGCTGACCGGCGGGCTGTCGGGCACGCTGCTGCACGCGGCCGGACTGCTCACGAGCGTGAGCACCGCGCACTTCGCGCTCGTCGGCATGGCCGGCGCCGTCGCCGGCACGACGCACGCTCCCCTCTCGGGCATCATGCTGGTGTACGAACTCACCGGCGACTACGGGATGATCCTGCCGCTGATGCTCACGGCGACCGTCGCGACGCTCGTGGCCCGGTCCATCGAACGCGAGAGCGCGTACACCGCCGTCATCGCCGAGCAGGGCGTGCGCCTCGGAACGCGCGGCGACCAGTCGCGGCTGCGCCGACTCACCGTGCGCGACGTGACGCTCGAACCGCCGACGGTGATCCGCGCCGACGACACCGCGGACCGCATCCTGCAGATCGCAGATCGCTGCAACGTCGGCGAATTCCTCGTGGTCGACGCGCAGGATCGCGTCGCGGGCGTCGTCGGCGGACGCGAGCTGCGGGCAGCGCTCGTGCATCGCGAGGCGCTCCCGCTCCTCCAGGTCAGCGAGATCATGCGCGCCGGCGTTCCGTCGGTGGCGTCGTACGAGACGCTCGACGTCGCGCTGGATCGCTTCCAGTCCAACGAGCTGGCGTCGCTGCCGGTGCTCGACCCCCGCGGGCGCTGCGAGGGACTGCTCACGCGCGAACGACTGATGCGGCGCTATCACGATGAGATGGAGCGCGACGCGTGAGCGGCGCCTCCGCTCACCCCCACCGCTTCCCGCGCTCGGCGCGACTCGGCCATCGTCGCGAATATCAAGCGGTGCACGCGGCTCGCACCCGCGTCGAGGCCGGGCCGCTCGTGGTCCACGCGCTGCCCAACGAGCTCGGGCAACTCCGCCTCGGGCTGTCGATCGGACGTCGCGTCGGCGGCGCGGTGCGGCGCAATCGACTGAAGCGGATGCTGCGCGAGGCCTTCCGCACCGCGCGATCGCTTATGCCCGGCGCGTACGATGTCGTCGTGTCCGCTCGAGCGCACGCCGATCTCGGGCTCGACGAGTATCGATCGCTCCTGCTCGACGCGGTCGAGCACCTGCACCGCACATGGACGAAGCGCACGACCAGTCGCGGGACGAGACGCACGACCGAGGACCGCACCTCGCCGACGACGGACGCCGAAGCGAAGGGCGCGCCGGACCAGCGGCCGCCGTGCTGATCGTCATGGTGCGCGGATACCAGATCGTGCTCGGTCCGCTGCTGGGCGGACATTGCCGCTTCGATCCAAGCTGCTCGTACTACAGCATCGAGGCGCTGCGGCGCCACGGCGCGCTCCGCGGCTCGTGGCTCACGCTGCGACGACTCGCGCGGTGCCACCCCTACACGCGGCTCGGCGGCGGCGCGGGACACGATCCGGTGCCGTGACCGATCGCGTTCAGCGCGGCGCGCCGAAGTCGTCGGCGCTCAGCGGAAGCGCGACCGTCGCGGGCGCGATGCGCAGCACGCCGTCGCCGTTCTCGAAGCCCCAGCGTCCGGTCTTGTCGTCCTTGGCGATGCGCACCGCGTCGAGCGGGCGCAGGTCGAATCCGAAGAAGATGACCTGCGCCGCCTCGAGCTCAGCGGGGAACGGCCCGAAGGACATCTCCGGCGTGCGCGTGCCGCACAGTTCGTTGAGGAGCTTCTCGGGCAGACCCGGCGGACACGGCACGCTCGGCCCCGGCTTGCCCGACGCGATGCGCGACGCGGTCCAGCGATCGAGATCGCGCACGAGTTCGAACGCGTCGCCCTGCTTCGGTCGCACCTCGATGCGCTTCACGTCCGCGGCCCGCACCCCGGAGCCCGTCGGCTCGACGAGTTCGGCGAGCCGCGGGAAGAGCATGGCCTGCGTCGCGGCGGACAGTCGAATCACCGTCGACGAACCTTCGATCAGCGCATAGCGGTCGGGCGTGCCCACGCCCAGCGGCGTGCCGACGAGCAGCGTGCGCGTCGACGGGCCGTGCTCGCCTTCGTAGGTCACCGAGAGCCGCGCCGCCGGCGCCGCGAGACCGAACGCGGCGAGATCCTTCGGCTGGTCCGCGAGGAATCCGTCGCCGCGCGCCCGAACCAGCGCGGCGAGCAGATCGTCGACGCGCCCGGTGTCGGCCCGCGTCTTCACCGGCGCGGCGATCGCCCATCGATCGCCCGCGCGAGCGAGATCGATCGTGCCGTCGCCGAGCGTCCAGCGCAGCGTCATCGGCCGACCGAGCGCGTCGGGGAAGAGCGAGCGCGAGCGCCATTCGCGAGCGTCGGTCTCGACCGCACGCTCGTAGAGATCTCCCTCGACGACATACGTGGCGGGATCGCCGTCGACGCGGGCGAACGCGCGACCCGCGACGCCGCGCTTGCCGAGTTCGATCGTTCGGGTCTTGCCGCCGCCGGCGAGCGTCAGCGTGGCGACCGGCGGCGCGAGGCCGAGCCGCGCCGGATCGACATCGTTCGGCGCCACCTCGCGCACGCGCGCGAGCGCCGCCGCCTCGACCGCCATCTGCCGCGCCGACCAAGGATCGAGGTCGAGCGCGAACGGCGCCGTTTGCCTCCACTGTCCGTTCTCGCGCACGAACTCGAGCGGCGGCGCGTCGCGGCGCGCGAGACGGATGGAGTCGATCGCGTCGACGTCGATGGCCCGCGCCCCGTCGAGCAAGGGTCGTCTCGCCGCGCCGCCCGACTCGGCGAGCCGCTCGCCGCCGCGCAGCGACCACCACGCGCCGAGGAGCGCCGCCGCGGCGACCCAGACCACGAGCGTGCGCACGCCGCGCCTCATGCGTCCCTCCGCCTGCGGGCCCACACCGCGACGCCGACCGAAGACACCGCGAACGGAAGGCCGAGGACGAGCGCGACGAACCACGTCGCGCGGGCCGCTTCCGACACCGTCGCGACCCGCGCGACCTCGCGACCCGAACCGCCGAAGCCGCTGGCGTCGAGCCCCGCGAGCCACGCGACCGACGCGAGGAGCAAGGCGCGATTGCCGGGATTCGCCAGCACCACGCGACTGCCGCCGAGCGACTGCGCCACGTCGGCGAGCGACGACAACATCCATCCGCCGCTGCCGACCACGACCGCGCGGGCGAGCCGCTTCGCGACCGGATCATCGCGCTCGATCGCGACGACCACTGCGGCGTCGGACGTGAACCGCTTCGCCCCGGGCACGGTCTTCACGCGCTCGGCGCCGGTGCGCCAGTCGTCCTCGAGCCAGCGGTTCGCGCTCGGCGCCACGCTCGCGACGACGCGCCGCGACCCGACCCGGTCGCGCGGCGCCGCGTCCGCAGCGCTCACGTCGATCGGCGTCGCATGGCTGAACATGATCGGCTGTCCCGCGACGGCGGCGCCGATCGGATGACTCGAATCGACCTGATCGATCTCTTGCCACGGGCGCGTCTCGGTCTTGTCCGCGGCCGTCGGCACCAGTTCGAGGATCACGCGGCCGGTGTCGACCTTGACGCCGAGGTCCGCGGCGACGGCGTCCCACGGGTCCTTCTGGCCGAAGACCGGAAGCAGGCTGCGCACGAACGTGACGAGCGTCGGCTCGCCGGCGCGGAGCAGCGCCCGCGTGCGCTCGATCAACGTGCGCTCCCGCTCCGCGAGCTGCAGCCCTTCGCGCTTGAGCGGCGGCACGATGACGTAGACGACCGACTGCCCCTTCGCCGGAGTCGGCCGGTCGCCGCCGACGACGTTCCACTCGCGCACCGTGAAGCGCGCGGTGCGCAGCGCGTCGGCGACGCCGACCAGTTCGTTGCGGTCATCGGCCCGCTCGAGGAGCGACTTCGGCTCGCAGTGCACGAAGCACACCATCGGCAGGCGCTCGATGCGGAGCGAGCGCATCGCGCCGGCGAAGAGTTCCTCGGCGCGGGCCGCGAAGTCGTAGCCGAGCAGCGTGCGTCCGGCGTTGGCGCTCGCCGCGGGCACGATCTGCCACGACGGAATCGCGATCGCGCCGCGGGGCGACATCACCACCGCGCACTCGCCCTGCCCCACCACGCGACCGACGTCGGCGCAGGTGAGTTCCGGCAGGTCCTCGAGCGCGAGTTGCTCCTCGCGCAGCGCCGCGGCCTGGCGTTCGAAGCGCTCGCCGCGAGCCTTGGCCCACGCCCGCAGCGCGTCCGGCGTCGACGTCGCCGTGCTCCAATTGCGGGCGAGCGTCGCCACCGTGCCGAACTGGTCGGACCAGAGCCGATCGTTGGCCACGAGCGCGCTCCGAGCGCCTTCCCAGTCGGGCAGCGGCTGCGTTGCGGTCGTGCGGAGGAGATCGCGCACCGCGGCGATGAACGCATCGCCTTGATCGGTGAGTTGCAGCAATCCGCCCGCGAGTTGTTCCAGCTGCGGCCGCAGCGCCGCGTCCGCCGCGAGCGATTGCAGGACCGGCTGGAGCGCCGCGCTCTCCTCGCGAGCGAAGTTTCGCAACGCGTCGTAGGTGCCGAACGCGCGATCGATCGCCGGCGACCACTTGGCGACGGCCGCGGCGTCGGCCGCCGAGAGTCGGTCGAGGAGCGCCTCGTAGCGAGCGGCGCTCGAAACGTCGTCGGGATCGATGCGCTCGGTGACGATGGCGGGATTCGCCTCGCGGAGGCGGGCCAGCACCTCGTCGACGCGGCGCAGCGACGCCGGGTCCGCGTGGTCGCCGCTGACGAGGAGCGCCACCGACCAGTCGCCGGTGAGCGACGTCGCGAGTTCGACGGTCGAGGGCGACAGCGAATACGCGCGGGTTTTCGTCGCGTCGAGTTCGCCGCGCAGCGGCGGCGTGCCGGCGAGGGCCGTCGCCGCGGCGGCGCAGGCCACGGCGCCGAGGGCGAAGAGGAGCGTCTCGGCGCGAGCCGCGCCGCGGGCGAGCGCCGAGCGGCCGCGCCCGCCGAAGCCGCCTTCGCGCACCCGCGCGATCGTGGCGCAGGCCAGCGCCAACAGCGTGACGGTGACGGCCGCGAAGTACACGACGTTCGACGTGTCGACGAGGCCGAGCACGAAGTCCTCGAGGCGCCGCAGCGGATCGGCGCCGAACGCCGCCGACGACCACGCGGTGGGCAGCGCGGATCCGATCGCGCGGCTTCCGAGCGAGAGCGCGAACAGGACGAACACCGGCACGAGGAACGCGACGAGCTGATTCGCGGTCAAGGTCGACGCGAGGATTCCGAGCGACAGGAACGCGCCGCCGGCGAGCAGCAGTCCGCCGTAGCCCGCGAGGATCTCGCCCCAATCGGGATCGCCGTAGAGTTCGAGCACGCCGCCGAGCGTGAACGTCGGCACGCCGAGCAGCACCGCGAGCAGCACCATGCCCGCGAGGAACTTGCCGAGCACCGCGTGCCAAGGCCGGATGGGCGCGGAGAAGAGCGTCTCCCAGGTGCCCTGCCGGAACTCCTCGCTGAACGAGCGCATCGAGATCGCCGGCGCCGCCGCGAGCAGTGCCCAGCCGCCGGCGAGAAACACCACGCGCAGCGTCGCGGGCTCGCCGGTGCGCAGCGTCACCAGCACGAAGATCGCGGCGAGGATCGCGGCCACGAGCGCCAGCGTCACGTAGGCGACGGGCGTCGCGAACGTCGCGAGCAGCTCGCGCCGGAAGATCGCGCGGAGCGGCGTCATGCGCGAGCCTCCATCGACGTCGCGCGGGTCGCGGTCACGAAGAGCGACTCGAGGGAGACCTGCTCGCGACGCAGTTCGCGGGTCGTCGCGCCCGCGGCGGCAAGCGCCGCGGCGATCGCCTCGCGAAGGTCGCGGACGCCGCCGCCTTCGCCGACGACCCGACGAAATCCGTCGCCGAGCGATTCGTCGTGCACCACGACGAGGTCGCGCACCGAGGCGAGCGCCGCGCGTGCGTCGGCGCAGCGCGTCTCGACGACGTAGCGGTCGCCGCCGCGCGAGCGCAGTTCGTCGATCGCGCCCTCGGCGACGATCGAACCGTTCGCGACGAGGATCGCGCGATCGCAGGTCGCCTCGATCTCGGCCAGGATGTGGCTCGACAGGAGGACCGTCCGCTCGCGACCGAGCTCGCGAACGAGGCTGCGGAATTCGAGCAGTTGGTGCGGATCGAGTCCGACACTCGGCTCGTCGAGGATGACGAGCCGAGGACCGCCGTCCGCATGCGCGAGGATCGCCGCGGCCAGGCCGACGCGCTGCCGGTAGCCGCGGCTCAGCGCGCCCACCAGGCGACCTCGCACCTGCCCGAGCGAGCACGCGTCGATCGCCCGATCGATCGCGGCCTTGGCCTGCGAACCGCGCAGCCCCACGAGCGCGGCGCGATACGCGAGCATCTCGCGCACGCGCAGCTCCGGATGCACCGGTGCCGTCTCCGGCAGGTAGCCGATCGTGGATCGCGCCGCGTCGGGTTCGCGGCGCACGTCGTGGCCGCCGACGCGCAGTTCGCCTTCGTCGGGCACGAGCACCCCGGCAAGCATGCGGATCGTGGTGGACTTGCCTGCGCCGTTCGGGCCGAGCAGTCCGCACACGCAGCGGGCCGGTACGCGGAACGTGAGTCCGCGGACCGCCGTCACCGCGCCGAATCGCTTGACGATCGCGCGTGCGTCGACGACGTCGGCCGAGCCGTCGCGCGAGGACGCGGACGCGCCGGCGGAGGTTCCGCTTGCCGTGGTGGTAGCCATCCGTGCTGCGTCGACCGTGACGAGACCCCTGTGCCGCCGTCCATGCGCCGCGGCGCCAGTGCGCCAGCCAGCGCACCGGCGGGACGCGGCGGCATCGTATCGCTCGTCGTCGTTCTCGATTCCGCACGGAAGCGGGGTACACTTGGAACGCTGCCGCAGCGAGCGAGACCTTGCCCCGCTCCCGCCGCGACGGCCCCTGTCTCCGATCGCCGCCCGCCGGCACTGCCCGCCACTTCATGGCTGTCGAACGACCTCGGATCATCTTGGCGCCGGGTACGGCGCTCGACCCGGCGCAACGGGAGCGACTCGTCGCCGAGTTCGACATCCTGGAGGCCGACGCTCCCGTGGACCGCGCGGCCGCGATGCGGCTCATCAATCCGCCCCTCTCCGACACCAGCGCCGCCGGCGTGCTGAACGCCCTCGGCGAGGGCGTGGGCATCGTGGAAGGAAGCGGCGACGTCGTCTGGATGAACCAGGAATTGGCGGGGCAGGCACCTGAGGTGCTGCGCCGGTTCGTCGACCTGTGCGCCGACCTTCTCCGGTCGTCCCGCAGCGGCATCGTGTCGATCGACAACGGCGTCAGCGTGCGGCGCAACTTCCGCATCGGCAGCCGGTCGTACGAGGTCGTCGCCAGCGGACTGCGCGGACCGCAACCCGCGGAGAGCGAGCAGCAGGTCAGCCGCCTGCTTGACGAGGCGCCCGACCGGATCGCGGCCATCCTGCTCGACGTCACCGAAGGCCGCCGGCTGCAGGAGCGGCTCGACGCGATCGACGCCGCGGGCGCGGAGCTCCTCCGCTTCGACGCTGAAGAGATCGAGCGGGTGAATCCCGCCGAACGGTTGAAGACGCTCGACGGTCGCGTCGTCGCCGCGGTCCGCAACGTGTTCGGCTGGGACCACTTCGAGTTCCGCCTCCTCAACCGCGAGACGCAGCAGCTCGAACTCGTCTTCTGCAACGGTCTCGCGCCCTTGGGCATCGGCGAGAAGCTCTTCGCGAAGCCCGAAGGCAACGGCATCTCGGGCATCGTCGCGACGACCGGCGAAGGCTACATCTGCCACGACGCGCAGCACGATCGCAAGTACCTCCGCGGCTTGCCGCACGCGAAGAGCGCGCTCACCGTGCCGCTGCGCCTGCACGATCGCGTCGTCGGCGTGTTCAACGTCGAGAGCGAGCGCGACGACGCGTTCGGCGACGAGGACCGCTTCTGCGCCGAGGTGTTCGGCCGCTACGTCGCGCTCGCGCTGAACACGCTCGACATGCTCGTCGTCGAACGGCGCACCACGAATCGGCGCGTCGCGATGAACGTGATGGGCGAAATCACCGGTCCGCTCGACACGATCTCCCGCGCCGCCGAGGCGATCGAGGAAGGCGCGGACGCCCGCGTCATCGAGCTCGCCGAGCGCATTCTCGACGCGGTTTCGAGCATGAAGCACCGCATCGAGGCGGCGACGAGCGGGCCGCAGACGATTCTCGGCGTCGAGGAAGTGCTGCGCGAAGGCGAGCGCGATCCGCTCCTGGTCGGCAAGCGCGTGCTGGTCGCCGACGACGAGGCGTCGATCCGCGACACGATCGTCGAAGTGCTGCAACAGAAGGGCTGCGAGGTGACGAGCTTCTCCAGCGGCGGCCCGGCCATCGAGGCGATCCGGTCCGAGTCGGCCGCGGGCATCCCGTTCGACCTCGTCATCAGCGACGTGCGCATGCCCGACCGCAACGGCTACGAGGTCTTCAAGGCGGTGAAGGACGCGCACGATCGCACGCCGGTCATCCTGATGACCGGCTTCGGCTACGACCCGCACCACTCGATCGTGCGCTGCAGCCAAGAGGGCCTGCACTGCTTCCTCTTCAAGCCGTTCCAAGTGACGCAGCTCATCGAGGAAGTGCGCAAGGCGTTCGGCGTGAACGTGGCGGGGTGACTGCGCAGCGCGACGCCGTCCGTGTCAACACGAAGCCGCGGAGATCGGGGACGCAACGCGAGGCGCCGACGCGCCGGCGGGCGGACGATTCGCGCGTTTCGCCAAGAATCACGTCGGGTTTCGACCATCGACGTCGTCTTCCGATCGGAGGTCCCATGCAGCTCGCCGCACTGATTCGCACGCTCATCGTCACCACGTCCTTCGCGGTTCCTCTCGCCGTGGCTTACGCCGACGACCAGAGCCCGCCTGCCGCGTCGACTCCCGCCGACGCGGACGCCGGCTCGGTCGAGTACATCGACGGCGAACTCGTCTTCAAGGCGCCGCTCTTCACAGCGCTCGGCGACGAGGAACTCGCCGATTTCTTGGAGCGCTTCCGAAAACAGATGCGGCTCCCCGAGGGGGTCTTCATCTATCCCGACGCCGACCGGCGCCTGCACACCTACCGCTGGGACGGCTCCGATCCGGCGCCGCTGCGCCAGCGACTGAAGGAGGTGCTGCACTTCGAGCGGAACAGCCGCGAACTCGAGCGGGCGAAGGAGGCCCGCCTCACCGCCACCATCGACTTCCCGGGCGGCACGCTCGGCAACTACGTCGATGCACTGGTCCAGCACTTCGGCCTGCCGAAGCCGGTGTTCGATCCGCCCGAGCTTCGGAACGCGCGCATGCCGTCGGTGCAGCTGAACCGCCTCGATCTGGCGAGCGCGTTCGGACTGCCCGGCAATCTCGCGCTCCGCGACGAATCGAACCGGCCGATTCGCGTCCGCACCGCGTGGGTCGGACCCGGCGCAGCGCCGTTTCCGGGCCCCACCATCTATGCTCGCTCGGACAAACCCCTCGCCGACTACCGCCAGAGCGTCTGCATCATCTCCCGCGTCGCCGACAAGAATCTCCCGTCGGCGCCGGAGTCGTCTCGCGCCGTCTTCAACCTGATTTCGGAGAAGGGCTCGATCACGCCCGACGAACTGCGCACCGTCATGGACGCGATCCAGGTGGCGATCGACCTCGACGAACGGAGCACCACGTTCAAGGCGAAGTTCCACGAACCGAGCGGACTGCTGATCGTGCGCGGAACGAGCGACGAACTCGGCGTCGCGGCTCAGGTCGTGCGGGCGAAGTTGCCAAAGTCGCGCATCGAGCTGCCGACGGCAAGCGCCGAAGAGTCCCCCGCTCCGCCGATCCTGAAGGATCTTCCGATCCGCGACAAGGTGTTCACGCAGCCTGCGAAGCCATGATGCACGGCACCGATGCTCCCGAGCGACGATCGAGCGATCGACGACGGCTGGGCGCGACGCACCTCCGCGGGCGTCGCGTCCGGTTCGCGGGCTGCGCTCGCTGCGCTGTACGAAGCGCGCTTCGAGCGGCTCTTTCGCTTCGTTCGCAGCCGCTCGCGCCGCGACGACGCGTTCGCGCTCGACTGCGTCCACGACGCCTGGGTGCGCGTAACCCAATCGCTCCCGGCGCTCACCAGCCTCGCGGCCCTCGACGGCTGGCTCATGCGGGCGGCGCTCTCGGCGACGCTCGATCGCTTGAAGAGCGAACACAGTCGGCTCGCCCGCGAGGCGCAGCACGTCGTCGAGCCACCATCGACGGTCGAGACGATCGAGTCGCTCGCCCGCGAACTCGATCGGCTCGCTGCCGACGACCGGTCGCTCCTTCAGCTCCGCTTCTGGCGCGGCCTCTCGGTCCGGCACATCGCCGCGGCGCTTGGAATCGGCGAGAAGGCGGTGGAGATGCGACTGCGCCGCGCGATCGGTCGCCTCGGCGAACGGATGGAGGCGCCCGATGACCGAGCGTGACCGCGAGCCGCTCGCCCCCGAGGTCCTCCGCCGCAAGGTCGCGATCTTCGGCGACCTCACCGGCATCCTCGAGGCCCGCGTGCGAGCGCGCCGGTCTCGCCGCGCGACCGTCGCGGCGTCGATCCTCGGCGCGGTGCTGCTCGTCCTCGCGGCGACGATCTCGCGCGTCGGGCCGCAGGCCGCCCGACACGAGCCACTCGCGCATCGCCCGCCGTCGACCGATCCGCTCGACGACCCGCGATTCACGATCGTGCACGCGATCGCCGACGCTCCGAACATCGACTACATCGACGACGACGAGCTCGTCGCGGAGCTGCGCGCCGCTGGATTTCGCGGCGGATTCGCCCGGGCCGATCGGCAGGTGTTCGTCGCGACGAGGTAGGAAGGGCGCCCGGACCGCGGTCGACGGTGAGAACGGCCTAACACGGTCGATGACGAACGCGCCTCCGCCAAAGACCCATCCGCGCGGGTGAGCCGCGAAGAAGCGTGTCGCACATTCGCCATCGCGCTCGATCGGGCATTTCATCATTGCCTCCGGCGCGCTCGCTGATACTCTGAGCCTTGGCGTCGTCAGGGCTGATCGGAGAGGCCTCGGATCGAGCGAAGGAGTTCGGTCAATCGGTGCGACGTCGGAGCCACGCCGGCGGCAGTCGTCGGGGACGCGCCGGTGGCGGTCAGCAGGATCACACGCAACGCATTCCACGGGAGTAGGCGATGACTCGATCGAACGAGGGGCTTGGTTTGCGCAGGACGACGGCACACCGCTGCGCCAGCCTGTTCGCCATTTTCTTTGCGGGCGTCGTGGCGCTGGCGGCCTCGCCCCACGCCTCGGCCGACATTCGCTACGTCGACGCCACCGCGCCGTCGGGCGGCAACGGCCTCAGCTGGGCGACCGCGTATCGCGGCATCCAGAACGCGCTGAACGCGGCGATCGCGAACCCGGCGATCACCGAGATCTGGGTCGCCGACGGCACGTACAAGCCAACGAAGCGAACCGACGCGGCCGATCCACGATCGGTCACGTTCGACATGAAGAACGGCCTCGCGATTTACGGCGGGTTCGCGGGCAACGAGACCGCGCTCGCCCAGCGCAATCCGGCGGTCAACATCACCATCCTCTCCGGCGAACTGGGCGTGATCGGCGACAACACCGACAACGCGTATCACGTCGTGAACTCGGAGGGCGACAACGCCACCGCGATCATCGACGGGTTTCAGATTCGCGACGGCTTCGCGTACTTCGGCCCCAGTGGATCGACCTACGGCGGCGGACTGCGGCTCTTCAACACCGCGGCGCAGGTCCGCAACTGCGATGTGCGGAATTGCGCGGCCAGCGACTACGGAAGCGCCGCCGCATGCCTGGCGAGTTCGAACGTCACCTTCACCGACTGCACGTTCCAGCTCAACACGTCTCAAAGCGGTCCCGCTGTCGAGGTGCAGTTGAGCGCCGCGACCTTCGTCGGCTGCACGTTCACGAGCAACAGCCCGAACGGCGCGTGCCGCGTCTACGGAAACGCGACCGGCACCTTCACCGATTGCGTCTTTCAGGCGAACTCCGGCAGTAACGGCTCGGGCGTCTCGATGGTGACGACCGAGTCCACCGCGACGTTCGCGGACTGCCAGTTCCTCGCCAACAGCGGGTCGCCGGCGCTTTCGTTGCAGGGCACGTTCGCGATCACGGGCTGCCTCTTCCAAGGGAATACCGGCGGCGTCATCAGCTACGGCAACACGATCGCCTCGCCGACGCTCCGCGACAGCACGTTCCTCGGCAACGCGTCGGCCACCGGCGCGGCGTGCATCACCGGCGGCGACGACCTGCTCGTCGCCCGCAACTGCGTCTTCAAGGACAACACCAACGCAAACGGCGGCGGCTCGGCGGCGAACGCGTATGTGATCGGGTTCGTCGACTGCACGTTCGAGAACAACAGCGCCGGCTACGGCGGCGCGGTGCGGGCTCAGGACAACGTGTGGCTGGTGAACTGCCGACTCGCGGGCAACCACGCGACCGGCCAGGGCGGCGCCGTCTACGTCGCGTCGAGCGGCCCGGTGACGATCGCGAACTGCCTCATCACCGGCAACACCGCGGGTTCGTACGGCGGCGGCGTATACGTCAGCGGATCGAACCAGACGACGATCCAAGGCTGCACGATCGTGGGCAACTCGGCGCCCAACGGCGCCGGCGTGCTCGTCGACTCGACAACCAAGATCCAGAACTCGCTCCTCTGGGGCAACAGCGGTGCGGTCGGCACGACCGAGCAGCAGCAACTGCGGGTGCTCGGCGTCCCGTCGCTCACTCTTGCGTCGAACTCGATCCAAGGCTGGACCGGCACGCTCGCGAGCACCGCGTGCGACGGCAACGATCCCGCGTTCCTCGGCGTCGCGGGCCCCGACGCGATCGTGGGCACAGCGGACGACAACCCGGCGGTCGGCGTCGGCTCTCCGGCGATCGACTCGGGCAACGGCGCGATCATCGTCACTGACGTGGTGGACGCGGACGAGGACGGAAACACCAGCGAGCAGCTTCCGCTCGACCTCCTCGGCGACGCACGCACGCAGGGCGACACCGTCGATCGCGGCGCGGCGGAATCGAATCCGACCGCAGGCAACGGCGTCTTCATCGGCAAGCCCGGCGGCAGTTGGTTCACGCCAGCGAACTGGAGCGGCGGCAACGTTCCCGACGCGACGACGGACGTCGTCATCGGCACCGCGGTCGTGATCGACCAGCCCGGCGCGAGCGCCGCGTCCGTCACGATCGACGCCGGTGGCACGCTCACCACGCAGCAATCGCTCACGACGGAATCGATCACCGTCGCTGTCGGCGCGACGCTCGCGCTCGATGCCTCGGCCAACGTCTCGACGGTCGACCTGACGCTCAACGGATCTCTGGCGTTCGACGCCGGCACGCTGACGATCGACGGCGGCGCGCTGACCAGCGCCGGCGCGATCTCGTTCGGGTGCGTCGGCGACGCGACGCTGGTACTCGACGACGCGTCGATCAGCGCGCCGTCGGTGCACATCTGCACGAACGGAACATTGACGGGCGACGGCTCGGTGGTCGCGAGCGTCGTCAGCGACGGCACGATCGATCCCGCGGGGGCGTCGCGATCGCTCGCGTGCACCGGGAGTTTCGTGCAGTCGTCGACGGGAACCGTGCACGTCGACCTCGCGAGCGCCGCGTTCGGCGCCGCCCACGACCTGCTCACGCTCGAGACCGGGCCGGTGACCTTGGGCGGCACGCTCGCGATCGCGCTCGAGGCAGCCACCGCGCAGCCCGCGAGCTTCACCGTCCTCGTGGCGCCTGCGTCGAGCGCCGGGCGATTCGCGACGGTCGCGCTGCCGCGCGCGATCGGCGAGTTCGCGTTCGCCGCGCCCCTCGCGTTCGGCAGCGTGACCGTCACGAGCGCGAGCACCGTGCCGGTCGGCACTCGGCTGTACGTGCGGGCGAACGGCTCGCCGCTCGGAACCGGATCGACGTGGGGCAACTCGCTCGCGAATCTCTCGCAGGCGATCGCCATCGCGACGTCGAACGCCGCGATCGACTCGATTTGGGTCGGTGAAGGCACGTACGTGCCGGAGGCCGACGGAACGCCGGGCACGCCGCCGGACGGTCCGCGCGCCGCCAGCTTCCGCATGCTCGACGGAGTCGCGCTCGTCGGCGGATTCGCAGGCGGCGAGTCGTCGCTGGAAGAACGCGACATCGCCGCGCATCCGACGATCCTGCTCGGCGATCTCGCGGGGAATGACACCTCGAACGAATCGACGAAACTCGAGAACGCCTACAGCGTCGTGACGGCGGTGGGCGTCGGCGCGAGCGCGACGCTCGATGGCTTCGTCGTGCGCGGCGGATGGGCCAACGGCCTCAGCGGCGTCGGCGTCGCGGGCGGCGGCGCCCACATCCAGTCGTCGAGCTGCGTGATCCGCAACTCGACGTTCGAATCGAACGGCGCGAGCGACGGCGGCGCGATCGCCCTCATCGGAGGCTCGCCCACGCTCGACGCGTGCACGATTCGCGCCAACCTCGATTTCGGCGACACCGCGGCAGGCGTTTCCGTCGCTGGCGGCACGGCGACGATCACCAATTGCGTCTTCGAGTCGAACAAGGCGTCGGACGGCGCCGCGGCGGGTCTCTCGAGCTCGGGCGCGACGGTGGTCGTCAGCGGCTGCACGTTCACTTCGAACATCGGCATCGGCGCCCGTTCGGAGGGCGGCACGGCGCAATTCACGAACTGCCAGTTCGTCGACAACGCGGACCCGGGATCGCTTCTTGTCGGAGCCGGCGCCGCGGTGATCGGCGGCACGGCGTCGTTCACGCAATGCACGTTCGACGGCAACGCCGGACTCGCGGGTGCGGGGCTCCTCATCGCGCTCGCGTCGCACACGACGACGGTGACCGACTGCGTCTTCACCGACAACCTCGCGTCGGGCGGCCCGGGCGGAGGCATCCTCGTCAGCGCGTGCGAACCGACGATCTCCGGCTGCGAGTTCACCGGCAACACCGGTTTCGCCGGCGGCGGCGTGGCCGCGACGCACGAGCAAGGCAATCTCGTCGGCGTGGAGCTCAGCGACTGCACGTTCACCGACAACCATGCGGTCTCCAACACTGCGGCGCCGTCCCTCGGCGGCGGCATTGCGATCGTCGCCGGCCTGCCCGGCGGAACGCCGCTCGTGCGGAACTGCGCGTTCAGCGGCAACTCGGCGCAGCAAGGCGGCGGCGCGTACCTGCAAGAGGTCGTGACGACGCTCGACGATTCGACGTTCTCGGGCAATTCCGCGAGCGTCGGCAGCGGCGTCGCGCTCCTGTGGGCGGGCGAAGTCACCGGCGACTGCGTCCTCGACGGACTCGACGAACTCGCCGTCACGCACGTGCTCGCTCCGAGTTCGCCGCCTTCGTCGACGATCGGCACCGTCACCACCAACCGCTTGCTCATGCTCGACCGCGGCTCCGACTACGAGGACCGACCGGAGCTACGCGTCGAACTCGGCGGCAACTTCCCGGTCACGGGCTACGACGTCGCCGACGTCTCGAAGGGCGTCGCGACCTTGACCGGCACGTTGCGCGTGCTGCTCGCGAACGGGCACGTGCCGCAAGCGGGCGACGAGTATCGCGTGCTCGAGGCCGGATCCATCGAAGGACAATTCAACGCGGCGGTGTTCACCGCGGTGCCGAACGGACTCGCGCTCACGCTCGAGTACGACCCGAACGGCGTCACGCTGAAGCTCACGCGTCTCGGCGCCGCGATCGAGTTCGAGGATCCGACGACCGAGACGCTGCCCGGCACGCCGGTCGACGCGCTCACCGCCGACGTCGATGGCGACGGCGACGAGGACGTGCTGGTCCTCGTCGCGGGCACGGTCAATGAAGGCATCGTGACGCTGCTCCGGAATCAAGGCAGCGCCGGCGGCACCTGGCTCGGATTCGCGCCGGCGACCGTCGTCGCGACCATCGGGCTCGCGCCGAGCGACCTCGCCGTCGGCGACGTGAACGCGGACGGGATCCCCGACCTCGTCGTCGTCGCGTCCGGCACCAAGACCGTGTCGGTCCTGCTCGGGACCGGCGTCTCCGCGCCGGCGTTCGGCGCGCCGTCCACGCTCTCGATCGGGACTGCCCCGGCGTCCGTCGCGTTCGCCGCGCCGCAGCCGGGACTGCCGCCCGATCTGTGGATCACGCGTCCGTCGAGCGGACTCCTCCAGCGGCTCGTCAACAACGGCTCCGGCGGATTCTCGCTCGGCGCGTCGACCGCAAGCATTCCGGGCGTCGGTGCCATCACCGCGGCCGATCTCGACGGCGACGGCCTCGCCGATCTCGTCGCCGGCAGCGCGTCGGGATCAGGGCTCGTCGCCGTGCACCGCAATCTCGGCGACGGCGAACTTGCAACGTTCCTCGACTTCGAAGTGCCGACCGGGCCGGTCGGTCTCACGAGCGGCGACCTCGACAACGACGGCCGCGCGGACATCGTCGCGACGACGTCGTCGAGCGTCGAGGTGTTCATGAACGCCGCCGACGGCTCGGCCTCGCTGCGGGCGCCGGTCTCGATCCCCGCGGGCACGGGCTGCGTCTCGCCGACGTTGCTCGACGCGGCGAGCGACGGCGATCTCGACATCGGCTTCGTGACGCTCGGCGCGCAACCGCCCGAGGCCCGCATCATCCGCAACGATCTCGTTGGCGGCAGCGTGTCGTTCACGGCGGTGAACGCCGTGGCCACGCCCGGCGTCGCAAGCCGCGCGCTGAGCGGCGACTTCGACGGCGACGGCGTCGCGGACCTCCTCGTCGTCGGCACGAGCTCGGCCGACTCGATGGTCGGCACCGGCGAGCTGCACGCTCGACTGGGCAAGTCGACCGCGATCGTCACGGGTGACTTGAACGGCGACGGCATCGTGAACGCCGCCGACCTTGCGATTCTCCTCGGCCAATGGGGCAGTGCCGGTAGCGCCGACCTCGACGGCGACGGAACCGTCGGAGGGACGGACCTCGCGATCCTCCTCGGCGCGTGGTCCTAAGGCGACGCTGAGCGACGTTCGGACAAGCGCCGTCGAGTCCGGTCATCAGGCCGGGCTCGACGGCGCGATCGTTTGCGCGCTGCGCGCCGACTCGGCGCCGCGCTCGTTCAGCCTTCGACGACGGGATTGCGAAGTCGTCCGACCTTCGTGATCTCGACCTCGATCACGTCGCCGTGCTTCAGGAATCGCGGCGGCTTTCGGGCGAATCCGACGCCCGCCGGCGTACCGGTCAGGATGACGGTGCCCTTCGCCAGCGTCATGCCGCGCGAGAGTTCGTGCACCAGCGTCGCGACCGGGAAGAGCATCAGGCTCGTCGACGACTCCTGCACGACCTCGCCGTTGAGGTACGTGCGCAGCGTGAGCGCCTGCGGATCACCGACCGCCGACGCGGGCGTCAGGGCGGAGAGCGGGCAGAACGTGTCGAAGCTCTTGCCGCGACAGAACTGTCCCCCGCTCCCCTCCTTCTGCCACCATCGGGCGCTCACGTCGTTGGCGCACGCGTACCCGGCGACGCACGACAGTGCCTGGTCCTTCGGCACGTCGCGGCAGTCGCGACCGATGATGACCGCGAGCTCGCCCTCCCAGTCGACCTGCGGGCCGTGCTCCTTGCAGATCGGCGGGATGACGATCGACTCGCCGTCGCCGATGACCGACGTCGGGGTCTTCATGAACACCAACGGATTGCCGAGCTGCTGCGACGCGCCCATCTCGGCGGCGTGCTCCGCGTAGTTGCGTCCGATGGCCAAGATGCAGGGCGGTCGGGTGGTCATGCTGTCTCACTTGCGCTCGACGTCGGTTCGCCCGGTCTCGGGCTTCTTCTTGTTCGCCGCTTCGGCGGCGAGCTTCGCGCGATATTCCTCGATGCCCGGCGGCACGGGAATCGCGTCCGCGACGGACACGGCCTTGCTCAGCGGGCTCGCGAGGAACTCGGCCTCGAGATCGGCCTTCACGAGGTCGTAGACCTCGCGTCGCTCTTTCTCCGGCGTGTTGCGATAGATGATCAGCCGGTCGAGCAGCGGCTGCGACTTGTCGAGCAGGACGAATCGAAGGACGTCGCGCACGCTCGACTCGAGCGAGCCGATGAGGTCGCGCATGCGGCCCTCGCCGAACTTGTTGACGAAGTCGTTGTAGCGGTTCTCCTTGAAGTAGATCGTCACGTCGCGGGCAAACTTGAGCGCCGTGTCGAGCGTCTCTTTGCGTCCCAGCAGGAGGCCTTCGCGGAAACCGCGACGCAGCGATTCGAACACGTCGCCGCGGGCCACCTCGGGCTGCATCTCGTACTCGTCGAAGGTCCACTCGTGGACGAGGATGTCGAGCGGCTTCTCGTACTGCGCGTTGGGGATGACGCCGCCGCGACCGAAGCGCTGGTTCAGGTCGTCGACGATGGCCTGCGCGCCTTCAAGATCGCCGGCGCGGTAAAGCTCGCGCACGGCGCCGCGCATGTAGTTCTCGTAGAAGTTCGTGAACGTGTCCGACGCGGCGCCGGCCACCGGGTAGTACTTCGAATAGAGGCGCTCGAAGTACTTGGCGATGACCTTCGTCCAGCGCGGGTCGTTGAGACGCGAGGGATTGTCGTTCGAGAGCGGGTCGACCGACATGAGCCCGGACTGACCCAAGGCCTTCATCGCCTGGATCTCGATGCGGTCGTTGTTCAGCACCTTCGAGACGTTGTCGGCGAGCGCGTATCGCAGCGACGCGGACTGACCGCCCTTGCGGGCCCAGTAGAGCGCATGCGCCTGCGGATGGCGCCAGTCGAGCGGACCGGTGTCCCGCGTGAACTGGTACATCAGCCGCGCGTCCATGTTGTAGGCCTCGCGGAGCACCTTGCGACGGAGGAACGCGATGAACGCGTCCCCGGCTTCCTTCAGCTCCGGATCGCCGAACGCGCGCTCGAACGCCTGGAACAGGCGGTTGCGCATGCTCGCGCCTTCCTCGCCCTCGGTGCTGAGCAGCCGCTTCTCGAGATTCGCGAGCTGCGCATACTTCGACGTCTTCACCGCGCTCCAGTGGCCGTATTCCAGCAGCAGGTTCTGGTCGAGCTCGAACCTGAATCGCTGGTCGAACTTGCTGAGGTCTTCCTTCAGGCGATCGAGGAGGACGCGCACCTTCGGGTTCTGCTTCTCGAGTTCGTCGAGCGTCTCCGGCGCGTCGGCGATCTTCTTGATCCACAGGACGCGGTCCGGATAGCTGTACGGCGGCTCGCCCAGCAGGTAGTGCCACTCGCGGGCGAACATCCGCTTGTAGTAGAGGTGCGCGTCGTCGGCGACGCCGTCGAGCTTGTGCGCGAACCAGAACGCGAGTTCCTTGTGGAGCACGACGTCGTTGGGGTTGTAGCGCAGCCCCTTGTCGCGCACGAGATCGATGCCCGCCCGCACCCACGCCCAGCGCTCTTCCTCGGTGTTCGTGAGGACCGAGATGTTGTAGGCCATGTTGTGGCCGTGGAATCCCCACACTTCGCCGAAGCGGGGCTGCAGCTTCGTGATGAGGTCGGCGTCGCCCATCACCTCGTAGAAGAGCCCCTTCTCCTTCATCATGTTGACCTTCAGCCAAAGGTAATCCACGATGAGGCCGCGGAACGCGCCGAGCGCCGTGCCGAGCGCGACGATCGGCGGCGCGCCGTCGATCGCGACGTCGGTGTAGCGCAGCCCGAACCCGTCGGTGCCCTCGAGCACGCCCTCGAACTTCTTCATGTCCCCGTTCAGGAGCGCGGAGATCTCGACCGTCGAGCCGAACGGTCCCTTCCAGGTCTCGCCGCCGGAGTCGAACGTGATCTCGAACGGAGCACCCGTGCCCGCGGCGATCGTGCGCATCTTGCGAAGCTCGCCGTAGCGCACGCGCTCGCGGCGCATCGCGTCACCTTCGCCGACGCGGACGATGAGATACGGCTCGCCGGCGCTGTCGGTGATGCGCGGAAGCAGGCTGCCGCCGATCGACAGCAGAACGATCGCGATCACGATCGCCGCGACTTGGACGATGCGATCCGTCTTCATCGCGGCCTCCGCGCGAGTTCGTCGGATCGATGGGCGTGCGGGTGGGCGATCATGTGTTTCCGCTGTAGGTGGCGAGTTCCTTGCGCCGGAATACCGCGTATCCGAGGGCGAAGGCGCCACCCGTCCATACGACTCCGATCATGAGCGCGGTTCGCACGACGTCGCCCCAGCCGACGACGCGACCCTCGACGAGGCGAGCCGTCGGGCGGGTCTCGCCGAACGCCCGCAACAGCCACTCGGCCGCGGTCGCGATGCCCTTCACGCCGGTCTGGAACACGCGCCACACGAACGGCGCGTCCGCCTTGACGTGGTATTCGTCCAGCGAGATCCCGAGGAACGGCCCGACCGCACCGATCGCGAGCACGGTAAACGTGAGCAGGCAGGCCACCGGGAACGAGAGGACCGTCGAGGCGCACACGCCGAACATCGCGAGGAACGACAGCTTCACGAACTGGACGAACAGCGCCCGCATGTAGTTCCACTCGAACGTGTCGACGCGGTAGAGGACCTCGAAGGCGTCGGGCTTGAAGAGGAGCGTGCCGGCGCCGGGAATGACCGGCGAGGCCGCGTCCGGCGCCTGGTTCGCGCGGCCGTTGATGATGGCGACGCGAAGCGTCCCGTTCTCGTCGATGAAGTCCGACGGGATCACCAGCACGTGCGCCTGCGCGGGCACGAACTCGCGCTCGATGTACGCGCCGTCGCCGAACCGGAAGATGACCGGGTGCACCTCGTGCGGGTCGATGCGGGCGATGTCGAACGAGTAGCGCAGGGTCAGCGGCGCGCCGAGCTTCTTCGCCGCGCCGAGCCCCTCGAAGACGTACTCCTTGAAGTCGCCGGGGCCGATGCTGCGCTGCTGCGCGAGGAACTCCTGGTGCACCTGCTTGGCGAGATCGATCTTGACCTCGGTCTCGTCGCGCTCGTGGCTGGCGATCTCCTCGCGCAGGATCTGGTCCGCATCGATGCGCCGCTCGACGACCTGGCGGACCTCTTCGCCCGCCAGCTTGCGGTACGTCGGGTATCGGCCGTCGCGGGCCACGAGGATCTCGTCGCGCACCGCGACCTGGTCGTACGGGTCCTTCGACGGCCGCAGTTGCAGGTACTGCACGTAGGTGAAGATCGCGACGCCGCCGAGCAGCATCAGGATCGCGTTGAGCGTGACGATGCCGAGCCACTTGCCGGCGAGGTACTGGAGCCGCGCGACGGGCTTCGTCATCAGTTGCCAGATCTGCTTGTCGCGGATCTCGAACGCGACCGTCGCGCAGGCGAGGAACACGGTCATGCACGCGGCGAGCAGGAAGAGCAGCCCCATCGAACGGGCAAGGAACGCCTGAATCTGATAGCGAAGCGGTTCCTGCGGATTGATCCAGATCGGCAGGAGCGGGATCGCGACGAGCAGGACGCCGACGAAGAAGGTCGCGATCTTGAGACGCATGGCCTCGCGCAGCACGGTCGACGCGATGGCGAACGGCGGGCTCGGACGTCCGAGCAGGATCGCTGCGCTGCGCACCAGGAGCGCGAAGCCGAAGAGGAGCGCCGCGATCGACCCGATCGCGACCACCCACGCGAGGCTGCCCGCGAGCCAGAGCGGCGCGCACACCACCAGCGTCGCGACGAGCGTGACGACGAGCGGAACCGAGAGCCCGGTCCACACCGCGAGAAGCAGCATCACCAGGGTTACCGATCCAAGCAGGAGGATCGTGTCGTTGCTCGCGAGCAGGAACGTCGGAGCCCACCTCGGGAAGCGGTCCTCGAGCACGAGTCGCGCCGCGGCGCCGGTGTTCGCGAGTCGGCCGTCGGCCTCGAAGAGCGCCTTCGCCAAGGGCGCGAGCTTCACGTCGCCGAACGTGCGTCCGTCGACGGTGACGGTTCCCTTCTCGGCGAACTGCACGGCGACGTCGTCGCGCTTCGAGAGGTTCGCTTCCTTCAACGCGTTCGAGATCGCCATGCCGTCGGCGCGGATGCGCTCCGAGACCGTCCACACCGCGCCGAAGTACGCGAACACGCACACCAAGACGAGGATCGTCAGCGTCCAGCGCGCCGCCGGCCTGCGCTGCAACTCGTCCAGTCGCGTCCACAGAAGCTTGAGCAGGCTCACGAGCCACGACCTCCCGGTCGATCGGACTTGGGCTCGTCGCCGCCGAGCAATCCCTCGATCACGCTCGCGTCAACGTCCGAGGGCTTCGCGACGTCCGCCGCCTGCTGAGCCGGTCGCTGCGCTGGCGCGGGCTTGTCCTGCAGCAGATCCTGAAGGACGTCCTCGCGGGGCTTGTGCGCGTCCGCGGCGTCGGTCCCGGACTTCGCCGCGACCTCGACCGCGCGGCTCGGCGCGGTCGGCCGCTCGCTGACGAGATCCTCGACGAGACCGGCGCCCTCGCGCTCGCTCTCGTGACCGACGAGGAACGACGCCGTCGCCCCGCCGTGCTGCGCGCCGCTCGTCGCGATCTGCTCGCGTCGCGCCTGCTCGACGAGCTCCATGAAGAAGTCCTCGAGCCGTTCGCGCGGAGCGTCGACGCTGTCGAGCCCGACGCCTTCGGTGTCGTGCAGCACGCGGTCGATCCGGCTGACCGTCTCCGCGCCGATGCGCGGCATCGTCAGCACGGTGCGCGACGTGTCGGTGAGAAGCCCGTCGGGCGTGCCCTCGGCCCTGATCTTGCCGCCGTAGAGGACGACCATGCGCGTGCACACGTCCTCGACGTCGTCGAGCATGTGCGACGAGAGGAGAATCGTCTTGCCGCGACCTCCGAGGTCGTGCAGGAGGTCCTTCACCTGCCGAGCGCCGATCGGATCGAGGCCGCTCGTCGGCTCGTCGAGGATCAGGAACTCGGGATCGTTGATCAGCGCCTGCGCCAGGCCGAGTCGCCGCGTCATGCCCTTCGAGAACTCGCCGACCGCGCGGTGCCGCACCTGGTGCAGCCCGACCATCTCGAGCAGTTCGCCGATGCGGCGCTGACGCTCGGCGCGCGAGAGTCCGAAGAGCTTCGCGTAGTAGTCGAGCGTCTCCTGCGGATTGAGGAATCGGTACATGTACGACTCCTCGGGCAGGTAGCCGATCCGCTTCTTCACCGCGACGTCGGAGGGATCGCGACCGAAGACGAGGAGCGAGCCCTTCGTCTTGTGCAGCAGGCCGAGGATCATCTTGATCGTCGTGCTCTTGCCGCTGCCGTTGGGGCCGAGGAGGCCGAAGATCTCGCCGCGACGGATGTCGAAGTCGATCCCGTCGACGGCTCGCGCCTTGGCCCGCAGCCAGAAGTCGCTGAAGACCTTCGTGAGTCCGATCGCCTGAACGATCTTCTCGGCGTCCGGTGTTGTCTGTCGTCGCGAAGTCGCCATGGGTGTTCTTCCGGCGGGCGCTCAGCGCGGCGCCACGGTCGAGCTGCTCGTCTCCACGCTGATGTCGTCGCGGCCCGTTCCCTTGCTCCCGTCGCGCTCGAGCCGCTTCATGTCGCCCTCGGGCCGGATCTGCGAGCCGCGCAGGACCCACTCCGGCAGGTTGAGTTCGAGCTGCTCGGCTGCCCGCTTGCGCCGTTCGAGATCGGCCTTGCGTCGCACCTGCATGATCTGGGCCGAGGAGAGCAGCTTCAGGTCGAGCGACCCGATGCCCATCGGCGGCGAGATGATCTCGACCTCGGGTCCGCCGAGCACCGTGCGCACCGCTTCCAGCCACAACTGCCGCGTGAGCTGGCGCGGGTTGCTCTCGAACGCCGGCTGAAGTCCGCGCAGCCGGCTCAGCTCGCGGGTGAGCGCCGCCTGGTTGCTGGCGGCCATCGCCTTGGACCGCTGGATGATGCGAGCGACGTCGCCGCCGATGTCGTCGGCCTCGAAGCGCTGACCGATCTGGGCGGCGACGCCGTCGGCGCCGGCCTTGTCGCCGCGCACGAGCGCCGCGTCGTACTCGCGGATCAGATTCGTCAGGTCCTCGAGGGCCTTCTCGCCCGCGACGCCGGTGAGGATCGCCGCCACTTCCTGATTCGCCCGCTCGACGACGGCCTGGGCCGTGGCCCGCTTGGCCTGCACCTCGCGGAACTGCGCGTCAACGAATCGCGGCGGCGAACGATCGCTGAGCACGACGTCGCCCACGATGATGCCTGAGTGCAGCCGGTCGAGGAACTCCTGCGCGTATTCGCGCACCGCAGCCTGCGGCGCGTCGCGCTGGTCGATGAGGTCGCGCAGCGAGAATTGCCCCGAGGCGAGCACGACCGCCCGCATGAGCGCGGCGCGGACGAGCTTCTGCGCCTGCTCGGGACTGGTGCGCTCGAGGAACTCGACCGCGTCCTGCACCGTGTAGGTCGTGCTCACGGCCACGTGCGCGATGTCGCCGTCCGCGGTGAGCACGTAGCCGTCGCGCGCCGGCGCGAGATCGCGAGCGTACTCCTCGGCCGCGATCTGCTCTTCCTTCGTCTTCAGGTTCTCGCGGGCTCGCGGCTCGAATTCCTTGTCCATCCGGATCGTCGACTTCTGGTCGAACACGATCAGCTCGCCGATCGGGTACGGCCAGAACGGCTGAAGGCCGGGCGCGAGTTGCTCGGCGCCGCCCTCGCCGGTGATGCGCCCGAAGATCGTCTTCACGCCGGTCGCGCCTTCGCGCACGGTCTGGAAGCCGGAGAAGAGGAACGTGACGATCAGCGCGAGGATGCCGAGCTGAAGCACCCGGTAGGACAACCGCAGCGCGTCCGCAAGGCTCTGGTTCGCGGGATCCATCGCCTCGCGAAGCTGCACCGCGGAGCTCGTCGAGGTCTTCACGACGAACCGCGCGCTCGCCTCGCGGCGCGGCTCCTCCGCGCCGTCCTCGCGCTGCGATGCGCGGAGCGGATCGTCCGGCAGCCCGTTGCCGTCGGCCTCGTTCGTCGATGCGTTCGTGGGAGGTCGCTCTGCCATGGCTCAGCTCCCCTGCTTCGGCTTCGCGGGCGCCTCGGTCGTCGGCTTCGGCGGTGGAGCGATGCCGAGACCGTGCGCCGCGTCCGACTCGCTCGGCGGAACGGGAATGCCGCGATGGTCGGTGGCCGCGGTCAGGTCCATGAGAAGGAACGGCGCGCGATTCACGTCGGTCACGAAGGTCGTCGCGCCGGTGAGACCCGACTTCAGCGTGTCGATCCACGCGAGGAAGGTCGCGAGATCGCGGTACTTCGCCAGCTCCTCGTAGTAGCGGGCGGCTTCCTGGTCGCCGCGGGCGGCGATCTGCTCGGCCCAGGCGTCGGCGAAGGCCTTGATGGTGTCGGCCTTGGTGCGGGCGGCGCTCTTCTTCGCTTCCGCCTCGGTCGTGCCGCGCGTTTCCTCGGTGCGTGCAAGCGTCTTCTGGACTTCCGCCATGCGCGTCAGCACGGCGCTGGTGGTCTTCGGCGGCAGGAGGACCTGCGCGATGCCCACGGACACCGGCCTTACGCCGGAGAGACTGCCCTTCGACAGGTCGGCGAGGATCGCCTTCTCTGCCTCGGGGAGCCGGCTCTTCGCGCCGACGAGGTCGCCGAACGCAAGCCCGCCGATCGCCCGCAGCGCGCCCTGCAGTTGCGCTTCGAGTGCGCGGTTCGCCTCGTCGAGCGTGCCGTAGGCGGTGAAGAACTTCAGCGCGTTGTCCTCGCCGTCGTCGATCTTCCACAGGAGATACGCCTGCACGACGACCTGCTGCTGATCGCTGGTCATCACCGTCTCCAGCGGGCTGTCGACGAGCTGCAGGCGCGTGTCGAGCTTCGCCACCTGGTCGATGAAGAACGGCATCTTGAAATGCAGTCCCGCATCGCGCTCAACCCCTGCGGGTTTGCCGAAGCGCGTGCGCACGGCAAGCTCGTGGAAGCGCACCGTGTAGGTGGTGTTGAAGAGGACGAGGACCAGGAGCAGGATCGCTCCGATCACAATCGGAATCGTGCGGTTCATGACGTAGGGACCGTGGTCGCTGAGGTCGTGGAATCGAACGTTGACGAACGGGCGGAGGCTGACGGGCGACGCGTCACTTCGAGTCGCCGTCCTTCTTGATCACGTCGTAGATGTTGAGCCCGCCGTCGGGCTCCTGCATGTCGACGCTCATGCGAACGCGTTCGGGCGGAAGTCCGAGGATGTACTTCACGCGCACCGTCGGAAGCACCTCGGCGAGCGTCTGCATGAGACGACGCTGGCGATAGAAGTCGGGATCAACCTGATACGCCGCGGCCTGCCCGAGGACGTCGGCCGTCTTCTCCTGCGCGGTCATCAGCTTCCGCCAGCGCTCCGCTCGAGCGGTGTCGATGCGGGCGGCGGCGGCGGCGGGGGCTTCGGTGATGAGCTTCTCGATCGCGAGCCGCAGCTCGGTCGCTTCCGGCGACGAGCCCTTGCCCGCCGTTTCGAGCTCGCGCAGCTTCTCGATCGACTCGACGGTGCGATCGGCGCGCTCCGGCGAACCGATCATCGAGGCCATCGCGAGGTCGGCCTGCGCCTTCGCGGACTCGACGAGCTTGCGGGCGTTCTGCACGGCGATCGACGGTTCGTTGAACGCCGCCGCCTCGTTGCCGCCCGGCGGCCGCAGGCGCGGAATCGTGACGCTGACGAGATCGACGCCCGTCTGCATGCGATCGAACGCGCCTTGGATGCGGTCGTGCAGCGCCTGCAACACCGAGGTGCCGACCGGTGAGAGAAGCGTGTCGATCGGCTGCGCCGAGAATTCCTGCGTCACTTCACGGATCGCCACGTCGCGGAGGGCCCGCTCGCGCATGTTGAGGTTGCCGCGACGAAGCCGCGCGTCGTTGCAGAACGTGAGCCACTTCATCAGCTCGCCGTCACGCACGCGGTACTGCAGGATGATGTCGGCGTCGATGAGCGCAAACTGGTCGGTCGCGTCGTTGGACGCCTCGCCGGTCGCGCCGCGCTGCGACGTCGACACGACGTAGAGGTTGCGGTTCGGATCGAGCTGCCCTTCCGCTCCCCACGCGGAAAAGTCCTTTGGCTTCGCGGGAATGTTGCCGAGCACCAGTTGGCGCACGCGACCGACGTCGTAGATCGACGCGGTCTCGACGGGCCACGGGAGCTTGGTCATCAGCTGGGCCTCGTACACGCTGCCGACCGGCTGGCCGAAGCGCAGGCGGATCGCCTGCTGCCCGGGTTGCACGACGGCGATCGTCGACAGAAGGACGAGCACGATCGCGCCGAAGATCGCGAGCCGTCCGACGCTGCGGAGAAGGAGCTGGTATCCCCACGAGCTCGTGATGTCGAAGCCGAACTGGTAGTTCACCGCCTCGTTGATGCTGCGCACGATCGAGTCGGGCGCGGCGAAGAGGCTGAGCACGCGACTGTCGAACGCGGGACGAGGCGTCTCGCCGGCGCGGCGAGGACGGTAGAGGTTGAGGATGAGGTTGAGGACGATCTCGGCGGCGACCGCGAACATGAAGATCGCGATGCCGTAGGTGATGCCCTCGAGGACGTTCGGCTTCTGGAAGAAGTAGAAGACGAGGCCGATCGCGATCGCGAGGAGAACGAGCGCGTTGCCGACCATCGCGCCGGCGCCGCCGCGGAGGTTCGACCACGCGGGCAACTGGGCCATGCCGGACACGAACCGCGAGAGGATGAACGCCGCGAGGGCGAGAGCGATCGCGAGGGCCAACTGCCAGCCAGGGGCCTGTCCGACCGCGAAGCCCGGCACGTCCTTCGACGGGTCGTTCATCTCCGCGAACCACTGAACGACCCACCACGCGAGCGACGCGAGCACGATCGCGACGATCAGGCTGATCGCGGGCATCAGCCACGTGTGCATGAACTTCAGCCGTCGGGCAGCGACGTGTGCCCCTTCGGATTCGAACATCGCCGCCGCGCCCTCGCCGCGCGAGGCAGCGAGTTCATCCTGTTCGAGAGCTTCCAGACGCTCAAGGCGATGCTGATGGAAGACGATGACGAGGCCGAGCCAGATGGGCACGCAGGCGAGGACGTAGAACGACGCGATGGACGCGGCGCTACTGCCGATGAGCCTGCCGCCGATCAGCAGCACCAAGCCCAGCGTGAGTTGGGCGAGCAGCCCGCCGCCGGCGACTCGTACGGCGCGCTGATAGGCGAAGTGGTCGATGCGCATGGGTTCGAGGGGACGACGTAGTTGGTGGAACGGCGCCTAGGCCAGCCGGTCGGCGCCGAGGCAAGCGAGCGCTGCCCTCGGAGACCGCTCGTGGCGATCGGACAGGCAACGACCGGACACCCGGCTCGACGATGGAAGATGCATGGGAGTTGCAGTACGACCGGACAGGGACCGAGGTCCAGAGCGAGACCAGTGAGCAGGCCCGTCGGACGGGACTGCGGGAGGCCGGGCCGCGAAGAAATGACCGCGAGAGTCGGCGGCGGCGAGGCCAGCGTGAACGGACCGGATGCGAGCGAAGGGAATCGATCGGCTTGGCCGACCCGACCGGCATGGTGCCGGGACGAAGTGCGGCGGCCTTCGGAAACTTGTCGAACCGCTCCGAGGCAGCAACGTTACGAACACTCTCGAAACCAGTTCGAGCACGATCGCTACTTTACGGCAACGCCCTTCGATTTGCCTGACCGCCGGGCCGCCTGCTAAGACTCCCTCCGCCGCGACCGCGCGGCGTCCCCGGTCTCGTCCGCCACGGCGCGGCGTCGAGGTCGCCGGGTCCACCACTCGCCTCCGAGCCCCCGCATGACGCTTCTCGAGCAACTGCTGGCGATCGCTCGCAACACCTTCGTGGAAAGCGTCCGGCAGCCCATCGTCCTGGTGGTGGCCGGCATCGCCACGCTGCTCATCGTGCTCAGCAATCCGCTCGCGGCGTTCACCCTCGAGGACGACCAGCGCATGTTCGTCGACATCGGCCTGTCGACGATCTTCATCGCCCTGGCCGTCGTCGCGTCGTTCATCGCGACGAACGTCATTAGCCGGGAGATCGAAAACCGCACGGTGCTCACCGTCGTCTCGAAGCCGGTGTCGCGACCGGTGTTCGTGCTCGGGAAGTACCTCGGCGTGGCCAGCGCGATCCTCTTGGTGATGCTCTACCTGAGCTTCGTGTTCATGCTGGTCGAGATGCACGGCGTGTTGAAGACCGTCCGCACGCCGATTCACCAACCGGTCATCGTGTTCGGATCGCTCGCGGCGATCGGCGGCGTCGGCGCGGCGACGTGGATGAACTACTTCTACGGCAAGAGCTTCGCGTCGAGCGCCTTGGGCATCACCACGCCGCTCATGGGCATCGCGTACGCGGTGGCGATGCTTTTCGGGCCCGAGTGGACCGCCAACTCGTTCGAGACGATCGCGCGCGGCACCGGAGGCGAGCGAGCGGTGTTCGAGGCCTCGATCTGGACCGCCATCTTCATGCTCTCGATCGGCGTGCTCATGCTCGCGGCGGTGGCCGTCGCGGCGTCGACGCGTCTCGGGCAGGTGCTCACGCTGTCGATCACCCTGGGCGTCCTCATCCTCGGGCTCCTCTCCGACTGGATGTTCGCGCGGCGACTTCGCGACCTCGAAGCCTTGGCGAGCTCCACGAGCGGATCGCTGCTGAGCGCCGGCGGCAAGCTTGAGCTCTTCGCGCTCAAGGCGGGCTATGCGGTGGTGCCCAACTTCCAAGTGTTCTGGCTCGCCGACGCGATCAACCAGGATCGTCCGATCCCGTTCCTGTACGTCGCCCGCACCGCGCCGTACGGACTGGTGATGATCGCGGCGGCGTTGTGCATCGCGGTCGCGCTCTTCCAGCGGCGCGAAGTCGGCTGATCGGGCGCTCCCGCCATCAGCGAGCGATGCGATGAGCGAGTGTCGTCGACGCGCTCCGGCGCGCTGCGTTCCGCGTCATCGCGGCAACGAGGCCCACGACTCGATTTCGTCCTTCTTCGCGCGGCTCGTCAACACGAGGCCGACGAAGAGCGGGAACGCGGCGAACAGCACGGCCATGCCGCCCATGCTGTAGCGGATCCACGCCTCGGCCTTGGCGCGGTCGGCCTTTGGCCACTGATCTTCGGGCACGTTGCGCTGCCTCAGCATGTCGCGCTGCGCTTCGACGATCGTCATCTGAAAGTCGACCTGCATCGGCATGGTGAGAAAGCCCGCAACGAGACCGACGACGACCATCAGGATGCGAAGCGCGGCCCACGTGCGCATCAACGTCGCGCCGCGCGGACGCCGAGCGATCAGGAGTCCCGATCCCAGCGCCAGCATCAGGCCGAGGACCAGAAGGATGAACGACGAGACGATGCCGTTCCAGAAGAGGGGCGCGGGCATCTCGAGGTTGCCCATCCCCGCCATCGCCATGAACTGCTTCCAGAAGAGTGACGACACCGTGGCGAGCAGCCACATCAGCGTCCCGCACACGCCGTAGACGAGGCCAAGCACTCCCACGATGACGCGCCACCGAGGGCCGTGCCGTTCGCCCGATTGATTCGCTTCACCCGACGGATCTGCTTCGCTCATAGGTTCGAAGCGTACCGCCGCGCGTCGCGATCGACGATGCAACGCAAGCGGCCCCGAAGTTGTCTTCGGGGCCGCGTTCATGCACTTGGTTGTCCGAGGCTCGGCGTCAGTTCGTCTTGGTCCGCTGACGCTCCTGCTTCTTCGCTTCGGCAAGCTGGTCCTTGAGTTCCTTCAGCCGACGCTTGAGCACTTCCGCCGGTGGCACGCCGATGCCCTTCTGGCTGACCTCGATGATGCACTCGGGGCACTTCTCCCACCAGTTGAGGAGCTTTTCGATCGTTTGGATCATGCCGCCGATCTGCGCCGCCGCGTCGTTGCCGCCCTTCTGTCCGAAGAGGAGGACGAGCTTCGGAATCTCCTCCTGACCAGTGTCGAGCATCCGGTGCCAGTCGCGGTAGAGGCGACGGCCGACGTCGTTGGCTTCCTTCCACTCGGGTAGGTTGAGGAGCTTCGCGAGCTCGTCGGTCGTATCCGCAGTGCCGTCGGAGATGCCGCACGCCAGCGCGTTCGACGAGTTCAGCGTGAGCATGGTGTCCGGGGTATCCAACACGAACTGACCCTTGGTGTCGGGACGGAAGACGGCGTCCTTTGGACCACCCCCCGGCGGGATGTCGTAGCTCAGCGAGAAGTCCTTCTTGATCATGCAGCGGGCGATCTGGGGATCGCGACCGCTCTCCGCCGCAACTTCGCCGGCGAGCTTGAGCCACGCCTGCAGTTCTTCACCCTTGATCGCGGTGGTGCCCGAGAACATCGTCATCGAGCCCATCGCGCCTTCCTTCATGAAGTAGATCTCGTCGCAGTGCAGCGCGGTGAACGCCGCGGCGGAGATCGCCTCCTTGATCCACGCCACCACTCGGTGACGCTTGCGAAGCTCGCGCATCGTCGGGTGGATCTGATCGGCTTCGAGCACCATGCCGCCGGGCGACGTGATCTCGAGCACGATGATCTGGCCTGGCCCGAACTTGTCGGCCTCTTCACCGATCGCGCGAATCTCTTCCTCACGGGTGCCGGTGCCGACCATGCCTTCGAGCGGCAGATAGAAGACACCTGGGTAGTTCGGCGGAAGGCCGGGCTTGTCTCCCTTGGCGGCGGGCTTGTCGGCCGACGCGTTCGCGGTCTTGTCGGCGGTCTTCGCGTCGCTCGATCCGGGGGAAGCACTCGCGGCCGCCGTAGCGTCCGCCGCAGCGGCGGTCGTCTTCATGCTCTTGATGTCGCCGACGAAGATCGTCTTCTTCGTCAACTTGCCCGCGACCATGCCTTCGACGACCACCATCGACTTGTCGGCACGAATCAGCTTGCCCTCGATCTTGGCCTCCTTGCCGGCCTCGAGGTACGTGACTTCGACCGTCTGATTCACCTCGCCGCGCCACGTCGACCCGCTCTTGAAGGTGAGCTGAGTCTCGGCGAAGCCCCGCGACGGGACCAGCGCCGGGACGGCGAGGATCGCCGTAGCGGCGAGCGAGAGCAGCGATCGAGAAACAGTGTTGGTTCGCATCATGATGAGTCAGCCTTGGAACTGGATCTGATCTTGCGACGCGGCGCTCCTCTGCCGCTCGCTTCAACCGTCGTCAAACTGCAACGTGCGTCCTGAGATTGCCTGCGCGTCGCCGCGATTCCGTCGTCGGGAATCGCGGACTCGCGCCCGGTCCATGCCGAACGATCAACGCCGCGGAGCGCCTGCGCCGCCGGGGCCAGCGCCGGGCGCGCCGGTTCCGTTCCCGCCGGTGCGCACCTTCTCGCGCTGCTTCAGCTTCCGCAGTTCCTCCTTGAGGCGCTCGATCGTGACCTCGACCTCGAGCTTCGACGGTCCGCCTTCCATGCGGAGGCGAGTTTCCACCGCCTTGTAGCGGTTCATCTCGGCGAGAACCTGGTCGTACATGCGCTTCTGCTTGCCGATCGCCTTCTCCTGATCGTTGCCGACGCCCGTCGGCGCCTGCGCCTCGATGAGGTAGTCGCGGCAGCGATCAAGCGACTTGCGCCAGTCGGAGACGTAGTCCTTGAAGAGTTTCTCGCCGGAGTCGATCTTCGTGAACTCGCGGAACCCCAGCATGAACACGAGATCCTCGAGCGTGTCCGCGGTGCCGTCGCTGATGCCCGCGTCATCCGCGACCTGCGCGGTGATGAGCGGCGTGCGCTCGGGGTTGTCATCGACGATCCACGTGCCTTCGTTGTCGAGCGTCCACTTCACCTTGCGGCCTTCCCAACGGGCGCTCAGCAGCTTCTTGGGGAACATGAGCGCGTCGCCGAGTTCGAGCGGATAGCCGCCCATCTCGAGGAAGCCCTTACCGATGCCGGTCCACGCGGCCATCATCTTCGCGGCGACGTCCGGGTCGTCCCAGCCCAGTGCGGTCTGCGACACCTTGACGAGTCCGTAGAGCCGCGCGTCGCTCGACATGTACATGTCCGGCCACGACAGCGCGAGAAGCGCCGACCAACCCACCGCGTCCTTCACCCACATGACCTGCGGGTAGCTCCGCAGCTCGGTGCGGAGGTACTTCACCATGTCGCGATAGTCGGTCAGCTTGTTGACGCCGAACTCGCGCTTGTCCTCCGTGTTCATGTAGTAGTTCGAGTCGAAGTCGGCCGACTTCAACTGGTAGATGATCAGGTCGGGTTTGACCTTCGCGATGTCCTTCACGATGTCTTCGTAGATCCCCTGATCGATGTCGGTGCCCATCTGTCCCTCCATCGGGACGATGTAGATCTTCGGCACCGCGATGTGCGTCGGGATCGACGGGGTGTCGAGCGCCGCAGCGGGCGCGGTCAACATCGAGGCACCGAGCGCCGCAACGAGCGCGAACGGAACCAGAGCGCGATTCAACTTCATCGGCAATGACCTCGGGAAGGAGCCGTACGGACACCGCGTCGGAGCGCGGACCTCAACACCGCCACCGCGCCGGCGGCAAAACACCGCCGGACAGTCGAGCACTTCTACACATCCTAGACGACCCTCGGTGCGGCGAACAGAAGCACATTTATGCTTTTCTCGATCGGACCATCTGCCGCGCCAGCGACAGCGCGTCTTCGCGCGATTCGACGATCCCGTCGAGCTGCGCGTCGTAGATCGCATCCAGCACGTCCCGAAACGCTGGTCCGGGAGTCAATCCCAACGCCAACAGGTCATCGCCGTTCACCCAACGAGGCGGCGCGACCGGCGCCGTCCCCAGGGAGCCGAGCCACGCGTCGATCATCGCGGCGCGCTGCGGGTCTTCCGCGGCGACGAGCCACCGGGCGAGGGCGAATCCGGGCCGGGCCGCGAGCCGACGCCGAGTGTGGGTCGGCAGCCCGACCCACGACAGCAGCGCCTCGCGAACCTCGAGGGCGTCGCGGAGATCGGCCTCTTCGCGGTTACTCAAGACGAGCGCGTCGCGGTACGCGTCGCACGTGAACGCCGGGACCGACGACAGCGGGCTCGCCCCCTCGCGGTCCAGTCCCCATGCGGCCAACGCCCAGACGAACGGGAGCCGATCGGGCGCATGACCGAGGCGCCGACCGGTCGAGCGCCGGGAATGCTCGCCCAGCACGATCGCGTCGAGCGCGAACTCTTCGAGAAGCGCGACCGCTCGCACCCGAGCCGGCTCCTCAAGCATGCGCCGCACCTCCATCCCGATGCGCTCCCGCGCGATCAGCGCGAGGCGCTTCGCGTGATCGTGCATCGCCCGCCCGGTGGCGGGATCGATCGCGAGACCGAACCTCGCCGCGAATCGCACCGCCCGCAAGAGACGCAAGTGATCTTCGGCGAAGCGGGCCGAGGGCTCGCCGATCGCGCGAAGGACCCGGGCGTCGAGGTCCGCCTGGCCGCCGACGAAGTCGACGACCTCGCCGGTCGACGGCACCTCGAAGAGTCCGTTGATGGTGAAGTCGCGCCGCATCGCGTCTTCGCGAGCCGATGCGAACTGGACGTTCGCCGGTCGACGACCGTCGACGTAGTCGCCGTCGGAGCGAAATGTCGCGACCTCGAACATGTGGCCGCCCTGGCGGACGAGCATGACGCCGAACGCTTCGCCGACGCCGCGAGCCGCGGGAAAGAGGCGGCGAACGTCCTCGGGGCGCGCGTCGGTCGCGATGTCGATGTCTTCGGGAGCGATGCCGAGCAGGCGGTCGCGGACGCATCCGCCGGCGAAATAGGCGAGGTAGCCCCCCTGCGTGAGTCGGGCAGCGACCGTCTGGGCTGCGACGCGGAGCGAGACCGACGACGACGCCGGCCGAGTCACGGCGCGGGCTCCGCGCTGCCGACGACAGCCGCCGCCGGACGATCGTCGAGGCCGGGCTTCGGCCAGCGGCCGCGGGTGCGGGCTCGCAGCGACGCGCGCGCTTCGAGCCGAAGCGCTTCGACCGTCGAATGGAGCAGCGTCATCGCTTCGTCGGCCGACAGCTTCGCGAGTCGCTCCGCCGGAATGAGCTCTCCCACGTGCACCTCGATGCGACCGCGCAGCGACGGCAGCGCACGCGATCGCGGCCAGACGTCGAACGCGCCGTCGATGCCCATCGGCACGACGTTCGCCTTCGCGCGGCGCTGCAGCAGCAGCACGCCGCGCTCGAACGCTTGCGTCCGCCCGTCGGGCGAACGCGAGCCCTCGGGATAGATGAGCACGCATCGTCCCGCCTGCAGCTCACCGAGCGCGACGCGAATCGCGCTCGCATCGCCCCCGTTGCCCGAGACCGACAGCGCGCCCCACGAGCGGATCATCGCGCCGAAGATCGGCACCTTGAAGAGACCCTCGCGGGCAATGGGGCTGAACTGCCGATCGGCGACCGCAGCGCCGTTGATCACCGGATCGAAGAACGACTGGTGATTCGAGATGAAGAGGAGCGGTCCCGAATCAGGAACCCGCTCGCGACCGACGACGCGCAGCCGATGCCAAAGCATCAACCACGCTTGCGACACCGATCGGCCGACGTCCCACCAGAGAATCGCGAGCGCCGACTTGCCGGGCACTCGGCGGGCGAACTCGAAACGCCTCACGCGCCATCCCCCTCCACGGCGAGAAGCGTCGCGAGCCGGGCCTGCGCGATCTCGACGAGTCGGTCGACCACCGCGTCGGTCGTGAGATCGCTCGTGTCGACGAGAACGGCGTCGCCCGCCCGTGCCAGCCGACCGGTCGAGCGCGTCGAGTCGAGTCGGTCGCGCTCGAGAATCGACCGAAGGATCGCCGCCTCGTCCGCGGGCATGCGCTTCGAGCGCAGTTGCAGCGCGCGGCGCTGGGCCCGCACATCCGCTCGAGCGTCGAGGTAGATCTTCAGCTCCGCGTCCGGAAACACGACGGTCCCCTGATCACGCCCCTCGGTCACGATGCGCGGGTGCGCCCGCGCGATCTCCTGCTGCGCCCGCACCATCGCGTCGCGCACGCCGGGATGAGACGCCACGATCGACACCGCCGCGGTGACGTCCTCGGCGCGAATGCGATCGCCGACCGGGCGACCGTCGACGTAGAGGATCGGCGGCGAGGCATCGAAGTCGAAGCGCACGTCGACTTCGCTCGCGAGGCGGGTGACCGAGTCGCGATCGTCGGGACGTTCGCCGCGCGCAAGCGCCTCGAGCGTGATCGCCCGGTACATCGCCCCCGTGTCGAGAAATTCAAGACCGAGCCGCTGGGCCAGCATGAAGGCCACGGTCGACTTTCCGGTTCCTGCAGGTCCGTCGATGGTGACGATCACGCGCGGCCTCCGGGCTGCAGGCGACGCCGGCGACATGAACTACTCCTCGTCCGTCTGCACGGCCTGCTCAAGGATACCCCGAGCCCGCCCGAGATCCGCGACCACATCGCCTTTCCCCGCATAGTCGAGTGCGAGCGTGTTCACGTAACCGACCGCGCGCACGCTTTCGACGCACACCTTCAAATCGAACGGATGGTGCTTCTCGCCCTTGAAGCCGACGACCGTCGCATCGATCGACTCCGCGTAGGGCGCCAACTTGCGCAGGGTCTTCTCGACGTCGCCCGTGGCGTGCGCGTGCCCGAAGCTCGGCAGCGATCCGATGCGGAATCCGCCCACCTTCTTGATGAGGTCCGTGAGCTTGCTCGGCTCGTACGTGAGCCCTTCGTGCGGGATCACGAGCACGTTGAGATCGAAGCGATCGATCTCGTGGAGCGCGGCCTTCAGACCGGCGGTCGTGCGCTCGAAGTCCTGATCCGACGCGCTGGCGAGACATCGCACCGCGATGTCGCGGCACCCCAAGCGATTCGCGGCCTGCGCGAGTCGACGCATGCGCTCCTCGATCGCAGCGCGGACATCTGGTTTCGGATCTGCGAACGCAAGCGGAGTCTCCTCCGCGAGCACGAGGCAAGGGCACCCGGCTTTGTCGGCGAGGTCGCGCAACTTGTCCATCTCCGCCGCGGCTCGCCCCGCCAGCAATCCCGTGGGCAGATTGAGCCCGCGCAGCGACAACTCCTGGGCCGCGAAGTGCGGCACGTCGAGGAGAGTCGGGCAGCGTGGATCCTTGGCCGCGAGTAGCGGTCGCAGGGCTCCGACGGAAAGGGTCAGGACGATCTGGGCCTGCAAACGAAGGCGTTCGAAATGAGGGTGCTCGACGCGGCCAGCCCTGTGCCAGCGTGGGGAGGGCGGAGGATAACCACAACGGACGGGTTGCGCGAACGGTGCAAACGAGTTCGCTCGCTTCGCTGTCCCGGCACGACCCGTGCGGGCGCCGACGGCCCCGGGGACTCCGCCCACCCTGTTCCGTCAATTTGGGCAATTTGGGATCTTCTGGCGGCGGATCCTCTTGTACGCCACGAATCGTGCCTCTACGGTACCCCGCGCAGGCTCTGGGCCTGCCACTTCGTCTTTCTCCCCTCCGGAAACGCCGCCGAGCAATCGCGCGGCGTTTTCTTTTCATTCGGCTTTCATTTCGCCGGTGTGCGCCGCAGGGGCTCCGTCCAGTGTCGGCCGTGCCCGCGGCGCCTCCCGGCATCGGACGGCCCGCTATCCTCCGCCGCTCTGGTCGCGATCCGCGACTTTGGGAGGCTTCGCATGTCCAGCCCGGCAACCTGCCGCTTCACCGACAGCCACGAATGGTTCCGCGCCGAAGGCAACGTGGTCACGGTCGGCATTACGCAATTTGCAGCCAACGAACTCACCGACATCACCTACGTCGAGCTGAAGCCCAGCGGCACCAAGGTCGCCGCCGGGTCGTCGCTCGGTGAGGTGGAGAGCGTGAAGACGACGAGCGACGTCTACAGCGCAGTCGGCGGCACCGTCGTCGCCGTCAATCCCGACGTCGTGAAGGATCCGTCGCTCCTCAACTCCGATCCGTTCGGCAAAGGCTGGCTGGTGAAGATCGAGTGCAGCGACGTCGCGGCCCTCACCAAGTTGTTAGACGCCGCGTCGTACGACAAGAAGTACCCGGTTCACTAGTGCATCGCGACGCTCCGACCGCCGGCGACGGCGCCGCGATCGTGCCGACGAACCTCGCCGTCGACGTGCGCGGCCTTCAGAAGCGCTACATGCTCGGCGGCCGCGCGGTCGATGCGCTCCGGGGGCTCGACCTGTCGGTGCGCGGACCGGGTTTCGTCGCGGTGATGGGCGCTTCGGGCAGCGGCAAGAGCACGCTGCTGCATCTCGTGGCCGGACTCGATCGGGCGGACGCCGGCACGATCGACGTCGCGGGCACGCGCGTCGATCGCCTTTCCGAGCGCGCACTGACGCTCTATCGGCGCCGCTCGATCGGCGTCGTCTTCCAGCAGTTCAATCTCCTGCCAACGCTCACCGCGATCGAGAACGTCATCCTTCCCGGCGTGCTCGACGGGCGCGAGCGCGACGAACTGTTCGCGCGAGGCTCCAAGCTCCTCGGTGAACTCGGTCTCGGCGATCGCGCCGAGCACCGGCCGGAGGCGATGTCCGGCGGCGAGCAGCAGCGCGTCGCGATCGCGAGAGCGCTCCTCTTCGAACCGCCGGTTCTCCTCGCCGACGAACCGACGGGAAACCTCGACAGCGCGACGAGCGAGCGCCTGTGGGATCTCCTCCACCGCGTCGCCGCCGAGCGCAGCATCCTCGTCCTCATGGTCACGCACGAGCCGCTCGCCGCGGCGCATTGCCGCGCGGTGTATGTACTCCGCGACGGCGTCTTGGCAGGTTCATTCGATGTCGATGGCTGTTCTGCGAGCGAGTTGGCCCTTCGCGCGGCAGAGCTTGGCCGGGCGGCGCGGTAGGACGATCCTCCTCGTCGTCGCGGTCATGCTCGCAAGCGCGCTCGTCGTCGCGACGAGTTGCGGCGTCGCCACGGTCGAGCGCAGCGTCGAAGACAGCGTGAACCGCGCGCTCGGCGCGACCGACGCCCGCGTCGTCCATCGCTACGCCGCGGCGTTTCCGGCGGACGTGATCGAGAAGCTCCGCGCGCTCCCCGACGTCGACGTCGTCTGCGGCCGCCTGTTCGGATCGCTCACCTTGACGCGCGCCGACGGCAAGCCCGGAACGGACGGGCGCCCGCGCCGCGTCACCGTCGAGGCCCGCGGCACCGACGCGCCGGAGCATCCGCGCCTGCGCGAGATCACGCTCGACAAGGGTCGGCGGCCCGAGCGCGACAACGAGATCCTGCTCGATCCGACGAGCGCCGCGACGCTCAGCGTGGAGCTGGGCGACGCGCTGCGCGTCGAGCGCTTCGGCGAGCCCATCGAACTCACCGTCGTCGGCGTCTACAAGCGGGCGAAGCTCGGCGCGCTGCAGCGTCCGCTCGTCGAATTGAGCCGGCGCACGCTGGCGGCCGCGTCCAACCGCGAGGACGAGATCACCGCGGCGCTCGTCCTCCTCAAGCCGAACGTCGACGTGAACGCGTGGCTCGAGCGGAACAAGTCGGTCGTCGAAGACCCGCTCCTCCTCGAGGCAGCGGAGAAGGTGAAGACCGGGCTCGACCGCCAGATGCTCGCGACGCGCCTCGGCTTCGTGCTCGCCGCGTCGATCGCGTTCCTCTCCTGCGCGTTCATCGTCGCGGTCGGCCTCACGACCGCGGTGACCGAGCAGCAGCGCGAGATGGCCATCGCCCGCTGCGTCGGCGCCGGGCGCGGGCAGCTCTTCGGCGGCCAAGTCATCGTCGGAGCGTGCATAAGCGTCGTCGGCGGATTGCTCGGACTGCCGCTCGGCGTCGCGCTCGCGTGGGCGCTCGTCCACCACTGGCGCGAGTTCCTGAAGCCCGGGCTCGCCGTGTCCCCCGCCGGACTCGTCCTCGCGATCGTCGGCAGCGTGCTCGCGGGAGTGCTCGGCGCCGCGTATCCCGCGTGGCAGGCGTCGCGGGTCACGCCGATGGCGGCGCTCACGATTCGTGCACGTCCGCCGCGGCCCGGCGGACTCGGCGCGTGTGTCGCGCTCGGCGGTGCTCTCGTCGCGATGCAGCTCGCGCTCCTCTTCCTGCCCGACGTGCAGTGGCGCTTCTGGGCGTACGCGATCGTCGGCATCGCATCGCTGCACGTCGCGTACTTCCTGCTCGCGCCGGTCGCGCTCACCGTGATCGCCGCGATTCTCGGCGGCGCGATCGAGCGCCTCGTCGCCCTGCCGCGCGGCCTGCTGCGCACGTCGGTGCGCTCGATGCCGTATCGCCTCGGCTTCACCGCCGGCGCGCTGATGGTCGGGATGTCGATCCTCGTAAGCACGTGGTCGAACGCGTCGAGCGTGCTGAACGAGTTCCGTGATCGCATCCGCTTCGCCGACGGCTTCGTGTTCTGCTCGAGCGGCCTCAGCGAGAAGAAGCAGGCCATCATCGAAGCGCTGCCGGGCGTCGAGGCGTCCTGCCCCGTCGGCTACCTGCCCGTGCGCCTCGCGAAGGGCGAGACGCTCGGCGTCGACGGACTCGGACCGCCGAGCGTCGTGTGCGTCGGCTTCGATCCGGAACGATTCCTCGCGCTCAATCGCCTCGACTTCATTCGCGGCACGCCCGAGGACGCGCTGCCCAAGCTGCGGCGCGGCGACGCGGTGCTCGTCGCGGAGCAATTCCTCGTCGCCCGCGGCCTCGACGTCGGCGACACGATCGGACTCGGCGGCACCGCTGGCGATACGCGCTTCGAGATCGCGGGCGTCGTCTCGAGCGCCGGCCTCGACATCGCGACGCAGTTCTTCGGCATGCGGGCGATCTACATGGAGCACGCGGCGAGCTGCGTGTTCATGGACTTCGACGCGGTGAAGCGGCACTTCGGCACGCGCGACGCGTTCATCATGCAGCTTCGCCTCGACCCGAGCCGCGACGCGTCGTTCGACGAGGAGTTGAAGCGCACGATCGAGGAGAAGGTGCCCGGCGCCACCTACACGAGCGGCCGGTCGATTCGCGCCGCGCTCGACGAGATCGGCGACACGGCGCTCGCGGTCACCAGTTCGGTTGCGTTCGCCGCGCTCGTCCTCGCGTGCTTCGGCGTCGGCAACGTCGTGGCCGCGGGCATCGCCTCGCGTCGTCACGAGTTCGGCGTGCTGCGAGCCGTCGGCGGAAGCGCATCGCTCCTGCCGCGGCTCGTTCTCGGCGAGGCGCTCCTGATGGCGCTGGCTGCAGCCACGGTCGGCACCGGCCTCGGCATGCATCTGGCGACGATGGGCACGGTGTGGCATCGCGATCTTGCGGGCGTGCCGACGCACCTCGTCGCGCCGTGGATTCCCGCGACGATCGGATGGCTCGTCACCGCGTCGATGACCGTCGCAGCGGCGCTGCCCGCCGCGCTCTCGCTCCTGCGCGTCTCGCCGCGGGCACTCCTCGCCACTCGCTCCTGACCTATCGTGCGTCCGATGTCGCGCGCCGAGTTTCAGCTCACGAGCCCGTTCCGACCGACCGGCGACCAGCCGACGGCGATCGAGGAGCTCGTGCGCGGGCTCGAGCAAGGCCGGCGCTACCAGACGCTGCTCGGGGCCACCGGCACCGGCAAGACGTTCACGATGGCGAACGTGATCGCCCGCGCCGGCAAGCCTGCGCTCATCATCAGCCACAACAAGACGCTCGCGGCGCAACTCTACGAGGAGATGCGCGAGCTCTTCCCGAAGAACGCGGTCAGCTACTTCGTCAGCTACTACGACTACTACCAGCCCGAGGCCTACATCCCGCAGCGCGACATCTACATCGAGAAGGACGCGTCGCGCAACGACGATCTCGACCGGTTGCGCCTCGCGGCGACCAGCAACCTGCTGTCGCGCCCCGATTGCATCGTGGTCGCGAGCGTGTCGTGCCTCTACGGCCTCGGCTCGCCCGAGGAATACGCGAAGAAGCGGCTCATGATCGAGAAGGGTCGCCCGATCGACCGCCGCAAGTTCCTGCTCGCGCTCGCCGACATGCAGTACGGACGCAACGACATGGCGCCGACGCGCGGGCAGTTTCGCGTGCGCGGCGACTGCATCGAGATCTATCCCGCGTACGAGCAGCACGCGATGCGCGTGGAACTCTTCGGCGACGACGTCGAGACGATCCAGCTCTTCGATCCGACGTCGGGCGAATTGCTCGCCGACGAGCGCCGCGCGTTCATCTTCCCCGCCGTGCACTACGTGATGCCCGAGGAGCAGAAAGCGAAGGCGCTCGCCGGCATTCGCGAGGAACTCGACGCCCGCGTGCTCGCGCTTCGTTCCGAAGGCAAGCTGCTCGAAGCCCAGCGACTGTTGTCGCGCACGCGCTATGACCTCGAGATGCTCGAGGAAGTCGGCTACTGCTCGGGCATCGAGAACTACGCGCGGCACTTCGACGGCCGACCGCCCGGCGCGCGGGCGTGGACGCTGCTCGACTACTTCCGACAGCGTCCCGAGGCCGCGAACGAGGACGACTGGCTGGTGATCGTCGACGAGAGCCACGTCACGATTCCGCAGATCCGCGGCATGTACTTCGGCGACCGCGCCCGCAAGCAGGTGCTCGTCGATCACGGCTTCCGCCTGCCGAGCGCGCTGGACAATCGCCCGCTGCGCTTCGAGGAGTGGGAAGAGATCGTGCCGACCGTGATCTACGTCTCGGCGACGCCGAGCCCGTACGAGCTCGAGCGTTCAGGCGGCATCGTGGCGGAACAGGTCATTCGTCCGACCGGGCTCGTCGATCCGCCGATCTCGGTGCGCCCCGCGCGGGGACAAGTGCCGGACCTCGTCGAGGAATGCAAGAAGCGCGCGGAACATGGCGAGCGCACGCTGGTCACCGCGCTCACCAAGCGCCTGTGCGAGGACCTCACGACGTATCTCGACAAGCAAGGCGTGCGCGTGCGTTACTTGCATAGCGAAATCGAGACGCTCGAGCGGCTCGAACTGCTGCGCGACCTGCGCGAGGGCGGATTCGACGTGCTCGTCGGCGTCAACCTCCTGCGGGAAGGACTCGACCTGCCCGAAGTGTCGCTCGTCTGCATCCTCGACGCCGACAAGCAAGGCTTCCTGCGCAGCCAGTCGAGCCTTATCCAAACGATGGGCCGCGCCGCCCGCAACGCGAACTCGCTGGCGATCCTCTACGCCGACACGGTCACTCCCGAGATGCAGGCCGCGATCGAGGAAGTCGAGCGCCGCCGCGCGAAACAACTCGCGTACAACGCCGAGCACGGCATCACGCCGCAAACGATCCTGAAGGCGATCCGCCGCGGCATCGAGCAGGAGTTAGCCGGCGAGCGCACCGCCCGCGCCGCGGCCGGCTCCGCCCGCGAGAAAACGTTCGACCGCGACGAACTCCTGATCGAGATGGAAGCGACGATGCTCGAGGCGGCGCAAAGCCTCGAGTTCGAGAAGGCGGCGCGGCTGCGCGACGAGATCGCGAAGCTGAAGGCGCTGCCCGTCGGCACAGCGGTAGCGAAGCCCGATGCCGAGAAGCCGCGCAAGGCGAAGCCGGGCATGCCGGGGACGCGCGCGGGCCGCAAGGGGAAGGGCGGGAGAAGGTAGCGCGGCGGGCTCTCTCCGCCACGGTGGACACGCCTCTTCGGCTGCCCGCTCGCGGGGAGCTGTCATCGCGCAGCGATGACTGAGGGGTGGCGTCGACGCGCACGACGCCCCCTCTGCCTCGCTGCGCTCGGCATCTCCCCCAAGCCGCGTTGCGGCCTGGGGGAGACCAAGAGTTGGCGCGCGGACACATCTCTTCGGCTCCCCGCTCGCGGGGAGCTGTCATCGCGCAGCGATGACTGAGGGGTGTCCGCCGTCCCTCACCAACGGCCAAAAAACAACGCAACCCGCCTCACCGGCGGGCAGCTTCACGAGTCGTCGAGGCGTGGCTCACGCGCGTGTGCGAAGTCGAATACAGCGCGTCGCGTTCTTGAGCACGCTGAGATCGACCGGGCGAGCGGAACGGCGGGGGGCGTCGTCGTGCTCAGGCGCGACCGGCGCAGGCGTCGGTTTTGTTCCATGCTTGATCTCGACGCCCCCCGGGCGCACCGCGTCACCGGGACGCAGACGGAGCGTCGGCGTGCGGCGGGTGCAGTCGGACGAGTGGGTAGAGGGAGACATGGACGAGAGGCGACGAGGGGGCGACGAATCGGCGTTGATCGAAGAACAGAAACGGCGGAGCGGTCCCCCGCCTTCCGCGGGTAGCCCGAGTGTGCACTACCTCATTCGGAAGAACAGGGCTTCGAGGCGCAGAATCGATGAATGATCGCCACACGACCGCACGAACCGGGGTGCGATGGGAAGGACGACGGCGATCGAGCGCCGAGAACCAGCGCTGTCTGCGTCCTCTTGCTGCTTATCATCGCCCCGCCACCATGCCCCCCACCAAACGCTCGTCACCACGCCCGACCTCCGACGCCGAAGCGATCCTCGATCCGAGCCGCTGCATCCGCATCCGCGGCGCCCGCGAGCACAACCTCAAAAACGTCGACCTCGACATCCCGCGCGATCAGCTGGTGGTGATGACCGGCGTCTCCGGCAGCGGCAAGAGCTCGCTGGCGTTCGATACGGTCTTCGCCGAAGGCCAGCGCAAGTACATGGAGTCGTTGTCGGCGTACGCCCGGCAATTCCTCGACCAGATGCAGAAGCCCGACGTCGAGGCGATCGAGGGCTTGCCGCCGACCATCGCGATCGAGCAACGCTCGGGCGGACATACCCCCCGCTCCACCGTCGCGACGACCACCGAGATCTACGACTACCTCCGACTTCTGCTCGCCCGCTGCGGCCAGCCGACCTGCTGGCACGTGAAGGAGACGCGCAAGGACGGCAGCGTCGTGACGTGCGGATTGCCGATCTCGGCGACGAGCGCGTCGCAGATCGTCGCGACGCTGGTCGACCAGTTCGACGGCAAGCGGGCGATGCTCTGCGCCCCGCTCGTGCGCGGCAAGAAGGGCTTCCATCGCGACGTGCTCGAGTCGATCTCGAAGCAAGGATTCGTGCGGGCCCGCGTCGACGGTTCACTCGTCGACCTGCGCGAGGCGCTGAAGGAACCCGGCGAAAATCCGCTGAAACTCGGCCGCTACGAAACGCACGACGTCGACGCGGTCATCGACCGAATCCAGATCGGCGCCGAGTCGCGGCAGCGGCTCGCCGAAAGCGTCGAAGCGGCGCTCAAGCTCGCCGACGGCAACGTCACCGTCCTGATCGAGGAAGGCACCGCGTGGACCGAGCGGCGCTACAGCGAGAAGTTCGCGTGCCCCGAGCATCCGGAGTGCTCGCTCGAAGAGCTCGAGCCGCGCCTCTTCTCGTTCAACTCGCCGCACGGCGCGTGTCCGGCGTGCGCCGGATTGGGCAAGGTCGCGGAGTTCGACGAACGTCTCGTCGTGCCCGACCCGACGAAGTCGCTCTCCGAGGGCACGATCGATCCGTGGCGGAAGAACGGACCGCGGATCAACATGTGGTACGCGCGGCTCCTGCGGAACTTCTGCAAGGCCGTGAAGATCGACATGAGCGTGCCGTTCGCGAAGCTGCCGACGAAGGCGCGACGCATGGTGCTCGAAGGTCTCACGCCGGAGGAAGAGGAGAAGCTCGACCTCTCGTGGGAAGGCATCCTCCCGAACCTGAAGCGGCGCTATCAGGAGACCGAGAGCGAGTTCGTCAAGGAGCGCCTCGTGGCGTACATGACCGACGCGCCGTGCACCTCGTGCAACGGCGCGCGGCTGAAGCCCGCGTCGCTCGCGGTGCGGGTGCGCTCAGGGTCGCTCTTCTTCAACATCGCCGAGATCTGCTCGCTCAACGTCGAGAAGGCCATGGGCTTCTTCGCGTCGCTTGAACTCGACAAGGAGCGCCGCGCGATCGCCGCGCCGATACTCAAGGAAATCGAAGCGCGACTCGGCTTCCTCGCGTCCGTCGGCCTCGACTATCTCTCGCTCGACCGCACCAGCTCGACGCTCTCGGGCGGCGAGGCCCAGCGCATCCGCCTGGCGACGCAAGTCGGATCGGGGCTCGTCGGCGTGTGCTACGTGCTCGACGAACCGACGATCGGCCTGCATCAACGCGACAACGACCGCCTCGTCGCGACGCTGCGCCGCCTCACCGACATTGGCAACACGGTGCTCGTCGTCGAGCACGACGAGGACATGATCCGCAGCTCCGACTGGATCGTCGACGTCGGCCCGGGACCCGGTCGGCACGGCGGCGCGATCGTCGTGTCCGGCCCGCCCGACGTGATCGCAGCGCACGAGACGTCGCTCACCGGCGCGTATCTCTCGGGTCGCAAGAAGATCGAGACGCCGCTCGCGCGCCGTCGACTCGACATGACGAAGAGCGTCGTGGTGAAGGGCGCGCGGGCGAACAACCTGAAATCGATCGACGTCACGTTCCCGCTCGGCGGGTTCGTCTGCGTCACCGGCGTGTCGGGCTCGGGCAAGTCGACGCTCGTCAACGAGGTGCTCCTGAAGTCGGCGCTCGTCGAGGTGCACGAGGCCCGCATCGTGCCCGCGGCGCACGACAAGGTGTTAGGCCTGAAGCAGGTCGAGCGCGTCGTCGAGGTCGACCAGTCGCCGATCGGGCGCACGCCGCGCTCGAACCCCGCGACGTACACCGGCATCTTCGACGAGATCCGCAAGCTCTACGCGATGACCACCGAGTCGAAGATCCGCGGCTACGAGCCGGGACGCTTCTCGTTCAACGTGAAGGGCGGGCGCTGCGAGGAATGCCAGGGCCAAGGCCTACGGCGCATCGAGATGCACTTCCTGCCCGACGTCTTCGTGACCTGCGACACCTGCAAGGGCGCCCGCTACAACCGCGAGACGCTCGAGGTGCGCTTCAAGGGCAAGACGATCGCCGAGGTGCTCGACCTCACGATCGACGACGCGACCGGGTTCTTCTCGTCGCACCCAAAGATCCATCGCATGCTCGAGTGCCTGCGCGACGTCGGACTCGGCTACGTGCAGCTCGGCCAGGCGTCGACGACGCTCTCGGGCGGCGAAGCGCAGCGGGTGAAGCTCGCCGCGGAACTCGGCCTCGGCGGCGGCAACAGCTCGTCGCAGCACACGCTGTACGTGCTCGACGAGCCGACGACGGGCCTGCACTTCGACGACGTGCGCCGCTTGATCGCGGTGCTCGGCCGCCTCGCCGACGCGACGCACACGCTCGTGGTCATCGAGCACAACCTCGACGTCATCAAGTGCGCCGACTGGATCATCGACCTCGGTCCGGAAGGCGGCGACCGCGGCGGCACGATCGTCGCGACGGGAACGCCGGAGGATCTCGCGGCGCATCCGACAAGCTTCACCGGCCGCTATCTCAAGACCATGCTGCGGGCGCCCGTCGCCGCGGGCACGCGAAACAAGAAGCAACTCGTCTGAGTTCGGCCGGAAACCTCGCCACGCCGTTGAACTTCGCGGAGCGAGGTCGACAATCCACGCGGCACGTCGAAGGAGGGCGCCATGAACATTCGCATCGCGTGCTGCGCCGCCGCATCGATCGCATCGGCCGCGTCCGCCAGCATCATCACGGGTGTGGCCGCCAACACGTCGTTCGTCGGCGCGAACGGCGAGTACTGCCAGCTCGACCTCTACATCACGTTCAGCCAGGACTTTTACCGGCTCGGTGCGGTGTACGACAGCCACATCGCGCTCAGCGGCGTGACGTTCGCGGATTGCATCCACCACGACACCGGCGAACTCGGCGGCACGTGGGCGCCGCAGTCGACGCTCGATCCGATCGACTCGTTCGTCACGCTCGGCACGCTGCTCGGTCCGACGAATTCCACGGCGGCTGATCCCCTCTGGGGGCCGCGAGGCTTCGATCAGGTCGGCATTCCCGACGGCGCTGGCTGGTTCAACTCCTACCCGAACAACTTCGAAGGCCAGACGCAACTCGTGACGCTGTTCAATACTGCCGGCGAAGCAACCTATTCGGGATGGGCCGTCTTGGCGGCGAGCTTCGTCGTTCCGAAGGACCTCGCGTCCGGCGCGACGCTCTCGTTCAGTTCGGGATGCCAGTGGCTCTACGCGCTCGACATCTTCGGCTTCGCGAACGTCTCGGGGACCTTCGAATTCGCGCCGGTGCCGGCGCCGGGCGCCGCCGTCGTGCTTGCGTTGTCCGGCATTCGCGGATCGCGACGCCGGAACGATCGCTCGTCCGCCTGATCTTCTCGGTTCCGCCCGAGGTCCGGCGTCATGGCGCCGACTCGAGCGCATCGCGAATCGCTCGCTCCACAAGCTGCGCCAGCGCCCCGATGCCCGCGGCGTCAGTCGCGTACGAGTGCGTGCGCACTTTCGCCAGCGCCGGCAAGTGCGTGTGGAGATCCGGCGTCTGCGACACGACGAGCGTCGGCCGTCCCAGCGCCTGGGCCACCGCGAGTTCGAGCGCCGCGTTCGGATTGAGGTTCGTGAGGTCCGCGACGACGAGCGAGGCGCCGCCGACGTCGTCCCACACCGCCCGCAGGATGTCGGGATCGAGCCGTTCGTAGCCGATGCGATACTCGATGCCGGTGCGCTCGCACGCGGCACGCAGCGCGTCCTCGCAGGGTTTCGCCCACGGGCGAAACCCGGTGACGTGAAACAGCGTGCGCGGCGCGTCGACGCTCGGGTATCGCGGCGCGAACGCCGGCACGACCAGGGCGAGCCCCGTTGCGTTCGCCCGCTCGAGCGCCGCCTGCATCGCGAACTGCGCGTGCATCGCGTCCTTCGACTCCTCGAGCCCATCGAGCAGGGAGCGAACCTCGCGATCGCCGCTCAGTCGCGCTCGAAGCCACGCGATCGTCGGACGCAGATCCTCGGCGCGGGCTTCGCGTTGCGTTCCGAACATCGCTGCTTGCATGCCCAGCGCAAGGCGCGTCGCGTCAAGGTCCGCGTCGCCCGTCACGCGCACGGCCTCGATGTCGATGTCGAACGGCAGCCCCTGCCCTTCGCGGGCGATCGTCACGATCGGCACGCCGAGGACGAGGGCCCATCCGCACTCGTAGGCGGCGCGGGCCGCGGGTGCGGCGGCCAGCGCGATCGCCGCCAGCGCGTCGCGGCTCGTCGGAAGCGGCCCTGGCGGATCCGATGCCGCGCGGTCGTACTCGGTGAAGTCGAAGAGCGCGAGTCCCGCCGTCCGCAGCGCGTCCCAACGGGCGTGCGTCGCGTCGTCGACGCGGCGCAGCAAGGGCATGCTCATCCCGATGCGCTCGCAGGCCCTGGCGACGGTCGCGCGGAGTTCGTCGCCGCCGCAGAAGAAGACCGCGTTGGCGTCGATGGCGGCGGGCGTCGTGGGCCACGCGGGCGCGATCGCCATCACATGACGACGGCGCTCGAAGCGCCGAAGCTCGAGCGCGACCCGCCGCAGATGGGAACGCTGCTGCTCGATCCACTGCGCCTCGGTCGTCGCGGCCCGCAGGCGCCGAAATGCCGAATCGGCGCGATCGGCGATGCGCGCCGCCTCGGTCGCGTCACGCGTTCCGTGCGCAGTGTTGGCCCGAAGCGACGCGACGCGCTGAGCGAACGGACGGACCATCGCGGCGAATTGCCGCTGCTGCGCCGGCGCGTCCGGCGCTTCAAACGGATCGGACGTCGGCGTGTCGACGAAGCGGGTCATCTCGCGCATCGCCGCCTGCTTGGCGATCTCGCCCTGCGGCGAATCGTCCGACAGCATCGCGTCGACCTCGGACATCAAGCCGCGCATCGCCGCGGACGCATCCTCCGCCAGCGCCTGCTTCTCGGCCGGCGCGTGCGCCGCGGCGATGGCCGTGACCTCCGGCATCAGGCGAAGCACGACGAGCGTTCCTTCCTCGTCGTCGTCGCGGACGCGGGCGCCGAGCGATTGCATCGCGGTGATCGCCCGCATCACACTGGGGGAGACCGAGTCGCCTCGCGCCAACTCGTCGCGCAGGCGATCGAGGATCGCCTCGCCTTCCGCCCGCAGTTCGCTCGCGCCAAGCGGCGGCTTCGGCGGCGCGTCGAAGTCGAGGAGCGACGCCCGCACCACGAGCAACGTCTCCGCCACCTCGCGGGGCGCCTGCGGCACCGCGAGGTCGACGAGCCGAACGAGCGCCGCATTGAGCGTGCGGACGTCGGCGTCGTCGCGGGCCTGCAGTTCCTTGAGGTCCTCGTTCGCCTGGCGGAACGCGTGTTCGCTGAAGCCGTCGCGGGCCGTGTCGGCCGCAAACGCCGCAAGGATCGCATCGCAGCGGGCCGCGAAGTCCGGCTCCGCAGGCGCCGCCGGCGCGGTGGCCGCCTCACTGAAGGCTTCGTTCACGAACCTGAGCGTCGGCTCGAACCCGGGCAACGACGTCGGTGCGGCGCGCACGCCGAGGCCGTACGCGATCAGGATCGCCGACGCGTGTCCGTTCGGGCTGCCGTCGAGCGACCATCGGCCGGCGCGGATTGCCTCCATCGTGGCCCGCACGACGTCGCACGCTGGCGCTCCGGCATCGAGTTTCTCCGCAAGTGACCTGAGCGCCGCGTGCGCCGGTTCGCGCTGCGCTTCGAGCGTCGCGGGCGCCGCGAGCCACTCGTGCGCGACGCGAAGCGCCTGCACTGCGAGGGCGGCGACCGAGCGCGCGGGCTCGTCCGCCTCGTCAAACGCGAGCGACGCCACTTGGGCGAGCGCCGCGCTCGCGACCTCGTCCGCGGGCTCGCCCGCAACGAGCCGGGCCGCCGTCTCCTCGACGATCGTGCGACTCCGCACATACGGCGTGTCCGTCGATCCGTATTGCCGCTGAATCACCTCCGCTATCCGTGTGCGATCGGCCCGCAGCGCATCGCCGGCGTCTCCGGGCAGGTGCTCGAGGATCAGGTCGCAGAGCTGCACGAAGCCGAGGAGCTGATGAACACGATCGACCTCGTTCGTCGGCGCGAGGCTTTGCAACGACGCGATCGCTTCGGGGATCGTCCCCTCGTCGAGCTGCCCCGACGCGAGCTTTGCGTGGATCGCGCCGAGAATCGCCTCGACGCGCTCGCGCGTCGCGTTGTCACTGGACATGGATCGCCCTCGCTGCGCGGCGCCAGCGCCGCACGGCCGGCAGTATCGCAGGGGGCGCGAGGCGAGCGTCGGCCTCCCCCAAGCGCCGAGCCCGGCGATTTGACTTCGAGGGCCTGCGACGGGCGCAGCCAGTCGTCGATCATCCGACGGTCCGCACGGCCCCCGGGCGCCAACCAAGGCTCGCGAGCTCCCTCCCCGAGACTGCAACGTTGTCGTCGAGATCGTTCGGCGCCTTGCCTCCGGTGACGCAGACATATCATCAAAAACGCATCTCGTTGGAGCTGCCGTCGGCCTGATCGTTCGCGCTCGACCCAGTCGACAGCGAAGAACGCATACGTCGTCTCACGATGCGGCAAGGGCACGGCACCACGAAGCGCACTCCGGAGGACGCCATGACTACGACTTCATTGTTGCTTGCCGCATCGGTGATGACGGCGGTTTCCACGATCGCGGCGGGCGACTTCGTCACCGTCGACCTTTCCTCGCAGATCAACTCCGACCTCCGCACCTATTTCAACGGCACGAACTATCCGACGGGCGGCCAAATACTCGCCTTCGCGGGAGTGCCCATGGCGCTCGGGCTGAAGAACGGGAATCCTTCCTCGCTCGGCGCCGTGCAGATCCCCAACGGCACTCAGCCGACCACGTTCAGCTTCGTGCTCGACGTCGCCGCTCCCATTCGCCTGTACACGCTGATCAATTCGGCGTGGGGCTCGTTCGGGGCCAACAACGGCAAGGTGGAAGTGTTCGGCACGAACGGCGCCTACGCGTCGATGTCGTTAGTTCAGGGCACGAACATTCGAGATCACTACCAAGGCAGCTATCAGAATCTCCTCAGCGATCCGACCGTCGTGCCCACGCTGTACCTGGGCGGCGTACGGCTCGACCGCCAGGTGTTGGAGTTGCCGCCCTCCTTTGCAGGACAGACCGTGACCGAACTGCGCTTCAGCGGAGTGGGTGCGAATCCGGCTGGCGCGGCGTTTCTCGCGGGCGCGACCTTTGAAGTCGCCGCACCGTGCCTCGGTGACCTCAACGGGGATGCGGCGGTCGACGCGAACGATCTCGCGATCCTGCTCGGCGCCTGGGGCACCGTCGATGCCGATCTGGACGGTGACGGAACGACGGGCGCGACGGATCTCGCGATCGTGCTCGGGGCCTGGGGCGCGTGTCCGTGATCGCCTCGGCGGCGGCGCGATCTGCCGCGCCGATGCGCCTATCGAGCGCTCCGCACCATTACCGCGCCGTGCCGCGGCTCTACCGTCGCGAAGTAGCCCCGTCCCGGCGCGGGGGCAGCGTGCGCCACGCAGCATTCGAGCCATCCTGAGTCGGTCACTCGGGGATCGAATCCCACGATGCGACCGAGGGCGACGTGTCGCAGGAATCCGATGAACTCGTCCGCAGTGAAGCGGTGGCCGGATTCCTCAGGATCGTCGATCGGCTGGCCACGAAGCCGCGTGCGGATGCAGAGGACGCCGGACGGCGCCAGCACGCGGTGACATTCGCGCACCAAGCCGACCGGATTCCAATAGCGCTCGAGCGCGCCGAAGAGGCACACGATCGGACGCGTTCCGGCCGCGAGCGGCAGCACGGCAAGATCCTCGACCGGCGCGAACCGCAGCCGGCTTTCCGCGCGGGCGAGCGTGATGCGCTTCGTCGCAGCCGAGCTCGCCGCTCCCGCTTCCTCGAAGCCCTCGTAGCTGCCGCCAGCGCGGATGATCGTGTGCCCAAGGCAGCCGCATCCCGATCCGACGTGCGTCACCGGCACGGGAGCGCTCGCGGCGCGCAGCGCGGTCATGCAGAAGTCGAACTCTTCACCGATGCGCCGTTCGAGTTCCGCATCGCGGCCCAGGCGATCCCACTCCGTCGCGTCGGCGGCGACGCCGCGCCGCGCGTGGTCCCGCCACCAGAGCGGCGTGGCGCCGAACTTGGCCCGCACTGCGGCGAGATCCGGCGCGAGTCGATCGAATCCCCACGTCGACTCGAAGCGGGCCAGCGATTCGTCCAGCGACTCCGGTCGATCGGCCGCGTTCGCCCGCGGCGTCCGCTCGACATGCCAATGCTCGAACGCGATGCGCGGCGTGGCCACGACGCGCCATCCCGCGAGCCGGACCCGCACGCCGTAGTCCTCGGTCTGGCCGCGCAGCGTGCCCTCGTCGTACCCGCCGACCGACTCGTGCACCGCGCGGCGCGTCGCGTAGAAGCAGCCCATCGCGTGATCGACCTCGCGGTCGTCGACGAGATCCTCGAGTCGCGCGCCGCGGGCGATGTGCCGGTAGCCGCGCGGGCCCCAGAGGTCGTCGCCGAACGCGTGCACGCTGCCGTCGGGCAGGAGCTGCACGCCGGTGACCACGCCGAGCGCCGGGTCCGCGTCGAACATGTCGCAGAGGATCTTCGCCCAGCGCGGCGTGCGCAGCACCACGTCGCCGTCGAGCCGCGCGATGACGTCGCCTCGAGCCTCGGCGAGCAGCCGGTTCAGCACGCGCGAGAGGACGCCGGTGTGCGGCAGCTCGATGAGCCGCAGGAAAGGCGAGCCGTCCGGGCGACGCTTCGATGCCCACGCCCGCGCCGTCGCGAGGCTGTCGTCGGTCGAGCCGTCGTCGGCGACCACGATCTCGAGCAGCGCGTCGTCGTCGCACAGCGTGCGCTCGAGCGAGGCGAGCAGGGCGCCGAGCGCGTCGCGCACGCCGTCGCGCGAACTCGTGCGTCCGTTGTTGAAGTTCGGGATGACGACGGAGACGCGCGGCCGACGCATGACGGGGATATCGGAGCGGCGACGGATTCGGGTCCATCTTCGGCGTCGCGGCAAGTCGCCCGTACGATGCGGCGCATGACCTCGGATCAGGTGCCGGCGCGAAGCGACCCGCGCGACCCTCGTCACTCCGGCGAACGCCCGCGGCGCCCGCTCGTCGTCGGTTGCCTGATCTCCGGCGGCGGCCGCACCGTGCTCAACCTCGCCGATCGCATCGAAGCGGGCACGCTGCCGGCGCGGATCGGCGTGGTGATCGCCCATCGCCGCGAGATCGCCGGCGTCGCGCGGTGCGAGGCACGCGGCCTTCCGGTCGTCGTGATCCCGACCGGTCCAGCATGCGACGATCGCGTGGACGCGACGCTGGCCGCCGCGAACGTCGAACTCGTCTGCCTGTGCGGGTACCTGCGTCGCTTCCGCGTCGCGACCCGGTGGAACGGGCGCACGATCAACATCCATCCGTCGCTCCTGCCCGCGTTCGGCGGCTCTGGCATGTACGGCGACCGGGTACACGCGGCGGTCATCGCGGCCGGCGCCGCCGAGTCCGGCTGCACGGTGCACGTCGTCGACGAGGAGTACGACCGCGGCCCCGTCCTGCTGCAGCGGCGCTGTTCGGTCCTGCCCGGCGACGACCCGCACGCCCTCGCCGCCCGCGTCTTCGCGCTCGAGGTCGAGGCGCTGCCCGAGGTGATCCGAGGCATCGCGGTCGGCGAACTTCCGCTGCCTTTGACGCGCGACGCACGCATCGGACGGGGTAGCATCGAGCCGTGATGGCCCGGCTTCGAATCATGCCCGCGCTTGGCGCACTTCTGGTCGCGCTGGTCGTCGCAGTCGGCGCACGCGCCGCGCAGGCCGCGCCGCCGCGCCTCGACGCCGCCGCCGCCGAGGCGCTGCAACGGCAAGTCGACCGGACGCTCGAAGCGCACCAGTGGAAAGATGCGCTGCCGCTCATCGATCGCTACGTGAAGGAGGTCGGCCGCGACCCGATCATGTTCTACAACGCCGCGTGCTGCCACGTGCATCTGGGCGACAAGGACGCCGCGGCGAAGTCGCTCCTCGAAGCGGTGAAGGCGGGCTTCCGCGACTTCGACACGATGGAGTCCGATCCCGACCTCGAGGCGCTGCACGATCATCCGACGTTCACCGCGATCCTCGAGGCTCGCGATCGGATTCGCAAGGGCGTGCCGGACGAGCTGACCGCGCCGAGCGCGAAGCCCGCCGCCGGCAACACGATCCTCGGCGAGACGATCGCGCCGTGTCCGCAGCTCGACGAGTGGAAGAAGCTCTACGGCGAGAAGGACTACCGCTACGAGAGCGATCCGACTCGACGCCTGCACTACGCGACGTGCCTCGACGACGAGACGCACCGCGAGCTGCGCACGCTGATCGAGCGCGAGGCGGACCAACTCTCGAAGACGCTGTTCGACGGCATGCCGCCCTACGACACGCTCATCGCGGTGCCGACGACGAAGGACGCGAAGCGCTACTTCGCGGATCCGACGACGACCGGGATCTACGAACATCGCATCCGCACGCTCGTGGCTCGCGACATCGGCGAGAGCCTGCAGCACGAGTTCGTGCACCTCATGCACTACGGGCACATGGAGCGCCTGCACCAGAAGCACCCGATCTGGCTGCAGGAGGGCATCGCGACGCTGTACGAGAACTACGAGCTCGGCGACGACGGCGCCATCAAGTTCCTGCCGAACACGCGCCACAACCTTGCGCGCCGCGCGGCGATCTCCGGCGCGTCGATGCCGTGGCGCGAGCTCTTCGCGCTCTCGCCGCAGGAATTCATGGACAAGGCGCAGCAGCTCTATCCCGAAGTGCGGTCGATCTTCGAGTTCCTCGCCGACCACGGCAAGCTCGGCCAGTACTACCGCACGTTCGTCAAGCGATATCGCGACGACCCGACCGGCGCGAAGGCGATGGAGGACGTGTTCGGACGCCCGGTCGACGACGTCGAGCGCTCGTGGAAGTCGTGGATCAAGGAGCGCGGCGCGATCGACGACCACATCGGCGCCGGCGACGGATCGCTCGGCATCACGATCGCCGAGGCGCCCGACGGCGTGCGCGTCAAGGAGACGCTTCGGCGCAGCGCCGCCCGCGAGGCGGGCATGCGCGTCGGCGACATCATCGTGGCGATCGACGCGAAGCCCGTCCGATCGTCGCGCGAACTCGCGCTGGCGATCGGCGCGAAGAAACCCGGCGAGACGATCAGCGTGCGCTATCGCCGTGACGGCGAGTATCGCGACACGACGGTGACGCTGCGCCCGCTCACGGCGGCGCCACCGCGCTGAGCGACCGCGTGCGTGCGTTCGTTGAAGGGATGCGCGCCGTCCCCTACACTCGCGGTCGCCGCGCTGCCCATGGCCGATTCTCCCCGACGCCCCCGCTTCGAGATCCGGCGCGCATTCCTGCGCGGTCTCGCCGTGCTCCTGCCGAGCGTCCTCACGCTGTGGCTCCTGGTCACGGCGTACGACTTCGTCAATCGCAACATCGCCGAGCCGATCAACGGTCTGGCCCGATCCGCGCTGGCCTGGAGCAGCACGGCGCCCGGGCCCCTGAACGGCCGTTTCGAACCCACCGACGCCGCCATCGCCGCGGCGGTCGCGGAGCAATCCAACAGCCGACGCCCGCTCTCGGGGGACGCCATTCGGGCCCAGCTCCGTGCCAACGAAGTCGCGGCATGGTGGGAGCAGGCGTGGTACCTGCACCTATTCGGGCTGATCGTCGCGCTGGTGGTGGTGTACGTGGCTGGACGGTTCGTCGGAGGTTGGCTCGGACGCTCGATGTTCGCGGTCGCCGAGCGACTCCTCCTGAGCCTGCCGATCATCAAGCAGATCTACCCGAGCATCAAGCAGATCGTCGGGTTCTTCCTCTCCGACGGGTCGTCGGCCGAGCGGTCGATCAAGTTCAACCGCGTCGTGCTCGTCGAATATCCGCGGAAAGGGCTGTGGTCCGTCGGTCTCCTCACCGGAAACGCGATGCGCTCGATCGAAGCGCAGTCCGGCGAGGCCGTCACGGTCTTCATTCCCGGAACTCCCCCGTTCACCGGGTGGACCGTCACCGCCCCCCGCGACGGGATTCACGAGCTTCCCATTACGATCGACGAGGCGCTGCGCTTCCTCGTGTCCGGAGGCGTCCTCGTTCCGCCGCATCAGGAAGGCCCGTCCCGCGATCCACTTCCGCAGTCCCCGATCTCGAGCGTCAATGGCGGTACGCTCGCGGGTTCGTGAGCTCGGCGCTCGCCGCCGAGACGAGCAGAGAGAAATCCATGCAGACCAACATCAGCGGCAAGCATTTCGTCGTCACGCCTGCCATCGAGGAGTACATCCGCAAGAAGACCGATCGCATCGCGAAGCACTTCGATCGGATTCAGGCGATCGCCGTCGTGTGCGAGCGCGAGGCGCACGAGTTCCACGTCGAGATCCGCATCGACGTCGAGCATCACGACGACTTCATCGCCAACGCGAAGCAAGAGGATCTCTACGCGTGCGTCGACCTGGCGGTCGATCGCGCCACTCGGCAGATCACCGACCACAAGGAACGCACGCGCGACCGGAAACATTGACCCGGCGTGGCGCGGGCGACCTCGTCGCATCGCGTCGCCACACTCCGAGCACTTCCATGAAGCTGACCGACATAGTCGTACGCAAGGCGATCCTCCCCGCATTGGCAGGCACCAAGCGCGATGACGCGATCCGCGAGCTGGTCGACGCGCTCGTCGGCGCGAACAAGATCGCCACCGACCAGCGCGACGCGTTTCTGAAGTCGATCATCGCCCGGGAAAACCGCGGCTCGACCGGCTTCGGCCACGGCGTCGCGGTGCCGCACGCGAAGAGCCCGTCGATCAAGTCGATCGCCGTCGCGATCGGCATCAGCAAGAACGGCGTCGACTTCAACGCCCTCGATCGGCAGCCGGTGCATTCGATCTTCCTGCTCCTCTCGCCCGAGGATCGTCCCGAGGAGCACCTCGACGCCATGGAAGCGATCTTCGGCAACCTCAGCCGCGACCAGTTCCGGCGCTTCCTGCGGCAGTCGAAGACCGTCGAGGACGTGATCACGCTCCTCGAAGAGGCGGACTCCAAGCAGGCGCCGACGCGCTGAGCTCGGCGTCAGGCTCCTTGCGAGGCTGCCGCGTTGCGCACCACCCGAGTCACGATCACGAATCGCCTCGGCCTCCATGCGAGGCCGGCGATGACGTTCGTCGAGGCCGCCATGGCGTTCGAGTCGGAGGTCACCGTCCGCCGCACCGATCAGGACGAGGCGGTCGACGGCAAGAGCATCATGCAGATGCTGATGCTCGCCGGAACCTGCGGCACCGAGATCGAGATCACCGCGAGCGGACCCGACGAAGCGACGGCGCTCGACTCGCTCGCGGCGCTGGTGAACGCCGGATTCAACGAAGACGAGTGATGTCAGCAGCGCGCACGCGCTGATCGTCAGCCGATGCGCTCCGCACCCGCGGTGCGGCGCATGAGTTCGGCCAGCGCGTCGCTGGGTGCGCGGCCTTCGAACACGATCGCGTAGACCGCGTCGGTGATCGGCATGTCGATGCCGCGCTCGATCGCGATCTGCCGCACGGCCTTCGCCGTGGGCGCGCCTTCGACGACGCACGTCCCGTGCTCGAGCAGTTCCCGCGCCGCTCCACCGCGGGCGATCGCTTCGCCGAACGATCGGTTGCGACCCTCGGGCGAGAAGCAGGTGGTGGCCAAGTCGCCGACGCCCGCGACGCCGAAGAAGGTTTCAGGCCGCGCGCCCATCGCGGCGCCGAAGCGCACGATTTCGGCGAGCCCGCGGGCCAGGAGCGCCGACTTCGCGTTCGTGCCGAGCCGCGCTCCGTCGATGATGCCGGCGGCGATGGCGATGACGTTCTTCAGCGCTCCGGCGAGCTCGACGCCGAGGACGTCGCCGTGGGAGTAGATGCGGGTCCACGGCGAGGCGAAGAGCGACGCGACGCGGGCCGCGAGCGCCGCGTCGGTGGACGCGGCGACGAGCACGGCGGGTAGATGGCGCACGAGTTCGGTGGCGATCGTCGGACCGCTGAGCGCGACGACGCCCACTCGTTCGCCGAGCGACTCCGCGAGGATCTCGCTCGGCCGCTTGTGCCGCGACAGTTCGATCCCCTTCGCGACGCTGACGACCGGCGCCCCGCCCTTCTCGACGTGCGGTGCGAGACGATCCCAGGTCGCCCGCATGAACTGCGTGGGGATCGCGTTCACGAGGAGCGTGGCGTCGCCGAGGCAGTGCCCGTCGTCGCCTTCGACCACCACCGCGTCGTCGAGGCGGAACTCCGGCAGCCGGACCGAAGCCCGCGTCCGCCGCAACTGCGCGGCGTCGTTCGGGAACGGACTCCAGAGGAGCGGCACCATCCCCTTCCACGCGAGCAGGTCCGCCAGCGCGAGCGCCATCTGACCGTCACCGACGATGGCGACTCGCTCGGACGGGACGTCGGTCGGGGGACCAGCCATGCCGCGGCGGACTATAGCGGAGGCTCGGTCGGGGCCGAGCCGTCAGACCAAGCCACCCCGCTGTTCCGTGCTCCGGCGCGCCGGCACCGATGACCTCCGCGTTTGCTCGGCACCTCCGAGCTCCGACGCTTCGCACCGGGTTGGGTGGAGTGCAGGAAGACTCGCGAGATGGTTCGCACGGGGACCGGTGCGCCCCGCCTCAACGATCGCCAAGCATCGCTTCCTCGCGACCACGGCCGCCGGACAGCAACCTCTCCGAACGCGTCGACCTTGTGCTGCGTAGGCTGAGCCCCAGTTGCTACGCTTTCGCGGTCCGGCGCGGCCCCTGCCCATGTCTCCGCCGAAGTCGGATCGCAGTTTCACCCGCAGCGAGCGGGTCGCAACCCCTGCCGGCCGCTTGGCCGAGATCTACGACATGTCCGACCTCTCGATGGCAACCGCCGACTCCACCGTCCGCGCCGCCGACGAACTCTCCCCGAACGGGGGCAAGACGTTGGAACGCCGCCTCTTCTTCGCGCTCGTGGGAGGCATGCTCCTCCTGACCGCGTGGCTCGCGCGGCTCGTCTTCCAGATCGACGAGCAGGTGGCGAACGTGCCCGCGTTTCTCGGAGCGCTGATCCTCGCGATCCCGTTGGCGTCGGGCGCCCTTCGGGAACTGAAGTCGGGCGAGGCTTCCAGCGACTCGCTCGCGACCCTTGCGGTGATCGCGGCGATGGCCAGCGATCGATTCCTCGCCGCGGGGTTTCTCGCCTTCTTCCTCTGGCTCGCGGAGCTCGTCTTGTCCCGCACTGCGTGGGGCGCGCAGCGAGCCATCCGCAACCTTGTCGAACTGACGCCGGACCTCGCCCGCGTCGTGCGCGACGACGGGGGCGAAGTCGAGCTTCCGCTGAATCAAGTCACCCGAGGCCAGATCGTCCGCGTGCGTCCCGGCGAGAACCTGCCGGTCGACGGACGCGTCGTGCGCGGCACGTCGAGCATCAACCAGGCGTCGCTCACCGGCGAAGCCGTGCCGATCGAAGCCCAGACCGGCGTCGACGTCTACGCGGGCACCACCAACCTCACGGGACAAATCGACGTCGAGGTGACCGCGGTCGCCGGCGAGACCACGATCGGCAAGGTCGAGAAGCTGATCCGCGAAGCGGAGACGAGCAAGGGCGAGCGTCAAGAGCTCGTCGAGCGGCTCGCCCAGTACTACGTGCCGGTGGTGCTCATGGTCGCGGGCCTCGTGTGGTTCTTCACCACCCGCAGCGACGATCCCGCAACGCGCACGCAAGCGGCTGAGCGTGCGATCACGGTGCTCGTCGTCACGGCGCCCGGCGCGCTTCTCATCGCGTATCCGACCGCGATGGTCGCGGCGTTCGCCGCGGCCGCGCGTCTCGGCATCATGATCAAGCAGACGCGCACGCTCGAAGCGGCGGCGAACGTCGACACCGTGGTGATGGACAAGACCGGCACGCTGACGACGGGCAAGTTCGCCGTCAGTCGGCTCGCGCCCGCCGAAGGCATCGACGGTGCGTCGCTCCTTCAGGCGGCGGCCGACGCCGAGCAGAGCTCGAATCACCCGCTGGCGAAGTCGATTCTCGAGACGGCGGAACGCGCCCGCATCAAGCCGCGCACGACGACGCACTACCAGGAGCTCCACGGCCGCGGCGTGCGCGCCGACACCGACCAGGGCACGATCTGCGCCGGGCGCGGCGCATGGCTCATCGAGATGAATCCGTCCATCGCGCACGCCGTTCGCCTCGTCGAAGAGAAGATCGAAGGCATGTCGGGCGTGCACGTCATGCTCGGCGATCGCTACCTCGGCGCCGTCGGGCTCGAAGACAAGCTCCGCAGGAACGCTTCCGAAGTCGTGAGCAAGCTCCGCGAGCTCGGCGTGCGGCGCATCTCGATCTTCACCGGCGATCGCCTCGCCGCCGCGAAGCTCGTCGGGCAAGCGGTCGGCGTCGACGCGATCGAAGCCGAGTGCCTGCCGGAAGAGAAGCACGCCGAGCTGCAGTACCTGATCAAGAAGGGCCACCGCACGCTGGTCGTCGGCGACGGCATCAACGACGGACCGATCCTCGCGAGCGCCGACGTCGGCGTCGCCATGGGGCTTTCCGGCTCGGACATCGCCACGAACTCCGCGGGCGTCGCCCTGATGAACGACGACCTGCGCCACGTGCCGTTCCTCGTCGAATTGGCGCACAAGGCGCGCAGCGTCGTGTGGTGGAACATCGTCGGCAGCCTCACGATCGCGCTCGTCAGCCTGTCGCTCGCGGCCACCGGCCAGATTCAACTCTGGTGGACGCCGTTCATCCAAGCCGTCGCATACGTCTTCGTCATCGCGAACAGCTTGCGCCTCGTGCGCTTCGGCGAGGAGTTTGCCGACGCCGAACAGGCCCGTCGCGCCGCCGAGGCGGCGCGGGCCGTGAAGCCCAGCCGGGCCGCGGCGGTGTCGATCAACCCCGCGTAGTCGAACTCGCACTCACCGGAAACGACGACGGCCCGCGCTTCGGCGCGGGCCGTCGTGTTTCGTGCAACACGCGATCGTCAGGCGACCGTGATCTGCGGGCTCAGGTACACGTCCTGAATCGCGTTCAGGAGCTTCACGCCCTCGGCCATCGGTCGCTGGAACGCCTTGCGGCCGGAGATGAGCCCCGTGCCGCCGGCGCGCTTGTTGATCACCGCGGTCTTCACCGCTTCGGCGAAGTCGTTCTCGCCGCTCGCGCCGCCGGAGTTGATGAGCCCGGCGCGGCCGCAATAGCAATTGAGCACCTGGTAGCGGCAGAGGTCGATCGGGTGGTCGGTCGCGAGGTCGCTGTACATGCGCTTGTCGAGCTTGCCGTAGCTCGAGTTGCCGGTGTTGAGCGCGGTGTAGCCGCCGTTATTTTCGGGCAGCTTCTGCTTGATGATGTCCGCCTCGATCGTGACGCCGAGGTGGTTCGCCTGTCCGGTGAGGTCGGCCGCGACGTGGTAGTCCTTGCCGTCCTTCTTGAACGCGCTGTTGCGCAGATAGCACCACAGCACCGTGGCCATGCCGAGTTCGTGCGCCTCGTGGAACGCCTGCGCGATCTCGACGATCTCGCGGCCCGCGTCGTCGGATCCGAAGTAGATCGTCGCGCCGACCGCGGCCGCGCCGAGGTTCCACGCCTCGCGCACCGTGCCGAACATGATCTGCTTCGCCTGGTTCGGATAGGTGAGCAGCTCGTTGTGATTGATCTTGACGATGAACGGGATCCTGTGGGCGTACCTGCGGCTGATCGTGCCTAACACGCCGAAGGTCGTTGCCACCGCGTTGCAGCCGCCTTCGATCGCGAGCTTCACGATGTTCTCGCCGTCGAAGTAGATGGGGTTCTTCGCGAAGCTCGCGCCGGCCGAGTGCTCGATGCCCTGGTCGACGGGCAGGATCGACACGTAGCCGGTGCGGGCGAGCCGGCCGGTTCCGAAGATCCACTGCAGGCTCTTGAGCACCTGCGGACTGCGATCGCTCGGCGCGAAGACGCGGTCGACGAAGTCCGGACCCGGCAAGTGCAGGAGCTTGCGATCGACCTTGGCGACGTGGTTCAGCAGCGAGTCGGCTTCGGCACCGAGCAACTGTTCGATGTTCGTCGCGGCGGGGGCTGAATGGGTAGCGGTGGCGGGCATGAAACGCTCCGTGTGGACGCGCCGGCCACGAAGGCGGCACGAGCGCTCGATCGTACTGCAACGCGGTCGCTCACGACTCCGCCAGGAGCGACTCCCGTGCGATCGCGAGCTGCTTCCGCTTCTCGTCCGAGACCTTCGGGTAGTGCAGGTCGAGGGACGCCATGGCGTCGATGATCGCAGCGGCGATGGCGAGCCGCGTGAACCACTTGTTGTCGGCCGGAATCACGAACCACGGCGCTTCCTCGGTCGCCGTCGCGCGGATCGCGTCCTCGTACGCCGACATGTACTCCTTCCAGTACGCCCGCTCCTTGACGTCGCTCGCGGAGAACTTCCAATTCTTTTCCGGGTTCTCGAGGCGCTCCATGAATCGCTTCTTCTGCTCGCCGCGCGAGACGTGGAGGAAGAACTTGCGGACGATCGTTCCGTTGCGGTGAAGGTACTGCTCGAAGCGGCGGATGTCCTTGAAGCGCTCGTCGAAGATGTCCTTGCCGACGCACGCCTTCGGAAGCTGCTGCTTCTCGAGGATCTCCGGATGGACGCGGACGACCAGCACTTCCTCGTAATAGGAACGATTGAAGATGCCGATGCGCCCGCGTTCGGGCAACGCGCGATTGCAACGCCACAGGAAGTCGTGGTCGAGCTCTTCCGCCGACGGACCCTTGAACGACGTCACCTGGCAGCCTTGCGGATTGACGCCGGACATCACGTGCTTGATCGCGCCGTCCTTCCCCGCCGCGTCCATCGCCTGGAAGATGAGAAGGACGGACCACCGATCCTGCGCATAGAGCATGTCCTGAAGCTCGGCCAGAAGCTCGATGCCCGTCTGGAGCAGCTCCTTGGCCTCGGGCTTCTGCTCGCCGGTCAGGCCCCTCGTGTCGGATGGATCGATGTCCTTCAGCCGGAACTTCTCTCCGTCCTCGATGCGATAGGGCTTGACGAACTTCCGCGCCCGCTCGATCAGCGATTTCTCGGCCATGGTGCGATCCTCCGGCTCGCGGTATACGCGCGACGGGAGCGGCACGCAACACTCGAACGCCGACAACGAGGCGATCGTGCGCGTCGAGCGTCGCCACCGACGATCGTTCCGCAGTCGAGGCGCAGTCCGATACGCTCCCTGCGTCGCATGACGGACCAGTGCACGACCGGCGGCCCGATTGTCTACGCGGGCATCGATGAAGCGGGCTACGGACCGTTGTTAGGTCCCCTGTCCGTCGCGGTGTCGGTGTTCGTCGTCGAGGACGTCGAATCCGGCAAGGCGCCGAACTTGTGGCATCGCCTGCGCTCGGTCGTCAGCGACACGCCGTCCGATCGCGCCAAGATCGCCATCGCGGACAGCAAGAAGCTGAAGGGAGCGCGCGACGGCAAGGCGCATCCGTTGCGGCATCTCGAGAAGGGCGTGCTCGCGGCGCTGGCAACGACCGGCACGATTCCGGCGACCGACGACGAACTCTTTGACGCGCTCTGCGCCCGCGCCGATCGATCGAGCCAGCCGCCGTGGTACGCGACGCCGCTCGCGCTGCCGTTGGCGCACGATCGCGATGCCATCGCGATCGCCGCGAATCGGCTTCGCGTCGCCGGATTGGCGGCGGGCGTGCGACTCGCGTCGCTGGCGTGCGAGACGCTCGACGGCGCCGCGTTCAACGCGCTCGCCGAGAAGTGCCAGAAGAGCGACATCAACTTCGCGATGGCGATGCGGCACGTCGACCGCGTGTGGCGCGAGCACGCGCTCGATCATCCTCGCGTCGTCATCGACCGCCACGGCGGCCGCGTGCACTATCGCGCCGAGTTGCAGACCGCGTTCCCCGACGCGCGACTCGCCATCGTGGGCGAGACCGAGTCGATCAGCCGCTATCGGATGACGCGCGGCGACAGCGAGCTCACGATCTCGTTCGAGGTCGAGAGCGAGTCGCGCCACTTGCCGAACGCGCTCGCGTCGATGACCGCGAAGTACGTGCGCGAGCTCTTCATGGAGCGCATGAACCGCTTCTTCCGGGGTCACCTGCCGGAGTTGAAGCCGACCGCGGGATACGTCGAGGACGGCCGACGCTACGTGAAGGACATTCGCCCGCTGCTCGCGCGGCTCGCGATCGACGACCGCGCGATCGTGCGCTGCCGATGAACGCGGACGCGATCGTCACCGCGTCATCGCGTTGCGCTCGATCGCCCGTCGATCCGCGCTCCACGCCCCCGCGCCCTTCCAGAGGACGACGAGGCACGCCGCGAGGACGACGATCGGCAGCGCGATCGGCGGCTGCATGGCGCCGGGCCACTCGTCGATCACCACCTTGCTGTAGGTGGCGACGAGCATGGCACCGATTCCGAGCACCGCGCCGATGCGGGCGTGGAACCCGAATCCGAGCGACAGGCCCGCAGCGACCATCACCAGCGGCCCGACGTAGTAGTTGACCTCCGGAAACGGGATCGACGCGCGACGGAGGATCTCCATCATCGGGGTCATGCCCGTGAGGTGGAAGGAACCGAAGACCGCCATCGGCAATGCCGCGATGAGCCGTGGCACGATGAGCCAGCGCTGCGAACCGGTGGTGCGGACGGGACAAAGTCCGGGCATGTTTGACACCCCTTTCGGGCTTGATCCGCTGTGGGGAGGGAACGAGTTCGGGAACGCACGGGCGACGGACGGTCGACGATTCCGGACGAGGCTCCCGCGCGCCGATCCCACCCGCCAAGTGCCTGCGAGGGCGAGAACGATGAACCGCGCGATCGCCGTCTGGCCGACGATCTCCCCGCGGGCTCAGAGCCCCCTGCCGGCCGCGCGGATTCAGCCCGGAGCAAGACCGTCCACAATCCCGGCTCACAATCCCGGCCCACAATCCCGGCCCACAATCTCGGCCCACAATCCCTGCCGCGGGGTCGTGGCCGCCCCAGCAACAGCGCCACCGAGCGGAGCGCTCCGGCTTCCCGGTCCCATGTGGCCGGAGAGCTTCGCCGTTTCTGAACCGAACGGCTTGCATCATCCCCATCGCTTCCGATACCTTTCCCGATTCTCTCCGCCCGCCCGCAGCGGTGCCGTCGTCGACAACGACGCCCGACCGCGCGGCGGCAGGACTCCGACCATGCCTGGCGACGACGACGACCCTGACCCGAGCGCTTGTCCACCGCGGCTCATGCTGCGGTGGGCCTCGCATTAGGTCGCACGTCGGCTCACGAAGAGTGGGCTCACGAACGCCCGCCTCGCCTCGTCCGCCAATCCATCGTTCGCCACCGCAACTCGACGTGCCCACCCTGCCCGACGGGAACAACCGCCGAACAGGGAAGCCCAAGGGGCACCCGACACCGGGCCTTCCCGGTGGTGCCTCTGATCCTCTCGTCACCACATCACATCGCCGCGCAGCTCAGTCGGCTCGCACGTTCCCGTTCCGCCTCGCACCTCGCATCAATCCTGACGCCATGGCCACCGACCTTTCCAAAGTCCGCAACATCGGCATCTGCGCCCACATCGACGCGGGCAAGACCACCGTCACCGAACGCATCCTGTACTACACGGGCAAGACCTACAAGATGGGCGAGGTGCACGAGGGCACCGCGACGATGGACTTCCTCCAGGACGAGCAGGAGCGCGGCATCACGATCCAGTCCGCCGCGACCACCTGCCCGTGGGAGCGCAACGGCGTCGAATACAAGATCAACCTGATCGACACCCCGGGGCACGTCGACTTCACCATCGAAGTCGAGCGGTCGCTGCGCGTGCTCGACGGCGCGGTCGCGGTGTTCGACGGCAAGGAAGGCGTGGAAGCGCAGTCCGAGACCGTGTGGCGCCAGGCCGATCGCTACGGCGTGCCGCGCTGCTGCCTCATCAACAAGATGGACAAGACCGGCGCCGACTTCGAGTTCAGCTTCAACTCGATCCGCACCCGCCTCGGCGCGAACGCCATCGCCGTGCAGATTCCGATCGGCAAGGGCGACAAGTTCACCGGCATCATCGACCTCCTCACGATGCGGGCGTACCACTTCGACTCGAGCGAGCTCGGCGCGGTCATCGAGGAGCGCGACATTCCCGCCGACATGCACGACTTCGCCGAGATCTGGCGCCACGAGCTGATCGAAAAGGCCGCCGAGCTCGACGACGCGCTCACCGAGAAGTTCATCATCGACGAGAAGTCGATCACCGCCGACGAGATCCGCGCCGCCGTCCGCAAGGGCACGATCGCGAAGAAGTGCTTCCCGGTGTTCGTCGGCTCCGCGCTGAAGAACATCGGCATCCAGCGGGTGCTCGACGGCGTCATCGACTACCTGCCGAATCCGACGGAGCGCGAGGACGTCCAGGGCACCGATCCGAAGGACAAGTCGGTCCACCTCACGCGTCCGCACTCCGAGGACGCGCCGTTCTCGGCGCTGGTCTTCAAGGTGGTCAACGACACGCACGGCGACCTCACCTACGTCCGCATCTACTCGGGCAAGCTCGAGAAGGGATCGCGCGTCATCAACCCGAACAACGGGAAGCGCGAGAACGTCAGCCGAATCTACGAGATGCACGCTCGCGAGCGCGAGGCGCTCGAAGTGACCGGCGCGGGCCAGATCGTGGCCGTCGTCGGCCTGAAGCACTCGTACACCGGCGACACGCTCTGCGACCAGGACAACCCGATCATCCTCGAGCGCATGGTGTTCCCGGAGCCGGTGATCTCGATGGCCATCGAACCGATCACCGCGGACGACCGCAAGAAGCTCGGCGAGGCGCTGGTCACGATCCGCCGCGAGGACCCGTCGTTCCGCTCGACCTACAACGAGGAGACCGGCGAGACGATCATCGCGGGCATGGGCGAACTGCACCTCGACATCATCAAGACGCGCCTCGTGCGCGACATGAAGATCGGCGTCAACGTCGGCCGTCCGCGCGTGTCGTATCGCGAGACCGTGACCGGCCACGCCGAGCGCGTGCGCGGACTCTTCAAGAAGCAGACCGGCGGCCGCGGCCAGTTCGGCGACGCCATGGTGAACGTGGCCCCGATCACCAAGGAGGAGGCCGAGGCGCAGGGCCTCGAGATGGAGAACGGCGTCGTCTTCGTTGACAAGATCACCGGCGGCGTCATCCCGCGCGAGTTCATTCCGAGCGTCGAGTACGGCGTGCGGCAAGCGGCCGCGTCGGGCGTCATCGGCGGCTTCCCGGTCATCAACGTCAAGATCGAGCTGATCTACGGCTCGTACCACGACGTCGACTCGAGCCAGATCGCGTTCGAGCAAGCTGGCTCGCTGGCGTTCAAGGAAGCGTGCCACGCGGCGGGCATGGGACTCCTCGAGCCGATCATGAAGCTCGTGGTCACCACGCCGGACGAATTCTTCGGCAACGTGTCGGGCGATATCGCCAGCCGCCGCGGCCACATCGTGGACAGCGAGCTGCGCGGCGTCGTCCGCGTGATCACCGCGGAGGTGCCGCTCGCGGAGCTCTTCGGCTACACGACGACGCTCCGCTCGATGACGCAAGGTCGCGCAACCTCGACCATGGAGCCGGCCGAGTACCGACTCATGCCCGATCGCCTGAAGGATGAAGTGTTGAAGAAGGGCTGAGATTCACCGAACGCACACCACCCGCGGCCCGTCCTGAACGACGGGCCGCGTTCGTTTCCGTACGATTCTCCCCTGCGTCGCGGCGTCCACGCGCGGCGACGCGCCGACCACTCGAGGACGCGTTCGGGGCACCACTCGCCCGCGGAGTGCGAACGGCGGATCCTCGTCGCGAGCGTCGCGCATGATGCAGCCTGACAACGCTGACTACCCGGAAGTCGAACGCTATCGCGGCGAGTATGAAGTCGAGCTCGAGCGATGGTTCCGCCGTCGCTTCGGCTGGCTCTGCGTCGCGTTCCTGATCTGGGAGGCGTGCGCGGCCCTGATGCTGGCAGGGTCGCTCATCTTCGACGCCGATCGCGCCACGTCGTTGTCGTCGGGCCGCGCGATGCTCGCGCGGGCGATCACCGCGGTGGGCACGACGGCGGTCCTCGTCATCGTGCTCTGGTTCTGGCGCACCGTGCGCCCGCACATCGAGTCGCGCGCCGAGGCTGTCGCCGCGGCGACGAAGATGATCACCGCGCTCGGCGCAACCACGCTGGCGTTCGAACTCGCCGTGCTGCTGGTCTCGCCGCGCTCGCCCATCTTTCCGCTCGCGTCGATCGCGTTCTGGCACCTGATGGCTACGCTCTTCCTGCCGTGGACACCCCGCGAGTCGCTGCGGCCCCTGGCGCCACTCCTCCTCGCGTGGGCCGTGTGGCACACGACGCTCGGGCTGCGCGAAGCTCGCTGGGTCGCGACGCCGCTCGAAGTGCTCGGCGCCCCGCTCGTCCTCCTCCCCGGCATCCTCGTCGCGCACTGGCGACTGACGCGCCACCGCAGCCACTTCCGCCGCGAAGCCCGCCGCAAGTTCTTCGTGTCGATGCGCCGCGAGCTGCAGCAGGCGCGGCAGATCCACGAGAGCCTCTTCCCCAAGACGTTCGATGACGGAACCTTCCGCTTCGAGTTCCGCTACCGACCGGCGCAGGAGATCGGCGGCGACTTCGTGCACGTCTGGACCGACCATGTCGGCGCGATCCACTTCACGATCCTCGACGTCACGGGCCATGGGCTCGCGAGCGCGATGACCGTCAATCGTCTTTACGGCGAGCTCGAGCGATTGCGCTACGAACACCCGTACCTGCGTCCCGGCAGCGTGCTCTCGCTCCTGAATCGCTACGTGAGCCTCACGCTCGCGCCGCACCGCATCTACGCCACCGCGGCGATCGTGCGCGTCGATCCGCGCGACGGCGGCGTCATGTACGCCAACGCCGGGCATCCGCCGCTCTTCGTGCGCACGCGCGGCGGTGTCGTTCACGAGCTCGACAGCACCGCGATGATGCTCGGCGTCGCGCCGCCGAACGAGTTCGGCGTCGAGGACCGGTCGATGACGCTTGAAATCGGCGACTCGATCGTCGCGTACACCGACGGCGCCTTTGAGCCGCGCAACCGCAAGGGCCAAAAGCTCGGCATCGCAGGCCTGCGCGAGTCGCTGCGTCGCCAGCCACCGCCGCCGACGTGGAGCGACTTCGTCATCTCGCTCGCGGAGAGCTACTCGGCCAGCACGCTCGACGACGACATCCTCGTCGCGAGCCTGACCTACCTGCGCCGACCCGCACAGGGCGCGATCGTGCTCTCCGAGGCCGACACCGCGGTGGTGTCGCTGTGACCGCGCGCGACCTCGAGTTTCTGCGCCGCGCCGCCCGCATCTCGCTGCGCGGGCACGGAGGCGTCGAACCCAATCCGATGGTCGGATGCGTGATCGTCGGGGCCGACGGACGCGTCGTCGCGGAAGGCGCGCATCGGCGCCACGGCGAAGCGCACGCGGAAGCGATCGCCCTCGCCCGCGCCGGCGAACGCGCCCGGGGCGCGACGGCCTACGTCACGCTCGAGCCGTGCGGGCACCACGGTCGCACGCCGCCGTGCGCCGACGCGCTGGTGCGGGCCGGCATCGCCCGGCTCGTGTACGCGGTGAGCGATCCGAATCCGATCGCCGCGGGCGGCGCCTCGAAGGTCGCGTCCGCCGGCATCCGCGTGGACCGCGTCGAATGCCGTGACGCGGATCGCGCGCTCGCGCCGTTCCTCCATCGCGTGCGCACCGGACTGCCGTGGGTGACGGTGAAGTGGGCGCAGTCGATCGACGGGAAGATCGCGGCCCGCACCGGCGACAGCAAGTGGATCTCGTGCGAGCGCAGCCGGCGCCTCGTGCATCGCGAGCGCGGCCGCGTCGACGCGATCCTCACCGGCTACGGCACGGTCCGTCGCGACGACCCGCTGCTCACCGCGCGGGGCGTGCGACGGCGCCGCGTCGCGATGCGCGTCGTCGTCGATCCGTCGGCGGAGTTGCCCGCCGACCTGCGCATCTTCGACCAGTCGGCGGCGCCGACCTTCCTCGCGACGTTGCCGGCGCACGCGGCGATCGCGGCCGCGCGCGGGCTCCGACACGCGGCCCTCGGACGAGGCGGCGAGCTGCGTCCACTGCTCCTCGCGCTCGCCCGCGATCACGGCGTCTCCACCGTGCTCGTCGAAGCCGGCGGCGGACTCGTCGGGCAACTGCTGAAGGAATCGCTGGTCGACGAACTGCTCGTCTTCGTCGCGCCGATCCTGCTCGGCGACGAGGACGCGATCGACGCCGCGCGCGGACTCACGCCGCTCTCGATCGCCGATGCACGGCGCTTCGAACTCGTCGCGCTTCGCCGGCGCGGCATCGACGCGTTCCTCCACTATCGACGGGTGTGACGCGACGCCCCGCCGCGATCGCTACCGGGCCGCTCGAACGTCGGCCCGCGGCGACTCGTCGCCGAGCAGTTCGCCCACGAACGCGGGCACGGTGGTTCCCGCCGGGCCGAGAATCGAGCGGTCGAAGTAGCTGGAAATGTCGGTGCGTGCGAGGTTGAACTCGACGGCCTCTCGGGCCCCGCGCGACTTCGCCTCGTGCACGAATCCCGCCGCGGGCCACACCGCGCCTTGCGTGCCGATCGCGAGGAAGAGGCCGCAGTCGTCGAGCCAGCGGGCGATCGTGTCGCCGCCGAGCACCTCTTCGCCGAACCACACGATGTGCGGGCGCAGCACGCCGACCTCGCCGGTCTCCGGATCGATCGACTCCGCGTCGCACCATCCGCTCCACGGGTGGACGCGACCCGATCGCACGTTGCGCACCTTGCGCAGCTCGCCGTGCATGTGCAGCAATTCGCCCGCACGCTCGCCGAGCCCGGCCCGCTCGAGAAGGTCGTCGACGTTCTGCGTGATCACCCGCACCGGCGCTGGCCAGCGCGACGCGAGTTCGACGAGCGCCTCGTGCGCCGCGTTCGGGCGCACCGCCGAATGCTCGAGCGCCTCGCGACGCTCGGAGTAGAAGCGATGCACGAGCGCCGGATTCCGCCGGAAACCGGCGGGCGACGCGACGTCTTCGATGGCGTGCCCCTCCCACAGGCCGCCCGCGCCGCGGAACGTCGCGATGCCGCTCTCGGCACTGATGCCCGCGCCGGTCAGGATCACGATGGGACGACGCGCGGACATCGGGCGCAGCGTCGCAGACCCGCCGCGAGTCGTCCAGCACCGCGAACGTATGCCGAGTCCCCGGCGGTGCGAGTATTCTCCGCGTCATCGACGTGCATTCGTCGATCCGCGCCTGCGCGGCATACGCAGACCAACGGAGCCAGCAACATGATGCGTCGAATCGCCGTTCCAGCGTGCGCAGCGCTGTGTATCGCCTCGCTCCACGGCTGCGCGCCGCGCCCGCAGTCGCCCCCGATCGAGGCGCTCGAGGAAAGCAAGATCGAATACCTCGGCGGCATGATCGACCAGCAGCAGCGCATCTACGACCAGATCCTCGCGCGCTGCGATCTGGAGTACGAACGGGCCGTCGCCGCCGGGCATCCGGACGACCGAGTCTTCGACGCGCTGATCCTCTCCGGCGGCGGCGCCAAGGGCGCGTTCGGTGCGGGCTTTCTCGTCGGCTGGGGCGAAGTGACCGATCCCGAGTTCAAGCGGCCGGAGTTCGACCTCGTCACCGGCGTGAGCACCGGCAGCCTCATCGCGCCGATGGCGTTCCTCGGCGACGAGACGTCGTATCGCGAGGCGGATCTCATTTACCGCAATCCGCAGAGCGACTGGGTGAAGGAGCGGAGCCTGCTCAACATCCTGTTCACGCTCGACTCGGTGTTCGAGGACGCGGGATTGCTCCGCACCATCGAGCGGACGATCGGCGAGCGCATCCCGCGCATCGCGGCGGAGTCGAAGGACCACCGGCTGCTCCTCGTCGGAACGACCAACGTCAATCAGGGCAGCAGTCAGATCTGGAACCTGAGCGAGCTCGCGGGGCGCGTCGAGGCGGGCACCATGACCAAGGAGTCGTTCTGCCGGCATCTCCTGTCGTCGGCGTCGATTCCCGTGGCGTTCCCGCCGCAGTATCTGGGCGGCAACCTCTACGTCGACGGCTCGACGACCCGCGACATCCTCTACCTCTCGGCGTTCCAGTCGAACGACTCGGTCGCGAAGGAATGGATGTCGCGTCATCCCGGCGCTCGTCCGCCGAAGATCCGCATCTGGGTCATCGCGAACACGCCGCTCGTCGTCCCGCCCGCGGCGGTCGATGCCCGCGACACGGCGATCATCGATCGCTCGCTTGATCTCTCCGTCCAGTCCGCGCTCCTCGGTCAGTTGAAGATCCTCGAGCTCGAGACGCGGCTGCTTCGCGAGGTGCAAGGTCGCGACGTCGAGTTCCGCTTCGTCGCGATGCCCGACGACTGGACCCCGCACAGCGACGCGATGTTCGACAAGGGCGACATGGATCGCATGTCCGACATCGGGCACGCCATGGGCCGCGATCCGAAGAACTGGCGGGTCTCCGTGCCCGACCCGCTCGCGCCGGCGCAGTTGCGGGCCGAAATGGAGCGTCAGCTCGAGGCCCAGCGGGCCGCGCAGGCGAAGCAGGCCTCGCAGCCGACGAAGTAACGCCGACCTTTGCTTCCGCGCACTCCCATGACCACCTCCGCATCACCCGCCACGGTCGTCGATCGATCCCCCGCACGCACTCGCGGAGGTTGCCTGTGCGCGGCGCGATGGTGCCTCGTCGGCCTCGCCTCGGTGGTAGCGCTCGTCGCGTTCGCGTGGGGATGCGGCGCGTTCTGGTGGTCGCGACTCGGACCGGATTGGATGCGCGGCGTCGTCGTCGGACTCTTCCTGCTCGCGGCGCTGGTCGCCGTCGTCCGCCTGCGCGGCGTGTCGCGCTGGCTTGCGCTCGTCGGGATCTGGCTCCTTCCGTTCGCATGGTTCTGGTTCGCGCCGGCGACGAACGACGCGCAATGGGAGACGCCGTGCAGCCGCGCCCCGACGATCGAGGTGCAAGGCGACGTGATCACCGTGCGCAACGTGCGCGACTTCCATTGGCGGAGCGACGACGACTACGACGCCCGCTGGGACGATCGCACGTACGACCTCTCCAAGCTGCGCACGCTCGACATCTTCATGAGCTACTGGGGGCCGACGCTCATCTGCCACACGTTCGTCAGCTTCGGATTCGAGGACGGTCGCCACCTCGCCGCCTCGGTCGAGGTGCGCAAGAAGGTGGGCGAGACGTACGCGACGGTGCCCAGCATCTTCCGCATGTTCGAACTCATCTACGTCTTCGCCGACGAGCGCGACATCGTCTACGTGCGGACCAACGTGCGCAAGGAGACCGTGCACCTCTTCCGCGTGAACGCGTCGCCCGCGGGCATTCGCGGCCTGCTGGTCGAGTACGTGAACCGCGCGAACCGGCTCGCCGCGCATCCCGAGTGGTACAACGCGGTGACCAACAGTTGCGGCGTCAACGTGGTGCAGAACTCGTGGGCGGAAGGGTCGCGCCGTCCGCTGTCGTGGCGCCTGCTCTTCAACGGCCAGTGGGCACGCTATGCGTACGAGGGCGGCGCGCTCGACCAGAGCAAGCCGTTCGACGAACTGTTTGCCAACAGCGTGATCAACGCCGCTGCGCAGCAGGCGGGCTACGCCCCGGATTTCTCGCAGGCGATTCGCGCGCACGACCACGTCACCTACACGGTGCCCGCGGCCATCGCGCCGACGAAGCCGCCCGTCGATCCGACCGCGCATCAGTAACGGGCGATCTCCGGTCGCTACTTGGCCGCGGCCTGTTCGATCCGCGTGACCGCGCGAAGCGCGATCTTGTCGCCGTCGACGATCTGCTCCGTCCCGTCCGGCCAGCGGATGCGGACCTTGTCGACCGCCTTGCGGTCGCCGAGCCCGAAGGTCACCGGCAGTTCGCTCTGCGAGAGATAGCTGCGCGTCGGCATCACCATCTTCCGCTGCACGAGGTCGCCCGCGACGAGATCGATCTCCGCGCCGATCGCGTCACGGTTCTTCGCCGCGCCGACGAGCTTCAGCCGCACCCAGTTCGGGCGCGACGCGTTCTCGTTCCGCAGGACGAGCGGCTGTCCCTTCGGCTGCATCAGCACGAGGTCGAGATCGCCGTCCTGGTCGAGATCGCCGAACGCGGAGCCGCGCCCCACGATCGGTCGCGCGATGTCCGCCACCGACGCCGGCGGCAGTTCGACGAATGCCGGACCGTCTGGGGCAATCCCCGCGACGTTGCGGAAGAGTTGCCCGCGCTGCATGTACTCCTGGCTTCGGTACACGCGATGGATGTCCTCTTCGAGGTGCCCGTTGGTCTGGAGGAAGTCCTCCCAGCCGTCGAGGTCGGCATCGAAAAAGAGCGTGCCGAACGAGAGCACCTTGCGCGTGGCGGGACCGATGCCCTCGGGGATCGCGTCGTCGGAGAAATGCGTCGATCCGGCGTCGGCGACGTAGAGCGAGCTCATCTCGTTGGCGAAGTTGCCGATCGCCACGCCGAGGCGACCGTCGTTGCGGAACCACGACGAATCGATGCCCATCGCGCCGGTGGCGGCGCCGTTGCGGTCGAACGCGATGCCGCTCGCAGCGCCGATCTCCTCGAACGTGCCGTCGCCCTTGTTGTGGAAGAAGCAGTTCGCGACCTTGTCGTTCGCGACCAAGATGTCCACCCAGCCGTCGCGATCGACGTCGACGAACGAGACGCCGAGCGCCTTCGCCATCGGCTGCTTCGTCGCCGGGTTCTTCACCGCGATCCCCGCAGCGTCGGTGACGTCCTCGAACGTCCCGTCGCCCTTGTTGCGGTAGAGCTTGCACGTCGCGCCCGCGAAGCCGTCCGGCGGTCCGTAGGCGCGGCCGACGCCGGTCAACTGATAGCCGACCTTGCGATCGATGTCCGGGCTCCACTCGACGTAGTTGCACACGAAGAGATCGAGATCGCCGTCGCGGTCGTAGTCGATGAAGCCGGCGCTCGAGCCCCACTGGTCTTCCTTCGGAATCCCCGCCGCGAAGGTGACGTCCTCGAATCGGATGGCGGGCGCGCGCTCGGTGACGTTGCGGAAGAGCCGGTCCTGCCCCACCGCCGTCACGTAGACGTCGGGCCGTCCGTCGCCGTCGTAGTCGCCGACGGCGACGCCCATGCCCTGCATCGGCACGTCAAGCCCGCTGCGGTTCGTCACTTCGATGAACTCGCCGCCGCCCATGTTCAGGAAGAGCTTCGCGGTCGGCGTGATGTTCGGCTGGTTCGGGGTCCACGGCCACGGCATGCCGTTGACGAACAGGAGGTCCTGCTTGCCGTCGCCGTCGAAGTCGAGGATCGCGACGCCGCCGCCCATCGTCTCGGGCAGGAGTTTCTCGCCGTACGCCCCGTTCTCGCGGTCGAACACGACGCCGGACTTCGGCCCGACGTCGGCGAACGGGATCTTCACCACGGCGCCCGTCGGCGGCGCCTTCGTCGAGCCGGGACCCGCCACCGGGGCCGGCGCAGGTCCGGGCGTCTGCGCGGGACGCGGCCACCACACGAGTCGTACCGCGGCGATCGCCGCGACGAGCACGACGACGAGCGACGCAATCAGCGCCATGCGGACGCGGGCGTCGGCGCGACGCGCGTCCTCGGCGGTCAGTTGCGTTTCCGGGATGAGCTGATCGTCCTTCGGTGTGTCGGTCATGGAAAACGCTCGGCGGACGAGAGCTTCTCACCCTGCGGCGGCCGGAGTTCGTAGAGCACCACCGCCTCGGCGGCCTTGTCCGCGGCAGGGTAACGCATGCGCGCGAGGTTGATCGCTCGATCGCGGGCGTTGTCGTCGGGCTTGTAGCGGGCGTGCAGCTTCATCTGTTCGTCGGCCGCGGCGTCTTGTCCGAGTTCGCGAAGCACCTGCGCGAGCAGGTAGTGCGCCGACGCATTTTCCGAATCTTCGTTCAGCGCGGCTCGCAGGTGTTCCTCGGCCTCGTGCAGGAACGGCAGTCGTCGCTCGTGCGCCGACTCGCCGCGTTCGAGCCTCGAGCGCTCGAGCAGCGTCTCCGCGAGCTCGAGGCGCACGCGATCGTCGCGCGAGAAGTCGAAGCCGCGCTCCTTCGCGAGCGGCCACGCCGACGCGATCACCTCGCGGAACAGGCCGATGGCCTCGTCGAGGTTGCCGCGCTGCTTCTCGACGATTCCCGAGAACCACGCGATCGACCAGGGATAGGCGGGCGGCGCATGCGCCGCGGCGGCGTCGTTCAGCGCGCTCGCCGCCTCGTCGAGGCGTCCTTCGCGCACGTAGACGCGGGCTCGGCCCACCGGACCTTCGGCGCGGCCGAGCTTCTCGAGCTCCGCGAACGCCGCTTCGGCCTGACGCAACTCGCCCTTGCCAGCGCCGCGCTCCGCGGTGCGGAAGAGTCCGATGCCGTAGTCGTACCAGCGCTGCCACGGCTCGATCGGCGACGGCGCATTGTCCGCCGCGGACGACGCGACCGGGAAGACGACGCGATCCGTCGCGAGCGTCACGATCGGCAGGTCGTTCACCTTGTCCTTGCCGAAGACGTAACGCATGTACGTCGTGTCAAACTTGCGATAGCGGAGGTTCACCTCGAGTTCGACCGGACCGCGCACGTCCGACGGGACGTCGAGCACGTAGTGCGTCACGTCCGCCGCGCCGGGCGGCACCTGGTTGTTGTAGAGCGGAACGAAGATGTCCTGCGGATTCCGGCGATCGATGCGCAGCCCGTTGCGATCGAGCATGAAGACGTTCAGGAACTTCGACCACGGATCGACCTCGCGGCCGCTCGCGTCGTCACCGAGCGCGCCGCTCTGGCCGATGACGCGGCCGTCGGCGCGGGCCGTCACCTCGAGCCAGACCTCGTTGCTGTCGGCCGTGCCCTGCGTGAACTCGTGCCCCATCTTGACCGTGCGGGTCACCACGTCGACGAGATAGCGCTTGCCCGGCTCGAGCGCGGGCACTTCGGGACGCAGCGGCGCGTGCAGCGGCGCGTCGATCGCGGCGCCGTCGTGCACCGCGAAGATGTCGACGCGCATCACGCCCTTGTTGAACGCCTCGACGGCGGCGAGCACGGCATCCTTCTCGGGCCAGTTCCGAACCGCGGCGATCGCGGGATTCGCCGAGATGAAGCCGTGGTCCTTCACCGAGAGCTGCTCGGTGTCGCCGACGAGGCGCCGCTTCGAGCCGAACTCGTCGCTGGCGATCGCCTTCATGTGGCAGCCGTTGCAGTCGCTCTCGGACTTCGGCGGGTAGTACCACGACAGCGCGCCGATGCCCGACACGCCGGAGAGCCGGAACGAGTCGTAGTGGTTCTGACCGCGGAGCCACTTGTAGTCGTTGATCGATTCGGGCAGGTGCACCTTGTGGCACGTCGAGCAAAACTCGTCGCTGCGATGCACCTCGGGCTTCAGGAACGTGCGCTTGTGGAAGCCCGGCTTGGCCTTGACCAGTTGCCGATTGACCCATTGCAGGAACGGCGACTCGCTAAACGCGAACGGGTACTGCGGGCTCTCCTCGATGGTGAAGTCCGCGTTGCCGCGCGTGCCGTTCACGTGGGTGATCCCGTGGCACACCGTGCAGGTGATGCTGGCCGCGCCGAGCGGATCCTTCTCGACGTCGTAGTTCGGGTCGTCCCACTTCGGAAGCTCGAACGAGCCGGAGAGGAAGGGCACCGGATCGTGGCAGCCGGCGCAGAATCGCGCGTCGGTGACGTTGCCCTCGCGCTCGTGGGCGACGCGGCGCGTCTCGCGCACCGAGAACGCGTACAGCGGATTGTTGAACGAGCTGAACGCGTGCACCGAGTGCGCCCAGGTCTTGTAGGTGTCCGGATGGCACTCGAGGCAGTACTGGTTCATCATCAGGGCGCGCTCGGGGATGAACTTGCCCGTCGTCGTGCGGACGAGCGACGGCGCGTAGTACGCCTCTCCCGCCACCGGCCCCGGCTGCCGCGGATCGCGCGGGTCGATCGAGTGCAGGAGCGCCATTCCCGCGGCGAACACGGCGGCGACGGCGCCCCACGTGAGACCGACCTTCCACTTCATTCGCCGCCCCGCCAGCCGGTGCACGATGAACAGCCAGATCGCGACGACCGGCGCGATCACGTGCGACCAGTAGGCCACGTCGCGCTTGAGCGGATCCTTCAGCCCGAGCGTCGCGCCGAAGAGATCGAGCCGCATCAGCAGGAAGCCCGTCAAGAGCAGCACGATCGCGATGAGGAGGAGCGCCCAGCCCACGCGCTTCGCCCACACGTTGGGACGGTTGTTGGCGTTCCTGGCGTGCGCGAGGCCGAACACCACGACCGGCGCCGTGATGAGGATGCCGAGCACCAGGTGGACGAGGAACATCCACTGGTAGAAGTAATTCTGGAGCTGCAGTCCGCTCCGCCACTCGAGGAACGTGATCAGGCCGAGATAGGTGCTGTTGACGCAAAGGATCGCGAAGAGCGCGAAGACCAGCGCGAGGACGATCTTCAGCCGAGGGCCGACGACGGGAACGTACTTCGGGCGAGGGCCAGACTGCATGCGGCTCATCCTAAGTGTGACGCGCACTCCCGACGACGGCGCTCAATACCCATCGCGCCACCGGATCTGATGACGGCGCATGAGCGCCTCGCGGGCCGACGAACCGCCGCCGTTCGGGTCGCGCGTCGGCAGCGGCGCGAGCGATTCGCCCTCGCCGGTGAAGAGGTCCATGTCCTTGCACCAACCGTCGACTTCGAGGACGTAGCGCCGCGTCCAACCCGGCGGCGGCGGCGCGGGGACGGCGAAACGAACCGCGATCTCCTCGCCCGGTCCGATGATCGCGACGGCATCGTCGGTGGACGACAACAACTCGTCACAACGGCCGAACGCGGTGTAGAAGCCCGGCTGGTGACGCGTTGCCCAGAATGGTCGTCGCGTCTCATAGTCGTAGTCCGCTCGCTTCTGCGGATGTGGAACCCGCTGCTGGAACCCCGACCCTTGCGCGCTCGCCGCGACCAGTGACAGTTCCGTCCGCACGACCTGCGGCGCCGGCTCGCAGCGTGCGACCGCGACAGCGTCCCAGTAGATCTCCTGCGACGTCGTCATGCGGAGCGCGGTGGTTCCGCGCGGAAGCCCGACGAGCGGAAGGCTCATCTCGCGCGACATCCCCGCCGGATAGCCCCACGACGGCAGCACTCGAACCCAAGCGCCGTCCTCGCCGCGAGCCCAGAGGTCCGGCGCGTCGTAGCTTCGCCCGGCCTGCCACGCCGCGAAGTTCGTCTGGCAGTACGGGTATTCGACCCAACCGTGCGCCACGAGAGTGGGTATCCCCCCACCCGCGTCGAGCGCCTCGGCGAACTCGAGCGTGAGCGTGCGCGGCTCGCGAAGGAGACCGATGAAGCGATCGTCGATCGGGCCCGGATCGGCGGCGACGCCGTCGACGGCGCGCACCGCGTCGAGCACGTCGACCTCCGCGCCGTCAGGACCGTCGCGCATCGCTCGCACGGGTGCGATCAACTGCGAATACGTGCGCACCGCCCCGGTCGGCGACGGATCGCAGAGTCCCATGCGCTCGTCGATCGTCAACGCGAGTCCCGGCGGCACGTCGTACGCCACGAGCCGCGCGGCGTCGAGGTAGAGCGCTTCCTCCATCGGCTCCGCAAGCCGCAGTTCGAGCGCGCCGTCGCGCGGCGCGAGCGCGATCGACTCCGGCAAGAGGACCCGCTCCCACGGTCGCGGCGGCGCGTAGATCGGCGCGCAGCGCCCGTCGTCGCGCCGCTCGACGCCGACGAGATAGCCGAGTCCTCCGACGCCGAGGCAATCGGTGACGAAGCGGAAACGCGCGCCGTCCCACGCGAAGATGACCGGGCACGAGGAGATCTGGCGCTGCGTCTCGACGATCGGGCACGGCGCGTCGCTCGACAGGCCGACCTCGGTCTGGAAGACGCCGTCCGACCAGTCGATCGCGACGAAGTCCGCGCGAAGCGAAGGGCCAAGACCGATCGCGACGGGCTGCAGCGATTGACCCGGACCGCCGGTGGCCCGCACGCCCTCGACGATCGACCACCGATCGGCGACGCGCATCGCGAGCCGAGCGCCGATGCCGCTCGCGTTCGAGCGCATCGCCTGGCTCGGATCGGTGCGACCGGCTAGCGCGATCGCGGCAAATCGCCCGCGAGTCGGCGTCGGCGCGAGAATCCGCAGATCGCTCGCCGATTGCAGGACGAGCGTCGGCCCGCGCGTCCCGAGCGTCATCGGCGCCCACGAGCGCACCGTCGGGTTCGGCACCGCGACCTTGTCCACGACGGCGCCGTCGAGTCCAAGCGCGGTGAAGCCATCAACGGTGCGCACGACGATCGACGGCACGCCGCTGCCGTTGATGTCGAGCACCGCCAGGCCTCCGCCCCGATCCGCGCTCAGCGCACCCGCGTCGACCGACGACCGCGCGGCCCACGCTCGCTCCGCACGCGTCCACTCGCCGACGCGCCCGGTGGACGACACGGTGACGAGATCGACGCGGCCGTCCGCGTCGCGATCCGCAGCGGCGGCCGAATCGATGTCGGCGGTCGCGAGATCGCCGATGCCCTCGTCGCGCCGATAGCTCCACAGTCGATCGTTCAGCAGGAGCTCGTGCGGCGGCTTGTCGTGCACGAGAAAGAGATCGGCGTCGCGGTCGCGATCGAAGTCGGCGACGACGACGCGCCGCCCCGGCCGGCCGTCGCCGCTCGCGCCGGAATCCTTGCCGATCGCGCGAAACGTCCCGTCCGCGTTGTTCGACAGGAGTTCGCACGGTCCGTCGGCGTTAACCAGATAGAGGTCGAGGTCGCCGTCGTGATCGAGATCGGCCATCGCGCCGTCGACCGTGTCGAGGTCGCCGCCCGCGGCCTTCGCCGCTGCGGTCACGTCGTGCCAACCGTCGGGCGCGTTCCGCCACAGTTGATTCGGTCCCTTTCGACAGAGGTACACGTCCGTGCGACCGTCGTTGTCGAAGTCGCCCCAGAGCGCGCAGCGGACGTCGCTCACGCCCGCGAGCGGATGGTCGAGTTGCAGCGTGAAGCGCGCGGGATCGGTCACTGAACCGAGCAGCACCGCGTTGGTGCCGTCGATGCGGGCGTGCGCGACGAAGAGGTCGAGCACGCCGTCGCCGTCGATGTCGGCGACCGTCATGTTCGGCGCCGGTCCCTCGGTCGCCCACTGCGCCGGACCGGTCACGCTGAGCGGCCGCAGGACGAAGAACGGCGGCTTACCCGCGAACGGCGTCGGCGCGGCGGTGCCCGGCACGACGACCTCGGACTTCGTTCCCATCCGCGTGTACTTGAACTCCGCGATCCGCGCTCGCGGGTTGCCGTCGAGCTTCATGTACGCGTCGAGCGGCTGCTGCGATTCCGCTTCCTTGCCCATCCGGGCGAGCACGCGCTGTTGCCCGAGCAGCGGCGAGCGGAAGTACGGATCGAGATCCGCCGCCGCGCGATACGCGGCGAGCGCCTGCTCGAACTCGCCCGCGTACTCGTGGGACTGCCCGACGTAGTACGCGGCGTACGCGTCCTTCGGATCGCTCTGACGCGCGACCTCGAAGTGCCGCCGCGCCACCTCGAGATCGCCGAGGTAGAGCGAGACCAGGCCGGCGCTGTAGCGGGCTCGCACGTCGTTCGGATCGTCCTTCAGCAGGTCGTTCAGCATCTCGAGCGCCCGCTCCTGCGCGCCGTCGACGCTCTGGTTCAGGATCGCGATCGCCAGGTTGCGGCGGGCGTCGCGGTCCTGCGGGCGAGCAGCGACGAGCGCGGCGTAGATTTTCTCGGCGTCCTCGAACGCGAAGAGACCCATTTGACCCGCGCCTTCGTTGAAGCGCGCGATCGTCGCGAGATCGCGCGTCGCATCCGGCGCCGCGGGCTTCGACTGCGCCACCGCGACGCTCGCGAGCGACGCCGCGAGGAACGCAGCGGCGCGGCTCGGCGCGCTCCGACCGAGTCCACGTCGTCTCGGATCAGCCTTCATGCAATCGCTCCTTTGCGTCGCGGATGCGCTCGCGCAACGACTCGACGGAGATCTCGCCGTTCGCCCGCTCGAAGCGCGGACGAGCGAGATACGTGAACGCCTCGCTGCGGAGATGCGCCCGCATGTCGTGCCCGAATCGGCGCGCCCGCTCGGCGCGCAGCGCGGCGAGATCGATCGGCGCGACGACCACCTTCTCGCCCGGCCCCGCATCCGCCTGCGCCAAGATTCGGCCGTCGAAGTCGACGACCATGCTTCCACCCGGCCACGAGAACGGCGGATAGTCGCGCAGCGTCGCGCCCTGGTTACTCGCGACCACGTACATCGTGTTCTCGATCGCCCGCGTGCGATTCACGACCGTCCACCAGTCCATTGGCGGCGTCGCGCCCCACGGGTCCATGTACGCGGAGATGCGCATCGCGACCTCGCAGCCCTTGAACGCCATCTCGCGCAGCGTCTCGGGGAAGAGCCAGTCGTAGCAGATCGCCACGCCGAGCTTGCCGATCTCGGTGGTCGTCACCGGAAACGGGTCGTCGACGAGGTCGGGTACGTCGTGCGGGCTCGCGTGTACTTCCCACGGAATCCACGGATTCACCTTGCGATACAGGGCGAGCACACCGCCGGGACCGATCAACGCGGTGGTGTTGAAGAGCCGACCCGGCGCTCGCGGATGACGCTCGATGAACGAGCCGGTCTGGATCCAGATGCCCGCCTTCGCGCAGAGCTGCGCGTATCGGTCGGTGTGTTCGTTCGGCACCTCGATCGCGAGATGGCGATCGAGTTCCGCCACGGTGTCGTAGACCGGCGCGGCGTGCGCGAACTCCGGAAACGCGAACAGGCGCACGTCGAAGAACGGCTCGTAGCCGATGAGCGTCTGCTCGACCGTCGCGATCATGCGCCGAACGCGCTCGCCGATTTCGCCGCGCGTGCGGGGACACTCGAAGCTCGTCTGGCACGCGGCGGCGTAATACCGGTCGGGCATGGCGTCATGCTACGGCGGACGGGGGCGGCGGCGTTCAGCGCGGAGGCACGGAGAGTTCAAGGCACCGCGCGATCCGCGCGGTCCTGAACTTTGGCAGTTCCTCCGCGTGCCCTCCGTGACCTCCGTCTCTTCTATGAGGCCGGCTCCGTCAAGTCGATTCGGTCGGATCGTACGAACGAGTCTTCTATCCGGGGTTCCCGGCGCGACGCCGAGCGTCGCATGCTGCCGGTCCTATTCCGACTCTGCGAGCGGGCGCCGCACTCTCCGCGTCGTGCTCGAGGCATACTCGCGGATCACGGTCGCCCATGTCGTCGATCCTCTGTGCTCCGATCGGCTCGTCCTTGACGTCGCCGTGCTCCGGCGGCGATCGGTCTCCTTCATGGTGCGTGCGTTCCGACTCCGTCCGTCCGGCCAGCGTCTTCCTTCACGTCGCGATCACGTCGACGCCGTCCCCGCCAGCTTCGCCTCCGGCGGCGACCACGTCGTCCTGTCGCGCAGCATCGCCCATAGCCTCACCAGCAGACGCCTCGCCAGCGCCGCGATCGCCTGCTTCTTCCGCGACTTCGACCCGTGCAGCACCCGCTCGTACACCTCGCGCGCCCACGCGTTGTACCGACGCATGATCCACGCCACCTCCACCAGCATCGACCTCAGCCGGCTCGGGCCCGCCTTGCTGATCCGCGACGTGCGGTCCATGTCCCCCGACTGGTCCGGACGCGGCGTCAGCCCCGCGTAGCACCCCACCTGCCTCGCGTTGCCGAACCGGCGCGGATCGTCGATCCACGCCACCACCGTCTCCGCCAGCCGCGGGCCCACGCCCGGCACCGTCTGCAGCAACGCCACCTCCGCACGCTCCGACGCGATCGCGTCCAGCAGCTTCTCCAGCCGCGCCACCTCGATGTCCGCGGCGGCCAGCGCGTCCAGGTGGATCTCCAGCCGCGCGCGGTCGTGCGCCGACTCCAGCGTCGCGCGGAGCGAACGCAGCTCCGCGATCCCCTTCGCCGACCACGCCTTCCCGCACGGCGCCATCGGGATCGACAGGGACTGCATCATCGCGCGGATCTGGTTGTAGCGCTCGGTCCGCCGCTCCACCGCCGCGCAGCGCTGCTCGATCGTCTCGCGCCACGAGCGGGTCGCGCGGTCGGGCACGTGGATCGGATTCGTCGATCCCATCGCGCTGGCCTTCGCCAGGTCCAGCGCGTCCTGGCGGTCGGACTTCGCGCGGCGGCGGTGGTACGAGCGCGCGAGCGTCGACGGGTTCACGGCCTGGAACTCCACGTCCAGCGCCCGGCAGATGTCCGCGACCCAGCCCGCGTCGGTGCAGACCTCGAACACCACGCGGTCCGGCGCGACCTCGGCGATCGCGTCGTGGATCTCCGACGGCCGCGATGCCATCGAGAGGAACGAATGCGCGCCGCCGTCGGTGTCGAAGTGGCATGCCACGGTCTTGCTCTTGCCCAGGTCCAGTGCGAGGATCTTCATCGGTCGGTCTCCGTATGTCGGGACGAGCCCGCTGCGCCAGCAGCGACGATCGTCCGCGTAAGCGTGATGGGACATGATCCCGTGATCGCGTCCCGGCTACGGAGCCGGCCTACATAGTCTCTCCGTGTTGAATGAATCCGCGTGCGGAAGGCACTCGGCGCGAAGCGTCACCGCCCGCGTTCGTCGATCCACGCCTGCTGGATCGCCTCGAGGATGCGCTCGTTGCACGGATGCCCGGGCCGCTCGGCGAATCCCGGCAGCGCCGCCACCAGCGTCCGCAGGCGCGGGAACGTCACCGTCAACGGATCGACCTCCGGATGCGCCTCGGCCAACTCCTCGCCGATGCGTTCGACGTCAAGCCAGTGGAACGAATCGGGCATCGCGATCCTCGCTCATCGGCCACGTGTTAGTGCGGCACTTCCTTGACCGCGTTGCGGTTCCACGCCGGCACGCGGACCACGATCGGCCCGGCGCGATTCGCGAGCTCGCGAAGTTCGCACTGGCACGACAGGCGCGAGTTCCGCTGGAGCGCCGGCGCTTCCTCCACGCGGTCCTCTTCGGCCTCGGTCGCCTCGCTCACCTGCTCCATCCCCCGCTCCACGTACACGTGGCAGGTCGAGCATGCGCACACGCCGCCGCAGGCGTGCTCGATGTTGATGCCGTTGTCGATGGCGACCTCGAGCAGCGACTCGCCTGCTCCGCCCATGACGTTCCATTCCTTCTGCGGAGTCCCGGTCAGGCCTTCCGGCTCGTCGAGCAGGAACGTGATGGGAATCGTCGGCGGGCCGTGGTGATGATCGTCGGAGCGCTTGAGGTGCATGGCGTCGCTGAGGTCGGATACCTGAGGGACGACGATGATACGACGAGGCGTCTCGTACACTGGCCGCATGAAGGCGGTCTTCTCGCTTCTGGCGATTCTCGTGCTCGTCGGGTCTGCGGCCGCAGTAGGCGACCCGAGCGACTCCGTCGACACGTTCGAGATCACCTGGTCCGGCTATCGGAAGCAGGCGCATGTCGTTCGCGACGCAACCGGCGCGGTGACCTACGCGCTGACGCGCGACGACGGGACGACCGAGACGCTCGCGCCGCCGGAGTTCGCGAGTCGCGTGGCCAGCGCGCAGCGAGCGGCGCCGTTCTCGAATCCGATCTCGCGGCTCCTCAACGCGCGGTCGTCGGGCGAACTCCTGTGGATCCTGTTCGGCCTCTCGGGCCAGACCTTGTTCGCCGGCCGCATGATCGTGCAGTGGATCGTCAGCGAGCGACACAAGCGCTCGGTGGTTCCGCCGATTTTCTGGTGGCTCTCGGTGTTCGGGTCCGCCATGCTCTTCACGTACTTCCTGTGGCGCGCGGACATCGTGGGCATCCTCGGCCAAGGCATGCCGCTCCTGATCTACGTCCGCAACCTGATGCTCATCTACGGTCGGCACGCGCCGCCGCCGGAAGCCGCCGCGGCCTGAACCCATGCACGCAGCCGACGCCGCAGTCGACATCCTCGGCCTGACGTTCGCCGAATTCGCCTCGGCGGCGCTCGCGCACGGCGTGAAGCGCCCGCGGGCGCTCGACGCCTATCGCGCCGTGTTTCGCCAAGGCGCGGCGACGCTGCCGTGGATAGCCATCCGGCGTCCGCCGCTCACCGCGCAACAGCTCGACGGCGAGACGATCAAGTTCTGCCTGCGGCACGACGACGGACTCGAGACCGAGTCGGTGCTCATTCCGATGCACGGACGTTCCGGCGCGATGACCCGAACGCTCTGCGTCTCGAGCCAAGTCGGCTGCGCGATGGGCTGCCGCTTCTGCGAGACCGCGCAGATGGGACTCGTGAAGAACCTCGTCGCGGCGGACATCGTCGCGCAGTGGTTCGCGGCCACGCACGAGCTGGGCGAGCGACCGAAGAACCTCGTGTTCATGGGCATGGGCGAACCGATGGACAACCTCGACGAGGTGCTCCAGTCGCTGCGCGTCCTCTGCGATCACGACGGCGCCGCGATGGCCGCGTCGAACATCAGCGTGTCCACGGTCGGCCGCGTCGAGGGCATTCGTCGCTACGGCGAGTTCGTGCGGCAGCGCGGCTTCCATCGGGCGAATCTCGCGGTGTCGCTGAATGCGCCGAACGACGAGATCCGCTCGGCGATCATGCCCATCAACCGCAAGCATCCGATGGCCGAGCTGCGTGAGGCGATGCTCGCGTTCCCGCTGCGACCCAAGGCCGCGATCTGCGTGGAGTACGTGCTCATTCCCGGCGTGAACGATCGCATGGAGCATTGCGACGAGCTGTGCGCGTACTTGAAGGGCATTCGCTGCTCGCTGAACGTGATTCCGTACAACCCGCGCCGCGAATCGCCGTGGCCCGCGCCGACCGAGGACGAGGTGACGGCCTTCCTCGAGCGTGCGATCGCGAACGGCCAATTCGTGAAGCGCCGCCAGACGAAGGGACGCTCGGTGATGGGCGCGTGCGGGCAACTCGGCAATCCGCAGGTCCGGCGCCGCAAGTGGGTGGACGTGTCGGTCGGCGGCGAGGTGCGCGAGTCATGACGTGCTGCGCCATCCAGGTCAAGCATTCAACACGGAGACACGGAGATCACGGAGGGCACGCGGAGGCAGACCGAGAATGGGGGACTGCGCCGATGGCGCAATGCCTTGAACTCTCCTTCTCTCCGCGATTCCTCCGCGACCTCCGCGCCTCCGCGCTGCACGCCTTTACAGCCTTACGCCCCTTCCGTCGTCACGCATCGCTCCGTGTGCTCTCCGGATCTCCGGTCTCCGTGTTGGCGGAATTCAATCTCGCGCGGCGCAGAGGAGCCGCTCCATGACCGCGCGTTCGTCGCGTCAACGATTCGACGAATACCGCGCCAAGCGGGCCGCTCAGTCGAAGGACGAGCGTCGCGACGGCAAGCCGTCAAAGCGTCATCGCGGCGCGTGGACGCTCTTCCTGCGCTTCCTAGCACTCCTGCGCGAATACCGCGTCGGCATGGCCATCGCGCTCTCCACGCTCACGGTCAGCACGCTGCTCTCGCTCATTCCGCCGGCCGCGACGAAGCTCGCGATCGACTACGTTTTCGTCGCGGCTCCCCTGCCGCCCGCGCTCGCTCGCTACTTCCCCGATCACGAAGCCACCGAAGCCGATCGGCGACTGCTGCTCAGCGTCGTCGTCGGCGCAGTCGTCCTCATCGCGTTCGTCCGTGCCTGCGTCGGATTGAGCGGACGCTGGATCGCGACACGCACGACGAAGCGCATCCAACTCGACCTGCGGCGCCGCGTGTTCGCCCACGCGGTGCGCCTTCCGCTCTTCCGCGTTCACGAATTGCGCTCGGGCGGCGTCGCGAGCATCCTGCGCGAGGACGCCGGTGGCGTGGGCGAGCTCGTGTTCAGCCTGATCTACAACCCGTGGCGTGCCGTGATCCAACTCGTCGGAAGCCTCTCGATCCTTGCGTGGACCGATTGGCGTCTGCTCGTCGGCGGCCTCACGCTGCTGCCGATGGTGTGGTTCAGCCACCGCACGTGGATCGGCCGCATTCGCCCGCTCTTCCGCGACCAACGCCAGTCGCGCACCGACATCGACGCCCACGCGACCGAGACGTTCGGCGGCATGCGCGTCGTGCGCGGCTTCGCCCGCGAGGCGAGCGAGACGGGTCGCTTCATCCGCGGGAACGACTTTCTCGCGCGGCAGGAGCTGCTCGCGTGGTGGTGGAGCCGCGGCGTGGAAATCGCGTGGGAACTCTTCATCCCGCTCGCGAGCGCCGGTCTCCTCTTCTACGGCGGCACGCAGGTCATGCGCGGCGCGCTGACCGCGGGCGACCTCGTGATGTTCCTGTCGTACCTGCTCCTCCTGCTCGGACCGCTCGAAGTCCTTGCGAACAGCGCAACGCAGTTCCAGACGAATCTCGCGGCGTTCGATCGCGTGCTGGACCTCCTCGCGGAGTCGCGCGAACTGCCGGCGCGCGACGGCGCGATCGCGCTCGACCGCGCCGACGTGCGCGGCCGCGTCGCGTTCGACGGCGTGACGTATCGCTACCCGAAGACCGAGCGCGACGTGCTCGTCGACGCCTCGTTCGTCGCCGAGCCAGGCATGACGATCGCGCTCGTCGGCCGCAGCGGCGCCGGCAAGACGACGCTCTGCAATCTCGTCGCGCGGTTCGACGATCCGACCAGCGGCCGCGTGACGCTCGACGGACGCGACTTGCGCGACATCGACCTCGCGAGCTATCGACGGCTGTTCGGCATCGTCGAGCAGGACGTCTTCCTCTTCGACGGCACGATCGGCGAGAACATCGCGTACGCCCGACGCGACGCGACGCGCGAGGACACTCGCCGAGCGGCCGAGATCGCCTACGCCGACGAGTTCATCCGCGAACTCGACAAGGGCTACGACGCGGTGATCGGCGAGCGCGGCGTGAAGCTCTCGGGCGGTCAGCGACAGCGTCTGGCGATCGCCCGTGCGGTGCTGGCGAATCCGAAGATCCTGATCCTCGACGAGGCCACGAGCAACCTCGACACCGAGAGCGAGCGGGCGATCCAAAGCGCCATGCGAGAACTCATGCGCGGGCGCACGTGCTTCGTCATCGCGCATCGCCTGAGCACGATCGCGCACGCCGACCTCATCCTCGTCCTCGAGCACGGCCGCATCGTCGAGCAAGGCTCGCACGACGACCTCATGGCCCGCGACGGACGCTATCGCGACATGGTCGTGCTTCAGACGCAGTCGGCGCAAGGCGCGAACGTGACCGTGGCGACGAAGTGACGACCTCGTTCGCTTCGACCGGCTCGCGTGCGTGACCGACGCGCCATCGTCGAGCCGTGCGCGACGATTCGGCGATCAGCCCCACGCGCCGAGGAGGACGGCCAGGTCCGCCGCGTCCACCGCGCCGTCGCAGTTCAGGTCGGCGAAGCTGTGCCCGTTGCCCCAGTCACCGAGCAGGAGCGCGAGGTCCGACGCATCGACGTGCTCGTCGCCAGTGAAGTCGGCGCTCGTCGTCGCATGGACGAGATAGACGGTCGTCGAGCTGTTCACCGCGAGGAGCAAGCCATCCGGCGACATCGCGACGCGACCTTCGCCGTAGCCCGAAAGGCGAGGTCCGGAGAGGAACACGGAGAAGGTGCCGCCACCATCGAGTCGGTTCACGAAGATGCCCACGGTGTCGTCGCTGCAGTTGCCGAGATCACCGAGATGGAGATTGGTGCCGAATGCCCCGCCGCCTCCTGGGATCAAGCGCGCGATCGCGCACGGATCTGTCCGCTGCCGGTCCCGGCTGCGCAGAGTCCGCCGCGGTCCCAGCGGCACTCGTGCAGCTTGAGTTCGAGCGCTAACACATCACGACCTCGCTGGTCTTCGACGCCGCACGCCAGCGAGGCCTGCGATGCCGACAACGACGATCGCCCCCGGCGCCGGGATGGCGCCCGCAGCGATAGGGAGGTCGGGCAAGGTTTCGTAGGCGAACTCGATGAACTGGAAACCGGATTGATAGCTAACCCATCCGTAGTGCCACTCGTCCTGGATGGACAACCGGAGTCCGACCACGGTCGTCTCGCCTGAAAAATTCGTGGCGCCGTCATACACCCATGCGCCGAGCGTCGGGTCGAGCAGGGACGGCGTGTCAGCATTGATGAGCGTCCCCGGCCACAAGGTGGCGAGGGTATTCGTCCACCTTTCGCCAGATTCCGACCATGCGCCGCACAGTTGTCCGCCGCCCCAAGCGACGATATTCGGTGGATCCAGGATCCAGCCCGGGTTGTAGCCAAAGCCGGGACCGCCGGATCCCAGGGGTTCGAAGGACGTGGTCCCCGGCGAGAACGTGATGTGCGTAATCTCGGCGAGTGCGGATGAGCACGCTGCAAGGACGGCGATCGCTGCAGCCGATCGTGACGTTTCCATTCTCGGGTTCCTCCAGAGGGCGGGACCGCCACGGGCGACGGTTCATACCTCAAGCGTGGACACTCGCCTTCGAGCGCACGGCGTCGTCGCTATTTCGAGGCCGATCGCGAAAACAGTACGGCAACGTCGGGGTCCCAACGCCGGAGGAGTGCAACAGTCTTGTCCGGCGCTCGCGAGTTCGGCACCCCCGGGCCCGCAGCGACTCCTGCGACCTGCGTGAAACACAGTTGAAACACAGTGGCCACACACGTTCTGAAACACAGTGGCCACACACATTCGAATGCCGGAAACACAGTGGCCACACACATTCAAATGCGAATCGGCGCTCTGCGTTCGCTACCGAATCCGCCGACCGAGTCGTCTGTCCGAGGCCCGCCGCGCCTTGCGGCCGCGTCCTGACCCAATCCCGGTGCCGCCGCGACGCCCGTCGGGGGCGAGGCCGGAAACACAGTGGCCACACACGTTCGAATGTGGAGACCCCCGCGATCGGCGCGAAGTCGCCCGCGTGAAACACAGTGGCCACACACGTTCTGAAACACAGTCGGAAACACAGCGGAAACACAGTGGCCATGACCTGCCCCCCGAAAACTAAGCCAGCCTGAATGAGAGTCCCGATGAGCCCCGGTCGGGCTTCGGAGACTCTCGAAGATGAAACGGACAAGACACAGCCCCGAGCAGATCATCAGCAAGCTGCGCGAGGCCGACACGATGCTGACGATGGGCAGGACGGTCGCCCAGGTGCTGCAAGCGCTCGGCGTGAGCGAGCAGACCTTCTATCGCTGGCGCAACCAGTACGGCGGCATGAAGGCCGAGGAGGCGCGGCGTCTCAAGGAGCTCGAGGTCGAGAACGCGCGGCTGAAGAAGGTCGTGGCGGACCAGGCGCTCGACATCTCGATCCTGAGGGAGGCGAACGACTTCCTGGGAAAACACCAGGCCCCTCGCGGCGGAGGCAGGCCGTGACGCACGTCGAGGGGCATCTCGGGGTCTCGCAGCGTCGCGCGTGCCGCGTGCTGGGCCAGGCTCGATCGACCCAGCGATACGTGGCGCGCGTACCGGACGACGAGGCGGCGCTGGTGCGGCGCATGCACGAGCTCGTTCGGCGCCATCCGAGGCGCGGGTATCGCATGATCGCGGGCAAGCTTCGGCTGGATGGCTGGCGAGCGAACCCGAAGCGGATCCACCGGCTGTGGAAGCGCGAGGGCTTCAAGGTGCCGCGAAAGAAGCGATTTCGGCGGTCGGCGGCGGACGGCTCGGGCGGCATCGCGAGGTGCGCGGCGACGCATGCGAACGACGTGTGGTGCTGGGACTTCGTGCACCGCCGCGACGAGCGGGGGCGGACGCTGAAGTGGCTGACGGTCGTCGACGAGTTCACGCGCGAGCGCGTGGCGCTGGAGGTGGCGCGGACGATGACGTCGGACGACGTGATCGACGTGCTGGCGCGCGCGATTCGCGAGCGAGGCGCGCCGAAGCGGGTGAGGAGCGACAACGGTCCGGAGTTCATCGCCAAGGACCTGAGGTCGTTCTTCGATCGCGTGGGGATCGGGACGCTGTTCGTCGATCCCATTCATGGGGATGGGCAGCCCGTGGCAGAACGGGTACTCGGAGAGCTTCAACGGTCGGCTGTCGAACGAGCTGCTGGACGCGGAGACGTTCGCGAACCTCGCCGACGCGAAGGAGCGGACGGCGGCGTGGCGTCACGAGTACAACCACGAGCGTCCGCACAGCTCGCTGGGCTACCTGCCGCCGGCGCGATTCGCGGCGACGCTGGCCGGCCCTCCGCTCGGGGCTGCGCCCCTCGCTGCGGCCCGGCCAGCATCGGCCCGCCCGGTTATCCTTACGCACGCAAAGACTCTCGTTGAGGCTGGTACATAAAGAGGGGGCAGATCAACTAGTGGCAGCTCAGTGCTGATGCGAACATTAGTCGGCGTACTATTGCTCGTCGGGGGATGCCGTGCGGCGTCCCCCGACGAGACGTGTTCAGTCGCGGTCGTGCTGCTGGAGAAAGAGTCGCGGTACGGTGCTTGCCTCGTTGCGCCCGACCTGCTGCTTACTGCCCTCCATGGCCACGGTCCATTTCCGCAGTCGGGCTATCTGGCCATTCTCTCGCAAGGCCAGCCGCCGAAGTTCGAGAGGTTTGACGCAGCAGCCATGGGTACGACCACCCCGCTTCCAAGCGGCAAGGCCCAGGGTGATCGCAACACGCTTGAGTCGATCGTAGCGGATGCCCGAATCCACCGCGATGACTGGTCGCTACTTCGCTTGCGGGAAACACAGTGGCCACACACATTCGAATGCGGATCGGCGCTCTGCGGTCGCTACCGAGCCGCCGCCCGCGCCGTCCGTCCGAGGCCCGCCGCGCCCTGCGACCGCGTCCTGACCCAATCCCGACGCCGCCGCGACGCCCGTCGCGGGCGAGGCCAGCGCGAACGCCGCCGCCTGCGCGCGGCGACCGCGCGGACCCCTCTCCGTCCGTTCGCCGGTGCTCCTCGTCTCCTCGTCGGCTCGCCTAACAGTTCGCCGGTCGCGGCACGTCGCCCGCGTCCGGCGGCGCTCGCTCCGCCGCCACCCGACGCGCGGCGCCCGGGACCAGCGCCGCCGCCGCGAGGACGAACTTCCTTCCCGTCTCCCGGGCCTTCCGCGCCAGCGCGGCCGCGCTGCCGCTGAAGTTCCCCAGCGGACTCGCCAGCCCGCGGGCCATCGCCGACTCGATCCCCGCAAGCGGTCCGCGCACCAGCTCGGCCAGCCGCACGTCGCCCGCGCCCCGAGCGGACTCGAGCAGGGCGCGGTCAAGCTCCGCGAGCGGCCTGGGCGTCGACGGCCCCACCACGCCGCGCCTGCCTTCGCTCCTCACCCGCCCGGCCGCGTCGACCTCGGCGATGAACGCGGCGAGGCTCGCCCCTTCCATCACCGACGGCACGCGGCCGCCGAACCACGGGTTCCTCAGCCCGTTCGGGAGCGTCTCGACCTTCGTCGCCTCCGGGCCGGGATCGCAGGGCAGCGCCGGCACGAGCCGAGCGGACCGCAGCTTCTCCCGCGCCGCCTCGGCCTCGCCGGCGAACTCGCCCGCGGCGATGCGGCGCCTCAGCTCGGCGACGCGTTCGGCGATCGAGCAGAACTCGTACTCGTCCAGCGCCTCGGCCATGCAGGCGCGGACCGGGTTCAGCGCCACGTAGACCATGTGGGCGACGACCGCCTCCTCGTCGAGCGCGACGATCGACTTGAAGCGCCCTTCCCAGCAGTGCCCGGTGACGTCGTCCTGGAGGTTGATGATGCGGGCGATCTTCTGCTTGAGGAACTTGTGGAAGGTGGAGAGGTCCGCGAGGTCGCGTCGCCAGCGGGCGATCACCGCCGGATCGGCGAGCGCGGCGGCGATCTCCTCGGGCTGGGCGGGAAGCGACTTGTCGATCCTGTTCCGCAGCCGCCAGGCGTAGTCGGGCGAGAGGGTGCGCCATCGGATCGCGACCTCGCGGTCGGACCAGAGCGCGGCGAGGTCGGGATGGGTGGACGCGACGAGGTGGAAGTGGTTGGTGAGGAGCGCCCACTCCAGGACGTCGATGGCGAAGCAGAGGACGAGTTCGGCGAGGCGTTCGGCCAGCGCGCGGCGACGTTCCTCCTGCTCGAGGAGCCGCGATCGTCGGACGCAGCGGGAGATGCAGTGGCAGGTGACGGGCTTTGCCGGATCGAAGATGCGTTTGCGCGGTGTCGCCATGGGGCGGGATCATCAGGGCGAAACCGCGCAGACCCCGAAAGTGCCGACTTTTTTCTGGTGCGGAAGCGCGAAGGGGTGTGTCCACTCTGCTGCTCTGCGGGATCGCGCACGGGTGTGTCCGCTGCCGGCCCCGATTTACTTCGCCTCACTTCACTTCGTCGCAGCGGCGGGCTTGTCAAGAGCTGCATTCAGGAGCGCAGCGAGGCGCACGCCCGCCGCCTGGAGTTGCTTCTCGGCGGTCGGCATCCAGCGCTGGTAGTAGCTTTCGCCGACATCGTCCGGATTCGTCGGCAGGTTGGCGTACAGCTCACGCGTCAAGGTCAGCGACTCGTTGGCCCACGTCGCTGGATCGAGCGAGACCGTCCACTTTTTCCGCTGCTCGTCCGTGATCGCCTGTCGCAGATCAGCGGACATCACGGCCCATCCCCCCTTCGTGTCGCGCAGGCGCCGCGAAATGAGGTCGCTGTCCCACACGCGGTGCATGTTCGACTTCGTGCCGAAGGCCTGCACGGAGAGCATGTTGCCGCCCTTGTCCTCCTTGTAGGAGACGTGGAACGGCTGGTGGATGTCCCCGACGAAGTGCAGCAGGAGGCGCAGCGCCTCGGCCCGCTCCTCTTTCGGACGGTTCGCGTCCTTCAGGATGTCGCGGTACTTGCCGATCGCGGAGACGACCTGCTGACCATCCGCGCCATCGCGCGCCATGTCGATCGTCTTCGCGTCGCGCGGCACGTTGATGTAATGGAGTGGCTTGACCCAGTCGTAGCGGCTCTCGCTGCGGATCTCGTCGGCCCAGCAGCAGGCATCGGCGATGGATTGCTCGCCCAGAAGCTCGCGCACCTCCTTGGCGGCGCTTTCGGTAAGCGACGCTGAGGCGATCGAACCGATGATCTTGTGACCGTCAGCTCCCCAGCCGAAACAGGGACTGGTGATCACGATCGCAGCGAGGAGAACGGCGAGGAGAGATCGCATGTCCTCAGCGTACCGACTATTTCCGCGAACCGAACCGACGTGCCGTCGCCGAGGACACGATCACGATGGGCCATCAGATCCACGTCCTCGCGAGCAACCAGTGCTTGACTGTCTGAGTGAGCGCCGCGGAAGCGAACAGCGTGACGGCCACCGTCGGCTGTTCGGAAAGCGCCTCGGCCATGCCTCCGAGAAACGTTTGCGCGCCGGTGCAGACGCCGATCGCCGCACCCGAACCGCTTTCGACGCTCGCGCCCGGTTACGCAATGCTGGATAGTTCGATCGGATTCGCCGCCGCGGCGTTCTTCTCCGTCTCGAACTTCTCGACAGGCAAGCTCTCGCCGGTCAGCGAGCCTTGGATGAGGAAGAGGTCCTTGGCGGCAAGAGAAGCATGAGGATCATCACCACAGCGGCGCGCAGGTCGCCAGTCAGGAGCGAGACGGTCGCGAGGGTGGCGAGCACAATGACAAGCGGATTGACGACCGCGTGGAACAGCGGCGTGCAGATCCCGGCCTGTGATCCGACGCGAGCGCGTTTGGCCCGGGCTCGGCAAGCCAAGTGGCAAACGGCGCCGTGAGTCACGCTACATCGGATCCGATCGCATCGCATTCCGTCCCCGCCACAACCGCCCGCGTCGGGATCGAGGCGTCGATCTGGGAGCGCCGTTCTTTCGTTTGCGCTGGCGGCGGCACGACCGGCGCGGCACCATGCGCATGACGGGTCCCGGGACGATTGGTCAGGGGACGAGGTCGAGGAGGTGAGTCGATGCGTCGAATCGGGGCTGTTGCGGCCCTCGCGGCCGCGATGATGATCGCCGGCTGCGGCCAGTCGATCGGACGCTGGCCGCCGCCGGCAGCGGCACCGACCAGCGCGACTGAATGGGAAGCGCGGCTCGTCGGTCGACGGTGGCACGCGCCCGGCGAGGTCGTCGCCGACTTTGCGCGAGGGGGATCGTTCCAGATCGGTCTCCGCGACGGAGCCCCCGCTGGCGAAGCGCCGCCAGTGCCCCCCGACAGCGAATCGACGTTCGGATGCCTCGGACCGGCGGGCACAGGCAGATGGTCGATCGCAAATGGCTCGGCCGGCGGGTTCGAGCTCGTCGTCGGCCCTCCCAACGATGCGCCGCGTCGGTTCGCGCTCGTCTGGAAGTCCGGCGAAGGGCCGTTCGATTTCGTATCGCTGCGCTCCGAGGAATGCGAAGTCTTGCTTCGGGCCGCGAAGCGATGAGCGGGCTTGGAAGTCCGCGACGCGGCCGGGGCCTTGGCGGCGGCGCGGCCGGGGAAGGTGGGACCAGGGCGGTCGCGAACTGGGTCGCGGACGGGGTCGCGCACGGGTCTGTCCGCTGCCGGCCCGCTGCCGGCCCTGACGTCGACAAACATCCCGACCGGCCCGTTCGCGGGGTGCAAACACTCATCCCTCGTTCAGAACAGCAGCTTGAGGAACTGCTCGAGCAACTGCTCGAGCGAGATCATCGTCAGCGTGAGGGGGAGCAGAGGCAGGAGCGTCGTTATGGCGAGCTGCACAGCGGCACGAAAGTTCACAGGCGCCAGGCGCATGCCCTTGACCACTTCGAAGGTGTTGCTGAGATCGGCCATGGACTGGATGTCGGCGCTACCCAAGAGCGGTTCGCCAGTGGGCGCGCCTCCGCGGAGCCATTTCTGATCGAACTCCCGCGCGTATCGCTGCGCAAAGGTGCCGTACTCAAGGAGCGCCGCGCGTTTAGCGGCTTCGAGCTGAGGCGCGAAAATAAGCAACGGCCCGAGCACGAGGAGGACCATCAACGCGACGAGCCCGGCGATCTCAACCTTGAAGTCGGTGAGCTGGGCGCCGCTAAAGAAGATCCGGTTGGCGATCAATCCTGCCAAGAGCGTCCCCTGGGCCATCAGGACTGGCGAGAAGGCATAGCAGATGGAAGAGAGGACGCCGAGGCCGCCGCAGCGGTCCGGATGCGTCGGGACGAGGCTGAGCCTGAGTCGGGAAACCTGCCAGAGGAATCGGGCCCAGATGAAGATCCGGAAACACCATCGCAGAAGTAGGAATTGGAAGAGCGGGAGGCTGACGAGCCCCATCCACCATCCGGCGAGCGTCGGCCGCAGCACATTGTCGACTCCCACGCCGTACCAGCTCACGACGGAAAGGGCGACCTGCGTCCGCCAGATCAAGCCGACGCCAACGACATACACAGTGGCGATGAGCAGGAGTTCGGCGACGACGGAGTTGCGTAGACGCATGGCGGACCGGATCGCCGCGTCGAACCGCGGGCAGGTCTCTTCGGTGATCAAGCCACGGTCGACGAACTGCTGCACGAGGGGGCGCATGCGTTGGTGAACAACCAGCTCGGCGACAATCAGGAGCGGCACGGCGACGAGGAAGCGCAGTTGCGTTTCGATATCCAAGAGGAACGGGATGGCGACGTCCCTGCCCGCGCCGCCCCACGCATTCCCTTCCACGACGGAGAGGATCAAGAGGGGCAGCCACGTGAGCAGGCAGAACGCCAGCACGCGCCGGCTCAGAAGCTGCAGCGCTCCCCCGGCCAGCCGGGTTCGTCGCCAGAGCTGATAGAGCGGCCCGCCAAGGACGAGGGAGAAGTCGGGCGACTCATGCAAGAAGTGGCGTTCGGCGTTTGGTGTGGAAGCGGTCATACGTGGGTCCCGCGGCGCGATGGCGGCCGGGGAGCCGGTGGCAAGCGATCGGACGTGACCTGATCTAGCCGAGAGAGACTCGAGCGCGGTCTCCACCGGCCATCGCAACGCCTGATCGATCGTAGGCGCCGGAGTCCTGAAGCCGATCGTCTCGCGCGGCCTGCCGTTGAGTCGATGGGCCACGCGGCCCAGCTGCGCCTGGGTGTCCGCCGACAGCTCCGTGCCCTTGGGGAAGTACTGCCGCAGCAGCCCGTTCGTGTTCTCATTCGTTCCTCGCTGCCACAGACTTTGCGGGTCGCAGACGTACGCCTTTACGTCCGTGGCCAGCGTCCGGGAGCGCTCGACCGCCGCGTCGCGAGGTCGCCTTCAGCGATGGTCGCGCACGGGTCTGTCCGCTGCCGGCCAATGACGGAGGCCCCGGGCGGGGGCATTGTGCTCTCTTGCCTGATCGAGGCTGAGCTTTCAAGCACCGCCGGGACATTCGATGCGCGGCCAACGGCGCCAGCCGGTCAAATGGCGCTGCTTGACGGAGTGCTGTCTGGAACCACTCCGGTCGAGTCGCTTGATCTCTCGCTGTTCACGTCTAGCATGCGGATGAAGCTGCCAAGCAACTTCGACGGTGTGTTCCCGTCAGGCGATGTTTTTGATATCACGGTCGGCGTGCGATCTGGATCCGCAAGCATCGAGGGCAACATCATGCGAGTTACCGAAGGGAGCGAGTTGGTCGCTAGCGGTCGTCTGCTTCACCTCGCCGGGTGGGCTTGGTATGCGGGCCTGGAGTCGATCGAACTGAGCTACGGAGGCGCCGACATTTCTGTCGACCTCGCGCGTCACTTTCCGATCGCGACGCTCTCGAAGAAGTTGTCAGGCGGGAGTTGGCAGGCCGTGATGGGGGCGAATGGGCAGCCAGTTACATGGTGGCTGGATCCGTGCGAGTTGTCGCTTCCGATCTGTCCTTCTCACTAGTGGCAGCTCAGTGCTGATGCGAACATTAGTCGGCGTACTATTGCTCGTCGGGGGATGCCGTGCGGCGTCCCCCGACGAGACGTGTTCAGTCGCGGTCGTGCTGCTGGAGAAAGAGTCGCGGTACGGTGCTTGCCTCGTTGCGCCCGACCTGCTGCTTACTGCCCTCCATGGCCACGGTCCATTTCCGCAGTCGGGCTATCTGGCCATTCTCTCGCAAGGCCAGCCGCCGAAGTTCGAGAGGTTTGACGCAGCAGCCATGGGTACGACCACCCCGCTTCCAAGCGGCAAGGCCCAAGGTGATCGCAACACGCTTGAGTCGATCGTAGCGGATGCCCGAATCCACCGCGATGACTGGTCGCTACTTCGCTTGCGCGGGCCAGACCAACTCTGCTGTCTTCCTCCGCCACTAGGCGTCGCTAGTGCTGGTGATACCGTCCGCATCGTAAGGTTTGTCGCAGATGACGAACGAAGCCTCATTTCCAGCGGCGCATTGCAAGCCGTCATTGGCGAAGTGCTTCAGATTGATGTATCAGACTGGCCCGAGGAGCTCTTCGTTGTCCGCCTGGAGGTTGATGCCATTGGAAGCGCGATGGGACCAGGATCTTCCGGCGCGCCGGTCTTTGCTCATTCGCTGGGCGAAGCGTCAACTTCGAAACTGGTAGGGATCTACCTCGGCAAGTTCACGGTCGATCATGATGGTCGACTGGAAATCCTCGCGTTGGTAAGGCGAGTTCCTCGCGCGGAGATCGAGCGGTTCCAGTAGGAGCGGGAGGACTGCAGCCTTCTGCGCATGCGCGGCGGGTATCGAACCTCCGTTCCGATCCGGCCCCTCTACCCGCGCGCCTGTAAATGGAGAGCCAGAGAGCGCGAGAGTTTCGGCCACTTCGTCGCCTTTGACGCCCGTGCCGATCGGACGCCTCCGCTCTCACCTCGAAGTCGAGAGCGCCGAGCCCTCGCCCCGGCTCGCCAACGGGGCCATCCGCGCGGCCCGCTCTGTCAACGACACGGCCCCCGTCGACTTTGACGGAGGCCGTTGAACTCCCCGATCGCGACTCGAAACATCTTCCGGCCCGTGAACACGCGAGCGGCGGCCAAGGCGCGGCGGGCGCGCGCCGCGCGGCTTGGCGCAGCCGCCCCGTACCGCAAACTCGCTACTCGCACGCCGGCACGAGCGCCGACGCCGGAATCTCCACGACGTCGCGCTCCGCGACGGCGAAGACGCGCTCGTCGACCGTCGGCTCGTATCCCGGCCCGCGCGCGAATTGCGTGAACGCGGGCAGAATCGCCCGACGCGCCGATCACGAAGCACGGCATCACCAATCGATCGGTGGAACTCGCAAGACGCACCGTCGGATGCAAGTGGCCGCACCATGCATACGTGTTGCCATCGCCAACCTCGGCCGGATCGTGGACGAACGCGAACGGGGCGTCGAGCGGTTCGCGGCGACGTATGCGCCGGGCTTCGGGAATTTCGGCCCGCAGGTGGTGATCGCCGGCGACGTATTCGATCGCGCCCGCAAACCCGTCGCGCCACGCAGCGACGCGCTCGACAACCTCGCGCGTCAACCCCCGCCGCGCGTGCACGAGGTCGCCCACGACGACGATGCGCTCCGCGCGCGTGTCCCGTGCCGTCGCGCTCAGTCGCGCGAGCGTCTCGTCGAGCACGGTGCGCGGAATGGCGATGCCGAACGACCGGATGAGCGCGGGACAGGCCCGCAGACGGAACCCGCGGTGCGGGAAGGTCGGCGATGCAAAGTCGCGGCCGAGTTGACTCGGCACAGCGTTTTGTTCGGCGACTTCACCCTCGGTGATGGGTGACGCTACTTGGTCGTCCTCTCCCCGACCAGAGCCTCGGCGAACGCCCTGCCGATGGGAGCGATGATCTTGGCGGCGCCGAGGTAGTGGTAGCCGCCGTTTGAAACTCCTTTCAACCGCTTCCATTCCTCCGGTGTGAAGTTCTCTGCCATCAACTTCATCTTGTTTTCCCACGCGTCGGCCTTCGGGTCTTCCTTCATCTGCTCGGCAACCGTCGCGTCCACCTTCGGCCAAAGACTCTCCATCCGCTGTTGCAAGGCTTCCAACTCGTCATCCCAGAACGGGGCAGTCTCGACGGCGAATACGTTTCCCTTGAACTCGTCGAGCGCCGCGGGCTGTCGCTGGGCCTCGCGAAAGTGCATCATCGGCGCGTTGATGTCGCCTTTGAGGCCGTCAATTCCCATGACCCCGATGACGAATGGCAGTTTCGGTGCCGAGAGGTCTCGACGGACATCGCGGATCAGGTGACCAAGCAACTCGGCATAGAGGCCGTACCCGCGCGGATCCGCCTGCTTGTCATACGTCCAGCCGGAAACGTAGTCATTGAATCCCTGAAACCAAACGAATCCGCTCAGCTCGAAGCCCTGCTTCTCGTCATAACTTGGCACGACGCGCTTGATGTCCCCGAGCACCTTCTGCACATGGGCGATCATTTCGCGGTAGTACACGCCGGTCTGTTCAACCTTCTCGGCCTTGACCTTCTCCAGGTCGTGGCCTCGGTCCTTCTGCTGGGCTAGTTCGTATTCGCTCCATGCATATGGCCCCGCGCTCGGCGGTCGGAAGTCGGTGTGCAGGCTCCTGCCGCCCCATGAGGTCTTGATGATCAAGATCGGCTCATCGAGCAGCTTCTCCATGGTGATACCAAAGGTGAACTCCGGCCCGATCTTGTCCTCCGGGGCACCGAAGCCGGCGGTCAGTCTGCCCTTCTTTTCCGTGAGATCCGAGTAGGCATCGCCTTCGCACCCGACGGAGCTGATCCACACCCGTTCGCACACCCGCGGCTTGCCGTCCTCGTCGCGCATTTCCTTTAGCAGAGGCGCGGTCTTCGGATCGTCGGCGAGACTGTCGAACGTCGAAATCTGCGCATGCCCCTGCATGTTCGACTGTCCGGCGAGGATGAACACTTTGAGAGGTTTGGCCTGAACGGCCGGAGTCGATCGTGCAGGGGACGTCGGCGCATCCTGCGCCACCAGGTCTCGAGCCAGGATGACGAAGACGAGCGCGATGACGCAGGCGAGCATGGAACGAATCATCAGGGACCTCGAAGAAGGGTGCGGCTGGCTTCGCCGGACGACAGTGAGCGATTCCGCTCGCATGGACGACTGAGGCCAAGGCAGCCCGTCGCGAACGTGGATCTGCAGCGAGAGCGAGGATGGTCGGGTAGCCGCAAGGAGCTGCAACGCTGCGAGATCAGCCAGAGTATTGCGAGTCGCGGCGGCGCCGCCGATGCCCGATCAGCCTCGTTCGCAGCTCGAATGATGTTGCCCACAGACTGACAGGTCGGCGGGCCTTCGGCAATCGTAATGCCGCACGTCTCGGCTTGAGCGGGTTCGCGCTCTGGCCGGTCGCGCTGCGCTCACTCGATGTCGAAATCATCTTCGAGCCATTCTGGCGCGGAGATTCCTCCTGTGCCATCGGATCAGCCATCGATCGTGAGCGCCCAACGTCCTTCCGCGCGAACTCCGCGGACCGGGCGCCACGCTCGCCTCGCACTGATGGTGTGATCGCACCGGATTCGTCGCGGTCATCCGCACGGACTGGGACACATCCCTGCCTGGCGCGACCAGAGGAACAGGAGTCGCAGCAATTGCTGCAACGGGGAGATTGGGGCGCGGCGAGCACTGAGGACGATGGCCCTGGGTATCGAGCGCAGGCCTGATGGGAAGAGGCAGCAACATGCGCTCGAGGCGAGCGCACGAGAGCGTCGCGGTGAGGTCCGACGATTCCTCGTCGCGCTACTGCGGTTCCCACGACCGTTGCCTCTAAACTCCTGTCCGCATGCCCACCTCGCTCGTCGTCGCCGCGTTCGTGTCGCTCGCATCCGTCGCTGCGGCTCCGCCTCCTGACTGGCTGGTCGACGCATCGATCTTCCGCGCGGAAGTGACGCTGGCCGAAGACGCGTCGTCGGTCACGCTCACGAACGGGCTCCTGCGGCGGACGATTCGTCTGACGCCGAACGCGGCGACGGTTGCGTTCGACAACCTGATGACCGACGCCGCCGAACTGCGAAGCGTGCGGCCTGAGGCAATGGTGACGATCGACGGAACTGCATATCCGGTCGGCGGGCTTGAGGGTCAGTCGGTTCACAACTTTCTGCGGCCAGAATCGATTCCGCACCTCACGGCGACCGACGGGGCATTTCAATTCATCGGTCAGCGCATCGGACGCACGAAAGAGCGCTTCGCCTGGCGGCCTCGCTCGCAATGGCTCAGCCGTCCGGTGACGTGGCCGCCGCCCGGGGTGTCGCTCGAACTTGGCTTCCGGGCCGCCGATCGCGGACCGTCGGGCGTCACCGTGACGGTGCACTATGAGATCTATGACTCGATTCCGCTCCTCTCGAAGTGGATCACCGTGGATAACGGCGGCACGTCGCCGATCACGCTCGACGCCTTTCGCTCCGAGCTTCTCGCTTGGGTCGAACCCGCGTCGCTCGTCGGCGGTTCGGCCATCGACTTCGCAACCTATCCGCGCTCGATCCATGTCGAGAGCGAGTACGCCTTCGGCGGCAGCATGGAGGCAGGCACGAGCGCTCCAGGGGTTCGCTGGGTCGATGATCCGCTCTATGCAACGCAGGTTCACTACGACCGACGCACGCCGTGCCTCTTGGAGTGCGGTCCGACCGTCGGTCCTGGCATCGCCATCGCACCGGGCGATCGCTTCGAGTCGCCGCGCGTGTTTGAACTACTGTATGACTCGACCGACCGCGAGCGCCGTGGTCTCGCCCAGCGGCGTATGTATCGAACGATCGCGCCATGGGTGCAGGAGAACCCGCTCATCTTCCATGTCGGGTCGGCGGAACCCGCCGCCGTCCGAAACGCGATCGATCAGGCTGCCGACGTCGGCTTCGAACTCGTCATCATGACGTTCGGAAGCGGTTTCGATATCGAACGCACCGACGCCGCCTATCGAGCCCAGTTGAAGGAACTCGCCGACTACGCCCACTCGAAGGGAGTGGCCCTCGGCGGCTATTCGCTCTTGGCAAGCCGCTCGATCGACGCCGCCAACGACGTCGTCAATCCTGCCACCGGAAAGCCCGGCGGATTCGCGATCTTCGGCAACTCGCCCTGCCTCGAATCGTCGTGGGGCGAACGGTACTTCGCGACGCTGAGGGAGGCCTTCGAATCGACCGGTCTCGACGTCCTCGAGCACGACGGCAGTTACCCCGGCGACGTCTGCGCCTCGACCGAACACCCCGGCCACCGCGGGCTCGCGGATTCGCAGTGGCGTCAATGGTCGACGATCGCAACCTTCTACCGTTGGTGCCGAGCGCGCGGCATCTATCTCAACGTCCCGGATTGGTATTACCTCGTCGGCACCAACAAGTGCGCCATGGGATACCGCGAAACGAACTGGTCCTTGCCGCGCGCCGATCAGGAGATCATCGAACGCCAGAATATCTTCGACGGCACGTGGTCGAAGACGCCGAGCATGGGCTGGATGTTCGTGCCGCTCATGCAATATCACGGCGGCGGACCGGCGGCGACGATCGAGCCGCTCGACGAGCATCGCGACCACTATCGACGCCGCCTCGACAACCTTCTCTCCGCCGGCGTGCAGGCGTGCTTCCGCGGACCGCGCCTCTTCGACACCGACGCCACGCGCGAGGTGGTGCGTGAGCGCGTCGCGTGGTTCAAGGCGAATCGTCGCATCCTTGAGTCTGACATCGTCCACGGCCGCCGCCCCGACGGCCGCGACATCGACTGGTTCGTGCATGTCGACCCGGAGGCCCGCGAGGCGATGCTCATCGTGCACAACCCAACCGGATCGACGGTGGAGCGCGACCTGCGCGTGAACCTCGCCCTCGCCGGTATCGCCGCGAGCGCAACGGTCTCGAGCGCCGGATCGCACGGAGACGGCGCGCCCGACATCGACGTACCGGTCGAACCGAACGGGGACGCGTTGCTTCACATCGCCGTCCCGGCCGGCGGCATGGCGGCGTACCGGATGAAGGCGAAGCGGTAGCTCGGAAGGAACGGCCCATGAACGACTGATTGCTACGTGCGCGAAGCTCCGCATGGGCTTTTCGCGCGGGAACGGCGAGATTGCAGCTCGCGCCGAAGAACTGGGCGAACGACGCATGGAGCTGGCCGACGGTCATGCGCTCGAGCGCGGCGATCTGCTTGGGGATGGGGTCGGTCTCAATCGTGCGTGCTCTCCGGCCTGGGGACCGTTCGGAGCTCGCGTCGGATTGGGCGTTCCGGCCAGTGGCACACTGAGCCTCGATCCGGCGGAGAGTGCAAGTCCATCGATCGCGGAATCTTCCGGCGCTTCGGGCGGTTCCGCCCGGGCCGCGACGGCGCGTGCGATCCCGCTGGCGATGATCGCCGCGAGCTCGCTCCGGCGCTGGCGCGCCGACATGTTGGTCGCGCGCGATGCCTTCGGCCGCGCGGGGCCGCTGCGTCCGTGCATGGGGATGTCCTTCCGCTCCCGCTGTCAACGGGCGGGTGGCATCCCACTACATCTGCAGCAGGGGCGTGATCGTCGCGTTCGATCTGAGCGGGACCGCGATCAATCGATCCACGCGCCAAGCAAGATGGCTAGGTCGCTCGGTCCCACGATCGCATCGCCGTCGAGATCCGCGGAGCATCCACCCACACATACGCCCCAGGCACCGAGCAGGGCTCCAAGGTCGAACGAATTCACGGCTCCATCGCCGTCGAGATCCCCAACTAATTCGCACTCGTCGGGAGTGCCATTAAAGTTCTGGTCGACGGACGTTCCCGTCTCGATGTCGCAAGCATCAGGCACGCCGTTGCCGTTGCAATCAAGCTGAACGAATCCCGAGTACTCGAGTGCGTCGTTGTTCTCGCCGCGGGCAAGATACGCCCGATCTCTGTCGAGTCTGACACTCCACCCAAGAGCTTGCGCGGGACGATCGCCGAACAGCTTGCCTTGGAATTGCCACGCTCCCTCAACCAGCCGAAAGATGCTGTATGAACCGACATGAAATCCTCCCGCGCTGTCGTTGGGCGCGCCCACAAGGATGAGGGTTCCGTCGTCACTCAGCGCCACGGAGGCACCGAAGTATTGGCCACCCGTCGGCGCAGTCGGATACAGGATCGTCGAGAGCGACCAGCCTTCGGGCGTCTCATCGAAGATCTCAACGTGTCCCGCTTGCGGCCCCCCCGGATTCTCTCCAGCGGGAACGCCGACCACGACTCGGGTCGCCGTCGCCGAGAGGTCGAAGCCGAACTGATCGACGACGAGACCGGGCGCGTGGAGCAATTGCGCGATCGCTTTCCATTGATCACCTTCATGCTCTAAGACGAAAACGGAATTGGTGCCGGGATCAGTCGCGAAGAGCCGATTGCCGGCGACAGCGATTGAGTAGCCGAATGCCGCCGCGTGATCTAGGTCAGGCGAATGGATCTCAGCCTCCTGCACCCATCCGCCTAAGTCGTCCGGCTGGAAGACGAAGACGGCGCCACGCATGAAGACGCCGTCGACTGTTCGGCCGAGCGCTGCGACAAACAGTCGGTCGAGACCATCGACGACGGCGGAGCCGAACCGATCGCCGGGTTGCGGGTCGAGTTGGCTCAGTTGTTGGCTCAACCGCCACGCTTCACCGCTCCACTTGTAGACGTAACAGGCGCCCCCATTCAGAACGATCGAATCCGAAGTGCGGGCGCCGACGCACAGGCAGCCTTCCACGAACCTGAGGTTGCCGCCGAAATTCGATTGCGCATCGTCCTCCGGAGACTCCACGACTTGGCTGAGCGACCAATCGCCTTGCTGATATTGGTAGACGGCAACAGACGGCATGAATCCGTCGCCGCCGGGGTCTGCGACGGCCAGCATGGCGCCGTCCACCGCCACCTTCGCTCCAAAGAGATGAGGTGCGATTCTGGGAGGAGGCTGAAATAGCGCTGTCTGGCACTGAGCGGTGGCGGTGCCAGAACAGAGGATCGCCCCCAATGCGGGGGCGATCCTCATCAGCAGAGGAAACGACGACGCGCGCATTGATCGATCCCAAGGAATCAGTTTTCGAGCAATTGAAGAAGTGCGACGCCTGCGCCGAGGGCTTCCTCCTCTGTCGCATTTTCAAGCCAGGCAGAGATGGCCTCGACATCTTCGAATCCCAGCTGCGAAAGCGCGATTTCGAGTGGGGATTCTCCTTCGCCACGGAATCCAACGCCGCAGTCCCAAGCGCCCAGGAGGATCGCGAGGTCGGACGAGCCAACCTGTTGGTCGCCGTCCAAGTCTGCAAAGCAGAACGCGCAGCCTGAACATGCTCCCCATGCGCCGAGCAACTCTGCTAGGTCCGCCGAACCGACCTCTCCGTCCGCGTCGAGATCCTCTGCACACCAGCCCGGTTCAAAGATGGCTACCTCACCGACGTTGGAGTTCGTGCCATTGCTGTCGTCGCCCGGAACACCTGCGGCGATTCGGAAACCAATCGAGGCAACCGATGTTCCAAAATCGTCGCCGTTGGTAGGTGATGTCGGAACCAGTCGACTCAAGGTTTGCCAGCCTGCCGATGAGTTTCGGTAGACGAACGCGGCTCCAACCCCGTCGGAGCCGATGCCGCCCGCGACTGCGAGTTCCACGCCCGGACTCTTCGTCAAGGCGAGACTGAACCCCAGTTGCACCGTGTTGTCCGTATCGCAGGCAACCACCTCGTCCTCAAAGGTCCACGACCCCGAGCACTCACGAAAGAAAGAGATCGAGCCGTCCAAGCTGCCGGTCTCTTCGTCCTGGCTTGCACCCACTGCGATCAGGTCGCCCGAGATCGCAACCGACATCCCAAAGTAGTCACCGGCCGGTGTGCTGTCGGATGTGCTCAACTCTTCGTCATAGCCCCACGTGCCGCTCACCTTCTTGAATACGTACACCCTGCCGACGCCGAGTGTCGTGACATCCCAGGGAGCTCCACCGACCACGTTGGTTCCATCGAGCGCCACCGAACGACCAAGGTGACCTCCGGTGCTAGGGGAAGCTGCGGCAGCCTGCAGTTTCACGGGCGTGCCCCAAGTTCCTCCCGACTTGGTAGAGATATAGACGGCGCCCACGCCGCCTTGTGCTCCCAGATTCACAGTGGGAGCGCCGATCACGAGGGTGTCTCCTTGGATCGCGACAGAAGTGCCGAACTCGTCCAAGCTCGAATCGCCCACCAGTGTTTGCGAATAGGTCCATGTCGTTCCGGAACGCGTGAAGATCACCACTGCTCCGAGATCAGTTCCCGATCCGTCATGACCCGGTACACCGATCGCGCACTCCGTATCCTGCATAGCGACAGCAAACCCGAAGTGGTCTTGGCTCTCCGGTCCGCCGATCGCTGAGGGTTTGGTCAAGAACTGCTCCTCCGTCCAGCTACCGCTCACCAAGCGGTAGATTTGCACGCCTCCAGCGCTGGACTCCCCGCTTACGGTGTGACCCGCGGCTCCGACGATGAGGCGATCTCCAAAGAAAGCCACGGCGTCGCCAACGTGCGATTGATTGACTGACGCGGCAGTGGACGGGATCAGATCGAGGTCGGGTGTCAAATCGGTGCATTGCGAGAAGGCCGCCGCGCTCGTCAACGTGGTGGCCACAATCCATCCAAGGAGCAGGGAGTTCATGCGAGGCGGGACGATCATGAGCATGCCTTTGTTGGTGGGCGGGAGGGCGAGAACAGCAGCGCGCTTGTTCTCAGCGGGATGATCCGGAAGGTCACGACAACTCCGAGCAACGTACGCGCCTTTCGCAAATCAGGGAATTCGCCAATGGTTGCGATCAGGGGAGTTTCCCATTAAGACCAGCTACGAAGCTCCGTTCCGATCCGGCCCCTCAACCCGCGCGCCTGTAAACGGAGAGGGAGAGAGCGCGAGAGTTTGGCCGACTTCTGACCCGAAGCGGCCCGTTCCAATCGGGCGCCTCCGCTCTCACCTCGAAACCGAGAGCGCCGAACCCTCGCCACGCCTCGCGAACGGGGTGGTCCGCGCCGCTCGCTCTGTCAACGACACGGCCCCCGTCGACTTTGACGGGGGCCGTTGAACTCCCCGATCGGAACGGGTTCAAAGCACTGGCTGGGGAGCTCATCCACACCGCGAGCGCCTCGCGTCGTGAACTCACGGCCAATCCAGTGGATGGCCTGGGAACGTTGCGGCGTGGCCCCACGAGGACTTATGACAGTGGTTCAGGGCCCTTCACCTCTCGTCGTCAGCTGGGCCGACATTTCCTTGCGTTCAAGTTGCGGCTGATGCTAGGGGCCCTTCGTGGTCCGGTAATCGAGCACACAGCTGCGAGCAGCGGATATCCTTCGCAGCATGCCTGCCGAGCGGGACACCCTCAGAACGTGGTCAGGGGCGCTGCACAAGTCGTTTCGGCTGCTGCCCACAACCAACTTCCCGAATGACGAGCTGAGAGCCTTTCTGGTCGGCGGAAGTGGGACGCCTGCTGCCGAGGTCTTGGCGGCGTTGCCGTTTGACACCAGTCGCAGTAATCGTGATGGTGCTGAACGGCCGGATCCCAAGCGTTACCGAGATGCGAAGCAGGTCTTTGAAGCCTCCGGGCTCCTCTGGGAAGCAGAAGACGAGACAATTCAGCTTACCGCGCTCGGGGATGCCGTTCGACGTTTCTTGCCGCTCGCAAACGAGCGGAATGTCGGACTGATTGCCCGCCATGCAGCGATGGGTCTCTCATTCGCTCAGTTGCGCAATCCGACGGGTGCCGGGAGACGGTACCACCCATCGATGACCGTATTTCCATTTCGCTTCATCTGGCAAGCGATGCTCTCCCTTGACGGCAAGATCAACTCTGATGAACTAAACCGCGCGATCTTTCGCGTTCACAACGCCGCGGCTCTTCCCGCGGCCATCGATTCGATTCGCCGCTATCGACGCACCGAGGACTTGACCGCACTCGGAGACGAAACCATCTCTGGCGACGCGAAGAATGATCGCCTGATTCCAGTCATCTCCTTGGCATCTTTCGGATGGACGCTGATGAATCAAAAGAACAAGGCAGGCTATTACACGATAAAGGACGGATGCTCGCGATTGCTCGAAGTTGCCGTCTCTCTGCCGGCACGTCATCGCGAGTTTCGCAGCGTCCGTGATTATGTAGATGCCATTGCGAGTTCCGCCTGCCTCCCAAGGGATCTCAGATAATGCCGACAACATACGGAGTCGCCACAGAGGCGAAGATAAGCGAGACCATTGCTTGCTGCCAGCGGCATGGCGCCCGAAGCATCGTCGCGCTCGCGGGAGTGCCTGGAACGGGCAAGTCGTTCGTGGCGGGCATCGCTGCGCAGCGTCTCGCCTCAGATCCGCTGATGGTGCGCGAGATTCAATTTCATCCCACGTTCTCATACGAGGAGTTCATCGAAGGCTATCGCGCAACGGCATCCGGAGGCTTTGCTGTCGAGAAGGGCTTGTTTCTTGAGTGGAATGACCTGGCTCTCGATGATCCGACGAACACATATGTCTTATTGATTGAGGAGCTGACCCGAGCAAACCTGCCCGCGGTGCTCGGCGAACTTATGACATATGTTGAGCATCGAGAGCGAACGTTTACAACCGTATACAGCCGGCGACCGATTCTTATAGCTCCGAACCTTGTGATTCTCGCAACGCTCAATCCGCGAGATCGGTCGGCGCTTGAGTTGGACGACGCGCTTCTGCGGAGGCTGCGGCTGATTTCATTTCCGCCCGACAACTCGCAGCTTCGGGAGATGCTTGCCGGTCGTGGGCTGGGTAGCCCCGTCCTAGATAGGCTCTCGCAACTGTTCGACGAATGCCGCCGGGAGTTCGCCGGAGATTTTGAGGCCTTAATGCCCTTCGGCCACGGGATCTTTGCGGAGATCACCGCAGAGGCTCCCGACCTGTTCGACCTCTGGAAGCAGCGCATATCCCCTTTGCTTCACCCGCCGGGCCGGCAGCCACACCCGTTCGCCGAGCTCATTGAGCGCCATTACGCCTGGCAAACGGCGGATGCCCGCGTTCCCATCGCCGCGGCGATTTCACCGGCGGCAGCCGCTGCTGTTGGAGCCGGTACGAGCAGTGAACCAGCCCCGATTCGTGCTGATATCTCGGGCAGCAGCGCGAGAAGCACATGACCGTGGAGATCTCTCTCGTCGAACGCTCTACGACGCAAATCGGTATCGATGAATTCCGAAGGCTGGATTCGATACCCGAGTTCTGGGAGCTTCTGGAAGCGGGCGTCATCACCGCCGAGCGTCGCGGCAGGAATGGCGTATCTCTCCGCGCGGGAGCATATGTTGGGACTGCGAACGTTGGAGGGTGCCGCATTGCCGTCAGGGAGAAGGTGGCAGGCTCGTTGGCTGCATTGGTCAGCTCTGCCTCCGGCACCGCCGCGTTGGCCGTAAGAACGCCAACATTCGTATCCGGCGACAACGCGATTCTGGCCGCTATCGCCGAATCATTCATAACGGAAGTTGAAGCGTATCTGCGGAGGGGGCGACGGCGGGCCTACTACCCCCGCGCGGCAGTTGGAGCCAGTCCTCGAGGGAAGATCCTCGTTGGGAGCACAATGAGAGTTTGGGCCGCTGGCCGCCGCGATCGCTGTGCATTCACTCTATACGAGCTGTCTCCGGAGAAATTCTTGAATAGCCTGCTCGGGGCTGCGGTGACGGTCGTGGGGTGCATGGTCAATGAATGGCCCCAATTCGAATCTCTGCGGCGTCGCGTGCGGACGGCAGCACTGTTGTTCGAGGATACTGATTGGCATCGCGTCATGAATTTGCCGGCGCCCGTGTTCGATCTCGAATACTCGCATGCATCTCCGCAGTTAGGCTCGTGCGGGGGTCTGGCGGGCCTCGCTCGCCTCTTTGTCCGCCATTTTGGAGTAGGGGACGGGCGATCCGAGGACGCGGTTCCCTGGTCATGGTTCGTCAAGTTGGAGCTGCTATTTGAAGAGGCGGTGCGGCAGGCGATGATTCGGGCGGCCGCACGGCGCGGATTGCGCGCAACCGATTGGCGCCCGGCGCTTCGGTACGTGATTTCGGGCGGGCGTCGTTGGCGGGCAGAACCAGATGTTGTGATTTGGGATGGCGCCACGCCTCTCGCGATAGCTGATGCCAAGTATAAAGACATGCAGTCTGCCCCAGATCACGGAGACGTATATCAGCTTCTTTGCCATGCGAGTGCATGGAATGTCGAAGCTGCCGCCATTGTCTACGCGTCAACCGGCACGTCATTTCGCGAAATCGGGAAGTCGTCTTCTGGTGTCGGGGTAAGGATTGCCGCCATGGATGTCCTAAGACTCGACGACGCGTGCGATAGTCTCGTCGGGCTCTGCGCGGCTGCTACTGCCCAAACAGGTTAGGGACTGCGGTCAATGGCGAAAGCCTCCCCTCGTCAGGGGCGCGTCTCAGGCCCGCAAGGATCGCTTGGCCAAGAGCAGCCGCGAGCCGCGGCGGCACAGCATTACCGATCTGAGCGGCGATCTCCTCCTGCGAACCAAAGAACTCAAATGTGTCTGGGAACGTCTGAAGTCTCGCGCCCTCACGCAACGTCAAGTTGCGAGGGCTTTCCGGATGTCCAAACTTACCGCGAGTAAAGCTATCGAATCGCGCCGTGATTGTCGCGGAAGGCTGATCCCAGTGCAGTCGCCCATAGACAAATCGATGCCCGATCCGGTCGGCGCCTTGGCGGTGACACGCTGCTCTCATGGACGGGGGAAGATCCCTCATGCCGCCGCCGGGTGGGATCATCTCGATGCGCTGTTGGTTAAGCGGCGACAGTCGCGTTCGACGATGATTGGCGATGTCGGGGTGCGGAGACAGGTCACCCGGGGGGGCTGGAAGATCACCGATGGCCGAGCGTACCGAAGTCGCAGGCGAACGGCAATCGCTGGTTGGTGCTGGAAACTGAAACGTCAGACGCCCGTTTGTCGGCCGCTCGCCGACGACAAAGAGGCGGCGACGATACTGGGGGACGCTGAACTCAACGGCATCCAAGACCGCTTGATGGCAGACGAATCCGGCATGGTTCGCCTCATCGATGAAGGCTTTCAGGATTGCCTCCCCGTGCCTCCCCCGCATGCCCGGGACGTTCTCAAGTAGGAAGAACCGAGGCGATACTTCGCGGATCAGCCGGAGATACTCGGAGGGGAGCGTGTTTCGAGCGTCGCTATGGCCGCCCCGCCTCTGCACCGAGAATCCTTGGCAAGGAGGACCGCCCGCAACGAGATCTACCTGCCCTTCAGCCAAGCTGTACTTCGAAAGCAGCGATGCGCCATCGAGATCGCGAATGTCAGCGACGAATCCATGGTCGCCTAGATTGTGGCGATAGGTGCGTATCGCTGTCGAGTCCACGTCGAACGCGGCAGCCACGGTGAAGCCCGCGTTCTGCAGTCCGAGCGAAAGACCTCCAGCGCCGCAGAATGCATCGATGGCGATCGCTGAGACGTGTAGACCTTGCGATGTCACAGGGAAATGTGGCCCTTCTTGATGCCTGCAATGAGTCGAGAGAACGATGCGCCCACAGGTGCGACTATGTCCCGGCTGCAGTCGGACTCTGAAGACGATTGCGGGGATCGCAACTCTGCCAAGATGTGGGCAGCGAGGAACGCGGCAAATGTTGGCGGGACCGCGTTCCCCACCTGCAAGAACCGGCTGTCGAGCGACCCAACGAAGCGGAATTCTGGCGGGAAGCCTTGCAAGAGCGCTGCCTCGCGAATGGAGAGACCCCGATTCTGCTGCGGATGAGCGAACCTCCCACTCGCTGGGTTCCGAGATGAGCCGGTGATGGTTACGGAAGGACGATCCCACCAAAGCCGGCCGTAGACGTCATCGAAGCCGCTCCTGCCATTCGATCTGGCCAATCTACGGAGACACTCTGGCCCAGCATGTGCGGGCCGGCGACCTCCATCCTTCGGCACCATCGAGATTGTTTGGACCGTTGACTCCCTATGGCCCGCTGTGACATGGTCGGGGTCACTCGGATCAGGAACGCCCGGCGAGACCCGGGGCAGAGCTCCGATGGCGCTTCTGACGGTTCGGAAGTCGTCGCGGCTTAGGAACGGCTCTGGCATGGAGAACTGGCGCCTCATTGCAACCGTGACGCAACGGAAACGCTCTTGCGGAAGGCCGAACTCAGCGAGGTTATAGATGCGTGTCCGCGCGATGAAGCCTGCGCGGCGAAGCGTCTCCACAGCGCGACTGTAGAAGGGCCAACTTCTAGTCGTAACCAACTCGGGGACATTCTCCATGACCACAGCGACGGGGCTCAGCCGAATCGCGGCGCGCACGAAGTCCACATAGAGCGAGTTCATTTCTGAGCAGGTGCCAATGTCCTTCTTATGCGAAGTAAAACCTTGGCAGGGAGGTCCTCCTATCACCACGGTCTCGTTCGTCGACAGGGCGAGCGAGGACCGGAAGGTGTTCCACGCGGCCTGTGATCGGGCGACCTCGTGGGCATCCATAAGAAGTGGCGCGAACCCGAGGTTCTCGCGAAACGTTGCAGCGGCGTCGGCGTCGAGGTCGAGCGCGCCCGCCAGGCGGTAACTAGGGACCAGCTGGCCAAACTTGCGAAATCCGGCGGAGAGTCCGCCACAGCCACAGAAGAGATCAACGACGTCCAAAGTCGCCTTTGGCGAATCAACGAGGCCGATCGGATCACTGATCGCACCAAGGGCAAGCCTGCGGCCGATCGCTCGGATGCGGTCGGGCTCGAGCTCGCTGCCCCCGCGCTTCCGCTTGATGCCCTGTCCGTTTGACGAAGTATGCGAGCGGGTGCTGGGATCCCTCGCTCGGCGGGGCAAGGCTGTAGTAGGCATGGTCGGGCGCTCAGTCCTTTGTCGCGAATAGCGGGGCGCTTGCGGATAGGTACTTGTCGATCGCGTCGCGTATCAGCCACGCGACTGAGACTCTCCTCTGCCTGGCCAATCGGCTGAGTTCATCGCGATGGGCAGGAGGAATGGTGACGGACATCCGCTGTGCCTTTGGCCGACGATTCGGGCTGGTCGTCTTTCGGGTCTGATTCATGTTGCACCAAGGTGGTGCAGCTTACGAGGACGTGTTCTAGGAGCCAAGCTGGAGTAGAGCGATCGTCGTGAGTCGGGTGCCGGACGAGTGTACGGGTCCTGTTTGGGTGTCACCACTATACACCACGGTGGTGCAGGTGCCAAGTCACGTTCCCAGCGCACTCGGATGATGACTAAGCACCCGCGTCTGTGGAACTTGTGGCTTGGGCGAGTGCGCCGCGTTGTTGTTGCTGCTACCGCTCGGGGCGTTGACGCCGAGGCTGCGACTCCCCCGCTGCTCGGGAGCGCCGTTGCGATGACGCTGCTGCAGGAGAATCGGCGCGGCTAGCGCTCCGGAGCAGTTTCATCGCTGGGTTGTGAGGGGCGACTTGGCGAGATGGCAGGGATCAGACGGCAGTATTGTTGCTCCCGCTGCTCGCGCTCACGCCGAGGCCGCTGCTCCCGCTGCTGGTCAGGATCGAGGGCGCGATCGTGCCGCCGCTGGAGAAGCTCGACCCGCTGCTCTTCGACGAGCCGGAGGATGACGAGCTCGAAGTGCTGGTCGAACTCAACGCGGAGAGGGAGATGTCGTTGTGCGCCCAGACCCCGTCGACCAGCAGGGTATTGGTCGTGGGAACGTGAATCGCGACGGTCCGCACGCGACCCGTAATCCGCTCGACGGTCGCGACGATCTCCTCGCCGAGCCCGTCGAGGAAGAGCGCGTCGCCGACGGACACGAACTCCGCCGACACGAAGCCCCACTGATCATCACGACGGATCAGGATCGGGTGCTCGGGCGTGCACTTCACCCGGCCGTTGAGGACGACGAACCCGTCGTGCGTGCCGAGGCGGACCGATCCCACTGGCTGCGCGCGGCGCACGACGCCGTCGAGGCCCCAGGTCGAGAGCCAGTCGTACTGCGCGCGGTAGTCGACGTCGACGACGAGACCGGGGATCTGAAGCGATGCGATCACGTCGCCGGGCTGGAGCGTCTCGATAGGGGCGCGCCGGCCGTCGGCCATCGTGACGAGCGTGCCGAACAGGAAGCAGCTGCTCGAACCGCCGCTGCCCGATCCGCCACCGCTCGACCCGCCCCCTCCGCTGGAGCCACCTCCACCGCTCGAGCCGCCACCGCCGGACGTGCCACCACCGCCGCTGGTCCCGCCTCCGGAACTTCCGCCTCCCGACGACTCGCCCGACGTGCCGCCGGAGGAGCCGCCGCTCGAACTCCCGCTCGAGACGGAGTCCGTCATCGAGCTGCTCGACGATGCCTCGGTCGACTGCTGCGTCGAGCCTTCCGTCGTCGACGGCGGCTGCTGCGTCGTCGCCCACACCGGGATGTAGAGGAAGTACTTCAGCGCGTCCGGGTTCGAACTCATGGCTGCTTCTCCTTCTCGGCCTCGGTCTTGACCGGCGCGTACCACCCGCGCGTGTCGATCGGCTTCGAGCACTCGGCGCCCGCGCGCTCGATCGCCCTCGCGTACTCCATCTTCGGGAACGCCGTCAGCCCGCTGCGGGGCGTGCAGTTCCAGACCTTGAACCCGTGCTCGGCGAAGTGCGGCGCGAGCGCCCTGAAGCGTCGGTCGAGCGACTCGTAGAGGACGTTGTTGTGGCGGATCGCCGTCTTGGTCCGGCCCTCGTCGAAGGCGTACCTCTCCGTATCGCTCATTCGGAAGTCCGCGCCCAGGAGGTAGACGTTCCGGAAGCCGAGGTAATGGAGGAGCGACAGCGCCGCGAGCATGACCGAGCGCTTGCCCTTGATGCCGAGCGAGTCCGTCGTGCTCGACGGGTTGCCCCAGCAGATCGCGTCCTCGGCGAGGAAGCGCGTCGGGTCGAAGTGCTCGTTGCGGCGGTAGAGCAGGACCGACGGCATCTCGCGCACGCGGAACTGGCTCGCCCGGAACTTCCCCTCGCCGAGCGCGACGCGCAGGCGCCGGTTCCAGTGCTCCATCGGAACGAGCTTGAGGATGCCCGGGTCCTTCCAGCCGGTGTCGATGAAGCGGTCGGGGCAGTCGACGCAGGTCCAGAGCGTGGGGCGATGCACCGCCCACGAGTTGTTGACGCCCATCGTCACGATGCCGCGAC
>JAXMAE010000003.1:0-835924 GCA_046350495.1 Phycisphaerales bacterium
TATGGGTACATCCGGGAGTACTACTGAGCCGGTCCACCCCGCGTAGGGGGATTGACGGAGAGCGCCGACGCCACTGACCACTGATCGCGTTCCGATCGGGGAGTCTTTCGGCCTTGCCCAAAGTTCCGAAGAGGGTTCCTCTCGGGGAGTTCAGCGGCCCCCGTCCAAAGAGACGGGGGCCGTGTCGTTGACAGCCAGAGGGGTCGAACCGCCCGCGCTGGCGAGCGGTGGCGAGGGTTCGGCGCTCTCGGGTTCGAGGAGAGAGTTCGGGGTGGCGATCGGAACGACCCGTTTCGGAGCCGAGCGGGGCCGAACTATCGCGCTCTGTGGCTCACCATGAACAGGATCGCGGCATCCGACCCCCGATCGGAACGAGCTTCGATGCATCGACTGCTGCACGGTTATGCTGGGTTGATGCTGAAAGCTGCGGCGGCAGCGTGGGCCGGAGCCGGGCTCCAAGTTTTCGGGGCGAGGTCAAATCATGAGCGTCTTGCGGACTTCGACACCGTTCCTCTTCGCGCTCGCCTTGCTCACGATTGCAACCGGTGCCGCGGCACAACCGCAATCGCGGCAGTCTCCGACTCCACCCCAGACAACCGGGGCGCCGGGTTCGGCGAATTCGACCACGACACTCCCGGGCAACCAGTTGCCGCCGCCCGCCCCAAAGTTCGGCGGCGTGATCAAGGAGCGGGCATCGGACTCCACGGCGTGGTGGCCACCGCGCACTGTTCCGCCCAAGGGCGCCCCCAATGTGCTCCTCATCATGACCGACGACGACGGCTTCGGATCGCCGAGCACGTTTGGCGGCGTGATTCCGACGCCCGCGCTCGACCGCATCGCCAAGAACGGCCTGCGCTACACGAACTTCCACTCCACCTCGCTTTGCTCGCCCACCCGCGCCGCGCTCATCACGGGGCGCAACCACCACTCGGTGGGCTTCGGCGTGGTCGGCGAGATCGCCACGGGATTCCCGGGCTATGACTCGATCATCCCGATCGAGAAGGGCACGATCGGCACGATCCTGAGGGACAACGGCTACGCCACCGCGTGGTTCGGCAAGGACCACAACACACCTTTCTTCGCGGACAGCCAAGCTGGCCCCTTCACGCAGTGGCCGAACGGGATGGGCTTCGAGTACTTCTTCGGTTTCGTCGGCGGCGATGCCAGTCAGTGGCAGCCCAATCTGTTCCGCAACACCACGCCGATCTATCCCTTCCAAGGCAACCCCACCTGGAACTTGGAAACAGCGATGGCCGACGAGGCCATCCAGTACATGAAGCAGTCGAAGGAGCTGGCGCCGGAGAAGCCCTTCTTTGTGTACTACGTGCCCGGCGCGGTGCATGCGCCGCACCATCCGACGCCGGAGTGGATCGAGAAGATCAGCGCCATGCACCTCTTCGACGGCGGCTGGGAGAAGCTGCGCGAGACGATCTTCGCCAACCAGAAGCGGCTCGGCATCATGCCCGAGAATGCACAACTCACTCCGTGGCCAGATGGGCAGGAGATCTACGGCGGCGCGAAGCTCCCGCGTTGGGAGTCGCTCGACTGGGAGCAGAAGAAGCTGTTCATCAAACAGGCTGACGTCTACGCCGCCTACCAGGCGTATGCCGACGAGCAGATCGGCCGGGTGATCAAGGCCGTCGAGGATCTCGGGCAACTCGACAACACCCTGATCATCTACATCAGCGGCGACAACGGGGCGAGCGCCGAGGGCATGATCAACGGCACGCCAAACGAGTTCACAACCTTCAACGGCGTCGAGGTGCCCGTGAAGGACCAATTCCTCTGGTACGAGTTTTGGGGATCGGACCGCACCTTCCCGCACTACTCAGCGGCGTGGGCGTGGGCGTTCGACACGCCGTTCAAGTGGATGAAGCAGGTGCCATCGCATTACGGCGGCACGACGCAGGGCCTGGCGATCTCGTGGCCCGGACGCATCAAGGATGTCGGGGGCATCCGACGGCAGTTCCACCATGTCATCGACATCGTGCCGACCATCCTGGAAGCCGCTGGCATTCCGGCGCCCGACACCATCAACGGCATCCAGCAGAAGCCGATCGAGGGCGTCAGCATGGCCTACACCTGGGACACGGCGAACGCTGCCGCACCGACGCGCCACACGACCCAATACTTTGAAATGCTCGGCAACCGCGCCATCTACCACGACGGTTGGGTTGCCGCCACGACGCCGGTGACGCTGCCGTGGGAGCTGAGCACGAAGGCGCCGCCGGACGTGATCACCGGCTACCGGTGGGAGCTCTACAACATGATGGAGGATCCCACCCAGAACAACGACCTCGCCGCGAAGATGCCGGACAAGCTTGAGGAGATGAAGAAGCTCTTCTATCTCGAGGCGGCCAAGTACGACGTCCTTCCGCTCGACAACACGACGCTGGCGCGCTGGAACGCTCCGAAGCCGAGCCTCACGGCCGGACGAACCGAGTTCACTTACTCGGGCACGCTGGCCAGCGTGCCGGGCAGCACGGCACCGAGCATCCTCAACAAGGCGTTCACCATTACAGCCGAGGTGACGATTCCCGAGGGCGGTGCCGAGGGCATGATCGTCACGCAAGGCGGCCGATTCGGCGGATACGGACTGTTCCTCAGCAAGGGCATCCTGGGCGTGGGCCGCGGCCACGTGGTGTTTCTCTACAACCTGCTCGACCTGAAGCGCACCGTCTGGGAGGGACCGGAACTGGGTGCTGGCAAGCACACCATCGTCTTCGCCTACGAGCCGGCCGAGCCTGGCTTGGGCAAAGGCGGATCGGGCGTGCTTAGCGTGGACGGCAAGGAAGTGGCTCGCAACACGATGGAGCACTCGACACCCATCACGTTCGCCGAGGACGAAACGTTCGATGTGGGCCTAGACACTCGGACCGGCGTCGCCATGGTGGAATACCGGTACGAACCGCCCTTCTCGTTTACCGGGACGATTGACCGGCTCAAATTCGATTTGGCACCGCCCGCGGCGCCAGCAGCCCCGTAACCGATTGGCAGCACGAGTCCACGTGCGATGCGCATCCTCTCGTTCGCTTCAGCAACGGAAGCGCTGATGGGCCTGTGTCTGCTGGCAGTCCCATCGGGCGTCGCGAAGCTCCTGTTCGCCGCAGAACTTCCGGGCGCGGGCGCCGCCGTGGCCCGCGTGGCAGGCATCGCTCTGATCTCGCTCGGTTTCGCATGCTGGCATGCGCGAAGCCATCGGGGCGCCGGACTGGGCATGCTCGTCTACAGTTAGCGCTCGCCCTCATTCCGCGCGAGCGCCGCTGGCACCGCCTCGACCTCGCCTGACACCGACGGCGTGATCTCCCCCGACCGCCTCCGCATCCTCGACCGCTGTGACCGCAGCGAACTCTCCACCGCCGCGTTCGCCCCGTCCGCTGGCGTCAGCGCGTGGACACGCTACTCGTGGCGCCGGCGGACCAGGCTCGCCGAGGGCTCGGGCGGCGCTCCGCCGAGGGAGTTTGTCGTGCCCGCGCCGCGCGATGAGGATGCGCCCGCGACGCCTCGCGCCGCGGGCGAGCATCGCGTCGACCTCGCGCAGCTTGCTGATGATCTGCTCGGGGCTCTGCCTTGTCCGTTTCATCGTCGAGAGTCTTCGGAGCCCACCGGGGCCCATCGGGACTCTCATTCGCGCTGGCTCAGTTTCCTGGGGGCAGGTCACGGTGAATCGAGCGGAGAGAGGCGGGGATAGCAACTCGCTCAGCCCGTGGATCGTAGAATCCAGAGTGAGTCGTAGATGCCCACCCCGGGTCTCCAGGACTACGTGGTCGATGCGGAGTCACGAGTGGGAGTTGGACACGGGTGCTCGGTGACGGGCGACATTCGGCGGCCTTTCGATGAGCAACCATGGCCGAACGAAACCTACCAAACGCCTCGCATCTGACCGCACGACCGTCTTCTTGGCGAGGCCTGCTCTTGGCATCCTGCACGCTCGCAGGAACGGCGGCGCTCTGTGCTCCGGCTTCGGCACAGTGCCGCTACACGGCAACGTTCGTAGGCAATTATCAGTGCCCACAGCCATTGGATGTGATGGCGTTCATCGGACATGACATAAATGCCAATGGAACCTGGGCCGGATACCGCTGGCGTTGTCCACCGAACGACAACTTCGACATCGCGGTCGTAGGTACCGAGGGAGGACCGCCGTGCGATTTGCCTCTGCCACCGCGCGAGGAGACGACGCAGGCGCTCGGTCTCAATGACAACGGCGTCGTCGTTGGCTACGCGTGGACCTTCGCGCAGACCGCGACCATCTGGTTCCCCGACTCAATCGTCATGCTGCCCCCGTTGCCGGGTGGCGTCGGGAGCATTGCCAATGCCGTGAACAACTCGTCACAGGTCGTCGGAAGCCGCGACGTGGGTCAACGTCGGGTTGGGTTCATCTGGCAGGACGGCAAATTCACCGAATTCGACCCGGGACCGGACACACAATGCGATGTCCGCGACATCGCCAACTCCGGTCTCGCTGCGGGGGATGTTGGCTCGCTCGTGAGTGGAGGCTGGGCGTTTCGGTGGGACGGGCGTCGCGTGGATTGGCTGCCTCCATTTGCCGGCGGGACCGCAAGCAAGGGCCTCGCCATCAACGACGCTGGTGTCGTCGTGGGCTTCACGTTCGGTCCACTGCCCTTCTGGCGAAGTGGTAGCAGGGCGACGGTGTGGCAGTCCAACGTCGGTCAGGCACTCGCGGAGTTGCCGCTCTACAAGAATTCGTTCGCGACCGACATCAACAATCGAGACGTCATCGTCGGATACGCCGTACAACCGACGAATCCTCGCACGATGCAACCTCAGGTAGGGATTCTCTGGGTGCACGGCGAGGCGATTACCCTTCAGACTCTCGTCGATGGGCAGGGCGCCTTCATTTGCTACGAGGCCGTCGCGCTGAATGATGCGGGCCAAATCTTGGCCACTTGTTCCGGCACTGATGGTGTAGGCCTCTTCATCCTCACGCCGACCGCATCGCCGCCCGAAGACCTCACTGGTGATTGCGCAGTCGATGCCGATGACCTTGGCGTGTTGTTGACGAAGTGGGGGACGCACGGTCCCGAAGCTGATTTCAATGAAGATGCTGTTGTCGACGGCAGCGACCTTGCCGTTATGCTTGGCGCCTGGACGAGAAGGTAATCCTGCGCTCGTCCCCAATCCTGTGCCAATCGCAGGGCGAGTCTTCGCCGTCTGCGCTCGACCCCTCCGATCCCGACCGCATGTCCTCGGACATTAGCGCTCGACCTCGTTCCGCACGAGCTCCGCTTTCCGTGCGCCGACCTCGTCTCACGCGGACGGCTTGATCGCGCCCGACCGCCTCCGCATCCTCGACCGCTGTGACCGCAGCGAACTCTCCGCCGCCGCGTTCGCCCCGTCTGCCGGCGCCAGCGCGTGGACACGCTACTCGTGGCGCCGGCGGACCAGGCTCGCCGAGGGCTCGGGCGGCGCTCCGCCGAGGGAGTTTGTCGAGCCCGCGCCGCGCGATGAGGATGCGCCCGCGACGCCTCGCGCCGCGGGCGAGCATCGCGTCGACCTTGCGCAGCTTGTCGACGATCTACTCGGAGCCATGCCTTGTCCGTTTCGTCGTGGAGAGTCTCCGGAGCCCCTCAGGTTCATCGGGACTCTCATTCACGCTGGCTCAGTTTCCTGGGGGCAGGTCAACCTTCATAGACTCATGCGGATCGTAGTTGCTCCGCGCGCTCCACGATTTCACAGGACCGCGAAATGGCCGGAGCGAGTGCGCGCCCTGAGGGCGCTACGAAGCGCTCGAATTGGTATCACTCGTTCGGGGTGCGTCCGATGTCGCCATCGGGATCAACGGAACAGAGGTGCGCAGCGATCATGAGTCCGACGCCTTCGAGATACCGAGGAGTAGGTACCGTTTGCGACGCGTCCGGGCGACGAGTGACGCTGCTCGATCCCGGTGTCGAGTGGCTGGTCGGAAACCGCGAGCGGATGGACCAGGCAACTGCCGATCGCATCATGCGCGAACTTAGCGGCGAGGCCCGGGCGAGCCGACGGCTCATCCTTGGCGGGCTTGCTCTTGTCGGGCTGCTGACCGTCGCGGCGATCATTGCCCTCGCGATCAGCATCGTCATCGAAGGTCGATCGGCCCTGCAGGATGCAGTTGGATCGCTGGTGTTCACGGGCCCTGCGGTCACGTTGATGTTGTTCGTGGGAGTCGTCGGGCCGATCGCCGTCGCCCGCAAGCGACGTCTGACGCGTTCCTGCGAAGTCATGCTTCGCAACGGTCATTGCCCACACTGCGGGTATCGGATTGCGGAGGTGCCGTCCCAGCCGCGGACTGGTCACACGATTTGTCCCGAGTGCGGGTGCGAATGGGCTGCTCCGAACTCGCAAACGTAGCGATCAGCTCCGCCCCGCTGTCGCGTAGCGATCCAGAAGGCGACTGCGGCGAACGGTCGCGACCGAATCCCGAAGACGATCACCGATTACGGATGGTCACGTCCACGCTCTCCGCAAGGGGGCGGCGATGTCGCTGGGCCTCGCCCCCCATCCCGACCGCACGTCCTCGGACGACCAGTGCGACGAATTCGCGAGCATCGTCGCGCGGCGCTCCTTCGCGTCCCGCGGCGCCGCTCGTCGATCACTGTCATCGAACCGCTGACGGCTGGACCTGCCACCGATCCTTCGGGCCTTGCCGTTCCATCCAGCGATCGGCCGGTACGAGACGATAGCCAAGCTTTTCGTACAGCCCGTGTGCGTCGCGCGTCGCGAGGCACCACCTGCGCAGCGACTGCAGCGACGGGTGTCGCTCGAGCGTCTCAATCATGCGGCGTGCGACGCCTTGTCCGCGCCAGCGTTCGTCCACGACCACGTCGCAGAGCCACGCGAAGGTCGCGCGATCGGTGACGACGCGGGCGATGCCGACCGTCGTTCCGGTCGCATCGTCGATCGCGACCGCCGTGATGCTGTTGCGAAGCGCCTCGGCGACGACATCGCGTCGGACGCCGGGGGACCAATACGTCTCGGCGAGGATCCGGTGAATCGCATCGACGTCGTGGCGGGCGGGATCGAGGGTAATCGTGATCGACATGATGGTGGGCCCGTGCGTCAGTATCGCAAACTCGACATCGTTCCTCCGTTGCCGATCGTCCGTTCGCTGCAGGCGCGTTCCGGCACCGGTGCATCGCCACGCGAAGGAGCTCTGCGACCTCGATCTGGATCGCGCCAACGCGCTGCACGTGGACGCGGACCCAAGTTCTCGCCCGTTCGCGACCTCCTCGGAGCGCCCGCGACTTCTGGAATTCCGTGGCGTCGCCGCGGCGCCCATTCCGCGTCCTGCCATCGGAACGCACGAGGCGTGTCGGACGCCAGCCCGGGCTGGGTTCCGCCTCGGTAAGCCTTCTCGGGAGTACGCCATGCAGTCAGCGCGAACGTTCGTCCTTGCATCCGTCGCCGCGATCGGGATTGTTTCCCCGAGCTTTGCCCAGAATTACAAGCTTCGGCTCGTGGCAAGGACCGGCGACGCGGCGCCGGGCTCGATCGGCGGCTCGTTCACTTGGCTCGGTTGGCCGACGATCAACGCGTCTGGACAGGTCGCGTTCGCGGCGGGCTGCGACGGGTTGATCGCCGAGACCGGCTTGTGGCGATCCATCTTTGACGACCCGCAACACGTCGAGCTGATCATCGGACAGGACTACCCGGTGCCGGGCTCGCCGCCCGAAGTCCGCTTCGGCGAGTTCGAGCCATCGTTGCACCATCCGCTCCTCAACGACTCGGGCAACGTGGGTTTCTCAGCCTCGCTCATCAACTTGCCGGGCTCGGCGGACCCGCTCACCGGGCTTTTCCGCATGATCAACGGCAGCATCGAACGCGTTGCCGTTCCGGGGGACGTTGCTCCCGGCACGTTAGGCACCGCTACCTACAAGACCGTCTCGAACCTGCCGAGCTTCAACGAGTCGAACTCGCTCGCGTTCAACGGTCAGATCGGCGGCAGGAACGTCGGTCCGTCCAACGACCGGGCGATCTTCGCGCATTGGCTTGGAGGCGTGCAGATGGTGGTTCGCGAAGGCAACGGAGTGCCGGGCATGCCGGGCACCACGTTCGCCGTCGGTCACCTCGATCTCCCCACGCTTGAGGACAACGGTCGGCTGGGCTTTAACGCGGCGCTCCTTGGAGCGAGCGCGAAGGCATGGAGCCGTTGGCTCGGGTGGCCTGGGTTGCTCGACATGGTGGTGGCCGCGGGAGATCCCACGCCGTTGGGAGGCGTGTTCACCAACTCCGTACCGGATTTCTGGTGCATGTCCACGTCGAGTTCCGTGGCCGGATTCCGACAAGGATTCAACGACGCAACCGGTCCGCACATCGGACTGTGGAGCGATGGACCGTCTGGACTGAAGTCCTATGCTGCGGCCGGGGAGCCTGGCCCGCTTGGTTTCTACAGCGAATTCTCGTTGGGTGAGGTCATCGTGGCAGGCGACGGCACGGCCGCGTTCGAGGCGCGTTTCACCGGCTTCGGCATTCCGACGACGAAGGACACGGCGCTGCTGCGCTCGTCGACCAACGGGCCGGCCACCGTGCTGGTGCGCGAGGACGACGCGGCGGAAGGCTGGGGGTCCGGCGTGGTGTTCGACGACCTGCTCCTGTTAGCTAGCAGTCTGCCTATCAACGATGACTACCAGATTGTGTTTTCGGCGCGGGTGCGCGGCGCGGGTATCACTCCGGCCAACGATACGGGCCTGTGGGTGGCCGACGCCGACGGATCGCTTCACTCAATCTTGCGTAAGGGTCAACTCCTCGGATTCGGCGGCGCGCCCAAGCAGGTGTCGGGCTGGACCGTGACGACGGGCGTCGGCGTGCACAGCGGTCGACGCCCCGGCCTGAACCAGCGCGGCGACGTGGCCATCGTGATCAACTTCACCGACGATACGGACGCGGTCGTCGTCGCTCAGCGCATTCCCGCGTGCGCCGCCGATCTGAACGGAGACGGCCAGATCGATGCGAGCGACTTGGCGCTCTTGCTCGGCGGTTGGGGTGTGACGGGTCCGGTCGGGGAAGGCGGCGACGTGGACTGGGATGGCGACACCGACGGCGCGGACTTGGCGCTCCTGCTCGGCGCGTGGGGACCCTGCGGATCCGGCGGCTAATTCGCGAGGAGCCAGACCTCGCGCGAGCGGCGCTAGCAGCCCGGCCGTCGGCATTCCGACGCCAGTTCGTCGCCGATTCGCAGGACGTCGTCGACGAGCGAATCCGCGTGCGTCATTTCGCTGCGAGCGCCGACGAAGCAGGGGCGCAGCGCCAGCGTGCCGTCGATGCGCGTCGTGCTCGGCATGTTGCGGTTCTCGCGAACCAGGCGGCGGTGCAACTGCAGATTCAATCGGTCGAGATCGGCGACGTCGGGCGCGCGGTAGCGGAAGCAGCAGATCGACAGCGTCGGCTCGCAGAGCAGCTCGAGGTTGCGGTGCGACCTCGCGCGCTCCGCGATGCGCAATGCCATGTCGTTGTGCCGCACGATGCGGGCGCGCATGCCTTCGACGCCGATCTCGCGCAGAAGCGCCCACATCTGGATGCCGCGGCACGGCGCGCTCAATTCGACGCCGTATTCGAAATACGGCACGCCGAAGTCGTCGAGCGAATGCTCAAACCTCGGCGCTTCGGCGGCCCCCTGCAACATGGATCCTTCGAGATAGGCGGCGGGCTCCTGCGTGAACGCTCGTCGGAGGTACTCCCTGTCCCGCACGAAGGTGGCGGCGACTCCGACGACGGCGCCGAGCCACTTGTGCGGATCGACGATCACCGAATCGGCGAGCTCGAGCCCGCGATAGAGCGGCGCCTTTCGTTGATCGAGGATGCCGGGCAGTCCATACGCGCCGTCGACGTGGAACCAGATCCCGTGTTCGCGGGCGATGGCGCCGATCGCTGGCAGCGGATCGATTGCCCCGGTGTTCGTGGTGCCGGCGTTCGCGATGACTGCGATCGGCAGCACGCCGGCCGCCCGGTCGGCGACGATCGCGCGAAGCAGGTCGCTCGGATCCATGCGTCCGGTTCGATCGCATGCGACGGGACGCACGGAGCGGCGCCCGAGACCGAGCACGCCCGCCGATCGTTGAATCGTGTGATGCGCTTCGGTCGTCGCGTAGATCGACGTCGGGCGGTCGACGCCGTCGCGCGCAGGGTCGTGGCCTGCGCGCTCGAACGCATGCTGCCGCGCGGCGCCGATCGCGAGCAAATTGGCGACCGATCCGCCGCTGCTGTACACCCCCTTGAGCGTGCCGATGCCGCACATCGTCGCCAACCACTCGAGCGACAGCTCCTCAAGGAAGTTGAATGCCGTCAGCCCGTAGCGCTGCGGCGAGGCAACGCTCGCGGCGGTCGCAGCCAGCGCAGCGGCGCTCGTGCCGCCGGTGGTGATGAACGACGAGAAGCCCGGCCGCGGCACCGCCGAGCCGTTCGGAATGACATAGTCAATCAGCTCGCGGACGACGCCGTCCATGCCGATGCCGTCGCGCGGCAGCGCGACGGCGAGGCGCTCGTGCCATTTCCTTTCCGACTGCATTGCGTCGGGATGTTCGAATCGAAGATACGAATCGAGCGCGGCGCCGACCGTGGCGAGGAGTTCCTGAAGGCGGCGGGTCTCGGCTGCGTCGGTCTGCATGGCACCTCTCTCGAGCGGTTCGCGCCGAGCCTGTTGTCGCTGTTCGCCGGACCGACGCGCGCCGACCATGCTACTGACGGGGAAGGGCGGACCGCCGCCGCGAAGGCGTCGAGCGGCAACGATCGTTGCTTCCGCGATAGAGTGCCCCGATGCGCACGCGGATGGTCGCTTCATTGGGCACACGGCAGCACGAACCGCGCGAGGATCCGCTCGCGCGGCCGGTCACGGACGCCGACATTCAGGCGATCGCACGACTGATGCTTGACGCATATCGCGGCACTGCCGACGACGGCGGCGAATCGTTCGACGATGCGGTGGCCGAGGTCACGAAGCTGCTCGCTGGGGCGTACGGCGAGTTCGACCGGCATGCGTCCGAAGTGATCGTTCGCGATGCCGAACTGGTGTCTGCCACGTTCGTGACCCGCTATGAAAATGAACCGCTCATCGCGTTCTCGATGACTTCGCCGCAGTGGAAGCGGCGCGGCTTGGCGCGCGCAGGGCTCGTTCGCGTGATGGATCGCCTGCGTGCCGCTGGCGAGCCGCGGGTTCGTCTCGTGGTGACGAACGGGAACACGCCGGCGGAAGCGCTCTACGCCAGCCTCGGATTCGTCGCGGACGGACCGTAGCGTGACCGGTCGCCGCGCCGCTGACGAGCGCGATGGGTCCGTCGAGGCGCTCCGCCTGTCAACTCGTTGCGGCGCGTGCGGCCGGCGTCGGTCATCGTCGATTGGCGAGAACGTGCAGCGCGCCGTACACGGCGATCACGAGCGGCACGCCCACGAGGATGTAGCCGACGCAGAGAAGGAACACGGTGGCCACGGCGATCAGCCCGACGACAAAGAGCACGCCGAACATCGATACCGATATGCCTTTGGTGTTGGCCCAACTCAGGCGGATCGCGTCCATCGCCGACACGTTGCCGTGCGCCGGATCGGCGCAAATGACCGGCGCGAGCAGGATGCGGCACACGACGCGAGCGACGAGGATCACGATCACCGTGATGCACAGCACCATGCCGATGATGCCGCCGACGCCCGCTCCGGCCCTGCCGAAGCCCACGCCACCGAAGAGGAGGCATGCAAACAAAAACGCGTAGCCGGCGATCGCGCACCCCACGTAGACGAGTCCGACGAGTAGGCCGCTTGCGAGCACGGAGCCGTACCGCTTGAACGGCGCGAAGAGATCGAGCGCGTTCGCGCGACCGCGCACCGCCTGAGCGCCTGCGTACACGAGACCCGTTGCGAGGGGGATGCCGGCCAACACCCCGACGACCATCTCGAAACAGCCGCCCACGACGGCTGCCGCAGATGCGGCCTGGGAGGTGCCCCGCGTTGGCGGGAAACCATTCAGGAGAAACTGCGGCAACGCCATGATGAACGACAGTCCTGCGTAAATGAGCGCGGCCGCGAGAAGCTGCGGCCATTGCGTCTTGAACGCCCGCCACCCAAGCGAGAACGCGTTCGAGAAGCTGTACGGCGGAAGCGCCGCCGCGGCGTCGGTCGGCGCCATCGCGAGTGGAGGCGGGGCTGCCGGCGACGCGAGATGCGCGGCGCCGAAGAGCGCCGCGAGGTCGGGATCGGACGCGGCCGGCGCCCACGCCTGCGACCCCACGCGGGCAACCTGCGTCGAGGGCGTGAGTGATCCCGCGCCGACCATCGCGCGCAGTTGTTCCAGGTCGAACGGGCCGGTTGCTTCTGAGCCTGCGGCGACCGTGCCCAACACGTACCACTTTTCCATGGTGCCTCCCGCGAAATGCGATCGAGCTTGAACTGTAACAATGAAACTCACCCCGCACCGCGTCGACGAGAGAGCGGCTCGTTCGCGCCGTCCGCGCGAAGGCGGAGGCCTTGGGCTACCGTGACGCGAGAGTCCGCGCCGCTCCAGCCCGAGCGGACGCCAAGCTTCACGGATGCGCAGCCACGCTCTCCATCTCTTGATCGTCGCGTGCATCGCGATGGCCGGCTGCGATCGAGGCGCGGCGCCGCAGGCGAACGCGACGCCTTCCGGCGCGACGGTGACGGTGTTCGCCGCCTCGAGCGCGACCGATGTTCTGCGCGAGGCGGGTCATCTGTACGAGGTGACGCACAAGGGCGCGAAGATCACGTTCAGCTTCGATGCGTCCTCGAACCTCGCGCGACAAATCAAGGCGGGCGCGCCGGCGGACCTCTTCCTCTCGGCCGACGAGCGCTGGATGGACGACGTAGTCGCGGCGGGCGCCGTGGATCAGGCGTCGCGCATCGATCTGCTCGGCAACGCACTCGTCATGGTCGCGCCAGTCGGCCGGAGCTTCGAACTAACGATGTCGAAGGACTTCCGCTTCACAGAGGCGTTGCCGGCGGTGCGGCGCATCGCGGTCGGCGATCCGGCGCACGTGCCCGCAGGGCGGTACGCCCGCCAGGCGCTTGAGTCGTTGGGCTGGTGGGCGTCGGTCGAGCCGCTGCTCTTGCCGGCGCCGGACGTTCGTGCGGCACTACGCCTCGTCGAATCATGCGAAGCCGACGCGGGCATCGTGTTCGCGACCGACGCGAAGAGCTCAGCAAAGGTCGTCGTCGTCGCCGAGTTCCCCGACGACTCGCACGAGCCTATTCGATATCCGATCGCGATCACGCGGCACGCGAAGCCCGACGCCACCGACTTCGTGGAGTTCCTCCGCGGGCCTGCGATGGCGAAGGTCTTCGAGTCCGCCGGCTTCCGCGTGCTCGCGCCGGCGAGTGATTCGAACGCCGAGTCGCGCTGATGCTTACGCCGGAAGAATGGTCGGCGCTCGGACTCTCGATGCGAGTGGCGCTCGCGAGCGTGGCCATCACCGTGGTGCCGGGAGTCGCGCTCGCGTGGGTGCTGGCCCGCAAGCGGTTCTGGGGTCGCGCGCTCGTCGATGCGGTCGTCCATCTGCCGCTCGTCTTGCCGCCGGTCGTCGTCGGGTACGTGCTGTTGCTCGCGCTCGGGCGCCGCGGATGGATCGGGCGCTGGCTCTACGAAGGGCTGGGCGTCGAGATCGCGTTCACGTGGAAGGCCGCAGCCATCGCCTCGGCGGTAATGGGATTCCCGCTCCTGGTGCGCTCGACGCGGTTGGCGATCGAACTCGTCGACGCGCGCATCGAGGACGCCGCCCGCACGCTCGGCGCGAACCCGTTCCGGGTCTTCGTCACGATCACGCTTCCGCTCGCGCTGCCGGGGCTGGTGGCCGGAGTCGTGCTCGCATTCGCGCGGAGCCTCGGCGAGTTCGGCGCGACGATCACCTTCGCCGGCAACATCGAAGGCGTGACGCGCACGCTGCCGAGCGCGATCTACACGTATACCCAAGTGCCTGGCGGCGAGGCGCCAGCGATGCGGCTTGTGCTCATCGCGTGCGGGCTTTCGCTCGCGGCCGTGATCTGCTCGGAGATGCTCGCGCGTCGCCTCGGACGAAGGATCGGCGGCCGCAGCTCGAGCGGCGAGGTGCGCCCATGATCCGCGCCGATCTTCGTCTCGCGCGGCCCGGGTTCGCGCTCGACGTGCGCTTTTCGACCGACGGCCGCGTCACGGGGATCTTCGGGCCGTCGGGCGCGGGCAAGTCCACGCTGATACACGTCATCGCGGGGCTCGAGACGCCGGACAGCGGCGAGTTGTCGATCGACGGCGAGGTGGTGTTCGACAGCGCGCGACGCGTGAACGTCGCGGCGCATCGGCGGCGCGTCGGCGTCGTCTTCCAGGAGCACCGGCTCTTCCCGCACCTGTCGGTGCAGGCGAATCTCCTCTACGGTCGCGCGCGAGCGGCGCGGCGCGACGACGAGGTGCGCGCGGTCGTCGAACTGCTGGAGCTCGGCCCGCTCCTCGCGCGGCGCGCGACGGACATCTCCGGCGGCGAGCGGCAGCGGGTCGCGTTGGGGCGCGCGGTCTTGAGCGACCCGCGGGTCCTCCTGCTGGACGAGCCGCTCGCATCGCTCGACCTGCGCCTGAAGCAGCAGATCATTCCCTATCTCCGGCGGCTGCGCGACGCGTCGCGCGTGCCGATGCTCTACGTCAGCCACGATCTCGGCGAGCTCTTGCAACTCACCGATGAGTTCATGCTGATCGACGGCGGCCGACTGGTCGGGCACGGCCGCTACAGAGATCTCGTGCACGACGAAGCCGCGCTGGCGGCGCTGCACGACCGTGGCATGCGCAACGTGATGGCCGCGCGCGTCGTGCGACACGAGCCGCAGGACGGCGTCACGGTGGTCGAGCTCGACGCGACGGACGGACGGCTGCGGGAGATCGAGGTCGCGCGCGTCGACGCGTCCGAAGGCGCGAACGTCGTCCTGTCGGTGCAGCCCGCGGACATTGCGCTGGCGGCCGAATGCGTGGGGCCGGTCTCGATACGAAATCAACTGGCGGGCGTCGTGACGCGATGCACGCTGCACGAACGCGGCGCGATTGTCGAAGTCGACGTCGGCTCGCCGCTGATCGTCGAGATCAGCCGGCGCAGCGTGTCGACCTTGGAGCTCGCCGCGGGCAAGCGAATCGTCTGCCTCATCAAGAGTCACGCGATCCGCCGACTCGACGGCCGCTGAAGCGCGCCGGCGCTGGCCGCGTTCCGCGATTTGGCTTGGTGCGCGCCGGAACCGCCTGTTAGGCTCTCGAGCATGCTCGCGACGATCGTCGGCTCCGCGTTCGCAGCGTCCGTCTTCAGCGCTGCATTTCCTCCGTGCAGGATCAGCGAGATCCGCACCGACAGCGTGCCTCCGTTGACCAACGTCGAGTACGTGGAGTTGACCGGTATCCCCGGCAGCGCGCTCGACGGCTACGCGCTCGTGATCATCGGCGACGACGACGACGAGCTCGGCCCGGCGCTGGGCAACTCGGGAGTGATCGAGAGCGTGGTTCCGCTCGACGGCGTCGTCGTGCCCGCGGACGGCGGTCTGCTCATCCACTCATCCGATCTCCTGCCCGAGTTGCCGGACGTGTTGGCGGACCTGCATCTCGAGGACGCGGACAACCTCACCGTGCTCCTCGTGCGCGATTGCCGCGGGCATCGCGGCGACGATCTCGACTTCGACGACGACGGCGTGCTCGACGTCGAACCGTGGTCCGAGATTTCGGACGGCGTGGCGCTCGTGTGGGGAGAGCCGGGCGTCGCCAGCGAGCAGGTCTATTCGACGAACTGGGCCGGTCCGAACGGGGGCATCTTCGTCTTCCACGCAAAGCGATGCCTCGCCACCGACGAGTGGAGTTCGGCCGGCGGCTATTCCTATCCGGCGCCGAACGAGTCGGCGGGCGTGCCCAACGGCCCCTGCGCGCCGACGCTGTGCGTCGGCGACGTCTCGGTCGATGGCGTCGTCGACGCGACCGACTTGGGCATCCTGCTCGGCAATTGGGGCCAGCTCGGCGCGATGGGAGACGTCGACAACGACGGCATCGTCGGCGCGGCGGACCTCGGCATCGTGCTCGGCGCATGGGGCCCGTGCGAATTGTGATCGACGCGACGCGCGATGTTCGACGCGCGGCGCATATCGTGGGCGTCGCGTTCGTCCGGTCGCGCTCCGCAGTCCGCCTCGTCGACCCATCGCCATGATCCGTCGCTCCTCGTTTCGCGCTTCCTCGGTCGTCCTGCTCGTCGCGGCGTTCATCGTCGCATCGACCACGCATGCGAGTCAGGACGTGCTCGGATCGCGCTGGCGCCTCGTCGGCGCGGTGAGCGATCCTGCGGCGGCGCTCGATCCGTTCGCGTCGCCGTCGTTCAAGGGTCAGGACGGCTTCGACGAGGTGCGCACGCTCGACGAGTTGCGGGCGCTCGACGACACGCTGATCTCGCTTGTCGAGCGCGTGCGTCCGTCGGTCGTGCTGTTGCGCAGCGAGGGCGCGCGCGGCGTCGCAACGGGGACCGCCGTGATCATCAGCAAGGACGGATTGCTCGCGACGTGCGGCCACGTCGGTCGTCGGCCGGGGCGCAACGTCACGGCGGTGTTGTCCGACGGCACGGAGATCCGCGGCCGCACGTTGGGTCAGGTGTTCGAGGGCGGCGTCGACTGCGGGCTCGTGCAGCTCGAAGCGGAAGGTCGCGAGTTGCCCAGCGTGCCGCTCGGCACGACCGACGGCCTCGCGCCCGGCGATTGGGTGTTGGCGCTCGGCTACACGCACGGGATCCCCGACGTGATGCGACCGGCGCTGGTCCGCGTCGGACGCGTCCTCGATTCCACCGACTTCGAACTGTTCATCGACGCGCCGATCGACGCGGGCGATTCCGGCGGACCGAGCTTCAATCTGCGCGGCGAAGTGGTGGGGCTCAACGCCCGCTGCGGACGCGAGAGCTGGCAGAACGTCGCGACGCCCGTCGATCGGCTGAGCGAGCGGCTTGACGAACTGAAATCGCGCGTCGAGGCGTCGCAGCAGCCGCCCGAATCGCCCGAGGTCGCCAAGGAACGGGCTCAGCCGCCGCGCTTCCGCTCGTACCCGGAGCGCATCGGCAAGGGCGCGCTCGAGCGATCGATACCGTCACCCGAGATCACGTCAGGCGCCGAAGCGTCGATGGTCCGCGTGCGCAGCGGCGATCGTCTGATCGCGTACGGTCTCGTCGTCGACGCCGATGGACTCGTCGTCACGAAGGCGTCGCAACTCGAGCCCGACGCCGAACTGGTCGTCGAGTCCGCCGCGCGGCAGCGATTCACGGCACGCGAGGCGTGTCGCGACGCTTCGACCGACGTCGCGCTCCTGCGCCTCGACGACGTCCACGCGAACGGCAACGCGCTGCTGCGCCCCGTGCAGTGGTCGACGGCTGACGGATTGACGCCCGGCGCCGTCGTGCTCACGCCGCGCGGCTTCGGCGCCGAGCCCGCATTCGGATTCGCGGCCATCGAGCGTCGCGAGAGCGAACTCGACCTCCTGGACGGGCCGTATCTCGGCGTGCAGACGCGGGCCGCTCGCGCCGAGGAACTCGAGAACGCCGACGTCGAGCACGGCGTCGTCGTGATGCGCGTGATGCCGTCAACCGCAGCGGAGCGGGCAGGCATCGAAGTGGGCGACTTGGTGCGCGAGGTCGAGGGCGAGCCGGTGGATTCGCCCGTCGAGCTGCGACGCGCGCTCCGTCGGCATCAGGTCGGCGACTGCATCGAGGTGGCGATCGTGGGCGCAGACGGAGAGGCCACGCTCAAGGTGACGCTCGGTCGGCGCGCGGACTCGAACGAAGGATTGCGGCGCGGCAACACCGCGACGCCGATCTCGCGGCGCTCGTCCGGCCTCGGTTGGCTGCTCGCGCATGACGCGGTGACCGAGCCGGAGGAGATGGGAACTCCGCTCGTCGACATCGACGGTCGCGTCGTGGGCATGAACATCGCCCGCTACGACCGAACGGCAACGCACGCCATCGACGCCGCGCGGATGGCCGACGTGAGCGCGCGGCTGGTGCAGCAGGCGCGCGGTGCCGAGCGCGCGAACGAATCGACGACAACAAGGTGACGATTCGCATCGGGCCTCGCGAGCCGGCGCATGCAAGGCGATAATGCGCCGCGAAGGCGCACGCCATGAACCGACGCGAGGCAACTCGTCAGGCGCTCGACGCGCTCCAAACGCTGGAGCACGGCAAGGTGGTGAGCGCGCAGGAAGCCGTGGCGCTCATTCGCGACGGCGACACGATCGCGACGTCGGGCTTCGTCGGCATCGGCTTCGCGGAGAACATCGCGGTGGCGATCGAGGAGCGCTTCCTCGCCGCGGCGAGGGACGATCCGCGGGGGGTCGGCACGCCGCGCGAACTCACGCTCGTCTACGCAGCCGGACAAGGCGACGGCAAGGACCGCGGCCTGAATCACTTCGGACATCGTGGGCTGCTGAAGCGAGTCGTCGGCGGGCACTGGGGACTCGTGCCGAGGATGCAGGCGCTCGCCGTCGCCGGCGACGTCGAGGCGTACAACCTTCCGCAAGGCGTGATCTCGCATCTCTTCCGCGACATCGCGGCGGGAAAGCCGGGGCTGCTCACGCGCGTCGGGCTCGGCACGTTCGTCGATCCGCGTCACGGAGGAGGCAAGCTGAACGACGCCACGCGCGACGAACTCGTGAAGCTCATGGTGATCGACGGGGAGGAGTATCTCTTCTATCGCACGTTCCCCATCGACGTGGGCATCGTGCGCGGCACGACGGCGGACATCGACGGCAACGTGACGATGGAGCGCGAGGCGCTGACGCTCGAAGCGCAGGCGATTGCCATGGCGGCCCGCAACTCGGGCGGCATCGTGATTGCGCAGGTCGAGCGCGTCGCGGAGCGCGGCACGTTGCCGGCGCGGCAGGTGAAGATCCCGGGGATTCTCGTCGATTGCGTCGTCGTCGCCGAGAAGCCCGAATACCACATGCAGACGTTCGCTGAGCAGTACAGCGCCGCGTTCGCCGGCGAGATCAGGGTGCCCGCGTCGAGCGTCGCGCCGATCCCGATGTCGGAGCGAAAGATCATCGCGCGGAGGGCGGCGCTCGCGCTTCGTCCGAACAGCATCGTCAATCTCGGCATCGGCATGCCCGAAGGCGTCGCGAGCGTCGCCGCCGAGGAGAACGTGATCGACCTGATCACGATGACCGCGGAGCCCGGCGTGATCGGCGGCGTTCCGGCGTCGGGGCTCAACTTCGGCGCGGCGGTGAACACCGCTGCGGTGATCGACCAGCCGTCGCAGTTCGACTTCTACGACGGCGGCGGGCTCGACATGGCGTTTCTCGGCCTGGCGCAGGCCGATCGCGAGGGCAACCTCAACGTGTCGAAGTTCGGTCCGCGGCTCGCCGGCGCCGGTGGCTTCATCAACATCTCGCAGTGCGCGAAGGAAGTCGTCTTCGTCGGCACGTTCACCGCGGGCAAGCTGATCGTCGAGGCGAGGGACGGGCGCCTGCGCATCGTGCACGAGGGTCGCGCACGCAAGTTCGTGCAAGCGGTCGAGCATCGCACCTACTCGGGCGCGCAGGCGTGGAAGCGAAGGCAGCCGGCGCTCTACGTGACCGAGCGGGCCGTGTTCGGACTCTGCGAGGACGGACTCGAGTTGCTGGAAGTCGCACCGGGCGTCGACATCGAGCGCGACGTGCTCGGCCAGATGGATTTTCGGCCGATCATCCGCGGCGATATCCGCCTCATGGACGCCGCGATCTTCGACGATCGTCCGATGGACCTGCGTGGCCGGTTGCTCGCGATCCCGCTGGAGAAACGCTTCAGTTACGACCCCGAGCTCGAGACGCTGTTCATCAACTTCGAGCGCATGCGCGTGTCCTCGCCCGCCGACGTCGAGGCCGTGCGCGCCGAGGTGAAACGGCTGGTCGAGCCGCTCGGGAAGCGCGTGTACGCGATCGTGAACTACGAGAACTGCGACATCGTGCCCGAACTGGTCGACGCGTGGAGCGCGATGGTGAAGGAGCTCGTCGAGCGCCACTACTGGGGCGTGACGCGATATGCCACGTCAAGCTTCCTGCGCAGCAAGCTCGGCGACGCGCTCTCGCGGCGGGGCGTCGCGCCGCACATCTACGAATCCGGCGCCGAAGCGCGTGCGCACCTGAAACGATCCGCACCCGCGCGTTAGCGCGGTCGGGAGGGGACCATGAAGTTGCAAGGAAAGTCCGCGATCGTCACCGGAGCCGCGAGCGGCATCGGCAAGGCGATCGCGATGACCTTCGCCCGCGAAGGCGGCCACGTGGCGATTGCCGACGTGAACGGCGCGGCGGCGGCCGAGGTGGCGGCTGAGATTCGACGTCGCGGCGGGAACGCGATGTCGATCGCGATGGACGTGAGCAGCGAGGACTCCGTCGCCCGCGGCGTCGCCGAGATCGTGGCCACGTGCGGCGGGGTCGACGTGCTCGTGAGCAACGCCGGCATACAGATCGTGCACCCGCTCGAGGACTTTCCGTTCGCCGACTGGAAGCGATTGCTATCGATCCACCTCGACGGCGCGTTCCTGACCACCCGAGCGTGCCTGCCGCACATGTATCGCTCGGGCCGCGGCGGCAGCATCATCTACATGGGGTCCGTCCACTCGAAGGAAGCGTCGAAACTGAAGGCCGCGTACGTGACCGCGAAGCACGGCTTGATAGGGCTCGCCCGGGTGGTGGCCAAGGAAGGCGCGAAGCACGGCGTGCACGCCAACGTGATCTGTCCCGGGTTCGTGCGCACGCCGCTTGTCGAGAAGCAGATTCCCGAGCAGGCGAAGGAACTCGGCATCAGCGAAGCGCAGGTCGTCCGGGACGTGATGCTGCGCGAGACCGCCGACGGGCAATTCACCACGATCGAGGAAGTCGCGGAGGCGGCGCTCTTCTTCGCATCCTTCGCCGGCAACGCGCTCACCGGGCAATCACTCATTGTCAGCCACGGCTGGTTCATGGATTGACGCATTGACGACTCTTCTTCGGAGCCTTGGGGCGAGGGTCGCGCGATGGCGCGAGGTGCATCCGCGCGATCGCGGACTTCGCGTCGTTGATCGAGCGCGCACCTCGCCTGACGTAGAATGCAGCCATCAAATGGTCCGCGCCCGGCCGGGTGCGGCGCTCGCCGTGTCGCCGGGTTGCTGACTGCTCGAACAGGAGCAAGCACCATGGCGATGACCACGAAGGAAGCCGACCTGGCTGGGCCGGGCATCGGCACATACGAAGAAGTCGAGAGGATTCTCCCCAAGGACTACGCGCCGCTCCTCGGACCGCGCGAGACCCAGGAAGCCATCTTCGACGTCAAGCGGTATATCGAAGACCACCTCTGCAAGGCGCTGAACCTGATGATGGTCGAGGCGCCGCTGATCGTCGACAAGGCGAGCGGCGTGAACGACTACCTCGACCGCGACGGCTCGCGAACGCCGATCGACTTCCACATCTCGAACGACCACAACAAGCATCCGATCGATGCCCAGGTGGTGCAGGCGGCGACCAAGTGGAAGCGAGTCGCGCTGCGGCAGTTCGGCATGAAGCCGGGAGAGGGAATCTGCACCGACATGCGCGCCGTGCGCAAGGACTACTTCCTCGACCACGATCACAGCGCGTACGTCGATCAGTGGGACTGGGAGCTGGCCATCACCGAGAAGGAACGGAATCTCGCGTTCCTCACCGACGTCGTGCGCCGGATCTGGAAGGTGATCAAGGGCGCCGAGACCCACGTCCTCAAGAAGTTCCCCGCGCTCGACACGGACAAGTATCCGCCGCTGCCGAAGGAGCTCACGTTCATTCACGCGGAGGACCTGCTCGCGCGCTATCTCGACAAGCCGCGCAAGGAGCGCGAGACCGCGATCCTGCAGGATCATCCCGCGGTGTTCATCTACGGCATCGGTTGGACGCTTGCGGACGGATACCCGCACGAGATGCGGGCCGCGGACTACGACGACTGGGTGACAGAGACGACGTCGGCCGACGGGCGGCCGATGCACGGTTTGAATGGCGACATCCTGGTGTGGAATCCGGTGACGAAGCGGCGACACGAGCTGTCGTCGATGGGCGTTCGCGTGACGAAGGACACGTTGCGGAAGCAACTCAAGCTGACCAAGCAGGAGGACTTCCTCACGCTGCCGTATCACAAGATGATCCTGAACGACGAGATTCCGCTGTCGATCGGCGGCGGCATCGGACAGTCGCGGACGGTGATGCAGATCCTGCGAACGGCGCATCTCGGCGAGGTCAGCGTGAGCGTCTGGCCGAAGGTATTGAAGGACATGTGCGCGAAGCGGAATATCCGCGTGCTTGAATGAGGCGCTGCTCGCAATCTGCGCGATTGCGAGCCTGCAACACGCTCACGGAACGACGCGAACCCGCCGACTCGGTTCGGCGGGTTCGCTTGGTTTTGGCTCGGTGCGGTCGCTCCGCGCACCGAGGCCGCTCGCCGTCAGGGCTCCTGCCACCTCAAGCGAAGAGTCGGCTTGTTGGTTCGGTGCCACCGGCGACGCACCGGTTCACCGCTACGCTAAGGAGGTGGACGCGCACGACAGATCACGCCCGCTCAGCCCGACGCCGACCGCTTCGAGTGCGGACCACGGGAGCGGCGTCGATGTACGAATCGAGCGCGGCTGCTGCTGGGCCTATTTCGCGTTTGACGTCGGCCTCAGCATCGATCTCGACGCGGCGCAGCGTGCGTTGAGTCGCTCGCGCCCGACGCGCGAGGCCTTGTCGGGACAGCGTCGCACGCCGGAGTCGCTGCAGTTTCGCCCCGCGCCGCTGCAGACTACCGAGGAGACGTCGCCGATTCGGCTCGGCGCGTTCGAAACCGCGCCGTCGGTCCAGTGCACCTGCTTCGACTTCGGCGCGGTCGCCGTGGCGTTCCGCATTTCCCTTGCCGACCTCGCGCTGCCGGCGCTCGTCGACCTCGCGCACGAACTCTACGAATGCCGCGCGCTCCTCGACGCGGCGCGGCAACGAGTCCGCGCGCTCGTCGAGGTGCTGGGCGACGCGGTCGCGACTCCGAACATCGTCGACATCGTCGAGGACTACGTCGTTTTCCACGCGGAGCGCTGGTCGGTGGCCGGCGAGCCTTCCGACGCGGTGGACGCGACGCGGATCCTCGGATGCGCGCCGACGATCGCGGCGATTCTGCGGGCCGCGGACGAGCGGCTCTCCGACGACGAGGTGTCCGACGCGACGGCCTCGTGCGTGAGCTACGGCCGGCACGACATCACGATCGTCGACTGGAACGCGGCGCTCGTGTTCGACCAGCGCGGACAGGACACGCTCACGGTGCTCGAGTTCGGCAACGTCGAGCTGCTCGAGATGCGGTTCCTCGACGACCGTCTCGACGTCGTTCTCGATCGCGCGTATCAGGGTCTCTCGCGCAGGCCGATGTTCCGCGCCGCTCGCGAGGAGTTGCGGCGGCTCGCGGCGCTACAGATGGAGAGCGCGCTCCTCTTCGAGGGGATCAACAACGCGGTCAAGCTGGTCGGCGACCAGTTCCTCGCCCGCGTCTATCGCTTGGTCGCGCGCCGATTCCATCTCAGCGAATGGGACGAGAGCGTCATCCGCAAGCTGGAGACGCTCCAGCGCCTGTACGAGAAGTTCTCCGACGAGCGCAACACCCGGCGCATGGAAGTGCTGGAGTGGATCATCATCGTCCTGATTGCGGTGTCGATCGTGCTGCCGTTCGTCACCGGCGCGGGGCACTGATCGCGACGTCGGGTGCGGCGAATCTTCATCTCACCGCGCCGATTCCTTCGGGCGCTGAGCAGGCGGGGCCTGCTTCAGGAGCCGGTCCAGCACCTGCGGCCCGCGCTTCGCCGACTCCGTCGTGCCTTGCGGCCCCGCGGTTCCCGCGTCGGCGATCTTGCCGTCGCCGTCGATGATGTACATGCGGTTCGGCCACGGCGCGTATCGCGATGCGACGTCGTCACCGATCGTGTCGACGACGATCGGGAAGGAGACGTGGATGCGATCGTCGAACGCCTTCGCCAGCGAGCACCGTTCCGCGAGCGTCGTCGGCGTCTTCACCTGGAACTGATTTCCGTCGAGCGCCCAACCGTCGGTCGGGTGCGCCTCGTGTATGTACACCATCACAAAGTGTGCCTTGTCGCCGTATTGGCGCGCGAGTTTCTCGATCGCCGCAACGCTGCGCACGAACGGTGGACACGAACAACTGCCGAAGACGAGGACGACCGGCTCACCGCGCAGCGCCGAAAGCGTGACCGGATTCTTTCCGTCGTAGTCGCTCAAGGTGAAGTCGGGCGCGACGTCGCCCGCGTGCAGGTCGCCTTGCGGTATCGATGTCGGCCGGTCGGCCGCGCCGTGCTGCGGCGGGAGCGGCGGCGATTCGGCGCCGTGCCGTCGTCGCGCGGACGGCGTGCCATCGCGCGGCGACGTCGTCGCGACGATGAGCCACGAACCGTCGCGCAGGCGCGTCGCGCCGGGATCGGCGCCCGGAACGGTGACCGGCGAATCGGCGCGTTGCCACGCGACGCCATCGGCGCTCACGAGCGGCCACGGGCCAGGTCCTGTGCCAAAGAACGCGAGCGTGCCGCCGTCAACGACGGCAGCGCCGAGCCACCGGTTGCGGGCGTCGGTGGAGACGTCGGCGACGCGCGTAAACGCGAGTCCGTCGGGGCTCGTGGCGTGATAGGCGCGGCCGCTCGGCGCAGGCTCGCCGTGATCGTGGCCGCGGGCGAACTCGTCGGCGCTGCCGTTGTCCGGCGCGAAGAGATGAAAGACGCCGTCGTGGAGCGCGACGGCGCAGTCGATGACGATGCGCCCCTCGACGCCGAAGCGGATGCCCGGTTCGAAGTAGAAGCGCACGCCGTCGTCGGACACGGCGGAGTAGATCTGCGGCACGCTCGCGCGAAAGTCCGGACTCCGATTCGACGTGAAGTAAAGCCGCACGCGACCGTCCGGCAACGGCACGAGCGTCGGGTCGAACGGGCGTGCGAGACCGTCCTCGAGCCCGCGCACCTCGATCGGTCGCGGCGTCGACCACGTGCGCCCTTCGTCCGCGGAGATGCTCGTGGCGACGCGATCGAACGCGCGACTGTCGTCGACGGGGAAGTGCTGGAACGCAGCCAGCAGTCGCCCGTCCTTCATTCGCGCGACGCTCGGCACGCCGGCGCGCGGAAACGTCGCCAGCGTCGCGGGCGACTGGCCGCTCTCGACTCGGTAGACGCCGACGTCGCTATCCCATGGGCCCGGACGTTCGTCGTTCGTTCGCTGCTCGGTGCCCTCCGCATCGCGATGCGCGGTGGTGGGGGTGCCGGTTTGGCTCGTGGTCTGGGCGGTGGCCGGCGCGATGATCGCGAGCCAGCCGATGCACGCGAGGTGGCGAAGTGGCGTCGTCGACATGGACTCACCGATACCGCCGGCGACCATCGGTCGCAAGCGGCGCGGCGATGTTTCGAAGTCGCGGCGACGCGCCTACCGCGCCAGGCCGGGGATGAGTTCCTTGCCCGCGGGGATCTTCGCGCTGCTCTTCTGCAGGTCGTCGCCGATGGGCTCGTACTGGCCGCCAAGATGCTGCGCGAGGAACGCCTCGGTGATGGCTTGGAACGCCATGTTGTTTTCCGGGCGAGCGAAGCCGTGGCCCTCGTCGGGGAAGAGCACGTAGGTCACCGGGATTTTCTTTGCCTGCATCGCGTTCACGATCTGATCGCTTTCGGCCTGCTTTACCCGCGGGTCGTTCGCGCCTTGGCCGATCAGCAGCGGTCGCTTGATGCGATCGACGTGCGTCAACGGCGAAATCTCCGCGAGCCACTCCTTCTCGTCGGCGCTCCCGACTCGCTTCTCGAACATCGCCTTCATCGGCGCCCAGTAGGGCGGGATGGTCGCGAGTAGGGTCGCGATGTTCGCCGGGCCGACGATGTCGACTGCGCACGCGAACGTGTCGGGGGTGAAGGTGAGGCCCGCGAGCGCCGCGTAGCCGCCGTAGCTTCCGCCCATGACCGCGACCTTCTTCGGGTCCGCGATCTTCCTATCGATCGCCCACTGCACGGCGTCGATCAGGTCGTCGTGCATTTTCTTTGACCACTGGCGATTGCCCGCGTTCACGAATTGCTTGCCGAAGCCGGTCGAGCCGCGGAAGTTCACCGAGAGCACCGCGTAACCGCGATTCGCGAGCCACTGGTGATACGGGTGATAGCCCCACGAGTCGCGACCCCACGGCCCGCCGTGAACGAAGAGAACGAGCGGCACCGGCGACGACGTTCCCGGCACGAAGCCCTTGGGCACCGTGAGGTACGAGACGAGGTCAAGTCCGTCGCGGCTCTTGATCACCTCAGGCTGCATCTTCACGAGCGGCTGTGACTTCAGCGCGTCGTTCGACCCGAAGAGAAACGTGGCCTGCTTCGAGTCGCGGTCGTACAGGTACGTGTCGACCGGACCGTCGTCGCGCAGGAACGCGACGACCCAGAGACGACCGTCGTCGGTGCGGTTCTTGAAGATGAGTTCCCCGTCCGCGACCTTCTTGAGCGCGGCGAGATCCGCGGCGATCGCCGGGTCGAGCGGCTTCCATTCGGTGCGCAGATATTCGAATCCGATTGCCTGCGGGCGCATGGTCTTCGGGTCAAACAACGTTTCGCCCGGTTCGCATCGTGTGTCGGATGCGAGCAGCGTCCAGTGCTGCTGTTCGCCCTTCGGAGCGCAGGTCACTTCGTAGAGACCGCCGGTGTTCGGCGACTCGGGCCGCGAGCTGTCGGTGACGAACACGCTGCGGCCGTCCTTGGCGACTGTCAGGAGCGACGAACTTGCGGAGTCTTCAAAGCTCCACGTGCAGAACGGAGCCCACTCGGCCGTCGGAGTCTCGCGCACGAACGCCTCGAGCGCGCCTTCGGGCGTCATTCGCGACGCGACGCGCACGTTCCAATCTCGATCGGGCAACATGCCAAGCCAACCTTGATCGTTTTGGAACGCGAGTTCGGCCGCGCCGGTGCGCGTGTCGAGTTTCCAGAGATCCATCATCCCCGGGTCGCGCTTGTTGGTGCTGACGAGAATCTGGTGCGGATGATCCGCGTCCGTCGCGACGACCGTCGAACGCGTTCCCGGCCACGGCGTCAGGCAGGTCTCCGCGCCGGAGTCGAGGTCGACGGCAAAGACTTGGAAGTTCTCGTCGCCGCCGCGATCCTGGAGATAGATGATCTGCCCGCCGCCGGGCACGAACTGCCACTCCCGAATCGGGCGCGTCGTCGACTTCGTTAGCGGCGTCGCGTCGCCTGTGGGCTTGCCGCCCTTGATGGGCTGCGTCCACACGTTCAGCACCCCGTCGCGCGGCGCGACGAACCCGAGGAGCGATCCGTCGGGACTGATCTGCGTGCCGCTTCGCTGCGGGTTGCCGAACAGGACTTCGCGCGGAATGATCGGAGGCGTGACCGAGGCCGCTTGGCGCGGCGCGAGCGGCGTGGCGGTGGAATCGAGGCAAACGAGAAGTCCGAGGAGGGCAAGCGACGACATGGTTTCTCCGGGCGTGGAACGCCGCATGAACGGGCCGCACGACGCGGTGACGCGTGGCCCGTCCATGGGAATACCGCACAGGATATTGCAGGACGCGACAGCGAAGGCCGCTACTTCCCGACCTCCGCGAGCCGTCTCACCACGAGTCGGTTGCAATCGGCGACGGATTTGGGATCGATCGACTGGAAGTCGTTGTGGTGGCTGTTCTGGAAATCGACCGCGACCAACTCGCCCGCGCGGTTGCATATCGCGAAGTGAACGCCGCCCACCATGATCTGGCCATGCTGACCCTTGCCCGTCAAGTAGTCGGCGAACATCACGTAGTCCGACTTGGGTGGGTGCGCCTTCACGTAGGCGCTGAAGCCGTTGGCCATGCTCCAGAGCACCTTCTGCTCGTTCATGTCGCTCTTGATCGGAATGTTCGGCGTCTCGTCGATCGCGACTGCCTTCGTGAACTTCGACTCGTTGATCAGTTGAACGAGCGCCGCGGCGCTCGTGTCGACGCCCGCACCGGCGTGCGGCCTGTACACCTCGACCGTGGCCGTTGCCGCAGCCTTGGCGAATTCCTTCGAGCGCTCCGAGATCGCCGCGAATTCCTTCTCGCTCGGCACCCCCGTCGCCTGTTCCCATCGCTTGGCGAGCTTGCCTGCGGGCGCGTCGGCGCGCATCGGGTCGTCGAGTCCGAACACGGGCCGGAGTCGATCGACGAGGAGCATGCAGCACTGCAGCGGCTCGCGGGGATTCATGCGCGCGAACGTCGGGTCCTTCGCGGTCATGCTGTCCTGCCACGCGACGTCGCCGCTCTTCGACACGATGACCGAGCGGATCTCGTTGAACGTGCGTTCGGGCGAGACGCGGAACTCGCTGTAGAGCGCATAGTCGGTCGTGATCGGCGCCGCCTTCACCTGCTCGGCGAACGCCTTCGCCGTCCCGGCGAGGTCGACGTCAGCGGGCGCGTGGAAGTCGGCGGACGAAAGCTCGAGATTGGTCATGCCGCCGCGCTCGAGGAACATGCCGACGACCTCTCCGACCTGCGGCACCGGCTGGCCCGCAAGAACCGTCGGGAGGATGGTGAGCGAGGTCTCCTTGGTGAACTTGGCCTGCGCTGTGGGCGGATCGGCATGCGCCGACAAGGGTGACGACGCGCCGGCGGTGCATCCGAGCGCGATGGCCGCGGCACAGAGGGCGGCGAGGATGGACGTGCGATTGTGCATGGTTCCTCCGAGAGCGAAAGAGTAAGGTAAGCAGAGGCTTACAAAACAAGTGCGATGAGGCGTGATCGGCCGATCGGACCTGATCACGTCTGCTGGTCAAGGAGCGCGACGCCGACGGTCGAGAAGAGCCGTCGTCGATCGGCGTCGGAAAGGATGCCGAGTTCGCGGGTGATGTTCGCCACGGTGGACAGGCCGATGATCGCCCAAGCCGCATTCGCGGCCTCGGCCGACGCCGTGCGGCTGCGCGAGCCGCGATGCTCGAGCACGTGGTCGCGGACGAAGCGCTGGTAGCGGAGGTACATCTCCGCCAGCGCCGCCCGGACGTCCTTGTCGTCGGTCTCGTTGAGCCCCGCGAAGATGATGCGGTGGTGGCCGAATTGGCCGAGATTCTCCGCTTCGTACGCCAGGAGCCGGGCGGCGGCGCTCTTCCCGCCGTCGGGCTTCGCGAGCACCCGCAGCCAGATCTCGATCGACAGGTCGTACACGTAGCCGATCGCCGCGATGAACATGGCCTTCTTGTCCGGCCAGAGCCGGTAGAGGATGTTTTCCTGGACGCCGCATCGTTTCGCGAGGGCTGCGGTCGTCGCTCGGCGGTAGCCCAGATCGGCGAACGCGTTGGTGATCACCGGGATCAGCTCGCGTCGCTTCTCGTTCAGTTGGTTGGGTCGAGCCATGGGCGTCGTTGCTGGCGAGAAAGTAAGTACATACTGACAATACAGGTCATCGTCGCGTCGGTCAAGCGACTCGAGCCGACTTCATGACGCGACTCGAATGGACGCGCGCCGATCGAGCGGTATCCTGCGCCGCTCCGGAGGTCCCATGCTGGTCATCGCAGGCGTTCTCGTCCGTCTCGCGCTTCTCTCCACGGCCGTCGCGGCGCCGTCCGCACCGCCTATCACCACCGGAACGTTGGTGTCCGAACTCGCCGATCTGGGCCGCCTGACGAGGTTTCCCGCGGGCGTGCGCGTCGTGCAATTTTCGTCGTACGACCGCCGGTCGAGCGTGCCCGGAGGGGCCGACTGGTTCGCCAATTCCGACGGTTTTGGCGGCGAACCGATCCCGGGCTTCGAGGCGACGATCAAGCCGCCCGAGGGCGACGGCGTGCTCGGCACGTACCTCGTCTGCGACGTGCAGCAGCCCGGGGCGATCGTGCGCACATGGTCCGCGGGCATGGTGGGCACGATCCGCGTCTCTCTCGACGGCGCGGCGGCGCCGGTGTTCGACGGCCCGGCGGAGGACTTCCTGCGCCATCGCGCCGCGAAGCTCATCGCCGCGGCGAACCTCGACAAGGCGCTCGTCGACAGCTTCGAGCAGCGCTACGCGGACTACTTCCCTATTCCGTTCGCGAAGTCGTGCCGCATCGAGTGGACCGGCGACATCAAGCAACTGCACTTCTATCACGTGCAGGTGCGGCTCTATCCGAAGGAAACGCCGATCTCGACCTTCACCGCGGAGAGCGTGCGCGATGCGGCCTCGGCGATCGCCGATCTCGCGCCGCGCATGCGGCCCGGCGCCAGCGGTCCCGATGCAAGCGCGTGGACCCGCGTGCACGAGTCGCTCGTGCCCGGCGCGACAAAGGAGCTCTGCGCGATCGAGGGTCCGGCGGCGATCGAATCGCTCGAGGTGAAGGTCGATGCGGACGACGTGGCCGCCGCGCTGCGCGGCACGGTGTTGCGCATCGCGTTCGACGGCGCCGCGAAGCCGCAGGTCGTCGCGCCGATCGGTGACTTCTTCGGCGCGGCGCCAGGCGTGGTGCCGTTCGAGACGTTGCCGATGCGCGTGGATCCGAACGGGACGATGCGGTGTCGCTTCGTGATGCCGTTCCGGTCGCGCGCGGTCATCAGCGTCGAAAACCAGAGCCCGAGCGGCGTCGCGGTTGCGCTCGGCCTCGTTCGCAGCGCCTACGAGTGGCGCGACGATTCGATGCATTTCCACGCAGGCTGGCGCGCCGATCAGGACCTCTTGGCTCGCGGCGGGAAGTCGGCGACCGACATGCCGTACCTGTTCGCCGAGTCTGACGGAGGCGTGTACGTCGGCAGCTCGCTGTTCGTGATGAATCCGTGTCCCGTGCCGACCGCGGGCGGGAACTGGTGGGGCGAGGGCGACGAGAAGGTGTTCGTCGACGGCGAGCGACGGCCGTCGATCTTCGGCACCGGCTCCGAGGACTACTTCAACTACGCGTGGAGCGAGAGCGACATCTTCGCGTATCCCTACTTCGCGCAGCCGATTTGCACGGGGCCCGACACGCGCGGCTACATCGCGAACAACCGCTGGCACATCGTCGACGCGATTCCCTTCGAACGTTCGATCGCCTTCTTCATCGAGCTCTTCGCGCACACGCCGACGCCGCATCTCGCGTACGACCGGATCGCCTACTGGTACGCGCGACCCGGCGGCTTCGACGACTGCGGTCCGCTCAACGGCTCCGACCTGCGCGTGCCTCCGCTGCTTCCGTGGACCGTGCTCGCGGAAGGCGGCGCCCGCGGCGCGACCATGTTCGAAGCCGAGACCGTCGCAGACGGGCGCGCCGAGACGGAGCTGCTCGAGTCGGTGCGCTACTCCGCGGGTAAGGCCGTGCGCTTCACCGGCACCAGCGCGGCGCTCCGGCTGCGGGTCGCGACGGCGGGGAAGTACCGGCTCGTGTTCACATGCTCGTCGGGACCGGAGCCATCCGCATTCGCCGCGCAGTGGGGCACGACCCGCCTCACGCGCGAGCGTGCCCGGCGATTTGAACTGCACACGCCGTACTTCGAGCGGCTGGTCAACGTGTGGTGCGACCCGATCGATCTCGAGGCGGGCGATCAGACGCTCCTCATGGATTCGATCGAAGGGCATCCGATCGTCGACTTCGTGTGGCTCAAGCCCGTGAAATAGCTCGCTCGTACGTTCGCCAGCGGGTTTGCGCAAATCCGGAATCAAGGTCCGTGAGCTGCCCGCGCTCGCGCGGGGCGCACGCTCGCCTCGAGCTTCAGGCCGCCGCGCGGCGCGAGTCCCTACGCTGGTCGGCCCCGCCCGTCGCGGCGGCGCCGAGCAATTTCATGAAGACGATCATCGAGCCGTTTCGCATCAAGACCGTCGAGCCGATCCGCATGACGACGCGCGACGAACGCGAACGCATTCTGCGCGGCGCGGACTTCAATCCGTTCCTCATTCGCGCTCGCGACGTGCTGATCGACCTCCTCACCGACTCGGGCACGGGTGCAATGAGCGCGGAGCAATGGGCAGGCATCATGCGGGCCGACGAGTCGTATGCCGGCGCCGAGTCGTTCTTCCGCTTCCGCGACACGCTGCGCGACGTCACCGGATTCGACCACATCCTGCCGACCCATCAGGGGCGAGCGAGCGAGCGCATTCTCTTCGAGCTCGTCGGCGGCAAGGGCAAGGTTGTCCCGAACAACGCGCACTTCGACACGACCCGCGCGAATATCGAGCACAGCGGCGCGGAGGCGGTGAACCTGCCGATCGCGCAGGCGACGAACCCGCGCGACCGCTCGCCGTTCAAAGGCGACATGAACATCGCCGCGCTCGAGGAACTCATCGGGAAGGTCGGACGGGATCGCATCCCCGTGGTGATGTGCACCGTCACGAACAATTCCGGCGGCGGACAGCCGGTCAGCCTGGCCAATCTCCGCGCGATTCGCGCGGTGTGCGACAAGCACCGCCTTCCGTTCTTCCTCGACGCCTGCCGCTTCGCCGAGAACGCGATGTTCATCAAACGCCGCGAGGAAGGGCAGGGGCATCGCACGGTGCGCGACATCGCCCGCGAGATGTTCGATCTCGCGGACGGAGCGACGATCTCGGCGAAGAAGGACGGCATGGTGAACATCGGCGGCGTGCTGCTCATCCGTGAGCAGTCGCTCTTCCAGCGGGCGTGCAACCTGCTGATCCTCACCGAAGGCTACGTCACGTACGGCGGCCTGGCGGGTCGCGATCTCGAAGCGATGGCCCAGGGCTTCGAGGAGGTGCTCGACGAGGCGTATCTCGAATACCGCCTCCGAAGCACCGAGTATCTCGGCGAGAAGCTTCTCGCCGCGGGCATTCAGATCGTCGAGCCGCCGGGCGGTCACGCGATCTACATCGACGCTCGCCACTTCTGTCCGCACATCGCGCCGCACGAGTTTCCCGGACAGGCGGTGGTGTGCGGCCTGTATCGCGTCGGGGGCATCCGATCGTGCGAGATCGGCAGCGTGATGTTCGGCGGCGACGGCCGGCCGGCGCCGCCGATGGAACTCGTGCGCCTCGCCATTCCGCGTCGCGTGTACACGCAGAGCCACGTCGACTTCGTCGGCGAGGCGGCGGCGGATCTGTTCGCGTCACGACACGCGCTGCGCGGCTTGCGCATCGTCGAGGCTCCCGAAGCGCTCCGGCACTTCACCGCGCGATTCGCGGAGCTGTAGTCGTCGATCGCTCTGACGCCGAATTCACGCAGTCCTCCGTGCGAGGACTCGTTTTCCTTGCGCCGACGCCGCGTGTCGCGGCGACGGCTGATCGAGGAGGTGTGACATGTTGAGACTTCCCTTTGCAATCGTCGCCGCCGCGATCGCGTCGCAGATGTTCATTGCGTGCGCGAGCGACAAGGAGACGACCACAGCGGGCGCGTTCGGTCCCCCGTGCGGAATCCAGTGTGGAACCCAATGCGCCGCGCGTTGTGGGGGCGCTTGCGTCTGCACGCTGCCCGGCCCGAGCGCCGCGACGGCGTTGAGCGCGACGACTGCCGACGACCTTCGGGCCGCGATGATCGACGAACGACGGGCGCAGGCGTTCTACGCCGCGGTGATCGCGAAATACGGAGACGTGCGACCGTTCTCGAACGTCGTGCACGCGGAGGAGCGCCACGAGGCGCTGGTGCGAACGCTCTTGGAGCGCTACGACCTCGCCGCGCCGTCCGGGCCGCCGCCAAACGTGCCCGCCGTGCCGAGCACGCTCACCGAATGCAACCGATTGGCGGCGCAGCTCGAGCGCGACAACGTGGCGATGTACGACCGGATGCTCGCGAATACGACCGAACCGGACGTCCGCGCCGCGTTCGAGCGGCTGCGCGCGGTCTCGTTGAACAACCACCTGCCCGCCTTCGAGCGCTGGTCGCGAGGTTGAGCGGCGGAATCGCCGAAGCGGCGGCGCTCGGCGATACTCCGCGGCATGAGTTCAGAATCGACGCACGAACCCGGCGCCGTCATCAGCCTGCTCACGCGCCTCTTGGCGTGCCAGGATTTGCCGAAGGAGTTGCCGTCCGAACCGATGGCGCTCCTTTCGGCCTGGTTCGAGGACGCACGCCGCAGCGGCCGCTACGACGACTTCAACGCGATGTCGCTGGCCACGGCGAACGCGCGCGGCATGCCGTCGGTGCGCGTCGTGTTGTGCAAGGGAATCGAGCTCGACCCGCCGGCGCTTCTCTTCTTCACCAACTACCGCAGCCGGAAGGGGGAGGAGCTGATCGAGAACCCGCACGCGGCGACGGTCTTCTACTGGCCGCACGCCGTGCGGCAGGCCCGCATCGAGGGACGCGTCGAGCGCACGAGCGCCGCCGAGAGCGACGCGTACTTCAAGAGTCGTCCGCTCATCTCGCGCATCGGCGCGTGTGTGAGTCACCAGAGCCAGACGATTGACTCGCGCGAGCAGTTGCTCGCCGACGCGATGTCGATCGCCAAGCGCGTCGCGCTCGGCGGCACGATCGAACGGCCCGACTATTGGGGCGGCTTCCGATTGCGGGTCGCCGCCGTCGAGCTGTGGACCGGACGCGAGGGGCGCCTCCACGATCGCGCCCGTTGGGAGCGCGACATCGACGCGCCCTCGGCGCAGTGGTCCGCCGTGCGCCTGAGCCCGTGAGTTCGCGGCTACGTCGGCCGAGGCGACGCCGCAAGTGCGGTATCTCGGAGCTTCGTTCCGCGAAGCGCGCCGCGTCGTTCGCGATGCAACGGCTGCGGCGCGCCGGAAGAGCTCGACGTCGTCTCCAGGTGACTGCGATCGTGGCGTGCGCCTGCTAAAGTCGCGTCGGTGCATCACGACATCCGACATGTTGGCCTCGATTCCCGCACGCAACCGACGACCGCGTTGACGGACCGCGCTCGATGCGAACTCCTCCTCGGCGACGAGGCGGCGGCGCAGGCCGCGATCGATGCGGGGATCGGTGGCGTGTTCTCGTATCCCGGCACGCCGGCGACAGAGATCTTCGAGTACATCGAGGAGCACGCGCGCCCCGTGGGTGAGCCCGGCGGCATCAGCGCCCTCTGGTCGGCGAACGAGAAGGTCGCGTACGAGGAGGCGCTCGGCATGTCGTACGCGGGCCGGCGGGCGCTCGTCTCGATGAAGCACGTCGGCCTGAACGTGGCCGCAGACCCGTTCATGAGTTCGGCGATCACCGGCGTGAATGCCGGAATCGTCCTCGTCGTCGGTGACGACCCGGGCATGCACTCGTCGCAGAACGAGCAGGACACGCGCTACTACCACGAGTTCGCGCAGGTGCCGCTGTTCGAGCCGAGCAGCCAGCAGGAGGCGTACGACCAGGTGCTCGAAGCCTTCGAGTACTCGGAGGCCGTCGGATTGCCGGTGATGGTGCGCATGGTCACGCGCCTCTGTCACAGTCGCGCGAACGTGACCTTGGGGGGCTTGTCGGGGGGCTTGACGATCGACTCGTCGGGTGCGACGTCGAACGATGCCCGCGCAACCGGCCGAGCCGCGCCGCGATATCCGCGCCCGGAGCCGAACGACTGGGTGCTCGTACCTTCGAACGCGCGGCGGCGCTACCGTCGATTGCTCGACCTGCAGCCGCGACTGCTGCACGACTCGGAGACGTCGAAGTCGAACTGGATTCGCCTGCGCGGGAAGCGCGGCATCATCGCGACGGGCATCGCGCAGAACTACGTCGCGGAGGCGCTCGGCGACTACGAGGGCGACTCGCTCCTGCACATCGGTCGGTACCCGATGCCGGTGCGACTGATCCGCGAGTTCGTCGATCACTGCGACGAGATCATCGTCGTCGAGGACGGCTATCCCTTCGTCGAGCGCCGGCTGAACGGCGTGCTCGGTCTCGCGGGCAAGGCGGTGAAGGGACGGCTCAGCGGCGATTTGCCCCGCGACGGCGAGCTGACTCCCGACAGCGTTGCGGCCGCGCTCGGCGTTCCGTTCGTGAGCGCCGCGCAGCCGCTGAGCGATCTCGCGGCGCGTCCGCCGCAACTGTGCCGCGGATGTCCGCACGCGGACAGCTTCAAGGCGATCATCGAGGCGCTCGCACCGCATCCCGACGCCTACATGCTCAGCGACATCGGCTGCTACGCGCTCGGCGTCCTGCCGCCGTTCCGCGCGGTGCACTCGTGCGTCGACATGGGCGCGTCGATCGCGATGGCGTTCGGCGCGGCGCAGGCGGGGGCGCATCCGGTGATCTGCACGATCGGCGACTCGACGTTCGCGCACTCGGGCATGACGCCGCTCATCGGCGCCGCCCGCGCGAACGCGAACATCACCGTGTTCATCCTCGATAACGCGACCGTGGGCATGACCGGCGCGCAGGACTCGCTCTCGTGCGGCGACCGTCTCGTCGAGATCGTGCGGGCGCTCGGCGTCGATCCCGATCACCTGCACGTGATCGAGCCGCTGGCCAAGAACCACGAGGCGAACGTCGCGCTGATCCGGCGCGAGGTCGAGTACCGCGGGCTCAGCGTCATCATTCCCCGGCGCGCGTGCATCCACGTGAAGCGCCAGTCCAAGCCGGCCGGTCCCGCCTCCGCGTGCGGCGCCGGCTGCGCCTGCACGCTCACGGTGCGGGCACAACCCACGCCGTAGCGGCGCGTTCGGGTGTCATCAGGAGCGGCTCGTGCAACAGAACATCATCCTGGCCGGCGTCGGCGGACAAGGCATCCTGACGATCGCGAAGGCGATCTCCACCGCGGCGGTCGCCCGCGGCATGCAGGTCAAGCAGGCCGAGGTCCACGGCATGAGCCAGCGCGGCGGCGCGGTGCAGTCGCATCTGCGGGTGTCCGACCAGCCGATCCACTCCGACCTGATTCCCGCGGGTCGCGTCGACGTGCTCATCGCCGTCGAGCCGCTCGAGGCGCTTCGCTACGTGCACATGCTTGCGCCGGACGGCGCGGTGGTGGCGTCGGCGAACGCGTTCGTGAACATCGGCAACTATCCCGCGGTCGAGCAGGTGATCGATCGGATCACCGCGCTGCCGCGTCACGTGGTCGTCGACGCCGAGCGTCTCGCGCGGGCCGCTGGCTCCGGTCGGGCAGCGAACATGGCGATGCTCGGCGCGGCGTCGCGATTTCTCTGCTTCACCGAGGCCGATCTCGAGCGGGCGATCGGCGAGATGTTCGGCGACAAGGGCGAGCAGGTCGTCGAAGCCAGCAGACGCGCGCTGCGCTTCGGACGCAGCGCCGCCGCCGCGTACCAGCAGGGACTCGACCGAGGCGGCGCGTCGCGCGCGGTGCGCCAGTGGATCGACACGCTCGGTCCGGAACACTTGGCCGCCGCGGAACAAACCGACGGTCCGGTGTTCGCGGTAAGCGAGCGCGACGAGGCGCTCTCCGGCGCCGAGGCGCACGCCGTCGAGCGCCTGCTCATGGATGTCTACGAGTCGGACCGGCGCCAGCTCTTCGAGCACGAGGTCTATCAGATCGTGCAACTCGTGGGCGCGATCTCGCCGCCGCATCACGTGTTTCTGCCGACGGACAGCCTGCTCTCGGAAGAGGCGCTGGCGCTCTTCCCGGGCGATCAGGTGGTGCTGAAGATCGTCTCGGCGGACGTGGTGCACAAGAGCGACGCGAAGGGCGTCGTCTTCTGCACCAAGCGTCACGACATGGTCTCGCGTGAGATCGACCGCCTCATCGAACTGCACCGAAGCAAGGGCGCCGACGTGTCGGGCGTCCTCGTCGTCGAGTTCGTCGAGCGCGGCGGACAGGGACTCGGCGAGGAACTCTTCGTCGGCATTCGTGCGACGCGCGAGTTCGGCCCCGTCGTCGCCGCGGGACTCGGCGGCGTCGACACCGAGTATCTCGCCCGCGTGATGCGGCCCGGCGCCGCCGTCGCCAAGGCCGTGGCCACCGAGACGACGGCCGAGGAGTTCTTCGAGCAGTTCCGTCAGACCGCCGCATACGAAATGATCTCTGGCCAGGCCCGCGGCCATCGCCGCATCGTGTCTGACGGTGAATTGCTGCGCTGCTTCCGCGCATTCATCGGACTCGCGCGGCGCTTCTGCGTGGACCGCGGCGAGGTCGGCCCGGACGTCGCGGAGCTCGAGGTGAATCCGTTCGCGTTCCGGCGGCAGCGCATGGTGCCGCTCGACGGACGCGGTCGGCTGGCGACGGCGACGAAGCGTCCGCGCCCGCGACCGATCGAGAACATCCGGCACATGATCGAGCCGAAGAGCATGGCGGTCCTCGGCGTGTCGTCGCGCGGCCAGAACTTCGGGCGCATCATCCTGAACAACATCCTCGGCTGCGGATATCCGCGCGACCAGGTGCGCGTGGTGAAGGAAGGACAGGACGAGATCGACGGCGTGCGCTGCGTGCCGTCGATCGCGGCGCTGCCGGGCGTCACCGACCTCGTCGTGATGGCGGCGTCGGCCGATCAGGTGCCGGCGCTCCTCGACGAGAGCATCGCTTCGAAGCGCGTGCGTTCGCTCATCGTCATTCCCGGCGGCGCCGGCGAGACCGCGGAGAGCAAGCCGATCCTCGAGCGCATCCGCGCGACGCTCTCGGCGGCACGCGAGCAGTCGAACGAGCAGACGAACGGGGGCGTCGTCATGCTCGGCCCGAACTGCCTCGGCGTGCAGTCGCGCCCCGGCCGCTACGACACGTTCTTCGTCCCGCACGAGAAGCTTGACAAGCGCAACGACGCGCTGGGGCGCGGCGTCGCACTCATCTCGCAGAGCGGCGGCTTCATCATCAGCCGACTCAGCAATCTCGAGACGCTCGATCCGCTCATCACGATCTCGCTCGGAAATCAGGCCGATCTCACGATCGCCGACTTCGCCCAGGCCGTTGGCGAGCGCGACGACATCCACACGCTCGGCGTGTACGTCGAAGGCTTCAACGATCTCGACGGGCTCGACACGCTGCAGGCGATCCGGCGCATCGTCGACGGCGGAAAGACCGTCGTTTTCTACAAGGCCGGCCGCACCGAGCAGGGACGCGACGCCGCGGCGGGACACACCGCGGCCGTCGCGGGCGACTACGACATCTGCGATGCGGGCGTGACCGCGGCGGGGGCGCTCGCGACGGACAGCTTCTCGGAGTTCGAGCAGTTGCTCGAGCTCTCGGCGGGGCTCCATCACAAGGTCGCGGGCGGCACGCGCCTCGGCGCGATCACCAACGCCGGCTTCGACGCGGTCGGGATCGCCGATCGCGTGCGCGGTCCGCGCTACGAGGTGCATCTGCCGGAGCTGCCCGCTGCGACGCGCGACGCGATCGTGGCCGTGCTGCAGAAGAACCGGCTCGCCGAACTCGTCAACCCGCGCAATCCGCTCGACCTCACTCCGATGGCAAGCGAGCCCGCGTACGAGGCAGCCGCGCGGGCGATGCTTGAGTGTCCGGAGATCGACGGCGTGATCGTGTCGACGATCCCGCTGACGGCCGCGCTGGCGACGACCGCCGACGAAATCGCGCGGCGCGAGTCGCTGGCCGACGTGCTCGAACGGTTGTCGCGGGACTACGAGAAGCCGGTCGTCGCGGTCGTCGACTCGGGTTCGGCGTACGACGCGCTCGTGCGCAAGCTGCGCGAGTCGCGCGTTCCGGTCTTCCGCTCGAGCGACCAAGCGATGCGTTCGTTCGGCCGATACCTCGACCACCGCGCGCGATTCGCGCCGGCGATACGCGCTGCCGACGGCGGCGTTGCCGCGCGCGGCGCCACCGAGCGCGAGTTGCGGCACCCGGCGCTCTCGTGACCACCGCGCGGCTCAGGCTCGCGCGTCGCCGTTCACCAGTTGCATGACGTTCCTGACGTCGAGCCCGGTGGACGCCCGCTGCACGTCGCCGGCGTGGCGCTCGTACACCTTGCGTCCTTGGTCCATCGCACGCTCGTACACGGCGCGAAGGTCGATCGCCGACAGCGTGCGGCCGCCCGCGTAGTACTGCTTCGCGACGTGGCCGAGCGCATACGTCGCAGCAAACGTGACTGCGGGTCCGGTCGCGTAGCCGGCGAGCGCGCCCGCCATGCCACCGAGCACGCCGCGCGTGAGCGAGCCGAAGAGCTTCCGCGCGTAGCCCTCGAGGATCTGCGACGACATGCCGAGGCCGACGACGCCGAGGAACTCGCGAGCGTGCGCCGCGGAGAGCTGATAGCCGAAGCGCGCCCCGATGCGATAGACCATGCGGACCTGGAGCGGAATGATCGCGACGGTCGCGAGGCTCTGAGGCAGAAGTTCGATCGCGGCGGTGAGCTTCGCGTAGTTGAGCACCATCGCGTCGAGTTCGGCGTCGAGCGCGCCGCTGGTCGCCGCGGCGGCCGTCGCGCTCGCGGTCGCGAACTGCGGCGGCGGACCGCCTGCAGCCTTGAATGCGACCGGGTCGTTCGCCAGGTCGGCGCGGAGCTCGTCCGCGCGGCGAAGCGCCTCTTCAACCGTCGACGAGTCGATGCGCAGCGCCGCGCCGAGCCGCCGAACGAAGGCCCGCTCGGCGTCGTTGGTGGCGTCATCGGCGTCGCAAACGCCGATCGCCATGTCGAGCGCGGTGCGGCGGGCCTCGTCGCTCGACAGGCGCGACGCTTCGACGTCGACGCTCGTCGCGCCCATCACCACGCGGCGATAGATCTCGGCGTGATTCGAGTCGCCGGACAGCGCAAACACGCGTTCGAGGCGAGTGCGCTCGACGTCCGACGTGGTGCCGTCCGCAAGTGCGGCGAGGAGGCAGATGGCGGCGATCGACTCGGATTCCTGCTGTGAAAGAGACATCGATGCTCCTGATCTCGCGGCGTGGGCTGCCGACGCGGATTCTTCCGCGACATCGCCCGAAGGTTTCGACGATTCGCGGATCCGCATCCTACGGCCATCGCTCGAGCGGCGGTCGAGCGTCGTGCTCCGACGTCGCGAGCCGCCGTGCCGCGTACCCGACGTCACCTCGGCGCAACAGCCGACGGTCCGAGTCGGCGATGCGCCGACATTCGGAGTACAACGGTGCCGCGCGCCGAGCACGATCATGCTGCCGAGGCCGGCGCCGGCATCGCGCCGAACTGGAGGTCGCCGAACTGGAGGTCGCCGAAACGGAGGTCATTGATGGCTCGCACGTCGAATCCGATCTCATGCCAATTCCAGCGCTCCGTAGCGCCCTCCGGGCGCACGCTCGCTCTGGTCATTTCGCCGTCTTGTGGGATCACGGAGCGCGTGGAGCAAATGCGATCCGTATCGCCATGGCGCCGCGGAGTTTCGTACGCGTCGATCCTCGCGCTCCTCGTCATGGGCTCGACCGCGTGCCAATCGACGCCGAGCGGCGCGGACACGGCGAGCCGATCGCCGTCGCAATCCGTCGAGCGATACGACCCGCTGCAAGGCGACTACCCGCAGGTCCTTTGGATGGTCAACATCTTCGATGTGCCCGCGGCGGTGGAGGTGCGCGGCGACGGCACCGTGGTCGCAACGACGAACCCGAAGCCGAAGGCCGACGCGACGGTGGGACCCGAGCGCATCGACGCCGTGTTCAGTTCGATCGAAGCGATACCGGGCGCCGCGCTCAGCTCCTCGCCGGCCGCGATCGCTCGCTTCGATACCGACGCCAAGATCGCGATGGGCTCGACCGACAAGGCGGGTGCTCGGGTCGATGGATGCTCCATCGCCGTGCGCGGAACGGACGGCGCGAGCGGTGTCGTCGCGACGACGGACTTCGAGTCGAGCGCTGGAGCGTTGTCGACGTCGCGGCATCTCGCAAACCGGGCAATCCCTCGTGGCGGCGCGCTGGTGTGGGCGGTACCCGGCGCGCGCCCGGAAGACGCGTGGAAGGTGATCGTGCTGCGTCCGACGGTCTTGCGTTCCGTCGAGGACTACCCGTTCCAGACGGCGACGTCACTCGACGGCAAGTGACCCGAAGAATCGTTGCGAGCGAATCGATCACCGCGCGCGAGACGATCCCGCGCTCGCCTTCTTGCTCGCCGCCTTCTTGCTTGTCGCCTTCTTGCTTGTCGCCTCCTTCGTGGGCGCGGGCTTCTTGTTCCCGCTCTTCTCGGCTACCGCCCTCTTGCTGGCGGCCTTCTTCGCCGGCTTCACACCGCGCGCCGCGTCGGATTGCTTTCCCATCGACGCAAGCATCGACTGATAGTGCGCGAGGTACTTCTTCACCGTGGCTCGCTTCAGGGATTCGGCGATCACGTCGAGCGCCAGGTCGTCGAGTTTCTTGAAGCGGATGCACGCCTTGCCCATGTCGAGCTTCTTGCCCGTCTTTGCCCAGGCGTCGCGGAACCACGCGTTGAGCTCCTCGTTGCCGTAGGTGCACATGAGATAGAGCGACATGTGTCCCTTTTGCGAGGCGAGGCCCGCATAGGGAAGCGGCTGCTTCGGGTCGCAGTGATAGCCCGCGGCAAAGACCCGGTGTGGCACGTAGTAGCCGATCATGCCGTACTGCATGCCCTCTTCCAGATCCTTGTCCATGTGCTTGCGCATGGCGGTTCGGACCGCTTCGATCGCGGCGAGCCGATCCGGAGGAAGTTGGCGCAGGTACTCGTCGACGGTGGTGGCTTTGCTGTGCATGTCGGCTTCATTGTGATCGAGGACCGCATCGCGCGGGAGCGAACCGCTCGCATTACGGACGTTCCAGCGCCGATTCCGCCTCGATGGCGCGACGCCGCGATCGCGTGCGCATCGGCGGCCGATGCCGCGTGATTGCCGCCGCGTCATCGGCGCGCGAGCGTCATTTCGACTTCCGCCGACGACGGCGATGGGCGATACTCCCCGAGCCGTCCGCTGCGGCGCCGCGAGCGTCCGTCGGCGGGACGAGGCAGCACGCATGGACGCCGAATCCGAACACGAGCCGAACGAGATCGACGGGGCGTCGACGGAGCCAGCCGCAGCCGATGCGTCTCCGCGCCGGCGCCTCTCGCGTCGCCAGCGCCGATTCGCGCTCGTCTCCATGTCCGCGCTCTTCACGCTGCTCGTCGTCGGCGCGATCGAGGCCGCGCTGCGGATCGCCGGATATGGAGGCTACGCGCCGACCTTCGTCGAGACGGGCAAGCTGCCGAACGGATCGACGCTCGTCTTCACCGATCACGGCGGCCCGACCTCGTATTTCTTCGGGCCGCGCATCCGCGCCGGTTCGCTCGATCGCACCGCGTTCGAGATGCCCAAGCCTGCTGGCACGTTCCGCATCATGGTGATCGGGGAGTCGGCGGCGAAAGGAAATCCTTATCCGCGGCCGCTGTCATGGGCGTCGTTTCTCGCGGCGATGCTCGGCGACGTGTGGCCTGATCGGAAGATCGAGGTCGTCAACCTCGGCACGACCGCCATCGCCTCGTTCCCGGCGCTCGGTCTTCTCACCGAGTCGCTGGCGTACTCGCCCGACCTCGTCGTCATCTATCTCGGCAACAACGAGTTCTACGGCGCCTACGGCGTCGCGTCGCTCCACTTCGCCGGGCGATCGCCCTGGATGATCCGGCTCATGCGCGCCACGCGCTCGCTGGCGATCGCGCAGTTCATCGATCAGAAGCTGCGCGGCGACGCCGAGGACCAGCCGAAGACGCTCATGGAAGCGATGGTCGGTCGCGCGTACATCGGTCCCGACGACCCGGCGCGGGCGGCGGCGGCCCGCAATCTCGAGACGTTCGTCGGCGACATGCTCGATCGCTGCGCCGCGGCGCGCGTGCCCGCCGTCGTGTGCCTCCCGCCGGCGAACGAGCGCGACCTCGCGCCGCTCGGCACGGCGGATCTCGCGGGGCTCTCCGCGGCCGATCGCGACGCGCTGCGATCCGCGCTCGCCGCGGCGACCGAGGCGCTGCCGAACGATCCCGCGGCGGCCGCGGACGCGGCGCGTCGCGCGCTCGCGATCCATCCGTCGAACGCGAACGCCCACTTCCTGCTCGGCCGCGCGCTCTTCGAACTGCATGAGTGCGACGAGTCGGCCAAGGAACTCGCGGCGGCGATCGACCTCGATCCGATGCCGTGGCGTCCGCCGAGCATGTCGGTCGCGGCGATTCGCCGCGCGGCCGAGTCGCGCGGCGCGATCCTGTGCGATCTGCCCGCCACGTTTCGCAGCGCGAGTGACGGCGGCAGCATCGGCTGGGAGCTCATGGCGGATCACGTGCACCTCTCGCTCGAAGGGCAGGCTCTCGCCGCGCGGGCGATCGTCGAGTCCCTCGCGAACGCGCCGTCGCCGATCGGAACGGCGGACGCCGGCCCGTTGCGACACTGGACCGACTACGCGGCGCGGCTCGGCGCGAACCGCTACGACGACTACGCCGCGGCGCACGCCATGCGAACGTTGGCGGCGATTCCGTTCTTCAAGGAGTCGACGCCGGAGTTCTTCGAGCGCTTCGACGCGCTGTGCCGGAAGATCGAGGCCGAGTCGCCACCCGAGATCGTCGAGCAACTTCACCTCTGGCAGGATCCGGCGACGCACAAGGGCGACAACCGACCGATCACCGGGATGGTGGCGAGAGCGCTGGTCGGGCTCGGCCGTCTCGCCGAGGCCGAGGCGCTCTTCCGCGTCGCGGCCGACTCCGTCACGCCGTACGGCTCGTGGGAACTCGAGTATCGCTACATGATGCTCGCCTGCCGCGCGCAGCTTCACAACGGTCTCGACGACGAGAGTCGGCGCATCGCTCGCGACGCGATCGCGCGAGGCGAGTTTCTCATGACGACCGGTCGCGCGACGACCGGCATGGCCGAGCGCATGGTCGGACAACTGCACGTGCTGCTCGGCGAGTACGCCGAGGCGATCCCGGCGCTCGAGCTTGCCGCGTCGAAACTCACCGACCTCGGTCGCGTCGGCGCGCACGAACCGCTCGTGGTGGCGTACGTCAACTCGAACCAGGTCGAGAAGGCCGTCGCGATCGTGAACGAAGGCCTAAGGGACGAGCGCTACGCGCAGCACTATCGGCGCATGATGTCGCTCCTGCCGCCGTCCGCGAGGCGCGGCCCGTGACGGCGATCCTCGGCATCTCCGCGTACTACCACGACTCGGCGGCGGCGCTCGTCGTCGACGGCACGATCGTCGCGGCGGCGCAGGAGGAGCGCTTCACCCGCGTCAAGCACGACCATCGCTTTCCCTCGCACGCGATCGCGTATTGCCTCGATGAAGGCGGCATCGACGCGTCGCAACTGGACTACGTCGGCTTCTATGACAAGCCGATGCTGAAGTTCGAGCGCCTGCTCGAGACGTATCTCGCCTTCGCGCCCAGCGGGTTCGCGTCGTTCGCCGCGTCGATGCCGCTGTGGCTCAAGGAAAAGCTCTACCTGCCGCGGATGATCCGGCGCGAGTTGCGCGGGCGCTACCGTCGCGGGATCGTCTTTCCCGAGCATCACGAGTCGCACGCCGCGAGCGCGTTCTTTCCGAGTCCGTTCGACGAGGCCGCGATCCTTACGCTCGACGGCGTCGGCGAGTGGACCACCACGAGCTTCGGCGTCGGTCGCGGCAACCGGATCGACCTGACGCACGAGATTCGCTTTCCGCACTCGCTCGGGCTTCTCTATTCGGCGTTCACGTACTTCACCGGCTTCAAGGTGAACTCCGGCGAGTACAAGCTGATGGGACTTGCACCGTACGGCGAGCCGACGTTCTACGACGCGATCATGCGCGAGCTGATCGACGTGAAGGACGACGGCTCGTTCCGAATGGACATGTCGTACTTCAACTATTGCCAAGGGCTCACGATGACGAGCCGCAAGTTCGAGCGGCTGTTCGGCGGCCCGGCGCGCCAGCCCGAGGCGAAGCTGACGCAGCGCGAGATGGACTTGGCGGCGTCCATCCAAAAGGTGACGGAAGAGATCATGCTGCGCAGCGCTCGGCATGTTCACGCGGTGACCGGCATGAAGAAGCTCTGCCTCGCCGGCGGCGTGGCGCTCAACTGCGTGGGCAACGGCGTCATCCTGCGCGAAGGGCCGTTCGACGACATCTGGATTCAGCCGGCCGCAGGCGACGCCGGCGGAGCGCTCGGCGTCGCGCTCCTCATCTGGCACCAGTTGCTCGGCAACGCACGCACCGCCGACGCGCACGATTCGCAGCGAGGATCGCTGCTCGGCCCGAAGTTCGACGAGGACCGCATCCGCGCGTTCCTCGACGCCCGCGGCGCGAAGTACCGCTTCTTCGAACGCGAGGACGATCTCGTCGAGGAGACGGCGCGGCTGATCGGATCGGAAAAGGTCGTCGGCTGGGTGCAGGGCCGCATGGAGTTCGGCCCGCGGGCGCTCGGCTGTCGCAGCATCCTCGGTGACGCGAGATCGTCGGCGATGCAAACGACGATGAACGTGAAAATCAAGTTTCGCGAGTCGTTCCGGCCGTTCGCGCCGAGCGTGCTCGAGGAGCGCGTGCACGACTACTTCGAGATGCGTCCGAACCAGCCGAGTCCGTACATGCTGCTGGTCGCGGCGGTGGCGAAGGACAAGCGGACCGCGGGCGGCGCCGACGGCGCCGCCCGCGTCGGGCTCGACAAGTTGAACGCGGTGCGATCGACGGTTCCCGCGATCACGCACGTCGACTGTTCGGCGCGAGTACAGACCGTCGACCGACATCGGCACGGGCGATATCACAAGCTGCTTCAGGCGTTCGAGCGGCGCACCGGATGCCCCGTGGTCATCAACACGAGCTTCAACGTGCGCGGCGAACCGATTGTGTGTACGCCCGAGGAGGCCTACCGCTGCTTCATGGGAACGAACATGGACGCGCTCGTGCTCGAGCGGTTCGTCCTCCTGCGCGAGGATCAACCCGGCGGCGACGTGGTGCGGAACGAGGAATATCTTGCGCAGTTCAAGCTCGACTAGCGTGACGGAGTCAACGTGGCGGTCATCGACGTCAAGACAAATCCCAGCAGGACCGAGCTCCGCGTGTTCGCGGCGCTGTGGCTCGCGTTCTTCCCGTTCGTCGGTTGGTTCTTCGTGCCCGGCGCGCCGGGACTCCTCGTGCTTGCCCTCGTGGCCGCCGCGTGCTTCGCCGTATCGTTCGCCCTCAACGCCGACTTTCCGCGCCGCGAGCAGCGAATCGGCGCGGCGATCCCGATCGTCCTCCTCGCGTGGTGGGCGCTCGGCGCGGCGACGCGAAGCGCCGGCGGCGACGTCGCGACCGTGCACCGATGGTGCTTCGTCCTCTGCTGCGCGATCGGCGTCGTCGGCGCCGCCGGCGTTGCGTTCGTACCGTCGTTGTCCGTGCGCGTCTATCGCGCGTGGATGTTCGCCGTCCTCCCGATCGGCTGGAGCCTTTCGCATGTCCTCCTCGCGATCGTCTTCTACCTGGTGGTCACGCCGATCGGCATCGCCCTGCGCCTGGCGGGACGCGACCCGATGGAGCGACGATTCGATCGCGCGGCGAAGACCTACTGGAAGCGCCGCGAACCAATAGTCGATTCCGAGCGCTATCTGCGACAGTCGTGACGGAAGACGAGCGAGCGCGAGATCGCCATGAGCGAAGCCAAGCACAAAGCCCCGGACAACGTCGCTCGCACGTTCGAGCAGAAGGCGCAGCGGCAGAACGCCGGCCTCTTCGCCGAGCTCCTCGATCTCCTCCTGCACAACAAGAAATGGTGGCTGATCCCGATCATCCTTGTACTTCTGGCGATCGGGATCCTCGTGCTCATCGGATCGACCGCGGCGGCGCCGTTCATCTATCCGCTCTTCTGATGGCCCCCGTCGGGCCACGGCGATCGGGCAACCGGTAGGATTCGCCCGCGCGGGCGCGGCATGCAGAGTCTCAACCGAACCGTCATCGTTGGAGCGTCGTCCGGCATCGGCGCGGCGCTCGCCCTCGAGTTCGCGCGACGAGGATCGTCGGTGGCGATCGTCGCGCGTCGCGCGGACGCGCTCGAGTCGGTCGCGGAGAGCGTGCGACGAGCGGTGCCCGGCGCGCGCGTCTGCGTGGTGCCTCACGACGTCGCCGACGTCGAGCGCGTCGCCGCGGCGTGGGAGGCGTGCGAGCGCGGGCTCGAAGGACCGGTCACGCGGCTCGTCTTCGCCGCGGGCATCATGCCGATGGTGCGCACCGACGAGTTCGACACCGGCAAGGACGCCGCGATGATCGCGATCAACCTCACCGGTGCGATCGCGTGGATGAACGTCGCCGCGGCCCGCTTCCTCGCGGCGCGTGCGGGCCAGATCGTCGGCATCTCGTCGGTGGCCGGAGATCGCGGGCGCATCGGCGCGCCGGCGTACATGGCGTCGAAGGCTGGCCTCACGTCGTTCCTCGAATCGCTGCGCAATCGACTCGACCGACACGGCGTGTCGGTCGTCACCGTCAAGCCTGGGTACGTGAAGACGTCGATGATCGCGGGCGTGCCGAATCCAATCGGCGCGATCTCCGCCGACGCGTGCGCGCGTTCGATCGTGAACGCGTGCGAGCGCCGCCGCCAGACGGTGTACGTGCCGGGGTGGTGGCGATTCGTCTTGCTCGTGATTCGTCACGTTCCGTCGTTCATCTTCCGGCGCCTCAATGTCTGATCGCGCACCGACGTCACGCCTGTCGGGTTGGGGCGGCGCGGTCTCGAGCGAGGCCGACGTGGTGCGGGCGACGAGCGCCGCGGAGGTCGCGGAAATCTTCCGTCGCGCCCGCGAGCGACGCGTCACGGTCGGCCTGCGCGGCGGCGGCTGCGCGTACGGCGACGCGGCGCTCAACGGCGGTGGGCTCGTCGTCGACCTCTCGTCGATGGATCGCGTGCTCGCGTTCGATCCGACCACCGGCATCGTGCGCGCGGAAGCGGGCGTGCGCGTGTCCGACTTGTGGCGGCTCGGCATCCCGCACGGATGGTGGCCGCCGGTCGTCCCGGGAACCGCAGTGCCGACGCTCGGCGGAGTGCTTGCCGCGAACATCCACGGCAAGAACGCGTTTCACGCGGGGACGATCGCGAACCACGTCGACGCGTTCACCATCGTGCTGCCGTCGGGCGAGACGCGCCGCGTCTCGCGCGAATCGGACTCGTCGCTTTTTCACGCGGTGCCAGGATCGTTCGGACTGCTCGGATGCGTCGTCGACGTCACGCTCCGTCTTCGAAAGGTGCCGGGCGGTCGACTCAAGGTCTCGGTGTTCGCGCCGCGCTCGCTGCGCGAGATGGCCGACACCTTCGATCGCCACTGCGCGGAGGCGGACTATCTCGTCGGTTGGATCGACGGCTTCGCCCGCGGCCCGCGCCTGGGTCGAGGCATCGTGCATCGCGCCGATTACGCCGGGCCGGGCGACGATCCGTTGGCCCGCGAATCGCTCGACGTCGCGCGACAAGAGTTGCCGACCCGGCTCTTCGGTGTCGTGCCGAAGTCGTGCATGTGGATGTTGCTGCGCCCGTTCGTGAACGACGTCGGCATGCGCGCGATCAACGCGCTGAAGGACGGCGCCGGTGTGCGCGAGGCGCGGCGCGGGACGAGCTATCTCCAATCGCACGCCGCGTTCGCGTTCCTGCTGGACTACGTGCCGGGGTGGAAGCGGTCCTACGGCCGCGGCGGGCTGATCCAGTACCAGTCGTTCGTGCCGCTGCGCGAAGCGTTGCGCGTGCACGCGGAACTGATCCGCCTCGCGCAGGATCGCGGCTTGCCGCCGTATCTCCTCGTCTACAAGCGCCATCGCGCGGAGCCGTTCCTCTTGACGCACGCGGTCGACGGGTACTCGCTGGCGATGGACTTTCGCGTCACCGATGCGAGGCGCGAGCGGCTGTGGGCGCTGTGCCGCGAGTTCGACGGCATCGTCACGTCGGCCGGGGGGCGCATCTACTTCGCGAAGGATGCGACCGCGTCGCCCGAAACTATTCGCGCGGCGTGGGGCGACGCCGAGTTGGCGACGTTCCGCGAACTGCGGCGCTCGGTCGATCCGGATCGAGTCCTGCGCAGCGACCTCGGCGCCAGGCTCGACCTGTTAGCCTGACCGTATGTCATCGAGCGCCGCTCGCCGCCTCGTCGCGTTCGTCCTCGCCTCGGTCGTCGTCGCGTTCGCCGCGGCGTCGCAGTCGCCGCCCGGCGACGCCGCGGGATTCTGGTCGCTGCGCAACGCGCGGGTGGCCATCGTCCGCGACCACGACGCCGGACGACTCACCTACTTTGCCCGCGAGTTCGCCCCGGAGCGGCTCAAGGAGTTGCGGGAGATCGCGCCGCACGTCGAGGTCGTCGTCGGATTGACGCGCGAGCAGGCGCTCGCGCGGGCCGCCGAGGCGCAGGCCGTCGACGGCTACTACGCGACGGAGGAGTTCCTGAAGGCCGCAAAGAACCTGCGATGGGTGCAAGCGCTGAGCGCGGGCGTCGACCGCCTGTTAGCCGCGCCGGAGTTGATGAAGCGCGACGACGTCGTGCTCACGAACTTCCGCGGCGTGCACGGGCCTGCGATCGCCGATCACGCGTTTGCGCTGTTGCTTACGCTGACGCGCGACATGCCCACGGCCATCGCCGACCGGGCCGAGGGTAAGTGGCGGCGCGACGACTCGAACACGCTGCCGCGCGTCGCGCTCGCGGGGCGCACGTTGCTCGTCGTCGGGCTCGGCGGGATCGGCACCGAGATCGCGCAGCGCGGCCACGGATTCGGCATGCGGGTGATCGCGACGCGACGCAGCGACGACCCGGCGCCTGACTACGTCGCGAAGGTTGGCAAGCCGTCCGACCTCGCGGCAATGGTGGCCGAGGCCGACGTCATCGCGCTCGCGGTGCCGCTCACCGACGAGACGAAGGGCCTCTTCGATGCCGCGATGTTCGCCCGCTGCAAGCGTGGCGCGTATCTGATCAACATCGCGCGCGGAAAGGTCGTGGACACGAACGCGCTCCTCGAAGCGCTGGCGTCGGGCCAGATCGCCGGCGCGGGCCTCGATGTCACCGATCCGGAACCGCTGCCGTCGGACCATCCGCTGTGGCGCAAGCCGAACGTGATCATCACGCCGCACATCGCGGCCGATGCGTCGATCACCGAGGAGCGCGGCTGGACCGTGCTGCGCGAGAATCTGCGTCGCTTCGACGCGGGCCAGCCGCTGGTGAACGTGGTCGACAAGCGCGCGGGGTATTAGCGAGTGGGGCGATGACTTGGGTCGAGAGCGACTGGATTCGAGCCTCGCGCGCGATGGCGTTGCGACAGGATGGGGCGGTTCAGACGCGCCGATGACGGTGACGGCGAAGTCTGCGCGTGTCATACACGCGAGCGCACTCATGCCTTGGATGCGCGGTAGGCTTGATGTGGGGAACGAGAACGGTCGCGTTGGTTCGGCCAAGTCGATCTATGAGTAGTTGCTTCTGCGATCGATTGGCGCGGCTGCGGATTGGTGTGGCCTCAGCGAACGCTAGACCTCCAAGGAAGACTCGATGCAGGCGATCAAGTTCTGCCGGAGGCCCGCGGCTCCACGTCGCATCATGGCGCAGGGCTGCATCGTCGGCTTCCCGATCTTTCTGCTGCTGACTCTCGGGCCGCAATCTTGGGCTACGTTCAGTTCGTCGGACCGCGTCCTACGCGAGGCGGGGACAGACTGGTCTCACTCTCGCTACCGCAAGGTGGGGGCAACGCTGGATGTGACCGACAGGTGGTTCGCGCACGACGATGACCTGCACGTCGAGCGAACATGGGCGTTGCAATTCGGTTTACCTTTGGACTGGGGACGTTTCGAGATGCTGGAGGTGCCCTCCGACTCAAGCGTCGACGTCACACTCGGTTTCGGTCTGTGGAAGAAGCCGGCAGATGTTGAGGCGATGGGGGCCGGCACCGCGATTACGACGCCGTACTTCGCGCTACCCGGGCAGATCTTCCCGTTGAACCTGGTGGTGGACGCGGGCACCGCTCTCATCACCGGCGTTGCGGTCGCTGCATCCCGTTGCTCACTTCGACGACTCGCGGTTCGATCACCAGAGCGTTACTTGCTCTCCGCCATAGCCCTCGCTCTGGCCGTCGCGCCGCTTGGCGCGATCGGCTCGGTTGCGCTCCCCGCGTTGCTGGCTTCAGGTCCTCAGGCGATTGAGGAATGGAGGGACGGCGACGTTTGCTTCACAAGGCAGCAGATGGGAACGTCTTCGATGCTGACCGCGGCTCCGTGGCCGGGCACTCGCGTTGAGCCAGCGCAAATTCGCGCGGCTCTCCTGTCCGTTGACGACTCGTGCCCGACCGCGGCGCTCGAGCGACTGCCCGCGGGCGATCGGGTGTCTGCCGTGCGCGCCGACCGTGGGGGATGGCCGTTCTCCGGCTTCTGGGGTGTGGCGATCGACCGAAGGACTGCCTCCGGCGATTTGACCACGCGACATACAGACCATGCACTTGAGATGAAGACTTGCCCCCGGATCGAGTTTGCAAGGCTTTGGCCGGTTGGGATTCGGCCGGTACATTTTGCCTTGCTCGTCGCGAGCTGGGCCGCCATGGCGCTCGCGACGCTTCTGCTCGTCCCAGTGCCGTCGTTCTTGGCGATACTTGCGAGGTCGTTCAGCGGGCGGTGTCACGTGTGTGGCTACCCCCAGCGAGGTCACACACGACGATGCCCCGAGTGTGGCACCACCTCCGACGGAAGAGCCGATGGATCGGACGTCGGCGGCTGAACTGAATCGACATACCAATTCGAGCGCTCCGCACCGTACTCCGAGCGCACGCTCGCTCTGGCCTTTTCACCGTCTTGTGAGATCGTGGAGCGCGTCGAGCAAAGACGATCCGTTTGAAATCCGTGGTCGGTGAAGGGACGCTGAGTTCAATATCGCAATGCCCGGCGCGCACGACCGACCTGCCGTCGACGAAATCAAGTATCCAGACCGCAACGTCATCGTCGGGTAGCACGCGAGGGATTGATGCTCAATCCGCGCGATCTTCAGTGGGGGCCTGCATCGAGTCGGACCGTGCGGTTGTCCAATACCGCGTGGTCGACGAGACGGTCGGATCGACGTTCACGGTTTCGTGAGTGCACTTGAGGAATCATGCCTCGGCCATCGTGCGTCGCTCGCTACGGTCGGAGTGCTTCTCCGCACTCGGGACAACTGGAAGCGGATGTTCGCCCAGCGTCATGGCCACAACTCGGGCACAAGCCGAGTCGGATTCGACGCCATGCCTGCGCTGCCAGGCAGCCCGCCATGACGCACCATAAGAAGACTGACCAGGAAACAAGGTTGGCGACCAATCCGGGCCAGTTCGGGATCCACTGCGACGGGACATAGGCACGGAGAGCGAACTCGGGCGCGGATGCCATCGACTTCCACAGGCCCGCGATTGGCGGATCAATGGGTTTGCCGTTTCGAAGTTCCGCGAAATACGGCGGGTTGAAGGAGAGTGGTGCCAAGCGAGTCGTGCACACGAGCGCGTCGAAAGGGAATCCGATGGCATCGCGCACTTCAAAGGCGTACCACGTGGAGCCTGCGCAGCCAAGCGCGGCGACGTGTACGAATTGAGCAGATTGAGATCGCGGAGGGTTCGAAGGCGTCGCGGCTGCCAGATACGCAATTGCGACACCCACACATCGCGCCCGAAAGTCCCGTTCGCGCATGCCCGGGCCGAAAGTGGTTTTCGCTGCCACCGAGAATGGGAACTCGGTCGAGAGCGATTCCGACTGCCACTGCTCGCGGAGCCTGTCGAGTTCTGGGCAAAGATGCGCCGTCGTCTCCCACTGCGGGAAGAGCAGCGACCTGCAAACGCTGACCGTCCGCGATGAAAGATAGTTTGAAATGAACGAGGATCGGACAGCACAATGGTCGAGCGAACTGGCACCGTCGACATCCGTGGCCACGGGTCGGCCGTGAGGAGGCAAGAGTGCTCCGATCACCGCGGTGGCAGCAGTCGCGGCAAGGCCAGCGACAGCGCAGAGCGGTAGGCGCGGCCAGGCGCCTCGCAATGCGTGGCGCACGGCGGATCGAAGTGGATGCAGCCCGTATGTGCGCACTCGGTGATCCGGCTTCGCGACGTTCAAGCTGAACCGCTCGCCACGCGGCTAGGGCTCGCGTCCTCGCGTAGCGAATGTACTGCACCCGCGTGATCTCGACGAGGAATTCCGCAGTCACGTGCCACTCGACCGCCTCGCCGAGATTCTTCGCGAAGTGGAGGACATCGCGCCGGCGCAGGGGCACCGATCGCGACCCAAGCATCGAAAGCTCGCTGGCGAGCGAGAACGCCGCAGTCACGATCACGACCGCTGAGAAGATGATGTTGCAGCGGGACGGGCGATCTGCGAGCGGACCCGACGTTCACGCCGCATCAGAGTCCGACTTGCGAACCGGCCGCGACGGCAGCTTGATGACCGGACGCGACTCTTTGGCCTCCGCGTCCTTGATGGCCGCGAAGAGCGTGTCGATGGAGCCGCCGCTCGCACGGAGGAGTTGCTCACGGTTGCGGCGAACTTCGTCGATGATCTGATCGGCTGGGCGCGCGTCGGACATGATTAGGGCTCCATGAGCTCCTCGGGCGTGCAGAGCACCGGAGGATCGTAGCCGCGAGATCTGAGGGAACGTTCGATCAATGTGCGAGTCTTGGCATTGGCGATGTGCTTGCAGTTCCAGGTGAGCAGGAACTCTATCCCGTTGTCCGCAGCCAGCGCGACGTGAAGCGCATCCACGACCGCGGTCGGCGGGATCGCCAAGTCCGCCACCAGAGCTTTCGCCAAGGTGCGAGCGTTCTCGGACAGCCGCAACAAGGGCACGCTGTCGATCGCTGCGAGACGCAGCGCGGCGGAGCCGGGATCGCCGAGCGATGCCTCTTGGACCACAAGCTCGGAGACGAAGAGTCGAACGATTGGACGCGCGTTGTTCCACCACTCGTGGGTGATCTGCTGATGGGCAGCGGTCACGACATCGCGACTGGGCCTCGCGGTGAGGTAGCTCAAGACGGAGGTCTCGACGTACACGGACGGGGCCATGCGGGGACTGTAATCGCCCCGCTTGCGATGTCCGCACCGATGGCGCCGAGTCCGGCACTTGCCCGGTCCAGCTGGCGTGCCACTGTGCTGCCACGACCTCGGTGGTTCCGCAGTCGGCGCGGCGCTCGTCCCAGCGCCATCGGATGCGCACGGTCGCAGATGGCCAACGCGATGGCGGGAGGCTCGATGCTCGAGCCACCCTCCTTGGTGGGGAGCCGGCAACAAGTTCCGCTCCGCGCCCGGCTGATTTTGGGTGCTGATTTCGTCAGCGCGTGCGAGAGGAGTTGGATCGTGTGGCACAATTGACGCAGTGGCTCAGCGGCACATTGGGGCCGGCGTCGTCGCGATCCGCGAGTACGCTCGACAGCGCGAGCGGCTGCGCGCAATGTGACGGGGAGAACCTCATGAGCAGACGGATCGCTTTGGGGTGCGGCGCTCGCACGCTATTGCGGCTTTTCGCGGGCGGCGCAACCGTGTTGCTCGCGTCGTGTCAAACGGGCGACGTTCACGCAGTAGCCCAGCCGACTGCGGCGACGCGTCCGGAGCAGTCACCTTGGGTGTCCGACCCTGCAGCGCTCGGCGTTGAACTGTCGCCACCGGAGGCAGATCTTGGCGATGTGTGCGCGGGCACGGAGGTGCCCGTGCGTATCGAGGTCGCAAACCGAGGACTCGCCGACATCTCGCTGAGCGTTGCGCTCGTGGGCTCGCTCGGCCAAGGGATTTACCCGCCGCTACGGCTCGCTCCGGGCGAACGGGGCGTCGCCACTGTGTGGATGCACGCGCATCGAGTCGCGGGCGAGGAGATGCACAGGACGATTGCCCTTCGATTCGACAACGACTCGCAGCGCTACGTGAGCTACAAGGTGCGGGCCCGAGTCATCGCCTGCCCTGACTAAGCAAACCTGTTCGTCGGTCCTCGACAGAGTTCCGCACTCCGGACAGCGTGGCTCAGTCGATTGTGTGCGATCAAACCCGCACCGTGGACAACGGCCCTGACGTCGCCTGAACGACGTCACGACTGCTCGACTCGCGGCCAGCACCGTCGCGATGCTGAGTGACCAGACCAACCCATTCGCGAGAAGTCCTCGCCACACCGGTGCGAGCGGGACTGGTCGGTGAGCCGCGAGATCGACTGCCGAATTCTGCAGCCCATGCCACGCGATGAATTCTCCGTACGGTTCCAGAAAGGCGCGATGCTCCTCTGCGTAGAAGGGCTCGCTGCACGTCAGCGGCGCGATGCGTAGCGAGCACTCAAATGCGGAAAACGGCCAGCCAGTCGAGTCGATGACCTCGAGGGCCCACCACGTCGTGCCGTCGTGGCTTGGTCCGACGCGCGGCACTCCGTCGCTCATCGTCTCGGCATACCCGGACGCGACGGACACGGACGTCCACGGCGCGAGAGAGACGATCGCTTGCAATCGTCGGAGGGGGAGCGGAGTGTCAGACTCGTAGCGCCCGGGCTGACGTTTAGCCTCCACGCTCTGCCGATTCAGGTCTGCTTGCAGCGCGAGCCGCAAGCACTCGGAGAGGGCGCCCGCTGGGGCAGTTGGGGCAGGCAGCTCTCCGAAGAGATCCTGATCAAAGGAGAGCCGCCGCACGCGCAGCACGTTTTCGGCTCGCACGACGATCGCGTTCTTCCCGTCAGAGACTCGCGTGAGGATCGCGCTCGTCGGATACCGAGATGGGGGCAGCGTGAAGCCAGCAAGCCACGCGGCGCTGGTGCTCGCGACACCGCCTGCGATGAGGCAAAGCACGGCTTGTTGGATGAACCGACGCATGTGCTGCATTGAGCGCGGCAATTGGCGGAAAAGAGTTCGGCGGTACATGACGGCGCTAGCTTGAGTCCGAGCACTGCAACTCGGTGAAGCCGTATCGAAGCGATGCGGTCTATCGACGCCTCCAACTCGTCGGCCGCGACCTCGCTCGTCCGCAGCGGCTGGTCAGGCGGCATTCATGGAAAGCTCGGGCACCGGACGGGACGAGCGCTCCTACGCCTCGTCGTAGGCTCTCTCGAGCCCGGCAACGTCGAGCTTCACCATCGTCATCATGGCATCCATCACGGCCTGCACCTTCTTGGGGTTCGTGTCAGCGATCAGCTCGGTGAAGCGTCTTGGGACGATCTGCCACGAGAGGCCGAACGGATCTTTGATCCAACCGCATTGCGTCGGCGTCGCTCCCGCCTTGACGAGCTTGTCCCAGTATTCATCGACTTCAGCCTGATCCGCGCAGTCCACGTAGAGCGAGACGCCCTCGGAGAAGCTGAAGTACGAACCACCGTTGTAGCCCATGAAGTGTTGACCGCCGACGACGAACTCGGCCGCACGGATGGGGCCATCCTCGCCGGTGCGAGCGACGTGTCGCACTTCCGACTTCGGAAACGTCGCGGTGTAGAACTCGATCGCCGCCTCGAGCTGGTCGTTGAACATGAGGAACGGTGTCACTTTGTTCATCGAAGTGTCTCCTCTGCCAAGGCGATGCGCTTCTCTTCCGAACGGCGATGGCGCCTTCGTCACGTCCCAGGGTTCATCCGTCGGCACGGCCTTGGTCTCGCGCGCTGCGACTCGGACGCTCAGCGACGGTAACACGCGGCAGGGCGATGCTCAATGCTCAACCGGCGCGCAGTCGAACCGAGGCCAGACTTTGAGCGCCCCAACGCCTCGCTCGCTGAGGTCTTCTTGAGTTGCAATTGCTATGTCGCGCGATGGGTCGCACGGCTCACGGCGTGCGGCCGTGCGAGTCCGCGCCCCGCGCGACGAGCGCCCCCACACCATGCGAAGCGACGACGCCGTCAGCGCGGATTTCCGCGCGCGGCCGTCATGGTCAACATTCGCACGTCTCGTCCTTACGCGGCTTGCCGCACCGGCTGGCCGTTCAGCGTGCGGTGGTCGCGGACCAATCGCGCGATGATGTTCGATTGCTCCTCGGTCAGTTCGCCGAAGCGGATCGCGCACTCGTAGCGGTGCTGGCCGAGGCGTCGCGTGCGCACCACGTGGCCTTCGCATCGCAGCGTCGTCGAGCCGTCGCCGATCTGGAACGGGAGATTGCCGTCGACGCGCGGCGATCGGGCGACGACGAGCGCACCCGACGTCGAGAGATTGAGCACTCGGCCGAGATTGCACGCGACGGCGCCGCCCATCACGTAACGGGCGGCGTTTCGTCCGTCCGTGACTTCGAGGGTGTCGCAGTTCCGGCCGCCTTTCGTTGAAATCGCGTTCATGTGCGATAGATCGGCGATCGACGAACCGCTCGCCGGTCGCGACGACTCCGTCCCCGACTCGGAGGTCGGCGCAATCGGCGCAACTCGCACGACCCGCACGATCGCCGTTCCCGACGGAACGATCAGCGGACGAGGCGCGGACCATGCGACGCCGACGCCGGGTCGTCCTCGACGCGTATTCGGAACGTCGCGGTGAACTCGCCTCCGGGTTGGACGAGGCGCAATCCGCGACCGGTGACGAGCGCGTTCGTCGGCGCCGTCATCGGTTCGAGCGCGACGCAGGGATCGTTCGTCGGCGCGAAGACCTGCGCGAAGCCGTAGCCCGCGAGCAGATCGACGTGGATGATCCGACCTCCGCCCGCGAGCGAGAGTGTCGACGCCGTCCCGTCGAGGCGGAAGCCGTGGTCGAACGCGATCGAAGCGAGCGGACCGTCGAAGCCCTCGTACGGCGTCTCGCGCCCGGTGGGAATGTTGAACGCGTCGAGTTCGATCGCCCGCATCTGCGGCAGTCGCAGGCGCCACTCGGATCGCGGGATCGACGGCAGTCCGAAGTACGGGTGAAAGCCGAAGCTCACGGGAACGGCGTGTTGTCCCGCGACGAGCGTCGTCGTGATCGTGAGCGCGCCGGGTTCGATCGCCGCGCTCATTGTCAAGCGATGCGGAAACGGAAACACGCCGAGCACGTCCTCGCTCGACCACTCGAGCTCGGCGTCGAGCGCGGTCGGCGTGTGCCGCGTGACGCGCCACGCGAGCAGCGACCACGGCACGCCGTGGATCGGAAGTCCGTTGCCGTCGAGATGCAGGAAACGCGACTCGAGGTCGAGCGTCACCGCTTCTCCCGCCGCGCGATACGAGGCGTCCGACAGGCGATTCGCCCACGGATGCAGCAGCGGGATGCCCGCCGTACTGCCTCGCGCCGCGGCGTTCGGCAACTGGTCGACGCGACGCAGCAACTCCTCGCCGCGATGTCGAAGCGACGCGCCGAGCATGCCGTGACGCGGCAGGAACACCGCCTCGAGATCGGTCGCGCTCACCTGTGTGGCTTCGAATCCCTGCAGCGAGCGAATGGCGTGCGTCATGGCTGGACTTGGTTCGTCGTCGAGTCGGCGCGTCGCGCGCTACGCACGCATGCCGACGTCGCGTACGTTGCGCGAGAGCGCGTCCTTCCGCCACAGGCGGAAACCGCCGCGGAACGCATTGGCGTTGTCTCCGGCGCGACAACCTTTCGGCAACGTCGTCAGGCGATGGACGTTGCCGCCGCCGATGACGACCTCGTCAGGCTCGAGCGCGGCGGCCAGGCGCTTGATCACGTCGACGACGTGTCGACGCCACTTCGATTCGCCGTGTCGGCGCAGCCCGCGAATGCCGACGTAGTCCTCGAACGTCGCCCGCTTGTAGGGGAGATGTCCGGCCTCCATCGGCGCGATCACGCCGTCGACGATCATCGCCGTGCCGAGTCCGGTGCCGAGCCCGAGGAACAGCATGCGGCCGCCGCGATAGCTGCCGAGCGCCTGCATGGCCGCGTCGTTGATCACGATCACCGGCTTGCCGAACGCGCGACGAAAGTCGAAGCCGGTCCAGCCGCTGCCGAGGTTGATCGGCTCCGACATGATGCGCCCGTGCAGCACCGGACCCGGGTAGCCGATCGACACGGCGTCGTAGCGCCAGTCGGCGGCGAGTCGTCGAACGCCTTTGACCATCGCCTTCGGCGTGAGATGCGCTCCGGACTCGAACTCGCGGTGCTGCCGCGCGCCGGTGACGAGGAGCTTCACGTGCGTGCCGCCGATGTCGACGACGAGGACGCGCTGCCCGCGGCCGCGCGAGCGACCGGTGGTCTTCGCCGACGGTGCTCTGCGCGTTCCGCTCATGCCTTCTCACTCGTGACGCGTCGCGGTCGATCCGTCGCCGCGCGTGCTACGCCGACGCGGCCTGTCCGACGGGGCGCGTTGCGATCGGCTTCTCGGAGTGTCCGCCGAATCCGAAGCGCATCGCCGATAGCAGCTTGTTCTGGAAGTCGGCCTCGCCGCGCGAGGCGAATCGCGAATAGAGCGCCGACGTGAGCACGGGCGCCGGCACGGCCTCGTCGATCGCCGCCTTGATCGTCCAGCGACCTTCGCCGGAGTCGGAGACGTTGCCGGTGAACTTCGTGAGCGCCGGGTCGTCTAACAACGCGGTGGCGGTGAGATCGAGAAGCCACGACGCGATGACGCTCCCTCGTCGCCACACCTCGGCGATGTCGGGCAGGTTGAAGTCGTATTGGTAGTGCTCGGGGTCGCGCAGCGGAGTCGTCTCGGCGTCGGTCTCGTGATGCTGCTTGCCGACGTTGGCGCTGCTGAGAATGCCGAAGCCCTCGGCATACGCGGCCATGATGCCGTACTCGATGCCGTTGTGGACCATCTTCACGAAGTGGCCGGCGCCGCTCGCGCCGCAGTGGAGGTATCCGAGTTCGGAGGTTCCGACTGCGGCGGCCTGCTCGCGACCGGGTGTGCGCGGGGCGTCGCCGCGACCGGGGGCCAGCGCCTTGAAGATCGGATCGAGGCGCTGCACCGCCGGCGTCGGTCCGCCGATCATCATGCAGTAGCCGCGATCGAGTCCCCACACGCCGCCGCTCGTGCCGACGTCGAGGTACTGGATGCCCTTCGCCGCGAGTTCCTTCGATCGACGGATGTCGTCGATGTAGTAGGAGTTGCCGCCGTCGATCAGCGTGTCTCCAGCCTGGAGCAGCGGAGCGACGGCTGCGATCGTCTTGTCGACGACCGCGGCGGGAACCATCAGCCAGACGGCCCGCGGCCCATCGAGCTTCTTCACGAACTCCGCGATCGACGCCGCGCCGACGGCGCCTTCCTTCACGAGCGCCTCGACCGCCTTTGGCGACATGTCGAAGACAACGCATTGATGGCCTTGGCGCATCAGCCGCCGCACCATGTTGGCGCCCATCCGACCAAGGCCAATCATTCCAAGCTGCATCGGGCACTCCTTTGAAGTTCTGCTCGCGACTCTTGTCGTCAGGGGGCGACCGGCTCGACTGCAGTCCGTAATCGGCTCATCGCCGCCGCTACTCCCATCCGATCGCCGAATACCGATGAACCTGCGACGAGCACGTCCGCCCCCGCCTCGACCGCGAGCGGTGCGGTCGTGGCGTCGATGCCGCCGTCGACCTCGAGATCGCAGTCTGGACGAACCTGTTCGATCATCTCGCGGACCTGCCGGATCTTGGGCAGCGTCGATTCGATGAACCGCTGGTTGCCGAATCCCGGATTGACGGTCATGACGAGCACCAAGTCGACGTCGGGGAGAATGACTTCCAGCACGGATGCGGGCGTCGCAGGATTGATCACCACGCCGACGCGCTTGCCGAGCGCCTTGACCCGCTGCACCGTGCGATGCAGGTTGTTGTTGCCTTCCCAGTGGACTAACAACGAGTCGGAGCCCGCGTCGGCGAACGCGTCGAGGAACGCATCCGGGTCGGAGATCATCAGGTGCGTCTCGAGCGGCAGCGACGTCACCGGCCGCAGCGACTTCACGACCACCGGGCCCATGGAGATGTTCGGGACAAAGTGCCCGTCCATCACGTCGACGTGAATGCGATCGGCGCCGGCCCGCTCCGCTTCCTTCACCTGCTCGCCGAGCCGCGCGAAGTCTGCGGCGAGGACGGACGGGGCGAAGCGGACCCGATGTCGGCGGAGTGCGGTGCTCTTCATGCTCGATGCTCTGGGCGTGCGGCTCGCATCATCGCGGAGACTTGAGTCCGCGACAACGCCGGATGAGCGCGTTTGTCGAGCTGTCGTGGGCAAGAGCGGGCTCCGCGGCGCTTGCGAGCTCGGGCAGGATCTTTTTCGCCAAGACCTTTCCGAGTTCGACTCCCCACTGGTCGAACGAGTCGATGTGCCAGATCGCGCCCTGCGTGAAGACGCAGTGCTCGTACAGCGCGACGAGCTTGCCGAGCGCCGCGGGCGTGAGCCGGTCGAGCAGGAGCATGGACGACGGGCGATTGCCCTCGAAGGTCCGATGCGGGACGAGCCACGCCGGACTGCCTTCGGAGCGCACCTCGTCGGGCGTCTTTCCGAACGCAAGCGCCTCGCCCTGCGCGAGCACGTTCGCGAGCAACATCTCGTGATGCTGCCCGAGTCGATTGAGCGGCTGCGCGAACGCGATGAAGTCGCACGGGATGAGCCGCGTCCCCTGGTGGATCAACTGGTAGAACGAGTGCTGGCCGTTCGTGCCGGGTTCGCCCCAATACACGGGACCCGTGTCGCAGGTGACCGGCGCGCCTTCGAGCGTGACGCGCTTGCCGTTACTCTCCATCGTGAGTTGCTGCAGGTAGGCGGGGAACCGCTTCAAGTACTGGTCGTACGGAAGCACGGCGACGGTCTGCGCGCCGAAAAAATTGTTGTACCAGAGGCCGAGCAGTCCCATCAGCACAGGGATGTTGCGCTCGAACGGCGCGGTGCGGAAGTGCTCGTCCATCTCGCGGAAGCCGGAGAGCATCGCGCGGAAGTTGTCCGGCCCGATCGCGAGCATCGTCGAGAGGCCGATCGCCGAGTCCATCGAATAGCGGCCGCCGACCCAATCCCAGAATCCGAACATGTTCGCGGTGTCGATGCCGAACTTGCGGACTTCGTCGGCGTTCGTCGACACGGCGACGAAGTGCTTCGCCACGGCGCTCGCGTCGCCGCCCAGGCGCTCGAGCAGCCACGCGCGAGCGCTCAGCGCGTTGGTCATCGTCTCGAGCGTGGTGAAGGTCTTCGACGAGACGATGAACATCGTCTCCGCCGGATCGAGGTCGCGCACCGCCTCGGCAAAGTCGCTGCCGTCGACGTTCGAGACGAAGCGGAAGACGAGCGAGCGATCGCTGTAGAAGCGCAGCGCTTCGTAGGCCATCACCGGACCGAGATCCGATCCGCCGATGCCGATGTTGACGAAGTTCCTGATGCGCTTGCCGGTGTGGCCGGTCCACGCGCCGCCGCGGACGCGCGACGCGAAGTCGGACATCTTGTCGAGCACCTCATGCACTTGCGGCACCACGTTCACGCCGTCGACGCTGATGACCGCGTTCTTCGGCGCCCGCAACGCGACGTGCAGGACGGCGCGGTCCTCGGACACGTTGATCTTGTCGCCGCGGAACATCGCGTCGATCCGACCGCGCAGTCCCGACTCCTCGGCGAGCCGGACCAGGAGCCGCACGGTCTCGTCGGTCACGCGGTGCTTCGAGTAGTCGAAGTAGATGCCGGCGTCGTCGATCGTCATGCGCTCGCCGCGGCGCGGGTCGTCGGCGAAGAGTCGACGCAGGTGCACGTCGCGCATCGTGTGCTGATGCGCGACCAGCGCCTTCCAGGTCAGGCGCTGCGTGACGGGTTCCAGTTCCATGGTGGCGGTCATGGCGGTGTCCTCGGTGGGGCCGGCGCGGGCCGCGCGTCCGGAGGCGCGGCCGACTCGGCGCGATTGTCTCAGGTTCATCGGCGCGCGCACGACGCCACCGGCGTGCAGTCGCCGGGTTCGTGCGTCGATCTCGAGTCGCGGGTCGGGGCTACTTGCTCGGTGCCGCCGGCGATGCGGGTGCGGTCGCAGGCGTTGCGGCCGTCGGCTCGGGCTCGTGCACGAACCGACGTAGCGCCTCCCGATAGTGATCGAGGGCCTTGGCCGAGTCGCCCTTCTTCTCGTAGATCTGACCGAGGTAGTAATGGACCAGCTCGGGATTCGGATTCAGGCTGAGCGCCTCCTCGAGCACCGCGAGCGCTTCGTCGTACTTGTTGCGCTGGAAGAGGATCACGCCCTTCACCTGCTTCGCGCGACGGTGTTCCGGCTGGGCTGCGAGCACCGCGACCACGAGCGCGTCGGCGCCGTCGAGGTCGCCCATCGCGATGTTCAGGTCGGCGAGGTCGAGCGCGATGTCGCGGTTGTCCGGGTCCTGCTCGCGGGCCTTCACGAGCTCATCCTTCGCGCCGGCGAGCTGTCCCTTCTGGCGCAGCGTGCGGGCGAGCGCGCGGTGCGCGGACGCGAGGCTCTTCGGCGAGCCTTCGTCGCCGGAGTGCTCGCTGAGCCGCTTCTGCAGTTGCTCGTCGTTGATCGTGCCGAGCGTGTGCTGGAGATACAGCGTCAGCAGATGCTTGTAGTCGCCGCTGTGCAGCGAGATGACCTGCGCGAGCTTGCCCTCCTTGTTGATCACGATCGTGGTGGGGAACACGATGAGACCGAGCTTGCCGTAGAGGGAGCGATCGGCGTCGAAGGCCAGCGGCGCCTCGATGCCGCGCTCCTTGCGGAACTTCTCGAAGTACGCCTTCTGCACCACGTCGGCAGTGACGTGGACGAGCTTCACCTGGTCGGAGCCAAGTTCGTGCACAGCCGCGAACGAGTCCATCGCCGCGAGCTCCGATCGGCGCTGCTCCGCCGAGACGCAAACGACGACGACGACGGATCCCTTCATCGCCTCGCTGTCGACGACCGCGCCGTCCATCGTCGGCAGCCGGAATGCGGGCACCGGCTCGCTGCGCTTGATGTTGCGCAGGTCGTCGGCGCGAGAGGTGGTCGCCGCGGCCGCCATCACGGCGAAGAGGACGACGATCCTCGAAACGAGTTGAGTCACAAACATGACGCGCTCCTTGATGTTCACCGGCTTGGCAGCCGTTGTTGGTCCTTGCCTGGGTTTGCTGGTGGAGTTCCCGCCGGGGGCCGCGCGGGGTCGGCGCGGCTTCCGGGAATGAGGTCCTCGCCCTTCCACGCGCCGTCGGGCGCGGGGCGTATCGGCACCGGGTTTACCCGGTTGTACTCGTATGGCGCGTGGCATCCCGCGCCGCAGCGGCCGCCGTCGGGCAGCGGCTGATACCGGATCGGCAGCTTCCATCCGGCGGCGCCGTACGGCACCTCGTCGCGGATGTGCTTGTCGCGGCTCGCGGCGTGCGCGTCGTGACAGACCTTGCACGAGCGACCCTTCTTGTCCTTGCTCACATGGACCCAGTGCAGGTTGGTGTCGCCGTTCCGGAACGACGTCGCCGTGGTGGTCTTCGCCTCGAGCACGAGTTGTCGATCGTGACAACTGAAGCACAGCGCGTACGCCGATTCGTCGAACGGGTAGTAGAGCGCGGACGGATATTCGTTGGTGAGCAGGCGACGATGGCCGCCGCCGTGGATCTCGTGGCACTCGACGCAGCCTCGCTGCGAGATCGCGCCGTGCAGGCTCTTGCCCGATTCGATCACGTGCTTCATGTTCACGAGCGTGGTGCCGTCGGGCAGCGTGATGGGCTGGTTGTGGCACTCGAAGCAGAGCGTCTGCACAGGCTCCCGCAGGAGCGCCGCGTTCGCGCTCGCGTGCGGGCGGTGGCAGTTCAGGCACGCTCGCTTCGTGGTGACCGCCGCATGCTGGTTCGTCGCTTCGTGGATGGTGTGCGCGACGTCCTGATGGCACTCGGTGCACAGCGTCGCCGGGTCCGCGACGAGGACCGCCTTCTCGTCGGTCGCGTGCGGATCGTGGCACACGCTGCAGTCGCCGAGCGCCGGCGCATGCACGTTGGGCAGCGTTTCGAGATCGACCGCGACGCGCAGGTGGCACTTCAGGCAGAGCTCGCGCCCGGCGACGTTGAGTAGCTTCGGCAGCCGCGATGCGTGCGGCTGGTGACATGCGCCGCACGCACCGATCGATGCGGGACCGTGCACGCGATCGTGACCGGCGGTCATGTCCTTGTGGCACGTGTAGCAGGCATCGGCGTAGCGCGTGCCGCGCAGGAGCCGCACTTCGGTGCTGCCGTGCGGGTCGTGGCACGCGAGGCATTCACCGCGGGCGAACGGCTCGTGCACGTACGGTGCGTCCGGCGTCTCCGGGGTGTGGCAGAGCGCGCACATCTCGTGGCGCTCGCGGACGGGCTCGAACTTGTGCGACTCGGCATCGGTGAGCTTGTGGCAGCCGTCGCAGCCGTTGACGCGCACGGGACCGTGAAGGAACGGCTTGCTCTTCACGCCGGGGTGGCACTCGGTGGTCACGCATCCTTCGCGCGGAATCGCGGTCGTCGGGGGCGGAGCGGTGGAGCCGGTCGAGTCGCGCGCCGTTGCCGTCGGTGGCGGCGATGCCGGCTGCGACGGCGCGTCCTGCGCCAACGCGAGCACGAGGAAGAGCGTCCAGGCGATCACGGTGTACCTCCGGTCCGCGGGCCGCGCGCTTCGCCGGCGCGGCGGCTGTACTGCATTGGTTCGTGGCACCCCGGCGCGCAGCTCCCGCCGTCCGGCGTCAGCTTGAAACCGATGGGCATCTGCCATCCCGATCCCTCGAAGTTGACCTTCTCGGCGATCAGGCGCGGAAGGTTGCCCGCGTGGATCTCGTGACACACGCCGCAGCCGCGCGTCTGCCCGCCGCCGCGCAGGTGCAGCTCGTGGAGATTCGTGCGCCCGTTCCTGAAGCCGGTGTTCGCGCCGATTTCCGCGAGATCGCGATCGTGGCAGTTGAAGCAGAGCGCGTAGTTGCGCACGTCGTATGGACCGGCGAGCGCGTTCGGGTTGATCGCGCGAAGCAGCCGCTCGTGGTCGCCGCCGTGCACCGCGTGGCACGCGCTGCAGTCGTTCGCGCGAATCGCCCCGTGCACCACGGGCGACGTCGCGATCGCCGAGGCGACCTCGGGAATCTCGCGGCCGTCCCTCGACTTGAGCGCCTTGTCGTGGCAGCCCAGGCACACCTTCGCTTGCGTGTCGCGCAGCATGCGCGGCCGGTCGGTCGCATGCGGCTCGTGGCAGGTCACGCACTGTTGTCCGAGCACGACCGGATCGTGCGGAACGACGGCCGTCGCGACCGCCCGCTCGACGTCCGCGTGGCAGCGGACGCACGCTTCGCGCGGCTCGGCGACCATCAGGCCGGCGTGATCCGACGCGTGCGGCTCGTGGCACGCGAGGCACGATCGCTTCACGTCGCGATGCGAATGCTCCGCGACCTCGACCGTGTGCACGAGCGGAGAGTGGCAGCGCTCGCACAGCGCCGCGCCCTCGCCGCCCAGGAGCAGCGCTTGGTTGTCGGCGCCGTGCGGATCGTGGCAGTCGTCGCAGCGGTTGAGCGCGTACGGCTCGTGACGGACGCGACCTTCGCTGCGCGGGTGGCAGCGCACGCACGTCGCCTCGAGCGTCTCGGCCGCCAGGAGCGCCTTGTTCTTCGACGCGTGCGGCACGTGGCACGCGAGGCAGCCGTCCTCGCTCATCGCCTTGTGCTGGAAGCGCCCGTGCCGGCTGGTGTCGTGGCACGAGGTGCACAGCGTCTCCTTCGGCTCGGCGAGCGGGAACACGTGTCCGCCGCTGTCGGGCAGGTGGCACGCGTCGCATGCGGCCTCGCGCACCGGCGCGTGGATCAACGGCAAGTCGTTCATCGACGCGTGGCACTCGGCGGTGATGCAGCCGTCCTTGAACGTCACGACGTCGACCGGCTTCGGCGCCTTTTTCGCCGCGAGCCGCGCTTGAGCGAGATCGCTCGGCACGGTCATCGCCGCATCCGGCTCCGGTCGCAACGGGCGAAGGGCGCGCCACGCGCGGACGCCGCCGACGACGCAGAACACCGCGACGAGCGCGATCACGTAGCGCCGACGAATTCGGAGCTTCATCGCGTTGCGGAGCAGTGTGCCGAGTCGACGCATGGGTGCCGCCCCTGATCAGGCGAGGCCTCCGGCGATGATGAGGCCGAGGAGCACGATGCCCACGGTCACCGCCGCGATCGCGATGAACAGGATCGTGGGCCGTCGCTTGGGATCCGGCGCTGCGACGCGCAGCGCATCAAGACCGCCCGAGGCGAGGAGGCGCTCGTACTCCTCGGGTCGCGACTCCTTCAGTTCCTCCTCGGGCATGCTCCCGGTGAAGATCACCTCGTCGACCGGGAAGGTGCCGGGGCGGATGTGCGCGTTGAAGAAGTGAATCGTGAAGATGAAGCCGATCGCGAGGAGCGCTTCGTATCCGTGCACGATCATCGCGACGTTGAAGCTCCATCCCGGCACGATGTACGCGGCGAGTTCGGGGAACCAGAGCAGAAGCCCCGATCCGCCGATGATCATGGAGCCGCCGACCTCGGCCCAGTAGTCGAACTTCTCCCAGTAGGTCCAGCGATCGAAGCGCGGCTTCGGTCCGAGGCCGAAGAACCAGCGGAACATGCCGAAGCAGTCCACGAGGTCCTTGCGCCTCGGCACGAGCGAGTTGGGACCGAAGAGCCATTCCTTCCACGAGCATGTTCGACGCATGAACGCGAGACCGAGTCCGATGAAGTGCAGCGCGAAGTTCGCGATGAGCAGCACCGCGAACATGCGATGCCACAGTCCGGCGGCCTCGATGCCGCCGAGCATGCGGGCCATCCGCTGCGCCCAGGGTTGATGCGCGAAGACGAGCGGGATGCCGGTCGCGGTGAGGCCGAAGAAGGTGATCGCGACGAATGCGTGGTTCACGCGATCGAGCGTGGTGAAGCGCCGGATCGCCGTCGCCGCCGGCGCGTGCTTCGTCGCATGGCCGTGCTTCCGCTCTTCGCGCATCGAGCGGAAGAACCACAGGAGCGTGTGCACTCCGAAGAAGGTGAAGACGGTGGTCATCATCACCATGAAGTAGAGCCACACCCCGTAGAGGATCGGGTAGTTGCCGGAGTCGCGGAAGTTCGCGTGCGGATCGAACTCCACGAAGCTCGCGCTGGCGTTCGCGTGGCACTTGCCGCACGTCGACACCAGGTTCTGCTTCGAGACGCGCGACTGCGGATCGTGCAGCGGTCGGATGTCGTGCGCGCCGTGGCAGTCGCTGCAGCGAGCCGCCCGCTGTCCGCCGAGTCGCGAGACCTGTCCGTGATAGCTCTTGTGGTAGGTCTCGTAGTAGGTGCCGACGCGATCGCCGGTCGCATCGGGCGAGTCGTGGCATCGTCCGCACTCCTCGATCACGTCGAGCACGAAGCGCGGCGTCGACGCCAGCGTGATCTGGTGCGCGGTGTGGCAGTCGGTGCAGACCGCGGCCTTGCCCTTCGTCTCGGCGTTCTTCACGCCATGCACGCTCGTGTCGTAGATCTCCTTCACGCCGATGTGGCACTTGCCGCAGGTCTCGGGTACGCGGGCTCGATTCACGGTCGACGCCGGGTTCTTCGACGGAAGGACGCCGTGCGCCCCGTGGCAGTCGGCGCAGGTCGCGGCGACCGCGAGTCCCGACTTCGTCAGGCCGCGAGCGTGCGCCGAGTCGAGGTAGTCGGCGACGCGCTCCGGCGAGCTGGTGCCGTCGCCGCGCGCCGCGTGCTTCTTGTGGCAGTCTCCGCAGAGGTGCAGCGAGTTCAGCTTGTGCTGCGCCGATTGCCGATCGCTCACCCTCAGGATGTCGTGTCCGCCGTGGCACGAGGCGCACGTGGGCGCAAGCGGGTCCTTGTTCAGGAGCGCCTGCTGGTGCGAACCGCCTTCGTATTCGGCCGCGGCCTTCGCGTGGCACGCCGACGCGCACGTCGAGAGATTGAGCTTCGCCTGGTGCGGGAGCTGTGCCGCGTCCTCGTGGCAATCGATGCAGCGCAGGTTGCCGTGCAGGCCGTGTGCCATCTTCTCGGCGTCGACGAAGAGCTTCGGACGCGTGTCCGGTTCGTCGCCGCGGAGCGGTTCGACGGCGGCCGGCGGCGACTGTCCGCCCTTCGTGTCGAGCCACGTGCCGACGAGCGAGCGGCGATCGGCGGGCTTGAGCGTCGCGATCTGCGCCTGGCCGTGACACTGCAGGCACCGCTGATCCGCCTGCGGGTCCTTGGGTGGAAGGTCGATCGCGTTCTGCTTCGGCGTCTGTGCGGCGCCGACGCTGCCGACGATGGCCGCGAGGATTGCGACGACGACGAGGCGCCCGCCGACCCGCGGACGGCGCACTGCATCGGGCTTCGTTTCCTCGATCGTTGTGGCAGTCGCCTTCATGGCAGGCCGGCTTTCGTGGTGGATGTCGTGAACTCGAACCGATGCCGCTCGCGGACGACGGAGTTCCGGCGATCAGGGACCGCCGCGCAGTCGCGAGGACATCGCGTAGACGATGAGAGCGAGCAATACGAGACCAAGCCCGAACGCGAGGAAGCCGAGCGGATGGACGACGCGCTTCCACTGCGACCAGTCGTCGGTGCGTCGCAACGCGTCGAGCTTGCCCGCGGCGATGAGGCGGTCGTACCACCGCCTGCGTTCGTGGAGCATCTCGGTCTTGGAGATGCGCCCGGAGAAGATCACGGAGTCGATCGGGAACTTCTCGGGACGGAAGTGAACGTTGAAGAAGTGGAACGCGAAGATGAAGCCGGCGGCGAGCAGGGCCTCGTCGCTGTGCACGATCAGCGCGATGTTGATGATCCAGCCGGGGAGGATGCGGGTGAACGTCTCGGGGAACCACATCACGAGTCCGCTGAGGCCGATGACCGCGACTCCCCAGAAGACCGCGAGGTAGTCAAACTTCTCCCAGTACGTCCACTTGTCGAACTGCGGGCGCGGGCCGCGGCCGAAGAACCACTTCTGGTGCGCCCACCAGTCCTTGAAGTCCTGGATGTGCGGATACGGAAGATCGGGACCGAACATCACGCCGAGGAATCGACGCGCGCTCCAGCGCCCGGTCTCGGGATTCTTGAACCGCGCGCGATCGCGATACGCCGCGTGCAGCAGGCTCCCGATGTGCAGCGCGAAGTAGGTGAAGGTGATGATCGCGCCGAGGCGATGCAACTGCGCCGCCGCCTCGAGCCCGCCGATCCATCGCACCATCTCCTTCGCCCAAGCCGTGTAGTAGAACTTGAGCGGCATGCCCGTCGCGACGAGGAGCAGGAAGCTCGTCATCACGAGGACGTGCAGGAACCGGTCGAACGGCCGGAAGCGAACGTAGGTCTCCTGGTCCGCGGCCGACTTCAGCTTGATCTCGCGGAACGTCTTCGGATCGCGGATGAAGAGGACGACCGACCGCGCGAACCAGAGGATGGTGTGGGCGCCGAAGAAGAGGAACGTGCCCACGACGATCATGGTCATCACCACGAACGTCCAGTAGAGCGCGGGGTACAGCTCGCGATTCGTGTGGTCCGCGTGCGCGAGGTAGTCGGTGAACTTCGCCGTCGCGTTCGGATGGCACTGCTGGCACGTCTGGAGCTTGTGCTCGCCGAAGAGCCGGCTCTTCGGATCCTTGATCGGGACGATGTCGTGGTGGCCGTGGCAGTCGTAGCACGCGGCGACCTGCGGTCTGCCGAGCGCGAGCGCCTTTCCGTGGAACGTCTCGCGATAGTTCTCGATGCGCTCCGCATGGCACTTGCCACAGCGGTCGCCGCTCGCGAGCTTGAAGGCGACCTGGTTGGGCTGAATGATCTCGTGCGAGGTGTGGCAATCGGTGCAGACCGGCGCCTTCGGATCGCCTTCCCTGACGAGCTTGCCGTGCAGGCTCTGCTCGTAGATGTTCAAGATGCCGACGTGGCAGCGCCCGCAGGTCTTGTAGACCTTCGAGCGATGCACGGGTGACTCCGGGTTGCTCACCGGGTGCATCGCGTGGGCGCTGTGGCAGTCGGTGCACGTCGGCGCCGCCACGAGGCCCGACTGCGCGATCGCCTTGCCGTGCGCGCTCTGGAGATACGCGGCGATGTGGCTTCGCGGCTTGTAGCCGCTCGGCGTGTCGTGCATGTGCCGTTCGTGGCACTCGGCGCACAGGAAGATGCTGTTGAGCCGATGCTGCGGCGACTGCGGATTGCTGACGGCGAGAATCTTGTGCCCGCCGTGGCAACTCGCGCAGGTCGGTGCGAGCGGATCGCCGCGCTGCAGCGCCTCGAAGTGCGAGCCGGTCTTGAACGCAGCCACCGCCTTCGGGTGGCACGTGGTCGCGCAGCTCGTGAGGTTGAGCTTCGGTTCGTGCGGAAGCCGCGCGGCGTCCTCGTGGCACTCAACGCACTTTGTTCCGGCATGCACGCTCTCCGCGAGTGCGTCGGGGGCGACGTAGAGGCCGGGACGGGTGGCCGGTTCGCCGCCTTCGGGCGCCCGCGGCGGCGGAGCCCGATCCGGCGGCAGGGGGTCTGTGCCGAGCCACGTGCCCACCATGGAGAGTCGCTCCACGGGATCGAGCTCGGCGATGTGCGGCTGGCCGTGGCACTGGAGGCAGCGCTTATTCGCTTCAGCGGCGGACTGGCCGAAGGACGCCGACGCGATGGCGGCGCATGCGGCCACGACCGTGAGCCATCCTCGAATCGGCGCCGGCCGGGCCGTCGCCGCGATTCGCTCGTCTCGTATCGGGGTTGGAGGCGCTGTGCGCACGCTCCGCCATCCAGTCCAGGAGGTCCGTTCGCCGGCTCGGGCACGAAGGGGTAGAGTCGGAGTAACAGATCCGCATTTGCATGTTACAGCCGCTTAGGCCCCGGCGGTGTCGGAAAGATCGACAGTGCTCCTAGCACAGTGGCAAAATCTGCAGCATGGAGCGTGCAATGGGCGCTTCCGGCGATCCGCGAGGGGCGCGGACTGCACCCGCGTCCGCGCTGCGGCCGCAGCGAATGCACAGGAAAGGCGGAGCGTTGATCCGTGATTCGGCGTGGACGGCCGCGACGTTCGTTCGTCGGTCAGGACCACGCGCCGAGGAGGATGGCGAGATCCTGCGCGTCGACGCTCCCGTCGCCGTTGAGATCCGCTGTGGCGTTCGTCGTTCCCCATGCGCCGAGCAGGATGCCAAGGTCGCTGGCGTTCACGACGTGGTCGTGGTTGAGATCGCCGAGCATGGGCACGGTGAGCACAATGTCGCCGGTCGTGTCGGTGCCGCATGGATTGGCGGCGGTCATCGTGTAGGTGCCGGCGTCGGCGGCGGCGAAGTTCGTGATCGTGAGCGACAGGCTCGTCGCGCCCGCGATCGTGCTGCCGTGTCCGGTGGCGCCGTTCACGAGGGCCGCGCCGTTCCGCTCCCACTGGTACGAGAGCGGCGCGCCGCCTGATGCAGTGGCGGCGAGCGTCACGTTCTGCCCGACGGCGACGGCCTGCGACGACGACTGGCTCCCGATCGTCGGACACGGCGCGGTGTAGAGCCGCTCGACGCTCGAGAGAGCGCCGGATGCGCCGACGCCGCCCATCACGTAGAGGTAGTTGTCGTTGCCGAGCGCAACGGCGAAGTCGTAGCGAGCGACGTTCAACGGCGGTGCATAGGTGAGGACCGGGTCCGGACTGGTCGGATCGAGGACGTACACGGTCGACGTCGGAATGCCGGTGTATGCGCCGGCGAGGCCGCCGATCATGTACACGCGGCCGTCGGCGCCGAGCGCCGCGCGAGCGTCGCTCGTCTGCACCGGAAGGAAGAGCGAACCGAGCGTCTCCCAGGTGTTGGTCGCGATCGTGTAGCGAATGGTGTCGTAGATCCGCGGCAAGCCGAACGACGTGTAGCCGCCGAAACCCCAGATGTGGCCTTGGCCGTCGTACGTCGCGGCCATCGAGGACCGGGTGTACGGCAGATAGGCGAGCGCCTGCCATGAGTTGGTCGTGGCGTCGTAGCGCACGCAGCCGCCGTAGTTGACTAGGCAGTCGTCGCAGCCGCCGCCGAGGCGATAGATGCGATGCTGTCCGTCCACCGCGAGCCCGAAGTTCTGCGGCGGAATCGTCACCGGGACTTGCGGGATCGTGAGGTACGGGCCGCCGACGGGCTCGTACGCCCGCCCCTCCGCGATGTCGCCGTCGGGAGTCGTCAGGCCGCCGAACACGATGATGCGGTTGAGGCTGTCGACGCCGCCGCCTTGTCCGAGCACCGGTCCCATGCCGGTGAGCGGCGCGGCCGAGGTCCACGCGCCGCCCGTGAACTTGTAGACGGAACCATCCTGGTCGCCGCCGTTCATCCACGGCGCGCCGCCGATCACGTAGATCGCGCCGTTGAAGTTCACTGCGAAGGAGCTCGCCTTCGGCGCGGGCATGGACGGCGCGAATTCCCAGGTGCCGGCGTGTGCGTGTCCCGCGAGCGCGGAGGCGGTCGCGATCGAGAGGACCAGCGAGAAGCGATGGAATTGCAGCACGGCGAGTCTCCGAAGTCGGCGCGACGCGATTCGACCGGGTCGCTTCGGACAGGTGCGTCGACGCCGTCGGCAGATACAGCTACGGTCTCCCCGTGATGCCGAACGTTCGTCCGGAATGGCGCCTCGCGCGATCCTCTCGCGTCGATACTGGATGCATGCTCATCCCGTCCATGACGCTCGTCGCAGCGGCGCTCGCGTCGACTTCGTCGCCCTCCGTCACGTTTACGGGTCTTCTGTCCGAGATGACGGATCGCGATGCGCTCGCACGCCTTCCGGTGCCCGAATATCGCTGCCTGCAGGCGTCGAGCTACAACCGCGCGTCAGTCGCGCGCGATCAACCCGGCTGGTTCGCGGACAGCGACGGCGAAGGCTTCGTGCGCGTCGAGCGCATCGGCGGCGCGGACGAGTGGGTCCTCATGGAGCACGCGGGCCCCGGCTGCATCACAAAGATGTGGACCCCATTCTTCTACCGCGACTTCAACGAGCGCGTCGGCCCGCACGTGCGGATCTACCTCGACGGCAGCGACACGCCGGTGATCGACGAGTCGCTGATCGCACTCGTCTCGGGCCAGGGTTCGATCCCGTCGCCATTCGCGGTCCCGACGGCCCGCGCCGGCGATTGCTATCTACCGATTCCGTTCGGCGCGTCGTGCAAGGTCACGATGACCGCGCGGCCGTTCTATTTCCTGATCAACTATCGCGCGTATCCGGCCGGGACTTCGGTCGAGACCTTCGCACCCGCGATGCTCGCACGATCGTCCGCCGCGCTTGCGGCCGCGGCCGCCGCGCTCGATGTGGCGAACTCCGCGCCAGCCGGCGCGACCGGCAAGCGCACGACGATCGATCCCGGGCGCGACGCCGAGATTCGGTTCGACGGTCCGGCCGCCGTGCGCGAACTCGTGGTGCGCATTCCCGCTGCCATCGAGCATCCCGGAGTGCTGCGCTCCACCGTGCTGATCGTTTCGTGCGACGACGAGGAATGCGTCTGGTGTCCGCTTGGCGACTTCTTCTCGTGCGCCGACGCGATCCATCCGTTCGCGACGATCGATCGCCGCGTCAGCGCGGACGGTTCGATGACGAGTCGCTGGGTCATGCCGTTCCGGCGATCGTGCGCGGTGCGACTGCGCAACCTCGCGTCGGCACCGCTCGAGGTCGCGTTCGCCGCGACGACCGAGCCATGGTCGTGGGACGATCGCTCGTTGCACTTCTTCGCGTGCTGGCGACCAGACGACGTGGTGCCCGGCGCGCCGTTCAGCGATTGGAACTTCGTCGAGGTGCAGGGCGAGGGCGTCTACGTCGGCGACGCGTGGACTGTCCTGAATCCGCAGCGGAACACGTGGTGGGGCGAAGGCGACGAGAAGATCTACGTCGACGACGCGTGGGAGCGCGGCTTCCCGACGCACTTCGGGACCGGCTCGGAGGACTATTACGGATGGGCCGGCGGCGTGATTCCCAGCCGCGACGACGAGTTCAGCCGTGCGTTCCTCGCCAACGTTCGCGTGGGCGGCCTCGACGGCACCACGCAAGGCTACAACATCTGCACTCGCACTCGAGGCCTCGATGCGATCCCGTTCTCGCGACGACTGCGATTCGACATGGAATCCTCGTTCGGAGTCGACATGCGAACGCCGCACAATCACTTGGGCTACTCCGCAGTCACGTTCTTCTACGCGCGGCCTGGCGCCACGCACAATCGTCCAGCGGCGCCGACGTCCGCCGCCGCGCCGATCATGTCGCTGCGTGACGGCGCGATCGCGATTCCTCCGCAGCCGGCGCCCGATCGCTGAATTCAGATCCGCGTTCGCGATGGCGCTCCTGTCACGCTCGCAGGCGATTATTCGCACCGCTTTCCTGAGGTTGCTGCATCAAGCGCACGCGAAACGGCACCTGCGACGCAAGGAGGATCCCATGCCTATTGCCAGATTGGGGTCGCGAATCGCGTCGGTCGGCGCGGTGGCCATCGCATTGGTCACCGTCGCCACGTTCACTTCGTCGTCGTCGGGGTACGAGCGCTACAACGGCGGCTGCCAAACGTGTCACGGGTCGTTCTTGAGCAACGTCTCGCCGCAAGGCACCGTGTTCCCGTCGGGGAACAAGCACACGATGCACCGCAACGCCGCATACATGGGCACGAAGTGCGAGCTATGCCACACCGCGGGTTCCTACACGAACCCGTTCATCGGGTCGTCGCAGGGCACTGCGAACAACCCAGGAGTCGGCTGCCTCGGCTGCCACGGCGCCAACTACGGCGGCGCGATCGGCCACAGCGGAGCCGGCTTGCGCAAGCACCATCAGGCGAATGGCGTCACCGTCTGTCTCACCTGTCACTCGAACGATCCGACTCCGCTGCCGGAATCGACGAAGCCGACGTACTACGGCACCGTCGACACCAAGTGCGATGACCCGTGCAACGCTGGACCCGGGTTCAAGGAGAATTGGAGCGTCGGCGACACCGTCGGTCTGGACAACGACGGCAACAACCTCTACGACCAAGCCGATCCAGGATGCAATCCGCCGTGCGTCGGTGACCTCAACGGTGACCACGTCGTCGATGCGTCGGACCTCGCGGTCGTACTCGGCGCATGGGGCGGCAGCGGCGCCGGAGACATCAACGGCAGCGGCACGGTCGACGCCAGCGACATCGCGCTCATGCTCGGCGCCTTCGGGTCGTGCCCGTAGCCGACGAATCGCAACTCAAGCCACCACTCACTCGCCACCGCCGTCCGACTTCACATCGGACGGCGGTGTGCGTTGCGCGAGGCCTCGGGTGCCAGGCGATGCTCGTATCCGCGATGAAATTCGTGCGATACTGCGCGCATGCCACGACTCGCGCTCTCGCTTCTCGTCCTCCTTGGGCTCATGCTCATCGGCTGCGCCAGCAACGAGCCGAATCTCGGTCCCGCGAGCTGGTATCGCGGCACGTCGACGATTGATCCTCCTAACGCGACCGTGTTTGGTCCCGGCGGCGACGTCGCGATCGAATGGCAGCGCATGCCGTATCAGAACCTCTGGATCTGGCGCGAGAATCGTGCGTCGGGTTGGAATCAACAAACCGTGTGGGAGGCGTCGCCCACGCAGCCAGGCACGTTCAACGCCGCCGTCTCGAGCGGCGCGTGGTCGGGCCAGGTCACGATGGAAGACTGGCAGTCGACCGGTCTGTACTCGCCCGCCGGTTGGCACGGCCGGATGATCCTGACCGACGGCAGCGGACAACTCACGTGCACGGCGCAGACCGCGGATCCGGGCGGAGGCGGCGACGAGATGCAGGGCAGCATCGCGTCGCCGAGTCCGCTGTTCGCCGTCTGGATCACGTGGGAGTGGATCCGCACCGACGGCAGCGTCGGCGCCCGCATGTCGCAGAAGCTGACCGCGTGCAACGAGTCGGAGTTCATCGCCGCGGTGCAGCGCCTCGGCGGAACGGTGCCCGTCCCGAATCGCTGATCGTTCGGCGCTCGATGACCAAAAAGCGACTCGGGCGCCGGCGTATACGCCGGCGCCCGAGTGCGTTGATGGGTCGTGATTGTTCGATCAGGCCCGCGGCATCGTGTCGATCGCCTGCGTGAGGTGATCGATCACGCTGTTGAGTTCGATCTGCGCCGGTGCGAGTCGGCGAATCTGGCTCGAGACGGACTGGATGCCCGCGGAGGTCGGGTTCTTGGTGACCGCGGCCGAGATCTCGTCGAGAAGTCCGAGCGTCGTCTGCGCATTGTTGCGGAGCGACGTCATGTAGTCGCCCACCATCCCGTACCGCTCGCGGGCGCTGGTGACCGCCGGATCCGAGGTGACCGCGGTGGTGCGATTCGCGCCGAGGAAGTACTGGTCGAAGCCGAGCCGCTGCAGTTCGTCGACCTGCGCGCGGATGTTCTGGACATCGCCGCGAAGACGACCGAGGTTGGTCTCGAACGCGTCGATCGCGCCCTTCGGATCGGTGTCAGCGCGGATCAGCATGTTGCTGGCCGAGGCGATCGTCTCGTTGATGCGCGGACGGATCTGGTCGAGCTGCGAGCGGTACGAAGCGATCGGCGCGCGGGCGTTCAGGACCTGCGAGCGCGATGGATTCTCGGATGACTTGTTGGACTGGCACGAGCAGGGGATCACGCATCCGGTGATCAAGAGTGCGCCGACGATGGCGACGTTTCGAGCGTTCATGGAGTCTCCGTGGATTGGCCTGAACCGAGGCGGTCCAGGGTGGGGCGTTCATGGTGTTGAGGTGCTTGCACCGGCGGTACCAAGCCCGCCGACGATGACGTCGGAATGCTAACAGCATGGGCTGTGCCGTGGCGGTGTGCCCGGTCACGCCGGTCTGCGGCGGTCGCAACGGTGCCACCGCGGGCCGAGAAGGCTCGGTCCGCGGCGAGCGCGGGCGCGCCGCCGCGAACCGGATGACATTGCACGCGCTCGCTCGCGTCGGACCGTTCGTCGTCGCGAGGCGCATCGATCAGCTATTCCACGCGCCGAGAAGCATGCCGAGGTCCGCGGCGCCGACGATGCCGTCGCCGTTGAAGTCGGCGCTGCCCGCGCCGCCCCATTGTCCTAACAAGATGCCGATGTCGGCCGCGTTCACGAAGCAGTCGCCGTTGAGATCGGCGAACGAGATCGCGGTGAGCGGCACCGCCTCCGTCAACGAATAGCCGCACGCGTCGGTGACGACGCAATCGTAGTTGCCGGCGTCGGCGCAGCTCACGTTCGCGATGTGCAACGTGCTGGTCGTAGCGCCGGTGATGTCGCCGTCATCGTTGACGAACTCGCCATTGCGGCGCCAGTGATAGCTCAGATCGCCATCGCCGGACGCGACGACGCTGAACTGTGCAGACGCGCCGATCGGCGCGCTCGTCGCTGTCGGTTGCGTCGAGATCTCGACGCTGCCGGAGAAGACGATCGCGGTGCCGGGCTGCCCGTCGCGAGCCGCGCCAAGCGCGACGATGCTCGTCGGGTTGAGCCCAAGATCGCACGTGTAGACTGCCACGCGTCCGCCGCCGCCGCCGCCGGCGACCGACGAGTTCGCGCCAGCGCCGCCGTTCGCGCGCACGACGCCGGATCCGTCGAGCGCCGCGACGAAGAGGAAGATGCTGCCGCCGGCGCCGCCGCCTCCTTCGAGGGCGATGCCCGCCGATCCATCGGCGGACATGCGCCCGTCGACGACGACCTCGCCGCCCGCGACGAGTCGGATCACGCCGCCGCCGGCGCCTCCGCCGTATCCAGCGTTCGTGTCGTTTCCCCCGCCCGAGCCGAGCTGTCCCGGTGCAGGTATCGAGTCGTACGTTGTGCCTCCGACCGCGCCGTTCGACGAATTGCCGCCGCGCCCACCGTGTCCGCCGCCGGCCGCATACGTGCCGTTGGCGCCCGCGCCGGGCCCGCTCGCCGCGCCGTAGCCGCGGGCATCCGCATCGATCGACGCGCCCGCGCCGACCACGACCGAGTTCGACACGTACATCGCCAACGTCGCGTCTCCGTGCGTCGGTCCGAGTCGTCCGCCTTCGCGCACCTTGACGCCGCCGGGGACCAACACGTCGCCGCTGAACTCGGTCATCTCGCCGTTGAATCCGTCGTTGTCGACGATGAGCGTGCCGCTGCCGGCGCCGTTCGGTTCGAACCACACCGTGCCGGCGCCGCCGCGCACGCCGCTTCCGCCGACCGCATGGAAGTTCGCGTCGTCGAACGTGGAGTTCGCCGCAAGGAGCGCGACGCGTCCTCCGCCTCCGCCGCCGGATACCGAGCCGTTCGACCCAGCCCCGCCGTTCGCGGTGATCGCGCCCGCGCCTTCGAACGAGCCGCATTCGATCCAGATCGAGCCGCCCGCTCCGCCGCCCGCTTCGCAGCACGTGCCCGGGAAACCGTCGGCGGTGATCTCGCCATCGACGCGCAGCGTGCCCTCGACGTTCATGCGCAGCACGCCTCCTCCGACGCCGCCGCCCCAACCCGTGTTGGTGTCGTTGCCGCCGCCCGAACCGAGAGCCACCGGCGCGAGGAAGTTGCCGTACGTGCCGCCGCCGGCGTAGCCGTTTCCGCTGTTCGCGCCGGCGCCGCCGTGACCGGCGCCGCCCGCGTAGGTTCCGCTCGTGCCGGCGCCCGGCCCGCTCGCGCTCGGATAGCCGCGACCGTCGGCGTAGATCGCCCCTAACACATCGATGGTCGCGTCGCCGGCGACGTTCAGCTGCAACGTGTCGTCCATGTGCTTCGGTCCGACGCGCGCGCCGTTGCGCACGAGCAGATCACCGGCGATGTCCACGGCGCCGGTGAACTCGGTGGCTTCTCCCAGATAGCCCCCGTTGTCGGCGATCAGCACAGCCGAGCCCGGGCCGACGCGCTCGAACCACGCGGTGCCGCCGCCGCCGCGAAGTCCGCCGCCGCCGGTCGTGATGAAGTGCGTGTCGTCGAACGTCGACGTCGCCGAGTACATCGCGATGCGTCCGCCGCCGCCGCCGCCCGAGACCGAGCCGTTTGCGCCCGAGCCTCCGGTGACGGTTACGTATCCGGCGCCGTCGAGCGAACCGCAGTCGATCCAGATCGATCCGCCGGCTCCGCCGCCGGCTTCGCAGCATGTGCCTGCGAGTCCGTCCGCGGTGATCTCGCCCTCGAGATGCAACGTGCCCGTGACGCTCAATCGGATCACGCCTCCGCCGATGCCGCCGCCCCAACCGGTGTTGGTGTCGTTGCCGCCGCCGGATCCTGACTGCGTCGGCTGCATGAAGTCGTCGTACGAGTCGCCGCCCGCCGACGCGGTGCCGCTGTCGCCGCCGGCGCCTCCGTGCCCGGCGCCCGCGCCGTAGGAACCGCTCGTGCCCGCGCCCGGTCCGCTGGCGCTCGGCTCGCCGCGACCATCGGCGTACACCACGCCGCTCGACGCGATGGTCGCATCGCCAACGACCGACACGTGCATCGCGGTGTCCAAGTGCGGAGGCCCGAGTCGTCCGGCGTTTCGCACCACGAGATTGCCTGGGATCGTCACGTCGCCGGCGAACTCGGTGGTCTCGCCGAGGTTGCCGTTGTTGTCGATGATCATGCGCGCCGTCCCGGTCCCTTCGGGTTCGAACCAGATCGTGCCCGCGCCGCCGCGCACGCCGCTGCCGCCGCCGGCGCTGAAGTGCGTGTCATCGAACGTCGACTGCTGTGCGTACAGCGCGATGCGACCGCCGCTGCCGCCGCCGGACACGCTTCCGTTCGCGCCCGTCCCGCCGTCAGCGACGATCGCGCCCGAGCCAGCGATCGTGCCGCAATCGATCCAGATCGATCCGCCCGCGCCGCCTCCCGCTTCGCAGCAGGTGCCGCCGTAGCCGCGCGCGGTGATGCTGCCATCGACGACGAGCGCGCCGCCGACGCTCAGTCGCAACACGCCGCCACCGACGCCTCCGCCTGTACCCGTATTGAGGTCGTGGCCGCCACCCGATCCCATCATCACGGGTTGCAGGAAGTCGTCGTAGCAGCCGCCGCCCGACGCGCCGTTGCCGGAGTCGCCGCCGCCGCCGCCGTGACCGGCGCCCGCCGCGTACGCGCCGGTTCCGCCCGCGCCAGGCCCTTCGTTGCCGAGATACCCGAGTCCGTCGGCGAAGAACGCGCCGTCCGTCGCGACGGTGCAGTCGCCGGTGACGGTCAATTGCATCGACGTGTCGAAGCGGCGCGGTCCGACCCGCGCGCCGTGTCGCACGACGACGTCGCCGTCGAACCATGTCGGCGTCATCTCGGTCACGCCGGAGAGATCGCCGCCGTTGTCGATGATGAGCGAAGCGGGCGCCGAGTCTCCGACGATGACGATCGTTCCAGCGCCGCCGCCGTAGCCGCCCGATCCTCCGCCGAACGCCGTGATTTGCGAGTCGACGTCGAGCGCGAACGCGCTGGCATGCAACCAGATTCGCCCGCCGCCGCCGCCGCCCGAGATGCTTCCGTTGCCGGAGTTGCCGCCGTTCGCTCGCACGACGCCCGCGCCGCCGATCGACGACGCGGAGATCCACACGCTGCCGCCGGCGCCGCCGCCCGCTTCGCAGCACGCGGCATTCGCGCCGTTGCATGAGATCGCGCCGTCGATCATCAGCGCGCCGCCGACGTCGAGGTGAATCACGCCGCCGCCGAGGCCGCCGCCCCATCCGGTGTTGAGATCGTGTCCGCCGCCCGAGCCGAACGTGTCAGGCGAGGTGATGGAGCCGTACGTCGCACCGCCTTGCAGCAACGCCGTCGACGCACCGCCGGCGCCTCCGTGTCCGCCGCCCGCCGCGGTCACGTGCGATCCGCCGACGCCCGGCCCCTGATTGCCGGGAAATCCTCGCCCATCCGCGTCGATGCGGCTGGCGACGAGCAATCCATCTGCGCCTTGCACAGTCACGTTGTTCGAGATCGAGAGCGCGAAGCCGCGGAACGCGCCGTTGTCGAACGCTGCGCCGTGGGTCAACACGCCCGCGACGTTCAATGTGCTCCGCTCGATGGCCAGCGAGGCGAACGAGTGCGCGCCGTTCACGGTCAGCGTCGCACCGCGCACGATGACGTCGTCGCCCTCGTGCGTCATGTCGATGTCCGTCAGCGTCGTGTTCGTCGTGATGGTCCACGTGCCCGCGAGCACGGTCGACGCGAGCGACAGCACCGCGAACGACGACGCGACCGAAGTCAGTCGGCGATTCATGGCAAACCTCCCGGTACAGGCGCCAAGTGCAGCCGACTCGCACGAGTGGCGCGCGGCGCATCGAAACCATAGCGCCGCCGTGCGACGCGCGTCGTCGCGCAGCGTCGCTTCACGCGCGCGCCGCGATGCGTTTCGGTATCAGCGAGTCGACGTCGCGAGATTCGTCGTGTGGCGCTGCGTGCTCAGCAGGGTCCCCACGCGCCGAGCAGAATGCCCAGATCCGCAGCGTCGACGACGTTGTTGCCGTCGAAGTCCGCGATCGATCCTGGCTCGCCCCAAGCGCCGAGCAGGATTCCGAGATCCGTCGCGCCGACGAAGCCGTCGCCGTCAAGATCGGCAATGCACGGGCCTTGGAGCGTCACGCTGTCGAGGTCGACGGTCTCTTCGCCCGCTTCGCTTCCGAACTCCGCGCTGATGCGAATCGCGGTGATGTTCGCCATCGTCGACGCGAGCTGCGCCTGCGTGGCCTGCGCGCCGGAGGCCGATCCGATGCGGAAGTTGGTGGCGCTGAGCATGACGCCGTAGCGGAGCCACGCGTTCGTCGTCGGCTGCGGCACGTCGGCCACGAGCACTTGGCCCGCGCCGATGAGGATCACGACGGAGCCGGGCAGCCAGTCGGCGACGTTCGTGCGGATCGACCACGCAAGTCGGCCGTCGATGTACTCCGTGCGGTCGCCGACGAATGCACTCGGTGCCTCGTACGTGTAGCAGTTGCCGCTCGGATCGGTCGAGCGGATGTAGCCGCCAGGGTTGCCGCCGCTGGCGAACCACGTGATCGCGCCGCCGCCGATGACCTGCGCGTAGTTGTTGCAGTTCAGGTCGCGGACGAGCCAGCCATCCGCGCTCGCGTCGAAGTTCGAGACGATTGGAGGCGAGACACCGATCGCGCCACCGACGACGAGCGTCGCAAGGGACAAGGTGCATGTCATGAGATTCCTCTTTCGAGTTGTCCGGTCCGCGGCACAGGGCGCGGACCCGATGCGTCGATGATAGCGCCGTCGTAGTGCTATGAAAGACCAAGAAAAACCCGCACGGCCCTGGAGGTCGTGCGGGCAGAGAGAACGAATCGACCGAAGCGCTCGCGCGGGGCGAGTCGCGGGAATGGCGTTAGAGGGTCCAGGCGCCGAGCAGGATGGCCAAGTCCGACGCGCCGACCGTTCCGTCGCCGTCGAGGTCCATCGCGCACTCGCCGCACCGTCCCCACATGCCGAGCAGGATCGCCAAGTCGGCGCCGTCGACGGAGCCGTTGCCGTCGAAGTCGCCGGTGGGCACGCATTGGTTCAGCATGACGGTCACGGTGCCGGTGGTCGCATCCGTGAACACCATGTCGAGATCGCCGTCGTTGTCGAGATCACCCAAAGCGACGCGAGTCGGCGATCCTCGCGTCGGTTCACTCTGCTGAGTCGGGAAGTTTCCGTTGCCGTCGTTGAAGAGCAGTCGTAGATCGCGCGACTGCGACTCGGGCACGATCAGATCGTCGCCGCGATCGCGATTGATGTCGCCGATCGCAATTGAGCTGAAGCCGAGTCCCAGTGCGTAGGTTGAGCTCGCGCCGCCGTCGATCAGGACGCGAAGCTCGTAGTGATTGAGTACCGCGATATCGTCGATGCCGTCGTGATCGAGATCCCACGTTGCGACCCACTTCGGATACGCGCCGATCGGAATCGTGACGGCTGGCTGAAGTCCGCCGCCTCCGCCGCCATGGAGCACGGTCAACGACGCGCTGCCGTGGTTGGTCGCAGCCACGTCCATCAATCCGTCGCCGTTGAAGTCGCCGGTCGCGACGCAGTTGGTGTCGATGCCCGCGAGGTGGAACTCCGGCATCTTGAACGTGCCGTCGCCGAGGTTCACGACGATCGCGATTTCTCCAACCGGATAGGTGGGCGAGTCCATGTTCGCGACGACGATGTCGAGCGAGCCGTCGAGATTCACGTCGGCGAGCGCCACCGACGCCGGTCGCGAGTGACCGTTGGCGAAAGGCAGGAGGAGCGGGGGATCGAAGTTGCCCGCGCCATCGTTGATGCAGATCAGCACGCCCTGGTCTTGCCATCGTTGTCGCGCGTAGTCGTACACCCCTTGGTCGGCGAGGACGATGTCGAGATCGGAGTCGCCGTCGATGTCGCCCAAGGCAATGGACTGTGGCGCGTGGCCGGCGCCGAACTGCATGCTCGGCATGAACATGCCCCAGCCGTGACTCATGAGGAGATGCACCGCGCCATTCGTGTTCGCGACGGCGATGTCGATCATGCCGTCGCCATTCAGATCGCCGAGCGCGATCGACTGCGCGTTCGCGCCTGCGTTGTAGGTCGTCGCCATGAACGACGGACAAGTCGCGGTCGCGAAGGCCAATGGCGTCGCTGCCACCAGCGCGCCGATCGCCGCCGCACCAGTCAGTGGTGTGAGCAGTCGCATACGGACCTCCACCGCAAGAGGCGAATTGATCGCGCGGCGCACGAGCGCCGCATCTCACGATATGAAGCGCCGCGCCTTCAGCGCAACGCAAAGTGCAAATGATTCGCGCGATGGGCCGCGCGAATCAATGACCGCAACTCTCTGGTCGTTGATCGTCGCGCGGCGGATCAGATGCCGTTGGCGCCGTCCGGATCGAGCACTTTCCACTCGTGCACGCCGACGGAGAAGCCTGGTGGCAAGTCCATCTCCAGTCGAAGCGCCGTGGTCGTCACGTCGCCGCTGCGCAATTCGCACCACCGATCGAGTTCGATCGGCAGCGCGCCGCCGGGCAGGGGCTTCCACGCGTCGCCGTCGCGATAGAGGACGCGTGCCGCTTTCGGCAGGCGGCATTCGCCGCGGCCGGTGTCGTCGAACCAGTACACGCGCACGCCGCCGAGCGTCACCGGCTCTTTCCACGCGTACTCGATCCACTCGGTGCGCGTGGCGTCGATCGCGCCGGCCGCGTTCGGCGTCGGTCCCTTGTTGGGCCAGAAGTGACACAGACGCGCCGGCTGCTCGCCCGACGAGCGAGGCTCGACGCCGTCGCGCACGCCCTCGGGCTGCGCGTAACCGGATCGCGAACTCAACGTGAGATTCGCCGATTGCTCCGCGCCCCGCACCATGGGCGGCTGCGGCGCCGTCGGCAGCCACACGCGCATCGGACCCGGCGCCCGGTTGTCCCATGCGTAATAGGGAACCGCGCTGAATCTCACTCGCTTTGGCGGAACCGCGGTGCGATAGAGGCCGCCGTCCCACGACGGCGCGCCCGCGACGAGTCCTTCGCCGTCGATCGTGACCACGCCGCCGAGCACGTCGTCGCGCTTGGTCGTCGCCAGCGGCGTTTCGACCGGCAGGGCAAAGCGCTCGAGCGAGGCGTCGAGGTCGGCTTTCTCGACGCAATAGACGAGCGGACCGCGGGCGAGCGCGTACTCGCCGCGCGTCGCGGCCACGCGCGGATCGCTCGCGACGCGCCGCGGCGGCATCGGCAGGTCGAGTTCGACGCGATCGCCCTTCTTCCACGCTCGGTCGATCACCGCGTAGCCTCGCTCGAGAACGAGCGGCGCCGGCGCGCCGTTCACCCGCACGCTCGCGCCGTCGCACCACGCAGGTACGCGAAGTCGGAGCCCGAACGTCTGCTCGCGCGCCGGCTCGATCTCGAACGTCACGCGCCCGTCCCACGGATAGTCGGTCGTCACGCGCATCGAGACGTCGACGCCGTCGACGTTCGCCTTCACCGAGCCTTGGATATAGAGGTTGACCCAGAGCGCGCCGTGACCTGTGGCATAGGCATAGCCGCCGAGCGCCGCGAGCGTGCGCGTCACGTTCGGCGGGCAGCACGCGCATCCGAACCACTCGCTGCGATGGTGACCACCTTCGCTGGCGAGCGGGTTCACGTAGAAGAATCGCGTCCCGTCGAGCGACACTCCCGCGAGGATGCCGTTGTAGAGCGAGGTCTCCATCAGGTCGGCGTAGCGCGTGTCGCCGGTCGCGAGCGCGAGGCGGTGATTCCACATCGCGAGCGCGACCGACGCGCAGGTCTCCTGATACGCGGTCGCCGTCGGAAGGTCGAAGTCCTCGGTGAAGCCTTCGTTGCTGCCGGAGGGACCCATGCCGCCGGTGATGAACATGTTGCGTTCGGAGAGATTGCGCCACACGCGACCGATCGCGCTTAGGAGCGCCTCATCGTCGATCTCGACGGCCACGTCGAGCGCGCCCGACATGAGATAGCCGGCCCGCACCGCGTGCCCGACGATGCAGCGCTGGTCGCGGATCGGCGCGTTGTCCTGCCAATAGCGGCCGTCGTACTGGTCCTTCGGCGTCTTGTGCTCGTCGGCGAAGAAGCCGCTGCCACGGTGGTCGACGAAGAACTTCGCGAGGTCGAAGTAGCGGCGCTCACCCGTTTCACGCCACAGCTTGACGAGCGCGAGTTCGATCTCCGGGTGTCCGCAGTAGCCCATGCGCTGACCGGGGCCCGAGCCGAACGTGCGGCAGAGAAGATCCGCGTGCTTCGTCGCCACGTCGAGCAGCGTGCGCTTGCCGGTCGCCTGATGGTGCGCGACGGCGGCTTCGTACATGTGGCCGGCGCAGTAGAGCTCGTGGTCGTCGCGCAGGTTGGTGAAGCGCCGATCCGGCGCGTTCACCTCGTACCACGTGTCGATGTAGCCGTCGTCGCGCTGCGCCTTCGCGATGCGCTCGATGATGGCGTCGACCTGCGCCTCGAGCGCGGGATCGCGGCGCTCGGCCAGGAGATACGACGCCGACTCAAGCACCTTGTACAGGTCGCTGTCGGCGAAGACCGGGCCGTGATAGCCGGCGCGGGCGTTCGACGCGGCGAGATCGAGGTTCGCGATGTTGCCGAACTCCTCGAGCATCTTGAACGAGTGGGCGATCGACACGTCGCGATTGGTCGCGCGACGCGGCGCCCAGAAGCGGTCCTCGATCGTCACGTTCGTGAACGGGACGGGGGTGAGCTTCAGCAGTCGTGGCGCCGCGTCGGGCGCGGCGGCGAGCGCGATGATCGTGACGAGGACAACGAGCGAGAGGCGGGCGATGCGCATGGCGTTCATGGTGTCGTTGCGGCGGTGGAGGGAAGTCGGAGAATCACGTACGAACGGGCACTGAAGCGATAGGTCAAGGTCGAGCCCGACGCGCGGACGGCGGAGCGCGCCGGAGCGACGGCCCGCGGCGCGTCGAACGAGTTCTCGTCGTCGAGGCGGGCGCTCGTGAGCGTCGTCGCGGTCCCGTCGCGCAGCGCGGCGCCCGGAAACTCGAGCGGCACTTCAACGTCGGCCTCGGTCCCGTTCACCACCTTCACGATCAGGTCGCCCGTTGCCGTCGCGCGGCCCGCGCTGGCGACGAATTGCGGCGCTGCGCTGTCGCGCTCGTCGTGGATTTCCTTTCCATCGAGGAAGCAGCGCAGTCGACCGTCGCGGCATTCGACGCGCACGTCGTACCAGCGGTTCGTCTCGACGCCGCCGGGCGCGCCGCGGCCGACGCCGCTCTTGCTGCCTGCGACGCTGCGCTCGATCGCGTGCGTGTGGTTGCCCCAGCCGCCGACGTTCCACCAGGTGTAGTTGTCGGCGTCCGGCGCGTGGACGAGGACGAGGAAGCCTTCGTCGCCGGCGAGCTTCCGCGCCTTCATCGAGACGACGTAGTCGCTTGCGTCGCGGAGTTCGGGCATGTCGAGGAGCGCGAAGCGTTTCTCTGCCCGCTCGTTGCAGCGATAGGCGCCGTCGACGACCTTCCACGCGCCTTCCATCGCCCGCCAACCGGGCGCGCCCTTCGTGAAGTCCGAGCGATAGACCACGCGATCGCCCGCCGCGCTCGGCACCGTGACCACGATGTCCTTGAATTCGGCTTCGGTGAACCACGTGCCGACGCCGATCGAGCCCACGCTGCGCGGCTCGGGCAACTGCGGCAGCGATACCGGCACGATCGTGTCGGCGCGATGCTCGGCGTTCATCGCCTGCACCCAATAGCTTGGCGTGCCGTACGCGCGATGATTGTCGAACACGATCGCGTCGGGATTCCACCGCCGATCTTTGGTGTGAACAAAGAGCGGCGCGTACGAGGCCATCGCTACGATGTCCGAGTTCCGTTCGAGACCCGTGAGGAACGCGGCCTCGGCGAGCGCCGCCCGCAGGTTGCCGGTACCGCATTGCTGCGTCACCGCGTATTCGCCGACGTAGATCTTCGGCCCCTTGCGATCCGCGCCGTCGTAGAGCCCGACGTTTGCCCAGAACCAGCCCGGCGAGTTGTAGTAGTGGTCGTCGATGATGTCGAACGGCGCGGGTACGCGCACGTTGGCGATCGTCTGGATGCTCGGGTACTTCGCCTTGATCGCCGCTTCGAATCGCTTGTAGCGATCGGTGTACTGCTCAAACGTGCCGCCGAAGCCGCCGAACATGCCGTTCTCGTTGCCGATCTCGATGTACTTGAGACGGAACGGCGCCGGATGTCCGTGCTTCGCGCGGAGCGCGCCCATCGGCGTCGTCGCGTCGCCGTTCGCGTACTCGATCGCGTCGAGCGCTTCCTGCACCCACGGCTGCAAGTGGTCGAGCGGCACGTTTTCCTTATGCGACATGCCGCAGTTCACGACGTAGAGCGCGTCGGCGCCCAAGTCCTCGCACCACTGAAGGTACTCGTGATAGCCGAGGCCGTCGGTCGACCAGTAGCCCCAGTTCGCGTTCATGTGTCCCGGGCGCTGTGCGATGTCGCCGACGGTTTTCGGCCAACGGAACGCGTCCTTCAACAGGTCGCCGCCTTCGACGTAGCAGCCGCCGGGGAAGCGGACGAACGTGGGACGCAGCGCCGCGACCATCTCGGCGAGGTCGGTGCGCAATCCGTGCGACTTCCACGTGTCGGCGGGGATGAGCGACACGACGTCGAGCACCGCGGCGCCCTTGCCGCCACTCGTCACCACGAGCTTCGCGTCGTTCGCCGTCGCGCTCGGCACGAGCATCGCGTCGAAGCGCGCGAGTCGATCGCTCAGCGGCCCGACGTCGGCGCTCGCGAGCACGGTGCCATCGCCGCGCTCGAGCGCGACGCGCAACGTGGCCTCGCCGTCGCGCCGCGCGTCGACGCGGAGCGCGTAGCGCTGGCCGCTCGTGACTGCGATGACTGAGGATCCGTTTGGGAAGCCGTCGTTCATCGCGCTGCCGCGCAGGCGCATCGCGCTTGGCTCGCGCGCGATCGTCGCGCCTCCGCGCGCCGACCAACCCGGCACGCCGTCGCCGGACTCATCGAACGAGCGATTACGCACGAGTTCTGCAAGCAAACCGCCTTCGCCCGCGTGGTTGATCTCCTCGAAGAAGATCCCTTCAAGCCGCGGGCTGATCGCGTGACCCGGCCGATCGACATGCACGACGAGCGGACCGACTGGAACGGAGGTCGGCAACGCGGCGGCGACGGCGCTGACGCACGAGACGACGAAGGAAGCGATGACCATGGGGGCATTGTGGGGGATCGAGGCGCGTCGCGACAATTCGCCGACGAACATGGGCGCGACATCGATCGCGCTCCGCATACGAGGCTCCGGTACACTCGGCATGTGATCGAGCGAGTGGTGTTCAAGGTGGACGTCAAGGACCCACGACTCGCGCGCCGCGAGATCGAGTATTGGCTCTCGCGACCGCCAGCGGAACGCATCGAGCAGATCGAGCGACTGCGCAGGCACCAGCATGGTGAACTGCCGCGAATTCTGCGGACCGCGGAGGCTGTTCGCAAAACATCGCGTTGAATATGTCATCGTGGGCCGATCCGCCCTCGGCCAACATGGCGCGCCGCGATACACCGGCGACATCGATCTGTCTGTGCGCCCGACCGACGAGAATGCGCGTCGTGTGCTGGCCGCGCTCGGCGAGTTCGGATTTGGATCGCTCGACATCCAAGGAGCGGGCCCGAATCGTGCGGGCCGCGTGGTGCAGCTTGGGTTTCCGCGGTGTCGCGTCGACATCGTCACGGGCATCGACGGCGGGTCATTCGATGAAGCGTCAGAGGCGCCCAGTCCCGGCACCTATGGCGATGTGCCCGTCCCGTTCCTGTCGCGCGAACTGCTTCTGCGGAACAAGCGCACGACGGGCCGAGCGAAGGACCTCGCCGACATCGAGGCGCTCGATACGAGCGATGCGTCGAGTCAGGAATGACGGCGGCGCGCATTCGCGCGGCGCCTTGAACCCTGCATCAACCTCCGCGCCGTCTCCGCGAGATGCACGCCTCCGCGCTTCATGCCTTGACCTCCGCGTGCCCTCCGTGTCTCCGGGCCTCCGTGTTGAAGCCACCATCGCAATGGCGCGATGTCACCGCGTCGCCCAACGTCGTGTGAGGAGATTCATAGTCTCGATCCCTCAGGCAGGTGCGTAAAGGACGAGTGGCTTGGAGGTCGAGCGGTCCCCGGGTCGCGGCCGAGTGAGCGAGGACGATGCGGCCGAATCTTCGACTCGCGGTCTGCCATCGAGCGAACTTGGCAGGTCAATGCTCTGATTGCCGCTTGACTCGCGTTGCGATGAACGGACACTAGAGCTATTCACTCGACGGTGCCCGCTGCGGCAGCTGCCGCACATGAGGAGACCTGCTCTGGTTCCCTGGGCAACAACACATCGTTGGGGTTGTCGATGCAAGCTCCGCGTGCTTGGTGGCTCGACGTGCTTCGTGCGATCAACGCTCATCGAACTCCGTAACTTCGACACATTCGACGACCTCGCCGCGTGGCTGGCCACGCTCAGCCCCGAGAATCGCGCCGCGGTGCTTTCGCTCCTCGGCACGCAAGGGGGTGGGGCGTGACGCGGCAAGTGACTCGGGGCGCGCTTGTGGCGGTCGCGCTCGCACTCGCGCAGTTCATCGCGCGCGACGCCTCGGCACAGTGCGCTTACGACGTCGCAATCATCTCGAAGCCTGCGGCCTGGGAATCGATGTCCGCCAACGACATGAATGCGGCCGGCGTGGTCGTGGGCAGTTTCGGCTTGCCTGGCTCGTGGAACGCGCGTCCATTCCGCTGGGATGAACAAGGCGGCTTCGTGCCGCTTCCCATGCCGCCGAACGTGTACGCCGCGATGGCCGACCAGATCAGCGACGACGGCCTGATCGCCGGCCGCGCGTGGCTTACGGGCATCTCGGACGACTTCCCGCAGATCATCTACTGGAAGGAAGGCGTCGCGACCGTGATCCCCCCTGGTAGTCCGATCCACGGATTCGAGGTGACCGTCGCGCTCGGCAGTTCGACGCTCGCGGGGTACACCCAAACGGGAAATCCCGAACTCGTGCCGTTCGTGTACCAGATCGGCGGCGCACAGCCCGGGTTCGTAACGCTGCCGCCGATCCTCTCGGCGAACCACACGTTAGTCAACGACCTCACACCCGACGGATGGATGTGCGGCCGATGGTACGACGCGGGGTTCACGGTGGCCGGGCCATACATCTACGGCGACGGCGCGCTCACGATCCTGCCGCCGATCGACGGCGTGACGGCGCTGAACGTCCGTGGGCTGACGTGCACGCACCATGCGGTGGTTGTAGGAAATGGTCCGCCATCCCGGGGACTATCGTTTACCTTGAAGAGCTTCTTCTGGGATGGGGCACGCTACACGCCGCTCCCGGTCCCGAACGGTTGGACGTGGACCTCCGGCGGAGCGATCAACGACGTCGAGCAGATCGCGTGCGGCATCGGCCTCGCGACGTCGAATCCGGCAATTTGGACCGCTGGCGCGGCGCTGTGGCAGAACGGGGAGACCCGCGATCTGCACGACCTTGCGCCGCTGCCGCGGACCGTGAACATGCAAGGCTGCCTGGCCATCCGCGAGAACGGAAAGATCCTCGCAATGGCGAAGCAGGACTTCCCGACATGGGAGCCGTTCCTCATCGTCGTGTTCTCGCCGCAGGCCGAGCCTCCCGACGTGACGATCGACTGCGTGGTGGACGTGCGCGATCTCTCGTTCGTCCTCGACAACTGGGGACCGGTGGGTCCTTCGACAGTGCGCCGCGCGGACGTCGATGGCGACGGCACGGTGGGCGCGTACGACCTCGCACTCGTGCTCGGCGCTTGGAGTCCGCCGCGATGACTGCGTGTATGGCGGACAGAGGCGCAGTGCAGTGCAGGCGCGGAGGAACCCGCGAGTCCCAAGCGACCTCGATCAGCGCCGCAGTGCGCGACGTCGCCCCTCCACCATCGCTTCGCGATAGTCCCGCTCCCCCGACGTTGTGGCGCGCATCGGGGGAGGATTCAAGGCAACGCGCATTCGCGCCGTGTCTTGAACCCTGCATCAACCTCCGCGCCGTCTCCGCGAGATGCACGCCTCCGCGCTTCATGCCTTGACCTCCGCGTGCCCTCCGTGTCTCCGGGCCTCCGTGTTGAAGCCACCATCGCAATGGCGCGACGTCACCCCGTGTTGAAACCACCATCGCAATGGCGCGACGTCACCGCGTCGCCCACCGTCGCGCAATCGACGCGATCGCAAGCTGCATCGCCACGAACGCGAGCAGGAGCGCGCCCGACGCGATGCTCGTCCATGCCGCGTTCAGGTTGCCTTGGAAGTCGATGAGCAACCGAATCGTGCCGAGGATCAGGACGCCGATCACCGTGCCGAGCACGAGTCCGACGCCGCCCGACAACAGCGTTCCGCCGATCACCGTCGCGGCGATCGCTTCGAGCTCGAGCCCCGTCGCCGACGCCGGATCGCCCGCCTGCTTGTAGAGCGCGAAGACGACGCCCGCCAGCGCCGAGCATCCACCCGCGATCGCGTATGTCGAGATCTTGACGCGATCGACGGGCACGCCCATGAGCCGTGCGCTGCGCTCGTTGCCGCCGATGGCGTAGATCGAGCGGCCGAGTCGCGTCGCGTGAAGCATCACGAACGCGACGACGACGACCGCGATGAAGATCATCGTGCGGAACGGAATGCTCGCGCCGCCGCCGAGCGCAATCGTCGCGTCGCGCGAGGCCCAGTCGCAGAACGGATGACGAATGCTCATCGACTGCGGCGCGACCATGAAGCCGAGGGCTCGCGCCGCGAACATCGCCGCGAGCGTGACGAGAAACGGCGGCAGCGCCATGCGGGCGATCAGCACGCCGTTGATCGAGCCGAACGCGACGCCGAGCGCGACCGCGATCAGCGCCGCCGCGAGCGGGTGCATGGCGTGGCGCTCGACAAGCGCCGCGACCAGGGTGCTCGTAGCGGCGACGACGCTGCCGACCGAGAGGTCGATGCCGCCGGTGAGGATCACGATCGTCGCGCCGACCGCGGCGATGCCGAGGAACGCGTACTCCGCGAACAGTCCGCTCACCGTCGCGCCGGACAGGAAGTGGTCGAATCGAGCGCCGCCGAGCACGAGGAGCGCGACGAGAATCGCGACGGCGATCCACGTCGAGAGATGGCGCGCCTGAAGAAGCGTCCTCACGCCGAGCCTCCGTCGAGACGCGGTGCGCGGCGGCGCAGCCGGCGTGCGAGTCCTTCTCGCACCTGTGGCGACGAGATCAGGCACACGCCGAGGATGACGAGCGCGATCGGCAACGGCGCGACGTCGGCGCTCACGTCGCGGGCGTACATCGTCGTGGTGAGCGTCTGAAGAAGGAACGCGCCGACGACAGCGCCGAGAAGATGTACGCGACCGCCGGCGAGGCTCGCGCCGCCCGCGACGACCGCGAACACCGCGTTCAGCTCGACCGCGACGCCGATGTGCGTCGGATCGGCGGCGCGAATGCGCGCGGCGGACACGAGCCCGGCGAGGCCGGCGCACAGTGCGCAGGTCACGTACGTCACGATCACGACCCGCCGCTCGGGCGTGCCGCACAATCGCGCGGCGGACGGATTGCTGCCGACGGCTTCGAGCAGGAGGCCCGCCGCGGTGCGCCGCAGCACGATCGCGACGACGATCGCAACGGCGGCGGCGAGGAGAAACGCGAACGGCAGCGGCAGCCACGCGGGCCGTCCGTTGCCGAGGTACTCGAGCACGCCGTCGCGGAACGTGACGATCTGACCGTCGGAGACGAGTTGCGCGATGCCGCGTCCGGCGACCATGAGGACGAGCGTCGCGACGAACGGCTGAAGCCGCAGGAACGCGACCATCGCGCCGTTCCAGAGGCCGCAGAGCGCGGACGCGCCGAGCGCGGCGCCGATCGCGAGCCACGGCGACGCGCCGCGGGTGACGAGCGTGGCCGCGATCGTCGCCGCGATCGCCATGACGCTGCCCACCGACAGGTCGATGCCGCGACCGGCGACGACGAGCGCCATGCCGACCGCGACGAGCGCCGTCGTCGCGCCGTAGCTCAGGATGTCCACGAGCGCGCCGATCGGCACGCCGTCGCGCAGCTCGATGTGCAGGAAGCCGCCGGCCTGCCACGCCGCGCTGATCGAGCCGGCGCGCCACGCGTCGGCAGCGGCGTTGCCGAGGCACAAGAGCGCGATCGCGACTGCCGACCAGAACGCGCTGCCGATGCCGAGCGTGCGACGTCGCTGCGTCGAGGCCATCATGCGACGTCGTCCTTCGGCGCGGCCGAATCGACCAACGCCGCGCGCGAGGTGGCGCCCGACCCAGCAATGACCCGCAGCACCGCGCCTTCGGTGAACGCTGCGCCGGACAGCTCGCCGACGACGCGGCGATCGACGAGGACGAGCGCCCGGTCGCAGAGGCGCACGAGTTCGTCGAACTCGGAACTCGCGACCATGAGCGTGAGCCCTTCGTCGGCGAGTTCGCGGAGGATCGTCTCGATCTCGGCGCGGGCGCCGACGTCGATGCCGCGCGTGGGCTCATCGAGAAGGAGTACCTTCGGCTCGAGCGCGAGCGTGCGGGCGAGCAGCACCTTCTGCTGGTTGCCGCCCGACAGCGATTGGATCGGCGCGTCAAGCGACGCCATGCGGATGCGAAGCCGCGCAGCGAGCTGCGACGCGACGCGCTCGACGAGCGCGGGCGGAAGACGGCGCAGCGCTCCGCGCCGCGCCTGCAGCGCGATCGCGATGTTCTCGCGCACGGTGAGCTCGGGGAAGATCCCTTCGACCTTGCGATCCTCGGAGAGGTAGACGATGCCCGCCGCGAGCGCTGCCCGTACCGATCCCGGTTTCACGGACGCGCCCGAGACCGAGACGCTTCCTTCGTCGGGCGTGTCGGCGCCGGCGACGAGCCGCATGAGTTCGGTGCGCCCGGCGCCGAGGAGGCCCGCGAGCCCGAGCGCCTCGCCGCGCGCGACCGAGGTCGTCACCGTCCCGATCGATCGGCGGCGGCGCAGCGCCTTGAGTTCGAGCGCTGGCCTCGCGTCGGTGCCGCGGCGCCGCTCGGTCGCCGCGCGCGGCGCCAGCGCGTCGAGCGAGCGCCCGGTCATCGCTTCGACCAAGGCCGATCGCGACAGTTCGACGCGCGGCCACGTGCCGACGCGAGCGCCGTTCCGCAAGACGGTGATGCGATCGGCGATCGCGTCGACCTGATCGAGAAAGTGCGTGACGAGCACGATCGCCAGTCCCTGCGAGCGCACGCGGCGGATCGTGTCGAGCAGCATCGACGTCTCGTCCGCGTCGAGACTCGACGTCGGTTCGTCGAGGACGAGCACGCGGGCGTCGACGTCGAGCGCTCGCGCGATCGCGGTGAGTTGCTTGAGCGCGATCGGATACGAGCCGAGCGGTCGGCGCACGTCGAGATCGAGACCGAGTCGCGCGAGCGCGGCTTCGGCGCGTCGTCGCATCGCGCGGCCGTCGATCAGGCCGAATCTCCGCGGCTCGCGGGCGAGGCAGACGTTTTCGGCGACCGAGAGCGTCGGGACGAGCTCGACTTCCTGATGCACGACGCTGACGCCGAGCGCTTCCGCGGCCCGCGGCGACTCGGGGCAATAGTCGCGATCGCCGAGGCGCATGGCCCCGGCGTTCGGGCGTAGCACGCCCGCGATCAGCTTCACCAGCGTGCTCTTGCCAGCGCCGTTCTCGCCGAGGAGCGCGTGCACTTCGCCGGCGCGAAGTTCGATGTCGACCGTATCGACGGCGACGACGCTGCCGAACGTTCGGACGAGTCCGCGCGCTTCGAGGACGACGTCTGCGGGCTCAGTAGGCGCGACCACGCACGACCTCGTCGGTGACCGTCGTGGCCTCGTACACGCCTTCGTCCACCTTCACGCGCTTCGGCAGCGTCTCGCCGCGGCGCAGCTTCTCGATGAGATCGAACACCTGCGGGCCGATGAGCGGATTGCATTCGACGGTGCAGTTCAGCGTGCCGTCGCGCATCGCGAGGAACGCGTCCTTGACGCCGTCGATCGACACGACGAGCACGTCCTTGCCCGGCTTCACGCCGCTTTCGGTCATCGCTTGGATCGCGCCGAGCGCCATGTCGTCGTTGTGGGCGTAGAGCGCCGTGATCGACTTCCCGTCGGGCGAGCGCAGGAACGCCTCGAACACTTCCTTGCCCTTCGCGCGGGTGAAGTCGCCGGATTGGCTCTTCACGATCTTCATGTCGGGATGACCGGCGATCGCGGCCTCGAATCCCTTCTTGCGATCGATCGCGGGCGCGGAGCCAGGCGTGCCTTGCAGTTCGGCGATGACCGCCTTGCCGCCGCTCGCCTTGATGAGCCACTCGGCGGCCCGCTTGCCTTCTTCGATGAAGTCGCTGCCGATGAACGTCGCGTAGAGCGAGTCGTCGGTCACGTCGACGGAGCGGTCGGTGAGGATCACCGGAATGCCCGCGGCCTTCGCCTCCTCAAGCACCGCTTGCCAGCCAGTTTCGACGACGGGCGAGAACGCGATCACGTCGACCTTCTGCTGGATGAACGAGCGGAGCGCGCGGATCTGATTTTCCTGCTTGCCTTGCGCGTCGGAGAAGCGCAGGTCGATGCCCCGCTTCGCGGCTTCTTCCTTGATCGACTTGGTGTTCGCGGTGCGCCACGCGCTTTCGGCGCCGATCTGGCTGAAACCGACCACCGTCGGCTTCTTCGCGTCGGTGGCCGGGGCCTTTGCGGTTGGGGCGGGCGCGGGCGCTGGCTTCGGCGAGTTGTCGCCGCACGCGGCGAGCGCGATGAGCATCGTCGCTGCGAGCAGCGAGACGGCCGTGCGAGCGAGCGAGAATCTCCGACGAATCGACGAATCGGCCATCGAACGAACGGCCGAGGTGGGGGCCTTGCGCAGCATCGAGCGGCTCCGTGCGTGTGCGCGATCGCGCGGTGCGCCCGCCGCTCGCCACCCGTGGTCGAGCCGCGCGGCCCAGTCGCGTATCGCGCCGACTCATTTACTATACGGACTCGCGCATGAACGCTCGATCGCACGACTTGTCGCCCGCCGCTCGCCGCGCACCGATGCTCGCCGACCTCGAGGTGACGCGATGAGCGCACAGAACGGCATGTCGGGTCGACTGGCGCTCGGCCTCGACTTCGGCACGAGCAGTGCCCGCGCTCTGTTGGTTCGAGTCGAGGATGGCGAGGAGATTGCCGAGGCGGTCGCGCCGTTCGAACACGGCGAGGATGGCGTCCTGCTCGATCCGCGCGATCCGCATTGCGCCCGCCAGGATCCGCGCGACTACGTGACGGCGACCGAGCGCTGCGTGCGCGAGGCGCTCGCCGGCGCGGTCGCTCGCGGCTTTCGCGCTGAGCAGGTCGTCGGCATCGGCGTCGATACCACCGGGTCGACGCCGGTTCCCGTCGCGCACGACGGCACGCCGCTCGGATGGCTCGACGAGTTCCGCGGCGAACTCGATGCGTGCGCGTGGCTGTGGAAGGACCACACGGCGCACGCGGAGGCCGCGGAGATCACCGACGCGGCGCGCCGCGCCGGGCTGCCGTACCTCTCGATCTGCGGCGGCACGTATTCGTCGGAGTGGTACTGGTCGAAGATCCTGCGCTGCGCCCGCACGAATCCGCGCGTCGCGCCCCACATCGGCGCGTGGGTCGAGTGCTGCGACCTGATTCCCGCGTGGCTCGCCGGCGACATGCGACCGGCGTCGGTGCGCCGCTCGATCTGCGCCGCCGGACACAAGGCGATGTACGACGAGCGCTGGAACGGCTTGCCCGACGAGCGATTCCTCGCGTCGTTGCATCCCGACCTGCCGCGCATTCGCGCGTCGTTCCACGCCCCGGCGCAGACCGCGGACCAATGCGCGGGACGCCTTGCGCCGGAACGCGCTGCGGGCCTCGGATTGCCGCAGGGGATTCCGATCGCCGTCGGCGCGTTCGACGCGCACATGGGCGCGGTCGGCGCCGGATGCGGCGCCGGCACGCTCGTCAAGATCATCGGCACGTCGACGTGCGACTGCATGGTCGCGCCGTTCGATCGCGCCGCGCCTCGCATGGAAATCCCCGGCGTGTGCGGCATCGTGCCGGGCTCGATCGCGCCGGGCATGCTCGGCATCGAAGCGGGGCAGTCGGCGGTCGGCGACATCTTCGCGTGGTTCGTCAGGCAGTTCGGCGGCGAGCACAGCGGCGACGCGCACGCCCGCTGGAGCGCCGAGGCCGCGCGGCTCGCGCCCGGCGCGAGCGGACTGCTCGCGCTCGACTGGCACAACGGCAATCGCACGGTGCTCGTCGATCCGCTCCTCACCGGCGGCGTGATCGGGCTGACGCTCGCGACGACGCCCGCGGAGCTCTACCGCGCGTGGATCGAAGCGACCGCGTTCGGCGCGCTTGCGATCATCGAGCGACTCGAGGAATACGGCGTGCGCGTCGAGCGCGTGGTGAACTGCGGCGGCATCGCCACGAAGAGCCCGCTCGTCATGCAGATCTACGCCGACGTGTGCGGTCGCCCGATGCACGTGAGCGCGTCGGCGCAGACGTGCGCGTTAGGCGCCGCCATCTTCGGCGCGACCGTGGCCAAGGCGCACCCGAGCTTCGAGCACGCGCAGCGGGCGATGGCCGCGAACCACGATCGCGCGTATCGGCCCGAGCCGGGCGCCGTCGCGACGTATCGCACGCTCTACCGCCTGTATCGCACGCTGCACGACGGATTCGGACTCGGGCGCGCCGACGCGAGCCTCGGCCGAGTGATGAAGGAACTGCTTTCGGTGCGCGACGCGGCCCGCACGCGAGCGGGCGCCGCGACGGGGCAGGGCGCATGAGCCGCGTCGACGAGATCGAAGCGCTGCGCTCCGAGGTGTGCAGCGCGAACCGGATGCTCGCGACGAACGCGCTGGTCACGCTCACCTGGGGCAATGTGAGCGGCATCGACGCGGCGCGGCGTCATGTGGCGATCAAGCCGAGCGGAGTGCCGTACGACGAGCTCACGCCGGAGGCGATCGTGGTGATCGACCTCGACGGTCGCGTCGTCGCCGGATCGCTGCGGCCCTCGACCGACGCGCCGACGCACGTCGCGCTCTATCGCGCGTTTGGCGAGATCGGCGGCGTCACGCACACGCACAGCACGTACGCGACGATGTTCGCGCAGGCGCGGCGCGCGATCCCGTGCCTCGGCACGACGCACGCGGACCACTGGGCCGGCGACGTGCCGGTGACGCGGCAGCTCACCGCGGACGAAGTGCGGACGAACTACGAGAGCGCAACCGGCGCAGCGATCATCGAGTGCATGCGCGGTCGTTCGCCGGCGTCGTCGCCGGGCGTGCTCGTCGCCGGTCACGCGTCGTTCACGTGGGGACGATCGGCGCTCGCGTCGCTCGAGAACGCGATGGCGCTCGAGGCGATCGCGCGGATGGCGTTCGGCACGCTCGTGCTCGCTCCCGACGCTCCCGCGCTCGAGCGTCATCTCATCGACAAGCACCACGAGCGCAAGCACGGTGCGAACGCCTACTACGGACAAGGGCGCGACGGCGATCGCCACGGATCGTGATCGCGCACCGACATCGAGGATTCCCATGCGTCACGCGAAACCGATCAAGCTCGGCTTCATTCCGGCGAACCGCGGCTTCTTCTCCAGCGAGCTCGCCGCGAGCATGCGCGAAGAGACGATCCGCACGATGCGCGACGTGGGCATCGAGGTCGTCGTGCCGTCGACGTCGGACACGAAGGTCGGCTGCGTCGAGACCCGCGCCGAGGCGGAGCTTGCGGCGGAACTGTTCCGGCGCGAGCGCGTGCACGGCATCGTCGTCGGCGCGGTGAACTTTGGCGAGGAGCAGGGCGTCGCGTGGTGCGTGAAGAAGGCGGCGCTCGACGTGCCGATCCTCGTCTACGGCTGCCAGGAGGAAGAGACGCTGACGATGACGACGCGGCGTCGCGACGCGTTCTGCGGCCTGTTGTCGATCGGCGAGGTGCTGCGCCAGATCGGCGCGAAATACACCGTCGCGCAGACGCCGATCTGCCATCCGCGCGACGCGAGCTTCCGCGCCGACCTCGATCTCTTCGTGCGCGTCTGCCGCGTCGTGCACGGCATTCGCAACGCCCGCTACGGGCAGATTGGCGCGCGACCGGACGCGTTCTGGACGTGCCGCTTCGACGAGAAGGCGTTGCAGCGGCTTGGGCCGACGACGGTGACGCTCGACCTGTCCGAGGCGATCGCCGGCGCGCAGGCGATCAAGGACGGCGACTCGGATCTCGAGCGGGTGATTCGGTCGATCGAGTCGTACGCCGACGTGACGCGCGTGCGGCAGCTGACCGTGGTGAAGAGCGCGAAGCTCGAGCTCTTCCTGCGCCGCTGGGCCCGCGCGAACGCGATCGACGCGTTTGGCATCCAGTGCTGGACGAGCATCCAGGCGAACTACGGGGTGTGTTCGTGCACGACGATGAGCCGCTTCGGCGACGAAGGCATGCCGAGCGCCTGCGAAGCCGACATCATGGGCACGTTGTCGATGCACGCCGCGATGCTCGCGAGCGATTCGCCTGCGGGACTCGCCGATTGGAACAACCTCCACAACGACGATGACGAACTCGTCAACGTGTGGCACTGCGGCGTGTTTCCCAAAACGTTCGCGAAGACGCCGGTGCGGCTCGGCGTGCAGGAGATCATCGCGTCGAGCGGCGCGGCCCGGTACGAGGATTCGGAAGGCACGATCGAGTTCATCGCGAAGCCGAGTCCGCTCACGCTCTGCCGCATGACGCATGACCCTGACGACGGCGTGAAGGCGGTGATCGCGCAGGGGGCGATCGAAGACAACCCCGCCGTCACGTTCGGCTGCTACGGCTGGTGCCGCATTCCCAATCTCGGTCGACTCTATCGCGACGTCTTGATGCGGCACTTCCCGCATCACGTCGCGATCACGCAAGGGCACGTCGGCGACGCGCTGTGGGAAGCGCTCGGCAACTATCTCGGCATGCGCGTGCATCACGCGACGCAGGAGACGCCGGGCGCGTGGACGCCGCGCCTGCCGTTCGGCGGGATCGTGCCAAGCGATGCTCGCATCGGCGAAGCGCTCGAGATCGCCGAGCGTCATCCATGATTGCGATGACGTGCGCCGTGCTCGCGGGTTGCATCGCTGTCGGCGCCGCGGCGCCGTCGCGGGTCGCGCCGGTTCCGCTGCGGCAGGTGCGTCTCGCGGACGGGCCGCTGCACGACGCTCAGGAACGCATGCACGCGTACCTGCTCGATGAGGACATCGATCGTCTGCTGCACAACTTTCGCGTGCAGGCTGGCATTCCGAGCGCCGCCGTGCCGCTCGGCGGCTGGGAGGATCCGAACTGCGAGTTGCGCGGGCACTTCACCGGGCACTTCCTGTCCGCGCTCGCGCTCATGTACGCGAGCACGCACGACGAGCGGCTGCGCGAACGGGCCGAACGGTTGATCGCCGGGCTTGCGGAGTGCCAGGCGAAGATCGGCAGCGGCTACCTCAGCGCGTTTCCCGAATCGTTCATCGACCGCGTCGAGCGCGGCGAACGCGTGTGGGCGCCGTGGTACACGCTGCACAAGATCGCCGCGGGGCTGCTCGACGCGTATGAAGCGTTCGGCGACGAGCGAGCGCTCGAGATGGCGACGAGCTTCGCCGCGTGGGTCGGAGGCCGCACCGACAAGCTCGACGATGCCGCGATGCAGCGCATGCTCGACGTCGAGTTCGGCGGCATGCCGGAGTTCTTCGCGAACCTCTACGGCATCACGAAGGACGAGCGACATCTCGCGCTCGCGAAGCGGTTTCGTCACGCGAAGGTGGTCGATCCCTTGGCGCGCGGCGAGGATCGCCTGCAAGGGCTGCACGCGAACACGCAGGTGCCGAAGGTCTTGGGCGAAGCTCGCAGGTTCGAACTCACCGGCGACGAGTCGGCGGAGCGCGCGGCGCGCAATTTCTGGAACTTCGTCGTGCACGATCGCGCGTACGTCACCGGCGGGACGAGCAACTTCGAATACTGGCGCCAGCCGTCGGGCACGCTGACGACCTCGCTCTCGTCGAACGACCACGAGTGCTGCGTGACGCACAACCTGTTGAAGCTCACGCGGCACCTGCACGCGTGGGACGGCCGCGCCGACGAGATGGACTACTACGAGCGGGCGCTCGTGAACGGCATCCTCGGCTCGATTCACCCGAACGATGCCGGCGCCGCGATGTACTACGTGCCGATGCAGTCGGGCCTCTTCCGCACGTTCTGCGATCGTGCGTCGAGCTACGTCTGCTGCAGCGGCACGGGCATCGAGAGCTTCGCGAAGCTCGGCGATTCGGTGTGGTGGCAGGACGATCGCGGCGTCGTCATCGAGCTCTTCGTCGCGAGCGAGGCGACGATTCCGGAGCGAGGCCTGCGCATCGCGCAGACGACGCGGTTCCCTGACGAGTTCGTCACGACCATCTCGATCCTCGCGTGTCGAGACGAGTCGTTCCGATTGCGGATGCGCGTCCCTGCGTGGGCGAGCGCATACGAGCTCGCGCTGAATGGCGCGCGAGCGCAGGGTGACGACCTCGCCGCCGGCACGGCGAGATACGCGGACATCGAGCGATCGTGGCGTGCGGGCGATCGCGTGGAGTTGACGTTGACGCCGCGACTCTCGCTTGAGCCGCTCCTCGGCGACCCGCGGCGCGTCGCGGTCCGCTACGGTCCGCTGGTGCTCGCGGCGCAGCTCGGGCAACTCGATTTGCCGCCGGACGCGGCGACCGGACTGGGAGGCGAGGCGGAACGACTGGCGCGCGACGCGGCGCCGTGCACCGTGCCCGCGATCGTCGTCGAGCCGAATCGCCCGATCGAGTCGTGGCTTACGCCCGTCGAGGGCCAGCCGCTGCGCTTCGCGACCCGCGGGGTGGGTCGGCCGCGCGAGCTCAGGTTCGCCCCGTTCTGGCAGGTGTTCGGCGAGCGCTACGCGGTCTACGTCGACTATCTCGCGCCCGACGCATTCGATGCGCGGGAGCGCGATCGCGCGCGGCGCCGCGGCGATGCGATCGACCGCGTGTCCGTTGGCGACGCGCAAGACGAGGCCGACCACGATCATCAGGCGTGGACGTCGGAGCGAGGTCGCGATGGCGACGTGGCGTGGATTCGGACGTCGCAGTGGATGCGGTGGGATGTGGATGTGCGCCCAGCGACATCACAGGTGTTGACGATTCGTTGTGTGCCGGAGTCCGAGGAGCGAGTGTTCGAGGTGGCGATCGAGGGGATCGTCGTCGCGACGCCAACGCTGGCGGCGGGGGCGTCGGAGGTCACGGTCCCGCTGTCGCCGGATCGACTCGGCGGACGATCGCGCATCGCCGTCATGCTTCGGGTTGCGCCGGAGCGAGCGCCGGAAGTCGCCGTCGGTGCGACGACTGCGGCGCCGAAGCCGGAGCGGCGCCTGACGCCGAAGGTGACCGGGCTCGAAGTGCAGCGCGGCGCATAGCGCGCAGTCCGGAGTTCCGATCGCCGAATGTTCGTCGCACATGGCGATCGGCTGCTGTTGCATCGATTGATCGAGGTTGTGCATCGCCGAGCGATCACCTTGCACTTGAGGAGCAGCGCGCGCGTCGCGCCACCTACGGTCTCGTCTTCGGAGGATCTCCCATGACTCGATACTGCTTCATCACCGCGGGCGCCATCGCGCTCGCACTTGGCACCTCGGCGCTCGGCGCCGACGTCTTCGTTCAAGGCACTGCGCGATCCGCGCGGTCTTGAACTCTGTTTCTTCCTCCGCGTGCCCTCCGTGTCCTCCGCGCCTCCGCGCTGAACCCGGGAAGACATTCAGCGCGGAGACGCGAAGAGCGCGGAGGCGGCGCGGAGTTCGATGCAGAGTTCAAGGCATTGCGCGATCCGCGCGGTCTTGAACTCTGTCTCTTCCTCCGCGTGCCCTCCGTGTTCTCCGGCCTCCGTGTTGAACCTGGGAAGGCATTCAGCGCGGAGACGCGAAGAGCGCGGAGGAAGCGCGGAGTTCGATGCAGAGTTGAAGGCACTACGCGATCCGCGCGGTCTTGAACTCTGTTTCTTCCTCCGCGTGCCCTCCGTGTTCTCCGGCCTCCGTGTTGAACCTGGGAAGGCACTCAGCGCGGAGACGCGGAGAGCGCGGAGGCGGCGCGGAGTTCGATGCAGAGTTCAAGGCACTGCGCGATCCGCGCGGTCTTGAACTCTGTCTCTTCCTCTGCGTGCCCTCCGTGTTGAACCTGGGAAGGCACTCAGCGCGGAGACGCGGAGAGCGCGGAGGAAGCGCGGAGTTCGATGCAGAGTTCAAGGCACTGCGCGATCCGCGCGGACTTGAACTCTGTCTCTTCCTCCGCGTGCCCTCCGTGTTCTCCGGCCTCCGTGTTGAACCTGGGAAGGCACTCAGCGCGGAGACGCGAAGAGCGCGGAGGCGGCGCGGAGTTCGATGCGGAGTTCAAGGCATTGCGCGATTCGCGCGGTCTTGGACTCTGTCTCTTCCTCCGCGTGCCCTCCGTGTCCTCCGGCCTCCGTGTTGAACCTGTGAAGGCACTCAGCGCGGAGACGCGGAGCGCGCGGAGGAAGCGCAGTGTTCGATGCAGAGTTCAAGGCACTGCGCGATCCGCGCGGTCTTGAACTCTGTCTCTTCCTCCGCGTGCCCTCCGTGTCCTCCGTGCCTCCGCGTTGAATGCTCCGCCTCCGCGTTGCATGCCTCTCGTCACTCGCTCGGCAGCGCCTTCGAGATCGGATGCGTCTTCACGAACTCGTCGCGCTCGGCGCGCTCCGCATCGCTCAGGCGCCCGTCGCCGTCGCGGTCGAAGTACGCCCACAGCGGTGCCGGGCGCGGCTCGCGCGCACCGAGCGGTCCGCGCGGTCCGGGCGGTAGGTGCAGCGCTTCGCGCCGAGCATCGAGCGCCTCGCGGGCCGCGCGCTGCTCGGAGTCGTTCAGTCGTCCGTCGCCGTCGGCGTCGAATCGTCGGATCGGCGGCGGCCCGTCCGGACGCGGGCGATCGGTGCGAGCGCGCTCAAGTTCCTCGCGAAGCGTGCGCCGCTGCTCGGGGGTGAGCTGCGCGTGGAAGCGCTCGAAGGAATCAACCTGCGTGCGCCGACGATCGCGCTGCAGCTCCGCCTGCCGATCGAGCGTCTCGCGGATGCGTTCGCCCGACGGCGCGTCTTTCGCGAGCTCGTCGTTCAGCATCTGGTCGAGCAACTGCGCCTCGTCGTCGAACGCGTCCATGGCCTTGCGGGTCTCCTCGCGAATCGCGTCGATCGCCGCCCGCTGCGCATCGCTGAGGTTGAGCGATTGCAGCGCACGCGCGACCTCGGGCGGCGGCGGCGGATGGAGCGGCGGGCGACGACCGGCGCCGGACATGAACCCGGCGAGCACGGCCGCATTGAAGACGAGCGAAAGAACCAGGACCACGTATGCGGTGCGCTTCATGAACTCACCTCCGTCAAGAGCGAACGCAGCGCCGAATCGAGCGAGTCATCGGCGCGGGCGCCGTGATCGGACTCCGAGCGGCGCTCAAACAGACCGAAAACAAGGGCGTCGAATGATGTCGAGGTGGAGCTCGATGCGGTCGTCGATGTCGACGTCGATGCCGTCGTCGCACCGGCCGTCGATCCCGACGATCGAGACGACGAGCCGTCGAACGACGCGCCGATCGAGAAGCCGCCCCACGCGATCGCGACAGCCGCTGCCGCCGCGCCGACCCGCAGCGTCCACGCGCTCGCACGCGCCACGAAGCGGTAACTCTCGCTCGGCGGCACGAGCGATTCCAACGACCGCAGCGTCGCGTCGTCGATCGTCGGACTTCGTTCGTCCGGACGTTGCTCGTACAGGTCCGCGTTGATCGCGGCGATCAAGCCGCAGCACCGCTCGCAACGGGCGACGTGCGCCTCCAGCGCCGCGCCCGCATCGTCGGCGAGTCGGCCGTCCAGCCACGCGGCGAGCGTGATCTCGGAAGGGCAGCCGGTGTCGGGATGAGCCGCCGAGTCAGGGGACATTGGTGACGCTGGACGTCGCATCAGAATCTCCTTCTTCATGTATGCGTTCGCGTGGCCGCGCATCCCCGTCGATACGTCCATCGCGCCGATGCCCGAGCTCGGCGCGAAGTCGCTCGAGACCCTTGTGCTTCGCGCTTCGCACCGTCTGCGGACTGATGCCGAGCCGCGCCGCCACCTGTTCGACCGATAGCTGGGCGTCGAACAGGAGCTGGAGGACGGCGCGTTGTTGCTCGGAGAGCGCCGCCCATGGAAGCTCGGGCGTCGAGCGATTCGTCGGCGCGGCGGCGCACATCTCGGACGTGTCGACATCGGCGCGGCGAATCTCTCGACGCCGCGCGTGCTCGTGGACCACGGTGCGGGCGATGATGTGAAGCCAGGTGCTCAGCGACGCCTTCGACGGGTCGAAGGTGCGGAGGAGATGCGCGTCGCGCTGCAGCAGACGCATGTACACCTCCTGCACGCGGTCGTCGGTCTCCGTGGCGGACGCGCCGCGTCGCGTGATCGCCCGGCGAACCGCGGCGTGGACCACGCCCGCCGTCGCCCGCACGAACGCATCCCACGCCGCCTTGTGGCCGGCGATACACCCTGCGATGTTGATCTCGCGATCGATGGCCACGGTAGTCGAGCGTCGGATACGGTCGAATCGTCGATCGAATCGGGCCGAGCGAACGCTTTCTCGACAACTTTGTTGCGGACTCGCGGGGATGATGCGCGAGCCCGCGCCCTATCACCGGGTGCCTCGTCGCCTCAGCCCAGCATCGTCACCCATCTTCCCGGAGTGAGCATGTCTCTATCGAAATGCGTCGCCGCCCTCCTCGGCGCGACCGCCGCGACGATCCTCGCCGACGCCACGTTCGCATCGCCGTCGGACACGGGCTTCGTGAACTGGGAAACGCCGCAGGTGAGTCCCATCGCGCTGACTCCCTCCGGCTCGCTCCTTCTCGCGGTGAACACGGCCGACAATCGACTCGAAGTCTTCACCGCCCGCAACGGATCGCTGACGCACGTGCGGTCGATTCCGGTCGGTCTTGATCCGGTCTCGGTGCGGGCGCGCACCGATTCGGAAGCGTGGGTGGTGAATCATCTCTCCGACTCGGTGAGCATCGTGGATCTCGCGAGCGGCCGCGTCGTGCGCACGATCACGGTGGGCGACGAGCCCGCGGACGTCGCGTTCGCCGGATCGCCGCAGCGCGCGTTCGTGACGCTCTCGCAGCTCAATCGCGTGCTCGTGCTCGATCCCGCCGCGCCGAGCGCCGCCGGCACCAGCATCGCGATCCAGGGCGAAGATCCGCGGGCGCTTGCGGTCAGCCCGGACGGCACGAAGGTCTACGCGGCGATCTTCGAATCGGGCAACCACTCGACGCTTCTGCAGCGCCAGGTCGTGAGCATTCCGGCCGGTCCGTATGCGGGGCAGAATCCACCGCCCAACAGCGGAACGGAGTTCTCGCCGCCGATCGCGTCGGGACTTCCGGCGCCGCCGGTCGTTTCGCAGATCGTGCGCAAGGGCGCCGACGGGACGTGGCGCGACGGCAACGGCCGCGACTGGACGCAGTTCGTCAACTGGGACCTGCACGATCACGACGTCGCCATCATCGACGCGGCGACGCTCGGCGTGACCTACGCGAGCGGGCTGATGACCACGCCGATGTCGATCGCTACGGCGCCGAACGGCAACGTGATGGTGGTCGGCACCGAGGCGAAGAACGAGATCCGATTCGAGCCCAACGTGAACGGGGTCTTCGTGCGCGTGGAGGCGGCGACGTTCGCTCCGGGCTCGCCGAATTCGCCGAGCATTCTCGACCTGAATCCGCACCTCTCGTACTCGAGTCCGACGACGTCGCTCGTGAATCGCGAGCAGTCGATCGGCGATCCGCGCGGCGTGGCGTGGAGTCCGACCGGCTCGGCGGCATACGTCGCGGGCATGGGCTCGAACAACGTGATCGCGGTGAGTCCGGCGGGGGCGCGCCTCGCGACGATCAACGTCGGCGAAGGTCCGACCGGCGTCGTCGTGTCGTCGAACGGCGCGTGGCTGTACGTGCTCGATCGCTTCGAAGGCGCGATCTCGGTGGTCAACACGTCGTCGAACGTCGAGGCCGCGCGAGTCCCGTTCTTCGATCCGACGCCGACGAGCATCAAGCTCGGGCGGCCGTTCCTCTACGACACGCATGCGACGTCGGGCCTCGGTCAGGCCTCGTGCGCCTCGTGCCACATCGACGGACGCACCGACCATCTCGCGTGGGACCTCGGCAATCCCGATGGCGCGATGCTCCCGTTCACCGGCGATTGTCTCGGACCCGGCGGCACGAACTGCGTGCCGTGGCATCCGATGAAGGGACCGATGGTGACGCAGACGCTGCAGGGGATCATCGGCAACGAGCCGTTCCACTGGCGCGGCGAAAAGACGGGCATCGAGGACTTCAACGTCGCGTACACGAACCTCCAGGGCGCGGACACGCAGCTCTCGACGGTGGACATGCAGCGGCTGAAGGACTTCGTCGGATCGATCACCTATCCGCCGAATCCGAATCGCAACCTCGACGGCACGCTGAAGACCGCGATTCCGGTCTCGACCGGAACGGGCAACGCGGCGACGGGACTCGGGATCTTCCTCAACCAGCCCGTGCTGCCCGGCGGATTGCGCTGCGTGTCGTGTCACGCGCTGTCCGCGGGAACGACGAACGAGATCGACTTTCCGGTTGGCCCCGAACCGCAGAACCGGAAGATCTCGCAGCTTCGCAACATGCACGAGAAGACGGGCGCGAGCCACACGTCGCTGCAAGGCAATCGCGGCTTCGGCTTCAACCACGACGGCGAGCACTTCACGCTGAACGAACTGTTGAACGTGGGCTTCGGCTTCGCGCCGGGACCGGCGGGTCAGCAACAGCGACGCGACGTCGAGGCGTTCATGCTCAGCTTCGCGACCGATACGTTCGCGGCCGTCGGAGCGCAGACGACCGCGGCGAACGGCGGCGGCGCCGGCGACAACTCCACGCTCATCACGCAGATGCTCGGGTTCGCCGCGAGCGGCAACGCGGGACTCGTGGTGAAGGGACGGAAGGGCGGAGTCGACCGCGGCTGGACGTGGGTGAACGGCGCGTTCCAGTCGGATCGCGCAAGCGAGACGATCTCGCCGGAGGCGCTCCTCGCGGGCGCGGCGCCGGGCAACGAACTCACCTACACCGTCGTGCCGCTCGGCACGCAGATCCGCATCGGCATCGATCGCGACGCCGACGGCTATTTCGATCGCGACGAGATCGACAACGGCAGCGATCCGGCGGACCCGAAGAGCGTGCCCTCGGGCGCGTGCCTCGGTGACATCGCGCCGGTCGGAGGCGACGGACTCGTGCTCGCGGACGATCTCGCGGTCCTGCTCGGCCAGTGGGGCGGCTCGGGCTCGGGCGATCTCAATCACGACGGCGTCGTGAACGGTGCGGACCTTGGCTTGCTGCTCGGCGCATGGGGCGCTTGCCCGTGACGTCATAGCGCCAGAACGCGGGCCGGGAAGGGGCCGGTGGCGTCAAGGAGCGCCGCTGGCCCCTCTTTCTTTCCCCGCCGCGATGCGCACGTCGACGGTGGCGCCGTTCGTGAGGTCGCTCGCCTTCCGCACGATGCAGAAGTCGTCGGTCACGAGCGGATCGAACTCCGCGCCGGCGACGAGCGTCGGATTGATGATCCGTTGGCGCGGGAAAAACGCCGGCGGAACGCCGTGCGCGTCGGCGTCGGCGCGCACCTCGATGCGCAGCTCTCCCGACGATGAGTCGTCGCGCGACGTCCATCCGGCGTCGCGCGTCGCGAGGCGCGCGTCCCACGCGGGATCGCCGATGTAGCTGACCGCGTCGCGATCCCACAACAGTCCGACGAGGTCCTTCAGCTCGGACTGCGGCACGCGACCGGCGACCGCCCGCGCGACCGCGGCGCCGAAGCGATCGGGATCGTCGTCGATCCATCCGTCGAACGTCGCGTCGGCGAGCTTGAGGTCCGCGAGTTGCGGCCAGCGGCGGACTAACTCGTCCACGATCATCTGGTTGTTGAGGAACCACGCGTCGTTGAGCGTGTAGCGGCCGGGCTGGTCGGTGAACCACGAAAGCGTTCCCCAACCGCCGCGCCCGAACCACGTCACCACCACGTAGCCGACGTGCGCCCGCACGCCGAAGTCGTCGACGAACGAACACGCGGCGCTCGACGGACCGTTCACGTTTCCGATGAGGCAGTTGCCGACGCCGATCCACGCCTTCGGCGACGGGCTGGCGAGCGGGATGACCGAGTGATCGGCGCACTCGACGACGGTGCGTCCGTCCTTCGGACCGATGCGCCCCGCTGGCTTGCGGAAGCCGAGTTCGAGTCCGCGCTCGGTCGCGTGGCCGCCGCTCAGGACGAGGTCGACCGGGCGCTCGTTGAGCGCCGCCGCGACGGCGGGGCCGATCGATTTCTCGTCGAGCGTGCGGTTCGGAGCGTCGCTCGAGTGCAGCGTGAAGCTCCACGCGGCTTCCTCGCTCCACCACACGCTCGAGTCGAAGAGGCGCATGGGGAAGTCCGCGGTGCCGGCCGCGCGACGCATCACCAGCGGTTCGGCGTGCGATGCGAGTCGCAGCGCGCCGTCGGCGGAGGCCGCGGTCACGATGCCCCAGCGCACGTCGCCGTATGGATCGTCGTCGAGTCGACGCGCCGCGCGATGCACGCCGCCCACGAACGCGCGACCCGCTTCGGCGGGCGGGACGACGATCGCGAGATGGCGAGGATGGAGCGTCGAGAGCGGTTCGACCAGCGACTCGGGATGCGCGGCGTCGAACGTCACGACCGGAACGGCGCTCGCGCCGCCGTGCTTCGTCACCAGGGCGTCGACCACGCGGCGCCACTCGGCGTCGTCCGCCACGCTTTTGGCGACGGCGACGACGTAGGCGGGCGATGCGGAGGCGTGCGCTGAGAACGCCGACGAGGCGAGTGCGATCGACGCGAGAAGCATGCGGCGATCGTAACGGCTGATCGCGGAACGACGCCCGGGCTCTAAACTCCCGACATGGCCGTCACCGAAGTCGCGCGCACGATCCGAAACGTCAAGCGGTACACCGAAATCCTCGACGTGCTCGTGCGGCACGGCTTCGCCGATGCGATCTCGCAGATCGGACTCGACCGGCTCGTCGAGCGCGGCCAGCGACTCATCGGCGCGGCGCCGTCGAAACCGATCGAGCACCTGTCGCGACCGACGCGCATGCGCCTGGTGATGGAGGACCTCGGACCGACGTTCATGAAGCTCGGGCAGATGCTCTCGTGCCGCAAGGACCTCATCCCGTCCGAGTGGGCCGACGAGTTCGCCAAGCTGCAGAGTTCCGGGCCGCAGGTGCCGTTCGAGCAGATCCGCGAGGCGCTCGCGAAGGAGTTCGGCGGGCGCGAGAGCGAGTTGTTCTCGTCGATCGAGGAGACTCCGATCGCCGCGGCGTCGATGGCCCAGGTGCACCGCGCGACGCTCGCGGACGGCACGCCGATCGTGCTGAAGATCCTGCGACCCGGCGCCGAGGAGCGCACGCAGGCGGATCTCGAGATCCTGCGCACGCTCGCTGAGTTCGCCGAGGCGCACCTCCAGCCGAGCGGGTTCAATCCGCGCGACGTGGTGCGCGAGTTCGCCCGCGAACTCAAGCGCGAGGTCGATCTCACCTACGAGGGGCGCAGCACCGATCGGCTGCGCGAGGCGTTCGACGACGATCCGTTCGTCGAGTTCCCGCAGGTGTACTGGGAAGCGACGACGCGTCGCGTGCTCGCCCTCGAGGAGTTCAAGGGCGTGCTCCTGTCGTCGATGAAGGAAGGCGATCTCACGCAGGAGCAGCGCACCGAGGTGGTGGCGCACGGCGCCGACGCGGTCGCGCGGCAGTGCCTCGAGATCGGGATATTCCACGCCGATCCGCATCCGGGAAACCTGTTCGCGTTGCCGCGCGCGGACGGTCACGTCGCCGCGGGATTCATCGACTGCGGCATGACGGGACGGATCGAGCCGCGGGTCATGGAGCAACTCGCGCGACTCGTCAAGGCGGTCGCCGAAGCGAACGTCGACGCGGTCATCAGCGTCGTCGGGCAACTCGCGGACGTCTCGCCGCGCAAGCTCGAGGAGCCAGCCTTCCGCGCCGACATCGCCGAGATGACCCGCGCGTTCGAGGTGAGTTCGTTCGACCAGTTCAACCTGCCCGGACTGCTCGACAACCTCTTCGAGACCATGCGGTCACATCACATCCGCTTCCCCGCGGAGCTGATCCTGCTCATCAAGTCGCTGACCACGATCGAGGCGGTCGGGCGCAGCCTCGATCCGTCGTTCGACCTCATCTCGCACCTTCGTCCCGCTATCACGCGCGTCGTGGCCCAGCGGTACGGATTCTCGGCGTTGCGTCGCAGGCTCATTGCGGGCTTCGAGCAGTACGCGTCGCTGATCGAGGATCTGCCGCGCGAGATCCAGTCGCTCCTCGCGACGGTGCGACGCAACAACTTCGCGGTGAACCTCCAGCACCGTGGGCTGGCGCAGGTGACGCGGACCATCGAGCACGCGAGCCGCAACATCTCGTTCGCGCTGATGATCACCGGCCTCGTCGTGGCCTCGGCGATTCTCGTGCATGCGAGCACCGGTCGCGCGGGACTTCAGACGCTTGGCACGATCGGGTTCATCTTCGCGGGCGTGATGGCCGGGTTCCATCTCATCGCCAATCGGCGCTGGCTCTCGAGCCGGCGCGATCGAAAGGGCGAGGAGGAATAGCGGTCCCTCGGCGCGATCGCCGTCCGCGCGTCAGCGCTTCGCGCGAACCGTCTTCGACGAGGCGCGGGCCGGCTTGCGGGACTTCGCCGTCGACTTCTTGGCGACCTTCTTCGCGGGTCGCTCCTTCGCCGCGCCGCGCAGCGCCGAGCCGAGTCCGGACAGGAGTCCCGACACGCCCATGGCAACCTCGCCCGCGACGCCCGCGGCGGCTCGTCCGCCCGCCTTCATCGTCTCGATGGCGAGATCGGGTCCGTGCTTCGCGGCGACCTTGAGGGCCTTCGTCGACGCCGGACCGATCTTGGTGCCCGCGGACTTGGCGCGGCGCACGACCTCGTCGAGGTACTTGCGTGACTCGTCCGACATGCCTTCGGCCGCGTCGCTGACGGCGTCGAGGAACTCCTCCTCGAGCGACCTCATCGTCGAGACGAACGTGCGGAGCTCACCGCCGCTCATGCGCCGACCCGCGTCCTTCGCGTGCTCGAACGCCTTGCGCGCCGACTCCGCGCCGGCGGCGACGGCATCGGACATGCCGTCGAAGGTCTGGTGCAGGATGTTGTCGTGGTCGCTCGGGACCGCCTTCGCGAGACCGGCGCGCACGCCCGCGAACGCGTCGTGCACCGCGCGGCCGACTTCCTCGGTGCTGAACTTGCCGGTCGTGATCGCGTCGCGCACCAGCCCGTGCATCCGCGATCGGATGTCGACCTGCTCCTCGACGATGCGCTTCGCGTGACTGGAGGTCTTGCTGGTCTTCTTCGTGGTGCGCTTGGCCATGGCGATGCTCCCTTCGGCGCGCCGCCTCGCGGAGCGCCGACCTCATCGTAGCTCGGCGGTCTTGAGCGCGATCACCGGCAGCGACGTGCTCGCACGAACGCGGATGGGAACGCTCTTGAACATCGGCGTGCGGCTGCGAGGATCGACGCGCGCCGGCACGAGCGCATTGGCTTCGGGGTAGTACATCGCGGCATTGCCGGCGCGAATGTCGAAGCCGCGGGCGACGATGCCGTCCATCGCGCCGACCTCGCTCTCGACGCGCACTCGCGCGTCCTCCTCGATGCCCATCGCCCGCATGTCGGCGCGGTTCATCAGGATCACGTCGCGCCGTTCCTGCGCGCGGTACCAGTCCTCGTCCTCGTACACGATGGTGTTGAACTGACCTTCGCTGCGGACGGTCATGAGGCGAAGTTCGCCGCGGGCCGCGTCGATGCGCGAGAGCGCCGGGAGCGGCGCCGGCTGGAACGACGCGCGGCCCGTCGGCGTGGGAAATCGCTGACCGTTCAGCCGGCGGCCTTCGACGACGAATTCCTTGCCGGTTCGGCCGATGTCCGCGACGGCCCGCATCTCGGGAATCGCCGCGGCCATCGCCGCTCGCAGCGCGTCGTGACTCGCGAGCGCGTCGCAGTCGACGCCGCGCCGTTCGCCGAGCACGCGACGCGCGATCGTCGCCAGCAACTCGGTCTCGCCGCGCGGCCCGTCGAAGCGGGGCGTGCCGCCTTCGGACAGGCGGACGTAGCTGAACATCGATTCCTGCGTCGTCGACTGCGACTCTTCGTCGCGAGCCTGCACGGGAAGAACGAGCGACTCCTTTCCGCGTCCGTGCACGTGGCCGGTGTTGAGCGTGGTCGACAGGAAGACCGTGAAGTCGATCGCCTCGAGCGCGCGGGCGGTCCACGCCGCGTCCGGCGCCGAGCCGAACAGGTTGCCGCCGAGGTGCATCGCGAAGCGCACGCCGCCCTGCGCGGCCCGCTCGAGGCACGCGAGCGTGTCGAGTCCGGGATCGCGTGGCAGTTCGACGCGATAGTGCGATTCGAGCGCGGACACGAACGTTGGCGATGGCGTCGGCACGACGCCCACCGTGCCCATGCCCTGAATGTTGCTGTGTCCGCGGAGCGGCAGGAGTCCGGCGCCGCGCCGACCGATCATGCCGCGCATCAGCGCGAGGTTCGCGATGGCGTGCACGTTCGCGACGCCGTGCTCGTGGTGCGTGATGCCCATGGTCCACGCGAAGACCGTGGCCCGCGACGCGGCGTAGACCTCGGCGAAGCGGCGCATCGTCCGTTCGTCGACGCCCGCAGCCTCGACGAGCGCTTCCCACGGCGTCGCGCGGAGATGATCGCGCCACGCGTCGAATCCGTTCGTGCATTGCTCGACGTATGCGGTGTCGACGGCGCCGCGCTCGTCGAGCGCCTTGGCGACGCCGCTGAGGAAGGCGACGTCGCCGCCGATGTGCGGCTGGATGTACTCGTCGGCGATCGTCGAGCCGAAAAGGAGCGAGCGCGGGTCGCTCGGCACGCGGAAGCGCTCGAGGCCGATCTCGCGCATCGGATTGACGACGACGACCTTGCCGCCCCGCCGCTTGAGGTCGATGAGCGTGCGCATCAGGCGCGGATGGTTCGACGCGGGATTCGCGCCGATGAGCACGATGCAGTCGGAGTGCTCGAGGTCCTCGAGCGCGAGCGTGCCGGCGCTCGAGCCGAGCGCGGTCTTGAGGGCGGCGCCCGAGGCGTTGTGGCAGAAGAACGAGCAGTTGTGGACGTTGTTGGTGCCGTAGAGCCGTGCGAAGAGTTGGAACAGAAATCCCGCCTCGTTCGACGAGCGTCCGCTCGCGTAGAAGAACGTGTCGGACGGCGCCGCTCCGCGCATCGCGTTCGCGGTTCGCTCGATCGCCTCGTCCCACGTGATCGCGCGGTAGCCGCGATCGTTCGGGCCCGCGTACAGCGGTTGGGTGATGCGGCCGGCCGCCTCGAGTTCGCGCGGCGAGAACGCCGCGAGCTTCGAGAAGGGGAACTCCTCGAAGAACCCGTCGCGAATGCGGCCCCGCATGTCCGCAGCCATCGCCTGGACTGACTTCTTGCAGAACTCGGGGAAGTGGCCCGACTCGTTGACCATGCCGCCGAGCTGACCGCCCATCCCGAGCGCGCAGGTCTTGCACGCGTTCTTCGCCCGAAGCGCCCGCCACATGCGCAGGAGCCCACCTGCGGCCCGGGCCTGCTTCAGCGTGTACCAGATGGCGGGCCAACCGCCGCCGAAACGGGGCTGGCGACGACGCTTCGACTGCATCGCCGCAGAGTACTCCGGGATACGCGCCGCGCGATTCGGCACGCGCGACCGCGAGAGTGAAAAACGAGCGGCACGCAGATTCGTGCCGCTCGTGAGAACTTCGAAGAATGTCGTCCGTCCTTGGTCAGGACAACTTAGTGGTGTCCGTGTCCCGGCGGACCGTCGCCACCGCATTCGCCCCACTGCGAGAGAAGGATCAGCAGGTCGTCTGCGTCAACGGTGCCGTCGCCGTTGAGGTCGCCGTCCAAGCTCGCGGGGCAGTTGCTCGACGTGCCCCACACCGTAAAGAGCGCGCCGATGTCGCCGCCGTTGACCCAGCCGTTCAGGTCAAGGTCGCCGGGGCAGGCCGGCGGTGCAGCGCCGTCCGCGTCCTTGTAGGTCAGCGTGGTCTGGAACGCCGCGGTATCGCCGCTCGTGAGTTGAAGCGAGAGCGTCTCGCCGATCGAGCTGAGCGACGTCGGACCGACGAACGTCGGGCCGGGCAGTCCGAACTGGGCTGTCGAACTCAACGTGCCGGAGCCGGTCGAGCCGAGTTGGAACGGACAGGCGAAGAGGGCGGTCACGGGTACGTCGTCGGCCGACGCCTGCACGAGTCCGGTCCCTTCGCCGCACGTGAGCAGGCCCGGACCAGAGGCGGTCAGGGTCACCTTCGCGGTGCCGCCCATGAGCGACCCGTTCTCGATCGCCGGGCAAATCGGCACGTCAAACGTCACCTTGTAGCTGTGCGTCGTGTCGCTGTTGTTCTTGATGGCGATGGTGCCAGCGATGCCGGTCGTGTCGTTGTTCGCGGCGTCGACGCTCAGGTAGTAGGTGATGAGCCACTGACCGTTGGGCGGCTGCACCGAGCCGTTGAACATGAAGTTGCCGTTCGGCTGCTGGGTCCCGACCAAGGAGAGGACCTGCGAGATGTTCGCGTCGATCGTGTACGAGATTGTTGCGATCGGGGGATCCGCTATGGCATTCGTTGCGAACAACGCGGTGCCTAGCGAAGCGCCGTAGAGGGCTCTACGGGCGCGGACGCCGAATGCGCGACGGACTGCCGCGCCGAGACGGGCGCAGTGACAACGACTCCCGGTGACGTACGGATTGTTCATGCGTGGGATCCGAAAAGGGAAGGACCGCGGCGCGGGGAGGAGATGAGGGGGCCAACCTCCCCGATGGTTGGCGTGAGACCAATCTCACGCTCCGAGCTATCGCAAGGTGCCGCAGTCCTGTCCGCAAACAAGTCCGTAGTTCAAAAAACTGGGATTTCGCCTGCGCCAAGCGGGCATGTTTGTCGTCATGGGCACCCGTTGAGATGGTTGACTGACCGAGGGATGACCGTCGCGTCGTCGGTTTTCGCCTGTTCGGCGATCACGATCCGGGCCGGTGAGTTGGCTGAAGATCTCTGCCTGCGGGTACGAGGGTCCTCGACCTGAGGAAGGCCACGACAACCCTGCAGTCTTGGTCGCGCAGGTGAGGCCCCACAGGCTGGGACCGACAGACTGGGACCGACAGACTGGCTGAGGTGTGATCGAAACCGGGGTCCGGCTCGGAGCGTCGATGCCGCTGTCCGGCCGCGGCGGTGCCCGCAGCTGATTCAGCGTCGCGCCGGGCGGTCGTTGGCGCCCGAGCCCTGAACCAGCTCCGCGACGAGGGCATCCGCGCCGTACACGTCGCGCAGCGCCGCAATGATTGCGCGACTGTCGACGGCGACGGCGCGATTGCGCGTGCCGTCATACAGCACGTCGCCGACGAGGCTTTCGATGTTCCCGTCGAAGACGAGGCCCACGACCTCCCCGGCGCGGTTGACCACCGGCGAACCAGAGTTGCCGCCGACGATGTCCGCATCGCACACGAAGTTGAACGGCGTGTTCGGATCTAGTTTTTGCCGCGCGGCGATCCACGAGGGCGCGACGGTGAACTCGGGCTGTCCGCGATGCTCCTCCGCGCGGCGGAAGAGCCCGCCGAACGTGGTGAACGGAGCGACGACGACGCCATCTTCGTCGTAGCCCCTCACGGTGCCGTACGAGAGACGGAGCGTGAACGTTGCATCGGGATAGACCGAGTCGCCGTCGGCAGCGAACCGAAGCGCGGCCAGATCCGCGTACGCGCCGCGCTGCACCGCTTCGCCCTCGTCCTCGAAGCGCCGCCGCGCGGCGCGGGCCTCGGCGTCGACCGCCGCTGCCAACGCCAGCATCGGGTCCTGTCGCGACGCGAGACTCGCGGCCAGCGCGCTCGGTCCACCGTCGACCAATCGGCGTCGCGCGGCTGGATCGTGCAACGTGCAGCCGGTGACCACCTCCCGGGCGCGATCGCGCGGCGACTTGCCCGCGAGAAGCGCGACCACGAGCGGATCCTCCGCGCCGAGCCGCTCCGCGAGACGTCCGAGTTGCCATGCGACGACTTCGATCTCGATCGCGTCGTCGATCGGAGCCGGCGAATAGAGCTCGAGCGCCAGCGTGTCGGCGTTGGCGTCGGCGTATTCCTCCAGCCGGTCTCCGCTGGGCTTCTGCGACTCCGCGGCGGCGCGGACGATGTTCCGGGCGATGCCGAAGAGTCGCGAGCTGCGCCAGCCGCGCTCGAGGAGCCGATAGCGCTCGACGATGGCCCGCTCCGCGACCAGGCTCTCGGCGATGCGGGCCCGCGCCGACTCGAGTCGCGCGAGATCGTCGGGCCTGCCCGCGAGCTTGGCCTTGAGCGAGGCGTACTCGTCGCGCTTGCGGGCCATGATCGCCGGGTCTTGCAGGCCGTCGAGCATGCCGGTGTACGCCTTGCGGCTGTTCGTCACGCCGTCGTAAATCTCTCGCGCCGCGCGTTCGTTGGCCGCGCTGCGGTTGCCGTAGCACTGGAGCTTCACTTCGTCGCGCCACAGCTCCGACAGTTTCAGCGGCACCTCCACGTCGCGCAGGTAGGCGAGATGCTCAACGGTGAAGAGCCGCTCCGTGCGGCCCGGATGACCCGACACGAAGACGAGTTCGTTCTCCTTCGCGCCGTCCTTGCTCCATGCGAGGAACTGCTCCGAGGCCAACGGCCTGTCGCCGTCGTAGATTCGGAAGAACGCGCAATCGAGATTGAACCGCGGGTACTCGAAGTTGTCGGTGTCGCCGCCGAAATACGCCGCGCCCGCTTCCGGGGCGAACACGAGGCGCACGTCGCGATAGGTCTTGTAGCGGTACAGGTGATAGCGGCCGCCCTGATACAGCGCGACCACCTCGCTCTTCAGTCCCGTCGCCTTCAGCGATTCGGATTCGATGGCCTCGATCGCGCGGCGTCGTGCGGCGCCCGCGGTCGCGCCGTCCATGTCGGCCGTGGTCGCGCCGAGCACCTTCGCGGTGACGTCCTCGATCGACCACAAGACGTCGAGCTCGAGATCCGGGCACTTCAACTCGTCGTTCCGCGTCTTCGCGAGGTAGCCGTCGGCACCGAGATCGTGGCCGGGCGTGCTGAGCTTCGCCAGGAGGTCGGAGCCGACGTGGTGATTCGTCATCACCAGTCCGTCCTTCGACACGATCGAACCCGAGCCGCCGGTCGAGAAGCGCACCGACGCACGCTGCAGATGTTCGAGCCACGCGCTCGACGGCTCGAAGCCGTGCGCCTTCTTCAGCGCAGCGATCGGCTGGTTGAAGAGCCACATGCCTTCGTCGGCGTTCGCCGCGGAAACGATGATCGCGACGGCGACGGAGGCGCCAAGGAAGCGCGTGAGCATGACCGTTCTCCGGGGTGGGGGCGGAGAGCGTACCGTCGAGGCCTGCGCGGGCTGCGGCGTCGTTCGACACCCGAGCATCCGTCCAATGGGGCCTAGCCGAAGATCGACGTCACCCACGCCCAGAGCTTCTGCGGCGCTTCGGCGCCGAGGAGTCCGTCGCCGATCCCCATGATCGCCCATCCGGCGACGAGGCCGGCGCACACCGCTTCCTTGCTGCTCACCCAGAATCGCTTGCCGAACGTGTTGTCGGCCTTGTGCTGGTTGCGGTGTTCCATGAACGCGAAGAACGCGGCGCCGGCCCACATCGACAGCGTCGACGTCGGCGGGATCACCACGCCGAGGCCGATCGCCACCGCCGACAACGGGAACTTGCCCTTCGTCATCACGCGCGAGATCTCGAACACGATCGCAACGAGCATCGCCACGAGCATTGCCCATCCGGCGCTCACCGGCAGGACGCCCCAGAGTTTCGGCACGCCGTGAATCACCTGCACGATGCTGTCGCCCGACTTGGTGTTTCCCATGCCCTCGATCAGGTGCGCGACCGCCGACCACTGCAGCGCGCCGGGCATGGCCCATCCGCCGACTTCGGTGATGTGCTTCTCGATCGTCACGTCGCCGTCGGGCTTCCAGTTCGAGAGGAAGAGGATGAAGAAGAGCGGCGTCGACGCCAGCGCGCCGGAGATGATCCCGATGCAGTGTCCCCACGCCTGCTGTCGCGGCTTCGCGCCGAGCATGTAGCCGGGCTTGATGTCCATGAGCAGGTTCGACGCGTTGCCCGCGACCTCGGTGGTGATCCCTGCGGTGATGAGGTTCGTCGCGGGGCTCGTGGGCTCGATCGCGCCGAACGTGAACTGCGTGATCTTCGAGAGCGAGCCGGTCGGCGTGGTGCTGGTCAGCGCCGTCGCATTCGCCGCGATCAGCGTGAGCAGGATGATGAGCGGAATCGACAAGAGGCCGAGCAGCGGGTCGATGCCGAAGAAGTAGTAGTTCATCACCACGGTGACGAGCGTCATCGCGGGCACGCCGACGAGCGAGATCCACAGCGGGAACTCGATGCGCTTCAGGCAATCGCCGTCCGACGAGCGACGGGCGAACAGCCCGGTGAACGCGGAGAGCAGCATCTTCGGCTTCGCGAACAGTCCGGTGAGCGACGCGGTGACCATCATCGCGATGCCCCACCAGAGGCACCAGTTGTTCACGATGTGCGATCGCGCCGAGTTGAAGTTGGTCATCGCGTTCGCCGGCAGCGGCGGCAATTCGCCGGTGTTGAGGAGCACCGGCGCGACGACCGCGAAGTTGATCAGGCAGCCGATCAACAGGCTGTTCGCGATGCGCATGCCCATGAGTCCGCCGGCGCCGAACATCGACAGGTCGATCGTCGGCACGAGCGCGAGCTGCTGGAGCTGGTAGCCGCCGATCGTCGGCACCCAGAGCTGGTGCTTCGCGGCGAGCTGGTAGTACCACGCGTCGAGGCGCTCCGGAATGCTCCACACCTGGTCGGCGGACTTCGCGATGCCGAGCCACTTGTGCTGGATCAACTCCTGGTAGCTCTCGCCGACCCAGAACTGCACGAAGCCGCCAAGCGCTGCGGCGCCGAAGAGAGCCTTCGCCTTGAACACGCCGATCGCCGCCGCCGACGCGTCGACCACGCGCTTCGCGCCTTCCGCGACTCCGTTTGCAGCCGCACTCGCGAGGTTCTTCATGCCGCCCGGGGGAGCGTGCGGATACAGCGAGTCGAGCACGATCGCGGCGGCGCGACCCTCGGGGAACGGTTGCTGCTCGTTGTTGATGAACCGCCGCTTCATCGGAAACGCGACGAGCACGCCGAGCACGCTCGCGACCACGTTCCACACGAGCATCTGGTACCACGGCATCGGCGCGTTCAGGACGAACATGTACGCCGCGAGCGCGCTGATGATCGGGCCGGTCATGTAGCCCGCCGCGGTCGCGATCGACTGCACGGCGTTGTTCTCGAGGATCGTGAGGTCGCGGGCCAGGCCGATGCTCGAGATCGCCCGGAAGATCGCGAACGAAAGGATGACGCTCGTCACGCCGACGCCGAGCGACCAGCCGGTCTTCGCGCCGATGTAGAGGTTCGTCGCGCAGAGGACGCCGCCGAGCAGGAAGCCGGTGATCGCCGCCCGCATCGTGAGCTGCGGCATGTTTCCGCGGAAGACGTTCTCGAGCCACCACCGGTCCTTCTGCTCAGGCGTCCACGTGCGGATCTCCTCGTCGGTGAGTTGCGGTAGGGCCATGGTGGGTGTTCGCGTGGGGAGCGTCGAAGTCCGCTTTGGGCCGGCGGACGATACCGGCACTTCAGGGGCGATGCGTCTCTCGGGTACGGTGGTCCGATGCGAACTCCACATCCTGCGGGCGAGCGCGGCGCGACCGACATCGGCTGGCTGAAGAGCCGGCACACGTTCTCGTTCGGCGAATGGTTCGACGCCTCGAAGATGGGCTTCCGCACGCTGCGGGTGATCAACGACGACCGCGTCGCGCCCGGTGCGGGCTTCGACACGCACGGGCATCGCGACATGGAGATCGTGACCGTCGTGCTCGCCGGCGCGCTGACCCACCGGGACAGCCTCGGACACGAGGAAACGCTGCGCCCGGGCGAAGTGCAGGCGATGACCGCGGGCACCGGAATCCGGCACAGCGAGTTCAACGCCTCGCGCACCGACGAGGTGCACTTCCTTCAGGTCTGGATCCTGCCGGGCCAGCGCGGGCTCAGGCCGAGCTATGCGCAGCGGGCGTTTCCCGCCGAGGAACGGCGCGGTCGGCTTCGACGCGTCGTCGCCGGGCGCGATGCCGATCGCGACGGAGCGATCCTCATCGGGCAGGATGCGGAGCTGTGGTTGGGAGACTTCCGCGCCGGCGAGCGCGCGACGCACGCGCTGACCGCGGGTCGGTCCGCCTACCTGCATGTAGCGGCCGGCGCGGTGACCGTCGACGGCGAGCCGCTCGGCGCCGGTGACGGAATCGGCATCGTCGATGCGACGCAGGTCGAAATCGGCGGCGCTGGCGAGTCCGGGTCGGTGTTACTCTTCGATCTCGGATGACGCGACGACGCGATCGTCGACGCAAGGACTCGCCGGGAGGCTCGCGTGCTCGGTCATCTCCTCCAGTCGGACCTCGAGGACCTCATCGCGCGCCAGTCGTGGGAAGAGTTGCGCCGCGCGATCGGCGGGCTCACCGACCAGGACTTGGCCGAAGTCATCATCGACCTGCCGGCCGAGGACGAAGGGATCGTCTTCCGCCTCCTGCCCCGTGATCGTGCCGCGCAGGTGTTCTCGTATCTGCCGGTCGAGCACCAGACCGAACTCGTCGGCTCGCTCTCGAACGACCAAACGCGCGACCTGCTCGAGCGCATGACGCCCGACGACCGCGTCTCCCTGCTCGACGAGCTCCCGCACGAGGTCACGCGACAACTGCTCGAGTCGCTGAGTCCGGAGACGGCGCACGCGACTCGCACGCTGCTCGGCTATCCGTCCGACACGGCCGGGCACTCGATGACGCCGGAGTACGTCTCTCTGCGGCCCGACATGACCGCGGCCGAGGCGATCGATCTCATCCGCCGTTCGACGCGCCGCACCGAGACCTTCGCGACGCTCTACGTCGTCGACGCCGACGGCAAGCTGGTGAATGACCTGCGGCTCGCGACACTGGTGCGGGCCGATCCCTCGTCGCGCGTCGGCGATCTCGCGACCGGCGCGGTCGTCGCGATTCCCGCGCGCACGCCCCGCGAGGAAGTCGTCCGGCTGTTCGAGAAGTACGACCGCTCGGCGCTCGCGGTGACCGACGACCGCGGGGCGATGGTGGGCATCATCACCGCCGACGACGTGCTCGACGCATCACGGCAAGAGGCGACGGAGGACATGCAGAAGCTCGGCGGTCTCGAGGCGATCGACACGCCGTACGCCACCACGAGCTTCGTCACGTTGTGGCGCAAGCGCGCGGGCTGGCTCTCGGTCCTCTTCCTCGGCGAGATGCTGACGGCCACCGCGATGTCGCGCTACGAGGACGAGATTGCGCGGACCGTCGTGCTCGCGCTGTTCGTGCCGCTCATCATCTCCAGCGGCGGCAACTCCGGGTCGCAGGCGGCGACGCTCATCGTCCGCTCGCTCGCGCTCTCGGAACTCACGCTTCGCGACTGGTGGAAGGTCGCGTTCCGCGAGCTCGCGAGCGGACTGACGCTCGGCATCTGGCTCGGGCTGATCGGCTTCGTGCGCGTGCTCGTGTGGCAGCATTTCGGCTGGGCCGACTACGGAGCGCATCACCTGAGGCTGGCGTTCGCGATCTGGCTCAGCCTCGTCGGCGTCGTCGGCTTCGGTTCGTTCGCCGGCTCGATGCTGCCGTTCGTGCTGCGGGCGGTGAAGCTCGACCCCGCGACGAGCTCCGCGCCGTTCGTCGCGACGCTCGTCGACGTGACGGGGCTGGTCATCTACTTCACGGTCGCGGCGATCGTGCTTGGCGAAGTAATGCGATAGCCACCAGCGCGACCAGCGCGAGCGCCGCGCCGAGCCAGAACGCGGCGGGCGCGCCGTAGCGATCCCAGAGCGCGCCGGCCGCGACGCTTCCGGCCAGCGACGCGACGCCAAGCGACGCGTGCATGATGCCGAGGCCCTTGCCGCGCGAATGCGGACTCACGTGGTCGACGACGAGAGCGCGCTGCACGCCGTCGACGCACGAGCTCGAGACGCCGTACAGCGCGAAACACGCGAGGTACTGCGGCACGTTCGACGCCGACGCGAATCCCGCGTAGCTGAGCGCGTACGTCGCGACGCCCGCGGTGATGAGCGGCCAGCGGCCGATCCGATCGCTCAACCGCCCGAGCGGCCATGCGAGCAACGCCATCAGGAACGCGAAGCCCGCGTACGACAGCGCGACCTGCCACGGTCGCAGCCCGAAGTCGGCGCCGCGCAGCAGGAGGAAGGTGTCGCTCGAGTTGGCGAGCGCGAAGATCACCAGGACGACGAGACCGCGCCAATACGCCCGCGGCAGCTCGCCGCCCGCGTCGGCGCTGCGCGGCTTCGGCGGGCGCGGCGACTCGCGCAACAGGAACGTCAGGACGACCGCTGCGAGTCCGAGCACCGCCGAGACGCCGATCGTCCAGCGCATCGCCCGCTCGTCCGACGCGCCGAGCCACCACAGGAGCGCGACGCCGATGAGCACGCCGGTGAACGAGCCCGCGTTGTCCATCGAGCGGTGGAAACCGAACGCGTGGCCGCGCTCGCCGGGCTCGACCGCGTCGCCGATGAGCGCATCGCGCGGACTCGTGCGCAAGCCCTTGCCGAGGCGATCGACGAGTCGTCCGGAGAGGACCCAGGGCCACGCAGTCGCGAGCGCGACGATGCCGCGCCCGAGCGCGGGCAGCGCGTAACCCACGCGGACGAACGGCACGCGCCGCGTGGTGTCGCTCCGAACGCCCGACCACGCGGTGGAGACGCTCACGAGAAGTTGGGCTGCGCCTTCAACGAGTCCGAGCGCGATCTTCGGCGCCTGCAGCGGACCGGCGAGGAAGAGCGGCAGCACCGGATAGGCCATCTCCGAGCCCACGTCGGCGAAGTACGACACCCAGCCAAGGATGACGACGGTGCGCGGGAGCGGCGGTCGCGGCGCGCTCATCGCGACGCCTCCAGATCGGCGGGCGTGTTCGCGTTGTGAACGGCGCGCGGATCGACGTCGACGAGCGCCACGCGATCGCGCGGCAGCGCGCCGCCGAGCGGGCCTTCGCGGCGCGCGACGAACTCGCGCAGGGCGCCGATCGCGCCGCGCCGATAGATGCCGACGCACGGTTCCACGCGATCGCTTCGCGCGAGCGCGGCCCATGCGTCGGGATGCGCGAGCGCGGTCGCGAGCACCGCGCGCACGACGTGATCGTCGACGTTGGGCAAATCGCCGGGCAGGACGCAGATGTCGCCCGTCGATTCGAGCGCCGACAGGATTCCGCCCGCGGGACCGATGCCCGGGTGGCGGTCCTCGACGATCCGGTCGCCGCGAGCGGCGACCGCTGCGTCGCACGCGCCCACGAGCGCGACGCGCGGCCCGAACACCGCACGCAGCGCCGCGATCGGCCGATCGACCAGCCACGAGCCGTCGGCCATCGACTCGCGCAGCTTGTCGCGACCGAAGCGGCTGGAACGGCCGCCGACGAGGACGACCGGCGCGATGTCGTCGTGTCCGTCACGCATGGACGTCGCCCTTCGTTGCGCTAGGGCCGCGCAGCACGGCGATTGCGTGCGGCAGAACGTCGACGAGCGCGTCGAACTGTTCGATCGCCCCGCGCGGCGAGCCCGGCAACGTGACGACCAGCGTGCGCCCGATGGTGCCGGCCACGCCGCGCGAGAGAAACGTGAGCGGGGTGTTGGCGAGCGTGCGATGACGCGCGAGTTCCATCAGCCCCGGGGCCGCGCGTTCGAGGACGCCGGCCACGGCCTCGGGAGTCACGTCGCGCGGCGAGAGGCCGGTGCCGCCCGTCGTGACGATGAGGTCGATCCGCTCGTCGCCGCGAGCCCACCGCGCGACGCACTCGGCGATCGCGGGCCGTTCGTCGGGCACGCAAGCGCGTGCGACGACGATCGCGTCGAGTCGCTCGGCGAGTCGCGCCTCGAGCGCGGGTCCGGACGCGTCGGTCGCCTCGCCGCGCGAACACCGATCGCTCACGGTGAGCACCGCGGCGCGAATCGTCGTCGCGGCGCTCACGAGGGCGCCGTCCAGTCGCCGCTGCGCCCGCCGGACTTTTCGAGCACGCGCAGGCCTTCGACGACCATGCCGCGATCGATCGCCTTGCCCATGTCGATCACCGTGAGCGCCGCAATCGCTGCGGCGGTGAGGGCCTCCATCTCGACGCCGGTCTTCGCGCTCGTCGACGCCTCCGCGACGAGCCGCACGCGCCCGTGCTCGAGCGACGCCCGCACGTCGACGTGCTCGAGCGGCAACGAGTGGCACAGAGGGATGAGTTCGTCGGTGCGCTTCGCCGCCTGGATGCCCGCGAGCCGCGCGACGGCGAGCAGGTCGCCCTTGGCCAGCGACTGTCCGCGGATCGCGGCTTCGAGCGCCGGGCTCACGCGCACGAACGCCTCGGCCACCGCGCGTCGGCGCGTCGCCGGCTTGTCGCCCACGTCGACCATGCGCAGCGCGCCGTCGGCGTCGACATGGCTGAGGCTGCGCGACTCGCTGCGATCGCTCGCGGGCTCGGTGCTCATCGCCGCATCGTCCCTCATGCGCTCCACGGGAGGAAGGGCCAGGGACCCGGGCCGCAGCCGCCCGGCGGCAGTTCGACGAAGCCGTCGCTCGTCGCCGCGCTCGCGACGTCGCCGGAACCGCGACCGGTCACGAGTCGCGCGCGGCCCGGCGCGACGAGCCGCACGGGCCGATGCCACCAGAGCGGAATTGTCGCGTGGTCCGGCGAATCGATCGCGACCGCGAGCGGCGCTCGCGCGGACGCGGCGCCGGCGAGCCGCTCCACCGTCGCCACGCCGAAGCGCCGCGCGGTGACGAGGACCGAAAGCGGATTGCCGGGCAGCGCGAGGATCGGCTGCCCGCCACGGGCGATCGCCGCCAGCAGTGGTTTTCCCGGGCGCTGAGGCAGCTTGTGGAAGAGCGTGGTCGCGCCGAGTCGCGCGAGCGTCGCCGGAATGAAGTCGCGTTCGCCCATCGAGACGCCGCCGGTGAGGAAAACGACGTCGGCGCCGTCGATCGCCCGCGCGATCTCGTCGCGCAACGTCGCTTCGTCGTCGGCCACGTGCGCGCGAATCGCGATCGTCGCGCAGGGCATCGCGCCGAAGAGTGCGACGAGCGACGATCCGTTGCCGTCGCGCACGTGCCACTCGTCGGGCGTCGCGTCGACCGGCACGACCTCGTCGCCGGTCGTCACGATCGCGACGCGCACGCGGCGACACACCTTCACGCGGGCTGCGCCGAACGTCGCCAGCGCCGCGGACACCGCGGGCGTGATCCGCGTGCCCGCGGCCACGACCTCCGCGCCGCTCCGGACGTTCTCGGCGCGCCGTCGGATGTTGTCGCCGCCGCGCGGCGCGATGGTCGCGCGCACGAGGCCGGCGTCGACGGTCGTGTCTTCGTGTCGCACCACGACGTCGGCACCGTGCGGAATCGCCGCGCCGGTCACGATGCGGAGCGCGGTGCCCGGCGCGAGCGGCGGCGGCTTCGTTCCGATCACGATCGCGCCGGCGATGGGCAGCGGCGCCGTGGCGTCCGCCGCGCGCAGCGCGAAACCGTCCATGGCGCTCACGTCGCACGACGGACTGTCGCGGTCGGCGGGCACGCCTTCGCGCAGCACGCGTCCGATCGCGTCGGCGAGCGCGACCGTCTCGACCTCGACGGGGCTCGTGCGCTCGAGGATCGCGTCGAGCGCCGCCTGCGGCGAATCGTGGGTGAATGCGGTCACGATTCGTCCGCGCCGTCGACGACGTCGAGCACCCAACGCCGTGCACGCATCATCGTCGGGAAGCCGATCGTCGGAGCGCAGAGGTGCGCGACGTGCAGGATCTCGTCGCGGGTGCAGCCCGCGTCGATCGCCTTGCGGGCGTGCGAATGCGCCGCGCCTTCGAGCCCCGCGGCGCACGAGATGCCGAGCTTCACCAGCGCGGTCGTCTTCGCGTCGAGCGGGCCGGCGCGGGTGCACGCTTCTCCGAACGCCTCGTAGGCCCGCATCAGTTCGGGGCGCTCGACGTGCATCGCGCGGTACGAGCCGGGAGGAATCGATTTCCGTGGCGAGTCGGGCGGCGTGGTCATGGTGGGCTTCCGGGGCGAGGTACGTCGCGGCATTGTCGCCGGATCGGGCTTCGTGCGGCGGCGATTCGTCGACTCGACATCCGTCGCGCCGGTAGCATCTTCGCCATGTCCGTCGTCGTCCTCCTCTTCGGTCCGCATGCGGCCGCGGTTGGCGCCGATCGAGTGTCGGTCGATCTCGGCGGAACCCACACCTGCGATGCGCTCGTCGGCGCGCTGCGCGTCCAGCATCCCGCGCTGGGCGGACTCATGGGTGGCGCCCGCATCGCGGTGAACGGACGATTCGCCGCTCCCGAGACGGTGGTCGCGCGCGGCGACGAACTCGCGCTCATCGGATTGGTAGGCGGCGGATGAGCGTCGAGGTGCGCATGTGCGCGGGCCCGCTGAAGGCCGGCTCGACGATCGAAGCGCCGTCGGAGGCCGGCGCCCGCGTCGTGTTCGAAGGCGTGGTGCGCGGACATGAGGGCGACCGCTCGATCGTCGCGCTCAACTATCAGGCGTATCGGCCCATGGCCGACGAGATGCTGCGCTCGATCGCGGCCGAGACCTTGGCGCAGTTCGGGCTCCTCGCGATCCACGTCGAACACAGCGACGGCACCGTGAAGGTAGGCGAGTGCTCGTTCAGGCTCGTGATCCACGCGCCGCATCGCAAGCCGGCGATCGCAGCGATGGACGCGTTCATCGACCGCATGAAGCGCGACGTGCCGATCTGGAAGACGGCGATCTGGAGCGCGTGACGAGCCGACGCTCAAGGCGCGGCGTCATCCGCCGATCGCGAACATCGAGCGCTCGGGCCGTTCGAAGCGGTCGGTGCTGATGTTGTGGCCGGCCTGCTTGGTCCACGTCGCGTCGACGAGGAATCGTCGAATCGCGCTGTCGTCGGCGCCTGACTGCAGCAGCGGTCGCAGATCCCACTCGGTGGTGCTGAAGAGGCAGGGGCGCACCTTGCCGTCGGCGGTGACGCGCAGTCGGCTGCACGCGCCGCAGAAGCTTCGCGTCACCGGCGCGATGACGCCGATCGAGCCCGGGCCGCCGTCGGTGAATCTTGCGCAAACTCCCGCGCCGGCCATTGACCTAAGAACGGGCGTGCGCGATCGTCACCGTTGAATCGGAAGCAGCAGTTTGTTCGGTGGGGTTCCGGGCAGAGGAGGCGACGGCGCCGCGCATCGGCGACCAAGATGCCGACGCGCCGATCCGAGGGCCAGCGTCGGCAGGACGGAGCAGCGAATGCCGAGCCTGTCGTCTCTCCTGAACGTCGCTGCGGTCGGCCCGATCGTCGCGGTGACAGCGCTCTGCGCCGTCAGTCGCGCCGCCCATCCCATGCCCGTCGGTGGCGGCGAAGGGATCGTCTACCCCGACGAGACCGACCTCGACGGCGACAGTCTGTCGGACACGATCGTGCTCCTGCCGGCGGGCGACCCCAATGACGGCAACGACTGCGCAATCGGAGAGGTTCGCATCGTCTCGGGCTCGACCGGGCAGGTGATCACGCGCTTCGTCGCCTCGCGCTGCGACGACGCGTTCGGCTCCTCTGTTGCGATCATCCACGACCTCGACGGCGACGGCAACGACGACCTGATCATCGGCGCGCCCCTGAACGGTACCGGTCGCGCGTACGTCTTCCTCGGCCCCTTCGGCGCCGGCTCGGGCACGCAGGTGATCTTGGCGGACGACGCGGACATGGTGTTCGCGCCGCCCGGGGGCATCGATCACTTCGGCGATCGCGTCGGCGCGGTGGCCGACCTCGACGGCGACGGGGTCGCCGATCTGCGGATCCGCGCGAAGGAGGGAACGGCGATCAGGACGTTCATCGTCTCGGGCGTCGACGGATCCCCGCTCTTCCGCGTCGACGGCTCGTCGCCGTTCAGCCCGTGGACACGGCCTCAGAGCGACGTCGACGACGACGGCGACGTCGACGCCAACGACCTCGCGGTCGCGAATTCGCATCTGGGCCAATCAGGCTCGAGCGTCGGCATCTTCCAAGGCGACGTGAACGGCAGCCATAGCGTCACGTCCGTCGACATCTCGATCATCACCGGCCATCAGGGCGTCAATCAATTCGGCTCCCTCACCATGGGCACCAAGCCTTGGCTCGGCGGCGGATGGGGGATCTGGATCTGCCCGCAAGTCATCCCTCCGAACTTCCACTGCGTCCTGAACTGCTGGGGCATCCAGATCTACCTGCCGGCGAACGTCGGTCCGCTCTGCGATCACCTCCTGTGTCCCATGGACAGTTGGTGCGGCTACGCGATCTCGATCCTTGGGCCCGCGCCGATGGCGGTGATTCCCGGTCCGCCCGACGGCGTCGAATGGGAGTCCGAAGTCCTCGTCGAGGTCGGCCCGGGCTCCAGCGGCGGACCCGCCGACTGGGCCGTCACGGAAGGCGCCGATCTGATCGAGATACTCGAGGTCACCTACGACACGTTCCGGTTCCGCGCGCTCGACTTCGGGAGCGTGCGCATCCAATGCACCTATTCGCCGTGTCCGGGATGGTGCTACTTGGACATCCCGATCGATATCGTCTGGGTCGACTCGGACTCCGACGGGCTCCCCGACCACTGGGAATTCCTGCTCGGGCTCGATCCGCACAACCCGGACACGGACGGCGACGGGATCCCCGACGGCGCCGAGGACGCGGACGGCGACGGGCTCAGCAACCATGACGAGTTCATCCACAGCACGGACCCCGCGAACCCGGACAGCGACGGAGACGGCGTGAGCGACGGCGACGAGGTCGCGCAGGCGAGCGATCCGAACGATCCGTCGGACGGGCGGGGGCAACGCGCCCGATCCCGACGACGTCGTGGATGTGGTGTTGCAGGTCGGCGACGACAGCGGCAGCCACTCCGAGCTGTGGATGCTCGTCGTGGGGGACATCCGCTTCAAGGCGCCCGGGTACGGGCAGGTCACGCCGCCGACGACGTTCCACTTCCTGCGGGGAAAGTCCTACCCGATCAAGGTGGTGCACTTGGGGAGCAGCGTGTCGCCGCCGGACTACGACTACACGGCGCTGGTGACGCCAGCGGGTCCCGGCTGCGCCTGGGTCGACGATCCGCAGCAACTGCTCGGTGTCCATTGGTCCGACGAGTGCGCGAGCGGGTGTAACCCGGCCGCTGGGAAGCAAGCGACATTGCATATCCCTCGTGTAGATCTCGAAATGGACATCGCAGCTCCTCTGGAGGACGTCCCCGGCTTCACGATGGCCGTAACGCCAAGTGACGCATTTCCATCGCACTTCGAGACCGTGCGGCTCTCCGCAGCCGGCATCGAGCCACTGGAGAGCGGGATCGTCCGCTTGGAATGGGAGTCCGGAGGCAGCAATCTCCAGATCTGGCGGCAAGATGCGTCCAACTCCTATTCGACGCTGGCACTTCCCGTCACATTTCCGCTCGAGGACTTCTTGTCACCAGCGGCTCCAACGACGCTCTTCGTGAAGGCCCTGGACACCGGTGTATCAAGACTGCGCTTGGTGCTCGAGTCTCCGCAATGCCCGAGCACAAGCGATTCGATCACGATCAATGTATCTCCATTCGGACGGGGGCTCATTGTGTCGACGATCTGGGAACTTCCCACAGCGAATTGGCCTGGGCCGAAGCCAGCCGGGATGCAGTCGCGTCTTGGCTATCCGCCGAACGCAACTCCAACAGACGATCAAATCGTCTTCGATGTCATTTTGAACATCCCCGGTGGCCCTGCCCAGGAACTGATCGCAGCCATTCAGGCGGCGCTTGCTGATTTCAATCTAACTGTGCAAATTCCAGCGCAAGGCGCTCTCGCTAACGCGACTGCGGAGGACAAGCAGTGGATTGTTCTTGCGTTCCTCAAGCGGTCCAAGAACAACGTGCCGCCGACGCTCATACCCGAGAACGCGATCGATCAGTTCATCGAAGATGGCGACTGGAGGCTCATCAACGAACTTCATTGCCGCTCAGAAGTCAGCGAGCAGTCGGCGTTCGCAGCCGCGGTGGAATTGCTTGCATCGAGGCATCTCATTGGACCGACTCCCTTGCAGTTCTTAGGGCCGGATCCGATCACGACAACGTTTACTGTGTCTGGCGTACCAATCACATTCCAGCTGACGCTTGGTAAGATTGTCATCGGAGGCAATATCGCCGACCCTGCGGACAACAACGGATTGATTGTCGGAGGGCAGATCGGAGAGGCAGTGATCTCGCAACGAACCGCTGGGCGGATCGGCCCGGCCCTCGAGCCCGCGGAGAAGGCTCTGATCCCGAAGCGGGCCGCACCATTCGCATCTCGCCTCACATTTACGGCGGCCAGTCCCACGGTCGAGTTCACGGCCCAGTTCGATGGGAGCCAGATAGATGAGACGATTCGATGGCCACGAGCTGACGGATATCGATGGAACTCCGAGTTGAACGCATTTCAGCTGCAACTGGAGCTACTCCCCATCGCGACGCCCTTTGCGTGGATCGAACAGTTTGGCAGCCCCTGGCCCTGACCTCACGCTGGCGTGTGCGCCTGCGTTGGCCCTTCCACAGCATGCTGGAGATTGCGGTGCCCTCACAACTAATTCTCATCTCGCTTCTCTCCCTGATAGTCTCCTTCGTCGGGGCTTCGTGTCCTCGAGCATCCGACCCTCCGGACGCGCCGAGTCTGCCCAGCGTCACTTCGATCGAAGACATGGTCATGTCATTGCCAGAGCCCAAGCGATCCGAGTCGATCACCCGACTGGCCGAGGCGGGTGTGATCCTCTCCGAAGACAAGATTCCCAACGTGTTCGACTCACTGCAAACTCGACGCGCGGTCGACGTGTATATCGACTGGTTCGAGGAGCCGCTGACACCGGCGAGACTTGATTCGCTGGCGCGACTGGTTGGCTCAACGCAACGGGACCACGGTGCGCGATTCCGAGCCGCTGCGCTGCTGGTGCGATACGACCGCAGCGCTGGCAAGGAGTACCTTGAGAGCGAGGCAATCGGGGGCCGGGCTGAAGCCGCCCGAGTGCTCGCAATGGCCCAGGTCGCGGGCACTGAGCCGGTGGTGATCGCCGCCCTCGTCGCTGCGGAAGGGAAGGATCCTGCACTGATCGACGCGATTTCACTCTGGGACTCCCCCGCAGTGCTCAACCTACTTTCGACTGCCATCGCATCGGAGCCCGGACGGGCTGATCTGCTTCGAGCGTCGCCAGGCCCAATTGCCGAACGACTCGAGAATGGGCTCCGCAGCCGATTTGCTGCGCTACGTGACGACGATATTGCAAAGGTTTCTCTCGCCGCACGGTTGCTCCGGGCAACTCCCGAAGATCGGGAGATGATCGCATTCCTTCGCCATTCGCTTCTAAGGCCAGATTCTCCGTTTCCACTCTGGAAGGCGCGTGTTGCGGACGATATCGGCCGCAGCCGATCGACAGCGTTGCTGGGAGATCAAGAGATGGTTCTTAACCAGTTGGTACTGCGGCTCGCGAATGCCTCAACCGGAACCGACGCCGTGGTGGCCGACGCAGGGGCCGCTGCGGCCGTTTTGAAGTCCATCATCTCTCTTGGAGGTGAGCCGCCAATGGCAACCGTGCGGCAGGTCAGGGAACTTGAGAACAAGTTCGCTGGTTCGCGAGTCGTCGACGCGACCCTCCTCCGGTCGCAAAGAGAGAACCTCGTCGACTCTCTTCGCGGCACCATCTCTGACTCGGAGTTGACCCGCCTACGAGCGATCGCTTCGCTCCCATTGATTCCCCGCCGTTACCTCCCCGCAACGACTGTGCGAGTGCTATCCACCGACGACTGATCGGCAAGAGGTACTTTGACACGTAGCGGTACTCCACGCCCTGACGATCCGGAGTCACGGATGGTGGGCCTATCGGGAGTTCCGAGAGGCTTCGACATGGTCAATAGGACAGGCCATGTTCGGAGCACACTCGCTGCGTCGCGGCGCCGACGGTGGCGTGGGGGGCTGTCCACCGTCCTCGATCTCGTTGAGGAAGGACGTTCGCCGTCGGTGGCCGGGCGTCACGTTCGTCGCGAACGATGGGAAGTTCATTTCGACATTCCAAGCTGGCAAGGGCATGTCGACCCCGCCAAGCGACGGAGTGATCGCGCTCCAGTCGTCGAAGGAATGGGCGCCAAAGCTGCCTCCCGGCGAATACTTCGTCGTGCCTGGCTACTTCGTCTACAACGCTGATCAAGCAATCGTGCTCCAGATGCTTAGCAAAGAAATCGACTTGTCCAAGAGCGACATCCCGCGCGTAATAGTGCGAGAGTTCGACGCAAATACGTTCGCGATCGATCTCGCTAAGGCGCATGAGGCCATTCAGCGGGCTGCCGCCAGCAACGGCATCTCGCCGTGACATTCCGTGGCGTACCCGCCGTCGCGTGATCGCTCGTGCATGCGATCTCTCGTCCGCGCCCCCGCCTCGGTGGCGAAGGTGTCCGGCGCAACGGCTCGCCGCGAGCAGCGCGATCGTCATCCGCCGATCGCGAACATCGAGCGCTCGGGCCGTTCAAAGCGGTCGGTGCTGATGTTGTGGCCGGCCTGCTTGGTCCACGTCGCGTCGACGAGGAATCGTCGAATCGCGCTGTCGTCGGCGCCTGACTGCAGCAGCGGCCGCAGATCCCATTCGGTCGTGCTGAAGAGGCACGGGCGCACCTTGCCGTCGGCGGTGACGCGCAGTCGGCTGCACGCGCCGCAGAAGCTTCGCGTCACCGGCGCGATCACGCCGATCGAGCCCGGGCCGCCGTCGGTGAATCTTGCGCAAACTCCCGCGCCGGCCATTGACTTAAGAACGGGCGTGCGCGATCGTCACCGTTGAATCGGAAGCAGCAGTTTGTTCGGTGGGGTTCCGGGCAGAGGAGGCGACGGCGCCGCGCATCGGCGACCAAGATGCCGACGCGCCGATCCGAGGGCCAGCGTCGGCAGAACGGAGCAGCGAATGCCGAGCCTGTCGTCTCTCCTGAACGTCGCTGCGGTCGGCCCGATCGTCGCGGTGACAGCGCTCTGCGCCGTCAGTCGCGCCGCCCATCCCATGCCCGTCGGTGGCGGCGAAGGGATCGTCTACCCCGACGAGACCGACCTCGACGGCGACAGTCTGTCGGACACGATCGTGCTCCTGCCGGCGGGCGACCCCAATGACGGCAACGACTGCGCAATCGGAGAGGTTCGCATCGTCTCGGGCTCGACCGGGCAGGTGATCACGCGCTTCGTCGCCTCGCGCTGCGACGACGCGTTCGGCTCCTCTGTTGCGATCATCCACGACCTCGACGGCGACGGCAACGACGACCTGATCATCGGCGCGCCCCTGAACGGTACCGGTCGCGCGTACGTCTTCCTCGGCCCCTTCGGCGCCGGCTCGGGCACGCAGGTGATCTTGGCGGACGACGCGGACATGGTGTTCGCGCCGCCCGGGGGCATCGATCACTTCGGCGATCGCGTCGGCGCGGTGGCCGACCTCGACGGCGACGGGGTCGCCGATCTGCGGATCCGCGCGAAGGAGGGAACGGCGATCAGGACGTTCATCGTCTCGGGCGTCGACGGATCCCCGCTCTTCCGCGTCGACGGCTCGTCGCCGTTCAGCCCGTGGACACGGCCTCAGAGCGACGTCGACGACGACGGCGACGTCGACGCCAACGACCTCGCGGTCGCGAATTCGCATCTGGGCCAATCAGGCTCGAGCGTCGGCATCTTCCAAGGCGACGTGAACGGCAGCCATAGCGTCACGTCCGTCGACATCTCGATCATCACCGGCCATCAGGGCGTCAATCAATTCGGCTCCCTCACCATGGGCACCAAGCCTTGGCTCGGCGGCGGATGGGGGATCTGGATCTGCCCGCAAGTCATCCCTCCGAACTTCCACTGCGTCCTGAACTGCTGGGGCATCCAGATCTACCTGCCGGCGAACGTCGGTCCGCTCTGCGATCACCTCCTGTGTCCCATGGACAGTTGGTGCGGCTACGCGATCTCGATCCTTGGGCCCGCGCCGATGGCGGTGATTCCCGGTCCGCCCGACGGCGTCGAATGGGAGTCCGAAGTCCTCGTCGAGGTCGGCCCGGGCTCCAGCGGCGGACCCGCCGACTGGGCCGTCACGGAAGGCGCCGATCTGATCGAGATACTCGAGGTCACCTACGACACGTTCCGGTTCCGCGCGCTCGACTTCGGGAGCGTGCGCATCCAATGCACCTATTCGCCGTGTCCGGGATGGTGCTACTTGGACATCCCGATCGATATCGTCTGGGTCGACTCGGACTCCGACGGGCTCCCCGACCATTGGGAGTTCCTGCTCGGGCTCGATCCGCACAACCCGGACACGGACGGCGACGGGATCCCCGACGGCGCCGAGGACGCGGACGGCGACGGGCTCAGCAACCATGACGAGTTCATCCACAGCACGGACCCCGCGAACCCGGACAGCGACGGAGACGACGTGAGCGACGGCGACGAGGTCGCGCAGGCGAGCGATCCGAACGATCCGTCGGACGGGGGCAACGCGCCCGACCCCGACGACGTCGTGGACGTTGTGCTCCAGGTCGGCGACGACAGCGGCAGCCACTCCGAGCTGTGGATGCTCGTCGTGGGGGACATCCGCTTCAAGGCGCCCGGGTACGGGCAGGTCACGCCGCCGACGACGTTCCACTTCCTGCGGGGAAAGTCCTACCCGATCAAGGTGGTGCACTTGGGGAGCAGCGTGTCGCCGCCGGACTACGACTACACGGCGCTGGTGACGCCAGCGGGTCCCGGCTGCGCCTGGGTCGACGATCCGCAGCAACTGCTCGGCGTCCATTGGTCCGACGAGTGTTTCGGCGGCTGCGACCCCGCCGCCGGCAAGAAGGCGACGCTGCACCTCGTCAAGGTCGATCTCGACATCGACAGCGACAACAACAACGGCTTCGGGACACCCGACCATACGGCCGCCGAGGATCAGGCGAAGGAGCAGGTGCCGGGCAAGTTGATCTTCACGAACATCGGCGATTCCGACGCCGACGGCATCCCCGACTTCGCCGACGGCTTCGACCGATGGGGCGGCGCCACCCGCGCCGACGATCAGGCCACGTGCGAGTTCACTCCGGTCCTGCTGAAGGTCGGCAGGTACGACGACCCGGCGTCGGTCCAGATCACGCTCTCGTATGACGGCTCAGACCCGTCGGGGGTCGGTCCCGCCATGTTGCCGAACCCGCTGCTGCCGAACGCCTTCGAACCCGCGCCGGGGCGATTGCGGCTTTGGACGAAAAAGGGCGACGAGGCGCGCCACGCGGCGAGCCTTGGCAACGGCGGAGACTATGTACCGCCCGGTCAATACCCGGTGAGCGTGCTGGACCCCGATGGCGATGGCAAGGTGACGCTGTACGCGGAGGCGGTTCGGCCGAGCGCGAGCGCGGGCTCCGACTCGATCACCATCACGGTCATCGCCACGGAGGTCACTGGTCCTTGCCTGACCGACACGGTGACGACCACCTGCGTGCAGGTTGAGGTTCATGATCTGCGCTACTGGGGGCTTGAGGCCAACACCACAGATATCCTGGCAACCAGCGATCTGTGGGCATTTGGCGACGCCACCTTGGTCGGGGGGGCGATCACGGACGGGACGAGTATCTGCCTCGTCCGCACCAATCCCAAGCTGAACGGCCCGATGCCCAACCCCGGCGGTTCTTGGGGGATGCAGATCGCGAAGCGGGGAACCAACGCTGCATTGGTGCCGGCCGACGACAAAGTAGTGGGCTCGCTGGTCGCGTGCGACCCAGCGCCAATGGGCACCGTCCAGCTACCCGCATTCCCTGAGCAACAGTATTCCAACTACGCGGGTCTATGGAGCGGAATGGCTTACTACATCCCGCCAGCAAGCTATGTTGATCAAATGGATGCCGCGCCCGGGGCGGACTCAGTCTCCAACGACGAGACGACGCCGGTGGAATTCCAGGTTCTTTTCGGGCCGGGGGCGGCGCCAACGACGATTGTGGGGCGAGTGCCATTCATCCTACGGCGCCCGCCTGTCATCCTCATTCACGGCATCATGAGCAATCCTGGAACTTGGGATGGTCTCGTATACGCCGAGGGGCTAGGGCGAACGCCGGTCCCGACGCGAGTCTACTACGTAGATTGGAGCGCCGAGGGCACCAAGGGGTATGGCGAGAACTTCCCAAAGCTCGCTAAGATTATCAATACGGCCGTCAATGAATATCGATATGCGGCCGACGCTACCTTGGCCCCACACACGAACAAGTTCCACGGCGTTCGATATGCCGCGACGCGCGTCGACGTGGTTGCCCACAGCCAAGGGGGCCAGATTGCTCGGCTCTATGCATCGAGTCTCGACGCGGTCGTTGCGCGGGGCGGGTCGTGGCCCTCCTTCAATGCGACTCGACCGGAGACGCCACCCGATCCGGGGCCGGGTTCGGCCACTGGAAGATGGAGGTACTTACGCCCGGACAACTGGGAGCGGGGCGATATCCGCCGCCTCATCACTCTCGGCTCTCCCTTCGATGGATCGCGATTGGCCGCGACGGCGGCATCGATTCTTGAGCCGACTGGCGCGAATATTGGTGCCCTTATCACTTGGAACCAAGTGCCGCCCGGAGACGGTGGAATGCCGGACTCGCTTGCCGCTGTCCTCTTCAGCGGCGAAACCTACGTCCCGCCGACCTGCGTGGCGGACTTGTCGCCAGGCAGCACCGTTCAAACGCTTCTCGAGGTGCCGGCGACCTATCCTGGCGGCGCGGCACACGTCCGCTGGTACCCAATTGTCGGCTTGGCCTCGGATAGCTTCACGGCGGGCACGCTCTTCACCCTGCTGATGCAGTTTGTGGATAGTCAAGTGTCAATTGAGGCGCTCGGGTATCTCTTCGGCTTCACATCGATGCCAACGGGGGGCCTGCAGCTCGACCCCGATCTGCCGCAGCTGAGTCCGACTTCAAGCGACTTGATCGTGACCGAAGCATCGCAGCGCGACGGGGTCGACGTAGCTGGCAGGTACGTGTGGCACACCCACATGGTGATTCCGGTCGCCGGCACCTTCGGCGAGACCAACTCACCCGTCGTTGCGGACCATATTGGTCGTATCCTCTCGTCTCACTTGCAGGGGATTAGCTTGCCAGCGAGTGGCGTGTTTTTTCCTGCGTCGATCAATGGAGTGCAGTTGTACGTGCTAGGTGGAGAATAGCGCGCGATGAGACTGATTCTCGTTACAATTACGTCGATGGCCTTGGGGATCGCGCACGCCGCGGCGCAGGACACAGCGCCAGCGCAGCGGCGGACGGAGTCGTCCCCACAGGAGCGGGAGATCGCAGTTAGGGTGACGCTCCGGACATTCGACCAGCAGCCGCTACCCCCGCTGCCGATGCGGCTGTTCACGCCGGCGATCGGAGAAAAGCCCGAGTCCATGATCGCGTTCGCTCGCACGGACCCTAGCGGCGTGACAGTGCTTCGCGGGCGCGTGCCAATTGAGACCGGGTCGGTATTCGTGAGTACCTTTCTTCTGTATGGCGACACCAAGTTCACCGTGGCCGGCGAGGTCGCTCGCGCGGTGCGCGACGTCGAGTCGTTGCGCATGAGGTACTACCTACCCGACCTTGCCTATGCGGGTCGACGGCCCCGGGTGGATCTCAGGGAGGGCGTGCACTCCTACGAGATTGCCATCGACGCCCTTCCCGCAGTGTCGCTATCCGGCACGGTGACTAGCCCGGACGGAACTCCGGTCGCCAACGCGCCTGTAGTCGCCCGGGCGGCGAGCGCGCATGCGCGGACCGATGGCAACGGTAAGTACCACTTGTTCGGAGTTCCCTCGAATACGGCGAACGAGGTGTTTGTCGCTAGCTTCCCATTGGTCCAAGGAATCAGGATCGATGCGGGTGCCATCCCCGGCAGAGCAGCGGACGAGGCGCGAATCAGCACGATCGAACCGGCAATCGCATTCGATGCTCGCGTCGACAACCTCGACGCCTTGCGGGCGAGACTACACGCCCTCGATGGCGGGCTCGTCCTCGAGGACGGCTCAACTCTGATCCGCGCGGACGGCGCGCTCGTTCTCACATGGCTGGCCGATGCCAATCGGCAATACGACGCGCCGCGTCGCGCCCCGGCCGGGCGCTACTTCGTCGCCCCCGGTCGCTTTTCCGCGCACCCGCTCCAACTGCGCCTTCTTGATGCGCTCCGCGCCGGGCAGGACCTCAGCAAGTCGGGGGTGCCGATGCTCGAGATCCCCCAATCAGCCGGGACCGCCCTCACTGTCGACGCCATCCAGGCCGCTGACGCGATCGAGAAGGCGACGCCACCGCTGTCCGATCCCCTCGCCGCGCCTTCGAAACCGTGATGGACCCGCCACGGCGCGCGGCGCGGGGACGTGCGTCAGGTGTGGCCGGATATTCGGATCGGGATCGAGCGCGCCGACGATCCCACCGTGAACGGTGGAAAGACGGTCGGCACGTTCAGCGGGATCTCCGCGCTCCAGCCGCCGGTACTTCCGGCGCTGCCGACGCCTTGGGAGGACGTGATGTCGCCACATCCGTCGACCGCGTCGATCAGCAGCGGGAAGGCGTTCTATGTGCCGCCCGAGACGTATGCCGACCCGAACGTGACGCTCGTGCCGCACGAGTCGCTGAACGTGCTTGAGGAATGCGGGATGCGCATCGAGCTTCGTCACGGCGACTCGACCGTCGCTTCGCGTCGCTTCTTGCTGCGCCGTCCGCCGCTGGTGCTCGTGCACGGGATCATGAGCGGACCAGCGACATGGGATCCGACGCTCTGGGACGAGTCGCCCGGATCTCTGATGTCCACGCGCGTCTACAAGGCTGATTGGTCGGCGACGGGAACTTTGGGATACGGAGAGAACTACGGAACGGTGGCGTTGGCGATCGACGCCGCCCTCGCGGAGTACAGACAGGCTAATGACAACGGACATGGCGCGTGGTGCAGCTTCCATGGAGTGCGGTACGCCGCCACACGGGCCGATCTGGTGTGCCACAGCCAAGGTGGACAGCTAGCGCGATTCTACGTCGCTGATGGCATGCCGGAGCTGATCAATCGCATCGGATGGCTCAACAACCTCAGCAACATGCGGGCTGCAGGCGACCCCGATGGACATTGGCCGTATCTCCGCGATGACAACTATGGAGCCGGAAGCATCAATAGGCTCATTACGCTCGGATCTCCATTCAAAGGATCGCCCAAGGCCAACCAAGCAGCAGCAATCCTGGCTTCTGGCGAACGAGGCGAGGATCCACCCGCAGGAAACGTGGCACTGACATATTGGTACGGAGAAGGTAATGGCGGTATGCCCGTGGCTTTGCAAGACCTTCTCTTCCCCAACGGCGTCTACGTCGAACCAACCTGCTGCGCTGATCTATGCGTGGGAAGCGATGCGCAACAGGCTCTCGAGGCCGCAGACTATCCCGCGGCGCATCGGCAAGTGCGCTGGTACCCAATTGTCGGTATCGCCACGCAGGGCGCGGGCAGCGCGCCCGTTCAATCCACGCTTTGGCAGCTACTCTTCAACTTCATCCCGGCGGTCCCAACGGATCCGCCAATACAGATCAGCCCTGGGTCGCCTACGAGCAGCGACCTCATTGTCCCAGCGGACTCACAGCGCAACTCATCGCCGGGCAGCCCAAACGAGTTCGCCGGCGCTGACTTCGAAGGGACCGCCCACGTGAACGTTCCCGGTGTGGTTCCAGGTGAAACGAGCTCTGCATCGGTCCGAGACAAGGTGCGCTCGCTTCTCTGGGGGTGGCCCACGAGCTTCTCCGCGACATGGAGGTTAGGTCAATGAACCCTCGCGTGACTCTGGCTGCGATGATTCTCTCTGTCGGGTCGCTGTTGACCACGCCGCTTGAAGGTGCGACCACGCGTATCGCGGTCATCGTGCTTACCGAAGAGGGCGAACCCTTGCAAGGCTTGCTCGTTTCGGCGGTTGTTGAGGGACGTCCCATCGCAGACGGGGCGACCAATGCCGACGGAACCGCCAAGCTCAGCTTCGAGTCGCCGGCAGGCGTCTCAAGCGTCGAGATCCGGCACGGCTTTGCTCGCGAATCGTCCTTCAGTGCCACCGAGCAGATACGCCTCTCGGAGTCCACAGAGAGATTGAAGCGCTCGTACCACCTCGATCCGGCGCATCGGATTGAGCTCAGCCCGGACAAGAACGAGTACGAACTGAGAGTTACGGCTTGGCCGAGCGTCAGCGTGAGCGCGCGATGCGTCGATGCGGAACACATGCCGCTCAGTGCATGGCGACTGCACGGTCCCCCCCACAGTGCGTTCGGCTACGCCGAGCGCGGCGCCGTCATCCCGCTGAGGGGTGTCCGCAAGGGCCAGCCATGCGTAGTCGCCGCGACAGGTCGGGTGAATGGCTACTCGGTTGTGAAGTCGATGGCTCTCGACGCGAAGCAGACCCTCGCCGACGTTGATCTCGGCGATGTGGTGTTGGCCAGCCCTGCAGGCGGTGTCCCCATCGCACCCGAGGTAGGGGGGGACAAAGCAGCGAGGTCGATTCCCGGCTATTGGCCGGGCGTCACGTTCGTCGCGAACGATGGGAAGTTCATTTCGACATTCCAAGCTGGCAAGGGCATGTCGACCCCGCCAAGCGACGGAGTGATCGCGCTCCAGTCGTCGAAGGAATGGGCGCCAAAGCTGCCCCCCGGCGAATACTTCGTCGTGCCTGGCTACTTCGTCTACAACGCTGATCAAGCAATCGTGCTCCAGATGCTTAGCAAAGAAATCGACTTGTCCAAGAGCGACATCCCGCGCGTAATAGTGCGAGAGTTCGATGCAAATACGTTCGCGATCGATCTCGCTAAGGCGCATGAGGCCATTCAGCGGGCTGCCGCCAGCAACGGCATCTCGCCGTGACATTCCGTGGCGTACCCGCCGTCGCGCGATCGCTCGTGCATGCGATCTCTCGTCCGCGCCCCCGCCTCGGTGGCGAAGGTGTCCGGCGCAACGGCTCGCCGCGAGCAGCGCGATCGTCATCCGCCGATCGCGAACATCGAGCGCTCGGGCCGTTCAAAGCGGTCGGTGCTGATGTTGTGGCCGGCCTGCTTGGTCCACGTCGCGTCGACGAGGAATCGTCGAATCGCGCTGTCGTCGGCGCCTGCCTGCAGCAGCGGCCGCAGATCCCATTCGGTGGTGCTGAAGAGGCATGGCCGCACCTTGCCGTCGGCGGTGACGCGCAGTCGGCTGCACGCGCCGCAGAAGCTTCGCGTCACCGGCGCGATCACGCCGATCGAGCCCGGGCCGCCGTCGGTGAATCGGTAGCGCAGCGCCGTGCTGCTCGCGTGGTCGCGGCCGATCGGCACGAGCGGCATCGCCGCATGAACGGTCGCGACGATCTCGTCGGCCGAGACGACCGATTCGACGCTCCATCGATGGCCGTCGTCGAGCGGCATGAACTCGATGAAACGCATCTCGACGCCGTAGCGCCGTGCCAAACGCGCGAGCGGCACCACTTGATCTTCGTTGCGGCCGCGCACGACGACCGCGTTCAGCTTGATCGGCGAAAAGCCGACCCCGAGCAGCGCTTCGACGCCGTTCAGCACGCGCTCCGGACCGACTCTCGCCCGTGTGATGCGGGCAAACGCGGCGGGTTCCACGGCATCGATGCTCACGGTCACGCGGCGGAGCCCGGCCGCGCGCCACCGTCGCAACGAAGCGTCGTCGAGCGTCGCTCCGTTCGTGGTCATCGCGACATCGAGTTCGCCCGCGCTCGCGACCGTTTCGATGATCGCGGCGAGATCACTCCGCACGGTCGGCTCGCCGCCGGTGAGCCTGACCTTCGTGATGCCCAGGGACGCCGCGACGCGGGCGATGCGTCCGATGTCGTTGAGCGAGAGCAATCGAGCCGCGGGCAGGAACGTCGCAGACGGCTCGAGGCAGTACACGCAGCGGAAGTTGCAGCGATCGGTGATCGAGATCCGCAGGTCGTGGATCGTGCGGCCGTGGGAGTCGCGCAGCACGCCCGCTTGGTGGACGGCCGCCGGCGCCGCAGGGAGCATGGTCGCCGATACGGCGCGAGAGCGAAGTTGGGTGAGCGCGACCGAGGTCATGACGTGCGGCACGCGGCGCTGCGCGGCGAGCCGATCGTATCAGGCGCGGTCGCGGCCTCGAGGTCAGTTCTGCGGTGCGAGCTTGAGTGCGCGCTCGTAGGTGAGGTCGCGTCCCGAAAGCCAGTCCTCACACGTGACGGGAACGTAGATGTCGGGCATGTAGGAGTCGGGTTCGCCCGGCTTGAACGACGGCGCCCACAGCATGTAGGTGACGCGCAGAAGGGAGTTCGGCAGCCAATCCCAGCGGCATTCGAACCACGAATCCGGGCGCTGCCCGGTCGGCTGTCCCATCAGCGTCGCCTTCGTGCGCGACTTGAACTCGCCGGCGTTGAGCCCCGCCGACGAGAACGTGTTCGATCCGATCAGCACCACGAGTCGCTTGGGATCGTTGATCCGCGGCCGAGTCGCGATCCCGTCGATCAGCGGGTGCAGCAGCGCGCTGTTGCCGCCGCCGTTTCGGCGAAGGTCGACGACGACGAGGCGCGGCTGCAGCGTGTCGATCTCCTTGAGCGCGTCGCGGCTGAACTCGGCGACCGACTTCGTCTTGTCGTCGCGACACGCGTCGTACCACACGTACAGCGTGCGACTCTCCTCGACGAACTTCGTGCCGTAGAGGCTGTTCTCCGGTCGCGGCAGGCGAGTGAACGACGTCTGCTTCGGGTCGACGGCGCTGATGAGCACGTACTTCGTGCCAGGCGCGACCGGCGCGACCATGCGCGTCATCTCGTCGCCGTCGCGGGTCTTCACGCGGATCGGCACGTTGTTCGGATCGTCGACGAGCCCGAGTCCGTGCAGCGTCTGCGCTTCGACGAGGAGCTTCGTCGCGCCTTGCGTGAGATACGCCTGGTTCTCGTGCGGCGTGATCTTGGTGACCGACGCGATGACCGTGTCGAGGTCGTAGTCGCCGATGCCGACGAATCGCTCGCCGCGCAGCTCGGCGTACTCCTCGGTCGTCGCGGTGACCAGCACGCCGTCGGACAGCCAGCGCAGTTCGATCGGAAGTCGCGCCGGCACGAGCTTGCCGCGATCCACGTGGACGGCGGTGTGTCCCGATCCGATCGACGCCGCAATGGCCTGAAGCCGCACCACGATCTGATCGTCGCTCAGCGTCGGAAGATCCGTCCGTAGCGACGCCAACTGCGCGTTGAAGCTCGACTCCGGAAGGACGACGAACAGGCCGCCGTGCCGCTGCCTCAGCAGCTTCTCGAAGGAGTCGACGTCCTCGCGCCACATGCGGATGCGCTCTTCGCCCGTCGCGGTGTCGATCGGCGGAACGGCGTTTTCGGGCAGGGCCGGCCGCGCCGGTTCGAACAGCGCGCAGCCGCCGAGGACGAGGCAGGCGAAGGACGCGGCAAGCGACCGAAGGACACGCGGAGCGGCTGAATGGCGGCGCATGGAAGATCCCGTCGAAGCGGATTCGGAACGGGAACGGTAGCCTTTCACGTCGGAGGTGTGGCATGCGCGGAACGATCGCGTCGACGTGCGGACTTGCCGGGATCGTGGCCTGCGCGTCGATCGCATGGGCGGGCGACGCCATCTCGATGGAGTCGCTGCTGAAGGAACTCTCCGATCCTCTGGCGATCGCGCGGTTTCCCGATCCGCCGTTCCGCCTCTTCCAGTCGTCGAGCTATGACCGCGCGACGAAGTCGCCCGACGACGCCGACGGCTGGTTCGCGAACAACGACGCGGGCAACTTCCTTCGCGTCGACGAGCACGACGGCCGGAAGGAGTCGGTCATGCTCGACGCCGAAGGCCCCGGCGCCGTCGTGCGCGTGTGGACGCCGAATCCGAAAGGCGTGCTGCGGATCTACGTCGACGGCGCGACGACGCCGATCATCGCGGCGCCGATGAACGAGGTGCTTGACGGCACGACGCTCTTCGGCGGGCCGAAGCAGGGCTTCCCGCTCGCCGCGTCGTTCAGCCGCGGCTGGAGCCTGTTCGTGCCGATCCCGTTCGCGAAGCGCTGCGTGATCACGACCGACGACGGCAAGGGCGTCTACTTCCAGGTCAACTGGCGCAGCTATCCCGCGGGCACGCCGGTGACCTCGGCGCGCACGCTCGCCGGTGTTGCGCAGACGTCGATCCCCGATCGTTCGCGGCTCGACGCGACGCCTTCGACGGCGGTCCGCTGCGTGAAGCCCGGTGAGACGGTCGAAGTCGCGCGGCGCGACGGCGGAGGCGTGCTGCTGAACATCGGCGTTCGCCCCGAGAAGCCCGGCGCCCGCATGGATCGCCTCGTCCTGTCGATGAAGACCGACGGCGAGGACACGGCGTGGGGACCGGTGACCGAAGTGATGTTGCCGGCGAACACCGTGAGTCGCGACGCGAGCAAGGAAACGCTTCTCGACGTGGATCGCGCGCTGGCGTGGCCGATGCCGTTTCGCCAGTCGATCTCGGCGTCGCTCACCAACTACGGAACGACCGACGCCTGCGTCTTCGTCGACACTCGCTTCGGCGAGTGGAAGTGGGACGATCGCTCGATGCGCTTCCACGCCGCGTGGAAGCGCGACGCGAAGCTGCACACGCGCCCGATGCGCGACTACCGCTTCATCACCGTGCACGGCAAGGGTGTGTTCGCCGGCGACATGCTGCACGTCGTGAATCCCGTCGACGCGTGGTGGGGCGAGGGCGACGAGAAGATCTACGTCGACGGCGAGTCGTTTCCCTCGCACATCGGCACTGGCACCGAGGACTACTACGGCTACGGATGGTGCTGGCAGGATCCGTTCGTGCACCCGCTGCACGCGCAGACGATCTGCGACGGCCGAGGCACGGGCGACGGCGCTCGCACGAACTGGGGTCGCACGATCGTGTCGCGCTTCCGCGGACTCGACGCGATCCCGTTCACCAAGGATTTCCGTTTCGACATGGAGATCTGGCACTGGGCAGAGTGCGACTTCGCGTACGCGCCGACCACCTACTGGTACGCGGTTCCCGGGTCGACCTCGGACGCGAAACCCGACGTCGACGAGGCGAAGCGCGGGCGCATCGACCCGCCGCCGCCGTTCAAGATCGCCGGAGCGCTCGAGTGCGAATCGATGAAGATCGTGGCGAAGGGCGACGGCGTCCAAGCGGGGAAGCAGGGGCTGCGCTCGTTCGCCGGCGACACGTTCTCAGGCGACGCGCACCTGTGGGTCCAGGCGAAGAAGCCCGGCGACTTCATCGAGCTCGACGTTCCGGTCGCGGACGCGAATCCGGTGCGCGTGACGCTCTATGCGACGAGGTCGTGGGACTACGGCATCGTGCAGTTCGCGATCGACGGCACCGACGTCGGCAAGCCCGTCGATCTCTACAGCGGCGAGCGCGGCAAGGTCGCGCCGACCGGGGCGATCGACCTCGGCGTTCATCGCGCGAAGAACGGCGTCCTTCGGCTCCGCGCCACGGTCGTCGGCGGCAACGAGAAGTCCGAGGGCGCGAAGTCGTTCTTCGGACTCGACGCCGTCGTGCTCTCTCCCGCGCCGTGACCGTTCGGTGGAATCGCGCCGACGGCCCTCGCGTCGATATCGTGTCACCGCGATGACAGTCCGGAACGCGATCGTCCGCCCGCTTCTCGCAGTCGCCGCGTCGCTCGCCGCGTCGGGTTGCGTTGTCTACACGCCAGGTCCGCCCGCCGAGCCGACGACGTCGGCGTCGTCTCCGACGCTGGGCGCCGCGCCCGGCGCGACCGGCGCGAAGCCGACGACGAACGCCACCTTCTCGAAGGTGCCCGACGGCAAGATCAGCGTCGAGCAGCTCGGGCAACTGGTGCAGGGCTTCGCCGACCGCTACTACGCGCTCATCAGCTCCGCCGCCGACGTGCTGAGCAAGGACGCCGCCACGCCCGAGGAGCGGCTGCGCATCGACCGCTTCCAGGCCCGCACGATCGGCGCGGTGTACGACATCGCGACGAACCCCGATCCGTTCTCGCAACTGCTCGACCTCACCGTCGTCGTGACGCTCACCGCGACCGTCGCGATCGACGAGGCGCAGGCCGAGGCGTGGCTCGGTTCGGAGGAGCGGGCGCAGGTGCTGAAGACGCCGCTCCGCATGGCTCGCGAGGAGATCTGGGAGATCGCGCAGAAGGCGCTGACGCCCGAGCAGCTCGAGACGCTCGATCGACTGATCTTCGACTGGCGTCGCGAGAACCCGGGCGTCGAGAGCGTCGCATTCGTGCGTTTCGACGACTTCGCATCGAGCCGCGGCAAGTCGGTGATCGCCGACGTCCGCACCGGCACGGGCCTGCTCGCGCCGATCGACGAGGCGAAGAAGGAGGCGAACGAGGCGCGGCTGCTCGGCGAGCGCATGTTCTACATGGCGAAGCGCGCGCCGCTCCTCGTGAACCTCGAGTCGGCGCACCTTCTGAGTCAGGTTGCGGCGACGCCCGAGGTGAAGAAAGCGGTGCAGGTGAGCGATCGCATTGCCGACAGCGCGGAGCGCATCTCGCTCGTGGCGGAGAAGCTGCCGGAGTCGATCGCCAAGGAGCGCGAGCAACTGGTGAAGTCGATCGACCAGACGTCGGGCGCCGTGCGCTCGACGCTCGACGACTATCGCGAGTCGATCGCCAAGACCGACGAGCTCGTCGATCGCGTGCACACGCTGTCGGGATCAGCCCGGGAACTGATGGTCTCGGTCGACGCGACCGCGAAGACGCTGACGACCACGCTCGACGCCGCGGAGCGCGTCGCGAAACAACTCGCACCGGCGCCCGGCGCCGAGCCGGCGAAACCCGTCGATCCCGAGGTGTACGCTCGCATCGTCGCGGACCTGAAATCGACGCTCGTCGAGGTGAACAAGGCCCTCGAGAGCACGCGGGCCATCGCCGCGGACGACGCGTGGAAGCGGCCGCTCGACGCCGCGCGCGACGCCGCCCGGACCCAGATCGCGGGGGCGGGCACGGAATTGCGGGGAATCGTCGATGTCGTCTTCGTGCGGGCGATCGTGCTCGTCGCGGCGACGTTCGTCCTCCTCTTCGTCTACACAGGATGGTCGGTGCGCTATCGTGCACGGACCGCGCACAGGCAACAGGCATGAATCGCAACAACGACTTCCCGCTCGTCTCGCGTCGCGGAGCCATCGCCGCCATCGTCGCGCTCGCCGCGTCGCCGTCGATCCTCGCGTCCGCGCCGCAGGCCGACGCCCCGGTTGACTCGTCGCTGCCGCCGTACGAGCGCGTGAAGGAGCTCGACGGCCGCGTGCGCATCGTCGGCAGCTCCGCGGTGTGCGGGATGTTGGCGCGAGCGAGCGAGCAGTTCCGCACGATCTACCCGAAGGTGCAGTTCGACGTGCGCGGCGGCGGCACGGCGACGGCCGTGGCGGCGCTCGTCGACGGCAGCGCCGACATCGCGCCGATGTCGCGAGCGATGACCGCCGCGGAAGTCGGGCAGTTCCAAGCGGCGTTCAAGTACGCGCCGACCGGAGTCGGCATCGGCTTCGACGCGATCGCGATCTTCGTCAACCGCACGAATCCGATGACGAGCGCGAGCATCGACGAGCTCGCGGCGATCTTCGGCAACGGCGCACGCGGCAAGTCGACCGCGAAGACCTGGGGCGACGTCGGGCTCGGTGGCGAATGGCGCGATCGGAAGATCGTCGTGTTCGGATCGCGCCCCGACTCGGGCGGATCGGGACTCCTGCGCGAAGCCGTGCTCGCCGACGGCGAGTTCCGCGCGGACATGAAGGTGCAGCCGGGGTCGTCGGGCATCGTGAACGGCGTCGGCGCCGACCCGGCGGGTGTCGGCTATGCGAGCCAGTTCTACGGATCGAAGGCCACGCGCACGCTGGCGCTGTCGTCGGCGAAGGGCGCGGCGGCCGTCGAACCGAGCAAGGAAGCGGTGGCGAACGGCTCCTACCCGTTGAGCCGGCGGCTCTTCGCGTACGTCAATCGGAAGGGCGGCACGCCGCTCCCCGCGCCGACGCTCGAGTTCATGCGCTTCGTGCTCAGCCGCGACGGGCAGTCGATCATCGCCCGCGAGGGCGGCTTCGCGCTGGCCGCGGGCGCCGCGAGCGCCGAACGCGCCAAGCTCGGCTGACGCTCGGCTTCGCGTAGGACCGCTCGGCGCACGCCCCACTGGGCGAACGCGCAAACCTGTCCGCACGATTCGCGCCGCGTCGACCGATTCGCAGCGCGGAGCGTTGACCGCGCTACTGGCGCGTCGGATGATGCGGCCGAACCATCGCCGATCGAACGTGCGGGCCTCACGAGAGCAGCCCTCACGCGCGCCGCTTCTTCGAGCGGTCGCATCGCACCGCGCGGCGCATGGCGAACAACTCGGAGGAACACATGCCGCAGGTCAAGTTCGGTACGAAGGATGAGCCGGGATTCGATCTGGAGCTGAGCGACGATCTCATCGCGGTGCGCACCCGCAGCGGCCGTTCGGTGAGGACCGTCGGCAGGCCGCGGCCGCCGCAGGCCGCCGAGCTCGACGACGGCGTGTTGGTCGCCGAGTTCCCCGAGGCCGGCGTCGAGGTGTATCGCGTGCCGGTCGGCGCGCAGGGTCGATCGCTCGACGATCGCAAGCGCGGACTTCGCGCCGCACCCGACACCCGATTCGCGGGCAGCGTGCTTGTCGATCCGAACTCGGGCGAGCCGGTCCTCTACACCGAGAACCTGTTCATCAAGTTCAAGGACGAGGTCGATCCCGAGGACTGCCGCACCGTGATTCGCGAAGCGGGGCTCTCGATCAAGGAAGAACTCGACTACGCGACGAACGCGTACTTCGTCGAGGCCCCCGAAGGCACGGGTCGCGACGTCTTCTCGACGGCGACCGATCTCCTGCAGCGGCCCGACGTCGAATATTGCCACCCCGAACTCGTGCGTCCCCGCTCGCGCAAGTCGATCGCGCCGCAGCAGTGGCATCTCAAGGCCACGTCGATCGGCGGCGTTGCGGTGAACGCACACGCGAACGTCGAGGCCGCGCACCAGATCACGCGCGGCGAAGGCGTGACCATCGCGATCATCGATGACGGCGTCGACATCGACCATCCGGAGTTCGGCTCGTCGGGCAAGGTCGTCGCGCCGCGCGACGTGACCAAGGGCACGAACGATCCGCGCCCGAAGGATCCGTACGTGCAGTCACCCGACGATCACGGCACCGCGGTCGCGGGGGTCGCGTGCGCCGACGGGAATTTCGGCGCCTCGGGCGTCGCGCCGAAGGCGCGGCTCATGCCCATTCGACTCGCATCCGCGCTCGGCTCGCAGGCCGAGGCCACCGCGTTCAAGTGGGCCGCCGATCACGGCGCCGACGTGATCTCGTGCAGTTGGGGTCCGACCGACGGTGCGTGGTATCGCCCGAGCGATCCGAAGCACAAGCAGGTCGTTCCGCTGCCGGCGAGCACGCGGCTCGCGATCGACTACGCGATCAACCACGGCCGCGGCGGCAAGGGCTGTGTCGTGCTCTTCGCGGCGGGCAACGGCAACGAGTCGGTCGACAACGACGGCTACGCCAGCAACCCGAAGGTCGTCGCGGTCGCGGCATGCAACGATCGCGGTCGTCGCGCGGTGTACAGCGACTTCGGCGCCGCGGTGTGGTGCGCGTTCCCGAGCAGCGACTTCGGGCACCAGCCGTTCGATCATCCCGAGCCGCTCACCACCGGCATCTGGACCACTGATCGCGTCGGTCCAGCGGGCTACAACGCGGGCAACGCGGCCAACGGCGACACGCTCGGCAACTACGCGAACGACTTCGGCGGAACGTCGAGCGCCGCGCCCGGCGCTGCGGGCATCGCCGCGCTTGCGCTCAGCGTCAACCCCGAGCTCAAGTGGTCCGAGGTGCGCGATCTCCTGAAGCGCTCCTGCGACCGCATCGACCCGCAAGGCGGCGCGTACGACGGCGGCGGTCACAGCGACTTCTACGGCTACGGCCGCCTCAACGCCCGCACCGCGGTCGAACTCGCGAAGCCGCAGCCGACGAGCGGAACGACGGTGACGCGCACGTTCAATCAGCAGATCCCTGACCTGCGAACGGTCGAGTTCCCGCTCGCCGTCTCGGACACCACGCCGCTCGAATCGGTCACGGTGCGCGTGGACATCCAGCACACCTACATCGGCGACCTGATCGTCACGCTCGTTCCGCCCGCGTCGACAAGCGTCGCCCCGATCGTCCTTCACAACCGCGCCGGCGGCGCGACAAAGAACCTGAAAAAGAGCTACTCCGCCGCGACGACGCACGCACTCGCCGCGTTCGCGGGCGCAAACGCTGCGGGCACCTGGACGCTCAAGATCGAGGACGCTGCGGCGCTCGACAGCGGCACGCTGGTCTCGTGGGCGATCGACCTCGCGTTCGCGCATCCCGACCGCGCGCCGCTGCCGCGCACGCAGACGCCGCGGGCGAAGGCGATCGCCGAGCCGAAACCGGCGACGGCCCCCGCAGCGCGGCGCACGCGCGGCGGCGCTCGAACTTCACGATCGGGGAGCCGTCGGTAACGGAGCGACGGCCTGTTGCGACAACTTCTTGACGATCTGCTCGACGGAGCGCGGATCGCGGACGCCAAGGAAGCCGAGGTCGTAGCTTCTCGAACTGCCGCGAGGGCCGGTGGTAAGGCCCTGTTCGAACACGACGTCGCCGCTGCCGTCGCGCTTCTCGCGGCGGAAGACGTCCTTCAGGCGCGACGGCTCGAAGCTGCGGATCGTGGTCTTGCGCCCGCCTTCGAAGACGATCGCGCGGCGATCGGTGACGACGTAGATCGTGCGGCGCATGCCGCGGTAGGCCCAGATGGGCGTCGACAGCATCGCGAGGCCGATCAAGACGAACGGCAGACCGAACAAGGGAAACAGGCTCGCGCCGCCCTTGCTCAGGTCGGGCACCTTGAAGCCCGCCGCGCCGCAGATCCAGAAGATCGCGAACGCGGTCCACGGAATGGCGAAGAGGAACGCCCCGAGCGACGCGCCGCTGAAGAAGCGAGGGATCGGCTGCTCCATCCAGAGCAGCCGCTCGCTCGGTTCGAGTTCCCGCTCGACGAGATCACGTAGGTCGGATGGGACGGTGCTCGGTGCGAGCATCGAAGCTCCATGCTGGGGCGTGCGTCGGAACGCGGCGGACCGGACTCGGCGGCGATCCCCCGGCGCCGCGGAGCGGACGCGGTAGGGTCGCGTCCCGATAGGCGTGCCGTTGTATAACCAACCGCGTGAACGACGGCCACTCCCACGGCACGACTGACGCCACGACCGCGCCGAACCCGGCCCCCGGTGGGGCGCGCTGGACCGAGCGGTGCCGCGGCTGGTGGCGCCGCCGTTCGAAGTGGTTCCGTCGCTGCGCGATCGCGCTCGTCGTGATCCTCGTCCTCCAACCGATCGTCGGGTTCTTCGGCGTTCCGCTCCTCATTCGCAAGGTGATCGTTCCGCAGGTCGAGAAGCGGCTGAACGGGACGGTGCGTCTCGCCGACGCGCAGTTCAATCCGTACACGTGGCGGCTCGGGCTCGATCGCCTGATCGTGTCCGATGCCGACGGCCACGAGACGCTCGGTTTCGAGCGCGCCGAGATCGACTTCAATCCGCTCTCGTCGCTCTTCCTGCCGGGCTGGCGATTCAACGACATCGTGCTGACCGCGCCGTTCGTCGATGCCATCAACCTTCGCGAATCGGGGCTCAACCTCGCCGCAGTGTTCTCGGGACGCGATGCGACGCCTGCGCCCGATTCGGACGCGGAGCCGTTCCACGCGCCCAGACTCCTGATTGGCGCGTTCGAGATGCGCGACGGTCGCGGCGCGCTCGACGAGCGCGCGTTCGCCGAGCCGATCGCGATGCGCGTCGGCGGGCTCACCTTCCGCATCGAGAACATCGACACGACGCCGCCCTTGGGAGGCGACGACGTCCACGATCGGATGTTCGTGGCGACGACCGACGACGGGGCGCGAATCGAGTGGCGCGGCGTGCTCTCGCTCGATCCGCCGCTGTCGAAGGGGACGCTTCTCATCCAGAATCTCTCGCTGCCGCACGTCGCGGCATACGCAACGCGCTTCACCGACGCGAAGGTGAAGGCGGGACAGCTCGAGGCGCTCGTGAGCTACTACTTCGCGCCGATCGGTCGCACGTTTCCGGCGAAGGACAAGAACACGCCGCCGCCGCCGGCCGAGCCGCCGATCGTGCGGGCGACCGTGGCCTACGCGAGCGTCCGAGGTTTCGCAACGGAACGCGAGGGCACGTCCTTCGTGGAGCAGCCCTCGGCCGAACTCACGCATGCCGACCTCGACGCGCTGACGCGCACGGTGGTGATCGAACGGCTGGCGCTCGACGGCGGTTCGTTGGTCGTCGATCGCGACGAGCGCGGGACCGTGAATCTGGCTCGCATGATTCGGCAGCGGCCCGCGCCCGCCGGCGTGACGCAGCAATCCGCGCTGCCTCGCGCCCGCGTCGACGTGACGAAGCTGAAGGACCCGACGCAGCAACTGGTCACCTCCATCAGCTACCTGCTCGAGGACTTCACCGGCGAGTGGTCGGTCGATGTCGGCGAGGTGCGCGTCGCGAATCAGTCAATCGACGTCGCGGATCGTTCCACCGACGAGCCGGTGAAGATGACGATGCGCGAACTGCAGTTGACCGCCGGGCCGTTCCGCACGGCCGAGGGGTTCGTGATTCCGCTCGAGACGACGCTGCTGCTCAACGGATCCACTTCGCGGGCATCGGGCACGTTCGGCGTCGGCACGCGCACGGTCGAGCTGGACCTAGGGACCAAGCAACTCGCGCTCGCCGCGTTCGCGCCGTATCTGCGGCTCATTCCGCACGAGCCGTTTGCTGCGGCGAACGTGGAATCGGGGACGCTCAGCGCGGACGGGAGATTCCGCATCGCGACGCCGGATCCGGCTGCGGTCGCCCTGGATTGGAAGGGGTCGCTGGCGATCGCCGGGCTTCACACGCTGCATCGACGGACGACGCGCGCGATCATCGACGCCGACGCGCTGGCAATCGACGGCGAAGCGCGGTTCGTGCTCGGCGCGCAAGAAGGCCTGCAGGCGTCGTGGAACGGAACGCTGCGCGGTTCAGACGGAGCGGGCGGTCCGTCGCTCCTGTCGGTGATGGGGCTCGGCGACGGCGACGTGCGCTTGGGCAACGCGGACATCGACGGGCGCGTCACGTTGCATCTCGCGCCGCAGCGCGACGGCGTCGGCACGTGGAGCGGGTCGATCAAGTTTGCGAACCTCGCGGCGAAGGACATCGCGGCAGGCGGCGCGCTGGCGGCGAGGCTTGGCGACTTCGCGCTCGGCGCAAGCGCCGAGTTCACGCTGCCGAGGACCGGCGGCGCGAACGCGACGTGGAAAGGCGGCATTGGGCTTCACGGCGCCGACGTCGAGCTGCGCGGCGACGCGCCGGCTCGCGCTTCGCTCGCGGCGTTCGGCGTGAAAGGCGAGGGCTCGGTCGGCGTGACCAGCGAAGGAGCGCTCGCCGCGGGCTGGAACGGCGACGCGTCGCTTGCGGGCGTCGTCGCATCGCTCGCCGCTCAGGAAGTGAACATCGAGGCCAAGGATGCGGCGCTGAACGGCGTCGTCGCGCTGGAGCGAAGTTCGACGCAGCCGGGACGCTTGCACTGGCAGGGCAATGCCAAGCTCGGCGCGTCGACGCTGCGCCGTGGCGCGGGCGAAGAGGCGATGCTCGCGTCGCACGAGTCGGCGACCTTCGACGGCACGCTCGAGGCGACGGCGGCCGCTGACGGCGGTGGCGCACTGGCGCTCGACGCGACGCTCGCCCTGACGGAGCCGAAGGCGAGCGGGGGCGGCACAGACTCGAAGAGCGCGCAGGCCAAGGAGCTGTCGCTCAAGGGCGTCGCGCACGCCGAGAAGTCGAAGGATGGCATGCGTGCGACGTGGGAGGCGACGGTCCTTGCCCGCGACGGCGCGGCGAGCGCGGGCCCGAAGGACGACCAGCCGTCCGTCACCGCGGGTGTCCTCACGATCAACGGCAACGGTGCGATCGACGTGCGCGGTGCGGCCAACCAGGCGACATGGCGCGGCACGGCGTCGATCGACGACGCCACCGCGAGTTCGCCGCGTGCGTTCGGCGGCACGCAGATCGCGCTGGGGACGATGCAGCTCGAAGGCGGGCTGAACGCGAGCGACGACGCGGGCGCGTGGTCGACGTCGTGGACCGGCACGCAGGAGCTGAAGCGGGTCACCCTCGATGCGAAGGACGTCGGCGTCGGCCCGGCGCACGCGGAGCTTGCATCGCTTGGCGGCAGGAGCGAACTGCTCGCCACGCTTCGCGACGGCGCGCTCGACGGGCGATGGAATGGCGACGCCAAGATCGGCGAGACCGACGCGTCGATCGGACGCTCGTCCGACGCGACGCGGGTGCGCGCCACCTCGCTCACCGTCGGCGGCGACGCGCACATCGAGCGCCCGGCCGTTGGCCTGCCGTCGCTCGACTGGAAGGGCATCGCATCGGGCGAGAAGGTCGCGGTGTCGACCGGCGGCGGAGAGGCGCTCTTGCTCGCTGGTGGCGACCGGTTCCGATTCGAGGGCGACGCGGCGCTCGCGCCGCGCGATGGCACGCAAAAGGTCGTCGCGCGCGGCGACGTCGAGATCGAGGCGGCGCACGCTGCGCGCGGCGATCCGGCCACGGCGAAGGGCACGGTGCGCTCGATCGCGCTGCGCGGCATGACGTTCGACGAGGCCGAATCGCTCGTCTCCGCCGATCGCCTCGCGATCGCTGGCGCTTCGATCGAGAGCGAACTCGCGGCGCCAGCGAAGCACGACGAGTCGAAGAAGGACGCGAAGCCGCCGGCGCCGCCCACGGCGGCGGATCTCGCATCGATGCTGCCCGTGAAGCTCCGGCTCGGCGAGTTCCATCTCGAGGATGCGGCGATCCAGGTTCGCGGTTCTGCCGACGGCGCGGGCGGCACGGAGCTCGGCACGGTGTTGCTTGATCAGATCGTGCTCGACGCCGAGCATCTCGCGACCGACGGCACCGAGCTCGGCACCGTCAACATGACGGGGCGCCTCGCCGGCTCGGGCAAGGTCGCGCTCGCCGGCACGATCGATCCGTTCCGCAGGCCGATCGTCGCGGACCTCAAGCTCACGATCGACGAAGCGCCGATCCCTCCGACGAATCCCGTGGCGTCGCGCTTCGTTGGATGGCAGATCGCGGCCGGTCGACTGAACACCGAGATCCCGACGACGGTGCAGGACGGCAAGGTGAAGGGCACGTTGAAGTTCATGCTCGACGGCGTCGAGCTCGGCGCGAAGTCGAAGAGCCCCGACGCGCCGGATCTGCCGCTCGACTTCGCGCTCGCGATCATGAAGGACTCGAAGGGGCAGGTGAAGGGCACGATTCCCTTCTCCGGCGACGCGACGAGTCCCGACTTCAGCATCAGCGGGCTCATCGTCGACGTGATCCTGAACTTCATCGGGAAGATCGCGACTGCGCCGTTCCAGCTCATCGCGTCGGCGCTCGAAGGCGCGGGCGACGAGGATCTCTCGGTGCTCGCGTTCAAGCCGGGCGGGGCCGAGCTCGACTCCGCTGCGCTCAAGCGCGTCGACCTGCTCACGAAGGCGATGAACGATCGCCCGGGCCTGAGCGTCCGTGCGCTCGGGCAATTCGCGGCGAAGGACGACGAGCGGGCGCTGCGCGTCGCGGCGCTTCGGGCGGAGATCGCCGAGAAGGCCCGCAAGGCGTTCCCGCCGAAGAAGAACGTCGACGACGCGCTCTACCGCAAGTACGTCGTCGACCTGTGGAAGGAAACGCCCGAAGGAATCGCGGATCGGAAGGGCAAGGAAGGCAAGGCGCTGCCGCCCTTCGAGTCGATCGAGGACGTGCTGCTCGCGAAGGTCTCGTTCGACGCGCCGACGGCGCTGCGCGAACTCGCGCGGAAGCGAGCCGACTCGGTCGTCGCGGCGTTCGTCGGCGCGGGCATCGCCGCGGATCGCGTGACGGCTGCGCTCGCGCCCGACGACAAGCTCGACCAGAAGGAACCGCAGGTGTCGATCGAGCTGGGGATGGCGGCGGTGCGGTGACTCGCGACGCTCAGTGTCGATCGTCGATCGACCGCGGTGGCGCCGGGATCGGCCAGAAGTAGAGCGCGCCCGAGTCGCGCAACCCGTCGACCGTCGCACGCCACGCCGACGCGACGACTCCGTGCTCGCTTGCGGCGAGCGAATTGTTGTAGCCGCCGCCGAGCAGGTCGTTCGCGGCGCCTTGACTGGCCGACAGGAGTTGCGACTCGACAAGCCGATCGCGCGAGGCGACGAACAATTGGATCGCGCCGTCATTGCGGTCATGCACGTCCATGCCGGGGACGGCGATCGCGAGGTAATCGGGACCGAGGGCGATGCTGTTGCCGAAGTTGTCGTTGTCGTCCTGCCTCTTCGACGACAGCACTTGCCGCAGCGCCAGCATCGGTGTTCCGTTCGCGCCGCGCACGTCGTCGTAGACCCACACCTCGCCGATGTAGCCTCGCGCGTCGCTGCGGGCCGCGTGCGCGGACACCAGAACGATCGAATCGTCGCTGGCGATGCGCCATCCGAACGCCGTGCCCGATGCTCGCCCGGTGCGCTGAATCGTCTCGCGCGGCTCGAATCGCCCGCGCTCGCCGTCGCGGCGATAGACGAACAGGCTGCCTTGCTCGACGTCGCGCACGCCCGCGCAGTATTGGTTGGTTACGAGCAGGCGGTCGCCGCGCACGCTCACCGCGAAGCCGAACTGGAAGCCATCGATCGCCCCGGCGCGGGTGAGGACTTGCGATTGTCGCCACGAGCCGTCGTTCGCGCGGCGGAACACGTACGCAGCGCCGCGCATCGTCGCCTCGACGTCGGCCGCGGTCGGCGGGTCGGCGAGGTACGGCGCCGTCGCGCGCCGCCACCATTGCCACGGAGCGATGGACATCGCGACGCCGCGATGTCCGTCCGCGCCGACGACGAGCGTGTCGCCGTCGATCGAGATCGCCCGCCCGAAGAACGCGTCGCTCTGCGGGTCGCTCGCCACGATCGTCTCGCAGTGCTCCCACCCGCGCGGCGTGCGGCGATATCCAAGGACCGCGCCGGCGTTCCGATGCTCCGCGACGACCGCCTCTTGCCAGCCGAGATAGATGCGCTCTCCGTCGATCGCGCCGACGCAGCCGAACGACGCGGGCGACATCGTCGGCGGCTTCTCGAGCAGTCCGTCGAACACGTAGCCGCCGTCGACCCAGCGAAACGCGGCCGAGCTCGCGGCCCGAGCTCGTGACGCGACCACGAGGTCGCCGCGCGCGACCAGGTTCTGGCCGAGTATGTCGCCGGGTCGCGGATCGGGGACTCGAAGCTGCCGCGTCGTCGGTTGCGTCGCGAGGAGCGCGCACGCGGCAATGCCGACGACAATCGGTCCGAGGATCGCCCACGTCAGCGACGTGTCGCGCCGCCCTGCGCCCGACGCCTTGGCGAGCGCCTTCCGGAACTGCGTGACCGTCGGGTGGCGATCGGCGGGCGACGCGGCCGTCGCTCGTGCGATGACGCGGGCGATCTGCCGGGAGTCGGCGTCGGCGCAACCCGTGGGAGGCCGGAGCAGGAGTTCGGCGAGGCGTCCCAGCGAGTAGACGTCGCTCGCGATCGTCGGCGCGGAATGGGGGTTCATGCGCTCGGGCGCGGAGTACGCAGGCGTGCCCCAGAGGAGCGTCGAATCGGGCGTCGCGCCGATCATGCGGGCCAGGCCGAAGTCGAGGATCTTCGGTTTCCCATGGCTGTCGATCACGATGTTGGAGGGTTTGAGGTCGCCGTGGACGATTCCGCGCGCATGTGCGCGCTCGACGGCGCGTGCGACGCGCATCAGGAGGTCGACGCGCGCGGGCCGATCGAGTCCGCGTTCGAGGGCGTACTGCTCAAGATTGGTCGCGGGCTCGATGAGCTCGATCGCAAGCCAATAGCACGAGTCGCCGTCGATCGCTTCGACGCCGCAGTCGAGGAGCTTCGCGACGTCATCCGACGCGGCGGTGCTGAGCGCCCGCACCTCGCGATCCCAGCGTCGCGCGAGTCCGCGCGGGGCGAGCTCCTTCCGCAGCACCTTGATCGCGGCGGCGCGGCCGGCGTCGTCGGCGCCGCGATAGACATGGCTCATCCCGCCGGCGCCGATGTGCCCGACGATGGTCCAGGTCCCCAGCCTCGTGCCCAGTCGCGGGAACGCCCCCGCGGAAGCGAGGCGGGCGTCGGCCCGCACGTCGGGCTCGACGCGGCGGAGCAGGTCGATCACCGTCGCACGGATCTCCGGGTCGGCGACGTGACGACGAAGCCATCCGTCCCACTCTCCCGGCGGAACGGTTGCGGCAGCGTCGAACGCCGCACGAATCACACGCGACCGTTCGGCGAGGCGCGAGGCGTGGGAGTCGAGTCGGGCCATGGCGGGTCGTGCCGGCGTGTCGAGGCGGATTGTCGCAAAGGAGGTGATTTCGATCGAGGCGTCGTTAGAATCGAGCGGTCGTCGATCGTCCTGGAGGGCGCACGTGCCGTCGCCAACGCAGCCATCGATCCGATCGCAGGGAGACCGTGGGGACATCACGGAACTGTTGCGACGCGTTCAGGGCGACGATCGCGGGGCGCTCGGCGCGTTGTGGCAAGCCGCGTACGCCGAGATCCACTCCATGGCGACCGCGGCGTACGCACGCGAGTCCGACCTTCCGACGCTGCAGCCGACGGCGCTCGTGTCGGAAGTGTTCCTGCGCCTCTATCCGGAAGGAACGGCGCCGATCTTCGAGAACCGCCGCCACTTCTTCGGCGCCGTCGCGCGAGCGCTCGGCCAGGTGCTCGTGGATCACGCGCGATCGAAGCGTCGATTGAAGCGAGGCGGCGAGCATCGCGGGCGCCGCCTGATCGTCACCGAGCATGAGCTTGCCGACGCGGACGAGCTCGATGTGAAGGAGCTCGAGAAGCTCATGGTCGCGATCGAACGGTTGGAGGCGGAGCATCCGCGCGTCGCGGAGGTCATCTGGCTTCGCTTCGTCGCCGGGCTGTCCGACAGCGAGGTCGCCGGCCTGCTTGGAGTGAGTCGAAGAACCGTGCAAAGCGATTGGCTCTTCGGAAAGGCGATGTTGCGCCGCGAGCTGGACACGAGGTCCGGCACTCGCGCACGCGAGGAGCGCCCATTGCCGCGCGAGGATTGACTCGCGCCACCGATCGGCTCGCGTCGTCAGCTGCACGGTCCCCATGCCGAGAGCAAGAGCGCCAGGTCGGCGCCGTTGACTTGGCCGTCTCCGTTGATGTCCGCTTGCGGGAACGACGGGTTCACCGGGCCCCACATCGCGAGCAAGAACCCGAGATCCGCGCCGTCGACAGCGCCGTCGAGCGTGAGATCGGCCGCGCACGTGCAGATGTCGACGCTGCCGCCGGTCAGGTAGTTGGCGCACACGAGCTGCGGCGAAGAGTTACCGCAGATCGAGACGTTGGAGAGCTCGAGCACGTTTGGCACCCACGGCGCGACCCACATCGCGCCTGCGCCGCTTGCGGGCAACGTCGCGGTGTTCTGCGTAAAGGTCGAGTCGGTGATGACGAGCTTGGCGAGCGCGTCGCCAGCCCAGCACGTGAGGGCGCCGCCGTCGGATGCCTGGTTCGACGTGAACGTGCACCCGTGGATGATGGTGTCACCGAGCGGTGGAGACGACGTCGAGAAATGCGTCGCGCCGCCGTGGACGTCGGCACGGTTGCCGCCAAACGTGCAATCCGTGATCGAGAGTGCCGAGTTCAAGCCTTGCAATCCGCCGCCGTCTTGCGTCGCGAGGTTGCCGTAGAAGTTGCACGATTTGAGTGTCGCCGCGCTCTTCCTCGCGTAGATGCCGCCCCCGAACTGGGCCGTGTTGGACTCGAACGTGCAGTTCTCGATCCGCGGGCTGGCTTCGTTCACGAGGAGCGCGCCCGCGACGATGAACTGCGGCGCTTGCGGCAGCGGCGAGCCGACTCCCGAGCGGAACGTGATGCCCTTGATCAGCGTCTCGGGACCTTGCCCGCCGGAGATCGTGAGGATCGTGCCGGCGATGAACGATCCGTCGATGACGACGTCGCCGTCGCTGGCGCCGACGATCGACACTCGCTTGCCGTTGAGCTGCAGGTGATCGATGTACGTGCCGGGCGAAACGAGAATCGTGTCGCCATCGTGCGCGGCGAGGATCGCGCCGGAGATCGTGTTGTACTGCTGCGGGACGAGCAGTAGCGACGCGCGCGGTTGGCCCTGCTCGCAGCAATCCGGCACGCCATTCCCGTTCGCGTCGAGGAGTTCGCCGCTCACGATCTGGCCGTAGTCGACGATGCCGTCGCCGTTGCAGTCGGCGTCCCACTCCAAGATGTACTGCTTCGCTTCGCCCGTCGTCTTGTCGTTCCACTGGCCGACTGGGCCACTCGCGTAAAACTCCAATCCGGCCTCGTCACCCTGGTTGTTGGGCTCACCGCTCGCCCAATTGGTGTATGACCAGGGCTCTCCAGAGACCCAAGTCCATCCGCAACCGGGCTCGCACGCGCCGGTGGCTTGCGAGCCGCCGATCCAGACGTTCAGCGGCGCACCTTGAGCCAGCGCGGCCACGAACTGGTTTTCCGCCACTGAGGCGATCGTTGCCAGGTGTGCGCCTTGAGCGCTCGCCGCGTCTCGCGCTGCAGACCAAGGTTTGTAGTCTCCCGACCGCTGATACCAGTGCCCGTTTCCTCCCTGACTCTGTGGCCATTGGACCGCTTGCGCGAGTGACCACGAGGTGCTGGTGAGCGCAGCCGCGAGGGCGACCGCTCCAAATTGTCGTGTTCGCATGATGTTCCTCCGCCAGCGCCGATGGTGCTGCGGACACAGCGAAGTGCTGAGTGCCGCGAGGATGGCTGGCGAAGCCCATGCGACGGCGCGCTTCAGGTGCGCAGCCGATTCGGCGGGATTTGTCGACTTCGGCGAACAACGCGCGGGCGGGCCGGGCTCGTCACCCGATCCGCTCGATCCCGCCCATGTACGGCCGCAGCGGCGCGGGCACGGTCACCGTGCCGTCCTTGTTCTGGTGCATCTCGAGGATCGGGATGAGCACGCGCGGGCTGGCGATCACCGTGTTGTTGAGCGCGTACGCGAAGGTCATCTTGCCGCTCTCGTCGCGGTAGCGGAGATTGAGTCGTCGGCACTGGTAGTCGGCGAGTCGACTCGCGGAGTGCGTTTCGCCGTATGCGCCGGTCGGCACACCGTCGGCGCCGACGTCTCCGCGGCCCGGCATCCACGACTCGATGTCGATCATGTCCTCGTTCTTCACGCCGAGGTCGCCGGTACAGCACTGCAGCAGGCGATACGGCAGGCCGAACGATTGCAAGATGAGCTCGACCGACTCGATCATCGTCTTGTGCCACTGACGGCTCTCGGCGTCGTCGGCGCGGCACACGACCACCTGCTCGACCTTGTCGAACTGGTGGATTCGGTAGAGGCCTGCGGTGTCCTTGCCTGCCGCGCCGGCCTCGCGGCGGAAGCACGTCGAGCACGTGACGTACTTCAGCGGCATCTGCTCGATCGAGAGGATCTCGTCCGCGTGCAGGCCCATGAGTCCGACCTCGCCGGTGCCGGTGAGGAAGAGGTCTTGGGCGCCGCCGCGCTTCGTCTCCTCGATGTGATAGGCCTGCTCGCGGCCAGCCGGGAAGAAGCCGGTGCCGACCATGCACTCCTCGCGCACGATCACCGGAATCCCCATCGGCGTGAAGCCGCGGCGATCGGCCATGAAGTCGAGCGCGTAGCGCAGCGCCGCCTGATGCAGGCGCATGCCCAGGCCCGTGAGCACGTAGTGCCGCGTGCCGGACATCTTCACGCCGCGCTCGAAGTCGACGAGCTTGAGATCGCGCACGAGTTCTTGATGCGTCTTCGGCTTGAAGCCCTTGTTCGCCTCGAAGCTCTTGGACGTGTCGAAGCCCGGCGGATTCCAGCGGCGGATCTCGACGTTGTCGTCGCTGCCCTTGCCCTTCGGGACGTCGGGCGCAGGCGGCTGCGGAATCTGGAGCCACAGCGCCTTCCACTCGGGCTCGATCGTCGCGAGCTCTTGTTCAGCCTGCTGCACCGCGTTTTTCAGCGCGACGGGCTTGGATTCGAGCTCCGCGATCTCGCGCTCGAGCTTGGCCTTCGCGTCGCCGCTCGCGCTCTTCAGTTGCCCCTTCAGCTTGCCGAGCTGCGGCCCGATCTCCTTGCCGAGGCGGTTCTGCTCGGCGCGAGATTCCTCCATGCGCGTGGTGATCGCACGGCGCCGCTCGTCGAGTGCGAGAAACCGATCGACGTCGATGGGCATGCACTTGTCGCGGCAGCCATTGCGGAAGCGGTCGGGATTCTCGCGGAGTTGCTTGAGGTCGATCATGGGGGGAACAGAAAGCAGGAAGCGGAAAGCAGAAGACACGAGCGACGAGAGACGGTTTGCGCCCACACGAGGGAGCTACGGACCTCGATCGCGATATGTCGGCGGCGCGGCCCAGCGCATCTTGTCGAGGAGCGTCTGCCAGTACGAGTTCGACGGATTGCCAACGAGCTTCGCGCGCACCGGATTGCGCACGATGCGCACGACGTCGCCTTGACCCACGCCGTGCATGACCTGACCGTCGAGCACGAGCGCCGTGCCGTCGTTCGCGCGGGTGATGTGCACGTCGACCTCCACCGAACTCGGCACGACGACCGGCCGGAAGGCGAGGGAGTGCGGCGCGTTTGGCGTCATGATGAGCGCGTCGACGTCGGGATGGACGATCGGGCCGCCGGCCGAGACGTTGTAGGCCGTCGAGCCGATCGGCGTCGCGACGATCAACCCGTCTCCAGTGAGATCGGGGCCGTCCTTCGGTCCGTCGCCGTTGATCGGCGGAAGCGTGCCGCCGGCGCGCGTGTTGGTGCGAATCAGCAGCTCGATCATTCGATACGGCGGACCGGCGGCGATCACGCAGTCGTTGATGGCGCTCGAACGGAACCGCTCGATCCCGTCCGGCCCTTCCACCGTCGCCAAGAGCACCATGCGCTCGCGAATGATGGGCTTCGGGCCAAACACCATCGGCGCGTGCGCCAGGAACGTGTCCCAGGTGAACTCCGCGAGGAAGCCCAGCCGCCCGAAGTTCACGCCAACCAACGGTCGCCGGCGTTCGAGGATGCGCCGCGCCTGCGAGAGGATCGTGCCGTCGCCGCCAAGGACCACCGCGAGGTCGAAGTCCGGCGCGTTCGCGACGTTGGTGCCGTCCGGGTCGGCGTCCAAGACGCCGCGCAGGTCAGCGAGGGCCGAGATCGCGGCGCGGGCCTCGTCGAGCCGATCGCTGACGCCCGGTCTCGATCGATTGACGAGCAGAATGACCGCTGGCCGCGCCATGGGCCGGGCATCGTATCGCGAGCAATCGCCGCCGATTCGTCGCGGCTTTGCCTGCGCCTATTGAACGAGTCCCTTCGTGAGCCGCATGAACGCGGTCTCGAGATTCACCTGCTCCTGCTGGAGCGCGGCGACTCGGAATCCGTTGGCGACGAGGCGCGACGGGATCTCGCTGACGCGGAAGCCGGAGTCGAGGTCCACGCTCAGGTCGATGCGCGGACCCGCGTCGGTGTCGACCACTTCGACGCGCGTCACGCCCTTCACCTTCGCGAGGAGTTCCGCGGCTTCGCTGGCCCGCTCGTCCACGACCACCTGGATCACCGCGCCCGCGGTCGTGCGCCGCATCACGTCGGCGACCGTGCCCGAGTACACGAGCTTGCCGCGCTCGACGATGCCGACGGTGTTGCACAGTTCCGCCAACTCGTGCAGGAAGTGGCTGGAGATCACGATCGTCTTGCCCATGCGGCGTAATTCCTTCAGCAGCTCGCGCATTTCGACGCGAGCGCGAGGATCGAGACCCGAGGCGGGTTCGTCCATCAGGAGCACCTTCGGATCGTGGAGCAGCACGCGGGCGACCGCGAGTCGCTGCTGCATGCCGCGCGAGAGGCCGTTCACTTCCGACGTCGCCTTGTACGAGAGGTCGGTGAGGTCGAGCACGTCCTTCACGACCTGGTTGCGCTTCTCGCCGTGAATGCCGTAGCACGCGGCGAAGAACTCGAGGTACTCGATGACCGCCATGTCCTCGTACGCGCCCATGAAGTCCGGGACGTAGCCGATGATCGGCCGGATCATGTGGTTCTGGTATCCCACGACCTTGCCGTCGATGCGGGCCTCGCCCCACGTGGGTTTCAGCAGCGTCGCGAGGATCTTGATCGTCGTCGTCTTGCCGGCGCCATTGGGGCCGATGAAGCCGAAGCAATCGCCCGCCTCGATCGTGAGGTTGAGGTTGTCGAGCGCAACGAACTCACCGTATTTCTTGGTGAGATTGATTGTTTCGATCATCGGCATGGCGACAGTGCGATCACGAGGGCGACGGCGTCGCGGGAGGCGAGGGTGGTTGCGGCGGCGCCGGCGCGCGGGCCGTGGACTCTGCATCGGGAACGGTGAACTCGACCGGGGCGTCGAGCGGATAGATCCAGCGGAACATCGTGACGCCGGAGCCGTTGACCTGCTCGCCGTCGACGTAGACCGGCACGGGCGACGCACTGCCGTCGAGGAAGCCGGTCACGATGATGCACGGCCGGGTGAACCACGGCGAGAGATCGAGTTCGCGCCCGATCGTGCGGCCCGCCCGCGCGAGCGTTTTCGGCTCGCCCGACGACGTGCGATACCAGTGCGGCGGCTCGAGCATCCAGTAGAACGAGAGCATCTCCATGTACAGGCGACGGCGCTCCGCGGTGAGCGAGTCGCCGAGGCCGAACTGCGAGATGGTGCTCTGCGCGATCGGCTCGTAGTAGAGGTCCTCGAATTCCTTGTCGATGCTCCCGGTGCGCAGCGGATTCGTCACGTCGATCGCGCTGCCGAACAGGTCGCTGAGATTGAGCGCCGTGCCCGGCGCCCACACGCCCTTCGGAGGAGACATCATCACGCCGAGGAGCGGTAGTTGTCCGGTGGTGGTCGGCGCCGGCAGCGGCATCGCGCCGCGGGTCATCGCCGCGAGCGGCGTGCGATGCGGCGACACGAACAGCACGCGCACCTGCTCGAGCGTGCCGGGCAGTCCGTGCTTGATCGAGCCGACGAGCTGCAGCACCTTGCGATCGCTGGTGCGATCGGGGCGCAGTTCGATCGGCTGGACCACACTGACGAGCGAGCCCCACTTCGGATCGACGACGCCGCGCCATCGTGCGACGAAGTCGGCGCTCGTCTTGCGGGCGGGCACTCGGTAGCTCGCCTGCGAGTCGGCGTCGACGCGATAGCGATCCTTGTTCGGGAACGTGTCGCCCGTGCCCGACGGCGGCGGCGACCACGACGCGAGGAGATCGTTCGGGTTCGCTTCGTGCGGAGCGCCGACCGCGAGCGGCGTGAGTCCGTAGCCGGGCAAGTACACCGAGAGCCACGACGTCGCGCGCTGCTCCGGGATGCCGGTCGACGTGTCCGGCGACGCCGGGTCGAACGCGAGCTGGTCGAGCACGGTGACGTGCTTGAGGTCGGCGCGCATCGGCCTCAGCAACGAGCCACCCGCCCAGGCGACGGCGGTGAACACGAAGGCGAAACCGACGAACATTGCCCACGAGTGCTGGTCCTTCCGCACCTGCTTGAGCGAGAAGAACCCGAGCGGCCCCGAGAGCGCCCAGTACCCGATGAAGAGTCCCGCCGCGGCGAGCACGCCGATCGCGGCCTGACCGGTCATGCCGATCTGCTGCGCGATCAGGCTGCCCTCGCCGAGCAGACTCGAGAACGTCGTGACGTTCGTGGTGACGGGGGGCTGTGTGTCCTGGTAGCGAGCCGCCTCGTCGGGCGTGATGGTGTCGCCTCGTCGTCCGAGCACGCGGTTCCAGAAGATGTCCGCCTGCGGGACGCTCGCGGTGGCGTGGACCTGGCGGGTGTAGATCTCGTCGACGTCGATGCCTAACAACACGATGGAGCCGAACCCGTAGCTGCGCTGGATTCCGACGACCGCTCCGTCCTGCGGACGCCGATTCGTCGCGAGAAACCCGGAGCGCTCGACCTTCGGCGCAGGCAAGGCGACGAGCGCCCGGTATCCGCGATCGAGCTTGGCCGCGTCCCACGACCACACCGCGGTCATGCGCGACGGATCGCGCACGGTGTCGTACTTCGAGAGGATCGGCAGGAGATCCGTGATGAGCAGCTCCGATCGCGTCGGCGTCGCGGTCGGCAGGAGATCTTCGAGTTCGTGCGTTCCCGGGCGACCGATGCCCCACGCGTCGGGCGCCGCGGCGATCGAGACGACCAGCGTGCCGCCGCGCCAGATCCACTCGCGCAGGGCCTTCGCCTGCTCGCCCTTGAGCTGCGCCGGTTTCCGATCGGCCTCGCTCCACACGATCGCCGAGAACGGTTCGATGCCTTCCCACCGGTCGGGCAACTCGGCGACGTTCACGCCGGACGCGATGATCGTCTTGCATTGCACGCCGGGCGGCGCGACGTAGCCGGTGAAGACGGTGTCGCGGTACTGCTCGAGCCCGAGTCGGCGCTCGCCGAGGATCAGGATCAGGTCCTGGTCCATGTCGACGGCGCCCGAGGGCGTTGCCGCCGTCGCGGCGCTGATGCGGGTCGCGCCGAGTTCGCGGAGGCGTCGTCCGTTCGAGGTCTCGAAGACGCGCACCGAATACGGCTGATTGATGAGGTCGAGTGCCTGCGACGACGGCGGGAGCCGACCGTAGACCCAGCGCTCCATCTTCTGTCCCGGCGCGAGCGTCACGGTGCGCGTGTTCTCGCAGACGTCGCCGTCGGCGTTCGGAACTTCCCAGGAGACTTCGGTGGTGACCGCTTCGGTCAGGTTGCTGGTGAGCGCGAGCTTGATGCCGACCCAGTCGCCGGGACGCGCGACGTTCCCCACGCCGAGGCTGACCAGTTCGATCGCCACATCCTGCGCGAGGGTCCTCTCGGCGGCAGTCCCGATCACCAACAAGCAGGTGGCCACGAGTGCAAGGAGGTGGCCGGCGATCCGATCCGTCATGGCGGGGGGAGTGTACCGGGGCAAACCGCCCGGGAACCGCGGGGGAGACTCAAGTGCCGGGCCGGACCGGTCGACGACGCGAACATGCTCGCCATCGCGCCGGAGACGCTCGTGATCGGAACAGCGGCCGCGGTGGTCGTCACCGTGGCCGTGCTCATCACGATCGCCGCTACGATCGATCGACACGCGAGCGTCGCCGAGCTGAAGATCGAGACCTACCGCGTGCGCCGGTCGAGGCTGCGTCCGGTGCGGTGAGATCGCCGCGTCAGCGCACCTTCTGCACGAGGTAGTTGGGCATCTTTGCCACCACCGCGTACGAGTCGGACCGGAGGATCTCGTCGATCACGCGACAGACCTCCCACGCGCTTCCGTCCGCCGAGTCGTCGAACAAGATGTGGCCGCCGATCTCGAGATGACGGTCGACGTTGTCGAAATCGCGTCGGGCGAACTCGTAGGTGTGGTTGCCGTCGATGTACGCGAACGCGATCGGGCCGCCGAGTCGCACCGTCGTGCCGAACACGTCGACGCACCGCTGCGATTCGCGCCAGCGGGCGAAGAACTCGTCGGAGTCGGCCTCGATGGTGTGAGGCAAGCGGTCCTGGCAGAAGGTCCGGGCGTTGCGCAGGAACGACTCGCGCACGAACGTGCGATACGCGTCGTGCGTCACCGTCGACGAGTCGCCGAGCGGCTTGCCGAGTTCTTGTCCCTCGAACGCCCAGCGATCGCAGGTGAAGAGGGGATTGCGGCGCCCGTGCTTGGTGCAGAGGTAGCTCAACACGCAGGTCGAGAGCCCGCAGAAGGAGCCGATCTCGACGAGCGGCGCCTCCGAGGGCAGGCGCCGGATCGCGTGCGCCATCGCGTCGACGTTGCCGCGATTCAGCATGCCCGGAACGGCGAAGCCGAGCCAGACGAGGTAGTCCGACCATGCGGACTCGAGCGTCGCGTGAGTCGGTTGCCCGCGGATCAACTGCTGCGCCATCGGCGTCACCTCGCGTCGTTCGTCACGGGCGCACGTTCGCGAACTCGGCGAGCATCGTCGCCTGCGCGTGGATTCCGTTCCGGTAGCACGCCAGCTCGAACTTCTCGTTGGGGCTGTGCACGCGATCGTCGTCGAGGCCGAAGCCCACGAGGAGCGCGTCGATGCCGAGGGCCTTCTGCATCAGGCCGACCGCGGGAATGCTCCCGCCGGTGCCGATCAGCGCCGCTTCCTTGCCGAAGGTCTTCGCCAGTCCGCGCCGCGCAGCCCGCAACCATTCGGAGTCGGTGGACACGCTGATCGCCGGGCCCGCGCCATGGCTCTCGAACTCGATGCGGCAGCCGGGCGGGCAGCGCTCCTCGAAGAAGCGCTTCAGCCCGTCGAACACCTTGTGCGGGTCCTGATCGGCGACGAGCCGGCACGAGATCTTCGCCGAGGCGAACGCGCCGATCACGGTCTTCGCGCCCTTGCCGGTGTAGCCGCCGATGATGCCGTTGCAGTCGCACGTCGGGCGCGACCACATGCGCTCCATCGTCGAGTAGCCCTTCTCGCCGTACGCGTGCTGCACGCCCGCCTCGCCGAGGAACTGGCGCTCGTCGAAGTCGAGCGCCGCCCACTGCTTCTTGATGGACTCCGGCAGCGCCCGCACGTCGTCGTAGAAGCCCTTGATCTGCACGCGCCGATCCGCGTCGTGCAGTTGGCCGATCATCGCCGCGAGCGCGTTGATCGGATTCACGAGCGTTCCGCCGTACATGCCCGAGTGCAGGTCGTGCGTCGGACCGCGCAGCGTGACCTCGACGTACACGAGGCCGCGCAGCATCGTGGTGATCGCCGGCGTCTCGATGTCCCACATGCCGGTGTCGCTCACCACGCACACGTTCGCGGCAAGCTTGTCGCGATGCGACGCAAGGAACGGCTCGAAGCTTTTCGAGCCCGACTCCTCTTCGCCTTCGAGCATCACCGTGACGCCGCAGGGCATGGTGCCGTGGGCCGTGTGCCAGGCGCGGAAGGCCTCGATGAACGTCATCACCTGACCCTTGTCGTCGACCGCGCCGCGAGCCACGATGCGCTTGCCGGGCTTTCCCTTGTACGGATGCCCGTCGACGATCGCGGGTTCGAACGCGGGCGACTTCCACTCGTGGAGCGGATCCGCCGGCTGCACGTCGTAATGCCCGTAGTAGAGGATGCGCGGCGCGCCGGCGCCGGGTCCGTCGTGATGCGCGAGCACCATCGGATGACCCTGGGTCTTCACGACCTCGGCGCGGAAGCCGATCTCGCGGAGCTGCGCCGCGGCCCACTCGGCGGCGCGGCGCGTCTCGGCGTCGAACGCCGGATCGGTGCTCACGCTCTTGATGCGCAGGAATTCCTTCAGCCGCTCGATCGAGCCGTCGTACTGCTTGTCGACGGCGGCGAGGACCGGAGCGAGATCAAACGTGGGCTTCGTGGCTGTGGACATGCGAGTACCTCGTGGCGAGTCGCTCGCAGTGTAAGGAGGCCATCGGGCGACGGCCTGCGGCGGCCGCGACGCGATCAGCCGTCCGAGCCGATGAACGGCGCGATCGCCGCGGCCAGCAGGCTGCCCGCGACGACGCAGAGAAGCACCGCGCCGAAGAGGAACACGATCCAGCGCTCGATCGCGCGGCTCTCGCTCGTCGACGTGGCGTGTCGCGACGAGCGCGCCGGCAGTCGATCGAGTCCTTCCATCTCGGCGTACGAACGCGGCGGACGGGCTCGAAAGTCGCAGCCGCAGTGCGGACACCGGCACGCCGCGGTTCGGACCTCACGGTCGCCGCGCAACGAGCCGGAGTCATCGTGCTCGTCGAGCTGCGCGAGGCGACCGCCGTATCCGCACGCCAGGCAACGGCGCACGTCGAGAGGCGATCGTCGAGCTCGTGCGCTACGGAGCATGTCCCTACAGTATCACCGGGTTTTACAGCTCCAAGTCCGGGATGCGGTCTCTTCGTCAGACCGCGTCCGATGTGGACGAGTTGACGATGGAACACCGACGCAGCGCCGACCTCGCACTCCGCTGGAGCCGTCACCTCGAGTCGCTCGCGGGTCTCGCGGCGGTCGACGAGTGGCCGCCCGCCGGCGCGGTCCGCGCGGCGCATCGCGATCCCGTCTCGCCGGGCGGCGAAGTCCTGCTGTGGCGTGCCGTCCAGTCGGGGGATCCGCTCGCCGACTCGGGGATCGACCTCGCTGCCCGCGGACCGTTGTGGCGTTCGGACGCGTGGGCGGCGATCGAGGTGTGGACCGAGGCCGAGTTGTGCGGGCTGCACGCGCTCTGGCGTGCTGCCCGCCTTCGATCCGACGAGCGGGGGCCGATCCGCAACCGCCTTTCCGCGGCGATCGACTGGCATCTCGAGCACACCCAACCGGACAACGCGACGAATCGGCCGTGGGCGCTGCACGCGTTCCTGTTCGATCCGCGCGAGGAGGGCCGGCTGTACGCCGAGACGCTGCTTCACAACGCGCAGGCGCAGGGGCTCGGCGATGACGCGTCGCGATGGATCTTGGCCGACGCGGCCCGCGAATTGCGGTTGAGCGCGGCGACGCTCGACGGCGCGGCAGGCGCGTCCGGGAACGAGTAGCATCGGCGCGTCGTGTCCATGCCGTCCTCGATCGCGCTCGTGCTTCGCGCCGCGTTCGCCTCGCTCGCGCCTCCGCGCCTCGCGTGGGGCGCGCTGGTCGTGATCGTCGCGGTCGCCGCGGGTCGCATGCTGGATATCGCCTACCTGGCGATGGGCGGCCGACCCGTCTCGCCGAGCGGACTCGCCGTCGGCGGGTGGAGTGACGAACAGCGGAAGAATGCGCATCGATCGGCGGCGTCGGCCGTCGCCGCGTTCACCCTGGGAACTGCCGCAGCTCAGGAGTCGATCGGCGTGGAGAGCGAGCCGTCCGCGATGCGGGCGGCGCTCGACTCCGCCTTCATCGAACGGTCCGAAAAGGCGAGCAGCGGACCGCCGGCCTCGCTTGAGAGTCGCTACCGCCAGATTCGCGCGTCGATCGATGGGCTTCGGCCGCGCGGGCCGTCGGAAGCGCTGGGAGAAGAGGTCGCGGCGGCGCTACGGCGCATCGGCGCAGCGTGCGTGGCCCTCGCGCCGCTCGCGGTGCTCGACGCCGCGATCGACGGGTTCTGGCGAGCTCCGTCGGCGTTCGTGCGCTTCGCGCCGTGGTACGCGTTGATCGCCGGCGTGCCGCTCGCCGCGATCGTCAGCGTGCTCGCGGGAGGGCTTGCCCGCATGACCGTCTGGGAAGCCGGACGCGGCGTGAAGCTCGGCGTGGCTGACGCGGCGATGTTCGTTCGCGCCGCGGCGCTGCGCCTCGCTCTCGTGCCGGTCTTGCCGGCGGCGCTGGTGGCGCTCGGACTCCTGGTGATGGCGGCGATCGGCGCGCTCCTTCGGGTTCCGGTCCTCGACCTCGCGGGCGGCGTGCTGTACGGACTTGTCGTCCTCGTCTCGTTCGTGCTCGTGGTCACCTCGATCGGATTCGTGGTCGGCTGGCCGCTGGCGCTCGCCTCGGTCGCGGCGGGCGACGGCGACGCGGTCGATTCGCTGGTGCGCGCGACGTCGTACGTGTTGCGACGTCCGGGGTACCTCGTGGCGATGGCGGCCTCGGCGATTCTCGCGGTGGCGATCGGCATGGCCGTCGCCGGCGGCGTCGCGGCATTGAGCCTTGGCCTCGCTGAGACCGCGACCGGATTCTGGGGCGGAACGGTGGCCGCGCAGGCGGCGGGAGATGCCGGTCTCCTCGGACCCGCGGTGGGCACGCCGCCGATCGACGGTCGGACGGCCCGTGCCGCCGGCGCGTTCATCGATCTGTGGGAGCTGATCGTGGTCCTGCTCGTGGCCGGCGCGGCGGCGAGCGTCGTCGTCGACGCCGCGACTCGTGCGTATCTGATGCTGCGACGCGCCTGCGACGGACAGGATCTCTCGGCGCTCGACGGCGTGCCGCTCGGGCGGCCCAAGGTCGACTGAGACACGGCCCGCCTCGCGTGCCCTACGCGCCGAGGCCGCGGCGAAGTTCGTCGAGCGCGTCTTCAAGCGCCTTCACCCGCGCCTCGAGCGCGGCGACGCGATCGACGTCGACCGCGTGATCGTTCGCGCCGTCGTCGCGATCGGAGGGCACGCCGGCGGCGGCGTCCAGCGGATGCATCGACGGGCAGACGAGCTGCGCCCATCGGCTCGCCCGCGATCCGGGCGCCGGCGCGAGCTCGCGCACGAGCGGATCTTCGCGCGTCGCGAGTCCCGCGAGGAGCGCCTGCGTCGTCTCGAGCGATTCGAGCGGATGCATGCGCGACGCGCGGCCGCGAAGCTCGCCGACCGTCTGCGGTCCGCGAAGCCAAAGCTCCGCGAGCAGCACCAGCTCCGACGTCGAGACGGCGAGCGCCTCGCGGGCCACGTGCCGGAACTTCTCGACGCGACTTCCGGCGAGCGCGACCTCGCGCACGAGTCCCTTCGCGCGGAGGCCGTCGAGCGCCTTGAGGGCGGTCTCTTCGCTGATCGAGACCACCGGCCAGCGGTTGTTCTTCTGGTTCACGCCGTTCACGAGCGCGTTCAGCGAGAGCGGATACTGCGCCGGCGTGGTCTGGGCCTTCTCGACAAGGGTTCCCAGCACGCGGCATTCGTCGGGCGAGAGTTGGGGGACCATGTCGGAAAGCTTAGATCGACGGCGTGCGGCCGTTGGTCTCGAGCGGGCGGCGTGCGCTCGCGAGCCCCGTACACTCGCGTCCATGTCAACGCACGGTGCGGAGGATGCGGCTCGACGCGCGGCGGCGCTCCTGCGCGACGGCCGCGCGAAGTCGCTCGACGAGGCGATCGCGATCGCCGCCGAGCGCGCCGGGCTCGCGGCGAGCGAGGTCGCCGTTGCCGACGTCCGTCGCCACGCTCAGGCCATGCTCATGCAGGAGCTCGGCGACGACGGCTATCGTCGCCACGTCGCGGACGTGCTCACGCGCGCAGAGGAGGCGATGACCTTGCTCTCGACGCTGCCCGACGAGCCGGCGACGTCGCTCGTCGGTCGGGCGGTGCGCGGCGAAGTCGATGCCGATCCGCGCTGCCGCATTCGTGTGTGGACCGACGCGGACATCGGCGACATCGCGGCGATGTTCGTCGCGGCGGGGTACGCGGAGCCGGAGTTCGCCACGGTCGAGACGCGGTGGGGGCGCTTGGCGCAACTCGTCGTTGACGACGATGGCGTCGAGCTGCGCGTGACGCGATGTCCGCCGAACGCTCGCGTTCCGCGCGACGTTTCACTCACGACGAAGCACGCCGTGCCGTCGGCTTCGATCGATGAAGTTCGAACTGCGATCGAGCGATTGCGACGCGCGGGACGTTAGCCGATGCCGCCCTTGAGCTGCGGCGCGGCGCCCTTGCCGCCGAGACGAGCCTTCAGCTTTCGCAACGCCGGATCGTCGATGCGCGGCGCTTCGGCCTGCTCGCGTCCCGGACGACCGCCACGGCCGCCGCCGTCGCGTCCACCCGCGGCGCGCCCGCCGGCTTCGCGCTCGGCTCGCTCCGGCGCGGCCTGCAGCGCCTTGAGCGAAAGGCTCACGCGCTTGCGACCCGGATCGATCGACAACACCTTGCAGGTGACGATCTCGTCCTTCTTGAGCACCTTGTCGACGGTCGGAATGCGCTCGTGACTCACCTCGGAGATGTGCACGAGCCCGTCGACGCCGGGCGCGAGTTCGATGAACGCGCCAAACTCGGTGATTCGGGAGACGCGACCCGTCACGGTGTCGCCGACGTTGATCGCCGTGATCGTCGCCGCCACCGGATCGGCCATCGTGTCCTTGCGCGACAGCGAGATCTTCGGCGTGTCGCCGCTCCGGTCGATCTTGCGGATTCGAACCTGAAGGACCTCGCCCTCCTTCACCACCTCCGACGGATGCTTGATCCGCTCGTGCGAGAGATCGGAGATGTGGATGAGACCGTCGACGCCGCCGAGATCCGCGAAGGCTCCGTACGGCTGAATCGAGATGATCGTCGCCGGGCGGACCTGGCCTTCTTCGAGCTCGTTGAGCAGTTCGTCGCGCTTCGCCTGACGCTCCGCGGTCAGCACCGCCTTGCGGCTGAGGATCAGGCGGTTCTTGTCCTTGTTGAGCTCGACGACTTCGCAGGGGAACTTCTCCCCGATGAAGACGGAGATGTCGGGCACGTGCCTGAGGTCCACCATGCCGGCGGGCATGAAGCCCTTGTGGTGCGCGACCTCCATCTCGAGGCCACCCTTGTTCATGCCGACGCAGCGGGCTTCGACCACCTGACCGACGTCGAGGTTGCCCCAGTCGGCCTTCTGGATCGCGCCCGGTCGCGACAGCACCAGAAGTCCCTCGAACGCGTCGAGTCGCTCGACGACGAACTCGGATTCCGAGCCGACTTCCGGCGGCTCGGGGAATTGCGAGAGCGGGCACACTCCTTGGGAGCGTGGACCGAACTCGACGAATACGTCGCCAGCGTGGATCCGGATGATCTTTCCCGAGCGCGTCTGCCGAGCCCCGCGCGGCGCCCCGTGCGGTCCGCCCTGATGGCCACCCTGATGGCCACCCTGATGCCCACCTTGGTGCCCGTGCTGGCCGCGGCCGCGACCTCGCCCGCCCTTGGCTCCGCCCTGATGCTGGCCTTGGTGTTGGCCCGCAGGGCTGCGATCCTCAAGCAAATCCTCGACGCTCATGCTTCCGAGTGCCGCCGAGATTTCGGCCTCAAGCGCGGCATCCGCGTCGAGCCGAGGAGCGGCCGCCTTCGCGGCCTTCTCGGTGTGGGGCTGCCCGCTCGGAGCGCCGGAGGGTGGAGGAACTGCACCGGAGGTGGGATCGGTGGACATGGAGTGATCTGCGATTCGTTGTTGTGGCCACGACACGTCGCGACCAATGGCGCGGTCGTCAGGAACGCACAGCGTACCGTTCCCATCGTCACTCGCCAGATTCTCGCTGTCGCTGGAGCCGCGGTCGATCGTTTTTGTCGCGAGTCTGCAATTCGCGCTGGCACCGGGCTCGATGTCCGGCCATGCGTCGCGCGTTCTGAGTTCGGCGGCATCTGTCGCGTCCGCCGGACGTATGGATCCGCGACGAATCCGAATGCGGAGGATCGGTCGCTCCACGCCTCGCTGCGGTTGGTACTCGGCACCGCCCGACGCGTGAAGCGAATGCCCGACGAAGTCGACGGCGACCCCCGGGTACCGACGACCTGCCGATGCACCCATGCGCGCCGCTGAGACGTCGCGCTTGGCGCGCGAGACCCGGCAGGCGTCGGAGGAAGAAAAGCGCCGCGAACGGGAGTTATCAGCCCGGACCGGCCGCTCGGGTTTCTACCCGGCTTCCGCCTCGATCGCGCCGTGAAGAGGCAGGCTTCGTCGCTGGTTATAGTGCACCGCCCGCATGCGGCGGGCTCACTCAGGCTCGGCCACGCGTTGCGGCAGCGTGTGACCGGCGGACACGAGGGCGACTATGGGTTCATCAAAGGCGGCTTGGGGTATTGAGGTCGGCGCATACGCAATCAAGGCGGTTCGGCTTGAGCGAATCGGTGATGAAGCGAAGCTGACCGACTTCGCCGTGATCCCACATAAGAAAGTCCTGACCACGCCGGATCTCGATCAGGAAGAGACGATCCGCCTCGGCTTGGGGCAGTTCGTCAGTCAGAAGAGCGTGCAGGGCGAACGAGCCGTGGTGTCGGTGCCGGGCAACGCCGCATTCGCACGATTTGCGAAGCTGCCGCCCGTCGAGCCGCGCAAGGTCCCGGACATCGTGAAGTTCGAGGCGGTGCAGCAGATCCCGTTCCCCATCGAGGAGGTCGAGTGGGACTACGAGACCGTCCAAGCGAGCGATAGTCCCGAGATCGAAGTTGGCATCTTCGCCATCACCAAGGAGCGATTGGGCCAACGGCTCGCGCTCTATCAGGAACTGGGTATCAATCCCGACATCGTGACGCTGAGCCCGCTCGCGGTGTTCAACGCGCTGAGCTACGACATGCTGGCGCGCGACGCGAAGAAGCCGCTCGTGTTCCTGGACATCGGCACGACGGCGACCGACCTCGTCGTCGCGGACGAAGGTCGTTGCTGGATCCGCACGTTTCCCCTCGGCGGAACGCATTTCACCGAGGCGATCGCCGAGAGTTTCAAGCTGAGTTATGGAAAGGCCGAGGCGCTGAAGCAGGAATCTGCCACGAGCAAGTACGCCAAGCAGATCATGCAGGCTATGCGGCCGGTGTTCACCGACCTTCTGGGCGATGTTCAGAAGTCGTTGAATTATTACCAGCAGCTTCATCGCGGCGTCACGTTGGACGAGGTCATCGGCCTCGGCTCGACGTTCAAGATCCCGGGGCTTCGCAAGTTCCTCAGTCAGCAGCTCAACTTGGAAGTCAAGCGACTCGACGAGTTCGCCCGAATCCGCGTCGAGGGCCGCGAGGCTGCGGATTTCGCCGCCAACACCGTGAACATGGCGACCGCCTACGGCCTTGCTCTTCAGGGCATCGGGTTGGCGACGATCGACGTGAACCTTGCTCCGGTGAAGGCGCTGCGAGACCAGTTGTGGGCCGCGAAGACCAAGTGGTTCGCGGCCGCGGCGGCGATCGCCGTGCTCGCGGGCGGTGCATGGTTCCTCCGCGGCATCCTCGACTCCGCGACGCTCGGTTCGGCAGACGCTGCGGCGACGGATACGCAGGCGCAGATGGTCATCCAGCAGGGCAAGCGATACAAGTCCGACTATCAGTCGCTCGAGAAGGATGCGAGCCTCGGTTTCACCGCCGAGAATCTCCGCCGGCTCACTGACGACCGCCGTGTCTGGCCTCAGCTCATCGACGATACCGCGGAAGCCTTGCGCAGCGGCAATCCGCAGTCCGATCTGCTGAGTGACAAGCCCGCGGCGATCACGCTCATTCCCGCCGGCGACCGGCGAACGATTTCGCTCGTGGACCTCCGAGGCGTGTACAGCTTCGCGAACAACGCGCGGCGGATCAACGTCGAGATGGAAGTCGAGTTCTCGAATAAGGACCGCGAGCGATTCCTCAACGAAACCGTGGTCAAATGGCTCCGCGAGCGCGAGGGCGTGGATCGTCCAGGCGTTCCCTATCGCATCGTGAAGGACTCGATTAGCCTCAACGCCGACAAGCTCCTCTCGTACGATGTCGATGACACTGGCAAGGGTAAGGCCCCCGATCGTCCGGTGGAGGTCGCGGACTCGGAGCGATCGGGCGGCGCCACCGCACCGCAAGGCGAGCGCACGTCGCCGACCGGCAGCGGGCCCGGCGGTGGATCGCTCCCCGGCAAGCGCAAGCCAAGCGACAACGCGCCGATTCAACGACCGGGCGCCCATGGACTCGGCGACTCGAGCGGCAACACCGAAGCTGCGCCGCCGACCGACGACCCGACGGTTCCGGGCTATGGCAGGAACGAGCCGCAACGGGGCGCCGGTGCGCCAACCGAGGGTGATAGCGCGAAGTTCAATCTCGCGGATCTCGCGCCTATTCCGAAGCGACCTGCGCTCTATCAAAAGGGCGACAAGTATCACCGCGGCAAGATTACGTTTAGCGTCGAATTGATCCCGCCTGCCGGTGGAGCTGGCGCTGCTGCTGGCGGTGAGGAGAAGAAAGCGTCATGAAGAAGGTTCTTGATTGGGTCAAGGCGAACGTGCTGATCGTCGTCCTTGCGGTGGTCGGTATCGCTTCGATCGGCCTCGGTTGGTTCTTCGGGGACACGCTGAACGGATCGGTGCAGCGGACGGCGAAGGAGCGCGCCGCGCGTATCACCGATCTCGAATCGCTCGAGAAGAGCAACGTCACGTTGAACATCCCGGGTCGCGAACCGGCGACGAAGACCGTGGTGATCAACGAGCGGTTGCTTCAGCAGTACCGCGAAGCGACGGAGCAGCTCAAGTCCGACGCGGACAAGATTCGGGAGTTGGCGCTCGCGCGGAACAAGCGCGATCACGAGCCGGTGCTCCCCGGTGTCTTCCCCGCGCCGCCCGCGACCCAACGCGAGCTCGTGCCGTCGGAGATGCAGAAGGCGATCGAGGCCGCGTACGGCAAGTTGTTCGCGGAGATCCACGCGGGCCAGCCGGCGCCGGCGGACGAGATCGCCGCGACGCTCTCGCGTCGCGAGATGCAGTTCATCCAGTCGACGCTGAAGAAGGCGAATCGCGAATCGCTTGACGACAAGGAGAAGAAGACGCTTGCCGACGACCTGGCGATGGGCAGACTCGCCCTCTACGAGGAGCAAGCCCAGAAGATCGGCGTGTACATGGCGCCGAATGCCGTCCAGATTCCTCCGCCGCAAGGCAGCGGTCGGGCGCTGGCATCGTTGTCGGAGATGTTTGATTGGCAGTGGCGCTATTGGATCGTTCGTGACATCCTGCTCGCGGTCGTTGATGCGAACGAGGCCGCGTCCGGTCGTCGGGACGGAAGCGTCCTTCGGAGTCCGGTGAAGCGGATCCTGTCGATCCGCATCGATCCGCCTGAGTTCCTCGTACCCGCTTCCTCCGGCGGCGGAGGTGGAGGCGGCGCGGGATTCGGCGCTGCGGGCGGAGGATTCGGTGCCGCAGGTGGCGATGCCGGTGCCGCCGCGCCCGCGCCTGATGCCGCCGCCGTGGCAGCTGCGAACGCGCCGCTCGGGGTGCCGCAGATCGACATGACCGGCGAAGCGCCTCGCGATTACTCGCGCAGCTTCACGGGTCGTCAGAAGACGCCGGTCTACGACGTGCGTCGTGCAACGGTGCAGGCGATCGTCGCGACCAACCAGTTGCCGCTCTTCTTCGACGCGCTCGCGCAGCGCAACTTCATCACGGTGACCAACGTTCGCATCCAGCCCGCTGATCCGTTCCTCGACGCAGAGCAGGGATTCCTCTACGGCAAGGATCCGGTCTCGACCGTGACGTTTGAACTTGAGAGCGTTTGGCTCCGCGCATGGGTGGCACCGCTGATGCCCGCTGAGGTGCGAACCGCCCTCGGCATTCAGAGCGTTCCGCAGGCAGACGCGGCGCCCGCAGCGGGGGCGAAAACGGGCTGATCGCGGCTCTCGCCGTCGTCCTTCTGGACTCTCGCATTTGGGTTCCCGCATCGAGCAATCTGTTCGTCCCACCGACCGATTCGGATAGGTCATCAGTCATGAAGATCAAAGGCATCTCGTTCTTCGAGCAGCACGTCGAGAAGTTCGTTGTCGGCGGGGCAGCAATCGTTCTGCTTGGCGTGGTGGCGCTGCAATTCCTTACGAACGCCAACGAGGTCCCGGGACCGGGCAACAAGCCCATCGCCCCTGCGGATATCGAATCTCGCGTGAAGCAGAAGGCCGAAGCGGTTCGTGCGCGGCTTTCCGATGCGGCTGGCAGTGACCTCGTGGACGGTGCGATTCCAAAGGCTTTCGACGAGTTCAAGACTGCGCTCGACGGCGGCGTCTCGCCGCGCCGCGAGCTTCCGCCGACGGAGCCCGCATTGCTCGCGGTGCTGCAACCCGGCGCGGACGCGGCCACCGGCGAGAAGCCGTACCACGTGCCGTCGTTCGCCGCGCCTCAGATGATCGCGGTCCATCAGGAAGCGGACACGCTCGAGGACACGGTTGTTCAGCAGCACAAGGAGCTGTCGGAGCGGTTCGCTTCGCAAAGCGCCCCCTTCGATATCGCGTGGGCGGTCCCCGTTGCGAAGATCGACCTGAAGGCGATGCGCGACGAATACCGGAAGTCGAATCCCAGCGGGAAGCCGCCGATCATGGCGATCCCGCCGATCTGGTTCAACGACGCGCTCTACATTGTGGATCTGGTGTTCGAACGACAGGAACGGCGAGCCGACGGGTCGTGGGGCGATCCGAAGGTGGTGGCGACTCTCCCCGGCCAGTACTCGTTCCGGCCGCAGATGGCGACTGCGGATGCCGGACTGAAAGAGGCGGTCTTCAGGGAGCTCTCGCAGCCGATCAGGGTTCGCGAGGTGCTGCAACCGGATTTCCTTCCTACCAAGGGCAATACATTCACCGCGTCCTCCATTCTCGGGATGCCAACGGACGCGGTGGCGACCCCTGCGGGCGCCGATGCCGACGAGATCCGCCGGCTAAAGCGAGAGTCGGATCGGCTCACCTCGCAGGTCGCTTTGGCTGAAGCGGAGTTGAAGGAACGCGGCGGTCCGCTCGATCCCTCCGAGAACCCCGGCGACCGCAAGGACAACAACGACAAGAACCGCGGTACTGGAACTGGATCGGGGGGCGGAGGCGGTGGCGGTGGTGGGGGCGGCGGTGTGGCCCCTCCGGGTGGTGGAGGTCTCGGCGGCAGTTCCACCGGTCCCGGCAAGAGAGGCATGGGAACCGGCGAGGAAGACAAGCAGAAGCGAATCGCCCTCACCAAGAAAGTAAAGGCGCTGAAGGAGAAGCTCGAGAAGGTGAACGCTCAGCTCGCGAAGCTGGCGCCGTCGGTCGAGATCGCCAGCGCCGACAAGATGAAGGTTGCCGATCCGCTCAAGGCCGATTCGATCTTGGCGTGGGCGCACGATCTCGACGTCCAGAGCGGCGGGACGTATCGGTATCGCTGTCGTGTCGAGCCGTTCAATCCCTTCTTCGAACGAGGTCGGCAGTTGGTGAAGGAACAGGAGTCGCTCGCGAAGCCGTTCGTTCTTCCTTCGAAGACGAGCGAGTGGAGTGATCCCGTGACGATGCAGCCGCCGGTGGCGTTCTTCGTGGCCGATGCCGGGGCTGGCGACGGGAGGCTCGGCTTGGGACAGGCCAGAGTTGAGCTGTATCGCTTCTATGACGGCCAGCGCCGCATGGAGACCTTCACCGTGCAGCCGGGTGATCGAATCGGCGGCGTCGCAGAGCGAGCGCGTCCGGGCGCTCCGAACGTCGACTTTGCGACCGACTGGTACGTTGTCGACATCGTGGAAGACGCGGCTGCCGAGCGAGGGGATCGGCGCGGTGCGCAGGTGGTCGTCCGTCGGGTGGGCGATGTAGCGCTGTCGGTCAGATCGCCCCGCGACGACCGGGAGAACGCGGACCGAGTTCGGTTCTCTGACGAAGTGGCCGCCGCTCGCGCCGCCGCGGACGATGCAAAGGAAGCAAAGGACGAAAAGGACAAAGAGAAGGACAAGGATCGCCGCGGCAAGGACAAAGACGGCGGCAAGGCGGGGCCTGGTGGGGGGAGCTTCGGCGCGGGCTGAGCGTTGCCGCTAGGGCACGCCCGAACGTGGGCAACCTTCCGCGGCGCGAGCATAGTTTTTCGATCAGAGCACGCAACGGGGGCGGCCAAAGGCCGCCCCCGTTGTCGTCGTCGGTGGAAGCCATCGACCTCGGTGGCGGTGGAAGACATGGGAGTCCGTGGCAGGCGTCGCATGGACCGCGCCGGACGCTGGGCTGAGCACTCCCCAAGGCACGTCCAAGGCGGTTATTTCGATGCTCCAGCGATGGGGACCAAAAAGCGTTCAAAAGGGCATCCGTAGGCGTTGACAGTTCCGTTGAGATCGCTATCTTCCCCGATCTGCACCTCGCCCGGCCACCCGGTTCGAGGGCGGGTCCTACGACCGGTCGATTCCTCGGCCGATCACGGACAAAGCGTGGTTCGTGAGGATGCTCGCCGCAAAGCGTGCACTCTGACAACCGCTCTTTGACAAGTCATGAACGAAGGAAAGCGTCGCGGATCCTCACCGCCGACTCGAACGTGCTTGCACGGACCTGTCGCGCGGCCATTGAGGATCGCAACACCGAGATTGATTGAATTGATGAGCAGCTTGAGCGGCTGCCCGATTCGATTCTGTCCTTCACGTCGAAGTCTGACGCAAGTCAGCTCGGCATGGCGGAACGGAACGAGTTCGGGTCATCTAGGCCCTCCGATCGGAGGGAATGCAACCTGGATGTGGCTCGCTGCCAGTCCTTTGATGATGCGACGACGGGCTTTGCGCTCGCCGCCGCATTGGTCGACGGCATCTGGTAGGTGAGACCAAGTCATTAAGAGCAGACGACGGATGTCTTGGCGTCGAGAGGCGATGAAGGACGTAGGAACCTGCGATAAGCCTAGGGGAGCTGGTAACCGAGCTTTGATCCTAGGATTTCCGAATGGGGCAACCCGACCCTTTGGGGTCATCTGCATCTGAATGTATAGGGTGCAGAAGCGAACCTAGCGAACTGAAACATCTTAGTAGCTAGAGGAAAGGAAAGCAACCGCGACTCCGTTAGTAGCGCCGAGCGAAAGCGGATAAGCCAGATTGCGGCGTGAACGGGCTGGAAAGCCCGACCAAAGAAGGTGATAGTCCTGTAGAGCCGTTGCTGGTGAGGCCTTGAGTAGAGTCGGACTCGTGAAATCCGGCTTGAACACGGGGGGACCACCCTCCAAGCCTAAGTACTACTCGACGACCGATAGTGAACCAGTAAGGCGACTGAACGATGAAAAGCACCCCTACAAGGGGAGTGAAAAGTACCTGAAATCGTCTGCTTACACAGCGGTCGGAGCCCTCGAAAGGGGGTGACGGCGTGCCTTTTGCATAATGAGCTGGCGAGTTACTCTTTGCGGCAAGGCTAAGCCGAATCCCGGCGGAGCCGTAGGGAAACCGAGTCTTAAAAGGGCGCCGAGTCGCAGGGGGTAGACGCGAAACCGGTTGATCTACCCATGGGCAGGTTGAAGGGAGGGTAATGCCTCCTGGAGGACCGAAGCCGTGAACGTTGAAAAGTTCTGGCATGACCTGTGGGGAGGAGTTAAAGTCTAATCATAACCGGAGATATCTCGTTCTCCTCGAAATAGTTTTTGGACTAGCCTCACGATTCATCACACGGGGGTAGAGCTACTGGATGGAACAGGAGGGCCACAAGCCTATCCGTTCCAACCAAACTCCGAATACCGTGTGAGCGGCCGTGGGAGTAAGTGTACGGGGGATAATCTCCGTGCACAAAAGGGAAACAGCCCGGACCACCGGCTAAGGCCCCTAAACGAGCCTCAGTTAGAAAGGTAGTCAGATTGCCGTGACAGCCAGGATGTTGGCTTAGAAGCAGCCACCATTTAAAAAGTGCGTAACAGCTTACTGGTCGAGGAATCTGGCGCCGATAATTATCGGGAATAAGGCTCGTGCCGAAGCCGTGGACTGCATTTGCAGTGGTAGAGGAGCGTCGCTGTCAGCGTTGAAGCGTTCCCGATAAGGGTTCGTGGAGCGGCAGCAAGTGAATATGCCAGCTTGAGTAACGATTAATGGAGTGAGAATCTCCATCGCCGTATGCCCAAGGTTTCCTGGGGAAGGTAATTCCGCCCAGGGTTAGGCGGATCCTAAGGCGAGGCTGAAAAGCGTAGTCGATGGACAGCCGGTCAATATTCCGGCCCTCTCGTGTGCGGTCGAACCGCCGTGACGGATCCCTAAGGTTTGCGGGACAGTGAAGCGTCCAGGCCCTTGAGGCCGAAGCAAGCCGGCGGGGTTCCAAGAAAAACCGGTCGGGGACAAGCACGAGATCCGTACCAAAACTGACACAGGTGGGCGTGGTGAATAACCTCAGGCGCTCGAGAAAACGGTCGTGAAGGAACTAGGCAATTTGACCCCGTACGTTCGCAACAAGGGGGCCCTACTCGCAAGAGAGGGCGCAGAGAAAAGGCTCTGGGAACTGTTTATCAAAAACACAGCACTGTGCTAACTCGCAAGAGGACGTATACAGTGTGACGCTTGCCCGGTGCCGGAACGTCAAGGGAGCCGGTTAGCAGCAATGCGAAGCTGGCGACTGAAGCGCCGGTAAACGGCGGCCGTAACTATGACGGTCCTAAGGTAGCGAAGTTCCTTGTCGGGTAAGTTCCGACGCGCATGAATAGCGTAATCACTGGAGCACTGTCTCCACGACCGACTCGGTGAAATAGTAGTGGCGGTGAAGATGCCGCCTACCCGCAGCAAGACGGAAAGACCCCGTGCACCTTTACTGTACGCTTGCAGTGGTCATGGATTTGTTCTGCGTAGCATAGGTGGGAGCCTTTGAAGCTCGGCTTTCGGGCCGAGTGGAGGCAATAGTGAAATACCACTCTGAACGAGTTCGTGGCCTAACCCTGATTCCCGTGAAGCCGGGCAGGGAACACTGCATGCCGGGCAGTTTGACTGGGGCGGTCTCCTCCAAAAGAGTAACGGAGGAGTGCAAAGGTTGGCTCAGTGCGGTTGGCAACCGCACCAAGAGTGCAAGAGCATAAGCCAGCTTTACCGCAAGCGATACAGCGCAAGCGGTCTCGAAAGAGGGCTCTAGTGATCCGGCGATCCCGTGTGGAAGGGTCGTCGCTCAACGGATAAAAGGTACGCCGGGGATAACAGGCTGATCGCTCCCGAGCGTCCATAGCGGCGGAGCGGTTTGGCACCTCGATGTCGGCTCATCACATCCTGGGGCTGAAGGCGGTCCCAAGGGTTAGGCTGTTCGCCTATTAAAGTGGTACGCGAGCTGGGTTCAGACCGGCGTGAGCCAGGTCGGTCCCTATCTGCTGTGGGCGTAGCAACATTGCGAGGAGACATCCTTAGTACGAGAGGATTGGGATGGACGTACCCCTGGTGTGCCAGTTGCACCGCTCGGTGCACAGCTGGGTAGCTAAGTACGGCAGGGATAACCGCTGAAAGCATCTAAGCGGGAAGCCCCCCTCAAGATAAGTATTGCTTGTCGCAAGACGTGAGACCCCCGGAAGACTACCGGGTTGATAGGCCGGACGTGTGCGCAGAGAGATCTGCTTAGCGAACCGGTACTAACGGTCGAAGACTTGGTCCCTCCTACCAATTGCCTTCGAACGCCTTTGAGGCGTCGGGGCTGGTACGCGAGGACAGCCGCAGCACTCGTCGATTCGCCGTCGACGTGTTGCGCGATGGCCCGCTCGTTCGGGCGCATCGCCGCGATTTTCCTTCGAACATGACAACCTTTTCTGCCGTCCGTGGAAGCGGACGGCAGGAGTTGTCGGTGAAGATAGGCAAGGGGTCACACCTGTTCCCATCCCGAACACAGAAGTTAAGACCTTGCCGCCGATGATACTGCTCAGCGGGAAAGTAGGTGATCGCCGACATATTTGGGCCTCGCTCCGTCACAGGAGCGAGGCCCACTTTCGTTTTGGCGAGCGCGTGCGCAGAGGTGAAGCGCCCTCCGCGCGGGGCCGACGACGCTCGGCGCGAGCGAGGCGCAACCGCAGCGGGCGCCGAGCGACGCGGTCCACCCAACCGATTGCGCCTACTCAGTCGCGCGGGTGATCCATGCGCCGCACAGCACGGCGTCGCCCCGATAGCACACCGCTGCCTGGCCAGGCGCGACAGCCGCCTGGGGATCGGCGAAGCGGATTTCCAGTCCACGCTCCCCGCGAGCTCGAACGCGGGCTGGTACCGGTTCGGCGTTGTAGCGGATCGCGACGTCGCAACTGACCCAACCTTCCGCATCGGGTGCGGCGAAGGCCGCATCAAGAAGCCAGTTCGCGTCATCGCACTCACAACCCGCTGCGAAGAGATCCTCGCGCTCGCCGACCACGACGGTGTTCGTCGCCGCGTTCTTGGCGATGACATACAACGGACGCGCGGCAGCGATGCTCAGCCCTCGTCGCTGGCCGACGGTGAAGTGCTGGTGACCGGGATGCTCACCGACGACGACTCCGCGGCGATCGACAATGCGTCCCGGCCGCACGCTTCCGGGATCGCGCCGGGCGAGAAGCCCGGCATAGTCGTTGTCCGGAACGAAGCAGATCTCCTGCGAGTCGGGCTTCTCTGAGACTGGCAGTTCGAAGTCCTTGGCCATGCGCCGAATCTCAGGCTTCTGGTATTCGCCGACCGGAAAGAGCATCTGATCGAGTCGTTCGCGTCGCGCTCCGAAGAGCACGTAGCTCTGGTCCTTGCTGCGATCGAGTCCTCGGAGAAGCGTCGGCTGACCGCGTTCGTCGCGGCCAATGCGAGCGTAGTGCCCGCTCGCGACAAAGCCCGCATCGATGGATGCCGCGTACTCGTGCAACTTGCCGAACTTCAGCCAGTCGTTGCAGCGCACGCACGGATTGGGCGTGCGACCGGCCGCGTACTCGCTTGCGAAGTAGTCGATGATTCGCCCGAAGTCGCTCTGGAAGTTGCAGACGTAGAACGGGATGCCGAGCTTCGCGGCGACGAGCCGTGCATCGGCGGCGTCATTGATCGAGCAGCAGCCCTGGTGACCGATCCGCAACCGCACCTTCGCGTCGCCGGCCCGACACGCGGTGTCCGCATCGACGAGCCCTTCAAGCTCGTCGCCCGGAGAGCCCAAGCGCATGAAGCAACCGACGACTTGATAGCCGGCGCGCAGCAGGAGCGCCGCGGCGACGGAAGAGTCGACGCCGCCCGACATCGCCAGAAGGACCTTGCGCTGATCGCTCACGATGCCATCGTACGGCCCGTCCGCCAGCGTTCCTCAACGAGACAGCGCACCTGAACGAACACCACAGCGCCCCTTCGTTTCTGCTGCGGCCGAGCGCATGCCTTGGCCGGCTGCGTCGATGCTTGATTACGACCCTCAACGCATCGCTGCGGACACGCCCTCGGGTCGAAGCCCGCGCGTCTCCTTGCTAGCAAGGACCCCGCTCGCCCTCGCGTCGAGCCTAACAGGCTGATGAATTTCTCCGACAAATGCGCAGTCGCCGCGCCGGATCGCGCGAACATGTCCGCGTGCGTGGACGACCCGAACCCCATCGCGGCATGTTCTTCGCCATCGACCTCGAGCCGCGCGTCGCGCCGGACCATCCGCTGCGGCCCATCAAGCGCATGGTCGACGAGGAGCTGCGCCGCATGACGCAGTCCTTCGCCGCCGCCTACTGCGCGGGCGGCCGCGCCAGCGTGCCGCCCGAGCGCATCCTCAAGGCGATGCTCCTGCAGGCGATCTACTCGATCCGCTCCGAGCGCGAGCTCTGCCGGCGCATCGAGACCGACCTGCTCTTCCGCTGGTTCCTCGACATGGACCCGGCCGAGGACGCGTTCCACCACACGGTCTTCCCGCACAACCGCGAGCGCCTCGAGCATCACGGCTTCGTGCAGCGGTTCTTCGACGGCGTGGTGCGGACGATCCGCGAGGCGGGGCTGGCGAGCGACGACCACTTCACGGTGGACGGCACGCTCATCCAGAGCCATGCATCGCTGAAGAGCCTGAAGCGCATCGAGCGCGAGGCCGCGCTCTCGATGCTTGAGGACCTGCGCAGGCGGCGCCGGAGGGAGCCGCTGACGCTCGGCGCGGACAAGGGCTACGACAGCGGCGACTTCCTGGTCGAGCTCGGGCGCCGCGAGATCGGGGCGCACGTGGCGGTCCGCGCGGGCCCGATCGAGCCGCGCGACGAGGGCTCGTGGGCGCGATGGCTGACGAGGCACGGCGTGTTGAAGGGCCACTTCCACCTGAGCCAGCGGAAGCGCAAGCTCGTCGAGGAGGCGGTCGGCTGGATCAAGAAGGTCGCCGGTATGTCCCGGGCCCGGCACGTGGAGCGATGGAAGATCAAGCAGCACGTCACGATGGCGGCGGCGGCGGCGTACTACCTGGCGAGGGCGAGGAAGCTGCTGGCGTCGGGATGAGGCGGGCGGCGACGCGTGCCCAACGATGCCGCGGAGCGGCCGAGCGGCGGCATCAAGTCAATGGAAATGCGGCGCGGGGACCGCAAGGAAGACGAAAGTGCCGGGGAGAAAGCGAAGGCTCATCAGCCTGCTGGGCGTCTCGCCCCGCCACGTCGACCTCCTCTGGGCCTATGTTGCCCGGGCCGCGCTCTTCGAGCGGGTCGCACGGTCGCAGGCAAATTCCTGAACTTTCCGGGCGCTCCTGCGCCCGCTTCGTCGCCGGGAGCGGCGTCGGGCCGAGAGCCCGCCTCAAGGAGTCCACCATGCATCCGGGTCGAAACCTCTTCGTCGCGCCCTTCGTCCTTGCCCTCGGCTGCGCCGCCGCTGGCGCCACCATTCACGTGCCCGCCGACGTCCCCTCCATCGCCGCCGCCGTCGCCCTCGCCGCGGAGGACGACGTCATCGAGCTTGCCCCCGGCACCTACGTCGGCGAGGGCAACCGCGACGTGGTCGTCTCGGTCGGGGGCATCACCATCCTGGGCAGCGGATCCGGCAGCACCGTCATCGACTGCCAAGGCGACCCGCGCTCCCCGCATCGGGCGTTCGACGTGACGGCGCCGTCCTTCACCCTCGCGGGCGTCACCATCCGAAACGGATTCGTGGTCGGCGCCGGCGCCGGCCTGCGGGCCGGCATCCAGTCGCAGCGCGGCGAGCTGTTCGGCGAGTACACGGTGACGGACTGCGCGTTCGAGCAGTGCACCGCGTCGAGCGGCGAGGGCACGTACGGCAGCGGCGCCGCCCTCGCCATCACCTTCGCGACCGACGTCACCATCCAAGGCTGCTCGTTCCGGGACAACACTGCCGACAGCGCGGCGGTCGCCTGCCAGCAGTGCGGCAGCATCACCGTCGAGCGGTCGATCTTCGACGCCAACGTTGGGACGAGCGGCGCGGGTGGGCTGTCCGCGTCGGCCCTGTGGAGCCTAAGCCTTCAGCGCTGCGAGTTCGGCCACAACACCGGGTGGTACGCCGGCGCCATCTACAGCTACTCGGACTACCACTCGTGGTTCAACGTGCGGAACTGCCTGTTCCACGACAACGTGGGATCGGTCCTGCCCGTCGGCGTCTTCGGCGGAGCCCAGTTCTGCGAGATCGACTATTGCACCTTCGTCAACAACGTCACCGACGACCCCGAGCTGTTCTACGAGGCCATCCAGGTGGACCATGGCTACGTGCGAGGCTGCATCCTGTGGGATGGGTACAGCAGCGGCGGGCTGACCCTTGCCTGCTGCATCAAGGACGGCTGGGAGGGGAACGGCTCGACCTTGGCCGACCCGCTCTTCGTCGATCCTGCCCACGAGGACTATCACCTCCGGACGGACTCGCCCCTCCTCGACTACGGCTACACCCCGGCCCGCTTCGGGGGCGACGTCGATCTCGATGGAAACACCCGCGAGGTCGATGCCCCTTGGGTGACGAACGGTCCCTACGACCTCAACGACCTGGGCTGCTATGAGCTGCAACTCCCCGTGCCGTCGCCCGACATCGATCATGACGGCTCGGTCAATGCCGCGGATGTGGCGCTCCTGCTCGGCGCGTGGGGATCATGTTCCGCCTGCGGGGCTGATCTCGATCTCGATGGAACGGTCGGGCCCGCGGACCTGGCGATCCTGCTCGGCGCCTGGAGCTAATACGAATCCGATTTAGCTGGCGCGCTCCACAGGTACGGGCACGCGCAAACTGATTTCAGCAGTTCCGGCGTGAGCCGTCGCCACGCCTCGGTGCCCGACTTGATCAGGTCGTCGTAGTCCTCGTACGCGCGGTTGCGGAGGTACTGGCTCCGCCGACGCGCCCGTCGCCGGCTCGACTGCGGCGAACAGGTGCACCCACTCGTAGCGCGTCTGGCGCACCGTGCTCGGGCGCGAGCCCTTCCTCGCCCACACGTTCGTCAGGGTCCCTGCTGGCCCCATTCCCGTACTTGGGCGCGCCTCGTCCATGAAGAAGGCGCGCGTCGGCTGGTGGAGCGACCTGCCGACCCGCGTCACGAGCTCGACAAAAGGAGGGCGCGCTCGACGAATTCCTGCTGCTTCGCGAGATCCTTCTTCTCGTGTCGCGGCCGCGGGCGCAGCGACCAGTAGCCCAGCCGACGCAGCACGCGATTCGCGCCGTCGAGCGAGTAGCTGACGCCGAACTCGCGTTTGAGGATGCGCACGACGTCCTTGCCCCGCAGCGTGCAGACGCCGTCCTCGGGGCGCGGGCCCGCGTCGATCCGCGCCCGCAGCTCGTCCTCGCGCTCGCGCGGCAGCTTCGTCCTGCGTCCCGGACCCGGCGGCGGATGGATCGCGTCGATGCCGCCGTCGCGGTATGCATACGCCCACGCCTGCACCTGGCGGCGCGAGCGCCCGGGCATCTCGGCGATCCTGGGTGCGTCCTTCTCCTGCAGGGCCAGCAGGGTCGCGCGAACGCGGTCGCGCCTGCGCGCGTCGTGCTCGCGCGCGACGCGCGGAAAGCGCAACCCGAGCAGGCGCCGAACGGCGCGCGGTCCTCAGGTCGGATCCGTCTGACACCAGACGTCAGGATCGTCACCGCGCGACGCCACGAGGCGGCGCGCGCTCGATCTCCGCCTCAGCCCCACGCACCCAACAGGATCGCGAGGTCGGCCGCATCCACCGCGCCGTTGCCGTCGAGGTCGGCGACGCACGCTGCGGGCGGGGTGGGACACGCGCCCCATGATCCGAGCAGGATTCCGAGATCCGATGCGTCGACTGCGCCGTCGCCGTCGAGGTCGGGGCTACCGGACTCGGTCGGGCAACCGACCCACGCGGCGATGCCGTGGGAGACGACGCCGTTGACGGAGTTGATGCTGCCGCCCACCAAGAGCTGCGGGCCGCTGCCGTTGTCCCAGACGTACGACTCGAACACGTTGCCGTCGGCGCCGACACCTGTGCCGACGGGCGACCAGCTCGCGCCGTCCCAGCGCGCGATCTTGCCAAGCGTCGTGGCGCCGTCGGCGGTCGCCGTGAAGTTGCCAACCACGTACACCGCGGGGCCGTTGCCCTCGTCGTATCCCACGATGTCCTGCACGGTCGAATTCAAGCCTGCTCCGAGCGCGTGCCACGTGGTGCCATCCCATCGCGCGATGCGCGTCGCCGGGACGCCGCCCGCCGCGGTGAAACTCCCACCGACATAGAGCTCGCCGTCGACGACCTCCATGCAGATGACCTGAGTTCCGGTGACGCCGCCTGCGCCGACCTCGTGCCACTGCGTGCCATCCCATCGCGCGATGTTGTTCGTCGCCAACCCGGCGATCGACTGGAAGCGCCCGCACGCGTACAGCTCGCCGTTGTACACCTTCAGATCGAGAATGATCTGGTTCGGCCCGACGATCGTGCCGCCGACGGGAAAGAAGTTCGTGCCGTCGAACTTGGCGATGTGATCGATGCCCGCGCCGCCGATGTTCAGATAGTTGCCGCCGATGTAGAGCGCCGGCCCGCCGCCGTCGTCGTACACGGCAAGCGCCCACACCGCGCTGAGGAACGACGACAACTGCGCATTGATCGACTCCCACGTCGCGCCGTTCCATCGCGCGATCTTCGCGGTTCCCGCGACGTTGCCCGCGCTATCGAAGTAGCCGCCGACATACAGCTTTCCGCCGAACGAGCCGAGCACGTTCGAGAACTGCGCCTGGAGCCCGCCGCCCACGCTTTCCCAGTTGGCGCCGTTCCAGCGCGCGATGCGGGCCGTGTTCGGGTTACCGCCGGCCGTCGTGAAGCTGCCGGTGGCGTAGAGCTGAACGCCGCTGCCGTGGCCGTCGTCGTGTTCGGCGATCCACCCGACGTACCCGCCCGTGAACCCGGGCGTTCCGAGTGCGCCGCTCCAGTGCGGTTCGCACGGGTCGCCGCAGAAGGCGACTCCGGTGCAGGTGGCGATGGTGAGCACGATGATGGCGGTCGCGATGTGCGTGGCGTGTCGCATGGATCTTCCTTCCCCGGTCGTACGGCCAGTGCTTTCGTCGAGGATAGCGGCGCCGATCGCGCGGCGACCTTGGCGAGTCTGAACATCGCGTCGTTCCGAGGCGATCGCGGAGCAGCGACGACCGCCGACTGTGCACGTCGCTCAACCCCGCGGCGTCACGCGCACGCCGTCGCGCACGCGATCGCTCGGATAGACGACGACCTGGTCGCCCGCTTCGAGTCCGCTCAGGATCTGCGCCTGCGTCCCGTTCCGTTGGCCGACGTCCACGTTGCGCATCTCGGCGACGCCGTCGCGGATCGCGAACACGGCCCACGAGCTCGCGTGTCGGAAGAGCGCGCCGGTCGGCACGGTGAGCACGTCGTTCGCGCTCCAGGTTTCGATCCTCGCCTCCACGCGGAACGCGTCGCCGAGTCCCTTCCGATCCTGCGGCGGATCGAGGAAGTCGATGATCACGTTGACCCGCTGTTCCTCCACTCCGAGCGCCGAGATCTTCGTGAACGCGGCGGGCTCGACCTTGCGCACGCTGCCTCGCAGCGGTTTCTCGCCGCCCCATTGTTCGAGCCGCACCGGCGCGCCCTCGCGGATCGCGACGCCGTCGCGCGAGAGGACGTCGACCACGAGCTCGAGGTCGCTCGGATCGCCGACTTCGATGAGCGGCGCTCCCGCGGGCACGACCGCGGCGCTCTCCTGGAACACGCGCAGCACGCGGCCGTCGACGGGCGCTGTGATGTCGAACCGCCAGTCGCGCCCTTCCTCGCCGGGATTCGCGTCGGGTCCCGTGCGCAGCATCGCGGCCTTCGCGAGCGCGAGCTCGAAGCGCGCGATGTCGCACGCGAACTCGGCGGCCTGTCGGTCGCGAAGCCGCATCGACTCGGTTGAACGCGCGCGGTCGAGTTCCTGCTGCGTCGCCGCCTCAGAGGTACGCGCGGCCTCGACGCGCTTGAGCTCCGACTGCGCCAGCTCCAATTCCGCGTTCGACCGCTGGAGAAGCGCGGTGGTCCTGTCGATGCCGGCCTCTGCCGCCTGCTGGCGGGCGAGGGCTTCCGCGCGAGCGCGAGGATCGAGCAGGCTCGGATCGGCGGGCTCGATCGACGCGAGGATCGTGACACCGGCGGTGACCGCGTCGCCTTCCTTGAGCGCGATTCTCCGCAGTCTGCCGGCGAGCGGCGCGGAGACGGTGTAGCGCTCCTTGATGCGCGTCTTGCCGTCCTCGTCGACTGTCACCTGCATCGCCTCACGGCGCGCGACGGCCGTCTCGACCGGGATCGGAGATCCGCGCAACGCGATCACCGCCGCGGCGACGCCGCCGAGCACGACGAACAGGAGGATCAATCGGCGCAGGAATCGGGCCACTCGTCGCTATCCCTTTGTCTTGAGCACCTCGACAAGATTGAGCGAGTCGACTCGGCGCCGCACCACCAGGCCCGACACGAGCGCCGCCGCGAGGATGACTGTAACGGCGAAAACGTACGTGCTGGCATTGACGACTGGCGGGATGCGCACGATCTCGCCGCCGAGGCGCGACACCACGAACTGCACGAGTCCGCGCCCGAGCAGGAGCCCGAGCGGTATCGCCGCGATCGTGAGCACCGCGAGCTCGCCCAGCAGCACGCCGGAGACTTCGTGCCGGGTGAAGCCGAGGATGCGCAGCGTCGCGAGTTCGTGGGCCCGCTCCGCCAGCGCGATACGGGCGCTGTTGTAGATCACGCCGAACGCGATGATGCTCGCGAACGTGAGATTGAACAGTCGCATGCGCAGGATGTTCTCCCCGATCGTGCTGTCGAACGCCTCGAGCGCGGCCCGCTTGATGGTGACCGACGCGATGCCCGGCATCTCCTTGAGCGTCTCGTAGATCTCGGGCAGCCGGGCATCGTCGACGTCGATGTACGCGCCGGACGCGACGTCGTCCTCGCGCATGAGGCGATTCAGTCCGGTCTTGCTCATCTGCGCCACCTCGCCGACGTAGGTCTTGGCTACGGCGGCGATGGGGACCTCAACGATCGGTCGATTTCCGTCGAGCACCTCGAGCACGACGCGATCGCCCGCCTGCACATCCAGTAGCTCCGCGAGGATGTCACCCAGCACGAGCCCGTCGCTATCCGGCGTCGGCGGTACCACTGCCCCGTTCTCGTCGACGAGTCGGTTCAACGATGCTCCGTCGACGGTGCCGATGACGCCTTGCAGGCGCGAGCGCGGGCCGGCGCGGATGCGCGTCGGCACGGCGCGGAACGGTTCGACCGCGAGCACGCCTGGCAGGTGCTCGATTTCGTGGCGGGCGCGGCTCGATTTCGCCTCGACGAAGGTCACCATGATGTCCTGACGCTGCGTCTGGAAGAAGATGAAGTCGTTGAGGTTCCTGATCGCGCCGTGAACGAAGCTTCCGACGACGAGCACCGCGAGCGCGAGGCTGATGCCGAACGTCGAGAAGACCGCACGCAGCGGTTGGCGCTCGAGATGCCGCAGCACCATCCGTCCCGCGGGGCCGAGCAGGCGTTGGATACGCAGGCGCTCGACGAGCGTCGCCCGGTAGTCGGGCGGCGCCTCCGCGCGCAGCGCCTCCGCGGGCGGAAGGCGCGAGGCGCGGAGCACCGACACGAGCGCGCCGGCGATCGCCCCGCCCACCGCGAGCGCCAGTGACAGCGCCACCGCGCCGCGATCGAACGCGAACCCGAAGACCGGGAACCGGAAGAACCGCGCGTACAGCTCGGTGAGGTATTGGCCGAAACCCCAACCGATCGCCAGACCCAACGACGAGCCGACCGCGGCGACGACCAGCGCCATCTCGACGTAGTGCATCGCGATCGAGAGCGGTCCGTAGCCGAACGCCTTGAGCGCCGCGAGCTGCTCGCGCTGCGAGCGCACGATGCGCGAGAACACGATGTTCAGGATGAACGCGGTCGCCGTCAGGAAGATCGTCGGCGGCAAGAGCGCCATCGTGCGCAGCTCGCGCATTTCGTTCGAGATGAACTTGTCCGACGTCTGCTCCGCGCGGGAGTACGCGCCTTGTCCGCCGTACGCCGCGGTCAGACGATCGAGCTCGGCGATCACGTCGTCGACGGACGCGCCGGGCGAAAGCGCGAGCGCGACGTCGTTGAACGCTCCGTCGAGATCGAACGCCGGCGCGAGTTCGCGATACGGCATCCAGAAGATGGCGAAGCGGCGCTCGTCGGGAAGGAAGTCGCCGGGGCGCACCTGGTAGATGTACTCCGGCGAGAGGGCGAAGCCCACGAGCGTCAGCCGTTCGAGTCGACCGTTGATCACCGCGTCGACGGTCGCGCCGGGTTCGAAGCCGTGGGCCTCGGCGAAGGCTTCGCTCACCGCGACTTCACCTTCGCGGCCGGGCTCGGGCAGCCGGCCGCGGCGAAGATGCAGTTCCGAAAGCCCGTACGGCGGCGCGTCGGGGATCGACACGATGCGCCCGACTGCGGGTTCGTCCATGCCCGGCACGCTGAGATTCACGTCGACGACGACGCGGGCCGATACCCGCGACACGCCCGGAATCTCCGCGATGCGGGCCACGAGCTCGTTCGGCGCCCGCTTCAGATGCGTGAAGACGTGCGGAAAGCGATATCGCTCGTAGTACGCGGAGCGCGCTTCTTCGAGCGACGCGACGGCGCTGAGCGACATCACCAGCGTGGCGATGCCGCACGCCATCACGAGCGCCGCGGCGGCGAGCTGCGGCGCCATGCGAACCAGGTCGCGGACGAGTTTGCGGTGCAGCGCGCTCACCAGGTGACTTCCGACGGCGCGATCCGCGTCGCGTTCGGTTCGCTCGAGGCGATGCGCCCGCCCGACATCGTGATGACGCGATCGGCGATGCGGGCGATCGCCGCGTTGTGCGTGATGATGATCGTCGCCGTGCCGAGGTCGCGATTCACGCGTGCGAGCGCATCGAGCACGAAGCGCCCGGTCTGTACGTCGAGCGCGCCGGTCGGCTCGTCGCACAGGAGGACGTCGGGCCGCTTCGCGACGGCGCGGGCGATCGCGACGCGCTGCTGCTCGCCTCCGGAGAGTTGCGACGGGAAGTGGTCGGCGCGCTCCGCGAGCCCGACGAGCGCGAGCGCCTCGCGCGGATCCATCGGACGCCGCGCGATCTCGGTGACGAGCGCGACGTTCTCCGCCGCGGTGAGGCTCGGGATCAGGTTGTAGAACTGGAAGACGAAGCCGACGTGCTCGCGCCGATAGCGGGTGAGCGCGGCGTCGTCAAAGCGGGTGAGATCATGGTCGAGGTAGCTGACCGTCCCCGTCGTGGGCACGTCGAGTCCGCCGAGGATGTTGAGGAGCGTCGACTTGCCGCTCCCCGACGGACCGAGCAGCACGACGAATTCGCCGGGAAACAGCTCGAGATCGACGCCGCGCAGCGCGTGGACCTCGACGTCGCCCATGCGGTAGACCTTTGTGATGTTCCGCGCGACGAACACGGCGTCGCGCCGCGGCGCCTCGATCGTTGTCGGTGTGCGGGGCATGGCGCGGGCGGTCCGAGCGATCTTCGCCGCGACGACCGGGTCCACCCGTCCCTCACCAGCGGACGATGAGTTGGAGCTGGAACACGACCGAGTCCGTGTTCGGGGCGTTGTCGCGCGGGTCGTAGACCCACTGTACGTCGGGCTGGATCGCGACGGTCGAGGTGAGATCCAGCCTGTAGCTCGCTTCGAGGACGTACTCGTCGAGTGCGCCGTCGGGCGAGCGAGTCCAGCCCGCGCCGAGACCGAGATAGTCGCGCTCGCCGACGCCGGTCGACGAAGCGAAGAGTCCGATCGCCGCGATGCCCAGCGACGCCTGGGCACTCGCGCCGCCGAGACTCGCGACCGATTCCTCGCAGACGCCGAAGCGTCCCCACGCCGCCCACGGAGATTCGTGACCGAGCGACTGTTCGAAGTTGACCGAGATGCCGGTGCCGGTGGGTCCGCCGTTCGTCGCGTAGAAGGGCTGCAAGCGCAACACGCCGGGCCCGAGTCCTGCGACGTCTTCGCCGATGAGGCCGAACTCGCCGAGATAGGTCATCGAGTCGGATTCGAGGTTCAGCCACGGGACGGTGCCACCGGGCGTGTTGTTCGCGGCGGCGGATCCCATGACGTAGCACCAGTCAGCGGGCTGCCACTGCAGCGCCACGCCGAGGTCGTTCTTCGGCATCGCGAACACCTTGCTGTTGATGAACGAGCTGTTGTTCATCTGGCCGAAGCGAGTGTTCGAGTAGCGGTTGTAGTCGAGGAACTTCGTCTGGTTGATCATGCCCGCGATGACCACGAACGTTCCGTCGAACAGGGCCGTGCCCCACGAGACGTCGGGCACCTCGACGTCGTAGCCGAACCACGCGCTGCCCGGCTCGTTCTGTGAGTTGATGTTGCGCTTCGGCGTCTGCTCGTTCTCGTTCGACCCCAGTCCGGTGCCGAAGTTCACCTGGTAACTCAGGAACCCCGCGGCCTCGTCACTCTGCAGCAGGAACCACGCACCCTTCAATTCTCCGGCGTACGCGCCGAGCACCGAGTCGCCCTTCTGCGTGTTGGTCATCGCCGCGACCGCGATTCCCTGCTTGAGTTCGTACTGGATGCCCAACTCTGCGAGTGCGTACTTCACCGCGTGCGCCGCGTCCGACATCGGATCGCTCGCGATGCGCGCGCCGGGCGCGAGGCAGTCGGTGCCGAACAGGTTCACCTTTGCGAGATACGGCGCGAAGTTCGGCACGAACGCCGGCAATGAGCCGGGCCGGAAGCGAAGTCCGCCGGTGGCGGCGGTCCATCCCGCCGTCGAGCCCGCCGTCGAGTCCCCGCTCGAGCCGTCGGCTGAAGCGACGTCGCTGCCTGTCGCAACCATTGGAGTCGCGTCAGGCGGCGCGGTGGTCGTCGAGACGGAATCCACGTCCGCAGCGGTAGTCACCGCGAGCATGAGTGCGACGAGCGCCGGTTCCATCGACTGTGCCTCCGGGTGGATTACGTCCGCGGCATGTCACAGGCGTTCTCCCTCTTCCGCAAGTCGCGGGGAACAGCGCGATCGGGGGTGATGGTCGGTGGATTCCCGCTCGCGCGCCGCTTCGGCGCCGCGCATCGATCGCGCGCGGTCACCGCGCCGTCATCGCGCGCCGTCATCGCGCGCCGTCATCGCGTGGGGCCGCAGCCTTCGCGGACCAGTGCGTGAAACGCGATGCTCGGAATCGCACAAAAGACTCAATTGATCCGCGCTCTATCGCCACCTGTGTGTGAAACTTCGGTAGGCTCTACGACAACGAAGGCGGGCAAATCGGGAGAGCCTCGGAAGCCGCTCGATCCCGGCGCCCCTTCGAACACACACCGCATTTTGGGCAGCCGTCGTGGGGCAGTGGCGTTGTTGGGGCCAGTGTCGGAGGACAGGCCACCGATCAGGACTCGGCGCTCATGTTCAAGATCTACGTCGGAAACCTGGACTACAAGGTGAAGGTGGAACAGCTCAGGGAGCTGTTCTCCGTTTACGCACCGATCGAGGATCTGGTGATCCCCACCGATCCAAAGACGAACCGCGCGAAAGGCTTCGCGATCGTCATGATCCGCGACGCCGAACTCGGGCGCGCCGCCGTCAAGGCGATGCAGGGCAAGCGACTCTTGGGTCGACTCCTGGTGGTCAATGAGGCCGTCAAGAAGAAGAAGCCCGGCCAGCCGGTATTGACGAAAGCCGACTTGGTTCGCAACGGTCCGTTCGGTCCGCGCATGTATCGGATGGGCGACCCTCGGAGTCGAACGAGTCGCAATCCACGACGCGGCCATGTCGGTGGACTGCCCGGCGCGCCAACACCTCTCGGTTCCTCGCCGAGTCCCGCTACTAATCCCTCGCTTGGTTCGGGTGGCGCGGCTCCCACGCTGCCCGGTGCGCCCGCGAGCACGGGGTCGGGGACGCCCCCCGGCGGCCGCTCGCTCACGTCGAATGGAACGGCAACCGGAGCGGCTCGGCAACAGACGCCGGCGACCCCGATCCTTGGTGGTGCGGCGTCCGCTTCAGCCGGCGCGGCGGGTTCACCCGCACGCCCGATGGCGCCGGTCCGGCCCGTCGCTCCGGCATCGACTGCTCCGAAGCCAACCGCACCGGCCGCAGGCACTCCAGGTCCGGGCGCCGCCGCCACGCCGGCGCCGACCGCCAGACCAAAGGCCCAGCGGCTCGCGACTCCGAAGCGGGCGGCGACCCCGGACGCCGGCAAGAACGGCGCGGAGTAAGGCACCGGTTCCGTTGCCTCGGGTGGAGCGCCTCTCGTCAACCGACTGGTCGCCTCGACGGATGATCGGTTCGGCGAGACCGCGCACGCTCTCCGGCGCATCGTCGGGCGCGATATGTCGCACCGAGATGGCATCGAGTAGCATGCAAAGTGGGTGGCTCCATGAGGAGAGCTGCGATTCGATCGAGCGACGAACGATTCGGTTTCGTTCGGGCGTCGGGACTGGAAAGGACGACTGCGTGTTCAAGCTCTATGTCGGGAACCTGAGTTACCAAACGACGGACTCCGCGCTGCGCGATGCGTTTGCGCAATTCGGCGAAGTGTTGGACGTGTTCATCGGCACCGATCGCGAAACCGGCCGCTCGCGCGGCTTCGGCTTCGTGACCATGGGATCGAAGGAAGCGGGCGCCGCCGCGATCGCAGCGCTGAACGGCAAGGACTTCGAAGGCCGATCGCTCATCGTCAATGAAGCGCAGCCGAAGGCACCGCGTCCCGGCGGAGGTGGCGGTGGCGGTGGTGGCGGCTATCGCGGCGGCGGTGGTGGCTACGGCGGTGGCGGTGGTGGCGGTGGTGGATACGGCGGAGGTGGTGGCGGCGGCTACGGCGGTGGTGGTGGTGGCGGCTACGGTGGCGGTCGCGGCGGTGGTGGTGGTGGTAGTGGCGGTGGCGGCGGATTTGGCGGCAAGGGCGGACGAGACCGCGGCGATCGTGGCGATCGCGGTGATCGTTCCTTCCGCGGCGACCGCAAGCATCGCGACGACGACGCGTGGTGATCCGTCGCTGCGCGACCAGACACTGCACGCTCGCTCGACCGAAACACGCTTGAGAACGACACACACGACCGGCGGCCCGATGGGTCGCCGGTTTCTCGTTTGGGGCACGAGTGCCGGTCGCCAGTAGAATCGCCAGCCTCATGGCGTTCCTGGAGGTCAAGAGCCCGCAAGGCACCCGGCGGATCGAACTGGAGGGCGACCCGATCACGATCGGGCGGCTCCCCGACAACGCGCTCCAATTCGCCGACGAGGGGTTGTCGCGGAATCACGCGACGATCGAGCCGTACGGAGATGGATGGCGACTCCGTGATCTCGGCAGTCGCAACGGCACCAAGGTCAACGGCAGCCGCGTCGCGGAGTGGAAGCTCCGGCACGGCGATGTCGTGCGCGCCGGATCGGTCGAGATTCGCTACATCAATCCCGACGAGGCCATGGCGCCGAAGAAGCAGACGCCGGACTTCGCTGCAGCGGCCGAAGCGTCGCGTCGCCGCGCGTACGACCAGAAGACCATCGACGTCGACCTCGCCGAGGTCGTCGCCGCCAGCGTGCAAACCGGATACGAGCGTCGCTTGCACGAGATCATCGACGCCGCGGCGGACAAGCCATTCACCGAGCACGACATCGCGCTTGTCGACAACCGCGGCGTCACCGTGCACGCGGCGACGGCGGCGGGAGTCGAGGCGGGGAAGGACGAGGACGCCGCCGAGTCGATCCGCATCTTCCGGCTGCTGTTGCTGGCCTGCTTCCGTGCCCGCGCGACCGACCTGCACCTCGAACCGAAGGTCGATCGCGCGACGGTGCGCCTTCGCGTCGACGGCTTCATGGTCTCCGCCGTCGATCTCTCGTCGCAGATCGCGAAGCGACTGCTCGGCGTCGTGAAGATCCTCTGCCAGATCGATACGACGCAGAAGGCGGTGGTTCAGGACGGGCACTTCTGCGTGATGGTGAAGGGACGGCGGGTCGACTACCGCGTGAGCCTCACGCCGAGCGTGCACGGCCAGAAACTCGTGATCCGCGTGCTCGACAGCTCGAACGCGCCGAGCCGACTGCACGAGCTCGGACTCGTGCCGTGGATGTACGAGCGGCTGCGCATGATCGCGACGAAGGACGCGGGCATGCTGCTCGCGTGCGGTCCCACCGGCTCGGGCAAGACGACGACGCTCTACTCGTGCCTGCGCGAGATCGACGTCGAGCAACGGAACTGCATCACGATCGAGGATCCCGTCGAGTACCACCTCGAGGGCTGCACGCAGATTCCGATCGACCACAAGCAGGGCAACACGTTCGCGACGATCCTCCGCTCGGTCCTGCGCCAGGACCCCGACGTGATCTTCGTCGGCGAGGTGCGCGACATCGAGACCGCGAACGTGGCGATGCAGGCCGCGATGACCGGTCACCTCGTCTACTCGACCGTCCACGCGAAAGACTCGATCGGCGCGATCTTCCGCCTGCTCGACCTCGGCGTCGAGAGCTATCTCGTCGCCAACGCGATCAACCTCATCATCGCGCAGCGGCTCGTGCGCGTGCTGTGCGACAACTGCAAGAAGGGCGTCATGCCGAGCCCGGCCCAGACGATGCGCATGGGCCGCTCGATGGAAGGCGTCGCGCGGGTCTACCTGCCGCAGGGCTGCACCGTGTGTCTCGGCACCGGGTTCATCGGCCGGCGCGCGCTCTTCGAGCTGCTCGAGTTCGTGGACCAGTTGCGCGACGTCGTGCTCCGCAAGCCGACCATCACCGAGATTCGAACGATCCTCCAGCAGGGCCTCTTCCTCACGTTGCAGCAATACGGCTACCAGCTCGTGGCGCAGGGGCTCACGAGCGTCGAGGAGATCGATCGTGTCGCCACCAGCGAGTGACGACGACCCGTTCGCGCTCCTGGGACTGCCGCGACGATTCAGCATCGACGAGTCTCGGCTGCGCGCGGCCCGCACAAGGCTGCTCGCCGCCGCGCATCCCGATCGCGCGGGCGGCGACGCGGGCGCGACCGCCGACGCCGCGCGGCGCAGCGCCGCGATCAACGACGCGTTCCGGGCGATCTCCGCGCCGGTCGCCCGCGCGGAGACGCTGTTGCGGCTCCTGGGCGCGCCGTCGCGTGCGAGCGAGCCGCAGTCGCCCGCGTTCCTGATGGAGATGATGGAACTGCGCGAGTCGCTCGATGCTGCGATCGACGCCGACGACCGGGAGCGCATCGCGGCGATGCGCGACGACGCGGCGGCCCGACGTGCCGATCTCGTGAGCGAACTCGCGAGCGCGCTCGACGGGGCCGCCGACGGCGGCGCCGCGGACCTCGCCGCCGCACGCGACGCGCTCGGCCGGTTGCGGGCGGTCGAACGAGTCGTCGCCCGCGCCGCGACCGCGCTCGCCTCGGGCGAGTGACACGCCATGGACCTTGGACCAGCCGAGCTGTCGCTTGCAGCCCTGATGCCGCCCTTGCTCGTCGGCAGCGCCTTCTGCTCCGCGGCCGAGACGGCGATGTTCGGCCTGTCCGGCGCCGACCGCGCGGCCTTGCGCAAGAGTTCGCCGCGGGCGAGCCGTGCGGTCGAAACGCTGCTCGCCGAGCCGCGGCAGATGCTGATCACGATTCTCCTTGCGAACATGAGCGTGAACACGCTCTATTTCGTGATCAGCGCGATGCTGATCGCCCGAGCCGGATTCGGTCTCGTCGGAAACGTCGCGTTCGGCATCTTCACGCTGCTCTTCGTCGTGCTCGGGGGCGAGGTGTTGCCGAAGCTGCTCGCCGACGGCCTGCGCACCCGCGCCGTGAGGCTCCTCTCGCCCGCGCTCCTGGGACTCCATCGGGCGATCCTCCCGCTGCGCGTCGCGCTCGACCGCGCGGTCGTCGCGCCGCTGTCGCGACTCACGGCGCCGGGCGAGGCGCCGCCGCGGCTGACGTCGGCGGAACTCGCGGCGCTCCTGGAGCGATCGAGTTCCGAAGGCGTGATCGACGCCGACGAGCAGCGCATCCTCCGCGGCGTGTTCGAACTCCGTCGGCTGCGCGTGCGCGACGTGATGACGCCGCGCGTCGACATGAGCTGGATCGAGATCGGCGCGACGCGGAACGAGATCGCGGACATCGTGGCGACGCAGCGGCTCACGCGCCTGCCGGTCGTCGACAACGGCATCGACGACGTCGTCGGCATCCTGCAGGTGAAGCGCTTCCTGCTCGATCCGCGCGGCGACGAGACGCCGCTTCTCGATCACATGCGCTCCGCGCGATTCGTGCCCGAGATCGCCTCGGTCGAGCAGCTCATCGACGAGTTCCGCTCGGCCCGCGCCGACTTGGCAATCGTCGTCGACGAGTACGGCGGCACCGCGGGCGTCGTGGCCATCGAGGATTGCGTCGAGGAGATCGTCGGCGACATCGTGAGTCCCGAGGAGGAGGCCGAACCGGCGCCGCAGGAGGTGCAGCCCGGCGTGTGGATCGTTCCGGGCGGCATGAATCTCCAGCGTTGGGCCGAGGCGTTCGGCGAGCGCTTCTTGCACTCCAACGCCAGCACGCTCGGCGGGCTCGTGCTCGAGCGCCTCGGACGCCCGGCCGTGGTGGGCGACGTCGTGGCGCTCGCGAACGTGCGCCTCGAGGTCGAGTCGGTCAGCGGCACGCGCGTTCGACGAGTGCTCGTACGCCTCGAGGACGACGGCACCGACTTCGGCGCCGAGCGGCAGGGAGGTGACGCGTGACGCGCGAGATCATGCCGTGGCTCGCGCTGTCGATCGCGGGCGTCGTCCTCAGCGCGCTCTTCTCGGGCATCGAGATCGGCGTCTACACGCTCAACCGCATCGGACTCCTCGTGCGCGTCGGGCGCGGCGACCGCAGCGCCCGCATCCTCAGCGACGAGCTCGCGCGACCCGACCGCGTATTGTCGACGCTCCTCGTCGGCAACAACCTCGTCAACTACGCGAGCGGTCTCGGCATCGCCGCGATCCTCGAGCTCTATCACCTCACGCCGCTGCAGTCGGTGGTCGTCAACACGGCGCTCCTCTTGCCGATCACATTCGTGTTCGGGGAGACGCTGCCGAAGGACCTCTTCCGCACCTACGCGGACCGATGGATGTATGTGTTCGCCCGCTACCTCCGCGGGTGGCGGCTGCTGCTGACGTGGATCGCGATCGTGCCGATCGTCGGTTGGTTCGGCGCGGTGGTGCGTCGCCGCTTCGGCAGCGACGAACGGGCCGCGCTCCTCGAGCCGCGGCAACGCATCAGCCGCCTTATTCGCGAAGGCGTGCACGCGGGCGTCCTCAGCGAGTCGCAGACCACGTTCGCCGATCGCGCGCTCACGCTTCGAGGTCGAACCGTCGACGGCGAGATGACCAGGTGGTCGAAGGTGACGTGGCTTCCGCTCGAGTGCGGCAGCGAGGAGCGGGCTCGGATCCTGCGACGCTCGTTCGCCAGCCGACTGCCGGTGCTGGATTCGTCCGGGAAGCTCGTCGGCGTGCTCACGGCGCTCGACGCGATACTCGAGCCCACCGTGTCGACGGCGGCGCTCATGGAGGAACCGATCGTCTTTGCCCCGCGCGAGACCTCGCTGTCGGCGCTGCGCACCATGCGGGCGACGCGCACGCGGCTCGCGGTCGTGGCCGATCCGACGACCCATCAGCCCCTCGGCGTCGTGGCGATCAAGGACCTCGTCGATCCGGTCACCGGCCACCTCGTCGGCTCGTGAACGCGGGCGAGTGGTTGGCAGGGGGACGGCGTTCTGCTACTGTCTCCGACCCGGTCTTGGCCGATCGGCGCCTCGCACGAGCCGCCGTCGCCCCAGGCCTCCCGCGCGAGTAGCTCAGCTGGCTAGAGCACGCCCCTGATAAGGGCGAGGTCGAAGGTTCGAGTCCTTTCTCGCGCATTGCGTTCGACCGATCATGTTCGAGATGCCTCGCCGCGGGGCCTCGCCGACGAGCCTCGTCCGGTGCGCGGTGCGGTCGCGCGTCACTCGCGCCGAGGTTCAGGGGTCGCGCGAGCCGTGCTCGTCGCGCGCGGCGGCGTCTCGCGCGGCGGCTCGGCGTGACCGGATGACGTGCACGAGGACAAAGGTCGCCCCGAGCGCGAGGATCGCGCCGAGGATGGGCACCTCATAGCGCTCCGCCTCCTTAAGCGCGAACTGGACCGCTTGTCCGAAGAAGTAGCCCAGGACGCCGAAGGTCACCGCCCAGATGAGCGACCCCACCGCGTTCCACAGCGCGAACGCGCCGGGAGGCACGCCGAGCGAACCCAGCAAGACCGGCGTCACGACGCGGAATCCGTACGCGAAGCGCGAGCCGACGATCACGAGGTTGCGGTGCCGACCGACCCATGGCCGCACGCGGGCCGCGTGGCGATCCCAGTCCGGTCGCTTCGCGATCATCGCCGCGCCGTGGCGACGGCCGAGGTAGTACCAGAACTGATCGCCGCTGAACGACCCGAGCGTCGCGACCGCGCACACGATCGGCAGCGAGAGGTAGCCGCGGTGCGCCGCGAATCCCGCGGCGACGATGAACGACTCGCCTTCGAGAAACGTCCCGCCGAAGAGCGCGACGTAGCCGTACTGCTCGATGAGCGATTGGAAACTCACCGCGCCGCTCCGGGCGACTCGAGCGACCACGAGTTCGCGCCCACGCTCGTCGCGAGCCGATCGAGCGCCGCCCCGAGCCGGCGCATGCGGCCGCGATCGGGCTTCACGCCGCGCTCCCACCACGGGCCGCGCACCACGACGGCGCCGCGCTCGCGGTCGAACTTCGGATCGACGCGCCCGACGAATCGATCGCCCTCGAGGAGCGGCATTACGTAGTAGCCGTAGCGCCGCTTCGGCGCCGGCACGAACGCCTCGAAGCGATATGCGAAGCCGAACAGGCGCTCCGTGCGGGCGCGATCGCGCAGCACCGGATCGAACGGGCACATCGCCACCATGCGCTCGTCGTCGACCGGCTTCGCGTGGCTGCGCCAGGTCGGCAACGCGACGCACGGGACGGCGCGGCCGCCGTCGGCGCGCTCGACCGTGACGCGCTCGATGGCGCCTTCCGCGAGCTTGCGCCCGCACCAGCGGCGCACCGCGGCGACGTCGATCGAGTTCCAGAACGCGGAGATGTCGCGCAGCGTCGCGATCCCCAGTCGGTCGAGGGCCGTCGAGCAGGCCCAGTCGACGTGCGACTCGTCGTCGGGTTCCGGCGCCGCGTGTTGGTCGGGATGGACGCGCTCCATGAGGTCGTACACCTTCTCGAATCCATCGCGCCGCGCGATGGCGAGCACGCCCGCTCGCCACAGATGCTCCAGCGCCGCCTTTTCCGGATGCCACTCCCACCAGCCGGCGCCGCGACGCTCGCGCTCGACGGGGAAGTCGCGGGCCCGCAGCGGTCCCTCGGCGCGCACTCGCTCGAGCGTGCGCGCGAGCACCGGACCGGGCTTGCCGTGGAATCGCTCCTGCCACCACCGATTGCGATGCACGCGAGCCTCGTACTCGGCGAATCGTCGCTTCCAGTGCGGGAACCATCGCACCGGGATCGCGCAGGCGTCGTGCGTCCAGTGTTCGAAAAGGCGGCGCGCACGTTCCAGGTTCTGCGTGAGATGCGACGCCCGATAGCCAGCGAGCCGCGTTGCCAAGATGAGATGGTGCGCCCGCTCGATGACGTTGATCGAGTCGATCTGGACATACCCGAGCCGTTCGACGAGTCGGCCGACGGCGTCGGTTCCGGAACGCATCGGAGGGCCGCCGATGCCCTGCAGATGAAGCAGCGTGCGGCGCGCATCGGAGGCGGCGACGATCGTGGCGAGCCGGCCGGTGGGCATCGCCGGATGATCCGCCAGATCGACGTCGGCGGCTACGCGCTGCCCACCCCGAAGGCCTCGGGTGAGCGGTTCCACCCACTGAAGATGACAGAGCCGCTACAGTGCGACGCTCTTCTCACCGAGGATGTTTTTCCCATGGCCGACACCCCAGAAACGATCTACAAGCGGAGCGCGGACGCCTATCTGGCCGGAGACCTCGGCGCAGCCGACGAGCACTGCCGGAACTTCTTGACCCAGCAGCCCGGTTCGGGGCCCGGCTGGCTGCTGCACGGTCGCATCCGTACTCGACAGTCGCGGCTCACCGAGGCCGAGACGTCGCTCGCCCGCGCGGCCACGCTCTCCCCCGGCGACGCGGAAGTCCCGTACGCGACGGCGGTGCTCCGCCTGCGGCAGGGTCGGGTCCAGGACGCGCTGCGGCAGCTTCAGGCGACCGAACGGCTCTTGCCGACGCATCCGGGTCTCCCGACCGCCCGCGCTCAGTGCTACGTGCGACTCGGTGATCCGAAGAAGGCGCTCGAGGTCCTCGGCGAACCGAAGGCCGTTGAGTCCTGCGCGACCGCCGCGGAAGCCGCGCTTGAACTCGGCGACGCCGCGAAGGCGGAGCAGTTCGCGCGCAGCGGCTTGGCCATGTCGCCGCCGCCGACGCACGCCTATCACCTGCATCAGCTCCTGGGTCGCGCGCTCGCCCGCAATGGCGACGTCGCCGGCGCCTTCGCGGCGTTCACCGCGAGTCGCGCGGCGGTGCCCGGCAGGTTCAATCGCGACGCTGCGATCTCGCACGTCGACCGCATGATCCGCGCGTTCAGCCCGGCGACCGTCGCGAACCTTCCGCGGGCCCGCATTTCCTCGAAGCGACCGGTGTTCCTTGTGGGCACGCCGCGCACCGGCGCGACGCTCGTCGAGAAGATCATCGCCTCGCATCCGAGCGGTGCGAGCGCCGGCGAGACCGACGCGCTGAAGCGGATCCTCGTCAACTGGACCGATCCGAAGAATCCCGAGCTCAGTTGGCCGACGAACGTCTCCGCGATCCAGGTCGATCGCGTGGACGGCGTGGCCTCGGCGTATCTCGCGTCGACCGAGCAGTTCGCCGGCGAGAACATCGAGCGCATCGCCGACAAGACGCCGGGCAACTGGCTGTACGTCGGACTCATGGCGATCGCGTTCCCGGAAGCGGCGATCGTCTGGGTGCGCCGCGATCCGATGGACACCGGCCTGAGCTGCTTCGAGCGTCTCTCGACGACCACGATGCCGTGGGCTGGGCGCCTCGAGGACATCGGCCTCATGCTCGCGCTCAACGAGCGCATGATGGAGCACTGGAAGAGCGTCTTCCCGGGACGCATCACCGAGATTCGCTACGAGGATCTGGTGAAGCAGCCCGAGCCGACGATCCGCTCGCTCCTCTCGGCGATCGGTCTGCCGTGGAACGACGCGTGCATGCGCCATCATCAGCGCACGCCGCGGGCCGGCGACGCCGAACCGGCGCCAAGCCTCGGCTCGCTCGACGCGGCACGCCCGATCTACCAGTCGTCGGTCGGTCGCGCCGCGAAGTTCGCCCAATTGCTCGAGCCGATGCGCGCCGCGTATCTGGCGGCGCGGGCGAAGGGCTGACCTGTCGGGCTCATCGGTCTCACCGCTCGCCGCGTAGGTCGCCATGCTTGACGAGTACCAGACACTGCTGCAACGTTCGTCGAAGGCGCTCGCCGCCGGCGATCTCATGAGCGCGGATGCGTTCTCGCGGAAGGCGCTCACGCTGCGTCCGAAGTCGGTTCCGGCGCTCGTCCTGCAGGGGACGGTGCGCACGCGTCAGGGTCAGTGGCAGCAGGCCGAGGAGGCGTTCGCGCGGGCGGAGAAGCTCGCGCCGGCCGAGTCCGAGGTGCACTTCGGCATGGGCGTCCTGCGCGTCCGTCAGGGGCGTCATGCGGAAGCGCTGCCGCTTCTCGAGAAGGCGCAGCGCCTGAAGCCCGAGCACCCCGGCTACGCGATGGCCCGCGCCGAGTGCCATCGCCGGCTCGGCGACCCGCGCAAGGCGATCGCGATCCTCGGCACGCCGACGATCGCCGAGACGCATCTTGCCGCGGGTCAGGCTCACATGGATCTCGGCGAGCTGGACGCCGCCGAACGTCATCTCCGTTCGGGCATCGAGTTGGCCGCGACGCTCGGCGCCGGAGCCAGCGCGAAGACGCAGCTTCACCACGTCCTCGGCGAGGTGTTAGAGAAGCGCGGCGACTTCGAGGGCGCGTTCCGCGAATACGCGGCGTCGCGGGCCGTGGCTCCCGTCCGCTTCAATCCCGCCGACGCGCGTGCCTACGTCGAGCGGATTCGCCAGACCTTCCAGCGCGAGCTGTTCGATCGGGTGGGCAAGCTACCGATCCCCTCGAAGCGGCCGATCTTCATCGCGGGCATGCCGCGCTCGGGCACCACGCTCGTCGAGAAGATGATCGCCGCGCATCCGAAGGGCGCCGGGGCGGGCGAGACGAGCGCGCTTCGGTCGCAGATCGACGAGTGGGTCGACACGCTGACTCCGAGCGGCGCGTGGCCCGCAATCGTGCGGTCGTTCCTTCCGCAGCGGTACTCGGCGATCGCGTCGAGATACCTCGCCGCGACCGACATCTACGCGGGCCCGGGCATCGAGCGCGTCGCGGACAAGCATCTCGCGAACTGGATGTACGTCGGCCTGATCGCGCTCGCGTTCCCGGAAGCGACGATCATCCACATCAAGCGCGATCCGATGGACACGGGCATCAGTTGCTTCGAGCGGCTGCTGTCGACCGCGGCGCCGTGGTCGAGCGACCTGCGGAGCATCGGCATGATGCTGGCGCTCAACGAGAGCCTCATGGCCCATTGGCACGCGATGCTCCCGGGGCGGATCGTTCAGGTGCAGTACGAGGACCTGGCGAAGAAGCCCGCGGAGACGTTGCCGCCGATCCTCGCCGCGGCGGGCCTCGAGTGGAGCGACGCCTGCCTGCGACACCACGAGCGCAAGCTCCGACCCGGGGCCCACGAGCCGCCGCCGACCTTGTCGGAAGACCAGATCAAGCGACCGGTGTACGACTCGTCGATCGGCCGCGCGGAGCGCTTCAGCGCGGCCCTCGACCCGCTGCGCGAGTCGTATCGCACGACCCGCGCCGAACTCGGACTCTGACGCTCACTCCTCGCGATCGCGCCGTCGCATCTGCTCGGCGCGATCGGCGGACACGATTCGCTCGATCGACGTGTTCGGCATGGTCCAGGCGAGCGTGCCGCGCTGGCCGAACCACTGCGTGAACGACGCCGATACGACCGCGGCGATGCTCCCGTCCTCGAGCAGCACCGGGCCTCCGGAGTCGCCTCCGCAGCTCGGCGCCGACAGCCGGAGCGCGAACGCGCCGGCGTCGCCGACCTTCGGCGTGATCTCCTCGATCGCGCCGGCGTACATGGGCCAGCGCTCGCGGTGCACGTCGGAAGTGGTCACGAATCGGCCGCCGATGATGGATGCGCCGATCGCGAGTTCCGCGCGCTCCGCGACGCGCGCGACGTGCGCCGGGCGAAGCTCCGCGTGGATGATCGCGATGTCCGGATGGGTGAGCGCTTCCTCGAAACTCACGCCGTCGGGCGCGCCGCCGCCGGACCACACGACGCGGAACGGCGTGATCTCGAAGTCGTCGTGTTCGGTCTGGCACACGAGGAACACGTTCGACGTCTGGTCGACGCAGTGCGCCGCGGTGAGGAAGTAGCCGTCGTCGGAGATCGCGACGGCGCAGCCCATGGTCACGTCGAGTCGGTGATCGTGCGACTGGAGCCACGTCGCGTCGCGATGCGACACGACGTGCATGTCGTCGGTGCGCAGATAGACGCCGACGACGTTCGGCTGACATCCCTCCGCCACGCCGAGGTTCGCGTCGATGTGCGTGAGCGCGTCGGGAAAGTCAGGCGGCAGCGTGACGATCGCCGAGCAAAGTTCGAGCACGTCGTCGGTGCGGCAGTGGACGACGCCGTCGCGCACGACGTGCATCGGCTCGACGCGGCTCATCGAGTCGAGGCGCTCGGCACGGGTCGGCGTCTCCGAGGCGCAACCGACAAGGGTCAGCGCCGCGACGAAGCCCAGCGTCGCGCAGCGAAGGCGGGCGACCGCGGTGCGCGATCCGAGGAACGACGATCGGAGGAGGGCGGCGAGATCGCGACGGACGGTCATCGTGGAAGGACTTCGAAAGGCCGACTTGGCGAGCGCGAGCGGTTATGATCTTTCTCTTTTCCCGCTCGTCCGGCGCCACGTTCGACGCCGAGATTCGGGCATTCTCGCCTCACACCAGAATAAGAAAACCATGCGTCGCGCAAAGATCTCAGTCATCGGTGCCGGCAATGTCGGCGCCACCTGTGCCCATTGGGCAGCCGCCAAGGAACTCGGCGACATCGTTCTCCTCGACATCCCGGACCGTGAAGGCGTGGCGAAGGGCAAGGCCCTCGACCTCCTGTGCTGCGGCCCGATGGAGCGTTTCGACAGCCGGATCATCGGCACCAGCAACTACGCCGACACCGCGAACTCGGACGTCGTCATCGTCACCGCGGGTATCCCGCGCAAGCCGGGCATGTCCCGCGACGACCTCATCCAGACGAACGTGCAGATCGTGAAGTCGGTCGCGGGCGAGGTCGCGAAGCACTCGCCGAACGCGGTGATGATCATCGTGAGCAATCCGCTTGACGCGATGGTCTACACCGCGTGGAAGGCGTCGGGCTTCCCGACGAACCGCATCCTCGGCCAGGCTGGTGCGCTCGACGTCGCCCGCTTCCGCGCGTTCCTCGCGCTCGAGCTCGGCTGCTCGATCGAGGACATCAGCGCCCTTCTTCTCGGCGGACACGGCGACGACATGGTCCCGCTGCCGCGCTTCACCAGCGTCCACGGCATTCCGATCTCGCAACTCCTCTCGAAGGAGAAGATCGACGCCTGCGTGCAGCGGGCCAAGGTCGGCGGAGGCGAGATCGTGCAGTTGATGGGCACGTCGGCGTACTACGCGCCGGCGTCGGGCTCGGTGCAGATGGCCGAGGCGATCATCAAGGACAAGAAGCGCATCATTCCCTGCGCCGCGTACTGCGAGAAGGAGTACGGCGTGTCGAACGAGAAGGGCAAGGGCTACTTCGTCGGCGTGCCGTGCGTCCTCGGCGCCGGCGGCATGGAGAAGGTGGTCGAGATCGCGCTCGACGCCGACGAGACGAAGCTGATGAACGAGTCGATCAGCCACGTGAAGGACCTCGTGGCGGTCGTGCGGAAGATCTTCCCCGACCTCGCGTGATCGCGCGTTCGCGATCGAAACAAATCGCTCCCTCGACGTGAGCCGCACGTCGGGGGAGTTTTTCATTGGCGACGAAGTGCGGAGCGCATCGGCACGCAGGTCACGCTGGTGGAATCGAGATCGCGATGCTCACGCGACCTTGCGGTCGTTCGCGCTCGCCAACGTTCGCAGGCGATCGGCGATCTGGCCCAGCGGCAGGACCACGTCGGCCGCGCCGCGATCGATCGCCGCCTTCGGCATGCCGAAGACCACGCACGACGCCTCGTCCTGCGCGATGGTCGCGCCGCCGGCCCTGCGGATCGAGAGCAGTCCGTCGGCGCCGTCGTCGCCCATGCCGGTGAGGAGGACACCGATCGCGTGCTTGCCCGCGACCGCTGCGGTCGACTCGAACAGGATCTCGACGCTCGGTCGATGGTGCTTCACCTGCGGACCGTCGGCGACGTTCGCGACGTAGCGACCCGTCGCGTCGCGGCGCAGGCGCAGATGTTTGCCGCCCGGGGCGAGGAGCGCTACGCCCGGCGCGAACGGCTCGCCTTCGCGGGCCTCGCGCACCTCGAGCTCGCACAACCCGTTCAATCGTCCGGCGAACAGCTTGGTGAAGCCTTCGGGCATGTGTTGCACGATCGCGATCGGAGGCATCTGCGCCGGCAGCGCCGTGAGGACCGCGCGCAGCGCCTCGGTTCCACCGGTCGAGGATCCGATGACGATGATCGATCGCTGATCGATCGTCGCAGGGGCAGCGCTTCGACGCGCGACCAGCGCCGTCGGAGCGGCGACCGGCGCGACGGGACGATTCGCCCGCGCCGCGGCGCGGACGAGTTCCGCGAGGCGCTGCACGAACTCCGCCGCCGCGGCCGAGCCCGCGGGCTTGCCGATGACGTCGAACGCGCCGGCGTCGAGGCACTCGATCGACTTCGCGCACCCGGTTGGCGTGAGCGACGAGCACACGATCACCGGCGTCGGCAGGAACTTCATCACGCGGCGCAGGAACGTGAGACCGTCCATGCGCGGCATGTCGAGGTCGAGCGTCACCACCTGCGGTCGCTTCTCGATGATCAGCTCGCGGGCCGTGTACGGGCTGTCGGCGACGCCCAGCACGTCGATGTCCGCCTCGCGACCAAGCTCGCGAGCGAGGATCTGGCGCGTCGCGGCGGAGTCGTCGACGATGATGATGCCTATGCGCTGACCCATGGGAACGTCGATGCGGGGCGGGAGGCGTCAGGCGGCTTCGGACATCGTCGACTCGCGCACCCAGTAGACGTCGAGGCGTTCGCCTTCCACGTTGAGCGTCGCGGATTCCGTGGGATCCTGCGGCATTTGCGCGGCGGTGCAGTCGGCGGGCAAACCCAAGAGGAACGGACAGCACGCGCCGCCGATCTCGCTGATCAACGAGCCGCCGAGGATGTTCGCCATCTCGCGCATCGCGTCGGCGCCGTGCCGCGCGATGTCGGCCGAACCCGGATCGTCGCCGAGCACGCCGGCCACGAGGGAGCGCACGAATCCCTCGCTCGCCGCGAGCAGCACGTGGCCGCGCTCGGGCCCGCGATACTCGATCTGCACGAAGTGCGACGCCTGGGGCAGCGCGTCGCCGCCACCATCGTCGCGCTCGGCCATCAGGAACGCGGTGCGCTCCAACGCGGCGATCGCCAGTCTGGCGAGGGCCTCCGAGGTCAGCTCGCGCATGGTTTCACTCCCAGGAGCTTGGTCACGATTCTGCACAGGTCCTCCGGCTGGAAAGGCTTTCGGAGGCAGTCCATGACGCCGAGCTCGCGCATGCGCTGGAGCCGATCGGCGTTCGATTCGGTGCTGACGATCACGATCTTCAGATCACAGAGCGTCGGGTGCTTGCGCACCTCGCGGGCGAACTCCTCGCCGTCCATCACGGGCATGTTCATGTCGAGCAACACGAGGTCGATCCACACCGTGTCGAGAAGCGTGAGCGCTTCGCGCCCGTTCGCCGCCTGGAAGATGCGATCCTCGGGAACTCCGGCGAGACGCGCCGCCTTGGCAATGGCGGTGCGCAGGATCGGCGAGTCGTCGACGATCAGCAGATTGCAGTTCATGCGGATTTCCTTCCCGAAGTCGTCTGGAGCGCCGACTCGGCGTCGGTCACGACGTTCCATGCGTGCGCGGCGAGTTGCTCGACGCGTTCTCGAGTGATGCCGAGCGCCGCGCTCGCGGTCGGAGCGAGCGCGTAGCAGAGTCCGTCGTCGCCCACTCCCATGCCCGCCCAGCGAGCGATGCAGTCGGCGCAGTGCACGAGGTCGCACAGCGGATCCTGCGGACCGATCGGCGGCGCGTGGTGCGTCGCTATCGCGAGCACGATGGGCGCCGGCAGGTTCCATCGCTCGGCGAGCGCCGCGCCGAGTCGCGCGTGGTCGGCGCCGAAGCGGGCAGCCTCGAACTCGACGAACGGACGCGGCGGCCACGTCGACCATTGGAACGCTCGCTCGTCGTTGGCCATCGCCTCGAGGGCGATCTTGCCGAGATCGCGCAAGAGCGCCGCGGTGTACGCGAGGTCGGCGTCGGCGGCCCGCGACTCGCGAGCGAGACGCTCGGCGATCGCAGCGCCTCCGAGCGAGCCGCGCCACAGCTCGCCGCGCTCGAGGCCGTAGCAGCGTCCGGCGCGGCGCAGCATCGACGAACCCTGCTGCTCGAGCGTGATGCGCATCAGCGCGTTCCGTCCGAGTCGGGCGATCGACTCGCGCAGCGCGTACGAGCGATTCGAGTTTCCGCCAAGCGCCGCGCTGTTCGCTCGGCGCACGATGGCCGCGGCGAGCGCCTCGTCCGTGCGGAAGACCGCCTCGAACTCCGGCGCGCCGCTCTTGGGCGAGTTGAGCGCGGAGATCGCGCGGGCCAGCGTCGATGGGAGCGCGGGCAAGCGATCGAGGCTCGCGAGCGCCTCGACGAGCGTCGGATTCATGCCGCCGGTGCCCATAGCACGGAGTCCTTTCCCTGCGCGCGGACGGAGACCGCTCCGTTCTCGAGCGACAGCGTGAGGGTGCGGCTGTAGTTTCCGCCGGTGTCGTCTGCGGTCAGGAGCACGTTGTTCTTCCAGAAGAGCTTCCGCAGCATCGTTCGATTGCGGGCGCCGATGCGGAAGTGGCCGTCGTCGGCAAGGATCTCAGCGCCGCCCGCGGCGCAGAGGATCAGGTTCGACTTGACGGCGCCGAGCGCGTACGCGCGGTGGAAGAGCAGCGGCACCCCGGTATCCGCGAAGAGCGCCGGATTCGCCTTCGCCTTCTCGGGACTCGCGGACGACTCCGCCAGCATGAAGTGGAGCATGCCGCCAACCTTGTTGATCGGGTCGTACAAAGTCACCGCGATGCAGGAGCCGAGCGCATACGTGATGATCGACTTGCCGGGCTCCTTCGAGATCGCCATGTCGGCCACGCCGACCACGATCTTGCCGACCGGGGTCGCTGTCGCGCGGGCCGGTTCTCCGGACGACGTTGCGGGCGTGGGAGGACTCATTGGACGTACACCCCCGCGGAGAGCGGACGCAGCGGAACGTCGAGGCCCGAGAGCGTCTCGGCGCCGCCGACGGCGAGGAATCCTCCGGGGCGCAGGTAGCCGGCGATTCGGCGCACCAGGGATTCGCGGGTCTCGCGATCGAAGTAGATCATCACGTTGCGAAGGAACACCACGTCGAACGGGCCGCGGAACGGATACGGCTCCATCAGGTTCACTTGCCTGATGGTCACGAGTTCCCGCACGTGGTCCGCCACGCGCCAGCATCGTTGGCCGCCGTGCGTGACGCGCTCGAAGTGCTTCTCGCGCAGCTCTTCGGAAACGGCGGCGACTTCCGCGTCCGGGTACACGCCGGCGCGGGCCGCCGCGAGCGCCTTGTTCGAGAGGTCGGTCGCCAGGATCTTCACGTCCCAGCGGCTGATTTCGGGCAGCATGTCGAGCGCCTGGATGGCCATCGAGTACGGCTCGCATCCGGTCGAGCACGCGGCGGACCAGAGCCGCACGCGACGGTTGTTCGACGGGATCGTGCCGCGCACGAGCGGTTGCCAGAACTCGCGCTCGAGCAGGTGAAAGTGCTGCTGGTCGCGGAAGAAGCTGGTGACGTTCGTCGAGAGAAGATCGAAGAAGACGAGCATGTCCTCCTCGTCCGCGGCGTCCTCGAGGTGGCGCACGTACGCGTCGATCGACTCGAAGCGCTGCGTCCGACGCAGGTACGTCGAGAGGCGGTTCGCGACGAGCGCGACCTTGCGCTCGGTCAGATGGATGCCCCAGCGGGCATGCGCGATCTGCACGATGCGCTTGAAGATGTCGGGGGCGAGTTCGAGCATGCGGTGCGTCGGTCAGAACGACGAGAAGTCGTGTTCGGCGGCGGTGCCCGCGGAGGACGAGGGAACTGCGGCGTGATGAACCGAGGCCCGCGGGCTCGGCCGCGCGTTCGCGTGCGGGCGCGGCGGCGAGTGGCGCTGCGGCATCGCCGACGCGAGTCCTCCCGACGCGGCCTTCGACGACTCGCTCACCCGGAAGTTGCGCACGAGCTCGTTGAGACTCGCGACCTGCGCCGCGGTCTCTTGGGCAGTCGCCGCGAGCTCCTCCGAATTCGCCGCGCTCGACTGCGTCACCGAGTTGAGTTCGCCCATGCCGGAGTTGATCTGCTCGATGCCGCGAGCCTGGCTGCGCGACGCGTCGGCGATGCTCGCGAGGAGCGCGTTGACCTTCTCGGTGCTCTGCGCGATCTGCTCGAAGCTGACCGCCACCTTGTCGGCGATGGCCGAGCCTCGCTCCGCGCGCTGCGAACTCTGCTCGATGATCGCGGACGTGCTGCGGGCGGCTTCGGCCGAGCGCTGCGCGAGATTCCGCACTTCCTCGGCGACCACCGCGAATCCCTTGCCCGCCTCGCCGGCACGAGCGGCTTCCACCGCGGCGTTCAACGCGAGCAGGTTGGTCTGGAAGGCGATCTCGTCGATCAGCTTGATGATCTTCCCGATCTCGTCGCTCGACTGGCTGATCTGCGCCATCGCCTCCACCATCTCGCGCACCTGGCCCTGGCCGTTGCTCGCCGCGGTGCGACTACGCTCGGCGAGCTCGTTCGCCTCGCGAGCGTTGTCCGCGGAGCGGGACGTCGATTCGGACATCTCCTGCAGGCTCGCCGAGATCTCCTCGATGCTCGCGGCCTGGCTGCTGGCGCCTTCGGCGAGCGACTGGCTCGCGCTCGAGATGTGCGTCGCGCCGAGATCGATCTGCTGACTGCCGGCGCCGACCTCGGAGACCATCTGGCGCAGGCGCTCGCACATCCGGTTGGTCGCGATCGTGACGTCGGTGATCTCGTCGTTGCCGGACACCGCGAGCGGCTCGCCGGTGAGATCGCCGTTGGCGATCTGCTGGCTCCGCTGCGCGAGGAGCGACATCGAGCCGGCGATGCGTCGGGAGAGGCGGCTCCACGTGAGAAGCCCCACGACCGTGCCGGCGACGGACATGCCGCACAACGCCCAGAGCGTGGTGAGCGTCGCGCGATCGAACGTGTGGCCGAGCTCGATCGCCTGGCTGTCCAGCGCTTCGCTGAGGGTCGATGCGGCATCGTCGAGCGCGTGCATCGCGGCGACGCCGCCGGCGCGGTCGTTGCGCGACGCGCTGACCGCGGCGAGGCGCTCGATCGCGGTGTCGAGAAGCGGCCGGGTCTTCGCGTCGGTCCACGCCGACTTGAGACCGTTGAGGTTGCTCTCGCAGTCGCGCAGCTCGCCGTAGACGGAATCGGAAGCAGATCCTTCGGCGCAGCGATCGGCGATGCCGGTGGCTCGCTGAATCTCGCTCAGGCAGGGGACCTGCACCGTGAAGAACTGGCGCATCTCGCCCCAGGTCGTGCAGAGATTCCACGAGGCGACGAGCGCGGAAGCGACGCACAGAGTAGTGACGGCGCCGAAACCGATGCCGAGGGAGGTTCTGAGTGTGACGCGGGTAGCCATGCTGAAGGTCCTGTGTTTGCGTTCACGCCGCGCGGCGCATCTCGATCGATTGGGTCGCGTTGTTCTTTAGGCGCATGTCGAGCACGACCGACGTGTCGAGGATGAGGATCACGCGATCGCGCGCCTTCCCCACGCCTTGGATGTACTGGAGCGGCACGGCGGGTCCGAAGGTGGGCGGTGCCTCGATGTCGTTGTTCGCGATGTCCTGCACCTCGCGCACGCTGTCGACGACGAGCGCCGTGAGCGACGACTCGCCGTCGCTGTCGCGGCTGTCGACGACGATCATGCACGACTCCTTGGTCGCTTCCACGCCGGGCAGGCCGAAGCGCCGACGCAGATCGATGGCCGGAATGATGCGGCCGCGCAGGTTGATGACGCCCCGCACGAACTCCGGAGCGCGCGGCAGCGGCGTGATCGCGATCAATCCGATGATTTCGCGTACGTGCAGGATGTCGATGCCGTAGTGCTCGGCACCGAGACAGAACGTGAGGAACTTCCGCGCTTCCTTCATGCCGCCTCCTGAAGCAGTTCGCCGACGTCGAGGATGAGCGCCACGCGGCCGTCGCCGAGGATGGCGCCGCCGCTCACCGCGCGATGGCGCGTCGAGTCGGAGCCCAGGTTCTTGATGACCACTTGCTGCTGTCCGATGATCTCGTCGACGAAGAGGCACGCACGCGTGCCGCGCGACTCGACGAGGACGAGCAGTCCGTCGGAGGCCGCCTCGCAGGCGCCGCTGACGGCGAACGCGCGATGCAGGCGACGGACGGGCACCAGCGACCCGCGCACCGACGCCATCTCGCCGCGCCCGAGCACCGTGTGGACGTCGCCCGCGGCGGGCCGGAACGCCCGCTCGATGGCGAGCGTCGGAATGACGAAGCGCTCCGAACCGACGCGCACGAGCATGCCGTCGATGATGGCCAGCGTGAGCGGCAGTTGCAGCGTGAACGTCGAGCCTTCTCCCGGCTTCGATCGGATCTGGATCGTGCCCCGCAGCGCCTCGATGTTGCGCCGCACGACGTCCATGCCGACGCCGCGCCCGGAGATGTCGGTGATCCGCTCGGCGGTGGAGAATCCGGGCAGGAAGATGTAGCTGAACACCTCGTCGTCGGAGATGTCCGACGTCGCGCGCTCGGGGGACACGAGGCCCCGCTCCTTGCACTTCGCGAGGATCTTCTCGCGCTGCAATCCTCGGCCGTCGTCCGAGACCTCGATCACGATCATGCCGCCGCGATGGCACGCCCGCAGCGTGATCGTGCCCGGGACGGACTTGCCAGCGGCGACGCGGTCGGCGTCGCACTCGATGCCGTGGTCGCACGCGTTGCGGATGAGATGCACCAGCGGATCGGCGATCGCCTCGACGACGTTGCGGTCGAGTTCGGTGTCCTCGCCGTGCGTCACGAACTGCACGTGCTTTCCGGCCCGTGCGGCCACGTCGCGGACGAGGCGCGTCATGCGCTGGAAGGTCGAGCGCATGGTGACCATGCGCAGGCTCATCGCGACCTCCTGCAGGTCGCGGACGATCTTCGCCATGTGACCGAGGTTGCGCTGGAGACGCTGGTCGCTCACGCGTGCGATCGCCGGATCCTGCTGCACCATGAGCTGCGCGATCACGAGTTCGCCGACCATGTCGATGAGCGCGTCCATGCGCGACGTTGCGACCTTGACGGTCTGTTCGGTGCGCCGCTGCTGGGCAGGAGCTTCCGCCGGATGCGACTCGCCGTCGCCCGCGGGCTGCGCGGCCGGGGCCGTGTCGCTCGACGCGCGCTGGTTGGTGGTCGGCTGCGCTTCGCGCGGCGCGTCGGCCGAGGAGCGCTGTCCGAGCTGGTTCTGTTCGCCGAGCCGCGCGAGCTGCGCCCGGAACTCCCGCCGAGTGGGCGCGGCGCCGCCCTCGAGCGCGTTCGCCAGCCGACCCAGCATGTCGCTCGTCGTCAGGACGAGATCGAGCACCGTCGCGTCGACCGTGCGAGCGCCGGAGCGGGCCTGATCGAGCAGCGTCTCGGCGGCGTGCGCCAGTTCCACGATCGGCGCGAGCTGCATGAAGCCGGCGACGCCCTTGATGGTGTGGAACGCGCGGAAGACGGTGTTGACCAGCTCAGCGTCGTGCGGCGTCCGTTCGAGTTCGAGCGCTGCCGCTTCCGCGTTCGCCAAGTGCTCGCGGGCTTCGACGAGGAACTCCGCCAGGGTGGCCGCGCTTTCCGGATCGACGTCGACGGCAACGGGTTCGTCCGCGTCGGCGTCGGTCGCCGCAGCGGTCGTCGCCCCCGCGGACGCACTGGCGGCGGCGCGGAACGGCGACTCGAGTTCCGCGATCGACTCGCCGCGGGCGTCCAGCTGCACCGCGCGCTGCGCGAAATCGACGGCGTTGGCCAACGTGCGAAGCGCGGAGGCCGAGTCTTCGATCTCCCGGAGCACGAGTCGTTCAACCAGGTCGGCGGCCTGGGCCGACACTGCGGACACCGGCTCGAGGTCGGCGTCGGCCGCCTCCTCGGCGAGCCGGACCAACAGGTCCTGGAGCGCGACGAGCGCGGGGAGATCGGAGAGATCGGCGAGAGCCACCGCTTTCGCGACGGCATCGATGGATGGTTGAAGCGACACGAAGGAGCGGTCCGGTCCACGCCGGCTCGAGGCGCGGCATCTCCCGGTTCACTCCCCGGTCGGCCCGGCCTCAGCCCTGAGGAGCGAGCCATCGGCCGTTCGCGCCGACCCCTTCAGCCCGTTTCCCGGTTGCCGAGGCTCGCGATCGTCTGGTGCGGTCGGTCCGGTCGTTCCGGCGCTGATCGATTAGGATCGCCGCTTGCGACGGCGAGCATCGCGATTCGAGCGAGGATTCTCGTCACCGAATCTGGCGCTCGCCCTTGGATTCCGCCGATACCGACCCGATCCGCCTCCGACTCGTTTTGGGTCCGCCGACGTGACTACTTCCGCCGTTTCCGCGCCCCGCCCACTCTTCCGATTGGATCCGGGTTGGCCGTTCGTGATCGCAGGGCTCGCCCTCCTGATCGCGGGCATCCTTATCCCCGCGCAGCGCGAGCTGCACGATTTGCGGAACGAGATGCGCAAGGTGGAAGGCGAAGAGCTGCGGATGTACTCGCGGCTTCAGGCGTACGACCGGTTCCTGTCGGATCTTCGGCAGGGCGACCCGAACCTCATTCGCCGTCTCGCGATCGCGCAGCTCAACCTCGTTCCCGAAGGCGAGGAGTCGTTCCTGCTGACGCCGGGCATGAACCAGACCGTCGCGCAGTGGATCGACGAGAGCGTGCCCGCCGCGAAGGTCGTTCCCGATCCGTATCCCGACACGCTCTTGGGGCGACTCGCGCTCGGTCCGAACCGACTCTGGCTCCTCGGCTCCGCCGTCTTCCTGCTCTTCGTCGGGTTGTTGTTTGGCCCGGACGGTGCGAAGGTCGCGGTGATCGAACCGATCGACCCGGTCGACGGGGCGCGGTCGGAGACGACCGCCGAGAACATCGCCGCCGCAACTGCGGTTGCCGGCGCGACGTCGAGCGCGGACCGATTGAAGTCCTGCGTCGCCGGCGCGACCTTCGTGGCGCCAACCGACGAAGATGCGCACGCACGCTCGGTCGTCGACGCGCGGCTTGAACTGCCGGCGCGACAGACACTGGTGGTGGACGAGGAAGCGGCCGACGTCTCCGACGACGACATCATCGACGTCGAACTCGTCACGACCCGTGCGGCGGACGAGCCGACGATCGTCGATGCAGCTCCTTCGGTGCCAGTGAGCGAGGCGGCGCCGACGCCCGTCGCCGATGCGGCGCCGACCGCGGGGGAGTCGCAAGGCGAACTCTTTCCCGAAGCGGACGCCTTCAGCGATCGCGTGATCGGGAGCGAGACGGATCGGATCGCGCCGCCGCAGTCCGGCGCGGACTGATCGGCCGCACGGAGAATTCGTCGAGCGGGTGATCGAACGCGAGCGGGCGCGCGATTTCCGGCGCGGGGAAGTTTCGACCGAATCGCCGGAGGCCGCCGCGGGCGCGGTATGGTCGTGCCCCGGGGGACCGGCGATCGGAGCGGAACATGGAATCGGAAACGGGGTGGACGCGCGAGCGCGAGGCGATGCTGTCGCTCGCGCTGTGTGAGGGACTCGGCGCGGTCGGCATCGGACGACTGCTCGCGGGCATCGGACGGGCGCGCGACGTGATCGGGTCGTCGTCGCAGGCGTGGGCGACGGCGCTCGGTTGTTCGATCGCTCGTGCCGATCGGCTGCGCTTGCGAGTGAGCGCCGCGGCGGCGCGGGACGAACTCGACGCGGGCCGCGCCGCCCGCGCGTCGCTCGTCGTCCTCGGCGAGCCGAGCTATCCGCCGCTCCTCGCCGCCATTCCCGATCCGCCGCCGGTCTTCTGGCTGCGCGGCTCGCTCGAGGAGCGCGATGCGTGGTCGGTCGCGGTCGTGGGCTCGCGGCGCGCGTCGGCCTACGGGCTCGACCAGGCCGCGCGGTTCGCGATGGCGCTGTCCGAGCGCGGACATCCGGTCGTCAGCGGTGGCGCGCGAGGCATCGACGCCGAGGCGCACCGCGCGACGCTGCGCTCCGGAGGCCGCACGATCGCGGTGCTCGGGTCCGGATTGACGCGTCCCTATCCGCCGGAGCACACGCGACTCTTCGACGAGATCGTCGACCGCGGCGGCGCGGTCATCAGCGAGTTTCCGCTGTCGATGCCGCCGCGACCGGAGCTCTTTCCTCGCAGGAATCGCATCGTCTCGGGACTCGCGATCGGCGTGCTGGTGATCGAGGCGCGACATCGCAGCGGCGCGTCCATCACCGCTCGACTCGCCGTCGAAGACCACGGTCGCGAAGCGATGGCCGTGCCCGGGCGCGTGGACAGCGCGACGAGCGAAGGCTGCCATCGTGCGATCCGCGAGGGCTGGGCCGCGCTGGTCGCGTCGCCCGACGAACTCTTCGAGCAACTCGCGTCGGCGCGTCACCTCGTGAGCGGCGCAACCGATCGCGTCGCGCCGCCGGTGCCGACGCTCTCGGCGCTAGCGCGACACATCGCGATGCAGTTGCGGAACGGCGCCGCCACGGCTGAGCATTTCTGCTCAGCGTCGAGCGACGCCGGCGCGGTTCGCGCGGAGCTCACGATCCTCGAACTCAAGGGGTTCGTTCGTCGCGATGCGATGGGCCGATACGAGGGCCGATCGTCGCTGTTTGAAGCCCTCGATCGAGCCGAAACGTCGTGATTCTGCGACTGGCGCCGTCCTTCGGGAATCGCCGTCATGAGCCTTGCAGCGCGGCGTTCACGCGAACTGCATCAACGCCGAATCGGATCTTGAGCGCGAAAACCCTGACTGCAATCGATGGAGACGGCATCTCACGCTCGGCCATCGCCACGACGTCAGGAGCCTCGACGTTGGGTTGCAATAAGGAGAGAGCGAATCCGATGAACTGTCTCGTCTGCGTAACGTCGACTTCATTTTGGTCGGCGCGGCGACCGAATGCGGCACCGAATCGAAGTTGGCCGGTATCGTGAACGACGTCGACGAGGCAGAAGCGAAAAAACGTCTGATACGCGTCGCACTGTGCGAGACGGCGTCCGAATGGCGAAGGCTAGAGAATGGTGGGGGTCGTGGAGGGGCGAGAAGAAGGTGTCGGCATCGGGTTGGTGGCTCGGGCTGACGTGGAGAACCGGTGACGCGGGCGGGGAGGAGTTGGGTGAGATTTCGGGTCGCACGCGTGGGTGCGGAAGGTGGGCGAAACGAAGGGCCAAATGATCGGTCCGATGATGAAGGAATCTCGGGTCGACGGCCGATTCCTGTTCGAGCGTGGTCGGTGGCGGTAGACGGCGGAGCCGAAGCGTTGGTGGGTTCGAACGACGTGTCGAATGACGCGCAGTCGAGGCGGTAAGCATGTCGCGCATCGCGGTGATCTCGGACATCCACGGCAACCTTCCGGCGCTCGACGCCGTGATGCGGACGATCGACGCGATGGGCGTCGGCGACGTGATCTGCCTCGGCGACGTCGTAGGCTACGGCCCGCAGCCGGATCGCTGCCTGGAACGCCTCAAGGGGCGCTGCATGGCTGCGGTCCGCGGCAACCACGAGGACGCGCTCTTCGACTCGTCCATCAGCGATGCGTTCAATCCGGTCGCCAGGGTCGCGATCGAGTGGACGCGGCGCCGGCTTGGTCCTGAGCATCTCGAGCTCATTCGTCCGATGCGGGCCGTGTTCGATCGGTCGCCCTACGTCATGTGCGTGCACGACACGCCGGTCCCGCCAGCGGCGACGGGCTACGTCGGCGATCCGTCGAGCGCGGCGATGGCGTTCCGCGGCGTCGACGCCCGGGTCTGCCTCATCGGACACACGCACGTCCCGATGGCGTTTCACACCGACAGTGAGCGGTGCGAGGACCGCCTCAGCGCGCTCGACGTCGAAGCGACGATCCTGCACTCGGAGGAGCGCTACGCGCTTCGTGCGACCGGGCGCCACATCCTGAATCCCGGTTCCGTCGGTCAGCCGCGCGACGGCGATCCGCGGGCGAGCTTCGGACTGCTCGATCTCAACGACGGGTCGTTCGAACTTCGGCGCGTCGAGTACGACGTGCGCGAGGCGCAGCGACAGATGCGCAAGGCCGGCCTGCCCGATCTGCTGGCCCACAGGCTTGCGGTCGGCGCGTGACGCGATCGAGTGAGCCCAATCCCGTCGAGCGCGGCGACGCGCGGCCGGCGTCCGTGCCGACCGCCGAAGGTCTCGGCTGTCGCGTGTGCGGTCAAGCGCTCGCCGGGTTGCCGCGTGATGGCGCGTGTCCGGAGTGCGGCACCCCGATCGAACGATCGTTGCGCGGCAACTGGCTGGAGTACGCGAGTCCCGAGTACGTCGCGAGCCTGCGTCGCGGCGCGTGGCTGGTGATCGTCGGGCTCGCAGCGACGCTCCTGTGGTTCGTCGCGACGCCACTCACCTTGGAGTTAGCCGTGCGACCCGGCCACCTCTCGATGACCGCCGGGATGCTGTTGATCCAGATCATGGACGTCGCCGCCACCACCGTGTCGCTCGTGGGATGGTGGCTGTTCACCGCGCCCGATCCCGCGATGCGCGACGCGGACGCCGACGTCCGGGCGCGGGTGGCGTTGCGCGGGCTCCTCTTCTTCGTCGCGATCGCGACGCTCCTCGGGCTGGTCGTGCTCCTCGTGCCGGGGCTTGGGCAGACCGGACTGCGCACGATCATCGGCGAGATCTCGATCACCCCGAACACCAAGTTCACTCCGACGCTCCTTGGCGGGCTCTCGATTCGGCTGCTCCTGCTCGCGGCGAAACTCGTGGCGTTCTTCCTCGGACTCGTCTATGTGCGCGAGCTCGCCGCGCGGATGCCCGACGCGCGGTTGCGCCGGTTGGCGCATCGACTGCTCTGGCTCGTGCCGCTCCTCTCCACCGTCGGCATCCTCGCGTGCGGTCTTGGCCCGTTCATCGCGTTCGGTCTGTACGTGTGGATGATGGTCAAGGCGCTGCGAGGACTGCATGCGGTCCAGATGCGCATGAACGGCGGAGTGACCGTCGCACCGGTCCATTAGCGTCGCCGTCCATCGAAGTGGCGCGACGGGGTTGCCCTCGACGCGGGGCCGTGCATACTTCGGCTGCCCGCGGGGTTTGCCGGGCGCGACGCCGAGGAGACGACGGATGGCAACTCGAGGACGGGCGATCGGTCGAGCGGTGTCATGCGCGGCCGCGGGAATGTCGTGTGCGGCCTTCGCGGTCGATGCGCCGCGCGGCGGCGCGCCGTCGGGCGGCTGGCGCGCAGAGCGCTCGCCGGTCGCAAGCGACGCGGCCGGCGGCGTCGCGGGTGGCGGCGAGCCGGGCGCCGATGTCGCGCTCGGCGGTTCGCGCGAACCGGTGATCGCCGTGGACCATTCGAATCCGCAGCGGCTCGCAATGTCGTCGCTCTTCCAATACCGCGTGTCGACGAACGGCGGCCAGACGTGGACGGCGCCCGCGAGCAACGTGGTGCCAGCGGGCTACGCCCTCGATGGCGATCCGTGCATGACCTACGACGCGCTCGGACGCCTCTTCTATCTCTATCAGGGTCGCAACGTCTCGAGCAACGGCGCGGACGAGTTCTGCGCCCGGCTCGATCCGACGACCGGCGCCTACATCTCGGGACCCATCAAGGTGTCGACCTCCGGCGCCAGCGGACCCTACAACGACAAGCCGTGGATTGCGGCGGATCGCTTCGCGTCGAGCCCGTTCGCGAATCGCCTCTACGCCGTCTGGACCGAGTTCCCGGGGAACAGCACGCGCGTCCTGTTCTCGTCGTCGTCGAACCAGGGCATCACGTGGACGACGCCGCTGCAGTTGTCGACGTCGAGCGAAGGGTTCGTGTGGCCGGCGCACGTCGCGGTCGCGCCCAACGGCGACGTGTACGTCGCCTACCACTCGCAGATCTCGTTCAACGGCGTCGGCGAAGGGGGCGGCAATCCGACCGGCTCGAGCGGGAAGATCTACGTCGCGCGCTCGACCGACGGCGGCGCGACGTTTCCGCAGAAGAACCTCGCGTTCCTGCCCGGCGCGGCGGATCTGACCTTCAACGTCCAGACGTCGCCGGGCACGATTCCGCAGACCGACTTCTGGCTTCAGGGCTCGGTGCAACCGTGGGTATTGCCCGACCCGTCGCTGCCCGGCTACGTCTACGTCGTCGCGTGCGACGATCCCGACAACGCGCACGGGAGCGGCGACGACGCCGACGTGTTCATCGTGCGCTCGACGCAGAACGGGCTCGGATGGAGCGCACCGACGCGCGTCGACCATGCGCCGGGGACGTCGTTCTCGGTGATGCCCACTGCGGCGATCGACGACGCCGGCTGCATCACCGTCATGTGGTACGACAACCGACTGGGCGGCACCAACGCTTCCGGCAACTGGCTGCTCAACGTCTTCTACACGGTGAGCACGACGCACGGCCTGTCGTTCGGACCGGACGTGCAGTTGAGCGACGCAGCGATCGATCCCGATCTCGGTGCGCCGTCGCGCTATCCCGGTCCGCCGCCGACGAAGCGCATCGGCGAGTACATCTGCATCGCTACGGCTGGCACCAACGCGTACGGCGTGTGGACGGGCAACACGTCGAACTCGCAGCAGATCCTGTTCGACCGCGCGCTGGGCGTGTGCGCTCCATGCGCCGGTCCGGGCTGCGGCGCCGATCTCGACGGTGACGGCAACGTCGGCGCCTCGGATCTCGCGATCCTGCTCGGCGCGTGGGGAACGAGCGGCCCCGGCGACCTCGACTTCAACGGCACGGTCGACGCGGCCGATGTCGCCGTGCTGCTTGGCGCGTGGTCCGCATGATGAAAGATCCTTGATCCACGCCGGACGGCGTCGGGTTGTCGCGGCTGTGCAGGCTGTGCAGCCTCGGGTCAAGGCCGGAGAAGTCGCGGGATCGCGGCAGCGTCGAGCGGCGGGCGCGATCGGTCGATGACCCCCGCGATGGAACGCCGCCGTCCGACTGACGCGTCCATGGCGCCCGTGCTCGCGCGACTGGTCCGCATGCTCGCGGGCCTGTGCCTGCTCGGCGCGATCGCCATCGTCTGCTATGCGTCGGTCTGGGGAGTCCTCTCGTTCACGCAGGTTCGAACGCACGGCCTCGTCGCAATGACGAGTCCGGAACGGGTGATCGATGCGCAGGGCGAGATTCGTCAGCCCGCCGCTCCGCCGATCCACGCGGTCACCGGATCGGCGTCGGCAGGCGCCGACATCCGCGAGGCCGCGGCGCCGGAATCGAGCGACGCGGCGCCGCAGCGGACTGACGCCGATCGCACGTTGGCGAGTTTCATCGGCGTGGTCACCGTCGCCGGCATCGGCTCGATCTTCCTCTTGCCGATCGTGCTCCTCGTCGCGTTCGTGACCTCGCTCGTGCGGGCGCCGCGCGCCGCGAGTTCGACCATGGCCGGCATCGTCTGGTCGCTCATCCTGGTGGCGATGGTCCTTCCGTGGGCGAGCTGGTGGCCGCAGCTCCCGTGGGCGGGCCTCTTCGTGTCATACGACGATCTCGTCGCGGGAGTGGCCGCGGTCGAGCGCGCCGGCGGCCCGCTGTCGGCTGCGCCGCTGTTCGTTCACGTCGGCATGCCGGCGATCGCGATCGGCATCCTGGTCGGCATCGCGTGGCGATGCGGTGAGGCGCTCCACGTCGAGTTGCTCGGCGCGGAGTCGCTTCAGTTCGACGCGTCGATCGAACGCGACGCCGCCGCGGTCACCGCTCGCGGCGCCTCGATGGCGACCGGACGCGTCGCGGCGAGTTTCGCTGCCGCGACCAGTTCGGCGAGTGCGATCGGCAGTCCGCTGCCGGCGCGACCCGCGTCGAGCGTGTGCGTCGAAGAAGCTCCGGTCGAGCCGCCGCCGCGACGCTTGATCTGATTCGCTCCGGACCAACGTCGTCCGATCTGTGGCCTTCTTCAAGCCCGGAGCTTGCACGGCCGCGGCGATGCCGTCATCTTGGCTGGATGCAGCATCGCCCGATTCGCCGTCCATTGCTGGCAACGTCCGCAGTGGCCGTCACGTTCGTCGCGCTTGGCTCGGCTCCCGCGCTCGCGCTGCCGCGCGGCGCGGAGTGCGTGGCCGACGCCAAGCTCGCGGTGGCGGGCATCGACTCGGCCGACGCGTTCGGCACATCGGTCGCGATCGACGGCGACGTGATCGTCGTCGGGGCCAAGAGCGACGAGAATGGCGGCAGCGCCCGCGTCTTCCGCAAGATCGACGGGCAGTACGTGCCGGAAGCGACGCTGAAGAGTTCGCACACCGACGGCCTTGATCAGTTCGGCGCGGCGGTGGACGTTTCCGGTGACGTGATCATCGTGGGCGCGCCAAACGACCAGCAAGCCGACGGCGGCAGCGGGTCCGTGTCGATCTTCCGCAAGATCAACGGCACATGGACCGAGGAGTTCTACGACCAAGGACCGGTCGGCCTTCCGATCTATCAGTTCGGGCGGGCCGTTCAGATCGTCGGCGACACCGCGGTCGTCGGGCACCAACTGCGCAGCGGTGCGGCGCTCCGCGTGCTGGAGCGCGTGGCCGGTACTTGGACCGAGTCGGTGCAGCTCCCGGCTGGTGGCGCGGGCGACGGGTTCGGCGAGCAGGTCTCCTTCGACGGCACGACTGCCGCGAGCGGCTCGTGGGTCGCGAACGCGCCGGGCAACGCCAACACGCAGACGGGGCGCCTCGACACGTTCCGAAAGGTCGGCGGTGTGTGGATCGCCGAGCCATCGATCTTCCCGCCCGTGCTCGACATGTTCACGCGATTCGGAACCGGCGTTTCGGTGCAGGGCGATCGCATGCTGGTCGGCGCCGGCGGCGAGGACAGCGACGGCAATCTCGCGGGCGCGCTCTACACCTACGTGCGCAACGGCGGCCAGTGGGTGTTCGAACAGAAGTTGACGCCGCCCGACGGCGCGCCGGGGCGCGAGCTCGGGTACGCGGTGGCCCTCGACGATCCGTGGCTCGTCGCCGGCGATCCGAAGTACTCGACGAGCCAGAGCGGCAGCAACGCGGGACGAGCGATCCTCTTCCATCGCGGGTCGAGCGGCTGGGAGTTCGCGCAGTCGATCTTCCCGCAGGGGATCGGAGCCCAGGACTCGATGGGCGGAGCGGTGGCGCTCGGCGGCGGAATCGTCGCAGCGGGCGCGGTCGGTGATGACGACTCGGGAGTGAATGCGGGCACGGTGTGGCTACGCGGCGTGAACGTGACCGATTGCGACCGCAACGGTCAGACCGACGCGTGCGACATCGCGATCGATCCCATGCTCGATTGCGATCACGACGGGCAGCTCGACTCGTGCGAGATGACGTATCCGTTCCGGGTCTACACGCCGACGTACACACCGCTGCAATTCGGCGTCGTGCACACGTACGTCCTGTCGCCGACGCCGCGCGCCGAAGGACCGGTCTCCATCACGTGCGACGGATTCTCGCAAACCGGCGGCGACAAGGTCGTGCATGTGCGCATCAACGGCACCCCGGTCGGATCGGTGTTCGGGAGCTACGTGGTGTTCAATTGCAGTCCCGTCCAGGGCTCGCTCGTCATTCCGGCGTCCACGTACAACAACCTCGTGACGCCGGGAACCGCGACCGAGTTCAAGTTCCTCGCCGCGTCGACGATCCCGCCATGCACCGACTCGTTCCTCGACGTGCGCATCGGGTATCTCGCGCACTCGCTCGACGACGCGAACTTCAACTTCGTGCTCGACACGTGCGAAGGATGCGACGCCGACTTCAACGGCGACCAGGTCGTCGACGCGAAGGACCTCGCGATTCTGCTCGGCGGCTGGGGCGGCAGCCAGTACGACCTGAACGGTGACGGCACCGTCAACGCGATCGACCTGGCGATCGTGTGCGGCACCTGGGGTGCGTGCGTGCAGCCGGGCTGATCGAACGCGCGACGCTCCGCAGGCAGGACCCGGCTCGATGCCGGAGGTTCTGTCGTCGGAATGCCCTGGCGAAGTCGGGGAAAAGTCCGCTGGGACGCCAGCGTGACGTGGGCGAAGGATCCTCGTGTCGCGACTTCATCGCGCTTTCACAGGAGACGAGCCATGACATCCATTCACACCTTGCGCCGAGGTTCACTGTTGCTCGTGGGCCTCGCGTCGTTGTGCGCCGCGTCGGTCGCCGTTGCCGACGACGTGGCGCCGCCTTCCTATCGCGGCCAACCGTTGACGATTCTCGCGAAGTGGGAGTTCGCGACTCCGCCGACGAATCAGTACTTCATCACGCCGGACACCTTCACCTCGATTGCCGAGACCGGCGCGACGATCGACGAGGTGCCGCCGCATGCGGAAATCTCGTCGTCGCCGTGGGGCTGGGTCATCGGTGACGGCAACGGCGAGCTGCACACGACCGGCGGACCGGGTTCGGCGCTGGTCATCGCGTTCAAACTTCCGAACTGGCTTCCGCCGCACGCGCAGATGCCGATGCGCGTCCAGGTCACCTACTCGTGGCCGTTCGGCGGCGCGCCAGGCATCGTGATGACGACCGAATCGGTCGAGCGCCTCTTCGACAAGCCGCCGGGCGCGTCGACGCTGATCTCGTACCCCGGTCTGCCGATGGGCGGACAACAGATCGACAACCGGCACTACTACAAGGACTGGATGCTGGTCCCGAGCTGGCACTTCAACGTCGTGGTGCTCACCGTGCCGTTCGGCGTTGGTCTCGACGAAGTCGTGATCGACACAGGCATCAATCGCATCGTGCCCGCGAACGACGACTGCACGCATGCGATCCCGATCGGCGAAGGACTCTTCGCGTACTCGACGCTCGACTCGAGCACCGACGGGCCGGCGCTGCCGCAGTCGTGCGACGAGGGCTTCGGCACCGGCTTCGTCCGCGACATCTGGTATCGCTATCACCCGTCGTGCGACGGCACCGCGTTCGTGACGCTGTGCGATCCCGCGACGAACTACGACACGCGGCTCGCGGTGTACAGCGGCGGCTGCGACTCGCTGCAACTCGTCGCGTGCAACGATGACCTGCCGAACTGCGAAGTGCTCGGCCTCGCCGGCTACGACCTGCTGTCGACCGTGACGTTCGACGTCGATTGCGGTCAGATGTACTGGGTCCGCGTCGGCGGATATCCGGGACCGGCGTCGACGGGCAGCGGCACGGGCAACCTGTATGTCGCGTGCCTGGACGGAACGCCATGTCCGGCGTGCGTCGGCGACCTCGACGGCGACAACATGGTGAACGGAGCCGACCTCGCGATCCTGCTCGGAGCGTGGGGACCGACCATCGCGAGCGCCGACCTGAACGGCGACGGCAAGGTCGATGCGATCGACCTCGGCTTGTTGTTAGGCGGATGGGGCGTGTGTCCGTAAGCGTGGGGCGGAAGACATGCAGCGCGGCGGTGGTTGTTCAACACGAAGTCCGGAGGTCCGGAGGGCACACGGAGGAAGCACTGATCCGTCCTCGCATCCGTCTCTCGGCGCAATGCTCCGCGTGCCCTCCGTGTTCTCCGTCTCTCCGTGTTGAACTACGGCGCATCGCGCCGACGGCGGTCACGTCGGCGATGACGGAGAGGCAGATGAGGCTCATCGTCGACGCGAGAACGCGCGGCATGACGAGGAAGCGCACCGGATTCAGGGCCATCGCCTCGAGGGCCTCGATCTCCTCGCCGACGATCATCGCGCCGATCTCCGCGGCGTGCCCCACTTCGGCGTCGTGCCCGGCACATCGTCCGATTACGGAAAAGAGATCCGAGTCAGGCGCATGCGATCGTCGAGATGGCTGTGGAAGCAGCGCGGCGCGCTGGGTATCGTCGATCCATGGGGAGCAACTTGGAGAGTCACTTCATGCTCACGTCTCGCTCAACTCAACTCAACTCAACTCAACTCAACTCAACTCAAGTGAGGTCGCGTCTCGATCCGCTGGTTGTGTTGGCGGCGCCAACCGACGCCGCTTTCGATTCGCGCTCGCCGCAGTGATGCTCGTGCTGAGTGCTGGCTCCGTCGCGTCGGCTGAAGTCACGATTCGCGTTCGGCAGTGGACACCGACTTCGCCGCCGAACGGCGCGGACTGGAGCACCGCGTATCCCACGATTGAGGCCGCGCTGGCGGTGGTCCCCGGTGGCGGCGGCGAACGCTACGTCATCAAAGTCGGCGCATCTTCCGTGTCGCCGTACCAGCCGTACCTGCCGCCGCCGGCCGCGCAGTCGCAACTTCGCACGTATCTCATCGAGAAGCGCAACGTGTGGCTGAAGGGAGGCTTCCCCTTCGCGGGGGGCGACGCTCGCGACATCGAGGCGAATCGCACCGTGCTCTCGGGAGACGTCCTTCAGAACGACACCGAAGGAATCAGCTCGAGCTACGCCGACAACGCATATTTCGTGATGACGCTTCGGGGCGACACTGCGCTATTCGTGCTCGACGGCGCGGTGGTCGAACACGGTGACACTGGAACCCACATCCCCGACGGTGATCCGACGTATCCCTTGCCTCCTCCGTTCGGCGGCGGCGCGATCTTCGCCACGGAAGACGCATCGGGGAAGATGAGCGAACCCATCATCCAGAACTGCACGATCGAGCACAACTTCGGCAACGTCGGTGGCGCGGTCGCCGCGGCGCGCACTCCCATCTCCGGCGAGACCTCCGAGGATCTGCCGGTCTTGGATGTGCGCACCTCGACCATTCGCCTGAACCACTCGCGAGGCAACGGCGGCGGCATTGCAGTGCGAAACAGCGGACTGACCATGGAGGGGTCGTTGGTCGTCGACAACGACGCTATCGGCTTCGGCGGAGGAATCGAGGCCGAACGCGCCACGATCCCGCCCGGGGCCCTGCGCGTCAGTCTCGTGAATTGCACGATCGCCAACAACGTCACGCCGACGGACAGCGCCGGTGGAATTTACATCGACAACATCATCGACCGGCACGACGTGTTCTTGATGAACACGATCTGCGCCCAGAATCCGTGCGGCCAGGATGGCGTGTTCAACACTTTCGGCACGCAGATCTTCATCAACGGGAATCAGAACACGCCATGGATCAACTACTCAGCGCTTCCTGAGGTGACGGCGACGCAATACGGCGAAGCCAACATCCCAGTGATCTTCCCGCTCTTCCTCGACGCCTCGAACCCCGATCGCGCCGCCCGCGACTACCGGCTGCTTCCGTGCTCGCCGGGTCGCGACTCGGGACAAAGCGTCGGCGCATACATGCCGATCGACACCTACGACGCCGACGACGACGGGGATGTGGAGGAGCTGCTGCCCGACGTGCTCCGAACGGCGCGGGTGCGCGAAAGCGACGGTTACGCGGCGTACCTCGCGGCCGACATGGGCGCGTACGAGCATGATCAGGCGTCGGAGTGCGCGCCGGACCTGAACGACGACGGCGTGGTGAACGCGGCGGATCTCGCTGTCCTCCTCGGGATGTGGGGGCCGTGTCCGGCCGACCATGCTCCGCCTGCCTCGCCGTGCCAATGCGCGGACATAGTTCATGACGCACAGATCGACGGACAGGAGATGGGCCTCCTGCTCGGCGCGTGGGGACCGTGCCCTGCCGCCGACCAAGCGATGTTCACGACGATCGAGCAGGATGCGCTGACTGAGGTCGGCATATCGCCGACAGACGTCGCGTGGCTGTTCGGCTTCGATTCGCTCGAGGAGTTCGGGGCGTGGCTAGGCGAAGCGCCCAGCGCGGTGCAGCAGGCGATCATCCAGTTGCTCGGAGGTGTGTCGTGACTTGCGACGCATCGTGCGGCGCCGGTCGTTGGCACGTCGCGGTTGCCATTCGGCGAGCTTCCTGCGTCTGCACCCTCATCGCGCTCGGAGTCGGACCAGAGGCAATGGGACAGTGCGCCTACGACATCACAGAGATTCTGCCGCCTCCATGCACGCTACAGCAACTGCAAATCGTGCCCACCGCGCTCCATGACGACGGCACTATCGTCGGGTTCACGAACGCGTGCGGATCGCTCAACTACCGTGCGTTCCGCCGGCTCCCGACGGGGGAGTTGCAGATCCTGCCTCTTCCGCCAGGCGCCTTTGGCGGAACCGCGAACGACATCGCGCCAGACGGTACCATCGTCGGGTCGGTCGACGTGCCGATCCCCAACGACAGCACCTACCTCATCGCCGTGTGGTCGAGCGCGGGTGTCGTCATGGCAAGCATGCCGAACCCGACCGACTTCGCGTCGGGCAACGGTGCAGGCAACGGAGGGCTTGCCGTCGGCGATTGCGGGAACGGATGGACCGGACCGCTCCCGTGTGCATGGCAGAATGGGAAGTACGTTCCCGTGCCGCGCGCGCTCGCCGCACTGCACGGGCGGTTCAACGACGTGAACCGGTTCGGCGTCGTCGTTGGCTCCGTCTACGCGACCACCGGGTTCATCGACGGGAAGATCGCGCTCTGGTTCGGCGACGGGTCGGTGACATTGCTCGAACCGCCGCGCGGCTATCCCGGCTGCGAGGCGGTGGACGTCAACGCGTCGTGCTCGGTCGCCGGCATGGGGCGCACCAGTCCGGCTGCCGTCGACGGCCATGGGTTTCTCTGGCGCGACGGGGAGGCGATCGATCTGGGTCTCCTCCCGAACTACACGATGACCGACGTGCGAGGGATGAACGATCTTGATCAGGTCGTCGGAATGGCGTGGAACTCGCCTTCGTCGTTGAAGCCGTTCCTGTGGCGCGACGGGCAGATGTACGACCTCACGCAGCTCGCGCCGCCGCCCGTCAACGCGTACTACGACGTAGCACAGGCGATCAACAATACCGGTCAGATCGCGATCCTCGGCGGGCGTCCACCGAACAAGCATCGGATCTTCCTGCTCACGCCATTGTCGGTCGCGGCCGCGGACGTCACGGTCGACTGCGCCGTGGACGTGCGCGACCTGAACGTCGTGCTCGCGTGCTGGGGGCCGCGGTCGACCTCGCCCGTCGAGCGCGCGGACATCGATGGTGACGGGACGATCGGACCGCGCGATCTCGCCGAGGTGCTTGCAGGGTGGACGCCGTGAGATGGTGTGCGGATCGTGGCGACGGCGCGCGACGAGCGTTGCCTTGAACTCAAGTATCTCCTCCGCGATTCCTCCGCGCCCTCCGCGTCTCCGCGCTGAATGAGCGCGCCGTCCGCTTCTCCGCGCTGAATGAGCGCGCCGTCCGCGCGATCACGTCCAGCCGATCGCGTAGAAGACCGACGTGAAGAGGAGGTCCGCGAGGACGATCACGACGACCGTCTGCACGACGGTGTCCGTCGTCGCCTTGCCGACGCCCGCTGCGCCGCCTTCGACGCGCAGGCCGTTGTGGCACGCGATGAGGCCGAGGATCAGGCCGAACACCGCCGACTTGATCAAGCCGGTGAGGAAGTCGGCCTGCTTCAACTGATCGATCGTGTTGTCGCGATAGAGCTCGTACGGAATGCCCAGTGCGGTCACGCCGATGAAGCCGCCGGCGGTGACTGCGGTCACGTCGGCGATGATCGAGAGAAAGATCAGGCTCATCGTCGACGCGAGCACCCGCGGCATGACGAGGAAGCGCACGGGATTGAGGGCCATCGCCTCGAGCGCCTCGATCTCCTCGCCGACGACCATCGTGCCGATCTCGGCGGCGATCGACGCGCCGGCGAAGCCCGTGAGCACGATCGCGGCGATGAGCGGGCCGAGTTCGCGGAACACCGCGACGGCGACGAGATTCGCGACTTTGTCGGTCTGGCCGAACTGCGCCAGGCTCGGCGCGGTCTGCAGCGCGAGGATCAGTCCGATGCAACCCGAGACGAGGCACACGATCGGCACGCTGCGCACGCCGACGCGCACGACCTGGGCGACGAAGGCGGTCGTTCCGAAGCGCACCGTGCGCCGCACGAGCGAGCGGAACGCCCAGCTCAGCACGTCCCAGCCGAGCCACGACAGGCTGCCGAAGAAGTCGAAGACCCCGATCGCCTGCTCGCCGATGTGAGAGAGCGAACGGGTCACCGGATTGACGTTGTCGACGTGTTCAGCCACGTGTCGTCTCTTCGCTCCGCTGGCGCTCGGGCCGCTGCATCGTCGTCGCAGGCTACAAGGTCATCGCCGCATCGACCGACGGCGCGATGGGGAAGACGGTGTCGAGGCGCGAGATGGAGAAGATCGATCGCACCTTCGGTTGCAATTCGGCGAGGACCAGGCGCGTCTGGTTGCCGCGTGCGCGGGTCAGGGCCTCGACGAGCGTGGCCACACCCGAGCTGTCCATGTACGCGACGCGCGAGAGGTCGATGACGAGTCGCTTCGGCGCGGCGTCCACCTCGGTGCGGAGCTTCAGGCGAAGTTCGGGCGAGCGTGCGAGGTCGATCTCACCCTCGGGCCGCAGGATGACGGCGTCGGGGGTGACTTCGCGGCGGATTTCGATCGCAGGCGGCATGTGTTGGGTTCGGTCGCTTTCGGGTGGTGGCGTTCGTCGCGTCGGATGCGGTGGCTGGCCTCTCGAAGCCTACGTCGCGGGCCGGCGCGACAGCGCGGCGTTGATGCCGTCGTGCTGAAGTTCGAGCTCGAGCGTCACGCTCATGCCGCGCTGTTCACGGCGGCGCCACAAGCAGCGCTGGAACGCCGTCTGAATGATGTGCACGCCCAGGCCGCCGGGGCGAAGCTCGGAAAGGTCGCGGGGCTTGATCTCGCGAGGATCGACCTGATCTCCCTCGTCCTCGATCTCGATCCGCAGTCCGCCGCTCGCGAGCGTCTCGAGCCGCAGCGTGATCGGGCCGTCGGTGCGACCGTGATAGCCGTGGCAGATGCAGTTGGAGATCGCCTCGTCGACCGCGAGCGCGATGAGTGCGCGGCGGTCCTCGTCGAAGCCGGCCTCGGCGGCGAAGCGCTCGACGCACGCCCGCACCGGTGCGAGGTTTCCCGCGTCGCTGTGGAATCGAAGTTCCATCGAGGGACTGCTCACGTGGCACGCTCCGGCTCGCTCGACTTGGCCCATGCCACCCACTTCAGGATCGCCGCCTCGCGAAGCGGCTCGGGATCGTCGTAGCGGTAGCCTCGATCTTGACCGGTGATTTCCTGCAGCGCTCCGATGGCGGCGAATCGAACGAGCGGATCGTCGCTGCGCAGGCTTTCCACGAGACCGTAACGCGCCGCGACCGAAAGGGATTGCGGATTTCGGCGCCATGCCCGCACGGCGTTCTCGATCGAATCGACGCGGGCACCGGGTACCGGACTGTCGAACGTGCTGTCCGTCGGCGCCGGAGCGCAGCGGACGAGCGGCACGCACGCGACGAGCGCAACGCACTGCCAACCGATGTCGGTCGTCGCTCGCCTCTGCGCGTGGGTGTGCACTCGGGCAGGATAGCCGACGCTCATTGCCCGTCGGTTTACGGGAGCTTTGCTACAGTGCCCCGTTTCCCCCGACGGACCCCGCGCACGCCGCGAGGTACCAAGCGAGACGACGATCGGGGGCCTCGTCCCTTCTGCACCACATCCGAGAAATGACCATGACGACCGGCCAGCCGGAGACGATTCTCATTCTCGATTTCGGCAGCCAATACGCGCAGCTCATCGCTCGACGCGTCCGCGAAGCCGGCGCGTTCAGCCTGCTTATGGCGCCCGACACGCCGATCGAAAAGCTCCGGAGCCTTGCCCCGAAGGGGATTATTCTTTCGGGCGGTCCGTCGAGCGTGACCGAACACGGCGCGCCGCGATGCGATCCGCGCCTCTTCGAGCTCGACGTGCCGGTCCTCGGCATCTGCTACGGCATGCAACTCGCGTGTCAGATGCTCGGTTCCAAGGTGACGCAGGCGCCGGCCCGCGAATACGGCCGCACGCGACTCTCGATCGCCGACGACAAGGACCTGCTGTACGGACTGCCGGCGAACACCAGCGTCTGGATGAGCCACGGCGACCAGGTCACCGATCTCTCGGACCAGTTCATTCCGCTCGCCGCCACGCCGACCTGCCCGTTCGCCGCGGTGCGGCATCGCGGCCGCAAGTTCTTCGGCGTGCAGTTCCATCCCGAGGTGACGCACACGCCGCACGGCGTCGACCTGCTGCGCAACTTCCTCTACCACGTCTGCGGATGCACCGGCACGTGGCGCATGACCGACTTCCTCGACGCCGAGTGCGAGCGCGTGCGTCAGCGGACGGGCAAGCCGCAGCCCGGCGGTCGCGTGATCTGCGGACTCTCGGGCGGCGTCGACAGCGCCGTGACCGCGGCGCTCATTCACCGCGCGATCGGCAAGCGGCTGACGTGCATCTTCGTGGACAACGGATTGCTGCGCAAGAAGGAGCGCGAGTTCGTCGAGGACACGTTCCGCGACCACTTCGACATCGATCTGCGGGTGATCGACGCGAGCGCCGACTTCCTCTCCGACCTCGAGGGCGTCGTCGAGCCGCAGGAGAAGCGCCGTCGCATCGGACACCGCTTCATCGACGTGTTCAAGAAGGCGGCGAACGACGTCGCGAAGGACGGGCGCGGCACGGTGCAGTTCCTGGCGCAGGGCACGCTCTATCCCGATCGCATCGAAAGCGGCCAGAGCCACGCGGGCACCGCGGCGAACATCAAGCTGCACCACAACGTCGGCGGCCTTCCTGAGCAACTCGGGTTCGATCTCGTCGAGCCGCTCAAGGATCTCTTCAAGGACGAGGTGCGCATGCTCGGCGAAGTGCTCGGGCTTCCGGCGCACATGGTGTGGCGCCATCCGTTCCCGGGCCCGGGCCTCGCGGTGCGCGTCCTCGGTGAAGTGACGAAGCCGAAGCTCGATCTCCTGCGCGAGTGCGACGAGATCCTGCTCGAGGAAATCGTGGCGAACAACCTGTATCGCTCGACGAACCAGGTCTTCGCGGTGCTCCTGCCGGTGCGCTCCGTCGGCGTCATGGGCGACGGCCGCAGCTACGAATCAGTGGTCGCGATCCGCGCGGTCGAGACGCAGGACTTCATGACCGCCGACTGGGCTCGCATTCCGTACGACGTGCTGGCGACGATCTCGAACCGCATCATCAACGAAGTGCGCGGCGTGAATCGCGTCGTGTACGACATCTCGACGAAGCCGCCGGCGACGATCGAGTGGGAGTGACGCGCGGCCACTCAGCGCGGATCCATTCAGCGCGGAGACGCGGAGAGCGCGGAGAGATCGCGGAGAAGGACAGGAGTTCAAGGCGCGGCGCCATCGGCGCGAGACCTTGTCTCGCGGCCTTCCTCCGCGTGCCCTCCGTGTCCTCGGCGACTCCGTGTTGAACTCCGCTCGCCTCACCCGCGCCGGAACATCTGCCGTCGAATCATGAGTTCGAGCGTCTGGCAGACCAGATCAATGTCGCGATCGTCGAGCTGGTTGTGGCAGGGGAGGGCGATCGTGCGCTGGCTCGTGCGCTCGGCCACCGGAAAGTCGCCGGGCTGATGATTCCAACGGCACGCGTGGAACGGCATCAGCGGCGCGACCGGATACGGATTCGACGCTCCGATGTCGTGGCGGTGCAGACCGCGAATGATCAGATCGCGATCCTCGACGCCGAACTGCTCGCCGAGGCGCACCACGAAGTTCGACCATGACGCGTGCTGCGGATCCGGAAGCGTCGGCAAGATCAGATCGGGGTTGCCGCTCAGGTGACGCACGTACTGCTCGGCCACGGCGCGGCGCGCCTCGAGCGTGCGGTCGAGGCGCCCGAGCTGGCTGAGCGCGAGCGACGCCCGGAGCTCGTCGAGCCGACTGTCGAAACCGATGCGCTCGTGTTCGAGCAGGCGACCGACGTCGACCGGCAGTCCGTCCTCGGCATCGATGTACGGTCGCCCCGCGTCGCGCAGCGATCGACAGGCGTGCGCCAGCGTGTCGTCGTGCGTGACCAGCACCGCCGCGTCGCCGCCGCACACCGGTCCGCTCGCGGGAAGTCCGAAGATCGCGAGCCGCCCGAATCGTCCGGCGTGGTCCTTGCCGACCATCGAGCCGAGCGCGTCGGTCGCGTGTTCGATCAGCGGAATCTCGAACTTCGACGAGAGGTGCGCGAGCGCGTCGATGAACGCGGGATTGCCGAAGTTCGAGTGCGCGATGATCGCCCGCGTGCGATCGCTGACGAGCGGTTCGACCGTCGCCGGCTGCGCGTTGAGCGTGCGCGGATCGACGTCGGCGAACACCGGTCGCGCGCCGGTAAAGGTGACCGCGTTCGCCAGCACCACCGGGCCGAACGCGGGCACGATGACCTCGTGGCCCGGGCCGATGCCGCACGCGGTGAGGGCGATGCGAAGACCGGTGCCGAGCGAGCCGACGCCGATCGCGTAGGGGCGTCGCACGCGAGCGGCGAACGAGGCCTCGAAATCGCGCACCGCGTCACCGCAGCCGATCCGCCCGGAGCGCATCGCGGCGACGACGGCCTCGACGTCCTCGGGGCATACGTCGGCGCAGAACAGTGGAATCGTCTCGCTCACGGACGTCGCGTCTCCCGAGTTGTGCCGTCGTTCGTCGGATCGCGATTCGCGCCGGGCCCGTTGGGCGCGTCGGGCGCGAGGACGGCGGCGATCGTCTGATCGGCCTTGCCAGCGTGGCGTGCGTAGAGCCACGCGGCCTGGATCTGCAGCGACGCGTCGAGCGGCGAACCGCCCGCGGCGATCGTGCCGAGTTCTTCGAGTTCATTCGTCGTCAGCCGCTCGGCGTGCCGCGCCCGCAGGAGGAGCGCGACCGACGCCGAACCCTTGCTCGCCGTCGCGCGGTGGGCGTCGGCGACGGTCGAGGCCTCCTTCGTGCCCGCGCCGTAGAGGCTCATCATCAGGAGATCGGCCAGCGACTCGTCGCCGGTCGCTTGTTCGAGCCGCGCGCCGATGGCGTTGGGATCGAGCGTCGCGAGTCGCGTGAGCGCCTCGAGGCACAGGTCGCGTGTCGTCGCGGCGATCGCGTCGTCGTTCTTGCCCGCGGCGAGATCGGCGAACGCCGCGTACGTCGCCTTCTGGCTCTCGGTGTCGAGTCGCTTGCTGGCGACGAGCGCCGCGGCGAGCGAGGCGCGATGGCGCGTGGCGATGAGCGCCGGGAACGCCGTGTGGACGTCGCCGCTGGCGAGCGCGTCGAGCGCATCGGCGAGTCGACCAATGAGCGGATCGGGCGCTGCCTCGCCTGCGCCGCCGATCGCTCGCAACGGCGCCGACGCGCCCTTCGGCAACGTGAAGTTCGCGGTGAGGAGCGCCAGCGCCAGGCGCACGCGCTGCGACTGCGTCGTGCTGCCCTCGATCGCCGATTTCCATGCAGCGAAGCCGCGTTCGGAGTCGAGCGAGAGGAGCGCCGCGACGCACGCCAAGCGAGCGTCGGGAGGAAGCGCGGTATCGCGCAGCACGCCGTCGAAGAACGGGACCGCCGACTTGAGTTCGAACGTCGCCGCCGCAGCAGCGAGGCCGACGAGCGCCGACGCCCGCTCCTTGGGCGTCAGCGACGCGAGGCGCGACGTGACCGTCGCGAGCGCGTCGGTCGCGGTCGGTGACGCCAGCAGGAATCCGGCGAGGCCGGCGATCTCGGCGTCCTGATCCTGGCTCAGCTTCTGCACCGCCGCCGCATCGACGTCGCCGCCGCGCCGCTTGATCTCTGCCCAGAGCAGCACGCGATCGCGGGACGAGAGGTTCTCCCACGCGAGGATCGCGGTCGCCTGGTCGCGATCGACCATGCCCAGTTGGATCGCCGCGGCGATCGCGGCGGAGCGGTCGGTCGGGCTCTTCACCTGCGCGAGCAGGAACGGATCGAGGACGCCCTTCGGATCGAGTTCGGCGAGCCCGAACACGCCGTCGACCTGCATCGACCAGTACTCCGCCTGCACCAGCGACTGGAAGAGCGGCTTGAGCGCCGGATCGCGGAGTTGGCGCAGCGACACGAGGAGCGAGTGATGAACGCCGTCCTTGCTGTAGTGCGTCGCGCGGCGCAGCTCGCGCACGGCTGCGTCCCACTTCGGCACCACCGGGTACTGCGCCATGCTTGTCCCGACGTTCCACGCAAGGGCGATCGACGCCGCGAGCGCGTGCCAAGAGCGACATCGCGCCGCGCCGCGCCAGCGAACGTCGCCGACGCACGGCGCGCGGTGCGGTGGCTCGCCCGAGCGATTCGTTCCACCTCCGCCGGGATGCCCGTCGAGCGGCATAGAGCCGAAGTGTAGCGGGGCAGTGCTGGCGCGCATGACCGGCCGTCACCTCGAGTCGTCACGCGCAGCGCGGCGCCGGCGCCGGGCGGATGCCGATCGCGCGGACGGTCGACCATCAGACGGAGTCACGCTCGCGGCGGAGCTCGCAGGATCGCGTGCCGGAGTTGGCCCAAAAGCTCCATGATCGGAATGCTCCCGGACATCGAGGTGGCGGTCGATCGGGCGGCGGTCGCGCTCGAGTTTCCGCCCGCGGGCAGGGTGCCTGCCCCGTCGTCGCACGACACGCGCTCGTTGGCCGCGACCATCTCCTCGATCCGCTTGGCTGCCGTGTGGGCCGTCGAGTGCGTGTCGCGTCCGAGCGCCCGGGCGATCTCGGGGAAGCTCTGCGTGGTGAGTTCCCGCGCGAGATACACGATCAGGCTGCGGGCGAGCACGACCCGCCTGTGCCGCACGCTTCCTTGCACGTCCTCGCGGAGGACGCCGAGCCGCTGGCAGACCGCGTCGACGATGGTGGCGACGCGCACCGGACCGCTCGGACGGCCACCCTCTTCGGCGAGCGCCTGCTCGATCAAGATCGCTCCGATGGGCGCGGCACCGCCGGTTCCGCCGTCCGTCGCGCTGGCATCGCGTTCGGTGTCGCGAAGGGTGTCCGCCGACGACGGTTGCCGGTGGGCGGAGAGCTGGGCGAAGGCCTCGATCCGGGCCAGTGCGCCCTCGATTTCGCGCACGCTGCCGACGCACCGGTTGGCGATGAGTTCCTCGGCTGCCGGCTGCAGGAAGAGGCCGCGGCCGTTCGCGAGGCGCCGCACCAGGCGAAGGCGGGTTTCGCGGTCGGGCCGCTCGATGCGGACCACCATGCCCGAGAGGAACCGGCTTACGAGCTGTTGGCTGAACTTCCGGATCGCGCGCGGGTGCTCGTCGCTGGCCAGGACGATGCGGGCCCCGGTCAGATCGATCGCGTTCATCGTGTGCAGGAACTCGCTCTGCGTCGCCGTCTTGTTCGAGAGGAAGTGGATGTCGTCGATCGCCAGGAGGTCGACGCGCCGCAGCGACTTCCGGAATTGCTCCAGGGATCCCTCGCGCAGGGCAGTGAGGTACTCGTTGGTGAACTCTTCCGCGGTCGTGTAGCGCACGTGCTGGCGCGGCCCAATCGCCCGGCGCCGCTCACAGATTCCTTGCAGGAGGTGCGTCTTGCCGACGCCGCAGTCTCCGTGCACGAAGAGGAGGCTTGCCGCGCCGGCTTGATCCTCGGCGAGTCGGCGACCGGCATCGAGCGCGAGCTGGTTCGACGGACCGACGACGTATTCGTCGAGCCGTCGCAGGGTCGGACGGCGCGGCGCGTCGCGGCCGACGCCGCGGGAACCGCGGCGCGTGTCGAGCGCCGAATCCGAGCCTCGCGCGGTGTCGCGCGACGCCCCTCGCGGATGCGCCCCCTCCGAACCGCGCGACGACGATCGTTCGTCGCCCGTACCGTCGCGGCCGCCGCGCGAGCGGTTCGCTCGTTCGGTCGAGGCGCCGTCGTCGCTGGCGTCGCGACCGAACGCGCCGGGGGCGACGCGCATCGAGACCGTCGCGTCGCTGCCGAGCGTCTCCTTCGCCGTGACCTTCAACTCGTCGGCGTAGTGGCGGCCGATCCAGTCGGCAACGTACTGGCTCGCGGCCTCGACCTGGAGCGCGTCGCCTTCGACGCGTACACGGGCGGCGGTCGGTCCGAACCAGAGGTCGTAGCGACGCGAGCCGAGGCGCTGTGCAAGCGCCCGGGTGGCATCGGCCTCCTTGGCCCGTTCGCCAGCCCGGTCGCATGCCCGGTCGAAAGCCTGATTGGTGGGCTCGTCGGACTGGCGCTCGGGCGCGCGGCCTGCGGGTCGCGCGGGCTTTCGCTCCGGGTGAGCGTGACCGGTGAGGGATTTGGGGGAAGCGGGGCCAAGGACGCGATTCGGCGGGGAGGAGGTCATGCGGTCGGCAACCTGGTGCGCGTCAAGGGAACGCGTTGAGAGGTGCGGACGGGGAACGACCGGAGACGACGGCGTCGATGGGCAATGCCGAATCAACCGCCGCGAATGCCAATCGGAGGAGGAGACCGAAAGTCCGTTTCCCGGGGACGGCCCGCCTGCGGGCTGCGCCGAGCGCGTTGTCGAATCGATCAACGACGACGTCGAGGACGCGCCGGCGATCGAATCGGGCGCACGACACGCGGGCTGCTGATGTGCATCAGCGGTGGTGCCGTTCCCGTCACGAGCGAAGAGTCCGTTGAGATGCGAGGCGATGCAACGCCCGGCCGTGCGCCCCCGCGATGACCCAAGTGGAAACTTGGACCTCGACCGGGACGCCCGGTACCAGTGTCGGATCCAGTCGCGGAACCAGCTAAACGACTGAGCTGAACAACTGAGCTGAACAACTGAGCTGAACAACTGAGCGAGGACTCAGCGGTGGGGCTCAGCGTGGGGATCTGCTGGTGACTGGAACTCGAGCCGACGTTGGACGGCCTCTCGCAGCGGAATCTTCCTCTCGCGGCCACGCGTCCTTGCGCTGCGAGGCGAAATGTATCGCGAGGCTGCGGCGCGACAAGCCGCGCCTGACGCCATCGCGCTGACTCACATGCGTCGCGCGATCGAAAAGCGGACTGAATGAACCACTTGCGCAACAGAAAAAAAGTTCTCCACCGCGCTGATCCACCGCGCGCGGCGAACGGTGTGGAAAAGCGCTCGTGCGCGCGTCGCTTGCAACGCGCCGCAGTTGGAAGTAGCGACGTCGCGCGTCGCGAGCCGCGCCGCGCGTCGTGGTCACGTCGAACGCTGCACCGGACGGATGAACGCGACGCGCCGCTGCGCGAAGCGAAATCCCGCGGCGCGATAGAGCCGCGACGCGGGCTCGTTGCGCTCGTCGACCGCGAGGAGCACGTTGCGCTCGGCGCGATCGCCGAGCAGCGAAAGTCCGTGTTGCAGAAGCAGTCGTCCGAGCCCGCGGCGCCGCGCCTCGGGCACGAGGCCGAGGTACACGAGCTCGACCGCGCCGCGCGAGCCGGCGGCCTCGTGCGCGCCGTTGAGAAGACAGAGCCCGGCGATCGAATTCGCGTGCGCTCCCGAGGCGAAACGCACGATCGTCCAGAGCGCTGGTTCGTAGCGGCCGCTGTGGAGATGTCCTTCGAGCACGTCCTCGCCGCGGCGGAGCCCGGCAAGCGCCGGACAGTCGAGCGTGTCGACGTACGTGCGTTCGAGCGCGGCGATGAGCTCCGCGCGGTTGCGCGGATCCCAGGTCTCGGCGCGAATGTCGTCTGGCCACGCCGGAGGACTCGGTTGCGTGCGCCGGGACAGCGGCCGCTCCATGTACGAGAGCGTTGCGAGGCGCGACATGCCGCTGCGATCGAAGGCGTCGAGCTGCAGCGTGTCGTGCGGGTCGATGAGCGCCTGGGCGAGGTCGACGTCCAGATCGTGGAGCTCGCGGTGCGCCGTCGCAACGAGCGCGGCGAGCGTCGGCACGTCGCCGGCGGACCGCGCCGCGGTGGCGAAGAGCGTCGCCGTTCGCCCGGCGCTCGGGGCCGCGAGGATCGCCAACTCCGCCCGGCCCTCACTCGAGAGGCAGGCCCACAGTCCGTCGAGCCGCAGGTGCGTCTGCGCGGCGAACGCCAGGAACCGTTGCACGCTCGCGCGGTCGCCCCCGAGGAGCGCCGACAGACCCTCTTCGCGTCGCGACGCGTCGAGGCGCACGATGCGGCGTTCGCTGGAGCCACCCAGCGGCGTCGCCGTTCGTCCGAGCCCGGTCTCGTCCGTCATCGACTCAAGAGTAGCCGCTTCGCGTCGGGTATCGCCTTCGGCCGATGGCGGTCGCTACACTGCCCGGCTCCTTCGGGACCGGAGCGATCTACATGCCGATTCGTCAGCGTTTCGTGCCGTCCATTCGTGTGTGCCGTAGCGTCCTCGCCGCAGGCGCAGTGACCGGTGCCGTCGGATTCGCCGGCGTGCTCATGGCTGCGGGACCGGGCAACGCGCAGGCGACCACCGCGTCGCCCGCCGCCACCACGACCGCGCCAAATACCGCGCCGAAGACCGCGCCGGCGAGCACGTCGTCCACGCTCGGTGGCCATTACGTTCGCGCGATGGATTGGGAACTCGACTTCCGCCCCGGCGCGTTGCGCATGTACACCGACGCAGAGACCGGCAAGGCGTACTGGTACTTCACGTACAAGGTCATCAATCGCACGGGCAAGGACCGCATGTGGGCGCCGCGGCTCGAGCTGTTCACCGACGGCGGCGCGATCGAGCTCTCCGGCCGCTCGGTGCCGACCGAGGTGACGAGGAACCTCCTGCGGCTCCTCGGCAATCCGCTGATGCAGGACCAGAATCAGGTCATCGGCGAGATCCACGTCGGCGAGGAGAACGCGAAGGAAGGACTCGTCGTGTGGCCGGCGGCCGATCTTCAGGTCACCGAGTTCACGGTGTTCGTGGCTGGCGCCAGCGGCAAGGTTCGCAAGGTCGCCGACCCGCGCACCGGCCAGCCACGGGCCGAGCGCTGGACCATCCGCTTCAACTACCTCGTGCCCGGCGACCCGGTCGCCCGCGGAAGTAGCCCGGTCCAACCCGCCTCGGTCGACGAGGACCTCAAGGACGGCGCCGATCGCCGAACCGATTACGGCGTCTGGCTCTGGCGATAACGCTGGAGCGGGGCATCGCTCGTCGATCCCCTTTGGCGCGAGGTGTCGCCGGAGTTGTCGACGTGCTTGCCGCACGCTGACCGTTCCGTATACTGCCCGGTCTTCGCCGGCGCACCCCCGTGGGTAGCCGTCGATCCAGTTGAAAGCGAGTGCTGCAGTGGCTCACAAGAAGGGACAAGGTTCCACCCAGAACGGTCGCGACTCGAATCCGCAGTTCCGCGGCATCAAGCTCTACGGCGGTCAGTTCGCCCGGGCCGGCGCGATCATCATTCGGCAGTGCGGCACTCCGTGGAAGGCGGGGTACCTCGTCCAGCGCTGCAAGGACGACTCGCTCATGGCGCAGGTCGACGGCACCGTTCGCTTCCGTGGCCGCATGGTCGACGTGATTCCGGCCGACCCGAGCGTCCCGCAGTTCGTCGTCGCCGGCTGAGTCTGCGACGGTGTCCGACGGACACCCGCGTAGCTCGCTCGCGATGCGGTGACCGCGGAGACCTGCAGGGCCTCGCTGCTCGCATCGACCGCGCTCGCTCCAGATCGACCTCATCGACTCGCACGACCGGCCCGCCATCGAGCCGGTCGTTTCTTTTCCCCTCAGGTCGCACGCCCGCAGATCGCACGATGCTCGTCGATACCGCCATCATCACCGTGCGCAGCGGCCGCGGCGGCACCGGCAGCGCCTCGTTCCGGCGCGAGAAGGGAATCCCGAAGGGCGGACCGGACGGCGGCGACGGCGGCAAGGGCGGCGATGTCGTCCTCGTCGGCGATCCGCACCTCGACACGCTGGTCGAGTTCGCCTATCGCATGCACTTCTTCGCGAAGGACGGCGAGCGCGGCTCGGGCAAGAAGTGCCACGGCAGCGACGGCGCCGATTGCCGCGTTCGACTGCCGCTCGGATGTCTGGTGTTCGATGCCGAGACCGACGAACTGCTCGTCGACATCACGACAGCCGGGCAGGAGTTCATCGTCGCAAAGGGCGGCCGCGGCGGTCGCGGCAACGATCACTTCAAGACCCCGACGCATCAGGCGCCGACCGAGTTCGAGGTCGGCGGCGAGCCGGTCGAGCGGCGGATCCGGCTCGAGCTGAAGCTCATCGCCGACGTCGGGCTGATCGGCCTGCCGAACGCCGGCAAGTCCACGCTCCTCAAGGCGATCTCGCGGGCGAACCCGAAGGTCGCGTCGTATCCGTTCACCACGCTCGTGCCGCAGTTGGGCATCGCGGAGCTCGACACCGAGCGTCGCGTGGTCGTCGCCGACATTCCCGGGCTCATCGAGGGAGCCAGCGAGGGTGCGGGACTCGGGCACGACTTCCTCAAGCACATCGAGCGCACCGGCGTCCTCGTGCACGTCGTCGACGTGATGCCGCTCGACGGCACCGATCCGGTCGCCAACTATCGAACGATTCGCGGCGAGCTCGCCGCGTTCAGCGAGGCGCTGGCGCACAAGCCCGAGCTCGTCGCCTTCAACAAGCTCGACCTCGTGCCCGACGACGAGCGCGAGCCGCTCCTAAAGAAGCTGCGCAGTCGGCTGCGACTGACGCGCGACCGCTGCGTCGCGATCTCCGGCGCCACCGGCGAAGGGCGCGACGCGCTCCTCGAGCACTGCTGGACGTTGGTGCACGGCGACGAAGCGACGACGACGCCTTGAGCGCGTTCGGATCGCGAATGCGCCGAGTCGACGACCTCAGCGGCAGAGCGACATCCAGTCGTCGAAGAACGCTTCGATCTCGTCTTGGAATCGGTCACCAAAGGTGATGCCCGCGATCTCCGCGATCAGCGACGCATCGCGCGGCAGCGCAACAGCTCGACCTCCGCCGGCCTCGGCGATCTCCGCGAAATACTCGACTTCACCCGGGGCGAGCTTCTGGCGCCACGGGCTTCCCGGCGTTCGCTTGCGGAACCACGGCTGCGGTCCGGGTCGCGGCGGTTCGGTCTGCGCCGGCGGTTTCGCGTCGGGCGACGGGGGCTTCGACGGATCGTCCTCGGCGTCGCGACCGCTCGGTGCGTCCCCCTGTTCGGCGCCCTGTTCGTCGGTCTTCTTCTTCGGCACGTCAACGTGCGGCGCGATCGCGTAGGTGGTGATGCCGACCGTGTGCGCGCGTCGCGCGTAGTCCACGCATTGCTCGCCGGTCCCTGGATGCGGCGGCGCGTCGCCGATGAGGATCGCGTTGAGCGACTTGCCTTCGCGCCAGGTCAGCTTCGCGTACGCGGCCTTGAGCGCGAGGCTCACCGATTCCGGCCGATCGCCGCCGCCCTCGGCGGAGAGCATCCACAGTCGATCGCGGGCGTCGGCGACCGAGGTGGTGAAGTCGAACACCTGCGTCTCCCACTTGTCGTGCCGATCGCGGTAGCCCACGATCGCGACGCGCAGGTCCTTGACGACGCCGCGGGCGAAGAGCATGAGCGCGTCGACGCCCGCTTGGCATTCCGCCAGCTCGCCGCTCATGCTGGCGGTGCAGTCGAGCATGATCGCGAGATCGACTTCGCGCGACGAGAGGTCGCCCAAGTGGCGTTCGAGCTCGACGAAGCGCTCGCTCGGCACCGCCGCGAGAAAGCCGTCCTCGCGCTCGGCGATCGACGCGGGCACCACGAATCCGCCGTGAAGACCGGGCTCCTTCCGGTTCTTGCGAAGCCAATCGCGCCATCGATAGCTGCGGCCCGAGTCGCGGCCCGAGGTGATCGCCGCGAGGCGCGGCGAGAGTTCGCCGGTCTCGACGCGATCCATGCGCATGACGATCGTCTGAAGCAAATCCTCGCGATCGAACTGCTTGCCGTGCAGGTCGGCGGCGAGAATGAGCTCGAGCGCCAGCATTTTGTCGTCGAGCCGATCGCTCTTCGCGAGGCGCTCCGCGAGCGCCGCGAGCGGCTCGCTCGGGACGGCATAGCGGCAGCGCAGCGCGGTGCGCATCACGATCGGGCTCGGCTCGCTCGCGAAGCCGCCCTCCGCGACCTTCAATCCGCGCCGCGCGCAGTTCACGAGCGCGTAGCAGCGGACCTGCCAGGACTTGTCGCGCAGCAGCGTGCGCAGCATCTCCTCGCTCGTCGGGCAGTCGAAGCGGGCGAGCCGCTCCGCGGCGATCGCGCGGCGCACCCAGCTCTCGCTGTTGCGGAGTCGATCGATCGCCGCCCGCTCCTCCGCCGGTGCGTCGGCGAGCGTCACGCCTTGGGAGAGCTTGGCGGAGGTCGGACGATTGCCTGCCGTCGTCGTCGGCGGGGCGGCTCGCGCGTCGCACGCGATCGCCACGGCAAGAGCGACGGTCCACGCCCGCGCCGCGATCGCGAGGCGCCCGCACACGCGGTCGGTCGAAGTGCGAAGGCGGTCGTCGGCGGCGGTCGGCGTCATGCGGTCGATGGACGGGCCAAGCGATTCTCCCTCGGTCAACCGGTCGGGGCGACCTCGACCCGGCAGATTCGCCGCGAATTCTCGCCAGGCTCCGCAGCGGACTATCCGCCGCCGCGGGCGGTTCGGACGAGCTCGCGCAGCGCGTCGAACGCCTGGAGCGGCGTCATCGCGTCGAGCGACATCGAGCGCAACGTCTCGACCGCCGGATGCGGAAGGAACTCGGTGAAGAGCGAGAGCTGCGGCTCGGGCTTCGCGCGAGTCGACTCGCCGGCCGTGCGGCGCACGCGGGAACTCGCGTCCTCGGTCTCGACGGCGAGCGTCTCCAGCAGCTTCGTGGCGAGCTGCGCACTGGTCTGAGCTGCGCACTGGTCTGGCCAGATGGTGGCTGCCGAAGCTCGAGCGGTCGCTCCCACTGCAGCGCGCTCGTCACGATGGCCGTCGGCCGGCGCATCCCATCGACTGTCCAGAGGGACTGTGGACACACCTCTTCGGAGAGGGACTGTGGGAGGGACTGTGGACACACCTCTTCAAGCGGGACGGTCCAAGGGTGTGGCCAATCGCGTGCAGCCCTGCCGAAAGGGTGTGGCCATTTGGATCCCCCTGCCGAAAGGGTGTGGCCATTTGGATCCCAGAAAGGGTGTGGCCATTTGGATCCCCCTTTGGATCCCCAAGCTGCGCACTGGTCTGGCCAGATGGTGGCTGCTGAAGCTCGAGCGGCCGCTCCCACTGCAGCGCGCTCGTCACGATGGCTGTCGGCCGGCGCATCCCATCGACTGTCCAGAGGGACTGCAGAGGGACTGTGGACACACCTCTTCAAGCGAAGAGGGACTGTGGACACACCTCTTCAAGCGGGACGGTCCAAGGGTGTGGCCAATCGCGTGCAGCCCTGCCGAAAGGGTGTGGCCATTTGGATCCCCCTTTGGATCCCCAGGGGCAGGGAAGGGCGTGCCCGCCCGATGTCGTTGCTGGTCCATCTTTCTTCGCTGGGTAGCCCGAATTCCCGGCGCCGGGAGCCGGGCGGCATCGCCTTGAGCGGGAACGCACCGAGCGGCCGCCTGGCCGTCCGGCGGCGTGAGCAACCCTTCAGCTGGAGCCCCTTCATGACTGCACGCACGCGCCACAAGGCACATCCCGGATCCTCGCCTAGTCGGATCGACCACCGCATCCCGATCGCCCGGCCAGGGACCGGCACGCGCCCTGGCGCAGCGAGCGGATTCGCTCGTCCGGTTCCTTCGTTTCTTGCCGCCCTCCTGGTCGGCCTAGTGCCGCTCGCGGCGCCGCCAAGCGCTTGGAGCGGGACCGGACCGTCGGATGCCGCGGCCCGGGAGCGACCGACGTCCGCGAGGAGCCCGTCGACCGCGGTCCTCTCGGCCCGCGCCGCGTTCGCGGCGGCCAATCCCAAGACTGCGATCACCACGCGCGATCTCGGAATCACCCGCGTCTTCGGTCGGGCGTTCTCCGGAGGGGGGACGCCCGTGGAGAGCGCCGACGCGTTCGTCCAGGCTCACTCCGCCATCTTCGGAGTGGCGCCGCGGCACTTGGCGCCGGTCGGGCCCTTCCCGTCGGGAGAGCATGTGCTGCCGCTGGTGCACGATCCCGCCACGGGCGCCTCGAAGTTCACGCTGGTGTGCTACACGCAGTTCTGCGGCGGCCTTCCCGTGTTCCGGAGTGACCTTCGCGTGCTCGTGCGGAACGAGCCGGGATTCCCAGCGGTTCTTGCCACCAGCTCGCTCCGCGACCTCGGCGCCTTCGGTGAGGCGCTCGACGCAGGGGCGATGCCCGCGCCGGCGATCAACGCGGCGTCCTTGCTGGCGGCGGTCAGTGGCAGGTTCGCGACGACGCCGACACTCTCCGACATGCGCGCCGTCGTCTGGGCCGGCGCCGACAATTCGATCGACGCCCCGCGCCTGGCCCACGCGTTCGTCGCGACCGAGGGTTCCGCGCTCGCCAGCGAGGCGTATCAGAGGCGCCTTTACGTCGTGGACGCGGGCACTGGCGCGATCCTCCACGAGGAGAGCCTCATCCGCGACGTTGACGCGGGCGGACAGGTGCTCGGCATGGCGACGGAGGGAGCGGCGTCCGACCTGTGCGCCCCCGAGGTTCCGACGGCCTTGCCGTACGCGTCCATCCTGTTCGGGGGCGACCTCTGGTACGCCGACGCCAACGGGTTCTTCTCCGCATCGAACGTGCCCGACGGCGTCACGAGCGGCGTTTCGACGATTGGCGGCCTGTACTTCACGATCGCAGACCAAGCCGGTCCGCTCTCCACGGTCTCTGCGCCGTCGGGAGGGGCGATGACGCTGATGCACAACGCCGCGAACTCCAGCGCCCTCCTCCGGGCGCAGGTGAACGCTTATGTCCGCGCCAACGAGGTGCGTGATCTGGTGCTCGAGCAGGCTCCTGCGTTTCCGGTCATCTCGGCCCAGTCGGGTCCGGACGCGTTCAAGATCCGCGTCAACCTCGCCCAGGGCTGCAACGCCTTCTACGACGGCAACGCCATCAACTTCGCCGTCGCCGGCAGCGGATGCGCGAACATGGCGTTCGGCAGCGTGGTGCATCACGAGTACGGGCACCACTTGGTCGCCTCGGCCGGCAGCGGCCAGGGCCCCTACGGCGAGGGCACCGGCGACTGCATGAGCATCCTTGTCTCCGACCAGTCGGTCATCGGCATCGGCGTCGCCAACGACTGCGGGTCGGGAGCCCGCGACGCGAACAACACATGCCAGTACAACGCGACCAATTGCTCGAGCTGCGGCTACGAGATCCACACCTGCGGGACCGTGCTCTCCGGTTGCGTGTGGGACCTGCGCACGATCTGGCACGCCAAGTACCCTTCGGACTATCAGGCGATGCTCCGGAGCATCGTGGTGAACGCCATACCGCTGCACGGTCCGACGTCGACCATCGAGGCGGACATCGCCGTTGACTACCTGACGCTCGACGACGACAACGCCGACATCACCGATGGGACGCCGCACTCGACCGACATCGTGAGCGCCTTCGGTGCCCATGGCCTCGATCCGCAGGTGTCGCAAGCGGTCCAGTTCACGTATCCCGACGGCGTTCCCGCCCACGTCATGCCCGACGGCACGACGACGCTGCGGGTGAACGTCTCGCCGCTGGCCACCCAGCCGCAGCCCGGCAGCGGGGTGCTCCATTGGCGCACCGACGCCACCGGACCGTTCTTCGCGGCCCCGATGTCCGAGGTCGCGCCGCACTCGTACGAGGTGCAGGTCCCTGCCAGTCCCTGCCTGAGCACCATGCAGTTCTACGTGGAGGTGCAGACGACCATGGGAGTCGTCGCCCGCGACCCGGCCGATGCCCCGGCGTCGTTCCACACCGCGACCTCCGCCGGATCCATGTCCATCCCCTTCGAGGACCACATGGAGGGCGCGAGCACGGGCTGGACGGTCGGCGCGCCGGGAGACACCGCCACGGCCGGGATCTGGACGCGCGTCGCGCCAGTCTGGAACTTCGCCCAGCCGTGGGAGGACCACACCGAAGCGCCAGGGACCCTCTGCTGGATCACCGGGCAGTCCGTCATCGGCACGGCCCTCGGCTCGGACGACGTGGATGGCGGCGCCACCACGCTGACATCGCCATCGTTCGACGCCACCGGCTTCGACGCGGTGGAGGTCAGCTACTGGCGCTGGTACTCCAACGACCAGGGGGCCAATCCCAACACCGACATCATGCCGGTCCAGATCTCCAACAACAATGGTGCCTCGTGGGTGGCGCTCGAGTCGGTCTCGACCAACGCCCATGCTTGGACCTTCAAGTCCTTCAGCATCAACGGCATCATCGCGCCGACCTCCACGATGAAACTTCGTTGGGTCGCCCGGGATACCGGCGCCGCGTCCATCGTTGAGGCGGGCGTGGACGATGTCGTGGTGCGCGGGTTCGTGTGTGCCGCGCCGATCCCGGGCGATCTGGACGGCGACGGCGATGTCGATGGCGCCGACCTCGGTCTCTTCCTCGGCGCCTGGGGCTCCGCCGGTCCATTCGCCGATCTGGACGGAAGCGGAAGCGTCGACGGCGCCGACCTCGGCGTTCTCCTTGGGTCTTGGACGCCGTAGCCCGGCGCCGGTGCCGTCCGACCAACGTGACCGACTGGTCCGAGCCGGGCCCGGTCTCTTCGACCGGTCACTTCCGCCTTGTCCCGGTGGAAGCGTTCGTCGGACGCGGGCAAGTCCAATGGTCGGCCGTTTGCGGGGCGGGTGCGCGAGGCGCACCCGCCCCGCGGCGCGTCGGCGGGAGCGGCGTGAGGGACTGTGGACACACCTCTTCAGTGAGGGACTGTGGACACACCTCTTCAGGAGGGACTGTGGACACACCTCTTCAAGCGTGCTCTGTCACGAGGGACTGTGGACACACCTCTTCAGGGACCGGAGCGAGGGACTGTGGACACACCTCTTCAAGGGAGGGACTGTGGACACACCTCTTCAAGCGTGCTCTGTCCACTCCGCCGCTCACCCGCCCCGCGGCGCGTCGGCGTGAGGAACTATGGACACACCTCTTCAAGCGTGCTCTGTCCGAGGGACTGTGGACACACCTCTTCAGGGAGGGACTGTGGACACACCTCTTCAAGCGTGCTCTGTCCGCTCCGCCGCTCAATCGCGCCGCGCCCTCGCTCGCGATCTCCGCACTCCGCGGTCACCAGAAAAAAGTCGGCACTTTCAGGGGACCTTGGATGTGCGCGGTAGCCTTGCCGCCACGTGCAAACGGGATCGCGAGCGTGCGCTCGGATGCTTCGCTTGCCGCGGATCACCCCGGTTGGATCGGTTCGAGGTCGAACGACCCAGTCGGCGCGGGGGACGCCTCACGAGTTCCTGCGCCCACGTCGCATGCGTCGAGCATCCCGCGTGGTGCGAGCCGTGCCACCGCGGCATGCGCCGTTGTCGCCGTCGGTTCGTCGCGTCTCGACACCGGCGTGGCATTCCGTCTCGGCGCCGGGTAGAGTCGGTTCAGGACGAGGAAACGGCATGGAATTCACGATCGAATCCGAGATCGAAGCCGACGGACGCTGGATCGCGGAAGTGCCGACGCTGTCGGGCGTGATGGCGTACGGCGCGAGCCGTGACGAGGCGCGATTCCGGGCGCAGGCGTTGGCGCTCAGGGTGGTCGCCGAGCGGCTTGAGCATGGCGAGGGCGGTGCGGAGTTCTTCACCATCGTGTTCCGGGCCGCATGAGCGAGTGGAGCAGTTCACGGGCGAGACGAGTCCTCGCGGCGCCCCTGCGCATCGGCTTGCGGGAGAAGCGGTCATCGGGCTCGCATCGAATGCTGTCGCGCGAAGGGTGGCCGGACTTCGTCTTCGCGTTCCACGAGAACGAGGAGATCGGGCCGAAGATGCTCGCCAGAATCGCCAAGCGCACTTGATTGTCCCCCGACGATCTCTCACCGCGCCAAGACAGGGAAGGCTGGCCCGCCTGCGCCGCCAGAACAACAACGCGGCGTCGGACTCGAACTACTCGTCGACGGGCGGCCGCCGCGGCGACTACGCGCTCAGCGACTTGCAGTTCTCGACGATCGCGGTGCTCGACTCGTCCGCGACGCTCGTCGAGCGCGTGGACTACGACGCCTACGGCGAGGCCCGGCACCACCCCGCCCGCGACGTGGACGGCGACGGCGCGGTGAGCTCCGCCGACTACGACCGCGCCCGCGGCGCGCAGGGCAAGTCGATCGGCACGAGCGGCTACTACCCCGACGCCGACTGGGACCGCGACGGCGACGTGGACTCGACCGACGTGTCGAACTTCGCGAGCAGCTACCACGAGAGCGCGGTGGTGTAGTGTGCCCCCGACCTTTGGACAGTTCCCATCGCTGACTTTGCCCAAGATCGCCGCAAGCGGCGGCGATCGTCGACCAAATCAGCGTTGCGAACCGTTCAACTTTCACGGGCGCACGACCGTCGATCGCCGGCACCTCGTGGGCCAGTCAACCGGTCATGTCGCGCGTTCGATCGAGTCCTTCAACGCGCGCAGCGCGTCGAACGCCTGGAGCGGCGTCATCGCGTCGAGCGACATCGAGCGCAACGTCTCGACCGCCGGATGCGGCAGGAACTCGGTGAAGAGCGAGAGCTGCGGCTCGGGCTTGGCGCGCGTCGACTCGCCGGCCGTGCGGCGCACGCGGGAACTCGCCTCCTCGGTCTCGACCGCGAGCGTCTCGAGCAACTTCGTGGCGCGATCGACCGTTTCGCGGGGCAGGCCCGCGAGTTTCGCGACGTGGATGCCGTAGCTGCGGTCGGTGCGCCCGGGCAGGATGCGGTGCAGGAAGATCACGCGATCCTCCCACTCGCGCACTGCGACGTGCAGGTTGGTGATCGCGGGCAAGCGATCGGCGAGCGACGTGAGCTCGTGATAGTGCGTCGCGAAGAGCGTGCGGCAGCCGCGGGCGGCAAGCGTCTCGGCGATCGCCCATGCGAGGCTGAGCCCGTCGAGCGTGCTCGTGCCGCGGCCGATCTCGTCGAGGATCACGAGGCTCGATCGCGTCGCGTGATTCAGGATGTTCGCCGTCTCGGTCATCTCGACCATGAACGTCGACTGGCCGGTGTGCAACTCGTCGCTCGCGCCGATCCTGGTGAAGATTCGATCGACGACGCCGATTGTCGCCTCGCTCGCGGGCACGAAGCTGCCGACGTGCGCGAGCAGGACGATGAGCGCGACCTGTCGAATGAATGTCGACTTGCCCGCCATGTTCGGGCCGGTAATGAGCGCCAGCGTGCCGGCGGTCGCGCCGTCGTCGCCGCCTAACGTGCAGTCGTTCGGCACGAATCGCTCGCGCAGGATCGACTCGAGGACCGGATGCCTGCCTTCGCGCACGCGGAGGAGCGGATGATCGACGATCGCCGGCATCGTCCATCGCTCGCGACGCGCGATCTCCGCGAGCGATCGCAGCGCGTCGAGCGTGGCGACCGCGTCCGCGTAGCGCCCGAGCGCGTCGGCGTGCGCCGCCACGTCCTCGCACAGCGCGAGGAAGAGCGTCCGCTCGCGCTCGATCGCTCGCGACTCCGCGGTGAGCACCTTGTCCTCGAACGCCTTGAGCTCGGCCGTGATGTAGCGTTCCGCATTCTTCAGCGTCTGCTTGCGGCTGAAGATCGCCGGGATCTTGTCGACGTTGGCGTGCGTGATCTCGATGTAGAAGCCGAACACCTTGTTGAAGCCGACCTTCAGCGACGGGATGTTGGTCTCGTCGACGAGTCGCTTCTGGTAGGCCGCGAGCCACGAGTTCGCGTCGCGCTGCAGCAGTCGCGCGTCGTCAAGCGTCGCGTCGACGCCGTCGCGGAAGAGGCCGCCTTCGCGCAGGTGCGCCGGCGGATGATCGACGCACGAGCGCACGATGCGGTCGGCGAGCGGCGCGAGCGCGGCCCGCACGCCGTCGAGCGTCGCGAGATCCGGCGCGAAGGCCGGGCGACAGTCGAGCAATTCGCGAAGTCCGTCGAGCTGCGCCAGCGAACGGCCGAGCGCGACGAGATCACGCGGCGTGGCGCGGCCGGTGCCCACGCGCCCGGCGATTCGGGCGACGTCCTGCACGAGCGCGACGCGCTCGCCGAGCGCATCGGCGAATCGCTCGTCGTGCACGATCGCCGCGACGCGGCGTTGTCGCGCCTCGATCGGAGCGCGGTCGCGGAGCGGAAAGCAGAGCCAGTGCCGCAGCAGCCGTCGTCCCATCGCGGTGCGGCAGCGATCGATCGTCGCGAGCAGCGTGCCCTGCACGCCGCCCGAGCGGAGCGTGCGCTCGATCTCAAGGCTGCGCAGGCTGGTCCCGTCGATGACCACGAAGTCGTCGGTCGGCACGCGCGTCGGTGGGCGCAGGTGGGCGAGCGTGCCGGACGGCTCGCCCGGCGCGCGATCGCTCGATTGCGTGTCGAGTACGTAGCGCAGGAGCGCGCCCGCGGCCCGCGTCGCCGGCATGTCGGGTGCGAGCCCGAATCCTTCGAGCGTGGCGACGCCGAAGTGGCCGCGCAGCGCGTCGGCGGCGTCGCGCGTGCGAAACGTCCACGCGGGGCGCGGCGAGAGCGCCGAGCCGCGGGCCGCGTGCAGCGCGTCGAGGGCGGCGCGGGCCTGCGGATTCGCGCTGCCGTCGGTCTCTTCGGCGAACAGCACTTCCGCGGGGCCGAGTCGCTGCAGTTCGTCGGCGAGGCGGGCGACCGGGCACTCGAGGACGCGGAACGCGCCGGTCGAGAGTTCGACGAGCGCGACTGCGCTGCGTTCGCCGTCCACGCAGACCGCGGCTAACTCGTTCGTCTTCGCTTCGTCGAGGAGCGACTCGTCGACGAGCGTGCCCGGCGTGAGCACGCGGGTGACGCCGCGGTCGACCACGCCCTTCGCGTCCTTCGGATCCTGCAGTTGATCGCAGATCGCGACGCGGAATCCCTGGTCGATGAGGCGGCGGATGTAGCCCTCGGCGGAGTGGAACGGCACGCCGGCCATGGGCATGCCCTTCGTCCGTTCGGTGAGCGTGAGGCCGAGCGCCTGATGGATGACGATCGCGTCGCGATCGAAGAGCTCGTAGAAGTCCCCCATGCGAAAGAGGAGGAGGCACTCCGGATGCGCCTTCTTGAATCGCAGCCACTGCCGCATCGCCGGCGTCTGATAGAGCGCGTTGCCCTCAAGCGCCAGCGCATCCGCGCCAGCGAGTCGGGAGGCGAGGCCGGGCTGTGTTTCCGCGGTCGTCACGCGCCCAGACTATCGCCGCGCGCGCGAAAAACGCACGGTTTCGCCAGGCCCATTCGTTTCCCGCCGCGCAGCGCGGCGGGAAACGAACAAGGAAGTGGCGTCAAGCGCAGCGACGACGCCACCCGCAGGCCCGAACGGGCCTGCCTCAAACAAGTCTCCTCGCAGGCCCGAACGGGCCTGCCCCAACCATCTCTCCCCGCAGGCCCGGACGGGCCTGCCTCAACCATCTCTCCCCGCAGGCCCGGACGGGCCTGCCTCAACCAGTAACGCAATTGGGCCTCGTCGCCTGCGGCGACGAGGCCCAATGGAGTGGATGAGGATCGAACTCACAACCTCCTCGATGCGACCGAGGCGCTCTCCCAATTGAGCTACCACCCCAACATCAGGGCGGGGAGTATAGCCGAGGGTGGCGGTCGTGTCGTGCCTCCTGTTGCCGGGTTCTGAGAACCCGAAGTACCCTCCGACCCTTCGGCGCTTCGGCCCCTCGATCGCCGGAAGCGGTCAATCCCAACCCGCGCCATGTCGCCGCAACTCCTGCTCATCCTCTATTCGGCGCTCATCGTCGGCGCGTCGCTCGCGGGCGGTCTCGCCCCGAGCCTGCTGCGACTCTCCCATCGCTCATTGCAGTTCGCCCTCTCCTTTGTCGCCGGAGTGATGCTTGGCGTGGGGCTCTTTCACCTCTTGCCGCACGCCGTGATGATCCGCGCGGAAGGGCAGACCGGTACCCCGTGGGCCGAAGGCCACAACTTGCTCGACCCGATCATGGTGTGGGTGGCGGTGGGGTTCCTCTCGCTCTTTCTCCTCGAGCGCTTTTCGCACTTCCACCACCACGAGCCGATCGACGCCGCCGCCGCCGAGTCGTCCTGCGCCGGCGATGACCACGCGCACGGATCGCACCACGGCCACGCGCACGCGGCGGCGGATGCGAAGGTCGGCGCCGGAAGGCCCGGCGCTTATGGCTGGTTCGGCGCGCTCGTCGGGCTCGGCGTGCACTGCCTGCTCGAGGGAGTCGCGCTCGCGGCGAGCGTCGCCGTCGGCGTGACGCACGGCGGGGCGAACGGCGGCGCGCTCGCGGGCGTCGCAACGTTCCTCGTCATCGTGCTGCACAAGCCGTTCGATTCGATGACGCTCGCGCTCCTCATGCGTCGCGCGGGTTCGCCGCTTCGAACGCGGGTGTTCGCAAACATCCTGCTCGCAGTCCTCGTGCCCGCGGGCGTCGGCCTCTTCTATTTCGGCGCCGCGGGCGATCGCGTCGAACAACTCGCGCCGATCGCGCTCGCGTTCTCCGCGGGCATGTTCATCTGCATCGCGTCGAGCGACCTCTTGCCCGAACTCCAGTTCCATCGCCACGATCGCGTGGGTCTCTCGATCGCGTTGACCATCGGACTCGCGTTCGCGCTCGTCCTCGGCAGGTTCGAGGCGTCGACCCACACGCATGTCGACGGACATCATCACGATCACTCCGCGGACCACGTGCACTGACGTCGACTCCGACGGATTCGAGGACTCTCCCATGTCTGACCAGCCCCGCGTCAAAGCCGAGACGGTCCTCGCCGAGTTGAATCGGCTGCGGAACGACCTGACCAAGGATCCGACCGATCTCGAGTGGTTCGCACTGCACCACGCCTTCTGCTTCCTGAGCTATCGCATGGGCGACTTCCAGCGATACCTCAACGAGACGGTGAAGCCCGGCGAACATCCCGAAGCCTGACTTCCCTCGCCAGAACGGACTTTGTCATGCCCGACTACAAGGCAACGCTGAATCTCCCGAAGACCGCCTTCGCCATGAAGGCGAACCTCGCGCAGAACGAGCCACAGTCGCAGAAGCGCTGGGACGAGATCGGGCTGTATCGAAAGATCCGCGACGCGCGAGCGGGCAAGGCGCGATTCGTCTTCCACGACGGACCGCCGTACGCCAACGGCTCGATCCACATCGGGCACCTGATGAACAAGGTGCTCAAGGACATCGTGGTGCGCAGCCGTCTCATGGAAGGGCTCGACTGTCCGTACGTGCCCGGCTGGGACTGCCACGGCCTTCCGATCGAGCACAAGGTGATGACCGAGCTCGTGGAAAGCGGCAAGGCGAAGAAGCTCGACGAGCTCGCCCCGGATCACCGCCGCATGGCCGTGCGCCGCGAGTGCGCGAAGTCCGCGGAGAAGTTCATCAAGCTCCAGAGCGGACAGATGCAGCGCCTGCTGACGCTTGGCGACTACGCGAACCCGTACTACACGATGGCGCCGGACTACGAGGCGGGAACGCTCGAGGTGTTCGCGTCGCTGATCGAAGAAGGCTTCGTCTATCGCGACAAGAAGCCGGTGCACTGGTCGATCGCGAATCGGACCGCGCTCGCCGAAGCCGAGCTCGAGTACGAGGACCGCGACGACGTCTCGGTCTACGTCGACTTCGAGGCGACCGATCGCCAGGCGGTCGCGGCGGCGTTCGGCGTCGAACTCGACGCGACGCCGTCGTTCATGATCTGGACAACGACGCCGTGGACGCTACCGGCGAACCTGGCGATCGCCATCCACGAGCGCAACCGCTACAGCCTCGTGCGCGTCGACGGCGCGGAGACCGTCATGGCGACGGAGCTCGTCGACAAGGTCACGAAGGCGGCGAAGGCGGAGAAGGTCGAAGTGCTCGGCGAGGTCGACGGCTCGCGCCTGGTCGGGCTGCGCTATCGCCATCCGTTCGCGACCGACGGGTCCGCGCCGCGCGAAGGCCGCATCGTGCACGCGGAGTACGTCACGCTCGAGGACGGCACCGGCCTCGTGCACACCGCGCCGGGACACGGCGCCGAGGACTACCGCACCGGGCTGAAGGAAGGCCTGCCGATCTACTGCCCGGTGCGCGAGGACGGCACGTACGACGACACCGTGCCGGAGTGGCTGCGCGGCATGGACATCTGGAAGGCGAACGGGCTCGTCGTCGATCGCCTGCGCGAGTCGGGCCACCTCTTCTTCTCGCACACGTTCAGCCACAGCTATCCGCACGACTGGCGCAGCAAGACGCCGGTCATCTTCCGCGCGACCGAGCAGTGGTTCATCGGCGTCGATCGCCCCGGGAAGCGCCGCCATCAGTCGCTGCGCGCGGCCGCGCTCGACGCAGTCGAACGCACGGTCGAGTTCGTTCCGCCTTGGGGTCGCAACCGCATGCGCGGCATGCTCGAGAGCCGACCCGACTGGTGCATCTCGCGGCAACGGGCGTGGGGCCTTCCGATCCCTGCGTTCCGCATGCCCGACGGGACCGCGTTCATGACGCCGGCGAGCGTGCGCGCCGTGGCTCGCGCGTTCGCCGCCCGCGGAAGCGACGCGTGGTTCCAGGAGACGCCTGCGCAACTGCTCGCGGCGTACGACGCCGCCCGCGACGCCGACGCTCCCAAGGGTCTCGACGTCTCCGCGCTCGAAAAGATGTACGACATCTTCGACGTGTGGTTCGAGGCCGGCAGTTCGTGGCATTCGGTGATGCGCCAGCGGCAGCTCGGCTATCCGTGCGACCTGTATCTCGAAGGCAGCGACCAGCACCGCGGCTGGTTCCAGCTCTCGCTCCTCCCCGCGCTCGGCGCGACGGGCGAGCCGCCGATGCGCCGAATCCTCACGCACGGCTTCATGGTGGACAAGCACGGCAAGAAGATGTCGAAGTCGTTAGGCAACACGATCGAGGTCGAGGACCTTCTCAAGGAGGTCGGCGCCGACGTCGCGCGGTGGTGGGTCTCGAGCCTTGCGTACGAGGACGACATCAAGGTCGACATGGAGTTCTTCCGCATCGCCGGCGAGAGCTACCGCAAGGTGCGCAACACGCTGCGATTCCTGCTCAGCAACCTCGACGACTTCCGCCCGCGCACATCCGAGGAGACCGGCGACTACGTGGCGCCGACCGCGCTCGATCCCGCGTCGATCGACGCGTGGGCGTATCACGCGGCGGCCGAGATGGAGGAGACGGTCCTCTCGGCGTACGCCTCGTTCGATTTCCGCACCGCGCATCTGGCGATCTACGACTTCTGCAACGACACGATGTCGGCGATCTACTGCGCGGCTACGAAGGACCGCCTCTACTGCGATCGGAAGGACGCGCCGCGCCGTCGTGCGACCCAATCGGTGATGTGGGACATCGCCGACGCGCTCGTGCGCCTGCTCGCGCCGCTCGTGCCGCACACCGCCGACGAGGCGTTCAAGGCGCTGTGGAAGTCCGACGGCCGTTGCGTGCACACCGAGACGTATCGACGGCTCCGCGCCGCCGGCGCGTCGGCCGACCAGCGCTGGCCGCAGGTCATGGCTGCGCGCTCCGCGGCGTTCGAGGCGCTCGAACAGGCGAAGTCGATGGGCATCGAGAATCCGCTCGACGCCGAAGTCGTCCTGCCCGATCCGCGCGGCGAGCTCGCTCCGTTCCGCGCGGACCTGCCGGACCTCCTCGGCGTCAGTCGCGTGACGCTCGATGCGCAGGCGTCGAAGCCTTCGATCCGTGACCTGCGAAACGAGCCGCGGTGCGATCGAAGCTGGAAGCGCGACGGAACCGTCCGCCATCGTTCGGACGGCGGCATGCTCAGCGATCGCGACGCGGCGGCAGTGGGGGTCTGAGGCGCGATCGAGTCAGCGCTTCAGGCTCTCGAGCATCCAGAGCTGCTTCTCGAGCCCTCCCGACGCTTCGATGAGCATGTCCTGCGAGACCGGGTCGGTGCCATCAAGGGCTGTGATCCCGTCGTGCAGGATGTCGACCACCGCGCGAAGGTGCTTGGCGATCTCGGTTGCGGCGACGATGGCGTCGAGGAATCCGTCCCGAAGCGGCTCGAGCGGCGACCGCTTCGCCGTCGCCGCGAGGCCACCTTCGACGGCGTGTCCGAGGGCCGCCATCCGCTCGGCGAGGTCGTCGGCGTGCTCCCGGGCGACGTCGACGAGCTCGTCCAGTTGGACGTGGACCGGCTTGAAAGAGGGCCCGGTGGCGTTCCAGTGGGCTTGCTTGGCCTGAAGGGAGAGGTCGATCAGGGCTGAGACCGACTTCTGAAGGTGAAGGACGACGTCGCCGTGATGGGGTTTGCGGTGCTTGGCCATTGGGTGGTGCCCCGGGGGTTCGGAAGGAGGAGCCGGGCGAGCGCTCTCGGCGCAGTCTGCGCGGCTCGTCCAGAACTTGCGAGTCTAGAGAAGTTCTTGGCAAATTGGAGTGACGATCCTGCCCGCGGCCCGGTATCCTGTTCGCCATCAGGAGGTGGCCTGCCAAGGGGCAACGCCACACGACCTGCAGTATCGACGTCTGGCCTCGCCCGAGTTCCTGCCGCGGTTACTGATTCCTTCCTTTCGATTGCTCGGGCTGAGGATTGTTTGCGATGAAAATGTACGTCGGCAACGTGTCGTTCAAGATGAGTGAGGATGAGCTGCGCGATCTCTTCGCCCCGTATGGTGAAGTGTCGTCCGCGTCGCTCGTGATGGATCGCGATACGGGTCGCCCGCGTGGGTTCGGCTTCGTCGAGATGCCGGACGAGAACCAGGCGAAGGCCGCGATCGAGGCGATCAACGGAAAGAACATCGGCGGTCGTGACCTCGTCGTGAACGAGGCGCGTCCGCGCGAGGATCGTCCGCGCTCGGGCGGCTTCGGCGGCGGCGGCGGCTTCGGCGGCCGCGGCGGCGGTGGCGGCGGCGGTGGCTTCAAGCGCGGCGGCGGCGGCGGCGGTGGCCGCGGCGGCTGGTGAGCCGACCCCGTTCGGCGCTCGCTCGCGTGAGCGTCGACGAGTGAACACAACCAATGAACGACCACGGGCCGGCGCTTGCCGGCCCGTGGTGCTTTTGTCGCGCTCGTCGCAGGCTCACGTCGGAGATCCGACGCGACGCTCCGCAACGTGCTTCCGCGCGAGTTCGATGGCTCGCTCGAGCGCCTGCTCGGCGGGCACCTCGACGTCGGACTTGACGCCGACGCCTTCCCAGTTGGTTTGAGTGATCGGGTTGTTCGCCCGCATGTACGGCATGATCACGACCATGCGGTCGTCGAGCATGACGGGCTTGACCGGATGTGCGCCGCCGCCGGTCGTCTCGCCCACGATCGTCGCTCGCTTCAGCGCCTGAAGGTCGTACGCGAACTCCTCGGCGCACGAGAACGTGCGCGAGCTGGTGACGACGAACACCGGAAGGTCGGCGGCGAAGCGCTGACCGGGGACCGATTCGTCGGAGTAGCCTTCGCCCACGACTGACCCGTTGCGGTCGATCATCCGATTCAGGAGGACCGGCTTGTCGAACAGGTAGCCCGCGATGTGATCGAGCATCTCGGGCGAGCCGCCGCCGTTCGCGCGAATGTCGAGGACGAGCGCGTCGCAGCGCGCGAGAAACGCGAAGGCGGCGTCGAGCACCTTCATCGCCTCGGGCTCGGGCACGAAGCCGTCGAAGCGCAGCACGCCGATGTTGCCTGGCTCGATGGAGCACGACTTGAACTGCCAGTTCGCACGACGCATCTCGTCGTCGGTCGCGCCGAGGGCGTGCGAGCGCTGCTGCACCTGCTCGGGCGACGCCACTCGCACGCGCAGATGGCGATCGTTGGTGACCGCGCGCAGGTCCTGCGTTAGGCGATCGGCGAGGGCGACGTCGTCGGCGATCGCGTCGTACGCGCCGGCGCTCGCCGCCTTCGTCACTGCGTCGCTCATCGCCGCGCCCTTCTCGGGGAACACGTACTCGTCGCGCACGGCCTTCGCCGCGGCGGACACAAGCTGAGCGCGACGATCCGCGTCGAGGGGCTGCGGCCCGGGACCGCCGCCCGAGGCGATCTCGATCGCGTCGAGCTTGCCGTTGGCGTCGAACACGAACGCCAGCGTCACGTCGCCCTTCGCGGTCGACTTCGCGGCGAGGTCGATGCGGGCGGCGCTGGCGCTTCGCACGTCCGTAAGCGAAAACGCGCCGAACTCCTGCCGCAGCGCCGCGAGCCGACCGACGCGGACGTCGACGGAGGTCTCGGCGAGGCGGGCCGGCGAGCGATACGTGGTCTCGAACCGGCGCACGTCCTCCGGAGCGCCGGACGCGACGACCTTGAACCAGTCGGCGGCGCAGCGACCCTGCGGCGTGTCGGGCAACTCGGTGGTCGCGCCGACGACGAGGCTGGCGAGAGCCTTCCCGACCGAGGTCAGGGCAGGGCTGTGGGAGAACAGGGCGGCGACGAGGACGAAGATCGGGAGCATGGCTGCATCTCCTACAGATAGTGCTAATCGTACTATTGGGAGAAGCCGGTGCCGGGTTGCACCCGTCACCGAAGGAGCGGAAAAAACGCAGATGCGTCGCAGCGAACTCGAGTCGTTCGTCCTCGGTCTCGTCTGGCAGCTGGGGCCGTGCAGCCCGTACGCGGTTCGCCGGATGCTCGCCGACTCGCCCTCCGCGCAGTGGAGCGGCAGCGCCGGCGCGATCTATCCGCTCATGCGCCGCCTGGAGTCGGCCGGCCTGATCGCGAGCAAGTCGGCCCGCAACGGCAAACGCAAGCGACGCGAGTACGCGATCACCACGAAGGGCCAGGCGTCGCTTCGCACGTGGATCGGACCGCCGTTCGCGCCGGAGGTCGTGACCGTCACCGCAGATCCGCTGCGATCGCGGGCCAGATTCCTTGCCGCGCTGAAGCCCGCCGAGCGCCGCGCCTGGGTCGACGCCGCGCTGGCGTCGCTCGCGGAAGTCGAATCGCGCGTGCGACGATGGCACGATCGTTACGGCCGCGACGCGGCTCCCGCGCTCGGAATGCTCACGCGCCACGGCGAGCTCGAGATCGAGTTCCGCCGCGCGTGGCTCGAGGAACTCCGCCGCTCGACGTGATTGATCGACGAATCGGTGCGCGAAGCGTGCGGAGCGACTCGCCGCAGCTCCTTGCGATTCGACCGCGGCGCCCGGCCCCGCGTGCGATGCTCGATCGTCGCCGAACGGTTACGACTCGGGTCGCCGCCACGCGTGGTCCTTGTCGCGCTCGAGCGTTCCCGCCGCCAGCTTGATGCATCGGCGGCAGATGAACGCGACGTCGCGGGTCGGGCTGCGATAGACGGCTTCGTCGCGGCGCTCGAGGCACATCGTGCACTGGCAGTCGGCGACGCGATCGTCGCGCCCCGCCACCACCACCGCGCGATACGCCGCGGCGAGGCAGTCCCCGCACACGCAGCTTCCGTGGTGTCCCTCGATGAACGGCACGTCCTCGGTCCACTCGCGCAGGCAGAAGTCGCAGAGCACGTCGCTCATCTGCACGTTGTCGGGATCGGTGCCGTCGCGCCGCATGGCGCCCCGAGCGTACTCGTACAATCGCGGCGATGGCGGCTCGTCGTCGAACCGGCATTTCGCTCGCGACCCGCAGTCGCCTCATCTTCGGCCTCGCGGTCGTCGCGCTGATCGCCGGCGCGCTCGCCGTTCCGTGGGTGCGCATGAAGACGCTGGTCGACGAGAGCCAGCGCGAGGTCTCGCGCCAGCTCGCCGACACGTGGCTCGCGAACGGCTTCTCGCTCGGCGTGAGCGGCGGCGGCACGATCAACATGCGGGTGGTGCGCCTCGACGACGCGCTCTCGTCGGCCGGCGACGATCGCGCGCTGGACGAGGTCGTGCTGAAGTTCGAAGGCGATCCGAAACTCTTCGAGGACTTCCGCGTCGCGACCGGCCCCGACGGCGATCCGCTGTATCGCTACTTCCGCGCGCTCCGCGAGCGCGAGTGGCGCGCGGTCCAGGACCACTCGCTCATCAACTTCGGCTCCATGCTGCCGATGGCCGATCCGACCGCCCTGCGCGCGGTCCTCGTCATCGACCGGCGCAGCCCGTTCGCCGAGGCCCAGCAGCGGCAGAACCGCATCGCGATCATCCTCTCCGGCGCCGCGGCGAGCCTGCTCGCGACCATCGTGTTCGCCACCATCCTCGCGCGGCTGGTTCTCCGCCCGGTGCGGCGACTGACGGAAGTCGCCGAGAAGGTCGAGCGCGGCGACCTCGCGATCCGCTCGACGATCCGCACCGGCGACGACTTCGAGCGACTCTCGGACACGTTCAACGCGATGCTCGACGAGATCGAGAAGGCGCAGTCGCGGCTTCGCCACATGAACGAAACGCTCGACCTCAAGGTGAGCGAGCTCGCACAGGCGAACATCGGCCTGTACGAATCGAACCGATTGAAGAGCGAGTTCCTCGCCAACGTGAGCCACGAGCTGCGCACGCCGCTGAATTCGATCATCGGTTTCGCGGAGCTGCTCGACGAGATCGCGAAGGCCGATCAGTCCGCCGATCCGAAGCGCGTGCGCTACATCGGCCACATCCTGCGCAGCGGCCGATCGCTGCTCGACATGATCAACGAGCTGCTGCAGATGGCCAAGATCGAGGCGGGCCGCGTCGAATTGTCGGTCAGCCCGACGAGCGTCAGCGATCTGATCGAAGGCCTGGTGACCGTGATGCGCCCGCAATCGGAGGCGAAGCGCATCGCGCTCGTGACTCGCGTCGACCCGGACCTGCCGACCGTGGAAACCGATGCGGGCAAGGCGCAGCAGGTGCTCTACAACTTCCTCTCGAACGCGATCAAGTTTTCGCCCGAAGGCAGCACCGTGACGGTCTTCGCCGGCCGCTCGGTCCGCAGCGACGGCAGCCCGGGCATTCGCCTCGGAGTGATCGACGAAGGTCCGGGCATCCCCGAGGACATGCTGGAGACGATCTTCGAGAAGTTCCGGCAGGTCGACGCGAGTCACACGCGGCAACACTCCGGCACCGGGCTCGGACTCGCGATCTGTCGCGAGTTGGCGGACCTGCTTGGCGGAAACGTGGCGGTGTCGAGCGCTCCGGGCAAGGGCGCGACGTTCTCGATCGAGCTGCCGCTGGTGTGGCGCACGAAGGAGTTGCCGCCGCTGATGCCGACCGCGTGACGGACGTGTTCCGTTACGCTGGGCGACCGAGGATCCGTCACGAATGCCGCGAGGCGATGCACAGGACATCCAACGCGCTGCCTCGCGCGAGCGACGAAGCGACACCGAGCTCATTCGCGCGTGCCTCGATCACGACCGCCAGGCGTGGGACGAACTGGTGCGCCGCTACGAGCGACTCGTCTATTCGGTGCCGCGCCGGCTCGGCCTGCCGCAGGACCTCATCGACGACACGTTCCAGGAAACGTTCGTCGTCCTGCTTCGCCAGCTTCCCTCGCTCGAGCGCCAGCAGGCGCTGCCGCAGTGGCTCATCACCACCGCGCGGCGAGTCGGGCTGCGCCTCGCCGAGCGGAGCCGGCGCACGATCTCGCTCGACGTGGATGTCGCGAACGAGTCGGTGGTCCTGGCCGCCGAGCGGGAAGAACTGCGAGAGCGCGTGAGCCGGGCAATCGCTCGGCTCGAACCCGGTTGCCGGGACCTCCTCTTGGCCCTCACCCGCTCGGACCACGCCTCCTACGCCCAGATTGCGGCGCAGCTCGGCATGCCGCTCGGGAGTATCGGCCCCAAGCGGGCCCGCTGCCTCGGTCGCCTGATGCGGCTCCTGAAACGAGAAGGCGCGACTGAGGCCTGAAGCTCGAGCGCGAGAAAATGGCGTATCAGGGGCGCCGGACGCCGCACTCTCCACTTGGACATGACCTACGACGCAGCCAACTCCGACGGGAACCGTGACGAGGGAAACCCCGACGACGTGGCGTTCCGGGCAGCGGTGGACGCCGCGTTCGGCGATCCGCCGGCCGACGGCGCACCGGTCGCGGACTCGGCCGTGGTGGCGGAACTTCGGGCGCTCCTTGTCGCGATGGCCGAGTCGTCGCTCGACGTGCCGACCGCCGCCCTGCGCGAGCGCGTGTTGTCGCTCCTGCCCGGGCGGGCGGGGCTGGTCGAGCGATTCGTCCGCGACGCTCGTCGCATCGCGATGGAACTCCTGACGCCGCCGCCGAAGCAGGCGCTCGCCGGATTCCGCGTCGCCGACGTACCTGTGCGCACGTATCGCACGGCGGCCGATTCGACCGTCGAGGCGTGGCTCGACGTGCAGGTCGACCGCGAATCGGCGTCGGCCGACGGTCGGCGGATCCGAGGACAGGTGAGCATCGAGCCTGGCGATGCCACGACGCCGGCGCCGGTCGCGGTGCACGCGCTCGACGCGGCGAGCGGTCAACTGGTTCACTCCGCGGCGGTCGACGAACACGGAGCGTTCGCGATGCGCCTCGACGTTCCGAAGGTCGATCTGCTCGTCGAACTCGATACAGGCGACGGAGCGCTCTCCGTTCCCGCGATCACGCTTCGAACCGATGTCCCTTGACGCCACCTCCGATGCCGGCGCGATCGGCAACGGGGCATCGCGCTCGCCGATGCCTTCGTCGGGCGACGCGCTGCTCGAGGTGATCAGGGCGACCGACAACGTGGACGCCGTGTGGGACTCGTGGCGCGACGTGGCCTCGACGGTCGTCGTCGAGCGCATCGTCGCCGCGGCCGACGGCATGCCGCGCCTCGTCGCTCGCGACGGCGGCGCGGCGCTGCCGTGCGCGCGGCGCCTCGTCGAACTCGCCGATCGCACCGGCGACGCCCGCGCCGCGGCGACGGCCCGACTGGGACTCGCGATCGCGTGCTCGTACGGCAACGCGTTCAAGGACGCGCTCGTCACGCTCGACGACGCGGCGCGACGCGCGGTCGATGACGCGGTGCTCAGCGCGCGGGTGCAGATGGCGCGGATGCACGCCCTCGCCCGGCTCGGGCAACTCGACGACGCAGCGCACGCCGGCGAGCGGGCGCTTGAGGCGCTCGACGACGAGCGACATCGCGACGTCGCTGCGAAGGCGCAGGCGAATCTCGGCGTGATCGAGCGCATGCGCCAGCGGCCGGAGCGGGCCATCGAACGCTTCCGCGCCGCGCTCGCCACGTGGGGGCCCGATCCGATCGGCCGCGCGCAGCTCACCAGCAACCTCGCGGAAGCGCTGCTCGAACTCGATCGATTCACCGCGGCGGAGGAGGCCTTCCGCGCCGCGCTCACCGCGCTCGTCACCGCCGGAAGCGAACAGGCGGCGCGTATCGTCGAAGGCAACCTCGCCGATCTCCTGGCGCGGCAAGGTCGCCTCAAGGAGGCGCTCGAGCATTACGAGCGCGTGCGGCGCTGCTTCATCGCCGAGAACGCCCGAGGCGACGCGGCGCGACTGCAGGCCGAGGAAGCCGACGCGTTCGCGCAGACCGGGCTCACGCAGGAAGCGATCGTCGAATACCGCAGCGCGCTGCCCGACCTCGAGGCGTGCGGCCTCGTCGCCGAGGCGATCCGCGCCAGGCTCGGACTCGTGCGGGCGCTCGCCCGAAGCGGTCGCCGCGACGAGGCACAGCGGGTCCTCGAAGAAGGACCGTCGCGCGACGCGATTCCCGCCGCGTACCTCGGCCGCGTCCATCGTTGCGAAGGCGAGATCAGCCGCATGCGCGGCGACCTCCGGGGCGCCGAGCGGGCATTCCTCGCCGCGATCGCCGCCGCGTCGAAGCAGCCGATCGAACAGGCGATCTGCGCCGCCGGGCTCGCCACGGTGATGCTCGCCGAAGGACGCGCCGGCGACGCGCTGCCGCACGTCGAGGCGGCGCTGGCGATCGCCTCCCAACGACTGTGCCGACCGCTCGAGGCCGACCTCCTCGATCTCAAGGCCCGCTGCCTCTGCGGCGTGGGACGCGGCGACGCGGCGATCGCCACCTGGCGCGACTCGCTGCAACGCTACGAAACGCTGCGCGGCACGCTGCAGGCCGAGCGCCATCGCGTGGCGTTCACCGCGTCGCACGCGGCAGCGGCGGAATCCTTCCTCGTTGAACTGCTACGACGAGGCGACCGAGCGAGCCTGCTCGAAGCGGTCGCCGTCGCGGAGCGCGTGCGCGGCCGCTCGCTGCTCGAACTCGTCGCGGGCACCGCCGACTTCGCGGCGATCGCCGCGGCGGAGGCCGACGACCCGACCGCCGCCGAACTGTTGCGCGAGGCGGCGGAGATCCGCCACGAGGCCAACGCGCTCTTCAGCAGGATCGAACGCGATCCCGAAGCCGCGATCTCCGACACGTGGCGGGCCCACGTGCTGGCGCTCGAAGCACGCGGCCGCGTCGTCGAGTCGCGCCTCGGCGCGACGCACCGATTGAGCGGACTCCTCGCATCGCCGCCCGACGCGCCCGCGATCGAGCGTCTCGCGCGCCCGGGAATGGCGCTCGTGAGCTACGTCGTGGCGAACGGCCGCCTGCTCGGCTTCGCGGTCGTCGGCGGCTGTGCGCACGGCGCGGACCTCGGCGACGTGGTGTCGATCGCCGACGCCGTCGAACGCTGGCGATTCCAGGTTCACCGCAGCCTCGTGTCGACGCACTCGACGCCGTCGTCGTCGCGGGCGGCTCGCCTCGAAGCGGACCTGGTCGCGGCGAGCGCCGCGCTCGGGCAACTCGTCCTCGAACCGCTCTGGCGCCACGTGCGCGACGTGGCCGCGATCGAGTTCGTGCCCGCCGGTCCGCTGCATGCGGCATCGTTTGCCACGCTCGTCGTCGACGGTGCGCCCCTCATCGACACGCACGAAGTGGCAAGCGTCCCGAGCGCCGGACTCCTCGCCTCACTCCGCGCGACGAACACGCGGCCCGTCGGACGGACGCTCGTCGTCGGCGTCGCTGACGACGCTGCGCCGGCCATCGCTGGCGAGGCCCGGGCGATCGCTGCGGTTGAACCGAACTCGACCCTCGTCGTCGGGACCGAGGCCACGGTCGCGCGGGTCAGTGAACTCGCCGCCTCGGCCGATCTCGTGCACCTGGCGGCGCACGGTCGATTCGTCCCCGAGAGCCCGATTCACTCGGGAATCCGCCTCTCGGATCGTTGGTTCACGGTGCGCGACGCGCTTTCTCTTCGACTGCCCGGCTCGATCGTGGTCCTCAGCGGCTGCGATACCGGACGCGTCTCGGTTGATGGCGGCGATGAGGTGACGGGTCTCCTCCGCGGGTTCTTCGCCGCGGGCGCTCGCAGCATCGTCCTCAGCTCGTGGCCGGTCCACGACGAGGCGACGGTCGAACTGATGACGGCGTTTCATCAATCCTTGGGAACCGGCCGCGGCGGCGCGACTCACACCGGCCGCGACTCGCTGGCAGATGGAAGAATGAGCTCCGCCGCGGCGCTTCGCGCGGCTATGTTGGATGTCCGTCAGCGGCGGCCGCGAACGGTGGAATGGGGGGCGTTCGCGTCGGTCGGCGATGTGGGAACCGGCGCTCTCGGGGCGCGTGTCGCGGGAGCTGGAACAGTCGTCGGGTGTGACAGTCGAGTCAGTGAGATCGGGTGCCAATCCTCAGGAGAACGATGATGAGTCCAGTGCAACGCCGCTGCCCAGCCACCAACGCCGCGCGGTCCGCCGCCGGTGCAACGGTCGTCGCGTTCAGCGCGGCGCTCTCCGGCGCCGTGTGGGCCGACGGCTACGGCTGCGTGCCGCACGAGGCAGTGCCCGACCAGGTGGTTGTCGAACTTGAGGACTCGACGTCGATCAGCGAGGTGCTCGCGGCGATTCAACCGCAGTTCCCCGGCGTTCGTGTCTTGGTCGCGCTTCCGGGCGGCGAGTCGTTCCTGCTCTCGGCGCCCGAGCCGATTTGCGAGCAAGCGTTGGTGAATGCCCTGCAGGCGCTTCCGGGAGTCGAGGCCGAGTTCAACGAGTCGGGCGAGAGCTCGATCGGACAGACGCAGAGTTTCTTCTTCGCGGGACTGAGCGGCGCCGACTTCACCGATCAATACAGTTGGCCCTTGGTGGGGCTTGACGCGGCGCACACCGTCGCGACCGGCGCTGGGCTCGTCGTCGCGATCATCGACTCGGGGCTCGACGTCACCCATCCGCTCCTCGCGGACGCGACAGTCCTTCCGGGCGCCGATTACGTCGGCGACAACGCGGGCTTCGCGGATGTAGGCGACGGCATCGACAACGACGGCGACGGGGCGATCGACGAGATGGCGGGGCACGGCACCTTCGTCGCGGGCCTCATCCACACGATCGCGCCTGACGCGGCCATCCTCCCGCTGCGAGTCATGAACAGCGACGGCGTCGGCAGCGAGTTCGCCGTGGCCGGTGCGCTGCTCGAGGCGAAGGCGCGGGGCGCCGACGTGGTGAACCTGAGCTTCGTGAGCCAGCAACCGTCGGGTCTTCTTTCGTCGATCATCAACCAACTCGTCGCGAACGGGACCGTCGTGGTCGTCGCCGCGGGCAACCTCGGCTCGAAGAACTCGCCGCCGTTCCCTGCGGGGATGGCGTCGATCTGCGCCGTTGCCTCGACCGGGCCGAACGATGTCGTTCCGCCGTGGAGCAACCTCGGCTCATTCGTCGACGTGTGCGCTCCCGGCATTGACGTCGTGAGTTCGCTGCCCGGCGACCAGTACGCCTACGCGAGCGGCACCAGCGTCTCGACCGCGTTCGCCACCGGCGCGGCGCTCCTCGTGCGCTCCACCTACCCGCGATACACGGTGAGTGATGTCGTGGCCACGCTGCGGAACACCGCGACCTCGATCGACTCGGTGAACCCCGGATGCGCCGGCTTGCTCGGCGGTGGGCGCATCGACTTGGCCGCGGCGGTCGGCGTCGTCTCCAACCCGGCCGATCTCGACGGCGACGGCGCGGTGAACGCGATCGACCTGGGACTCCTCATCGGCGCGTGGGGATCGCCGAACGCCGACCTGAGCGGCGACGGCACGACCGACGCCGTCGACCTGGGCATCCTCATCGGCGCGTGGACCGGCTGAGTCGAACGACGTCTGGCTCGGCGTCGCTTCTACGGCTCATATTTGCTCCGCGCTCCACGATCTCACAAGACGGCGAAATGGCCAGAGCGAGTGTGCGCCAGACGGCGAAACGGCCAGAGCGAGTGTGCGCCCGGAGGGCGCTACGGAGCGCTCGACGAGCCATCACTCGCGACGCAACGTTGCACGGATGATTTCGTCGCCGCGCTCGACGCGCCGACGCGCAGTGCTCGCGTCAATCGACTCCATCCCGGCGAACCGCTCGATCGACGAGGCCACGACCCGCAGCACCGCGTCCGCGATCTGCGATGGTGCCGTCGCGCCGTCGGGTGACCAGTGCTGGTAGTCGCTCCAGGAAAGCGTGATCGCCAGGCGGCGCATCGAACCGTCGGCGAAGACGATCTGCGCGTCGTAGTGCCAGCCTCCCGCGACTTCGCGCTCCCCCAACAGCTCGCCAATGGGCGCGGCGGACAGGCCGGGGTGCGGCGGTCGACGCTGCGCGTCGGAGTTCATCACGGTGCGGCGGAGCGTACCATGCGGCTCCCACGCCGCCGATCGACGACGCATGACGTTCCTGTTCGAGATCATCCGCCTCGGGCTTCACAACCTCAGGCTGCACAAGCTGCGTTCCACGCTCACCAGTCTGGGCATCGTGCTCGGAGTGGGGGCGGTGATCGTGGTCGTGTCGATCGGCGAAGGGAACAAGCGGGCGGCGCTGCGCAACATCGAGGCGCTCGGCGCGACGAACGTGATCGTGCGGTCGGTGAAGCCGCCGGAGGCCAATTCGAGCAGCCAGCAGCGGTCGTTCCTCGTCGCCTACGGGATCCTCTTCCAGGATCTCCGCCGGCTGCGCGAGTGGATGTCCGACTCGCTGTCGATCGTGCCGCTGAAGGCCGTCGGCAGCGAAGTGAGCTACGGCCCGACGCGCATCCAGAGCCAGGCCTATGGCACCACGCCCGACCTCATCGACGTCGCGCGACTCCGGCTCGAGCCGCGCGGGCGCTACCTCACGCAGGCCGACGTCGACAGTCGAGCGCCGGTCGCGGTGATCGGCAGCGAAGTGGCGAAGCAGCTCTTCAAGCTGCGCGATCCGCTGGGGGCCGACCTCCGGATCGACAGCCAGGTGTTCCGCATCATCGGCGTGATGAAGCCCGTCGGTCTCGCCGGCGGCAGCGGCTCGGCACTCGTGGGCCGCGACCTCAACAAGGACGTCCACATCCCGATCACGACCGCGGAGAGCAACTTCGGCAACGCGATCATCCGCCGACAGTCCGGCTCGATCAGCGGCGAGGAAGTGGAACTCTCCGAGGTCTACGTCGTGGCGCCGAACACCGAGCAGGTGTTGACGGTCGCCGACCGGGTGAAGCGCATCCTCGACGCGGGGCACCCGGGACTCGTCGACGTGCAGGTCGTCGTGCCGTGGGAGCTTCTCGAGAACGCGAAGCGCCAACTGCTCGTGTGGAACATCATGCTGGTGGCGATCGCCGCGATCAGCCTCATCGTCGGCGGCATCGGCATCATGAACATCATGCTCGCGTCGGTGACCGAGCGCACGCGCGAAATCGGCATTCGCCGCGCGCTCGGCGCGACTCGCCGTCACATCGTCCTCCAGTTCCTCGTCGAGACCGGTTCGCTGTCGTCGATGGGCGGCGTGCTGGGCATCCTGCTCGGGATCGGCGTCTCGCTCGGCCTCGGGGAACTCGTGCCGGCGCTGGCGAAGATCCCGTGGTTCCGCGGCATCGCCAGCAGCAAGTTTGCGCTCGAGCCGGCGATCACGCTGTGGTCGATCGTCGTCAGCTTCCTCGTGGCCGCGTCGGTCGGCCTGATCTTCGGCATCTACCCGGCGGTCGTCGCCAGCCGAAAGGACCCGATCGAGGCGCTGCGACACGACTGACACGCTGAGCGGGCAGTCTCAGGTCGACACGGAGAGGGGAGGTCCGGACGGCACCCGGAGTCGCTCTTGGCGGTCGACGTGTCCGGGTCGAGCCGTTGCAGTCGCCGCGATTCACGTCGGGCGTCGGACTCGAGCTGGCATCGGCACGCGCTGTCTCCGGTGCGCGACGCCTCGCATGCGAGATCGATGGCCGATCGGGAATTGACGCGAGCCGTTCCGCCCGCGTACTGTCCCGCCGCTCATGCTCCGGCGTCCAGCACAACGATCGATCGCGATGCTCTGCCTGGCGGCGTTCCTGCTGGGGCAGACGGTGTTTGCGGCGTTCGGCGTGCGTTGCACCGACGCGGCCGGTGAGACGCGAGTCGAATACGGCTGCGCGAAGTCGGTCGCGGGACACTGCCGCGTTGCGTGCGTTGACGATCACTCGACGCAACACCTCGACGACCACGACGACGCGCCGCTCGCGGCGACGAGCCACGACTCCTGCACCGGAGCGTGCGATGACGAGCCGCTCGGCCCGCAACTGGCCCGCTCCGCGCCCGCGGCGCCGCTCGCTTCCATCGACTTCGTTCCCGCGCCGTGTCCGCTCGCGGCGCTGATTGACGCGTGGAGCGCGCCGATCGTCGCATCGCTCGCGGTGCCAGGTTCGTGGAACGAGCATGAACGTCCGCCGGATGCGCTCGTCCGGCTGCGCACCGTCGTGCGCGTCGAGTAGGCCGCGCGCATTCGCGCCTCGCGCGTCGCGGACCGGCGACGCGCGGCGGTGCAGCGCGTCTCGCGCTCGCTCGCCGACTCCATACACATCCAACGCCACCGCGATTCGCCGTCGGTCCGTCCGCGCCCGCATTCGCCGCGCGCTCGGGCCTGACGAACTCGCGTCCCCTGCAGCCCGCTAGCCCGCCCAGCGCGCCAGTTGCCCATGACAGCCGAAACTCAGCCTCCACACCGCCACGCGCGTCGGTCGCGCGGCGTTCGTGCCACGCCGCGATTCGCGACGTTCGCGGTCGCCGCGCTCGGCTCGCTCTCCAGCGTCGCCTGTCAGCCCACGCCTCGCGTCGATCTCGACGCCTCGCGCCGAGCGGGGGACGCCGTCGGGCAGGGCACGCCGATCGCGCTCGTCGTCGTCGGTCCCGACGGAGGCCCGCTCGACGAACCCGCGCCGACGGAATCGTCGCTCACGCTGGCCGACGCGATAGGCCGGGCCGTCACCACCGATCCGGCGCTGCAGGCCGCGCTTGCCCGCGTGCGGGTCGCGATGGCGGACGCCGATCAGGCTCGGCTCCTCCCGAACCCGGTGCTCAACTTCGTCCTGCGCTGGGGGCCTGGAACGCCGCAGTACGAGATCTCGCTCGCGCAGGATTTCGTGCAGGCGATCGCGATCCCGCGGCGATCGAGCGCGGCCGACAACCGTGCCCGCGAAGCCGCGTCCGCCGCGATCGAGACGGCGCTCGACGTCGCGAACGAGGTGCGCGAGCGCTACGTCGCCGTGCAGGCGTCGGAGCGCCTCATTCCGCTCCTTCGCGCCCGCATCGAACTGCTCGAGCGTCTCGTGTCCGTCGCCCAAGCCCGTCTCGATGCCGGCGAGGGAACGCGCGGCGATCTCACCACGCTGCAGGCGCAGCGCGTCGACCTGCTCGTCGACCTCGACCGCGCCGTCCTCGCCGAGCGCGAGGATCGCCTGCGGCTCGCGCTGCTCGTCGGCCAGCCGTCGTCGGCCGCCGACTGGTCGCTCGATCCGTGGGTCGCGCCGAGCGCCGATCTCGCGCCCGAATCGGCGTGGATTCTCGCCGCGCTGGCGCATCGACCGGAGATCGAATCGGTGCGCTGGAAGCTGAGCGCGCTCGGCGACGACGCGGCGCTCGCCCGCATCACGCCGTGGGACGGCGCGAACGTCGGCGTCGACGCTCAGAACGACAGCGAGTGGTTCGTCGGGCCGTCGGTGTCGTCGCCGATTCCCGTGTTCGACACCGGCCAGGCGAAGCTCGCGCGGGCGACCGCCGAGCAGCTCGAAGCGCGACACGAGCTGACGCTCGCGCGGCGCACCGTCGTCGAGGAGGTGCGCATCGCGCACCGAACGCTCACCGCGAGCGTCGCGAACCTCGAGCGGATACGGCGCGAGCTCGTTCCGCTCCAGGAAGAGCGCAGCGCGCTCGCCGAGGCGGCGTTCCGCGCCGGACAGAGCGACGTGACGGCGCTCTTCCTCGCGGAGCAGGACCTGATGCTCACGCAGGCGAAGGCGATCGAGGTCGAGCGACAGGCCGCGACCGCGCTCGCTCGCCTCGAGCGCGCCGTGGGCGGCGCCGGCATTGCGTCCGCCGTCTCCGTTTCCGCGGCGGCGAGCGCCGCCGATCCGGCGCCGTCGCCGAGTCCGTGACGTCGCGCTCTCGTCGCGTCGCATCGCCGCGCCGCGCGATTACTGAATCAAGCCAGCACGACCAAGGTCGAACCATGACGAAACCCATCACGCATCGACGTATCGCCCTTCTCCCAGCCGTCGCCGTCGTCGCGCTCGTCGCGGCGCTCGCGAGTTGCACCAAGTCCGATGAAACCCACGATCACGAGCACGACCACGACCACGACCACGACCACGCAGTCGCCGAGACGCACGGCGAGGCGCACGATCACGGCGACGGCGATCACGTCGACGAAGTCACGCTCACGTCCGAGGCGATCGAGCGCTACGGCGTGAAGGTCGAGTCCGCGCGATCGCAGGCGCTCAGGCCCACGTTCGTGGCTCCTGCGCGCGTGAGCTTCAACGCCGACGCGATGGCGCACGTCGGATCGCCGCTCCGCGGGCGGGCGACCGAGATCATGGTGAAGCTCGGCGACGCGGTGCGGCGCGGCGACGCGCTCCTCGTCGTCGAGAGCCCCGAACTCGGCGAAGCGCAGGCCGACTTCCTGCAGAAGCGCACCGCGGCCCGCTCGGCGGCGCCCTCGGTCGATCTCGCGAAGGTCGCATGGGAGCGGGCGAAGGGGCTGTTCGAACAGTCGCAGGGGATCTCGCTCACCGAGGTGCAGAAGCGCGAGGCCGAATACAAGGCCGCCGTCGCCGCGCTCCAGGCCGCCGAATCCGCCGCGGTCGCCGCGGAGAATCGGCTCCACCTGCTCGGGATGTCGCAAGCCGCGGTCGAATCGCTGGCGACGACGGGCGAGATCGCGCCGAAGTGCATCGTGCCCGCCCCGATCGACGGACAGGTCGTGCAGCGCGAGGTCACGCTCGGAGAACTCGTCGGTCCGGATCGCGAGGCGCTCCTCGTCCTCGCCGACACGAGCACGCTGTGGGTGTTGGCGGACGTGCCGGAGGCGCGCTTGCGCGAGGTCGCGAAGGGCGCGCCGGCGTGGGTCACCGTCGGCACCGTCGCGACGGTGAGCTCGAGCCCGCGACGATTCGAAGGGCAGGTGGGTTTCGTCGCGCCGCTCGTCGACGCGACGACGCGCACCGGGCAGGTGCGCATCGAGGTGCCGTCCGCGTCGCTCACGCTGAGGCCCGGCATGTTCGCGCAGGTCGAGATCGCCGCGACCGATCCCGACGCGCCATCGACCGCGCCGGTGCTCGCCGTGCCGGACGAGGCCGTGCAGACCGTCGAAGGCGGACCGGCCGTGTTCGTGCCGGTGAAGGACGAGCCGAACACGTTCGCGAAACGCGCGGTGAGCGTGGGCAAGTCGATCGGCGGGTTCGTGCCCGTCCTCTCCGGCCTCGCCGAAGGTGAGGAGTTCGTTGCCCGCGGGACGTTCATTCTGAAGGCCGAACTCGGAAAGGGGACCGCGGCGCATGAGCACTGATTTGCACGCTGCGCCGATCGAGTGCGGAGTTGCTCACGGAGGTCCGGAGGCGCGGAGGGCACACGGAGATGCCGATGGTTGCCGCACGCCCCCGAGTTCCTCCCCTGCCGTGCGTATGTACGGCGGGGGAGGGGGACCATCGCGCAGCGATGGTGGAGGGGGGACGCGGCGGCGCAGAGCGCAGCGTCACGACATTGCTCCGCATTGCTTGCCCCCACCACCGTTCGCTGCGCGAACGGTCCCCCTCCCCCCGTCGCGAAGCGCGACGTGGGGAGGATCGAGCGCCGCGCGCGTGACCGCTGTTCTCGAAATGTGCATCGCGGTGCGCGCAACCTCCGCGTGCCCTCCGTGTTCGCCTCGCCTCCGTGTTGAAGCGTCTTGCTTGAACCGTCCTCGTTGACCTCGCGTCGCCATGCTGCAATCCATCCTTCACTTCTCCATCAAGAACCGCTGGCTCGTGCTCCTCCTCACCGTGATGGTGGCGGCGGTCGGCGTTCATTCGCTGCGCAGCTTGCCCATCGACGCGGTGCCCGACATCACGAACAACCAGGTGCAGATCAACGCGGTTGCGCCGAGCCTCTCGCCGATCGAGGTCGAGAAGCAGGTGACGTTCACCATCGAGAACGCGCTCGCCGGCATTCGCGGTCTCGAGTCGACGCGCTCGCTCTCGCGCAACGGATTCGCGCAGGTCACCGCCGTCTTCCGCGACGACGTCGACATCTACTTCGCGCGGCAGCAGGTGAGCGAGCGCCTCGGCGAAGCGAAGGAAAGCCTGCCGCCCGGCGTCGAGCCGGTGATGGGACCGATCGCCACCGGACTCGGCGAGATCTACATGTACACGGTCGAGTTCGCGCATCCGCACGGCGCGGGCGCCGCCTTCGCGCCCGGCGCGCCGGGTTGGCAGAGCGCCGGCGTCTACCGCACACCCGAGGGTCGCACGCTCGCGAGCGACCTTGAACTCGCCTCGTATCTGCGCGAAGTGCAGGACTGGATCATCCGTCCGCAGCTCAAGGGCGTGAAAGACGTCGCGGGCGTCGAAGCAATCGGCGGATACGTCAAGCAGTACCACATCCAGCCCGATCCGATGAAGCTCGTGTCGTACGGCCTGTCGTTCGCCGAAGTGATCGACGCGATCGAGAAGAACAACATCTCGACCGGCGCCGGCTACGTCGAGCACAAGGGCGAGAGCTACCTGGTGCGCTCGACCGGTCGCATCGAGAGTCCCGAGGCGATCGAGGACATCGTCGTCGCGACGCGCGGCGGCGTGCCGATCCACATCGGGGACATCGTCGCGCACCGTCCAGACGGCGCGGCGGTCGGTATCGGTCGCGAGCTGCGCACGGGCTCGGCGAGCGAGAACGGCGAGGAGGTCGTCGTTGCGACGGCGATCATGCTCCTTGGCGCGAACAGCCGCACGGTGGCCGAGGCCGTCGACGAGCGAATGGCCGAGATCCAGCGGTCGTTGCCGCCCGGCGTCGTCGCGAAGACGGTGCTGAACCGCACGAAGCTCGTCGACGCGACGATCGCGACGGTGCAGAAGAACCTGCTCGAAGGGGCGGTGCTCGTTGTCGCCGTGTTGCTTCTCCTCCTCGGCAACGTGCGGGCCGCGATCATCTGCGCTCTGGCGATTCCGCTCTCGATGCTCATGACCGCGACGGGCATGGTCCAGAATCGCGTTAGCGGCAACCTGATGTCGCTCGGCGCGATCGACTTCGGCCTCATCGTCGACGGAGCGGTGATCATCGTCGAGAACTGCTTGCGCCGGCTCGCCGAGCGGCAGCATCGTGTCGGTCGCGTGCTCACGCTCGACGAGCGCCTGCACGAAACGATGATCGCGTCGAAGGAGATGATCCAGCCATCGGTGTACGGGCAGGCGATCATCGTCACCGTGTACGTGCCGATCCTGGCGCTCACCGGCATCGAAGGAAAGATGTTCCACCCGATGGCGCTGACCGTGATCTTCGCGCTCGTCGCGGCGTTCATCCTGTCGCTGACGTTCGTGCCGGCGATGGTCGCGATCCTGATCCGCGGCAAGGTGACCGAGAAGGAGATGTTCCTGGTGCGCTGGGCCAAGGCCGCGTACGCCCCGGTGCTCGCGTGGGCGGTGAAGCTCCGCTGGCCCGTGGTCGGCGGCGCCATCGCCGCGTTCGCGCTCTCGATCGCGCTCTTCCTTCGGCTCGGACAGGAGTTCGTGCCCACGCTCGACGAAAAGGACGTCGCGATGCACGCGATGCGCATCGCGTCGACGAGCCTCACGCAGTCGCAGGCGATGCAGTTCGACGTGGAGAAGGCGATCTCGGAGATCCCCGAGGTCGCGTTCGTGTACTCCAAGACCGGCACGGCCGAGATGGCGACCGATCCGATGCCGCCGAACGTGTCGGACACGTTCATCATCTTCAAGCCCAAGGAGACATGGCGGAGCGAGGCGGAGCTCGATCGGCTCATCGCCGACGCGCAGAAGACGATCGGATCGCTCGCCGCGCACGAAGACGCGCATGGCGACGCCGAGCACGAGCACGGCGAGGAGCCCGAGCTCGCGATCGAAGGGCACAAGGGCAAGCTGATCCAGCTCATTCAACTGGTCGTCGCCGGAGTGCCCGGCAACAGCTACGAGTTCACGCAGCCGATCCAGATGCGCTTCAACGAGCTCATCTCGGGCGTTCGCGGCGACGTCGCGGTGAAGGTGTACGGCGACGAGTTCGATGCGATGGAGGCGACCGCCGCGCGCCTGCTGACCGCGCTGGAATCGGTGCCCGGCGCCGCGGACGCGAAGGTCGAGCAGACCGAGGGTCTGCCGGTCATGACCGTGGACATCGATCGCGCCGCGATCTCGCGCTACGGGCTCTCGGTGCACGACGTGCAGGAAGTCGTCGCGGTGGCGATGGGCGGACGCGAGGCGGGTCAGGTGTTCGAAGGCGATCGCCGATTCGACGTGGTGGTTCGCCTGCCCGACGCGCTGCGCGGGAAGCTCGAGACGCTCGAGCGGCTGCCGATCCCGCTGCCGAGGACCGACGAGGAGCGCATCGCGGTGCGGCTCGTGAGCGCCGACGATTCGGCGGCGGCGCGGCTGGGCATGAAGACCGACGAGATGGGATTCGTGCCGCTCGGCGACGTCGCCCGCATCGAGGTCGCCGAGGGCGTGAACCAGATCAGCCGCGAGAACGGCAAGCGCCGCATCGTGGTTCAGTGCAACGTGCGCGGGCGCGACCTCGGCTCGTTCGTCGAGGAGGCGAAGACGAAGGTCGCTGCGGTGCCGCTCGCCGCGGGACAGTGGCTCGAGTGGGGCGGGCAGTTCGAGAATCTGGCCGCCGCGAAGGAACGGCTGTACGTGGTCGTGCCCGTGTGCTTCTTCCTGATCTTCCTGCTGCTCTTCTCGACGTTCAAGAGCGTGAAGTACTCGCTCCTCGTGTTCAGCGCTGTGCCGCTCGGCTTGACCGGCGGAATCGTCGCGCTCTGGCTCCGCGAGATGCCGTTCTCCATCTCGGCTGCGGTCGGGTTCATCGCGCTTTCCGGCGTGGCGGTGCTGAACGGACTGGTGATGGTGTCGTTCATCAATCAGCTTCGCAGCGAAGGACTCGACCGCGACGCCGCGATCGTGCGCGGATGCCTCACGCGCCTGCGACCGGTGCTGATGACCGCGCTCGTTGCGTCGCTCGGCTTCGTGCCGATGGCGTTGGCGCACGGCACCGGCGCGGAAGTGCAGAAGCCGCTCGCGACGGTGGTGATTGGCGGGCTGATCTCGAGCACGCTGCTCACGCTGGTCGTCCTACCGGCGCTCTATCGGATCTTCACGGGCCGTGATCCGTCGGGCCGACCGATGCCGGTGGTGCAAACGTGGGAGCGCGCGGAGGACGGGCCGATCGAGGTGGAGGGGCGTGAGTGAGAGCATCGAACTCGTCTGGCAGGGTCCGCTGCATTGTGCGTTCCGCGCTGGCGAGCTTCGCATGCGATTCACGACGCACCGGCGCCTTCTTCCGACTGGCGAGCAGCCGCTCGTAGTAGAGCACCGAGATCTGCCGCTCGAGCTGCCGCGTCGACCACCGGCTTTCGGCGGCCTCGTGCATGTACCACGCTCGCGCCGCGGGATCGTCGACGCTGAGGAGAAGCCGATAGTGCGTCAAGGAGAGTTCGGGACGTGCAGTCGTCCGCTCATCGCGCGCAGATTTGGAACGCAGTGCGTTCCGAATCTCCGGTGCCAGCTCAATCGTCAAGAAGAACTTCCGCATGGAGCGCAGGTTGCGGGCGTCGAAGCCCCGTCCGAACTCCTTCGTGACTCGCTCCGCAAGCCGCTCGAGCGATGCCTCGCCTACGCGGCCCGTGCACGTCCGCGCTGCTCATGCCGCACGATGAGTGCACCGACGCGCCAGTACACGTCGACCATGGAGACGTTGACGGCGACGTGCGCTCGATGCCGGGCCACGACCGCGCTCAATCTCCCAGCGCCCTCATGTACGCGTCGTACACGTACACGCGATCCCGTCGCTTGCCTGACGTCTCTCTCAGGATCGACGTCGCCCGGAGCGCCGCGATCGCCTTCGCGGCAGTGGGCTTGGTGACCCTCAGCAGATCGACGGTCGATGACAGCGTCACGACCGGGTGGGCGGGAAGCAGATCGAGAAGTTCGACGGCCGGAAGCGTGACGGCGCTACTCCTGATCAGCCGCGCACGATCGTCGTGAACGAGTGCGAAGATCGTCTTCGCCACGCGAAGCCCGTCGTCGGCCGCCTCGCGGACGCATTCGAGATAGAAGCTCGTCCAGCCTTCCCAGTCGCCATCGGTGCGGACGGCGGAGAGGCGCTCGTAGTACTCGCGCTGGTGTCGTTTCAGCGCGACGCTGAGGTAGAGCAGGGGATTGGTCAGCAGGCGCCAGTGCTCGAGCAGGAGCGCGATGAGCAATCGACCGATGCGGCCGTTGCCGTCGAGGAAAGGGTGAATGGTCTCGAACTGCACGTGCGCGAGGCCGGTACGGACGAGCGGCGGCAACGGGTCCTTCGCATGGATCCACTTCTCGAGCTGCGCGAGGAGCGCGGGCACGCGGTCTGGCGGCGGTGGGACATAGCGTGCGTTGCCTGGACGCGTCCCGCCGATCCAGTTCTGGCTCCGACGGATCTCGCCGGGCCGCTTCTCCGCTCCACGCACCCCGCGCATGAGTCGCTTGTGCGCCTCGCAGAGGAGGCGCGTGCTGAGCGGAAGGCCGTTCGCGCTCGCAAGCTCCTTTCTCGCGTACGTGAGCGCGCTCACGTAGTTGCACACCTCTTGGGCGTCGTCGGGTCGATCGGCCTGGCCCGTCGCCTCGAACGCCACGACGTCCTCGAGCGTCGCCTGCGTTCCCTCGATCTCGGAAGTCAGGAGCGACTCCTTGCGCACGAAGCCGTAGAGGAACCAATGGGCGTCGGGAACCATTGCCGCAGCGACGTCGAGGCGGCTCACTGCCGCCAGCGCCTCGGCGTGCAGCGCCGCCAAGTCACCGGCGATCACGAGCGGCGGATCGCGCGGCGAAAGCGGCGCGGGCACGAACGCGAGGACATCCTCGCCCGCCGTCGACGTGCGTTGATAGGTGCCGGTGGTCCGGTGCATGCTGGGAAAGAATCCTTTCCTCGGGAGCCGATCTAGACAAGGGATATTTACCAGTATCGGTCGATTGTCAAGGTGGCTTGACCAACGCGAACGCGCTCAGCGGCAAGTCCTTCACGGTCGTTCGCCGTGCCCGAACTCACCCCGTTCGATTCCACCCGCACTCCGGGCAGCCCGACGCCGCCGACGCGAGCGGGCCGTAGCCACAGGACAGGCATGCGCCGCGGCGACGACGGCGGAACTCGCGCAGGCTGGCTGCGCCGAAGAAGAGCAGCCACCACGCCATCGCGTGCACGACGACGTCGTACGCGAATCCGAGCGGCAGCACGCGCACGGGAAGCGATCGCGCCTGCAGCGCGTTGTCCACGCGCATCGCGGGCAACGGAATGCCGGAGATCGTGACGTATGGAATGCCGCCGCCCGACATCCACGTCGGATGGTCGTGAAGCACCGACAACATCGCTCGCGCCGGCCAGCCCGAACCGATCTCCCACGTCTGGTCCGCCGAGCTGGCGCTTTGCTGCATGATGAGGTCGGCGGGGGAAGGGCTCGACGCACGCGACCATCGAGGCAGCGCGTCGACGCGGTGATTGCCCTTCTCGTACGGCCGAACGGAGCCGCGCGGCGAATAGCCCGACCAGTACACCTCGGTGAGCAGGAACGACGAGCGAACGTTGAACGTCGTGATGAACTCGTCGGTCTCGATCTGCCCGCGCACGGACGGCGCTTTCATCGGCGACGTGAACAGCACCGACAGCCACGCGACCGCGATTGTCGAGAGGGCGCCGAGGCATCCCGCGACGACGATCCGCGCGGCGTGGCTTCTCGACGTTCGCATGCGCGGAGCGTACCGCTGCCCGTCAGCTGCACGGTCCCCACGCGCCGAGCAGGATCGCCAGGTCGGACGCGTCGACGGCGCCGCTGCAATTGAGGTCGGCCGCACCGCCGCTCGACCACGCGCCGAGCAGGATCGCGAGGTCGGCGGCATCGACGGTACCGTCCGCGTTGAGATCGGCAGCGCACGGTCGGGGCGCCAAGTAGAAGGCAATCGTGTTCAGCGCGAGGCGGGCGTTCGAGTTCACGTTGACATAGTTGGCGGCGCCGCTGTAGCTGCTGTTGTCCGCAAATGTGTCAACGTCGGTGACGATGACGAGCCGACCGGCGTGCGGCGCGAACTCCCTTGCGTCCCAATACACGACGCAGGCCCCGTCGGTGTTCACCGCCGCGACGTGACCACCGGCTGCGACCACGCTTGCCTCCGTGAGGTGCCCGACGAGGTAGTACTCGTCGAACGATGTGACCGTTCCGAAAGGGCCGCTCGTGAGCGGGTTCGAGCCGACGCTCGTCCCGACGTACGTGCCCGCCCCGTTGCCGGGTCCGGTGAGCGTCGGGAACCCGAGCGCCGCGCCGATCGCGTCGAAGTCGTTGCGGTCATCGAGGAGTAGCAGATCGCCGCCGCACAGGAACCAAGAGACGATGGCGTCGAGTTGCGTCGGCGTGTACAGCGCGTCGCCGACCGCAGGCGCGACGAAGCAGCTGATCCCCGCGAGATTCTGCGCGGTCAAAGCCCGCAGCGTGACGGTCGAGGCAGAGGCGGCGACCACGCCGCCGGCGCCGAAGTTGGCTGGGCTCGCGATCGCGCCGCGCAGCCCGTCCATGCCCGGTCCGGTCCAGCCCCACGGGTCGCCGGAGTTGATTCCACCGAAGACGTAGGCATCGGGACCGGACGCACCAAGTCCGCACGAAACGATGACTGCTGCGATCGAAACCATCGTGGCTCTCCTCGTCGATGACGCGTTGACGCTGCGCGCTCGTGCGCTCTCACGCGAGCGGGCATCGAGTGTACTTGCGCGATGTCGCGCCACGCACAGCGTGCCGCGCAGACGGATGCGACTCTCGCTACCGGACGTGATGGCGCCGGAACGGACAGCGCGCCTACCGCCTCGTCCAGAGTTCGATCGCGCCCTTGCCCCAGTCGATCCATCCGTCGAGACGCTCGGCCGGCGCGAAGCCGTGCTTCGCGAGCGTCTCCTTCGTCGCGTCGCTCACCGCGCTCGGGTAGAGCATCACGATGACGCGCGGTCGCACCGAGGGCAGCATCGCGTCGAGGTTCTTGCCGCGGTCGCCGAAGTCGACGACCGGGAGTTTCGCGGCCTCGGTGTAGTAGAGCTGCACCTGATCGACGAGCCCGATGGTCCCGATCGGACCCGTGTCGCGGGCCGCGGCCCGGAGTTCCGCCGCGCGGACGATCGCCTCGCGCAGCGGCTGTCGCGGCGGAAGTCGAAGCATGTCGGTCGCCGACGCGAGCGCGAACGCCGCCGCGGCCACGGCCACCGCGAGTCGCCCCGCTCGGGCGATCGTCGCGAAGCCAGCGGCCATGAGGAGCGCGGTTGCAGGCACGAGGAAGAGGAGGAACCGCGCGTAGAGCCACGAGTTTCCCGCGAGCGCCAACGCGACCGCGATCGGACCGCCGAGCGCGGCGAGCGCGAAGGCGCGGCGCAGTCGTCGGTCGCGCGCTGTCGGCACCACGCCAACGAGCGCGACGAGCGCGCCGGGCAGCGTCGCCCACCAGGTCCACGATCCGCCCCACGCGAGGATCGCGTGAAGACCTTCGGGTCCGAGGAGCGTCGGCTCGTCGCCGGAGCGCGCCGTGAACTGCGAGCGCAGCGCGACGAGATCCGGGAGCGCCGGCGCGTAGAGCATGAGCGTCAGCGCGGCCGCGGCGACGAGCGCGACGAGTCCGGCGGCCGCTCCGCGCCGATCGCGATTCGACGCGAGGTCGTACGCGAGCAGGACGCCGTGTCCGAGCGCGACGCACGCCGACGCGAGATGCGTCCACACCATGAGCGCGTGCACCGCGGCGAACGCGCACCACCAGAGCGGCGCGAGCGCCTCGCCGCCGGCGCGGCGGGCCCGCAGGAGCAGCCACGTCGCGAGCGTCGCGAACAGGATCACGAACGCGTAGCCGCGGGCGTCGCAGGAGGCGAGCGCCGCGACGGGCATGAGCGCGACCGCGGTCGCCGCGAAGAGGCCCGTGCCTTCGCCGCGCGCTTCGCGTCCGAGGGCCCACGCGGCCGGCACCGTCGCGATGCCGGCCAGGAACGCGGGCAGGCGCACGGACAGTTCGTTCACGCCGAGGAGTTCGGTCGAGGCCCAGATGGCGAGCTGCGACGCGATGTGATTCGCCTGCGAGAAATAGTTGCCGACGATCACGCCGGGGCCGTGGATCGAATAGCCGAGCAGTCCCGCGAGTTCGTCGTACCAGAGGCTGTCGCTCAGGCGCAGCGCCCGCAGCACCGTCGCGAGCGCGACGATGAGCGCGAGCGTCACGACGCTCGATCGCGCGGGTGCGGGCCTCGGCGTTGGCGGTTCGCTTGCGGTGCCGACGACCCGCGCGATCACGAACGCGAGCGCGAGCAGGACGAACGGTCCGATCGTCCATGCGAGCTTGGCCGCGCGGGCGCCGGCGAAGGTCGTCAACGGGAGATTCCCCGCTGCGTCGATGCGGGCCGGATGCGCGAACGCGTGGGCGAGCGAGTCGATCGGGACGACGATGGCGACCGCCGTGCAGGCACCTGCGACGACGGTCGCAACGACCGCGATCGTGCGCCGCGAACGCGAGTCACCGGGCTGCATCGCGAGCCTCCGTGCAAGGAGCTTCGGCGCTGCCCCCCGACACGTCCTGCGGCAGATCGATGGTGCCGGCGCTGGCCCGAACCGCCATCGTCTCGATCACGATGTCGCGGTGTCCGCGGGCGTCGGAACGGAGCCAGAGGAACGGCACGATCGCGATGAACCGCAGCAGCGTCGACGCGCCGAAGACCGTCGCGTAGCCCGCCCAGGTCTCGTCGCCGTGCAGGAGCTGTGCGCCGAGCGCGGAGCCGCTCGCCATTGCGGTGGCGTTCATCAGGAAGTACCAGCTCATGATGCTGGTGCGCTCGCGATGCGGGACCGTCTCGAGCAGGATCAGGAACGTGGCCAGCTCGTAGGCGCCCCAGAACGCGCCGGCGACGAGCTGCGACGGCACGATCCAGAACGGACTGCCCGAGACCAGCCACACGAGCGCGAGCATCGAGACGCCGATCGCGCTTCCGACGAGCACGCGATGCGCGCCGAAACGATCGGCGAGCAGGCCGGCCGTCGGCAGCGCGATGCTCTTCGCGACGAACGATGCGGCGATCGCGACGGTGTACACCAGCGGATTGAAGTTGAGCGCCTTCAACATGAACGGGTTGAAGAACGGCTGGCCGACCTGCACGGCAGCCTGAAGGCAGAGCATCGCGACGATGATCTTCGATGCATCGTCGCGCCCGCCGAGCACGCGCCAGATCGGGACGTGCGCGTGCGAGTCGCCGATGTTCGGGCGATCGGACTGCCGCGCGAGATAGGCGAGCGAGAGGAGGCGGGCAGCGCCCGCCAGGCCGAAGCACGCGGCGAACGCGACGAGCGGCGCGCCGCGCCGTTCGCCGATCGAGATGAGCGCGCCCCCGAGCATGAGGCCGCTCAGCGTGAGCCACTGGCACAGCCGATTGCGCTGGCTGAAGTAGCGTGCCCGCAGCCGCGCGGGAAAGAGTTCCGCGACCCACGTGCTCCACGCGCCGCCGGCGCCGAGCGCGCCGGTCCAGTAGATGCTCGCGCAGGTGAAGATGGCCCACGTCGGCATGCGGCCCGCGACGGCGCCGATCCCGAGAAGGAGCAGGCTCGTCGCCTGAATGGTCGCGCAGAGCATGACCCAGCGGCGCGGACTGCCCACCGCCTGCACGCCGCGCGGCGCGAGGAGCTGCAGCACGCCGCCGGCGACGGGCGGGGCCGACGCGATAAGCCCGGCGGTGACGCCCGACATGCCGAGCGCCACCACGAACGCGGCGAGATAGGTCTCGCCGATTCCCACCATGAACGAGTACGTCGAACCGTCGCCGGTGCAGGCGCGCAGGTCGTGCCGCAATCGGCTGGGTGCACGCGAGCGCGCTGGGGATTCACGGGAGCTCAAGACGCCCACGCAGCGGATGGTACGGACCGCGCGCGTCGAGCGTCGGACGCAGCGTCACCGTCCACGCGGCGGCAACGGCTTCGGATATCCGCCGATTGCGCGATGCACGAAATCCGGCGCGCTCACCACCAGCGTGTTGTCCTTCACGTGGATCTCGGCCCAACGGCCGAGCACGAAGATCGGACCGACGTCCGGATCGAGATTGCGAGTCCCGGTCGAGTTCACGCCTGTGCGGGGATTGGGCGATGGCGTCGACGGCGCCGTGTGCTTCACGGGGAGTTGCTTCGCGCCCTCGGCGAGCTCCTGCTCGGTCGGTGGAGGCTCGGGGCGGAACGCGTCGGGCTCGCATTGCTCGCTGATCGCGCGCACCAGGTCGGCGATGACGTCCTTCGGTCGCAGGCGCACTTGCGCGGGGCAGCCCGGTTTGAGGTACGGCGCCTCGAGCGCGAGATCGGTCACGTCGTAGACGGCGGTGCGGCGCGCGCCCTGCCGCGCGAGCGCCTCACGTGGGCCGAACTCGACCATGCCGCGCTGCAATTGCCACGTGACCTCGGGACCGCACTGCGCCGCGATCGCTTCCAGTACGGTGCGGCCGTCCGCGTCCCTGAGATACATGCTGATGCGTCGATCCGGCGAGAGCCCAAGGCGCGGCGCCGGCTGGTCGGGCGTCTCGTAGAACGGCACGAAGTTCAGTTCGAGAGCGCGGGCGAACTTGGTGAGCACCTCGCGCACCGGTCGGTCGTCGGCGTCAATCGTGACGCGCGAGAAGACGAGACGACCGAGCGCCTCGCGGGCCATCTCATCGCTGTCATGCGCCGGTTGGCTGTCGGCGGCGCGGGTGGCCGTGAACTCGGCGCGGACTGTCGTCGGGACCTCGTCGGCTCGCGCGATGCCGGCGCACGAGAGGCCGACGCAAAGCGCGACACACGCGCAGCGCAGACACGACGTCATTGGGTCGAGTGATCGAGGGCGCATGACGCAGTGAATACGAAAACGGATCGGACGCGCCGACGAGAACCGGTCATTTTCCGCCCGCTGGCGGAGTCGACGGCTTCGTTGGCGGCGAACCGCCGGTCCCGTTCCCGCCGGTCGGGGGCGCCGGCGGGGACGGATTGCTGGTTCCGCCGCCATTTCCGCCGCCGGTGGCGCCGGTGACGATCTGCGGACGGAACTTGGTGTTCTGGATGATCGAGAGCGGAGCGGTGAACGTGACGTATCGCGACTCCGCGGTCGCCGCGCTCGCCATCGACGTCCGCGCTCGAGCCGCGAACGGATAGCCGCCGATCTGTCGCTGGATGTAGTCGGGCGCACGCACGATCAGGACGCCTTGGTGGTATCGGATCGTCGCGATGTCGCCGCCGTTGTCGGCCCATGCGTCGGGCTCGACGGTCTCAAGGATGAGGTCGACGATCTTCTGCGCACGCTCTTCTTCCGGCACCGCTTGGGGCGCGTCGCCGGGGTCTCCGAAGATGCCGCCGCCGCTGCCGCCGCCGCCACCGCCGCCTCCACCACCGAATCCGCCGCCACCACCGCCGCCACCGAATCCGCCACCGCCGCCGCCGAATCCTCCGCCGCCTCCGCCGTTCCCGCCACCGTTGCCGTTGTTGCCCTGCTGGATGGCTTGATTCAGGTTGAAGTTCGGGGCGTTGTCGAACATCGGCGCCTCGAAGATGAGGTCGCGGATCGGATACATCTTCAGTTCGCGGGCCGCAGGCACGCTCAGGCGTCCCTTGGTGCCCACCTCGATGAAGCTCTCTCGCAATTGCCAGGTGCACGGCTCGTCGGTGCTGCACTGCTCAAGCACCATCTCGAGCACGCTCAGCGCGGGCTTCGATTCGACCTTCAGGTTGATGTCGGTGTCCGGATCGATCCCGGCGCCGGAGCGGTCGGTGTTGTAGCGAGCCACGACCGGGACGCCGAGCGAGGTCGCGATGTAGTCGATCGCGTCCTTCGCCTTCGTCGACTTGAAGTCGCAGGAGATGTCGGTGTAGAGGAGCGCGCCGAGCAGCGTCGCCTTGCTGGGATCTTGCGACGCCTGCGTCTGTCGCTGACGCGCGACTTCAGCCATCCGCACCGAGAGGTTCTGCGCGGATGCGGTCGAAGTCACGGCGACCAACGACAGTCCCACGAGCGAACCGTGAGCGACGAACGTCGACCACGAGCGAGCGGACAGAATCCGAGGCATTCGAACCTCCGAGGAGAGAGCGGCGCTGTCGAGGTCTCGCGAGGGGACCGGCAGGCCAATGCGAACCGACCTGATCACGCCCCACGTGAGCGAACACGCATACGGAAATATACGGACGTCACGGCATCAACCAATGGATTTCTTCGGTCTTCGTGCGAATGAGGTTGCCGAGTTCTCATGAAGCCGCGCGAATCCCCCATGCCAACGGTCGCGGGTGGTCGGGCGTCGGCGCGTCGCATCGCCCCGACTTTCCTTCCGAGCGCGTGCGGTCGAGTCGATCAGCGGGGGGTCGGATCCGGGCGGGGGGCCGCCCGGAGGCCTTCGGCAGGGTGGACCGACCCGTGGGTCGGAGAATCGGCGGCTCCGCCGCTGGTCGGCGCGCTGGGCGGGGTCGAGGCCGCACTCGGGGCGTGGAAGACGCCTTCGAGTGCCTCGACCGCGACGAGGATGGCCATGGCGTTGGCGGCAACCGGCTCGACGGAATCCCACAAGGCGGTGCGCACGCCGTCCTTGGCGCGGTCCGCGTTCGGGAAGAACTTCGCCTCGCGCTCGTCGATGGTGAGTTCCAGCATGAACCGAAGGAGAGCCCGCGCCCGTGTCTCCACCAAGGAGCGATCGGCGTCGGGCACGAACCCGGGCTGCGACATCATGGTGACGAGCCCGAGTCCGGGTCGAAGGGACTGGCTGGTGACGCCGCCGCGGCTCGCGCCGGTGAGTCGAAAACCGCCGCGGAGATCGACTTCCGAAGCCGACGCGCCGAACCCGGCCTGCACCGACATGAGGAGTTCCGCCAGCGCCAGCGCGTCCTTCGCGTGCGCGATCTGTTCGCCGGTGTTCAGGGCGTACGCCATCTCGGCAAGGACGAGCCAGGGGAGTTGCGGCGCGAGTTCCGCCGGCGGCGCCGATGTCCACACGGCGTCGAGCGCAGTCCGCGTGTCGCCGGCGCTCGCGATGCGCGACTCGGCCGACAGCACCATCGCCGCGGCGAGCGTCGCGAGCGGACGATCGACGGGGCTCCCCGACTTGAGCGGCTCGGCGAGTTTCTCGCGACAGACGCGAGCGAGATCGCGCGTGAGTTCCGTGGTCTCGGCTTCGCCGCCGAGCTTGGCGACGGCGCAGAGCGTGAACGCCATCGGCGGAATCGTCGCGGTGGGCGACTCTTCGCCGGGCGAGCGCACCGCGAGTTCGTCGAGGACGCGCGTCGCGAACGCGCGAGCCTCGTCGCGCTCGGCGCGGGTGAATCGCTCGCTCGCCGCGATCGACGCGGCTGCCCACGCGGTCAGCGCCTGCTCGAGCGGCGGCGCGAAGAGCGGCTTGTACTCGTTGGGCACCGGCGCGTAGTTGCCCAGGATGCCGAGCGCGGCGCTGGATCCCTCGGCCGCACGCGCCCCCGTGCCGGCGCTCGCGCTTCCGGTGGAGGCGCCGGGCGCGCCGGCGTCCTCGGTCGTCGGCGGCGCTTCGGAGTCGGGCGGCGCGCCCGACGTCGCCAGTCGCCGCATCGCCTTCATCGCGAACGATCGCACCCGCTCGGCGGTGACGTCGGCGTCGATCACCCTCGGCGCGCCGCGGCCGCGAATCAACGGCATCTCCTGCGGCGACGTCTGCGCGAGACGCATCGTCTGGAACTTGAACACGCCGATCGGATCGTTGCGGATGAGGTCGGGCAGGTCCTTCAGCGGCAGGTCGAGCTCGGTGAGGAGCGCGAAGATCGTGCGCTCCGGCGTCGACGCTGTGTTCGTCGCGTACTGCACTGCGGGAAACGTCGCGGCCCACGTCGCCTTGCCGCCGCCGCCGCGCCGGATGGCGATGCCGTCGAGTCCGGGATCGAGCCGCGAGACGCATTCGGCGAACGTGCGGCCGACGAGTGCCTCAGGCCGACCGGCGCACTCGAGTTCGAGCGAGAGTTCGCGCATCGCGGTGTCGCGCACCGGCTCGGGCAGCGAGGAGATCACGCGATCGCCGAGCGCGCGGACGATCGCGCGGCCCACGGCGCGGCGCAGCATGCGGTCGTCGCCCGAGCCGCCGCCGGGCCAATCCGTACCGACGGCGATGAGTCGCCCGTTGTGGCGCAGAAGGACGGCGACGCCGCGCGTTCCCGGCATCGGCACCGCGGACGCCTTGTCGGAGAGCTCAGGAAGCGACGTGCCGTCGAGCCACGCGCGGGCCTTGATGAACGCGGCGACCGCGGCGTCGAGATCGGGTTCGATGAGATCGTCGGGGACGCCGATCGTCGTCGACTGCTGCCCGGCCGAACGCTCTTCCGGACGTCCCTGCTCGTTTCCGGACGCGCCGCGCGGCACCGGCGCGCCGTTGCGGTCGGCGGTCCCGGACTCACGTGTGCTCTGCGCCGCGGCGCCGCTTGCGAGAAGGAGCGGGAACACGACGAACGTTGCGGCGAATCGACGGGTCGCGTTGCGGAAAGTCATCAGGCCTCACAAGCGGCAGCGGTGGAACGCGTGTCTCGGCGGTGGCACGGCCTTTGATCCTACCGCTCTCGATCGCGGGCAACGAGGTCGCGCCTCGCTCGCCTGCGGCGAACGGCGAACAACGCAAGAGGAGACTCCGACGAATGTCCGGTCGCATTCTTCAGCTCAGCGAGACCAAGTGGCGGGTGCTCCTGCTCACCATCTTGGCCTTCGCCTCGCTTTGCTGAAGGACCCGAATTCAACGGTCCAGAGAGACCCTGAACGCCTCGACTCGACGCCGGGGCGCTGTGCGTTTTTGATTCCGCCGCGCGAACGGTCCGCGCGGTCACGCGGTCATGCAGTCACGGCGACCGGTTCCTCTGCGGCTCGCGGTCGTGCCCGCGGATGCTCGGTCGGCGTCTCGTGCGGCTTCGGCCCGCGCTTCGCCGCCAGGAGCATGTAGATCGACGGAACAACGAGCAGCGTGAACGCCGTCGAGATGATCATGCCGGTGACGAGCACGATGCCGATCGAGTTGCGGGCGAGCGCGCCGGCGCCGGTCACGAGCACGAGCGGGAAGTGACCGACGACGGTCGCGACGCTGGTCATGAGGATCGGTCGAAGTCGCGTGAGCGACGACTCGCGGATCGCCGCGAGTTTCGAGAGGCCTTCGGTCTGCAGGTGGTTGGCGAACTCGACGATCAGGATGCCGTTCTTGGCGACGAGCCCGACGAGCGTGATGAGTCCGACTTGCGAGTAGATGTTGATCGTCGTCCACCCGATGAACGTGAACACGAGCGCGCCGGAGATCGCCAGCGGCACCGATCCGAGCAGCACGATGAGCGGATCGCGGAAACTCGAGAACTGCGCCGCGAGAACGAGGTAGATGATCGCGAGCGCGAAGCCGAGCGTGGTCGCGAGCGACGAGCCTTCCTGGCGGAGCTGTCGTGACTCGCCGGCGTAGTCGATCGAGTAGCTCGGCGGGAGGATCTGCCGCGCCGCCGCCTCGAGGGCCCGCAGCGCCTCTTCCTTCGTGACGCCGCGGGCGACGCCGCCGGAGATCTTGACGCTGTTCTTCTGCTGGAAGCGGTTGAGCGTGCGCGGCGCGGCGACGGTCTCGAGCTTGACGAACGCGCCGACGCTCGCGAGTCCGCCTTGCGCCGTGCGCACCTTCATTTGCAGCAGGCGATCGGCGGTGCTGCGTCCTTCGTCCTTGACCTGCGGGATCACCTTGTAGCTGCGACCGTCGAGGTTGAAACGATTGACGTAGCCGCCCGCGAGCATGACCGCGAGGTCGCGTCCGACGGTCGCGAGGTCGAGTCCCATGTCCGCGACCTTCTCGCGGTCGATCACGAGGCGCGTCTGCGGCAGGTCGATCTTCAGGTCGGAATCCGCGAACAGGAACTTGCCGGAGCCGAACGCGGCGCCGACGAGTTGGTTCGAGATCTCGGCCATCTGCTCCGGCTGATCGGAGCTCGTGATCACCATCTCGACGTCGAACTGGCCGGCGCCGGGCAGCGGCGGCGGCAGGATCGGAAACGCGCGAATGCCCGCGATTTGCGACACGAGGTAATACGCCTCGCCTTGCATCTCTTGCGTCGTGCGGCGCCGTTCGTCCCAGCGCACCGTCTGCATGCCGCCGAAGCCGCTCGATGGCGAGATGAGCACCCGCCACACGAACTTCGTCTCGGCGATGCGCTTGAGCGCGTCCGAGAGCTGCGTGACCGCGCCGCGCGTCGAATCGAGCGACGCGTCGGGCGCCGCCTGCAGCACGAAGAAGATGCCGCCTTCATCCTCGGTCGGGGCGAGCTCCTTGCCTGAGAACGTGTAGAGCGGCACGGCCGCGAGGGCGATCAGCACGGCCGCGATCGCCATCACCCAGCGCAGCGAGAGCGTGACGTCGAGGGTGCGCCCGTAGAGCGTGCGCAGCTTGTCGAAGCCGGCGTTCACGAGGTGCGTGAACCGACCTTCCTTGCCGTGCGGGTGCACGAGCTTCGAGCTCATCACCGGCGACAGCGTGAGGGCGACGACGCCCGAGACCACGACGCTCGCGGCCAGGGCGAACGCGAACTCGCGGAAGAGGACGCCGGTGAGTCCGCCCTGGAAGCCGATCGGCGCGTACACCGCCGCGAGCGTGATGGTCATCGAGATGACCGGCGAGAGCAGCTCGCGGGCGCCGAGGAGCGCCGCCTCGGTGCGCCCGCGTCCTTCGCGCACATGTCGCTCGACGTTCTCCACCATGACGATCGCGTCGTCGACGACGAGGCCGACCGACAGCACGATCGCGAGGATCGTGAGGAGGTTCAGCGAGAACCCCATGATCGTCATGAAGATGCACGCGCCGGCCATCGAGATCGGGATCGCGACGAGCGGCACGAGCACCGTGCGGATCGATCCCATGAAGAGGAACACGACGAACGCGACGATGCCCACGGTCTCGGCAAGCGTCTTGCCGATCTCCCTGAGCGCGTTGCTCATGTAGTACGTGCCGTCGTAGGCGAGATCCATCTGGATCGACGGCGGCAGCGTGGGACGAAGACGGTCCATCGCGGCGCGGAGCCGTGCCGCCACGTCGAGTTCGTTGGCGCTCGGCTGCGGCCACACCGACAGGTAGATCGCCGGCTTGCCGTTGAAGCCGGCCTCGCCGAGCGGTTCCTCGCCGCCGAGCTCGACGGTCGCGAGGTCGTGAAGGCGCACGATCGAACCTTCGCGTTCGCGCACGATGAGCGATTCGAACTCGCTGACGGAGCGCAGGTCGGTGTCGGTGAGGAGATCGACCTGTACCTCCTTGCCCTTCGTGCGGCCGACCGCGGCGACGAAGTTGTTGCGCTGGATCGCTTGCCAGACCTCGCTCGGCGTGACGTCGAGCGCGTTCAGCTTCGCCTCGTCGAGCCACACGCGCATCGCGAGATTGCGCGGGCCTTCGATGCCGACGCGCTGGACGCCTTCGATCGTGGCGAGCTGCGGCTGCACCTCGCGGGCGAGGTAGTCGTTGAGTCGCGTGAGGTCGAGCGTGTCGCTGACGAAGCTGAGATAGAACGTCGCGAACGGACGGTCGGCGCGCTGGATCTGGATCACCGGCGACTCCGCCTCGGGCGGAAGCTCGCTGCGGACCTGGTTCAGTCGCGCGGTGATCTCCGCGAGCGCGTCGTTGGAGTCGTGGTTGAGCCGCAGGTGCACGGTGATCATGCTGATCCCCGCGGAGCTGGAGCTCTCGATGTAGTCGATGCCGTCGATCGCGGAGACCGCCTGCTCGATGGGCGTCGAGATGAATCCGCGCACGGTCTCGGCGCTGGCGCCGATGTACGTCGTGTTGATGAGGATCTTCGTCGACTCGATGCGCGGATACTGGCGGATCGGGAGCGACATCGCGCAGCGCCAGCCGACGGCGAGGATGATCAGGTTGATCACCACCGCGAGTACAGGGCGACGGATGAAAATGTCGGTGAACGAGGACATCGGATTGGCTCGGGCGCGCCGACCCCGTCAGCGCGCCGCGGTCTCCTTTGCGGCGGGATTGGCGCCGGGCGCCGACGGCGGCTTGGAGGCGTCGAACACCAGCACGCCTTCGCGCATCTTGAACGAGCCTCCGGCGGCGATGCGCTCGCCGGGCTGCAGGCCTTCGAGCACGATCACGTCCTCGCCGACCGACGGGCCGAGCTTCACCGCCCGCTGCTTCGCCCGCAGCTTGTCCGGCGATTCCGCCGGCGCGACCACCCACACGTGATCGCCGACCGTCGCCCTGCGTATCGCGGTGGCCGGCACCACGACGTACTCCTTCGTCGCCTCGGTCGGCACGCGAATCTGCACGAACATGCCGGGGCGGATGCGTCCTTCGTGGTTGTCGACGATGCCGCGCACTCGCACGTTGCGCGTGTCGTTGTTCACCGTCGCGTCGACCGCGACGACCTCGATCGCGAGAGGCTGGTCGCCGAGCGCGTTGCAGGTCGCGAGCACCGTCAGGCCGGGCGCGACGCGGGCGAGGTACTCCTGCGGGATCGCGAAGTCGAGGTAGATCTTGTCCGCGACTTCCTCCAGCAGCACGAACGTCGTTCCTTCGGCGAGGTATTGACCCTCGTGCACGTTGCGGATGCCCGCGCGGCCGCGGAACGGCGCGCGGATCACGTGCTTGGCGACGCGCACCTTGACCTGCTCGACCCTCGCCTGGGCTTGGTCGACTTCGGCGCGGAGCCGCTCGAGTTCCGAGACCGCCTGGTCGACCTCGGCGCGCCGCCGATCGATTTCAGTCGGCGTGGCCGCATTCTGCGCGCCAGCCTCCTTCACCCGGTTCCACTCCGATTCCGCGAGCCGTCGCTTCGATTCGCCGACGTCGACGCTCGCCTGCGCGACGCGGACGGCGGCCTCGGCCGCCTCGAGATCCGCGCGGGCGGTCGAGTCGTCGAGCGTGAGGAGCGGCTGTCCGGCCTCGACGACCGAACCCGACTGGAAGCGGACCTCCTTCACGGTGCCCGCGAGCTCGTTGCTCATGCGCACCGAGCGCAGCGAGAACGCGGTGCCGACGAGATCCGACATCGGTTGCCATGGGACGCGCCTGGCCTCGACGAGGATTGCGGCCTCGGCGGGCTCCGGCATCGGCGGGGCGCTCATCGCCGCTTCGAACTGGTGCTTCTTGTAGAGGAAGAGGCCGGAGCCGACCGCGCCGAGCGCGACGAACACCGCGATGCCTGCAACGATCGTGGATGGCTTCATGAACGATGATCCTTCGAAGCGCGGCCAGCGCTCCGTTTCGGTGGCGACTTCTTCGCCCGCGGCTCGCGTTCGGTTGCGGCGTCCAGCAGTCGCTGGATCGCGGATCGCACCGTGGCGAGGCGCTGCGGCGTCCAATCGGAAAGCTCGAAGATCCAGTCGAACCAGATGCCGTGCACCGCGAGGTGGACGAGGTCGGAGACGCCGGCGGGCAGACGGTCGGACGCGAAGAGCTCGCGCATCGAACGGTTCGATTCGCGCAGCGGCTCGACGTGCGTGCGGTCGTGGACGAGCGCGGCGACGAGCACCATCGAACTGCGGCGCATCGCGTCGGTCCATTGGTCGGTCGACGAAAGGCACGTCGAGAGGATCGATCGAACGGCACGGCCGGGACCGGGCGCGGTGCTCGCGAGGCTCTCCGCGATGCGCTCGTGCCACTCGTCGATCTTCCGCTTGACGAGGGCGTCGATCAGGGCTTCCTTGCTCGGGAAGTGGTGCAGCAAGCCGCTTTTCGAAAGCTTCGCTTCCTTGGCGACGGCGTCGAGGCGAAGCGAGCCGATGCCCTCGCGGAGGACCACTTCCTCGGCGGCGTTCAGGATGGCCGCCCGGTCGCACCGCGGCGACGCGGCAGAAGCGCTCGGCGAGGCGGCGGCGGTCTCGCGCGCGAAAGACCGCCGCACCGGCTTACTCGGTGCTCGACTCATGATGCAGAGACTCTACCGACCAGTCGGTCGGCCTGCAACCGACCAGTCGGTAGGTCGCGACGAATCGGCGAATCCGGAGCCGAGTACCGCGGAGATTCTCGCGGTTTTCTCGCGTCCGCGCCCGGCTCGTCTCGTGTGCGGACGCATAGCGTCACGACGAGGAGCGACGCGCGGCTGTCGCGTCCGCGAATGATCGGAACGACGACGCCTGCCTCCCGCACGCCCTCGCAGGAGTTGTCTACATGAACCATCGAATCACCGCGCGTCCCGATCCGCATGCGGAGCGCGCCGCGACGTTCCCTGGCCTGTTCGCACACCGGATCGCGGGCCGAGTGGCGCTCGCGACCGCCGCGCTCGCGCTCGCCTCGCCGGCGCTCGCGTCGCGCGAAGTGCGTCTCGAACACCTCGGGCGCTACAACCACCAGCTCGTCGGGCGCGACCACTTGATCGGAGTGCTGCCGATCCACGAGCACTACGCCGTCACCTGCTCGTTCGACGCGCTGCGCGTGATCGACCTCGCGTCGCTTCCGTCCGGCGAAGGCAGCGGCGCGTTCGTGTCGGAGCTGCGCGGACACGACGTCGCCTCGCTGGTGAAGCTCGACGACACGTACATCGTCGCCAACGTGCGCCTCGGCGGCTTCGGAATCGTGCGCATCGATCCGACGACGATGGCCATCCAGTGGCTCAAGACCGTGGCGGAGCCCGGCGTCTACTACGAGGGCATGGCGGTCGACGGCAATCGACTCTTCGTCGCCGCGCACGCCTACGGCCTGCGCGCGTACGACCTCGCCGTGCCGACGAATCCGGTGCTCCTCGGATCGCTGACCGATGGGCTCGACGACGCGTTCGCCGTCGCCGTCGCGGGCAACGTCGCGTACGTCGCCGACGGCGCCGGCGGACTGAAGATCGTCGACGTGACGAATCCCGCGGCGATGCGCGTCTTGGCGGGCGAGCGGGTCGACGGCCGGGCGATCGGCACCGCCGAGGACGTGATGGTCGACGGGGCGAACGTGTACGTCGCCGCGGGCAGCGCCGGCGTGCTGACGTACGAGCGCGGCACGTTGGCGCGCCGCAGGCAATTCGAGACGCAAGGGATCGCAAAGGCGCTGACCAAGGTCGGCGGGTGGGTCGCGGTCGCCGATGTCGGCGACGTCGCGATCATGAAGTCCGAGCCGAACGGCGCGCTGCCGCTCGTCGGATCGGAAGGCGGTCTGCGCCGGCTCATGCCCGACGGCTCGCTTTCGCTGCGGCTGTGGCACGGCGTCGCCTCCTGGGGCGCGGATCGCGTCGTGACCGCGAATTGGGATTCGGTGGACGTCTATCGCATCGTGCCCGGTCCGGCGTCGACGCCGCCCGACGCGACGCTGAGCAACCAGCGGCTGCGATTCGACGTCGCGGGCGGCACCATCACGATCACGCTGAAGAACCAAGGTGGTTCCGCGCTGCACGTGAGTTCGATTGCCTCCGGCGCCGCGAACTTCAGCGTCGATCCGAAGGGGCCGTTCACGCTGCAGCCGGATCAGACGGTCGATCTCGCCGTGAGCTATGTGCCCGGCGCTGCGACGCAGACGCTCCTCGTCGTGAACTCCGACGATCCCGACGAGGCCAAGCTGCCGGTGGAACTGTTCGGCGACACGCCGTTCCTCGACCCCGGCCAGCAGGCGACGCCGTTCACGCTGCCGATGTGGACCTACGACCATGCGCGCGACCAGTTCAACACGAGCACGTTCGCGCTCGGAGACCAGGTGGGAAAGGTCGTCTACTTTCAGGTGTTCGGCACGTGGTGCCCCGCGTGCCTGCCGGTGATCGCCGACATGCAGAACTCGCTTGGCGCGATCTACGAGAACCATCCGCAGGTGGTCGTCGCGCTGATGAGCCAGAAGGAGACCGCAGCGCTGCTGCAGGAATACTGGCGCAACGTGTACCTGCGCATGCCGCTTCTCTTCGACCTGCCCGGCAACGTCTCGTTCATCGCATACGCCCAACCGTTGTCCGGTCTCCCGTTCTCGCGCGGTTTCCTGCTCGCACCCGATCAGACCATTGTCGGCACGTACTTCGGCTTCAACGCCGATCGCGTCATTGACGCGATTCGCCGCCAGCTCGCGCCGATCGCGATCGAGGGCGACGCGAATCTCGACGGCCACGTCGACGCGGCAGACTTCGACGCGGTGCGGGCCGCGTGGGGTCCGTGCGCCGAGCCGGGGTTCTGCCCCGAGGACGTCGATCACTCCGGAACGGTCGACGAGCACGACCTCGAGGTCGTGCGAGCGCACACCGGTGCGTCGGCGGGTTGACCGCCGCGCGATCGAGCTTCGGCTGCGCGAGTGTCGTGCGTCACGCGCTTCGCGCGATCGTCACGGGCACGCGCCCCAGGCGCCGAGCAGCAGGCCGAGGTCGGTGCTCGTGACCGCGCCGTCGCCGTCGAGATCGGCGGGGCAACTCGGGCCGGAGCCGCCGGAGCATGCGCCCCACGCGCCGAGGAGAATGCCCAGATCGGCGCTGCCGACGACGCCGTCGCCGTTGAAGTCGCCGAGGCATGCGGCACCGCCCGCTTCGATCGCGGCCACGTGCTGCGCCGATGGACCCGAGGCGACCTCGAGCAACGGACCGATGCCGTTGACGACTTCGCCTTGGCTGTCGTCGCCCCACGACGCGAGCGTGCCCGAGTCGAGGATGGCGGCCGTGTACTCGAAACCCGCCGTGGCCTGCGTGCACGGACCGAGCGCCGCGGGAACGGTGCTTTGTCCCTTGCTGTTCCAGCCCCAGCACACCACCGTGCCGTCGTTGCGCACCGCGACCGTGTGCGAGAGCCCGGCGGCCACGTCGATGCACGGACCAAGGTCGGCCGGCACATCGCATTGGCCCTTGTTGTTGCGGCCCCAGCACACCACGCTGCCGTCGGGTTTCAGCGCGACCGTGTGATATTCACCGGCGGCGACGCGCGAGACTGGACCGAGATCCGCCGGCACGTTGCACTGTCCGAAGGCGTTGTAGCCCCAGCATGCGACGGTGCTGTCGAACTTGATCGCCACTGAGTGCAGATGGCCCGCGGCGACTTGCGTGCACGGCCCGAGGTTCGCGGGCACGTTGCACTGGCCCGACTCGTTGTGCCCCCAGCAGACCACGGCGCCGTTCGTTCGTATCGCGACGACGTGATAGTGACCGGCAGCGATGTCCGCGCACGGACCGATGTTCGCCGGCACGGGACCCGGCACGAGTCCCCACAGCACGACGTTCCCGCTCTCGGTGATCGCGGCCGTGTAGAGCCCGTTCACCGCGACGTGCGTGCATGCGCCGAGCGAGGGCGGCACGGTGGCCTGGCCTTGATCGTTCCGTCCCCAACACACGACGGTTCCGAGCGAGTCGGCGAACATCCACGAAGAAATCGTTCCGGCGCCGATCGCGCAGACGACGGCGAGCGAAGTGCAATGACAACGTCGCATGGGAATCTCCTCCAATCGTCGGACGAGCCGAGGCCGCTCGCATCCACGGGGCGCGAGCGCGCGGAAGGGCGTCACGTCGAGATGCATCGAGTGTAACGCTGCAGGCGCGGAAGCCCATCCGATGATGCGCACTCGGCGCGATTCGGCGGTCGTCTCGCGCGACGAGCGGACGATACGCCGAACGATCTTCTGTGATTCCTCGTGTGAAGCGCGGAGCTTGAGGCGCTATGCAGTCGACCGCACCGCGGTACCGCAACGGCGCACACTTGCTTTGGGAACACCGGGGCCGCGCGGAATGGAGAGCGAGGTGAGCCAAGACGATCTGGATGCGCCGGCGCGCCGTGCCGCATTCGCGCCGGCAATGAGCCCACGAGGTCTCTTGCCGCGCGACAGTTTCGACCGATGGCAACTCGTGGCGACAATCGTCCGTGCCACAAGCGACAGCGCTCCCACCTCGCGTCGTTGGCGAACGCCGGGGCATCGCTGCGGGTACGGGCTGGTTCGCCTCATCGATCTGCGACGTCGCAGCGGCTCCCGCTTCCGACGCGTTTTCACGTTGGGCTGCTCGACGCGTTGCAATACTGTGTCTCGCCTACTATCGTGGACCCATGCGAGCATCGTGGCTGATCGCAATCGTCGTTGCCATGGGACCGGCGCCTCTTCTCGCCGCGCAGGACGACGGTCGCGTGCCGAGCGGTGACGTCGTGCGCATCGCACACTCGGCACCACCGACGGCCGAGGAGCGCCGGGTGGCGGTGCTTCGCGTGCTCGACGCCGTCACCTTGAAGCGGGATCGACTTGTTGCCGCGCTCGCGCATCTCGATCACGCGCTCGCCGCCGTGGTTGTCGATGACGCCTTTCACGAATATGCAGAAGCTGTGGGCCGAGCGCGGGAGCAACTGCTGGCCACGTACTTCGTCGACGAAGGCGGCGTGGTGCGCTCGTCGACCAAGCCGAACGCTGAGCTCCTCGATATTGCGGAGACGTTTGGTCGGGCGTTGCGCGAGGCGACGGAAAAACTCGTCAAGGATCTCGGCGTTGCCGGAGCCGCTGCGGAGATCTCTCCCGCGCAGATCGAGGCCGACGTGCTTCGCGGCGTCGCCGCATCGGCGCTCCAAGGCGCGCTCGAGGGGAGTTTCGATCCCGGACACCCCGGGTACGACGCGCTGCGCGGATTTGCCGAGGCTCGGCGACGCGATCCGCTCATCGCAGGGGCAGCCGAACGGGCGAAGAGTGATCCTGCGGTCGTTGCGTCGCTCGGCGCGGCGGTTGCGAGCTATCGCGAGCAGGCTCGAACGCTCGGGACGCGCTGCCTCGCGCGAGCCGGACGGCTGAGCTTCGGCACGCTCGTGACCGAAGACCCCAGCCGGCCACCGATGCCGGAGTTCGACAAGCTCCGCGAAGAGTACGCCGCCGATCAGCGGGAGTGGCGCAGCATCAACAACGACCTTGCCGACGCGATCGAGCAGTACCTTCGCAGCGCCGGCGATGAGGCGCCTGCGGCCGCGTGGCGACTTCAGTTCTACGCCGTCGCTGCAACGCGGGCGGTGCCCTCGGTCTCGTGGGCGCAGATGGTCATTGACTCTGCGGGAGCGGCGGGCGTCTCCGACGAGGAAATGAAGGGGATGCGGGACGTCATGCTCGCGTCCTTGCCCGAACGCGCAGCCCGAGCGAAGGCGGTCGTGCACGAATACGAGCGATGGGAAGCCCAAGCCCGCGCCGCGAAGAAACCCGTGATGATGACCGCGCCCACTGACGCGCTGCTCACGGCCGACGACAAGCGAGCCGCAACCGACAAGGCCGTGCGCGACCGCGTGCTTGCGTGCGTGCGATCGGGGTTGGTGAAGTCGGATCTGGACGCCGTCAAGGTCCCAGCGGGCGCTGGACAGCCGATGTGGCGGCAGATCGCCGACGAGCGCGTTCGCCGCGCGAACCAAGCAACGTCGAAGGAGAGTCAACCATGATGATCTCGCTATTCGTAGCTATCGCGTGTGCGGCACAGGCCCCGCAGGCGGCCGCGCCCGCCGTCGCGCCCTCCGTGGCGCCAGAAGCGGTGGCCCAAGTCGCCGACGCTGCCGCGAAGGCGCTGCCCGCGAGTCGGCGGCTCGAATGCCACGTCTCGACGAAGATATGGAATCGCGGCCCCAAAGACCCGCCGGTGAACTTCGCGAAGGACACACTGGCATTTCCGCGCCGATCATTCACATTCCGCATGTTCGGTCCGGGGCGCACGGTGCTCATCGATCCCGGATACGCGTACGCGCACGTCGAGGCGGGCGGATTCCATTACGGCGTTGCCACTGGTGAGGGATCAGCAATGGTCGACCGGGGTTCGCACGATCCCACCAACATCGGCCTGCCGCTCGCGCTGCAAATCGATCACTTCGCGCCGTTCGGAAGCGAAGACTCAGCCGATGCGGCGTTGCGATCGAGCATCCCCATATCGCTTTCGGAAAACGGTACGACGCGAACCTATCGCTTCATCGCCAGGGGCGAGGAGAAGCTCGCCCAGAAATGCCTCGAAGGTGATTCGAAGTCGCGGGCATGGCAGCGCGAAATCGTTGTCGACGTCGGCGATCCGCCGCGCGTGCTCGGCTATTCGCTCGAGTTGCCAGCGCGGGCGCCGGGCAAGCCGACGCGAACCGATCGTTGGACCGTCGAGGCGTGGCAGATGCTCGACGGCAAGCCGATTCCTTCACGCGTGCGGCGCGAGGTGGCGCTCCCCGACATGCCCGATGAGAAGTTGAGCGACGGAATTCAGATTCAAATCACGGAGATCACCGATCTCGCCGCCATCCCCGCCGATGTCCCGACGCCGCGACCGGTGGCTGAAGGCACGCGCGTGTCCGACGCCCGATTGAAGTTCGACTTCGTCGTCGGATCGCCGGACATCACGTATCAAGGGCGGGCATTACGGCTCAAGGAACCGCTCTGGGTGCATCCCGGCGACAAGCTCGACGAGCTGCTCAAGAGCGCGGTCGAGCGGTAAGAGCGCGATTCCCCAACGGGCGATCCGACGGCGGAACTCAACCTCGATGCGTCGTCGAGAAGCGAGTAGTGAAATCTCGGGCCGCAGCAGTTCGTGAGCGGCGTGGTGCGAAGATCCAGCGGTCCATTCGCTTGGCCAGCGAGGTCGGCCCGCGCGCGACAGGCCCGCGATCGCTCATCCGGGAGACGTTCGTTCCGTCGCCGTGCGCCTTCGGCGATGTCACGGCGACGGCTCACCGTGGGTTCATGCGGTCGTCGCTACGCTTCGGGCCGGATTGATCGTGATCGTGACTCCGCGTCGTTCAATGGACGCGTCGCCGATTGGCGTGAGCACCAATGACCGCGAAGTACGACATCATCGGTCTTCACTATTCGGAGCTGCGCAAGCCCGACGCGCGGATCGCGCGGTTCATCGAGTCGGCGCTCGGCGGCGCGCGCACGATCCTGAACGTCGGTGCCGGAGCCGGTTCCTACGAACCGGTCGGCCGATCGGTGACCGCCGTCGAGCCGTCGCTCGAGATGATTCGCAAGCGGCCGTCGTCGGCTGCGCCTGCGATCCAGGCCAGCGCCGAGGCGCTGCCCTTCGGCGATCGGAGCTTCGACGCGTCGATGGCGGTGCTGACGGTTCACCATTGGTCCGACAAGGCGGCGGGTCTGCGCGAGATGCGACGAGTCACGCGCGGCCCGGTCGTCCTCCTCACCTTCGATCCGGCGCGGCGGCCGTGGCTGACCGACTATCTCCCCGAGTTGGTGGCGCTCGACGAGGCGCAGATGCCGACGATGTCCGACTATCGGGGATGGCTCGGCGACGTGCGAGTCACGCCGGTGCCCGTGCCGCACGATTGCACCGACGGATTCCTCTACGCGTACTGGCGCCGACCTGCGGCGTATCTCGACCCGTACGTTCGATCGGGGAGTTCGTCGTTCTGGGCGATCGGGAACGTCGACGACGGAATCGCGCGACTGAAGCGCGACATCGAGAGCGGCGAGTGGGAGCGTCGCTACGGCGACCTACTCACGCTCGACGAGTACGACGCGGGCTACCGGCTCGTCGTCGCGGGCTGACGATTCGCGCGTTCAGGTCCATGCGCCGAGCAGGATGCTGAGGTCCATCGCGTCGGTGGTGCCGTCGCCGTTGACGTCGCCTGCGGGCGTGCCCCATGCACCGAGGAGGATCGCGAGGTCCGCTGCGTTCACCGCGCCGTCGCCGTTCAGGTCCGCGGGATTCGGCGGTCCGCCGGGCCCGCTCCAGTCGATCCCGCTGCCGCTCACGATCGTGTACTCGCTGGTCGGCGTGAGGCCGTGATACACGTTGACGATGCCGCCCCACGTGAGGCCGTCGCTGAAGTTGGCGTCGGCCGTGGAGATGTTGCCGAGCCCGCCCTGCGCCCGCATGCCGGCGATCGCGTCGGCGTAGATGGCGAGCTTGAACGGCGTTCCAAAGGTGAACGGCACCGCAAACGTTACGGTGTCGTCGACGGCCTTCGACGCGGACGGCGGATTGCCGAACGTCGCGATTGCCCAGTGTCCGTACTGACGGTCGGTGCTGAGCGGATCGGAGTTGCCCGGACTGAACAGCGAGTTCGCCATCAGTTGCGACGCGTCCTTGTAGCCGGTGACCTCAAACGTTGCTGCACCCGCCGGACCCGACGCGAACAGCGTGCCGCTCACGTGCAGCGTGAATTGCAAGTAGCCGGTCTGGCCGGTGTACGCGCGGTTCGAGATGGTGAACGTCTCGGACCAGCCGCCGTTGGCGATGCCTGCCGGGAACGACGCGGAGGTCGGCGCGCTGTTCTGCGCGACGAGCTGCGCGTAGCCGAGTCCGACGGTGCCCGACGCGCTGTTCGCGATCGTGCCGACGGAGTACGTCGCGCTCGATGATGCCGCGACGTCGCCGGAGAACGCCGTCTCGTGCAGGTCGGAGCTCGGCGAGCCGAAGTAAGGGAAGAAATCGAACCCGGGCCAATTGGCGCCGTTCGTGCTCGGACCGGCGCATGCTTGGATGAAACCGCCCGGAGTCGGCGCGGTGCTGAAGCTGTAGGCGGCGTGCGCGGCGGTGGCGATGCCGCTCGAGAGGAAGCACGCGACGGCGGCGTTGCGAACGGAGAGCGGACGAGGGGCGATCCAATGGTTGTGCATGGCGGTGCTCTTGGTTCTTGAGCGAAGGACGTGTATTCGGCTGGTCGTTGCCCTCGGCGGCTTGCGTTCCCCGAGGCGGCACGGTGCGGGCTCGTCCCGGGGAGAAGCGCATTCGGCCACCGTCGCGCCCGCCATCGAGGTCGTTACGCCCAACTGCATCGCTCCGATCTCGCGACTCCGCGCATCGCGCTGTTACAGTCGCCTCCGATGCCTGCCGTGCACACCCCCAGCGCGAGCTCCGATATCCGCGCCTCGCTTTACGAGAGCCCGCTTCGGTATGAAAAGGCCCGCATTCATGCGGCGGCGGTCTACTGCTCGGACGGCCGCGTCGGCGAGCAGTTCGACGACTTCATCCAGAACGGCCTCGGGCTTCCGCGCTACGACCGCGTGTCGCTGCCAGGCGGCCCGGCGTGCCTCGCCGGACATCCGCAAGCGCACTTGGAAGAGCAGGGGGTCGTCGACGAGTTGCGGTTCCTCGTCGAGGTACACGGACTGAAGCGCGTGGTGCTGATCGCGCACCAAGGCTGCGCGTTCTACGCGACGCGCCTCGAACTGAAGGAGCCGCGGCTCGAACTCGTGCAGCGCGCCGATCTGGTGCGCGCCGCGGCGTACGTGCACCGGGTGACCGGGCTTGATGCGATCCACGCGTACTTCGCTCGACTCGTGGACGGCCGCGTGCGGTTCGAACGCGTCGAGGCGTGATGCGAACTTGATGCGAACTCGCGCGACCCGTAGCGCCGTCAGGGCGCACATGGAAACGGCGAGGACAAACGGCGAGCAAACGGCGAGGACAGTCCATGTTCGGAGTCCGTGCGGGGACAAACGGCGAGGACAGTCCATGTTCGGAGTCCGTGCGGGGTCGCTACTCAGCAAGCAAGGCGTTCCGCGTCCCGCAGTCCGACTCCTCCGCCACCTGAGGCCGAAGGCTGACACCTGAGGCCAGCAATGCCTCGCGACGCGCGACGCGGCGCAGCGGTGCTTCCAGTTTCGCGCGCGGGAAAACCGTGGCATCGCGCCGCGCCGTTCACAAACCGGCACGATCGCGGCCGACGCTCGCTCGCCCGTCACCTCGATGTGGCTGTGATCCGACCGCCGCGCTACGACGGCGGCTCACTCGCCGTCGCCGCGATCTCGCGACGCAGCCGCTCAACCGCGCGCGGCGCATCCGCGGCGATGAAGCCCGGCTTGTCGCCGCGCCTCGCGCGTCCCAGCGCGTCCACGTACTCCACGAACGCCTCGAGCGTGCAGCCCTCCACCAGTGGGATCCCCGCCTCGGTCCGCCACGGGTTGCGACGGCCCTCGATTGACTCCGGCGGATCCATGCTCGCGGCCCGCTCCTTCAGCCGCATCCGCACGCGTGCCGCCATCGGCGAACGCCACCGCAGGAACCTCGCACGTGCGTCCGGCTTGCAAGCACGTTGCGGCGCGGCATCGGGAGCGGCATCGCCGCTCGTCGCAGCAGTCGCGGCGCGCCGCTCCTCCGTTTCGCCTCCATCGGTCTGACTGTCGATGTCGCACGCGCGTTTGCGATTCGAGTCGGTTTCGCGCTCGGTGTCGAGATCGGACCGGCGTGCCACGCGCTCGAACCGCGTCGCCTCGTCCAGACGCTCCCGCGCCGCCACAAGCGCCTCCTCGCGCAGTCCGCGCCGCAGGGACGCCTCGGCGACCCGGCGCAGGTACTCCGCGTCGGACAGCTCCGCCGCCCCGCCGCGCACGCACGGCATGACCGGCTCGAGGAGCGCGCGACGGTAGGTCTCCACGCCCTTCGCGTGCCGGCCGGCCGAAAGGTCCTCGCGCAGCGCCCGCAGCCTCGCCCCCATCGAGGTGCGGGGGTTCGCCGCTAGCTCCGCCTCCGCGCCGCAGTGGACCGGGTTCAGCAGGATGTATGCCGCAGCCGAAAGGAGATGGTCGCCCTTCGCGCAGGCGTCTGAGTGGTAGCGGCCCTCCCAGAAGTGGCCGCTGACGCGGTCGGCGGAATTCCAGAGGAGGGCGCAAGGCTCTTTGAGCAGCCTGTGGAACCAGCCGAGGTCGGCGAGCCGGGCCCGCCACTCGTCGGTCCGCTCCCGGTCGCTGGCGGCGATGGCGACCTCCTCGTCGGTGGGCGGTCCGCAGGGGTCGTTGGGATCGCCCGTGCCAGCGCGCTCGCGCAGGAGCCGCGGCGGACAGAGCGTCATCCAGCGCCGCGCGACCTCCTCGTCGCTCCAGGCCATCGCCAGCTCCGGCAGGAGGCGCAGCAGCAGGTGCAGGTGGTTGACCATGACGGCGAAGTCGCAGACGTCGACGGCGAATGCCCGGCGCAGGAGGTCGAGCCGCGCGAGGATCCATCGGACCCGCGCGGGATCGGCGAGGAGGGACTCGCGGCGGACGCAGCGGGAGACGCAGTGGTAGACGCCGACGCGAAGCGGGTCGACGAGGAGACAGCGCGGCACGGCCATGGGGCAGGCCTCGGCGCGCCGATGCTGCGGCGGCCCCCACGTCGCGTCATTCGGCGTCGGCGAGAGGCTACCGCGCGGAACGGACGGGTCGCGAAAAAAAGAAATCCGCGGTGTCGTCGGAGGTCGGACCCGAACGGATGCCGGAAACGGCCTGTCCATCGGTCGGTAATCGGTCGGTATTCGGGGATCACACGCGGATCAGGGCGACGGCCACCATGCTGGCCGACCCTCCTTCGCTGGGCTCGACGAGTTCACGACCCGCTCGCCGACCTCAAATACCTCAGGGATGCCCTCCGCGCCAAGGCGACTCGGCTCGCCGAGGCCAAGCACCTGATGATCGACGATGCCGACCTGCGGCGCTGGGCCAAGGCGCGCTTCGAGTTGTTCGCCCGGGTGGCCAAGAGCGGCGTGGCGACCCCCGGCGCGCGGGTGTTCTCCGGGCCTACGCCGATCGGATCGAGATCGACCCCAAGGTCCGACGCCGCGTCCTGTGGCTCCTCTCCAACGCGATGGCGTGCCTGCGGCAGGAGACTGCCTGCAGCGCTCACGCTCACCCTCACGCTCACCGAGCACTCATCCGGCGCAACGAAAAGGCCCCGGCGACTGACGCCGGGGCCTTGCAATGATGAGTACGAGCGATCGCGTCAGCGATCGAACCGGATCTTGTCCGTGCCCATCGCGCCGTGATCGTCCATGCCGCCGCGCGTGGGCTTGAGCCGCGCGTTCTCGCGTTCGAGATCGCGCTCCTCGCCCGGCGTCGCGCCCCATTGCGCTCGCTTGAGCGAGAGGCCGATCTTGCGATCTTCGGTGTCGACGCGAAGGATCTTGACGTCGACTTCCTGGCCGACCTTGACCACGTCCTGCGGGTTCTCGACCTTCTGGTCGCTGAGCTCGCTGATGTGGAGCAGGCCCTCGAGCCCTTGCTCGAGCTCGACGAACACGCCGAAGTTGGTGATCTTCGTGATGTGTCCCTTCACGATCATGCCGGGGCGGTACGCCGACGGGATCGCCTCGATCCACGGGTCCTCGGTGAGCTGCTTGAGGCCGAGGCCGACGCGCTGCTTCTCCTGATCGACGTCGATCACGACGCAGCGGACGATGTCGCCCTTCTTGAACACTTCGTTCGGGTGCGCGACCTTCTTGGTCCACGAGATGTCGCTGACGTGCAGTAGGCCGTCGATGCCCGGCTCGATCTCGATGAACGCGCCGTAGTTGGCGAGGTTGCGGACCTTGCCCTCGATGATCGTGCCCGGCGGGTACTTCTCGGCGACGAGCTCCCAGGGGTTGACCTCGGTCTGCTTCATGCCGAGCGAGATCTCGAGCTTGTCCTTGTTGATGTCGAGGACGACGACCTCGACCGAATCGCCCACCTGCACGACTTCGCTCGGATGGTTGACGCGCCGCGTCCACGACATCTCGCTGATGTGCACGAGGCCCTCGATGCCTTCCTCAAGCCGCACGAACGCGCCGTATGACATGAGGTTGACGACTTCGCCCTTCACGCGGCAGCCGACCGGATACTTCCGCTCGATCTGCTCCCAGGGCGAGGTTTCCTTCTGCTTCAAGCCGAGCGAGATCTTCTCGCGCTCGCGCTCGATGTTGAGGATCTTGACCTCGAGCTCGTCGCCGATGCGCACGATCTCGCTCGGGTGATTGACGCGGCCCCAGGACATGTCGGTGACGTGAAGCAGACCGTCGATGCCGCCGAGGTCGACGAACGCGCCGAAGTCGGCGATGTTCGTGACCGTGCCCTTGACAACGTCGCCTTCCTTCACCGTGTCGAGCAGCTTGCGCTTCGCGTCCTCGCGCTCTTCCTCGATGAGCTTGCGGCGGCTGATGACGATGTTGCGGCGCTCTTCGTCGATCTTGAGGATGACGGCGCGAATCGTCTTGCCGATGTAGTCGCCGATGTCGCCGGGGCGGCGCACGTCGACCTGCGACGCGGGCAGGAAGACCGGCACGCCCATATCGACGAGCAGGCCGCCCTTGATCTTCTTGAGGCACTTGCCTTCGACGACGTCGCCTTCCTTGCGGGTCTGGAGAATCTGTTCCCAGCCGCGGATGCGGTCGGCCTTGCGCTTCGAGAGGATGACGCCGCCGTCCTCGCCCTCGACCTGCTCGAGGAGCACTTCGACCGCGTCGCCGACGGCGATGTCGGGTTCGAACTCGCTCTTCTCGACCAAGCCTTCGCTCTTGAGGCCGACTTCGATGACGACGTAGTCGCCCGCGAAGCCGACAACGCGGCCCTTGAGGATCGAGCCTTGTTCGAAATTCTTGATGTCCTCGTGCTTGAGGAGCGTGCTCATGTCGCCCTTGGCGACGGTGTCGCCGAAGGCTTCACGGAGCATCTTCTCGGCCGCGGCGTCGTCGAGCCGCAGGTCTTCGATCAGGTTGTAGTCGACCATGTTGTGTGGGGGCGACGCCTGGCCTCGGGCGCTCCCGCGTGCGACTCGGGGGTGAGCCGCAGGGGACGAGGCGGTCCGCTCGCAGGGGCGGACAGGCGACGCGGTTCTGCGAAAAATCGAGGTGCGATCGGTGCCGGCAACGCGCCGGACTTTTGACCGGAAGGGGGCGAGTATAGCGGCGACCGCGATGCCGGCGTGAGTTCGTGGCCGAAAGACCGCGCACGACGCACGCGGCCGTCTTCATCGAGGCGCGGGGACGAAGTCTCGCGGGAGTCGCTCCGACCATGCGAACCAGCCTGACTGGCTCCGTCGAGGCGCCGGTGCCTTCCGTCGGTCGACCATGTCGTTGCCGAGACGGCGCCTGCTCCATGCGATGGCCCGGCTATCGGGCCTCACGACGCGAGTTCGGGTTGCGGCGCAACTTCGCCCGTTGATAGCTTCCTCAACATCGACGCGCGCGGCGCGCCGAGGTTGTTCCCCGCGGGCTTGTGAAGTCACTCCGACGTGCGCGCCGCCCGCCGTGCAGAGAGGACATGCGCATGAGCAAGATCACAAGTCGTTTCACGTGGTTCGTCGCGCTCCTCGCCTCGACCTCCGCTGCGCGGGCGAACATCCTCGCGAACGGCGACTTCGAGCTGCAGCCATTCTGGGGCGCCGGCCTCGCAGGCGACGCTGGTTTCACGCTGGTGAGCGGCGCGCAGATTCCAGGCTGGACGATCGAAGCCGGCCACGGCGTCACCGTGCACAACACGGCGCTCTATCCCACCATCAGCGGCAACTACAGCATCAACCTCGACGGCGAGGGATACGGCGCCGTGAACGCGGATCTCTACCAAGACTTCCCGAGCCAGACCTGCGGCACCTACGCGCTGACGTTCGACTGGAAAGGTTGGTACGTCACGGCGCAGCCCCGCATGGACATCACGATTACCGATCTCGTGACCGGCGAGGAAGTGGCGCACGTGAACTTCGGCTCTGACCAGCGGCTTCATCACGAGGTGGTCGGCTTCACCGGGACCGGTCACGAGTTGCGACTTCGCATCCGAGAGAACCCCGAGTCGGGCGTCAACGACAACGCGTTCATCCTCGACAACGTGAGCGTCGAACTCCTGCCGCGCGGGAACCCGGACATCAACGCCGACGGGCACGTCGACGCGATGGATCTCGCGATCCTGCTCGGACAGTGGGGCGGCTGTGGCGGCGATCTGAACCAGGACGGGACCACGAACGCCCGCGATCTCGCGGTGCTGCTCGGGGCTTGGACCGGCTGACGCCAGTTCGAACGAGGTTCCGTCGTCGGCGCCGCCCGCGGGCTTCCGTTGGTCGCGGGCCGCGTTGACGTTGTGCGCTGCCGATCGTCTGTTCGCGACTTCGGCGGGCGAGCGGCCGCGGTGAGGCCCGCTCCTCGTGCGACTTGTGAGAGGAAATCGTGGCGCTCGCGCCGCGGCGCCGTCGCCCGTTGTCGGCGTGCCGCGCCCGAGCCATCCGGCGAACGGCGTCGACGGTCGCGTTCCGCGATCTCGACGCGGCGAGACGGGTCTCGTCTTCGGCACGCGCTCGGGCTCGTGGTGAGCCCGGGAGTCGCACGCGCCTGTCAACGGGCGCCGAATGGGAGTCCGTCATGTCCGTGAACTCATGCATCGTTCACTGCCTGCTCGCGTCGCTGTCCTGCAGCGTCGCCGCCGGCGACACCGTCGCGCGAGCCGAGTCCGAGGAGGGCCGCGTGATCCAGTTCCACGCCCACGATCATGAAGCCGCCGACACGCAGTGCGTGAGCGGCGTGGATCGTGCGCGGGCCGACGACGCGATCGATCGCTTCCGGCGCACTCGACCGAGCCAACCGTGGCGCGACGCGTCGTCGTGCCAGACCAAGCACGCCCGCTACGACTTCTATCCGATGGGCACGCGCTGGTATCGAGACGCCGCCATCTCGAACTTCAACGACCTCGATCCGAGTCCGTCGCTCCTTGACTTCGCCTGCGGCGCCTACACGTACGACGGCCACGATGCCACCGACAACTCGCTGCGTGGCTTCGCCGAACAACTGGTCGGCGTGCCGGTGTTTTCCGCGCTCGATGGCCTGGTGTTCGCGGTGCACGACGGTGAACCCGACATGCAGACGCAGTGGCTCGGGCAACCGGCGAACTACGTGATGATCGCGCACGGGGATGGCCGGATCACCAGGTACTGGCACCTCAAGAAGGGCAGCGTCGCGGTCGCCGAGGGCGATCATGTCGTGGCCGGTCAGCAGATCGGGCTCGTCGGCTCGAGCGGCAACAGCACCGGTCCGCATCTTCACTTTGCGTCGTACGAGGATCTCGTGCCGTACGAACCGTTCGGCGGCGCGTGCAATGACGAGCAGGGCGGGTGGTACGAACAGCCGGCGGTGCCGACGCAGGTGTACGTCTGGGACTGCGGATTCTGGGGGCAGCCGCTCACGGTCAACTTCCCCTATTCGCCGCCGCGCACGGGCACCTTCGCGTTCAACGCGACCGCGCGGAAGTTCTGGATCTACTTCATCAACTATCCCGGCCAGCCCGTGCGCCGACTGCGCACGATCAGGCCCGACGGAACGGTGGCCGCGCAGTCGCAGATCACGTCGGCGTTCGGTCCGGCGCTCCTCTTCATCACCGTGGTGGACGTGCCGTTCCACGCGGACCTGAACTCGGTGCCCGGCGAGTGGAAGCTCGAGGTCGCGCTCAACGGCGTCGTCGTCGTCACCGCGCCGTTCCAGGTCGTCCCGACCGTGAATCCGGCGGCGAACTTCCCGCCCGAACCCGTTGTGGCCTCGCTCGTGCCGGCGCAGCCGCGGCAAGGGCAGGTCGTGCAATGTCAGGTCGATGCGCCGCTCGCCGTCGACGATCGCGACTACGACGTCGTGCGCTATCGATATGTCTGGACGGTGGACGGGCAAACGGTGCGCGACGTGGTGTCGGCGGGGCAGGCCGACGTGCTGCCGCGCAGCTTCGCGACGCCCGGGGCGGTGATCGCATGCGACGTGACGCCCGGTGACGGCAAGGCGAACGGCGCGACCGTGCACGCATCGACGGTCGTCGGCACCGGCACCTTCGACTGCAACGGGAACGGCATCGACGACGCGATCGAGATCGCCGAAGGCGCGACGCCGGACGTCAACGGCAACCTCATTCCCGACCAGTGCGAGACCTCGGTGGTCTACGTGAACGCGCACGCCCGTGGCACCGGCTCCGGCGTGTCGTGGCGCGATGCGTGCACCGATCTCACCGACGGGCTTCGCATCGCGAACTCGCACATCGGCGACGGCATCGTCGAGGTATGGGTCGCCGCCGGAACGTATCGCCCCGATCAGGGATGCGGCGATCGAAACCTCTCGTTCTGGCTCCTTCCCGACGTGCACATCCTCGGCGGATTCGCCGGCGACGAGACCAGCGCCGACCAACGCGATCCGACGGCGAACGTGACGATCCTCAGCGGCGACCTGAACGGCGACGACACGCCGAATTTCGGCCATCGCGACGACAACACCTACAACGTCGTCGTGGCCGCGCGATCCGACGGCACGCCGGTGATCGACGGATTCCACATTCGCGGCGGCTACGGCAACGGCAACGGCGACAACATCAACTTCACGCTCGGATCGGGCGCGATGGGCTACTACGCGTCGCCGACGTTCCGTCGCTGCGTCATCGAGGACAACTGGAGCGTCGCCCAGGGCGGCGGTCTTTGCGTCGAGGGCGGTACCTACCGATTCGAATCATGCAGCTTCATCGGCAACGCGTCGCCCGGCTTCGGCGGCGGCGCGAGCGTGATCAACTGCACGGCGATCTTCGCGCAGTGCCGCTTCTCCGGAAACTCCGCGTCGACCGGAGGCGCGATCGACGCGGCGGGCTCGAACGTTGCGCTCGTCAACTGCGTGTTCGATTCCAACGCGGCGCCGACGGCGAGCGCGATCTCCGGCACGAACTCGATCGTCACGGTGACGAACGCGACGATCGCGGACAACGTCGCGAACCGGGACCTCGTCGCGCTCGACAACGCGAGCACGCTGGTCATGACCAATTCCGTGCTGTGGCAGAACGTCGGCGCGGCCCTGCAGGCTGGCGCGTCGGACATCTCCTTCACCATCGCGCAGGCGCCGATTCCCGGCGAAGCCAATCTCGTGGTCGATCCGCGCTTCGCAGACGCGGCGACGGGCGACTACCGATTGCAGCGAGGTTCGCCGGCGATCGACTCCGGCAGCGTCTCGGCGCTGCCGCTCGACGCATACGACCTTGACGGCGATGGCGACATGGAAGAGACCTGGCCCGTCGCGTTCGACGGCGCGGCGCGGCGCGTCGACGATTCCGCGATCGTCGACACCGGCGAGGGAACTCGACCGATCGTCGATCGCGGCGCGTTCGAGTTCGCCGCGTCGACCGTGCCGGGCGACCTCGACGGCGACGGCGCGGTGGGCGGCGCCGACCTTGCGATTCTTCTGGGCGCGTGGGGAACGAACAGCCCGACGCTCGACCTGACCGGGGACTTCGTCATCGACGGCGCCGATCTGGCGGTGCTGCTCGGCGCGTGGACAAATCCCGGCTGAGATTCCATGCGTCGCAACCGGTCAGCGACGACTTGGGTGAACGAGCTGGCGGTCCGGGGCACGTCGGTGTGCCGGGCCGCCAGTTCGTCGCGTTGGGGATGCGTCGCGCCGCGAACTGCTGGAAATGCCGCGATGAATGCGGTCATCGTCGATTGTTCGCGCCCGGCCGTGTGAGGTTGCGTCCGGTCGGGGATCATGTGCGGTCCAATGACCGAAGCCGCCATCCCTCCGACGTCTGCGTTCACCGCGCTTGGACTTTCGCCGTCGCTCGTCGCCGCCGTCGCCGAACTTGGCTACGAGGAGCCGACGCCGATCCAGCGCGAGGCGATCCCGCCGCTCCTCGAAGGACGCGATCTGCTCGGGCAGGCGGCGACGGGAACGGGCAAGACCGCGGCCTTCGCGTTGCCGCTCTTGCAGCGCGTCGCGGGCGCGACGCCGAGCCCGCGCAAGCCGCTCGCACTCGTTCTCGTTCCGACGCGCGAACTCGCGATGCAGGTCGCGCAGGCGATCCACAAGTACGGCAAGGCCGAGCGAGCGAGCGTCGTCCCGATCTACGGCGGGCAGTCGTTCGGCCAGCAGGTGCGGGTGCTCGACCGCGGCGTGCAGATCGTCGTTGCGACTCCCGGGCGGGCGCTCGATCACCTCGATCGCGAAACGCTGAGTCTCGCGGACGTACGCACGGTCGTCCTCGACGAGGCCGACGAGATGCTCGACATGGGCTTCGCGGACGACCTCGAGGCGATCCTCGATCGCGCGCCCGAGTCGCACCAGACCGCGCTCTTCTCGGCGACGCTCGCGCCGCGCATCAAGAAGATCGCGGAGCGCCGGCTCGAGAACCCGGTGCGCGTCACGATCGAGCGCGAAGCGCACGCGTCCGACGAGAACCCGCGCGTGCGGCAGGTGGGGTATCTGGTGCTACGCGCGCAGAAGCACGTCGCGCTCGGTCGCGTGCTCGACATGGAGTCGCCGACGTCGGCGATCGTCTTCTGCCGCACGCGCGTCGAAGTCGACGAACTGACCGAAGAGATGAACTCGCGCGGCTATCGCGCTGAAGCGCTGCACGGCGGATTCGAACAGGAGCATCGGGATCGCGTGTTGAACCGCTTCCGCGCCGGGAAGATCGATCTCCTGATCGCCACCGACGTCGCGGCCCGCGGACTCGACATCGAACACGTTTCGCACGTCGTCAACTTCGACGTGCCGACCGAGCCCGAGGCGTATGTGCATCGCATCGGCCGCACCGGCCGCGCGGGACGCGAGGGCGTGGCGATCACCTTTGTCGAGCCGCGCGAACGGCATCTCATGCGGAACATCCAGCAGGCGACGGGACAGAAGATCGCGGTGGGCAGCCTGCCGACGGTGGCCGATCTTCGCCACCGACGACTCGAACTGACCCGGGCGTCGGTGCGGGAAGCGATCTTGGCGGGTGAACTCGAGCAGTTTCACGCGATCGTGACCGAGCTCGCCGAGGAGTTCGATCCGATGGACGTCGCCGCGGCGGCGGTGCGGCTGGCGCACGACGCGGCGCATGCGGCGTCCGGCGCCGGCGCAGACGAGCAGGACATCGAGCCACCGGCCATTCCCGCGCCGCGGCCGCGCGTCGAGCGCGGCGCGAGCGCCGATCCTCGCGATGCGCAGCGCGGCCCGCCGGGTCGGCCGCGGCATCGGAGTACCGAGAGCGAATTCGCCCGGATCTTCATCGGCGCTGGCCGACTCGAATCGGTTCGCCCGGGCGACATCGTCGGCGCGATCACCAGCGAGACTGGGCTGACGAATGCGGCGCTCGGCGCGATCCAGGTCGCCGACCACTTCTCGCTCGTCGACGTGCGATCCGATCTGGCCGAGGACGTGATCCACGCGCTTCGGCGCACGGCGCTGCGCGGACGCAAGGTGACAGTGCGCCGCGATCGGCACGTGTGATGGGAGCGACGATTCGGGCCGCGTGGTGGCGGCCGGATCGGGAGTGATCGCGCGCTCGCGCGGCGCCGTGCGGCGACGGGGCCGCTCGCGACAGGTGTGTCCATCTCCGCGCAGGTGTGTCCATCTCCGCGCTGCACGAGGTGGAGCCGTCTGCCCTACGTGAGCGAGCTGCTGGATGCGCATGCGAATCCAGCGGTGAGGAAGAGTGGCATGCCAAGAGTGGGATGCCTGACCCATCGCGTCGAACCGTAGCCTTCCCGCTCATTTGGCCGACGGCACCGCCTCGGGCGAGCTCCAGCTGCGTTCATCCCTTGTCCGCGCCGGCGCCGGAGGTCGGGGCTTGCCGTCCCTGTCGGCATCGCGGCAAGCGCGGATCCAGGCGGCGGCGGCGTCCATGGCGGCCCGCAACTTGGGCGCGTCCAGGGTCATCGCGGGCGCTCCACCCTTCGTGAGCTTCACCGTCGGCAAGTCGAAGGGGCGCAGGTCGAACCCCTCGCGGAGCCCTTGCATGATCGTCCATGTCGACTCGAATGAGTCGCCGCGGATCGGAAAGTTCGACTCGACTATGAGGTACTCGCCGGTGCGAACCTCCTCGTACGCGGGTTCATCGGTCGCGCTCGACTTGCTGCCGATTCGCCCGCACATCCAAAGCGGGATGTTGTCCCGCGCGAACTCACGCGAGTAGCCCGAGCCCAGGACCTGAAGCGATCGCCCGTCCAGAGTCATGGCTTCGATGGTGGAGCACAGACGTTCCGCGTGCCGATCGTTCGCCAATCCGGTGCCTCGATTGACGTTGCCGTCGAGAAGCTCGAAGCGTTGCATCGAGACGCGCTCGCCGCGATCGGCTCGCGGTGATTCGATTTCAAAATCGGTCTTCGAGTCGAAGGCGGTGATCGCGGTCTCGTACAGCCAGTTGTCGCGCAGGTCCCAAAGGATGTTGCCCATGCCGCGCGGAAGCTCGATGATGCGCGAGCCATCCTGATTGACCGGCGCGGCGCGCAGCGGGTTGCCTCTGAGGCTGCTGATCAGTGAGGTCATGGGCGCTTCGCCGGGCGGGGCGAGCAGCCGGGCGCGAACGAAGTGGCTGAACTCGATCGTGGCCTCGGCGGATGTCGGCCCGGTGCGCTTCGTCGCGGCCGGAATCCAGCCGCCCCAGGTTCTGCTTCGGTCGATGCGCCAGCCCAACGTTCGATCGGGCCACGTGTCGACGATCGAATCGATCGCGCGCAGCGATTCCGGGAAGCGGGGGATCGGCGAGCCGTCCGGCATGTGATCGATCAACGCAGGATCGGGCAGGTCGGCAAAGGTCACTCCGGTGAGCCCGACTCGTTGGCCGATCGCGGTCAGTGGAAAATCCTTCGCGACCGCTGAGCCATCCGATCCAAACCAGAGGACTCGCCGTTCAAGCGGCGACACGACGAGGAGCCGGTAGCCCGCAAGGTTCGGCAAGCCCTCGCCAACGATGCGAACGGTGAGATCGACGCGCACCGGTCCAGCTGCGTCCTGACACGCCTCGCTTGCCAGGGCGATTGCGGCAGAGACGGCGACTGCGAATAATGCTTGTAGGCAGTTCTTCATGGCGCGTTGGGCGGACAGGTGGCGCTTGCAGGGCGATCTCAGGGCGATCTGGACACACCTCTTCGGGCACGCCAAGCGTCTATTGTCGCCCCGTCGGTGTCCATCGAAACGTGGTGGTGTCCAGGTCGCGCTCGCGCATGAAGAGGTGTGGCCACAGTCCCTCTTACAGTCCCTCTCGGGGCGATCTGGACACGCCTCTTCGGGCACGCCAAGCGTCGATTGTCGCCGCGTCCCCACGTCGGTGTCCATCGAAATCGTGGTGGTGTCCAGGTCGCGCTCGTGACGGGTGTGTCCGTCTCCGCGCTTGAAGAGGTGTGGCCACAGTCCCTCCGCCAATCAAACGTGATCCGTATTATTCGTGGCCGCATTCAGGATACGGCGATGCGGCGGTCGGGTGGCCGCAGCGCTCACACCGATGCGACCGCTGTCGCAGGTACCCGCGGACACCAGAGGCATCGATCGCCAAACAGGCGAACACAAACGCGGCGCCGTACAGCAAAGTGTCGAGCGCGACTCCGCTCGCGAGCGGCGCAAACGCGACGACTTCGGCGACCTCAATCGTCGGAGGATCGCCGAGGATGATCCCGCCTCGCATCGCACGATCGACCTCGGTCCAAGCGACGTGTGCCGAGTCCGCCGCCTCCGCGGAGAACGCTCGGAAGGGCCAACCCCGACGCCAGTAGATGAAGCGGCGATCCGAGCGCTTCGGGTCGAGCAGTTCGATGGGTATCTCGAGATCGGCCTCGCGAGTTGGCTGGGCGTCGATGTCAATGTCGGGGAAGCTGCGTGCGTTTTCAACGCGCGACACGAGCTGGCGTTCCGCAAGGAGACCTGACTCCGAGACGACCCGGACCAATCCCGAGTCCTGCGTCAACTCGTCGAAACGTCCTCGGCGAGCCTCAGGGCCGATCGTGAAGAACTGCTCCTGGCTCGCGGACCACGCGGTCCCCCACAGCGCCGGGGCGACTGCTACGACGACTGTCGCCAAGAAGCCGACGGCGATCGCCGGGAAGAGCTTCAAAACGATTGGCAGACCCGGTCGGCGCAGCAAGAGCTCGGAGTAGCTGACTGCAAGCGTGACGACAGCGATCGCGACCAGGTACGCGATTGCGAGGTCGAGCAGCCACAAGGCGGGACTGCGAGACCAGATGAGGCTGCGCAGGGGAGTGGTGCAGGACCCGTCGGTGCTGACTGGGTCGAACGACGGATTGGGCGAAATGGGCAGGGCACCGCGCGCGTCGACGCGGTCGTCGGAATCAAAGGATTGGGAGGACGTCGCGCAGCGAAACGGTAAGCCGGTATGCAGCACCCACTCGCGAACAAAGTCGCCCGACGCGCCGGGGCGTAGGTGGACCTCGCCTTCGACCGTCGAGGTGGGGGTCGCAAACACAACGCGGGACCGCAGCCTCCACACATGCGTCGAGGCGGGCCACCGGGCGCGGAGCGGATCGAATTGCACCGTCAACTCGACGCTAAGGACGGCGAGAACGAGGCAGAGCGCGAGCCGCCTATAGGGCAATCTGGACACCTCCTCGCAGGGGCACGCAGGGGCAATCTGGACACACCTCCTCGAGCACGCCAAGCGTCGATTGTCGCCCCCTCCCACCGTCGGCGTCCATCGAAAACGAAGTGTTCTTCAGGTTCGCGCGGGCTCGGGCAGCCGGGATCGCGCCCACGATCGCGGCTCGACGGCGATCGCCAGCGGCGCGCACGCCCTCGCGACGCGGGGATCGCGCAGCCGCGCCGCGGCATGACCTCCTCGTGCTCTCCGGGCACCCCGCCGACCGGTCCGTCGATGCCGGCCGTGCCGGTCGCTAGTCGCTCGTCGCCGCCACGCGGCGCCGGAAGCCGTCCTCGCGCCGGCCGGCGATCGCCAGGACGAATCGCCTGCTCATCGCCTTGGCGTGCCGCGCGAGCGCCGCGGCGCCGCCGCTCACCGTGCCCCACGCGCCGCGCGCCATCGCCTCCTCGAGCGAACCGGCGATCTCGAGCGCCCGGGCCAGGACGCCGCCCGCGGCCGAGCCGGCCGCGGCGAGCGCGCGGTCGAGCTCCGCGAGCGCGCCCGCCGCCGAGTCCGGGATGAAGCCTCGCTTGTCCAGCCGCCGCATGCGTCCCGCGGCCTCGACCTGCGCGATGAACGACACGACGCTCGCCCCCTCGACGACCGAGGGGACGCGGCCTCCGAACCACGGGTTCGGCAGCCCGTTCGCGAGCGTCTCGATCTTCGTCGCCTCGGAGCCGGGATCGCACGGCAGCGCGGGCACCAGCCGCATCGCCCGCAGTTTCTCCCGCGCCGCCTCGGCTTCGCCCGCGAACTCGCCGGCCCGGATGCGGCGCTTGAGGTCCTCGACGCGCTCGCCGATCGAGGCGAACTCGTACTCGTCGAGCGCCTCCGCCATGCCCGCGCGGACGGGGTTGAGCGCGACGTAGACCATGTGGGCGACGACCGCCTCGTCGTCGAGGGCGACGATCGACTTGAAGCGTCCTTCCCAGCAGTGGCCGGTGACGTCGTCGGCCTCGTTGATGAGCCGTGCGATGCGTTGCTTGAGGAACTTGTGGAAGGTCGACGGGCTCGCGAGCTGGCGGCGCCAGCGGGCGATGAGCTGCGGCCTCGCGAGGGCGTCCTCGATCTCTTCCGGCTGCGGGGGCGCGCCGGGCGGGATGTTCGCGCGACGCCGCCACGCCCGGTCGGGACACAGGGCGCGAAATCGCTCGGCGATCTCGCGGTCGGACCAGAGGGCGACGAGGTCGGGGTGCGTGGCGAGGACGACGTGGAAGTGGTTCTCGAGGACGGCCCACTCGAGGACGTCGATGGCGAAGACCGTGACGAGGAAGCGGAGTCGGTCGACGAGCATGCGCCGGAGCGACTCGTCCGCGAGGAGGTAGAGGCGTCGGACGAGCCGGGAGACGCAATGGAGGACGACGGGCGCGGAATCGTCGTAGAGGAGCTTGCGTGGGATTGCCATGTCGTGCGGATCATCAGGGCGAAACCGCGCGACCCCCGAAAGTGCCGACTTTTTTCTGGCGCGGGAAACGAGGTGTGTCCACTGTGAAACCCGCGGCGCGCCCGCCCTCGCGACGCGGGAATCGGGCAGCCGCGGCGCGGCATGACCTCGCCATCTTGTCCGGGAAAGCCGAGGTGTGTCCGCTGCGAAACCGAGGTGTGTCCGCTGTGAAACCCGCGACAGGTGTGTCCATCTCCGCGCAGGTGTGTCCGCTGTGAAACCCGAGCACTGCACCGCTCGCGCCCTCATCACCCTACGTTCGCCGCCTCGCCTTGCGGTGACTCCGCATCGCGCGCGGCGCCGGTCGCCGTCGCGGCCCGCAGGGCTTCCGCATCGCGTTCCTGCGCCAAGGCACGATCGCGCGACATGCGCCGACGCATCGCCATGAAGCCGAGCACGCCGACGACATTGATGATCGCGCAGATCAGGAAGACGACCGAGACCAGATTCCACGCCCTCAGCCACTGGTACAGCGCGAAGCTCACGATCGGGGCCATCAGGCCGCGGATCCCGTTGAGCGTCACGTGCACGGCCATGTACTGGCCGTCCTTGTGCGCCGGCGCGAAATCCTGGTGACCGAGGTTCCACGCGAGCATGCCGCCGCCGAAGCCGATGCCGAGGAGAACCGCGGAGACGTAGAAGATCCAGAGCGCGTGGAACAGGCTCGCGAGCCACATGCCGCCGCTCGCGGCGACGAAGCTCCAGCCGTGGATCGCGCGGAACTCGACGACGTGCGTACGGCTCATCAGCCGCGCCCAGATCGGGATCGTCATCGGGAGCACCACCAGCGGGATCACGGTGTTGATGAGGATGCCTTCGTGGTAGCTGACGTGGAACTCGTCGTTCAGCACGAGCGCGAGCGGCGCGGTGAAGAGCAGGTTGCCGAATCCGAAGATGAACATCCACCACATGAACTCGCGGTAGAGGCGATCCTCGGCGAGCGTGGTCCAGATCTCGCGCAGCGATCGAGCGAACGCCGCCGCCAGCGAGATCGGCGACAGCGTGAAGCGCGGACCCGCACGCCCCGCGAGCTCGGCGCGGGCGAGCCGGCGCTGCCCTCGCAGCCGCACCTTGCGGTACAGCGCGTTGCCGAGAATGCCCATCGCCGCGAGGAGCGGGAAGAGCACGTGGAACGACTTCGCGTTCCAGTCCATCCACTCGCCGACGATCCAACCCGCGACGGCGAGCATACAACTCTGCACGATGGCCATCTTGCCGGCGATCGTGGCGCGGCTGGCTTGCGGATAGTTGTTCCTCCACACCGCAGTGCGCAGCGTGATGACGCCGGTCCAGCAGCTTCGCGCGATGACCGCGAGCGCGGTGATAGCCCACAGCCCGCTCAATGACTGGGGCACGAAGGCCATCGCCGCGACGAGGATCGACGTCGCGATCTGGAGCATGGAGATAAACGGCACCTTCGCGCGTCCGCGGGCGATCGCCGCCCAGACAAAGCTCGTCAGGTTCGCGAAGTTCGGCGCGGCGGTGAGAATCGTGACCGCGAGGTTGAGCGCGCGATCGTCGACTCCCGGCGCGCCCGTGAAGCTCTTCTTGACGACGATGCCGATCGTGCCGCCCTCGATTGCACCGAGCATCACCGGCAGGAACACCCACGAGATGAGCTCCCGCGCATACGTCGAGCGCAGCATCGGCGGGAGTTCCTTCGGATGGAAACTCGAGACCATCGACCGCAGCAGTCGACCGACCAGCCAGCCCTCGCCGCGAGTTGCTCGCGAACTCGCGTTCGAAGGTGCGGAAGATGGCTCGCTCAGCGGCATGGAGGGCGGTTACCTCGACGCGGATCGTGAGTGGAAACAAACAACCCCGAGGATGACCTCGGGGTTGCTCTTGAGTCTTCGTTCAGGACTGAAGGGAACGAGTTCCGAAGTCAGGTGGTGGTCACCGAGGCGTGCCGCCGGTCGGGACGATGTAGTACGGCGCCAAGCTCGACGGACGATCCAGGTAGAACTGGCGACCAAGGTCCATCCACATCATGCGGAAGTCCTCGTTGGCCGTCACTGCGACCGCGCGGTCGACGTCGACGGGTCGCTGGGTCAGCGTCTGGAGCTCCGGCGTCAGGTTCGACTTGATGCTGTTGAAGTCGGTCGCTTCGGGGTTGCTCTGGCAGCCCGCGAGCACGACGAGCGCGAGTCCGACGGCAGAAACAAGAGCGGTACGCATCAATGGATTCCCAGTGGTTCGTGGCTGGACGGCGGTCCGAGGCGGACGAAGTCACCTGCGGAGCGCGGAGGGTCGACGGGTGGTGATTGGGACCCGACGGCGGGCGACGCACCGAAAGCGGCGTGTCGAGCGCGACGAGTCTGCGCGGAGAATACTTCGGCGTGCTATCGCGGTCAACGTACGCTTTTCGCCGCAGAACGGTTGCTTTGAACGTGCGCAGAGCTACAGTCCAGCCGCACACCGTCAGGGCCCCTTCGGGAAAGCGGTCAGCCGCATTCCTCGAACCTTGCTGAACCCCAAGGGATCGCCGAAATGCTGCGGTGCGGTCAGGCCTGTCGAACGGCGCGAGCCGATCGAAGTGTGGAAGTACCGAAACCGACGGCCGTCGAACCCACCTGTCATTGGGGTTCGAGCGAAGCACCTGACTGACGGAGTCGTCTCGCCGCGGGCTTGCCCGTAGGTCAGCACCCGTCCCGAACCAAGAAAGAGCCGCGTGCTCGACGAAGGTTCCAGCCGACCCGGCGGGGCCCAGGCGGTGTGTCCGGCGCGCCGGCGGCGGCTCCGCGCTGAACGCCGTTGGCTGTTGGCGGAAGGCCTCCTGATCTCCGGAGGCGACCCGATGCGGTCACCCGCGCAAGTTGGCTCGATACGTCGCCCACATCGATTCGAGCGCGTCGGGAATCACGCGGACCTGGCCCACGGTCGCCATGAAGTTCGTGTCGCCGTTCCAGCGCGGCAGCACGTGAGCGTGAATGTGCTCGGGCAGGCCCGCGCCGGCGGCGCGCCCCTGATTCAAGCCGATGTTGATGCCTTGCGGCTCAAGCGTTCGCTGCACGAGATCGACCGCGCACTCGACGAGCTGCCAGAACGCGGCCCGCTGCGCCGGACCGTAGTCGTTGATCGCCGACTTCGGCTCGCCGAGCGCGACGAGCAGATGCCCATTCACATACGGGTAGCGGTTGAGGAGGATCATGCCACTCGCGTCGCGATGGACGACGAGCGACTCCTGGTCGCGCTCCGGATGCGCCCAGTAGTCGGCGAGGAAGTTCGTCGGCCGCGCGAGCGACTCGCCCGCCGCGCGGGCGGCGCTCTCGCGCCGTTCGAGGTCGCGCAGATACGCCATTCGCCACGGAGCCCAGAGCGCGTCGTTCAGCATCGATGTCATTCTCGCCGATCGCGTCACGGCGCGTCGTCGCGCGGGTGGAACCAGCGTCGCCGCGGCGCCTCGCCGGGACGGCTCGTCACGTTCACCGGCAGGAAGAGATCTCCCGACCAGAACTTCGTGGCGACCGGCGCCTTGCCCGACGCCGTGGTGCGCAACGGGACGAGCGCTCGCTGCGCGAGGTCCTGCGTGCCGCGCACGCGAAGCCGCCAGCCGGCGCCGTCGGAGGGCAGGCGACGCAGCGCCTCGAGATCCTCCGAGACGAGCTCCGCGCGCCACTGACCGCCGCGCGGCCCGCCTAACCACCACGCGTGCAGCGTGCGCCGCACCGCGTCGCCTTCGAGAAGGCTGATCTCGATGCCGAAGAGGACGTCGACGAATTCGGCGGCGCCGGTGCGCTGCACGTCGAACATGAAAGCCGCGGGGCGGGGGCCGGTCGTCCAGCGCACGACGCCCTGCTCGAACACGTTGGCGACGGCGGCGTCGGCCGCAGGCGACGAGAGCGGCTCGAGCGGCGCGGCTTCCGCGGCGGCCTTGAGCGGCACCGTGACCGTGACCACGCGCTCGTCGCTCCACGCGGCGCCCGGGATCGGTCGGCCGTCGTCGCCGGTCGGACGCACGCGAATGCCCACCTCGACGACGCGCTCGGTCTCGCCTGGCGCGATCGGCCCGAGCCGCACCGGCACCGGCGCGTTGCGCGTACCGGCGTCGAGTCCCCAGAGGTCGTCGTTCGATCGCGTCGGGTCGTGGATCCGTACGCGGGCCTCGGTCGACGGTGGCCACCATTCGAGTAGGGCCAGCTCCGCGGGGATGTCGCTGTCGGCGCGCACCGGAGCGCCAACGGCGATGGCGACGTGCGGCGGGAGCGCGCGAAGGCGCTCGACGAGCGCGCGCATCGGTCGCTCGGAGTCGGTTTCGTTCTCCGCCGCGCCGATCAGCGCGAGCGCGATCGGGCCGTAGCGCGTTTGCCACTCGGGCGAGCAGGGCAGCGCCTCGTCGTCCCCTTCGACGACTCGATCGACGAGGCGCTCGAGCACTTCATCGCTCAGCGAGCCGGCGCTCAGGCGCACGAGCAACTCGGTGAGCACCTCGCTCGTCGAGCCCGCGGTGCTCGGCGTCGACGGCAGGAACCACACGAGCGCCCGCGCGGGCAGGAACGTGACGACGCCTTGCTGCGTGACCTGCAGGCGCAGGTAGATCGCGCCGCCCACGAGGACGGCGAGCCACAGGATCGCGCGGCCCCAGTACGGGCGCGTCCTGAAGAGCGCTTCCTCCGACGGCGCGTCGTGTCCGCATTCGGTGCAGCGCAGCGATGTCGCGCCGGTCATGTCGTGCCAGCAGCGCGGGCAACGACGCCGACCGTGGCTCTTGTCGCCGAAGAGCGCGTGCCAGACGAGCGCGACGATCGACACCGCCCCGAGAAATCCCACGATCCAAGCAAGCCACAGCGAGATGTCGGGGACCATCGTGCCGTCACTTGTAGCCGGCCCAGCGGATCAACTCCATGGGCGTGGGCGGTTTTCCCTGCATGAGGACGCCGACCCGGAAGATCCGCGCAGCGAGCCAGATCATGCCGACGGTGGCGACGAATCCGACCGCGAGCGATGCGAGTACCTGCCAGAGCGCGACCGGTTCGGTCGAGGTCGACACGCGGAGGATCATCACGAACGGAATTAGCGGCGGGACGAAGCTGGTGACCGTCGCGAGCGCGCCGTTCGGGTTCTGCGAGATCGGCAGCCAGAGCATCAATGGCACCATCAGCATCAGCATCGCCGGCGTGACGAGGGCCTGCGCCTCCCGCAGGTCGCTGACCGCGCTGCCGACCGCGGCCATGATGGCGGCGATCATGAAGTACGCCATCACGAAGTAGAGGACGAGATACGCGACGAGCGAAGGCTGGATGAGGTCCATCATCGCGAGCAGGCTGATGCCCGCCATGCCGACGCCGCCGTAGATGACCAGCATCACGAGGCTCACGAGCCCTTGTCCGAGGATCTTGCCGAAGAGGAGCTGCATCGGACTCACTGCGGACAGGAGCACCTCCATCACCTTGTTCGACTTCTCCTCGATCGTGGTCGTCAGCAGGTAGTTGCCGCTGGTGAACGTCGAGATCCAGAGGAGCATCATGAAGCCGATCGGGATGATCATGCGGGCTTCGAGTCGCTCCTTCGCGGTGCCGCCTTCCTTCGACACGCGCTGCGTGTTGATCTGCGGGCGCTTGATCAGCGCGGAGACCGCCTCGTAGTTCTCGCCGCTCGCCTTCACCCGCGCCCGCACCGTCGCGGCCCGCAGCACGTCGATGTAGATGTCGGTGTGGATCGGGCTCGAGCCGGTCGGCACGTACAGCTCGAGCTGCGTGTCGCCGGGCTCCTTGGTCACGAGCTTCGGGTCGATGATGGCGAGGGCCAACAGCTCGTTCGTGCGCACGCGGTCGCGGAGCTTCTCGGTGTCGCCTTGGTCCTTCGTCGCCTCGACCGCGATGTCGATCGATTTCGGCCGGGTCATCGCGTCCGCGAGTTTCTTCGGGTCGGCGTTGGGCGCGAGCATCGTCGCGGGATTCGCCGACTCGTTGCCTCCAGCCCGCATCTCGCCGAAGTCCTTCGTCGCCTCTGGGGCCACGAGCCCGCTGGGATCGACGATGGCGATCGTGCCCTTCAGCGGCGGCGCGTCCTGGCGCATGAGCGACGGCGCGACGGCGATCACCACGAAGATCAGGAACGGCACGACGACCGCGCCGAACAGGAACGCCTTCGTGAGCGCCGTGTACTTGAACTCGCGCCACGCGACGGCGAGCACCTTGCGGACATTGCCGCTCCGATCCGCTGCGTCAATCACCGGCGACCTCCTGCGAGTAAGCCGACGCGTCGTCGCGCTCGTCCGGCTCGCCGTCGAGCGCGGGCGGCACCGTCCCGCCGGCGCGCTTCACGACATCGGCGAACACATCGTCGAGCGTGACCTGCTTCAGCGCGATCGAGCGAAGCGGCACGACCGCGGCGATCGCGGCGATGACCACTTGCGGATCGAAACCCGGCGCGACGTGCACCTTCCAGCGATCGCGCTCCGGCTCGATGCCGTCGACGCCGGCGAGCGGCGACACCGCCTGTTCGAATCCGTCGGACGACATCGGCTCGACCGTCAGCGTGCGCGGGTCGTACGCGGCGCGAACTTCGGCGAGCGTTGCGTCGAGCATGCGCTGGCCGTGATCGATGAGCACCACGCGATCGCACAGCTTCTCGGCGGTGTACATCTGGTGCGTCGAGAAGATGATCGTGCGGCCTTCGCGATGCAGCTCGTCGATCAACCGCGTCATCAGCCGCGCGTTCAGCGGATCGAGGCCGCTGAACGGTTCGTCGAGGATGAGGAGCCCCGGCTCGTGCAGTACCGCGGCGATGAACTGCACCTTCTGCTGCATGCCCTTCGACAATTCCTGGCAGCGCTTCTTCGCCACGCCGGGGAGCTCGATGCGCTCGAGCCAGTCGAGCGCCCGCTTCGACGCGGCCGACGGCGTGAGCCCCTTCAGCTTGCCCATGTACGCCAGGAACTCGCCCACGCGCATCGTGCGGTAGAGCCCTCGCTCCTCGGGCAGATAGCCGATCTTGTCCTTGTTCTCGAGCGCCGATCCGCCCAGCACACGCACGTCGCCCGAGTCGGGATAGATGATCGACATGATCATGCGGATCGTGGTGCTCTTGCCCGCGCCGTTGGGGCCGAGAAATCCGCAGATCGAACCGCGCGGCACGACGAGGTCGAACGATCGCACCGCGTGGGTCGCGCCGAATCGCTTGTCGACGTTCGTGAGCACGATCGCCGCGTCGCTCGGCGATGCGGGTCGGATCATGCTCGCAAAGGCGGGTGGGGGCACGCTGACCATGGGAGGCGGAGGATATCCGCGACGCGCAGCCAACGAAGAAGGGCCGGCCGATGTCGGCCGACCCTTCATGTGTTTGCGATTCCAGTTGAACGATCAGTTCTTTGGCGCCGCCGGCTTGGGGGCGTCGGTCTTCGGCGCCGCGGGCGCCGCCGGCGCCGCCGGAGCGGCCGGAGCGGCAGGAGCGGCAGGAGCGGCGGGGGCCGCAGCCTTCGCCGCGGCGAGGTCCTTCACCTCTTGCGGCGCCTCGAAGAACTTCTCGTCGAGCTTGTTGAACTCGAGGTCGCTGAACTCCATCTTCATCGACATGCCCATGACGTCAGTGGTCATGACCTTGAACACCTTGATGCCGTCGATGTCGGTCCACTCCGTGAGCTTGGTGACTTGCGTCATCTGACCCTGCGGGCCGGTGCCGGTCTGCTCGAGGCCAACGAGCAGTCCGGTCGTGGCGTCGAAGTAGCCGGTCATCTCGGGACCGTCCTTGTCCTGCATCGTGATGGCCCAGCACGCCGCGCCGTTGAAGTCCTTCTTGCCGGCGGTCGTGAGCTTGGCGAAGCGCGAGTCGATCGCCCGCACGAGGCCCTGCAGGTCGGCGCCTTCCATCATCTGCGCCTTCATCTCGTCGTCGGCGAGCTCGTACTTCTTCGTCTGCGGATTGCTCATCCACGCGAGCTTGCCGTCGCTGCCCATCTCCGACTCGCCCATGCCGGGCAGGCTCTGCTTCATCTTGAACATCGAGGGCTTCTTCGCGGCGAACTCGATGGCGACGGGACCCATCGGGCTCTGCAGCGCGGCCTTGTAGCGCGACGACTGGATCGCGTCGAGCTTCGCGCGACCGCCGAGCGCTTCAATGTGCTTCGCCACGAGGGTCTTCGCGTCGGGCAGGTCGGCGGCGGGCGGCGCATCGGCGGGCTTCGCGGCCGGTGCCTGCGGCGCGGCGGGGGCCGCGGCGGGCGGCGGAGTCGCGGGCTTCGCCGGAGCGGCCGGCGGCGCGGCCGGCGGTGCGGCCGGTGGCGCGTTCTGCGGAATGGCGAGGGCGACGGACGCGGCCGCGGTCAGCGCCGAGGCGAAGGCGACGAACGATGAGTGACGAAGTTTCATGAAGTCCTCAGGAGTGGCGGACAGGAGTGCGCGAAGTGAATCGACAGGAAGGAGTGCGAGTGAACGAGCGAGGTAGGCGAGCCGGCGCCTCGCTCTAACGTTGTGCCGGTTGTTCTGGCTTCGTGGGGGTCGCGGGCTTGGCGGGCGCGTTGGGCTTGGGTGCGTCGGGCTTGGGCGCGTCCGGTGCCTTGTCCGCGGGCTGCGACTGCGCGGCGACGAGCGCGGCGATTTCCGCGGGCAGCGCGAAGAGCTTCTCGTCGAGCGGCGCGAAGTCGACGCGATCGACGACCACCACCATCTTCTGACCCTGGTTCATCATCGCAATTTCACTTCGCGACGGAACCTTGATCGCGCCGCCGGGGCCGTCGAACGATCGGTACTCGGCGATCACCGTCTCGACGGGAACGGCGCCGAGGCCGCTCTCGACGTTGGTCTTCATGCCGCAGAGGAGATTGGACGTGGCGTCGAAGTAGAGCGTCATCTCCCCGGGATCGCCCTTCGCGTGCACTTCGTACGCGTCGTGCCCCGCGAACGTGGTCTTGCCGACGACGGTGACGTCGGTGTAGTCCTTGAGCAGGCTGAGATCGCGACGGAAGTCGGACTCGCGCTTGAGGTGATCGAGTTCCTTGCCGGCCAGCAGGCGCGGTCCCTGCATCGGATCGATCGACCACGCGGTGGTGCCGTCGAAACCCTGGCGCACGGTGCCGACGGCGCCGAGGTCCATCGACGACACGAAGCGATTCGGCTCGGTCATCTGCGTCAACATCGTGCCCTTGATGCCCGCGGTCGTCATGTCGATCGTGCTCGCAGTGGTGATCGACTTCACCGCGAGGAACGCGGCCTCGCCGCCGAGCGCGGCGACGTGCTTCTTGACTAACTCGTCTGCGGTCGGCATGTTCGACGCAGGCGTCGCGGCTGGCTTTTCCGTGGGCTTGTCCGCCGGTTGGGCCGATGGGGCCGGCTGCACGGGAGTCGCGGGCTTCGGGGTCGCGGCGGGCGGCGTGGGCGTGCCCTGCGCGAAGACCGATGAGGCGATGGACACGAGGCTGGCGATGGCGAGCGACGCGAAGCGTGGCTGCGGGCGGCGGCGAGAGCTGGGTAGTCGCATGGAGTGTGAGGTCGAGGGTGGAGGAGCGGCGCCATGCGCCGTCGCGTTGCGGTGTCGGCCGTCGCATGCGGCCAAGAGTCGATCGGGAGTCGATCGGGAGTCGATCAGGAGTCGATCGTGGGGGAGTCAACCGGTGGGGGCGCCGCGGGCAGCGTCGATCCGGGCGACTTCGTCGGCGATCCATCGAACCGCCGCGGTCAGGACAGGATCCGGGTCACGGCGCAATTCCTCGCCTGTGAGCACGATGGGGGTGTCGGGCATGACGCCGTGGCCTTCTATCCGATTCCCATTCGGTGTGACGAAGTCGGCCATGGCGTATTGAAGCACATCGCCGTTGGGGAGCTTTACGGCGATCGACGGAAGGGCCGCACCCGCGGTTGTCTCGCCAAAGACCCGTGCCCGGCCCAGTTCCTGTAGTCCAGCGGCGAAGATCTCCGAGGTACTGGCGGTCATGGGATCGACCAGAATGGCCAGCGGACCCGCAAACGGCTGCACGATCCGGCCGTCGGCGGTCACCCGCCGCGGGTTCACGCGGAAATCGAGCGTCGTTTCGGGGGTGATCATCTTCCCCAGGCTCACGGGTTCGGAGAGGAAGTGACCGCCGATGCCCATGGCCATCGCCCCGATGCCGCCCGGGTTGCCGCGGAGGTCGAGGATCAATCCGCCCGCATCGCGGTGGCGATCGACGGCGAGATCGATGCGGGCCGCCGCGGGAATCATCCAGATGTTGAAGGCGATGTAGCCGATCGCGGGGACCTGCCCGGTCACCGCGGCGCGCTGGAGTTCCGCGGTCGAAATAGTGCGGTCCGAGACGACCGTCTCGAGCGGCGGCAGGTTGCCGAACTTGGCGAACTCGCCGCCGCTCGTGACCGCAGTGAGTTCGATCTCGCGCCGGCCGATGGGCGTGTCGAAGGCCAGCGTGGCGCTTCGGCCTGCGCCGATCCTCACGCGATGCGCCGCCGTCGACTCGGCGACGTATCGCACCATCGTCGAGGTGGCGTCGGCTGGCGCAATCGGCGGTGGTGTGACGGCGGCCCCGTTCACCGCGAGGAGCGTCCATCCGGCCTCGATGCCGGCGCGAGCCGCGGGCCCGTCCGGTCGCGGGGCGACCGTGACGATCGCGCCTTCGACGAGGCGGAAGGAAACGCCAAGATCACCCGGCGGCCCGTCGTCCTCGGGTCCGACGACGCGCGCCGATGCCGGAGCGTCGACTGTGGACGAAGACGATGTCCCGGCGGAGCTTGCGGCCGCTGTGTCGGGTGAGGACACCTCGCGCGGAATGATCCCGAAGTGCGACTGGCCCAAGCGGGCGATCATCGCCTCGAGGAGCTCGCGCAGTTCCTCGTCGGTGCGAACGGTGGCCACCTTCGGGCGGAACTCTTCGCGGACCGCGATCCAGTCGACGCCGTTGTGGGACTTGTCGAAGTGTTGCTCGTCGATCGTTGTCCAGACGACGTCGAACGTCTCGACCGCCTGCGGCGGCGGGCCGAGCGTCGCCGGTGCGGCGGCGGGCGGTGCCGGCGTCGACTGGCACGCTTGCAGCGCGGCCATCGCGAGTGCGGCGAGTCGCGCGCGGTGGCGGAAGAGGAGAGCGAACGGTCGTCCCATGCGATCGGACCCGGCGGGGAGAGGCAAAGGGGCGAATGGTACCGGCGAGCGATCGATCGCCCGACGATGGGGAGGCCGGTGCTGGCCTCGGGCCGCGCACTGATGCCGCGCGCTGGCCGCGCACTGGACACACCTGTGGCCGCGCACTGGGGCCGCGCACTGGGGCCGCGCACTGGACACACCTGGGCCGCGCACTGGCCCGCCCGCCCACTGGACAGACCTGCGCACACTGGACAGACCTGCGCACACTTGCGCGCATTGGACAGACCACTGCGCGAACCGGTGCGCCAATCCAGCCTGCAGACCCGCCGAGCGGGCCGATACCACCGTCCGACCGCAAGCGGTGCGGAAGCGGACGCCGAGGCACGGACCGCAAATGGACCGCACAGGATCCAGGATCGCACATGGACAGACCATGTTCGGAGGACCGGAAATGGACAGACCATCTGCGAATTCATCCGTGAATCCGGATGAACGGTTGAACATCCCCGCCATCCTTCTTACAGTGCCGCCGCCTCCCGGCTGGCACTCACGGGGCACACGCCGCCCGCGACGCTGACCCCTTTCCCGAACTGCCGCGTCGCCCAGATCAGCGACGTCGCCGGCGCCACCCGCCCCGCGCTCATCTGATCCCGGCACTCCTCGCTCCGTTCGGCCCATGTCCACACCCTCCACATCGACCTCGTCACCGTCGCCATCGAACCCGCGTTCGTTCCTGAGCGCGCTCGAGCGCCGCGTGCTGGTCTTCGACGGCGCGATGGGCACCTCGATCCACGCATGTTCCGATTGCCGCTCGAGCGACTACCTCGGCCGCGACAACTGCACGGACATCCTCGTCAAGTCGCGGCCCGACGTCATCCAGCGGATCCACGAGCAGTTCCTCGCCGCCGGCGCGGACTGCGTTGAGACCGACACGTTCGGCGCGAACCGCCTCGTGCTCGGCGAGTTCGACGACGAACTCGCCGGCTGGACCTACGAGCTGAATCGCCGCGGCGCGGAGATTGCCTGCGCCGCGTGCGCGAAGTTCTCGACGCCCGACAAGCCGCGCTTCGTCGTCGGCTCGATGGGACCGGGCACGAAGCTCGTGACGCTCGGCAACACGACGTGGGACGCGATGCTCCAGAGCTACCGCGAGCAAGCCCGCGGCCTGATCGACGGCGGCGCCGACGCGCTCATCGTCGAGACCTGCCAGGACCTGCTTCAGGTCAAGTGCGCGATCAACGCGTGCCTCGACGCGATCGAGCACGCGAAGCGCTCGGTGCGCGACGTTCCGATTCTCGTCTCCGTCACCATGGAGACGACCGGCACGATGCTGCTCGGCTCGGACATCACTGCGGTCGTCAACGCGCTCGCGCCGTTTCCGATCGCCGCGCTCGGGCTGAACTGTGCGACCGGTCCGACCGAGATGGCTGAGCACATCGCGTATCTCGCGAAGCACTGGAGTCGACCGATCTCGGTAATTCCGAATGCCGGACTCCCTGTCCTGGTCGAAGGGCGCACCGAGTATCCGCTCCGACCCACGGCGTTCGGCGACGCGATGCGCCGCTTCCTCGACGAATACCACGTCGACGTCGTCGGCGGCTGCTGCGGCACGACGCCCGAGCACATCCACCAACTCGCGACGATCGTCGCCGACCGCAAGCGATCGCCGCGGACGATCGAGACGCTCAAGCCGGGCTGCTCGAGCCTCTACTCGTACGTCGAGTTTCAGCAGGACAACTCGTTCCTCATCGTCGCCGAGCGCACGAACGCGAACGGCAGTCGCAAGTTCAAGCGACTGCTCGACGAGGAACACTGGGACGGTCTCGTGTCGATGGCGAAGGAAGAGATGCGCGACGGCTCGCATCTCCTCGACGTCTGCGTCGACTTCGTCGGACGCGACGGCGTGCGCGACATGAGCGAGGTGACCTCGCGATTCGTGCGACAGGTCGACGCGCCGTTGATGTTCGACTCCACGCAGGCGGACGTGATCGAAGCGGGACTCAAGCGATCAGGCGGCCGAGCGATCGTCAACTCGATCAATCTCGAAGACGGTGAGCGCCGTTTCGACGACATCTGTCCGCTCTTGAAGCGCTACGGCGCCGCGTGCGTCGCGCTGACGATCGACGAGGATCCGATCGCGGGCATGGCGAAGACCGCCGATCGCAAGCTCGCGATCGCCGCCCGCATCCATGACCTGTACACGCGGAAGTGGGGGCTCGACGAACGGGATCTCCTCTTCGATCCGCTGACGTTCACCATCGCGACGGGCAACGAGGACGATCGCCGCCTCGGCGTCGAGACGCTCGACGGCATTCGCGCGATTGCCGAGCGCTTTCCCAACTGCGGCATCATCCTCGGACTCTCGAACATCTCGTTCGGGCTGAAGCCGAACGCCCGCGCCGTGCTGAACTCCGTGTTCCTGCAGGAGGCCCGCGATCGCGGCCTGACCGCGGCGATCGTGCACGCGAGCAAGATCCTGCCGCGCAACCGCATCGCCGACGACCATTGGGAAGCCGCCCGTTGGCTCATCTTCGACGCCCGCGGCGATCGGCGCCCGGCCGGCACGCCGGAGAACTTCGATCCGCTGCTGCACTTCATCGGACTCTTCCCGGACGGTGAAGAGGTCGCGCGTCCGGCGAGCGAGGCGCTCGGGCTCGAGGATCGCCTGCAGCGCCACATCATCGACGGCGAGCTGCGCGATCTCGACCAGACGCTCGACGAGGCGCTTGAGCAGTACGAGCCGCTCGCGATCATCAACGATCACTTGCTCGCGGGCATGAAGGTCGTCGGCGACCTGTTCGGGTCGGGCAAGATGCAGCTTCCGTTCGTCCTGCAGTCGGCGACGGTGATGAAGCAGGCGGTCGCGTTGCTTCAGCCGCACATGCAGAAGGTCGGCGCCGTCGGTAAGCCCAAAGCCAAGGTCGTGCTCGCGACGGTTGCGGGCGACGTCCACGACATCGGCAAGAACTTGGTCGACATCATCCTGTCGAACAACGGCTACGAGGTGCACAACATCGGCATCCGTCAGTCGCTGCAGCAGATCCTCGACGCGTGGAGAACGACCGGCGCCGACGCGATCGGCATGAGCGGACTCCTAGTCAAGAGCGTGACGGTGATGGAGCAGAACCTCCACGAGATGAACGCCCTTGGCATCGAAGTGCCGGTGATGCTCGGCGGCGCGGCGCTGACTCGCCACTACGCGGAAGGCCACCTGCGCAACGTCTACAAGGGGCCGCTCTACTACGGACGCGACGCGTTCGAAGGGCTCGCGGTCTGCGACGCGCTCGCGACCGGCAGGCTTGATGCGATCGACTCGGAGATCGAAGAGCGGCTCGCGAAGCGGGCCGAGGTCGACGTGAAGGTCGGCCAGCGCCTCGAAGGAAAGTCGTGCGCCGTCGCGACGGCGACCGAGACCTCCGACGTGCGCCGCGACGTGCCGGTGCCGACGCCGCCGTTCTGGGGCGAGCGTCTCGTCGAGTCGATCGACCTCGACGAGATCTATCCGTTCGTGAACACGACGGCGCTCTTCCGCGGCCAATGGGGTTTCAAGAAGGGCACGATGGCGGAAACGGAGTATGAAGCCGTCCTGCGCGACACCGTCGAGCCCACCTTCGAGCGACTGAAGCGGCTGTGCAAGGACGATCGCATCCTGCGCCCCGCCGTGGTCTACGGCTATTTCCCGTGCAACGCCGAAGGCAACGACCTTGTCGTGTTCGACCCCGAGCAGCCGACGCGCGAGATCGAGCGCTTCACCTTCCCGCGACAGGCGTCGCGCGGACGCCTGTGCATCAGCGACTTCTTCCGTCCAGCGTCGAGCGGCGTCCGCGACGTCGTCGCCTTCCACTGCGTGACGATGGGCGTCGAGATCAGCCATCGTGCGCGGCAACTCTTCGAGCGCAACGAATACACCGAATACCTTTACATGCACGGCATGGGCGTCGAATGCGCCGAGGCGCTTGCCGAGCTCTGGCACAAGCGCATCCGCGCGGAACTCGGCATCGGCCACGACGACTCGCCGATCGTGCGCGAGCTTTTCACGCAGAAATATCGCGGCAGCCGGTATTCCTTTGGCTATCCGGCGTGCCCGGACATGAGCGATCAGGAGAAGCTCTTCCGATTGCTGCGCCCCGAGCGCATCGGTTGCACGCTCACCGAAAACTGGCAGATCGACCCCGAGCAATCGACGAGCGCGATCGTGGTGCATCACCCCCAAGCGAAGTACTTCGCGGTCTGACCGCGAAGTACGGAGCGCCGATGGGTGGTTGAAGTACTTCGCGGTCTGACCGCGAAGTACGGAGCGCCGATGGGTGGTCGAAGTACTTCGCGGTCTGACCGCGAAGTACGGAGCGCCGATGGGTGGTTGAAGTACTTCGCGGTCTAACCGCGAAGTACGGAGCGCACATGGGCGGCTCAAGTACCGCGCGGAGCGCCCGGGTCTTGCGTCGCGTGTCGACGTGCCCATCACTTCCCCGCGCGAGCCGCAATGACCTCGGACCGATCGTCTGTCGTCTCGGGCGCCTTCGCGCGATCGTCGCTTGCCGCGGCCGGCTTCGCAGCCCGCGACCGGAACACCGTCAACACGACGACGCCCGCGAGGATGAGGCCGCACGCGAGCATCTGCGTCAGCGTGAATCGCTCCTGATTCAACCACGCGCCGAGCGCGAGGGCCACCAGCGGATTCACGTACGCATAGGTCGCGACCTTCGCCGCACTCACGTGCTGCAACAGCCAGATGTAGGCGGTGAAGCCGCAGAGCGAACCGAACACGACGAGATACGACCACGATGTCCAGAAGCGCCACGTCAGCGCCGAGAGGTCGATCGACGACCATGACTCCATCAGCGAACTGGCGACGATCAACAAGGCGCCTCCGACGAGCATCTGCATCGCGCACGCCGTGACCGGCGACGCGGCCTTCGGCGCGGTGCGCGAGAAGATCGATCCCGCGGCCCAGCCGATCGTCCCGACGATGTTGACCACGAGGCCGACCGCGTCGATCGCCTTCTCGCTCGAGCTTCCTGCGAGCCGCAACGTCGCGACGCCGGCGATGCCGAGCGCGAGCCCGAGGAACACCGCGTTGGACGGCCGTCCCTTGCGCCGCTGCGCCCAGTCGAAGAGGACGAGCCACATCGGCGTGATCGCGACGATGACCGCCGAGATGCCGGTCGGCAGTCGCTGCACCGCGTATGCGACGCCGCCGTTGCCGACGAGCATCAGCCCGAATCCCACGAGCACGGCTGCGCGCCAGTTGCGAAACGACAGGTCGCCGGGGTGGAGCTTTCCGAACAGGCGGCAGAGCGTGAGGAGGATCGAGCCCGCGGCGAGGAAGCGAGCGCCCGCCATGAGGAATGGCGGCACCTCCGCGCCCGCCTTCTGGAGCGCGAGATACGTCGAGCCCCAGATGGTGTAAAGGGCGGCGAACGCCACGACGACGCGCAATGCGAAGCGGGGATCGTGCGGATGTCGTTGCGTCGTCATCACGGGTTGTGGCCGGCCTCACGCTCCAGCTCCTCGACGAGGCCGTGGACCTGCGCGTCGCTCGGCAAGGCCTCCGCGAGCTTGCGGGCGCACGCGAGAGCGGCCGCTACGTCGCCCGGGGCATTTCGTTCGCGGTACATCGAAACAAGCGCGCTCAGGATGTCGAGGTCATACGGGTGCGCCTGGTCCGCCCGCGTGAGCGCCTCGATCGCCTCGGCGGCGCGGCCCGCGGAGTGCAGGGCGATCGCGTACACATAGACATAGCGACCGTTCGACGGCGCGAGACGCGCGGCCTCGGCGAGTTCCGCGAGCGCACGCTCGTTGTCGTGACGGCGAATGAGCGTCAGCCCGAGCGAGTGATGCAGGTCGGCGGCATCGGCGACCGTCGCGAGTCCGCGCCGAAGCGTCGCCTCGGCATCGGACTCGCGGCCGAGCTGTCGATGCAGGTCGGCGAGATTGACGTATCCGGCCACGAATCGCGGGTCGAGCGCGACCGCCCGCTCATAGCTCGCGATGGCGTCCTGCACGCGGCCTTCGCGCATCGCCAGAACGCCGGCGTTGACGTTTTCCATCGGCCAGTCCGCATTGAGCGCGAGCGCCGCGCGATAGTCGCCGAGCGCACGATCTCGGGCCGTTCGCAGGTCCGCGGGAAGTTGGTCGGCGGGGATGTCCGCGAGACGCTCGGCCGCTTCGATGCGTACGCCGCGCACCGGATCCGACATGAGCGGGCCGACGAGCCGGACGCGAATCGCGGCATCGAACGGTTCGAGCGCCGCGATCGCCGCGATGCGCAGGAGCGGGTTGGCGTCATTCAGGAGCGGCGCGAGTTGCGGGAGAAGTTGCGGCGACATCGACGGCTCGAGCAGCCGAAGCGCGGTGGCCCGCACGATGCCCGGCGCCGCGGCATTCGTGACGATCGCGAGCAATCCGGGAACGCCGCGCACGCCTTGCGTCGCGCCGGCGTGCATCGCCGGTCCCCACTGCGGCCGGGTGCGCCACGTCGCGCCGTACCAGCCGTCCATCGCCTCGGCGGCCCACGTCGCGTTGCGGTCCTTGTGACACATGGTGCATGCGTCGGGAGCGCCGGTGATCGCGGCGACATCGGGTCGCGGCACGCGAATGCTGTGGTCGAGTCGCGCGTGAACGACCATGTAGTTCTGCGTCGGCATGTGGCACGTCACGCAGCGTGCACCTTCCGATCCGGTCTGGTGATGGTGGTGCTTCGGCGTGTCAAAGAGCTCCGCGTTGTGGCATCGCGCGCACAGCGCGTTGCCCTCGAAGCGGGTCTTCAGACTGTGCGGGTCGTGGCAATCGGCGCAGGTCACGCCCTGCTGGTACATGCGGCTCTGCAGGAACGAGCCCCATTCGTACACCTCGTCGCGTTGCTGGCCGTCGGCGAAGTAGAGCGGATCGGCCAGGAGCGCGAGGCGATGCGTGTCCTCGAGCGGGGCGCCGGGCGTCGCGCCTTCGACGAGCGTCGCGCGGCGGGCGTGGCACGCGGCGCAGTGGTTGAGGGACTCGGGCTGCGGCGGCTGGTCGCGCACCGCGAACTTCGCGTCGGGCGACGGGATGCGCCAAGCGTCGGCCCAGCGGGTCCTGAGATTCACGAGCAGCCCGTTGTTGGAGCTCGCCCCATACGCGCTCGGTCCGCGCTTCGCGAGTTCGACGTGGCGAGACGCCGGACCGTGGCACGCCTCGCAGGACACCGAGATCTCGTCGAACGTCGTGTGATACGTGTTCGTCGCGGCGTCGTAGCCCTTGCGAAGGTTGGTCGAATGGCACTCGGCGCACATCAGGTTCCAGTTCTGATAGCGGCCGGTCCAGTGCAGCACGTCGGTATGGTCGACGGGCTCGTTCGGATAGAGGTGGAACCAGCGTTGTCCGCCTTCCGAGGCCGGACGGGAATCCCACGCGATCCCCAGCGCCTGCAGGCGACCGCCGGGGAATTCGACGAGGTACTGCTGGAGCGGCCGCACGCCGAACGTGAACTTGACCTCGTAATCGGTGAGCGCTCCGTCGGGGCCGTCGGTGCGCACGAAGAACTTGCCGTCCTTCTTCGTGAACGTGCTCGTAACGCCAAAGTGCTCGAACGTCGCGCCGTCGAAGTTGCCTAACACGGTTGAGGCGTTGGCCTCCTGCATCGCGAGCTGATGGTTCGAGCCGAGCCACGCGGAATACTCGGGCTCGTGGCACTTCTGGCACGCGGAGGCGCCGACATATCGCGCCGGTGCGACGAACGTGGGCGCGGGAGGCGGCGAGTCGGACGGGCGCGGGCGCCAGCGGCTCCACGCGAAATAGGTCCCGAGCGCTGCCGCCACGATCGCGAACGGAAGCGCGACGACTCCGAGCCGGACCTGACGCGCGCGACGCTCTTCGAGTGCGACGGCTGACGTCGGATCGGACGACCGGTGCTGTTGCCGGCGGGTGGAGTCGGGAGATTTCGATCGAGGTCGCGGCATCGGACTTCGCTGCGTCGAGGCGTCGCTGTCGCACGCGGACGATAGCAGGCGGCGGCGCTTCGGCTTCGCTGAAGCGGCAGCCGGATCGCTGTGCGCGCTCGCGAAATCAAGCGCGAACTGGAGGTTCGCGCCGCTCTCGTCGGTACGCTGCCTTGATGACGCCTCGCGCGTCGGTCCGCCAATCGACAAAGCAACCGGAGAAAGACCATGAGACACGCCGCTGGGAATTCGTTGCCTGCGCTGCATGCGATCGCAGCGCTGATGGCCTCGCTGTGCGCCGTCGCGCCTGGGCACGCTGACCTGCACCAATTCGTATCGCCGAACGCCGAGAACTTCGGGAGTTTCGGAAGCGCCGTCGCAGGCCTTCACGACGTCAACGGCGACGGGTGGGGCGACGTCGTGATCGGCGCCGACAACGAGGACGGCGCAGGCATTCTCGATTCCGGACGCGTCTACGTCTTCTCGGGCGCTACCGGCGCGCTCATCCGCAGCCACAACTCGCCGAACGCCGAGTCGCAAGGATTCTTCGGCCAGGCCGTCGCGGGTATCCCCGACGTGAATGGCGACGGCCGCGACGACTACATCGTCGGCGCGCCGGAGGAGAACGGCGGCGGCGTGAACGGCGCCGGTCGGGTGTACGTGTTCAGCGGCGCGACGGGCGGGCTCATTCGAGTGCACAACTCGCCCAATCCGGAATCGTTCGGGCGATTTGGCACGTCGGTGGCCGGCATCCCTGATATCAACGGCGACGGCCGCGGCGACTACATCGTCGGCGCATACGACGAGAACGGAGGAGGCGTCAACGGCTCGGGCCGCGTCTACGTGTACTCGGGCGCGACCGGCGCGCTCATCCGTACGCACACGTCGCCGAACGCCGTCATCGGCGGGTCGTTCGGTGACGCGGTCGCAGGCATTCCCGACGCGACCGGCGACGGTCGCGGCGACTACGTCATCGGAGCGCCGTACGAGGACATCGGTGCCACGCTCGAAGCGGGCCGCGCGTACATCTACAACGGCTCGACCGGCGCGCTGACGCACGTGTTGGTGTCCCCCAACCCGGAGAACTCCGGCCGCTTCGGCAACTCGGTAGGAGGGCTGCATGACGCGAACGGCAACGGGTTAGGCGAAGTCGTCGTCGGTGCGGCCCGAGAGGATCCAGGCGCGAGCCCGCTCGAAGCTGGGCGGGCCTACCTCTTCAACGGCACGACGGGTGGACTGCTCCTCACGTTGAAGTCACCGAACGAGACGAGCGGCGGTTACTTCGGCGCGTCCGTGGCCGGCGTCGACGATCGCGACGGCGATGGGCTCGGCGACGTCGCGGTGGGTGCGGAGTTCGAGGGCGACGGAAGAGGCTACGTTTTCTCCGGCGCGACCGGAACGCTGATTGCGTCGCTCGCGCCTTCGCTCTCGTCGCCCGCGCAGCTCGGCAACGCCATCGCGGGCGTGCCCGACTGCAACGGTGACGGGCGTGGCGACACGATCATCGGCGGTTTGACGGGCGAGGTGTCGGGCGGTCCGCCGAACGCCGGGCTTGCGTATCTCGAGCGGTTCATCCCGAACGACGGTTGCTCGGTCTTCAGCGTGCTGAATCTCCCGGTCGGTTCGACGCCGTTCACGACGATCGGTGCGACCGAAGGGCCGTCCGATCCGGGTTGCCAGCAGTTCGTCGACCCCGGGCCGGACATCTGGTACGCGCACACCGCGGCGTGCAACGGCACGATGACCGTGAGCACGTGCGGCACGGCTGACTATGACACGAAGATTGCCGTCTACGACGGATGCAGCTACTCGCTTTTCGTCTGCAACCTCGGCCCGCCGATCGCGTGCAACGACGACTTCCCGGGATGTGCCGGATTCACGTCGAAGGTGACGGTTCCGGTGACCTCCGGCGACTGCTTCTTCGTTCGCATCGGCGGCTTCCAGGGCGCCGCAGGGACCGGCACGATCAACGTGTCGTACAACTGCCCGTGCTTGGGGGACCTGAATGGCGACAACAAGATCGACGCCGCGGATCTCGGCTCGTTGCTCGGTCAGTGGGGCACGAACGGGTCGGCGGACTTGAACGCCGACAACGTCGTCAATGCTGCGGACCTCGCGATCTTGCTGGGGGCGTGGGGGCCGTGCTGAGTACCTGACTCCGCTGCCGCGACGGACCAAGGCGCACGCCGCGCCCGGACGAGAGCGTCCGGGCGCGGCGTTCCTGTTTCTCCGCGCCGTCCGTGCGCTCACGGCGACGGTTTCTTCGAGAACCCTCGCGTGCGGCTGCAAGAAGCGCGGCGAGCGGCCGCATCTCATGGTGACTGCGCCGGGCTCGCGGGCCGCGCGAGCGGCGCACGCCACGGAGAATCGCATGCGGCACGCGAGTCTGCTCACGCTGCTGCTCGCATCGCTCGCGGTCGGCGCGTCGGCGAATGTCGCGCGCGGCGCGTTTATCGAGCTGGCGGCTCAGTCCTACACCAAGGCCGCGGGCGAGGTGTGCGATCGAGGGCGCCGCGCGGCGAACACGACAGGAGTAAGGAAAGTCCATCTTCGCGTTCGAGATTGACTTTCGCGTCTCGTACCTGACGCGAAAACCCCGCATGCATCGCGGCCCACGAGTCGCAGTAATGACGCTGCAGCTCGCCGAGCTGGAGGCCTTCCAATGCCGCTATCGACTCCGGTCCGTTGGCTGAACGCGCTCTTGATGACGTGCGCTTGGGCATTGGGCGGAGTCCCCGCGGAAGCGCAAACGCCTCCGTGTGGCCAGCCGGGGACAGGATCGTGCTTCGTGCCCGGCGCGTTGCCCGGATGCAACGACGCCGCGTGCTGCGACCTCGTCTGCAGCCTCGATCCATTTTGCTGCATGGTGGCTTGGGATCAGGCGTGCGCTGACTTGGCGACGACGCTCTGCACGCCGTGCCCGGCGTGCTTCGGAAGCACGGTTCCCGAGGGCGAACCGTGTGGCGTGAACAGTTTGAATCCAGGATGCGACGTTCTCGGAGGAGCCTTCTCGCAGCTTCCGAGCGGTGTGGACGTGTGCGGCCGATTGTGGGCCGACAGCGGTCAGCACGACACCGATTGGTACGAGATTCCCGTGTACGACCCCGACGGCGATGGTTTCACCGAGATGGCCATTACCTTCGGCGCTGGTGCGCCGGCAACGCTGGAGCTGTTTGACGGGCCATGCAGCGCGCTCGTGCCGGTCTGGTCGACGTCGGCGAATTGCCTTGCCGGTTCGAGTCAATTGGTGTGCTTGCCCGCGCCCGCGGTGTACAAGGCGAAGGTCGCGCTGGTCGCCTTCGTGGGCTACGAGTGTTTCGCGCCGCTCGGGCCGGAATACGTGCTCGGCGCGAGCGTGTACTCCAACACCGCGTGCACCGGCGGCGGATGCACGGTGCCGTGCCCGCCCGGCGCCCTCAACGAAGGCGAGCCCTGCGGCTTTGACAGCAACGGCGGCTGCAACATGGCGTCGCCTTCGTTCACGCCGATCGCGTGCGGCGACACGATCTGCGGCACGGCGTGGGCTGACGCAGGCGTTCGCGACACGGATTGGTACGAACTGACGGTGGCGCAAACCTGCTCGATCAGCTTCTCGATACAGACGTCCTTCCCTGCGCTCGTCGGCGTGATCGACAACAACGGCAGCGGCAGTTGTGTCGGCGCCACAGGCCTCAATCCTTACGCGCAAGTTCCCGCGTGCAGCTCGACGACGCTTTCGGCGGTGCTCACTGCAGGAACGTGGTGGCTGTTCGTCGCGCCCGACACGTTCAACGGGATGCCGTGCGGCAGCGGGCTCAACGACTACGTGATCGATGTCTCGTGTGCGTGCGGGGGCTGCCCGCTCCCCTGTCCACCCAACGCGTTGAATGAAGGCGAACCGTGTGGGCTTGATCTCAACGGCGGATGCAACATGACGTCGCCGTCCTTCCGGACCATCGCGTGCGGCGACACCATCTGCGGTACCGCGTGGGCCGATGCGAATACGCGTGACACCGATTGGTACCAGCTCACGCTGTCGGGAACGTGCTCGATCACGCTGTCGCTCGAGACGCAGTTCCCCGCCGTGTTCGGCATTGTCGCGAACAACGGAAGCGGTAGCTGCTCGGGCGGCGCGGGCGTCAGTCCGTACGCGCAGGTGCCGGCGTGCCCACCTGCTCCGGCGACGATCACCGCGACGTTAGGGCCCGGCACGTGGTGGATCATCGTTGCGCCCGACGTGTTTAATGGAATGCCGTGCGGCAGTGGCATGAACAATTACGTGCTCAGCCTCACGTGCCCGCCGCCGAATCCGCCGACCAACGTGCTGGCCTCGCCAGCGGCGATCTGCGCCGGCCAGTCAAGCACGCTCAGCGGTACCGTCGGCCCAGGCGCAACGCTCGAGTGGTTCGTCGGCCCGGGCCCGTGCGGCAACACGCTGGTGGCGACAGGACCGACCTTCAACGTGAGTCCGGGTACGACGACGACCTACTACGCGAAAGCGACGAATGGTTGCGGCGGTTCCACGTGCGTTCCGGTGACGGTGACGGTGCTGTCGCAGCCCGCGGCGCCGACCTCTGTCGGCGCGAGCCCGGCGACGATCTGCGTCGGCTCGTCCAGCGCGCTCACGGGCACGGTGGGCGCGGGCGAGACGCTCGAGTGGCGCACCGGCCCGGGCCCCTGCGGCAACACGGTCGCCGGCACCGGATCGCCGCTGGTCGTCAGCCCGACGACGACGACGACCTACTACGCCGTCGCGACCAACGGCGCCTGCGACTCGCCGTGCGTCCCCGTCACGGTGACGGTGCTGTCGCAGCCTGCGGCGCCGACCGCGGTCGGCGCGAGCCCGTCGACCATCTGCGTCGGCTCGTCGAGCTCGCTCACCGCCAACGTCGGCGTCGGCGCGACCCTCAAGTGGCTCACGGGCCCGGGCCCCTGCGGCAGCACGGTCGCCGGCGCGGGATCGCCCCTCGTCGTCAGCCCGACGACGACCACCACCTACTACGCCATCGCGACCAACGGCGCCTGCGACTCGACGTGCGTTCCCGTCACGGTGACGGTGAACGCATCGGTGCCGAACGCGCCGACGGGAGTCGCGGCAACGCCGTCGACGATCTGCGTCGGCTCGTCCAGCGCGCTCACCGGCACAGTGGGCGCGGGCGAGACGCTCGAGTGGCGCACCGGCCCAGGCCCCTGCGGCAACACAGTCGTAGGCACGGGATCGCCGCTGGTCGTCAGTCCGACGTCGACAATGACCTACTACGCCGTCGCGACGAACAGTTGCGGCCCCTCCGTCACGTGCGCGAGCGTGACCGTGACCGTCGATTCGCCGCCCGTCGCGCCGACCTCGGCGAGCGCGAGCCAGTCGACGATCTGCGTCGGCCAGTCGACGACGCTCACGGCGTTCGGCGGCTCGGGCACCACACTCGAGTGGTTCACCGGCTCGTGCAACGGAACGCTCGTCGGAATCGGCAACGGGCTCTCGGTCGCGCCGACCTCGCCGACTACCTACTTCGTCCGGTGGAAGAACACATGCGGCACCTCGGGCTGCGCCGCCGTCACGGTGACGGTGGACACGCCACCGGTCGCGCCGACCGCGGCAAGCGCGAACCCGTCGACGATCTGCGTGACCACGCCCACCGCAGTGACGCTAACGGCGGTCGGCGGCACGGGGACCACATTGCAGTGGTATAGCGGTTCCTGCGGAGCGGCCGGCACGCCGGTCGGGACAGGACCGATCTATGTGATACCTGCGGCACAGGCGCCGACAGCCACGACGACCTATTACGCGCTCTGGCACAACGCGTGCGGCGACTCCGGCTGCGCCAGCGTGACGGTCACGGTGGACTCGCCTCCGAGCGTTCCGACGAATGCGACGGCGACGCCGTCGGCGATCTGCGTCGGCGCGTCAAGCGTGCTGAGCGCGACGACCTCCGGCGCAACGCTGGAGTGGCGTGAAGGCTCCTGCGCAGGTCCGTTGGTGCCCGGCGGCGCGTCGCCTACGGTCAGCCCGACGATGACGACGACGTACTACGCATCGGCAACGAATGCGTGCGGCCCGTCCGTGTGCGCTCCAGTCACGGTGACCGTTAGCGTGCCGCCGACGGCGCCGACCTCGGCCACCGCCAATCCCCAAACGCTCTGCCAAGGCCAAGTGCCCACCGTCACGCTGACAGCAGTCGGCGGATCGGGCGGATTCGTCGAGTGGTTCGACGGTTCGTGTGGCGGCACGTCCGTGGGAACGGGGATTAGTCTCGTCCTCCCGGCGCCCAACGCGACCACGACCTACTTCGCTCGTCGGGTTGACCCGATCTGCGGCGCGTCACCATGCACGTCGACCACGGTGACGGTGACGCCGCCTCCCCCGTGCGGCTGTGGCAACCCGCCCACGCAAACGACGTGGTGGCCGGACAACGACGGCGACGGTTGCGGCGACATGAACGGCACACCGATCGCCCAGTGCGCCAACTTGCCTGCGCCGACGTCCGTCTCGACGTGCACGGGCGTGACTGCGACGCACCCGTACGTCACCAACAATTTGGATAGCTGCGACTGCATCCCAGGCGGCTGCTTGACAGGGTGCTCGTTCATCCCGGTCGGCACGAAATCGCGCCTATACACCATCACGGGACCGCCGAACGGAACGGGCTGGTCATGGGAAATCGTCTCGCCGGACTTCGGTGGCAACGTCGTGGTGGGTTGCTGCGTGCCGGGCGTGACGACGACAACATTCGCGCTTGCACAGGCATTCGCGAACAGCATCAACGCGATGGCTGCAACGCTGACGTGCAATCCGACGACGCAACTGTCGGCAGTCGCGATTCCAGCGGCAGCGAGCCTGCCGAACACCGCATATCTCACCGTGCGCGTCGGCGACGCGAGCGGCACCGTGACGAATCCAGCGTGGGCGCTCGGCGTTGCCCCCTGCGGTGGTCCGACCCCCACCAATCCGTGGTGCTTCGCCTTGACCTTCGGCACGACCATCATCACGTGCCAATTCAATCCGACCATGGTCGAAGTGCCAGCCTCTGGTTTCGACTGCAACGGCAACGGCGTGGATGACGCGTTCGACATCGTGCTCGGCACGAGTCTCGACGTGAATGGCGACGGCATCCCCGACGAGTGCCAGCCGTGCATGAGCGATCTCGACCACGACGGCATGGTTGGGCCGACGGACCTGGGAATCCTGCTTGGCCAATGGGGCACCGCGGGTGCCGCAGATTTCAACGGCAGCGGCGTCGTGGACGCACCCGATCTGGGCATCCTGCTCGGAGCTTGGGGGCCGTGTTGAGAGCTTGGTGAATCGCGGGCTGTCGACGTGAACCACGCTTTCCACAGCGGAGGGCCGGCGGCGGTGCCGCAATGCGGTGAGACAGTTGCCGGAAGGTAGTGGGAGTGGCACGCCTGCCGATTCACGGCGGCACGGGTGTCCAGAGGCCCCATTTCGGCGGAAGGCTGCAAGACAGCGTCTCGGCGCCCGCATCTTGGTGTGGCCGCTTGGTCCCAGCTTGGTCCCGGACCCTCGGCCCTCACCTCGCGACCTTGGCCTCGATTCGCACCTAGCAGAAGCCGCGGCTGCCGACGAGTAAGTGCGCCACGCGCACCTAGCCCAGCGCATGCCGCAGTCGTGCTTATTTGGAAATGAAACATGCACTACGTACAACGAAAGCTTTCTCCATTCGGGTTTGCGGGTCGCGTCGCGGTACTTACGTCGCTGTCGCTTGCCGCAGTCGGCCTCTCGACGGCCTCGGCAGCTCTCGGAGATCTCGGGACCGGGCCAGTCGAGCGGCGCGAGACGAGCGACTTGCGACTGGGGAAGGGTCCCGAACAACGTCCCGGAGAGCGCCGCGCCACGTCGGGCGGGGGCATGTCCGAAGGGGGAATCGCCGGCGCTTCGAGCTGCGTGGATCCGACGCTCACGCAATCAACCGCACCAAATTTGATTGAGCCCGACAACGGGCTGGTCTGCTTCGGGGGCGATGTCTCTGCAGAAACGTCGCTCGCGCGGAGCTTCGTGGTGCCCCCGCAGGGCTTCACCTTGGGCTGCGTGACGTTTGGCGTGGATACCAACCAGGGCGGGGCGTGGCCGGTGCAGGTACGCCTGCTGACCGGCACGATCACAGGGCCGTACTCGGCGCTGACGCTGATCGCGTCTACGTCGGTCTCGATCCCGAACAACACGAACCTCGCGTTCTTTGTGGCGGAGTTCCCAGGCGGCGTGGCCCTGCCCGGTGGCTCGGCGCTGATCGTCGAACTCTTGACGCCGAGCCGCGTGCCCGGTGACGGCGGCGACGGAGGGTTCATTCGCCTTGGATGCAACGACAACGGCCAGTCCGCTGCGACCTACCTGCGCGCCGACGCCTGTGGCGTCCCGGACTTCGTCACGACCGCATCGATCGGATTCCCGGGCTCGCAAGTGGCGATGACGCTGGCGTCGGCGGCCGCGAGTGGCGACCCCTGCGCGTCGAGCAATCATGATTGCAGCACGATTGGGGGATCGGGCTGCACAGACATGAACTGCTGCACAACTGTATGCTCGCTTGATCCGTTCTGTTGCGACATCGCGTGGGACCAAGCCTGCATCGGCGAAGCGGCCGTAGCGTGTGCGCTCGCCACGCTACCGTGCGGCTTACCCGTCGAACACATCAAGCTCCGCAGTGGGCAGGTCAACGGCGCGCCGGGCGCTCCGGGCCAGCAGGACTCTGCATGCACGTATTGGATCAAGGGCAACGGCTGCGGGAACACTGCCGGTCCCTTCACTGCAGCGCAGTTCTTGGCGGCATGCCAAGGGCCGCGTGCTTTTGTGGTGCCCGACACCTACTGCCAGTGGATGTCTCCACTTCCGTGCGACACGCAAGCACGCTGGATTAATCCCTTCCCACCGAGCCCTGGCAACAGCGATGCGGTCTCTGCTCTCTACTGTTGCCCGTTTGTTGTAGCGACTGATTGCATACAGAGCGCGCAGTTGACGTTCTGCTGGGTCGTCGATGACAGGCTGGGCGATCCGAGTGGCAATGGGCCCGTGCAGGCAGGCGTCTTCTTGGGTCAGATTGTTTCCGGGGTCCCAGTATGGACCGCGCTCCCGACAATCAACGGCGGAAACTCCGGGAGCTCCTGCGATACCCCGCCCGGAAGTCAGACGATCACGACAGTGCCACTTGGTGCGGGGACGTTGGTCCAGGGAATTAATTATCTCTGGGTTTACCAGCGCGACCTGGGGTGCGATATCTCCGGTGTCATGTTTAGTGCCGACATCGACATCTGCCCCTGTCCGCCCCCCTGTTTCGAGATTGCAGGAGTCTCAGCCGAATGCAAATGGTGGGGCGGATTCTATAAGGTGAAGTTCACGGTGACAAACAAATCACAGGCCGTGGCCTATAGCCTCGCACTCGCTCCATCTTCCGGATCAGTCGCTCCGAATCCCGTACCGGTTGGCGGTATCAACGGACTCGCGCCCGGGGCGAGCGACATGGTCGAGCTGACGTTCTGCAACGCGCCGATTTCGGGCAGCATCTCGGCCTCGCTCCTCGACGCCGCAGGAGTGGCGATCTGCAACGGCACGGTGCCCCTGAACATCTCGTCGCCTCCTCCGTGCGACGGATGCGATATCTCGTGCGCGTCGGCGACGGTGAATGAGAACGAGGCATGCTGGGTCAACACCGTCAACGCTGGCTGCGACGTGCCACCCGGCACCGCTCCGCAGTTCCAGCAGCTCTCCTGCGGCGACACGCTCTGCGCCACGACGTGGGGATCGGCGACTGCGTATGACACCGACTGGTTCATCGTTGACGTGCTGGATCCGAACGGCGATGGCTGGGCGCAGTTGTGCCTTACGCTCGACTCCAACGTCCCGCTCACGTGCGAACTGTACTCCGGCTCGTGCGGCACGGGACTCGAACTGCTTACGACGCAGAGTGCGCCGCCGTGCGACCCGACGTCGTTCTGTATCTGCGTCCCGGCGCCGTCAAAATACAAACTTCGGATATTCCCTGGCTGCCCTCCGTGTGGTGCGGCGTTGGGCGATTTCTGTGCGCCCTACCTGCTCACGGTGAACTGCAACGACGTTTGCCCATGCGTGGAGCCGCCGTCAGGAATGAAGGCCTGGTGGACGTTTGACGAAACCAGCGGAGGAATCGCTCATGACTCGGTGTGCACCAACATGACGTGCGGGACCGACGGAGCGTGGATCAACGGGCCGACGGCGATCGCTGGCGTGGTGGACGGGGCTTTGAGGTTCAATGTCAATGGGACCAACGAGAAGGTCTCCGTCGGTAACAGTTGGCTGGCGGCAGGGGCCCTCGATCTCACGGTTGACGCGTGGATCCGTTGGTTGCCGCCAGACCGGTTCAGCAGCAACGCAAACATCATCGTTGACGGCGAGGGATACGTCTTCTACGTCATACCGAGCATCTTTGGCGCTAGCCTCGCGTTCACCCACAATAGTGGCGGCGGCGGTGGCTGTGTGTCGGCTCCGGGCACAGTGCCGCCTGGCCAGTGGATTCACGTCGCCGCGACGCTCGATCAACTGACTGTCAACGGATACAAGCTCTACATCAACGGCCAACTCGTAGGTCAGAAAACCCCGCTCACTGGACACGGGAATATTCTGAGCGCCTTCGGAACCGTGCAAATCGGCGAAGCATTCCGCGGCGACATCGACGAGGTGGAACTCTTCTACAGAGCACTGTCGCAGAGCGAGATCAACTCCATCTACCTTGCCGGAGGCGCTGGCAAGTGCAAGGAGCGCCTGAAGGTACCGGCGTCGGCAAACTTCTGCGGTCCCCTCGTGGACATGACGCTCACGATGAACCTCTGGAACGATTCACCAGTCGCGCAGACGTATCAGCTCGGCTTCGGAGCCTCGACAAGCCTCAGCGGCTGCAACGGTCCACCGATCAGCGGCTACACGTTCACGATTCTTCCTCCAGCCACCAATCCGATCACGGTGAGTGGGAACGCGTGTGTGCCGATCAAGGTGAAGATCACGGCTCCGCCCGGACTCGCCTGCGGAGCGGCGTCGTGCTACCAGATGTGCGCCACCAATACGACGACTGGCGAGGCTATCTGCTCCGATGGGAAGATCGGTCGATCCTGTTTGTTGTGGTGGATGATCAATACCCCGTGGAACGGTAACGCAACAACTTGCTGTCCGGTGTCAAACTTTCTGGAGCTGGAGAACCTCGGCGATGTCGACGGTGTGGTTCCCTTCAAGCTAACGGTGCTCCCCTCAGATCCGCTCGGGTCGACACCGCCAGTTAGCTTGAACGGACTCCCGCCCGGCGTCCCAGCAACGGGAACGATCAGCGCCGCGCCTGGCCAACTCGGTCAAGCGCCTGTGATCGCTCAGTTCCTCGAGGAACTCCCATTCGAGACGTTTGATGTCCTGATCGAAGCCGACACCGACAACGACGGCGTGCTGGAGCTCATGGGGGTCGGCAGCATCTCGTATGTGCCGGCTGCACCACCGGCGCCATGCCCCGCCGATCTCAACGGCGACGGGATCGTCTCCAGTTCCGATCTCGGAGTCCTCCTCGGCGCATGGGGCACCGCAGGGCCGACGGGCGATCTCAACGGCGACGGCATCGTCGGTTCCCCCGATCTCGGCATTCTCCTCGGCGCGTGGGGAGCGTGCCCGTGACCGAGGAAACTTCACGCAGTGAGTGAGCTCGACTAGCAAGCGTTCCGGCGCGCGGCGACCGCTTGATCGGCGCGACCGCTCGGCTGGATCGATCGGAGTGCCAGTGCGGAGGGGCGCCCGTGGGGCGCCCCTCCGACATTCGCTGTCGAGCAATGTTCGGTGTCGCCCCGCAGAGGTGCGAGTCATGACAAGCGTACGACGGTCGAACTCTACGCTCCGTGCCAACGCGATCGCGTGGGTCGCGGGCGCAACGAGCCTCTTCACCGTCAGCGTTGCTGCGGCAGGCCAATTCAATCTCTATACGGTGGCCGACACGAACGTACTGATGAAGGTGCCCGAGCCCTTCGTGGGTCCGTCGATTGCCGCCGTTCCGATCGGCGTCACGCAGGACGGGGGCGGTGGGCCGATCCGCCGGATCCGTGGCCTCGCGTACGACGATGCCCGCGGCGTGATGTATGGCATGACGCGCGAGGGCAACCTCGTGTGCGTCGACCTTGTCACCGCAGCGACACAATTCATCGCATCTATCCCGTCGGTGATGAATCCACCGGGCAGCTTCTGGAGCGGCCTCGCATTCGACGGGATCGCCGTGTACACGGCGAACACGTTCGGCAACCAACAGTTCGTGAAGATCCCGATCTCAACGAGCGCGAGCGGTCCGTGCGGCGTTGTCGCCGGTGCGCCGGTCCTGCTCGGATCGATGCACTTCTCGTCGGGCTTCCAGCCGCAGATCTTGGGGCTCGATTTCTATCCGTCGACCGCGCCGCCGCCATCGGGGACCAATCCCGTCGTCGGGTCGTTGTACGGAACGAACCGCAACAACGACGACATCGTGCTCATCAGCAATTCGGGACTTGTCAGTTTCATTCCGCCCGGATTCAACGCAACGATCGGCGTCAACAACGTTCAGGAGACGGCATTCCACCCAACGAGCGGCGTGCTCTACACCATTCATGATCACTCTTCGCTGAGCAACAACGCAGCCCTCTCGAGTTACGACTTCTCAACGGGGCTTGCCACCGAGATAGGCGAATTGCCCTTCGGTATCGTGGAGGTCGTGGGCGGCGGCAACGACACGTATGGCTGGGGCGGCCTCGCCTTCGCGCCAGCGACATGTCCGCCGCAAGTGTGTCCGCCGGTCGGGACCACGTCTCGCGCATATCGACTGACGGGAAATCCCAACGGCGTCGCTTGGTCGTGGCGCATCTCCGGTCCGTCGCTCGCGGCGGACCTCTGCGAGCTCAACGTGCCGGGAGTCTTGCCTGGAGCGTTTGGCTACAACGACGTGCGGGCCGTGTCGAAGGCGTTCGAGGCCAGCATCAACGCGCACGCAAGCGGACTGGGTTGCACGGTGAATCAGCTCAACGGCTCTGCGGCGACCTCGCTCCTCCCCGTGGGATTAGCGTTCCCCATCGGTTGTCCGGGCTCGCCGGCGAACTCGACGCTCTTGACGATTCGCGTCGGCGACCCCAACGCGACGTCGCCAACGTGGACGCTCTCCGTCGGCCCGGCCGGATGCGTCGCCAACTGCGCCGTCTCGAGCTGCACGAACCCCTGCTCGTTCAATCCCGACGTCGTCGAGATCCCCCTGTCCGGCAACGACTGCAACTCGAACGGCGTCGACGACGTGCTCGACCTGCTGCAAGGTACGAGCATCGACGTCAACGGTGACGGCATTCTCGACGAGTGCCAAGGGACGCCGTGTGGATCGGGCGGTTCCTGCTTCCTGCCGCATGCGACGCCCGGCTGCGCCGTGGTGGCGTGCTGCGAGAGCGCCTGCGGGCTTGATCCGTTTTGCTGCGCGGTGGCGTGGGATGCGGCGTGCGCGAAACTCGCGCAGGCGGTCTGCGCCACCGTGATCCCCGGCGACCTGAACGGCGATGCGCAGGTGAACGGCGCGGACCTCGGGATGCTGCTCGGGGCTTGGGGCACGCCGATCGCGGACATCGACGGCAACGGCACGACCGATGGCGCTGACCTCGCCGTGCTTCTCGGCGGTTGGACTGGATGATCGTTCGTGCTTCCGCGGTGGCCTGGATCTGATTCAAAACCCCTCTGGAGTCGATCGGCTGCGGTGGTCGCGCGCGGCGTCGGACGAAGCGGCACGCCCGCTCGGGGTGTCGCCTTCGACTCGCTGTATTGCGGCGGATACAGCTTCGTCTCGGCTCCTACCGCTCGGGCATTCCGCTTCGTTCTTCGGCCGACGCAGAGATGTCTGACAGAGCCTAGAACAGGCGCTACGGCGCATCTCCGGCTACGACCGTCGGCGCGTTCCGAGGTTCGTCACGGAGCTTCCACAGCAGTGCGCAACACGTCGGGTCCGCGTCAAACGTCACCTGCTCGTCGATCATCTCGAAGAACGATCCTCGCTGAATGCCGGCTTCCGGCGCCGCTGCGCACATTTCGTTCAGCCGCTCGAGCGAGCACGCCGCCTCTTCAGGCTCGTCGAGCGCGCTGAGGAACTGGGCGCGTACGGCATTCATCAGCGCCAGGTGAAACGACGGCGACGAATCGATGCGCTCCAGCATGTCGATTGCTCGATCGAGTTGCCGAAGCGCCGGTTCGCGCTCACCCCGCACCCAGAAGAGGGAATACGCGTGAAGCCCCAGCGCCCACGCCAGCTCTCGGTGACTCGGGCCGAGGTGCGACTCGGCGTACGCGATCGTCTCGTTCCAGAGAGCGTCAGCGAGGTCGAACCGCTCCATGGAACCGGCGAAGCTCGCGGCCTCGCGCAAGGCGACCGCCAGATGCAGGTCGTCCTTGCCGGGCAACAAGCGCCGCAGAATCGCCATTCGCTCCAGCAGCGAGCGGACTGCTGCATCGAAGTCGTGCTGCTTGTATGCGCAGATGTAGTGCGTCTCGAGAAGATCCGCGACGACCATTGACGTCGGGCCGCGAAGCTTGCGCGCCAGCGGCAACGCTTCCTCTGCGGCCTGTCGCGCCTCAGCGACGGCATCGCGCTGTCGCCAATAGCCGACCCGTTCAGCCAGCGTTTCGACAAGATCCGGATGATCCGGCCCGAGCAACTCGGACTTCACACGAAGCAGCAGGTCGAGGTCGGCGATGCCCGTCGTCCGAAGCCGCAGTGCGCGCGCGAGATGGGCGATCTGTCGTGATTCGTCGGCATCGCGCTGTGCGACGCAATCGGCGAGGGTCTCGAGCGCGTCCGCTACGTGAGGATGGAAGTCGCTCACCGATGCCAGCGTCGCCCGGAGCGATTCGCGCGCCTCGCGCTCCGCTTCGGCCGCCATTCCTCGCGCGAGGAACACGCGGGCAATCGTCTGCCGAAGCGGTGACCGCCATTCCTCGGCGTTCCCCCCTAGGCTGGCGCGGGCTTCGAGCGCCTCGCGGCAAAGCGACTCCGCCCGGCGCAGGTCGTTGCGAGCGAGCGCGATGCGAGCCATCGTTCGCAGGCCCTCAATCAACTCAGCGGTCGCGGTCGGTCCGCACGAGCGCAGCGTTCGGACCGCGGCATTCGCGAGCCGCTCCGCCTCGTCGAAGCCGTTCCGGCTGATGAGCAGATCGGCGAGCCGCCGCTGCGCTGCGGCCACCGACTCGGCGGGCGCGTCCGGTTGCATGAGCGTGATTCGGAGCGCCTGGCGGAACTGCACTTCCGCGAGGCGCGGCGAGCCGCGTTCCGCGCACACGTCTCCCATCGCGGTGTGAATTGCAGCCTGCGTCGGTGGATCTTCCGCAAAGAGTCCGGCGTCGAGCCGATCCGTCAGTTGCTCGACGGCTTGGTGCATCGGCCCGAATCCATACGCGGTGAATTGCGGATCCATCGACGGGATAAGTTCGTGCAGGAGCTCCGCGACGGCTTCCCACCGGCGGGCTTCGTCGCGGGCCCGCCTCTGATCCATCGCGGCGAGTTCGCGTGCCGCGGCGCTTCGTGCTGCCGACACGCCAGCGAACACCGCGCCGCACACGATCGTCAACAGGATGCTTGCCGCAACGGCCAACGATCCGCGATTGCGGCGAATCGCCTTCCGCAGCACATAGATTCGACTGTCTCGCCGCGCATCGATGGCCTCGCCGGAAAGCCAATGCAGCAGATCGGCGCGCATGGCCGCAGCGCTTTGGTATCGGCGTTCCGCTTCCTTGGCAAGAGACTTCAGGATGATCGTCTCGAGGTCGACGTCCACGCCGCTTGCGACACTCCGCGGCGCGGCGGGAATGGCATTTCGGATATGGCCGACAACCTCTGCGACGGGACCGTCGGTGGGATAGGGCGGCTTGCCGGTGACGAGTTCGTACAGGACGACCCCTAAGGCATAGAGATCGCTGCGAGTGTCGACGTGCGCGGGCGATCCGCTCAACTGTTCAGGTGCCGCGTAACCAAGCGTGCATGCGACCTCACCGGTCAAGGTGACGCGCTCGTCCGTGAAGTCATCGGCCGCGCGTCGCGCGACGCCGAAGTCGAGCACATGCGGCTGATCCTCCGCATCGACGATGATGTTGGACGGCTTGAGGTCGCGGTGGATCACGCCGCGCGTGTGCGCGTGCTGCACCGCGTCGCAGATGGCGGCCATGACCGTCGCGATTCGACGAAGCACGGCGGGGCGCGACGCGTCGAATCCTCGCAGTCGGTTGGCCCACTCGTCGAGCATCTCGCCGTCGACGAGCTCCATCGCGATGGCGTACCGGCCGTCGGACAGTTCCCCGCAATCGTGCAGCGTGACGATTCCCGGATGTCGCAGCGCAGCGGCGAGACTTGCCTCGCGCTGCATTCGAACTCGCTGGCGCAGCGACCCGAGGTGCATGATCTTCACCGCCGCGACGCGGCCGCTCGGCCGATGCACGGCGCGATGGACGACGCCTTGTGCCCCGCGGTGGATCTCGTTCAACAGTTCATAGTCTGCAAGCCCACGGAGAAGCTCGCTGGCGGCAGGGGGCGGATTGGTCGGAGTGCGAACGGTCGCGCCGATCTCGCTCGGCCCCTCGTCGCCGATGAGCTCGCGGAGGAATCGCTGATTGATGCTCGCCTCGGCAATGGCGCGACGGCAGATTGGACAGGAGAGCGCGTGCTGCCACACTCGCTGCGTCACAGGCTCGTGGGCGGCGACGACCTCCACTTCCTCCGGGGAGAGGCACTCGTCGGCTTCGGGCGCGAGGCTCAAGCGGACTCCTCGTCGGCGTATGCCGTCTCGAGTTCGCGCACGATCTCGCGCAATTTCGTCAGCGCGCGATTCCGGGCCACGTACACCTGTGCGGTGGTCATCGCGCACTCCTTCGCGACGACCTCCGCGGGCACGCTGCGCAAGGCCGTGAGCTCGAACGCGCGAATCGTGCGTTCGTCGAGCAGCGTCTGCCCGCGCAGCCGTCGCAACGCCTCGACGAGGATCAACCGGCGCTCTTCGACGCACCACGCTTCCTCAAGCCGCTCAGAGTCGATGACGCCGGATGCGCTGGCGAGCGGTGCGAGCCGCTCGTATCGGGCGGCGATGCGCTGATGGTCCCGCACCCGGTGCTCGGCGATGCAAAGGAGCCAATTCCTCAGCCGCCCCTTCGTGCGGTCATACTTCCCCGCGCGGAGATCGCGAACGAACTCGAGGAGCGTCTGCTGCGCGACATCGACCGCGTCCGCTTCCGGCAGCCCCAGACGCAACCCGATTGCCACGATGATCGGGCGATATCGATCCACGAACTCTTCCCACGCATCCTCATCCGCGCTTTGGACGAGGACTCCCAACAGCGCGGTTGTGGTCGTCATGTTCCTCATGCAAGTAGGGCACTCGGTGTACGGATTCGTGACAGGCCGGCGTCCCAGAGCCGTCTCACCGCCTGCACGAGAGATGTTGACACTCCCGCGCGCATCGTAGCGGTGCCTTCTCCCTGCACAATGCGCGATCCACGTCCCAAGAGTCCGAACGGACTGGAGTTCTTCCCTACGCGGCGCGCTGAAGCTGCGTGCCGCGCCGAGAGTCGAGCCCGCTCGGTCGCCCCGCCCTCGGGCTTGTATCGTGATCGCATCGCCGGCCGACGATCGGTCGAGGCTGACCCCGATGGCGAGGTCCCCGTTCGCCGAGATCCCCCGTGCTCGCCAATCGTCTCGCCAACCGCTATCGCCACGTTGCCAAGTGGGCCCGTCGCCAGGGGATCACCTGCTTTCGCCTGTACGAGAGGGACATCCCCGACTATCCGATGATCGTCGACTGGTACGACGGCGACGCGGTGGCGTGGTTCTACCACCGCACCAAGGACGACACGCTCGAACGCGAAGTCGCATATCGCAAGCACGCCGAGGCCGAGATTCTTGCCGGCCTGGGGATCGGTCGTGAGCACCTGTTCATCAAGTTCCGCGCGCGGCAGCGTGACGACGAAGGCAATCGCGACCAGTACGACCGGTTCGACACGCGCGGCGTCGTGAAGATCGTCGAGGAGTTCGGCCTGAAGTTCGAGGTGAACCTGTCGGACTATCTCGATACCGGCCTGTTTCTCGACCACCGCTTCACGCGGAAGATGGTCGGCGAGCGCTCCGCGGGCAAGCGCGTGCTCAACCTGTTTTCCTATACCGGCGCGTTCACCGTGCACGCCCGCGCCGGAGGGTCGAGCGCGACGACGACGGTCGACATGTCGAAGACGTATCTCGCGTGGGCCGAGCGAAACCTGGTACTGAACGGTTTCGCGCTCGACGCCGCGCATCGGCTCGTACACGCCGACTGTCTCGAGTATCTCGCCGACGGTCCGCGCGGCGACGAGCGCTACGACGTCGTCGTCTGCGATCCGCCGACCTTCTCCAACTCGAAACGCATGAAGGTCGACTCGTTCGCGATCGATCGCGACTGGCCGCAGCTCATCGCGTGGCTCGAACGTTGGCTTGCGCCCGGCGGCGCGATCTACTTCTCGACGAACTCGCGCGGCCTGAAGTGGGACGACGCGAGCGTGCCGCAGCGGCTGTATTGCCGTGAGATCTCGAAGCAGACGGTGCCGGAGGACTTCCGGAACGAGAAGATCCACCGCTGCTGGCGGTTGGAGGAACGACGCGGGTAGCGGCCGAGTCGCTCAGCGCGGAGGCGCGGAGATCACGGAGGAGGCGCGGAGGAAGGCCGGAGCTCACGGCAGCGAGCGAATCGCCGTAGCTTCATGCTCCTTCCCGTCTCCGCGTTGGCTCCGTGACCTCCGCGCCTCCGCGCTGAGCGCCCCGGCGTCGGGTTACGCTAACCCGCATGTCGCCTTCCGCGCTTGATCGCGCTCGGGACGAACTGATCGACCTCTCGAATCGCAGTCGCCTGCTCAACGTGCGGATCGAGGGCAAGGCGAACCAGTTGCGCGTGGTGCGCGAACGCTCTGCGGCGGTCTACGGCCGGCTCGTCGGCGACGGGAGCTACTTCGACTTCAGCGCGCTCGCCGCCGACGAGCCGAACAGCGCTCCGCCGAGCGATGACGACTACGCGGACGCCCATCTCGCGACGGCGCTTGACGCAGACGCGCTCGAGCGGCGCCTGCTCCGGCTCGCGTACGACGATCGCACGAGTCGCGAAGAGACCGGCGTTTCCAGCCTGTTCCTCGCGCTGGGATTCCTGCGCTGGATCGACGTCGACGCCGGTGACGTCGCCCGCCACGCGCCGCTCGTCCTCGTGCCGGTCACGCTCGAGCGCACGAGCGCCCGCGTCCCGTTCCGGCTGCGCTACACCGGCGACGAACTGCCCACGAACCTCTCGCTGCAGACGAAGCTGAAGCGCGAGTGCTCGATCGAGATTCCCGACGCGCCCGACGGCGAGGACGACGATCTCGCCAGCGCGATCGAGCGGTACTTCGACGCCGTCGCCGCCGCCGTCGCGCCGAAGCGCGGCTGGAGCGTCGAGCGCGACGAGATCGTGCTCGGGTTCTTTTCGTTCGCGAAGTTCCTCATGTGGCGCGATCTCGACGCGAAATCGTGGCCGCCGGGCGATCGCGATCGACCGCGACCGGATGAGCATCCGCTCGTCGCCGGGCTGCTCGGCCGCGCCATGCCCTCGGCGCCGGCGCCGCTCTGCGACGACGACGCGCCGCTCGATCCGCTCCTGCCGCCGGAACGCACCGGTCACGTCGTCGACGCCGACAGTTCGCAGGCGCAGGTCGTGGCCGAGGCGATCGAGCGTCGGCGCAGCCTGGTGGTGCAGGGACCGCCCGGCACGGGCAAGAGCCAGACCATCACGAACATCGTCGCCGCGGCCGTCCGAGGCGGGCTGCGCGTCCTCTTCGTCGCCGAGAAGCTGGCGGCGCTCTCGGTGGTGAAGGCGCGGCTCGACGCGGTCGGACTCGGAGCGGCGTGCCTCGAACTCCACAGCACGAAGGCCACGCGGCGAGGCGTGCTCGACGATCTCGCGCGGACACTCGATCTCGGTCCGCCGAAGGACGCGGGCGCGAGCGAAGCGGCCGAGCGACTGCGTCGCGCCCGCGAGACGCTTGCGTCCCACGCGGCGCGGCTGCACGCTCGCGACGCGACGAGCGGGCTCGACGCCTATCGCGCGATCGGCGAACTGGTCGCACTCGAGTCCAAGCGCGCCTTCGTCCGTACATACGCGCTCGAGGGCGCGGAGCGCTGGACCGCGTCGGATCTCGCCGAACGGCTCGAATCGCTCGGTTCACTCGCGGAATGCGCGAGGCGGATCGGCGTGCCCGACGCGCATCCGTGGCGCGGCTGCGACGTCGACAGCGTGTTGCCATCGGAGCTCGCGACGCTGCCGTCGACGCTCGCATCGCTCGGCGCCGCGCTGAAGGCGCTCGACGCGGGGCGGTCCGCCCTGCACGCCGCGGGGCTTCGCGCGACGACGCTGGCGCACGTGGAGATCGGGCTGGCCGCGGCGCGACTCGCGAACGGTCGCCCGAACTGCGATCGAGCGGCGCTCGCGAGCGACGCCTGGGGACCGCAGCTTCCGCGCTCCAAGGCGCTCGCCGCCGATCTCGCCACGTATGCCTCGGAGCGGACGCGGCTCGCCGCGCTCGTGACCGACCAGGCGCTCGCGACCGACGTGGCAGCGCTGCGCGACGAACTCGCGGCGACCGGCGGCGCATGGCTGCGGCGGATCATGCCGCGCTGGCGTCGCGCCGACGCGGCGTTCAGCGCCCTTTGCCGCGGCGAGGCGCCGAGGGACAACGCGCGGCGCCTGCAGCTCCTCGATGCGTTGCTCGCGCTGCGAGCGCTCGAACGTTCGATCGACGAGCGCGACGCGCTGGGTCGGGCCGCATTCGGCGGATCATGGGCCGGTCGCGCCGGCGACGCGGCCGCGATCGCGGCGATCGTCGCGTGGTTCGAGTCGATCGTCGCGGCCGGCGTGCCGCTCGAGTCGGCGCGGGCGATCGCGGGGCGCGTCGAGCCGATCGTCCCGACGGAGCTCGACGCGCACGCGGCGCGGTTGAGCTCGGCCCGCGATGCCTGGCGCGACTTCACGACGCGATGGAAGTTCGACCCTCGTCGGGCCTTCGGCGTCGCCACCGTCGACGCGGCGCCGTTGGAAGCGATCTCCGCGCGCGTGGCCGAGTGGAGCGCCGCGCCCGAACGCGTGCGCGAATGGATCGACTGGGCGACCGCGGCGAGCGGGCTGCGCGGTCGCGGCATGGGCGCGCTCGTCGACGCGCTCGCGGCGGGCACGGCGCCCGTCGGCGAGATCGTCGACGACGCACGCCACGCGTACTTCCAGGCGCTGGTTCGGCGCGCGGACGCCGACGGGTCGCTCCTGCGCACCGACGGCGCCGATCTTCGCCGCGCGGTCGCCGCGTTTCGCGACGCAGACGAAGCCCGCGTGCGCGGGAATCGCGCCGACGCCGCGAAGTCGCACCACGATCGCGTGCCGCAGGCGGCGCAGGGGAAGGGCAGCGGGCTCGGACAGGTCGCGGTGATCCTGCGCGAGTGCGCGAAGCAGCGACGGCATTTGCCGATTCGTCGCCTGCTCGCCGATGCGGGCGAAGCGGTGCAGGCGATCAAGCCGGTATTCATGATGAGCCCGCTTTCCGTCTCGCGATTTCTCGCGCCGGGCCGGCTCGCGTTCGACGTGCTTGTCGTCGACGAGGCGAGCCAGGTGCGACCCGTCGAAGCGCTCGGCGCCGTGGCTCGACTCGCCACGAACGCGACGCTGGTGATCGTCGGCGATCAGATGCAGCTTCCGCCCACGACGTTCTTCGTCGGCGAAGGCGGCGGTGGCGACGACGACGACGCAGGCGACGAGAACGAGTCGCTCGGCGATCTCGAGAGCCTGCTCGGCGCTTGCGAGGCCGCAGGCGTGCCGCGTCGCATGCTGCGCTGGCACTACCGAAGCAAGCATCACTCGCTCATCGCGCTGTCGAACCGCCTCTTCTACGACGCGCGGCTGAACGTGATTCCGTCGCCGGCGCCGCCGAGCGCGACGTTGGGTCTACGGCTGCACGTGGTGCAGGGCGTCTACGACCGCGGCGGTTCGCGCACGAATCGCGCCGAGGCGCGGGCCGTCGCCGAAGCCGTGATGCGGCACGCGCACGAGACGCCCGAGCTCTCGCTGGGCGCGGCCGCGTTCAGCGTCCAGCAGCGCGACGCGATCATCGACGAGATCGAGTCGATGCGCAAGGCCGATCCGGCGCACGAGGAGTTCTTTGCCGAAGGTGGACGCGAGCCGTTCTTCGTCAAGAACCTCGAGAACGTGCAGGGCGACGAGCGCGACGTGATCCTCGTGAGCGTCGGCTACGGGCGAGACAAGGACGGCGGGCTCACGATGAACTTCGGACCGGTCTCCGCTTCGGGCGGTGAGCGGCGGCTGAACGTGCTGATGACGCGGGCGAAGCGCCGATGCGAGATCTTCTCGACGATCACCGCCGACGACATCGACCTGACCCGCGTCTCCGGCGCCGGTCCGAAGGCGCTGAAGGAGTACCTCGCGTATGCGCGCACGTCGGGTGAAGCGAAGGCGCTCGAGTCGCGCGGCGAGTCGACGGCGCTCGAGCGATCGATCGCCGATGCGCTCGCCGGCGCCGGGTTCGCGTGCGACGTTGGCGTCGGCGCCGACGGCTGCGTGCTCGACGTCGCCGTGCGCGATCCGCGCGATCCGTCGACGTACGTCGCGGCGATCGAGACCGACGGCCCGCGGTGGATGAACGCCCGCGCCGCCCGCGACCGCGAGCGCATTCGTCCGGCGGCGCTCGCCGAGCGAGGTTGGGCGACCACGCGCGTGTGGGCCGTCGACTGGTGGCTGCGACGAGAGCGCGAGTTGCAGCGGCTCGTGGCGTGCGTGCAGGACGCGCTCGCGAAGCGTGCACACGAGCCGGCGACCGCGCCGGTCGCATCCGCCGCGTCGGAGGGAACCACGACGCACGCGGTGGAGCGCGAGCTTCCGGCGACGCCGCAGGTGATCGCCCTGACCGAGCCGTATCGCGAGGCAAGCTTCGCGGTTCCGGCGTCGAAGCCGCTCGACGTCTCCGAGCCGGCGTTCGTCGAGCTTGTCGGCAAGGTCATCGAGATCGAGAGCCCCATTCACGTCGCCGAGCTCGCAAAGCGCGTCGCGTCGCTCTTCCGGTCGACACGCGCCGGCGCGGCGCTCTCCGAGCGCGTCTCGCACGCGGTACGGATGCTCGCGTCGCCGCAGGCGCGATTCGCCGCGATGGACGGCGAGTTCGTGCGCCTCGCGTCGCAATCGTCGCCGACCCCGCGCAATCGCCGCGACGTGCGGGCGGCTGGCCTGAAGGACCCGGCGATGCTGCCGCCGAACGAGATCGTCGAGTTGCTAGTGCGCATCGCGCGGGCGAACGTCGCCCTCACTCGCGAGGAGTTGATCGGCGAGTGCCGCAAGCAACTCGGCTTCGGCGCGCTCGGTCAGCGGCTCCGCGAGGCGCTTGAGGCGGCGTTGGATGAGGCGATTGCTGGCGAACGACTCATCGAGCGCGACGGATCGTTGTTCCCGCGCGAACCGCGCTGACGTGCTGAAATTGCGTGCGGGCCGTGCGCTCGCTCGCGGGGTGGCGGTGGGCGTCTACTCGCGCGTCGTCCGCGTCGGCTGCCCGCGCCGTCCCAGCCACGCCACCAGGCCGATCCACGCCGCGGCCAGCGGGATGCCGATCGCGCCGAGCGTTGCTGCGCCGGCGTGTGCCGCCTGCGCCGCGGAGTCGACCCACGCGGCGGCCATGTCGCCGCCGCGATAGACGACGGTGTCGATGAAGTTCTTTGCCTTGTAGCGTTCCTCGCGCGAGACGAGCGTGAAGAGGCTCTCGCGCGCGGGACGGGCGAACGCGTAGTCGGTCGCGCGGCGGACCACTTGCACGACGCTGAGCACTGCGATCGAAGGCCAGACGGTGAGCGCCGCGAGTCCGGCGAGCGTGACGAACGGCAGGACGAAGAGGGCGCGGAAGCCGCCGACGCGCGAGAGGAGCGCCCTCGTCACGCCGAACTGGAACGTCAGCGTGACGATGTTCGTCGCGAGGTCGATGTTGGCGAAGAACTTCGTGCGCGACGCCGAGTCGTTGAACGCGCTCGCCGCGACCCGCGTCTGCTCGAGATACAGGAACGTCGCGAGCATGGTGAAGAGCACGAAGTAGCCGCAGAGCCCGAGCATCAGCGGCGACGAGAGCGCCAGGCGGATGCCTGCGAGCATCCCGCCGCCCAGCGGCCGCTCAGGCGCCCGGTGCGCCTGCGCTGGATTCCAACGCTCGACCCACCGCGCGAGCGCGATCACCGCGGCGATCGGCACGAGCAGCGTCGCGGCGGCGACGAGCAGCAGGTTCGCCGTGCCGAGGCGATCGACCGTGAAGGTGGTGATCATCGGTCCGGCGACCGCGCCGAGCGACGCCCCGGCGGCGATGTAGCCAAACAACTTCTTCGCCTGCTCGGGCGTGAACACGTCGGCCATGAACATCCAGAAGACCGACACCACGTACAGGTTGAACACGCTGAGCCACACGAAGAACGACTTCGCGACCATGTCCGGCGCGACCTCGGCGCGGAAGAGCGCGAAGAACGCCAGCAGATTCACGATGAAGAACGCGTACACGCCGACGAGAAGCTTCCGCCGCGGCCACCGGGCGCTCGCGAAGCCGAAGATCGGCGTCGCGACGAGCATGACCACGAACGTGGCGGTGAAGAGCCACGGCAGCTTGTCGACGCCGCCGCGCACGCCCATCTCGTCGCGCACCGGGCGGAGCATGGCGAAACTCGCCAGCAGGCAGAAGGCGTAGACGAACGCGACCGCGACCCCGGTGAACTGCGCGCGAGCGGAATTCGGTGGTGAGTTCGCTGGCGAATCGTCGTCCGGCGGCGTGGTGTGGGTCTGCATGCGGACTCGCGGCAACGCTCTCGGTCGCACGCGATACAACATGGCGTCGGTCGCGTTGCGGACATCTTCGCCGTGACGGGAAGACTCTGCACGATCGACGTCGCGCAATTCGAGGACCGGAGCCCGCCGTGTACCGCATCACGTTCCAATCGCTCGTCGCCGTCGCCCTCGCCTCCCTCGCCTGGTGCGCCATCACGCCGCCGTCGCTGGCGGCGTCGGATCCACCCACGATGAAGGCGGTGCGGATCGACGGATTCGGCGGAGTGGAGGTGATGAAGTACGAGGACGCGGCGAAGCCGGTGGCGGGACCCGATCAGGTGCTGATCCACATCCGCGCCGCCGGCGTGAATCCCGTCGACTGGAAAATTCGCGAAGGCATGCTGCGCGGTCAGAAGCTGCCGATGCCGTTCATCCTCGGCTTCGACGTGTCGGGCGTCGTCGAGACCGTCGGCGATTCGGTCAAGGACTTCAAAGTCGGCGACGAGGTATACGCGTACCTGAGCCTGATGAGCGGCGGCGGCTACGCCGAGTACGTGGCCGCGCCGGCGTCGACGGTGACGAAGAAACCGACGAACGTCGATCACGTCAAGGCCGCCGCCGTGCCGCTCGCGGCGCTCACCGCGTGGCAAGCGCTCTTCGATCGCGCCGGGCTGAAGTCGGGACAGACCGTGCTCATCCACGGCGCGGCCGGCGGCGTCGGGCACTTCGCGGTGCAACTCGCGAAGGCGAAGGGCGCGAAGGTCATCGCGACGGCGTCGGAGAAGAACCTCGACTTCGTGAAGGGGCTCGGCGCCGATCAGGTGATCGACTATCGCAAGCAGAAGTTCGAGGAGGTCGCGAAGGACGTCGACGTCGTGTTCGACATGATCGGCGGGGACACGCTCGAGCGCTCGTACGGCGTGGTGAAGGAGGGCGGGTTCGTCGTCTCGATCGTCGCGCCGCCGAACGCGGAGAAGCTCGCGGCCCGCAAGGCTCGCGGCGCGGTCCTCCTGGTGAAGCCCGACGCGAAGGAGCTCGCGGAAATCACCACGCTCATCGAGTCCGGCGCCGTGAAGCCCGAAGTGAGCGCGACCTTCGCGCTCAAGGATGCGGCGAAGGCGCACGAGAAAAGCAAGGCGGGCGTCGATCGCGGCAAAATCGTGTTGACCGTGCCGTGACCGACGCCGCGCCCTGCGTGTGAACGTCAACCGTTACACGTCGTGCCCCACGCGCCGAGGAGAATCGCGAGATCCGCTGCGCCGACCGCGCCGTCGCCGTCGAGGTCAGCGCTGCCCGTTCCTCCCCAGGCGCCGAGCAGGATCCCGAGGTCGTTCGCGCCGACGGTTCCGTCGCCGTCAAGATCGGCGGGGCACGGCGACGTCGCGAGGTTCGCGAGAATCCACGCGCCGGCCGCGTCCTGCGCTTCCTGACCGGCCTCATAGTCGAAGACGAGCCAGAACATGTCCGACTCGACGACGAAGGGGTCGGTTGAATACAGCGTCATCGGCAGCACGTAGATGCCCGGGGCCGGAAGCGGCTCGACGGTGTCGAGGATCGTGTACCCGAGATGGCGATGCCATCCGCCGTCGGCCTGCACCGCAAGGTCGAATCCGCGATTGGGGCTCGGTCCGATCGTGGTCTGCAGCGTGAGATACGCCACGTTGAGTCGCTCGGTGTCGACCGGCGCGAGGCCGTCGCCGGTGAACACGAACAGCCCCTGCGGCGCGTGGAAGCCGACGCGCGTGCCCGGCAGGAACGTGTCCGGCAACGCGTCGAAACCAGGCTCGGCCGTGAACCCGGGCACGCCCTCGCTGCCAAGGTCGGATTCGAACACGCGCACGTTCGGGAAGATCGTGCCGTCCTTTTCGATCGCGTTCATGTGGATCTTGACCATGCCCTTCCTCGGTGCACCGAAGGGAGCGACGACCGGATTGATGTCGCCGGCGTGCGGACCGCTTCCGGCATGGAGCTCGCAGCAATTGGCAGCGGCAATGATGGTGGAGACGATGGTGAGATTCAGATATCGCATGGTGATGGTGAGTCGTATGAGTTGCGTTAGGGTGCGGAGGCGACGCCCACGCTCGACGCGCGGTCGAAGGTGGCGCTCACCTCGGGGTTGAAACGGTTGATGGTGTCGTTGACGTAGGTCTCGCCGAACTTCAGCGTCATGGCGTGTCCGTCGACGAAACTCCAGTTGGCTCGGGCGTCGCCGCTCTTCGGAAGTCCACCCGCCGCGGCCGTCGAGACCATCGTCGATGCGACGACCGGCGCCTGATCGACGCCGCCCCATTGCTCGACGTGCACGTGATCCGCACCCGCGTACTGACCGTCCTCCGCCATGAGGAGCATGTGGACGGTCGCGGACGGCGAGGCGATGGCGCCGAGCCGGTCGTAGTAGCGGGGCGGGTCGTACAACGCCGCCGTCGGCGAGTACTGATGCGAGAGGAAGTCGTTCAGGCCGTACGAGGTCTGGCGGAAGTGATTGGTGCTCGGCGGGACCGGCACGCCCTGACCGCCCATCGACGTCGGCCAGCACGGACTGGCGTCGAGTGGGCTGCGAATCGCGAACGAGTGGTCGTACCAGGGCGCGAGCGTGGTGACGAACGATTGCGCCGATCCCTGATCGACGCCGCCGTGCGGGAGCCGCGCGTCGGCGAACCAGCCGTTCCAATCGCTCGAGTAACCGATCATCGCGGCCTGAAGCAGCCGCATGTTGGATAGGTCGGCCACGACGCGCGCGGACAGACGAACGGAGTTGAACACGGGAAGAAGCGTCGCGAGGAGCGCGACGATGATCGCGATGACGAGCAAGAGCTCCGTCAACGTGAAAGCACGTCGGGACATGAACGTGATCCGGGATGTGCCACGAAACGGCGCTATGCGCCGTCGGTCAGGACGCCGAAATGGAACGAGGGCGCAACGCGAAGCGCAGGGCGACTCGCGGAGCGCGTGCGGCGAGCGTGATCACGCGACGGGTGGCGGACGGGCCGCGAGGGCCCGGAGCGGCGACGGTGCCAGCGCCGACTCGTGCGTCGAGAGGGTCGTTCCGACGATGGTCGCGACGAGCGCGAGTGCCGGGGCCGGCGCCGCGTGGACACTCGTTGCGAAGAACAGCGTGAGGCAGAGGTCGCAATGGCGCGGGTCGTGCGCGCCGCGATGGCCGTCGTTTGTCGTGCCGCAGCCAGCGTCGTCGGCGTCGCCGTCGCAGCCGCGATCGCCGAGGTGCGCTGCGGAGACGCAGGCCGAACCGAAGGCGGTATCCGACGTCTCCTCGAGCAACAGGTGGGCCACCTGGGCCGCGCCCGATCCGACCGCGAGCGCAGCCACCGCGGCGATTGCCGCGAGCAGCCGATGCCACGGGCTCGGTGCGGAAACGGGAGCGAGGCGACGCGTCACGCTGGAGAGCGTAGCTCGGCGACGCGATCAGTCAAACGGTGTGGTCGCGACTCTGCGAGATATCCGACGCTGCGCGAACCACGCGCACCTCGCCTCCGACGCGTCCGTTCGCGGGCATCGGGTCAATCTGGACGAGCGTCCCGCGCTCGCAGTCGACGAGCGTCTCGTTCGCCTCGGTGCGTTCGCGGTCGAGGACGCGGAGGCAGCGCAGCGTCCCGTCGCCGGAGCAGACCCAGCGCTCGGTCTTGCCGCGGCTGCCGAGCGGATCACTCACGACGCGGCAAGACGACGCTGCCGTCGGTTCGCGGCTCCGGCTCGGGGCGAACGCGATGAACGAGAAGATCGCCCGCTCGTCGCGCCGCCGCGTCAAGGCCTGCACCGCCGCCACCATCGGCGTGGGCTCGACGCGGCGCGACTCGTGGCACCAGTCGTCGGCGCGGGCGAGCATCGGACATGGCGAGCCGTGCGGGCACGGCGCGACGACGCGCACGTCGCCGCGGGCGAGCAGCCGATCGCGCGCCGCGTGCAGCCCGCGCGACGTCACCCGAAGTCCCGGCTCGATCACCACGAGCGGAGCGGTCGTCGCCCATCGGCCTAACATCGCTATGGTCGCCTCGGAGTGCGACGTCTCGCCGCCGCGCGGCTGGCCGAGCGACTCGTTGAGCGCGCTCTGGCAGAGGAGAAGATCCGGCGCGGTGCGAAACTCGGCCTGTGCCAGTTCGGCGCAGCGCGTCTCGAGGCGCACATCGACGCCGGCGAGCGCGGCCGCCTTCGCCACCACCGTTCGCCAATTGTCGAGCACCGACGGCGACCGATCGACGCCGACGATCTCGATCGTTGCTGCGGGGCGCTCCCGGCCGGCGAGCCAGCACAGGAAGCCAGCACTGGTGGCGCCGACGCCGCAGCCGAGGTCGACGATCGTGCGCGGTGCGCGGAATGCGGCGTCGCGGAGTGCGCACTCCTCCAACACGAGCCCCACCTTCGGCGCGTCCGACGCGAGAAAGTAGAGGAGCTTCGCGACGAGATGCTCGCGCTCGCCTTGGCGCCGGGCGATCAACCCGCGCTCGATCGTGTAGAGGTCGGAAAGTTCCGCCACGGCGCTGGCGACGGTCTCGACGTCGCAGCGGGGCACGACCTCGCCCGACCACAGCCAGCGCTCGAGCGCCACGAGGATCGCGCGGCGTCGCGCGGAGTCCGAGCTGTCGCGGTCGTTCGTCATGTGGCGCGGCGTCCGCGGCGGGACGATCGCGCGACGATCGTACGGCACACGGGCTACGCGGCCTGCGCTCGGCCGTTGGGGGCAATGAGCCAGCGCCGGGCGGTTGCGAGAAGCACGCGCTTGTCGACGGGCTTCGTCGCGTAGTCGTCGCAGCCCGCCGCGAGGCACTTGGCGCGGTCGTCGCCCATCGCGTGGGCCGTGAGCGCGATGACCGGCTTGCGGTAGCCCTTCTGCCGCAGGAGGCTCGTGGCCGAGTAGCCGTCGAGCACCGGCATCTGCATGTCCATGAAGACGATGTCGTACGAGGACGCGAGCGCAGCCCGCACCGCGAGCTCGCCGTTCTCGACGATGTCGACGGTCGCGCCGGCGCGGCGGAGGAGGAACGAGATGAGCCGCTGGTTGTCCGGGCCGTCCTCGGCGAGCAGGATGCGGGCGTCGAGCGGCGGTTCTTCGGCGTCCGCCGGCGCCGCCTCGCGTTCGCCGTCGGCGTTCGCGTGAAGATCGGACTCCGACTCGGCAAACTGTGCCGCGGCGAGCGGGCCGGTCGCGATCGACGCGGTGAAGGTCGAGCCGTTGTCCGGTTCGCTCCTCACGGTGATCTCGCCGCCGAGCAGGTCGACGAGTCGCTTCGAGATCGCGAGTCCAAGTCCGGTGCCTCCGAACTTCCGCGTCATCGACGTGTCCGCCTGGGCGAACGGATGGAAGAGCTTCTCGATGTCCGACTGCTTGATGCCGATGCCCGTGTCGATCACCGCGAAACGCATCGCCTCGTTCTCGCGATCGCATCGGACGTGAATCGTGACGGCGCCCTTCGAGGTGAATTTCAGCGCATTGCCGACGAGGTTCACCAGCACCTGACGAAGGCGGACCGGATCGGTGCGGATGCGGCGCGGCAATGGGAAATCCCATTTCGCCTGCAACGCCAGGCACTTCGCGCTGGCGCGAACCTGCATGAGCGAGAGCACGTCCTCCACGATCTCGACCGGATCGGTGGGGACGCGCTCGACGGAGAGCTTGCCCGCCTCGACCTTGGAGATGTCGAGGATGTCGTTGATGACCGCGAGGAGATGCTCGCCGTTGCGGCGAATCGTCTGGAGGTGATCGGTGCGATCCGACATCGTGTGATTCGGATCGAGCAGGAGATCGGCGAAGCCGAGAATTGCGGCCATCGGCGTGCGAATCTCGTGGCTCATGTTGGCGAGGAACTCGCTCTTCGCGCGATTCGCCGCCTCGGCGGCCTGCGACGCGGCCTGGAACGCGGCGGCCCGGGCCTCCTCGGCCTTGGCCGCGACGAGGAGCTCGCGCTGCCGCTTCGCCATCGCCCATTGCCTGGCCACGAAGAAGTTCGCGGAGACGAGAAGTGCGACAAGCACGCCGACGCCCGCGTAGGAGGTGTACGCCACGCGCCGCACTGCGGCGAGATCGCTGCTGGCGAAGAAGTCGCGGTCGGGCCGCGCGCTCCACAAGTGCCACTGTGCGCCGCGGTCGCGCAGCGCGAGCGGATGCACGTCGGACCAGAGAAGCGTGGGGTCGGGCGTCGCCTCGCGCAGCCATCGGTTGTCGTCGGAGGCGATGCCGCCGCCGGGTCCGGGCGCGGTGTAGTCGTAGCCGACCGCCCGCACCGCGAAGCAGCCGCTCGGCAGCATCTCCTCGATGGAGTGCGTGAGGATGACGCACGAGATGCAGCCCTTCAGTTCGCCGCTGGGCGCGTAGAACGGCACCGAGTAGACGAGTCCGGAGCGATCCTTGTCGTCGGGTCGCAAGCGCGAGTAGCGCGAGTTGTCGCAAGTGATGACTTCGGGGCCGCAGAGGGCGGGATACTCGAGTCCTTGGATCGAGGATTCGTCGGGCACGTGCTCGCGCATCCACGCGAGCTGCCGCTTCATCAGTCGATACTCGAAGATCTCGACTTCCTCGAGCTCCTCGTTGTCGTCGTCCGGACGCACCGCGTCCGCTTCCGCCTCGCGACCCACGATGAGCTCGTCGAACGTCGTGATCGGTGCCTGCGGCGCGCCGGTGTTCGCGTCGAGTTCATCGGGATCGAGATCGAGCGGCACGATGTACACCTCGGACATCGCGACGCTGAGCGCGAGATTGTTGTAGATCTCCTGAACGGTGCTGCGGGCGTCGGCGTCGAAGTCGCGGGCGTAGCGGTCGATCGCACGCACGCCGGGCAGGCGTGCGATCGTGCGGAGGCCCTCGTACATAGAGCGAAAGGCGGCGTCGACCGACTCCGCGGCGCGATCGAGCTCCACGCGCGATTCACCGCGGTAGCGGCCGAGCGCCTGCGCGTACTCACGCTCCTCAAGTCGGTGGACGGCGAACGCGAGCACGCCACCGAGGAGGAGAACCAGAGCCGAGAACGCCAGTCGACGCACCGCGCACTCCTGGAGGGGGGGAGTTGACCGGTGGCTATCGACGATGAACGGGTGGCGAATCAGGCAGACTCCGAACTTGGAGTCCACTTCTCGAACGCACCTGGAGGGACTTGAACCCCCGACCCTCGGTTTCGAAGACCGATGCTCTATCCAACTGAGCTACAGGTGCTGAGACGCGGTGAGGATAGCGGAGACGGCGCCGGCCGGAGTGCATCCTCCCCGACCGGCGCATCGGCACGCGTGGATCGGCGCATCAGTGCCGAGGCCTGGGCCGCTCAGCCCCACGCTCCAAGCAAGATCGAGAGGTCGGCGGCGTCGACGGTGCCGTCGTGGTTCAGGTCCGCTTGGCTCCCTGCGAATCCCCACTCGCCGAGCAAGATGCCGAGGTCCGTCGCACCGACGATGCCGTCGTGATCGAGGTCGGCCGGGATCTGGTCCGGACTGCATCCGAAGGGCCCGGTGAACGGATGCACGGGAAGCTGGAGCAGCGGGATGCCGTCCACCGTCGCGAGACCTCCGGCGGCGCAGAGGATCCGAGCCGCGAGCGACGCGCCGTCCGCGACGGTGAGATCGAACTCGAAGCCGATCGCGAAGTGATCACCGGCAACTGCGTCGAGCTGAACGATGCCCGCGAAGCCGATCCAGTTGGCGCCTTCGAACGGAGGCTCGCTGTTCAGGAACGCGGTCGTCGTCTCGTTGAACGTCAACGTGTCGAACGGCGGTATGGGCTCGCCGATGAGTGGGGGTCCGCCGCGCCAGTCTGGCGTGTACTGATAGACGCGGACCGTGGGGTTGGTCAGGCTGCCGAGCGGCGGCCCGGAGTAGCCGAATCCGCAGGCGCAGCCAGCCGTCGGCCCGAAGAAGAGACCGATGTTGATGAAGAGTTGGTCGTGCTGCCAACCCGGGCCCAGCGGACTCTCCGATGCAATGAGGAACCATCCTGGCCAACCCGGATCGGTGGGACTTGGTGGCGGCGGTTCGGTGATGAACGTCGTCGCGGTGTTCGTCGCGACGAATGCGGCCGCCGCACCTGCAAGCAGATGTGCCCTCGTCGTCATGATGTGCCCCTTTCGTGGAGCGTCACTCGCGAAGCGCGACGTCGCCGCCGCGACGCGCGGCGACGAACGTCTGCGCGGCGATGCAGGAGGATTGTTGGCGCGATGCGGGCTCGCGGCGAGTCGCGACCGCGAGTTCAGTCGAAGTACGCGAGATCGGCGACGTGTCTGAGCGAGATCGCGGCGGTCGCCACGTCGACTTGCGGAGGCGATTTCGTCGTGCAAGCAACGCGGCGGGTCAGCACGAGGCTGACCCGCCGCATCTTCTGCTCTCATGTTGAACGGTGCGATGCGACGTCGATCACTCAACGCCGCCGGCGCGACGCGAGTCCCGCGAGCCCCAGAAGCCCGATCGCGCCGGGGGCCGGAATCGGCGCGCAATTCACGATGCCGAACGGGTGGATCGGATCGTTGAGCAACGGAATTCCGTCAAGCGATGCGGAGCCGCCGGCGACGCAGCCGAATCGAGTCTTCAGCAGCAGGTCTTCCTCGGCCGTGAGATCGAACTGGAAGCACACCGCGAAGTAGCCCGAGATGAATTCGCTGTTCTGAACGATGCCGGAGAACCCGAACCAGTTGTACCCCGCGAACGGCGTGCTGCTGTTCAGGAACGACGTCGTGACGTCGTTTGGCGCGAGCGTGTCGAACGGGGCGACGGGATCGCCGATCGACGGGTATCCGCCGCTGAGGTTCGGCGTGTACGAAACGATGCGCACGCTGCCGTTGGTGAGAGTCGGCAGCACGGCACCGCTGTAGCCGAAGCCGCACGCGCAGGACTGCGCCGGCGCGAAGTACAGGCCGATGGGCAGGTACAGCGATTGTCGCACCCAACCTTCGCCGAGCGGACTCTCCGACTTCACCGTGTACCACGTGGGCCACACGGGATTGGTCGGGGGATCCGGCGGAGGCGGATCGGTGATGCATCCCATCGCGACGTTCGTCGCCATCGACGCGACCGCCGCGCCTGCAAGGAGGCGAGCCCTCACGGTCATGTTGTGCCCCTTTCCTCGAACGGGTTGTCGCCGAGCACGACACGGCACCACGCGTGGCCGTCGTCGACGGCACGGCTGATGTAGGCAGTGTCGCACCGGTCCGCGCCCACGCCAGCGACACGGCGCGAGATGCTTCAACATTGATATGCGCTCATTGCGCGTCGCGGCTTCGCTTCGGCGACATGGTTCGCGCGGGCTTCGACGGAATGCCACGAGGGCGTCGCGAGTTGCGCCCTTCGCGACGTGCGCTCCGTGGAGGCTTGGGGCGCGAATCGGCTACTCTATTTCCGTGACTACGACCGAAACTTCATCCGCCGTCGCGACGACGTCGCAACTCATGGCCGGCAAGCGAGGCCTCATCGTGGGCATCGCCAACGACCACTCGTACGCGTACTTCATCGCCGAGAGCCTGAAGCGCGCCGGTGCCGAGTGCCTGTTCACGCACTTGCCCGGGGAGAAGATGGAGCGCCGCTGCCGCAAGGCGATCGAGCAGGTCGGCATCGCCGATCCGTGGCTCGTGCCGATGGACGCAGGCAGCGACGAGGATCTCGATCGCGTGTTCGCGAAGATCAAGAGCGACGTGGGCACCATCGACTTTCTCGTGCACTCGATCGCCTTCGCCGACAAGGACTGGCTGCGCGAAGGCGCGTTCACCGCGACGCCGCGCCAGGTGTTCACGCAGGCGATGGACATCAGCGCCTACACCTACGCCGCGATGGCGAATCGCGCCGCGCCGCTCATGACCAACGGCGGCTCGATGATCGCGCTGAGCTATTACGGCTCGGAGAAGGCCGTGCCCGGCTACAACGTCATGGGCGTGGCGAAGGCGGCGCTCGAAGCGACGATGCGGTACCTCGCGCTCGAGCTTGGACAGAAGGGCATTCGCGTGAACACGATCTCCGGAGGACCGCTGCGCACGATGAGCGCGCTTGCCGTCGGCGGCTTCAGCGAGATCTTGGGCTGGGTCGAGAAGAAGGCGCCGCTGCGCCGCAATATCACCGGCAACGACGTGGGCGACACGGCGCTGTGGCTTCTGAGTGATCTCTCGAAGGGCGTCACGGGGCAGAACATCTACGTCGACGCGGGTTACTCGATCGTCGGATTGTGATTCGTCACCGCGCCATCAGCCGGTCGTCGAAGATCCACGGTCGTTCGCTCTCGAGGTCCGCACGCGGCACCAGCAGGTCGCGGATCGTCGACGCGAGTTGCTCGAGGCCTTCGCCCGTCGTCGCGCTCACCTTCAGCGTCGGCGCCGGCGACGGGATCTGACGTTCGTCGGTCGCGAGATCGCACTTCGTGAGGACGCGCAGGTCCGGCTCGCGGCCAGCGTCGGCCCAGCCGCCGCGGCCGTTCGTGATCGGCTCGGTGACGGCGACCAGCAGATCGGCACCGGCGATGATGGACCGCGCGAGCGCGATCGCCTCGCGCTCGATCGGATCGTCCGTGTCGCGCAGGCCCGGCGTGTCGAACCAGTCGACGACGAGCCCTTCGAGCTGGATGCGAGCCGCGACGTAGTCCCGCGTCGTGCCCGCCTCGGCGCTGGCGATCGCGACCTCGCGACCGACGAGCGCGTTGCTCAGCGTGCTCTTGCCGGTGTTGGGATGTCCGACGACGACGACGCGCGGCGGCACCAGGAGCCGGCGGAGGCGATGCGAGCGAGGAAGGTCGCCGTCGTTCGGCGCGGTCGCTTGCCACGCGGCGGATTGCCGCAGGAGCAGCGATACCGCGAGCGGGCTCGCTGCCCGCGTCAGGGCCGCGAGCGCGAAGGCTTCGATGCGGTCGTTCGCTTCGGGAAAGAGCTCGACCGGGTCGATCGTCGACGCGTCCTCGAGCCAGCCGATGGCATGCGCCGCGAGCCAGTCGCGCAGCCGCGCGAGCACGCGCTCGCCGCCGTGCGGGCAGAGTTGGGCGCGATCCTCCGACAGAAGCGCGACCACGCCGTCGTCGAAGTCGCCGAAGCGGCGATGCGAGACGCTCGCGAGCGTCGGCGTCGAGCGCGGGTAGAGTCGGCCGAGGCCGGCGCGCACGTCGCCGATGAGATCGACCACGGCGATTGCGCCTGGGCCGCGCGGCGTCGACAGCACCGCGAAGCAGTCGGGGTCGGCGACGAGGTGGTCGGGAAGCGACGTCATCCGTCGAGGCCGTCTCCGGTCGTCGCGTTCGGTCCTTCGTCCGCCGCGAGCGCGTAGCGCACCGCGACCGCCATGCCGTGCAGCGTGAGGTCGGGGACGAGCCGATTGATCAGCGTGTCGTTGCCGAACAGGATCTCGGCGTCGCCGCCGGTCGCGACGACGAACGGGAACGCGCCGTAGCTTTCGCTGTAGCGCTCGACGAGCTTCCACACGAGTCCGCGCAGTCCTTCGTACACGCCGCGCAGCATCGCCTCGGTCGTGTTGCGGCCGAACGCGTCGTCGCTCGGTCGACGGAACTCGACGAGCGGAAGGCCGTCGGTGTGTTCGTGCATCGCACGAAGCTGCATGCGAACGCCCGGCGCGATCGCGCCGCCCTGGAACGTGCCGGCGCCGTCCACGAAATCGACGGTCACCGCCGTTCCCGCATCGACGATCACGCATGCCTGCTTCAGCCGATCCCACGCGGCCGCCGCATTCAGCAGTCGATCGGTACCCACGATCGTCTCCGGATCGAGGGCCTCGCCGATCGGCACCGGCATGTCCTCGCCGATCCGGTACACGTCGGTGCCGAGCTGGTCCTCGAGCATCGCCACGAGCGGATCGGCGGCCTTGCTGTTCACGCTGGCGAGGGCGATCGCGGCTTGCGGCTCGCCGCGGATGTCGGCCCAGATGCGCGACGTGGCTTGCACGATCGCCGGCAAGTCGTCGCTGCGGAAGCGGAGGCTCTCCTCGAGATGTTCGTCGTCGAAGCGTCCGACCTGGACGCGGGTGTTGCCCACCTGAAGTGCGAGAAGCGGAGGGGTGCTCATACGGAGTTCCGTGCGAAAGTAGGAAGGCCGAAGCCGCACAGGTGCGCGATTCGTCGGCGCATCGCCTCGAAGAGCGCCCGCGCCGCTCGGCCGGGAGTGCCGTCGCCGACGACGACGCCGTCGAGTTCGACGACGGCGCTCACGAGCCGTCGGCTCGACGTGATCAGAACTTCGTCGGCGCGCTGGAGTTCGTCGAGATGCAGCGGGCGCACCGTCGGCGCGAGGCCGGCGGCCTCGGCCGTCGCGAGGATCTGCGCGCGAGTCACCCCGTGCAGGATCGGCGGCTCGGCATCGACCGGCGGCGTGACCAGCGTGTCGCCGATCGCCGCGAACACGTTGGTGTACGCGCCTTCGGACACGACGCCGCCTCGGTGAAGGATCGCTTCCGTCGCGCCGTGCCGATCGGCGTCGAGGAGCGCGAGGATGTTGCCCATCAGGCTGATCGTCTTGATCTGGCAGAGCGACCAGCGGAGGTCTTCGCGGGTGATCGCCCGCACCGACGCGGGTTCAGCGAAGCGCTCGATCGGTTCGCACGGCGTCGCGGTCGCGAGCACGGTCGGCGTCAGCGGCGCTTGCGGCACGTGGCTTCGCGTCGGACCGGCGCCGCGCGTGATCTGCACGTACACCGCGGCGTCGTCGAGGTCGTTCGCGTCGAGCACCGCGTCGCAGATGCGCGGGAGTTCGACGGCGGCGAATCCGCGGATCTCCGCGAGTCGGAGGCTTCGCTCGAGACGCGCGACGTGGAGGTCCATGCCGTCGCCGATGCGCCGATGCGGACAGTTCGAGGCGCAGCGGAAGAAGCGGACCAGTTCGTAGACGCCGTCGCCGAACAGGAAGCCCCGGTCAAAGACGCTGATGGTCGCCGCGCGCTCGTCGACGAGCGATCCGTTGAGCCAGACCTTGCGCGATTCGATCATCCGCGGAGTATACGAATTCCCGCTGCCCGATCGCCGCGCGGCGCGCTCGAGCCGGTCACGATCCGGAGCGCGCGGCCTCGACGAAGGCACGCGCACGATCGCGGTCGATCCGGTTGCTCCAGCGGCCGTTCTCCTTGAGGTCGCTGCCGACGATCACGGCGTCGGCGCGGCGCAGCAGATCCTCGATCGTCGCCGCCGTCGCGCCGCTTCCGACGACGATCGGGAGCGACGATCCGCGCCGCGCGGCGTCGATGTCGGCCTGCTCGGTGGCGCTACCGGTCGCTGTCCCGGTCACGACGATCGCGTCGGCGCCGAAGAACTCGGCGCCGGACGCCATGTCCGTGATTCCGACGTCGCTCGTGATCGCGTGCGCCGAGTGCTTCTTCTTGATGTCGGCGAGCACCGCGACGCGCTCGGCGCCGATCGCGCGTCGGTAGCGCAAGAGCGATCCGGCGTCCGCCTCGGCGAGGAGTCCCTCGTCGGCGACCGAGGCGAACACGAATCCCTCGGCGCGGATGAAGCCGAGATCCGCGGCGAGAGCGACCGCGAGCGCCGCGCGGTTCGCGCCGGCGAGGATCTGCACGCCGACCGGCACCCGCACGGCGGCGCGCACGCCGCACGCGACCGCGGTCATCGCGGCGACGATCTCGGGACCGACGTCGCGCTGCAAATACGGCGCGTCGTGCATGTTCTCGATGAGAAGCGCGTCGAACCCGACCTCGGCGAGGAGCGACGCCTCGTCGACGCTGCGGCGCACGATCGACGCGACCGGATCGCGGGCGTGCGGCGTTCCCGGCAACGCGGAGACGTGCAGCATCCCGACGATTGCGCGGTGTCGACCGAACAGCGACGAGGTGCGCTCTGCGGTGGTCATCGACCGCGAGTCTAGCGACAGACGGCTTGCCGAGTCGCGCGCAGCGCGGGGCGGAGCGCCGACGGAGCCGCTACCGTACGCGGCGCATGGCGCGGGTTCTCGATGATCTTGTGTTCGTGGTGACCGGCGCGAGCTCGGGCATCGGCCGGGCGACCGCGCTCGAGGCGGCGAAAGCCGGAATGAACGTGGTGGTCACCGCGCGCCGCGCCGACCGCCTGACCGAGGTGGTGGCGGCGATCGAGGGCTGCGGTCGTCGAGCCCACGCCGTCGTCGGCGACGTTGCGGACGCAGGCTTCTCGAAGCGCCTGCTCGATGAGACAGACCGGGCCCTCGGCCGCGCCGACGCGGTGTTCGCCAACGCGGGGTTCGGCGCGGAGCGGCGCGTGCTCGACTTCGGCGACGAGGAGATTCGTCGCCTGTTCGAGGTCAACCTCTTCGCCGCGACCGACCTCCTGCGCGAGGCGGCCCGGCGCATGATCGAGCGCCGCCGCGGCGGACATCTCCTCATGTGCAGTTCCTGCGTCGCCCGCTTCACGCTCCCGGGCTACGGACCCTACGCGGCAACGAAGGCGGCGCAGCTCATGATCGCGCGCTCGATGCGCTACGAGCTGCGCGAGCACGGCATCGAGGTGTCGACGGTGCATCCGGTCGCGACGCGAACCGAGTTCTTCGAGGTCGCCGCATCGGGCACCACGAACGTCGACGCGGCTCGCGGCGCCGGCGCGGTCTCGAACCACGCGCCGTCGCTTTTCGTGCAGCCGCCGGAGCGCGTCGCCCGCGCGGTCATCGCGTGTCTTCGTCGGCCGCGTCCGGAAGTGTGGACCTCGTTCGGCGCGCGGGTCGGCGCCGGGCTCTTCACCGTGTTTCCGACGATCGGCGACTGGTTCCTCCAGCCGCACATCAAGCATCTGCCGCCGAGCGTTCGCGATTGAGCGACAGCGTTGCCGCGGTCCCTGACCGCTCGTATCCTGCGACTCTTTTCCCCGTCACGCTGCGCGCGCCGCGGCACATCGGAGCGGATCATGGCCATCAAAGTCGGCATCAACGGATTCGGTCGCATCGGTCGCCTCGTGTATCGGATCGGCATCGAGCGCGGCGACTTCGAGTTCGTGGGCGTCAACGATCTCGTGCCTGCGGACAACCTCGCGTATCTCGTGCGCCACGACACGTCGCACGGCCGGTTCGGCAAGGACGTGCGCGTCGACGGCGACAACCTGGTCTGCGAGGGCAAGCGCACGAAGTGCGTTTCCGTGAAGGATCCCGCGGCGCTGCCGTGGAAGGACCTCGGATGCCAGTACGTGCTCGAGTCGACGGGGTTGTTCACCGCGGGCGACGACGCTCGCAAGCACCTTGCGGCGGGGGCGCGGCGCGTGCTGATCTCGGCGCCGACGAAGTCCGACGACGTGCCCACGCTCGTCTACAAGGTGAACCACGAGCAGTACGACCCGGCGAAGCACACCGTGGTGTCGAATGCGAGCTGCACCACGAACTGCCTCGCTCCGGTCGTCAAGGTGCTCCTCGACAACTTCGGCATCGACGAAGGCCTGATGACCACCGTGCACGCGGTCACCGCGACCCAACCGACGCAGGATGGCCCGAGCAAGAAGGACTGGCGCGGCGGACGCAACGCGTACATGAACATCATTCCGTCGTCCACCGGCGCGGCGAAGGCGGTCGCACTCTGTCTTCCGGCGGTGAAGGGCAAGCTGACCGGCATGTCGTTCCGAGTGCCGACGTCGAACGTGTCCTGCGTCGACCTGACGTTCCGGTCGTCCAAGCCCACGTCGATCCAAGCGATCAACGCGGCGATGAAGGCCGCGGCCGAAGGGCCGCTGCAAGGCGTGCTCGGCTACACCGACGAGGAAGTCGTCTCGAGCGACTTCATGAGCGATCCGCGCTCGTCGATCTTCGACGCGCTCGCGGGCATCCAGCTCAACGATCGCTTCTTCAAGATCGTGAGCTGGTACGACAACGAATACGGCTACGCGACGCGATGCGTGGACATGCTTCGGCTCATGGCGGAGAAGGACGGCGTTCGGTAGCCATCGCCTGCATCGGGTGTCGCGCTGGCGTGGCGCCGTGCCAGCACCGGGTGCTCTCCTCGGGCATCATCGGCGGCGTCATCGGGGCGGCGATCGCCGCGACCCTCGCGTTCTCTCGGAGTCACGTCGCCTTGAAGCCTGTCTCGACCACGCCCGCGTAATCCGCTGGTCCGCGGTCCGAAGTGCGCTGCGAACGCGGCGATCCCGTCGATCGCGGCCGATTCGATTTCGCCGGGGCGCAACCGCGGTGTAGCATCGGATCGTGGTGAATTCGGCCCGGCACGAACGAATCGGTGCGTTGTTTCTCGAAGCGTCGCGGCTGGCGCCGGAGCTGCGCCGCGCGTTCCTCGAGTCGCGCTGCGAAGGCGACCAGTCGATCGTCGACGAGGTCGAGGACCTGCTGAAGCACCAGGATGCCGGGCCGGTCATCGCGACCGGCGTCCTCGACGTCGGCGCCGTGTTCGACGGCGCGGTCGCGAGCACGCCGTCGCTCGGCTCGGCGCTCTCGAGCGTCGCCCGCTACCGCATTGAGCGCGTGCTTGGCGAAGGTGGCATGGGGACGGTGTATCTCGCGGAGCAGGATCGGCCGCGACGCACCGTCGCGCTCAAGGTGATGCGGGCCGCGCTCGGAAACGTCGAGCGCGTACGGCGCCGCTTCCACTTCGAGGCCGAAGTACTCGGGCGCCTCGAACATCCGGGCATCGCGCGGATCTACGACGCGGGAAGCGCGAAGATCGCCACGAAGGACGCGACCGCCGAAGTGCCGTATTTCGCGATGGAATACGTCGACGGCTTGCCGCTGACTGAGTACGCCGAGTCCAACCGGCTCGGCACGCGCGACCGCATGCGGCTCGTGGCGCGGATCGCCGAGGCGGTCGGCGCTGCGCACCGCCTGGGCATCGTGCATCGCGACCTCAAGCCGCAGAACGTGCTCGTCGATCGCGCCGGGCAGCCGAAGGTGCTCGACTTCGGCGTGGCGCGGGCGACCGACGGCGACGTCGCGATGACGACGATGCAGACCGACGTCGGCCAGCTCATCGGCACGCTCGCGTACATGAGCCCCGAGCAGGTGGGCGGCGATCCTGCGGCGATCGGGGTTCGCAGCGACGTGTACTCGCTCGGCGCCGTCGCGTACGAGCTGCTGGCGCGCCGCCCGCTCGTCGATCCGCGCGGCAAGTCGGTGGCGGAGGTCGCGCGAGTCATCAAGGACGAAGACGCCGCGCGTCTGTCGACGGTCGATCGCGTCTTCCGCGGCGACCTCGAGACGATCGTCGCGAAGGCGCTCGAGAAGGACCCCTCGCGCCGATACCCGGACGCCACCGAGTTCGCGGAGGACGTGAATCGCTACCTCCGCGACGAGCCGATCAGCGCGCGGCCGCCGACCACGATGTATCAGCTCCGGAAGTTCGCGCGGCGCAACCGAGCGGTCGTGGGCGGCGTCATGGCGGCGTTCGTGATGCTCATCCTCGGTCTCGTCGGCACGAGCATCGGCTTCGTGCGGGCCCTGGAGCAGACCCGCGTCGCGCAGGCCGAGAAGGCCCGGGCCGACCGGCGCTTCGATCAGGTTCGGAAGCTGGCGAACGCGTTCGTCTACGACGTGCACGACAAGATCGTCGACCTGCCCGGCTCGACGGAAGCGCGGAAGTCGATCGTCTCCACCGCGCTCTCGTATCTCGACAGTCTCGCGACCGAGGCGGGCGACGATCATCAGCTCGCGCTCGACCTCAGCGAGGCCTATCTCAAGGTCGGCCAGGCGCAGGGGTACGGCTCGCGGGCGAACCTCGGTGACCGCGAGGGCGCTCGCAAGAGCTTCTTGAAGTCGGTGGAGATCCGCGAGCGCCTCGTCGCGAGCGAGCCGAACAACGACGCGTTCCGACTCAGCCTCGTGCGGGCGCGAAACCAGGTCGCGAGCCTCGACTTCGCGCAGGCCCGCTACGCCGAGGCCCTCGCGGCGTTCGAGGACGGACTGCGCGTGCGGCGCGACGTTCTCACGCACACGCCGGACGATCCGGCGCGCGTCCGCGAGGTGGGCATCAGCCATCAATGGATCGGCAACGTGCATCGCGCGATGGCCGAGGAGGCCGAGCGTGAGAAGCGCCCCGACGACGCGAAGAAGGAACTCGAGCGGGCATTGGCCGCGTATCGCGAGTACATCGCCATCCTCGAGTCGGTCGCGAAGCCCGACGATCCCGGTTCGCAGCGCGACCTCAGCGTGGGCCACGAGAAGGTTGGCGACATCCTCGGCGACATGGGACGGCACGACGAGGCGATCGAGCAGTTCAACCGCAGTCTTGCGATCCGCACGAAGCTGTACGAGGCGCATCCGGACAATAGCGAATCGGTCGCCGACCTGACGGCGGCGCACGGCAAGGTGGGAGCGCGACTGCTCGCGCTCAAGCGCCCGGAGGACGCCGCGCCGCACCTGCAGCGCAGCTACGAGCTCTCGCGCGACGCGGTGAAGGCCGATCCGCAGAACGTCCTCGCCCGGACGAATCTCGTCGTGGGCGAGTATCGCCTGTCGCAGCTGGCGCTCGTCCGCTTCGAGGCCGTCGCGTCGCCGGGCGAGGCGCAGCGACCGCTGCTCGACGACGCGGTGGCCCACGCCAACGCCGCGATCGAGATGCTCGAGGCACTCGATCGCGAGGGAAAACTCGACGAGTCGAAGCGCTCGTGGAAGGACTCGATGAAGGAGATGATCGCGGAGGCGGACAAGCACCGCGCGGCGCTGTCCGCGCCGGCGAGCGGGAAGTGACGAACCTGCGCCGCCGGCGCACGGTCAGCGTTCGTCCGTCGCTGCCAGCTCGCGCGAGAGCCACGCCCGCGCGATCATCCAGTCGTCCGCGACGGTCGATCGCGCGACGTCGAGGACGTGGGCCGTCTCCTCGAGCGACAGCCCGCCGAAAAAGCGCAGTTCCACGACCTTCGCCTGCCGTGGGTGCAGCGCCTGGAGCTTCTCCAGCGCTTCCTCGAGGGCGAGCAGGTCGACGTCGTTGCGCCCCGCCTGGGCCTTCAACTCGTCGTGCAGCGTCGTTCGGTGTCGCGCCCCGCCGCGCTTGTCGGCCTTGGCCCGCCGCGCGTGATCGACGAGCACGTTGCGGATCGTCTTCGCGGCGACCGCCATGAAGTGGGCGCGGCTCGTCCAATCGGTCTTCGACTGGTCGATGAGTCGGATGTACGCCTCGTGAACGAGCGCCGTCGGTTGCAGCGTGTGATCGACGCGCTCGCGGCGCATCCACTGCGACGCGAGCGACCGAAGCTCGTCGTACACGAGCGGCAGCAGCCGATTGGCCGCCGACGAGTCGCCGCGATTGAGCGCCTCGAGGATCGCCGTCGCGTCGTTTGCCGAGTCGGGCATGACCCGATCGTAGTCGCGCGTCGATACGGCTTCCAGAACGGCCGCGCCGCGCCGCGTCAGCGGGAGCGACGCGACGCGGACGTCTTCCTCGTCGGCGCGGGCTTCGGATCGGCCGCGCGGCTGCCCGACCGTGACCGCGTCGTCGCCGCGTCGGCAGGCGCGGCCTCACGCATCACCGTGACCAGCAGGCTCGTCGAGTCGGACTCGTCGACCGCGAGGTGCGCGACGTAGCGAGGATTGAGCTTCGCGAGGCGAATCGCCTCGGGGAGTACGGACTGCGGAATTCCAGCCTGGCTGATGACGCTGAGTGCCATGGCGACTCCGATGACGTGGATGGTGTGCGGCCGAGGGCGAAGAACACTCCGGCGCGCGGTCACGGAACGTGGAACTGATTGATGACGTCGTTGAGCTGTTCTACTCCCGCGCTGCCGACCCAGGTGTCAGCGGGCACCGTCACGCCGAACTTCTTTGCGAGGTAGTTCTCGAGCATCGGGAAGCGGCTGGTCGGATCGGCGGTGAGCCACGTCGCGATGCGAGCTTGGAGCGGCTGCGCCGGCGGGTCGACGTTGTGCACGGCGTATTGCAGTGGCGTTGTCCGCACGGTCGGCGGGCGCGTTTCCTCGAGCTGCGTGAGCGTCGCGACCGGCACGCCGAGTACGCCGCCCTCGAGGATCGGAAAGTCGTATCCGAGGTAGCCGATCACCAGCGGACGATCGAAGTTCTCCTTCAGCGTCACGCTCCGGTGCGTCGCCTCGACGATGCGCAGCGAACCGCCGGGAACGAAGCCCGACACGCCCTGCGGCGTGACGATTTCCGCCGGGCGCAGCGCCGACGACAGCGCGTTCGACGCCGCCGCGAAGTTCTCCGCGGTGGTCTTGCCGGTGGCCACGTCGAGCACCGAGACCTGCTGCGCCGCGCCGACATCGAGGCCGGCCGAGCCTGCGGCGTCGTTGACCAGCGACACGAGCACGCCGCCCGTGAGATAGACCCGCTGCACCACGCGCAGGAAGAGCGGGTGGCCGTCGTTCTTCTTTTGCAGGTCGGCCAACACGCGCTGGCGCTCCGGATCACTGGCCCAGCGGATGAGCCGTTCGTAGATCGCCTCGGGCGGGGCCGCGTACGTGTACGCGTCGGAGATCTCGACGCTTCCCGTCGCGGAGTCGGTGCGCATCATGCCGAAGCCGATGGGCACGCCTTGCACCGGAATCGCGAGCTTGAGGCCGGCGCCGCGCCGCACCTCGAACGTGTAGCTCGGGAACGCCGCCCGCGGCGCCTCGATCGTGACGAAGGGCGGCGGCTTGGTCCCGTCGGTCACGATGCGGATCGGACGCGGATGCGGCGCCTTGGCGTAGAGGCCGTCCCAGTACTCGGCGGCGTAGAAGTCGCTGTAGTCGAGGTCGTGGAGACGCACCACCATCTGGTCGAGCGGCAGGAACCCGCGCTCGCGATAGACCTTCGCCTGCTGCTGGATCGGCGTCTCCACCAGGAAGACGTCGCCCGGCTGCAGATCCTCGGTGAGCGGATAGACGGGAACGACCTGGCTCGCGCGAATCGTCTGGCACCAGTCCTTCGCGACGCGCTCGAGTTCGCGCTCGCGGGAGGCGCAGGCGGTCAACGCCAACGACACGGCCACGAGAAGTGCCCGGACTGTTCCGCTCGACCTCATGATCATGCTGCCCTCCCGAGATGCGAGGCGCTTCGCCGACGGTCCCCACGAGGCGCGGCCTCGTCGCGATCACCGTACTGCACGGTGTCGCTCGCGAATAGAGCCGGGTCTCCAGGCCATCGACGATTCGCACGCGGCGGCGCAATTCCGGCGCAGTGGCGTACGCTGCTCGCGCTTCGCGGAGTTCGAGCGTCCGCCGCGCCGCCCGTTGCACGGCAGCGCCGTCAGGAGGAACACATGATTCGAGTCGATCGATGGCTCGCGCTTGCGGCAATCGCCGTCTTCAGCGTCGCGGCAAGCGCGGTCGCGCGCCAGGCGCCGGTCGCGGCGGCGCCGCGCGAGACGCTTGGATTCGAGGAGCAGGCGCCCGCGGCGGCGGGCTGGTTCGTGCCGACCCCAGGGTGGACGGCGGAACTCGTGGAGATGCCCACGCTCGCCGGCGCGAAGGCGGTGCGCTTCGCGCTGACCGGTGAGGCGAAGGCGCCGATGGGCAACCTGATGCGGACGCTGAACGCGGAGCCATATCGCGGCACGCGGCTTCGCCTCGGATCGAAGGTGCGCATCGAAGGCGATGGTCGCGTGCAGATGTGGATGCGGGTTGATCGCGTGGGCGGCGCGACGGGCGCGTTCGACAACATGGGCAATCGTCCGCTGACGCGCGGGTTCGGCGGCTGGACCAGCGCGTCGATCGAGCTCGACGTCGACAACGACGCGGCGTCGCTGGCGTTCGGGTTCATGGTGTTCGGTTCGTCGACCGTCGCGTTCATCGACGACGTCGTCGTGGAAGCGGTCGGCGCCGCGGCGCCGATGCAGGAAGCCACGCAGCCGATGCCGCTGACTCCGCGCGGCCTCGCGAACCTGCGCGCCGCGACGAAGCTCTTGTCCTACGTCCGCTTCTTCCATCCGAGCGATCAGGCAGTCGGCGTGGCGAGCTGGGATCACGTCGCCCTCGCGCTGGTCGAGGCCGCCGAGCCCGCGACCGACGCCGCCGATCTCGCGCGGCGCCTGCGCGAGGTCATCGCGCCGATCGCGCCAACGGTCGAGATCTGGGCCGGCGGCGTCGATGCCGCGCCCGCGCCGGCCGCCGCGCCCGCGGAGGCGACGTCGGTGCGCTCGTGGACGCATCGCGGCGCTGGAACGCTCTCGAAGCGGAGCGGCATGAACATCTACTCGAGCAGCGTCGACGCAGCAGCGTTCAAGCCGGGCGACGCGGCGTCGTCGGTGACGAAGCCGCTCGACGGCGGCGTGTCGTGTCGCATCCCGGTGCGCGTGTTCGCCGACGCGCAGGGCACGCTGCCGCACGGCGAGACGCCGGAAACGCTTCGCAAGGACGCGACGCGCGTGCGACTCGTCGACACGAATCGCGCCACGAGGCTCGCCGGCGTCGCGCTCGCGTGGGGCGTGTTCCAGCACTTCTTCCCGTACTTCGCTCCGGACGGCGAGCTGACGCAGGAAGCATGGGAAGCGGCGCTGTCGGCCGCGCTCGAGAAGGCCGCCGCCGACGCGACCTCCGAGGCGTACGCGGCGACGCTCGCGACGCTCGTCGCCGCGCTGCATGACGGACACGGCGCGGTCATGGGCGGATCGGCGACGCCGCGCACGATGTTGCCCTTCCTCTTCGAGTGGGCCGGGGACGATCTCGTGGTGGTCGGTCTCGCGCCGAACGCGCCGAGCGAGGTGCGCGTGGGCGACGTCGTCGTGGCGATCGACGGCAAGCCGATCGCCGAATGCGAGGCGGAAGTCTCGAAGCGCATCTCGGCCGCGACCCTCGGTTGGCGGAGGTTCGTCTCCGCGAGCGCGATCGCGAGTTTCGGCGCCGCGAGTGATCAGGCCCGCATGCAGCTTCGCAATCCCGACGGCGCGGAGTACAGCCTCGCGGTGAACAAGGTCCCGAACCAGCAGATTCAAGGTGGCGCGGCCAAGCGGCCGGCGAATGGATCGGAGGTGGCGCCGGGCGTCGTGTACTTCAACCTCGATCGCGCTGACGCTGCGGCCCTCGCCGCGGCGATGCCGAAGCTCGAGTCCGCGAAGGGACTCGTCTTCGACCTGCGCGGCTATCCCGATCAAGCGGCGTACGAACTGATCCAGCACCTCGTCGACGAACCGGCGACGAGCGCGCGTTGGATGGTGCCGCTCGTGACCAAGCCCGATCGCGAGGGATGGACGTGGATCGAGAGCGGGCGATGGCAGATGCCGCCGCTGAAGCCGCGGCTGCATGCGCCGGTGGCGTTCGTGACCGACGGCCGCGCGATCTCGTATGCCGAGTCGATCATGGGAATCGTCGAGGCATACAAGCTCGGCGAGATCGTGGGCTCGACGACCGCCGGCACCAACGGCAACGTCAATCCCTTCGAACTCCCCGGCGGATACGGCGTCTCGTGGACCGGCATGCGGGTGATGAAGCACGACGGCACCCGCCATCACGGCGTCGGCGTCGCGCCAACCGTGCCGGTGACGCCGACCGCGAAGGGCATCGCGGCGGGGCGCGACGAGGTGCTGGAGAAGGCGATCGAGGTGGTGAAGCGGAAGGGCGACGGCGGCTGATCGGCGCGCGCTTGCCGTACCCTGCGCGGATGCGCGCAAGTCTCATCCCGGCGGCGTGTGCCGCGGCGGTCAGCCTCGTTGCATGTTCCCGCGAGTCTCCGGATGCGCCGCCAGGCGCGCCAACGTCGGGGCACCTCCCACCGAACATCGTGCTGGTGCTCGCGGATGACCTCGGCTACGGGGATCTCGGGTGCTTCGGCCAGAAACTGATCCGCACGCCGCACATCGACGCGTTGGCCCGCGAGGGCATGCGCTGGACGAACTGGTACGCGTCATCGCCCGAGTGCGCTCCGAGTCGATGCTCGTTGCTCACGGGCCTTCACACCGGACATGCGCATGTGCGCGCCAATCGGCAGGTGGGCCCGGAATCGCAAGAGCCGTTGCCGCCACAGAGCACGACGCTGGCCGGCGAACTGCGCAAGCGAGGGTACGTCACGGGTCTGGTCGGAAAGTGGGCGCTCGGCGGAGCGGCGTCGGGCAGCGAACCGACGCAGCTCGGGTTCGACTTCTTCTTCGGGTTCCTCTGTCAGAAGCAGGCGCACAACCACTATCCCGCGTACCTGTGGTCAAGCCGCGGCGATGCGTCGACGCGCGTTCCCGGTTCGACGCTGAGCAAGGTGATGCTTGAAGGCAACGACCCGGCGACGCGCGCCGAGGCGGTGTACAGCGGCGACCTCTTCCTGAAGGAGGCGATCGAGTTCATTCGAGAGCATCGCGATGTTCCGTTCTTCCTCGAGTTCGCGACGCCCAATCCGCATCTCGCGCTGCAGATACCCGACGACGCGCTGGCCGAGTACCGCGGCAAGTTGCCCGACGAGCCCTACGACGGTTCGAGCGGATATCTCCCGCATCCGACGCCGCACGCCGCGTATGCCGCGATGGTGTCGCGGCTGGATCGCGACGTTGGCCGCCTCGTCGCTCTGATCGACGAACTCGGACTTGCGGAACGGACGCTGGTCATCGTCACCAGCGACAACGGACCGACGTTCGAACGCACCGGCGGCGCGGACAGCGCGTTCTTCGAGTCGGCCGGGGGCCTGCGCGGACTCAAGGGATCGGTCTACGAGGGCGGGCTGCGCGTGCCGTTCGTCGTGCGATGGCCCGCGCACGTCAAGCCGGGCACGACCTCGGAGATTCCGGCCGCGCACTACGACCTGTTTCCGACGTTGCTGCGATTGGCGGAGGTCGCGCCGATCCGCAGCGACGGCGTGTCTCTGGTCAACGCCTTCAAGGATCCGAGCGCCGACGTCGAGCGCGAGTGTCTCTACTTCGAATACCCGGGATTCGGTGGGCAACAGGCGGTCCGGTTTGGCGACATCAAGGCGGTGCGCCGCAACATGCACGAAGGCAAGGGCAGCATCGAGATCTACGACCTGCGGGTCGATCCGCGCGAGTCGAACGACATCGCGGACCGTTCGCCGGATCTGGTCGCTCGCGCGAAGGCGCTCTTCGCCAAGCACCACCGCGATTCGCGCGAGTTCCCGTTTCCCGCGATCGACACAGGCACGAGTGAGGCCGCACCGGCGAAATGATGACGTCGCCTCGTCGACCGTTCGGCCGGCATTGATTCGGCGGCCGCGACATCCTTGCGGCGCGTGACGGATTCCTGTGGCCGGCTCGCGGTTGCGTGCTATGTTCGGCTTGGAGAGCACGAGACCGGGGTCATGCCGCGTGGGCGTTGGTCCGCCGATCTTGCCCAACCTGCCATGAAGAAGCTCATCATCTTGGTTCCGGTGGTCGCCTTTGCGAGTTCGGCTTTTGCACGAGGCCAGACGTTCAGCGACGCGACCTTTGACTTGTTCGATAACAACGTGGCGAATCTCGACATCGTCGGGGTGACGGTCTCGAACTCGGCGACCGACATCACCTTCAGCGTCGAGACCCGCGGCTTCGAGGCCTGGACGAAGTACCTGTTCTTCCTGAACACCGGTGCGGCGAACCAGACCGGCACGAACGCGTGGAATCGGCCGGTGAACCTCAACGGCCAGACGATCGACCACTACGTCGGAAGCTGGGTCGACCAGGCGTCGGACAACGCGCAGTTCTGGTCGTTCAACGGCAACTGGAACCTCGACTACAACTTCACGAACGACCAGTCGCAGGCCGGCTCGCACATCGTGTCGTGGACCTTCTCGCTCGCGTCGCTCGGCGTGGGCATCGGTGACAAGATCCTGTTCGACGTCGGCACGTCCGGCGGCGGCGACAACGACACGACCGTCGACCTCCTGAGCCGCGACACGCAGGCGACGGATTGGTGGACGAATCCGGCAACCGCCGGCGAGTATCGCTCGTACCAGATCGTGCCTGCTCCGGGAGCGCTTGCGCTCGCGGGAGCGGCGGCAGCGGCGGCGGGATTGGGCCGACGTCGCCGTCAGGGTTGACGCAGCGTTCTCTGGAGGGAGATCGAACACGCGGGCGCCGCTTCTGCGGCGCCCGCGTTGTCTTTTGTCCATCGCACGAGGCGCGCGTGGTCTACGCTCCGCGCGTCGCTCACGACGGGCCCGATCGCGCATGCCAGAACTGCCCGACATCGAGGCGTACCTGCACTGCCTTCGGCGACGCGTCGACGGTCGTACGCTCGTGCGCGTCCGCGTGCACGGACCGTCGCTCCTGCGCAGCGTCGACCCCGACGTCGACGCGCTGCGCGGTCGTCGCGTCGAGCGGATCTCGCGCCTCGGCAAGCGAATCGTGATCGGGCTCGACGGCGACGTCGCGCTGGTGTTGCACCTCATGATCGCGGGGCGGCTGCGCTGGTCCGACGGTGCGCCGTCAGGCCCGCCGGCGCGTCCGTCGTCGGCGACGAGCGCGGAATTCGCGTTCGACTCCGGAACGCTCTCGCTCGTCGAACAGGCGACGCACAAGCGAGCGACGCTGCACGCCACCGCCGGCGCGGCGGCGCTCGCGGCGCACGATCCCGGCGGGCTTGAACCGCTGACGGCGTCGCTCGGCGAGTTCCTCGCGGCGCTGCGGCGCGAACGGCGCACGCTGAAGCGGGCGCTGACCGATCCGCGCACCTTCGCCGGCATCGGCAACGCGTACTCGGACGAGATCCTCCACGCCGCGCGCCTCTCGCCCCTGCGCCTGACGTCACAACTTTCCGACGACGAGGCGCGGGCGCTCTACGAGGCGACGCACGGCACGCTGTCGGCGTGGCGCGATCGTCTCGTCGAGCGGTTCGCGACGCGCTTTCCAAGCCCGCGCGACGTCACCGCGTTTCGTCCGGAGTTCGCCGTCCACGGCAAGTTCGGGGCGCCGTGTCCCGTCTGCGCCACCGCGGTGCAGCGCATCGTGCGCGGCGAGCACGAGACCAACTACTGCCCGCGCTGTCAGACGGGCGGATCGCTGCTTGCCGACCGTTCGCTGTCGCGACTCGTCAAGGACGACTGGCCCGCGACGATCGACGAATGGGAGCGCGAAGGATCGTGAGCGTCAGCTCGGCTTCTTCGCACCGGGCTCGCCGCTCCATTGCACGCGCTCGGCGCGCTTCACCACGCCGCCTTCGACGAAGACGTCCCACGGCGGCGTGATGACCCACGCCTTGATCTCCTTCGGCAACAGGACGTGCAGCGCGCCGTCGGGGACGCGATCGACGAAGAGGCGACCGGCATAGGCGTCCGGCGTCGGGATCTGCACGAGCACGTAGTTCGGCGCCGACGCCGGATCCGCCGCCTTCTTCGCCGCGAGCTCGCGCAGGTGATCCGCGCAGTGATTGCACGAGGCGTAGTAGATGATGATCGTCGCGTCGGGCGGGAACTTCGACGTGTCGGCCCAGCGCCCGAGCTCGGTCTCGTCGAGCTTCTTGCCGATCCACTGCACAGGCCGCAGGATCACCTGCGGCGGAAACGCGTCGGGAAGTCGCCACGCGGTCGCCGCAGGAGCCGCCGTCTGCGCGGTGGTGGCTTGTTGCGCCGCGGCTTGTTGGGGCGCAGCCGATGGCGGCGACGCTTGCGGCGGAGCGCTTTGCTGCGGAGCGGTGTTCTTCGCCCCGGACTGCTGCGGTGCCGGTGTCTTCGCCGCCGCCAACGACTCGACGGGGCGAAGCGTCCGCATGCGATCGTCGGCGTACCACGCGAGCGCGAGACCGACGACGAGCCCGACGAGCGCGCCGAGTCCCGCCTGACGCGCGGCGCGCCACGGCCGCAGGAAACGCGCGGCGGCGAGCGTGGCGACGAGGAGCGACGAGTCCACCGCGAGGACGAGCCACGCCGGAATCGGCAGCGCGCCGCCGAAACAACCGCAGGATTCCGCGCCGCTGCGCAGGTGAAGGACGAGGATGATCGCGAAGGTCGCGAGGAGCGCCGCGAGCGGCGCCCAGCCGAGACGCGGCGCGACGAGCGCGACGAGCGCGATCGTCGTCTCGACGACGATCGCCGCGATGATGACCGCGAACGGATCGAAGTCGAGCGCGAGAATCGGCGCTGGCAACTCCGCGGGCGTTCCGGTGAGCGACTTCGCCGTGGCGCCGGCGAGGACCCACAACGCAGCGAGTCGAACGATCCACGTCGCCAGCGCGGAAATCGTCGCGCGCGGGCCTGGCGTCGGCGGACTTGGCGGGGCCGCGCCGGTTCGCCCCGCGCTCGTTGGCGTGCGGCTCGCTTGCGCGGGGCTCGAGGGCGCCGCGTTCGGCGCTGGCGGCTTCTTGCGGTCCTTGGCCATGCGCACAGGCTACCGATCGCCGCGGGGCGTCTCGTCTCGCGCGATGCGAAAACGCCGCGACCGCCCGCGGTCTCGGGGCCGCACACGCCTTCGCTCAGTTCGACTACATTTCGCAGCGCATCTCCTCTTCCGACGCTCCTCTCCCTTCCGACAGGGGTGCACATGAACGCCAAGTCCCCGATCGACGTGTCCATGAACGCGTGGTGGCCGACCCTCGTCCTCCTGGCGGCAACCGGTGCCGTCGCGCCGCCCACGCTGGCCTCCGCGCGGACTCAGGAGGCGCCGCCAGCCGCACCGCCGGTCGATCCCGAGGTCATCGAACTGCGAAACCGCGTCAAGCAGCTCGAGCAGAAGGTGGGCGAGCTCGAGGCGAAGGACGAGCACGAGTGGCTGAGTGAGCGCCGCGCTGCGGAGATCCGCGCCTGCGTGCAAGACACGCTGGCCGATGCGGACACGCGCGCGAGCCTCCGGGACACCGGAGCCACGGCGGGCTGGGACAACGGCTTCTTCATTAGCAGCGCCGACGGCAACTTCCTGCTGCGGATCGCCGGTCAGATCCAGTTCCGCTTCGTCTACAACCATCAGAACGACAGCCCGACCGACGACAACCGCTACGGCTTCGAGATCCGTCGAGCCAAGCTGAGCTTCCGCGGGCACATCGTCGATCCGACGTGGGAATACGAGCTCGAGCTTGACGGCAGCCGAAGCACCGGCGGCGTGAGCGAAGGCGAGAACATCTGGATGCAGAAGGACTTCGGCGGCGGCTTCAAGGTGCGCGCCGGTCAGTTCAAGCCGATGTATCTGCGCGAGGAGGCGGTGTCCTCGAAGCGTCTGCTCACCGTCGAGCGCTCGCTCGTGAACTCGCAGTTCACGACCGGAACCGCCCAAGGCGTGCAGGCGGCATACGAGACGGAACGCTGGCGCGTGTTTGCTGCGTTCCTCGACGGATTCAACTCGCAGAACACCGCGTGGGACACCGAGGACACCGAGTTCTCGGGCACCGCGCGCATCGAGCTTCTCGGCTTCGGCAAGTGGAAGACGATCGACGACGACGTCTCGTTCCGCGACTCCGAGCCAGCGCTCCTCTTCGGCGGCGCGATCTCGTATCAGCGCGGCGAGTACGGAACGGGTTCGAATCTGCCGCCGCCGGACTTCAACAACTCCGAGGTCGACAACTTCGGCATGTCCGCCGACATCACGTGGGAAGCCGGCGGGTTCAGCATCGCCGGCGCGCTCATGTATCGAAACCTGTACTCGGGCTCGTCGTCGCAGAATCCGATCAACCAGGATCAGGCCGGCGCGGTGCTGCGCACGGGCCTGTTCGTGACCGAGGACATCGAGCTGTACGCGATGGGCGAGTGGGGCACGCTCGACCAGAACAACATTCCGGATCTCGCGATCGTCACCGTCGGCGTGAACAAGTTCTTCGCGAAGAACAGCCTGAAGTGGCAGAACGACATCGGATATGGCATCAACCAGGTCGGCGCTCCGTGGGCGCAGAGCAGCGCCGGTTGGCGCGCCGACTCGCCCGGTCACGCGGGCCAGCTGGTCGTGCGCTCGCAGTTCCAGTTGCTGTTCTGACGCTCCGGTCCTTCAGCGCGGAGACGCGAAGGTCGCGGAGGTATCGCGGAGAGATCCACGAAGTTCAAGCCTGCGCGATTCAGCGCGGGCTTGAATCCTCTGCCTTCCTCCGCGTCGACTCCGCGACCTCCGCGTCTCCGCGCTGAGTGCCCCGCGCTGAATGTCCCGCGCTGAATGCCTCCGCGCTCACCCGGTCCACGCGCCGAGGAGGATCCCAAGGTCCGCCGCGCCGACGCTGCCGTCCTCGTCGATGTCCGCCGGGCAGCATGCGTCGTCGCACGAACCCCATGCGCCGAGGAGGACGCCGAGATCCGCCGCGTTCATGTGGCCGTCGCCGGTGAGGTCGGCGTTCATCGGGAGGAGCGCCGCCGTGCCTTGCGTCGTGCTGCCGCTGTTGCGGCCGTCGATGACGTAGACCCGGTTGCTCGCGGCCACGTACTCCATGCCGTCGCCCCAACCGCCGTCGTACGGCGCCTGCGGCGCCACACGCCACGATTGCGACGCGACGTCGAAGACGTAAAGCAGCTTGTTCGCCTCGGCGCCGAAGACGAAGAGGCGATGGTGCGCCGCGTCGGCGCTCAACGCGATGCCCCAGACGTCGAGGCCGCCGCTTCGGAAGCCGGGCAGGACGCCCGACGACTGCAACGTCGGCGTCGTGCTCCACGCGTTCGTCGCGATGTCGTACACGTTGAGGTACGAGTCGCTGCCGTTCACCGCGCCGCCGCTGAAGCCGCCGCGCCACACGTAGATCTTGCCGTCGAGGTACTCGGCGTCGGTGCCCGCGTTCCAGTCGAGCGGGGCCGCCGCGGTGACGCCGGTCCACACGTTGGTCGCGACGTCGTAGATCGCGAGCTTGCGCTTGTTCAGCGCGTCCCCGCCGGTCTGCACCGCGGTGACCGTCGCGTACAGCTTGTTGGCGATCGGGTCGTAGGCGAGCGCCTCGTGCGCGAGGGCCTTGCCCGCGATGACGCAGTTCGCCTTGCTCGACCACGTGTTCGTCGCGGGGTTGTACGCGTAGAGCTTCGGCCCCTTGCCGGCGCCCGTGGACGCGGTCATGCTGAGGCCGACGCCCGCGAAATACGACGCGCCGCCGAACTGGAGATCGCCGCCGTCCTCGACCGTCTCCGGCACGTTCGCGCGGGCGAGATAGTTCGCCGGTCCCGGCTGGAAGAGATCGAGCTTGTTGCCGTTCGAACCTTCGAGCAGGTAGAGGTCGGCGCCGTTCGTCGCGAAGTGCGTTCCGTTCGAGGTCTGGAACGTGCCGCCCGAAGCGCGAGTGTTCGCGCCGAAGTCGTCCCACTGCCGCGAACACAGCGTCGCCGGGTTGTCGAAGCTGCCGAGATCGGGATTGCCAATCAGCGGATGCGGATCGCCCGGCGCAGCGATCGCGCCGCCGTTGGTGTACGGCACGAGCGTGTCGCCAAGTCCGTCGGCGTCGAGATCGACGCCTGCGTAGCCCGCCCAGAAATTCCCGGCGAGCGCGGGGCCGCCGACGATGTTCGTGCCCGGCGTCGGCGCGATCGACCACGTGTTGCCGGCGCCGTTGCTCGTCCCGTTCCCGCCGGCGTTGCCGCCGACGAGGTTGTTCACGATCAGGCTGTTCGTCGTGTTGGTGAACTCGAAGCCGGCGGCGAAGTTCTGCTTGATCGTGTTCCCGCGGACCGTGTAACCCGTCGACGCCGATTGATTCGGCAGCGCGAGACACGGGAACTGGACGCGCGGGAACGGCGACGACCCGTCGGTGCGCAGCACGATGCCCTTGCCGCCGTTGCCCGCGATCAGGTTGTCCTCGATCACGTTGTTCTGGCCGTGCTCGATCTCGATGCCGTTCGCGTTGTTCGCGCGGATCTCGTTCCCCTTGATCACGCAGCCCGAGTGCGAGTAGCCGAGCCAGAAGCCGTAGTTCGATCCGTTCGCGACGTTGCCGATGAACTGGTTGCCCGACGAGAACGTCGCCTCGAACGCGTTCGCGCCGGCCGCCGAACCGTCGTTGCCCTGCACGAGGTTGTCGTTGCTCGGGCAGCCGTGCTCGTTGCCGATGAAGAACCCGTCGCCGCAGAAGCGGAACGCGTTGTCCACGACTTGGTTCGCCGACGACGCGTTCACCAGCAGGAAGCCCGCGGAGTCGCCGAGTCCGACGCGCGTGCAGTGGTCGGCGACGTTCGCGCTCAGCAGGTTGTCGGTCGACGCGTTGAGATGGATCCCCCAGCCGGTGTTGTTCGACGCGTCGTTGCCGACGATCGTGCTCGAACTCACCGAGAAGCAGTCGATGCCGTTCTCCTGGCCGCGCATCAGGTTGTTGGAGACGACTGCCGCGGCGACGTCGCGGAGATAGAGGCCGCCGCCGAGATTCGTGAAGTCGGGCAGCGCGGGGCCCACGTTGATGTTCAGGAATGGCGGCGACGCGCCGAGCGACGTCGGGTCGACGTAGTTGCCGGAGAGGTCGCAGTCGTCGATCGTGACGTTCGACCCGCTCTCGACGCGGACGCCGTAGTAGTAGCCCTTCACCGATCCGCCGTGGATCACGACGTTCGAGAACCCGATCGAGCGGATCCCGTAGGTTGCTCCGCCGGCGCCGACGAGGACCGCGCCGTTCAGGTCGAGGTCGACGCCCGACGCGCCGATCGAGACGCCGTTCGGAAGGTTGTAGGTGCCGGGCACGAAGGTCGTGTTCGCCGTGATGATCATGCCGTCGGTCGGCACGACGAGATCGGCGCTCGCCGCGGCGCAGAGCCCCGTCAAGGCGGCGGCCGCCAGCACGCAGATTCGAGTTCGCATGGGTTTCTCCTCCGAGGTCGGGAGTCGGTGCGATGCGCTCCGACACCCGCCGTGAAGGTCACGCTAGAGGTCGCCCCCGGCACGGGCAAGCGCCGAATGGGAGAATGCCGCGGTCGTACCGCGCACTCGGGATCAACGACGAATGCTCTTCCGTTTCGAACATCGATCGCAGCCGATAGCGAACGTATCGCGCTTCGCGCGGCGGCTGACGCTCAGCTTCGCCACCGGCGTCGCGCTGATCATGGGCTCGCTCGCGATCGGCATGGTCGGCTATCACGTCACCGAAGGCCTCGGCTGGATCGAGGCGTTCGAGGCGGCGGCGATGATCCTCTCGGGCATGGGTCCGACGTGCGCCGCGCACACCGACGCCGGTCGCATCTTCGGCGGCTGCTACGCGCTGTACAGCGGCTTCGCGGTGCTCGTGGTCAGCGCGATCGTGTTCGCGCCGATCGTCCATCGGTTGCTGCACCACGTCCACGTCGAACGATGACCGCGCGCACCGCCATCGCCGTTCGTTTCGTCGAGCCGCGCGATCGGGACGAGGTCGTCGCCGAGCTCACCACGCACTGGGGCTCGACCGAAATCTGGTCGCTTGGGCGTCGCTACGAAGCGGATCGCCTGCCGGGCTTCGTGGCGGAGATCGAGGGTCGCTTCGCCGGGTTGGTCACGCTTCACCCGGACGACGGCGGCTGGCAGTGCGAGGTCATCACGCTGAGCAGTCGCGTGTCCGATCGCGGCGTCGGAGCGGCGCTCCTGAGCGCGGCGGAGCGATTCGCCCGCGAGCGCGGCTGCCGCCGCGCGTTCTTGACGACGACCAACGACAACGTCCACGCGATGCGCTTCTATCAGCGGCGGGGCTGGCGCTTCGCGGCGCTCCACAAGGGCATCGTGGATCGCGTGCGGGTGTACATGCCGGAGTATCCGCTGATCGGGCTCGAAGGAATCGCGATCCACGACGAGATCGAGTTCGAGCGCTGGCTCGACGACGCGCCGAGCGCGTGATCGCGACGTGCCCGAATTCGCTTGGGTGCGAGGTCGCGGCGCCGGTATCGTCCGAGCATGCACTGCCTCGCGATCGCGGTCATGGCTTGCGCGCCGGCGTTCGCCGCGGGCGACCGCGTGTTCGCGCCCGACGACGCGAACGACCTCGCGGCGCTCGTCGCACGCGGCGAGCAGCCGGCGGCCGAACGGATCACCGCGCGGTTCGACGCGCTGATCGACGCGCTTATCGACGCGACGCTGGCGCGGGCCCGATCCGGCGCGTCCGACGACGATGCGCCGGACAAGAACGCGAAGAGTCGACCGAAGCGCGGCAAGACCGGCCATGCGAAGGAGCGGAAGGGCGGAGACGACGACGCGCTCGCGGTATCCGACGATCCCGACTTCGAGGCGAAGCTGACCTCGTCGGCGGCGGCGTGGCGACTGTCGCAACTCGTCGCGGACGAATCGGCGTCGCAGGGAGCGGCGCTGTGGAACGGCTTCTCGCACGCTCCGGAGTTCGCGCAGGCGTTGGCGTTCACGTTCCAGCCGAAGCGCGACAAGCTCGACGGCGTGCGGGCGACCGCGGTCGGTCTGCTGGACGACGACGGCAAGCTGGCCTCGCGGTTTCCCGAACTCGCCGCGGCGATCTGCGTCGTCTTCGATCACACGGGCGTCGGGCTCCAGGTGAACGAGCATCGCGCCATGGCGCCGAGCGCCGAACTCGTGTGGCGCTATTACGTGAACAACGCGGATGCGATGCGCTTCGGCGTGCGCATCGCGCCGGAGCTCCTCGTGCACGTCGTCGACGTGTCCGCGAGTCCCGACGAGATCGCGTGGGCCCTGAAGAACTTTGACGGCATCCAGCGCGTCGGCGCGCTGTACTCGAAGGTGCAGTACGACTTCGAGTCGCTGCAGGGCAAGCCGAAGAAGTCCGACGTCGCCGGATGGAACCTGCCGAACATCTATCGCTTCGGCGGCATCTGCGCCGACCAGGCCTATTTCACGGTGACCGTGGCGAAGGCCCTCGGGATTCCCGCCGCGTACACCACCGGCGCGAACTCGGAGTCGGCGCACGCATGGGCCGGATTCGTGCAGGCCTCGGGCAAGAAGGCGTTCTGGGATTCGGAGGGGCGGTACGACTCGTATCGCGGCGTGACCGGGCACGTGCCCGATCCGCAGACCGGCGAGCGCATGGCGGACGCGGTCATGCCGATGCTCGTGCAGTGGGGGCTCGAGCCGGCGAAGGACCGGCTGCGGGCGGCGACGCTGCGCACGGTCGACGAACGCATCCAGATGCGCGGGACGCCCGCCAAGGGCAAGGACGCCGATCCGCGGCCGCTCGACGGACACACTGCGGCCAAAGCCCGCGAGGCGGTGCTGCGGGCCGCGCTGCGGCACGCGCCGACCGACGTGCGATCGTGGCTTCGCGTGCGCGACCTCGGCGGAAGCGGCGAGCTCGACACGCAGTCGATGAACGTGTGGTTCGGCGACATCATCGCGCTCTGCGGCGACTCGTATCCCGAGATGGTGCTCGAGGTCGCGGCGCCGATGATCCGATCGGTGAAGGATTCCGGCGCGCAGCACGATGCGTGGATGAAGCTCGCGACGGTGCTCGCGAAGCGCGCGGACCTGGCGGGGCAGGCGCTTCTCGCCGACGCCGCGATGTGGCGCAAGGCGGGTGAGAACGAGCGCGCGGGCCAGGCCTACGAGACGCTTCTCAAGACGTATCCGAACGCGGGTCCGCCGGTCGAGGCCGCGCTGCGCGGTGCGGGCGAGATCCTGCGCGGCCAGCGCGACGGCAAGCGGCTGCTCGCGCTCTACGACCAGGCGTTCAGCCGCATCAAGCCGCCGGAGTTCCTGCCCGGCCTCTTCGGCCGCGACAGCACGTGGTATCGCGTCGGCAAGCGGTACGTCGCCGTGCTGCGCGAGGCGGGCCGCGGCGGCGACGCATCGACGCTCGATGCCCGTCTCGAGCGCACGGTGAAGATCGCGGGCGACGCGGGCGCCGGCGGCTGAGCGGAGGCGCGTGCCGCCGCGCGGAACGAGCGTCCCGATTCGCGCCCGATCAGAGCGGCGTCTCGAGCGCCTCGCGCAGCGGATCGAGGAGCGCGCCGAACTTCGCGGCGCGGCCGATCGAGTCGTCCTTGATCGGCCTCGCCGCCTGCTCGCTGCTGAGCGTGGGCGCCGGCTTCTGGCCGCCGTCGCCGCGCTTCGCGGTGTGGTGCGCGAGGCACGCGTCGTCCCACGGGAGGCCGAGGAACTCGATGATGCGCCGCGTCTCGCTTTGCTGGTTGCGCACGATGTCCTCGTACTGCACGGTGAGGATCTTGATCGGCGCGTTGTCCTTCCAGAACGCCATCATCTCCTCGGTAGCGCGGATGGACATGCCGATGTGCTTCAAGCTCGCGCTCCACGGGAGCGCGACCGGCTCGAGCCGCTCGTAGCAGGAGATGCCGATGTCCATCGGATCGCGTCGCAGGTGAATCACGCGGGCGTCGGGGAAAGCCATCGCGATGAGCCCGACGTACACCCAGTTCTGCAGGTGCTTGTCCGCGATGCGCAGCGCCGTGGGGCCGAACGAGTTGGTCTCCTCGAGATAGCGCACGACGATGCGGTCGAGGTCGGCGGCGCCGAGCTTTCGAACGTTGCGCGGCCACGCGGTCTCGGGGTCCGGCGTGTGCCACTCCGCGATCTGGCGGCGCAGGGCCCGCGTCTCGCCGGCGCCGGCGCCCTGCGGATGCGCGGCGATGATCCGGTCGAGGAGCGTGGTCCCCGAGCGCGGCATCGCGGCGATGAACACGGGGCGCTCGGTGCGCACCGCGGGCTTCGGCGCGTTGCGCAGGAATTCCGCCGTGAAGATCTCCTTGAGGAGGGCAACGCCTCTCCGCAGCTCGACCTCGCCGAAGTTCACCTTCACGGAGGTCTTCGACTCGGTGTACGAGCGGAACGCGTCGCTGTAGCGGCCCAGGCGCTCCTGCGCCTGGCCGAGCACGTGGAACAGGTTGCAGCGCGCCGACGGCGCCATGTTGGTGCGCTTCGCGAACGGGATGACCATGTTGAACGCGCCCTGCGCGTCGTTCATGTCCAGCAGCGTCCACGCGGCGTAGGTGGCGCCGGTCTCGGTGTTCTGGATGCGGCGAAGCGTCTCGAGCGCCTGATCGAGCTTTCCCATGCGCCGCAGGCTCGCCCCGAGCAGGATCGTCGCCTCGTGGTCCTGCGGGCGCGTCTTGAGGACGCGCTCCGCGAACGCCTGCACTTCCTCGTCGCGTCCGAGCCGCCAAGCCATCTGTCCGCGCGCGAGCAGGGCGTCGACGTTGCCGGGCTGGAGTCGTTCCGCGGTGTCGAGGACCTGCGTCGCTTCCTCAAAGCGGATCGTTGCGATGAGCACTCGTCCAAGCGCCACCCACGCCGCGGCCATCGACGGCGCCGCCTTCACCACCGAACGGGCCGCCTGTTCCGCGAAGAGCAGTTGGCCGCTCTCGAGCGCGCTGATCGCCCGTTTCAACATCTGGTCGGCTGGCAGGACGAGCACGCGGAACTCCTTGGTTGCGGATTCGGTGGAGGCGAAGAGCGCGACGCGTCAGAGTCTAGCGACGGCTGCCGGTCCGACGACGCACGGCGACTATCGGTCGCGGCCCGCCGGCGCGCTCACGCCAAGTCCGCAAGCCCGATCTCACCAACGAAAGACCGACGGCCCGGAGCGATCCGGGCCGTCGGCTGATTCGCGCGAGTGGAGAGTCGGTCTCGTCGCCGCTTACCCGATGCAGTCGACGTCAACCGTCAGGACGAAGTTGCCGACCGCGTTCTGGTAGCCCGACACGCGGATGTAGACGGTCTCGCCGCCGGTGGCATTGAAGGTCACCCGCGACTTGCGGTTCAGGCCGCGGATCTGGCAACCGGGATCGGTCGAGTCGTCGTTGCAGGCGATCTCGGAGTTCGGATTGCCGCTGCAGTCCGCGAACACCGAGAGCGTGGTGTCGAAGTCGGTGCCCGGATCGCAGGTGTCGATCGTCACCGTGCCCGTGCACGGCACGACGAAGCTGTACCACTCGTCGACCTCGTCGCCGACGGCGCACGACGACAGATCGGCCTGGACCCACGTGTCGCCCGCGTTCGTGCCGGTCGCGACGACGAAGAGGCTCGACGGAAGCGGATGGGCGATGTCGCAACGGTCGCCTTCCTTCACCGTCTCGACGAAGAGTTCGCCGTAGCCTTCGGCGACGTCGGCGTTCGCGTAGGTGTAGCCGCCGACGCGCAGGGCGATGCAGTCGCCCTCGGACACCGGGAACTCGATGAAGGACCCGACGCCGCACGACAACGAGTCGTCGTTGCAGGCGCGGAGCGTCGCGAAGCTGATGCCCGACGACGGGCAGGCGCAGTTGCCAGGAAGCGTGCTGCCGTAGGCCGCGAGCACGGTGTCGAAGTTCGACGTGCAGGTGTGCGCGATGATCACGCCGTTGTACGGCGCGACGTAGCGGTACCAGATGTCCTTGCCGATCGTGACCGACGAACCGCCGCAGGCGCCAGCCGGGACCGGCGGCACGCTGGTGGTAGCGGCGGCGGTGCAGAAGTCCTCAATCAACGACGTGCCGGTGAGGAGGATGGCGTTCGCGCACGAGTCGTTCGGCGGCGGGACGCACGGTCCCCACGCGCCGAGCAGGATGCCGAGGTCGACGGCGTCGACCGAGCCGCTGTTGTCGAAGTCGGCGTCGCCGGATCCGCCCCACGCGCCGAGCAGGATGCCGAGATCAGCCGCGTCGGTCTGGCCGTCGGTGTTGAGGTCGGTGAGGCACGGGCACGGTCCGACCGCGAGGGCGGACGAGGCAAGGCAGAGGGCCAGCGAACCGGCGGTCGTCAGAGGCAGGAGCGAGCGAAACGACATGGTCTTCTCCAGGTTGGACATATCCAGTTGGGAACGGTGCGAACGTCGCGGCATGAGCGCGATGCACTGGGCTCATGCTGGCGTCCACAGTGACGCCACGGGTGGTCGCCGGACGCAACCACGCAACCGAGAAGCGCGAGGCGCAGGCAGATCACCCGACTCGATCCGCACGACTTCTCGCGTTCTCTCACGTGCGCGGCGGCGACCCGGGTTGCCGGTGGCGGTCCTCGCGACGCCACGTTTCCCAGATTCACGCGACGACGTCGTTCTCGGTCGATTGCGTCGCGACCCGATTGGGCCGATCATCCGGCTCCGCGCCGCACTGCGTGCGGATGTAGCCGCACTCGTTCATCGCCGCGGCGTCGATCGGGCGATCGTCACACTTCACATCGCGAGGTACTTCGGATGCCTGCTTGGAAACCGGTTCTTCAACGACTTGGTCTGGCTGCGATCGCGGCCATCGCTCTCGTCTCCGCGCCGTCGCAGGCGCAGAGTCCCGGCGCGCCGCCACCACCACCGGGTCAGGGTCCGGGACAGGGTCCGGGTCAGGGTCCTGGACAGGGACCGGGTCAGGGTCCTGGGCAGGGGCCCGGGCAGGGTGGTCCGGGCGACGGCGCCGCGCTCGTCGAGCGCCTCATGGAGGGCGATGCGAATCACGACGGCAAGCTGAGCAAGGACGAAGTGCCGCCGCAGTTTGCCGAGCGCGGCTTCGAGCGCGCCGACACGAACAAGGACGGCTTCGTCGATCGCGCCGAACTCGTGGTGTTCTTCCAGTCGCAGCCGCGCGGCCCCGGTGGCGAAGGTCGCGGCGGTCGCGGCGGTGGCGGCCAGCCGATGAGCCTCGAAGGCGGCATGAAGCAGATGGACCGCGGACTCAAGGGACTGAAGAAGTCGGCATTCTCGGCCGAGTCGCGGGCAAGCGACCTCGAACTCATCCAATCGCTGCAGGGCGGGATCGTTGCCGCGAAGGGCCACTCCGGCGACGTGCCGATGTCGAAGAACGCCAAGGCCAAGTTCGGCGAGGACAAGGCCGCGTTCCAGATGGCGTTCCGACGCCAGCTCATCGCGGCGCTGAACGAATCGATCGCGCTCGAGAATGCCGTGCTCGATGGCAAGGCGAACGAGGCGAAGGCGAGCCTCGCGAAGCTCGAGAAGATCGGGTCCGACGGACACGATCTTTTCAAGGAAGAAGAAGAGGAGCGGGGCGAGCGCGGTGGCGGTAATCGCGAGCGTCGCCCGACGGGCGGAGGCCAGGGGTAAGCCCACAATTGACGGCGCGGCCGTGGCTCATGCAGCCCGCCGCAGGACCCGCGAACGCCCGGCGATCCAACGATGCCGGGCGTTCGCACTTTTGCGATGCGGCGCAGCGGTCTGCTACTGTCGCGCGTCGCGTGCGATGATCGCACTACCGGAGGACGAGCGATGCGAACGGCGATGTCGAGGGTGACGGTGCTCCGTCGGTGCGCGTGGTTCATGAGCGCCTGCGCGCTGAGCTGCGCCGCGGTCGGGATGGTGGCGGCCGGCGCGGATGACGCGGTCGAGCGCGGTCGACTGGAGAAGATGTTGGCGGAGGGTGACAACGGAATGGTGGTCGCCGTCTTCCGGCGCTATCCGGGTCAGACATTGCCATTCATCGATCGGTACTTCGAGGGCGGCCTCGCGATGATCGAGAAGGGCGGCGACGGCGCCGAGGCCGAGTCAATCAAGAGCTTTCGGACGGGGATTCGATTCGCGACGCTCGCCGACGAGGCGTTCCCCGGCGCTGCGTTTTCGAAGTACGCCAACGCCTTCGCGAGTTGGAGTCCGAACGAGCAGAAGTCCTTCCGCGAAGGACAGCGCCTGTTCAAGGCCGGCATGCGGGCGTCGACCAGCGACGTCGCGGAGGCGTCGCGATTGCTGCGCGAGTCAATGAGCCGAGCGAAGGAGCTCGGAGATCTCTGGGGCGAGGCGATGGCGAGCGGGGCGCTGGCCGAGCTTGCGCTCAAGGGGGACTCACCGGACGTCTTTGCGGCGCGGCGATATGCGGAGCGGGCCGTCGAACTCAACGACGGACTTCAGCTCCGCGAGGATCTCGTCCAGTCGCTCCGCGTCTTGGCCCGCGCGAGCGCCCGCGGGGAGAGTTTCACGCCGTTGCGCAGGGCGTGGGAGCTGGTCGCCGACGATTCGTCGTTCGATGCGGCGACCAAGCGCGAATTGCTCGACGAGTACGCCACCACGCTCGACCAGATCGGGCAAAAGGCTCTCGCCGCGCGGCTGCGCGCCGACGTGGCGAAGGAAACGCAGCCCAGCGCAACGACGAAGGACGCCGCTGGCGCCGCGAAGGAACCTGGCGCCGGCGAGTCGAAGAGCGCAAGCGACGCGGCCAAGCACTAACGGATTCGCGCCGAGCGAGCGCCGCGGATCGGCCGCGACTCGAATCGAGATTGGTCGCGCGCGTTGAGCGCTCGCGACGTCGCGGCGTCGCGACAAATCACGAACAACTTTCCGAAATGCACTCGTCATATCTTGTTCACCGCACGTGAACTCAGAGTGCGAGCGCGGCAATTCAATCGCGGAACAAAGAGCATCGGTCGGCATTTGTCTTGACGCGTCACGCGCGCGTGCGCGAACACAAGCGATAGAGCGTTCGCGCGACTCAACTTTTGAGATGAACTTCTTCGGAAGACTTCCCATCGATGAGAAACGCGTTACGCTCTCGATGCAGTCGACCTCGTCTTCGCAGCACGGAAGGGGATTTGCTCGACGAGACCGACTGGTACGAACTTTGCGACGAGGGAATCGGGCATCCAGCGGCGAAATCGAAGCGAGTGTGGTCGGTCCCGCTCAGTAGCTGATCCCAGCCCGGAACCCCCCATCCGCGGGAACCGATCCGCGGGAACTCAAGAGTAGAAAGGCAGTGCCATGAATCTCCGGAAACTCATGCTCGTTGCGGGCGCCGCAGTGGCCATGACTGGCGCCAGCGCGAACGCGCAGATCGCGATCTCCGAACACAACTTCAGCTCCTACGGCTGGTCGGGTGGCGAGATCTGCAAGCCGTGCCACACCCCGCACTTTGCAATCGCAGGTGTTCCCCGTCTGTGGAACCACACCCTGACGACTGCGACCTATCAGATGCACGAAGGCCCGGGTACCGCCGAAGACAACTTCGACGTCGCCAGCCGCATGTGCCTCTCGTGCCACGACGGCACGGTGGCGTTGGACAGCTTCGGTGGCCAGACCGGCGTGAACTACATCCCGGCGACTGCGAACCTCGGCACCGATCTCACCAACGATCACCCGGTGGGCTCGGACGCGCTGTATCCGCCGACGCCGCAACCGTCGTGGTGGGCTGGCTCATTCCACGCCCCGAACGCCGGCGGCTCCTCCGTCGGATCGGGTAGCAACCGGCTGAACCTCAAGGCGTGGGACGATAACGGCACGAACTACTACGTCGTTGGTTGCACGACGTGCCACAACGCCCACAACGCGGGCAACTATCCGCACATGACGCAGACCACGAACGCCAGCAGCAATCTGTGCCTCATCTGCCACATCAAGTGATTTCTCCCACACGGACTTCGCCGGACGGACGCGACTAGGGCGTTCTCGCGGCGGCCAGTCCGAACTCCTCAGAGTCACCTCCGGTGCCCCGCCGATCTCGGCGGGGCACCGTTTTTTTCATTCGACCACGCGCTGCGACCCGTTCGATGAGTCGATCCAGCATCATTCCCCGGTTGGCATGAGTGATGCATTGCAGGAGCTCGTCATGAATCCATTCCGTCCATCGATCATCGTGCGCCGCCTCGCCATCGGCCTGTTGAGCGGCATCGTCGTTTCCACCGCAGGTTGCAGCTCCACGCCGAGCGCCGCCGACGCTCCCAAGGCGGACGTCAAGGGCTCGTACGCGTTCTGGCCGGCGTTCCCCGACGACCCGCGCGTCCAGTTCGTAAAGTCCTTCAGCTCGAGCGAGGACGTGGCCAAGAGCGAAGCGTCGGCGCTCGAGAAGATCGTCTTCGGCAAGGAGCTTGAAGCCGCGGCGACGATCAACAAGCCGTACGGCGTTGCCATGCGCGACGGGAAGATCTACGTCTGCGACATGCGCGGAAAGTCGCTCGTCATCCTCGATCTCAAGAAGCAGCAGACGCGGATGCTCGGACTCACTGGCGTCAATCGCCTGAGCCACCCGGTCGGGGTCGCCGTCGCCGATGACGGCCAGCTCTACGTCGCCGACAACGAGCGCGGCGCGATCGTCGAGTACGACGCCCAGGAGCGCTACTCGCGCGCGTTCGGATTCCCGAAGTTCAAGCCGTCGTCGGTAGCCGTGCACGGTGATCGGGTCTATGCGACGGACATGGCGCAGCAGAACGTCGTCGTGTTCGACCGAACGAGCGGCGACAAGATCGCGTCCATCGGCACGATCGGCGACGGTGACGGGCAGTTCCGCCTGCCGCTGGGCCTCGCGGTCGATCCGAAGGGCGATGTCTACGTTGCAGACGTGATGCGCTGCCGCGTGCAGAAGTTCTCGCCGGATGGAACGTTCATCGCCGGCGTCGGCACGCAAGGCGACGTCGCGGGCAGTTTCGCGCGGCCCAAGCACATTGCGATCGACAGCGACGGGATCCTGTACGTGGTCGACGCCGCGTTTCAGAACGTGCAGATGTTCGACAGCAACCTGCAGCTCCTCATGTCGTTCGGCGCGGCCGGCGCGTTCCCCGGCGCGATGAACCTCCCGGCCGGCATCGGCGTCGCCGACGGCGACGTCGAACTCGTGCGGCCGCTGATTCACCCGGGCTTCGACGCGAAGCGCCTCATCATCGTCTCGAATCAATTCGGCAAGGACGCCATCTCGATCTACGCGCTGGGCGAGAAGCGAGCGGGCTACACCGCGGCCGACTTGTCGAAGGCTGCGATCAAGGTGAATCCCGGGCTTGGCGCGAGCCCTGAGCGCCTGAAGCTGCAGGAGGCCGGACTCGGTCCGGAGCCGCTTCCGACGGACGACGGCGCGAACTCGGGAGCGGACAACTCGGGCGCTCCGGGCGCTCCTCCGAAGCAGCCGGAGTCCCCGCCGAAGCCGGTCGGCGTCAACCCGCGACCCACGGTGCCGCCGGGCGGGCAACCGGGCGCACAGCCGTGATGTTCGTGTTGCTCGCCGCCTGATCCGTCGTCCTGGAGACGCGTGCATGTCCGGTCGTTCAGACCGCCGCCTCGTTCACGGTGTCGTTCGATTCCGCGCAGCGCGGGTCGTTGCGGCGGGCGCGCTGCTGTCGGCCGCGTGCGCTATCGCGGCGAGTTGGTCCGGCTGCACCGTCACCGTCGACAACTACAAGACGCTCAGCGTGTTCTTCGACGGCGTGCCCAATCCCGAAGGCGCGGGCATGGTGGTCGATCCGTCGACCGGCGCGATCCGTCAACGGGTCACCGTCTCGGTGCACAAGCCGTTCGCCGAACAGCAGTGCGGCGAGTGCCATCGCGGGCGCATGCGGCCGACGCGCTCCGACGGGAGCCTGTGCCTCAAGTGCCACGACAAGCTCGTCGCCGAGCACGAGTACATGCACGGCCCGGTCGCCGCCGCGGCTTGCCTGTGGTGCCACGATCCGCACGAGTCGGTCGAGCCGCATCTTCTACGCGACGTCGACTTCAAGATCTGCACGCAATGCCACACGACCGAGCTCCTTGACGCGACGAAGGTGCCTGAGCACGGAGACGCGTCGAGCTCATGCCTGAAATGCCACGTGGGACACGGATCGTCGCAGCCATTCATGCTGCGGTCGGCTGAAGGGGCCGCGCCGGAGGCGGCGCGATGATCCGGCGGTCGCACGCTGAGCAACGCCGGTACGGAAGACGTGATCGTTGCCTGCGAGTTCCCTCCAACTCCTGACGGCAAGCGCGGCGCTCTACGCGGCCTGCGGCGCGTGCGCGCAGGTCGAGATACCCGTCGCGGACGACGACGGCCCGACGATTGTCGGCGCGCGTCGTCCGCAGTGGAAGGGCGTCGATCTCTCCCGGTTCGACATGGCGCTCGAGTACTACCTCCAGGGCCAGTCGGAGCGCGTGAAGACCGAGGGGCAGCCGACGGCGAGTACGCAGCAGATGCTGATGCGCGGCACGCTGAACCTCGGCGGCCAGGTGTTCATCGGGCACCGCAACCTCATCGACATCACCGGCTCCGGCAAGGTGGGCATCGAGCAGCAGTGGCTCGACACGGACGACGGCGTCATCCGCACGAAGACGTCGGAGACCAATTTCGTCGATCTCTACGACGTGAACGCCCGCCTCTTCAACAGCAGCCAAGTCCCCATCGACATCTACTCGCGACGCGATCAGGAGTTCCTCAACCGAGACTTCTCGCCCAACATCACGCAGACCACGATGGAGAACGGCATCTACGCGAACGTTCAGTCGGACTGGGCGCCGACGACGTTGCACGTGTTTCGCGTCGACAACCAGCAGTCGGACGCGCTCGGCCTCTTCGACTACGCGTACACGCAGGACGCGTTCAACGCGGACAGCAACATCCGGATCGACGACGCGAACCTGCTCGAGGTGAACTACACGCTGGAGAACGTGTCCGAGACGCAGCAAGGCACGTTCAGCAACGACTACGTCGAGAACGACCTCTACCTCGCGCACACGTTCACCTTCGGCGAGGACATGCTCTCGTACCTGCGGTCGTACATTCGCGTGCTGACGCAGTCGGGCAACTTCGCGTACGACCTGTACCGGATCGACGAACAGCTCAGGCTCACGCACTCGCAGACCTTGGAGAGCACCTACACGTTGCTCGCCGAGCGCCAGACGCAGCAGGGCATCGACCAGGACGTCATCCGCGGGGCGGCGTCGGTGCGGCACAAGCTGTTCGACAGCCTCACGAGCCGCGCGACCGCCGGCGGACAGTCGCTGTCGACGTCGACCGACTTCTCCAGCCAGGACTTCTTTCTCGAAGGTTCCGAGCTGTATCGCAAGCTCGTGCCGTACGGGCGCGTGGACGCGAACGTCGGCGCCATCGTCAACTTCCAGTTCAACGGCGAACAGGGGCAGCCGCTCCCGGTGCTCAATCAGCCGTTCACGTGGAACGATCCGTTCGACATCGAGATCCCGGCGCCGAACGTCGTGCCCGGTTCCGTCGTGGTGACCGGAATCAACGGCTTCCCGACGTACCAGGAAGGCGTCGACTACACCGTGCAGTACTTCCCCGATCGCGTGCAGATCGCGCCGATCATCGGCGGCGGAATCGCCAATGGTCAGACGGTGCTCGTCGATTACACGATCGGGCCGCAGCCGTCGAGCGAGATCACGACGCTGGGCACGACGGCGGGCGCACGCTACACGCTGACCGAGACGGTGCTGCAGGGACTGTCGCCGTACTGGCGTCTCCGCACGATCAATCACTGGATCAGCACGGCGCAGCCCGACGCAATCGTGCTCGAGGACGTGATGAACTGGATCTTCGGCGTCGAATACAACCGCTTCGGCCTCACGGCGCGCGTGTTTCAGGAGATCAACGACAGCAACACCAATCCGTTCGACGCCACGCGCATGGAGGGCGTCTACGACCTGCCGCTCGGGCTCGGCTCGTCGCTCAGCGTCCATTTCAATCACGACATCATCAGCTATTCCGAGCCGAGCAACAACGTTCGGTTCATGCGATCGAGCGCCCGCTGGGTGCAGTACATCTCCCGCAACTTCAACTTCAACATCTGGCTTCAATGGCGCAACGAGGACAGCAGCCTCAACGGCAACTCCGACGGGCTCGACGGGTTCCTCGGCGTCTACTGGCACGAGCGTCAGACGAGCGCGTATGCGACGATTCGCGGCACGCTGCTCGGCGCTCCGACGTCCGACACCACGTCGACGCTGTTCGAATTCGGCGTCACCCGCAACTTCTAGGCCCAATGACCGCGCTCCGCGCCATCGTGCTCATCTGCCTCGCCTCGTTTGCGCCGACGATCGTCGCCGGCTGCGCGACGCCGCCCGGCGTCCTCTTCGAACCCGACACCGCCAAGCACGAGTGGCCACCGCCGCCCGACGAGCCTCGCATCCGTTACCTCGGGTCGTTGCGCAGCGCCGAGGATCTCAAGCCCGGCGCGAGCGGCGCCGAGGCGGTGCTGCAGTTCCTGTTCGGGCAAGAGCGCGTCGAGGGCCTCGTGAATCCCATCGGCGTGAGCGGCGACGGCGGCGATCGCATCTTCATCGTCGATAGCGGCGCGCGGCTGTTGCACGTGTACAACCTCAAGACGCGCGAGCACGCACGATGGGCGCCGCCACCGAAGGAGAATCACTTCGTCCAGCCGATCGCGGTCGCGTTCGACCCGGTCGGACAGCGCGTGCTCGTCTCCGACTCGGCGGCGAGCGTGCTGTTCGCGTTTGACGTGAAGGGGAAGTTCCTCGGGACGCTCGGCGAGGGCTCGTTGAAGCGACCGTGCGGCCTCGTCGTCCGACCGACCAGCGGCGAGATCTACGTCGCCGACTCCGAACAGCACCAGATCCTCGTGCTCGCGGCCGACGGCCGCGAGCTTCGGCGCATCGGTGGCCGCGGCGGCGAACCCGGACGATTCAACTTCCCCACGCAGGTCGCGTTCGATGGCGAGGGCCGCCTCTACGTTTCGGACTCGCTGAACTTCCGGGTGCAGGAGTTCGGCCCCGACGACGAGTTCATCCGGCAGATCGGGCGCAAGGGCGATATGCCCGGCTACTTCTCCCAGCCCAAGGGACTCGCGCTCGATCCGGAAGATCACCTGTACGTGGTCGACGCGAACTTCGAGTCCGTTCAGTTGTTCGATCCCGAAGGCAGCCTGCTGATGGCCTTCGGCCATGAAGGTCACGGCCCGGGCGAGTTCTGGCTGCCGGTCGGAATCTTCATCGATCGCGATGCGCGGGTTTGGGTCGCCGACTCGTTCAACCGAAGAATCCAGGTGTTCCAGTACATGCCCGCCGGAGTCACGCCGTGAGATCGATGCTGGTCGCAACGATTGTCGGCGCCGCAGCGTTCGCGGCGCACGCGCAGCAGTTCAGCGTGGTGGACACGCCGCACAACCTGTCGGCAAGCGGACCGGGTCCCGTGCGCGCCGCGACGGAGAACGAGGTGTGCATCTTCTGCCACGCGCCGCACAACTCGTCGCCGGTGCGGCCGCTGTGGAACCGCGCGATGCCCGGCGACGCGTACTCGATCTACACGAGCCGATCGCTCGACGCGAACCCGGGCCAGCCGACCGGCACGTCGAAGATGTGCCTCTCGTGCCATGACGGAACCATCGCGCTCGGCGCCGTGATCTCGCGCGGCGCGGAGATCCAGATGTCCGGAGGCGTGACGACGATGCCCGAGGGACATGGTCGCATCGGCACCGACCTGCGCGATGACCATCCGATCTCGTTCCGCTTCGACTCCGCGCTCGCGGCGCACGATCCACGGCTGAAGAGCCCGGCGTCGTTGCCGCAGGAGATGAAGCTCGATCAGAACCAGGAACTGCAGTGCACGACCTGTCACGACGCGCACAACAACCGCTACGGCAACTTCCTCGTGATGCAGAACACGCGGTCGCAGTTGTGCATGGCGTGCCACAACGTCGGACGCACCACGATCACCGAGCACTCGAACTGCAACGCGTGCCACCAGCCGCACACCGCGCCCAGCGGTCCGTACCTCCTGCGCGGGCGCACGATCACCGAGACATGCACGCGCTGCCACGACGGCACGGTGCCCGGCGCGGCGAACATCCTCGCGGACCTCGCGAAATTCTCGGTGCACGACACGCAGAGCCCGGTCGATCCGCCCGCGCCCGCGATCGAGCACACGAGCTGCGTGAGTTGCCATGACCCGCACACGATGGGCCGAGGCTCGTCGGCCGCGCCCGGCATCGCGCCCAACTTCGGCCGAATCGCGGGGCAGAACGCGTCGGGGGCCAGCGTCTCGATCTCGGCGAGCGAGTACCAGGTGTGCCTGCGCTGCCACGGCGACGGCAATCGGCTGAAGCAATTCGTCCGCCGGCTCATTCCGGCGGTGAACGCCCGCATGGAGTTTGGCTCCAACGCGGTGTCGTTCCATCCGGTTGAGGTGCCCGGTCGCAATCCCGACGTGCCGAGCCTGCTGCCGCCGTGGACCACGGCCTCGGTCATGCACTGCAGCGAATGCCACTCGTCGGAGCAGAGCCGCGCGGCGTTCGGCGCCGGCCCGAGCGGCACGCACGGCTCGGTCTTCGCTCCGCTTCTGACGAATCGATACGAGGTCGAGGACTACACCTCGGAGAGCGCGAGCGCGTACGCCCTGTGCTATCGCTGCCACGATCGCACGAACATCCTCGACAACACGTCGTTCCCGACGCACCGGCTGCACATCGTCGACAAACAGACGCCGTGCGCCGCGTGCCACGACGCGCACGGGATTCCGTCCGGCCAAGGCAATCCGTTCAACAACAGTCACCTCATCAACTTCGCGACAAGCATCGTGCGTCCCGATCCGCGGACGGGGAAAACGCTCTTCCGCGACCTTGGTCGCTACAGCGGCGAGTGCTTCCTGAGTTGCCATGGCGCGAATCACTCGCCGGCGAAGTACTGAGGCGCTTCGCGGGGCACGTCGGAGCGATCGCTGCACGCACCTCGGGGCGCTCACTTCGTCGGGTTCGGCCCCTGGGATGCCGTCGGTGGTGCCGCGGGTGGTGTCGCAGGCGGCGCGCCTGCGGGCTGAGTGGCCGCCGTCGCCGCAGGCTTGTTGGCAGCGGTCGCAGCGCCCTTGGGCTTGAGCCGATCGTAGCTCGCGGGCTTGTGGCAGCCGGGCGCACACGATCCGCCGGTGTCCGTCTTCTCGTAGTTGAGCGGGAGCTTCCACTCGCCGAAGCTCACCGAGTCCGCGATGAGCGTCGGAAATCTGCTGGCATGCACGTTGTGGCACGCGCGACAGCTGCGTCCCTGCTTGCCGCGATCGACGTGCACCGCGTGCAGGTTGCGGGCGCCGTCGCGGAAGCCGGTCTCCTTGTCCGGCGCGGGCGCGGTCACGAGCGACATGTCGTGGCACTGGAAGCAGAGCGCGTAGGTGTCGTTCGAGAATTGCTGGTAGAAGCCCACGGCGAACGGCAGAACGAGCAGGTTGTCCTGGTTCCCGCCGTGCACCATGTGGCACGCGGAGCAGTCGCCCTGGGCGATCGGGCCGTGCTTGTGCATGTCGGGCAGCGTGAGCTCGGTCACTGCGGGAACGGTCTTGTTTTCGTTGACGACGATCGGCTTCGCGTGGCACGCGAGGCACGCCTTCGCGGGCTCGTCGAGCAACTGCTTGACGTGCGTGCTGGCGTGCGCGGTGTGGCAGTTGAGGCACGACTTCTCGTCGGTCGTCGGGCCGTGCGGATGCGTCGCCGCGCTGATCGCCTTGCCGACCGGCTCGTGGCAGCCGACGCACAAGTCCTTCACCGGCGCCTTGAGCGAGTGCGGTTCCGGCGACGCGTGCGGCCGGTGGCACTGGAGACAGTCGCCCTCGGCCGGGCGGTGCGGGTGCGACGAGTCGGCGATCGCCTTGCCGACCGGCTCATGGCAACTCACGCACAAGTCGCGCGTCTCCATCGTGAGGAGCTTCGCGTGTTGCGACGTGTGCGCCTTGTGGCAGGCGGTGCAGTCCTCGCCGGCCGGCTTGTGGATGTGCGCTCCGTCGAGGATCGTGCGGTGACACTCGGTGCACAGCTCGCGCGGCGAGTCGCGCTTCAGCATCTGCGGCGACGAGGAACCGTGCGGGTCGTGGCAGCCGGTGCACTGGCCCTTTGCCACCGGGTCGTGCACGAACGGTCCTTCCGCGCCGGTCTTGTCGATATGACAGAAGGCGCAGAGCTGCTTGCCGTCGCGCCGCATCGTGAACGTGTGCTTCGACGGATCGGCGTACTGGTGGCACGCGTCGCAGGCGGAGATCGCGGTCGGGCCGTGCAGGAACTTGTGCTCGAGCTGCTTCGCGTGGCACCCGCCGGTGGTGCACGTCGGCGTCTTTGACGTCGGACGCTCGATCTGCGCCGCCGATGGATCACTCGGCGGCGAGCTCACCTGCGCCGCGACGACGACGGCCGCGCCCATCGCGGTCGCCAGTCCGATCGCGAGCCCGACCGCCAGTCGCCTCACGAGCCCCCCGTCTTGCCGCCCGAGGCGGCGGTGAGCTGCGTGCGGGCCTGTTCGAGCAACTGCTGCGTGAACCGCGGATTGTGCACGCCCCAACTGCCGTCCACGCGGACGCGGTCGAGCAGCTTCTTGACTTCGGCGAGCTTCGCGGCGTCGGCGCCGGAGGCCTGCGCCTTCTGCAGGTCGGCGGTCAACTGGTTGAAGAGCTGGTGCGTCGAGTTCTGCCACAGCGGGATCATGCGAGCGCCGAATCCGGCCTGGTGGCATCGGTCGCACGCCGCGGGCTCGGCGGCCATCACGCTCGCGCCGCTGTCCGGCTTCACGCTGACCGGGCGCTGCTTGGTGTGGCAACCGGTGCAGTCGACGTGCGCGAGGAACATCGGGCTCATCAGGTCGGCGTCGGGCGCCGTGTGCCCGAGGTTGAAGTACGTCGCCCGCTGGACGCCGTGCTGCGCGATGTGGCAGCGCGTGCAGTCGAACGACTCGAGCGAAGCGGTCTGCACGTTCGGTCCGTGCCGGACTGCGCCGTGGCAGCTCGAGCACTCGATCTTGTGCTTGCCCAAGGTGTGGACGCGGTGCATCTCGCCGCTGGGCAGTACGCGCTCGAGCCCGAAGTCGTGGCACTCGATGCAGCGGCCGTCGTCGATCGGCGGCGGCGTCGCGGTGACGCCCGAGTGGCACGACTCGCACGACGCGCCGAACGCGAGGAACTGCGCGTGGTCGAACTTCAGGCCGTTGAACTCGATCTCGTGCTTGGGCGCGTCATGGCACGTGGTGCACGTCGACGGCGGCGACTTCTGGCCTTGCGGCAGGGGCTCGCCGCCCGGCTTGAGCTCCGAGTTCGGCTTGCGGACGGAGAGCTGCACGAGTTTCGTCGACTTGCCGCCGGAGGTCTCCATCGCCTCCTTCGCGCCGTCCACGAGGTGGCAGGTGATGCACACCGTCGTGTTCACCTCGAAGTGCGCCTCGCCCTTCACGTGCGAGTGGCAGGTGACGCAGGTGATCTCGACGTCGAGGTGCTTCGCCCCGAGGTGCTTGTCGTGCCGGAACTTGAACCGGCCGTTGTTGATCTCGGTCTTCTTCAGCGTTTCGATCGAGTGGCACCCGGAGCGGGTGCACGAGAACTCGCTGACCGATGCCGACGGCTTGTTCGACGTGCGGTGCAGCACGTCATCGACGACCTGACCGAGACCGTTGAGCTTCGCGGCGAGGAAGCTGTTGACGCCCGGCGCGATGTGGCAATCGACGCACGCCACGTTCTTGTGCGAGCCCTTGGCCCAGCTCGCGTAGTAGGGCTCCATGATGTGGCAGTTGTTGCAGAACGAACTGCGCGACGTCGCTTCGACGCTCACGGTGCCCAGCAGGACGAATCCGATCGATCCGAAGATGAGCCAACGACGCCAACGCTTTGCGAACAGTCTTTTGAAAAAACCAAGCATGAGGTCATTCCGAACACTGGGCCGCTAGCGTTGCATGAGCAACTCGGCCGCCTTGCGGTACTCCAAGGCAGCGGCCGCGAGATTGGCCCGCTCCTCGAGGATTCGCCCGAGCAGGTAGTGGGCCCGGGCATTGGAGACGGTCTGTCCGATCACGCCGCGCACGGCGGTCTCCGCGGCGTCGAGCGCGTCGCCGCCCTCGGCGAGCTGCGCTGCAGCCAAGCCGAGTATCGCATCTATCGAATCGGCATGCGACGCCAACACCGATCGGAACAACGCTTCCGCGTCTTTCGTCCGCTTTTGCTCCAGCATCAGGTTGCCGAGACCGAGCTTCGCTTCGACGCTGTCGGGACTGACGCTGAGCGCTTCCGCGAAGCGCGCTTCGGCCATGTCGTAGAGTCGATGCTTCGCCAACTCGCCGCCGAGGTGCGCGAGGCGCGACGCGCGCGCCGCTTCCGGCGTCGGCGCGGGGACGCCGTTGGGATCGATCACCTGCTCGAGTTTCGACGGGGGGTCGACGCCTGCCGCGACGAGCATCGACTCGGTGACGATCTCCTTGAACCGCGGCACGAAGCCGGGCATCGAATGCACCACGTCGCCCTTGCCGTTGACCACCACGACGCTCGGCAGGACAAGCACGTGATAGGCGCCGAAGACGTCGCGGGCTTCGTCGTGCAGGACGAGCGCCGGGAAGCGGCCCTTCGCCGCCTGCTCGCGCAGCGCAGCGGGATCGGCCTTCTTCGCCACGACCAGGATCGGCACGACGCTGTCGGGCTCGAGGTGTGGATCGCTCATCGCGTCGAGCACTTCGGCGCACGCTTGGACGGTGCCGGGATGATCGAGCTCGCCGAAGACGAACACGATCGACCGCGGCGCCAGCGCACGCGCGTTCACCTCGGTGCCGTGCAGGTCCTTCAGTCGGACCGGCGGCGCGGGTTCGCCGCGCGGCGGGAGCGACGCCCAGGTCGACGCGGCGCACAGCGCGACCAACGACGCGCACAGCGCGGCTGCGGTCCGTGCCAGCGTTCGCCGCGACGATCCTGCGATGCACCCGGTCGCGACGTGGCGAGTCCTCATGGCGAATCTCCTGTCGGCTTCAGGCCGCCGGGCAGCACCAGCGGACTCTTGCTGGTCGAGGCCGGCGCGGGACCGCGACTGTAGCTCTTCGGCTGATGGCAACCGGGCGCGCACGATCCGCCGTCCTCCGTCGCCCGATAGTTGATCTCCAGCATCCACCCCGCGCTGCCGAAGGGTACCGCCTCGCGAATGTGGGCCGGCCGCTTCGACGCGTGCACCTCATGGCACGCGCGGCAGGTGCGTCCCTTCTGCTGGTTCACGTGAACGAAATGGAGATTGCGGTCGCCGTCGCGGAACTGCGTGAGCCCGTGCGCCGAGGGATTGAGCACCAGCTCGCTGATGTGGCACCGGAAGCACAGTTTGAACGAGTCGAGGTCGAACGGCGCGTAAAACTGCGGCGGGTAGTCCTCGACGAGCAGGCGGAAGTGATCACCTGCGTGCGGGCTGTGACATGCGGTGCAGAGACCCTCGCGGATCGGGCCGTGGTGATTGGGATTCTGCTCGAGGAGCGCCGCCATGTTCACCAGCTCGCGTCCGTCCGGCGTCTTCACCGGCTTGTCGTGACAGCCGAGGCAGATGCCCGGTTCGGTTCCGCGAGCGAGGTTCGGTAGTCGCGATCCGTGCGCCGCGTGGCACTGCGTGCAGCCGCCGACGACGCTTACCGCGCCGTGCACCACCGACGACGAACCGATCATCTGGCCGAACTTCTCGCGATGGCACGAGAGACAGAGATCCGGCGCCTCGGAGCGAAGCTGATACGGATGCGCCGACGCGTGCGGATCGTGGCAACGCGTGCAGCCTTCGTCGAGCGCGCCGTGCTTGTGCATGCCGGCCGACGTCGCGTCCGCCTGCACCTCCGCGTGGCAATGCACGCAGAGCGCCTTCGGCTCATCGAGGAGGAGCTTCGGATGTTCCGACGCGTGCGGCGCGTGGCACACGATGCACGCGCCGACGGCCACCGGGCCGTGCACGTACTTCGCGCTGGCGAAGTCCTGTTGGTGGCACTTCGAGCAGAGGTCGCGCTGCGGATCCGCGACGAGCATGCGAGGCTGATCCGAACCGTGCGGATCGTGGCACTCGAGGCATTTGCCCTCGCGGACCGGTGTGTGCTCCGCGCCGGTGCGCGGCAACGAGTGGCATCGAAGGCAGAGCGTCTCCTTCGGCTTGATCAGGACGAACGTGTGCTGCTCCGGGTCGCCCTGAACGTGGCAGGCCTCGCAGTCGCTGAGCGTCGGCCCGTGCATCACCTTGTGATCAAAGATCTTTTGGTGGCAATTCTTCGCGCAGGTCCGTGCGCCCGGTCCTTGCGGCTCCGTCTCGCCTTGCGGCGCGTCCTGAGCCAACGCGCGCGACTGCAGCGTCACGATCGCCAAGCCGACCGCGCCGAGCGCTACAACGAGCGCGACACCTCGCCGTCGTCGCAGCAGTCGAGCCACCGCGAGCCCGGGTCGTGCCAGCATGCGCGCACCTCTGCATATGCTGTGCCATGGAAGCGGGGCAACGAGCGTGACCTGCACCGCCTTCCACTCGGGGTTTCGCGCCGGCCATCGTGGGCGCATCTCGTTTTTGAAACGAGCTTTCGCGAAAAACTCCTGCTCCTGAGACTCGTCGCTGAGATCAGCCCCGAATCGGCCGTGAATCAAGCGATCGCGAGCGCGACGACGGGGCATCGCCTTTGCACAAGCGTGCGTTGCGGGGCTCGGCTGACGCCGACCCCTGAAAGGACCGCTCCCTCATGAACGGACTCGTTGGATTCCTCTCGACCGTCGCCGCCGCTTCGATCGTCGGCTTGATGCAACAGGCTCCCTCCAAGCCGCCGACGCCCTCCGCCCCAGGCGCGCAGGGTCAGCCCAACGTCCCCGCGGGCCATCCGCAGATCCCGCTCCCGAAGGTCGCCGACGATTGGCCGAAGGCGAATCCCGACGACGTCGCGTCGCTCGACGGCATCATGCGAGCCTTCTACGAGGCGACCGCCGGCGGCCCGGGCCAGCCGCGGCAGTGGGATCGCTGGCGCTCGCTCTTCGTTCCGCAGGCCCGCCTGATTCCGGCGCGCTCGGGGCCGGACGGCACGGCCGGCGCGTTCTTCCTCAGCCCGACCGATTACGTCGAGGCCAACAAGACGTACTTCGAGAAGGGCGGCTTCTCCGACCGCGAGGTCGCACGGCGCGTCGAGGCGTTCGGCCACATCGTGCACGTGTGGAGCACCTACGAGTCGCGGCGACGAGCCGAAGATCCGCAGCCCTACCTCCGCGGCATCAACAGCATCCAGCTCCTGAAGGACAACGACCGGTTCTGGATCGTCAACGTGTTCTGGGATTACGAGCGCCCCGACGCCATGATCCCCGCGAAGTACCTGAAGCAACCGGAGTGACGCGGCGCGTCGGCGCCGTGCTCCGTCCCGATGGCGACGCACTCCCCAACATCGATCGACGCGCCGCGCGGCGAGCACGCCGCGAGGAACGCCTCGAGATCCGGCAACGGCTGCATGACGAAGTCGATTCTGTTAGTCGAAGACGAAAAGGTGCTCCGAGAGTCCTTGGCGCAGCTCCTCACCGAGGAGGGCTACGAGGTCGTTCAGGCCGGGGACGGCCAGGAGGCGTACGACATCGCCATCACGCGATCGTTTGATCTCGTGATCACCGATATCCGCATGCCGCGCATGGATGGCATGGCGCTCTTGCAGCGCCTCCAACAGCTCGCGCCGCAGACGCCGGTGGTGGTGGTGACGGCGTTCGGGACCGTTGACAGCGCAGTGGCCGCGATGCGGGCCGGCGCCGCCGACTATCTCCTGAAGCCGGTGCAGTTCGAGGACGCGCTCGTGCGCGTTCGACGTTCGCTCGAGTTCGGCGAGATGCAGCGGCATCGGCGCGTGCTCAGCGAGCAGCTCGCGGCGTCGAGCACGTTCCACAACCTGATCGGCGAGTCGCCGGCGATCGCCAAGTTGTTCGACCTCGCCCGCAAGCTCTCGCAGGTCCGCAGCAGCGTGCTCATCATCGGCGAGTCGGGCACCGGCAAGGAGCTGTTCGCCCGAGCGATCCACTACAACGGCATCACGCGCGACAAGCCGTTCGTCGCCGTGAACTGCGGCGCGATTCCCGAGAGCCTGATCGAGTCGGAGCTGTTCGGCCATCGCAAGGGTGCGTTTACCGGCGCGATCAAGGATCGCATCGGCTATTTCGAGGCCGCGTCGGGCGGCACGCTCTTCCTCGACGAGATCTCGACGCTTCCGCTCAGCGTGCAGAGCTCGCTGCTCCGCGTACTCGAGGAGCGCGTCGTGGTGCCGGTCGGCGACACGCGTCCGCGTCCGGTCGACGTTCGCATCATCGCGGCGTCGAACCAGGATCTTCAGGCGATGTGCCGCGAGGGCAAGTTCCGCGAGGACCTGCTGTACCGGCTCGACGTCGTGCGCCTGCATCTTCCGCCGCTGCGACAGCGGCGCCACGACATCCCGCTCCTCGCGCACCACTTCCTCGACAAGTACTCGAGGGAGATGAACAAGAAGCTCCTGGGCATCTCCGGCCCGGCGATGCGGGCGCTCCTCAATCACGAGTGGCGCGGCAACGTGCGCGAGTTGGAGAACGTCATCGAGCGGGCGGTGATCTTCGCGGAAGGGCGCGAGGTCGACGTGCAGGACCTTCCCTTCACGGCGGTCGCGGACCCGATGGAGTCGGGCGAGGATCTGAAGAAGGCGCTGGCGCAGTTCGAGCGCCAGCACATCATCTACAGCCTGCGCCGTCATCGGTATGACAAGACCGAGACCGCGCAGCACCTGGGTATCGGCGTGTCGAGCCTGTATCGCAAGCTCGACGAACTCCAGATTCCGAAGGACCTGGAGGAGCGGGAGTCCCGGGAAGACGCCGGCGGCGGTTCGCCGTCGATGTAATCGAGCGATGATCGACGTCGCGCGGGCGACGCCGGGCGCCGGCGAGAAGGCGCGGAGGCAGGCCATGCTGAGACGCAAGCTCCTCACTCGACTCGGCCTTCTCATCTGCGCGTTCGTGGTCGGCGCGATCGGGGCGATGTGGGCCTTGCAGGACGTCCTGAACGACATCGACCGCGTCAACTCGGACGCCGAGTCGCTGATCGACGGGATCCTCTCGATCGACACCGCGATGAACCGCATCGAGTCGCCGGCGTTCCTCGCCGGCGGCGAGCCGACGCGCTCCGGGGCGGCGGCCCGCGAGTCAGATCACGGGCCCGCGCTGCGCGCGGAGCTGGTCGCGGCCGTGCGCGGTCTCGGGTCGCTTGAGGCAACGCGCGGCGACGGCGAGGTCGCGCAGTGCTATGCCCGCCTCGTCGCCGCGACCGATCCGTTCCTCGACGCGTGGACTTCGCCCGAGCGCGTTTCCGGCGCCGCGCCGACCGCCGCTGCGCTGCGGTCGAGCCTCGCGCTCCAGACGTGCGTGCAGGAACTCGGCACGCGGCTTCGCGCCCTCGTGTCCGCGGAACAAGTCGCGGTGGGGCGGTACTTCCGCCTGCTCGTGCTCACGCTCACGCTGCTCTGCCTCGTGATGATGAACGTCTCGATCGTCGTCCTCCTCCGCATCGCGCAGATGATCCTGCGACCGGTCACCGCGCTCGTCGAAGGCAGTCGCGAGCTGGCCGCGGAGCGGTTCGACCACCGCGTCCAGATCGAGCAGGACGACGAGTTCGGCGAGCTGGCGCACGCCTACAACCGACTCGCGGAGCAACTGCAGGCCAACGAGGCGCGGCGCACCGAGACGCTGCGGCAGCTCGCGGTGACGCTGAATCACGGCCTGAACAACGCGATGTCGATCATCGAGATGCAGCTCGGCCTGCTCGATCGCCAGGCCGGCGGCAGCCCGACGCTGACGCGGCACCTGCGCGAGATTCGCGGAAGCCTGACACGCATGGCCGAGATCGTCGCGTCGCTCAAGAACATCCGTCGCGTCGTCCTCGTCGATTACGTACCCGGGCAGAAGATGATCGACCTCGAGCGATCGGTCGCGGAGGAACAGGACTCCGATCACGGCGCGGAGCCGTCTCCGCGCCCCGAGGCCGGACGACCCGGCGAACTTCACGCGTCCAGCACATGAGCCAGCGCATCGAACGAGGCAGAGAACGACTCCTCCACGGCGAGATCCGTTGGCTGATCCGCCTGCGCTGGGTCGCGGGCGCGCTGGTGCTCGCCGGCGGCCTCGCGAACTGGCGGTGGTTGCACTGGTACGACGTCGGCGCCGGACCGGTCGCCCTCGGCGCCGTCATCCTCGTCTGCAATCTCGCGTGCTGGGCGGTGCTCCGCCGACAGCCGCGCATGACGCTGCGGATGCGCTGGCTCCTCGCGTTCGCGTCGGTGCAGATTCATCTCGATCTCGCGTGGCTCACGGCGCTGGTCGTATGGACCGGCGGCTCGGCGAGCCCGCTGCTCGGCGCCTACTTCTTCCACATGCTCTTCGCGAGCCTGCTCCAGCCGCGGGTCCGCGCCTACGGCGTCGCCGGCGCCGCGGTGTTGCTGCTTTCGGTCGGCCTGATGCTCACGAACCAGTGGCCCGTCTCGAGACACGATCGTCTCGTCGTCGCGGGCTGGATGGTCATGATGCCGGTGACCGTCTACCTCACCGACCGCGTGACCGCCGCGCTCTATCGGCGCGAGCTGACGCGAGTCCGCCAGTACGAGCGACTTCACAAGATGGCCGCGAGGTTGCGAACCCAGCAGGCGGCGCTCGTGCAGGGAGAGAAGATGGCTGCGATGGGCGAGGTCGCGGCGGGCATCGCCCACGAGATCACGAACCCGCTCGCCAGCATGGACAGCGTGCTTCAGCTCATGGAGCGCCGTCCGACCGAGCCGAAGCCCGAGTCCATCGCGCTCCTGCGCGAACAGGTGCAGCGCATCCTCCGAATCGTTCGGCAACTCACCACCTACGCGCATCCCGGGCGCGGCGCGATCGAGGTCGTGTCGCTCAACGACGTGGTGCGCAGCTCGCTTGAGATGCTCGCGCTGAACGAGCGCGCGCGGCACGTGCAGGTTGAGGCGAACCTGCCCGAGTCGGTCGGCGGCGTCGCCGCGAATCCGCACACGTTCCAGCAGGTTCTGACGAACATCCTGTTGAACGCGCTCGACGCGGTCGACGGCCGGCCGGAGCCGCACATCCACGTGCGCACGCGCCGCGACGACGATCACGTCGTGGTGGAAGTAAGCGACAACGGCTCGGGCATCGAGCAGGAGCATCTCCAGCGCATCTTCGAACCGTTCTTCACCACGAAGCCGGTCGGTCGCGGAACCGGACTCGGCCTGTCGATCTGCGCGCGGCTCATTCGCGAACAGCGAGGACGGATCGACGTGGCCAGCAAAGTCGGCGAAGGCACGACGTTCAGCATCGTCCTGCCGGCGCCGCGAACGGCGACCCGTGCGGCGGGAGAAGTCCTGCGCAGCGCCGCGGCGAGCGGAGGGCGCAGGTCATGAGCGCCGACCACGAGCATCCCGTCGGACACGGCCTGACGGTCGAGCATGTCTCCGCGGACGGCGTCGACGCGTTCCTCACCTCGATGTCGCAGTGGAGCATCGCCGTGATCTTCCTCGCGCTCGCGGCGTGGTTCCTCTACGAGTCGCCGCGCGGGACCGTGCCGCGCCCCGCCGCGGCGACCATCGCGAAGAGCGACATCGCGCCGGGAGCGCGCCGCACGCCGACGACCGATCCTCCGACGGTCGTCGCGGGCGGCGTGGCGCTGCGGTGCAACGAGTGCCACCGCATGTTCGAGTCGCCGACGGTCCAGCACGTGCCGATGTTCCAGCACACGCACATCGCGCTGAGCCACGGCATGAACGACAGTTGCTTCAACTGTCACGGTCGGAAGGACCGCGAGAAGCTCGTGCTCAACTCGGGCTCGCTCATTCCGTTCAGCGAGTCCGCTCGCCTCTGCGCCCAGTGTCACGGCACGGTCTATCGCGACTGGCAGCGGGGCACGCACGGAAAGACGCTCGGTTCGTGGGACGCTTCGAGCGGCAAGCAGGTGCGGCTCGCGTGCAACCAGTGCCACGACCCGCATGCCCCCGCGTACGCGCGGCTGGTTCCGCTGCCGCCGCCGAACACGCTGCGCATGGGCGATCAGCCGAGCGAGGTCGAGCACGAGGGACACCGTCACATGCCGCTCCTGCAAGGCGCGGAGCGGGCCCGCGAGCCGCGGCACGGCGAGGACGAATCGCACGACAACCCCGAGAGCCCGCGCGAGTCGGCGCCGAACGCAGTGCCGGCGGGCGGGGAGCATCCATGAGCGTTCGCATCTGGGATGGTCCGTCGGCCGGCGCGCCGGCGCCCGCCGCGCCGAAGCTGAATCGGCGCAGCTTCCTTCGCGGCGCGACCGTGGCGGCGAGCGGTATCGCGGCGTTCGCGGCGGCGCTGAGCCCGCTGCGCGACATGAGCGACACCGACGACTTCACGCTCGAGCGATTCCTCCAGAAGCACTACAAGGAAATGACGCCCGAAGAGATGGAGCGAGCGCTCGATCGCATCCGCGCCGAGGTCGAGCGGCGCTACGGCGAGCGCCCGCACATCCGCGACATCAAGCCGCTGGCTGGCGTCGAGTTCGTGTACGCGCTCAACCTGAGCCGCTGCATCGGATGCCGCAAGTGCGTCTACGCGTGCGTCGACGAGAACAACCAGAGTCGCTCGGCGCAGATCCAGTACATCCGCGTGATCGAGATGCCGCGCGGCACGCTGGACACCGAGAAGGGCAATCACCACTACGACCGCGCGGAGGTGCCGGACGCGAATCACTTCTACATGCCCGTGCAGTGCCACCAGTGCTCGAACCCGCCGTGCGTGAAGGTGTGCCCCGTGGAAGCGACGTGGCAGGAGCCCGACGGCGTCACGGTGATCGACTACGACTGGTGCATCGGATGTCGCTACTGCGAAGCGGCGTGCCCCTATTGGGCGCGACGATTCAACTTCGTCGAGCCCGATCTCGCCGGCGACCAGCTCAACCTGAACATGAGCTACCTGTCGAACCGCCCGCGGCCGAAGGGCGTGATGGAGAAGTGCCACTTCTGCCTGCATCGCACCCGCGAGGGACGACTGCCCGCGTGCCTCGAGGCGTGTCCGACCGGCTCGCGCAAGTTCGGCAACGTGCTTGATCCCGAGAGCGAGGTCGCGCAGATCCTCAAGACCAAGCGCGTCTTCGTGCTGAAGGAAGAGGTCGGCACGCTGCCGCGATTCTTCTACTACTTCGACGAGCGATATCCGTCGAGCGCCGACCCCGACGCGGTGCGCATCGGGCGCGAACTTGGACTCCTGCCGACCGCGTCGGCGGAGGAGGCGCTCGCGTGACGCAGTACCTCGTCTTCCTCGCCCGGTGCTTCCGACTGAGCTTCGTCGGCGACCGCCGCTACTACGCGTGGATGCTGGCGCTGACGATCGTCGCGCTCATGGGGCTGAACGCGTACTGCAAGCAGTTCGTGTACGGCCTCGGCGTGACGGGCATGACCGATCAGGTCTCGTGGGGCCTCTACATCGCGAACTTCACGTTCCTCGTCGGGATGGCCGCAGCCGCCGTCATGCTCGTGATTCCGGTCTATATCTACGGCAACCGCGAGCTCCACGACCTGGTGATCTTCGGCGAGCTCTTCGCGGTGTCGGCGATCGTGATGGCGCTCCTCTTCGTCACCGTCGATCTCGGCCGCGTCGACCGGTTTCACCATCTCATGCTGCGGTTCAACTTCCCGATCTCCATGCTCACGTGGGACGTGATCGTGCTGAACGGGTATCTGCTGCTGAACCTGCACATCTGCGGCTATCTCATCTACTGCGCGTATCGCCGCCGCCAGCCCAGCAAGATTTTCTACATCCCGTTCGTCTTCATCGCCATCGTGTGGGCGATCAGCATCCACACCGTCACCGCGTTCCTCTACAGCGGACTCGGCGGCAGGCCGTTCTGGAACTCCGCGGTCATCGCCCCGCGATTCCTCGCGTCGGCGTTCGCCGCGGGGCCGGCCTTCCTGATCCTCACGCTTCAGGTGATCCGCAGGACGACCGCGTACGACGTGCCGGACCGCGCGCTCCTGACCTTGCGGAACATCGTCACCATCGCGCTCGCGATCAACATGTTCCTCCTGGGCTGCGAGCTCTTCACCGAGTTCTACACCGACTCGGCGCACGTCGCGAGCGCGACGTACCTCTTCTTCGGACTCGGCCAGCGCCACGCGCTCGTGCCGTGGATCTGGACCGCGGTCTCGATGAACTCCGTCGCGCTGGCGATCCTCCTCCTGCCGGCGTCGCGGAGCAAGGGACTTCTCAATCTCGCGTGCGTGCTGCTCATCGTCGGCGTGTGGATCGAGAAGGGGATGGGGCTCATCATTCCCGCGTTCGTTCCCAGCCCGCTCGGCGAAGTGGTCGAGTATTCGCCGACGTTGAACGAGTCGCTCGTCTCGCTGGGCATCTGGGCGTTCGGGCTGCTCGTCTACACGATCTTTGTCCGCGTCACCGTGCCGGTGCTGTCCGGCAAGCTGTCGTACGACCGAGGGTACGACGAATCGGCGCCTCCACTCGAAGCGCACGATCACCACGGGGTTTCCGAAGGGGCATGACATGAGGACCCGCGTCGTCATCGGCATCGTCGCGTCGCTCGCCGCCAGCACCGTCGCCCACGGCCAGTTGTTCGGACCGCGCGAGATCACGCCGCAGAGCAAGGCGTGCATCACCTGCCACCGCGAGCACAGCCCGGCGCTCTATCAACAATGGGGATCGAGCAAGCACTTCCGGGCGAACGTCGCCTGCTTCGAGTGCCACGGCGCGACCAAGGACGAGGCCGACGCGTTCGAGCACTACGGCCAGATCATCGCCACGCTCGTCACTCCCAAGGACTGCGCCCGCTGTCACTCGAAACAGGTCGAGGAGTTCCTCGCGTCGCACCATGCGAAGGCCGGGCGCATCCTGGGTTCGCTCGACAACACGCTCGCGGAGGTCGTCGAAGGCAATCGCGGCATGAAGACCGCGGGCTTCCCCGACGGGCTCTCGGCGTCGGCGGTGAGCGGTTGCTGGCAATGCCACGGCACCGAGGTCAAGGTGCTGCCCGGCGGCAAGCTCGATCCGGCGACGTGGCCCAACACCGGCATCGGGCGCCTCAATCCCGACGGCTCGGAAGGTTCGTGCAGCGCGTGCCACAGTCGCCACACGTTCACCGTCGCCGAGGCCCGCCACCCGGCCACCTGCGGCAAGTGCCATCTCGGTCCGGATCATCCGCAGAAGGAGATCTACGACGAGTCAAAGCACGGCATCAACTTCTACGCCAACATCGAGCGCATGAACCTCGACTCGAACAAGTGGGTCGTCGGCGAGGACTACTGGGCCGCGCCGACGTGCGCCACGTGCCACATGTCGGCGACCAAGAAGCAGCCGATCACGCACGACGTCGGTATGCGGATCTCGTGGAACAACCGGCCCGAGATCTCGATCAGGCCCGAGGTCGCCGACGCGAAGCTCGGACTGCCCGGCGCCAAGGTCGACTGGACCGCGCGACGCCTGAACATGCAGGAGGTCTGCACGAGTTGCCACGACGCGGGTTGGATCGGGAACTTCTACACGCAGTACGACGCGCTTCTGCAGTTGTTTGACACGAAGTTCGCGAAGCCGGCAAAGGAGCTGTACACCTTGGCGAAGCCCCTCCTCACGGGGCCGCAGTTCGCGAACCATCTCGACTGGACGTACTACGAGCTCTGGCATCACGAAGGGCGACGCGCCCGCCACGGCGTTTCGATGATGGCGCCGGACTACACGCATTGGCACGGCATGTACGAGGTGGCGAAGAAGTTCTACACGGAGTTCATCCCGCAGCTCGCCGAGATTGCGCAGTCCAACTCGTCGAACCCCGACCCGGTGAAGGCGAAGGCCGCGGCCGCGCTGCGCGAGCGGATCGACGCGGTCCTCAACGGCGCCGACCACAATTGGTACCTCGGCAAGATGGATCCGGAGGAAGCGGCTCGGCGTGAGAAGGCGACCGAGGATTTCAAGGCCCGCTACGAATCCAAGAAGCAGTGAACGGCACACGAAGCACCATGCGGCCCGAGATCAGCGAATCAGACGGACGTCGAGCCCTTCGCGACCACGCGTGCGAGAAGGCCGCGATCGCCCGCGGTCGTTACGGTCCGATCATCGACGCCGCCGCGATCCTCCGCATCCTGGGCGACGCCGAGATCGTGCGCTATCCGACGCGGCTCGTCTTCGACGCGATCGGCCTGATGCCCGGGGAATTCGCGCACGCGGCGCCGCTGGGAGAACACCCGAGGGACGGCTTCGAGGTGCGGGTGCACCCGCTGTTCGAGTCTCGCCGCGATCTCTGGCCGCTCCTCGTCGCGTATCACCTGCCGCCGATCAACTACGGTGACATCGTCGCGCCCGAGGATTGCGAGCAGTTCGGAGCGGCGCTCCTGGGAATGGACGTCGAGCGCTACTACGAGACGTTGTGCGAACTGTCGGATTCGATCACGGACGCGGCGTGCGACGACGGGTCGCACGTGGCGCGGACCGAAGGAACGAGAGCATGAAGCCCATCCATGACTGGCACTACACGCGATTCGGCCGAGCCGTGCGTTTCCTCGGCAGCATCCAGTTCGCCGTGCCCATCATGGCGGGCGTCGCCGTGGCGCTCGCATGGGGCACCTATCTCGAGTCGACGCACGACAGCAAGCTGTCGCGGGCGACGGTGTACGGCGCGTGGTGGTTCATCGGCCTGATGGTGCTCATCTGCGTGAGCCTCCTCTTCGCGGTGGTGGTGCGCTTCCCGTGGAAGCGCAAGCACACCGGATTCATCACCGTGCACGCCGGGCTCATCATGCTCATCATCGGCGGCCTGTGGTCGCTGATGACTCGCCTCGAAGGGCACGTCGCGATCACCGAAGGAAGTTCGAGCGACGTGCTGGAGACGGACGAGGAGATCGTGGACCTCACGGCGTTCAACGCCGGCAACGCGACCGTGCTCGGCTCTGCGCCCGCGCCGTTCAGGCCGACCTCGCTGCGACTCGGCGACATCCCGGTCGAGGTCTTGGGACGCTGGCAGAACACGAGCGAGGAATCGTTCGTCGCCAACGACGGACCGTCGCCCTTGCGAGCGATCGAAGTCACGCTCGACCCCGCCGCGACGAGCGGGGACTGGATCGGCGACGAGGCGCAGTCCGGCGGCGCCGCCACGCTCGGCGGCATGCTCGTGCGCGTGCTCGCGGACGGCGCGACGTGGACGCCGCCGGCGAGCGCCGGGAACGCGAGCGCAGCGGGCTTCCACTTCACGGTCGGCGACAAGCAAGTGGCGGTCGGCCAGGTCGGCGACGAGATCGCGCCGGGGTGGAAGATCGTCGAGGTCAAGCGCTACGAGCGGGCGATGGTCGGCGGCGGCGCGCTGACCGAGCGCCCGGACGGCCCCGCGAATCCGGCGATCGAGGTGAAGATCTCGAACGGCGCCGGCTCGGTCGAGAAGCACACGTCGTTCCTCAACTTCCCCGACATGATCATGGGGCGTCTCGTCGAAGGCTCGGTGCCGTCGGGCATCAAGCTCAGCTCGACGGCGCCGGTCTCGAAGGCCGAGACCCTCGTCGTCTTCGGCCCGCTCGCCGACACGCGCGTCGGCTACGTCGCCGCCGACGGCAGCGCTCGCGAGATCGGTCCGCTCGGACCGCTGCCCGCGACGATCGACGTTGGCGGTCGGCACGTCCGCGTGCTGCAGCAGTTCGACCGTGCCCGCGCCGCGTCGCGCATCGTCGAGGCGCCGATGGCGTCGGAACGACGGCCGGCGCTGGTGATGAAGGTCGCCGATGCCGCAGAGCCGGTGATCGTGCCGTGGAAGGGCGCGGAGCCGGTCTTCGCCGGCGGACAGAACCTGTTGCTGCGCTTCGGCCCGCGCAGCGTGCAGTTGCCGTTCACCATCGAGCTCAAGGACTTCCGGAAGCTCGACTATCCGGGCACCGACATGGCGATGGCGTACGAGTCGGAGGTCATGATCTCGACGCCCGAGGAAGGGCCGAAGCCGTATCTCATCCACATGAACAGCCCGTACTCGCACGGCCCGTGGTCGGTCTACCAGTCCGGCTTCATGGGCGATCGAACGAGCGTGTTCAGCGTGATGCGCGATCAGGGACTGCCGCTGACGTACGTCGGTTGCGTCGTCCTGTGCGTCGGCATCTATCTCACGTTCTTTAGCCGAACCCTGAGCTGGGGACATCCCGGCATTCCGGTTCCGTTCCCGCAAAGCGAGCACTCCCATGCGACGTCTGCCTCTTCCGCTCCGCCTCGTCCTCACGTTGCTGACGCTGGTCATCAGCCGGCAAGCTCTGGCGTCTGACGCGCAGCCGTGGATGGATGCGCTCGGCTCGGTCGCGATCCAGGATCGCGGCCGCGTGATGCCGCTCGACTCCTACGCGCGACAGCTCGCCGCCGACCTCACCGGCCGGCAGCACTGGTCGGCGGGGCGCGGCCCCGAGGCGTACTCGGGCAAGAACCACATGGAGCTCTTCTGCGACCTGCTGTTCAACGGCCAGGGCATCGTGCAGGCGCAGCTCATCGGTCTCGAGAACAAGCCGTTCAAGAAGCTCGTCGGACTCGATCCCGAGCGCGGGTTCTTCTCCGCGATGGAGATCGCGTCGTCCAAGGGGATCAACGACCTCCTCGCCGCGTACGACGAGAAGCGGCGCGCGAATCCCGACGTGCAGGCGTCCCGCGACGAGCGTCGCGCGATCGAACTGTTCAACTCGGCGAACCGCATCGCGAGTCTCGCGGCGGGCGAGCCGCTGGCGATCGTGCCCTCCGAGCCGGGCAAGGCCTTCCTCACCGTCGGCGTGAAGTCGTGCGCGCCGGGCACCGAGAAGGTGCAGGCGGCGCTGAACGCCATCGGCGCGGCGCGGGGCGGGAGCGGATCCATGGACGACGCGGTCGCGTCGCTGCGGTCGGCGATCGAATCGAAGGGGCAACTCACCCAGCGCGAGTCCCGCGCGCTGTCGCTCGAACTCTTCTACAACCACCACGACCCGTGGTCGAAGACCGAGTACCTCTACGGACTCGCGATCGTCTGCTTCGGCCTGTCGCGGCTCTTCTGGCGGCGGGCGATGGTGACGGTCGCGGTCGTCGCGACGGCGCTCGGCTTCTTCGAGCACCTGCTCGGCATCGCGCTGCGCATCGCGATCCTCGAGCGGGCCCCGGTGAGCAACACGTTCGAGGCGCTTCTGTGGATGGGGCTGGTCGCGATCGTGCTCGGCGCCGGCGCGCAGCTCGTGAACCGGCGCGGCTACTACCTGTTCGGCGGCGTGTGCGTCGCGCTCGCGTCGGTCCTCTTCGCCGCGATGGTGCCGCTCACCGATCGCACCAACTCGCTGCCCGCGGTGCTGCGCAGCAACTACTGGCTCATCATCCACGTGCTCACGATCGTCGCGAGCTACGGCGTGCTGGCCGTCGCCGCGGTGCTCGGTCACGTGTACATGGTGCGCGACGTCCTCTTCGCGAAGGCGCCCGGGGCGGACGCGCAGGCGGCGCCCGGAATCGTCCGTTCGAGTCCGCTCATCGTGCAGCTGTATCGCGCGATCCAGATCGGTCTGCTCCTCCTCACCGCAGGCACGATTCTCGGCGGCGTGTGGGCCGCCGATTCGTGGGGCCGCTTCTGGGGCTGGGATCCGAAGGAGACCTGGGCGCTCATCAGCATCGTCGTGTACTTCGCGGTGCTGCACGCCCGTTACGTGCGCTGGCTGCGCGACTTCGGCCTCGCCGCCGCGTCGATCCTCGGCTTCGTCGTGATCGTGTGGACGTTCTACGGCGTGAACTACGTGATGGCCACCGGCCTGCACAGCTACGGCTTCGGCAGCGGAGGCGAAGTGTGGGTCGGCATCTGGGCGGCCGCGGAGCTCGTGTTCCTCGCGCTCTGCTGGTGGCGCTACAAGGCGGCCGCGAAGACCGCACCGCGTGCGCTCGGCGGGGCCGTGGAACGCGCCTCGTTGACGCCGGCGACCAAGGCGTAGGCGCCGCGTCATCGCTCGACTCGCTCGTCGATCGCGCGGGCTACGTCGTGCGCTGCGCCGGCGTCACCGCCGTGCCCGCGCTCGAGCGCAGCCACACCGCGATCCACGCGACGACGTAACACACCGCCGCGAGGATCATCACCGCGCGAAACCCGAACGACATGCCCAGGATCATCGTGAGCACCGAGCCGATCACGGTGAAGAACCCGTTCACCCCCCAGGCCCACGGCACCAGCGCCGTCGCCTCGTCGGAGAGAAGTCGCAGTCCCGTCGGGAACGGCATGCCCAGCACGATGCCCAGCGGCGCGAGCATGGCCACGGCGATTGCCACTCGCGCGCCGAACGACCATCCGAGCGCCGCGTCGAACACCACCGACGTGCCGATCGCCGTGGCGGCCATCGTCAGGACGACGAGCGGCGCGAGTACGAGAATCGCGCGTCGCGCGTTCGGCGCGAATCGCCCCGCGAGCGCCGATCCGATGCCGGTGAAGATGAGCAGGCTCGCGAGGATCGCCGCGAGCGTGAACGTCGGTTGCCCGAGGAAGAGCGTGAACTTCTGGAGGAGCGCGATCTCGATCATGATGAAGCCGAGACCGAGCGCCGCGAAGTAGGTGAGGATGCCGGATCGGCCGCGCACCTGAAGTCCCGCGCGGGCGAATCGTCCGAGCGGAAGGAGAATGAGCACCGCCGCGATGACCACCGATTCGACGAGGATCACGATGAGCGAGATCTCCGCGACCGGTCGGTCCTCGAGGGCCATCCGCCCTTGCTTCTGCTGCTGAAGGAGATCGCGAATCGTGCCCCAACCGAGGCTGCTCCAACGCGTGTGCTGGTTGAAGAACGGCCGGTCGTCGGTCGCCGGCGCGATCTGGAACGGCTGAGCGTCGTAGAGCGCGGGCAGGTCGTTCGTCGTCAGGATCTCCGTGTAGAGACCGCCCTCGTTCGGTCGGAGCGGCGAGTAGAGGATCTCCTTCTTCTCACCGGCGCCCGACCAGCTCTTGACCGGTCGGTCGCCCGGCGCGTGATCCGAGACGAGCCGCTCCATCCAGCGCACCTCGTCGTCGGTGAAGCCCGAGAGTTTGAACACGAAGAACGAGACGAACGACTTGCGCGTCGGATCGTCGGTGTTGTCCGGCAGGAGGCGGAACGCGAACACGTGCCGCGCGGGATCGTCGATGCCGCGGGCGTCCATCACCTCGCGCACGGTGGCGAAGAGGCGAGGCAACTGGGCCTCTGGCCGGGTGAAGTAGATCACGCCGTCGGCAGACAGGCGGTCGAAGTAGTCCTCGAACGCCTCGCGCGTCAGCACGTAGTTCTCCGCGAGACTCATCGCGCCCGAGGCGACGGCCGCGTTGCTGATCGTGTGCGACGACACGATGAGGTCGTACGTGTCGTCGACGCGCCGCACGTAGCTCCGTCCCTCCTCGGTCACGAGATGCACCTCGGGGCGCTCGAAGAGCCCGCCCCAGAACCCGTCGGGATCGGCGCGGAGCACGTCGTTGATGATGCCGTTGATCTCGACCGCGGTGATCGAGCTCGCGCCCATGTGCACGGCGTCGAGCACCTCTTGGCCCGCGCCGCTGCCGATGTCGAGCACGCGCAGCCCCTTCTTGCCCAGGTACGCGAGCGACGATTCGTAGTCCTCGTCCTGCGTGTTGGCCGCCAGGAAGGCCTCCACGCTCGGCCGCAAGTCGATCATGCCGGTGGCCGCGGTGCCCGCGTCGAAGACGAATCGCCGCGTCAGCGGCGCGCCCGGATCGGCCGAGTTCGGCCGCTCGATCAGGTCGATGCGCGAGAATGTGTTCCAGCGCGTCATCATCGGAAGATGCGTGTACGGGCGCTTGTTCGGCGTCACCGAGATCGGAAACGCCGCCGCGGCCCACGGCACGCTCGCGATGGAGCATCCGGCGAGCACGGCGCCGGCCAACGCGTGCGCTCGCGCGCGGCGGATGCCGAACACCGCGGCCGTAAGAAATCCGAGACCAGCCGCGACGACGACGGAGCCAGATCCGCCCGCGGCGGGAAGGACGACCGCAACCGCCGCGCATCCGAGTCCGGCGCCGATGAGATCGAACGCATAGAGGACGTTGACCTTCTTCGTCGCCCGCGTGAAGAGGAGTGCGATCGCGAGTCCCGAGAAGAAAAACGGCGTCGCGACCAGCAGGTAGTACAGCGGCATCCACAGCAGTTGGCGCCGATCGGCGAGCAGGCTGAACGGGTCGAAGGGGATGAGCTGCGTCACGCGGAACGACACGAGCGTGGACACGGCGAACGCGATCGAGAGCGCCGCGAGCGAGCGGGCGAGCGGAGCCTCGTCGCGCAGACGTCCCCACAGCGCCAGCACCACGCCCGCGATCCCGAAACCCAGGAGCGCCGTCGAAATGACGAGGAATCCGAAGTGGTACCAGAGCGAGACCGACAGGACGCGGGTCCAGGACAGCTCGAGAAGCAGCGTGGCCATGGACAACAGGAAAATGCCGGCGCGCTGCTCCGCGCCGCTGCCCTCCAGACGATCCTCACTCATGTGGTTGCACCTCGGCCGCCCAGCGTAGGGGGAACCGGGTGACGCTGCCGACCGAGCCGCCGCGCGCGAGCCAGGTCCGCTCGAGCGGAATCAGGCGGGCCGCTGCGTTCCGCGCTCGGTTCGGCCGCTGGTTTCCAGTGTTCCTGCGCGGCGCCACGCCTCGCGCAGCAGCGGGGCAGCGCTCATGCCGATGGCTACGAGCACCACGAGGACAAACCAGATCGCCAGCGTCTCGCGCATCTCCGCCGTCAGCGGCACCGACGTCGGATGCACGTCGGGCAGGAGTCCGACCGAGAGATACACCAGTGGCACGTCGAGAAACGCGATCGCGCCGTACACGGCGCTGACGAACGCGCGGCGCTGTCCCGGCCCGATCATCCAGCGCACCACGAAGTACCCGGCGTACAGGATGGCCAGCACGAGCGTGAACGTGAGGCGCGGACTCCACGTCCACCAGTACCCCCAGAAGAACTTCGCCCACACCATGCCGGTGATGAGGACGACGCAACTGAAGATCAGCGTCGTGCGGGCCGCGGCTGCGGCGAAGCGGTCCCACGCTGGCTCGCGCGTCCACATGAATCCGACGCTGCCGACGAACACGGCGAACGCCGCGAGGAAGGTCACGACCGCGGCTGGCAGGTGCAGGTAGATGAGTTTCTGGACCGGACCCATCTCCGGATCGACCGGCGCGTACAGCGCCGCGGTGAGCGTCGCTCCCGCGAGCGTCAGCGCGGTGAGCGTCCAGTAGATCCGGATGGCTGTGCGGCTCACGAGGTGCATGGAGGAGGCGCGGCGAACGTCGGGGTGGCGGGGCGGTCGCCCGTCATGCCGTGCTGCGCTGGAAGACCTTGACGACGACGAAGAAGAGGAGCACCGCAACGAGGCTGCCGAGCACCCAGAACGCCGCGGAGCTTCCCGTGCTCACGGGCGCGGTGGATGCCGCAGGCGCCGTGGCCGCGGTGACGAATCCGCTCAGCGACACGCCAAACGGCGTGCTTGCCGGTACGGCGTCGGCGGTGAACATGTGCGCCTTCAGGTCCCCGTCGGTCGCGATGCCGCCGTCGTTCACGTTGGCCGGCTCGGCGCGTTCACCGGCGTCGGGGACGAAGATCGCGGCCCGCTGGGTCGTCGCCGGCGCCGAGACGCGCAGATCGGCCGCGCCTTCATGCAGCGGGACGTGATACGCGAATCGATAGCTGTATTCGCCCGGCATGAAGGGCATCTGCACGGCGAGCACGGGGCGATCGAAGGCCGTGCAGCACCAGCCGTGGAAGCCGCGCTCAAGCTGCACGTCCGCGGCCGACGCCGGGAGCGCGACGGTGACGGTCGTCCGCCGTCCATCGGGAGCGGGCGGCGCGCCGAGCCACGTGCGGTCGGTCGGATTGTTCACCACGACCATCTCCGACACGTCGAGGCCGTCGTGCGCCCGCGTCGCGACGATGTGACGCATGACGATCGTCCACGGCGGCGCGTTGTCAGTGACCTCGTACACGGTGACGTCCATCGATCCCTTCGGTCGATTCGCGTCGAGCGTCGCGCCGACGTTCTGATAGAAGACGCCGCCGTGCTTGATGCGGACGAGCGGCCGCAAGCCGAGTCCGACCGGCAGGTCGTCGATCAGGAGCAGACCTTGTTCGTCGAGGATCGTCTTGATCTGCTTGACCGGCCGATCGCCCTGAAAGAAGAGCACCTCCGCCTCGTCGCCAGCGACGGCCGGTCCGTCCTTCGTCCCTTGCACCGCGCGAACCGCGAGCATGCCGCGCGGTCCTTGGCGCAGGTCCTGCTGGAACTCCGTCGCCGACTGAGAAGGAGCAGCAGGCGGCGGCGGTTGCGTGGCTTGCGCGAGCCCCAGCGCCGAGGCGAGGAGGAGTCCCGCGAATCCCGCCGCCGCTCCCCTCGCGCCGGCGCGCTCCCGACTCGGCTGCCCGGGTCGCGGGCGGCTCGCGTCGGATGAGCGCGGCATCGGCGTGGAGAAAGGGAGTGCTTGCATGGCAGGGAGTCGCGACTCTGCGGCACCTTCAGCAAGGGGAGCGCCACTCCGCTGCGGATGCAGCCCGACCTCGCTCCTGCGAGTGTCCTCGTGAGAAACGAGGGCATCTGAGCCCGCCCGGCGCGAAACGCGCGTCCACGCCGTCCCATTCGCGATAGCGCGGAAGACGAAGGGATCTCAAATGCGGGAAAGCGGGACGCGCGGAGCGCCTCGGCGGAGGTCAACGGAACGAGTCGGGGCCGTGGCCGTGCGGGGCTACTCGACGTGGCACGCCAGGCAGAGCTGGCTCCGATGGTTGCTCATGACCAGGAGCGCGTCGGACCGCGCGTACGGGTTGTGGCACGAGCCGCACCCGACGGCGCGGTCGAACAGTCGGATGCGCCGGTCGAGCCTGGCCGGGGAGACGAGCCGAATCTCGGGCTGCCCGCGCAGGGCAGGCGCGCCGAAGACGACGCCGATCGGATGGTCCCCGAGTTCGCCCGGCAGGCCGCGCGATCCCATCCCGCGCACCGAATGCGCGCCGGCATCGCTCGCGTTGACGCCGTCATGGCAACTCATGCAGCTCTGGCTCTCGGGATCGGCGCCGTGATCGGCGCGGCGATCCTTCTTCGCCGACTCGAGGTGCGCCCAAGGAATCCCCTTGCCGTGCACGCCCGCGCGACCGCTCATCGCGTCATGGCACGCGCTGCAGATGGTCGACACCGTGTCGCCGCCGCGAAGGAACGAGAGACCTCGCGCCGGCTGTTCGGCGTGGCCGCGCGCCGTGACCGGATCGTGACAGGTGGTGCAGGTCATGCGGCCGCCATGCAACGGCAGGGACGACGGGATCGTGGACGAAGGAGCGAAGTCGACCGGATGCGAGAACGACTGCTGAAGCCGGTGGCAGCCGGTGCACGTCGACGACGGCTGCGCGGCGAGCGGCGAGCGGCCGTCGAGATCGGACTCGAACGACGGCGCGCGTTGGCCACCGATGTCAGCGTTCGTCGCCGCGCCGAGTGCCGAGTGCAGGAGTGCCGCCACCGTGCCGAGCGTCGTTGCGGCGCTGAGCAACAGCGTTCGTCTCGTACCGCCCGAGGCGCGTCCTCCTCCGATCGCCATGCGTGTTCCCCCCAATGCCGACTCGCTCGATCATCGGCAGCGGATCACGGTGGCTTCAGCCGCGGAGGTCGCGGCGCGACGACATCGCCCGCCCGGGGAGCGAAGCCCTCCGGGCTGGGTGAGTCGTGCCGATCGTGTCGATCAGCGCGATGCGGAGGCCGTGGTCGCCGGTCGTTCAGGTCGGGAGGTCGAGTGCTCCGCGCGAAGGACGACGTCGCCTTCGACCGGGGCGAATCGGGCCTGGAAGAAGCGGAGGTAGCGAGGCTCATGCGTGAAGCGAAGTCCGACGATTCGCTCCGCGTTCTGGAAGAGGTCGATGACGCTCTCCGCCGTCACGTCCATGTGCGCTTGCGTGTAGACGCGCCGCGGAATGGTGAGTCGTACGAGTTCGAGCTTCGGGAAAATGTTGGCCCGCGTGTCGGGATCGCGGCCCGCCGACACCGCGCCGCGCTCCATCACGCGCACGCCGCTGTCGACGTACAGCGCGGCCGCGAGCGCCTCGGCGGGGAACTGGTCGCGGGGGATGTGCGGGAGAAACGCCGCGGCGTCGATGAACACGCCGTGGCCGCCGACCGGTCGGATGATCGGCACTCCTGCGTCGTGCAGCAGCCGACCGAGATAGTGGACCTGTCCGATGCGCGTGCGGATGTGGTCTTCGCACACCGACTCGCCGATGCCGATGGCCATCGCCTCCATGTCGCGGCCGGCGAGGCCGCCGTAGGTGTGCAGGCCCTCGAACAGGACGACCTGGTTGCGGGCCTCTTCCGCGAGGGCGTCGTCGTTCACCGCGAGCCAGCCGCCGATGTTGACCAGCGAGTCCTTCTTCGCCGAGTTCGTGCAGCCGTCGCTGTGCGAGCAGAGTTCGCGGAGGATCTGTGCGACGGTCCAATGCTCGAATCCGGGCTCGCGCGTCCGGATGAACCACGCGTTCTCGACGGCCCGCGTCGCGTCGAGGAACACGCGGATTCCGTGCTTGTGGCACAGCGCGCAGGTCTCGCGCACGTTCGCGAGGCTGACCGGCTGTCCGCCCGCCATGTTCACGCACATCTGCATGCACAGGTAGGGGATCTTCTTCGCGCCGACGCGATCGATGAGCGCCTGGAGCTTGCGCAGGTCGACGTTCCCCTTGAACGGCTCCTCGCTCTTCGGGTCGTGCGCCGCGTCGCAGATCACGTCGACGAATCGCGCGCCGGCGAGTTCCTGATGCGCCTTCGTCGTCGTGAAGTACATGTTGCCGGCGATGAAGTCGCCGGGCTTGATGCAGATCCGGCTGAGCAGGTGCTCGGCGCCGCGCCCCTGGTGCGTCGGTATGACGTGGCGATAGCCGTAGTACTCGCGCACCGCAGCCTCGAGGTGATAGAAGTTGACGCTGCCGGCGTACGCCTCGTCGCCGAGCATCAGGCCGGCCCACTGGCGATCGCTCATCGCCGACGTGCCCGAGTCGGTGAGCAGGTCGATGTAGACGTCCTCGCTCTTCAGGAGGAACGTGTTGAATCCGGCCGCCGCGATCGCCGCCTCGCGCTCCGGGCGCGTGGTCATGCGGATCGGCTCGACCATCTTGATCTTCCAGGGCTCGGCCCAGGAGTGCTTGGCACTGCGAGGCATGGTGAACTCCTTAGCAGGCTGTCAGGCAGCAGAATGGACGTTGTTGTCCGAGTTGCGACGCGCGTCGGGCGCTTGGGGAATCCGGTCGAGATCACGCATACTCGACGTACGTCGGGTCGTACATCTGCGAACGGACGAACGCGCCGATGTCGGCCGGGCGGTGCTTCTCGGTGAGGCCGCGCTGGTACGCGAGCTCGACGACGGCCGTCGCGATCGCGGCGGAGACTTCGCGCGTGCGGGCCAGATCCGGATAGATGCGCCCCATCGCGAGATCCGCCGGCGTCACGAGGTCGGCAAGCACGCGGGCGGCGAGCGAGAACATCTCGTCGGTGACCCGCGTCGCCTCGCTCAGGATCGCGCCGAGTCCGACGCCCGGGAAGATGTACGAGTTGTTGCCCTGGCCGGGCACGATCGTCCGGCCCTTGTGGTTGACCGGCGCGAACGGGCTGCCGCTCGCGAAGATCGCCTTGCCGTCGGTCCACTCGTACGCCTGGGCCGCCGTGCACTCTGCCTTCGACGTCGGGTTCGACAGCGCGAAGATGATCGGCTGCGGATTGAGTCGAGCCATCGCGCGGACGACGGGCTCGGTGAACGTCTGCGGCATGCCCGAGACGCCGATGATCGCCGTGGGCTTGATCGCTTCGACCGCCCGGAGGAAGTCGGTGATCGGCGCGTGCTCGTGGGCATAGTGCAGCTTGTGCTCCGCGAGATCGGTGCGCGAGCGCACCACGAGGCCCTTCGAGTCGACGAACCAGCAGCGCTTCCGCGCGTCCGCTTCCGTCGCGCCTTCCGCGACCATCGCCGACACGATCAGGTCGCCGATCCCGATGCCCGCCTCGCCCGCGCCGAGGAAGAGAGCGCGCTGGTCGCGCAGTCGCCCCTTCGTCAGGCGCATCGCGGAGAAGAGACCGGCGAGCGCCACGCCCGCCGTCCCCTGGATGTCGTCGTCGAAGCAGCACGTCCGGTCGCGGTAGTGCCGAAGCAGGCGGAACGCGTTGGTGTTGCCGAAGTCCTCGAATTGGATGCAGACGTTCGGGAACACGGTCCGCGCCGACTGCACGAACTCGTCGACGAACTCGTCGTATGGCGCACCGCGCACGCGTCGTTCATGAAGCCCGAAGTAGAGCCGGTCGTTCAACAGCGATTCGTTGTTGGTGCCCACGTCGAGCGTCACCGGCAGGCACCAGCGCGGATGAATGCCCGCGCACGCCGTATACAGCGAGAGCTTGCCGATCGGGATTCCCATGCCGTTCACGCCGAGGTCGCCAAGGCCCAGGATGCGCTCGCCGTCGGTGACGACGATGATGCGGACGTCCGACTGCGGCCAGTTCTGCAGGATCTCGCGGACGTGGCCGCGATCCTGCAGCGAGATGTAGAGGCCGCGGGGCCGCCGGAAGATGTGCGTGTAGCGCTGGCACGCTTGTCCGACCGTGGGCGTGTAGACGATGGGCATGAGCTCGTCGAGGTTGTCCATCAGCACGCGGTAGAAGAGGTTCTCGTTGCGCTCCTGCAGCGCCACGAGCGCGATGTACTTCTCCAGGTCGTCGCTCTTCTTCCGCACGTTCTCGAGCACTCGCTCGACCTGCTCCGCCTGCGTGTGCACGCGCGGCGGCAGGAGCCCGCGAAGACCGAGCGCGTCGCGCTCGTGCCGCGTGAATGCCGTTCCCTTGTTCAACATCGGGTCGTGGAGCAGATCCGCCCCGCGCTTCCCGTTCAGATGAAGGCTGAGTGCCATTGCGTCTCTCCAGTCTCGAGATCGCCGGGCGCTCATGCGGATCGCGGATGCGCGATTCGCGGCGCGGGCGACCATCGAGGGAACCCAATGCTACGACGATGCCGTCGTGCGTGGCGCATCGTCGACGCGTTCGTCGCGCATCAATCACGGACGAATCGTCCGAGAGACCGGCGCGGCGCGCGAATGCCGGCGTTCAATTCACCGCGCGGTACACTCGTGCGACAAAACGACGAATCGTTAGGCACGCGCGGCGACGGGCCGGCGCGCGGTCGTGCCCACCTGATCGAGACGCGTCCGCGTCCGCGGACGCACGAACCGTTGGAAGGCGAGCGTTCGACGCCGTCGCGACGCATCGGGCGACGCTCGCGGCGGGACCTGGACGAATGTCGGATTCTTCATGAGGGGCGAGCGGCGCGCTCGGCGCATCATGCCGGCGTGGGCGAGGCGGCGAACACGCGACACCGATCGTCGTGATCGCCGCAGCGCCCGCCACGACGGCGTCACGCCTTTCGGTGTGCGAGCGTTCGCGCACCGCCAACGAAGCTCCATCTCGGAGGAACCGCCATGTCGACGACTCGCCGGATCTGCGCGATCGCTGCGCTCGCTGGGACCTTTGCGTCCTGCGCCATCGCCAACGTCACCATCAACACGTGGAGCGACGCGAACCACTTCCACCACAAGCGCGTGGGCATCCCGGATCAGGATCAGAAGCGCGTCGGCCTGCCGAACAGCGGCAGTTGCTACTGCGTCCCCACGTCGCACATGAACATGCTGATGTACATCGCGAATCACGGCTATCCGGCGGTGGTGCCCGGGCCAGGCGACTACTCGGGCTACGACACGTACTACGCGGTGACGGGACTCCTCGAAGATCTCGGCGGCTGGGCCGGCATCAGTCCCGGCGGCAGCGATCCTGACGATCCCGATTGTGTCGGCGATCCGGGCGGTGACGGCGAGTGCGCCACCTTGCCGTGCGGCGGTTCGATCGAGAACGTCTACAACGCGATCCTCGACCACGGCTGGCTCGGCAGCGCCGAAGACGATCTCGTCTGGACGGCGCGCTTCATCGACCTCGAGGCGCCGACGACGAACTTCGCCAACCTCGCGAAGCTCGGATACCAAGGCAATCTGGTCGCGTTTTGCTACGGCCGCTACAAGCCGGTCGGCGGAACATCGCAGGGCGACACGATCTACCGGCGCACGAGCGGGCATTGCGTGACGATGGCCGAGGCGTTCGCCGACGGCGCGACGCAGTTGCTCTCCTCGCGCGATCCGGGCGACGACGGCGACATCTTCGGGCCCTCCCCATACGCGAGCAAGCAGTACACGGTGACGAGCGAAACGCTCTACGTCACGACCGACACGGGCATCCTGCTGAGTTGGACGCAGAAGACGCTGTCCGGCCTCGACGAACCGCACAACGACGGCGTGAAGCGACTCGTTGACGGGTACATCGCCGTCAAGCCGAAGTCGGGCGTCTTCTGGAAGGACTTCGAGGTGATCAAGGAGCTCCCGTTGGCCCCGGGTTTCGGCGGCGTCGGCGATCCGTCGCCGTTCCCGATCCCGAATGCGCCGATCCTGGACCTCGTCGACGACGAGAACCTCGTCGGTTGGTACGCGCTGCGCGGATCGGGAGGCTCGGCGCCGCAGCAACTCGTGCGCATCGATCCCGTCGAAGGATCGACGACGATCCTCGTGAACACCGACGCGACGCGCCTCGCGCTCGGGCGCATGGGCGAACTCTTCACGATCGGCGGCGGCGCCGTTGTGCGGAAGTACGACCTCACCGGCGTGCTGAAGAAGTCGGTGGTGCTGCCGTTCCAGCCGAAGGCGATCGCCTACGACGACGCGCTCGATCGCGTGCTGGTCGCGATGCCGTTCTCGTCCGGATTCGGCGGCATCCTGTCCGACATGCCGCGCTCGCTCGGCTCGCCGCGCGATCCGATCGTCAGCTACACGATCCCGACGAACATCCCGCTCGGCGGCGCCGTGCGCATGTCGGTCAATCCGGCCGACGGCGTGGTCTGGTTCGCGTCGTCGAGCGATACGAAAGCCCGCGGCCTGCTGCGGCCATCGACGCCGAACGGCACGATGATCCCCGTCCAGACGATCGGCGAGTTCTCCGCGCTCAGCGATATCGAGTTCGACGACGGCGGCTCCGCATACGTCGTCTCCGGCGGCACGGCGAAGGTCTTCGTGAAGTCGTCCGCAGGACAGTGGACGCCCGGCGACTCCTCGGCGTTCGCGGGCCTCAACGTCGGAACGACGTTGCGCATCGCCCGCAGTCGGACGAACTTCGATCCGGCGCAGCACGACACGGACGCGTGGAGGGATCTGCCGTTCGAACAACTCGAGCCGATCGGCACGCGGGTGCCCGACTGCATCGGCGACCTCGACGGCAACTGGACCGTCGACGCCGCGGACCTGGCGCTGCTCCTCGGCGGTTGGGGTGGCGGCGGCCTGTCGGATCTCGACGGCAGCGGCACGACCGACGCGGCGGATCTGGCGATCCTGCTTGGCGCGTGGGGGACCTGCCCGGCGCAGGGCTGAGCCGCATCGCGCAGCGACCGAATGGCGAGCATCACGCCGAGCGATTGCTCGACGTGATGCTCGCTCGCTTCGTCGGCTGCGCTGTTGCCGTTACTTCGACATGCCGAGCAGGCCGATTGCCGTCGCCGCCATTGCGAGCAGCGCCTTGAGCATCGACTCGCCTGCGACGAGACCCGATGCGATCGGGACGTTGTAGGCGTCGTGCGTCCGGCGATCGAGCTTCGACCAGACGTACGCGATGACCGCGCCGATGGCGAACGACAGCGCGTTGCTGAAGAAGACGACCCAGCCGAGACCGATGCCCATGGCGCTCGGCAGGTAGGGTCGGGCCTTGGGGAATCGCTTCTGGATGATGGGAAGCGCGATGCCGATGAACGCGCCGATGAGCGCGGCCCAGCGCGCCGAGACGGGCAGCGAGTCGAGGCCCTGCGACAAGACCTTCGCCACGGCTTCCCACGTGCGCGTCGCGGGCAGCGGATACTTCTCGAGCGCTTCGACGTTCGGGATCATGAGGTACCACGCCGGCACGATCGCGAGCGTGCCGAAGAAGATGCCGACGAACTGCGCCAGGAACTGCTTGCGCGGATTCGCGCCGAGCAGGTAACCGCTCTTGAGGTCGGTGAGGAGGTCGGCGCTCGACGACGCGCTGTTCGCGGCGATGCCTGCGGACACGAGGTTGGGCATCACCTGCTTCGGCATGATGAGCGCGAACGTCAACTGCATCACCTTGCCCATCGCGCCGATCGGCGTCGTGTCGGTTTCGCCGGTGGCGCGGCACGCGACGAGCGAGAGGACGAACGACAGCGCGACCGCGATCACGCCGGCCCACCAGTGGATGCTGAACGCGACGATCTGGATCGCGATCATCGCAAGCGTGATCGGCACCATGCCGGCGACGAGCCAGGAGGTCGGCACCTCGATCTCCGCGAGCTTTTCCTGCACGCGATCGTGCTCGGTCGCGGCTTCGCCGCGGCGCAGCATCTTGAACGAGCGGGCGACGGTCTTCCACTGCAGCGCGAGCGACGTGAGGCTTGCGAACACCATCACCGCGGTGCCGCCCCACAGTCCCCAGCGCGGCGGGTGATACACCGTGCCGCCGCCGACGAGCGGAATCGAGATCACCCACGCGGGATCGCTCGCGTGCTGCGCGTCGATGCCCGCGAGCCACGGCGTCATGACGAAGTAGAGGAGCGCCGACGACGCGAGCATCGAGAGCGACACCTGCAGCCCGACGATCATGCCCGCGGCGATCAGCAGCACGCTGGGCTCGAACGCGCAGCCGACCAGCGGCTTGCCCTCGACGAGGAGGAATCCCTTCTCCGGCACCTGCTCGGGAATCTGCACGTTGAAGAGGTTCGCCCGCATCCACGCGAAGAAGCGGTCGAGGATGCCGAGCGTTCCCTCGGTGGTGTTCAGGATGCCGACGATGCCGCCGAACACGAGCGCGATGACCAGCGCGTACGCCTTGCGGAGCGCCTCGGCGCCGTGGCTGTAGAGGCTCTTGAGCGTCGTCGCCGCGGCGATGCCCGACGGGAACGGCAGCTGCTCCTGATTGATCATCTGCCGCTTCATCGGGATCGCGAGGAACACGCCCATCGCGCCCGTCGCGAGCGTGAAGGAGCCCACGACCCACCACGTCTGATGCTGATGGTTCGGGTCGAGCAGGAGGAGCGCGCCGAAGCACGTCGCGATCGTCGAGCCCGTTGAGTAGCCCGCGGCGGAGGCCGTCGACTGCATGCAGTTGTTCTCGAGGATCGACATCGACGAGACGCGGCCGGCGCTCAGCGCGCGGATCACGTTCCAGATGACGAACGAGAGCACGCACGAGGTGATCGCCACGCCGAAGGCCCAACCCACCTTCAGCGTCGTGTACAGGTTCGACACGCTCATCAACATGCCGAGGATCGCGCCCATCGCGACGGCGCGAAACGTGAGCTGCGGCATCTTGTCGCCTTGGTACACGTGCGTGTACCAGTGCAGGTCCTTCTCTTCGGGCGTCGCGTCCTCGGGCAACGCGGGGATGTTCGGATCGAGGAACGGACTTGCCGACGAGCCGCCGCTGTGTTCGGACATGCTGGATCGCTCCGAGGCCGTTGCGCCGGCCGCTGCGTTCGCGGCAGAGTAACGGCGACCTCGGGCAGGCCGCAAAGTCGGGGCGACGGGTTCGAACTACGCCGACCCTCACGAACGCCGCGCGAGCGGGTCCTGCCGATACCACTCGGCGAGCACGCGGTAGAGCTCCTCGTCCCACTCGGCCATCGCGTCCGGCCGCTCGAAGAAGACCTCGGTCGAGACCGCGAAGAACTCGCCCGGGTTCGTGAGCGCGTAGGGCCGCAGCGGGGCGGGCAGACCCAGGCGGAGGTCTTGTTGAAGGCGTTCGCGCGCCGCGGTCATCGCCTCGTGCCAGGCCTTCGCCTGTTCGGCGGAGTCCATGCGCGGTGTCCCGTCGACCACGCCGTTCATCATGTCGAGCTTGTGCGCGAACTCGTGCAGCACGACGTTCTCGCCGTCGTCGTCGTGCACCGCGCCAGCAACCGTATGCGACCACGAGAGGATCACCGGCCCGTTCTGGTGCGCCTGTCCGAGCACCGGCTTGCCGCCGCTCTCGACGATGCGGGCGCCAGCGCCGAGGACCGACGTCTGCTCCGGCCCGGTGAAGTAGCCGCTCGGATAGACGAGGATCGCGCTCACGTTCGAGAAGCGCTCGTTCGGTCGTCCGAGCAGCAGGCGACACGCCTGCGCCGCGATCAGCACCTGCATCGACTCGTCGAGCTCGAGACCGCCGCACCCTTCCCAGTTGCGCTCGGCGATGAAGAAGCGGATCTCGTCTTCCATGCGGGCCTGCTCGTCGGCGCTGAGGTCGGCCCAGAAGCGCAGCGTGCGATGGAGGAGCAGGCGCCACTTCGGCGGGAATGGCGTCCGCCGAATTCGGCGGCGACGAAACCATCGGAAGAACATCGTTGATTCCTGCGGATCGCGTGCGCGGAGAAGCGTACGGCGGCGGTCGCGATTCGTCGCCGGCCACTGGCAGCGACGACGGGTCTCGACGATGATGCGACCTCGACAATCCGAGCCTCGGATCCCACCGCGCAGCCCAACCTGGAGCCAGCATGGATCTCGCGTCACTGATCAACACCGCGGTCGAAATGAACGTCGGCGACCTCCACCTGCAGGTGGGACGTCCCCCGATGATCCGCAAGGGCGGCGAACTCGTTCCGATCAGCGACGCGACGGCGCTCACCGACGACTGGATCCGCGAAGTGATGCGGCAGATTGCGCCGGAAGACGCGCAGCTCCGACTCGACGAGGCCCGCAGCTCCGACTTCAGCTTCGAGATGCCCGGTCGGGCCCGCTTCCGCGTGAACGCGTTCTATCAGCAGCGATTCCTCACGCTTGCGATTCGTCTCATCCCGGTCAACATTCCGCGGTTCGAGGATCTCAACCTTCCGTCGGTCATCGAGGAGATCGCGGAGACGCCGCGCGGACTCGTGATCGTCACCGGCACGACGGGCAGCGGCAAGAGCACCACGCTCGCGTCGATGATCGACCACATCAACGAGGCCCACGGGCATCGCATCATCACGATCGAGGACCCGATCGAGTTCGTGCACCGTTCGAAGAAGTCCCTCATCGCGCAGCGCGAGCTCGGATCGGACACGCCCAGCTTCCTCGCGGCGTTGCGGGTGGCGCTGCGACAGGATCCCGACGTGATCCTCCTCGGCGAGCTTCGCGACGCCGAGACGATGCGCACCGCGCTCCAGGCGGCCGATACGGGTCACACGGTATTCTCGACGATGCACACGACGAACGCGTCGCAGACGATCCAGCGCATCATCGCGCTCTTCCCGCCGGACGAGCGCGACTTGCTGCTCATGCAGCTCGCGGCCAACATCGAAGCCGTCATCAGCCAGCGCCTCGCGCGGACGATCAACGGCAAGGACCGCATCCCGGTCGTAGAGATCATGCGCAGCACGCCGGTGACGCGCAAGATGATTCGTGAAGGCACGCCGAAGCTCCTGCCGCAGGCGATCGCCAACGGCGACGCGGGCATGCAGCTCTTCGACCAGCATCTGGCGAAGTTGTGGAAGGCGGAGATCATCAGCGGCACCGAAGCGCTGCGCAACGCCACGAACCCCGAGGCGGTGGCCCTCATCATGAAGGGACTGTCGTCGAAGGATCTGTCGGCGGCGGTGTTCGGCGGCGGCTAACACACCAATCGGAACGCTGCGCCTCACCACTCCGGAAGGCGCGACGGGTCGATGCCGTGCATCCGGGCGATCTCGGCGGCCGACGTACGCCACCACTTGCCGAGGAGCGGCACCCGTTGCGGGTCGGCGACGCCCGGTGGTGGCGGGCCGAGCCAGCGAATCGATCGCGGTTCGAACGGCTGGTCGTTCGCGGAGCGCTCGTAGCGCATCACGAATGCGCTGCGGGACATGATCGTGTCGTCAACGCCATGTTCGATGTGCGCGACGAGGTCGAGGACGCGCGTCGAGGTTGCATCGGGCCACTGGAGTTCGGTGGTCAACTCGGAACGACGCGACATCGGCGCTTCGCGGATGAGTTTCGGCACCTCGAGGACTTCGCGGCCGCTACGGACGTCGATGAGTCGCGACACCTGCCAGAAGCACCCCGTTCCGCTTCCCCGATGCACGCGCGCCTCGACGATCGCGTCGTCGCCGATGATGTGGGCAAGGACGTCCCCGGCACTCGCGCGATACCCGTCCGGGCCAGGCACGGCGCAGGCGCGACCGACGCTTCGCCAGCGGCCGTCGTCGTCGCGGTGGAACCAGATCGCTTCACCCTCGAAGCGATCGAGCCCGAAGCGAACCACGCAGTCGCGCTCGGAGGTGCCGCTCGCGAGGGGCAGACACATCGCATGCGGTACCGCTCCGTCGCGGTCGGGGACAGGTCCGGTGTACGGGATCCCTTGCGATTGGAGGACCGCTCTCCAGTCTGTCAGGCAGTGTTCGCTGCGCACCCTCACGGCCGCGTGGAGCTGTTCGACGAGTTCCTCGGGCGAGAGATCGAGCGCGATGTTCGGCGGCGGTCCGGGTGTCGGTGTGTCGTCATACGGGCGCGGGCACCCCGCGAACTCGCGCAGCGTCGTGAACTCGCCCGGCGCTGCGAAGATCGATTCGAGTCGTTCGATCGCGGGCTCGACCAGCGCCTGTTCCCACGCGGGCCATTGCGGGACCTCGCTCCATGCGACGCAGGCGTCGCTGAACGACAAGCGGTCTTCCAACTCCCACGCGATGTCGCGCGTCGTCTCCTCATCGAAGAACCGACCGGCCAGGACGAGGAGCAGGGGAGTCGGCGTGCGCGGTATCCACCACGCGGCGGGCAGGGTCTGCGTGATGCCGAACAGGCCTGCCGCGAAGAGGAGCAGCGCCGAGATCGCCATGCGCGGTCGTCGACGACGCCGCGTGAGTTCGCGCGGCGAGCGCACCGCGCGGCCGCATTCCGGGCAGCGTTCCGACGCGAGCGAGGTGAGATCGTGTCCGCACCGCAGGCACTCCGGATGCGTGGGCTTCCGGCCGATCAGCGCCCACGCGAGCCAGAGAGCGCCGACGAGCGCGGCGCCGATCGACACCCACGGCGATGCGAGGAACTCCAGACGGCTCACGCGCGCAGCATGCGTTCGCCGGTTCGCACCGTCAACCGGCGATCGGCGTCATCGGCCGCGCCGGGACCATCTCCAGCTTCCGCAGGGCCGTCTCGAACTGGGTCCACCGCTGCTCGAGCGAACCGGTGATGCCGAGCGACATGCGCACGAGGCCGGGCTGGATGCCGGCGCGGCGCTGATCCTCGTCGCTGAGTTCGCTCGAGGTGCTCGCCGCCGAGCAGGACATGAGCGTGTCGAAGTACCCGAGGCTGACCGCCATGTAGCCGAATCGCTCGTCGTTCTGGAGCGTCTCCATGAGTTCCTCGGCCCGCTCCTGCGTGCCGAAGTCGACCGCAAGCACGCCGCCCATGCCGAAGCCAGGATTGATCATCCCGCGAAGGAGCGCATGGTCGGGATGCGAGGCGAGTCCCGGATAGGTGACCGGCAGGCCGAGCGCTTCCATCCGCTCGGCAAAGGCCATTGCGCGACGTCCGTGCTCGGCCATGCGGAGCCCCAGGTGGGGAAGTCGCAGGCTCACCTCGAACGCGATGCGCGGATCCATCGTGGGCCCGAGCAGCATGAGCGAACCCGTGTGCAGGTCCATCATGCTGGCGATGAATGCCGAGGGACCGACGACCGCGCCGCCGATGATGTCGCTCGCGCCGTTCATGAACTTCGTGAGCGAGTGGATCACGATGTCGGCGCCGAGCTGGATCGGGCTCACGATCATCGGCGCGAACGTGTTGTCGACGACGAGCGAGATCTTGTGCTGATGGGCGATCTTCGCGAGCGCCGGGATGTTCGGCACGCGGAGCGTCGGATTGCTCATCGTCTCGACGTAGATCGCTTTCGTGTGCGGCGTGATCGCACGCTCGACGGCCGCCGGCTCGTGCGCCGGCACGAACGTCGTCGAGATCCCCGCCTTGAGCGGGAGGTAGTCCTTGAGCAGCGCGAACGTCCCGCCGTAGATCGTGTTCCCCGCGACGACGTGGTCGCCGTGGTTGCAGAGCTGCAACACCGTCGCCGAGATCGCGCCGAGCCCGCTCGCGGCGGCGTAGCCAGCGGCAGCGCCTTCGATCGCGGCGATCTGCCGGCCTAACACGTACACGGTCGGATTGAAGTGCCTGCCGTACAGGTAGCAGCCGCCGGCGTCGGGGCCGCGCTGGCCGTGGAAGATCTCGGGCATCGTGTGGGCGTGCATGACCGTGAAGGTCGTGCTCGCCTCGATCGACATGTTGACGCCGCCGTGTTCACCGAACTCGTGGCGCATCGAGGCGAACGACTCGAGCGGATCGAAGCGTTTCATGACGAACCCTCCCTCACAGATGCCTTGTCGCGATCGTAGGCCGAGGCCGGCAACGCGCGGCCGCCGCGCCTCGCCTCACGATCGTGTCCCGCCGTCGAGCGTTGGGTTCGGGCTCGACGGCGGGACGTCTCGTGCTGAGTCGCGCTTGGTGGCTTCGTGACGCGGCGCGACGTGCGGACCATGGGTGCGCCCGGGACAGGCTTCGCTTCGGCGCTCGGTGTCCGCTGGCAGTGCACGTCAGGCGGAACGAGCGACGAGGTGATGGACGAAGGCCATCGCACGGGCGTTCTCCATGTGGAGTGCGTCGGATGTGCGCAAGTGATTCACCTCAGGCCGAATCTTCGCGCGAAACGCGCACGGTCGGAGTGCAGGGGCAGACGAACGAACTCGGAGTCGCGTTCCGCGATGGCGCAGCGCGGGCCGTCGGTGCGCTCACGATTGCGCCCCGGCGACGGGACGTGCGGACACACGACCGATCGCCGCCGCGCCTTACGGACCGCTCGCGTCGGGGATCTGGGCACAGAAGCCCCACGCGCCCAGGAGAAGTCCAAGATCCGCCGCGTCCACGGTGCCTGATGCGTTGATGTCGCCGACGCCTCCGGTGCCCCACGCGCCGAGCAGGAGCGCCAAGTCGGCGCCGTTCACGATGCCGTCGCCAGTGAGATCGGAAATGCACTCGCACTCGTCGGGCACGCCGTTCTGGTTCGTGTCGATCGACGTGTGCGCCACGGTGATGTCGCAACCGTCGGGGACGCCGTTGGAGTTGCAGTCGAGCGTGTCGTCGAAGCCCGGACATGCGTCGAGGCAGTCGGGCACGCCGTCTTCGTCGGAGTCGTCGTCGGGCGTTCCACATCCGCAGACGCCGGGATCGGACTTGTTCGGATCGCCCGGACATCCGTCGAGGCAATCGAGCGTGCCGTCGCCGTCGAGGTCAACGTCCGCGACGCCGCAGCCACACGCGCCCGGCGCGACCTTGTTCGGATCGTTCGGACATTCGTCGATGCAGTTCGGTGTGCCGTCGCCGTCGCTGTCGGTGTCGGGGACACCGCAACCGCACGTGCCAGGCGCGATCTTGTTCGGATCGTTCGGACAACCGTCATTGCAGTTCGGCGTGCCGTCGCCGTCGCTGTCGGTGTCGGGGACGCCACAGCCGCATGCGCCGGGCGCGAGTTTGTTCGGATCGTTCGGACAACCGTCATTGCAGTTCGGCGTGCCGTCGCCGTCGCTGTCGGTGTCGGGGACGCCACAGCCGCACGTGCCAGGCGCGATCTTGTTCGGATCGTTCGGGCAACCGTCGTTGCAGTTTGGTGTGCCGTCGCCGTCACTATCGGTGTCAGGGACGCCGCAACCGCACGCGCCCGGCGCGATCTTGTTCGGGTCGTTGGGGCAACCGTCATTGCAGTTGGGAACACCGTCGCCGTCACTATCGGTGTCAGGGACGCCGCAACCACACGTGCCCGGCGCGATCTTGTTCGGATCGTTCGGGCAGCCGTCGTTGCAGTTCGGAACGCCGTCACCGTCAGTGTCGGTGTCAGCGACGCCGCAACCACACGTGCCCGGCGCGATCTTGTTCGGATCGTTCGGGCAGCCGTCGTTGCAGTTCGGCGTGCCGTCGCCGTCGCTGTCGGTGTCCGGGACGCCACAACCACACGTGCCGGGCACAATCTTGTTGGGATCGTTCGGGCATCCGTCCGCGCAGTCCGGAAGTCCGTCGTTGTCGCTGTCGGTATCGGGAACTCCACAACCGCAGACGCCCGGCGCGGTCTTGTTGGGGTCATCAGGACATCCGTCGATGCAGTCGATGGCGCCATCGCCGTCGATGTCGACGTCGGCAACGCCGCAGCCGCATGTTCCGGGCGCCGTCTTCAGCGGATCGTTCGGACATCCGTCGTTGCAGTTCGGCGTGCCGTCGCCGTCGCTGTCGGTGTCGGGGACGCCGCATCCACACGCGCCAGGCGCGAGCTTGTTCGGATCGTTCGGGCAGCCGTCGTTGCAGTTCGGAACACCGTCGCCGTCGCTGTCGGTGTCGGGAACACCGCAACCACACGCGCCGGGCGCGATCTTGTTGGGGTCGTTCGGGCAGCCGTCGTTGCAGTTCGGAACGCCGTCACCGTCAGTGTCGGTGTCAGCGACGCCGCAGCCGCACGTGCCAGGCGCGATCTTGTTCGGATCGTTGGGGCAACCGTCGTTGCAGTTTGGTGTGCCGTCACCGTCACTGTCTGTGTCGGGAACTCCGCAACCACACGTGCCGGGCGCGATCTTGTTCGGATCGTTCGGACAACCATCGTTGCAGTTCGGAACGCCGTCGCCATCGCTGTCGGTGTCGGGGACACCGCATCCACACGTGCCCGGTGCCGTCTTCAACGGATCGTTCGGGCAACCGTCATGGCAGTTCGGCGTCCCGTCGCCGTCGCTGTCTGTGTCGGGCACTCCGCATCCACACGCACCTGGCGCGATCTTGTTCGGATCGTTCGGACAACCATCGTTGCAGTTGGGAACACCGTCACCGTCACTGTCTGTGTCGGGCACACCGCAGCCACACGTGCCAGGCGCGATCTTGTTCGGATCGTTCGGACAACCGTCGCACGCGTTGCCGACGCCGTCGCCGTCGCTGTCGGCCTGGTTTGCGTTCGCGGTGCTTGGGCAGTTGTCGCAGATGTTCGGCCACTGGTCGCCGTCGGAGTCGCCGCTGCCGATGATTGCGTAGAACGCGGTGATGTCCGCGCTGTTGACGAGGCCGTCGTGATTCAGGTCCGCGCAGTACGACGCGCCGTTGTTCACCGCGTCGAGGAGCAGGGGGAAGTCGGCGCAGGTCACCGCGCCGTCGTTGTTCAGGTCGCCGGTGCAGAGCGGTCCGGTCGAGCAGTACGTTCGCGTCAACGTGAAGCTGTCGACGCCGAATTCGGTGGTGCTGTTGTTGCCCGGGTCCGCGGCGCTGAAGCGCACGATGACCGAGGTTCCCGTCGTCGGACCGAGCGAATCGGTGAACGTCTGCCAGGTGCTGCCCGTCGTGCCGATCTGCCGCGCGGTGGTCCAGTTGGCGCCGCCGTCGAAGGAGTATTGAACGAGCAGGAAGTCCGCCTCGGCCGGCAGCGCCGCGTCGTTGCAGTAGGCCCACGCGGCGTAAGTGCAATCGATGTAGGAGCCCGCAGGAACGCTGAACACCGGGGAAATCAGATTGACCGGGCCGTTGTCGAGATCGTTCGCGCTGGAGGTGCCGCCGACGGCGCCGTTGTCGGTCACCCAGCAGTTCACGCCGGGCGCGGCGGTCGCGTCGTTCTCCGGATTCGCGGGCACGCCGCTCACGCTTGTGCCGACCGGATCGCCGAGCTCCCACGCGCCGCCCACGCCCGCGCCGATCGCCTCGGTCGTCCATCCGTCGACGCCGTTCTCGAACTCGGTGGAGTACACCGTGAGGTCGCCGGAGATCGGCACCGCGCTGTAGAAGGTCGCAGGCGCGCCCGCAGGATCGGTGTACGTCGTCGTGCTCGCGGTGATCTTGCCGCTCAGGTAATAGTCGAGCGACTGTCCGCATGCGATCGCGGGCAGCGTCGCGACGAACGTCGTCGGTCCGCCGGTCAGCGCGCTCTGCTGCCATGCGCCGCCCGAGACTCGATAGTTGAGCTTGAGGCTGCCGGCGACGATCGGTCCGCCGCCCAGAAGATTCGGGACGACGTTGAAGCCCGTCGCCGCGCCGGGCGCGACGACGTCCGGATGTCCTGAGGGATACGAGAACGTCAAGCCGATCGGCGGCTTGTTCATCCACACTTCGATGCCGGCGCAACGGCCCGTGACCACGTCCTTCCACCCGTCGCCGTCGATGTCTACGGGCGCGAAGTCGAAGGTCGCGCCGAGGCTCGAGTTCGGAATGATCTCGCCGATCTCGTCGAGGAGCTGGCCGCCGACGACGCCGGTGTTTCGATAGATGTGCGCGCGGCGCCCGGTTGAGGGGCAGAACGACGGCAAGTCGGCGTCGACGTCCGCGATGAGCGCGTCGAGCTTGCCGTCGTTGTCGAGGTCCGCGAGCTGCACCGAGTTGCCGAACTCGCTCAGACTGTCGCTGATCGTGTACGCGGTGAAGTTGGCGAGTCCGTCGGTGCCGTTGCCGGTGTTGATGAGGACGCGATCCTGGCTGTCGTCGACGACCACGAGATCCAGCTTGCCGTCGTTGTTCAGGTCGCCGGTCGCGATGTGATACGGCGCGTTGCTGTAGATGAGGTCCGGGCCGGTGAATGACAAGCCGGTTTGCGGCGGCGCCTTGCCGTACAGCACCGAGACGTTCTGTCCGGAGGTCAGCGTGTTCACCCGTGCGACGTCCATGTAGCCGTCGCCGTTGTAGTCGCCGGCGTTCACGGCATTGCCGAACGCCGACGCGAGTTGCGTCGCGGTGAAGCGCGTTGTCGTCGAGTCGAAGAAGTAGCCCGGCCCGGGTCCGCCGGAGGTGCCCCAGTTGACGAGGAACTTGTTGTCGTAGTCCTTCGTCGAAGTCTCGGCCGGCGAACTCTGGCACTCGCCGGCGTCGGCGGTGTCGCCGTCGCCGTTCAGGTCGATGCAGATGGTGCCGCTCGTCTCGGGCGTGTCGTAGTCGACGAAGAAGATGTCCGGGTAGCCGTCGCCGGTGAGGTCGACGACCACCGCGTCGCACGCGCGAGGGTTCGCGGTCGAACCGTTCTTGGCGAACAGTTCGGGAATGCGCGCGTCTTCGAAGCGGAAGCCTTGCCACTGTCCGCTTCCGTTGTTGCCGAGATTCATGTAGACGCGCGGCTGTCCCAGCGTCGCATTCACCTGATCCGACATCGTGGTCATGGTGACGAGGTCGATCCAGCCGTCGAGATTGACGTCGACGGCTTTCACGTCTCGGTCGTTGACCGGCGCCTTGAGCGCGAGATCACCCGCCGTGAGCGAAGCGGTGCCGTACTCCTGCGTGCGGTCGACGAGGACGCCGCCCTCGTTCATCAAGAGGATGTCCGGGTACCCGCCTTGGATCGATCCGGGGAACTTGCGCACGCAGATGACGTCGACATCGCCGTCGTTGTCGAAGTCGCCCCACGCGAAGTCCTTCTCAAGGTTGTCGTTCTGGAGCGTCGGACTCATGACCAGGCGCGACGACGTCTCGTTGGAGAACGAGGTCTGCCACTGTGCGAGCGCGACCGGGGCGATGAGCGAGGCAAGGCTTGCGACGGTGACGATTCGATTCACGACGACGACCTCTTCCGTTGGGGAAGGTGGAATCCCGACGATGCGATGAAGTGAGGCGTGGGGTCGGCGATGGGCACGCGGACGGCCTCAGGCCGCCGTGGTCCGCAAACCTCGCCCCGTACTGTGCGCCGAATCAGGGCCGGGCCAAGCGAAAAACGGACGATCGCTCGGCAAAGCCGTTCGGGCGCTCCCACTGCGCGAGCTAGGCAACCTTCTCAAGAGTCACGTCAGCTCTTCGTGCCGCCGCCCGAGCTCCCGCTCTTGCTACTCCCGCTGTTGTTCGAGCGTGAGTTGTTGGACGAAGACGAGCCATTCGACGAGGACGAACTGTCCTTCTGCTTGTCCGACTTGCTGTCGGATTGGCTGTCGGACTTGCCGTCCTTCGCGCTGTCCTTGCCACCGTCCTTCTTGCTGTCCTTCTTGTCGTCGCTCTTGTCGCCGTGCTTCTTCGCGAGCTTTGCCAGCGCCGGCTCGATGGCGCGGGCCAAGCCTTCGCCGCGGAGCGTCGTTCCTTCCGCCAAGATCTTGCCCGTGTCGCCGTCGACGAGATACGCCTGCGGGATCGAGTGCACGCCGAACTTCTTCGCGAGCGGCGTCGCCCATCCGCCGCCCTGGTAGATCTGCGGCCAGCTCATGTTCTTGGCCTTCTCGGCCTGATGGATCTTGTCGGAAGCGCCGTCGTTGTCGAGGGTCACGCCCAACACGTCGAAGCCCTTGCCGTGGTACTTGTCGTACGCGGCGGCGACGTTCGGCATCTCGGCCATGCACGGCCCGCACCACGTGGCCCAGAAGTCAAGGAGGACGACGCGTCCCTTGTAGTCGCCCGGGAATTCGATCTTGTTGCCGGACATGTCCTTCGCGCTGAAGTTCAGGATTTGCTTCCCCGCGCTCAGGTCGGGGGCCTCGTCCTCGCCCTTCTTCGACTTGCCCTTCTGCTTGTCGTTCTTCTTCTTGCTGTTGTTGTCCTGACCCGAGTTCGAGTCGCCAGCCGCGATCGGCGAGTCGGCGAGTTGCGCCGCGATCGGCAACCCCGTCGACGAATGCGCCGAGTCGGTGTTCGATGAGGTGACGGGAACGGTCGAGAGCGCGAGGACGGTGACGACGACGCTGAGCATGGCGGTACTCCGGAGGACGACCTCGGACAGTACCACAGGCGATGGGGCGGTCCGCGACAAACCTGAAAAGTCGGTGCGACTCGGCCCGACGAAGCGCGCTCGCGGCAGACTGTTAGGCTGCCGCGACGAACGCTCGGGGGCGCCTCACGAGGCCCTTCCGCTTCAGCGCGTCCGGCGTCTCGGTCCCGTGCAGTCGATCCTTCCCGCCAATCTCGATCCGCGGCGCCTCGAGCGGGTCTCGGCCAGCGCGCTTGAGCGCTTCCTCGATCGCGCCGCCGCGCTCGGCGTTGCGACGCCCAACGGCTACTGCCGCGTCGCCGGCGGCGTCGCGGCCCTCTTCGGCGTGGGTGGACCGAGTTCGGTGGTGCGCGGCGCGGCGCTCGATTCGCCGTGGACCGAGCGCGACGGCGACGAAGTGTTGGCGTTCTACGCGCGGTACGACGACAGCCCGCGCGTCGACGTGTGCCCGTTGACCGGCTCGAGCCTGCGAACCTGGCTCGAACGCCGCGGCGCGACCGTGCGGTTGCGCCTGGTCGCCTACGGACTCGACCTCACTCGATTCGATTGTGGCGACGCGCCGATCGATCCGCACATCACGCTCGAAGAAGTGGACGCGAGCACTGTCGATTTGCAGCGCGACGTCGTCTCGCGCGGCTTCGGCAACGGCGCGCCGCCGTCGGGCGCCATGGCGCAGTTCATCGCCGACATGGCGAAGGCGCAGCACGGCAATCCGTTCGCCGCGCAGTTGCTCGCGAGGATCGACGGCGTGCCGGCCGGCGGCGGTCGCGTCACATGGGTCGACGTCGCCGCGACGCACGGCGGCGGCCGCGTCGCAATCATGCAGGGGGCCAGCACGCTTCCCGACGCGCGCCGGCGCGGCGTGCAGTCGGCGCTCCTTCGCGCTCGATTGGCGCGGGCACGCGCCGAAGGCTGCGACGCCGCGACCATCAGTTGCGAGCCGGGTTCGGCGTCGGAACGCAACATCGTCCGCGCGGGATTCGTGCCGGTGTACGAGATCGAGCGATACGACGTCCCGCGGGCGTGAGGACTCCACGATGCTCCCGTTCGCCATCTATCTCTGCGTCGTGTTTGCCTACAGCGTGGTATCGGCGCGACTCGACCGCACCATCGTGACCGCGCCGATCCTGTTCGCGGTCTTCGGCGTGCTGTCGTTCGTATTGATCCCGCCGATGCGCGAGGTGCAGGCCGAGACCGAGGTCTTTCGGCGCGTCGCCGAAGCCGGGCTGGTGCTTCTCCTCTTCGCCGACGCGAGCCGCACGCCGCTCGACGAGCTGCGCAGCCTGAAGAGCTTTCCGATTCGCCTCCTCACCGTCGGGATGCTCCTGAGCATCGTGCTCGGCACGGTGGCGGCGAAGCTCGTGTTTCCGCAGTTGACGATCTGGGAGGCGGGCATCCTCGGCGCGATCCTCGCGCCGACCGATGCGGGGTTGGGACAGGTCATCGTCTCGAGCCCGCTCGTTCCGCTGCGCGTACGCGAGGGACTCAACGTCGAGGCCGGGCTGAACGACGGACTCTCGGTGCCGTTCCTCCTCTTCTTCATGGCGATGAACGGACTCGCAGAGGGCGGCGATCGCGCCGGCCTCGTCGAGTTCATGATCGAGCAACTCGGCTACGGCGCGATCGTCGGCGCCGCGATCGGCCTTCTCGGGGGCTTCGTCATTCGAGCGGCGCAGCGGGCGAAGTGGATGGAGCCGGCGCTCGAGCAGTCCGCGGTCGTCGCGCTGCCGCTCCTCTGCATCGTGGCCGCCGAGGAAGTCGGCGCGAGCATGTTCATCGCGTCGTTCGTCGCCGGACTTGCGGTGCAGGTCGGCTTCAAGGACGTCGGTCGCCACAGCACCGAGTTCTCCGAGGCCTGGGGGCGCCTGCTGAACCTCGGCGTGTTCTTCTACTTCGGCATTATCGCGGCGAGAACCGCGCCGCAGTTCCAGGCGTCCCACGTCGCATACGCGATCATCAGCTTGACCGTCGTGCGCATGCTGCCGGTGGCGATCGCGCTCCTCGGGACGCGGGTGAGCGCCTCCACGGTGGCGTTCATGGGCTGGTTCGGTCCGCGCGGTCTCGCGTCGATCGTGCTCGGCATCGTGTACTTCCAGAGCGCGCAGCACCAGCCCGGCCACGAGGCGATCGTTCTCGCGGTGATCGTGACGGTCGCGATGAGCATCCTGGCGCACGGCGCCACCGCGGCGCCGGGCCTTCGCTGGTACGCCGCGAGAGTCGCGCGACTCTCACCGGAGGCGCCGGAACGCCGGGGCGCGGACGAGGCGAAGGCGTGAGTGAACGTTCGCCGTCGGCGAGTCGTCACGCCATCGCATGGGCCCTCGATCGTGCGACGAGACGCGCCGGCTTCCAGCGGGCGGCGCCGCGAACGCCGCGAGTGATCGGCGTGAAGACCTGCTTCGCGTACGGTTCGAGCAAAGAGACGTCGCCGGCCGGCGTCGTCCCGAAACGCCGCACCCAGTAGCGCTCGACGATGATCGCCTGTTGCTCGGGGTTGAACTTGCTGAAGTCGTTCTTGTTCGCCTTGAGCTCGGCGTTCGTGACCTCGTACGCCGCTGCGTCGTCGTACTTCCCGCTGTGGAATTTCGCCTTGAGGCCCGCACCGATCTGGGCCTCGAGAGCCCGCACCATGTAGAGCGGTCCGGTCTGCACGCCCTGCCACACGTGAGTGAGTTCGTGGATCAGCGTCGCCACGTCGACCGTCGCGCCCGACGCGAAGTTGATGATGTACATCGTGGTGAAGGGTCGCGAGCCGTTGATGTAGTTGAGGAGGTCGGCGGGCATCGATGCCACCGCGATCAGCACGCGGTCGAGATCGATCGACGCCCCGAAGATCCGCTCCGCCTCCTTTCGCTCGTTCGCGGTGAGCGATCGGTGACCGCCGAACAGCTCGATGATCACTGCGAACGCGAGGAGCGCAACGGCCGCGCTCACCTCCGCCGCCGCCTTGAGCAGGAGGAGCGGAGTCTTGCCCAATTGCACGAGCCCTTCGAAGAATCCGCGACGGAACGCCTCGGGAATCGCGAGGACGATGTCCTCGACGATGTCCGCGAGCGCGATGCCCATGGTCAAGAGCGCCTCGACCGCGGTGCGCAGCGCGCTGACCGCGCGTCCGGCCAGCACGAACAGGATCGAAGCGGTCGACTTGCCGAGCGACAGCAGCGCCTTGAACGCCGCGATCGCGACCGCGACGCTCTGCCCGACCGCGGCGATGACGATCTCCGCGAGCGACTTGCCCAACGCGAGGAGCGATTGAAGCACCGCCTTCACGACGCTGGCGGCGGCGCCGGCGATCGCGGCGAGCACCTGTGCGAGCGTGCGCCCGAGGTCGAGCACGGCGTCGATGATCGCCTGCAGCGTGCCCGCGACGGCGGTGGCCGCTTCGACGAGGAGCGACGTGAGCGTTTGACCGAGGTCGAGGAGCGCGCGGACGATCGTGCGGCATGACGCAGCAGCCTGTTTCGCCGCCTCGGCCAGCACTGTGCGAAGCGATTGCCCGGCGGCGAGGAGCGCGTCGATGATCGGCTTGAGCGTCGCGAGCGCTTCCGCGGAGACGGCCGCGATGATGGTCGCGACCGACTTGCCGATCGCGAGCAACGCCTTCACGATCGGTCGCACGATGGACGCGCCGGCGGTCGCGACGGCCTTCAGGACCTGCAGCACGGTGCGCCCGAGCGCGAGCAGCTTGGCGACGACCGCGGACGCGGCCGCTGCGGCCTTCGTCGCGGCCCACTGCAGGAGTTCGGCCATCGTGCGTCCGGCGTCGAGCAGCGCTTCGACGTACTTCTTCAGCAGCGCCTCGCTCTTCGCGTATGCCGCGTTGAGGATCGACGTCACGCTCTTGCCGGCCTTGATCAGCGCCTCCGCCAGGTCGGTGAGTTCGTCGACCGTCCACGACGCAGCTTCCGCGACGGCGTCGGCGACGGACTTTCCGGCGGAGACCACCGCGTCGACGAGCGAGTCGACGGCGTCGACGATCGCATCGCCCACGCTCTCGGCCGCGCCGCTCACCCAGTCGCCGATCGTGTCGAACAGTCCGCGCGAGCCTCGACTCGCACGCCGTGACGACGCGCGGCGCGGCGCTCCCTCGGCGCGGCGGCGCATCACGCCGCCGGCGATGCGCAGCCACTGCATGATCGGGTCCATCTTCCCGCCGGCCGCGAAGTAGTCCTTGACGAACGCCGCCGTCTGCTCGCGCGGCAACCCGGCCATCTGGTGTACCAACAGGAGCTGCGCGTCGGCTTGGATGAACGCCTTCACCAGCGTTCGGCGGTGTTGCGGATTCGTCGACGTCGAAGCCCAATGCACCAGCGCATCGGCATCGGTCGCCCGCGTGACGATTGGCTGCTTCGACTTCAGGATCGACTTTGCAAAGGTCTGGGCCTTCGCGGGTGACTCGGCGAACGCCGCGCCGAACGCCGCCGGCACGGTTGGCGGTTTCGAAACGCCGCGACCGGTCGTTCGCTGCGCGCTCGTGCGAGTCGATCGCCGCGATCCTCCAGTGCGGTGCGATCGGGTCACTGGCGTTCTGCGCCGTGCGTGCATGTCGTGCCTCCCTGTCGCCTGAATGAAGTGTCGTGACGCCCCCGCGTCGATCGCCACCGTAACGCGGGGGCACCGGAATGAAACTCCGAAGCGGCAGGTTCGCGCGACGGCTGCGCCGATCTTGCGCCGGGCGCGACATCGTGAAAAGAAGCTCGCGTCCGCGCGCATCGTGATGAGGCGATCGTCGGCGTCGCGCACGCCGGAGCGTCGGACGCCGGGTCGGTTCGCGCGCCCGAGCCGCTCGTCGCCGCGCCGGACTTGTCGAACGACGCGCGATGCGCGGGCAAACCGGGCGATCATCCGTTCGCTTGCCGACGCCGGCATCGACGCGGCACTGCCGGCACCCGGCGCTCCGTCGCAGCGAGCGGCGATCTGACATACTCCGCGAGGGAGCCTCCACGCGGTGACGATTGAAGAACGACCACCTCATCCATTCGTTTACACGCTGCTCATCGCGCCGTTCGGCGTCGTTGGCGGCTACGTCACCGTGGCGATGGTGTTTCTCGCGACGCGCTACGGACTGACCGTCGAGGACGGCGCGCTCTTGATCACCGCCGGCGTCTTCCCGCACGTGTGGAAGTTCCTCTGGGCGCCGATCGTCGACACCACGTTGACGCGCAAGCGGTGGTACTGGATTTCGGTCCTCTTCTGTACCGTCGGCATCGTGGCGATGAGCGCGATCCCGCTCTCGCGGGCGAACTTCGCGCTCCTCGAAGTGGTGATCTTCACCACGAACCTCGCGACGACGTTCCTGGGCATGGCGGTCGAGGGACTCATCGCGCACGCGACGCCCGAGTCGCAGCGCGGGCGCGTGGGCGGCTGGTTCCAGGCCGGCAATCTCGGCGGCACCGGCATCGGCGGCGGCGCGGGCCTGTGGATGGCGACGCATCTGCCGTCGCCGTGGATGGCCGGCGCGGCGCTGGGCCTCTCGTTTCTCGGCATGGCCAGCGTCCTGCGGTACGTGCCGGAAGCGGTCGCCGATCTGCGCCGTACCACGGTCGTCGGCATGATGGCGGACGTGTTAGTCGACCTGTGGCAGACGGTGAAGTCGCGCCGCGGACTCCTGTGCGCGGCGCTCTGCGTCCTGCCGATCGGCACCGGCGCGGCATCGGGCGTGCTGGCACAAGCGGAAGTCGCCGAGAAGTGGGGAGTCGGCGAACAGATCGTCTCGCTCGTCAACGGGGCGCTCGGAGGAGGCGTGTCGGCGCTTGGATGCCTCGTCGGCGGCGAGATCTGCGCCCGATTCAGCTCGCGCCGCGTGTATGCGGCGGTCGGCGTCCTCATGGCTGGCGTCGCTGTCGCGATGGCGCTGTCGCCGTTCGTGCCGACGTCCTACGTCGTCTTCAACCTGCTCTACTCGTTCGTCACCGGCCTCGCGTACGCCGCGTTCACCGGCTTCGTGCTCGACGCGATCGGCAAGGGCGCAGCGGCGACGAAGTACAACGTGTTCGCGTCGCTGTCGAACACCCCGATCGCGTACATGGGGCTTGTGCTCGCCGCCGTCTATCAGCGCTACGACTCGAAGGCGATGCTGTTTGCCGAGGCGGCCGCGGGACTCCTCGGCATCGCGATCCTCGCGGTCGTCGCAACGCTCCTGCGCGAACGGCGCGTCGTGGCTCAGCGCGCCTGAGCGCGGTCCGCGCGAAACCCCCGCTCACGTCGGCGCTCGCCACCATGCGCTCATGGCCGCGCCGACGAGGGACGCGCTCAAGAGCATCGCCACCGTGAAACATCCAGAGCCACGCGACGGCGGCATGGCGTTTGGGAAACGATCGCGCATGCGCCGTTCCAGATCCTCGACGGCGTCCTTCGCCTCCTTGAGCCCGAGGCCGCGCGACGCGCGAATCTCCTTGATCGCCTCGATCTTCGCGCTGCGATAGATCAGGTCTTGGATCTCCCGAGGCTCGTCCGGCAAGTAGTCGCGGTGGGTTGGGCTCGTCATACGCAGCGCTCCTTCACGTTCCGGCGCGGGTTCCCGCCGGGAAATCGACCCGCACCGTAACGAACCGATGCCGAGCCGACGTTGGCGCACGCCGCCCGGCGGGCGGCCAACCGGCGGGGTGTCGGATGCCGCGAGCGCCACCGACGAGTCGGCGCGGCGCGCGACGCGGGCAGCCATCCCGCCTTTCGCGCGAATCACGGAATTTGACGTTTCATTCCGCGGATCGCACCGGAACATGGTGCGGAGCCGGGGCGGTGGTCGGAGTCGTTCAATGCCGGCGGCTTCGCGTGGATTCCGTTTCCGAGGAGATCTCGTGATGTTCAATCGTGTTCTTCGCGCGGATTGGCTGGGGTCGTGGGGCGCGGCGCTGCTTGCGTCCTGCGCGTTCGCGGGCGGCGGTGGGTGCGGTTCGAGCAACCTGTGTCCGGAGGATCTCAACGGCGACGGCGACGTGACGTCACCGGATCTCGCGATCCTGCTCGCGGCGTGGGGGCCGGCGCAAGGGAGCTGTGCCGACCTCGACGGCGATGGCATCGTCGACGCGGTCGACCTTGCGCATCTGCTTCGCGCGTGGGGTCCCTGCCCGGCGCCATGCCCGATCGACATCAAGGTCGACACCGATCGGAACGACGTCATCAACGATCTCGACGACGAAGACGAGGACAAGTGGACGCCCGCGCGCGGCGCGTTCTACCTGGTCAACGTCGACGACGACAAGAAGGACGGCAAGTCCGACAGCGTCGAGTACGACCGCGACGAGAAGGTGAAGGTGATCGACGCAAAGATCAACGGCAACGGCGACGTGAACGACATCACGCCGTTCGTGATCTCGGCCGTGCCCGATCTCGGCACGGTGCAGGTCTTCCTGAAGGCAGGATCGTTGGCACAGATTCGGGCGATCCACGTGTTCGAGAAGATCGCCGAGGGCACGACGAGATTCTGGGGCGGCCCCGCCGAGACGTCGGACGAAGTGGAGATCACCGGCTACCTCAGCGCGACCGACGCGACGACCTTCGGACTCGAAGGCCTCAAGTACCGGCTCGTCGCGGGCGGCGTCGCGGGCTTCACGGCGGACATGCTGTTCGACGGATTCGTGCAACTGACGGTCGAGTGCCGCGACGCGAAGACCGGCGTCACGTTGGGGAGCGACGACGTGCTGCTCAAGGTCGCGCCGTGGATGGCGCTGCCCAACACCTTGAACGCGGACCACGTGTTTGCGCGGCCCTTCAGCCGCGGGCTTCCGGCCTATGCGGGTGGCGCGTGGGTCCTGAACGCGACGCCGAACGACAAGTTCCTTGAGGACCTCGCCAGCGGCCTGCCGGCCAACGAGCCGCACGAGTACACGACGGACACCCAGTGGGCGCAGGACGACATGGAGATCGGTTTCTCGCGCACGCCGCACAGCGAACAGCGCGTCGCCGCGTACACGCGGCATCACGGCAGCGATGACGCTCCCGCAGGCGGATTGGGCGACGCGTTGTGGCGGCGCGAGGTCCTGATGGGACCGACGCAGATCGAGCCGAACGTCGGCCACTACCGGAACCCGCGCAAGGGCGACGACTCCGGCGACTACGGCGGCAACATCGAGCTGCTGCCGCCGACGACCAAGTATCCGTTAGGTCGCATCTGCGTCGGCGACACCATCAGCGACAAGAAGCGGCAGTTCTTCGCCAGCCAGGAAGTGCAGCCTCCGTTCGACGTGCCGACGAAGTGGCTGAAGGTCGGCCACGTCGACGAGGCGATCACCTTCTGGAAGGACGCGCCGGAGACGGTGATCGTGGCGTCGCCGAAGCTGGCGTATCAGAAGCTCGGTTTTCCGTTCCCGTTGCCGGCAAACGATTCGCGCGGCGGCGACACGCTCCCGGACTGGGCCACGTTCTTCTCGATCGGCTACACGCAACCCGGCGTCGCCGACGGCGGCTCGCCGAACACGCTCGTCGACCTCGACGCGAACTTCCTCGACCCGCCCATCCAATGGCGATTCGTCCGCATCTACGGCGGAACCGGCGCGGGCCAGATCGGGCACATCGCGGCCATCCCCGACTCGCACACGCTGGTCCTCGACGTCGTGTGGGACGAGTTCGACATGACCGACCCGATCATCGGACCTCCGATGGACGGCGTCGCGCGGGCGCAGGACAACGCGATCATGTACGCGACGGCGTCCGGTCCGCAGTGGCATCGCGGCCAGATCCCGAATCGGAGCAGCCAGTACGTCATCGTCGAGGACACCTACTGGTGGGACTCGCCGTTCGTTTCCTTCCTCGGACCTGTCTTCCCGCTCAACAAGGTGCCCGCGACCATCACCCGCAAGGAGTTCAACCCGACGGTGGCGGGAAGCAAGGGCGAGAAGATGCAGAAACTGAACATCGACGCGCAGGCGAAGATCGACGCGATGCGCGCGGCGATCCAAGCGGCGACCGGCGGCGATGCGGTGACGTTCGTCGAGGTGCCGGTGCTGTACACCGGTGAACTCGACGCGGCGGACAAGATCACGGAGCGCACCGGAATCGCGTGGACGCCCGGGGCCGCGAACATCCTCGTTGCGAACGGCAAGCTGTTCGTCGCGGCCCAGCACGGACCGCGCTTCCGGCCGCCCGGCGGCGCCGAAACGACTGCGTTCGAGGATCTCATCAAGACGAACCTCGGCGCCGGCAACGTGATCTTCGTCGAGGACGTCGATCACTACCACGCGCTGAGCGGCGAAGTGCACTGCGGCACGAACACGCTGCGAGCGACGTACGGATTCAAGTGGTGGCTGAAGGAAAAGCAGCCGCCGGGGATTCCGAACCTGCCCTGACGCACTCCCGCGCTGAACGAGGCGGCGCGGCGCTCGTTCACGGGCGCCGCGCCGTGCCGGTCGACGTCGTGCGTTCGACGCTACGACGCGCAGCCGCCCCACGCGCCGAGCAGGATCGCGAGATCGGCGGCATCGGTGGTGCCGTTGCCGTCGAGATCACCCGCGGACGTCGCCCAGTTTCCGAGCAGGATGCCCAGGTCGCTGCCGCCGACCACGCCGTCGTGATCGAGGTCGGCGGGGCACGCCGGCGCGACGCTCGGGAGTACGCTCGTCCACGTCGGGCCGAATCGAATCTCGTCGGTCGCGAAGCCGCCGTCGTTCACCAGCGCGAGGACCGCGGGCAGGTTGCCCGGCTCGGTGATCGTGCAGTCCGGCGCCTCGGGCTGCGGGCCGCCGACGGGCGGATTCACCCACAGCGCGTAGGTGATGGTCCCGTTGGTATTTTTCGTCAATCGCGCGACGAGCAGCGCGGACTGGCCGAGCACGACCGGCACGGTCGAGTTGCTGCTCGTCACGAATGGAACCGTCAGCCCGTACACGCCCTGCGCGAGCGACGCGCCGACGATCATCTGCGGCGTCGCGCTGAACGAGATGCCGCCGCCGTCGCCGAAGTTGAACTCCGGCTCCATGAGGAACGACAGATACACGACATTGTTTGGCGGCGTGTAGGCCGCGAGGATGCGCGTGTAGATCGTGAACGACGCGGAGCCGAAGCCCGCCGTGACGGCGCAGTTGCCGGCAGTGACGAGATTCGGCCACGTGAGTCCCGGTGTCCCGACGCCGGTCGGGATGGATTGCACCTGCGCCCACGCGGACGCCCATCCGGTGCCGCCGTTCTTGAGCTTGATGTTCGTGGTCGGACCGTAGTCGAAGCCTTCGTAGGCGAAGGGCTGGTCGGCGCTGGCGGAGAACGTCGCGAAGCATGCCGCGAGCGCGGCGAGGCGAAGAGTCGTTGAAGCGTGCATGAAAGGTCTCGTGGTTGTTGTGGAAGGAGAGCGCTGGCGGTCGTCACCACCGCGCAGCGCGGAGTCGGCTAAGGACACGGGCCCCACGCGCCAAGGAGGATCGCGAGGTCCGCGCCGTTGACGGTGTTGTCGCCGTCGAGGTCGCCGGGGCCGCTGCCGCCCCAGTTGCCTAACAAGATCGCTAAGTCGGCGGCGTTGACGACGCTGTCGCCATTCAGATCCGACGGACACGGCGAGCTGATGCTGAACTTCGCCGTGCCGATGGAGGCCGCATTGCTCCAGTGATACATGAGCAGCGTGCCGAGCGGCCCGACCTTGAGCGCGTCCTCGTTGGTGAGCACGAAGTCGAACAGGTAGTACGCGGGCTGCACGTTGTACGCGCCACCCACGTAGAGCCCGGCGATGTTCGGCTGGACCACGTTCTCGGGATAACCCGGGAACACCGTCTCGAACGGCAGTCCGTCGACGCCGTTCGGGAATGCGTCGAGCGAGTCGTTGATGCTCGTGGCCACGCCGCTCGCGCCGTAGGTCGCGAAGATCGCCCACGCCTGCGTGTCGTGGTTGCCGAGGTTGTAGGTGTGCACGCCCGCCGGCACGTTGCCTAACGCGATCGGGAACAGGTCCCACGCGTACACCTTGCCGTTGAACTCGTGCGCCGAGACGAAGACGTTCTGCAGCGGGACGCTGGTGGTGAACGTTACCTTGTACGACGCGAGCGCCGAGGCGCAGGTGAACGACGCCGCGGCGATCGGAGCGATCAGGCGGAAGCTGTCGATGACGGGACGGCGCATGCGATCACCTCGGCGGCGAGGAGCGAAACAACGACGGTAGGCCGCGACGGCCGTCCGACGAACCGTTAGGTGCCGCGCGAGACGCACCGTGATTCGAGATTGCACACGATTCATCGACCCAGTCGACGACTCGGAGGAGTTGTCGGCGATTGCGCCGCGCGCGATGCGCGCTCCGTGGATTGCTCGTCGCGATAGTGTTTGTCGCAAGCTCCCCGACGTGGCTGCGCGCCCGCGCAGTTCAGGGACAAGCGCCCCATGCGCCGAGCAGCGCGGCGAGATCGGCGGCGTTGACCACGCCGTCGCCATTCAGATCGGCGGAGCCCGACGTCGCCCACTGGCCGAGCAGCACGCTGAGATCGGCGGCATTGACGACGTGATCGCCGTTCAGGTCGGCGACGCAGGGCAGGACCGGCTGGATCGATCCTGCGGTGATCGGATAGGTCGTCTGGTTGCCGAAGAAATCCACCGCGATGAACGAGTTGAGGTCGGGGAGTGGCGTGCCGGGCGGATCGATCGCGATCTCCGCGCCGGTCGTGGGCGTGAATGGCGTCGCGAGTTGAAGCTGCATGTCGTAGCCGATCGTGTCGGAGTTCACCGACGCGGAGATGCTCGACGGCGAGATGCTGACGGGCGAGCAGCACGCGCTTCCGATGGCGGTGACGCCGCCCGGGAATACGATCTGCACGGTGGTGTAGTGGTGCGCGGTGAAGTCGTAGGTGAACGTGCCCGTCACGGTTCCTGCGGGGTACGTCACTCCGACGAAATGAAACGTGGTGACGACGTTGGCGTGCGCTCCGGCGCACGCGAGCGAGCTCGCGACGACGCATGCGAGCGGAAGCGAGCGACTGTGGTGACTCGGAGTGATCATGGGGCCTCGCTGCATCCGACTCGGCACGCGGACGATTCGGCGCCAAGCCGATTCGTCGGCGCGCCGCCGCGAATTCAGAACAAGTGTCGGCGGAAGCGGTCGCTGATACGTCCGAGTCGGGAGACCGGCTTCGATCGCGCGATGTTTTGTCGCGACCCGGCGCTGCGCTCCGCGCTAGGCTTCGTCATGCGTCCGTGGCGGCGGCGTGCCGCCGCGACGCCTCAACACGTGCGATGAGGAGGAGCGACATGTATCGAACTCTCGCATGCCGGAGCGCCGGGGTGGCCGCGTTTGTTGCGGCGGTCGTGGCCCGCGCCGAGTCGTGGGACTTCACGGCGCAGTTCTCCACGGAGAACGGCAATCCGAACGGCGCATGGAGCTACGGCTGGATGGAGGTCGGCTTCGGCGAACTGAATCTCTTCATGAGCCACGGGATCTCGCAAGGCAATCCGATCTGGATCGGATGGGGCGGCGACTGGACGCCGTGCATCTGGCAGAACGTGTCCGACGGATGGCCGTATGGAGTGCCGCCGGGTGACGTCTCGCTGCATCCGGGGAGCGGCACGCAGCCGAGCGTGGCCCGATGGACCGCGCCTACGAACGCGAGCGGCGCGTACGCGATCGACGGCGTGTTCCTCGATGGCGACATCGGCTACGTGCTCGTGACCGTGCACCACAACGGCGTCCCGATCTGGGACCGCGAGAACGCCGGCGAGTTCCACTTGGTCGAGACCATCGCCCCCGGCGACACGCTCGACTTCGCCGTCTACGGCGGCTACGGCTTCGGGAACACGCCTTTGCGGGCGGTCATCGAGCCGCTGGCCTGCGTTGCGGATCTCGACGGGAGCGGTGCGGTGGACGCAAGCGATCTCGGGATCCTGCTCGGCGGCTGGGGCACCGCGGGCACGGACGCGGATCTCGACGGCAGCGGCATCGTCGATGCGGCCGACTTGGGCGTGCTGCTCGGCGCTTGGGGGCCTTGCTAGCGCGGCGATCGGGTGATCGCCCAGCGACCGAGATTTTCGTTGCAACCGGCGACCACACGGTTGCCATACCCCGCAACCGCGAGGCACAATGACGATGCCGACAGCGTTTTCGCTGCCCGACATCGAAGGTTCGGCGCATGTCTCGGGGACCTTCACGCTGGCCGTTCGGCCGAGCTTCTGGTTGGGGCGTACACACGCGTTTCACGCTTGCGGGAATCGGTCATGTCCCCCCAGCCGTGGCTTCTTGCGCGGCGCAAGCCGCCGATTGGAGTCCTCATGGAAAGCGTTCGTCTGCGTCGGGGTGCGCGTTCGTCTCACACGACGCGCGGGTTCACCATCGTCGAGCTCCTCGTGGTCATCTCGATCATCGCGCTCCTGATCGCGATCCTGTTGCCGGCGATCGGCAAGGCTCGTGACGCGGCGCTGGTGACACAGAGCTTGGGCAACCTCCGCAACCTGAGCGCGGCCAACGCCGCGTACGGCGCGGACTGGAACGATCGCCAGTTCACCGCGTGCCCGGACGACGCCGGCTTGGTGAACGGCAACTGCGTGACCTACACGACGACGATCGCGTGTCCGCCGCAACAGCTTGTCGGCTGGGCCTCGAACGGGGCGATGTGGGGCTACTTCATTGGCACCGGCATGTGCGCGATGTTCCCCGGGAGCTGCGCGGAGAACTGGGCGGTGTACAAGCCGATCACGTTCACCGGCGTGGACAAGGCGTTCGGCTCGTTCCGCCTGCCGAACGTGAAGTCGTTCACCGGCTACGTGAACAACAAGTACTACGACCCGGTGTTCTGGGCGCCGAAGGACAAGATCACGATCGCCGGCGCGGAGAAGTACTTCATGTTCCCCGACCAGTTCACCTGGGACGGCTCGACGAGCGCGTTCAGCTCGTATTGCTGGAGCCCGGCGGCGATGTGGGCGACGGAGGTCTTCTCCGACAAGGGCTTCAAGGATCCGGACACGATGGCGGGCGGCTACCGCAGCCCCGCGGTCGGACAGGCTCGGTACCCCGACCTGAAGACCCGCATGCTCGAGCACTCGTGGCTGCAGAACGCCGAGTCGCAGGTGAACCCGAACTTCTCGCAGGGCCCCAACGGCGCGACCGGGCAGCCTGAACCGTGGTACTTCAACCACGGCTACAACTCGGCGCCGGCGACGCTCTTCTTCGACGGGCACGTCGCGATCATGAGCGTGGCCGACGCGATGGAAAGCGACACCCGCGCGAAGCAGGCAAACGCCGCGCAGGCGGGCATGGCCGAGAAGGGCCTGTGGCACCGCCAGCCGTTCGGCGCCGACGGCTACTTCGGGGCGCAGAGCTACGACTTCCTGGTGGACACCTCGTATCACGTGCTGACGACCAACGGCATCCTCGGTCGCGACACGATCGGCGCGAAGTGATCCGCGTCACAGTCTGAACAAACGACGACGGGCCCGCTCGACGAGAGCGGGCCCGTTGCGTTTCGTCGACGTCAGTCTTCGTCGATCCACGCTTCCAGGCGGGCCATGAGCGCCGGTCGCGTCGTGTATCCGGTCCAGGCGTCGACAACGCGCCCGCCCTTCACGATCATCAGGGCGGGAATCCCGCGCACGTTGAATTGGCGGGCGAGTTCCGGCTCTTCATCGACGTTGACAAACGCGATGCGGGCGTGGCCTTCGAGTTCGCCGACCAAGCGCTCGATCTCCGGCTTCTGCATACGGCACGGCGAGCACCACGGCGCCCAGAAGTCGACGAGGACCGGCTGACTCGAGTGCAGCACGTCGTGCTCAAACGTGCGTGCCGTCGGATGCAGGATCGTGCTCGCGCGGTGCGTGGCCATCGGAGTCCTTCCCTCGCGCGCTCGGCGCGATGCGTTCGTCGCGTTCGAGCATCGCGCGCGCGTCGAGGTTTCAACCCCGATCACTCGTCGTTGTCGCGACCAACGCCATGCCCGGCGACGTTCCTGTAGAGCATCCAGTACACGAGCGGGATCACGAACAGCGTGAAGACGGTGGACGCGACGAGTCCGAAGATGAGGGCCCACGCCAACCCGGAGAAGATCGGGTCGATCGTGATCGGGATCGACGACAACATCGCGGCGGCGACGACGAGCAGGATCGGGCGGAGGCGCACCGCGCCGGCCTCGAGCACCGCGTCCATGAACGGGCGCCCGCGCTTGAGCGAGTGGTGGATGAAGTCGACGAGGATGATCGACTGCCGCGTCACGATGCCCGAGAGCGCGATCATGCCGATCATCGCCGTCGCGGTGAAGAAGACCGGATCGGAGTAGCCGCCGACGGTCTTGCCGGTCAACACGCCGAGCAGCCAGAAGCCCGGCATGATGCCGACCATCGTGAGCGGGATCGAGAGCATCACGACGACCGGAATCACGAACGACTTGGTCTGCGCGACGAGCAGGATGTAGATCATCACGAGCGCCGCGGCGAACGCGAGGCCGAGATCGCGGAAGACGTCGAGCGTGATCTTCCACTCGCCTTCGCCCGACCACACGACGCGCGTGCCGTCCGCGGTGCTCCACGGGATGCCGCCGCCGAGGCTGAGATGCGACCGCTCGCCGATCGGGCGCGGCGCGGCGGGAGCGATCCAACCGCCGGCGGAGCGCTCGACGCTCGCGCCCGACGGCGGCGCGTCGGCGTGATCCGCGATGACGTCGACGACGACGTCCGCGGGCGGACGTCCGGCGGTCTCCGCGAACACGTACGCGACTCGGCGCAGGTTCTTGTGGTAGATCGTCTGCTCGACGCGCCGCTCGCTCCAGCGTCCGAGCTCCGCGAGCGGAACGAGTCGCGTCGTGCCGTTGACGTTGCCCTTCACTTGCACGCGCGCGAGATCGATCGGGCTGGATCGGTCGGAGCGCGGCAGCCGCGCGACGATGGACAGCGGTTGCCGTTCGTCGAGGGCGTGCGCGACGCCGACGTTCGCTCCGGCGAGCGCGGCCCGCACGGTCGCGGCGATGTCAGCGACGCTCACGCCGTTGATCGCGGACTTCTCCTGATCGGGCGTGAAGGTGAGTTCCGTTCGGGCGCTTTCCACCACGTCGTCGGGCTCGACGACGCCGGGCTCGAGCGCGAGCCGCCGCCGAACGAGCGCCGCTGCGTCGGTCAGCGTCGCATACGGCAGGTCGTCGCGGCCGTAGATCTCCGCCGCGATCGTGTCGATCACCGGCGGCCCCGGCGGCAACTCCACGATCTTCAGGCGCACGCCCTCGCGGGCCGCGGTCGCCGTGAGCGCGTCGCGCTCGCGCAGGCCGAGCGTGTGGCTCGCGTCGGCGCGCGACTTCTTGCCGACGAGGTTCACCCGCAGCTCCGCCTGGTGCGGGAACGTGCGCAGGTAGTAGTGTCGCACGAGCCCGTTGAAGTCGATGGGCGAGGGCGTCCCGACGTACGACGTGAAGTCGGTGACCTCCGGAATGTCGGCGAGCGCCGATTCGAGCGCCCGCACCGCGGCGTCGGTGCGCTCGAGCGTCGTGCCCTCGTCCGCGTCGACGAGCAGGAGGATCTCCGCCTTGTTGTCGAACGGAAGCATCTTCAGCGGCACCTGACGGAACGCCGCGAGCAGCGCCGCCGCGCCGGTCAGCGCGGCGACCGCCCCGAGGAAGAGCCATCCCTTGACGCGAGACGCGAGGAGCGGCGCGAGCAGGAGTCGAAGCGCGCGGTACTGGATGCTGGTGCGCGCCGCCGCGAACTCGTCTTCGCCCTCGGCGCCGTGGCCGCCGCGGGTCCAGTCGCGGCGCTTCAGCAGGTGATAGGCGAGCCAGGGCGTGATCGTGAACGCGACCACCATCGACATCACCATCGTCACCGGCACGTTCAGGGCCATGGGCCGCATGTACGGCCCCATCATGCCGGTGATGAAGAAGAGCGGAAGAAAGCTCGCGATGACCGCAAACGTCGCGGCGATGAGTGGCGGCCGGATCTCGCTGACGGCTTCGAGCGTGATCGCGCGGGTCGCCTTGCGCCGCAGCCCGAAGTGCCGCGCGATGTTCTCGACGTCGACGATCGGGTCGTCGACCAGGAGTCCCAGCGAGAGGATGAGCGCGAACAGCGTGACGCGGTTGATCGTGTAGCCGGCGAGCATGTTGACCGCGAGCGTGAGCCCGAACACCACGGGCACCGCCACCGCGACGACGATCGCCTCGCGCCAGCCGAGGCCGATCGTGAGAAGAGCGACGACGATCAGCACCGCGACCCACAGACCCTCGACGAGTTCGGAGACCTTCTCGTCGGCGTTGAGTCCGCTGTTGCGGGTCACCACGACGTCGATGTCCGACGGCACGATTTCCGCGTTCAGCCGTTCCGCCTCGGCGAGCACCGCCTCGGCGACGCGCACCGCGTTCGTGCCCTTCTTCTTCGCGACGGCGATCGTGACCGCAGGCGTGGCGCCGGGCGAGTCGATCGCCGCGCCGGTGCCGAGCGTCGTGCCGGCGCGATGACGCTCGTCGTCGAATCCGCGGCCTCGTCCCCACCCGTGGCGCACGTAGGCGGTGCGCTCGTCCGGGCCGTCGTCGATGCGGGCGACGTCGCGCAGGAAGACCGGGCTTCCGTCCGCGACGCCGACGACGAGCGCGCCGAGGCCGGCGCCGTCGCGCACGACGGAGCCCGCGTGAATCGCGATCGAGGCGTCGCCTCGCTCGATGTCGCCCGCGGGCAGGGCCACGTTCGCCGCGCGCAGCGCCTGCGCGACTTCGAGCAGCGAGAGCCCGCGACTCGCGAGCGCTTCGCGATCGAGGTACGCGGTGACCGCGCGGGGAAGACCGCCGACGACGCTGACGCGCGACGTGTCGATCACCGCCGCGAGCCGCGCGGACATCTCCTCCGCGACCCGCCGCAGCGTGTACTCGTCGACCGACGGCGCTCCGGGTTTCGCGCGCAGGGTGAGCGTGACGATCGGCACGTCGTCGATCTCGACGGGCTTCATCGTCCAGCCCGCCACCGCGGCGGGGACGAGGTCCTTGCTCTCCTCGATCTTCTTGAAGAGCCGGACGAGCGACCGCTCGCGATCCTCGCCGACGTAGAAGCGCACGGTGACGATGGCCGCGTCCGCGCGGGACATCGAGTAGACGTACTCGACGCCGTCGATCTGGTAGAGCACGCGCTCGAGCGGCGTCGTCACCAGTTGCTCGACCTCGCGTGCCGGGAGGCCCGGCGCGGACACGAAGATGTCCGCGAGCGGCACCACGATCTGCGGGTCTTCCTCGCGCGGGGTCACGAGGAGCGCCGTCGCGCCGAGCGCGACCGAGATCACGAGCAGGATCAGCGAGAGATTCGAGTGGAGGAACGCGCGGACGATGCCATTGATCCAGCTTCCGTCGTGGGCGTGCGCCGCGGGCTCGTGCGGTGACGTCGGTTCAGGCACGGTCATCGCCCTCCCGACGGCGCCGGCTGCGCGTCGACGACGACGCGTTCGCCGCGCTTCAGTCCCGAGAGCACCTCGACTTCACCGTCGATGGCGCGCCCGAGGCGCACCGCGCGGCGGGCGCGGGTGCCGTCGACGACGACGTCGACGCTGTCGAGCTGGCCGATCGATCGCACGGCGGTCCGCGGGATGACCAGCACCGACTCGTCGCCGATCGGAATCAGCAGCCTGCCGAACATGCCCGCGTACACGCCGGGCGGGCAGGGCCCGCTCACCTTCACCTGGAACGACCGGCTTGACGCTTCGGCTTCCGGCACGATCTCGCTGACCGTGCCGGCGCACGCGTGATCCATCGCATCGACTTTCACCGACACGGTGCCGCCGACGCTGAGACGCCGCGACAACGACTCGCGCACGCTGGCGACGAGCTGCATGCGCGTCGGATCGAGAATCGTCACCACGACCTGGCCCGGCGTCACCGTGTCACCGGGATTCACGCGCTTGTCGACGACGACGCCGTCGATCGTGCTGCGAATCGTCGCGTAGCCGAGCACGGTCTGAGTCTCGGCCCGCGACTGCTCCATGCGGGCGAGGTTGGCTTCGGCGCCCTTGAGCGCGTTGTTCACGCGGTCGAGCTCGATCCGCGACACCGCGTTCTCGTCGAAGGCAGCCTTCGCGCGAGCGGCTTCGATGCGGGCTTGGTCCACTGCGGCCTGCGCCTGCGCCGCTCCGAACTCCGCCTGCGCCAGCCGGGCCTTGAGGTCGGTGTCTTCGAGCCGGACGAGGACCTCGTCCTTCGCGACCTTCTGGCCCGCGGTCACGTTCACCTCGAGCACCTTCGCGAGGAGGCGCGACGCGACCTCGATTCGGTGCACCGGCTGAATCGTGCCGACCGCGATTTCCTCGAGCGGAATCGTCCGCTCGACGACCTCGACCGTGGCCGCGCCTCCGACCGGTCGGGCCCGTTCCGACGCGGCGCCGTGTCCGGCGATCTTGCCGTGGAAGGCGCCGACCAGCCACAGCATCAGGGCGACTACGCCTGCGGCGAAGCCGGCGAACACGAGCGAGGCGCCGAGCCAGCGGGCGAGCCGATGGGATGAGCGAACGTTCGCCACGGAATGCTCCGGAGAAATGAGACAGGGGCCACCCGCGCGGGGCGGCTCGGCCGGACACGCGTCAGAGGCCCGCTTCCACGACGAGGTTCCGAAACGCGACGCGCCGCGCGGCGCCGGTTCGATCCGCGATTCCGCCGCCGATTCTGCGATGATCGCGGGCAGAGAGATGCCCATGCGTTCGATCGCCGTGCTCGTGACTTCGGTGCTCGCCCTCGTGTCAGCGCCCGGCGCGACGACCGGCCCAGCGCCCGTCACGCTGCACGTCGCCGTCGATGGCGACGATGCTCGCTCCGGCTCCACGCGCGACGCGGCGCTGGCGTCGCCGCGCGGCGCTCGCGATCGGATTCGGGCGCTGAAGCGGGAACGAGGCGAACTCGGCGAGGTGCACGTCGTCTTCCATGAGGGCATCTACACGCTGCCGGAGCCGTTCGTGATCGAACCCGGCGATTCCGGCCGAGCGGACGCGCCGATCGAGTACGCCGCGGCGGAGGGAGAGCGCGTGGTGTTCAGCGGCGGCGTTCGCGTGTCGACATGGACGCGCGAGCGCGACGGCGTGTGGTCGATCGCGATTCCCGCGGACGGGATCAGGCCGCGCTCCCTCTGGGTCGACGATCGCCGAGTGCAACGGGCCGGCGCTCCCGCCGCCGGACACTTCCTTCGGGTCGACGGATTCCCCGAGGGCGAGCCGAAGGGCGACTGGACGAAGGGACAGCGCGGGTTTGTCTACGCGGAATCCGACGCGCCGACGTGGGACCGCGTCGAGCCCGGCGCCGAAGTGGTGACGTTCACGCGCTGGGTCGATACGCATCTCGTCGTCGAGTCGATCGATCGGAGCGCGCGCGTCGTGCGCTTCAGCAGCCCGAACGTCTTCGAACTCTCGCGCGGCGACCTGTACCGCGTCGAAGGCGCGCCGGGACTGCTGGACGAAGATGGCGAATGGTGCGACAGCGGCGATCGTGCGCTCCTGCGCAGCGACGCCGAGCCGCGCTCGGTCGTCGTGCCGCGCCTGACCACCCTCGTGCGCTGCGCGGGCACGCCGGAGTCGAATGCGTTCGTCGAATATGTCCGGTTCAGCGGCATTCGCTTCGAGCATGCTCGCTGGTGGTTCGACGCGAACTCGACGCTGACTTGGCCGTCGAAGGATGTCGTCGGCTTCGTCCAGGCCGCGGCCGGCGCGCCCGGCGCGATCGTCGCCGACGGCGCGCGGCACGTCGAGTTCGATCGTTGCGCCGTCGCGCACGTCGACGGCTACGGCATCGAGTTCGGCCGAGCGTGCGTCGCGAACGCTATTCGGCGCTGCACGATCGAGGATCTCGGCGCGGGCGGCGTGAAGATCGGCGAAACCGCGGAGCGCGACGATCCGCTCGTCGCCCGCGACAACGTGGTCGAGGACTGCGTCATCAGGGACGGCGGGCGCGTCCATCATCAGGCGGTCGGCGTGTGGATCGGACAGAGCGGCGGCAATCGTCTCTCGCACAACCTCATCAGCGACTTCGACTATTCCGGCATCTCGATCGGATGGACGTGGGGCTACGGACCGTCGCGGGCCATCGGCAACATCGTCGAGTTCAACGAAGTGCGCAACCTCGGGGCCCGCGCGGGCAACGCCGAGCCGCCGCTGGGGGACATGGCCGGCATCTACACGCTCGGCACGCAAGCCGACGCGACGGCGCACACCACGATCCGCGACAACTGGTTCCACGACATCGCGGGGCGCACGATCGCGTGGGGCATCTACTTCGATGAAGGCTCGACGGGCATCGTCGCCGAGCGCAATCTCGTGCAGCGCACGACGCATGGTTCGTTTCATCAGCACTACGGCCGCGACAACGTCGTACGCAACAACCTCTTCTTCCACGGTCGCGACGCACAGCTCTGGCGCAGCAAGCGCGAGCCGCACAACTCGTTCACGCTGGAACGCAACGTGGTCCTCCGCGCCACCGGCGCGATGCTGAACGGCGACTGGACCGACGGCTTCGTCAGCCGGTCGAACATCTTCTGGAGCGTCGACGGCGTCGTCGTATTTCCGGGCAATCGCACCTTCGCGGAGTGGGCCAAGGCCGCGCACGACGAAGGCTCGATCGTCGCCGATCCGAGGGCGATGCCGGACTCGCCGACACCGTGGAAGCTCGGGCCGGACTCGCCGGCGCCGGCGATGGGCATCGAGCCGCTGGACCTCTCGACGGTCGGGCCGCGCGGATCGGCGCCGCTCACGAATGCGTCGGCGCGGCCGGCTTCGGCGGGTCGATCAGGTTGAGGCACGCTTGGATGTCGACGTCGGCCGGGTACTTCGCGAGGAGTTTCTGAAGTGCGCTCGCCTTGTCCTCTTGGCCCAGCGCGATGAGCACCTTTCGCATATAGAGCGCCGCGTCGGGTGCGCGGTCCGACGTCGGCATCGATTTCAGTATGCGCATCCAGTCGCGATACGCGTCGTCGACGCCGTCGCTCGTCATCGTGCCGTTGGCGATCTCCCCGAGAAGAAGCAGCGCGTCGTCTGCGAGCGCCGACCCGTTCGACGGATCGCCGTCGACGAGTCGACGCAGGAGTTCCTGCGCCTTCGCACCGTCGCCGTCGATGAGCGCCGCGCGGGCGTGTCCGAGGAGTTCCGCTGGCGTTGCGTCGCGGTCTTTCGGCATCTCGCCGCGCAGCACCTGGCTCGACGCGGGGTCGAGCACGCTCACGCTGTGCAGGAAGCCCGCGGCGCGCAGCGCCCCGTCGTAGCGGAAGTATGCGGTCCGTCCGTCGTGCCCCAACGCGAGATACGTAGGCGTCGCGCCGATCTTGAATTGCTGGACGAGTCTCGCGCCGGCCTCGCTGTGCGTATTGACGCGGACCCAGACGACGCGCTTCGAGAATGCCTGCGTCGCGGGCAGCGGATAGACCTGCGACTGCATCTTCGCGCAGTACGGGCAGCCGGGACGCATGAACTCGACGAAGAGCGGCTTCTGCTCGCGCTTGGCCTGCTCCAGCGCGGCGTCGAAGTCGGTGACGAAGGTGATCGTCGCGGCAGCCGGTTGGCTCGCGGGATTCGGCGGCGGCGACGTCGGCGCGCTCGGCGCACTTGGAGCGATCGGCGCGGGCGGGGTCGATTGTCCTTCGGCGCTCCCGCGCGCCAGGCCGATGGCAAGCAGCGCCACGATCGATGTGGGCGTCGCGAGTGAAGTCACGCTGCGAAGACGAGCGTCACGAGACACCGTACCTCCCGAGCGCCGCATGGGGCGGCGGCGCTCGGACATCATGACACAAGGTTGTCCGCGTGCGCGGCGATCGAGCGAATCACGGGACTAACCGCAGCTTCCCCACGCGCCGAGCAGGATGCCGAGATCGGCCGCGCCGACCAACCCGTCCGCGTCGACGTCGGCGCTTCCCGTTGCTCCCCATTGCCCGAGCAGAATCGCGAGGTCCGCGGCGTTCACTTCGCCGCTCTGGTCGAGATCGGCGGGGCAGCACCCCGGCCCGCCGCCGCCCACGCATCGGCCGATGGCGATGTTGTCGACGTTCGTGTCGTCGGGGCCGGTCTTCCATTCGGTGTGAATGAACACGCCGTGGAGATCGCCGAGGACCTGCAGCACGTCGTCTTCGCTGGCGAGCTCGCCGAAGATCGACCCGACCCGCCACTCGCCGACCGCCAGCGGAAAGTCCCAGTGCAACCACTGATCGAGCGCCGGCGACTCGTGGGCCACGTAGAGCGTGAGCCCGCCGCCGTAGATCGCGATGGCCGCGTAGGTCGCTGCGTCGGCGTAGCGGAAGTAGACGTCGTACGAGATCGACGTCGCGCCGTAGAGCGCCGAGCGATCTCCGGCGACGGCGGCCGTCGCACCGATCCACGTCTCGCTCGTCAGGTCGGAGACGCGCGCGCTGCCCGGCGGCAGGCCGAGGCCGCCGTCGAACGGGACGGCGAGAATCGGTTGCGGATCGTCGAGCGCCTGACCGTTGTAGTAGATGTCGTAGACCGCCCAGCCGGCGGTGTCGCTGTCGAACGTGAACGTCTGCGCGTTGCATGGCACAGCAGTCGCGACCAGCGCGCACGCGGCGGCGACGGTCATCGCCTGATTCGTCATGGTGCCTCCTCGGCGTCGCATCGTGCGGCGCACCTGAAGCGACCATAGGACGCACGACGGGCGCGGATCCAGCCGATCGCGCGTTCGCGGTCGCTGCCGAACGAATGGCGCTCATTCGATATCGTGGCCACGCCACATGACGCGCACCTCGGATCAACCCTCGGAGTTCCTCGTCGACCGCGTGCTCGCACGACTCGGCTTCACTGCAAGGCCGCAGCCGGATCTGTCGGGCCTCAAGGCGCTCTACGGCGCGTGGTGCCGTCACGTGCCGTTCGACAACGTCCGAAAGATCGTTCATCTGCGCGGCTCGACGCCGGGACCGTTACCGGGCACGTCGGCGGCCGATTTCTTCGAGGCGTGGCTGACGCACGGAACCGGCGGCACGTGCTGGGCCGGCAACGGCGCGCTCGAACGACTGCTCGTCGCGCTGGGCTTCGATGCCCGGCGCGGCATCGGCACGATGATGGCGGCGCCCAACCTGCCGCCGAACCACGGGCTCGTCACCGTGCGCCTCGACGGCGTCGACCATCTCGTCGACGCGTCGATTCTGCACGGCGAGCCGCTGCCCTTGGCGAACGGATCGCCGACGCGCATCGAACATCCCGCGTGGGGCGTCGAGTGTCGGCGCGACGGTGAGCGCTGGAACGTCCACTGGCGTCCGCTGCATCAACTCGGCGGCTTCGTCTGCCGCATCGAGCAGTTGACCTCCGAGCCTGGCGAGTTCGCCGAGCGCTACGAGCGCACCCGCGGCTGGAGCCCGTTCAACTACGAATTGCACATCCGTCGCAATCGTGAAGCCGGTTGCGTCGGACTCGTGTTCGGCAAGCGCGTCGAGATCGACGCCGACGGGCGAGCGACCGAGCGCGCGATCGACGACTTCCAGCGGAGGCGATTGCTCGTCGAAGAACTGGGCGTCAGCGAGGAGATGGCCACAGCGATTCCAGCCGATGTGCCGACGCCGCCGCCTCCGGGCTCGCGCGCGGCAGGCGTGTCGCCGCAGTGACGCTGCGCAGACCTTATACGGATCGTGTTTGCTCCACGCGCTCCACGATCTCACAAGACGGCGAAACGGCCAGAGCGAGTGTGCGCCCGGAGGGCGCTACCGCGCGCTCGAATTCGTATCACGACACGCCATGCGTGGCGCGCCTGCGTTGCGCGACTCAGGCTGTCCACGCGCCAAGCAGTATCGCCAAGTCAGCGGCGCTGACGACGCCGTCACCGTCGAGGTCGCCCGGACCCGGCGTGCCCCACGCGCCTAGCAGAATGCCGAGGTCGGCGGCGTTCACCTGGCCGTCGCCGTTCAGATCGGCGGTCGGCGTCGCGTCGAGCACAACGTTGTCGAGGTAGTCGGTATCCGCACCCGTCTGGTACTCGGCTCGGATGCGCAGGTCGGTCAGTGACGATAGCGCGACCAGCATGTCGGCCGCGCTCGCGCTCGGGCCGGTCAACGTGTTCAGACGCCAGCCCGCCTCGCTGAGCGGCACGCTGAAGCTCTGCCATGAACCGATGGGCGGGTTGTTGGCGAGATCGAATGCGAGGGTCAGTCCGCCCCCGGTCAGGAACACATCGACCGCATCGAACTGATTCGGCGATCCCGAAATCGTCTGTTTCAGGTCGAAGGTGAGCGTGCGCCCATACGCTGCCGAGCGATCGCCGAGGAACTTGTCGGGCGCTCGGAAGTACACCACGCCGCCCGAGACCGAGTCGACCACCTTGATATGGCCGCCGGGATTCCCACCCGTCGCGACCCACGTGACCGGAGCGGAGAAGTCACCCAGCGCGGTCCAGCCCTCCGAATCAACGTCGAATGTGCTCATGACGGTCTCTGCGCCCACCGCCTCGCCGCAAGCGAGCGCAACGGCAGCGACCAATGAGGTTGGCAGTGTGTTCGCAAGCATGCGGGCACCTCGTCGAAGAAGAAGCGACCGGTCGTCGGCTTCTCGCGCGACGGTCGCAATCGATCATAGCGCGAGCTTGCGCGCATCTCCGAGCCTCATCCTTCGCGCGCGATCAAAGATCGCGGATCTGAATTACGCGCCGCGTTCGGTGACCGGCGCTGGAATGTAGGCACGTTTGTTCGCGATTACCGCCGCGCTGAACGCCGCGCGCCAACAATGTGGATCGAGGTGATGTGCGTCGGATACTCCGAACCACGGGAGGTATGACATGCGTGGAACGAACTTCGCCGCGCTCGTAGGCGCGTGTTTCTTCGCAACGAGCGCCACGGCACAAGTGACGTTTTCCGACAACTTCGACGCCGGTGCGTCGCCCCTCTGGGGCAACGAGTCCGGCAGTTGGATCGTGGCCGACGGGCGCTACTCGGCTGAGTTGCCTTCGAACTGGCCGAATGCGTACTCGTCGCTACCGTTCGTGCTTGCGAACTGCGCGATCGACGTGGACATCGCTGCGGTCAACGACGGGGGCATCTGGCTGAGAAGCGCGCCCGCTCCGGGCACGCCGATCGGCGTGACTGGCGTCTTGCTCGTGACCGGCGCGAACGGCTTCAGCTTCTATTGGCACATCGTGCCGGATGGCTCGAGCTACGGTTCGAGCTACGAGATAGTGTGGGGGCTCTTCCCGCCCGGCAGTGACATTCACGTTCGCGTCGAGGTCGTGGGCGATGCCTACAGCGTCTACCTCAATGGGGAGACCACGCCGGCGAGCACGTTGACGACATCGCAGTTTCCGGTTGGTCGCGTCGGGCTGTACGACTACTCGGGGCAGAGTTTCGACAACGTGGTGGTGACCGGCTTCGAGCCCTGCGCGGGAGACTTGGACCGCGACGGACTCGTCGGTCCAGCCGACTTGGCGATCTTGCTCGGTGGTTGGGGCGAGGCCGGCGCGACCGACCTCGATCAAAGCGGTAGCACGGATGCGAGCGATCTCGCGCTCCTTTTGGGGGCGTGGGGCAGCTGCTGAGCGCGGCGTGACGAGCGGTTCGGAACGCGGCATGCCCGTGGCGCCGGTGGGTGTCGCCGCGCAATCAAACCGAATCTTCCCATGAGCAAAACGAAAACCAAGGGTGCTCCGCCGAAAGAAGATGGCGCATGGCGCGCACTCGATATCGATCCGTCTGGATCAGCGACACGCACCTCGGTTCGACCGTGAATCACGCGGACGAATTGGGCTATTTCCTTCAGCACATCGCATGCGACCATCTGTATCTGGTTGGCGACATCGTCGACATGTGGCGACTCAAGCAGCGCTGGCGATGGCCCGACTCCCATAACACGGTCGTCCGGCGGATCCTAAAGCACGCGTCGCGCGGGACGCGAGTCGTCTACGTCCCGGGCAACCATGACGACGCGGCGCGTCAGTTCGTCGGGATGAACTTCGGAGGCATCGAGGTCGAGCTGAACGTCGCGCATCGGACCGCGGATGGCCGTGAGCTGCTCGTGTGTCATGGCGACCAGTACGACCTCGTCGTCGCTCACCACCGCATGCTGTCGGCGCTGGGCGCCCGGGCCTATGACCTGCTGCTGGGGATGAACCGAGTGTGGAACGGGTGTCGGCGCATCGTCGGCCTGCCGTATCACTCGCTGAGCCAGTCCATCAAGCTCCGCGTCAAGAGCGCTTGCCAGTTCGTGAGCAACTTTGAGGAGGAACTCGTCGCGGAAGCGTTGCGTGGCGAATTCGACGGAGTGGTCTGCGGCCACATCCACAAGGCGGACGCGAGGGAGAATCTCCTCGGAAGGGGCGTCGCCTACTACAACTGCGGCGACTGGGTCGAAAGTTGCACGGCGCTCGTCGAGCACGACGACGGCCGCATCGAGGTGCTCGACGGTCGCGCGTTCAACGAGGCGACGCGTCGCGTCGAGGCGGCGCAGGCGCACGTCGATTCGGAGCCCGACGACCTTCCGCAGGTCAGCATGCCGTTCCCGATCCCGTCGCGCAGGTCAGCGCCGCGGCCACCGCGCGATGGCGTACGGCGCGGAGCGACGGAGTCGTGCCGATGAACGCGCCGACGGCACGGACGTGGGTCGCGGCAAAGGCGGTCGCGGCATGCGCGTAGATCGATTCGAACCTCGGTCGGGCGCGCGATCGGGTTCATTCGGATTCGCGGGCGACTGGTCGGCCGCAGCCCGCGGGCACGTGACGGCGCCGAGCCGGATCGGACGCGTGCTGCTGTTGTCGGCAAGCGTGGGCAGCGGGCACATGCGCGCCGCCGAAGCGATCGCGGCGGCGTTACAGGCGCGGGCGGTCAAGGAGCGGCTGTCGCTCGACCGGGTCGACGTCGTCGATGTCCTTGACGACGCCACGCCTTGGTTTCGCTCGGCCTACCGCGGCACCTATCTCGGTCTGCTCGACCGCGCTCCGGCGGTGGTGGGTTGGCTCTACCGCCGATCGGATCGGCCGTATCGCGGCGCCGCATTGCGCTGGCCGATCGCGCACCTGAACCTGCGGGCGCTGCGGACGCGGATTCGCCAACTCGATCCGGACATCATCGTGTCGACGCATTTCCTTCCGTCGGAATACCTCGCCGGGCTTCGGCGGCGACAACGCCTGCGGGCCCGTCTCGCGACGGTGGTCACCGACGTGCACGTGCACGGCATGTGGCTTGCCAATCCCACGGACCATTACTTTGTCGCCTCGGACGAAGGCGCCGACTCGCTCATGAAGAACGGCGTCAGCGCCGCCCGCATCGACGTCACCGGAATTCCGATCCATCCGGCCTTCAGCGATTCGTGCGACAGGGCAGAGGCCCGCCGACGTCACGATCTCGAGCCGGACGGTCGCGTCGTCCTCTTCACGACCGGAGGTTGCTGCGTCGGACCCGTGACGTCGCTCTTCCGTCAACTCTTGACGTTGCGAACCCCGTGCACGCTGGTGGCGGTGTGCGGCAGAAGCGAGGCCTCGCGCATCGCGCTCGAGCACATCGCGAGTGGCGCGAACCCGCGCGGGCCGGTGAAGCCGCGCGTGCTCGGCTTCACGCCCAAGCTGCACGAACTCATGGCGGCCGCGGACCTCCTGGTCGGCAAGCCCGGAGGCCTGACCTCGAGCGAGGCGCGGGCGCGCGGGCTGCCGATGGTGATCGTTCACGCGGTGCCGGGGCAGGAAGAGCACAACGCCGCGGCGCTGCTCGCTCGAGGCTGCGCCATCCGCTGCCCCGACGCGACGTCCGTCGCGCCGCGGATTGACGAGCTGCTGACGGACGATGCGGCCCTCGAGCGCATGCGATCGCGGGCGCTCGCGACCGCGCAGGCCGGCGCCGCGTTTGCCATCGTGGATCGACTGGCGGCGACGCGCATCTGAGATCGGGCCGGTCACCCGTCGTGGTCACCGCGCTGCCGATCGCAGCGCGATTCCATCGGCGGCCCGGACCGACGGTTCCGGTCCAGCGCGAGTCTCGACGGATGCGTTCGATTCAACCGCGGGCATTCGCCGATTTTCGTTCGCCGATTGGGATGCCGCGCGAACGACGCGATCGCCGTCACGGGCTGCGACTCCGCGTCTGGGCTCCATAGAATCGATTCACGGTCGGTCGCGGGACCTCGCGACTTGGCGGTGCGCGACGTCCCAAGGGGGCCACCAATGATCGAACCGAACGCGCATCCGCGATCGGCGTCGAGCGACGTGTCGTTGAACGCTCAACGTGTTCAAGCGCGCTCCGCCCGCGTGAACGGCTCACGCGGGCTGTCGGGCGATTGGCGCCAAGTTTCCGACGCTGCGCCGCGGCATCGCTCCGTTGCATCTTCCGTCGAGCGGCCGCCGCTCGACTCTTGGCGCGTCGCACGCGGTGCGACGCGCCGCACGCTCGATGAGTCCCGCGGAGTGGCGCGGCGCCGGATGCGCAGTGCCGCTGCGGGCCGACGTGCACATCGCTCTTCATTCCTGGAGGACCCATGCGCCATTCCCGCACACTCTTGACGATCGCTGGCATCTGCGTCCTGGGAAACGCACTCGCGCTGGCCGCGGGAGGCACCGGCTTCGGCCGTGGCTTCGCCTCGGCGTCGCGACAGGCGGAACCGCCGCTCGAACCGCGCGATCTTGTCCCGCCGCTGCCGCGGTATCGCGAAGGCGGCACTCCCTACGACCCCAACCAACGGCTCACACCCTATGCGACCACCATCCCGCAGACTGCGAACTGCCCGGCGTCGGGCGTCATCGAATCGCCGCCCGAGTACAGCCCGGCTCGCGGCGTGATCTTCCAGTACAGCGCCGGAAGCTGGCCGTCGGTCGTTCGCGCCTGCGTGAAGGCGCTGACCGCCGACCCGAATCACGATGACATCGCGTACGTCGTCGTGTCGTCGCAGGCCGTGGCGAACGCGGCGACATCCGCGTTCGTCGCCGATGGCGCGGACATGAGCAAGGTCGTCTTTTTCATCGAGCCGACCGACTCGGTGTGGCTGCGCGACTACGGCCCGCACTTCATCTGGCAGGACGGGACGCTCGCCATCGTCGACAGTCACTATTACCCGGCGCGACCGCTCGACAACTTTATCCCGACGCTGCTCGGCGACGACAAGCTCGGTGTTCCCACGTTCGACATGGGACTCTACTACTCGGGCGGCAACTTCCAGCCCGGCCCCAACCGCAGCGGCTTCGCGACCTCACTGATCAACCTCGACAACCCGCTGGGAAGCGGTTTCGACGACCAGTTCTTGCGCGGGCTCTACAGCACGTTCCAAGGGATCGAGACGCTCAACATCATGCCGCAGTTGCCGGGCACGGTGGACGGCACGGGCCACATCGACATGTGGATGTACCTCGTCGACGAGACGCACGTGATCATCTCGGAGTTCATCCCGGGATCGAACGCGACGGCGATCAGCATCACGAACAACGCGGTGCCGTATATGGAATCGCTCGGGTTCACGGTGTATCGCCCCAAGGCGTGGGTGACGTCGGGCGTCCACTACACCTACACCAACGCGTTCCGAGTGAACGACCGCATCTTCGTGCCGGTCTACGGCACCGCGATCGTCGCGGGGGGCAACGCCGCGTACAACGACGAAGACGCCGACGCGATGGCGAAATGGCAAGCCGCGGCGGGACCCGACGTCCAACTCATCCCGATCCAGTGCTACAGCATCATTCCCGCGGCTGGCGCGATTCACTGCATCGTGATGCAGGTGCCGCGCGACGTGGACTCGATGCCGTCCGCGCATATCGAATCGCCTGCGGCCGGCGAGCTCTGGCTCGCGGGTTCGACCGAGACGATTCGCTGGAACGCGACCGACACGAACAACGCGGATCTCTCCAGCGTCGACCTCAGCTACTCGCTCGATGACGGCACGACGTGGATTCCAATCGCAAACGGCATCCCGGATTCCGGCAGCTACGACTGGACCGTGCCGGCGGGCTCGAGCGCACAGGCTCGCATTCAGGTGGTTGCGCACGCGGCCGACGGCGACGTGGCTGTGGCGGTGAGCGGCCGCTACGTGCACAAGCCGGGCACCGCGCACGTCTACGACTTCGCGACCGGCGCCGGCGTCGACAAGTTCGGCTACGGGCGTCAGACCGGCAGTTGGAGCGCGAACGTCTCAGCGAATCCTGCCCCTGTGAGCATCGCGCTCAGCGCCGCCAACTATGTCGCCATGTCGACGTCCAACGCGACCGGCGGCGACACCGACGCGAATCGTTACATCTCGCCCAGCGTGACCTCGGGCTACGAGTCGACGCACACGTTCGAGTTCCTCGTCGCCGAGGATCCGACGCAGATCGACGAGATCACCGTGCTGTGGGAGGGCTACGCCGACCAGTGCACGCAGGCTGAGCTCTACGTCTGGAACCATGCGTCGAACCAGTGGGGCGATGCCGTCGGCAACGTCGGCCAGAATCGCTATCTCAACTGCTTCGCGGGTAATCGCGACGGCACCTTGATCGGCTTCTTCCGCGACGATCTCGCTGACTACATCGGCGGCGACGGATCGATGCTGTTCCTGCTCTACGCCGAGCGCGGCGGCGACGAGACCTATCACGACTACATGTCGTTGACGGTCAAGCAACTCGTGTCGTGCACGGGCGACCTCGACGGCAGCGGCGCCGTCGATGCCGCAGACCTCGCGGTCCTGCTCGGGGCATGGGGCGACTGCGCCGGTTGCGTCGCCGATCTCGACCTGAACGGCACGGTCGACGCCTCCGATCTCGCGATCGTGCTCGGCGCCTGGGGCGGCTGCCCGTAAGCCGCACAACGTGAATGCCGTGAACACGGGGCCTCGGCGCTACGAACGCCGAGGCCCTTTTTCCTTTCAGTGCGCGTCCCGTGATGTGCGAGGCGCGATCCGATACGACGCGACGACCTCGCCGTTGGACTCGCGTTCGCGGCGCCGCGAGTCGGACTCGTCGAGTGCCGCGCGGACGAAGTCGACGGTGGCGAATTCGGGACCGACGCGCACCCGCAGGTGTCCCGGGCTGCCGAGCGTCGTGCCGGAGCGATATCCGTAATCCCCGGCGCTGCGCGTTCCTCCCAGCGAGTTGCCGGGTTGCGGCACGCATTGGTAGACGATGCCGTCGCGCTCGTTGCGCACGTAGAGGTGGTCGTGTCCGTGGAAGACCGCGGACACGCCTTCCTTCACGAGCAGGTCGTGGATCGGCATCGGCCATCCGGAGCGGTGCTCCGCGAAGCCGGGCGACCCGTCGGCGTTGCTTCCGCCCCATTCGAAGTACGGGCTCGCTTCCACGCCACCGCGCGCTTCCTTGCCGAAGCCGCCGACGAGGTGATGGATGAAGACGAACTTGTAGCGCGCGGTCGAGCCTGCAAGCGTTCTCGCCAACCAGTCGTACTGCGGGCGTCCGAGCGTGCGTTTCCAGCTTTCGTCGGTGGGGCCGGCCTCCGTCTCGGCGCCGCCGCGCGGCCGCTCGGTCGTCGGCCAGAAGGGATCGAGCACCACGAACAGCGCATCGCCCCATTCGAACGCGTAGTAGTTCGCGCCCCCGTCGCGGTCGAGCGCGGTGCGACCCGTGTACATGCCGTCGCGGCCGATCGTCGGCGGCGGAAACCGCTCGACGCGCATCGCGTACGACCACGAGCCCATGTCGTCGCCCGGACGTCGCGCGCCGCACTCGCCGTCGTGGTTGCCGAGCACCATGAAGAGCGGCGCGGAGTGGCAGAGTCGTCCGAAGTACCAGCGCTGTGCGTCGTATTGCGGCGCGGCTTCGCGATACTCGCGCCGCTTGTCGGTCATGAACGTGTCGCCGAGATCGATGTGGAAGTCGGGTTTGTCGGCGAGCGCGTTGTCCAGCGTTTGCTCGTAGACGTGCGGATCCATGTTCGCATCGAGGTGCGAGTCGGCCTGGATGGTGAACGTGAACGGCGACGAGCGGCCGCGCTGGGTGTGGAAGGCGAACTCGTCGCCGCGCGCGACCTGCCCGTGCGGATCGGTTCGGACGACGCGATAGCGATACTCGGCATCGGGCTCGAGGCCGGCCATGCCGATCGACGCGACCCTGCCCGCGTGCAGCGCGACGGCGTCGCTGCGCTTCACCGCGCTCGATCCGGAGCGCCACCACTCGATGACGCCTTCGCAGTCGCGCGCCGAGACGACGGTCGCGCTGATCGAATGCGGCGTCGGATCGACGAGGACGACGTCGAGGTCGTGCGGCGGCACGTCGGTCTGGAATGCGGTCATGCGCGAGATCAACGTTCCGCGCTCCTGCGGCTCGGGTCCGCGCTTCGGCTGCTGCTGCTGCTGCTGCTGCCTGCGCTCGTCGCGGGGCCCGGGCGGATTCCCTTCGCCGCGAGCCCGCGTGTAGTTCAGCTCGAGCGTGGCGCTGGCGAGCGTCGTCGTCGCGATCGCCGCGAGCAGTCGCTCGCGCGTGACGGATCGCGCAGCGTCGAACGTCGGCGCCGAGGAAAGGGCGTAGAGCGTCGCCACGTAGGTCTTCCGGCCCGGTCCCTTCGAACACGGTGGCGCGTATTCGGCGCGATCGTTCACCGAGTTCAGGCCGAACGATCCGACCGTGCGTTCCGCTTCGGCGATGCCCCGCGCGTCGGCCGGGATGCCGTAGATCACGAGATACACCCGCTCGCCGCCGTCCGGCGGCACGTGGTGGATCGTGAGCGCGAGGCTCTTCGCCTCGAGTGGAACGTTCGACCACGCGAACGGCGGCGAAACGCCCGCGCCGTCGCACGTGTATTTCGCGTCGAGTTGCCCCGAGGCGTCGAGTCCGCCGCTCCGCAGCTCGAGGCGAGGGGGCCCGTCGTCGCGGGGCGCCGGTCGATCGGCATCGCGTCGTGGCGGGGGCGCGCTCGGCGCGTCGGGCGCACGGTCGTCGCGTTCGCGGCGCGGCTCGCGCGGCCGATCGCCGCGCGATTGCTCGGGCGCGTACGTTTCGGTCCGCGGCGCGGCGTCGGGCGCGACGAACTCGAACTGCGCGCGGCCGTCGTCGCCGATCCGATAGTTGATCGAATACTCCTTGGCGTCGATCGAATAACGCAGCGACCACGCCTTCGTATCGGTTTGTCGGAAGCCCACGATGCGAGCGCCGCGCAGCGGCCCGAGCGCCGGCCGCACCGGCTGCGCATGCGGCTGCGGCACGATCTGATCGGTGTCGTCGACCGTGACCTTTCCGCGCATTCCGCCGTTGATGTACGGATACGTCTTGCTCGCGTGATAGTGATACGAGCGCGTGCCGCCGCCGAATCCTTCGCCCTTGGCTACGTCGCAGAAGTGCCCGTTCAACTCGTCGAGCGGGTCCGTGCCTCCAAGCGGGCATGCGCCGGGCGCGCCCGGCTTCGCCGTCGGATCGAACAGTCCGTAGATCGCGAGACCATCGAGCGCATAGGCGATCGGCTTGCCCGGGCCGACGATCTTTTCGATCGCGAGCGGCGCGGCGTGATAGTGATAGTCGTCGCCGCGGCCGCAGTGACCGCCGTACTCGTCGAGCTCGCCGATCGCGAACGCGTCCTCGCCGCGATTGTTGAGGGCGTTGAAGATCGGGATCCCGTTCGCCGCCAGCGCGATCGCCCCGCGCCGCAGTTTCGTGCGCGCCGACACCGGCTGGTCGGCGAGCTCCGGGTGGAGCGGGATCTGCCACGCGTTCGCGCCGACGTACGGCTGCGGCAGCGGCACCTGCTGCTGCCAATTGCGTATGCCGACCATCATCGTGAACGGCAGCGGTTCGTGGGCCATGCCGTCGGACTCGACGTACAGCCAGCGATCGTCGAAGCGCGTGCGAACGAATGGCGCGAATCGCTCGAAGATCGCGGCCTGCGGCGGCGCGGCTGCACCGGCTGCGGCCTGCTCGAGCGCGGTCGCGACGCGCTCCTCGTTCAGCGCGCGAATGCCTGCGATGCGCCGCTCGGCCTCGGCGCGATCGGTCGGCGCGAGGTCGTCGAGCGCCATCGTGACGACGTCGCCGTCGGGCGTCTCGAGCCCGATCTTCCCGCTCCGCGCGAAGAGGAAGCTGCCGACGACGCTCGATCCCGTGCGCGCGTCGTGCCACGCTCGCGAGTGTCCGGCGATGCTCGCGTCGGGCGGGTGGGCGACGCCGGTGCGAGCCAGCGTCGCGGCGACGAACGCCGCGACGAGCAACATGATCCGTTTCATGACGAGTCTCTCTCGTTTAGCGCGACGTCTCCGGCGCGGGAGCCGGCGTCGGCATCTGGGCGTTGACCGCCTTGAGATACGCGTCGAGGCGCGTTTCCAGATCCTTGGCCTTCTCGGGCATCGACGCCGCAAGATCGTTCGACTCGCCGCGGTCCTTCGCTATGTCGAACAGGCTCACCTTTCCGGTTTCGTAGTTCCGTATCAGCTTGAACTCGCCGAGATAGATCGCCGACGCCGGTCCGCCGTTGTCCAGATCCTCGTGCGGGTAATGAATGACGAATTCCTCGCGCGGACGATCGACGCCACCGACGCCTCCGTGCAGCAGCACGCCTGCGAGGCTGCCGCCTTCGACGACAAACGTGTCGTCCGGTCGCTCGGGGCGCGGCAGCGGGTGTCCCGCGAGGTCGCGGAGCGTCGGCAACAGGTCCATGCCGGAGGCCCGCACGCCGCTGACTGCGCCGCGCTCGATGCCCGGACCGCGCACGATAAAGGGAACGCGCACGCCGCCTTCGCGCACGCTGCCCTTGCCGCCGGCGAGCGGCGCGTTCACGCCGCCGGACTTGCCGCCTCCGCCCGGCGTGCCGTGGTCGGTGCTGAAAACGACAAACGTGTTGCCGGCGAGTCCCATCTCGTTGATCGCCGCGAGCACGCCGCCGATCGCCTTGTCCATGTCGCGCACGCCGGCCGCCGTCGCGAGTTGCTTCGCCTTGGCCTTCGGAAGGAGCGCCTTGGTCTCCGCGAGCGACTCCGGGGTGACCTCGTCCTCGCTGCCGGCGCCGTAGTGGTCGATCTGCACGAAGAACGGCTTGCCCGCCTTCACCGCGTCGCGCATGAACTCAATTGCACGCTCGCTGATGACCGTCGCCTGCTTCGGATTCGGGTTCACGCCGCGCTCGGGTCCCTGGTTCGTGTTTGCGCCGTCGGCGACGTCGAATCCGTGGCGCGTCGGATCGGCACGCCCGACGTGCCACTTGCCGAAATGCGCGGTCGCGTAGCCCAGCTCGCGCAACGCGTCGCCGGTGGTCTTCGCGCCCGCGGGCAACTCCGAGTCCGGATGCGGCGGGACGACCTTCGTCGACGCGCGCGGCGTTTCGTCGTCTGCCGATTCCGCGCCGCGCTTGTTCCGCTTGTTGCTACCGCCTTCGTTGACGTACGTCATGTGCAGCTTCGCCGGGCTGATGCCGGTGAGGAAGCTCGCTCGCGACGGCGTGCAACGCGGGCACGACGCGTAGAACGCGCTGAAGCGCATGCCGTCGGCGGCGAGCCGTTCCAGCTGCGGCGTGAGTCCCGCGGGCTGCGCGTCGCGCGGATCGGCGCCGTCCATGTCGACGGACGTGCTCGACCAGCCGTGACCCTCGCCGAGGATGACGACGAAGTTGGGCCGCGCGGTCGGCGCGGGCGCGTGAACGGCGCCGCTCTGGACGAGGAGCGCGAGTAGTGCGATCAGGGCATTCACGGGTCAGTCCTCGAAGATCACTGGGCGATCGGATGCGTGATGAAACTCGTGGGCAAAGAAGCTGGCGTCGAGCGGCTCGTCGCTGAGGAGCTCGAATTCGACGGAGCGCGGGCCGCCTTGGGCTTGCGGCAAGTGCTCGAAGCGCATGCGCAGCACCAGCGCCGAGGCCGGGTCGTACACCAGCTCGACGCGCTTCGGACCGCCTCGGGCGTCGGGGCGGCGCGTCGCGACGATGTGACGATGCTCGCGGTCGTCCGCAGGCGCGACGATCGCGAGGTCATAGGTGCGCGCCAGCGCGTCGAGACCCTCGCGCGGATCGACGAACGGCAAGTCGTGACGGCTCCCCGGAAGCGCGCCGCGGAAGCGGAGCGGATCGCGGCTCACGCGAACGGGACCGTCGACGGGCACGATCCACGCGACATGTCCGTCGCTTCCCGTCACGACGCGGCCGCCGTCCGCCGCGGCCCGCGTCAGGACGTACTGGTTCGCGCCGCGAAGCGCGACGGTCGCGCCGTCGATCTCCGCGCCGCGGCGATCGCGTCCGTTCGCCCGCGGACTGCGACCGCCCGGCGCGTCGTCGTCGATGGCCCGCACGACGTACATGCGGTCGCGCCCGCTGCTCGCCGCGACGATTCGCGCCAGCTCCGCCGCAGCGCTCGCGCTCGTCCCGGTGAACGTGAACCAGAGCGCGAACGTGCTCGCGAGCACGATCGCCGCCGCGACGGCGACGCGCCGCGCGAGGAGCATGCGGCTGCCGCTCCGCGCAAAGCCGCGGCCGACTTGTCCCGCGGTCATCTCGAGCGAGATGGCGTCGTGCAGCATGGCGAGGCGAGCGAACTGGCGAGCGAGGGCCGGATCCGCGGCGAGCGCGGCGCCGAGGCGGGCTCGCTCGTCGTCGCCGAGCGCGTCGTCGAGCGCCGCGTGCATCGCGGCGTTCCAGGCGTCGCTCGAATCCAGCGCGTCGCGTGCGGCGTCGTCGATCATGTGCCGCCCTCCTCCGTGAGGCGCTCTTCGATGCACGCCCGCAACTGCTCGCGCACGCGCTGCAGCGACTTCGCCACGGTGTTGGGCTGGAGTCCGAGGATCGTCGCGATGTGCGCCGGCTTGAGGTCGCGGCGATAGCGCAGGTCGCAGACCTCGCGAGCCTGGCCGCGCAGCCGCGAGAGGCAGTCGGCGAGATATCGAAGGCGATCGCGTTGCGACTCGGCGACCTCGGTCATCGCCTGCGCCAGCGCGTCGGCGGCCTCGGGCGAGAGCAGCGCGGGGCGACGTCGGCGCGATCTCGCCTCGTTCACCACGACGTGCCGCGCGATGCCCATCGCCCACGGCAGGAACGGCCTCGCCGGGTCGTAGTCCGGAAACGACTCGAGCACGGCCATCGCGACGCTCTGCAGCGCGTCGTCGCGCTCGGCTCGATCGGCGACGAGCGCGTGCACGAACGCTGAAACGACCGGCTGCGCGTCGGTCCAGAGAGCGAAGGCACGCCGGGCGATCTCGTCCACGGCGGTACTTTCGGCGCTTCCGCCGGTTCATGACAACGAAATGACGACAACGAGCCCGCGGCCCTCAACGACTCGTCGGCGCCGATCGGGTTCGCGACGACAATGCCCGTGGCGTCGCCCGATCGTCGGGCGGCTTTGCCGGGCGAGGAGCGGTGCGCATGGAGCGTCGAGACGTCGTGCAGGCGTTCGAGTCGGAGTTTGCCGCGGTCCGGGCGACCTGCGAGAAGGCGATCGCGCAGCTCGACGCCGGCGAGATTCGCCGCGGGCTCGACGAGCAGTCGAACTCGGTCGCGGTCATCCTGAAGCACGTCGGCGGAAACCTCCGCTCGCGCTTCACCGACTTCCTCACCGACGACGGCGAGAAGTCCTGGCGTCGCCGCGACGACGAGTTCGTCGACGACTTTCCGGAGGGCGAGGCCGGCCGCGCGGCGGCGCTCGAGCGGTGGAACGAGGGATGGTCCGTGGCCCTCGACGCGCTGGCTCGGCTCTCCGACGCGGATCTCGACCGGGTCGTCACGATTCGCGGCGAACCGCACCGCGTCGCGCGGGCGCTCGCGCGATCGCTCGCTCACGTCGCGTATCACGCGGGGCAGATCGTGCAGACCGCACGCACGATCGTCGGCGAGGCGCGATGGACGACGATCACCATCCCGCGCGGGCGATCCGACGAGTTCAATCGGCGCATGGGCTATCGCCCGAACGCGTGACGCGCGAAGCGTTTCGTTCGCGCAACGAAACGCCGCGCGCGAGGTGCTCGCGCGCGGCGTTGCGTCGACGATTCAAACGAATTTCGCGCGGCCTTACGGGCAGGGACCCCACGCGCCGAGCAGGATGCCGAGATCCGCGCCGCCGACGACGCCGTCGCGGTCGAGGTCCGCCGGGCCTCGGCCGCCCCAGGCGCCGAGCAGGATGCCGAGATCGGCCGCGTCGACCGTGCCCGAGTGATTCAGGTCCGCCGGGCACGGCGGCGCGAGGTCAATCGTCGCGACGTAGTTCGCGACGCCGAAGCAGCCGTCGCCGAACGAGAAGAGGCTCCACGAGTTCCCGTCGTACCAACTCGCGTTGACGGTGTAGAAGCCGACCCACTGGCCGGCGCACGACGACACCTGGAAGCCGAAGTCGCCGTTGTAGTCATAGTTCTGCAGTGCGACGGACCAGCCGATGTTGTTGAAGCCGCCGAGCGTCTGCACGTTGGGGAGCGGGATCTCGAGCGTGAAGTACTGCACGCCGAACTCCTCGGTCGACGGCAGCTTCACGTTCCGGATGACGGTGCTGTAGAGCGCGGCGCCGGAGCCGAAGACCAGGCCCGACGGGTCGCCATCGTTCAACGTGAACACGATGTCGGTCGTGCCCGGGAACAGGCTGTTGTAGACCGCGAGCCCGAGGGTGATCTTGCCGAGCGACACCGGCGCGTCGCTGCCGCTGCCGATCCAGCCGCCGTCGCCGTAGATGACCGTCGAGGCGTTGCCGGGGTTGAAGGGCGTGAAGAAGCCGTTGTCGTTGACGGCCTGAAACACGGTCTGTGCGTTCGCCGACGCGGCGACGCAGGCGGACGCGACCAACGCGCCGCCGATGGGGCCAATGATCCGCTGCATGTCTTCCTCCCGAATCGAGCCGCCACGACGGTTGCGCCCGGACGTCCGTGGCGCGGTGGTCCCCGCGGGCTGGCCGAGGCGACGATCGTATCGCGCGGGCATAGGCGTTTGCCGTGATTCGACGATCGAACGTCGTCGATACCCCGATCGTCGCGCACAGGTTAGATCGGCGATCGCGCCCGACGGCGGTGGGCCGGCGACCGATCAGGCAGCGGGCGACGCACGTCCCGCGGCTGCCTGCGTCCGCGTACGCTCCCGCCCATGATCTCGCCCGGCAGGCGCATCTGGCTCGCGGCAACGTTGTGTTTCTCGGTCGTTCTGATGTCGTGTGCATCGGCGCAGCGGGCTCGTGCCGCGGCGCCCCCGACGTCGCGGGGACCGTCCGAGCTCGAGGTGCAGGCGCTCGTGATGCTCATGGCCGACGAATACATGTCGGCGTTGAGCGAGGTCGCCCAGACGATCGTCGCCGATCCGACATCGACGCCGACGGGGCGTCGCGTGGCCCAGGCGTTCCACAAGAACGGGATGGCCTCGGCGCTGGACATCGGTGTCGGCGCGAATCCCGACGTCGCGGTGCTCGACATGCTGGTGCTCGCGTCGCTGCAGCGCTGGGCGTTCAGCGAGCACTGGAGCCGCATGGGCATGCCGACGCCGCTGATCGTGGCAGCGGAGGTGCGGCTCAGGTCGACCGAGGAATCGCTCTGGTCGCTCGCGTCGCGCGTGCTCACCGACGAGCAGGCGTCGACGCTGCGCTCGCTGATCGACGACTGGATCAAGAGCAATCCCGACCGGCGTCTCGTGTCGTACGTGCGGTTTTCCGACTTCGTCGACTCGCGCACGCAACGCACGCCGGGCGATCGCGCCCGTGCCGAAGGCCTGTTCCGCGAGGTGTCCGAGGCGACGGCCGCCGTCGACGAGATTCGGCTGCTCGGCGAGCGCTCGCTGTGGTTCGCGGCCCGCTATCCCAGCCTCGTCGGCACGCAGGTGGAAACGACGCTGTACCGCTCGCTCGATCAGCCGGAAGTACGCAGTCTCCTCGGCGCCGTCAGCTCGCTGAGTGCGATCGCTGACGGCGCGGCGACGTTCAAGAAGGACTTCGACGAGGAAAGGCAGCGATTCTTCGAGAGCTTCCGCACGGAGAGAGTCGCCGCGATCGACCAGGCGCGCGCGTCGGTGGAATCCGTCACGCGCGAAGCGCTGCGGGATCTCGAGACGCGCGTGTCCACGCTCAGCGAGTCGACGGTCACGCGGATCTTCGATCGAATCGCCATGGAGCGGCACCAGTTGCTCGAAGACCTCGAGTCGCGCGAGCGCGGGTTGCAGCAGATCGTCAACGACGTGCGCTCGGCCATCGGCGAATCGACGGACCTGGCGTCAGAACTGACGGGCACCGCCGAGGCGCTCGACCACATCCTCGCGCGATTCGATCGCGAGGCGGTCGGCGACCGGCGACCGCTCGACCTGAAGAACCTCCGCGACGCGGCGATCGAGACGCGGGCCGCCGCCAAGGAGCTGGCCACGCTGCTTGACCGGACGAACGCGGTGCTCGAATCCGGCGTGTGGGACGAGCGCATCGCTCAGGTCGATCAGGCGACGTCGGGCGTCGTCGATCGCGCGTTCTGGCGCGGACTCGCGCTCGTGGGGGTGCTGCTCGTCGGACTCGCGCTGGTGCGGCTCGTGCCGCAGCGCGTCCGCGCCGCGCCTCCCCGCGCGGAGTAGCCGTCGAGACGATGTTCCGCGCGATCGCGGTCAGCGCGTCGTCTTGAATCGTCCGAGCGACTCGCGAAGGGTCGCCGTCTGCGACGCGGTCTCCTCGCACGCGGCGGCAAGCTCTTCCGAGTTGCCGGCGGTCGCTTGGGTCACCTTGTCGAGGTCGTTCAGGCCCGCGGTGATCTGACGCAGGCCCGTCGCCTGCTCGTCGCTCGCCCTCGCGATGCGCCGCAGCAGGTCGTTGACCTGCAGCGTCGCGTCGTTGATGCCCTTGAGCGCGCTGCCGACTTCCGCGCAGAGCGCCGACGCGCGGTCCGCGCGATGCGTGCTCGCCTCGACCATCGCTGCGGTCTCGCGGGCCGCGCTCGCGGAGCGTTGCGCGAGATTGCGGACTTCCTCGGCCACCACCGCGAAGCCCTTGCCTGCGTCTCCGGCTCGTGCGGCCTCGACGGCCGCGTTCAGCGCGAGCAGGTTCGTCTGGAACGCGATCTCGTCGATGGCGTGCAGCACCTTCGCGACCTGATCGCTCGACTGGCGTATCTCGCTCATCGCGCCGCTCATGCGTTCCATGCGCGATTCGCACTCGACGGCCTGCTTTCGTCCGTCCTCGGCGACGGCCACCGCCGACTGCGCGTTGTTCGCGTTGGCCGTGGTGTGCTCGGCGAGCTCGCGCAGGCTCGCGCTCATCTCCTCCAGGCTCGCTGCCTGCTGGCTCGCGCCGCTCGCGAGCGATTGGCTCGCGCCGCTCACCTGCGCCGTACCGCCGTCGATCTGTTCAGTGCCTTCGCGGATCTCCGAGAGCAGCACGTCGAGGTTCCCGATGAACCGGTCGAACCAACGGCTCATCGTGCCGAGCTCGTCTGACGTGCCGAGGTTGACGCGCTTCGTAAGATCGCCGTCGCCCTCGGCGATGTCGCGTAGCCGCATGGTCATGTTCGCGACCGGCTTCGTGAATGCGCGGCGCAAGAGGTACAGCGACGCGCCCACGAGAAGCGCGCCGATCGTGACCGTGATCCCGAGACCCTTGCTCACGAAGGCCGTGACCTTCGCGTCGGCCGCGGAGAGCGGCAGCGCGATGTGGTAGGCGCCGTGAGTCATGCCGGCCTTCCAACCCTCCATCGCGAAGCCAAGCGCATCCTTGCCGTCGCCGTCGCGATCCCACGCGTTGCCGGGCGCGCCGTGGCAGCGCATGCAGCTCTCGGTGAGCGTCACCGGCCGCATCACGTGCAGCGTGTTCGTGTTCCGATCGATGCGCGAGACGAAGCGCGGGCCTCCGCTCGCGACACCTGCGTCGAGTTCGGCGAGCATCGCGTCCTCGATCGATCCCGGCGCGGGCTCGTGGTTCTTGTTGCGGGCGTTGCGTGCGATGATCGTGAGCTCGACGCCCGACTCCTTGGCCGCCTTTTCCGCGCTCTTCCACGCGACGACGACCGGCAGCGCGCTGAGGAGCGTCGTGTCGGTGTGCACGGCGCCCTTGTCCATCTGCTCGCGAGCAAGCGACTCCAGGCGATCGAAGTCGATGCCGCCGCCATGGGCGATGCGCTCCTGATACGCCATCACGCTGTCGGCCAGCTCGGCAAAGCTGTTCGCTTCGGCGAGCTTCTCATCCATGATCGCGGCGTCGTGGCCGCGAATGAACACCACGGAACTCACGCCAAGAACGGTGAGAAGCGCGATCACGATGAGCGCCGTGATGCGAGCGTTCAGGCTGAGCGTACGAAACCAGTGCACGGCGGAACCCCCGAAGAACTGTTGGGCCGATAGCAGCTCGTGCGATCACGAGCCGGGCGAATCGGTCGCATCCCATCGTCCAGTGGACGCGAGAGATCGATATCGCGTCACCATCCTGGAGGCGCTCGTCCTTGATTCGAGCGGTCTGTAGCGGTTGCGCGGTCGACGACTGGTCGCCCCGAGCCTCGTTCGAGCAGCGGACGGAGGGCACATCGCCGTTCGGAGGATCCGACGCGTCGCGTGCGCGCGGAGGAGCGGACCTCGGTCGGCGGAACGGAACGAACGGGAAGGCGAACGGCGGGTTGATCGACGGCTCGACGCCGCCGGCGCGGGAACGATCCCGACCGCGCCGGCGGGCGCGACGGTGATCGGGCCGTGAGGACGGACGGTGCCCGCGCGGCGCGACGCACGACGCGGTCGCTCAGAAGTTCCATTCGGCGACCGACGACGGCGTGCGCGCGTCCATGGCCGCGCGGGCGCGAGCGACGACCTCGGGATGCTCGGCGGCCACGTCGCGCGTCTCGCTCGGATCGTTCGTCAGGTCGTAGAGCGCGATCTGGGCGTCGTGGTTCTTCCTCGTGCCGCGCCGAATCGCCTTGTAGTCGTCAATCCGCACCGCCTGCCAGCCCGGCGCCGTCGCGTACTCCCAGTAGAGCGGCGCTCGTGGACCGAGCTTGCCCGTGCCGAGAAGGGCCGGCGAGAGGTCGATGCCGTCGATGTCCGCGGGCAGCGCGTCCGGCGCGACGCCGCCGAACGACGCGATCGTCGCGAAGAGATCCCAGTTCGCGGTGACGGCGTCGCTCGTCGTGCCGGCGGCGACGTGTGATGGCCAGCGCACGACGAGCGGCGTGCGGATGCCGCCTTCGTACAGCTCGCCCTTCAATCCGCGGAGCTCGGCGGCGCTTCGGAAGAAGGCGCTGTCGGCGCCGCCCGCGTATGTCGGGCCGTTGTCGCTCGTGAAGATCACCAGCGTGTCGCGCTCGAGACCTTGCTCGCGCAGCGCGTTCAGGAGCGCGCCGACGTCGCGGTCGAGTCGAGTGACCATGGCCGCGTACGCCGCGTGCGGCGTCGGATGCCTGAGATAGCCCTGCTTGCCGTCGTAGGGCTTGTCGTCGATCGCGCCGACGTACTCGCGCAACGAATCGTCCGGCACCTGCAGCGCGACGTGCGGCACGGTCGTCGCGAAGTACAGGAAGAACGGCTGATCGCGATGCGCGGCGATGAACTCGATCGCTTCGGCGCGGAAGAGGTCCGGCGCGTAGCTCGCGCCTGCGGGAATGGTGCCGTCGGTCCAGGTCTCGCGATTCCCCGGCAGCGCGACTTCCGCGCCGTTGCGATAAAGCCGGCTCGGGCAGTGGGTGTGCGCTTCGCGCTGGCAGTAGTAGCCGAAGAAGAGATCGAATCCCTGCTTCGCGGGATCGCCGCTCGAACCCGGCACGCCGAGTCCCCACTTGCCGATCGCCGCCGTCGCGTAGCCGCGCCGTTGCAGCAGCTCGGCGATGGTGACGCAGCCGGCGGGCAGAGGCTCCTGTCCCGTGGGCGACAGCTCGCGGTTGTCGCGAATGGCCGCGCGCCCGGTGTGATAGCCGGTGAGCAGGGTGCAGCGCGAGGGCGCACACACGCACGACCCGGCGTACGCCTGCTCGAAGCGCATGCCCTCGCGGGCGAGCCCGTCGATGTTGGGCGTCCGGATGATCTCTTGTCCGTAGCAGCCAAGCTCGCCGACGCCGAGATCGTCGGCGAGGATCAGGACGATGTTGGGCGGACGAGACGCGACGATCGGCGGCGGCGGGCCGGGCTTGATCGCGGCCGTCTCGGTCGATCTGCATCGCGCGAGAGCGGCGAGGCCGAGGACGACGATCGCGACGACGCGCTGCGGCGTGGGCGGCATGCGGCGCATTATGCGTGGAGCGTCGTCCCGTCGCGCTACGCCGCGATCAAATGGTCGGCGCGCCCGCCGCCCGCTTCTTGATCGACTCGGGATGTCGGGCCATGCTCACGGCGGTGTCGTAGGTGATGTCGCCGCGCTGATAGAGATCGAGGAGCGCGGCGTCGAAGGTGATCATGCCGTGCTTCTTGCCCGACTGGATCTCGCTGTAGAGCTGATGCTCGGTGTTCTCGCGAATGTGGTGCCGCACCGCGTGCGTGCCGATCAGCACCTCGCAGCACAGCACCTGACCGTCGCTCGTCGCCTTTGGCAAGAGCTGCTGCGCGACGACCGCCTGCAGCGAACTCGCCAGCATGTAGCGGACTTCCGACTGGCGGCCTTCCGGAAACGCCGACACCAGGCGCTGCACGACCTCGGCGGCGCCGGGCGTGTGCAGCGTGGCGATCACGAGGTGCCCCGTCTCCGCGGCCACGAGCGCCGTGTAGATCGTCTCGGGGTCGCGCATCTCGCCGACCGCGATGACGTCGGGATCCTGGCGGAGCACGTGTCTCAGCGCGCTGGTGAAGTCGTGCACGTCGACGAGGACTTCCTGCTGTACGACGATCGAGCGCTTGAAAACGTGCACGTATTCGACCGGGTCCTCGATGGTGATGATCTTGCCTGCCCGCTCGGCGTTGATGAGGTCGAGGATGTAGTGGAACGTCGTGGTCTTGCCGACGCCGGTGGGGCCCGTGAGGATGATGAGGCCGTTCCGCTTGCGGGCGAGATCGTCGACGATCGTCGGCAGCCCGAGATCGGTCCGCGATCGGATGCGCTGCTCGCACATGCGGATGCTGAGTTCGAACGCTCCGAGGCGCCGATACACCGTCACGCGGGCGCGGCCCGCGTCTCCGAACACGAGCGACGTGCAGAGCTGCCAGTCGCGCTCGAGCCGTTCGGCCTGGAGCGGCGTCACGCACTGTTCGACGAGCGAGTGCAGCGTCTCGGGCGTGAGGCCTTCGCCCTTCGCGGAGGCGATGGCGCCGCCGATGCGAAACATGGGCGGGAGTCCCGCGAGCAGGTGAATGTCGCTCGCGTTGTGGCGACGCGCGGCGTCGACGATCTGCTGAATCCTCATCGGCGGAACCAGTTCCTGAGTCGGGTGACGAAGCGACCTCCCGCGCCGCGCTGGCGGATCGCGGCGAGGGCGAGTTCTGCGGCTTCGAGGCGCGGCGTGAGTTCAAGGCAACGCTCGAAGGTCGTCTCGGCCTGTTCGTCCCAGGCGAGCGCCGCGTGGCAGCGCCCGAGCACGAGCCACGCGTATGGCGCCGTCGCCTGCTGCGCCACGGCGCGCTGCGCGTATTCGAGTGCCGCGGCCGCTTGACGATGGAGAAGCAGCATGGTCGCGATCAGCGTCTGGTCGAACCAGTCCGCGCCGGGCTCGGCCGCCGCCTTCTGAAAGCACGTGCGATAGAGCGGTTCGCCGCCCGCGACGAGCACCTCGCCGCGCACTTCCCAGCGCCACGGCGACGAGCCCGGACTGCGCAGCGACGCGTCGCTCAACGCGATGCCGCCCGGACGATCGCCTTGCCGCACGACCGTCTGCGCCTTGCTCGCGAGCAGTTCGCCGTTGTCGCGGAAGAGCTCGAGCGCCTTGTCGGCCCAGAGGCGGGCCTCGGCAAGTTCGCCGAGCTCGACGAGCATCTGCACCTGCCCGACCCATGCGGCGACGGTGGCGCGGTCCTCGCGCACCGCGCGGGTGTAGTTCTGGAGCGCGTGCTCGAAGAGCCCGAGCCTGCGCGAGTCGTTCGCGATCGTCATGTAGTGCGCGGCGTCGCGCTTCGGCGTCCCGTGTAGCTCGGCGTGCGTCTCCGAGAGGCGCCGCTTGCGCTCCTCGCCGTCGAATTCGAGTCGTGAGAAGCGTCCGCTCATCCGCCTTGCTCCTTGCCCGCGCGGCTGTTCGTCTCCGTCACCTCGCGGAACGTACCGATCCGAGGCAGGGGACGCAGTCGAAACAACGCCTGCCCGCGAATGCCGTCGGCGCCTACTCCGATGACGCTCTGCAGCAGCCGCGCTCGGAGCGACTCGAGGGGCCTTCCGTGTTGCAGCATCGGCGTCGTGCTCGGGATGATCGCGTAGCGACCCGGCGACACCTTGTATTCGAATCCCTCGCCCACCGAGTCGAAGGTCGTGAGTGGAGCCCGATCGCCCGAGACCCGCACGCCGTTGACGAAGACCGCCGAGTCGCGCACCGCGACGAGATCGCCCTCGACGCCGATGATCCGGTCGATCGCGATGCCGCCGCGGGTCGCCACGCCGGGGTTGTACGCGGCCACCAGGTCGTACACGACGACGTCGCCTCGCTTGTACGCCGCGGGCGAGGTCCACGGTCCCGAGTACACGACGGCGTCGCCGTCCTCGACGAGCAACGACCGTCGCATGCCCGTGACCACGACGACGTCCGCCAGGTTCGTCGCGGTCCATCGGATCGGGACGTACACGACGGCGATGAGGATCGCGTAGACGACGAGGCCGAACAACATGCGGCGCGGAAGCGACGAGTACTGCAACGCCTGAGCGAACGGCAACGTGGCGACGCTCGAATGCAATCCGACCGCGCACGCGAGCAGGAACCATCCGAAGCCGCTTCCCGCCCAGAAGAGCGCGACGAGCAGCAGCCCGACCCAGAGACCCAGCAGCGTGAAGCCGAGACGGCGAGCGCCAGCGCGAATCTGGGGTACTCCCGGAACGATCGACAAGCCGACGCTCGGCCAGTCGATCGTCGTCCGCATCGCGCGATTGAGCGCGTCGGCCGCGCGATTCATCGAGTCACGCGCCGCGAACCGCTCGCGCACCACGGCGGTCCGCACCGATCGCGCCGTCTTGCCTCCCGTCGCCCGCGGCGGGAGGTAGTCGACGCCGGTAAAGTCGAGCGTGCTCCCGCAGCGCCCGCAACGTCGGGCGTTCGGTACGTTCCAGAATGAGCAGTTCGGGCATTCCATCGGAGGCGGCGCGCGATTCGTGGACCACCGTGACGGCTATTCGCGCTTCGCGCGCACGTGCGTCTCGATGCGCACCTTTCCGTCGGGGCCGTAGTACTCCGAGGTGAGCGTGCGCGAGTCCTCGTGGCCGATGATCTCCTTGAGCATGTCGGAGAGCGCGATGCACTCCTCGCCGCTCGTGCCGAGCACGCGCACCGTGACTTTGCCGTCGGGGCCGATCGTGATGTCAAACTCGGGTTGGGACATGTGCTGCTCGCGGAGAGTGGTCAACGGTCGAGTCGAACGCGAACGTGGATCGAGTCGTCGCGCTGGACGTTCTCCTCCACCACGGTGTAGTTGCGGTTCGCGAGCTCGGTCATGAGCTTGTGATACGCGAATTGCTGCACGAGTCGGCCGCTGACCTCTTGGCCGATCGCCTCGAGCTGCGCCTTCGAGTGCTTCTCGCCGGTGACGCAGACGGTGCACGCGCCGCGCTCGTCGCGGCCGATCTCGACCACGACGTCGTCGCGCTGGATGCGGATCTTTTGCCCGCGATCCATCGACTCCTCGAGGATCTCGCTGTTGGGGATCTCGGACTCGACGCGCGAGCGCGACGACGAACGCTCCCTGGCCGCGGCGGGCGCGACCACCGAGAACCCCATCGACGCGGCGACGCCCGCGGCCGCTGCAGCGATCGCCGGCCACGAGGTGATGACCATCGGTGTGAGGACGCAGACAGTGCTCATCGAAGCCTCCGATCGAAACGAATGCGACTCAGAACTCGATCTTGCGCCGCGGCGCGACGGCCGCGACCGAATCGTTCGACGACGCGGGCCGCGCGCGGCCCTGGGCCCACGAACGCAGCTCGCCGATGCGCTCGCTCATGGTGCGCGACAACGGAACGGTTTCCTGGATCGCGCGAAGGACGTCGGGCGTCGCGATCTCGCGGTCGTCGTAGAACGCGTCGTACAGCGCACTCACGATCGACTGCTCGATCTCCGCGCCGCTGAAGCCGTCGGCGGCCTCGGCGATCGCGGGCAGGTCGAACCTCGCGGGATCACGGTGACGCTTGCGCAGGTGGATCTCGGCGATGCGGGTGCGCTCGGCGAGGTTGGGCAGGTCGACGAAGAAGATCTCGTCGAGACGTCCCTTGCGCAGGAGTTCGGGCGGGAGCTGCGAGATGTCGTTGGCCGTCGCGACGACGAACACGGGCTTGCGCTTCTCGCTGAGCCACGTCAGGAACGTGCTCATCACGCGGGCCGTCGTGCCGCCGTCGGTGCCCGCCGAGCCCTGCGAACCGGCGAACGCCTTGTCGATTTCGTCGACCCAGAGGACGACCGGCGCGATGCTCTCCGCCACGGAAAGGGCGCGGCGGATGTTCTCTTCCGACGAGCCGACGAGGCTCGAGAACATCCGTCCCACGTCGAAGCGCAGGAGCGGCATGCGCCACTCGCGGCTGACCGCCTTCGCGCAGAGGCTCTTGCCGCAGCCCTGCACGCCGACGAGCAGGACTCCCTTCGGCGCGGGCAGGCCGAACGCCTGCGCCTTGTCGCTGAACGCGAGCGAGCGCTTGCCGAGCCAGTCCTTCAATCGCTCGAGTCCGCCGACGTCCTCGACGCCGTTGTCGGGATCGCAGTACTCGAGCAGTCCGCTCTTGCGGATGATCTGCTGCTTCTCGGCGAAGACGATGTCGACGTCGTCGGCGGTGAGCTTCCCGTCGTGCACCAGCGTCTTCGCGAACACGTTCTCGGCTTCCTGCAGCGTGAGGCCGAGGGCGGCCCGCACGATCGACTCGCGGCCGCGCTCGTCAAGCGCGATCGTCACCCTCGAGTGGAGCGCGACGTCCTTGCAGATGCGGTCGAGGAGGGCGCCGAACTCCTTGGCGCCGGGCAGCGGATAGTCGAGGACCGTCACGTCCTTCTCGAGTTCCGGCGCGACGTCGAGCATCGGCGCGACGATCACGACGGTCTTGTAGCTGTCGGTGAGGGCGGCCGCGGTCTCGCGCAGCTTGCGCACGACGGCGACGTTCGACGCGTTGGCCCGCATGAACGGGTGGAAGTCGCTGAACAGGTAGATCGCCGGTTCCTTGTGCTCGATCGCGGTGTCGAGCGCGACGATCGGATCCGCGAGTCCCTTCTGCTTGGACACCGCGGCGCTGCCCGTCGGTGGCGGATACTTGCGCATGCCGTTCGTCACCGACCAGACGTGCAGCTCCTTCTTGCGCTCGGTGGCGATGCGATGGAGGTGCTGCGTCACCCGCGCCTCTTCCCACGACACGACGTAGATGATGGGATAGCGGGCGCGGATCAGGAGCTCGAGCGCGTCCTGCGGCTCCGTGGGCATGTCGCGCTCCTTCGGCGCGGATGGTCGCGTGAGCTTGTCGGTCATGGGGGCCATGCTACGGGCTGCGGTCCTGATCGCGACGCTTCGAATGCGGCGAATGCGGTGATGCGGGCGATCGCGCCGCGTCGAGCATGCGCGCGGCGAGCGTTGCGCGGCGCGCGAGCTCCGGGTCGAGCGGGCACAGGGCGCGGGCGACGTCGATCATGTCGGCGGGGAGGTCGTGGAAGTACACGCGGCCGTCGCGGGCGATGCGGATCGTCACGTCGAGGTCGCGGCCCCACGCCGTCGCGTCCAGTCCGTCGGCGGCGCGAGAATCGATCGGCTCGGCGGGCAATTCGTGCGGCGTCGACATCGGTCATTCGCTCCTTTTGAGGCCGAGCGACTCGACGAGCCGCGCGGCCCGCTCGGCTTCGTCGACGGTGGTGGTGCGGCCGAGTTCCGAGCCGTCGCGCGCCGCCCGCCACGCGGGGACGTAGCTCGTCATCAGCGTGAACGCGGCGTCGGGCAAATGGGCCGCGAGCCACTCGACGGTCGGGACGAAGCAGCAGTCGAAATGGCCCGGCATGAGCAGGTGACGCACGATCACCGGCGCCTGCCTCGCGGCCGCGAGGAGATTGCGGCGCACCGTCTCGACATAGCGCTCGACGCCGGCGATGCGACGCGCGCATTCGTCGTCGCCGAACTTCAGGTCCGCGACGTAGACGGCCACGACGCCGTCGAGCGCCTCGAGGACCTCCGGCGTCATGTACATGTTCGAGTTGAGCGCTATCGGCAACGGCGACTCCGCCGCGGCGGCGAGTTCAAGCAGCGTGTGCAGGTGGATGCTCGGTTCGCCGCCGAGCACGTTGATCACCTTGGCGCCGCGGGCGACGACCGCCTCGCATTCGCGGGCCAGGGCCTCGACGTCGACCGGCTCGCCGGCGACGGGCGAGAAGCACGTCGGCCCTTGCACGCAGAAGCGGCAGCGGAGATTGCAGCCGCTGAGATAGACCATGTAGCTCGGCACGAGGTCGAGTTCCTCGGCAAAGCTGACGTGACGCTTGTAGCTCGACGATCCGACGCCGAGGCCGCACGGCGTGCGGGCAAGTTCGGCGGCCGGCAGCGTGCGGTCGGCGCCGCATCGATGCTCGCACCAGTTGCACGCGCGAAGACTGGCGCGGGCTCGCTCTGCCCGCGCGGCGAACTCGTCGCGGGCGATGCCGTCGGCGACTCGAGGCTCTGGTGCCATCCGCTCTCCCGTGCCCGACGTCCGCGACGACGCGCGGCCGCGCATCGCCGTGCCTGCTTGCGATGACGCGGTGGTATACGTGATCCGTAGGGCGAAGATCCCGGCAATCTGGCGAAGTCGGGTTGAAGGTACGCTGCCGCGTCACCCCTCAGCGGCGCCGTTGCCCGCACCTTCGACCGCTCGTCTATGAGCGGCTTCGCGGCGCGCGGCCTCCGTCGCGTTCGTCCTGCGGCTTGCCAAGACGAACGCTGGGGAGTCGATCGCGTCATTGGTCGTGGGCGACGCTCCGGCGCGAACCGGCTCTCGCATAGCAGATTGCAGCGTGGCTCAGTTGCCCCCCGTCAACGGCTTGCTGACCGCGTCCATCACGTTCTCCAGATTGAAGCTTCCGGGCTTTTGGCGCGGCGGAAACTCGCCGAAGCTCTGTAGCCAGTTCGCGACATACGCGCCGGCGGGCGCGATGACGAACATGTGCTCCAGATACCAGCGCTGGTAGCCCATGGCATGCTCGTGCTCAGCGCGCTCGAGCGGGTCTATGCGCAGGTTGGTGATCGCGGGCGCGCGGAGGACGACGAACAGCTGCTGCCACACGCTGAGACCCTCGGCGTCCTGCTCCAGGAAGGTGATCTTCCAGTTGCCGTAGCGAAGCGCGGCGAGGTTGCCATCGTCGGTCCAAAAGATGAACTCCTTGCGCGGCCACGCGCTCTCGCCCTTGAAATCTGGCGCCAGGTCGTATCCGTCCAAGTGCACCTTGTACGTCATGTCTCCGATCTTTCGCCCCTTGAGCAGGTCCGCCTTGGCGGTCGCGTCGCCCGCTGCGGCGAGAAGCGTCGGCAGCATGTCCTCGTGCGCGCCGACCTCATTCATGACCGTGCCCGGCTTGATGACGCCCGGCTAGCGGATGGAGCAGGGGACGCGGTAGCCGCCTTCCCACTGCGTGTTCCTCTCGCCGCGGAACATGGTCGTGCCGCCGTCGGGCCACGTGAAGGTCTCGGCGCCGTTGTCCGTCGAATACATGACGATGGTGTTGTCCTCGAGTCCTAACTTCTTGAGCTTGGCGCGAAGCTGGCCGATCTACGCGTCGTGCTCCACCATGCCGTCGGCGTACATGCCGAGACCCGTCTTGCCATCGGACTCCGCCTTGAGATGGGTGAGGATGTGCATCCGGGTCGAGTTCCACCAGACGAAGAACGGCTTGTCAGCCTGCCTTGCCTTCTCCATGAACTCGATCGCACTCGCGGTGACTTCCTCGTCGATTGTCTCCATGCGCTTCCGAGTGAGCGGACCGGTATCCACGATGCGCCCATCGGCGTAGCTATGGATCACGCCGCGAGGGCCGAACTTCTTCTTGAACTCCGGATCCTTCGGATAGTCCGGGTTCTCCGGCTCTTCCTCGGCATTGAGGTGATAGAGATTCCTGAAGAACTCGTCGAAGCCGTGCGCGGTCGGCAGCATCTCGGCGCGGTCGCCGAGATGGCTCTTGCCAAACTGGCCTGTTACGTAACCTTGCGCCGTTAGCACGTCGCGATCGTCGGATCTTCCTTCTTCATGCCTTCGGGCGCACCCGGCAATCCGACCTCCGTGAGACCCGTGCGGATGGGCGACTGACCCGTGATGAACGCGGCGCGACCCGCGGTGCAACTTTGTTGGCCGTACCAGTCGGTGAAGAGTTCCCCTTCGCGGGCAATGCGATCGATGTTGGGTGTGCGATAGCCCATCATTCCGGTGTTGTAGGCGCTGACGTTGAATTGTCCGATGTCGTCGCCCCGGATCGCCAGAATGTTGGGTCGCTTCGGCGCCGCCGAATCTGCTGGCGAGGCGGCCCACGTCGATGGGGCGACGAGTCCGAACACCGTCGCCACGATGATCGCGGGACAACGACGGATGGTGAGAGCGAGAGAGATTCGCGTGTGGTGATGGTGGAGGTTCATTCGGATTCCTTGGCTCGGGCAACGGCGTGCTCGCCGTACCGACGTACGCACGACGCCGAGGGGCTTGTGCGGGCTGGGCCGCAGGCGCTATGCGACGCGCGATACGAGCATTCGTTGCGGCGATGCGTCGCGGCGGGAGTCGGCTCGGTTCCCGGCAAGCAGGTCGTCACGCTGGGGGTGCCTAACTTGTGCGAAATGGCCATAGGGTTCGCGCATTTCCGCACACGCGCACGTCGCATGGAGGAGACCATGACGCCCTTCTCACATCCGACTGTGCGCCTCCTGGATCGTTTCGTGAGTGTGGCACTGGACGCTGCGGCCTCCGGGCTTCTGCTTCATCGTCGAAGGCCGCGGCCTATGCGTGGACGAATGGACTCCACCGATGGTGGAACCGCTCGGCGCAGGCGCCGCGACTTGCTTCCGTGCGACGAGAGGCGGCACTACCGTTCGCGTTCTGTTGCTCATCGGGTTCGCGGCGCAGGCCATTTGCATCGCGGGCCCGGCCGCAACCGACAATCGGGTGTTTGGATGCAGAGTCGGCCTCGACTGGGCCGACACGTCCATCGGGAAGGGGTTCGGAATCGCGATCACCGGGGTGCCGCAAGGAACACGATCAGCGGCGCGGACGTCGCGACCCTGCTGGCGCGTGGGGACCGTGCACGTGATGGATGCGATCGGCAGCGGGCTGCGCGTCCGTCGAGCGGCCCCGGGAACTGCGTCTTCGAGACTACGCGACGTCGCCGACTGCGCGATCATTGCGCACGCGCGTCTCGATTTGCCAGAGGATCATTGACGAGCGGCGGTTGAGCGGTGACGCTGACGTCCGGCGTCCGCGGGGGGCGGCACTCGCCCTCGGCCCGCGCCCTCCGGCTCGCGACGATCGCACTGCCCGGCCTGTCGGGGCGACTCGCCGCTGGGCGAGGCCCTGCTCTGGAGTGTCGATGGGAACCACACGGGACGTCATCCGGGTCTTCATCTCCTCGACCGCGGAGGACCTCGTCGACCATCGCGCGGTGGCACGGAACGTCATCGCGGAACTTCAGTGGTACCCCGCGATGTACGAGTTTGACCTGTCGGCAGGGCGGCCGGCGACGACGATCGCCGCGTGCCATGAGCTCGTCGACTCGTGCGATCTCCTGCTCCTCATCGTCGCGTTTCGGCGCGGGTGGGTGCCAAGCGTTGAACAGGGGGGCGACGGCGTGAATTCGGTGACCGCGCTCGAACTGGTGCGGGCTCGAAACAAGGGGATCCCGGTCTTGGCGATGATGGCGGACGCGGAGACGTGGCCGGTCAAGAGGTCGGAGCAGAACGCTGCGGCCCAGGAGTGGGTGACGAGGTTCCGCAGCGAACTGAACCAGCCGGCCGCGTTCTTCCAATACGAGCGGGATCCCGGCCTGCCCGACTTCAAGCTCAAGGTGCGGGATGTCATGCTTGAGCACAAGCGGCGACTGCTCGAGCAACGCAAGTTCGTCGTGTCCGGCGCGAGCGCGGAGGAAGAACGCGAGTACCTCGAGAGCGCGCAGCGCGGACTGTTCGACGGTTCGATGATCCCATTCGTAGGACCGGAGGTCCATGGCGACGGCCCGCTGGGTTCGGTCCAGCTTGCCCGGGCACTTGCCGTCGAACCCGGAGGCGCGGATCCGCCGTCGTTGGCCACCGCGGCGGAGCATCGCGAGTCGCGCGAGGATTCGCGCCAGCGATTCCTCGAACGGTTCCTCGACGTGCTTGTCGAGCAACAGTCGCAGGCGGAACCCCTCGCGATCCACCGGATCCTGTCGGAAGCGGCCAAGACGCGGCTGATCGTCTCGGCGACCTGCGATGAAACGCTCGAGTCGTCGCTGCGGGCCGCAGGCCGGAGCTTCGCCGTCGTGTCGCACGTCGTGCGATCGTTCGACGGCGAGGATGACGGCAAGATCCTCGTCTGCCGCGACGAGCGATGCGAACTCGCGTGGGCGGACAAGATGCCGACGCTCGACGACGTCGACTGCGTCGTCTACAAGCCGCTCGGCTCCCCATTCCTGCACCGGCGCTTGGACCCCGACAGGTGGATCGACACCGTCGTCGTGACCGAGACCGATCATCTCGAGTTCATGATGCGACTCGACAACGAGCACACGCGGATCCCCGCGACGCTCGCCCGCCGGCTCGCGATGCAGCCGATTCTCTTCCTCGGGTACACCCTCGACGCCTGGCAGTACCGGCTGTTGATGAAGATCTACCAGAACCTCGCGATCCGTAATCGGCGCGCGTCGACGCTCGCCGTGCGCGAACCCGCGTCGCACATCGAGGCGAGCGCGTGGAGCCGCCTCAGCGCTCGGTTGATCAGGATGGACCCCAATGACTTCGCCCAGCGCATCGTCCGACATCCGGAGCCCGTCGCGCGCTGATGCCGACGACGCTGCGGGCCGCGACGGGCCGATCGAACGGCCCGACGCGCCGTACGTCGGCATGCGCCCGTTCGAGCGGCATGAGCAGTCGATCTACTTCGGCCGCGAGAAGGACGCGCGGTTCCTCTGCGACAAGATCCCGGCCGAGTCGCTGACCGTGTTCTACGCCCGCTCCGGACTCGGCAAGTCATCGTTGGTGCGAGCGCGGGTGGGGCCGGCGCTGGAAGCGCTCGGCGCGCGCATGACGTACTTCGATGCATGGGCCGGAAGCGATCCGATCAGCGGCCTCAAGCAGGTCTGGATCGAACTCGCCGTGCGACTGGGAGTTCCGTCGCCGGGCGCCGGCGCGCCGACGTTGGCCGAACTGGTCCGTCTGGTGGCGCAGGTCGATGCGCGGCCGATCGTGCTCGTGCTCGACCAGTTCGAGCAGTTCATGCTCAATCACGCCGACGCCGTCGATCCGCTTCGGCGCGAGTTGTCCGCGTTGGTCCGCGCCGCGGATCTCGACGTGCACGTGGTAATCGTGCTGCGCGAGGAGTTTCTGGCATCACTCGAGCCGTTTCGTTCCAGCACATTCAACGTATGGCGGTCCACGTATCGGCTCGAACCGATGGATGACGACGCCGTGCGCAGGGCAATCGTTGCTCCGGCAGGCGTCTTCCATACGACGTGGGACGACGCGCTAGTCAAAGACCTGTTGCGCGACCTGCGCGGAACCAAGGCAAGCGCCGAAGGCATCGTCGATGCGGCGCACGTCGATCTCCCGCTCTTGCAGTTGGTCTGCCAGCGCTTGTGGCAGGCGTCGCGCCGCCGCGGAATGAACGAGGTCTCGAGGGCGCTTTACCGCGACGAAGGCGGCGTGGAAGGGATCCTGCGTGGATACGTGAGTGACGTCATGCCGCGGCGACGGCGCGAGCGGATCGTGACCGCACGCTTGATCACGTTCCTCGCCCCGGCAAGCGGATTGAAGATGTCGTACTCGGCGGCGCACCTCGCCTCGTTGACGGGCTTCGATGCGGGGCGAATCCGGGCAATTCTCGACGAACTGGCCAAGGTCCGCGTGCTGCACGTTCGCGCATATCGGGGTGTACCCTGCTTCGAGCTCCAGCACGACGCACTGACGTCGATCCTTGGGCCTTGGGCGGAGCGCATCTTGGCGCTGGCGCGACGGCGCTCGCGCATCGCTCGAGGCGTGATCGCCGTTCTCGCCTCGTGGCTGTTGCTCGTCGCGATAGGAATGTGGCGACGGAGCATCGATACCGCGGAGTCGCGCGCTCGCTGGGACGCTGGTGCGTGTCTCGAGCCTGCCGCGCTCGACGGAGTGACGGACGAGGAGAAGTCAGAGCGGTTCGACACGGTTGCCACGCACTGGTTCTCGCGCAGGGACGATGGCCACCGTTTCGACGAGCTGCGGAACGTGCTCCGGCGACACGAACGCGAGTTGCCGGAGGGATACGGCATCGCGTCGAGCGGCTGGTGGACGACGACGGATCCGGGCGAGAAGTGGCCGCTCACGATCGCCTATCCGCCCGACCGCGCGCTCGGAGCCGAGTACTTCAGGCCGTGGTGGTACGAGCACTCGCTGATGCTCGCGCGGTCCTGGGGCATACCGGTGCCGACAGCCGTGCATCTTTCGCCCGAGGACGTGTTGAGCAAGGACTACATGGAGGTCCGTGCCGGCAGTCCGGAGGCGCCGATTCGACACGTCTGTCGATTGAGCACGCACGCGCACGAGGTTGCGGTGTTCCCCGGGCCGAGCGGATTGGACGCCGACCTTCAGGAGTTCTTCGAGGTCATCCAGTCCGATCCGATACCGCAGGCCGGTCGCGACGCGCGGCTGAATGTGCTGCCGGTGCCGCGCTGGTCGCTGCCGGCGTTCAAGGCCAAGGGCTTTCAAGCGCTCGAGGCGAGCGGACTGACCGCATTCGGGCTGTTCAACGAACTTCTGGCGCATCCGGAGGCGCTGTTCACCGCAGAAGCGATCGACGTGCTCGAGAAGCGCCTCGTGGAGTGGTGTCCGACGACGTGCAGCGAGGCACGTCGAGTGCGCGGCGACATGCTTCGCACGGACCTGATCGAGATCGTCCGAACGGGACGGCCGATCACGAACCTGAAGCGCATCTACGACAACATCGCTTCGTACCCGCGTGACATCAGTTCGGCGGAGCTTGCGAGCGAGATGTCGCTGTCTCTTCCGGACCCGACACGCGCGTGGACCGACAAGTCGAACCTGCTGGAGGGCGCGCGCGTATCCGATTCGGCTGCGGTCTCATCGGCTCGCGTCGCCGAAGTGGCGATCGCGCTGGCGTACCGAGAGGCCGAGTCATGGCTTCCGCGAATCGATCGTCCCGTGCGCGTCAAATACGGCGCGCAGTTGCGATCCGAACTCCGCGCCGGCGCGCGGATGAACACCGCCGTGATCTCCGGCTTCGATTCGCTTCGCGATCGGATCTATCGCCGCTATGGAGTCGTGGTCGCCGCCCCGTTGTTCGAATGCACGGAGAGCGACGATCGCGGCATGCGTGTCGAGTGGACGAACACGGAGGCCGCGCCGGCGACCGACTCAGCCGACAGCGAACCCGGCCACGCCTGGGAAACCGCCGAGCGCTTACTCGCGGACTTCTACTTACGCGCGCTCCCGTACTGGGTCGATGCCGACTCGGTGCAAGCGAGCGCCGACTCGTTCGCACCGGGACTTCGTGCGTGGCTCGAGAAGACGTACTCCACCACCGACCTGAAGCGACTTGGCCGCCGCGTACTTGGACCGGGTATCGAGCGTGCCGTGTGGACCACCAGCGAATCGCCGGTTCTCGATCCAGACGGCGGAACCATCCGCGACCTCGAGTGGCTGTTCGGTTCGCTCGTGTTTTGGTCCAACGTGGTTGATCGCCTTGACGCATCGACGCTGGCCGCTCGCTTGCGGGAGGTCCAGGCGGCGCGAACGCGATCGCCGAGCGTAGCCGACGTCGATGCGCAGGTCGCCGCGCTCGTCGCGCGCGGAGTCGATGCCCTCGCGGAAGATCGCGTCGTCGATGCCGAGCAAGCGTTCCGGCTCGCCGTGCAGCGCGATCGGGGGGCTGCGATCGCGCAGTTCCTCCGTTCGTGGCCGGCCCACACCGCGGATCGGCATCGCGCTCGACTGGCGGCTGCCGTGACGGCAAACGGCGCGCGGCCGTTCGGCTGGATGGATCGGGTGGATCTGTACGACTGGCTGGAGGGGAGTGGCGCAGACCAAGACGCGGAGACGCTGCGCCGCTATCGACTCTGCGTCGTGACGAAGTGCACGGACTTGCCGCCCGAACATCGGCAACGGTTGATCATGCGCTTGCTCAAGGAGAGCGGGGAGCCCGATGCGTGGCCTGCGACCGACGCGGCAACGGCGGCCCAACAGGCCCTCGCGCTCTTCGATCCGCTCCGCCCGGATCAGGTCCTGCTCGACCGAGCCACGGACTTTCTGGCGAGCGCGGTGCGACGGATGGACGACGTCGAGGCGAGGCGCGAGTTTGCGGCGATTGCCGAGCACACAAGGACCCGCGAAGCAGCGAATTGGGCGTGGGACGTCATGCGGCGACTCGCAGAGATCAAGGCGACGGATCCACGCTCGTCCCTCGCGCTCGACTATGCCGATTGGCTGCTGACGCGCCTGGACCAGGCGTCGCTGCATCACGCACTTGACGCCGTGGACGGGTGGCGACAGCAAGCGATCGTCGATGACTCGGACGAGAGCGGCATGTTGCTGCGGGAGACTGCCGAGCGGATCCGCGCGTCCGCGCAGTGGCAACTGGTGGGGGTCGGCGAACGCCAAGATCTGGCTGCGGCGGAGCAGTCGCTCCGCGCGCTGACCAGATCCAAGAATGCACAGATCAGAGACGACGCCGTCTCGGCGCTTGTTCAGCTGCTCTTGGTCTCTGAGCGGGCGGAAGCGGCCGCGCGATTGCTCGAAGAGGTGCAAGGGAGCGCGAACGCGCTGTTCGAGCAGCTCTCGGTGTACGTCGCTCTGCAACGTGGCGAGCCCGACGAGGTGGCGGCCGCGGCCGCGCGGCTCCTGAGCCGCGACGATCGCGACCCTTGGTCGGCGTTCGCCGCAGCCCTCGGCCAGATCGTCGTCCAAGCCGACGGCTGGGAAAACACGGCGCGACGGTTCATCATCAGCGGTGGGCACGAGTACAGGCCGTACATCGCGATGCAGATGTTCGCGTTCTCGCATGGCGACGCTGATGCCCGCGAGGTCCTCGAGCGGCTGTGGCGCGAGACCGAAGCGGGCCGGTCCATGTGGTCGGACCGGATGCGGGTCGGCGACCAGCGGGTGTGGAGCGAGAAGCTCGTCGGGTACTACCTCGACAAGTTGAGTCGCGACGACGTCTTTGGCGACATCGAAGATCCCGCGCGATACGCCGAGTCTCCGGTGCGCTTCATGCCACAGCCGCGCGAGGCACTGTTGTGCGAGTCCTACTTCTACGATGCGCTTCACGCGCTCGCGCAGGGCGACCAGACGCGGATGCGCGACGACCTTCAGCGCGTGCTCGCGACCGGCTTCCGGCTATACCTCGAGTACGACCTCGCGCGCTATCTCCTGAGCGCGCACCACGAGACGCGATGACACCGCTCAGATCTTCCCGATGAAGTGCGTTCCGGCCTCGCCTGCCAACGCCTCGGCGAGGCGATCGGGGCTCGTGATCAGACCTCGCCCGCCGCCGGCGAGAAGAAAGTCGTGGATCGCCTCGACCTTCGGTCCCATCGAGCCCGGCGGGAAGTGGCCTTGTGCGATGTACTTCGCGCACTCGGCCAGGGTCACCGCGCCGAGCGGCTCGGGATTCGGGCCGCCGAAGCCGAGCGAAACGCAGTCGACCGCGGTGAGGATGATCAGGAGGTCGGCGCCGATCTCGCGGGCTAACACGCCCGACGTTCGGTCCTTGTCGATGACCGCCTCGATGCCTTCGTAGTCGCCCTTGAGTCCCTTGCGCACGGGAATGCCGCCGCCGCCCGCCGCGACGACGATGTGTCCCTGCGCCGTGGCCTCGCGAATCATGTCGCGCTGGATCACGCGGCGCGGCATTGGCGACGGCACGAGTCGCCGCCATCCGCGGCCCGCGTCCTCGCCGACTACCCAGCCGAACTCGCGCTCGCGCCGACGCGCCTCCTCTTCGCCGAGGAACGGACCGACCGGCTTCGTCGGGCGCGAGAGCGCCGGGTCGTCCGCGTCGACCACCACCTGCGTGATGACCGTGACGACGAAGCGACGGATGGATCGTCGCCGCAGGCTGTTCAGCAGTTCCTGCTGAAGGTAGTAGCCGAGGCTGCCCTCGGTCTGCGCCACGAGCACGTCGAGCGGAAGCACCGGCAAGTCGTCGCCGCGCCGTTCGTCGCGCTCGAGGAGCGCGCCGACCTGCGGCCCGTTGCCGTGGGTGATGACGAGCTGGTACCCGCGCTCGACGAGCGTCATCAGGCGCTCGCAGATGCGCGACGCGTTGCTGCGTTGGTCGCTGTGGTCGCCGCGTTCGCCTCGCTGCATGAACGCGTGACCGCCCAACGCCACGACGACTGTCGGATTCGACATACGCGGACGTAAAGGAGGCGATTCGAGTTGCACACCAAAGCGTACATCGCTGCGCGCCGCAGCGAGCGGCTGCGCGCGTAGCATCCGTCAACAAGGAGAACGAATCATGTCACGGCGACGTGTGTTGATTCTCGGCGCGGCGGGGCGGGACTTTCACGACTTCAACACGGTGTTTCGCGGCGATCCCTCCGTCGAGGTGATCGCGTTCACCGCGACGCAGATTCCGAAGATCGAGGGGCGCCGCTATCCGCGCGAACTCGCGGGCGAGCGCTATCCGCGCGGCATTCCGATCGAGGCCGAGGAAAATCTCGAGCAGATCATCCGCGAGCACGCGATCGACGAGGCCGTGTTCGCGTACTCCGACGTGTCGTACCCATACGTCGGTCACGTCGCGTCGCGCGTACTCGCGGCGGGGGCGGACTTCCGGCTGATCGGTCCCAGGCAGACGATGCTGCGCTCGCCGAAGCCGGTCGTGGCGGTCACCGCCGTGCGCACCGGCTGCGGGAAGAGCCCGGCGACGCGCTATCTCGTGCGGGCGCTCAAGGAGAGCGGCAAGCGCGTGGTCGTCGTGCGACATCCGATGCCGTACGGCGATCTCGTGAAGCAGGCGGTGCAGCGCTTCGAGACGGTGGCCGACCTCGATCGCCACGAGTGCACCTTCGAGGAGCGCGAGGAATACGAGTCGCACATCGAGGAAGGCACGGTCGTGTACGCGGGCGTCGACTACGGCGCGATCCTCGAGCAGGCGGCACGCGAGGCCGACGTCGTCTTCTGGGACGGCGGCAACAACGACCTTCCGTTCTATCAGCCCGACGTGTGGGTCACCATCGCCGATCCGCTGCGCAGCGGCCACGAGGCCGGCTACTACCCGGGCGAAGTGAACATCCGCAAGGCGCAGATCGTCGTCATCAACAAGGTCGAGGCCGCCGATCCGAAGGACGTCGCGGCAGTCGAGCGCAGCGTCGCGGAACTGAATCCCGGCGCGCTGATCCTCCGGGCGCGAAGCGAAGTCACGCTCGACGGCGATCGATCGCTGGTCCACGGGAAGCGCGTGCTGTGCGTCGAGGACGGTCCGACGCTCACGCACGGCGGCATGCACTTCGGTGCGGGCAAGGTGGCGGCCGATCGATTCGGCGCGAGCGCGATCGTCGATCCGCACCCGTTCGCCGTCGGATCGATCCGCGACACGTTCCGCAAGTACCCGCACATCGGGCGCCTGCTGCCCGCGATGGGCTACTACCCGGAGCAGATCGCCGATCTCGAGGCATCGATCCGCGCGACGCCGTGCGACGTGGTGCTCGTCGGAACTCCGTTCGATCTCGCGAAGAAGCTGCGCATCGACAAGCCCGCGATCCGCGTGCGCTACGAGCTCGCGGACGAGCCGGGCGGCGCGACGCGACCGACGCTGCGCGAGGCGGTCCTCGAACGGCTCGCGAAGCGGACGAAGGCCGGCGCGGCCTGAGGTTGGCGGGCGATCACGCCGTCGGAGCGTCCGCGAGTCGCGCGACCGGCACGCGGACGCCGCCGTCGGGCTGTCGCTCGGGCGGCGCGACGATCGCCCAGCGCTCGCCATGCTCGAGGCGCGACTCGATCGTGCGCAGCGCTCTGACGTCGCGCGGATCGACGTGCAGCGTCGGCTGGAGCGCGATGCGCGGACGCAGCCCGTCGAGCACGTCGTCGAGCGAGCGCGGCCCGAGCGCGATGCGATAGGTCAGCGTCGCGGGATCGGAGTGCGCCGGCGTCCACGCGGACAGGAGTTCCATCGCCCCGAAGCGGGTGTGCACGTGCAGCGCCTTCGAAGCCCACTGGGTCGCGCCGAGCTGCTCCACGCAGCGCATGACCCGCAGCCCGAGCGCCTTCGTGAGCGCGCCCAGGCCGCGCAGGTTCAGTTCGGGTACGAGCGCGTTCAGCGACGCGAGATTGTGCCCGTACCACGCCTGCGGCGGTCGCGCGGGGACCGCGATGTACATCGAGAGAGCCATGAAGTCGTCGGCCGCGTCGGCGCCGCCGAGGCGTGCGAGCGCGTCCTCCGGAATCTCCCGCGCCGGCAGTCCGAGTCCCGCGATCACGCCCGGAAGCGCCGAGCCGTCGACGAAGAGCCACTCCGGCATGGGCATGCCTTCGGGGCCGAACGTGCGCCGGTCGAGCGCGACCAGTCGATCGAGGAATCGCGCCGAGCGCGACGCGAGCACGTCGAAGCGGTTGGCGGCCGGCACCGCGACGCCGAACGGCGCGAGATCGATGTGTTCGAAGCGCCATCGCGCGGCGACGACGAACGGCTGAAGCCGTCTGAGCAGGGCCCGAGGCGTTCCGTCGCGATCGCTCACGGTCGGGCCTCGCGTACGCGCAGGTTCGCGCGCGTGGTTGCGCCGGGCTCGTCGGACTCGATCACGAGCCGACGATGATCGTCGAGCATCGACTGGAGTCGGCGCAGGACTCCGTCGAGCGGGCCGTCGTCGGCGGGAACCTCGATCGGCGCGGCGTCGCGACGCGTCGGCGCGCTGGACGCGTCGCGATGCACGAGTAGCGTCGCCGCCGGCGTCGGGCCGTGCAGCGGCGTGCGGGCGGCGAGCAACTCGACGGTCTCGCGGGCGGCGAGGCGCGGCAGGACGCGCGACGTCCACGGCACGACGAGCGTCACGCGCTCGGCGCGGAGAATCGACATCGCGTGACGCACCATGCGGGTGCGGATCTCGGGCGACGGTCCCGACTCGGCCCGCACGGTGAGTCCGTAGAGATGCCACGAGTGCGGTTCGGCGTGCGGCGTCGCGAGCACCACCGCGAGCGGATCGAGCGGTCGGCGATACGGCGACGACACCGGCGTGCGCAGGAGACCGATCACCGCGCCGGGCACTTCGGCGCAGTCATAGACCGCCCAGCGCGGCATGATCGTGTCCGGCGGTCCGTCGTTGGGCGGTTGAAGCGGACCGATCGCGTCGGCGTCGGCTTCGCGCAGCGGATCAAGGACGAACACGCCCGCCGAATGCTCGAGCGCCGGAATCCACGCCATGCTCTGCGGCGAGGCGATGACCACGAAGCGATGCGGACTCGCGAGCGCGAGCGCGTGCTCCTCTGCTCCCGCGGGATCCGGCGTCGAATGGTCCTGTCGCGCGGGCATCGCTGCGCAGTATGCGACAAGTCGGGTCGCCCGACGGACGCCGCGAGGGCACCGTCGAGCGACCCGACCTGATGTGCGAGCAATCGTCCGTTGTCGCCGTCATCGCGGACGCGATGTCCGGCTATCGCGCAATGCGATCAACGCGTCACCGTCAGCGCCGGCGGCTGCCACGTGCCGGTTCCGGGCGGCAGGATCGACGGCGCTTCGGTCTTCGGCCAGTACAGCCGCATGACCAGATAGATGGGACCGTCCGGCGCCGGCAGCCAGTTCGATTCTTTCTCCTTGCCGGGCGAGTTCTTCTGGATGTAGAGCGTGAGCGAACCGTCCTGGTTCAGCTTCATCTGCGGCAGCATCGGCGAGTTGATCAAGTAGCGATTGATTGGGTTCTTGATCAGGAGCTGCGTCTTCCCGTCGTACATCGTGACCGACCAGAACGCGTTCACCGGCGGGAACTGGCCCTTCGCGAACGTCAGCGCGTAGTCGTGCTTGGATCCGTCGAGCGGGCTGCCGTCGCCGGCCGACTTGGTCATCGGATACATGGCCTCGATCGCGTCGTTGCCGTAGATGCCCGCCTTCGCGCCTGCGGCGCGGAGGAGCCAGTCGCCGTTGAAGAACGCGCGATCGCCGAACGCGGCACCGACGCGCCAGCCGTTGATCTCTTTCCCCATCGCGGCGACCTTCTGCTCGACCTTGGCAGCGGCCGCCTTCGCGCCTTCGACGATCGCCTGCTTGAGATCGGGCGTGAGATCCTTGAAGTCGAAGTGCTTGCCGGGGCCGATGCCGAGCGTTGCGAGCTTCGCGCGAATGCCGACCTCCTCGGGGCCGGGCGGCGCGAACTGCAGCGCGAAGTCGAGGTAGTCGAAGAACTCGGTCTTGACGAGGTCCTTGTCGATCTTCGGCCAGGTGATCGCCGGGGCAGCCGCCGGCGCGGGCTGCTTCAGATACGCCGAGAGCGGCTGCACCTTGTAGCCGGCCTGCACCTTCATCACGTTCTCCATGTCGCCCGCGTTGAAGAGCTGCGTGCGGAAGATCGTGAGCGAGAAGTCGGTCGTCGAGTGGAACGTCTTCTTGATGCCGGCGGGCGCCTGGCCCTGCCAGTGCGGTCCGGCGACGAGGAAGTCGCCCGCGTCGTTGCCGGTGGCGCGGCTGCCGATATAGCCGTAGTTGAACGTGTTGCCGTCGACGAGCTGCACCGAGTAGTAGCGAGCCTTGTCGATCGTGGGCACCGAGATCACGATGGGCTCGGCCCGCAGGTCAAGCCAGCACATCGAGTACGGCGTGTCGCTGTTCGGCGTCGGGATCGCGGTGTCCTCGTACGTGAAGACGCGATGCTCGTTCGAGATCTGGTTGAACGGCGCCTTCCATTGGCCCGAGTTCTTGTCGATGACGAAGTCGTAGAGAACGCCGTAGTTCATGACGATCGGAAGGCCGTAGATGAAGCCTTCCTCGGCGATCGCGCGGACTTCCGCGGCGCTGGGCATGCCGAGGCTCGGGGTCTTCGCCGGCGCCTGCGCGAGCGCGGCCGTGGGCAGTGCAGTCAAGCTCATCGCCGTCGCACCGAGCGCAGCGATCGTCGTCATTCGAAATCGAGAGTGCATCCTGAACTCCATTGGTGGCGGGCCGCCCGGCATTCGGTCGCGCGGGCGGTCCCGCGAGTCTAACCTTGCGGCGACGAGGCGTGGTGCGATCGTGAGCGACTGCGAAATGCGCCGCGTCGAAGCGAACAGACTCCGATCGCGAGGATCGGAGTCTGTAGAGGTTTCGCCGGGCTTTCCGTTCGACTTAGTACGCGCAGGGGCCCCACGCGCCGAGCAGCGTCGCGAGGTCTGCCGCGTCGACCGCACCGCTCCCGTTCAAGTCGGCGAGGCAGCCGCCGCATCGACCCCACGCGCCGAGCAGGATGGCGAGATCGGTCGCGCCGACCATGCCGTCGCCGTCGAGATCGGCGGCGCACGGCACCGCTTCGTCGAGCGAGAGGATCACGAAGCTGCCCTGCGTTTCCACGCTCCACACGTACACCATGCCGGGCACGAACGACACGGGGCTGTTGGTGAAGCCGCCGGTGATCGGTCCGTTCGCCGCGACGATCGTGAAGGAGTCGCCGTTGTGCGGCTCGAAGAGACCGTTGCCCGAGTTGATGACGTTGACCTTGAGCGACCCGGCGAGCGTCGTCCCGCCGTTGTCGACGAGCAGGAGATCGTGATCCACGCCGGCCAGCGGTCCGCCGATGTCGATCGCGAGCGTGCCGGTCGCGGTGTTCTCGAATCGGTCGACGCTGGCGACGCCGATCGGGGCGCCGAGCCGCGTCACGCCGGCGTTCTTCAGCCCGGCCGCGTCGAGCGACACGCCATCGTTCAGCGTGAGGTCGCCGCTCGCCGAGGTCTCGAGCGCGCCGTCGCCGACGAACTGCGCGCCCGTCGTCACGAGCGACTTCGCGCCGAGTCGAAGCGTGGTGAGCGCCGTCGCGAAGGTCGTCACGTTTGTGTTGTGGAATTGGGTCGGCGCGGCGATCGCGACGCGACCGCTCACGTCGAGATCGCCGCTGATCCACAGCGACGAGCCGGCCACGCGGGTCACGGTGAAGCCGTTGACGTTGGCCAGCGACATCGCGCCGTTCATCGTCCAGTGGTCGTTCGGGTCGTCGAGGTTGATGGTCAGCTTTCCGAGCAGCGTGCTGGGAAGCGCGATCGATCCGTCGAAGATGCTGCCCGACGAACCGTCGATGTCCGCGGCGTTGATCACCAGCGAGTTGCTGATCGACCACGACGTCGTTCCGCCGCCGTCCATGTCGAAGGCTTCGGCGTCGATCACGGTGGGTCCGACCACCTCGGCGTCGCCCATCTGACGGGCGTGTCCCAAGAGGGTCACGCTGCCGTCCCACGTCGTCTCGCCGTTGAAGTCAATGGTTCCGTCGGCGGCCGAGGTGCTGACCGTGCTGAAGAAGCCGCCTTCGACCAGCGTTGCACCGTCGAAGTCGATGTCGCCGCCGACAGAGGTGAGGTAGGTGCCGCCGACGATCGTGGTCGTCGCGTTGAACTCGAGCCGGTCGTCCGCGCCGACGGTCGCATCGACCGTCGGGTTCAGGATGATCGGCGCGTTGATCTGGCCGTGCGCGGTGGCGCCTCCCACCGTGATGTCGCCGTTCATCGTGAGCAGCGAGCCGTTCAACTGCGCCGGCCCGGGGTTCTCGGTGTCGCCGGACATGCTGAGCGTCGTGCCCGAGCCCATCGTCCAGCCGTTCGCGATGTTCATCGTGAGCACGTTGTTCGCGCTGAGCCAGATGTCCTCGTCAAGCGTATCGGCGAGCGCCGACGCGTTGATCGTGAGCCACGCGGCGCCGCTGCCGTCGATCTTCCGCAGCGTCACGTTCAGCGTGTGATCGCCGGCGACGTCGCCGTCGAGGTCGATCAGGCCGAGGCCCGCCTGCGTGATCGTCAGTCCTTCGATGTCCGGTGAGATCCACCCGTTGACCTTCAGCGCGAGCGCTCCGTCGCCGCCGAGCCGCAGCGTGCCGTAGCCGCTCACGACCGCGTCGCTGTTGATCGTGCACAGGTCGGCGACGTACGCGGTGGCGCCGCTATTGATATCGAGCCGTCCTTCGTCGGTCAGCGTCAGGTCGACGGTCTGGAAGTCGAAGATGCTCGCGCCCTGGTCGACGCGGAGTCTCGACGAGTACGACGCGAACTCGGTCTCGTTGCGACCCGAGATCGTGGTCGTTCCGTTCACGACGAGCGGACTCGTGTTCGTATCGAGCGTCATGCCGTCGGTGATCGAGAGTCCTGAGAGCGTCGCGCTCACGTTGAGGTCGACCCAGTCGTTCTCCACGCCGGCAAGATTGCCGATCGACACGAAGTCGTTGAACGCCGGGACGCCGACCGGCGACCAGTTGCCGCCGACGCTCCACACGCCATTCCCCGCGTTCCAGTTCTTGTTGGCGGCGAGCGACGTCGACGTCGCGGCGATCGCGGTGAACGACGCGATGACGAGGGGGGTGAAGAAGGGGGGAGTGAGTAACGGGGAGGTGGCGGTGCGGCGGCTGAGACCATTGATTCGCGTGGCCATGTCCGTGTCCTCTGCGTATGCGGGTAGATACACCCGGTCCGGGTGGGTGCACCGCAATGCGACGCCGCACGGCGAGACCCGCAGAGAACGCGGCGAATCTCGCGGCGGAACGACATGGTTTTTTCCGGCGCGCACCGGTCCCCCGTGCGCAGCACCTCGCTGATCCCGGTGCGCAGCACCTCACCGATCCCGGTGCGCAGCACCTGAACTGGGATCATTGCGCGCAGGGGACATGGCGCGCACTGGACGGACCGTGCGCGCCACGAGCGCCGAGCGCACCTGGCCACACCCGTGCGCGCCACGGAAGGTTGAACGTGGCGACACCGATGCGGGGCGCTCCCAGGCGCGGCGCCGTGTCTCAAAACGCTTCGGTACCAAGCGACAAGCTCCGCGCTGGTCGGCCTGCCCCCTTGGGCTTCGTGACTCCGCCCACCACTGCCATGGAACTCGCGCGCGGGGACGCGCACGGGTGTGTCCACTGCCTTCGGGTGGCATCATTCAGCGCCCCGCCGTCACGGGCGCGGTAACATGTCGCCAGTGTCTCTGAGAGAGCATCAGGAAGCCCAGCGGGGATCAACCCCACACTTGAAAGGGCTGGACATGCGACTTAGGACCTCTGTGCTCGCGGTTGTGGCCTCGCTCACCATCAGCGCTTTGGTGTGCGGCGCTGGCACCGTCTCTCGTGTGAAGATCGAGATGGATGGCTGGCACTATGTGCCGACGCTCTCGCAGTCAGGTACGCGAGTTGAGTCGATTCTTGCGATCCGTGAACCCGGTACCGAGGTGGGCAGCAACCTGACCGCCGTTTGGTTTAAGCGGGGCCAGAACCTGTGGCGGACCTACACCTGGACCACCCAAGATCGCGCGGCGATCATCAAGTATGTGAAGGATGACATCGGGATCGGAGACCAGTGGAACTACCTGTGGCCCGTCAGCCCAGGAGCGACGGCCGCAAGTGCGCCGGTCGGGTTCATGAGCGGCGTGGTGGGATCTGATTCCGTCCGATCGTCGATCGAGTCCTCATCGGTACCGGAAAGCGCCGTGCGCGCTCTTGAACTGCTGGGGCACCCCGCCGCCGCGCTGCACTTGGAGCTTGTCGATCTCGTTCACGGTTGCGATCAAACCGCCGTGCTTGAGATTGTCGCTGAAGGTATCCAACTCGAGCTCGCCCAGAGCCCGACCAACGCCGGACTCGGCATCGATGCGATGACCGACGACCTGGCGAGTCTGACCTGCCTCGACATGTGTTGGGATCGTGAGGTCGTCATCGCGGGACCCACATGCACGGGCTGTAACATCGGAGCGGCAGGATGGGGCGCACCGCCTCCCGGCTATGGCCCAACGTGGATCGGCGGTGGCCAGTGCGCCATGGTCTGTTGGTACCAAGCGACGCTGAACTGCACCTACAGTCGAACGATGAAGCAGATTAACTGGGATTGCTCGACATGCACTTGGACTCAGACTGGTACCACGAGCGAGTCGCTGATCCGCAAGAGCACTGAGTATTTCCCGAACTGCGTACAGCCAGTCCCCTACGCCTGTCCCGGCGCACCCGACGATACGACGGCGAACTGTGGTGACGGGCTACAGAGTCCCGGCGGCTGGACCCCCGCATCGCCGTGCGATTGAAACGCGCAACGCGCGATACTGGGCCGACGGCCGGTGGAGCACACCGGCCGTCGGCGGGTCTGTTGCCGTCAATGACGCCCGGCTTCAAGGCCGCCGTGGGCAGCCTGTTGCTCGGGCTCGCGGCGGGAACAGCGTTGTCTGTTGCGCTCGCCAGCATCTTGTTGGTAACGGCAACCCACCATTGCCACTGGGGCGTCTGGTATCCAGCTGAGGGCTCAGCTTCGGAGGACATGAGCGCGCCGGCCGTCGTACGATGTCTCGCTGAGCCGTTGATGGGCGATGTCGCCGTAATCGACGAGATCGCATCGTTCGGGATGGCCGGGTGGCGAATCCACCGTGAAGGTCATGCACCGGCGGGCTTCGTGGCAACTGGTTTTCCTCTCGCGGGGGCGATCGTCGCCGCGCCGAAAACCGCCGACGTGCTGTTTCGATGCCCGGATTCGCAATCTCATGGATCTCCACAATGCGAGCAATTGCCGGGGGACCGTGTTCTCATTCCGCTGATGTCAAGTTCCGTCGTCAACACGCTTCTCTTGGGGCTGCCGATCTCGTGGCTCATCACGCGTCGGCGCCACGGTCGATCGGCATGGAGCGCCACGACGGGCTGCGCCGCCATCGCACTCTGGCTCGTTGTCGGTCTCGCAATGGCATGCGGATGGGCGGAGCGATCGAACCGAGGCGCTTGGAGTACCTTCACAACTTTGGACGACTACCTTGCGGACGGAGGGGAGGTGATGGTGACGGCGCCGCCGAACGCAAATTCCTTTCGGGCCACGATGCGACGGTCGTGGGGGTGCCGAACCTCGCTGGTCACCTTTCAAGAGATTGACGACGCTGGTCGATTGCGCGAGCTCGCGACCTCGCAACTGGTCGGCGTCGGCTGGCCCTTCCTGGCGCTTCATGCCCACCGACTTCCATTGGGCTCCGACGGTCCGGATGGGCCGCCATGGGGACTACTGATGCTCGAGCCCAGGTGGCGTGGCTTGATCGCCAGTTGGGTGGCCGTCGGCATGTCCGTCGGCCTCCTATCGCTCGGGCCGGGATGGGCCATCCGCCGACGGCGAAGATCAACGGGTCGGTGCTGCCAATGTGGTTACCCCGGCGGCGCCGCGGACCGCTGTCCAGAGTGCGGTCGGTCGGCCCTAACGCCGAACGCTGCCAGTGCGCATTGCGCAGAACCCGAGAGGATCGGGCACGACTGCGGCCGCGCTGAGCGAGCAGTTCATCGCTGCTCATCGGAACACATGGTCGAGTGAGGAACTACCTGTAGCCGACTCGGGATCTCGCCGTGAGCGTGTGTGCGGCATGTACTGCAGCGGTCTCTTTGTATCGCGTCGCTGCAAGTCCTTGAAAGCTTCCCGAGCAAACGGGCGGGGGCGTGCCCGGTCGGCACAAAAGTCTGCCTACGCCCCCACCACCCGCCCCGCCACCCACGCGAACGGGTGCCGTTGCAACGGTGACGCGCACCTGTCCCGGTGCGCAGCACCTCACCGATCCCGGTGCGCAGCACCTCACCGGTCCCGGTCTCGCGCGAGCGATTTCCCCTCACGCTCCCCGCTCGTGGGCCAACGGCACTCGCCCCGGCCTCGCTTCCAATAGGAATGTTCGTCTTCTTTGTTGCCTCGTCCGCGAATCGGGTGCACTATCGAGGTTTCGCGTCCTCCCAACGAGAACCACCGTGCATCAGACACTCCTGACTACGGCAGCCGGCCTGCTCGGCCTGTCCCTCGCGGCAGTCGCCTCCGCCGACACCGTCAACGTGACCATCCTCGGACACGTCGAATACAACCAGATCAACAGCGCGCCGCTCAATGCGGTGCACGCGGGCGACCCGGCGAAGATCACCTTCGCGGTGAACTCGAACAACTTCCTCAACAACCCGAACTTCCCGACGCGCGGCTACCCGCTGACGCAGTTCAAGTTCATCATGGGGTCGGTGACGACCGGGCTGAAGGCGCCGTTCCCGGGAACGCCGTACTTCGTGATCCGCGACAACGATCCGGCGGTGGACGGGTTCATGCTGTCGAAGGACTTGAGCCTCCCGGTCGGCTTGCCGCTCAACGTCCAAGGTCTCCTCGGCCCGTTCGGATGCGGCTTCTACGTCACCTACGACAACAATCCGCTGCCGTCGCTGAACGTCCTCGACGCGCTCGGTACGTACGAATATGACGGCCTCACGGTCTTCTACTGGGCGGTGCAGGACGGCGGTTTCGAGCCGCTCGGAATGATCTTCGACTCGATCACCTTGACCCGCAGCGCCGACATCGACGGCAATCACGCGGTTGATGCGGCCGACCTCGGCATTCTGCTCGGCGCCTGGGGCTCGTGCCGCAACTGCGCCAACTGCTCGGCCGACCTCAACGGCGACTGCTCGGTGGACGCACAGGACCTCGCGATCCTGCTCGGCGCCTGGACCTGACCTGACGCGGCGACTTGCGCCGTGCAACCGCACCCCTGGATCGGACGTCCGCGCGGAGCTTCCGGGCACCGCGCGGATTCTCTTGCGCTCCCGTGGAATTGATGTCGGTCGCGCGGCGGGCGCGCGGTACGGTGGCTTTGTTGACGTGCGTCGGGCGTCGGGTCGGACCGGCCGCGCTCTCGACGCGACGATGGCCGCCGGGGCCGGAGAGAGGTGTCCTTATGGCGCGGATCGCATCGCTTGCCCTGCTCGCCCTCGTGTATGCCCTCGCCGCCAACGCCAGCGCGGCGACCATCAACGTCACGCAACAGAGCCTGACGTTCAATCCGCGCACGGTCACTGCCGCGCCCGGCGACACGGTCGTCTGGCACTGGACCAGCCTCTCGCACACCATCACGAGCGGCGTCAACTGCACGCCGAGCGGCCTCTTCAACATGCCGCTGACGAACCTTACGCCGACGCAGAGCTTCACGATCCCCGTCGGAACACAGCCCACGACGATCGACTACTTCTGCTCGCCGCACTGCGCGTTCAACATGAAGGGCTCGATCATCGTCGTCGCGCCGCCGCCGCCAAGCCCGGACATCGACGGCGACGGATGCGTCGGAGCGTCGGATCTGGGCATCCTGCTCGGCGCGTGGGGCAGCGGAGACGCCGACGCCGATCTCGATCAGGACGGCATCGTCGGCGCGGCCGACCTCAGCCTGCTCCTCGGCGCATGGAGTTGCTGAGTCGTCGTTCGCGGCGCGGAGCCGCGACCGGCGCAGCGCTGGAATCGGGAGCGCGACTCATCGCATGCGCGGCGCTCGGCGTCGCCTTGTGCTCGTGCGCGTCGCCCGCTGTCGGGCGATCCACGTCGCTGTCGGCGGTCGCGCCGACGTGGACCGAGGTCGCGCCGATGATCGCCCGGAGTTGTGCCCGATGTCATCGCGCCGACGGCAGCGGGCCGTTCCGCCTCGATCGAGCCGGCGACTGGGCCGCACGACGGCGAACGATCGAGCGATCCCTCGCCGAGGGAACGATGCCGCCGCCGATGGCGGAGTCCGACGTCGAGCTGATCGATGCGTGGAGCGTGTCCGCCACGGAGCGAGAGGTGCTCCGCGCGTTCGCCGCGAGCGTCGACCGCGGCGAGTCGGGTGGTCTGGCGCTCGCTGACGAGCGGCGCTTCGACGCGACGCTCGGCTTCGAACGAGGATGGCATCTGCCGGCCATCGGCCCCATGACGATGCGGAGCTTCTGCGTCGCGATTCCGGACGCGCTCGCCGGGCGCCGCGTTCGAGGATTCCGGGCGCGCTGGAGCGAACCAACCGCGGTGCGATCGGTGTCGCTCGCGCCCGATCCGCGGCGCGTGTCGCGCGTGATGGAGACGGATCTCGAGACGCCGGGCTACGAAGGCATGGGCGACGTCGGAGACGCGCCGTCGGGCGCGCTCGGCGCTTGTGGCGCCGACGGCGCGTTCGAGCTTCCGATCGGCTACGCGATCGAGCTGCCCGCGAACGGCGACGTGATCGTCGAGATGCAGGCGCAGCCCGTCGGGCGCGCGGCGACGATCGTCGGCGCGATCGATTGGCGCATGGCCGAGCCCGACTGCGCGGTGGTCGACGCGCGCGTCTTCGCGCTTCCTCCGCTCGAGTTTCCCGCCCAGACGTCGACAACCCTGCGTGCGTCGTTTCCGCTCGTCGGTGGGACGCTCGTGGGCGTCATGCCGCGCGCCGGGCCGCTGGCCCGCGCGATCGAAGTGTCGATCGCGTATGCCGACGGACGCGCTCCGACGCGCGTCGCCTCGATCGCCGACTGGAATCCCGAGTTCCGGCGCCCGGTGTTGTTCGCGAGTCCGCTGTCGTTGCCCGACGGCGCGAGCCTCGAGGTGGTGGTCGTCGTCGACAACACCTCGGGTAATCCGCGCAATCCGTGGACGCCGCCTCGTGCGATCGGATCTGGCGTTCCGCCGACCGGCGAGAGCGTCGGCATCATGGTCTGGACCGTCGTGGAGCCGCGATCGTGAGCTACGGCGGCGATCAAGTGCTGCGGCGGTCATCGATGCGGGGACGTCCGAGGCGGATCGGTACGCTTCGCAGGTATCCGGAGACCGCCCGCCGCCCATGACCGAGCGCGATCCCAACGTCACCCGCCTCCTCCGTGCCGCGTCGAGCGGCGAGCGCCGCGACGTCGACGCGCTGCTCTCGGCGATCTACGACGACCTGCGCCGCCTCGCATCGCACGAGATGGCCGGCGAACGCGCCGGGCACACGTTGAATCCGACCGCGCTGGCGAACGAGGCGTACCTTCGGCTCGTCGATCAACGATCCACCGATTGGCGCGACCGCCTGCACTTTTTCGCGGTGGCGGCCCGCGTCATTCGGCGCATCCTGATCGACCACGCGCGGGCCCGCGACGCCGCCAAGCGCGGCGGCAAGCTCGTGCGCGTGCCGATCGAGGAGCTCGAACTCGCCGCGACGGCGTTCGACTTCGACGTGCTTGTGGTGGACGACGCGCTGCGCGAACTCGCCGAACTCGATCCGCGGCAGGCGCAGATCGTCGAACTGCGCTTCTACGGCGGGCTCTCCAACGACGAGGTCGCCGAGTACCTCGCGATCAGCTCGCGCAGCGTCGATCGCGACTGGGCCTGCGCGAAGGCCTGGCTCTATTGCCGGCTTGGCGCCGACGGCGGGGGGCGAGCGGATGCGTGAGTCGGTCGCGAAGCGGGCGCACGCGATCCTCAAGCGGGTCATCGCGATCGACGAGCCCATGCGCGCCGCCGAGGCGGAGCGCCTGTGCGAAGGCGACGCCGAGGTGCTGGCTCGCGTGCGTCAACTGATCGGCGCCCTGTCGAAGACCGACGGGTTTCTCGACTCGCCCATCGGTCGCTCGGTGCGCGACGCCGCCCGCGCCGGCGAGCAGCCGGGCTTGCCGTCGATTGGCGGGTTCACCATCGAACGGCTGATCGGCGTCGGCGGGATGGCCGCGGTGTACGAAGCGGTGCAGGAGATGCCGCGCCGTCGCGTGGCGCTCAAGGTGCTCCGTCGCAGCATGGCCGGCACCGCGGCGCTGCGGCGCTTCGAGTTCGAGACCGAGGTGCTCGCGAAGCTGCGGCACCCGGGAATCGCGCAGATCTACGAGGCGGGCACGTTCGATGACGGCGCCGGCGCGATTCCGTTCTTCGCGATGGAGTTCATCAACGGCGCGCGGACGCTGACCCAGTACTGCGACGACGAACGGCTCGAGCTGCGGGCGCGACTCGAGCTGATGGTGCGGGTGTGCGACGCGGTGCAGCACGGGCACCAGAACGGCGTGGTGCATCGCGACCTCAAGCCCGGCAACGTGCTGGTCGACGTCACCGGCGCGCCGCGGGTGATCGACTTCGGGATCGCCCGCTCGACCGGCGATGACGCCCATGGCGTGAACACGACGGTCGGACAGATCGTCGGCACGCTCAACGCAATGAGTCCGGAGCAGTGCACGCCGCACGCCAACGTCGACGCCCGCACCGACGTCTACTCGCTGGGCGTGCTCCTGTACGAACTCGTGTGCGGTCGTCCGCCGCACGACCTCGGCTCGCTGCCTATTCCCGAGGCGCTTCGCGTGATTCACGAGGTCTCGCCGACGCGGCCGAGCGCGATCGACCAGCGCCTTCGCGGCGACCTCGAGGCGATCATCCTCAAGGCGCTCGACAAGGATCCCGATCGGCGCTATCGCACCGTCGCCGCGCTCGGTGCCGATCTGCGCCGATACCTCGACTACCAGACGGTCGAGGCCCGCCCGCCGACGATGCTCTACCAGCTTCGGCTCCTTGCGCGGCGCAATCGTCCGATCGTCGCGGCGGTGTGCGTCGTCGCGGTGGCGCTCGTGGTCGCGACGATCATCAGCGTCGTCGCCGCGATCCACGCGAACGACGAATTGGTGCAGCGCGTGCAAGCCGAGGAGCGCGCCCGCGACGAGCGCGACCGTGCGCTGCGCAAGTCATACGTCGCGAGCATCGCCGCGGCGATCGCCGCGTGTCAGTCGGGCGAGTACGGCAAGGCTCGCGGCCATCTCGAGGCCGCGCCGGCCGAGCATCGAGGCTGGGAGTGGCATTGGATCAGCGGCCTCGCCGACCGGAGCATTGCCAGCGTCAACGCCCATGCGACGAGGGTGGTGGCGATGTCCGCGAGCGCCGACGGAACGCGCGTCGCCAGCGCCGCGAGCGACGGCTCGATCCGCGTGTGGAGCGCACCCGATCTCACGGAGGTCTCCCAAGCCCGCTTCGAGGACGGCGAGATCACCGATTGCGCTTTCGCTCGCGACGGCTCGCGCGTCGTCGTCGTCACGCAGCACGGTTCGATCGCGGTGCTCCGCGCGGACGACGGCTCGATCGAGGAGATCATGCACGCGCCCGGCGTGCAGTTCGAATCCATCGACATCCGCGGGTCCGGCACGCTCGCGCTCGCGACGTCGAAGGGCGAAGTGATGCTCTGGGATCTCGGCGCCGAGTCGCCCGCGTCGTGCGTCGCGGATCAGCCCGAGGGCGTCGACGGAGTGAGCTACACGTCGGACGGGAGCCTGCTCGCGACGTGGTCCCGCAGCGGGCTCGTTCGCGTTCGCGACGCCGAGACGCTCGAGACTCGCGCCGAGTGGAATCCGGGCACGACGATCGCCGCGATCGACGTGCGCTCGGACCTCGATCGCGTCGCGATCGGCTGTGCCCGCGGCGAGGTGCAGATCAAGGAGCTGTCGACGGGCGAGCACGTCGTGACGCTCGCGATGCCGGATCACCTCAGTCTCGTGCGCTCCGTCGCATTCAGTCGCGACGGATCGCTCATTGCCGTCGGACAGGGGAGCGGCTCGCTCACGATGGTCCGCACCGGGAACCACGAACTGCTCGGCATGGGCGTCGGGCACTCCGAGGCGGTGTCGTCGCTCGTATTCAGCCACGACGACAAGCGACTGCTGTCGTCGTCCTGGGACGGGACGCTGCGGCTCTGGGACACGCAGCGGCGCTCGAGTGAACGGACGCGTCCGCTGCTCGGCCACGAGTCGCAAGTCACCTCGGTGGCGTTCGCCGCGCCGTCCAACGACCCGACGCGACTCCGACTCGTCTCCGCCTCGACCGACGGCACGGTGCGCTTGTGGGACCCCGATCGTGACGAGGAACTCGCGGTACTGCGCGGGCACGTCGGCGAGGTGCGCGACGTGGCCATCTCCGCCGACGGCTCGCTCATCGCGTCGTGCGGCGTCGACCGCACCGTGCGTCTCTGGGACGCGGTCGGATTCACCGAGCTCGCGACGCTGCACGGACACGCGGGCACGGTATGGAGCGTGTGCTTCAGCCCCGACGGCCGGACGATCGCGTCGGGGGGCGACGACGCCGTGATTCGACTGTGGGACGTCCCGTCGCGAATGCCCGCGGGCGTCGTCGATCGCGGACCGCGGGTCAGCGACCTTGCCTTCAGCCACGACGGCAAGCGCCTCGCGTGCGCGTCGCGCGACGGCACCGCACGGATCTGGACGCTCGACGGATCGGATCCGCCGCTGATTCTTCGCGGTCACGAGTGGGACGTCTTCGCCGTCGCCTGGGCGCCGGACGACGCGCGGCTCTTCTCGGGCTCGCGCGACCAGACGATTCGCACGTGGGCGACCGCGACCGGCGAACCGCTCGCGGTGCTCGAAGACACGCATCAATTCGTGACGAGCCTCGCGTTCTCGCCCGACGGCGAGCGGCTCGCCGCCGGAACCTGGTACGGAGGCGTGAGCGTCTTCGACGGAAGGCGACTCGAGCTGATCGGCGCGTTCCGCCCGGTGAACGAATTGGTGCGCGGCGTCGCGTTCAGTCCCGACGGACGATTGCTCGCGGTCGCGTCCGGCGACGGCGCCGTGCAGATCCTCGACGGTTCGACCGCAGCGCAACGGTCGCGACGATACATGCCCGCAGCGACGCGAGGAAGCGAATGACCGAGCACACGACCATCCCGGTCCGCGTGACCAGCGCGGACCTCGACGATCCGGCGCAGTGCGCTGCGATCGTCGACATCCTCGATTCGTACGCGACCGATCCGATCGGCGGCGCGACGCCGCTGTCCCGCGAGGTGCGAGAGTGCCTCGTGCCCGCGCTTCGGCGTCATCCGACGACGCGCGTGCTGATCGCGTTCGCGGGCGAGCGTGCGGTCGGCATCGCGATCTGCTTCGTGGGCTTCTCGACGTTCGCGGCGCGGCCGCTCATCAATATCCACGACCTCGCGGTGCTACCGGAGTGGCGCGGACGCGGCGTCGGCCGCGCGCTCCTCGCGGGCGTCGAGGCGCTGGCCGCACGCGAGGGCTGCTGCAAGCTCACGCTCGAGGTGCTCAACGTCAATCGCCGGGCGCTCGGGCTCTACCGGAGCGCGGGCTTTTCCGACTACGAGGCCGATCCCGACGGCGCCACGTGGTTCCTCACGAAGCCGCTCGCCGCGCCGCCGCGCGCGTGAACGCGCCGCGGTCCGCCGCGAAGGTCACTTCTCGCTCGTATCGGGCGGCAGTGCGGTCGTGTACATCGCGACCAGCCGCGAGATCATCACCGCCATGTAGAAGAGGCCGGTGATGCCTTCCATCACCGCGAGCGCCCGGGCCAGCGGCGCGACCGGCACGATGTCGCCGTAGCCCACGGTGCACAGCGTGATGAAGCTGAAGTAGTACGCGGAGAAGCCGTCGAACGTCACCGGCGCGCCGGGAGCGGTGGGGATGATGAACGCCTGCGGGTCGGCGCGGGCGACGGCGAGGTACGGCGGCATCCACAGGAGCCCGAGCATGAGGAAGCCCGAGAGGCCGGCGCAGAGCACGTTCGCGTCGACGTGCTTCGCGCGCACGATGAACGCGAGCAGCCGTGCGACGACGAAGCCGAAGAGGCACATCGCGCCGAGGAGGAACGGCCACGCCGGAATGAGGTCCGGGCGGAAGTGGTTGAGCCACTTGCACACGAGCGTGGGGACGAGCAGCCCGAGCGCGATCGCGAGGTCGCGATGGCGGCCGCCGACGGCGAGGACGGCGAACACCATGACGACCGTCAGGAGCGCCGCTTCGACGAGATCGGCCGCAGGCAACGATTGCACGAGCGGCACGCCGACGAGCTCGACCACGAGCGCGACGAGCAATTGAACCGCTGATGTCCGTGATGTGCCCCGCGCCGGGATTGCGGCGGTGCCGGAATTGGTCGCTGGTTCGACGGGATTGGTCGCCTGGTTCATGCGGAATCTCGAGAGTCGGGGCGGGCCGCGGCGCGCCGTGGTCCGCACTATCGAGCAAAAGTGCGCCGCACGCCACGCCCTACAATCGCCGCCGTGCGCATGGCGCCGGGCGAGCGGCTCCCGCCGGGAGCCCGCGGCGCGAGCGGCTTCGCTGGTCCTGCGATGCGGTTCCTCGTGTCCGTTGCCGCCTGGTTCGCGATCGTCGTGCAGGCGTTTGGACTCGCAGCGCGCGGCGGGGAGGATGTCGACATGCTGGCGGGGTTCGCGCGGCGCCTCAAGGGCGAAACGATCGTCTATCACTCGCCCGATCCAGAGGCCACCGCGGCGATGGTGGTGCGTTCGCTCGACGCGAGCCGCGGGATCGAGTGGGAGACCGAGCCGGCGCCCGCGGTGATCGGCGACGGCGGCCTCGACGTCGTCTGGATGTTCGCGCTGCAGGTCGATCCGGCGGCGCACCGATTCACGATCAGTGTGGACGGCAAACCGTGGTTCGAGCTGCGCAACCCGCCGACGAACGCCGTGCGCGATTGGACGCTCGACGGCCCGCGCGGCGCGACGCTGCGGTTCCGCGCCACGATGATCGATCGATTCAACGACCTGATGGGCTACGCGACGCTGCACCTGCCGCGGGCGGCGCTCGTGCCGGGCACGCCGCTGCGCATCGGCGTGACAGGCGAGAGCGCGGGCAGCCGCGCGTGGTACATCACGTTCGCCGCGCCGGTGCGCGAATCGGCGAGCGTTGCCGTGGCGCCGGCGCTCCTGCGCGGCGCGGCGGCAAACGAGCGGCCGATCGTGCTTCGGGTCACGCACATCGGTCCGCCCGTCGAGGCGGTGATCTCGACCTCGTTCGGCGTCGAGACGAAGCGCACGCTGGAGCTCGGCGGCAATCGCATCGACCTGCGCCGCGAGGAAGTGCAAGCGCCCGAGGACTTCGACGTGCGCGTGACGATCGACGGCCGCGAGCGACACGCGCTGCGCGGGCGCATCGAGCCGATGCGGCCGTGGTCGATCGACCTCGTGCAGCACACGCATACGGACGTCGGCTACACGCGGCCGCAGACCGAGATCCTGCCCGAGCAGTGTCGCTTCATCGACACGGCGCTCGACTACTGCGACAAGACCGACGGCTATCCCGACGACGCCCGATTCCGCTGGACGTGCGAGACCTCGTGGGCCGTGCGCGAGTATCTGCGCACGCGCACGCCGGAGCAGATCGAACGGCTGCGCCGCCGCGCCGCGGAGGGGCGCATCGAAGCGACCGGCATGCTCCTCAACATGTCAGAAGTGATCGACGAGGCGAGCTATCCCGCGTTCCTCGAACCCGTGCGTCTCGCCCGCGCCCAAGGCATTCCGGTGACGACGGCGATCCAAAACGACGTGAACGGCGTGGCGTGGTGTCTTGCGGATCTCTTCGGACCCGCGGGCGTCGAGTATCTCGTCATGGGGCAGCACGGCCACCGCGCGCTGATGCCGTTCGATCGTCCGACGTGCTTCTGGTGGGAGTCGCCCGCCGGCGCGCGAGTGCTCGCGTTCCGCGCCGACCACTACCACACCGGCAACTTCTGGGGCGTGCACACCGGCTCGGTGGAAGCGGTGGAGGACGAACTGCTCCGCTACCTCGCGAAGCTCGATCGCTCGGGCTATCCCTTCGATCGCATCGCGGTCGAGCACTCGGGCTATCCGACCGACAACGCGCCGCCGTCAACGGCGGCGTCGGAACTCGTGCGCGGCTGGAACGAGAAGTACGTGTGGCCGCGACTGCGCTGCTCGACCGCCCGCGAGTTCCTCGCGTGGGTGAAGTCGTCGCACGCGAACGAACTGCCCGTCGTGCGCGGCGCATGGACCGACTGGTGGACCGACGGCTTCGGCTCGGCGGCGCGCGAGACCGCCGCGGCGCGACGCGCGCAGGCCCGCCTCGGCGCGAGCGAGGCGACGTTGGCGATGGAAGCCCTGGCGGGCGTCGCGACGCCGGCCGCGCTGCGCCACGACGTTGACGCGGCGCGCGAGGCGCTCATCTTCTGGGGCGAGCACACGCTGGGATCGGCGGAGAGTATCCGCGAACCGTTGTGCGAGAACTCGCAGGTGCAGTGGCTCGAGAAGGCCGCGTACGCGTGGGACGCGGTGAAGCGGGCCGCGAGCCTCGACGAGGCGGCGATGGCTCGGCTCGAGTCGCTCGTGCGCGGCGGCTCGACGCCTCGGCTCGTCGTCGTGAACACGCTGAACTTCGCGCGATCCGGCGTCGTCGAGTTGTACGCCGATCACGAGATGCTGCCGCTCGATCGGCCGTTCCGCATCGTCGACGAGCGCGGCGCGATCGTGCCGGCGCAGCGGCTCAAGAGCCGCGCCGAAGGTACGTACTGGGCGCTGTGGGTTGCCGACGTGCCCGCGTTCGGCTGGCGCACCTACCGCATCGAGATCGACCGCGACGGTCGCGTATCGGCGCACGTGCCGACGCGAGCGACGACGTCGATCGAGAGCGCGTCGTGTCGGCTCGCGCTCGACGCCGCGCGCGGCGCGATCGCCAGCCTCGTCGACGCGTCGAACGGCGCCGAACTGGTCGACGCGTCGAACCCGTGGGGACTCGGCGCGGTGATCCACGAGTCGTTAGGCAATCGCGAGCAGCTGGAGGGCTTCCGCCTCGAGGACTTCGCCCGCACCGGCCTGCGCGACGTCGTGGTCGACGGCGCGGACGACGGGCCGATCTGGACGAGCCTGCGCTGGCACGGCGCGCTTCCGGGCTGCGAGGGCGCCGACGGCGTGCGCTGCGAGGCGCGCCTCTTCCATGTCGAGCCACGCGTCGAGCTCAGCTACGCCATTCAGAAGCGCCGCGTCTTCGAGCCTGAAGGCATCTACGTCGCGTTCCCGTTCGCGATGCCAGAAGGGCGCCTGCGCGTCGAGACGCTCGGGGCGATCGCGGATCCCGCGCGGGACATCATTCCCGGCGCGTCGTCGGACTGGCAGGCGATACAGGGCTTCGTCGCGGTGCGCGGAGCGGAGCGTCAGGTCGTGCTCACGAGCCCGGAGATTCCGCTTGTCCAATGCGGCGACATCAATCTCGGCAAGTTCCAGCGGCAGACAACGGTCGATCGTCCGCACGTCTACTCGTGGGTGATGAACAACTACTGGACGACGAACTTCTGCGCGAGCCAGGAAGGCGAGTTCCGCTGGAGCTACGCGATCACCGCGAGCGCCGACGCGTCCGACGCGTCCGCGACGCGCGAAGGCTGGTCGCGGCGCGTTCCGTTCGGCGCTCGCATCGTCGCGGGCGACGGGCCCGACCGTCCGCTCGATTCGCGATCGCTGCTCGCGTGCGACGCGCCGAATCTGCTCCTCGTGGCCGCTCGCCCGAACCTGCGTGGCGACGGGGTGATCCTGCACCTCCGCGAGATCGACGGCCGACCAGCGAGGCTCGACGTGCGCGATTGGCGCATCGGCGGACGCGATGTCACGGTGCGCGAGGCGAACGCGCTCGAGGTCGAGACCGGTGAGCCGATGCAAGGCGTCGACTTCGCGCCTCGGGCAGTGAAGTTCCTGACCGTGCGTCCGCGCTAACGCCGCGCCTCGGCGAGCGCCCAGGCGTACTCGGTCGCGATCGGCGCGGCGCCCGCGCCCTTGAGCGCGACCCACGCGTGCATCGGCCAGTGGGGATCGCGGAGCATCTGGCGACCGATGAGCACGATGTCGCACTTGCCCGACGCGACGTACTCGTTGGCCTGTGCCGGTTCGGTGATCATGCCCACCGCGCCGGTCGCGATGCCCGCGTCGCGGCGGATGCGCTCGGCGAAGGGCACCTGGTAGCCGGGACCGCTCGCGATCTTCGCGTCGCGGGCCGCTCCGCCGCTCGAGCAGTCGATGAGGTCGACGCCCGCTGCCTTGATGCGCTTCGCGACTTCGACCGAGTCGTCGATCGTCCAGCCGCCGACAACCCAGTCCGAGCACGACAGGCGCACGAAGAGCGGCACGTCGTCGGATATCGCTGCGCGCACGGCGCTCACCGTCTCGACCAGGAACGACGTGCGATGGTCGAACGGTCCGCCGTAGGCGTCGGTCCGCTTGTTCATGAGCGGCGAGAGGAACGAGTGACCGAGATATCCGTGCGCGAAGTGCAGCTCGATGATGCGGAAGCCGGCGGCGATCGCCCGCACCGCGGCCGCGACGAACGCGTCGCGCACGCCGCGAATCTCCGCGATCGTGAGTTCCTGCGGCACCGGGCCGTCGTCGTTGAATCGCTGCGGACTCGGCCCGACCGGCATCCAGCCGCCTTCCGCCGGCGGTACGTACGCGTTGGGCTTCGCGTTCCACGGCCGATGCCGCGACGCCTTCACGCCGGCGTGCGCGAGTTGGATGCCGGGCACCGCGCCGCGTGCGGCGATGAAGTTCGTGACTCGACGCAATCCGTCGACGTGCGCGTCCTTCCAAATGCCGAGGCAGTTCGGCGTGATGCGCCCGCAGGCGTCGACGGCCGTCGCTTCGGTCAGGACGAGCCCGGCGCCGCCTGCGGCGCGGGCGCCGAGATGCGCGAGATGCCAGTCGCTCGCGAAGCCATCTTCGCTCGAGTATTGGCACATGGGCGAGAGGGCAATGCGATTGCGCAGCGTGACGGCGCGCAGCGTGAGGGGGTCAAAGAGCGAAGTCATGGTGGCGGGATCGTACGGTCGCGCGGTGCGGGCTCAGAACGCGACGTCGAGTCGCATGCCCAACACCAGCGCCGGGTCCAGCGTCGTCACCACGCCGTCGATCCATTGCGCGTCGAACGTGAGGTTCACTGCGGGCGTGATCGCGACGTTGTAGTAGGCCTCGATGCCTTGCGTCCGCGACGCGATCGGCAGGATCGATTGCAGGCGAAGGTTCTGTACGTCGGTGTAGTAGTACGCGAGACCGCAGGTGTCGCCGTCGCGCCCCGGAATGAGTCCGCGACCGCCGAGACCGATGCTCGCGGACCAGTCGACCGGATTCGCGTCGGGATCGGCGAAGCCGAGTCGCGCGAAGATGCCGACGCCGCGCAGATCAGCGAGCGTGTCGCTCGGATTCACTTGCGCCGCTCTCGGGTCGGGCGCGTACAGGTATTGCCACATGCCGGCGAAGATCGCCCACGAGTCGCTCACGGTGTCGAGCTCGAAGCCGCCGGGCACGATCGTGACCTTGCCGCCGATCTGCGCGAAATCGTTGTCGAACGCGTAGAGGCCGCCGACGTCGCACCCGCCGGGCAGCGAGCCGAGCTCGTACTGCACCGCCAACTGTCCCCACCACGTCAGCCCGTCGTCGAGGTCGCCGAAGCCGCTCGTCGTCGACGCGTCGTTCGTGCCGAAGATCGCCGTGCTGAAGCTGAGCCACGACACGGGCTGGACTTCCACCGAGGCGCCGAGCGTCGCGTACGGCGCGGTCTGCGACGTGACGGCGTTGTAGACGAAGTTGCTGTTGAAGAATTGCGTCCGTCCGCGACCGCCCGCGAACTCGAGCGGGTCGCCGTCGACGACGATCATCTTGCCAATGGTGACGCTGACGATCTCGAACAGCGTCTGCGAGTACGAGAGTTCGGTGACCGCGAACGGGACCGACGCGTCGCTCGGCGTCGTCAGCGGGAAGTAGCCGCGCGTGTTCACCGGCGTGAGCGCGCCGGTGTCTGCGTTCACCGTCTCGCCGTACCGCGATTCGCCGTGCACGAAGACCGATCCGCCCGGCACGAGCTTCATCGCGCCGAGGTCGGCGTTGAGCTCGAGGTTGAAGTTCCCGCCGACCGCGAAGTCGCGATGCAGGCCGCCCGACGCGACGCCCTGGAAGAAGTTCACCAGGTCGATGTCGAACGTGATTCCGTACGTCGACAGGTCGCTGCGGGCGCCCCACCAGTCGCCGCTGAGTTGGCTGCGAGTGAAGATCGAATCGGTCGCTGGCGCGGGTGCCGGCGCCGGCGCTGGCGCTGGCGAGGCCTGGCTCGGCGGCGCCTCGGCCTGCGCGGCCGCGAGAGCGAGCAATGGCGGGAGAAGGAGAAGCATGGGATCGAGGTCCGGGACTCGATGTCGCGCGTCAGCCGCCGAGCGCGATGGTGATTCCGACGAGCACGCTGCCCACGATCGCCATCGCGAATCCGAGTCGCCACGGCCGTCCGTGCGAATAGCGCCCAAGCTGGTAGCCGCAGTAGAAGAGCATGACGAGGGCGATCACGTTCGACATGCGCATGGCGGTCGACGTCTGGCGCACGAGGATGAACGGCACGACGACGGGAAAGGTCGACACGACGACGAGGAGGAAGACGCCGAGTGCGCCGAGGAAATCGTCGGTCGTCCAGCGCGGCTGCGCCGGAGGCGCGGGGAGGCGCAGTACCTCGAGGCGCATCGCCTCGAGCACCGATTCGGGCAACGGCGTCGACACCGTCGCCGATAGTGCGTCCGCGATGAGTTCGCGGCCCGCCGCGGGCTCGGCTGCGTCGCGCACCTCGCGGACGATCGCCAATTGCCGGCCGCGGGCCGTGATCGTGGTAACGAGATACATGACCGCGTCGATGAGACCCCAGGCGATGTTGCAGCCGATCGCCCCGATAAGCATGGATCGCACGTCCTCGCGGCCCGACGTCGCAACGCTGAGCGACCCGGTGAAGGTCAGGGCCATGATCAGCCCGAAGAGGATCTCCGAGATACGCGAGACAGGATCGAGGAGGCGCCTGCGCTCAGCCATGGGTCGTTCTCGCCGACGAGTGTAACCCACTGCGACGCAAGGCGATCGAATGCGTTCTCGCACGCGCCGCGCTGATCGCGCCCGCCGACGCTTGCCTCGCGGCGCGATCGGTCGAACGCACACGACGTCGAGGTGCGCCGCGATCTAACAACTCAGCGTCATCCCTACGACCTCATCGCCAAGAGCTGCTCCTTCCGACATGCGTCACGCTTGCGGGCGAACTCTTGCATCGCTGACGTCGATTTGCCAAAGTGCCGGAGAGATCCGCGACGCCGGCGCCGGATGTGGCACGACGCGATCTCGTCGTTCGCGACGGTCGCCCGTGCGCTCGGGTGCGGTGCCGAACGGCTGGCGTGTCTGTCAAGGAGGAGGCAAGTCGTGCGAAGAACGAATCGCTGCATCGTCGGTTGCGCGCTGGTGCTGGCTTCGAACGGCATCGCGTTCGGCGCTCCCGGGCAACATGGCGAACCGTCGCTCACCGATCCGCTCGGCGCCGCGGCACCCAAGGCGACTGCGGGCCCCGCCGCGAAGATCGAGTCGAGCGTGCGACGGCTGCAGGCCCGCGTTCGCCAATCCGCCGGTCGAACGCCGCTCGCGACGCTCTCCGAAGCGCGAGCCTGGAACGTGCGCGGCGACGGGGCGATTCAGGTCTATCTCGAGGTGAGCGATGCGGGCCCGGCGACCGTCGCGGCGGTGCAGGCGCTCGGCATCCAGCCCGAACGCGTGGTGCCGTCGATGAAGGTGATTCAGGCGTGGCTCACGCCGAACCAAATCGACCTCGCCACATCGCTGCCGTTCGTTCGACTCGTGCGCCTGCCGGGCTACGCGGAGCCGCGCGAGGGCGCAGTGACGACCGAAGGCGACGCCGCGCATCGCGCCGACCAGCTTCGCACCGCGCCGTATTGCCTCGACGGCGACGGCGTGCGCGTGGGCATCATCTCCGACGGCATCGATCACATCTTCGACGCCACGCTCTCGGGCGACATCCCGACGAAGCCGGGCAAGAAGTTCACGCCCGACGTCACCGTCGCCGCGGGACTCAACGGCAGCGGCGACGAGGGCACCGCGATGCTCGAGATCGTGTACGACCTCGCGCCGAAGGCGAAGCTCTTCTTCGCCGGTCCGAGCACCTCGGCGGAGATGGTCGACGCGATCAACGCGCTCGCCGAGGACTCCGCGTGCCACGTCATCTGCGACGACCTCGGCTTCTTCGATCAGCCGATGTTCGACGACGGACCGATCGCGGACGCCGCGGAGTCCGCCGTCGTCGGCGCCGGCCGAACCTACGTGAGCGCCGCCGGCAATGACGCGGACGCGCACTGGCAGGACGACTTCGCCGGCGTGGTGGTGAACAACGCCGCCACCGACGGAAACAACTGGGAGCTGATGGACTTCGACGGCGCCGGCGATCACTCGCTCGACGTCACGGTGCCCGGCAACGGAAGGCTCCGCATCCACCTGCAGTGGGACGACAAGTTCCGCCAGAGCTCGAACGACTACGACCTCTACGTGGTGAACGCGGCCGAGACGGTGATCTTCGGCTCGAGCACGAACCTGCAGAACGGCACGCAGAACCCGCGCGAGTTCATCTCGCTGAACAACAACGGCGCCGCGCCGGTGAGCGCGAAGATCTGGATCCGCAACTTCAACGCCGCCGGACCGTCGACGATGGAGATGTTCGTGCTCGACTCTCCGATGAACGAGTACGTCGTGCCCGGCGACTCGATCTTCGGCCATCCGGCCGTCGAGGAGGTGATCTCGGTCGGCGCCGTCGACGCCGCGAACGCGCCGTGCGGTCTCGAGGATTTCAGCAGCCAAGGTCCGTCGACGGTGTCGTTCCCGTTCGAGGAGCGCGACACGCCGACGGTCGTCGCGACGGATCGCGTGCACGTCACCGGCGCCGGCTGCTTCGCCTGCGATCCCGCGTCGTGCCCGCCGACGCCCGCGGGCGGATGCGTGTTCTCGGGGACCTCCGCTGCGGCGCCGCACATCGCGGGCATCGTCGCGCAGATCCTCGAGCTCAATCCCGACGCGACGCCGGGCGAAGTGCGCACGGCGCTCATCACCTCAGTCACCGACTGCGGCGAGCTCGGCTACGACCACCAATTCGGATACGGATTCGTCGATGCGCCCGAGGCGGCCGACGCGCTCGATCACGCTCAGTACTCGTGCCCGGCGGACTTCGACGACGACGGCAGCGTGAACGCCGTCGATCTCGGAATCCTGCTCGGCGCATGGGGCGACTTCGCGTGCTTCGTCAATCCGCCGTGCCGGCCCGACCTGAATTGCGACGGCACGATCGACGCCGCGGATCTGGCGATCCTGCTCACCGCCTGGGGACCGTGCGCTCCGTGACCTGAGACCGCGGCGCTGCCGCCGACGCGATCGCGACGCATATCGTTGCAAGAGCCGACGCCGAGCCGCGGAACCGCGGACGGCGTTCGGCGTTGGAAGGAGATGCCATGAACACGAGCGGACGCGCAGCGCTGATCGCCTTCGGCGCCGCGCTTGCATCGACCGTCGCCGCGAGCGGTCACGCGGCGGTGACTACCTATCCGAAGAACCTCGCGGGATTCAATGCCGCGGCGGGCAATCCGCCGATCGCGCTCGACTTCGACTCGATCGCGCCGAACACCGACGTGACGGGGCTCAGCTTCGACGGCGTGACGCTGATGGCGCCGGGCGCCGCGCTCATCGTCGTCATCGGCGCCGACACGGTGACGCCGATCGGCTTCGGGGGAGCGCCGCATCCGGAGACGAACAAGCTGCTGCCGACCTCCGGCGCGAACGTGCTGTCGCCGGGCGGACTGACGCTCGGACCGGGCTCGAATCCGGCGATCGAGAACGACGACGTCAAGCTCGTCTTCGATCCGCCCGTGAGCGCGGTCGGAATCGATCACCTCTCGCAGTCGGCCGACGGATTCGGATTCACGACCGTCGTCGTGCGCAACGCGGCGAACGTCGTGTTGTTCAGCGGATCGGTGCCGATCAGCGATCTCGGCGGCGGCGGCGCGCCCGGCGGCGCGGACTTCTGGGGCATCGTCTCGACCGCGAACGACATCGCATCGGTCACGTTCGACGAGCAGGACGACAACGCCCAGTTCCCCGACTCCAACATCGGCTTCGACACGCTGCGCTTCTTCCCGACGCCGTCGTGCCACGGCGCGTCGGACATCGACGGCGACGGTGACGTCGACGCCGCGGACCTCGGCGTCCTTCTCGGCGCATGGGGCACGGCGCAGTGTCCGGCGGACATCGACGAGAACGGTGTCGTCGACGCGGCGGATCTCGCGGTTCTCTTGGGCGACTGGACGGGTTGACGTCTCGCGCGAGCGCCGCACGGTCAACGCGCTGGGGCTTCAGCCGCGCGCTGCGACGATCCGACCGCGCGCGTGCCCGCGATCGCGCGCTGCGCGTGGCATTTGTCGCACGCGGCGATGGCCTTCAAGTCCCCGCCTGCGTGGCACGCGATGCACTCGAACATCGCGTGATCGCCGTAGAGCTCGACGCCCGTCGCGTAGCCGTGGTCGAACGAGCCGTCGCCGCACAGTTCGGCGTGACAGGTTCGGCACGACTCCGACGTCGGCGTGCCGGGCATGCGGGCGACGCCGTGGCAGGTCGCGCATGCGAGGTCGTCGTGGCCCGGGCGCAGCCGCCAGCCCGCGTTCTTCGCGTGGTCGAATCGTTCGCGCTCGCCGAGGTTGTGGCACGAGACGCAGCGCTTTTCGGCGTGGCAACCGAAGCAACTCTCCTGGCGCTTGACCACCGGGCGCTCCGCACGAGGGCCGTGGCATTGGCCGCACTCCGATCCGCCGTGGCAATCGGCGCACTTCAGGCCGAAGCGCTGCGCGTGATCGTCGTGATGGAACGTGACCACCGGCATACCGGGGCGGGAGGTCTGGTAGAGGTAGGTTGCCCGCGCGACCGCGTGCTGCGGCAGGTTGTTGTTCGATGGCCGCGGCCGTCGCGCCGTCGCGACGAGCGACGTCGCGTCGACGTGACACGAGCCGCACGCGTTCTCGCCCGACCACTCCTTGTGGCAACTCAGGCACTGGCGGTGATACGCGCCGCGGAGGCCAGGCTTGTCGTCGTCGGTGAGCGCGGCGGTCACCGTCGCATGGCACGAGCGGCATGTTTGGACCGCGCCGCGGTCGCGCTCGTGGTGGTGACAGGTGGCGCAGCCGCGCTCAATCGACACCATGCCCACGTGCAGCGAATGGTCGAAGGTCACCGATCCGTAGCACGCCGCAATCTGGTCGAGCACGACCACGTCGGGCACGCGCTGTCCGGAAGCGGTGTACGTCGCTCGTCGATCGACTGGCGGCGTCGCGGTCGCGCTCGGCGCCGCCAACGTCGTGACGGCGAGCAGAAGCGCGGCGGCGGCCGACGCCGCACCGGCCGCGGACGGACGCGCGCCGGAGCGCGCGTCGCCCGCGACCGGCTCGCGCATCGGTCGTTCGGGTCGCGTTGAAGCGGTCGACGTCTTCCTCTCCTCCAGTTGCTCGATGACCGGCAGGTTGAGCGCGACGAACCGATAGATCAGCACGGTCATCGCGATGAACCCGGCAGTCACCACGATCTCGGTCCACGCCGGCGTGTAGCGGGCGTTCGGATCGAGCGGCGTGTACGCGAGCAGGAAGACGTTGAGCCGATTGAACGCGACGCCGAACACCACGAGCGAGGCGCCGAGGAAGAGCCAGCGGCGCTCGGCCCGTCGCCTCGGGCTCAGGAAGATCACGAGCGGCAGCACCACGCCGAGCACCACTTCGGCAAGGAACAGGCGGCTCTGCGGGCTGCCTTCGAACACGTGTCCGACCGCGCCGCGCGTGACGAGATCCGCGACCTTGACGACGAGGTAGAGGCCGAGCGTGTACGGGATGAATCGAGCGAGGTCGGCGAGCAGCGACTGTTCGCCGCGCAGGCCGAACGAGCGATGCGCGATGATCGACTCGAAGATCACCATCGGATAGCCGACCGCGAACGCCGAGAGCAGGAAGAGGAGCGGCATCGCCGGCGTCTGCCACAGCACGTGCACCTTGTCCTGCGCGATCACCATCAGCGTGCCGAGCGACGACTGATGCATGCACGAGAGCATGATGCCCGCGACGATGAACACGGTCATGAAGCGGTCGAGCGTGCGATCGGCAAGTCGCAGAGCGCGATCGACGACCCGATCGAGCCTGCGCGCCGGTCCCGGCAGGTGCACGCGACCGATGAAGCGCTCGCAGACGACCGGCATGAACTCGATGTAGAGCACCGAGAGATAGGTCATCACGCACAGCGCGACCTCGAAGAGCGCCGAGTTCGGTTGCCACATCGAGGGCAGCATCACGTGCCACATCGCCCAGAAGCGGCCGAGGTCGGTCATCACGCCGATGGCTACGAACGTGTAGCCGAGGGCCGCCGTCAGGAGCGCGGGGCGCACCAGCGCGTGGTAGCGCTCGCGATGCAGGACATGGGCGAGGAACGCGGTGGTGAATCCGCCCGCGGCGAGCGCCACGCCGGTCGCGACGTCGATGCCGATCCAGATGCCCCACGGATAGGCGTTGCTCAGGTGCGTCGTGCTGCCGAGCCCGAACGCCATGCGATAGAGCCACACCAGGCCGCCGAGCGCCGCGACGGCGGCGACGACCCACACGCCGGGCGTGAAGTACGTCGGCTTCGCGTCGGCGCGCCAGGTGCGCTCGAGTCGCGGCAACGGCATGGCGACGGCGGCGGTCATGATGCACCTCGATTGGGATCGCTCGGTTCGGCCGCTGGAGCTGCGCCGTGCGCCGACTCGTGCGACCTGCGGTGCGTGAGCTTGTTGAGCGTCGCGAGCAGCGCGGCCAGTGCGATCGGGGCCGCGAAGCCTTTGAAGATCGTGTGCTGGATCTTCTCGGTGCGCTCGGCCGGGCTGCGGTCGCCGAGCGACGGCAGGCCGAGCGGCGCGTAGTCCGCGAAGGGAACGCCGGAGAGATAGAGCCACGCGGTTCCGCCGGCCTCGGTCTCGCCGTATACGTGGTCGACGTATTGCTCGGGGTGCTTCGCGATGCGCTCGTGGGCGATCCGCAGGAGATCGGCGCGCCGGCCGTAGCTGAGCGCCTCGACGGGACAGATCTCAACGCACGCCGGCAACTTGCCGTCGGCGGTGCGATGTCGGCACAGCTCGCACTTGCGCACCCGCGGCGTCAACCGGCGGTCGTACTCGTACGCCAAGCGCTCGAAGGGGCACGCGACCATGCAGTACCGACAGCCGATGCAGCGCGACGGGTCGTACGTGACCGGGCCGTGCGGATCCTTGCGCATTGCGCCGACGAGACAGGCCGACACGCACGGCGCATGCTCGCAGTGCATGCACTGCACCTTGACGTACGTCGGTTCCTCGCAGGCGAACGGCGAGTCGGCGCGATTCACGACGCAGAACTGGTCGGCGGTCGGCGCTCGCCGGGACGCGAACACGGATTGGTCGTCGCAGTCCTCGATCGCGCCGTGGGGATTGCCGTTGGCCTCGGCGCACGCCCATTCGCAGCGGCGACATCCGACGCAGCGCGTGAGGTCGACGAGCACGCCAACCCGGTCCTCGCTCAGATGCTGTCCACTCCCGCCGTGACCCGTTGCGTCATCGCCGCTCGCGACGGCGCGTCCGCCGACGGTCAGCGCGGTCAGCGTCGCCGCGGTGCGCAGGAAGTCGCGCCGGTTCGTACCGGCGGCTGCCGGCGTCGTCTGTTCGTTCATCGCGGTTCGCGTATTCATGGCGTGCCTCGAACGGTCGTTCGGCTCAGTCGCGTCACTTCGCGCTCGTGCCGTGGTGTCGATGGCGCGCGGCGATGCGCAGCGCCACGGCGACGTGCCAGGCCGCCGCCGCCAGCGCAAGCAGGAAGACGGCGACGAACGCCGTCATGAGCGTGCCACGAAGCAAGAACGCGACGATGGCGATCGCGGGCATGCACGCGACGAGCGACAGCGCGAACGCCGTCGGCGCCGCGTATTCGCGGATCGCCGCCCGCCACGACTCGGGCATTCCGTGGGCGATCTCGCGGCACAGCCACACGACGCAGACGCCGCCCGCGGCGAGCACGATCATGGCCACGGCGATCCCGCGCAGCAGGAAGAGGACGATCGCGAGCGCCGGCACGGAGACGACGAGCGCGGCGGCGCAGGTGATGGCCAGCGCCATGTCGCGGACGACCGTTCCGTTGGTCGTTTTGATGGGGTTCATCGCAGCCTCCTCTTCGATTGATCCGGCCATTGCGGCCGACTCGCCTTGAGCAATCGCCGGACCATGCGGGCAGCAAGCCGTGCGACGCGACGAGCACGCCGGGCGCACCCGAGAACGAGGATGGTCGCGCGGCGTGTCGAGCGGCGCTGCGCTCGCGCGACGAACATCTCGACAGCGCTGTCGAGTTCCTCCACACCTCGTCAGTGAAGAATCGAACGCGCGAGGCCGACGACCGGCGCGGGGCCGAGCAGGCGCGCCGCGACCTCGACGAGCAACGGGTCGATCTCCGGCCGCGCGTCCGGTTCGCTCGCGAGCAGCCGCAGGGCGAGCTGTCGGCGGAAGTGACCGGCGTCGCCCCGCGCCCGCAGCTCCGCGGCCGGCGCTCGCAGCAGCGCGACGAGATCGGCGCGCGCGGCGACGTCGAGTTCGGCGAGCCAACCGGCGCCGTACGGATCGGTCGCGACCAGCGAAGGAGACGCGGCGAGGGCGTCGTTCCACCGAGCCACGCTGCCGCCGATCGGCGCGTCGATCGGCAGTTCGCCGCCGTCGACCACGAGCGTGCAGAATCGCTGGGATCGCTCGAGCGGCGAGCCCGCCGGCTCGGCGCGCACCTCGCGCACGGCGGTCAGCGCCCGTGCGCCGCAGGCGTCGATGCCGATGCGCACCCGTCGATCGCGAACGACCTGCACCCAGAGGTGTCCGGGGGCGTAGAGGCGATCCGCGGGAAACGCCCACGCCGCCGCGGGAGCGCGATCGGGCGCTGCTGCCGCGTCGGCGCTCGGCTCGACGCCGCGCATGCACGCGTCGAACGGACACTCGTCGCACGCGAAGCCGCGGTCGCAGAGCCGGAAGGCGACGACACCGGCGTCCATCCAGACGCACGTTCGCGCGGGTTCGATCGGTCGGAGCGTCGGGAGCGCGATGTCCATGGCGGACTCCTCGCGATCGTCGCGGCGCCGACGGCGTCGGCGATCGCTTCGGCTCGAGCGCGGAGAAGCAATCCGCGAACCCAACGCGCCGGCACGCGTGGCGGGCCGGAATCGCATTCGGATCACGGGTCCGCAATCGTTGATGGACGAAGTCGTCGGCGCGGATGGCGAAATTCTCGACAGCCCGCGTGGATTCGCGACGCCGGCGCGCGGAGGATGAAGCGGCGGCTCTTCGCCGCGAGGACGGATCGCGATGGCGCTCGGGCTCAAACCGCTCGCTCGCTCGTTGGAACTTCGGCTCCTGGCTCCTCTCGCAGCCACGATCGGCGTGGTGCTCAGCGTGCATGCGGTGCTCGGCTACTGGGGAGCGCGGGACCAGGCGGCCCATTTCGTGCAGGCCGACCTCGAGCGCTCCCGCGCGCTCATCGAGAGCGCGACGCACGACGGCATGCTGCTCAACCGGCTCGACGAGGTGCAGGCGCGCATCGAGCGCCTCGGCGCGTCGCCGGGATTCACCGGGATCCGCGTGTACGGCAAGGACGGCCACGTGAGCCTCTCGGCCGATCCGTCGGAGCGCGGTTCGGTCGTGCCGATCGGATCCGATCTGTGCCGCGCGTGCCACGTCGACGGGGCGACGAAGGGTTCGGCGATTCGCGTCGCCCGGAACCTCGTCGACCTGCAGAACGGCCACGAGGCGCGCCGCAGTCTCACGCTCATCCGCAACGAGGCGTCGTGCGCCGCGGTCGGCTGTCACGTGCCGCCGTCGGAGCGAGCCGTGCTCGGCGTGCTCGACGTGCAGATGACCATGGCGCCGTTCGATCAGGTGATCGCGGGCGTGCGCACGCAGCTCGTGTGGACGACCGCGGTGCTCATTCTCGCGAGCAGCGTCGTCTCGGGGCTCTTCATTCGGCATCTCGTGCACGCGCCGGTGAAGGCGCTGCGCGACGGCACGCGGCGCATCGCGGCGGGCGACTGGAAGACGCCGATCGAGGTGTCTGGGCCGCACGAGTTCGCGGAGCTCGCGGGCGCGTTCAACGGCATGGTCGCGGAGCTCGTCGCGGCCCGCGACGAACTCGCGCGCTGGTCGCGCACGCTCGAGGAGAAGGTCGAGGCGAAGACGATCGAGCTGCGACAGACGCAGCAGCAGATGAGTCGCGTCGAGACCATGGCTTCGCTGGGCAAGCTCTCCGCGACCGTCGCGCACGAGTTGAACAATCCCCTCAGCGGCGTGCTCACCTACGCGCGGTTGATTCGGCGCGAACTCTCCGAGCAGCCGTTGCCCGAGGACATCCGTGCGGAGCTCGACGGCTACCTCGAACTCGTCGACAAGGAGTGCTCGCGCTGCGGGGCGATCGTGAAGAACCTGCTCCTCTTCGCCCGCGGCGGCGGTGCCCGTCTGACGTCGACCGATCTCAATCAGGTGGTCGAGCACAGCCTCATGCTGATCCGTCACCACCTCGAGATGCAGCGGATCGCCGCCGAGTCGTCGCCGCTCGACGGCGACGCGACGATCGTGGCCGACCAAGGCCAGATCCAGCAGGCGGTGTTGGCGCTACTCATGAACGCGATTGAGGCGATGCAGGGACCGCGCGATCGGCCGGGTGCGCTGCGCGTGCGAGTCTCCGGCGACGCGGACTCGGTCGAGTTGAGCGTCTCCGACGACGGCGTCGGCATCCCGCCCGAAGTACTGCCGCACATCTACGAGCCGTTCTTCACCACGAAGGGCGAACGCAGCGGCGTCGGCCTCGGCCTCTCGGTGGTCTACGGCGTCGTGCACGGGCACGGTGGCGAGATCGCGGTTCAGTCGCAGCCGGGCCGCGGCACCACGTTCACCATCACGCTTCCGAGGCGTCGCCCCGAGACGGCCGACGCGGCGCGAGTGAAGGACGCGACGAAGGAGAGTGTCCGATGACCCGTGAACGGGCCGCGGTATTGGTCGTCGACGACGAGTTCTCGGTGCGCGACTCGCTGAGCCGCTGGCTGCGCAAGGACGGTTTCGACGCCGTGGCCGCGGAGAGCGGCGAGGCGGCCTTGGCGCTCGCGAAGTCGAGGCGGTTCGACGCGGCGGTGATCGACCTCAAGATGCCGGGCATGGACGGGCTCGCGCTGCAGACGGCGCTGCGCGAGCTCGACGCGGATCTCGCGGTGATCGTCATCACCGCCTACGCGTCGGTCGACAGCGCGGTGCGGGCGCTCAAGGACGGCGCGTTCGACTACATCACGAAGCCGGTCGATCCGTCGGAGCTGAGCCGGCTGCTGGAGCGGGCCGTGGAGAAGCGGCGCCTGTCGGACGAGAACGTCCGGCTGAAGCGGACCATCGACGATCTCGTCTCGGTCGACATGATGGTGGGGGAGAGCCCGGCGATGCGGAAGGTGATGGAACTCATCCGCCACGTCGCGCCCACGGATGCGACGGTGCTCGTCGTCGGCGAGAGCGGCACGGGCAAGGAACTCATCGCCCGCGCGATCCACGCGAACAGTCCGCGCCGATACCACCCGATCATCCCGGTGAACTGCGGGGCCATTCCGGACAGCCTGCTCGAGAGCGAACTCTTCGGCCACGAGAAGGGTGCGTTCACCGGGGCGATGAACCGGCGACGCGGCAAGATCGAGCTCGCCGACGGCGGCACGCTCTTCCTCGACGAGGTGGGGATCATCTCGGAGCGCACCCAAGTGGAACTCCTGCGCGTGCTTGAGGAGAAGGCATTCACGCGCGTCGGCGGACACGAGACGGTGCACGTCGACTTTCGCGTGGTCTGCGCCACCAACGAGGATCTCGAAAAGGCGGTCCGAGAAGGGCGATTCCGCGAGGACTTCTTCTACCGCATCAACGTGTTCACCATCGAGGCGCCGCCGCTCCGAGCACGACGCGAGGACATCCCGCTCCTCGCGCGACACTTCGTCGACCGATTCGCGCGGCAGATGGACCGTCGCATCACGGACATCAGTCCCGAAGCGATGAGCCGGCTCATGGAGCACGACTGGCCGGGCAACGTCCGCGAGCTGTGCAACGCCATCGAGCGAGCGATGGTCGTCGGCTCGCCGCCGATGATCCGCCCGGCGGACCTGCCGCTGGCGGGCAGACACGTGGTCGCTCCTGCGATCGCGACACCGATGTCGGGCTCGCTCGAGGAAGTCGAGCGCCGCCACATCTGCGGCGTCCTCGAGCGCACGAACTGGAACATCTCGCACGCGGCGGCGATCCTCGAGGTCGACCGTGCGACGGTCTACAACAAGATCCGGCGCTACGGACTGGCGCGCGAGGACAGCAAAGCAACCACGCAACTTGGAGCGAAGTGAAAGATCAAGCTTGCCCAAGTTTGCTCCTCGAGCGAATAGACTCCAAATTCATTTGGAAAACTGCCGGGTTCGTCACACCGGCGCTTGCGCCCGCCAAGGGCGATCGGTTTCGCGAGGGCGGATCGCGAAGCCGCACGCACTCAGTCGTTCCCCGCCCGATCGGAGGTTCTTGATGTCTCTCAGACCCTTGCGCCGGACCCGGACGTCGGTCCTGTCCGCGGCGCTTTTCATCGCGACCTGGGCGAACGCGACGTCGTTCGCCGGAGTCGAGTGCCCACCCGCGGGGCACGATTGCTACACCGCCGGAGAGCCCGGGTGCTCCGATATCGAGTGTTGTGTGGCCGTGTGCGGGCAGGATCCGTTCTGCTGCAACGCCGCATGGGACAACGCGTGCGTCAACGAGGCGTTCGCGACCTGCGGTCCGCCGGCCTGCACGTTCTCGTGCCCGCCTGGGGCGACGCCCGAGGGCGAGCCGTGCGGCCAGGACCTCAACGGCGGCTGCAACGTTCCGATCGTCGGCTCGAGCACCTGCTGCTCGGCCCATCCCACCGGCGGCTGCGACAACTTCGAGTGCGAGCTGGCGGTCTGCTCGGTCGAGAGCTTCTGCTGCGACATCGAGTGGGACTCGTTCTGCGTCCAGCTTGCCCTCAACAATTGCCCCGAAACCTGCTCCCTCGGCGATCCGGCGTTCACGCCGATCGCGTGCGGCCAGACGATTTGCGGCAGCGCGTGGGCCGACGGCGGTGCGCACGACACCGACTGGTATCAGGTGAGCTTCGAGCGCAACACGAGCGTTACGGTGACGGTCAGCACGACCCTCAGCCTGCAGTTCGGCATCGTTGACAACAACGGCGTTCCGACGTGCGACGGTTCGTCGGTGCTGAGTCCGTCCGGGACCGCCGGCGTGTGTGGCACGTCGAGCATCACCGCGTGCCTCACGCCGGGAACGTATTGGATCGTCGTCGCGCCGACGTCGTACAGCGGCTTCCCGTGCGGCAGCGGCTTCAACGATTACTCGATCTCGCTGAGTTGCAACGGATTCTGCACCCCGCCAACCTGCGGCTCGCCCGAGACCGGCAATTGCTTCGAGCCGACCGGCTCGCCGTTCTGCAGCGACGTGACCTGCTGCGAGACGGTCTGCGGCTATAACCCGTTCTGCTGTGACGTCGCGTGGGACGTGACGTGCGTCGCCGAGGCGAACACGTACTGCGTCTCGTGCGACCTTCCGAACGTGCCCGGCGCAGTGCGCGAAGCCGAGCGGTGCGGCGAGGACACCAACGGCGGTTGCAACATCCCGCTCATCGGATCGAGCAGTTGCTGCGATCCGGTCGGCGGTCCAGGCTGCGACGACCCGGCCTGCGAGCAGGCGGTCTGCAGCTACGACTCGTTCTGCTGCGAAGTCGGTTGGGACGCGGTGTGCGCGAGCTACACGCCGATCCTCTGTCCCGGCGTGTGCACGCTCGGCACCGCGAACTTCGAGCCGATCGCGTGCGGGATGACCATTCAGGGCACCGCGTGGGCCGACGGCGGCATCAAGGACACCGACTGGTACTCGATCACGGTGAGTGAGATTACGCCGATCACCTTTACCGGCGTCGCGCAGTTCCCGTTGGTCATCGGCCTGTCTGACACCGGCGGCGCTCCGAATTGCGATCCGGGCTCGGGCTACGGCCAGCTCAATCCGTACGTGCTCGCCGATCCGTGCGTCGAGGCGACGTTCTCGACGTGCCTCGAGCCGGGTACGTGGTACCTCTACGTGGCGCCGCAGGTGACCGCGAACTGGCCTTGCACCGACGTCGGCTGCAACTGCCCCGACCTCAACGGCGATGGCGTGGTGAACGCGATCGACATCGGCATCCTGCTCGGCGCGTGGGGCACCAACGATCCGTGCGCTGACCTCGACCAGAGCGGCAGCGTCTCCGCCGCCGACCTCGGCATCCTGCTGGGCGCCTGGGGTCCGTACCAGTGCCCGAAGGGCAAGAACGGCTACTCGGTGACGCTGACCTGCGGCGGCGAATGCACCGGACCGTCGAACGACTTCTGTCAGAACGCGACGCCGATCGGCGTCGGCGACACGTCGTTCTCGACCGTTGGCGCGACCAGCGGCGGCCCGCTCCTGCCGCTCACCTGCGACGAAGGCCTCGACACGATCTTCGTTCGCGACGTCTGGTTCGAATACACGCCGACCGAGACGGGCGTGCTCACCGTGAGCACCTGCAACCAGGCGAGTTTCGACACGCGGCTGGCTGCCTACTCGGGCCCGTGCTCGAACCTGCAGATCGTCGCGTGCAACGATGACGCGCCGGACTGCTTCCTTTACACGTCCGTCATGCAGTTCCTGGTGATCCAGGGTCAGACCTATCACATCCGCGTCGGTAGCTACGCGGACGAAGGCACCGGCACGCTGACGCTCACGTTCGAGTAAGCCAACGTTGCCCTCAACGACGCACCCGCGCCGAGCGATCGGCGCGGGTGCGTTTTTCTTTCTCTGTGTTCGAGAAGGTGCCGTGACGCTCGGTTGCGTTTCGATCGCGGCGCGCGCCGCGCGCAAAAAAAAGACGGCCGATCGGTGTCCCGATCGGCCGTCGGAGCCAAGAATCACCACCGCTTACGCGCGACGGCGACGACCGCCCGCGAGGCCCGCGAGTCCGAGGAGCGCCACGGCGCCGGGAGCGGGGACCGTGTGCACGCCGAACCGCTTGTTCTGGAAGGTCGTGACGTCGGCCGAATCGGACGACGCCCGCGCGCCGACGAACGGCACCGACACGTTGATCTGCGGCACGCCGATGAAGGACGCCGCGCGGGCCGCGTCGGCCTGCACATCCGCCGCCGCGAGACCCGCGGCGCAGAACGCGGCCACGCTCGCACACATACCGAGAATTGACTGACGCATCTCACTCCTCCGTTGTTGGACCGAGCTGGTCCGCGAGTGTCCCGACGCAACCCGAGTTCGCTCGGGTTCGAGGGGCGCAATGAAAAAGGGACGACAAGAAGTCGGCGTGCGCCGACCCCCGGTGGTCCCTTTTTCCTTCCGCTGCGCCCGAGGCGTGCCGAATGGCAGACCACCCGGGCTTGCACGATCTCTCTCCGGTGAAGTTGCGCCTTCACGGCGGCGGGTCAAGCGGAATGCGGCTTCTCCTGACGCATCGCGCTCGCAGACATCGATCGAAGGTCCGACTTTCGCCTGCTCGTTGCAAATAAGAAAAACGACCGGCCACGCGAGGTGGCCGGCCGTCGTTCTGTCCGGATCGAACGAATGTCGTCGACTTAGCGCCGGCGGCGTCCCGCAAGCCCGGCGAGTCCGAGAAGGGCCAACGCGCCCGGGGTCGGCACGATCGAGAAGTTGAGCGACCAGTCGGTGTAGCTACCGGTATCTCCGGCGGCACCATCGGTGATCGTGAGCTTCCAGTCGCCGGTCACGTTCTTGCCGGCGATGAGAGCGTTCAGGTTGATCGCCGCGCCGGTGAGCGCCGCGCTCGCGCGGTACGCGCCGGTCGGAATCACGAAGTTCGTGTCGCCGCTTGCGGCCGACGCCCAGATGTCGCCGCCGGCATCATTGAACGTGTAGTTGCCGCCGAAGTTCGACGAGTCGCCGAACCCGGTCGTCGCGCTCGTCTTGCCGATGCGGTCGGCGATGGTGATCACCGTCGCGTCCGGCAGCGTGAGGGTGATGACGACGTCGCCGACCCATGTGTGGGTCAGGCCGTTGATCGTCAGGCCGTTGAACACGCCGACCTGGCCCGCGTTCGCGACGTTGATCGTCGAGACGATGCCCGCCGGGTTGTTGTCCGGAATCGAACCGCCGCTGCCGTTGAAGATGTCCGCGGCAGCGACGCCGCTGAGAAGGAACGCAACCGAACCAGCCGCCAGAACCATGCGCATGACAACTCTCCTCTTCAGAAACTCCCGACGAGCGGTTTCGCCGTCGACGCCCGAGCCCACGCGGGCCAACGCGCACGCGACCTTCCGGTGGCGAATCCACCGATCGCGCATCCCGCGCCACCGCGCGACGGATCTCCGCTCGTCTCAAACTCCGCGTCGATCCTGCCACGCGACTCCGGGCTCGCAAGCGAGCCGCGGTGAAATCGCTTTCGAGTGCGGGCCTTTCCCTAGGAAGCGTTCGCTTCGACTGACGTTCTCGGTCGCTGCAGGTCCGACAACGTGAGCGACTCGCGCGGCGTCAGCGACGTGGCGTCGTCGTCGTGTCGCAGTACGCGTGCCACGCGGCACGCAACGCCGCTTCAAATCGCCGCGCGAATCCCTGCTCGTCGCGCAGTGGCGACCTTGCGACCGCCGCGCGCATCGCCGCACGGCGTCCGGCGGCACGCCGCAATTGTTCCGATCCGGCGGCGATCGCCCGCTCGACGTAGACGTCGATCGTCGGCGCGACCAGATCGTCGCGACCGATCGCTCGGAGAAGGCTCGCGCCGACGCGAGCGTGGTGCGTCCCGCCCTCGAGGACGACGACCGGAGTCCCCATCCACAGCGCTTCGCAGGTGGTGGTGGTGCCGTTGTACGGAAACGAATCGAGCGCGACGTCGACGCGTCCGTAGAGCGCGAGATGCTCGGCGCTCGTCGCCGTCCACGCGATCATCTCGATGCGTTCGGCCGCGACGCCGCGCGTCGCGAAGCGCGCGACCAGCACGTCCCTTGCTGCGCGGTAGCGCAGGCCGTAGTTCTTGAGGACGAGCCGCGCGTCGGGAGAAGCCATGAGAATCCTCGCCCACGCGTCGAGCGTCGCGTCGGAGAGTTTCGACAGGTCGTTGAACGAGCCGAAGGTGAGCGGTTCGTCGGACTCTGACCGCTCGGGCGGCAACGGAACGTCCTCGCGGCTTCGCCAACAGAGAAAGCAGGGGTCGAGGCGCACGAGACGCTCGGTGCACGCTCGCTCGCAGCCGATCGGATCCGTCCGCCAGTCGACGAACCGCGCGTCCATCGTCCGGATTCCCGTCGTGCCTGCGTAACCGAGCCACGTGGTCTGAACCGGCGCGATGCGAGCCGCGAACGCCGCGAGGCTGTTGCCGGCGCTGTGACCGGACAAGTCGATCGCGACGTCGAGCCGCTTGCCGCGGGCGTTTTCGACGAGCGCCTTCGGAGTGAGGCCGCGCACGTCGACGAGCGGCGCGGTGCGGGCGAATCGCGCCGTCACCGCGTCGGGCGCCGATGCGCTTGAGAAGAGGATCGGCTCGATCGACGCGCGGTCGAGCGATTCGACGAGCGGGAGCGCGAAGCTCGCGACCGAGTGGTCGCGGAAGTCGCCGGAGAAGAAGCCGACGCGGAGCCGCTTGCCTCGCTTGCGCTCGTTGCGAAATTGCGGCGGCGCGATGTCGCGCACCGTGGCCTCGATCGCGACCGCCGCGCGCTCGGCGATCGCGCGGTCCGCGGTCGGCGAGCCGGTCGGCCTGCAGAGGGTGAGGAATGCCCGCAGCGATTCCGCCTGCGGCAGAGGGCCGAAGCGGGCATGCAGGGCGTCGAGCGCCTCGATCGCGCGTTCCGGCGAGCCGCAGTCCTGCTCGATGCTCGCGAGGTTCATCCACGGCTGCGGCAGCGACGCGTCGCACTCGCCGGCGCGACGCTGGCAGTCGCGGGCGCGATCGAGGTCGCCGAGGTGCTTCACCGCGATGCCGAGGTTCATCCACGCGGTCGCGTTGCCCGGGTGGCGCTGCGCCGCGCGCTCCAGGCGCGGCAGCGCCGCCGCGACGTCGCCGAGTTGCACGAGCGCCCAGCCGATCGAGATGTCCATCGGATCGCGCTCTGGCGCGAGTCGCTCGAACTCCGCGCCGTGGCGCACGACGTTCGCCCACTCGCCGAGGCGTTCAGACGCGAGCGCGCGGAGAAGGTGCAGTTCCGCGTCGTTCGGCCACTGCTTGAGCCCGCGATCGGCTGCGTCGGCGGCGGCGCGAAACTCGCCACCACGTCCCAGTTCGTGGACGCGACGCCGAGTCGCGGAGAGATCGGTGGCGTTCGACGCGTTCATAGGATGAGCCGCGCTGGAGCGGCTCTCGATGATCGGCTGAGCGGGTCGCCGCGCTCGATCGCCGGCGCACAATCGCAACGCAAAGTTCGTTGATTCGCAGACGCAAGCAAGGCGCGCGACGGGACGCGAATTGCACGCACGAAACGCGGCTCGCGCGCTAGCATCCAGCAAGCGGAACCTGGCCAGTCGAGACGAATCGCGCCGTGACTTTGGCACGGGTTCCTCGCATTCGAGGGAACGTCCATGGTCAGCGACAACGCGAAGCCGAAACCGTTCCTCTTCCCGCAATTCTGCAAGGCCTGCGGGCGCTGCATCGACGCGTGCCCAAAGCACTGCATCACGATGGGGACCCACATCGATCCGACGACCGGCCAGACGCCGGTGGTCATCGATCTCACGAATTGCAATGGTTGCGGTCTCTGCCTCACGGCGTGCCCGGAACCGTACGGGCTTATGCCGAAGCCGCACGAAGAGGACGACTTTGAACTCCTGGATCCGGAGAAGCTCTTTGGCCCGCGGCCGACGAGCGCGCCCGAGCCCGTCGCGATACCCGACGAGCGCATCGAATTCCCCAGCGTCGAGCCGATTGTCCTGAAGGGCAACCACGCGTCGGCGGTGGGGGCGCTCTTCGCCGGGTGCCGACATTTCTTTGGTTACCCGATCACTCCGTCGACCGAAGGCGCGGAGCTGCTCGCGAAGCTCCTGCCGCAACTCGGCGGCGTGTTCGTGCAAGCGGTCAGCGAGATCGCCGCGGTCAACATGATGTACGGCTGCGGCGGCGCGGGCATGCGTTGCATGACGCTGACGTCGTCGCCGGGCTTCAGCCTGATGCTCGAAGGCATCTCGTACATGATCGGCGCCGAATTGCCGGGCGTCTTCTTCAACGTCATGCGCGGCGGCCCGGGACTCGGCAACATCGGTCCCGAGCAGTCCGACATCAAGCTCGCGTGCCGCGGACTCGGACACGGCAACTCGCACGCGGTCGTGCTCGCCCCGTCGACGCCGCAGGAGATGCTCGATCTCACGATCGTCGCGTTCGACCTCGCCTTCACGTACCGCAACCCGGTCGTGCTCGCGAGCGACGGCTACCTCGGTCAGATGACCGGGCGCGTGAAGCTGCCGACGCACATGCTTCGTCCGGGACTACCCGCGTGGGCGGTGTACGGCGACGCGGCGCATCGGCGCAACCTGAACACCTCGATCGTGCTCATCGAGCCCGACCTCGAAAAGCACAACGAGCACTTGAACGCGAAGTACGCGGCAATGTGCGCGAACGAACAGCGCTTCGACGCGTTCCGCTGCGACGACGCCGACTGGATCATCGTGGCCTGCAACACGCCGGCGCGCATGGCGAAGGGCGCCGTGCAGAAGCTGCGTGACGCGGGCGTGAAGGTCGGACTCTTCCGGCCGATCACGCTGTGGCCGTTCCCGATCGACGGGTTCCTGCCGATCGTGAAACGGGCACGCGGGCTCATCATGGTCGAGGCGGGACCCGGACAGCTCGAGGACGAGATGCGCCTCGCGCTCAGCCACGCGGGCGTCGGCGAACTGCCGCCGATGTCGCGAGTCCGTCACTTCGGCGGCGTGCTGCCGCAGCAACGCGAGATCATCGACGCGGTCGTCGCGATGGACGAGGCGGCGCTGACGGGAGGTGCAGCGTGAACGTCTTCTACGACAAGTTCGAACGGCACGCGCATGGCGAAGGACTGAAGGGACACGCGACGCACTATTGCCCGGGCTGCGGGCACGGCCTGATCCAGAAGTACATCGCCGAGGCCATCGAGGAGTTGGGCATTCAGGACCGCACCGTCGCCGTGTCGCCGGTCGGCTGCGCGGTGTTCATGTACTACTACCTCGACGTGGGCAACACGCAGGCGGCGCACGGTCGCGCGCCGGCGGTCGCGATCGGACACAAGGTCGCGAATCCGAACGCGATCGTGTTCGCCTACCAAGGCGACGGCGATCTCGCGTCGATCGGCCTGGCCGAGATCATGCAGGCGTGCCAGCTCGGCATGCCCATGACGTTCCTCTTCGTGAACAACGCGATCTACGGAATGACCGGCGGGCAGATGGCCCCGACGACGCTGCCGGGCCAGAAGACCGCGACGACGCCGACCGGTCGCGGGCGCATCACCGGTCAGCCGCTGCGCATGGCCGAGATCGTGGCCCAGATGGACGGTCCGGTCTACGTCGAGCGCTGCGCGCTCTTCGATTCGAAGCAGCGCATGCGCACGAAGAAGGCGATCGAGAAGGCGTTCCGGCTTCAGGTCGAGAATCGCGGCCTCTCGTTCGTCGAGATCCTCGCCGAGTGCCCGACGCACCTGAAGCTCACGCCGCAGCAGGCGGAGGAGTGGGTGAAGGAGCACATGCTTCCGTACTTCCCGCTGGGCGTGAAGAAGGACGCCGTCGTCGAGCCGTGGTTCGACCTGGGGACGCCGAGCTTCGAGCCGAAGGACGTCGCGAAGCTCGTGGGCGCGACCGACCGACGGCCCGAGCGCTTCGGCACCGGCTTCCCGACGCACATCGATGCGAAGGACATCGCGATCAAGTTCGCGGGGTCCGGCGGCGACGGAGCGCAGACGATCGCGATGTTCGTGACGAAGACGGCGATCAACGAAGGCTGGGATTCGACCCACATCCCGAGCTACGGGCCCGAGTCGCGCGGCGGCACGTCATATGCCGACGTGCACATCGCCGTCGACGAGGTGCTGTCGCCTGCGTCGCCCCATCCACACATCTTGGTCGCGTTCAATCCTCCGAGCCTCGAGAAGTTCGGGCCGACGGTCGAGCGCGGCGGACTGGTGATCTTCGATAGCTCGGTCATTCCGGCGCCGCCGACGCTCGACGAGCGCGTGACGATGATCGGCGTGCCATGCACCGAGATCGCTCACGCGCTCGGCAAGTCGATGGTGAAGAACGTCGTCGCGCTCGGGGCGCTCCAGGCCGCGAGCAACCTGTTCCCGAAGGAGAGCTTCCTGCTCTCGCTGCGCACCGCGCTCCGCGACAACTGCGCTATGCTCGCGCTGAACGAGGAAGCGTTCGCCCGCGGGCAGAAGGCGTACGAGGAGGCGATGAGTGCGACGTGAGGCGCACCGTCGCACCGGCCGCGACGTGGCTGCGAATCGTCGCGCGTGAACAAAGGGCGCGACGCCCGGCGTCGCACCCTCATGCACGTCGCGAGCATTCGATGCTCCGACGTGAACGTCGCAATCTCTATCGAAGGTCACCGTCGGCGACGTCTCGTCCCATGCGCCGCAGCTATCCCAATCAGCCCCAGCGCCGACGGGCCGGGAACGGTCTGAAAGTAAATGTTGTCGACGAGGGCATAGTTGAGCACGATACGATCGAACGCGAAGTCTGTGTACCAACCAAGGAAGTACGTCCCATCGGGACCGCCGCCGGGCCATTGAAGCGCTATTGAACCGACTTGGCTTCCCCCGAGGAAGAAGCTCGCTGCGATATTCTGGCCACCATAGTGCTGGGCGTCGTAAGCGAAACCGTGGATACCGAGGTCGAAGTTGAAGGCGACCCCCGCGTTGTCTGGGACCATGAAGCCCCACCCGTCCACGAATGCTGGGCTCTGCTTGCTGAACATGGGGCAGCCTGGTGCGGAGCACGACAGAGTCAGTCCTAGCGGCGCGTATACATCCGGATCGATCGGGCCAGGCCCGCCGGGCGGCGCGACGAAGTCGACAGGAGTAACGGAGCCCGTCAGGTTCGCGAAGAGCGTCGGGTCGGTCACCTGAACGATCGCCCCTGCCGCCCGGCCTGCCGTCGCGAGCATCACGATCGCGACCACCGATCCCATCGTTGAAGGTCGGTTGTGGCGTCGGTGTCGATGAGTCACGAATCACCTCCTGCTGCGCAAAACGCAGCGATTCAGGCTTGAGCAAGACTATTCGCGGGGGGGGGGCAGGTTGCTCGTGCCGCGTCGAATCGTGGCTGTCGCGTTCATTTCATCGAGACGGTGATCTCGGAGAAGAACTCCGCGACGGACGCGACGCGTCGTCGGCACGACGTGGCGGAGGAACGCGATGACGCAGTGGTCGCCGGGGACGGTGCGGCTGGAGCGCCACATTGCTTCCAGCCCGGGAGCGTGCGTCGAACCGCTCAACCGGTCCCATAGGATGCGCTCGCATGCCGAGCAATCCTCCGAGCGCTGACGGCCTCGCTCGCTCCGGCGGAAAACTCGCCGCGATGCTCGTGCAGGAGCGGTTGCTCGGGCGGCGCCTCGTCGTGCAGGCGATGGCGCGGTTTGTCGTCGCCGCGCTCATGGTCGTGGCGGCGCTGGCCGCGCGGTCGCTCGCCGGCGTCGCGTCGCTCGACGTCGTTGCGATCGTCGCGCTCGCCGTCGCGATCGCGCTCTACGACACGATCGTGCTGGCGGTGATCCGCTCGGTGCGCGACGCGGGCAGCGACGCGAACCGCGCGGTCGTGTATCGCGCCACGGCGCTCGGGTCGATCGCCCTCGACTTCCTTGCGCTGACCGTCGCCCTGTGGTTCGTCGGCGGCGTGCGGAGTCCGTTCCTCGCGTTCTACCTGCTGCACATCGGCATCGCGTCGATCGTGCTGTCGCGTCGCTCGGCGTATCTCGCGGCGCTTCTCGCGGCGGTGTTGCTCATTGGGCTCGTGACCGTCGAAGTCACCGGCCTGCTGCCGCCGCCGTTGCCGCAGGGCGCCGTCGCCGGCGACGCACCGCTCGACCCGCGTTACGTGGCCGCGATCTGCGTCGCGTACCTCGGCATGTTCGGGCTCGTCGTCGTCGCGCAGACGCAACTCGCGGAAGCCTTGCGCCGCCGCGAGCACGCGGCCGAGGACCGCGCCGAACAGTTCGAGAAGCTGAGTCGGATGCGCCGCGACTTTCTGCACGTCGCGCTCCACGACATCAGTGCGCCGATCGCGACGTCGCAGCAACTTCTTCGCAACCTGCGTGACGGCCTCTGCGGCGCGATGGGGCCGCGTCAGCGCGAGCAAGTCGAGCGGGCGCTCGCCAAGCTCGAGGGCATGGAGCATCTCCTGAAGGAGGTCCGCCTGCTCGGCGAACTGGAGAGCGCCGACCTCGCGGCGCACAGCTCGGAGATCCCGCTCGCGTTCCTGCTCGACAGCGTGGTCGAGGAACACGCGGACGCGGCCCACGAGAAGCAGTTGTCGATCGCAGTCGAGCCATCCGATTCGGCAGCGATTGTGTTCGGCGTGCCGAGGCTGGTGCGCGAGGCGATCGGCAACTACGTCGCGAACGCGATCAAGTACACGCTGCCCGGCGGAGCGATCGTGGCCCGCGTGCGAGCGCGAGACGGCGCGTTCCGCGTCGAGGTGTCGGACACGGGCGTCGGCATCGCGCCGGCCGATCAGCCCCGCCTCTTCAAAGAGTTTGCCCGCGTCGGTCGCGGACGCCCCGAGCTGAAGGGAGTGCACGGCACGGGCCTCGGCCTGTCGATCGTGCGGCGCATCGCCGAAGCGCACGGCGGTCGCGTCGGCGTCGAGAGCGCGCCCGGTGAAGGCAGCACATTTTGGGTGGAGTTTCCGGCGTGCAAGGGAAGCGAGGAAACGCCACGTCCCGCGACGCCGTAGTTGCGTCGCGCGACGTTCTCTTCTTCAACGCGGAGACCGGAGATTCGGAGGGCACACCTCCGTGTGCCCTCCGCGCCTCCGCCTCTCCGTGTTGAATCCTCAGCGCTACCAAGCGAACGCCCGCGTCAATGCAGCTTCGACCTGATCATCGTCAGCAGCCAATCGTTCGCGAACGGCTTCTGGAGGACGCCGGTGAAGCCGAGTTCGATCGGGTTCGTCGTGGCGGCGAGCGAATCGGCGACGGAGCTCATCAGGTACACCGGCGCCTTCGAACCGCTGCTGCGCACTTCGCGCAGGAAGTTCACGCCCGAGTCGATCTCCTCCATCATGAGGTCGACGATGACGAGATCGGGCTTCTCCGCGCGGAAGATCCGCAGGCCGTCCTCGCCATTCTCGGCTTCGATCATGCGCAGCCCGTTCGCCTCGAGCAGTTGGCGCATCGCGAGCCGGTAGTCCGGGTCGTCGTCGATGTACAGGATCAGCTTCGTGTCGTCGGGCATGGGGCACCGTTGCGGGCACTGAGGAGTTCTTTGAGACGCGCGTCGACGTCGTCGGCTTCGAGCGCCGCGCGGAGCGCGTCCACCGCGTCGTACAGGTTGGCGTGAGCTCGCGGCGTGAGGCGCTCCTCGAACGCGTCGAACGAGTAGCCGCGAATTGCGAGGACGTACACGGCGCCGCGCCAGCCGAGCGCGTCGCTCGCGAGCGCCGCCACGTGTTCGGGCCGGAGCGCATGCGTGCTGAACGGCTCGTCGGCCCGCGGCAGAGGTCGCGTGAACGAGAACGGCTCGGGCGCGTCGCGCGACGCATCGGCAAAGATCACCGCGCGATGCTCTGCGACGTCCGCCGCGTGCTCGACCGCCGGCTGGAAGTCCCAGGTCGCGGCGACGCCGTCGATCGGCTCGCGCTCCAATGCACGCACGAGCGCCGGACCGAGTCCGTCGTCGGCACGGGCCGGGTTGCCGAAGCCGATCACGATGATGTCGCGCGGATGATTCATGCGTCCTTCGTTCGCCGATCGATCACCGAGCCGTCGTTGCCGACGAGCTCGACGACGAGCGGCATCGTTCCGAGCGCGTGCGTCGCGCAGCTCAGGCAGGGGTCGTAGGCCCGGATCGCGACCTCGATGTGGTTGAGCATGCCCTCGGTGATCGTCGGCTTGCCCGAGATGTGGTCCTCGGCGACGCGGCGCACTGAACGGTTCATCGCCTCGTTGTTGCTCGTCGTCGACACGATGAGGTTGCACATCGTGACGAGGCCTTCGTCGTTCACGCGGTAATGGTGGAACAGCGTGCCGCGCGGGGCTTCGATGACGCCGACGCCCTCGCCGCGCCGTTCGCCCGACACCACGAGGTCCGTCACTTGCAGGTCGGCGTCGTGCAGCAGCCGCTCGATCATCTCGATAGCGTGCACGACCTCGATCATGCGGGCCCAGTGATAGGCCATCGTCATATGGTTCGGCCGACCGTTCGTCAGGGCTTTGAACTCCCGCCGCGCCGCTTCGGCTTCCGGCGTGTCGATGAAGTCGCAGGCGTTGACGCGGGCCAGCGGTCCGACGCGGTACCAGCCGTCGGCTTCGCCCATCGACTTCACGAACGGGAATTTCATATACGACCAGTCGCGCACGCCCTCGGCGAGGAACTCGAGATAGCGATCGGTCGGCACGTGGTCGAAGATCGCGCGACCCTGCGCGTCGATGCAACGGAGTCCGCCGTCGTAGAGGTCCATTGCGCCATCGCGTCGCACGATCGAGAGGTAGCTCGACTCGAATGTCGCGAACGACCGAATGAGCTCGAGATGGTCAAGCGTGTACTGGCGGGCCAGGGCGAGCGCGTCGCGCGACCAGCGCTTCATGCGCTCGAGGTCCGCAAGCAGCGCGTCGCGTTCGGCGATCGACAGGTTCTTGTTGATGCCGCCGGGGATCGCGCCGGTGCCGTGGATCTTCTTGCCCGCGGTCGCCTTGATGATTTCCTGGCCGTACTTCCGCATCATGATCGCCTGATAGGCGAGGTCCTTGTCGGAGCGAATGATGCCGACGACGTTGCGCGTCGCGGGATCGCTGTCGAAGCCGAACAGGAGATCGGGGCTTGCAAGATGGAAGAAGTGGAGCGCGTGGCTCTGGAACATCTGCCCGTAATGCATCAGCCGTCGCATCTTTTCGGCGGTGGGCGTGAGCTTCTCGCCGCCGACGATGTGGTCCACCGCCTTCGCCGCGCACAGGTGGTGACTGACCGGGCAGATGCCGCACAACCGTTGCACCGCGACCGGCATCTCCCAGTACGGTCGCCCTTGGATGAATCGCTCGAATCCGCGGAACTCCACGATGTGCAGTCGAGCCTGCGTGACCCGATTCGCTTCGTCGAGCAGGATCGTCACCTTGCCGTGTCCTTCGACTCGGGTGACCGGCGAGATCTCGATCCTGCGCTCGTTCGGTGAGGCAACCATGGCATTCGTCCGTTCGACGTCAGTCGTACTTGATGAGTTGGTAAGGCAATTCGATCGCGCCGCCGGAAAGGAGCGCCGTCACGGCGGCCCAGATCGTGTCGGCGGAAGGCGGGCATCCGGGCAGGAAGTAGTCGATCTTCACGACCTCGTGCGCGGGCCGCACCTTGTCGAGCAGGAGCGGCAGTTCCACGTCGTGCGGAATGACCTGTTCCGGATTGTGCGTGCTCGGCCCGTCGACATACGCCTCGCGCAGGCATTCCTCGAGCGGCACGACGTTGCGCAGCGCCGGAATGCCGCCCATGGTGGCGCAGTCGCCGAGGCTGATGAGAATGTCGCAGTGCCGCCGGAAGGCTCGCAGCGTCTCGACGTTCTCCTCGTTGGCGCATCCGCCTTCGACGAGTCCGATGCGGCAGCGTTCGGTGAACTTCTTGATGTCGGTGATCGGGGACTTGTCGAAGTCGATGATTTCCACGAGGCCGATGAGCCGCTCGTCGATGTCGAGGATGGACATGTGGCAGCCGAAGCAGCCGGCCAGCGAGCAGGTCGCGACCCGCGGTTTCGTCTTCGCTTCGCTCATTGCGGCGCTCCTCCCTCGATCGTGAGCGTGGCGGGATGCTCGACGCTCGACCCGATCGGGCGCTCGTCGAACGGGCGTTGACCGACCGGCGTTCCGTACGCGCCGTGCTTGCGCAGGATCGCGCCGACCGGACACGCGGAGATGGCCTGGTCGCGCGCGTCGGCGTTGGTGTCGACGAGCCGCGCAGTCGCGTTCACCGCGAGCCGTTTGTGGATGCCGCGTCCGACGAAGCCGAACACGCTCTTGCCGTCGAGGTCGCGGCTGGCGCGCTCGCAGCGTCCGCACAGGATGCAACGGTTGCGATCGAGCAGGATGTCCGCATGCGACGCGTCGACCTCGCGCTTCGGCCAGAGGTACTCGTAGCGCGGGGCCGCGATGCCGAGCCGATACGCCAGCGCCTGCAGTTCGCACGCGCCGCTCTTCTCGCAGAACATGCAGAAGTGGTTGCCTTCGACGAACAGCATCTCGACGAGCTGCCGTCGCCACGACCGCAGCTCCTCCGTGTCGTTCTCGACGACCATGCCGTCCGCCGCGGGCTGCGTGCACGCCGCGACCGGCCGACCGTTCACCTTCACCGTGCACACGCGGCACGCGCCGACGGGGACGAGTCCCTCCTTGTCGCAGAGGCGCGGGATGTACACGCCGTTCGCGTCGGCCGCCCGCAGGATCGACGTGCCCGGCGCCGTCTCGATCGCTCGACCGTCGATGGTGAAGGTGATGCGCTCGCTCACGATGTCGCCTCCTCCCGGTGCGTCGAAGGACGTCCGACGAGCTCGGCCGCGTGCCGCGTCGACGCGGCGAGATCGAACGAGCGCTGATATCCGTTGGCGTCGGGCTTCACGAGCGCCTCGTAGACCGGCCTGAAGCTGCGCAGCGTCATGAGGATCGGATTCGGCGACGCCTGGCCGAGCCCGCAGCGGCTCGTGCGGCTCACGGTGTTCGCGAGTTCCTCGATCTCGACGAGATCCTTCGGTTCACCCTTGCCCGCGATGATCCGGTCGAGCTTCTCCTTCAGGAGCACCGTGCCGACGCGACACGGGGTGCAGAAGCCGCAACTCTCGTGCACGAAGAACTCCATGAACGCGGACACGATCTGCGGGATGCTGCGGTCCGCGCCGAAGACGAGCACCGCGCCGCCGGTCGCGAGGTCGTCATAGTCGATGGTTCGATCGAAGTCGGCGGGCCCGACCATCTCCCGGCTCGGTCCGCCGACCTGCACCGCGGCGGCGTTCTCCGCTCCGCACATCGCCAGTACCTCGCGCAGCGTGATGCCCATCGGCACCTCGTACACGCCGGGCAACGTGCAGTCGCCGGAGATCGAGAGGAGCTTTGTGCCGCTGCTCTGGTGCGTGCCGTACTCGCAGAACGTCGCGGGGCCGGCCTCGAGGATGCGCGTGACGCACGCGAGCGTCTCGACGTTGTTCACGACGGTCGGGCAGCCGAGGTAGCCGCGCTGTGCGGGGAACGGCGGACGCGCCCGTGGTTCGCCGCGACGACCCTCGCACGAGTTGATGAGCGCCGTCTCCTCGCCGCAGATGTACGCGCCAGCGCCGAGCTGGATGCGGATGTCGAAGTCGAATCCCTTGCGTCCGCAGATCGACGCGCCGAGCAGTCCGTCGCGGCGGCGCTCGTCGAGCACCGCCTCCAGGAAGCGCTTCAGATACGCGTACTCCGCGCGCAGGTACACGATGCCTTCCGAGGCGCCGATCGCATAGCCCGCGATCGTGAGCCCGGCGAAGACGCGGTCGGGCAGCTCGGTCAGGAGCACGCGGTCCTTGAACGTCCCGGGCTCGCCCTCGTCGGCGTTGCACACGACGTACTTGCGATCTCCCGCGGCCGCCCGCGCGAACTCCCACTTCATGCCGGTGGGGAAGCCCGCTCCGCCGCGGCCGCGGAGGCGCGACGTCTTGATCGCGCGAATCACCTCGGCGGGGGACATCGCGACGGCCTTCTTGATCGCCTCGCCGCGCGCCTGCACGCTGAACACGATCGGCCCGGCCCGTTGCACGTTGTTCGCGACCATCGCCCGCACGAGCGGATGGGCGTTGTTGCCGTCGCCGAAGCGAAGCACGAGCTTGGCCGGATCGCGATGCTCGCGCAGCGCCCGAACGATGCTGCGGGCCTTGTCGCTCGACAGCGAGGTCACGACGACGTCGTTTACCAGCGCCGCCGGCGCCTGGTCGCACATGCCGATGCAGGCGGTGCGCTCCAGCGTGATCTCGCCGTCGGCGGTGGTCTCGCCCAGGCGAATCCCGAGCGCGCGCTCGAACGCAGTCCGCACCTCGTCGTATCCCGCCATGCGGTCGATCACGTCGTCGCACAGCCGGATGACGATGCGGCCGCGGCGCTCGGTGGCGTGGAACGCGTAAAAGCTCACGACGCCTTCGACCTCGACGCGCGGCAACGACAGCCATGCGGCGATGGCGTCGACGGTCTCCGGCCCGACCGCTCCCAGCCTCGCCTGCACGTCTCTGACGATGTCCAGGATCCGCCAACGATCGCGCCCGTGTCGTCGTCCGATCTCTTCCACGATCCGGTTGACGTCGTCTCGATTCATGATCCGCTCTCGTGTCGCAGGTCCAACAGCAACATGTTAGACGTTCCCTCGGCGCACGAGCGTGAGATCAGCAATCCACAAGGGCGTCGATTCGGAACGAGACCGTCGAGCGCACGCGACACCGCTCGCGGCGCCGCCCGTCGGCGGCGCGCGGATCGATTCGTCCCGATGAGTACACTCTAGGCGCCGGTCGCGAGCGTGCCGCCGTTGTGGTTCGCTCGCAGGACTGCGGCGCGATGGTCGCGCGGGACCGACGATGCACGAACTCTCGCTCACGCAGCAACTGCTCGCGGTCGTGCTTGAAAATGCCGTTCGAGCCGGTGCGGCGCGGGTCGTCCGCGTACACGTGGTGGTGGGGGAGCTCTCCGGCGTCTCCGGAGAGTGCATCAACTTCTATTGGTCCGCGATGAGCGCCGGGACGCTGGCGGCCGACGCGACGCTGCACTTTCGCGACGTGGCGTTCGAGCTGCGCTGCGCCGCGTGCGGAAAGGTCTTCGCGCCCAACGGCGAGGACTACCATTGCCCGGCGTGCGGCGGCGACCAGGTGCGCGTGGCGCACGGGCACGAGTGCTGCATCGAGGCGATCGACGTCGAAGAGCCTGAAGCCCAGCGAGCAACGTGTTAGGCGATCTCGCCCGGAGGGACACCATGACGATCCGAGTACCCGTCGTCGAGACGATCACGAAGGCCAACGACGAGCTGGCGCGCCTCAATCGAAAGCGCCTCGACGCCTTGGGAATCTTCGGGCTCAACATCATGGCGTCGCCCGGCGCGGGAAAGACCGCGCTCATCGAGCGGACGGTTCCGGCGCTCGCCCGCGAGCTGCGCGTCGGCGTGATCGAAGGCGACATCGCGACGAGTTTCGACGCCGAGCGGGCCGCCGCGGCGGGAGCGGCCGCGGTGCAGATCAACACCGGAGGCGCGTGCCACTTGGAAGCCCAGATGGTGGCGCAAGCCCTTGATCAGGTGCCGCTCGCCGACCTCGACCTCCTGATCGTCGAGAACGTCGGCAATCTGATCTGTCCCGCAAGCTTCGCGCTCGGCACGCACGTCAACGTGCTCGTGGCGTCGCTGCCGGAAGGGGACGACAAGCCGTACAAGCATCCACGCATGTACCGTGGCGTCGACGTCCTGGTGATCAACAAGATCGACCTCGCGCCGTACGTCAACTTCGACATGGACCGCTTCAGGGCCGGCGTGCGTGCGCTCAACGAGGGCGTGCGCACGTTCGAACTGTCGTGCCGCACCGGCGAGGGATTGCCCGCGTGGGTCGACTGGATTCGCGGCGAGGTGGCCGCGCGGCGCGGCGCGGTCTCCGGTTGCTAACGAATGTGTGGTCGAGCGGCCATCGACGCTTGCGTCCCTCCCGGTCGCGAGGTACGGTCGTGAGACGTGGGGGCGTCGGTGATGCCCCGAGGAGCGTCCGATGCGTCGCACGGGCATGGTCGGGGCTGTCGTGGCAGTCGTCTGCGCACGCGCTGAATCCGGAGGATCGTTCCGGAACGAGGCGATGGTGCGGGGCATCGACTACTACGTGACGCAAGGCGGATTCGGCGGCGTCGGGCAGTACGGGTGCGGCGTCGCGCTCTGTGATCTCGACGGCGACGGCGACGAGGACGTCGTCTGCTGCGGCGCGAGCGACGATCGAATCGGCGTGTTCGAGAACCTCGGAGACGGCACGTTCCTCGACCGCACCAACGCCACGGGCATCGGCAAGCCGGCGAAAGCCTCGGGGCTGGTCGCGGGCGACTACGACGGCGACGGCGATCTCGATCTGTTCCTGTCGCGCTGGCTGAAGCCGGCCATGCTCCTGCGCAACGACGGCGGCCTGCACTTCACCGACGTGACGATCGCCGCCGGCATCGGCGTGATCATCGGCGCTGGGACCGGCTGCGCGTTCGGCGACTACGACGGCGACGGCTGGCTCGATCTCGCAATCTCCAATCGCTACGGCACGCCTGGCTCGTCGGAGAAGAACCGCCTGCTGCGCAATCGCGGCGACGGCACGTTCGAAGACGTCACCCAAGCGCTGCAGGTGCAGAACGGATTCGCCGCGTTCCAGTCGTCGTTCGTCGACGTCGATGGCGACGGCGACCTCGATCTGCTTGTGGCGAACGACAAGGGTGCGGCTGGACTGAGTTGGAACCGGCTCTATCGAAACCTCGGCCGCAACAGGTTCGTCGACGACGTCGCGAGCGGCTTCGCGATCAACGTCGACGCGATGGGCATCGGCGCTGGCGACCTCGACGGCGATGGAACGCCGGAGATCTACGTTCCGAACGTGCCGCAGGGCAACGTGCTCCTTCACTCGCGCGACGGCGGCGGGAGCTTCGTCGACGTGACGCGCAGCGCGGGCGTCGGCGCGTTCGCCACGTCGTGGGCGCCGATCTTCTTTGACGTCGACAACGACGCGGATCTCGACCTGTTCGTCGCGGCGAACTGGCCGTTCGAGAACCTGCTCTTCGCCTCGGAAGGTCCGTGGCCGATGCCGAATCGCGCGGCGGAGTTCGGACTCGCCGACGCGGGCGACAGCTACTGCGCCGCGATCGGCGACATCGACGGCGACGGCGACGAGGACCTCTTGCTGGAGAACCGCTTCGAACACATCAAGTTGATGGTGAATCACGTCGCCGACGAAAGCGGCGGCCGCTGGATCCGTTTCGAGCCCAAGGGAGTCGCGCCGAACCGGTTCGCGGTGGGCATGCGCATCGATGTCGTCATCGGCGGTCTCGCGCAGCGGCGCGACGTCGCGTGCGGGAGCGCGTACAAGAGCCAGAGCTCGCTGCGTCCTCACTTCGGACTTGGACTCGCCGCGGCGGCGGATTCGATCACCGTTCGATGGCCAGCGCCGGGACCGACGCGCGCACTGCACGGCTATCCGGCGAATCGCACGTGGCCGCTGTGGCCGCCGTCGGCGCTCGGTGACGGCAATCAGGACGGCGTGCTCGACGGCGATGACCGCGCGAGCCTGCACGCCGCGATCGGCACGGCCTTCGAGCCGCCGTCGGCGATCTTCGATCTCGACGGCGACGCGGACGTGGATGCCGAGGACGCGAGACTCTTCGACGAACGGCTCTGCGATCTCGACGGCGACGGAGCGGTCGGCGCGACCGACCTCGCGATCCTCCTCGGCGCGTGGGGCGGTGTCGGCGTCGGCGATTTCGATGACGACGGCGTCGTCGGCACAACCGATCTCGCGATCCTCGCGAATGTGTGGTCGAGCGGCGCGCCGGTCCCGTGAGGTCCGGGCACGATCGTCCGATCGCAATCCCCCGCGAACGCCCACCCGTCGCACGATTCGCCCATGACACCCATTCGAGCGCTTCGTAGCGCCCCCCGGGCGCACACTCGCTCTGGCCATGTCGCCGTCTTGTGGGATCGTGGAGCGCGTGGAGAAAATGCAATCCGTATGACTCGTCCGATCGATCGCATCGCCATCGTGCTCGTCCTCGCGGCCATGCCATGGACGCATCGCGTGGGCGGCGCGCCGCCGAGCGACGAGGAGGTACGCGCCGCGGTCGCCGCATACGAGTCGAAACGGACCGAGATCAAGAAGCCCGACCCGCTTGTCGCAGAGGCGCTGAAGGACATCGCCATCGACGAGATGACCACGAAGCAGTTCGAACTGCTCGGCATCATGAGGGACACCGCGCCGAACGACCTCATCGCCCGCTTGCGCTCCAGGCTCGGCGCGCTGGGCGAGGCGCGCGACGAGGACGGGGCGGTCGCGCTCGCGTTGCGCGCCGGAGCGTTCGAGACGATGGACGGCGAGGCTCCGGCCGACGTCATGAGCGCGGCGATCAACGCTCGCGTCGACGCGATCGTCGCCGCCGTGAAGCACCCGGCGTTTGCTTCCGCCGTGAAGTCGGGTCGCGCCTGCGGCGTGTATTGGTACTCGTACTTCTACTCGGAGAACCCCCGACTCCTCGACTCGGGTGTGGTTGGGGCGATGGCCGCCCTTGTCACCGACGAATGGCCGCGCGAGCGCATCGACGAACTGCTCGCGTTCGTCGAAGGCTTCGCCCGCCCCGAGTCGCGCCTGCCGGGCGCCGAGTCGGAACGGCTGCGGGCGACGACGACGCGCGTGGCGCAGGCCGTCTCCCAGTCGCCGAACACGAGCGACGACGCCCGCAAGCGGCTGCTCGAAGCCATCGCCGCCATCAACAGCGCGGCGAATCGCGATGAGCTCATCGGGCATCCGGCGCCGGCGATTCGCGTCGCGTGGTCGTCGCGCCGCGACGCGCCGTTCGCCTCGTTCAAGGATCTCCGGGGCAAGGTCGTGCTCGTCGACTTCTGGGCCACCTGGTGCGGTCCGTGCGTCGCGGCGTTTCCTCGGCTGCGCGAACTCGCGGCCCGCTACGGCTCGAGCGACGTGGCGATCGTCGGCCTGACGAGCCTCCAGGGGTGGATGCTCCGCCCGTGGGAGAAGGATGCTGCGAAGCGCCGATCGGGCAAGCTCACGCGCGACGAGGAACTTGCCGCAATGCCGGAGTGGGCCCGCGAGATGGACGTGCGCTGGACGATCGCCGTCACCGAGGAGAGCTGCTTCAACCCGGATTTCGGCGTGCGCGGCATTCCGTGCCTGGCGTTGATCGACGCGAAGGGCATCGTGCGGTACGCGGGGCTCGACGCCTTCGACGCGACGCTGGAGGACAAGATCGACGCGCTCCTCAAGGAAGCCGGCCTCGCGGTGCCCGAGCGTGCCCCGACGCGCGCCGAGGATCGGCCGGCGTTGTCGGCGCCGAGCGAGTCGCGTTAGCGTCGCCGCTTCGGGCGGTGCGCGCTTGCGTGCGGATTGCGGTCTGCGGCGTTCCCCTTTCGGCACGGCACGCAAGTTGACGGTCGTTCCGCGTCGCGCGAGAATCGACCTCGCCATGCACGCGGGCGAACCATCGATTTACGTCATCCGGGTTGAAGAGGTGTTCTGGGGCGGCACGCTCGTCGCGGTCACCATGGGGCTGCACTGCATCGGGATGCTCGGCATCCTGCGCGTCGTCGAAGGCGTGAAGGAGCGACTCGGCAGCGCGCGATCGTTCGTGGCCGACATCGCGCTCCTCATTCTCGCGAGCTGGCTGATCCTGCTCGTCCACCTCGCCGAAGTGCTCGCGTGGGCGTACTTCTTCCTCTGGCAGAACGCGGTGAACTCGCAGTCGGACACGCCGGCGAACGCGAGTCTCTGCTACTACTTCGCGCTGATGGACTACACCACGCTCGGCAGCGACTACAACCTGCACGTGCGCTGGCGCCTGCTCGAGGGCATGATCGCCGTCGCCGGATTGCTGACGTTCGCGTGGTCGACGGGACTGATGCTGACGCTGGCGCAGGAGTTCCAGGATCGCCAGATGCAGCGCATCAAGGAGCGCCGCGCGAAAACGGACGGGAATCGGCGCGGCACCGAGTCGTCGTCGAAGGCGTGAGGCGCGGCGCTCACTGCACGTGGGCGCACTCGGGGCAGCGGGCGAGGCCGCGGCAGTCATGTCCGCAGCGCGGACAGAGCCCGGGCGGTGGCGCGGGACGGAGCGCCGCTCGCACGCCGATGGTGGCGAGTCCGCAGCCCACGAGCGCCACGACGCACCCGAGCCACAGCCCGCTCGACCCGAGCGAGGCAGTTCCTTCGAGGACCGCGTAGGCCGCGGGAAACACGGTCGCCACGAAGAGCGCGCCGACCGGCGCCAAGAGCGCGACCGCCGCGCCGCGCGGCCCGCGCCGTCGCCAGGCCACGACGGGGAGCGACCACGCGACGATCGCAGCGAGCGCCCAGAGCGAGATCGCGATCGGCAGGATCCGGTTCACGAGCGCGTCGACTTCATGGCTGCATTGGTCTCATCGGCGGGCCGGATCATCCTTCGCGCAGCGCGTTCGCGATCGGAAGCCGCGCGGCGCGGACCGCGGGGAACAGCCCGCCGAGCAGTCCGATGACCGCAGCCCACGCGATCGCCGTCGCCAGGAGACTCGGCGTCACGGCGAATGCGAACGCCACCTGGCTGAAGGTCTGCCAGTTGATCGTCGACGCCTTGAATCCGTCGAACGCGAAGTACGCGACGGCGGCGCCGAGCGCGCCGCCGAGGAGCGCGAGCACGAGCGACTCGAACATCACCGACAGGATGACCGGGGTGGCGCCGAATCCGAGCGCTCGGAGCGTCGCGATCTCGCGCGTTCGGCCCGCGACCGCGCTGTACATGGTGTTGAGCGCGCCGAAGACGGCGCCGAGCGCCATCAGGCCGGCGATGAAGACGCCGAGGCCGCGGATGAAGCTCGTGAGCATCGTCGACTGGTCGGCGAGATACTCGCCTTGGCGCAGCACCTTCACCTTCAGGCGCGGATCGGCGGTGAGCGCGTCCTTGAACTGCGCGAACGACTCCGGCGAGGCGAGCTTCGCATAGACCGACTGGAACGAATCGCCGCGCTGGTACGCGGGCTGGAGCACCGCGGCGTCGGTCCAGATCTCCGACTCGGCCGAACCGCCGCCGCCGGTGAAGATGCCGACGACCTTCCACTCGTTCTGGCCCATGCGAATCGTCTTGCCGAGGTCGAGTCCCGCGAACGCGCGGGCGGCGCCAGCGCCGACCACGACCTCGTTGCGGCCGGGCTCGAAGTCGCGCCCTTCGACGAACGCGACGTTGCCGCGCACCGCGCCGGCGGCGCGCTCGACGCCGCGGAGCGGCACGTTCGCGTCGGTGCCGGTGGATCGCTTCGGCAAGTTGATCATCACGAAGAGCTCGGCCGACGCGAGCGGTCCCTGTGGTCCGCGGGCGACGCCGGGGGCGTCGACGATGAGGCGGGTCTCCTCGCGGCTCAGGCCGCTGGTCATCTCGCTGTCGGCGCTTGATCGCAGCACGATCGCGATGTCGTCGGGCCCCGTGACGGACATCGCGGCGCGGAAGCCCTCGGCGATCGACAACACGCCGACGAGCACCGCGACCACGCCGGCGATGCCCACGATCGCCGAAAGCGCGGCGCCGCGCCGCTCCGGCAGGGTGCGCAGGTTGAAGAGGGTGATCGACGCGATCTGGGTCAACCAGTTGATCATGCGTTCCTCCTCAGGGCGACGGAGGTCTGAAGCCGCATGGCGACGATCGCGGGGAGAATGCCCGCACACAAGCCGAGGGCCAGGACGAGGACAGCGCCGATTGCGAGGTACTGCGCCGGCAGATAGAAGACCGGCAACACCGACGGCGCCGGACTTCCGCCAAGCGAGACGAGCCACGCCGCAGCGAGCCCCGCGAAGCCGCCGACGATCGCGATGGCGCACGACTCCATGAGGACGAGCGCGAGCACGCGCTCGTTGGTGAAGCCCACGGCCTTGAGCACGCCGAGTTCGTTCGTACGCTCGCGCACCGCCTGGGCCATCGTGTTGCCGGCGACGAGGAGGATCGTGAAGAAGACCGCGCTCAGGATCGCCATCAGGATCGTCCCGATGCTGCCGATCTGCTCGATGAAGCTCTGGGCGAACGCGCCTTCGGGCTCGGCCTTCGTCTCGTAGGGCGAGTTCGCGAACTCCTTGTCGATCGCCGCCGCGACCTCGGCGGCGCGATCGCGATCCTTCACGCGCACGACGTACCAGCCGACGAGTCCCTGACCGTCGGCGCGGGCCTCGTCGAAGTAGTCGTAGCGGAAGAAGAAGCTCGAGGTGTCCGTGCCCTTCTTGGCGCCGTCGTAGATGCCGACGATGTCGAACTCCCACGCGCCGTCGCCCTTGGTGGGCCAGATCGGAGAGCGCAGCGGAATGCGGTCGCCGATCTTCCACCCGAACCGGTCCGCGAGCATGCGGCCGACGATCGCGCCGGTGCGCGTCCGCTCCCACGCCTCCCGTTCCGTCTTCGGCAGCACGAACTCCGGGTGGATCGAGAAGAAGCGATCGGGTTCGACGGGGAAGCTCCCGAAGAAGTTCTTCGGATCGTCCTTGTAGATCCCGTTGAACCACGTCCAGTGGACCCACGAGTCGACGCCGTCGACGCCTTCGATGCGCCGACCGTAGTTCACGGGCAGCAGCATGATGAGCGAGACCTTGTGGCGCACGATGAGACGATCGGCGCCGGCCATCGAGACGCCGGCGTTGAACGACTCCTTCAGGATGCACAGCAAGCCGAAGAGGAGAAACGCCACGAAGACCGACAGGAGCGTGAGCGCCGTGCGCAGCTTGCGCCGCATCAGGTTGCTCCACACGAGGCGGAGGAACCTCATTGGGGCGCCTCCGCCGAGAGCTGGCCCTTGTCGAGATGCACGGTTCGCGTGGCCCGCGCCGACGCGTGCGGGTCGTGCGTGACCATGATGATGGTCTTGCCGTGCTGGCTGTTCAGCGCTTGCAGCAGCGTGAGGATCTCGTCGCCCGACTTGCGGTCGAGGTCGCCCGTCGGTTCGTCACAGAGGAGCAGCGTCGGGTCGGACACGATCGCCCGGGCGATGCCGACGCGCTGCTGCTCGCCGCCCGAGAGCGTGCGCGGCGAGTGATTGGCGCGGTGGGAGAGGCCGACGACGTCGAGGGCGATCTCGACGTGCCTGCGTCGTTCGGAGCGCGACAGGTGCGTGAGGAGGAGCGGCAGCTCGACGTTGCGGGCCGCGCTCAGGACCGGCAGCAGGTTGTAGAACTGGAACACGAGACCGACGTGACGCGCCCGCCACGCCGCGAGGCGGCGCGCCGACAGCTTCTCGAGACGCTCGCCTCCGACCGCCACCGATCCGTTCGTCGGCCGATCGAGCCCGCCGATCAGGTTGAGCAAGGTCGTCTTGCCCGAGCCGGACGGTCCCATGAGCGCGAGAAACTCGCCGCGCGGAACCGTCAAGTCGAGCCGATCGAGGACGCGAATCTCCTCACCGCCGCGGCGAAACGTCTTCTCGACCTTCTCGACGCTCACCAGCGTGCCGTTGCCTTCGCTCATGGCCTTGCCTCCCTCACGATCGCCCCGTCGATCAAGGTCTCGGGCGCGCCGATGACGACACGCTCGCCTCCGCTGAGCCCGGCGACCACGGTCACGACGTCGCCGCGCTTCTCGCCGACAGTGACCGCGCGGCGCTCCACGACGCCGTCGCGCACGATCCAGACCACGTCGCGCCCGTCGTTGCGGGCGATCGCCGCCGCGGGCAACGTGATTGACGGCGCCCGCTCGACGGTCTCGATCGCGTTTTGGAACGCGACCTTGACGCTCATGTCCGGCAGGATGCGCGGATCGAGCTGCTTGAACCCGACCCGCACCTTGACGGTGGCCTTCTGCCGATCGGCCGTCGGAATGATGGCGATCACCGAGGCGGGGATGCGCCACTCCGGATACGAGTCGAGCGTCGCCTCGACGGGTTGACCCGCCTCGACGCGATTGATGTAGCTCTCGCTCACGTCGACTTCGATCTCGAGCGAACTCATGTCGACGATCGTGCAGATGCCGGTGCGCGTGAACCCGCCGACCGACATCGGCGAGATCATCTCGCCGGGCTGCGCGTTCTTCGTGGTGACGATGCCCGCGAAGGGCGCGCGGATCACCGTGTCGTCGAGCTGCTGCTTCCACACGGCAAGTTCCTGCTCTGCGACGGTCACGTCGGCGCGCTGGCGTTCGAGCCTCGCCTGCAGCGACTTCAGCGTGGTCTCGGCCCGCTCGAGCTCGAGTCGCGTCGCGGCGCCGCTCGCGTTCGCCTCGCGCAGCCGCGCGAGCTCGCGCTCGGCCTGGGCGATGTTCGCCTCGGTCTCGCCCAACGCCTTTCGCGCCGCCTCGAGCTGCGCCGCCGAGAGCTTGAGCGAGGTCTCGGCGTTCGACGAGTCGATGCGGGCGAGGATCTGCCCTTCGTCGACGTGCATGCCTTCCTCGACGAGCACTTCCGTCACCTTGCCGGTGACCTTGGAGGAGACCGTCGCGTCACGCCGCGCGGTCACGTAGCCGGAAGCGTTCAGGAGCGTCCGCTCGCGCTGACCACCATGCTCGATCTGCGCGGTCGCCGTGCGGACGACCGCAATCCTTGGACGGTTCCACCACCAGTAGCCGCCGGCAGCGCCGCCCCCGAGAGCCAGGAGGAGAACGACGACGAGCGGCCAACGACGCCGCCCGCGGTCGCGTTCGATCCTTAGCGCGTCGAGTTTGTTCGCTTGCAGGCTCATCGATTCGTCGCGTCGTCAGAGGGGCGGCATCGTAGCGCAAAACACCGCTCGCGCGGCGGCGCTCGGTCGCCCGCTCGCTCGGCTCGCGTCGCGCGTCAGCCCACGGGCACCGTGAGCACCGGCGCCTGCTGCGAGCCGCGCTCGGCCTCGGAGAGCCGCATCATGAAGAGCATCTCGGTGGTCTGGAACGCTCGCTTGCTGCGGAGGTCGGCGTCGTCGATGTAGAACCACACGCCGCGATGTTGAACCGCGACGGACGCGCGCTTCGGGCGCGACGCGGATGACCGCACCTCGAAGATCGGCGGGATGCCCTCGGCGCGGGGCGAGGACGGCTCCACGATGCCTTGCGCGACGTGTTCGGGCGGTACCTCGATGGCCATCGACGCGGAGTGGATCAACTCGGCGACCGAGCGAGTCTGGATCGTCACGCGAAACTCGCCCGGACGATGCACGCCGACGTCGAGCGGCAACTCGATGATTTGTGCGGCGGTCGGGCCGGTAGGAGCGCTGGAGAGGCCGAGGAGCGCAAGAACTTCGTCGATCTCCGCGTCATGCCCGGGGATCGCCCGCGACAGCGTGAGCACGAAGTCGGTCGGCTTGGACGGCGAGCGTCCCCAGGTCGCGGCGCCGCAGTCGCGGAGGTCGCCGAGCAGCTTCGTCAGTTGGAGGAACTTGGGATTCGTGTCGCCGTCGAGGGACGATCGAAGTTCGTTCATCTGCACCACGAGTATCGGCAGCAGCGCGCGACCGTTGCCGCTGCACTGCATGGCGAGGACGAGCGTCTCGAGCTGCACCGGGCTCAGCCAATCGCTCACGAACGCTTCGCTCGTCACCGGCGCATAGGAGATCGTCGGACTGTCTTCGTACGCGGCGCCGACGCTGATCGGAACGAGGTTGCCCGCGTAATTGGACTTCGGCCCCGCGCCGAGCTGCCCCGAGGCGTCGATGCTGAACTTCAGGCTTGCGGTGATGCTCGTCACGCTCATGAGCACGATCGGATCGTTGTAGCGCAGGCGCACGATCATGCCCAGCGTCTGCTCAGCGTTGGTCCGCGCGACGACGTCGGCGTACTGGCCGCGGCCGGCCGACATCGCCTCGGGACCCAGCACCTGACAGCCGCTCGACAGCAGCGTCGACGCGAGCGCCGCGAACAGCGCAAGCGCTGGGCGAGAATGCACGGTCTTGATCGCCATGCGACCGATCGTACGGGCAACGCGCGGCGGTTGCCTAGCGCGCGTCGCCTGCTTCGCCCCACGCGCCGAGCAGGATGCCCACGTCGCGCGCGTCGACGGTCGCGTTCCCGTCGAAGTCGGCGGCGACCGCCGGCTCGCCCCACACGTCGAGCAGCAGCTCGAGGTCGGCGGCATTGACGACGCCGTCGCAATTGAGGTCCGGTCCGATGCCCGCAGGCTTGAGGACGATCGCGACCGCCCGCAGCGTGCCGCCCGCGAGCGTCTGGAATCCCGATGCGCCGATCCAACCCTTCTTGTTCACGCCACCGACGCTTGTCACGGTGATGCCGTCTGCGCCGACGAGGAGCGCATTGAGGTCGACGAAGCCGGACGTTGTCGTCCACACCCATCCGATGTCGTTGCCGTCGAGGTCGAACGTGTAGCCGGTCATGAATCCCGGATCGGCCACGTCGCGCGCGACTTCGGTGTTGAAGGTCGGCTGGTCCGCGACGACCACCATCTCGCCGCCGCGCCACGCGAACGATCGCCGATCGCACGGCGCGCACGTGCCGGTCTGTCCCGTGCCGACGACGAGGCCGTCATCGGAAATCGCTTCGCCGATGCTCGTCACGCCGCCGGGTATCGGCGGCAGCGTCGTCACCTGCGCGCCGTCGATGACGAACGCGACGGTGCCCGGCGTTCCGGTTTGCGGTCCGGTCCATCCGACGAGCACGCCGCTCGAGTTGATCCCTTCGATGCCCACGTTCGGACCCGGCGGCACGAACACCGTGGTCTTGCCGTTGGCGAGTGTCCAGGTGAATCCCTTCCACGGGAAGTAGAGCGGCCCTTGCGTTCCCGTGCTCTGAGCGCCGACGGCGATGTTCTGATCGTTGATGTCGGTCGGCTCGGTGAAGCCGGCGCTCGGCGACGACGTGATCTCGTGCCAGAGTCCCTGTGCGTCGCGCACGAGCGCGCGACCGGCGGTGCCGTTCTTCTGCACCGAGAGCACGACCCAGCCGTTGTTGTTGATCGCCCGCGGATACGGGTCGAAGTAGCCCGCGGGCGGCTGCAGCGACTGCAGGGCGGAGCCGGGTGTCCAGGCGAACGCGGTGAAACTGCCGCCGCCGGTTGCGCGGCCGACGACCGTGCCGGCTTCGTTGATGTCGTTGACCGTGATGCTGGTTGCGAGTCCGATCGGCATGACCGTTGCCGTGTACGCGCAGGGCACGATGCCCGGCGGCACGCCGACGGGATCGGGGGCGCGCTGCGCCACGTGCCGATCGTTCGCGAACGAGGCAACGCCGCATGCGAGCATCGTCGTGACCGGAACCATCGTGAGGAACGCGCGACGGCGGGACCGCATGAATTCGTGGGTCGACATGGTGCGGCTGAGCGTAGCGGAGCGATGTCGTCGGCGGAACAGACTCGCGCTGATTCGCGCTTTCGGTCAGGACCGAAAACCGACGTACGCTGGCGCGATGCTCCGAGCGCTCGCTCGAATCCTCGCATGCGCCGCCGTCTTTCTCGGCGGCTGCAATCTGGTGCCGAGCCGCGATCCGACGGGCGAGATGCTTCCGAGCGCCGAGGGCAAGACGCTCGACGGAGCGCCCGTCACGTTGCGCGGCGAACTCGACGGCAAGCCCGCGATTCTCATGATTCCGTACACCGACGACGCGCAGTTCGACTGCGATCGCTGGTCGCTCGGCCTCGATCAACTGCACACGCCGATGCGCCGGTTCGAGCTGGGCGTCGTGCCCAGCACCTTCGGCGTCGTTGCCGCGCCGGCGATCGACATGAGCCGCCGACAGAAGCGGGCCGAAGTCGCATGGCCGACGGTGCTGTGCTTCTACGGGGACGGCGCCGACGCGCTCGCGACGCAGACCGGCATGGGCGACGCGCAGTACGCCCGCGTGATGCTCGTCGACGCCGCCGGCGCGATCCGGTGGTATTGCGACAAGGGCTACACCGCGGAGCGCTGCGAGGAGCTCGATCGCGCCGCGCGGGCGCTCGGCCAGTGAGTCGACTCAGCGCTTGCCTTCGAGCACGCGCCGGCGGTAGTGCTCGTCGGCGCGGTGGTGAATGCGCTGCACGTCGTCGTCGGCCATGAACTGCACGAGGCCCTGCGGATGCAGACTCGCCGCGCCGACGAGGATGCGGCAGACCTTTACGACCATCGCGGTGATGTTGCGCACTTCGGTCGCCGATGCGCCGAGCGCGATCACGCCATGGTTGCGCAGGTAGATCACCTTCGGCGGTCCTCGGTGCGCGGCGACGAACGCGGCGAGCGCACGCTCGAGCGCCTGGGCCAACGGCAGCCCCGGATCGACATAGGGCATGAGCAGGGGTCTCGGTCCGCACACCACGACCTCGTCGGGAAAGATGCGGCCCGCGAGCAAACGCTCGTATTCGGGCGAGCAGGTGACCATGTTCACCGCCGTCGGATGCGTGTGTCCGACGAAGCGCACGCCGGGTTGCGCGAGACACACCGCGTGCACGACCGTCTCGACCGAAGGCCGCGGGTCGGGGGCGCCGTCGCACTTCATCGCGACGAGCGCGGCCCGCACGTCGTCGTCGCCGAGTCCGTCGCGGCGCAGCAGCTCGCGCGACGCGTCGCTGCGCACTTCCACGAAGCCGGTCGCGTCGATGCCGTCGAGCGAACGACCGCTCGCGGTCACCCAGAATCGGCGCTCGTCGATCGTGGCCGAGGTGTTGCCTTCGCCGAGGATCGCGTAGTCGCGTTGCGGCTCGCCGAGATGGCGCGTGAGCGCGATGAGTTCGTCGAGGATGGCGCGGGCGTCGATGGTCATGCGGTGACTCGCGGTCGGGATCGCGACGGAAGCCGCTCGTAGCGCTCGCGGGCGCGACGCCATTCCGCGCGGCGCGCCGCCGAGGGCTCGTAGGTGCGTAGCGGGAACGACGCCCGCACGATCGACCGAACGTCGTCGGGCGCGATGCTGCCGACGCCGACCGCCTGCAGCAGCAGGTTGCCTGCGGCCGTGGCTTCGACGGGACCAGCGACCACGGTGCGGCCGATCGCGTCCGCGGTGCATTGATTCAGCAGCTCGTTCAGCGAACCGCCGCCGACGACGTGGAGGACGTCGACGCACGCGCCGACGATGCGCTCGATGCCCGCGAGCGTGCGGGCGTATTCGAGCGCGAGCGACTCGATCGACGCCCGCACCGTGGCGCCGACGTCGGCGGGGACCGGCTCGCCGCTCTCCTCGGCGAGCGCCGCGATGCGCGAGCGCATGTCGCCGGGCGGGTGCAGTCGCTCGTCGGCGACGTCGATCAGCGTGCGCATGCTCGGCGATCGCTCGGCGAGCGCGGCGAGCTCCTCGTACGAATGCGCATCGCCCGCGCGCTCCAGCTCGCGCCGGTACTCCTGGATCATCCACAGCCCGACGATGTTGCGCAGGAGGCGCGTCGTGCCGCGTGCGCCGCCTTCGTTGGTGAGCTTCGCGTCGCACGCGTCGTCGGTGAGGAGCGGCGCCGTCCGCTCGACGCCGATCAGCGACCACGTGCCGCTCGAGAGGTACGCCCAGCGCGAGCCGGCGACGGCGGGCACCGCGGCCACGGCGCTCGCGGTGTCGTGGCCCGCCGGGGCGACGATCGCGAGGTCGGCGTCGAGCTCGAGCTCGCGGGCGAGATCGCCGCGAATCGTCCCCACGCGGCGGCCCGGCGCGATCGTGGGCAAGAGCATGTGCGTCGGCACGCGCAACTCGTCGAGGAGTCGCGTCGCCCAGGCGCCGGTCGTGGCGTCGATCGCGCCGCTCGTCGACGCGATCGTCGATTCGCACCTCTTCGCGCCCGACAATCGCCAATGGAAGTAATCGGGCATGAAGAGGAGCGACCGTGCGCGGTGCAGCAGCTCCGGCTCGGCGTCCCGCATCGCGACGAGCTGGAACAGCGTGTTGAAGAACATCGCGGCGCACCCTGACGTGCGATAGAGCCGTCGACGATCGTGCGTCGCGAGCACGACGTCCATCGCGGCGAAGTGGCTCGCGTCGCGATAGCAGCGCGGCGCCGCGAGAAGCGAGTCGTGCTCGTCGAGGAGCGCGAAGTCGACGCCCCAGGTATCGACGCCCGCGGACGCCAGCGGGATTCGGTTCGCCCGCGACCATCGTCCCGCCGCCCGCAGTCCGTCGACGATGCCGTCCCACAGCGCCTCGACATCCCAGCGGAGGCCGCGTTCCGTCGTCCGCGCCGCGTGCGCGAAGCGATGCGTCTCTTCCATGCGCAGGCGGCCGTCCTCGAGCGCGCCGACGATGACCCGACCCGACTCGGCGCCGAGGTCGATCGCGACGTGTGCTGAGTTGGCGCTGGTTGAAGTCATGCCGAGGACGATCGGCAAAGTACTCCAAACTTGGCGAGTCGCATCGCCTCGCGAGGCGCGCCCGTCGACGCGCGTTCAGCGATCGGTCCAAGCGGACGCGAGCTCGTAGACCTGGAGCTCGGTCAGCACCAGCGGTCCGCCGGTGACCGAGAGCGACAGCGAACGATCGTCGGCGCTCGGCTGATAGGGCATCGGAACGTACGTCAATCCGTCGCTCGCGAATACCTCGAGGCCCGTCCGGTCGCAGTAGACGATGAGCCGCTGCTTGCCGTTGCGCAGCGGCGACTTCGCGCGGTGGCCGTTCACGACGAGTTCCTGCGCCGCGGCGTCGTACACGATCGTCGCGCCGCGCACGCGGAAGGTCACCTCCGATTGCGGCGCCGGCTCGATCGTCGTGCGCAACTCGACAAGCTCGGCCTCGATCGAGGCGAGTGGGTTCGGTCCCCCCGGTTCGATCGTCCCGCGCTCGAACGCGTGCGATGCGACGCGCAGCGAGTCGAGCTCGCGCACCGGCGCATAGGTCAGCCGCGGCCCGTCGTCGGTCGAGACGAGTCGAAGCGCGACGGGCAGCGTCATCGACTGGTTGAACGGCATGCCGGGCGTCGGCGTCTGGAACCACGCGATCTGGATGCGTCGACCGTCGCTCGCCGGAACGTCGCTGAACGTCTGCGGCGCGTAGCAGCCGACGCCCTGATGTCCGGGGACTCGCGCCTGCTCGGGCGTGAAGCGCGTGCCGTCGAACGCGCCGATCGCGTACTCGCCGTTCGCGCCGCGCAGGATCCACTTGCGCTTCGCCTGATCGCCGTCGAGCGCGAGTTCGAAGAAGTCCGGGCACTCGTAGAGGTAGTTCGATCCGTCGATCCCGTCGACCACGCTCGCGAGCGTCCACTCTCGAAGGTTCGGCGACGTGAGAAGGTGCACCGAGCGCTTGCCGCCTTCCAGCTCGACGTACAACGCCATCACCCATCGGTGCGTCGGTTCGTGCCAGATCACCTTCGGATCGCGGTTGTGCGGCGTGATCTGCTTGACCACCGGATTGCCCGCGTGCTTCGCGAATCGCCGTCCGTCGACGCTCCACGCGATGCACTGCGTCGAGGGATTGCCGTCCGCGGTGTAGACGAGGACGAGCGGCGCGCGACCTTCGGCGCCAAGCCCGCTGGTGTTGTCGCGATCGACCACCGCGCTGCCGCTGAACATCGCGCCGGAATCGTCCGGCGCGAGGACGTCGCCGTGCTCGCGCCAATGCACGAGATCGCGGCTCGTCGCGTGTCCCCAGTGCATGTTGCCCCACGACCAGCCGAACGGATTGTGCTGGAAGAAGAGGTGATACTCGCCGTCGAAGTACACGAGGCCGTTGGGATCGTTGTTCCATCCGCGGCGCGGCGAGAAGTGGAATTGCCCGCGCAGCGGCTCGTGATAGAGCTCGTGCGAGCCGCGCATCGAGTCGCTCTGCTCGATCGCGTCGAGCGCGCCCGATCGCGCCGGCACCCCGTCGACGCGAACAACCACCGATTTCCCGTGCCACGCGGCGATGTCGATCGGCGCCCACCAGTCGGGCTCGCCGTCGGCGAGTTCCACGTCGTCGCGCTCGATCGCCGCGCCGTCGACGAGCAGCGTGACGCGCCGCGTCGGCGCGCCGTTCTTGATCGGCAGGTGCAGGAACCGGTGCTCGGCCACGAACTCGCGCTGCCGCGACGCCGGCGTCACGGACTGCGCGGCGAACGCGCCGAATGAAAACGCGAGGAAGGAAGTCGCGGTGGCGATGAGAGCGGAATGCACGCTGTTCTCCATCGATGTCGCTCGGAGCGCCCGCTTCGTCGTCATCGCGGTGCGTTCGCTTCGTCGACGATGCGCTCGACGCGCATCACCGGCTTGCCTTCGTTCCGCGATGCCTCCATGTCCACCGTGCCTTCGACGCACCACTGCCGATCGTCGTCCGGCTCCAGGAGCCACTGGCGCACGCGACCGGTCGCGGCGTCGAACTCGAAGCAATCCGGGCCGCGAGCGTCGGCGGTGAGGAGCACCGACTCGTGCGTCGACCAGTACGGCTCGAACGCGAGTCGCACGGTCTCCTCGGGCAGACGATCACTCGCGAGCGCCGCGTAGTGCTCGCGGGCGAGGGCCTCGACCCACGCGAACGCCCGCGTCCGAATCATGCGGCGAAGGACGCCGTCGATGCGGGCGCCGCTGGTTCCCCGCGGCGCGGCGTTCGCCGTCGGTATCAGCACGGGCTCGGTCGCGCCGCCGTGTCTCGCCCACTCTTCCTCGACGCTCGCGTCGATCGTCGCGACGAGCGCCGCGAGATCGTCGAGCAGCGACTGCAGCGCGGCGCGACGAGCGACGCGCCACGCCTCGGCGGCCTCGTCGATCGGCGCTGTCGGCGCGACCATCGCGTCGTCGAGCGCGATCGCGCGGGCCAGCACGCGCTGCACGTCGGCGAGGTAGTGGTAGAGCGTCTGTTCGTGATGCACGAGGCCGAGGTCGCGCACGTAGTCGGCGAACGAGAGCCCGCGCTCGAGCAGGTCGCGGGCCACCGACTTCGGGCTCGGCTCGCGATCGGCGATGAACGGGTGCTTCGCGTTCCAGAACTTGAACCAGACCTCGAGCTCCTCGTCCATCGGCTTCGGGTGCGTGATGGCGTCGAGCTCGTCGCGCATGGCTGCGGTTTCCTCGAGCGACATGCCCGGTGTCCACAACTCCTGGCGTCGCACGTCCTGCAGCTTGCGGCGCTGCGCGTTGAGCACCTCGGGCGGATCGTCGACGACCGACTCGGCGATGGTGAGGACGTCGAGGTCGTGGTCCGGTTCGCTCGGATCGAGCTGATCGATCGCGAAACGCACGAACGGCACGAGCGGCCGATCGAACGAGTCCATGCACTCGCGGGCCGCGGCGAGGTCGTACATGCAGCCGTCGGCGTCGGGCGACTCGCGCCGCTTCGCGAGCCCCGACTCCTCGAACGCGGCAAGGATTTTCTCCGCGCTCTCGCGGTACTCCGCGCCGCGCACGCCGACCGACTCGATGAGGCGCTCGAGCGCGGCGCGGCCGTCGCCGCTACGGCGCAGGATCTGGAGGACCAGCGGCCCGGTGACGGCGAAGCGCGGAACAAGCCGATCGATCGGCGCGTCGCGCAGCCGTTCGAGCGTCTTCTCGTTCCATCCCTTGAAGCCCGGCGGCGGACTCTCGGCGTGGAACTTCTTGCCCGACATCGCGACCTTGCGTTTCTTCCTCGCGTTGTTCACCTCGTGCTCGGGCGGTTGCACGAACACCGTTCCCATCGTGTCGTGCCCCTTGCGCCCGGCGCGCCCCGCGATCTGGCGGAATTCGCCGGGCTTCAGATGGTGCATGCCCGCGGGGCCGCCGCCCTTCGAGAGCTGCGTGAAGATCACGCTGCGGATCGGCATGTTGACGCCGACGCCGAGCGTGTCGGTGCCGCTGATGACCGAGATGAGTCCTTGCGACGCGAGGCGCTCGACCAGTCGCCGGTACTTCGGCAGCATGCCGCCGTGGTGCACCGCGAGTCCGTGCGGCAGGAGTTCCTTCAGCGTGCGCCCGAACGGCGTGTCGAGCCGATGTCGCTCGAGCTCGGCGTGGATCAGCGTGCGGCGCTCGCGGGCATTCGCGTCCAGCGCGTTGCTGCGGAGTTTCGGAGCGAGTTCCGCCGCGTCGCGACGACGGAACGACACCACGTACGTGGGCACGAGGCCGTCGCGCAGCACCTCCTCGAGCGTCTCCATCAGGAGCTTCTCCTCCTGATAGCGGAACTCGAGTGGCACGGGTCGCTCCTTCGACGTCACCGCGACCGCGTCGGCGCCCGTGCGCCGTCGCAGGTCGGCGCACAGCGCCTCGGGCTCGTCGTCGCTCAGCGTCGCGGACATGAGCAGGAAGCGGGCGTCGGTCATTTCGAGCAGCGGCACCAGCCACGCCGAGCCGCGCTCGGGATCGGAGAAGTAGTGGAACTCGTCCATCACCACCCAGCCGAATGGCGCGCGCCCGCCTTCGCGCAGCGCGATGCTCTCGAGGATCTCGGCGGTGCAGCAGATGACCGGCGCGGTCGCGTTCACCGTCGCGTCGCCGGTCATGAGACCGACGTTGGCGGCGCCGAACGCATCGCACAGATTGAAGAACTTCTCGTTCACGAGCGCCTTCGTCGGCGCCGTGTAGACCGAGCGGCGCAGGTGATCGGGCATTGCGGCGTCGAGCCGCCTGTGGCCGCGCCAGTACCCGGCAAACGCCGCGGCGAGCGCGACCAACGACTTGCCCGAACCGGTCGGTGTCGCGAGCACGACGCTCTTGTGTTCGAAGATCGCCTCGAACGCCGCGACCTGCGCGGGGTACGGCTCGACGCCGGACGCCTCGCAGTACGAGAGGAACGCGACGAAGCAGTCGCTCGCCTCGGCGGAGGCGGGCGGATGATCGACGAGCGACGCGGTGCGAGCCACGTGGGCACGGTACGGGATCGAGGGGGGCTGCGCCGCGTGAGCCTCGTCGGACCTTGCGGACGAAGCGCCGCCGTCGGACCATCATCGTCGCATGATCGACGTCGATCCGACTTGGCAACCCACGCTCTGCGGCGAGCGCCTCGAGCTTCGGCCGGTCCGTCCGTCCGATCACGACGCGCTCTACGCGGTCGCGTCGGATCCGCTCATCTGGGACCAGCATCCCGAGCGCGATCGCTACCGGCGCGAGGTGTTCGACCGGTACTTTCAAGGAGCGATCGATTCCGGCGGCGGGCTGGTCGCGGTCGATCGCGCGTCGGGCCGCATCGTCGGCGCGTCGCGCTACTACGACTGGGATCCCGAGGCGCGCTGCGTCGCGATCGGGTTCACGTTCCTCGAGCGAGCGCTCTGGGGCACGAGCGCGAATCGCGAGATGAAGCGGCTGATGCTCGCTCACGCGTTTCGCTGGGCCGACTCGGCGATCTTTCACGTCGGCCCGGACAATCGACGCTCGCGCCGCGCGATGGAGAAGCTCGGGGCGGAGTTCGTCGGCGAAGAGACCACGATCGTCGACGGCGCGCGGAAGTCGCGCGTCGTGTATCGCATCCGCCGCGAGTCTTTCCCCGCGGCGGGATCCGAGACCGAGGAACGATGAAACGGCGAGGCTCGACACGAGATGTCCCGCGGCGAAGTCCTTCCCGTCGAGGGCGCCGCGACGACGCGGCGCCGCCGCCGTTCACTTGCGCGAGCCCAGTCGGGTGATCTCCGTCTGTTGCGCCGACATCCACCTCGGACCGGCCTCGGTGACCAGCGCCATCTCTTCGAGTCCGAGATAGCCGCGCCCAGGCACGTCGACGCCGAGTTCCAGCGTGACCACGTGCCCGACTTCGACGTGCCTGAAGGGAGTGCGCCCGTAGCGCTCCCAGCGCGGACCGAGGACGATCCCGCCGTCGTGCGCGGCTCGCCCGACTTCGTGGCCGGTTGCGTGACCGTACTCGGGCCAGCCTTGCGAGACCAGCGACGATCGCGCCGCCTCGTCCACGCGCCACGCTTCCACGCCCGGGCGCAGGGCGGCGAACGCGTCATCGACCGCGGCGCGCACGGCGCTGAACGCCCGGTGCACGTCGTCAGGAACACCGGTCTCGCCCGGCTGCGCCACATACCAACTGCGTTGCAGATCCGAGCAGTAGCCGTGCTGTCGCACGCCGACGTCCACGTGGAAGATGCAACCGGGCTCGATCGCCAGCTCCGCCGACGCGACGCCGTGACCGCCCATCGAGCGAGGCGACGTCGTCACGATCGGACAGCCGTCGCTGCTCCACGCCGGGCCCACGCCGCGGCTGCGCATCTGTGCCTGCATGAACTCCCACACGCTTCGCTCGGTGTGGCCAGGGCGGGCCCATCGATCTAACTCGTCGAACATCGTGAGGGTGGTCGCGATGGCGGCCTCGATAAGGGCAATCTCCGCAGAACTCTTTCGGCCGCGCAGCAGCCGCACGAGATCCGCGGCGCTGGTGAGCCGCGCTCCGTACGGGGTTCCCGCGAGATGCTCGCGCAGCAACAGGTACATGCCGTGCGAGAGGCCGTCGGCTTTGACGTCGTCGGTCGAGTAATTGATGGCAATCGTGTTCGGGTCGATCCGTCCGAGCAGCGCCCGGAGCGGGTCGCCGATTCCCTCGACGTAACGGATCGTCTCGGCGAAGAGTCCGGTCGACTCGGTCATCTCGCCGTCGTGGGTTCCGACGATCGCGACGGGACCTGCCAGCGCCGAACCTTCGCGCGGAACCACGATCGCACTTTGCCACGTCAGATCGTGGCCGAAGACGAGCGGGAGCACCGGATCGCCGCCGTCGCCGGTCTCGCGCACGAAGATGAGCCAGCAGTCGAGATCGAGTTCGCACAGCGTGCGTCGCGCGAGCGCGAGTTTTTCGGCGGCGATGGTGGGCATGATGGCGGGCTCCGCGTTCGAGGCGTCAGCGTACGGGGATTGCCTGCCGGTAGTCCGTGCGCTCACACGATCCGCTGCACCATCCAGAAGAGCCCGACCGCCGCGATGATCACGGAGCACGGCACCGTGACGCGGCGGCGGAACCACGGGCGATCGCGGCACCATGCGAGGGCGAGGAACGCGGCGCCGAGGACCGCGAGATGTCCCGCCTCGACGCCGACGGTGAACGCGGCGAGGCTCGACACGAGGTGCCCGGCGGCGAAGCCCTTCTCGTTGAAGGCGGTGGCGACGCCCATGCCGTGCACGAGGCCGAACACGAACGCGACGCCGATGCGCCACGGACGCACGGTCGTGGTGCACAGGTTCTCGATGCCGATGAACGCGATCGACGCCGCGATCGTCGGTTCGACGACCGAGCTCGGCAGTCCGATGATGTGCAGCGACGTCAGCGTCAGCGTGATGGTGTGCGCGACCGTGAACGCGGTGATCTGCCAGAGCGCGGTCTTCACGCGCGGCGCGAGCAGGAAGAGCCCCAGCACGAAGAGGCAGTGGTCGATGCCCTCCGGGATGATGTGTTCGAAGCCCCAACGCGCGTAGCGCGAGGCGACTTCGAGTTCGCTGAGCGGCGGCTCCGGCGGCTCGCCACCGTCCAAGTGCAGCGCGAACGGCGGCGACGGCTTGCCGACGTCCATCGGCACGACAAGCGCTTCCTCTCCGGGTGGCTCGAACGAGACGACGACCTGGTCGAGAAGCACCGGGAACTCGAGCTCCAACTGCGCGGGCGCCGGCGGAAGCTGGCCGTGCAGCGTGAAGCGCAGGATCACCGGCAGCCGCCGGCCCGGCGTGCGCCGCTTCCAGTCGTCGAGCGCCGCTCGCGACGGCGCCTCGTCGATCGCGAGGGCGACGTCGCGGCCGTCCGCCCGGACCTTCAACTGATCGAGCAGCCGTTCCCGAGCGTCGGCGAACGCCTCGTCGATCTCCGCGTCGGCGCCATCGAGGAGCGCCAACATCGCGTCGTCGCTGACCCGCGTCGGCGTCTCGACCAGGGCGAACGCCAGCGCGTCGTGCTGGAGCACGATCTCGATGCGCCCGTCGCGGGCGATCTTCACTTGGGCGATCGCCGCCTGCGGCGGATGCGCCGAGGCGCCCGTGGTCAACGCGAAGGCGACCGCGAGCGCTGCGACGAGTCGCGCGACCGCTCGCGCGACCAGCGAATCTGTCGGGCGACGGCCGGTCAATTCTTGGGCATCGCCTCCGCCAGTGCCCGAAGCGTCTCTTCCCCGAGCGCGACGTTCCAGATCGTGAAGTCGCGAATCTCGCCGTCGAACTGTCGGCGGTGTTCCCACGGGTCCATCGGCGCGAGCATGATCTCGTTCGCGTCGTCGGCCAGCGGGTTCTCGCGCTCGCCGATCATGTGTCCGTTCTTGTAGAGCCGAACGGTCATGCCGTCGTAGGTCGCGGTCAGCATCTGCCACGCGCCCACGTCGAGCGGCGAGCGCGTGGGGACATCGCGATTGTGCACCCAGAGCTGCAGGCCGTTTGCGAACTTGCAGAAGTAGCGGCACGCGCCGCCCTGTTCGAGGTCGCATCGACCGAAGCCGAAGAGCACGGTGCGGTTCTTCGGCTCGTCTTTCGTGCGCACGAACGCGTTCATCGTCCACGGATCGGATCCGCGCGTCGGGAGTCCCGCGACGTCCTTCACCGTCGTGCCGCGCATCTCGCTCGTGAGTTCCGCGAGCCGATAGATCGGCGCGGCGACCGCGAACTCCGCGGTGGTCGCGGTCATCGCGTTGCCCGCGTGCGACGCGTCGCGCACGCTCGGGATCGCGAGCCGATAGCGCTGCCCGGGCGCGAGCGGCGCCGCGAGCGTCAACTCGATGCGGCGTCCGTCGGCCGACACCTGGGCCGACGACACGCCGATCGGCGGCGTCAGCGTGAACTTGGACGCGTCGACGGAGCCGGCGATGCGCTCGCTGAAGTCGATGGCGACGCGCTTCGACTGCGCCAGTCCCTCGACCGAGGTGACGCGCGGCGCCGTGGTGTCGTTCACCGTGACCATCGCGCTCGCGACCGGCCCGAGCCGCCCGTCGAGTCCGATCACCGCGGCCTTGATCGTCGCGGTCCCCGCGAGTTCGATCGGCGCGGCGTAGACATTCGAGTCCTTCGTCGGTTCGCTGCCGTCGAGCGTGTAGCGAATCGAGCCGTCGCGCCAGTAGAGACCCGGGGCGATGGCGACGCGGATCGAATCGTTCGTCGCGCCGCTCGGCGCGGCGATCCGCGGCGCGTCCTGCACGTGGTCGATCAGCGTGTCGAAGAGCGGGCTCGCGGGGACCGAACGCGGACCGGCGTTCGCGACGGAGACCGCGAACACCTTGATCCGCGGATCCTTCGGCAACTGGATGCTGGTCGCGCCCTTCGGCAAGTCGAACGGATAGGCATAGAGATACGAATACGAGTAGATCGCGTCAGCGCCGTCGCGATGGTGATGCGAGCAGTACCACGCGATCGCGTCGGGCTTCACGTAGCCGGGCTCGAGTCCGACGATGTCGCCGCGCGGCGTGCCGTCCTTCGTGTATTCGGCCCAGAGGCGGCGATCCCACTGGCCGACCATGCCGTTCCACGACTGCACGCGCCATGGCGTCGCGCTCGCGCCGAGCGTCAGCGTTGCCGACGTGTCGACGTCGGCCGCGGCGAGGATGTAGACGCGATCGAACGCACCTTGCGGCAGCGGAATCGTCTGGCCGTTGCACACGAGGGCGTTCTTCGCGCCGTCCTTGGTCGCGCCCAGTTCGAAGGTGACCGGACCGAACGGCAGTGTGGTCGGCAACTGCTCCGCCGGCAGCGCTCCGCCGCTCGGGTCGAACGCGCCGTCGTCGCGCTTGGCGTTCGTCGACACGACGTCGGCGTCGAAGGTGAGCGGCACCGAAGCGCTCGCGACGGCCACGCCGCGCTGCGGCGGCGCGAGCTTCACCTTATACGCGGCTAACGAATACGCGTCGACGTCGGCGACGAGTTCACCGTCGACGACCTTCGCCGGGCCGAGGTCGCGCTCTTGGCCGTCGACGGCCTGCGCGGCGGTGACGCGGCCGGCAAACGCAACGCGGACGCCCGTCGCGTTCCTGCCCGAGAGTTCGCGGAGGCGCACGACGACCGCGTCGCCGTCCTCGGCCTTCTTGAGCGCGGTGATCGCGACCGAGTCGCTGCTCACCTTCGCCAGCGAGAACGACGGACTCGCGCCGTCGTGCGCGGACGTGGCGAAGGGGACGAGCGGCTGATTCAGGCGCATCGCCTCCTGCGGCGAACGACCCTGGCGCCAATCGCCCTGGTGTCCGCTCAGCGCGAAGAGCAGGTGGTGCTTGCCGAGGTCCTGCGAGCCCTGATCGGGATAGCCGCCGCGCGTGCCGGGCGTGTGCAAGAGCGTGAGGCGCACCGTGCCGTCGTCGGGCTTGTCGGCGCCGTACTTGCTGTCGCACGCGACGGCGACGCCGTAATCACCCTTCGCGTCGGTGAGGTCGAACCACTGCTGGAAGCCGTACTCGTACTGCTTCGGCTGGAAGTTGCCGCGCTCGAGCACGCCGGTCTGCACGTCATACGTGGCCTTCTCGTTCCGCACCGCGAGCGGGAACGCGGCCCGCACGCTGCGCTCGCGCGTGCGCCAGTCGATGTCGTTGTCGAACTCGACGCGATCGCCCGCGCCGCCGCTCGCGAGGCGGATGCGCTGCGTGAACGTCGAACCTTCTGCACCGCGCCTCACTTGCAGAGCGACGCGCGCCGGGCCGTTCTCGACGATGGTGATCTCGGCCGGACCGCCCGCGAACGCGCGAGCCGGCTGCTGCCGATCCTCCCAGTCCTGGTTCCACGCGGGCCAGTTGCGCGGATTCTCGTAGTGCAACCCGAGGCGGAGCGGCGACGACAGCATCTCGCGCTTTGCCTGCTTGTCGTAGATCGACGAGACGTCGCCGTCGTCGTTCACCTTGACGAGATAGCGATCGTTCTCGAGCTCGCGGGCCGCGACGCGCAGCGTCGATGCGGCCGGCGGCGCGTCGGAACAGGCGACGTGGATCGTCGTGAAGCCGACCGACGGAGCCTTGCACACCGCCGCGATGCGGGCCGTCGTGCCGTCGCTCGACAGCACCTGCGCGGGAATCGGCTTGCCGCTCGCGTCAAACACGACGGCGCTCTTCGGCGAGCCGGTGGCCGGCACGTCGAACTCGACGACGTCCTCGCGCTCGAAGGAGAGCGGGTTGAAGACCACGATCGGCGTGCCCGTCACGTTGGCGCCGGGCGCGGTCTTCATCGTCGCGATGACCGCCGACGCGCCGTCGGTGAGCACGCCGCCGAACTGGTTCGCCGCGATGACCTCGTCGTTCCAGCTCAGTTCATACGCGCGCGGGAGGCTCGTGCCCGGCAGGATGTCGTGCATCTGCGAGCCCAAGACGAGATACCACGCGTCCTCGATGCGCTGCGCCGGATAGGGCCGAGCGCCGAGCCACCATGCGGCGACGCTCGCCCGCTCGGCGTCGTCCGCGAGCAATTCGTTCTTGCGATTCCACCGCTTCATGTACGCCTGCGACGTCACCGAGCCCGCGGAGTGCTCGGTGAGCTCGAGTTCGCCCTGATAGACGGGCAACTTGGCTCGCAGCGGCGGCGTGATCGCGTCGCACAGCCAGTCCGCCTGGCTCGACACGACCTTCACCGGGCCGTCGGTGCGAATGCTCTCTTCGACCATCTTCACCGACGGCTCGTCGGGCGCGCCGCCCGTGTCGCCGGTGCCGAAATAGTGATAGTCGACGAACGCGCCGGACATCTCGCCGGTCTTCTTGATGCGCGCGAGCCACGTCTCGCTGTTCGCGAGGTTGTCGCGCACCTCGCCGACGTACGCGCCGGGATCGAGGGCTGCGATGACGCCCTTGCCGTCGGGACCGTTCCACACGCCGACCTTGAACGGGATCGGCACGACCGCGTTCCACGTCAGTTTCTGCGTCGAGAATCCGCGCACGCCGCAATGCGCGAGCACGCTCGGCAGCGACGCGGGGAACCCAAAGCAATCGGGCAGCATGTATTCGTTGCTTGCCTCGCCGAAGGTGTCGCGAAAATACTTGTTGCCGTACAGGACGTGTCGCACGAGCGACTCGGCGCTGGGCACGTTGGCGTCGTTCTCGTCGACCGACGAACCGCAGGGGAACCACTGGCCCGTGGCGACGAAGCGCTTCAGCTTCGCGAACTCGTCGGGGTAGTACTCCTCCATCATGCGATAGCGCCGCGAGCCGCTGAAGTTGAAGATGTAGCCCGGGTACTTGTCGAAGAGCGCGAAGTTCCGCCGCAGCGTGTTGGGGATGTACTCGCGAATCGTGTCGATGTACGTCCAGCGCCACTGCGTGTCGAGGTGCGCGTAGCCGACGACGTAGAGCGTTGGGATCTTGGCGATGTTTGCCGCAGCGGCGTCAACGCGCGGTGCTGGCGGGGCGGGCTTTGCTTGTTCAGCGGCAGGCAACGCAAGCGCGAGGCTCGCGACGAGTTCGGCAAGGTGGGTCATGGAGCAATCCTCGGGGTCGGGCAGTGTCCACGATAGCGATCGACCTCGACGCTGCGGGACGTTCCTTGTTCAACACGGAGTGGGGAGGTTCCGGAGGGCACACGGAGAACGGCGACGGTTCAAGGCATGCAGGCGCGAGGGCGGCCGTGCTTTCGCGGCTTTCCTCCGCGAGCCCTCCGTGTCCTCCGTGCCTCCGTGTTGAATGGCTCCGCAGTCACGTCGCCCGCGCGAGTTCCTCGAGCGACGCGAGAATCGCATCCGCGTCGCGGGCTTCGAGCAGTTGCGCGCGGAAGTCCTCGTGCATCAGCTTCCTCGCCAGCTTCGCGAAGATCTTCATGTGCGCTCCCGTCGCCTCGGCGGTCGGCACGGCGAGCAGAATGACGACGCGCACCGGCGCGCCGTCCATCGAGCCCCATTCGACCGGCTCGCGCAGCGTCACCACCGCGAGCGACGGAGCGATCACGCAGTCGCTCTTGCAGTGCGGCACCGCGAAACCGAAACCGAGGCCCGTCGAGTACGTCTCCTCGCGGGCCCACACCGCTTCTTCAAGCGCGTCGGGGTCGTCGGTGCGCCCGGCCGCGAACAGGAGGTGCACCGCCTCGCGAATCGCCTCCTGCTTCGACGCCGCGTCCGCGTCGAGCGCAATCGTTTCGGGCGCGAGCACGTCGAACGACCGCGTAGTTCCGCCACGACAGGTCGCGAGCGCCCGCTCCACTTCGGCAGCGTCGGCGCACGACGCGAGTTCCTCGACGACGGCGCGGCAGCGCGACGCGTCAAGCGATGCGACCGCAGTCTTCATCGACGCGACTTCGCTCGGCGCGACGCTGATCTCGTCGAGGCCGAGCCCGACGAGAAGCGGGAGATGCTTGCGGGCGCTGGCCATCTCGCCGCACATGCCGATCCAGAGGCCGAGCGACTTCGCGCCGTCGGCGATCGTGCGCAGGAGCGCGACGAACGAGGGATCGAGGTTGTTCGCGAGCGGCGCGACGGTGGCGTTGCCGCGATCGGCGGCGGCCCAGTATTGCGACAAGTCGTTCGTGCCGAGGCTGACGAAGTCGACATGTTCGCGAAGTCGATCAAGCGCGAACGCGAGCGCGGGCACTTCGATCATCGCGCCGATCGGCACGCGCTCGTCGAACGCGATGCCTTCGCCGCGCAGTTCATCCTGCGCCGCACGCACCTGCGCGCGGAACCATTGCGCTTCGGCCGGAATCGTGATCATCGGCGCCATGATCTTGATCGGTCCGGCGGCCGACGCCCGCAACATCGCGCGGAGCTGCGCCCGCAGAAGCGATTCGTGACGGCGATAGAGGCGAAGGCCGCGCTCGCCCAGGAACGGGTTCTCCTCGCGCGGAAGATCGATGTACGGCGCGAGTTTGTCTCCGCCGATGTCGAAGGTGCGGATGATCACCGGCTTGCCCTTCGCCGCGGCGACGACGGCCGCGTAGGCGAGGTGCTGTTCATCCTCGGTCGGCGCATTCGCGCGATCGAGGAAGAGCGCTTCGGTGCGCAGCAGGCCGATGCCGTCGGCGCCCTGCGCGATGGCCGTCTCGACCTCCGCCGACGTCGTCGCGTTGGCGCCGACCTCGATGCCGGCGCCGTCGCGCGTGCGGGCCGGACGTTGCGCTTCCGAGGCAAGTCGAGCGCTGCGCCGTTCGTGCGCGGCACGCACGCCCTCGAAAAACCGCTGCGCCCGCGGCGAAGCGACGTGGGCGACGAAGCCGGCGCGACCGTCGACGGCCATCGTCTGACCCGGTTCCGCGATCGACGCGACGCGCGGCACGTCGATGAGCGTCGGGATGCCGAGTGAACGGGCGAGGATGACCGTGTGCGAGGTGGCGCCGACGTGCCCGAGCACGAGGCCGCGGAGATGCCGACGGTCGAGGTGAAGCAGTTGATTTGCCGTGAGCGCCTCCGCGAACACGACGCTCGGCGCGGCGAGCGACGGCGCGGACGACGAGACGCCGCCTTCGACCAACCGATCGACGAGCTGCATGCAGACGTCGTGCACGTCGACCACGCGATCGCGGATGTAGGCGCTCGTCGCGCCGCGGAGTCGCGCGGAGAACGCCTCGCATGCGCCGACCACCGCCTGCGCCGCCGTCGCTCCGCTCTCGATGCGGGCGAGAGCTTCGCCGGCCAGCGCCGGGTCGTCGACGATCGAGGCGTGCGCGCCGAGCAGCTCTCTTTCAAGGCGGCTGCGGGCGGCGTTCGCTCGCGTGACGATCGCTGCTCGCGTCGCGTCGATCGCGCCTCGCAGCGCAGCGGATTCGTGCTCGCACGATTTCGCCTTCGCGTCGCGAGCGGACGGCGGCAGCGCGAGACCGCCGACGATGACCGCGGCGCCGATGCCGATGCCAGCGCACGCGGGCCGGCCGGCAACGAAGATGACGCCCGCGTCGCGCAGCGCGATCGGCAGCCGCGCGACGGGATACGCGCTCGAGACGTCGGGGAGCGCCGTCGGCGTCGCGACGTCAGCGTGCGGCAGCGACTGTTCGACGAACGCGCGCAGTGCGGCGACGGCGTCGTTCGCGTCGGCGCCGCGGGCCTCGATCGCGCAGGCGTCGCCCTGCTTCACGTCGAGGGCCACGATGCCGAGGACGCTGCGGGCGTCGGTGGCGTTGCCCGACGGGGCGACGAGGCGCACGTCGCTGGTGAATCGGCGGGCGACGGCTGCGAGCAGACTCGCTGGTCGCGCATGCAGACCGTGCGGCAGGGGACACGTGAAGCGGAACTGTGCGAGGTCGGTCGCCACCGCTCAGGCCGTTGCTTTCGTCAAGACCGCCTTCGGGTCCTTGATCGCTTCCTTCACGCTCACTTGCACGACCTTCTTGCCGTCGAATCGTTCGCGCTTCTCGACCTCGATGTCGACCGCGAAGATCGCGACGTCGGCTTCGGCGATGTCCTTCTTGGTGAGCTCGTTCTCGAGCCCCATCGCGCCTTGCGTCTCGACGCGGATCGCGTGGCCCAGCGCCTTTGCCGCCTTCTCAAGTTGCTCGGCCGCCATGTAGGTGTGGGCGATGCCGGTGGGACAGGCGGTGATGGCGACGATCTTCATGCGGGCCTCCTCGTGCGACGCGCTGCAGCGTAGCGGCGGCGGCGCTGCGGGGCGATTCAGCGCGGGTGCGGGGAAATCCATTCAGCGCGGAGGCGCGGAGGGCGCGGAGGAAGCTCGGAGGAGCGGAGGGGTTTCCCTGCTTACCAACGTGTGAGTAGCAAGAACCCAGTAGACGAATGCGATGCGCTGCCGCCTCAGCGCGGATGCGCATCGTCAGGGGTGACTGCGTGAATGCAGCGCCATGGCGCGGTGCCTTGAACTCGGGCTCTTCCTCCGCGTCTCCTCCGCGCCCTCCGCGTCTCCGCGCTGAATGACAGCCGCCGTGGTCAACCCTCCGCCGGGACGGTCGCGCGGGTCAGGGCCTTCAGGCCGTTGATCGCCAGCGCGGTCACGCACATCCCCGCGAGGATCGCCACCACGTACATCACGCGGTTGTCGACGACCGGCAGCACGATCGGCCCGCCGTGCGGCGCGTGATCGCCCACGCCTGCGAGCATCGCGATCGTGCTCGCGACCATCGAGCCGAGCATGATGCAGGGGATGACGCGCAGCGGATCGGCGGCGGCGAACGGAATCGCGCCTTCGGTGATGCCGATCATGCCCATGCCGAGCGCCGCGTAGCCGGATTCGCGTTCCTCGTCGTTCCAGCGCTTCGGCGCGAGCAGCGTCGCCAGCCCCATGCCCAGGGGCGGCGTGCAGATCGCGGCTGCGACGGCGCCCATGATCAGCACGTTGCCTTCCTTGATGAGTCCGCTCGCGAAGAAGAACGCGGCCTTGTTCACCGGCCCGCCCATGTCGAACGCGATCATCGCGCCGAGCACCATCGCGAGCACGATCGCGTTGCCCGCGCTCATCGAATTCAGTTCGCGGCCGAGCCACTCGAGGAGTTCCGCGATCGGCACGCCGAGCACCTGCAGCATCACCACGCCGACGATCGCCGTCGACACGATGGGAATGATGAGGATCGGCATGATCGGTTTCGTGAAGCGGTTGGTCGGCACCTTCTTGATGAGCTGCACGACGTAGCCCGCGAGCAGCCCTGCGGCGAGCGCGCCGAGGAAGCCGGCCTTCACCTCGCCTGCGAGGTAGCCGCCGATCATGCCGGCGACGAGTCCGGGCTTGCCCGCGATCGAATAGGAGATGTAGCCCGCGAGCACGGGCAGCATCAGCGTGAACGCGGCGACACCGAGCTTGAGGATCAGGGCGAGCGTCGGGACCGCATCGGGATTCGGCGCGTTGTTCGCGCCGCGCGGAGCGAACGCGAGCGCCACCGCGATGAGGATGCCGCCGCAGGCGACGAAGGGGATGGCGTAGGAAACGCCGGTGAGAAGGTGCTGCCGCAGCTTCTTGAGTTCGTCCAAGAGCATGGACGCGGAGAGTAGCGAGGATCGCGCCGATTCGCCCGCGCGCGCGATCAGTACGATGGCCACCGATGCACGCGACTCGGCTTCTTCCGCCGCCCCGCGCACGCGACGAATCACGCCGCCGCCGCGAGCCGCGCCGTGGCGGACGACCGCGCGGGGTACCGACGCCATGACGCTCGGACCGAACCAACGCGCTGGCGCCGATCCCGGCATGGCGCTCCGCGCCCAGTACAACGATTTCTCGGCTCGGGGTCGCCATCAGGAGGCGCTCGCGGTCGCCGAGGCGCTCATCGCCCGCGAGCCGACGATCGCGATGACGCACGCCGTCGCGGGACAGACGCTCGTCGCGCTGGGGCGGCACGCCGAAGCCCTCGAGCGGTTGTCGAAGGCCCGCGAACTCGACCCGCGCGACGCGGGCATCGCGACGAACGTCGGCGCCTGTCTCGCGTGCCTGCGTCGTCGGGACGAGGCCATTGCCGCGTATCGCGCCGCCCTTTCGCTCGATCGCGGGTGGCGGCGGGCCGCGGTCAACCTGACGATGGAACTGCTGGCCACCGCCGCCACCGACGAGGCGATGACGCTCGCCAAGGAGACCGCGCGTCGACACCCGACGTCGCTCGAGGCGCTGCGGAACGTCGCCGTCGTCGCGAACTACGACGTACGTTCGACGCACGCGACGATCTCGCTGGCGCACCGCACGTTCGGTCAGGTCGCGCTGGCGCAAGGACGTGCGATAGCGAGCGATCCGAAGTTGCCGCCGCTCGCGAAGCCCGCGAGCGCGGACGAGCCGGTGCGCATCGGCTTCTTCAGCGCCGACTTCCGCCAGCACGCCGTCGCGCGCTTCTTCGTCGGCGTGCTTGAGTCGCTCGACCAAAGCGCCGTGCGGCCGATCCTCTATCACCTCGCGCCGTCGCGCGACGCCATGACCGAGCGTCTCGCGAAGCTCGCCGATCTCGTCGACGTGCACGCGCTCGACGACGGCACGCTCGTCGCACGCGCGCGGCGCGATCGCCTGCACGTCGCGGTCGACCTGATGGGACTGACCGACGGCGCTCGCCCGGTCGCGTTCGCCGCGCGGCTCGCGCCGCGGCAGATCGCGTGGCTCGGTTACGCGACGACGTGCGGCATTCCCGGCGTCGATCTGCGCGTCGTCGACGGGCTCACCGATCCCGAGGGCGCCGACGGCTTCCACGTCGAGCGACTCGTGCGGGTCACGGCGCCGTTCGTACGGTGGCGCGCCGACGCGAGCGTGACGGTCGGGCCGCTCTCCGACGAGGAGCGGGGTGCGCGGCCGTTCACGTTCGGGTCGTTCAACACGGTGATGAAGCTGAACGAGCCGCTCGTGCGACGCTGGGCCGCCGCGGTGATCGCCGTGCCGGGAGCGCGACTCCTCCTCAAGGCCGAGGGCTTCAGCGCCGCGTCGGCCCGCGAGCGCGTGCTCGGCTGGCTCGCGGACGCAGGACTCGCCCGCGAGCGCGTCGAACTGCGCGCGGAGACCGCGTCGTACGCCGAGCACGTCGCGACGTATCGCGAGGTCGACGTGGCGCTCGACAGCTTTCCGTATCACGGCACGACGACGACCGTCGAGGCGCTGTCGCAGGGAGTGCCGGTCGTCACGCTCGTCGGCGATCGTCACGCGTCGCGCGTGGGGCTGTCGCTCTTGTCCGCGGTCGACCTGCGCGAACTCGCGGCGACGAGCGACGCGGAGTTCGTCGCCGCCGCGACGGCGCTCGCGCACGATCGCCCGCGCCGCGACGCGCTCCGGCGCGAGTTGCCGGGGCGCATCGCGACGGGCGCGCTGGGCGATGTCGGCGAGTTCGCGGACGAGTTCGTTCGCGTGCTTCGGACGCCGTGAGCGACCGGTGTCTTACCGTCCCGTCGCCCGTCGCCACGACTGCGGCGCGCGGACGCGCGGTGGCGCCGCCGCCGCCGCCGCCGTCGGGTGTGTCGGGTGCTTCGGGTGCGCCGCGTGATGTTCCTTGGCGGGAGCGGCGCTGGCGGCGCGGTGCTCGCCCTTCGTCGACCCGGCGTCGCGCCGATCGCCCGACTTCTTCGTCTTCTTCGAGTCGTGTCGCGGCGCTCCGCCGCGCTGGGCGCGCGGTTGGGATCGGCCGTGACCGCCTCCGCGCGAATGCGATTGGCCGCTGCCGTGCGACTTCGTCTGCGCCAGCGCGCCCGACGCGTCCACTTCGCGAGCCACGGCGTCGACCTCGACCGGCAGCGTGGTGATCGCGCGGATCGGCTTGCCGATCAGCTTCTCGATGTCGCGGAGATTGCCTCGCTCCTCCGCGTCGCAGAAGGCGATCGCGGTGCCGGTCGCGCCCGATCGCGCGGTGCGGCCGATGCGATGCACGTACGACTCCGGCTCGTCCGGCAGGTCGACGTTGAAGACGTGCGTGACGCCGTCGATGTCGATGCCGCGCGCGGCGATGTCGGTCGCGACGAGCACGCGCGTCGTTCCGTTGCGGAACCCTTCGAGGGCCCGCTGACGACGGTTCTGTGCCTTGTTGCCGTGGATCGCGTCCGCGCTGATGCCGACGCGGTTGAGCTTCACGCTCACGCGATCGGCGCCGTGCTTCGTGCGGGTGAACACGATCGCGCGAACGATGTTGCCTTCACGCAGGAGGTGCGTGAGGAGCGCCTGCTTGCGGGCCTGCGACACCATGTAGACCGACTGGTCGATCTTCGGCACCGTCGACGCGACCGGCGTCACGGCGACACGGACGGGGTTCTTGAGGAGCGACTCCGCGAGCTGCACGATCTCCTTCGGCATGGTCGCGGAGAAGAGCATCGTCTGCTTGCGGGCGGTGAGCGCCTTCGCGATGCGACGCACCGGCTCGATGAATCCCATGTCGAGCATGCGATCGGCCTCGTCGAGGACGAATGTCTCGACGGCGTCGAGGCGCACGAGTCGCTGCTGCATGAGATCGATGAGGCGACCCGGCGTCGCGACGAGCACGTCCACGCCGCGCTTCAGCGCGATGACTTGGTGATGCTGGCTGACGCCGCCGAAGATCACCGTCGAGACGATTCCGGTGTGCGCGCCATAGGTGGCGAAGCTCTCGTTGATCTGCGTCGCCAGCTCGCGCGTCGGGGCGAGGACGAGCACGCGCGGCGAGCGCGGGCCGTGGGCGCCGTCCGTCGCGTGAGCCGCGTGCCGGTGCGCCGTCAGGCGCTGCAGGATCGGCAGTGCGAACGCCGCGGTCTTCCCCGTGCCGGTCTGCGCGCAGCCGAGAAGGTCGCGACCTTCGAGCGCGGGCGGAATGGCCTGCGCCTGGATCGGCGTCGGCGTGTGATAGGCGCTCTCCTCGAGCGCGCGGAGGAGGGGAGCGGCGAGATGCAGTGACTTGAAAGTGACCAAGAAAAACAGACTCCTGCGATCAGGCCCGCGCCAGACGTGGCGTGGCCGGATCGGCGTGAATGACGGCGTGTTCGATCTGATCCCGCAATGAACCCGCGACTGATGCCGGCGGCGAAGACAAAGCGCTACGCAGAACAAATCCGCCAACCCGACTCGTCGCGTGCCGTACGTCGGCACTGGAGCGAAAGTCGGGGTTGCGTCGGCCTGCGTGAGGGTTGCCTCGATGCGGGAGACGCTGTCGGCGTACGCATGACCGTACGCCTCACTGAATTCGGCAAAGCCGGGTGGGGCAATACAGACATCGCGGGCGATCCGTGAAGATCGCGACCTTTTCCACCTTCTGGTGACTCCCCTTCACATGATTGGGAGAAGAATGAAGGTGCGAGGAGCGGGGCTCCTCACCGACGAAGCGAGTCTAGCAGAGTCGACCTGAGCGTGACGCGGAAATCCTGGAATTGGCGACGGTCATGCGACGACGGATCCGCGCGGCGCATCCCTGCGCACCTCGTCGATTCGACGGGCTCGGCGACGATGGAACACCCATCGGACCGTCGGGTGCGATTGGCGTGTGCAAGGACGAGGCGCCGAAGATCGCGCAAGCGGTCGCGGCCGAGCGAGGCGTGATGACCGGCCGCACCAGCCATCGGCTGCGCAACGCGTCGAACGTCGCGCCGCGATGGGCGACGCCGCTGATGGGCGCCGACGGACCGAAGGGGCCGGACGGTTTCCTGCTCCCGCGCTTCGCGGTGGCGAACGATGGCTCATTCGGCGCCGTGTTGCCGATCAGGCTCGCGTCGATGTGCCTGCCGTGTCACGGGCCGGCGGATCGCCTCGACCCCGGAGTGGTGGCCGCGCTTGGAAAGAACTACCCGAAGGATGAAGCGACCGGCTTCAAGGCCGGAGACCTGCGCGGCTGGTTCTGGGTCGAGGTGCCGCCGAGCGCAGTCACCGCGAGCGCAACCGTGACGAAGTAGCGAGCGTCGGTCGTCACATGCGAGCGGCGCGACGGGACGCAGTGGATGTGCCTCGGCAGCTTCGCACGCGCGGCCGGTGGTCAAGCCGCCGCGCATCCTCGATGCGCCCGACTGCGCGGCGTTGACGGGTGCTCGCGACGGGACAGTTGGGATGCGAATCCTTCGCGCGCAGAATTTGCGCGCGACTCTTGACATGCCCAAACGCCTCGGTACCTTCACGCCGTCGGAGTAGGAACACACGCCGAAGGGCGTTTCAGCGCGACCACTGAGCTCATCTTGATGGAACGGGAACGCGAACGCTCAATGCGGTCGCGTTGGATGGTTGCCCGCTTCACCAGGGCTTCCGGGATCCCCTCACAGGGCGCTCGCTCGGGAGCGGTGGCGTCGTACGCAAACGCCTGTCGGCGGCGCTCGCACCGCTTTCGCGAAGGATTCACGATGTCGGTCACGCACGCAGTCGGAAACACCCATGGACGGGAACTCCAGTCGCGGCAATGCCTTGACATCCGCTGGTGGACGAACGCGAGCACGCCTCGTCCCCGCCTGATTTCGTCCTCGATGGGGACCTCGATCGCTCACTCGGCAGGGGCTCGATTGAGACACATACGCACCTCCAATTGACGCCCGGAGCCACGCTCCGCGTTGGTTGTCCCGTGCGTCAGGCGAGTCATGAACGTGACTCGCTCGCGGTGTCTTGTCGCCATCGCCCGTTCGTCCGCCCGGAAAACCCGGCCCGGCCGCACGGAGAGGAAGTCCCATGCCGAAACTCCCCGCCTCTCGTCCGCATGCGCCGGCCACGCCGCCGTCGCTCTTCGCCTCGACCGCCGGCGCTCCCAAGGCGGTCGCCACCGAACGACCTGCAACGCGGGCTCGCCGCGCGGCGCGGGGCGACTCGTCGCCCGCGCTGGGGCCGACGCGGGCAATGGGCCCGTCCGACATCCAGCCTGCTGAAGCGTCTCCGGAGGCGCGCCGGAAGAGCGACGCGCCTCGATCGCCCGCTGTCGGACAAACGTTCGTCACCGCGTTCGAGTCGAACCCGAACGCGACGAGTCCGTTCCGCTTCCGCGCGACGCGCATGGACGGTCGTCGCGCCCCGAAGGTCATCCTCTCGAACGACGCCCGCATCCAGTGTCACGTGCCCTGCCGCGTGCGCGTGGATCGCATCCGCAAGCCCGAAGCCCGAGCGCACGGCTGCATCGAGGTCGTGTGGGTCGGTCGCGCGCCGCTCGTCTTCGACGAGCGCGAGTTCTCCATCGACCACTTCGTCGCCGCGCGCATCCAGACGCTGCTCGAGGGCGGTTCGAACATCCTGCTCGACGGACCGCAGGGCTGCGGCAAGACGGTGCTCTCGCTGAAGGTCGCCGAAGCGCTTGGCATGCGCTACGTGGTCTTCAACTGCAGCGCGGTGTACGAACCGACGGACTTCGTCGCGACGTTGCAGCTTCGCGCGTCAGCGTCGGGTGCGGTCGAGACGGTGTGGGTGCCCACGCCGATCCTGACGGCGATCGAGGAAGCGACCGCCACGCCGTCGTCGCGCTGGCTCGTCTTCCTCGACGAGTTCAATCGGTGTCGCGACCAGGCCCGGAACGGCCTGCTGTCGGCGCTCGACGTTTCGCGGCGACTGTGGAGCCCGAAGGCGGGGTGTCTCGTGCCGATTCCGCCGAACGTCGTCTGGGTCGCGGCGACGAACTCCGGATCGCAGTTCACCGGCGCGTCGCGCCTCGATCCGGCGCAACTCGACCGCTTCTCGCCGGTCAAGATGAGCTACCCGCCGGCCGAGGCCGAGGTTCGAATCCTCGCGCATCGATATCCGTCGGTCGCGCGGCAGATGATCGCCGTCGTCGTCGACGTCGCGAACGCGATCCGGTCCAAGTCGACGCTGCGGGTCGGGCTCAGCATGCGGGCTACGGAGGAGGTCGTGCGCCAGTTGGGCTGCGCCGAACTCGTGGGCGCGTCGAGCGAGCCGCTGTCCGATCTCATGCGCGCGAGCTTCTGCGGCCGCTTCGAGGGCACGTGGGATGACGCGCACTCGGAGGCGGGCACCGCGTGGAAGGTGGTGAAGGAGGCGCTGAACAAGGCGGGTGTGCGATGAGCGACGCCGGCGCCTCGCTCGATCGCCTCTGCCACGACGCCGCTCGCGGACGGCTGAACGCCGCCGCCCGCGCGTCGCTCGTGCGCCGCCTGCTCGACGAGACCACCGACGGCGTGCATCGCGCGATCGCGATGCCACAGCTTCACGACGCTGCGCCCGCGATCCTCGCCGAGTGTGCGCCGCTCGCCGCGGCGGCTGCGGCCGTCGACTTCATGAGGCTCGACCATCCGTGGCGGGTGAAGCGCCATGCGGCGCAGGTCGCGCTCGCCGTCGCCCGCCGGTGCGCCGCGGCGGGCACGCCGGTCGGAGCGAGCGACGAACTCGTGCGCGCTGCATCGGTGCTCCGCGCTGCCGTCATCCCGTCGTCGGCGATGACCGCGTCGGCGGAGCCGCACAAGGCGCTCGCCGCGGCCGCAGGCGAGGTGATTGAAGCGGCGCTCGACGGCAAGCGTCTCGACATCGTCTCGTCGCTGCGCAGCCCGAACGAAGCAGATCAGACCGCCGGTCTCGTTCGCGCGACAATCGATCCGTGTCCCGAGACGTCCCGCGAAGTCTGTCACCTGCTCCAGTCGTCCGCCGAGGTGGGACTCGCCGCGGTGGAAGCCGTCGACACGCTGGTGCTCGACGAGTCCGACCGCCGGCGCGTCGTCGAGGAACTCATCGCGCACGGCTCGCGCAGCGCGATGTTCGCCGCCGATATCGCCCGCAGGTTGGAGTGCGCCGCGTGCGTCCCCGCGCTGCTCGAGCGCGTCGACCGCCACACCACCGACAGCGTGCAGGACTACGTCGCCCGCAGTCTCGGCGGCTGGCCCGAGCCTCGTCCGAGCTCGATCGACGACGCCGCGATCGTGATGCTCGAGTCCCCTGACGACGCGAAGCGATGGCTCGGCGCTCGCATGATCTCGTCGGCGGCGGTGCTCGCGCGGCGCGATGCGCTCGAGCGACGCGCCGCCGCGGACCCGTCGTGCGCCGAGGTCGTCAAGGCGCTCGTCGCGCGGGCGACCGGGAGCTCCGATGACGGTGGCGAGCTGGACGTTCGCCGAGCGGCCATGCGCGTCTCGCACGCGCTTCTCGGTAGTCTTCGGGCGATGCTCGACCCACGGCGCGAGCGCGTCGACGCGGAGCGCGGGCGGCCAATGGTGGTCGCCGGGCTCACCGACGAAGACCCGAGCGTCCGTCGCGCCGCGATGCTGGTGCTCCGCGAACGGCATGACCTCCTGACGCCCGAGGAGCGCGACGTCGCGATTCAACGCGCGCTCGGCGACTCGAGGTTCGGCGTGCGGAGTTGGGCGATCCTCGCTGCGCTCGAGAGCGAAGCGCCCTCCGATGCGCCGTCCCGGTCACCCAGCGGCGATCTCCGGCGGGCCGCGCGAATCGCCATGCGCCGACTTGCGCCGCAGCAACTCCACGCGGTGCTGGGTCAAGAGCCCGGCTGGATACTCCTGCGATGCGAACTGTCGGCCATCCTCCGCGCGCTCGACCATGAGCAGGCGCTGCGCCTCGCGACGCACCTCGCCTCGCTGCCGGCCGAGGCGCCGGAGTTCGATCGAGTGCGTCGCGAACTTCTCCGCTCGGTCGCCCCCGGAGCGCCGCGGCTCGCGGCCGCGCTGCCCCGAGAGCAGTGCGGGCAGTGGATGCCCGAACTCGCGGCTTCAGCGCGACTCCCCGAGGTGCGGGCGCAGGCGATGCGGCGGGCGGTCGCGCTGCAGCCGCCACCGCCGCCGGCGTGGCGCGTCGAACGAATGCTGCTCGAATCGGACGCCTCGGTGCGCGCGGCGCTGCTTCAGGCGATGGACGGCATGCCGCACGAGCCGCGTCGCGCGCTGATCGAGTCGGGCCTTCGTGATCCGAGCGAGACGGTCATCGCCGCGGCGGTCGATGCCATCGGCTCGACCGCGGAAGCGACGCTGCACGCGCCGGCGATCCTGGCGGCGCTGAGCGCTGGCGCGATCCAGGACAACGCCTTGCTGAAGGTCATTCGGGTGCTTGGCGCGGCGATGCCCGACGCGCTCGCGGCGCGGGGGCTGCTTCGTGCCGCGACGATAGCGCCGGGATGCGGCGCCGCCGAGGATTCGGTCGAGACGAACGACGCGCACATCGCCCGCGCCGCGTTCGCGGCGCTCGATCAAGGCGACCCGGCCGGCGCAAGGACTCAGTGGCCCGCGACCATCGCCCGCATCGAGGCGATCCGCGCGTGGGCGATGGACGTCGGCCAGCGCTTGACCGGAGCGCCGGTGACGATGCGCCCGATGCGCGGCGGCGCGGGCATGACGCACGAGCCGGGCGGCGACGGCGTCATCACGATCTACATCGACGAGTCGCCGATCATCGACGGCGTCGAACACGGCGACGACATCGTGCGCGGCCTCGTCATCCACGAACTCGGTCACCACGTGTGCGACTTCTCGCACCCGGGCTTCCGGGGGACCTGGAAGCGGGCGGCGAGCGCGGGCTGCGGCGGGATCTACAACGCCCTGCTCGACGAGCGGCTCGAACGTCACATGCGAACGATCGATCCCGCCTTCGGGACGTGGCTCGATCGCCTGCGGTCCCATGTCTTCTTCCGCTCGGCGCATCAGGTGCCCGCGGGCGAACTTGCGGAGGCGCTGCGTGTCTCGCTCGATGCGCTCTTCGATCGCATCGAGTCGCGAACCGCGCCCGGGCGCCTGCGTCCCGGCGCGAGGGCGCTCGGCGCCGACGCGACGATCGAACTCACCGCGATGGACGCCCTGCGGCTCCCGGTCATGTCCGGCACCGGTGAAGCGTGGATGGCGTGCGTGCGCGGTGGCTGCGATCCCGCGATCCTCGAGGGAGTTGCCGATCCCGAGGTGCTGCGCCGCGCGATGCAACTGGTGCCCGACGACCTGCGCCGCCGCTCGCACGCCGAGGTCGTCTCGCTCGCCCGCACGATCAACAGGCTGCTCCGCGACTCCGACCAAGCGATGTCCAAGCGGCGCACCGAACGCTCGAGGGCGTTGATGCGCTCGGCGTCGCTGCGCACCCTCGACGCGTTCATTCGCCGCGCGGTCAGTGCTTCGCATGCGTCGGACGGTGCCGTCGGCGTCTTCGCGCCAACGCCGGACTCGCGGATCACGCGCCGCAGCGAGGCGATGACCAAGCGCCTCATGGATCGGTTGAGGTGGTCGCGGCCGGGCCGCTACGGCGGGCGAAGTCAGCCGAACGAGGCGCCGAACACGCGGTTCTCCCGGCTTCCGTCGCGGCCATGGACCAGCACGTCGGCGAAGAAGGCGTCGTCGATGGCCGCGTTGCGCCAAGGTCTGGGCCCGGAGGTTCGCCGCTTGCGCGAGCATTTCGAACGTCTGGGCCTGCGCCGCGTGGACGAGTACGGAGCCCGCGCCGGCGCGACGCTCGATCTCGCCGCAGCCCGTCGCGCTGCAGTCGTTCCCACGATCGACCTGCTCGTGCGGCGCCGTGACACGCGCCTCGCCGACTGCTACGTCGGTCTGGTGATCGACCGAAGCGGAAGCATGAACGGACAGCGCATGGATCTGGCTCGCAAGTTCGCGCTGCTCGTCGTCGACGCGATGGCGGGCATCGCGGGCATCGGCGGGCAGGTGTGCGCGTTCGACAGCGATGCTCTCTACGTGCTCGGCGACGTGCACGCCCCGTCGACGCTGAGCAACATCGCGTCGCTGGAGTCCGGAGGCGGTAACAACGACGCGGGGGCGTTGCACCGCGCCGCCGAGTTCGCACGCTCAAGTACGCACTCGCGGCGCGTGCTCGTGATGGTCTCGGACTCCGAGCCGACCGAATGCTCGGTCATCGCGCTGCGCACGCTCGTCGAGGAGTTGGAAGCGGAGGGCGTCGTGTGTGCCCAGGTGGCCGTCGCCCACGTGGCGGCGCACACGCAGTGCTTCCGCCATTTCCTCGACGTCAGCCGCATGACCGTGTCGCAGGCGCTGGAGCGATTCGGTTCGCTCATCACGCGACTCACGATGGAGGCGACCGAGACGCGGCGGAAGCGACGACACGACGGCGCGGACGCCGACGGCGACTCTGCGCCGAACGATCCAGAGGCGCTGCTCGAGGACGTTCGGGCGAAGGTCCTCACCGGATCGCAGCCTCGCGGCCGCGCGTTCGCACGAAAGCACACGGAGGTGGCACGCACCCGATCCTCGATTTCGTGAACGACATTCCACAGGCCTTGCTCCAATCGCCGCGCGTGAGCCACGCGGCGCTTGGAGCGATTCTTCGGTCGATTCGTTCAGTCGCCGTGCGCGACGAACGCAGTCGTCGGCGGCAGGCGCCGCCCACCTGAGGCTGCGAAGGGTCTCATCGCCGCGAGCGGCGGTTTCTTCCGCTCAGTTGGACGTACCTCGGCTCAAAGGCGCGCGACGCACCTGACCAAACGCGGCGCGCGTCCGGTCCCGGAGTGGCACTCCGGATCGAGCGCGAACGAAGTGCTCGGTTCGGTTCCGGGATCTCCGGAGGGTCCCCACGATGGCGCCGGCCGATCGGCGCGAGAGGGGACGCTCGATGGGAACGCGGATCGCCCGCGACGCATGGGCGACATCGCGTGGGCATGGGCCCTCGACGCCACCGTCCGTTCCGCGCGCGAGGCTTCGCGCGCGGCGAGGCCTCGCGCGGCCGCGCGAGGTGAAGGGATCGGCCCCGGCGCTCGTCAGCGCGCTTGGGTCGGCACCCACGCAGCGCGATCATCCGGCTGAACGCCATGCACCCCTCCGCGTTCGGCGCTCGGACCGCGCTCACGCTCGCGGCGTCCCGCGTCAGTGAGACACGGCGAGCGTCAGTGCCGACCCCCGAACACGCGACTCGAGAGCCCGGGGCCCGATCCCGACAGGTCCGACGAACATCCCAACGCCTACGACCTGAGCGAGCCGCACTCTGGGCAGGCCGCCGCGTCGGACGAGCGTAGGTCGTAGCCGCAGTGGCCGCATTGGCCTCGGGCGCGGCGGACGCTTGCGCGCCATCCGATCAGCAGGTAGATCTCCGCGGCGATGAGCATCGCCGGCGCCGGCAGTGCGTAGAGGAGATACGTGCGCTGCCGAATCGTCATACGGTCGCCTCGCTCGCGTTCGGGTTACCCCGTCCACGCGCCGAGGAGCGTCCCAAGGTCGGTGGCGTTGACGACGCCGTCATGATTCAGGTCCGAGGTCGCGCTGTTCGTTCCCCAAGCGCCGAGCATGAGCGCGAGGTCCGCGCCGTTGACGTGACCATCGGAATTCAGATCGCCGGGCAAGACGGCCGTGAAGCTTACGGACGTATTGATTGCCGGCCACAGCGCGTCTTCTTCTGCCATGATCCCGTACGTCGCGACACCGCCTTCGCCGCCGAGCGAAGCGCCGAAGTTGAACACCAGCGTGACGTCGGCGCCGTCGTCGGACATCAAGAGGTTTTGGAGCGGTGGCGAGATCGTGTAGTTCGACACCTGGAATCCGTAGACGCCGGGCGTGGTGCTGATGAACGTGCCTTGGAAGAGCGTCGAGCGCTCGAACGTGTGCGGAATGAAGGCGTAGGGGTTGCTCGGGCTCGCGGGCAGCCCGACGGACGCCGGCGCGGAGAAGATCAACACGCTTGTGGGATCGACCTCGGTGCCGTTGCCGTTCGCGTCGAGGCTCAGACCGATCAGCCGCCCGGTGATCGACATGCCCGAGTAGCTGATGCTGAAGTTGAAGTCGACCGTGGCGGCCGCGGCGGTGTGCACGCACATGCCGGCGGCAATGAGGGCAGCGAGCTGGACCTTCCGTCTCGCAAGCGATTCGATTCCCATGGCTCTCTCCTTCGATTCGTCCGCGCGGCGAGTGCGCGTACGGATCAGTGCGGGCGTTTGGCCTCCAAATACGCGCAACCGGCGAATCGCCGTCACGATTCGTCGATCCGATTGCAGCCTCCCTGACCGACGCGGCTACTTCGCGCCGTCCAGCGTGCGCAGGGAAACGTTGCGGAACTGGATCTTCATCGGCTGGCCCGCATGAAGCTGGAAGGCCAGGACGCCGTGCGTGCGCGCACCCTTCGCCAGCGGCTCGGTGACGACCGCGTCGTTGTCGACGACGTCGACCATCGTCACTCCGTTGATCTCGTGCGTGAGATGGTTGCCGCGGGCGACGACGCGATACGTGTTCCAGCCGTCCTTGCCGTTGATTTTCTTTGCGAGCTCCGCCGGATCGCCGAGCGAGCCGACGACCTTCGGCTTGCCGCCCGGTTCGATCTCGACCTTCTGGCCGCGCTGCGCCATGATCGCGCGATCGAGTTCACCGTAGAGGATCCCCGTGTAGGTCACCGGGGTATCGATATCCGCCTGATAGCCACCCACGATCCAGCGTCCGGCGTTGTCGGCGCCGGCGACCGGCTTCTCGAAGCTTCGGTATTGCAAGCCCGAGTTGGCCCAGTCGGAGCGGATCACGTAGTCGAACGTGAGCTCGAAATCCTTGACCTCGCCACCCCGATAGATAATGAACGTGTTGTGCTCGGCGGGCGTCTTGGCCGTCGTCTCGCCGGTGAGCAGGCCGTTCTCGACACGCCAGAAGCGCGGATCGCCGTCCCACCCCGTGAGGTCGACTCCGTTGAAGAGCGACTTCGCCGCCGGCTGCTGCGGCGCCGATTGCTCCGAGGTCGTCGCGCCGATCGAGCCGATCGCGGCGAACGCGAGCGACGCGAACGCGACTGACGCGATGTGGGCAAAACAAACACGGGTGCCGGTCGAAGCCTTGCTCGTCATGCTCGATCTCCTCGGTGTGTTCGTAAGCATCGCGTCACTGCTCGCGCCAGTCGACGCCGGTCGGTTCCCATTGTCGCGTCTTCGCGCTTCGCAGCACCGCGTCGCACACCTTGCCCGTTTCCCACGCGTCGCGGAAGGTCGGATGCGTCGCCGTCCCCGACTCGAGCGACTGAAGGAAATCGGCAAGCTGGTGGATGAACGAATGCTCGTATCCGATCGCGAGGCCGGGCACCCACCATTCCTTCATGTATGGGTGATCGCCGTCGGTCACGTGCACCGAGTGCCAGCCTCGGATGATGCCCTCGTCGCGGTGGTCGAAGTACTGCAGGCGGTGCAGGTCCTGCAGGTCCCAGGCGATCGACGCGTGCTCGCCGTTGATCTCGAATGTGTATTTCGCCTTGTGACCTCGCGCGTATCGCGTGGACTCGAAGTTGCCGAGCGAGCCGTTCGCGAAGTCGCACAGAAACTCGCACGCGTCGTCGATGCCGACGTCCTCGAGCTTGCCGGTGAGAACGTGCATGCGCCGCTTGATGAACGTCTCGGTGCGGGCCACGACGCGAGTAATGCCGCCGTTGAGCCACTGCGCGGTGTCGATGCAGTGCGCGAGCAGGTCGCCGGTGACGCCCGAGCCGGCGGCGCCGACGTCGAGTCGCCACAGTCCTGCGCCGCCTTGGGGCAGGTCGGCGCTGATCGTCCAGTCCTGCAGGAACTGGGCGCGGAAGTGGAAGATCTTGCCGAGACGCCCTTCCGCGATGAGTTGCTTCGCGAGCGTCACCGCCGGAATACGGCGATAGTTGTACCAGACGGTGTTTGCAACCTTCGCGTCCTCGACCGCACGCACCATGCGCTCGCCTTCGGCAGTGTCTCTCGCGAGCGGCTTCTCGCACAGAATCATCTTGCCGGCGCGAGCGGCGGCGATCGCGATCTCCGCGTGCGAGTCGTTCGGCGTGCAGATGTCGACGGCGTCGACGTCGCTGCGCGTGACGACCTCGCGCCAGTCGTGCGCCACGTGGCGATAGCCCCAGGTCTCGGCGAACGCCTTGGCCTTCGCAGGATCGCGCCCGCAGAGGACTTGCAGAACGGGCCGGCGCTCGCGCCGGAAGAAATTGCTCACGGTGCGATAGGCGTGCGAGTGCGCCTTGCCCATGAAGCCGTATCCGATCATCGCGATGCGCAGGTCGTGGGTCATGTGGCTCCCGTGTCACGGGCGTCGTTCGAAGCGTCGCTCACCAGCGCAGGCCGTGGGCCTCGCGCACCTTGATCATGGCGGCGAGCACGTCGTTCCATGTCTTTCGCTTCAGCATCGTCTTGTTCGGGAACATGCAGCCGTCCCAGCAGATGTGCTGGAACCGCGCGAGTGGCGCGCCGCCGTCGGTCAGCCAGTAGCCCGCGGCCTTCACGATGTCGAGCTTTCCGGTCGGGTCGTTCGCGAGGCAGTGGCGACCGGTCTTGTCGTGCGTGCCGGATCCGAACACCGTGCCGTCGTTCTGCGCGACGTGCACGTCGAAGGTCCATGGCCGCAGGGCGTCGGTCATTTTCTTATACGCGGCCCAGAATTGCGCCTCGCCGTACCCGGGCTTGAGGAGCGCCTCCTTCGGCGCGTTCCAGCCGAGGAGGAAGAGATAGGTATGCGCGAGGTCGGCCTGGAAGCCGAGCGTCTGAGGCATGCCGACTGCTTCGAGCAGGCGCAGCATCGACTTCCATCCGTGCATCCCGGCCCAGCAGATCTCGCCTTCGGCCGCGAGTCGCTCGCCGTGGTCCGCGGCGATGCGGGCCGCGTCCTTGAACGTCGCGACGATCTTCTTCGTGTTGCCGACCGGATCCTTCGCCCAGTTCGTCGGGCTGTCGGCCGAGTCGATGCGCACGATGCCCGCATGACGCACGCCGAGCTCGCGGAAGCGCCGCGCCACGCGGCAGCTCTTCCGCACCTGATCGACGAACTTCGCCCGCGCGGCCTTCGATCCCATCGCGGAGCCGCCGCCGAGCGGACCCCAGACCGGCGCCACGAGCGAACCGATGGCCAGCCCGCGCTTCGCGACCTTGTCGGCGAAACGCTTGAGCTCGTCGTCGTTCGCGTTCACCTCCAGGTGCGGCGCGGCGAGGATGACGTCGACGCCGTCGAACTTGACGCCGCGCACGCTGGCCGACGCGGTGAGATCGAGCATCGCATCGAGTTCGATGCACGGTTCGGCGCCGGGCGAACCCTTGCCGACGAGGCCGGGCCAGAGCGCGTTGTGAAGTTTCGGCAGTTGATTAGGCATGGCGTGCGATCTCGGGAGCCTGCGGATTCACCTCGGGGCCGAAGTACCTCAGCACGACGAGGTCCTCGGTCGCGCTCGTGTTCGCATACGTGACGCCCGCGCGGGCCGCCTGGTCGGTGACGAACACCTCGTCCTCGGTGAGTTCGCCGAAGCGGATGAGCTTCGGGCAGTTCAGGCGCAGCGCGTTCATCGTGCCTTCGCCCTGCACCACGATGATCGAGTTCGCGCCGCGGTCCTTGATCGTCACGCTCGCGCCGGGCTTCACGGTCAATTCCTTGGCGCTGAAGTACTGCACCGTGTCGACGCGCCCATAGACGATCCAGCGATCGACGTGCGCGTCGTCGCTCGTATCGACGACCGGCGCCAGGAAGTGATTCGCCTTGAAGTTCGGATCGAGGTTTCCGTTCCAGTCCAACTGATCGACGATGAAGTCGATGTCCTTGTGCTTGGACTTGGGCATGTCCTTGACGAGGAGCGACCACGGAACCTCGCGACCTTCGACGAGATTCTGGTACATCGCGAACACGTCGCTGCCCCATTGCGGCTCGTACGTGCAGAGCGAACCGGGCGCGTGCAGGATCGCCGGCGGGATGAGCCAGCCCGTGCCGGTCTCGAGCGCGTACGCGCGGCTCAGCGCGAGGATGCGGTTGTCGCCCTTGTGCCAGTCGGCGATCGCGCGGCGCACCTCTTCGCGCGTCGTGCCTGGCTCGAGTCCCATGAACGTGTACGGAAAATTGTTGCCGACGTTGTTGTGCTGCGGCGGGAAGTAGTACGCCTCGGGCTTGCACTCGCGCCCGACCAGCTTCGCCTGCGCCGCGTTCTGGTGCATGTGGTGCGGGATCGGTCCCATGTTGTCGAAGAACTTCGAGTACACGGGCCAGCGCCGGTACTTCTTCCAGATCGCAGCGCCGACGATCTCGGCGCCGAGGTCGTCAACGACGTCGCGCAGCAGGAAGCGCCGCCCGTCGTGCACGACGTAGCTCAGGCCTTCGTCGGGTGTGCGCTGATCGTTGGCCGCTTCCGTCGTCGAGCCGAACCAGCGCTCGTCGATGCCTCCGCGGCCGAGCCCGAACGCGTACAGGTCGTCCGGATGGAGTTTCAGCCGCTTGCCGGGCTGGAGAAACGATCGCGGTACCCACGTCGGCGCGAGGCGCAGCAGGCCGCCGTCCGCATCCATTGCCGATCGCGCCGCCCGCTCGACGTTTCGTTTGACCGTGGCCAGTTGCGAGACGGAACGAGCCGAGCGTGATGCCATGACGACTCCGACGTGGTGGGCGAGCGCGTCGGTGTTCTACCGCGGGCATCGACGGGCGGCAACCGTCGCTGCGATCGCGCGGGCCATACGATGCGCCGCGCATGGACGCATCGACGGACTCGACTCGCGACGCTTTCGTCGATGTTCCCGGTGGCCGCGTGTTCGTTCGCGCGTGGGAGCGGGCGTCGCGTGAATCGCCGCTGATCCTGCTTCACGACTCGCTGGGTTGCGTCGATCTCTGGCGCGAGTTCCCCGGCGCGCTGTCCCGTCGACTGCGGCGCACGGTGTTCGCCTATGACCGGCTCGGATTCGGCCGTTCGAGCGAGCGTCACGACGTTCCCTCGGCCGACTTCGTGCGCGAGGAGGCGACGACCCAGTTTCCCGCGCTGCGGCGTGCGCTCGGCATCGACCGCTGCGTCCTCTTCGGGCATAGCGTGGGCGGCTCGATGGCGTTTCACATCGCGTCGACCTGGCCTGACGCGTGCGACGCGGTAATCAGCGAGGCGACGCAACCGGTGATGGAGGAGCGCACGTTCGAAGGCATCCGCGACGCGTGTCGCGTGTTCGCGCGTCCGGAACAGTTCGAAAAGCTGCGGCGCCTCCACGGTTCGCGAGCCGAGTGGGTGCTGCGCGCCTGGGCCGAGCGTTGGCTGTCGCCGGAGTTCGCGCGGTGGAGCCTTGAAGCGGTGCTCGCCGCCGTTCGTTGCCCGATTCTCGCGATCCACGGCGATCGCGACGAGTTCGGTTCGATCGCGTTTCCGCGGGCGATCGAGCGGTGGTCGAGCGGCCCGTGCACGGTCGCGATTCTTGAGCCCTGCGGCCACGTGCCGCACCGCGAGCGAGCGAACGACGTGCTCACGCTCGTCGCACGGTTCCTCGAGGGCACGTCGGCTGCCGCACCCGCAGTCGAGTGAGCGACGGCGATCGCGGCGCGAATTCGGCGAGAACCGCTGCGCCGCTCCGGGAGCGATTGCGTGGATTGCCCCAAACCAGGCCGGCTCGCCGGGCTGCGGCGCCGGTCGTCCCATTCCGGAGGAATCCATGCGCACTCATCTCATCGCATCGCTCGCTCTCACGCTCGCGGCTTCGCCGATCGCCGCAGCGGCCTTCGTGGCCGGCGACATCTATCTGGTCAGCGCATCGCTCGTGGATGCTCCGGGCGGCGGCATGCCCGGCATCTACCACTTCTCCCCGCCGAACGTGAGCGGCGAGGTCTTCAAGCTCTTGCCGGCCGGGAGCTTTGGCCCGGGCACCGGCGTGTCGAATCCGCAGACCGCCACCTACGACCCGTTCCGCGGGAAGATCATGGTTCCGGCCGCATTCGGTCTCATTGGCACTGTCGACTCGGCCGGCACGCTCGGGACGATCAGCGCGCCAAATGTCGAAGTGCAGGCGTTCCTCGCGCCCGGCCCCGGGGGCATCGTGTATGCGCTCACCGGGGTGACCGCTCGCTATCTCGACGCGAACAACGTGGTGCATCCGTTGCTTGATGTCGGCGGTGGCGCGCAGGTCAACGTGCTCGGCACCGGCATGCACACGCTCAACTCGATCATCTACGACGCGTCGACGAACAGCCTGATCGCGCTCGGGCAGTTCAACGACCAAACCGGCATCGTGCGCGTGCCGTTGAACGCGGCGGGTACGCAGGCGGCGGGACCGCTTGTCTTCGTGCACAACGATCTCGTTCCGGGGATCGGAGAGAATCCGGTCGGTATCAGCGCCGGCCCGAGCGGTTCGATCTTCGTCGCGTACGACGTCAACGGCGGCGGCGCGATGCCGCTCCTGCAGACCGTCAATCCGACCACGCTCGTCGCCACGACGTTCGCGGTGACGTCGGGATTCAACAATGCGGCGGAGACGACCGGAAGCTGGACGCCGTCGCTTGGCGCGTCGGGCGGCGCGGTGGTGCTCGATTCGTTACTCGACGTGCTGCGGGCGTATTCCTTTGGCGCGTCTGGCCCCGGAACGATCGTCGCGAGCGGCGCCTCTGCGCCGAGCTGGGCCGGCGAGTCCAGCCGATCCTTGACGATCGGCGGCACGCTAAACGGCTCGGTCGCCGTGCCTGGCGATCTGAACGGCGACGGCCACGTCAATGCGGCCGATCTTTCGATCCTGCTCGGCGCGTGGGGACCTTGCGGGAATTGCTCGGGCTGCGTCGCTGACTTCGATCACGATTGCGACGTCGACGCGGCGGACTTGAGCGTGTTGCTGGGCTACTGGGGAACCTGACGCTCAACGCGCCTCGACCGCGGAGCGGACCGACGGCGCGCCGCGATGCTGGAAGGTTGCTCAGCGAAAAGAACCGGGGCCCCGACTCAGCGGGGCCCCGGTTTTCATAGCGCGAGATATTCGACGTCGAGCATCCGGTTCAGCACGGACCCCAGTTGCCCAGGAGCAGGCCGAGGTCAACTGCGTCGGTGATCCCGTTGTTGTTGAGGTCGCCGGCGCCGGGGCCGCCCCACGAGCCGAGGAGTGCCCCGAGGTCAACCGCGTTCACTTGCCCGTCACCGTTGATGTCGCCGACGCACGCGCCGCAAGTGATCGAAAGCGTTCCCGATCCTTGCGCGCCCTGATAGCCGCCGACGCGGATTCGGTAACACTTGCCTGCCGTTACATCGACCGTGAGCGAGGACGTGAACCCAGCGCATCCGCTGGCGTCGTCGTTGCAGCCGAGGATCGGCGCTCCGAAGAGCCCGCCGGGGCAGCCGCACGATCCGAAGATATTCTGACCGTAGATCGCGATCTTCGTATCGAAATTCGCGGTGCCGCAGGTGCTGATGGTCAGCGGTCCGGTGCAGGTCGCGGTATAGAGGTACCAGACGTCCGCGCCGATCTGGTCATAGCCAGAGAAGTTGCAAGTCGCGTTCGCCGGTCCGTCGGTGGTCGCGCCGATGTTCGAGAAACTGGTGACGCCGTTCGAGATCGGAATCGCGTCCCCGCAGTTGTCGTTCGGCACGACGCAGGAAACGACGAACGTGCCCGAGCCCTGCGCCGTCGCCGAGTAGCTGCCGATGCGAATCTTGTAGCAATCGCCAGCGGTCACGTTGACCGAGAGCGTCGTCGTGTTGCCGGAGCAGCCGTCGGTGTCGTCGGCGCAGGCGAGCATCGGCGCGGACGTGAATGGATTCGTGCCCGGGCAGCCACAGCCGCCGAGAACGTTCTGGCCGTAAACCGCGATCTTCGTGTCGAACGTGGCGGTTCCGCACGTGCTCACGGTCAATACGCCCGTGCAGGGAGCGGTCCAGCGGTACCAGACGTCGGAGTAGATTTGGTTGTCGCCGAAGAAGTTGCACATCCCGTTGGCGAGACCGTCGGTCGTCGCATGGATGTTGTCGAAGGCCCAGACGCCGTCGGTGATCGTGATCGCATTGCTGCAATTGTCGTTCTCCGGCGCGCAATTGTCGTCCGCTTCGTTTGCACAGATGCCGTCCCAGGTGTTGTTGCAGCAGAATCCGTCGAGCTCGCAGACGATCGCGCAACACGTTGCGTCGTTGCAACTCGGCGAGCCATTGGATTCGTAGCAACTTCCCGCGCTTGGGCTACCGCAGGTCGTGCACGTCGCAATCGCCTCGTCGGCGCAGACGCCGTCCCATTGCGTGGCGCAGCAGAAGCTGTCCTGAGCGCAGACCGCGGCGCAGCAGTCGAAGTCGCTGCACCCGAGACCCGCGTGCGATGCGTAGCAGTTCCCGCTGAGACCGCAGACGTCTCCGTACGCGGCTTCGGCCGCCGCGTTGTATGCGTTCACGAAGCCCCAACCGTACGTCGTGTCGTAACCCGGGGCGCCGCGATCGACGCACGTCGAGTCCATGATGCCGATCACGCCGCTGGGGTTGAGCGACGGATCGGCCGAGAGGATCAGGGCCGCGACGCCTGCCGCGTAGGGGGACGCTGCCGAGGTGCCGCTGAACCAGGTGTAATCGCCGCTGGAGTAGCCAGGCGAACCTGTGCGATCGGTCGTATAGCAATTGCTCCCCGGCGCGGAGTACTTCAAGCCTGTGCCATAGTTACTGAAGCTGGTCAGCGTGCCGTCCGGGTCGAGCGCAGCAACGGCCTGCACGCTCGTCAGGCTTGCTGGATATCCCAACGTCGGATCGCCGACGCCGTCGGCGCCGCCATTGCCGGCGGACGCGAAGTGAACGACGAACGCCGACGAAAGGTTGTAGGCGTTGGTGATGAGCGCCGCAGAGCTGACGCCGAAGCTCGAGTTCGTGATGCGGCAACCGGTGCCCCACGCGTCGAGGACGCCGTTCGCGATCCAGTCGTCCTGGCTTGTCCACGCCGGGTCCGGCGCGGTGTCGTACGCGACCTTGAACGATCGGATGCGGCAGCCGGGCGCGATGCCGCAGGTGCCGAGCGCGTTGTTGATCTTGCCGGCGATGCATCCGGCGACCGAGGTTCCGTGGTTGTCATACCCGAAGACCGGACCGCCATCGGTGCCGAATCCCGTCTCGTCGAACCCCGGCGTCACCTGATTCAGGTCCGGGTGATTCTGTTGCACGCCTTCGTCGATCACCGCGACCACGATCGACGCCGATCCGACGGTAATGTCCCACGCCTCGGGGCCGTCCATGTCCATGTCCGCGACAGCGAACTGTCCGTTGTACGAGCCCCCGTCGTTCTGCAGCGGCCACGTGATGCCGAAGTTCGGGTCGTTGGGAATGAACGCGTCGGGATAGACGCGCACGACTCGGTTGGGCGCGGCGAAGCGCACGCCCGGCATGTTCGCCATCGCGTTCGCCTGGGCGAGTACCTCGAAACCGTCGCTCGACGTCGCGTGGACCTTGTACACGCCGGGCATCCCGTGATAGTCGGCCTCGACGATCGCGCCAATGCCCGCGCCGGCGATGATCGCCTGCGCCTGCGCCGCGGCGACGCCGTCGTCGAATCCGACGAAGACGTCCTGCGTCATCACGATCTCGCCGCCGTGCTCGTCGAGGAAGACCGGCGAGGCGAACGCGACGGCGCCCGCGGGATCGGGAATGTCGCGAACGAGTCTCGCGATGCCGGCGTCGTTCCGATCGGCCTCCGGCACCTTGACGCTCGACCAGCCGTGCTCGAAGAGAATGCCCGACTCCGCGCCGGCGAGGTCGAGCGCCGCGATCCGCGCCGCGAGCGATTCGCGCTGAGCGGCCGACGGCGCGAACACGGCGATGCGCGACGGATCGAGGACGAGCGGCTTCGTCTCCTCGAAGTAGCGATACGCATAGTCCGCCCTCGGCTGCGCCTGCACGGCGCGCTGCCGACCTTGGACGAGTGAAGCATCCGAGAACGAAACGGTCGCGGCCGCGGCGATTGCCGCGACGGTCAGGATCTGGCGAATCATGTATCTCTCCTCAGCGAGCCCGCCCGGGCGAGCGCATTACCACGGCGCCCCCCGCGGGCGCTCTTCCAATATTGCTCCGCGCATTGACGACGCGAAGCGCCCGCCGGAATTTTGGATGAGCGGCGGGAATTTTCGGTCCGTCGATCGAGGCGCGCAGGGGTCGACAGACCGTGCCGGTCGTCTTCAGCGGGTGCCTCGAACCCAATTGGAAATGGAGCGCGGCGCCGCGGATCGCGGCGCCGCCGCCTTCAACGAAGCCGCGTCAACCTCGCGGAGCAAGGTCTTGACCGCTAACGCGATTCCGCCGCCGCCGCCGCCGCCGCGTTGCCGAGTGCCGTACCGCCGGCGAGCATCGTCATGCCGATGAAGAGGAGCTTCACGCCGAACAGGATGCCCAGCGCCCAGAGGCCCTTGAGCGGGTATTGCGTCCAGAGCATCTCGCCGAGGAGAAGCGACACGATGCCGCCCAAGATGAGGAACCACGAGCCCTTCGCCGGGCGGCGCCGAATGCCCGCGATGATCTCGAGGATGCCGTCGGCGACGAAGTAGATCGCGAGCAGCGTGGTCAACACCGCGGAGGCGAACAGCGGGTTGGCGAGCATCACGAGTCCGCTGAGGAGCGTCAACACGCCGATCGCGAACATCAGGATGCCGCGGCCGACGCTGCCCGATCGGAACGCCCAGATCATGCGAGCGATGCCGCCCGCCGCGACGAGGCCGCCGAGCATCATGACCACCGAGAGTCCGGTGATCATGGGTGACAGCATCGCGAAGACGCCGAAGAAGATGGCGAGGATGCCGAGGAGCTTGAGGCGCGAGCTAGCGCTCGATGCGGTCGTCGTGGTCATGGGAACTCTCCGAGGGGACGACGCGGCGCGTGGGCCGCGATCGTCGTGGTGTTAGGTGGGCATCCGCACGTAGAGCGGAAGTCCTCCCAGATCCTGGAAGCCGAGCCCCCGATAGATCGGGTGACCGGCGTGCGACGCTTGCAGAATGCCGACGCGATAGCCCTGTCGCCGCGCGAGGCGAAGCGGTTCGGCGGTGAGATGCGCGCCGAGCCCTTGGCGCCGGTCCTCGGGAGTCGTCGCGACGCAGTAGATGCCCGCGACGCCGTCGGCGAGGTGGAGCATCGATGTGGCGACCGGCCGTCCGCGCTTGAGCGCGACGAAATACTGGATCGGCGAACGCTCGTCCGTAGTGGCCCGCGCCGCGTTCGGCGAAAACCACTCGGCGACCGGCCGCGGCAACTCGTATCCGACGGCGAAGGTCGCCGTCCACGCGTCGGCATCCGGGCCCGCGCCGACGCGCACCATCGCACACTCCTGCGGCATCGAGGTCGCAGGCAGCGAGTCGATTTCGACCGCCATCGCGGGCATCGCTCCCGCCGGCTGGAAGCCTGCGGACGTGAGCCGCGCGTGTGCATCGGCGCCGACCGTATTGGTGAAGATCGCCGCCGCCGGCGCGCCGCAGTGGACGAGCGGCTCGATCGCCGCCGCGACGTCATCGGCCGCGGGTTCATGGCTGAAGATCGCGAGGTTGCCGAACGGATGCGGCTGGCCGGTGATGAGTCGCACGAACTCGGGCGTTTCGACGACGCCCTCGCCGCGCAACATCCGGCGGAACGTGCGATCCAGGTGGCTCGCAACGAACCGTCCGGCATCACCGGGAATCGTCGCGAGCGACGAGTAGGGCGCCGCCGTGGTCATGGCGACGAGCATAACAGTAGCTGGCGATTGCGACGCGGGCCGCGCCAGCCTCGCTCACGGAGCGTAGCGCCGCACGCGCTTCGGTTCGCTGATCGCGTCGTACTCGACGCGCTTCGTCGCGCCGTCGATCTCGATTTCGATGACCGCTTTCGGCGCGGTCCGCTGATCGGCGCCGGGCACGATGGTGGCGCTGACCAGTTTCTGGCCGTTGCGGAGCCCCGCGCGGTACGCCTCCGTGCCGTCGCGTACGCCCTTCACCGTCCCCGACTCGTGACTGGCGTCGATCTCGAGTCCGGGATCGAACGTGCGCATCGTTTGCGTCGAGAGCCGCAGCTCGGGACGAGTAACGCGTTCGGGAATCGGCACGTCGGCGCCGTCGAAGATCGCCGCGCGAAGCTGCGCCGCGAACTCCGGTCCGACTTCCGCGGTGATGCGCTCAAGCAACTGCGCGTTCGTGATCGTGGGCTTCGCGCGCGTGGCGTCGACGAGTTCGCGCATCAGGTCGTCGAGCGTGCGTGCGCCGTTCGACGCAGCGGTCATGCGCTCGTCGATCGCGAGCGCGACGAGGTCGCCGCGCTGATAGGGCAACTGTCCGACGTCGCGGTCGGTCCAGAACTGCTCGCGGATCTTGTCGTTCGGCGCGCTCCGGAACGGATTCGCGTCGTAGCCGCCGAGCGCCTCGCTCAGCTTCCTCGCGAACGTCGCGTCGTCGATCACGCCCGCGCGGTGCAGGATCTTCCGCGCGAAGTAGTTGGTGAAGCCCTCGGAGAACCACATCGCGCCGTAGCCGGCTTCCTCGTCGGCGCCCTCGCCGTCGCTCGGCTGCATCTTCGTGCCGTTCCACGTGTGGAAGTACTCGTGGGCGAGCAGCACGGCGAGCTCGTCGGCGTACGGCGATCCGGCGTCGAGGCTCAGCCCGGCGTTGCAGTAGAGCGCGAAACAGTTGAGGAGTCCCGTGCCGCCGAGGCTGAAGGCGCCGGGCGACGCGCGGCCGCCCTCGGGCGTCGCGGTGACGAGGAACCACGGGTCGGAGTGGTCGCGGAAGAAGTCGCGCTCGAGGGTCACGATCTTCGTCGCGAGCGCGATGAACTGATCGTCGGTGAAGCCCCAGTCGTCGCCGACGATCGCGAATCCGATCTGCCGGTCTCCGATCGCGCGGCGATGGAGTCGTGCGGCACCGGGCTTCGCGGCGAGGATCATCGAGTGCATGAACTCCGAGGACGGCAGCCGCCGCGCGAACGTGCCTTCGCCCGGACCCCACGAACTCGTCACGTCCCAACCGGCATCGGCGAATCCCTTGAGCGTGATGCCGAAGTCCCGGGCATCGCTTCCCGAGAGGTGCCGTGGCGCGAGAAGCGCCAGGTGCCCGATGCACTGGAAGAGCCGATCGTCGAGCCGCGTTCGGTAGTCGTTGCCCTTCGATCCTTCGCCGCGCGGGGGCGTTCGTCGGATCGCGTAGCGTGCGACGAGCGGCGTGCCTTCGGGCGCCGCGACGCTCCAGGACCAGGGCTGGTCGCGCCGCACCTCCAGCGCCCGACCGCTCGCGTCGGCGACCGCGAGATTCGACACGTCGCTGCCGTCGTTCCGATGGCCTCCCCATTCGCGCTCGAGCTCGAACTCGGTGCGACCGTCGGGGTCGGCCACGCATCGCAGCGTCACCGCGATCTCGTTCGCGTCGGCGCCTCCGGCGGGGGACAGCGCGTAGTCGACGTCGGTCGGCGCGGGAAGCGCCGTGGCGGCGAGGAGGAGAGGAAGGACGGCGATCGGGCCGTGCAACGCGTTCCACATGGGAGGTGGCGCCGTCAAAGGGGGCAAGTCGCGTCGTCGCGACCGGCGCGGCGACGGGGCCGACAGGATGCGCGCACGTTCGATGTCCGTCACGCCGTTCGTCGGATTTCGCGCACTCGGCGTTCCGACGCCACGTGCGCCACGTGCGCCGATCTACGTCGCCGCGCGCGTCAATCGCGATACGAACGATGGCATTCCTTGCACGACGCGTTGACCAGCTTGAACTGCTCGGTCGCCTTGGCTGCATCGGTCTGCGGCGCGACGAGCAGGTCCTCGAGCGCCTGCGCGACCTTCGCCTTCTCCGCGAGGAGCGTCGCGAATTCCGGCGGACGCTTCTTCGTCCCGGCGTCGCCGTCGAGATTGCGCAAAAGATCAGCGAGCCGACCGGCCTCGGCCGCGGGCACGAGATCAGGGTGGTCGCCCGGCGCCTTCCATCCCGCCTTCTCGATGAGCTTGAGGTGATCGACGACCTCTTCGATCTCGACCATCGCCTTCACCATGCTCTTCGGCTTGGTCACCGCGGGGAACTCGGCGCTCGCCGCGTCGATCGTCGCGGCCTCGAGCACCGCCGCCTTCTGCGTGCACGAGTAGAGCCCGGTGTAGTTCGGCGCTGTGCCGGAGACCTTCATGCGGGCCACGGCCGCGTCGTTGGTGAGCCAGCCGAGCGACACCGCGATCGTGCCGGCCGCGCCCGCGGAGCGGTGCTTGCCGTGATGGCAATGGATGTAGATCGGGCGAGGCAGGTCGCGCACGGCGCGGACCAGTTCCGCCTTGCGCGCGTCGTCGAAACCGTCGTAGCCGATCGGCAGGTGCACGTAGCGCATGCCGCGCGACGTTGCCTTGTCGACCTCGGGTTCCGCGCCGTCGACGGAGATGATCGTCCTGATGCCGAGCGCTCGAAGCGTGTCGAACCCCGCGTCGCCCTCGGGCGCGCTTCCGCTGACGAAGCCTTCGGCATAAGCGACGACGTTGTGCAGTCCCGGGTATTCCCTGGGCTGATCGTCGTTCAGCGCGGGGAGCGTCGGCGAGGGCGCGGCCGGCGGCGTCGCGGTCGTCTCCTGCTCGCGCGGCGGGTCGTCGCCGACGGCGATGAATGAAGCGAGAAATGCCGCGCCGACGACGATCGCGAGAAGGAGAGTTCGCATGGCGGCACCGTATCGCGCGCGTGTTACTCTTGCGAGCGTGAAACTCGAGACCTATCGACACATCGTCCTCAGCCAATTCGACGCGGCGTTCGCCATGCTCGAAGAGTGCATCGCGAAATGTCCCGCGGCGAAGTGGAAGGGCAAGGTCGGCAAGTACGCGTTCTGGCACGTCGCCTACCACACGCTCTACTGCACCGACCTCTACACGGCGCGCACCGCGGCGGAATGGAAGCCGCATCCGAAGTTCCATCCAGGCGGCGCGTCGGACGTCGAGGACGAGGATCCGAGCCGCGTGATGACGAAGCCCGAACTCCTCGCCTACGTCACGCACTGTCGAAAGCGCCTGCGGGCGTCGATCCGCCGCGAGACCGAGTCGTCGCTCGCCGGACCCGCGGGTTTTCCATGGCTCTCGTTCAGTCGCGCCGAGGCGGCGATCTACAACCTGCGCCACGTGCAGCATCACACGGGACAACTCAGCGCGTTCCTCCGCAAGGCGAAGGTGTCGACCCGCTGGGTGAAGGACGGCCGCCGTTGACGCGAGCGGCGTTCGACGTGCGACGCGAGCGGGGGCGCCGTTGATCGAGCAGCACGACGACGTCGCGGCCCGCATCTACGAGATCGTCCGAGCGCTGCCGCCGGCCGATCGCGCCGCGTCGGTGGCCCGCGGATGTCGCGGCGACGCCCATCTCAGGGCCCGCGTCGAGACATTGCTCGCCGCCGAGGTGCGCGAGCCCGCGGCGGAAGCCGCGCCGGTCTCGGGTGACGCGACGACGATCGCGTCGATGGCCCACGATCGGCCGAGCGCCCGCATCGGACCGTACAAGCTGCTGCAACTGATCGGCGAGGGCGGCTACGGCTCGGTCTTCATGGCCGAGCAGCAGGAGCCGGTCGAGCGCCGCGTCGCGCTCAAGATCGTGAAGCTCGGGATGGACACGCGCCAGGTCATCGCGCGCTTCGAGGCGGAGCGCCAGGCGCTCGCGCTCATGGACCATCCGAACATCGCGAAGGTGTTCGACGCAGGTGCGACCGAATCGGGGCGACCGTACTTCGTGATGGAGCTGGTGCGCGGCGAGCCGATCGTCGAGTGCTGCGACCGGCACAACCTCACCGTCGACGAGCGGCTCGAGCTCTTCGTCGAGGTGTGCGCCGCGGTGCAGCACGCGCACACGAAGGGGATCATCCACCGCGACATCAAGCCGTCCAACGTGCTCGTCTTCATGCAGGACGACCGGCCGCACGTGAAGGTGATCGACTTCGGCATCGCCAAGGCGATCGACACCAAGCTGACCGACAGGACCGTCTTCACCGAGCATCGAGTGCTGATCGGGACGCCGGAGTACATGAGTCCGGAGCAGGCCGAAGGCAGCCTCGACATCGACACGCGCACCGACGTGTACTCGCTCGGCGTGCTGCTCTACGAGTTGCTCACGGGTTCGACGCCGTTTGACGACAGCAACCTGCGCGGCGCGTCGCACGGCGACGTTCAGCGCATCATTCGCGAGATCGAGCCGCCGAAGCCGAGCACGCGGCTCTCGCGCATCGGCGACACGATCGGCGCCGTCGCCGCGAAGCGCCACACCGAGCCGCGGCGACTGGGGGCGATGGTCCGAGGCGAGCTCGACTGGATCGTGATGAAGGCGATGGAGAAGGACCGCCGCCGTCGCTACGGGACGGCGGACGCCTTGGCGAGCGACGTGCGGGCGCATCTCGGCGGACGTCCGGTCCTCGCGGCGCCGCCGAGCCGGGCGTATCGCATTCGCAAGTTCGCCGCGCGCTATCGCGGGCCGGTCGTCGCCGCGTGCCTCGTCGCGGTGGCGCTCGTCGCGGGCGTGATCGGCACCGGCATCGGGCTCGCGCGGGCGCTCGACGCCGAGCGCGAGCAGCGCCGCTACGCGGACGCGCAGTCGCAGGAGCGGCGCATCGCGGAGGCGAACGAAGAGAAGGCCGAGTCGATCAACCAGTTCCTGTTGACCATGCTCGGATCGGCCGACCTGCGCCGCGCCGGACGCGACGCCAGCGTCGCGCAGGCGCTCGACCTCGCGGGATCGACCGTCGGGACGGCGTTCGTGGACCGGCCCGACGTGGAAGCGGGCATCCGGAAGATCCTCGGTCACACCTACCTCTCGTTAGGTATGCCGGAGAAGGCGGAGCCGCACGTGCTCGCGGCGCTCGACCTGAGTCGCAGGCTTTCGGGCGAGGACAGCGTCTCGACGTTCGATTGCCTCTCCGATCTCGCGTCGATGAAGCGACAGCGCGGCGACAAGGACGGCGCGATGCAGGTGCTTCGCGAAGCGACGGCGCGGGCGCAAAGCCGGCTCGGGAGCGAGCACGGCACGACGCTGGGGCTCGAGTCGGATCTCGCAAATGCGCTGCGCACGCTCGGTCAATACGACGAGGCGGAGGACATCCTGCGGCGGATTCTCGACGTGCGGACGCGAGTCTTCGGGCGCGACGCCGTGGACACGCAGATCGCGGTGAACAGCCTCGCGGTGCTCCTCCACGACCGACGCAAGCTCGACGAGGCCGAGTCGCTCTATCGAGAGGCAGCGGACACGGGCGCCCGCGTGCGCGGCCTCGACGACCCGGACACGCTGACGGCCCGGATGAACCTCGCGAGCGTGCTCGACTCGCGCGGACGCCACGACGAGGCCGAGGCGCTCATGCTCGACACGCTCGCGCGCACGCGCAAGGTGTACGGCAACAAGCATCCGAAGACCGCGACGACGCTCTCCGTCGTCTCGGGCCTCTACAAGAAAATGGGGCGCTTCAAGGACGCGCTGCCGTTCTGCGAGGAGTCGATCGCGATTCTTCGGGAGGTGCAGGGGGAAAACACGCTGGACGTCGCAGAGGGCGAGGAGGCGCTCTCGGAGCTCGAGTTCCAGATGGGTCACACGTCAGACGCCGTCGACGCGCAGAAGCGCTGCGTCGGCACCATGACCGCGTTGCGCGGCGAAGAACACCCCGCCACGCTGCGGGCCCGCATGGAACTTGCCACCTACCTCACCCGCGCCGACCAGCCGGCCGAGGCCGAACGGATCTACCGTTCGATCCTCGAACTCATCCCCCGCGCGCTGCCCGAGGAGCATCCGTCGGCGGCCATCGCCATCAACGGCTACGCGGTGCTCCTGCACGGCCAAGGTCGATTCGCCGAGGCCGAGCCGCTCTATCGACGGGCGCTCGGGCTGGGACGGCGCATGAACGGCGAGGACGACCGCGACACGGTCATCACGATGCACAACCTGATGTGCGTCGAGCGCGACCTCGGGCGATTGGACGACGCGGAAGCCGACGGACGCGACGTCGTCGCGCGGTTCGAGCGGGTCTTCGGCCCGCAGCACGCGAGCACCGCCGTCGCCCGGGCCAGCCTGGCCGAGACGTTGCGATTGTTAGGCCGATTCGACGACGCGCGGGCGCAGCTCGACCAGGTTGTGGCGATCCGCACGGCGGCGCTCGGCGAGGAACACCCGGACACGGGATCGGCGCTCGCGGCGCTGGGCGCGGTCAGGGTCGATCTCGGCGACGCGGCCGGCGCCGAACCGCTGATCCGTCGAGGCGTGGAGATCCGTCGAGCGCGGGTCGCACCGACCGATGCGAAGCTGGCGATCGCGAAGGGCGAACTCGGCCACTGCCTCGTCGTGCTCGGCCGCTACGAGGAGGCCGAGCCGCTCCTTGTCGAGAGTCGGACGCAGCTCGCGGCGGCGAAGCTGGCGATGCCTCGCGACATCCTGAAATCCGCGCGGCGCCTCGCCGAGTTGTACGAAGCGTGGGACCGCAGAAGCCCGGGCCAGGGCTACGCGGAGAAGGCCGCGTCGTGGAGAGAGCTCGAGGCGAGGGGCGGACGGTAGCCGGCGCGCGTTCGGCCGTGCGCTGAGTTTTCGAGCCGGGCGCGGCGATCCGTGGTCGTCGTGCCGCCCGGGCCGGGCCGCCGAATTGCCGCGATTTCGCCGAGGGCGCTTGCCATCGACGAGCGCGCCGTTAGCTTTCCCGTGGAGAGGCTCGCGGCCGGCGCGGCCAGACGCGCCGCGGCCCGACAGCCAGGAGAGGACCTTCGTATGCGTGTTCGAACGATTCGAAACCCGGAGACGGTGGCACTCGCGCTCGCGTCCGCATGGACGTCAATCGCGGCGGCGCAGTTCGGATACACGAACGGCAGCGGTTTCGTCGAGTCGCTCGTGACCATCTCGGCGCAGGGATTCGACAGCGACTACGACTTCTTCAACCTCGCGTTTCCGGGTCCGAGCGGCGCGTGGGCGTCGTGCGACGCCGCGGTGGGCGGAACGCAGATCACCGCGAACGTGCTGATGACGCAGGAGATCGCCTCGCGCATCGTCTCCTGTCGCGTCGTGAACAAGCGCGAGGCGACCTGGGGACGCGTCCTCTTCGGCGTCGACAGCTGGGCGAAGAGCAACCTGACTTTGAACTTCTCGATGGCGGCGCCGAATACCAACGTTCTTGTCGTCGCCCGCGGCAGCGCGATTCACCAGGGCGCCGGCGGACTTCCCGGCGCGACCGGATTCGTCACCGGCAAGCTCACGCTGAAGCGCACGCTCGAGACGCCCTTCATCAACTTCAACTACAACCTGAGCCGACCCGGCTCCGCGAGCAACGTGTACGTCTCGCAGGCCGTGCTGCCGACCGGCAACTATCAGATGACGATGAACACGCTGACGAACGGCGAGGCGATGGACGGGGAGGTGAATCTCTCGGTCGACCTCATCGCCGGCTGCTCGACGCGGGAAGTCGCCTACGCGCTGCCCGCGCAGGGCGTTCCGATCGACGTCACGCTCGAGCTCGCGGGCAACCAGCTCACGAAGTCCGTCCCCGTCACCGGTTCGCTGACGGGCGTCGTCGTCTTTGACTGCTCCAACCATCCGATGGCCCTGCGCCTCGAGTCGATCCATCTCGAGCCCGTCGAGAATCCGGTGACGTGGGACCTGCCGCTCGGCATGACGCTCACGGCGACGAACATCTCCATGGATGCGGACGCGGCGCTCGGATCGCTCGGGCCGCCGGCGCCGATCGCCAACAACTGCTGCGGCACGCTCGTCGGCGTCTCGCCGGTCGTGAGCGGCGCGGCGGAGCTGGTCGCCGCGGACGGCGCCTCCATCTCGATGTCGTTCAACGACATGTTCGAGCCGAGTTTCGTGGGGGTGCCGTTCACGCTGACGGGATTCGGAGACGCGTCGACGCTCGCGCTGCAGCTCGACTACACGGGCGTGATCGATCTCGGTCTCGGCGCGGACAATCCGACGGTCGTCAGCACGGGGACCGTTACCGGCACCGGATTCTCGTGCCCGCGTGCGGATCTCGACTGCGATCTCGTCGTCGGCGCGTCAGACCTCGCGATCCTCCTGGGCAACTGGAGTGCGGACGCAACGCAGCCTGGCTGCGGCGGCGCGGTGCCGTGCGCCGCGGACCTCAACTTCGACGGCGTCGTCGGACCTGCGGACCTCGCAGTACTCTTGGGCGAGTGGACGACGTGAACCGAGGTCCCGAGCGGCGTGCGCACGTCGCGGGGCTCGCATCCCGACGCGCGGCGTTCTCGACCCGGACCTCATGATCTTCAGCGCCGTTCCTCTGTTCGTCGCCGCGCTCGTCGCGTGTCGCTCTGCGCCCATCGCGCCGCCGCCCGCCACGGTCGTCGCGGAACACACTGCGGTGCCGCTCTCGGCCGACGCGGTCACCCGGGACCTGTCCATCTTCGAGCAGGCGATGATCGAGCTGCACCCGGGGCTCGCGCGCTACCAGACGGTGGACGCGTTCCGCGAGTCGTGCGCCGCCGTGCGAGGGAAGTTTGCCGGCGGGGCGACGAGGCGGGCGCTCTTCGAAGAGCTCACGCGCTTGTCGGCGTCCATTCGCTGCGGACACACGTTCCCGAACCCGGCGAACACCGCCGAGGAACTTCGCGCAGAGCTCTTCGGCACGCAGCGTTGCCTGCCGGTCGCGTTTCGGTGTTTCGACGGTCGCGTCGTCGCGATGCGCGGCGTCGGAGACGCGTCCTCGATTCCGCGCGGAGCGGAGATCATCGCGGTCGACGGCCGTCCGGTCGCCGAGCTACTTTCGCGACTCGTTCCGCTCGTTCGCGCCGACGGCGGCAACGACGCGAAGCGATACGCGCTCCTGGAGACAGAGTCGCCGGATCCGGTCCTCACGTTCGACACGCTGCTGCCCTTCGTCGCGCCCCCGCACGACGGCGGGTGGAGCGTGACGCTGCGCGATCGTCCAGAGGATCCCGAACGCACGCTGTTTCTCCGCGCCGTGCCTTCGTCGGAGCGGATGCCCCCAAACCCGCCGGAACTCGAGAAGGACGCGCCGCTCTGGTCCAAGCGGGAAGTCGCCCCGGGCGTGCTTCTCGTCGCGATGCCCACGTGGGTCGTCTACAAGACGAAGTGGGACTGGAAGGCGTGGCTCGATCGTGCGATCGACGAGGCTATCGAGCGCGGAGATCGCGCCATCGTGTTCGACCTTCGAGGCAACGAAGGCGGCTCGTCGGTCGGCGACGAGATCATCGCGCGGCTGGTGGCGACGCGCGCCGCGCTGCCGACGTTCGAGCGCAAGGTGCGCTATCGTTCGGTCCCCGACGCGTTGACGCCGTACCTGACCACGTGGGATCCCAGCTTCCGATCGTGGGGGAGCGCCGCGTCCGACGAGGTCGATGCCGACGGATTGCGGCGCCTCGTGCGCGAAGGCGAGTCTGCCGACGGCGACGTGATCGAGCCGCGCGGCCGTCGATTCGAAGGCAAGGTCGTCGTGCTTGTCGGCCCGGAGAACAGCTCGGCGACGTTCGAGTTCGCGCTGGCGGTGAAGCGCCTCGGACTCGGCACCCTCGTCGGTCGACCGACCGGCGGCAATTGCCGCGGCATCAACGGCGGCGCGTTTTTCTTCCTGACGCTGCCGGAATCGCATATCGAAATCGACGTGCCTTTGATCGGTTTCTATCCGAAGGAAGGCGCCGCATCGCAGCCCGACGCCGGCGTCGAGCCGGACGTCGCGGTGTCCGACACGCCGACCGACGTCGCGAGCGGGCGCGATGCCCCGTTGCAGGCGGCGTTGGCGATCGTCGGCGTTCGGTGATCGACGCACGCGGGTCGTTACGCGCGCTGCAACGCCCGGCGCAGCAACACGTCGACCATCGGCTGCGCCAGTTTCGCCGCGTTGACCATGCGCGCCGTCTGTCGCGAGACGACGGCACCGCTGATGAGCATCACGATCTGCGCCGCGAGCGTCGCTGCGGCGTCAGGCGCCAAGCCTGCGGCGATCGCCTTCTCCTGGACGAACGCCTGCAATCCTTGACCGTGCGCGATCGCCGCGAGGTGGATCGGATCGGTCGGCAGCGGGAACTCCGTGGCGGCGTTGAGGAACATGCAGCCGCGAAACGCTTCTTCGCTGAACCACTCGTGGAAGACGTCGAACATCGCGAGGATCTGCGCCGAAGGATCGGCGCCGGCGCGCATTACGACGTCCTCAGCGAGCGCCTGCATCTCGATCTCGTGCTGGTGCGCGAGCACCGCGATGATGAGGTCGTCCTTGCTCGGGAAATGCTTGTAGAACGTCGTCTTCGTCACCCCCACCGCGTCGATGATCCGATCGAGACCGACGGGTCCGAATCCGTGGCGCAGGAAAAGCTCGGCAGCGGCCAGCAGCAATCGATCACGACTTGACGTAGGGGCGGTTTGGGGCAAGGTGCACTCCCGTTTCTGACGATCGCGAGGTGGTGTACCACGAGTACACCCCTGGGTTGACCGCGAGTCAACTGGCGGGCGCGGAATCGGTGCGTATGTTGAGACGACAAAGGTGAACGGTCGCAGGCGTCGTGCTCGCACTCGTCGCACGGGCCTCGACCTTCGCTTGAGAATCCCGCCGAACGCGCGTCGCGCCGGCGGCCGGTTGTCCCTTGCACCCAGGAGTTCGCATGACCATGGTTTCGTCACAGTCCCGTACGCGTTCCGTCCGCACGCTCGCCGTCGGAGCATGCGGACCGACGCCGCGAAGCAGAGCTTTGGAGGAACGCGAGGAGGCGCGTGGCTCGCTCGCGATGCGGCTCGGCGTCTTCGCGTACGGGCTCGTCTGCTACGCCATCTTCTTCGGCACGTTTCTTTATGCGTTCGGCTTCGTCGCGGGAATCGGTACGCCGACCGCGCTCGATCAGCTTCGGCGGGAGTCCTCGCCGTCGTGGCCCTTGGCGCTCGCCTTGAACCTGGCGCTGCTGGCGCTCTTCGCGGTGCAGCACAGCGTGATGGCCCGCCCTTGGTTCAAGGCCGCATGGACTCGCATCGTGCCGGAGCCCGCCGAGCGCAGCACGTACGTGCTGTTCTCGAGTATCGCGCTTCTCGCGCTGTTCGCCTTGTGGCAACCGCTCGGCGGCGTGATCTGGAACGCGGAGGCCCCGGCGTTGCGGATCGCGCTCCGCGGGCTCATGGCGGCGGGATGGCTGCTCGTGCTGGTCAGCACGTTCCTCATCAATCACTTCGATCTCTTCGGACTGCGCCAAGTCTGGCTCTTCCTGCGCGGGAAGTCCTACACGCACCTGCCGTTCAAGACTCCGATTCTCTATCGCTCCGTGCGCCATCCGCTGTACGTCGGCTGGCTCATCGGCTTCTGGGCGACGCCGACGATGACCGCGGCGCACCTGGTGTTCGCCATCGTCACCACGCTCTATATCCTCGCGGCGATCGGCTGGGAGGAGCGCGATCTCGTCGAGTTGCACGGGCAGCGATACGTCGACTATCGCCGGCGCGTCCCCATGCTGATGCCACGGCTCTTCGCGAAGGCCGAGCCGATGGTCGCTCGCGAGGTGGCGCGATGACGTGCGAACGCCGCCGCAGCCCGCTCGTTGCGCTTCGTCTGGCCGGGCTCTTCTTCCTCGGAAAGGGACTCCTGTGGGTCGCGCTCGGAGCGCTGCCGGCGCTGCTCATGCGCTGAGGACGAGCAGCCGTCGGGTCCACCGAAGTCGAATGCGAAGGCCGCGCGACATTGGTACTTCCCAAACCCCTTCGTCACGTTCGTCGAGTCTCGTGGGCCACATGCTCCCGCCACAATGCCACCATCGGTCTTGGTTCATCGCCGCAACCCTTGCGATCGCGGCGCAGCGCGTCGCGATCGCAGGGTTCGTGTATGTGGAGGGCGTCGACGGCGACCTCTCAGACGACCGCTTCCATCCGACGCTTCTTCAGCTCGGAGCGGGCTCGAACATGCTTGTCGGCGCCGACGGGCCGTCGTCCGTGCCGGACGTACCCGACCTCGATTACGTCACGCTGGTGGTCGCGCCGGGATTCCAGCTCGAGCGTCTGGTGCTGGTCGACGCCGACGTCGGCGGCGCGTTCTCCTTCATCGGAGTGGAGTCGGGACCCATCATCTCGACTCCATGGGATGACCCGGATCCCGCGCCGCTTCTTGGCTGGATGCATTACGGCTCCGCCGATGAGGGCCACGACGTTCTTCCGGCGATTGGACAAGGGAACGGCGCCATCGGATTCCGCGGTCCACTTCCCACCGGCACGTACACGTTGTGGCTGATGGAATTGGACGGCGCCCGCCCGCACGACTATTCGTTCGAGTTTGTGGTCACGCCCATTCCGGCGCCGGCCGGAGTGCTGGCGCTCGGTTTCGCGACCCTTCGACGGCGTCGGGCGCGGATCGACTGATCGGTGGCAGCGCCGTCGGGTTCGATGACAAGAAAAACACCGCCGTTCTTTCGAACGGCGGTGTGCGCGGAGTGGGGGACTTCTTCTCTCTCTCTGTCTATCTCCCTGAGATGGTCAGCCCGCGCACGGTCCCCAGGCCCCGAGGAGCACCGCGAGGTCCGCGGCGTCGGTCGTACCGTCCGCGTTCAGGTCAGTGAGGCCGGTGCTGCCCCACGCGCCGAGGAGAATGGCGAGGTCGGCGGCGTCGGTGATGCCGTCAAGGTTGAAGTCGGATGCGCACGATCCGATGGCCTCGGGCACGAAGAACGCGTAGAGCTGGCCGCCTTCGACGAGCGGATTCGGCAGCGCGTAGTGCGCCTGCATGTCGGCGATGAACCAACCCGCACCGAGCACGTCGCTCGCGTCGATGATGCCGGAGTTCTCCTCGTCCTGGGTGAACGGCGCGGTCGCCGGCGTGCTCAGGTCGCCGAAGCGAGCAGGGTCGGACTGGAGCAGGGTCGTGAGCGTGTCGGTGGCCACGTCGTACATGTACGTCTTCGCGTTCCACGAGGCGTTGCCCGGATCCTCCTGCATGAGGATCTTCGTCCCGCCCTGAATCGTGTTCACGACGCACATGTTGTCGAGCATGTTGTAGCCCTCGGTGCCGTCGAGGAGCGCCTGAATGGTGCCGCCCGCGAGCACGTTCTCGACGTCACTGAAGTGGAGGTGCCACAGCCGGCTGCGGCCCACCTGCGACGGCGTGTTGAGGCGATCGGTCGTGACGAAGTAGAAGTCGCTCGGATGCGCCGGATCCCACGCGCCATCCTCCGGACGCAGGAACGTGGTGCCGGCGGGCTGCCCCGCCGGGCCGAAGGTAAACGTGCCGCTGAAGACCGGCCGGCCCGAGGTCGCGAAACCGAACGTGCGGTCTTCGTTCGAGACGTTGACGCCGTTCACCTGCACCTGGATTCCCCACCCCGAGCCGTTCATGAGACCGGCGCGCTCGACCGCAGTGCCGGTCGACTGCTTGTCGCCGACGTAGACGAACACGCGATTGGCGCCGCCATCGGAGGTCGCGATCGTCACGGTCTTGTCGCTCGCGTACGGACGCGACAACGCGTTCTCCCATCCGCCGAGGAGGGGATCGAACGCCGGAAGCTGATAGGAGACGCCGGTGCTCACGACCGTCGCCATCAGGCGTCCGGGATTGCCGGCGCTGTAGTTTTCTTCGCCGTGCAGGTAGATGTGCTCGGTCGTGCCGTTGCCGGTCGTCGGATTGAAATACGCCGCCTGCTTCGCGAGGTCTGCGGAGCAGAAACGGCTGAAGTTGTAGAGCGAACCGCCGGATCCGTTGCTCAGCGTCATGACCGACGCGATGGCCTCGCTCCCGGAGGTCGTTGCCAAGGTGCTCGCGTCGATGACCCACTTGCTGACGAACGCGCCACCGGCAAATCCGTCGGGCTGGAAGGCGTAGTGGATGCCGCCGGCGGCAGCGGTGAACTCATGGTTCATCAGCAGCGTGAACGTTCCGTCCCCGTTGGGGAACGCGCCGAGACCATCGGGAATGCCAACCATCGTGAAGCCGCTGGCGGTATCGCCAACGGTGAGGATCGAGACGATGTCGCGCACCGGACTTCCGGCGACCGGTCGGACGTAGGGATCCGCCGACGACGACGAGCCGGTGCGGATGGTGGTCTGCGCGACGGAGACGCTGGCGAGGGCGAGCGCGAGCGTGGTGCCGAGCGAGACGGAGATTCGTGGCATGGGGCTATGACTCCTGGACGACGAGTTCGATCGATGCGCGGTGGCGCGCGCCACCGACGGGCCGAACTGTGCGGGCGCGTCGCAAAGCGCCTCGTAGCGCCGCGTGAGCCGTTTCTGAGATTGCGGTCGGCGTTGCGTGCGGGCGGCGTTCAGATGCGGTTACGGCGCGCAGGCGAAGTGCACGACTGACGAAGGCGACGCGAGCGTGCGAGGACGACTTCGACGAGGATTCCGCGTGGCGGGAGAGAGAGCCATCTCCTGATCTGGCTTGGAGCTATCGATGCAAGAGGTGTCCGGCAATCGGTGGTGCCGTAGCGCGATCGCGGCGATCGTCGCGCTCGGCGTCTTCCTCGGCCTCGGGCCGCTCGTCACGCTGCTCGGAATCGAGGGCTTGGTCGCGCGGCAGGTCGCGCTCAAGGGATTGATGATCCTCGTCGCGCTCCTCGCGTGGCTCGCGCTGCGGCAGCCGTGGTCCGCGATGGGATGGACGCGCTTCGGCTGGACGCGCCGGTGCTGGCGTTGGCTCGGGCTGTCCTGCCTGGCGATGGCTGCCGCGGCGGTCGCGATGATCCTGAACGACCTTCGTCACCCGCTCGCATCGCAGCTCTCGTTCCTGCCGCTCATGGCGATCGTCTGGTTCCTCAGCAGCTTCGCCGAGGAGGTCTACGTGCGCGGCGCGATGCAGTCGTGGTGCCAGCTCGGCCTTGACGGTCGGACGCTGCGACCGACGAGCGCGCCGATCGTGGCGTCGGCGCTCCTCTTCGCGGCGATGCACGTGCCGCTCATCTGGAAGGGCGGCGGTCCGCTCGGCGGCGGCATCATCGTGGCGGCCACGCTCTTCGTCGGTTGGGGATGCGCCGTCGTGCGAGCCCGCACCGGAAGCGTGTGGGCGCCGTTCGTCGTTCACGCGCTCGCAAACATGGCCGCGGTCCCCGGCGGCATCGTGGGCGCGATTGCCTATCGAATCGCATTCGGCACTTTTCCGACGATGCAGTGACGCGCGACGCGATCGTCGCGCCCCGCCGCGCCGTCAGCGATTGAACGGGTATTCGTTGACCCAGCGGAAGCCGCGATTGACCAGCAAGAGCGTCGACGGCTCGACGCGCTTCAGCTTCACGTCGAGGCGCTCGCCGTGCAGCGTGCCCTCGAGGACGAGCTGATCGTCGGCGGGCTTGCCGTACGCGAAGACGATCGGCTCGTCCTTGCCGGCGTCGGCGGCCGCGCCGGACGCGGGGGCGCCGCGATTCGACGGAGTCAGCGTCAGCGTGTGCTTCGACTCGTCGACCGAGACCTCGAAGCGCTCGCGGGCGCCGTCCATCGCATGGAAGCTGATGCCCCCGTAGCGATCGACCACGACGCGGCGCCAGCGCCGCGCGTCGGTCAGGAGCGGGGGCGCGTCTTCACCGTTGCGGCTGAAGCCCTGGACCTCGTAGAGCCCGAAGAGCGCCGGGCGCGGGGCGTCGTCGCCGTATCGCGCCCAGTTCGTGTAGCCGCCGTAGGCAACCGTCGCCAGCATCACGAAGACCACTGCATGCTTGGCGGTGAAGCGCAGCACGCTCCACCAGCGCGGGCCGGGAAACGGGCGGAGGTCTGCGGGTTCGACGGGGCGATTCAGGACAAACACGCGCAGCAGTCGACCGGACTCGGGAAGGACGAGCACGAGCGCCATCGCCAGGAGATGCGACGAATAGAGCTTGACCGGGACGTCGTAGCAGAAGTTCAGCATCACGACGTTCACCATCACGCCGGCTACGACGAGCGCGCCGAGCGTCGTCGTGCGCCGCCAGAAGAGAAGCACGCCGCCGAGGCACTCCGCCACGCCGGTGAACACCGTGTAGGCCGTCGAGTAGCCCATGAAACGCCACAGGAGTCCCATCGGCGACGACTCGCCGTACGGCGTCAGCAGTTGATCGACGCTCGGAAACGGAAACTGCGTCTTGAAGACCTTCGCGAATCCGTAGCCCAGCATGGTGAACGCGAGGACGTATCGCAGCTCGATGCGGAGCAGGTCGTGCAGGCGGCGCGATCGTCGGTCGCTCGGCGCGACGAACGCCGCGAGCGCCGAACAGAGCGCGGTGACGACGATCGCCACCGACGCGAAGACCAACAGCTCGACGTAGTTGTAGGTCGTGTCGCCGCTGCCGTTGGGGAAGATCGTGATGTCGTTCGGGAGTCGCAGAACGTGCTTGCCGACCCACGGAATCGCCCATTGCCAGAACTGGGCGCACGCCTCGAGCGGCGCGGCGATCAGCTCACCGAGTTCCTTCACCTGCGCGTCGTACGTCGGCGCGAACGGCAGCGCGACCACCGAGGCGACCGAGATCACGAACGAGACGACGATGCCCAGCACCGCGCTCAGGTTGTAGAGCGTGAAGTACGAGAACGCGAAGCGAAGCGCCAAGCGCCGCGCGGCGGTCCAAGCGGTGGTCCCGTTCGGCGCGGCGGGCGCGGGGGCGGTCGTGGGGTAGGTCGTGTCGGCCATCACTTCGCTCCTCGGGGTAGCGCGGCTCGCAGCACGCGTAGCCAGTTCTCGCCGCGGAAGCCCGCGACGTCGCGCTCGTTCCAGCCCGCCTCGGCGAGCGCCGTCGCGAGCCGCTGGTAGTCGCGCGGGTGGCGAATCTCGCGCGGCAGCGCCGTCGGCGGAAATCCTCCGTCGAGGTCGCTGCCGAGTCCGCATCGGTGCCGTCCGATGACGTTCGCCACGCGTTCGACGTGCGCGACGCAGTCGTCGATCGTCGCGCCGCGACCGACGGCAAGAAACTTCTCATACAGGTTCAGGCCGACGATGCCGTCGCGGTCGGCGATCGAGCGCATCTGCTCGTCGGTCAGGTGTCGTTCCTTCGGATCGAGGAGCGCTCGGCAATTGGAGTGCGTGGCGACGACGCGTTTTGGCGACGTCTCCAGCAACTCGTCGAGACTCGCGTCGGAGAGGTGCGACGCGTCGTGCAGGATGCCCAGCGCGTCGAACGCCGCGACGAGGTCGCGTCCGGCAGGGCCCAGCCCGCCGCCGTTCGAGTTGCCGCCGGAATATCGCGAGCCGTAGGCCCAGCTCATGCCCGCGACGCGCACGCCCTGGTCGAACCACCATGCGGCCTCGTCGGGCGTACGAATCGGATCGGCGCCTTCCATGAGGATGACGATCGGCAGGGGAGCAGACGGTGACAGCGGCGCGGCCATCGCCGCGTCGAGGTCGCGCACGTCGCGTACGACTCGGATGCGACCGGCCCCTTCTTCGGCGAGGTACCACGCCAATTGCGCGCGGCCCGCCGCGTGCGCCCCCTCGATGTCGTCGGAGTCCCGGTACCCGGCGGGTTGCCCGGGGGCCCGCGACTCGGTGAAGATCGTGGCGAGCGCGAGTCGGACTGGCGCGTCGGCGAGATCCGGTTGCGAGACGCAGCCCGCGTCGGGATCGGCGACGCGAACGTCGAATGCGCGGCCGCACACGCCGAGGTACGCGATGTCGAGGTGGCCGTCGATCCAGCCGACGAGCGCGGACGTGGACGCGGGTTCCGGAGAGCGCGGAGAAGTCATCGTCGCGCCATTGTGCCCGTTCATCGGCGTCGCTAGCCTTGTCGCGCATGTCCGCCGACCCGATCTCTCGCGAACTCACCGCGTCCGCCGTCGGGGGCCGCGTCGAGGGCGCGCCGGCAGCGGCGCCTCCGTGCCGCCCGCTCTTTGACCGTGACGCTCGCCGCACGCGCCGGCTCGCGGCGCTCGCGGTTTTCGCCCCGTGTGCGAGCGTCATCGCGGTTGCCGCGTGGTTGACGCCGAATCCGAGCGGAATCGGCACGCACGAGCAACTTCATCTCCCCCCGTGCGGATGGACCGTGAGCCTTGGGATACCATGCCCGACCTGTGGCATGACCACGGCGTTCGCGTGGGCAGCGCACGGCAGCCTGCTTCGCTCGTTCGCGGCCCAGCCGTTCGGATGCGTCTTGGCCATTGCCACCGCCGCGGCCTGCGTGGTTTCCGCGTACGTCGTGGTCACCGGTTCCGCCGTCGGAGGTCGACTCCTCCGGTTGCTCGGCCCCGGCGTCGGTTGGGTCGTGCTGGGGTTGGCCCTCGCCGCATGGGCGTACAAGATCGCGGTCTTCCGCGGCGCCTGAGCACAGATCCCATTCTCGTCGATCGAACCTGATGCCACTCCCTCGACCTTCCTCCCGGCAAGCCGCACTGCTCGCGCTCGTTCCCGCGATGGCCACGTGCCTCGCGCTCGGCGGCTGCTGGATCACGACGCTCGCCGGCGCCTTGGGCAACGAGATCGAGCGCAACAAGAAGATCGAGGTGCTCGCCCAGTACGAAGGACTCGAGAACCGCACCGTCGCGGTCATCGTGCACGCCGACGCGTCGACGCTCTACGACTTCCCGACCGCCGCGGTCACGATCGCCGGCAACATCGCCTTCCGCATCCAGTCGAACGTGCGCGGCGTTTCGGTCTTGGCGCCGGCGACCGTCGTTCAGTGGCAGTACCAGACTCCCGCGTGGACGACGCTGCCCTACGGTCAGGTCGCGGAGGAACTGGGCGTCGAGCGACTCGTGGTGATCGACATCTACGAGTTCCACCTCAATCCGCCCGGCAACCATTACATGTGGGACGCCGTCGCCGCCGCGAACATCGGCGTCGTCGAAGCCGATGGCGCGGAGCCGGACAGCTTCGTCGATACGTTCGACGTGCGTGCCGCGTGGCCGACCAGCGGCGACCCGTTGCCGCGCGAGGCCGTCTCGCAGACCACCGTCGAGGGCGGCCTGATGGCCATGTTCGTGCAGAAGTCCGCGTGGCTCTTCTACAAGCACCTCGAAGACAAGTACCCCGACAAATGAGCGAGATGATCCGTCGAACCGACCTGCGATCGCGCCTGCGACGGTCTCGTGCCATCGGCGCCGCCTTGCTGTCGGCAGCGTTCGTCGCCGCGCTCGTGCCTGCGTGCAACATCGTCGCGCCGGCCAGCTACGCGCTCTTCGGACCGGGCAAGGTGGACGGCCAGCACCAGCTCCAGCCGGTGCGCACCGTCGTCTTCATCGATGATCGCCAGAACGTGCTCCCGCGCACATCGCTGCGGGCCTCGATAGGCGAAAAGGCGTCGCAGGACCTCCTCCTCCAGAAGCAGATTCCGTCGGCGGTGGATCCCAAGCAGGCCATAGCGGTGACGCGGCAGAAGGAAGGCGGCGCGAAGCCGATGTCGATCGCGGCGATCGGCCGCGAACTCGAGTGTCAGCAGGTGATCTACGTGCAACTCGACACGTTCGCGATCACCGGCGACGGCGAGTTCACCACCGGCAACACCACGTCGGGCGCGGGCATCACGCCGACGGCGAAGGCGACCGTGAAGGTCATCGACGTGGTGAACAACGTGCGGACGTTCCCCGCGGGCGACCAGGGCGGGTTTGAAATCACGGCGAAGCTCCGCGAGGTCGATCCCGACAAGCTGAAGAAGGTCTCCGGCCGACGCGCGGTCGAGGATCAACTCGCCATCGAGCTGGGACAGACCATCGGCGAGCTCTTCTACTCGCACGAGGCGGTCGATCTCGGCGAGCATCTCGGCCCGCGCACCCAGTGATCGACGACGATGGCCAACCGCGCGGCGCTCCGCACGATTCCGATCGTGACGGCGCGCGTCCGTTGCACGTCGTCGATGCGAGCGCGGGGGCGTCGGCGATGGTCTGCGCGGCGCTCGCAGCGCGCCGCGAGCGGGCCGCGATGGTGATCGTCGGAACCGCCGCCGACGAGCGTCTCGCGCGTTCGATCGGCGCCGACGTGATCGCCTCGCATGCGCCGCCGTTGGGCGAACCCCTGTTGGCCTTGCGCGCTTGGCGCTCCGTGCTGCGGGCGGCGCTGGCCGCGACCGGTCGTCCCTCCGTCGGCGACGTGACGTGCACGAGCCTGTCCTCCGCCGTCGCGACGCGTTGGGCGATTCCGTCCGCTCGCATCGCCTACGTGTCGCTGCGCGGACCCGAGTCGAGCGTCGCCGCGGCGCTCGCCCGGCGGCGCGCGGCTTGGCGCCCGCACGAGGTGATCGCGCTCTCCGAGGGTGCGGCCCGACGCTGCGCCGAGCTCTTCGGCCACGAGCCGCGGCGGCGCGCCGCCGAGATCGACCCGGCGATTCTCCGCACCGATCGCGCGGCGATTCGTCGACGCTGGTCCGCGCGGCCGGACGAGTACGTCGTCGGGCTCCTCGGCGAGCCGAGCGCGTCCGCCGACGCTCGCCGCGCGGCGGAGGTCGTCGGCATAGCCGCCGTGCGCGGCGCTCCGGTGCGACTCGTACTCGATCCCGACGCCGCGCGATGCGGGCAAACGTCGCGCTGGATCGACGAGCTCGGATTGCCACATCTGATTGCGGCCGACACCGCCGTGCGCCGCCCGTGGGAAATCGTGGCGGGCTTGGACGCCGTTCTTCTCCTCGATGATTCGGCGTCGGTTGCGGGGGGCGCGGTCCGCGGCGCCGGGCGACCCGGCGGGCTGTGGTTCGGATCGCTCCGGCCCTGGCCAGTGTCGCCGCTTGCTGCTCTCTGGGCCGAGGCCGCCAACAGGCCGGTCGTCGCCGCTGCGGGCGCGCTCGACGCCGAACTCGTCGAGCGACTCCACGATCCGACCGGAACCCGTGCCGCCTTCAGCACCTTCGCGCCGGACGATCCGCTGACGGGAACGCGCACGCTGCTCGCGTGGTGCCGCGCGGCCGAATCGGTCGTCTCCGTCTCGTAACACGACTTGATGAGATACCGTCCGCGCGCGAAGGAGGTCGGCCATCGGGGCCGGCCGACCGGCCGTGGACGGTTGCGCGACGCCGACGTCGTCGCCCCGGTCGTTCTCATTGCCCGCGAGCTTCCCATGCAGACCAACCCAACTTCCCGATTCCTCATCGCGTCCGTTCTTGCCGCCGCCGTCGCGTCGGTCGCCTTCTCCGGCGTGAAGCTGATCGCGCTGCCGAAACGCGAGCGTGTCGAGATTCAGCTCGACGTGCCCGGTCTCACGCTCGTGCAGGAAGAGCGCACTATCCCACTCGCGCAGGGCGTGAACGAGGTGGTCTTCGCATGGGCCAACACCGCGATCGACAAGTCGACGATCCAGTTCCGCTGCGTGAGCGATCCGGAGAAGGTGCAGGTCATCAGCGTCTCGTATCCGCCGAACGAGAACTCGCTGACGTGGCGGGTCGGCTCGCCGACGGCGGGGCCGGCCAAGGTGCGCATCAGCTACGTGATCGGCGGCGTCGACAAGAGCTACGAGTATCGCGCCGAGGCGGCGAAGGACGAGAAGACGCTCGAGCTGCAGCAATACGTCGAGTTGCACAACCGTACGCCCGAGTCGTTCGGTGAATCGGACATGTTCGCTGGCTACGGCGAGCGTCTCGAGCGCCCGATCGGCGCGAACGAGACGCGCAAGATCCTGGCGGCGAGGTTCGAAGGCGTCCCGGTGACGAAGACCTACACCGCGGATCTCGCGCAGTTCGGATACCTCGATCCGGCGAAGCGCCAGCTCAAGATCCCGATGCACTACCTGCTGAAGAACGATGCGACGCACGGGCTCGGCAAGTTCCCGCTGCCCGCGGGCAAGGCCCGCATCTTCCAGGACGACGGCCACGGTTCGAGCGCGTTCCTCGGCGAGGACTGGTCGGCGTTCGCGGCGAAGGACGACGAGCTGAAGCTCTATCTCGGCGTGGCGAAGGACATCGTGGTGACGCGCACGATCGAGAAGCGCGATCGCCGTCAGACGGCCGGTCCGCTGTCGGACTACGACATCGTGGTGAAGTACGAGATCGAGAACTTCAAGGATCAGCCGGTGTCGATCGACCTCGCAGAGTCGATCTCGGCGCTGCACCGCGAGACGATCGGCGACGTGCAGCGACCGATCGAGTGGGTGCTCGGCAGCACCGGTTCGCTCAAGGAGATGGACAACACGAAGTCGACAAACGATCGCGTGCTCTTCCGCGTCGAAGCGCCGCCGCGCGGCGCCGATCAGAAGGCGGTCAAGAAGACCGAGACGCTGAATGTCGTGATGAAGAACGAGTGGGCCGGCGTGCCGCAGCCTTGATCGACGGAGGAGACACGCCATGAATCGGATTCGCGCATCATTGACCGCGGGTGTGATGGCCTTGGCCACGCTCGTGACGGCGGAGGCGAGCTCCGCGCAGAACATCGACGTCTCGACGCTTCCGCCGCGGGACGCGGTGCAGCTGACGATCTACAACTCGGAGGACCTCACACTGGTGCGCGAGTCGCGTCACGTGACGGTGCGGAAGGGCTCGAACGAGCTGCAGTTCTCGTGGGCGAACACGCTGATCGACCCGACGAGCGTGGAGCTGGAGCTGAGGACGAAGGGGCTGGAACTCTTGGACACGCGGTATCCGCACGACCGTCCGCAGGCGCTGTACTGGACGGTGACGTCGAGCTTCGACGGTGACGCGGAGGTGGAGATCAGCTACTTCACGAGCGGCATCTCGTGGAGCGCGGACTACGTGGGGGTGGCGGAGGGCGACGAGTCGTCGATGCGTTTCGAGGGGTACGTGACGGTGACGAACGGATCGGGCGAGGACTACGAGGACGCGCAGATCCGGATGGTGGTGGGGACCATCAACCTGGTCGAGAAGATCCGTGACTTGGCACAGCGCGGACTGTTGCCGCCGGAAGTGGCGAATGCCGTGAAGCCCGGGGCGAAGTTCCGCGACATGCCCGCGCCGGCTCGGCGTGCGGGCAAGGCAGGCTTTCCTGCGCCGAGCGCCGGCGGCGGTGGAGGCGGCGGATTTGCCGACGCCGAGGCTCCTCCCGAGATCGTGAAGGAAGGACTCTCGGAGTACTTCATCTTCACGGTGCCGGGCGAGCAGACGGTGAAGAACGGCTGGTCGAAGCGGATGCGTCTCTTCGAAGGCACGAAGGTGCCGGTGAAGACGGTGTACCGCTACCGGCCGACGGAGTACGGGAACGAGCTGGTGCGCCTGTTCCTCGTGCGCAACGACGAGAAGAGCACGCTGGGGACGACGCCCTTGCCGGACGGCGCGGTGCGGCTCTTCCGGACGCAGCAGGGCGCTTCCGCAGCGGGCGGCCTGAGCGTGATCTCGTTCGTGCAGACGAAGTACGTGCCGATCGGGCAGGAATTCGAGTTCAACCTGGGCCGCGACCCGCAGGTGATCTGGGAGCGGCAGTCGAAGCGGACGTGGCGCGACGACTTCTGGTTCAAGCGCGGCGAGGGCGTGAAGCTCTTTAGCCCCGACAAGGGCGAGCGGATCGAGCCCAACGACGCGGTGGCGGGGTGGACGGACCACGAGCAGTTCGCGGAACGGATCCGGAACTACCGGGCCGGCCCGATCGAGGTGGAGTTCCGCTTCCCGCTCGACGGCGACGTGACGTTCGCGAGCTCGCTCTCGCCGACGCTCTTCGACTACCGCACGCCGGAGTTCAAGTCGAGCGTGAAGGCGGGCGAGACGAGGGAGCTCGGGTACGAGCTGGTGCGCAAGCAGGGCACGAGCGCGAAGCAGAACGCGGTGACCTTGGAGGCGAAGTGATGATGCGCGGATGTGCACTCTTGCTTGCCGTCGCGCTCTCGTCGGCGGCGTTCGCCCAGAACATCGACGTGTCGACGCTTCCGCCGCGGGACGCGGTGCAGCTGACGATCTACAACTCGGAGGACCTCACGCTGGTGCGCGAGTCGCGTCACGTGACGGTGCGGAAGGGTTCGAACGAGCTGCAGTTCTCGTGGGCGAACACGCTGATCGACCCGACGAGCGTGGAGCTGGAGCTGAGGACGAAGGGGCTGGAGCTCCTGGACACGCGGTATCCGCACGACCGTCCGCAGGCGCTGTACTGGACGGTGACGTCGAGCTTCGACGGTGACGCGGAGGTGGAGATCAGCTACTTCACGAGCGGCATCTCGTGGAGCGCGGACTACGTGGGGGTGGCGGAGGGCGACGAGTCGTCGATGCGCTTCGACGGCTACGTGACGGTGACGAACGGATCGGGCGAGGACTACGAGGACGCGCAGATCCGGATGGTGGTGGGGACGATCAACCTGGTCGAGAAGATCAAGGAACTCGCTCAGCGCGGACTGACGCCGCCACCGCCTCCACCGGCGCCGCCGGGCGCGCCGGCGCCGCTGGCGGATGCACTGACGGAGCGTGTGCTGCGCCTTGAGTTGAAAGACAAGGCTTCGCTCGGCGCCGCCTACGACGCCGCGGGAATCGTCACGCCGGAGATCGTGAAGGAAGGCTTGTCGGAGTACTTCATCTTCACGGTGCCGGGCGAGCAGACGGTGAAGAACGGCTGGTCGAAGCGGATGCGTCTCTTCGAGGGCACGAAGGTGCCGGTGAAGACGGTGTACCGCTACCGGCCGACGGAGTACGGGAACGAGCTGGTGCGCCTGTTCCTCGTGCGCAACGACGAGAAGAGCACGCTGGGGACGACGCCCTTGCCGGACGGCGCGGTGCGGCTCTTCCGGACGCAGCAGGGCACTCCCTCGGGCGGCGGGCTGAGCGTGATCTCGTTCGTGCAGACGAAGTACGTGCCGATCGGGCAGGAATTCGAGTTCAACCTGGGCCGGGACCCGCAGGTGATCTGGGAGCGGCAGTCGAAGCGGACGTGGCGCGACGACTTCTGGTTCAAGCGCGGCGAGGGCGTGAAGCTCTTTAGCCCCGACAAGGGCGAGCGGATCGAGCCCAACGACGCGGTGTCGGGATGGACGGACCACGAGCAGTTCGCGGAACGGATCCGGAACTACCGGGCCGGCCCGATCGACGTGGAGTTCCGCTTCCCGCTCGACGGCGACGTGACGTTCCGGAGCGGCCTCGCTCCGACCTTGTTCGACTACCGCACGCCGGAGTTCAAGTCGAGCGTGAAGGCGGGCGAGACGAAGGAGCTCGGATACGAGCTGGTGCGCAGGCAGGGCACGAGCGCGAAGCAGAACGCGGTGACCTTGGAGGCGAAGTGATGATGCGCGGATGTGCACTCTTGCTCACCGTCGCGCTCTCGTCGGCGGCGTTCGGCCAGAACATCGACGTGTCGACGCTTCCGCCGCGGGACGCGGTGCAGCTGACGATCTACAACTCGGAGGACCTCACGCTGGTGCGCGAGTCGCGTCACGTGACGGTGCGGAAGGGCTCGAACGAGCTGCAGTTCTCGTGGGCGAACACGCTGATCGACCCGACGAGCGTGGAGCTGGAGCTGAGGACGAAGGGGCTGGAACTCCTGGACACGCGGTATCCGCACGACCGTCCGCAGGCGCTGTACTGGACGGTGACGTCGGACCGCGACGGTGACGCGGAGGTGGAGATCAGCTACTTCACGAGCGGCATCTCGTGGAGCGCGGACTACGTGGGGGTGGCGGAGGGCGACGAGTCGTCGATGCGGTTCGAGGGGTACGTGACGGTGACGAACGCCTCGGGCGAGGACTACGAGGACGCGCAGATCCGGATGGTGGTGGGGACCATCAACCTCGTCGAGAAGATCGCAGTGTTGGCGCAGCGACATCTCATACCGGTCATGTCGTCCGCCGCCGCGGCGCCGAATCCAGAAGCGGACGAGTTGATGCTGAAGGAGCGTCGCCTCGAGCTGAAGGACGCGCTCACGGGCGGACTCGATGCCGATCAATCGCTGGCGTTCGGCAAGCCGCCGGAGATCGTGAAGGAAGGCTTGTCGGAGTACTTCATCTTCACGGTGCCGGGCGAGCAGACGGTGAGGAACGGCTGGTCGAAGCGGATGCGTCTCTTCGAAGGCACGAAGGTGCCGGTGAAGACGGTGTACCGCTACCGGCCGACGGAGTACGGGAACGAGCTGGTGCGCCTGTTCCTCGTGCGCAACGACGAGAAGAGCACGCTGGGGACGACGCCCTTGCCGGACGGCGCGGTGCGGCTCTTCCGGACGCAGCAGGGCGCTCCCGCAGCGGGCGGCCTGAGCGTGATCTCGTTCGTGCAGACGAAGTACGTGCCGATCGGGCAGGAATTCGAGTTCAACCTGGGCCGCGACCCGCAGGTGATCTGGGAGCGGCAGTCGAAGCGGACGTGGCGCGACGACTTCTGGTTCAAGCGCGGCGAGGGCGTGAAGCTCTATAGCCTGGACAAGGGCGAGCGGATCGAGCCCAACGACGCGGTGTCGGGGTGGACGGACCACGAGCAGTTCGCGGAACGGATCCGGAACTACCGGGCCGGCCCGATCGAGGTGGAGTTCCGCTTCCCGCTCGACGGCGACGTGACGTTCGCCAGCTCGCTCTCGCCGACGCTCTTCGACTACCGCACGCCGGAGTTCAAGTCGAGCGTGAAGGCGGGCGAGACGAGGGAGCTCGGGTACGAGCTGGTGCGCAGGCAGGGCACGAGCGCGAAGCAGAACGCGGTGACCTTGGAGGCGAAGTGATGATGCGCGGATGTGCACTCTTGCTCGCCGTCGCGCTCTCGTCGGCGGCGTTCGGCCAGAACATCGACGTGTCGACGCTTCCGCCGCGCGACGCGGTGCAGCTGACGATCTACAACTCGGAGGACCTCACGCTGGTGCGCGAGTCGCGTCACGTGACGGTGCGGAAGGGTTCGAACGAGCTGCAGTTCTCGTGGGCGAACACGCTGATCGACCCGACGAGCGTGGAGCTGGAGCTGAGGACGAAGGGGCTGGAACTGCTCGACACGCGGTATCCGCACGACCGTCCGCAGGCGCTGTACTGGACGGTGACGTCGGACCGCGACGGTGACGCGGAGGTGGAGATCAGCTACTTCACGAGCGGGGTCTCGTGGAGCGCGGACTACGTGGGGGTGGCGGAGGGCGACGAGTCGTCGATGCGCTTCGACGGCTACGTGACGGTGACGAACGGATCGGGCGAGGACTACGAGGACGCGCAGATCCGGATGGTGGTGGGGACCATCAACCTGGTCGAGAAGATCAAGGAACTCGCCGAGCGAGGGCTTCTCAAGCCCCAAGGAACGACGGGTGAAACCGAACTTCACTCGATGGCGCGAGATCCAGAGAAACGCGCGTTCAAGGCGGTCGTCAAATCCGAGTCGACGCGCTTCGGCCGAAGCATCGAGAGCGGTCGGCCGCCGGAGATCGTGAAGGAAGGTTTGTCGGAATACTTCATCTTCACGGTGCCGGGCGAGCAGACGGTGAAGAACGGCTGGTCGAAGCGGATGCGTCTCTTCGAAGGCACGAAGGTGCCGGTGAAGACGGTGTACCGGTACCGCCCGACGGAGTACGGGAACGAGCTGGTGCGCCTGTTCCTCGTGCGCAACGACGAGAAGAGCACGCTGGGGACGACGCCCTTGCCGGACGGCGCGGTGCGGCTCTTCCGGACGCAGCAGGGCACTCCCTCGGGCGGCGGGCTGAGCGTGATCTCGTTCGTGCAGACGAAGTACGTGCCGATCGGGCAGGAATTCGAGTTCAACCTGGGCCGGGACCCGCAGGTGATCTGGGAGCGGCAGTCGAAGCGGACGTGGCGCGACGACTTCTGGTTCAAGCGCGGCGAGGGCGTGAAGCTCTATAGCCTGGACAAGGGCGAGCGGATCGAGCCCAACGACGCGGTGTCGGGGTGGACGGACCACGAGCAGTTCGCGGAACGGATCCGGAACTACCGGGCCGGCCCGATCGAGGTGGAGTTCCGCTTCCCGCTCGACGGCGACGTGACGTTCGCGAGCTCGCTCTCGCCGACGCTCTTCGACTACCGCACGCCGGAGTTCAAGTCGAGCGTGAAGGCGGGCGAGACGAGGGAGCTCGGGTACGAGCTGGTGCGCAGGCAGGGCACGAGCGCGAAGCAGAACGCGGCGACGCTTGCGCCCCGTTGAGCGTCACGCGTTGAGGAGCGATTGTGCGGCGTCGTGATACAGCGAGCGCAGCACGTCGGCGGGGAGATGCATGCCGCGAAGGAGCGGGGCGTCCTGCGCGGTGAATCGCGTGGGTTCGACCATCGCAAGATCGGGATCGGCGATCGGCGAGGTCATCGTGCCTTCGCCTTCCCACATCATGCGCAGCGCCCAGTAGCGACTGGCGTACAGGTCGAACGCCGTCTCATGGCTGTGCGCCTTCGCCTGCATCTCGGTTTTCGACTCGCCGTGACTCAGGTGCTCGTCGGCGGTGACGATGTCGGAGCCGAACACGATGCGTCCCCGATGTCGACGCAGGAAGTCGACGACTTCGTCGGGTGAGTGCTTGGAGATCTCGCGCACGACCCACTTGGTCGCGCTCGTGTCGAGGCGAAGGTTCGGATGGCGCGACAGGAGCCCGTCGAGGAATTCCAGATCCTCGGGCCAGCCGCCGAAGTGCGCCGCGAGCCAGGTTCGATGGCGGAAGCGATCGAGCATCTTCTCAAGCGGCTCGTAGTGCGAGCGCTTCGTGCCGTATTTCGTGGCGTCCTTGTATCGCGTCGCGAACCACGTGTCGGGATCGGCGACATGCGTCATGAAGGTCATGCCGAGCGAGTCCGCGAGCTCCATTGCCGCGATCCGCGCCGGAGAGTCGAGCGCGAAGGCTCGCGGATCGCCGACCTCGCCGGCGAGATCGATGAGGCGCGGCGCCTGCCAGAACTTCACGATGCGAGCGCCGAGCGCGTGGAATCGTTCGATCCGCTCGAGGAATCCCGCGGTGTTGGCGTGGCGTCGGTCCTTGCTGGCCCAGTCGGGGATCGCGATGAAGCGGATGCGGTCTCCGAAGATCTCCCGCATCGCGGGTACTTGCTCGAGCGCGGTCATCGAAATGGCCGAGCCCACGCCGTAGAGGTCCATCGCCTCCTTCATGATGCGAGCGGCGTTGGGGCCGTTGATGTGCGTATGGGCGTCGACGATCGGGAAGCCGAGACGCGGAAACGCTGCGGCCTCCTCCCGGTAGTCCATGCCGAATCGATTCGACTCGTTCTTGAACGAGCCAGCGCGCGGGCGAACGACGAGCGACGTCATGGGGCCGATGGTAGGTGCAACGCTTGAGGTGCGCGTCGATGCGGTCGCACGAGCGCTCAGCGACGCCGAGGTGCGTCGGGGCGGGTCCGCGCGTCGGCGGGTGGCGCGGGCGCGAGCCTCGGCGGTAGCACGCTGCCGGCATGGACCAGGCCGACGTACAGCTCGCAGTTCCCTTCGACGTCGAGGTGTCGGGTGAGCTCGCAGTCCAACCACGCCGCAGCCCGCACCGGAACCGGCGAGCCGCTCGGCGCCTTGATGGTCGCGAGCCCGAGGAAGGGATCAGTCGGATCGTCGCGGTCGGGCTCGAAGATCTTGAGCAGGATGCGATCGCCTTCCGGAAGTTGGCAGAGCGCGAACCGCCGGCTGTCGCGGATCAACGGACTGAGCGGCTGGCCCTTCTCGATCGCCACGATGACCAGTGGTGGAACCGACGAGACCTGTTGCACCCACCGAACGATGACGCCACCGCGGTAGTCGCCAAAGGCGGCGGTGAGAACGAAGTGTCCGTGGGGGATGAGCGCGAGAGCCGCGATGCGCGGATCGACCGCGGGTTCGGGTGATGGCGGCGGCGCGACGGGTGACGTCGCATGCGGCTTCACCGTCCCGTTGTATGTGCCGTTCTGATGCGGGGAGGTATGACCATGGTGGCCGTTGGTGGAACCGTGACGGAGGCCGTTGGCCGATCCGTTCGCCGTCCCGTTCGTGCCGCGGGGTGGTCGCGGCGCATGGGACGTCTTCGGTGTTCCTGACCGACTCGCGCGCGTTGGCTTCGATTCGCGTGCGCCCATCTCGATCGAACCTCGGACGTGGTGGCCTGAGCGTGAAGAAGTGCGTCGCTCGGGCTTGGAGACTCCGCAATCCTGAGCACTCGGCGGAGAATCCTGTAACCCTAGTAATTTGCCACGCTTACGCCGGCAGACAAGCGCGGACCCGAGCGAACGCGCAGAGTTTCACGGTGAAATTCTGCTGAATGGTGGGTTTGTGTGTTGAAAGGTGGGGCAGGGTGGAGTATTGTGCCCCGGCCAGGAGCGAGGTGGCCCGTGTACTTTCTCGGCGAGTACGAGCATTCGCTGGATCCGAAGCAGCGGCTCGCGATTCCGGCCGAGATCCGGGACCTGATGAAGCCGGACCTGCACGGCGAGGCGTTCATCGCAGCCCCAGGAGCCAACGGCAGCCTGTGGCTCTGGCCCGAGAAGACCTTCCATGAGCTCTCCGGAGCCTTGGGCGGGTCGCTCCTCGGTGACGAGGACATGCAGCAGTTCGAGCGCCTGATCTACTCGCAAGCCGCGCGGCTTCCGGTGGATTCGGCCGGACGAGTTCGGATTCCTGATCGGTTGTTGCAGCGGTTTGGTCTCTCCGGAAGTGTGATGGTTCTTGGCGTTCGCGATCACCTCGAGGTGGTCGATCCCGCCGCGTGGAAGGCGGAGCAGCCGAATCACCAGCAGTTGCAGTCGGAAATTTGGCGACGCGCGAGGCAGGCGCACGCCGAGCGGCGCAGGAGTGAGTCAGGCAAGTAGGTTCACGGGTTGTTCCTGATGGCCCTTCTTCCCCGCTTCAGGTGTTCCGGGTTCGTCAGAGAGTCGGTTTCGAGTTCCCAGTACCTCCTTTTCCCGACGCGCCGCAGTCCTACCGGGCCACGGCGCGACTCGCCAAGTCAAACGCCGGCCTCGTCGCCACGGATGCGCGACGAACCTCCGGCAGGGAGCGTCGCTCGGTCACACGGGTGGTTGAGGTGACCAGGACGCGGATGAGCGAAGCAGATGTCTCGGCATGGATCGCCAAGACGGACGCTTCCTGCGACGGAGTGAGCGACCGCCGCACATTCGAGGTCGTGCTCACGACCTCTCCCGGCTATGCGACCGAGCCACGGATCGGCTCGGGCACGGATCGTTCGCGGCACGGAACCGTCGCGGAGACCCGAGCACCACGCACACGCCCCGTCAGCGCGCCAGCGCTGGCGGGGCTTTGGCCTTTTGCGCCAACCGATCCGACGTGACCGCGAGAAAAACGGCCCGCTGCAATGCGGGCCGCGGTTCACTCAGTCGTCTTGTCCAAACTCGCGAGGCCCGCGCTGCGTTCGTCCGAGTCAGCGTGCGGCTCGCCGCGGCGCTCGCACAACCGTTCAGGTGGCCGTCTCGCCCGTCGGCCGAATCGTGCCGACGATGCTTGGCCCGTTGTGGCCCTGCGCCGCTTGATTCGCTTCCGCCGCCAAGATTTGCTCGGCGACCTCGCGGCGGTGCACGTCGATCTCGCGCGGGAACTCGAACGCAAGTCGAACGCGATCGCCCTTGATCGTGGCAATGCGAACGATGCCGATCGGCGCGGCCGGATTCCCAATGATCACTTCTTCGCCTTCGCGTCGGGTGATGACCAGCATCGCCAGGACCTCCTGCCTGAACTCCCTCGCGTGCGTGCGAGGCGCGTGCGGCGCGACGAGTCGCGCTAGATTCGCCATCGATCACGACCCGCGCTGGCCGAACCGGCACTGGGACGCATGACCGACCTGTGATCGCCAACGTGGGGCACAGGCCGAGGCAGAGCGTAGCCGAGGGTTCGGGAGGGTGGAAGCGAAATCCCTGACTGAGCGCCTCGAAGCAAGATCCACGATCTCGACTCAGAGCGATAGCTGCGCGATTCCGCTCCGCATCCAAACCCCGGCGTGCGAAGCATCCCTCCCGCCCCGAGTCCCTCACTCGTGTGCCGCCCGCCGCTACGAGACCGCGACGACCCCGGTGATCGACGGGATCTGGGAGCGCAAGTTCCGCTCGATGCCGGTCTGCAACGTGATCGAACTGGAGGGGCATCCAACGCACGCGCCGTGGAATCGCACCTGAACCACGCACTCCGGCGTGATGTCCACCAGTTCGATGTCGCCGCCGTCTGCCTGCACCGCGGGACGGATCAAGGCCAAGACGCGCTCGACCTCATCGGCAAGCGGATGATCGAGCGCCGACGCGCCAACTCGGGCCGAACCGCCGCCGGCCGGGTCCGCGGACGCGGCTTGCTGCAAGGAGACTTGGCGCCGATTTCGAGCGGTCATGGAGAGATCCGTCGGCGCGGGCGGCCGACGGCTGGATAATACGGGACCGTCGCACGCGGGCAACCCGCAGGTGCTGAATCAGCGGCGGGTTCCACCGACGCCCGGCGCTCCCCGCCGTGGCGGCTCCATTCCCGGTCCTCGAATCTCATGCGCACCTCTCGTTCCTCGACCCGCCTCCTCGGCCTCGTCTCGTCGCTCGTGGTCCTCGCTCTCGCCAGTTGCTCGGGCCCGACGAAGGCTGCGGATCCGATCGCGACGTTGCAGTCGCCGGGACTTCCCGGTCGCGACTACATCGCCGCGATGCAGATCGCCGACCGCGCTCCGTCCGATCAGGCCTATCACGCGGCGCTCCGACGCGTCGTCGTCTCGCCGAACTACGTCGTCGAGGCGCGCCGCGCCGCCTACGCGCGGCTGCGCGAGATTGATCCCGACGGCCTGAAGACGACGCTTGAAGTGCATCTCCCGAAGCTCGAAGCGCTCGAGTGGCGTCGCGAGCTGTGTGAGAAGATCGCCGCCGACGACTGGAAGGCGATGACGCCGACGTTGATCCGCGCGTGGGCCCAACCGATCCCGGGATGGGCGCAGCTCGGCAAGGAGCGGCCCGAGCGCGTCGCGCTCGTGACGATGTACGGCGAGGATCAGGTCGTCGCGGTGCTCCTCGACGAGATGGGCAAGGCGAACCCGATCACGCAGGCCAACCTGCGGGCGCGCTGCTGGGAGATGGTGCTCCTCGAAGGACAGGAGGATCGCCTCCGGGCGCTGCTGGCGGACGAAGCCCGCGTCGGCAAGGACGGCATGCTCAACGACATTCATGCCGCGGTCGTCGACTTCGGCGTGCTGCCGCGCACGCGCGAGGAGATCCTCTGGGTGCGGACGCTGCGGCAACCGGCGAACGCCGCGTTCTGGGCTGCGGCCAAGGACGCCGTGGCCTCGCTCGACGCATCGCGCCGGCAGCGGCTCGAACTTCGCGACCTCGCGGTGCTCGTCGCCGCGAAGCGCCATCGTCCGGAGCTCCTGCGCATGAGCGACGCCGAACTCGACGCCTCGAACATCGAGGCGATCGGCGGCAGCAGCCGCACCGTCTACAGCCCGGACTTCGCGGGACACGACGGAGGCAACCCCGACTTCTTCAGCGAGCGATACGAGTCGGCGCAAAAGAAACTCACCTGGGGCGATCGTCTGGCGATCGCGGTCGCGATCGAGGCCGTGCGATCGCCGGAGTTGCGGGCGCACCTCTTCGAGTGCGGCGATCGCGATCTGGCAGACAAGGCCTCCGAGCACGGCGGCGTCATCGACCTCGACCAGCAGCAGCGATTCGAGCTCGTCGAGTTCCCCAGCCGCAGCCGCGGCAACGACGCGCGCTACGAGGCTCCGCAGGAACTCATGGACGCGATGTACGTCGGCCTCTATCACACGCACCTGCACGCGCAGGCCTACGACAATCGTCGGTACGCGGGGCCGCACATGGGCGACTTCATGTTCGCCGACGCAACGCGAGCGAACTGCCTCGTGCTGTCGTTCATCGACTCCGACCGGCTGGACGTGGATTTCTACCGCTACGACCGCGTCGTCGTCGATCTCGGCACGATCCGTCGGCCCTGATGTCGGTTCACGCTTCCGGCGACGCCGCCTCCGCCGTTGCAACTGCAAGCCCTCATCTTCTTCGCGCTCGTCCTGATGGAAGATCGCGTGCCGAGCGATGCTCCGCCGCGACCGTTCCTCGCGCTCGCCGCGGTGCTGCTGCCGTCGCTCGTCGCGCTGGTCGTGCAGTCGTTCGCCGTGCGACGCGCCGAAGCGCAGCTCGATCGACGTGACCCGCGAGGCGTGCGCTCGGCGGTCTTCGCCGAGCGGATCGCCAGCCTCGTTGGTTGGATCGCCACGCTCGGGCTCGCGCTCGGCACGCTCGCGTTCGGCTGGCTCGGCGCGGTGCGTGGCGTTCTCGGCAATTGGCCGGCGATCGACGAACTCGTCGCCGTCGCTCCACCGGTGGTGACGCTCGCGGCGTCGTGGTGGATACAGGAGCCGCTCGAGCGCCGCGTGCGCGACGCCTCGCTCATCCGTCGCCTCGACGAGGGCCTGCCGATCCCGGCGGCGCCCACTCGCGCCGAGTATGTCTACGAGCGGATGTGCGCGAACATCTTCCTGCTGCTGGTGCCGCTCCTCATCGTGCTCGCGTTGGGCGAGTCGCTCGTGCCGCTGGTGAAGTCGCGCGTCGACCCGGCGTGGGCCGACGACGTCGCGGAAGCCACGATGATCGCGTGCGCCGCGGCCACCTATTGCGCGAGCCCGCTGATTGCCCGCGTGGTGCTGCGGCTTCGGCCGCTGCCGCCCGGAGAGCTGCGCGACGACCTGCTCGAGATCTGCGACCGCTGCGGCGTGCGCGTGTCGAACGTGTTCCTGTGGGATACGCGGAACGCGACGATCAACGGCGCGGTGATGGGTATCGTCGCGCCGCTGCGCTACGTGATGCTCACCGACGCGCTCCTCGAGCTGCTGCCGCGCGACGAGCTCCGCGCGGTGATGGCCCACGAGATCGGCCACGTGCGGCGGCGCCACTTGCCGTGGATGCTCGGCGCGATGGTGGTCCTGCTCATGGGAGCGTCGTTCGTCGTCGACTGGCCCATGCAGGTCATCTTCGAGCGCATGCAGGCGGACGGCTGGGGCCCCGACGAGATGATCGCCGCCGACGCGTGGATGGCTCGAGCCGGCACGCTCGGCGCCGGACTGATCGCGCTCTTCGGATTCGGCTGGCTTTCGCGGCGTTTCGAGCGGCAGGCCGACACGTTTGCGGTGCAGGCCTTGTCGCAGGCGACCGGCGAGTTGGTTTCGCCCGGCGCGGTCGACGCGATGCGCGGCGCGCTCGCGAGCGTCGCCCGGTTCGGCGGCGTCGATCCGGAGCGGCGCTCGTGGAGGCATGGGTCCATCGAGTGGCGGCGTCGCTATCTCGCCGGCCTCGTCGGACGGCCGGTCGATCGGCTGCCGATCGATCGAATCGTCGCGCGGCTGAAGCTGGCGACGGCTGCGGGCCTCGTCGCCGCCGGCGCGCTCCTGTGGCGGGAGATGAGCTCTGAGCACGAGCGGTACGATCAACCCGAGGTCGTCGAGCTGCGTCCGCCGAGGGGACTGTGACGACCGCGACGAGGGAGCAATGAGCGCATGCGCTTCGTGAAGATGCACGGCATCGGCAACGACTACGTCTACGTCAACGCGTTCGAGGAGCGGGTCGACGATCCCGCGGGCGTCGCGCGCGTCGTCTCGGACCGCCACACGGGCATCGGCAGCGACGGGCTGATTCTCGTCGCGCCGCCGACCGACCGCGGCGCCGCCGACGTGCGCATGCGCATGTTCAACGCCGACGGCAGCGAGAGCGAGATGTGCGGCAACGGCGTGCGTTGCGTGACGAAGTTCGCCGTCGACCGCGGCATCGCGAGCCGCAATCCGCTGCGCGTCGAGACCGGGCGCGGCGTCCTCAGCATTCGATGGCAGCGCGGCGACGACGACAGGGTCGCCGCCGCGACGGTCGACATGGGACCGCCGATCCTCGATGCGGCTCGCATTCCGGTCGCGATTCCCGGCGTGCCCGCGTCGTCGCGCGTCGTCGCCCAACCGGTCGATGAGTCGTTCCTCGGCGCGACCCGCGGCGAGTCGTGGCCGCGCGACGCCGACGTCGCGATGCACATCACCTGCGTCTCGATGGGCAATCCGCACGTCGTCCTCTGGTGCCGCGACGTGCGCGCGATTCCGCTCGAGCGCATCGGGCCGACGATCGAGAACCACGCGTGGTTTCCGAAGCGCATCAACGTCCATTTCGTCGAAGTCGTGTCGGCGCGTGAAGTGGTGATGCGCACGTGGGAGCGGGGCAGCGGCATCACGCTTGCGTGCGGCACAGGGGCGAGCGCGGTCTGCGTCGCCGGCGTCTTGTGCCGCATGACCGGCGGCGACCTCTTGGCGCACCTGCCGGGCGGCGACCTTCGGCTCGAGTGGCGCGGCGACGGCGCGAGCGTGCTGATGACCGGACCGGCAACGGAGGTCTTCGAGGGCACGCTGCATCCGTCGATGCTGCCGGCGCCGGCCGGAGCCGCGCGGTGAGCCTCGACGACGTCGAAACGCGTCTCCGCGACGCGATCGCGCGGCGCGGCGATGCGCTCTATCGCGATCTCGAGATGGCGGTCGCGATTCCGACCGGAGGCCGACATCGCGTCGGTCTCGACGAATTGCGCGGCGTCGTCGGTCGACGACTCTCGGCGCTTGGCGCCGCGCTCGCGGAAAAGCCAGGTGACGCGCGGCCGTCGTGGCTCGCGCTACCCGACGATCCGCCCGACGTCGACGTGCCGCCCACGTTGATCGCATCGCGCCTCGCTCGCGACGGGCCGCGCGTCCTGCTCGCCGGGCATCTCGACACGGTGCACGATCCGCGCGGGCCGTTCCGCACGCTCACGCGCGAAAGCGACCTCGTCTGCCGCGGTCCGGGCGCGGTCGACATGAAGGGCGGCGTCGTGATCGCACTGCACGCGCTTGAGGCGATCGCCGACGCCGGCATCGCGCTGCGCTGGTCGTTTCTCCTCAACAGCGACGAGGAAACCGGTTCGTTCCACTCGGCGCGGCACCTCGAGGACGCGGCCCGCGACCACGACGTCGGCATCGCGCTCGAACCCGCGGCGGAAGGCGGCGGACTCGTCGTGGCCCGCATGGGCACTGGCCAATTCCGCATCGACTGCGGCGGTCGGGCGGCGCACGTCGGTCGAGACTTCGCCAAGGGCGTGAGCGCCGTGACTGCGCTCGCACGCGCGGTCCTCGACCTGAGCGCGCTCGCCGATCCGTCGAAGGGCCGCATCGTGAACGTCGGCCCGCTCGTCGGCGGGCGCGTGACGAACGCCGTGCCCGATCGCGCGAGCGCATGGGGCAACGTGCGCTTCGCCGACGACGCGACGGCGCGAGAACTCGCGGCGCGATTCGACGCGCTCGACACCGGCGCCGACGCGATGCCGAGCGTGCGCGTCCGGCATGCGTTCAATCGTCCGGCGAAGCCGACGACGCCCGAGGTGGAGCGATTCGCGCTCGGCGTCCGCGCGGTGGCCGAGGCGCTCGGTCAATCGCTCCCGTTCGCCACCACCGGCGGCGTGTGCGACGGGAACATCCTGCAGTCGGTCGGCCTGCCGACGCTCGACACGCTCGGCGTGCGCGGCGGCAATCTCCACCGCACCGACGAATGGGTCGAGATTCCGAGCCTCGTCGAACGATGCCAACTGCTGGCGATCACGCTTCGACGCATCGCGAGCGGCGCGATCGCCGCGCGCGGGAAGTCGGCGCCTCGCTCGGCGTGAGTCGGGGCGACATCGGTACGGCGAACTTCACCTTCGCGCATCGCTCGGTCCGCTCGCCGAAGTCGACGCGCTCGCCGAAGAGCCTCGCCGCTAGCGCGTCTTCGGCGACGTCGCGGCGCCGCCCCGATCGTGGTGGTGATGCCGCTGCGACTGGGCCAGCGTCTGGCGCTCGTACGCGCCGCGATCGAGCGTGCCGACGACGCGCGTGACGTCGTCGAGGTCGAGCGGCAGCGGCTCGAGGACGTCGCCGTCGCCATCGAGATCGGCGGTGTCCGGCGGCAACAGTCCCGCGTTGCCCGAGTTCACGCACGGCGACGACGGCTGCAGGCGCAGGTCGTCGTCCGCGGTGCCGACGGCCAGGTCGGGCCCGGTCGGGTTCACGAAGAGCGGATTCGACCCGATGTTCGCGGCGCCGCCGAGTCCGCCGGTCCAGCCTTGGATGCACGAGGAGTTGATCGCGAACGTCGCGCCGCCGGTGCCGGCGATCTGCGTCGCTTCGCTCGTGCCGCCGTTACTCCAGATGATCGAGTTCGACACGGCCAGCGCGCCGCCGTTGACGAACACGCCGTCGTTCGTCATCGGCGAGAGGTTCTGCGAGATCGTGCAGTCGACGATCGCGACCTTTGCGCTGCCGTACACGAGAACGCCCGCGCCTTGTGCTTGACTCTGGTTGCCGGAGAAGAGGCAGTTGGCGACCGTCGCGACGTCCGTCGCGCTCGCGCCGAACGCTTCGCATTGCAGGGCGCCGCCGGACGCGACGCCGGTGCCCGTCGACACGTTGCCGAGGAAGCGGCAATTCGCCAGGTACGGCGACGCTTGGGTCGTGATGCGCACGGCGCTGGCGCGATCGGTGCACGAGTTCGCGATGAAGTCGCAGCGGACGATCGCCTTCACGTATGCCGAGAGCGCGCCGCCCGCGCCGGCGCTGTTGCCCACGAACGTCGAGTCGCGCACGGTGGTCACGAGGTTCGGAAAGATCGCGCCGCCCTCGGAGTTCGCGGTGTTGCCCTCGAAGCGGCAGTTGCTCACGGTCGCGGTGGTCAACGTGCCAGAATCGGACAGATAGGCGCCGCCTCCGCCGGACGCGTCGTTGTAGAGGAACAGGCAGTTGTCGACGAGCGTCGAGCCCGACTGCTGGCGGAACGCGCCGCCCTGCCAGGCCTGATTCTGCTCGAAGATGCTGTCGCGCACCGTCAACGGTCCGTTGAACCACGCGCCGCCGCCGGTGCGCTCCTGAAACTTGTTCGCGAAGTTGTTGGTGAAGACGCAGCCGTCGATCGTGATGCCGAGATCGGCCGACGCCAGGACCGCTCCGCCGCTGCCCGGATACACGGATTCGTTCGCCTGGAACACCGCGCCCGAGATCGAGACCGTTCCCGCGCCCGGGTCCAGCGACGCATTGACCGCGCCGCCGTTGCTGCCGACGTTCCATTGGTAGCTGCCGCCGTTGAGGACGAGCGGACGGCTGGTGTACACCGCGCCGCCGCCGCTCGCCGACGAGTTCCCGCTCGCCTCGCAGCCGAGGAGCGTCAGCGTGCCGGAGGTTCCGCCGGCCCACACGGCGCCGCCCGAGCTCGACGACGAGTTGTTGGTGATCGAGGCGCCGGCGATCACGGCGTCCGCGCCGTCGAGCGCGATCGCGCCGCCTTGACTGTTCGAGCTGTTGTCGTCGAGCGAGCCGCCCGCGAGGAAGATCGAGCCGCCGACGAGACGGATCGCCCCGCCCGGCAGACCTTGCGTCGTGTTCGACGTGAACGTGGCGTTCGACACGACGAACGACGCGTTCGCGCCGGCAAGCGCGCCGCCGCCGTTTGTCGCCACGCAGTCGTGCGCGCCGCCGCCGCTGCATTGGATCGCGCCGCCGATCGCGTAGAGCGCGCCGCCTTCGGTCGCGCGACACCACTCAAAGGTGCATCCGTTCAACACGAGCGCGCTGGCGATCGAGAAGACGCCGCTGCCGCGGCCATAGATCGAGAAGCCGCTGGCGTTGCCGCCCCGGATCACGAGACCGTCGAGCGTCGCCGGCGCGGACAGGGCGTTCGCGCTCACGACGTGAAAGCTGTTGTCGCCCACGTTCGCGAAGTTTGGGCCGTCGTCGCCGAGCAAGTCGCCCGAGAGCACGGTGACGTGCGCCGCGGGGCTCCGTTCCCACGCATTCAGTTCGTCGCCTTCGAATCCGCCCAGGAGCGCGAGCTGCGGCTTCAGCTCGAAGCTCAGCGAGCGAACGCCGGTGCCGCGATCGGGCCGGTACGTGCCCGCGGCGATCCAGATCTGCGTCGGTTCGCCGATCGGCGCCGCGTCGATCGCGTCCTGCAGGTCGCGGAACGCCGTGCTCCACGAGGCGCCGTCGCCGCCGGCGGGCGCGCTCGCGTTCACGCGCAGCACGGCGCTCTGGCTCGACGCGGCGAGCGCGAGCGGGACGAACGTCGAGACGAAGACGAGGCGAAGACGTTGCATGGTCGGTTCCGAGAGAAGAGCGCCGTCGCGCAGCGAGCCGCGGCGCGTCAATGCCAAGCCGCGAGGAGGATCGCGAGGTCCGCGCCGTTCACGACGCCGTTGCCGTCGAGGTCCGCGCCGCACGCGATGCACGGCCCCCATGCGGAGAGCAGGAGGCCGAGGTCAGCGGCGTCCACGATGCCGTCGCCGTTCAAGTCGCCGGCGGCGGAGCATGCGTCGACCACGCCGTCGCCGTTCTGGTCCGCCGGCGGCAGCGTGGTGTACGCGACGGTGACGTTGATGAAGCTGTTCGAGCACTGCGTCGCGGACACGCTGGTACTCGCGACCATCGAGAACTGCGCCGAACCGGTGCCGACGATCGCGTTCCATTGCGCCGCGGTGAGCGACACGGCTGCGCTGCTCGGTGTCGACGGGCAGTCGCTTCCGCCGGTCTGGAAGAGCACGCCGAGTTGCGACCCGTTCAGCGAGAGCGTCACCGTCTCGCTGGACGAGCTGAGGTCGGATACCGCCTTCACCGTGATGCTCACCGCGCTCAAGGGCTTCGGCGGCGCGACGACGGTGTACGTCGCGGGGAAGCCGGTGCCGAACGGCGAGAAGTTCGGAGAGGTCGACGTGAACTGCGCGAGCGCGACTTCGCACTCGTCGGGGATGCCGTTGTCGTCGCAGTCGATCGTCGCGCCGGACGCGATCTCGCACGAGTCGATCACACCGTTCGCGTTGCAGTCGTATCCGCCCGCCGCGAACTGGCACGCGTCGGGAACGCCGTCGCCGTCGCAGTCGGGTGAGCCGGCGATGATCTCGCAGTCGTCGGGCACGCCGTCGGCGTCGCAGTCGGCGACGAGCCCTTGGGCCAGCTCGCAGTCGTTCGGAATGCCGTTGCCGTTGCAGTCCGGCCACGCGCGAGGCGCGTAGGGCGACTCGAGCGCGCCGAGATCGACGCGGCACATTTGCGTGCGCGGCGCTCCGGCGAGATCGATCGCCTCGGTCGCGAGTGGGATCGGGTCGCCTTGATTGACGCACGGCGACGACCGCGACAGCGAGTACGCGTCGTCCCCTGTTCCCACGACTCCGTCCGCGCCATCGAGGTCGACGAATCCGGGATCGGCGCCGATGTTGCCGATGCCCGCCTGCGCCGCCGGCAACCCTTCGACGCACGACCAGTTGAGCACGAGCGTCGACGCGGTCACTCCGGCCGGCGCGGTCAGCAGTTGCGCCGCGAATCCGCCGACGCCGGCGCTTCGGTTCGCGAACGCGATCGATCCGCGCGTCGTCAGCGTGCTCGCGCTCTTCCACACGCCGCCGCCGACGTTCGCCGCGTTGCCGGCGATCGTGCAACGCTCGAGGCTCAGTGGCTGACTCGAGTGCCAGACCGCGCCGCCCGTCGCGGCGTCGTTGCCCACGATCGCGGAGTCGGAGATCGTCACGGGCGACGCGCTCGAGCGGATCGCGCCGCCTTCGCCGAGCGAGATGTTGCCGAAGAGCCGCGAGCGGGCGATCGTGACCGTCGAGGTCGACGCCGCATTCACCGCGCCGCCGCGCAGATCGGCGAAGTTGCCGTCGAACGTGCAGTCGGCGATGGATCCGTTCGCCGTCGCGAGCGCGATCGCGCCGCCTTCGCCCGACGCGTTCGCCGCGAACGTGCACTCTTGCACCGTGAGTCCGCCGGGAGCCGACGTCGCGTAGATCGCGCCGCCGCTCGTCGCGGACGAGTTGCCCGAGAAGGTGCAGCCGACGATCGTCGTCGAGCTCTGTTCCGATTGAATCGCGCCGCCGGTCGAGGCCGCCGCGCTGTCGAGGAACACGCAGTCGGTCATCGTGACGGTCGAGTTGAACGCCCGCATGACGCCGCCGACCAGCGTCGAGCTGTTGTTGCGGAATTCGCACGACGTGACGGTCACCGTCGCGTTCGCCGCGTTGATCGCCGCGCCGTAGCCGGCGATCGAGGTCTGGTTGGCGATGAATTCGCAGTTCGCGATCACGGTCGTCGCGGTCCCGCCGGACTCCGACGCGACGGCGCCGAAGCGCGAGAGGTTGCCCACCACCGAACAGTTCGTGAACGAGAGCGAGGCGCCGTCGCCCACACCGATCGCGCCGCCGTAGAACTCGATGGAGTTGCCGCTGAAGATGCAGCCGTCGACCGACGCGGAGCCGCCGGACACGCCGATGCCGGCGCCGCGCGAGCTCCCGGTCGTGACGCGATTCGTGGTGACGCGCGAGTCGCTGACGACGAGCGCGCTGCCCGTCACGTGCACGCCGCCGCCGCGGGTGAACGCGCTGTTCTGGTCAAACGTGCAGCCGACGATCGTGACTTGCCCGCCGGTGAAGCGGGCGCCCGCGCCTTCGCGCTGGTCGTTGGTCGCGCCGTCCGCGTATCCGCCGCGCACGACGAGTCCGTCGAGTGTCACGTTCGCGCCGTCCGCGGCGACCAGCACGTGATAGGCGTTGTCGGCGCGGTTCGTCCAGTTCGGTCCGTCGTTCTGCGCCAGGTCGCCGCTCAAGACGGTCGGATGCGCCAGCACGTTGCGCTCGCGCGGCGACGACTCGGTGCCAGCGAAGCCGCCGACGAGCGCGACGCCGCCGGGCACGACGAACCGCTTTGTTCGCGCGTTCGCGGTCTCGGCGCTCACCGGCAGGTAGGTGCCTTCGCGCACCCACACCGCGCTGACGCCGCCGTTCGCGGCCTGGGTGAGCGCCGCATCGAGCGAGCCGAGCGCGCTCTGCCATGAGCTGCCGTCGCCGCCCGGCGGCGCAGCGGCGTCGACGTACAGGATGTCGGCGTGCCCCAGCGCTGCGCAGGCGCCGACGACGAGCCCGACGCAGGCGCCGCGCGTCGATGTGCCCCGCGTCGATGTAGTTGTTCGCGGATTCATCGGATCGAACTCCACGGGAGGCCGAGCAGGAGGCCCAGATCGAGCGAGGTCACCAGCCCGTCGCCGTCGAGATCGGCGGGGCAACAGGCGTTCGGGCAGGGGCCCCACGCGGCGAGCAGGATGCCGAGGTCGACGCCGTTGCGGACGCCGTCGCCGTCGAGATCGCCGTAGACCGGCATCGCGCCGCGACCGGCGGACTCACGGGCGCCGCGATCGACCGTCGGCGCGCCGGGCAGCGCGCATCCGTTCGCGCCGCCGCCGTCGCGCATGCGCTGCCCGCCGACGAGATCGATCGGAACGAACTCGGCCGTGACGCCGTTGCCGTCGAGGTCGAGCGCGTCGACCGGCACGAGCGAATTCGCGCCGCTGTCGATCGCCGGCGAACCCGCGGCGAGCGTGAAGTTGTCGTCGAGCGTGCCCGGCACGCCGTCGGGGCCGTTCGCTAGCACGAACATCGGATTCGCGCCGGAGTTGCCGACGCCGCCGAGCGTCTGCCCGTTCGGCAACGACTGGAGGTTGCAGAAGTCGACCTTCGGCGAGCCCGCGGCTTCGTCGAGCAGTTGCGCCGTGAGCGACGTCGATCCGGCGACGACGTTGCCCCACAGGATCGAGTTCGCGATCCGCGTGTACGGGCTGTTGCCGCTGGCCACGACGCCGGCGCCGGTCGCGCCGGTGACCGCGCTGTTGTTCGCCACCGTCGAGTTCACCAGCGAGAGCCAGCCGCCGTCGTTGAAGATCGCGCCGCCCTTCACCTTGGTCACGTTGCCGGAGAACTCGCAGTTCACCAGCGTCGCCTTCGAATTCGCGCCGAGCTCGATGCCGCCTCCGCGCCGCGCGTTGTTGAGGAGGAACCGACAGTTCTGGAACAGCGTGTTGGCCCGCACGCGCACGCCGCCGCCGACGGCGTCGGTCGAGCCGCTCGTGAGGAGCGGCGCCGTGTTGTCCTTGAAGACGCAGTCGACGAAGCTCGCCTCGACGTTGAACGCGGGGACGTCGCCGTCGACCGCTACACCGCCGCCGCCGTATTCGAGTCCCGTCGAGCCCGACGCCGCCGCGTTGTTGTTGATGAACTGGCAATTCCGCACCGCGATCGGGCGAAGGACGTGCATGCCTCCGCCGTAGTAGCTCGCGCCGTTGCCGGTGAACGTCGAGTTGGTCACGGTGAACGGCGGTGCCGTGCCGCTGCCGGGCCATGCGTTGATGCCGCCGCCCTGGTTGGATCCGTTCAGCGAGAACGCGCATCCGTCGACGGTGACCGCTCCGCCGGTGACGTACATCCCGCCGCCGAAGTAGGTCGAGTAGCAACTATCGATCGTCGTGCCAACGATCGTCGCGGTCGAGTTGTCGAGCCCTACGCCGCCCGCGCGCTCCGACGAGTTGCAGCCGGACATGAGGCAGTTGGCGATGACGATGGTGGTCGAGCTCGCGGCGAGCGCGCCGCCGGTGCCGTTCACCGACGACGCGCTGAACGTGCAGCCGGCCAGCGACGCCAACGGAGCGCCGTCGGCCCAGAGACCGGCGCCGTAACCGCTGCCGTTCGTGTTCGGAAGCGTGTGCTCGGTGAACAGCGTGTTCTCGATGGTGATCGCTCCCGTCGCGTAGATGCCGGAGCCGCCGCTCAGCGACGAACAGTTGCGCACGACGCACGATCGGATCGCGAGTGCGCCGCCGGACATCGTGATGCCGCCGCCGCGCGCGTCGGCCAGCGTGCTCGTCGCGGCGCCGTCGCGGATGGTGAGACCGTCGAGCGTCGATGCGGGCGCGAGCCCGTCGGCGCGGACCACGTGATACGAGTTGTCCGACGACGACGCGGCGTTGCCGATGTTGCCGCTCAGGATCGTGGGAAACGCGACGACGTCGCGGGCGTCCGGATTCGCGGCGCCGAGGCCCGCGTATCCGCCGTACAGCGTGACGCCGCCCGTGAGCACGAAGCTGATCGCCCGGTTGGTCCCGCTTGTCGGCCGATAGGTACCGTCGGCGATGCGGATCTCATCGCCGTTCGCGGCGACGGCAAGCGCGCTCTGCAGGTCGCGCCACGAGGTTGCCCACGATTGGCCGTCGCCTTGCGCGGGGCCGTTCGCATCGACGTACCAAACGTTCGCGGCGTCCGCCGTCGTGGCGGCGCAGGCCCCGATGACCACGGTCGCCAGCAGCGCATGGCGAAGGTGCTTCGAGAGCGAGAACGAGCACGGTAATTCGGATGCAGGGAGCCGCGAAGAGGTGCTCCCGGGCCACGGACCGCTGTGCGGGGCGGCGCCGCAGTGGGGACGACGGTCTCGGTCGCCGTCCGGTGGACGTTCGCCGCGGGCTGCTCGGCGCAAGGACCAGCCTCGGCGCCGCTGTTGTGCTCGACTCATGCGTGCTCTCGCTCCCGGGTCCAGACTGTGCCGGAGTGGCGCCGTCGCGCAATGGCGCCGCCGCCTCTTGAGAAAATCAAGCTACTGAAATCGCTTGGAAAAGCAACGGAGAGCGTGAAGTTTCGGCGATGACGCCTCTTCGATCGGGCGCGAGTTCCCGGTCCACTACCATGGAACTTTCGGCGCTTTGGCGATCGCGCATCGAGCGGCTCGGCGCGTCGCGAGGATCACAACACCCATGTCACTCTCGGCAACGCACACACCGTCCCACGGCGTTCAACTCGCACTGAATCCGACGATCGAGAAGGCGATCCAGGCGATCGTCGGCGAGCTTCGGAAACAGCAGGCGGCCATGACCGGCGTGCGTCCGCCGCTCGATGGCGAGAAGGAAACGCTGGATTCGTGGTTGCGTCGAAGCACCGACGCCAAGGGTCGTCCGGCGCTGTATCCGTACGTCGGCAGCGGCGTCGGCAACGGGCCGCTCGTGGAGCTGGTCGACGGCAGCGTCAAGTGGGATCTCATTAATGGCATCGGCGTGCACATGTTCGGGCACTCCGATCCGGAGATGGTCGAGGCGGCGCTGCGATCGGCGCTCTCGGACACCTGCATGGAGGGGAACCTGCAGTTCAACCCGGACTCGATCGAGTTCGCCGAGTTCCTCGTCGGCGAGGCATCGAAGGCGTCGCGGCTTCGCCACGCGTTCGTCACCAACTCCGGCTGCATGGCCAACGAATCCGCACTGAAGGTCTGCCAGCAGAAGACGGGTGCGGCGCCGCGGGTGATCGCGTTCCAGGATTGCTTCATGGGACGTTCGACCACGATGGCGCAGATCGGCGACGGCCCGGCGTATCGCGTCGGCGTGCCGCTCAACGTGCAGGTCGATTACATGCCGTTCTACGACCCCGATCTCGGGCAGCGGTCGATCGACATGGCCGTGTGGCATCTCCAGCAGGTCATCCATCGCTATCCGAAGCAGCACTCCTGCTTCGTGATGGAGTTGGTGCAGGGCGAGGGCGGATTCAACACTGCGCCGCGCGAGTTCTTCCTTCCACTGATGCAGCTCTGCAAGGAGCACGGCATTCCGGTGTGGGATGACGAAGTGCAGACCTTCGGGCGCACCACGAGCATGTTCTGCTACGAGGAGCTCGGGCTCGGCGAATACATCGACGTGCTGACGCTCGGCAAGATGAGCCAGGCGTGCGCGGTGCTGTACACCGAGGACATGAGCCCGAAGCCGGGCCTGCTCTCGGGCACGTTCCAGGCAAGCTCGTCGGCGTTCGGCGTGGGACTCGCCGCGCTGCGGCGGCTGCGCGACGGCGGGTACTACGGTCCCGACGGCAAGATCGCTCGACTTCAGAAGGCGTGGCGCGAGCACGCGGACGCGTTCGTGCGCAAGCACCCGCTCTGGTTCCCGCCGGTGCGCACCGCCATGGGCACGCCGATGACGCGCCTCGTCGCGGGCATCGGCGGCATGATGCGCCTCACGCCCTTCGGCGGCGACAAGGACAAGATCATGAAGCTGCTGCATCGCATGTTCGCCGACGGCGTGATCGCGTTCTATTGCGGACATGATCCGTATCACCTGCGCCTGCTCGCGCCGGTGGGCGTGATGAAGCCGGAGCACTTCGCGCCCGTCTTCGCGATCATGGAGAAGAGCTTCGCAGCCGTGGCGGAGTGACGACGAGGCGCGACGCATGTTCATCATTCGACCCGCTCATCCGAAGGACCTCTCGACGCTGCTCAAGCTGGCGCGGATGGTCCATTTCATCAACCTGCCGGCCGACCACGACCTCCTCGCGTCGAAGATCCGCAAGAGCCACGCGAGCCTCGCGGGCAAGGCGAAGTCGGAGCGCGATCGCCAGTTCATGTTCGTGCTCGAGGACAGCGAGACCGAGGCGGTGCTCGGCACGTGCGCCCTCATCTCGTGCGTCTCGTGGCCGGGCTTCCCGCACGTCTTCCTCAAGGTCGGACGACGGCAATTCGTCAGCAAGGATCTGCAGTCGGGATTGGTGCACACGACGCTGCAGTTCGGGATTGACGAATCCGGACCGAGCGAAGTCGGAGGGCTGATCCTCGGCCCGGGCTATCGCGGACATAAGGAAAAGCTCGGCTCGCTGCTCTCGCTGATCCGCTTCCACTTCATCGGCCTGCATCGCGAGTGGTTCTCCAAGCGCATCCTCGCCGAGATGATGGGCGCGGTCACCACCGAGAGCCACAACTTGCTCTGGGAGTATCTCGGCCGGCGTTTCATCAACCTTTCGTATAAGGAAGCCGACCTCTTCTCCGCCCGCTCGAAGGAGTTCATGCTCTCGCTCTTCCCGCGCGACGAGCTCTTCGTCTCGCTCCTTCCGCCGGAGGCGCGGACGCTGATCGGCAAGGTCGGCGAGGAGACCGAGCCCGCGAAGGCGATGCTCGAGCGACAGGGATTTCGTGCGATCGACCACGTCGATCCGTTCGACGGCGGCCCGTATCTCGAAGCCGACCGCGACGAGATTCCGTTGGTGAAGGCGACGACGCGCACCACGCTCGTCGGCGCGACGACGAACGCGTCCGGCACGGCGTTCGTGAGCTACGAGCACAAGGACGATTTCCGCGCGGTGCGATCCGCGTACGAACTCGACGGCGACGAACTGCGGCTTCCGGCGGAGACCATCGCCGCCCTCGGCGCGAAGGAAGGCGCGAGCATCGGATTCACGCCGAGGGACAAGCCCGGCGCGAAGCCGGCGCCGCGTCGGACGCGCGGGCGCACGCGGCAGGGGGCGGGGCGGTGACCGCGGGCGATCGCGGCGCGCTGGCGCGGCCGCCATCCGACTTCATCGACGGCGCGTTCGTTCCGCTCGCCGGCGACGGCGTCGTCGCCCGCGATCCGGCGGCGCCCGCCAACGTCGTCTGGCGCGGCACGCCCGTGCCCGAGCACGTGGATCGCGCGGTGCAGGCGGCTCGCGCGGCGTTCCCGCGCTGGGCGACGACGCCGTTCGATGAGCGCGTCGCGATCCTGAAGCGCTACGCCGACGCGACGACGAGGCACGCGCAGCGCATCGCCGAGCGCATCACGCTCGAGATGGGCAAGCTCGTCAGCGAGAGCCTGCTCGAGGCGAAGCTCCTCGCCGAGAAGGTCGCGATCACGCTCGACGACATCTCGATGTCGCGCGTGCGCGGCTACGACGTCGCCGTCTCCGCGACGCGCGTCGGGCGCTGTCGATTCAAGCCGCACGGCGTGATGGCGGTCGTCGGCCCGTTCAACTTCCCGGCGCACCTGCCGAACGGTCACTTCGTGCCGGCGCTCCTGATGGGCAACACGGTGGTCTTCAAGCCGAGCGACAAGACGCCCGGCGTCGCCCAACTGCTCGCCGAATGCATGCTCGAGGCTGGATTGCCCAACGGCGTCTTCAACGTCGTGCAGGGCGCGGGGCCGACGGCGCAGCGCCTGGTCGCGCACGACGGTATTGACGGAATCCTCTTCACCGGGAGCTGGCCCGTCGGCCGCGCGATCCTCGCGGCGAATCTCGACCGACCGGGGCGCATCGTGGCGCTCGAGCTCGGCGGCAGCAATCCAGCGGTCGTGATGCCCAGCGCCGACCTGCGCCAGGCGGTGGTCGAGTGCGCCCGCTCGGCGTTCGCGACGACGGGGCAGCGCTGCACCTGCACGCGGCGCATCGTGCTGCACGAGGCGATCGCCACGCGATTCCTCCGCGCGTTCGGCAACGTCGCGAGCACGCTGCTCGTCGCGCCGGGCCTCGGCGCCGAGCCGGCGTTCATGGGACCGCTCGCGACCGAGGCGGCGGCCGATGCATTTCTCGACGCGCAGCGCGAACTCGCGTCGCGCGGCGGGCGAGTGCTCGTTGCGTCGACGCGTATGCGGCGCGACGGCTGGTTCGTCACGCCGAGCGTGATCGAGGTCGATCGCTTCGACCTGGCGAACGACCGCGAGATCTTCGGCCCGCTCGCGCAGGTGACGATCGTGCGCGATCTCGACGCGGCGATCGAGCAGGCGAACGCCAGCGAGTACGGGCTTGCGGCGGCGATCTTCACCAAGGACGATCGCGAGTTCGAGCGCTTCTTCGCCGAATGTCGCGCGGGGTGCATCAACCGCAACACCGGTACCGCGGGAGCGAGCTCGAAGCTGCCCTTCGGCGGCCTCGGCACGTCGGGGAACCATCGTCCCGCGGCGGCGTTCAGCGTCGACTACAGCGCGTATCCGGTCGCCAGCATGGTCGAGTCGAGCGACGTCGCGCCGCTGCCGGCGGGCATGCGCGTCGACGACGCGTGGCTGCGGTAGCGACGACTCGGCGACCCGCGGCGTCGGCTATCCGCGCGACGACGCCAGGTGCGAGTCGAGGAAGCTCGCCACGCCGTCGATCGCGATCCGCTCCTGCGCTTGCGTGTCGCGATGGCGCACGGTGACCGTCTGGTTCGTGAGCGTCTCGCCGTCGATCGTGAAGCAGAAGGGCGTGCCGGCTTCGTCCATGCGGGCGTAGCGCTTGCCGATCGACTGCTTCTCGTCGAACTCGACGTACCAGCGCTTGCGGAGCTCGCGGAAGAGCCGCTCGCCGATCTCCGGCATGCCGTCCTTCGCGACGAGCGGAAAGACGCCGGCCTTCACCGGAGCCATGCGCGGGTCGAACTTCATGAACACCTTGCTCGCCCGCGTCTCGTCGGGCGTGAACGCCTCGCACAGGAGCGCGAGCGTGCCGCGATCCGCGCCCGCCGACGGCTCGATGACGTGCGGGAAGTATCGCTCGTTGCGCTCCTGGTCGAAGTAGCGCAGCTTCTCGCCCTTGCCGCAGTGCGTCGCGTGCGCCTTCAGGTCGAAGTCGGCGCGGTGGGCGACGCCCTCGAGTTCGCCGAAGCCCGGCGCGGTGAACGGGAACTTGTATTCGATGTCGCTCGTGCCGGCGCCTTCCTTCGCGTAGTGCGCCAGCTCGTCGCGGTCGTGTTCGCGAAGCTGCAGGTTCGAACTCGTGAGACCGATCGACTGCCACCAGTTGAACCGGTAGTCGCGCCAGAAGCGGTACCAGTCGTTCGCCGTGTCCGGGCGGATGAAGAACTCGATCTCCATCTGCTCGAACTCGCGGCTGCGGAACGTGAAGTTGCGCGGCGTCACCTCGTTGCGGAACGCCTTGCCCATCTGGGCGATGCCGAAGGGCACCTTCACCCGGCTGGTGTCCACCACGTTCCAGAAGTTCGCGAAGATGCCCTGCGCCGTTTCGGGCCGCAGGTACGCCTTCGACTCCTCGTCGCGCACGGCGCCGACGTAGGTTTCGAACATCAGGTTGAACATGCGCGGCTCGGTGAGCGTGCCGGGCTCCTTCGCGTGCGGGCCGACGGCGCGGCCGCGCTCCTCGGCAGTAAGCGAGGGGAACGGACGGCGCAGGTGCCGCGCCGGGTCGAGGGCGTCGCGGCGCTCGTACTTCGCGAGCGCCTTCTCCGCCTTCGCGATCTGCTCCTCGTCGCCTTCGACGTAGACGTAGAGGCGGGCGCCGGGCTCGGTCGCGCCGAGCACGACGAGGTGGTCGGCGCGATAGCGCCCCTTCGATTCGCGGCAGTCGACCATCGGATCGTTGAAGCCGCCGACGTGCCCGCTCGCGACCCAGACCTTCGGGTTCATGATGATCGTCGAGTCGAGGCCGACGACGTCGACGGGCTGACCGTCGGGGCCGATCAACTCGCGGTGGACGATGTCGTTCCACCACGCGTTCTTCAGGTTGCGCTTGAGCTCGGCGCCGAGCGGGCCGTAATCCCAGAAGCCGTTGATGCCGCCGTAGATCTCCGACGACTGGAAGATGAAGCCGCGGCGGCGGCACAGCGACACGATGTCGTCCATTCGGCTCATGGGGCTCTCGCGCAAGAGGCGGGTGAAGGGGCCGAAATGGTACCGTTTCGCCCGGCTCTCTGGAGGCGTTCGATGCGCATGGAAGGACTCGACGTCGTGGTGACAGGCGGTACCGGCGCGCTCGGCGTCGCGGTGGTCGAGCGGTTGCTGCATGACGGCGCTCGCGTCCGTGTGCCGTGGATCCTCGAGCGCGAGGTCGCCGGGTTCGCGCACGCGTCGCGCGTGGCGCTCGCGAAGGTCGACCTCACGAGCGAGCGCGACGTGGAGGACTTCTACCGGTCGCTGCCCTCGCTCTTCGCGTCGATCCACGTCGCCGGCGGCTTCGCGATGGCGCCCCTCGTCGACACGAGCGGCGCGGACTTCGATCACCTGATGCGACTCAACGCGCTCACCTGCTTCCTCTCGTGTCGCGAGTCGGTGCGGGCGATGCGCCGCAGCCCGCGCTTCGCGACGACGGGCGGTCGCATCGTCAACGTCGCCGCGCGGCCCGTCGTGCGCCCGGCCGGCGGCATGATCGCGTACAGCGCGAGCAAGGCCGTCGTCGCCGCGATCACCGAATCGTTAGGCGAAGAGCTGAAGGCGGAACGCGTCCTCGTCAATGCGGTGATGCCGTCGATCATGGACACGCCGGCGAACCGCGCCGCGATGCCCGGCGCGGACCACGCCGCGTGGCCGAAGACGCACGAGGTCGCCGAGACGATCGCGTTCCTCGCGTCGCCGGAGAACGCCCTGACAAGCGGCGCGCTCGTGCCGGTGTACGGACGCGCGTGAGTGCGGCGCACAGAAAAAAGTCGGCAAAAGCAGGCTCGCGCGGAATCGCGCGGTAGCATCGCCGCATGACGAGTGAACGCGTGGTGAGGGCGTTGCGGGCGGCTCCGTTTCAGCCGTTCCGTCTCTGGCTCGCCGACGGTGAGGCGATCGACGTTCGGCATCCGGAGCAGGTGATGGCAGCGGAAGGGGGGCGCACCGTGTTGGTAGACTCATCGAGCGCGACTGCCGAGAGGCGCATGCTGGTTGATCTTCTGTTGGTCGTCGCGTTGGAGTTCTCTGCCGCGTCGCCGGTGGAGTTCGGGAGGTCCTCCAATGCTCGTTGAGGAACTGCGCCGGATGTATAGGCAGGAGCCGTTTCGACCGATCGAGCTCGAATTGATCGACGGGCGGCGGTTCGTCGTGCCGTTCCGCGGGACGTTGCTCATCTCGTCCGACGGCGGGTTCTGCGCCTTCACGAAATGGGACGGCGACCGGAGCTCGCCAGATCCATTCGAACGAGGCGACGACTATGTGTGCTTCCGCGGCGATGAGATCGTTCGCGTGGAGTACGTCGCCCAGTCGAGCGAAGGCGGGCAACGCAGCACGGGGTAACGCGCGCGACGGCTCGCAACGCTTCGCGACCGGCTTCGTCACCGGCTTCGTCACCGGGCGAGCGCCTCGGTGGAAGGCGGGAAACGCGAGTCAGCGGGCCTCTCGACTCGCCGCGACCTGCGTCAGCTCGGATCCGGCTTCGTGTTGAGCAGCGTGAAGAATTCCGCGCGGGCGGCGGGGTTCGACAGGAAAATCCCGTGGAGCTTGCTCGTGGTGGTGATGGCGCCGGGCTGTCGGACGCCGCGATAGCACATGCAGAAGTGGCGACACTGCAGGACGACCGCGACGCCGTGGGGCTCGAGCGCGTTCCAGATCGTGCTGGCGATCTGGGCGGTGAGCTTCTCCTGCACCTGGAGGCGCTTGGAATAGATGTCGACGACCCGCACGAGCTTCGACAGGCCCACGACGCGGCCGTTCGGGATGTAGCCCACGTGGGCCTTGCCGACGAACGGCACCATGTGGTGCTCGCAGTGGCTGTGGACCTCGATGTCCTGCAGGAGGACGAGCTCGTCGTAGCCCTCGATCTCGGTGAACGTGCGGCGCAGCGGCGCCACCGGATCCTCGTGGTAGCCCCAGAAGTGCTCGTGCCACGCCTTCACGACGCGCTTGGGCGTGTCGCGCAGCCCCTCGCGCTCGGGATCGTCGCCGATGTAGCTGAGCATCGAGCGGACGAGTCCCATCGCGGCGATGTCCTCGGGCGAGTTCAGGTCGTGGTCGCGCATGCGGGCAAGATACAACGACCGTCACGATCGACGGGACGGCGATGAGCGCGAGGCGGCGCCCGAGCGGTGGCCCGTCGGTGCGCTTCCCTCGCGACGCGGTCGCGTCAGATCCAGCGCTTCCACCACGCGACGATCTCGTTGAGCCGGTGCAGCTTCAGTTCAGGCGGCCCGTTGCGGGACATGCCGTGGCTCGTCGACAGCGGATAGCGCACGAAGCGCGTCGGCACGCCCTGCAGCACGAGCGCGGTGTGCACCTGCTCACTCTGCTCGATATTGCAGCGCAGGTCCCCTTCGGAGTGGATGATCAAGGTCGGCGTCGTCACCCCCTTGAAGTGGGCGATCGGGCTCATCTTCCACAGCGCTTCGGGGTTGTCGAAGTTCGTGCCCGGCCAGTACTCGCCCGGCACGATCGGATAGTCGGAGTTCCCGGCCATCGATAGGAGGTTCGACACGCAACGGTCGGTGATCGCCGCGCGATACGCCTTCGAGTGCGCGATCGCCCAGTTGGTCATGTAGCCGCCGTAGCTGCCGCCCATGATGCCGACGCGCTTCGGGTCAACGTCCTTCAGCGACGTCATGAAGCGCGTGACGGCTTGCACGTCGATCCAATCCTTGTCGCCCCACGAGCCGCGGATCGCGGCGCAGTGGTCGCGACCGTAGCCCTTGCTGCCGCGCGGATTGGAGTACACGACGACGTAGCCCTGCGCCGCCAGCACCTGGAACTCGTGGAAGAAGGGCGCGCCGTACTGTGCGTGCGGACCGCCGTGCACCTCGAGAATCGCGGGGAGGATCGCGGGGGGGCTCGCCGGTCGGCGCTGGCCGCGCGATCGCGCCGGCGTCGCCGCGGACGCCGGCGGGCGCAGCACCCAGACGTGCGTGCGGTGTCCGTCGTCGGCCTCGACCCAGTGCTCGGTCGGTCGCGCGAGATCGAGCTTCGCCACGAACTCCGCGTTGAACTGCGTGAGCGCTTGCCAACGGGCCCGCTTCGCCTCGACGTTCAGCACGCCGACTTCGTTGGGCGTGACCGGATCGCCGCGGAGCGCGGCCACGCGAGTTCCCTCGGCCGACGCGTTGCCGAGCACATGCTCGACGTGACCCTCGGTCAGGAACCGCGGCGCGCCGCCGTCGACGTCGACCGCGACGCAGTGTCCGCCGCCGTGCCATCCGACGCGCGCGAGGAGCGTTCGCTCGTCGCGCCACAGAATCACCGGACCCGTGGCCGTCTCGCCCGAGTCGCCGAGCGTCGACGCGAGCAGGCAGAGATCGCTCGCGTGCGTGAGGCTGCGGGCGCCGCTCGGGCGCGAGCCGCGCTTCTGGCCGGAGCGCGGCAAGCGCATCGTCCACAGCTCGAGGTTCTCGCTGCTGTACGGGCCGTCGCGGCCGGCGCGCCCGGCCCACGCCAGTCGCGATCCGTCCGGCGACCAGGTGATCGCGAGCTTCGGTCCGATCGGCAGACCGTCGAGCGGCGCGACCGAACCCGACGCCAGTTCGAGCAGCACGATCTCCGTCTTCCACGGTTTGAGCAGCGCGTCCTTCGCGCGGTTCGTGGTGATCGCGATCCGCTCGCCGTCGGGCGACCACGCGAAGTCGAAGTCGCCGAGCGTGTCGTCGGCGTAGGCCTGCGTCGCGCCGCCGCGGGCCGCGTCGATCACGTAGAGCACGTACCGCGCGGAGCCGAACCAGCCGTCGCCGTCGAGCCGATTCCATCGATCGTCGAGGACCCGCGGCGGCTCGACCTTGCCGTCGCGCTCGCGGGCCTTCTTCGCCTCGGCGGTCCACTCCGCGCTCGTCTGGCGGAAACTCACTGCGAGGCGCGTGCCGTCCGGCGACCACGACATCGCCCGGAACGCGCCCTCTGGCAGGCGCGAGAGCGCGCGGGCCTCGCCGCCGCCGAGCGGAAGAATCGCGATCTGCGTGGGCTTGCCCTCGGTCGCGCGGAGAAACGCGACGCGCGTGCCGTCCGGTGCGATCCGCGGCATCCAGTCCTTCGTGCCGCTGGTGAGCGGGCGCGGTCGCGCGGAGCCGGAGGTCTCCACGCACCAGATCGACGACTCGGTCGTGCGCCGCTCGTTGACCACCGAGCGCACGAAGGCGACGAATCGACCGTCCGCCGAGATGCGCGGCTCGCCGACGCCGACGAGACACAGCAGGTCCTCGGCTTCGATGGCGCGGCGACGAACGGGCTTCTGTGCGCGACGACGTTGTGGCAAGAGTCACCTCGTGAACGGAGCAACGCGGCGATGCTACCATCGGCGCGATGGCCGACGCGCGCCCCGAGCAACTCGTGCATGCCGACTGGACGTGGGTCGATGGCCGGCTGCAGCGCGGGCTGGCGGTGAGCATCGCGGAGGGGAAGATCACGTCGATCGCGCCGCCCTCCGCGCCGTCGACGATGCGCCTCGGCGGCAAGGCGTTGATCCCGGGATTCGTGAGCGCGCACTCGCACGCGTTCCAGCGCGGCCTGCGCGGAACCGCCGAGCGCGCCTCGGGCGGAGCGGGCAACTTCTTCTCGTGGCGCGAATCGATGTACGACCTCGCGAGCCGGCTCACCGCCGAGTCGTGCTACGACCTCTCGAAGCAATGCTTCGCCGAGATGCTCGCCGGCGGTATCACGTCGGTCGGCGAATTCCACTACGTGCGCCACCTCTTCGCCGGCGATGACGACGAGCGCGACGAGCTGCGCTACGCGCTCGATGCGGCGGTGCTGTCCGCGGCCCGCGACGCCGGCATCCGCATCGCACTCCTTCACACCTGCTACATGACCGGCGGGTTCGGTCGTCCGCTCGCGGGCGGACAACTCCGCTTTCGGACCCGCGACGAGCGCGAGTACTGGGCCCGCTTCGACGACCTGTGCGGACGCTGCGACGCGGCCACGCAGTCGGTCGCGACGACGGCGCACAGCGTCAGGGCCGTGCCCATCGAAGCGATCGAGCGGTTGCATCGCGAGAGCGCGCGGCGCGGCGTCGCGTTCCACATGCATCTGGAGGAAGTGCGGCAGGAGATCGTCGACTGCGTCGCAGCGCACGGCGTCGAACCCGCGGAGCTGCTGCTCTCGCGGCTCGCGATCGACGCGCGGTGCACGTTCGTGCACTGCACGCACACGAAGCCGGAGCACCTGGCGCGGCTCGCGAGCACCGGCGCGACCGTGTGCCTGTGCCCGCTCACCGAGGCCAACCTGGGCGACGGCGTCTGTGACGTGGGCGCGATTCGCGCCGCAAACGGCGCGATCGCTTTCGGCACCGACCTCAACAGCCGCCTCTCGCCTACCGAAGAGCTGCGCTGGATCGAGTACGTGCAGCGCCTCCGCGGCGAACGTCGCGGCGCGGTGGTCGACGCCGACGGCTCGTGCGGCGAGGCGCTCATGACGATCGGCACCCGCAACGGCGCTCGCTCGCTCGGCATCGACGCCGGCGAGATCGCGCCGGGCAAGCTCGCGGACTTCGCGATCGTCGATCTCAACCACTCCACCATGGCGAACTGGACGCCGGAGACGTTCGCGTCGCACCTGATCTTCGGCACCGGCACGAGCGCGGTGTGCGGCACGTGCGTCGGCGGACGCTGGAAGATCCGACGAGCATGAGCCCCGCGCGCGACCTTCGCATCGGCATCGACCTCGGCGGCACCAAGATCGAAGGCGTGGTGATCGACGCGAGCGGCGCCGCGCTGTGGCGCGAGCGCGTGCCCACGCCAAAGGGCGACTACGACGGCACGATCGCGGCGATCGCCGGGCTCGTCGAACGGGCCGAGCGCGCGATGGGGGCTTCCGCGCGAGTCGGCATCGGCACGCCCGGCTCGGTGTCGCCCGCGACGGGACTGCATCGCAACTCGAACTCCACGGTGCTGAACGGTCGCCCCTTCGTCGGCGATCTCTCGCGCCGGCTCGCGCGCGAGGTGCGCTCGTCGAACGACGCGAACTGCTTCGCGTTGAGCGAGGCGACGACGGGCGCGGCCCGCGGCGCTCGCGTGGTGTTCGGCGTCATCCTCGGCACGGGCGTCGGCGGCGGCGTGGTGATCGACGGTCGCGCGCTCGACGGGCACAACGGCATCGCCGGCGAATGGGGCCACAGCCCGATGCCCTGCACCGATCGCGCGGAGCGCGAGGCACGCCCGTGCTACTGCGGATTGAGCGGGTGTCGCGAGCAGTTTCTCGCGGGTCCGGCGATCGAACGGGAACACGCGCTCCTGCACGGCGCCGAGCTGCGCCTCGACGAGATCGCGCGCCGCGCGGAGGCGGGCGACGCCGCGTGCTCCTCGACGATCGAGCGGCTCGTCGATCGCCTGGCCGTCTCGCTCGCCGACGTCGCGAACCTGATCGATCCCGATTGCATCGTCCTGGGCGGCGGCGTGAGCAACGTCGCCGCGCTGTACGCTGCGTTGCCGAAGCGCGTCGGCGATCATGCTTTCACCGACGTATTCCGAACGCCGATTCGTCGGGCGACGCACGGCGATTCGAGCGGCGTGTTCGGCGCGGCCATGCTGTGGCCGTCGGGCTCCGGTGAACGCTGACTGACGGAGGAGTCGTCGAGTGTCGAGCGATGTTCCGATCTTGGTGCTGGTTCCAATGGACTCGCCCGGAATGCCGCCGGTGCGGATCAACTCCACCGACGTCACGCTCGGGCGCGGCCCCGAGGCCACCGCGCGCGTCGAGGTGCCCAGCGTCTCGCGACGCCACGCCCGGCTCCGCATCGTCGACGGCGTCTGGACGCTTGAGGATCTCGGCAGTCGCCACGGCACCTGGGTCGATGCGAAGCGGCTCGAGCCGGCCGCGCCGGAGCGGGTGACCGAGTCGTCGACGATCACGCTCGGGCCGTGTCGATTCCGCGTGAGTGCGTCGCTGCCGGCATCGAGCACGATGGTCGCGCTCTCGCCCGACGAACAGAGCGTCGGCGAGGGCACGACGATTCGACGGCTGCGCGACGAGGAACTGAGCGCGCTGGCCAAGACGCGACTCGACGGCCTGCTCGCCGTCTCCGAGGGTCTGCAGCAGGCGACGAACGAGGCGGATCTCGCGCGGGCCGCGCTCGACGCGCTGGTGCGCGGGACAGGTTTCGCGTCGGCGACGTGGGTGCGCCTCCATGGCGAGGTCGATCTCGAGGTGCTCGGCGTGATGATCGGGCGCGGCGGCGCCTCGTCGGAACTGCCGGTGAGCCGCACGCTGCTGCGCGTGGCCCGCGAGGGATCGATCGTCCGCCTTGACGACCAGCCGTTCCTCCGCGAGGCGGAGAGCGTCGTCGCGGGTCACATCACCAACGCGCTGTGCTTGCCGGTCATCGTCGGCGGCGACGTCGATTCGTATCTCTACCTCGCGAGCGGGTTCGGCTCCGAGCCTCCGCAGGAAGACGCCGCGACCTACGCGGCCGCGCTCGCGCGATTCTGCGCGCTGGCGCTGTCGAACCTGCGCCGCCGTCGTCTCGAGGAACAGAATCGGGCGCTGATGCGCGACCTCGACATGGCTCGCCTGGTGCAGCAGCGATTCATGCCCGCCGCGTCCGGCGTCGTGGGCCCGCTCAAGATCGCGTTCCACTCGCGGCCCGGCCGCTACGTCGCCGGCGACGTGTGCGGCGTGCGGGCGTTCGACGCGCGGCGCTCGATGGCCTACCTCGGCGACGTCTCCGGGAAGGGCGTCGGTCCGGCGCTCCTGATGACGTCGCTGCAGTCGTTCCTCGACGCGGCCTCGTACGAGACGGAAGTGAGCAAGCTGATCGATCACGCCAGCATGCACTTCGCCCGCTACGCCACCGACAGCAGGTTTGCGACGCTATGGCTGTGTCGCGCGAACGCCGAAGGGCGCACGCTCGAGTGCGTCGATGCCGGGCACGGCCTCGCGATGATCATGCGCGGCGGCGTGCCGGAGCAGTTGCGCTCGATCGGCGGCGGTCCCCCGCTCGGTGTCGGCGAGGAAGGAACCTACGACTCGTCGACGCTGCAACTCGCGGAAGACGAGCGCATCGTGCTGGTCACCGACGGCGTGACCGAGCAGACCAACGCGCAGGGCGAGCAGTTCGGCTTCGAACGATTGATCGAGTGCCTCACCGGTTCGCGCGATCCCGACGAGGACGTGGCCCGGATCATGACGGCGCTGACGAAGTTCGCGAGCGGGAAGGACTATGCCGACGACGTGACGATCGCGTCCATCGCGTTCGTGTGACGCAGGGCGGCGGGAGTTCAGCGCGGAGGCGCGCCGCGCCCTTTGCAATGCAGGCTCACACGGAGGTCCGGAGGCGCGGAGGGCACACGGAGAAACGCGGGCATACTGAGCGAGACGTGTGTGGGCGTCGCCTCCGCGAGCCCTCCGGATCTCCGGTCTCCGTGTTGAAGCATCTGACACCGCACCCGCCTCAGAAGCGGTCCGCGCGGAGCATCGACACGTCGAAGCATGGCGTCTCGCCGAACAGCATCTCCACCGCCGCCTCGCCGGTGATCGGCCCGAGCGTCATGCCGAGCATGGCGTGGCCGGTCGCGATGAGGAGATGCGGCGCGCTCGGGATGAATCCGAGCACCGGCATGCCGTCCGGCGTGCACGGTCGATAGCCGGCCCACTCGGAGATCGCGGTCGCCGACTCGATGCCGTGCAGATAGCGCGTCGCTCCCTTCGCGAGCATGTTCATTCGCTCGCGCCGCCACGGTTGGCCGAGGCGGTCGATCTCGAGCGTCCCGGCCAGACGCACCTGCGCCTCGTCGTCGTGTTGCATCGGCGTGACCGCGACGAACGTCTCGTGCAGCACCATGCCCGTCGACGGCTGCCGCGGCAGTCCGGACAACTGCACGTGGTAACCGCGTGCGCCGACCATCGGAACGCGCAATCCGATCGTCGCCGCGAGGTCGGTCGACCACACGCCCGCCGCAAGCACCGTCGCGTCGGCCTCGACGACCGAGCCGTCCGCGAGCACCGGCCCGACGATGTCGCCGCTCATCGAGCGCTCGAATCCGATCACCGGCGTGTCGGTGCGAAGCGTCGCTCCGCGGCGCACGCAGGCCGTGCAGATGCCGGCTAACAGGTCGCCGGGGTGCGCATGCGCCGAGTCCAGGTAGTGAATCGCTCCCGCGACCTCGTCGCGGATCAGCGGATCGCGCTCGCGCAGTTCGGCGCCGGACAATCGCTTGTAGGAGTAGCCGAACGGGAGCAGCGCCTGGGCCTCGGCCTCGGCCGCGTCCATGTTCTCCTGCTTCATCACCACGTCGAGCCAGCCGTCGCGGGCATAGTCGCACTCGATCGACTCCTCCGCGATCATGCGCTCGTAGATGCGCAGCGTCTTGAAGCCCATGTCGCAGAGGACGTGCATGCAGCGGTCGAGATGCGCGTGATTGCAGTGGCGGTGGAAGTTCCAGAGCCACGAGATCAGCTCGCCCGACAGGCGCGGCTTGATGAAGAGCGGGCTCGTCGAATCGAACATCCACTTGATGCCGCGCCATGACGCGCCGGGACGCGTGAGCGGATAGTGGCCGATCGAGAGGAGACCCGCGTTGCCGCAGCTCGCGCTCTCGCCGATCGGTTCCTGATCGAGGATCGTGACGCGCACGCCGCGCTTGAGCAGGAACCACGCTGTCGAGAGGCCGACGATGCCGGCGCCGACGATGACGACGTGCCGCGGAGTCATGTGAAGCGGCGATTGTAGATGGAGATGCGAAGCGCCGGGGCGATTCGCGCGATTGTGGCGTCGTCGCACGATCACTATCGTGCGGGCCTTCGGAGGTCGCATGGCGCTACGTCTGGGCATCGTCGGAGCAGGGACCATCGGCAACGTGCACGCGGATGCCGCCGCGCGCACCGGCGTCGAGATCGCCGCCGCGTGGGACATGCAGGCGGCGCGAGCCAAGGCGCTCGTCGATCGCGTCGGCGGCGTGGCGTGCGCGAGCCTCGACGAGCTCTTGGCGATGCCGAGCGTCGACGCCGTCGCGATCGCGGTTCCCAACGACGCGCATGCGGCGTGTGCGATCCGATCGCTCGAACGTCGCAAGCACGTGCTGCTCGAGAAGCCGATGGCGATGAACGTCGCCGAGTGCGACCGCATTCTCGACGCCGCGCGCGGCGCGGGCACGGTGTTGCAACTCGGCTTCGTCTGTCGCGGCACGCCGACGGCGCAGGCGGCGAAGGCGTTCGTCGACGGCGGCCGGCTCGGGCGCGTCTATCACGCGAAGTGCAGCATCTATCGCCGTCGCGGCATTCCTGGTCTCGGCGGCTGGTTCACCACGAAGGCAACGTCCGGCGGCGGGCCGCTCATCGATCTCGGCGTGCACGTCGTCGACCTCGTGCGCTTCCTGACGGGGAAGCCGAAGGCCGTGCGCGCGAGCGGCGCGTGCGGCGCGCACTTCGGTTCGCCGATTCGCGACTATCGATATGTCGAGATGTGGGCCGGGCCGCCGAAACTCGACGGCACGTTCGACGTCGAGGATCACGTCACCGCACTCATTCGCTGCGCCGGCGGACTCACGATCGAATTGAACGCGACGTGGGCGATGAACCTGCCCGAAGGCGCGCTCAAGGACGGCATCTTCCTGTTCGGCGACAAGGGCGGCGTGGCGTTCCAGATTTTCGGTAATGAAGTGACGCTCGCGACCGAGGAGTGCGGGCGCATCGTCGACGTGAAGCCGCTTATCGAACCGGGCGACGCGTGGAACAAGGCGTGGGACGCGCAGTACCGCCAGTTCATCGACGCGACGACGAAGGGCATCGCGCCGCACGCGACCGGCAACGACGGCCGGGCGATGCAGGCGATCGTCGAGGCGATCTACCGCTCGAGCGCCGAGGAGCGCGAGGTCGATGTGGGGTAGGGGCGCCGCTCCGTTCAGCGCGGAGACGCGAAGGGCGCAGAGGAAACGCGGAGGAATGTGGGGGTCGGTGATCGCTGCGCGGTTTGCACCTCTCCCGCAACGGACTTGATGCGCGCGACACGCGCTCCTGCGGGAGAGGTTGACGGCGTCTCTGCATCGTGATTGGGCCGTCGGGTGAGGGCGAACGCGGCGTGATCGCGCGTCGCATCCTCACGACCCGAAGATCGTCATGAGCCATGCGGCCATCGACTCGGGATCCATCTCCGTGAGCCACGCGACGAACTCGTCGAGCGACGCGAAGCCCATCGACTCGGCGACGTCGATCGGCGTCGGGCCGATCTCCATCTCGACGAGGAGCGAGCTTGCCGACTCGCCGCCCGCGCCAAGGCTCGATGGGCACGATCCCCATGCGCCGAGCAGCACGCTGAGGTCGTTGCCGTCGACGTGCTGGTCGCCGCATGGCGACGGCGTCTCGCCGGAGTTGACGATGTCTGCGACGCCGCCGCCCGCGAGCCCCGCGCGATTCGCGAAAAACACGCAGTTGCGCACGTCGGCGCCGGCGGAGATCTGCGCGTGCACGGCGCCGCCGTCATGGCCGGCCCCGTTGTGGCGGAACGTGCAGTTGGCGATGTGCGGCGAACTGTCCTCGAAGAAGATGTGGATCGCGCCGCCGTTGCCCGAGGCCCCGAGGGTCGCCGGGATCTGGCCGCACGCCAGATCGGACACTCCGGTAGCGCTCGCGAAGTTGAACTCGAACGTGCAGCCGATGATGGTCGGGCTGCTGCCGCACATGATGCGGATCGCGGCACCGCTCAGGGCTTGGTTGCACGTGAAGACGCAGTCGCGGACCAGGAGGCTCGACGCGTTGTAGCAGTCCAAGCCTGCGCCGCCGTTCTTGGGCGCCGTCAGGTTGCCGCAATGCAAAGATCCCGCGACACCGAACGAGTAGCCGCGTTCGATGATGAAACCGTCGAGGACTGCCTTGTTTGATCCCGTGAGGTTCTTCGCGGTCACGACGTGGAAGGAGTTGTCGGTCAGGTCCGTGTCGACTCCGATTTCGCCGGTAAGGACCGTCCGGAACAATGAGATATCCCTTGCATCCGGAGTGCTGCTCGACAGGCCGGCGTATCCTCCCATGAGAATCACTCCCTCCTTGAGCACGAAGCTGGCCGATGGCTCGTCGGACGCCACGGGAACGTCTTCCCCGTCCGCGAGATCCGGGCGGTAACTACCCTGCGCAACCCGAATCGTCGTCAGTTCGGTCGCTTCGTACAGCGCATCCGCCAGGTATCGAAACGCCGATTCCCAACCAAGTCCATTGCCATTTGGAGCGGCGGACGAGTCTACGTAGCGCGTTGTTTGCCCCAACGAGCTTGGTGTGCTGGCGAGAGCGACGCATGCTGTCGCTACGATGAGTGTTCCTAGTCGACTTTTCATTTGGCAGTCTCCCTTGGCGCCGAGATCCGCGCTCTGATCGGCGCGAGCCAACTCGTTTCCCGTCGAGAGCGCGAGGGCTTGGGAAGATTGATGAACTCTAGGCGCGCAGTTTTTGAAGTGCGCTCGCGGCGGTGCCGAGTCCGCAGGACTAGGCTTCGATGCGTCCTTGCCGTCGCCGCCTTCGCTGCGGTGGAGTTGCACAACGGGATGAGCGCGTCCGCGCAAGGGTTGCGATACGCTGTTGCCGCCGAGTACCCCTCGTGCGCTGGTGAGATCACCGGCTCTGCTGTCGGCGACGATGGGCTTGTCGCTGGCTATTATTCCTGCGACGTCAGCTCTGCGGCGACCGCGTTTCTTTGGGGGCCGAACGGAACGGTCTGGCTTCCCAGCGTCAGGGGTCTGCGGAGCGCACGCGCGTATGGCATCAACGCGAGCGGACAGGTGGTTGGCGAGTTGTTCGCGATTACCCCTGTGTCGATGACCTTCGCACTCCTCTACGACCACGACGTGGGCACAAGCATCAGCCTCGGTACCCTGCCCGGTGGGAACTACTCGCAGGCCTTCGACATCAACGACGCAGGGATCGCATGCGGCGAGTGGGGCAACACGGTGACCGGACCGATTCACGCGTTCATCTGGGACGGCCAGATGCACGACGTGGAGCTTCCGGTCGGGCCGAATCACTCCGCGAACGACATCAACGACGCAGGAGCGATCTGCGGCTGGATGGGCGAGATCAGCCACAGCAACTGCACCGCGTTCATCTACTCCGGTGGCGTGACCATCGACCTCGGTAAGCCTCCGGGCACGCTGGCGTCGGAAGCGAAGGCGATCAACGATCGCAAGGACGCCTGCGGGAGTTGCCGTCGCCCTGCCGACGGCTACTTTGGCCAGAACCGCCACGCGCTCCTGTGGACGCAGGGACGCACCATCGAAATCGGCGTGCTCCCGGACTTCACGCGGAGCGAGGCGCGCGCGCTGAACAATCGCCGCATCGTGGTCGGCCGATGCTGGAACGATCCCCCGCTCTTCGGCTCGCGGGCGTTCGTGTGGCGCGACGGCCGCCTGCGGGCGATCAACGATCTGCTCGTGCCGGGAACGCATATCGATGTAACCGAGGCCAACGGCGTCAACGAATCGGGCCAGATCGTGGGCTCGGGACTCGACGGCAACGGCGACCCGATCGCCGTGCTGCTCACGCCCGTGCCCCCGACACCCGGCGACATCGACGACGAGTGGGGAGTCGGCGCGGCGGACCTCGCGCTCCTCCTCGCGAACTGGGGGCCATGCCCGCGCGGATCGCACGACGTCGAATCGCGTGCAGACGACGACGCGACGCCGTGCCCCGCCGACATCGACGAGGACGGCGACGTGGACGCGAGCGACCTCGCGATCTTGCTGGGCAACTGGGGCGCGTGACGGGCGCAACGTGCTGCGAGAGACGTCGTGCTCGCGGCCGGCGGGCGCCGCCCTCACCTGACGCCGCCGGGTACGAGCCCGGCGGCGTCGGTCCTCTCCCGAGATTGCGCTGGTGTGTCGGTTAGCTCAGCGCGCGGGAGAGGAGCCTGGCTCGCACCTCTCCCGCGACGAACGTGATTCGCGCGACACGCGCTCTTGCGGGAGAGGTCGACGGCGCTTCGCCGTCGGGTGAGGGCGAACGCGCGGCGCTGCGAACGAATTCCCCCAGCCGTACGCTACCTCCATGCCTCGCGACCATGACGCAGCACCGCGCGGTGTTCCGCCGGCGTTTCTCGACGAGATCACCGCGAAGGCGAGCACAATCGCCTCGTGCGATCCGGCCTCGGCCGGCCCGCACTGGGGGGCTATGCACAAGCTGCTCCTGAAGGCCAAGGTCGATCCGCACGTGATCGGGCGGCTCGTCGCCTCGCGCGACGTGCAGGGGCTTGACGCGCTCGTCCGCGCGATGCGCGGCGAGGCGCCCGCCGAGGCGCCGACGTCGAACGTACCGCCGGCGAAAGAGATCGACCCCGACACGCTGCATCACGCGATGCGCGCGTTTCGTCATCGACTGAAGGTGATGCGCCTCGACGCGGAGTCGAAGCTGGGCGTCGGCCCGATGTCGAGCGGCAAGAAGCACGGGATCGACGCAATCGTCCCGCCGCGCGAGTACCCGATCGAGGTGTGGGAAGCGCTGGCCCGCGACGGAAAGCTCCGCAACGCGGGGCAGGGGTTCTATGCACTGACGGAGGAAGCGGGCGAGCGGTGAGTGTGGAGACCGCGCGCAACTCGGTCTGACGTGCAGGGCATTCAGCGCGGAGACGCGAAGACATTCAGGAGTTCAAGGCAACGCCGATGTCGCGCGGCCTTGAACTCTTTCTCTTCTCCGTGTGCCCTCCGTGTCCTCCGCGTCTCCGCGCTGAGTGCATCTCTTTCAGCGCGGAGACGCGGAGACCGCGGAGCACGCGCGGAGGAATTCGGGAGTTGAAGGCAGCGCCGATGGCGCGCGGCGTTGAACTCTTTCTCTTCTCCGCGTGCCCTCCGTGTCCTCCGCGCCTTCTATGAGGCCGGCTCCGTCAAGTCGATTCGGTCGGATCGTACGAACGAGTCTTCTATCCGGGGTTCCCGGCGCGACGCCGAGCGTCGCATGCTGCCGGTCCTATTCCGACTCTGCGAGCGGGCGCCGCACTCTCCGCGTCGTGCTCGAGGCATACTCGCGGATCACGGTCGCCCATGTCGTCGATCCTCTGTGCTCCGATCGGCTCGTCCTTGACGTCGCCGTGCTCCGGCGGCGATCGGTCTCCTTCATGGTGCGTGCGTTCCGACTCCGTCCGTCCGGCCAGCGTCTTCCTTCACGTCGCGATCACGTCGACGCCGTCCCCGCCAGCTTCGCCTCCGGCGGCGACCACGTCGTCCTGTCGCGCAGCATCGCCCATAGCCTCACCAGCAGACGCCTCGCCAGCGCCGCGATCGCCTGCTTCTTCCGCGACTTCGACCCGTGCAGCACCCGCTCGTACACCTCGCGCGCCCACGCGTTGTACCGACGCATGATCCACGCCACCTCCACCAGCATCGACCTCAGCCGGCTCGGGCCCGCCTTGCTGATCCGCGACGTGCGGTCCATGTCCCCCGACTGGTCCGGACGCGGCGTCAGCCCCGCGTAGCACCCCACCTGCCTCGCGTTGCCGAACCGGCGCGGATCGTCGATCCACGCCACCACCGTCTCCGCCAGCCGCGGGCCCACGCCCGGCACCGTCTGCAGCAACGCCACCTCCGCACGCTCCGACGCGATCGCGTCCAGCAGCTTCTCCAGCCGCGCCACCTCGATGTCCGCGGCGGCCAGCGCGTCCAGGTGGATCTCCAGCCGCGCGCGGTCGTGCGCCGACTCCAGCGTCGCGCGGAGCGAACGCAGCTCCGCGATCCCCTTCGCCGACCACGCCTTCCCGCACGGCGCCATCGGGATCGACAGGGACTGCATCATCGCGCGGATCTGGTTGTAGCGCTCGGTCCGCCGCTCCACCGCCGCGCAGCGCTGCTCGATCGTCTCGCGCCACGAGCGGGTCGCGCGGTCGGGCACGTGGATCGGATTCGTCGATCCCATCGCGCTGGCCTTCGCCAGGTCCAGCGCGTCCTGGCGGTCGGACTTCGCGCGGCGGCGGTGGTACGAGCGCGCGAGCGTCGACGGGTTCACGGCCTGGAACTCCACGTCCAGCGCCCGGCAGATGTCCGCGACCCAGCCCGCGTCGGTGCAGACCTCGAACACCACGCGGTCCGGCGCGACCTCGGCGATCGCGTCGTGGATCTCCGACGGCCGCGATGCCATCGAGAGGAACGAATGCGCGCCGCCGTCGGTGTCGAAGTGGCATGCCACGGTCTTGCTCTTGCCCAGGTCCAGTGCGAGGATCTTCATCGGTCGGTCTCCGTATGTCGGGACGAGCCCGCTGCGCCAGCAGCGACGATCGTCCGCGTAAGCGTGATGGGACATGATCCCGTGATCGCGTCCCGGCTACGGAGCCGGCCTACATAGTCTCTCCGTGTTGAATGCCTTCACGTCGATCGCGACGAACGCGAATCGGCCAAGCGCAATGAAAAGGCCCGGCTCGCGCCGGGCCTTCGTGTCGTCAATCGTCACGTCGCCGACTTACTTCGACGACTCGTACTTCTTCAGCGTCGCCTTGAGTTGCTCGGCCATCGGACCGTCGGTGGTGAGTTCGCACGCCTTCTTCTGCGTCTCGATCGCCTTGGCCTTGTCGCCCGACTCCCAGTAGCAACGCGCGAGCGTGTCGAGGATCGTGCCGTCCTTACCGCCGCTCGCCTCGACGGCCTGCTGCGCGATCTGCGTCGCGAGCGCCGTGTCGCGCTTCTCGATGCCCGGCGTGTCGATGATGGTCCAGGCCACCGCATTCAGGACCATCGCGTTCTTCTGGTTCTTCGAGGCGACCTCGCGAGCGATCGCGTATCCCGCGTCGGGCTTGTTCGCCTTGGTGAGCAGCACCTGCATCTTCTGCATCAGCGTGTTGACGTCGTCGGGGCTCTTCGCAAGGATGTCGTCGTAGATCTTGACGACGGTGTCCCAGTCGCCCTTCTGCTGCGCCTCGCGGAGGCTGCGCATCGCCTGCATGCGAGCCTTCTCCGCCGCGACTTCGGCGTCGAATTCCTTCTTGAACGCGGCGGCATCCCACTTGTCGTGCACGATCTTGTCGAGCGGCTCCTCCATCGACATCGGATGGCCGATCCACTCCACGTTCCCGGTCTTGCCGACGATGAACGCGGTCGGAATGCCGTTCTGCCCGGCCGCCTTCATGTACGACGTGTGCGTCGAGCGATCCGGATCGGTCGCGACGGTGTAGCGCATCTTCTGCTTCCACTCGTCCTTCGCGAGGAAGTCCTTCACCGTCTCGACCTTCTCGTCGGACACGCCGACGAAGCGCACGCCGTAGTCCTTGTAGCGCTCCTGCATCTCGCTCAAGTGCGGAATGCTCATCTTGCACGGGCCACACCAGGTCGCCCAGAACTCCATCACCGTCACCTTGCCCGGCTCGAAGCCGGTGACTTTGTCGCCGCGCAGCCAATCGGAGATCTCGAACGCCGGCGCCTTGTCGCCGATCGTGAGCGGCGCCACATCGGGCTCCGCCTGCACGGGTCGTTCGGCGGCGGGCTTGAGCGGCGTCGCGGGGACGACGTGCGGTTGATCGGCCTGCGGCTTCGGCGCGCCGGCCGGCGCCTTGTCTTGGGCGAGCGCGAGCGAACCGAACGCGACGAGAGGCAGCGTGGCGATGAAGGGCAGTCGTTTCATGAAATGGCTCCTTGAGTTCCAGAATTCCTGGACGCGGCGGAACGCCGGCGATCGACGTGCCGAGTGTACCTGCGTCGATTCCGCGGGTTCCGCCACGAGTTTCCGTAGACTGCCCGAAATGACCGCACCGATGACCGAAGCGATCCTCATCGATGGCAAACGACTGTCGGACGAGATCCGGCACGGCCTCGCGGCCAGGGTGAAGCAAGCGAAGCAACCGATCCGCCTCGACGCGATTCTCGTGGGAGACGACGGCTCGGCGACGCTCTACGCGGAAAACCAAGCCAAGACCTGCCGCGACATCGGCATCGAGTATGTCCTGCATCGATTGCCCGCAAATTCGACCTTCGCGGTGATCGTAGAGCGACTCCAGGCGCTGAACGCCGCGGAAGACGTGCACGCGGTGATGGTTCACTTGCCGTTGCCACCCGATGTCGACACCGAGCGCGTGCAATCAATGATCGCGCCGGAGAAGGACGTCGAAGGGATGAACCCGGTGAACATCGGGAACATCGTCTACGGGCGCCGGAGTCTCATGCCGTGCACCGCGCGGGCGGCGATCGAAATGATCGAGTGGACGCGCACGCCGCTGCGGGGCTCGAACTGCGTCGTCGTCGGCGCGAGCAACATCGTGGGCAAGCCGATCGCGGTGCTGCTCATGCGGGCCGAGGCCACCGTCGTCTCGGTCAACAAGTACACGAAAGACGTCGCGTCGCTCACTCGCGTCGCCGACGTGCTCATCTCCGCCGCCGGCGTGCCGAAGCTCATCCGCGCCGACATGGTGAAGCCCGGCGCGGTGGTGATCGACGTCGGCATCAATCGAGTGAAATTGCCCAGCGGCAAGTCGATGACCGTGGGCGATGTCGACTTCGACGAAGTGCGCCGCGTCGCTGGTTATCTATCGCCGGTGCCCGGCGGCGTCGGCCCGATGACGGTGGCGATGCTGTTGCGGAATTGCGTCGAGGCCGCCGAGCGCTGGTGAGGCGGCCTCTTCGCCATTCCCTCATACCTTCAACACGGAGGCACGGAGAGCGCGGAGGGCACACGGAGGAGAAGCAGAGTTCAAAGCGTTGCGCTATTGGCGCGGTCTCGAACTCATGCATTCCTCCGCGTCCTCCGCGTCTCCGCGCTGAATGCCTTTGCCGCGTCGACTAGGCCAACGTGACGCTGACACGCACGCCTCGACTGATCTCGATCGCAGGGCCCAGGTCGATCGTGCAGCGTCGCCCGTCCATCGTGAGCGTCGCGGGCGCGTCGCGGTCGTCGACGGTGACGCGCACGCTCGTGCCGCGCTGCCCTGCGGGGAGCTCCAGCGCGACGGTGCGCAGCGTGAGCGTGCCGTAGCGCACGTCGAGACTCGCCTGCATCGCATCGGCGGCGATGCGCTGCGCGTAGCTGCCCCAGCCCTGCGCCGCGACGAACGCACAGCGGAAATCGTTCGGCGTCAGCCGCGGCGCGAATTCGATATGCGCCTTCGGCCCGTGATAGGAGAAGCCGCACGCCGCCTGATAGACGGCGTAGCTCGCCATCGCCCGCGCGTAATGGTCGCTGCACTCGACTTCGTTATAGGGGTTGCGCTTCGCGGCGTGATAGCGATCGTGGATCATGCGCTCGATCGCCAGGCCTTCCTCGACGAGACCTTCCCAGATCATGTGCGCGGCGACCTGATGCTCGAAGCCGCTCATGCACTCGACGAAATAGCCCGCGGCCCACGCGTCGCCGCCCTTGCCGCGGGCCTTCCGCTCGCCGCCCTCGGCCTTCGGCGGCGGCCAGGTGCACATGAGGAGGCCGCCTTCGCCGGGCATGGCGTACCAGCGGCCGCCCGGCAGCGCGCCGTCGAATCGCTGGCGATACGGACCGATGTCCGGCGCGAACGAATACGTGTAGAGCGAGCGCAGCGCGGTGGCGCACTCCGCCTGCGGCACGACGCGCGACAGTCCCGCTTGCCACGCGAGCGACTGGCCGAACACCTGGTCGATGTGGCAGCCGTCGTTCGTGTTGTTCGCCTCGGGGTGCGCCGCGTCGACCTGGTGCACGAACCACTCGCCGTTGAAGAGCGTGGCGACGAGTTTGCGTGACCCCTTGTCGACGAGCGCACCGCAGCGCTTCGCGAATTCTTCGTCTCCCATCTCGAGCGCCATCGCCTCGCCGGCTCGCAACGCCGCGAGATAGAGCGATGAGATCCACGCCATCGGCCCGTACCACGTCGTGTCGAGCGTGTTGTACTGGGCGCCTTCGAGGATGCCGTCCTGGTCGCGGTCTTCGCGCATCAGGTACTCGACCGACGCCTTCGCCTTGGGCCAGATTCTGCGCAGGTACGCGTCGTCGGCGCACATCGTGTGTTCGCGCCACGCGCGAACGATCGTGCCGGCGAGTCCGTCGTGGGCCACGCGCCGATCGGCCTCGGCGCGATAGTCGATCGCTCCCGAGTCGTGCCACGCGAGGCCGAAGTCGACGACCTCGCGCACGTTTCGCTCGAGCGACGGGAAGACCCGCGCGACGGCCTGCGCGTATTGCCAGACGTGCTGGCAGGTGCCGGCGCAGCAGTACGTGCCTTCCCACGCGTAGAAGCGGTCGAGCGGCGCGGCGGCGCTGCCGTCGTCGGTCAGGTGCAGGCAGGTCGCGGTCGCGAGCGTCGAGAGATTCGCGAACGTGCGATCGAGGAGCCAGTACGGGAGCGTCGAGTCGTACCAGGTGTCGCGCCACAGCGCGGTGACCTTCACGATGTCGTCGATGCGCGACGCGACCGCGCGCACCACGTCGCGCACGTCGGCGAAGCGGCGGGCGTAGCCGCGACGGAGACGGTCGGCGTCGGGCAAGGGCAGCGCGTCCCACGACGTGCGCGGGAAGTGCCAGGCGATGGCGAACGTCACTGTCGTCTCCGCGCCGGGGCCGAGCCGGACCGGCACGCGCAGCCCGCCGACGAGCGGCGCGCCGAACGGCAGACGAGCCTCGGCCGCGGCGGGCGCGGCGAACACGCGCTCGCCGGGATCGCCGGCGCCGACGGCCGGTGCGGCGCTGCACGCCGTCGCGCCGATCGCGGCAAGCGCCATCGTTCCGAAGTCCGGCGCGTCGGCCATGGGCTCGAGCATCGGCGAGTCGGTGAGCACGAAGTCGTCGGCGCCGATCTGTCCCCAGCTTCCGGTCCACGCGTCGACGAGCTGGATGCGGGCCTCGCGCCCGACGAACTCGCGCACGTCGAAGTGGTCGAGGCGCATGCGGTTGTTGTTGTGGCCGGTCGCGGTGCGCACCGGCGCGCCGTCGACGAGCAGGTTCACGCACGTCTGGCCCGAGTGGTTGCCGCCGCCGATGCGGAAGCGCAGCCAGTCGCGCTCGAGCTTGAACGGTTCGCTCGTCAGCGTGCCGATGTGGCGATCGGCCTGCGTCACGTCCTCGCCGTTGCGAGTCTCGTGCGTGTTGGCCGTGTAGCGGCCCTGCATGTTGACGTCGCCTTGGTAGTCCTTGATGTCGTCCTTCGTCCGAGGGCGCTTGCCGAACGCGTCGCCGGTGGAGCTCCAGCCCTGATAGGTGCCGCTCTCGAAGTCGGCGACGGTCACATCGGGCCGCGTCGAGACGGGTTGCGGCAGGGCGTCCATCACGAGCGCCGTCGCGTTGCCCTCGACGACCGCCTGCGTGCGCCGCTCGCCGGTGCCGGCGATGCCGCTCTTCAGGCACACCGCGTTCTCGAGGAAGCCGGCGAGCGTGGCGTCGATCGGATTTGCGCTTCGGTTGCGCAGCGTGCAGCGCACGATCGTCGCCGGCGTCTCGGAGAGTTCGGCGTCCAGCGGGCAGAACGGGGCGAACGCGGCCAAGTCGACCTCGACCGGGCAGGCGTCGTCGCGATACTCGACGCGTCCGATCGGATACTCGCCGCGGAAGCGCACGCTCGCGAAGCCCTTTGCGTCGAGCGTGCGTCGTCGCGTCGCGTCGCCGTCCCTGACTTCGAGCGCGAAACCCTGCACGAACGGCGAGCGCTGCTGCGCGGGTCGCGCGTAGTGCGGACCGGCGGTCGAGCGGAACTCGTCGCTCGGCGGGAGATTCAGGATGTCCCAATGCCACAGTCGTCCGTCGCCGCCCAGGTACACCTGACCGGCGCACAGGCCGCCGACGGGCATGCCGATGTGCTTCAGCTCGTCGTCGGCGCTCGTGTACCACTGCGGCTCGCCGCGTGCGACCAGCGAGCGCAGCCACGCCGACGAGAATCGCTTGTCGGCCGGGATCGGATAGTCGTCGAGGAGCGCAAGGACGAACGGTCCCGCGATCGCCCGCGACGACGCCGCCGCCATGAGCGCCGCGCCGCCCATCGCGATCGAGCCGAGGAACTCGCGCCGCGCCAGCGCCGCGTCGGGCGGCCGCGCGATCGTGGTTCGCGGGCCGCACGGACAACCGTCGCCGCAACACGAGGAAGCGTCGTTGGACATGCGGGCATTGTGCCGCGCGTCAGCCGAAACCGAGTCTCGTGCGGGCTTCTTCGTAGCGGACGATCGTGCTGCGCACGATGTCGTCGGGAAGCGCCGGGCCGGGCGGGTTCTTGTCCCATCGCTTCGCCGCCACGAGTTCGAGCAGGTAATTGCGGAGGTACTGCTTGTCGTAGCTTGGCTGATCGCGCCCCGGCGCGTACTGGTCGAGCGGCCAGTAGCGGCTGGAATCGGGCGTGAGCACCTCGTCGACGAGGAGCAATTCCTCGGTGGGCTTGCCCTGCGCGTCGAGGGCGAAGCCGAACTCGAACTTGGTGTCCGCGAGGATCATTCCGCGAGCGAGCGCGTACTCCGCCGCCGACGAGTAGATCTCGACGGTGAGAGCGCGAAGACGCTCCATCAGTCCCTCGCCCACGAGTTCGCACGCTCGATCGAACGTGATGTTCTCGTCGTGCCCCTGCGCTTCCTTCGTTGCGGGGGTGAAGATCGGCTGCGGCAGCTTGTCGCACTGCCGAAGTCCCTTCGGGAGCGCCACGCCGCACACGCTGCCGCGTTCCTTGTACTCGGCCCATCCGCTGCCCGCGAGGTATCCGCGGGCCACGCATTCGATCGGGACGACCTCGGCGCGACGGCACAGCATCATGCGCCCGGCGAGCATCGCGCGGTCGTCGTCGGTGACGCCGGCCACATCGCGCGGGTCGGTTGAGAGCAAGTGGTCTGGCACGAGCGCCAGCTTGCGGAGGAACTTGAACCACCCGAGCGAGATCGCGGTGAGGAGCCGTCCCTTGCCGGGCATCGGCGTGGGCATGACCACGTCGAACGCCGAGATGCGATCGGTCGCGACAATGAGGACGCGATCCGCCTTGCCCTGCACGCCGGGGACCCGGTAGATGTCGCGCACCTTGCCCTCGCGGCGGTCGGGAAGCGCGAGCGAGGTGCGGAGGATCGGGCGATCGAGCGTGGAGTCAGCGCCGGGCATGCGTGCGGATCCGTCGTGGAGTGCGGGCCGTGCGCACGATATCCGCACTCGCCTCGCCCTTTCGGTTCGCAGAAATCCGCCGCGAAACGGCGGACTCGCGCGGAGCAGCGGTACACTGCGTCGCTCGCTCGAGGCGACCTTCCTTGCACGCCTCGTGCGATCCCGGATAGCGCCTGCGTGCCCGCGGATTCGCCGAGCCTTCTCTTCCGCGTCCTCGACCCGGCGTCCTTCGGATCCGGGGCGGCAGATGCCGCGCACCTGCTTGGCGCCGACGACCTGCCGATGCGCGGCGAGGTGCGGATCCGCGAGAACCTCGTCCGGTGCCAGTTCTTCGACGACGATATCGCGGCGCTCTCGCTGCCGATCAAGGCCGGGCGAGCCGGCACGCTCATGCTGCAGACCTGCGTGCTGCCGTCGCGCGAAGAGCCGTACCTCCTGCTCGTCGAATTGGCGCGGCACCGCATCAAGCACTTCGTGCAGAAGTGCGAGGACTGGCAGATGTGGGATCCCGATCTCGCCCGCGGCGCGATGCGCCTCTGGGAAGAGGCCCGCGAGATCTTCGCGCAGGCGCTGCTCGCGCCATCGGCGAGCGAGAGCGAGATCCGGGCGAAGAAGTCGCTCGAGCGCTCGATCGAGGCCAGCGAGCACCTTGCGATGAGCCACGCCGAGATCTTGCTGCACCGGCGCTTCGGGCACCGGCCGGCGAGCTCGACGACGCTCGGCGTGGTCGCCCGGCCGTCGACGCCGTTGCTGCCGAAGATCCTCGAGACGCTGCAGCGCGACGCGGACGTGCTCCAGATTCCGATGAACTGGCGCGAGATCGAGCCGAAGCGCGGAAAGCGCGACTACTCGGCGATCGATCGCTGGGTGAACTGGGCGATCGAGAAGAAGAAGCCGGTGATGGCCGGACCGCTGCTCGACCTGCGCGAGGAGTGCCTGCCCGACCACGCGCGGGTCTTCCGTCACGACTACGAGAGCTTCCGCAACCTCGCGTACGACCATCTCGACGCGCTCGTCGGGCGCTACAAGAACGCGATCGGCATCTGGAACGTCGGCAGCGGGTTCCACGCGAACGCGTTCTTCGAGCTCTCCGTCGATCAGATGATCGATCTCGCGCGGCGCGTGACGGTGCTGGTCCGCCAACACAACCGCAAGGCGCACGCCCTCATCGAACTCGTCGATCCGTTCGGCGAGCGTCTCACGCGACGCGCCGGTTCATTGCCGCCGTGGCGCTACATCGAGTTGCTGCAGCAGGAAGGCATCACGTTCTCCGCGGTGGGGGTGCGGCTCGCCATGGGCCGCGCCGACGCGATGGCACGCGACCTCTTCCAGGTGAGCTGCGGACTCGATCGGTTCCTCGGCCGCGAGGCCCGCGTGCTCATCACCGGGTTCGGCGTGCCGTGCATGGAAGTCGATCCGCGCGGCGGATCGTGGCGCGACGGATGGACGCCGAAGTCGCAGGCGAGCTGGTCGGGACGCGTGGCCCACGTCGCGCTCTCGAAGCCGTTCATCGACACGCTGTTCTGGGCCGAAGCGAGCGACGCGGCCGGGCCGGAGGCCCGCGGCTACGGACTCTTCGACGAACATTGCCAACCGCGACCGGTCCTCGAGCGCCTGGTCGCGCTGCGTCAGCGGCTGCGCTCGCCGCTCGGACCGCGGGCCGCGACGGCCGCGGCCGCGAGCGACGACGGAGGAAAGGCGGACGCCGAATGAGCGGCGCCGAACCTGCGCACGGGGGCCACGCCGAGCCGGCGGGAACGAGCGAGCCGCGACACGGCATCGTCGTCGTCGCGCTCGTGATGAGCGCGATCGCGGGCGCGTCGCTCGTCCTCGCGGCGCGGCGGCCGACGCCCACGGCGCCGGTACGGATTGCCGCGCATCGCGTCGACGTGAACAGCGCGAGCGCCGAGGAGATCGGACTGCTGCCCGAGGTCGGCGCCGAGCTCGCCGCCACGATCGTCGCCGACCGCGAGTCGCGCGGCCCGTTCGCCGACGTGCGCGACCTCGATCGGGTGAAGGGCATCGGACCGGCGACGGTTGCGGAGCTCGAGCCGTACGTTCGCTGCGCGGAGTCGAGCGCGTCGCCGGGAGGAGCGGCCCCGCGATGAGCGCGGCCGCGTGGCTCGAGCGCCTCACGCGCGACCCTTCGATCGGGCGGCTGGCCGTCGAAGCCGCGCGCGGCGGCGACGTGACCGCGCGCGGCGCCCACGGCTCGAGCACGACGCTCGTGGCCGCAGCGCTTGCCCGAGTCGCCGGCGCGAAGCCCGTGCTCCTCGCGGTCGCCCATCTCGACGAAGCCGACGAGGCGCTCGCGGAACTCGCAGCATGCGGCGTCGAGGTCGCGGCGCTTCCCGCGCTCGAGGCGCTCGCGGGCGACGCGGCCCTGAGCCTCGACCTCGTGGCCGCGCGGCTCGGACTCGCGCGACGCATGCTCGAAGTCGCGGCCGGCGCGGCGACGCCGCCGGAGGTGATCGTCGCGCCGTTCCCGGCGCTCATGCAGGGCGTCCCCGACGCGGCGCGGCTCGACCGCATGCTGCGCACGGTGCGGGCGGGAGACCGCGCGAATCCGCGCGAACTCGCCGCATGGCTCGAGGCCGGCGGGTATCGGCGCGTCGACGCGATCGAGAGCGCCGGCGAGTTCGCGGTGCGCGGCGGCATCGTCGACGTGTTCGCTCCCGGCGCCGACGCGCCGGTGCGACTCGACTTCTTCGGCGACGAGATCGAGCGCATCTTCGAGGTCGACCTTGCGACGCAGGCCAGCGATCGCTCGATCGGCCAGGCCGAGCTGGTGAGCGCGAGCCTCGAGCTCGTGCAGTCCGACCAGGGCATGCGGCCGTTCGCCGAGCTGTTGCCGCCGTCCACGATTTGCGTGCTCGCCGAGATGGGCGAGGTGATGGAGCAGGCCCGCGGATACTTCGAGCGCGTGCACGACAGCCGCGGCATCTACGGCCCGCCGCGGGTGATCCAGTCGCTCACCGAGCGATGTCGCTCGATCGTGCAGATCAACCAGTTCTCCGCGACGAGCCTCAGCGGCCGCGTCGTCGAGTTGCCGGTGTCGACGCTGCCGATCTTTCCGGAAGAGGTGAAGGAAGCGTTCATCGAGCTCGCGTTCCTCGGCAGCAGGCACGAGGTGGCCGTCTTCTGCGACACGCCGGGCGAAGCGCAGCGAACCCGCGAACTGCTCGCCGAGCACGCGGGGGCCGCCCGCGCCACGATCGTCGAGGCGCACCTTCATCGCGGCTTCGTCTGGGGCGGCGAAGGCGCGCCGCAAAACACCGACGCGCTCGCGTTCGTGCCGCAGCACGAACTGCTGCATCGATACGGCGTGCGCCGGCGGGCGGCGCGGCTGGGCGGTGGCAAGGCTCGCGAGGCGTTCGTCGGATTCGAGCCCGGCGACTACGTCGTGCATCGCGACCACGGCATCGCGCGCTTCGTCGGGTTGCAGCAGCTTCCGCGGAAGGACGGCGCCAAGGACGACGCGGCCGCGTCGAAGCGCGCGCCCGCCGCGACCGACGAAGAGTTTCTCACGCTCGAGTTCGACGCCGGCGCGCGGGTGCACGTGCCGGTCTCGAAGATCGAACTGGTGCAGAAGTACATCGGCGCCGGCACGATCAAGCCGACGCTCTCGACGCTCGGCGGCCGCCGCTGGAAGAACGCCCGTGAGAGCGTGAAGGAGGCGGTGCGAGACCTCGCGGGCGAACTGCTGCGCGTGCAGGCGGCCCGCGAGTCGAGTCCGGGCATTCGCTATCCCGACGACACCACGTGGCAGCGGGAGTTCGAGGCCGAGTTCCCGTACGAGGAGACCGAGGACCAGCTCGCGGCGATCGAAGCGACGAAGCGGGACATGTGCCGGCCGCGCCCGATGGATCGGCTGATCTGCGGCGACGTCGGATTCGGCAAGACCGAGGTCGCGATCCGCGCCGCGTTCAAGGCGGTCGAGTACGGGCGGCAGGTCGCGGTGCTCGTGCCGACGACGGTGCTCGCCGAGCAGCATGAGCGCACGTTCCGCGACCGCTTCCGCGCGTATCCCTTCCGCATCGAGAGCCTCTCGCGCTTCAAGACCGACGCCGAGGCGCGGGCCGTGCTCGACGAGGCGGCGAAGGGCCGCGTCGACATCCTCATCGGCACGCATCGCCTCCTGTCGAAGGACGTGAAGTTCGCCGACCTCGGGCTCATCATCGTCGACGAGGAGCAGCGGTTCGGCGTCGAGCACAAGAACCGCCTGCTCGAGTTCCGGCTCACGGCGGACGTGCTCACGCTCTCGGCGACGCCGATTCCGCGCACGCTGCACATGGCGATGCTCGGGCTGCGCGACATCTCGAGCCTCACGACCGCGCCGCTCGACCGCCGCGCGATCGTCACCGAGGTCATTCCGTACAACCCGAAGCGCGTGCAGCACGCGATCGAGCGCGAGCTCGCCCGCGAGGGCCAGGTGTTCTTCGTCCACAACCGCGTGAACGACATCCACGACGTCGCATTCCGCATCCAGCAGCTCGTGCCCACGGCGAGGATCGTCGTCGGCCACGGACAGATGTCGGGGCGCGAACTCGAGGAAGTGATGCTCGCGTTCATGCGCCGCCGGGCCGACGTCCTCGTGTCGACGACGATCATCGAGAGCGGTCTCGACATTCCGACCGCGAACACGATGTTCGTGCACAACGCGCACATGTTCGGCCTCGCCGAGCTGCACCAGCTCCGCGGGCGCGTGGGTCGCTGGAAGCACCGCGCGTACTGCTATCTGCTCCTGCCCGAACAGCGCACGATCACCGAGGACGCGATGAAGCGCCTCAAGGCGATCGAGGACTACTCGATGCTCGGCGCCGGCTTCAAGATCGCGATGCGCGACCTCGAGATCCGCGGCGCGGGCAACATCCTCGGGCCGGAGCAGTCGGGGCACATCGCCGCGGTCGGCTACGACATGTACTGCTCGCTTCTCGAGACTGCGGTCAACGAACTGAAAAACGTGAAGAAGCTCTCGCCGATCGACACCGCCGTCGACATCGGCGTGAGCGGGGCGATCCCGAAGGCGTACATTCCCAGCGATCAGCGCCGCATGGAGGCGTATCGCCGCATCGGCCAGGCCGACTCGCTCGAGGCCCTCGAGAAGGCGGCACGCGACCTCGCCGGCGCCTACGGCGACGTGCCGTCGACGGTGCAGACGCTCGTCGATCTGGCCGATCTGCGGCTCCGGGCGACGGCGATCGGCGTTCGTTCGATCACCCGCAAGGAACAGGACATCGTGTTCCGCACGACGCGGCCGCGCGACCTCGAACTGGCCTTCGCCGGCGTGCAGGGCACCGTGCGCATGGTGGGGCAGCCCGACGCGGACGGCGTCGCGGAGGTGTATTTCCGTCCGCCGCCGGCGTTCCTCGAGCCGAAGTCGCTGATGCTCGTGTTGCGGCGGAGGCTGGGTGGTCTGGCCGTAGGCTGAGGCGTCATCGTGGCGTCATCCGTCGGTGGCGCTTTTTGACGACGATGCGAGACCGTTCCTCGCAGCGACCACTCCGATGCGCATCCTCGTCGTCGAAGACTCGGCCAAGATCCGCGAGAGCGTCGCCCAGGCGCTGCGCGAGGCGGGCTATGCGGTTGACGCGGTTGCGGACGGGCGGCAGGGGTTCATCCACGTCCAGACGAGCGAATACGACGTGGTGATTCTCGATCTCGGGTTGCCGGAAATGGACGGGCTCACGGTGCTTCGCCGCATGCGCGAAAAGTCGATCGCGACGCCGGTCCTGGTCCTCACGGCTCGCGACGCCATCGACGACCGGGTGCTCGGGCTTCGTTCCGGCGCCGACGACTACGTGGTGAAGCCGTTCGCACTGGCCGAGCTGCTCGCTCGCGTCGCCGCGCTCTCGCGGCGCAGACACGGCGCGGCGTCGTCGCTCCTCGTCGTCGGCGACCTGGAGATCGACACGGTCGCACGAACCGTGCGCACCCGCGGTGGACGATCCCTCGAACTCGCGCCGCGCGAGTACCGGGTGCTCGAGTATCTCGCGCTGCGCGCCGAGAAGCCGGTCTCGCGGCTGGAGCTCGAGGACCACGTGTACGACGAGCGAGCTGCGGTGATGAGCAACGCCATCGACTCGGCGATCTGCTCATTGCGGGCGAAGCTCGAAGTCGCGGGCTGTGCCGGACTGATTCGCACGCGACGCAAGGTCGGCTACGTGTTAGGCGAGAGGGAACCCCGATGAGCAGCCTCCGCGCTCGTCTCGCGATGGCGCTGATGGCGACGATCCTGCCGCTCATCGCGATCGTCGGCGTTGCCCTGCACGTCTTCGTGAGTGGATCGCTGCTGGCGAGGTTCGACGACGGTCTCGCGGCCCGCGCTCAGTCGCTGATCAACGCGACGAAGCGCGAGGAAGGGCGCGTCGAGTTCGACGCGGCTGCCGATGGCCTTCCCCAGTACTTCGAGCTCCGCGAGCTGCACGAAGGCATGCCCGGCGCGGTGATCGCGCGATCTCGCTCTTCCGGATCGCTGCCGCTGGAGGCGCTTTCACGTGCATCGAATGCGACACGCGACGGCATCGCGGACACGGCGCTACCCGGGGGTGAGCCGGGACGGGCCCTGACGCTCCGATTCGGCGCCCGCGAGGACCGCGAGGGGGAGATCGACCCGATCGACGGGCGCGAGCTGTCCGTCGCGCCGAGCGAGCCGGACGTGGTGGTCATGGTCGCGCAGTCGCGCCGCGACCTCGACGCGACGATTCGGGCGTTCGACCTCGCGATCATCTGCGGCGGCGCGCTTCTCGTCTTCGGCGTCGTGGCGGCGGTGTCCGTCACGCTTCGGCGCGGTCTTCTGCCGGTGTCGTCGTTGGCCGAGGAAGTGAAGCGCGTCGACGCGGCAACGCTGTCGGCACGGGTCGGCGAGTCGGCGCTGCCCGTGGAACTTCGGCCGATCGCCGCGCGCATCAACGACCTGCTGGATCGTCTGCGGGACGTCGTTGCGCGGGAGCGGCGACTCGCCGCGTCGGCGGCGCACGAGCTGCGCACGCCGATCGCGGAGATCTGCGCCGTCGCGGAACTCGCGCTGTCGCGCGAGCGCGGTCACGACGAATACCGACGCGCGCTGTCGAACGTGCTCGAGTCGGCGCGGCGCATGGACGTCTCGATCGAGGCGGTGCTCCGCCTTGCGCGCATCGCATCGGGACGCGAGCAGCCGACGTTCGAGCGGATCGCGTTGCGAGAGGCCGTTGGAGAGGCGTGGAACAGGGCCATGGGATCGGCGATCAAGCGTGGAGTGCGCGCCCGCATGGACATTGATCCGGCGATTCGCGTTCGCTGCGATCCGACGCTCGTGCGCCTGATCGCCGACAACTTGCTCGCGAACGCCGCGGAGTACACGGCGGACTCTGGCGAGGTGTTGAGCGTCGCGACTCGCGAAGGATCGATCATCGAGTGGCGACTGACGAACACCGTCGGAGACGGTCCAAGCGCCCACGACTCGGATGGGCCCGTACACCTGGGTGTCGGGCTTCCGCTGGTTGCGGCGGCCGCCACCGCGATCGGCGCCAGGTTCTCGTGGGCGCGACAAGGCGATCGGTTCGTCGCGAAGCTCTACTTGGCCGACGGCGCTGCGGGCTGAGCCGCGTCAGCCGACGGGCCTCACGCGCAGGATCGCAAGAAGCTGAGGCAGCACCACGAGGACGAGCGGGATCTGCACGACGAGACCGGCGATGATCGTGATCGCGAGCGGCGTGAGGAGCGCGGCGCCTTCGCCGACTCCCAGCGCCAGCGGCAACATCGCGAGTATCGCCGCGATCGAGGTCATGAGGATCGGCCGGAACCGACTCAGCGCGGCTCGGCGCAAGGCGCCCGTACGATCCTCGACGGGCGGCTCCGCATCGACGTCGACGCGGCGATATGCGGCGACGAGGAAGATGCCGACCTCCGTCACCGACCCGACGATCATCGTGAGGCCCATCATCGAGGAGATGTCGAGCTCGGTGCCGGTGAGCCAAAGCGCATAGGCTACGCCCGGAATTGCGAGCATCGACGTGAGCGTGGTTGCGAGCGCGATGCGGATCGACTCGAACCAATACACCAGCAGGAGGAACACCAGCACGATCGCAGCGGCGAAGACGCCGAGCAGGCCGCGAAAGGCGATGCGCTGCTGCTCGAACAACCCTCCGAGCTCGTAGCGGAGCGGCTGCCGTCCGCCGCTGGGCGTCAGCACGTCGGGGACCAGCGCGGCCCGCACCAGTTCGATGGCGCTCCCGAGATCGACGCCGCTCGTCCGCGCGGTCACCGCGACGAGTCGACGCAGATTCTCGCGCTCGATCTGAGGTTGTCCGGGCCGAGGAACCAGCTCCGCGACCCGCGCGAGCGGCACGAGGTGCCCGTCCTTCGCGGGAATGAGCGCCCGCTCGAGGTCTTCGGTGCGCGCCCGCGATCGTCGCGGCGTCCATGTGCGCACGCCCAGCATGGCGGGTAAATCGCTTCGCTCGACTTCGGTGACGATCCGACCTTCCAACACTTGGGCGACCGCCGCGGCCGCGGCGGCCGGATCGACTCCGTCGACCGCCGCCCGCTCCGCGTCGACGTGCACCTCGAGGGCGTCGCCCGCGATCTGCAAACCGTCGTTCACGTCGACGATGCCTGGAATCCTGCGCAGGGCCTCCGCGACGCGCCTGGAAATCTCGCGAAGCTCCCTCGGATCCTCCGAGGTGAGCTTGACCTCGATCGGCTGCGGCACGCCGATCAGGTCGCCGATGACGTCCTCCATCAACTGTGCCATCTCGATCTCGACGCCGGGCACGTTCTGCTCGACGCGGGCGCGGACGTCGTCCATCACATCCTCGACCGCGCGCCGCGGCAACGGTGTCAGCCGGATGAAGAAGTCGCCCTCGTTCGCCTCGGTCAATCCGCCGCCGAGCTGAAGTCCCGTGCGCCGTGAATAGGTGGCGACCTCGGGCGTCGCGCGGAGCACGGACTCCATGGCGCGAAGCGTCTGATCGGTCCGTTCCAGCGAGGTTCCCGGCGGCGTCCGGTAGTCGAGCACGAAGCCGCCTTCGTCGATGGGCGGCATGAATCCGCTGCGAAGCCGCGGATAGCACCACGCGCCGAGCGCGACGAGAAGCGCGATCAAAGGAAGAGCGAGCCAGCGGGCTCGTAGGAGTCGCTCCATCGCCCAGGCATAGGCGCGCGACAGCGCGTCGTATTCGCTCGCCCCTCCGCTGCGAGGGGCGCGCACGCCGACGCGGATTCGCTCGGCGAGTACCGGGACCACGAGCCATGCGACCATGAAGGACACGACGAGCGAGATCGCCATCGTGAGGGACAGCGCCTTGAAGAACTCGCCGATGACGCCGCTCAGGAACGCGGGCGGGATGTGAATGATGATCGTCGCGGCCGAAGCACCGATCAGCGGGCGGGTGAATTCTTCGGCGACCACGAGCGCCGGATGGCGGAGGCCCGTGAGCGACGCACGATCGGCGCGGAGTCGATGTTCGATATGTTCGACCATCACGATGACGTCGTCGATGACGAGTCCGACGGCGGCCGCCATGCCCCCGAGCGTCATGATGTTCAGCGACTGCCCGAGCACCTTGAGGAGAAGGCACGACGTGGCGAGGACGCTGGGCACCACGATCGCAGCAAGGAGGGTCACGCGCAGGTTGCGCAGGAACGCGAGCAGGACCAGTGCGGCCAGCAGCGTACCGAGCAGCACCGCGTCGCGCAGGCCGCGCGCCGACGACATCACGAGGTGGCTTTGGTCGTACCACGCGACGAGCTTCACCCCGTCGGGAAGCGTGCGGCGCAACTCGTCGATCGCGCGCTCGACGTCGGCTCCGATCTGCACGCTGTTCGCGTCCGGCTGTTGGTAGATCTGGACCAGGACCGCATCGCGGCCATCGGCGGTCACGCGCGTCCATTGCACTGCGGGACTGCGCTCGACGAGGGCCACATCGGAGACTCGGACCACCCCCGAAGGCCCGCCGCCCACGACGAGCGCGCCGATCGACCGTTCGTCGCTGGTCGCGTTCGACGCGAGCACCAGAACGAGCTTGCCGTGGTCTTCGATTCGCCCGAGACCCTCGCGCACGTTGGCCCCGGCGATCGCGGCGTTCACGTCGGCGAACGACAGGCCGCGGGCAAAGAGCAGTTCGGGGTCGATCGTGACACGAAACTCCTCCGTCGGCGCGCCTTGCACGTCGACCTTGCCCACGCCGCTGACCCGCAGGAGCGCAGGACGCACCTGAAAGCTCGCGATGTCGCCAAGCTCTGTGAGTGCGTGTCGCGGCGAGACCAGGGAGTAGCCAAGGATCGGAAACACCGTCGGGTCCATGCGTCGAGCGCTCACGACGGTGCCGCTCGGAAGGCGCGGCGACGCCTCCGCGATGGCCGACTGCACTTGAAGCAGCGCAGTCTCCATGTCATGCCCCCATTCGAAGCCGACGTGCAGTTCCGCGCTGCCGCGGCTCGAGCGCGAGCGCACGGAGCGCACGCCGGGCACGGCGCGGGCGGCCTCCTCGAGCGGCATCGTCACTTGAGTGACCATGCGATCGACGTCGCGATCGCCGGCGTCGGCGCTGATCGCGATGCGCGGAAAGCTGACCTGCGGGAAGAGCGCGACCGGCAACCCGAGACCGGCTGCGATGCCCGCGAGCGTGACGATCAAGAGACAGACGACCACGAATCGTCGATGCCGGGCGAGCCACGCCGCCTCGCTCACCGGTGGCGCTCCACGACATGGACGGCCTGGCCGTCGTCGAGATCGGCAGCACCTTGCACGACGATCGATTCGCCTTCCTTCAGGCCGTCGACGACCCGCACGAGATCGCCGTTGCGTTCCGCTGTCCGCACACGGCGCTCGTGAGCACGATCGTCGTCGACGACGAAGACGATCTCGCCCTCGGCCGTGGGCAGGATCGCACTGCGCGGAACGATCAGGGCGCCGTCGATCGGCTTCCGCTCGATCGTTGCGCGCAACGTCGCGCCCTCGGCGACGCCGCTGGCCGCGTCGAACGCGACGATCACGGACTGCAATCGCGTTCCAGGCGCAACGCTGGAAAGGACGCGCTCCACATGTCCAGCGAGCGGTGCGTCGCCGACTCCGGGAAGCGTCAGTACGACCGACTCGTTGCCGGCGAGGAGCGCGGCGGACGCCGGCTCGACTCCTAGCGCCACGACGCGGCGCTCCGCGGGCGCGATCGTCACCAGTGCGGCGCCCGCCGCGGTCGTCGCGTCGGTCACCGCTGCGACCGAGCGCACGATGCCCGCGCGACTCGCGCGGAGGACGCCGCCGGGCGGCGGTACGGCGGCGCGCATGCGGGCGAGCCTCGCCTCGGCCGAAGCCAGCGCCGACGCTCCTGCAGTGACTTCCTGCTGCGTGCCGAGTTTCAATCCGAGTCTGGTTCGCGCCGCGTCCAGCGCCGAGCGCGCGGCCAGCACATCCTTCTCGGCAAGATCACGTTGAAGCTCGGCGTCGGGCGAGAGGGCGACCTGGACCACCGGCTGCTGCGCCGCCACCGACTCTCCGGGCACGACGAGAACCTCTCGTACGACGATCTCGGCAGGCCATGCGACGACCGCTGCGGCGCTCGGGTCCGGTTCCACCGTTCCATACGCGACGATCGTCGGCGTCAATGTGCCTCGCTCGACACGACTGACCCGGACGTCGACCATCCTCGAGTCGGCCGCGGTTTCGCTCTCTGGGCGAGCCGCCTTCGTCCGCGCCTCTTCTTCCTCGGCGTCACGCTCGATGCGCTCGACCGACTTCACCACGAGCAGGGTCCCGCCGCTGCCGACGCTCAACGCCAGAAGCCCGACGATCGCGATGAGCGGTCCGGTGCGCATTCAGCGAGTCTCCTCGATCAGACGTCCGGACACGGTCTCGAAAGCGACACGAATCTCGGCGCACGACTGCTCAAGCGCGAGGCGCGCCTGATTCGCCTCGGCGAGCTGCTGGCGCACTTCGTACGAGGCAAGGATCTGGGCCTGGCCTGACGAGACCGCGGCGGCGAGCGATGCCGCCAGTCGCTCCAGTCGCGCGACGACCTCGGCTGACTGCCGCGCCTCAACCAGCGTCGCGGCCAGTTGCTGTTCCGCTTGGGCGAGCTCTGCTCGGGCGCTGAAGCATCGCGCGACGAACTCCTCGTGGAGCTGCTCGCGGGTCGCGGACTCGGCCGCGATTCGGCCTTGGCCGCGATCGAAGAGGGGAACGTCGATCGACACTCCGAGGCCAAGCGTGCCGACGTCCGAAGTATCGCTTCCGGCGTTGAAGCCGACGCTGATCTTCGGGTACTGGCTCAGTACGGCGCCGCGCAGTCTCTCTTCCTGACTTTCGTAACCTCGTCGAAGCGCGACGAGATCGAGGCGCCGTCGATCGAGTTCGTCGACGGTGACGGTCGGCGGCGCGCCAACCGGCTGGACATCGTCGATGACGATGATTGGTGTGCCGGGCGCGAGGCCGATTGCGCGCTTGAGCGCCAGCAGCTCCGCGTCTCGCGCCGACGCAAGCGCGATGCGCGCCGCGACGGCTCGCTCCACGGCCGCTGCGGCGGCGCTCGTCTCCACTTCCGTCACCCAGCCGGCGTCGAGGGCTCGGCTCAGTTCCGACGCCGCCAGGCGCGCCGCGCCTTCCGTCGAGATGGCGTCACGCAGCCGACGCTCGATCCACGCGACGCGCGTCGCATCGAGCTTGGCGACCATCGCCGTCTGCCACTCCTCCCAAGCGATCTGGAGATCAACGGCTTCGACCTCGGAGCGGGCCGCACTGATGCTGGCGTCGTGCGCGAGCAGCGACGTGATGTCCCAGCTCAGTCCGACGCCGTACGCGGTGACGGTGTCGTTCGTCGCTCCGAACGACGGGACATCGGCGCTCGCCGTGAGCTGCGGATTGGGCAGGATTCCGGCGGCGATGAGCTGCGCCCGTGCCACACCGGCTTTCGCTCGGGCGGCGCGGAGATCGGGATTTGCGACGACCGCGAGCGCCGCCGCCCCGGTCGGATTCATCGAACCGTCGGGAGCTATGCGAACGGTCGCACCTGCCAATTGCGGCATGTTGAGATCGGACGCTTCGATGACCAGCCGATCGAGCGCTCGCGCCGTCGTTTCGTCCGAGACTTCGAGGGGACGGGGCGTGTAGGTCGCGCAGCCGGCGAGCAGATACGACAGCACCGCTGTAGTGACGGTTCGTGGGATCATGGACGGGGGGTCGCGATACCGCACGCCAGCGTGATCCTTCTCGACGGCGCTCGACTGGCTGCGGCCTCGCTCGCGCGGCCGCGCGAGCGAGGCTCCATGTCCTCACTTGCCAGATTTTTCGCCGGCTCTCTCGTGGTTCGCGCCCTCGTGACTCTCATCGTCCTCCATCGCTCCCGTCGCGTTGAGCTCGACCCCGTGCGTCTTCCCGTCGACGACCACTTCGACTTCGTAGGAGAACTTCTGCACGCTGGTGAACGACTTGAACGTGCCGCCGGGAAACTTCTTCTTGAGCGCGGCCATCACCGCCGCAGGCATCGCGCTGTCCTTGACGCTCTTCTCGATCTCGAGGACGTCGCCATTCTTCGAGAAGTCCGCCGACGCGGGCATGCCGTCCTGCGTGAACTCGACCTCGAAGACGGTGACACCGTCGTCCTCTTCCTTCGTGACCTTCGTGACCTTGTCGGGAGAGGTCATCTTCGCCACCGCGTCGCGCACCGCAGTCGGCGCGTCGGCAAGCTTGATGACTTCCTCCTCGTCTTCCTCGTCTTCCTTCTTCACTTCGGCCTGCGGCTTCGCGCCGGTGGCCGCGGTGGCGGGCTTGGCCGGTACGGCAGGCGTCGCGGGCGTCGTTTGCCAGGCGAGACCCCAGGCGGTGGTCGTGATCAGCGCGAGCGTGGTGATGCCGATGAGTCGCTTGTTCATGTCGGTGCTCCAATTTGGTGCGGAAAGGGGGTTCAGGGCGACGGAAGTCGCCGACCAAAATCGCCAACGGAAATCGCGAGCGGGCACGATTGTCGCGGGTCGGCGTGGTCGTTGATGACGCAAACGTGACGTGACCCGGGATGCGACGGCAACGAGCGCAACTAAAAGACGGTGCCGGCGTCGATAGACTCACGCCGCCATGCTGGCCGATGCGCTCCTCGTCGTCTGTGCTTCTCTTGCCCCGCCCGCACCTCGCCCGATCGACCACGTCGTCGACTGCCCCGACGTCGGCGCCATGCTCGTCGAGCCGCGCAGCGAGATGGTCGGCGCGATCGAGCGGTTCGACGCGGATCGCGGGGCGATCCTCCGCAAGTACTCGATCGACCTGTCCGCCGAACGGCGCGAGCGACTCAAGGCGCTGTACGAGAGCTGGCAGCACGCGCTCGAGCCGATCGACGTGGCCCGCCTCTCGCGCGACGCTCAGGTCGACTGGGTCCTCTTGCGCAATCGCGTGCGTCGCCTCGAGCGGCAGCTCGAGATCGACGCGGCCGCGTTTGAGGACGCCGCGCCGCTCCTGCCGTTCGCCGACGCGATCGTCGCTCTCGCGAGCACGCGCGAGGCGCTACCGCCGTACGCGCCGCCGAAGGCCGCGGACGATCTCGTCGCGATGCGCGCGAAGGTCGCGGAGGCCGAGCGGTCGTTCGTCGAGTCGCTCGACCGCGCGACGCCGGAGAAGCCGCGGCCTTCGCCCGCGACGTGTCGCCGCGGGCTGCGCATGCTCGAGGAACTGCGGCGCGAACTGCGATCGTGGTATGCGTTCCGATCGGGCTACGACCCGGAGTTCACCTGGTGGATCGAGTCGCCCTACGGCAAGGCCGACGGCGCGCTTGATTCGTACGCCCGCGCGCTGCGCGAGCGCGGCGTCGGGCAGACCCCGGACAAGCCCGACGTCATCGTCGGCACGCCGGTCGGCCGCGACGCGCTCGTCGCGGATCTCGAGTTCGAGATGATCCCGTACGCGCCGGAGGAACTCATCGCGATCGGCGAGCGCGAGCTGGCGTGGTGCGAGGTCGAGCTCAAGAAGGCCGCAGCCGACATGGGCTGCGGCGACGACTGGAAGAAGGCGCTCGAACAGGTGAAACGCGACTTCGTGAACCCCGGCGAACAGCCGGCGCTGATTCGCGGGCTCTCCGACGAGGCGGTCGCGTATCTGCGCGAGCATGATCTCGTCACCGTTCCACCGCTCGCGGACGAGACTTGGCGCATGGAGATGATGTCGCCGGAGCGGCAGATGTCGACGCCGTTCTTCACCGGCGGCGAGGTGATCAGCGTCTCGTTCCCGACCGCGGGCATGGCCCACGAGCAGAAGCTCATGAGCCTGCGCGGCAACAACCGGCACTTCGCCCGCGCGACCGTGTTTCACGAACTCATCCCCGGACATGGGTTGCAGCACTTCGCGCAGGAGCGATGGAAGTCGTACCGCGGCCCGTTCAGCACGCCGTTCTGGACCGAGGGTTGGGCCCTCTACTGGGAGATGCTGCTCTGGGACATGGGCTTCCCGCGCACGCCGCAGGAGCGGATCGCGATGCTCTTCTGGCGAGCGCATCGCGCTGCCCGCATCATCTTCTCGATCAAGTACCAGCTCGGTCAGATGAGCGCCGACGAGTGCGTCGAGTTCATCGTCGATCGCGTGGGGCACGAGCGGGCAAACGCCGAGGGCGAGGTGCGCCGCACCGTGTCGGGCGACTACGCGCCGCTCTATCAGGTCGCGTACATGATCGGTGGACTGCAGTTTCGCGCGCTCCATCGCGAACTCGTCGACGGCGGCCGCATGACGAATCGCCAGTTCCACGACGCGATCCTGCACGAGAACAACATCCCCGTCGAACTCGTGCGGGCGATCCTGCGGGGCGATGCGCTGACGAACGAGTTCCGGAGTGCGTGGCGATTCGACGAGGAACTGCACGGGGCGCGATAGCGGCGGATCGCGGCCTCTGCGCCGTGTGCTGCGGCGCTTCGGATCGAACACGGCGATCCGGAGGAACGGAGGGCACGCGGAGGAAGCCATTCAGCGCGGAGTGCGCGGAGGGCGCAGCACAGTTCAAGGCACTGCGCGAATGGCGTTGCCCCACGGTCCTCCCTCAACGTGCGCCAGCACGTTGGTGGAGGCGGTGCTTCATCGCGCTGCGACGGCGCCGATGCGCGTTGCCTCGAACTCCTGCATCGCTCCCTAGCGCGCTCCGGGCGCACACTCGCCCTGGCCATCTCGCCGTCTTGTGAGATCGTGGAGCGCGTGGAGCAACGACGATCGGTATCAAACGTCCAATCCATCAGTGCGCGGCGAGCAGGTTCGGCAACGAGCGCGGATCCGGCAACGGCGCCTCTCCGCGCGATGAGCGAGCCTCGTTCCGCTCCTGCAGCGCCGCGTCAAAGCCGTCCGCGGGGATCGACATCGCGTGCCCGTCGTTGAAGACGACGAGGTAGTTCGGATCGACGTGCGTCGGCAGCACCACCATCGTCCAGTCCTTCGCGATGGCGTCGATCCGGGTGACGTGCGGAAGGAAGACGAGCGCGCCGTAGCGCGTCGGCTGATCGACCGCGTGCTGCCGCACGGGCTGACCAGCGCGATCGCAGAGGAGCGGCATGTCGTTGTTCCGCGGCTGCCATCGCGTGGCCGCGCCGTCGGGTTCGGGCAGGAACCCGTCGACAAGCTGCGGAGCCACGTAGTTCGCGTCGATGATCGCCTGCAGCGACAGGTCGGCGCCGGCCTGGTGGAACGCCATCAGCCGCGCTTTTTCGAGAAGTTCCACCGCAGCGAGTCGCTGCACCATCGCCGCCCGCCGTCGCGCCTTGATGAGGTCATTGGCAAGCGCAACAGCAATCCAGGCGATGACGATGACCGCGAGGATCCCGATGACTCGGCGTTTCCGCATGCGAGCCCCCTTGTTGCGGTGGCATTCGCATGCCGCCGGTCGCGGTTCCCCGCAAGCGGCTCAGTCGCGGCCGACCACGAATTCCCGATGCAGGTACCGCGCGACGTAGTCGAGAATCGACGAGCACTCCGGGATGTCGGGATTGCTCGTCGGCCCCATCGGCTCGAATCGCATGCCGCGGAAGCGGTCGACCGCGGCCTCGACGCTCAGTCCGTGCTGAAGGCACAGGCTGAACGCGCGGCAGAAGCCCTGCATCAGGCCTGAAAGCGTCGAGCCTTCCTTGCTGATCTTGATGAAGATCTCACCGGGGCGGCCGTCGTCGAACAGGCCGACGGTGAGGTAGCCCTCGTGGCTTGCGATCGAGAACTTGTGGGTCCTCGAGCGGCGGGTTTCCGGCAGGACTTCGCGACGGACGGAAGACTGGAGCGCTGGCATGGAGCGGCGAGTGCAGAGAGGGGGGAGGTCGTCGCCAGAGGCAGCGCGTCCTGCGCGGCGTCGATCGAGCGACGGGGGGCCATCGTACAGCGCGCGTCGACGCGCTCGGTCCCGCTTCTACCTTCGGCCGTTCGTCGAAATGTGTCGCACATTTCGATGGTCGCGCGCATGGAGCGGCGGCGTCGGATCTTTCTTGACGCGGAAGGGTGGCGGCGTCTGAGGTGGGGACGCCGCCGCTCTCCGCGGTCAGGAGCACGCCCGGCGCGGCGCCGGAGACGGACACGCGTGCGTGTATGAGCCATGACGGGGCACGAAGAGCACGAAACCGGATGAACGCGTGCTCACGACACGCTCAGTGATAGGAGTCGAAAAGGTCTTGACACACGGCGCCGAACGCTTCTCGAACTGGCCTCGACACCGAGGCGGACGGCGCGACCGCGGGGCGCGACCACGGGGCGGGACTGGCGGCGCGTGGCGAAGCGCGTACGACGCTCCGAACTGAAGCGACACCGAGGCGCTGAGCTCCGCGAGCGGAAGCGCTGGACGCAATCAGAGAGGGTGACGCGGGGGCGCCATGGCCGAGGTGGCGTACGTCGGTGGGCGAACGTCGGTGGGTCAGCGTCGGTGGGCGGGGGGTCCGCCCACGGTGTGCGCAGCCGATGCGTCCGCCACGTGCTCGAGCATGACGCGGGCGGCGAGCGCGGTAGGCGTTGCGTGAGGTGTCGGAGCGCTCGTCTGGCGCGGAGCGATTCGCGCGGATCGCGATCGATACGGCGAAGTACGGCAGTCCATGGCAGGGCGTGCGACGAAGGGCATGCGAACCAGAAAGGCGACATGCAATGACCGCGGTTGGGTTCATGCGAAAAGCGAGGTTGGATCGATTCGTGGAGCTGGCCCGCGTCTATCGCGGATGGACGCGGGCGCAGCTGTCGCAGGCGCTGGGGCGAGATTCGAGCAAGCTCGTGCCCGAGAGCGGCAATCCGAAGCTCGACTTCGTCGTCGGCATCGCCGACGTGCTCGACTGGAGATTGGGCGACGTCGCCGAGGAAGTTTGGCTCGACGAACCGGCCGCCGATCCGAACGGCGCGTCGTTCGAGGAGCTCGATCTCCAGGCGCACTCGGCGCACCGCGCGGGCGACGCCGCTCGCATGCTCACCTTCGCTCGACAGATGCGCCGCGTCGCCGCGACGCCGACCGAACGGGCGATCGCCGCCAATCGCGAGAGCGGCGCGTGGGACCTGCGCGGTCGCTACGTCCGCAGCCTCGAGGCGGTACAGGGCGGTCTGGCCGAGGGCGAGATTCGCGACGACGTTCGGCTGATGCTGCACGCGAACCTGGCGAACGCGCACTACGCGCTGTGGCACTTGGTCGAAGCCCGCTCGATCGCGGCGGACCTGCTCGCGGACTTCGTCGAGCGTCCGCCGCGCACGCGGCTCGAGCGCGTCGGCGAGGCCTTCGCTTACTCGGTGCGCGGCCACGCGTTCCGGCGTCAGATGGCCCACGGTCCGGCGCTCGCGCGGCGCGACCTGGCGACGAGGGCCCGCGCCGATCTCGAACGTTCGCGCGAGCGCTACCTTCGGCTCGCCGACGAGACGCACGACCGCTCGTACGAGGCGATCGCCGCGACGTGTCGCGGCGGACTGCTCGAGTGCGCGGCGGCGCTCGAGGACATCGAGCCGTCCGACGTCGTGCAGCAGATCTTCGAGCGGCTCGGCGAAGTGCAGGACGTGAGCGAGACGCCGCGCGGCGACTGGCTCGAGTCGTACGGATGGTGGGCGATCTTCGGCTGTAACGTCGCGCTGCGGCATCTCGAGGGACACGAGCTGCATCGCGCGATGGCCGTGTGCTCGAACAAGGCGCTCGAGATCGCCGAGCGACTCGACAACTGGTCGATGCGCGAGCAGGCGTTCTGCATGGAGCACTTTCGACGACGGCGCGTGCACGACGTCACCGGTTTCGAGCCCGACTGGCTCCTCGACGCGGACGACGTGCGCGTGCTTGCGGGCGCGATGGCTCGATTCCCGTCGTTTCGGCCGATCGGTTGGCAGATCCTCGAGTCCGCACGGGTGTTCGAGGATGGCGAGTGAGGCGGATCCGCGATGCCACGCTGGGTCGCACGCCGTCGTCGCCGGATCGCCGCGGGCACACCGTGCAGGAGGAGTTGCCCCGTCGACCGCCGCCGCGGAAATCAGGCACCCACGCGAAACCCCCTCGGCAGCGTCAGCGCCGTTGCTGACGCCCGAAGTGCCTCGCGCTCTCAGCATGGTCCGGGCCTTGGCTACGGACTTGGTTCGGGCCAAGGCGCGAGGCACGAACAACTCCTGTCGCTGCCGTCGGGCGCTCAGCGCATCGAGCGCCCGACGGCGGCGCAGGCGCGACGCGCGAGTACACTCGACTCGCGATGGAGGACGCGATACCGATCGTCGTGGGTGCGCTCGTCGCGGCCGCGACGATCTGCTTGCTCCTTGCGGTCGTGGGACGCGCCGACGCGTCGATGCCGCGATGTCGTCGATGCAAGCGCGACGCGCGGCCGTACGCATGGCGCGAGCCCCGCCGTTGCGACTGCGGCGCGGATCTCTCCGCGTCCAACGCGGTGCGGGCGACGCGGCGCCGCGGACGGCGAGCGTTGATCGTCGGCGGTGCGTTCGTCGTCGTCGCCACGCTCCTCGCGATGCACGATCTCGCGTTGCGACGGCACGGGTACCAATGGCGCGACTACCTTCCCGCCTCCGCCTTCGCAGCGCTCCTGCACAGCGATCCGGGCGACGAGAACATCCGATCGCTCGGCGCGCGCATCGAGCGCGGGCTGAGCTCGGAGGAGGCGACGACGCTGCTGCGCGGCCTGGGGTCCGGCGGTCCTTGGCGCGGCATGGCCGGCGCCATCGGGCTCGATTCGGTCTTGCGGGCGATCGTCTTCGCGGCCCCGCCGTGCGAACTCGATCCTGCGGCGCTCGCCGCCGTGACGAACGGGCCGGTCATCGCCGTGACGCGGGTGCCGCGGACCTCGAAGGCGCTCCTCTTGATTGACCCTCAACCGCGGATGGGCGGCTACCTCGTCCGGCTCCATTCGGTCGAGTCCGCCGGCGTTCCGCTGCAGTTCGAGGTACGCGACGGGATCGGACGCCGCTACGCCGATTGGTTTCCAGCCCGGCCGGGCGTGGTCATCGACGTGAGCGGCCTGCCCGCGACGACGGGCGGGCCCGACGCGCAACCGCCGGCGATCACGGTCAGCGCCGAGATCGCATGGTGGCGCCAGGGCATCGACGTCGACCTCATGACGGTGCGTGGAGAGGCCGATGCTTCGGACGGCGCGCCGATCACGATCGACCCCGCGAAGGCGCCGAGACCGCCGTTCACCGGCCGATGCACCGTCAGCGCGCCCACGGCGCCGACGGCAACGGGTCGCGAGGACGCCATCAGCGGATTCACCACACTCCGACGTCGCGCGGCGGATGCCGGCGCCCGCATGACGGCGCAGGACCTCGTCGGTGACGTCGCCGGCGCGATCGTCGGCACCGCGATCATGTTCGGATGCCTGTGGTTCGGCGTGAACGCGGGGCGCGGATGGCACGGCCTCGAACCGCCGCGCTGCGCTCGATGTTCCGCGCTCCTCCGTGGCGCCGACGACACGCTGCCCGAGCGCTGCTCCGAGTGCGGCAGCGACATCCAGGGCGGCGCCGGCGCGCGCTGGATTCAGCGCCGTCGCTCGATGGCGAGTCTCGTCTTGACGGTGCCCGTCGCGGTCGTCGGAGGCCTGCTGCTTGGCTTCTTCTTCGGTGGCGTCGCAGGCCACTTGGCCGCGCTGGCAACGCGTGCGCGGCAAGGCGACGAGGTCGAGGCGCTCATCGACCTCTGGGAACGCGGCGGCGAGGACGGCCTGATCGCCGCCGCGCAACTTCCCGCCGTGTTGTCGAACGGCCCGATCGGAGAGCGCCGAGCGGAAATCCTCGTCCGGCGCGGCCTGCCCATCGCGGAGCGTCGGTTGAACGAGGACCTTCGGAACTTCGCGCTGTGGGTCGCCCCCGATCGCGACCTGCTCCTGACCATGTACTCCTCGCTCCTTGGCGCGGGCGAGCAGTATCGCGACGCGGCGCGTCGTATCGCCGAGCTGATGATGCGTTGGTCCAGCGTGAGCGTGCCGCCGCGGGTCCTCGTCGGCGCTTCGATACCGATCGTGATCGGCGGCCCTTGGGCGCAGGTGGTCGTGTGTCGCGTCGCCGCCGAGGGGAGCGAACCGCGCTGGTGCGTCTCGGGTACCAGCGCCAGCCTTGCCGGCTTCGGGTCGCCCGGCCGTCACGACCTCACGATCGACGTGTATGAGTCGCCTCCGCGCCCGAACACGCTGACTCGTCTCTCGAACGACGGAGAGCTTCAGGATTTCGCGGCGAGCGCCATGCGCCATCGACAGATCACCCGCACCGTCGACGTCGTCGCCGATCCCTCTGCCATCCTCGAGCCGATCGTCGACCCCGCGCTGGATCCCTTCGCGAACGACTCGTTGCGGTTCGTCGTCACGCTCGTCGCGAGCGCGTCGGATCGGGGCGCGAGTGTGCGCATCGAGGGCGAAGGTGCGGAGCTCCTTCTCGGAGCGTGGGAACTGCGCATCGACGGCGTCGCCGTTCCGATGTCGGCCGCCAGCACGCCCGGAATCGCCATGGGGACGCCGCCGACCGACGCCATGCCGGAGCGGATCGAGCTGCGATTCAGCCCGGCCCCACCGAACGCGCCGCCGCGCCCGCGCTGGGGGCTCGAGCGCACCATCGAACTCACGCGAGTCCTGCGCACACGCGAGGACGGCAACGACGTCGCGTTCTACTCGAATCGCTGAGCGCGGCAAGTTCGCGCCTCGGAGGCGCGACGACCGGAGTTCATTCGCACGCTCGAGCGTTGAGTTCCGCCAAGCGTGACGTACGCTGCCGCGCATGGTGTGGGCGACGTGGATTGTCGGCACGCTCGCGGGGGTGGCGGCGGCGCTGTCATGCATGGCGATCATCGGGCGCGCCGACCCGAGCAAGCCCCGTTGTCGATCGTGCGGAGCCGACGCGCGTCCGCATGCGTGGAGCGATCCTCCGACGTGCTCGTGCGGCGCGAGGCTCGATCGTGCCGGCGCAGTGCGCGTCGGCCGCGAGCGGACGTGGCGCATGGCCGTCGCAGCCGCGTTCTTCGTGATCGTCGCCGCGGCGGTCGCCTGCGTCGACGTCACGTTGCGGCTCGATGGTCGCCAGTGGATCGACCTGCTTCCGACTCGACTGCTCGCCTCGCTCGCGTTCAGGGCGAAGCCGGATTCCGACGCCTCGGTCGCGCTGCAGCGCAACCTCGAGTTCGGCATCTCGAGGGACGACGCAGCCGCGGCGCTCGCTTCGTACGTGGCGGCCGATCCGCCCAGCTTTGCCGCGACCTCCGGATCGGATCCGCGCGAACGCCTCGTCGACCGGTGGCTCGGCATCGCGCGACCCGATGAGCCGCTTGCGTCGCGCGTGCTCGCGAACCGCTGCTGCGGGATGTTGCGAGCTTGGCGCGACGCCGATGATCCGGCGCTCCTCCACGTCGCGACCGACGGGCTCGATGACGCCATGGGACTGGGCGGCATCGTGCTGCGACCCGACGACCTGCGCGTCGCAGGCGTTCCCGCGATGTCGATGATCGAACCAGCCGCGCGAGTCGCCGAGCACGGTTGGTGCCGCACCGGCGCGCATCCGGCGCTCGCGGTGCGAACCACGACGCCGAGCGCCGTCGGCGATCGCGTCGAACTGCGCGCCGGCGCGTGTTGGGCGCCATGCCCGCTCGACCTCTGGTGCGATGCGCTCGATCGTTCCGGAGCGACTTCGCTCGCGGACGCCGGCGTGCCGACGCTCGTCGGATCGATCGTGCTCTCGACCGTCGTGGAAGCCGGCGAGCCGACCGCGCCGCGCCGGAACTGGTGGGGCCAGATGAGCCAGCGGCGGTACGACGGATTCCTCGCCCGCGCGGTTCCCGCGGTCATCGGTGGCACGCTCGCCGGCGCGTGCTTCGCGCTCGTCGCGGTCTTCGCCGCCTCCGCCGCCCGCGGATGGTTGGCGCTCGCTCCGCCGCGATGCCGCCGCTGCGCCGCGATCCAGCGCAGCCGCACCGACGGCATCGGCGATCGCTGCGCCGAATGTGGCGCCGACCTCGCGGCGTCGCGCGCCGTGCGTTGGACCGTCGGTCGGCCGGCGCTGTCGAGCCTCCTCGTCACGGTGCCGCTCGTGGCGCTCGGCGGCGTGGCCCTCGCTGCGACGATCGGCGTGCTGGCCGCGGGCGCAGCGCCAGCGCTAGCGCTCCGACTCGCGTGGCGTCCGCTGGACGAGATGCGGCGTCAGGCCGAGATCATGTGCACCGCCGACGACCTGAACGCGAGGCGACTCGCGCAGGACCGAATGACCGAGGCCTTCGCGGACGCCATCAACGACCCGCTCACGCGCACGAGCGAGCGCGATCGCATGCGCGCGGGCGTCGAGGTGCTGGATCGGCTCGCGGCGATGGACGACGCGGTACTGGCGGCATGCGGACTCGGCCGCGGCTGGGCTTCTTCGGTCAGCGAAATGGTCCAGACGCTGTACCAACGGGGCTACGTTGACCGTGCCACCGCATCGGAGTGGATGCGCCGGTTCGTCGGCGCGCCCTGGATCACGCTGCCCGCGGTCGTGCGGGCGAGTGCACCGGCGTATCTCCGGCAGTGGTCCGATCCGCAGTTCACGCGCGGAGTTCGGGTCGCAACGATCGACGATCGGCGGGTCGACGGAGTCTGGCTGCTCTGGAACGAGGAGCCGACGATCGAACTGCCGATCGCGCCGGGCGCTCACCTGCTGGAGATCGACTGGTGTTGCGTCATCGCCCGCCAGATCGGCGTCGAGGCGACGGAACTGCCGGAGCTCATCGAGTCGAGCGCGGGAACGCGCGGTCGGGCTCGCGTTCCCGTGTTCGTCGTCGAGGACGCTTCGAACGGCGTGGAACTCGGCGCGCCCGAGTTCGACCCGTTCGCGCAGCCGGGGTTCACGGTCGCGGTGACCGCGCGGCAGTGGGGGACCGCCGCCAGTTTCGAGCTCATGACGGGCGGGCCGCTCGGCTCGCTCTTCTCGGCGGACGCCCGCGGCCAGTGGGAGCTTCTCGTCTCCGACGGATGGCGACCGCTCTGCGCAAGGACGACGGGCACGCGCGTCGGGACGATCGTGCCCGGCGAGCGGGCGGATCGGCGGAGCGTGACGGTGCGCTGGGTGCCCGACGCGCCGGTCGAAGGCAATCGACTCGTCCGCGGAACCGGCACTGCGACGTGGTGCCGCGAACGGACGATCGTGTGCCGGCGCATCGGATCGCTCACGGCGCTGAGCGATCCGCCGTCGACGGAATACCTCTGGACGCAGGCGATCGACGGCGAGCCGCCGCGAGAAGGACCGGCGATCGACGGCGTTTCCTCGGCTGACGCCGCGACCCGATGACGCCGCTTCGCGACGCGCTGTGCAGAAGACGACGCGGGCCCGGCCTGCGCCGGGCCCGCGTCGAGTGGGTCATCGGAGCGATCGCCATCGCGATCGCGTTCGAGCGTCGCCGAGGATCACGCCGATTCCAGCGCTCCGTAGCGCCCTCCGGGCGCACACTCGCTCTGGCCATTTGGCTGTCTCGCGAGATCGTGGAGCGCGTGGCGCAACTACGATCCGCATCACTTCTTGATCGACTTCACGCCCTTGCCGCCGCGGCCTTCGTCCTTCGCGTTCGTCTCGGACTTCGACGCCTTCGCGGGCTTCTCGCTCGCCTTGTCGGCCGCAGCAGTCTCGGGCTTCTTCGCCTTCGCCGGCTTCGCTTCGGCGCCGGGGCCTTCGTCTTCGTCGTGATCCGCGGCCGCGGACTCGGCGTCCTTCGCTTCGGCCGCCGCGCGTTCCGCTTCCATCATCGATTCGAGCATGCGGTCCGGCTTCACGTCGATCGTGATGTCCGCCTTCAAGTCGCGCTCGAACTGGATCAGGCAGTGGTACTGCCCGATGCGACGGAACGGCTGCGAGAGGCGCACCGCACGCATGTCGACGGCGAAGCCCTCGGCGACGAGCGCGTCCGCGATGTCTCGCTGCGTGATCGAGCCGTAGAGCAGGCCCTGATCGTTGCAGCTTCGCACCAGCGTGATCTTGTGCTCGACGAGCTTGGTGACGGTCTCTTCGCGGCGCTTGCGGAGCGCGGCGAGATCGGCTTGCGCCTTGGCGCGGGCATCCTTCAGCGACTCGATCTTCTCCGGCGTCGGATGCTCGGCGATCGCGTGCGGCAGGAGATAGTTGCGGGCGTAGCCCGGCTTCACGGTGACGACGTCGCCGACGATGCCGAGGTTCTCGACGTTGCGGAGAAGGAGCAGTTCGATATTGCGGGCCATGGGTCGGTGTCCTTTCGGGGGCTGTCGCAGTGGGTGCCCTCGCGCGAGGCGAGCAGCGGTGCGGCAGCGGGCCGGGAGTTAGGAGCGGTCCACGCGGACGGCCCCAGCGAGGCGAGCCGGGAAGTATCGCACGAACCGGCCGTTCGATGCAAGCGACCGATCGAGTGGGTCGGCGCGAGGTGATGGGACGGGCGGCTGCTACGGGCCAAGCGTGCGCCAGAAGAACTCCGCACGCCGCCGCCTCCCGTAGGGCGATTCCGCGGCGCCGTGGCCCGCGCCCGGGATGACCAGCAGTTCGAAGTCCTTGTCCGCGCGCACCAGCGCGTCGACCACCTGCATCGTGGATGCGGGATCGACGTTCTCGTCGAGTTCGCCCACGACCAGGAGCAGCTTGCCCTGAAGTCGGTGCGCGTCGGTGACGTTCGAGCTCTTCGCGTAGCTGTCGTCGACGGGCCAACTCATCCAGAGCTCGTTCCACCAGATCTTGTCCATGCGGTTGTCGTGACATCCGCAGTCGGCGACGCACGCCTTGTACATCTCGGGATGGTCGAGCATCCCGCGCAGCGCGTTCTGCCCGCCCGCGGAGCCGCCGTAGATGCCGACGCGCTCGAGGTCCATCTCGGGATGCGCCGCGGCTGCGGCCTTGAGCCACGCGACGCGATCGGGAAAGCCGGCGTCCTTCAGGTTCTTCCACGCCACGTCGTGGAAGGCCTTGCTCCGATTGCTCGTGCCCATGCCGTCGATCTGCACCACGATGAAGCCGAGCTCGGCAAGATCGCGCTGGTGGTGCCACGGTGAGAACGACTTCGGCACGAAGCTGTCCTGCGGTCCGGCGTAGATGTTCTCGATCACGGCGTAGCGCTTGGACGGATCGAAGTTGCTCGGTCGCCACAGGACGCCCCAGATGTCGGCGTCCGCGCCGGTGACGCCGTCGCGGCCGTGCGCGACGAATCGCTCGGGGGCCCGCCAGCCGGTCGCCGCGAGCGCGGATACGTCGGCCCTCGCCAGCTCGCAGACGAGTTCGCCGTCGCTCGCGCGCCGAAGCTCGGTGACCGGCGGCTGATCGACGCGCGACCACGTGTCGACGATGTACGAGCGGTTCGGCGACCACGAGATGCGATGCGTTCCGTCGCCGCGCGTCAGGAGCGTCATCGCGCCGGTGTCGAGATTCACGCGGGCGAAGTGCACGTGATACGGATCCTGCTCGGGATAGACGCCGCCGACGCGCACGAGGAGCTCGCGCCGCGCTTCGTCGAAGTCCTCGACGCCGCGCACGACCCACGGGCCGCGGGTGAGTTGACGGATCACCTGCCCGGTCTTCGCGTCGACGAGATACAGGTGATTCCAGCCGTCGCGCTCGCTCATCCAGACCAGTTCGTCGGGCGCGGTGCCGTCGCCGTCGAGATACCGCAGGAAGAGCTTGCCCTCATAGTCGAAGAACGTCGCGGGCTCCTCATTGACCACGGTCGTGACCGCGCCGCTCGCCGCGTCGACCGCGAGCACGCGCACGACGCGATGGCCGCGCTGGTTGTACAGGAACAGGAATCGCGACGAGTCGCGCGACCAGTGCACGTGATCGATCGACCACGGCGTGGGAAAGAGCGCGTCGTCGATCGCGATCACGCGGCGCGTCGCGACGTCGACGAGCACCGGCCGGACCTCGTCGATCGGATCGCCCGGCTTCCGATAGTCGAACTGGCGCACGCGCGGCTGCACCTGATCGCGCGGCGAACTCTCGACGATCGTCACCTGCCGCGCGTCGGTGCGCTTGCGCCGCATCGCGACGAACTTCGTGCCGTCGGGCGACCAATGCAGCTCACCGTCATAGCCGTCGCGCTCGGTGCCGTCGTCGGTGCGCAGGACGATGCCGCCGTCCGCGCCGCGCACGACGATGTTGCCGCGCTCGATCGCCGCGACGTGCCCGCCCGCGGGGGCGGCGCCGGGCGCCGGACCGCCGGGCGGCGGGGGAGTCGGCGGCGCGTCGTCGCGCCGGGCGTCGGCGATGGCGATTTCGGTCGCGGACTCCGACGCGATCACGTGGCCTAACACTGCGCCGGTGGCGTTGACCGCAATCCACGCGTGGCCGACGTAGGTCTGCTGCGCGTACGACGCGCCGGGCGCGACCGTCGCGTATGAGCGCTCGGCGCCGCGGGCGTCGACCCAGCGGAGTTCGACCGGACCCGCCGTGTCGTTGCGGAAGACGAGGTGGACCGACGGACCGTTCGCGCGGGTGCGGGCCCGGCCCGGCGAGAGGCCGCCGCGCAATCGGGCCCGCTCCGCGTCGCTCGCGGGGCGCAACCCGCCGCCGGCCTCGATCACCAAGGTTTCGTCGATCCCGTCGACGCGGACGACCAGCGCGATCGGCGAAGCTCCGTCGGCGAGCGGCACGAGCGATCGGATCGGCAACGCGTCCGGCTCGACCGGGCGCCCAAGTCGCCCGCTCAGCGCGGTCGCGACGCGAACGTGGTCGAAGAGCGGAGTGCGGGCAGCGCGATTCGCGTCGACCTGCCACCAGCGGGTCTTGCCGTCACCGATGCGCTCCGCGAACCACGCGACGTCGGTCGACAGCCACTGCGGTTCGCCGATCGTGCCGACGACGAGCGCATCCGAGCGGCGGGAGAGCTCGGCCGAACGCGCCAGCGACTCGCGCACGTGATCGACCTCGCCGCGCGTCGGCGATGTCGTCAGCAGTGCGAGGAGCGATGCGACGACGAAGACCGCGCGGCTCACTTCAGCTCGCGCACGTAGATGTTGCCGAAGTCGATGCCGCTGCCGTGACTCTGGAGCGCGATCGGTCCCTTCGCGGGAACGCCGGGCAGTTTCGCGTCGACGATCACGTGCTCGCCGTTCAGCCACACGTTGAGCGTCTCGCCCTTCATGCGGATCAGGAAGCGGTTCCACTCGCCGACAGGCTTGTCGGCGTTCTTCTTCGGCGTGCACGCGGCTCGCACCTCCGCCGGCATGCTCGCGTCGGTGCGGTAGCCGTAGACCTCGCCCGATCCTGCGGGCCACGACCAGATGTTCACTTGGCTCTTGTCGCTTCCGCGCAGATAGATGCCGCTGTCGCGCTCGTCGACCTCGACGGTCTGCACCACGCCGTTCGCGTCCTTCAATTCGGCGCCGTCGGGTCCGAACTTCGGGCGACGCATCTTGCCCTGCGCGGGGCCGGTCCATCGCCAATCGACGATGAGTTCCATGTCGCCGAACGAATCGGTCGACCAGAGGTGCGTGCCCTTGCCGTCGAAGCTCAGCGTCCAGTCGTCGACGCGCCAATGCTCCGCGCCTTCGCCGTCGGCCTTCCAGCCGGTGAGGTCGCGCCCGTTGAAAAGCGATCGGAAGCCGACGTCGGCCGTCGCGATCATCTCCGGCGGCAGCGGCGGCGAGGCCGGCGGCAGTTCCTTGATCGTGAGGTTGCGGAACCACACGTCGCCGCCTTCGCTTTCGAGGCAGAGGTATCCCTTGCGCGGCGTGATGTCGTAGCCGCCCGACACTTCCTTGCCGTTGAGCTCGAGCTTCAGCGTGCCGTGATCGCCGGTGATCTTGTAGTGGTTCCACTGTGGCGACGGCTTCGCGCGGCGCTCGCTCGGCAGGCACCGCTCCCAGCCCGCCGGGTGCGGACGATCCGGCTTCAAGTGCGCGCCGTGGATCGAGAACATGTCGCCGTCGGAGGTGTAGATGACCTCTTCCTTGCCGTTGATCTCGCGCTTCGCCTCGATGCCGTCCATCACCTGCACTTCGATCGAGCGGGTGAACGGCTGGCCCTGCGCGGTGATGGCGTCGGACCAGACGAAGAAGCCCGAGTTCGCCTTCGGCGTGCGGTGCGAGTAGTCGAATTCGCACACGAAGTTCTCGTACATCTTCTCGGTGCGCAGGACGCCGGTCGGATGGCCGCTGCACATGATGACCGGCGTGCCGCTCTCGTCCTTGCCCACGCTCCAGGTCGACGGCGACGTGTTCACGTTGACCCAGCCGGTGAGGTCCTTGCCGTTGAAGAGCGGGACGGCGTCGGAGCTCGCGGCGGGCGTCGAAGCCTGCGGCGATATAGCAAGGACGGTGGTGACTGCAAGGAGGGTGGCGAGCATGCGGCAAAGATACATCGAGTCGACGCAACGGAGCATCGCCGCGCGTCAGGGGGCGCCGTCCAACTCGACGCGGACATCGGCTCCGGTATCGATGAGGCGGCCGACGCGACGATCTGCGTCGTCGACGACATAGCCGCCGACGACGTACCGCGCCGGGAGCCCGCGGAGGGCCTCGATGCGATCGGGCGTGCCGATGACCCGCGGCAAGTAGACATCGGTGACGAGCGGAAATCGCGCGAAGGCGCGGATTTCATCGGCCGTGGGGGAAGGGAGGCCCGGAACCCCGGTGCAAACCATCACGACGCAGTCGACCGGTCCGATCGGGAGCGTGGCCCACATCGCGGCGTTCGTAGGGGGACCGACGAGAACCCAGGAGGCGCTGAATCGATATTGCCATCGCTCGGGCATCCAGGCGAGGAGCGGGTCGGGCGGCGCGCCGGGGAGCGCGCTTGCCCATGCCGGTATGCCGAGCGCTCGCCACTGCGCCGCGATCGCCTCCGCTCGGCTCGTTCGCGCGGCGAGGAACGTCAGGTAGATCCACGGCGCTTGAAGGAGAAGCGCAACGACGAGCGACGCCATGCGACGAAGTCCGCGTGGTTGCGGTCGGCGTCCGATCGTCAAGCCGATGGCCACCGCGCCGATGCCGCTCGTCGAGAAGATCAACGCGATCGGCGCGGTTGCGTCGTAGCGCATCGCGCGATGCAGCACGACGATGCACGCCGCGACCCCGCACATGATCATGAGCGCCGAGCGCTTCACGCAACGTTCGCGAGCGGCGCCGCTCGCGGCGCACGGTTCGCCGCATTCGGTGCAGCATGGTGGCGAGTCGAGTCCGCCTCGATGGAGCACGTGCCCGCAGCGCGGGCAGCGTCCGGCGAACAAGCGCCGCAGCGCGAGCACGCCGCGAACGCCGATACTCATCCCGAGGGTCGCCACGAGCGCCGGCAGGATCCACTCGACGATCGCGGGGCGCGCGAGCTCGATGCTTCGGAGTAGCTCTTCCGGAAGGACGTTCACGCGAGCAGACGATCCGTGCGGCGCGAGCCGCGGCGTGCGGGCATCGTCAGCATGGTCCCCAGTTGCCCAGCAGTACGCCCAGATCCGCGGCGTCGACGGTGCCGCTGGCATCGAGGTCGGCCGCGCCCGCGGTTCCCCACGAGCCCAAAAGGACCGCGAGATCCGCCGCATCGACGGCGCCGCTGCCATCCAGATCGCCGACGCACGGCTGGATCAGATACGCGATCGCATTGCGCAACAGCACGTCGTTGTTTGAGGTCGCGGTGAAGAACCCGTCGTAGAACATCGTCGAGTCGGCGAACGCAACCACCGCGCCGCTCCCAGGGCCCGACGCGCCGTACGGAATCACGAGGAGGCCCGGCAGGCCGCTCTGATTGATCGTCGCGATCGGCTGCGCAGTGCTTGGCACGCCGTTGAACCATCCGCTCCAGCCCACGCTGAAGTTCGTGACTTGGCCGAACGGTCCGTTCGTGACCGGCGACGCGCTCGGGTTGGTCACGCTCGCGCCTTGTGCCCACGGTGCACCGGTTCCCGTGATGTCGATCGAGAACGGATCGAGCACGCTCTCGTTGGCGGCGTCGGAACCGCTACCGGCGTACGTGTCGTTGTCCGCGCAGACGAGCACGCGCCCGCCTGCCTGCACGAACGCCGCGACGCTGGCTTGCTCGGCGGGCGTGAGCGGTGAGATCGCGGAATTGCCGCCGGTCGGACTGAAGACGACGAGGATGTCGATCGTCGCGAGATACCGCGACGTCAGCGTCGCGCTGCCGGTGTACGTGACGCCGGGGAACGCAGCGGAGATCGACGATCGCACGGTCTGCAGCGCACCGCCGCCGCTGATGGCGAGCGCCCCGCCGCGGGTCGTCTCGAATCCGCCGATGACGAGTTGTGCCGGGCAGTCGTTCGATGCGACGAGCGCAGCGCCGAGTGCAAGCAGGGACGATGAGACGACGCGGGATGGCGTTCGGTGCACGCGATGCTCCTCTCGTGACGTTGGCGAAAGAGACTGCCGGTCGATCATCGCGATCGGCTCTGCGCGGATCAAGGCCGCGCGCGTCTCATCGGCGAGAATAGCCGCCTCGCGTCGGAGAAGCGGACGTCAGGCGGTCCGACAACGTTCGCGGCAGGATCGGAATCTACGCCTCGATGAGGCCGACGTCGCTCGCGACGTGAATTTCAGCGCCGGTCTTCGCGAGCACCTCGTCGACGGTCACGCCGGGCGCGATCTCCGTGAGCACGAAGCGCCGCTTCGCATGGTCCATTTCCATCACGCAGAGCTCGGTGATGAGCATGTCGACGCAACGACGCCCGGTGAGCGGCAAGGTGCACTGCGGGATGACCTTCGATTCGCCCTTCTTGTTGACGTGCTCCATGGTCACGATCACGCGGCGCACTCCGGCGACGAGGTCCATGGCGCCGCCCATGCCTTTCACCATCTTGCCGGGGATCATCCAGTTCGCGATGTCGCCCTCTTGCGAGACCTCCATCGCGCCCAAGATCGCAAGGTTGATGTGTCCGCCGCGGATCATCCCGAAGCTCTCGGCGCTGGAGAAGAACGAGTGCCCCGGGACACCGGTGACCGTCTGCTTGCCCGCGTTGATGAGGTCGGCGTCGATCTCGTCCTCGTACGGAAATCGACCCATGCCTAACAACCCGTTTTCGGATTGAAGCCAGACGGTCATGCCGTGCGGAACGTGGTTCGCGACGAGCGTTGGAATGCCGATGCCAAGGTTGACGTAGAAGCCGTCACGGAGTTCCTGCGCTGCGCGCTTCGCGATCTGGTTGCGGTCAAGAGGCATGGGACGCGGAGGATACGGGAGGAGGGCGATGCGGTGCGACGCCGCGCAAGAGCTGGTGGTCGCATCGCGCACAGCGGCCGGTGCGTCGGCGACGGCGAATCCTGTACTGGCGCATCGCTGCGATGGTGCCTGCGGGCAGCGACGCGGCGATGGCGGCCGCCAACCCAATCCAGCAGATCCAGCCGACGCCGATGCGCACGGAGACGGTTTGCGTCGATGCGGTAGCCGCACGACACGAGACGGTCAGGGTGTCGTTGGCGAATGACCAAGATGTCCGCGGATCGCCTGGTTGTTCGCTCACCGCGCTCGGAATGTACGCCGTGTCATCGCTCCACGAGACGTCCACGATGGGCTCGTACTCGGGGATGCGGAAGACGGTCGAGTCGCGCGGCCATGTCGGACCGACAACGACGGCGAGATACCTCGGGCCGGTTCCACGTTCGACCCTCGCGCGCCTGACGAATCGCGCCGCGGTCGCGCGCATCACGGTGCGATCCTCGAGGGCGGCGCGCAACTCGCTGACGTGGAGGTCGAGCGGCGCCAGCTCCAGCCACGTCTGCGCAGCGGGAGGCGGCCACGTCAGCCATCCGCGGATCTGGAACTCTCGGAACGTCGGTGTCAGGGCCCATGCAGCCACGACGGCGGCCACGAACGCTCCAACGATCGCGACGCGGCGCAACCCGCGCGTCCAGCGGCCGATGATCACCCACGAGAGCCAGAGCACGGCGATCGGCACGCTCCAGGAGCGCAGAAGGATCGAGGCGACGCGCTTCGGCGTCGCACCCCAAGGAGTCGACGGTGGCTGCGGACCGCTCTCGCTGAAACGAATCTCGGCAGCACTCACCGACCACTCGCCGCGGCTTGTCGTGTAGACGATCGTGCTCGGTGCGGCACTCCACGAGCCGCCGAGCTCGGGCCACGGTGGAAGCCAAAGGAACTCCGGATCGTTCGGCGACGACGCGTGGATGCGCGCGATGGAGTCATCGACGCTGCGCGTCCGCACTCCCGAGACGAGCGCGATGGGCCATCCGATGGTGAACTCCTCCTGCAACGTCGTGGCCGGAGCGACGAAACCCGCCTGAACGAAACGCGCGCGGGGTTCGGCGCGTCTCTCTCCAAAGTGCGACACGTCCGCGCACATGGCCTCGATGGCGCGCCGGAACGATTCGATCGTCATGTCGTCCGCTCGCCCGTCCGCGATGGCCGCCAGGGCGTCGCGCGTGATCGGGGGGGACTCGAGGATCTCGGGCATCGCGCCGAACGTCGCCCAGCGCGTCCTCGGACCGTCGCGATTCGACCATAGTCCCCAGGCGATGACGGAGAGGACGAGCGTCGTCGGCACGACTCGCCACGGACTGAACCAGCGCGGGCGCACCTCGATCGGCAGGTCCTGCGGCCAGCCGCACTCAGGGCACGCGTTCGGGCTGGACGGCTTCGGCGAAGACACGGCGGTGCAGACGCTGGGGCGCGAGGCGGACGTCGCGCAGCCGTCGGTCGAAACGCGAGCTTTCGGCGGCTCTTCATCGATCCGAGCGTGCTCGATCTGCCCGAGCGGATAGCGACACTTGACGCAGCGTTTCGACGCCAGCCGATCGCGCATCTCGGAGCGCCGCCACGCGGTGACCAACCGGCTCGACACGGCACCGCTCCCGAACACGGCGAGCGCGATCCAGGTGAGCCAACCGAGGGAGTCGCTCTCGACGTGAGTGACGGTCGGCTGGTCCCGCGGCCTCGTCACCAGGACAAGCCTCCCGTCGCGCACCATCATCTCGGCCGTGTCGCTGCGTGGCAGCGCTGCCACCTGCGGCGGAATCAAACCAGCCTCGTACACCTCGAGACTGGTGCGCACCGGAAAGTCGTCGGTGGTGCGACATTCTTGCACCATGAAGGGCCACTTCGGTCCGACGGCCACCGCGAGGTATTGCGGATCACTCGCCGAGTCGATCGGCGCGACGGTGAGGATGGCACGTGCGAGTTTTCGACGGCCGGGGGGATTGCCGAGCAGGAGCCGCACTTCGTCGCGGTGCATGTTGAGCGGCATCAGCTCGCGCCAGAGCTGTTGTCCGCGTCCGGTCGCGCGAACCCAGGAATGCGGGAGGACGGTTCCGACCGTCGAGGTCCGGATGCTTGCGAACGCCAACGCGAGGACACACGCGCCGATGAGAATCGCGCGGATCCGCCCCACGACAACCCAACCCACGACGATCCACGCGCACCAGAGGAGGGCAATCGGAATGCTCAGCGTCTCCAGATGGAGCACCACTCGGTGCGAGCCCGCGGGCGAACTCATGCCGCTGTTGGGGACATAGTCGTCGGGGGACCAATCGGACTCGATCGTCGAGAGCGTGATCGCCGACGGCTTCACGATGATCCCGGCGCTCGCGTCCACATAGGAGAGGAAGAACGGTCGATCGATGTCCCAGTTCAGGGAGCCAGACGCGCCCGGCCACGGTGGCGACCAGGGCGATGTGCCGTCTACGTCGGAGCGTTCGGTCGCCGCGCGTTCCCAATCGGGCGCGGCGCGCACCTGCAGCGACGAGACGATGGGCAACGGCCAGCCGAGCTTCCGTGTCTCCACGATGCGGCCCGATGGCGGCACGAACCCGACCGCCACGAATGCAGAGCGATCCTCGAGCGGAATCGGCGGGTTGGCGAATCGCCGGCCGCAGGCCCGCTCCATGGCCGCGGTGAACCGCGCGATCGTTTCGCCGTCGGCGCGTTCGTCGACGATCTTCTGCACGTCGTCCTTCGTGATGGCGGGGGCGACAAGCACGGACGGAATGGCGCCGGCGCGCGGCGCGGTAGTGGGCGGACCGCCGTTGCTGTCGAGCCCCCACACGATCAGCGCGAACACGACGATCGGCGGCACGAGGCGCCACGGACTGAACCAGCGCGGGCGAACGCGCGGTGAATGGCGCTGATCCCAACCGCACTCCGGACAGGTGATGTGCGACTCGTCGTGCGTCGCGAGAGACATGTCGTTTCCAGTGTCGCACGGACGACGACCGCTCGGAAGCAACTGCCGCGCGATTGGCCGCCGTGCGCGCGGTGCCCGCGTACGCCACGCCCGAGTCGAATGCCGATGCCGAACGTCGGCTGGCGGCACGTCGGCGCAGTCCTCCGACCCGCCGGACGCGGGGCAGGCCACGAGCAAAACGGCATCTCGCGCTTGCGTGGCCCGGGAATCATGCTAACCTAATGGTTAGGAATGAAGCGTGGCCCTTCATCGAGTTCCAGGCGCGACGCGGTCGGCGACGTCTTTCAAGCGCTCGCGAACGCGGAGCGTCGCCGCATGCTCGATCTCCTGCGCGAGCATCCGGGCATGCACATCGCCGCGCTCGGGACCCATTTCGAGATGTCCGACGTCGCGGTGCTCAAGCACGTGCGGCTGCTCGAAGCGGTCGGCCTCGTCATTTCCGAGCGTCACGGCCGCGAGCGGCGCCTCTGGTTCAACGTCATGCCTATCCACGACATCTACGCCCGCTGGACCGACGAGTACGGCGCGTTCTTCGCGGGTCTCGTGTCGGACATCAAGTCGCGCGTCGAGCGACGCGCACAGCAACGCCAGCCTGGTCGAGGAGCACGAAGTGCCTAACGCATCATCCGTCGGTTCGTCGGCGAGCCCGAAGTCGTACGCGGCGCGAGCGCCGCAGCAGGTGTTCCGCACGGTTATTCGCGGCTCGATCGAAGCCGTGTGGAGCGAGATCACCCGCACCGACGAGCCGATGCCGTGCTTCTTCAACATGCGCATGCACGTTGACGGCCAGCGCGTCGGCTCGCGCTTGCGCATGCGAACGCCGAACGGGAAGTACACCGGCGTCGTCGGCGACATCCTCGTGTGGGAGCCGCCTCATCGGTTCTCGCATACGTTCCGGTTCACGCAGTACGACGACGCGCCGTGCAGGGTGACGTACGAGTTGCGCGAGCATCCGGAGGGCGTCGAGTTCACGCTCATGCTCGACGACCTCCCGGCGGGAACGAAGACCGCGAAGCAGATGACGCAGGGCGCCGCGCTCATCGTGGCGACGCTCAAGGCGACGGTCGAGGGGACGACGATCCCGTTCATGATGCGTTTCATTCACGTTGTGTCGAAGCTCACTCAGCCGCTCACGCCGAAGCGGTGTGCGAGCTCGAACTGGCCATGAGACGGCGTGGGCGCCGTTCGCCGACCGCGTCGCTTCGCGGAGGTCGAACGGGCCGGATTGCTTGTCCGTCGAGCGCTGCGTGTGGACTATGCCGCGCGCTGCAACTGGTAGCCGCACCGCACGCAACAACCCGCAAGCGTGCGTCGTCGAACCCTGCGCCGACGGATCGCCGTGACGACGTTCGCAGGAGCCGTGAGTGCGACGCTGACCGCGAGGCCGATCCATACGACCCAGCCAAGGTCGATGCGCGCGGTGAGCAGTTGAGTCGACGCGGTGCGCGGACGGTAGATCAGCAACAGCGAGCCGCGGGAGAGCGAGTACGCGAACCTGCCTCCGCGCGGTTGCGCTGCGACGTCGCTCGGAATGTAGGGCGCGTCGTCGCTGCGCCAGAGGCCGATCACTCGGATGTACTCGGCCAGTTGAAGCGTTGTCACGTCGCGCGACCACGTCGGTCCGATCGCCATGGCGAGGTACTTCGGCCCTTCGTCCGCGGCGACCGGCGCCCGATCGAGGATGCGTCGCGCCAAAGCCTCGGTCGCCGCGGAGTCGTTCAGCGCCGCGAGCAGGTCTCGGGTGTGGGCGTCGAGCGGAGCCAGGTCCTTCCACCGCTGCGATCCGCCAGGCGGCATGATCTGCCAGTCGCGATTCTCGAGCGTTCGAAACGTCGGGGCGAGCGCGAACACGATCGTGCAGGCGACCGCGATCGCTGCGACGACTGCCACGCGACGCAGTCCGCGCGTCCATCGCCCGGCGAGCGCCCAGACGATCCACATCGCCGCGATCGGAATGCTCCATGCCCGAAACTGCAGCGCGACCTCGCGCTTCGGCGCCGAAGACATCATGGGCGTCGCCGGTGTGCGCCGATCACTCTCGCTGAAGCGCAGCTCGTCCGGACGCAGACTCCATTCGCCGCGATTCGTGGTGTAGAAGAGCACGCTTGGGGCACCGGTGAAATCGCCGCCGCGGTCGGGCCACGGCGGGAACCACAGGAACGGGCGATCGTTCGGTGACGACGCCGGCATGCGTGCGACGGAATCCTGCACCTCTCGCATGCGCACGCCCCACAGGAGCGCGATCGGCCAGCCGATCTCGAAGTCCTCGCGCAGCGTCCTTTCGGTGGCGACGAAGCCGACCTCGACGAACCGCGATCGTTCCTCGGGCAGCCGCCGGGCATCAAGCGGCCGGCCGGCGCACGCGGAGCGAAGGCTGCGACGGAAGGCGTCGATCGACGCTTCGTTCGCGCGTCCCTCGGCGACGGCGACGATCGCTTCGCGCGTGATCGGCGGCGACTCGACGATCTCCGGCGTCGAGGACCAGCTCGCGGTCTGCGTCTTCGGACCGCTGCGGTTGATCCATGCGAACTGCGCGATGAGCGCGAAGACGAGGACCGCCGGCGCGAGGCGCCACGGACTGCACCAGCGCGGACGAACGGGCGGCGCTTGCTCCTGATCCCAGCCGCATTCCGGACAGGCGCGGTGCGACTCGGTCGCCACGAGTGACATCGGCCGCGATTGTCGCACGGGCGCTGCCCATCGGCAACGACGACGCTCGACTGTCGACGATGCGCCGCCGCCATCACGCTGCGGCGACCCGCGGGCACCGTGTATCTTCACTCGCATGCACCCGATCCTCACGCGACTTGGTCTCGATCGACATGCGCGCATCGCCTCGAGCGGAGGCGCCGGCACGGTCGCCACGGAGAATCCAGCGACCGGCGAGACGCTCGCCCATGTGAAGCTCGAGTCGAAGGCCGACTACGAATCGGCGGTGACCAAGGCGATCGCCGTGCAGAAGCACTGGGCCCGATTGCCCGCGCCGAAGCGCGGCGAGATCGTGCGCCGCATCGGCAACACGTTTCGCGACGAGCGCGAAGTGCTCGGCGAACTCGTGACGCTCGAGATGGGCAAGATCCGAGCCGAGGGCGTCGGCGAGGTGCAGGAAGCGATCGACATCGCCGACTTCGCCGTCGGCCTGTCGCGTCAGCTCTACGGTCTCGCGATGCACAGCGAGCGGCCGCAACACCGCATGTACGAGCAGTGGCATCCGCTCGGCACGATCGGGATCATCACCGCCTTCAACTTCCCCTGTGCGGTGTGGGCCTGGAACTCGATGCTGGCCGCCGTGTGCGGCGACGCGTGCATCTGGAAGCCGAGCCTGTTCACGCCGCTCGTGGCGATCGCGACGAACGACCTCGCCCGCAAGGTCATGCGCGAGCAGGATCTCTTCCGCCCCGCAGGGCTCGATCCCGCGGACGTGTTCGGGCTCGTGATCGGCACCGACGCCGAGGTCGGCGAACCGATGGTCGCCGATCGTCGCCTGCCGCTGATCTCGGCGACGGGCTCGTGCCGCATGGGCAAGCGCGTCGGCGCGGTCGTCGCGCAGCGGCTCGGCCGATGCCTGCTCGAGCTCGGCGGCAACAACGCGATCATCGTGATGCCCGACGCCGACATGGAGATGGTGGTGCGCGCCGTACTCTTTGGCGCGGTGGGAACGGCGGGGCAGCGCTGTACGACGACGCGACGATTGCTGGTGCACGAATCCATCGTCGACGCGCTGGCGCAGCGGCTCGTCAAGGCGTACAAGACCGTGCCGATCGGCGACCCGTTGAAGGAAGGCACGTTGATGGGACCGCTCATCCATCAAGCGGCCGTTGACGGGATGCGCAGCGCGCTCGAGCGCGCGACTGCCGAAGGATGCGCTGTGCTGACGGGCGGCGTCGCGGGCATCGATCGCTGGAAGGCGAAGCCGGGCCACTTCGTCGAGCCGACGATCGTGCGCGTGCCGAACGGCAAGGTGCCGGCCATCTGCCGCGAGGAGACGTTCGCGCCGATTCTGTACGTCTTCGGCGTGAAGGACCTCGACGAGGCGCTCGCGATCCAAAACGGCGTCGATCAGGGCTTGAGCTCGGCGATCTTCACCGACAGCGTGCGCAGCGCCGAGCGATTCCTGTCCGTCGACGGCAGCGACTGCGGCATCGCCAACGTCAACATCGGCACGAGCGGCGCGGAAATCGGCGGCGCGTTCGGCGGCGAGAAGGACACCGGCGGCGGACGCGAGTCAGGTTCCGACTCGTGGAAGCAGTACATGCGGCGGCAGACGTGCACGATCAACTTCGGACGCGACCTGCCGTTGGCGCAGGGGATCAAGTTCGGGGACTGAGGTCGAGCGAGATTCATTCAACGCGGAGGCACGGAGGACACGGAGGGCACGCAGAGAAGAAAAGGAGTTCAAGACTGCGCCGATGGCGCCGCCTCGAACTCCTGTATTTCTCCGCGTCGGCTCCGCGGTCTCCGCGTCTCCGCGCTGAAGGAGATGCATTCAACGCGGAGGCACGGAGAGCACGGAGGGCACGCGGAGAAGAAAAGGAGTTCAAGACTGCGCCGATGGCGCCGCCTCGAACTCCTGTATTCCTCCGCGTCGGCTCCGCGGTCTCCGCGTCTCCGCGCTGAAAGAGACTCGGTCTCCGCGCTGAAGGAGATGCATTCAACGCGGAGGCACGGAGAGCGCGGAGGGCACACGGAGAAGAAAAGGAGTTCAAGACCGCGCCGATGGCGCTGCCTCGAACTCCTGTATTCCTCCGCGTCGGCTCCGCGGTCTCCGCGTCTCCGCGCTGAAGGAGATGCATTCAACGCGGAGGCACGGAGAGCACGGAGGGCACACGGAGAAGAAAAGGAGTTCAAGACTGCGCCGATGGCGCCGCCTTGAACTCCGGAATCTCTCCGCGTCTCTTCGCGGTCTCCGCGTCTCCGCGCTGAAAGAGACTCGGTCTCCGCGCTGAAGGAGATGCATTCAACGCGGAGGCACGGAGGGCACACCGAGAAGAAAAGGAGTTCAAGACTGCGCCGATGGCGCTGCCTTGAACTCCGGAATCTCTCCGCGTCTCTTCGCGGTCTTCGCGTCTCCGCGCTGAAAGAGACTCGGTCTCCGCGCTGAAGGCGTTGCTCACCCGCCCATCAGCTTCTTGGCTTCGGCGGCGGTCAGCTTCGACGCCTTCGTGATCGTCACCGGCTCCGCTGGCACGTCGCTCATCGGGGCCGGGCCTTGCGTCGTCGTGAGCGTCTTCGTCGTCACCGGCACCTCGCGGATCTTGTCGACGACCTCCATGCCCTTCACGACGCGACCGAACACCGCATACGCGGCGCCGCGCCGCGGTTGATCGAGCGGCGCGTTGTCGTTGACGTTGATGTAGAACTGGCTCGTCGCCGAGTCGGCCGCCTGCGTGCGGGCCATCGCCAGCGAACCGCGGGTGTTCTTCAGGCCGTTCTCCCATTCGTTCTTGATCGGCGGATCGGTCTTCTTCTGCACGTTGTCCAAGCCGAAGCCACCGCCCTGCACGACGAAGTCCTTCACGACGCGATGGAAGATCGTGTTGTCATAGAACCCCGAGTCGACGTAGTGCAGGAAGTTCGCGACCGAGATCGGCGCCTTCTCGCGATTCAGCTCGAGCAGGATGTCGCCCATCGACGTCTTGAGCAGCACGAACTCGATCGGCTCGCCCTTGGCATCCGCGTTCGCCGGAGCGGCGGGCTTCGACGGGGTGTCCTGTTTGGCGGGCGACTCGGGCTTGGCGGGCGGCGCCGGCTGGACGGCCGGCGGAGTCTTGGGTGCGGTCGCCGGCGGCGCGGCGGCCGGACGATTGTCCTGCGCGAACGACGCGGAAGAGCCGAGTGCGATCGCGGCGAGCGTGACCACGGAGGCGAGCGGGCGGACGAGACGAGCGAGCAGTTCGGACATCGGGGAACTCCGAGAAGTGCGGCGCCTGCCGCAGGAAAGTGGTCGTGTTCGAGACTCGCTACGAATCTGGAGTCGCGAACGGCGCACGTGTCGGCGCGGTGCAGGTGCGAGCTTGCGGATGATAAGCCGTCGCGTCGCCGACGCTGGCCGCGTCGATTCCCCGCCGGAACGCGGTGCACGCGTCCTCAGCCTACGATCCGCGCTCGCGCGACCCTCCGACCCCAGCAGGCCGATGCCCGCGCCTGCGCATCCGTTGAAGCCGATGACCGACGCCAGTCTCCCCGACCTTCCCGCACCATCGCGCCGCGGTCCGATCCGCGGACTGCTCGACCTCTTCTCCAGCGTCCAGTTTGGGATCGTGCTCCTCGCCATCCTCTTCGTCTACATGACGGTCGGGTCGGCGGGCATTCTCTATCCGATTCACCCGAACATCTTCAGCGCCGACGCCTGGCGATACGCGCAGATGCGCCAGTGGCGACCGTTCGAGATGACCGAGTTCGAGTGGTTCCACTGGTGGCCGTTCAACCTGCTGATGCTCCTCATCAGCGCGAACATCGTCGTCACCACGCTCCGCCGGATCGCCTTCAAGCCGGTCAACTACGGCGTGTGGATGATCCACAGCGGCATCATCGTGCTGGTCATCGGTTGCGTCGTGTACTTCGGTACGAAGGTCGAGGGCGACGCGCTCGTGCCGCGTCGTCGCGTCGTCGCGACCGTGACCATGCCGTCGCCGACGGGCGGAGCGCCGGTCACCGAGCGCGTGGAGTTCGTCGCGAGCCCGGGGCAGCGCGAGTCGATCGGTCGCGACGACTGGCGCTACGACCTCGAGGTGGTCTCGATCGATCCGGAATGGGAGATGCGATCGGGCGAAGCGCAGGGGAGCAAGGCGTACTCGGTGAACGTCGCCGTGCGCAGCCCCGCGTCGTCGCGCGGACCGGCGAAGAGCTTCATGCGCCAGCTCATCGCGGGACATCCTGAACACACCGAGGACGTCATCGCGACGAACGACCAGCAGCGCCCGATGCAGCGAGCGAAGAACGTGCTCGGCAAGCCGCTCGTCGACGACGCGCTGTCGCTCACGCTCGAGTACGAGCCGACGAGTTGGTTCTATCTGCGGCCCGATCTCGAGAAGAGCTTCGCGCTCTACGTGCGTCGCGAGGGCGACACGCAATGGACGCAGCGGCCGATCGCGGGCATGCCGCTCTACAACGACTACGTCGCGACGCGTGACCAGGTGTTCGTCGATCCGAACTCGACGCCGCTCACGCCCGATCCGCTCGACATCGCCGTGCCTCCGGCGGCGGGGGATCCGTTCCCCGGCGTCACGTTGCGCGTCACTGGATATCTACGCTATGCGGTCGATCGCACCGAGTTCCGCCGCGGCGGCCCGAATGATCCGTTCAACCCGGTGCTGAGCTTGGGCATCGCCGCCGGTCCCGGTCAGCGCAACTCACTGCAGTTGGAAGCGCTCAACCCCGAGGCGAACTCGGTGGACCAGGGACTGATCCGCTTCAAGGCGATCGCGAAGGAGAGCGAATTCGCCCCGCTGACCAAGAAGCCGTCGCTGGTCATTCGCATACCGTCGCTCGGCATCGAGCGCGTCGAGCCGGTCCGCAATCCGGACATGGCGGGCATGGAGCCGCCGTTCCTCGCCATCGCCGACGACGCCGGCAAGGAGACCGGTTACGCGTTCCGCGTCGTCGGCACGCAGGACGACATCATGATCTCGAGCGGACTCGCGAGCGTCGCGGTCCTTGAGCTGCGCACGCCGAAGGGCGCGTTCCGACGGTGGGTGTTCGACGACGCTCGCCTGACGCGCGACGCGACGGAGGAGATGGCACGCGACCCGCACGCCGCCAACGCCGTCGCCGATCCGACGATCGAGGTGGCTTACGCCCCGGGCATGCGATCGGCGCTCGTCTTCGCGGTGGCAGGGCCGGAGCCCGAGCGGCTTCGCGTGATCTCCGCTCTCGGCGGCGGCGAACCGACGGTCAGTGAGGCGAAGGTCGGCGACACCATCAAGTTCCCCGCGGTGGCCCTCACCATCGACAGCTACGAGCCCCGCGCGATTCGCGAGTCGAAGCCGATGATCGTCCCCGAGCGCCAGCGCGATCGCGACGCCGGCGTGCAACTCGCGAAGGCGCTCGTCGAGATTCCCGGCGTCGGTTCGACGTGGCTCCCGTATCACCACTACCTGTTCGACTCGCCGACGGAGGTGCTGCGTCGCCAGACGTACAACCCGATGTCGGTGACGCTCCCCGACGGCCAGCGCATGGAGGTCATCTTCGGTCGCCAGCGCATGCCGCTCACCGGCGAGGTCGCGCTCGACGAGTTCATCCTCACCGCCCACGTCGGCGGCTTCACCGGCGAGCAGTCGACGATTCGCGACTACACGAGCATGGTGCGGTTCCGCGACTCGAACTCGGCGTCGTGGGGCGAGCCGCTGCGGCTGAGCGTGAACCAGCCCGTCGAACATCGCGGTTACTGGTACTTCCAGGCGCAGTGGGACCCGCCCGATCGTCCGAGGTTCGAAGGCGACCGAGGCTCGGCCGGGCTCAACTACACGGTGTTAGGCGTCGGCAATCGCAACGGCGTGTGGACGATGCTCGCGGGCTGCTGCATCGCGGTCATCGGCATGCTCTATGCGTTCTACGTGAAGCCCTTGATCAAGCGAAAGCAGCGCGAGGCGGTGTACGCCTCGCTCGGAACGTCGGCCCCCGGCTCGGCCGGATCGGTGGCAGATCGCGGCGGGTTGGCCGCCGTGGCGCAGGAGGCGTCGTCATGACGATCGTGAAGCTCGTTCGCACCCTCGTCGTCGTCTGCATCGCGCTGGCTGCGGGCCTCGCACGCGCCGACGATTCGCTCTCCTCGAGCGCCGCCGCTTCACCCACGTTCGCGCAGCGCGTCGATCTCACGCCGCTCGGGCGCGTGGCCGTTCATGCCGAGGGCCGCCTGAAGAGCCTCGGCTCGCACGCCAACACGTTCATGCAGTTCGTGAGCGGTCCGCGGAAGATCGCGGGACAGGATCCGCTCTTCACCTACATCGACATGATGCTGCGTCCCGAGGCCTACGACGACGCCGACATCATCTACGTGAAGAACCGGCAGGTGCGCGAGCAGATCGCGTCGACCGTCGAGCAGGCGCATCCGGACCTCGCCGATCGAATGAAGGCGTTTCGGGCCACCGGGCTCACGAGCCCGGCGATCCTGCGCGGGCAGGAGCTCGTGCCGGTCTTCCGCACGCTCGAGGCGGACCTGGTGCGCACGGCGAAGCAGATGGATGAGCTTCGATCCGCGCAGGCGGTGGCCGACGCGCGGTTCCTCCTGTCGAAACTCCTCATGGTGCCGCCCGCCGGCGGACGCTTCGAAGACCGCTGGCACGGCATCGAAGAAGTCATGTTCGTGCCCGGCAAGACGCCGGGATCCGATCGGCTCGCGCTCATCGCCGCGCCGCGCGAAGGCGTCGATCCGAGCAAGGGTGTCGAGGGTCTCGACCCGGCGCTGCAAAGCAACGTCGCCGACGCGTGGCGCACCCTGGTCAACGCGTGGCTTGCGCAGGACGCGCCGGGCGTCACGGCTGCGAGCACGCAGCTCGCCGAGCTCTTGCCCAAGCTCGCCTCGGGCTCCGACATCTACCCGGATCAGAGCCGCCTCTCGTGGGAGTACTGGTATTTCCAGAAGGACCAGCTCACGTCGGGCTGGCTCGTCTACATGGGCAGCGTGATCCTGCTCCTCCTCGGACTCGTCTATCGCTGGCCGTGGGCCCGCAGGCTGGGGATCGCGGTCTTCCTCGTCGCGTTCGCCATCCAGACGTTCGCGCTCATGCTTCGTTGGTACATCGCGGCGCGGTGGCCCAACTCGAACATGTTCGAGGCGGTCACCACGGCATCGTGGTTCGGCGCGTGCGCCGCGATCGTCATCGAGATCCTGGTGCGCAAGTCGCCGATGCGCAGCCTGTTCTTCCTCGGCAGCGCCGCCGCGTCGATGGTCGCGCTGATGACGGCGCACTTCCTCCCGGTCTATCTGAACCCGAACATCTCGAACATGATGCCGGTGCTGCACGACGTGTGGCTCTACATCCACACGAACGTGATCATCTTCAGCTACTGCCTCATCTTCATGGCCGCCGTCAGCGCCACGTGCTACGTCGTCTGGCGGGCGATCGGCGGAGGCGGCGCGGTGTACGCACGAGTCGGCGGCGCGGGATCGCTCGTGCTCGCCGGCGGTCCGCCGACGAAGTCCGGCGCGGCCCGAAGTGCGCCGATGCTCGGCGAAGTGCTCGACGGGGTGACGATGGTGCTGATGGAACTGTCGTTCGTCCTTCTCTGGGCAGGCATCGTGATGGGCGCGATCTGGGCCGATCACTCGTGGGGGCGGCCGTGGGGCTGGGATCCGAAGGAAGTGTTCGCGCTCAACACGTTCGTCGTGTTCGCGCTGCTCGTTCACGTGCGACTGAAGGTGAAGGACAAGGGCCTCTGGACCGCGATCCTCGCGATCGGCGGCGCGGGCGTGATGCTCTTCAACTGGATCGTGATCAACTTCATCATCACGGGCTTGCACTCCTACGCGTGAAGACACTAGACACGAAGGCGCGGAGGACGCGGAGGGCACACGGAGAAGGAAGAGAGTTCGAGGCACCGCGCGCTTCGGCGCTGGCTTGAGTTCTTGTGTTTCTCCGTGGCTCCGATTGGGGCGGATTCAATCTGCACGCGGGCGGGGAGGAGTCGGAGCGGGAAAAAAGAACTCGAGGCAGCGGCGTGATTGCCGTGCCTCGAGTTCGGATCTCCCCCGGCTCGTGGATCGTCAGGCCTTCGGTGTTGCTCCGCGTGCCGTCCGTGCCTCCGGATCTCCGTGAGCAACCTGACCGCCAAACTCGCGGTGCGACGAACGGGTCACGGGCACACGCCCCAACCGCCAAGGACGATTCCGAGGTCGGCCGAGCCGACGATGCCGTCCGCGTTGAGGTCGTAGTTCGGGTCGGTGCCGCCCCAGTTGCCTAACAACCGCGCGATGTCCGCGGCATCGACGTCGCCGTCGCCGTCGAGGTCGCCGAGGCAATCGGCGACGGTCACGCCGATGTCGAGGAGGTCCTCCGGAAGGATGTTGGTGTTCCAACCAGGGCCCGAGTGTTGCGCTGGGTCGAAGTTGTTGCGGCTGTGCAGCATGGACATGCGATTCGAGCAGGGGAGGCCGTTGAACGGCGACGACGGGTCGATCGCCCAGCCGCCGCTGCGGCCTTGTCGAACCACCTTGAGCAGTCCGCCTGCGGAGACGTAGAGCGCGCCGTCGTCGCCCGACCCAAGTCCCTTGGGACCGGTGAGTCCCGGGACGCTGATCGACGTGAAAGAGAAGATCGGTCCGTTGCCCACGAGGCGATGCAGGCTATTCGAAGCGTCGGTATCGAAATACACGGCGCCGTCGAACGGATTCACGATCACCGAACCGTCGCCGGACATCGGCGTCAACGTCGGCACGTCGAAGCTGCCGATCCAGTTGAACGTCTTGCTCAAGCGCACGATCTTGCGCTGCGGAACACTCAGGATGATGATGTGATCCTGCTTGTCGTCGTAGCCGATGGCTGTGGGCGTCGGGATGTCGCTCGTCGAGCCACCCAGCGTGCCGTCCGGCTTGATGCAGTAGAGCTTGAGTCCATCGTGGGCGTAGATGAGACCGTCACGCGCGACGCAGAATCGCTTGAGCCCTGTGAAGCTGCCCACCGGAGTCTGCTCGCCGGTCGCCATGTCCACGCGGCGCAGTTGGGTGAGTCCGGCGGCGGCGCTCGTGTTCACGAGCACGAGTGCGTCGTCTCCGTCCGCGTCGTGGAACAGGTCGGCGATGCCGAACGCCGGCGCGTTCAGCGTGATTTGCGGTTGGGTGCCGCCGAGCGAGCCGATGACCTGCGGCGTGAGCTTGAACGTGCCGCCGGTATTCGCGTACGCGAGCCCGAACATCGGCCGCAGGCACACGAACTCGTCGATGAAGCGAATCTTGCCGTCGCTCGATGGATAGTCGATCGCGGTGAGCGTGTTCGTGTAGCCCGGAAGCGGCAGCGTCGCGTATGTGACGGCGGTGATCGACACTTCCTTGTTCACGAACTGCGACTGATCGGTGTCGTAGCTGTCGTCCGCAGGATCGCGATAGCGGAACCACTTCTGGTCCGCGTTGTGGAACGCTTCGGTGAGGGTGACGGCGTGCCCGCCGTTTCGGTTGAGGAGCGGAAGCCCCTCAAAGTTGCCGACGATCTCGTACCGACCGTAGGCGAACGCCACGATCGAGCCTTGCGTCGCCTTCTTCGCAATCTTGTAGGCACGGACGCTGTAGTCCGAGGAGTTCCAGAAGTGCATCTGGCAGAAGATGCCGGCGCCGTAGAGCGCGAGCCATTGGTCAACGCCGTCCTTCCAACCTTGGCCGCCGGTTCCGCCGCCTGCCGTGGTACCCATGTAGAACCCGAGTTCCATGAGACGCGCCGTCGCGGTGTTGTAGTTGGCTTGCGCCTGCCAGTTCGCCTGGCCCGGGTCAAGGAACGGGTAACCGTGGTTCGCGGCGTACGCGAACAGGTTCATCGTCGAGGTCGGGACGCAGTACATGGCTCCGTCTCCCGGCAGCCCGCCGAGGCGCTTCTGGTCGAGGTCCGGCATGTGCGTGACCTTGTAGTGGTAGTTGCTCGAATTCGTGTAGGTGCTCGCGACGATGTCGGCGAGCGCGGAGCTGGCGCTGGCGAGTACGGCTGCGGCGGCGACGGAGCGGAGGTGGGACATGGTGCTCTCCTTGCTTGGAAGCGGTTCACTGCGGGGCGAGACTCGCCCCCGAGGGATGAGCGAAATCGGAGCCGTGCGCGCCTGATCGGATCCCCGTCTCTATGGGTTCTCGCTCGCCGCGACCTCGATTGCTCGCTTCGATCGTCGCAGGACGCGGCAGCCAGTTCGAGAGGACGCCACCAAGATTCGCCTTCGGTCGCGAGGCCGGGCGACGCGATGGCCGAGTCGTCGAGGGTTACCCGGACGCGCTCAGCGACGGCGTGCGGTCGCAGTGCGCGTTAGCGTGCCCGCGTGCCTGAACCCGAATCGGACTTGCAGCGCCCCTGGCTCGCGACGCTCGCCCTCGTCGCGCTGGTCCTCGCCGCGTACCTGCCCGCGCTCGGCGCGGGATGGATCTGGGACGACGACTCCTACGTCACCGCGAATCCACTCCTCGATCCCTCGCTCAACGTCGACGACGCCCTTCGGCTCATCTGGACTCCCGGCGCGACGCCGCAGTACTACCCGCTGGTCTTCACCTCGTTCCTGATCGAGTCGCGCCTCTACGGCGCGATGACCGGCGACCCATACCAGCTTCACCCGTTCGGCTTCCACCTGGTGAACATCGCGCTGCACGCGGCGTCGGCGGTCTTGGTCTGGCGCATCCTTCGGGAACTCGGCGTACCTGGCGCGTGGCTGGCCGCGGCGCTCTTCGCGGCGCACCCGATGAACGTCGAGAGCGTCGCGTGGGTGACGGAGCGCAAGAACGTGCTGGCGCTCGCGCTCGGCCTCGCGGCCGTCGCGAGCTGGCTGCGCGGCGTGCGCGACGATCGCATGGGATGGTGCGGGCTTGCGCTCGCGCTCTTCGTCCTGGGGATGCTGTCGAAAACGACGATCGCCGCGGTCGCGCCCGCGCTCGTCGTGATCCACGTGTGGCGGCGCGATCGGCTGCCGCTGCGGACGTGGGCGTTCCTCGCGTGCTTCTTCGCCGTCGGCATTCCGCTCGGCCTGCACACGGCGCATGTCGAGCGCACGCATGTCGGCGCCGAGGGCGCCGAGTTCGCGCTCTCGTTCGCACAGCGTCTCGCGCTTGCTCCGCGCATCGCGCTCCACTACGTCTGGACGTTTGTCTGGCCGTCGCGGCTCGCGTTCATCTATCCGCGCTGGACGATCGACGCCGGATCGGCGCTGGCGTGGCTGCCCGCGGCGCTCGTGGCCGCCGCGTTGGTCGTCGGCGCCGTCGCGTGGCGACGCGGCTCGCGCGGTCCGCTCGCGCTCATGGTGATCGGGTTCGCCTCGCTCTTCCCGGCGCTCGGTTTCATCGACGTCTATCCGTTCCGCTACTCGTACGTCGCCGATCACTTCGCGTACCTCGCGACGATCCCGCTGGCGATCGGCGCCGCGTACGCGCTGACCACGCTCGCGCGGCGACTCGACCGGCGCGTCGCGGCGGCGGGGGCAGCGCTCCTCGTGTGCGGGTTGGCCATCGCGACGGGCACGCAGACGCTTGCGTATCGCAACGAGGAAACGCTATGGCGCTCGAGTCTTTCGGCGAATCCCGACGCGTGGATGCCGGCGAGCAACCTCGCGGGCATCGTCGCGCGGCAGGCGGGCGACGCGATCGCCTCTCGCGATCAGGCTCGCGGGCTCGAACTCGCGAAGGAGTCGGAGGCGCTGGCCCGCGCGGCGCTCGACAAGTCGCCGGAGCAGGCGACCGCGTGGACGAATCTCTCGGAGGCGCTTCGACTGCAGTCCCGCTTCGCCGACGCGCTCGCCGCCGCCGACAAGGCGCTCGCGCTCGCGCCGAACCAACCCGACGCGCACTGGCGCCGCGGACGGCTGCTCGAGCTGAGCGGCGACCTTTCGGGCGCGATCGACGCGTATCGCGCCGCGCTCGAACATCCCGATCGCTCGCGGGCGCCCGCCGGGAGCGGATTCGACGCGCGGGCGACGCGGCTCGATCTCGTGCGCGTCTTGATTCGGACCGAGCGCATCGCCGAAGCCATCGCGGTGCTCGAGACGGTCGTAGCGGAGCATCCCGACGATGCCGCCGCGGCCGCGACGCTGGCGCGCTGTCGCGTGAAGACCGGCGACCTGCCCGGCGCGCGCAGCGCGTACCGCGCTGCGCTCGAGGCCGCGCCCGACGTGCAGTTCGCGGTGTCGATCGTCCCCAGCTTCATCGAAGCGCTCTTGTCCCCGCCGAGCGACGCGGACGCAGCCCGCGAGGCGAGCGACGCGGCGTCCTGGCTCAACGATCGGACCGGAGGCGCCGATCCGCTCGTCATGGTGCTGCGCGCCCGCACGCTCGCGGCGCTCGGCGACCTCGAGGCGGCGCGTCGCCTCGTCGCGGAGGCGCGATCCCGCGCTGCCGATGCGCCCGCGGCCGTGCGCGACGAAATCGAGCGCCGCGCCAAGGAGTTCGACGCCGCTCCGCCGGCAGCGCCCGCGGGGACGTGATACGGATCGGATGTGCTCCACGCGCTCCCCGATCTCACAAGACGGCGAAATGACCAGAGCGAGTGTGCGCCCGGAGGGCGCTACGGAGCGCTCGAGTTGGTATGACGCAAAAAGAAACGCCGCCCGTCGGTGAGCACCGACGGGCGGCGAATTGAATCGTGCGACTCGTGCCGCGACTCAGCAGTTGCCCCACGCGCCGAGCAGGATGCCGAGGTCCTGCGCATCGACGACGCCGTCGCCGTTGATGTCGCCGACGCCGCCGGTTCCCCACGCGCCGAGCAGGATGCCGAGATCCTGGGCGTTGACTACGCCGTCACCGTTGAGGTCACCCGTGCAGGAGGGCGCTTCCACCTGGTGGATGCCGATCGACGAAATCGGTTGATAGATCCCGTCGCCGTCCGGATCGATCTCGAGGATCACGTCGTACCAGCGGAACGAATCCGGTGCGATGAACGCAGCCTCGAACGTGAGCGGTACCGTCTGACCCGGCTGCACCGACAGATTGCCGATGTAGCGCGTGCCCGGCGGCAATCCGTTGAGCGACACGACCTCGTTCCCCGACTCCATGTCCGACGGCAGCGCCTTGATGAGGTAGGGGAGGTCGCCGCCGAAGCCGGCGCTCGAGACGGTGAAGTTGACGGACGTCGCCGTCTCCCACGGCACCGCCGCGATCGGCGGATCCGGGAAGACGATGATGCCGCAGATGTCGACGAACATCATGCCCATCGCGGTGCACACCTGTCCGGTCGAGTTGTTGATGAACGTCACGTTGAAGCAGGCCGGTCCGAGTCCAGACGCGCCGCTCACGTTCGCGGTGATGGGAATCGTCACGCATCCGCCTGGCGGCACGGTGACCGTGCCGGTCGACGGCGAATAGGTGACGCCGGAGATCGCGCACGCGCCGGACGGAGACACGAACCACGTGTAGTTCTGCGGTGTGCCGCCGTCGTTGCAGATGGTGATGTCCGCCGGCGCCGTTGGCGTGAAGTTCATGCACACCTGGCGATCCCAGCTTGCATGGCAATGCTGCTTGCACTTGCCGCTCGAGCCCGCGCTCCAGATGGAGTAGAAGTCGGCCTGATCGAGGTAGTTGCAGAAGAGCTCGACTTCGTCCATGCCTCCCTTGAACGCACTCGCCACCCAGACGCTCCCGCCGATGACGATCGGCGCTGGCACCGGCTGGTTGGCGAGATTGCAGCACGCGCCACCGGTGCCTGCGAGCGCTCCGTTGATGAAGAAGCTGACGAGTCGGTTGGACGCCTCGAAGCAGGGGATCGAGCAGTCGCATCCGGTGATGGAGATCGCGACGTGTGTCCACACGCCAACGGGCACCGTGCCGGTCGACAAGGCGATGCAGCGGAGGCAGTCGCTCTCGGTGATCAGCTCGAGCTGCCCGGTCGACTCGTCGATCCCGAACACCCAGCCGCCCGTGCTCGCGCCGTAGTTGCCGACGAGATTCACGAACGCGGGATTCGGGCCCGGCGCCGCCCGCTTCACCCACAGATCGATCGAGAACGGCTTGCACGAGAAGTCGATCGACGGGTCAGGCGGCACGGTGATGAAGTCGCCTTGGCCATTGAAGAAGTACGCGCCGCCCACGACGCCCGGCCCCGACTGCGGACCGCCCGTCGCCTGCGGGCCGAACACGCCGTTGTTCTGAAGCACGGTGATGTCGTCGGCGACGATGCCGGTCGTCGGCTCGAGCGGATACCACGCGACCATTCCCCACGGTGGCGTGGCGCACGGTCCCTTGCACTGCACTTCGGCGCAGGTGAAGCTCGGGCCCCACCACGTGCCGCCGTTGAACTCGCATTGGCTCTGCGTGAGGTCGGCGCAGTGGTAGTCGCCGCCGGGCACCTCGGGCGGCAGGCAGCAGGCGCCGATCGGCCCGCCGCCGCCGCCGCACTCGCAACTGAGTACGTCAAGGAAAATGAAGTCGACGCCGGTGTCGTCCTGCAGGTAGATGTCGAGCGAGCCGTCGAGCATCGTCGACAGCACGCTGCGCGTCCCGTCGGCGCTCGGCGGAAGGTTGCCGAGGTCGAGCGTCAGCGTCGAGAGCTGTCCGGACGCGAGCGGAGGCGAGAACGCGCCGATCGCGTCGAGCGACGTGAGCGAGCGGCTCCACTTGAAGACCTTGCCGCACTGGTCCACGACGTCGAGCGCCAGGCCGTCGGTCCACCACAGCGAGTCGGGACGCACGCCCATGGTGAGCGTCGCGCCCATGATGCACGACGGCAGGCCGCTGATCGTCTCGACGAAGCACTGGTCGAGCGCCTGCACGTCGTAGGACTGGAGCGAGCCCGCGCCGCAGTTGACGTGCGCGAGGAGCGCCGCGCTCGGCGTCGTCGGAGTCGGCGACGTGAAGTCGTCGGCGCTGTCGCGCTCGAACGGAATGCGAATGCCCTGTTCGCACGGGCAGACGAAGACGGTCAGCTTCGCGTAGTCGACCATCGTGTCGTCCTGCACGAGCATGCCGAGTTCGCCGTCGCAGAGCGATGCAAGCACTCCGCTCGACGCGGGCACCTGAATCGTGTTCGGGAGCGGATTCGGCCCGAGGTTCAGGACGATCGTCGCGTCCGCGCCGGCCGGCCAGCCGGGGTTTCCGGTCAGCGTTCCGATGTTCGCGGCCCACAGCACCGAGCCGCCGTCGTAGAGACCGAGCGTGTCGTTGCCGGACAGCGTGCCGAGCGACCGCATGTGCACCGCCAGCGTGGCGCCGACGATCGTCCCGCAGCCTGGCTGCGGACAATCGGGTCCGCAACTGGGCCAGCAGCCGGTGAACGTGTGCGCGATGCAGTGGTCGACCTGCTGGAGATCGAAGTCCCCGAACGCGCCGCAGTTCAGTCCCGCGGCGAGTTCCGCGCTGGGATGCGCCGGATCGACCGGCGCCGCGAAGTTGTCGACGCAGCCGGCTTGGCACTCGAATGCCTTGAGCCCTTGGCACGGCGGCGCGGCGAGGATGCACTCGCCGAACGTCATCGCCTCCTGCACGCAGATCACGTCCCACGCGAGTTGGCAGCACGTGGGATCGATCAACGCGCAGAGCAGTTCGCAGCAGTTGGCGTTGTTGCAGTTGGGCGTGCTGTGCGGCACGAAGCAACTGCCCGCCTGGGGCGATCCGCACGGCCACGCGATGGGCGTCGGATTGAGGTTCGGATCGATGATGATGTCGGTCTGCGGCCAACCGATCGACGCAACGTCGATGAAGTCGGGGACGCTGCACTCGACGGCCCGGATGTACGACGGGGCCGACTGGCCCGCATCGTTCGAACCGAAGAACAGGAAACCGCCGTCGCCGCCCGCGGCGGGACTGCGGGTCGGCGAATACACCTCCACGACGAACGACGTGCCCGCCTCGACGGTCGGGCCGTTGCCCGGGAACGTCGCAGTGCGGATCGACGCGCCGGAGTCCGCGGGGATCTCGACGCTCGTCTCGGCGAGCAGCACGAGGTTGGCGTACGGGCCGTTCACGTCGCCGCGATAGATGCGAACGGACACCGGCCACGCGGCGCCGTTGTTGAACTCGATGGCGAATCGCACGCAGCCGACCGTCGAGGTCTCCTGCGCGGCGTACGAGCGGGCGTAGCCGGTGCCAAGCGACGCGACGCCGACCTCGATGCAGTGCGGCGTGTTCAGCGGCGTGATCGTGTCGTGGTCGACGTTCTGGCTGAGATACGTGCCGTCGCAGCCTTCCGCGACGCCGCCTTGGGCGGGCTCGGCGCCTCGGTGGGGCGGGGCGAGCACGCTCAGCTCCGGCGCGCGGTGTCGTGGGGATGATTGGCGGGTCGGCGGCGCAGACGCGGCCGTCGGCATCGCAGCCGACGTCGGCGTCAGCGCCAGCGCCGCGCCGATCGTAAGAAGGGACAGTGAGGACATCGCGAGAGACTTGGGTGCATGCATGAAGCAGGCCTCCTGAGACGGACGAACCGCGACGCGGTCCGAAAACACCGCTCACTGCGTGTGCGGTTGAGACCCCGCGTCCTATCAGTCGAAGTCCGAAGATGGCGCGAAATGACCGCGGCGCGCCACGCGGCGCGCCCCACGGCGCGATCCGGCGGCGCGACGCCGCGAAACCCAAGACAAGGCATCAGACGCCGAACTGGGCGCCGCTGCCGAGCTCCTCCGCGATGCGGAGCAACTGGTTGTACTTCGCGTTCCGGTCCGATCGGCACGGCGCGCCGGTCTTGATCTGGCCGCAATTGAGGGCCACCGCGAGATCGGCGATCGTCGCGTCCTCGGTCTCGCCGGATCGATGGCTCATCACCGTCCTGTAGCCGGAACGATGCGCGAGGCTCACCGTCTCGATCGTCTCGGTGAGGGTGCCGATCTGGTTCACCTTCACCAGCACCGCGTTGGCGCAGCCTTTCGCGATGCCTTCGGTGAGGATCGTCGCGTTCGTGCAGAAGAGATCGTCGCCGACGAGCTGCGTCGTCGCGCCGAGACGCTCGGTGAGCGTCTTCCATCCCGCCCAGTCGTGCTCCGCGAGCCCGTCCTCGATCGAACGGATCGGCCACTTCGCCCGCCATCGCTCCCAGAGCGCGATCATGTCGTCGCTCGACACGAGCTTCTTCGGATCGCTCTTGAAGTAGCAGTAGCGCACGCCCTTGGCCTTGGACTTCGAGTTCGACTTCGAGCCGCCGTGCAGCTTCTCCGCCTCGTTCGCCAGTTCGCTCGTCGCCGGATCGAGCGCGATCTGGATCTCGCGGCCGAGGTCGTAGCCCGCCTTCTCGACGGCGCTCGCGATCAGCTCGCACGCTTCCTCGTTGGTCTTGAGGTCCGGCGCGAATCCGCCTTCGTCGCCGACCGCGGTCGAGAGGTGCTTCGAGTGCAGGATCTCGCGCAGCGTGTGGTAGACCTCGACGCCCGCGCGCAGCGCATCGGCGAAGTTCGAGAAGCCCGTGGGCTGCACCATGAACTCCTGGAAGTCGACGGTGTTCCCGGCGTGCTTGCCGCCGTTGAGGATGTTCAACATCGGCGCCGGCAGACGCCGCGCCGCGACGCCGCCGACGTATCGGTAGAGCGGCTGACTCGTCGCGTTCGCGGCGGCCTGCGCCACCGCGAGCGACACGGCGAGCGTGGCGTTCGCGCCGAGCTTCGACTTGTTCCGCGTGCCGTCGAGCGCGATCATCGCGCGGTCGATCGCGACCTGGTCGCGGGCGTCGACGCTGAAGATCTCGCCCGCGATCTTGTCGTTCACGTTCGCGACCGCCTTGGCGACGCCCTTGCCGCCCCAACGCTTCTTGTCGCCGTCGCGCAGTTCGGCGGCCTCGCGCTCGCCGGTCGAGGCGCCGCTCGGGACGGCGGCGCGACCGGACGCGCCACCCGTGAGCATCACCTCGCACTCGAGGGTCGGATTGCCGCGGGAATCGAGCACCTGACGAGCGTGGACGTATTCGATGTCGAACATGGGGCTGAAACGGTAGCACATCGACGCCGCGTTCGGAGCGCGCCGGAAGCACGCGCGGCCGAGGTGGCCGCCGCGCTCGATCCGTGCGAATCGACTCCACCGATTCGGGAATCCCGCGTCAACGCGCCGGCCACTTCGGCGCTCGACCCTGCAGCACCGCGACGACGTCCTTGACCACCCAGCTCATGTTGTCCATCGCCGTGAGCGTGCGGCTGGCCAGGTGCGGGAACAGATGTGCGTTGTCCAGCCCGAGCAGCGGATTGTCTTCGCGCACCGGTTCCGGATCGTGGACGTCGAGGAGTGCGGTGGCGCCGGCATTCGCGCGCAGCCACGCGGCGAGCGCATCGTGGTCGATCACCATGCCGCGGCTCGTGTTGATGAGCACCGCGTCGGGCTTGAGCAGGTCGACGAGGCGTTCGTTCACGAAGCGCCGATTCGATGGTCGTCCGTCGACGTGGATCGTCAGCACGTCGCTCGAGCGGAAGAGCGAGTCGAGATCGACCGGCTCGGCGCCGTGGCGCTCGTCGTCGGGAATGCCTAACAAGTCGTTGAAGATGACTTCGAAGCCGATCGCCCGGGCGACCTGCGCGACGCGCTTCCCGATGCGGCCAAGCCCGAGGATGCCGAGCGTCAGCTCGTTCATTTGCCACAGCGCGACGAGATCGTCGTCGCGCAGTCGATCCCACTCGTCCTTCGGCACCGGTCGATCGAGCGGGGCGCGAGGTCGCAGCGCGTCGCAGAGCAGGCACGTCACGTATTCGACGACGGCCTGCGTGTTCGCGTCGGGCGTCGACACCACGACGACGCCGCGCGCGGCGCACGCGTCGAGGTCGATGTTGTCGAGTCCCACGCCGCCGCGTCCCACGACCCTCAGCCGCGGGAGGCGGGAAAGCATCGCGTCGTCCACCACGGTGTATGTGCGGACGACGAGGCCCTCGGCCCTTGCCGCGGCGGCGACGAACGCGTCCTCGTCGGGTCGCGCCCGCACGACCTCGCACGACTCCGCCAGCCACTCGAGCGCGTCGTCGGAGAGCTGTTCCGTCACGATCACCAGTGGAGGCGGCATCGTCGTCTGCTCCGTCCGCGCCACGCCGAGTGTGGTCGCCGTCGCGCGGGGAGGAGCGTATCCGGACCTGCCGGCACAGGTCCTACGACCCGAACCACCGTTGTTGTCGGAGGCACCGCTTCAGACGCGCGCGTCGAGCGCCGATATCGACCGCGACTTCGTCGACGCGCCGCGCCGACGGCTGGAGACCGGGGACCGTCGGTCCGGAGGCAGGATAGATGGACAAATCGAGCCTGATCGGTTCCATCCTGGGTGTGCTCGCCTGCGGCTGGGTGGCGTTCCGCGCATCGCACGGACACTTCGAGATCTTCTACTCCGAGAAGGGTCTCGTGATGGTGTTCGGCGGCACCATCAGCGTGCTGTTCATGGCGCTGCCGATGGACAAGCTGAAGGCGGTGCCCGGCTACATCAAGCGGTTCATGTTCGAGAGAGGGATGAACCCCGTCGAGACCGTCCAACTGATGAGCCAGCTCGCGGACAAGGCGCGACGCGACGGCATCCTCGCGCTCGAGAGCGAGATCGAGAAGATCAAGGACCCGTTCCTCGTCCAGGGCCTGAAGATGGCCGTCGACGGCACCGACGAGGCGACCATCGAGGCGACGCTTCGACTCGAAGTGATGGCGATGCAGGAGCGGCACAAGGCGGGGAAGAAGTTCTTCGATCTCATCAAGCTCTACGCGCCGGGATACGGGCTGGTCGCGACGCTGATCGGTCAGATCGGCATGTTCGGTTCGCTCGGCGGCGACATCGAGACCCTCGGCCACATGCTCGCGGTCGCGGTCGTGGCGACGATGTACGGCACCGTGCTCGCGAACGCGATCGCCGGTCCGATGGGCGACAAGCTCGCGCTGCGCTCGGGCGAGGAGATCTTGTCGAAGGAGATGATGTTGCAGGGGATCATGTCGATCCAAGCCGGCGACAACCCGCGGGCCACCCAGGAAAAGATGCTCGCGTTCATTCCGCAGACGATCCGGACGACGCTCAAGGCGGCGGCGTGACGGTGATGCAACACCCTCGATTCGAGATTCACTCAGCGCGGAGGCGCGGAGATCGCGGAGGGCACGCGGAGGAAGGCACGAAGGCAATGGTTGTGGCGACTTGAACTCTTGATTCTCTCCGCGATACCTCCGCGTCCTCCGCGTCTCCGCGCTGCATGATTGGCCCCAGACGCGGGCGCCCAACGGACTGATCCATGAGCGACCACGGCGGACATGACGAAGGCAAGAAGAAGCACGGCGGCGGCCATGGCGGCGGTCATGGCGGTCACGGCGGCGGAGGTCATGCCGAAGGCGAGCACGAAGGCGCGCCGGAGTGGCTCATTTCGTTTGCCGACATGGTCATGCTCATGATGGGCTTCTTCGTGATCATGTTTGCGCTCAACGTTCAACCGAAGGGCGGGAACGCCGGCGGCGGCGGCGAGCAGAGCGAGGGCGTCGCGAACCAGCCCGACATGATCGACTTCGCCATCTCGGTGCGCAGTGCGTTCAACAACCCGGTCGACATCAACTCGACCGATCCGAACGAGCGTCCGCTCGTCGAGCGCCTGAAGGAGCGCGAGGCCGGCGCGGGCGAGAGTCGCGACGACGGCACGAAGGGCAAGGAGCGCGACGTCAAGAGCGTGCGCCCGAGCGACTACTTCGGGAAAGGGACGTCGGTCCAGTTCCCGATGCGTTCGACGGTGCTGGATGAGGAGGCGGCCCGCGTCGTCGCTGAGTTTGGAGCGAAGCACCGGGGCATGAAGTCGGTGCTCGAAGTGCGCGGTCACACCTCGCAGACCGAGGCGTTCCGCAAGCCCGAAGAGGCGATGGTCCTGTCGCAGGAGCGGGCGATGTCGGTCGCACGGGCGCTTGCGGCCGCCGGCATCGACTGGTGGCGGATCCGACTCGTGGCGTCGGGCGACCACGAGCGCATCGTCGCCAACCCCGGTACCGCGGACGCAGACGTTCGGAACGCGCGCGTGGAGATCCTCGTCACCGACGACGTGGCGGCCCCGCCGACGCCGGTCGAACCCTCGTCGGGCACCGGCGAGTCCTCCCTGCACTGAGCAGCCGGGCCAGCGGGGCATGCACCGGGCGGCGCTCGCACAGGCCGCCATCCGCGCGCCGATTCGCAAACCAATCGTTGTCCCGGCCCAACCCCGTGATAGGGTGTGAAGGCAATCCGATGCGCCCGGCTCGTCCGGGAACGCCGACCGAGCGGCCTGCATCGACTCGCTTTCCCTGCTCCTATCCACATGCCGAATCACACTCGTAGCGACGCCTCTGGGCGCCCGTCTCCTCGCTTGTCGCGCACCGCGTTGGGCGCCTTGCCTACGTCCGCGGCGCTCTTGGCGACGCTCGGGATCGCCGCCATCGCCGCGGCCGACACCTTCACCGACATCGGGTACACGGCGCTCATCGCCCGGCTCGGCGCCGGCAATGTGCCGACCGGCGCCGGCATTGGCGTGGGACAGGTCGAGGCTCAGGAGACGCCGGGGAACTTCGGCCCCGACACCGCGAACGCCGATTTCGTCGGCACCACGTTCTCGCCGCAGTCCGGTGCGATGGGACTCAGCGGCCACGCGACGACCGTGGGACTCGCGTACTACGGCAACACCTCGAGCGTCGCCCCGGGCGTGACCGACGTGTTCGTGTGGGAAGCAGGTGCGTGGGCCACGACCGGCTACCTCAAGACGAACCAAGGCGCCACGCCGCCGGCCTTCCCGCCAAGCGGCCTCCGGGTGTTCAACCACTCGTGGATCGGTTCGTTCGGCGGCTCGTTCCTCGACAACGACGCGCTGCGCCGCCTTGATTTCGCGATCCAGCGCGACAACCTGATGGTGCTCCTCGGCACGAACAACGGTGCCGGCAGTCCGGCGTACGCGCTGCTCGCGTACGGCTACAACGGCATCACGGTCGGCCTCGCGAACGGCCAACACTGCAACGCGATCACGCCGGCGGGACTCGACGGACCGAATCGGCGCAAGCCGGAGATCGTCGCGCCGGCGAGCTTCACGAGTTTCTCGACGCCGATCGTCTCCGCGTCGTCGGCGCTTCTCCTCGGCGCGACCGACACCGATCCGATGCTCGCGCTCAACCCGAACGCCGACAAGAGCATCGTCATCAAGAGCGTGCTCCTGGCCGGCGCGACGCACCGTTCGGGCTGGAGCAACGGCGCGGTGACGAGCGGGCCGAATCGCGGCACGACCTCGACGCCGCTCGATCCGCTCTACGGCGCCGATCTCCTCAACGTCGATCGGAGTCATCTCATCCTGACCGGGCAGGAGCACGACGCGTCGGCGTCGATCCCGCTCGCTCCGACGATCGACGAGAGCGGCTGGGACTTCATCCCCAGCATCGGCTCCAACGCCAGCGTCTACTACCGGTTCCGAATCTTCGAACAGGTGCCCGAGGTCTCGATCCTCGCGACGTGGAATCGCTCGGTCGCGACCAACTTCGGCAGCTTCAATCTGATGGACATCGACCTGACGCTGTGGAAGATCAGCGGCACCGCGCTGCAGCCGCTCATCGGCGAGGCGGGCGTGAGCGTGTTCGGCGCCGGCAACGTCTCGAGCACTTCGACGATCGACAACGTCGAGCACCTGTACATCAACAACCTCGTCGCCGGCGACTACGTGATCGAGGTGAAGCGGAAGACCGGTTCGCAGACGGCGCTGCCCGTGGCGGTGGCGTGGTACATCCCGAAGACGACGAAGTTCGGCGACCTGAACGACGACGACGTGGTCGACGCCGCGGACCTCGCGATCCTGTTGGGCTCGTGGGGCAACAGTGGCCCGGCCGACCTGAACGACGACGGCACGATCGACGCCGCGGACCTCGCGATCCTCCTCGGCGAGTGGGGTTGATCGCTCGACGGCGGCGGCGCGACGCGACGCGACCTCGTCGGCGGGAGTCGCGCGCCGGGGGCGCCGTGCGCTCGAGTCGAACGCGCATGAGTCCCGGTACCATCGCCGGCGCATGCGTCGGAACGCCGGCTCGTATCTGGTCCTCGCGATCCTGCTCGCGTTCCTCGCGGCGTTCCTCGTCTATCCGATCTGGCTGACGCTGCGCGGCGCCGTCGTCGACGAGAAGGGTCGCTTCGTCACCTACTCGCTGCTCGAAGTCTTCCGCGACCCGACGTGGCGCGGCGGACTCATCAACGCAGCGCTCATCGCGGTCTGCACGACCTCGCTCGCGATCCTGATCGCGTTTCCGCTGGCGCTCGTCGCGAGCCGCTACGAGTGGCGCGGCAAGGCGCTGCTCAACGCGCTCCTGCTGTGTCCGATGATTCTGCCGCCGTTCGTGGGGGCGATCGGGATCCGCCTGCTGTTCGGGCGCGGCGGCGCGGTGAACGCGCTCCTCGCGGATCTTCATCTCGTCGACGCGCCGATCGATTTTCTGGGGCGCGGCGGGTTCGCGGCCGTCGTACTGCTCGAGGCCTTCTCGCTGTACCCGATCATCTACCTCAACGTCGTCGCCGCGCTGTCGAACCTCGACCCGGCGCTCGAGGACGCGGCCACGAACCTCGGAGCGACGCCGTGGATGCGGATGCGGCGCGTCGTGTTGCCGCTCGTGCGACCGGGCATCTTCGCCGGCGCGACGATCGTCTTCATCTGGAGCTTCACCGAGCTGGGAACGCCGCTCCTTCTCGAGTTCCATCAGGTGACGCCGGTCCAGATCTTCAACGGCATCAAGGAAATGGAGGCGTCGCGCCAGCCCTACGCGCTCGTCGCGGTGATGCTGGTATCGGCGATTGCGTTCTACGTCCTCGGCAAGCACCTGCTCGGTCGGCAGAGCTACGCGATGTATTCGAAGGCCGCCGTCGCGTCCCGCGATCGGGAGATCCGCGGCGTGCGCGCCGTCGGCGCAACCGCGCTCTTCCTGGTGATCGGGCTGATCGCGGTGCTGCCGCACGTCGGCGTCATTCTCGCGAGCGTCACCGCCAGCGGTCAGTGGTACCACACGATCCTGCCGACGAGCTTCACGCTCGACCACTTCCGCACCGCGCTCACGCATCCGCTCTCCGTCGGCGCGATCCGCAACAGCCTCGTGTTGTCCGGAGTCGCCGTCGCGCTCGACCTGATCGTGGGCGTGCTCGTCGCCCGCATCCTCGTGCGCACGCGCATCCGCGGGCGAGCGCTGCTCGACGCGCTGGTGATGCTGCCGCTCGCCGTGCCGGGACTCGTCATGGCGTTCGGCTACGTGGCGATGACCCTGCGATGGCCGTTCGCCGGCGCGATGCCCGCGCCGGTCGCGTCGGCGCTGTCGTGGCTTCCCGTTTCGGCGATCGCGTGGCTGAACGACGCGCCGCTCCGGCCGTTCGCCGACGTGCTCGGCGCCGATCCGAATCCGATGCCGCTCCTCGTCCTCGCCTACGCGATCCGACGCCTTCCGTACATCGTGCGCTCCGCCTCGGCCGGGCTCGAGCAGACGTCTATCGAGCTCGAGGAGGCGTCGGCGAATCTCGGCGCGTCGCGGTGGACCACCACGCGGCGCGTGGTGCTTCCGCTGATTCTCGCGAACCTCGTCGCGGGCGGCCTGCTCGCGTTCGCGTTCGCGATGCTGGAAGTCTCCGACTCGCTCGTCCTCGCGCAGCGCGAGGCGCACTTCCCGATCACCAAGGCGATCTACTCGATGGCCGATCGGCTCGGCGACGGGCCGTACCTAGCGAGCGCGCTCGGCGTGTGGGGCATGGCGCTGCTCGCCGTGTGCCTCCTCGGCGCGAGCGTCGTGCTGGGCAAGAAGATGGGCGCGCTCTTCCGCGCCTGACGCGGCGCTCAGTTCGCGTTGCGCCGCGCGTCCATTCGACGCCGCACGTTCGCCTCGAGCGCCCAGAGCGGCAGTTCGCCGTCGGCGAGCACCGCGTCATGGAAGGCGCGGAGCGAGAATCGCTCGCCGAGCGCCGCCTCGGCGTCGCGGCGAAGCCGCGTGATCGCGAGCGCGCCGAGCGTCTCTGCGCACGCGTCGCCCGGCCGGGCGATGCACCGATCGACCTCGATCGCGGCGTCGCGTTCGCCGATCGCGACGTGCTCGCGGAGGAAGCGAATCGCGTCGTCGCGCGACATGCCCTTCGCGTGCATGCCGGTGTCAACGACGAGCCGGCAGGCGGCGGACATCTCGCGCATCAGTCGCCCGACGTCGTCGTACGGATCGGCGTACATGCCCATCTCGACGCCGAGCCGCTCGCAGTAGAGTCCCCAGCCGTCGACGCACGCGGCGAATTCCGTGCGTCGGCGGGTCTCGCGCACGCCGTCGCGTTCCTGCGCGAGCGCGACCTGGAGATGACGGCCCGGCACCGCTTCGCGGAGCGCGAGCGGGACCATCTCGTACGTCGGCCGTTCCTCGAGATTCGACGTGTTCGCGACGAGCCACGCGGGCTCGCCGCGAGCGAGAGTCCCGGGCTGGTATCGCGCCGGCCATCGCTCCGTCGCGGCGAACGCGGGCATGTCTGCGAGCGGCGGCGCTGGCGCTTCTCCGCGCACGCCGTAGGTCAATCGCGGCAGTGCGCCGAAGAAGCGCGGAAGCGTCGGATCGACGCGCTTGCAGAGGTCGCGATAGCGAGCGAGCAGCGAACTCGCGTCGCTCGCGCGAAAGCGGGGCGACGTGCGGACGAATTCGAGGAAGCGCGAGAAAAGCTCCGCGTCGTCGAGCGCCGCCAGCGCACGATCGGGCGTACCTCCGGGGGCGTACCAATCGGTCACATGGATCGCCGCCAGCACGTCGGCGCGGATGCGCCGCACCTCGGCGAGACCGATGGCGTTGATCTCGTCGGCGCCCAAGCTCGTCGTCGTCGCGACGCGGAGCCGATGCGCGTACCAGCGCTGACCGTCCGGCTGGTCGCTCGCGGCGATCGACGCGGCGCAGCGCGGGATGTACTCCGTCGTCAGGAAGCTCGCGAGCTCCTCCGTGGCCTCGCGGATCGCGGGCCGCAGCCGTCCTTCGAACTCCGCGAGGATCTCCGCGCGTCGCGCGGGCGGAATCGTTGAGGGCATCCGGCCGAACGGCTCGGCCAGCGCGTCGAGTCCGCCGCCGTGCAGGAGCGCATCGAACTGTGCGGGGACGTCGGCCATCACGACGCGCGGCGGCGTACGCCCGCGCTCGAGCCCGAGCCTGAGCACCTCGATCGTCGAGCGCAGGTTGCCGGGCGCCGCGGTGAGGCGCTGGAGATATCTCGCGTAGTCGGACTCGTCGTCGAACCGCCACTCCTGCGCCGATCGGGGCAGCGTCCATTGCGGCCCGGAAAAGCGCGTGACGGCGACCAGCCAGTCGCCGAGCTCGAAGCCTTCGATGGCGTTCTCGAGAAGCGAGCGCAGGACGTCGAGGTCGAGACGGTCCGTCTCCGACAGCGAGTTCGCGTCGATGGTCGCGAGTTCGTCGAGGAAGACGCGGCGCTGCGCGTCCTCGCGCATGCGGGGCACGACGCCCTCCTCGGTGACGCTGCCCGGATCGAAACCGAGTCCGCGCTCGCGCGCCTGCTCGGGGTGTTCGTGGAAACGCCACGCGTCGTATTCGCGGAGGAGTTCGTCGAGCTGGACGGTCGACGTCGGCGGCGCCGGGGTCGTCGCGCTGGTCGCGCCTTGCGGCGGCCGCGCGAATCCCGCGCTCGGCGGCGCGTTCGCCACGAGCATCACCGCAATCGCGCTCGCCAGAGTCCCGATCGAGGCCATGCTCGGAACGTATCACGCCCGATACTCGTCGTGAAACCGCTACAGTGATGCGCGATGACGCACGCGATGCCGCCCGACGTTGAGCAGTGCTATGCGCCGCCGAGCGTGCGCCAATTCAGCGTGTTCCTCGACAACCGCGTGGGCAAGCTGCTGGAACTGGTGCAGCTCTTCGACGAAGCCGCCGACGTGAACCTCCGCGCGTTCAGCGTGCTCGACTCGAGCGACCACGCGGTGGTGCGGCTGATCTTCAACAACGCCGACGCAGCGCGACACCTCATGCGCCGCAAGCAGTTCACGTTCAGCGAGACCGACCTTCTCGTCGTCGAACTCGGCGGCCCGGGCGCCGGCGGCAGCTCGGAGCGGAAGACGCTGCGGCAGGTGTGCAGCTACCTCCTCGGCGCCGAGCTCAACATCCGCTTCGCGTATCCGGTCCTCTTGCTGCGCGAGGGCAACCCGACGATCGCCTTGGCCGTCGACGACAACACGCTCGCGGGGCAGATCCTGCGACGCAAGGGGTTCCGGTTGCTCGGCGAGGAAGATCTCGCGTAGCGCGTCGCGGCGATCACGGCTTCGGCGGCGTGGTCGGCGGCGGTCCCGGGACGACCGGCGGGGGAACGGTCCCGCGAATCACCGCGGGCTTGGTCGGCTTCCCGCTCGCGGGCGTGGCGGCCTGATTCGGCGGCTGCGTCGGCTTGGGCTTCACCGCCTGCGCCGGAACGCTCATCTCGACCGGCATCGGCAGGTCGGGATCGCGCACCGCCTTGTATTCGTGCGAGCCGCGGCGAACGACTTGGGCGGCGAGGAGTTCGTCGCCGGGCTCGAGGTTCACCACCGTGTCCCAACCGTCGAGGATGCGCCCGAAGATCGTGAAGTTCGCGATCTCCTCGTTCAGGTGCTCCGCGGGCTGCAGCAGGAAGAAGAACTGACTGCCGGCGCTCTTGGGCAGGTACGCCGCGGTGGGACTCTTCGGATCGAGCGCCTTGCACAGGCCGATGGTTCCGCCGAACGCGGGACGTCGATCGCTTCGCATGCCTTCGTCGGGAATGCGCCAGCCGACGGTGCCGTAGCCGGGTCGACCCGTCGCGCCGGGCTTGGTGTTCGCGTCGCCGCCGATCACCGCGAATCCCGGTAGACGCCGATGGAAGCGCGTGCCGTTGTACGCGCCGGTGTCCACGAGCTCGACGAAGCTGAACGCGGCCGCAGGCGCTTCGCGCTCGTAGAGCTCGATGAGGATCGTGCCCTTCGACGTGATCAGCTCGACGTGCGCGTTCTGGCCCTCCTTCTCGTCGGCGATGCGCTTCGCCTGTTCCGCGCTCCACATCGCGCCGAGCGTTGCGGCGCGCTGTCGAAGCGGAACGAACTTCGCGCCGAGATCGGCCCGGGCGCCGGCGATGTTCCCGATCGAGTCGAGCAGTTCCACCGCCTCCTCGTATCGGTTCGCCGCGATCAGCGTTTCCGCGATCGCCATCGCCACGCGCGGCATCTGCGTGAGGTCGCGATAGCGGTTTCGCGCGACGCCGAGCGCCTGCTCGTAGCGACCGCGCTTGGTGATGGCCGCGATCCACTGCGACGCCGCGACCTCGTTGTTGGGCTGCACCGCGAGGAGACCCTCGTACGCCTTGTCTTCCGCGGCCGCGTCGTCGATCCATCCGGCGAGGCGGGCGCACATCGCATAGTTCATCGGGTCGGCGCTGCCCGCTGCGATCGCCGCTTGGATTCTCGTCAGGAGCGACTGAATCGTCGCGCGGTCGTCGGCGGTGAGCGTGGGCTTGCGCGCGAGGAGCGCCGAGAGCTGCTCGTACTCGGAGCGCATCGCCTCGCGCGGCGTCTGCGTACGCGGGGGCGCGGAGGGTGACGCTGGCGGCGCTGACGTCGGCGGCGGCGCCTGACCGAGCGCCCCGGGGGCTGCGAGGGCGGACGCCAGCAGGACGACGAGCAAGGCGGTGGGTGAGCGCATGGAAGTCATCGAGGGGTGAGGTCGCACGGATAGCTGCACGCGGTCTTCTCGGTCTCCCACACGGTCACCCGCTGCAACGTTCCGCCGGCGCGACGGAACGGCTCGACGAGCAGGTCGTGGCAGACCTTCGCGATATGTTCGACGCTCGGATTGAGCGACGCAAACTCCGGGCAGTCGCTGTTCAGGTGCTTGTGATCGAAGCGCCGGATCACCGCTTCGTCGACGATCTCCTCGAGTCGCCCGAGCGGAAGCGCCGGGATCGTTGCGAGCGGCACGGCGACCGCGACTTCGAGCCGATAGTTGTGGCCGTGCCCATTGGGGTTGTTGCACTTCCCGAAGATGCGGCGGTTGGTGTCGTCGTCGTACTCGGGGCAATGCAGCCGATGCGAGGCGGAGAACTCGAAGCTCTGGCGAAGTTCGACGTGGTGCGGCATGACGAGATCGAAGGCGACGGAGTGGGAAGGGGTGAGAATCCACGCGATCGAGCGCAGCGGCGCCGCGAGTCCGCTGGCGACGAGCGTGGCCAGCTCGACGAGCAGTCGCGACGGCTCGATTGGCGATTGCTCGGCAAACTGCCGAGCGTGCGCCTCGGCGATGAACGGGAGCGCGAGATCGCGCACGACGCGGTCGATCTCGGTGATGTTCACGAGGTACCCGGTCCGCGAATCCGGCTCGCCCTCGACCACGACCTCGATCGCGCCGAACACGGCGATGCCGGTCGACGAAGGCCAGCCCGCGAACGCGTTTCGCTTCTCCGCGGTCCAACCCGATTCGGCGCCGGGCGGCGGCAACGAGAAGCGGACTGTGCGGCGAAGCGAGACCACGGTGTGAGGGTTGTAGCAACTGCGCCGCTCGCGCGGCGGGACGTCGCTGGAGCCGGCCGCGAAATCGCTCGTGTCGCTTGCCCGTCGTCGGGCATTTCGTACGTTCGATGTGTTGCGAGTCGAGCACCGCTCTTCGCAGCACCGCGAGCGACGCCGCTCGCGAAACCCCAGCCCCCGGAAGGGTCCGACGCGAGGCGTGCCTTCGTCGGGCCTTTTTTCTGCGCGCTGCGATGCACTCCGCCGCGCCGCCGGGCGCGTCGCCGTACGCTGAAGCGATGCGAGTCGTGCGAGTCGGATACGCGGTGATGTCGCTGCTTGTCGCGTGCGCGCCGACGAAGACGCCGATCGCGGGCCCGGTCGATGCACGCCGCGCCGACGTTGTCGAACCGCCGCCGGCGACTGCGGCGCCGACGACCGCGCCGGAGGCAACGACTGCGTCCGCGCCGACGACGTCGGCGAGCCCGTCGGTCGCCGCGCCGACGGCGGCACACGTTGCGGCGCCGACGCCGGTGATTCACTTGCCCGGCGGCATCGACGTCGATCGCGGGCACGGCGAGGTGCGCCTGCCGGCCGAGGTCGCGACGGCGCAGGGCTGGCTCGAGGCGGTCGCATGCGGCCGCGACTCGCGCGAGCACGAGTCGCTACTCGTCGTCGACGCGAAGCCGAGTCAGGTGCACGCGGCCCTTCTCGCGCTCGGTCTCGTGCCGGGTGCGCCGGGGCGCTGGCATTACGACAGCGGCAACGTCGAACTCATCGCGCCGACGGGTCCGTCGATCGTGCCGATCGTGCGATGGTCCGTCGATGGGCGCACGAACGAATCGCCACTCCTCGACTGGATCCACGGCGCGGACGGCCGCGCGTTTCCCGGCGGCTGGGTGTTCGCGGGCTCGCGCTTCGTGACGAACGTGCGAGCGCTCGGACCCGGTGAACACTACGAGGCCGACTTCACCGGCTCCTTGGTCGGCCTCGTGACGTTCGGCGACGAGACGATCGGCGCCGTCGCGGTCATTCCCGATCAGGTGGCCGTCGAGCGCGAGAACTGGGAAGCGTGGACCGAGCGCATGCCGCCTTCGGGGACGCCGGCGACGCTCATCCTGCGGCGCGCGGACTCGTCCGACCTTCGATGATCGTCGTCGTCCGCGCGGGATTCGGGGGGTACCATGCGACCTCCATGGCGCGAAAAGGAACACAGCCGGCGCTCTACGAGTTGATTCGTCCTCGGGGTGAAGCCCGCACGTATTCGTACTCCGGTGCGGCGCCCTCGCCGCGCACGGAGCACGTGCCCGCGCCGTCGCTGTCCGTCGGCGCGCCGTCGACTCCGTCGGCGCCGCCGCGGGTCGTTCGGATGCCCGTGGGCTACATCTACGGCGCGGTGGCATTCCTCCTCTTCGCCATCGTGGCGAGCTACATGTACGGCGTGTCGGTGGGCGATCGGTTGGCCCGCGATCGGCGCGAGCAGGCGCGTCTCGACGAGATGAACGCCGCGAGCCGCATGCCCGAAGTCGATCCGCTCGCCGCCGGAAAGGTGCCGCCGAGCCTCGCCGGGGCGCAGGGGACGAAGCCGCCCGCGAACCGCGACCCAGGTCCCGCCGAGTCGCCGCGCACGCCCGCAAACGGCAGCGATCTCGGACCAGCGCCGGGCACGGATCCGCGCCAGCCAGGGCTGAACTACTTCGTGATCGCGCACACCGCGACCCGCAACGGTCAGGCGATGGTCGACTTTTGCCGTCAGAACGGACTTGATGCGCATCTGGTTCCGGATGACAATGGCGAGCTTCGCCTCGTGATCGTCGCGCCGGGCTTCTCGTCCGGACAGCGGCGCGACCGCGCCGTCACTGACCTCGAGGCGAACATTCGGTCGGTCGGGCTGCGATGGAAGAACGCCGCTCGCGGAAACCGCGATTTCGGGGACGCATACCCGAGCAAGTATCAGCCTCGCTAGTCGAACCGTCCTCTTCCGGCGCCGACGCAACGCACGCTTCAGAAAAGACCCTCGCCATGACCATTCACAGCAGCCTCAAGACGAAGTCCGGCGCCCTGAGCCAACACCGCAACGTGCTGACGCGCGCCGAGCGCATCGAGAAGCTCGCCTCGCAGGAAAAGTTCATCAAGGACAAGAACAGCCCGCTTGGCGTGGTCAAGGTGCGGAACATCTTGGTGTCCGCAGGCAAGAAGAAGAAGGCCGAGGGCGAGGCTGCGACGCCCGCCGCCGGCGCCGCTCCGGGCGCTGCCGCTCCGGCAGCGGGTGCCGCCGCGAAGCCGGGCGCTCCGGCCGCCGCCGCCGCCAAGCCGGGCGCGAAGGCTCCCGCCGCTGCGGCCGGCGCGAAGCCCGCTGGCGACGCGAAGAAGAAGTAAGCGCCGCGAGCTCGCTCGTCGGTTCGTTTCCCGTGATCCCTTCAACCCCGGTGCGCGTGTGCGGCCGGGGTTTTCCTTTCCCCCGCGGACGCTCGATGCTCGAGCACGCCGCGCACGAAACCACATCAGTCATTCCCGTACGATCCGATCATGCCCGCCGTCACGTCGTCGCTCCCGTTGGATCGCCTCATCAGCCGCCGCGCGAAGTCGATCGACGCGTCGGGTATTCGCAAGGTCTTCGACCTCGCCACCAAGCTGAAGGATCCGATCAACCTCTCGATCGGTCAGCCGGACTTTCCGGTGCCTGACGCCATGAAGCGCGCGGCGATCGACGCGATCCTCGAAAACCGGAACGGCTACACGGTGACGCAGGGGATCCCGCAACTGCTTGACGCGATCTGGCGCCGCCTCGCCGACGAGGCGGGCTGGAGCGGTCCGAACGCTGAGCGCGGCGCGATCGTCACGAGCGGCACGAGCGGCGCGCTCTTGCTCGCGTTCATGTGCCTGCTCGACGCGGGCGACGAAGCGATCGTGCCCGATCCGTACTTCGTGCTGTATCCGCAACTCGCGGCGCTGACGGGCGGGACGATCGTGACCTGCGACACGTATCCCGATTTCCGCATGACCGCGGATCGCGTCGAGAAGCTCATCACGCCGCGCACGAAGGCCGTGCTCGTGAACAGTCCGAGCAATCCGTGCGGCGTCGTCCTCTCGGAGCGCGAACTCGGCGAACTCGTCGACCTCTGTCGCGCGAAGGGCGTCTTGCTCGTCTCCGACGAGATCTACGACGAGTTCACCTTCGCCGACGCGAAGGAGGACGGGCGCTTTCCCACGCCAGCCCGATTCAGCCAGGACCTGCTGCTCATCCGCGGCTTCGGCAAGAGCTACGGCTGCACCGGTTGGCGGTTGGGGTACGCCGCCGGTCCGCAGGAGCTGATCCAGGCGATGGCCCGGTTGCAGCAATACACGTTTGTGTGTGCCCCGTCGATGGCGCAGTGGGGAGTCCTGCCGGCTTTCGAGATGGATATGGCGGACGAGGTCGAGCGATATCGAAATCGCCGATCGATGGTCCTCGACGCGTTCCAGGGCGTGGCCAATGTGCCGACGCCCGGGGGCGCGTTCTACGCGTTCGTCGAAGTGCCGAGCCGCCTCGGGCTGACGGCGACGGCGTTCGTCGAACAGGCGATCGAGCGGCGCGTGCTGGTCATTCCCGGCAAGGTCTTCAGCCGCCGCGACACGCACTTCCGGCTGTCGTACGCGACCAACGAAGCGAAGCTCCGCGAGGGTCTCGGCATTCTTCGCGACATGATGACCGCCCGATAGGCGCGGCCCCGCGAGAGGTCCGAGGCACGGCCGATGCGACGCCTCGACCCGCGGACTCCGGTGCCCGAGCCGGGGCTCGGCTGCAAGTTGTCGCGTTTTTGCTGGTCGCGTCTCGAAATGACTCGGCTGAGATGGGATTCTGAAGTCGATCTCCGAGCCCGACGGATTCGTGTCGGCATAGGGCCATCGCGCGACGACGGCTCGCGCACGCATCACCATGCCATCCACCCGCCGCCGATCTGGACGCAAGTCCGATCGGCGGTTTTCCATTGGCGGTTTTTCGTCGCCGACCGCGCGTCGTCTGATCACATCGCGTCGCTCGCGCGGCCGCTATTCATCGCTCTCGGGAAAAAGAAACGACGCCCGCGCGAGGCGGGCGTCGTCGTGATGTTCAGCGTCGGGTGGACGCTCGAATGGACGCCGCGGGATCGCGGCGTCGCAAGGGTTCATGCGGAGCGTATTTGCTCCACGCGCTCTACGAGCTCACAACACGGCGAAGTGGCCCAGAGCGAGTGGGCGCCCGGAGGGCGATACGCAGCGCTCACCTTGGTGTTACTTGGCCTTGCCTTCGGGGTCGACCTTGTCGGTCTTGCCCATGGTGTCGCCGTTCTTGAACTTCGCGCCAGCGGGTTCAACCGCGTTCGCGGGATTCACCGGCTTGACTTGAACGCTCTTCTTGGCGGGAGCGCCACCGTCGCAGGCGACGAGCGTGAGCGCGGCAAACGTGGCGGCAGCGAGGCACAACTTCGAGACTGGCTTCATGGATGACTCCTTGCGGACGAATCGTCCGATCGTTCGACGCGCCGGTGGGCGAGTCGTGTGACGGCGACCGAGAAGAGATGCGTTGATCGGTCGTCGTGTGCTGACGGAGGAAACGGTCGCGGTCCTGGCGGCGCCGGCTGCCGCGGCGGGGCAACGTGACCCGCACCTTCATGATCGGCGCGGGCTGCGCCGAGGTCAAGCGTCCGCCGATTCGCTCCGTCGCGGTGACCGACGACGAGTCGGTCACGGAAGAGATGCGGCGGACGATGGCCGACCCACGACCCGCGCCCACCGATCACCGCCCACCAACCAGCGCCATTGGGTGTGGTAGGTGTGGTCGTTGTCGGCGACGCCGACGTTCAGGCCACCATCGGCACGCGTGGCCGTCGCCGCGAGCGCTGGATCGCACACCAGCCGGACAACCGCCACCTTCGGGTCGCCCAGCACCTCCATGGTGACGCGGTCGGTGGGCTCGAGCCGGCCTTCCCGGACGGCAAGGACCCCGGCGTTTCGCCGGAAGGGCTCGACGAAGAACTCCTCGCCGGAGCTGAAGCGGAGGCGGATCGCGTCGTGCATCGGGTCCGTGAAGCGGGCGGTGCCCGTCGGCTCGACGACGTCGTCGTCGGGCCGATCGTCGTCGGTGATGGTGACCGTCAGGGCCAGCGCGCCGCTCGCGTCGAGGGACGCGGCCAGCGTCGGGTTCGGTTCCAACACGTCAAAGGGCGACGGCATCCACGGCTGGATCGGCGACGCCGCACCGGGCGCGCCCGCGCCGGCGGCGATCACTCGTCCGATCGGAACGATCGTGCGGATCCACACCGGCACGAGTCGCTCGTGCGTGTCCTTGAACGTGAAGGCCACGCGCACCTCGGGCGCCGCGCACGGCTCGGTGAGCGCTGGACAACGAACATGCACGGGAATCTCGCGCGACTCCTTCGGCGGAATCGTGATGGGCGCGATCGGATCGACGGTGAACTTCGTGTCGGCGTCGACGACGAACGGATTGCGCGCGTCGATCAGCGTGCGCGTCACCCACGGCTCGTCGCCGACGGGCACGGGCTCGGGCGCTCCGGTCACGAGCGCGGCGGACACCTCGACCGGCACGTCGGCCGGATTGCGCACGACCAGAGCGACGCGATCGTCGATCGCTCGCGACGACGGATCGGGCAGCGCGCCTTTCCACGTCACCACCTCGCGGCCGTTCGAGATCGCGAACACGCGATCCTCGTCGTCGCGCACGACGAAGTCCTCGGGCAGCGTCAGGCCAACCGGCTGATGCCAGACGCGCACCGCGCCGGCGTCGTCGATGTCGACGAACGTGAGATGTTGCAGTTGTCCCGCATACGGATGCTGGTCGATCATGCCGCCGCACGTACCGACGATGTGGTACTGCACGCCGTCGACGTCGCGATCTCGCTGCAGCGAGTGGAAATGCCCGGCGATCACCGCGTTCGCGCCGTATCGCTTGAGCAACGGACCGACGAGTTCGTTCCAGCGCGCCGACTCGTAGCGCCACAGCGGGCGATGCATCAGGAGCACGATCGGTTTGTTCCGCTGCGCCGCCCGGGCGAGCGCCTGCTCGATCCACGCGAGCTGCGCGTCGCTGATCTTCACCGCGCTGTCCGACATGCCGTCATCGGAGTAGAGGACAAGCACCGTCGCGAGGTCGAAGTCGACGGAGTACCACAGCGGCCCGAAGCGATGGCGGTAACGCTCGACGTAACGGCGATCGCTCGGTTGCCGCGAGCCCGGCGTCACGTCGTGATTGCCGGCCGTCGGATAGAAGTCGGCGCCGAGCGGTCGCACGGCGGCGATGTACTCGTCGGCCTCCTGTTCCCAGGTCGCCTCGTCGCGCGTGTAGCCCTGCACCATGTCGCCGATCGTGAACATCGCGTCCGGGCGAATGCGCTGGAGATCGGCGACGCCCGCGCGCAGATACGGCATGCCCCACGCGCGGCCGGTGGTGCGATCGGGCACGATCGCGATGCGCAAGGTCCGCCGCGGCGACGACGGCTGCACGACCTGTCCGTCGACCGCGGCCCCGCGCTCATCGAGCGTGAAGCGGCCTGCATCGACGGCCGGCAGTCGTGACGGAGGATCGGCAAAGAGCGCGAGGATCGCGGCGAGCGCTGCGGCAAGCATGGCGGCAGCCTACTGAGGCCGTCGAGCGGCGCTCGCGGCGCGAGTCCCCGGCGCGGTGTCCGTCGGCCCCGCGGCGCCCCGAATGAAGAACCCCGTTGACTCGTGAGGGAGACAACGGGGCGGAGGGGAGAAAGATGCTGGTGGAGGGCCGGCGGAGAACTGCGCTCGCCGACGCAAACTCGTCGGCAGGTCGTGAGCGTGAGCGATAGTTTTCCACAATCTTTCTGCAACCCGACGGCCCGACCAGTCGCCGGCTCATGAAGGCTGAGGCGAAAACCTGAGAGGTCCGCCCGCGACTAACTCCTCGGCGGTTGCGAGCAGTTGCTGGGCCGCCATGCTCGACCGGTGCCGGGACAGCACCAGTTGCCGCCCCCGGCTCGCGAGCTTCCGGGCCTGCTCCGGATGCTCGAGCGCGGCGGCGACCGCGTCGGCCCAGGCGCGATCGTGTCCCGTGCCGGAGGCGAGGAGGACGGCCGTCTCGCCGTCGATGAGCGTGTCGGCGAACGGATCGCTGGCGGCCACGATCGGCACGTTGCGTCCAAGCGCGAGGAGCGCTTCGACGCGCGGCCCTCCGTGCGGCTCCGGCAGGAGCAGGAGGTCGCACGCTTCAATCGCCGCCGCGGTGAGGTGACCGCGCTCGACCGCGGTGATCCGCCGAAGCATGTCGAGCTCGCGCGCCGCTCTCCAGATGCGGGCGTCGCTTCGAGCGTCACATTCGACGAGTGCGAGCAGTTCGGGCCGACGCTCCGTCTCGCTGCGGACGGCCGCGAGCGCCGCGCGGATTGCCGCATCGGAGCGCCCCTCGGTGAGGATCGTGACCACCGACGCCGCCTCGCGCCGCGTCTGGGCGTCCGTCGCCGGCGCGAGCGCGTCGAGCATGCGCACGCCGAGCGGCACGAGGCGCACGAGCGGTTCGGGCACCACGCGCCGCGCTGCGCCCGCGAGCGCCGCGCACGGCGCCGCGAGCGCGACCACGTGATCGCTGCGAATGGCCCGCGGGGCTCGCCGCAGATCGTCGTTCGAGCGGAAGTCGAGCACGACGGGCCGATCGATCGACACGCCGAGTTGCGTCGCGAGATCCCACGCGTCGGCACCGCAGCACCACACGAGATCCGGCGTGGAACGCTCGCATGCGATGGTCATGCGATCGACGCGGGCGCGGCGCAGCCAGAACGGCACGCGGGCGGCGTACGGCACGCGCCGCGGCAACTCGAAGCGGCGCTCGACGCGCTCGCGCGTCGGCTGCGACATGTCGGGATCGACGTCGATCTCGGGCTCGAAGATCGTGACCGACGCGCCGTCCGCGAGGAGCCCGGTCGCCAGACGGCGCACGCCATGGCGCTCCTCGGTGAAACGCCGCGGCGACATCAGGAGCGCGATGTGGGGCGGCGGGCTCATGCGGGGTCGGGCGCGGATTCGAGCACGTCGAAGCCGCGGGACATCTCCGTCGGCACCCTGGTCGGTCGGCGCGACGCGAGATCGACGTACGCCCAGAGCGTGCTCGCGCGACACACGAGCGTCGCGTCGCACGGTCGAACGATCAGCGTGTCGCGCCACGAGGTGGTGCGGCGCATCGTCCGCACCCACGTTGCAATCACGAGGCGCTCCGACTCCCAGCACTCCGCGAGATAGTCCACTTCGTGTCGGGCCACGAACCACGCGCGCCCGTCGGTGAGGAGCGCGGTTCGACCGTATCCGGCGCTCTCCGCGTGCAGCTCGGCGACGCGATCGAGCCACCGCACGTACTCGGCGTTGTTCGCGTGCGGCAACAGACGGCTGAGGTGCTCCGGTCCGACGACGAGTTCCGCGAGAAACGGGCGCGGATGGGCGATCGCGTGCGGCGCGAACTCCGAGCGCGCGGCGGCGTGCAGCGGGCGCATCTCGCTCATGCGGGTTCGCCGTCGGGCTGGGCGGGCCGTGCCGGATCGATGGATCGCAGGTAGCGCCACGAGTAGATGCCGGTGTCGTGGCCGTCGGAGAAGCGCACCCGCACGGCGTAGCGGCCGACGAGCTCGGCGTCGAGGGCCACGAGCGGACCGTTCGAGCGCGAGGCCGGCAGGACCGTCAGCGGGTTGCGGGCCATTTCCTCCCGCAGCGCCCGAGCGTCCGCCGAGGGCGACTTCGCCCGCAGGTACGCCACCGGATAGAAGGATCGGGCGCCGTCGGACCACTCGATCGAGAGACCCTTCTGCCGGTCGAGCGAGAGATGCGCGGGCACGACTTCCACGCGGCGATTGTACGGAGGACGACCGCCTCGCTTGCGGCGCGGGCTCGATTGCGAAACAGTGCCCGAAGCGGGCATCGCCCCGCGCACAGGAGATCGACCGTGATGAGCATGAAGAGTACGAGGAACACCCGGGCCGGATCGATCATCGTTGGCGTGCTTGCCATCGGTGTCGCGTCGTTCGGTCTCGCGTTCGCGCAGTCGCAGTCGCCAGCAAGCGCGGCGCAGAAGACGCCGGGCAACGCCCAGGCGCAGAACGATCGGCAGGCCGCCCAAGAGAAGGCGATGCAGGCGTGGATCGAGTCGATGAAGCCGACGAAGGCGCACGCCGAACTCGCCGCCCGCGCCGGCACGTACGACGTGACGTTCGCGATCCAGTCGATGGAGGGCGGCCAGCCGTCGGTCTCGAAGGCCAAGGCGACGCTGCGTTCCACGCTCGGCGGCAAGTTCCTCGCCGAGGACTTCCAGGGCGAGATGATGGGCCAGCCCATGAGCGGCGCCGGCATGATGGGATACGACAACGTTCGCAAGCAGTACGTGATGACGTGGGCCGACAGCCTCGCGACGGGCATCCTGAAGTTCACCGGAGCCAAGAGCCGCGAAGGCGACGTGATCACCCTGTTCGGCGAGATGGACGAGCCGATGACCGGCGAGATCGGCAAGACGGTGAAGTACGTGCAGCGCATCGTCGACGCCGACCATTTCGTCGCGGAGATGTGGGAAGTGCAGTACGGCAAGGAGTTCATGGTGTGGAAGGCCGACTACGCGCGAGCGAAGTGACGGCGGCGCGAGGGTGACGCCGCGCTCCGCCGGCCACGGACGGGGACCCCGTCGTCGCTACCATGCGCGCGAGGAGGCTTCCGTGCCGACCGCAACGAACGCCGTCATCCAACATCCCGCCGATCGGTTGCTCGAGGCGTTCGAGCGCTGCGGAGCCCCGGTGTGCGTCGGGCTCGATCCGGTTGTCGATCGCCTGCCGACGGCGGTGTTCGGCGGCGACGTGTCGAAGGCCGACGCGATCCGCCGCTTCTGCCTCGGCGTGCTCGACGCCATCGAACCGTTCATCGCGTGCGTGAAACTCCAGTCAGCGTGCTTCGAGCGATTCGGCTGGCCCGGCGTCTCGGTCCTGCACGACGTGCTCGCGGCGGCGCGGGCGAAGCACATGGCGGTGATCCTCGACGCGAAGCGCGGCGACATCGGCATGACGGCCGAGCACTACGCGGCGGCGAGCGCGTATGCCGGCGCGGACTGGACGACGGTGAACGGCTACCTCGGCGAGGACGGAATCAAGCCGTTTCTCGTGCCCGACGACGCCGACTCGGGACCGCGCGGTCCCGGACGCGGGATGCCAGGATTCGGGCGCGGCGCGTTCGTCCTCGTGCGCACGAGCAATCCGTCCGGTGACGCGTTCCAGTCGCTCTCGCTGCAGGACGGGCGCACGATCGCGGAAGCGATGGCCGATCTCGTCGCGGCGCTCGGTGCGCGGCGACTCGGCTCCAGCGGCTTCAGCAATCTGGGCGCGGTGGTCGGCGCGACGAAGCGCACCGAGATCGCCGCGCTCCGCGCCCGCATGCCGCAACAACTGCTGCTGCTGCCCGGCTACGGCGCGCAAGGCGCCGGCGTCGACGACGTGCTTCCCGCGTTCCGCGCTGACGGCCGCGGCGCGATCGTGACCGCGAGCCGCGCGGTGCTCTATCCGGCATCGGCGACCGCGACGCCGCCCGAGCGCCCCACGCTCGCGGACTGGACCTCTCCGGTCGCGCGGGCCGCGGAACGGTTCCGCGACGAGATCCGCCGCGGCCTCGGCCGCGCCTGACGCGCGTTCTCCGGAGACAGCCTTCGTGCGCATCGGCCGCGTCCTCCTGCTCCTCGTGCTCGCGCTCCTGCTCGGCGTTCCGACGGCGCTCGCGCGTCGAGACCGCGGCGGGACCGCAAGCGGCGATGCGCGACGGCTCGTGATCTTCACGCCGCACAACGAGCAGATCCGACAGGAGTTCGGCGACGCGTTCGCCCGGTGGCACGAGGCGAAGTACGGCGAGCGCGTCGAGGTCTCGTGGCGCCAGCCCGGCGGCACGAGCGAGATCCGCAAGGTGCTCGAGTCGGCGTATCTCGCGGACCTCAAGCGGGGTGACGGCAAGATCGGCGGCAACGGCGACCTGCTGTTCGGCGGCGGCTCGTACGAGTTCACGCAGATGTCGAAGGAGCTTGCCGTCGAGACCGCCGACGGCAAGCGAACCACCACGGTGTTAGCCCCGGTCGCGCTCGACACGGCGATCCTCGACGAGGTGTACGGCAAGGGGGTCGACGGCAAGCCGCCGCTCATCGGCGACGTGCCGATCTACGACGCGAAGGGCATGTGGTACGGAGCGGCGCTCTCGGGATTCGGCATCGTCTACAACCCGGCGCTCCTCGCGTCGCTCGGCGCGCCGATGCCGACGCGCTGGGCCGACCTCGGCAATCCCCGGCTTCGCGAGTGGGTCGTGCTCGTGAATCCGGCGCAGAGCGGTTCGGTCACGACTGCCTTCGAGGCGATCCTCCAGCGCCACGGCTGGCAGGAGGGCTGGCGCATCCTGCGGCGCATGGCCGCGAACGCCCGCAGCTTCGCGGCGAGCGCTCCGAAGGCGCCGACCGACGTGAGCCTCGGTGACGCCGCGGCCGGCGTGTGCATCGACTTCTACGGCCGCTATCAGGCGCAGGCGATGATGGACGCGGGGCCGAGGCCGTCGCTCGCGCCCGCCGCCGTCGGCGCGGTTCCGCGCGTCGGATACGTCGATCCCGCCGGCGAGACGGTCATCGATCCGGATCCGATCGCGATGCTGCGCGGAGCGCCGAATCCCGAGCTCGCGAAGCGTTTCATGGAGTTCGTCCTCTCGCGCGAAGGGCAGTCGTTGTGGCAATTCCGCGCGAAGTCAAGGCTGGGCGAGCGGCCGCACGACGAGCTTGGTCCGGAGCAGTACGAGTTGCGGCGCATGCCGGTGCGCCGCGACCTCTACGCGCACGACCTCGACCGCTTCGTCGATCGCGTCGACCCGTGGAAGATCGCGACCGCGGTCGAGAATCCGGACAAGAACTATCGCGCGTTCCTGCCGTCGATCTTCGTCGCGATGGCGATCGACAATCGCGCCGGACTGCGGGCCGCGTGGAACGCGATCGTCGACCACCCCGCGTATCCGCGCACCGCCGACCTCGTGACCGCGGCCGACGTCGACGATCCGACGCTCAAGTCGATGCTCGAGCACTTTGACGCGATGCCGATCGTCGCCGGCCCCGACGGGACGAGCTTTGATCTCGGTGAGGTGCGCACGCTCGCAGCGGTGCGCGACGGATGGCTCAAGGGCGGGTGGGCGAAGGACAACCTGTGGCCGTCCGACGCGTTGCCCGCGGAAGTGCTGCGCACGCGCATGACCGCGTTCTTCCGCGACCAATATCGGGCGATCGTCGAAGCCCGCGCGGGAGTCGTCGAGTGAGCGCCGCCGCTCCGCTCACGCGCATCGTCGCGACCGTCGGTCCCGCGACGACGGCGCCCGCGACGCTCTCCGCGCTGATCGACGCGGGCGTTGCCGTCTTCCGCCTCAACTTCAGCCACGGCACGCTCGACGAACATCGTTCGATGCTCCGCGCGATCCGCGCCGCCGAAGACGCCGCCGGACGACTCGTGGCGACGCTCGCCGATCTCCCCGGCCCGAAGATCCGCACCGGCGTCGTCGACGGCGCCGGCATCGAACTCGCCGCGGGCCAGGTCGTGCGGCTGGGCGCGGGCGATCGCTGCGAGACCGGGCCAGGCGGCGAGGCGCGCATCGCGTGCACCTACGCGGGCATCGTCGACGACGTCGAGGTCGGGCACCGCGTGCTGATCGACGACGGCGCGATTCGCCTGCTGGTGGTCGAGCGGCGCGGGCGCGAGCTCGTCGCGTCGGTGATCGTGCCGGGCGTGGTGAAGTCGCGCAAGGGCATCAACGTTCCCGACAGCGTCGTGCGGACCGATCCGATCACCGAGCGCGATCGGCAGGCCGCCGCGTTCGCGGTGCAGGAGGGCGTCGACTTCATCGGCATGTCGTTCGTGCAGGAAGCCGACGACGTGCGCCGCCTTCGCGACCTCGTAGCGCACGCGTCGCAGTCGGCTGGTCGCGCGACGCCGCCGCGCATCGTCGCGAAGATCGAGCGACCGCAGGCCGTCGACCACATCGACGCGATCGTGGACATCGCCGATGCGGTGATGGTGGCCCGCGGCGATCTCGGCGTCGAGATGGACCTGGCGAAGGTGCCCGTGGTGCAGAAGCGGGTGATCGCCGCGGCGAGAGCGGCGGGGCGGCCGTCGATCGTCGCGACGCAGATGCTGCAGTCGATGATTGAGAGTCCGTCGCCGACCCGCGCCGAGGTGTCGGATGTCGCCAATGCGATCTTTGACGGCTGCGACGCGGTGATGCTCTCGGGCGAGACCGCGGTGGGGAAGTGGCCGGTAGTCGCGGTCGAGACGATGACCCGCATCGCCCGCGAGGCCGAAGCGCACGTCGCCGCGACGGCAGCGCCCGACGAGCCGCCCGCGCGCCTCGTCCGCGAGCGCAACCGCATCGCGGCGTTCGGGCACGGCGCGATGCGCGCCGCCCGCGACCTGGGCGTCGCCGGCATCGTGGCGTGGAGCCACACGGGAACGACGGCGCTTCTCCTCTCGCGCTACCGCTTCGCCGTGCCGATCCGCGCCGTGTCGACCGACGTTGGCGCACTGCGCGGCACGAGGCTGTGCCGCGGCGTCGAGCCCATGCTCGTGGCCGCGCGACCGCGCAGCGCGTCGGACTTCGTCGCGGCGCTCGAGCGCCGCCTTCGCGACGAGAAGCTCATTCGAACTGGCGACTTGTGCCTGTACATCTCCGGCGAGGCGTTCGGCGCCGACGCGATCGGCGCCGCGATGACGCTGCGCGAGGTCGGCGCGGAGCGACCGGAAGCGGAGCCGATCGCCGACGAGGCGGGCGCCGCATGAATGCGGCGACGCTCTCCATCGGCGACGAGATCGTGCTCGGCCAGATTGACGACACCAACGCGCGGACGATCGCGGAGCGCCTCGCCGAACTCGGCGTGTTTCGCGGCGAGCACCGCGCCGTGGGCGACGACGTCGATGCCATCGCCGACGCGCTGGCCGCGCTCGCTCAGTCGCACGACGTCGTCGTGGTCACCGGCGGACTCGGACCGACGAAGGACGATCTCACGCGCGACGCGCTCAATCGCGTCGTCGATCCGGGCGCGGAACTCGTCGAGGACGAGCAGGCCCGCGTCGCGCTCGATCGCTGGTTCAAGGGGCGCGGCCGGGCGATGCCCGCGTCGAACCTGGTGCAGGCGCTTCGGCCGCGCTCGGCGCGCTGCCTCGAGAACCCGAACGGCACGGCGCCCGGGCTCTTCGCCGAATCGCGCGGCGCGATGATCTGGTGCCTTCCCGGTCCGCCGCGCGAGATGGTGCCGATGCTCGAGCGCGAGACGCTCGGCATGCTCGCTGAGCGCGCGGGGGACGAGGCGATGCCGACGCTCGCGGTGCACAGCTACGGCGCCGGCGAATCGGCGCTCGCGGAGCGACTCGGCGACCTCATGCGCCGCGACGCCGATCCCGTCATCGGCACGACCGCGTCGCGCTCGATCGTCAGCGCCCGCATTCGCTCGCGCGGCGATCGCGCGACGGCGCTCGCGCGGGTCGCGGCTGCGGCACGCGAAGTCGAGCGCCTCTGGGCGCCGTACGCGTACGGGCGCGGCGAAACCACGCTGGCCGACGCGTGCGTGGGACTGCTGCGCGCGAGGCGCGAGTCGCTCGCCGTCGCGGAAAGCTGCACCGGCGGTCTGCTCGGCGCGATGGTCACCGACGTCGCCGGATCGTCCGAGGCGTTCGCCGGCGGCTGGATCGTCTACTCGAACGACCTGAAGGAACGATCGCTGCAGGTGTCGCGCTCGACGCTCGCGGCCCACGGGGCGGTCTCGGCGGCGGTGGCGCACGAACTGGCGCTGGCGGCCCGCACGCACGCGCGCTCGACGTGGGGGATCGGGATCACGGGCATCGCCGGCCCCGGCGGCGGCAGCGCCGCAAAGCCGGTCGGCACCGTGTTCATCGGTCTCGCGGGACCCGCCGAGGTGACCGTGCGCCGATTCCAGTTCCCCGGCGAGCGTGTGACGGTGCGCGACCGCGCCGCGAAGTCGGCGCTGCAATGGCTCCGGTGCGCGATGCTCGACCAGGCCGACGTGTCGCTCCTGTGGGGCTTCGCCGAGCCGCCGCGGAGCGAGGGTCCATGACGCCGCGCGTCGTCCACGTGGCTCTTGGCAGCAACTTGCCCTCGCCCGCCGGGGACCGCCTCGCGACCCTGGCGGCGGCGCTCGAGGCGCTCGAAGCGACCGCCGACGTTCGGGTGGGGATGGTTTCGAGCGCGTGGGAGACCGAACCGATCGGCCCGGCGCAGCCGCGATACCTCAACGCCGCGGCCGAACTGGTCACCTCGCGCCCGATCCGGGAAGTGCTCCAGGCCGCGCTCGAGGTCGAACGGCGCCTCGGGCGCGATCGAACGCGGGAGGCGCGCTGGGGACCGCGGACGCTCGACGTCGACATCGTGCTTGCCGGGGAATCGTCGATCGACGAGCCGGGTCTCGTGGTTCCGCATCCGCGCCTGCTCGAGCGGGCGTTCGTGCTCGCGCCGCTGTGCGAGATCGCCGCCGACGCCCGCGTGCCGCCGCTCCTTTCGACCGTACGATCGCACTGGCTCGCGCTCGCGGATTCGCTGCGACGCTCGCCGCGCGACGAACCCGGCGACGGACTCGTCGCCCGCATCGGTCCGATTCCGTTTCGCGCGAACCGATCGATGCCCGCTCGGTGAACCTCGCCAGCATCACGAACCTCGCGCGCCTCACGCACCCCGCACTCGACACCACCATGAGAACCACGCTCCTTCTTCCCGTCGCTCTTGCCGTCGCGATGGCCTCCGTCTCGTTCGCACAATCGCCCCCGACACAGCCGCCCCCGACACAGCCGCCCCCGACGCAGCAGCCGGCGGCGGCGCCGGCCGCCGTGCCCGCGCCGAAGGACCTCGACGCCGCGTCGCGCTCCGCCGACTCGGTCGCGAAGGGCATCGCGCGACTCGAGGCGATGCGCAAGGCGTATCACGACGCGCCGACGCTTGCCGACACCGTCGCGCTGAAGGCGACCTCGCCGGCGGGCGAGCAGTCCGACAAGTTCAGCGTCGCACTCGGCAAAGGCACCGACGCGGCCATCGAACTGCAAGGCGCGATGCTCGTCGCCCTCGACGGCAAGGTGACGCTCGTACCGGAAGTGCCCGCCGACAAGGCGGTGCAGGTGCCGCTCGAGGGGAATCTCTTGGCGACGGCCGCGAAGTTCATGAACGGCTTCAACCTTCCGCTGCCGCACTTCCGGATGCGCTACGACGACGCGGTGGATCTCGCGAACCTTGCGATGGGCACGTTCGGCAACGCGAAGCTCGTGGCGTATCGCGAGAACGCGAACAGCGCCGAGCTGCTGGTCACCGGCGACGCGAACGGGCAAGCGCTCCTCGTCGTCGATCCGGCGACGAATCTCCTTCGCACCGCGACCGTGCGCTTCGCGCCGCAAGGCGCGCCCGAGGGATTCACCATCACCCTCGACCTCGCGTACGCGCCGGTCGTCGCCGCCGAACTCGCGAAGCCGATCGCCCTCGACCTGCAGGGCCGACAGGTCGTCGGGTCGGTGGCGGATCTCATGCCGAAGCCCATCGCCGTTGGCGCGGCGTCGCCCGAGTGGACGCTGAAGCGTGCAGACGGCAGCGAGGTCTCGCTCGCGTCGCTCCGCGGCAACGTCGTGGTGATCGACTTCTGGGCGACCTGGTGCGGCCCGTGCAAGCGCGGGCTTCCGTTCATCAACGAGTTCGGGCAGTGGGCCGCGTCGAGCGGCAAGAAGATCCAGGTCTTCGCGGTGAACACCCTCGAGCGAGGCGACGCCGCGGCGCGGGTGAAGGCGGCGACGGACTTCTGGAGCAGCCAGTCGTTCACGCTGCCGCTCCTGTTCGACCTCAACGACGCAGCTTTCCGCAGCTACGGCCTCGACGGCATCCCGGCCACGATCGTCATCGGTCCCGACGGGAAGATCTCGAAGATCCACGCGGGCATCGATCCGCAGAACCCGGGCAACATCGTCGAGGACCTGAAGTCGGAGACGACGTCGCTTGCCGACGGTGCGAAGCAGGGCTGAGCCGGTCGCCCGACGTCTGATCGAGTGCGGCGGCGCCGAGAATCGCTCGGCGCCGCCGTCGTGTTTTCGCGGGGTGCGTGCTTACACTGCACCTCGATGCGATTCGAACGTCGTGTTTCGCTCGTCGGCTTCGCCGCGGTCGCGCTGGCGACTTTCGTGACGCCATCGGCGCGAGCCGAGGCACCCGCCCAGCAGCCGGCCGCGCCGCAGCAGCAGACTCCGCCGGCCGCGCCTCCGGCGGGCAAGGCGGACGACGCGTTGACCGGTCCGAGTCCGACGCCCGATCCCGATGCGCTCGCGGCGATGGCGGATCTCCTGAAGGCGTATCGCGAACGGCCGGCGCTTCGCGTGAAGGAAGAAGTCACCGTCGTCGCGAGCGGCGACGGCGCGGAGGGCAACTCGCAGCCGGCGACCGTCGAGATGCTGTTCGCGCCGGGCAAGAAGGCGGTCGTGCGCCTCCACGACTACGAGGTTCGGATGGCGGACGGGAAGGTCGCCGTGACGCACTCGTCGAACCCCGACACGTACCTCGAGGTCGGCGACGACGGCTCGCCGTTCTACGCGCTGACGGGCGGCTTCGTCGATCTGCCGTTCCCCGAACTCGCGCTCGCGATCGGCGAGGACACGATCGACGACGTCGTGATGCAGTTCCATCCGAAGGCGCCGTGGGCGAAGCCGACGGCGGTGACGATGGAGAAGTCCGGCGACGGCCCCGACGCGAAGACGCTGCAGCACATCACGATGACGAGCGAGTACGAGAAGGTCGACGTGATCGTCGATCCGGCGACGAAGCTCCTCGTCTCCGTCGAAGCGACCATCACCGCAGGTCCGCTGGTGCCGCGCGGCGGCAAGCTGGTCTACAAGCACAAGATCACCAACGAAGTGCCGGCGACGCCGTTCGATCCGAAGATCTTCACGCTCGATCCGGGCAAGCGGGCCAAGGTGGACTTCCTCGCGCAACTGCCGAAGCAGCAGGCGGGGCCGGGCGGCGCGGCCGGTGGACCGGCCGGCGCTGGGCCGCTCGTCGAGAAGCCGGCGCCCGACTTCACGTTGCCCTCCACCGACGGCACGAACGTGAAGCTCGCCGACCTGCGCGGGCGCGTCGTCGTACTCGATTTCTGGGCGAGCTGGTGCGGGCCGTGCCGACAGGCGCTGCCGGAACTCGCGAAGGTCGCGGCGTGGGCGAAGACGGAGCAGCTTCCGGTCGTGATCTACCCGGTGAACGTGTTCGAACAGTCGCGCGGCGAGGAACGCTTCCGCGCCGCGAAGGCCGCGCTCGACGCGCTCAAGGTGACGCTGCCGTCGCTCGTCGACGAGTCGGACGCGACGGCGACCGCCTATCAGGTGCGCGGCATCCCCGCGACGGTCATCATCCGCGCCGACGGCGTGACGCACGCGCAGCACGTCGGGGCGTCGCCGGACTACGCCGACGCGCTCAAGCGCGACATACGCGACGCGATCGCGTCGGTCGAAGGGAAGGACCGCAAAGTCGCCGAACCTCCGCCGCCGCGCGTGCCCGATCCGCCCGCCCGCGGCGGCGACGAGAAGTGACGACGGCACGCACCTCTCCCGTTCTGTTCAACACGAAGGCGCGGAGGACACGGAGGGCACGCGGAGGAAGAGCAGGGGTTTGGGGCGCTCGCGGTGACCGTCGCGGTGACCGTTGTGGTGCAGCTCGAATCTGCTTCGAATCCACGAGTTGGCGCGGCCGCGCACTGCCTTGCACTCGGCATCTCCTCCGTGCTCCTCCGCGATCTTCGCGCCTCCGCGCTGAGTGCCTTCGCCGCGCGGCGTCCGCGGGAGTGCGCGGACCGCTCCGCACGCGCTCGGTGGTACAGTCCTCGCAATGGCAACGACGCCGACGACCGACCTTGGGATCGACGAGCTGGGGCCCGCGGGGCTCGAGCACACCCGAATCCTCCTGGTCGACGACAACGTCCAGAATCTCGAGCTCATGCAGGCCTATCTCGAGGGGCTTCCATGCCGGCTCAGCACGGCGAAGGATGGCGTTGAGGCGATCGCGGCGATCGACCGGGAGAAGCCCGACCTCGTCCTTCTCGACGTGATGATGCCCCGCATGTCGGGCTTCGAGGTGTGCCAGAAGGTGAAGTCGAATCCGGCGACGCGCGACATCGTGATCATCATGGTGACCGCGCTCCACGAGGTCGGCGACTACGAGCGGGCGGTCGAGTGCGGCACCGACGACTTCCTGACGAAGCCGGTGAACAAGCTCGAACTTGTGACCCGCGTGAAGAGCCTCCTGCGGGTGAGCGTCCTGAAGCGCAGGCTCGACGAGCTGATGAAGCGTCGCGACGACTGAACTCGGTCATCGGCGCACGAGGAGCGACTCGACGCGGGCGTCGAGCGCCGTCGTCGACGCCACGCCCGCGGCGGCGCACGCGCCGGCGAGCGCGAGGAGGATCACGAGCTCCGCGGCAATGAGCTGTGCGACCGTGCCGCGGGCCGCGCCGAGCCGCACCATCGTCATCAGCTCGTCGCGACGGAGGCGCACCGACAGCACGATCACCAGCGCCACCACTGCGATGGTGACCACGGCAACCGCCGCGAGGATGGCGTCGAGCACGCGCTTCAGTCGCAGGATCTCGCGCAGCAGGCGCTCCATCGCATCGATCGGCTTCACGATCTGCAGCGACTCGTCGCTGCGCTGGAATCGTCCCTGCAACAGCGTCGCCGACTTCGCGTCCTGCGGAACCACGATGTACGCGTGCACCGGGAACGAGCCAGGGTCTCCGTGGAAGTGGAACGTGCCGATGTTCTTCGGCGTGATCTCCTCGTAGTGCCGCAATCGCTCGCTCGCGACCACATGCCCCTCGACCTTGCCGATGACGTCGTTCGGATCGGCGATCGACTCGGCGGCTTCGTGGCCGTGGCCGCGTCCCTCCACGGTCCACGCGGTCGCGAGGTCGACGAAGATCGCGTCGTCGTCCGCGGTGCCGGTCGGCGCCAGCGTTCCCGCGACGGCGAGCTTCAGCGGGATCGTGCCGGCCAGGTCATAGGGATCGATGGCGTCGGTCACGAGCGGCTCTCCGCTCCCGGCCAGCGCCGACGCCACGCGGGCGCCGAGCACGCACTCGCCCAGTACGGCGAACGCGCGGCCGGTGGCGAGCCGGAGTCCGCGCACGTCGAAGTACTCGAGCGACGTGCCGACCAGCGGATGCTGACGCGCGGAGTAGCCCAGGTGCAGCGGAACGACGCGATTGCCGTCGATGCGGAGTCGCGCCGCGTCGTCGGCGCGGATCGGACGCGGAGACGGTCGCGCGAAGTACAGGCTTGCGATGACGAGGTCGAGTTCGCTGCCGCGGGCGCCGACCACGAGCGGCGTCGCCGAGGCCCGCGCGAGCATCGCGCTGCTGCCTGCGGCGACGAGTCGCTCGATCGCCAAGGGCAGGAACGCGACGAGCGCGAGCGCCAACACGATGGTCACGGTGCGCCCGCGGTAGTACGCGAGGTGCCGCCACGCCAGCACGAACGCGTGCGTCATCGGGCGATCCCTCCGGCAGCGGCCGCGAAGTCGTGCACCGCGTCGAACGCTCGCAACAGTCCGTGGTCGTGCGTCGCGACGACGACGCTCGCGCGTTCGGCGCGGGTCAGCGCGAGCAGCTCGTCGAGGAGCCTCTGCTTGCCGATCGGATCGAGGTTTCCCGTCGGTTCGTCCGCGAGGAGGAGCTTGGGCCTGACGAGGAGCGCGCGGGCGACGGCGACGCGCTGACGCTCGCCGTGCGAGAGGCGCTCGGGCAGTCGTGCGATCAGCGAGCCGATGCCGAGGCGCTCTGCGAGCTCGATGGCCCGTCGGCGCGCCGCCGCATCGAGCGACAGCGCCGCGTGCAGCCGACAGGGGAGCAGTATGTTGTCGAGCACGCTGAGGTACTCGATGAGTCGGAACTCCTGGAACACGAGCCCGACCTTGGTGATGCGGAATCGGCGGCGTTCGGCGTCCGACAGCGACGAGATCTCGATGTCGTCGAAGCGCACCGAACCGGACGCTGGCACGCGTTCGCCGCTCATCAGCGAGAGCAGCGTGCTCTTGCCGCAACCGGACGGGCCGACGAGCGCGAGCGTCGTGCCTTCGGCGATGGAGAGCGCCGGAACGCGCAGCGCGAATTCGCCGTGCGGGTAGCGGAACGCGAGTTCGCTCGTCGTCAGCATCTGCAGGTGATAGCCTACCGTCGGTGATCTTCGGGCGAGGCTTGCGACGCGAAGGAGCGATCCGATGAGGCGATGGCTGTTCTGGTGCACGCTGGTGGCGGCGCTCGTCGTCGCGTGTTCGCGCGACGATTCGGCGCCTTCGACTGTTCCTGCGGGCGCGGCGGCGCGCGGCGGACCGCTGGTCGTCGTGGCGATGAACGCGCCGCTGGCGTGCTTCGCCAAGCGCATCGGCGGAGACGCGGTGTCCGTGACGATGCCGGTGCCGCCGGGACTCGATCCGGCGTTCTGGACGCCGAGCGCGGACGACGTCGCGGCGATGCAGCGCGCCGATCTCGTGGTCCTCAACGGCGCCGGACACGAGCCGTGGCGCGTGCGCAGTGCGCTCGTCGACTCGAAGGTCGTCGAGACATCGAACGGCTTCCGCGATCGGTGGATCGAACTCGCCGAAGGCGTCACCCACAGCCACGGACTTGCGGGCGAACACACGCACAAGGGCACGTCATTCACCACCTGGATCGATCCGCAGCTCGCGCTCGAGCAGGCGCGGGCAATCGCGGACGCGTTGAAGCGGGCACGTCCGGACGCCGCCGCGTCGATCGACGAGCGGCTCGCGGCGCTGGCGACGGAGCTCGAGGCCATCGATGCGGCGATCGCCGACGCGATCCACGGGCAGCAGTCGCTGCCGATCGTGTTCTCGCACCCGGTCTACGACTATCTCGCGCGGCGCTACGCGCTGAACGCGCGATACGTGCACTGGGAGCCGGAAGAGATGCCTTCGGCGGAGGAGTGGGAGCGCTTCGCGGCGCTCCTCAAGGAGCATCCGGCGCGATGGATGATCTGGGAGGAGGAGCCAGCGGACGCGGTGCGGTCGAAGCTCGCCGAGATGGGCGTCTCGTGCGTGGCGTTCCGTCCTGCGGGAAACCCGGGAGGGGACCCGGCGGCGTGGCTCGACATCCAGCGGCAGAACGCCAAGGAGCTCGCAAAGGTGTACGAGTGACGCGCGATCAGCGCAGGGTGTGCAGTAGACTCTGCCCGCATCATGCGCCCGCGATCTCCGCTCTCGCTCGTCCCGTTCGCGTTCCTCACGCTCGCCTGCGGGCAGCCCATCGGCGGACCGCCCGCGGTTGTGCACACGTCGGCCGTCGAGGGCGCCTCGGCGGCGCAGAACGCGCCGGCGTCGCCGAAATCTGACGCTCGGTCGAAGAAGCGGACCGCGAAGGACGACGCCGCGAAGGCGTCGAACGATTCCGCGTCGGCGCTGCACTACGGACGGCGCGAACCGCTGCCGAAGAAGCCCGGCACGATTCGGCTCGCGGCGTACAACCTCGAGAACCTGTTCGACGACAAGGACGATCCCAGCCTGAGCGGCGAGCACGAGGACAAGACGATGACCGCGACGCCGGAGCGCCTTACGGCGCTCGCGGGCGTGATCAAGTCGCTCGACGCCGACGTACTCGCGGTCGAGGAAATCGAAAGCAAGGAAGCGCTCCTCTGGTTTCGCGACGGCTACCTGAAGGGGCTCGGCTACGACTACGTCGAGAGCATCGACGCCGGCGACCCGCGCGGCATCGAGCAGGGGGTGCTGTCGCGCATCCCCATCGTCGGCGTGGAGAACTGGCCGAACGAACAGATCGACGACATGAAGGACAAGCGCGAGGGCCAGGGCTGGGCGACGCCCGCCGACGGCAAGTGGCCGACGCGCTGGGCCCGCAGTCCGCTCGAGGTGCGGCTCAAGGCGGCCGACGGCTACGAACTGACGCTCTTCGTCGTGCATCACAAGGCGAGCGGCAAGTTCGACGCCCAGCGCGAGCTCGAGGCGCTCCAGGTGCGCGAGTTCGTGATGGCGCGGCTCGCGAAGAACCCCGACGAGAACCTGGCGATCCTCGGCGACTTCAACGCCACGCCGACCAAGAAGAGCATCAAGGTCTATCTCGACACGGAAAGTCCGCGGCTCCGCAACGCGTACGACAAGCGATTCCAGCGGAGCGCGCCACCCGACACGTTCATCACGCATGTCACCGGTCGGCCGATCGACTTCATCATCATGAGTCCGGGGCTCTTCCAGGACGCCGTCGACGAGAGCTTCTTCGTGCTCGGCGAGCCGCTGCCGGACAAGGACGCGCCGATCGACGGTCCGAAGCCGAAGGGCTATGCGAGCGACCACCTGCCAATCGCGATCGACCTGCGCTCGGACGTGAAGAAGCCGGCGAAGTGAGCCTCGCGCGCGACTGGAATGCCTTCAGCGCGGAGACGCGGAGGTCGCGGAGGAGACGCGGAGGAAATCTTGGACTGCGCCAGTGACGTCGTGCGCGACTGATGCTTCAACACAGAGGCGGGAGGTCCCGGGGTCCCACGGAGCAGGGCTGAGCGATTCCAGCCAGAAGACGCGTAGAGCTTGGGGAAACTCACGGCGCGTTGTGGACTGCGCGACCGGCGCGGCCTGCAGCTCGTGGCATTTCTCCGAGTGCCCTCCGCGTTCTCCGGAACTCCGTGCTTCAACGGGAGCCGCGGGCTGTGCTGACCGCGCAGCCCAAGGCACCCCTCCGCGCTTCCTCCGCGACCTCCGCGGCTCCGCGCTGAATGTCCCGCCTGATTGTGCCCGCGTTTGGAAGGACGAGCAGCTCGTCAGACCGACACCGCCTCGCCGACCGTTGGCGCTCGCGTCAGCGAACACTCCACGCCTTCCTCGTCGCAGAGGAGTTGCGCGGTGGTCTGCGCCGAGAGGAAGATCACCGGCAGTCCCGAGCCGGGGTGCGTTCCGCCGCCGACGAACCACAGGCCGTCGAGTCCTTCGAAGCGATGCTGCGGCCTTCGATGCAGCATCTGCCGCAGCGAGTGCGCGAGGTTGAAGGTGGCGCCGAAGGTAATGCGTTCGCCTTGCCAGTCGGCGGGCGTGACGATGCGCTCGGCGACGACGCGCCGGCGGATGTCGGCGAGTCCGAAGACGGATTCGAGCTGGCGGTAAGCGTCTTCGCGAAGTTCGGGGCGGGCCGCGTTCCAGTCGATCGAGGCCTGCGTATTCGGCGTTGGCACGAGCACGTAAAGCGACGAGTGCCCGCGCGGCGCGAGCGTCTGGTCGATGCGCGACGGGTTGCAGACGTAGGTCGACGGATCGGCGCTGAGTCGGCCCGCGACGGCGATGTCCTCAAGATTCTGCCGGTAGCTCTTCGACGTGTAGATCGTGTGGTGCGGCAGGTCGACGTCGCCTTCGACGCCGAGGTACATCATGAACGTCGAGCACGAGTAGCGCTTCGAGTCGATCGCGCGGTCGGTCCAGCGTCCGCGCAGCGACTCGGGCACGAGGTGCTTGAGTGCCCACGTCGCGTCGGCGTTCACCACGACGTGGTCGTGCCGGTACGTCTCGAGGCTCTCGCCGCGGCGCACCGTCGCCCCCACGCAGCGCGTGCCGTCGAAGACCAGCCGCTCGACGGGCGCGTCGCACACGATCGTCGCGCCGAGCTCGCGCGAAGCGTCGGCCATGGCTCCGACCAGCGCGTTGCATCCGCCGCGCGGATGCCAGATGCCGTACTCGTATTCGATGAAGGGCAGGATCGAGAACAGGCTCGGGCACTCGAACGGGCTCATGCCCAGGTACTTGCTCTGGAACGAGAGGGCGAGTCGCAGGTGTTCGTCGCGGAAATAGCCCGCGAGGTAGTCGTACAGCGACTGCCAGGGCTTCAGCGCCGGGCCGACCTTCATCGCGTCCAGCGAGATCAGGTCGCGCAGGCCGCGAATCGGGCGTCGCAGGATCGGCTCCATCAGCGCGAGCTTCCGGCGGTTGTCGCGCATGAATCGCAGGAACGCGGCACCGTCGCGGCTGTCGACCGTCGCGATGCGGGCGGCCATGCGCTCGAGATCCTGGGTGGTGTCGAGGACGAGCGGCGCGGATCGTTCGCGACCGATGATGAGCCGGTACATCGGGTCGAGACGCGTCAGGTCGCAGTAGTCGGACAGGCGACGCCCCGCCGCCGCGAAGATTTCCTCGAGGACGTACGGCATCATGAAAAACGTCGGGCCGCAGTCGACCGCGAAGTCCCCGCGCGGACTTGGCAACGTGATCCGCCGCGTCCGGCCGCCGATCTCCGGCCGAGCCTCGTACACCGTCACGTCGAACCCGGACGCCGCGAGGAGCATGGCGGCCGACAGCCCTCCCGGGCCGCTTCCCACGATGCCGATCGATCGGCCGCGAGCCGGCCGGTCGGAGGTCGTCGATCGGGCGGCGAACGGGGTTCGGGAGGCGATCATGGCGGCCGGTTCGAGTCCATCTCCGCCCCGGATGCGGGCGCGTTGAATCTGCGTCCGCGACGCCCTCGAACGGGCCGGCGTGCCCAGCGACTCCAGGGTCAGCCTCCGTCCGTCGTGCGATGCGCCACCCTCGCTCGCGGCACGTCGACGATTCCTCGCGTGTTTCGGCCGCCGCATCCGCCGCGCGACGGACGAACTCTGTGCGACGGTCGGGGCGGAGATCGGGAAGGCGCCCGCCGAAACGCTGGTCGCGGACGTGCTGCCGCTCTTGGCGAGCCTCGACTGGCATCGACGCCGATTGCCTCAACTCCTGTCGCCGCAGTCGCTGGGTGGTCGCGCGTGGTGGCAGTTCGGGCAGCGGCACCGCGTCCTGCGGGCGCCCGTCGGCCGCGTCGCGATCATCGCCACCTGGAACTACCCGATCCAACTGCTCGGCATCCAGTTGTCCCAAGCCGTCGCCGCGGGCAACCGGGTGTGCGTGAAGCCGTCGGAGCGCTGCCCGTCGACGCACGCGCTCCTCCTCTCGATCGCCGCCGAGGCTGCCCGCGAAGCGGGGCTCTCCGACGCGACGCTCGAAGTGCGCGACCCCACGCGCGAGGCCGGAGCGCGATTGCTGCGCGACGAGCGGTTCGACCACGTCGTGTTCACCGGCTCGACCTCGGTCGGCAGGGCCATCGCGGAGATCGCCGCAACGACGCTGACTCCGACGACGCTCGAACTCTCGGGACACGACTCGTCGATCGTGCTGGCCGACGCCGATCCGGCGCTCGCGGCGCGCACGATCTGGTACGCGGTCACCATGAACGCCGGCCAGACCTGCATGGCCCCGCGCCGCGCGCTCGTCGATCGCACGATCTACCGGAAGTTCCTTGCGGCGCTGGCCCCGTTCGCCGCGGCGGCGCGGCCCCTACGGCTTGTCGACGCCGCGGCCGCCGAGCGATGCCACGAGCTCGCGCAACGCGCGGCCGCCGCCGGCGCCCGTTCGCTGGCCGGCCCCATTGAGCCCGCGGACGGCGCGCTCATGCGCCCGATGGCGATCGTCGATTGCCCCCCCGAGGCGGCGCTCGTCGAGGGTGACCACTTCGGTCCGGTCATCGCCGTCGTACCGGTCGACGGACTCGACGGTGCGCTCAAACTGCATCGAGAGGTCGGTCAGGCGCTCGCGACCAGCGTGTTCACCGCCGACGCGCAGGCGATCGCGGCGCGGGCCGCCGACTTCGGCAGTTCGTTCGTGACGATCAACGACGCGGTCCTGCCGACGGTGCATCCCGCGGCGGCGCTCGCCGGACGCGGCGCGAGCGGCTGGGGCGCGAGCCGCGGCGTCGCGGGACTCCTGGCCCTGACCCGCGAGGTGACCGTGTCCACGACCGGGCGCGTACGTCTTCCCGCCGAACTGCCCGACGCGAACGTCGTCGCGTGGATTCGTCGACTCATGCGGCTCGGCGGGCCGCCGGTCCGCGCCGAACACGTCGACGAAACGCCGCGACGTCGCGATGTTCCGAACCCGGCGTCCGCGTCCGAACCGTGTCCCAGTCTTTCGAGGAGCAGAGCGTGAATCGAACCGACGCACCGAACGTCGTCGTCATCGGCGGAGGTCTGGCCGGGCTTGCCGCCGCGTGCGAATTGGCGGCGCGCGGCGCCCGCGTGACCGTCGTCGAGCGCAACGAGCACCTCGGCGGCAAGATGAACGTGCTGACGGAGCGCGGCTTCACGTTCGACATGGGGCCGACGATCCTCACGATGCCCGACGTCCTTCGCGGCATCATCACCCGCAGCGGGCGCGCGGTCGCCGACTACATCGATCTGGTCCGACTCGATCCGCAGTGGCGCTGCTTGTACGAGGACGGAACGCGACTCGATCTCCTCGAGCGCGTCGACGCGATGAGCGCGGCGCTCGATCGCCAGTTCCCGGGTCGCGGCGTCGGCGACGGCTGGCGCCGCTTCGTCGACTACTCGCGGCGCATGTATCGCCTCAGCGATCGGGTGTTCTTCTACAAGGACCTCGGCGGCATCGCCGACCTGATGCGTCGTCCGCCCGCAGCCGACCCCACGCTCCTGCGCGACGTCGCCGCGATGCGCCTGCACTCGACGATGGGGGCGACGGCGAAGCGATACCTCCGCGAGCCGCATCTCCTGCAACTCTCGGAGCACTTCCTCCAATACGTCGGATCGAGTCCGTTCCTCGCTCCCGCCATCCTCACGCTCATCGCCGCAGCGCAGGTCGATCACGGATGCTGGTACGCGATGGGCGGCACGCGCATGGTGGCCCGCACGCTCGAGCGCATCCTGCGCGAGGAGCGGGCGACGCTCATCACCGGCGTCGGCGTGCGGCGAATCGTCGAGCGCGACGGCCGCGCGGTCGGCGTCGAACTCGAGGACGGTCGCACGCTCGAAGCCGACGCGATCGTCTCGAACTGCGACGTGCAGCGCACGAACCGCGACCTCATCGGCACGCCGCGGGCGAAGTCCGAGCAGGCCCGCATCGCGCGGCGCTACGTGCCCGCGTGCAGCGGCGTCGTGCTCTACCTGGGGCTCGATCGGCAGTACGACCACCTGCTGCACCACGACTTCCTGTTTTCGAAGGACGCGGAGCAGGAGTTCGACGACATCTACCGCAAGGGCATCCCGGCCCGCGATCCGACGATCTATCTCTGCGTCCCCAGCCGCAGCGATCCGGCGCAGGCGCCGGCCGGATGCGAGGCGTTCTACGCGCTCATCCACACGCCGTACCTTCGCGAAGGTCACGACTGGAACGTGGCCGGCGGAATGTTCGACCGCTACCGAGAGACGATCATCGCGAAGCTGAAGCGATTCGGCATGGGCGACATCGAGCGGCACATCGTCGTCGAGCGAAGGCTCACGCCGGTCGACATCGGGCAGATGTACAACGCCGAGGGCGGCGCGATTTACGGCCTCGCGTCGCACGGTCGGCTCAACGGCGGATTCAAGCCGCGCAACCGTTCGTCGGTGCTGAAGGGCCTCTATCTCGCGGGCGGCAGCGCGAATCCAGGCCCCGGCGTGCCGATGGTCCTGATGAGCGGCGTGACCGCGGCGAACGCGCTCGCCGAAGACGTCGGGCTGCCGCAGCGACGCTCGGCGCCGGCGAGAGAGGACGCATGCCGGGCGCCGGCGCTAACGCACGCATGAGCGCCGGCGACGGCGGGCTGCTGCCGGCCACGCCGAATCCGCGCGTGCGCCGCGTCTTCACGTGGTACGCGGAACGCATGCTCCGGCGACGCTTTCACGCGATCCGCGCGGTGCGCGGCGGGGGAGCGGCGCTGGCCGACGTCGCGGCGGCGCGCGGTCCGACGCTGCTCGTTCTGTCGCACTCGTCGTGGTGGGATCCGATCGTCGCATCGCTTCTGTGGCGACGCTGGTTCGCGCCGCGCGAGGTCGTCGCACCGATGGATCGGCGCGAGCTCGAACGCTTCCGGTTCATGCGAAAGCTGGGGATGTTCGGCATCGATCCCGACGATCCCGCGTCGCTCGCGGCGATGCAGGCGTATGTGATCGAGCGACTCGTCGACGCTCCCGACGCGGTCGTGATGCTGACGCCGCAAGGACGATTCGCCGATCCGCGCGAGCCGATCGTCGTGCGGCCGGGCGCAGCGTCGCTCGCAGCGCACGCGGGCATCGCGCGGGCCGCGAGCGTCGCGATCGAGTACGCGTTCTGGAACGATCAGCGGCCGGAGGTGTTCCTGCGCGTCGAACCGATCGAAGCGCCAGCGAGTCCGACGACCACCGCGTGGCAGCGGGCCATCGCCGCGGCGATGCGCGGAAACGCGCAATCGCTCGCGTCGGCGGTGCGCGGCCGCGACGCGTCGCAGTTCGAGGCCATCGTCGGCGGCGCGGCCCGCATCCAACCCGTCTACGACCTCTGGCTTGCGCTGACCGGCCGAAGTCGCGCCATCGACGTCGGACACCGCGAGTCCGCGAGCGGAGCGGCCCGATGACGTTCGACCTGACCACCGCGCTCCTCGCGACGGGCGCCTGCGCCGCCCTTGGCGCGCTGGCGATGGCGCTCCTCAACCTTCGCCGCTACGCGCGACCAGCGCCGCTTGGCGAATGGCGCGGTCGCGAGCTCGTGAGCATCTGCGTGCCGGCGCGGAACGAGGAGCGGAACATCGAGGCGTGCGTGCGCTCGTTGCTCGCGAGCGAAGCGGTCGACGTCGAAGTGGTGTGCTACGACGACCAGTCGACCGATCGCACGCCGGAGATCCTCGCTCGCCTCCGCGCCGAGGATCCGCGCGTGCGGGTCGCGACGAGCGTCGCGCTGCCCGACGGCTGGAACGGCAAGCAGCACGCGTGTTGGCGCATGTCGCACGAGGCCCGCGGCCGTTGGCTCCTCTTCACCGACGCCGACGTCCGGTTCGCGCCGGAGTGCGTCGCGACCGCGCTGCGCGAGGCGACGTCGCGCGATGTCGCGCTCCTCTCGACCTTTCCGCGACAAGTGACGGAGACGCTCGGCGAGGCGCTGGTCATTCCGCTCGTTCACTTCCTGCTGCTCTCGTACTTGCCGATGCGGCGCATGCGGCGCTCGCTCGACGCCGCCGCAAGCGCCGGCTGCGGCCAGTTCCTCTTCGCCCGCGCCGACGCATATCGCGCGAGCGGCGGCCACGCAGCGTTCTGCGATTCGATGCACGACGGGATCATGATGCCGCGGGCGTTCCGGGCGCACAGGTTTCGCACCGACCTCTTCGACGGCACCGACCTCGCGACGTGTCGCATGTACCGCGGCTTCGCCCAGACCTGGCGCGGCTTCGCGAAGAACGCGTATGAAGGCCTGGGGAGCTTCGCGCTCCTGGTCCTCGTCACCGTGCTCCACCTCCTCGGACACGTGTTCCCGTGGGTGTTCCTCGCGTGGAGCGCCGCGACGTTTCGGCCCGTCGATGCGGCGACGTGGTGCTCGCTCGTCGCCGTCGCCTGCGGGCTCGTGGAGCGCTTCGCGCTTGCGAACCGGTTCCGGCAGTCGATCGCCTCCGCGGTCCTGCATCCGATCGGCGTCCTGCTCATGACCGCCGTGCAGTGGTACAGCCTGTATCTGGCGCTCACCGGGCAGCGCAGCTGGAAGGGTCGAGTCGCGTCGGGCCGCGCGACCAAGGAGCGGGCGGCGCCATCGACGGTGTAGCGCCACACGGCGCCGATACACTGCGGTCATGAGTGGCGGCAGTGCGGGAGAGCACGAGCGTCCGGTGCGCGCGATGCGACGGCGCATCGCTGCGCTCGAGGAGGAGGTCGCCTCGCTTCGCTCCGCGCTGCGTGCGGCGGGGATCGAGGTCGCCCCGAGCGTTTCGGCGACCACGCCGCCCGTCGTGCCCCCCGTGGCCGACGCGAGCGACGCCGCCCCGATCGTCGTTCGGCACAAGCCCGAGCGGCCCAAGACCGACGACCTTCCGCTGACCTCGTACCTGCGCGAGCGGCGCGACGAATGTCCTCCCCGATTCGAGGAGCCCGCGGCGGACGTTCGGGAGACCGAGTCGGTCGCGCCGCCGCCGCCGCTTCCGCCGGTCGTGTTTGCACCGCCGCCGCACCGGGAGCCTCGACCGTCGCGGGTCAGTTTCGAACAGTTCCTCGGCGCGAAGCTCGCGGCGTGGGTCGGTGCGATCGCCGTGCTCGCCGCGGTCGGCTTCTTCCTCAAGTTTGCCTACGACCAGGGCTGGCTCGGGCGACTGACCGCGACCACGCGCCTCGCCGCGTCGTACGCCTTCGCGGCGGCGCTGCTCGTCGTCGGCGAGGTCGCGCTGCGCCGCTTCGGTCGAGCCGCCGCGGTCGGGCTCTTCGCCGCCGGCGTCGGATCGCTGTACTTGGCGACGCTCGCCGGATCGTGGCCGCTCGGTGTCTTCTCGGTGAGCGCGGCGCTCGCCATGGCGACGGGCGTCGCCATCGTCGGCGCGCTCCTCACGTGGCACTCGCGCATGCTCTCGGTCGGCGTCGTGAGCGTCGTCGGCGGAGAACTCGCGCTCCTTGTCCTCGGCGCGATCGACCAACCGGGCCTTCTGCCGCCGACGCATCTCACGATCCTCCTCGGCATCGGTCTCGCGCTCGCCTCGGTCGCGCCGTCGCCGTTCCTCGCGCTGCGCTTCGTGAGCGTGATCGCGACGATCGTCGTCGGCGCCGTGTGGTTCGCCGTCGTCGGCCACACGTCACAACCGCTGGCGGTCACCCTCGCGGCCGCATGGTGGAGCATGACCACGTTCGAGGCGATCGTCGCCGCGCTGCGCGGGCGCTCGCCGCGGGCTAACGCAGCGTCGATGCTGCTCATGACGTTCACCGTCGCGTCGGTCGGTTCGGTCGATGCGCTCGGACCGGGGCCGTGGACCAGCGCCTTCTCCTACGTGCCGATCGCGCTCGCGCTCCTCTCCGCCGGACTCGCGCTGCAGTTCGGCGGCGGCCTCGACGCGCTGCGGCCGCTGACGAACCTTGAACCCGGCGAGGCGACCACCGACGACGAGCGCCGGCTGCTCGGCGCCGCCCGCACGCTCGGCATCGCGCTCTGGGCGCAGGCGGGCATCTTGTTCGTCGCGGGAATCGGCATCTTCCTGCGGCATGGAGCGCTCACTGCCGCGTGGGTCGCGACGGGCGTCGGCGCGCTCGAACTCGCGCGACGGCTGCGCTCGAAGCCGACCGCGGCGTTCGGCTTCGTCGTCCTGATCCTCGGCGCGTTCGCCGGCATCGTGTCCTCGTTGCTGCGCACCGTCGGCACGGTGCGTCCGCCGCTCGGCAACGGCTGGTGGCTGCACCTGCCGCCGGGTTGGACCGGCGGCGCGGTCGCGGTGACGGCGCTCGCCTTCGTCGCGTGGCGATGGTCACGGCGATCGGCGACCGCGGGGGACGAAGCGACGCTGGTCGCCGGCAGTCCCGCCCCGTCGCTCGCCGACGCGAACGATCTCGCGGCGCGGCTGGTCTTCATCGCGCCGCTGTGCGGCCTGCTTTTCGAAGTGATGTGGATCGGTGGATCGTTCCTGCGCGCGGGACCGTGCCTCGCGCTGGCGCTCATGCTGGCGCCGTCGCTCTACTTCGCGCTCGCGTTCCGGCATGACCTGTTGCGCTGGCCGCGCTGGTACGCCGTGGCCAGCCTGTTCTTCGTCATCTCCCTCTGGATGTTCTTTCGTCTGCCAACCGTCTTCGGGGGGACCGGGGTCGTCGCGCTGCTCGCGCCGCCGCTCGGCGCCGTCGGATCGATGTGGCTGCTCGCCGCGCGCCAGCTCGAGCGACGGGCGCAGGAGCGGCTCCTCGTCACCTCGATCGTCCTTCTGGCGATCGTCGCGACGTTCGAGATCTTCGCGGATCTCGTGGATCCTTCCGGCGCCGCATCGCCTCGCTTGCGATGCGATGTCGCGACGGTCGTGCTGACCGCGATCGGCGTGGTCACGCTCCTGATCGGTCGCGCCGGACAGTGGAAGCTGGTGCACGCGACGGGCGCACAGATCATCGTGTTCGGCTCGTTCATCTGGTGCATGTTCGCGACCGTGCTCCCGCGCATGAGCGGCGTGTTCGACGAGCCGCTGTTCGCCAATGCGACGGTCGGCTCCGGCGTCGTCGCATTCGTGGGCTGCGCGATCGCCTACTCGCGACGCGGCGCGTACGTCGATTCGGATCGGCCGGCCCTCGCGAGCGTCCCGCCTGCGCTCGCGGTCTTCCTCGTCCTGATTCCGATCTGGATCGTCTCGCTGGTGATCGATGCGGCGCTCGACCCGAGCCGCGGGTTCGTCGACGACGGCACGCCGCGCCAGGCGGCGCTCAGCGCGTGGTGGGGCATCGCGGCGCTCGCGCTGATTGCCATCGGATTCGCGCGCCGCGCCGCCGCGCTGCGCTATGCCGGTCTCGCCGGACTCGCGCTGGTCGCCGCCAAGGTGCTGCTCGTGGACATGCAGGGCGCCGGCACGATTTGGCGCGTCGTCGGCATGCTTGCGGCGGGGCTCCTGATGGTCGCGACGAGCGTCGTCTACGTGCGCGTGGGACGGTTCTTCGACGGCGTCGATGACGCGGGCGCGCCGCCGCGCGACTGACGTATTCTCCGCACGTGCCTTCGAGCGCCCGAACTCGCTCTGTCTTCTCGCCTGCGCGCCGTTCGCCGCGCGCGGCGACGGCGGCGGCGTCGAGTCCTCGCGAGTCGCCGCTGCGCGCCTACTTCCGGGCCCGCGGTTGGACGCCGTATCCGTATCAGGAAGCGAGCTGGGCCGCGTTCGAGCGCGGCCGGAGCGGCCTGATCACGGTGCCCACCGGCGCGGGCAAGACATACGCCGCGTTCGGCGGACCGCTCGCGGAACTCGCGGGCGACGGCGTTTCGCGCGACGACGGCTCGTCGGCGCGCGTGCTGTACGTCACGCCGCTTCGGGCGGTGAGCCGCGACATCGAGAAGGCGCTGCGGGCGCCGATCGAGGAACTGGCGCTCGACGTGCGCGTCGGCGCCCGCACCGGCGACACCGAGGCCCGCGAGCGGGCGCGGCAGCGCAAGCGACTGCCCGAGATCCTCGTGACGACGCCTGAGTCGCTGTCGCTCCTCCTGGCCCAGCGCGACGCCCGCGAACTCTTCCGCGGACTGCGCTGCGTCATCGTCGACGAGTGGCACGAACTCATGGCCAGCAAGCGCGGCGTGCAGGTCGAGCTGGCGCTCGCGCGCCTGCGCCGCTTCGCGCCGTCGCTGCGCACGTGGGCGCTCTCCGCGACGCTCGCGAAGCCCGAGGCGGCGGCCCGCATGATCGTCGGCACCGGCGTCGAGCCCATCGTCATCCGCGCCGCCGTCGATCGCCCGATCGTCGTCGACAGTCTGGTACCGTCGCGCATCGAGCGTTTTCCGTGGTCCGGCCATCTCGGCCTCACGATGCTCGACCCGCTCCTCGCGTGGCTCGATCCGAACGTCTCGACGCTGCTCTTCACCAACACGCGCTCGCAGGCCGAGCGCTGGTACGCGGAGATCCTGCGAGCGAAGCCGGAATGGGCCGAGCGTCTTTCGCTGCATCACGGCTCGATCGATCGCGACGTGCGCGAGGCGATCGAGGCGAAGGTGAAGGACGGGTCGATCACGCTGGTGATCTGCACCAGTTCGCTCGACCTCGGCGTCGACTTCTCGCCGGTCGAGCGCGTGGTGCAGCTCGGTTCGCCGAAGGGCATCGCGCGGCTGATCCAGCGGGCGGGGCGAAGCGGCCATCGCCCGGGCGCGACGTGTCGCGTCCTGTGCGTGCCGACGCACGCGATGGAGCTCGCGGAGATCGCGGCGGCGCGGCAGGCCGTCGCCCGCGGCGAGATCGAAGAACGGCCGACGCTGCAGAATCCGCTCGATTGCCTGGTGCAGCATCTCGTGACCTGCGCGATCGGCGGCGGCTTCGACGCGGACGAGCTGTACGAAGAAGTGCGCACCGCGACGACGTTCGCGACGCTGTCGAGGCAGGACTTCGACTGGTGCCTCGACCTCGTGGTGCGCGGCGGCGACTCGTTGCGGGCGTATCCGCAGTTCCATCGCGTCGCGATCGTCGATGGTCGTTACGTTTCGGCGGGTCGGCGCATCGAACAGGTGCATCGACTGAACGTCGGCACGATCGCCGCCGACGCGACGGTGACGCTGCGGATGTCGGGGCGCGGCGGCACGCTCGGCTCGATCGAGGAGGAGTTCGTCGCGCGGTTGCGACCCGGCGACACGTTCCTGTTCGCTGGCCGCACGCTCGAGTTCGTGAGCCTGCACGACCTCGTCGCGTTCGTGCGTCCGGCGCCGAAGCGAACGACCTTCACGCCGCGCTGGAACGGCTCGCGCTTTCCGCTGTCGACGGCCCTCGCGAATGCGCTGCGCCGCGTGCTCGACGACGCGCGGCGCGGGGGCTTCGACGAGCCGGAGATGCGGGCCGCCGCGCCGATACTCGCGATGCAGGCCTCGATCTCGCGCGTTCCAGGGTTCGACGAGATCCTCGTCGAGACCGCCGAGAGCGACGAAGGACACCACATCTTCGTCTACCCGTTCGAGGGGCGACTCGTGCACGAGGGCCTCGCGGCGCTCCTCGCGCTGCGGCTCGGGCGCATTCGCCGCGCGACGTTTTCGCTTGCGATGAACGACTATGGCATCGAACTGCTCACGGCGTCGGACTATCCATTCGTGCGCCATTTCGATAGCGCGCTCTTTTCGACCGATCGCTTGATCGACGACCTGCTCGAAAGCGTGAACATCGGCGAGCTCGGCATGCGTCAATTTCGCGAGGTCGCCCGCGTCGCGGGACTGATCGTGCAGAAGATGCCCGGCGCCGAGCGGACGAACCGGCAGTTGCAGGCGAGCGCGTCGCTCCTGTGGAGCGTGCTGGCCGAGTTTGATCCGAAAAACTTGTTGTTAAGCCAAGCACGGCGCGAAGTCATGGATCGGCAGTTCGAGGAGAGTCGACTCGTGCGGGCGCTACGACGACTCGAGGCGGGACCGCTCGCGATCGTGCGCTGTCCGACGCCGGGGCCGCTCGCGTTACCGCTCGTCGCCGATCGCATCGGCGGGTCGTCGCTGTCGACCGAGACGTTGTTCGAACGATTGGCGCGATTCGGCGTGGGGGTCGGCCATGGCGACTGACCATCGCGAGAACGGATCGAACTCGTCGACGCCCCGCGGCGCCATGGTCGGTGTCGCGGGCGAATCGATCACGCTTCTTCCGCAACGGGCGGCGTTCTGGCCCGCGCGGCGCACGCTGCTCGTCGCGGACCTGCATCTCGGAAAAGAAGAGACGTTCCGGTCGTTCGGCATTGCCATGCCGCGGACCGTGCTCGACGAGACGCTTGAACGACTGAGCGCGACGGCACGGGCCACGGACGCGGAGCGCATCGTCGTCGTGGGCGACCTCGTGCACGCGCGGCGCGGGCTCACACGCGAGGTCGTCGAGCGCGTCGCTGCGTGGCGCGACGGGTTTGCGGGCGCGATTGAATACGTCGCCGGCAATCACGACCTGCGGGCCGAAATTCCCGAAGCCTGGCGCATGCGTCGCCGCGAACCGCTCGACGCACCGTTCGCGTTCGTCCACGATCCGGCCGACGTTGGCGATGGCAATACGTATGCTTGGTGCGGCCACTTGCATCCGACGGTGCGTCTTGCGAGTTCCACCGATCGATTGGTGATGCCGTGCTTCGTGATCGGCGTGCGTCGGGCGATTCTGCCCGCGTTCACGCAATTCGCGCGCGGGCCGGGCTACGAGCCGACGCCCGATGAGCGCGTCTTCGCTGTCGCGGAGCGCGACGTCGTGGAGATTCCGGCGTCGGCGCTCGTGGCTGTAAGCGAGTAGCAAGGCTCGGCGCGGGGGCGCCGCTTGCGCCGCACGTGCGCTGGGCCGCGGCGTGCGTCCGAGGTGCCTCGTCCTTCGCTCGGCCGTGCACCGTTGGCGGTGGTTCGCGTCTCGATCAGGGGCGTGCCTCGAATAGCTCGGTTCGCCTCCAAGACGACGAACGCTTCCGATCGTCCAGACCTCCAACTATCCTGTCCTCATGATCGAGATAGTCGCCCAGAATCTCGACCGCATCCGTGCAGCGTGCAAGCGGCGGGGCGTGTCGTTCCTCGAACTCGTGGGGTCGGCGGCGCGATCCGATTTCGACCCGACGCGGAGCGACGTCGACGTCTTGGTCGACTTCCCCGATGGGGCGACAGACCTCTTCGGGTCCTTCATGGGACTGCGCGAGGACTTGGCGGACATCCTCGGCCGCCCAGTCGATGTCATCACGGTGCGCGGTGTCCGCAATCCCCTGTTGCTGGAATCGCTGCGACACGACGCGATCGGCCTCTATGCGGCGTGAACCCGGAACCATTCTCCGAGACGCGATCGCGGCCGGCGAGGACATCCTTGCAATGACCGATGGGATGACCGAGGCGGAGTTCGTCGCCGACCGGAGGACGCAGCGAGCGACGGAGCGCTCGTTCGAAATCATCGGCGAAGCACTCGCGAGGCTGGCCCGCAGCTTTCCCGAGGTTGCCGAGCGCATTCCCGAGTATCGCCGCGTGATCGACTTCCGCAACGTGCTCGCGCATGGGTACGACGTGGTCGATCCGAGGCTGGTGTTCGACCTTGCATAACGCGACGTCCCGCACTGGTCGCGGCAGTTCGAGCCGTGATATGAGGCGATGTTGATCCGGGGCTTCTGCGACGATCAGAGCGCCCGGCCGCATCCCCGTCAGCTCCGATAGGGGAGCCGGCGCCCCGGTGTGGCCACGTTGGGGTCCCGTGTGGGGCTTCCAAGGAGAGTTCTCCTGAAAGCCTCGGCAACATCGAAAAGGTCGCGGGCGACGCCGACGGAGCGCGCCTCCCTCGATAACAGGAGCTGCGCCAGACTCGGGGTACACTCGCGGCACCGCCTTATCGCGGCGGCTGTTCGTTGGAGTTGCGAAGCTACCTATGGAAACGACCGCGCCGAAACGGCACCTTCTCCCGCTCGCTGCCTGCGCCGCCATGCTCGCCTCGTGCGGGAGTGATCCGGCGGCCGCGCCCGTTCCCGCCTCGGTGCCCGCCGCCTCCGCCCAGCCCGCACCGACCCGCGTCGTCTGCCTCTCGTGCGCCGCGGTCGACATCTTCACCGCTCTGGGCGAGCTGGACAGGGTCATCGCCGTCGAGGAAGACTGCCCGGCGCCGGGTACCGAGGGCAAGCTCAAGATCCGCAATGAGGATCACCCGGGCAAGCTCGCGGCGTTCAACGTCGAGTCGGTGCTGGCGCTTCATCCGGACGCCGTGATTGCGCAGCCGGACCTGAAGGAAGCGCTTTCGAATCGCGGCCTGCGCGTGGTCTGGTCGCCGGACCATTACTCTTACGACAATATCCATGTGCTTCCCGAACGCATCGGCGAGCTGCTTGGCATGCAGGACCGCGTTCGCACGCTCCTGGAGCACATGCGGGCGAAGGAGACGCAGATCCGAGGGCAGACGGCGTCGCTTCCCAAGGTGACCGTCTACTACGAGACGACGGGCATCGGCTGGACCGTCGGCAACCAAGGCGTGATGAACGCGATGATCGAACTTGCGGGCGGCTTGAACATCGCCCGCGACATCGCGAAGGCCAATACCACCATCACGCCCGAGGCGATCTTCGCCGCAGACCCGGAGGTCATCGTGTTGGGCGCCTTTGCGGACACGGTTGACGAGGTGAAGGCGCGGCCGGGCTGGGACAAGCTGCGTGCGGTGCGCGCGAGCCGCGTCTACCACATTCCCATCGAGCGCCGCAACGTCGCGCAAGGAACGCCGCGGTGCGTGGACGAGTGCGAGTCGATGCTGCTGCCTTGGCTGCATCCGGAACTCGCGGCGTCGGCGACGCCGCGCTGAGGCATGCGCGCAGCCCCAACATTGCCCATCGCGCTCGGTGGCACGCTGGTGGTGATCGGCGCGGTTGTGGCCTCGCTGTGCATCGGCGTCTATCCGGTGCCGCTCGCGGACGTCGCGACTTCGATCGGGGACCTGCTGGCGGGCCGGGCTGGGACCTCGACCAACTCCACGCTGATCCTGGAAATGCGCCTGCCCCGCGCCGTTGCTGCGGCGTGCGTCGGCGCGTCGCTGGGCACCGCAGGCTGCATGTTGCAGGCGCTTCTTCGCAATCCGCTGGCGAGTCCCTTTGTGATCGGCACAGCGCAGGGGGCGGGGTTCGGAGCGGTGCTGGCGATCGTCTTGGGTCTCTCGTACGCCGCGACGATCTCCTTCGGTTTCGTCATGTCGCTGATCGCGGTGGCGATGGTGCTGGGGCTCGCACGCTCACGCAACAGCCTGCCGACGGAGTCGGTCGTGCTGACTGGGCTAAGCATCAGCCTGTTCTTCGGCTCGCTCATCGGGCTGCTGCGTTACATGGCGCACGACGAGGGAGTCACGGGCCGCATCTCGCTTTGGATGCTCGGCGGACTGTGGCAGGTCACTTGGGCGCCGCTGATCGTGGTGGGGCCGGTGGCAGCGGTGGCGATCGTCGCGTCGTGCTTGCTCTCGCGGCACCTGGACCTCTTGGCGCTGGGGGAAGAGGACGCGGCGCGGTTGGGCGTCAACGTGCGCCGTGCCGGCAGCGCCGTGCTCCTCTTGACATGCGTGATGACGGCGGTGGCGGTCTGCATCGGCGGGATCCTGGCCTTCGTTGGGCTTGTGGTTCCGCACGCGGCCCGCAAGCTCGTCGGTCCGGGCCACTCCGCGCTCATGCCCGCCTGCGCCTGCCTGGGGGCGCTCTTGGTGATCGCCACCGACGCGCTCGCGCGCACAGCGGTGCCGCCACAGGAACTGCCGCTTGGCGTGGTGACCTCTCTCATCGGCGTGCCGTGCTTCCTCGCGATCATGCGCTCGATGCGGTCGCGAAGAGGAGGTGCGTGATGCTGTGCGCCGAAGATCTCCGGTTCGGCTACCGACGCGGGCGAGTGCTCGATGGCGTCTCGCTGGATGTCGCCGAAGGCGAGTTGGTCGGCTTGGTCGGCCCCAATGGCGCAGGCAAGTCCACGCTGCTGCGTTGCCTCTATGGCGCGATCAGGCCGCGTGGGCGCATCACGCTTCTCGGCAAGGATCTGCTCCGCATGGGCGGCCGCGAGATCGCGCGCGTGGTGGGGGTGGTGCCGCAGCAGTGCGTCCCGGCATTCCCGATCAGCGTCGAGCAGTTCGTCGGCATGGGGCGGTTTGCGCGCGAGTCTTTTCTCGGCGGTGCGACCGAGACCGACCGCGCGGTCGTGGCGCGCTGCCTTGACGAGATGGACATCGCGGGCATCGCGCGGCGCCCGGTGGACGAGCTCTCCGGCGGCGAGTTCCGACGCGTGCTTCTGGCGCAGGCGCTGGCGCAGGAGCCATCGCTTCTCCTACTGGACGAGCCGACGCAGCAGTTGGACCTGATGCACGTGCTCGCGGTGATGGAGTTCGCGCGCGAATTCACGCGACGCGTCGGCACCGCAGGTGTGGTGGTGTTGCACGACCTCAGCTTGGCGGCTCGCTACTGCGACCGAATCGCGCTGCTCTATGGCGGCCGGATCTTGGCCTCGGGTAGCGCGGAGTCGGTGCTGACGGTCGCCAACCTGCGCCTCGCGTACGGCGTGAACGCGTCGGTGCAGCGATGCCCGGCGACCGGGAAGCTGCAGGTGGTTCCGCTGGACGCGGCCGGTGCCGCTGCCCGTGAACCCACACGGAGCGATCCACGAAGCTCAACCTTAAGCCGAAACCCAAGCAAAATCGAAGGATAAGGCTAACCATGAAGCGCCTATCAGCATGCGTCTGCGTCGTCGTCACCATCCTCGTCTGCGGCGGCGCATCGTCGCCGCGTGCGGGATTCGCTGAGACAACCCGCTGGGATCCCGTAATCGTCTGGGAAGGCGACGCCGCCTTTGAGCGAGTCAAGGTCGGCCGTCCGGATGCGTCGGACCCGCTCCCCCAGATCGTGGGCGTCGACCAGGCCGGTCGGATGGTTCTGGTGCACTGGAATGGCGGGCGCTCGCCCCGCGCCGAGGTGGTCTACGAGAATCACTCGGAGATGACAGGACTCGCCATCGCCGATGTCGATCCGGCCGTACCCGGCGAGGAGATCTACGCCGGCGCGTACGAACCGGGAAAAGACGAAGTCGGCGGCGTCGTGCTGCAGGTCAGCGTTGATCACGGACGCTCCAAGGTGCGCCGGATCTTCAGTCCGGGCGCCTACGTGCACACGATCGAAGTGGTTCCTCCCGTCGCACCGGGCGCTGCGACGCGTCTCGTGATAGGCACCTACGCGGGCGAGATCCACGTGCTCACGCCCACAGCGGGCGACGCTCTTTGGGAGAGTCGACTGATCTACCGCGACCCACCGCTGACGGATCCGCAGCCGAAGGACCCTCGCCCGCGCATCAAGGACATGGCCTTGCTGCGCGACCCCACAGGCCGTCCGCCGCACGAGGTATTCGCGGTCTTCGCGGGCGGTCGTGCGCTCGCCGTCGATCTGGATCGGCCCGAGTCCGCCGTGATCGTCGCGGAGGAGAACGGTGGTTGGGGACGGACCTGCGCGGACGAAGGCACCGGCGCATACGCATGCGGCTACAGCGGCCGTGTCGTGCGCTTCCGCCGGGACGCGGCCGGAGCATTTGCCGCCGACGTGCTGGAACAAGAAGGCACCGACAGCGGACTACGCGGCGTCGTCATGGGGCGCTTCCCGCTTCCCGGCTGCGGCACCGAGATCGCGCCGCTCGCGATCTTCGGCTTCCACGCGCACTGCCGCGCGCTGGTGCGACGAAATGGGGCGTGGGATCCGGTCACGCTCTTCACGGATACCGGTCGCGGCCACACGCTGGTCGCCGCCGATCTCGTCGAGGGCAACGACGCAGACGAACTCGTGCTTTCCGGCTACTCGAAGCGGATCGCGGTCCTCGTGCCGGTGCGCGAATGAGCCAAGGCTGCGGTTCGTTGCGTGGTTCGAGTCGCGCTATGGCAATCGAGCGGGCTCGTCGGTCGTCTCTGAGCACGATCGCGCGATTCATTTCTGCTGCCCGCGGAGCTTCATGACCCGCCGAGGTGCGCGTTGGGCCGAATTTGAAGGCCCACGCGCGGGAAGCTCGTGAAGTACAGCTCCGAGCCAGTATTCATGGAGGGCACGGCTGCGTGGTGTCCGGCTGGTTCGCGGGCACGAAGCCTGGCGGATGCGTCGCCGCGAACCGCTCGACGCACCGTTCGCGTTCGTCCACGATCCGACTGATGCTCGCGAGTTTGATGCCTTTGCTTGGTGCGGCCACTTGCATCCGACGGTGCGTCTTGCGAGTTCCACCGATCGATTGGTGATGCCGTGCTTCGTGATCTGCGCGCGTCGGGCGATTCTGCCCGCGTTCACGCAATTCGCGCGCGGGCCGGGTTACGAGCCGAGGCCCGATGAGCGCGTCTTCGCCGTCGCGGAGCGCGACGTCGTGGAAATTCCGGCGTCGGTGCTCGTGGCGGCGTGCGAGTAGCGAGTTTGCGAAGCGGGGCGGCTGCGCCAGGCCGCATGGCGCGCGCCCGCAGCACCTTGGCCGCCGCTCGCGTGTTCACGGGCGGGTAGATGTTTCGAGTCGCGATCGGGGAGTTCGACGGCCCCCGTCCAAAGTGGCGGGGGCCGTGTCGTTTACAGCCCGAGGGGCGAAATGGCCCCCGCTGGCGAGCCGTGGCGAGGGTTTGGCGCTCTCGACTTCGAGGTGAGAGTTGGGGGTGGGGATCGGAACGACCCGTTTCGGGGTCGGGCGGGGCCAAACTCTCGCGCTCTCTGCCTCTCAGTGAACAGGATCGCGCTTTGAGGCCCCCGATCGGAACGGAGCTTCGTACTTGTGCCGAAGGGGCGATGGCCGCGAGCCCTCGTCACGGCATCGCGGCGTCGTCGGCCGGGGGCTCCTCAACCGCAACCATCTCCAACCACTGCGCTCCTGAGCCCTGCGACAAGTCAAAGCGAATCACCTGCCTCACCGCACCTGAATGGACTGGATCCTTGAGGATCGCCACCTCAAAGCGTGCCGTGTCATGGGGATCGCGAAACACGCGATACAAGAAGTACCGCTCCCGTTCCAACTCTGCCTTGCGATACTCGTTCTCAGTGAGTTCGACCTCCCCGCTGCGGCTACTTCGCCCCTTCACTTCAATGAATCGAGCGATGTGGGAGTCCTCGACCTCACTCTCGGCCACGACGTGCTCACGTGCCTGAGCAGAATCCAGGCCGATGATGTCACATCCGAACGACTCTGAACCGCGCAGGTGGCTGACGCGGACTGGGTAACGGCCCTGCAGGATCTCGTAGGCTTCAACTACTTGAAACGTGACGTCCTCCGTCGCAAGGGGGCCGCGTCTGTTGATTCGACCCGAAGCGGGGGCTGCGGCGACCACAAGCTTGCGGCGCGCGCCTGGCCTCCGCTTCGGAGGCTGCACCGGCTGGAACGCGAAGTTGTCAGACCCGGGGCCTTGACCACTGGCGTCCTCCGACTTGCCGGTCGCGGGATCCTTCCCGCCCACGTCGCCGTCGGACTTCGACTCGATGCCCTTCTGATCGGATGGCGGCGGCACTGGCTGTGGAGGTGGCGGGTCCTCCTCCGCGTCTGAGCGGAAACGCTCATGTGCCTCCTGCAGTTTCGCCTCAGCATCTTCATCGACGAGCCCGCGGACAACATCTTCCATCTCGGCCACGCTCCGGCACCGCAGAACATTGGCCGCCTCTGCGGCGACATCCGTACCCAATAGCTCAGCGACGAGTGCGGCCACGCTTTGCCAGAATCGCACGAGTGACGGCGCGCCCGGATCGAAGTCATCGATGATGTAGAGAGTCCGATCGAGAAGCAGGCGCTCGCCCTGTCCGTCCAGCTCGATGATCTGCGACTCCCCACCCGGCAGCGTTGCCTCTGCGCGCATGCGCGTGCAGAGCCGGAGCTCGGCTTGATGCAACAGATTGCGCTCGCGGTTGTCTTCATCGAGCTTCTTCCCAAGGCGAATCGCGTAGAGGTACGGAAGGGCGCGTCTGAATGCGACGTTCGCATCCTCACTTGAGGGTGCGTACTCCGTACCTTCGTCAACCAGCGCGATCTTGATGTCCTTTGTCGCTAGCGGCTCCACTCCGAACAGCTCACGCACAAGCTTGGTGGACTTGCGTCGTGGAAACTCGGCAATCTTCAGGTGCTGCTCGATGACACGCGGCACCGTGAGATTCGCGTTGTATCTGGCCTCCAAGACGGGCAAGTACGCCGATCGTCCCTGGAAGCGAGACCACACCTGTCCAGCCTTAAAGAACTTTCGCCGAGCGGCACTGTCCTCGGCCATGACTCCCCCTTCAATCAGGGTGCGGTACACGCCTGGCGCGTGCCGCCCCTCAGGGTCGTCGTCAGGGAGACGACTCAACAACTCGTACAGCGAATCTGCATCGATCGCCTCCAAGGATGAGATCGCCCCGAGGCGAGTGAGTAGACCATTGACCGCGCGTCGACCTCCGCTCTTGCGAATGGCGGGGTCGTTGACGTTGATGGCGTGTTGCGAGTAGAGACCCCGGAGCAGACGACCTGCAGCGCCGCTGAGTATCACCTTCCCCGGCGTACATCGTGTTCCATCCTCGGTAGGCACCCAATCCGTGGAACGGAGGGCAAGCATCACCGGATTCGGAATCCGAACGCTGCGGTCCTGCCAGAGCTTCTGTTCGCGTGATATCTGGGCAACGAAACAAGCACCCTCGATGGCGTCGCTGGTGAGGTGATACTGACCGTCCGAGAGTAGGTAGGCGACGAGGGCTGCCGGGTCGGCCTTGTGAAGAAGCTCGTCGAGATGGTCTGGGACGAAGACGCCTTCGACGCCGATCTTCTTGAGGAGACGCTCGGCAGCGCTCAAGTCCTCGCACTCGACCTCGCGGATCACGCTGGGGTACTCATGCTGCTCCAGCGCGCGGCGAGCAAGCTGCTCGCTGTCCGCGAGCAGCAGCGGCACAGCTCTTGGCCGTTCATGCACACCGAGTGCGACCAAGAACTCGCCAACCTGGTGCGCGTCGACCGAGCTCAGGCCCATCTGGTCGGGTGATCCCGAAAACAGAACACCATCAACGGCGCTGTACAGGCGATGCAGCGTCTCACTGCCCGGGTATCCCGCACCGAGATAGCAATCTGACGGAGACACGACGCTGCCTGTCGAGTCGAGGATGGGCACAGTAACCCCAGACAAGGCGCCTGGCTCTCCGCGCGTTGTATGGAACAGCCATTTCAGGAGCTCACGGACTCGACTCGGTTGCTCGCGCTCATCGGCTTTTTTCGCCCGCAACACAAGCGCGCGCACGACGGTGTCGAGCCTGTACTCGTCAACCTTGGCGTCGCGAGCCTCCAGCCGCCCCACTAAAGCGCGGATATTCGAGGCACCAGATGCTGCCTGAAGTCCACGTTGGAACTCGGGGTGTACGAATTGAATGTCCTGCGCCCACTCAGGAACGGGGAACTGGTTCGCCCCAGGCGTGAAGAAACACTGCTCTTCGGTGCCGAGAAATGCGCCGCGCGTTGTGAGTATGAACGTGCCCAGCGGCAGCTTGCCGAGTCGTTCGGTCGCGAGCAGGCGACCCACCAGCTCACCCGCAGCGAGCGGCTCCATCTCCTCAAGCTGTCGGCGCAAGCGAGATAGCAGCTCCGACGCGTCGTACCACCCGATATCAAAGAGACTCAAGACTCCGACGAGCTTCTCGTCGCTACGCACATCCAGCACATCGGGAAAGTGGGAAGGCGAGAGGAGAGGATGCCATGAGTCGTGAGGTGTCCGGTAGGCGCCGGCTGCCGTGCCCAACGTGCCGTCGATTCGCGGGAAGATCCGGCGGCTCCTCAGTTCAGCCACAGCGCGATCAACAAAGCCGAGGCGCCGCAACTCGGGGTCAGCTCGGTCCAATCCATCAATGAGCCGAAGAGCACGTCGTGGGTGCTTGGGGTCCGCCACCGCAGTCACGATCTCTGCCACGTGGGCGGCCAATGCGCCAAGCACCTCCCGATTGTCGACGGTGTCATGCACGCGGTTCCGGTCGTCACTCAATTCGAGGGTCGCGTGGAGCACCATCGGCAACGGAAGGGTGTCCTTTGTCGGGAAGAACACGCAGAGGCAGCGATTCGACGCGTGGACGGGATCGCTTGGGACCGCCACGGCGGTCTCGTACTCGCGGGGTCTGCGAGGCCGAGCGCCGTCGCTGCGTTCTATCCTCCCCTCCCTTCGGTGCAGTGCCCAATGCGAATCCCCTTCTGGACTCTGGATGATGAGTTGGGTCGTCGACGAGTCTACGTGGTCGCGCAGGATCTCCCACCGTCGCACACTCGTGCCGACAACCTCAATCTCTGCAAGGGAACGGCAGAAAAGAAGCGCCTCCGTCTGAATACCATCCAACTGTTGAAGGACATCCCGCCGGGCCTCTTCGTATCTCCCGTCGCCTGGCAGTCGAAGCACTAGGACCGTGTCAAACCCGCTCTTCCGGTACTTCCGCGCCAGCTCGAGTTCTCGCGGTGCCGGCACAAATGGGAATCTCATTACGGGTATCGGGAGGTGCCCTTCTGCGGCGACAAAGCCATCCAGTACGGACCGGATCGAGGGAGACTCTGATCTGAGCGCTTCGACCCGATTGCCCGCTTGCTCTCGGTCGAACCCGACAGATAGATGGCCGCTTGAGAGCAGCGGGCAATCCGACCAGGTCAGCACCGATCGGAACCCGAGTCCTTTGCAGCCGATATACCTGTTTCGATCGAGCTGCTTTGGGCTGCAATCGCTGATCACAAGAGACTCGAGGCCACCCGGCGAAAACGGGACTCCCGAGTTGGCCACTACGACATGCCCGTCCAGTAGCGCGATGTGCAGCCGAGCGCCGTCTGTGCCTCCCGCTGCGTCGTCTGCGTTCTGGAGCAGTTCCAGCAGTTGGCGGCCGCGATAGCCCTCTATAGCGGCGGTTTCTCTGTTCGCGTGGCTGACGAGCTCCTTCGGCTGCCGCCGATAGAGATCCAATTGACCGAGAGCAAGCTGCTCGACCGCCAGCTTCCCGTCCTCGTCATTCGTGAAAGCGGCGCTTTGCATCGGAGTCTTGACCAGGGCGCCGGCTTGGTCTGGATTGACCATCGTCGCCGATTCTAAATGGATCCTGGGGGTGCGACGACTCCGTCCCTATTGCAGATGTAGAGGGATGCCACCCGCCCGTTGACAGCGGGGGCGGAAGGACATCCCCATGCACGGACGCAGTAGCCACGCGCGGCCGAGGACATCGCGCGCCGGGAACATGTCGGCACGCCAGCGGCGGAGCGAGCTCGCGACGATCATCGCCAGCGGGATCGCCAAGGCCATCGCCGCCCGATCGGAATCTGCCGGGCAGCCGGAAGTTTCTGCCGTTGATGGACTTGCACTCTCGGCCGGATCGAGGCTCAGTGTGCCACTGGCCGGAACGCCCGATCGGAACGGGCCCAAGGCCGGAGAGCACGCATGATCGAGACCGACCCCATCCCCAAGCAGATCGCCGCCCTCGAGCGCATGACCGTCGGCCAGCTGCAGAGGCGCTACGCCGAGGTCTTCGGCGAGGCCGCCCGTTCCGGCAACAAGCAATGGCTCTTCCGCCGGATCGCGTGGCGGATCCAGGCGATCGCCGAGGGCGACCTCGCCACTCGGGCGATCGAACGCTCCCGGGCGCTGGCCCGCGAGTTGGCGCGTGACGCCGACCTTCGCCTTCGCCCGCCACCGGCACCGCCACCGACGCTCCGAGCCGGAGGCGCGACCACGCATCTGGCAGTTCAGCGCGACGAGCGCGTTCCGCCGCCGGGCACCATCCTCACGCGCCCCTTCAAGGGCCGCGAGCACCGGGTGACCGTGCTGCCGAACGGGTTCGAGCATGAGGGCGAGGTCTACCGCTCGCTGAGCGCGGTGGCGCACGCAATCACCGGGTCGCACTGGAACGGGCTTCTTTTCTTCGGCCTGACCAAGCCCAAGGAGGCGGCGCGATTATGACGAAGCGAGGCCGCGAGCCAGCGCCCGATCGCGTGATCCGATGCGCGGTCTACACCCGCAAGTCGAGCGAGGAGGGACTCGACCAGGACTTCAACTCGCTCGACGCGCAGCGCGAGGCCGCCGAGTCCTTCATCGCGAGCCAGCGAGCCGAGGGATGGCGCTGCCTCCCGACGCGCTACGACGACGGCGGCTTCACCGGCGGCAACATGGACCGCCCCGCCGTCCAGCGCCTGCTCGCGGACATCGAGGCCGGGCTGGTCGACTGCGTCATCGTCTACAAGGTGGACCGCCTCAGCCGCTCGCTCATCGACTTCGCCCGCATGATGGAGGTGTTCGAGAAGCGCGGCGTCTCGTTCGTCTCCGTGACGCAGCAGTTCAACACGACCCACTCGATGGGGCGGCTGACGCTGAACATCCTGCTCTCCTTCGCCCAGTTCGAGCGGGAGATCATCTCGGAGCGCACCCGCGACAAGATCGCCGCCGCGAAGCGCAAGGGTATGTGGGGCGGCGGGCGGCCGATCCTCGGCTACGACATCGAGCGACTGCCGGGCGGCAACCGACTCGTCATCAACATGGCCGAGGCCGACAGGGTCCGTCGCATCTTCGCGCTCTACCTTGAATGCGGCTCTGTCTCGCGCACGATCGCCCGTCTCGACGAGATGGGCTGGGCCACGAAGGCGTGGACCACGAAGGAAGGCAAGCCCCAGGGCGGGCACGGCTTCGACAAGTCGCAGCTGTTCAACCTACTCACGAACGTCGCGTACCTCGGCAAGGTCAAGCACAAGGGCGATGCGTTCGACGGCCAGCACGAAGCGATCGTCGACGAGGCGATCTTCCAGAGGGTCGGTCAGGCGTTGAAGTCCAATCGCAGCGCGGACGGGCGCGGCAGCAGCAACAAGCACGGCGCGATCCTCAAGGGGCTCGTGCGCTGCAAGGCCTGCGGCTGCGGGATGACGCACCACTACGCGAGCGACCGGACGAAGGGCGGCGTCGAGAAGCGCTACCGCTACTACGTGTGCTCGCGGGCTCAGAAGCGCGGCTGGAGCCAGTGCCCGGGTCCGTCGCTGCCCGCGCAGGAGCTGGAGAGGTTCGTGGTGGACCAAATCCGGTCGCTCGGCAAGGACGACGCGCTGCTGGCCGAGTCTGTGCGACGCGCGCAGGTGGCACTGCGTGGCCGCGTGGCCGACCTCGAGGCCGAGCGCCGCGGCATCGTCGCCCAACTGGGGAAGGCGCGGAAGGAGTTGAGCGGGCTCGTCGAGTCGGGTCGCGACCGCAACGGCAGCGCCGCGCGAGCAGGCGGGCTTCGCGAGGAGATCCGCGCCCTTTCGTCCGACCAGCGGCGGCTCGACTCGCGGCTTGCCGCGATGCGCGCGAGGCTGCTGGACGAGGACGAGCTCGTTGGCACGATCGAAGCCTTCGACCCGATGTGGAACGCGCTCGCAGCGGCGGAGCAGGAACGCCTCGTCCGCCTTCTCGTCCGGAGCGTCGAGTACGACGCGGCGCGCGAGGCGGTGAGCGTGACCTTCCACGCCGATGCTGACGTCGAAGAGGAGGAGGCCCCATGTCGGCCGTGACGGTCACCAAGGAGATCCACTTCGCCACCCGAACGCGCGGTCGCCGCGAGATCGTCGATGGACCGCGCCCGATCACAGATGCCACGAACGAGGGCAGAGTTCCTCGCGTCGCACGCCTCATGGCGCTGGCGATCCGCATCGAGGGGCTCATCAAGTCGGGAGCGGTCGGCGATCTCGCGGAGGCGGCGGCCGTCGGCCATGTATCCCGAGCTCGGATGACGCAGATCGCGAACCTGCTTCTGCTCGCCCCCGACATCCAGCTCGCGCTACTAGAGCTGCCCCGGGTGCGGGAGGGGCGGGATCCGATCGTGGAAACGCACCTCCGGCGCGTCGCTGCGGAGCCGTGCTGGGGACGACAGCGGGCGGGTTGGGAAGCTCTGGTTGAGGGCCGGTGGAAACACTGTCGGTAGTGTTTCTCGCCCGACCGGCCGCAACGGCTAGCGACCGAACAAACACCGGCCAAGAGTAGAATGCGGGCAGATCGGCAGTCCTTCTGGACCGTGGGGTTCGGCGGACGCGCCAGGAGTGTTCCCGATGCCCCGCAAGCCGAAGTATCTCCCCCGATTCAACGACCCCTCCGTCATCTACGAGCTCGATCTCCCACGGCTCCACGCTCTGCTGGCTCCGCATTCGGCCTTCCTTGCGGGGCACGGGCTCGACTTCGGTCCGGATCCCGAGCGGCTGGATCTGGCGGCCGTTGCGAGAGTCATTCTTGCGCCGCACGACGACACGCCGTTCGACCTCGCGGACGCCCTGACCCACATCCACGAGATGGCCACCCCCGAGGGCATGGCGAGGCTGATCGACGCAGCCGTGGCAGCCGGGATGCCCATTGATCCATCGGAGAAGCGATCTCCAGCCGATCTCGCGCTGCAGCTCTGGATGGAGGCTCCCGAGCTCCTCCGTCGCCAGCATGCGGAACACATCGTGACGAAGCGGCGTTCGCTCGTCTCGTTCATGCCGTTGCCTGACGCGATACGGCTTCGCCCCGCAGACCTCGACGGCGCGATTGCCCAGTTCGAGTCGATGGTCCGAGCGTGGTACAGCGGCCAAGGCCGGGGTGACGATGCCACCGTGATCGCATTCCAGGGCGCGAGCGAGGTCCGGCTTGTCATCCGCCACGGTGGCCCCTATCAGCGGAAGGGCTGCCTGCAGGACGACGGACCGAGCACCATCCACTTCCGTCCGATGGAGTTCGCCTACGCGGTGCTCCGCTGGCGCACCTGCGAGGTCGCCATCAACTGTGCGCTCAAGTCCGAGCGCGACATGATCCGCCGCGCGGTCGGGCAGTGCATCTTCGGACAAGCGGCGTTCTTCACGGACGACCGCAAGTACACCCTCGAGCCGCTTCGCGGTGGCCCGGCCTCGCTCCGCTGCGTGGATATCCCCGGCATCCGCCGCGTTCGCCTCGCGTCCCTTCGGCTCGACAAGGGAGGCCCTCAGCACCGGTGCGACACCATCGCAGCCGACGATGTGTTCCGAGCGCTGGAGGACGACGGCGAGATGATTCCGCCGGGCTCTGAACTGGAGGCCGCGACCCTCGTCTTCGAGTTCACCGACTCGACCAAGCCGCGACCCGTCACGGTGCGGGCCGGCAACCGCGCGACCTACACGCGCGATGGCGACAGCGAGCTCGTCGAACTCTTCCTTGCGGCACGTGGGTTCATGCGGGAGGGATCGAGCGTTGCAGCTATGGCGACTGCTTGAGGACCGGACCTGCTGGGCTGGAGTCACCGGCGAGTGGGAGCGATGGCTCGGCTGCGACCCATCGGTCATCGCTCGGTGGCTCCGGCCGCGGGACGAGTTGGCACGATCGATCCTCGACGCCGAAGGTCGCTGGCTGCGCATCGTCGAGCACGGCGAAGATGATGTCGTCGGCATCGACGATGACGCCGGGACGTCGGTCGCAGTGGCGCATGAGGCTCGCGTCGTCCATGAACTCCATGTGAGCCTGCTGCTGCGAGACATCGCCGCGACCCTCGGCGTCGACGGCGCGTCCGAGGCCCTCGGACGACGGATCTGGCTGCTCGGCCACTTGGCTCCGACGGCCGCCCGAAGGAGTCCAGCAGTCCTTGCTGTGACCCAGTCCCGCGAGGACCTGCTGTCGGTTGCGGGAACGACCGCGGCCCGCGTGCGGGAGCCGTTCCTCCTGATGACTCCGACCGCGCGCATGCTCTGCGAACCGGTGCGAACGCTGCTTCGCGAACGCGAATCGGTGCACATGTCGCTCGAGTCGTTGCTTCGCATCGACCATCAGGGCATCTCGCTCAGCGTCCCGATGGCTGAAGCGTTCAGAGGGCTTCCTGCCGCCCCCTCGTTGCCGACGCCAAGCGTGCCCCCGCCGATCCCAGCGCCTCGATCCGGCGCGATGACGGGCGAATTGCTGGCCCAGGTCGCGCGACTGAAGGCGATCGAGCGCGATTGTCTCACCGCCGTCTTCGAGAAGGGAATCATCGGACCGAACGCCATGAACCCGCCTGATCAGAGCACCGTCGCTGATTGGGCAGGCTATCCGTGGGACGCGACACTGAAGGCTGCGCTGTCGACGCTGGTCAAAGTGGACATGCTCGGCAACGGGCGCCATCACGGAAAGCGCGGCGGGTACTTCGTGACGGACCGGGGCGTCGCAGCAGCAGAAATACTCGCCAAGTCATGACTGGTCAGGACTGATCGGGGGAACGGAGCTCACGAGACTCCGCGTGCACATGTCGCAACGGATGCGACGCACACGGAGCAACCATGAGCCCAGCCACAAGCACACTCCAGCCGAAGCACGACGCCGGAATCGACCCGAGCCTTCTCCTCGACGACTACGCCCACGAGCGGGTCGCCTACCACGTCGCCCAGATCGGCCGCCAGTACCGGCTCAGCGAGGACGGGCTGGACGACCTCCGGCAGGACTTCTACACGGCGATCTGCTCCGCCGCACGGCGCTACGACCCGAGCAGGGCGAGCCGCCGCACGTTCACCTCGCGCGTCATCGAGCTGACCGCCGTCTTCCGCCGCCGCTGCATCCGGAACGAGCGGCGCTCCGCCGCGCGGTCGCCGCTTCTCCTCAGCGAGCTGCAGCGCGAGCACCGCTTCCCCGAGCCGCGGGCGCCCCGCTCTTGTGAACCCACCGCGATTGACCTCGTGCATGACCTTCGGTTCGGACTCTCGCGCCTGACGCACCGCCAGCACCAGACCGCCGAGGCGCTGAAGAACCAGACGGCCTCCGAGATCGCCGCGGAGCGCCGCTGCCACCCGAGCACCCTCTACCGCGAGATGGCGTCCATGCGCTGCCATCTCTCCGAGGTCGGCCTCTCCCCGAGCACTTGATGGAAACACGCGACGGTTGGGCCGGTGCTGCAGATGTAGAGGTTCGTGCCAGCACCGAGCCACTCCGATCGCGGCCGTTCGCCGGTCCCACTCGTGAGGCTCGGCCAAGGCGACTTCGTCCGCGACATCCACGCCGAGGACATCCACGTGCCCGCAGCAACGGCCCCCGATCTCCGCGCCCTGATCCGCGAACCCTCCGACGTCTACCACGCCCGCGCTGGCGAGTTCCTCTCGTCGCATGCGCTCACGGAGTTCCGGCGCTGCCCGGCGCTCTTCCGCAAGCGGGAGCTCGGCCTGATCCCCGACAAGGACAGCGAGGCGTTTGCCCTCGGCCGCGCCGCGCATGTCCTCATCCTCGAGGGACGCGAGCGCTTCGAGACGGAGTTCGCCGTCGGCGGCCCCATCAACCCGAAGACCGGCCAGCCTTTCGGCTCGACGACGAAGGCGTTCAGCGAGTGGGCCGAGCGCCTCGGCAAGCCCGCGATCGATGACGGTCAGGCGGCCACGATCGGCGAGATGGCGTCGAGCGTCCGCGCCCACGCGATCGCAGCGTCGCTGCTCGCCGACGGCGTTGCCGAACGAGTCGTTCGATGCGACTACCGAGGGCATCGCTGCCAAGGTCGCCTCGATTGGATCAACCCCGAGGGCGGACGCGGCATCGTCGACCTCAAGACCTGCGAGCGGCTCGACTGGTTCGAGGGCGATCTCCTCGCCTTCGGCTACCCGCACCAGCTCGCCTTCTACCGCGCTCTCCTCGTCGCCGTCTGGGGCACCGAACTGCCCGTCCACGTCATCGCCGTCGAGAAGCGCGAGCCCTACCGCACGGGCGTCTGGCGCATCGCCGACCGCGTGCTCGACCAGGCGCGGCGCGAGAACGAGCAGGCGATGGACGAGCTGTCGCAGTGCCGCCGCACCGGCGTCTGGCCGACGCGCTTCGAGTCCCTCCGCACCTTCGACCGCATCTGAATCCCGAACCCAACGGAGTCCCATGAGTCTCATCGCACAGGTTTCGCGCGGCCGCACGGCCGCACCCCGCCGCGTCCTTGTCTACGGCGTGCACGGCGTCGGCAAGTCCTCGTTCGCCTCCTGCGCCGAGCGGCCCGTCTTCATTCAGACCGAGGACGGACTCGGCAGCATCGACGCCGCCCGCTTCCCGCTCGCCTCGCGTTACGGCGACGTGCTCACCGCGCTCGGCGAGCTCTACACCGCCGAGCACGACTTCCGTACCGTCGTGATCGATTCGCTCGACTGGCTCGAGCGGCTGATCCACGCCGACGTCTGCGCGAAGCGTGGCGTCGAGTCGATCGAGGACATCGGCTACGGCAAGGGTTACACCTTCGCGCTCCAGCAGTGGCGCGAGGTCCTCGCCGGCCTCGACGCCCTCCGCAACGAGCGCGGCATGCAGGTCATCCTCATCGCCCACGCCGCAATCGAGCGGTTCGCGAACCCCGAGACCGAGACCTACGACCGCTACGCGCCACGGCTCCAGAAGCAGGCCTCGGCGCTCCTTCAGGAATGGGCCGACGAGGTGCTCTTCGCGACCTACCGCGTCCTGACCCGCACCAGCACCGAGGGCTTCGACCGGAAGCGCGTGCAGGGCATCGGCACCGGCGAGCGTGTCCTCCGGACGACGGAGCGGCCGGCCCATGTCGCGAAGAACCGCCTGGCTCTCCCCGACGAGATCCCTCTCGACTTCGACACCTACGCCGCGTTCGCGCGCGGCGAGCAGCCTCTCGCCTCCACCACGAACGACAGCAGCAACACGGAGAACTGAACCATGCCCAGCCTGAACGGATTCAACGCCAACGACGTCGACCCCAACGTGGGCTTCGAGCCCATTCCCGCCGGCAAGTACCTCGCGCTCATCGTCGACTCGACGACGAAGCAGACGAAGAACGGCGCCGGCGAGTACCTCCAGCTCGAGTTCGAGATCGTCGACGGCCCCTACAAGGGCCGCAAGGTGTGGGAGCGCCTCACGCTCAAGCACCCGAACGAGACGACGGTCAAGATCGCTCGCGGCAATCTGTCGGCCATCTGCCGCGCGGTCGGGGTGATGAAGCCCAACGACAGCGTCGAACTCCACAACATCCCGCTGTCGATCGTCGTCGGCCTCAAGAAGCGCGAGGACAACGGCGAGATGACCAACGTGGTGAAGGCCTTCGAGAAGCGCGAGAGCTCGGCACCGCAGCGGCCGACCGCCGTCGCGGGCTCGGCCCCTCCGTGGAAGCGCTGACCGCCCCATGGCACGGCGCGTCCTCACGCTGCCCTATCCCCCGAGCGTGAACCGCTATTGGCGGCACGTCGGCCCCCGAGTCCTCGTCAGCCGCGAGGGGCGGAGCTACCGCGAACGCGTGCGCTCCCTCCTCGCGGCGACGGGGATGCCCACCCTGACCGGACGACTCACCATGACCGTGACGCTCCATCCGCCCGACCGCCGCAGGCGCGACCTCGACAACCCGCAGAAGGCGGTCGGCGACTCGCTGAAGCACGCCCGCGTCATCCGCGACGACTCGCAGGTCGACGACTGGCGGATCGTCCGCGGCACGCCGGTGCGCGGCGGCGCCTGCATCGTCGAGATCACGGAGGTCGCATGATCGAGCTGCGGCCCTACCAGCGCGAGGCGGTCGAGGCGGTGTACGCGCACCTCCGCGCCCGAGACGACAACCCGTGCGTCGTCCTGCCGACGGCGGCGGGCAAGACGCCGGTGATGGCGACGATCTGCCGCGACGCGGTGCAGCTCTGGGGCGGCCGCGTCCTGATCCTCGCGCACGTGAAGGAACTCCTTGAGCAGAGCGTCGAGAAGCTGCAGGCCATAGCCCCGGACGTTCCGGTCGGCGTCTACTCGGCTGGCCTGCGGCGCAAGGAGCTCAACTACGCCGTCACCGTTGCTGGCATCCAGTCGATCTGGAAGCGCGCCGGCGAGCTCGGCCCGGTCGACCTCGTCGTCGTCGACGAGGCGCATCTCATCCCGGCCGAGGATGACGGCATGTACCGCTCGTTCCTGGCCGACGCGAAGGTCGTCAACCCGAACCTCCGGGTCATCGGGCTCACCGCGACGCCGTACCGGCTGAAGTCGGGCGAGATCTGCTCGCCGGACAACGTGCTCAACCACGTCTGCTACGAGATCGGCGTGAAGGAGCTCATCGTGCAGGGCTGGCTCAGCCCGCTCCGCACGAAGGCCGGATCGAACCGGCCCGACTACGACCAGCTCCATGTCCGCGCGGGCGAGTTCGTCCCGGGCGAGGTCGAGGACCTCATGGACGACGACTCGCTCGTCGAGGCCGCGTGCGACGAAATCGTCGCCGAGGCGACGGAGCGCCGATCGATCCTGATCTTCACGAGCGGCGTCCGGCACGGTCGCCATGTCGTCGATGTGTTCCGGGAGCGACACGGCCTCGAGTGCGGCTTCGTCTGCGGCGAGACGCCGTCGGCGGAGCGAGCGGCGATCCTCAAGCGGTTCCGCTCGGGCGACCTTCGCATCCTTGCGAACGTCAACGTCCTCACCACCGGGTTCGACGCACCGAACGTCGACTGCGTCGCGATCCTTCGGCCGACGCTCTCGCCCGGGCTCTTCTACCAGATGGTTGGTAGGGGCTTCCGGCTGCACCCGGGCAAGGCCGACTGCCTCGTCCTCGACTTCGGCGGGAACGTCTTGCGGCACGGGCCGGTCGACGACATCCGCGTTCGGCAGGAGGATCGCGGCGACGGCGACGCTCCCGCGAAGCAGTGCCCGCAGTGCAAGGCGCTCGTGGCCACCGGCTACGCGAACTGCCCGCAATGCGGCTTCGAGTTCCCCGAGAAGGAACGGCAGCAACACGAGGCGTCGGCGACGAGCGAGGGAATCCTCTCGGGCCAGGTGACCCGCAACGAGGAGCGCGTCCAGGAGGTCGCGTACTGCTTCCACACGAAGCGCGACGATCCCGACGCGCCGCCCACGATGCGGGTCGATTACCGCGTCGGCTTCAACCGCTGGCACCGCGAGTGGGTGTGCTTCGAGCACGAGGGATACGCGCGCCGCAAGGCCGAGCAGTGGTGGACCGCGCGCTCGCGCGAGGCCGTGCCTCGCTCGGTCGACGAGGCGGTCGAGCTGGCGAACGCTGGCGCGCTCGCGCCCACGCTGGCCGTCACGGTCGAGCGCCGCGCCGGCGAGAAGTACGACCGCGTCGTCGGCCACTCGCTCGGCGACCGACCGCCGCGCCTCGAAAGCGACGAGGGCCTCACCGAGACCGTACCGCCGTCGACGCATGGCATCCCCGACGACGAGATTCCCTTCTGATGAGCGGCGCCTCGACCATGCTTCTCGACGCTGCCTTCGCCTACACGGCGAGGGGATTCCGTGTCGTGCCCGTGCCCGCGGGCCGCAAGGGGCCCGTCCGCAAGGGCTGGCAGGAACTCCGGCTCGGCCCCGACGAGCTGCCGCTCCACTTCAACGGCACCGGCAACATCGGGCTGCTCCTCGGTGAGCCGAGCGGGCATCTCGTCGACGTCGATCTCGACTCGCCCGAGGCCCTCGAGCTGGCGGATGACTTCCTGCCTAACACATCTGTGGTGACCGGCCGGCCCAGCTCGCCGCGCTCGCACCGCTGGTACATCGCCGAGGGGATCAGGACGAGGAAGCATGTCGACCCCGTCGACCGCAGCTCGATCGTCGAGATCCGGAGCACCGGCGGGCAGACGCTTGTCGGCCCGAGCGTGCATCCGTCGGGCGAGCCGTACGACCACCTCGACGGCTTGCCGCCCCTCGTCGACGGCGCGGACCTCGCCACCCGCGTGGCGGCCCTGGCCGCCGCCGTCGTCGCCCGACGGCACCCCGGGCTCGCCCCGCAATCGGCCGCCCGGGCGGAACGTGGGCCAACGTCGCGGACCGTGGGCGACGCCAACGACGACGACCGCGTCCTCCGGCGAGCCGAGGCCTACCTCGACGCGATGCCGCCCGCGATCTCGGGCCAAGGCGGCCACAACGCGACCTATGCGGCCGCGACGGCGTTGGTCCACGGCTTCGGACTCGATGCCGACCTCGCGTACCGGCTGCTCGTCGACCGCTTCAACCCGCGATGCATCCCGCCGTGGTCGGAGCGCGAGCTCCGGCACAAGGTCGAGGACGCCGCGACCAAGCCGCACAGCAGATCGCCCGGCTGGCTGCGCGACGCGGAACGCGAAGGCAATGCTCGCGATGTCGACCTCTCGGCGTTCGACGCCGACGCGACCGCCGACGCGCCGCGCACGCCCACTAGGCCACCCGATCCGGGCCCGCTGCCCGAGCGCCTCCTCCATGTCCCCGGCTTCGTCGATGAGGTCATGCGGCACAACCTCGCGACCGCGACGCGCCCACAGCCGGTGCTCGCGCTCGCCGCCGCGATCTGCCTCCAATCGGTCCTCTGCGCCCGGAAGGTGCGCGACGAGCGCGGCAACCGAACGAACCTCTACTGCGTGGGCATCGCTCCCTCGGGCGCCGGCAAGGAGCACGCCCGCAAGGTCAGCAAGAACGTCCTCTTCGCGGCCGACCTGATCGAGCACGACGGCAACGAGGATCTCGCCTCCGACGCCGGGCTCCTCGCCGCCGTCGAGGTCGAGCCGGCGATCCTCTTCCAGATCGACGAGTTCGGGCGCTTCCTCAGGACGATCGGCGACCCGAAGAAGGCGCCGCACCTCTTCAACGTCCTGACGGCGCTGATGAAGCTCTACTCGTGCGCCGACACCGTCTACCGGGGCAAGGCGTACGCCGACCCGAAGCGGAACAAGGTGATCGACCAGCCGTGCGTGTCGGTCTACGGGACGACGGTGCCCGAGCACTTCTTCGAGTCGCTGACCGCCGACAGCCTGAGCGACGGCTTCATCGCGCGGTTGCTCGTCTTCGAGGCCGAGGCGACGCCGGCGCGGCAGCGCGTGAGGGCCACGGCCGTGCCCGAGTCGATCGTCGCCGCTGCCGCGTGGTGGGGCGCGTTCCGTCCCGGCGGCAACCTCGCGATGGAGCATCCCGAGCCGCTCGTCGTCGAGACGACGACCGAGGCCGGCGGGGTCTTCGATGGGCTGGCCGAGCTCGTCGACGCCGAGCTGGCGAAGCCCGACGCGGCCGCCTCGGCGCTCTGGGCCCGGGCCGAGGAGAAGGCATGCCGCCTGGCCTTGATCTACGCGTGCTCCCGCGACCGCGAGCGGCCCGTCATCGACGTCGACGCTGCCCGCTGGGCATGCGCCGTCGCCGAGCACCTCACGCGACGCATGCTCTTCGTCGCCCACGAATGGGTCGCGGACGGCCAGTTCGACGCCCGCCAGAAGCGGGTGATCCGCGTCGTGCGCAAGGCGGGCGGAAGGATCTCGCGCTCCGACCTTTGCCGCCGGACGCAATGGCTCTCGCAGCGCGAGCGGCAGGAGGTCATCGACAACCTGCTGGAGACGGGGCAGTTGCGGCACGAGGTCGAGCAGACCGCCACCAAGCCGAGGGCGACCTATGCGCTGGCGTGACGATCATTCAGATTCTTCAACCGGCCTTTGTCTATATACGCGTGCGCGTGGGCGCGGTCACGCGTGCGGGGGCTCTATTGAAGAATTGAAGTATCTCTCTCTTTCTCATATATACAGGGCCCCGGCCCCGACTTCCGCCCGTCGAATCCTTCAAGATCCTTCAGCGCGCAGCCGCCGCCGATTGTGCTTGGACGGCCAGTCAGCACACGCCGATCGGCTGCCCGCGTCGCCCGCCACGTTGGCCCACGTCGCGGCGTCGCTCGTCGGTGGCACCCGGCGACGCCCGCGTGGCCGGACGCCACTGACGCCAACGCGGGCGGCCACGGCGGGACGGGGCGGTCGGGACCGGCGCGGAGTTAGGTACTTCCCCGCCCGGATCGGCCCGGGATCCCGCACGGAAGACCCGCAATACCCGATTGAGTTTGTTGCGCTGGACCGAACCGCCGCGTCAGTCCGCGCGCTGCGCCTTGAGATTCCGTTCGAGCGCTGCGACCTCGCTCCGCAGCCTGGCTACCTCTTCTGCGAGTTCCTTGAGCGGCTTGACCACCAACGCTCGGATCGCACGACGCGTGTTCAGGTTGTTCGCGATGATGTCGAGGAAGCGAATGCGACCCGGGTCGTCCCAGTTGCCAAGTTCCCTCCCGTCCCGCATCGACTCCTGGGCGACGCCGTCGGCATCGAGCCGATCGCCCCGTCGATCCATTTCCCGCTGCATGGGCTTCCTGATCGGACATGCCGCCAGCACCGTTCCGTCGTTCAGCGCGGTAGCCAAGTAGTAGACCGGTCGACGTCGCTTCCGTCGCATCTGCAACCTCCGTTCGCCGGGGCCATCCCGGCATGTCGTTCAACACGACCAGTATCCGCTGCGCGGCACGGCGTTGAGATCCGTCGGCCCGCCGAAAGGACCCTATGAAGATCGACCTCCGTCCCATCTCCGACATCCGTCCCTACGAGAACAACCCGCGCCTCAACGACGACGCCGTCGACGCGGTGGCCCACTCGATCCGCGAGTGGGGCTTCCGCCAGCCGATCGTCGTCGACGGCGACGGCGTCATCGTCTGCGGCCACACGCGCTTCAGGGCGGCGCAGAAGCTCGGGCTCGCGAAGGTGCCCGTGCACGTCGCCAAGGACCTGACGCCCGAGCAGGTGCGCGCGTACCGCATCGCGGACAACAAGACCGCCGAGCTTGCCGAGTGGGACATGGATCTCCTCGCGGTGGAGCTCGGCGCGCTACGGGAACTCGACGTCGATCTTGCGTCGCTCGGCTTCGACGAGGACGAACTCGCGAAACTCTTCGCCGGCGACATTAAGGACGGGCTCACCGATCCCGACTCGGTGCCGGCGCCGCCCGACGAGGCGACGACACGGCCGGGAGACCTCTGGATCCTCGGCGCGCATCGACTGCTCTGCGGCGAC
>JAXMAE010000004.1:0-690619 GCA_046350495.1 Phycisphaerales bacterium
GCCGATGACGACGAGGTCGAAGTCGCACGCGCCTGCCGGTGTCTCGCTCATACCCGGATTGTCGGGCAGAACGAGTCGCCCGGGCGTCGCCGCGGAGCCAAGGTCGATGCGGACTGGCGCCTCGGACCGAGAGGGGCCAGCCCCGTGCGCGACCTCGAACGCGGGGGCGGAGACGATGCTTCGGTCCCAACGCTTGAGAAGGCGGCGGCGCTCCGGAAAGATCACGCCCTCAGTGTGATAAGGGTCGTATGTGCTCCAAGCGCTCCGCGATCTCACAAGACGGCGAAATAGCCAGATCGAGTGTGCGCCCCGAGGGCGCCATGGAGCTTTCGAATCTGGCCTGACCGGCCGTGCAGGTGCCTGCGGAAAATCCAGCGAGACCTCAAGGCCTGATCCACACCCCTGCCAGTCATTGAAGAGCCGTCAAATGCAAATCTCAACTATGTGCATAAGCGTCAGCCGCCCCGTCAGACTGATCGCCGATCATGCGCGGCACAGGAAGCCTACCGTGCACGGGGCGTTCAAGCGCATCATGGCGCCGAGCAGCGCCGAGAACCCGACGGCATCAACGGTCATCGTGGCCACGACGAGCGAACAAGCGAGAACAAAGTCTGCAGCATGGACGCCCGGACCGCCCCCGACCGTACGCATCAGTGCGACGCCGCCTTCTCCTGCGGGAGCGCATACGTGTTGTCCAGTGTCCAAAACGCGCCGCCCAGCGGAGTCAAGGGCCGGCCATTCGACACGCCTGGATCTTTTCGATCGCGGAGAACAAGAATCAGATCCGACATCGCGCCGGGGTTCGTGAACATGTAGTCGTGGGTGGTCCCGAACCCCGAGACAACGCACTGCACGAACTCCACATTGGGTACTTGGGCCAGGAGCTCCTGCGTCGCTGGCTGAACGTCGCGCTTCGACACCGTACCCAAACGCGCATTGCTGGAGAACAGCCAGTCAGCGAGGCCCACTGCCGAATCCTTGGAAGACGAGTACACCACGAATCGCTTGGCGACCACCGCCAAATTCTGCATGAAGAGCCGCTGGCCGAAGACGTCTACATCAACGTCAGCCGCGGCAAGTACCAAGGTCTCCAACTTCAGTTCCTTTTGGGTGGACTGGCCTCGAGCGACGCATTCCAGATTGATCTCGCGCAACGCGGTAGTGACCACGTCGCATCCGCGGCTATGGGCGATGATGTGAATTCGCTCCACTTCCGGGATCTTTGCGATCTCGGAGATGAATCGACGGAGATGGTGTACGGTGAACTCGCCCGATTCGCGGTCATAGAAGTATCCGAAAACTCCCCCCCAACCGGCCGGCCATGCGTATGCGACGAAGACGCCTTGGCGACCGATGTAGTGCCAGAGGATCGCGGCGCGTCTGATTGCGTCGTCGAACGAGTTGTCGACGCCGTGAACGTAGATGTACACGTCCTTGTGCCCGGTGACAGCGAGCCCGGCGCGGACCAAGTCAGTGAACTCCGCAATCTTCCGATTTATGGCTTCCTTGACTTCGGGCCGGTAGCGGAGATTCCCATCGTAAAACTCAAAAGACTCCGCCGTGACGCTGAAGTTCTCGAGCTCCTCTATCTTGCGAACGGTCAGTGCATAGCGATGATCGTCGGCTGCCGAGCCGCTCGCTTCCAACAGTTCGTCCCAGGTCGGCACTGGATCCAAGGAGACCGTTGCGACACCGAACGCCAGCGACGGCGAGCGCTTCGAGCCGTAGCTCACTGGCGCGTCCGGCTCGCCGACGCGGGCTCGATCAGTGAGAAAGATGATCGGCATGTCCACGACATGCTGATCGGGCGGAATCTCGGCGAGCATCTGCGAGCCGGAGCCATCGCGCAGCACGTTTGGCGCCACGGGGAGTTTCGTCGGTCCGCTGCAGCCGACAAGGCGCAAGAACACGAAGGCCAGGACGAGCAGTTCGACTCCCGACCCGGTCGCGCATGGGTGTCGCCGGCGCTGACTAGTTTGCATGGGGCCTCTCCACCGCTGAAACTGAAAGCGAGTAGCGCACCGTATCATGGCGCGGCTACTCCGCTCGCATCCATCTTGGGGCAGTACTCACGCCGATATTGCCTCACCACCTCATCAAGCTCGTCGAAGAACGAGTCCTCGCCGAACAGCGCCTGGAACCGGTAGGCCGTCCTGTGCTTGATGTCCATGACTTCTGCAACGACGAGACGAATGCCTTGCGCCTTCAGCCGCGCGTACACCGATCGGAGCGCCTCCGCGGCTGAGTAGTCGACGTCGTCAATTGCCGATCCATCGAGGCAGAGCCATCGCAGCGGCGGGTTCGAGGCACGAACAAGGAATGCGATTTCATCGGCAAACTGTTGGCAATTGGCGTAATAGAGACTGTGCGTGAAGCGGTAGACGATCAGACCCGGCGCGAGTTGAGCGGCGGTTGCCACAGGTTGCGGCACCCTGCCACCCGACTCGGCAGCCACGAGCACTGCGTTCTTCGGCCGATAGCCGTGTCGCGTGTGTTCCACGAGCGACAACGCGATCGCGAGCAAGATGCCTTGCTGCACGCCCACGAAGACGACCGTCAATGCAGTAATCAGCGCAATCCAGAATTCCGCTCGCCGCTGCTCGAAGACTCTCCGCATTCCGGCGATATCGATCAGCCCAACTCCGATGAGGAACACCATCGCCGACAGCGCCGCTTCGGGCATGTACGCGAGCGGCCCCGTCAGGAAGAGCAGGATCAGCAACACGATCGCCGACATCACGAGAAGCGACAACTGGCTGCGGCCGCCAGCGCTATCGACGATCTGCGTCTTGGTCGGACTCCCATTGACGACGAACGTGCCCGAAAGACCGGCCCCGATGTTGGCGAACGCGAGGCCGACCAAGTCGGTGTTGGCGCTGAGTCGCTCGCCGTAGCGGGTCGCGTAGGCGCTCGCAGTCGCCGCGCTTTGGGCGAGTATGACGACGAACATCGCGAACGCAGACGGGATCAGATTCGTGACAGTCTCCCAGTTCCACTCCAGCTTGGGCAGGCCGAGGTGAGGCAGACCGCCTGGCACGGCCCCGACCACGTGCACGCGCTTGTCGAGGCCGAACGCCCAGCTCGCGATGAGGGCACCGACCGCGGCGATCAGCGCGCCCGGAATCTTCTTCGAAACTACCTTCAGAACAACAATGACCACGAGCACCGCGACCGCGATTGCGAATTCGAAGCGGTCGACTTGCCCGAGTTGCTGAACGTCGTTCCACACCTTCTGCAGCGTGCCATGTCCACCGCCTTCGAGGCCCAACATGCCGCCGATCTGCCCGATCGCGACTTGGACGCCTACGCCGGTAAGGAAGCCGATCAGGACGGTGCGCGAAAGGAAGTCGGACAGGAATCCCAAGCGCAGCACGCGGGCAATGATCAAGAACGCCGCGGCCATCAGCGCCAGAACGCCGGCCAGCGCGACGTATTGATCTGAGCCCGTTGCAGCGATGCCGACCAACGCACTCGCCAAAATTGCCGCTGTCGCCGAGTCGGCGCCCACCACCAAGTGCCGTGACGAGCCGAACACGGCGAAGAGCGCCGTGGGAATGAGCATCGTGTAGAGACCAGTGATCACTGGCGTGCCGGCGATCTTGGTGTAGCCCATCACCTCAGGGATTGCGATAGCGGCGAGCGTCACGCCTGCGAGGAGCTCAGCCGGGATCCGAGCCCAACAGAGCGGCAGCACTCCCTCGAGGATGGGAAAGCGACCTGTCGTCCGTTGATCGCTCATCGATTCCATGGTTGAGACCTCTCGCCGCAGCACAACCGAACACGGCACGCGGGACGGACACGAAGATCGGGCAGCACTTCACGATGGTGGCGGCGGCGTATGTCCTGGCGAGGGAAAGCGAGCTGCTGGCGTCGGGATAAGGCGGGCCGCGGCGCTTGCTGAGGAATGCCGAGCAGCGGCCGAGCGACGGCGTCAACTCGATGCAAATGCGGCATGGGGTCCGCAAGGGAGACGAAAGTGACGGAGTGAGAGTGCAAATTCATCGGTCTGCTCTGCCGACAGAGAGTTCGCTCGGCGGCGATCGTCGAATCGGTCCAACGATCTCCGACCACAGCTCGGCCAGCGTCGTCGCGTCAGGCGGGCCAGCTTGCGCGAGTCGGCGGGTGCCGTCCCCAGCCGTCTGATCGCGAATCCTCGCTGCTTGCGTTGGTTCGGGAGTTTGCATCAGAACCGTATGTTGAGCCGGGTACCGAGAACCACGGCCTCCTCACTCGAGTTGATTCCCGGGTTGATCCACTGCGCGTCAAAGCTGAGCTGCACGTAAGGCGTGATCGCAATGTTGTAGAACGCCTCCAATCCAACCTCGTCACCGAGCAGATTCCCCGGCTGCTTCTCAAGATCCCCCGACTCGCCGAGCCAGTAGGCACCTACGCCGAACCGATCAAAGGGGCGACCGGGAATCACGCCGCGCCCGCCAACACCGCCGCTCGCGTACAGGTTATACGGGTTGCGCTCCTCGGGCGTGTACGAGAATCGGTAGAAGATCCCGGCACCCGGCTGTGACGCCGCAAAGTCCTTCGTCGCTGCCTTGTAATACTCTTCAAGACCACCCTTGGCTTGAGGCACCGACGCTCCAGGCGGCACCCAGAAGTACTGTTCGCCACTTATCTCCACGATCCAGTTGTCGGGTTTGGTGGGAACGTTGCCCGACGCCACGTCAGGCAAGAGACGCGGATTACTCACGTCGATGGAGTCTTTGTTTGTGTATGCAAAGATTCCCTGGATCATTCCCGGACGATCGAACGCCTTGTATTTGAATATCGGATAGAGGGCAGCACCGAAATCGTTCCAATCTCCGCCGTAATCGCCGGGATCCGTCTGCGGCGTCCAAGCGCCGTAGGCAAGCGTGAACTCATCGGTCACCTTGGTCATGAGGATGGCGGCATAGGTCGAGTAGCTCAGGAACGCGCCGAACAACGGATTCGCGTTCATGCTGATATTGAGGAACTGACTATCCGACGTGCATGCGAATGAGTTCTGGTCCAGGTAGTTCGAAGGGTCGATTCGGCCCACGATGGCCACCGTGTCGAGCGGCAGAGCTTGAATCAGGTGATACTCCATCAGCTCCGTGCTGGCTTCGTAGGGGATGGGCCAAAGGGCCGTCGCGTTGACTGGTGATAAATTGCCCGGTTCGTGCCTGAGCGCATGGCCGAAGCTCGTCTGCCCAGTAAAGACGAACAGACCACCCGACCACAGACCCAACTTCGCCGTATCGAGTGTCAAGTTGGCTTCAAAGAGGCCGTTGTATTGCCAATTACCCTTGCCGTTCGCGCTGCCCCCCGATACGACACCCTGAAATACCTGTGTCACCTGGGCATCGAGGGTAATGCCGATCTCATATAGTCGGCTCCGCCAACCGGCTGGATCGTCGAGCAAGGTCGTTCGATTCCAAAAGTCGCCCGCGTAATTGGACACCGGGGTCATTTCCGGCGCCACTTTGGTGAGCGATATGAGCCCCTTGTCGGTCTTGAACGCGGCCAGCGGATCTGTTGCGGGCGCGGCGGCGGTTTGCTCCTGGGCAGGTGCGGTAGCCGGCTGGTCTGCAGCGGTGGCAGGCGGACCCTGGCCTGACGTGGTGGAAGCTGCCGCGATGGTCCATGCCAATGCGGGCACGATCCTACGACTGCGCGTTCCGTCCGTTCTGGTCATCGCTCGCTCCGTTGTCCGTTCGTTTTGCCGGGTATTCCGTTCGGCCCGCGTTTTTGCCGGTCGTTGCTTCGAACGCCGGGCAACCTCCCGAAGAAGTTCGCAAGTAGATCCGCGAGGGGATATTTGAACAGCACGAGCGGCATCATGGGTAACAGAGCCGCGACCGCCAGATACATGAACAGATTCGGACTGACGGGGACCAGTCGCGTGTCGCGCACGATACACACGCAGTTGTTCAGATCGGCCAGCGACTGATTGTCTGCCGTGCCCAACCGGCTTCTCCCGAGGCGGTGCGTGCCCCCAACCACTTCCTGTCGAACTCGTTCACACATTGCTCCGAAAATGCGCTGTAGTCGCTGAGCCCCTTGACTTTGCATTGCCATAGTTTGCGCAGAAGGACGCAGAACGATCCAAGAAACAAAACGGCATTCGTGATAAGAATGAACGCCACGCCGGGATACATCGCATCGAATGTCATCCTGCCCGAGGCAATCTCCTGGACGACGATCCAGACCGCGCCGCCGAGATCGCAGCGACGACAGGGGTGAATTCGCTGCGAACCGGCTCGAGATACCCCAGCCCGCCAGCACGGTCGGGGTGGATCGGCACCAGCTGCAGCTTCAGCCTCGACACCTTCCAAAGAAAGAAGCACCAGAGCATGAGCCGCCACAGCCAGCGCATCAGCAGAAGGCGATACGCCGTGAAACAGACCATCAGTGCCACTGACTGGCCCAAGCCGATTCACCCCCGACGCTCTCGCTGAATCGCGATGCGAGTCCGGGTGAATAGTTCGCCATCACTTCATCCAACTGCCCGCCTTCTTGCTGCTGGAAACGGCGGCCGATCCCTTCGGACCGCCCGCCGGGAAGGGTCTCGTCGGTTAGTTGCCGACAGCTTGGTGCTTCGCTTCTTCCATCCTCTTCTCCAGTTCTGCTTTGAGCGCAGAAAGGTTGAAGCTCGCGCCCGCTTGCATCGGGGGAAAGTCGAGGAACGTTTGGGCTTCCTTAGCTAGCACCTGCTGCACGTAAACGAACCGCCAAAATTCATATGCGAACCAGCTGTAGTAGTTGATCGATCCAGTCCATCCAGCGCGCTCAAAGGGGTCCAAGCGGAGGTTCGTCAGAATCGGCCAATTTGGCTTGACAGTTCCGCCAAACCACCCATTCGGCTGATCAAGGAAACGATATTTGAAGTCGTCTACGCGGACCGCTCCGAGCGTGGACTCCGCAAAGTAGAAAACTTCTTGGCGTGCGGACGGACCCTTGCCGGTAATGAGGTCCATCTGGTTGTAGCCGTCCAGATGATTCTTGTAAGTCTGGTCGCCGAGCTTCACGCCCTTGACCAGCTGGTCGGCGATGTTCGGATTGCCGGCCGCCGCGAGAAACGTAGGGAACCAGTCCAGACCGGAAAATACGCCGTTTTGGATAGAGTCGGCCGGGACGTGGCCGGGCCAGCGCACAATACACGGCACGCGGAAGCCGCCTTCCATGATCGTTCCCTTGCCACCCGCAAAGGGCGTTTGCCCGCCATCGGGCCATGTGAAGTTCTCCGCGCCATTGTCCGTCGTGAACAGGACGATGGTATTGCCGTCCATGCCGTTGTCCTTGAGATACTGCATCACCGTCCCAATCTCGTCGTCCAATTCGGCCATGCCCGCTTCGTAGACGCTCCAGCCATTCTGCGGGGTGCGCAGCGATTCATACTTGGGCGAGAGATGCGTGACGACGTGCATCCGGGTCGGGTTGATCCAGCAGAAGAACGGCTTGCCGTCAGCCTTGGCGTTGTCCATGAAGGCAATCGAAGCGGCAAGAAACGCGTCGTCCACCGTCTCCATGTTGTACTTAATGCCCTCCATCGGATGCGGCGGCAAAGGGCCGGCGTCTTCGATCTTCTGTTTGCCAATCCTGCCCCAGCGCGGCATCTCGGTGGCGTCATCCGTGTCGGTCGCCCAGCAGTGAAGGATGTTTCGAGGGCCGACGGTGTTCAATGCCTCCTTCGGATAATTAGGGTGAAACGGATCTTCCATCGCATCCAGGTGATACAGGTAACCGAAGAATTCATCGAAGCCGTGGAGTGTGGGGAGGAATTCATTCTTGTCGCCCAGATGGTTCTTGCCGAACTGGCCCGTTGCGTAGCCCTGCGCCTTGAGGGCGGTGGCCAGCGTGCAGGCCTGGGCCGGAATTCCGATGGCCGCCCCCGCCTGGCCGACCGTGGTCAGGCCGGTGCGGATGGGAAGCTGGCCGGTGATGAAGTTCGCCCGACCCGCCGTGCAGCTTGCTTCGGCGTAGTAGTCCGTGAACCGCATCCCCTCCTTGGCCAGCTTGTCGAGGTGCGGCGTCCGGCCGGCCATCATGCCCTGGTGGTAGGCGCCGATGTTCCAGATGCCAACGTCATCGGCCATGATGACGACGATGTTGGGTTTCTTGTCCGCCGCGTGGACGGTGGTGGCGACCCCAAAGGGCGCCGCGGCTGCGGTCAACAGTGACAGTCCGAAGCTGACGAGGTTGCGTTGTGGTTGCATAGTTGGTGCGTGGGGTTGGTGCGTGGGGTTGGTGCGTGGGGTTGGTGCGTGGGGTTGGTGCGTGGGGTTGGTGCGTGGGGTTGGTGCGTGGGGTTGGTGCGTGGGCTGGTGCCTGGGGTTGGCGCGTGGGGTTGGTGACTGGGTCGCTTGCCTTACCGAATCAAATTCCACTCCTTGAGTCGCTTCGCAGCGGTGCCGTACGGGCCGAGCTGATAGATGGCCGCGCCAGCGGGTGAGAAGGTGAACGACTCGAACGGCTCCGCGAGCATCTTGTCGAGGTACTCCTTCGTGGCGACGCCAACGCTGACGTGCGGATTGAAGTGCTCGCCCGACATCTTGGGTACGAACGTCGCTATGTATTTGATGAACGCTGCGTCGGTGGCTGGATCTTCGTGCGGAGCGGTGAACGCGCTAGCTGTCGCCGTTTCCAACATGAACGGCTTCGCTGCGGCGATGACGTCAGCCTGCAGCTTGAGGAGTTCCGGCGTCGGCTTCGCGCAGATTCCGGCGACGCCCGTTTCGGCGTCCGCAGGCGCGTAGTAGTACTTGAACGCCTCCAACTTCATCGCCCTGATGTTGGCCGCGGCAAGCACCTTCTCTTGCGCCGCATAGAGCTTTTCCAAATCCGCCGTTCGCACGAAACACTGCAACAAGGTGATGTGCGGAGTGTGCGTCGCGTCCAGGGCGAAGCCCTTTGGGAATTCCTTGAGTAGCCGGGCGTTGTCAGCGGCAGCATGCTTGAGCATCGTCGCGTCGGGTTTGAGCAGAATGTCGATCGCCGTAATCTCGGCCTGCGCCGGAAAGACCGTCTTCCAGTCGTTCTTCATGCTGGCGACAGTCCAGCCCTTTGTAGCTGCTTCGTCGAGGCCCGCATCGAGCTTTGCCAAATGGTCGGCGCGGTCGTAGGCGTACTCACGCGTGGCGTCGTCGTGATGGACGTAGAGGCAGAATCGCTTGCCACTGCCAGCCCCGGTGTATTGCAGCATTTGGAGGTCGCCATCCGAATTGCCGAATGCAGCGATGGGGCGGCGGCCGATGTGCTCGTTGATGCCGACCGGCTTCCCGCCCTTGTCATCGTTGAAGTTCAACTCGGGCAGGCGCACGAGCACGGGCTTCCCCTCGCGGAGTTCGAACTTCGTCTTCACGCTGCTGCCGACGACTTGCTCGGGCGGAATGCCGTAGGTCTTCTCCGCCCACGGGCGCATGAATTCGATGCCGCCTCCGGAGACGATGAAGGTCTTGAAGCCGTTCGCTCGCAGGTAGGCGAGCACTTCGAGCATCGGTTGATAGACCATGTCCGTGAAGTGCTTGCCGGTCTGCGGGTGCTTTGCGGTGGTGATCCAGTCCTTGACGATCTGCGCAAACTCCGCAGTCGTGTTGCCCGCGTGCGTGGCCATGATGACTTCCATGAGCCCGCGCTCGCCGCCGGCCATTAAGCCCTTCGGGTCGTCTTTGAGGATCGAGGCGAACGGCTCCTTGTCGCTCCACTCCGGGTGCTGCGGCGCGAGCGACTTCACGCGATCGATCACGAAGTAGAGCTGTACGGGCAACGGCTTCTCGCACCAGAGCGTGCCGTCGTTGTCGAACGTCGCGATGCGTTCGGGCGGCGGCACAAAGTCCGGCGAGCCCGGTTTGGTGACCCGCTCGACGAAGGCGATGATGGATTGTTTGGCGGGTCCCTCGTTCCACGAAGGCAACGGGTCGGCGGCGCGGGCCGCTGTCGACACGAGCGCCGCCGTCATCAGAAGCATGCGGGCGATGAGGATCGGTGTGAGTATGCGTTTCATCTGTTCCGCCTAATTTTGTTGGACGATGCCCCAATCGCGACGGCGTGCGGATTCGCCGCCTACCTCGGGAAGAGGAGAGTGACGTTGAGTCGCAGGCCCCATTCGGGGCCCCCGTCGGGCGATGTAGCGTAGTACCGACCGCCAAACTGGAACTGCACCCTCTGGTCGCCAATCTTCGTGACCTGCGACACCATGAGGTTGATGGGAACGGTCCACGTATCGCCGGTCCAGTCGTACGAGGTTTCGGTGTTCAGCGTGAGCGACGTCGCGGTGGGCCAGGTGTAGGACAGAAACGGCTGAATGAACGTGGAGCTAACCTCTTGACGGTCATCGCTGTGGGCCACCGACCAGATCTGGTTCGCCAGCATGCCGTATGTCCAGCCGTGGTCCTGGCGCAGGACGACAAAGGTTGGTCCGAATCCGAGGTTCTCCGTGCGCAGCTGAGGGTCAGTGCCGGTGGGCCACAATGCCACGGGTCCGGCGCCGACAATCCAGCCGCCGAGCGGCTCCTTGGGCGAAAAGAAGAAGGACTGCGTCGTGTCGCCAAGTCCGAAGTCGCTGTCCACGCCATCCGCGACTGATCCCTGGTAGATCACCGGCAGAATCGTACGAATGATGAGATTGAAGTCCTCGCCGATCGAGATCGGGATCACCGGTTGGATGTTCAGCGTCATTCGACCGGCGTTCTTGGGACCGTAGCCGTGGTCGAAGTTGAACTGGAAAGGCACGCTGATCAGATCGGCGAGAGGGTTTTGGAGCTTCTTGGCGAGGGCTTCTGTTGATTGGTCCGCGCCGGCGTTGCTCGGCGCGGACGGCGCCGTCTCTGCGTCGTCAGATTGGAAGTCGAGCCGGAACTCGCCCAGCGATGCCATGCGTAGCTCGACGTCCGGACCAAGCAACGCGTCCAATTCACCTGCGGTCCACAACTCGGATTGCCAAAGGGACTGATCTGGCGCTGCGCACTGGCGGGGCGAGGCTTCTGCCGACGGCGTGCTGGTGCGGGGTGAGAAGACTTCCTGGGCGTGGGCGGGCGACGCGAAGGCCGCGGCGAGTGCAGCAAGCGCCACGAGAGCGAGACGGCGAAGGCCCCCGAGATTCGCGTCTTTCTCTGACGTAACTCCTACGCGCCGCCGGCTCACCGAGGATTGCTTCGCCCACGCGATCCGCGCTGCCACGCTCGACCCGAGACGCGCCCATGCCCCGGCAGCACGCCCCCCGGTCTGGGTGCCCCCGCGGATCGAAGTGCAACCGCACGCGGGGGCGCCGGGTCTATCGTGGGCACTCATCGCATCTCCATCGCCGCGCGTATGGCGGCAAGAATGGAATCGCCGGCGTCGCTCTTGCAGAAGAACCCCGCGCAGCCAGCCGCGATCGCGTCTTCTCGCTCATTGAGGTCGTCGTGCGCCGTTACAAAAACAATTGGCACCGTGCCGCCCGCTTCGCTGGGGTGCTGGCGTAGGCCGGTGTCGGACGTGCCTTCCATCCGAATGTCAAGCACCAGGCACCCGAACCGAGGTTGATTCCGGTCGTCGAGGAACGACGCAACCGACGAATAGCCGATCGGCTGCAATCCGGCGGCGCGGAGCAGGCGACACAGCGCTCGGCGCACACTCTCGTCGTCGTTGAGGATCGCGACATAGCTATTCCGCGTGCCGCTCATCTGGTTGCTGAGCAGCGTACGAGCGCCATCTACGCGGACAAGTGTCCCCTTCGGGACGGGTCGTCGCTGCGGAGAAGAGTCAGGACCGAGATGACGCCGTGTGAAACTCGCCGAATTCGAGGCGAGCGTCGTGGACAAGATGCGTGAGTTCCGCGACCGACCCGACCCGCAGCTTGCTCATGATGCTCGTCCGGTGCCGTTTGACCGAGCGTTCATCAACGCCGAGATGGGCGGCGATCTGCTTGTTCAACCGGCCCGCCAGAACATGAGAAAGCACCTCTCGTTCGCGCGGTGTGAGCGAGGCAAACGGTGCCTGCAGCGCTTGCAGCCGAGCCTGCTCTGAACGCAAGAGGGCGTCGTGCGCGAGTGCTCGCTCGATCGCAGCGATGATGTCGGCCTTGGGAGCGCGCTTCGTGAGGAAGTCGTCGGCGCCTTGCCGCATTGCGCAAACGCTCGTGGGGATGCTCCCGTGCCCCGTTAGGAACACCACGGGCATGGAGTCGCCGCGCGCAGCCAGCGCTTGCTGAAGCTCCAGCCCGTTTACGCCCGGCATTTCGAGATCGCACACGGCGCAACCTCGCGTCGCGGGCGGGCAATCGGTGAGGAACTCCCTCGCCGAGGAATAGGTCCGCACCGCGAAGCCGGCAGCGCGAAGAAGCCGGGACATGGAGCTCAAGAACGACGCGTCATCGTCCACGAGATGCACCACTGAGCCGGTCGAGTTCATTGCGCTGTCCCTTCATGCGCGATCGGCAAGGTGAAACGAACCGTAGCGCCGCGGTCGGAATTGTTCTCGGCTTGGAGGTTACCACCGTGCCCCTCGATGATACTGCGTGAAATCGCCAATCCCATGCCCAAGCCGTTTGGTTTGGTCGTAAAAAATGGCTCGAAGACTTGGGCAAGTTTGTCCTCGGGGATGCCGCAACCCGAGTCGGTCACCGCAATCTCGACGAAATGGTCATCGCTCCGTCGGGTGCGCACGAAAAGCCGCCTCGCCTCGACTGGCATTTCGCTCATGGCGTCCATCCCATTCAGAATGAGATTGAGCAACACCTGCTGCAACTGCACGCGGTCGCCGCGCACGGGTGGCAGACTCGGCGTCGGCGCGACGCGCAGCTGCACCCGACGGCCCACGGCGTCGGAGCGGGCTAGGTCCAGGACCTCTGCCACCAGGTCGTCGACGAGAAACGTGGACGAGACCAAGGGATGCCGTTTCAGCATCGCTCGGGTGCGGTCAATCACCGCTCCGGCCCGATGGTCGTCCGCGCAGATGTCGGCCAGAATGGCTCGGATCTCCTCCAAATCGGGCGCGTCGCTCTGAAGGAGAAGCTGGGCCGCTTCCGCGTTGCGCAAGATAGCGCCGAGCGGCTGGTTCAATTCGTGCGCGAGCGACGAGGCCAGTTGACCCATCGTGGCTACGCGGGTGACGTGGGCCAACTCGGTTCGTTGCCGCTCGGTCTCGGCTTCCAGCTGTCTGCGGGAGGTAAGGTCCACACAGGCGCCGATGTAGCCCAGAAAGCTTTGCGAGGCGTCGTAGCGCGGCACGCCACAATTCGAAAGCCAGCGATACTCGCCGTCGTGGCGGCGCAGCCGGTACTCCATCGTGAACGACCGCCGGGCGTTGAAGCATTCGACAAACGTTTTCGTGCACTGCGCCAAATCCTCCGAGTGCACGCCCTCCGCCCAACCATCACCCAGTTCCTGATCGAGCCGGCGCCCCGTGAAATCGAGCCAGCCTTTGTTGAAGAAGTTGCAGCGTCCGTCGGCGTCGGTCATCCAAATCATCACAGGCGCGGCGTCCGCGACGGCTCGAAAGCGAGCCTCACTTTCCCGCAATGCCTCTTCGCTGCGCCGGCGTGCGGTGATGTCAACCGAGATGCCGCGCAGCCGGAGCGCCTTGCCAGCGGCGTCACGCTCCACCTGTCCACGCGCCACCACCCAACGGGCCGCGCCGTCCCGGGCCATCACGCGGTATTCCGCCTCGAATTCACTTCCGTTCTCCAGCGACCGGCGCAGGGCGCGCTCGGTGGTTTGGCAATCCGCCGGATGCAGCGCCCGTAGGAAGCGTTGTAGGTCGAGGTGTTCGGTCTCGTCGACTCCAACGCGCGCGCGACTGGGTTCGGTAGCCCAGATCTCGTCCTTCACGACATCCCACTCCCACAGCCCGAGGTTCGTCGCGGAGGCCGCCAGCCTCATTCGCTCCTCGGATTGCTGCAAAGATCGGGACAAGTGGCTTGCCCGGACAACATCTCGACCCAGTTCATAGCCCATCAACAGAACGAGCAACAGGACAAGTTGGCTCGAAAAGGTGCTGGCGAGAACTCCGCGGGCGTACAACCCGTACGTCACGAGCGCCAGTGAAAACCCAACCGCCATCAGGCCTCCGAGCACCCACGCACCAGGGCGTCCGCTCTGCCTCGCAGCGTCGATCGCGAAGAGGATGATCAACAGAAAGGTCAGTGGCATGAGCATCACCCACGGATGCAGCACGCCATGCGGTTGCGCGATCAACTCGCCGAAGAGCGGCATCTGGTGCAGGCCGGTCAACTCGCGGAAATAGAAATTGGGGCCGGGTGCGAAGTTCAGCACCAGCATGATCGCTCGCAATCCGCAGATCAGCCACAGCAGCCACAGGCGCCCCGCCCGCAAGTACAGGCGAATGAACCAGACCATCAGGACCCCCTCCACGATCCCCAGCGAGAGCGCCCATCGCCACAACTCCCCATACTCTGCCGGTGTCTGGGCATGCAGCGCGACCATGTCGAGGACCGCGTACCCCGCGGCAGCGAACGCAGTAGCCGAGAACACCAGATGCGCCCACAAGTCGCGTTGGCGTATCCAAACGAACGAATGCACCACCCCGAGAGTCAGGCAGATGCCAGCGGTCATCGACCAGATGAAGGTGATCCAACTCATGGGACAACGGCCGATGCGGCTCGCAGTTGGTCGACCCGCGTCGCGCGGCGCATGTTACGCCGCCTCGGCTCCCGTGCCGCCTGATGCTGTCCAAGAGCAAGTCTCTACCGCGTCGTGGGTCTGGCCTTCGACGGAGGGGAGATGATCGACGCTGCAGAGGCAATCGCTCGCTGGGGACGACTTCACCGGCAACAGGCTTACGGATGTCGCGACGACGACGCGGTCCGGGCGCGCGAATCGGCATGAGATGGACGCGTCGCCCCTGATCCTCGGCGACCTTTTCGGCAGAGCCGTTTTGGCCACGGCGAATCGTCCGCTGCTAGGCGTGCCTCGGTGCGGCGGGATGCGGGGTCGCCGAGCTCGATGGCGATGGCGCGGGTGGTGCCAGCCAGGTCAGAATCCTTTTGGGTGACCGGGCCGAAGCCGGCATCGGCGATCGCACGGAGGATGGCGCCATCGACGCCGTCAGGACTTCGCTGCAGGAGATCACGCGACCGTGACCGACCCTCCAACGCATACCTATCCCCCGCGCGACCAGTCGTCGCTTCAACTCACGGTTCGTGCGGTCGCGACGGGCATGGTGCTCGGAGCCGTGCTCTCCCTCTGCAACATCTACGTGAGCCTCCAGATCGGGTGGTCCACGAACATGTCGGTCGCGGGCGCCCTGTTGGGCCTCGCGGTGTGGCGCATCCTCGGCGCGGTCCTGCGGAGCATGCGGCCCTTCGGCATCCTCGAAAGCAACATCAACCAGACCGCCTGTTCGGCAGCGGCCGCCGTGTCCTCCGCGGGGCTCGTCGCGCCGATCCCGGCGCTCACGCTCATGACCGGCCGCGAGTTGCCTTGGGCGCACTTGGCGCTGTGGGTGTTCTCGGTGTGTCTCGTGGGCATTGCCGCGGCCATCGCGATCCGCCGCCAGATGATCGAAGTCGACCGACTTCCATTTCCAGGCGGGCTCGCGACCGCCGAGACGTTGAAGGAGATGTACGGCCAAGGCGCCGATGCGGCTCGCCGCGTGCTCATGCTGGTCGCGGGTGCGGTCGTCGCGGGTTGCGTCAAGGTGGCGGCGATCACCAAGCTGCTGCCTTCGCTTCCCTTCCAGGGGCGAGTGGCAGGTCACAAGCTGAGCGCCCTCGGCTTCGAACTCGACCCCAGCCTCCTCATGGTCGGCGTGGGCGCGCTGATCGGCACGCGCGGCGCGTGGTCGATGATGCTCGGCGCCGTGCTCGCGTGGGGCGTCGTCGCGCCCATGGCATTGAACGGAGGCCTGATCGAATTGAAGGCCAGCGAGCCGTTGAGCTCGCTGCCGAGTTCGGTGGCGCTCACCGCGTCGGATCGTCTGCAGTACCGCGAGAATCGACAGCTTCTCGAGCTTCGCGGCGAACTGGGCGTGGGCGAGCGCGACCGTTACCTCGCGATGAGCGACGATCTCGCGTGGCGCGCCGCCGTCGAGAAGCTCGCCCTCGAATCCGTCCCCGAGCACGCCGAGCGCGCGGATCTGCGTTGGACGACGGTGCTCCAACTCCCTGCGGACCACGGCGTCACGCTGCCGAGTGCGCTCGCGGATCGCTTCGAGATCGTCGGCCCCTACCTGCGCGTCGCGGGCGCCGCCACCGCAAGCGACGCCGATGCGCTGCGCGGGCACAACGCGGGCGCCAAGCTCGCGAGCGGCGTGGACGCGGTGTTTGCGAGCCTGCCCACGGCCACCAGGCTCCAGCCGGTCACGGCGAACTTCACCGACATCCTTGAGTGGCTCTTGTGGCCGGGCGTGACGCTCATGGTGATCTCGTCGCTGGTCTCCTTCTCCTTCTCGTGGCGCTCGATCGTGCGTGCGTTTCGCTCGTCGGGCGGCCCGGCGAGCAACGATTCCGGCGACATGCCCCTGCGCTGGTTCGCAGCGTTCGCGACGATGGCACTGATCCTCTCCGTCACCGCGCAAATCGTCCTCTTCGACATCGCGTGGTGGGCGGCGGGGCTCGGCGTGATTCTCTCCATCGTCCTGGCGATCGTCGCGGCGCGGGTCTCCGGCGAGACGAACATCACGCCCATCGGCGCCATGGGCAAGGTCACGCAACTCGCGTTCGGCGCGCTGCAGCCGGGATCGCCCGCCGCCAATCTGATGACCGCGAACGTGACCGGCGGCGCCGCCTCGCAGGCGGCGGATCTGCTGCACGACATGAAGACCGGCGCGATCCTCGGCGCCACGCCGTGGAAGCAAGCCATCGCGCAGATCCTCGGCGCCGTCGCCGGTTCGTTGGCCGGCTCGGCGATCTATCTCGTGCTCATTCCGAACCCACACGCCCAACTGCTCACGCCCGAGTGGCCGGCGCCGGCGGTGGCCACGTGGAAGGCGGTCGCCGAACTGTTTCAGCGGGGATTTTCGGCGCTTCCCGCCGGGGCCCCGCAGGCCATGCTGATCGCGGCGATCGTGGGCGTCGTGCTCCCGATCCTCGACAAGTTGGCGCCCGCGCGGCTGAAGCCGTTCGTGCCGAGCGCGTCCAGTCTCGGCCTGAGCTTCGTCGTCGCGGCGAAGAACGCCATCTCCATCTTCATCGGGGCCATGCTCGCGCTCGCGGTCGGGAAGTTCTGCAAGAACTGGGCGGCGAAATTCCTCGTCATCGTCGCGTCCGGCTTCGTCGTCGGCGACGCGCTGGTCGGAGCTGGCGATGCGGTGCTGCGGGTCATCGAAGGTCTGGCGCGGCGGTAGCGATTCCGAGCGCCGATGGAAGAAGGAGCGACCGGGCCGATCAACGGCGAACGACTCCGGCGCCGCGCTCATCGTCGGGGGCCCGCATCCCGATGACCGACTCTTCGATCGTCGACATCGGGAGTACCAAGACAGCGCTGCGATCGAAGCGGGCGATGGCGATTCCCAACGGTGCGGCATCGAGGTTGACGACCGGGCCACCGCACGCGTCCGGCGGAAGATCCGCGTCGCACACGATGACCGGTCCGAAGCCGCTCCGGCGCCCGCTCACCGGAAGCTGGTCGCGCGGGTCGTTCGCTCCCCGACGGTCTTCGATCCAGGTCGACGGGAAGATCGTCCCCTGCGAGACGCCCGCCGCCTCGACTCCCGCCACGCCCGGACACAGCAGGATCATGCCCGGAAACGGGGCAGCGCCACGCAGGGCTGCGTCGCGAAGCGTTCGCCCCGGCAACGCTGCTCGCGCGTCGGGCTCCGTCGACAGAAGCGCGAGGTCGGCGGCGCCATCGCAACCGATGATGTTCGAGGCGGTGACCCGGCCAGCGCCGTCGCGCAGCCACACGCGGCCGTCGATCGCGACGGCCTCAGCGACGCTCGCCTTCGTGACCAGTTCGTGCGGTCCGACGCGCGTCGCAAGACACGCCCGCACCGCTCTTCCGGCCGCGGCGTCGAGCACCTCGAGCACGCCGACGTCGGCGATGGAGACGGCGGCCCTCGCTTCGATGTGTTCGGCGATGAATCGCTCCGTCGTCGGCACCACATGCTGATCGTTCAGCGCGAGCGGCGACCAGCGTTGCGTGGCGTCCGCGTTGCCGCCGGTCGTGATGATCGTGCGCACGAAGGCTCGGAGCACGTCGCCGGTCTGCATCGAGTTCGCTTCCGCGTCCCGCGTGTTCGCCTGCGTCGCGATCCCGACGAGCGAGCCGTCCATCGCGAACACAGGCCCTCCGGAATCGCCCGGCGCAAAGGTCGCGTCCACGAGCGCGCTCGGTCCGAGGCGACGGAGCACGCGGCCGACTCGGGTTCGCACCGTGAGATCGGAACCGGTCCCCGGCAAGGGCGCGAAGCCGAAGCTCACTACCCACTCGCCCAGTTCGGGCACGTTTACCGCATCGGTTCCGAGCGGAACCGGCGGAGGATCCTCCGGCGCCGCTTCGAAGCGCACGACGCCGATGTCGATGAAGTCGTCGGCGAGACCGCCCATCGAGACGCCTTCACGAAGACCGCCGTCGAGGAAACCGACCTTGTGCTTTCTCCCGCGCGGACCCGCGACGTGCGCCGCAGTGACGACGATGCCCGGCTGGTAGGCGATCACGCCGCTGCCGGAATCTGCGTAGGGCTCGAGCCGGGCCGCTTGGAGCAACACGACGTTGAACGCGCGATACGTGGCGACGCGCTCCACGCCCGCCTCGATCAGCGAGAGCGATGTCGTCGTCCGAACGTCGATCGAATCGGCGCTCACCAGCGCGCGATGCGAGTTCCACGCGCCGATCGCGCGGGCGTCCAGCCGCTGGAGGAGCATCTCGTGCATGCGTCGACGCAGCGGCTCGAAGCGGTCCGGCGCCGCGGGACGAGCCTGGGCCGCAGCGAACACGGCTGCACCCCAACCGAGCGCGATTGCCGCGACGATCGCCGCGCGACACCCGCGCCGCGTCGATCGACGGCGTGGCGACGCAATTGGAACGACCGGCGTTTCGACGAGCGGCATGCGGATGAACTCTCGCGTGGTACGTCGTTGCGAGACGAGGGTAGTTCCGGGTCGCTCCGGCCGCGACTCGTCTCACCGCGGCCTTCTCCGGATCGGAGGATGCGCTTCGACGCACCGCCATCGGCCGGTGCCAGGCGATCCGGCGCGCAGAGCCTCCTGCGTGAGAACGGGTGATACGGATCGTATTTGCTCCACGCCCTCCCACGATCTCACAAGACGGCGAAGTGGCCAGAGCGAGTGTGCGCCCGAAGGGCGCGACGGAGCGCTCGAATTGGTATGAGCTCGTCTTCGGAGCGGCGGACGGGGTGTCCCGGGCCGCGCAGCGGGATCGCGCTTCGAGCGCCGCATCGAGCGCTTCGAGCGCCGCATCGAGCGCTTCGAGCCGCAACCGCGATCGCGGCTGCGAGTCGAGGCACGCGGCGACCTGATCTCCCGAGAGTCCTGCGGAGAATCACAGGCGCACCACCGCGGCCGACATCCGCAGCAGCATCGAGACGTCCGCACTCGACATGCCTCATGCATACCACACCGGCAGCGCGGAAGGCAACCGCGCACCCACGACGCTGCGCGACTAACAACCAACCCGTGGGCAATGGACGAACTCGTACCAAAAGCCGAGGAGTATGGACAGATCGGCGGCATCGACCAGGCCATCGACGTTCAAATCCGCAGCGCTCGGCGGCGGAGCGCCCCATTCGCTCAGCAGGATGCCGATATCACGACTCGTCACGTTGCCGTCGCCATCGAGATCGCCGAGGCGCTCGCAGTAGTCGTTGACGCCGTTCGCGTTGAAGTCGACCGGCTGGCACGAGTCCGGCACGCCGTCGAAGTTGCAGTCGGTTTCCGTGCCGTGGGCCAACTCCCAGGAATCGAGCAGCCCGTCCCCGTCGCAGTCGAGGGTCGGATCGGCGGCGATCTGACACGCGTCGGGCACCAAGTTCTCGTCGAGGTCCAGTGAGGTGCCGGCGCCGATGTCGCAGATGTCGACGATGCCGTTGCCGTCGCAGTCCTCGACCGGCTGGCACTCGTCGGGCAAGAGGTCGTGATTGCAGTCGGCGGCCCGTCCGCCGTTGGTCTCGTTCGGATCGTCGATCCCGTTCTGGTTGCAGTCGACGAAGCCGAGCAGCGTCGGCGTATTCATGTCGGTTTCGATGCCGAGTTCGATCGGAGTGACTTCGAATTCGTTCCTCGAGTACCCGACAGAACAGGTAATCCACCCGTAGCGCACGCCATCGGCTGTCGTCACGCGGAACGCGGCGCTGTGCTCGGAGGTCCGCCGACCCAGCGACAGGATGCCGGCGCTCGTCGACCAAGCACCGCAGTCGGGATTGAGCCGCTCAGGAAGCGTCGCATCGATGAGCGATCCCGCAGGCGCGTTCGCGACGGGGACCCACCATGCTCCGCATGGGTTGACAACGGCGAACTCAAGGCCGTCCGAGCCGCTCACCGCGGCCTGCCACTGGACTAACCAGGTCACGCTGACCGTCAGCGTCGCGGACGAGTCCGGAAAGGGCGCGATCACGAACGCCGGCCCGCCCCACACCAGCGGGTCGGTGCGAATCGCTTGAATGATCGTCTCCGCCTGCACGATTCCGGTCACGAGCAAGCTCAGGATCGGCGTCGCGATTCGTACGGCGTTCATGGTGTCCTCCAGTCGGGCGAGCCAGCCGAAGGCGATCGCGTCATGGCTTCCGAAGCCGCGCGCTCGTCCGTCGCGCCATGCGTGGACGTGCCGATCGCCGCCGCCGCGACCTCAGGCGAGAAAGTCGCGCGGACGGCGCACGGGTTTCGACAAATTGGTCGACGCGTCCGCGTCGGCCTACGGACACGCCCCCCAGCCCATGAGGAACAACGTGATGTCCTGACCGTTCACCACGCCGTTCCCGCTCAGGTCGCCGACGCAACCGATGCACGGTCCCCACTCGGAGATGAGCGTGGCGAGATCGGCGGCGTCGACGTCGCCGTCGTGGTCGAAGTCCGCCAGGCACGGCGGGCCGGCGATCGAGATGTCGTCGACGTACCAGTCGTCGTTCGACTCGTTGCCGTCGGTGCGGAACCGGATCCGCAGGCCGTCGTGCTTCGCGTCGCTCGGCAGGGCGTGCGAGTGCTCGACGAAGCTCGTCTCGTCGACGCCGTCGGACACGATGACGGCGAGCGTCACCCACTGGCCCGCGTCGCTCCAGTAGTCGACCTCGAGCGACTCGCCCGATTCGACGCCCTTGTGCTGCGTGAAGTAGCGCAGCGTGAGCGAGCCAGCGCCGCCGCACAGGATCGGCGCGCTCCGGAGTTCGTCGTCGCCGTACGCGGCGGGGCTCGTCGAGTCGAGGTTGATCGAGTACGGCGAGCTCGGCTCGTTCGTCGCGGCCGTGCTCACGACGCCGCCGTCGTTGAAGGTCCACCTCGACGTCGAGACGGTGGTCGACGACCACGACTCGGAGAACGGCAACGACACCGGCGACGGCATGACGAAGTCGCAGGCGACGCCGTCTCGATAGCTCACGATCTCCGACTGCTCGCCCGCGCCGAACTTGAGGTTCGCGCCGTTGATCCCGCTGCACCCGTTGATCGACGCGCACATGATGTGGCAGTCGCCGTTGCCGTCGCAGTGCGACGCGCCCCAGTTGTGCCCGATCTCGTGGCAGGAGAGTCCGACTCGCTCGTTCATCGTCGCGCCGACGAAGCGCGACTCGGCGATCGAGTACGCGACGTCCCCCACGGCGCCCGAGCACGCCGACGCCACCTGGTTGCAGACCACGCCGACCCATCCGAGGCCGATCGTCGAGCCGTCGAGCTGCTTGCCGGTGAAGAGATGGGCGACGTCGCGCTTGATCTCGCTCTCGGGCGACGCGTTCCACCGCGTGCGGAACTCGCACAGCATCGCGTTCGCGTCCGTCGAGACGTACGGATCGGATACCGAGGTGCGCACGACGATCGTCGAGATCTCGTAGTCGATGTCGACGTCGCGGTCGTAGATGAAGTCGACCTGCGACAGCACGCTCTCGATGTCGTCGACCGTCGCGTTCAGCGACGCACCGTTCTTCTGGAAGAACTCGTAGTCCGCGTCGCACGCGATGGCCACGAGGTACTTCGTCGCTCCGGCAATGCCGCCTTCGTCGCGCGGCCCGCGCGATCCGCGGGCGACGGCGAAGTCGTGGTCGTCGACACCGCAGCGCAGTCCGCGCGGCCGCACGTCGTCCGAGCGATACGCGACGTGCCTCCCGTCGGCGGCGCCGATCGGCGCGTCGGAGACGCGGCGCAGCGGCTCGATGAAGTAGCGCGTGCCGTCGGCGCGCTCGACGAGCGCCACGACGCCGTCGTCGATCACCGAGAGCCGCACCGACGAACCCGGCTCGCCGACGACGACGCCGGCGTACGTGCGCGACGGCGGCAGCGGCGACTCGGCGAGCCGTCCGTCACCGGCGTCGACGAGAAGTCGCGCGTCCGGTGCGCGAACGGTGTGGCGGCGCACGTCCAGCGTGCGCACCTCGCCGGCCAGCGCCACCGGGATCGCCAGCGCGTCGTCGAGCGCGGGCGGCGCCGAGATCGCGAACGTGGTGAAGTCAAGCAGCGCGTCGACGCGCGGCGGCGCCGCGTCGACGCGAACGACCGGATCGGAGAGCGCCGCCGCGAGCGCGAGGAGCCACGGTCCACCGCCACGTATCACCAGCCCATGCGTCATCGGAAGTCCCCGGAGCCGTCCGCGGATCCCGCATGCGCGAAGCCGACGGTCGGCCCGGAAAGATCGGCACGACGCGGACCGATCGTCGTCCTATCTCGGCGCTTCCGTCGACGTCGATCCGGTAACGGCGCAAGCCGCGGCCCGCGCCGGCGCCGCGCCGGTCGACTATCGTCCGTGCCTTCGATCGCGGAAGCGCACGAATCGCGAGGCTCGCATGGAACATTCGGACGAGCGTGGCACCGGCGGCACCGACGGTCGCACCGACCGGCAGGATTGCTACGAGGCGATTCTCGGCTGCCCGGCCACCCGCGCCGAGGAGGCCTACGACCCGATCTGTCAGGCGTGGCGACGCTGCATGAGGGCCGAGGTCGCGGGCCTCTGGCTGTACAACCGCTTCTCGCGGACCTTCGAGTTGAACGGGCTCGCCGCGTCGGGTTCGACCGATCTCTTCAGCGACGCGCCGAAGCTCACCGCCGAGGGCGGGCTGTACTACGTGCGCGAGACGCGAGCGCCGGAATTCATCGCCGACGTCGCGACGTGGACCCGCGAGCGCGACGGCAAGCGCTATCACGTCGTGACCCGCGACTGGCTGCTCCGCAAGGGATGGGGCTGCGGGATCCTCGTGCCGATCCTCAATCCGACCGCGGGCGGCGCCGCCAGCAGTGAGCGCGACGAACCGGTGGAAGGCGTGGTCTCGCTGCACTTCGCCGACCATGCCGCCCACACCTGGTGTCGGCCGCGGACGAGTCCCGCCGAGGGAGAACTCGACGAGCGCACGAAGCGATCGCTGCTTCTCCTCGGCCGCATGAGCGGGCTTCTCGTCGCCAAGCTCCGCCTGCGCCAACAGGCGGAGATCGGCGACACCCTGGCGCGGATCGCGGGAAGACACCTGACGCGCGTGCGCGACGACCCGCGCGTCGTCCGTCGCGAGTTCGTGCAGGAGGTGCTCGAGCGCATCCTCCGCGACGAGTTGCGCATCCAGGCCGCGTCGTTCTGGTGTCGCGTGCCGTTCTCGGGAACGCTCACCTGCGTCGCGACGCTGGGCGGACTCGCGCGAATCAGCGACGGCCGCGTGCTCTACACGTCGAGCGACATCGCCGACGCCGAGTACCACGCCGACGAACGGCTCGGTCCCGAGGGCGATCCGTCGTGGACCTACGAGGCGTTCCACACCGGCCGCTATCGCCTGTGGCGCCCGGACGACGATCGGCCGCACACGCCGAAGTACCGCGATCTGGTGAACGCGACGCCGCAGGACGCGAGCCCGATCCTGCTGATGCCGATTCTTCCGGCGAGCCACGATCCGGCGACCGAGTCGTCGACCGCGCAGGCGTTAGGCGTCGTGCGCTGCGCCCACCTGCCCGCGCCCAAGTTCGGCGAGGCGGCGCGGCGGACGTTCGACGTCGTCGAGGTCCGCATTCTCGATTACGTCTGTCGGCAGCTCTCGCCGGTGCTGCACACGCTCGAGACCCGCATCCTGCGCGAGGACGCGATCTCCGCGATCAAGCACGACACCGCCGCGTCGCTCGGCACGATCCGCGACATGATCGACGAGCTCGAGCGCAAGCTGCCCGCTCGCGAGGAGGGCGTCGACTACAGCCTGCGCAACATCCGCGAGAACGCGATGAGCGCCGCGAGCCTCACCGACCGGCTGGCTCGCGACGTCGAGCACCGCCTCCGCATCGAACCGTCGAAGGTGGATGTCGGCCGCGAGATCATGCCGCGCGTGAAGCGCCTCCTGACGCCCTACGCGAAGGAGGAAAAGGGCATGGACATCCGCTTCGACGGATTCGACGCCCTGCCGCCGCTGAACGTCGATCCTCGCCTCGTCGAGCGCGCCCTCTACAACCTCATCGTGAACGCGGTCAAGTACGGCAAGCCCGAGTCGACGATTCGCATCGACGCGAGCGCCCGCCCCGACGGCTACGCGATCGACGTGTCGAACTACGGCGACGGCATCCGCGACGAGGACATTCCGAGGCTCTTTCGCATGTACTTCCGATCGCGCTACGCCCGCGGCGAGGGCAGCGGACTCGGCCTGGCGATCGTCCGGCAGATCATGCGCAGCCACCAGGGCGAAGCGACGCTCGTCAGCCCGCGCAATCCCGCGACGTTCCGTCTGCTCTTCCCCGCCACACGGGCGGCGCTTTCGCGGTAGCGTTCGCATCTCCCCGGAGCTAGCGATGGCACACATCCTGATCGTCGACGACGAAGCCTACCGAACGCGCCGTTACCGCGAGTCGCTCCGCGACGCGGGACATGACGTCAACTACTGCTCGACGTTCGACGAAGCCGACGAGGTGCTCGACGATCCCGACGCGAAGATCGACCTGCTCATCCAGGACCTGCAGATGGGCCGGCCGATCCCGACCGATCGCGTGCAGATGACCAACTCCGAGTGGGAGCGCTACCACGGTCTCTCGGGCCTGTGGTTCCTCGTGCGGCGGCGCGACTACATGCTGAGTCGCCACATCCCGGTGCTGGTGCTGACGCAGAAGATGGCCGAGGACTTTCAGCAGACGCTGAAGCAGCACGTCGAGGGCTTTGGCGTGCGCGTGCGCGTCTGCCACAAGATCCACACTCCCGCGGACAAGTTGCCGACGGTCGTTCGCGAGTACCTGCGACCCGAGTAGCGCGTCGGCGGTCTTCGATGGCTTTCGCACAATCGCAACCGCCCCGGTGCAGGGCGACGCGAACGTGAATGAAGGTTCACTCAGCGCGCGAAAAAAATACGTGGCAATGGGCGGAAATCGGCATTTGCATCGCGCCGACGACGGACCAGAATCGAATGGTCCTTTCAGTCGTCGCGCGTCGCGGGCCGATCGCGCGGTGCGCGGCTCGCGCGCCCGCGCGGCGTGAGCGCCCCCTCGACGCAGTTCCCCCACGCACGAGAGAGAACCCATGACGCATCGCAAGTCCATCGTTGTCGGCATCGATTACAGCGACGGCTCGCGGGCCGCGCTCGCGACCGCAACGGCGATCGCGGCGACCACCGGCGCCGAGGTGCACGCGGTCCACGTCATCGACGCGCTCGCCGCACTCGACCTCGAGGCGGCGCTCGCGAGTTCCGGCGAAAGCGCCCGCGAGCGCCTGGTGACGGGCGCGAGAACGGAATGGCACGCGTTCTCCGCCGCGGTCCCGGGCGGCACCGCGGCCTTGTTCGAACTCCGCACCGACAATCGCCTTGCCGGGCTGTACAGCGTCGCGGAGATGCGCGAAGCCGACCTTCTCGTGATCGGCGCAGGCGCGGAGCCGGGTCGGGTTGGCTCGTTGGCGATCCCGTGCGTGCGTCACTCGAAGCGCGACGTGCTCGTCGTGCGCGGCGCCGACGCGGGTGTGCGGACGATCGTGGCGTGCGTCGACTTCTCCACGGCGTCGCGCGACGCGCTGTCGCACGCCGCCAGCCTCGCGACCGATCTCGGCGCCGCGCTCCACGTGCTGCACGTCTTCGACGAACCGTGGAGATCGCTGCACGCCGGCGCCGCCGGCGTCGACGCCGACGGCTCGCTGGCCCGCGGCTACGCCGATGCGACGCAGGCGCGCATGCGCGACTTCACCCGCGATCTCGGCGCGACGCTCGGAGGAAGGAAGGCGACCTGCTCCGTGGTCCGCGGGTCCGACATCGCGGCGTCGATCGAGCAATACGCCCGCGACGTCGGTGCTGACCTCATCGCAATCGGCACGCGCGGGCGCACCACGCTGCGCGACCTCCTGCTCGGAAGCGTCGCCGAGCGCGTGATACGCGACTCCACGCGCTCGATCTTCGCGGTGAAACCGTCGACGTTCCGGTCGCGACTCACGACGGACGACCCGAACTCGCTGGCGCACTCGCGCGTGCTCGCGTGATCAGAGCGCCGAGGCCGCGTACTCGGCGAGCAGACGCTCCATGCGCGATCCCCTGCTTCCCTTCAGGAGCACCGCGTCGCCGGCGACGAGGCAGCGCCGTGCCCGCGCGACGTCGGCCGGTTCGAGCGAGTCGAGAACGAGCGCCTCGCCGTCCCAGCCGCCGTCGCGCAGCCCGCGCAGCGTGTCTTCGGCGAATGCGCCCACGAGCACGACCGCGGCGATGTGCGTCGACGACGACACCTGCGCCGCGACCGCGCCGACCTCGCGGTGCAGCGACGCCGACGCGTCCCCGAGTTCGAGCATGTCGCCCAGGACGAGCACGCGGCGCCGAGCGCCCTGCGAGATCTCGGCGAACGCGCGGATCGACGCCGCCATCGCGTCGGGATTCGCGTTGTAGGCGTCGTTGAAGAACGTGATCGCGCCGGCGTCGAGCGGGACCTCGATCCGCTCGAGGCGCATGCCTGCGGGCTCGACCGACGCGAGGCCGATGCGGATCGCGTTGTCCGTGAGGCCGAACTCCCGTCCGACGGCGATCGCGGCCAGCGCGTTGACCGCGTTGTGCTCGCCCGGCAGCCTCAGCGCGAAGCGCTCGCCGCCGTTCACCTCGATGTCCTGACCGTCGCTCGTCGGGCGGCGGCCGGTGAGGCGCAGCTCGAGCGGCCGCTCGCGGGACGCGCCGAAGCGCAGTCGCCGCTGCGGCGACAGGTCGCGGGCGGCCATTGCGGCGGCGATGAGGTCGCCGTCGCCATGCACGATCGCGGCGCCGTCGGGTGCGATCGTCTCGAGGAGCGAGGTCTTCTCGCGGGCGATCGCCTCGACCGTTCCGAGTCCTTGCAGATGCGCCCGCCCCACCATCGTGATCACCGCGACATGCGGCTTCGCCAGCGTCGCGAGCGCGTGGATCTCGCCCGGGCGATTCATGCCGATCTCGACCACGAGGTACTCGTCGCCGCGGCGGGCCGCGAGCAGCGTCAGCGGCACGCCGATGTCGTTGTTGAACGACTTGGGACTCGCCGTGCCGACGAGAGCCACACCTAACACACCGTCGATGAGTCGGCGGGTCGTCGTCTTTCCGGCCGACCCCGTGATGGCGACCACGCGCAGCCGTTCCAGGGTCGCGCGCCATGCGGCCGCGAGCTGACCCAGGGCCCGCCGCGCATCGGGAACGTACAGAACCGCCGCGTCGCCGGCGACCCGCACGTCGCGGTCGACCACGACGACCGCCGCGCCGGCCTGCGACGCGGCGCTCGCGAAGTCGTTGCCGTCGAAACGCTCGCCGCGGATCGCGACGAAGAGCTTTCGCGCGAGATCCTCGCGCGTGTCGATCGAGACGCCGCTCGGCACGACGTCGGAGGTCGGTCGTCGAATCCACGAGCCGGCGACGGCGGCGCGAATCTCGCTCGCGCGAAGGAACGCGGCGCCGCTCATCGCGCACCTCCGCGTGCGGCGAGCGCACGGGCCGCCGCGAGGCGATCGTCGAACGCCCGCTTCTCGGTGCCGACGATCTGGTAGTCCTCGTGCCCCTTGCCCGCGATGAGCACCACGTCGCCGGGGCGAGCCTGGGCGACGGCCCAGGCGATCGCGGCGGCGCGGTCGACCTCGACGTGCACCTTCGGCGCCGCGTCGCGCGGCACGCCCTTCATGATGTCCTCGATGATCGCGCTGGGCTCTTCGGTGCGCGGGTTGTCGCTCGTCACGACGACCTGGTCGGCGTGGGCGCACGCGACGGCGGCCATGCGCGGCCGCTTCGTCCGATCGCGGTCGCCGCCGCATCCGAACACGACGCGAAGCGCGCCGCCAGCGGGCAGCACCGGCCGCAGCGCGGTGAGCACGTTCATCAGCGCGTCGTCGGTGTGCGCGTAGTCGACGAGCACGGAGAATCCGCCGCCTTCGCCGAGCGCCGGCACGGCGACCGGTTGGAGGCGCCCGGGCGGCGCCTCGCACCGCTCGAGCGCTTCTGCGAGCACGTCGGCCTTGACGCCCTGGGCCCACGCGGCGGTCGCGGCCTCGAGCGCGTTCATCGCGTTGTGCCGCCCGACGAGCGGCAGGCGGACGGTGAACGCGCCCCACGGGCCGGCGAAGCGCACGCGCATCGCGTCGAGCCCGACGTCCTCGATCGTCGCGTGGCAGTCGGCCTTCGGATCGACGAGCGAGCAGAAGAGCCGGCGCGCGGAGCCGACGCACATGCGCTCCGCCCACGGATCGTCCTTGTTGACGATCGCGAATGCGTCGACCGGCAGCATCTCGAAGAGCTTGGCCTTGGCCGCGGCGTACTCGTCCATCGTCTTGTGGAAGTCGAGATGGTCGCCGGTGAGATTCGTGAAGACGCCGGACGCGAAGCGCACCGCGGCGACGCGTCCCTGGGCGAGCGCGTGGCTCGAGACTTCCATCGACACGTGCGAGCAGCCGTTCTCGACCATGCGGGCGAAGAGCTCCGCGAGTTCGAGCGCGCCCGGCGTGGTCAGCGCCGACGGCGCGCGGCGCACGCCGTCGTCGACCTCGACCGTGCCGACGAGTCCGACGCGATGGCCCGCGCGGACAAGGAACTGCTGCGTGAGATACGCGATCGTCGTCTTGCCGTTCGTGCCGGTGACGCCGCACACTCGGAGATGCCGCGTCGGCGATCCGTGGAATCGCTCGGCGACCGCGGCGGCGGCGAGTTCGGGCGACGGCGTCGTGGCCAGCGCGACGCGATGCGCGTGCTCCGGCGGCACGACGCCCGGCACGTCGGCGAGCACCGCGACCGCGCCCTTCGCGATGGCGTCGGCGACGTACGCGCGGCCGTCGGCCTTCGTGCCGGCGCGGGCGATGAAGAGCGCCCCCGGCTTCACCTTGCGGCTGTCGTCCGCGACGCTCCAGATGTCGGGATCAAGGTCGGGCGTGACGATCGTGGCCGGGAACTCGGAGAGGAGAGCACGGAGGCGCATGGCAGCGCACAGTATCGGGAAGCGCTGCGTGCTCGCTGCACTCGCCGGGGCGCTATTCGCGCGGCGCTATTCCTTCACCGCGTGGATCGGCAGAGGGTCCGGCGCATCGCCGCGCGACCAGGCGCGGACCCGCGGGAGGATGACCTCCTTCAGCACGATCTTTCCGCACGCCGCCGCGGGAATCGCCAGGATCATGCCGTACACGCCGGCAACCGAACCGCCCGCGAGGATCACGACCACGATCGTCACCGGGTCGAGGTCCGTCACCTTGCCAGCGATGACCGGCGTCAGGATGTAGCCCTCGATCACCTGCACGATCACGAAGACGACGCTCGGCCAGAGCACGATCGCATACCAGGTCATTCGCTCCGACGGGTGCATCTGCACTTGATCGAAGAGCAGCAGTCCGACGGCGAGCGGAACGCCGAGGCCACCGAGATACGGCACGAGCGAGAGCGCGCCGACGAAGAGTCCAAGCGCGACCGCGTATGGCACGCCGCACAGGAGCCAGCCGAGGGCGAAGAGGACGCCCATGATGCCCGCGATGACGATGCGTCCGCGCACGAAGCCGGACACGGCGCGGTCCATCGCGCCGATGAGCTCGAGCCATCGGTCGCGGTTGCGCGCGGGAATCAACGAGCCGCCGAAGTCGAGCACCTTCGGGAACGAAATGCTGAAGAAGTAGAAGTAGAACGGCACGAGGAACGCGATCAGCGAGAACTGGACAAGCCCGAGCACGAGGTCCATCACGTACTCCGCGCTCGCGCCGATCGCTCCGAGAATCCGCCACGGCGCGCCTCCCGGGGACTTGGCGGACGACGCGAGGCCGCCGGGCTCGATCCCCATCGCCGCGAGTTCCGCGCGCACCGCGGCGCGGATCGCCTCGTCGTCGACCGGCGCCGGGCGCGCGTGCTCGCCGTCGCCGCCAGGGTGGTCGCCTTCGGCTGTTTTCGCCGGCGCGTGCGGTTCACCGCCCGCCGCATGGTTCGGCGCGTCGCCCGCAGCGGGCTCGCCAGGTTCGTGCGACTCGCCACTCGCCAGCGTCGCACCGGCTTCGCCGTGCATGACGTGCTCGACTTGCGTGTGCATCTGGGCGCTGAGCCAGTGGATCGCGTCACGGATTTCCGCGCGGTATTGCTCCGGCGCGTACTCCGCCACGCGCTCCGCCAGCGCGGAAAAGTCGACGGTGCGCACGCGCTGCACCAGTCGAACGGTCTGGCCGATCGCGATCGGCACCGTGAAGGTCAGCAGGAAGGTGAAGCCGACGCCGACGGTGAGAAGCAGGATGAGCACGGCGCCGCTGCGGGTCACGCCGCGGAATCGGCAGAGTCGCTGGACCAGCGGCTCGAAGAGGTACGCGAGGGCCAGCGCGATGAGGAGGGGCACCGTGACGCTGCGCATCCAGTACCCGGCGTAGACCACGGCGCAGACCGCGAGAATGACGAACGCGTCGCGGACCCCTTGGATCTCCCACAGGTGCAGATGAGCGACCGCGGGCGCGTTCGGCGACGCACCCTGCCCGCCATCGGTCGCTGCTTGCGGCAAGTCGGGCCGTTCAGGTTCGCCGGTGGCTCCCATGCGCTGGGAGCGTATCCGAGGAGATCAACCGCGTCCGACGCGGCGCTCGAGCGACTCGCGGGCAAACGCTTCCTCGAAGTCGAACACCGCGCGGAAGTCCTCGAGCGAATCTTCGGCGGTCTTGCTCATCAGCCCGTGGTCAATCATCGCGAACACGATGCGGCCGAAGTCGTCGGTGCGATTGATGTTCCACGTGCGCAGGACCGTCGGCGCGAGCAGGCCGTAGCGCTCGATCGCGAAGTCGCGCAGGCCGATGCACAGTTGCTGGCCGCTCACGTGGCGCGACACGTCGGTCAATCCCTCGGTGTCGGCGTGGATCCGGCTCACGGTGTGGTTGAGCCCCTCGCGAACGAAGAGGTACGCCTCGACCGGATAGGGACCCGAGTCGCGGGCCACCTCTCGCAGATCGATCTCGTGCTCGGTGTGCGCCATGGCGTTCGGTGCTCGAGGACCCGGGGGGGCCTCGTCAGGAGACCAGTGGGTGCCCCTCGATCGGTCTCGCCTCTCCGCGGGCGAGTCGATGGGGCTGGAAAGAACGGGGCGGAGCCGACGAAGCGGTGATGCTATCGGCTCGGTCCGGGTGGAGGCCGCAGCAAGAGGACCATCCTCGGCGACGGCTCCGATGTCGCGACCATTCCTATGCGTCACATTGCCCGGTTTCCGCGCGCCGTGTCTCGAGTTTTCCTCTTTTCCGACTCCTTCTTCACTTCGACGCACCGATATCGCCACGGCCGGAGGGCACACTCCCCCGCGTAGTCGACGCCGATCCGCGGGCCGACCTCGAACGGCGCCCGCCAGCCCGGCTCCGGCGGCAACAGTTGAAGTTCGCCGCCATTGACGAGCGAGACGCCATCGAAGCTCCGGTCGACGCCGAGGGCCTGCGTCAGCCGCGCCGGGCCGCTGCAGAGATCGGCGTCGCGCACCCCGGAGCCCCGCGCGAGCCGCATTGCCGGCAGCCCCTCGAGCGGGGCCAGCGCCCGCACCAGGACCGCCTCGCCCTGCCCGGCGTGCCCCGACACGACGTTGACGCAGTGGTGCATGCCGTAGACGAAGTAGACGTATGCATGCCCGCCGTCGAGCCACATCGACGCGTTCCGGCGCGTGCGACGCTCGCCGTAGGTGTGACTCGCGCGATCGTCGCCGCCTGGGTACGCCTCGGTTTCCACGATCACGCCGACGCGCCACCCGTCGACGTCGCGGCGAGCGAGTCGACATCCGAGGAGGAGCGGAGCGAGCTCACACGCCGGCAGCGTCAGTTTGGGCAATCCACTGGAAATCGCCGATGTACGAGCCACGCGTTCACGCTACGCGACCATCGCGATTCGGTACACTCGCGCCACGTTTTTTTCGCTCGCTCCGCGCCCGGCCTCGAGAAGAAGAGGCGCGCCGAGAACACGATCAATCCCGGGGGCGGCCGCGACGCAATCGACGCTCCCTGTAGCATTCACCAGCGTTCCCCTTCCGCACTACCAGCGATCCAGAAGTCACCATCATGCGACTGACACGCAACTCGTTCCCCCTCCGTCGTTCCTCACTTGTTTCGTTCGCGGGCATCGCGCTCGTCGGCTCGCTCGTGGGCTGCGTTCCGCAATCCAAGTACGACGACCTGATGACCGGCTATCGCAGCAAGGAACAGCAGGTCCTCACGCTCCAAGGCGACCTCGACACGGCGCGGTCGAATGAAGAAGCGCTGCGCCTGCAGCTTGCGCAGGCGGCCGCCGACCTCGACGAGGCGAAGCGTCTGGTCGCGGCGGGCGGCGGCAACGTCGACGAACTTCAGCGGCGCTACGAGGCGCTGCTCGCGAAGGTCAATGAGCTCGACCGTCCGGTGCTCGGCGAGAAGATCAGCGCCGAACTGCAGGCGGTCGCCGACGCGAATCCTGACGTGTTCGAGTTCGACGCGAAGCGCGGCATGATTCGCTTCAAGAGCGACGTGACGTTCGACTCCGGCAAGGCCACGCTCTCGGCCCGCGCCCAGGAAGTGATTCGCAAGATTGCGCCGATCCTCAACTCGTCCGGCGCCTCGAACCTCGAGGTCAAGGTCGTCGGCCACACCGACAGCCAACCGATCCGCAGCTCCGCGAAGGATCACCCGACGAACATCCACCTGTCGGCGCACCGGGCGATCGCGGTCCGCGACGCGCTGGTGCAGGACGGCGTCGCTCCGGCCCGGTTCCAGGTCGCCGGTTACGGCGAGTTCCGGCCGATCGTCCAGAACACCCCGAGCGGCGCTCGCGAGAACCGCCGCGTCGAGCTCTTCCTGACCCCCGGGACTTGGGACATCGCCACCAACATGCCGCCGGGAACGGGCGGCGGCGCGGCGCCGGTTCGGGCGAACAAGCCAATCGCGCCGCAGCCGCGAGCCAACGCGAACGAAGAACCCACGAAGTAAGCGCCGGCGCGTCCAGCACGCTCACTCTGAGAACCACGCGCGAGGGTCGGTCCACGACCGGCTCTCGTTCGTTTTTGCCTTCCTTTCCAGACGATTCGGAGGTGTCCGGACTTCTCGGCCGTGTGGAACGCGCTCATCTCGCGCCAATTCGCGCGGCGGGCCCCGCCGTAGGCGGCTCGCCTCTTCCATGCGCGCGCTCCGCCTCGTAGACTCGGCCGCGGCTGGAGGTTGGCACGAGTGCATCGGGAGAAGCAGGCGGAAGCGCCGTCCGCTCATTCTCTGCGCCGTCACAGCCCCCGCCGATGCTGCAGCTTGCCACACCGGTTCTCTCTCCCCCTTCGTCCCCTCGAGGAGCTTTGTATGTCGCACCAATCCGTCCGACCGTTCGCCTTCGCGGCGGCCGGCCTGTCCATCGCGGCCACGCTGGCCTGCGCGTCCACCGCGCTGGCCGACGGCCCGTTCATCAATGAGATCCGCACCGGCCAGCCCGGCCCCGACCTCGACGAGTACTTCGAGATCCGCGGCACGCCGGGCACCGTGCTCAACGACGTCTGGTACGTGGTGGTCGGCGACGACGACTCGCAGCTTCCGCCGGCGCAGAACGGCTACGTCGAGTTCGCGCTGAACCTCACCGGCATCACCATTCCGGCGAGCGGTTTCCTGGTCGTCGCCGAAAGCACCTTCACGCTCGGCGTCGCCGACGTCACGACGAATCTCGTCTTCGAGGACAACTCGAACACGACGCACCTCCTCGTCACCGGCTTCACCGGCGGCGTCGGCACGGACATCGACACCAACGACGACGGCGTGCAGGACGTGACGCCGTGGAGCGCAGTCCTTTCGAGCGTCGCGCTCGTCGCGGGTCCGGACCCGGACGGCGTCAGCGGCAACTTCGTGTACAGCACGAACCAGGTCGGACCCGACGGATTCAACGTTCCGGCCCACGTGTACCTCTGCCAGAACACGCCCGACTACAAGGTCGCGTCGGTCGACCCGACGGTCGGCGACGACACGCCCGGCGCCGCGAGCCCCACGTGCGCGTCGACGATCGAACCGCTGCGCATCAGCGAGATCCGCATCGACCAGGCTGGCACCGACAACGACGAGTACTTCGAACTCTCGGGCACGCCCGGTACGTCGCTCAACGGCTACACCTACATCGTGATCGGTGACGGCACAGGCGGCTCCGGCGTCATCGAAGCGGTCATCAGCCTCAACGGCTTCTCGATTCCGTCCGACGGCTACTTCCTCGTGACCGAGCCGACGTTCACGCTCGCTCCCGGCGCGGCGGATTTCGTCACCGCGACGAACGGCCTGAACTTCGAGAATACCGACAACGTGACGCACCTCCTGGTGAAGGACTTCACCGGCACGAACGGTCAGGATCTCGACACGAACAACGACGGCGTGCTCGACGTCACGCCGTGGAGCGAAGTCACCGACAGCGTCGCCGTCATCATCGGCACCCCCGGCGTCGGCGGCAACGAATTCGTCTACTCGCCGGTCGTCCTTGGACCGGACGGCGGATTCGCCCCGAGCGCGGTGTACCGCTGCTATCCGTACGGCGACTGGAAGATTGGCACCTTCGATCCGGCGGCGGGTATCGACACGCCGGGCGCGCAGAACTACGGCTGCCCGAGTTGCGGCGGCGGCGGCTCGTGCTTCGGCGAACACGCCGGCGCAGGCTGCGACCTCGTCGACTGCTGCGGCCTCGTCTGCAACCTCGATCCGGCGTGCTGCCTCAACGGCTGGGACGCGACCTGCGTGAGCACCGCGAACTCGACCTGCCTCGCCCGCGGCCGCGCTCCGTCGCTGTCGATCAATGAAGTGCGCATCGGACAGTCCGGCGCCGACACCGACGAGTACGTGGAAATCGTCGGCACGCCCGGTACCTCGCTCAACGGCGTGTCGTACGTCGTGATCGGCGACGGCATCGACGCGAACGGCGTGGTCGAGAGCGTGTCGCTCCTCTCCGGCACGATTCCCGCCGACGGCTACTTCGTCGTCGCGAAGAGCACCTTCACGCTCGGCGTGCCCGACCTCGTGCGCGAATCGATGAACTTCGAGGACGGTGACAGCGTCACGCACATGCTGGTGTTCAACTTCAACGGCAACCTCGGGCTCGATCTGGACACCAACAACGACTGCACGCTGGATCTCACGCCGTGGAGCAGCGTCATCGACTCCGTCGCCCTCACGGCGCCGGACTTCAACTGCGTCTACTCGACGACGACCGTCGGGCCGGACGGCTCGTTCTCGCCGGCGCACGCATACAAGTGCTCGACCGACGGCACTTGGACGATCGGCTTGTTCGATTCGCTCGCGAACGACACGCCGGGCGGTCCCAACGCCGCGTGCCCGCCGCCCGATCCGTGCGGTCCGAACGCGCCGCAGGATTGCTACACGGTCGCGGGCACCCCGGGCTGCAACGACGCGGCGTGCTGCAACGCGATGTGCGAGCTCGATCCGACGTGCTGCAGCGTCGCCTGGGACGCCGATTGCGTGGCGCTGGCGAACAGGAACTGCTTCGTCCCGCCGAATCCGCCGGCGGTGAAGCTCAGCGAGATGCGAATCGACCAGGTCGGGACCGACACCGACGAGTACTTCGAGCTCTACGGCGATGCGAACCAGTCGCTCAATGGCTTGACCTACGTGGTGATCGGCGACGGCGCGGCGATCCAAGGATCGGGCGTCGTCGAGATGGCCGTGCCGCTCCAGGGGTACGCGATCCCGGCCGACGGCTTCTTCCTCGCGGCGAAGAGCTCGTTCACGCTGACCGGCGCGACGCCGGACTTCGTGGTCGAGACCGGCTTCAACTTCGAGAACTCCGACTCGGTCACGCACATGCTCGTGTGGAACTTCACCGGCGCCGTCGGTGACGACCTCGACACGAACGACGACGGCGTCCTCGACGTCACGCCGTGGACGTCGATCGTCGACTCCGTGGCCCTCGTTCCGCCGACCTTGACGGAACTCGTCTACAGCGACACCATCGTCGGTCCGGACGGTGCGTTCGTCCCGAGTCACGTGAAGTACTGCCCGAGCACCAACGCATGGACGCTCGGCACCTTCGATCCGACGACGAGCGACGACTCGCCGGGCGTCGCGAATCCGGGCTGCACGTATGCGGCGCCGTGCCCGGCGGACCTCACGCACGACGGCGTCGTCGACGCGTCGGACCTCGGCGTCCTCCTCGGCGCGTGGGGCGTCGCGGCCGGCGACCTCACCGGCGACGGCACCACCGACGCGTCGGACCTCGGCGTCCTCCTCGGCGCGTGGGGCCCCTGCTGATCCGTCGCTCGTAGACGCGATCGACTGAACGCTCACTGCGGCGGGCTCGCAAGAGCCCGCCGCTTTCGCGCGCCGTTCGACCGGCGCACGGAACGGTAGACTCTCGCGATGCTCGCTCTCGCCCGCGGCGCCAAGGCTCTCTTCACCGGCCCGATCGGCACGGTCGGCCACGCGACCTTCCTCGCGGTCGTCGGTTTCGGGCGCTTCACGTCCTTCGCGTTTTCCACGTTCCGCTGGATGTTCACGCATCCGATGTGCTGGCTTTCGTGGCGCCAGCTCGCGCCGCAGCTCTACCGCGTCGGCGTCGCCAGCGTTCCGGTCGTCGCGCTCGTCGGCGTGTTCATCGGCATGATTCTCGCGCTCGAAGGCTTCGCGCAGTTCGCGGCGATCGGCCAGCAGGATCGCATGGGCGGCGTCATCAACGCCGCGGTGACGAAACAGATCGGCCCGGTGCTCGCCGCGGTGATGCTCGCGGGACGCGTCGGCGGAGCGCTGGCGGCCGAGCTCGGCTCGATGAAGGTGACGGAGCAACTCGACGCGATGCGGGTGATGGCCGCCGACCCGATCCGCACGCTCGTCGCTCCGCGGGTGATGGCGTGCATCGTGATGACGCCCCTTCTCACGATCTACTCCGATCTTCTCGGCGCGTGGGGAGCGTGGTTCATCAGCGTGAAGATGCAGGGCATCTCCGGTCCCGACTACTGGCACTTCACCGCGCTCTTCGTGACCTGGTGGGAGCCGGTGACGGGTATCGCGAAAAGCGTGGTCTTCGGCCTTTGGATCGGACTCATCTCCTGCTACAAGGGTTTTCACTGCAGCGCCGGCGCGACCGGCGTGGGCCGGGCGGCGACGGCGAGTTTCGTCGCCAGCTTCATCGCGATCATCGTCACGAATCTCGTGTTGGCCGAGTTCCTCGGCAAGCTCCAGGCGTGGATCGATCCGGGAAGCCAGACGACGCTGCTGTCGTGAGTCCGTCCATCCGGTCCGCGTTCCTTCGGAGTGTTCGCCATGACATTCGTCCGACGTTGGTTCGCCGTGCCGGTCGCAGCGCTGTGCGCGATCGTCGGCGGTGCGACGGCGCAGTCGACGCAACCGAACGGCACGACCCCGCCGACGAAGCCGCCGAGCCAACCGCAGACGTCGCCCACGCCGCCGTCGTCCGCCACGCCGCCCGCGACGAACGTCGCACCGAACGGCCCGCGCCCGCTCGTCCGTTTCGCGCCGATGCTCTACGACGTGAAGCTCGAAGTCGTGATGACCGGCTATCCGGTCGGCACGAACTCGGCGATCACGCTCCGCGACTTCGCGTTCGTGATGCCGATCGTCCTGAACGGTCCGACGAGCCGCGTCGACCCGAAATCGATGCAGCCCGAGCTGTGGTTCGACTCGCGCCCCGACCGCGCCGTGTCGCAGCGCGCCCGCGTCGAGGCGACGAAGCATCTGGGGATGAGCTGGGCGATCATCCCGCTTGATCACTTCGAGGGCACGGCGGTCCGCTGGAGCGTCAAGTTCCGCGGCCAGAGCTGGTCGGTGAACGCGAACGAGAACCTGCTGGCGCAGATCGCCTGGCCGCGCGAGTGGCCGGCCGACGTCACCGACGCGCTCAAGCCGCAACTGGGAATCGAGAGCGACGCGCCGGTGGTCACCGCGCTCGTCAAGCAAACCCTCGGCGAGCAGGCGCGGGCCATGCCGCCGTACTACGCGGCGAAGGAACTCATCCGCGCCACCGTGACCTCGTTCCGCGCGGTCAACACCGCCGCCACCGAGAAGCGCGGTCCCGGTCGCATCGTCGGGATGCGGGTGAACGGCGCGCGGCAGTCGCTCGAGAATCGCCAAGGCAGCACGCACGACGTGGTGTGCGCGTGCGTGGCCGCGCTCCGCGCCGCCGGCATCCCGGCGCGCCCGGTGATCGGCATCACCGAGCTCAGCTCGCGCGACGCCCGACGTTCCAATTCCGACAAGATCCAGCTCATCTCGTGGGGCGAGTTCTATCTGCCCAACGCCGGCTGGGTCCCGTTCGACACCGAGGACCTGCGCGAGTTCGCCGTGCGGCAACTGAAGACCACCGATCCGTGGCCAGGCGTCGCGACGATCAAGGACCTCAACGAGCGCATGCCGATCGCCTGGTCGTTCTCGCCCGAAGGGCTCGCGGTACCCGCGTTCCCGGCGCTCTGGAGCATGCAAGGCAGCATGGGTCTCGATTCGAACTCGCTCGACACGTTCGTGTCGTACATCGTGATTCCGCGCGGCAAGGGTATCGACGATCCGCAGTGAGCGGCGCGTCAGCGATTCAGTTCAGCGCGGAGACACGGAGAGCGCGGAGGAAACGCGGAGCGCGATGCAGAGTTCAAGGCGCCGCGCGATGGACGCTGTCTTGAACCCGGGGTCTTCCTCCGTGTGTCCTCCGTGCCTCCGGATCTCCGTGAGCAAGAGGCGAGCTTCGCCTCACTCCGCGATACCTCCGCGCTCTTCGCGCCTCCGCGCTGAATGAATCGCACGGGCGCCTCACGGCCCGTCGGTACGGAAGGGCGACGCCGGCAATCCCTCGGCGTTCATCAAGTTCGCACGCGACGGATTGTCGCTCCACGCGTACCGAGCGGCGGTCGGCTCGCTCACCGACGGCGACGACAGCACGACGCGATCGCCTTCGATCTTCGCCTCGGCCCACACGAAGCGGCCATCCGCGCCGGCGAGCGCGAATCCGCCGAGCGGCGCGCCGTCGCGCGTGCGAAGTCCGCCGCCGACGTGGTCGAAGACGAGGACGAACTCCTCGCCGCGGCGATACGCGGCGCGATAGAGCGGACCGCTCCATTCGCCGTCGCGACCGTACGACTCGCTCAGCGCCCAGCGGGCCAAACGCTCGCCGACGGACTTCTTGTCGCGCGGATGGATGTCGCCCGCGTCGCCGACGTCGATCGTCACCGCGAGGCCGGTCGACGGCGTCGATCGCAGCGTCGCCAACTGCGCGTCGCGCACGAACGCCCAGCCGCCTTGCACCGGATCGTCGCTCGCGCCGCGATAGTTCGCGAGTTGCACGATGCCGAACGGGAAGTCGCCCTCGTTCCACGCCGCGCGCCAGCTTCGGATCAGGAGCGGCAGCAGGTCGCGATACGCGTCGGGGTCGTCCTCGTTCGACTCGCCCTGGTACCAGATCGCGCCGCGCATCGCGAAAGGGACAAACGGCGCGATCATGCCGTCGTACATCGAGCCCCACGAGCGGAACGTGAGCGCGGGATTCTCCGGCGCGTGCGGCGGCGGCGGCGCGTTCGGCGCGTCGGCGCCACGCCGCGCGCCACCGCGCCAACGCCATTCGCCGGCGAGCGAGATCGGCTGCTGGTCAGGAAGGTCGCGCGGGCGCACGCTGAGCGCCTCGCTCGGCGCGGTGAGTCCCCCGCCGCCCGCGTCGTCGACGAGCGCGACGACGATCTCGTTCGCGCCGGCATGCACCTGTTCTTTCGGCACCACGTAGACGCGCTGCGCGCCGGGCTGTCCGGTCACGCGACCGATGAACGCGCCGTTCCACCACGTCGTGTCCGAGTCGTCGATCATGCCGAGGCGCACCTCAAGGTCGTGGCCCACCCAGGCGCTCGGCACGTCGATCCTGCGCCGCAGCCACACCATGCCGTCGAAGTCGCGCAGCGATTCGGTGCCCGGCGCCGCACCGAGCGTCGCGGGCATCGTCGTCGTCGCCCAGCCGTCGATCGCGGCCGTCGGTTGCCACGCGTTCGCCGTCCATGCGTCGTCGCGCTTCGCGTACCACGACCAGTACGCGTCGACGAGCGCGCCGTACGCCTCGCCGCCCTCCCAGTAATACACGCCGAGTTCGTGGCCGACGCACGACGCGAATCGCGCGCGGTCGCGGGCGACGAGCGTCGCCTCGCTCGCGAAACGCGGATGCGCCGCGAGCGCGGACAGCGGAATCCACGGCTGGATGTGCGTCCCGCCCCAGTTCGCGGAGATGAGTCCGACGGGCACGTCGAGCTCGCGTTCGAGTTGCCACGCGAAGAAGTAACCGACGCCGCTGAAGCCGCCCGCGGTCGCCGGCGAGCACACCGCCCACTGCGCGTCGATCGACGCCTGCGGGCGATCGGCGAGTCGATGCGGCGCCTTGATGAGCCGGATGCGCGAACTCGTCGCCGCCGCGATCTCCGCCTGCGCGTCCGCGCACTGGGCGAGCGGCATCTCCATGTTCGATTGCCCGCCGCACAGCCACACTTCGCCGACGAGCACGTCGTTCACTTCGATCGGCGGCGATGCGGCGCCGCGCACGTCGAGGACGAGCGGCGCGTTCGACGCCGGCATCGGATCGAGCGTCGCGCGAAACGCGCCGTCGTCGCCGGAGAGCCCGCGGGCCGTCCGCAGCACCGTGCCGCCCGCGTCATGCAGCACGACCACGACCTCTTCGCGCGGCAGCGCGTGTCCCCACACCGGGATCGGTCGGTCGCGCTGCAGGACGACGTGATCGGAGAAGACTGCGGGCAGGCGAATGTCGGCGCGGAGCTCCGTCGCGGCGAACAACCCAACGAGCATGCACGGGCCGACGAGCGAGCGACGGAAGTCGAACATGCGCGCAACGTATCCGCGAACGAACGCACGCCGCAACGGACCGGCCTGCGCGCACACGACCTCCGGCGCGTATGGCACCGGAGGTCGCGCACGACAATCGACGGACGCTACATCAGCGTCGTCAGATTGATCATCAACTGAAGCTCCGCGGCGAGCGCGGACTTCTCGGGCGATGGCGTCATCCAGTCGTCGTTGCCGACGCCGTCGACCTTTCTCAGGACCCCCTTCAGCAGGACGGCGGCAGCCTGATAGTGGCCCGACTGGATCAGAGCCGCTGCCGCGATCGTCTGCAAATCCATCGCGACCTTCTTCGCGATCTTGGCCGCCTGGCTCGGACCGACGAACAGCGTCGTGCTCAAGCTCGGGATGACCTCCGTGGCGATCTCGGCCACTGCGTCCGTGAGGAAGCTCTGGGTCACGCCCGGAGTCAGCGGCGTCGGATCGACGCCGTCGGCAATGCCGTCGCCGTCGGTGTCTGTGTCGCACGGATTCGTGCCGAGCGCGAGCTCCGCGCCGTCGAGGAGGCCGTCGTCATCCGAGTCGGCGACGAACGGATCGGGGCAACCGCTTCCCGCCGCGAGCGCGAGCTCCTCGCCATCCGAGAGGCCGTCGCCGTCGGAGTCGTCGCACTCGTCCGGCACGCCATTGAGATTCACGTCGGCGCTCGAGCCGCCCATGATGTCGCACGCGTCTCCGACCCCGTTGTCGTTGCAGTCGGGGCCGAGCGAGAACGCGTACGCGCAGCCGGTGCCGCCGTTGCCGTACGCCGCACCGACCAGCAGGTCGGTGCCATGGAACCCGAAGTGGTTCATGTACGTCTGGTACGAACTCGGCACCGCCTTCTGCAGCTCGTGCCAGCCACCCACATCGTGACCGAAGAGATACACGCCGGTCGAACCGATCGACGCAACCGAGATTGACGCCACGGCCATGGCGTCCCCGTCGAACACGACTTCGCTGAAGCCGTCGCCCGGCGTGCCGTCCGACGGCGTCAGGTGCGCCTCGCGCGCCCACGTCGTCGCCCCGGTGCGCCGGAAGACCTCGACGAATCCAGGACCCGTTCCCCAACGCTGATCCGCGCCGACGGTGATCACGTCGCCCTGCATCGCCACGTGATAGAAGTAGTCGCTCGACTGCGGCGACTGTGCGCTGAGCTGCGCTTCCTCGACCCACGTGCCGCCGTCGAGCCGGAAGACGTAGGCGCCGCCAAAGAAGTCATGCCAGTCGTCGCCACGCCCCGCGACGAAGCGATCGTCGCCAAGAGCCACATCCGCTGCGAAGTAGGCACCGGCGGCGACGTCCGACGCGAGGATCGCGGCCGTCTCGCTCCATGCCGCGCCGTCGAACTCGAATACGTACGCCTTGCCTGCATACGGCATCGACGCGACGACCTGGCTCGGCGCGCCCACGAGCATGCGTCCGCCATGCAGCGCGACGGCGCCGCCGAACACGGACGACGGCTGCGGGTCCGACGCCGTCAGCTTGGAGAACGGCTGCCACGCCGCGCCGTCGAAGCGGAACATGTAGACGGCGCCGTTGCCGCCCCACGAGTTCTGTGGCGCACCGACGGCCAACCACTCTCCCGACAGGGCAACCTGATAGCCAAAGTAGTCACCGGGCCGACCGTCCCATGCCAGAAGCCGCTGAGTCTCGCTCCACGCCGCGCCGGTGCGATGGGCCACGAACACGACGCCAGCGTCGACTCCGTTTTCGTTGTCGTTCAGGATCGCGCTCCACGCCGCCCAGTCACCGTCGAGGGCAAGGAACACTCCCTGACTGTCACCAACGGCGCCGGTGCTTCCGACCAGCACCTGCGACTCGCACGCGGGCAGGAACATCGCGTCGTTGCATTCGTCCGGCACGCCGTTGCCGTTCATATCCGCCGACGAGCCGCCCATGATGTCGCACGCGTCGCCGACCCCGTTGTCGTTGCAGTCGGGCCCGAGCGAGAAGACATAGACGCGATCGCTCGGAATGCTCCCCGCGAGCAGGTCAGAGCCGTCGAAGCCGACGTGGTTCGCCACGGTCTGGTACGAGCTCGGCACCGCCTTCTGCGACTCGTGCCAGCCGCTCGCGTCATGCTCGAAGAGGTACACGCCCGTCGACCCGATGCCCGCGGGCGGCACCGACGCGATGGCCATCGTCTCGCCGTCGATGCTGGTGGACATGCCGAATCCGTCACCAAAGCCTCCATCGGATGGCGTGAGGTGCGCCTCGCGCGTCCACGTCGTTCCGGTCCGCCGGAACACTTCGACGAATCCGGGCCCAGGGCCCCACCGCTGATCGGCGCCGACGGAGATCAGGTCCCCTTCCATCGCGAGGTGATAGAAGTAGTCGTACGACTGCGGGGACTCGGCGCTGAGCCGCGCTTCCTCGATCCACGTGCCCCCTTCGAGTCGGAACACATAGGCGCTTCCGGTAAAGCCGAGCCACTCGTCCAAGCGGCTCGTCACGATCCGATCGTCGCCCAACGCGACGTCTTGACCGAACACGGCGCCGGTCTCCGCATCCGACGCAACGATCTGCGCCGACTCGATCCATGCGGAACCGTTGAAGTCGAAGACGTACACCTTGCCTGCGTACGGCATCGATCCGACTTGCTGGTGCCCCGCTCCCGAAACCATCCGCGAGCCGCGCAGCGCGAGATACATGCCGAACAGGCTCGACGGTTGCCCGTCCGACGCCGTCAGCTTCGCGAACGGCTGCCATGCCGCGCCATCGAAGTGGAACATGTAGACCGCGCCGTTCCCGCCCCAGTAATGCTGCGGAGTTCCGACGGCGAGCCAACTGCCCGAGATCGCGAGCGATTGCCCGAAGGTGTCTGCGGGACCGCCGTCCCACGCGATGAGCCGCTGCGTCTCGCTCCACGCCGCGCCCTCGCGATGGAACATGTAGACGGCGCCAGCGTCCACGCCGTTCTCGTTGTCGTTCGCGACCGCGCCGACGGCAGCCCAGTCGCCTTCCAGCGCCGTCCAGCCGCCAAAGGAGTCGCCGCCGCTGGTTGTGCTCCCCATCACCGTCTGCGACTCGCACGCGGGCAGGAACGCCGACTGCGCCGTCGCGATCGAGTTCAGTCCAAGCAGTGACCACAGCGCTGCGGACACCACAGCGCCGCAGTCGCGTCGTCTCTTCAACATGACGCACCTCCGAATTCGCAAGACCCCCCGCGCGAATCGCTCTCTCTCGAGCTTCCGGATCATTCGCCGCGAATCGGTTCGATGCGTGCAGGAAAACTCCTCCATCGACGCGCCGCGATGAAGCAACGCGACCTCCGGCGCGCGGCGCGCCGGAGGTCTGCGTGGTCCGGCGGAATCCGAGCGTCGTCCTCGGTGCGACCGCCGTTACAGGAGTTTGTGCGGGCTACTTCCGTCGCGGTGGCGTGCGCGAGCGCTGCGCGTCGTTCGCGGCTGGCCGTCGCCCGTCGTTCACCACGGGCGGCTTGCGCGCCGGTGGCACCGGCTTGCGGACGCTCTTCGCGCCGCTCGGTCCCGCCGAGATCGTGATGCGCTTGTTGGAGCCGTCGTCGCCGAGCGTGACCGTGCTCGACGTCGGCGGCGGCGCTGCGGGCTGCGCGATCGGAGGCGCTGCCGCCGGCGCTCGGCCATCGGCTTGGGCCGAAGCGGCGACGGGAACGCCCCCGTTCGGCGCAGGCGTCGCACCCACGGACGAGCCGCAGGCGACGAAGTCCGCAGGGTCGCCGCCGACGACGATGGTCGACGTCAAGGTCGCGACGTCGCCGTCGGTGAGCTTGAAGATGTGGCGCACGCCGAAGTCGCTGGTGATCGCGCCGACGTTGTAGTTCGGCACCGGCGCGCCGAACGAGTTCATGGTCTGCGCCACGCCCGCTCCAGTGGAGCCCATGTTGAACGGGCCGTGAAAGAGCTTCGCGGTGATCGAGTCGTCCGCGAGCGCGCCGAACACCTGGCTGCCTCCCGCGGTCGAGATCGCGCCGCCGTTCTCGTTCGTCGTAATCTTGACGGCGCACGAACCGCCCATCTTCGCGCCGCTCTGGATGAACGGGCACAAGGGAACATCGAACGCGGCGTCGAAGTCGAGCGCGCTACCGGTCTTGTTGGTCATCGTCGCGCTGCCGACGAGTTTCGCCGTGCCGTTGGGATCGAGGTCGGCGACGTAATCCCACGACGCCTCCCATGTCCCTGCCGGATCCACGGTCGCGCCCTGGAACCGCACGCATCCGGCCTCTTCGCTCGCAGAGGCGAAACACTGCACCGTGTGCACGGCGCCGCCGTTCACGCGGATGCTGAACGTGCCGATGGGCTGCGCCGTCGCCGACACCTGGCCAAGGGCCGCATCGCCGACGCAGAGCCCCGCCGCGGCGGCGCTGCACCACGAGGCGATCCGGACCGGTGTCCCACGGTGAGGTCGGCGACGTCGTGGATGTTCAGCGAAACGGTCCATCGTGCTCAACCCGGTACGCCACACTGGCCCGCGCCGCACCCGATTCGGGGAGGCGGGGACCAATGCCCAAATTGACCGTCGCATTTGGGTTCGTGCAGTCAAGGACGGTTCACGCGGATACGCGACCGCTCGGTTTGGTCTGAGACGGTCGGGTCGATTGCTCGACCTGCGCGGTTTGGTGGGCACGGCGGGTCGCCCGCGCCGCCCCACGCCCGAACCGAGCTCTTTTCCACGATTTGACCTTCCCGAGCCGATTCACCAGACAGACGTCATGCACCTCACCACCATGGACGATTCTGCGCTCCGTCCCGCGCGCCGCATCAGCGGCCCGCGATCGACGCCGACCGCGGTCGATCTCCTGAGGTCCGCCCGGCAACGCGTGCTGACGATGTACGGCCCATGTGCCGCCGCATCGCCCACGGTGTTGGCGAGCATGGCGCGACGCACGACGGAGCTCATGGACCTCCCGGCCGGTCCGAAAACGGACCTCTTGGCCGAGCTCGAGTCCCTGCTGCATCCGGGTGCGCTCGCGTGTGACGACGAGATCACCGCCTCTGCGTGAACTTCCACGCAGCGGCCCGCGTGGCGGCTGGTAGCCTGAACGTCCGGTCGGTTGGACCGGAGTGCCGTCGTCGTTCTTTCCAGGAGTGTGTCGTGGTGCACAGCGTCTCAAAGGGTGTTCTCGTCGCGTCGGGCGCGATCGCGTTGGCTTGCTCGTTCATCGCCCCGACGGCACGCGCGCAGGCGCCCGCCGATTCGCCGGCAACGCCACCCGCGGCGACGCCACCCACCCGCACCGCACCTCCATCGACGCCGGCGCGGACGCGGACGCCCTCCTCGGCGGGACAGCTCGCCGCGGGACAGAAGGCTCCAGCGCTCACGATCGAGGAGTGGGTCAAGGGCGACGCCGCTCCGACCTTCGAACCCGGCAAGGTGTACGTCATCGAGTTCTGGGCGACGTGGTGCGGTCCGTGCATCGCGGGCATCGGACATCTCACGCAGCTTCAGTCTGAACTGCGCGACAAGGGCCTGCGCGTCATCGGCGTGACCACGGGCGATCCGCGCAACACGCTCGCGGACGTGAAGTCGATGGTGGGCATGCGCGGCGACGGCATGAACTACACCGTCGCGTTCGACAAGAACGGGGCGACGTGGAATGCATACATGACCGCGTCGGGCCGCAACGCGATCCCGGCGAGCTTCGTCGTCGGCAAGGACGGCACGCTCGAGTACATCGGACATCCGCAGACGCTGGACATCGTGTTGCCGAAGGTGCTCGACGGCACGTGGGACCGGGTCAACGGCGTGAACGAAACGGCGCAGGCCGAGTCGCTGCGCAATGAAGCCGACCGCTTGGCGAAGGACAACCCGAAGGCTGCGCTCGAGCGACACAGGACGATGGCGGAGCGCTGGCCCGCGTTCGCCGATCAGTTCGTCCTCGCCCGTTACGAGCTCGAACGAAAAGTCGGCGACACCGAAGCCGCGAAGAAGACGCTCGACGCCGCGTTCGCCCAGGCCGTCGCGCAGAAGGACGTGGTCGTCCTTCGCGGCATGGCGGGACGCGCGCTCGGCCGGAAGAACGAGCCCGGCGCGCTCGACGAAGCGCAGCGGTTCGCGCAGGCCGCGATCGATACGTCGAAGGGTCTCGACCCGGTCGCCTTGCGGATGATGTCGAAGATCTGCGAAGCCCAGGGCAAGCGCGACGAGGCGATCGACTATCTCAAGAAGGCGATCGCGGTTGCCGACGCGCCGACGCGGTCGCGACTCGAAGGCGAACTGAAGACGCTCGAGCAGGGCGCGCCGGCCGGCCGCGGCAAGGAGCAGACCGCTCCGGCCGGTCGGTGAGCGCCGAGCGACGCACCGACGCTGCGATCTCGCCTCGAGCACGTCGAGCGCGTCGAGCGCGATCCTACGGCGTGATCATCGTCGCCCCGATCGGGCCGACGGCGATGTTCGCGTTCTGCGTGATCGTCGCGCCGTTCATCAGCCAGCCCTTCACCTTGCCGCTCGATGATTGCGACCACAGAAGGTCGGAGGTGCCGTCGGCGTTGAGGTCGGCGGCGCCGTGCAGCGTCCAACTGGTGCCGAGCGTCTCGGCGATCGGGCTCGACGCGGCGCTCAGGCCGTTCATCAGCCACACCTTGACCTGTCCGGTCGTCGACTTGCGCCACACGAGGTCGGACTTCCCGTCGCCGTCCAAGTCGCCGATCGCTGCGCAGGCCCAGGTGCTGCCCATGAGTTCGCCCAAGGCGATCGTGCCTTGCGATCCGATCGACGCGCCGTTGAGGAGCCAACCCGACACGACGTTCGTGACCGGATCGCGGAACAGGAGATCGGCCTTGCGGTCGCCGTTGATGTCGCCGAGGCCCAGCGCTTCGAGGCCGAGGGCGGTGCCGATCGTCGACGCCGACGTGCGCGTCGCCCCGCTCATGAACCACGCCTTCACGTTTCCGTTCGTCGTCTTGTGCACGATGATGTCCGCCTTGCCGTCGCCGTCGATGTCGCCGATCCCCGCGACGACGTCCGTCGCGGCGAGAGCGCTGCCGCCGACGACGAGGCTGTCGGTCGCCACCGTCGCGCCGTTCATCAGCCACACCCTCAGTTGTCCGTCGGGCTGACGCCACAGGATGTCGGCCTTGCCGTCAGCGTTGAAGTCGCCGGTGCCTTGCGCGACCCAGCCGGCGCCGGGATCGGCGCTCGTGGTCGCTTGGCTCGTGCGCGTGAGCCCGTCCATGAACCACGCCTTCACCTTGTTCGTCGACGCGCTGTGCAGAAGGATGTCCGCCTTGGTGTCGCCGTCGGCATCGCCGAGCGTCGTGTCCTTGTACGTGAACGAGAACTGGAACTTCACCTTGTCGCCGGGCGTCACCGTGAATTGCTCGCGCTGGCCGATCGAGGTGATCTCGTTGAGTCCAGCAGGCGCCGGCGTGCCGGCGCCGAAGTTCGCCGTCGAGGTCGCGTTGCCGCTGCCCGAGGAGCCGAGCGCGATCGGGCACGGATACATCGTGCCGACCACGACGTCGTTGGCGAGCGCCCGCAGGAGCGGCACGCCGTTGAAGCACGTCACGGATCCGGCGTCCACGGTCGTCAACGTGAGCGTGCCGCTGCCACCGATCAGCGACGCCCCGATCACGCTCGGACTGAGCGCCACGTCGATCCCCCACTCGAACGTCATATCCGAGTTCGACAGGTTCTGGAACGTGACCGAGCCGGACATCGACACCTGCGGATTCGCCGTCGCGTCGACGAGCAAATTGCACGACACGGTCCACTCGCCGCCGACGTCGGCCCAGTCGGAGAGGTACGAGATGTCTCCGTTCCCCAGCGTGATGCCGCCCACCGACTCCTGCACGGTCGGCGCCCCGTTGACGAGGAAGAAGACGTCCGCAGACGGTGCCCCGGCCATCGCATTCGTTGCGATCACCGCGCTCACGATTCCGACCACTGCACGAACATCCATGACGAGGCTCCCTTCGCGACCGAGTCCACACGGATGCGCGAGGACCGCACGGTCGTCGCGTCGATCGCGTCTGGAAGACTCCGCTGCTCCACACGTTCGACCGGATCGCCGCGCGCCGATTCGCGCGACGAAACGTCGGCATTCTGCCACAGGTCGCGCGATCCCGCGCGGGGCGTGTCGGCCGCGGCGGGCAAGGATCGAATCTTCTTCGCGCCGATCGCGATGGGAAGCGCCGGCACGAAGTACTTCGTCGGACTCGGGGCGATCGCGCTCCAAGGCGTGCCACACACGCTCTATGTGCGGGCCGCGGGGTATGACCCGGCGCTGCCGCATCAAGCCTGGGAGGTGATGGCGGCTGACGCGCTCTCCGCGTCTCCGCGCTGAGTGCGTCCCGAGGTTCAACGCGGAGGCACGGAGGACACGGAGGGCACGCGGAGGAAGAGACAGAGTTCAAGACCGCGCGGATCGCGCAGTGCCTTGAACTCTGCATCGAACTCCGCGCCGCCTCCGCGCTCTCCGCGTCTCCGCGCTGAATGCCTTCCCAGGTTCAACACGGAGGCCGGAGAACACGGAGGGCACGCGGAGGAAGAGACAGCGTTCAAGACGGCGCGGATCGCGCAGTGCCTTGAACTCAGCATCGAACTCCGCGCTTCCTCCGCGCTCTTCGCGTCTCCGCGCTGAGTGCCTTCCCAGGTTCAGCGCGGAGGCACGGAGGACACGGAGGGCACGCGGAGGAAGAGACAGCGTTCAAGACGGCGCGGATCGCGCAGCGCCTTCAACTCTGCATCGAACTCCGCGCTTCCTCCGTGCTCTCCGCGTCTCCGCGCTGAATGTCTTCCCAGGTTCAACACGGAGGCCGGAGAACACGGAGGGCACGCGGAGAAAGAGACGGACTTCAAGACCGCGCGGATCGCGCAGTGCCTTGAGCTCTGCATCGAACTCCGCGCTTCCTCCGCGCTCTCCGCGTCTCCGCGCTGAATGCCTTCCCCGGTTCAGCGCGGAGGCCGGAGAACGCGGAGGGCACACGGAGAAAGAGACGGAGTTCAAGACCACGCGGATCGCGCAGCGCCTTGAACTTTCCGCGTCTCCGCGCTGAGTGCCTTCCGGCCTTCCTCCGCGTGCCCTCCGGTCCTCCGGCCTCCGTGTTGAAGAGAACTCCCCCGACGAAAAAGCCCGCGCCTGTCCGGATGAGCGTGACGAGGCGCGGGCCTGAAATGTGCGAGAGGGAATCGACGAGTCGTTAGCCGTCGACCTTGCGGAGCGCGAGGATGCGCGGCTTGTCGCCGGGCTTCTTCACGTTGCTGCGGTCGACGATCATCACGTAGCGGCTGTCGTCGGCGATCAGGTCCTTGCGCGTGCCGTCCCAGATGCCCGTCGTCGGGTCCTGCTTCACGGCCCGCACGCGGAACCACACGGTGAACACGTCGCTGCGCGTCGTGATCATGTTCGACACGCCCTTGAAGAGCAGGCTGCGCTTCTCCGCATCGCCGCCGACACGATCGGGCACGATCACGGCCGGCGGCGCCGCAGCGAAGGTGTCGGGCGTGGTCCGACCTTGCGTCTGGTCGGTCGAGAATCGCGGCGCGATGCCGCCGTAGTAGTCGGGCGCGCCGTTGCCCGGCGACGACTCGCTCACGCGGTACGGATCCAAGCCGGCGAACTCGATGCTGTAGCTACGCTCGAGGTTCCACGCGTCGACCGCGGGATCGTCGAGGTAGCGCTGGAGGAGCAAGAGCTCGCCGATCGACGCGAACCCGCGCTCGCCCCGCAGGCCAGGAAGCACGCCGTTGGCAATCTGCCCGTTGAGCGTCGGACCCATGAATCCGTTGGTGCCGGGAATCCCCGGCGGCAGCGGCGCTGCGGCATTGCCCGGCGGCAGGCCGCGCTCGACGTAGCCGGGCAGGAAGTTCGGGTTCGGAACCGCTGGAGCGATCGTGCCGGACGTCTGGAGGATGGTTCGGTCGCGATACCGCAGCAAGCTGTCCACGACCCGAGTGAACGGATTGAGCAGCGGATTGATGATCAGTTGATCGCTCGTGGTGAACGCGAAGTCGTTGTTGCAGAGCCGGGCCATCATCGGCGCGGAGCGCATGACTTCCGGGAGCACGTTGTTGATGTTGACGAGGCCCGGCGTCATCTCCTCTCGGAAGCGCGCCGCGTTGGTGAAGCGGCGGAGTTCCGCAGCGTCCAGTTCACTCTGCGAGATGAACCCGTCCGGCGCGGACCCGTCGATGCCGTCGAGGCGACGAGCGCCGCGGTCATCGCAGACGACCCCGTCGAACAGCCCCACTCCCGCCGGAAGCGACGGCACGTACGGCGCCGTCGGCGGCGAGGCGAGGACCGTCGTCGGTCCGTCGGTCGGCGACGATCCGTCGGTGGTCGGATCGCGGAACGGCGTGATGCGGAGGCGATTGACGAAGAGACCGCGGCCCGCGGGCTGATCCGTCGAGTCGGACTCCTGCAACATGATCTCGCTGAACGTCTTCTCCGTCTTCGGCGAGTTCACGCCGGGACCGATGTCGATCACCGGTCCCCAACAGAAGACGTCCAGCAGTTCGCCGAGCTGATCGAAGTCGTCGTCCTTCTGCGTCAACTGCAGCGGCGCCGACATCGACTTGTAGTTCGCGAGTTGCGCCCAGTCGGCCTGCTGCAATCCCTTGTCGCCGACGACCACGCCCTGCGGATAGATGCCGTTGACGTCGGGGTATGGGAAGCCCTGGCCGTAGATGTTGTCACCGCTCGACGCCTGCTCGCGCTGCACGCACGGGAAGAACGTCGGCTTGCCGCGGCGCAACTGGCCGAAGATGTTCAGGTACGACTGGTCGATCCACAGGTCGGAGCCGTCCGGATCCTGATTGAACCCGTAGACGTCGCCAAGGAACTGCTTGTCGTTGCCGCTGACCGAGCCCGTCTGCGTCTGAACCGGCAGGTTCGGCTTCGAACCCATCGAGAACACGTAGCGCGGGTTGATCTCGGCAGGCGTGATGACGCCGTCGCCGACCTGCTGATTCTGCATCCACACGTCCCAGCGCCACGCGCGGCTCGCGTGAACCCACGCGACGAAATAGTCGCTGGTGCCGAGGCGAATCCCGTTCATCCAGTTGCGATCGGGCGGATTCGTCGGGTCGTACTCGTACCCCTGCACCGGCGGGAAGTACTTGTCGTCGACGAAGAGTCGCGTCATCGTGTCGGCGAAGAGGAGATTCGGTCCGCTCACGCGATTGTCGAAGCGGTCGACGACCACGGTCGCGTTCGCGCCCGCGCCCGGACCGGCCTGCGGCCCGATCACCCGCACGAGTTCGACCGATTCGGCGTCGGCGTTGTTGAAGACGTTCGTCGGATTGATCGCCGGCGGGTCGACAGTGACCGAGCCGAGCCACGACGACGTCGCATCGAAGATGCGCGTGTCGGAGCCGGTGCCGAGTCCGGGATTCGCGAGGCTCGGCGTGAACAGCTCGGTTGCTTCGATATCGAGGAAGTCGAGCCACGTGCCCACGAACGGGAACGTGGCTGGCGGCGCCTGCGCGGTCGGCGAGTCCTTGATGGCGTAGACGATCGCGGTGGTTGGGCCGGCGTCCGTCGCGGGACCGAGCGTGACGCCCGCGCCAAGCGACCCGGTCGCGAACGAGTAGCTCTTGCCGAACACGCGCAGCCGGAAGTCGAAGAGGTTGATGGGCGTCGAGTACGGATTCGCGATCTGCACGGCGATCACGACCGCCGGGCGCGAACTCGAGTCGACGAAGTGCTCACCGCCGCCCGGGAAGATCAGCGGGATCTTGTAGGGATCGGCGCCTTGGCCCGGCACCGCGGGCGGCAGGTTCGTCTGGCTCTTCGGATACACGAGCGCGAAGAAGACCTCCATGATGTAGGGCTGCTTCTCCTGCCCGATGTAGCGGAGGTTCGCCTTGATCGGATCCTGCACGCCAAGCGCCGGATGCAGCGGCGGGTCGGACGCGATCAGGTTCGGCGCGGCGCCGAAGATCGTCGGACCGTCGCGATACTGGTCGATGTTCGCGGTCAGCGACGCCGCCATCTGCCGCGTCTTGTCGTGCTGCTGCCGCTGGTACTGCGGATTCGTGTTCGTCGGGCTCCCGAGATAGCTCTGGTACTGCAGGTTGCCGCCGGTGCTGACCGGCCACGAGCGGAGGAGCGTCCGCTCGAGCAAGCGCTGCATCTCTACGCGCCACTCGTAGCGGCGCAGTTCATAGGTCGCCGGGGCGACGGCGACGATCGGGTTGCCGACGTTCGCCGGCGGCGCCGGATCGTCCATGGCGCGGCGGAGGTCGAGCTTCTTCGTCTGTCGCACGTACGCGGCGAAGTCGCCGGCGACGGCCGCCGGATTCTCGATCGTCGCGGGATTGCCATCGGTGCTCGAGACTTGCCCGTCCCCGTCGTAATCGATCGACGGATCGGGATACGGCGAGGGCCACAGCCACGCCGGGCGCAGGTCGTTGCGGGCACCGGAGACGGTTGTGAGCTTGCGGCGATTGTCGAGGAGCCACTGACGATTCGTCAGTTGGTCGAGGTATTCGGTGGTCTCTTCGCGCTCCGGCGACGAGCGCAGGAACTGGGTGAACTTGTCCCCTTCGCGATTGATCGACCGCTCGAGTCGACTCAGGAGGAACGGGTTGTTGCTCGCCTCGAACGCACGCAGTTCGATTTCGTCGCCGATGGTGAACGGCGTCAGGCCGAACCGCGGATCGTCACCGCGCATGACGCCGTTGCGGAAGTAGAGCAGTCGCTCGCGCGGCGAATACCACTCTGCCTGCTGGTTCGCCGGGTAGGTCGGGGGCACGTAGAGCGGATCCGCCATGAGCGGGTTGATGTTGCCATTGCCGAACTTCATCCCGACCTGCTGCAGGAAGGTCAGGCTGTCCTGGAGCGCGTCGCCGAAGCGATCGCGGGTCCAGCCGACGTTGACTGGCTGAAACAGGTTGCCGTCACCGGGATCGAACCACAGCGACGGATCGGTCGAGCCGTTCGGGAAGGAGTGCGCGGGATTGTCGAAGAACCCGACTTGGCGTCCCGGCGTGTCCGGATCGCCCACGAGCGCAAGGTCCGAAGGACCCGCGCCGAACGTGTTGATGCGATTGAAGCGCGTCGCGACGTTGACGTTCAGGAGCGCCGAGTTGTCGACGACGCGGGCCGCGACGAGGTACTTGATCGAACGATCGACCGGCTGCGGCGCGAGGAACCAGAACGCGTCCGTAAAGCCGGTGCCGCTGACGCTGGCGAACGTGCGCTCGACCGCGTTGCGGGCATTGCCGTTGTTCAGAAACGCCGCATTCGGATTGGGAACGCCAGGCGTCGTTTGCGCGAGGTCGGCGAGCCGGAACAGGTTCGGCAGCGCTGCGACGGAGGCATAGTTCGTGACGTAGCTGGCGCCGGAGTTCGGCGAGCTGAACCACGCGTCTCGACGCCCGTTGAAATCGGCCACGTTCGCCGGCGCGTTCGGAACGTAATTCGTCAGCCACTGCTCGTACGGCATGCCTAACGCGAACGACTTCGTCAGATCGCTCTCGTTCACGTTGGTGAGCGTGAAGTTGACGATGTTCGAGATGTCGCCGACCAGGCGATAGCCGTTCTCGGCGGTGCCGATGAAACTCAGGTGCGGCCAGTGCGTGAACGTGTCGGGGATGCCGTCGCCGTTGGTGTCGACGCGGATCGGCTCGTTCGCGGCGAGCCATCGCGTGTCGCCGTAGCCGGGATTGCCGTACGGATTGGCGTCGCCGATCGGTCCACCGCCGGCACCGACGACCGCCCCGTCGGGCTGGCCGGGACCCGCGGGGAAGCTCGCCGAGAAAAAGTCCGGCCAGTTGGTCCACGCGACGTTCGTCGGCGGCGCGAAGTTGTAGGCGAAGTCGGGCTGAAGGTCGAAGTTGAAATCACGGTCGATGCCGAAGATCCGGGCGTCCGGCGGCGTCTGCAGGCGCGGCCAGGACGAGGTCACGGTGCCGACGTTCTGCGAGGGGTCGTAGATCGACACGCCGCTTCGGTAGCCGGCGCCGAGCGAATTCAGAGCGGTCGGGTCGACCGGCCGCGGGAAGAGCGAGTCGCCGATCATGCCGGCGAGGTCGTCGGCGATCGCCTCGACGCGGTCGTCGCGCGTGCCCGCCGCCTGCTGGGCAGCGGAGATCTGTCGCCCGGCCTGCGCGCGCGAGATGAACGCCACCGCGACGATGACGAGGAGCACCAGGATCGCGGTGACTAACACGAGCGAGTTGCCGCGTCGCGTGCGCGCGAGCGGGCGCAGGCGCACCGAGGTGCGTGGAGTCGAGTGGCTGGAAGGAACGTGCCCGAACTGCATGATGGACGCCTCTCGATGGAGGACCGGACCGCGCGGCGACTCAGCGCCGCGGCAACTCCACGACAAACTGGAACGTGCGACCTTCGGGGAACCGACCCTGCGGGTCATTCAGCGTGAACGTGAATCGAAGCGCCGTCGGCCACGGCGTGAAGCCGAGGTTGGGGCTGACGGTCGCGGCGCCGGTCGTCGGATCGAGGTCGTAGGGACGACTCTGGTTGTAGCCAAACACCGCGCGGTAGACCTGCAGGCCAGGCAGTCCCGCGTACGTCTGCACCACCGGCGTGGCCTCGATCAGTTGCGGATAGATCGGAAGTCCGTAGCAGCCCCAGCCCGTCGGAGCCTGGCCGTTGTAGACCGGCGCGGAACTCAACGGCAGCACGCCACGCTCGGCGTTGGGCATGCCGAACCACGGCTGTTCCGAATTGTTGGAGAGATAGAACCCGATCCACTCGTCGCCCGACGACGGCTGCGCCGGCGTCGGATCGATCGGTCGGCCGGTGTTCGAATCGTTGGCGCGGCCCGTGCCGTCGACCCAAGTCCACTCGATGGCGAACGACGAGCAGCCCGCAGCAAGCACCGGGTTCGTCAGCATCTCGTCCGCGCGGTTCATGCTCGGAGCGACGCGTTCGGCCCGCGGATAGCGCATCGAGATCGCGGTGGTCGGATCGTTCAGGAGACGCAGCATCTGGCTGCGCGTCGCGGCGATCGAATTCGTGCCCGCGTTCGTGCAGTCGACCCGGAGCTTGTCGAGCGTGTGGGCGCTGATGTCGACCCGAGACGACCGCGGACCGGGGTCGTAGGTCGCGTTGGAGCCGGTGGGCTTGCTGAACCACAGGAAGCGCGTGGCGTTCTTCTTATTGTTCGCCGTCGTGTTCTGGTTGTAGAAGGTGAAGCCGTTGGCGCCGTCGTCGGCGAGGATGATCGCCTGGCGAAGCAGCAGCCAGTTCGGCGCCGTTGGCTGCGTCGCCGACACGTCCTTCACCACCGAGCCCGTGTCCCACTTCTGCATGGTGAGATCGGGGCCGTCATTGTTGAAGTCGAAGGTCCACGGGAAGAGCGGCTGTCCGTTCGCCAATTCCGGATAGTCGTCCGTGCCCGCAAGCGTCGCATCGCGGAAGGTCGCCGGCACCTGCACGCCGTGGCCGTAGTAGATGCGGGCGGCGCTCGCCTGATTGAGCGGCAGCGTGTACTTCGTCTCCTGCGTCGTCGAATCGAAGGCCGACGAGATCTGCTGCGAGCCGGCGAACTGCGTCGACGACATCGTGCCCTCGACGAAGAACGCGATCCGGTCAGAGCGGAGCCGCGCCGACCCGACCAGCGCGGGGTTGAGGAGCGGAGCTCCCGCGCCGTTCACGTTGTTCGGTACGTCGATACTCTCGATCACCATGAAGCCGTCGCGCGAGAGGCGACCGATGTCGTCGCGAATCTGGTTCTCGATCGCCTGAGCGGTCTGCAGCAGATTCACGTTGGCCTCGCCGGCGCCGGTCACCTTGGTGACGGTGCCGAAGATCCGGGCGGTGGCGACGATGACGACGACGAGCACGCCGATCGCCACAAGCAACTCGGTGAGCGTGAAGCCGCGCGGGATCGCGGGCCGCGTGCGTCGTGCGGAGTGTTGAACCGACGGGCGCATCAGAGTTCCTCCACCGTCACGTACACGGGCGTGATCGTGAAGCCGTTGGCGTCACGGATCGGCATGAACCACGCCTGCCAGATGCCGTCGCGCAGGAGCGTCGCATCGTTGGTCGGCGTGCCCGGCGTGATGCCGTACGCCGCCGCCGGCGCCACTCGCGGGATCGGCCGGGCGAAGCGCACCGGCCCCTCGGTTTGGTAACGGCGACCGCGCAGCACGCGGTGCACGTTGTTGCTCTGGTCGAGCAGCCACTGCCCTGGCACCTGCCACATGAACCGAGGCTTGGTGAGATCGAGCGTGGGCGTCGAGCTCGGCCCGGTGTTCGGAATATCCGCGGGATCGACGGTCGCCGACGGCGTCTGCGCGACCCACACGTTGGTGCCGCTGACCGGCGGCAGGAAGATCATCGGCAACGGCGACCGCTGCGGATCCTGCGGGCAATCGGCAGCGGCCAGGCTGCCATCTGCCTTCGCCACGGTGTAGAGCCGCGTCGATCCGCCGGCGAGCGACGTGCGATACACGAAGACCGCGACGTAGACCCGCCCTTGGAAGCGACGGAACATGCACTCCCAGGTGTACTGCGGCCGCGCCGAGCTCGTACCGGCGAAGTTCGACGCCATCGGCCAATAGCGTTCGCGTTGCGTGATCAGGAAGCGCGGCTCCGGTCGAGCGCGCAGCCACGACTTGTCCTGGCCTTCCGGCGTCGTCGGATCGGCGATGAGGTAGCGCGTCGGGTTGTACGGAATGCCCCACAGCGCTCGCTGCGCCGGCGCCAGGTTCGTGGGCCAGCCTTGCGGCATCTCGGTCGCGACGTCCAGCGTGACCGTCGCGTAGTTCTTCGCCTTGCGGGTGAAGTCGTGGCTGAAGATGTCGATGGCACCCTCGTCGACGAGCGGCGTGGACGGATCGTCAAAGGTGAACCCGGGCCGCATCCACGGCCAGTCGCCTTCGACGGTGAGAACGGGATTGCCGTTACTCATCGGCGTCGCCAGCGTGAACGGCGGGTAGCCGGTGTAGAAGTCGGCGAAGGAGCCGAAGTCGCTCGCGGTGACCTTCGACCGGATGACGCCAAGCGCGTTCTGGGCCACGAGGGGACCTAACGTGTCGTCGGACGACTGCCGCTGCAGCGAGATGCCCGCGGGGAAGATCGCCGCGATCGAGATCACGCCGATACCGAGGATGAACACCGCAAGCAGCACCTCGACGAGGGAGAAGCCGCGGCGAGCGGAACCGCGCGTCGGTCGCGAGTCGGTTGCAGAGGACGTGTCGCGGCTCATTGCTCTTGCCCCTGGGTCTCGGTGATGCCCGTGTAGCGATTGAAGTGAATGCGATCGGAGTTCGTCGTGATGTATCCCTCCGGACCGGTCAGCTCCTGCAGCATGTTCGTGGAGTTCGACCAGTCGAGCGTCTTGCGCTCCCGGGCCGCGCGGTCGTCGAACACCGCGAGGAACGGCACGATCGTCAGGTTCGTCTCGTCGGAGACGTCGTCCTGCTCCCAGTACTTCTGGAACAAGCTCGAGGCACACAAGCCCGCGTTCACGTCCTGCGGATCGTTGTCGGTCGGCGTGAGGTCGGTCTTGTTGAAGTCGATGAAGCACTTCGAGTCGCCGCCGCTCGACCGCGGATTGCGCGTGACGACGGTTCCGTCCGGTCCATACATGACCGCGACCATGCGGCTGTACTCGATCGACTCCTTGCAGCCCTGCATGATCGAGGCCATGTCGCCTTGCGTGACCCAGTTGTTGTCGAAGCCGAACTCGAAGAGCGGCCCGGCGACCTTGACGCCTGCGGGCAACAGCACCGGCGGAATCTCGTCGGCGACGTAGAAGCGATCGGAGATGCTCTTCTGACCGGTGGAGGAGTTGAAGTCGAAGATGACCGATTCGCCGCTCCACTTCGCCACCACGACCTCGGTCTGCTGAGGCTTCTGCTTGTTGTTGATGTCCCACGACGGACGGAACGCCACCACGACGACGGCGTTGTCCTTGATCGCAAGCGCCCGCGCCGAGCCAAGCACGCTCGTCACCGTGTTCACCGCGCTCGCGACGCGCGACTGGCGGCTGATCTTGGTCACCGAGACCGCAGTCAGGACCGCGAGGATCGCCAGCACCCCCATCACCACGAGGAGCTCTGTCAGCGTGAAGCCGCCGCGCGAACGACCGATGGCTCGCGAGTTGAATCGTCCGCGCGTCATTGGTTGTCCTCGCCGTAGGAGTAGATGTTGTCCGCCGTCGTCGTGATGTCGCCGTCGGGGCCGGCGCTGACGAAGAGGACGCGACGGTTGCGACACTGCGCCTTCGGATCGTTCGCCGCGCCGAGGACGTCGATCTCCTGCGCGCATCGGGCGGTGCCGTCGAGGTCCGCCGACCCGGTGTCGTTCACGCCCTGGCTCGTCAACGAGCCGAACAGGTGCCCCGGCAACACCGCATAGATCGGATTGCTCCAGCCGTCGAGGACTTCCTTGATGGTGAAGTACACCGGCACGGCGGCCGACGTGCGCACGCGCCGGAAGTTCTCTTCCGGGAGCTTGGTGAGCATGTCGCGCACCGTCGCCTGCTGCGACAGCAGTTCGTAGAGAAACAGCGTGCGCTGCGCCCGCAGCACCGAGTTGTACGGAGCGGGCATTGTGCCTTCCGACTGACCGGTGATGTTCTGCAGGTTCGGGTTGAAGGGCACGTCGTACGCGCCGGTCGCCGAAGCGGTCGGCTGGAACGTGATCTTGCGATCGACTTGCCGCTCCCACTCCTGCATTGCCGCGTCGAGCGTCTGCATGATGTTGCGAGTGACGCGCTCTTCGCTCTTCCTGAGAAGCGACGTCGTCACCGCGAGCACGAGACCGACGAGCACCACGATGATCGCGATGACGATCATCAGCTCGATCAGCGTGAAGCCGCGCACCGCGCTCGCCGCATGGCGCCGATTTGGAAGGCGAGTCATTGGCCGGTCTCCACGATGTTGTCCTTGTTCAAGTCGTCGGGGCCGCGGCGCCGAGCCTTGTCCCAGCTCTTGTCCGGCCCGCGCGACATGAGAGCGAAGTTCGCGCTCTTGAGACGCATGAGCGTCGTGCTGTCGCCATTCGCATCCACGACCCCGGGAACGTCTTCGCCGGGGCGAACCTCGGCCGGACGCAGCGCGATGATGTCGCCGAGGTCACGCCAAATCGACACCGTGTTCGTCGACAGCGGATCGACCTCGAACGTGCGCGGATCGACCGAGTTGATCGCGGTCCATACGTTGCCCGACGTGCTGCCGGCAACGGTCAGCGGCCGACGGTAGTAATGGATGGGCTGCCCCCAGTAGTCGAGGATGACCTTCGGCATGCTGTCGCTGTAGCCAGCCTCGCCCGGGCGAATGATCTTCGGATCGCCGTTCGCGTCGAAGCCGCTCAGTCCCCCGAGGAGCGAATCGTCCTTGAGCGTGAGGTACGGACCGAAGACCTTGCCGGTGATCGGCGCGGTGTTGCCGCCCACGTCGCCGGCCGCGAGTCCGGTCGAGTTCCGCCACGTGAAGCGACCATTCGCGCCCGACTGGTTGTTGCGCGGACTGTTCACCGCGCCCCACGCGCCGTCGGCGCCCGGCGTGCGCAGTCCGAGGAGCGGCACTTCCTTCGCGCCCGCGGTGCCGGCCGCAGCGGTGCCGATCGCACCGTAGCCGTCGGCGAACCGATCGCCGTAGCCGAGCAGGTACTCGGCGAGCGATGTGTACGAGACCCAGTTCTGGAGCGCGTCGATGGATCCCTGCGTGGGCGGACCGGCGACGGTCAAGAGCCACGCCGGCGGCGGGATGAAGTCGCGGCCGAGACCGATGCCCGTCGACGCCGACCAGTTCGCGCACAAGCCGTTCGCCCCGGAGTTGCCGGGCTGCCCGAGGATCGGCGGCAGGTAACCGATGTCGTTGCGGAACTGGACCAAGCCCTGCGAGATGCTGCCGAGGAGGAACTGCGTGTTAGCCGCCGTGGCCCGCCGCGCCGCGGCGCCCAGCGCCACGATCAGGATCGCCAGGAGCGACACGATGATCGCGATCACGACGAGCAGCTCGACGATCGTGAAGCCGTTGCGTCGGCGTGTCGCCGTCGGGTTCGCGGTGTGGCGATGCATGCGGATCTCCAAGACGGTTCAAGGCGACGCCGAGCGTGCTCGGCGCCGAAGGGTCGCCGTCACACCTTCGCGGATGCGACGCTTTCGATCATGGACACGAGCGGGAGGAAGAGCGCGAGCACGATGGTGCCGACGATGCCGCCGAGGATGACGACCATGAACGGCTCGAGCAGCGACAGGAGGCTCGCCACCGCGACGTCGACTTCTTCGTCGTAGTTGTCGGCGATCTTCATGAGCATCACGTCGAGGTCGCCGGTCTCTTCGCCGACGTCGATCATGTTCACGACGAGCGAGTCGCACACCTTCGAGTCGCGCAGCGGGTTGGCGAACGTGTCGCCTTCGCGGATCGAGTCGTGCACGCGGGCGAGCGCTCGCTCGAACACGTAGTTGCCCGACGTGTCCTTGGTGATGTTGATCGCCTCGAGGATCGGGACGCCGGCGGAGATGAGCGTGCCGAGCGTTCGAGTGAAGCGGGCGATCGACGTCTTCTTGATGAGCGGCCCGATCACCGGGATCTTCACGCGGATGATGTCGGTCCACGCGCGGCCGAAGGTGGTCTTTCGTATCAACTTGAAGAAGATGAAGATCACGAACGGCGCGGACAGGATCCAGATCGCGCCCGGCACCGACTGGTCCTTGCTCGACTGGCCCGCCACCCACTTGCTGGCCGTGACGAGGAAGATCGTGAGCCCAGGCAGCTTCACGTCGAAGTCGTTGAAGATCTCCTGGAACTTCGGGATGACGTAATACATGATGCCGGTCACGATCAACACGGCGATCGAGATCACGACCACGGGATAGATGAGCGCGCCCTTGATGCGACGACGCAGGCGCTGGCCCTTCTCCATGAAGTCGGCGAGACGCTGGAGGATGACGTCCAACACGCCGCCGATCTCGCCGGCGTTGACCATCTTCACGTAGAGCCGATCGAACGCCTTCGGATGCTTGGCCATCGCGTCGGACAGCGTGGCGCCGCCTTCGACGTCTTCGCAGACGCCGCCGAGGATCGACTTCAGCATGCCGGGCTTCTGCTGCTGCTCGAGGATCTGCAGCGAGCGCAGCAGCGGCAGACCGGCGTCCTGCAGCGTCGAGAGCTGGCGGGTGAAGGTGGTCATCTTCTTGAGACCGACCTTGCCGATCGCGAAGTTCAACGTGCTCTTCTTCCGCTTCTTCACCTCGCGCGGGCCGCCGCCCTTGGCGTCACCGCCGCCGCCCTTGATCTTCTGCTCGCGCACGGACGTCGGAAAGAAGCCTTGCGCGCGGATCTTCTTGATCGCGTCTTCGCTCGTGTCGGCCTCGATGGTGCCCTTCTGGGACTTCCCCGAGGAGTTCATGGCTTCGTAGGCAAAGGTCGGCATGGGCGCTTCCTATGGAACCGAATCGAGTCTGGGGTCGGCTGAAACCGTCGTGTCCGTCCGGCGGACGGCGGGATTGGTGAGGTCGTTGGATCAGTCCTCGACGATCGTCTCGCGAACGACCTCGTCGATCGTCGTCTGCCCTTCGTAGATCGCGAGCAGTCCGCTCTCGCGCAGCGTGCGCATGCCGCGCTTCTTGCATTCGGCGCGCAGGACCGACGTCGATGCCTGCTGCATGATGAGCTCGCGCATGTCGTCGTCGAGCTTCATGATCTCGAAGATGGCGAGTCGTCCGCGGTAGCCCGATCGGTTGCACTTGTCGCAGCCGCGCCCGCGGAAGAACGTGCGCCCCGCGACGTCGCCGGGCTTGAGCGCAAGCTCCATGAGTTGCTCCTCCGTCGGGACGTACTGCTCCTTGCAGTGCACGCAGATGCGCCGAACCAGGCGCTGCGCGACGATCGCCTCGATCGTCGCGGTCAGGAGGAAGGTCTCCACGCCCAGGTCGACCAGACGCAGGATCGACGACGGCGCGTCGTTGGTGTGCAGCGTGGTGAAGACGAGGTGGCCGGTGAGCGAAGCCTGGATCGCGATCTGCGCGGTCTCGAGGTCGCGGATCTCGCCGACGAGAATGATGTCGGGGTCTTGTCGCAGGAACGATCGGAGAAGCCGCGCGAAGGTCAGCTCCTGTTCCGTGTTCACTTGGCACTGGATGAGACCTGCGATGTCGTATTCGACCGGGTCTTCCGCGGTGAGGATCTTGGTGTCGGGCTCGTTGAGCTCGTTGAGCGCCGCGTACAGCGTCGTGGTCTTGCCCGAGCCGGTCGGCCCGGTCACCACGACGATGCCGTTGGGCTTGCCGATGATGACGCGCATCGTCGCGAGGTCGTCCTCGCGCAGGCCGATGCGGTCGAGCGAGAGCTGCACGTTCGAACGGTCGAGCACGCGGAGCACGACCGACTCGCCGAACATCGTCGGCAGGACGGCGACACGGAGGTCGATCGGCGTGCCGCCGATGTGCAACTCGATGCGGCCGTCCTGGGGCAAGCGACGCTCCGCGATGTTGAGCTTCGCCATGACCTTGACGCGGCTCACGATCGGAAGCGCGAGTTGCTTCGGCGGCGGGATCATTTCGTAGAGAACGCCGTCGATGCGGTAGCGCATCTTGAACTCGTTCTCGAACGGTTCGAAGTGGATGTCGGACGCCTTGTCGCGGATCGCCTGCATCAGCACCGCGTTCAGGAGCTGCACGACCTTGTTGTCGCTGGCCGCGCTCTCCAGCGCCGAGAGGTCGATCGAATCGCCGCGACCCGCGACCGCCGCGATCGCGTCGCTCTGCGACGCCTCGGCGTAGATCGCCTGCATCGAGGTCTGCTTGTTGGCGTACTTCGACTTCAGGATGCTGTCGATCTCGTCCGCCGGAGCGACAACGGCAGTCACCTTGAACCCCATCAGCATGCGGAGGTCGTCGACCGCCTTGAAGTTCTCGGGGTCCTTCATCGCGATCGTCAGTCGCCGCGTCTGCGGGTCGAACTCGATCGGGACAACGCCATAGGTGTTCGCGGTTTCGGCGGGGAGCGCATTCGCGACCGTATCGGCGACCGTCAGGTCCTTGATGTGGACCCAGCGCATCCCCTGCTGGCCAGCGAGCGCCTCGGAGACGTCCTCGGACTTGATGTACCCGAGCCCGACGAGGAGCTGCCCGATCATCTCCCCCTTGCGGGGGCCCTGCTGCAGGGCGAGCGCCTCATGCACCTGCTCGCGCGTGACCTTGCCGAGCTTGGTGAGGACCCGACCAAAGCGGCGGCCCTTCAATTCGTCTGGACTGATGTTCGCCATGTCGCTGCCTGCCTCCGATGAGCGCTCATCGCGCACCCCTTGAGCCCCCATCGAGGCTCGCACACCACACTCCACCACCGACGGTTCTCGTGCCGACACCCGTTCGCCGCCGCTCGCTCTCAAGCACGTCTCCGCAGCCGCCTTCGCGTGGGCGCCGCGCGCGAGACTCGACCGACGATCCGTGGCTGATCACCCCGGTGCCAACATTCCCGCTGAAGCCGAGGCCGCCATCGCTCTTGTAGCGCTGGGTTCGAGGCGCGGGGCTGGGGCAGAAGGAGAGCACCGGGAAGAGAAGGATCGTGCGTCGCGCGAAAAGTGATCGGGCCCCAGGCCGATCGCAGCGATTCGGAAGCGGGTTCGCCAACGACCGGCCCGAGGGCCCGACGTCGTCATGTTCGTGCCGTTCAGCCACTTCGTACCAATGGACTTTCAGAAATTTGTACGGACAGCTGGATCACGCGGCGAGACGCAAGCGACTGAGAACGCGGCTCGGACGCGATCGAGTCCTCGGACCCGAAGTCTTCACGCTTCCTCGACCAACACGGCCGACGTCGTCTTCAGCACCGCCGGAAAGGCCCCGCCGCATCCCGCGCATCGTCGAGAGGCCCCGTCCCACAGGCCCACCGACAAACTCACGACCCTTCGTCGCTGGCTTCGTCGAGCTCGGTCCGGCCGACAAGACCGCCCGAGCGGTGCACCTTGTCGGTGAGGTCGGCGGGGTCCTTCGACTTATCAATCATCTCCTCGGCGGAGATCATCCCCTTCGAGTACAGGCTCCAGAGGTGGTCGTCGAGGAGCTGCATGCCGAACTTCTTGCCGGTCTGGATCGCCGAGTCGATGCGGAACGTCTTGTTCTCGCGGATGAGGTTGGCGATCGCGGGGGTGACGACGAGGAACTCGTACGCCGCCACACGGCCCGGCTTGTCCGAACGGGCGAGGAGTTGCTGGCTGATGACCGCGATGAGCGAGGTCGAGAGCTGGACGCGCACCTGAGCCTGCTGGTTCGTGGGGAACGCGTCGATGATGCGGGTGATGGTGCCGGCGGCGCCGGTGGTGTGCAGGGTCGCGAACACCAAGTGGCCGGTTTCGGCGGCGCGGATGGCTGCCTCGATCGTCTCGAGGTCACGCATTTCGCCGACGAGGATCACGTCGGGGTCGGAACGGAGCACGCGGCGGAGGGCTTCCGAGAAGCTCGGCACGTCAGCGCCGACTTCACGCTGGTTGACCACCGACTTCTTGTGGTAGTGGTAGTACTCGATCGGGTCCTCGACGGTCACGATGTGACGGTCGAGATTGATGTTGATGTAGTCGACCATCGTCGCGAGGGACGTGGTCTTTCCGGATCCCGTGGGGCCGGTGACGATGAACAGGCCGCGCGGGCGCCGCAACAGTTCGCGGATGATCGGCGGGAGGCCGATCTCCTCGACGCTCATGAGGCGGCTGGGGATGAGACGGAGGACCAGGGTGATCGCACCGCGCTGGCGGAAGACCGAAACGCGGAAGCGGGCCCCGTCGCCGTAGGCGAAGCCGAAGTCGGTGCCGCCGTGTTCAGCCACTTCCTGCTGGTTGCGCTCCGGCGTGATCGACTTCATCAGCGTCACCAAGTCGTCTTTGTCGAGCGTCTTGGTCTGGAGGCTGCGGAGGCGGCCGTGGAGACGAATCGTCGGCGGCCGGCCTTCCGAGAGGTGCAAGTCGGAAGCGCCTTGTGAGACGACGGTCTGGAGGAGGCGGTCGATCTGAACGGTTGACATGAGGTCCTCGTGCGGACGTTGGGATTCGTGGTGAGCGATGCGTTCGCCGTCGCAGGCGCTGCCCGCAACGGGCGGCGACGCTCGCGGAGAGTCAGGCGATCTCGTTGGGGTTGAAGCCCTCGATCTGGGCAAACTTCGCGACTTCGTCGGGCGTGGTCACGCCCCTCAGGATCTTGATCTTGCCGTCGCCGAGCAGGCTGCGCATGCCGTTGCGGATCGCGGCCTGACGCACCTTCGACACCGATGCCCGGTTGAACGCCAACTCGCGAATCTCGGAGTTCATCAGCATCAGCTCGAACATCGCCTTGCGGCCTCGATACCCCGCTCCGCCGCAGGCTTCGCAACCCTTGGTCTTGTAGACCGTTCCTTGGGCGAGGTCTTCTTCCGAGATGTTGACCAGCCGCAGCAGCTTGCGATCGGGGTCGAGATCGCGTTGCTTGCATTTTTCGCAGAGCACGCGAATGAGTCTCTGCGCCATGATCGCCTGAATCGCGCTGGCGACGAGGAACGGCTTCACGCCCATGTCGATGAGTCGCGTGATGGCGGACGGCGCGTCGTTGGTGTGCAGCGTCGAGAACACCAGGTGGCCGGTAAGCGCCGCCTGAATGGCGATGTCGGCGACCTCGCGATCGCGGATTTCGCCGACGAGGACGATGTTGGGCGCCTGGCGCAGCATCGATCGCAGGATGCTGCCGAACGTGAGGCCGATGGCCTCGCGGACCTGGACCTGATTGATGCCGTTGAAGTTGTATTCAACGGGATCTTCGGCGGTGATGATCTTCTTGTCGGGTCGGTTGAGGATGTCGAGCGCCGAATAGAGCGTCGTCGTCTTGCCGGAACCGGTCGGGCCGGTGACGAGGAAGATGCCGTTCGGGCGACGGATGATGCGATTGAAGACGTCGAGCTGATCCTGCTCGAAGCCGAGGTTCACGAGACCGATGCGCACCGAGTCGGGGCGCAGAATTCGGAGCACGATGCTCTCGCCGTGATACGCCGGGCACGCCGACACGCGGAAGTCGATTGACGTGCCGTCGACGACCATCTTGATGCGGCCGTCCTGCGGGACCCGGCGCTCCGCGATGTTCACGCCCGCCATCAGCTTGAATCGCGCAAGCACCGCGGGCTGCATCTTCTTCGGCAGCGTGTCGCGCACGTGGCACACGCCGTCGATGCGGTAGCGGATGACGACGCCGTCCTTCTTCGGCTCGATGTGGATGTCGCTGGCTCGGCCGCGAACGGCCTCGATGATCATGCGCTGGCAGAGTCGGATGATCGGCGCGTCTTCCGCCGCGTCCTGGTCGATCGAGCTGTCGACGGACCGGTCGACGCTGCGATCCATGGAGCGGTCGACGGACTTGTCGATCGAGTCCGTGACGAGCGACTCGGTCGAGAGCATCGCCGATTTCGAGCCGGTCGAACCTTCGATGAACTTCTTGATCTGCGCCCGGCTGGCGAGCGCGGTGTCGAGTTCGCAGTTGAGTCGGAAGCGGAGGAGATCGAGGAGCTCAAGATCCATCGGGTCGTGGATCAGGAGCTTGAGCCGCCCGCCCTGCTTGGACATCGGGAGCACGAGGTGCTTCTTGATGATCTCCTCGGGCACGAGCGTCATGTCGATGCGGCTCGACGCCTCAGCGCGATCCAGGTTCAGGAACTCCATCCCGAACTGTTCGGCGAGCCCGCGCGTCAGATCCTCTTCCTTGACCGCGCCCGATTCGAGCAGGATCTCGCCCAATCGCTTGCCGGTCCCCTTGGTCTGGGACAGCGCGTTGTCGAGCTGCTGCTGGGTGATGACCCGCGACTCGACCAGCATCTCGCCGAGCTTCTTCCGGACCTTTCGTGCCAAACACGCCTCCGCCCCCGATTGGGGACCTTGCACACGCGACCTTCGCCGATCGGAGCGAACCGGGACCGTGACCGGAACGCCGACCGGGGATGGGGACCTGGACGAGGACACCTCGAGAGGCCGAGGTGCTTCGCCGACGGAACCGCACGGCGAGAACGCTCGTCGACCGACCGAGTGTGAGCCTTGTAGTATCGTCGGCCGCACGATCCACCGCAAACCCCGAGGCGCATCTCCGCCCGCGGTCTGCGGTCGAAGCTCGTTGCGACGCGCCGCATCGAGTCGATTCGAAGCGACCCGCTCGCGGTTCCGACGAACTCACCGTCCTGGTGTCTCCTCATGCGATTCCTGGTCACCGCCGGTCCGACCCACGAACCCATCGATGCGGTTCGCTATCTCGGCAACCGCTCCTCGGGACGCATGGGGGTCGCGATCGCCGAAGCCGCTCACGCACGGGGCTGCGCCGTGACGCTCTGCCTCGGACCGGTGCCGACCCCGATGCTCGCCCCGGACGTCGAGCTCGCGAGGTTCACAACCACCGACGACCTGCGGGCGCTCCTGGCCCGACACGCCGCCGCCGCGGACGTCGTGGTCATGGCCGCGGCGGTCGCCGACTTCCGCCCCACTGGACCGCCTCGCGCCGGGAAGCTTGAGCGCGTCGCCGACCGAGCCGAGCCACTACGGCTCGAACTGGAGTCGACGCCCGATCTTCTCGCGGAGGTGGCGTCGCACCGACGTTCGGGCCAGTTGCTCGTCGGCTTTGCCTTGGAGGAACCCGATCGCCTCGACGAACGAGCCCGGGCGAAGCTCGTCCGGAAAGGGGTCGACGCGATCGTGGCGAACTCCCTCCGCACGATGGACGCCGACGACATCGACGGGAAGCTCATCGTCGCGGACGGCCGCGTGCTAGTCCCGGAACCCGCCGACCATCCGGCCGCCGGCCGGGTGTCGAAATCCGTGTTCGCCCGCTGGCTCGTCGACGCGCTCATCGCACTTCACGCGCGGCCGCCCGCGCCGTCCGCCGCCCCAGGAGAACGACAGGGATGACCGAGGAACGCCACTACCCCGCGGACACGGTGACGAACCGCCCGCTCGTGCGTCGCATGCTCCGTATCGGCGCGCTCGTGCTCGTCGCGTACTTCCTCGTCGCGTACGTGGCGATCCCGATCCTCTTCCGCGCGAGCGCGGCGGTCGATCCCCGCCTCAAGGGCGTGACCACCATCACGCACACCGCCGACGGGCACCCCGGCGATCCCGTGAACCTGATGATCGTCGGCAGCGAGGACGACCTCATCAGCTCGATGCTCGCCGCGGGCTGGCACCCCGCCGATCCGGTCACGCTGCGAAGCTCGATCCGCATCGCGGCGAGCGTGGTGATGCGGCGCGAGTACGAGGACGCACCGGTCAGCGCGCTCTATCTCTTCGGGCACAAGCAGGACCTCGCGTTCGAGCAGGAAGCCGGCGCCGATGCCACGCGCCGCTCGCACGTGCGATTTTGGAAGTCGCCCGATCCCGACGCGTCGGGTCGCCCGGTCTACTTCGGCTCGATCACCTTCGACGCCTCGGTCGGACTCAGCCACGCGACGGGACAGATCACGCATCACATCAGCCCGGACGTCGACGCGCCGCGCGATCAGCTCATCAAGGACCTGCAGTCCGCCGGGCGCGTCGCGAACCTCGCGTGGATCGACGGATTCCAAGTACCGCCCGAGGGACGCAACGGCGGCAACGATCCGTGGCACACCGACGGTCGTCTCGCGGTGATCACCTTGGCGACGGGAGGCGAAGCGCCGGCTGCGTCGACGCCTGCGACGACGCGATCGGCTTCGATGGATCCCGTAGGATCTCGAACATGCCCAGCAGCACGCTTCGACCTCGCGCCCACGGATTGAGTTTTCCGATCGGCGCGACGGTGCTGCGCGAGGGGGTGAACTTCAGCGTGTTCTCGCGATTCGCGGAGCGCATGGAGCTCTGCCTCTTCGACTCCGTCGACGCCGCGGCACCGTCGGAGACGATCGCCCTCAATCGGGTCGCGAACCGCACGTACCACTACTGGCACGTCTTCGTGCCCGACCTTCGCCCCGGCCAAATCTACGGCTGGCGAGCCGACGGCCCGCACGACGAATCGCGAGGCCTGCACTTCGATTCCGGCAAGCTCCTCCTCGATCCGTACGGTCGCGCCGTGGTCTATCCGAAGACGTTCTCCCGGGCGGACGCGTGCAGGCCCGGCGACAACACGGCGAGCGCCCCGCGATCGGTGGTGATCGATCCTCGCACGTACGAATGGGGCGACGACGAAGCGCCGCGCACGCCGTTCCGACGAACGGTCATCTACGAACTGCACGTGCGCGGGTTCACCAAGCACGCGAGCTCCGGCGTCGCGCCCGGCAAGGCGGGCACGTTCGCTGGTCTCGTCGAGAAGATCCCCTACCTCGTGGAGCTCGGCGTCAACGCGGTCGAGCTCATGCCGGTCTTTGCGTTCGATCCGCAGGACGCGCCGGACGGTCGCACGAACTACTGGGGCTACTCGCCGATCTCGTTCTTCGCGCTGCATCCGGGCTACGCGTCGACGAGCGATCCGGTAAAGGCGATCGACGAATTCCGCGACATGGTTCGCGCGCTGCACAGGGCGGGCATCGAGGTGATCCTCGACGTCGTCTACAACCACACCGCCGAAGGCGGGACGGAGGGCCCGACGTACTGCTGGCGCGGACTCGCGAACCGCGGCTACTACCTGCTCGATCCGCACGACCACTCGCGCTACCGCGACTACACCGGATGCGGCAACACGCTGCGGGCGAACCATCCGATCGTCCGCCGCATGATCATCGACAGCCTGCGCTGGTGGGTGCGCGAGATGCACGTCGACGGCTTCCGCTTCGACCTCGCGTCGATCCTCTCGCGCGACGAGACCGGGCACCCGGTGGAGAATCCGCCCGCGATCTGGGACATCGAGAGCGACCCGGTCCTGTGCAACGTGAAGCTCATCGCCGAGGCGTGGGACGCCGCGGGCCTGTACCAGGTCGGCACGTTCGTCGGCGACAGTTGGAAGGAATGGAACGGCCGATTCCGCGACGACGTGCGCCGCTTCGTGCACGCGGAGCGGGCCAGCGTGCGGGCGCTTCCGGCGCGACTCGTGGCCAGCCCCGACATCTACGAGCGCGAAGGCCGCGAACCCGAGCAGAGCGTCAACTTCGTGACCTGCCACGACGGCTTCACGCTGAACGACCTCGTGAGCTACGCCGCGAAGCACAACGAGGCCAACGGCGAGGACAATCGCGACGGCTCTGACTGGAACCACTCGAGCAATCACGGCGTCGAGGGTCCGACCGACGATGCCGCGATCGAGGCCGTCCGCGCCCGCCAGGTGAAGAACTTTCTCGCCATCACCTTGCTCTCGCTGGGCACGCCGATGATCTCGATGGGCGACGAGGCCCGGCGCACGCAGCGCGGCAACAACAACGCGTGGTGTCAGGACAACGAGACGAGCTGGCTCGACTGGTCGCTGGTCGAGCGGCACGCGGAGTTGCGCCGCTTCGTGCGGCTCCTGATCCAGGAGCGGGTCACTCGTCCGCAGAACGGGATCGTCGAGATCAGCCTCGCCGACATGTTGCGCCGCGCCGAGATCGTGTGGCACGGCGTGCGCGTCGGCTGTCCGGACTGGGGCGACGATTCACACACGCTGGCCTTCGAAGCGAGCCGCGCCGACGGCGTGCGCCTCTACTTCGCGCTCAACGCGCACACCGAACCGCACGACTTCGAGCTGCCGCCGCTCGCCAACGGCATGCGCTGGGGGCGGCGCATCGACACCGGACTCGCGTCGCCGCACGACTTCGAGGAACGGCTACCGCTCCCCGTCGTCGAAGGCACGCACTATCGCGTGCTCGATCGCGCCGCGATCCTGCTGCTCGCGACGAGATCGCGCCGGGCGTGAGACTCGTCAGCGCTTCGTCGGCGCGGCCGGCGAGGTCGGCTGCGGTAGCTCCTTGATCGCGGGCAGGCTCAGCAGATACGCGCGGCGCTCGTCGGCGAACGACTTGAGCGACGTCGAACCGCGGCGGCCCGGCCGACCCGGTTCGCCATCGCTTGCGGCGTCTTCCGCAGCGACCGAGCGCTTGAAGGCGGCGAACGACGACAGCTTGCGCGTGTCGGCCTCGACCTCCTTCTCAATCAGCGCGCGGTAGCGATCGACGACGGGGCTGAGCTTTGACCAGTCGAGCCAATCGTTCGCGATCGTGCGCACATGTTCGAGATAGCGTTGGCGAAGACTCGGCACGGCGAGCAGTCGGCTGCGGAGCGGCTTCGTGGAGTCGTCGAGCCCGATCAGCGGATCGAGCTGTCCACCTCCCCCGCGTCGGCCGCCCGGGCCACCGGGACCACCCGGCATGCCGGGACCGCCGGCCGCGCCGAAGGTCTCGTTCGCGTCGTGCGGAATGATGTGGAAGACGCCCCTCGGATCGAGATAGATCGCGTAGTCGCTCGCGCGGATCCAGTAGCCATCGTTATTCACGAGCGTGGTCTCAAGCGCGAGGAACCAGAGCGCGCCGTCGATGTCGAGGACCGGCGCGAGGGCCGATTCGAGCTGATCGAGCGGCGTCTCATTGAGCGTGCGACACAGCGCGATGAGTCGCTTCCACGCGTCCGCCGCCTTGTCGGACGCGTCATCGCCGACTCCCTTCATCGCATAGCGGGCCTTGTACGCGGCGAGGTCGTCGCCGAGATACTCAAGTCCGCCGCGCCCGTTCGGACTGCCCGGCACCTTCCAGCGCACGCCATTGGCGCCCGGGCCGTCCTTGCCTCCGAAGTGCTCGGCGAGGAATCGTTTGTCGTACTGCTGCGCGTTTACGAACAGCCCCCAGCTCTCGCCGTTGACGACCACGCGGACGAAGTTCGCCTTCGGCGCCGCGAGATAGTGCCGCGCGATGTCGAAGTACAGCACGGTGTGCATGAACGTCGGATCCTCGTGCGCGTTGAGCAGGTTGAGCGTGGCGTAGCCGTCGAGACGCTGCTTGGAATCCGCGAGGTCGACCGCGACGTTGAGCGATCGCTTCGATCCCGCCGGCACCATGAAGTACGAGCTCGCACCGCGGAAGCGCACGCCGACGTTCGGATACGTCTTTCCGTCGACGGTCAGCGTCGCCGGCACATCGACGTCCGTGTGATAGAAGTCGGAGAGCTCGGCCTCCCAATCCTGAACATCGAAGTCGATGAAGATCGTGCGCACGACCGAGGCGTCGTAGAGCGGCGCATCGACGGGCTTCACGTCCGACGGTGCCACCTTCGGCCCAGGACTGCCCGGCTCATCGCCGCCTTCCATGCCGGGTGGACCGAAGCCGCCACGACCTCCCGGGCCGCGACCTCCGGGACCACGACGTCCCGGACCGCCGCCGCCGTCGCCGCGCTCCTTCATCGCCGCGCGAGCCGCTGCCCGCTCTTCGCGATTCAGCCGTCCGTCGCCATCCTTGTCGAACTCCTTGAGGACCTTCCGCTCTTCCTGCATGGGGCCACCGGGTCCACCGGGGCCGCCGAAGCCGCGCTGCGGGAACTTGAACTCGGCCCCCTTCATCGCGTCGAATGTCGCGCGTTGTGCGTCGGTGAGCACGGACTGCGGGTCCACGTCCTCGCGTCCACGCATCCCGGGGGGCCCGCCGAACGGGCGAGCATTCGCTCGCATGGCCGTGAGCTTCTCGATCTGCGCAGCATCGAGCCCCAGCGCCTTCTGGACGTCGGCGGCGAGAAGGACACCCAGCGGGTCGCGCTGCAGTCGAAGTTGCCCCAGACGCTCCCACTGCTTCGCGTCGAGGATCATCACGAACTTCTCGTCTGCGGACTTGTTTGCAGCCTCGACGGCCGTGCGTAGCTCGGCCATCTTTGCATCGCGCTCCTCCGGCTCGAGGTCACGGAAGTCGACGTCCCCCATCACACGGCGCATTGCATCGTCAATTCCGTCGAGCACCGCGTTCGCTTTGGTGAGCTGCTCCGGCGTGAGCGCCAGTTCCTTCTGCACCTCGGGCATCTGGAGAAGCGCCGCTCGCGTCGTTCCTATCGCCACGAACGGTCCTCGCATCGGACCGCCGGGACCTCCGCCCGGCATGACCGGCGGCGGACCGTCGCCGGAACCGGGAGGACCTCCCCGATCCTGAGACCATGCGACCTGCGTTGCGGAAAGCGCGACGATGATCGCCGTCGTCGCCATGAGAGTCGAATCCGCGACAGGTCGAGTGAATCGCATCATGAGAGTCTTAGCTCCACGCTCTGCACGCCTTCGATCTGATTCAGCGACGACACGACTGCGACCTGCGCATCGCTCGTTCGCAACTGTCCTACGTACGTGAGCTGCAGCGCGGCCCCCTGCCGCGCCGTCTCGGTGCCGATCAATCGCACGCCATCCAGGTGCGTCGCCAGCGCGGCCCGAAGCGTCGCGTCGAAGTCGCCGCCGAATCCGACGCGCACCGCGACGGTGCACCGACCGTTCACGGCGACACCGCCCGGCTGTGGGAGACGGCTCATCAGGATCGCCGCGCACCCGACGATCGGCATCCCGATGAGCGGGACGAGCACGAGCGACGTTCCCATCGCCATGCCGACGATGACCGCGAAGATGACGAACGCGGTGTCGCGCGTGTCCTCGACGATCGTGCGGAAGCGCACGATCGAGAGTGCGCCGACGAGGCTGAACGCCCGCGCGACGGAGTTGCCGATCACCAGCGTGACCATCGCGATGAGCACCGTCAGCAAGACGAGCGTCGTCGCGAGCGTGCGCGAATCGCGCGTCTCGCGACCGTGCGCGAGCCGGTAGATGATCGCGACGCCGGCGCCCGCGAGAAGCGCCAGGAGGAGCCGCACGGCGAGCGTCGTCGCGGAGAGCGGCTCGTCGGGATGGACCGCGGACGTCAACCAATCAGGCATCGCACGCCTCGCCTTCGGCGCGGGACTCGGGGAGCAGCCCCCACGCCCGCATGCAATGCCGATACTTCGACACGCCGCGCGCGACGAGTCCAAACGTCGCGACGATCCGCTTCAGCGCGACCGGCAAGCCGGCGTGGAACTTCAGCTCGCACACGACGCCGTCGAACGCCGGACGCTCAAGACGGCCCGCGGCGAGCGACCAGCCGTCGGCGAGACGTCCGCGCACGTTGCGGTCGAAGGTGACGCGCACCGGCTTGCCTTCGAGCACGCCGAGGAACGCCGAACGGTCGTAGCCGATCACGCACGCGGGCACGAGACGGCGCCGCTCGACCTGCGCGCGAAACGACGCCCCGGGCCATCCGGCCGGAGCGCAAGCTTCGGCCGCGCGAAGCCACGTCCGGTCGAGCCACGTCCGGTCGAGCCACGCGAGCTCCGCGACGTCGATCGCCACGCGACGCTTCGACACCGCCATGCCCCGTCGCGACTTCCGCTCGAGATACGCCAACGTTCCGTCGCCGTATCGCCTGACGCGATATTTTCGAAAGCGATGCGAGCCCACGCGCCGCAGCACGGCGAAGTCGCGCGTGTCGCAGTACAGGCTCCGGATCGCATAGCCGCCGCGCGAGGGTTCGGCGAACGGATCGATCGCGAACGACGCCCCCAGCGCGCGGCGCAACTCCGCTTCGACCTCGAGCGCCCGCGCCTCGTCGAGCAGGAACTTCATCTCGAACGCGCGGCCGACGTCGCGCGTCCGCCGCGCAAGCCCCGGACTGTTCGCAACCTCGGCCCCGCCCACGCCCGACGCACCGTCGCCCTGAAGGATTCGGTCGCGTGCGTCGTCTTGTCGTCCTGGTCGCTCCACGGTCGGCGACCCCAACGTCCTGCGTCCGCGCATATTTCGAGGCGAGCATGCGCCATCGCGACTTCCCCGCAATGCGGCCAGCCCGAACTCGATCGCAACGACTCGGCGCGACGGTGAAGTACGATCATCTCGCGACGTCGGCGCCGGGCCCGTGGCGAAACGGCAGACGCAGCGGACTTAAAATCCGCAGGAGGTCAACCCTCCGTGTGGGTTCGACTCCCACCGGGCCCATTCGCCCGCGTCGCGGGGTGCGACGCTCGCCCCGACGCCCCGAACGCATCCCGACGAATCAGTTCGGGTTGCCGAACCGATAGCCGACGCCCTTGACCGTGTGAATAAGCTCGCGGTCGAAGCCGCGATCGAGCTTCTTCCGCAACGACGAGACGTACACGTCCACCACGTTGCTCGTGGGTTCGAAGTGCATGTCCCAGACGCTCTCGCTGATCTCGCCGCGTGTGAGCGCGCGATCCGCGTTGCGCATCAGGAATTCGAGCAGCGCGAATTCCTTGTTCGAGAGGTCGAAGCGTCGTTCGCCGCGCCGGGCGGTGCGCGTGTAGAGGTCGAGCTCGAGATCGGCGTATCGCATCATGCGCTGATCGCCGGGTTCGGCGCGGCGCCCCAGCGCCCGCACCCGGGCGACGAGCTCGTCGAACTCGAAGGGCTTCACGAGATAGTCGTCGGCCCCCGCGTCCAAGCCCTGCACCTTGTCGTTGGTCGAACCGAGCGCGGTCAGCATCAGGAAGCGCGAGCGCACGCCGCGCCGCCGCAAGTTGCGGCACACCTCGATCCCGTCGCGATCGGGCAACATGAGGTCGAGCAGGATCACGTCGTACGAACCGTCCCCTGCCCGCTCCTCGCCTTCGACCCCCGTGCTCGCGACGTCCGCCGCGAACCCGTGGTCGCGAAGCCCTCGCTGCACGGCGTTGGCCATCTTCGGATTGTCTTCGATGACGAGGATGCGCATCGGGGACCGCCTTTCTGTTCAGTTCACCTGCATGTCGAAAACCTTCGCGACGAATGCGTAGACGTCGGCCGCTTCTTCGATGCGCTTGCTCGTCGGCTTGCCGGCGCCGTGTCCGGCGCGCTTCTCGATGCGGAGGAGGATGGGATTCGTGCATCCCTTCACCTCGCGCTGCGCGGCCTGCATGGCGGCGGCGAACTTGAACGAGTGCGCCGGATAGACGCGGTCGTCGTGATCACCGGTGGTGATGAGCGTAGGCGGGTAGCACACGCCGGGCTTCACGTTGTGGTACGGCGAGAAACTGAAGAGCACCGGGAACTCGTCGGCATTCTCCGACGATCCGTAGTCGCCGATCCAGCCCCAGCCGATCGTGAACTTCTGGAAGCGAAGCATGTCCAGCACGCCGACGGCGGGAAGGCACGCGCCCCAGAGGTCGGGACGCTGGGTCTCGCAGGCCCCGACGAGAAGGCCGCCGTTGGAGCCGCCCTGGAGCGCGAGCTTCGACGGGTTCGTGTACTTGTTCGCGACGAGCCAGTCGCCGCACGCGATGCAGTCGTCGAACGTGTGCTGCTTGGTCTTCCGCATCGCCCCGCGATGCCACTCCTCGCCGTACTCGCCGCCGCCGCGGAGGTTCGCCTCGACGTAGACGCCGCCCATGTCGAGCCACGCCGCCTGCACCGGCGTGTAGTCCGGCGTGATCGAGATGTTGAAGCCGCCGTAGCCGTAGAGGAGCGTGGGATTGTTGCCGTCGAGCTTGAGCCCCTTCCTCGCGGTGATGAACATCGGCACCTTGGTGCCGTCCTTGCTCGTGGCGAAGACCTGCGTGGTCTCGTACTTCGAGCCGTCGAAGGGCACCTTCGGCGAACGGATCACCTCCGTCGCACCCGACTTGAGGTCGTAGCGCCACACCGACGGCGGCAAGGTGTAGCCGCTCGTCGCAAAGAAAGTCTCGGTGTCCGAGCGCTTGCCGCCGAATCCCGTCGCGGTGCAGATGCCGGGGAGCGGCACCTCGCCCACCGCGGTGCCGTCGATGTTGAAGACCTTCACCAGGCTGCGGGCGTCATGGAGGTAGTTGCAGAAGAACCGGTTGCCCACGAGCGACACCGCGGTCAGGGCATCGGGTCCCTCGGGGATCAGCTCGCGCCAGTTCGCCCGCTCGGGCTTCGTCACGTCGATCGCCCACACGCGACCGCGCGGCGCTTCGAGGTCGCTCCACACGTAGAACAGCGTTCCGTCGTTGCCGATGAAGTTGTACTTCGCGTCGAACTTATTGAAGAGCTCGACGAACTTGCCGACCGCCCAGCCGCCGGCCTTCGCGCTCTCCGGCCAGATGTCCTGGTAGAAGAGGCCATTGTTCACGGTGTCGCCGGCTTCCACGCCCATGATCAGCCAGCGACCGTCGTCGGACACGGTCGGCGCGAGATACCAGCGCGGCTGGTCCTTGCGCTCGTAGACGAGCTTGTCGGCGTCCTGCGTCGTACCCACGGCGTGGTAGTACACCTTGTGGAATTCATTGACCGACTTCAGCTTGTCGCCCTGCGGCGCGTCGAAGCGGCAGTAATAGAAGCCCTTGCCGTCCTTGGTCCAAGCCGCGGGCGAGAACTTCACCCACTTCAGCTCGTCGGCGAGATCCTTGCCCGTGGCGATATCGCGCACCTTGATCGAGTTCCAGTCCGAGCCGGCCTCGGCGATGGCATACGCTAGTTGCGTGCCCTGGTCGTTCGGGAAGAGCCCGCCGAGCGCGACGGTGCCGTCCTTGCTCATCGTGTTCGGATCGATCAGCACGCGACCGCTCGCCTTCGGCGCGTCGCCGACGTAGACGACCGACTGGTTCTGCAGACCGTCGTTGCGGCTGAAGAGATAGTTCTTCCCGGCGCGCTCGGGCAAGCCGAAGCGTTCGTAGTTCCAGAGCGCCTCGAGCTTCGCGCGGATCGCCGATCGCTGCGGGATCGCGTCGAGATACGAACGCGCGAGCTGCTCCTGCGCGTCGATCCACTTGTTCGTGTCGTCCGAGTAGTCCTCGAGCCATCGGTACGGGTCGGACACCTTCGTGCCGTGGTACTCGTCGACCTGATCGACGGTCTTGGCGTTCGGATAAACGAGCTGTTGCGACGCTGCCTTCTGCGGCGCGGCGGCGAGGAGGCACGCGGAGGCAGCGAGCGCGGCGGAAGCGACGAGCGGACGGCGATATCGAGTCGTATTCATGGGTGGGTCCAAGACGAGCGGTCGTGGATGTACTCCGGCAGGCGCGGCGAGGTTGCGGGATGCCGCCGATCAGGCGACAGAATGGGTCACGCGTCGCCCCACGGCTGCATGATCCATTCGTAGCCCGCGCCGTGGCGTCGGATGTGCCCGAGTCCGGGCCATGGCAGGTGGTAAGCGAGTACCCGAGTCCGGTCGGCGGCAAGCCGATCGAACACCTTTGCGCGGGCCGCGGCGGCGAGCGCGGGATCGGTATCGAAGGCGATCGTCCACGCCGGGTTCGCGAACATGACGACGTGGTTGTGGGCAACGTCGGCGAGCAGGCACAACTGGTCGGCGCCGTTCGAGATCATGAGCGACAAGTGCCCCGGCGTGTGCCCGTTCGTGTCGAGGATCTCGACGCCCGGGAACGTCTTCGCGCCGGGCGCGATGAACTCGAGCTTCGACTTCACCGCCGCGAGTCCCTTCTGGATCGCTGCGGTCATCTCCTTCTTGCTCTCCTCGGGCAATCGCGAGGCGGAGAGGCTGGGCGATGACGTCCAGAAGTCGTGCTCGGTCTTGCTGATCAGCACCTTCGCCTTCGGGAAGGCGAGCGATCCGTCCGGCAGCACCAGTCCGCCGATGTGGTCGGTGTGGGCGTGCGTAATGACGACCGCAGTCACGTCCTCGGGGCGGAGTCCCGCGGCGGCGAGGTTCGCCCGCAGCGCCCCGAGCGGCGCTTCGGGAGCGCCGGTGCCGGTGTCCACGAGCACGACGTCAGGGCCGATCGTGAGCACCGCGGCGTTGAACTCGAGCGTCGCGTGGTCGCGCGGATGGAACGCGAAGTCGAGCGCCTTCTGCAATTCTTCGGCGCTCGCGGTCGGAGCCATCGTCGGCTGGATCGGCGCGATCGCGGCCGCGCCGTCGGACAGGATCACGCCGTCGATCGAGCCGACCTTGAACCGCGCGAACTTCGCTGGCTCGGGTCGCTTCGGCGCATCGCCGCGCGGCGCCGATGCGATCGCGCCGGCCCCCGGCATGAGCGCGAGGCCGGCGGCGCCGGCCCAGCGGAAGAGGTCGCGGCGACGAAGCGTTGCGACATCCATGTGGTACGTCCTTTCGATCGCCCGGTGAGGGTGCCGACGCGCCAGCCGATCAATCAGAAGAGCGGCTTCAGTCCCGCCGCGCTCCGGCACGCGGAGAGCTGCGCCACGTGATAAGCCTCGTGATTGGTCACCATGAATGCGACCGCGTCGGCGACCGTCGCAAGCGGCGTGTTCTTGGCGAAGAAGTCGATGCCGTGCGGCTTGCCGAGTTGCGACGCGTCGGCGTTCTCGAGCGCCTCCTTGACGCGGGCATGCCCGCGCTCGATGACGTCGACGAGTTCGCGCAGTCCGGGGCCGCCCTTGGTGTGGCCGGTCGATCCGGAGCCGTAGTCCTTGCCCCAAGCCTCGGGAGCGATGCCCTTGAGGCCGAGCATGCTCCCGCAGAAGTCAAGGCTGACCGCGATGTGTCCGAGGACCCATCGCAGGTCGTGACCGGTGGGATACGGGCTCACTTCCAAGTGCTGCTCGCCGAGTCCGGCGAGGAGTCCCTTGATCTGGCCCAAGTTCATGGTGTGGAGCTTGACGAGCGTTTGTGCGGTGTTGGATGGTGTCATGGCGTTCGGGTCGGCAGCGTACCCGGATCGCGCGCCGCCCGGACCTTGTCCGCCGCGACGGCGATCGCGTGCTCGAGCATCGCATCGGCGCCGCTCGCATACTCGACGCGCTCGGTGACCGCGACGTCGGGCGGCACGCCCACGCCCTCGATCCGTTCGCCGTCGACGCGAACGTCCTGCGTCGCGAGGTACAGCACGCCGCCGTCCGGCAGTTCGAACAGCCGCCCGCCCAGCACCGCGCCCGCGGAACGCTCGCCGACCAGCGTCGCCTGTCCGTGGCGCTGAAGCGATCGCGCCAGCACTTCCTTGCCGCTGCGCGTCCCGCGATTGATCACCACGACGAGCGGCTTGCGCCATTGCGCGTCGTACGTCGTCGTGCGCCCGTCGCGATCGGTCGATGCGATCGTCGGCACGTCCGGCGCGAACATCCGCGCCCACTCGGGCGAGCAGCCGCCGTAGCCGTCGCGGAGGTCGAGGACGAGCGCATCGGCGTCGCGCAAGGAACCACGGATCGCCTCTTCGAGCGCCTCCCGATATTCGTCGCCCGCGCCGCACCAGATCGGCACGACGCCGACCGCGACGTCGCCGACGCGCTCGACGCGCGTTCCGGCTCGCTGCGCGTCAAGCCAAGTCGCGCGCAGCGGCGAGCGACGCACGCCGAGCGTTCGTTCGACCGGCGCATCGCCTTCGTGACGGCGCAGCGCGACGCGCACCGCGCGCTGTCCTGCGATCGAGCGTGTCGGATGGAACGGCGCGCCGTTGCACGAGACGATCTCGTCGCCGCGCAGCACGCCCATCGCATCGGCGCTCGAACCGCGTGCGACGTGAAGCACGAACCACCGTCCATCGATCGCCACCGCGTCGATGCCGATCGAATCGGCGACGACGGGCTCGTCCGGCGCCGCGAAGATGGCCCGCAACGCCACATTGCCGGGATCGTCCGGCGCGAGGTACGCGGTGTGCGACGCCCGCAGCTCGGCGAGCGCGGCGGCGGCCGTTCTTGGCCAGGTCGATGCGTCGCAGTCCGCCCCGAGCCCGCGGTGGCGCTCGGCCCACGCGGCCGCCGCGTTGGCGTCGTAGAACTGTTCCCTGACGTGCTGGACGATCGCCGCTCCCGCCGCGACCGGCTCCATCGTGGGGACCGCGGCCTGCGGCGTCGAGGCGCAACCGCACAGCGCCGCCGCCGTGCCGACGATCATTGCCGGCGCGATTCGCGTAACCGATGGACGTCGACGGCATCCGACGGCACGGCCCCCGACGCCGCCGATCCGTTCGACCGAACCTCGCGTGACCGCTCCTCGAAGCACGAATCGAGATCCTATCGCCGAGCGAATCAGCCCACGTCCTCGCGGGGCGCGGAGCGTACGATCGTCCGCGCTCCGGCCGCCAAGACCAGATGTTCGGCGCGAGTCGCACGACTCGTCCCGTTCGCCCCCTTCCATCGCGACCCATGAAGACCGTCCTCCTCACTTCGCTTGGAACCGTCGCGCTCGCGACCGCCGCCATCCTTGCAGGCCGTCCCGACGCGCCCACCGAACCACCCTCGCCCACCAAGGAGCCCTCCGTGTCCCCCGGCACCTCGACGCAGAGTCCTTCGAAGAGCACCCAGCAACGCGTCTACTCCAAGACCGGCTACGACGTCACGCCCTGGACCAAGGAGCAGATCGCGGAGGCCGCGAAGTCGCTGACGCAGGAACAGCGCAACGTCGTGCTCGACGCCGGCACCGAGCCGCCCTTCTGCGGCATGTTCACCGACACGAAGGACGAAGGCATGTACGTGTGCGTGCTCGGCGGACTGCCGCTCTTCAAGAGCGAACACAAGTTCATCTCGAAGTCGGGGTGGGCGAGCTTCTTCGCGCCCTTCGACAGCGAGCACGTCATCGAGAAGGTTGATCGCAGTCACGGCATGGTGCGCACCGAGATTCTCGACGCCCGCACCGGCGCGCACCTCGGCCATGTGTTCGACGACGGACCGCCGCCGACCGGCAAGCGCTACTGCCTCAACAGCGCCGCGCTCAAGTTCATCAAGAAGGGCGACCCGATTCCCGCCGAGTCGCAGCCGGCGCTGCAGTTCGCGTACTTCGCGGGCGGCTGCTTCTGGGGAGTCGAAGACGCGTTCGAGAAGCTCCCCGGCGTGATCAGCGCCGAGAGCGGCTTCGCCGGAGGTCGTCTCGCGCAGGTGTCGTACAAGCAGGTCTGCAACGGCGACACCGGACACGCCGAGACCGTGAAGATCACGTTCGACCCGAAGGTGGTGAGCTATCGCGATCTCGTCAAGCAGTTCTTCCGCATCCACGATCCGACGACGTTGAACCGACAAGGTCCCGACGTGGGCGATCAATACCGCTCGGAGATCTTCACCACCGACGACGAGCAGGCGAAGGTCGCGAAGGAAGTCATCGAGAAGCTCCAAGGGCTCGATGCGTTCAAGGGTCGGAAGATCGTGACCCTCGTCGCCCCCGTGACCAACTGGGTGCGCGCCGAGGAGTACCACCAGGACTATCACGCGAAGAACGGCGGCCACTGCCACATGCGCGGGTATCAGGGAGAGATGCCGTTCTGATCTTGCGGCGACGCTATCAAGACATGCAGCGCGGAGGCGCGGAGGTCGCGGAGTGAGCGCGGAGGAAAGGACGAGTTCGAGGCCGCGCGCCGTTGGCGTTTGCTTCGACCTTCTGCATTCCTCCGCGTGCCCTCCGTGTCCTCCGCGACTCCGCGCTGAAAGACCTCCCGTAGTCGCGCTCGTGCTCGTCGCGCTCCTCGCAAGCGCCGGGTGCGCACCGCAGCACGAGTTCACCTACCGCCAGATCGTCATGGGCGTCGAAGCCCGGATCAGCGTGTACGCGCCCGACGAGGCCGCCGCCGTCGCCAGCGCCCGCGCGGGGTTCGCCCGCCTCAACGAACTCGACGCGGCGATGAGCGACTATCGCGACGACAGCGAACTCATGCGCCTGTGCCGCACGCACGGCGAATGGGTCGCCGTCAGCGACGACCTCGCGCTCGTCCTAACCCGAGCCCAGACGGTGAATGCCGGCACCGACGGCACCTTCGACGTGACGATCGGACCGCTCACGGCGCTGTGGCGCACGGCACGCCGCGAAGGACACGTGCCGTCCGCGGCCGACATCGAGTCCGCGCGGGCCCGTTCGGGCGCGGCCTCTCTGCACGTCGAACCCGCGACGCGAACGGCGAGACTCGACAAGCCCGACATGCGGCTCGACCTCGGCGGTATCGGCAAGGGCTTCGCCGCGCAGCAGGCGTTGCGCGCGACGCAAGCGCACGGCGCCTCGTGCGCACTCGTCGCGCTCGCCGGGGACATCGCCGCGGGCGAAGCGCCTCCGGGGCGACGAGGCTGGAACATCGCCGTCGACGACTTCGGCAGGCAAGCCGGCGCGATCGATTTGTCGAACGCCAGCGTCTCGACGAGCGGCGACACCGAGCAATTCGTCGAGCTGAACGGCGTGCGCTATTCGCACGTGCTCGACCCGTCGACCGGCATGGGCTCGACGCTGCGCATTGAAGCGACGGTCGTCGGGCCGGACGGGGCGATCGTCGATGCGCTGTCGAGCGCGCTCGTCGTGCGCCCGCTCGACGAGGGGCTCGTGTGGATCGCGCGATTCCCCGGCTACGAGGCCCGACTGCTGCAACGCCTGCCCGACGGCACGACCCGCGTCGAGACGACCCCGCGCTGGCCGCGCTGAGCCCTCGCGAAGAACTGGTCAACACGGAGGCACGGAGAACGCGGAGGGCACGCGGAGAAGACACCATCGGTCGGAAGAATCCGAGCGGCGCACGCTCGACGGCCGCGTTCGTGGTTGTGCGTGCATTGGCTCTGTCGGATTTTCCTCCGTGTGCCCTCCGCCTCTCCGGTCTCCGTGTTGAAGGCACTTGTCTATTGCGCGGGCACCGCGCGAAGTTCCGCCCACGGCTTTCGGCCGAGGACGAGGAGGACGAACGCGGCAACGATCGGCACGACGTCGAGCAGGAATTGCAGCGCGTTGCGGGCGACATCGACGGAGACCACCTGACCGAACGCTCCGGCGATCGGCTCGACGTAGTAGCGCGCGTACATCAGAAGGACGAACGGCGCGATCCACGTCGCGATCTTCGACATGCGCGGCGCGGAGTCGCGGAGCATCGCGCCGCTGGCGAAGAGGAAGAGCGCCGATGCCACGAACACCAGCGTGAACATGGTGCCCGCAATGGCCTGCCCCGCTCCCAGCGCGTCGTGCCAGATGCGGTACGGGAACCACGCTGCGCAGAGGATTCCGAGCGCCGTCGCGAGAACGCGGGCGCGGCCGGAGGCGCCCGCGTCGGCTCGCGACCGTTCCTCCTCGCCCAGCTTGCGCATGAACGGCAGCGCGATCAGGCCGACCAGCCCGAACAGGATGTCGATCAGCATCGTGCGCGGATAGCCCCACGCCTCGATGGTGATCCCCTGCCACGTCGACGTGTACGCGATCATCGCGTTGAGGAGCGCCATGTACGCGGTGAACTGCGTCGCCGCGACCTTCGGATTCGTCACGTCCATGAAGATCGCCGAACGCGAGCCGTACATGAGTCCGTTGATCGCCTGATACGTCAGCGACGCGACCCAGAACGAGTTCAGGAGCCAGCCGGGTACCGCGGGGCGGTTCGGATCGGTCGGGCTCACGGGCATGATCCAGCCGGCGCGCTCGAGCTGGATCATCATGTAGAGGACCGGCAGTCCCATCATCAGGATGTACGCGAACAGCGCCTTGCGGCGACCGACGCGATCGGAGAGTTGCCCGCCGATCACGCAGAACACCGCGGTGATGATGGACGACCACAGCGTCATCCACGCGATCGAGTCGTCGCTCATGCCCAGTTCGACCGAGAGGTTCGACTGCAGCGCCATGCCGAGGCACATCGCGCCGGGCGGAAGGAGCGCGAAGAAGAGTCCGGCGAACGCGCTGCGTGTGCCGAGGAAGGACCGGAACGAGTCGAGCGCGAATCGATGGATATCCCGGCCCGCGGCCTTGAGTCGCGAGCCTTCCACCGGCGGCGCCGCCGGCTCGGGCGGCTCGCGCATCGGCAACACGACGAAGAACGTCACCGCGGTGATCGCCCCGGCGACGAAGAAGAACGTCGGTTGGAAGCCGGTGTAGCCCGCGAGGAAGAGCACGCCCGCGCCGCCGATGAGTTGGCCAACGCTCGCTCCGGCGAACATCAGCCCGTTCGCGAGACCTCGTTCGTGTTCGAGCAGCGTGTTGCAGGCGAGCGCGTCGATCGCGACGTCCTGCATCGCGCCGAACGTGTTGTGGACGAGCAGGATGACGGTGAAGAGTCCGAGCTGCTGCGGCAGCTTGAGGAACACGGTTGACAGCAGCGTGAGCGTGAGCAGGACCTGCGTGATGAGGATCCAGCCGCGCCGCTTGCCGAGCCGCTTCCAGCCGATCACGTCGATGATCGGACCGAACGCCCACTTGAAGGCCCACGGCAGGTAGAACGAGCCGATGAACGCGCCGATCTCGGCGGGTCCGACGTCCTGTCGCCGCAACTGCGTGGCGACTGCGGTCCCCGCAAATCCCAGCGGGATGCCCTCGGTCACGTAGAGCAGGGAGAACGCCGCGAGGCGACCGTTCCTGGTCGCGAGCAGGTTGGGCAGCCGCATGCACGGAGACTGGCAGCAGGCCCGCACGCTGTCAAGGCGCTCGCGACGTCCGGCTCACCCGCGCGGCGCCGTCGGTCGTTCGCCTAACACGATGGACCTGAGGTCGGCGAGTGAGCGCAAGAGTTCGCGGCGAGCGTCGTCGTCCTTCGCGTCGAGCAGCTTCATCACCTCGGCCGGACCGCGGACCAGCAGCATCGAGCGCGGCTCGGGCGCCGTGCGCCGCGCCATGTCCCAGGCCGCGACGATCCGCACGCTGACCGGATCGAGCCCCAAGTGCCACTCGGCCGATTCGCGCTGGACGATGCGGTCGATCAGGCTGAGCAGCTTGCGCACGACGGCGCTCGCGGCGCGGCCGCGCACCAGCGCGTCGTGATCGACGTCGCCCTTGAGCTGACAGTGCAGCAGGTAGACCAGTTCGTTGATGGCGTGCGCGAGCACGAAATCGCCGGTCGTCGTGATGTGCGGCTGCCCGTCCAGGAATCCGTGCGTCGTCACCGCTTCGTCGATCGCCGTCAACAGGGTCATGCCTCGCTCCGAATCGGAGGCGGCGGCCTCGCATCTCCTCGCCGGTCGCCAAACGCAAGACTAATGCTAGGACCATCGGCCCGCCAGCGCCGCGGTCAGGAATCTCGACGAACGCTCGATTCGCGCCGCTCGGTCGTCGGCATCGCTCGCCACCGCGGCCCGTCTCAGGTCGCCCGTCCCGGTATCGCCACCGGCGCCTGCGGCTTCGGTCCCAACTCCACTTGTTCCGGCATCAGACGCTCGTTGCTGTTCAGCGCCTGCTCCCACGTGACGTCCTTGCCGGTGTACGCGGCCATGCGGCCCATGATCGCGGTGAGCGTGCTCTCGGCAACCTGCACCGCCTCGTTGACGTGGTCGCCGCTGCGGATCGCCGCCTGCAGACGCTTGTGCTCCTCGACGTACGGATTCGGGTTCGGTCCGTCGAAGTGCCACGGCTTCGCGCCCACGAACTCGGCGAATCCGGGTCGCAAGGTCGCGAGGCCTTCGGTGCCGGTGAAGCTCTCCTCGACGCGCGGATCGGTGCCGTCCTGCTGGCGGCACATCGAGAGGACGAACGCGTCGCCGAACTGCTCCTGACCCTTGAGCGCCGGATACACGTACTCGACGCCGAAGTGGTCGAAGATGTGGCCGTACTTCGCGTCCGTGCGCGCCTGTCGACCGCCGACGGCGCGAGCGAGCGACGGATGTCGCCCGAAGCCCCAGTTCATCACGTCGAGCTGGTGCACGTGCTGTTCGACGATGTGGTCGCCCGAGAGCCACGTGTGGTAGAGCCAGTTGCGCACCTGGTTCTCGACGTCGCTGCGATCTCCTCGAGCCTCGACGACCCAGAGGCCGCCCTGATTCCAGTAGCAGCGCCCGGCGACGAGCCGCCCGAGGTCGCCGCGATGCAGACGGTCCATCGCCGCGACGTAGCTCGGCTGCGAACGGCGCTGCGTGCCGGCGACGACGCAGAGCTTCTTCGCGTCGGCGACCTTCGCCTTGTCAATGACCAGTCGGATGCCCGGACCGTCGACGGCGCACGGCTTCTCCATGAACACGTTCTTGCCCGCATCGACCGCGGCCGCGAAGTGGATCGGCCGGAATCCCGGCGGCGTCGCGAGGATCGCGATGTCGACGTCGGTCGCAAGCAGCTTCTTGTAGGCGTCGAAGCCGTCGAAGCAGTTCTTCGGATCGACCGTGCCGCGCTCGCCGGCCTCGCCCGCGAGGTTGGAGCGGGCGGCGTCGAGTCGATCGCGGAACGCATCGGCGAGCGCCACGATGCGCACGTCCTGATTCGCCGCGAGGGCGTCGAGCGCCGCGCCGGTGCCGCGGCCTCCGCAACCGATCACGCCGACCCGCAGGGGCGCGGCGCCGGTCGCGCCGCGCACGATCTTCGAGAAGGCGAAGGGTGCAAGTACGGTGGCCGCCACGGCGGCGCGACGAGTCGGATCAAACGATGGCATGGGTCACTCTCCCCTAACTGGGCTCACTGCGCGTGCGCACGCGTCGCGAGACTTCTCGAATCTGCTCAGACGAACTTGTACTTGCCGGGCATCGGGATCTCCGGCGGCGGCGGCGCGACGTCCATGCCGTACGCGGTCGGCACGAGATGCTGCTTCGAGTCGAGCATCTGCTGCCAGGTCAGCGTCTGTCCGCTGTAGCACGCCTCGCGACCGGCGATGGCCATGAGCGTGCTCTGCGCCATGAAGTGTCCGTCGTTCACCGGCGTGCCGGCGCGGATGGCGCGGAAGAGCTCGTTGTGCTCGGTCTGGTACATGTCGGGCGTCGGCCCTTCGTACTTCCACGGTTTCGGGCCTTCGACGCGCGTCTCCTGCGGGGCCCAGCCGTTGATGAAGCACGTGCCGTTCTCGCACGCGACCCAGTCCTTGTTCTCGTTCGAGTGATGGTGCTCCTGCCGCGTGGTGAGGAACGCGCGGGCCCCGTCCTCGTACTCGTAGATCACCGCGAAGTGGTCGTACGCGTTCCCGTACTCCTCGCCTTCGCGCATCGCCCGACCGCCGAGCGTGGTCACGCGGATCGGCGGACGATTGCCCATCGCCCAGTTGATCTTGTCGATCGAGTGGCACGCCTGCTCGACGATGTGGTCGCCGCCGAGCCACAGGAAGTGCGGCCAGTTGCGGACCTGGAACTGCATCTCGGTCCACTCGGGCTGACGCTTGCGAATCCAGATCGGACTCGTGTGATACGTGGAGTGCGCCGCCCGCACGCGGCCGAGTTCGCCGCTCGTGATCTTGCCGTAGATCGCCCGCTCCGGCAGCGAGTAGCGCCAGCAGAAGCCGCTCATCAGCGAGGTGCCCTGGTCCTTCGCGAGCTTCGCGCTCTCGATCACCGAGCGCACGCCGGTCGCGTCGACCGCCATCGGCTTCTCGCAGAACACGTGCTTCTTCGCCTTCACCGCCGCGTCGAGGTGCATCGGACGGAAGTGCGGCGGCGTCGCGAGGAGGACGACGTCGACGCCGCTCCCGATCAGCTGCTCCGCGCAACCGAAGCCGGTGAACGAACGGTCCTTGATGCCCGGGTCGATGCGCGATGCATACGGCGACGCCGCAGTGCTGCCGTCCGGCTGCTCGCTCGGATCGCGCAGTCCCTTGAGGCACGCGTCGACCTTGTCCGGAAACATGTCGGCGATCGCCCACAGCACCGCGCCCTTGTCGGCGTCGAGCGCCTGACGGATCGCACCCGAGCCGCGACCGCCGCAGCCGACGAGGCCGACCTTGATGCGATCGTCCGCCGCCGCCGCGCCCCACACGGAGGGCACGAATCCGCCCATCGCGCCCAAACCCACGCCCAATCCCGCGGCGGCGATCGAGGAGGTCTTCACGAAATCACGTCGATTCAGTTGGTCGCCAGTCATGTCCAATCCTCGGTTCGCGCGTGCGTCGCGCACTGCATTGCTTGACACGAGCCGCGCCCGTGGGTCGGCACGTCGTGGGGTTCGGGCGAATTACTTGTCCGGCGTCTCGCACAGGATGCGGAAGCCGACGAAACCGGCGTCCGCGAGCCACCACTTGCTCTTCGGATATTGCGGGTCGCTCGCGTTCCAGTCGGGCGTGTAGGGCACGATCGCCGAGCAGCCGAGCTTGTCCGACGGGTCCTTGAACGTACCGCCGATGGTCACGCCCTTGCCCTCGTCGGACGTCACCCACTCGCTCGCGTTGCCGTAAAGATCGAACAGGCCGTTGGCGTCGGGCTTCGCGGAGCCGACGGCGTGCGTCTTGCCCACCGAGTTCTCGGCGAACCACGCGACATCGCCGAGCTTCTCCGGCGTGATGCCCGACTGGGTGCACGCCACCTGCCATTCCGCGACGGTCGGAAGCCGGTACTTCTTGCCGGTCTTCATGCTGAGCCACTCGCAGAACTGCTTCGCTCCGAGATACGAGACGGAGATCGCCGGATATCCCGCGTGGCCGTAGCCGCGGTCGGTGAGGATGTACGGCTTCGTCGGACGCGTGAATCCGTCCGGTCCGGTGGAGCGCGGATCCGCTTCCTTGCCCGCTTCCGTCGGCGCCGACGCGCCGGTCGGTGCGCCGTCCTTCGCCGCCGGCGCTGCGCCGGGCCGCGCTTCGCCGGTGCCTTCCTTCGCGCCGTCGACGGGCTTCGGCAGATCGAATCCGAAGACGAACGTGTCGTAGAGGTCCCAAGTGACCTCGGTCTTCGAGAGGTAGAACGGCTTGCCGCCGTCCTTCGGCACGATCGGCACCATCGCGATCTCGAGCGTCGTTCCCTTCACCGGTTCGCTGTACGGCGCGAGCGACGCGGGCCTCGCGGTATCGGCAGCGCCTTGCGACGCTGCGGCTGCCAAGGCTCCCACGGTGACGACGAACAAGGCGCGGACGACGGCGAGGCGCACTCGGCGCATGCTCGGACTGCAGACCATGGACGCATCATGGCGGAGGCGAGGCAACCTTCGCAAGTGACAGGTCGCGAGGATCGAAGACAGCGACCTCGGCATGTGCCGAGGTAGCCGTCGTGATCGCGTCATCGCAGCTGAATGCCTAGTGCCAGAAGCCGAGCAGAATGGCGAGATCCGCAGCGTTCACGACGCCGTCGTCGTTGAGGTCCGCTGACGCGCCGCTTCCCGCTTGCACCGGTCCCCATTGTCCGAGCAGAACTCCGAGATCTGCGGTGTTCACCGACCCGTCGCTATTGAGGTCGCCGGGGAGGTTCGTCGGACAGTCGTAGGAGCTGATCGCAACGTCGTCGACTCCAGCCTCGACGATCGCTCCCGTCCCTTCGTCACTCGCCACGAACTTCAGGCGGATCTGACTGGTGGGCGTGACGTAGTCCGCGATGTGGAAGCTCTTCTTCACCCACGCACCGGCGTTCTCGGTGACGGTCTCGAGAGGGACCCACGACGCGCCGCCGTTGTTGGAGATGTACACGGGCATCGCGTCGGTGCCCGGGTTCGATCCTTGGTTGTTCGAATACCAGCGCCAGTACGAGATGATCGGGTCGGTCAGCGCGCTCACGTCGTACACCGCCGAGACAAGCGAGGTGATGCCGCCGTCGACGTCCGCCGCTCCGACGCCGCCGCCGACCGGACCTTGTCCCGTCACCCAGCACTTCGAACCCGGATCGGGCGTGTGGTCGTTCTCCGGCTGCGCCGAGGTACCGATCGGATCGACGAGGACCCATTGACCCGAGGTCGCCGTGTCGCCGGGCAGGCCACCGATCCATCCGTTCGTACCCGACTCGAACGACTCGCTCATGGCAATCGGTTCGCCGAGCGCGCCGATCGCGGCAATGCCGCCGGGCGGGTCGCTCGTGACGATCCCGTCGTCTCCGGTCACCGAGAACGAGTACTTGAACTGCGTGCCGCAATCGAGCGCCGGGAAAGTCGCGCGATAGAGGTCGTTGCCGAGCGGCGAGAGCGGGTACTGGACGGGCGAGCCGGCGCCGACGGTCACGAGGAGCTGCGCACTTCCGGCGGCGAGCGTCTGGCCGGCGCGCGGCGTGATCTGAATGTCGAGGGTCGCGCCGCCGCTCGGATCGATGAACGATGGCTGCCCTTGGGGATAGGCGAAGTCGGCGACCGGCGACTCGACGCGCCACACGAAGAGTCCGCGTTCGATGTCGCTGCCGATGACCGTGCCCGACGGGAAGAACGGATAGTTCGACCACAGGCCCGCGTAGCCGCCGCCGTCGGACTCCGGATACGTGTCGAACCACGCGATCTTTTGCGGATTGAGCTCGTCGCTCACGTCGAAGATCTGGATGCCCGTCTTGTAGTTCGAGCAGTACATGCGGTTGTCGCGCACGTAGAGGTTGTGGTCGACGCTGATGAGGTTCGTCGTGTAGGTGCCGACCAGCGACGGCGCCGAGAGGTTCTCGATGTTGACGATGCGGCCGAGGGAATAGATCCCGAGGTTGGCCTCGTCGAGCTCGTCATTGATGTAGATGTGCTTCTTGTCCTGCGAGAACCACGCCTGGTGGCAGAACCCCGCGTTCGGATACTGCAGGCTTGACAGCGTCACGATGTTCGACTTGTCGGTGACGTCGATGATGTCGATGCCGGTATTCACGTATCCGTTGTTCAGGCCGCCGCAGGCGAGGAAAATCTCTTTGCCCGCGTACGGCCCGCTGTCGTAGCTGGTGACGAAACCGTCGTGCGTGTACTTGCTTTGCCACTGCGCGACGAACAGCGGGTTCACCGGATTCGGCTTGAGGTCGTAGACGCGGATGCCATTCGAGCCGCCGCCCATGCGGTAGAGGAATCCGGTCTGCGTGTTGATGATCATCGTGTGGGTCTTGACGTCGCCGCCGGTGCCCACGTTGTTGACCAGCGTCACGTTGCCGTTGTCGATGTCGGCGAGTTCGATGACCTGGATGCCGCCGCCGCCTTCGGAGACCGCGTAGCACCAGTGCTGATAGACCTTCACGTTCCGCCACAGACTCGTCGGGCCCGGAATGAAGCCGACGATGGATGCCGCCGACGGATTCGTGACATCGACGAATCCGGTGCCGCCGGAGAGACCGACGATCGCGATCTCCTTGCCCAGCGGCGTGACGTAGCCCCAGCAGTCGTTGGCGCTCGTGTTCGTCACGCCCCCGGTGTCAAAGTTGTTGACCGGGAACCACGACTTCAGCGCGACGCCGCTCGATGCGAACGTCTCCATCGCCACGCCGCCGTCGGCTTCGCGCCACGCGGGACCGAACACCGGTCGATGACGCTCGCTCCCCTTCGGATCGTCCTCGTGCGCGAAGAGGTTCGAGGTGGCGATCGCTCCGATCGCGATCAGGCCGACGGCGAGTGCATGACGGTTCATCGTGCGGAGGTCTCCGTGCAGGGCGTGGACATGCGAACGGACGGACGCCCCCCGACGACGGACGGGCCGCGCGCGAACGGCCGGAGCGCGCGGCGATCACCGCGCGCCTCGAGCGGACGCTCGGACGCCGGCCCGGTCGAGTGTACTTGCACTTCGCCAGCACTCGAGCCGGAGATCGGGAAATCGAGCCGCGCGCCGGGGCGCCCCGATGCGGCGCTCAACGCCCGAACTGCCGAGGCTCGAACGGGCTCGCGGGCGCGACCAGGAGATCGGACGGCGGCCCCGTGCCGGTGAGCGTGCCGAGGAACGCGACCAGATCGGCGATCTCCTCGTCGGTCAGGTGCAACGGCTGGAGCAGGCGTTCGGCGTGATGGTCGATCTGCGTCGCCCCTTCGAGCGTCGAGTAGAAACGCACGACCTCCTCGAGCGTCTTGAATTGTCCTGCGTGCATGTAGGGCGCGGTCACGCCCACTCCGCGCAGCGAGGGCGTTCGGAAGGCGCCCCAGTTGTCGGGTCGGTTCACCAGCGCCTCGCTCACCACGGCGACTTCCGACTCCGGCGCGTCGCTGAATTGCCCCGCGGCGCGGAACGGATTGCGCTTCAGCCGCTCGATCCCTTCGTAACGCCCGGGATCGCGCGGCAGGCCGCCGTCGGGCTCGGGCACGCCGATGTTGTGGAACTCGCCGTCGGAGAGCATGGGACCGTGGTGGCACTGGATGCACTTCGCCTTGCCCACGAACAGCCGGAGCCCGCGAAGTTCGGCCGCGTCGAGCGGCGAGGTCGACGTCGTCCCGTTGTCGTCCATTCCCGCAACGAACCGATCGAGCGCGGAGTCGTCGTCGACCAGCAGTCGCTGGTACGCCTCGAGCGCCTTGCCCACGTTGGCGAAGACGCGATCGATCCGGTCGCGATCGAGCTCGCGCATCGCGAACCACGCGCGATGCAGCGGATCGTCGGTCGACTCGGGCATCGGCTTCGCCGCCTCGGGAATGCGCGGCCCGCCGATGCGCATGGCGTCGAGCGGCGGCAGCGGACCGAAGACGCGCTCGTATGCGACGCGATACGCAGGATCCTTCGCCAGGAGCCGCACGACGGCGACGCGGTTTCCGCCCATCTCGAGCGGCGCTTCGATCGGCTCGATCGCTTGCGACCACATGGTGTCGTCGCGGCCGTCCCACGTGAACCATCGCTGGTGGGCGACGTTCGACAAGGTCGGCGTGTTGCGCTGGCCGCGCCCGATGCCCTGCGCCACGTCGCGACCGTCCGCGAAGTGCTTGCGCGGATCGTGGCACGTCGAGCACGCGACGGTGCTCGTACCCGAGAGACGCGGGTCGAAGAAGAGCGAGTGCCCGAGCTGCGCCGCCTTCGGATCCACGGCGCGCACGTTCGTGGGGTTGTCTTCCGGCGGCGGAAGCGGCGTGAAGCTCCGCACCGCCTCGAGCTCCTCCGGCGTGAGCGCCGGCTCGATCGGCACCGGCGCGGACTTCACGTCGGTCGCGCGACGGGCGAGCGAGGTCGTCGGCACCTGTCGGGCGATCGACACCGGATCGAACCACACCAGCAGGAATCCGGCGACGAGGCCGAAGAGCGCCAGCGGCAAGGCGATCAGATGAAGTCGCTTTTCGGAGTACATCGCGTTGCGCCACGGATCACGGCGAGATCGGAATCATCACGGTGGTTTGCGCCCGCTCGGTCACGCCCGACTCGGTGCGGTCGACGAAGAGCTCCCATCGGCCCGGCATGTGAAAGAGCATGCCCTCCGCGCGATGGCGGCCGTCGCCGAGATCGATCATCTTCGGCCGAACGTTCATGCCGTGCCCGTGTTGGGGCATCGACGCGTCGACGTCGACCGAGCCGCCACGAAGCGGCGTCGTGCACTCGGCGTCGCGGTAGAGTTCGACGAGAACGACGAATGGATCCCGCGCGACGATCGGATCGGGAATCGTCGTCCAGCGCACGGTGAAGCCGTCGTCGGTCGCCCTGAACGACCTCCACGCCGTGGCGGGCGGCGCCGCCTCCGCGGGCGCCGCTTCCGACCCGCCGCTCCGCGCGACGTCGTCGGTTTTCGTCGCCGGCGCCGGAGCGCTTGGCGCCGGCGGTGCGGTTCGATCGCACGCGGAGACGGCGCAGGCGAGCGCGCCCACGAGCCCGACACGCGCAAGGTCTCGCTTCCGAGTCGAGCCGCTCGCGCCGATCACGACGCACCTCGCTCGCGCGGCGTCGTATAGGCCCGGCCGAGGCCGAAGGTCATCACCCATGCGCCGCCGTCGGTGAATATCTGTGCCCGATGGTTGCCTCGATCGACGACGACGAAGCGACCGCCGTCGAGCGCGGCGACTCCTTCGGGTAGCCAGAATTCCTTGTCGCTGATCCCGCGCTCGCCGACGACGCGCGGCGCCGTCGCCTGCCGCGCTCCGCGCAGGACGACGCGATCGGCGCCCGAGTCGGTCACCGCGAGATCGCCAGACGCGCACGCCGCAACCGACGTCGGACGAACGAACGGGGCGTCGCCCGGCCCGCGCCAGCGCTCGCGCACCGCGCCTGTCGCATCGAGCAGCACGACCTCGCGAGCGTCGGGCACGGCGATCGCGAATCCGTCGCCCGTCAGCGCCAGCCCCGTGCCGCCGCGCACGCCGGTGGCGATCACTTCGAGCGGCGCCAGCGTCGCGTCGGTGCGCACCACGAGTCCGCCGCGCGCGTCGTAGATCCACCAGCCGGACTGCGCGCCGTTCGGCGCCTTCCCCGTCGTCGCGCTCGGCGCCTTCACGATTGCCGCCGGTTCGCACGCGACTCGCTCGGCGCCCGCGTCCACCCCGCGAGCGGCGGCGCGCACTGCGTCGCTCCACGCGTCGAAGCTCCACGCCCGCGCGAGTCGAGCCATGAGCGGGTCGAGCTTCAGCGACTCGGCGCGATCGCGGGCCAGCGCGTACGCGGCGATGCGGCGGGCGCCGGCGTCGAGGACCACGACGCGTTGCGACGCGGCGTCGACGCCGAGGCCGACGATGCGATTGAATCGGTCGATCGACTCGCCCGCGCCGCCGAACGTGGAGACGTGCACCGGCGTCGCCCCGCGCAGGTCGAACACGAACGCGCTGGCCGTCTCCGGCTCGTGCAGCAGGAGGAGATCGGCGTCGGCCGCGACTCCCGGACCGAAATGGCTCTCGACGCCGGAGAGCGCCGGCATCGTCGAGGGCGGCGTGCTCGAGTCGGAAGGCGCAAACCATTGCACGCGCCGTTCGAACGGCTCGGCGACGATCGCGCTCGTCGCGTCGGGCGCGATCGCGACGGCGATCGGGTAGTGGATCTTGCCTTGCCCCTCGCGCGGAACGACCGCGTGCATGCCCCACTGTCCGCGCGGCTGGCCGTCGAAGGAGAAGAGCTCGATGCGATGGTTCAATTCATCGGCGACATAGACGCAATCGCCGCCGATCGCGAGCCCGGCCGGCGCGTCGAGAAGACCGGGAAACGCGCCGCGCTCGCCGAAGCGCGTCGTCACGGTCCCGTCGGGCGCGAATCGAACGACGGCGTGAAGGTCCTCGTCGCTCACGAAGGCGTCGCCGCTCGGCGCGACCGCGATGCCCGCGGGACGACGCAGCGGTCCGCGAAAGCGCCCGCGTTCGACGCCGTCGGCCGAGAACGCCACGACGCCGAGCGTCCGATCGGCGACGAGCAGTTCGTCGCCACGCCACGCGATCGCGACGGGGTCGAGCGTGGCGAGTCCCGACCACCAGCGCCACGGGTCGCCGTCCTTGGCGAACGTCGCGATCCGACCCGGAGCGGCGATCGTCAGTCGATCCGCGGCGTCGAACGCCACGGCGCGCGGCGTCGCCCCGGGATCCGCCGGCGCGTCGGCGGCGATGAGACTCCACGGAAGCTCGTGCGCGCCGTCGCCGATGCGGAGCGTTTCCTCGCCGCGCGCATCGAACACTCGCACGCGGCGGGCGTCGGCCTCGACCACCGCGACGCGGCCGTCGCGGGCGACCGCGACCGACATCGGACGTTCGAGCCCGTCGAGCTGCCGCGCAAACTTGCCGTAGACGGCGCAGGCCGGCTCGGCCACCTTCGCCTGCTCAAGCGCGAGGATGCACGCGAACGCCGCGAACGACATGGGCGCACGATATCAGCCCGATCGACGCGCTCGCCGATACTCTCCCGACCATGACCGGTCCCTCGTCGACGCACGAACACGATGCCTACGCGCCGCGGGCGGCGCAACCGAGCGTCGCCCACGGAGTGTGCTTTCCGATCGTCGCGTGGGGCTGGATCGGCACGGCGGGACTTCTCGGCGTCGCGCTCCTCGGGTTCCTCGCGTCCGCCGCGACGACAGCGCCGGCGGAGCATCACGCCGGCGCGATGCCGGCGGCGTGGTGGATCGGCTGCGCGCCGTTCGTCCTCCTGATCCTGGCCATCGCGGTGTTTCCGCTCGTGCCGCCCATCGCCCGATGGTGGCACCACAACGCGAACAAGCTCGCCATCTCGCTCGTCGCCGCGTTCGCCACGCTCGCGTACGTGGCGCTCACCGCGTCGCCGGAGGCGGCGACGACCGCCGCGCGCGGCGCGGTCGTCCTCGACTTCGTCCCGTTCATCCTGCTGCTCTTCGCGCTCTACGTCGTCTCCGGCGGCATTCACCTCGAGGGCGATCTCATCGCCCGGCCGAGCACGACCACCGGACTCCTCGCGCTCGGCGCCGCGATCGCGAGCGTCGTCGGCACGACGGGCGCGAGCATGCTGCTCATCCGTCCGCTCCTCTCGACGATCTCCGAGCGCCGCCACCGCGTGCACACGGTGATTTTCTTCATCTTCCTCGTCTCGAACATCGGCGGAACGCTGCTGCCGATCGGCGACCCCCCGCTCTTCATGGGCTTCCTGCGCGGCGTGCCGTTCTGGTGGACGCTGAGCCTGTGGAAGGAATGGCTCTTCTGCTGCGCGACGCTGCTCGTCCTGCATTACGTGATCGACCGCATCGCGTGGAGCCGCGAGACGGCGGCGTCGCGCCTCTACGACCGACTGCGGGCGAAGCCGCTGCGGCTGGTCGGCGGCGTGAACCTGCTGTGGCTCGCGCTGGTCATCCTCACCGTCGCGTTCGTCGATCAGCGCCGCGAGCTGCCGTTCATCGGCGTCGCGCCGCCGCCGTTCGCCCGCGAGGCGATCCTCATCGGACTCTCCGCGCTGAGCGTGCTCACGACGCCTCGGAGCGTGCGCGAGGCGAATCGATTTTCCTACGGCGCGATCGGCGAGGTCGCCGCGGTGTTCATCGGCATCTTTGTCTCGATGCACGTGCCGCTCGAACTGCTGAACGAGCACGGAGGAGCGCTCGGGATCACCACGCCGGGCCAGTTCTTCTGGGCGACCGGAATGCTCTCGAGTTTCCTCGACAACGCGCCGACCTACGTCGTGTTCCTGCAGGCGGCCGACGTCCTCCCCGACGCGCAGGGCGTGCCGCTCGTCACGCTTACCGATGGCAACGCGCTCAGCGAACCGCTCCTCGCGGCCGTCTCGCTCGGCGCGGTGTTCATGGGCGCGAACACCTACATCGGCAACGGCCCCAACTTCATGGTGCGATCGATCGCCGACGAGTCCGGCGTGCGCATGCCGAGCTTCTTCGGCTACATGCTCTGGTCGATCGGGATCCTCGTACCGCTGTTCCTGCTCGTGCATCTCTTGTTCCTCGCGCCGTGACCAGTGCAAAAACGACAAGCGCCGCTCGCGAGGAGCGGCGCTTGCGACGATCTCGGCCAGTCGATCGTCAGTTGATGCGGATCTTGTGGGGCTGCTTCTCCGGGGGCTGCGGGACGGTCACCGTGAGGACGCCGTCAACGATGGTGGCGGCGATGCCCTCGCCGGTGATGCCTTCCGGCAGGCGGATCGAACGGGCGAGGTCGACGCAGCGCCGCTCGCGGCGGTGCCAGGTCACGCCCTCGTCGGTTCCCTTCTCCTCGGTGGAAGAGGCCCGCTTCGCTTCGATGGTGAGGACTCCCTTGTCGAACTGCACGCTGACCTCGTCCTTCTTGAAGCCCGGCACCGACGCCGTCAGGACGTAGGCGCCGTCCTTCTCCACGATGTCGACCGGAAGCCGCAGCGTCGAGGGTGTCGCCTCGGCGGCGCTGTCGGCGACGCACGCCATCAGCGTCGGCATTTCGCTGAAGAGGTCGTTGAACCAGAACGCGGGCCGAGACGCGGGCCGGGGCATCGCAACCGCCCGCGGCGTGCAACAGCCATTGCCGGATCGAGTTCCGAACTGGTTTCCAAAGTGACTTCCGTACATGGGTCCTTTCTCCTAAGTCGACGCTCACGTCGAGTCCGCGGACGTCGGGCGACGTGCCAGTGCAGTCGGTTCGGCGCCGCCCGTCGTCCAATCGAAGGGCGGACCGTCGAGCCAACTGCACCGCAGCACCGACGTCTCGTCGGGGCTACCGATGCGGCGACGCCGGCATTGCATGAGTCGTGCCAGTCGGGTTCGCGCGATCCGCCGTTCGGTTCAGCGCGGAGACACGGAGGACACGGAGGGCGCGCGGAGCCGATCAAGGAAGGTCGCGACTGCGAGGGTTCGACCAATCAATACATCGGTCGTTCTCCGTGCTACCTCCGTGTTCTCCGTGCCTCCGCGCTGCATGCATCTTGCCGCGCCGCGCCCGTCAGGTTCAGCGGGGCTTCGACGGCGCGGCTGCCGAGTCGGCAGGCGCCTTCGCGTTCGGTCGATCGGGCGCGTTCTGCTTCATCGACGCGTAGATGATCGACTGCACCACAACGGACTCGCCGATGAGCCTGCCCACCCGCTCGCTCGCCTGACGCAGGTCCCGGAATTTTCCGGCGTCGAGTTCGCGCTCGAAGTCCTTCAGCGAGTTCTCGATCCCGAGCATCATGGCGGCGACGACCGCCCACTCATGGCGCGTCTGCGGCCAGAACTCGCTGCCTTGCACGAACTCCACGGGAACGGTGAGCCGCCATCCTTCCTTCGTCTCGACCATCGTCACCGCGCCCTGCCACAGCGGCTCCCCCTTCCAACTGATTGCCGCGGTGCCATCGGTCATGTCCTCGGCGGCCAGGTTCTTCCGCTGCTCGGTGACGTACGCGAACGGGTCGGCGAAGACGCGGCTCAAGAGGTCGCCGATGTCGTTGCCCGCTCCAAACGCACCGCTTCCCGAGGCACCCTTGGCGGCGGCGCTCGTGGCGGCGGCCGTGGCGATCTCGAGTTCCTTCTTGACCTGCGCGGGAAACCGCTGGTTCAGCTTTTTCGAGACCTGCCACAGCCGGAGCAGCATGTCGCCCAACTTTCGCTTCACGTCGCCGATCGCGCTGGCTTCGGTGACTCCATCGTCGAAGGTCACGTCGCGGGCCTTGATCTCGATCAGCGTGGGCAGCAGATCGGGGCGCTCGTCCTCGACCATCTTCTGCATCGCGTCGAGCACCTTGTCCGGCGTCGACGTGTCGTATTTGGGCTTCGAGCAGCCGACGAGCGCGAGGATGGCCAGCGTCCACGCGACCGCGAGGCGTGCCCCGGCGCCGCGCGAAACGCGAGCGATGCGAGGCGAACGAACGGAAGAGCGAGCATTCATGGCGCGGCGACGGATGCGGTGGACGTTGGCATACCGGCTTGCCATACACTTGCTGCGATGCGGATCGTCGTCAATGGGGCCGAGACTGAAATCGACGACGGCTTGACCGTCGCGGAGTTGCTCCGGCGCGTCGCCCGGGAGCGTTCGACGCCCCTCGCTGCCTGCGCCGTCGAAGTGAATCGACGGCTCGTACCGCGTCGCCAGCACGACGAACAGCGACTCGGCGACGGCGACGTCGTCGAGATCGTGACGCTCGTCGGCGGCGGCTGACGACCGAACTTCCGTTCTCACCACGCGACCACCACGATGTCTGCCACGATCAGCACAAACTCAACCACCCAAGCCTCCGTGCCCGGCCTCGCCCTCGGGCACCTGACGATCAAGAGCCGACTCGTCGTCGGCACCGGAAAATACCGCGACCACTCGACGATGCAGGCCGCGATCGACGCGAGCGGCGCCGACGTGGTGACCGTTGCCGTGCGCCGCGAGCGGCTCGTCGACGCCGAAGGTCGGTCGCTTCTCGACTTCCTCGACCTGACGCGACTCACGATCCTGCCCAACACCGCGGGGTGCTTCAGCGCCGAGGACGCGGTGCGCGTCGCCCGGCTCGGTCGCGAGATCCTCGACCAGCTCGGCAACTCCGGCGCCCATTGGGTCAAGCTCGAAGTCCTCGGCGACAAGAAGACCCTCCTCCCCGACCCGGTCGGCACGCTGGAAGCGTGCAAGGAGCTCGTGCGCGACGGCTTCACCGTCCTCTGCTACTCGAGCGACGACCCGATCATGGCGGTGCGCTTGCGCGACGCCGGCGCGACCAGCGTCATGCCCGCGGGCAGTCCGATCGGATCGGGACGCGGCATCGCGAATCCGAGCGCCATCGCGATCATCCTCGAACTGCTGAAGGATCCCGCGTCGGGCGGCGACCCGCGCTACCCGGTGATCGTCGACGCCGGCGTCGGCACGCCGAGCGACGTGACGCTGGCAATGGAACTCGGCGCGGACGGCGTGCTCCTCAATACCGGCATCGCCCACGCGAAGGACCCGGTCGCGATGGCGCACGCGATGAGGCTGGCCTGCGAGTCGGGCTATCTCGGGGCTCGCGCCGGCCGGATCGCGCGAAAAAAATACGCCACCGCGTCGAGCCCGTGGGAAGGCGCGATCTCGTACATCCCGGGCGAGTAGGACGGGCGATTGGCGTACGCTGGCCGCATGCGCGTCCACGTCGATCGCGCGGCGATCACCGCCGCGTTCGCCGCCGTCCAGGGCAACCCCGCGTTCGCCGAGAGTTCGTCGCTCGTCGCCTCGGGCAAGCTGCCGGTCGAGATGATTCAGGCGATGTCGTTGCGACCCGAGCTGCTCGTCGCGTTCGGCGCGACCAGCGAGGCGGTCTACCCCGGCGGCATCGTCGAGCGCCGCGTGAAGGAACTGATCATCCTCGAGGCGTCGCGGCACAACGGCTGCCAGTTCTGCACCGACTCGCACGTGTCGATCGCAAGGACCCTGCGCATCGGCGACGAGGGCGGCGATCCGATCGCGCTCCTCGATCGCCCTGAACTGCTCACCGAACGTGAGCGGCTCGCCATCGAATATGTGCGGGCCGCGCAGCGCGACAGCAACCGAATCGGGGACGAGTTCTTCGAGCGGCTTCGCCGCGCGTACGCCGATCCGGAGATCGTCGAGCTGACCGCGATGATCGGCCTCATCACGATGCTCAACCTCTTCAACAACTGCCTTCGCATCACCTATCGAGGCGAGTACGACGGCGAGATGTCCGCGCGCGGCCGCTGTTAGCATTGGCCCGACGAGGCCACCGTGGAACCCACGCCCCGCCGCACGTCACTCCGCACCGCGCTTGCCGCGACGACCCTCGGTCCGCTCCTCGGCACCGTCGCGATCCTCGCGCTGGTCAGCGCGATCGGCGGACGGGCGATCGTCGCGGACCACGCGGAGACCATCGTCGCCCGCTCGCTCGGACGCGTGCAGGACCGAATCCAGATCCTCATCGAGCACGTCGTCTCGCAGGACGAACTGGTCCAGTTCGCGCTCGGAAAGACGCGGCTCGATCCGGGAGCTCTTGAGTTCGCCCTCGGCGAATGCGCCGAATCGTTCTCCCAACATCGCGACCTGAGCTACCTTGGATTTGGACTCGACGCCGACGGTTCGTACTACCTGCTCGAGCGGCTGCCCGGCGACCGCATCCGCGCCAGCGCGCTGAACTGCGCCGACGGCGACGAAGCGCATCGGATCGATCGCGTGCTCGAGAACGGAACGTTCGGTCGCTCCACGCGCGAGCGCTGGGACGGCTACGACCCGCGCACGCGCCCCTTCTACGTCGAGGCGAAGGCGGCGTGCGCTCCGGTCTGGACCGAGAGCTACACGTTCTGGCAAGGCGGCGGGCAGAGTTCCGACGACGGCGTCACGTACGCGACGCCGCTCATCCGCGAGGAGCGTTTTCTCGGCGTCGTTGGCGTCGACTTCCAGCTGACCGCGCTCAAGCGATGTCTCGACGACATCCAGCGCGATGCGCCGGGGATGATCTTTCTCATCGAGGATCGCCGCGACGGATCCGAGCGGGTGCTCGCGCAAGCCGAGTTCCGGCTGAACCCCGAAGCCGACGACCACGCGACGGCGCTCACCGAGGCCATGGCGTCGTTCCTCGCCAGCGGCTCGAAGGAGCACTTCGTCGCGACGCGCCGCTTCGCCTCCGGAGGCGAACAGTTCTTCGGAGCGATCGCACCGCTCGGCGTCACCGAAGGCCCGCGTTGGCGCGTCGGCGTGGTCCTGCCCGAATCGTCCATCGCGTCGCCGTTGATCTCGACGTTGCGCTGGATGGCCATCATCGGCGTCGCCGCCGCGGCGCTCGGATCGCTCGCCGCGTTCCGCCTGTCGGCCCGCATCACGCGTCCGTTCGAGGAACTCCGGCGCCGCCTGCGAGGAGAGCCGCCGAGCGAGCGCGGCTCCGCCGGGTTCGACATCGAGGAGGTCGCCGAGTTCGCGCAGGCATACGACGAGATGCAGGCGCGCGTGACCACGCGACAGGGCGATCTCGAACAGACCAATCGTGCGATGGCCGACGAGATCGCGCAACGGCGCGCCGCCGAGGACGCGCTGCGGGCGCACGAAGCGCGACTCGCCGAGTTGAACCGCGCGCTGATCGAACTCGCGCACAGCCGCACGATTCTCGCCGGCGACCTCGGGCAAGCGCTGCGCGAGGCGACCGAACTGGGCGCGCACGCGCTGAGCGTCGCCCGCGTCAGCGTGTGGCGATTCGATGCCGACAGACGCACGCTCGTGTGCGACGACCTCTACGAGCGCGACGCCGGGCAACACTCGCGCGGCACCTCGATCGCCGCCGAGGCCCACCCCGCCTATTTCGCGGCGCTCGAGCAGGAGCGTGTGGTCAGCGCCAGCGACGCGAGCAGCGATCCGCGCACCGCGGGGTTCGCCCTCGGCTACCTGAACCGGTTCGGCATCACCTCGATGCTCGACGCCTCGCTGCGGCGCGGCGAGCGCGTGATCGGCGCGGTCTGCTTCGAGCACGTGGGGCCGCGGCGAGTCTGGACCCGCGAAGACGAGCTCTTCGCCGACGCGTTCGCCGACCTCGTGATGCTCGCCCTCGAGGCCAGCGAGCGAGCCCGGGCGGAGGCCGATCTGCGCAACCTGAACGCGACGCTCGAACGCCGGGTCGATGAGCGCACCCGCGATCTCGCGCGGGCGAACCAGCGCCTGTCGGAGCTCGATCGCCTCAAGTCGCAGTTCCTCGCCACGACGAGTCACGAGCTGCGCACGCCGCTGCACTCGATCCTCGGCTTCACCAGCATCGTGAAGAGCGGACTCGTCGGGCCGGTGAACGACGAGCAGCGCAAGCAGCTCGAGATCGTCCACGCGTCGGCGAAGCATCTCCTGAGCCTCATCACCGACCTGCTCGACCTCTCGCGCATCGAGGCCGGGCGCATGGAGGTCTTCCCCGAGTCGGTCACTCCGGCCTCGGTCATCGACGAGGTCGCGAGGTCGATCACGCCGCTCGTCGCGGCGAAGGGGCTCGCGTGGCGGGCCGACGTGCGCGACCCCGGCCTCCGGATCGAGTGCGACCGCAAGCGACTCTTCCAGATCCTCCTCAACCTCGCGAGCAACGCGGTGAAGTTCACCGAGCGCGGCGAGGTGCGGATCGAGGCCGGACCGCGTGACGACCGCTACGAGATCTCGGTGATCGACACGGGCGTCGGCATTCCCCAGGACCAGATGAGCCACATCTTCGAGGCGTTCGGGCAGATCTCGGTCTCCGATCGTCGGCTCGCGGAAGCGGAGTCCGGCACCGGCCTCGGCCTCTATCTGAGCAAACAGCTCGTCGGGCTGCTCGGCGGCACGATTCGCGCGGAGAGCGAACTTGGTCATGGCTCGCGCTTCACGCTCTCGCTTCCGCTCACGCTCGCTCCGGCGCAGGGCTCGCCCGAACGACCCGCGACCTCCGCGTAGCATGCCGATCGCTCGCGCCGAACATCGCCTCGCGGGGGCGACGGCATCGCAGGAGGAGACTTCGATGCGGATCCTCGTCGTCGACGATCGAGCCGAGAACCGTTACCTGCTGGAGACGCTGCTCGCGCCGCTCGGACACGAGGTCACGAGCGTGTCCGACGGCCAGCTCGCGCTCGAGGCGGTGCGCACTCGCTCGTTCGACGCCGTGATCTCCGACATCCTCATGCCGCGGCTCGACGGTTTCGCGCTGTGTCGCGAACTGAAGGGCGACCCGCGCACCCGCGACATTCCGTTCCTCTTCTACACCGCGACGTACACCGACGCCCGCGACGAGCGTCTCGCGCTCTCGCTCGGCGCGGATCGATTCCTGATCAAGCCGGTCGAGCCGGACGTCCTCGTCGCCGCGTTGCACGAGGCGGTCGCGCGGCAGAGTCGCGCGGACGCGGCTCCGACGCCGCCCGTCGGTTCGTCGCAGAGCATCCTCGAACAATACAACCGAGCCCTCGTGCTGAAGCTCGAGTCGAAGATGCTCGAGCTCGAGAAGGCGCATGCGTCGCTCGCCGAGAGCGAACAGCGTCTGCGCGAGCTGTACCAGTACGCGAGCGACTGCATCTTTCTCGTCGGCGTCCACGCCGACGGGGCGTTCGTGTACGAGGACATCAACCGATCGGAAGAGCTCCACTCGGGCCTGCGGTGCGAGGACGTGCGCGGCAAGTCGCCCGACGACCTCTTTCCGCCGCCGCGCGCCGAGTGGATCAAGGCCAGGTATCGCGCGTGCATCGTCGCGCGACGCCCGATCTCGTTCGAGGAGGAGGTCGAGGTCGCATACGACGGGCGGCATCAGCTCCGGCAGTTCGACACGTTGCTCGTGCCGATCTCGCGCCCCGACGGAACGATCTACCGCATCGCCGGATTCGCTCGCGACCTCACCGACATGCGCCGCTCGGAGCAGGCCGAGGCGCGGCTCCGCAACGAGCTCGAGTCGGCCAAGCGGCTCCGCGAGCTGGGACAACTTGCGGCGGGCGTCGCCCACGACTTCAACAACCTCCTGATGGCGATCCAGGGCAACGCAAGTCTCGCGCGATCGGAGATCGCGAAGGTCGACGCATCCGGCCCGGCACGACTCGCGGCGGAAAGCCTCGACGAATTGCTCGGCGCCGTCGCGCGAGCCCGCGGACTCGTGTCGCAGATTCTCACCGTGGGACGCAGCGCGCCCGCTTCGCGCCATCCGCTCGAGCTGTCGTCGGTCGTCCGCGAGGCGGTTCGCGCCATCCGAGCCACACTGCCCGCGAACGTGCACGTCGAGGAATCGGTCGACCACACCGGTTGCCTCGTCCTCGCCGACGAGGGACAGATTCACCAGGTGGTGATGAACCTCTGCACCAACGCGGTGCATGCGATGCGCGACGGAGGCACGCTGCGCGTCACGCTCGAACGATCCGATCGGTGCGCCGACGGCGCCCGCGGGCTGTTCGTGCGGCTCGCGGTCGCGGACACGGGTCACGGCATGGACGCGGACACGCGGTCGCGCATCTTCGAGCCGTTCTTCACCACGAAGCCGTTCGGCAAGGGCACGGGACTCGGGCTCGCGCTCGTGCGGAACATCGCCCAGGAGCATCACGCGGAATTGTCCGTCGAGAGTGAAGTCGGGCGTGGAACGACCTTCACGCTGTGTTTCCCGGTCGTCGGGCGCGCCGTGTCCGACCTGTCGCCCGAATTGCGCGGTCCGGCGCCGCGCGGCCGCGGCGAGCGCGTCCTCGTGATCGACGACGACGCCGCGATCGTGTCGGTGGTGACGACGATGCTCGGTCAACTCGGCTACGCCCCCGTCGGGTTCCACCTGCCGCCGTCGGGACTCGCGGCGTTTCTCGAGGATCCGAAGTCGTGGAACCTGGCGATCGTCGACCTCAACATGCCGGTGATCGACGGCGGCGCGATCGTCGAGGCCATGCGGGCGGCCCGCCCGGACCTGCCGATCGTCGTCCTGTCCGGCGCGGTTGAGGGCGGACCGGACACCGCGAGACGCGCGACGCTCGCCGCGAACGTCGCGGACTTCGCGCCCAAGCCAATCGACCTGCATGCGCTCGGGCACATCGTCGCGCGGGCGCTCGCGCGCCACGCCCCTGCGCAGGCCTGAGCGATCACGGATGCAGGAACGACAGGTGCAGCTCGGCGTGCTTCAGGTGCAGGCGAATCCACTCGTCGGGCGTCATGCGGCCGAAGAGCGCGTGCCGGTCGGGCAAGCGTTCGCGACCGAGGCGCTCGATCGCGGCGAGAATCTCGCGCGTGCCTTCGTCGAGCGATCGCGGCTCTGATCCGTACGTGCCGCCCTCGACGTTGCGCATGCGAAAACCGGCCGGGACGCCCTTCGTGAGGAAGCGACGCTTGATCACCGGTCCCATCAAGCGCAAAAGCCACGGCGGCTTCGGACCGGGCGGTCCCGTGTACGAGTAGCCCATCCATGTGGCGAGGTGATGGAACGACTGCCCCGCGGACCAGTTCCCGCTCCGGCGCAGCTTGCCGGAGCGTTCGGAGGCCGCGATGCGCTCCACCTCGCGGCGAAGGTCCTGCAGCGAGTTCAGCGTGAGCGAGCGGCGATCGGTGACGCTCTTCGTGTCGACTGCCATGAGGTCATCGTCGTTCGTGCCGCGGCGCGCCGCAAGGCGCGGAACGTCGGGACCCGCCGCGTCATCGCGCGGGCGCCGCCGCGGCGATCTTCGCGCGGATCGACTCGATGACCGCGATGTAGTGGTCGTCGTGCTCGGCCGCGAAGAAGGCGACGTCGACGACCCGCATCGGCTGCTTCAGGCGCGGGTGCAGGGCGCTGTCCGCGACGCGGGCCGCGTCCCACCGCGACAGCCGATCGACGAGCGTCGCCCGCAGCGCCTTGAACTCGGCGAGCACCTCGCCGAACCGCCGCGCGTTGTAGTTCGCGTCCCACGTCGCGCGATTCGTCATGTCATGAGCGCTGAGTTCCGCGGCGCCGCGGGCGATCTCGTCGAGGCGCTTCAGATGCAGGACATCGAGATCGCGCAGGTGGCCGACGTGCTCCTGCATGGACCAGTCCGGGCCATCGCGCCGCGCGAGCGTCTCGGGGGCGATGCCGCGGAGCTTCGCCTCGACGCGATCCGGCGCGCCGCGCAGGCGATCGACGATCACCGGCAATCGCTCGACCGGAAAGTCGAAGCGAAACGTGCGCGAGGACCAGACTTCGAGCGGGAGCGTGGACATCGGGGGAACTCGGCCGATCCGCTCAGTGCGCCACCCGCTTCCCCAGATGCTTCGACACGTCCGCCACGGCCTTGTCGACGGTGGCCTTGTCCTTCGCCTCGAGGTTCAGGCGCAGGAGCGGCTCGGTGTTCGACATGCGCACGTTGCACCACCAGGCGCCGTTGTCGAGCGACACGCCGTCGAGCGTCGCGACCTTCGCCTTCGGATAGGCCTTGCGCAGCGCGGCGATCGCTGCTTCCTTGTGCTCGTTCTCGAAGTTGATCTCGCCGGACTGGACGTAGCGCTTGGTCGGGGCGATCAATTCGCTGAGCGGCTTCGAGGCGCGAGCCAGCGCGCTCAGCACCGCGACGAAGGCCCGCGCGCCGGAGTCGGTGCCGAACATGTCCTTGAAGTAGAAGTGCCCGGAGAGCTCGCCGCCGATCGGCGCGTCGGTCTCCGCGAGCTTGGCCTTCATGAAGACGTGACCGACGCGGCTCTCGACCGGCACGCCGCCCGCCTCGGCGATCGCCTCGCGCACGCTGCGGCTCGAGCGCAGGTCGTACACGACGCTCGCGCCCTTGTGTTCCTTCAGCATGTCCTTCACGAGCCATGCAAGCAGCAAGTCGCAGCCGATGGGCTCGCTCTTCTCGTCGATCACCATGCAGCGATCGGCGTCGCCGTCGAAGCACACGCCGAAGTCCGCCTTGTGCTTCTTGATCCCGTCGCGCACCTGAGCGAGGTTCGCCTCGACGAGCGGGTTCGGCTCGTGCACGAACTCGCCGGTCGAGTTGTCGAAGTTGATCTCGATGATCTTGAGCCCGGCGACGCCTTTGAAGACCTTCGGCACCATCGTGCCCGCCATGCCGTTGCTGGCGTCGACGACGACCGTGAGCGTGCGCTTGCCCGAGACGATCGCCGGATCGAGGAATCGCAGGAGATGCTCGCGATACGGCTTCCACAGGTCGCGGGCCTCGACGCGGCCGCCGCGCTTCGGCACCTTCTCGCGCTCGACCAGCGCGGCGAGTCGCTGGATCTCGTTGAGCCCCGAGTCGGCGCCGACCGGCTTCGCGTTCAGCTTCGAGACCTTGAAGCCGTTGTAGTTCGACGGATTGTGCGACGCCGTCACCTGCACGCCGCCGGCGCATCCGAGGTGGTTGATCGCGAAGTACACCATCGGCGTGTCGACGAGCCCGACGTCGATCACGTGCGCGCCGTATGCCCGAATGCCGTCGCCGAGGGCCTCGGCGAGCGACGGAGAGCTCTTCCGCATGTCGCGGCCGATCACGACGTGCTTCGACATGGGATCGTCGAAGCCCTGTTCGCTGGCGTAGGTGAGCAGGTACTCCGCGGTCGCGTAGCCGATCTGCCAGGCCAACTTCTCGTTGAGCGGCTTCGGATAGGTGGCGCGGACGTCGTAGGCCTTGAAGACTTTGGAGAGCATGGTGGGTGCGGCGATGGGGCGGAGGGCGCGGAGCGAAACCGGTCGGCGGCGATCCAGGCCGCGCCGCGAACGCCGAGGGACGCGGACTCTACAGCCCGGCCGCGGACGCGGGCGGACGGACCCCGCAGGTTTCCGGTCAGGTTCGGGGCAGGTTCCGGGCAGGTTCCGGGACTGGGATCGCGCCCTCGGCAACGTCCCGCGTCTCGGTTTCTGCTACCGTGCGTCGTTCCACTCCTCCCCGCCGTGGGTTGGACCTCGGCCTTGCGGCCGCGATCCAGGCCCGGGTCCGTCGGCTGGGGTGGGAAGTCCCGACGACCGCGGTGGGCCGTCGGGGCCGGTTCATCCTCCTTTGTTCGCCATCGAAGCGCCCTTTGGGCTTTGGTGTTCCACCGTCACCAGGGCCGGTGTCGCTGCCAGGAGTCTCGTCCCATGTCGTCGCTCGTTCAAGAACTCGTCGAGAGCGGAATCCACTTCGGCCAGCGCCGGAGCAACTGGAATCCGCGCATGCGTCCGTACATCTTCGCCACGCGGAACGGCATCCACATCATCGACATCAAGGAGACGATCAAGGGTCTCCTTCTCGCGAAGAAGTACGTGTCGAAGATCGTCGCCGACGGCAAGGACGTGCTGTTCGTGGGCACGAAGCGCCAGGCCCAGGCCGCGATCGAGCAGTACGCGGGCGGCGTGAAGATGCCGTACGTGACCGAGCGTTGGCTGGGCGGCACGCTCACGAACTTCCGGACTATCCGTGACCGCCTGAAGCGGCTCGAGGAACTCGAGCGGGTGGTCGAGAGCGGCGAGATCAAGAACTACTCGAAGAAGATGGAGTCGCAGCTCACCCGCGAGCAGAAGAAGATCTTCCGCAACCTGAACGGCATCCGCACGATGCATCGCCTTCCCGGCGCGGTGATCGTGGTCGACACGAACCGCGAACGGAACGCGCTCCTCGAGGCGAAGAACCTCGGCATCCCAACGATCTGCCTCATCGACACCGACGGCGATCCCGATCTCGCGGATATCCCGGTGCCCGGCAACGACGACTCGATGCGCTCGATCGACGTGATCGTTCGCGAGCTGTGCGCGGCGGTGTCCGACGGTCTCGGCCATCGCCAGACGAGCGAAGCCGTCGCCTCCAAGGGCGGCGAGTCGCGCGGCGAACAGCGCGGGTCGGGCGAGCATCGCGGCGACAAGCCGGCCGACGCCGAAGGTCGGCGCCGTTCGAGCCGCACGCGCTTCCGCGCGGACGGTGGCGGCAGCGGCGGCGGCGGCGACGAGGCCTCCAGCGAGATCCCGGCGACCAGCGCCGAGTGATACCAATTCGAGCGCTCCGTAGCGCCCTCCGGGCGCACACTCGCTCTGGCCGTTTCACCGTCCTGTGCGATCGTGGAGCGCGTGGAGCAAATACGATCCGTATGACTCCCCACCGCCGCGCTCGGCTTCGCATCGCGTTCGATTCCCGTTCCGCACACTCCAGCACTCGAGTCAATCAATGACTTCTCCCACGATGGATCCCTCGCAAGTCAACGCCAAGGACGCCATGACCCTCCGCCAGAAGACGGGTCTCGGCATCATGGACTGCAAGAAGGCGCTCGCCGATGCGGCGGGCGACATGGCCAAGGCCGAAGCGCTCCTCAAGGAGCGCCTCAAGGGCAAGATGGACACGCGCACCGATCGCGCCGCGGGCGAGGGCCGCGTCGAGGCGTGCATCGACGCCGGCACCGCCGCGATCGTCAGCGTGCGGGCCGAGACCGACTTCACCGCCCGCAACGACGACTTCGTCGCCATGTCGAAGGCCGTCGCAAAGCTCGCGACCAAGGGCGGCGCCGGCGACGTGAAGGCCACGCCCGAGATCAACGCGAAGATCGACGAGATCCGCATCAAGACCGGCGAGAACCTCTCGTTCGGCACCGGTGTCACGTTCTCCGGCGGCGCGTTCGCCGCGTACGTGCACCACGACAGCAAGAAGGGCGCGCTCGTGCACTTCAGCGCTCCCGTCCCGGCCGACGTCGGCAAGGGCATCTCGCAGCACATCGTCGCGCACGTGCCGATTCCGCTGGCCGTCGACGGCGCCGACATGCCCGCCGACAAGGTCGCCGAAGCGAAGGCCTTCGCGGTGAAGGAAGCGCAGGAGTCCGGCAAGCCGGCGCAGATCGCCGAGAAGATGGCCGAGGGCAAGATGCGGAAGTTCCTCGAGGAGAACACGCTCCTCAACCAGAACTACGTCGTCGACCCGACGAAGAAGGTCAAGGACCTCCTGCCCGCCGGCGTGAAGGTGCTCGGCTTCGCCCGCATGTCGTTGGGCGAGACGATCGTGGCGGTGGCGAAGGGCTGAGGGCCCTTCCGACACGCCACCATTCGACTGTCGCGGTCGGCGCGGCGGTATGGCTCGCTGAGCCCCGCCGCGCCGACCGCCGCCTTTTTGGTCATTCCATCGCCCGGCTCGTGCGCGAGGCGAGATGGTCGGTACCCATCCGAACGAACCTCGGTGGACACGCGGGCAAAGAACCGCCGCAGCCCTCGGGAGCTCTGCCGTCTCGCGGTCATGCAAGCCGCCCGGACTGTCGATACAACCCCTTTCCAGAGGAACCGGCCGGCCGAACGGCGCACGTCCGCGAACCGCGCCGAGAGTCACGCTCGAGCAGCGCATGAGTAGCTCGCCAGTCGAGGACATGATCCTGATCGCGGGCGCGAGCCCCGATACCTCGAACCTCGGCGTTTCCGCGCTCGGGTACTCGGTCATCGCTGCGCTCAGCGAGCGGCTCCCGAATGCCCGCCTCGGACTGTTCGACAGCGGGGTCGGAGTTCGGGCCGAGACGCTGCGCATCGGGGCGCGCGCCATCGAGGTCGCGCTCGTCGGGCTCCGCACCGGCCACCGCTACTACCACCCGAGCAACGCGCTGTTGGTCCAACTCGCGTTGACGCTTCCGTTCCTGCCCAACCGAGTCGCGCGGGCGATCCGGTCCGCCCGAGCGATGCTCGACGTCTCCGGGGGCGACTCGTTCACCGACCTCTATGGCGAGCGCCGATTCGACGACGTCGCGCTGAGCAAGCGACTCGCGCTCCGCGTCGGCATACCGCTCATTCTCCTGCCGCAGACGTACGGTCCGTACCGCGAGGAGCGATTTCGATCCCAAGCAGCGACGCTGTGCAGGGCTGCCACGGCCGCGTGGGCCCGCGACGCTCGCAGCTTCGAGGTCTTGCGCTCCCTGCTCGGCGATGCGTTCGACCCTGAACGCCATCGCAGCGGCGTCGACGTCGCGTTTCTGCTGCCTGAGCGAGATCCAGGTGCGATGCTCCCCGATCCACTCCGCGCGCTGCTCGAGCGGCGTCCGCGCCGGATCGCGGGCGTCAACGTTAGCGGCCTCATCTACAACGATCCGCAGGCGGCGACGTCCCGGTACGGCTTCAAGGCAGACTATCGCGAGGCCGTGCGAGCGCTCGTCGAGGCGCTCGCCGCGGATGACGCCGACGTCCTGCTCCTCCCGCACGTGAATGCGCCGCGGGACAGCCCGGAAAGCGATCCCCGAGCGATCGACGATCTGCGAAGCCGCCTCAGCGAGAAGGCCCGCGAGCGGACGATCGTCGCGCCGTTCCTTGAGGACCCGCAATGCGCGAAGTGGGCCATCGCCCGCTGCGATTGGTTCTGCGGCATGCGCATGCACGCGACGATCGCGGGATTGTCCTCGGGCATCCCCACCGCAGCGATCTCGTACAGCCCGAAGACGCTCGGCGTGTTTGAATCGTGCGGTGCGGGCGAGCACGTCGTCGATCCCACGCGGCTCGCGACCGCCGAGGTCGCCAGCGCAGTTCTCCGCTCATGGCGCGAATCGATGCACGACGACGCTGCTCGACGCCGTGCCGCTCGCGATGCGGTTCACTCGCGTGCCGCAGAACAGGCGGACGTGATCGCCTCGTGTTGCTCGCAGCGAGGACACGAGCGCACGTATCAGGAGACTTCGCTAACCCAGCGTCGGCCAGGGGCTCGCTTCGGCGAGCGCTCGGGCGATCAATTGCAGAAGCCGGCGGAACGACGATGAGCGACGTTGCGCCCGGGCCACACTCGCCTCACCCTCGCGAGCGATCGAACATGCAACGCTGCGCGTTCGCCGGCGCAATCGAATCGCTGGCAGCCTATCCGCGATTTCGAGCGCGCATGCTGTCGCTCTCGCTGCGGTTCGAGGGCGGCCAGTTCTTCTCGCTCACCGCGCGCCTGATCCTCCGCACGTACTTCGGCATCGATGTCGGCGACTACTCGTACGGTTCCTGCTTCGATCCGGAGCGGTTCCCGCCAGGCGTCTCGGTCGGCCGCTACGTCTCGATCGCGAGCGGCGTCCGCGTATTTCGTCGGAATCATCCGCTCGCTCGCCCGTCGCTGCACCCGGCTTTCTACAACCCGATGCTTGGTGTGGTGCAGGAAGACCAGATCGCGTCACCGCCGCTGCGCATCGACCACGAGAGCTGGATCGGCGCCGACTCGACGATCACGCCGGGCTGCGAGCGCATCGGCATCGGTGCGGTCGTCGGCGCTGGCGCCGTCGTCACGCGCTCGGTGCCTGACTTCGCCATCGTCGGGGGCAACCCGGCTCGCATCATCCGCTTCCGCTTCTCCGAACCGGTGCAAGCCCGACTCCTCGCGGACGCGTGGTGGGAGCGTCCGCTGCACGAGAACGCGCAGCGTCTCGATTTCTTCCTGCGGGCGGTCGAGTCGTGAACCACTGGACTCCCGAAGCCGTGTAGTCGCTCGCTCGATGGAAAAGAAACGAGCCATCTCCGGCGGTGCGATCATCGCGATAGGCCAAGCGGGCACGCAGGCGTGCGGCCTCGTGCGGAACGTCATCATCGCACGGTTCCTCGCGCCCGAGGCGTTCGGCATCGCAACGACGCTCGCGCTCGTCGCCACGTTTCTCGAGAGCATTAGCTACGTCGCAGCGGATCGGCTCGTCGTCCAAGCGCCCGACGGAGCGACCCCGCAATTCTTGGCCACGGCACATCTGCTTCAAGTGGTACGCGGCGCGATTCTCGCCGTCGTCGTGTTCGCGTGCGCCTGGCCGCTGTCGGCCTTCTTCCACGGTGAAGAGTATCTGTGGGCGTACGCCGCGGTCGCGCTCGTGCCGCTCTTGCGCGGGCTGTCGCACCTCGAGATCAACGTGCACCAGCGCTCGCTGCGATTCGGCACCACCGTTGGCGTCGAAGCCGGCGCGCAGGCGGTCAGCGTCATCGCGGCAATCGCGATCGTTCCGTTCGTGCGTTCGCCGAGCGCTCTTGCAATCGTCCTCATCATCCAAGCTGCCGCGTCGTGCATCGGCAGCTTCCTCGTCGCCACGACGCCCTATCGGCTGCGCTGGGACCCCGCGTGCGGCCGCCGGCTCACGTCGTTCGGCTGGCCGGTGCTCGTGAACGGCGTGCTCTTCTTCCTCGCGGCGGAGGGCGATCGGTTCATCATCGGGCGGGCCTTCGGGCCGGAAGCGCTCGGCTGGTACGGCGCGGCCGCGACGCTGGCCAATGCGCCGGCAGCGGCGCTCAATCGCATCGTCACCTCGGTCGGACTGCCACTGCTGGCGACGCGCCAAGACGACGCCGACGGCTTCGCTCGCCGCTACGCGTTCATCGCCGGACTCGGAGCCGCGGTCTCGGTGGCGCTCGGCGCGGTCTGCCTCGTCGCGGCCCCCGCCATCATCGCGATCGTCTACGGCCGGGACTTCGCCCCTGCCGCCCCGCTTCTCTCGATCCTCGCGCTCACGCAGGCGCTTCGAATGCTGCGGGTTCCGCCGACGCTTGCAGCGCTCGCCCGCGCCGATTCCATCAACCTCATGCTGTCGAACGTGGTGCGTGTGATCGGGTTCCCGTTCGCCGTAGCGGCGGGCGTCCTGCGCTCGCCGCTCTCCGTCATCCCCGGGATCGGCGCTGCCGCCGAGATCGCCGCCGGTGTCGTCGCCACGCAATTGGCCTGGCGGCGCCATGCGCTCCCGCGGGTCCTCATTGTCCGCCCGGCGATCGTCGCGTGCTCCTGCCTCGCACTCGCTGCGGCTGCAAGCCTGTCGCTCCGCTCGACGCCCGATTGGATCCAGCTCGCATGCGGACTCGCGGCCGCGGGTTGCTCGGTACTCGTCGTCACCGCCAGCGTCGCCTCGCTTCGCTCCGAGGCCCTGCGTCTGGTCGGAGCGATCCGGCGGCGCATTGTCGGGCTCGTCGGCTAAGGATTGGAGTGAAGATTCGCTCCGAGGCTGCGCGACCGTGGTATCTCGCACAATACCGAGGCCTGATCGCGTCGATACCGCAGAAAGCTCACTGAAGCCGACCGTCGGACCAAACACTGCCGCTACTGGACGTCCCATCCCTTGCGACGTCGTACTCCATCATGCAGCCGATCTGGCTCCTCAACTTCCACGGGCTCGGCACCCCTCCGCCGCACGTCGGCGCGGCGGAAGCGCGATACTGGCTCACCGCGACGGCGTTCGACGACTTCCTTGCCGCGATCGATGGGCTTCCACACGTCGAACTCACCTTCGACGACGGCAACAGATCGGACCTCGATCTCGCCGTCCCGGCGCTGGCACGGCGCCGTCGATTCGCGACGTTCTTCGTCTGCGCCGGTCGCGTCGGCGAGCCGAGCTACCTCGGCGCCGGCGATCTGCGGGCGCTCGTCGCCGCGGGCATGTCCGTCGGCTCGCACGGCTGGGCGCATCGGAGTTGGCGCGGATTGCTCCCACCTGAGCAAGCACGTGAATGGAGCGACGCTCGCCAAGCCATCGCGGATCACCTCGGCCAACAAATCGACGCCGCCGCGTGCCCGTTCGGCGAATACGACCGCGCTGCGCTCCGTGGGCTTCGCGCCGCTGGCTTCCGTCGGATCTACACGAGCGACGGCGGCCCGACCTGGTCGCGGCGCGGCCTCCTGGCTCGCCGGACGATCACGTGTGACGACGACCCGCTCGCGGTGGGCGCCGACGTGCGCCGCCCGCCCGCGCCTCTCGCTCGCGTTCGCTTGCGGCTTCGCGAGATTCTCAAGGGATGGCGCTAGGTGGTCGATTCGTCGCACATCGTGGCCATGGAAACCAGTCGATGAGCCTCCGGCTTCAGGCGATCGGTCGAGCCCGCGTGAGCGAGTTGCTGCCGCTCTTCGCCGACGCGAACTACCGGCAGACCTGGAGCTACGCCGACGCCGCGGCGCGGCGCATCGGCGCTCGGAGCGAGTGGTTCGAAGCGAGCGACGAGGTCGGCGTGGTCGCGCTCGCAAACGTCCGGGTGAAGGCGATCCCCTTCGGGCTCGGCGGCATCGCCCTCGTTTCCGGCGGTCCGCTCGTGCGTCGTGTCGGCGACGCGGTCGCCGACCACGCCGCGAGGCACGTTGCGGCGCTTCGACAGATGCTCGACGCGTTGCGCGATGAGTTCGTGCAGCGCCGCGGCATGACGCTGCGCATTCACGGCGCGATCGGTGACGCAGCGTGGAACAGCGCCCAGCGAATCGTCCTGGCGGAAGCGGGCTTTGCGCTCGGTGAGGGTGGCAACCCCTATCGCACGATCCTGAAGCGGATCGACGGCACGGAGGCGGACCTCCGCCGTTCCTTCGCCCAGAAGTGGCGCAACCAATTGAATGCGGCGGAGCGGCAAGGACTCACGATCGAGTCGGGAGCCGACCGCGCACTCTTCGATCGGTTCGATCGGCTCTTCCAGCACACGCGCGACCAGAAAGGTTTCTCGGTCGACCTCGACCTCGGCTTCTTCCGCGAGGTGCGAGAGAAGAGTCTGGCCGGCGAACCGTTGCCGTGGATCACGTTGGTGAAGCACGGCGATGCAGACGTCTCTGGTCACCTGGGGATGTACGCCGGCGAAACCGGCGTGTACCTGCTCGGCGGCACCAACGATGACGGGCGACAAACAAAGGCCGCGTATCTGGCGCAATGGGCGGCGATACAACACGCGCGGTCGCTGGGCTGCGCGTGGTACGACACTGGCGGAATCGATCCGGTGGCAAATCCCGGCGTGTTTCACTTCAAGGACGGACTCGAAGGCCTCGACGTCGTCGCGGCCGGGCCGGCCGAGGCGTGCGCGTCGGGTTCACGGGCGGCGCTGACGCGGCTCGCGGAGCGGTTCTACGCGGCGCGGCGATAGCGGCCGGTCACGAGCGTGCTTCTCTCGCAAAGCCGCCGGCGCTCCGCGCTCGCGCCGACGAAGGCCCCAGCGAGTTCGGAAGCGTTGTTGTCGCCGCGCCTGGCAGCGCGACCATCGCGCCGAGCAATGCGTAGGTGAGTAGCAGCGGCGCGCCGAACAGGCCCACCGACATACTGGCGTTTGCGATCGCGAGGAGCAGGCAGACCAAGAAGAACCCAGCCTTCGCGAACGCCCGATCTTGCGATTTCGACGCAACGCGCGCTGCCGACTTGATGGCGCCGACTATGGCGCCGAGATACATGCCCAACCCCAACAAGCCGCCCTGCGTGGCGACGATCACAAAGTGGTTCACCAAGTCCACGTGAAGCCTGCCGTCGATCTCCAGCGCCCAGTGATGCGGGCTGCGTCCACCCAAGCCAACCAACCAGTACTCGCGCATGTGACCGACGGCGACCTCGAGTAGACGCGTCCGGTACCACGCGGTCTCGCTGCTCAGCGCGAGGTAGTCGATGAGTTGATAGAAATGCCTGTTCGATCCCGCCTCTGCGATGACCGCGAGGAGGAGCAGCGCGACCAGCGCGGGTTTGATGAGTCCCTTATAGAACCAAAAGCTGCTCGTGATGAGCAATATCACCAGTGCGAGTTGCGGCCCGCTCGACATGCTCGACAGCGCCCCGAGGAACCCACATCCGATCGCCGGCCAGATGAAGTAGCGGTAGCGGCCTGCGAATCCTTGCAGCGCCACGAGCATTCCGGTGATCACGACCATGGCCATGCCAAAGTAGATGGCATGGCCGGTGCTCGCCTTGGCCCGGAGGAACCCGTAACGGAATTCGTCCTCCTTCACGAACCACTGTTCGGGCACGATGCCGAAGATCCTCTCGTAGACGGACTGATGCATGACGGCCGACTCGAGAAAGCCGAATATCCCCATCGTCACCGCGACCAGCATCAACGGCGGCACCAGATCGGCGTAGTCTTTGGCTCCTCGGAGACTCAGACGCGCTGCGAGATAGATGCTCGCCGTATCGAAGACCCGGCCAATCATGTACGTCACCACCGTCTGATCCGCTCCGGCGAAGATGTTTGCCGCGAGTTCCCACGCCCACCCGCCAAGCACCATCGCGTCGATCCAGTTCCATCGGAACCGCATCGCGTCCTTCGAGGAAAGCTGTTTCGCGATGATCACCAGTGCCGCGAAGCGCGGCACGGACATCTGCGCCAGCCCCAGCGGTACTCGCAGGAATTCCGGCCACAGCAACGTGAAGATGACGACCACGCCCAACGCGCTCCCTCGCCGCAACACCGCGGCGGCCGCCGCGGCGACGACCGAGAGCGCGATGGTCATCGACATCCACTGATTCACGCGCTATCAGTCCTTGGTCGGTTCACGCAGCGCGATCGGCGATTCGAACTCGTCGACGCGGTGGCGTTGGAAGAGCCGTTTGGTAAACGCTCGCTTGAACGTGCCGTACAGCGACTGCGCCTTGGCCTTGAGCGACAGCTCCGATCGCCACCAGCGGAAGAGCGGCATATTCGTATAGCGCGGAGCGGGAATCCCGAACAGCCGCAACGCGGCGATCCTTCCCCAAACCGCACCGCGACCGGCGAGCAGGTTGGGCTGCGACGCCGGGAGAATCCGCTCCTCGACGACCCGAGCCACGAGATAGCCCGCCGCGATGGCGCCTTCGACGAGTTCCTTGCCGCGGGCCGTGCGGGCGAGGATCAACGAGGTTCCCGCCTCGCCGGGCTCGATCGTGCGATACCACGGATCGCCGACTGCAATGTCGGCGAACTCGCCGGTGTGGTCCGCGCACACGAAGCAGCGCCACTGCCGGTACTTCTGGAGCACGTCGCCCCACGATTGCGCATACGTGAGCGATCGTGTCTCGGTGCCCGTCGGCGTGCGCACGACGACCGTCGCGTTCCCCGGCCAGCCGTTGCCGCGGTAGCGCACCGAGGCGATCCCGGTGGGATCGGCGATGCCCATGGCCTTGAACATCTCGAGCGTGCCCTTCGTCGACGGCGTGCCGGCGCAGAAGAAGGCGATCAGCGCCCCGATCTTTTCCTTCAGCGCCGGTCGGCGCTCGCTGGCCAGCCGCGCCGCAGCGACGTCGCATGGCTTGCCGATCATGACGCACGGGCTCGGCGCGCTCTCGACCATCGCGAGTCCGTCGCACGGGCTTGCGGGGGCGTAGCGCGAACCGGTCGCCGCAAGGATCTCCTCGCGGGATCGGCTGAGCACCGTGCGATTGAGATAGGGAACGTCGTCGCGGGCCCGGACGTGCAGCGCGCCGTGCATACCTTCACGCTCGATGCAATAGAGGGCGAGCGCGCTGGCCGCCCCGCCGCTCGATCCGGCCCAGCGGAGCTCCGGGTCCGACGCGTGCCCCTCCCACAGGCGCAGCACCGGACCCCATCCCGGCATCAGCGCCGCGCTCGCGCCCTCGGGTGCGCTCGGGCTTGAGTGCGCCAGCCCGACGCCGGGGCAGGCGAGCATGGCATCTCCCGCGCGCTCGTCACCGAGCGGATCCGCTGCCGACCCCCGAAGCGTCGGACGCCGTCCATAGTCGAGCGTGTCGACCATCTCGATGCGCTCCGGCTCGAGATACGCGCACACGCCACAACCGCAGCACATTTGCCGTTCTGCTACATCGACGACGTTGAGGACCGGAAGGCGAATCATGGCCGGGGACTTCACTTGATCGTCACGGTCGCCGCTGCTATCCGCCTGCGCACCGCGCGTCGCGTGACCGTCGCGCGATCGCCGAACGCATTGACAAGCCCTTCGGGGAACTCGCCATTAGAAGTCGATCGCAGCAGTATCGCAATCGCGCCGCGGCCGGCGATGCCGCGATCTCCTATCGGCTACCGGGCAACGGCGATCCGCTCGGCGGCGACAACGCGGGCGATTCAGCCGAAGGCAGCGCGACTGCCCGTCGCTCGACCGCGTCCCGCAACGCGCGATCGTTGCGCTCGCCATCGCCGAAGAGGACACTCGCAACGAAGCATCCTCGCGGCTTCGTCGATGAACGGGACTTCGGGCGGGGCCCGGCGGGCTCCGGTCCGCGCTCGGAGCGCGATCGCCTGCGCGGATCCGCCACGCCGAGCCTGCTCACGGCGTGGTCAGAGTCCAGTAGCATGCCGCCGCCTCGCAACCGGGACCCGACAAGGCGCTGCCTGAAGCTGCTCTGGCATCATTCGAGGAGGTGTCCGTGTGAGCGACGGAACCAAGCCAGCCGCAGCGACGGGCGATGTTCGCGGCGGCGACGACGCGATCGCGGTATCGGTCGTGATCGTCAACTGGAACACCAAGGATCTCCTCCGCGACTGCGTTGCGTCGATCGCCCGCGAGACCAAGCGAAGCCACGAAGCGATCGTCGTCGACAACGCGAGCAGCGACGGCAGCGGCGCGATGCTCGCGTCGGAGTTTCCATGGGTGCGGCGGATCGAGAACCAATCGAATCGAGGATTTGCCGCGGCCAACAACCAAGGAATCGCCGTCGCGCGTGGCCAGTACGTGCTGCTCCTCAACCCCGACACCGTCGTGCTTGACGGCGCGATCGACCGGTGTCTCGACCTCATGGCGGCGAGATCGGACATCGCCTGTCTCGGCTGCCAAGTCTGGGAGGACGAGCGCACCATTCAGCGCACCTGTTTCAAGTTCCCGACGCTGCTCGATGATCTGCTCGGATCGCTGCACAGCGACCGGCTGTTTCCGAACTCGGACTGGCTCGGCGGTCCCTGGCTTCCGTCGTGGGACCGCCGCTCCGAGCGCGAGGTGGACGTCGTCTCGGGGATGTTCATGCTCGTACGGCGCGACGTCGTCGAGCGCGTCGGCCTCTTGGACGAGGCGTACTTCGTGTACGGCGAGGAGACCGACTGGTGTTATCGCATGCACCAGCTTGGGCTCAAGCGCTCCTTTTGGCCTGGCGCTCGGATCCTCCACCTCGACGGCGGCGGCAAGAGCACCTCTCAACGCAGCGTGGCGATGTATGTCCAGCTTCAGCGGAGCCTGCTCATCTTCTTCCGGAAATACTATGGAGTCGTGTGGGAGTTGCTGCTACGCGGCGCCTATGTGGCGCGCATGGTGCCTCGCGCGCTCGGCGGACTGACGCGCTGGCTGATCGGCCAGCGCGCGGCTGGCTCGCGCGTGCTCGCGCAGTCGCTCGCGGCGATGCGCCTGCATTTGACGGAATCGGTCGCGCGGCACACGCGGCCGAGAGGACACGGCTGACGGTCGCTTTCACGCGCACGAGGAGCGATGCTCCACCATCGCTCGCGAGGGCGGTCCACGCCACGTTGGAAGTTGCGACGCCCATCGCTCCGGAATGGGAGGCGCTGGCGATTCGGGAAGGAGCGGAAATCTACACCTCGTCCGACCAGGCCCGTGTCTCGTGGTCGCACTACGGCCGAGGCGAGATCGCCATCGTCGAGGTTCGTGCGGCCGACGCCGGTCCCGACGTCGGCGAACTGCCGGGCGATCTGCCGCTCTTTCTCGAGCGGCAGACGACGCGTTCGGGCGCGCCCGCATCGTTCGGCTGTCGTCGCAGGCTGCCTGCTTCATGATGGTTCGACGGGAGGCGATCGACACGGATGGCGGTTTCGACAGGGCGTTCCTCATGTACGGCGAAGCCGAGGAATGATGAAGCCGTATCAAGCGCGCCGGATGGCGGATCGTGCAATCCCCTCGTGCACCGCGTCAGCCAATTCGCTGCGTGAGTCGTGCTCAATTTCGGGGGAGGGCGCCCGCGATCAACGAGGATCATCATGCAGGAATGGACCATCTCGCTGGGCCGCGAGGAACACGAGTGCTGCGACAAATCGTCAGCACCAGCACCGACCAGGCGCATAGGATCCAGCACGCGAACGTGTGCCTCGGCGTGGACGAGTCGCCACTGGGGACTCGCTTCAGCGATGCCGACGCCGCGTGCGCCTACCCCCGCCTCCGTCGGCGCGACCCATGCGCTGCGGCGGCGCTTCGTCGAGAGGGACTCGAGGCGGCGCTGGCCAACATGAAGCGCGAGCGGCGAGCATCGCCCGCATCTTCGAGGAGGCAAAGGAGGCGAAGCGCGTCGCGATCGCCTGCGGGAATGGGCCCAACGGGCGACGGCACTGGACGCTCGGCTTGCTCGCCGACCCTGTCGTGGAGCGCAGGTTCGTCGAGCGCTGCTCGCCGTCGACGTTGCTTCACGTGCTTCACAAACGAGTCAAGGCTCCTCTGCGCCAGATGTGGCGCCTCCCACCCGACAAGGACGTGGCGTTCGTCTGCGCCATGGAGGACGCGCTCAGGTCTACCACCGCCCGTACGACGACAGCCGCCCCGTGGTCTGCCTCGACGAGACGAGCAAACAACTCGTGGCCGAAGCGGCGACGCCGATCCCCGCGCGGCCCGGCGAGCCGCAGCGGTGCGACTACGAATACTCGCGCAGCGGCACGCCAGACACTTTCATGAGGGCCGAGCCGTTGCGCGGCTGGCGTCACGTAGACGTGACGACGCGGCGGACGAAGGTGGACTTCGCGCGTCAGGTGCGTGATCTGGTGGACGTGCACTATCCGCAGGCGGAGCCGATCACGCCGTGAGGGACAACCTTGACACGCACCGCATGTCGAGCCTCTTCGAGACGTTGCCGCCCCCGGAGGCGCAACGGCCGGTCGCGAAGATGAAGGTCGTGCATACTCCCAAGCACGGATCGTGGGTGAGCATGGCGGAGTGCGAGCTGAGCGCGATGGGGCGCCAGGCAATCGGAGGAGGAGGATGCATCGCCAACGAGCAGACGCTGAGCGAATGCGCGACGACATGGGAGTCCCACCGCAACAGGAGGTTCACCCCGCATCGACTGGCAGTTCAGGGCTGACGACGCGCGACCCAAGCTGCGGCGTCTCGACCCACAGATTTCGGACACGTGATCCACTGGTGCGACGATCATTCACCACCATCGCTTTTCCTCCAAGCAGCGACGCCGCGCGCTTCTGGTCATCGAATCCATGTCGCCGGTGCTGGTGCTGCACAAGCGACGAGGCGCGTTCGTCGCTTGGGTAGGCAACTTCCTCGTCTTGCTCGGCAGCGTCGTGAGATTCCCTGCGCGGCTTGTGATGGACACAGTCCATGTCTGCAAGGGCACCGCCCAAGACGGCCTGCTCCGGAGCCGCTTCGTAGCTCTGTCGGCCCGCCTGCGCGGCCTCGTCTAGCCAGTGTGGCTTCCAACGCCGGAGCGAACCGCCACTCCGTCGCGCTGGCGCATCACGAGGAGTCGACCAAGACACGTGTTCCTTGGGAGTACGATCCACGCCGACGCCGACTGGCTCGCGCCATGCGGCGATCGGACAGCAGCGGTAGGCTCCGATCCGATTGACTCGACTTGAGATGCTCGACATGGCACCCCCCACGCTCCTCTGTGGCGGTCCGACTCTCCGCCTGCGTGACTGGTTCCGCGGCGGCGCATCAGCCGCAATCGCAGCAGACGCCTGGCCGCAGCTTCGCGGGCGTACGGTCATCGGCACGTACCGCGGGCGGACAGCCATCGCACTTGCATGCCGCCTCCTTGGCATAGGTCCGGGGCACGAGGTCCTCGTCCCAGCCTACAACTGCGGCACAGAGATCGACGCGCTGCTTCAGTCAGGCGCTCGGGTCGTCGGATACCGGGTATCGCAGCAATGCGAAGTCGATGTCGAAGACCTCAAAGCACGCCGATCGAATCGCACTCGGGCGGTATACCTCATCCACTACTTCGGGTGGGAGCAGCCGATGGGGGAACTGCGGCGATGGTGCGATGATCAGGGCTTGTTGCTGATTGAGGACTGCGCCTTGTCGCTCTTCAGCGACGGAACTACTGGCGCGATAGGTCGGATGGGCGACGCATCTATCTTCAGCCTTCCGAAGACGCTGGGCTTTCATCACGGCGGATTGCTGTCGATGCCGGCGCCGCTGACAGTCGAGTTGCCGCACCTGAAACCAGCGGGCCTTCGGGTGCTGGTGAGGGAAATTCGCAATTCGACGCGGGCAACGGCATTCAGGGGACTGGAATCGCTCGGACTCTACGGTACTGCACTGTCGCTACGCCGCTCGCCCTTGTGGAAATTCCGACCGCTTGACGCGGACGCCTCTGCTGGTGGCGGCGGCGCCCGTCCCGACATTCCGCGCGATTACTACTTCGACGCTGAAGCAGACGCGGATCGCACAATCCATTCTCAGGTATGGCTGGCCTCCACTGCGTTCTCCGCAGACGACTTGATTCGCAGACGCCGCAGCAACTATTTGCGGCTCGCTGGCGAGCTGCAGGAGCTCGACGGGGCCAAGTTGCTGTATGCCGACCTTCCCGACGGAATCTGTCCACTTTGCCTTCCCGTCGTAGTCGCTAACCGCGATGCCTACGTCGCGCTTCTCCAGGCAAAGGGCATCGCCGCGCCTCCGTGGTGGGCGGGCTTCCATCGGAACGGCATCGATTGGACTCAGTTCCCGGAAGCCTGTTGGCTAAAGCATAATATACTGACCCTGCCGATCCATCAGGGCATGGACGACCGACACTTGAGCTATGTGGCCAAGGCCTTCGTCCAAGCGCTTCAGAGCACCGAAATCATTCATGGGATATCTCATCGATGAATAGCCCAGCCGAACGAGTTCCGGACGGCGCACCGCGTTCAGTTCCGAGCCGTATGAAAACGAGCATAACTCGCGCCGCAAGATGCATATACCGCGTGCCAATCCTTGGAACTCGAATCCGCAAACTTTATGAGGGAACTCGCGGGGACGCGTATTACCAAGATCGCGACTATTGGAACAGGAGCCTGCTTGGATGGGCCTCGTCTTACCTTGGCGGTACGCTGAACGTCGATCTGAGAGATTCCATTACTAGCCTGCTGGCGAAACGACTGCTGCCCGGGGCGGAATCAATCCTCGACTTGGGGTGCGGAGGCGCGACTCTCGCCCTGCGCCTTGGGCCGGAGTTTACAACTTATTGGGGCGTCGACATCAGCGACGTGGCCATCTCCAAGGCGAGAGAGCATCTTCTGAGAGGAAGTGAGAGCGGGACTACGAGTTACCATTTTGATGTGGCTTCGGTTCAGGAATTCCAACCGTCCGGTAACTTCGATGTTATTGTGTTCAATGAGATTCTGTATTACGTCTCCATAAGTGAGGTCACGACTGTACTTCGGCGCTACTGCCAATTCCTCTCGCCCGGTGGCTTAATCATAATTTCACTCAAGAACCATGCTCTGTCGCGCTTGGTGCAGTCGACCGCTGCGCAAGAGCTGCAGTTTGTACACGGCGTCTTATACCAAGAGAAATACGAGCGGCCAACTTGGAACATAACGTGGAACTCCGCCGCTCCCGGATTCCTTGTGCAGGCCTTTCGCGCAAAGCGCTCCGGTTGATGCTTATCGCGGTTTGGGCCAGAAGCCTGCGCCTGTAGTGCGCCCCTGAAAGTTGGACAGCTCGGAGCGCTAATTTGGTTGAAGATCGCCGCCTCCGGCGGCGGTCGATGAGGAAGCTCTTGTTTTCGGGCGGCTCAGCTCCGGCTCTGGCGAGGTCGGGGCGCGCCGCCGCCCTCGCATCGCCGGGCTCGGGCGGCGATGCGAGGGCGACGGCGAGATCGCTTCGGTCCAGGAGCGCGCTACGCCGCGAGCGGCGCAGGCGTCGCGACGCTCGCGTGATACGCGTCCGGCGAGCGCCATCCCAGCCTCGAGTGCGGGCGCGACCCGTTGTAGAAGCGGATCCACCTCGCGATCTCGCGCCGCGCCTCGTCGATCGACGCGAAGCGCCGGTGCCAGACGAATTCCTCCTTCAGCGTCCTCACGAAGCGCTCGCACAGCCCGTTCTGCTGCGGCGTGTACGGCGCGATGTACTCCTGCGCGAGGCCGTAGTCGGCGACGGTCGCGACGTAGCGCTTGGATCCGAACACCAGGCCGTTGTCGTGCCGGACGACGAGGTCCCTCGGGGCCGCGCGGCAGTGGCCGAAACGCGCGATCAGCGCCTCCTCGAGCGCGCGCTCCGCGGTCCTGGCCTTCGCGGTGTCCGCGAGCTCCCATCCCAGCACCTGCCGCGTGCAGCAGTCGATCACCGGGACGAAGGCGCACCAGCCGTCGATCCCGCACTGCACCATCGCCACGTCGGTGGCCCATCGCTCGTCGGGCCGCTGCGCCACGCTCTTCCAGTGCTCGACGCGCGGGCGCTTGCCGGCGCGGCGCTGCCGCACGGTCCAGCCCTCGCGGCGCATGATGCGCGCGACCTTCTTGACGTTGAGCGTCGAGAAGCCCAGCTCGAATCGCAGGTACGACCAGACGAGGCGCACGCCCCAGGCCGGCTGCGCCTGGATGATCTCGTAGATCAGGTTCGCGACGAAGCCGTCGATCGGCGCGGGCGCGCGCTCGCGCGGCTCGTAGTAGACGGTCGATCGTGGGACGCCGAGCCACCGCGAGAGCTTCGCGACGTCGACGCGGGATCCCTCCGCACGCATCTCGCCGAGCACGGCCCTCAGGGACTCTGGCGTTGGGCCTCCAGCATGCGCGAGACTTTTTTCAAAGCGTCTATTTGAAGGGCCTGCTCGCCGATCTTGGCGTGCAGGTCCCGCTTCTCGGATTCGAACCTGGCCTCGGAGTCGCGCGGCACGGCGCGGAGGAACTCCTTGCCGCCCTCCATGAACCGCTCGAGCCAGGTCTCGACCTCGGCGACGGTGAGGCCGTGCTGCCGCGCGACGTCGGCCGCGGTGGCCTTTCCCTTGATCAGGTCGAGGACGACCGCGGCCTTGCGGCCGGCGGTCCAGCGCTCGATGTTCTCGGGGACAGACGAAACGGGATCCTTCTCGGCAGGCATGAGGCGTCCTTTCGTCCCGCTATTGTGCGCCCAGTCGGCGCGGGGGACGCTTCAGCACAACTCACTCATCCGATGGACCAGTTTTCCCGGAGCCCCTCACGACGCCTCGCCACCGTCAAGGAGTCCGCACGCCATTGCCGAGCGAAGCGCCGAGCATCGCCGCCCGCTGCATCAGAGCCTCGACCTGATCCACGTCGTCCAGAGCGGTCGTCGCGCCAGGGGCAGCTTCGGCGCGACGCGCTGAAACCAGACTCGGTAATAGAAGAAGTCCAGTCTCTTCGCGAGCCACAAAAAACACTTCACGCGTAGTCGTGTCGCCAGCGAGGAGCTTCCGACCACCACTGCCCGCACCGCATGCTCGGTGCCGCCCAGATCGAGCTTGTAGCCATAGTGCCCGACACCCTGCTCCATCACGGCATATCCATCACGGATCGCCCCCTCCGCGAGTTGCATCACGCCGAGTGTGCCGAGCGAGAAGCGCTCAAGCTCCGGACGAGTCGAGCGCGCTGGAAGCACCCAGTGGAGGCACTTGTCGAAGGCGAAGCAGAGCTGGTACGAGGCAACCTCGCCATTCAGCGCGAGCCGTACAATTCGGGCGCGGCCCTGCGGCGCATGTTTCTTGATGAGGTCGCAGTAGTACGCTTCAGCGCCCGGCCAATCGTCGAAGTGCCCGAGCTTGCCTTCAGCGTTCCACTGCGCTCCATGGAGGGCAACGAACTTCGGGAACTCCGCTGCCAGTTCCGTGTGCTCCGAGATGACGTCAACTTTGACTTCATAGCCCTCGGCGAGCAGCTTGGTCCGCCGTTTGTGATTCGATCGGACGCTCCTGCTGAGCGACGCGAGATACTCCTCGAAGGTCGCCGGCAGGTACAGCATTGTGTGCGGGCCGATCTCCTCGTCCCTCAGCACCCGAGCCGTTTCACCAAGGCTGCCCGCCGCCTCGCGCAGCGCGGCTGTGCGGGCGTACGTTCCGGAGAGCGGTGACAACTTCACAGCGTCGCAGCCGAGTTCACCCAGGAGATGTTTCATCGCGGCGATGTACATCTCTCGCGCTCCAGCCTCGCGCATCGGCGGATCAAGCACGTACGAGTAGTCCGACCCGACGAGCGCCGCCACCTTCAGCCACACCGGCCCGAGCCAACGCCGTTCGACAAACATCGGAAGGATTCCCACGATCTCGTCACTGTCGCGAAACACGAGAACCGCGAGCTGCCGTCCCTTGCCGTAGTGCGACCACCACACCGCGCAGGTGTCGTACGAGAGGAAGAACGACGCTCCCTGCGCCATGGCGAAGCGGTCCCACTCCTCCCGCAGCGGCGCCAGCGAATCGAACGACGTGTAGACCGACATCGACGGCGTCGCCGCTGGCGTCGCGACTGCGGATGCCGAAGGATGGAGAGGGTCGGAACTCATGGCGCCTAGCGACCGTCAAGGTTGAACCGCGAACCACGCATCAAGTCTCGTGTCGCCCCGAAGCCCGGTCGTTGTTGCACCGCGTCGCGCGCGTCACGCCTGGGCGGCATAGTTGTACTGGATCCACTCGCGATACGAACCGTCCATCACCGCTCGCCACCATGCCTCCTGGGCGAGGTACCAGTCGATGGTCCGCGCGAAGCCTGATTCGAAACTCTCCTGGGGACGGTACCCGATCTCGCGGCCGCACTTGGTGGCGTCGATCGCATAGCGCCGGTCGTGGCCGGGGCGGTCCTTGACGTAGGTGACAAGCGAGTCGCTCTTCGCGCCCGTGGCCGCCGGCGCCTGCGGGAATCGCTTGGCCAAGTCAGGCGATCGCGCAAAACGATCATCGACCATCGCGCAGAGCTTTTGCACGATCTCGATGTTGGGCCGCTCGTTGTTGCCGCCGATGTTGTAGACCTCGCCGACGGTTCCCTTCTCGAGCACCAGCGAGATGCCGAGGCAGTGATCCTCGACGTAGAGCCAATCGCGCACGTTCATGCCGTCGCCGTAGATCGGGAGCGGCTTCCCGTGCAGGATGTTCACGATGAGAAGCGGGATCAGCTTCTCCGGGAATTGATACGGCCCGTAGTTGTTCGAGCAATTGCTGGTCGTCACATGAAGACCGAACGTGTGGTGGTACGCGCGGACGATGTGATCGCTCGCCGCCTTGCTCGCGGAGTAGGGCGAGTTGGGCTGGTATCGATGCTCTTCCGTGAACGGCGGGTCCGTCGGGCCGAGCGAGCCGTAGACCTCGTCGGTCGAGACGTGATGGAACCGGTGAGCGACGCCGCTGCCCGAGAGCCACACCGCTCGCGCGGCCTTGAGCAGGCTGTGCGTGCCCACGACGTTCGAATCGATGAACGCGTCGGGACCGGTGATCGAACGATCGACATGGCTCTCGGCCGCGAAGTGCACGATCGTCGAGAGTCGATGCTCGCGCAGCAGGCGCTCGACGAGCGCGGTGTCTCGGATGTCGCCGTGGACGAAGGTCATCCGATCGCCGACGCCTTCAAGGCTCGAGCGATTGCCGGCGTAGGTGAGCGCGTCGAGCACGACCAGTCGTCCCTGCGGCGCGCGTGCAAGCCGATGGCGCACGAAGTTCGCGCCGATGAAGCCGGCGCCGCCGGTGACGAGCATGTCGGCGCTGGCGCCGGAGCTAACGGGATGCGTAGTCATGCGCCATCTCCTCGATCACCACGCGAAGCGGCAGCCGCCAGTGCGGCGCCTTCAGGCCAAGCAGGTTCCATGTGCTCGTCTTGTCGAGCACGCTGTAGGACGGCCGCTTCGCGGCAGTCGGGAAGTCGCTCGTACGGATCGGCTCGACGGTCGGCGGGCTCCGCAGGATGCCCACCTCGGCGCCGATCTCGCCGATGGCGCACGCGAAGTCGTACCAGCTCGCGACCCCCGCATCGGTCCAGTGCCACAGTCCGCTGGCTCTGCGCTCGACGATGCGCCAACAGCATTCGGCAAGTCCGCGCGCCGAAGTCGGAGTGCCGATCTGGTCGCTCACGACGCGCACCGCGCCGCGCTCGTTCATCAGCCGCAGCATCGTCCGCACGAAGTTGTGTCCGCTCGCCGCATAGAGCCACGCCGTGCGCACGATCGCGGCGCCGGCGCATGCGTCGCGCACCGCGCGATCGCCTTCCAGCTTGCTCTGCCCGTAGACCGACAGCGGATTCGGCTGGGCGTCCGGCGCGTAGGGAACGCATGCCTCGCCGTCGAAGACGAAGTCGGTCGAGACGTGCACCAGCATCGCGCCGACCGCCGCGGCGGCCTCGGCGACGTGGCGAGCGCCGTCGCGATTCACCGCGAACGCGAGTTCCTGCTGCGACTCGGCCTTGTCCACCGCGGTGTAGGCGGCCGCGTTGACGATCGCCTGTGGCGCCACGTCGCGCACGACGCGGCGCACGCGATCGCGATCGCGGATGTCGAGCGTCTGCTCGTCCAGCGCGACAACGCGCCGACCGGGGGGCGCGGAGCGCTCGAGCTCGGTCGCGAGCTGCCCGCCCGCGCCGGTGACGAGCGTGGTCATGGGAAGACCTCCGCGCGCTCGAGCTCGCTCGCTCGGGTGCGGTCCTTCTCCGAGAGCGTGGGTTCTGATCCCGGCGCCAGCGGCCAGGGGATCGCCAGCGTCGGATCGTTCCACGCGATCGTCCGCTCCCACTCCGGCGCGTAGACGTCGGTGCACTTGTACTGGAAGTCCGCGGATTCGCTCGTCACAAGAAACCCGTGCGCGAAGCCCGGCGGCACGTACATCGCGCGAAAGTTCTCCGCGCTGAGCGTGGCGCCGACCCACTTGCCGAAGGTCGGCGACGAGCGGCGCAGGTCGACGGCGACGTCGAACACCTCGCCTTGCGTCACGCGCACCAGCTTGCCTTGCGGATGTCGGAGTTGGTAATGGAGCCCGCGCAGGATGCCGCGCCGCGAGCGGCTCCAGTTGTCTTGCACGAACTCAAGCGGAAGACCGATCGCGTCGAACGCGCGACGCGACCACGTCTCGACGAAGAATCCTCGGGCATCGCCAAAGACGTTCGGTTCGAGGATGACGACGTCGGGAATGGTCGTCTCGACGCGTCTCATCGATCCTCCCGGAGGATCGCCTTCAGGTAGTGGCCGTACGAATTCTTGCTGAGCCCTTCGGCGAGTCGCTCGAGTGCGTCGGCGGAGATCCAGCCGTTGCGATACGCGATCTCCTCGGGACACGCGATCTGGAGCCCCTGCCGCGCCTCGAGCGTGTGCACGAACTGCGCCGCCTGCAGGAGCGTGTCGAAGGTGCCGGTGTCGAGCCACGCGCTTCCGCGGCCTAACAGTTCGACGTTGAGTGCGCCTCGCTGCAGGTACGCGTCATTGACGCTGGTGATCTCGAGTTCGCCGCGCGCCGAGGGCTTGACCGCCTTCGCGACGTCCACGACCTGCTCGTCGTAGAAGTAGAGGCCGGTGACCGCGTAGTTGGACTTCGGCGCCCTGGGCTTTTCCTCGATCGACACGGCCCGCATCGCGTCGTCGAACTCGACGACGCCGTAGTCCTGAGGATTGGTCACGTGGTATGCGAAGACCGTCGCGCCGGACGCTCGTTTCGAGACCTCGCGCAGACGTCGCTGCAGTTCCGTGCCGTAGAAGATGTTGTCGCCGAGCACCATCGCGCTCGGCGCGACGCGGCCGTGCGCGGTGAGGAATCGCTCGCCGATGAGGAACGCCTGCGCCAACCCTTCCGGCTTCGGCTGCGCCTCGTAGACGAACTCGAGCCCCCACTGCGAGCCGTCGCCGAGGAGAGCGCGGAACGCCGCCTGATCCTGGGGCGTGGTGATGACGAGCACGCTGCGGATTCCCGCGAGCATGAGCATCGACAGCGGGTAGTAGATCATCGGCTTGTTGTAGACCGGCATGAGCTGTTTGCTCACCGCCTTGGTGATCGGATACAGCCGAGTCCCGCTGCCTCCGGCGAGGATGATCCCCTTGCGTGTCGTCGGTTCGTTCATGGGAGTGCTGCTTTGGCGAGCCCGAGTCGTTGGCTCGCCGGTACGGTTCACGCGGCCTGCTTGGCCGCGCCGTCGAGGCGCCGCTTGATCGCGGTGAGCGCATCGATCACCAGCGGATCGCTCATCGGATCGGCGAGGATCGCGCGCTCAGCCGCATCGACGAGACGGCGAGCCTCGTCGGCCCGCCCGGCAGCGAGTTCGATCTCGGCGAGCGTGAGGTCAATCGAGGGTCCTGCGCCCGCCAACCCGCGGGCCTTGCGCGCCGAGTTCCGCGCTTCGTCGAGCTCGCGCCGCGCGAGCAGGACACGGGCCTTCGTATCCCACAGATCCGGGTCGTCCGGAGCCATCAGCAAAGCGCGGTCGATCGCTGCCTGCGCCTTCTCGAGTTCCGTCCGCTGCGCCGCCAGCGTTGAGGCCAGGTTGTTGCTTGCGTACAGAAGGATGAACCGCGCGTCACCCAACCGTGCCCGCGTGGCGCCGTCGAGCGCATCCCAGCGAAGAAGCGCCTCACGGTCGGCCTCCGGGATGTTCGCACAGACGCCCTCGTAGCCAAGAACGCCCTTCACCGGATCGCCGGTGACGCACGCGAGATCCGCGGCGAGCAGCTGCGCGCTCGGCAGCGCTTTCGCTTGCGCCGACACGTTGTCCAAGAGCTGCCTCGCCTTGGCTGCCGCCGCCGTGCCGTCGCTTCGTCGCGCGACGGCGACGTACTCCGCGGCGTACGCCAACGCGGAATCGTCGCCGCGCTCGTTGATCACGGCAAAGTCGAGCGCCGCGAGCGCGATGGGAGTTGGCGTCTGCCGAACCGCCCGCAACCATTCGCTTCGGGCCTCGGCGTCCGCGTGGAGGCGAGGCGAGAGCAGTCGAAATGCCGCTTCGCCGCGACCGGTCAAGAGCGACGCGAGCGCGTAGATCGCGATGCCTTCGGTCCCGCGCGTGTCCTTCGACGCGAAGCGCTGGGCGTATGGGGACAGGAGGTCGAGGCACTGTTCCGGCTTGCGATCGCGGAGGGCGAGCTCCGCAAGGACGAGATCCGGGGCAAACGGCGACTCGACCGACAGCGCCCGCCACGCGCGAGCCGCATCGCGCGCTTCGGGGTAGCGTCGCAAGCGCAGCAGAAGCTGGGTCGCAAGCTCGGCCGGAGCGGGTTCGGTCGGTAGCCGGAGCATGCCGCGCTGCGCCAGCCGCAGGGCCTCGTCGAGCTTGCCCGCCGCGACATGCAGTTGCGTCGCCGTAATCCAGCCCGGCGCAAACGACGGGTACTGCTCGGTCAACTGCACTGCAGCCGCAAGGACGTCGGCACTCGGAGCGAGCGAGTCCCCCTGTCCGGAACTGGCTCGCACGACCCGCAGCATCGACGCGAGGGCCGGATTCTCCTTCGCGATCGCCTCGACCAACGGTTCGAGTTGAGCGGACGCGGCGGGGTCCGCGAGGAGCGACATCGCCATGAACTGAACGAGTTCGGGCTCGTTCGGCGACTTCCGAAGCGCCTCCTGCACGATCGCGACCGCCCCGCGCTCGTCGCCGGTCGCGCGGTGGTAGCGAGCGGCAAGCAGAACGACGCGCGGATTGTCCGGCAAGAGGCGCAGCGCTTCATCGAGCGGCGCCTTCGCATGCGCCGGATCGCCGAAGTCGAGTTCAAGCCGCGCGAGGAGCGCTGCCCGTTCCGACGGCGGAAGCGACGGTGTGCTGGAGTTGGCGTCGTCGAGCACGAGGCGCCGGGCGTCATCGACTCGCCCAGATCGGGCGAGGAACTCCGCGTACGCCAACGTGGAGAGCGCGGAGCGGCCGGGCGCCTTGGTCGCCTGAAGCAAGGTCTTCTCGGCGTCGCTCGCCTTGCCGCTGCGGCGCTGGGCGTCGGCGAGCGCGATGAGATCGGCTTCCTTGCCGCTCTTCTCGGCGATGGCCTTGAGCGCTGGAACAGCCGACGCGTAGTCGCCTTGCGCGGCAAGCAGGCTCGCCGCGATGCGCGAAGCCGATGGATCCTGCGCCGAGGTCTGCATGTACTGTTGCAAGTAGCGGGAGGCGCTCGCGTAGTCACCCGCCGATTGGAAGAGCGCGATCATCTCCGGATACAGGTCGCGCCGCCCCGGTTGCAGCAGCACCGCCTGTTCGAGGAACTTCGCCGCGCCGACGAAGTCCGGTGGCTGCGAAGAGGCCAGCAATCGAGCGAGCGTGACGAGGGCGACCGGCGACTCGCGATTGACGGCGATCAGTTCGTTGACCGCAGCCGTAGCCGCCGCCATCTGCTCCTTCGACGTGCGGTGGTACCGCAAGACCCGGTTCGCATCGCTGATGACCGTGCGCGGCGCCTTCGGGCCTGCGAGCGTTCGCATGCGGTTGATCGCCGCTTCCACGAGCGACTCGTCGGACCACACGGCATCCTGGGAAACAACGAACGTGGCGGTTTCAAGATCGCCCGTCGTCGCCAGGCACTCGGCGAGTGCCGTCGTCGCATCAGAGTCGCCAGCCGCGCAGGCGGCCTCGGCCTTCAGGCGCGCGAGGGTCGATTTGGCTGCGGGATCCGTCGCCGCTTCCAGCGCCGCCGTCGCCTTCGCCCGCGCCCCCTTCGCATCGCCGCGAGCCAGGAGTACGCGACAGCGGGCCGCTTCGAGCGCCGGGGTCGCCGCGCCGCGCTTCTGCGCTTCGGCAATGAGTCGAAGCGGCGTGTCGCCGAAGGAGTTGTCGCCGAGCATCGTCGCCACGCTCAGAAGCGTGTCGACGGAGCTCCGCGCGTCGGCGGCGACCTCAAGCCCGAGCTTCACGGCGTCGGCCTGCTTTCCTTCCGACGCAAGCACCGCCGCCAAGGGCGGCGCGAACTCCGGGCGATGATCGGTCGCGTCGTACACCACTCGTAGGATGCCGCTCGCGGTGACTCCGAGAGGAAGCGAGGGATCGACGAGCGCCGGGCTGCGTCCTTCTTGCACCAGCGCGTCGCAGGCCTGCGCGAAGACCAGATACGCCCCCGGATCACCGGGAAAGAGCGCGGTCAACTCGCGGGCGAGGCGGAAGCCCTGCTCGGTCTGGCCCGAGATCATGAGCGAGCTCGCGAGCCGGATGCCCACGAGGGCCCAGCGCCGGTCCTCGCGCTCGAACGCGTCGCGATACGCACGGGCAGCGCCCTCGACATCGCCCATGCGCGAGAGGACGTCGCCGGCGCGCAGGAGAAGCATGGTGTCCGCGTGCCGAACCTGCATGGCCTTCCGCAGCGCGTCCATCGCGGTCGCGGGCGAGGTGATCGCGCCGCTCTCGTCGGTCGGCCGCGACGCGACGATCGCGTCCGCCCACAGTCCGTTGGCAACTTTCTCCGAGGGAACCGATCGCAACTCGGCCAATGCCGAGCCGGAGGTCGGCCGGTCGCCTGCGAGTTCCGCCACGACAACGCGCCAACGAAGGAGCTCCGCGCGTTCGTCGTCACTTCCCGCCGTCGTTTCGGCAAGAGCGGCGCGGGCGTCGTTCAGCCGGCCCGCGCGCCAATGCCGATGGGCCTGCATGAGCCCAAGCTGTCGCTTGTCGACGCCACGCTCCGCTGCGACCTGGATCGCTCGCGCCGCGACATCGGGGAGCTGCAGCGCGTCGACGGTATCGAGCAGGCTGCCGAGGAGCGCGGCATCGGGGAGCCCCGCTTCCGCAGCTTGCCGTGCCGATGCGGCTGCCTCGTCCCGCTGGTTCGCGAGGAGCTGGAGTCGCGCAAGCATCGCTCGGTACCGCCCGTCTGGCTCGCCCGCTGCAATCCATGCGTCGATCTGCGCCCGCTGCGCCGCGAGGTCCTTGCCGGAGCCGCGCAGGATCTCGAGAAGGAGGAAGCGCCAAAGGTAATTGTCAGGCTCGATCGCGATCAACTTCGCCGTTGCGTCGGTCGCCTCCTTCCACTGCCCGCGGGAACGCGCCACACGAGCGAGAGCTTGGAGCGCGGCCGCGTCCTTCGGGTCGATCCGCAGGAGCGAGTTCGCGGCCGATTCGAGCTCAGGTCCGAAACCAAGCTGCGAGTAGACGTCGACGAGTCCGTGCAGGGCGTCAACGTTGTTCGGCGCGACCACGAGCGCTGCCTTGTAATAGCCTGCCGCGGCGATCAGATGTCGGCTATTCGCCAGTTGCACCTTCGCGCGGCACTCGGCGAGTTTCACCAGCGCATCGACATCCGAGTTGTTGCGCCCGACGTAGCGCGAGAGCGGATCGAGCGCCGCCTCCCAATCGCCTTCGGCAAACAGTCGATAGCCTTCGACGCGTGCAGCCTCGGTCTTGTGTGCGCGATACCAACGAAGCGCCGCATAGCCGCCGGCTCCGCCCATGATTAGGAGCGCGAGCAGGCTCGACACGAGGACGAGGCGTCGCTTGGTTCTTGTCATCCGCGCCATCAGCCCACCTATTTCGAGACCATGTTCCGAAGCGTCCGCACGCAGATCTGAAAGTCGAGCGACAGGCTCGCGCGCTGGACGTACTCGACGTCGTACCGTATCCACTCTTGGAAGTCGCGACCCGGTTCCCGCGTGCGAGCCACTTGCCACAATCCGGTGATGCCCGGACGCACGCTGAGCCGAAGCTCGCGCCACGCGGGACAGAACTGATTCTCGCCGTCGGGGCTTGGCCTGGGGCCGACCAGGCTCATGTCGCCGAGCAGGACGTTCCAGAATTGCGGCAACTCGTCGAGGTGCGTGCGCCGCAGGATTGCGCCGACGCGCGTCACGCGCGGATCGTTCTGTATGAAGAACTGGGGCCCGTCGCACACGTTCAGCGCCGCGAGCTCCTTCGCGAGGGCTTCTGCGTTCCGGCGCATCGTGCGGAACTTCCAGCACCGGAATACGCGTCCGCCTTTCGTCTGCCGCTGATGGCCAAAGAAGATCGGGAACCCGTCGTCGGCGACGACAGCGATCGCGACCGCGACGAGCAACGGCAAGAGCGCCAAAAGCACCGCCGCGCTGAACAGGACGTCGATCGCTCGTTTGGCCGCCGGATACCAGGAGTTCGAGGCGGCGGTCGCCGCCTTCCGCCGCGCTTCCGGGGCGAAGATCTCCGCGATTGGGCGGAGACGCACGCTGCGTTCATCGCGCGAGTCGAACACGCACTGGGGCCCGATGAGAACATCGCCCGCCGTCTCCGGCTGCCGCTCGTCCGCGCCGCGTGAACCGAGCCAGAGCGGTCCCACCAGCGTCACGTCGTCGGGAAGCGAGTCGGATCCGAGGCCATAGATGCCGTCGCCCAGGCGGACAATGCCCTCGAGCGCCCGCTCGGGATCGCTCCACTCGTTCACCAGCCGTGCAAGGAGCCGCGCGTCGTCGTCCGCTTCGCCGAATCGGAAGCTCCACCCGCGCACCTCGAATTTCGCGACGCTCCGGCGCGAGCGTGCGTCACGAATCGCTCGCCACCCCTCGAGATGCGAAGCGCTCCTCTGCCACGCGGCCGCAAGCCCGCGATGGTCGGTCAATGTCAGGCGGGATACGACGCGCGACTGAGCGGCATAGACGCGCTCGATCCGCTGGACCCGGTCTTCCGCCCCGACCACCACGCGTTCGACGTACGGCTCACAACTCGAGTCGACGACGCGCAGCCGGCAAATGGCCGCTCGGGTCCATTGCAGTTCGGTCGCGATCTCGCCGAGGTGGAAGACGACGCCTTGCTCCGGATCGAGCAGCAGATACACGTCCGCGCCGGGCGGCAACTCCTCATTCGACCCGCGGCGGACGCACGCGACGCCGTGGCTCCGCCAGTAGGCGTCGTGCAGTTCGGTCGCGGTGCAGCCCCAGACCTTCGGCCGGGCGGCGTCCGTTGGGCTCGATCGCCAACGGTCGAGCGACGAGACGGCGGTCTCCGGACTCATGCGGCACCCGCGGAGCGGTTGTCCGAGCTCGGACGAATCGCGTCAAGCAGCGCGTGGCGAGGAGCGGGGGCGTTGGAACCCTGGGCGATCGACTGCGCGACCTCTGCTGACAGCCTCGACGCCGAGCCGTAGCGCGTGCAGTCGGGACGCGACGCGCAGTTGAGCACCACGCCCAGGTACTCCGCACCCACCGAGGTGATGTCGGCGACGCACTCCGCGAGGCGTCCGCGAGAGCGACCTCGTCGAAGCGCCAGGAGCGCGCCGTCCACCGCGCTGGCGACCGGCAACGCTTCGATGCTTGCAGTGACCGGCCCGGTATCCACGATGACGATCTCGTAACGGTCGCGCAGCTCGCGGAACAGGCGCCGCAGCGCCGCCGGATGGAGCCGCGACGCGCCGAAGGTCCGGTCGCGGCCGGCGGGCAGGAGCGACAGCATGGGCGTCCCCAGCGAGTGGATCAGCTTCGACACGTCGGCCCCTTGCAGGGCCTCGCGCACGCCGTCCTCCGCGATGCGCGAGAACTGGAATGTCAGCGCTTGCCCGATGAAGTCGCAGTCGACCAGGAGCGTCCGGTGACCGCTCTCCGCGTAGCTCCACGCCAACGCTACCGCGAGGGTGGTCTTGCCGTCGCCTTGGAATGGACTCGTCACCATGAGGACATAGCCGTCGCCCGGGGTGCGCCGGGTTTCGATCCGCGTACGGATGCGATGGATGCAGTTCGTCGCGAGGTCGCGGGCGCCGGGATCCGCCGGATCCTCGTCCATGTCGGGAATCGCTCCCGCGAGCAGCACCTCGCGACCTCCGAACGAGAGCTGGCTCGCAGCGTAGGTGCGCTTGTCGAGCGTCCCGACGAGGAAGAACACGCCGAAGCTCGCCAGCACGCCGCCCAGCGCGCCGACGATCGCGAGCGGGATGCGCTTGTCGGTCGACGGCCAAGTCGGCTGGAGCGCGGTCTGCGCGATGCTCACGCGACCCTTGCGAATCGTGTCGCTCTCGGTCTCGAGCTGCTTCACGCGCTCGACGAAGATCGTCTCCTCCGCGCTGTAGCGGGTGATCTCGCGCTGCATCGCGTCGGCCTTCTCCATGGTCTCGAGCAACTTGTCGATCTCGTCGCGAACCCGCGTCTTCTCCTTCGTCAGGCGCGCGAGGCGATCGCTGATGTCCTTGTACTCGACCACCCGTCCCGGCGTGGCCGTCCAGGTCGCGATCGCGGCCCTTCGATCGGACTCGACCTGCTGCGTCAACAGCTCCGCGCGACGCTTGATCTGCTGAAGAATCGGGTGTTTCTCGCTGTACCGCTTCTCGCTTAGATCCACTTCGGCGCGGGTCTGCTCCAGTTGGCGACGACTGCTGGCGTAGGCCGGGCTCACCGCCTCGAGTTCGGCGTCGGTGGGCTCCAACCGAGCGGAAGCGAGTTGCGTTTCGATCTGCGCGGCGGCTGCCTCGTCGACCGAACCGTCGCTTCGCTTGGGGTCGACCTCCGGCGCTCCTGCGGCGCGGCGAATGCGCCGAGACGACTCCTCGAGCATCGCGATCTCCTTGTCGAGATCGCGACACTGGTTCACGCGGTCGTCGACCACGTTGGAGAGATTCGGACTTCCGTACGGCGTGGATCGGATGAGCGCAAGCCGATCATCGCTGAGCTTCTCCATCTGGCGACGGATGGCCGCAAGGCTCTCGCGATTGGCGGTGAGCTTGTTCGTCAGCGACGTACCCGGATCACCGCCGGCGATCCGCATGTACGCGGCCAAGAGCGAATTCACCGCCGCTGCGGAGAACTTGGGATCCTCGGTCTCGACGCGGACCGACACGTAGCCTGTGCCCTTCACCGGGGTCGCCTGCAGATTCTCGGAGATGCAGCGCATGCCCTGCTCCGCGATCCGCGCTGCATAGGGCTCCTTGAGACGCGGATCGTCGAGCGCGGCCTGGATGACGCGTTCGCTGCTGAGCAGGACGCTTTGATCGCTCACGAAGCCGGCGAAGTCGTCCAACCGCTGGGTCTCGCGCGTTTCGATCGTGTTCACGTCGGGACGGCGTTCGATCGCAACGAGCCCCTGCGCCATGTACTTGACCGGCGAGAGAAACCACGCGGACACTGCGGCAACGGGCGAGAGCACCAGCGCGAGCCCGATCACCCAACGCCAGCGCCCCTCAAGCCGGTCCGTCACGATCGCGATCGGGTTCGGGCTCGGCGCACCTGCCGGCGCCGACATGGCGACCTCGCCGCGCAACGCGGGCACGCGATCGCCCTGAGCCAACGAGAGTTCATTCGTTTCAGCCATCGCGAAACTCCACCGCCCTCGGCGCGTCGCCGCCAATCACCGCGCCGAGCTGCTGCAGCAGCGAGCGAGGCAGTCCGTCGAGCAGTTCCCTCGCTGTCGCAAGGTAGACCTCGGTCGCCAGGTCGCCGTCGAAGACCAATTGCACCTGGGCCACCCCCTTGGCCGACTCGCCACGGCGCTCCGATCGACCAGTCAGCGATTCCATATCGACCACAATCTCGCCATCGGGCAACAAGAAGCCGCTCAAGACGGACATTCGCCGTTCGCCGCCGCCGCGTTCGGCGCGCACGAAGCGATAGACCCGCATCGGCATCGTCCAGCCGTTCGACAAGGTGACCGACGTCGTCTCGATTCGGTCGGTCTCGAGCGTCCAACCATTCGCCCGGTAACACACCGGCGGATAGTGGCCCACCATGTCGCGCACGTCGCTGCAATGGGCGATCATCAGGATCGCCGCGTTGGCGCCGCCGATCTCGACGTAGCGCCGGCTCAAGAGCGCGTTCGGCCGCAGGATCTCCTTGGCCTCGGTCGGCACCGGCACCAGCGTTCCGATCCAGCGCCCGATTCGCAACGGCGTGGTCTCGAGGTCCTTCCGAATCCGCTCGAGGTGTTCGACGTCCGGACCCGCGCCGGCCGCACGGGCGAGCACCACCGGCGCGGCGCAGAAGAGCGCGAGCGTGAGAAGGGGCGCGCCTCGATTCCCGAGGCGACGAACGCCGCGGAGGATGGAACGGCCGCTGGTCATGCGCTGAGGAATCTCCATCGGAAGACGGGCAGGTCGAGCCATCGCAGCAGTCGCACCAACGCGAGCAACAACACGATCGCAGCCGGGATCATTGCCCAGCCCGCCACATCGTGGACGAACGATGCGCGCTCGGGCGTGGTGACACCGTAAGCGACGCTCGTCGGCAGCAGCCGAATGACGTTGACGAGCAGCGCGATCACCGGGCTCAGTGCGATGAGCAGCACGCGCGTGCCCGTGCGAAACGGCACCGAGAAGACGAACGCGAAGACGACGAGCGCCAGCGCGAAGACCATGCGCATGCCGTCGCACGCCTCGCCCACGGCGATCGGGTTCCCGCGCACGACCAGGACGGCGCCTTGGCGGATCACGGAGACGTTGAAGAGCTCCAGCACATCCGCGGTGACGCCCGCGGCGATCGCCTGGAGCGGTCGCGTGAGCTCCTGGCGGATCACGCCGGGCACCGGGCACAGGAAGAGGAGGGACAGGAAAACCGCGCCGAACTGGCGGACCGCTTCCAGCCCCGTCAGCGAGAGAATTGCGGCCGAGAGCGCCATGAGCGCGCCGAGGTGCCGTGCGAGGTGGTTGTCGATTTCCTCGCCATACCACGTGAGCGCGATCGCGGCGCACGCGAGCATCGGTCCGACGAGGCTCGGGCGGCACGGCACGAACCGAAGCCGCGAGCGCCGAAGCCAGAAGAGGTAGCCGGCGACGAACGGCACGAGCAGGATGTACCCCGCGTCGATCCGACCGACGGCCTGCTCGCGGATGTCCATCCACGCGGGCCAGCACGCCCAGATCGCGGCGACGCAGAGCACGCCGAGGAGCGCGAGCTGCGGCCAGGTCCAGCGGCGGCGGGAGATCGCGCTCACCTTGAGCCCCCTGACCCCACTCCCAGCGCGAGCAGTTCATCGGCCGCATCGGACGACTCGCGGTCGAGGACCCGGTCGGTCACCAATGACCTCGGCGCGACCCTCAGTCCGCGCGGCACGACCGATCGCGCAAGCACCGCCCCCTCGCCGACGGCGGCGCCCGCCATGACGACGGAGTTGTCGATGATCGTGCGAGCGCCGATGGCCGCCCCCGGACCGACGATGCTCATCCCAAGGATCCGAGCGGTCGGATCGACCTTCGCGGCCGAGTGGACCCGCGAGCCGCCGCGTTTGGCCCACGTCGCCACCGCGACCTGGTAGCGATTCAAATCGTGGACACGGATCCCGGAGGACTGCAGCCGAACCGCGAGGACCGTGGCGCCGTGACGGATCGACGCGGGAACGAGTTGTTCCTTCAGATCGTGGTATCCGATCGGCGGAACGAGATCGAGCAGTTTCCGGCGCAGCAGGTACGCGCCCGCAGGGGCGTCCGCTTGAGCAACGCCGACAGCCATGTCGCAGCCTCGGCCAGCGTCGATCAGGTCGAGGAGCGACGGTGGCGGCACGCAGTTGGGCTCAACCAAGAGGATCGTGTGATCGTCCGGCAGGTCGGCCGTGACATCGCGGAGAAGCCCGCCGGTGCCGCGATGCGCGGACTCTTCGATGGCATGGCTGATGGTGAGTCCGTCGTCCGCGACGCGAGCGACTTCGATCGCACGAGCAATGTCGGCAGCGGTCGCACCCGCCGCAGTCACCACCCGCAGTTCATGTCCCCCACTGCGGGCGATCAGTGACGTCCACGCGTCGAAGAGCGTGACATTGGCATCAAGCGGCAGGCACGTCGGCGGACAACCGACCGCCCGCTCCAAGGCCGACCGTCGGAGACCACCGATCAACATCACAGCCGTCACGGGTTGCATGCCGAGCGGATCCTCCGGGCGTTCAAGGTCCAATTCGTCAGCGAATGCCAAGACAGCAGCGAGCCTCGGCGGCGAGCCGAACGAGAGAGCGAGCGGCGGGGATTACACCCGGGAAGGCTCACTGCGGTGTGCATCGGCGATCCAATCGACCTGATTCGAGCAAACCCGTGACGCCGAGCAAGGTTCGGGATGCGGGACTGTTCGCCCCTCCAGATCTCCGGCCGACGACTATACCGTTCCCGAACCGTTGGTTCAGCTTTTTTTGCATGAAACACGCTGAGGCTCATTGGAACTGGCCGATCCGCAGCACGCCCGCTCCCACTCGCCCGCGGGCACAAGAACCGTCGCAAGGGTGTTCACTCGGTTGTTCGATCCGTTCAAGCGTGGTAGAGATCAGAGTGCGCGGTCCCGCCGATCTGCTCGTGCAGTTTGGCGTATCCCAACCACTCTTCGGTTGACTCCGCCCGAATCCGTCGCGCACGCTGCACCGCTCGCACTCGGAGTCTCGTACCTTGCAATCCCCCTCGTCGGGGCAGCCGAATCATGAGCCATCGCCTCCACGCCATCTTGCCGATGCCCTGCACTGGGCGAAGTCCGGCCTCCATTTGCGTGCAGCTCTGCGCGCAGATGAATGGCGGCGGCCTTACTGTGGACCTCTTCACTCCGCGCGCTGCGCGCGAGCAACGATTGGGACCCGTCCGTGAGACTCTTCCCATGCCGCTCCGGCGTGTCCCTTGGAGGTACGTTCAGCAGTACGCGCTGGCCAGCCTCGAGCGCCGATTCTTACGGAACATTGAAGGCGCGACCGCATACCTCTGGAGCGAGCTTTCAGTAGAGCTGGCCAGGGAGCTACATCTGCGCGGCATTCGCGTCGTGCGAGAGAAATTCAACTGTCACAAGGCATATGCCCGTGCGATTCTTGATCGGGTCTACTCGAAGCTGGGAGTTCCGGCGCCCCACGGAATCACCGACGAAAGGATCGCAAAGGAGCGCGAGGAACTTCAGCTAGCCGATTTTGTCTTTTCGCCAAGTCCATGCGTTCGCGCCTCACTCATCGCGGAAGGAGTAAGTCCCGCGAAAATCCTCGATTCGAGCTATGGATGGTCGCCTACTCGATTTGCCCACGCGGCTCCGAGCTTGTCTCCCTGCGACGGCGTCACCGTGCTGTTCGCGGGTGCGATCTGCGTACGAAAAGGCGCACACATCCTGCTGGACGCGTGGTCGCGGGCGCGCGTCAGAGGCAGGCTCGTCCTCGTGGGACAGATGGAACCCACAATCGCAGAGGTTTGCCGAGAGACGCTTCTTCGCGAGGACGTCGTGGTTGTGCCCTTTACGCCGAACGTTGGTGGCGTCTTCAAGTCGGCAGATTACTTCGTCTTCCCCTCGCTCGAGGAAGGCAGCCCCCTGGTGACATATGAGGCGTGCAGCGTTGGGCTACCTGCCATCGTCACGGACATGGGTGCCGGAGGCGTCGTGCGGAACGGCATTGAGGGGATCCAGGTCGAATCGGGAGATGTCGAGAGTTTGGCGGATGCGATTCACCGCCTTGCTGAATCCGAAGATCTCCGGCGCGACTACGGCAGCGCGGCGACGCAGCGCGCCCGAGAATTTACGTGGGACAGAGTCGGCTCTGCACGACGGGAGGCGCTGCTCGCCCAGCTCGCAACACCGAAGCAGCCAGCGCGAGTTTGACGCCGCAGGACGGCGCCCTGCTATCAAGGGAACTCGATCTACCTGCGAGTCAGCGGTGTCCATAATGAGGTACCGGTTCGGCCGCTGACGCTCAATCATCGCAGGCCATTGCAATCGAACCCGACCGCTGCGTAGCCGTCTCACCGTCGGCGGGAGCGCGTGTCCGCAGATGCTCCCCGGTCGTCGGGTCAAGGATCATTGATCGTGGCGGCTCGCGCGGGATCGAGTCCCATCGCGCCAGCATGACCTATGCGAATCCGACTTAGCTGGCGCGCTCCAAGTACGGGCACGCGCAAACTGATTTCAGCAGTTCCGGCGTGAGCCGTCGCCACGCCTCGGTGCCCGACTTGATCAGGTCGTCGTAGTCCTCGTACGCGCGGTTGCTGAGGTAGTGGCTCCGCATCCGGTGCCAGAGGTTTTCGCCCGGGTTGAGCTCCGGCGCGCACGGCGGCAGCGGGAGGATCGTGATCTCCTCCGGCACCTCCAGCGCCGCGGACCTGTGCCAGCCCGCCCGCTCCATGATCACGATCGCGTGCTCGTTCGGCTTCAGCTCCTCCCTCGCCAGCTGGCGCAGGAAGACGTTCATCGTCTGCGTGTTCACGTGCGGCGCCAGCAGCGCGCTCGATGCGCCCGTTGCCGGCTCGACCGCGGCGAACAGGTGCACCCACTCGTAGCGCGTCTGGCGCACCGCGCTCGGGCGCGAGCCCTTCCTCGCCCACACGTTCGTCAGGGTCCCTGCTGGCCCCATTCCCGTACTTGGGCGTACTTGGGCGCGCCTCGTCCATGAAGAAGACGCGCGTCGAGTGGTGGAGCGACGTGGCGACCCGCGTCACGAGCTCGACAAAACGGGGCGCGCTCGACGAGTTCCTTCTGCTTCGCGAGATCCTTCTTCTCGTGTCGCGGCCGCGGACGCGGCGACGAGTAGCCCCGCCGACGCAGCACGCGATTCGCGCCGTCGAGCGAGTAGCCCACGCCGAACTCGCGTTTGAGGATGCGCACGACGTCCTTTCCGCGCAGGGCGCACACGCCGTCCTCCGGGCGCGGGCCCGCGTCGATCCGCGCCCGCAGCTCGTCCTCGCGCTCGCGCGGCAGCTTCGTTCTGCGTCCCGGGCCCGGCGGCGGATGGATCGCGTCGATGCCGCCATCGCGGTACGCATACGCCCACGCCTGCACCTGGCGGCGGGACCGGCCGAGCATCTCGGCGATCCTGGGCGCGTCCTTCCCCTGCAGTGCCAGCAGGGTCGCGCGAAGTCGGTCGCGCCTGCGCGCGCCGTGCTCGCGCGCGACGAGTCTCCTCAGCTTGTCGACGTCACCCGCGCTGCGCTCGGCGATCTGCATCGGATGGCCTCCTTGCCTTGCGATGCGGAGTGTGCGCTCGGCGCCCGGAAAGCGCAACCGGAACAAGCGCCGAACGGCGCGCGGTCCTCAGGTCGGATTCGTTTTACCGCAGCGCCGGTGCGTCGCGCCAAAGATCGACGCCGCACCTCGCGAGCTGGTTCACCACATTCTCCGCCTTCCGCGTCCAGGTCTCCTCTGCCACGCGAGCCCGGCGGCGCTCAGCGTCACCACGATTCGTGAGCGCATCGCGAATCGCGGTGGTGAACGCCTCCGCTCCGTCTGCAATCGACACGTAATCGCGCCACGTGCGCTCGAGTTCGTCATAGCTCGTGCTGACCACCGGTCGGCCGACCGCAAGGTATTCCTTCAGCTTGATCGGATTGCACGCCCGGATCCAGTCGCTTCGGTTCCACGGCATCACCAACACATCGCACGCCGCCATGTAGCCCGGCACGTCGTCGTACGGCTTCTGGCCGACGAACGTGACGTTCCGCCGATCGCGCAGCCAACCCTCGGGAAGCGAGCACGCGCCGACGAGGACGAAGTGGACGTCGGCCATCGCGTCGACGACGCGCTCGAAGAGCGGCGGATCAAAAGTGTGCGCATCAATCCCCCCGATGAAACCGACTCGCGGTCGCGGCAGCCCGCGAACGTCTGCCGGTTCGCTCGCGGGATGGCGCCCCGCGCGGGCGAATCGCTCGAAGTCGACGCCGTGATCGACGAACAGAGCGGCGCGGCAGGAGCGACGCTCCGCCTCGTACAGCAGGCGCGAGCAGAAGAGCGTGAGATCGGCGCGGTCCTTGAGCGCGCGGTCGTAGGACTCGATCGCGCATCGATCGACGTGCGGAAACTCCTCGAACTTGTCCGTGCGCTGGTACACGACTCCGACGGGGCGCAGGGCATCGAGCGCCTGTGCGCCGGGAGGGCAGGCGACCCAGACAAGCGGGCGAGTGATACCGATACTCTTCGCCGCGCGAGCCACCTGTCGCGGCATGATGGTCGTCGTCACGAACCTTCCGGCTCGACCTGGCGCCGCGAGCGGGCTGAGCACCGCGAAATTCGGCCGCACGCGCACGAGACCGCGGCGCAACGATCGCAGCTTGCGCCGCACGCGGGTCAGGAACATCGCCCCTTCCGACGGCCGCGGCACGCGCATACCAATCGAGTTCACATAGAGGACCGGCACGCGCGTCGACAGTTCGCGCATGAGCTGCATATCGAAATGCCCGCGGTTGTGGTACCACCAGTCTTCCCCGCCGAAGCAGATGACGCCGTCGAACGCGCGAAGTTCCCGCGACGCGCTTCCGGTGGGTTGGTGACTCGTCAAATCACGGCTCCCGCATAGCGAGGCCCGCGCTCACCGGTCGACGACGGTGCGAGGTGCGACCACTGGGTGAGCCACAGATCACAGACGGCGCCGGCCTTCCGGCCCGAGAGCGACAGCTCCTCGACGTTCGCGATGCTGTCGATCCAGCACGTTCGCGCCCCGACGAGGCGACCAAATCGAATCGCGAAGTAGCCCGGCGCCGCGCCCGTGGTGACCACGACGTCGGGCCGCTCACGGACGAGAAGGTAGAGCACGCGCAGCGCGAGCTTGAGCACGGCGACGCGGTCCCATCGGGTCGCGTCGTTCACCGTCGCGAAGCGGGCCTCGCCGATCGACGCGCGATACCCCTCGCTGACCGTCACATAGAGGACGTCGCAGTCCTCCCACGCCGGCCGAAGCCGCAGCAACTGAACCCAATGTCCACCGCCGCTTGAGATGGCGAAGACCTTCGGACGCCGCGTCTGCGCGGCGGGCGTTTCCCTTCCGATGTTGTTCCTCATGAAATGAGTTCTCCCACCGTCACGACGCGCCACCCGTTCGTCCTAGCAAGATCGAGCAGTCGTCGCGTCGTCTCCAGCACAAACTCATGCCGCGACGCGGCCTCGACTCCTGACCGTTGAAAATCGTGCAGGAGGACTACGCCACCGCCCGCGCGGGCGACGGCGTCGACGACCGAGTCCACGCTCGGGAGCCGCTTCCATGTATCGCCAGAGTCGATCGTCCACCACGCGAACCGCCCGCGGCACGCGAGCGCGACGGCCAAGCCCCCGGTGGTGAGTTTGCCGTACGGTGGACGAATGAGCCGCCGCGGCCCCTCAAGGTCGGCCGTCCGCCGGGCGCCGCGCCACAGGTCCGCGACATCGACGCCCGGTACGCACTTCCACGCGTGCTTGTGTGATTCGGAGTGCGATCCGATCTCGTGGCCCGATTGCGCGATCTGCCGCGCAAGCTCTGGATGCTGCCCCACTCGCTTGCCTAGGAAGAAAAACGACACGCGAGCCTGGTGCTCGGCGAGGAGTTGGAGAAGGTCACGGGTCAACTGGTCGCCAGGTCCGTCGTCATACGTCAGGGCGATGACCCCCCGACCACCGCAGTGTCGCGCGAGGCGCGCACGCTGGGCCAACTTCAAGGCGATCGGCGGCCCGAACCAGAGCACCCCTGCGGCGACGATGAAAATGATCAGGATGAGTGCGTGCATCAAGACGTGCCCATCGAGCGTAACGGCAAGAGAGATTTCCAACCGGCCCGCATCACCGCCTCGAGGCAGGCGGGCATCCATCATCGGCGCGAGCTGTTGGGCCGCCTGAATGCAGCGTGTCGTTGGACGCGGTGTGGCCTACCGGGTCGCGTCGGTGCGGGCATCGTCGCCATGGATGAACGAGCGCAGCGCCGACACCAGGCCCGGACTGGCCCAGCGACCGATGCGATTGGGCGCCTCGGCCGAATGCAGTCGATCTAGCTCGCGCGGCAGTTCCGATTCGTCGAAGGCGACCCGCACGCTTCCGAGCTCGTTGAACCGTTTCGCGGTCGCCACCTGGTGGTCGTTTCGAGTCTCGTGGAGGTCGCCGCGGCGCGGCATGACCAAGATCGGCTTCCCGTATTCGAGCGCCGTCAGAATGCTACCCATGCCGGCATGCGCGACGATGGCGCTACACGATTGGACGGCCTGCGCGAACTCGGCCGGGTCGATCATCGCGGTCCAGCGGATGGAGGTCGGGCGCCAGTCTGTGTTTCCGATCTGGGCGAAGACCTCGTCGCCACAGCGCCGCATCGCGGCCCACGCATCGACCGCGCGACAAAGTCGATCAAACGGCATCTGCGCACCGACGGTGACGAGGATCACAGCCGACTCCTCGAAGGGGAGCTGCGGCGGCGGTCCCTCGGAGGTCGCTTCGTCTTTGGCCACCACATGCGGCGGCACACGCTACTGCGAAATCGTCTTGGCATCCAACCCCCTGGAACCCGCCGAGTCCTTGGAGCATCGTCACGGGACCTTTTCATAGGCCCCAACTGCCGCAGGCACCGGACGCGGATGGTTGGCGGCGTCCGACGGAGCAGGGCTCCCAGTCACGCGCCCGAGGAGCACGCTGTTGGGCGTCGGCGTGAAGTCGCCCGCGGCTGCGTTGGTCACGATGCCGCTCCAACTGCCCGAACTGATGTCTGAGCCGAACGTCGCCACGACGTAGCCCGTGGTTTCTACGAAGTGATTGTGGGCCCAATAGGCGGCAGCAACCCCACTTGTATCGCCATCGACGCGCAGAACCTGAAAGGCGTTGCCGACGAAGGCGCAATCGGGATATGCACCGGGCGAGAGGAACCACCGCTGGTAATGGGTGCCGTGCAGGAAAAGCACGTGCGTAAGCGGAACGCCAATTTGCGTGGACACCGCGACGTCACCTGTGTGGTGGATCGAGACGTTGACGAACGCACTATTCGTCATGCCCAAGATTTGCTGGAGGAAAATACCCTGCGCGTCGGAGTTGGTTACTTGAACCCCGTCAACGAGGATGTTGTCCATTGTCAGATCGGGGCTGTAGGTTTGGTAGACGTCGGGGTGGTCGTTGGGTCCCGACTGCCCATCGTCCGAGACGACTCCGAAGACGGATTGGCACATCGTGACCACATCGCCTGCAAGCTTCGATATATTGCACGATCGAACTAGGATGTATGCTGTCGGCCCATTGACTACATCGAACCAGGTTGTGCCAGTCGCGATTCCGAGCGCGGAGACAACGGTCTGAAGCGTATTCCCACCGTGGCGACCACCCGGAACCTGGATGGAGCAATTGTCGAACCAGATTAGGTTTCCATTGTTGAAACCTGCGTAGAAATTTCCGCCGTCAGTCCCGGAAATTGTGCAATCTTTGATCTTGCTGTAGCGGAGGTTTGGACGCCCCGCGGTCAGAATTACCTCCTCGCGATCCACCCCTGCTGCCGCCGTAATCGTCGGCCACCGATCGTCTGCCACGGGACGCTGCCCCGCCGTCGGTCCCCAATCGAGCGAATAGACGTAGGTTCCAGGCAGGCAGCGGATCTCGCAGCCGTCAAACGTTCCGTACTGGTTGGTCAGCGTCTTCGCCGCCTGCCCCAGCGTCAAGAACGGCTTGCCTTCGGTACCGTCGCCGGTGGAATCGCTTCCGGCGCTCGAGACGTAGATCGGCGTGCGGGTGTAGGTACCGTTGGTGTTGGCCCAGACATAGAACGAATGCACGCCGTTCCGCGGCGGATCTGCATTCGGCGCCGATCGGTACGGGCCGCCCAAGAGTCGCGGCGTGCCCGCCAACTTCGGGTATGCGATAGCCCGCACCTCGAGGAGGCCATCGGCAACACCGCCCAGATTGAGGGTGCAGTAGTACTCGTAGACGTTCGTGCTCGGATTCAGCATCGGCGTCGACACCGCGACCCATGGCCCGCCGTTCGCCGAGAACTCCACGCGGTCGATGCCGTTGCGATGGAACGCGGCGACGCCGACGTTGACGATTCCCGATGCGACTTGCATCGGGACGTCGGTCCACCGTGCGATGGCCACGCCCGCATATCCCGGAGTCCCGGGGAGCCCCACCGCTGGCGGCTGCGGCGTCGGGCCGGCGAACCCGGTTCCCGGCTGGAGCGCCGGCGGCGTCGCTCCGGGCGTCTCGCCGTCGGGCGGCACCAGGGGCTGGGACCAATCCGGGTTCAGCATCAAGGCGATGGCGAGGTCGTAGCCGTCGACGACGCCATCGCCATTACCGTCACTCGCCGGTGCGGAGCTGCCCCAGTCGGTGATGACTTGGGGGATCGTGAGTCCGGCCATGCCGGCCTGGGTCTGCGCCGCGGGCGGCTGATCGGACTGTCCCTGCGACGATGCGGTCGTCGCCGCCGCCGTCACCGCCTTCGGTGCCCCCGTCGGCGGCGCGCTCGACGCCGAGGTCGACGCACCGACCGCGACCTGCCAGCCGTCGCCCCCCTTCATCATGACGGGCCGGCCCTCCGCCAGCGCGAACGCCGACTTGTACTGCGTCCGCGCGAGTGGTGCGGCATCAACGCCGGATGCGATGAGACCCCCGTTCGGCGCCATCACCGTCACGAGCGACAACGCATCGCGATAGGTGACGGCGAGCCGAGCGGCGTCCGCGCCGCTGCCTTCCACCGGCAGACCCACGACACCAAGCATGGCGCCCGGGTGATCACGGCGAACGTCGCGAAGGAGCGTTGCCAACTGCGCGGCAACACCTTGTTCGTACGTCGACTGCTCGAGCGAGGCGCGCATGCGTTCGGGGAGATCCGCAAAGCGCAGCGGAATGCCCGCAAGCCTGATCAGGAGAAGCCGTTTCGGATCAATCGCCACGGCGACCTGCTTCGCCGCATCAGCGGGCAGCGCGGCAGTGCCGTCGACGATGCGCGTCGCTTGCAACGTCACCACAATCGGTTCTCGCGCGGGATAGACGCCCCCCGCCGCGATCGTGCGCTTGGGTTGCACAGCGCCCGATGTCGGCGGCGCGCTCGATGGACGCGCGCTGGGTCCGGCACTGATCGTCGGCGCCGTTGACGTCGCGGGTCGCTTGACGGTAATGCCGTCCGCCGCGCCGTTCGCTTGCGCGGGCGAGGCGGGGTTCGGAGCCAGCGTCGTCTTGCCAAGCTCGCCGGCACTCGATGCAGCGCCACCCGCGAGCGAGCCGCACGCGAGCGATAGTGCGCACACCATCGCCACGCGACCGAGCGCGAAGGCGCGAGCGAAGGAAAGCGCGGGGCGAGCCGCGACGCGACGCAAGGGGCGGAAACACATGTCGTACTCCCATCATCGACCGCCGACAAGAGCGAGTTTCCAATCCCCCGCCTCGACAAGCAACTGCTCGATGAGCATGCATTCTCGCCGATTCACCCATGTCGCATATCCGTCAGAATCGACAAAGTCGCGTAGGGTTGATGCCGCACCGGGCACCGACGCTCGCGCGACGGCGCTTTCACCGCGCGAGCGCAACGAAAACCGAGGCGAAGCAAAGCTTCGCCTCGGTGGAGCGGATGTGGTTGTGGAATCGGGCGTCGGCGCTCTATCAGACGCAACGCATCATTTCGCGACGCGACGACGAAGGAAGCCGACTCCGAGAAGGCCAAGGCCCGCGAGCGCCGCCGGGATCGGCACCGGCACCACGAGGAGCTGGTCCTGAAGGGACTCGTTCGTCAGTCCGATGAGGCACGCGAAATCCTGGAAGCCGTCGATGCCCAAGCCTGCGATCCACTGCTGAGCCAAGGTCGATGCGCCGCTGCCGTCGGAGAACTGGGCGAACCCGGTGGTGACATTGAGACCGGCGAGGTACTGCGCAGCGGTCGTGGCGTTGCCGAGCGACTCGTGCGTGATCTCCCAAACGGCGATCTGGAACGCGCCGGCGGTCACGTTGCTCGAGAGCGTCGCATCGTTGTAGTGACGGGCGTAGAGGTCCTTGAGGACCGTCGCTCGCAATGCACCCATCGGTCCGACGGGGATGCCACCGCCATTGGGCGAATCGGGGACGAGCGTCACGTCGACGCAGTTGTAGGTCGCGGTCTGACCAAACCCGATCGTCTCGCCGATCTGCGTGCAGAAGGTCTTGTACGGGGTGCCGCTCCCAGTCCAATTGAAGACACCGGCCCACGTGGATCCGGTATTCCCGCCGAGGTTGTAGTTCACGCCTTCGACGCGCGGCGTGAGACTGTTGAAGGTCATGGTCAGCGTCGATGCCGACGCGGTGCCCGCGAGCGCGGCGGATCCGATCACCGTGGCGATAGCGATAGCGCGGTTCATGTTCTCTCTCTTTCCAGCTCAGGATGAATACGTGTCCGCGCGGTGAAGGAGCGCCGACGGCGCGCCTGCGACCCGAGCGTTGCCTGTCCCGCCGCCTCGCCAACGAGGCCGGCGCTTCACTTCACAAGTGAAGGTGAGCCAACAGATTGCGCCTGCCAGCCCCAACGTCCAGTGAGCGCGTCGCAAAGCGCCTGACAAGTAGGCTATCGGCCCCGAATAAACCGAAACCGGGTCGCGAGGGAAACGTTAGCGGCCCGCGACCCCTTGGAGAGGAAAAAAACCAGGGCGGGAGCCGATGGCTCCCGCCCTGGGTGTACTAGCAAAGCAAGATCGGGAGACGATCAGGCCTTCTTCATGCGGCGACGGAGACCGGCAACGCCGATCAGGCCGAGGCCAGCGAGGACGACCGGTGCTGGGATCGGCACGACCTCGAGTTGGTCCTGATTGTCCATGTTCGTGAGACCCGTCAGGGCATCGTAACTATTGAACACCCCGCCAGCGCCGAGTTGGTCGAGCCACCCCTCCGCGAGAGCGAGCGTAGCAGCGTTTGCGCCGCCCGTCTTCACATAGAAATCGCCGTTTCCATCAGCGAGACCCAACGAGGTTACGAAGTCTTGCGCCGACTCAGTGGCGCCGATCACTTCGTGAACGATCTCCCAAACGCACAACTGGAAGGCTGCGGCATTCTTCTGCTGCTCGCCAAGGTTGGCACCAGACCGGGCGGTGTCATAGAAGCGATAGTACAAGTCCTTCAGAACCTGCGCCTTCACAAGACCCATCGGTCCCGGAGTCACCGGCAGGTTCCCCGCGCCGCCGTCGGGAACGGCCGACGGATCAACGCAGTTGTACAGGTAGGTTCCGCCGTAACCGATGTTCTCATTCAACTGGCAGCAGAACGTGACGTAGGCCCCGGTGCCGTTCGTATTGGTCCACTTGAAAACGCCAGCGCTGGTGCCGTGCTCCTCCCAAGCGGTCCCGTTGAACCATTTCACAGTGACGCTTTGGCCAGGATCGACGGTGACGAACTTCATCGTCTTCTGGGCCGCATGGGCTCCGCTCGCCACAACCGCCGCGACAGAAGCGGCAACAATCGCAAGTGTCCTCATTCCAAGACTCCTCAAAGGTCCGGGCTCTTTGCGTGCGAGACGAGCCAAGCCACGCAGCGGTCCCGCAGTGCGGCACCGCCGTGTCGGTTCTCCTCGTTCGCTGGGTTCCGTCCCCGGACGGACGGCCCTTCCACGCCCACTAGACCCCGGACGGACGGTTCCGTCGGCGTCGGCGGTGCCAAGAGCCAACTACCACTCCTTCCGGCACCTACGAAGTCCTCCGGCAAACGATGCCGGCGGCTTGCTCCTCGCGACCAAGACGACACCGCTGCGTGACAGAGGTGTCTTCACGTTCGCTGCCTCTCTACCAAGCGCTTCGGGTGACCGAGATCCCCTCTCCGCTGCTGGCGCAAAGCGAGCGCTGGAGAAGATACCGGAGGAACAGCCGCGTGCAAACGACTGTGCCGGTTTTTCCGGCGATTCTGATAGTCATTTTTCTCAAGCCAGATCCTCCCAATCCTCCCTAGTTCACCGCCGCTCCCCCGATGTCAAGACCGACGCTCAGGACCGACGCGTGCAATGCCGGACGGTCTCGCCCCAACCGCGGTCGGCAAGCGACTGCACCGCCACGAACTCTGGGTGTCGCCGAGGTTGTAGGCGCAGCCCCCGCGCCACCGATAATCCACCCATGCTCACTTCCGTGCGTCGCGCGGCAGCCACTGCTCTTGCGCTCGTCATCGCGGGGTCCGCGTCGAGTGCTCCCCTGCAGCAGGACCTCGCCGCCGACATCCTCCGCCTCGTCCGCTCCGTCGACCTGAAGAAGGCCCACATCGCCGTCAGCGTGCGCGACCCCGAGTCAGACGACGCCCTCGTCGCCATTGACGCCGAGCGGCCGATGATGCCGGCGAGCAACATGAAGCTCCTGACCACGGGGGCGTTCCTGCGGGCGTTCGGTGCGGACTTCAGCTTCCGCACGCGGCTCATCCGAGTCGGTGACGACTTGGTGATCGAAGGCGACGGCGACCCTGCGTTCGCAGACCCGGAACTCCTCGCCGATATGACCTGGACCGGCCCCGACGGCAAGGAGCGGAAGGGCCTCGACGTCGACGAGCTGCTGAAGATCTGGGTCGACGCTGTGAAGACGCTCAACGTCGCGACCGTCGACGAGGTCATCGTCGATGCCCGCGTCTTCGACGGCGTCAGCTACCACCCGAACTGGCCGAAGGACCAGTACAAGGAGGACTACTGCGCCGAGGTGTGGGGACTCAACTTCCACCACAACCTCCTCTATGTGTGGCCTCGCCCGCGACCGGGCAGCGCCGCCGACGTCTCGCGACTCGATCCCGACCTCCCCGCGCTCATCCGATCGAACGCGACCACCAGCCGTACCGGACCGCAGGACCGCCACACGTTCTGGATCAACCGGCCACCCGACCAGAACGCATTCACGTTCAACGGCAACGTGAAGTTCCCGGCGACCGACCCGGCCGCGGTCACGCTGCACGACGTGCCAACGCTGGTCGCGCGGGTCTTCGCCGATCGCCTCCGAGCCGCCGGCGTCAAAGTGCGATCGCAACGCATCGCCACCGGCGACGACCCGATCTTCGTCGGCGACGCCGTGGGCCCCGAGATTCGAACGCCGGTGGCGACCGCTCTCTACCGGTGCAACACCGACAGCGACAACCTCTACGCCGAGAGCCTGCTGAAGCGACTCGGGCACGAGGCCACCAAATCGCCCGGCTCGTGGTCCAACGGCATCGCCGCGTTGCGTCACGTCGTCGCGTCGCGACTCTCGAACAGCACGCTCGCCTCGACGATCAACCCCGACGACGGCTCCGGCCTCTCGCGCGAGAATCGCGTGACCGCGGCCGCGATGACCGCGTGGCTCGCGAGTTTCCACCGCGACCCGGCGCTCGGCCCGACCTACATCCAGTCGCTCGCCATCGGCGGCAAGACCGGCACCGTCAAGAAGCGATTCAAGGACGTCGAGAAAACCGGCTGCACGGTGCAGTGCAAGACCGGCTACATCCGTGGCGTGTCGTGCCTCTCGGGATTCGTGACGGCGCGCGACGGCCGCCGCATGGCGTTCTCGATCCTCTGCAACGATCTCGTCGAGGCCGACGCGGTCGGCAAGGCGAAATCGCTGCAGGAGAAGATCGTCGCGACGCTCGCCGACAGCCTGAGCGCCGCCGCGCGGCGCGAAGTGCTCGGCGGCGGCTGACCGCGGGCAGCGCGATCGCGAGTGCGCGCGACTGCGGCGCCGGAAAAAACTCCGTGAAATCGAGCGCCGCGCTCGGACCGCAGTATCCTGCGGCCGAATGCCGGTGCCGTTACGAACGGAGTCGTATGCGACGCATGACCTGCGTCTCGCGCAGGAAGCCGCGAGCATCGAGCGCACGAGTGCCGAGCCCGCGCGCCTCGACGCCGATCGCGAGGCCCGCGTCTGCGCGCTCCTCAAGCGTCACTTCGGCTACGACTCGCTTCGGCCGCTGCAGTCCGAAGCCATCGCCGCGGGCCTCGACCTCCGCGACGCGCTCGTGGTCCTTCCCACAGGCGGCGGCAAGAGCCTGTGCTACCAGATGCCGCCGCTCGTCGCCGAGCGACTCGACGTCGTCGTCAGCCCCCTGATCGCGCTGATGAAGGACCAGGTCGACGGGCTGCTGGCCTGCGGCTATCCGGCGGCGGCGCTCCACAGCGGCATGAGCGACGAGGAACGTGCCGCGGTTCGCCACGGACTTGAGGCGGGCAAGTATCGCCTGCTCTTCGTCTCGCCCGAACGGCTCGCGTCCGACGGGTTCATCGCGGCGCTCGGCCGCTATCGCATCGCGAACTTCGCCGTCGACGAGGCTCACTGCATCAGCCAATGGGGCCATGACTTTCGCCCGGAGTATCGCCAGCTCGCGAGACTTCGCGATCGGTTTCCCGAGGCGTCGATCCAGGCGTTCACCGCCACCGCCACGCCGCGCGTCCGCGCGGACATCCGCGAGCAGCTTCGGCTGCGCGACGCGATCGAACTCGTCGGCAGTTTCGATCGCGCGAACCTCACCTATCGCGTGGTGCCGCGCGTCGAGCCGGTCGCGCAGACCATCGAAGCGTTGCGGCGACACGCGGGCGAGGCGGCGATCGTCTACTGCCTCTCGCGGCGCGAGACCGAGTCGATGGCGGAGCATCTGCGCGACGCCGGCATCCGCGCCGCGTGCTACCACGCCGGGCTGCCGGCCGACGTGCGCCATCGCACGCAGGAAGACTTCGCCGACGAAAAGCTCGACGTCGTCGTGGCGACGGTCGCGTTCGGCATGGGCATCGACCGCGGCGATGTCCGCTGTGTGGTGCACGCGACGATGCCGAAGTCGATCGAGCACTACCAGCAGGAGACCGGCCGCGCCGGCCGCGACGGGCTCGAGGCCGAGTGCGTGCTCCTGCACTCGCCCGCCGACGCGCTGCGCTGGGAGCGGCTCATGCGCCGATCCGCCGACGAGACCGAGTGCACCGACGAGCGTGAGCGTGCCGCGATCGAGACCGCGTTCGAAGCACAGCTCGGACTGCTGCGCGACATGCAGCGGTTCTGCGTCTCCGTCGCCTGCCGCCACCACGCGCTGAGCGCGTACTTCGGACAGCCGGGCGTCGGCAACCCCTGCGCCGCGTGCGACTGCTGCCTCGGCGAGGTGGAACTCCTGCGCGACGCCACGCAGACCGCGCGTCAGATCCTCTCGGCGGTCGCACGCGTCGGCCAGCGATTCGGCGTGCGCCACGTGACCGACGTGCTGCACGGCGCGAACACCGACCTCGTGCGCGACTGCCGGCACGACGCGCTGACGGTGCACGGCCTCATGCGCGAGCGGCCGCCCGCGGTGATCCGAAACCTCGTGCATCAGCTCGTCGACCAAGGATTGCTCGCGTCGACCGGCGGCGATCGCCCGGTGCTCACGCTCACCGACGCCTCGATCCCGGTCCTGCGCGGCGACGTCGAAGTGACGCTGCTTCGTCCACGCATCAAGACAAAGGCCACGCGCTCCGCGGTGGCCGAAGCGGGCTGGCGCGGGGTCGATCGAGAACTGTTCGACGAGTTGCGCACGCTGCGCCGCGCGGTCGCGCAGCGCATCGGCAAACCGCCGTACGTCGTCTTCAACGATGAGACGCTACGCGAACTCGCGCGCACGAGGCCGTCGACGCTGGACGGCTTCGCGGCCATCCGCGGCGTTGGTCAGCGCAAGCTCCGCGACTACGGCGACGAGTTCCTCGCGGTGATCGTCGCCGCCTGTCGCGATCGCGGGCTCGGCTGCGACATGGCGCCGGAGCGGGAACGAGTTCGATGAGACCGATGGAGCGCGATCGATGACTCGAGACGATTGGAGCACGCGGCGCCAAGCCGCGGCGTTCGCCGCCGTGCGCCGCGCGGTGCTCGCGACCCAAGCCGCCCGCGCCCTGATCGACCGCGCGGCGAGCGAGACGATCGCCAAGGACGACGCGAGTCCGGTGACGATCGCCGACTTCGCGAGTCAGGCGATCGTCGTGCGCATGCTCGCGCACTTGCTCGGCGCAGCGCCCATCCTCGGCGAGGAGAGCGACACGGCGCTGCGCGACGAGGCGCACCGCGCGATCCTCGACGCGGTCGTCGCCGCGGCCGACGCGGCCGAAGAGGGCATCGACGCCGAGGAGATCCTCGAGGCACTGGCGACGCCGAAGGCCGATCCTCGCAACGGCCCCTGCTGGGCGCTCGATCCGGTCGACGGGACGAAGGGATTCCTGCGCGGAGGGCAGTACGCGATCGCGCTCGCGTGGATCGCCGGCGAGAACGGCCGCGGCACGCCCGCGGAGTCGGTCATCGCGTCGCCGGCGCTCGATCCGACGGCCGCCGATCCGGCGACGCCGAGCTCGCCGGGCGTGATCGCGGTGGCGGCGCCGCGCTCAGGCGCCCGCATCGCGTCGCTTGCGGGAGGCGAATCGGCGGCGCTCGTGGCTCACGACTGGAAGCGCGGCGATCCGATCCGCCTCGCGCTTTCGTTCGAACGGGCGCACGGCGACGCCGACTCCGCGGTGACGCTGGCGCGGCGCATCGGCGAGACGTTCGAGCCGTTTCGACTCGACAGTTGTTCGAAGTACCTGCTCGTCGCCAACGGCCGCGCCGACGCGTATCTCCGCATCCCGCGCGACGCGACGCGTGCCGAGTGCGTGTGGGATCACGCCGCCGGCGTGCGCATCGCCATGGAATCGGGCTGCACCGTCTGCGACCTGCGCGGCGAGCCGCTCGACTTCGGTCGTGGCCCGACGCTCAGCGCGAACGTCGGGATCGTCGTCGCGCCGCCGCGACTCGCCGAAGCGCTCGTGGCAGCCGCCCGCGCGTGAACCTCGAGAAACGCGCAGCGTCACACGGTCCAGCAACCCAGCAGCAATCCGAGGTCCGCGCCGTCGGTGGTCCCGTCGCCGTTCAAGTCGGTCGCTCCGCGCGAACCCCATCCGCCAAGCAGGATGCCGAGATCGGCCGCGTTGGTGACGCCGTTGCCGTCGATGTCGCCGACGCAACCGCAGGCGCCGCCGTCGTCGATCGCCAGTGAGTACGTCCATCCGCCGTGCTGACACGGGAAGCCGCCGAGCGGCACCGCCTCGACGACGGCGCGGTAGGTGCCGGGCGGCAGGCAAATCGGCGATGAGGTCGCGGTGCAGCTCCAGATCGTGGTTTCCGCGGCGGCATAGGTCGCGGGATTCACGCACGTCGCATCAACCAGGCGCACCGAAGTCGGGAACTCTCCGGTGAGCGTGCACGACACCTCGCGGGCTCGCGTCAGCGTGAACTGATACGCGTCGACGTCGCGCTGTCCCGCGTCGGCCCAATAGCGACCGCAAATGCGGTCGCCGAGCACGACCGGCGTGAAGCCGTTGCCCGGCTCGTCGCAACCGCCGTTCGGCGTGCCGCCGCAATATTCGCCTTCTTCCACGTTCGCGCCGGAGCACGTCGGCACCCCGTAGCAGGCGGCGAAGTTGCATGCGTCGCAATTCGCGATTGCCTCGCCGGCGCAAACGCCGTCCCAGGCGATCGAGCAGCACGCGGCGTCGATCGCGCACACCGTCTGACAACAGGTCGCGTCGTTGCAAGCCGTACCGTCGTGGGCGACGCAGCAGTCGCCGCTCGACGGTGCGCCGCACGACTGGCCGAAACTGGACGAAGCGGTCGCGCGTGCAACGCCGATCGCCGCCAAGACCACCGCTCTTCGAGCACCGTCGCGCATCTTCTCCTCCGTTTCGCTCTCTCGGCGCTCCGGCCGCATTCCCCACGCGGCGCTGGCGAAGCCGATCGGGACGAGTGTACAAGCCCACGCCGCGCCGCCCAATACCCTCGACGGCGTTGTCACCCGCGCCGGCCGTCAGTTCTTCGCGACGTTCGCCGCCGCGTCGAACGACATCACGCCGTCGTCCTCGCTGAGCAACTCGAGCTGAATGTCGTGCTCGCGCTCGTCCTGGCGGATCTGGAGCTTCCGCTGTCGCGCGAGTTCGAGCGTCGCGAGAAAAAGCCCAATCATCTCGCCGCGCGAGCGCCCCTCGAACACTTGTCGCAGCGAGAGCGCACCGTTGGGCGCCCGCTGGAGCCGGTCGAGAAGATCCGTCTGGTGCAGCGTGATCGGCGTGTCGTCGTACGCGACCTTGTGCTCGCCGAGGCGCGTCAGATCGATCGCGCTGATGATCCGTTCGTAGGTCTCGAACAGGTCGAGAATGTGCGCGTCCTCGAGCTCGACGTCATCGTCGCCCGACGCGTCGGCCGGCGCCTCGCCCTCGCGGGCCCGCGCGACCCAGCGGTTCGCATACTCGTCGCGCAGCCGATCGAGTTCATCCGCCGCGTTGCGGAATCGCTGGTACGCGAGCAACTGCTGCACGAGCTCGGCCCGCGGATCACCCATCGCCGACGACGCGTCGGTCGCGTCAGCCGCTTCGCCTTCGGGCGACGGGGCCAGCGTCCGCGACTTGATCTCGATGAGCGTCGCCGCCATGACCAGGAACTCCCCGGCGAGGTCGATGTCCACGCGATCGAGTTGTCGCAGGAACTCGAAATACTGCGAGGTGATCTCGTGAATCGGGATGTCCTCGATGTCGACTTCGGCGCGGCGAATCAGGTACAGCAGGAGGTCGAGCGGCCCTTGGAAGCTCGAGAGGCGCACCTGATAGTCGTCTTGCGCGGGCATCGGTCGAAGCGTACCCCATGCGTCGCGCGGGAGCATTGCGCCGCGGGCAACGAACGCCCGGAAAAACTATCATCGCCTCGATCATGAGTTCGCGGTCCGCCCAGAACGCACGAAGCTCGGATGCCGTCGCCGCCGAGCAGTCGTTCCTCGTCGACGCGCTGATCGCCGAGGCCGAGGCCGTGCGTCGGCTCGCCGAGCGCGTGCGCGGACCGGACGCGAGCGAGTGGCTCCGCGCGCTCGACCTGCTCGAGTCCTGCCGCGGCCACGTGGTCGTGTCGGGCATGGGCAAGTCCGGGCTCGTCGGCGCCAAGATCTCCGCGACCCTCGCCAGCCTCGGCCAGCCGTCGCACGTGGTCCACCCGGCCGAAGCGGTGCACGGCGACCTCGGGCGCATTCGCCAAGGCGACGTCGTCCTGCTTCTCAGCTTCAGCGGCGAGACGCCCGAGGTCGTGTCGCTCGCCTCGATCCTCAAGGCCGACGGCGTCGCCCGCATCGGCATGTCGAGCAAGCCCGCGTCGAATCTCGCACGGCAGTGCGACGTGCACATCAACCTCGGCGACATCGTCGAGGCCTGCCCGCTGCGTCTCGCGCCGACCGCGTCCACCACCGCGATGCTCGCCGCCGGCGACGCGCTGGCGCTCGCCTTGGCGCGGCGCCGCGACTTCGACGCGGACGAGTTCCACAAGCACCACCCCGGCGGCATGCTCGGCGCGAGCCTGCGGCCGGTGACCGAGGCCATCCGCTTCCGCGTCGGCGACAACTTGCCGGTGGTGCGCGACGACGTGCCCGTGCGCGGCGCGCTCACCTCGACCGGAGCGGTCCGCCGCGCGGGCGCGGTCGTGCTGGTCGACGCGCTGGGTCGGCTCTCGGGCATCTTCACCGACGGCGACCTGCGACGGCTCATCAACAAGGGCGACCTTTCGGCGTTGGATCGGCCGATCCACGAGTGCATGACGCGACATCCGCAGCACCTCAACGTCGATCACCTCGTACGCGACGCGGTGCAGCTCGTGCGCGAGCGTCGTCTCGACGAGATCCCCGTCGTCGACCACGACGGACGCCCGGTCGGCCTCATCGACGTTCAGGACCTGATCGCGATGCGCGTCGTGCAGGACTGATCGCGCGAGCGCCGCGCGGCGGCGAGACGCCCCAATCGCGGCATCACTTCGGCTACAGTGGCCCTCTCGCCCGCGCGGCCCGCGAGAGGTGGACGCGCCGCGTCGCGGCCCTGCATCCACCATGGCTCGTCTCTCCGAATTCGAAGGCAAGCGCGTCCTCGCACGACACGGGATCGCGGTACCGCGCGGACAGGTGGCGCGGTCGCCGTTGGAGGCACAGCACGCCGCCGCATCGCTCGGCTGTCCGGTCGTGGTGAAGATCCAGGCGTGGACGACGGGCCGCGCCGCGATGGGCGGCGTCGCCTTCGCTGAGGTGCCCCAAGCTGCGGGCGATCACGCGGCCCGCATGCTCCAGCTTCGCGTCGGCCAGTTCCCGGTCGACAGCGTGCTCGTCGAGGAGCGACTTCCGATCGTGCGCGAGTTCTTCGCGTCGCTCGCCATCGACGACCGCGCGCGGGCGCCGGTCCTGCTCTTCTCGTCGTCGGGCGGCTCCGGCGTCGAGGATCGCGCCGCGTCGACCCGACGCATCCCCTGCGACGTCGCCACGGGTCCCGACGACGCGGCACTGCGCAGCGCCGCCCGCGACGCGCTGCGGGCGCACGACGCCGCAGGCATCGACGCGCTCGTCGCCGCGCTGCGAGCGATCTTCGATGTGGCGAAGGCCGCCGAGGCCCGCAGCGTCGAGGTGAACCCGCTCGTCCTGACGCAGGATGGGCACATCGTCGCGGCCGATTGCCGCATGACGATCGACGACTACGCGGTCTTCCGTCACCCGGAACTCGGCATCGAGATCGCCCGCGAATTCGACCATCCGCCCACGGCGCTCGAGCGCGTGGCGTACGCGGTCGAGCAGGCCGACCACCGCGGCACGTTCTATTTCGCGCAGCTCGCCACCGCACCCGCCGCGACGGGCTCGAGCGGCGCTCGCGGACTCGTCGGCTTCCACGGCGCGGGCGGCGGCGGCTCGATGATGGCGATGGACGCGATCGCCACGCACGGATTCACGGTCGCGAACTTCACCGACACCTCGGGCAACCCGTCAAGCGCGAAGGTCTATCGCGCGTCGCGGATCATCCTCAGCCAGCCCGGGCTCTGCGGCTACTTCGGTTCGGGCTCGGGCGTCGCGAGCCAGGAACAGTTCTGGTCCGCGTACGGGTTAGCCAAGGCCTTCTGGGAGATGAACCTCGACGTGCCCGCGGTCATTCGCCTCGGCGGCAACACCGAGGACCGGGCCGTCGACATCCTCGAGTCGGCGTGCCGCGACCTGCCCGCGACGGTCGAGGGCTATCGCAAGACCGACACGCCGGCGTTCATCGCGCGGCGTTTCAGCGAGCTCGTCGAAGCGGCGGGCGGCCGCGTGTGGTCGCCGCGACCGCGGCGCGTTCCCGCATGGACGAAGGGACCGAACGTGGTCGCCGCGCCGATCAACGGCGGGCGCGTGCTCGTCGACGCCTCGCGCTGGGAACGCGCGAAGCCGATCATCCTGGCGCACGCGACGGGGATCCTGCGCGACAACGGCGGCAAGCCCGAATTCGCCCTCGCCGGCGCCCAGCTCGCGAGCAAGGACAGCGAACTCATCGCCGCCGAAGTCGAATGCCGCCGCGCCGCGATCGACGCGGTGTTCGTCGATCTCGACATCCCCGGACTCGCCGACGCGACCGGCATTCGGGAGGAGCGTTAGTCGTCATGGCGATCCTCGTCGACGAAACCAAGCGCGTGCTCGTGCAAGGAATCACCGGGCGCGAAGGCATGGCCCGCACGCGCCTCATGCTCGACTACGGCACGCGCGTGGTCGGCGGCTGCACGCCCGGCAAGGGCGGCACGACGGCGCTTGACTTGCCGGTCTTCGACAAGGTGGGCGACGCGACGAAGGAACTCGGCGCGATCGACATCTCCGTCCTCTTCGTGCCCGCGCCGGTGGTGAAGCCTGCCGCGATCGAAGCGTTTGAGGCGGGCGTGAAGCTCGCGGTGCTCGTCGCCGATCGCGTGCCGGTGTGGGACGCGATGGAGATCGCCGCCTGCGCGAAGCTGCACGGCGCCGAGTTCGTCGGCCCGAACACGCTCGGCATCGTGAGTCCGGGCAAGGCGGTCGTCGGCATGATCGGCGGCCGCGCTGAATCAGCGCGAGCCTGGTTCAAGCCGGGTCGCCCCGGCGGCGTCGGCGTGATCTCGCGCTCCGGCGGCATGGCGTCGAGCACCGGCTACTACTTGGGACAGGCGGGCGTGCGTCTCTCGACGATCGTGCACATCGGCGGCGACGCGGTGTTAGGCCTGCGCATTCCCGACGTGGCGTTGCGCTTCCAAGCCGATCCTGAAACCGAAGCGATCGTCGTCTTCGGCGAAATCGGCTCGTCGCAGGAAGAGGAACTCGCGGACCTCATCGCGACGAAGCGCGTGACGAAACCGGTGGTCGTGTACGTCGGCGGCAAGGCGGCGAAATCGGGCACGCGCTTCAGCCACGCCGGCGCGATCATCGAAGGCAATCGCGGCACGCACGCGGGCAAGGTGGAAGCCCTGCGCGCCGCCGGCGCGACGGTCGTCGACGGCTTCGGCGATTTGCCCGCCGCGACGGTCGAGGCGCTGCGGCGCATCCCCGGCTGCACGTCGCTCATGACCGCCGCCGAGCGCGATGCGGTGTGGACGAGCGCCGTCACGAAGATCGAACCGAACCACGTCGCCGTGCGCGGCTACGACATCGCGGATCTCATGGGCCGCGTGAGCGTCGGCGCCGCCGTACATCTCATCCTGCGCGGAACGCTCCCCGACGAGCGCGTCGGTCGACTCATGGACGCGGTCCTCGTCTCGAGCATCGACCACGGCTGCACGCCGCCGAGCACGCTCGCGGCCCGCACCGTCGCCAGCACCGGCGCGCCGCTCTCGGCATCGGTCGCGGCGGGCATCTCGTCGATCAACCGTCATCACGGCGGCGCGATCGAGGATTGCGCCCGCCTGCTCGGCACGCTCATCGACGGCGCGCGAGCGTCGAATCGCACGCTCGATGAAGCGGCGACCGCGCTCGTTACGGAAGTGAAGGCGACCGGCGCCCGCATCTCCGGCTTCGGCCACCGCATCCACACCAAGGACCCGCGCACGGCGCGGCTCCTCGAACTGGCGAGCGCCGCCGGACTCGTCGGCGATCGCGGTCAGCACATCGAAGCGGCGCGGGCGATCGAGCGAGCGTTCGCCGCGACCGGCAAGCCCCTACCGATCAACGTCGACGGCGCGATCGGCGCGGTGCTCGCGGATCTCGGATTCGACCCGCGCTTGCTCAACGGCATCTTCATGATCGCCCGCACGCCGGGCTTGGTCGCGCACGTCGTCGAGGAACAAACGCGCGAGAAGCCGATGCGCCGCATTGATCCGGTGAAGCACGCGTACGACGGACCGCTGGATAGAACTTTGAGCGCTCCGTAGCGCCCTCCGGGCGCACACTCGCTCCGCGCGCTCCGCGGCCGAGTGAATCGGCCGCTGCGCCGGGCGGGCTGCCGCGCGCAGCGAGCAACGCCGATCCGCATTACCTTGCGTCGACTTTCGGAAGTACCAGCCATGGCCTACACGCCCGCACAAATCGCCGAGCTCTTCCCCGACCTCATGCAGATCAAGGACGCGTCGCTGCGCGAGCGCGTGGCGAAGGTGTGGAGCGAGGCGCTCGCGACCGGATGCGGCGGCAAGGGCTGGACGTTCGACGAGATCCGCGCGATCCCGTTCACGCTCCTCGCGGGCAAGATCGACCTGCGGTTCGTCGAGCACCTGAACTCGTGCTGCAAGCAGTGCATCGCGATCACAAAGGTGTTGCGCGAGGTGTTCGGCGACCGCATTCCGGTGAACCTCGATTACCTCATCGCCGGGTCGCTCTTGGCCGACGTCGGCAAGATGCTCGAGTTCGACAAGGACGCGGGCGGCAAGGTGATGAAGGGCCACTTCGGCGACATGCTGCGTCATCCGTTCAGCGGCGTGGCGCTCTGCTACAAGCACGGCATTCCCGCGGAAGTGATGCACATCGTCGCCACGCACAGCCACGAGGGCGACAAGGTCGAGCGCACCATCGAGAGCTGGATCTTCCACCACGCCGACTTCATCGACTTCGACATCGCGAAGGTGTTAGGGAAGGCGGCGAAGTGATGAATGTGGACGAGATGAGCTGCCCCCTCCACCGCAGCTGCGCTGCGGTCCCCCTCCCCCGCTGCGCGGGGGAGGATGCTGGGGCGCCGCATTCGATCCTTCCTCGACGCGCAGCGTCGGGGGAGGGGGACCATTCGCGAAGCGAATGGTGGAGGGGGCACCCATGCCATTGACCCTCGTCGAGAAGATCGCCACCCGTCACGCCGAAGGGCTGCGCCCCGGCGACGTCGTGCGCTCGGGTGACTTCATCACCATCCGCCCGAAGCACGTGATGACGCACGACAACACCGGCGCCGTCATTCCGAAGTTCCGCGAGATCTTCAAGAACGCCGGCAAGCCGCCGAGACTCCTCGATCCGCATCAACCGGTCTTCGCGATCGACCACGACATCCAGAACCTCACGCCGGAAAACCTCGGCAAGTACGCGAAGATCGGCCAGTTCGCCCGCGAGCACGGCGTCGACTTCTTCCCCGCCGGCACCGGCATCGCGCATCAACTCATGGTCGAGCAGGGCTACGTCGTGCCCGGCGCCATGGTCGTCGGCAGCGACTCGCACTCGAACCTGTACGGCGCGCTCGCATGCCTCGGCACGCCGGTCGTGCGCACCGATGCAGCGAGCATCTGGGCGACCGGCGCGACGTGGTGGCAGGTGCCGCCGGTCGCGAAGGTCACCCTCCGCGGAAAGCTGCGCCCCGGCGTCACCGGCAAGGACGTGATCGTCGCGCTGTGCGGCGCATTCAACAAGGACGAGGTCCTCAACCATGCGGTCGAGTTCGTGGATGCCGACGGCGGCATCGCCGCGATGTCGATGGACCAGCGCATGTCGATCGCGAACATGACGACCGAGTGGGGCGCGCTCGCCGGGCTCTTTCCGTTCGACGAGACGCTGCGGGCGTTCCTGCTCGAGCGCGCGCGGTTCTTCGACGCGGCGTCTCAGCGCAGAGACGGGCGAGGCGAAGTGCGCGACGGCTCCCGCGCCGGTTACTCCGTCGCTGACGTCGAGCGCTGGTGGCACGAGCGCGCCGCGATCGCGTCCGATCGCGATGCGTCGTACGCGATCGAGCTCGAACTCGATCTCGCATCGGTCGTGCCGCACGTGTCGGGACCGAACGACGTGAAGACGATGCACTCACTACCCGCGATTCAGGCGAAGCGCGTTGCGATCAACAAGGCGTGGCTGATGAGCTGCGTGAACGCCCGCTACGAGGATCTCGCGGAAGCGGCGCGCGTGGTCAAAGGCAAGAAGGTCGCGGCCGGCGTCGAGTTCTATCTCGCCGCCGCGAGCGCCGAGGTGCAGGAGCGAGCGACGCGCGACGGACACTGGAAGACGCTCGTCGACGCCGGCGCGATCGAGCTGCCGCCCGGCTGCGGCACGTGCATCGGCCTCGGCAAGGGCACGATCAAGGCGGGCGAGGTCGGCATCTCGGCGACGAACCGCAACTTCGAGGGTCGCATGGGGGATCGCAACGGCCTCGTGTACCTCGGCTCCCCCGCCGTCGTCGCGGCGAGCGCGATCGCCGGGTACATCGCGTCGCCGACCGAGTTCCGCGACGAGCCGGTGCGCACGACGACGAAGCCGCGCGCGAGCGCCGCGTCCGCACCGGCGAGCGTCGACATCGTCGAAGGCTTCCCGGCCGTCGTGCGCGGACGCCTGCTCTTCCTCGACAAGGACAACCTGAATACCGACGGCATCTTCGCGGGCAAGCACACCTACAACGACGCCATGACCCCGGACGAGATGAAGCGGGTCATCTTCGAGAACTACGACCCGTCGTTCCTCGCCTTCGCGCAACCCGGCGACGTCGTCGTGGGCGGACTCAACTTCGGCACCGGCTCGTCGCGCGAACAAGCCGCGACCGCGCTCAAGTACTTCGGCATCCCCTGCGTCGTCGCCGCGAGCTTCAGCGAGACGTACAAGCGCAACGCGTTCAACAACGGCTTCGTCGTGTTCGAATGTCCCGAGCTCGTGCGGGCGCTCCGCGACGCCATCGCGAGCGCCAAGGCCAAGTCCGCGTCGGGCAAGACTGCCGACATGGGCGCGATCGAGATCGACTATCGACGTTCGACGCTGCGGGCGCTCGACCGCGCGTTCGCGTTCCCCGCGCTGAGCCCGGTGGCCCAGCGCCTCGTCGTCGCGGGCGGCGCGGAAGCGCTGGTCGCGCGGCGCATCGCACACTCTCAGACCTCAGGAGCCTGACTCAATGGCCAAGTATTCGATCGCATGGATGCCGGGCGACGGCATCGGCAACGACGTGATGGAAGCCTCGCGCATCGTGCTTGACGCGATGAAGTTCGACGCCGAGTACGTCCCGTGCGACATCGGCTGGGAGTTCTGGTGCAAGGAAGGCAACGCGCTCCCCGAGCGCACCGTCAAGGCGCTCCAAGGCACGACGTGCGGGCTGTTCGGCGCGATCACCAGCAAGCCGCAGGACGACGCGAAGGAAGAACTCGCGCCGGAGCTGAAGACGAAGAACCTCGTCTACTTCAGCCCGATCGTGAAGCTGCGGCAGATGTTCAACCTGCACACGAACATGCGGCCGTGCAAGAGCTATCCCGGCAATCCGCTCAACTATCGCGGCACCGCGCTGGCGAATCCGTCGGGCGCCGAGATTCCGATCGACCAGGTGGTCTTCCGCGAGAACACCGAGGGCATGTACGGCGGCATCGAGTTCTATCCGCTGCCGCAGAGCGTGTACGACGCGCTGTGCCTCAACCCCAAGATGAAGCCGTGGAAGGACAAGGGGCTCGAGAACGTCGCGTTGTCGACGCGCATCGTGAGCAAGCAAGGCTGCACCAACATCTGTCGCCAGGCGTTCGAGTTCGCCAAGAAGACCGGCCGCAAGCGGGTGACGCTTGTCGAGAAGCCGAACGTGCTGCGCGAGACCGGCGGCCTGATGACGCGGATCTTCCGCGAGATGTCCAAGGAATATCCCGGCATCTGGGCCGACGAGGCCAACATCGATGCGATCTGCATGTGGATGTTCAAGAACCCGCAGGACTACTCGGTGCTCGTCGCCGAGAACATGTTCGGCGACATCGTGAGCGACCTCTGCGCCGGGCTCGTCGGCGGCCTCGGCTTCGCGCCGAGCGCGAACATGGGCGACAAGTACGCGGTCTTCGAGCCCACGCACGGTTCGGCGCCGAAGTACGCGGGTCAGAACAAGGTGAACCCGATCGCGATGCTCCTCACCGTCAAGATGATGTTCGACTGGCTCGGCGAAGCCGAACGCGCGACGCGGCTCGAAGGAGCGATCGCTCGCGTGGTGAAGGAAGGCAAGGTCCGCACCTACGACATGGGCGGCAAGGCGAGCACGACCGACGTCGCGCGGGAGATCGCGCGATACGCGGGGTGATGGCGGCGAGCAGCGCGGCAACGCTCGACTGAAAATAGCGAATAGGCTATTGACATCGATAGCCTATTCGCTATGCTTCGGCCATGTGGGGCGTCGGGACGACGGAAGAGTTCGACGACTGGTTTCGCACGCTTCCTTCTGAGGAGCAGGTCGAAGTGATCGCCAAGGTCGAACTCCTCAAGCTGTTCGGCCCGAGGCTCGGGCGGCCGCACGTCGACACGCTTTCGGGCTCGCGCCACGCCAACATGAAGGAACTCCGAGCCGACACACGCGCTTGCACGCTGCGGATCGCGTTCGCCTTTGACCCGGATCGTGCCGCGATCCTGTGCTGCGCCGGAGACAAGCGCGGCGTCAGCCAGCGCCGGTTCTACCGCACGCTGATCGCCCGCGCGGATGCGCTGCTCGACGCGCACATCGCCGGGCGCAGGCAAGAGCGGGGCGCCGATCCAGATCCCGCGACAAGCCCCCGCCGTCGCCCGCGACCAAGGAGCAGAAGGAGCACCTAGATGGCAAAGTCGTTCAACCAACTCGTCCGCCGAACCGCGACGCCCGCCGTCCAGCGCCGCGCCGCCGCGCGCACACGCGAACTCCTCTCGGAGATGCTGCTCGGCGAGCTGCGCCAGGTCTCAGGCCGGAGTCAGCGCGACGTCGCCGAGGCCCTCGGGATCAAGCAGCCAAGTCTCTCGAAAATCGAGCGACAGTCAGACATTCAGGTCAGCACGCTCGGGCGGCTGATCCACGCGCTCGGTGGCGAACTCGTCTTGCTCGTTCGGATCTCAGGCAAGACGGTGCGGATTCGCCAGTTCGATCGAGGTCGCGGCGACACACGTACGCAGGTCGCGCGGGGCGCAGCCGAGTCGCGCGCCGCCACTGCGCGACCCGCGACCCGCCCAGCATCGCGGAGCTCAAGCCGCTCTGCGCGCAGCCGACGCGCGGCGTAGCCTGGAGTCGCAACCGTCGCTTACGCTGCCCGGCGAGGAGTCTCCCATGGCCGCCGCTACTGCTTCCCCATCGACCAAGAAGTACCTCTCGCACACGCTCGCCGAATGGTCGACGTCGCTCCGCTACGAGCATCTGAGCGCCGATGCAATCCGCGCCGCGAAGCTCTTCTGGTTCGACTCGCTCGGCTGCGCGCTCGGCGGCAGCCAGCAGGAAGACGCGCACATCCTGCTCGCGCACCAGCGGGCGATGCAAGGGCTCGAGAAGGCGGGCGATCGCGGCTCGGGACCGTGCACGCTCTTCGTCTCCGGCCTGCGCACGAACCCGGTCGACGCCGCGTTCCTGAACTCGCACATGGTGCGGGCGATGGACTACAACGACATCTACTGGAAGGCCGACCCGTGCCATCCGTCCGACATCATCTGTGGGCCGCTCGCGCTGTGCGAGAGCCTCGGGAAGTCGGGCAAGGATCTGATCCTCGCGACGGTCATCGCGTACGAGATCGAGCAGCGGCTGTGCGAGTTCGGCGTGCCCGGCGTACGCGAATACGGCTGGCATCACGCGACGCTCACCGCGTTCGCGGCGCCGATCGCCGCGGCTCGCGTACTTGGCCTGAACGTCGAGCAGACGGTGCAGGCGATCGGCATCTCCGCGGCTCGCACGTTCTCGCCCGGCGCGGTCACCGCGGGCAAGCTCACGAACATGAAGAACACCGTCGACCCGTGGGCCACGCGCATGGGCGTCGAGTCGGCGCTTCTCGCATCGCGCGGCTACACCGGACCCGAGCACATCTTCGACGGCAAGGAAGGCCTCTTCGCGGTGTTCGGCCACGTGCACTACAAGGGCACGCCTGCATCCTTCGACACGAAGGTGCTGCTCGACAAGCTGCCGATGACCTCGAATGACCGCTACCGCATCAACGACTGCGGCATGAAGAGCTTCCCCGTCGAAGCGCTCAGCCACGCGCCGCTCACCGCGATGCTGAAGTGCGTCAACGAAAACGGCATCAAGGCCGCCGACGTCACCGAGATCAAGGTCGAAGTGATCGCGCGAGCCGCGGACATCTTGGGCGACCCGCACAAGTACCGCCCGAACTCGAAGGAGACCGCCGATCACTCGCTCCCCTACTGCATGGCGGTCGGCTTGGTCGACGGCATGGTGACGCCGCTCCAATTCCGCGAGGAGCGCGTGATGGACACGTCGCTCCACGCGGTGATGGACAAGGTGAAGGTCGTCGCGAACACCGAGTTCGAAGCCCTCTTCCCGAAGTTCCAACCGAGCCGCGTGACGATCACGACCAAGGACGGCAAGAGCTTCGCGAAGCGCGTCGACGTCCCGAAGGGCGACCCGCGCGATCCGATGACCGAGGACGAGATCGGCGTGAAGTTCCACGCCCTCGGCGACGGCGTGATCGGCCGCGAGCGCTGCGAGAAGCTCTCGCAGGCGATCCTCGCGCTCGACACGTGCAGCGACGTGCGGACGTTAACGGCGTTGACTCTGCGCGGGTGAGGCGCGGATCGCGCTTCTGATTCAACACGGAGCCGCGGAGGACGCGGAGGGCTCACGGAGGAAGGCACGGTGGCTGCCTGCATCGCGCTGCGCGACGCTGCTCGTCGTGGCGCAGAGTCGCTCGAGACGTGCACGATCGCGCTCGCGCCTCGTCCAGCCCGGCGCGCGGGAGAGGAGCGTGGCTGCGCACCTCTCCCGCGACCGACTCGATGCGGGCGATCGACGTTTCGGCGGGAGAGGTCGACGGCGTCTCTGCATCGTGATTGGGCCGTCGGGTGAGGGCGAACGCGCGGCGGCATGCGCGCGTCGACTGCGCGCACCGCAGCCTCACGACCCGAAGATCGTCATGAGCCACGCTGACATCGACTCGGGATCCATCTCCGTGAGCCACGCGACGAATTCGTCGAGCGAGGCGAAGCCCATGGACTCGGCGACGTCGAGCGGCGTCGGGCCTGGTGTTCCGCCTTCCGAGGATTTGGCCGCGAAGCCGCCCGGGCAGTCGCCCCAGGCGCCGAAGACCGCCGCGAGATCCGCCGCGTCGACGACGTTGTCGCCGCACGGCGAACTGGCTCCGGCGGCGGCGATGTCCGCCACGCCGCCGGGTCTGCTGCCCCATGCGCCGAGCACGAGCCCCAAGTCGTAGCTGTTCACTGTGCCGTCGGGGCGCCGTCGGGAAGGCCTCCGGTGCCGTCGGTGATGTCGCCGAGGCACGTGCCGACTTGGTTCTCGTACGCGCCGACGTCAAGGCAGCCTTGGTTCGCGAATCACTCCTGTCGCGCGACGTCCCACGGCACCGGGTCGCCGTCGTTGGCGGGATTGCTGTCGACGTCCGCGTCGTCGCTCGGGAAGTAGGTCGGGTCGCCGCTGTTAACGCACGGCGACGAGTAGTCGAGTTGCAGTTGCCCCTGCGCCATGTTGGCGAACAGCGGATCGAGGTCGAAGTCGATGTCGTCGTCCCACTGAACGACTGCGGGGGTGACGTCGATGATCTCGTCCTCGCCGCCCTGCACGTCGCAGTGATCGACCACGAGCACCTGCCCGTCGCCTTCGCCGATGATCTCGATCTGGCCGCCGGGGCACAGTTCCTCGGGCTCGCAGTGGGACTTCGTGTTCCCCCAGAGGATGCAGTTGCGCAGCGCGGTGTCGCGCGGCGCCGGACCCGCGTCGTCGCGGGACATCGAGAAGGCGCCGCCGTGGAGGGCCGCCTCGTTGTTCGCGAACGTGCAGTTGACCAAGACCGAGCCCGCGTCGAAGCCGCCGCCGCCCTTGTAGCCTCCCCGTACCGTGACGCCCCTGTGGATCGCGAAACCCGTGGCAGCATCGTTTGAGATGCCCTCGCCGGACGCCTCGTCTGGGCGATAGTCACCGCGCGCGACGTAGATCACATCGCCTGCGGAGTTGGCCGCGACGAACGCGTCAGCGAGGTATTTGAACGGCGACACCCACGAGCTACCATCGCCGTTGTCCTGTGAAATGTCGACGTAGTAGCTTGTGGCCGCACTTGCGAAGGTCGAGAGCCAAGACAAGGCGATCGATTCGATGAGAACGATGCTCAGGAGTTGGTCATGCTTCTTCATCGCGACTCCGACGGTTGACGATTTCGGTCACGCACGGAGCGCCGATTCGGTCGCCGCGCCGCCCCTCGCAAGACTCAAATAGCCATGTTGCGACCCACCTCCACACCAGTTGACGTTGGGTCGGGTAGCGAGCCTGCGGCGATCAGCAACAACCGAATCGAGCGCACAGTGATCGCGGATCGGTGTTCCGTGATGCTGCTCGCCTGCGGAGTCGCGTTTTGTACGTCGAACTCTGTTGCGGGCGCGCGTAGCTGCATGCGCTACTCTGCGCAACTGCTGTACTCGCCGTGCAACAGCGTGATCGGAGGACGGTCGATCAACTCTGATGGGCTTGTCGCCGGTAGCTACTCGTGCGACTTCGCGACGACGCGGCACGCTTTCGTGTGGGATGGACGAATCGTCTCGACCCTTCCGCCTGTTCCCGGGTATCCGATCATGTTTGCTTGGGGCGTCAACTCCGCCGGCGACGTCGTCGGCGAGCTTCAGCCGGTCGACGGGATTCCGACCGTCGCGTTTCTCTACGCCGAACGCGTTGTCACGAGCCTCGGCACGCTGCCCGGCGGGAACTACTCGCGAGCGCTTGCGATCAACGAGTCCGGTCTCATCTGCGGCCAGTGGGGCAACAACGTGCTCGGCAATCCGGGGACGCACGGTTTCGTGTGGGACGGAGAGATGCACGATCTCATCCTTTCGGGCGGACCGAGCCATACCGCCAACGACATCAACGCGCGCGGCGCCGTCTGCGGATGGATGGGGTATGCGATCTGGAACGACAGCACGGCCTACATCCACCAGCCCGACGGCGTCACCATCGATCTGGGGAAGCCCGCGGGCGCGTGGGCGGCCGAGGCGAAGGCACTCAACGACGTCGGCGACGCGTGCGGCAAGAAGCGCCTGGCGCTGATGACTGGCGGCCAGCCGTACTTCGCGCTCCTCTGGTCGCAAGGCGCGACGATCGAGCTCGGCGCGCTGCCGGGCTACACGTGGAGCGACGCGAATGACCTCAGCAATGACCGGGTCGTCGTGGGGATCTGCGTGCATCCATCGCCCGGATTCAGTCAGTCGGCGTTCGTCTGGCGCGACGGCGTGATGACGGACCTGAACGACCTGCTCGAACCGGGCGCGGGCGTCACGGTGACCGTCGCGAACGCGATCAACGACGCGGGGCAGATCACCGGCGCGGGATCGAACGCGCAGGGCGACAGCGTCGCGGTGCTCTTGACGCCAGTTCCGCCGCTTCTCGGCGATCTCACCTGCGACTGGGAAGTCGGCGCGGACGACCTCGCCCTCTTGCTCGGCGCGTGGGGCGCGTGTCCTCCGAGCGAAGGCTGGCCGAATGTGACGCCGTGCCCCGCAGACCTCGACGAGGACGGCGACGTCGACGCGAGCGACCTCGCGATCCTGCTGGGCAATTGGAGCGTGTGAGCCGCGCAAGGCTCGACGCGCAGCGAACGCATGTCGCGCGGCGTTCGCCCTCACCTGACGCCGCCCTGAACGCAGGTGACGTTGGACCTCTCGCATGTCCGAAGCGGACATGCGCGCGGAGCGTCAGCCGCGCGAACATCGCAAGCGTCCCCGCTAGCGCGGCTTCAGTCCAGACCTAGCGGACGATTCGCTCGGCCGCTGCGGCTTGTCGAGAGCGAGTAAGGCCCGTACGGGCCGACGGAGCGGGAAAAGAAGGCGAGAGCGATTCGCCGCCATACAGCTGATGACGCTCCATGTGCGATGGAACCGCTCTAGCATGCCCCCGTGCATTCCCGCCACGTCGCCCTCGTCGCGTTTCTCCTCGCCATCGTCGCGTGCGGTCTCGCGACTTGCAGCGACTCGTCCACGACGCCGCGCGGCCAACCCCGCGTCGTCCTCGTGATGATCGACGGCCTGCGTTGGCAGGAAGTCTTCCGCGGCGCGACCGACGAACATCTGTCGAAGGAAAGCGGCCTCATCGAAAGCGACAAGGTCATGGCCGCGACGCGCGAGAGGTATGCGCAAGCAACTCCCGCCGAACGTCGCGCCGCACTCTTGCCGTTCCTCTGGTCGACGATCGCCCGCGAAGGCACGATCTGGGGCAATCGCGACCTCGGCTCGAACGGCGAGGCGGACAACGGGATCTACGTCTCGTATCCCGGCTACTCGAACACGATCTGCGGCTTCGCCGATCCGGCAATCAAGGGCAACGAGCGCATCGAGAACCCGAACGTCAGCGTGTTCGAGTGGCTGAACGCGCAGCCTGAGTTCCACGGTCGCGTGTGCGCGTTCGGCTGCTGGGATCTCTTCCCGCTCATCTTCGCCGCGAAGCGCTCGCAGGTGCCGGTCGACGACAGCATCCAGCCGTTCGTCCCCGTCGATCGGCCGATCACGCCGACCGTCGCGCTCGTGAATCGTCTTCGCGCCGACGTGCCGAAGCGCTGGGCCGGAGGGCATTTCGACGCGATGATCGTGCCGATCCTCTTCGAGTGGCTCGAGGTCGCCGACCCGCGCGTCGTCTTCGTCGGCTTCGGCGAGACCGACGAATGGGCGCACGAAGGCCGCTACGCCGACTACCTCGAGGCCGCGCATCGCGCCGACCGCTTCATCAACGAATTGTGGCAGCGGCTTCAGTCGCTGCCGAGCTATCGCGGCAACACCACGCTGATCATCACGACCGACCACGGCCGCGGCGACGGGCGCCGCGAGCCTCGCGACTGGAACAACCACGGCGCGACGTGGCCTGGATCGGACGCCGTGTGGTGCGCCGTCATCGGTCCGACGTCGCCCGCTCGCGGCGAACTTTCCAACGCGAACTTCGTGCAGGGATCGATCGCCGCAACCGTCGCCGCGGCTGTCGGCCGCGATTGGCCGAAGCAGGAACCGCGAGCCAAGCCGCCGCTGACCGGGGCGATCGGCAACGCAGTCGAGCCAACCCCGCAAGGAGCCACGCGATGATCGAATTCCTTACGCTCGTCGTGCAGTCCACCTCGGTCGTCGCTGCGCCCGCGCCGCGTTTCGTGGAATCGTCAGTCGCGCTTGGGCTCGACGAGAAGTCGACCGGTCGCGTCTGCGTGGCGGACGTGAACGGCGACGATCGGCCCGACGTCATCGCCGGCCGCACGCACGTCTTCCTCAATCGCGTCGATCCCTCGACGCCGCTCGGCTTTCGCTTCGAGCTGATCGACGCGAAGCTCGTGTCGCCAGGCGACGACGGCGTCGCGATCTACTGCGACGTCGACGGCGATCGCATTCCCGACGCCGTCGCGTTTCGCTCGCTCGACGCGAAGAAGACTGCCGAGCGCACCGAGAAGAACGACACCTCGCCGATCGCCTGGTGGCAGCACGGCAAGGGCGACGGCACGTTCGACGCGCCGGTGGCGATCACCGCGACGACGCCGAAGACCGCGTGCGCGATCGCCGCGGGCGACGTGGACCGCGACGGGCGCACCGACCTCTTCGTCGGCAACTGGTACTCGCGCTACGGCGACAGCGTCGAGGCGTACACCGCGGACCTCCTCATGAATCGCCAGGGCGACGACGGCGCTCCGCGCTTCGAGCGCGTCGCGCTGCCCGAGGACGCCGCGACGTTCGACGAAGAGCACGACCTCGCGGGCCGACCGATCTACGGCGCGCTCATCGCCGAGGTGATGTCGCGCACGATGCACGTGCCGCCGCAACTGGTCGAACTCGCGTACGGCCGGCGCTGGAATCGCTTGTACGCCCGCATGCCCGGCGCCGAGTGGGTCGATGTCGCGCGCGACGTCGGATTCGACGGCGACGCCGAGCGCAGCGGCGTGTATCCCGAATTTCCGAACGTGCCGAAGCGCGACAACGAGAAACCGTTCCGTTCGAACGGCAACACGTTCGACGCCGCCGTCGGCGACGTGAACAACGACGGCGAGTTCGATCTCTTCATCGCCGAGATCGCGCACTTCTGGGCCGGTCCGTCGTCCGACCGTTCGCGATTTCTCATCGCGCAGATCTGCGACGGCGCGCAGGGCGTTCGCTTCGCGACGCCGCCGGAGTACTGCGTCGACCGCCTCAACCCCAACGACGGATCGCGCTGGAACCAAGGCGACTTGTTCGCGGAGCTCGTCGACGTCGATCACGACGGTCGTCTCGATCTCTTCCTCGCGAGCGGCGACTATCCCGATCCTCCGCCCTTCGACGAGCGGCTGCGCCTTTTCCATCAGCGCGATCACGCGGGCGACGACGGCCGCCTGTTCGAGGACGTCACCGCGGCGAGCGGCATCGACCACAAGGGCTGCGGCCAGATCGCGCTCGCCGACTTCGACGGCGACGGACGCATGGACATCGTCGCGGGCCAGTCGTTCATGCGCTTCACCAAGGAGATGATCGAAGCCGCAGGCGGCACGCCCAAGGTGAAGCTGTGGCTGAATCGCACCGACGCGGCGCCGCCGTCGATCGAGCTTCTGTTGCGCGGCGACCCGGCACACGGCATCGCTGCGCAACCGTTCGGCGCGATCGTGCGCGTGACGAGCGGCGACCGCACGCTGATTCGCCAACTCATGGGCCCCGGCGGGCACGCGGGCAAGCAATCGGAGGCGATCGTGCACGCGCCGCTCGCGCCCGGCGCGAAGGCGCAGGTCGAAGTCACCTGGCCCTGCACGCCGCCGCGCACGACGAAGGTCGAGCTCGGCCCGGGGCGGCATGTGATCGCGCCGCGCTGATCGCGCGTCGCGACGTTCCGTGTTTCAACACGGAGGAGTGGAGGCCACGGAGGGCACGCGGAGGAAGGCAATGGGGCGGCGCGCGTCACGCAGCCCGACGCGCTTCGTGGTCCTGCGAGTTCGACGGAGCGCGCACGTTCGCGCCCTTCTCCCACGACAGCGGCCGTTCAACGCACGCCGCTCAATGTGGGAGAAGGTGCCGCGCAGCGGCGGATGAGGGTGGCGATTCTGCTTCACCGCGAAGCTACGCGGCGGAAGGCCGGACCCACGCTGGTTGCCTCGCCCAACCTCGCCTGATCCGATACGAGCGCACTCGCCGCCGCGCGCTCGGCGGCGTCCTCAATCCTCCCCCGACGTGCGCCAGCACGTCGGGGGAGGGATCCATTACGGAGTGGCAGCCGAAGCGATGGTGGAGGAGACCGCGTCGCGCAACGCCTTCCGTCACTGATCGCTGCGCGATGGCACCTCCTGCCCGACGCGAGCGAACGAGGATCAAGCGATGTGAGCGACGATCAACACCGACGGCGCGAACGGCGCAGGCCGAGCGCGAACACGGCGACCGCGGACGGCGCGGGGATCGGGGTGCCCACGTAGAGGTTGTCGATTCCTACGTGGGGCCCCAAGCCACCGGTCGTGATGAGGACATGGTCGAACGGACTATCCAGAAGGAAGCCTCGGAACTTCGGCGGGCTCAAGGTGAAGTAGGTATTCGACTCGTAGACGACGGTGTCACCCAAGAGAAACGTAAGCTTGGTTGCGTCAATGAAGTCCATCGCGAAGGCGTACTGGGGAACGCTGAAACTCGCGGGCACGACTCCATTCGCCTCCCAAGTCGAGATGAATCCCCAACCGTCTGACGCAAATTCGATACCCCCGGCGATCGCGGTTCCGGGATCGAACGTTACCCCGAACTGAGAGTATTGAGTGGACAACCCGGTGAGGCCTCCAAAGACGAAGTCGAGCTTCTGATCATTGCCCGGCGCCGCGGCGGCCCAATCGGCGTAATTCGTGAAGATCTGCACTGACGCCACTGCCGGCGCCGCCGTCGACATCGACACCATGCTTGCGGCGCCGCTGCACATCAGGGCATTGAGGTGGCGCGCTCTCATTGGTTCATCCCCATGAGTTCGCGGAGCGTTTCCGCAACGGCACCGAGACTCTCTGCTTCTGCGCTCGCACCCCATTGCGCGAACGCCTCCGCACTTTGCCACCCAAAGAACGCGAGTGCCTGCTCGAAGTCAAGCGATTTAGAGATCGCCTTCGATGGCAGGATGCTCGGCGAGCCGAGGCTCGACGCCGAGCGTGGCAGCCACAGGAATGCGTGCGGCGTCAACACGTCGTCGATCGCGGGCAGCTCGCACGGATCCGCGGGAATGCCGTAGGTGCCTACCACGATGCCGAGATCATTGATCGCGAACGTGTTGTCGGCAAGCGCCTGGTTCCCATTCGGATCGACGAGAGAGGCAGCCCGTCGTGCGGGCAGCCGAGCCGACTCGAGGCCCGACGTCGACGAGCACACGTCCGCTCGCAGCCGGACGAGCCGCAGCGGCGGCGCGTCAGCCGCAGCCGGGCAGGTCGCCAACAGAAGTGTGCTCGTACCGACGGCGGCGCTCAGCGCCAGCGCGACGGGAGAAGAACGACGCGAGGTCTGGTATTTGGGTCTGGGGTGTGGGGTCTGGCGTCTGGCGTCTGGAGTCTGGAGTCTGGAGTCTGGAGTCTGGAGTCTGGACGATCATGGAACCCCCTTACCGACCCGTTCGGCCCGTGCATCAAGGATGTTCCGGAAGTGACTTGGTTTCGCGGATGAGGGGACTACCCGTCGGTTGTCGAAGCCCGCCATTCCGCGGCTCGCTCGCTCGTCGCGCACCATCGCGAAGCATGACCTCAGGTGTCATTCATGTGGTCGGATGCTCGGCGAACGGTGCCCTCTCCCTTCGCGATTCGACATGGGCACGATCGCGCGCGTGCGCACGTTCACAGCAAGGGGCTGCGCGCATCGCGCGGCGCGACACTCGTCGGTCCGACGCAAAACCATGGCAGCCGGGCACCGTGCGCCCTTCTCCCACGACAGCGGCTATTCAGCCGCACACCGCTCAACGTGGGAGAAGGTGCCGCGCAGCGGCGGATGAGGGCCACCACGCAGCGATGGTGGAGGGGGCGTCCTCACCGGCGGCGCCGCACCAAGCACGCCGGCCCGCAGCGCAATCCCGCCGCGAAACTCCGCAGTCGATTCACGACTTTCCGCTTGCAACGCCTGACCATCGCTGCCAGCATGAGTCGAGGCGCCGCGCGACGCCTTCTCATTTCTTCGCGTTCTCTTCTGGACGGTCCAACATGCCGCTTCGACGCAGCGACCGCTCCGTGCGGTCTGGTACGCGTTCTTCCGTTCGCCACGCGGGCCGCGCGATCGGTGCGCTTGTGCTCACCGTCATCGCGGCGCAGCACGCGCACGCCGCCGATTCGTCGTGGCTCGCGCCGATCTCCGGCAGCTTCGGCGACTCGCGACGCTGGTCGAACGGTGCGCCAGGAGTCGGCGCGATCGTCGAGTTCGGCGTCGGCCGCAGCCAGCGACCGTTCGTCGTCACGCTTGATGAAGCCAGATTTCTCCAAGCAGCGAAGGTGACGAATCAACGCCTCACGCTCGACCTCGCGGGCATCGTCGGCGCGCCGGGCTTCGCGCTCTATGCGCTGCAACTGAGCGTCGCGGGGACGAACGCGCCGTCCATCACCGTGACGAACGGGGTCATTCGTCTCGATGCGACGACCATCGGCGATGACTCGCTCGAAGGCTCGGTCACGTTCCACGATGCCACGGTGCAATCGGCGACGGTGAATCTGCGCCGCGGAACGCTCACGCTCGACCACGCGAGTCTCGGCCCTGCGAGCCCGCTTCCTCCCAAGATCGACGTGGGCATGGAAGGCAACGCGACGCTCACGCTGACGAATGGCTCCAGCACGACCGCGGTCGCCACCGTCGGCGTGCATGGCGTCGGAACGCTCGCGCTCCTCGATGGCGCGGTGGCGACGTTTCCGAATCTCGTCGTCGGCGCCGGCGGCAACGGAACGCTCACGATCGGAGCGGGCGCGACGCTGAACAACTCGGGCGATCAGCTGGCGCTGGGCGGCGATTTCTCCGATCAGCCCGGATTCGGCCCGGGCACGGCGACAGCGACGATCGACGGGACGCTCCTGGTCGGCGCGTGCCGCGTGGGGCACGAGGGCACGGCCACGCTCGTGCTTCGTGATGGCGGCGTCGTCACCGGGGACGTCCTCCTCGGCACCGATGGCGGCGCAGGAACACTGACCGTCACCGGGAACGTCACGCTGAACGGCGAACTCTACGGGGGGTTGGGCGGGACGACGCAACCGCTTGGCGGAAGCGCGCTCATCGAGGTGAGCGGCGCCCGAACGTGCTTCAGCGTCGACGGCATTGTCAGCATCGCGGGACCGGCGGCGGGACTGCTGATCGTCGACGACGGCGCGACGCTCGCGATCACCGGACCACTCACCACGTATCCCAGCCCGGGATCATCGAGCGTCGCCTCCATCCGCAACAGCGCCCACATCTGGAGTTCACGCGCGACGGCGAACAAGGGCGGAGTGATCGAGGTGCTCGGCGCCGGATCGCGGCTCGACACGAGCGAAGGACCCTCCGCGAAAGTCGAAGTCACGACAGACAGCACCCTCCGTTGCACCGACGGTGCGCGCGTCGCGACGGGCCACCTGATCACCTGGCCGACGGCGACGTGCGTCATCGGCGTCGATGCCGATCCGACACCCGTCGTCTCCTCGACGCAAGACGCGACCATGGACGGCACGCTCCACGTGACGCTCGGCAAGCGAGTTCCCGCTGCGGGGAGTTTTCGCACCTTGATTGCGGCCCCCGCGATCACCGGCGCGTTCGACTCGATCGTCATTCCGAGCGCCAACGGATTCCCGCTGCTCTACCGCCAAGGCGCGAGCGAGGTCACCGTCGAGTTCGTCGACCACATCGATGCATTCGACATGCTGGCGCCGACGTCGCTCGTGAACGGCTTCCTCGCAAGCGTCTCCGCGAGCGTGACGCAAGGCGACGAACACTTCGATCTCACCCCGAGCGTCACGTGGAGTTCGAGCGACGAAGCCGTGCTGCACATCGAAGCGCCGGGCACGATTCGCGCCGTCGCGCCCGGCGACGCGGTCCTCAGCGCGACGATCGGAGTCCTGCGTGCGACGCGGAGAATCGTGGTCACGACCGAGCCCTTCGATCAACCGTTTGTCCTCGTGAGCGGAAATGCGGAGACCGCCCCGAACGGGATGAGCGGGATCAGCTTCACGAGCGGCGTGTTCCCCACGAACCGCTGCGTTTCGGCCGACGGATCGCAGATCGCGTTCGCAAGCGACGCGACGAATCTGGACGCCACTCCAGGAACCACTGGCCGCCGGGTGTTCGTCGCGACGCTCGACGCGACGCCGCCGTCGGGATTCGGAGCGAGCGCGTTCGAGCAGGTCAGCGTGACGCCGCGAGGCGCGTCCGCGTCGAGCGACGCCGCAACGCCGTGCATCAGCGCCGACGGGCACTTCGTCGCGTTCAGCACGTGGTCTCTTCTCACCTCCCAGCCCGTCCCGCCAAACTTCCCGAACGCGTACGTTCGCGATCGGATCGGCGGAACGACCGAACTCGTCTCGGTCACGCTCGCCGGGATCGGCGCGAACGGCGCCTACCCGACCGCGCTCTCCGACGACGGGCGCTACGTCCTGTTCTGGTCGGCCGATTCGAATCTCATCGCCGGGGACACGAACGGGGCGTCGGATGCGTTTCTCCGCGATCGATGGCTGGGGGTCACGACGCGCGTCAGCGTCGGCGCAGGCGGCGAGCAACTGCCGGAGCCCTCGACGTCGACCGCGTTGTCCGCCGATGGAAGTCGCGCGGTCATCCTTCGCGGCGCCGCACCCGCGGAAACCCTCGTCGACGCCAAGGACATGACCTCGGGCGCGCTTATCGACGTGAGCGGAAACGCCGGTCCCGTCGGATCGCTCGGCGACTCCGGGAGCGGCATCGCGATCAACGCTGCGATCTCGGCCGACGGCCGCTTCGTGGCGTTACTCGCGCAAGGCACGGCGCTCGACCCGCTCGCGCCGCCGAATCGCACCCAGGTGTTCGTGCGCGACCTTGTGACCGGCGAGCTGATCGCCGCATCGCGTCCTTCACCGGGCGTGTGGGCCGACGCATCATGCGGCGGCCTGGCCATGAGCGGCAACGGCCGCTACGTCAGCTTCATCAGCCGGGCGACGACGCTCGTGCCCGGCGCGGCGCTCAATGGCTCACGTCAGGCCTATCGCTTCGACCGCATCTCCGGCGCGCTCGAACTCGCAAGCGTCGACGCGAGCGGCGTCGCGCACGGCGAGACCGCCGAGTGGACATCGTTGTCCGGCGACGGTCGCACGCTGGCGTTCGCCACGAGCGACGACACGATCGCGCCGTTCGATCAGCACGTGGGCATGGACGTCGTCGTCCGCCGCTACGGCTCGTTCGTCGTTGGCGACATCAACGCCGACGGCGCGACGAACGCGCTCGATCTCGCGGCGGTGATCGGCGCGTGGGGTTCGACGGACGCGAGCGCCGATCTCGACGGCGACGGCGTGGTCGGTCCGCGCGATCTCGCCATCGTGTTAGGCGGGTGGACTGAGTGACGCAGCCGCAGGCTGCGCCAGCAGCCTATGGATGACCTCCACGAGCGCATCGGGGGCGTCGCCGCGTTCCGACGGCAACACCACGAGCCGATCGCGCGGCACGTCGTCGAGCGCCTCGCGCGTCGCGCGCAGCGCCTCGTACACCTGCCACGTCGCGTCGGAAATCTCGGCGCGATCGGCGCTTCGCGCCCGCATGCGCTCGCGCACCGTCGACTCGTCGGCGGTCGCCTCGACGACCACGCACGGACATCGCGCCGCGTCGGCGGTCTCGAGGAACGCCCGGCGCTGCCAGCGCAGGAGATTCGCCGCGTCGACGATCGCCGTGCGTCCTTCCGCGAGCGTCGCCGCGACCTCCGCTCGAACCGCGTCGTACGTGCGCCGCGTGTGCGATTCGTCGTAGAGATCGCGCCCTCCGTGCTCCGTCGGCGCGACCCCGGCGAGTCGCTTGCGGATCTCGTCGGTGCGCACAATCGTCGCCCGCAAGGGCGCCGCCAGGCGCCGCGCGATCGTGCTCTTCCCGGTCGCGGGCAATCCGGTCATCACCACGAGCGCCGGCTGCACGAGGTAGCCCGCGGCGAGGAGCGCGTAGTTCGTCGCGGTCGCGCGAACCGCGTCGCGCTCGCTCGCATCGAGCGCCGCGTCGTGCAGGCGAATCGACTCGACCATCGCGCGAATCACCGCGTAGTGGGCCCGGAAAAACCGCTCGACGCCGCGCACGCCGCGATCGCCGCTCGCGTCGGCGTAGGCGTCGATGAAACTCTCCGCCAGGTCGCTGCGCCCGCGGGCGTCGAGATCCATCGCGAGGAACGCGATCTCGCTCGCGACGTCGGCGCAGCGGTAGGCGACCGAAAACTCCAGGCAGTCGTACGCGACGATCCGCCCGTCGAGCACGCAGCAGTTGCGGCAGTGCAGGTCGCCGTGCAGCTCGCGCACGCGACCTCCGAGGCGACGCGCGTCGAGGAGCGGCGCGATCGCGTCGAGCCTTGCCCGCAAGCGCTCGGCGATGCGATCCGCGAACGCCGCCGGCAGCGGCGCGTGCTGTCGTAGTCGCGCGAGGTTGTCGTTCATCCGCGCCGCAACGCGTTCGATGCGACCGTACTCGTCGACGCCGGCGCCGGTCGCGGCGCGGGCGTGGAACCGGGCCACGGCGCCCGCGAATTCGTCGATCAGCGCCGCCGGCGGACCGCCGCCCGCGACGACCCGATCGAGCATCCCGTCGGCGGGCAGACGGCGCATCTCCACGGCCCAGTCGACGATCGTGCCCTCCGGTCGCTCCGACCGTTCGACGCGCACGTCGCCGTCCTTCGCGACGACCGGCCACACGCCGAGGTAGATCTCCGGAGCGAAGCGTCGGTTCAGCCGCACTTCCTCGTCGCAGTCGCGCTTCCGCGCCTCGATCGTGCGGAAGTCGAGGAACCCGAGGTCGACGTGCTTCTTCAGCTTCCACGCCCGCTCGTCCGTCAAGAGGACAATCGACGCGTGCGTCTCGACGACCACGGGCGCGGCGCCGGTCGGCGCATCGCGGGTCGCGGCAGGCAACGCACCGGGCCGACACAACGCTCGCTTGATCGTCGCCTCATCCATCGCGCTCGCCGCAGGGTACGCGAGGACGGCGAGCAACATCACGGTCGCTCGATCGCACTCGGATCGTCGAAGCCGCGCCCGAGCAGCCTGTCCATGGCGTCGTGCACGGCGCGCAGGCTGGTGCGGAGGACGTCATCGGCGGCGAGCCACGGCGCCTCCCCCGCACGGTCGGTCTCCGATTCCGCACGCGTCGCCGCATCGATGAACGCGCCGCGCATGCGCACGGCGAGAAGCGCGTCGTCGAGCACGCGCCTCGCCTCGGGGTCGAACCACGGCAACGCTTGCGGCTCGGCCGGGCATTCATCGCACAACCCGATGCCAGCGACGATCCACGGCACGACGACGCCCGTGTCGAGGCCGACGTCCATCTGCCGCTTCACGCAGGTGCCGTCGCGCCACCAGCGACCGCGGACGGCGTCGGTCGCGCGGATCGTGTCGGCGGCGTGCACCGCGCGGAGCCGCGCGAGTTCGCGAGCGAGGGCGTCGTCCAGCGCGTCCTCGAACGACGGCGATCGCCTCGCGTTCACAGCGTCGAGCGCCGCGGCCGCGAGGCGCACGCCGAGCACGTGCGCGACGCCGTCGTCGTAGGTGAACGACGAGCGATCCTCGGGGATGAACGGGACGGTCCGCGCGCCGAACCACGTCGCAGCCTCGTGCCACACCTGGACCAGATAGCTCGCCCGTTGCGCGATGAGCGTCGCGGCCCGCTCTCGACGCGCCGCCGCATCGTCGCCGCGTTCACCGCCCGCCGGATCGGCGAGTTCCAATCGGTACTCGGCGCCGCAGCCGTCGCTGAACGTGACCGCTCGTTCGCCTCGCTCGAACGCGACTCGCACGCGGTCGTGGACGAAGCGCGTCCAGTCGGCCGTCTCGCGCAGATGTGCGAGGTCGATGAAACCCGCCCGGCACGTGTAGAGGATGCCGCGCTGCGCCGACGCGCGACGTCCGACGTCGTCGGGATCGGCCACGCACCACAGCGTCATGGGTCCGGGAAATGGAAGGCAGCCGAGTCGAGCGCGCGGCGCCTCGCCGCCGACGCCGCTCGACCGCGCCCCGAACCAGAGGGCGACGCTCGCACACGCGGCGACGGCCAGCCACCGGACCTTGCTCGAGCCTGCGCCTGCCATCGCGCCCGATCCTATCGGCGCCGGATGGTCGCGACCGGTACCTGCCTGTCGCGTCGAGCGAGTCACCGGACCGAACCCGCCGCGCTGGCCGGGAGCGCGCTCGGGACGATGGCGCCCGCGCCTCGCTCTCGCGGGCCAAGCCTTGTGAGGAGGCCGAGTTGGAGTACATTGTCGAGCGGAGAGTTTGCTCGCCGCTCGGCCGTTCCATCGAACCTACCCGCATCCTCGGCGTTCGGGTTCCAAGCTCGGGACCTAGGCTCGGGACCCAGGCTCGGGCCGAACGCTGGCGACTGCGGGCGCGGAAGCTCGAAGGCGCTTCGTCGGGTCACGTCCAGCCTTCGGGCGCACAGAGCGGATCCATGCGCGCAGGGCACGAGCAAGGCGCGCGCAACAACAAGGTGACGCCCTCATGTCGACGCTTGACCGAACCGGACCAGTCGCGGACTCGATCCTCGACACGTGCTTCCAAACGCCGCTCGTTCGGCTTCGTCACCTTCGTCCGCCGCGCGGCGGCGCGTCGGTCCTCCTCAAGCTCGAGTTCTTCAACCCGATGTCCAGCGTCAAGGACCGCATCGCGGCGGCGATGATCGATGACGCCGAGCGGCGCGGCGTGCTGCGCAAGGAGACGCCGATCATCGAGCCGACCAGCGGGAACACCGGCATCGCGCTCGCGTTCGTGTGCGCGGCTCGCGGCTACGGGCTGACGCTCGTCATGCCCGAGTCGATGAGCCTCGAACGACGCAAGGTGCTTCGAGCGCTCGGCGCGAAGCTCGTCCTCACGCCGGCCCCCGAAGGCATGCGCGGGGCGATCGCGCGGGCGACCGAACTCGCGGCGTCCACGCCGGGATGCTGGATGCCGCAGCAGTTCGACAACCCGGCAAACCCGGCGATCCACGAGGCGACGACCGGTCCCGAAATTTGGAAGGCCACGGGCGGAAAGGTCGACGCGATCGTCTCGGGCGTCGGCACCGGCGGAACGATCACGGGCGTGACGCGCTTCGTCCGCAAGCACAACCAGGACTTCAAGGCGATCGCCGTTGAGCCGGCGGATTCGCCGGTGATTTCCGGCGGCAAGCCGGGACCGCACAAGATTCAGGGCATCGGCGCGGGCTTCGTTCCCAAGAACTGCGATACGTCGCTTCTCAACGGCGTCGAGACGGTGACCAACGACGAGGCGTATCACTGGGCCCGTCGCCTCGCCCGCGAAGAAGGAATTTTCGGAGGCATTTCGACCGGCGCGAACGTGTGCGCCGCACTTCGGGTCGCCGAGCGGCCGGAGTGGCACGGCAAGACCATCGTGACAGTTGCCTGCAGCTTCGGCGAGCGCTATCTGTCGACGCCGCTGTGGGATACCGAGGAACCACCGACGATTTAGACACGTCCGGGCGACCGGACTCGCGCCGCGATCCGAGTGTTTCGGTACTCCGGCGCGAGACGTCCGCCGTGTCTCGGACCTCGTTGGTCCGCACCATCGATCGGGATCGTGAGGGGAGCGGGGCGAGAGGCCGTGATGGGCCTCTCGCCCTTTTCGTCGCTCGCCGAGCGCGCCGCCGCGTTGCGTCGGTTGATTCGGCGAGCGACCATGTCGCCCATGATCAGCGCCACCGCGTGGGCTCGGTTCGTCCTGCTCGCCATCGTCGCGGTGACCTTCGCCGCGCCGATCGCTCGCGGCGACGACGCGGCGCTCGTGCGCGTCGACCCGCGCGTGGAGCTCCTGACGATCGTCGCGCGACTCTCGGGCGCCGACGAATACAACATGCCGAACTCGCGTTCGCCGTACAGCGAGCGCGTCGAGAAGCGCTTCGGTCCGTTCCGCGACCACCCGGCGATCCGCGCGTACGCGGCGCTCCGCGCCGACCACGGCGCGAGCTTCGATGCGATTCCGAGCCTGGCCCTGCATCTGGACGGCGTCCCGACCCTGAAGGAGCGCATGCCGTTCGACCCGCGACCGGCACGACTCGACGCACGCTGGGAACTCGAGCCGACGCGGGCGTTCATCGTCCAGCTCCGCGACTTCGCAACGGTCACCAAGGCGGCGGAGTTCTTCGCCGACGAGCGGGCCTTCTACGAGAAGACGGAGGCCCGACTCGCCGCGCTCGTGAAGGAGGCGGATGCGGTGCCCTGGTTTGACGCGTTCTTCGGCGCGAAGAGCGGCGCGACGTATCTGGTCATCCCGGGACTCCTCTGCGGCGGCGGCAACTATGGCGCGGGCGTCGTCTTCGGCGACGGCTCGCCGGAGGAGATCCGCCCCGTACTCGGATGTTGGAAGTGGGACGCCGAGGGCGTGCCGGTCTTCAAGTCGGACCAGTGCCTTCCGACGCTCATCCACGAGCTCTGCCATTCGTACACGAACCCGATCGTCGATCGCCACATCGCCGAACTCGAACCGGCCGCGACGAAGATGTATCCGCCGATCGCCCGGGTGATGCAGCGGATGGCCTACGGCACGCCGACGACGGTGCTGTACGAGTCGATGGTGCGGGCGTGCGTGATTCGCTATCTCGCCGACCGCCAAGGCGCCGACGCCGCGAAGCGCGAGGCGGAGGAGCAGCGCGCGACCGGGTTCACGTGGGTTCCGGCGCTCGCGTCCAGGCTCGAGACGTACGCGAACGATCGGCAGCGCTACGCCACGCTCGACGCGTACATGCCGGAGGTCGCGAAGTTCTTCGACGCCACCGCCGAGACCATCGTGAAGGACGCGGCGACACGCACCGAGCGGGCGCCGAAGCTCGTGTCGATCACGCCCACGAACGGCGCGAACGACGTCGAGCCGTCGATGGACACGATGACCATCGTCTTCGATCGCCCGATGCGAACGACGAGCTGGTCCTTCGTCGGCTCGAAGGAGAACGTGCCGGAGTTCATCGGCAATCCCGCGTTCTCGAGCGACCGGAAGACGTTGACCGCCAAGATGCGCCTCGTGCCCGGCCACACGTATCGATTCTCGTTGAACGCGCCGAAGTTCCAAGGGTTCGCCGCCGCCGACGGCACGCCGCTCGAGCAGGTCGACGTGACGTTCACCGTGAAGAGCTTCTGAGGGGGAGTTCAGCGCGAAGGCGCGGAGATCGCGAAGGGCACGCGGAGGGAAAGGCGGAGTTCGACGCGGTGGCTTTCGAAGCATTCAGCGCGGAGGCGCGGAGATCACGGCGGGCACACGGAGGGAAACACGAGTTCAAGGCAGCATGCCTTGCGCCCGGTTTCTACATTCTGGTTCTACTCCGTATGCGCTCCGCGATCTCCGCGTCTCCGCGCTGAAGTCCCCCCGCCTGACGGCGCGACTTGCGGGCAGACGCGCGCCGGCGGTAGGCTCGCGTCCGACTTCCAAGGAGCTCCCCATGCTGCGACCCATCGCTCTCGCGCTCGTCGTCCTCTCGCTCTCCCCTGCCGCGTTTTCCGCGCCGCCGACCGACGTTGAGATCAAGCAGAAGGTTCAGGAGTTCTACAAGGGCTACGACGACGCGAAGCTGCCCGACGCACCCTCGCCGGAACAGATCGCGGCGATGAAGAAGGCGATGGAGGAACGAGCAGCGCGGCTACTCGAAGGGATTCAGATCAACGAACTGAGCGACGACGCACGCCGGCAGTTGCAGCCGCTCTTGAGCGCGTCTCCGAAGCACCGCGCGATCGTTGACGCGTTGCTCGCGTCGAAGGCGAGCGTGAGCGACATCGCCGGGTTCGAAGCGGCGTGCGAGCTCATCGAATATGCCAACGGCGCCGAATCGGCGAAGGAGGCTCGCGCCGCGCGGATCCTCGCGGCGATCGATCACCCCGCGGCCGTCGACGCCGCGAAGGTCGGCAAGGCCAGCGAGCTCGTGTGGTCGATGAGCGAACTGCCCGCGGACGCGATGAAGGCCCGCGCCGATCGCCTCGCGGCGATGGCCCGCGCAATGGTCGACTCCGGATCGCCCGACGCGATGCGCGAGGCGCCGATGTTCTTGAGCGCGCTCGCGAAGGCGCTGCCGCACGACACGTTTGAACCGGTGCGCGAGGCGGCCGTCGCGGCGGCGACCAAGCGCCTCGCCGCGACGACCGACGAGCGCGAGAAGAAGAGCCTCACGCGTGCGCTCGGGCTCCTGAACGGCGCTGCGATGCGCGGCGAATTGCTCGATCATCCGGTGCCGTCGCTCACCTTCCTCAAGGTCTACGGCGCCGATGCGTCGGGCGCCCAGACCGGCACGGCGCCGTGGAAGACGCTCGCGGACCTGAAGGGCAAGGTCGTGGTGCTCGACTTCTGGGCCACCTGGTGCGGTCCGTGCGTCGGCAGCTTCCCCACGGTGAAGGATCTGCGAAAGCAGTTCAGCGAGAAGGAACTCGAGATCGTCGGCGTCACCAGCCTGCAAGGCTTCGTCGTGTCGAAGGACCACCAGAAGATCGATTGCAAGGGCGACGCGGCGAAGGAAGAGGCCGAGCTCGCCAACTTCCTCAACGCGATGGGCGTGACGTGGACGGTCGGTCTGTCCGAGCAAGACGTCTTCAATCCCGATTTCGGCATCCAGGGGATTCCCTATGTCGCGATCGTGGATCAGAATGGCATCGTGCGGAAGACGAACCTGCACCCGATGAACCACGACGTGATCGTGTCGACGATCAACGAGCTTCTGCACAAGCCGGGCGACACGAAGACGACCGCGGCCGAATCGACGACGCACTGAGCTCGGCGAGTTCGGCCCGGCATCACGGGGAACGCGAGGAGGCGCCATGCGTGCGATGGGGACGAACCCGCTGATCTGCATCGCGCCGTTGTGGACGTGCGCCGCGGCGTGTGCATCGTCCGAAGTGCTCGTGTCCGACCTCGCCGGCCTGACCGTCTACGCGCCCGTCGCCGCCGCCCGCGCGATGTCAGTGGGCGGCACGTGGTGCAATCTCGGCCCCGACGCGGCGCCGTGGAATCCGTTGACCTCGGGGCACCCGGTCACGGCGACGAATCTACTGCGGGTCGAGAACGGCGGGCTGCGCGAGATCGGCGTCGGCTGGGCGTGGCACCACGTCAACTGCGCGCTGCAACTCAGCGGTTGCGCGACGTGCGCACCCGTGCCGGGCCCGTGCCCGCCCGCCTTGGGCGCGGGCTGCACGACTACGTCGACCGCCGCAGCGCTCGGAACGCAAGGCGCGCTCGGCATGCGCTCGCAGGTGAACGCGTCCGCCGCCACGTTCCCCTTCCCGCTCGTCGAACCGCCGGTGACCGACGGCCTTTCGCGGCGTTGCCGATACCAGATCGCCGACGTCGATCCGGCGCAGCATCCGAACGCACACTTCGCGGCGCAGACGGTGACGATCGCCGCGTCGACCGGCGCGCCCGTCGAGCGCAGCGCGATCCGCGAGATCGCCGCAACGACGCTCGCGAACGGCGGCAGCGCGTACGCCGGCGCAGCGACGACGAGCGCGAGCGCCGTCGACTTCTGGAAGTCGATCGAGCCTTCGGTTGCGATCACCGTGATCGACATCGCGAACGACGGGCGCATCCTCGTCGCCTCGCGCGTCGCCCCGGTCGCGGGCGGATATCGCTACGACTACGCGATCGAGAACCTGAACTCGCACGAGTCCGTCGGCGCGTTCGAAGTGCCCGTCGGCAGCGCGGAGGGCATGAGGTCGATCACCTTCGCCGCGCCGCTCGTGCATTCGGGCGAAGTCACGAGCAACGCGCCGTGGACGTCGTCGCTCGACGCGAGCACGCTCACGTGGGCGACCACGCCGTTCGCCGCTGATCCGAACGCGAACGCAATCCGCTGGGGCACGACGTACAGCTTCTCGTTCGTCTCGCCGCAGGCGCCAGCGACGCGCGTCGCGACGATCACGCTCTTCCGGTCAGCGGCGAGCGTCGATGCGACCGTGAGCGCGCCGCGGGCGATCGGCGACCTCGACGGCGACGGCGTGGTGAACAGCATCGATCTCGGACTCCTGCTCGGCGCGTGGGGACGGTGCGCGTCGTGCGCCGCCGACCTCGACGGCGACGGCGTGGTCGGCAGCGCGGATCTGGCGATCCTGCTCGGGGCGTGGGAGTAGCGCGGCGCTCGCCCCCTCACCCGTCGGCGACCTCGCCGGCACAACGCGCTCATGATTCAACACGGAGTCGGGAGATCCGGAGGGCACACGGAGCTCGATGCAATGTTCAAGGCATCGCGCGGTGAGCCTTGATTTCGCACTCTCGAATCATCTCCGTCCACCGCGCTCACCGCACACGGCAGTCCTCCGTGTGCCCTCCGGATCTCCGGTCTCCGTGTTGAGCGCTCCGCAGCCCCGCGTTTCACCACCCCGTGCGCCACGTCGGCGCGAGCTGCTCGTGCGAGTCCGCGATGCCTTCGAACGCCATCGCCTTCGCGTCGTACTTCAGCGTCTTGCCGACGTAGCGACTCGCCACCGCGCCGACCGCGAGCGCCTCGCACATCAGGCCCGCGAGTTCGAACGGCGCGCGGGCCTTGCCGCGACCGAGGCACGCGTCGATCCAGTCGTGCCAGTGGTTCGTCGACTTCGGCACCTCGATCGCGCTGGCATTGTTCGGCGTATCGAACAGCTTCACCTTGCCGTCAACGTACGCGTACGCGTTCTGTCCTTCGATCGGAATGACTAACACTCCCGCGTCGCCGACGAGAATCGCCGCGCCGTCGGAGGGCAACGGCAGTCGTCCGTCGGCGTCAGGCTTGCCGTCCTTCTGCGGCTTCAACGTCTCGGGCAGTCCGAGTCCCTTGAAGTCGGGCAGTCGTCCGCCATCGAACCACACGAGCTCGCATCCATCCGGCGCCGTCATCGGCGTCGGAGCGAACTTCATGCGCACGGTCTGCTGATTCGGGTACTCGTCGTCGGTCGCGTCCGGCGCGTCGCAGGTGACGACGGTCGGATAGCCGAGTTGCAGCGCGTAGAACGGCATGTCGAGGATGTGACACGCCATATCGCCGAACGCGCCGGTGCCGAAGTCGCGCGTGCCGCGCCAGTTGAACGGGTGATACACGTCCTTCTTGTACGGCCGCGTCGGCGCCGGGCCGAGCCAGAGATTCCACGAGAGCGTCTCGGGCACCGCGTCTTCGCCCGTCGGTCGCGGCTTGCCCGAGGGCCACCATCCCGCGGGCCGATCGGTCCACGCGTGCATGGCGCGGATCTTTCCGACGACGCCGCGCTTCACGAGTTCGTAGGCGAAGCGCCGCGCGGAGCGTGCCGAGCGTTGCGTTCCCATTTGCGTCACGAGCGTGGGGTTCGCCTTGGCCGCATCCGCGAGCATTCGGTTCTCGCTCGCAGCCCGCGCGAGCGGCTTCTGCGTGTAGACGTGCTTCTTCAGCTCGATCGCCTTCATGCTCGCGATCGCGTGCGAGTGATCCGGCGTCGATACGCTCACGGCGTCGAACTTGTCGCCTAACTTGATGAGCATTTCGCGCCAGTCCGCGAAGCGCGGAACGTCCTTGAACGCGTCGTTGCCCTTGTCGTCTTTCCCGGCGCGGGCGAGGATTCCGCGGTCGACGTCCGCCAAGCCGACGATCACCACGTCCGGGTGGCTCGAAATTTCGCGAAGGTCCGCCTCGCCCATGCCGCCGCAGGCGATCTTCGCGACGGCGAGCTTTCCGTTCGGCCCGAGCCGAGCGCGTCGAGGCGACGCGAACGCGTAGGCGCCAAAGGGTCCGCCGGCGAGCGTGACCGCAAGCGTTGCTTTCAGGACCTCACGACGGGTTGCACAACGGGAAGCTGGTTGGGACATGCATCGAGGCTACCGCGCCGCCGGAACCCGTGCGAGTCGGCGATTCCCGTTGCGTGTTCCGCTGTCGGTTGTATGGTGAGGTGAGAGGATTCCCGGCTCGACGCGGAGGCGTACGCGGAGGAACGGCATGGATCGAGGAACGCACCGTCGCGATGGCTCCGCCCCGTTCGCGCTGTGGATCGCGCCTTCTGTGGCGATGGCCATCGGAGCCGTGGCCCCGGCGTCCGCGTCGGTCGTCTGTTTCAAGGCGCTGCCGAACAACGGTTACATCGTCCCGTTCAACCCGACGAACTGGACGAGCGTGATCTACGCCGACAGCGGCTGGCTCAGCGCGTCCGCGCAGCCGCCGGTGACGCTGACCAAGATCACGCTCGAGGTCGCGACGTACCTGAGCAACGTGCCGGGCACCACCGACATCGTGTTCACGCTCAATGACGGCGATCCCTCGGGCCTCCTCTTCGGCTCGGGTGCTCCGCTCTACACCGTCACCATCCCGAACGTGCCGTTGCCCGCCGCGCCGATCCCGACCGCGACGTTCTTCCAACTCGTGATCCCGTTGCCGAACGTGCAGACCTTGGGCGGACTCAACCACGTCGGCTGGTCCGTGCGGATGCAGAACTACAACTATCCCGGCTGCTTCGGCTTCCGCATGTCGAACTGCTCGGGCCAGACGGCCGGCTACTACACCGCCGACGCGAGCTACTTCGACGGCGAAGCGTGGAGCCTGCTGTCGTTCGGCTCCGGCTGCAACAACGTCGTGAACTACGCCGTGACGCTCGAGGCGTCGCAGTGCTCCGCGGACCTCGACGGCAACGGCGCGGTTGACGCGGCCGACCTCGGCATCCTGCTCGGGCAATGGGGCAGCGTCGGCAGCGCCGACCTCAACGCGAGCGGCACGGTCGACGCCGCCGACCTCGGCGTCCTGCTCGGCGCCTGGGGACCGTGCACCTGACGACGCGCGGCGCGTTGCTGCTACCGTGTTCGCGCGCATGAGCGGCACCGCCTCGTCGACCCTCCGGCTTCCCGTCCTTCCGAGCAGGCGCGAGCGCGTCGACGACGCGCGACGTCGCATCGCCGACGACCTGCGGGCGCTCGGCCTGAACGACGTGCGCTTCGCCCTGCAGGAGCGCATGCTCTACGCGACCGAAGCGAGCATCTACCAGGTCGACCCGATCGGCGTGGTGGTGCTGGATCGCGTCACGGACGCCGCGACGGTGATGCGGTACTGCGCCCATCACGCGCTGCCGGTCCTGCCGCGCGGCGGCGGCACGAGCCTGAACGGCCAGACCGTGAACACCGCCATCGTGCTCGACTTCAGCGCGCGGTGCCGCGGGATCGTCGACGTCGATGTCGCCCGCAAGCGCTCCCGCGTCGAGCCGGGCGTGGTCCTCGACCAGTTGAACGAGGCGCTCAAGCCGCACGGCCTGATGTTCGCGCCCGATCCGAACACCGGCGGCCACAACAACATCGGCGGCATGATCGGCAACAACTCCGCCGGCGCCCGCTCGATCCTCTACGGGCGCACCTCCGAGCACCTGCTCGGCCTCGACGTGGTGTTCGCCGACGGCAGCGAGCACCGGCTCGAAAAAGGTTCGTGCGAGCGCGATCCGGCGCAGCGCGAAATCGCCCGTCGCATGGCCGAGATCGCCCTGCCGCTCAAGGCCGAGATCCGGGCCCGATTTCCCAAGATCGTGCGGCACGTCGACGGCTACAACCTCGACCTCTTCCTCGACCAGCTCGAGCGCTCGACGCCGGACACGTTCGACGAGGTCAACCTCGCGACGTACGTGTGCGGTTCGGAAGGCACGCTGGCGACGATCGTCGGCGCCGAGCTGAATCTCGTCGACGCGCCGAAGACGACCGGACTCGCGATCGTCGGCTTCGACTCGGTCGACGCGTCGCTCGACGCGCTGGCGACGCTCCTCTCGACGAAGCCCGCGGCGGTGGAACTCGTCGACGACACGATCATCGACCTCGCCCGCAAGAACAACGAATACGCCCGCTACGTCGACCTCATGCCGCAGCCGACCTCGGGCAAGCCGCTCGGCGCCGTGATGTACGTCGAGTACTTCGGCTTCGAGCCCGACGGCGCCGACCTGCGAGGGCGATTCGACGAGCTCGCCGCGAAGCTGCCGAACGCGCCGATCCAGCGCCATCTCGACCCCGCGGCGATGAAGAAGGCGTGGACGCTGCGCCGCGCGTGCGAGCCGCTCCTGCACGGACTGCCCGGCGTGCGCAAGCCGATCGGATTCGTCGAGGACACGGCGGTCGATCCCTCGCGGCTCCCCGAGTTCATCCGCGAGTTCAAGGCGATCCTGGCGCGGCACGGCACGTTCGCCGCGTTCTTCGCCCACGCGAGCGTCGGGTGCCTGCACATTCGTCCCCTGCTCGCGCTCAAGTCCGAGACCGACCGCGACCGGATGAAGGCGATCTCGTGGGACATCGCCGATCTCGTCGTGCGCCACGGCGGCGCGCTCTCCGGCGAGCACGGCATGGGTCGCTCGCGCACGCATCTCGCGGAGCGCTACTTCGGACCGGCGCTCGTCGACGGAATGAGGAAAATCGCCGCGATCTGGGATCCCGACGGGCGCATGAATCCCGGCACGAAGCTGCGATGGACGAGCGCCGAGACGATGGTCGAATCGCTGCGCGTGAAGCCCGCCGATCGCGTCCTCGACGTCGCCGAGCGCGACACGTACTTCACGTACGAGAAGGAGCACGGCTTCGGCGCGGCGGTCGAGATGTGCAACGGCGCCGGACTCTGTCGTCGACTCTCCACCGGCACGATGTGCCCGAGCTACCAGGCCCTCCGCGACGAACGGCACTCGACGCGCGGACGCGGCAACCACCTGCGGCTCGCGATCACCGGACAGTTTTCCGACGACGGACGGACGCCGCGCTGGGACGACCCGGAGGTCTACGAGACGTTGCGCCTGTGCCTCTCGTGCAAGGCGTGCAAGTCCGAGTGCCCGAGCAACGTCGACATCGCGAAGCTGAAGGCCGAGTATCTCGCGCAGCGCTACCGCGCCGAGGGCGTGCCGGCGCAGGCCCGCGCGTTCGGCGGCATCCGCGCGATCAACCGACTGGGCTCGGCGCTGCACGCGCTGACCAACGCGGCGATGCGCTGGAACTGGGTCCGGGCGGTGCAGGAGCGCACGCTCGGCATCGACCGGCGCCGCAGCATGCCGCCGTTCGCCCCCTCCGCGCTGTCGTGGTTCGCGGCCCGCGTGCCGACGGCGCCGAGCTCGGCGCCGGTCGTCCTTCTCTTCGCCGACTGCTTCTCGACCTACAACGAACCGCAGGTGGCGCGGGCCGCGGTCGAGACGCTCGAGGCGTTCGGGTACCGCGTCGTCATGCCCGATCTCGGCTGCTGCGGCCGCTCGCAGATCTCGATGGGCGACCTCGATCGGGCCCGCACGACCTGCGCGACGACGGCGCGAGCGCTCTTCGCCGCCGTCGAGCGCGAGCGGGCGATCGCGGTGCTCGGTCTCGAGCCGAGCTGCCTCTCGGCGATCAAGGACGACTGGCTCGAGCTGCGCATGGACCTCGATCGCGCCGCCCTCACGCGACTGCGCGACACGAGCTTCCTCGTCGAGGAGTTCCTCGATCGGCGCTGGGACGAGCATCCGAAGCGTCCGGGTTTTGCCGCCGCGGGCACGGCGCTCCTGCACGGCCATTGCCATCAGAAGGCGCTGTGGGGCGCGGAGTCGTCGGCGGGACTCCTGCGCCGCGCGTTCGGCGAGCGGCTCACGGTGCTCTCGACCGGATGCTGTGGCATGGCCGGTTCTTTCGGCTTCACCACCGATCGCTACGACCTGTCGATGCAGATCGGCGAGCTCGCGCTCTTCCCCGCCGTGCGCAGCGCGAATGACGCGACGGTCTGCGCGCCGGGCACGAGCTGTCGTCATCAGATCCTCGACGGCACGAACCGACACGCGGTGCACCCGATCGAGGCGATCCGCGCCGCGATCGTTCCGCGCTGACGCGCCGATCCGGAGCCACGAGCCCACCCCCATGCCTCCCGACGAACGGCCCGCGAATCCCGACGCACACGAAGCGACGATCCTCATTCGCCGCGCCGCGGCCGGCGACGCCGACGCCGCCAGGGAGTTGCTGCCCGTCGTGTACGCGCGGCTGCGGGCGCTCGCGGGCGTGTACGTGCGCGGACGACCGGAACACACGCTGCAGGCCACCGCGCTGGCCCACGAGGCGTATCTCAAGCTCATGGCCGCGAGCGAGGCGCCGAAGGATCGCGAGCACTTCCTCGCCGTCGCCGCGACCGCGATGCGGCAGATCCTCGCCGATCACGCACGACGCCGCACCGCGCTCAAGCGCGGCGGAGGACGCGAGCGCATCCCGCTCGACGCCGCTGCGCCGAAGGACGACGACGCCGACGACCTCGTCGCGCTGCACCTCGCGCTCGAGCGCCTCGGCCGCGCCGATCCGCGGCGCTATCGCGTCGTCGAGCTGCGCTTTCTCGGCGGATTGTCGGTGGAGGAAACGGCGCGCATCCTCGACGTCTCCGAACGCACGGTCGAAAGCGACTGGCGGGCGGCGCGCCTGTGGTTGCAAGGCGCGCTCGGCGGCGAGGAGTAACGTCGGTTACGCCCGCTCTGGGGCGACGCGAAGACCGGAGCTCCGGAGAGCACGCGGAGGATGGCGGGAATCATTCAGCGCGGAGTCGCGGAGAGCGCGGAGAGATCGCGGAGGAGACAGTTGTTTCAAGGCGGCGCGTCAGCAGCTGGTCTTTCTCACACGCAGTGCGTCACGAGCCCTGCCCCAGATTTCCTTTTGAGCGACGGAGCGTCATACGACGTGAACAGCGCAGAGCAAAATCCCTTCTCCGCAATTGCTCCGCGCTCTCCGCGCCTCCGCGCTGAATGGTTCGCTCCGTGCCTCCGGACCTCCGTGAGAACCACGTGCGCGAAATGGCGTGTCGCCGTTTACCTCGGCGCGCCCTCGAGCATGGTCTCGCACACGAGGCGCATCGCGACCGTCCAATCGGCGGTGTCCTCGGCGGTCCACTCCGGCGGCGCGACGTCGACCATCGCGCCGATCAGCTCTTCCTGGAACATCTGGTAGTGCGCGGCGGTCGCCCCGTACTCGACGTGCCGACGGCCGAGCGTGCGCAACTCCTCGCGAATCGCCCGCGACTGGCCGAGATGCTGTACGACCCAGTGCAGCGTGGCCTCGAGCTTCGCGCCTTGCCCCGATACGTCGATGGCGAAGCGACTTCGAAGCTCGGGCGCGCGACGAAAGAGCCGCTCGTAGAACCGGGCCGCAAGCCGGCCGCTCGGCAGGCCGAGCAGTCGGGAACTCCGTTCGAGTCTTTGAACCAACGCGTCGTCCGCCGGGACCTTGGCAATGGCCGCCGACGTCGCGAGAGGATGGCGATGAACCGGCATGGACCGGTGGTCCACGCGACCGAGAAGCGCCGGGCGCAGCCATTCCTCGAAGATCGGCGGTGCCAGCGCCTTGGGGCGCGGCACATCGCGGCGGTACCGTATCGACAGCCGCATGGCCGACACGAGCCCAGAACAGACTGCGGCGGACGCCCGGCTCAAGGCGGCGCTCGACCTCTTCGCGGAGGTCTGCGATCTCGACGCGTCCGCGCGTGAGCGCCTTCTCATTGAGCGATGTGGCAGCGACGACCGGCTCCGGGCTGCGGTCGATGCGCTCATCGCCCGCGAAGCCCGCGAGCGCGATGGCCAGCCGGGAAACGACTCGCAGCGCGATGGCGACGTCGGTCAGGCTGTCTCGGCGGATGCGGGTGCACCCGGAGCCAAGGGGATCCTGACCGGCGGCGGCGCCCGCATCGCGATGGATCTCGCGTCGGACTGGGCAGATCGCGCCGCCCGCGCTCCGCTGCCCCTCCTGCAGGGCCGCTACCGCATCCTCGGCGTCTTGGGCCAAGGCGGCATGGGCACGGTGTACGAGGCCGAGCAGGCGTCGCCGCGTCGACTCGTCGCCATGAAGGCGTTGCAGCACGGCGCATTCGTCGACGAGCAGGCGTTGCGTCGCTTCGCGCTCGAAGCCGAAGTGCTCGGCCGATTGCAGCATCCGTCGATCGCCCAGGTGTACGAGGCCGGCTTCGGCGAGGACGACGGCGGCGGCCCCGCGTGGATCGCCATGGAGCTGGTGCGCGGACGCCCGCTCGTCGCCGCAGCCAACGAGCGCGGACTCGATCGGCGCGCCCGGTTGCGGGCCTTCCTCGACGTGTGCGACGCGGTCGCGTTCGCCCATCAGAAGGGCGTGATCCACCGCGATCTCAAGCCGGCGAACATTCTGCTCGTCGACGACGCGACCACGGTGAAGATCCTCGACTTCGGCGTGGCCCGCGTCCTCGGCGACGCGTGGGAACACGCGACGGCGCTGACCGGTCCGGGGCAACTCGTCGGCACGCTGCCCTACATGAGCCCGGAGCAGGTCGCGGGCGATCCGGACGCGATCGACGTGCGCACCGACGTCTATGCGCTCGGCGTCATCCTGTACGAATTGCTCGCCGGTCGGCGCCCCTTCGACTTCAGCGGACGCGCCGCCGACGAAGCGGCGCGGATCATCCGCGACGAAGAACCCCCTCCGCCTTCGTCGCTTCAGTCGCGCAGCGATCCGGCTCTGGCCGCGGCGCTGCGCGGCGACCTCGACGCCATCGCGCTCAAGGCCATCGCCAAGGATCCGCGACGGCGCTACCAGTCGGTCTCGCGGCTCGCCGACGACCTGCAAGCGCACCTGCGCGGCGAACCGATCGCGGCGCGGGCGACCTCCACGTGGTACGTGGTCGCGCGGCGCGCGCGGCGCTATCGCGTGCCGATCACCGCGGCCGCAATCGTCGCCCTCGCGACGGTCGTCTTCGCGGTGCGCGCGTCGATCGACGCGACGCGCTCGGCGGAACTCGCGAACGAGGCGAAGCGGGCCCGAGATGCCGCCGAAACCGCTCGCGCCGACCTCGCGAAGCAGTTGTCGACGACGCGCCTCGAGCAGGCGCGACTGCTGAGCGCCGCGGGCAACCTCGGAGCCGCTGTCGCGATCCTTCGCGAGGAAGCGGCGACCCGATCCGACGACCAGCTCGAGTGGGCGATGCGCGATCTCGCGGCGCGGCATCCGTGCGTCGCCTCGTGGACACCGCACGCGCAGTTGATTCGCGGCGTGGCGCTCCTCGACGGGGCCTCGCTCCTCCTGACCGTCGGCGACGACGGCTGCCTCGCGCTGAGCGGTCTCGACGGCTCGCTCTGGAACATGCGGCAACTCGACGGCCCGACGCCGATCTCGTGCGCGTACGACGCCGCAGCGGACCGCTGCATCGTCGGCCGATACGGCGGCGAGGTCGAAGCCTTCGATCCGCGCACGCTCGAGTCACTGGGCACGGTGGCGCGTCACGAAAGCCCGGTGCGGGCGGTGGCCGCGTGCAACGGCACGATCGTCAGCGGGGCGGCCGACGGTTCGCTGCTGGTGGTCGATTCGTCGGGCGCCACGACGCGTCTCCCCCACGGACCGCGGTCGATCACCTGCGTCGCGCTGTCGACGGCGGAGCCCGACAGACACGATGTGGTGATTGCGGGCGACGAAGTCGGCGACGTGACGCGCTACGACCTCACGGACGGAACCTCGCGCGTGCTCGCGCGACACGACGGCAACGTGGGCAGCCTCGCGCTCGACCGGCCGCACGGTCGGTTGTACTCCGGCGGATCGGACCGCATGCTGCGCGTCTCCGATCTCGCCGGCGATCGCGGTCAGCTCTCCGCGATCGACGCCGGCAACGGGACGCTTCGCAGCCTCGGGCTCGACGCCCGCACCGGAGAGATCTTCGTCAGCGGCTGGTGGTCGCTCGACCGGTGGAACCCGGCGCTGAGCGTGCGCCGACGCATCGCGTCTCCGGCCGACGGACCGCAGGCCACGCTCTTCATGCCGGAGCGTCGCCTGGCCGCGAGCGTCCACTTGGACGGCGGCGTTCGCATGTGGGACCTCGGCGCTACCAACGTGAACGGCGGCGGCGTGCCGATCGGCGAGCTCTCCGGTCGAACGGCCGGCATGCTCACGCCGAACGGACGGTTCATCGCGTGCGGCGACGGCGACGGCACGGTGCTCGTCGCGGATCCGCGCGACGGCAGCATCATCGCCCGACCGCCGCCGCACGAGCGCCGCGTGCGCTCGCTCGCGGTCGATCCCACAAATCGCTACGTCGCGAGCGCGGGCGACGAGGGCATTCTGCAACTGGCCGACCTGGCGTCGGGCGTGCCCGTCGCCCAGCGCGACGGCGTGCGCCCGCAGACGTCGGGCTCGCTGTCGTTCTCCCCCGACGGACGCATGCTCGCGGCGCCGTTCGTGGACGACACCTTGCGGCTCCTCACGGTGCCCGAGCTCAATCTCGTTCGTTCGATCAAAGCGTCGGAGCGCGAGCTCCTCACGCCCGCGTGGTCCCCGGACGGGCAACGAATCGCGACGACGTCTCGCGATCAACGGGTTCGGCTCTGGTCCGTCGAGGGCGACCTGCTCGCCGAACGGGTGTTCACGGAAACGCCGTGGGTCGCTGCGTTTTCGCCCGATGGCTCGCGGCTTGCCCTCGGATCGTGGAGCCGCATGGTGGACATCCTCGACGCGCAGACGCTGGAGACCGTCGCGCGACTCACCGGATCCGCGGGTCTCATCACGCAGGTCGCGTGGCTGCCTCCGCGGAATCGGACCGAGGGAAGCCCGCGCCGCGGAACGACGAACGAGATCATGGCAAGTTCCGTCGACGGCGCCGTGCGGGTGTGGGACGTGAACGAACGGCGCGTGCTGTTCGAGTTCAACCCGTTCCCGAACGGCGAGGTGGTGTCGTGCACGGTCGACTCGAGCGGGCATCTCGTCGGCGCGACCGGCGCCGCAGGCGAGGCGGCGTGCTGGGATTTGCGGCGATGGGACGCGTGGGCGAGGTCGGGCGCAGGACTGCGCTGAGCCGCCGCGGTGAACCAGTACCCCGTGCTCGCAGTCGTAGTTGTCTGGCGTCTTGTTCAACACGCAGGCGCCTTGGCCCGGAGCGGAGACGCTCGAAGCGCGGACCGCCGACCCACCGCCACGCGCGACGACCGCGCGAGGGGAAGCGCTCTTAGGCGAGGCGATCTTGGGCCAAGGCGCTCTTGGGCCAGGCTCTTCATTCGAGCGCGCACAGCGGCCGCTCGAACGATGTCCGAGCGGCCGCTGTCTCCCGTGACCGTCGTCGTCCGCGCGCCGGCTCCTCCTCGGCACGCGCCCCGCCCGTCAGTCACACGCGCCCCACGTCCCGAGGAGCACGGCAAGGTCGCCGCTATCGACCGAGCCCGATCCATCGAGGTCGAAGGTGGGATCACCGCTGCCCCACGCGCCCAAAAGGAGGCCGATATCGGTGGCGGCCACACCACCGTCGCCGTCGAGATCGGCGACGCACGGAACGCCGACCGCCTGCACGACGATCTGATTCACCGGCACCGGCGTGCGCCCGGCGATGGCGCCCGGATCGGCGAGCACGTCGCTGAAGGTGTACGGCTCGATTCCATACGTCGTGACCGTGAGTCGCTTGCTTCCCGGTGCGATGTCGAACTCGGTCCATCCGAAGACGTGCGCAGCCACCGGTCCGCCGAAGGTGAATGTCGCAGGAACGCCGCTGCCCTCGAGGCCGAGCAGGTCGTACCCGAACGGGGAGAGCTGGGCATTCACGAGGTTGCCGACGATGAAATCCTTGACCGGCGTCGGCGCCGCGAGGTACTGCGCGTATTGCGCCGGGGTGATGAGGCCGAGGGCGAACGCAAGCTGCGCGACGGTCGGCCCGAACGGCGCATCGAACGCGACCGGCCCCGTCGTGATCTCCCACGCCTTCGTCGGGATCTGCGGCTGGCCCGGTCCGAGCTGGTACGTCAGATTGTTCACCAGCGTCCCGTGGATGTCGGCCGAGACGAACACCACGTTCTCGATGTGCGCCTGGTCAATGAACGCGAGCAGTTCGGTGCGCTCCGCGGCGTAGCCTTCGAATCGGTCGCCCGCGGCGACGACGCCGAGGTTCTGGGCCGGCTCGGGCACGAGCACGAACTTCCACGTGATGCCGCTCTGCTGCGCCGCGAGCAGATCGGCCTTCAGCGCGTTCAACTGCGGCTTGCCGAGCATGGTGCGGGCGGGGTTGAACGACTGGATCAGGAACGCGAGCACTTCCGACGGGTTCGCCGGATTCGGCGACGCGAGTTCCTTGTCGCGGAACGTGCGAGCGTCGAGCACGAACACCGCAGCGTCCTTGCCGAACGACTGTTCGCGATAGACCTTCGGCTTCCCGTCCGTGCGCGGATCGCCGGTGCCGCCCCACGCCTCCGCGGCGAGCGGATTCCACTCTTGGAACGCTTGCAATCCCGCTTGATAGAGCGGCGATTCGCTCACGCGCACCGGCGGCGCCGTCGCGGCGTCGCGAACCGCCGCGTAGCTCAAGAACTTGAACGACGTCGCGATGTTCTCGACTTCGCCGCCGCTCTCCTCCAGCACCGCCGGAAGGTCGTTGCCGTCCTGCACGACGAGCAGACCGCCCGGCCACACGCCGTTGAACGTCGACGTGCTGACCGCCGCGCCGTCGCAGTGCTCGACCCCGTCGATCGCGCCGCCGCCGATCGCGAATCGTCCGACCTTCGCGTTGCTCACCCGGTCGTAGATCGCAAACGTCGAGTCGCCCTGGCTCGAGACGACGAGGTCGCCCGTGCCCGAGCCGAAGTCCGCGATGCACAGGCCTTCCACGTCCGCGGTGATCCACGTGCCCGGGCCGGCAGCGCCGCCGAACGTCGTCACGCGATCGACGAGCGCCGGCGCGTCGCTCGAGCTCGGATCCGCCGAGACGCGCCAGAACCCGACCTGCTCCTGCGCGAGATACGCGACGTCGTACTGGCCGTCGACCACCATGCCTTCGACCTGCGGATTCTCCGGAGTCCAGCCGTCGAAGCTCGAAGGCAAGAGGATGTCGCGCACCGCGCGCCAGGTCACGAGGTCGCCTGCGGCCTCGATCTGGATTTCGCGCACGAGCGACGTCGAGCGGCGGCTCACGAATGCGTAACTGTTGCCGTCCGCGGTGCGGGTCGTGGTCGCGACGCCGTATGCCGTCTCCTGCAGCGCGACGTCTGCTTCGGGAAACACGCGCTGGCCGCCGGGCGCCGTGATGTTCGTGAGGACGCCCGTCGCCGGATCGATGCGGAAGAACACCATGAGGTCGTTCTTGCGATCCGTCACGACCGCGATGTCCACGGTCTCCGACGCGAGCGCGAAGCCCGTCACGATGTCGACGTTGTTGTAGCGAATCGAACTCGGCGCGATCGTTTGCACCAGGTTGCCGGTCAGGTCATACACGCGGAGACCGCCGTTCTTCGCCGTCGCGATGACGCGGCTCAAGGTCGGATCGGTGGGGTGCGTCCAGATCGCCGGGTCATCCGCGTCGGACTTGCCGCCGGCGCTGTTGTTCACCAGTTGCGGCGCGCGATACGCCGCGGGGACCGGGCGATAGATCGGATCGCTCGTCAGGTCCCAGCCGGCGAAGTCGTTCGTGACCTCGTGGTCGTCGATCGTCGCGAGGGACGGCGTGACGCGAGCGAGATCGCCCCACGCGTCGAGACCGGCGCGCGGTGAGTAGACCTCGCGGTGCTTCTGGCGATATTCGTCGAGCGATTGGCACTGCGGTGCGAAGACGTCCGGCGACGCATAGTCGGCGTAGATCGTGTCGCCGAACCGGATGAAGAGATCGAGGCCGCGCGACGGGGCATTCTTGATCGCGGGATACGGCGCGAGTTCGCCACGCCAATCGCCGCTGACGCCGAAGCGAAGACCGGGACGGCCGTTGACCTGCGGCGTCGTGAACGACGACGCATCCGACGTCTGTCCCGCGACGACCGCGCGGACGACGTAGCGCTCGCCGGGCACGAGGCCGCTCAGGACAAGCTTCGACGGCGCGTCCGAGGCCGGCGCGACGGCGCTGCCGGAACCGACGCTGACGCGCGGGTTCGAAGCCAGCGCCCATTCAAACGTGGCGGAGGGGGCGTCGATCAGGACGACCGCGGAGTTCGACGTGACGTTGCCGACGAAGACCGGCGGCACGGCGGTCGCGGTGCCGACGGCGGCGACGAACGCCATCAGCGGAAGCGAGCAGACGAATCGCGAGTGTTGCATGGTGCTCTCCCAGAGGTGGGCATACGGTGACCCCCGTTTGTCTGGAGCGCTTGAACGAGCGATTCGAACGTCGTGAGGAATACGTGTGCGACACGCTGCGCGGTTGCGCGCGACTCGGTCCTTCCTCCTGATCTCCGTCATCCGAGCGCGGCATCGCGCTCCAGGCTCCGTCGCAGAGCTGCTCGTCGAGACGCGCGGCGCCACGCGTACGTTTGCATTCGCACGCTCATGGACAGGAGTCCATGGTGACCGTCATCTCGTAGTTGCCCGTCGCTCCGAGATACCCGGAGACCTGCACGTAGTAGATCCAACCCGGATCGGTCTCGAACGACACGCGGCTCCTGCGGTTCAGGCCTCCGATCTGACAACCGGCCTGCGGGCTGTCGTCGTTGCAGGCGATCAGCGTCTGCGCGCACGTGCCGTCGAGCGCGATGCGCCAGATCGTGAGCACCGTGTCGAAGTCCGTTCCCGGGTTGCACAGCGACACGCTCATGTTCGCCCCCGGGATGTTGCACGGCGCCATGAACCAGTACCAGGTGCTCGCGCCGTCGCCTTCCACGCAGTTGGGCGTGTCGACGCCGAACGACTTGTCGAGCGTCGTGCCGGTGATGGTCGTCGCGATCGGATTCACGACCTTGATCGCGTGCTCGCAGTCGTAGCCGTCGGGCGTGTAATTCAACGCGAAGTAGCCTTCGCCCTGGAATCCCGCGTAACCGCCGATGCGGATCTTGTAGTGCTCGCCCTGGCTGACCGGAACCTTCACGTACGAACCGAAGCCGCAGCCCGGATAGTCGTCGTTGCAACCGAGGAACGAAGCGAACGAAAGCCCGGTGCTCGGGCACGGAGACAGCCCCGAGATGAGCGAGCCGTAGATCGCGATGCGGGTGTCCCAACCGATGTTGCAGGTACCCACCTCGAGCTGGCCGTCGCCCGGCGCCTGATACGAGAACCACACGTCCGACTCGATCTGATTGAACCCGCCGATGGTGCAGTCGGCGTTCGAGAGCGGTGGGCCGTCGGTGTCCGCGCCGTAGGTGCAGAAGTAGTTCTGGATCGACAACGTGCTGGCGGGGATCGCCTGAGCGCAGTGATCATTCGGCGGCGCCGACGGGCACGCGCCCCACGCGCCGAGAAGGATGGAGAGGTCGGCGGCGTCGACCACGAAATCCTGGTTGAGGTCAGCGACGCCGCCGCCTCCCCACGCGCCAAGGAGGATCGAAAGATCGGCGGGACCGACGGATCCGTCGCCGTTGAGGTCACCCGTGCAGGCGCAGGTCGCACCCGCGATGCCGCCTTGCGCCGCTTGCTTCGCGCCCGGCTGCTCGGAGGCGGACTGCGGCTTGGCGGGCGCCGACTCGGCGCGATCGCCGTGCGAATGGAGCGCGCTGGCTGCGGAGAGGATGGCGGGAACGAGGACGGTTGCATGGAATGGCATGGCAGATTTCCTTGTGAGATGCGCCGTCGTGGATCGGCACGGGCGAAGCGCGGCGTGCGTCGTGACGGTCGACCCGAGAACACGCAGGCCCGCGATCCGAGGCGCAGGGTTTTCCGCGCGAAGGGCAATCCGCCGCGGCGGAGGCGCCGCGAGGTCGATGCAATCCGGGGAACTTCGAGAGTTTCGCGGCGTGGAGCCCCGGTATCGTTCACCTTCGCATCGACGCGGACGCGGGCCGTGCACCGAGGAAGAATCCACACGAGCTGCACGCACTGTCGGCGCAGGGACCTCCCCCGCCCCAGCGTCGGACGCGGCGATGGAGGCGTCGAGTCGCGCGGGATCGGCGAGCGCACCGGCACCGGCACCGGCACCGGCACCGGCACCGGCAACACCGTCGGCGTCCCGAGCCGATGGGCCACGCGGCGGGCGCTTCGCGGACTGGCGTGGTACGCCACGCGGCGTTGACGTCGCTGGCGCCGACCATGAAGGCGATGCGCTTCCTTGGATATCTCTGGGCCGCTCCGAACACCGCGCTCGGTCTCGCCGTCTACGCCGTGTTCGCGCCGTTCGGCGCTCGCGCCTCGCTCGTCGACGGCGTGATCGAGATCGAAGGCCCGCCCGTCGCCGCGCTCCTCGCCCGCGTGCCGCTCGTCGGCGGCGCCAGCGCGCTCACGTTGGGACACGCGGTCCTCGCTCGCTCGGCGGCCGAACACGCGCGCACGCGTCGTCACGAGCGGGTCCACGTCCGCCAGTACGCGCGCTGGGGCCCCTTCTTTCTGCCGGCGTACGCGCTGAGCTCGCTGCTCGCGTGGCGCCGCGGCCTCGATCCCTATCGCGACAATGCGTTCGAGCGCGAGGCGTACGCGATCGACGAGCGCGATTGATCGTCGTGAACGCGGCGCGCGACTCGCTGGCGGCGCCGTCGCTCGCCGGCGTCGCGCGCGCGGCGAGGAGCGCCGTGCCGACGAGGATCCTCAGCCTCGCGTCGCATTCGCACGCGGCCACCGACGCGCGACGTTCGATCGCACGTTAGAGCGCGGCCAGCGTGTTCTTCGCCAACTCCTCGCCGGCGAGCGCAGCCCGTTGGTTCAACTCCCGATACTTCGCGGGGACGCGGGCCGTGATCGCCTGCAACAGACTCTCGCGCGAGACGACCGGCTCGATGGTGTTGATCGCGAAGAGCGCGACCGCGTTCGCCACCACCTTGCTGCCGACCGTGATCGCCGTGTCGGTGATCGGCATGCGCACGTGCCGGCCGGGACCGGTGAAGTCGGACGAGACGCAGGTCGAGTCGACGACCACCACCGTGTCGGCGCGCACCTTCGGCATGTACTTCTTCGCGGCCTCGTGCGACATGCACAAGAGCACGTCGGGCACCGTGACCTCGGGATACGCGATGTGCCGCGTGGAGATGATGACCTCGGCCTTGCTCGAACCCAGTCGCGCCTCGGGCCCGTAGGTCTGGGTCTGCACGACGTTCAGGCCGTCGAGCATCGCCGCCTCGCTGAGGATGACGCCCGCGGTGATGAGCCCCTGCCCGCCTGCGCCGCTGAACCGAAGTTGCACGGGATCTTTCACGCCTGGCTCCGTTTCTTCGTCGCGATGAACGAGAGCTGCTCGCGATAGAGGCTTCCGTAGTCCGGTCGCTCCTCGTCGCGGAAGATGCCCGTCGGCATCACCTCGAGCGCCGGGCGCTCCGAGTCCGCGTGTTCCGACGCGCCGCAGGTGCAGTCCTGTCCGCAGCCTTCCATGGGCGCGCTCGTGTCGCGAAGGTAGTGCACCATGTCGTACGGTTCGGCCACGTCGTTCATGCGGCCGAAGTACGTCGGGCACGACGTCAGCACGTCGACGACCGCGAATCCGCGGTGCGATATCGCCCGCTTCATGTACGACTCCATCTGCTTGTGGTCGAACGAGGTCGTTCGGGCCACGAATCCGGCGCCGGCGCCGAGCGCCAACCGGACGAGGTCGAACGGCGGTTCGATGTTGCCGGCCATCGACGTCGTGCTGCGCTTGCCCTTCGGCGTCGTCGGCGCCAACTGTCCGCCGGTCAGGCCGTAGATGCCGTTGTTGAAGATGAGCGCCGTGAGGTCGATGTTGCGGCGACACGCGTGGATGAAGTGATTGCCGCCGATCGCGGACGCGTCGCCGTCGCCCATGATCACGATCACCTTCAACTCCGGATTCGCGAGCTTGATGCCGGTGGCGAACGCGACCGCGCGGCCGTGCGTGGTGTGCATCGTGTTGAAGTCGAGCACGAACGGCGTGCGCCCCGAACAGCCGATGCCGCTGACGACGACGACCTTGTCCTGGTCGAGTCCCATGTTGCCCACGGTGTCGAGCAGCGCCTTGACGATCATGCCGTTGCCGCAGCCCGGGCACCAGACGTGCGGGAGCTGGCTCGTGCGCAGGAATCGACGATAGTCCTCGCTCACGATCGCACCATCCTTTCGCCGTTTCGACGAGCCGCGTCCGTCGCGGTCCGCGCGCCTTCGAGAATCTGCGTCGGAGTCAACAGGTGGCCGTCGACGCGATTGACCGGAATCACCTCGCAGCGTCCGGCCGCCGCCCGTTCCACTTCGCGCACGAGTTGGCCCATGTTCAGCTCGGGCACGACGATCCGTTCCACCTGCTCAGCCACCTCGCGGACGAGGTGGTCGGGGAACGGCCACAGGGTCTTCAGCGTGAGGAGTCCCGCGCGGACGCCGTCGGCGCGAAGCTGGTCGACGGTGCTCTGCGCCGGACGCGCCGTGATGCCGTAGCCGACGATGCCCAGCGTCGCGTCGTCGAGCATGTACTTGTCGTGGAATGCGATGTCGCGCACGTGATCCCGCACCTTGCCGACCATGCGGCGGAGTTCGCGTGCGGCGGCTTCGTCGACCACTGCGAATCCCTCCGCGCCGTGCGCGAGGCCCGTCACGTGGAACCGGGCGCCGGCGCCGAACGGAAGGAACGCGTCATCGAGGAAAGGCTTGAAACCCTTCACGGTGTCGGGTCGGCGGCGCTCGATGACCTCGATGTCGCCGGGCTCGGGCCAGTCGATGTTCTCGCGCATGTGCGCGAGGACCTCGTCCATCAGCAGCACGACCGGCACGCGATAGCGCTCCGCGAGATTGAACGCCTGCACCGTCATCTCGAACGCGTCGCGCACGGTCGATGCGGTGAGCACGATCACCGGGTGGTCGCCGTGCGTGCCCCAGATCGCCTGCATGACGTCGCCCTGCGCCGCCTTGGTCGGCTGACCGGTCGACGGTCCCCAGCGCTGGCAGTTCACGATGACGCAGGGCGTCTCGGTGATCGCCGCGTAGCCGAGTCCTTCCTGCATCAGCGAGAAGCCGGGGCCGCTCGTGGCGGTCATCGTCTTCGCCCCGCCCCACGCCGCGCCGATGATGGCCGAGATCGACGCGATCTCGTCCTCCATCTGGATGAATACCTTGCCGCGCGCCGGCATCTCCTGGGCGAGTATCTCCATCACCTCGGAACTCGGAGTGATCGGATAGCCCGCGTAGAAGTTGAGGCCCGCGTAGAGGGCACCGTGCGCGCAGGCCTCGTTGCCCTGGATCAGCCGCTGTCGTCTCTTGGTCGTCGCGCTCATGCCACCGGCTCGCTTTCCCGCGCGCTCACCCGCGCTCGCTCGCTCTTGCCCTTGACGATCCAGATCGCGAAGTCGGGGCAGCGCGCCTCGCACAGCCCGCAGAACACGCACGTGTTCGCGTCCTTCACCTCGATGTGGTTCGTCGCGTCCAGCTTCAGCGTCTCCGTGGGGCAGCCGGTGACGCAGATGTTGCAACCCTTGCACAGCCTCGGTGCGGTCGTCAGTCGGAAGTCGGCCTGGAAATGGCGCAACGTGCCGCCGTCCTCCTCGACCCGCGCGGGCATCCGTGCAGTCGTCGCCGGCCGCGCCGCGCCGGTGAAGCGCCGGTCGATGGCCAGCGCCGCCTTGCGCCCGTCCGCGACCGCCTGCACCACCGTCGATCCGCCGTTGATGCAGTCGCCGCCCGCGTAGATGTCCGCCGCGCTCGTGCGCATGTCGTCGTCGACGCGCACGAGGCTGCCCTTCATGTCGACGCACAGATGCGCCATGAGTTCGCTGTGCGGCTTCTGGCCAATCGCCTTGATCACCGTGTCGACCTCGATGTCGAACTCGGAGCCGGGAATCGGCTCGGGACGCGGACGTCCTGACGCGTCCGGCGCGCCGAGCTGCATGCGAACGCATCGCACGCCCGTGACGCGATTCGTGCCGAGGAACGCGACCGGCGCGACGAGCGGCACGATGTGCACGCCCTCGCGCTTCGCGGCGCGGATCTCGTGCGCGAACGCCGGCATCTCGGCCTCGCTACGGCGATAGAGCATCATCACGTCCGAGGCGCCGAGCATCACCGCCTGCCGCGCGACGTCGATTGCCGTGTTGCCCGCGGTGATCTCCGAGACCCACAGCATCACCGCCTCGCGGGCCACGTCGATCGCTGTGTTGCCGCCGCCGATCACCGCGACGCGCCTGCCGACGTGGAGCTTGCCCGCGGCGCCGAGCTTCAGCTCCTCGATGAACTGGAGCGACTCCCAGATGCCCGCGAGGTTCTCGCCGGGAATGCGCGCCGGCATGTCGTCTCCCATGCCGACGCCGATGAAGAGCGCGTCGTGCTCCGCGCGGAGCTGTTCGAGCGTGATGTCCTTGCCGACGGCGACGCCGAAGCGCACCTCGACGCCGAGCTTTCGAATCTGCTCGAGCTCCGCGGGGAGCGGCTTGTACTGCTGCTTATACGGCGCGATGCCGCGGGTCACGAGCCCGCCGGGGAATTCGCGCTTCTCGTAGACGGTCACCGAGAAGCCGCGCAGCGCGAGTTCCGCGGCGCAGGCCAGTCCCGCCGGGCCGGCGCCGATGACGCCGATCGACTCGGCGCGGGCGGCAGCGCGCGGACGCAGCGTGCTTGCGGAGACGTCGAACGCGTGATCGGTCGCATGCCGCTGGAGGCGCCCGATCTGGATGGCGTGCCGGCCCTCCTTCACGAGGACGCACGATCCCTCGCACAGGACCTCGACGGGACACACGCGGGCGCAGGTGCCGCCCAGGATGTTGTCGGCGAAGATCTTCGCGGCCGCGTCGACCGGCTTGCCGCAGGCGATGTCATGGATGAACCCGGGAATGTCGATCCCCGCGGGGCACGCGCCCACGCAGGGAGCGGCGACGCACGGTCCGCCGCATTGCAGACACGCTTCGGCCTCCAGCACCGCCTCGCGTTCGCTCATCGCCGGATGAGCGTCCTTGAGGTTCGGACCCAACTGGGGCGACTCTGGGATCGATAGCAATATCCACCTCGCTTGACGAATCGTCAGATCGTTTCAGGCTCCATACGGATAGCGCCGCACGGACACTCTTCCGCGCACAGGCCGCATCCCTTGCAGTAGTCGTAGTTGAAGCGGAATCGATTGCCCGGGCCGAGCTTGATCACGGCGTTGTCGGGACACACGCCGTAACAGTTGTCGCACTCGAAGCAATTACCGCAGGAGAGGCAGCGTCGCGCCTCGAAGAGCGCGTTCGACTCGTCGAGGCCGCCGACGACCTCGTCGAAGGTCGACTCTCGCCGCGCCCGCTCGAGCACCGGCTGCATCGTCGGCGACGCGTCGCTGTAGTACCACGTGTTCAGCTTGTCGAAGCTCGCGAGTTCGTGCTTCGCGGGCGGCGCATACGAGCCGCCGCGCAGATACGCGTCGATGTTGCGGGCCGCCTTCTTTCCGTGCCCGATCGCGACGGTGACCGTGCGGTCCGCCGGAACCATGTCGCCGCCGGCGAACACGCCGCGGCAGCCGGTCATCATGTCCGGCCCCACCTCGACAACGCCCGACTTCACGACGAGTCCCTGCACGTGCTCGAGGAAGGACAGATCGACGTCCTGACCGAGCGCGAGCACCAGCGAGTCGGCCTTCATCGTCTCGAACTCGCCCGTCGGCTGCGGCATGCCCTTCGCGTCGAGCGCCATCTTCTCGACGGTGAACTCGCCTTCCGCTTCGGCCTTGATGGTCGAAAGCCACTTGAACATCACGCCTTCGTCCATCGCCTCCTGGACTTCGAAGTCGTGCGCCGGCATCTTTTCGCGCGTGCGGCGATAGACGACGATCGTCTCGGCGGCGCCGAGGCGCTTCGCCGATCGCGCGACGTCCATCGCGGTATTGCCGCCGCCATACACCAGGACGCGCCGCCCGAGCAGCGGCTGCTCGCCGCTCTCGAGTCCGCGAAGGAGCGAGAGCGCGTCAAGAATGCGCGATGCGTCGCCAGCGGGGAGATACGCCCGCTTCGCGAGGTGCGCGCCGACCGCGAGGAACACCGCGTCGTAGGCGCCTTGCTTCATCGTGGCGGCGAGGTCGGAGACCTTGCTGTTGAGCACGATCTTCACGCCCATGTCTTCGATGCGCTTGATCTCCGCATCGAGGATCTCGCGAGGAAGCCGGTACTTCGGGATGCCGAATCGCATCATGCCGCCCGGCATCGGACCCGCGTCCATCAGCGTGCAGTCGTGGCCCGCGAGACGCAGGTGATACGCGCACGAGAGGCCGCTCGGACCGGCGCCGACGATGAGCACGCGCTTGCCGCTCGCCGTCGCGTTCGGCGCGACCTTCCAGCCGCGCTCGATGGCCAGGTCGCCGAGGAAGCGCTCGATCGCGTGAATGCCGACCGCCGAGTCGAGCTGCCCGCGATTGCAGGCGCCCTCGCACGGGTGGTAGCACACCCGGCCCATCGTCGCGGGCATCGGGTTGTCGCGCATGATCTGGCGCCACGCCGCCTCGTAGTTCCCTTCCTCTGCGAGATACAGCCACTGCTGGATGTTCTCGCCGGCGGCGCACGCGTGATTGCACGGCGGGAGACGATCGACGTAGACCGGGCGCTCCGTGCGCCACGAGCCCGTCTTGTTGGCGAGGCTCGTGCCCACGTCGAGCGTGATGGCAAATGGCTTGTTCATGACGCCACCTCCGCGACGCCGTCCCGCGCGAGCAGGCCGAATCGCTCGATGTTGCGGTCGGCGATCGCCTGGATCATGGCGATGCGCCGTTCGTCGCGCTTCTTTCCGAACAGGTGTCCGAACCGCGACTGCGACGCGAGGTACTCGTCGACCGGCACGCGCTTGCGGATCGTCCTGCGCCCGACGACCTCTCCGTACTCCGCCTCGAAGATCGGGAACAGCCCGGACTCGACCGCGAGCCGAGCGACCTTGATCGTGTCGCCCGTCGGCGAGCCCCAACCGAGCGGGCACGGAACGTGGACGTGCAGGTAGCGCGCTCCGTGAATCCCCATCGCCTTCGTAACCTTGTATTCGAGGTCGCGCAGATCGGCGACCGAGGCGGTGGCCACGTAAGGAATCATGTGCGCCATCGCTATCAACGGCACGTTCTTGCCTTGGCCGAAGACGTTGCCCGGCTCCTCGCCCGCTGCCGGCGTGGTTTGCGTGCGGGCCGCGGGCGGCGTGGCGGACGACCGCTGCACGCCGGTATTCATATAGGCCTCGTTGTCGTAACAGATATAGAGCACGTCGTCATTGCGCTCGAACATGCCCGAGAGACATCCGAAGCCGATGTCGACCGTGCCGCCGTCGCCGCCTTGGGCGATCACCCGCACGTCGCCGCGTCCCTTCACCTTCATCGCAGCGGCCATGCCGGTGCCGACCGACGGCGCGTTGGCGAAGAGCGAGTGCAGCCACGGCACGCGCCACGACGACTCGGGATACGGCGTCGAGAAGACCTCGAGGCAACCGGTGGCGTTCGCCACCATGAGCCGTCCGTTCGTCGCGCGCATCGCGGCGTCGAGCGCGTAGCGCGCTCCGAGCGCCTCGCCGCACCCCTGGCACGCGCGGTGACCGGAGTTCAGCGAATTGTGCCGTGCGGCATCGGACTGCACGCTGCGCACCGAGACGTCGAGCAGGCGGTTGCCGACCGTGAAGGTGCCCGTCTGATAGAACTTGACTCGTTCAACTCCGCTCATGGCACATCCTTTCGGTGGCACTGGCCGCGACCGCGCCGACGTCGCGCAGCATGGCCTCCGCCGCCGGTCCGGTGCGGCGCACCGCGCGCTCGCGTTCGAGTTGCCGATTGACCAGGTTCACGTCGAGGTCCATGAAGCTCAGGGCCTCGAGGCGCTCGGCGGCGGCCGCGAGGAACACTTTCCGCAGGCTGGCCCGCGTGATCGCCCGACCTCCCAGTCCCGCGATGACCGTGTAGACGCGGGCGTTCGAGCCCGCCAAGGCCATTCGAAGGTTGTGCGACACGTTGCCGCCGATACCGACCGCGAGGCTCTTCTCGATCGTCACGACGCGGCTCGCGCCGCGCAGCGCGTCGTTGAGCGCCTGCATCGGGAACGGCCGGAACGAGCAGATGCTCACCGAGCCGATTCGCACGCCTTCGTCGCGCAGCTCGTCGACGACGTCCTTGATCGTGCCGTTCACCGAGCCGAGCGCGCACACGACGGTGTCGGCGTCCTCGGTGCGATAGGAGTGCAGGAGTCCACCCGAGTCGCGACCGAACATCCGCTTGAACTCAGCCGCGAGCTCCGGCAGCCGTTCGAGCGCCTGCATCTGCTTGGCGTGCGCGAGGTAGCGCACTTCCATGAACGCCTCGGGCCCGACCATCGCGCCCATCGTCACGGGCTCGTCGGGATCGAGCACTTGCCGCGGTTCATACGGCGGCAGGAAGCGATCGACGAGTTCCTGCGAGGGAAGATCGACTCGCTCGTACGCGTGCGTGAGGATGAACCCGTCGACGCAGACCATCACCGGCATCGACAGTTCCTCGGCGAGCCGGAACGCCTGGATGTGCAGGTCGAGCGCCTCCTGATTGGTCTCGGCGAAGAGCTGGATCCAGCCCGCGTCGCGCAGCGCCATGCTGTCGGTGTGGTCGTTCCAGATGTTGATCGGCGCGCCGATCGCGCGATTGCCCACCGTCATCACGATGGGCAGGCCGAGACCGGAGGCGTTGTAGATCGCCTCGGCCATGTACAGGATGCCTTGGCTCGCGGTCGCGGTGTACGCGCGAGCGCCGCACGCCGACGCGCCGATCGCGACCGACATCGCCGCGAACTCGCTCTCGACGTTGATGTACTCGCACTTCGCGAGCTTGCCGCTCTTCACCAGCGCACCGAGCGATTCAACGATGTGCGTCTGCGGCGTGATCGGATACGCGCAGATGACCTCGGGCCGGCACATCGCGACCGCTTCGGCGATCGCTTGGGATCCTTCACACTGCTTGAGCATGGCGCTCGACCTCCTTCGCTTCCAGCGCCTTCGACGCCAATGCGAACGCCTCGCGAGCCGCGGCGATGTTCGCCTCGGCCACGGCGGGCTTGAACTTCTGCCGGATCGCTTCCTCCACCGACGCGAGCTTGATGCGGCCGGTGACGGCGCACAGCCCCGCGAGCAGCGCCGCATTCGGCACAGGACGCCCGATGTGCCTTACGGCGAGTTCCGTCGCCGCGATGGCGCAGACGTGCCGCTCGGGCAACTTGCCCAGGTACTCCGCGATGCCGAGTTCGCGAAGGCTTCGCGTCGAATTGATCAATACGTAGCCGTCGTCCTTGAGCCCGTCGAACACCCGCACCTGATGCAGGAGCGTCGGGTCCTGGATGATCAGCGCGTCCGGAGACGCCACCGGCTCGCGGAGCCGGATCTCCCGCTCGTCGAGGCGGCAGTACGCCATCACCGGCGCGCCCATGCGCTCCGACCCGAAATTTGGAAACGCCTGTGCCCAGAGTCCGTCGATGAACCCGGCTACGGACAGCATTTCTGCGGCCGTGACGACGCCTTGGCCTCCTCGGCCGTGGATTCGTACCTCAAACACCGCAGGCTCCTTCGTACATGTCGATCCGCCGGACCGAGGGTCCCGCGAGCGTCGTCCGACGATTCGGAACATCCGTTCCGTCCGAGGCGACTACTGCGACCCAGCATAGCAATGCGGAGACGGAGGTATGGATTTCCGACAACCGATCTATGCGAGTTTTTCGCGATGACAGCACCTCGGAGCAGATGTCCGAGTTCAACACGGAAAAGCTATCCGTGATGAGAGGGCGGCTGCGCGCCTCAGCGGGCCATTGCGCGAGGGGCCAGCGACATCACCGCGGCGGGCGCGCCAGCGGATAGCGGAGCACGGCCAGCGCGGGCATCGGCGGATAGCGCAGGCGCAACCGGAAACCCGCGAGGTCGCCGACGGCGCAGGCGGCGCGGGCACAGATGTGCTCGATGAGTTCGCCGTAGCGCGGGTACTCGGGCAACGCCAGGTCCGGCGGTGAGCCGAGCGCGACGATCGGCTCGCTGAGCGGAAGAAGACCTTGGTCGCGCGAGCCGGCCGGATAGTTCACGAAGCCGGGCAACTGGTTGTAGAGCCGCGCCGTCGGCGCGGCGCTCTCCGGTTCGCGCGCGAGGGGAAGATCGCGATGCACGAAGACGTCGTGCACGAGGAGCTCCGTCGGCGTGGTCAACGACACGACATGCTCGCCCCACCGCTCCGACTCGCTCGACCACGGACTGACGGCTGCCTTGCTGACGCGGCCGATGAGGCACGACACCGCGTTCATGCGACCGATCGGACCCTCGCAGATCTCGTAGCGCATGCCGCCGCCCGTCGCTGCGCTGGTGCGGAGATGCGGCGCGGGCTCGGACGAAAACGCATGCAGGATCGGCAGCTCGTCCGGCGCAACCAGCGGATCGAGCGGCTCGAAGGCGCCCGGTGCCGCGACGCCGCCGCTGTCGCTCCCGGTGCGGGCGAGCGCGAGCGGCCACGACACGTCGGCGCGCAGGCGATGGAAGTCGACGAAGCCCGACACCACCACAAGATCGACACGGTCCTTCACCTTGGACGGCAGCGCCACGTGCACGCTCAGGTGGAGTCGCGTCTGCACGCCCCACGTGGCGCAGTTGCCTTGGAACGAGAGCTTGCGGCTGTCCTCCTCGCGCTGCGCCTCGCCGCCGTCGAGCCCCGCGAGCATCGCCCCGAACTTCTCGCGGTCGCCGGCGGTCTCGCGCACGTAGGTCTCGTACTCGTCGATGGCCCGCGAGAACGCGGCGAGTTCCGCCGCGGGCGCGGACGCCTGCTGCATCGTGCGGAGGAATATCGCGAGTCCGGGTCGCCCCGGCAGATGGCGCACGAAGGTCTCAGGCGCGGGGTCCGAGAGGATCTTGGAGAGCTTCCAAGTGAGATTCTTGTTGAGTCCGAACTGCCGACTCATGTGCTGCGGCCGAGTCGCGTCGGTCCGTACTGCTTCCAACAACGTCGCGAGGGCGCTGCGCACCGCCTGCATGAGACGCATCGCGTTCGACTCGAAGCCCGAGACGCCGGGAACGACGAGCATGCTCATGATCGGACCTCCGAATTCCCCCGACTGGATGTCGGCAGTGACCGCAGCGCTCCCCCGTCCGAACTCCGCGCCCGTTCCATCGGGCGTGATCGCATCTTCACGCGCATGCGGATCTCCATCGTCGATGCCGGGAGCCGCGAACGGAACCGACCGTTCTCGGCCGCCCCGCTCGATTGGGACGGCTCCAACGCGCGAACGCGTTCGACACTGCGAGAATCCTGAACAACTTTCGTCAACGCTCGGCCTGACGGGCGCGGTCGCCGCTGCGGCGGTGCCGCTCCACGAGAACCGAGAAAGCATGTCCCACGCCGCGAGCCGGCCACAGTGTCCTCGGTCGCATCGCCGCGGGCGGGAACGTTCCCGCGCCCATCGCCGCGACCGTCGTACGCCCGGTCATCGCTCGCCCCCGCGGAAACCGTCCGATCGGCCAAGATCTCTTGGCCCCTTCGTCCAGAAGCGATTATTCTGAGTCTACAGCGGCAGTTAGAAGCGGCATCGCTTACCCCGTCTCCGGCCGCCGTTCACCGCCCGCAGTTCCTTCATCCATCCGTCGGAACCTGATCGGCCGTTCGTCCGAACGCACCACGGCTCCGTCCGTCGAGCAGGTCGTCCGAGTTGTCTCCGAGTCCCCGAGATCACGAGATGCGCATCCTCCCCCGCCCCGAGCGCGTCAGTCCTTCACGTTCGTTCGTCACCCGCTCGCTGGTCGCCGGTCTTGCGCTCGCGCTCTCGGCGGCCGCATTCCCGGCCGACCGCCACGGGCACGTCGAGACCGCAGCCGTCGATCTGGGCCCCGGCCTCGCGCCCGCGATCCCCGCGCTGCCCTCGACCCTACCGCCGCTCACCGACGACTTCTCCACCACCGACTTCCATCTCGACGCGAGCACCGTCGAGCGGCTCCGCATCGGCGACGTCCTCGCGCTGCCCTCGGCGTCCCAAGGCTCGGTGCGCATGCGCGTCACCTCCACCGGAGGAAGCGGCCGCGGGAGCCGGATCGTCCGCTTCGCGGGCGACGCCGACCTCCTCTCGTCCCCCTTCGCCAACGCGACCATCATCCTTCACGACGGCTTGGTGGGGGGATTCGTGCGACCGCGTGACGGGTTCGAGATCGCGCTGGCCGCGCTCGGGCCCGGCCATCAGGAGATTCGGGTGAAGCCCGAGTCAGACGGCGACTGCTGCGGCGTCGGCAACGAGCCTCCACAGATGGAAGAAGGCGGCATCGCCGCGGACTGCCAGGAATCGCCCAAGGTCGTCGACGTGATGTTCGTGTTCACGCCGGCGGCCGCCGCGTTCTGGGGCGGAACGGAGCCGCTCACCCTCCTCCTCGAGGCGGCGCTCGACGACACGAACAGCGCGCTCAAGAACAGCGGCCTTCTCACTCGGCTTCGCCTCGTCGAGGTGCTCGGACCGTACGGCGGCGCCGGACAGATGGAAACCGCGTCCGGCGCCTTGAGCACGACGAGCGGCATCCTGAACGCCATCCACAACGGAGGCCCGACGATCGGCGAGCAGACGTGGCAGGCGCTCTCGACGGCACCAGCGCTGTACGGCGCTGACCTCTGCCAGGCAATCGCTGCCGTTCCGGCGGGCGCGAGTTGCGGAACGGCGGATCAATTCACCGGCAACCCATCAAAGTGCTTCAGCGTCGTATCGGTGAGTTGCCTCGGCGACTACGTCCCGGCGCACGAGTTCGGCCACGGCTTCGGCGCGTGTCACGCGATCGGCGACGGACTCGGCTGCGACGGCGGCGGCTACTACCCGTTCTCGAACGGCTGGCGATTCGTCGGCGCGAGCGGCCAAGTATGGCGCACGATCATGGCATTCGCGCCGGGGACGCGCATTCCGTATTACTCGACGCCGGGCACGCTCTTCGACGGCAAGCCCATCGGCGCCGCGGGCAACGGCTACAGCGGCGCGGACAACGCGCGAACGCTCGGACTCACGGCAAGCTCGGTCGCGAACTTCCGCTGCACCATCGATCCGCTTGTCGACTGCAACGGCAACGGCGAGGCCGACTCCGTCGACATCCTCGACGGCACGAGCGAGGACTGCAACGGCAACGCCGTGCCCGATGAATGCGATATCGCGTCGGGCTTCCTCACCGACGTGAACGGCAACGGCATTCCCGATCAGTGCGAGGTCGGCGCGACCAAGATCGTGTCCCCCGACGCCCCGGGTCAGCCCGTGATTCTCGACGCGTTCGGCTTCTCCGTCGCGGTCGGCCATCGCCTGGATCAGATTGTCGAAACGAACGGCTACCTCGTGAGCGGCGCGTACGGCGACGATCAGGGCGCAAACAACTCCGGCGCCGCCTATCTCATCGACCTGTCCGGCTCGACACCGATCAACGTCGAGAAGTTCAAGGCCTCCGATCCGACGACAAACGCGAACTTCGGCCGCGGCGTCGCGGCATTCAAGCGCGTCGCGCAGACGACGCCGGTCGCGTCCGCTCGCTCGTTCGCGGCGATCGGCGCCTATCGCGCGCCGAACGGCTCGATCGCGGAACAAGGCGCGACCTACGTCTTCGCAAAGACCGATCCGAGTCCATGGGCCCAGGTCCTGAAGCTCAAGGCGGGCGACGGACAGGCCAACGACTGGTTCGGCTTCTCGCAGGCGATGGGACGCATCGGCGTCGACAACTTCGAGACGCTCGTTTCCGGCGCGCCGAGGGCCAGCGGCAACAAGGGCGCGGTGTACGTCTATCGCTATCAGCTCAACGACACGACGCTCCTCTCGAAGAAGCTCGTGCTGCCGCTCGCCGGCGACGGCGACCAGTTCGGCTGGTCGGTCGCGATGGACGAGAACGCGGGTGATCGTGCCATCCTGATCGCGGGGGCACCCGGATTCAGCCAGAACCTCGGCCGCGTGCGGGCCTTCGAACGGCCGCTCACGGCGAACGCGAACTTCTCGAGCACCGGACCGCTCCTCACGCTCGATCCGAGCGAAGCGCTGCCCGGCGACCGGTTCGGCGAGGCGGTCGCGCTCACCGACAACGTCGCGGTCATCGGGGCGCCGGGCAAGGACTCCGGCCGCGGCGCCGCGTACTACTTCGAGCGCACTTCCGCGAACAACTGGATTCAGCGCCAGAAGCTGCAGCTCCCCTCGCCGGCGCTCGATGACCGATTCGGGGCCGCGGTGTCGCTCCTGCGGCGCACCGACGGCGCCGTGATCCTGCTCGTCGCGGCGCCGCGAGCGGATGCCGTAACGCCCTCGGGCCCGCAGACCAACGTCGGCGTGATCGCAACCTACAAGCTCGACACGTCGTCGAACCAGTTCGTGCTGCAGTCGGTGAGCGTCGTGCCCGACGGCCAGACCGGTGATGAATCGGGCACCTGCCTCGCGCAGCTCCAGACGGCGGCGGGACTGGCGACGTTCGCCGCGATCGGCATGCCGTTCGACGACGACGCGGGCCTCAACTCCGGCTCGCTCTACCTGACCCCGCTGCTCGTGCCGTAACCGTTCCATCGCCGACCACGCCATCGCAGCGACCTCCGCCCGCTCCTCTTCGCTTCACGTCCCATGCGCCAACTCCTGCACTTCACTCGAATCATGGCGGTGCTCGCCGCATGTTGCCTCGGCCTTCCAGCCGCGTTCGCCGACGGCTGCGGCGACGCAACCCACGGCTGCCTCGAGGTCGACCTGAAGCACCCCGGCTGCAACGACGCCACCTGCTGCACGACGGTGTGCGCGCTCGAGCCGAGTTGCTGCGATCTCGCGTGGGACGAAATCTGCGTCGCGCTCGCGCTGAAGTTCTGCCAGGCGTGCGGACTCGCGTCGACCTCGTGCTTCACCGAATCCACGCTGCCCGGCTGCACCAGCCCCAACTGCTGCAACTACCTCTGCGCGCTTCCGGGTTTCGAGACCTGCTGCACGCTGGCGTGGGACGCGAACTGCGCCCTCGCGGCCGAGAGCTTCTGCATCGGTTGCGGCGCCCCCGGCGCGGAAAGCTGCAGCAAGGTGCACGAAGCGGGCGGCTGCGAGAGCAGCGAGTGCTGCATTCAGGTCTGCGCGGTGGATCCGGTCTGCTGCGACATCGGCTGGGACAACACCTGCGTGCAGTGGTCGCAGCAGTTCTGCCCGAGTTGCGGAAGTCCGACCGTGGGCAACTGCTGCTGGCCGCACTTCGGACCGTTCTGCGACGACGCCGCGTGCTGCGAAAGCGTGTGCGCCGTCGACGACTACTGCTGCACGACGAGTTGGGACGCGACTTGCGTCCTCTACGCCAACGCGACGTGCGAGCTCCCCAACTGCCTCTGCGGCGACGCCGGCGCCGGACTCTGCAAGACCGTGCACAACACGCCGGGCTGCGACGACTTCGAGTGCTGCACGAACGTGTGCTACTCCGACGCGTTCTGCTGCGCGGTGGCGTGGGACTACGCCTGCACGAAGCTGACCGACCAGATCTGCGAGACGATCGACACCTGCGGCAACGTCGGCAAGGGTTCCTGCTTCATCAAGCACGAGACGCCCGGATGCGACGACGGCGCCTGCTGCAAGAAGGTCTGTGCGATCGACCCCGCGTGCTGCGACATGAAATGGGATCTCCCCTGCGTCAACTACGCGAACATCGTCTGCACCGCATGCGGCGACATCCAGACGGGATCGTGCTACGTGGCGCACGGCTCGCCCGCGTGCAGCGACAAGACCTGTTGCGACGCGGTGTGCGCGGGTGACGCGTTCTGCTGCCAGGAGGAATGGGACTCGCTGTGCGCGTTCCTCGCGAACGCGATCTGCCCGTCGCCGCTGTCGCATTGCGGTTCGCCGACCGGCCGCTCCTGCTTCGTCGCGAGCACGCTTCCGGGCTGCGACGACGTCGGCTGCTGCGCCGACATCTGCACGAACGTCGATCCGTTCTGCTGCGAGGTCGCGTGGGACGCCGCGTGCGTCGACATGTCGCTCACGTACTGCGGCTCGATCCCGTCCTGCCCCGGCCGCGGCTCGTGCACCGAAGTCCACGTCTTCCCGGGCTGCAACGATCCGATCTGCTGCTCCGCCGTGTGCGAACTCGACAACGTCTGCTGCGCGCTCGGCTGGGACAGCTCGTGCGTGACGATCGCCCGCGCCATCTGCTTCGGCCTCCAGGACTGCCCGGGCAGCAAGAAGTGCAACATCTCGCACGGCGAGCCCGGCTGCGACGATCCGTCGTGCTGCAACGTCGTGTGCGCCATCGACCCGCTCTGCTGCATCGAGGCGTGGGACATCCTCTGCGTGCAGTCGGCGCAGTCGCGCTGCCAGCCGTCGCCCGATTCGAACTGCCCGTGCCTCGGCGCGTGCCTCGAGCCGCACGGCAACCCCGGTTGCGACGACGCGAGCTGTTGCGCCGGCGTCTGCCATCTCGATACGTATTGCTGCGAGATCGGTTGGGATCAGGTCTGCGCGAATCTCGCCCGCGGCGTGTGCTGCGGCGACATCGGCTGCGGCAACTCGTGCGCCGGCGCGTGCTTCGTGCCGCACGACCAGCCGTACTGCTCGAGCCCGTCGTGCTGCGAGGCGGTTTGCGCGATCGACCCCTTCTGCTGCGACACCAAGTGGGATGGCGCGTGCGCCGGACTCGCGATCGCTCGCTGCACGCACGTCTGCGGCGTGCCCCAGTCGGGCGGCTGCTTCGTGGCTCGCTCGACGCCGTCGTGCGCCGACCGCGACTGCTGCGACGTCGTGTGCAATCTCGATCCGACGTGCTGCGAGACCGCGTGGGACGACGTCTGCGTCTCGCTCGCGCAGGGCACGCCGAATTCGACGCCCCCGCACCCCGGTCTCTGCCGCAAGCCCAAGTGCGGCGACTTCGTCGCGGGCAAGTGCTGCGAAGCGCACCAGAACCCCGCGTGCGACGACTTCTCGTGCTGCCACGCGGTGTGCACTTCCGATCCGTTCTGCTGCCAGTCGACGTGGGACGCCAACTGCGCCGCCGAGGCCCGCGAGCGGCCCGAGTGCAACTGCGTATCGGAATGCGGTGACCCGTGCGCCGGTTCCTGCTGCGAAGTCCACCTGACGCCGCTCTGCGACGACGAGGCCTGCTGCACCGCGGTGTGCAAGGTCGATCCGTTCTGCTGCGAGGCCGCCGGCGGCGCGTGGGACTCGATCTGCCTCGGCATCGTGTACTCGAGCGCGGGTTGCGAGCGAGCCTGCCCGTCGCCCGACTGCGGCGATCCCGCCGCGGGCGACTGCTGCTCCGCTCACTTCTTCGCGAACTGCTCGGACAAGCAGTGCTGCAACGCGGTGTGCGCCCAGGACTCGTTCTGCTGCGACACGCAGTGGGACTTCGCGTGCGCGGTGCTGGCCGGCGACGTCTGCGACATCTGCCAGTCGAAGATCTTCTGCGGCGCCCCCGGCGCCGGGTCGTGCTTCACGCAGCACTCCGGCCCGTTCTGCAACGATTTCTCGTGCTGCACCTTCGTCTGCACGATCGACGACTCCTGCTGCACGATCAGTTGGGACCAGTCGTGTGCCGACTTCGCGACCCAATTCTGCACCGGGCCGTAGGCCGACGCCGACTTTGAGTCGATTGCCGATCGAGCGCCCGCTCTCTACGCGGGCTCGATCGGCCGCGCGACGATCGCCTCGAGCGAGTCGCCACAGCGCAGGAGGAAGACGTCGAGTTCGACGTCGCCGTCTCCGCGAAGGGCGCGCGTCCACGCATCAGCGTCCGCGCTGCGGCCGCGCGTGCGCACCCGCGCGCCGCCGGCGCCGAGTCCGCGAAGCGCGTCGCGAACGTCGCGTTCCCTCGCCCGCGGACGCGCGAGCGCCTCGTACGCGACGAGCCACGCGCTCTCGACGCGCTCGTCGGAGGTGAGGATGCCGAGACCCGGCGAGCGCTCGCCGAGCCCGAGCTCGCGGGCGAGATCGCCGAGGAGTCCCGATCGTTCGATCGCCGGATCGGGCACATAGAGGAATCGCCCGAAGCGACCGTGCGCCGCGAGCGGCGTCGGCACCGGCGAGCCGGAGCGGGACACGCCGCGCGGAAGCATGGTCGCGGTGCGCAGGCCCGGCGCCGCCGCGAGCGAGCCGAACCAGCACACCGCCTGCACCAGCGCGCCGTCGTCGCTGATGAGTTCGATCTCCGCGCGATCGGCGCCGGGCAAGTCGCCGCGCAACGGGAGCGGCATGCCCGGACCGAGCTTGATCGCGCCACCCTGCGCCGACGACGCGAGCGAGCAGCAGCATTCGATCGACGGCGACAGTCCGGCGAGATCGAACGTGCGCCTTCCGGAGGCCTCGTCGCGCCGCGCGGGATCGACGTGCACGAACGGCGCCACGAGCGGCGCTTCGCCCGCGTCGTCCACGCGAACGGCGCAGCCGGCGTTCACCGACGTCATCCACGCACGAACCTCCGAACGATCGATGGCCACGGTCGTCGCGACGCGGGTCAAGGCCATCGCGTCGCCGCCGAGTCCGCAGCAACGGTCCTCGACAGCGCTCGCGCCGGCCCGCGCGAATCGCATCGCCTTCCACGCCGCGACGCGCTCCGACGTCGCCTGCTCGGCCGCCTCGCGATCGGCCCAGAGTTCCGCCGCGCGCTCGAACTTTCGCGCGAGTCGTCGTCGTGCCTCCGCGAGTGAGAGGGCCGCCGCGACTTCGGCCTGCGGCCACCGGGCCCGAAGGCGGGCGACCGCGCCGACGTCGCCCGGATCGACGGCGGCGGCGGCGAGTTGCAGCGTCGCGTCACTCCGCAGCGCGAGCCACGCCGCCAGCGGCGGCGCGATCTCGCGCGAGGTCGTCGGTCGGCGGGCCATGGCGAAAGCCTACCGGCCCGCGGTTCGGGCAACACCGATCGACGTGCGCTCCACGTCGGCCCCGCCGCGCCAAACCGCACGACCGGAAGAACCGCCGCGACCGGATCGCCACGTCGCCGCTCCGCTCCAGTGTCCGCTGCGCCTCGTCGATAGGCTCGGGCGCTCCCGCGCCGTCCGCGGCTCGCGAGGCCTCTTCGGGGAAACCGTGAATCTCAGCACACGGACCATCGTCGCCGTCAGCGCGACCCTGCTTGCCCTCATCGTGGTCGGATATCTCACCGCCGCGCAGCTCATCCTTCGCGGCTTTGGGCAGGTCGAGATCAAGCTCTTCGAACGTCACGCGGAGCGCGGCCAGGAAGCCGTGCTCGCGACGTGCGACGCGCTGTCGAAGAAGCTCGCCGACTGGGCCAACTGGGACGACACGTACCAGTTCGTGAAGGACAGGAATCCAGAGTACGTGCAGTCGAACCTTACGGCCACGAGCCTCGCCTCGCTGGGGGCGCGCTTCATCCTGTACTTCGACGTCGACGGAACGCTCGTCCACTCGAGCGCGGTGAACGCCGAGATGACCGACATGGCCCCGCTTCCCGAGGGCCTTGAGGCGATGATTGCGAGCAAGCACCCGATCTTTTCGCAGCAGACGGCGAACGGCTCGATGTTCGGCCTCGTGCGGCTCCACGAAGGGCTCTTCGCGATCGCCGCGCGCCCCATCCAGACGAGCCAATCGGAGGGGCCGATTCACGGAACGATCGTGTTCGGCGACCTCATCTCGCAACACCGCGTCGACGAGATGTCGCGTCGCCTGCGGGCGACCGTCACCTTGAGCGTGGTCGACGAGGCGCTCGATCCCGCGCGGGCCGCGCTCGCGGCGAAGCTGCGCGAGCGCGACGCGCCGATCGTCACCTTCGTCGACGACGACGTGGCCGTCGGTGCGGCGCTTCTCAACGACCTCGACGGCAAGCCGACCGCGCTGGTCGAGGTCGCCGGGGAGCGATTCGTGTGGCGCGAAGCGCAGCGAACGACGTCGCTGCTGCTCGGCACACTGACGATCGCCGGGCTCGGTGCGGTCTTCATCACCGCGCTCGTCCTGCGCGTCACCGTGCTACGGCGCCTCGCGCAGCTTCACCGCGCCGTCCACCGCATCGGGCACAGCGGCGATCTCGGCTGCCGCGTTCCCGCGAAGGGCGGCGACGAGCTCGCGGACCTCGGCCATACGGTCAACATGCTCCTCGAGCGCGTGGAGTCCTCGCAGGCGCAGCTCTCGTCCAAGGCCGACGCGCTCGCTCAGGCCGGCGAGGAGTTGCGCGCCGCCCGCGACGCGGCGGAGCTCGCGAACCGCGCGAAGTCGGAGTTCCTCGCAAACATGAGTCACGAGGTGCGCACGCCGATGACCGCGATCCTCGGCTACGCGGATCTGTTGTCGGAGCAGGCGAACCAGCCGGGATTCCGCCCGAACGACTGCATCGAGACGATCCGCCGAAACGCAAAACACCTGCTCACGATCATCAACGACATTCTCGATCTGTCGAAGATCGAGGCGGGCCGCATGCAGGTCGAGCGCACCGACTTCGCGCCGGCCCGCATCGCCGCGGAGGTCGTCGAACTCCTGCAGGAGCACGCGACTCGCAAGTCGCTGGCCCTGAAGGTCGAGTTCGCGACGCCCATGCCGCAGCGGATCGTGAGCGACCCGACGAGGCTGCGCCAGATCCTGCTGAACCTGACGGGCAACGCGATCAAGTTCACGCTCAGCGGATCGGTCACCTTGCGACTCTTGTGCGACGCCTCACGGCGGCAGCTCGTCGCCGAGGTCGTCGACACGGGCATCGGCATGACCGAGGCGCAGACGCGACGGTTGTTCACGCCGTTCTCGCAGGCCGACGCGTCGACGTCGCGCGTGTTCGGCGGCACCGGACTCGGCCTCACGATCAGTCGCAGGCTCGCCCAGTTGCTGGGCGGATCGCTCATCCTCGCATCGACCAGCCAGGCGGGCTCGACCTTCCGGCTCACCGTCGACACCGGGCCGCTCGACGGCGTGGCGTTTTCCCGCGATCCGCTTGCCGCCGACGCGCCGGCATCCGGCCCCGCGCCGAGCGCGCCGGAACCGGCGACCACACACCCGGGCGCGGAGCTCGTCGGACTGTCGCTCCTCCTCGCCGAGGACGGCCCGGACAATCAGCGCCTCATCGGATTCGTGCTGCGCAAGGCGGGCGCGACGCTGCAGATCGTTTCCGACGGCCGCGCTGCGGTCGACGCGACGCTCGCCGCGATGCGCGCCGGCCGACCGTTCGACGTGATCCTGATGGACATGCAGATGCCCGTCCTCGACGGCTACGGCGCAACCCGCGAGTTGCGGACGCGCGGCATCACCACGCCCGTGCTCGCGCTCACCGCGCATGCGATGGAAGGCGACCGCAATTGCTGCCTCGCGGCCGGCTGCGATGACTACGAGACGAAGCCGATCGAGCGACTCCGGCTCGTCGCCACGTGCGCGCGCATGGCGCGGCTTCGAGCGAAGCGCGCGGCCTGATCGCGCGGGCGGATCGGCCACGGCCGCGATTGCGGCAGCGGCGCGCTGCCGCTACCCTCCGCCGCCATGTCCATCACCCAGTTCATGAAGCACCACTACCGCCACTTCAACGCGGTCACGGTGGTCGAGGCGGCAGAGGCGTACAAGCGACACATGGCGAACGGCGGCTCGATGCTCGTCACGCTCGCGGGAGCGATGAGCACGGCGGAGCTCGGCCTGTCGCTCGCGGAGATGATCCGCAAGGGCAAGGTGAGCGCGATCTGCTGCACCGGCGCGAACCTCGAGGAGGACATCTTCAACCTCGTCGCCCACACGCATTACGTGCGCGTGCCGCATTGGCGCGAGCTGCCGGCGAAGGAGGAGAAGAAGCTCCACGACCGCCACCTGAACCGCGTGACCGACACGTGCATTCCCGAGGAGGAAGCGATCCGCCGCCTCGAGCGTGCGGTGCTCGACGAGTGGACCCGCGCGGACAAGGCGGGCGAGCGCTACTTCCCGCACGAGTTCTTCTATCGCATCCTGCTCTCAGGCGCGCTGAAGAAGCACTACGACACCGACCCGAAGAACTCGTGGCTCCTTGCCGCGGCGCAGAAGAACCTCCCGATCATCGTGCCCGGCTGGGAAGACTCGACGCTGGGCAACATCTTCGCCGCGCACTGCATGGAAGGCGACGTGAAGAACGTGCACACCGTGCGCACCGGCATCGAGTACATGATGTACCTCGCGGATTGGTACACGAAGACGACGACCGGCAAGCGGGCCTCGTCGATCGGCTTCTTCCAGATCGGCGGCGGAATCGCGGGCGACTTCCCGATCTGCGTCGTCCCGATGCTGCATCAGGACCTGCGCCGCAAGGGCGTGCCGCTGTGGGGCTACTTCTGCCAGATCAGCGACTCGACGACGAGCTACGGGAGCTACTCCGGCGCGACGCCGAACGAGAAGATCACGTGGGGCAAGCTGGCGATCGACACGCCTCGATTTGTCATCGAAAGCGACGCGACGATCGTCGCGCCGCTCATGTTCGCGTACGTGTTAGGCAAGTGATCGACGGGGCGGTCAGCTCGGCTGCCTGAGCTGCGCCGCGATCCCGTCGATCCCCGCCTTCAACGCCTCCGGTTTCAATTCGGCGATCGTCGCGTCCGGTGCCTCGGTCGCCCGCTTCGGCGCCTTCATGCCCGCTGACGACCTCGCGCTCGTCGACTTCGCCAGGAGGTCGAGGTTGCGCGAAAGGAAGTCGAGGTTCGCGAGCACGGAGTCGTGCTCGCGCACCGTGCCGTGGTCGTTCAGGAGATTGCGATATCGCTCGGCGATGCTGTGCTCAGCCTCTTTCGAGAGCCCGCGCCCGAATCCTTCAATGAGATCGAGCTCAATCTCCGACGCCATCGCCCAGAACGTCCTGCCGGACTCGGCGATCTCCGTCCTGATCGACTCGCGGCAATCGGCCAGGAGTTCCTTCAGCTCGTCGCTCGCCGCGAACTCGCCACGTTCGCGAGCGTTGCTCGAGAGCCACCGCAGCGTGATGTACTGCGCGAGCGGGTAGTACCGCTGGAAGGTAATTCCGTTGGCTCGGCGCAGATCGGCGGCCCGTTTGTATTCGTCGGCGGCTCGGCGGAACCCCTTCGCTCGCTCGTCCCAATCGCCGTGCGTCTCCGCGAGCCGCTTCCACTGCGCCGCCCGAATCTGATGCCGCTCCGGCGTCTCGCCGAGTGCTTCGGCGGCGCTCATCCAGCGCTCCGCGAGCGACTCGCCGCGCTGCGCCGCGAGCTTCTCCACGGGCGCTGTCGCGCCGTCGCAGATCCGCTGCTTGCGGCGCTCATACCTCGCCGCGTCCTTGCCCCTCCACTTCGACTCCTCGCGATCAAGCAGGTTGCCGAGCTGTTCGATCGCCCGCACCGTCGGCCACGCGTGGTCGGCGCGCAGCGATCGTCGATAGAGATCGATCGCCCGCAGCGAAATCGGACCCTCGCCGTCGCCGTCGCCCACCGCAGCCCACGCGTCTGCTCGGGCCGCCAGCAGGCGTCCATCCTGTTCCCATTCCGGCACGACCGACAGCTTCGCCTCGATCTCCCGCAGCCGGGCCCGGAGGCGTTCGCGCTCCGGCTCGTCGTTGCCGGCGCTCGCCGCGCCTGCCGTCACGTCATCCACGTAGTCCAGCGCCTCGGCGGCCGAGACGAACGGGCGATCCGCCGCCTCCTCGCTGTCGGACGACGTCGCGGACGTCAGGCGAAACGCCGGATCGCCGTAGCACTGGTACGCGCCCCAGGTGTTCGAATCGGTGAATCGATCGATGACCGCGGCGCGAGCCGCATGGACCGAGTCGCCGAACGGGACCCCGCGAAGGAACTGACCGTAGAACGTCTCGGCGAAGAGCTTGGCGGCGGCGTCGTCGACTTCCCATCCCGCGACGATCACGCAGCGCACGCCGATGTCGATGAGCGCGGACGCGACGCTCGCGGCGTACTGCCCCGGCGTGCGGGCTCCGCGTGGCGTTCCCAGCTTGCCGAGATGGCAGCAGTTCAGGAACACGAGTTCCGGCGTCGCCCGCAACTGACGGAACATCGCGGCGGTGAGCACGCTGTCCTCGCCGATGATGACGCCCGATTCCTCGGGCTTGCGTTCATTGAAATCGCCGTGCGCCGCGACGTGCATGATCACGTAGTCGTGACGGAAGAACCGCTGGAGGATTCGTGACGCTCCCTCGGCGATCGACGCTTCCGCAGTGAAGCTCGCCTTGCGCAAGCACTCCGCGATCGCGCCGCCCTCCTCCTCGGCGCCCGCGAGCGAGGGCGAGACGCCCTTCGGATTCGCGATCACGAGGGCGCGTCGTCCCGTCGCCGACACCACGGCGTCGCGCGGCGTGCTGGTGCGCAACTGCCGCACGACCTTCACGCGTCGCACCAGCGCCTCCGGTGCGCCTCCGCTGGCCCGCGCCAGGAGCTCCCACGGGTATCGGGCGGCGCCGGGATCGACGACGAGCACGAGGTCGTCGCCGTCGTAGAGGCGGTCCTTGATCGCGTTGGGTAGCAGCAGTTCGTACAGCGCCTTCGAGATCGCGAGCGACGCGACTTGCTCCTCGCCGCCGATCGACTCCTCGATCATCCGATCGACGGTCGCGCCAGCGGTCGCGACGGTGCGATCTTCGGCCCGGGCCCGCTCACCGAGCGCCGTGAAGTGCAGCCCTCGCGCCGTGCCCGACTTCTCCGCCTCCTCGGCGACGATCAGCCGACGCCACCACGACCAGTCCGCGGAGACGCGACTGTTGCCGCGGGCGCCCTCGGCGGTGGTAATGCGCTCCGCGCCGACCACCGTCTCGTTCGAATGGACGACGAGACCCGCTTCGCGATCCAGCACGCGGACGATGTGCGCCGCTTCGACCGCGATGTCGGACCAAAGCTCGACGAACGAGAGCTGCGCGATTCGGACGTTCGGCGCGTCGTCGGTTCGAGTGCTCGCCAACACGCGGTTGGCCTCGAGCACGCCGTTGGCGATCGCGACGATCGCCTGACGAACGGAGAGTTGCTGACCGCCGCGCGTGCCGATGAGAAGTGACGCGAGTTCCAGGCGAATCGGCTCGTCCGAGCGATCGCCGGATCCGCGACGGCGATCGATCTCATCCATCGCCATGTCGAGCGTTGCGGCAGTGATGCCGCGGGTGAGGACTCCCGCCGTCAATTCGCCGACGGGACCGAGACCGACGACCAGCGCGCCCTTCGGCAACGTGCCCGGTGACGCGAGGTAGAGCGCCGAACCGGCGCGGCCGGGATAGCGCCCGTAGCCGACTTGCAGTCGCCGACGCAGCCGCCGATCAAGGCAGCGATCGAGAAAACCCTCGGCGCCGAAGATCGAGTCGCCCTCGTAGTGACCGATCGCGACCGGCGCAGCAATCCGGTCGACGCTGCCGTGCACGACCCGAATGTCGAGTCGCGACTGCGGCGCGGGTGGGAGCTCCCAGCGACCGTGCAGGATTCGGTGGTCGATGTCCTCCTGGGTCGGGAACGATGCGAGTCGCTCGTCGCCCGCGTCCGACGCGGCGTCGCCTCCTCGCGACTCGATGATCGTCCCGCGCGAGAGCCATCGCGCGATCGCCGCGGCCGCGGTCGCCGCCCCGAGCAGCTCCTCGTGCGTGGCTGCCACGTCGACGCGCTCCACGCCGTCCGGGAGCGACGGCGCCGCCGCGAGCCAACCGTCGCCCTCCGACGATTCCGACTCCTCGATTCCGCTGCGCGGCCCGGTCTCGGTCGCCATCGACGCGCGCCACGTCCGTGCGACGTGGCCGAACACGGCGAGCGCCGGCGCCTCCCGCAATCCGCGCCGTGCTGCCGCGCGGCGCGACTTCGCCGCGGCCAGCAGCTCGCTGCTCGGCTTCGCCGCGGCGCTCCCCTTCCACACGGCGGGCTCGAGCGCCTCGTCCGGGAGGAGATCAACGACGCCTGGCAGGGACGCGAACCATTCCTTCCAACCGTCCGGCCCGTCGGACGGATCCATCATCGAAAGCGACTGGAACCACGGGCCGCGTCCGGCGAGGAGGCGAAGCGCCGCATCGGCGCCTTCCAGCGGCGGCGCGAGCAACACGCAACGGCCGCCTGCGGCGGCGCATCGCTTCCACGCCGCGCCGCCGGCGGCGATGAACGAGAGCACCGCCATCGCGCCGAGGCCATGGCCGACGAGGTGGACTCGTTCGGTCGTCGCTGCGGCGTCCGTGAACGCCTTCGACAAGCGGGTCACGGCCTCCTCGACGCCGAGTCGCCAGTCGTAGGGCACTGCCCGCACGTCGGCGTCGCGCATCTCGCTCGCCAGGGCGTCAAGCCGTTCGTCGGCGCGGTGGAGATCCGCCTTCAGCGGGCGCGGCGGCGCGGAGCGGAATCGGCGCTCCGCGATCGCGGCGGCGTCGGGAAAGATCATGCGCGACCCGTCGCTCAGCGCGCTGGCGAAGAGGTCCGGCACGACGAGCACCACGCTCGACGGCGCGCCCGCAATCTTCGCTCGCTTCTTTCGCGCCGGCTGCGGCGCGGCGGCATGCCCGCGGCTCGCCACGGCGCGCTCGCCCGAGAAACTCTCGAATCCGGGCGGCACGGCGTCACGGCGCTCGCGCAGCAGCGCCGCAAGTACCTTGTCGCGCGTCACGTCCTCGGTGAAGTAGTTGCAGTGCGTGAGCTGCGGCGTCTCGCTCGTCGAGCGGATCACGAGCCCCTTGCGCGGCAGGCCGCCGGACATCGACTTCGTGTTCACGACGAGGTCGTTGCGCTCCATGTAGAACGCGTACGACGCCATCGCCCGCAGCGTCTGCAGGAACGTGCCGCCGTGCACGTCGCCGGCGATGATCGAGAGATCGTGGTCGACCGCGTCGTTGTCGCCGCGGTTGAGGAAGTGCGTGTAGGGAGATTCCGGTCGCTGGGCTTCGAGCCCGGGAATGTCCTCGGGCGACGCGCGACGACGCACCGCTTCGACGAGTACCGCCGATGCGAGGTCGACCGCGGGGGCGAACGGTCCCGTCGGCACGAATTTCAGCGCGTTGACCAGGAGCGAGAGGTAGAGGTCGAGACGATCCGACGCGAGCGTGGTGCCTGCGGCCGGACAGCCGACGCGCACGAAGCGTTCGACAGCGAATCGCTTCGCGGCAAGCGCGCGCCCGAGCTCCGCGAGCGTCTCGCGCTCGTTCGCCGGGCGACCTTTCGCGCCGCCCTTCGCGCCGAACAGCGCCAGCGAGCTGTCGTCGATCGCGCCGCGGCACAGGAGTTCGCCGACGATGCCGCCGCGCGAATGCGTGACGAGGTGCAGCGCCGCTCGCTCGGGCAACGCGTTCGCCAACGCCAGCGCGTTCTCCGCGGGCGACTCACTGAGCGTGCGATGCTGGAACGCGTAGATGCGATCGCCGTAGCGCTTCGTCAACGCCTTCCAGGCCGGTCGATCGGGTTCGAGCAGCCCCTTGAACGCCCCCTGCGCGTACGAGGCCGTCCCGTGAATGAAGACGAGCGCGGGCTTGTCGGACGACGAGACGATCGCGGACGGCTGGTCGATGCGAGCGCCGATCTGCGCGTCCGGGGTCAATCGATAGAGCCCGGGATCGACGCCAGCGTTCTTCAGGCAGGTGGACTCGATGATCGCGATCGCCTTGGCCGCGGCTTCGCCGCCGAGCGACTTCGCCACGCCGGACAAGGGCGCGATCTTGAGCAGGCGCAGCGACTTCAACGCCAGATCGACGAGGCCGCGCTGGTCCCGCGCCCACGGCAGTCGACCCGTGACGACGGGGCGACGGTCGCCGCCGCGCTCCGTCGTGCGAGCGGCCCACGCCCGCACTTGGTCGGCGGTGGTGAGAACAAACGAGCCATCGGCCAGCGCGAGTTCCACGATCGCGTCGTCGGCCGCCGGGAGCGCGATCTCGGCGACGTCGGCGGCCCGCGCGTCGGCGAAGTCGACCGCGACGTCGGTCTCGATGTCGTGCAGGGGCGACGTGAAGAAGCCCGCTTCCGTTCGCGTCACGCCGCGCTGGCGGCCGCGCACGATGAGTTCCTTGCCCACCTTGCTCGTCATGGCGTGTTCCTCGACCGAGATGATCCGAGACGGACTCGGCGAGCCGAGTGTATTGCTCAATGGCACGACAACGCCGACGACCTCGTCGATCTCGTCCATTGCCGATGCCGAAATTGCGCCTTCGGCGACGCTCGAGCGCGTCGCTTGGTCAGACCTTCGACACCTTCGGCGGCTCGCGCTTCGCCTCGAACACCTCGCTCAGGAAGCGATAGACCAGCTTGGCCGCGAGCATCTCGCTGGCCCAGTGGCCGGGCGTCGGCAACAGTTCGACCACGTCGAAGCCCACGACCTCGCGGCGCTGGCAGACGCGGTGAATGAGCTCGTTCACCTGGGCCCACGAGAGCCCGCCCGCTTCCGGCGTGCCGGTCGCGGGCACGATCGAAGGATCGAACGCGTCGAGGTCGATCGTGACGTACACGCGCTTCGACTGCTGCGCGATGATCGAGTCGATCCACTTGTCGTCGGCGCGGCCGCAGAGGTCGTGCCCCCAGAAGACGCGCCGCGGATCGAGTTTCGGGAACTCCTCGGCGTCGATCGCCCGAATGCCGACCTGCGTGATCGGCGCGAGCTCGCGGGCTCGCGCCATCACGCACGCGTGGTTGTACTTCGAGCCGTGGTACTCCTCGCGCGTGTCGGCGTGGGCGTCGATCTGGAGGATCGACACGTCGGACCATTTCGCCCGCACCGCCTTGAAGCACCCGACCGAGATCGAGTGCTCGCCGCCGAGCGTCACCGGAAACTTGCCGTCGGCGAGGATCTTCGCGACCGCCTTCTCGACCTTCGGCGCGAGGTCGTCGGGCTTGCCCGCGTGCTTGATCGGCGCAAGCGTGTGGATGCCGCGCTTGTAGACCTCGGCCTTCGTCTCGATGTCGAAGAGTTCCATGTTGGCGCTCGCCTCGAGGAGCGCCGCCGGGCCCTTGTCGGCCCCCTTCTTCCACGTGCTCGTACCGTCGTACGGCACCGGCAGAATCACGATCTTGCTCGTGTCGTAGGCGCGGAACTCCTTCGGCAGGTCGCCGAAACCGGTCTTCGCTGCGGATTGGGCCATCGTGGGAGCGGAGGATACCGAAGTCGCATCGCTCCGCCCGCCACGCGCGCGTCGCGCGTCAGCACGGTCCCCACGCGCCCAACAGGATCGCGAGGTCGCCGGCGTTCACCGCGCCCGAGCCGTCGATGTCACCGACGCCCGAGCCACCCCAGTTGCCGAGCAGTCGGCCGAGATCCGCGGCGTCGACGGCGCCGGAGCCGTCGAGATCCGCGACGCACGGCGCGGGCAGGCTCGCCGGCACGGACCAGAATCCGCCCACGAGTTCGTAGTCGCCGCCAACGAGCGGAATGCCCGCGTCCGCCTGTCCGATCGTGCCGCCGAGCACGTAGTCCGAGCCGGCCGCGAACATCACGCCGCCGCCGTCGATCGAGTTCCACGAGAGGTCGTACGCGCCGTCGGCAAGCGCTGGGACCGCGATGATGAGCGACGCGAGCGTCGTCGTCGCGAGTGCGCCGAGTCGAGTCATCGCGCACCGCCCTTCTGGCTCGCGGCGCCGAGCGCCGCCTCGATGCGGTCGAGTCGCGCCTTGAGCGATTCCACTTCCGCGCTCTTCGCGTCGAGCTCGTGTCGGAGCGCGTCGATCTGCGCGTCCTTTTCGGCGCGAAGATCGCGCAGCGCTTCGATCGCGACCCCTTCGAACCCGCGGAACGTGACCCGCTTGAACCCGTCGGCGGAATCGTCGACCCAATCGGGGAACACCTTCTCGACCTCCTGGGCGACGACGCCGAGCCGCGTGCCGGGCAGCTCGTCGATTGCCTTCGGATCGATGTACTCGAACGTCACGCCGCGAATCGCCATGAGCGAGTCGAGCGCGCCGTGGATCGTCTCGACGTTCTTCTTGAGGCGAATGTCCGACGCCACGCTCCACGAGCCGCCGCCGGGCTTGCCCGCGCTGCCGTTGACGTGCAGGAGGAAGCTCGGAGCGTTCGTGCCGATGCCGACGCGGCCGTCGCTCCCGTTCACCACGAGTCGATCGGTCCCCAGATGCAGCGCCCACTGGTCCGTGGAGCCGTCGTAGTAGTGCCACGCGCGGGCCGCGCCGGCGGTGGCGTAGCCGTAGAACGGCAATCCGCCGGCACCCTGGGTGTCCACGTACATGCCGCCGAACGAGCCGTTGCCGGCGTTCGATTCGACGCCGAACTCCTCCGCCGCGGTGATCGCGTTCGAGCGACCGACGCCGACGAAATCGTTGGCGATGGTCATGCGCGTCGTCACCGTCGCGGCGTTGTGGAAGAGCAGCTTGTTGCCGCCTTCGCTGTTGCCGCTCGCGGTCGAGATGATCGCCCAGTTGCCGCCGCCCGCGGCGGTGTTCTTCAGACCGAGCCATGAGCCGATCGGCGAGTTGGACTCGGCGCCGATCACGAGATTGCCGATCGTGTCGCGCACGTCGAGCTGGAATGCCGGGTTCGCCGCGCCGGGGCCGATGCCGACCGGCGAGGAGAAGTAGCCGCGACCGTCGAAGTAGCCGGCGTATCCCTGCGGCGAATCGGTCTTGCCGTAGATGCCGTAATTGGTCCCCGACGTGCTCGCGCCGTATGCGAACACGCCTGCGCCGCTCGGACTGATCGAAAGCCCGTAGACGCCGGAGTTGTTGCCGCCCGGCGCCATGTTCGATCCCACCACGCCGTATCCATTGCCGCTGTAGCTCGTGCCGGTGACGCCGACGCCCTCGTTCGTCGGGTCGTTGTGGACTCCCACGATCGCCTCCGCGCCGATCTCCGTGGAGTTGGTCTCGACCATGAACGCGCGGACCTGCGCGACGTTCGCGTCGCTGATCAAGTGCATGATGGTCGGCGAGGTCGTCTCCATCGCGAGCGGCACGGCGAAGAGGCTCGCGACGGCGGCGTGCGGCGTCGCGTTGAGCTTCTGCCGAGGCGTCAACGTCGTTCCGTTGACCTCGATCTCGAGCCATCGATCGTTGCCGTCGAAGACTCCCCCGATCGTGCCACCAGCAGTGAAGTCCAGGTTCGCCGTGAAGAGGCCGTCCGACAGGTCGACGAGTTGACTGAGCTCGGGACCAAGCGGCGATCCGCCGACGGCGACGGCGAACAGCCGGAACTTCATGGGAAGCGGCCCGTTCACCGCGGAGCCCGACTGGTTCAGGCGTCCCTGATAGGTGAAGGTCCAACCGAAATTCGTGGCGAACGCGGCGCTCGCCGTGGCGAGGCCGACCATCCCTGCAATGGCCAGTGACGAGATGAGCCGACGCATGTGAATCTCCGGAAACGAATGCGGATCTGGTCGAGCTCGCCGACGCGGAGGGCTCGCGCACCGCGACCATTCGCGCAGTCGTGGCCCGGCGCGCCCGCTCCAACTCGACAATTCGACCGCCTCTCCGCCCCCGACCCCGAAATGCGCGGCCGCAGGGATGCGTCGCGTCTCCTCGCTCGCGAAGCGGCGACGACACAACGACACGGGACGCGGCCGATCGGCCGCGTCCCGTGCGAGATTCCCTCGGGCAGGTGTGTGGCGGGCACGACGCTCACGCGCCGCGCCCTCTCGCTCAGTGGTGTCCTTCACTCGCGGCGCCGACCGCCGTCGCGCTGTTCTTCGCGCGGGTGTACACGATCTCCATCGACTTGAACTCCTTGCCGCTCTTCGGATCGGGACCGAAGAACTCCAGCTTCATCGAGTCCTTGTCGGTCATGGTCTCGACTTGCCGCATGGTCACGCACTTCTTCTGGATCGGGCAGTTGTAGCTCATGGTCCAGGTGAGGGTCTTGCCATCGGGCGAGAGCTCGCCGGTCCCCGTCATCATGCCAGTGCCCATGTTGTCGATCCACGTGCACTGGAACTTCTGCGAGACGTTGTCGAAGCCGTTGATGCCCATGCCGTTGAACATGCCCATCCCGGGCATCTCGCCGGTGGTTTCCATCTTCACGAAGCGACCGTCCATCACCGGCGTCACCGTGGACACGCAGGTCATCGGCATCGGCGGCGAGTCCGGCGTCATCCACATGTTCAGCGCCCCGTTCCAGGTCCCGACCGCCTGCGCGAGGTGCTGATGCATGGGGCCGGGCGTCGCGGCTTCCATCATCGCCTTCATGTCCTCGGCGCTCATCCCGGGCGGTGCGGCCTGCGGGCCCTGCGCCGCCTGCGGAGCAGCCGGTGCCTTGGCGGTCGGGGCGGGCGGGCTGGGAGCCCGCTTCGGCTGATTGGTCGTGGACTGTGCGAACGCGACCGTCGCGGCGAGAGCGGCGACACCTGCAAGCGAATAGCCCAATCGTCGAGTCATGAGGTTCCTCCAAGGTGGGGTGAGGGGTCGGGTGAGGGGTCGGGTGACGGATCGTGATCCAGACGCGATCGAACCGACGACGCCAGCGGCCCCCAGAGATCCGACAGCGCGCGGCCGTCTCCGTGTGACCGCCGCGCGCCGCCACTGTATCGGCCGGACGCCCTATTTCGGACGAACAAGCGCCGATTTGCATGCGGGCGTCACGCCGTCCCTTCGGGTCTCGCCGGGCTCAGTCGAGATGGCTGTCGCACTCGAGATACGTGTACCCGGCCAGACCCGCCTCGTACGCCTTGACCAGCTGGTGGCTCTCCGCTGCGGTCATCTGCTTGGTGCGAACCGCCCGCTCGGTCTCCTTGCGGATGTCCATCGCCAACCGCGTCGCGTCGTACTGCACGTAATGCAGCACTTCGCCGACGCTGTCACCCTCGATGATCTCGTCGATCCACCACTGGTTGTTCTCGTCGAGCCGCACGTGCGCGACGTGCGTGTCGCCGAACAGGTTGTGCAGGTCGCCGAGCGTCTCCTGATACGCGCCGACGAGGAACGCGCCGAGGAAGTAGTCCTCGCCGACGTTGAGCTCGTGCAGCTCGATCGTCTTCTTGATGTCGTGGTCGTCGACGAATCGATCGATCTTGCCGTCCGAGTCGCAGGTGAGGTCGGCCAACGTCGCTTTGCGCGTCGGCCGTTCGCCCAGACGGTGAATCGGCAGGATCGGGAAGAGCTGGTTGATCGCCCAGATGTCCGGCAGCGACTGGAAGATCGAGAGGTTGCAGAAGTACGTGTCGCTCACGGAGCTCTCGAGGTCCTGCAGCTCCTCGGGGATCGACGGCATCTCGCGGCACTTGTCGCGGATGCGGGCACACGTGCACCAGAAGAGGCGCTCGACGAGCGCGCGATCGTTCAGGCTCATATAGCCGACGGAGAAAAGCGACAGCGCCTCGTCGCGGGCCTGGAGCGCGTCGTGGTAGCACTCGAGCAGCCGCCGCTCCGACACGGTCGAGTACGCCTCCCACAAGTCGATGACCGGGCGCGGAATCTCCGAACCCGAGGGAAAGTGCTGCTCGAGCGACGTCGGCACCTGGAACCGATCAAGTCGATTCGCGCCGAGCACGTCGAAGATGAGCACGCTCTGCTGCGCGACCATCGCGCGGCCGCTCTCGGTGACGATCGTCGGATGCTCGACGCCCTCCTCGTCGCACACCGACATGATCTTGTAGACCACGTTCGACGCGTACTCGGCGATCGTGTAGTTCGTCGAGAACTCGAAGTTGGTCTGGCTTCCGTCGTAGTCGATGCCCATGCCGCCGCCGACGTCGAGGTAGCGCATGCCGGCGCCGGCCTTCGCAAGCTCCGCGTAGATGCGGGCGAGTTCGTTGACGCCGGAGTTCACCTGCCGAATGTCGTGGATCTGCGACCCCATGTGGCAGTGCAACAGTTGCAGGCAATCCTGCAGTCCCTGCCGCTTCAGGATCTCGAGCACCTCGAGCACTTCCGAGAGCGACAGGCCGAACTTGGCCTTGATGCCCGACGAGTGCCGCCAACGACCAGCGCCCGGCGTCGACAGGTTGACGCGCACGCCGATGCGCGGACGGATGCCGTACTTCTCGCTCGATGCGAGGATCAGTCGCAGTTCGGTGAGGTTCTCGATCACCGGGATGATCGTCCGACCGAGCTTGGCCGCGAGCGTGACGAATTCGATGTAGCGATCTTCCTTGAAGCCGTTGCAGATGATGAGACGGTCCGGCGTGTCGGTCGTCATGCCCATGACCGCGAGAAGTTCGGGCTTGCTGCCGACCTCGAGACCGTAGCCGTACTCCTTGCCGTACTCGCGGATCTCCTCGACGACGCGCCGCTGCTGGTTCACCTTGATCGGGTACACCGCGAGGTACCGGCCGCGATACGAGTTGTCCTTGATCGCCGCCTCGAACGCGTCGCCCATGTCGCGCATGCGGCGATGCAGGAGATCGCTGAAGTGCAGGAGGACCGGCGTCCGCAGACCGCGCTCGCGCAGCCCCTGCACGACTTCGTGGAGGTCGACTTCGCGCGACGGGTCCTTCGTCGGACGAACGGTGACGTGGCCGAGCTTGTTGACGTCGAAGAATCCCTTGCCCCAACTGCGGAGGTTGTAGAGATCGGCGGAGTCCTCGACGGTCCACGCCGGATCCAGCGTGGGACGAAGCGCGCGAGGCTTCGGTCCGCCGTTGGCGACCGCGCCGCTGGCCGCAGCCGAGTGGGCGCCCGCCTGCGCGGCCGTCGGCGTTCCGGACTGGGCACCCGATTGGGGACCCGATTGGGTAGTTGGGGGCGAACCCGTTGGAGCGACGGGAGCGTTGGCGGATGCCGCGTGACTGGCGGTCTGGGACATGTCGGAGAGAGGCCTTTCTTGCTCGCTCCCAGCGGCGATGCGCCGGGGTCGCGCGCGGGGCGGAGGTTTGGGCTGAATGTGCGGGCCGGCTCGCGCCGTGGGCTGCGTCGGGCGACGCGACGTTGATCGGTGTCGCTCGCCGTCGCCGCCCGCAGCCACAATCGGCGGACGTTGCCGGTCGACGACGCATTCGAATGGGGAAGATCAGGCTCCGGCCGGAAAAAACCCTGCGAAGCCGCACGGTAACCGCCCCGGACACGTCGCCGAACTCGCCGCCCGAGCGGCATTGTAATTCACCGCGACGCGAACACTGCTCAAAATAATCACGATCTCGCGGGTTCCCACCATTCCGGGGTTGCTCAGGGCGCGGTTCGCCGTGCATAGTGCAGGTGGGGCGACGCAGCATCGCGTCGTGGAGTGGAAAGCGACATGAAGAAGACAACGAGAGATCACCGTTCGGTCGGCGGTCGTTGCGCGCCGGTGGCACTCCTGGCCACCGCCGTCGGCGCCGTCGCGTTCATCGCGCCCATCGCCTTCGCCGGTCCTGACTGGGACAAGGACCTCCAGGTCGACGCAGGCAGTTCGCTTGCGAACGCGCAGATCATCACCGTCAACGGCACCGTCGCACGCATCCGCGGCGCCCTGACCGGCAGCGCGTTCGACGGGGTCGGCGCTGGCGACTTCCAAGACGTCTACCTGTTCCAGATCACCGATCCCACGACCTTCAAGCTCGAAGCGTCCAACGGCGGCAAGGGCATCGACTTCGACTCGTGCATGTGGCTCTTCTCCTACGAGGGCAAGGCGCTCCTGGGCAACAACGACGCCGCGCCGGGACAGCTCGGATCGATCCTCCTGAACCAGTCCAACGACGGACAGCTCATCACGATCACGACGCCAGGCCTCTACTACGTGGCGATCTCCGGCTTCGCGAGCCAGCCGCTCGACGGCGAGACCCCGCTGTGGCCCGACTCGGTGTTCACGGCCGGCAATATCACTGGCGCATTTGACGGCCGCTTCACCGGCAACTGGTCCGGCGACGGCGCGACCGGCTCGTACTCGCTCGACGTCGAAGGCGTCGCGGGCGTGCCGGCGCCGGGTGCGGTCGCGTTGTTCGCCCTCGCGGGACTCACCGGTCGGCGCCGCCGGGCGTAGTCTCGTCCAGGGACTTCTCGATCTCGCCTGCCAAGTCGTTGAGGTTGCTCGACCGCGCGACGGCCAGCGCCTGTTCGAGCGTGCTCTTGGCCCGCTCGTCGTGTTTCGCCTGCAGCGCCAGGCCGAGGGCGAAACCCGCCTTCGCCTGAAACGGCACGGTTTTGCCGGCGAGGGCGCCGTCGAGCGCCTTGGTCCCCTCGACGATCGCTTCGTCGAGCCCGCCTTCCATCGCGATCAGGCAGTAGACGAGTTCGATGCGGGCTTCGATCGCGGCGTTGGAACTCGATCCCGCCTTCCGGTCGATGGCGTCGATGGCCTTGCGCAACTCGCCGGCCGCCTGGTCGACGTTGCCCTGCCCCGGCAGCCGACGTCGTTGCGCCGCCATGCTCGCGAGGCTTCGCGCCATGCGATAGTCGCCGTCCTTGTCGATCGCGATGTCGCGAATCATCATCCGCGCCTCGCCGAAGAGCTGAATGGCCTCGCGGCGATCGGCGAGCGCCTCGGCCTCGAGCTTCGAGCGCTCGGGTCCGGGCGCCATCTTTGACGCCGTGGCCTCGGCGCGATCCGCGCGTTCGGCCTGCAGCCGGGCCTTCGCATTGCGAATCCCTGCCATCGTCTCGACCGGCACCGAGATCTTCGAGGCCCGCTCGAGAAGCTCGTACGCCTTCGCGATGTCGCCCTTCTCGCGGTATGTCGCAGCCAGGTGCTGCATCGTCATCGCGTTCTCGGGAGCGTCGACGCCGTGCAAGCGCTCGTGCATCGCCAGCGCGTCCTGGTAGTACGTCAGCGCGGTGTCGTACTGGTGGAGCAGGAAGTTCATCCGGCCGATGTTGTGCAGCGCTTCTGCCACCTCGGCGGATTCGGTGAGGCCGCGCCTCGCGGCGCTCTCGCGGCTCGTCTCGAGGGCCTTCTCGAGCTTGCTCATCGGCCGCGTCTTGTCCTCAAGGTCCATGTGGAGCGACTCGACGGTGTTCCGGATGTTCGCCGAGAGGCGCAGGTCTTCGTCCGGGTAGTTCTCGAGCTGCTTCTCGACGAGTTCGAGCCACGCGACGAGCGACATGTCCTTCGCGCCGAATCCGGTCTGCGGATTGCTCGCCCGCAGCGTGTCGCGGAATCTCGTCAGCGTGGCCATTTCCTGCTTGCGGTGCAGTTCCGAGAGTGCCAGCGCCCACGCGAGAATCACGATGAACGCGGCGACCACCAAGACCGCCGTCACGGCGCTGGCGGTGAAGAACTTGTGCCGCGCGATCCACTTGCGGGTGACGTACCACGGCGAGTCGCCGCGGGCCACGATGGGCTCGCCGTTGAGGAACCGCTCGATGTCCTCGGCCAGCGCCGTCGCCGTCTGGTAGCGCTCCTCGGGCACGCTCTTCAGGCAGGTGAGCGCGATGACGTCGAGGTCCGGATCGATGCCGGGGCGCACCGACGACGGCGGCTTCGGCGCCTGCTCGAGGCGCGCGAACAGGAGGTCCGCGATCGACACGCGGCCCTGGAGTTGCCACGGGCGCTCGCCGGCGAGAATCTCGTAGAGGATCACGCCCAGCGCGAAGACGTCGGTGCGGACGTCGATGAGATCGGGATTGCCCTTGAGTTGCTCCGGCGCCGCATACGCGAAGGTGCCGAGGAACTCCCCCGCCGCCGTCGACTCGACGGCTTCCTGCGTCTCGTCGCCGCGGGCGGTCCGGGCGAGGCCGAAGTCGAGGACGTGCGGGTCGAGGTCCGCGTCGACGAGGATGTTCGCGGGCTTGAGGTCGCGGTGAATCACGCCGCGCTGGTGCGCGTACGCGATCGCCGTCACGATGCCGAGGTACAGGCGCAGCAGCTGATCGAGCGGCGGACGCTCGGCCGACTTGAGCAGGTCGCTCAACGGCGAGCCGTCGACGAGTTCCATCGCGAAGAACGCGAGGCCGTCGCGGGTCTGGCCCGACTCGAACAGCGTGACGATGTTCGGATGGCGCAGGCTCGCGACCACTTCGACTTCGCGATCGAAACGGGCCCGCTGTCGGCTCGTCGCCAGCTGCCCTTGCAGCAACGTCTTCAGCGCGACCTTGCGTCGCGTCGAGAGCTGTTCGGCGCGGTAGACGACGCCTTGCGCGCCGCGATGGATCTCGCCTTCGACGCGGAAGCCGGGCACGACTTCCGTCGCCGACGTCTCCGCCGCGTCGAGCGGGCCGCGCGGCGTCTTGCGCAGTCCCGATTGGCTGCCGCTGCCCGCGGCCGTGCGGTTCGCGGCGACGAACTCGGCGACGAGGTTGTTGTTGGCCTGCAACTGCCGCACGATCTCGCGGCACACCGGGCACGCCGGCAGGTGCGACGCGACGAACGACGCGTCGTGCGAGCCTGCGGCGAACAACTCGAGCTGCGTGCGCGTCGGGCATCCGGGCACGATCGTGACGTCGCCGTAGCCGCTGTCCGGACCGAGCGTGACGTCACCCGATCCGCGGCTCCCGAACGCGCCGTCCGGCGCGATGGTCACGTCGCCGAGGCCCGAGTCGGGGCCGATCGTCACGTCGTCGGCGCCGCTACCGGGCCCAATCGTCGGGTCCGCGTCTCCTCCAGGAATGCCGCCGCGTTCCTGCGGGCCCATCATGTGCCCTCGTCGTAGACCTTTTCCAACCGTTCCACGATGTCGCGAAGGCGCTGCGCCACGCGGCTCTTCGCGAGATACACGTCATGCACCGACATCGTCAGCTCGTCGGCGACCTGTTGCGGCGAGCGCCCGTGCGCCGCGACGAGCTCGAATGCCCGAATCGTGCGGTCGTCGGTCTTCGTCGTCGTTCGCAACTCCTGCATCGCTTCGCGCAGGATCGCCTGTCGATGTTCGGATTCCCACACGTGCTGCATCTGATCCGACTCGTCGGCGTCGAAGTTGGAGCCCTCGCCGACGACCTCGTTGCGGTGCGCACGATGGCGCCGCAAGTCGAGAATGCGATAGCGCGCGATGCCGACGAGCCACGCGCCGAGTCGTCCCTTCGTGCGGTCGTACTTCCCGTCGCGATAGTCCTGCACGAACCGGACGAGCGTCTCCTGGGCGATGTCCGCGGCGTCGGCGTCGGCGAGTCCGAGCTTGCGGGCGAACGCGACGAGGATCGGCCGATAGCGGCCGTCGAACGCTTCCCAAGCGGGCTCGTTCGCCGTGTCAAACAGCCCCTGCAGGAGCGCAGTGGTCGTTCGGGTCAGGTCCATCCGAGCACGCAGTGTACGGGAGGCGTCCGGCGCGCCGCCGCGCCGGGCGGCGAAATCCGGTTAGCTCCCGCGCAGGCTCGCGGCGATCGCCTTCTCGTGCACCGGCACGCTCGCCCGATCGAGCGCGTCCTTCGCGCGATGGAACGCGTCGGCGTCGACCGCGCGAGCGTCCCGGTCCGCGGCGGCGATGAAGCCGCGCACGTCGTCCATGCGGGCCTCGACCTCGGCGACGATCGACGGGTCGAGCTCGCCGCGCACGCGATCGAGCGCCGCGGCGATCCACTTCAGGTCGAGGGCCGCGTTTGCCCGTAGGTCGATCACGCGATGCGCCTGCATGTCCTCGCGGGCGTGGGCGAAGCTCTCGCGCTCGATGCGCTCGACCTCGTCGGCGGTGAGCCCGTAGCTCGGGACCACCTGGATCGTCGCGCGACGGCCGCTGCGGCGCTCCACCGCGCTCACGTCGAGCACGCCGTTCTGGTCGACGAGGAACTCGACCTCGATCTGCGGGATGCCCGCCGGCATCGGCGGTATGCCGCGCAGCTCGAACTGCGCGAGGCTGCGGCAATGAGCGACCAGTTCGCGCTCGCCTTGCAGCACATGGATCTTGACGTTCGTCTGTCCGTCGACCGACGTCGAGAACATCTCCTTCGCCCGCGTCGGAATCGTCGAGTTGCGCATGACGAGCTTGGCGACCGCGCCGCCGACGGTCTCGATGCCCAATGACAGCGGGATCACGTCGAAGAGCAGCATGTCGCGGCGTCCGCCCGCGATGATCGATCCCTGCACCGCCGCGCCGAGCGCGACGACGAGGTCGGGATCGAGCGCCGTGTACGGCTTCCTGCCGAAGAGCGACTCCACCGCGCCGCGAACGATCGGCATGCGCGTCGATCCGCCGACGAGGACGACGCGGTCGACGTCGCCCGCCTCGCAGTCCGCGTCGGCGAGGGCGCGGCGGCAGCACGCGATGGTGCGCTCGACGAACGGACGCGCCAGCGCCTCGAGCTCGCCGCGGGTCAATTCGCGGCGATAGGCGCGGTCGGCGCCGATCGCGATCTCGAGCCGCGTCGACTCGGCGCTCGACAGCGCGACCTTGGCCGACTCGGCGAATCGACGCAGCGCCTGTCGGGCGCTCGGCGGGAAGGTCAGCGCAGCCCCGTGTTCCCTGCGAATCTCGTCGGTGACGAGCTCAATGATCGCGCGGTCGATGTCGTCGCCGCCGAGCGCGGTGTCGCCCGCGGTCGAGAGCACCTGGAAGAGTTCGCCGCCGGCGTCGGCCGCGTCGCCGGAGGTGATCTCGAGGATGGAGACGTCGAACGTGCCGCCGCCGAAGTCGTAGACCGCGATGCGCTCGGGCCGATCGCCGCGCGCGCCGCGACCCAGCCCGTACGCGAGGCTGGCCGCCGTCGGCTCGTTCACGATGCGGACGACGTCGAGCCCGGCCATGCGGCCCGCGTCGCGCGTCGCTTGGCGCTGCGCGTCGTCGAAATACGCCGGGACGGTGATGACGGCACGCTCGATCGGGTGATCGAGGCGGGCCTCGGCGATCGCCTTGAGCCGACGAAGGACATGCGCCGCGACCTCCTGCGGCGTGACGACGGTCACTCGGCCGGACGGATCGGACAGCGCGATCGCCGCCAGCCCGCGCGGCCCGGGCACGACGCGATACGGCAACCTCGCCGCAACCTCGGCGAGTTCGGCGGCGCTGCGCCCGATGAGCCGCTTGGCGCTGTACACGGTCTCAAGCGGGAACTCGACCGCGTGGTCAAACGCCGCCCGGCCGATCGCGACCGCCGCACCGTCGGCGGCGAAGCGCACGACGCTCGGCACGAGTCCGTGGCCGTCATCATCGACCAGCACGCGCGGCCCCGACTCGTCGCAGACTGCGACGAGCGAGTTCGTGGTGCCGAGGTCGATGCCGACGATCACGTCGCGTCCGCGAGGGGTCATCGCGACGATGGTACGGGAGCGCCGCGCCTCAGCACCACTCGCGCAGTCTTACGGCCGCCGCTCGCGCATCGCCGCGACGACCGCCTTCACGAGGTCCTCGGGCACCGCGTCCGGAACCGGGCCCGGCGATTCGGACATCACCATCTTCCCCATGCGAATCGCGTCGCGATAGCTTCGCAGGTAGTCGGCGCAGCGCGTGCAGATCGCAAGATGGGCCTCGAACGCGGCGCGGACTTCGGCGTCCTGCGCGTTCGCGACGTAGTCGTCAAGGAACTCGATGAACTCTCTACATGTCAGGTCGCGCATCGCACAAACTCCCGCTCGAACAGCTCGCGAAGCGCCATGCGCGCGCGATGAAGTCGGACTTTGACGGCTCCCGGCGAGATCCCCAGGATCGCCGCCACGTCGGACGTGTCGATTTCTTCGATGTCTCTCAGCAACAGGACGGTTCGATAGTCGTCGGGCAATCGATCGATGCAGGCGCGGATCGCGGCCCGCGATTCGCGCTGCGACACGAGTTCCTCGGGCGTCTCGCACCATGCGAGCCCGGTGCCGCTGCGATGTCCGTCTTCAAGGAACGTCGGGAGCATCGATTCGATCGACGTTTCGTTGCGGCGGCGCCGCGTGCGGAGCCGCATGAGCGCCGCGTTGACGACGATCCGATGCAGCCACGTCGACACGCGGCTCTCGCCCTTGAACGAGTCGATCGAACGGAACGCCTGAAGGAACGCGTCCTGCACCGCGTCGCGGGCCGTCTCCTCGTCGCCAACGAATCGTCGCGCCGTCGCGAGGAGGCGAGGCCCGTACGTGCACACGACGAGCGCGTACGCACGATCGTCCTTCGCCCGAAGGCGCGCGACGAGATTCGCCTCGTCGCCGATCGGTATCTCGCCCTCCGGAGTCATGACCCGCATCCTACTTCGGTCGGCGCGGGCGACGCGAGCACGAACGAGTCCTTCGCCGCGCGGGCTCGCGCCTTCGCAGTCGCGTCGATCAGTGGTGCGACCAGCGCTGTCCAGCCGGTCTGATGACTCGCGCCGAGTCCGCGGCCGTCGTCGCCGTGGAAGTACTCGTGGAAGAGGACGAGGCCCCTCCAGTGCGCGTCGCGAGCGAACCGTTCTTCGCCTCCGTGACACGGACGATGGCCGCGCCGGTCGGGCAGGAAGAGCCCGACGAGACGCGTGCGGAGTTCGTGCGCAACATCGGTGAGCGTGCGCATCCGCCCCGAGCCCACGGGGCACTCGACCTGGAAGTCGTCGCCCCAGAAGTGCCCGTAGCGCTCGAGCGCTTCGACGAGCAGGTAATTGATCGGGAACCAGATGGGACCGCGCCAATTGGAGTTGCCGCCGAACGTGCCGTTCGTCGACTCGCCCGGCACGTAGTCGACGCGGAACTCCGCGTCGCCGACGCCGAGGACGTACGGCCGCTCCGCGTGCAGCCTGGAAACGCTTCGCACGCCGAACGGCGCGAGGAACTCGTCCTCGTCGAGCACCGCGCGGAGCACGCGCTCAAGACGGTCGCGGGACGGGATGGCGAGGAGGTGATGGACGTGCGCCGCGTCGTGTTCCGCGCCCGGGGGCAGCTCGAGGTATGCGATCTGCTCGGCCAGGTCGGCCCGGTACTCGACGAACCAGCGCATGCGCTTGGCGAACCCGGGCAGCTTCCGAATCACGTCGTCCTCGAGGACGATCGCGGCGAACAGCGGGATCACGCCGACGATCGAGCGCACCTTCAGCGGAACGTGGTTCCCCGCGACGTGGAGCCGGTCGTAGTAGAAGCCGTCGCGCTCGTCCCACAGCCCGTCGCCGCCGAGGCGATTCATCGCGTCGGCGATCGCGATGAAGTGCTCGAAGAACTTGCTCGCGACGTCCTCGTACGAAGAATCCTCGCTTGCGAGCTCCAGCGCGATCGCGAGCATGGTCGCGCAGTAGAACGCCATCCAAGCGGTCCCGTCGGCCTGCTCCAGCATGCCGCCGGTCGGCAGCGGGCGCGATCGGTCGAAGATGCCGATGTTGTCGAGGCCGAGGAATCCTCCCGCGAAGACGTGCTTGCCGTCGACGTCCTTGCGATTGACCCACCACGTGAAGTTGATCAGCAGCTTGTGGAACGCCCGGGCGAGGAACGCGCGGTCGGCGTCGCCTTGGCGCTTGCCGGCGCGATACACCTCGAGGCAAGCCCACGCGTGCACCGGCGGGTTCACGTCGGAGAACGCGAACTCGTACGCGGGCATCTGTCCGTTCGGATGCATGTACCACTCGCGCAGGAGAAGCAGAAGCTGCTCCTTCGCGAAGGAAGGATCGATGCGGGCGAACGGAATCATGTGGAACGCGAGATCCCACGCCGCGTACCACGGGTACTCCCAGCCGTCGGGCACCGAGATGACGTCGCGGTTGTAGAGGTGCCTCCATTCCGCGTTGCGGCCGCCGCGCCGCGACGAGTCCGGCGCGGGATGCGCGGGATCGCCGTCGAGCCACTGCTCGACCGCGTAGTGATAGAACTGCTTCGTCCAGATCAGGCCCGCATAGGCTTGGCGTGCGACGGACCGCTCCTCCGTCGTGAGGGCCGCGTGCAGCACGCCGTCGTAGAAGCGATCGGCTTCCGCGATTCGCGCGTCGAACACCTCGCTGGCTCGCGCGAAGGGCCGCGCCGGCGCCGCGTCCGCACGGACGAGGCGCACGTGGACGACGCGGGTCGCGCCCGCCGGCACCTCGAGCACGTAGTGCGCTCCGGCCTTCGTGCCGACGCCGTCGGGATTCGTCGCGTCCGATCGACCTTCGACGATCGCCGCATGGAACGCGTCCTTCACGTGGCGCGACGTGTTCGGCGAACCGAACAGCCGCTCGTTGTTGGTCTCGTTGTCGGTGAACAGGAGTTCAGGCGGACGTCCGTCGGGCGCCTCGGCCTCGAATCGGAACGCGCCCAGCGTCGGGTGCTCTGCGTCGATCGAGGTCGGCCCCGCGCGACGCAGCCGCGGCTTCGCGCCGTGCCCCTCGTCGTCTCGTCCCCAGCTCCAGGTGTTGCGAAACCAGAGCGTCGGGATCACGTGGATGCGGGCCGCTTCCGGTCCGCGATTCGCGATCGTGACGCGGAGGAGGATGTCGTCGGGCGAATCCTTCGCGTACTCGACGAACACGTCGAAGTAGCGGTCGTCGTCGAACACGTCGGCGTCGACCAACTCGTACTCGCGGTCGTAGGGTCCGCGGCGACGGTTCTCCTCGACCAGCCGCGCGTAGGGGAACTCCGCCTGGGGATACTTGTAGAGCGCCTTGAGGTACGAATGCGTCGGCGTCGCGTCGAGATGGAAGTAGCACTCCTTGACGTCCTCGCCGTGATTGCCTTCGCCGTTGGTCAAGCCGAACAGGCGCTCCTTCAGGATCGGATCGCGCTCGTTCCACAGCGCGACGGCGAGGCACAGCCGGCACTGACGGTCGGTGATGCCGAACAGCCCGTCCTCGCCCCAGCGGTACGCGCGGCTGCGGGCGGCATCGTGCGACACCTCGTTCCAGCAGTCGCCGTTGGCCGAGTAGTCCTCGCGGACGGTGCCCCACTGACGGTCGGCGAGGTAGGGTCCCCAACGTTTCCAGTTCTCGAGGCGGGCCGCGTCGGCGTGCAGTCGGACGGACTCTGGATCGGTGCGCGGTGGCATGCGTGGGCTCCGGCGGGCGCCACGATCGATCAGGCGCCGGCCATCGCTCCGATGCCCGATCGCTCGGCGGGTAACGCCGATTTCGCGAAGTCGTCGATCGCGGCCGGCACTTCGGGGAGCGAGGTGCGGGCGACCTTGAACTGCACGAGATCCTTGGAGAACAGGACGTCGAGCGTCCAGTCGAGCGCCACCCGCACCTTCTTCTCCAGCCGCGGCAGCTTGGCGAGGTAGATCGTCCGCCACAGCCACCAGGCGATGAATCCGGAGAAGTTCAGGCCCAGGATGTTCGCCACGCCCGTGCGCCGACCGAGCGACGCGAGTTGCCCGAGCGTGCGGAACCGGAACGGGACCGGCGTCTTGCCGTCGATCGTCGCGAGGACGTTGCGGGCCAGCCTCGCGCCCTGCCGAATGGCGTGCTGCGCCGTCGGCGGATGCGGCTGTCCCGTGTCGACGTTCGGCACCACCGCGCAGTCGCCCAACGACCAGACGCCGCGCATGCCCGTGACGCGCAGGCACGAATCGACGACGAGCCGACCTCGCTCGCGCGGACAGTCGAGCTCGCCGACGAGCGGATTCGGCGACGTTCCCGCGGTCCAGACCAACGTTCCCGCGAGCATCGCGTCACCGCCCGCGAGGCGCACGACCTGATCCGCGCCGTACGACGAGACCCGGGCGTCGGTCCGGATCTCGACGCCGCGCTCCGCGAGCTTTCGCTGCGCGTAGCGCCCGAGCGTCGGGCTCAGCTCGGGCAGGATCGTCTTCCCGGAGTGCACGAGCACGACCTTGCACTGATCCGGCGTCAGGTTCGGGTAGAAGCGCAACGCCTCGTGGATGAAGTCGTGGATCGAGGCGGCGGTCTCGACGCCGGCGAATCCGCCGCCTGCGACCACGAACGTGAGCAGCCGTCGTCGCTGCGCCTTGCAACACTCGAAGTCGGCTTCCTCCATGCACGCGATGATCCGGTTGCGCACGTCGATCGCGTCGCCGATCGACTTCATCGTGAGCGCCCGCTCCTCGAGGCCGGGCAGGCCGTAGAAGTTCGTCACCGATCCGAGGGCGACGACCAGGTGGTCGTACTCGACGTCGTGGACGTGCCCGTCGTCGCCGTGGACGAGCGTGACCGTGCGGCTCGCGAGATGGACCGCGCGACATTCGCCGCAGAAGAACTTCACGCGCCGGAGCAGCTTGCGGATCGGGTTCACGATCGTGGTGACGTCGAGATCGCTGGCCGCGACCTCGTGTAGCATCGGCGTGAACAGGAAGAAGTTGTCGGCGTTGACGAGGATGACTTCGAGGTCGTCGCGACGCCGCAACGCCTTCTCGAACTCGAGCGCCGCGTAGAGTCCGCCGAATCCGCCGCCGAGGATGACGATGCGCGTGGGCATGGGTCGAGCTCGCGCCGGCCGAAGCCGGAAATGGACGAGGCTCGTCGTCGACATCGATGCCGACGACGAGCCTCGGATGCGCGTGCGATCACTTGAGCGGAGCGGTGGCGAAGTTCACGCTGAACCGGTTGCACCAGATCGTGACCGACTTGAACTTCGACAGGTCGAGGTCCTTCGGCAACTCGTAGTTCTGGTCGCCGACGTTGCCCTTGAGCTTCGCGAGCTCTACGCGCTCCTTGGCGTTCTTGATCGTGTCCGAGTCCTTCGCGTCCTCCGCCGTGGTCATGATCACGCGGACGTCAGGACCGTTCGACGTCTCGAAGCCGGTGAAGCGGAGGAAGCGCCGGCCGTCGGCGAGCTGGTAGATCGTCGCGGTGCCCTTCGTCTCGTGGGCGACGCCGTGGAATGCGCCCTCGGAGAGCTTCTTCGCGTCCTTCACGTCGTCGACCATCGCGGCCGGCGCGGCCGATTCCGCGGGCATGTCGACCGGGACGACGGCGGCGGCGACGGGGAATTCCTCGTTGACGCGCGAATCGATGAAGAGGAGTTCCGGGCGGAAGAGCGCCCAGCCGATGCCGAGCAACGCGACGCCACCGACGATTGCGAGAGCCTTGCGATTCATGTGTTCATTCCTTGCGTGAAAGAGTGCGGAAGATTCGGGGTTGAATACGTCGTGCGATCACGTCGCCACGACGCCCCTTCGATGTCGCTCCGTAGGGCCGGTTACCGAACTCCGCGCGAATTCGCACCGACGACGCGGATCGCGTGGCCGTCGGGATCGCGCGCCAGGGCGGCGCGAACCCCGTCGGCCTCGACCGCGCCGCGCGACGCGGCGCCCCCGCCCGCCGTCGCCGCCGCGCCGAGCGCGGAATCGACGTCGCGCACCTCGAGCACCACGTGCCAGTGCCAAACGTCGTTCGAACGCGTGTCGCGCGGGAACGAGCGGCCGTCGCGCGGAGCGAGGTACTCGAGTAGCTCGATCGCCGGGCCTCCGCGCTCGGGGTCGCCGGGAACGCGCAGGCTGGTGATGCGCAGGTGCGCGCCTTCGACGTTGTTCAGGTGCTCCTGCTCGGTGCCGTAGTTCTCGCTCGTGCCGGCGACGACGAGACCAAGCGCGTCGCGGTAGAACCGCAGGCTGCGCTCGGTGTCCGCGACGACGATCGCCGTGTGGTCGATCCCCAGGAACAGCCGGTCCTTCGCGTGCCATCGCGATTGCCCCTTGTCGTCGGGGAACGCGAGGATCTCGAGCACGTGGCCGTCGGGATCCTTGAAGTAGAACGCGCGAATGCCCGCGGCGTTCGCATTCCACGAAGGGATCGTCTGCGGACCCGTCGATGCGTGGCGCACGTGGAACGACCGCAGCCGTTCGTAGGCGCGGTCCATGTCGCTCGCGATGATCGCCACGTGCTGGAACCACGCGTCGTTCGACCGGCTGTCGACGGGAATGGGACGCCCTTCAGGAGCGATGTACTGCGTCAGCTCGACGAGTTCGCGACCGAGGCGGAGCGTGACGACGCGCTTGCGCGCCCCGAACACGCCGTCCAGCCGCTCGACCGCGTCGCCCGCGACTTCGCGCTCGTCGACGCGCTCGAAGTCGAGCACGCCGGTGAAGAACTCGACCGACCGGTCGAGATCCACAACGGTGAGCCCGACGCGCGCGACCGCGACCGGCTGCGCTGACGGCGTCGACGACGTCGCCTGCAGCGGCACGTCGGCGAAGGCGTCGATGCGGGCGACGCCGACGAAGAGCGCGCCGAGCGCGAGCGTGGCGGCGACGAACAGCCGCCGCGCGATCAGCGAGGGATCAGGCGAGGACGACGAGGCGACGTTGGATCGGACGGGCATGATGCGACTCCAGCCGCGCGCCGAGCCGCTCGCAAATGCGATCGCCCACGCGCAGCGCGTTGGCCATGATGGTGAGCGCCGGATTCACGGCGGATGAACTCGGGAAGAAGCTGGCGTCGACGACGTACAGGTTGTCGACGTCGTGCGTCTTGCACTCGACGTCCAGCACGCTCGACTTCGGGTCGGCGCCGAACCGCAGCGTGCCGCACTGATGCGCCACGCCCGCGAGCGGGATCTTGCCGCCCTTCGAGATCCAGCGGCCGCGATCGAACGTCGCGAGCGATCGCTTGAGCGCCGCGATCAGCTCGCGATGCGCGACCAGGTTGTTCTCGCGGTACGACAGCCGGATCGAGCCGTCGCCGTCGAGGGTCACGCGATTCTCGGGATCGGGCAGGTCCTCGGACGTGAGCCAGAAGTCGAGCGAGCGATCGCCCATCCGTTCAAGCAGCCAGGTCGGCGCGAAGGGCGGCGCTCCCGCCTTGAACATCGCGCCGTCGAACTTCCCGACCATCGAGATGTGACCGAGCGGATGCTCCGCGCCGCGCTCGGCGTTCGCGTGGTAGAAGTCGTTCAGCGCGAGCGTCTTCTGGAACAGCGTCGGATTGCGCTTCGTCGAGAAGAGGAAGAGCACCGAGTTGTTGTGCGCCATGTAGTGCCTGCCAACGAGGCCGGACGAGTTCGCGAGCCCGTTCGGATGCCGCGCGCTCGTCGACCGCAGCAAGAGCGCCGCGGAGTTGACCGCGCCGCAGGACACGACGACGACGTCCGCCGAGTACTCCTCGAGCGCGCCCGCGCGCCGCGCCACCACGCCCGTGACGACGCGGCCGTCGGCGCTCGTGAGCAGCCGCTCGGCCTTCGCTCCGACGAGCAGCGTGACGTTCTCGCGCCGCGCCGCCGCATCGACGCACATGGTCTGGGCGTCGGACTTCGCGTTCACGAGGCAGGGGAATCCGTCGCAGGTGCGGCAGCGGACACACGGGCTCGCGTGCGGACGCCGCGGATCGAGACGCACGCCGAGCGGCACGTGGAACGGGCGAAGCCCGACGCGCTCGAAGTGGTCGTGCAGTTCCTGCATGCGCGGCTCGTGCGGCAGCGCATCGAACGCGTACGGGGCGCCGCGACGAGGTTCGGTCGGGTCGGCTCCGGCGCGTCCCCGCACCTCGTAGAGCGATTCGGCCTCGGCGTAATACGGTTCGAGCTCGTCGTACGAGATCGGCCAGGCCGGCGAAAGACCGCCCTCGTGTAGCACCTCGCCGAAGTCCGACTCGCGCATGCGGAAGAGCGCGGCGCCGTAGAACTTCGTGTTGCCGCCGACGTTGTAGTGCGTCCCCGGCCGGAACGCGCGTCCCGCCGCGTCCCGCCACGAATCCTTGGCGTGGTACTTCTCGCCGAGCACCGCGGCCCGCGAATTCCAGTTGTCCGCCTCGCGCGGCACGTAGTCGCCGCGCTCGAGCACGAGAATGCGCTTCCCGGTCGAAGCGAGCCGATGGAGCAGCGTGCCGCCTCCGGCGCCGGTGCCGATGATGATGACGTCGTAGCGTTCGGGCATGACGCGCGTCTGATGCCGGAGCCAGCCATCGGTTTCGCGCCGCGCACCGTTCGGCGAGGTTTGTTGAATGCGGAGGCACGGAGGTCGCGGAGAAGACGCGGAGCAATGGCCTGGGCTCGAGGCAAGCGGCCGCCGCACGCTGCCTTGCACCTCGTTGCTTCCTCCGCGTGCCCTCCGTGGCCTCCGTGCCTCCGCGTTGAACCTGGGAAGGCGCTCAGCGCGGAGACGCGGAGAGCGCGGAGGAAGCGCGGAGTTCGATGCAGAGTTCAAGGCACTGCGCGATCCGCGCGGTGTTGAGCTCTGTCGCTTCCTCCGCGTTGCATGCCTCGTCGCTTCGCGTCGGAGGTCACCGCTCGCGCTGCCCGCAGAAGATGCAGCGGTCGCACGCGAGGTGACAGAGCTTCGCGCAGTGCCCGCGCCCGTCGCGCACGAGCATCACCCATGCCCGTCGAGCGAGCGCGGCGGCGAGCATGCCGAGCGGCGGCGCTGTCCAGTAGATCGGCGCGCCGCGCCAGTCGTTGGCGAAGAGGGCCGAACCGAAGGATCTCGCCGGATTCAGGCTCATCCCGGAGATCGGCGCCTCCAGCGCGATGTAGGTGGCGACGAGCGCACCTGCGGCGAGTCCCGCGAACGGCGCTCCGCGCGTCGAGCTCGCCATCGCCAGCACGATCGACAGCAGGACGAACGACATGCCGAACTCGGCGAACCACGCTGTCGCGAACGTCGCGCCCGGCACCGTCGCGACGAAGTGAACTGCGGGATCGGCGAGAAGCGGACCGGCGATCGCCCGCGCGGACGCGACGCCGGCAATCGCGCCGACGAACTGCGCCGCGACGTAGCCGATCACGTCGGCGCGCGACACCTTGCCGAGCGACGCGAATGCGAGCGTCACCGCAGGATTCATGTGGGCGCCCGATCGCCTCCCCCATGGCGAGTACACGAGCGCGACGCACGTCAGGCCCATCGCCAGACCCATGAGCGCCCGCCGCGCGTCGTCGTTGGGCAGGACGCGCGGCGCCGCGAAGCGCGGATGGCCCAGCACCACGGCGAACAGGCTCGCCGAAGCGAGAAAGAGCCCGAGGAGCGCGGCTTCGATGCAGTACTCCGGCCAGTGCCTGCGCCACGTGCCCCACCAACCGATCATCGCTCGCTCGCTTCCGCGACGGGGCCGTTCGTCGCCAGCGCGACGCGCTCGAGCCGCAGCAGTTCGCCGAGCGACCACGCCTGGAACGGACATCCGCGGGGCACGTGCGGCGGTTCGGCGTCCGCGATCTCCGAGACGTGACCGACGCCCGCGTGTTCGAGATGCGCCCGCATCGGCTCGAGGAAACGCTCACGAGCGGAGCGCCGCGCCACAAGCGTGTCGCCGCGCACGCGAGTCCATGCCTCGACGAACGGCCCGAGGAGCCACGGCCATACGGTGCCCTGGTGATACGCCGCATCGCGCGCCGACGGGCCGCCTTCGTAGCGCGGCACGTAGCCGGGCTCCGACGGTGCGAGCGTGCGCAGTCCGATCGGCGTCCACAACTCGCGTTCGACGATCGAGACGATCGACGTCGCACGGTCGCCGTCGACGAGTTGAAGCGGCAGCCCGCCAACCGCGAGGATCTGGTTGGGACGGACCGTCGCGTCGACGCGGCCCGGCTCGTGATCGACGTCGATCACGTCGTGCAGACAGCCGCGCGCCGCGTTCCAGAACCGTTCGAAGCTCGCGCCGGCCAAGTCCAGCGTGGCGGCGAATCGCGCATCGAGTCGCGTCGCGACGGACAGCGCGTTGATCCACAGCGCGTTCACTTCCACGGGCTTCCCGATGCGCGGCGTGATCTCGCGCCCGTCGACTCGCGCGTCCATCCAGGTGAGTTGCTGCCCTCGAACGCCGGCTCGCAGCAAACCATCGGCGTCCATGCGGATCCCGTAGCGCGTGCCTTCGCGGTACGCCCCGACGATCGCGAGGATCGCCCCCTCGACGACCGTGCGGTCACCGGGCGCGATCGTCACGCCGAGTCGATCGCACGATTCGAGCAGCTCGCCTGCCACGACCGCGTACCAGAGCGACGCGTCCACGGAGTTGTACTCCGGCTCGTCGGCGCCGCCGTCGGCGCGGGGCGCCGCGTCGGGGAACCGATTCGGCGTCATGCCGCGCGAGAGGACCCGCGACCATCCGACCAGCACGCCCGTCGCGTCGGCGTAGCGGCCGGTCGCGAGCAGGAGTCCGCGCATCGCGATGAACGTGTCCCGGCCCCAATCCGCGAACCACGGATATCCGGCGATGATCGATCGCGCGGCGCCGCGCTTGACGATGAACTGGTCGGCGGCGCGATCCAGCGGCGTGCGGAACGCCTGCCGTCGCGCGCGTTCGGCGTCGCGCTCGCGCCGAATCCACGCCCCTACCCGCTCGCGCGAGAGATCCGCCGCGTCGCCGCCGGCGAACACGATGCCGATCCCGCGATCGCCGGCGTCGCCGATCGCGCCGCGCAGCACCACCGGCGCGACGAGATCCTCGATGTGATCGAATCCGCGTTGGCGCTCCTCGCCGTAGAGAAAGTCGCGATACCACACCGGGTCGACGATCCATGCCGCGTCGCTGGCGAGCGAGACGACGTCGCCCGACGGGAGTCGGCAGCGCACGATCGCGCCGTCGCGGACGACATCGACGTCGCCGGAGACACGGGTGAGCGAGTGCGCGTCTCGCCCCGCGAGCAGCGGTCGCACGACGAGGTCCGCTCCGGGCTTCGCATCGAGGAGCGTCCACGTCGCGACCGTCGCACCACCTCGGCGCGGCATCCAGAGCTCGTGGCGCACGCGGACGCCGCAAGCCAAGCGATAGATCCAGGTCGGCCACGGATCGCGATCGAACCGCTCGATGGAGACTCCGCTCTCGGCAAGCGGCGGATGGATCACCTCGGGCGCGTAGCGGTGCGCGGTGAGCGGCCACGTCGCGCCGTCGGCCTCGATCAGCGCCTCGACGCCGGACACCAGCACGCGCCGAATCGCGGGCGGCTCGGTCGCCGCGGCGAGAAGCGCGTGGTAGCGTCGGCTCCGCACGAGCGTGAGCGTCCCGGTCGCGTAGCCTCCGCAACCGTCGGTCTCGAGCCACTCGCGCTCGACGGAGACGCGTTCGTCGGCCGTGACGCGGTCGGCGCGCCGTGCAATGCGACGCTGCGGGACGGCTGGTTCGACATCAAGCATGGCAGATCACGTCCTTGATGCTGCCGCGTCCGTCGCGCAGCTTCGCGGGCGCTGCTTCGATCGGCAGGCGATTCGTGAAGAGAGCGCGGACCGCATCGGGCCAATGCCGCATGAAGCGCCGAAGGTCGGCGATCGCGGCCTCGAATGCATCTCGACCCGCGTTCACGGTGCCTAACAGCACTTGATTCTTCAGGACCAGGTTTCGCATCAGGAGATCGGCATCGACCTCGATCGGCCCGTGGCGACCGGGGACGCCGGTCATGACGAAGACGCCGTTGGTGCCTAACACCTCGAGCACCTTGAACGCGAGCGACGAGGCGCCGACCGCTTCGTAGACGACGTCGATGTTGCCGACCATCGCCGCCAGCTCGTCGACGGTCGTCTCCTCGCTCGACACGTAGGTCGCGCCGATCGAGGCCACGATGTCCGACTTGAGGCTCGGGCCGCGTTCGCGCGAGTAGACCCACGTCTCGAATCCGGCGGCCCGCATGGCCATCGCGCCGAGCAGTCCCACCGGCCCGGCGCCGAGGACCACGGCGCGATGGCACTGGTGCTCGATGCCGAGCTCCTGCGACATCACGGGGCACGTCCACGGCAGCCGCTTCTGCACGTCGCGCAGTTGAATGAGCGCCTTCTCGGCGATCGTCAGCGGCTCGACGAGCACCGCGACTTCGCGCAGATCGGCGGGCACCTTCACCATGAACGCCTCGTCGTCGACGACGAACTCGCCCATGAACCCGTGCATCTCCTTGATGCCGCGTTCGGTGAACGCGCCCGAGTAGCAGAAGTCCTGGCGCCCCGAGCGGCACGCGACGCACCAGTCGTGCATGCAGGGACGGCGCACGAGCGGGATCACGAGGTCTCCGCGCCGGAGACCGCGCACGTCCGCGCCGGTCGCCACGACCTCGCCCAGCATCTCGTGCCCGATGACCAGGTGCTTCGATCCGCGCGGCGGGAAGCCGTAGTGGAACGAGCAGATCTCGCGATCGGTGCCGCAGATGCCGATCTCGACGCTGCGCAGCTTGACTTGCGTCGGCCCCGTGATGGCGGGCTCGTCGTGATCGATCAGGCAAACGTCCTTGGATTCGGGGAAGACGGCGATGGCTTTCATTCGTGGGCTCTCGGGAAGCGGTGCGGGCGAACTCGAACGCGCCGCATCGATGCCGCCCTCGCCCTCCAGTTACGCCAACGGCTGCCGAACCGCGCGCATCGCGCCGCGCGCCGACTCGCGTAACCGCCGCTGCGACCGCGCATCGCAACGGCATGATCGCTCACCCCTCCACCATCGCATCGTCGGTCTCCAACCGCATCATCGATCTCGACGCGGCGTCGCCGCGGGTCGCGATCCGACCGCATCTCGCCGACGGCGCCACGATCGACGTGACCGACACGATCGTCGCCGCGATCGCCGCTGAAATCGGCGTGCGCTACGGCGGCAACGCCGTCCTGAATCTCATCGAAGCGCGCCGACTGCTCGACGACCTCATTCATCGCGGAGGCGCGGCCGCCGCGTAACGGCCGACGACCTCCCGCATCTCACTCCACGGCGTCCGCGTGGACGCCCGGTTCACTCGCATTCAAAGCAAGAAAGCCACACATGCATCGCACACTCGCATCGCTCGCTCTCGCCTCGATCGCCTTCGCCGGCGCCGCGTCGTTCGCCGACGACGCGCCGATGAAGCCCCACGCCTGCACCAGCTCGTGCACCCACATGGACGGCCAGATGGCCGGACACATGACGGGCACGTTCATGGGTGTGAAGGCGAACACCGGGCACGTCACGCACAGCACCGTGAACGGCCAGTCGGTGCTCACGCTCTCCGACGACTTCAAGGTCCCGGACGCGCCGGCGCCGCACTGGCAAGTCGTCGACTCCCAGGGCAACGTGTACCTGCTGCAGCGCCTCATGGTGAAGGGCGACAAGCTCAACAAGTCGATCGTGGTTCCGTCATACGTGAAGGACATCGCGAAGGTGCAGATCTGGTGCGCCTGGGCCGAGACCTCGCTGGGCGAAGCCAGCTTCGAGATGGCCGTCAAGTAATCCGCCGCGCGTCTCAACCTCCCCTTCCCGCATGCATCGAGCGGGTGCCGCGCCCCGGCCGTCCGGCCGGGCGCGGCGCCGCCGATCGCTCCCGAACCGCCCCACATGACTCCACTCTCCACCATGCTCCTCGGCGCGGCGCTGGCCGCGGCTCCGTCCGCTCCGCACGCCGCAGTCTCCACGCAGCCGACGCTGACGCTCGACGGCGCGCAGCGCGTCGTCACAGCGATCACCGATCGTGCCGCCGCGCTGCACACGACCGGTGCGATCGCCGTCGTCGACGCCGGCGGATCGCTCGTCGCGCTCGAACGGCTCGATGGCACGTTTCCCGCCGCGAGCGAGATCTCGCTCGGCAAGGCCCGCACCGCCGCACTCTTCCGCAAGCCGACTCGCGCGTTCGAGGACCTGATCTCCAAAGGTCGCACGCCGATGATTGCGCTGCACGACGATCGCCGCGACTTCACGCCGCTCATGGGCGGCGTGCCCATCGAGGTGGACGGCGCGATCGTCGGCGCCGTTGGCGTCTCCGGCGCGGCCAGCGCCCAGCAGGACGATGAACTCGCCACGTTCGGCGCGATGGCCCTCGGCGCAAGCATGACGTCGAGCGTCACGCCGAGCGAGTCGCTCACGGTCACGCACATCGCCGCCGCGGAGGTGCAGTCGGCCTTCCAGCAAGGACGGCCGCTCCTCGAGAACGGCAGCTTCAAGATTCACGCGAGTCGCCGCGAACGCGCCGGCATGGCCGAGGTCCACGCTCACGAGACCGACGTGATCTACGTCCTCGAGGGCGGCGCCGAGTTCGTCACCGGTGGCGTGTTAGTCGATGGTCAGCCGATTGCGAGCGACGAAATCCGCGGTCCAGCGATCGACGGCGGCGAGTCGCGGCGCCTGGCGAAGGGCGACGTCATCACCGTACCCGCCGGCGTGCCGCACTGGTTCCGCGCCATCGACGAAGGAACGCCGCTTCTCTACTACGTGGTCAAGGTCGTCGATTGACGCTCCGCGCGTGATCTCCTCGCGTCCTCACACCAGGGTTCCGCCATGCTCTCCATCCTTCCAGCCATCATCGCCGGCGTCGCGCTCCAGCAGTCGCCGCGCGTTCCCGACTCGATCGTCGATCTCCGCACCGGCAACGGCGCCCGACTCGTGAACGCGACATGGCGCTACTCCGACGCGCGAATCGTCGACGTCGATCACCGCGCCGCCGGCTCCGACCGCACGCCGTCCGGACCGCCCAATCGCACGCACGACATCGAGCCCAAGGCCGGCGCCCGCGACTTCGACGACTCGTCGTGGACCGTCGTCGCGCCGGAGGATCTCGAATCGCGGCGAACCGACGGTCGCCTCGCGTTCGGCTGGTATCGCTGCACGCTGACGCTTCCGGAGAAGCTCGGCGGCGTCGACGTGTGCGGCGCGTCGGTCTGGTTCGAGGTCGTCGCCGACGACTACGCCGAGGTGTGGGTCGACGGCACGATCGCGCCGGTGTTAGGCCAGTCCGGAGGCTCGCTCGTCGCCGGGTGGAACGCGCCGAACCGCGTGCTCGTGGCCCGCCAGGCGGTGCCGGGCCAGATCGTCCACATCGCGGTGTTCGCCGCGAACGGACCGTTGTCGTCGCCGCCGCCGAACTACGTGTGGCTGCGCTCCGCGACGCTCGACGTCTACGCGAGCGACCACGCGACGCCGCCCGCCGCGCCGCTGGTCATCCGCCGCGCGGACGACGCGCTCGACGACGTCATCCGCCCGGATGCGACGCTCGAGAAGCTCGCGGACGGCTTCGGCTTCTGCGAAGGACCGGTGTGGGTGCCGCAGACGAAGTCGCTCCTCTTCAGCGATCCGAACCAGAACGTCATCCATCGTCTCGCGCCGGACGGTGCGGTCTCGATCTACCGCACCAAGTCCGGCTATGCGGGCCCGGACATCGGCGAATACCGGCAGCCGGGCTCGAACGGGCTCGCGCTCGACCCCGAAGGACGATTGCTGATGTGCGAGCACGGGAATCGTCGCGTCTCGCGCCTCGAGCCCAACGGCGCCGTCACGGTCCTGGCGGATCGCTTCGAAGGCAAGCGCCTCAACAGCCCGAACGACATCGTGTGCCGCAGCGACGGCGCGATCTTCTTCACCGATCCGCCGTTTGGCCTGCCCAAGGTCTACGACGATCCGCGCAAGGAGCTGCGTCACGAAGGCGTCTACTGCCTGAAAGACGGCAAGCTCGCGCTCGTCAGCGCCGACCTGCGAGGTCCGAACGGCATCGCCCTCTCGCCCGACGAATCGAAGCTCTACGTCGCGAATTGGGACGAATCGCGCAAGATCGTGATGCGCTACGACCTCGCGTCGGACGGAAGCCTCTCGAACGGAGTCGTGTTCTTCGACATGACCTCGGCCCCCGGCGCCGAAGCGCTCGACGGCATGAAGATCGACGTGCGCGGAGACGTGTTCGTTTCGGGTCCCGGCGGCGTGTGGATCATCTCGCCTGCGGGCAAGCATCTCGGCACGCTCGAGTGTCCGGAGCTGCCCGCGAACATGGCGTGGGGAGACGACGGCCGCTCGCTCTACCTCGCGGCCCGGACCGGCCTCTATCGGGTGCGAACGTTTGTGCCCGGATTCACGCCGACGCCCAGGCCGTCCACGGACGGGCGACTCAGTCGAACTGCAATGTCGGACCGTCGCGCGACATCATCTTGGTGAACGCGAGGATCGCGTCGTCGCCGCCGACGTCGCCCTCGATCGCGAAGACGTTGTCGGGCGATCCGTTCGGCAGGCCGCGGCCTTCGGCGAAGAAGCTGGTCGTGTATGCGACGTGGCCGTCGCCGTACGCGCGGAAGCCCGCCCACGTGCCGTCGCGGCCGAACGTGTAGCTCCGCTCCTTCATGTTGCCGTCCTTCGGCCCGCGCGTGCCCAGCATCGGGAAGAACGAGTCCATCTTCCCTTCCGTCCAGTAGGTCTTGCGCTTCCCGTAGAGCGGCATGTGGGCGAACGACGCGTTCGAGCCGGTCTCGAGATCCGCCTTGAACTTCGGATCCCAGAATTTCCCGTTCGTCACGTCGTACGCGCCGTAGTTGAACTTCTCCATGATGGAGACGTTCGGGCTCATCTCGTTCGCCGAGATCACCAGCTCCGGCGTGATGAAGTTGCCCATGATGAGTGCGCTGTACAGCACGCTGGTCACGTTCGCGGGGATACCCGGGCCGCCCTTGACGTTCGCCGGCTCGAACCAGCGCATGTCGAGCTGATCGCCCGAGACCATGAGTCCCTTGACGATCGCGTCGAGCTTCATCTGGTCCTCGACGCCGTGCACCGTCGCGGCCTTCACGTTGCCGTTGCCGGTCACCGCGGTGTTGAGCGCCGACATGAGCACGGCGAACAGCACCACCATGATGGTCATCGACACCAGGATGCCGACGAGGCTCGTGCCGCGGCGGGCGCTCGCGCGGTCTACGCGAACAGCGGTTCGCAGGCGGCCTGATCGCACTCCACGAGGACCATGATCTCTTGGAGCCATGCCGAATCCTCCGCGATGCGGTCGGCGTCGTGGTCGACACACGCATCTTGCAAGGAGGATACGTCCGCGATGGCGATGTTGAGACACAAAGCTGCTCGCGCGGACGCCTTTCGCTCCAATCCTTCGCGCACGTATGCGGGCGGAAAGAACCGGTGTGCCGAGCCGGTCATGGACTCGGCGGGGCGCCGCCGCAAGGGGCGGTCGGCGTTGCGATGGTCATTCGGATTCTGCACGGCGTATGTCGCTTCCTGCCCGGTCCCGCCAGCACGGGATCGAGCGGAAAAACTCCTCTCGGCGCCGACGGGAACGACCCGGGGTGCCGCATCTCTCGCAATGGTCCGGGAGACAACCCCAGCCGCCGCGTCGTGTTTCGCCGGCGCGTGGGAATCCCGTGGTTTCTCGCTAAATCGTGCGGCGATGAAAGACGACGGAGGCCCGCTGATTCTCTGGGTGCCGCGATGACATGGAGGTCTTCGCGGATCGGACGCACGGACGCTCTCGCGCCATGGACGGCGCGGCGCTTGCCGGACGCGACGGGTCGGTCGAACGCTGCTCACTCTCCGGGGAGACCTTGGCACTGCCTCAGCCCAGGCTCCCTTTTCCTTCCTGCCGTCGAAGGACCGGCGCGCCGGAATCGAGAGCCCGCAGCGGAACGGCCATCCACGTGCTCCTTCGCCGCTTACGCCTTCCCTGGGACCACTCGTGCACGGGACGCATCATTCCCGCGACGAGTCGCGCGCGGATCGACGCTCGCGCCTCGACGCGCCTCCGCAGGCTCTCTCGCAGCGAATCTCGTCGCGCGGTCACGGACGCCGCGTGCCACTGGCCGATCCAGAACGAGACGGTTTCCTCCACCGATGGATCGACCAGCTTGCGCCGTCGCACCGCGCTTCCTTGCAGCGGGCCCTGCGGCGGATGCATGAGCGGCGCCGTGACCGCGAGGAGTTTCTCCTCGAAGCGTGCGCTGCGGCGCACGGCATTACGCCAGCCGAATTGCGCATGCTGGTGCCAAGCGCGGGGCGCGAAGCCCGTGCGCTGGGGCGCTGACGTCGTCAGCGCGTCGACGGCGCGGCGTACGGCGCGCTCGGCTCCGCCTTGACTCCCTCGGCGGGGATCGACGCCTCGTCGCCCATCGCCCAGAGCGTCATCTGCTCGACGAGACGGCGCACCTCGACGTTCGCGAAGTCGCCCGGGTGGCCGAGCGTGGTGAACGCCATGCGTCGCGCGGGGCGACCGGCGCCGGGCAGCGGCAGCGGCGTCGACGCGTTGGCTTCCCGGATCCACAGGATCGGCTGGCGATGCGTCGCCGGCGTCGATCCGTCCTTCGAAACCACTTCACCCCAGAGCAGCACCTTGCAGTCGGGCGAGAGCGGCTCGACGTCGTAGAGCCAGCTCGGCACGACGAACCCGCCGCGGATGCCGCGCAGGATCGGGTGCCGCGCGGCGTCGCCCTCCGGCGGCAACACGCGCGTTCCGGTCGCGTTGCCCGCATGCGAGATCCAGTGCGTGCCGAAGAGGCGCGTCGGCAGTTCGACGTCGAGATCGGCATTCGGGTCCTTCGCGCTCGACCGAAGCATGTGCGTGCTGGTGCGCAACCCGACGAGTGGCTGCCCGGACAGCAGGTAATCGCGGAAGATCGACCAATTCGCCGCGTCGAGCTCGCGCCAGCGCATGAAGAGGACGGCGGCGTCGGCGTCGCCGAGCGCCGCGAGCCGCTCGATGTGATCGCGTCGTTCGAGGTCGAGCTGCTTCGTCGCGGGATCGGCGGGAAACGCGACGACGGTCTTGACCGTCGCATCGTGCGCGAGGCAATCGGCGACGAGAGGCATGCTGACCTCGCTGCGGTACTCGTCGTCCGCGCCGACCAAGACGACGTTGCGCTCGACCGGCTGCCAGCCGTTCGGGAGCATCGCCGTGAGTCGGAGCGCGTCGAGCTTCTTGTCCCTGCGCTCCTGCGCCGCCTGCGCGATCGAGCCGCCGATGAACACGCGGCGGCGTTCGCCGAGCTCGGGCATCCCGCGATGTCCGGTGCCGAAGGGCGGCGGGTCGCCGGCGCCGACCCACTTCGCGGTCCACGAGAGAACGACGATCTCGTCGCCGACCTTGATCGCGCTTTGTCCGTCGCGCTCGGCCGACTCGACCTGGAGGCGATGCGCCCACTCCGTGCGCTCGACGTCGCCGTCGCGCTCGACCGTCGACTCGACCTTGAGGCACTTCCCCACCACGATCGCCGTCGCGTGTTCCTGGAGCGCGAAACGCGGAAGCTGCACGATCTCAGCCAATCCGCGTGCGTTCACCACCAACGCGAAGGCGACCACGATGAGCTGCGCGAAAAGGGAGACTCGCATGCGCCGAGAGTATCACCCCGGACTCGGCCCCGGCGCCCGCGCCGCCACGATTGCGCGAAGGCCTCGAGCTCCTACTGCACGGACACCGGCCGCTTCCTTTGCACGCCCGGCTCCGGCAGCGCGTCGAGTTGCGGCTTGAAGCGCGTCGTCGCCGCCTTCTCGAACGCGGCGCGGATCGGCAGGATCACCGGGCAGTAGCCCTCGAGCTCGAGCTTGCACGAGCCGTCGGGCGCGGCGTAGTCGATATTCGTGCGGATCGACTCCTTGTCGTCGACGAGACGCGGTTCGCACACCACCGTCGCGTGAAGGAGACCTGCGGCGCGGATCGCACTCAGGATCGCCTTCAGGTCCGCCGGGTCGGGCGTCCCGCTCCAGTCGGTCTTTCCGCTCTGCGCCGACTTGCCTCCGCCGACGCGCAGCGTGCCGTCGGGATCGAGTTCGTAGCGACGAAAACTCATCGCGGCGAGGTTGCGCTCCTCGAAGATCATCGCCACGCCGCCGGTCGGTGAACTCGCTTCACCCGGCTTCACCTGGCTCTTCGGGGCGCAACCAACGAGCGCGACGACGACTGCGGGTACCAGCGCGACGATCCAAAGAGCACGGTGCAACATCGCGTTCATCGCAAGGAGCCTCGTCAACGTTGCGGCGGCGTCGGCGCTTTCGTCCCGGACGGCGGCGGGGACGCGCCGGGCGCGGCCGGGCTGGTAGCCGGCGGTGCGGTGGGCGCCGCTGCTGGCGCGGCGGGCCCACCCTCGGGCTTGGCAGCGGGCCTGTCTGTGGGCTTGTCTGTGGGCTCGGCGGCGGGCTTGGCGGCGGGCTTGGCAGCGGGCTTCGGAGCGGGATTCGGCTCGAGGCCGAGCTTCTTCACCGGCTTGAAGCGGGAGTACGGATCCGGTCCGAGGTAGTACCGCAACGGAAGAATCAGCGCTTCGCTCGGAGGCTCGTCGGTTCCCCACGCGAGACGCGACACCGCGCGCACCAGTCGCCCAGTCGGCGTCGGCTCCGTGGCCGTCGGCGGCGCCTTCGGATCGACCGGCGTGCGCTCGATGTAGGTCCCGATGCGACCGTCGGCCTGCACGGTCACGATCGTCAGCACCTCGCTCGGGTTCGGCGTGAGGAGCGCCGTGTTGCCGTCGAACGGCGCCTGGGCCGGATCGCCGAATCCGTTCTGCCGCGCGACGAACCACAGGTCCGCGGCCTGCTCGCGCGAGATCACGCGAATCTCGCCCGGCCGCGTGAGGACATGCACCGAGTGGCCCACGTCGCCGTGCAGCGCACCGTCGGGGAAGACGATGTAGCGGCACTTCTGGAACTGCGCGCCGTCGACGAACTTGAGCGTCTCGCCGGGCAGCACCGTGATGTCGATGCAAAGATCCTGCGGCACGCTGCCGAGCGGGTCCGACGGCGGCACCGCCGGCACTTCGCCCGGCGCGACGACCGGCGCGGCGACCTGCGTGGCGGCCGGTTGGCCCGCCTCGGCTGACGCCCCGCCGTCCGCTGTTTTTTCGGGACTGCTGCAGCCGTTCGCGAGCATCGCGACGACCGCCGCGTGCGCGATGCCGAGGAACGCTGAACGACGCTGCATCGCTGCAGGCTACCGGCTGTCGGGCGAGTCGTGAAGGGCTGCGGTAGTCTGCTCGTCTCCGCCCGACATTCCGTGCGGGCACTTCGCGAACTCCACCGATGCGCACCAGCGTCACCTGGCTCAACGATTACCTCGATCCGCCCGCCGCAGCCCACGAGCAGGCCGAGCTCCTCACGAATGCCGGCTTTCCGCTCGACGGCGCCGGCGTCGCCGACAACGGCGAACCGTGGCAAGAGATCGAGATCACCAGCAATCGCGGCGACTGCCTGTGCCACGTCGGCTTCGCGCGGGAGATCTGCGCCGTGTCCGGCCGACGGCTGAAGCTGCCGCCGGTGCGGGTGCAGGCGGGCTCGACGAAGGCGAGCGACGTCGCCCGCGTGACCAACGAGCGTCCCGACCTCTGCCCGCTCTACACGGCCCGCATCGTTCGCGGCGTGAGCGCGCGGCCGAGCCCGGAGTGGCTGCAGCGGCGCCTCGTCGCGATCGGTCTCGTTCCGCGCAACAACCTCGTCGACGCGACCAACTTCGTGCAGTTCGAGTTGGGGCAGCCGACGCACATCTTCGATCTCGCGACGCTCGCCGGAAGCGAGATCCGCGTACGCCTCGCGAAGAAGGACGAGCCGTTCCTGCCGATCGGCGAAGGCGCCGCCGAAGTGAAGCTCCGCGCGAACGACCTGGTGATCGCCGATCGCGATCGCGCCGTGGCGATCGCCGGCGTCAAGGGCGGCGCGCTCACCGCGGTGCGCGACGCGACGCGCGACATCCTGATCGAGGCCGCGACGTTCGATCCGGTCTCGGTGCGGGCAACGTCGCGCGCCCTCAAGATCGCGAGCGACTCGTCGTATCGCTTCGAGCGCGGCGTACACGCCGCGGAAGTGAACGCGGCGGCGGAGCGCCTGACCGCGCTCGTCCTCGAACTCGCGGGCGGCGAACTCTGCGACGGCGTGCTGAGCGCCGGCGCGGCGATCCCGGCGCCGCGACGAGTGTCGATGAGGCCCGCGCGCTGCCGCGCGATTCTGGGCATCGAGCTGTCGACCGAGGAGATGACGCGCCGCCTCGCGGCGCTCGGCTTCGAGCCGTCGCTGTCGCGCGCTGGCGCCGAGGAGCGCCTCGACTGCGTCGTGCCGCCGCGACGATTGGACGTCGAACGGGAGATCGACCTGATCGAAGAAGTCTGCCGCACGCACGGACTCGATGCGATCGGCGTCGCCGACACGATCCCGATCCGCGTCGCGCCGATTCAACCGACCGTCGCGGCCCGCAAGGCGACGAAGGATCTCCTGGTCGGACTCGGCTTCGTCGAATGCGTCACGCACACCCTGGTGAGCGACGCGAATGCCGCCCCGTTCGCGCCCGCCGGCTGCTCGACGCTCTCGGTCGACGACGAACGCGCCGGCGGCGAGCCCACGCTTCGACCGAGCCTCGCGCCGAGCCTGCTTCGCGTGCGCCGTCACAACCTCGACAACGGCATCGCGTCGCTCGACCTCTTCGAGTGCGCGTCGACGTTCGTGCTGAAGGGCGACGAACACCGCGAGACGCCGGTCGTGTCGATCCTCGTCGACGCGGCGAGCGCCGCGCCTGACGCACGCCACGACTGCTATCGCCGCGCCCGCGGCACGGTCGAGCGCGTCGCGCGGCTCCTCGCCGGCAGCGACGCCCGCGTCGACGTCGTTGCGGACGCAAGCCCCAGCGCGAGCTCGTGGCGCGATCCGAGCGGCCGCGTGACGATCGACGGCAAGGACGTCGGCTCGATCGGACTCGTGTCACCCGCCGTGCTGAAGCACTTCGGTCTGGAGAAGTCGGTCGCCATCGCCGAACTCGCGCTCGAGCCGTTCTTCCGCGGCTATCCGCCCGAGACTCGCGCCGCGGCGATGCCCGCCTTCCCCGCGAGCGATCGCGACGTGTCCGCGATCGTCGATGAGCACGTCACGTGGAACGAACTCGTCGCGGTCGTCGAGTCGCTGAAGCTCGCGCATCTCGAGAGCGTCGCGCACGTCGCGACGTATCGCGGCAAGCAGACCGGACAGGGCAAGAAGTCGGTGACGATGCGTCTGGTCTTCCGCGCGCCTGACCGCACCTTGAAGCACGAGGAAACCGAAGCCGCGATGACCAGTGTGATCGCGACGCTGCGCGATCGCCTCGGCGCCGATCTCCGCACGGCCGGCGCGTGACGAGCGCGGCCCGACGAAGGACCTGACGAACGACCCGACGAAGGATCATGACCAACGCCAGCAACGATTTCGCCGCAATGACGGTTCGCGACTTCTGCGCCGCGCTCTCGGCGAAGTCGCCCGCGCCCGGCGGCGGCGCGGTGGCCGGCGTTACCGCGGCGCACGCGGCGGCGCTGCTCGCGATGGTCGTCGAGTTCTCGCGCGGCAAGGCATCCTTCGCCGCATTCGACCGCGACGCCGACGCGATCCAGACGTCGCTGCACGTGGCCCGCGACGCGTGCCTCATCGCGGCGAAGTCAGACGCCGATGCATACGGCGTGCTGAACGCGCTGTGGAAGAAGGCAAAGGACGACCCGGCCCGCGTCGCGCAGTGGGACGGCGTCGTGCACGACGCGATCGCGGCGCCAAACCTGATCGTGGACCTCGCCGCGGAGATCGCGGCACGTTGCCGCTTACTCGCCGGGCACACGGCGAAACACTTGGACAGCGACCTCGCGATCGCCGTCGATCTCGCTGCGTGCGCGGCCCGCGCCGCCGCGTGGAACGTGCGCGTCAACCTGCCGTCGGTCGCCGACGAGGTCGAGCGCACGCGGCTGGCGACGGCGCTCCAACTACGGCTCTCCGCGGTTCGCGACGACCACGCGGCGACCGACGAGATACTGGCGGCGCGGGGGTAGCAGCGGTCGTCATCCGCGAACTCAGAGCGAAGATCCGACAAGCGGTGCAGGCTCGAAGTGGGCGCGCGGATGGATCGGCGCATCGGTGGCGCGTAGCGTCAGGTTCGCGAGCTCGCGCGCAACGGCGCGCGAGGCCGCTCGTCAACGGAGTGGAATCCACGTGCACCGCATTTGGATTCGGACCGGTCATGGCGGCTTGTTCGAGTGGACCTCGTCGGACCGGGCTGGAGCGGTCGTGGATTCCGCGCCGAAATCGGAGATTCGTCACGTGACGATCTCTCGCCTTCGCGTATCTACCAAGGAGACTTCAATGTCCATCCGTCCCCCCCCCTCAAGTCCGCACAACGATCTATTCCGCAGAGCTGATCCTCGGATCGGCGATTGTGGTGAGCGCACTCGCGGTCTCTGCGCTCGCGGATCTGGTTCGCTACGAGATCATTGACTTGGCCGCCCTCTCCGACAGCGCGACCGAGTACGGCGCATCGGCGGGCTACGCCCTCAATGAGTCACTGGTCGTCGTTGGGTACAGCACGCCGTCGTCGCAAACGACGACGGTGCACGCGACGGCATGGGCGTACTGCCCGATCTACGGGCTTCCCAGCGGCACGTGGTGGAGTCTCGTGCCGTACGACCTGACGGGCGGGGGCTGCCCGACCTTATGCAAGTACGCGACCGCGTATGACATCAACGAGAGTGGTCTGGCGGTGGGAAAGCAGATCACCGACCCCCCGACCAATCTGATTGAAGCGGCGTTCGTGTGGCGCGTCGACACGGTCGCGTCGGGCCTCGTGAGTTTCGCGCTTCCGCCCATTCCGGGGGCGCCACCTGGGGCATCAGCAGTCGCGTTCGGCGTCAACGATGCAAGCCCCGCGCTCGTGGTCGGAGAGGGCGTGTACGCAGTCGGGTCCTGCGCCGGCCAGAAGCTGGTCGACGGATGGAGCTGGCGGTACTCGACGCCGCCGGTTGTCCCGAACATCCTGCCTCCGCTCACCGGTGGGATCGGCGTACCGCCCTCGTCCGCGCACGACGTGGCGACGACGTCGGCCGAACGCATCGTCGGCGTGTCGACCGATTGTGCTGGATTCCAGTATTGCGACGGCACGACCAGCGGCGTGTACTGGATAGCGCCGACGTCGGCGGCGACCGAGTTTCCGAAGGCACCGATTCCGGGGCAGTACGGCGCGATCGGACGAACGGTCGCGAACGGGCGGAACAACGCAGGGATGACGGTGGGAGAGTTGAAGAGTTCGGGATACGGCTGTGTGCGGAACGCGGCGTTTTGGGATGACGCAGCACCCGGAGCTGTCCTGAATCTCGGTCTGCTCCGCGATCCCAACGGTGCGGAGGAGTCCTTCGCCAACGATATTGCGGATGTGACCGCGAGCGGAACCGTACGCGTCGTTGGTGCCTCGGTCACCTCTGCGGCAGCAGTCCTGTGGGAGTGCGTCGACTGCGATCTCGTCAGCGAACGCATGAACCCGAGCCGATGGACGGCGACAATCCTCGACGACGTCATCTCGCGGAATTGCGGCGTGCATCTCCTGGAAGCCGCCGAGGTCAACGCTTCGGGATGGATCGTCGGCCGCGGTAACCGCGGCGGGATTTCCGGGCGCGGATTCCTCCTGCGACCTATCGAGTGCCTCGCCGACCTCGACCACGACTGCGACATCGACGCGGGAGATCTTGGCGTCCTGCTCGGAGCTTGGGGCGGCCAGTGCGACGTCCCGTGCGCTGGATGCCATGCGGACCTCGATGCCGACGGGATCGTCGGGTCAGCCGACCTCGGGATTCTGCTCGGCAGATGGGGCGTGCCCTGCTCCTGCACCGACCCGTGTGCAGTCGGGCAAGGACTCGCTGCCGCAGCGCCCGCAGCCACGGAACCCACGCCTGGCGGAGCGGAGTCCGCCAACGTCCAGTTGACGGAGGCGCTCGGAGCCATCGGCTTCGGCTCAGTTGAGGAGTTCCAGGAATGGCTGATCGACGCACCCGAGGACGCCGCCTACGCCCTCGCAACCCTCGTCGCATCACAGCTGGGCAATCAATAGGGAGGCGTGCACAGATGAAGGACGCTCTCGTACTCAGCATCAGCGCCGCCCTGCTCGCGTCGGGAACGGCGCACGCCGGGTTCACCCTGATCAAGGACGATTTCAATGGGTGGTCCGGACAGGCCGGCGCGTTCACGACCATCGGCTTCAACGATTTGCCGAACAATACCTTCGTGACCGATCAGTACTCTGACCTTGGTGTGACTTTCACGGACGCTGATCCAGATATCGTTCAGTCGGCTGGATTGTTCAGTATCTACGCGCAGGACGGGTGCGGACTGAATGGGGTGTGTCTCATCGAGATGACCTTCGACGGTCCCATGCAGTCTGTCGCGTGGCACTTTCCCGGTGTTCTGTTCGCCGACGTTTATTTCGGTTCGACGCTTCTCTATCAGTCCCCGATCTTGGGAAACCCGGGAGTGAACTGGTTCGCCGGGATTATCTCGGATGTCCCATTCGATCGTGTCAAGCTTAGGAGTTTGCCACCGGACCAATTCGGAAACTGCTGGGCTCCGCACCTCGACAACGTGTACTACTCGAGTGTTCCAGCGCCGCCCGTACTCGCGCTCTTCGGCCTCGCAGGTGTACTCGCGCACTCGCGACGGTGGTCGCGATCGGGATCTCCTGAATGACGGGATCGCCTGCGCGCCGCATCGCGGCGCGCAGGTCGTCGGCGCCACCTCTCCAAGCGTGGCTGATCGACGCACCCGAGGACGCCGCGTATACGCTGGCAACCATCATCGCATCACAGCTTGGCGTTCAGTAAGGAGGCGGTGCACAGATGAAGAACTCTTTCGCATTCAGCATCTGCGCCGCAGTGCTGGCGACGGGGACGGCGCAAGCTGGATTCACATTGATCAAGGACGATTTCACTGCTTGGTCCGGACAGGCGGGCGCGTTCACGACCATCGGTTTCAACGACTTGCCGAACAACACATTGGTGACGGATCAGTATTGCGGTCTCGGGGTCACCTTCACCGACCCCGATCCCAATGTGATTCAGGCACCGAACCTGTTCAGCATCTACCCGCAAGATGGCGCCGGACTGAACGGGGTATGCCTCATCGAGATGGCCTTCAGCCAGCCGCTCGATGCAATCGCGTGGCACTTCCCCGGAATCATCTTCGCAGAGCTGTACTCCGGCGACACTCTTCTGTACCAGTCGCCGCTCCTAGGCAACTCGGGCCTCAACTGGTTCGCGGGCTTGGTATCGGATACGGCTTTCGATCGCGTACGCATCCATGGGGAACCGCCGGACCAGTACGGCCAGTGCCACTACGTCTTCCTCGACAACCTTTACTTCTCGACGGTGCCAGCGCCGCCGGTACTCGCGCTCCTCGGCCTCGCGGGTGTCCTTGCGCACTCGCGACGCCGGTCGCGAGCGGGATCTCCTGAATCACGGAAGCACCTGCGCGCCGCATCGTGGCGCTCCGGTCGTCGACGATCCCTCTAGCATGTTGGGCTCGGCAGCTCCCCCAAGCCGCGGCGCGGCTTGGGAGAGACGAAGACGGCGCGCTAGCCCCGCATGTCTTCGGCTCCCCGCTCGCGGGGAGCTGTCATCGCGCAGCGATGACTGAGGGGTGGCTCGCGGCGACGCCCCCTCTGCTTCGCTGCGCTCGGCATCTCCCCCAAGCCGCGGCGCGGCTTGGGAGAGACGAAGACGGCGCGCTGGCCCCGCATGTCTTCAGCTCCCCGCTGGCGGGGAGCTGTCATCGCGCAGCGATGACTGAGGGGTGGCTCGCGGCGACGCCCCCTCTGCTTCGCTGCGCGAAGCATCTCCCCCAAGCCGCGGCGCGGCTTGGGAGAGACGAAGACGGCGCGCTGGCCCCGCATGTCTTCAGCTCCCCGCTCGCGGGGAGCTGTCATCGCGCAGCGATGACTGAGGGGTGGCTCGCGGCGACGCCCCCCTCTGCTTCGCTGCGCGGCATCTCCCCCAAGCGCGCGCGCGCGCTTGGGAGAGACGAAGACGGGCGCGCTGCTCCCCGCCGCGCGCATGTCTTCGGCTCCCCGCTGGCGGGGAGCTGTCATCGCGCAGCGATGACTGAGGGGTGGCTCGCCCGACGCCCCCTCTGCTTCGCTGCGCGAAGCATCTCCCCCAAGCCGCGGCGCGGCTTGGGAGAGACGAAGACGGCGCGCTAGCCCCGCATGTCTTCGGCTCCCCGCTGGCGGGGAGCTGTCATCGCGCAGCGATGACTGAGGGGTGGCTCGCGACGACGCCCCCTCTGCCTCGCTGCGCTCGGCATCTCCCCCAAGCCGCGGCGCGGCTTGGGGGAGACGAAGAGGGGTGCCGGCGTGCATGCCTTCGCATCGCGCCGCACCATCCGTCGGCCGGCAGCGCTCAACTCGACGCGATCGGCGTGCCGATGGTGAGGGCATGGACTCGCGCGATCGCGTGGACATCGCTGGCATTCCCAAGCCTTCGGACCCGCATGCGCCGAAGGACTCAAAGGGCCCGGCGCGGCCGTTTCTCCTCATCTGGTTTCGCTGCTGCCACGCGTACGGGCGATTGACGAAGACCGACGACGGCAGCGCGTACGTCGGTCGATGCCCGCGCTGCCGCGCGCACTGCGAAGTGCCGGTCGGTCCCGGCGGAACGACTCGCCGTATGTTCGAAGCGCGCTGAGGCGGGCGCGATTGCGCCGCCCGACGTTCTCTTTTTCAGCGCGGAGCCGCGAAGGACACGGAGGGCACGCGGAGGAGAAGCGAGCTTGAGGCTGCGCTGCGTTCGCTGCCTCGAATCGTGCATCAACTCCGCGATACCTCCGCGACCTCCGCGCCTTCGCGCTGAAGGTCTTGCAGTTCAACACGGAGCCGCGCTCAAGGCCTTCGCTCGCCCGTCGCACGTAGCATGCCGCCATGCTCGGCCTCGTGATTCTCTTCGCCGTCGCGAGCGCGATCGTCGTCGCGCTCTACGTCGGTGGCATCGTGCGCGACGTGCTTCATCCGCCGCGGGCGACTGCGGGCTGGGCACTCGCGCGCGGTCGGCCGATGTCCCCCGCCGATCTCGGGCTGTCGGCGAAGGAGTGGACGCTCGAGCGACCCGGCGCGGCGCTCCCCGTGTGGGAGATCGAGCTGTCCGACGCGCCCGGCGGCGCGACGGTGATCCTCGTCCACGGCTGGGGACACTCGCGCATCGACTCGCTCGGCCGCATCGCCCCGTACCTCGATCACGCGGATCGGATCCTGCTCGTCGATCTTCGTGGCCACGGCGACGCGACCGGGCGCACGCGGCTCGGTGCGGTGGAAGAGCACGATCTCGCTGCGCTCGTCGAACGCTGTCCGGATGGTCCGATCGTCCTCGTCGGACACTCGCTCGGCGCGACGATCGCGATTCGCTGCGCCGCCGACACGCCCGCCGCGTCGCGCGTCGCTGGCGTCGTCGCGATCGCGCCCTTCGACACGGTCGTCACGCCGATCCGCCAGCGGCTGCTGCATCGCGACCTGCCGGCGGGCGTCTTCCTGCGGCTCGCGATGCTTGTGCTGCGCGCGTTCGGCGTCACGCGGCGCTCCACGATCGAGTGCGCCCGACGGCTTCGCCCGCCGTTGCTCGTGATTCACGGCGAGCACGATCGCGTCGCGCCCCCGGACGAAGGCCGCGCGATCGCCGAGGCCGCACGGGGACGCTTCGTCCTCCTCCACGAGACCGACCACCTCAACCACGACGAGCGGCATCCGACGACGGTGGCGGACGTGGCGAGCGTGTTCCTCGACGAGATCGCGGCCCCCGCCTCGGCAGAAAAGACGGCGGGCGACCCGAAGGCCGCCCGCCGTCACCGCTAGGCTCTGTCTGAAAAGTCCGCGTCGGCCCAAGAACGAAGCGGAATGCCCGATCGGGAGGAGCCGAGACGAAGCTGTATCCGCCGCGATACCGCGAGTCGAAGGCGACACCCCGAGCGAGCGTGCCGCTTCGTCCGACGCCAGCGGAGTCTTCAGACAGAGCCTCGGCTGGTTGGCGCCGCGATTACTTCTTCGCGGCGGGCGCTGCGCCCGCGGCCGGCAGCACGAAGAAGTCTGTGCGGAAGCCGGACTTCATCGCCCGAAGCTGCCACACCGTGGGGCCGAAGAACTGCTTGAGGAGCTCGGGCTTCAGCGCGTCGTCGAACGCGTCCATGTTCAGGTCCTTCACGTCGACGCCGCCCTGGGCCATGGCCTGCGCTTCCTTCAGCGCGTCGCCCATCTTCTCGACGTTCTCGACCATCGCGATCGTGTTCGTGAAGCCGTAGCCCACGAGATCTTCCTTCGCCCACGTTGCCGCGGCGGCTTGATACGCAGGATCGCTGGTGATCGAGGCGTTGTCCTTCGCGCCAAGCGCTCGGAGCGCCTTCTCGACCTCGGCCGCCGTGGAAATGAACATGAACTGCGAGCTGAAGCCGATCGCGGGCATCTCCGCGTCGGGACCCGCGTAGATCGTGTGGCCGAGGAAGTCGCGCGGCTTGAGCTCGGCGCCCTCGCCGACGAGGCTGATGAGCGACTGCGCCTGCTTCGCGTCGGTCACGGGAACCGCGGCGACGTTCGGCGCCGGCTCGCCCGCGTTCGCGCTCGCGGAGCTCCAGAGGTGCAGCGTCGATCCCATCGCGCCGAACGACTCCTTCATCTTCGGCAGGTACGGCTCGATCGTCGCCTTCGCCTGATCCGACATCCCTTCGGGCAGCTTCGCGATGATGTCCTCGAGGACGCGCGGAATCTCGTTGAACTTGAGGTTGAAGCGGCCGTAGCTGATCGCGTCGGCGGGCACGACGTCCGGCGCCTTCTCGGCCGGCGCGGACGCGAGGAGCGAGAGCAATCCGACCTTCGACCCGGGGATGTACGCGCCGATCGACTGCGTGAGCGGAGCGGTCGGCGTGTCGAGCGCGATGCCGAGGCTCCAGCCGCGGATGTCGCCGATCACCGACGGGATGATGCCCATACCGGCGCCGAGCATGAACGCCGCGCCGGGCTCGATGCGCGAGATGAACGCGAACGCCTTCTCGGTGAGGAGCGTCGCGTAGACGTCGGGCGCGCCACCGACGGTCTCCAGCGAGCCCTTGAAGTCGTCGTTGTCGGCGACGGTCTTGCCCTTGTCGCCGTCGATCTTCGCGAGCATGTCGCCCATCGCCGTAGTCCCGCCGCTGACGAGCAGGCGCCCGCCGTCGCGCGTGACGCACAACTTCATGCTCGCGAGCGGCCCCTCGTCCTCCTCCATGCCGCCCTGCTTGTCCTTCGCCGCGACCGGCTTGTCCTCGTGGAACACGTAGACCCGCCGCCCCTTCATGTCCTCGACGGTGAAGGGCATCGGCTTGTCCTTCTCGACCTTCGCGATCGCGGCGTCGTAGACCTTGCCGAAGCGCTCCGCCTCCTTGCCCCAGTCGACGAACACGATGAACGCGGGGTCCTCGGTGCCGGTCGCCTCGTTCAGTTCAAGGAAGAGCGCCGCCCCCAGCGAGGACGGGCAGGTGATGTCGTCGCGCGAGATGCCGAGCTCGGTGGTGAGTTCGCCGAACGACTTGTCGATCTCGTCACGGAACTTCTGGCTCGCCTTCTGCACCTCGGGCGACTTCCACCAGGCCGCCAGCGGCGTCTTCTCGAAGCGGGTCTTCGTCGCGTCGAGATCGTCGGCCCCGAGCACCAGGATGGACTTCTCCGGCGCGAGCGTGCGAATCGAGAGCAGGTCGGCCGCCGATGCGAGCGAGGCGCACAGGCCGGCACAGGAGACGGAAACGGCGATGAAGAGTCTGTTCGTCTTGAGCAGCATGAAGTGGGTCCAGTTGCTCGATGTCACGATCGAGCGGAATCGGTGATACCGGCCATCGGCCGGAGGGTGCGGGGAAGATCAGGATCTCGATCCGGCGCCGCCCGGCTATCGCTCGCGCGGCCCCCTCGCGGTCCGGCTATCAGGGCGACTTCTTCGGATTCGTCGCCGCCGGCTTGCCGGCGCCCTGGGAGGACTGATCTTCGAGCTGCGGCGCGACGCCGAAGTCGCGGCGAGTCGGCGGGCGAAGGTAGTTGTGGCCCGAGTTTGGGTTGTTCTTGTCGAAGGCGAACGCTTCGCGGTTCCGGACGAAGTCCTTCACGTACCGCGAGGGAATGGCGAAGCCGAGAGCTTCGGCGCCGACGATCCCCATGTTCGTGATGCCCACCACCTCGCCGCGGGTATTGAAGAGCGGGCCTCCCGAATTGCCGGGGTTGATCGCCGTATCGGTCTGGATGTAGGTCAGGCCCTGCACGTTGCGCGACACCGTCGACACCACGCCCTGCGTGAGCGTGCGCTCGAGGCCGAGCGGATTGCCGATCGCGAAGACGGTCTCGCCCACGCCGACCGACTCGTTCTTCGAGATCGGCGCGAAGGCGAAGTCCTTGCCGTCGGGATGCTTCAACTTGATGAGCGCGAGATCGACGTGGTTGTTCACCGCGATGAGTTCGACGTCGTCGATGTCGACGCGCTTCAGCGTGCCGTCGGACTGCGCGAACCACACGGTCGCGCGCAGCGTCGTCTCGCCCTGCACCACGTGCGCGTTGGTGATCGCGAAGCCTTCCTTGTTGATGATCACGCCGGAGCCGAGCCCCGCGGGCGTCGACACCTTGATCACCGCCGGGCCGATGATCTTCGCCTGCTCCTTGGGGGGCAGTTCCGGCAGGTCGTCGGCGACCGCGAAGAGGGAATCCTGCTTCGCCTCGACCTTCGTGGCGTCGCCCGCGGCGAGGTCGACCTTCTGCACGTCGTCGGTCGAGAAGCTGAGCACGTCGGTGCCGACGTCGATCCACACGCGACGATCGCTGCGCTTCAGCACGGTGCCCGTCACCGAGGCGCCGCTCTTGAGCGTCACGGTGTCGCCGGAGGTCGGCGCGACGAGCGCGGCGGCGGCGAGAAGGGCAAGCGAGAGTCGAACACAGAGTGGCTTCATGCAAACTCCAATCGGCGATGTGGCGCGCACGAATGACGATCGTCGTGCGGATCGCACGCCGCCAAACACGGGCGAACCGGCGGCTACTATACGGCCCCCAAAACCCGGCGACATCGCGCGTCGCCGAGTTCTACAGCCCCGACGGAGACCACGTCTCCGCGCCGGGCGACGCCGCGACGGCTCGCTCGGCTCCACCTTTCCGACAGGCTCTCCGCGCATGCGCCATTCGCTCCTCCCGCTCGTCCTCGCACCGATCGTCGTCTCGGCCTTTCTCCCGTCGTTCGCGCGTGCGGACGGCGACGACCTCGCCCCCTACTTCGGCTTCGACGATCTCGAAGTGGTGAAGATCGACCCGAACGCCGGACCGTTCATCGTCGCGGACATGAACCAGGACGGGCTGAACGATCTGGTGGTCGTGAACAACTCGAAGAGCCGCGTCGAGATCCACTACCAGAAGGCCGGCGCGAAGCCGACCGACGAGGTCGCCGCGCCGACGCGGGTCAACGAATTGCCCGAACATTGGCGCTTCCGCCGCGAGTACGTGAGCGTCGCGCACGCCATCACCGGCATCGAGGCGTTCGACTTCGACAACGACGGCCTGATGGACCTCGTGTACGCGGGCCAGCCGGGCACGATCGGATTCCTTCGGCAGACGAAGCCCGGCACGTTCGAACTCGTGCGCAAGGTGCCGGTGAAGGGACTGGCCGCGAGCCCGAACGGCTTCGCCATCGCCGACCTGATCGGCGACTCGAAGAAGGACGTGGCGGCGATCGTGAACGGTCGCCTCACGGTGTGGCCGCTCGACGGCACCAACCTCGGCGACTCGAAGGAACTCAGCGTCGGCAGCGATGCGCTGGTCGCGATCGTCCTCGGCGACTACGACGGCGACGGCACGACCGACGTCGCGGGCATCATTCCGGACAACCCCGCGCCGGTGCGACTCTGGCTCGGCACCAACGAGAACGGCGTGAAGGGACTCGGCTCGCAGGTGCGCTTCGAGATGCCGCCGCTGCGCGAGGCGACGGCGCTGCAACTCCCGGGCAAGAAGGCCAACGCGCTCGCGGTGATCGAGAAGCCGAGTCGACGCACCGTCGTCTACGAACTCGAGAAGGCCGCGGTCGAGGAGTCGGGAACGCGCGACGCGCCGCTCACCGTCTGGGGCTTCTCCGACGCCGGCAATCGCAAGCGCTCGATCGCGACCGTCGACGTCGACGGCGACGGCCTGCTCGACGTGCTCGCGACGAACACGCAGGACAACGCGGTCGTCCTGTGGAAGCAGGCCGCCGGCAAGGGACTGCAACCGCCGGTGAACTTCCCGGCGTACGCCGACCTCGACTCGGTCGTCGCGGCGGACGTTGACGGCGACAAGTCTGCGGACATCTTCCTCCTCTCCGAGAAGGAAGGCGTCATCGGCCGCACCAAATACGTGAGTTCGCCCACCGGCGGCGCGATTCCGTTCCCGCAGGCGATGACCGTCGCGGCCGGACACGTGCCCGTGGTGCAAAGTCTGGTGAAGCTGGACGAGGGCGCGCGTCTCGCGGTCGTGGCGAAGGACGGGCGCAACTTCGTGCTCGAACTCTTGCCGCTCGACGGATCGCCAGCGGGCGATCCGATCAAGCTCGGCTCGCTCTCGAAGCAGCCCGACGCGATCGTGGCGATCGACGCGGATCGCGACGGCAAGACCGATCTCCTCCTCTTCACCGCCGACAAGCCCATGATCATGCTGCGCGGCGGCACGAGCGGCTCGGGCGCCGACGCGAAACCGAGCTACACGATGCTCGAGAGCAAGGACATGGGCCAGTTCGGCCTGGTGCAGGCGGCGAACGACAAGAACACCGCGGTGTGGGACTTGGACGGCGACGGCAAGCCTGAACTCCTCGTCGCGGACAAGAACTTCATCCGCGCCCTGCGCTACGACGAGAAGCCCGCGGGCGGCGCGAGCCCGGGCTGGCAGGTCGCGCAACAGGTGAACGCGCAGCGCGGCGACGCGAAGCTCGTGTCGATCACGGTCGTCCCGCCGCGCGACGGTTCGCCCGCGCGACTGGTCGCCGCGGACCGCGAGAACAACGCGCTGCTCGTCTTCGCGGCGGAGAAGGGCGCGAGCGACGGCCGCTGGACGCAGACCGACGTGCTCAACGTGACCGGATTCAAGTTCTCCGAGATCCACGCCGGCTCGTACTCCGGCGACGGCAAGGAAGACATCCTCGCGATCGGCGATGACGGCTTCGCCATCGTGCGGCTCGAAGGGCAGAAGCTCACGCTGTCGGAACTCGGCTCCTGGCGCTCCGACTCGACGCGCCGCGTGCATCACGAGATCGTGCCCGGCGACGTGAACGGCGACGGCCGACTCGACCTCGTCCTCCTCGACGCGGGCGAGCAGATGGCCGACATCCTGACCTTCACCGACGCCGGGCGCCTGCTCTATGCCACCGGCTTCCGCGTGTTCGAGAGCCGCATGTTCTCCGGCGGCGAGCCCAAGGAATTCGAGCCGTCGATGGGCTTCATCGTCGACGTCACCGGCGACAAGGCGGACGATCTCGTCCTCCTCTGCCACGATCGAATCCTGCTCTATCCGCAGATGACCAAGGCCTCGGCTGCGGCGGCGAAGCCGTGACGCGGCAGCGACTGGTGCCGGGCGACCGGCCGATTCGGTGATCCGCGATCCCAAGGGATGTCGTGTAGGTGCTGGCTGCAGCGCCAGAGTGGTGCCGCGCCGTTCCGCGCCTGTCCGGGGATTCGTCCAATGCTCCGATTCGCCTCAGTCCTTTTCGTCGGCGCCGCCGCGGGCGCGATCACCGTGCCCGCTTCCGCCTCGACGATCTTCGTCAACGCCAATCAAGCCCTGCCGATCGCATTCCAAACCGGAGCGTCGTGGACGTTCGCCTACAAGAGCCTGCAAACGGCGATCTCGGAAGCCGTCGCCGGCGACGAGATCTGGGTTGCGGCCGGCACCTACAAACCCACGTCGACCACCGATCGCAGCGCGACGTTCCAACTCAAGAACGGCGTGCGAATGCTCGGAGGGTTCCAAGTCGGCGCGCTCAGCCTCGACGAGCGCGACACGCTCGCGAATCCGACGTTCCTCTCCGGCGCGATCGGCGGCGCGAGCAGTTCGGACAACTCGTTTCACGTGGTGAGCGCAAACGCGGTGAACGGCGCGACGGTGCTCGCCGGCTTCATCATCACCGCCGGCAACGCAAATGGCGCCGGCTCAGACATGCAGGGCGCGGGGATGAAGTCGCTCGGAGCGCCGCGGGTCGTCGACTGCGTGTTCGTCGGCAACGCCGCTGCGTCGACTGGCGGCGGAGTTCACTCGTTCGGCGGGAGCGGAGGCGCGAGCCCCGAGTTCATCAACTGCGTCTTCAGCGGCAACACCGCCGGCGGCACCGGCGGCGCAGCGGACATCCAGAACGCGCCGGCGCGGTTTTTCTTCTGCACCATCTGCGAGAACAGCGGCGGCCTCGGCAGCAGCGGCGGCACGGGCGGCATCCGCTTCCTGAACGCAGGCACGAGCGGCATGGTGGCGAACTCCATCGTCCGGAACAACCACGGCAGCAACCCATCGACGCTCGAGGACCAGGTTCGCATCTCCAGCTCGACGGTGGAAGTCAAGTTCGACAACATCGAAGGGGGCGCCGGCGCTGGCCCGCAGTGCATCGACGCCGACGCGGCCTTCGTCGATCCGATCGGCGCCGACGGCGTGCCCGGCACGCTCGACGACAACCTGCGCCTCCGCGGCAGTTCACCCTGCATCGACAAGGCCGCGAGCAACACGATGCCCGCCGACTTCGCCGACGCGGACGCCGACGGCAATTTTTCCGAGCCGACGCCGGTGGACCTCGCGGGCAGCCTGCGGCGCGTCGAGGACTTCCTGACGCCGAACGCGCCCAGCACCGTGAACCCCGCTCCGGACATGGGGGCCTACGAGTTCCAGCGCCCGCGCACCATCGTCGTCGACAAGGACGCGACCGGCGCGAACAACGGACAGAACTGGACCGACGCCTACACCGATCTCCAGAGCGCGATCCAGGAATTGAACGATCCGAAGTTCGGCGGGCCCGGAGAGATCTGGGTCGCCGAGGGCACGTACAAGCCGACCACCGGCACGAACCAGACCATCTCGTTCATCCTGCCGCTCCACGGACAGATGTACGGCGGCTTCGCCGGCGGCGAACTCGATCGCACGCAGCGCGACTGGGTCGCGCATCCGACGATTCTCTCCGGCGAGATCGGCAATCAGGCGGCGACCTTCGACAACACCGACACCGTCGTCCTCGCCAACGGAGCGCTCTACCTCAACGACACCGTCCTTGACGGCTTCGTCGTCACCCGCGGCGCCGACGGCCCCGCCGGCGGCATCCTCACGTTGAACAACGCGAGCCCAACGATCCGCAACTGCCGCATCATCGACAACGTCAGCGGCGTCAAGTTCACCGGCAACCAAAGTGGAAAGCCGGTGATCGACAACTGCATCGTGCACGGCAATCTGAACTTCGGCATCGACTACACGTTCACCGACGTGCGCATCACCAACTGCACCGTCGCGTTCAATACGAGCCCCGGATTCAACTCCGGCGCCGGGATCCGAGGCGACGGCAGCGACGGCGAGATCCGTAACTGTCTCGTCTTCGGCAACGTCGGCAACGGACTCTCCGGACAGCCCGCGCAAATCGGCAAGCCGTCGGGCGACGGCGTCATCAACGCGGTCATCTCCTGCTGCGCGATCCAAGGCTTCAACGGGTCGTTCCCCAACGACGTGAACTGCTTCGCGATCGGCGCCGACGGCGGCGTGGTCGACGCCAACGGGGCTGACAACGTCGGCGGCACGAACGACGACGACTTCACCGTCGCGCCGTGCTCGGACCTCATCGACGCCGGCGACAACTCGGTCGCGTACGTCGACACGACCGACTACGACAGCGACGGCAACGTCGCCGAGCCACTCAACGAGGACTTCGCGGGTGCCGTGCGGCGCGTCGACCTTCCGGTGCCGAACTCGGGACTCGGATCGGGCGCGATCGACATCGGCGCGTTCGAGAAGCAGGTGCTCTCCGTGCCCGACGCCGACTTCGACAACGACGGCGACGTCGACGCGGCGGACCTGGGCGTCCTCCTCGGCGCGTGGAGCACGACGAGCGGCGCGGTCGACCTCAACGGCGACTGCTTCATCGACGCCGCCGACCTCGCGATCCTGCTCGGCGCGTGGACCTGATTCGGGGCGGAGCGGCGCAGTCGGATCAGGACAGGATCCGGAGAGGACCAGCACGCCGGCCCGCGTTCAACGCGCGGCCGGCGTGCTGGCGTTCACGACGATGGAGGACGGAACGAGCGCCTGCTCACTTACGTCTGACCCGTCCAGCTCGGCTCCGCGACTTGCTTCCAGCGGGCACGGATCGCGTCGAACTGCGCCTGCGACAACGGCCCGCCCTTCGCGAGCATCTCGGCGTTCTGCTTCCAGCGCTCGGGCTTCGTGGTGCCGACGATCGCGACATCGACGCCGGGCGCGAGCAGCGTGAAGCGCAGCGCGATGCCGGCGGCGCCGTCGGGTCCGGCGTTCGTCCGCGCGTCGCCCTTGGTGAAGTCGTAGTCGAGCTTGCGAAGACGCTTCCAGTACTCGACGACGTAGCCGTTGTCCGGTTCCTTGTCGAAGCGCCACACGGCGTTCGCGATCGGGCGCTTCGCGATCACGCCCATGTTGCGGGCCTTCGCCTTCGGCAACGTGAGGTCGATGCACTCCTGGTCCACGATGCTGCACGAGGTCTGCAACGCGTCGAAGCGCCCGCTTTCGACGGCGAAGAGCGCCGCGGCGCCGTCGCCGCTGTAGCCGATGTAGCGGGTCTTGCCGGCTTTCTTCGCGGCTTCGAGCGCGGCGATGCACTCGCCCTTCTCCAAGATGTCGCGCCCGCACGAGTGAAGCTGCACGAGATCGACGCGATCGGTCTTGAGGCGCTGCAGGCTGCGCTCGATCGACGTCTCGATCGATGCCGCGGTCCAGCCCGCGGCCCCCTGCTCCATGTGGCCGACCTTCGTGAAGAGCGAATACTCCTTGCGCCGCCCCGCGACCGCCTTGCCGATCGACTCCTCCGAACCCGCGTAGCACTCGGCGGTGTCGATCACGTTGAGCCCGGCGTCGAGCGCCGAATTCAGGATGCGATCGACCGTCGCTTGATCGATGTCCTGGTAGCCGATCTCGGCGCCGCCGAAGCCGAGCACCGTGACGGTCATGTCGGTCGCGCCGAATCGACGGCGCTCGAGCGGCGTCGCCGCGCCGCCGGTCGGCGCGCTTGGCGTCGGGGGCGCCGCTTTCGTCGGGGCTTGCGCCGTCGTCTGCCCGCAGGCGATCGAACCGGAGAACGCGGCCATCGCGGCGGCGCTGGCGATGAACTCGCGACGACTGGGCTGTTGCATGACGCTGGCTCCTTGTTGAAGCGGCGATCGGTGCGGACCGGCGAAGCCACGACGATCGCGACCCGCGGTACGCGTGCGACAGAGCCTATCGCGACCGCCGTGCCGACGACAGGGCGCGGCGGGAGAATCGGACCGTCAGTGCTCTTCCAGCATGCGCACGTCGCGGCGTTCCTTGACGAACCACAAGCCGATGACCAAGGTGAACGCGCATACCACCATCGGGTACCACAGGCCCGCGAACACGTTGCCCGTCCCGGCCACGAGCAGTTGCCCGATGAACGGCACCATGCCGCCGAAGACGCCGTTGCCGATGTGATACGGCAAGGACATCGACGTATAGCGGATCTTCGTCGGGAAGAGTTCGACGAGGAACGCGGCGATCGGTCCGTACACCATGGTGACGTAGAGCACTTGGATCCAGATGAGGAGCGTCAAGAGCATCGCGGACGGGCTCGTCAGGCTCGCGAAGCGGATCGACTTCTTCTCGCTCACGGTGTCCTTCGTCGCCCCGGCCGCGAGCGTGCGGGTGATCGTCACCGTGTTCGCGGTGCCGTCGACGTACGTGCGCTTCTCGCGCGTCGTCGTCACCGTGCGCTCCGGCCCGGCGGCGTCGGAGGCAAGATGCTCGACCTTGGGCTCACCGAGCTGCGCCACGCCGTCGGGTGCGAGCTGATAGCGCAGCGGATTGTTCACGTCGCCCACCGCGACCATGGCGCCATAGATCGGGTAATACGTGACGAGCGCGAGCAGGCACCCCGTGAGCATGATGCCCTTGCGTCCGATCTTGTCCGAGAGGCCGCCCATCACGATGAAGAACGGCGTGCCCAAGACGAGCGCGAGTCCGACGATGTACTCCGCCTGCGTGGCGTCGACGCCGACGACGAGCTTCGTGAAGTTCATCGCGTAGAACTGGCCCGTGTACCAGACGACGCCTTGTCCGGCCGTCGCGCCGAAGAGCGCGATGAGGACGAGCCGCAGGTTCTCGCGATGCCCGAACGACTCCTTGATCGGGTTCTTCGCCCCCTTGCCAGACGCCTTCATGCGCACGAAGAGCGGCGACTCCTGCATGCGGCGCCGGATGTAGTACGAGAATGCCACCAGGACGAGCGACACCCAGAACGGGATGCGCCAACCCCACGCGTTGAATTGTTCCGGCGAGAGCAGCGTGCGGCAGACGATGATCACCGCAAGCGACACGAAGAGGCCGAGCGTCGCGGTCGTTTGGATCCAACTCGTCCAGTAGCCGCGGCGTCCGTCAGGGCAATGTTCCGCGACGTAGGTCGCCGCGCCGCCGTACTCGCCACCGAGCGCGAGTCCTTGTCCGAGCCGGAGCGCAATCAGCGCGATGGGCGCGCCCCATCCGATCGTCGCGAAGCCCGGCAAGACGCCGATCAGGAACGTGGTTCCGCCCATCAGGAGGAGCGTGACCATGAACGTGTACTTGCGCCCGATGAGGTCGCCGAGATAGCCGAAGAACAATGCGCCGAACGGCCGCACGACGAAGCCGATGGCGAACGTCGCGAGTGTCGAGAGAAGCGCCGTCGCGCCGGAGGATTTCGGAAAGAAGACGTCGGCGAGCGTCACCGCGAGCGCGCCGAAGATGTAGAAGTCGTACCACTCGATGAGCGTGCCGGCGCTCGACGCGGCGATGATCGTCCAGAGGCTGCGCTCGTCGACGACGCCGTTTTTCTCTGCAGCTTCAGTCGACGCATCGACAGCCGATCGCGAGAGTGAGGAACTCATCGTTGCGACGCAGTAGACCCGCAAGCGGGTGGATCAGGCAAGCGGCGAGCGTCGGGCGACTGGGAGCAGACGTGCCTTGGCAACCAACCAGATGGCGATGCCGCCACCGGCGCGGCAGTACCCTGACCGCAAGGGGAGCTTGTCTGCGTCGAGGCGGCGTCGCGGTGCGCAGCCCGGCGCTGAACTCGCGACAATCACGAGCTGCTGCATCGCCGCGGGGTCGCCAAGCCCCGCCGCTTCAGCCACGGACGAATGCACCCATGCCGACCCTTGCCGCGTTCGGGCTTCTCTTCGACCAACCGGTCTGGCTCTTGGCGATCGTCCCGGCGATCGGCGCGATCGTCGCGATCGCGCTGCGGGCAGGGAGCGGCTGGCGGTCGCAGCCAGTCTCGCTCTCGCTGCGCCTCGGAAGCGTCACGTTGCTCGTCGTCGCGTTGGCCCGCCCCATCGCGACGTGGCACGGCCAGGACGTCGCCGTCGTCGTCGTACGCGACGTGAGCGCAAGCGTGCCGAAGCGACTCGACGGCGTGATCGATCAATTCCTCGCCACCGAGACGCGTGCGATTCAGGCAAGTGACCGCATCGGCGTGATCGCGGCCGCGGCCACTCCGTCGATCGTCCGCGCTTCGCTCGCCGCGACTCCCGCGGAGGCGCAGTCGGCGACGGCGGCTCGCGCCCAACCCGGGCAAGCGCGCGACGGCACCGACCTTGGTGCGGCGATTCATCTCGCGCTCTCCTCGCTGCCGCATGACGCGGGAGGTCGCGTCGTGCTCGTGAGCGACGGCTTCGACCTCGCCGGCGAGTTCGACGGCGCGGTAGCGTCCGCGCAGGCCGCGGGCGTGCCAATCGACGTGGTGCCGCTCGACGTCGGCGAGCGTGCGCCGGTCATCGTCGAGAGCGTGCAGCTCCCGGACGTCGTCCGACCAGGGGCGATCGTCCCGCTACGAGTCACCATCGACTCGCGGGAGTCGCTCGACGGCTGGCTGAGCGTTCGCCGCAACGGCTTGCGCGAAGCGCTTGGTGCCGACGGATTGCGAATCCCCATCGCGATCGGACGCGGCCGCGCGACGTTTGTGCTCAACGCGCCGGCGCCGACGTTCGGTGCCTGTCGCTACGACGTGCGCGTCGAGATCTCGCATCCGCGGTCCGATCCCGAACTCGAGAGCGGGAGCGCCATCGCGTTCACCTCAGGCAAGGCCCGCGTCGCCGTGGTTTCCAACGCGTCGCGGGCGCACGAACTCGTCCGCGCGCTCGAGGGCAGCGACGTCGAGATCACGGAGTTGACGCCCGGCCTGCTCGGCACGACGGCGCTCGACCTTGCGCAGTGGGACGCGATCGCGTTGTGTGACTTTGGCGTCGCGGACACCAACCGCAGCGGGGAGGACGCGTTGATCGGTTACGTGCGCGATCTCGGCGGCGGGCTCATGACGATCGGCGGACCGAATGCCTATGGGGCCGGCGGATGGATCGGTTCACGATTCGCCGAAATACTGCCGCTCGAACTCGATCCGCCGCCGGAGCGCATGGTTCCGTCATCGGGGCTCGCCATCGTCATCGACCGCTCGGGATCGATGAGCCGACCGATCCAAGGCGTAGGTAGGTCGCAACTGGCGCTCGCGGCGGATGCGGCCATCGCCGCCGTCCGCGCGCTAGGACGCGATCAGTACGTGACAGTGATCGGGTTTGACGCTGCCTCCGACGTCATCGTGCCACTCACCGCCAACGCGAATCCCGAGGCCGTCGGTCGTGCGATCGCGTCGCTCGGCTCCGGCGGCGATACCGATCTCTTTCCGGCGATCGCGCTTGCGAGGCAAGAACTCGCACGACGTCCGCTCGGCTCGCGGCACGTGCTCGTCCTCTCCGACGGCGAGACCGCGGGAAGCCCCGACGTTGGAGTTGCGCTCGCCCACTCGTTGGCCGCCGAAGGAACCACGCTCTCGACGATCGCCGTCGGCGACGCCCCGAACACGACGCTGATGGGCGACCTCGCTCGCGCCGGCATGGGACGAAGCTGGACCGTCGACTCGCGCAACGCAGCGACGTCGCTCACGCCGATCTTCCAGCGCGAAACGTTCTTCGCAAAGCGATCGCTGCTCGCGGAGGACGAGGCGTTCCGTCCCGTCGCGACATCGACGCTGCTTCCACTTGCCGGGATCCGCGATCCGCTCCCGGAGATGAAAGGCTATGTGGTCACCGCGCCGAGGCGCGGACTCGCGACGCTCGACGCGGAGTCGCCACAGGGCGATCCGATCCTCGCTCACTGGAACCACGGCCTCGGACGCGTCTACTCGTGGACCGGTGACGCAGCGCCCCGATGGGATCGCGGATGGCTCGCGAGCGACGCGTACGCGACGCTGTGGCGGCATCTCCTCAAGCGAGTGCTTCGCCCTGCGGACGACGGAACGCTCGTGCTTCACGTGAATCCGGGACCGACCGAAACGCTCATCGCGCTGTCGTTGCGCGGCGAGTACACCCCTTCGGCGAATGCGAGCCTTGTGCGCATCGTCGACGCCAGCGGCGCCGTGCGCACGGTCGAGCTCGAGCGGATCTCGCTCACGGAGTTCGTAGGTCGAACGTCGCCGCTGCCAACGGGCGCCGCGATCGTGCAGGCGGCAGTTGACGACGGCAACTCGGTGCGCACGATCCGGCGCGGCCTCGTGGTGCGCGACGACCGGGAGCGGCGAGCGGAGGGCTCTGATCTTGCGCGGCTGTCTCGCGCCGCTGACGCAACGGGAGGGCGCGTCCTAGCACTCGACGCACCCGGCACCGACCTCTGGTCGCGCGACCATGTGCGGATGCCCACCGCGCAGATGAGCATCTGGGATCTACTCACCGTGATCGCTGCGGCACTCTTCGTCGCCGACACAGCGGCGCGACGCCTCGCGCTGCGTCGCGAACGGATCGTGGAAGCTGCTGCGGCTGCGTTCATTCCTGCGGCCGTCGTGCGTGAGACCGACGCGCGAGCAGCGCCCGGCGGCGCCGCAGCGGAAGGTTTGTCCGATGCCGCGTCGGCGGCGGTCGCGGAGTCACAGAGCCTTCGTCGCCTCCGCGCCGCGAAGGAGCGGGCCCGCGGCGCGACGGAGTGACGGAGTGATCGATGGAACGGGCGGGTCGAGTTCGGGCCCCGTGCGAACCCGCGCATGCGGTGTCGCGCATGCGGTGTGGCCATGCATGGGCTGTGGCCACACCCGCGCATGCGGTGTGGCCATACCCGTGCGCGAATGCGCGATCCGCGTCGCGAGGCGCAACATGCGCTGTCGCCATGCCCGTGCGCGAGTGCATCGGCTGTGGCCACACCCGTGCGCGAGTGCGCGATCTGTGCATGCGGTGTGGCCATACCCGTGCGCGAATGCGCGATCCGCGTCGCGAGGCGCGACATGCGCTGTCGCCATGCCCGTGCGCGAGTGCATCTGCATGGGCTGTGCATCGGCTGTGGCCACACCCGTGCGCGAGTGCGCGATCTGCGTCGCGAGGCGGGGGTGATCACGAAGCCGCCGACGAATCGCCAGCCAGCGATGGTCCCGCGCTGCTCGACCGGATCGCCCGCTCCCCGGTCGCAGCCCTGACCGTCCTTCGACGGCCTCGCTGGCGCGTCGTCAAGGTCTCGCTCGATGTTGCAGCCCCGCAGGCGGCGTGCTGCCGTCGCGGGGCTTTCTTCACGCGATAGATTTGGGTTGCTGCCGTCGGCCGTCGCTCGTCACTCGCCGCGATCGGCCTTGACCCAGCGCCGCGGCTCTCGGCCCTCGGGATCGAAGATGGTCCACACCGCCGCGCGGCCTAGTTCGGCGGCCCGTCTCGCCACCGACTTCAGGTTGCCGCTGAAGTTGCCGAAAGCGTTCGCCAGGCCCTGCGAGAGAGCCTCCTCGATGGGCCCCGCGTAGGCGGCGACCGAGGCGAGGAGATCCATCGCCGCCGCGGGCGGTCCTGGGCTCGCGATTGTCACGCCCGTCGATCCATCCGCTCGAGTGACACGCGCCCCGCGAACCGCGCGTGCGTTGTGCGCACGCTTGGCATTGAGCCGGTTCTCAATCCGGGCCTCAAGCATCGCCATCACCTTCGCACGTTCGGGCGGAAGCGACTTCTTCCCCTTCCGCTCAGTTCTCCCCACCCGGTCCGCCTCGTCCAGGAAAGCCGAGATCGTCAGCCCTTCCAGCACTGGCGGCACCGCGCCGCCTTTCCACGGGTTCGGGGCGCCGTTCGGCAGCCTCTCCATCCGCCTCACGTCCCTGCCCGGATCGCACGGCAGCGCCGGCAGGAGCTTCAGCCCGCGGAGCTTTTGCTTAGCCTCCTCGACCTCGCCCGCGAACTCGCCGACCTCGATCCGCCGCTTCAACTCGTCGATGCGGGCCCGGATCGACGCGAACTCGCACTCCTCCAGCGACGCCGCCAGCCCGGCGCGGACTGGGTTGAGCGCGATGTAGACCATGTGCGCGATCACCGTCGGGAGGTCGGTCGCGACGATCGACTTGAACCGGCCGTCCCAGAAGTGGCCCGTGACGTCGTCCTCCGCGTTCGCAAGCTGCGCGATCCGCTGCTTGAGGAACTTGTGGAACTGCGACACATCCGCGAGGACTCGCCGCGCGTGGGCGATCGCCTTCGGATCGGCGAGCATCGCGGCAATCTCATCCTCCTGCGCGGGCGCGTTGTACGGGATCTTCTTCCGCCGGCGCCAGTGGTAATCGGGGGTCAGCGTTCGCCAGCGGACAGCGATCTCGCGATCGGACCAAAGGGCAACGAGTTCGGGATGCGTGGCGAGCAGGAGATGGAAGTGGTTGCCGAGAATCGCCCACTCGATCACGTCGATCGCGAAGAGCGCGACCAGCTCGACGATGCGCGCTGCGAGGAGCTTCTTCCAGAAATCGGGCTCGCGCGACGACGCGGCGTTGCCGTCGCCGAGGTCCTCCGGTTTCGAGCGGTCCTCGAGAAGAAGCAGCCGCCGCACGCAGCGCGAGACGCAGTGACAGGTGACGGGCTGGGACGGGTCGATGATGTTCCGCCGCGGTATCGCCATGGCGGGGCGGGATCATCAGGGCAAAAGTGGGCGACGCCGAGAAATGCAGAGTTTTTTCTACACGCGGGAATCCTGCGGAAGACGGCGACACGCACGGGAATCGCCGGGCGCGGGCACCGGGCACGGGTATGGCCACGTGCATCGTCCGGGTATGGCTACGTGCATCGTGCGCGCACGGGTATGGCCACGTGCATCGCGGGCGTCGCCGCGCACGGGTATGGCCACGTGCATCGTGCGGGTATGGCCACGTGCATCGTGCGGGTATGGCCACGTGCATCGTGCGTGCCTCGTGCGTCGTGGCCGCGCGCGTAGCGTCGTGAACGCCCCACGCGCGCCGTCCGTCCACCGCCCACCGCTGCGACCGACAAGATTCGGCTCACGAGCTCCGGCGCGAAAGTCCAATCCCGCGAGTGCGGCTCAACGCGTGCCAGGTCCGCGTCGCGTTGGTGCCGAGCCTCTTCGGGACTCGGACTCGCGCGGCGCGGCGCGGCGCGGCGCGATCGCCGCCACGCCGCTAGCGCACTCTGAACGGTTCCGCGCTGATCGAACCGGCGCCGCGCGTAGCGTTCGCCGTCGTCCGCGATCAGAATGCCGCCTGTGACCCTCAGCCGGCGCAGCTTCCTGCAACTCTCCGTCGCATCGATCGGCTTCACGGCGCTCGAGCGGGCCGTGAGCTCCGGCGCTGTGCCGATCGGCGAAACGACCGTTGGCGGGACAGCCCCACCGCGCGGCGGCCCGCTCGCGCTACCGCCTGGCTTCACGCAAACGGTTTTCTCGCGCGCCGGCTCCGAAATGTCCGACGGGTTGCTCGTCCCCGGCTACCACGATGGCATGGCCGCGTTCCCGGTGCCCGGCGAACCGCGCAAGACGCTCCTGGTTCGCAACCACGAGATCGATCCCTCCTTCGGCCCCGCGTGCGGCCCCTTCGGGCCGAAGCTCGAGCGGCTGAAGCTCATCGATCCGTCGCACATCTACGACAAGGGCTACGGCGTGCCGTGCCTCGGCGGCACGACGAGCGTCGTCTACGACGCGAGCACGCGACACGTCGAGCGCGAGTTCCTGTCGCTCGTCGGAAGCGGCGTGAACTGCGCCGGCGGGCCGACGCCGTGGGGTACGTGGATCAGTTGCGAAGAGTGGACGCAATCGAAGGACGGGAAACGATTCGAGCAAGACCACGGCTGGTGCTTCGAGATCGCGGCCCGCACCGACGCCGGGCTTGCCGCGCCGCGAAAGCTCGCGCCGCTTGGCCGCTTCCGTCACGAGGCAGTCGCGTGCGATCCGACGCGCCCGATCGTGTACCTCACTGAGGACATGGGCGACGGCTGCCTGTATCGCTTCCTCGCGGGCACACCCGGAGACCTCACTGCGAGCGGACGCTTGCAGGCGCTCGTCGCGATCGATCGGCGGTCGCTCGACACGCGGAACTGGCGAACGGAACTCGCGGCCGACGCGAAGGGCTCCGTGCGACGCGGTCCGCCGAACATCACGGTGCGCCCGCGCGACCGATTCGCGGTGCGCTGGATCGACCTCGACGACACGACGAGTCCGAAGGACGACCTGCGCTTTCGCGCGTTTGCCGCGGGCGCAATCCGCTTCGCCCGCTGCGAAGGCATCTGGCACGCGGGCGATTCGGTATGGATCGCGGCGACGACCGGCGGACCCAACGAACTCGGTCAGATCTGGCGCTACCGACCCAGCGAGTTCGAAGGAACGGCGCGCGAGTCCGACGCCCCGCCGTCGCTCGAGCTCGCGATCGAGTCGCCCGACGCGGCCTTCCTGAAGAATTGCGACAACCTGACGGTCGCGCCGCCCACCAGCCCGGTGGCAGGTGACCTCTTCATCTGCGAGGACGGCGCCGGCAACGACGGCATCGTGCGCGTGAGGAAGAACGGCACGCTGCAGCGGTTCGCTCGCAACGTGGCGAGCGAGTCCGAGCTCGCCGGCATCTGTTTCAGCCCCGACGGCCGCACGATGTTCGTCAACATCCAAGCGCCGGGCGTCACGATCGCGATCGACGGGCCGTGGGAATCAGTGCAATAGACGCATCACTTGGCCGAGCCGCCGCGCTGCGCGAGCGCGTCTTCGATCGCCTTCGCCAGCGCCTCGCCGCGAATCGCGTCGCCGGCGGCGATGATGTTTCCCGTATCGCCGTCGACGAGGAACGCCCGCGGGATCGAGTTGATCGCGTACTGCACCGCGATGGCCGCCTTCCAGCCGCCGCCGTCGTAGATCTGCGGCCACGGCATGTTCTTCTCGCCTGCCACCTTCTTGATCTTCTCGGCGGCGTCCTTGTTGTCGAGGGTGACGCCGAGGATCTCGAATCCCTTCGAGTGGAAACGGTCGTACGCGGCCGACACGTTCGGCATCTCGGCCATGCACGGTCCGCACCATGTCGCCCAGAAGTCGAGGAGGACGATCTTTCCCTTGTAGTCCGACGGGAACTTGACGGCCTTGCCGTCCATCGTGGTCGCCTCGAACGCGGGGATGGTCTTGCCCGCGCCGAGATCCGGCGGCGTCGCCACTTCGGCGACGGTCTTGTCGGACTTCCGCACGCCGACGCGGGTTCCGTCCGCCGAGATGTCGACCAGCTCCCACGTCGTGCCGCCGATGTTGAACGGCTGGTTCACCGGGAAGGATTCGCCTTGGTGATCGAACTTGCCGTTCCCGTTGACGTCGATCAGGAGCGTCACGGGACTCGCGCCGTCCGTCTCGCGCCCGCCAACCGTGCCGCGAAAGTCGCCCGTCACCTGCCCGTCGTCAAGCATCGCCTTGTATGACTTGCCGCCCACCGAAAGCTGGCCTTCGACCGCGTAGTCGCGGTAGTAGAGGAGCACATCCTTGAGCTGTTCGCGCGTCGGGTCGGTCTTGTCGAAGCGGTACGCGGAGAGGTGCGCGTTCACCGGCTTGTCGGCAGTGCCGAGCGCGATCGTCGCGCCGCCGGCGTACATCGTGAATTCCTTGTTGGCCTCCGCGCCTTCGCCGCGCGCCGGCGTCTTCTTCCCCTTCCAGTCCGGCGTCGCGTCGTTCGTGAGGTCGCCGTCGCCGTTGGAGTCGACGAAGAGACGCGCGTCCTTCCCGGACGGCTCGTCGAGGATCACGTGGAACACGCGCCCGCTGACTCCCGCGACGGTGATGACGCCGTACAACGGCGCCTCCAGTCCATCCGGCGTCTTCTTCAGCGTGTCCGGCTTCTGATCCGACAGCTTGAGCCGCTGCGGCGAGTAGTAGCCGATCTTCGAGCTCGCGCCCGACTCGATGAACGTGAGCGTGGAGACTTCATCGGCCGACGCGATCGCGACGGGACCGGACACGAGAGCGGCGAACAAGAGCGCGCGGAACATGCGAATCTCCTGAGGTGGAGTTCGCAGAGTAACAAACGCCGCGTCGCGATCGCGCGACGCGGCGTCGGAGTTTGCCGGACGATCGGCTCAGCGCTGCGCGATCGGCACGTACGACTTGCCGTGCGGCCCGACGTAGAGCGCCTGCGGGCGAATGAGGCGGTTGTCCGAGAGTTGCTCGATGCAGTGACCGCTCCACCCGGCGATGCGGCTCATGGCGAAGATCGGCGTGAAGAGATCGAGCTTGATGCCGAGCGAGTGATACGTGGTCGCCGAGTAGAAGTCGACATTCGGCCAGATGCCCTTGGCGCCGACCTCGGCGGTCACGATGTCCTCGATCTTGCGGGACATTTCGTAGAGCTTCTGGTTGCCGGTGTCGGCGGCGACTTGCTTCGCGAAGGTCTTGAGGTACGTCGCACGCGGGTCGAACGCCTTGTACACGCGGTGCCCGAATCCCATGATCAACTGCTTCGCGGCCAGCTTCGCGCGAACGTACGACTCGACGTTCTCGAGCGAGCCGATCTCGTTCAGCATGACCATCACTTCCTCGTTCGCGCCGCCGTGCAACGGCCCCTTCAGGGTGCCGATCGCGGTGGTCATCGCCGAGTACATGTCCGACAGCGTGGCGATCGTGACCCGCGCCGCGAACGTCGATGCGTTGAGTCCGTGATCCGCCTGCAGGATGAGGCAAACGTCGAGCACGCGGCGCATCGCGTCGGTCGGCTTCTGGCCGTTCAGCATCGTCAAGAACGAGCCGGCGATGTTTTGCGTCTTGTCCGGCTTCGCGAAGGGCTTGCCGTTGCGGTAGCGATCGAAGTTCGCGATCAGCGCCGGCGTCTTCGCGACGAGCTTGAGGGCTTTGCGGCGATTCGCCGCCATCGAGCCGTCGTCGGCGTTCGCATCGATGGTGCCGAGCGCCGATACCAGCGTGCGCAGCGCGTGCATCGGCGTCGCGGTCTTCGGCAGCGACTGGATCACCGCGTAGATCTCGTCGGGCAGGTCGTATTCGGCGCGAAGCGACTGCTCGAACGCCTCGAGCTCCGCCTTCGACGGCAGCCGCAGGTTCCACAGGAGGAAGACGGTCTCTTCGTACGTCGAGTTGCGGGCAAGGCTGTCGATGTCGATGCCGACGTACTCGAGGATGCCCTTGCCGCCGTCGATGAACGACATCTGCGTCTCGGCGGCGACGGTATTCGCAAGTCCCTTGTCCCAGGCCGGCGGCGCGGGCTTGGCGGCGTCGGCGGGCTTTTCGGCTGTGGCGGTCATTCACTCACTCCAAACAGGCGGCGGAATTGGGCGTGCGATCCGCAATGAGCGGACCGCGAGGCGCCCGAGCGCGCCGTGCGGTGCATCAGGTGGAAAGGGTTCGGCTCCGCGATGCGGGCGGTTGCCGGGAAATCGCCAATGGTAAGGGTCTGCCCGATGGGATTCAACGGAAGGAACGCCGGCCGACTCGTTCGCGCGAGATCGGGTGGCGCCGCGAGCGCGGCGCCGTGCGCACCGCCTCAGTTCTGGGGCGTCGAGCGCGCTGCCCTTTCTACACTGCCCGCCGATGATGTTCCCCTTCGGGACCGATCGCGACGGCCAGCGACCCGCCATCGCGACGATCCTCCTCATCTTCCTGAACGTCACCATGTACGTGGCGATGCAGATGGACGTCGGCGCGCGCTGGGCAAGTCCCCTGAGCGGCGACGGACCGGTTGACGCCTTCATCGAGCATTTCTGGCTGAATCCGCGCCGGTTCGTCTGGTGGCAACTCTTCACCTCGGCCTTCGTGCACGACCCGAACGGCATCGGCCACCTCGGCATGAACATGCTGTTCCTCTGGGTGTTCGGCAAGCCGGTCGAGAGTCACCTGGGCTTCTGGCGCTTCCTCGCGCTGTACCTGGCCGCGTGCGTCGCCTCCGGGCTTGCGCAGTGCGCAGTGAGCGCCGCGCCCGCGATCGGCGCGAGTGGCGCGGTGTACGGCGTCATGGGTCTCTTCATCGCGTTCTTCCCGCGCAGCCACACGCGACTCCTGTACGTGTTCCTCGGCGTCGGCGTCATGGTGATGCCGAGCATGTGGCTCGTGGCGATCTACGTGATCATCGACGTGCTGCGACAGGCGTTCGAATGGGGCGGCATCGCCCGCTCCGAGGTCGCGTCGATGGCGCACCTCGGCGGCGCGACGTTCGGCGTTGTCACCGGAATCATCCTGCTGAAGCTGAAGGTCGTCCCCCGCGGCGAGTGGGACCTGCTCTACGTCGTCACGCAGTTCATGCGGCGCCGACGGCTGCGCGCGGCGCTGCGCGGCGCCGACGCAACGCCGTGGATGTCGGGCAAGGCGACCGGGGCCGTCGTTGCCGGCGGATCGCTCGACGCCGACGGTCGCCGCCAGGCCGAGCTGCGGGCCCTGACGCAGAGTCGCCTGCGCGAGCGAGATTCCGAAGGCGCGATCGCGCACTACCGCGAGCTCGTCGCCATCGCGCCGGGCGCCTCCCTGCCCCACGACGCCCAGCTCGAGATCGCGAATCGCGCCCTCGCGAGCGGCGACGCGGAGTTGGCCGCCCGCGCGTATCGCAACTACATCGCGTCGCACGGCGCCGAGCGGGCCACCGACGAGGTGCGACTGCTCCTCGCGACGGTCCTCGCGCGGCGCCTCGGCCGACCGCACGAAGCGCGACCCCTTCTCGCCGGACTCGCGGAGCGCCTGCCCGATGCGGCACAGCAGGAGCTCGCGCGGTCGCTCGCCGCGGAATGCGACGGAACGACGTGATGCGGGCGCAGCGCACGCTCGTGAAGATCTGCGGTCTCACGCGCGACGAGGACGTGCACGCCGCGGCCGACGCCGGCGCCGATCTCGTCGGCTTCGTCCTCTGGCCGGGAAGCGTGCGGGCGTTGCCGCTCGAGCGTGCCGCGGCGCTCGCGGCCGTCGCCCGCTCGCGCGGCCTCGAGTCGGTCGCGCTCGTCGTCGACGCAACGCCTGCCGAGCTCGCGGCACTCGCCGGCTTCGATCGCGTGCAGTGCCACGGCGCGGAATCCTGCGCCGCCCTCGCCGCGGTCCGCGATCTCTCCGCGCGGCCGGTCATCAAGGGGTTTCCGTTTTCGCCCGAGTCGCTCCGCGCGTGGGACGCATGCCCGCACGTCGACTGGCTGCTCGTCGACGGACCGCGCGGCGGCAGCGGCCAGGCGTTCGATCACGCGGCGCTCGTCGCGCACCGATCTCAGATCGCGAAGCCGATCGTGCTCGCCGGCGGACTCACCGCAGAGAACGTCGCGCACGCCGTGCGACTCGTGCGACCGTTCGCCGTCGACGTCTCGAGCGGCGTGGAGCGCGATCGCGGCATCAAGGACGCGCGACTCATCGAGCGCTTCTGCCGCGCGGTGCGCGAAGTCGACGCCGCGTGACCGCGCGAATCACGGCAGGAGGTGGATCGTGACGTCTCCCGACGCCGTCGAGATGCGCAGCGTCGGTCCCTTGCCCATGAAGCTGCCGCTCGACGAGCCGAGTCGACCGGCCACCTGAATCGGCGCTTCGGACGCAATCCCGCCGCTCGCGGTCGAGATGCTGCCCGCAGGATCGGTGCCCTTCGGCAGCGTGAGTCCGACGTCGCCCGATGCCGTCGAGATCACGATCGACGTGGTCGCCGGCAACGACGCGGTGTCGGACCAGAGGAGCTTCACGTCGCCGGACGCGGTGTTGACGGTCGCAGGCCCGCGCAGCCCGCTGACTGCGACGTCGCCGCTCGCGGTGCTGACGTCCACGGCGTCGGCGCCGCCCTTGAAGCCGAGATCACCCGACGCCGCCTCGAATCGGAACTTCGCCAGCGGGCGCAGGACGTCGATCGCCGCGTCGCCCGACGCGGTGTTCACCGTGAGCGAGTTGACGCCGAGCCCTCGCAGCGCCATGTCGCCCGAGGCCGTCGCGATGTTCACGTCGGTCGCGCCGAAGTCGCCGGACATGTGCACGTCGCCCGACGCCGTCTTGATCGCGAGCGGGATGTTCGCGGGGAGCGTGACCGAGATCTTGCCGTTGCCCGAGTGGTTGCCGCTGAAGTTCCACGACGAATTCGCGTCCCCCTGCCGCACGACGAGCTTGTCGCCGTCGCGCACCACGTGCACGGTGACGTGCTCGATCTCGCGCTCGGCGGTCTCGTTCCCGCCGGAGGTCTGCAGCACCACGTCGGCGCGGACGCCCACCTCGCTCGTGGCGGCCAGCGCGACGTCCACATCGAGGAACATGCTCGAGATCTCGAGCGACTTGGGCGCCGGTTCGTTCTGGACGAGGTGGCGCTCCGCGCGTCCGTCGAGCGGAAGGCACGCGGCGAGCGGAAGGACGGCTGCGGCGACGACGAACGAAGCGAGAGCGCGAGGCGTGACCATCGAGATCATGGCGGGTTCCTCCGGAGGGCAGCGTAGTTCCGAATGCCGGCGCTCGGATTTCGCACGCCTCACGACGACGGCAGTTCGGCGATCGGACGACCGCACTCCGGGCAGCGATCGCCCTTCGAACCCACGAGCAGTTGTCCGCATCGGGCACACCGTGGCTCCTCGACGGCGATCCGAAAGCGGAGACCGCAGAACGCGCACGACGAGTCCCCCAGCGCCACCGTGCCCCGGCAACGGCAGCGCGGGCACACGAGATCGACCGTCGGCAGGATGGAGCCGTCGGTCGAGAGCACCGGCTCTTGTCGGAACTTCGCGATCATCGTGATCGCGACGATGCCGCACAGGATCGCGATCGTCGATGCCACGAACGCGCTGAAGAATTGCTCGTCCTCGGTCCACAGCGCGACGATGCCGGTTGCGCAGGCGATGCCCGCGACGCCGACCGTCGCGAGTTGGACCAGCCACGCCTGCTCGCCGATCTTGGGGCGCATCAGGAGATTCGCGCCACCCAGCGTGAACGCGACGAAGACGATCGAGAGCGCGCCCTTGGCGCCGTGCACGCGCTCGATGGGATCCCAGTCGTTCCACACGAGCCCTTGGCTCACGAGAACGACGAACCAACCGCCGGCGACGATCGCGAGCAGCGTCGCGACGATCGGCCATCGCGGTCGCGGGACGCGCGGCGTCACCAGGCCAAGCGAGGCCGCGCTGCCTGCGACGAGGAGCGTCATGCCGAGGCCGCGCAGCGTCACGCCGAAGTCGCTCGGGTTCGGGCCGCCTGCGGCGGCGAACATGCCCGCGTAGAACCAGGTGTCGACTTGGAGGAGCACGAGCGACGCGAGGCCGCACGCGAGCGCGGTCGCGCCGGCGACCCGCTGCGCACCTCCGAGCGCGCGGGCTCCGGCGATGCAGGGGAGCGCGACGAAGAAGACGTCGGCGATCGTGCCGCTGATCGCCTGCCCGCTGGCCTGCGGAAAGAAGTACGAACCCCACGCGAGCGCGAGCACCAACATGAACTCGGTGCACATGAACACGATGCCCGCGAGTCCGCCCCACCGCAGGTCGTCGCGACTGGCCCACCGTGCAAAGGGCAGGCAAATCAAACCGGTGATGGTGGCCGCGATGCCCGTGACCGTGACGCGCGAAGCGACACCCACGGCAGGCAGGAGCGCGAGCCCGATCGCGCTGATCGCGGTCACTCCCAGGCAGATCAGCGACAGCCGAAGGACGAGCCGCCGGATGTCCATGATCGAAGTGTACGGGCGACCGCGCCGCTCGGGTCATCTCACCGAGACGCGGATACGACGTCGGGTTTGGGCTCGATCGCGACCTTCGCTCCGCGGCGCGAACGGTCCCGGCGCGCGCCGCCGAGTCCGGCGATCCACTCGCGCAGTTGCCCGGCCCGCGTCTCCCACGATTGCCCGAAGCGCTCGCGCAGGAACGCGTCGAAGAGCTGCACGATCACGCGATCGAACGTCAGCAGGTGGTCGACGCGCTGCTCGAGCGCCTGGCGCGGCGAGAGCCGTTCCTCCTCGTCGCCGCGCGGCAGCGAGAGTCCGCTGACGGCGAACCGATCGCCCTGGAGCGCGCAGCGGAACTCCTGGCCGTGCGCCGCCACCACGAGCCCGAGCTTTCGCGGCCACTTGCCCGACTGCAGCGCCTTCGCCGCTTCGACGAGTTTCGTCGGCGCGTCGCCGCGCAGCGTCTGCACGCCCGTCACGCCCCAGGCGCATTCCATCTCGAGCAAGCGCTCGATCACGAGCGCCGCCGTGAGCCCGCCGCTCGACGCGCCCGTCTCGATCACGCCCTCGTTCACGTCGCATTGCCACCACAGCCACAGGAGGAACAGGTTGCCGAGGAAGTCGTTCGGCTCGCCCGCGGCCTGCGCCCACGGCACGTCGGGTCGGCCCGCGGCGCGGAAGTGCGCGGCTGCGCCGTCGGACTCCTCCTCGTCGCGCGACGGTCCCTCGGGCTTCGGGACGAGCGCGTCGGGCAGCGCGTCGTCGAGCGCCGCGCTCATGCCGCGGGTACCGAGCAGATCGAGCGCCAACGTGCCGGCGCTGCGGCGATCGATGCGCACGCCGCACGCCGCGTCGAGGAGCGACTTCAGCTCCTGGAACTGCATGTCGCTCGAGATGGGCGCGAGGAGCGCGGCGCTCGGCAAATCCCACAGGAACGGCAGCATCGCGATGCGGCGGTACTTCCCTTCCGCGAGATCGCGCTTGCAGCGCTCTTCCGCCTCTTCCTTCGCCTCGCGTCGCGCGACGCGCGAGAGCGCCTGCACGCCGTCGGCGTCCTTGCCGCGGCGGGAGTCCTCGGCCATCGCGCGATACGCCCGCTTGATCTCGCTCGGAACGGTCGCGGTGTCGATGCGCATCGCCGCGAGGAGCGACGCGCCGAAGCCGCACGACTCGTAGGTGAACTCCGCGTCGAACACGTGTCGACCGGTGCAGAATCCGCTGGCGATCTCCGCCGGTGCGACGCCGTCGCCCTTCGCGGATTTCGGCGACAGCGTGTGCGCGCGGAGTTGCCCGAACAGTTCGTCGTCGGGCGCGGAGGCGACGTCGCCGGAGACGACGAAACGGGAATAGCCGATGGTGCCGGAACGGAGGGGCATCGCCGAATGCTCGCCGAGATGACACCGGCCGCGGACATCCGGCAGGTTTCCCACGAACGGTTCAGAACGCGCGTCGCGAGCCGTGGGTATCGTCCGCGGCTGACCCCGAGGAGAACCGCGTGGCGAACCGTCGCAGCATCCGCATGAGTATCCGTTCCGCATGGGCGGCGCTCGTCAGCCTCATGTTCCTCGCGCCGGCGCTTCTCGGCGTCGGCTGCTCGTCGGCGCAGCCGAAGACGAGCGACTACGTCCTCGTGTATCTCAAGACCGGACCGCAGGCCGGCGACAAGACGCAGGCCGAGCGCGACGCGATCCAGGCGGCGCATCTCGAGAACATCAAGCGCCTCGGCAACGATCGGTCGCTCGTGCTCGCCGGACCGTTCGGCGAGGTCAATCACGATCCGTCGACGCGCGGGATCTTCGTGTTCGACGTGCCGACGATCGGCGAGGCGCGGCGCCTCACCGACACCGATCCCGCGGTGAAGGCCGGCGTCCTCGTGATGGAATTGCACACCATGGCCACCGCGACGGACCTGCGCCGCGCGCTCGCCGAGTATCTCGCGCTCGAGGAGCAGGCCCGCCTCGAGGGCCGCACGCGCACGATGCAGGAGCGCATCAGGGCCTACGTCCTTCTGCGGGTCGACGACGCGGACCGCGCGAACGAGACGCTCGCGCGGCTCGGCCAACGCGGCGAGCTCGTGCTCGTCGCCCGCGTCGACGGCCGCCAAGGTTGGTATCTCCTCGACGCGACGGACATCGCGAGCGCGGCGAAGCTGCTCGAGGGCGACGAAGCCCGGCTCGGCACGTTCACGCTCGACGAGTGGTGGGGCTCGGCGCAGCTCGCCGAGATGCCGCGGGCGACGGTCGGCGCGTGAACGGCCCGAGCGGCGACGCGTCGATCCGAACAGCACCCGAGCGCCCGGTGAGGATTCGCCTAAGCCTGCGTGAGGAAGTACAAGCCGTTCCATGAACGAAGGACTCAACCCGAGCGTCGCCGAGGTCGTTCCGATTCGACTCGAGAAGGCGCTGAGCCACGTCGCACTTCGAGGAGAGTTCGACATCGAGCGCACCCAGCGCGTCGAGTTGGCGTTCACCGCGGCGACCGCCGCGCGACACGTTCCCACGATCGTCGACATGTCCGCGGTGACCTACCTGGCCTCCTACGCGCTCGGCATGCTGATCGCCGCGGCTCGCGCGGTTCGCAGCCGGGGCCATCGATTCGTCGTGCTTAGTCCGTCCCCGAGGGTGGCGGAAGTGCTCGCGGCGGCGCGGCTCGAATCGCTCCTGCCGATCGCGGCGACCGAAGCGGAAGCGTTGGCGATGATCAACGGCGCGTGAGCGGCGTCACGCAGCGCTCTGCTCGACGAGGCGCACCGTTCGGCGACCGTCCTTCTCGACGATGTCCGCCGCGATTCCCAACTGCACGAGGTGCGCCACCGGGCCGTGCGGCTTCTTCGCCTCCTCGGCGAGACGGCGCTTCGCGGCGGGATTCGCGTACGTGTTGAACACCATCGCCTTCACGGTCGCGAAGAGGCCGCCGACGCTCGCGAACGTGTGGTTGACCGCGCTCGCCTCGTAGCCGGAGTGCACCATGCAGTTCGCGCACTTCGGATTGCCGCTCGCATGGCCGTAGCGATCCCACTCGGTCGACGCGATGAGCTCGTCGAACGTGTCGACGTAACCCTCCTGCAGCAGATAGCACGGCTTCTGCCAACCGAAGATGTTGTAAGTCGGCATGCCCCACGGCGTGCACTCGTACTCGCGCTTGCCCATGAGGAACTCGAGGAAGAGCGCCGACTGATTGAAGCGCCACTTCGTTTTCCCCTCGGCGCGGTTCGAGAGGATCATCTCGAAGAGTTCGTTCGTCTGTTGCCGCTTGAGGAAACCGCTCTGGTCCGGCGCCTTGTCGTAGGCGTAGCCGGGCGAGAGCATCATGCCCTCGACGCCGAGCGACATCATCTCGTCGAAGAACGCCCGCACCGAGTTGGGATCGGCGCCGTCGAAGAGCGTCGTGTTCGTCGTGACGCGGAAGCCTCGTTCGACGGCGAGCCGAATGCCGGCCACCGCCTTCGCGTACGTGCCTTCGCGACACACCGCGAAGTCGTGATTCTCTTCCTGACCGTCCATGTGCACGGAGAAGGTCAGGTACTTGCTCGGCTTGAACCAACCGGCTTCGAGCTTCTCCTGGAGGAGGAGCGCGTTCGTGCAGAGGTAGATGTACTTGCGCCGCGCGACGAGCCCCTCGACGATCTCCTTGATCTGCGGATGAAGGAGCGGCTCGCCGCCGGGAATCGAGACCATCGGCGCGCCGCATTCTTCGACCGCCTTGAAGCACTGCTCCGGCGTGAGCTGCCGCTTCAGGATGTGGGCCGGGTATTGGATCTTGCCGCAACCGGCGCACGCCAGGTTGCAGCGGAAGAGCGGCTCCAGCATGAGGACCAGCGGATAGCGCCGATTGCCCCGAAGACGCTGCTTCAGGACGTACGTCGCGACGGTCCACATCTGGCTGATCGGAACTGGCATGGGGTACTCGGAGAAGGCGACCGCCACAGACCGCGGCGGTCGAGCCGGGGGGAACTGAAGCGAGCAAGGAGCGAGAACACGGACGGCGAGGTCGCCGCAAGGGAGCCGCGGCGGACGCCGACGCCGCGCCGAGGTCCGTTCGCGGTTCGCGGAACGAATCGCCGCGGAGTGGTCCGCGAACGGGGTGGGATTCTAACGATCGAGCGGGTCCATCGCCCGAGTCGCGCTTCGCGCGGACTTGGAACGAACCCGAAGCGCGACGAGCCGTAGTCGCGACGTGGCGGTTGCCGTCTCCATCTTGGGTGGGACCAGTCTCGCGGGTGCGCTCGCTGCCGGCTTCCGCGCACGGATCACGGAACTCGCGCGCCGCGCCGCGACGACCACCGCCGCCGAGCCCCGCGACGCCACCGCGACCGGTATGCTCGGACATTTCGAGGCCTCGCGCTCCGACCGCGCCGCGACCGCGGGTCCGGAAACGGCTCGCGGGCACGCCTCGGACCCGAGCCTCATGGCGGAACGAGACGCATCCAAGCCAACTGAGGGCGCCAACGCGCCGGCACAGGGCACTTCCCGCCGGGAAGGCGCTGGGCACGACCTCGCGACGCGCACCGACGAAGAACTGCTCGTCGCGAGCCGCGGCGGCGATCGCGAGGCGTTTCGGCTCCTGGTGGAACGGCACCGGGACGACCTCGTCCGATTCCTGCACCGCTTCCTCGGCTCGCGGGCCGCGGCGGACGACGTGTTTCAGGAGACCTTCCTGCAGGTGCATCTGGCCGCCGACACCTTTGACGCCGAGCGCCGCTTCCGACCATGGCTCTACGCGATCGCCGCGAACAAGGCCCGTGACTTCCACCGTCGCCAGCGGCGCCGCTCGATGACCAGCCTCTCCGCGCCCGTGGGGGCCGGCGACGCTGCCTTAGTTGACCTCGTGGAGATGGAGTCACCGTCGCCGGACGTACCAGCCGCAGACCGCGAGACGCAGGCGGCGGTCAAGCGCGTGGTCGACGACATGCCCACGCACTATCGCGAAATCCTGCTCCTCGCCTACTTCCAGCGGATGAGCTACCAGCAGATCGCCGAGTGCTTGGGTATCCCGCTCGGAACGGTCAAGAGTCGACTGCACGCCGCCGTCGCGCACTTTTCCCTCTCGTGGAGGAACACCCGAGAAGGCGCCGACGACGAGCGAACGCGCAACGTGAACGAACCCGAGTGACCCGAGCGGCGAACTCACCCCGCACGCCTCCCCCTTCTTCAACGCTCCCCCCTGCCTCCCTCGCCTTCCCGCCCATGCTTCCCGATGACCCACAGACCGGATCGAACGCCTGCCGATTGAGCGACGCCGACGCCGCGATGCTCGACCGCTTGATCGACGCAGGGTTCGACCGGTCGCGGCTCGGGTCGCTTTCGAGTGACGACGCGCGGCGAGCGGACCTCCTGATCGCGCAATTTGGATTGCTGAACGCGTACCCGGTGGAGCCGCACTCTGCGGAGGACGCCGAAACGCTCATCGCGGCGACGATGGCCCGGGTGGCCCGCGCCGACGACGAGCGGCGGCAGCGGATGCGCATCGAGGATCATCCGGCGTTCGCGCCGGCCCGCCGCGGGTTTCGAGGATCGGATCTCATTGCGGTGGCGTCGATCGCGATCCTCGCGACGACGTTGCTCGTCCCGATCTTCAATTGGTCGCGCGGCCACGCGCTCGAAACACAATGCGCCAACAATCTTCGACTCGTCGCGTCGGGGTTGTCGGCCTACACGAACGACTTCCAGGCGTTGCCGATGCGCGCGAGCCTGGCGCCGGACCTCGCGAGTTGGATGGGGTTCAAGAACTCCGAGAACCTGCGCGTCTTGAGCGGCACCCACTACTGCCCGACGAGCGCGATGGCCTGCCCCGGCGACACCGATCCGACCGGGAGCTACGCCTACCAGGTCCCGATGCGCGTGCGTCAGCCCGCCTGGAACCTCGGTCCGCGCGTGGTGATCGTCGGTGACCGGAATCCGCTCGTCGACCTCGAGCGGAACGGGGTGACCATCGCCAGCGTGGCGCTGAACAGCGCGAGCCACGGCGGCGAGGGCCAGAACCTGCTTTTCACCGACGGGTCGGTCGAGTTCCGAACCTCGCCGTACCTGCCCGAACTCGACGGCCGCGACAACATCTGGCTCCCGTTCGGCGACGGCGTCGATGCGCTCCTGCGTCGCCCCGGACGGCAGGTCGACGCGTTCCTCCTCCAGTGACCTCGAGTCCCGGCCGTCCGGCCCCGGCCGCGCGCGGCTGAGGTCGGTCGCGCGTCGTCCGACTGCTTGCGGCGACCTTCGCGTTCGAGTACGTTTCGCGATCCGCCCCAATGCCGCCACGGTCGCTGCTCGACCGCGGACGTGGGAGCGCCGCGAGGTCGCCATGCCGAAGAACAAGAGCCACAAGGGTCTGCTCAAGCGGATCAAGATCACCAAGACCGGAAAGATCCGTTTCCGCGCCCCCAACGGCCGTCACCTGAAGTCGAACAAGACCGGGACGATGGTGCAGAGCTATCGCAAGAACCGGTACGCCCGCGGCGGCGATCTGGGCGCACTCAGCAAGATGCTGTTCCGTCCGCTTCGCTCCGAAGAGCAAGCCGAGGCGGAAGAGCTCCGCGTCGAGGCGCAGAAGTCGGCCGAAGCCGGCTCGACCAAGGCGGCCCCGGCCGCGAAGAAGTCGGCCCCGCGCGAGGCGTCGGGCAAGACGTCGAGCAAGCCGAGCAGCAAGACCACGAAGTCCAGCGCGACGACGTGACCCTTGGCCGTACCGCCGCACGAGGCGGGAACGCCATCGAAGATCCTTCCACAGCGTCGCATCACGATTCACCACCCTTGGGCGTCGGGCCCGCGTCGGACGAACCCAACTCGGGCACGTCCAGTCTCGGATGACCGAAGCGCGAACGTGCGTTCGCCCCCGCCGCCTGCATTGCCTCAATCGAGGCCGTCGGAGTTGACCCATGCCCCGCGCACGAAAGGGCGCAGCCCGCACCCAAGCCCGCCGCAAGCTTCTCCGTGAAGCTCGTGGCTTCTTCGGCACCAAGCACCGTCACAAGTACCAGGCCAAGATCGCCCTCTGGCGCGCCGGTCGGTACTCGTGGCGCGACCGCCGCGCTCGCAAGCGTGACTTCCGCGCACTCTGGATCACCCGCATCACCGCGGCGTGCCGGATGCGTGGCACGCGATACAGCGTGTTCATCAGCGCGCTGCAGCGCAAGGGCATCCTGCTCAACCGCAAGATGCTCTCGCAGTTGGCCATCGAAGACCCGAAGACCTTTGACCACCTCGTCTCGATGGCGAAGTAATCGCGCGACTCGCGAACAGGCCGTACGGAAACTCACCAACGCCCGCGACGATCGTCGCGGGCGTTTTCTTGGCAACGTTTGACTGACCGCCCGAGCGACGCGCAGTAGCGAAGCCCACCACGGCCTTCTATTCTGACCACCGTCATGCTCACGTTCGCACTCGCAACCACCGCGCCATCGGCGGGACCGACCGGCCACCCGCCAGCGGGCTCGATCCAGCTCTGGACCTACATCAGCGACGGCGGCGTGCTCAGCTACGTCCTGCTCGGTCTCTCGGTGCTGGCGCTGACGAGCATGATCTACAACGCGCTCGTCATTCGACGGTCGCGTCAGATCCCTCCGTTCGTGCTCGGCAGCCTGCAAGGCCTCTTCACCGCCGGCGACTTCGAGGGAGCTCGGCGGTTCTGCCAGGAACAGGACCAGAACGCACTACTCACCGCCATCGTCGGCAACGCCCTCGATCGCGCGCTCTCGACGCCTGCGGGCATGAGCGACTTCCGCACCTCGGTCGAGGCGGTCGCGCCTCCGGAGATCGACCGCCTGCATCGCAACAACGACTGGCTCGGCATTCTCGCCGCGGTCGGCCCGATGCTCGGACTGCTCGGCACCGTCATCGGCATGATCGGGGCGTTCCGCACGATCGGCACGCTGACCGGCGCGCAGCGCTCGAACGAGCTCGCGACGTTCATGTCGATGGCGCTGGTCAACACCGCCGAGGGCCTGATCGTGGCGATCCCCTGCACCATTGCGTTCGCGCTCTTCCGTCGCCGCATCGACCAGTTGGTCGACGACGCGTCGGCGCACATCGAGCGGCTTGCCGCGCTGGCGTGCGCGCGGACCTCGAGCGCCGAGTCACGTGCACTGCCGACGCAGACGGCCGCGACGCCGCATCGACTCGTGCGCAGCGGCACGGACACCTGACGTGCAGACGTCGAAGCGATCACGACCGACCGAGGCGACCTTCGATCTCACGCCGATGATCGACGTGGTGATGCTGCTCATCGTCTTCTTCACGCTGACGAGCCAGTTCCGCGACGCGATGCCCTCGCGCGTCGAGTTGCCGCGCGAATCGGGCCAGGAGGAAGTGGTCCCCGCGCCCGCGGCGATCGACATCGAGATCGACCGCGACGGCAACCTCTCGAGCCACGGCAAGTCGGTGACGATCGAGGAAGTCATAGCGGAACTCCCGCAGCCGGGCTCCGACGCAGCGCCGTCGGCGAGCCGCGTCGAGCTCGTGTTGCGCGCGGATCGCCTGTGCGCCGTCGGCGCGATCGACCGCGTCGCGACCGCGCTCGTGCGGGCTGGAATTCAGCGCCTCAAGATCGTGACCGCGGGGAGCCCGGCGCCGCCGCCCCCCGCGTCGACCTCTTCCGGCGGCGGGAATTCGCCGTGAAACTCCGCTCCGCACGCCGTCAGCGCCTCGATCCGTCGGGACTGCGACTGCCGTTGATCGCGCTGATCGACGTGGTGCTCTTTCTCCTCTTCTACTTCATCATCGCCGGCAACATCGATCAGGAGGAAGCGGACCTCGAGGCGACGATGGCGGTGCTCGGAACGGGCAAGATGGATCCAGCGAGCAACTTGCTTGATGCGCAAGTGCTCGTCGTCGGCACCGACGCGAGCGGCCCGAGCTATCGCGTGGGGTCGGACGACTTCCGAGACCGTGCGTCGCTGCAGACGCTCTTGCAGACGCTGCCGAAGGACGCGGGCGTCGTGGTGCGCTCGGCGGCGACCACGCCGTTCGAGATCGTCGCCGGCGCCATCCAGGTGGCGCACAACGCGGGATTCACCAAGGTCACCTACGTGCCCGGCGGTCCGCTGCCGCAACCGGCGCCGAGCGGCGCCGCCCCGAGCCCATGAGTTCGTGATCGCCCGCGGCCCGCGATCGCGGCGCACGCGAGGGCGACTTCGCACATGAGCGAGCCCGGACCATCCTCGACCGGAACGAAGCTCGTCCTTCGCGGCGTGCTGCTCAACGCGGCGCTCGTTCTGATCAAGGGCGTCACTGGCGTCGTCGGTCACTCCGCGGCGCTGGTCGCGGACGCGATCGAATCCGCGGCAGACGTCGCCGGATCGCTCGTCACCTGGTTCGGCCTTCGTCTCGCGGAGCGGCCGGCCGACGAGAATCACCCCTACGGCCACGGCAAGTACGAGCCGCTGACCGCGCTCCTCGTCGCCGGCATGCTGTTCGGCGCCGCGGTCCTCATCGTCGTCGAGGCGGCGGGTCAGATCATCCGTCCGCACCACGCGCCGGCGCCGTTCACGCTCGTCGTCCTCGTCGTCGTCGTCGTCGTGAAGGAGGTGATGGCCCGCGTCGTCGCGCAATCGGCGCGGGCGTCGGGCAGCGTGGCGGTCGCGGCGGATTCGCTGCATCACCGATCCGACGCGATCACCTCCGCGGCTGCGTTCATCGGGATCACCGTCGCGCTCATCGGCGGTCCGGGGTGGGAGCGCAGCGACGACATCGCCGCGATCGTCGCGGCGGGCGTCATCGTGGTCAATGCGGTGCGCCTCGCGCGCCCGGCGCTCTCGGAACTCCTCGACGAGGCGCCCCAGGGCACGCTCGAGTCGCTTGTCCTGCGCACGGCGTCGGCGGAGGCCGGCGTGCTCGACGCCCACAAGTGCCGCGTGCGAAAGATCGGCACCGACCTCTGGGTCGACCTCCACGTGCACGTCGCGGCGGAGATGTCGGTGCGCGAGAGCCACGCATTGGCGCATCGCGTCAAGGATCGCATCCGCGCCGCGGAGCCGAAGATCGTCGACGTGCTGATCCACATCGAGCCCGCGAACGCCGCGGCGTGAGCGACCAGCGCGCAGCAAAGCGGCGGGCCTTTCGGCCCGCCGCTCAATCTCCCTTTGATTGCTCCGCCCCGTTCCTCGCTATCGCGGCTGATTAGCCACGGAGGAGCGAAAGAACGGCCTGCGGAGAGCTGTTCGCGAGGGCCAACGACTGCGTCGCGGCCTGCGACAGGATCTGTGCGCGGGTGAGGTTCGCGGTTTCCGCGGCGAAGTCGGTGTCGCGGATCGAGCTCTCTGCCGCGGCCGTGTTCTCAAGGGCCACGCCGAGACTGGAGATCGTCGCGCCGACGACGTTCTTCTGGAACGCGCCGAGGCGGCCACGAAGGCTGGACACCTGCTTGATCGCGGTCTCGACGATGGACTGCGCCTTCGAGAGGTCGCCGTTCTGCACGTTGGCAGCGCCGCCGGCCTTGAGCGCCGAGAGGAAGCCGTCCAGGTTGTCGCCGAGGTTGCCGGTCGTCACCGTTTCGATGCCGAGCGACACCTTGCCGGCGAGGTTCACCTTCGGGGCGAGGTTGAAGTCCGCACCGCCGCCCGTGATGAAGAAGGTGCTGGCGGCGTTCGTGGTGTTGAGCGCGCCGGCGCCGTCGAGCGAGAGCGACACGTCGAAGCCGTCGGTCGAGACTCGGGCAGTCAGGCCGTCCGTAGTGGCCTGAGTACCGTTGATGAGCACCGTCGCGTCACGGCCGTAGGCCTTACGATTGGCCGTTCCGTTGGTGTCCGTCGCGGACGCGAAGATGAAGTTCGTCGCGGCCTGGTTCGCCAGCTCCTTCACGCGGACGAAGGCGTCCGTGCCATATCCGACCGACGAGATGTTCACGCGGGTGTTGTCGGTCGTGTCCTGCACGGCCGAGACGCCCAGCGCGTCCTTGAAGCTGTTGATGGCGGACACGATGTCGGTCTGGCTCGTGCCCGACGCGAACGTGAACTGCTGCACGCCCTTCGTGCCGGTGATCTCGAACGTCACTTCACCGCTGCCACCGTTGGAGAACGAGGCGCCGGTCGAGAGGAACACGCCCGCGGTGCGGGCGGACGTGAGCACGGTCACCGTGACCGCGCGAGCCGAACCGTTGTCCGACAAGCGGGCGGTGTTGACGTTGACGTTCGTGATGCCCGTCGAGACGGCCGACGTGGTGTAGTCGAAGTTGCCGTTGAGCAGCTTCGAACCCTGGAAGCTCGTGGCGTTGGCGATGCGGTCGATCGTCTGCAGGATCGAGTCGATCTGCAGCTGATTCGCGTCCTTCTCCTCCTGCGACACGCCGGCTTCGTTGGCGGTGGCGCCGACGAGACCCTGGAGTTCGACGAGAAGGTTGGACACTTCCTGGAGGCCACCTTCAGCGACGTTCACGACCTGATCGGCCCGCTGTGCGTTCGAGATGGCGCCACTGATGGCGGTCTTCTCGGCACGCAGGTTCTCGCTCGCGATGAGGCCTGCCGGATCATCCGCACCGCGATTGACTCGAAGACCTGTGGAGAGGCGCTGCAGACTCGTCTGCAGACCTCGGTTCTGGTTGCCCAGCGTTCGCTGAGCAATGAGCGAGGAAATGTTCTGATTGATGCGACTCACTGCTGGTGTCCTCCGTGAACCGGCTCCGGGGCGTCATTCGTTCGGCCCCGGCCGTGCGACCGCTCCCCGACCGGGGAACTGCGGCTTGCTCGTCGCCACGCGCGACGAGCGTGTAGGACTCCGGCGGATCCTCCGTGGCGTCCCACTGTGCTCCTGAAGTCGCCTCCTGCAACCTCTTCCCGATCCCCCGCGCTCGAATCCGTGAACGCGGGAAGAGCGGTCGATGCCGGTGTCATCGGAGAGGGCCATGGGTCACTTCAGCCATGGCTCCGTTTTCAGACCACGCGCAGGCAAAAGCAGCCCCGCCGAATTCGCCGGCGGGGCCGCCCTTGAGTTTTTCGACAAAGCGCCGCGGTTACGCGGACGCGGGGCTTACTGGAGGAGCCTGAGGATGTTCTGCGCCGAGGTGTTGGCCGTCGCCAGCACGGAGGTCCCGGCCTGCTGCAGGATCTGCGAGCGGGACAGCGCCGCGGTCTCCGCGGCGAAGTCGGCGTCGCGGATCTTCGACTCGCTCGACGTGATGTTCTCGCGGCCGATCTGCAGTGACCGTACGTTCGTCTGCACGGTGTTTCGCTCGAACGCGCCGAGTCGCCCGCGGATCACCGACACCTCGGTGATCGCGTTGTCGAGGATCGAGCTCGCGTTCGTCGTGCCCCCGGCGATCACCGAATTCGGCTGACCGCTCTTGAGGCTGTCGAGGTAGTAGCGCACGCCGGCGACGTCGGTGCCGCCGAGTCGGGTCGCGGCGATGCTCTTGATGCCGACGCCCGTCTGCTGCGCCGCCGACACGTTCGGCCCGAGTTGGAAGGTCGCGCCGCCGCCGGTGATGCGGAAGCTCGAGGGCGTTCCCGACACGGTGGTGCCGAACGCGGCCGAGAGATCCATCGAGAGCGCGAGCGAGGGCGTGTTGAGCGAGACCTTGAGGCCGTCGCCGGTCGCCACAGCGCCGTTCACGATCGCCTGGACGTCGCGGCCGTTGTCGTACTGCACGGCGTTGCCGCCCTGCGTGTCGTAGGTCGCAAAGAAGTTGCCGCCCTGTCCGAGCTTCTTGACGCTGACGAAGGCTTCGGAGCCGTAATTCTGCGAGGAGAACACCATGCCCGAGCTCTGGTTGGTCGCGCTCACGAGGCTCGCGCTCACCCCGGTCGTGTCTCGGACGAGGTTCACGCCGGCGACGACCGCGCTGAGCGCCGTGCCCGACACGAAGGTGAGCGACTGCACGCCGAGCGGGCCGGCGATCTCGAGCGTGACGCTCGATTCGAGCACGCCGGTGTATCCGGGCCGGTTGCCGGAGAGGAAGAGTTGGCCGACCTGGGCGCTCTGCGTCACTTCCACGTTCACCGCGATGTTCGACGCGTTGCCGAACTGGACGCTGTGCACGTCGAGGCCGGTGATCTCCGACGACTGCACGCCGGAAGTGAGATAGCTGAGCGAGCCATTGAGCAACTGCAGGCCCGCGAAGCTCGCGGTGTTCGAGATGCGGGTGATCGACTCGATCGCCGAATCGATCTCGAGCTGATTCGCCTCGACTTCCTCGGGACTCACGCCGCCGGTGTTCGAGCTCTTGACGACCAGGCTCTTGATCGAGTTGAGCAGGTCGGCGACTTCGGCGAGATAGCCTTCGGCCGTCGCGATGACCGAGCTCGCCCGCTCGGAGTTGTCGATCGCCTGATCAAGACCGCGAATCTCGGAGCGCAGTCGCTCCGACACGATCAATCCCGCAGGATCGTCCGCGCCGCGGTTGATGCGCAGGCCGGTCGAGAGACGCTGCAGGCGCACGTTGAGGTCGGCACTGGACCGCGCGAGATTGTTCTGCGCGACGAGCGACGAAACGTTGGTGTTGATGCGGGCCATGGCAATCCTCCTTGACTGCTCTCGTGGGGACCGTGCGGTCGGCGGGCTCGCGTCGTTCGCGGGCGGCCGCCGCCGTCCCGATGTCTGTTAGGCGATATCGCGTCGGTTTTCGTTGCGAACTGCGGCCGGCACGCCGATGCGCGCCGCCGTCGGCAGGACCGTCCCGCCCGGCGATCGTGTTCCGGTCGACACCGCGCTGCGCGGCCGGAACGTGGTGATCTCGCCGCGGAATCCTGCGGCGTTCTGGTTCTCGCTGCGGATGGCGTCGTACACCTCCTTGCGGTGCACGGCGACATGCGGCGGCGCCTTGATCCCGATGCGGACCTTGTCGCCGCGGATGTCGACGATCGTGAGTTCCACGTCGTCACCGATCATGATCGTCTCGTCCCGAAGTCGGGAGAGCACCAGCATTGGGGGCTCCTTCCTTGGACCCGCCGCGCTGCCTCCTGCGCGGCCCGCCGCATCCTGTGCGGCGCCATCTTCGTGTCGCCATCGCCGTCGGCAGCGGCAAAGGTTCGTTGCGGTTCATCACAGCCCGAGTCGATCGCGCCGCGTCACGCGGTGGCTCGCACCTGCTCTTGAACGTGCATCAGCACGTGACGCGTCGTCCAGCGCTTCTCCGCGAGCACGAGCTGCATCGCGGTGCACGAACGGGCATTGATGACCAGGGGCCCCTGCAGATTCGCCGTCAGCGCGCCTTCGCGCTTGTTGACGATCACCAGCACCTGGGCGTCGGCGAGGTCGGCGAGGCCGAGTTCGTCCATCTGCTCGCGACGGATCTGCGCCTGGTAGTCGGCGATCCACAGCGCCGGATCAGTGACGACGAACGCCAGGTCCGGCGCCTCGACCGACTGGAGCCAGAAGAACACGCCCTGCTCGTCGGGCTGCAGCAGCGCGTAGCGCCGGTAGCTCGAGAATCCCAGCAGTCCCGCCGGGAACTGGATGATCCGGCCGTCGTCCACATCGACGGTGCCGAAACGGGTGGTCTGCACAAGCATCGAAAGACTCCCTTTCGTGCGGCGGTCCATTCCTTGGTCATCCGATCGTCCTGATCGGGGACCTCCGTCCTCGCATCGGGTCAAGCCGCGCAGACCCGAACGATTCCCGCGACCTTCGCGGGTCCTCGCCGCTCCCGCCACGCGGGGCTAGCGAAGGAAATCGAGCAAGCTGAGTTGTTGCGAGCGGGCCGTGATCTGGTAGCCCGCCTGAAGAGCCGTTTGAAGGTTCTGGAATCGCACCGCCGCCTCGGTCACGTCGACATCCTGAATCTGCGAGCGGAGCGACTGGTCCTGCACCTTGAGGTCCTGTTCGCGCGTCGTCGCGTCGGCGATGCGCTTGGATCGAACTCCGACGTCGGCCCGCGCCTCCACAGCGCGACCGAGATCGGTGTCGAGTCGAGCTGTGGCAAACTCGATGCCGCGCTCGTCATTGGTCGCGAGCGCGTCGCGAAGGGCCATCAGGTGGCTGAAGAGGCTGTTCACCGCAACCGTTGCGCGGTCCTCGCCAGCAAGCGTTGCGCTGGTGGTCGAGCCGAGAATGCCGAGGTCCGCGGCCGCGGTCGAGTTGTTGAGGTCCGTCACGCTGGTGGTCGTCCCCGCCGTGTGGTCGGTGAGGCCGATGCCGTTGCCGCTGGACACGAGGCCGGCGGTGAACTCCGCCGGCGTCACGCCCGCCGCCGCCGCCGCGTTGTTGATCGCGTCAAGCACGTCCTGGACGGTCGTCGCGCCGTCGATGTCGACGTCGAAGCTCCGACCGTCCTTCAGCGTCACGCGGAAGTCGGTGTTGAGCGACGGATCCGGAAGCCCGCTGATCGGGTCGATCTGGCCGGAGACGTTGCCGACGCCGCCGCCGTCGTTGAAGTCCGCAAGCAGCGTCGACCCGTGGAACGATCGGATGCCGAGTTGCGTGGCCGTGGTGCCTCCGGCCACCTCCTCGACGCTCATCGCCGCGCCGGACAATTCGTTGCGGACGTTGAGACGATCCCCCGCCTCGTTGATCTCCATGCGTACGCCGATGTTCTCCGCCTCGACGAGGCGCATCACGTCCTGCACGCTCGTGGCCGTCGAGAGGTCGATGTCGCGCACCTGGTTCGCGTTGCGGATCCGAATCGTTCCCAGCGGGAGCGAGAGACCCGACATCGACGACAGCGCCGTCAGCGCGGTGAGCCGCGGCGACACGTCCTGCGTGCTGGTTGCGACGCCGCCCGGGCAGACGCCGGCGAGGCCGAGGTCCGCGGCGGTCGCCGCCGACACCGAATCGGTGATCGTGACCGTGAAGCCAGCGCTCGGCGTGATGACGAACCGATCGCCGTTCACCGGATCGATCCCCATCGTGGCTCCCGGGTCCTGCGCCTGCATCGCGGCCTGCACCCGCGCGACCACGTCGCCGACGGTCTCGGCGTCGGTCAGGTCGACGGTGGTGGCGATCGAGTTCACCGTCACGGTCACCGAGCCGGGGGCGACTCCCTGTCCGCGGGCGCCGTTGAGGTCCGCGAGTCGCGTCGTCGCGGTCATCGCGGGATTGAGGTCGACGAATCCCTCCACGCGCCCCGAGAGCGCGCCGTACGCCTGCTCGCCCGCCATCGTCAGCTTGAGCGAACTGCCCGTGGGCAGGTCGGCGCTCATGCCGTCGCCCGAGCCGATGTAGCGATACGCGCCGTGCATGGCGACGATCGGCGCGCTGGCGTGCGCCGAACCGCCGAAGTAGTGGATGCCGCGCTGCGAGCGGTTGGCGATGTCGACCGCGGCGTCGAGGATCGCGCTGATCACCTGCGACTGGTTCTGCCGCGTCGCGGAATCCGATCCGACGCCGATCTGCGACAGGCCCACGGCCTTCGCTTCCTGGAGAAGGTCGGTCAGGTCGCCGAGCGACGAGTCGAGCGAGCCGATCAACGCGTCCGCCTCGGTGAGGTTGGTGAGTCGCTGGTCGCGTCGCTCGAGCTGGTCGTCGAGGACCGAGACCGCGCTCGTGCCGACGACGTCGTCGCTCGGACGGTTGATCCGCTTGCCCGAAACGAGTTCCTCCTGCGTGCGCAGCATCTCGCGCGTCGTCTGGCTGATCGTCGACAGCGACAAGCGCGACGCGAGGAGCGTCGGCACGCGGCTGAGTGAGGAGGGAAGTGCGTTCATGGTCTGCTCGATTCGTCGGATCAGACGATCGCCATCAGCGCCTGCAGCGTCTGGTCGATCGTCGAGATGTAGCGAGCCGCCGCCTGGAACTGCCGTTGGAACGTAAGCAGGTCGACCGACTCCTCGTCGATGCTCACGCCGCTGACCGACTGCTCCTGCGCCTGGAGACTCTCGCGCACGATCGACGCGCTTTCGGAAGCCTCGAGCGCCGCCGACGTGCGCACCGCGTGATCGTTCACCTGCGCCTGCCAGTAGCCGCGCAGCGAACGTCCGCCCAGCGCGTCGCTCGACGCGTTCTCGAGCCCCACCATCGCGAGCGCGGATCCGTTCGAGCCCGGCACGTGGCCGACGCCGCTCGCGAGGAGTCGAGGATCGTCGAGGAGCGCGGCGTTCAGCTCCATGTCCGTCGCGTCGACGCCGCCGAAGAGCGCGTTGACGCCCAGCGCCGCGAGAGCGCCGCTCGAGTCGTCGGAGAAGGTCAGCTCATAGCCGGCGGCCGCGTCGAGCTTGAGTCGTCCGTCGCCGGTGATCGTCGCGGTCACGTTCCCGAGTCCGGCGCCGTTGATCGAAGCGGCGATGTCGTTGAGGCTCATGGTGTCGGGATTGACGAGGATCTGCGCCGTCTCGCGCAGCCCGTTCGAGCCGTTGGTCACGCTGAGCTTGAACGAGCCGTTGCGCACCTCGAACGGCAGGTGCGTCGCGGTCGCGTTGAGCGCGCTCGCCGGATCGTCGAGGGCCACGAGTCCCGTGAGCGAGGACCAACCGGTCTTCCCCTGCCCCTGGCTGTGGACGCGGTTGGCCTGGAAGATCAGCTCGTGCGCGAACGTGTCGAGCGCCGCGATCGCGGGGTCGACGGTCTCTTCGCGCTGCCGGAGGAACCCGCCGATCTGCCCTTCGTTCACCGTGAGCTTGCTGCCGTCGGCGCGGATCCGGACCTCCACGTTCGTCGTGCCGTTGGACGAACTCGTGCGCAGCTCGATGCCGCGGTTCTCGCCACCCAGGACCACGGGAAGCGACCCGACGAGCACGTCGATCGCGCCGTTGGGCTGCTCGATCGTCGAGACGTCGACCAGCTTGCTGAGCTCGTCCACCAGCGCGTCGCGCCGGTCGCGCAGTCCGTTGGCCTTGCCGATGCCGCCCTCGGTCTGCGAGATCTCGCGGTTGATGCCCGCGATCTGGCCGAGCAGGCCGTCGGCGCTCTGCACCGCGGCGCCGAGGGAACGGTCGATCTCGTCGCGCACCTTTCCGTATTCGGAGCGAAGGCTCACGACGTGTTCGGCGATGCCGCTTGCCTGCCGCAGCGTGAGCGAGCGCACGGCGTCGTCCTCGGGATTGTTCGCCAGCTCGCTGAACGCGTTGAGGAACTCGGAGAGCTTCGAGCTCAGGTCGTTCCCGGTGAGCTCGTTCTGCAGGCTCTCGATCGAGCCGAGAAATCGCTTGTCGATCTCCACGCCGGCCTCGCGCGAGACGGCCGTGCGCACCCGCGACTGCAGCGCGGTATCGACGATGCGACCGATGTCCCGCAGCATGACGCCGGTGCCGACGAACGCGTTGGAGCCGATGCGCTGCGAGAGCGACGGCGACAGGCTCGCGACCTGGCGGTGATATCCCACCGTCGCGGCGTTCGCCATGTTGTTGCCGGCGACCTGCATCGCGGCCTGGCTCGCGAGGATGGCGGACTGACCGATCTGCAGCGCGGAGGAGAGGCTCATGGGTCAGCTCCGGAGATCGATGGAACGAATCGGAACGGCGCCGGCGAGTCGGCCCGCGCGCCCGTAGGTGTGCGCGCTGGCGAACGCCTGCTGCACGGTCTGCATCACGCCCGAGACGTGCTGCGCCAGCGCGTCGGCCGCGGCCCGCACCACGCTCGACGCGCGACGGCAGGCGTCGACCTCGTCGCGGAGCGCCGCGGCCACGACCTCGAGCGACTCGCGCACGTCCGGATGCGCCCGCGCGGCGAGTGCCGACATCGTCACGTTGCCGCCGATGCCGAGACGACGAGCCAACGCCCCGGCGACCTCGCCGCGAGCGCGGTCGAGTTCGCCGATGCGAACGATCGCCGCGTGCTCGGCGTCGAGCGCCTTGCGGAGGGCCGCGGCGTCGGCATGTCGCAGCGCGTCGCGACGACGTTCGATCAGGCCGCGCATCGTGCGGTATTCCTCGAGCTGCGCGGCGAGCACCGACTCGAGCTTGCGGAACGAGTCGCGGGTCGGATCGGCGGACTTCGTCATGCGATCCTCGCTTTTCCGTAGGCCGCGCGATACGTCGGACCGTGCGTGGAAACCGGTCGACCCGGCGCGTGCTGCGGCCGGAGCCCGGCGCGGCGAAGCATCGACGTCTCAACGCGATCGACGATGGGCAAGTGCCCGCGCGACACGATCGAGTCGGCGACGCGCTGGTCGATGATCGGTCCCAGCCGCTCTTCCGCGGTGGTCACGCCGAACACGCCGCCGTGCTGCTGCGACTCGCGAAACTGCGCCAGGACCGGCGTGACGAGCGCGTCCGCCACCAGTTGTCTCGACGCGTGATGGATCTTCTTCCGCTCCAGCCGCTCATGCTCCGCGGCCCGGTCGTGGAGCGGGCGCGGCGCGGTGTGGCGCAGCGGGGCGAGCGGCGCCGTCGATCGCGTGGCGAGCGAGATCATTGGCGCACCACCTCCGCCTTGAACGCCCCTTGGCGATGCAGGCTCTCGACGATCGCGACCTGCGTCTCGAACGGCACGTCGAGTTGGCGCAGCGTGTCGACGAGGTCCTTCAGCCGCGTCGAGTTCTTGTTCTCGGCGCCGGTCGCGATGGCGGCCCAGGTGCTGGTGATCGCGACCGGATTCTCCGGCGTGGGCTCGAACGGCGGCGTGATCGTGGTGATGTGGAGATCGCCGGCGGTCACCGCGGTCGGCCGCAGCTCGACCGACTCGTCGATGGTCATGACCTTGCGGTGCAGGTCGATGATCACGCGACTCTTCAGACGAAGCAGGTCGTTCGGGACCACGAAGGTCAGCAGGCTGCCGAGGAACTCGTTCGGGTTCGCGCGGGCCGAGTCGGGTATGCGCACGCGAATGGTCTGGGCGTCCTCGACGCGAGCCGCGCCGGAGAAACCCGAGAGCGAGAGTTCGTCGTTGATCGCCCCGGCGATCGCCGTAGCCGCCGGATATCCGACGTAGGGACCGTCGAGAACGAGCACGACCGCATCGCCGTCGAACGGCGACTTCACGATGTCCCGCACGAGCCGGCCTCCGTTCCGCACGCCGCCCGAGGTCTCCACGTCGCCCGTTTCGATCGGGCCGCCCTCGGCGATGGCGAACGGGATCCACAGCGAGCGGTCGGCGGGGACGACGTCGCTGAGGAGGAACGTCGAGACGAGCCGGCCGCCCTTGATGCTCTTCGCGTTGGCCACGGCCGAGACCTTCACGTCGACGCGGTCGCCGATGCGGGCGCCGCCGTACGGGATTTCGGCGGTGACGTAGACGATCGCGACGCCCTTCAGCTTCGAGAGGTCGGCCCGCGAGGCCGAGATGTTGCCGAGCGTGCGCAGGAGCTGCGAATACGGTTGCCCGGCGATCGTCGAGTCCTTCATGGAGTCGCCGGTCCCGTTCAGGCCCACGACGAGGCCGAGTCCGACGAGCGTGTCGCCCTCGAGGCCGCGGAGCCGGACGAAGTCCTGCAACTCGCCGCCGGCGAAGACCGGATGCGCAAGGACGGCGCAGAGGAGCGCGGCAACGATGCGCAAGAACGTGGACACTTGGCGGGAAGCGAACCGGTCTGTTGGCCGTGCGGGCATGGGAACCTCCGTGTTCCGATCGACGAAGGCAAGCCCCGTGCCCGTCCGTGCGCCCGACCGTGCGCCCGATCGCCCGTCCGTACACTCGGCCGCATGCAGTCGCTCTCGTTGCCGCGCGGCGCCCTGCCGCTCCTCCTCGCGCTCGGGCTTGCGCTCGTGACGATGGGCGTCGCCGGCTCGTGGGTGGGCGCCGACCCCGACGCCGGCAACGCGATCGTGCCGGCGCTCGTGACGTGGGGTTCGTCCGGCGCGGTGGCCGCGCTCTGGCTGGCGATGGCGTTCGGGTTCGGCGGTCGCATCGTCGATCGCCTCGGGCTCGCCGGACGACGCCCCGTCCAACGCGTCGCGCTCGAGGGAGCGCTCGGCATCGCCGCGGCGCTCGCCCTCGATTCGTTCCTCGGGACGATCGGTGCGCTCGTCGCGTTCCGCGGCATCGCGACCTGGGTGATCACGCTCGCGGGGATCGTCCTCCTCGTGGGACGCTGGCGCTCGCCGCGGCATCCGCCGGTGCGCCTGCGCCTCTCGATCGTCGCGATCGCGGCCGGCCCGGCGCTCGGCATCCTCTTCCTCGCCGCGGCGAGCGAACCGGGCTGGCTCTGGGGCAGCGAGTTCGGCGGATACGACGCCCTCTCCTATCACCTGCCGCTTCCCGCGGAGTGGCTGCGGCTCGGGGCGATCCGCACGCTGCCGCACAACGTCTACTCGGCGTTTCCGAGCTTCGTCGAGGCGGCGTTCCTGCATTGCTTCGCGCTCGCCGGGGGTCCCGCGAACGGCGCGCTCACCGCGCAGTGCCTCGCGGCGCTGACGACGCTCGTCGCGGCGCTCAACGTCGCGTGCCTCGCGCGGCGCTTCGCGGGTCCGATCGCCGCGTGCGCCGCGTTCGTCCTCTACCTCGCGACGCCGTGGATCGTCGTCGTCGGCTCGCTCGCCTACAACGACGGCTTCGTGGGTCTCTTCCTCGCGGCGGCGCTTCTCGTCGTCCTCAAGCCGCCGCGGGCGAGCTTCGCGTTCGGCGCCGCGCTCGGACTTCTCCTCGGCGCGGCGATCGGCGCGAAGCTCACCGCCGTCGGATTCGTCGCGGTGCCCGTCGCGCTCGCCGCGCTCGCGACGCGTCGCGCGCGGGCGCTCGCGCCGCTGGCGATCGCCGGCGTCGTCGCGCTCTTCCTCGTCGCGCCGTGGCTCGTGCGCAACGCCATCGCCACGCGGAATCCGACGTTCCCGTTCCTCGCGACCGCGTTCGGCACCGGCCACTGGACGGCGGAGCAGGTCGCGATCTTCGCGAAGGCCCACGCGAGCGACCTGCCGATCGCCGATCGCTTCGCCCGGCTGTGGTCGATGTGGCTCGCGTTCGGCTTCGGCGCGAATCCGTCGCCGCGCGATCCGTGGGCGATGCAATGGTCGATCCTGCCGTGGCTCGGTCTCGCGGGATGCGCGATCCTCGCGACGCGGCCGCGCCTGCGCGGCGTCGCCGCGACGCTCCTCGTCGTGCTCGTGGCGCAATGCGCGTTCTGGATCGTCGCGACGCATCTCCAGTCGCGATTCCTCGCGCCGACCGCGGTCGTGTTAGCCGCGGCCGCGGCGAGCTCGCTGACGGCGCGGCGCTGGCGCGGCGCGGAAAAACCGGCGACGCTCGCGCTCCTCGGGTTGGCGCTTCTGCCCGCGTGGATCTACCGATTCGAACCGGCGACCGACCACTCCGCGTCGACGCAGACCGGCGCGCCCGCGGCCCTCGTCGGCAATCGCGGCATCGTCACCGGCGAGGCGCATCGCGCGGCGCTCGAAGGCACCAAGGACGCCAACGCCCGCAACGAACTGCTGAAGCTCGCGCCGCCGGCGTTCTGGGTGAATTTCGCGTTGCCTGCGCCGACGCCCGAGGATCCGCGCGCGATTCTCCTCATCGGCGACGCGACGCCGTTTCGCTATCAGCGTCCGCTCGCATACACGACGGTGTGGGACCGCGGGGCGTTCGACGCGGTCGTCGCGCAGGCACCCGACCATCCCGAGCAGTGGGCCGCGGCGCTGCGTGCGCTCGGCTTCCGCTACGCGCTCATCGACACGACGATGCTCTCGCGCTGGCTCGACAGCGGCTGGCTCAATCCGGCGATCACACCGGATCGCTTGCGCGAGTTCACCCGCGGCACGAAACCGCTCGCCCGCATGCAGAACGGGACGCTGATCGTGGATCTCGGCGCGCAGCCGCCGCCTGCTTCGGCGCCCGCGCCGACGGCGACTCCGAACGCTGCGAATCCGTGACGCGCGGGGCGAACGGCGAGCGCATCACCGCCGCGCCCAGAGCACCACGGCGGCGAGGCCGAGATTGACGAGCAGCAATCCCGCGACGACGACGTAGAGCCAATTCGTCTTCCGTCGTTCGATGGCCACTTCCTGGCCGAGCGTCATCTCCAGCGCGGACAGGCCGGCGTCGGTCGGCGCCGCGGCGCTTGCCTGAGGCCTGGGCGGCTCGCGCCGCGCGGGCTGCTGGATCTTCGGCGCGCCCGCCCGCAACTCCTCGTTGGTGGCGAACGCGCTGAGGCGCTCGGTGCCGCTGAGTCCGAGTCGATCGCGATCGCCGCCCCGCGGAAAGACGACGCCGCACGCCCCGCAGCGATCGTCGCCGCGCGCGACCTCGGCGCCGCACGCATGGCAGACGCCGAACAGGTGCGCGATGCCCGCCGCGTGGTCGGCGCGCATCCAGAATTGTCCGGTGCCCGGGCCGCGCACGATCGATTCGCGGCTGATGTCGCCGCGATTGATCAGCCCGACGAGGATCTCCCACGACACGCCGGGAAAGAACGGGCGCGTCGCGTCGCGCAGGAACCACGGGCCCATGTGGCTCTGCGTTACCTGGCGCGACAGCGGATCGAGAAACGCGAGGCACGCGCGACAGCGCGGCGTCCCGCCGGTGGCCGAACCGTTGGTCGGCGCGGCGTCGCGTTCCTCGCCGCAGAAGGGACAGATCTCGGGCGTCACGGTGTCGGGAGAGGAACTGGCCATGGCGTGGAAATCGAGCGGAGGCGCTCCCGCGGCGGGATTGCGGGCGAACGCACGCGGACGGTCGCGCAGTCTACGCGGCGCGGCCGTGCCGTTTGACAGTCCGCCGTTCCTCGACTCTCTTGCGCCCAATGCGCCGCTTCGGTTCCACGACTTCGACGTCTCTCCCGCTCGCCCTGGCCTCGGTCGTCGCCCTCGGCATCGCCGCGTGCGACACGCCGCCGCGACAAGGTCCCCGGCCCGCGCCCCGCCAGGACGGCTCCGGTCCCGCGGCGGTCGACTCGCACGCGTCGGCGGCCGCGCCCGTGGCCGCATGGCGCGACAAGTCGCTCACCTGGAACGACCTTCGCCCGGCGCTCGCGGAACTCGGCGGCGCAACCGCGATGCGCGACGCGTTCCTCGATTACCGCATCGACCAGGCGCTCGCGGCGCGAAACACGACGATCGACGCCGCCGCGATCGAGCGCGAGCGATCGCTCCTCGTCCGCTCGCTCGATCCGGACCCGAACGTCGCCGAGCGCCTGCTCGCGCAAATCCGTCAGCGCGAAGACCTCGGTCCGGTGCGCTTCGAGGCGCTCCTCAAGCGCAATGCGGGACTGCGGGCGCTGGTCGCCGCCGACGTGATGGTCACGCCCGAGGCGCTCGTGCGCCAGCACGACGTGTTGCACGGGCCGAAGCGCGTCTGTCGCATCGTCGCGGTGCAGACGTTGCAGCAGGCCGACTCGATCAAGAAGCAGCTCGATGCCGGCGCATCGATCACCGACATCGCGATCGCCTCGTCGACCGACGCCAGCGCCTCGCGCGGCGGCCTGCTCGCGCCGATCAGCCGCAGCGATCCGACGTGGCCGCAGGCATTCCGCGACGCGCTCTTCGCGCTCGCGCCCGGACAGACGTCGGCCCCGACCCTCGTCGACACGAGCTACCTCATCATCCAACTCGTCGAGGAACGGCCGTCCGACGGCGTGTCGCTCGAGTCGTCGCGCGCCGCCGTCGAGGACGCGCTGCGCCGCGCGCAGGAGCGCATCCTCATGGAAGAGAAGGCGCGCGCGTTCATCGCCGAGATCCAGCCGTCGATCTACGACTCGGCGCTCGATGCGGCGTGGCGACAGAGCCTGCCGATCACACGTTGATGGCAATGGTCCTTTAGCGCGGAGGGGCGGAGATCGCGGAGGAATCGCGGAGCAAGATCCAAGGTTCGAGACAGTGCTGCATGAGCGCAGTCTTGAACTCAAGTCTTTCCTCCGCGCTGAATCTTTCCCGCCCTACGTCTTCACCGAGGCCACGCGACCGAGCGCGATGGGCAACAGGATCGCCGCTGGCAGGAAGACGCTCACCGCCGGCGCGAGGCCGGGCATTTCCATCGACATCGCGACGAACGAACCCAGCGTCGCCGGCACCGCGAAGGCCGAGCACAGGATCGACTGCCGCAGCAGGTTGCCCGGCTCGCGCAGGAGGAAGAAGGGCAGCGCGGCGATCAGTACGAGCAGGTTGACCGCGATCCCGCCGACACGGATGTAGGTGAGGCGCGACAGCATGCCCTGATCGACGCCGCCCTGTTCGCGCATCTCGCGCACCTGCCGCAGCGAGAGCATCTGCGCGTATTGCTCGTACTTCCGGATCTTGAGCGCGGTCGGCGAGAGGTCGGTGGCGAACGTGTCGACGGGGCGCACCTCCTCGACGCCGCCGGGCACCGGCCCCGCGTCGGCGTTTCGGCGCACGAAGCGGCGGCCTTCGGGCAGTTCGTAGGCGCTGCGCTCGGCGTTCCATCGCGCAAGCGGCGCCTCGATGCGGGAGATCGCCCCGCCCTTGGCGTCGCGCTCGATCACCAGGAGTCCCGAGATCTCCCCCGTCGTCGTGTCGAGATTCGCCGCCCGCAGCAACTGACCGCGGCCGTCGCGGGTGAGCGGCACCTCGAACTGGCGCACGCGGTCGCTGAGGAGATCGTCGTGCGTGCGCACGAGGTACGGCGCGAGCCGCGGCAACACCAATTCCTGGTTGAGGAGTTGGAGCACGTTGAGCCCGGTCGAGCAGGCGACGAGCACGAGTCCGACGCGGAGCAGGCTCGCGCCCGCCGCGAGGAGCGCCACGAGCTCGCGCGTGCGGATCATCTGCGCCAGGGTGAACCCGGCGGCGCCGACCGAGACGAGCCCGAGGAGATACGCGTAGAACTGGAAGATGCGCGGTCCCCAGAGGTCCAGCACGGCGCGGACGAACTCGATCCACGCCGCGAAGCCGGTCTTGCCCGAGGTCTGCACGACCTTCGTGTAGAGGTCGAGCTGCACGATGACGTCGATCGCCACCGCGAAGACGAAGAGGATGGCGAAGAGCAGCACGAAGTTGCCGAGGAAGCGGGCGGCGATGTGACGGTCGATGATCGTCATCAGTGCCGTCCCACCCGCCACGCGCCGATCAGCGAGAGGACCAGAAGAAGCGCGTTGCCCGAGAACGCCACCACGATCCCCGAGACGCTGACGTTGCGACGCAGCATCTGTTCGCCGCCCGAGACGAGCAGGATGTCGATGATCGCGGGCACGAACGCGACGACGTAGATGAAGAGCGGCGACCTGTTCCGGAACCACAGCGTGAACACGGTCGCCGCCACGAGCATGATCATCGCGGTCATCGACTGGGCGATGCGCTGGACGATGCGGGCGACGATCTCGTCGCTCGTGTACTTCACGCGGGCATCCAGCTCGCGCACGCCGTACGACAGCCGCGCCTTGATCGCGTCGGCCGGTCCGCCCACGGCGGCGGCCATGCGGGCGGTGGCCGCGGCGCGCAACTCGTCGATCGACGCCGTCTCGCGATCGACCCGCGGGGCGGTCTCCGGCGCGAGCTCGAGGTCCGTCAGGCGCACGGGACGGCGGATGGTCGCGGCCTCCGGCGCCCGAACGTCCCGCACCAGCGCGTCGTCGGCAAGCAGGTCGAAGCGCACGTCGCCGTCGGCGTCGATCGACGCAAGCGACAGCGCGGCGTGGTCCGCGGAGATCTCGCTGCGCACGCGACCGTCGGCCGAGCGTTGTCGAATCACGATGCCCTTGCCGTCGCGCCCCACCGCGGTCGCGCCGTCGAGCGCCGCCGCGTCGAGTTCGAAGCGATCGCTGTCCGACTCGCTTCCGGTCTCGAAGACGACCGGCCCCTTCGCGGCAACCGCGTCGGCGAGCGCCTGCCACGCGTCGGCCGCGGCCAGCCCGAGCGCCAGCTCGCGACGACGCGCGTCGATGTCCGGGTCGCGCTCGAGGTGCTTCCGGAGCTCCATCAGTTCGAGGAAGGTGAGACCCTTCGGTCCCTGATCGACGGTGCGGCCGAGGTCGATCGCCTCGGGCCGCACGATCGCGGCCCCGGCGATCGCGCGGTCCCCGCGGTTGTACACCGACGCGTTCTGTAGTGCGATCTTGAGGAGCGAGTTCACGCCGACGCGATGCACGTCGACGGTCGCGTACTGCGCGGTGAACTCGCGCTGCGGTTCGCGCTCGGCCTTGGCCTCGTGATTGAACTCGATCGCGGCCACGCCGACGAGCCTCAGTCGCTGCGTCGCGCCGCTGTCGGGCGGCGCCTCCTGCACGTACGCCTCGTCGGCGTAGATCTCCGTGCCGCCGAGTTGCCGCGCTTCGCCACGCTCGACGTAGGCGACGAAGACGCGCGTGAGGTCCTTCGCCACGAGCTGCTTCAGCTCGCGCCAGAACGTCGGCCCGCCGTAGTCGACGAGGAACACCATCACCGCCGTGAGCACGATGCCCAGCGCGAACACCGGACGCATGATGCGGCGATAGGGCATGCCGCTCGCCGCCATCGCGAGGATCTCGTTGTCGTTGACGAGGCGATGAAACACGATCACCGCCGCGAACGCACCGGCGAACGGCAGCGCGAACTGCAGCATCGGCACGGTGGTGTAGGCCATCACGCGGAGGATGTCCGCGGGCCCGATCATGTTCTCGGAGAGCGGCTTGATCGCGGCGCCGAACGCGATGACCGTCACGAGCACCGACGCCGTGACGAGAAGCACCTTGCAGAGGTCGAGGAAGATGGACCGGAACAGGATGCCCAAGTCGCGATGCTCGTCGTGCGATGGTGGTCGTCGATCACGCCTCGCGGAGGAGGCCCGCGTTCGCGCGGCTCAGCGGAGTCCGTATTCCTTCAGCTTGCGGTAGAGCGTGCGCTCGCCGATCCCGAGGAGCTGCGCCGCCTGCTCGCGGTTGCCGCCGGTCATCGCCAGGGTCTGGCGGATCGCTTCCTTCTCGAGCTTGTCCAATCCGACGCCCGCGAGGCTGCCGATGGACGGCGCCTCGTCGACGTCGTTCGATCGGATCTCCTCGGGCACGTCGCGCACGTCGATCTCGCCCTTCCCCGCCGCCGGCGCCAGGATCACCATGCGGTGGATCACGTTGAGCAACTCGCGCACGTTGCCGGGCCAGGCGTAGCTCACGAGCCGCAGCATCGCCGGCTGTGACACGACCGGACGGTCGCGGCCGCTCTCCGCGGCGAACTTGCCGATCGCGTGGTTGACGAGGAGCGGAATGTCCTCGCGACGTTCGCGCAGCGGCGGCACGTGGATCTCGGCGCCCTTCACGCGGAAGAAGAGATCCTCGCGAAAGCGCCCCTCCGAGACCATCGAGCGCAGGTCGCGGTTCGTCGCGCTGATGAAGCGCACGTCGACCTTGCGCGACTCGTTCGAGCCGAGACGCACGACGTCACCGGTCTCGAGGACGCGCAGCAGCTTCGGCTGCATCGACAGCGGCATGTCGCCGATCTCGTCGAGGAAAATCGTGCCCTTGTCGGCGTACTCGAAGACGCCCTCGCGATCGCGGTCGGCGCCGGTGAACGCGCCGCGCACGTGGCCAAAGAGCTGGTCCTCGAGGAGCGATTCGCTCTGTCCCGCCGCGTTGAAGGTCACGTACCGGCGCTGCGCCCGCTTCGACAGCTTGTGGATCGCGCCGGCGACGAGTTCCTTGCCGGTTCCGCTCTCGCCGGTCACGAGGACCGGGATGGTGCTCGGCGCCACTTGACGGATGAGTTCGACGACGCGGCGCATCGCCGGCGAGTCGCCGATGATTCCCTCGAAGCCGTACGCCGCCTCGAGCTGGCCGCGGAGCGACTGGTTCTGGGCTCGCAGGCGAACCGTCTCGGCGGCGCGATGCACGAGATTGCGGAAGACCACGAGGTCCAGCGGCTTCTCGATGAAGTCGTACGCGCCGCCCTGGAGCGCCGCCTTCGCCGTGGGCACGTCGCCGTGCGCCGTGACCATGATCGTCTCCGCGTCGGGCTGCAATTCCTTCGCGAGACGCAGAACCTCGAGGCCGGCGGTCTCGTGCTCCATGACCAGATCGGTGACGATCACGTCGAACGCGCCGTGCCGAAGTTCGTCGCTCGCCTGCGCCAGGCTGTTGACGATGGTGCAGACGTGGCCGGGCTTGCGCAGGGCATCGGCCATCACGTCGGCGTGGTCCCGCTCGTCGTCGACGATCAGGACCTGGGCCCTCGCGAGGGAGGCACGGGCGTCGGCGCCCGGCGCCGAAACGCCGCTCGCGCCGGGGGAAGAGGAGGAAGAGGAGCCGCCGGAACCGCTCATGCGCGGAGTGTACGGGATCGCCTCGGAAAGGCCGTCTCGTCGCCGATCGCCGTCAACCGCCCGACGGCTTCGCGGTCGGCACCTGCACGTCCGACGTCTTCGTCTCCATGCCGCGCAGCGCGCCGGCGATCTCGGCGTCGGTGAGGACGACGTCGTCGGTACCGTCGCCGTTGCGATCGACGATGCGCTCGCCTGGCGTCGTCGGAAGCGCCGCGCGCTCGATGAAGTCGAGCAGGCCGAATCCACCGGCCTCGCTGACGTACGCGGCCGCGCCGCCCACGCGCTGTGGGAAGAGATAGTGCACCGGTCCCTCGATGCGCACGGCCGCGTCGGGCTTGAACGCGCCGGTCAACACGGTCATCACGTCGATGCCGTCCTGGTGCCAGATCCAGAGTCGGCCGTCGAGCGACTCGACGCCGAAGATCTCGCCACCGAGCGGCGATCGCCACACGAGTTCGTTGCCCGGCGCCACGCCGGTCTGCACCACGCGCACCGAGCGCTTGTCGTCGGAGATGGCCGCCTTGCCCCAACCTGCGGACACCGTCGGCTTGCGGCCGTCGTTGCCCTCGATCGGCCGGTTGACGAGCGACACCTCGTCTCCCACGGTGTAGAGCCACACGCCGCAGGGCCCGCCCGCGAGGACGCGACGGCGATCCGTCGACGCGAGGCGCAGGTCGGCCGGTTCGCGCCGCGCGGAGTAGAACTCGTCGCCGGGACCGTTGCCGTCCTCGGCGCGGCGCCAGAACGCGCGACCGAACGAGCCCACCACGACGAAGTAGTTCTCCGAGATCTGGCCGAGATCGAGCGCGCCGCGTACCCGCGCGTACATCGGATCGCCCAGCGTCATGCCGTCGCCCTGCCGCACGATCGGAAAGAAGATCATGTCCTCGTCGTTCACCGCGACGAGCTCGTCGCCGAAGACGCGGACGCGGCGGGCGACGCCGTGCACCGCGCGGGACGCGACCTCGCGAAGCTCGGCGTTCAGGATGCCGACCTGCGCGCCCTCGCTCCCCTGCAGGATGAAGAGCGAACCGCCGGGCACGCCGAGACGACCCGCGGTATGCACGTCGAGCGCGTCGAGGCGCGTGGCCGCGCCGACGAACGCGCCGTCCTCGAGGCGCAGGATGCGACGTCCGCTGGTGGTGACGAGTCCGTGCGCCGATTCGACGACCGGCCCGAGCGCTCCTCGCTCGCGGGCGACGTCGGCGAGTCGCGCCGTCGGCAGCTGCCCCGCGGCGACAGGCTTCACCGTGGTGCGGCTCCGTCCCTTCGCGTCGATCTGCACGCTCGTCACGTCGGGCACCTCGCCCCACGCGACGACGCCGCCGTCCCCGCTGATCCACACGTCGCCGCCGGCCAACGAGATCGCCCGCGGCGGGAAGCCGATCTCCTGCCGACGGCGCATCGCCGCGATCCTCGGGTGCTTCGGATCGTCGAGCGAAATCTCGCAGACCGCGGTGCCGTCGAGGAGCGCGTAGAGCCGCGAACCGTCACCGACGTCGAGGAGTTCGGTGATTCCGCCGCACGCGCCGAAGGGCATCAGTTCGACGCTGTGGAGGACCGTGCCGGTCTTCGACGAGATGACCAGGAGCGAGTTCGAATACGTCGCGTACCAGTAGTCGCCGTGAACGATCGTGCGATGGTGCGTGCCGCCGATGTGGTGGCGAACCACGAGGACCGGATCGGGCCGCGCAGCGTGCGCTTCGGCCCACTGCTTGTCGGCGTACGACTTCTCCGTCTCGCAGCCCGCCAGCGCGAGGATCGAGGCGATCGCGCCGGCCGCGGTCGCGCTGGCGACCGCCGCCCGCACACGAGAACGAGAGGCGAGTGAGTCGGATCGGTGCATGCTCGAGAACGGATGGCGGCTCAGGTTGGCCGTCGACGCGCGGCGCGACCGTCGGGCGGTCCGCCGCTCGGACGAAGCGCGAGACGATACCATCCCGCCTCATGACCGCGACGGATCCGCGTCCGGGCCCGACGCCCTCGAAACCGCCGATCGCCGACCCCCGCGACGCGCGACTGGAGCAGTTGCTCAAGCTCGCGGAAACCGAGCCGTCGGACCCGTTCGTCCTCTATGGCGTCGCTCAGGAGTTCGCTCGTCGCGAACGTCACGACGAAGCGATCGCGTGGTACGACCGATGCCTCGCGGCGGATCCCGCCTACTGCTACGCGTACTTTCACAAGGCGCGATCGCTCGAGGCGATGAAGCGGATCGCCGCCGCCGTCGCCACGCTGCGCACCGGACTCGAACGAGCGAAGGCCGCGGGCGACCGTCAGGCGACGAACGAAATCGGCGCGTACATCGACGAACTCGAGGATCAGGTCGGGTGACCATGGCTGCGAGCGCCCGCATCGTCACCTCCATCGCTTCCGCGCCGCAGGACCCGAGCGTCGTGCGCGTCGCGATCGATGGCGCGGTCGTCGGCGACGTCCTGCGGGCGACCGCCGACGCGCTCGGTCTCCGCGTCGGCGCCCGCGTCTCGAGCGCGAAGCTCGTTCGGCTCGCGGAGGCGATCGACCTCGCGGCCGCGCGTGCCGCCGCGCTGCGAATGCTCGGACGATCGGATCGAACCGCGTCGCAACTCGCGGCGCAGCTCGTCGCCCGCGGTCACCCGGAGCGCGCCGCCGGGGATGCGGTGCGGCTGCTTGCCGACGACGGCTGGATCGACGACGCGCGATATGCGAGCGAGCGGGCCCGGCGGCTGGCCGCGCGGAAACCCGTGGCCCACGCGTTCGTCCAGGCGACCCTGGTCGAGGAAGGCGTCGAGGAGCGCACCGCGTCGCGGGCTGCGAAGGCCGCGGCACCGCGCGATGGCGACCTTGCCCGTGCCGTCGCCGCAGCGAAGGCCGCGCTCGGCCGCGCCGGGGCCCGCGACCGGAAGCTCGTCCGACGGACCGCCGCGTCGCTCGCCCGCGCGGGCTTCGATGCCGATACCATCGCAGCGGCGTTCGCCAAGGCAGGCGTCGCGTTCCCCGAGGAGTGAGCTGCATGCATCGACGAGAGCGCTCGATCCCTTCGACCTCGTACGTCACGGCCGGCGCGGCGATGGTCGCCATCGCGATGCTCTGCGGCTGTACCGGCGGCCTCAATCGCCACGACGCGCCGACGGGCGAGGATCTCCCCGATCTTCAGGCCCGCATGCCCGCGGCGGTTCCGCCGACGGTCACCCGCGGATTCGAGCGAGTGCCCGATCGGGCGACGTGGGACAAGACGGTGATCGTCGTCGAGACCCGTCAAGTCGAGGCCCAGCCGACGTACGTCACGGCGCCGACCTACGACAAGACGACCGCCCGCCAGCGCGGCGACTATCCGACCGTCGCGACGGTGTTCGAAGAGCACGGCGACGGGGGCATGATGGCGATCGAGTCCGTGGCCGCTCCGTTCTGGTCTGCGTGGGACCTGGTCGTCTCCCCGGTGCGGATGTGCATGCGTCCGCCGTGGGCCACCAACCGCGTGCCCAACAATCCGCCGTCGTTGACGCCACCTGCGCCGACCGCGGCGGCGACGACCGACGACAAGCCCGCAGCGCCCTGAATCGGCCAGCGCATGACCGACACCGCACGGACGCTCGACGATCGCGGACTGCCGCCCGGCTATCCGTATCGCCCGGAGTGGGAGATCACGCCGCGCGAGCTGCGGGCCGTGCGCGACGGCGCCAAGCCGCCGCTGATCGTCGACTGTCGCACCGAACAGGAACGCGCGATCTGCCGCATCGAGGGCTCGCTGCATCTGCCGCTGCACGAACTTGAGCGCAAGCTCGACGAGCTGCGCGATGCGATCGAAGACTCGAACGCTTCCTTCGTCGTCGTTCACTGTCACCACGGCGTGCGCAGCCTGCGGGCGACGGCGGTGCTGCGCGCCGCCGGCATGCCCGACGTGAGGTCGCTCGCCGGCGGCATCCATCTCTGGGCGATCGACGTGCAACCCGGCATGCCGACGTACTGACTCCGCGAGACGTCGTGCTCAAGTATCGCCTCATCACCGGCCCGCTCCTGATCGCGTTGATCGTCGCGCTCGTGTGGTTCGACGACCGCCTCGAAGCGTGGCCGTTGAGCGGCGGGCTCCGCTCGCTCGCCGACGCGCTCGGGTGGCATCATCCGAACGCTCCGCAGGGCACGGTGCTCTTCCTGCTCGCGCTCGCGATCGTCCCGCTCATGGCCAACGAGACGACGCGGATGATCGAGGCCGTGGGGATCGCGACGAGTCGCCGACTCTCGATCGCCGCCGCGGCCATCGCGTTCGTCGTCACGTCGGCGCTTCCGTTCCTGCGCTCCCCGCTGCACGCCGGCGCGCTTTCGGCGACGGCGCTGGTGGCGTTCGTCGTGTTCGGGCTGCTGCGTTTCTCGCGCGGACACAACGTGCACGGAGTCCTTGCCGCGACCGGCGGGCTTCTCCTCGTCGCGGTCTACTCGGGCGTCCTCATCGCGTTCTGGATGCTCATCCGCCAGGAGCACTCGGCGTGGGTGCTGGTCGGCGCGGTCCTCACGACGAAGAGTTGCGACATCGGGGCGTACTTCACCGGCGTCTCGATCGGACGTCACAAGCTGATCCCGTGGCTTTCCCCCGGAAAGACTTGGGAAGGCCTCGCCGGTGGCGTCGCGACCGCGACGGCCGTCGGCGCTGGCATGGCACTGGCCAGCCAGCGTCTGCCCCACGCCGCGGATCACGTCGCCGTCTGGGTCGGCGCGGTCGGCGGCGTCATCGTCGCCCTCGTCGGCCAGTTCGGCGACCTCGCCGAGAGCCTCTTCAAGCGGGATGCGGGCCTGAAGGACTCGGGCAGGCTCTTGCCGGGCATGGGCGGCGTACTCGACGTTCTTGATTCTCCGCTCATGACGGGACCTGCGGTGTATTGGCTCCTCGCGGCGACGACCGCACAGTAAACTCCGAGCAGGTCGACTGCGGCGAGCAGTGCGTTTCGCGTCGGCCGGTTCGATTCGCCGCCTCCGGAGCACCCGATGAGCCTGATGGAGCACCTCCTCACCCTGCACCGCGTCGACAGCCAGGTTCGAGCGTTGCGATCACGAGTGGAGGCGGCGGAGCGGGACTTGGCGGCGCAGCAGAAGCTGGTCGCGACGCTCGATCGACAGAACCAAGAGGTCCAGTCGCAGTCGCGCCAGATTCAGGCGACGATCAAGAACCTCGAGGTCGAATCGCAGTCGCTGCAGGCGCGGATCGAGAAGCTGCGCGGCGAGATGAACAGCTCGCAGAACAACAAGCAGTACCAGGCGATGCTGCAGGAGATCAAGCAGCTCGAGGGGAAGAAGACCGAGCTCGACTCGCGCACGCTCAGCGAGATGGAGAAGCTCGAAGGCGTGAAGTCGAACGCCGAGAAGCTCGCGGCGCAGATGAGCGATCGGAAGAAGGTGCACGACGTCGTCGCCGGTCAGCTCAAGGAGCGCACCGCGGACTGCGCTGGACGATTGTCGGAACTCGAGAAGGAGCGCGTGAGGGCCGACGAAGCCGTGCCTCCGCGCGAGCGTGCGATCTTCCGCCGCGTCGCCGACCTCACCGATGGCGAAGCGATGTCCGAAGTCGAGGAGATCGATCGACGTCACAAGGAATACGCGTGCGGCACCTGCCGCATTGAGATCCCCTACGCGCACGTCGCGACCCTGATGAGCAATCCGAACGCGCTGGTGCAATGCACCGCGTGCGCGAGGATTCTCTACCTCGCCGACGCGACGAAGGAAGTGCTGCGGAAGTAGCAGGCGCGCACACCGCCGACTCGCGCTGATCACGCCTCGATGCTCAGCGCTCGCGGCTATCCTTCGTGCGTGCAGGACATGTCGGACACTCCCCTTCACGTTGAGCGGATCCAGGCCGCGATCCTCGCCCGCAAGAGCGAGGATGAGCGCTGGCGCATCGCGCTCGAGCTCACCGGATACGTCCTGCGGAACGCGATGCGCGCAATCATGGAAACGACCGGGGGCGACCGCGACGCGGCGCGCGTTCGGCTCGTGCAACTTTTGCACGGCGATGCGCTCGCTCGGGGGTTCGAGGCTGCCCTGCGAGCGCGAGGCCCGGACGGCAATCGCTAGCCCGCGCGGAATCGTCACGTGGAGACCATGGATCGAGAGTTTCGCGATGCGCTGCTCGCCGTGATCGCAACGCTCGATCGGCTGCGTGTGCCGCACTACGTTGGCGGATCGATCGCAAGCTCGCATCACGGCGTGCCACGTTCGACGATTGACGCGGATGTGATCGCCGCCTTGACGACGGACGCAGTACACGCGCTGTGCGCCGCGCTCAAGGATCGGTTCTACGTCGACGAGGAGACGGCAAGCGACGCAGTTCGGACAGGGCGATCGTTCAACCTGATCCACCTCGAATCAGCCGTGAAAGTCGACGTGTTCCCCGCGCGAACGGATGCGTTCCGCCACAGCGCGATCGGACGCGCTCGTCGCGATGCGGATGGCGTGCCGATCGCGAGCCCCGAGGACACCATCCTTGCCAAGCTGCGGTGGTTCCGCGCTGGCGGGGAGACGTCGCAGCAACAATGGCGCGACATGCTCGGCGTGGTCCGCGTCCAGGCAGGCAGGCTCGATGAGTCGTACCTCGATCGGTGGGCGTCCGCGCTTGGCGTCGAAGACTTGCTGCGGCGACTGCGGCAGGAGGCGTAGTACGGATCGTATTTGCTCCACGCGCTCCACGATCTCACAAGACGGCGAAAGGGCCAGAGCGAGTATGCGCACGGAGGGCGCTCCGGAGCGCTCGAATTCGTCGAACAGCATCGCGACGTGTGGAGGTCGCCGTCGGGGAGAGGTGCCAGCCACGGACGCGGCGAATGGCGACGGCCTCCAGCGGTTCGCAGACGACTGACCTCACCGACGCGATTCGAGAGAACGCGGCGGCGGGGATCGCGCGAGCCTCCGGCGACTCGGGCACGGTCGAGCAGATGCCGGTGAGCGAGCAGATCGCCGCCGCGGACTCAATCGCACTCCGCACCGATCTTCGCTCGCGAACTCCCACTTGCTGAGGCGGAGTCGCTCGTCGCGACTGCTCAACCGGTCCAGGCGCCGAGCAGGATGCCGAGGTCGAGCGCGTCAACCACGCCGTCTCCGTTCAAGTCCGCGGGCGACGGGGCGGCCTGCGGTCCCCACGCGCCCAGCAGAATGCCGAGGTCGACCGCGTTGACGTGGCAGTCGTGATTGATGTCGCCGAGGATGACTTCCGCCGGCCCGAGCGTGCCGTCCGGACGGAGCGCGTCGCCGTAGATGTTCTGGTTGCCGTCGCGGCTGTCTTCCCACACGACGACGAGCGAGTTGCACGGATTCACCGTCGTGTCGAGACGGCTATGGCCGGTGCGCGTCGAGCTCACCTGCACGAGACCGCCCGCCCACACCGCGGCGCCATTCGCCGCTGCGCGCCGCGACGCGAAGAGCGTGCCGTTGTTGAACGCGAGGTCGCGCACGAAGAGGAACACCGGATCGCCGTCGAGGACCCGCGCCCGCATCTCGCGCACGCCGAAGTTCGTGGCGATCGGCATGAGCATGACGCCGCTCGCGCCCCACAGTCGCGCGCCCGCCGCGTCAAACGCCTGAGCGCCGACGCCGTAATTCGAGGTGTTCGGCACCTTCTCTTCCCACGACACGTATGCGCGCTGCGCGACCGGATCCCACGCGAGCGACGGACCCGTGCGCTCGTTCGTGGTCGCGACGGTGACCGACACGCCGTTGGTACCCCACAGGAGCGCGCCGCCCCCGTCGACGTGCTGCGCCCAACTCTGGAGCGGTCCGGTCGTGTACCACGAGAACACCGCGCCGCCCGCCCCGTCGGGCAGGAAGTTCGGGAAGTTGCCGAACTGGAGCGAGCCCGTCGTGAAGACGTTCACGTGGTTCGGTCCCCAGAGGAGCGTGCCGCTCGCGTCGACCTTCTGCGCACGAAGCGTCTTCGCGCCGCTGAAGCCCGTCTGACGCACCATGCTCACGATCGCGCTCGTGCCGTCGCCGGGCTGCATGTCGGCGACCCACAACTGCGCGCCGGACGCGGTCAGCACGACGGGCGTCGCCCAGTCGATCGTGCCGTCGAGTTCGAGCCGCTGCAAGCCGGTGTTGTTGCCTTGGACCCAGCCGGCCACGATGCGGCCGTCGCCCGAGAGCGTCACCGACGGAGAGTTGATCGTCGCAACGGTCGACACCTGAATGCCGTTCGCGCCCCACACCTGCGTGCCGCTCGGATCGACGCGAGTCACCGTCGCCTTCACGCCGCCGAAGCGATCGTCGCCGAAGCAAAGGACGACCCCGCCCTGCCCGTCGGGGCACGCGCCGTAGTCCTCGGTCGACGAGAACGAGCGGTCGGCGATCAGGATGCCGTTCGGCGCCCACAGCGGATTGCCGTTGATGTCGAAGCGCTGCAGGTAGACGTCGTAGCCGCCGATCCGGTTGTCAAACCACGAGACGTACACGCCGCCGTCGGGGGCGGGCACGATCTTGGGCTGGATGGTGTCGCCAGTGGCGGTGCAGACCGGCGTGTTGGTCGCCGGATCGGAACTCCAATCGGCGAGGGCGGGCGAGGCGAGAAGAACGGCGGCGGAAAGGGCGATCGGACGCATGGTCCGAGTGTTGCACATGCCGGTCGGTTCGCAACGACAAAGTGCATAATCGCGTCGCCCCGCTTGCCGTGCCGATCGCTGGGGAACACGCCTCGCGCTGAGTGGCCGAACGGCGACCCGGCGCGCGTCAGACGAGGAGGACCGCCGGCTTCTCGACGAGGTCCTTCAGCGTGCGCAAATACTCGGCAGCCATCGCCCCGTCGATCACGCGATGGTCGAGCGACAACGTCGCCTGCATTTCCCAGCCCACCACGAGTTGATGCTCGCGCACGACCGGCTGCTCCACCGCGGCGCCGCACGCGAGAATCGCGGAGTTCGGGGGGTTGATGATCGCGGTGAAGTGATCGACGCCATACATGCCGAGATTCGAGATGGTGAACGTCGATCCGTTCATCTCGTCGAGGGTGAGACCCTTGGTGCGGGCCTTGTCGGCGAGGAACTTCGCCTCCTGCGCGATCTGACGCAGGCTCTTCTGGTCGGCGTTGCGGATGACGCCGACGACGAGTCCGCTGCCGCGTTCCTCGGGTAGCGAGATCGCGATGCCGACGTTCACTTCGCCGTGAACGACGACGTGGTCGCCCGCGAAGCTCGAGTTCATGAACGGGTGCCGGGCCATCGCGAGGGCGCACGCCCGCACGAGGAAGTCGTTCACCGAGAGCTTCACGCCGAACGGAGCGAGCGCCTCGTTCAGCTTCGCCCGTTCGCGCACCACTTCGTCCATCGCGAAGCGCATCGACACCTGGTAGTGCGGGATCTGCTGCACGCTCTCGACGAGGCGCCGCGCGATCGTCTGCCGCATGCCGCTGAGCTCGACCTTGCGGGCCCGCGGAGCCCCGAGCGAGGTGACCGCAGTTGGCGCCGGCGGCGCTGCAGCGGCAGCCGGCGCGGAACGCGCGAGGGTCGTCGACGGTCCGGCGATCGGCAACGGCGCGGCCGTCTCGATCGGCGCCTTGGCGCTCTGCACGTTGCTCATCGCGCTCTGCACGTCGCGCTTGATGACTCGACCGCCGGGGCCCGAGCCCTTGATCGTGCGAACGTCGATGCCTGCGTCCTCCGCCATGCGCCGCGCGACCGGGCTCACGCGCAGGCGACCGCCGTCGATCACCACCTCGGCGTCGTCGGCTTCGGCCTTGTCGGGCGCGACGGCTCCCGCGTGGGACGTCGCGGCCGACACGGTCGCCGGATCTTCACCCTTCGCCGCGAGCATCGCGATCAGCGTGCCGACCTTCACTTGCTTGCCCGGTTCGACGAGGAGCTTCGCGACGGTGCCGTCGTCGAAGCACTGCATTTCCATCGTGGCCTTGTCGGTCTCGATGTCGGCGAGCACGTCGCCGGAGCGGACCTTGTCGCCTTCCTTGACGTTCCATTTGATGACGGTGCCGACCTCCATCGTGTCGGACAGGCGAGGCATGGTGAGCGGAATGGGCATGGGTGTGATCGCGTAAGGCGACCAGTTTAGGCTCTCGGACGCGCCTTCGTGAAAGTGCGTTCTTTGCAGGAAAAACCTGCGATCGCAAGGCCGCGAGTTGAGAGGATGCGACCACACGCATCGGGGACTGACATGCGAACTCGCCAACCCGCCTCGCTCGTCGCCATCATCTGCCCGTTCGCCGCGACCTTCGCTGGCGCGCTCGCCGAACCGCCGCTCCAAGTCGTCGTGCTCGCCGGATCGCCGGCGCCGGGCCTCCGCCCCGCGACGTTCCTCGACCTCGGAACGCCGACTCTGAACGACGATGGGCGCGTCGCGTTCTACGCGAAGACCACCGGCAACCTCAGCGGGATCTGGTCGAACGCGTCACCCACGGGCGGCGCTTCGGCGCTCGCGCTGGTCGCGCAGTCCGGCGCAGCGGCGCCGGGCGGCGGCGCGTTCGCTCCGCTCAACGGCACCAAGGTGCTTCTCTCGAACAACGGGCGCGTCGCATTCACCGCCGTCAGCGGAGTGCAGACCGGCGTGTGGTCCCAGGAAGGCGTGCCGCTCGCGCTCGTCGCCATCAACGGCGGTGCCGTACCGAGCGTGGTCGGCGGCACGTTTGTCATCGGGCCAGGCGACGTCGACCCGATGATCAACGGCAACGGAGTGGTTGCGTTCCGCACGGGCTACAGCGCGCCGGGCACGCCGCCGATCTCGAATCTCGCGGCGATTTTCGCGGGGACGCCCAGCAATCTCGGCATCGCGGCCCAAGCGGTCATGGGCACGCCGCTTCCGGAGGGCTTCAATTCCTTCGTCGCGCCGATCATCAACGATCGCGCGTATCTGGCCGCGACCGGCTCATATCACCTCGCCGCGTCCAACTCGAATACGGGGGGGGCTTTCGGCGGGGGAAGCGGCACCATGAGCGCAGTCATGCTCGCCAATCAGGAGGCGCCTGGATTCGGGCCGTTGAATCCCATCGGCGTGCCAAACACTCTGATCGGTCTGAACAACACGGACGCGATGCTCTTCCAGACCGACGTGTCGGGGCCTGGCATCACCGGCGCGAACGAGACCGTCCTCTGGGTCAACGTCGACGGCGTCACCTCCGCGCTTGTCCGCGAAGGCGATCCGATCCCCGGCGTCGCCGGCGTCTTCCTCGGCGAGATGAGCTCGGCCTTCCTCGCCGACTCGGGTCACGTCGTCTTCACCGCGTTCCTCACCGGGCCCGGCGTCACCTCGGACAACAGCCAGGCGATCGTGCGTCGCGATCCGGGCCCGACGGGCGTCCTGCGCATCCTCGCGCGAACCGGCACGCAGGCGCCGGAACTCCAGGCAGGCGCGACCATCCTCGGGTTCACGAGCCCGGCGATGAATCAGCTCGGACAAGTCGCGTTTCAGGCAACGGTCTTCAATCCCGGTCCAGGCGGCAACGGCTCCATCTATTACGGCACCGACGCGGCGGGACGCCTACGGATCGCGCACCGCGGCAACACCCAGCACGTGATCGCGCCGGGCGTGAACGCGCTCGTCGGCGACGGCGCCGCGCTCTACGCGAGCGGCGGGACCGACGGACGACGCCGCAGTCTCAACATCCACGGCGAGATCGCCTTCTCGACCGGCTACACGGTCGTGCCGCCGCCCGGCGGTGGCTCAGCGATCTTCATCGCCCGCATTCCGTTGCCCGCGGACATCAACGGCGACGGAAGCGTGAACGCGGCGGATCTGGCGCTCCTGCTCGGCGCATGGGGCAGCGGCGGCGCGACCGATCTCGACGGAAACGGCACCACCGACGCAGCCGACCTGTCCGTGCTGCTCGGATCGTGGAGCTGACACGTTGCGTTCGCCGCAAGCGCTCACGCGTTGTACGTGACCTTGCGCACCGCCTCGCAGATCTTCCGCGCGTTCGGGAGCATCTCCTGCTCCAGGTTCTGCGCGTACGGCGCCGGCACGTCGTCGGAGTGCACGCGGAGCACCGGATGATCGAGGTCGTCGAAACAGTGCTGCGACACCTGCGCGGCGACTTCCGAGCCCGGCGACGCGAACGACCACGACTGGTCGACGACGACGCAGCAGTTGGTCTTGCGCACCGACGCGAACACGGTGTCCCAGTCCATCGGTCGGATCGTGCGCCCGTCGATGACCTCGCACGAGATGCCTTCCTTCGCCAAGGTCTCGGCGGCCTCCATGCAGAAGTGCACGGGGCGGCCCCACGAGACGATCGTCGCGTCGGTGCCTTCGCGACGGATCGCCGCCTTGCCGAAGGGAATGAAGTACTCCTCTTCGGGCACATCACCCTTCAGCGAGAGCAATCGCTCGCTCTCGAGGAAGAACACCGGATCGTCGTCGCGGATGGCGGTCTTCATCAGCCCCTTCGCGTCGTACGGATTCGAGGGGATCGCGATCTTCAGGCCGGGCACGTTCGAATACAGCGCTTCGACGCACCAGGAGTGCGTCGAGCCGAGCTGCCCGCCCGCGCCGTCGTTGCCGCGGAAGACGATCGGGCAACCGAACTGGCCGCCCGACATGTAGAGCATCTTCGGCGCGTTGTTGAGGATCGGGTCGGCCGCGACGAGCGAGAAGCTCCACGACATGAACTCGACGATCGGGCGCAGGCCCATCATCGCGGCGCCGATCGCGAGACCGGCAAAGCCCGACTCGGAGATCGGCGCGTCGATGATCCGGCGCGGTCCGAACTCGTCGAGCATGCCGCGCGAGACCTTGTACGCGCCGTTGTACTGCGCGACTTCCTCGCCGATGAGGAAGATGCGGATGTCTCGGCGCATCTCCTCGGTCATCGCTTCGCGCACGGCGTCGCGGAACTCGATCTGACGATTCTGCATGGGCAACTCGGGAAGCTGGACTCGCTGGCGCGACGCTTTGGAAGTAGCGACGTTCGAGGCGGATTTGCTCATGGGTTGGTCAGCATCTCGGGCAGGCTCGTTCCGGTGTACGGTCCCCACCGCTCCACGTACACGTCGTGATAGAGATCGTCGACGGTCGGCGCCGGGCTCCGGTCCGCCCACGCGACGGCGTCGCGAACCTCGACCTTCACCGCTTCATGCACCGCCTCGATCTCTTCCGCCGAGGCGTATCCCTTGTCCTTGAGGAGCTTCTCGAGCTTGCCGAGCGGATCCTCGAGTTCGTACCGCTCTTCCTCCTCGCGCGTGCGGTACTTGCGCGGGTCGGACATCGAGTGCCCCTTGTAGCGGTACGTGCGCATGTCGACGAACGCGGGGCGGCTCGTCGCGCGGCAGCGATCGATGAGGTCCTTCATCGCGCCGTACACGCTCACCACGTCCATGCCGTCGACTTCGACGCCTTCGATGCCGTAGCCGACAGCCTTCGAGATGAGCTTGTGGGCCATCGTGGTGCCGCGCTCGATCGCGGTGCCCATCGAGTAGCCGTTGTTCTCGACTACGTAGATGACCGGCAGGTCGTAGAGCCCCGCCAGGTTCATCGCCTCGTGGAACGCGCCTTGATTCAAGGCGCCGTCGCCGAGGAAGCAGAGCGTCACTCGGCTCGACTTGCCGCTGCCGTCCCCGACCTTCATGACCTCGTCTTCGTACTTCGTCGCGAACGCGAGCCCCGCCGCGAGCGGGCACTGCGCGCCGACGATGCCGTGGCCGCCGAAGAGGTTGTGGGCCTTGTCGAACATGTGCATCGACCCGCCCTTGCCCTTCGCGCATCCGCCCACGCGGCCGAACATCTCGGCCATGCAGTGTTTCGGATGCATGCCGCGGGCCAGCGCGTGGCCGTGATCGCGGTATGCGGTGACGAGCGGGTCTTCCGGTCGCATGGCCGCGACGCAGCCGACCGCGACGGCCTCCTGTCCGATGTACACGTGGCAGAAGCCGCCGATCTTCTTGTCCTGGTACGCCTGCATGCAGCGGACCTCGAACTCGCGGATCAACGACATCTCGCGCAGCCAGTGTTTCAGCGTGGCGGCGGGGACATCGGGTCGCTTCCCCTTCGACGCGGGCACGAGGTGCGAAGCGGGATCGGACGCCAAGGACACGGTGGCCATCGGGGAGAACGCCCGCGTTCAGCGGGTTCCGGAGGTAGGCGAGTCGGGCGACCAGCGCCCTAGGGCACAGACGTCCCGGTGCTCGACCGCAGCGCGCCGGGACCGTCGCGCAAGCCGCCCTTTATAGGGGAGAGGGCGGGTCAAGGGCAACCGTCGACGCGCGAACCGGTGCGTTGGTCCCGCCGAAGCCACGTGCGGCGAACGAGGGCTGAGGCGTTGTCCGTACAATCGGCCCCGCCGCCTGACCGCGCGATCCGTGGGCTCCTCCGATGCGAAAGGACCGATTTCTCCGACGGACCGAGGCGCCCGGCGACCTGACCGAGGCGATCGCTGAGACGCGCGCCACGCGAATCGTCGCGGGTGCGTTCGCCGTGGCCGGGCTCTCGCTCGTCGCGGCGTTCGTCGAGGCGGGCTTCGCCATCACGCTGCCGACGCTCGGGGGCAAGCTGGCCTTCGGCTTGGGCGCGCTCCTCACCGCGGCGATCGCCATCACCACCACCGCGCTCGGCCTGCGAGGCAACGTGCCGCCGCACGTGCGCGAGCGCACGACCGAGCGACTGGTCACGCTCGTTCTCGTGATCGGCATCGCGGCCGCGGCCGTGGCCCAGCTCGCGAGCGAAACTCCCTGCGCGTACGTCGCGTTCTGGCTTCCCTTCGGAGCGGGCTACGCGATCGCCGCCGCCGCGGTGATGCCGTGGACCGCGACGCAAGCGGGCATCGCGACGGGATCCGCGTTCGCGATCTGGATCATCGCGCTCTTCAGCGTGCCCAACACGCATCAGGATCTGTTCGCTCGCGTCGCCGAAGCGGTCGCCGCGCTCGTCGCGCTGGCGGTGCCGATCGGGCTGGGGCTCTGGAAGGAGCAGCGGTTCGCGGAGGAAGACCAGCGTGCGGCCCTCTCGCGCGAAGTCTCGCACGGCCGCGAGGAGCTCGGCCGCGCCCGCATCGTGCACGAGGCCATGTTCCGGCCGCCCATCGAGCAAGGTCCGGTCGAGGTCAACTACCGCTACTTCCCGCTCCGCGAGATCGGCGGCGACTTCGTGCACATGATCCGGTGCCCGCGCACCGCACGAGTGACGACGACGGTCATCGACGTCTCGGGACACGGGCTCGCCGCGGCCCTCACGGTGAACCGGCTCTTCGGCGAGCTCGAGCGAGTCTCTGCCGAGGCCAAGGGCGACGTCACGCCGTCGCTCATCATGACGCAGCTCAACCGTTACATCCACCTCACGATGTCGGCGCACTCGATGTTCGCGACCGCAGCCTGCGTGCAAGTCGATCCGGATGCGCGGCTCGTACGCTGGGTCGTCGCAGGACATCCTCCGCCGCTCCTTCGACACAAGAACGGAGCCGTCGAGCGGCTCGACTGCACCACCTTCGTGTTAGGCGCGGCGCCACCGGAACTCTTCGATCCGGAGGAGATGTCGAGACCGCTGAGCGTCGGCGACACCGTGATCGTGTACACCGACGGAGCGTTCGAGGCCCGCAATCCCAACGGCGAGCAGTTCGGTCTCAAGCGGCTCGAGGAGTCGGTCGCGTTCGACCCGCCGCCGCGCGACTTCCCGACGTTCCTCGCCAATCTCGTCGCGAGGCATCACGAAGGCAAGCCCGACGACGACTTGCTCGTCGCCCAAGTCACGTTCAAGGGCGGCGTGCGCACGGTGGTCGCGGGCGCGGCCTGAGGGCGCACGGCAGACATCGACGCCCCAGCGCGACCGCGCACTTCGATTGACACGATGCGGAGGACGGCAGACACGCCGGCGCTCGCGAGTCGCAGTTCCCCGAGGGCGTCGTCAACATCGCTTCGATCGCGAGGTCGTCGCCGGTGGAAACGACGAAACGAGACCTGAAGGTCCCAAGTCCGAGACGTTCGGATCGCTGAGCGCGAAGCGAGGACCGTCGACCGCCACACGCTGGCCGACCTGCATCTGCGAGCCGCCCACAGATGGCGACGTGAACGATCGCGCCGATCCAATGGTCGTGTCGGTGACGGGAAACGGATCCGCGCAGCGTTTACCGGTCGCCACACCCGAACACGGCTACGATCCCCATCGGCGCTGGACTTTGGCAGAGTCCCCACCATGTTCGTCCACGTGGATGCAGCGACGACGCGTTCACGCGGACGCGTCGGACCGATCTCCGCGTTGACGCCGTCGGGTGGTCCACCATGCGTCTCCTCCTCAAGGAGATTCGCCACAACCCTCTGCTCTGGCTGCTCGCGTTCGTGCCCGTGGTGCTCGTCGCCGAGAAGCTCAAGCCCGAGGCGCACACGCTGCTCTTCGTGCTCTCCGTCTTGGCGATCGTGCCGTTGGCGGCACTCCTGAGTCACGCCACCGAGTCCGTTGCCGCCAAGACAGGCGATGCGGTTGGCGGCTTGCTCAACGCCACACTCGGCAACCTCACGGAATTGGTCATCGCGCTCGCCGCGTTGCGCGCCGGTGAGTACATGCTGGTGAAGGCGTCGATCGCCGGCGCCATCGTCACCAACGCGCTCTTCTTGTTGGGGGCGTCGCTCCTTCTTGGCGGACTGAAGTACCACGTGCAGGAGTACAACCGGGTGAGCGCCCGCGTGCAGGCGGGTCTGCTCTTCCTCGCGTCGGTCGCGCTCTTGGTTCCCTCGGCGGTCGCAGAGGCGGACTCCGCGGCGATGGCCGGCGTCACGCAGAAGCTGAGCCTGGGCCTCGCTGTGCTGCTCATCGTCGCCTACGGACTGGGCATGCTGTTCTCGCTCAAGACGCACCGCGAGTTGTTCAAGAGCGCTGAACACGCGGAGACCGAGGAAGAAGCACCGTGGCCCATCGGCGTGGCCTTGGTCACGCTCGCCGGCGTCACGGTCTTGGTGGCGCTCGTCAGCGAAGTGTTCGTCGCGTCGGTGCAGAAGGCGGCGGAGGACTTCGGAATGTCGCCCGCGTTCGTCGGGTTCATCGTGGTCGCGCTTGTCGGCGGCGCGGCGGAGATGGCGTCGGCGTTCTCAGGCGCCCGGAAGAACCGGCTGGACCTGAGCGTGGGCATCGCGCTCGGCAGCGCGTCGCAGATCGCGCTCTTCGTCGCGCCGGTGCTCGTCCTGGCGAGCTACGTCATCGGGCCAGCGCCGATGAGCCTGCAATTCTGGCCCGGCGCGGTGGTGATGATCCTCATCGCCACGCTCACCGCGTGTCTCGTCACCAACAGCGGGCGATCGACGTGGTTCGTCGGCGCGCTGGTATTGATGGTCTATGCAATCTTCGCCATGACGCTGTACGTGCTGCCACCCCAAGCGCACTGAGGTCCATCGCCTTCCACTCGGGAGTCACACGCATGAACCAATCTGCGAGTACGGCGAACGCGAGCGACACGGGCGGGCCGGCGCTGCGCTTCGACATCGTGGCCGGCCTGACCGCCTCGGCAGTCGTCCTCCCCAAGGCCATGGCGTATGCGACGGTCGCTGGCCTGCCGGTCGAGGTCGGTCTGTACACCGCATTCGTGCCGATGGTGATCTATGCGCTGCTCGGCACGTCGCGCGTCCTGAGTTTCAGTTCGACGACGACGTTGGCCATCCTGACCGGCACACAGCTTGGGCTCGCGGTGCCCGATGGCGATCCGACCAAGCTCCTCGCCGCGACGGCGACGCTGACGGCGCTGGTCGGCGCGCTCCTCATCCTGGCCCGCCTCGCCCGGCTCGGCTTTGCGGCGAACTTCATTTCGCTCCCGGTCCTCACCGGCTTCAAGGCGGGGATCGGACTCGTGATCGTGTTCGACCAATTGCCCAAGCTGCTTGGCATTCACATCGCGAAGCAAGGGTTCTTCCTCGACATCGCCAGCATCGTGCATCACTTGCCCGAGGCTTCGATGATCACCTGCGGCGTCGCCGCGGCGACGCTCGTCGTCCTGATCGGCCTCGAGCGACTGTGGCCGCACTCACCCGCGCCGCTCGTCGCGATCGCCGCCGCCATCGCGGCGGCGTGGTTCTTCGGCCTCGAAGGCCGCGGAGTCTCGCTCGTCGGCAAGATCCCGAGAGGATTCCCCTCGCTCACGCTGCCGGATCTGGGACTCATCGTCGACCTGATTCCCGGAGCGCTCGGCATTGCCCTCATGAGCTTCACCGAGTCCATCGCCGCCGGTCGCGCGTTCGCCCGCCCCGGCGATCCTCCGATCTCCGCGAACCGCGAGTTGATCGCAAGCGGCGCAGCCAATCTCGGCGGCGCCTTCCTCGGGGCCATGCCGTCGGGCGGCGGGACGTCGCAGACCGCTGTGGTGCGATCCACCGGCGGCCGCACGCAGAAGGCGTCGCTCGTCACGGCCGGCGTGGCCGTGGCGACCATGCTCTTGCTCGCGCCGATCCTCGGGCTTCTGCCGAACGCCACGCTCGCCGCCGTGGTCATCGTCTACTCGATCGGACTCATCCAGCCCGTCGAGTTCCTGGCGATTCGCCGGGTGCGCACGATGGAGTTCCGCTGGGCGCTGATCGCGTGCGCCGGCGTGCTGGTGTTCGGCACGCTCAAGGGCATCGTCGTCGCGATCATCGTGTCAGTGATCGCGCTCGCAAGCCAGACCGCGCGACCGAAGGTGTATGTGATCGGGCGCAAGCGCGGCGCCGATGTGCTTCGGCCGCTGTCACCGGAACATCCCGACGACGAGACCTTCGAAGGACTGCTGATCCTGCGGCCCGAGGGGCGATTCTTCTTCCTGAACGCAACCGACGTCGCCGATCAGATCGCCGCCCTGATCGCCCAGTACAAGCCGCGCGTCGTCGCGCTCGACATGAGTCGCGTGCCTGACCTCGAATACTCGGCGCTGCAAGCGTTGATCGAACACGAGAGAGAGGAGCGGGAACACCGCCCGACGCTCTGGCTGGTTGGATTGAACCCGGGTGTCCTCGAGGTCATCCGCCGGTCGGGCCTGGCCGATCGACTCGGACGCGAGCGCATGCTCTTCAACGCGCGTGCGGCGATCGAGCGCTATCAGGCGATGCAGCCGGCAACTGGCGAAGCGCCGACGCCCGCGGCCTGACCGCGCGATCGTCCGCGCGGTACCGCCGGCGGACTTGACGAAGAAGGGCGCAAGCGGTTCGCCGCTCGCGCCCTTGGGTTGGGTCTCGCACCGAGTCGTCGTGATCAGCGGCTCGCGGCCGCAACCGCCGCGGCGTCCACGTCCTTCAACACGCGGGCCTGGAGGATCAGGAGCGCCGTCTCCAACTGCGGATCGAGGTTCTTCGCCAGAAGATCCTTCGGATCCGGGCGCGGCTTGCGCTCGGCCTCGTCCTTCCACTCCTCGATGATGTCCGCGTTCTGCCGCAGCTCGACGGTCTTCTCGATCTGCGCCGGTGTCATCTTCACGACGAGATCCGGATTGACGCCCCAGTCGGTCGAGCCCGGGCGCTTGTGTACGCAACGCCCGTGCTTCTCGCCGGGGAGCGCCGGCAGGATGTAGTACTGCGTGGTGAGCTTGATGCCCGCGTTCGCGGTGCGGTCCGAGATGTCGTGCACGGTCTGCACGCTGCCCTTGCCGAAGCTGCGCTCGCCGAGGACGACCGCGGCGTCGTGCGCCTGCAGCGCGCCGGAGACGATCTCGCTCGCGCTCGCGGAGCCCTGATTGACGAGGACGACGAGCGGAAGTCCGGCGAGGTCCGCCTTGTTCGGCTGCGCTTCGATACTCCAGACTTGCTGCCCGTCACGGTTCTCACCGCTGACGATTTCGCCCGACGGCACGAAGGCGTTGGTGAACTCGACCGCAGACTTCAGCAGGCCACCCGGGTTGTGGCGCAGGTCGAGCACGAGACCATTGAGCGGGTGTTCCGACCTCATCTGGTCGATGGCCGCGCGGAAGTCGGCGAACGAGTCCTCGTTGAACGAGGTCAAGCGGATGTAGCCGATGCCCGAGTTGCGGTCGATCCAGTAGTCCCACTGCGGAGCGCCGTTGGCGTCGAGTCCCTTCTTCCACCAGCCGTTGACCGAGCGGATCTTGATTCGATCGCGCACGAGGGTCACGTCGAACGGCAGTTCCTTGCCGGGACGGCGCACGCTCAGCGTGACCGGCTGTCCCGGCGGGCCGGTGATCTCGTCGACCGCCTTGTTGAGGCTCCATCCCGTCGTGGCCGCGCCGTTCACGCCGACGATGTGGTCGTCGGCCTTGATGCCGCCGCGGGCCGCGGGCGAGCCTTCGAGCGGATTCACCACGATGATGTCGCGCTTGTCGTCGTGGCGAATGAGGATGCCGACGCCGACGAAGTCGCCGTTCACCTGCTGCTCGAAACGACGAAGCCGCTCGGGCCAGATGATCTCCGAGTACTGATCCTCGAACTTGCCCGCGAGCTCGTCGAGCGCGCCGTCGCCAAACTCGTGCAACAGCACGTTGTCGGGCAGTTCGATCGTCTTCTGGTTGGTCTCGAGGAGGTCGCGCAGGATGTCGCGATAGTCCGCAGCCTCGAGCTTGTCCGCGGGCACTTCCGCGAGCTTCGCGCGGCCGCGTTCGACGGCCGCGAGGAACTGCTTCACCTTCGCTTCATCCTTGAGTCCGGGGAACGTCTCACTCAGCGCGTCGGTGGTGGCGAAGAGCGCGAGCGCGTCGAGTCCGCCGCGAATGAGCGGCTGCCATCCGCGAGCGCTGATGTGCTCGTTCGCCGCGGTCTTGAGCGCGGTCGAGAGCATCGGCGTCGTAATGCCGCGGACCTGGTCTTTCCAATCGTCGGAGAACGCCGGGTTCCACTCAGGGAACTGGATCTTCGAATCGGCGTCCTTGGCGTCGGTCCCCTTCGCGTCGGACGGCTTTGGGTTGACCGTGCTCGGGTCGGGCGCAGCCCCGTCGGCGGCACCGGATTCGTTCGCCTTCGCCGTCGGCCCGAGACGTTCGAGTGCCTTCTTGCGGAGTTCATAGAGCTGCTTCGGCGCGTACTGCGCCATCAGCCCGATGCGGCGATTCACCTTTTCGAGGGCCTCGTCGTAGCGCTTGAAGGTCGTGCGATCGCCGGAGTCCTCGAACAGCGTGCGGAGCCGGAACAGAAGTTCCTGCGACAGAAGCCAGTCGCCCGCCGCCTGCGCCGACTCGTCGGCGGTCCCCGCCTTGGCGATGACCGCCTTCATGTCGTCGCGCTCAAGCGCCTTCTTCCAGTCGTCGGAGAGCGTCTGCAGCTTGACCGCCGACGTCAGCGCCTTCGGGATGTCCGACTTGGCGAGGTTGTCGTCCAGTTCCTTGGCCGCCGCCTCGACGTCGTGCCCGCGCGTCGTCTCCGACTCTTCGGCGTGACGGAATCGCTCCGCCACGAGTCCGCGCAACCGTTCGACGTCTGCGGTCGCCTTGCTGTCGGGGACGCTCTTCAGCGTCTCTTCGACCTGCTTGAGATCGCCGTCCTTCGCGGCCTTCCACACCCGATCCGACCATTCGGCGACCGACGACGATCCGCGGAACGCCGTCTGGGCTCCCTTCGTCCCCGCGGCACCGCCCGTCGTGGCGTGCGGCGGTGTCTGCTGCGGCGCCGCCGAGGTCGACGGCACGGGCCAACTGAGCGCGAGGAAACAAAGGACGCTCGTCGGAACGGCAACGGTCAGGACCCGACGGAGCATGCGCGAATCAGAGCGGTTGGGCATGTGGTGCCTTGCGTAGAGCGAATGTGAGGCCGCGAATGGGTCGGTCGTCGGCGGTCCATCGCGACCGAGCGACGACAACGACGAATGCTGTCTTGGGAGGCGGAGCGAACGGGAGATGACGCGATCAATTTCGACCGGATCGGCGATTCGACGCCTGCGGTTTATTCTCCTCGGAGGACTGGCTCGATGAAGCCGGGTCGAGGTGACCGTTCCGGGTTCTTATACTCGGCTCGCGCCGCTCCGTTTCGATGGATCGACGGGTCTGTTCCGGCCGCTCCGGTCGTCCGCGGACGGCGGCCGACCGGACTCGGTTGGCTTCCATCGACCGGGCCTCAATCCCCGCATGACCGTGCCGCCGCGCGAAACCGATCGGCCCGCGCCCCAGGCAACCTCCGCCGGGCTCCGGTGCCGACGTTGCAGGTACGACCTCCGTGGCCTCCCCGAGGGCGGTCGTTGCCCGGAGTGTGGACTGCCGCTGCGGCTGAGCATCGCCGCGGCGGGCGTGCTCCGACGACCCGAGGTCGAGCGCGAGGCGGAACGGTGGGAGTGGGTCCATGGCGGGTGCTGGTGGATCGCACAGTCGACCTGGGCCGTCGTTCCCTTTGTGATGGGAGCGGGATTCCTCCCGCCGCTCACGGTGATCGCGATCGCCGGCATCACGACGCACGGCGTCGCTCACTGGTTCGGCTCTCGTGACGTGGTCCGCGGACTTCATGGGCTTGTCTTCGAATCAGGCGACCCGATCGGTCGAGCAGTCGCCGCGCGGCGCTGGGCGCTCGGCTACGCGGTCGCGGGCGGCGCGACATTCCTCGGCGCAGCGGGGAGCTGCGTCGCGAACGCGTTCGCGGGACCGGCGCAGTTGCTTCTGCCGGCATGCGCCGTCGCCGTGGGACTGCTCGCGATCGTGCAGTCGCGGCGGGCGCTCGTCGAACTTTGCGACGCGATCGGCATTCGTGACCGAATGCCGCTCGAGCGTTGCGGCACGATCGTGATCGCGCTGGCCGCGGCGCTCTGGGGGGTTGCGCTCTCGGCGATCCTGCTCTCAGCGACCTCCCCCGCGTTGGCGATCGCCGCCATCTTCGCGGCGCCGCCCGCGGGCGTCGCGACGCTCGCGGCACTTCTTTTCCATCGCGATCTTGCCATGCGCGTCGCGGCTGCCATTCCGCAGGTCGAGGAGTTCTCGCCAGCGGCGGAGCGCGTCGCCCGCAAGCGCGAACGGATCCGTGGCGTGGGCCGCCCCGCGCGGCAGGAAGACCTCAGCCCCATTCGACTGGACGATGCCCCGCCGAGGACGCCGTCGCCCGGCGATTCGCGCTGACGCTCACGACGCGCGGCGCGCGCCTGCAAGCGCGATGGCGATCGCGTCGGCGATGTCCGGCGGTTCCGGCGGTGCTCCGAGCCGGAACTCGGCGGCGACGGCAAGTTGCATCTGCCGCTTCGTCGCGTTGCCGTTGCCGGTCATCGACTTCTTCACCGTCGCCGGCGTCAGTTCGACGAGCTCCAATCCGCGGCGCTGCGCCGAGAGGAGCACGACGCCGCGAGCATGCGCCATGAGGATCGCGGTGCGCAGGTTCCTTGCGTGCGTGAAGACCGACTCGACCGCCATGCACGACGGCGCGAACTCCTCGAGCAGATCGCTGAGTTCGAGATCCAGTTGCCGCAATCGCGACGCGAGCGGCGTCTTCGGCTTCAGCCGAATCACCCCCGCTTCAACGAGCCGCGCGTCGTAGCTCGCTCGTTCGATCTCGACGCACGCGTAGCCGGTGCGCTCGAGTCCCGGATCGATCCCGACGACGCGCAGGGTTTCGTGCGAGGCGCTATCCATGCGACGGTGCACGCGACAAGCGTACCGGCTGGCGCGTGCCTCCTCGCGCACGTCGCCGTGTCGAAGTTCACGGATCACGCGCCGCTGTATCGGGAGGAAGGCATGCTCGCGCAGAGCGGATTCGACCTCTCAAGATCGACGATGTGCGGGTGGATGGTCAGCTGTGCGGAGCTGCTGAAGCCGCTGGTGGACCTGATGTGGAGCGACGGAGGTCGGCTGCTGGCGGAAGGCGGCCGACCGCGAGGCGTTCCTCCGAGAGCGCTTGCCGGGCGCGTGGCTCAAGGTCAATCCGATGAAGCGGCTGGCGCTGGCGCGATGGGCGGTGATCGAACGATGACGATTGGTCCGCTTGGGCCGCACCGGCCGCAGTGGGTCGTCGCCGCGCATCGCCTCGTCTCCGCGTCGCCTGCGGCGCGGCGACGCGCGCGAGTTGCCTCGCGCGGGCCAAGCTTGGAAGCACCGTTCGCGCTCCGTACAGTCGCGCTTCCCGTTCAAAGCGATACGCGAGAGTTAGCTCACGCTGGCGACATCGGGCACGGAAATTCAGGCTGAGCCGGAAGATCGCGCAGCTACGATTCGCAACCGACGCGGCGACGCTGCACGACCTGAACGCGTAGCCACAACGCGGCGCGGGCCGCACAGCGCAAGGTCCTTGGCTTGGTCAGCACCTCGGCATGTGGTGTCGTCGTGAGCCAACAATGATTAGATTGTGCCGCTGAGTGAAAGGCAATCGCACCACCAACTACGGCATCGACGCGCCGGTGGCGGTGCGCAATCTGCTGATCGTGGCGGCGCTGGGAGCGATCTCGCTGATCACGCTGCTGCTCGGTGTGTGGTCAAAGCAAGACCTTATCGCGGTCATCGCGAGGCCATTGATCTCGGCCGGCCTGGGCTGCGGCGCGATGGGCCTGTGGATGATCTACGACAGCAAGATCGGCAAGGTGCGCGAGCGCGAAGACTATCTCGACAAGATTGACTGGCGCGGTGACGAGCGCGTGCTGGATGTGGGGTGCGGCCTCGGATTGTTTCTGATCGGCGCCGCCAAGCGGCTCTCGACCGGCCGCGCGGTCGGCATCGACAAGTGGCAGCAAGAAGATCTCAGCGGCAACAACGCTGCGGGGACGCTCAACAACGCAATGATCGAAGGCGTGGCCGACAAGGTCGATGTGCACACCGGTGATGCGCGCAAGCTGCCTTTCGAGGACGCGAGCTTCGACGTCGTCCTCTCGAGCATGGCGTTACACAACATCTACAACGCGGGCGAGCGGCAAACCGCCGTGCGCGAGATCGCGCGGGTGCTCAAGTCCGGCGGACGTGTGCTGATCGTGGACGTGCGGCACACCAGGCAATACGCCGCCACCCTGCGCGATGCCGGCCTCGATGCGCGGTGCGTTCAGGGCATCGTCGCGTCCTTGCTGACCGTGATCACGTTTGGATTGATCCAAATCGGCTACGTGATCGGCAGCAAGGCGGGACCGGGCGAGGCCAATTCAATCGCTCCGTTGCGCCCTCTGCGCGCGCACTCGCTCTAGAGCGTGTTACGCACTCCCGCCAAAGGTTTTGAAAAGCATGAGGCAGGCGAACACGAGATAGTGAAGGCCCGCGACGGTTTGCGGGAGGCGTTCGTAATCCTTCGCCAGCCGCCGGAATCGCGTCGCCCACGCGAAGCTCCGCTCCACCACCCACCGCCGGGGCAGCAGCACGAAGCCTCGCTTCGCCTCCGGAAGCTTCACGACGTGCAGGTCGATGCCTTGACCGTACGCGTCGTCCTCGGCCTGCTCGCCGGTGTAGCCCTGGTCGACATATGCAAGCGTCACGGTCCGCCGGGTCGCCTTCTGGATGGCCTTGGCCGTCTTCTTCACCTGCGTGCGGTCCTGCCTGTCTGCGGGAGTCACGTGCAGCGCCAGGAGATTGCCCAGCGTGTCGACGGCGAGATGCACCTTCGATCCCTTCTTCCGCTTCGCCCCGTCGTAGCCGGCGCGGTGCCCGCTCTCGGGCGTGCTCTGCAGCGTCCGGCTGTCGATGATCGCCGCGGTGGGCGACGCCTTTCGCCCGGCGTTGATCCTGAGGATCTCGCGGAGGTCGTGCACGATCGCCTCGAAGACACCGGCCTTGATCCAGCGCTGCGCCTGGTCGTAGACGGCGTGCCACGGCGGGAACTCGTGCGGGATCATCCGCCACGGCGCGCCGGACCGGACCATCCAGCGGAGGGCGTTGAAGACGTGCCGGAGGTCGTGCTCGCGTTGCGGCGCGTCCTCGCGCATGAGTGTCAGGTAGGGGAAGACGAACTCCCATTCGTCATCCGAGACGTCGCTTGGATACGGCTTCCGTGCCATGCCCGTAGATCGGCGCGACGGAGCGGAAGTCCGTAACACGCTCTAGCACACTCGCTCTGGCACACTCGCTCTGGCCATTTCGCCGTCTTGTGAGATCGTGGAGCGCGTGGAGCAAATACGGTCCGAAGGCGCACAGGACACCCCCGTGCGCGACCCCCTACCTCAGCTCGGCGATCGCGGCCTCGATGCGCGCCTGCGCTTCGTCGAGCGGCGCCTTGATGCGGGCCCCTGCCGCGTGCACGTGGCCGCCGCCTCCGAACCGCGCCGCGAGCGCGTTCACATCGACGAAGCGGCCCGCGTCGTCCTTCGGCTTCGAGCGGAACGACACCTTGATCAGGGTCGGCTCGGTCTCGATGAGCAAGATGGCGGCCCGCACGCGTGCGACGACCATCGGAAGATTCACGATGCCCGAGGTCTCCTCCAACGCCGCGCCGATTTCGCGGAAGTCCGACTGCGCGAGTCGCATGATCGCGACATCGCCGCCTGACTTGAGCGGCACAAAGCGCACGCCCGCCAGCGCCCGGCCTTCGATGCGGACACGCTCGGCGCGATGGCTCTGCTCGACGACCTCGATGATGTGATCCTTGTCGACGCCGGCGTCAAGCAGCCGCGCGGCCAGCGCGAACTCCGGACCGCGGGCGTTCGGGAAGCGGAACCACCCGGTGTCGGTCGAGAGCCCGAGGTAGACCGCCTCCGCGATGCTGCCGCGGCCGCGGGCGTCGGCGCCGAAGGTGAGCGGCACGCCCAGCGCGTCGACGAGCCGCACGAGGAGCGCGGTGCACGAGCCGCACGTCACGTCGACGATGCGCTCGCTCGCCACGCCGTCGCCGCGCGGATGGTGGTCGAAGCCGATCGTGCGATCCGCGCGGGGCCGTAGCCACGGCGCGAACGTCTCAAGCTGCGTCCACGCGCCGGTGTCGACGACGATCGCGAGATCCGCGTCGTCGGGCGGCAGTCGAGGCTTCGACGGATCGACGAGTTCCAGCTTCGCCGGCGCGGCGAGCGAGAGGAGATTCGGCTCGAACGGACCGACCAGCCAGCCTTCGCTCGCGACGCCGACCGCGGCGCACGAGCGCATGACCGCAAGCACGGAACCGAGGGCATCGCCGTCGGGCTTCGCGTGCGTCGTGATCACGACGCGACGAGCGCCCTTGATGCGGGCCGCGAGTCGTTCGACGGTGGCGTTCGAGACGTAGGGGAACTCGGGTTCGTTCACGATGCGGCCTCGATGAGCGGAGCGCGCGGCGCCGCGAGCCGGGCGCGGATCGCCTCGATGTCGCCAGCCATGCGCTCAAGCAACCGGTCAAGCGTCGGAAACGCGATCTGTTCGCGCACCCAATGAACGAACTCGACGCGCACCGCGTGACCGTACCAGTCCATCGGCAGCGCGGCGTCGAGGAGATGCGCCTCGCAGACCCGCGCCGAGCGCCCGAACGACGGCTTCGTGCCCACCGAGATCGCCGCATCGAAGCGACGTCCGTCGGCGAGCGTCGCGTGTCCGCCGTACACCGCGTCGCCGGGCAGGAGCGTCTCGACTTCGCCGAGGTTGATGGTCGGCACGCCAATGGTGCGACCCCGCCGATCGCCCGGCACGGCGCGACCGATCAGGGCGTACGGTCGACCGAGCACGCGGGATGCATCGTCCACGCGACCCTGCGCGAGCAGCCACCGCGCGAGCGACGAGCGGGCCTCGACGAGGGTCCCGTCGCGCAGCGCGACGTCGATCGGCGGAACCACCTCGCAGACGAAGCCGTCCGCCGCGGCGATCGCCCGAAGCGTCTCGATCGACCCCGACCTCGCTCGCCCGAATCGGAAGTCGGGCCCCTCCACGATCAGGTCGAATCGCAGGCGACCGCGCAGCTCGCGAATGAACGCAGCGGCATCCAGCCCAAGGAGTTGCGGCGTCGGGTCGAGCTCGATCACTTCGTTCGCGCCGGCTTCGAGGAGCAGGCGTCGGCGCTCAGCCGCGCCGGTCAGTCGAGGCGGCACGCAGTCCGGCCGAAGCCGCGAGATCGGGTGCGGCTCGAAGGTGACTGCCACGGTGCGCCCGCTCGGCCCGGTGGTTCTTCGGGCGGTTTCGACGAGCGTCGCGTGGCCGCGGTGGACCCCGTCGAAGTTGCCAATCGTGACTGCAAGCACTGGAGCGCCACAGACTTGAAGGAATCCACCGCGGGAAGGTCCGGAGACGTCGAATGCGGCTCTCCCTTGCGGGCGCATCCGTTCCGGCTGTATGTATACGGGATGCCCCCTACACCCGCCACCGCGCCGTCGACCCACGACGCCGCGTCGACCGTCAATGAACTCGCGAAGAGCTTCCGCGAGACCGCTGAATCGGTGGTGCCCTGGTTCTTCAGCCAGATGCCCCCGATGTACTTCCAAGACACCGACCGCGCGAGCCAGATGAGCCATCTGCGCGCGATCATCGCCGCCAAGGCGAGCGGTCGCCCGCTGGAGATGACGCTCAGGAGCGAGGACAACCGCCAATGGACGCTCATGCGCCCGGGCAATCGCCCCGGCGTGCTGGCGGAACTCGTGTCGAGCCTTCCGCGCGAGCTGTCGCTGAGAGCCGCGAAGATCCATTCGGCGCGCGACGGCCAACTCGTCCTCGACACGTTCGAGTTCGGCGAGCAGGTTCCCTACGACGCGAAGGACGCCCGCCAGCAGGAGAAGCTGAAACAGACGATCGCGTACGCGCAGGCGAACGGCGCGGATTGGACCGCGGACCAGATCGCCGCGTACTTCGCGAACTGCACCGCCGAGTACGTGCTGACGCTGACGCCGCTGCGCATCTGCAAGCACAACTCCCTCTTCCGCGCGGTGTCGGGCTCCGACGGCGCGATCGTCGAGCTCGAGCCCGAGGCCGATCCGACGGTGAGCCGACTCACCATCGCCTACGCGAATGCCCGCACGCGCACGATGCTCGAGCGGACCGCGAAGATCCTCGCGGAGTACAAGGTCTCGATCAACCGCGCGTATCTCGACGTGGTGAAGGATCCGCCGTTCGGCACGGTCACGTTCACCGCGTACGTCGTGCAGACCGCCGAGGGAAGGGCGATCGATCCGAAGAGCGACCTCTGGAAGTCGGTGCGCCACGACCTCGAGCGCATCAAGTGGATCGACGAGACGGTGCAGGACCTCGCGAAGCGGCATCCGCACCTCGGCCTCTCGCGGGCGGAGGCGATCCTCGGACTCGCGCACCTCGTGCATCAGGTGCTCTGCCCGGTCAATCCGTTCGCGTACACGCACGACCGCCTGCTGGCCGCCGCCGAGGAGCAGATCTCGATCTCGACGGCGATCGTCGACCTCCTCGTCGCCCGCTTCGATCCCGCGAAGCAGATCGACGACAAGACCTTCGCCACGCGGGCCGCCGGCCTGCACGCGGACATCGAGTCGAAGGTGTCCGAGCCGGGCCGCACGATCCTGCACAAGATGCTCGAGGCGGTCGAGCACACGCTGCGCACCAACTACTTCCTGCCGCGCCGCTCCGGCTTCGCGCTGCGCCTCGATCCGAAGTTCCTCAAGAACCCGAATCGGCCCGAATCGCCGTACGGCACGTTCTTCGTGCACGGCCGCGGCTTCGACGGCTTCCACAATCGCTTTGGCGACATCGCCCGCGGCGGCCTTCGCGTCATCCGTCCGACGACGCCGGCGCAGTGGGCCCGCGAGGCGGAGCGCCTGTTCGACGAGGTGTACGGCCTGTCGTGGGCGCAACAGTTGAAGAACAAGGACATCCCCGAGGGCGGCGCGAAGTGCGCGATCCTCGTGCGGCCCGGCGACGACATCACGCGCTGCGTGAAGGCGTTCGTGGACTGCATGCTCGACCTCATCACGCCCGACCCCGAGATCACGAAGCACATCGTCGATCGCTTCGGCAAGCCCGAGTTCATCTATCTCGGGCCCGACGAGAACATCACGCCCGACCACATCAACTGGATCGTGGCGCGGGCCCGGCGCCGCAAGTACGGCATGCCGACCGCGTTCATGTCGTCGAAGCCCGACGCGGGCATCAACCACAAGGTCTACGGCGTAACGAGCGAAGGCGTGACGGTCTTCCTCGAAGTCGCGCTCCTCGCGCGGGGCATCAACCCGCGCAAGCAGCCGTTCACCGTGAAGATCACCGGCGGTCCCGACGGCGACGTCGCGGGCAACATGATCAAGATCCTCGATCGCGAGTACGGCCAGAACGCCCGCATCGTCGGCATCGCCGACGCGTCAGGCAGCGGCGAGGATCCGAACGGTCTCGATCACGGCGAGTTGCTGCGTCTCTTCAAGGCCGAGCTTCCGATCGCGTCGTTCGACCGCAAGAAGCTGTCGCCGCAAGGCCGCATCGTGTCGATCGACGAGCCGGACGGCGCGAAACTGCGCAACACGCTGCACAACCGCATCGTGTCCGACGCGTTCGTGCCCGGCGGCGGTCGCCCGGCGACGATCAACGAGTCGAACTGGCGCGACTATCTCACCGCCGACGGCAAGCCCTCGAGCGCGATCATCGCCGAAGGCGCGAACCTCTTCCTTACGCCCGAAGCCCGCAAGCTCCTGTGCGCCGAAGGTTGCCTCATCTTCAAGGACTCGTCGGCGAACAAATGCGGCGTGATCTGCTCGAGCTTCGAGATCGACGCCTGCATGGTGCTCTCCGACGAGGAGTTCCTGAAGATCAAGGACGCCTACGTGAAGGACGTCCTCGATCGCCTGCGCAGCCTCGCGCGGCAGGAGGCGCTCCTCCTCATGGCCGAAGGCCGACGCCATCCGAACATTCCGCTGCCGGAGATCTCGACGCAGCTCTCGAAGGTGATGAACGGCGCGGCGGCGGCGATCGCGGCGGCGCTGCCCAACTGGCCCGAGGCGAGCAAGGAGCACTCGAAGGCGCTGGTCCTCGAACACCTGCCGGCCGCGCTCACCAAGTACGCGGGCGATCGCATCTGGAAGTCGATTCCCGAGGCGTATCTCATCTGGCTGAAGGCGAAGCGCCTCGCCGCGAACATCGTGTATCGCGAGGGCATCGACTTCTTCTCGTCGCTCGACCCGGCGGCGATCGGCGAAGTCGCCCGTCGCTACCTCGAGAAGGACATCGAGAATCGTCGTCTCATCGAGGACGTCGCGAAGAGCAACCTCGCCGAGAAGGACCGCATCGTCACGCTGCTCGAGCGAGCCGGCACGCGCGGCGCGCTGCAGGACTTCTGATCGGTCCCGACTTGACCGGCCGATCGATTGCCTCGCCCTCCACTTCAGACGAGAGCGAGGCAATCGGTCGGCCATGCGCGACGACCCGACGCCGAACTGACTCGGCGTCACAATGCAACGCGGAAGAATCCGCCAGGAGGCCGCATGTTGGCACTGATCCCGTTCGTCCTCGCCATCGCGCTCGCGGACGACCCGGTCGTCGTCGAGTCGAAGGTCGTCCCCGTCTCAGCGGCGCCGAGCGCGGTCACCCTCTACCAAGGCACCGCAGCGGTCACCCGAAGCACGCCCCTGCCGCAGTCGCCCGGCGTCTACGAGCTGCGCTTCGCGAACCTGCCGGAGTCGGTCCTGCCGGACTCGCTGCAGGCGAAGGTTGCGCCGCCGGCGAAACTCCTCGACGTGCGCTACGAGGAGGTCGTCACGCCGAAGCCTGAGACCGCGAACAACCCCGAACTCGCGAAGCTGCAGCAGGAGCTGGACTCGATTCGGCTCAAGCGCCGCGACCTCGCGGCCAAGCACGAACTCCTGCAGGGACAACTCAAGGCGCTCGACGCGGTCATCGCCCGGCTTGCGCAGGGCGGCGGACGCGAAGGCGGCGCCGAACTCGATCCGACAAAGCTGAAGGCGCAGCTCGACTTCGTCGCGCATGAGCGCGAGACGGCGATCATGGCCGACGTCGCGCTCGAAGAGTCGAAGCGGAAGCTCGACGAGGACGAAACCGCGCTCAAGGCCCGTGTCGCGGCGCTCGGCGGCGCCGAGCGCCGCACGCGCACCGGCGTGGTGGTCCTCGCGCTGTCCGAATCCGGCGCGACCGGCGAGGCGTCGCTGATCTACTCGGTGCGCGACGCGACATGGCGTCCGTCCTACGCGCTCCGCGCCGCGAGCGACCTGAGCGGTCTCGACGTCGAATACGACGCATCGGTCATGCAGCGCACCGGCGAGTCGTGGAAGGACGTCGCGCTCACGCTCTCGACGGCCCAGCCGTCGCGCTCGGCGAGCCCGGCCGCGCTTGATCCGATCTACGTGCGCAAGTCGTATCCGGTCGAGAGCGGATTCGCAGGATCAGTCTCGGCGCCAGCGGTGAGGGAACCCGGCGGCGGAGGGCGGCTCCCGGGCAAGCGCAAGGCCGACCAAGCCGATCGCGACGCCGGCGGCGAGAGCAAGGAAGCGGAACTCGCGAAGCAGGTCGCGGGCGACGCCGTCATCGAACAGAACGCGACCGTCGCGACGTTCGCGCTACCCCGCGCGGTGACGTTCCCGAGCGACGCGTCGCGCGAGCAGCGGACGCGCATCGCGACGATCCCGCTCAAGCCCGAGTACGTGTACGTCGCGCGCCCCGCGGTCGATCCCGACGTGTACTTGCGGGGCAAGACCCGCAACGACAGCGCGTACCAGCTTCTGTCTGGCCGCGCAACGGTGTTCCTCGGCAACGACTCGGTGGGCTCGGCCGTCCTGCCCGACGTCGCGCCGGGCGCCGATGTCGAGCTGTGGTTCGGTCCCGATCGCCGCATCGCGTCGAAGCGGGTGATCGTGTCGCGCAATCAATCGGAGAGCGGGCTGATCTCGAAAGAGTCGGTGGTCGCGCTCCAGTACAAGATCGAGCTCACGAACTCGGTGCCGAAGCCGGTGAAGGTCGAGCTGTGGGACCGCATTCCGGTGTCGCAGGACGAAGGCATCACGGTGAAGCTCGCCGACGTGCAGCCGCCGTTGGCGAAGGACCCCGAGTACGAATCGAAGGAGCGCAAGCAAGGACTCCTCAAGTGGCTGCTCGAGTTGCCCGCGCGTCCCGCGGAGCGTTCGCCCGAGACAATCGCGGTGCGTTGGAACGTGACCGTGTCGTGGCCGAAGGACGCGCCGATCGTGTGGTTCCCCGAATGACGCGGGCGACCCAGCCGAGTCCGCCGGAGCCCGCGACGTGGACCGTGGAGCGCGGCCCGCGTGCGACGGTCGTCGTCGGGCCCAACCTCGGCGCATGCAACGTCGATGTCATTGAACCCGCCGATTGGCGCGAGCGACTCGTGGCCGCGTTGGAACATCACGGCGGCCACTGCGGCATCGTCGCCAAGCGGGTCACGAGCGGCGGAGCGATCGCCGCGATGGGCGAATTCGTGGTGCATCCGAAAGGACTGCACGGGCTCGGTCGCGGCGCTCCGCGCGTCGCGTATCGGTTTCCGGAAGAGGTCGACGGCGCGCTCGGCGGCGTCGCGGCGTTCCCGAGCGAGCTCGTCGCGACGCTCGAACCGCCGCGCGGACCGCTCGGTCTCCTAACGTGGTGCCTGGAAGCGCGGCTGCGCGGCGCCCGCGTGTTCGCGGTGCCGGAGGTCGTCTGCGTCGACGACGCGCCCCTCGCGATCGGCGTCGACGATCTGCGGGCGTTCGTGACGCGCTTCGGGTTCCATCCGTTCGCGCCGGACATCGACGCCATCGCGGCACGAAAGGACATCGCGGCGCTGCGCTGGAACGCGCGGTTCTTCGGCGCTGCGCAGCCGTTCGAGAAGTACGTCGAGCGCGGCGCGTTTCACTGGACCGCGTACGCCGAACACGCAGCGTTCCGGCAGCGCGCCGACATGCTCGTCGATCTCGCGGCGAAGGCCTGCGGGCACGGCGCGGGCGACGTCGTCGACGTCGGCTGCGGCGACGGGCTCTTCACCGCCAAGCTCGCCGAGCGCGGCCTCCCGGTCGTCGGCGTCGACGACGATGCGGCGGCGCTCGACCTCGCGGCGCGGACGTCGAGCGCGACCACAAACGCTGCGCGATTCGTGCGAGGCAGCGCGTACGCGCTGCCCTTCGCCAACGCCTCCGCCCGCGGCGCGATCCTCTTCGACGTCATAGAACATCTCCACAACCCGACCCGGGCGCTGCGCGAACTCGCGCGGGTGATCGCGCGCAACGGCGGGCTCGTCCTCTCGACGCCCGAGTGGCAGTTCGGCGCGTCGAGCGATCCGACGTATCACGTGTGCGAGTACACGCTCGACGAACTCACGCGGCTCGTCTGCGCCGAAGGACTCTTCGCCGTCGAGCGCACCGCCCGCATCGGCGGCGCGTATCGCGACCTCGTCGTCGTCGCGCGGCGGGCGTGAACGAACGGCCGGTCGTCGCGGGTGCGCGACTCAGCCCGTCCACGCCCCCAACACTTCGGCTAGATCGAACCCGTCGATCACGCCGTTGCCGTCGATGTCGGCGCGGCGAACGACCGCACTGTCCACCGGCCCCCACGACTGGATCACCTTCTCGATGTCCCGCTCGTTCACCTTGCAGTCGAGCGTCACGTCCGCGGGCACGACTCCGACGGGAGTGAAGACGCCAGTGCCAGCGGCATTGAAGCTGCCATTCGCCACGACCTGCCCGGACTCGTTGATTCCCGAAGCGATGGTCACCTGAAACGACGTGGGCAGGCTGGCGAGTTCATGCAGGCTGTACGGCAGGTCGTTGATCCAGATCGTGGCCCCGGACGGATTCCTGGGGAGCGTGCAGTTGCCCACGAGCTGGTCGACGTCGTTGAGAGCGAAGACCGTGGCCTTCGTCGCGCCGGGCAGCATCGGCAACTCGATCGCAGCGTGACCGTTCCAGAAGTATGGGCGCCACGGCCCCAGCGCCGACTGGTCGATCGGTGGCAGGTACGCGCGACCGCCGACGTGTCCCGCCGCGTTGATCGCGTCGCCTTCCGCCGCGAGCATCCCGGGCGGGATCGGCAAGGTGACGATCACTCCGCCCGGCGTCCACAAGAACGGCCGACCGTCCTTCGCTTCCTCGCCGCTGGGAAAGCGATAGCCGGTGAAGACCCCGAACTGGTTCGGCCCGGCGATCAGGCCGTGGCCCGCGACGATCTCGTCCGGCAGGTCGAGATACGCACCGTCCTGCCACATCACCGGATAGGGCGGTTCCACGCCGCTCTGCATCATGCCGACGGCGAGGCCTTTCGGCCCCGCGCCATAGACGGAGATGCTCGTCATCGGCGCCAGCGACGAACTCCCCTCCACGCTGCCGTTGAACCACACGATGAAGCGGCGGTCCTCAGGACTCCCCGACGGTGTGAACCACCCGACGATTGTGCCATCGGACACCGTCATCTGAGCTCTCCCTTGAATGCCGCCCACCGGCATTGGCAAGAAGATGACGCCTGTCGCGGGCGACCAGCGCATCGGCCGGTCCTTCAACGTGGGCAACCAGGTCGCAGAGCCGACCACGCTGCCATCGTCGCCGATGCCCCAGCCTGCGACTCCGCCTGTCTGAGGAATCGGATAGATCGCCGTGAACTGGTACGCGCATTGAGCAACACTGACAGCCGGGAACGTCAGTAGCACGGCATGTGCAACTAGACACGCCGCAAGCGGATTGTTCGCGCTCATGACTTCCTCCCAGAATCAGTCGAGCAGCGGACTCAGAACGGCAAGCCGCTGCGTCTCCGACAGCGTCCCAAGCCAAGCCGCGAAGTCCATGCTCGAGTCGAAGCCATCGAACGGCGCGAGCGACGACGGAGTCCAGTCTTCGGTCACCGCTTCCGACTCCGCGGCTCTCATCGAACTGTACGAGCACACGCCCCACGCACCGAGCAGAATTCCCAGATCGGTCGAGTCGATCTCGCCGTCGTGGTCGAGGTCCGCACATGTGCATGCCGCAAGGATCTCGATCGAGCACGGTCCCCATGAACCGAGGAGCATCCCGAGATCCGTCGAGCCAACGGTGCCGTCCACGCTCAGGTCCTCGTCGCAGGAGAACGTATTTTCGTATGCGCCTACGTGCGGCGACCAACGAACCCGGTTCTCCGTTCCCGAGTCGCAATCCCACGGTCAAGTTCCCCCCGCATCGGCGCTCCGCGGAGTCGCGCCGGTGATCGCGCCCAACAGCGCGCTCGTCCTCTCCACGCCCGAGTGGCAGTTCGGCGCGTGAAGGGGTCCGAGGTATCCCGTCGCTGACTACAAGCTCGACGATCTCGCGCGCGGCGCGCCTCAGCCCCTCACCACGCACCAGTCCACTGACTCAAGAGGATCGCCAAGTCCGCGCACTCGACGATGCCGTCGCCGTTGAGGTCGTGCTCGGCGCGGCCGCGCCACGCGCCGAGCAGCGTGGCGAGATCCGTCGCGTCGACGTCGCCGTCGTTGTCGAAGTCGGCCGAGAGTTGGCGCTGCAGGATGATCTGCGTCGGCGTGACGCGGAGCTCCAAGGCCGCACCGGGATACGAATCGATCGACGCACCGGAGAACGATCCTTCGATGGCCTGCGCTTGCGCGAGGACGATCGGCGGCCGAACCTTGTCCCAGAACGAGTCGGTCGAATCGATCGACACCGTGAGCGGACCGTTCAGCGTGAGCGTGCCCGCGACATCGAGAAGCGGCGGCGCATTCAGGTAGTCGAGGTTCTCGAAGTCGGTGTCCCACTGCACCCACATCGAGCCCGACGTCCCGAGCGTGCAGTCGCCACCGACCGCGAGCGTGTCGAACCCCGTGTCGAGTACGCGCACGTGCACGAGTCCTCCGGTCGTCACGTTGCAGTCGAGCAGGCCGCCGCGGCCGCGGATGGTCGACGAGCTGCCGAGCGTCACGTTCGACGCGTGCGTCGTGCCGCTCACCTCGAGTATGGTCTGGCTGCCGCTGGAACTGCCCGACAGGATCCACAGTCCCGAGGCGTCGATCGGTCCGGACATCACCAACCGCGCCGCATTCAAAGGCTGCGAACCGACCAGCGAGCCGGTGAGGATCAGATGGCCGTCGTCGATGTCGACGAGACCTCCCCAGTTGAAGACGTTCGCCGCGATCGCGACCTCGCTGCCCTTGATCGTCGCGCCGCCGCTCGCCGCGAGCGTGGCGGACGGAGCAGTCTGCGATTGGACGCGGATCATGCCGCCGACCTCGACCGTCGAATGGTCGAACGCGCCGACGTAGCCGTACCAGCCGGTGCCGCCGACGTTGTAGCCGACGTCGAGCGTGCCGCCGACGGTGAATCGTGAGTCGGTCCCACTCACCACGACGCCGGGCACGCCGGTGAAGCTCGCGATCTTCGCGAAGCCCGGCACCGAGAGGAGCGCGCCGTCGGACACGTTGATGTGCGGATCGTTCGTGCCCGTCTGCAGATTCGTCGTGAGCATGATCGCGCTGCCCGCGCCGGTCGCTTCGAGCAGCGTGTAGTTGGCGCCGCCGCCGGGCAACTTGAGGTCGCCGCCGATCGTGAGCTTCGATCCTTCGGTGACCGACACGCTTCCACCCGAGCCGGACAGCCCCAGCGAGAAGTTGCCGCTCACGTTCACGGTGGTCGCGTCTTCGAACGTGACGGTCGTGAACGTGCCGACCGCGCTTCCGATGTCGACGCGCGGCGCGAGCACGGTGCCGCCCGAGATCGTGAACGTCGTGTTGTTCGTGGTGGTCGCGCCGCCAACGAGGAGCCCGGACGAGCCCGCCAACTGAAGCTGCACCGCAGGTCCGAGCACGAGTCGCGGCTTGTCGAAACTCGCCTTCATCGCCGCGAGCGTCGCCGACGAGTTGAGCGTCACGTCGTAGTTGTTCGGGGCGGCAAGGGTGAAGCTCGCGATGCCCGCGAGGCTCGGCGGGGCGCCGGTCGACCAGTTCGCCGGCGTGAACCAGTCGCCTCCGAGCGGCGCAGTCCACGATGCGACTTCGGCCCCGGCGCTCGCCGTCAGACCGAAGAGCGCCAAGGTCACGCCGGCGCACACCACAACCGCTCTCTCGCCCGAACGCCCGATCGACATGGGGTCACTCCTCGTACGGGGCTTCTCTCGCACGAACCACGCCCCGCCGATCCAGACTAACCCGACTCCGGTGCAACTCAAGCGCGGCGCATCCACGAGCGCGAGAATCGTTCACGCGGGTGGACGCTGGAGCGTCTCTCTCGCGGCTGGCCGCTCACTCCTCGCGCGCTGCTCGAGGCCGCGTCAGGCCCACCACGGCGTCGCCGGCGGATCCATGATGATCGCGTCGTTCAGGAAGTCGATCGCCCGAAGCAAGCCTTCCTCGATCGCCATGTACGCGTCCTCATGTTCGATCGAGAGGACGTGGTCGTAGCCGTAGCGGCGCAGCATCGACACGAAGGGCTTCCAGAACTCGTGACCGTGGCCGTAGCCACAGGTGCGGAAGCTCCACGCGCGATGCTTCAGGTCGGTGTACGGCCGCGCGTCGTTGTAGCCGTTGATCGCGCCTTCGTGCCTGTCGAGTTCGGTGTCCTTCGCGTGGCAGTAGAAGAGGAGCCCCGCTTCGCCGAGGGCCCGCGCCGCGGCGATCGGATCGATGCCCTGCCAGAAGAAGTGGCTCGGGTCGAGGTTCGCGCCGAGCACGACCTTCTTCGAACCGCTGGCCTTCGTCGCTCGCTCGCTCAGCCGAATCAGCGTGTCGGGGTTGTAGACGCAGAAGCCCGGGTGCGCTTCCCACGCGACCTTGACGCCGTGCTTGGCGCAGAACTTCGCCTGCTCGCTCCAGTACGGAACGAGCACGTCGTCCCACTGGTACTTGAGGATCGCGCTGTAGTCTGGCGGCCACGCGCAGGTGACCCAGTTCGGCGTCTTGTCGCTCTTCGATCCGCCCGGGCAACCGGAGAACGTGATGACCACATCGGTGCCGAGTTTCGGCGCCAGTTGCACCGCGACCTCGAACGCCTTGTGGTCGGCGTCGGCCTGCTTGCGGTCCGGATGCACCGGGTTGCCGTGCACGGCCAACCCCGACAGCGTCAGGCCGTGCTCCTTCAGGATGCCCTTGATGCGGTCTTGTTCGGCCTTGCTTGCGAGCACCTTTGCCGGGTCGAAGAACGGCTTGCCGGGATACGCGCCGACCGGAAGTTCGATCGCGTCGAGGCCGGCGTCGCGGCAGAACTCCGCTGCGGCTTCAAGGCTCCGGTCGGCGAACAACGCGGCCATCACGCCAAGCTTCATGGGGTGTCCTCCACGCGCGACTGCCGCTCATGCGACGAGCGGGGAGCGCGAAAACGCACGGTAGCAGACGATGCGGAGGAACCTCGGACCTCCGACGTCCGAACCGTTGCACGCCGCGCGAACGCGCGAGACACTTGCGCGATGCGCCGATCCGATCTCCGCCCAACCTTCCGCGACATCTCCCGGCGACTGGGAGTGGCGGCGCTCGCGCTCGTCGCGCTGGCGACGCCGATCGCGACGGCGGCGGATGATCCGCCAACCCCGCCGACCCCGCCCGCGCCGCCGACTGAACCAACGCCCGCGCCGGCACCGGCGCCGCCACCCGCAGGCGAGCCGCAGGCCCCGCCGACGCCGACCCCGACGGCGCCGCCGAGCGAACCGTCCCCACAGGACACCACGCCACCGAAGGCGCCGGCAGCGAGCGGCAAGCCGCGCCGCGTCCACGTCATCGAAGACCGCTTCCACGAATTCAGCGGCGTCGTCCGCGCCGAGGAAGACGACTACGTCGTCCTCGAAACCAACGGCAAGCTGAAGCCCTTCTTCCGCTCGCGCGTGCTCGAGGTCATCGAACTGGTCGATCCCGAGCCGGGGCAGCCCGGCGTGATCACCATGCGCGACGGCACGACCTACAGCGGCACCATCATCGCGGACACGTTCGACTACGCCGAGATCGAGATCCAGGGCATCCGGCAGAAGCTCCCGCGCAAGGACGTCCACTACGTGACGTTGACCTTGACGCCGCGCCAGTTCTACGAGAAGGCGCGCAAGGAGATCCCGCACGACCACTACACCGATCGCCTGCGACTCGCGCAGTACCTCTACAACAAGCAGATGTACGCCGAGTCGCGCGAGGAAGTCGTGTCGATCCTCGAGTCGGTCGAGCTCCACGAGGCCAAGGAGTTGCTGCGGGCGATCGACGCGCAGCTCGCGCTCAGCGCGACAAAGCCCGCGACGCTGGCACCGGAGAAGGACGAGCCGCGCACGCCGCGCGACGACGAGGGCGACAACGAGCGTCGGTCGGGCCCGGTCACGATGAAGGACACGTTGCCGTCGCGGCTCCTCTCGGCCGAGGACGTCAACCTGATCCGGGTCTACGAACTCGACTTCCGCCGGCAGCCGAAGGTGATCATCACTTCCGACCTGATTCGGGAGATGCTCGAGAAGTACTCCGACAGCAAGCTCATCCCGGAGGACGCGGACGAGCGCAACGCGCTCTTCCGCGCCGAGCCGATGAAGATCGTGCGACTCCTCTTCGACCTCAAGGCCCGCGATCTCTATCCGCAGATCCAGGTGACCGCCGAGCCGTACGCCCTGAACCTCTTCCGGCAGCGCGTGCACAACTCGTGGCTCATCGGCAACTGCGCGACGAGCCGCTGCCACGGCGGCGTCGACGCCGGCAGGTTCTTCCTCCACAACCGCAACTACAAGAGCGCCGAAGTCCGCTACACCAACCTGCTCATCCTCGATCGCCTCAAGCTCGACGGACTGCCGCCGCTCATCGACTGGGATCACCCGCGCGACAGCCTCATCATCCAGTACGGGCTGCCGCGCGCCGAATCGCGGCATCCACACCCCGAGGTCGAGGGTTGGAAGCCAATCTTCGTCCCGGCGAACAAGCGCATGCTCGAGGACTTCGACGAGTGGGTGCGGGCGATGTACCACCCGCGTCCGGACTATCCGGTGGACTACGAACCGCCCGATCTCCACGCGCCGGATCGGCCGTCGGCCGCCGACGGACCGCGCGTGCCGCGGTAGCCGAGATGAACGCGCACTCCGGTCGGCGTTGGCCGAGGTGCATCGTTCGCGGGTCGCGAGCGACTGAACCGCTCGGGCTTCCTGTACACTTCCGCTCCTTCGATCCCCGTCCCGGGCGAGTCCTCTTTCGCGCGGGCCGATGGCGGTCGTGACGAGGTTGATCACGCATGACGATTCGCTTCCGCTCGTCCCCGATTCCGACCGGCGCCACGCTTCTGTCGCTCCTCTGCACGGCGAGTGTCCTGCCGCTGCACGGATGCAAGGACGCCAACGTCGAAGCGCAAGTCGCAGCCGCGAAGGACCTCCGCGAAGAAACGCGGGCGTTCGTCGCTGCTGCGGAATCGGTCACCGTCCTCAACCGCGAGAAGAAGGCCGGCGAGTTCGGCAGCATCGCGGGCAAGACCTCGTCGCTGGGGACGACCGCCACCACGAAGTCCGCCGCCGGCGTGCTTTCCTCGGTCATGGCCTCGAGCGCCGCCGCGCTGTACGCGTCGACGACCCGCGAACTCGAACTCGCCGCTGACCGCGCCCGCACGCTCATCGCCGCCGCGTCCGATTCGGCCGCCATGCTGCAGACGATCGCCGAGGCGCAGTCGAAGCTCTCGCTCGGTGACGACCGCGAGTTCCTGAAGAAGGCGAAGGCCGCCGCCGAGGGCTCGCTCAAGGGACTGCAGGCGAAGGTGAAGGAACTCGAGGATCCGATCAACCAATTGAAGTCGTCGGTCGCCGCGCGCCGCGACAAGCTCGCGCAGATGCAGCAGCAGGCCGCCGATCTCCGACGCGAGGCGCTTGCGACGAACGCGATCGCCGCGTTCCCGAAGGTCGAGGAGTCGGCGACGATTCGCGAGAACGCGGCGCTCCTGCGCGGTTCGATCGCGCTCGACGAGTCACAGCTCTTTGCGCTCCAGCCCGAATTGGATCACGCGAACGGCGCGCTGAGCGCCGCGCAAGCGATTTCGACCGCGGCGGACTCCGCCCTCGCGGCGCTCGAGAACTTCTCGACGCAGCTCAAGTCCGACGCGAGCGGCCTGACGAAGGCCGCCGACGATCTGCGTGCGAGCGTGCAGGCCGCGATCGACGCGCTGAACGCGCAATCGACCGGCCCGCTGAACGAGGCGTACGAGAAGGCGACCGCGATGTACGCGAAGGCTCGCGACGACGGCGGCCGCGCCGGCGCGACCGGCGCCAACGAGACCAAGGTCACGGCGAACGCCGCCCTCGGCGATCTCGCGTGGCAGCAGGTCGTCGGCATCGATGCGCAGATCGCGCTGCATCAGCGGCTCGCCGCGGCGGGTTCGCTGTTCGGGGGCGAGGCGAAGCAGAAGGAGGCGATCGACGCGCTGAAGGCGAAGCGCGAGACGCTCGTCACCGCCGCGAAGGAGAGCTACGGCGCAGCGCTGGAAACGATCGGCTCGATGAACGGCGAGTCCCCCGCCGTGGCTCGCACCCGTTCGGCCATCGAGGCCTCGGTTGCCCGCGTGGAAGGTCGCGCACCGGCGCCCGCCGCGGACGCCGCGTCGGCGGCGAAGAGCCGTCCGTTCGGCGCCGGAGCGCCTTCGGGGGCGCCGACCGCAGCCGCTGGCCCGCTCGTCGGCGTCGGGAGCGGCTTCGGCTCGAAGGACGATCTCGTCGCCGCGTTCCTCGGCGCAGGCACCAACATGGACAAGGGGATCGAGCTCGCCAAACAGGGCTTTGCGTTCTCCTCCGACGGCAGTCGTGCCATGTTCTCGGCCAGCATGTCGATGGTCGACGGCATCATGCCGATGTTGAAGGCCGCCAAGGAGAAGTTCGGCGACGCAGCGCTGGCGAGCATCGGCCAAGCCGCAGGCAACAGCAACCCGCTCGGCGGCGCGTTCGAGAAGATCGAGCAAGGCGGCAAGACGTTCATGCGGACGAATTCGCAGGGTCGCCAGGTCGACCTCGAGCTCGTCGAGATCAACGGCGCGTGGTTCGCGAACGGCGAGGGCTTGTTCGCGGGTATCGACCCGGCGCAACTGGCGATGGCCCAGCAGGCCATGGCTGCGATGGGTCCGATGAAGGCCGCAATGAAGGCGGCAGCCGACGCCGTCGCGCAACAGATTCAGAGCGGCGCGATCTCCAGCGCCGACCAAGTCATGCCCGCGTTCCAGCAGGCGATGATGAAGGCGATGCAGGGCGGCGGCAAGTGACGTAACGCCGCGCGACGCTGCGCGGCGACGCATTCGTCCGGCGAACCAAACGCTCCGTCGGCGGCCATCGAGGACGCACCGTGCCGAAGCCTCCGCCGCCACCACCGCCGCCCCCAGCGCCAAGCGCTCCCCCGCCCCCACCGGCGGACCGGCGGCGCGGCGCGGCGCGATTCGATTCGTCGGCTCGCGCCGATCGGCTGGCCACGACGACGAACTGGGTCATCGGCTTCAAGGCCGTCTTCGTCATTGGCTCGGGCATCATCATCGCGCTCCTCGGGCCGTTCGCGCTCGGACAAGTACGGGGCATCGCCAGCGAGCACGGCACCAAGGTCAGTGCGATTGCGGTTCCCTTCCTGAACTATCCATGGCTGCTGTCGATCCTCTGCCTGCCTGCCATCGCCGCGGGCGTCTGGGCCTTGGTTGACCGCCGCCGCCGCTGGATCGCGATCACCTTGGCCACCCTGATCATGCTCGCGGCGGTCCTGATCGTGCTCTTGGCACTCGTCTCGGCGATCGCTCCGCTGTATCAATCATCCTCCCTCTAGGACGAAAGTCGGAGTCGAGTGGATGCGGTGCTCGCACGCCGTTGGCGTGGGGTCTCGTGAAATTCGCAACATTCGGGCGAGCTTTCTCTGGAGGCTCGCTCCCGTTTTCGTATTGCCTGTACCCGCCCGAGGAGGAAGTGCCCATGCGACGACGAGGCAAGCGAGACAAGGCCCGATTTCACGACGCCCGGAGGCAACGCGCCCCCAAAGGATTCACACTGGGCGAGACGATCGTCACGCTGGTGATCGTCGTGTTGCTCGTCGCCGCCTTCGTGCCGATGGTGCGCACGCTCGGCTCGGGCGGGCTTCGCACCGTCAGCCTGAAGAACCTCGTGGTCCTCGGTGAGGCCCAGGCGTGCTACGCCGCGGATTGGCACGAGCGGCAATTCTCGATGGCGCCGAAGGATCTCGGCACCGTCAACGGGAACTGCTTCACCTACGTCAGCTCGGTGGTCTGTCCGAACCAAGCCCTGCTCGGGTGGAGCGTTTCCGGCGCGATGTGGGGCTACTTCATCGGCTCGGGCCTGTGCGTCTCGTTCCCCGGCAACTGCTCGAACCTGATGGTCTATCGCCCGATCAGTTTCGGCGGGTCGGAACCCGGTTTCGGATGCTTCCGCATTCCGAGTTTCCGCGGCTTTCAGGAGTACGTGGGCAGCAAGTTCTACGAGCGCGAGTGGTATAGCGAACTCGATAGCGTGACGTGGAGCGTCGCGTCGACCTACTTCCCCGCGCCTGACCAGTTCACCAGCAGCGGAGGGACGATCGCGTTCCCGGCATACTGCACGTCGCCCGCCGCGCTCTACAACCCGGGGGTCTTCCGACGACCGTCGTTGGGCGGATTCCAGAACCCCGACGCCGACTTCGACGACAGCTACGACGCGCCGTCGCAAGCGCAGTGCTTGTATCCCGACCTGAAGACGCGCATGGTCGAGCACAGTTGGCTGGTCAACCCGCCGGCCGCGACCAACCCCGCGTGGAGCGAGCCCGAGCCCTACTACTTCAACCAAGGCATCGCCTCGAAGCCCGGGTGCCTCTTCTTCGACGGCTCGATCGCTGAGATGACCATGACGCAAGCCGTCGCCGACGACGCGTCGATGCTGAAGAGCACCAACGGGATAGACGGCCTGTGGAGTCGCGACACGCCGTTCGGCGCCGACGGCTATTTCGGCGCGCAAGCGTTCGACGACACCCGCAACTCGTTCCACATCCTCACCACCGACGGCATCACCGGTCGCGACTTCCTCCGTCGCGGACGCAACGGGCGCCAGGGAGGCCAGCCATGAACCATCGCACGTTCGATCGCCCCGCGTCGAACCGCGCACCGGTTGGTCGCCGAGGCGTCACGCTGCTCGAAGTCTGCATCGTGGTGGCGCTCGCGATCATCCTTGCGGCCATCTCCATTCCGGCGCTCGCGACCGTCGGCTGCTCGTCGATGCGGACTCGATCTCGACAGAACCTCGCCGCGCTGGCGCGAGCCCACACCGCGTACGCCGCCGACTGGACCAACCGTCAATTCACCATGGTGCCGGACGACGTCGGAGCGTTTGGCGGCTGCGGCGGCTACATATCCGCGGGCAACTGCATCACGGGGGCGTCGCTCGGTACCAACTGCAACGGCCTCAATATCGAGTTCACCGTCGGCTGCGCGGGCAACGCCAACTGCGGCAACTTCGACTATGTAAACCCGATCGCCTTCAGCGGCGCAAATGTCACGTTCGGCGCCTACCGCATCCCCAACGCGGCCGGCTTCCAACCATACGTGGACGGCCGCTTCTACTCGCCGACCTTCTACGCGCCCGACGATGCCGCGATCATCGGCAGCGTCGAACCGTATTTCGCGAGTCGCTGCAGCTACGCCGGAGTGGCGAGCGCGCCGGTGTGGTCGAGCTACGCGTATTCCCCTTCCGCGATGCTCGGACTCGGCGTTCTCACGCGGCAGGCGGGCTACAAGAATCCAAACACGCTAGCGACCGGCTACGCGAGCCCGCCAATCACGGCGGCGGTCTATCCGAGCCTCAAGACGCAGATCATGGAGTTCCGCGCGATCGAGGGACAGTGCGCGCCGTGGGATACGCCTTGCGACTCGTATCAATTCAACCAACTCTATGAGGCCCGGCCCCTCGGTCTCATGTTTGACGGCTCGGTCCGCATCGTCTCGCCGCGCGAGGCGATGGAGAGCGACCAGCGAGTCAAGGTCACATCGTCGTCTCAGTTCCTCATCGAGAAGGGACTCTGGGTTCGCAACACGCCGCTCGGCCCAAACGGGGTGGGCGGCGCGCAGGCCTACGACTTCCTCGTCGACACCAGTTACCACTTCCTGACCGGCGACGGCATCGCCGGGCGCGACGTAGTGGAGTAAGCGTCACCGCATTTCGGGAGAAAAGAGCATGTCACGAATGATGAGGGCCGGCGCGGTGCTCGCGATCGCATTTGGCGGTTCCGCTGCGGCAAACGCATCGCTCTACGTCGGCGCGGGCGGATCGCTCGTTGACGCGAGCGACTTGCCTGGCGTCGCGAGCTTCACGATCAACGTCGGCGACGCGGGCACCGTGGGCGCGATCAACGGCATCACGCTCTCGAACCTTTCGCACACCTGGGTCGGCGACGTGCAGATCACGTTGACGTTGCCTGACGCGACGACCGTCTCGCTCGTCAATCGCATTGGATATACGGGCTCGCTCTTCGGCGACAGTTCCAACTACCTCGGCACGTATGCGTTTGCCGACGGAGGGGCGAACCTCTGGGAGATCGCCACCGATCCCGGTCACGGCAACACGTACAACATCGCCTCCGGGACGTACGCGGCGAGCGGCGCGGGCAGCGGCACGCCGATCAATCTCAACGCGCTCCTCGTCGGCAAGTCGATCGCGGGCGCGTGGACACTAACGATCACCGACTACGAATCAGGCGACACCGGAAGCCTCGGCGGCTGGACGCTCGACGTCGCAGTCGTCCCGGGACCCGGAGGCGCGTGCGCGCTTGCCTTGGGCTGCGCAATGGGTCATCGACGACGGCGGCGGTGATCGCGATCGCCCCGCCGTCGGCCTCGCTCTTCCTTGACGAGTCAGGGAGCGTCATGCCCGTCAGCATTGCCCGATTCTGCGACACCGAGCCCCGCTTCGATCGGCGCCGCGGCGCCGGCAGCGCGTCGCGCGCCCGCATGCTCTGGTGGTGCTGCGTGCTCGCTTGCGTCGCGGTGTCCGCGGCCACGGCGGTCACTCCTCCCGACTCGACCTGCGCGTGGTCGAGCCTCGACGGCGCGAACGTGCTGGTGATCGGCGGGACGTTCGTGCGGGCGAATGGCGAGCCCGCGCAGAATCTCGCTGTGTGGAACGGCAGATCGCTCGCTCCGCTCATGTCCGGCGTCGTCGGCGAAGTGAAGGCGCTCGCGACGGCGCCGGACGGCGGGCTCGTCGTCGGCGGGCAGATCGGCCGCGCCGGCGACGTCGTCACGTTCGGCGTCGCGCGGCGCCAAGGCGGCGCGTGGAGCGGGCTCGGCTCCGGTGTCGATCAGTCGAAAGCGATGACCTTGGTGAGGGGATTGGACGAGGTCGAAGTGGACGGCGTCCTTCGACTCGTCGTCGGCGGACAGTTCGAGTCGGCGGCGAGTTCGGCGTCACCGGCGACTCGACGATCAAGCATGTCGCCGCGTACACCGGCAGCGGCTGGCGGAAGCTCGGCTCGGGCGTCCCGGGACCAGTTCGCGCCCTGACGGTCTTCGACGACGGAGCCGGCCCGATGTTGTACGCGGCGGGCGCGACCACGTCGGGATTCGGATGGGTCCGGCGATGGAACGGCACCGCGTGGCTCACGATGCCGTCGGGAGCCCTCTACGAGGTTCTATCGCTCACCGTGCACGACGACGGCGCAGGTCCGCAGCTCTACATGCTCTCATTGGGAGGAGTCCTCAAGCTTGACGCCGGAGCGTGGACTCCGATCGTCGGCGGTGAGCCGCCGCTCTTCGCCGTGGACTCATGCAGCGTGCGCACGCCGCTAGGACCGCGGCTCGTCGCCGTGGGGGAAGACCTCGTTCCCGGCGCGGGCTCGAGCGCCGCTGCGACAGCGTGGAACGGCGACGAATGGACCGCGCTCGATCCGCCGATCGGCCCGCTCGCTGCAACGGCGTACGCGCCGACCGCGCAGTGCGCGACGACCATCGGACCGACGCGATCGATGTTCGTCATGGGTGGCGCGATTCCGCCGACGTGCGACCCCTCGATGCGCGGACTCGCGCTACGAATCCTCGCGGCGCCGTCCGACCTCGACGTCGACGGCGACGTCGACGCCGGTGATCTCGCGATCCTGCTCGGCGCGTGGCTCACTGTCGGATCGTCGGCGGTCGGCGATCTCGATCGCGACGGCGTTGTCGGCGCAAGCGATCTTGCGATCCTCTTGGGCGATTGGTCCGAGTGACGCAGGACGCGAGCGCTCGGCCTGCCGCGGTCACCCCGTCCACGCCGAGAGCAGCATCGCCAGGTCGGACGCGTTGACGGCATTGTCCCAGTCAAGGTCCTGCGGGCAGTCGCTCGGACACGGTCCCCACGCGCCCAAGAGCGTCGAGAGGTCCGCTGCATTCACCACGCCGTCGCCGTTGAGATCGGCGGGCTTCGGCGTTCGGAACCACGGCCGCGCGAACGGCGAGTTGAGGAAGTGCGCCATCAAGAGGGTCGACACCTTGTCGACGCCGCTCGCCGACGGATGCGTGCCGTCGGCGTTGAAGTCGGCGCACGTCCACGTCAAGCCGTCGCTCCGCGGCGTCAGTCCGTCGGCCCAGAGATACGGCCCCCAGACGAGCACCGGCGCGTTCGGGCCCGCGACCAACGGTCCGTAGCCCTCGCTGGGCGGATTGCCCGCGTCCTGGCTGATCTGCTCGGCGATCACGAACTTCACGCCGAACCCGCTCTCGTACGCGAACGGTTCCGGATTGAGCGTCGACGACGCGTAGCCCGCGTAGATGCGGCTCGAGAGGAACGCGAGCCTGCAGTTGGGATAGCGCACGCGCACCGCTCGAGCGATCGCGGCCGTCTGCGTCGCGAGCGTGAACGCGTCGGCGTTCCCAGCCGGCAGCGAAACGCTCGGCGCCGCGTTCGCGACCTTGATCCACACCGCCTCGACCTGCGCTTCGGTGAGCCCGAGCGGCGCGAGTTCCTGATCGCGGACGCGGTCGTAGTTCGGGTCCGTCGGCGAGTCCCAGGTCGCCGCGGTCTGTCCGCCCGCCGCGCCGTCGACGAGAACGACGTGCGCCTGATCGACGGCAGGGTCCGCGATCGCCTTCGCCGCGAACGAGTTCGGCGTGCAGCCTCCGCCCGGTCCGGCGCCGCAGAACTCCTGCGTGGTGTTGCTCATGCCGATCGAGAGGAGGACGACCTTGCCGTCGGGCGACGGCACGCCGCTCGGCAGTCGCGGCGCGATCGCCGCCGCCTGTTGCCGCGCGAGCGTGTGATGCGGTCCCGGAGGCGTGTTGAAGCCGCCCGGGTAGAGGCCGCCTTCGAACGCGCCGAGGTAGAGGCCCGGTCCCAGATCGGTCAGGGGGATGCGCCCGGTCGCCGTCTGCGAGCAGTCGGACGCGACGGCTTCCGATGCGGCCGCGGCGACGACGGCAACGACCATCGCGAGCCCGCGCTCTCGAGACCGCCCGACTCGCACGTGCCTTCGCGCTCCGTCCATGTCATCGCTCCTTGGCCTGGGACTCGATTCGCCGCGCCGCCGACGTCGCCTCGCGGGACGAGCGAGCGCTCGTCGCGCGGCCGCCGAAACGCGACCGTTCGATCGACATTGCGGCGAACTCGCCCCTGAAATCTACCGTCGTCCGCGGTCGTCGGTCGAGGGCCGCGCAGCCGGAGCGTCGATCCGCAGCAGCGTGCGCCGGGCCTCGTCCCGGACGAGTTGCGGCTCGCGATGGTCGTCTGCGATGGCCCGGATGCGGTCTTCGATGGCCGGATCGCGGCGCGAAGCGAGGGCGTTTCCCAGGCACACGAGGGCGTTGCGCTTGAAGGTCTCGAGGAGACACCGCCTCGTCGCGCTCCGAAGCGTCGCCGCCATGCGGTCCGCCTCGGTCCAGCCGAGTACGCCCAGCAGGTCGAAGTCCACGAGCCGTTCGCGGTACCAGTCGAGGATCGGCAGCGCCTTCTTGCGCCGCGTCGGCGCGTTGTGCGGACACACCTCCTGGCAAACGTCGCAGCCGAAGATCCAGTCGCCGGTCGGCTCGAGCAGCGACTCGTCGATCGCACCGCGATGCTCGATGGTGGTGTACGAGATGCACTTCGAGGCGTCGACCGCGTACGGCTCGATCGCGCCCGTCGGACACGCGTCGATGCAGCGCGTGCACGACGAGCACGGGTCGCCGTCGCAGCGCGGCGTCGTCGCGAGTTCGAGCGTCGTGACGATCTCGCCTAACAACACGTAGGACGTGCCGCCGTCCTCGATGAGCAGGGTGTGCTTGCCGATGCGCCCCAATCCGGCCCGAGCCGCGTACTCGCGCTCGAGGACCGGCAGGAGATCGCACGCGACGCGAAACGTGTGGCCCGGATGCTCGGAGCGCAGCGCCGCGACCAGCGAGCGCAGCCGCTTCTGGATCACGACGTGGTAGTCCTCGCCGCGCGCGTAGCGGGCGACCCGGCCGCGCGGCGGCCATGCGTCGCCGCGCCGATCGCGCCGCGGCGGCGCGTAGCGGTCGGCGACGCAGATGACGCTGCGAGCGCCCGCGACGAACGCCTGCGGATCGAGGCGCGGTCCGAGCGTCTCCTCGAACCAGGCCATCGAACCGTGCCGTCCCTCGGCCACCCAGCGCCTGATGAAGTCGAGGTGCTCGCTCGGCCGCGCGTCGCACACGCCGGCGGCGGCGAATCCCATCGCGCGGATCCGCGCGAGGATCGCCTCGGTCAGTTCGCGACTCACGTCAGCCCCAGCCATCGTGCGAGCGGCGCGACCGGCACGTCGGGCACGAGCCCGGGGCCACCAACGCACGCGGCCGCCGCGGCGTAGCCCGATCGCGCAGCGCCTTCCATCGTGGCGGGCCATCCGGTGCGGGTCCAGTCGCCGGCGAGGAACAGGTTGCGCACGCCGCCGCGGGCGTCGGCCATCGCGGTCGGACGGAACTCGTCGACGCCCGGCTCGACGGCGAACGTCGCCCGCTTCTCCTTCACCGAGCGGACCTCGCGCGGCTCGAGTCCCTTCGCCCGCGGCAGCGCCCACTGCACGTCGAGCGCGACGCGCCGCGCGATCTCGCGCTCGTCGAGCTCCATCCACGCGTCGGCGCCGGAGATCACCGCGTGCACGTGCCACAGGCCGGACTCGTCTCGTCCCTTGTCGAAGAGCCATTGCGTCGCGCGGCCTGGCAGGACCAGATGCGGCGTGTCCATCACCTGCGCGTCGAAGAAGAGATGCACGCCAAGAATCGGCGAGGGCTTGATGGCGTCGAGTCGGCGCAGCCGCACGTCGGCCTGCTTCAGCGTGTCCGAGCAGAGCTTGTCCAGGCGATCCGCGGGCACCGCGGCGATCACCGCGGCGCCCTCGACGAATCCCTCGTCGGTGGTCACGCCGGTGACGCGATCGCCGTCGAAGTTGATCGCCATCGCGCTCTCGCCCAGGCGCACCTCGCCGCCGGCCTTCGCGACGATCGCCTCCGCGGCGTCGTACAGATCGATGAGCGGCACCGTCGACACGCCCATCGTCGGGCTCCACGCGCTCGCCAGAAAACCCTCCTGAAACACCTGCATCGCGTAGGTCGCGTCGCAGCGGTCGCTCGCGACGTTGCATGCGCTCACGACGACCGGATCCCAGAAGCGCTCGATCGCGGCGCTCGTCTGCCTCGTCTCGCGCAGGAATTCAACGAACGCGCGGCCCTGCCAGCGCAGGCGCCCGCGCAGTCCCATGCGGATGAGTCGCCACATCGCCCGCGCGACGCCGCGCTTGTCCTCGCGACCGAGGATCCTCATGCCCAGGAACGCGCCGGTGAAGTGCGCCGGCGCCGGTAGCCGTCCCGGCGTGAACACATCGGGTTCCCGCGGCGGATTCGCCCAGTACGTCGCCTTGTGCCACTCGATTCGATCGAGCACGCCGAGACGCTCGTAGAGATCGATGAGGTTCGTGCAGCAGCCCATCAGCACGTGCTGACAGTTGTCGAGCGTGCGCCCGGAGCGCGGATCGACGAAGCTCGTCGCGCGACCGCCGAGCTTCCTGCGGGTCTCAATGAGGATCGGCTGCTCGCCGGCCTTCGCCACGCGAACCGCCGCTGCAATCCCCGCCACGCCGCCGCCGACTATGACCACCCGCCGCCTCACGGCGCCGCCACCCCCGCCGCCAACGTCGGGCTGCCGCGCTGCGCCGCCTTCGCCATGCGCTTCGCGCGGAAGCCGATCCAGAGCTTCTCCCACGTCGCGACCCGCACGCGTCCCGGTCCGACGATGGCCTGCGGATCGTCGGCGATGCGCTCGAGCAGTCGGCGATAGATGCGGGTCAGCGCCCAGAGCGTCGGCACGCAGTCGGCGCTGATGAGCGACTCGAGCCGCGCGCTGGCGCGGTAGTGCGCCTCGGCCCGCTCGATCTGCTCGCGCAGGAAGCGATCGCACGCCTCCGCGCCGCGCCACGCGACGACGTCGTCGATGCGCAGGCCGTGCCGCGCGAGTTCGTCCGCCGGCAGGTAGACGCGGCCGTTCGCGAGGTCCTCTCGGACGTCGCGGAGGATGTTCGTGAGCTGGAACGCGATGCCGCGATCGATCGCGAGTCGGTTCGCCTCCTCGACGACCGAGGGACTGGCGTAGCCCCACACGCGCACGCACACGAGTCCGACCGTGCTGGCCACGCGGTAGCACTGCGTCCGCAGCGCCTCCCAGCTTGGCAAGCGCACCGGCTCGAGGTCGGCGAGCTGCCCCTCGATCATGTCGTGGAAGTCCTGAGGCACGAGCGAATACCGCGGCGCGACCGCGGCGAGCGCCCGCCACATCGCCCGCTGTCCGTCGGTGGTGACGTGCGGTACCGGCGTGCCGCCCTCGGGCACCTCGCCGCGCAGCGCGCGATCGGTGTCGGCGCGGAATTGTTGCAGTCGGGCACGTCGCAGCTCGATGCCGACGGCGCTCGCCGGATCGATCGCGCGGGCGTCCGACGGCGCGAGCTCGTCCGCGATGTCGTCGGCCTCGCGCATCCACGCGTAGATCGCGTACATCGCCGATCGCTTCGGCTCGGGCGTCAGGCGCAGCCCGTACCAGAAGTTGCGGGCCCGCTCGCGCACGATCGCCTCGCACTGCGCGAATGCGGCGTTGAGGTCGTTGGCGCCGCCGCTCATGACGCGCCTCCCGCCGTCGCGACGTGCATCGGCGCCCGCGACGCGGCGCGGCCGCGCCACGAGAAGACGTGCGCCTTCGCCACGAGCAGCAGCTTGGTCCACTTCGACAGGTATGGGCGATGCAGCACGGTTTCGCAATTCCACAGCTCGATCTGTCGGAGCGTGCGGGCGCCTCCCTGCAGGAAGAGCCACACCACCGGACGCGATCGCGGCGACAGCAGGTCCACGAGCGACTGTCCTTCCTCGTAGAGCGGCCACGTGCGCTCGACGAGGGAACGCACGAGTTCGCGGCACTCGCCGAAGAACGTCGCGTCGCACGAGTGACCGAGGCGCACGGTTTCTTTCAGGCGCCGTTCGAAGTCGGCGATCGGGTTCAGGCTCGACGGCACGTAGATCCGGTCGCGCTCCTCGATGTCGCGCCGGATGTCCTGCCAGTGGTTCGTGAGCTGGAGCGCGGTGCAGATGAGGTCCGAGCGCCGGAACCGGTCCTCGTCGCGCGGCTCGCCGAGCATCATCAGGACGAGGCGACCGACCGGGTCGGCGCTGTCGCTGCAGTAGCGGATGAGTTCGTCCCAGGTCTCGTATCGTGCCTTCGTCTGGTCGAGCTCGAAGGCGCGGATGAGGCGATCGAAGAGTTCGATGGGCAACGCGTGTCGTTGCACCGTCGGTGCGAGGGCGACGAACACCGGGTGCCGCGGCGCTCCGGCGTAGCACGCCTCGAGTTCGCGCCGCCACCACGCGAGCAGTTCGAGCGACCGCCGCCGCCCGCCCATGGCCTCGTCGATCTCGTCGCCGAGGTCATCGGACCAGCGACAAAATGCGTAGACCGCGCCGAAATCGTCGCGCAGATGCTCAGGCACCAGGCCCGAGAGCACGCTGAAGTTCTCGTAGTGGCCCCAGGCGAGGCGTCGGCACCAGACGCGCGCATCGGCCTCCGAAACCGCTTCACAGCGATCGGGGCCGAAGCGCTCGAGCGCCGAGGGAACATCGGAAATCGGACTTCGCATGGCCGAATGGGCACGCAGAGTAGCCGAAGCTCGCGATGACGGTCGACTATCATCGCCCCCGAACCCCTGCACTCCTCCATGAAGCTCATCCTTGCCAATCCCCGCGGTTTCTGCGCCGGCGTCTACATGGCGATCGATGTCGTCGATCAGCTCCTTGACATCTGCCCCGACGAGCGCATCAGCGTCTACCACGAGATCGTGCACAATCGCCACGTCGTCGACCGCTTCAAGCAGCGCGGCGTGCATTTCGTCGAGTCGATCGACGAGGTGCCCGACGGCACGATCGTCGTGTTCTCCGCGCACGGCGTGAGTCCGGCCATCCGCGAGGAGGCGCGTCGCAAGAACCTCACCGCGATCGACGCGACCTGTCCTCTGGTGACCAAGGTCCACGCCGAAGCGATCCGCTACGCCAGGAAGGGCTACCAGATATTCCTCGTCGGCCACGCCGACCACCAGGAGGTCGTCGGCACGCGCGGCGAGGCGCCGGACGCCATCCAAGTGGTCGACAGTCCCGAGGACATCCCGCACCTCACGGTGCGCGATCCGTCGAAGCTTGCGTACCTCACGCAGACGACGCTGTCGCTCGACGACGCGAACACGATCATCCAGGCGTTGAAGAAGGCGTTCCCGCAAATCAAGGATCCGCCTTCGGAGGACATCTGCTACGCGACGACCAATCGCCAAACCGCGGTGCGGGCGATCGCGCCGCACGTCGATCTCGTCCTGGTCGTCGGCAGCCGCAACTCGTCGAACTCGGTGCGACTGACCGAGATCGCCGAGAACCGCGGCACCAAGGCCCGGCTCATCGACGACAAGAGCGAGCTTGAGGACACGTGGTTCGAGGGCGTCCGCAGCGTGCTCGTCACCGCCGGGGCCAGCGCGCCCGAGGACCTCGTGAAGGATCTCGTCCTGCACCTGGTCGATCGCTACGGCGCCGAGATCGAGCAACACGACGTCTACCGCGAGGAGGTCGAGTTCGGCCTGCCCGGCACGCTGAAGGAACTCATGCGCGAGCACGGCATCGACCCGGCCGGCCGCCGCATCCGTATGGACCTGCGCGCGGACTTCGAGGAGTGGCTGCATTCGCGCGGCGTGCCGATGAAGGTGGTCGACCTGACCGTCGGCGCCACCGACTGACGCGCCGACCCGCCATGCCCCGTCGCGCCTCCGTCTTCGACCTCACGCCCGACTCGTTCGCCGAGCTGGCGAAGGAGCACGGATTGCCGGCGTATCTGGGCAAGCAGACGCTCGAGTGGGTGTACGCGAAGGGCGTGATCGACCCGGCGCTCATGACCAACCTCTCGAAGGAGAACCGCGGCCGGCTCGCGGAACTCGTCGACTTCGAGCAGGGCGAAGTCCTCGCGCAGCAGGTCGCGACCGACGGCACGCAGAAGCTGCTCGTCGGCTGGCCCGAGCGCGACCGCGCTCCGCAATCGCCGCCGGCGAGCACGTCGCTCCCGATCGTGGGCGGCGCTGCGGCGATCCCGCGCTCGCGGCAGACCGAGTGCGTGATGATCCCGAACCCGGGCCGGCGCACCGCGTGCATCTCGAGCCAGGTCGGATGTCCCGTCGGCTGCGCCTTCTGCGCGTCGGGCATCGGCGGACTCGACGGGAATCTCACGGTCGGCCAGATCGTGGAGCAGGTGTGGAAGCTGGCTCGCCTCCCCGACGTCGGACGCATCAGCCACGTCGTCTTCATGGGGATGGGCGAGCCGCTCGCCAATTTCGCCAACGTGACCGACGCGATCCGCACGCTGCACGCGGACTGGGGCATGGGCATCTCGGCGCGGCGCATCACGATCTCGACCGTCGGACTGCCCGGGGCGATCCGCAAGCTGTGCGAGTTCGAGTTGCCGGTCACCCTGGCGTTGTCGCTGCACGCGCCGAACGACGAGCTGCGCCGCAAGATCATCCCCTGGGCCGACTACGCGACCATCGAGGACCTGCTCGACGCGTGCCACGAGTGGTTCGAGAAGACGGGACGCGAGATCACGCTCGAGTACATCCTGCTCGGCGGATTCAACGATCAGCCGGAACACGCCCGCGAACTCGCAAAGGTCGCAAAGTCGATTCGCGCGAACGTGAATCTCATCCGCTACAACGAGGTCAAGGGCGTCCCCTTCTCGCGGCCCGCGACCGACGACGTGCTCGTCTTCCAGGAGATCCTGCGCGAGAAGCACGTCAACGTCCACATCCGCTCGAGCCGCGGGCGCGACATCGCCGCCGCGTGCGGACAACTGCGGCATGAGAAGGCGCGGGCGTAGCGACTCCGCTTCGGATTCAACTCGGAGTTCCGGAGGGGCGGAGGGCACGGGGCGGATGCGTTCAGCGCGGAGGCGCGGCGCGCGCGAAGGGAAGCGCGGAGGGCAAGGCAGAATTCAAGAACGCGCGCGCATGGACGCTGCCTTGAACTCCGGCGTCGCTCCGTGATTCCTCCGCGTGTCCACCACTTCGGGTCAAGTCCGGTGCGCCGAACCCGCTCATTCTCCTTCGACGCGCGCCCGAAGCTCTCCGGCGCTCACGCCGCGGAACCCGCCGGTCGATTCGCACACCTGGGCCAGGCGGCGCATGGTGGACAGCCACACCTTCGGGTTGTCGGTCGCCCCGCGGATCGCCCGCTCGACGAGCGACGTGACGTAGGCGCGAACCTCCTGCTCGCCGCGGGCGCCGCGGAACCGCTCGGGCATCAGCGGCGCGACGACCGACAGCACCCGCGCCGGCCAGTCGCTCGAGCGCACGTCGAGGCGATAGCGCCGCCCGAACGCGGTCACCTCGACGCGGTTGAGATAGCGCCGTTCCATCACGTCGCCGCGGGCGAGGCGCACCGCGAGGCGGTCGCGGGTGCGACGCCGATGCTCGAGGCTCGTCGACATCGCGGCCATGTGGAAGAGGTCACGCACCAAGAGCGCCTCGGCGAGCGGGCGAATCGCGTGCTGCGTGAGTTCGTGTCCGCCCTCGGGACGATCGGCGGCGTGCAGCGACTTCACGAGGTCGGCGTATCGGCGCGCCAGCGGCATGCCGCCCCAGCTCAGGCAGCGATGCAGCGCGACGATGAAATCTCGCCGCGCCGCGTGCCCTTCCTCGGTGTCGTCGAGTCCCGGCAGCTTCGCGATCGACTCGCGGGCCAGCGACGCGAACTTGTGCGCGCGGCGCCGGCCGCCCCAGCCGGACTTCCTCGTCTCGAGCAAGAGGCGACGCAGCAGCCGCATGCCGCTCGCGTCGCGCCATTCCTCGTCGGCGCTGCGGGCCCACTCGAGCAGTCGCGGCTCGACGGCCAGTCGGCGACCGAACTCGAACGCGTCGACGCAGCGGCCGTAGCCGCGGGCCTCGAGGCGCTTGACCGCGGTCTCCATCGCTTCCACGTGCACCGGCACGAGCCCGCGCTGGAACGCGAGTCCGAGCAGCACCAGGTCGAGCACGCGATCGGTGAGGAATCTGCCGCGGCACGCCACCGCGAAGTCCTCGACGCTCGAGTGCTCCGCGCTCGTGACGCTCGCGATGCCTTCACGCAACTTGCGGCACGCCTCGAGCGACGGCTCGTCGAACTGGTCGTCCAACGGTCCCGCGTTGACCACCGCCGAAGTGCGTTCGAGCGCCGCGACGCGCAGCGCCGGCTCGGGACCGATCGCCCGCAGCGTCTCCACGCCGTCCACGCCGAGCAGGAGATCGGCTTCGCCGTACGGCACCTCGGGCGGAAGAAGACCGAGCAACTCCGCGGTCGACGCGTCGGCCCGCACCGACTCGTCGCGGCTGCGCGAGAAGAGCACTTCGGCCCACGCGCGTCGACCCGCGCCGATCGGCGTGTTCGAGTGCACCGTCTGCACGCGATATCCCATGTTCGCGCCCGCATCGGCGATCGCCGCCGCCGCGAGTCCCGGGCCGTCGCCGCGGAATCCGGCGATGTGCCCGCGCCACAGTCCCCTGCCCGCGTGCAGCGGCCGCGGCGGCGCGATCCGCTCGGTGCTGACGCCGCGGCCGCCGGGCGCCGGCGGACGCGTGCGGACGATCTCGACCTGCTCGAGCAACGGTCGCGCGACGAAGCGAAACTCGCTGTCGGCCGTCGCGGTGCGCTCGACGTGCCACGCGCCTTCCAAGGGTTCGCTTCCGCGTTCGAGCCCGCGCTCGATGAGCCATTCCGTCGAGGGCGGACGCAACTCGCACGACACGTCGACCGGCCACGTCAGCCGCTGCCGCGGCATGAAGCCGAGCCGATCGGTCTCGCCCAGCAGGCGCTCGACCGCGGCGGCGTCGCGACGCGGCGGCGGTCCGTCGCGGGCCACGACGATGGTCACGCCGTCGCTCGCCGCGGCGCCGATCAGAAGCGCCTTGATCGCGTCGCGCTTGCTGAGGTCCGCCGTGCGGATCGCGACCCGCGCGGCCGCGTCGGCCGGCACCGCGGCGCTCGCGATGCGCTCGATGTCCACGTCGTCGTCGCCGCCGACGTCGGGCACGACGACGATGCGCGGTCTCGGATCGCGGGCCGCCTGCCGCACCGCGCCAACGCCTTCGACGGAGAAGCGCCGACGGTCCCACACTTCGGCGAGGACCACGCGATCCCACTCGCCGCTCGGCTGCTCGCCTTCGAGCGCGAGTGCCGTCGAGCGCGTGTCGTTCGCGGCCTCGGCGACGCGCGGCGAGCGCACCTCGTGATCGACCTCGAGCAGGATCTCGCGCAGGTACTCGATCGCGCCGGCGAGCCCGAGGCGCTGGCCACGCGGCGGGCACACGAGCCGCTCGAGTTCCGGCGGCACCGGCGCGAGGCGTGACGCGACGTCGAGCGTCGGTCGGATCTGGTGCAGGAGATGCAGCAGCTTGCGGGCCAAGGTCGAAGGCCGCACCGCGTCGCCGTCCTCGAGCGCCCACCGTTCCGACGACGCGCCCGCATCCTCGACCGGTGGCGGCACGGCGCGAGTCCACACGTGGGCCACGCGCTCGCCTTGGCGCCGCGCCGCCTCGACGGCGTCAAGCACGTCGCCGGCGATCGCGCCGGGCCGCGGCTCGAGCAGGATCACCTGTTCGCAGCGGGCGACGAGGCGCACGATCGCCGAGTCGTCGATCGGTCGCGTGAGACCGAGCTTCAGCATGGGCACGCGCCCGCTGAGGCGGGTTTCGTTGAGGAGATACGCGGCGGCGACGAACGCCGGTCCGACGCAGACGAGCCCCAGCGGTTCGCGCTCGCCCGGACTCGGCAGGCTCACCAGGCGATTGAGCTCGAGCCGCCGCGCCATCCGCAGCGCGTCCGGCGCCTCGCCCGGGCGCGCACCGCGGCGCATGAAACGCGCCGCGGTCGCCGCGTCGATCGAATCGACGATTCGGTTCGGCCTCGCCTCCAGCGTGTCGGTCGATCGCAGGAGCGACGCGTGGGCCACGATCGCCACCGGACTCGCGCCGGCTCGCGAGATGCGCGTCGCCTGCTCGAGCGCGTCGCGCAGCTCGTCGAGCGTCGCCGGCGCGAGTGCCGGCACGCCGAGGCTCGCGAGTTGCCGATGCGGGCAGATGCCCCGCGCGACGTCGGGGTTGTCCTCGACGACGAGCACGAGTCCCGCCTCGGGCATGCGCGGCAAGGGCAGCATCGTCTGCAGCGTGGGGAGAATCAGCGGGAGCTGATCGTTCGACACGAGCGCGACGCCGGAGCGGTTGTTGCGGAGTTGTCGGTGCGCGACCGCGAGCGCGCGAAGCGCGTCGGAGGTCACGGCGATCTCGAGGCCGTGTCGCTGCAGCAGCCGCTGCAACGCCTCGTCGGGCACGAGTCGCCCGATCGCCTCGAACGGCGGCCGGCGCGATCCGGCGATCGCGGCGATCGGCAGTTCGCTCTCGAGCGCCCCCTTGGCCAGCGCGTCGAGCGCGGTGCACTGCGCGAATCCCTCGGCCTTGGCGAGGAAGCTCACGTTCGCACCGAAACTCGTCACGGGGGCAGTCTACGGGAAGCGCCACCCCCGCTCCCGACCGGGCCGGCCGCGTTCTCCTCGTCGAATCGACTGGCTGGTCGTGCTCCACACGATGCGTCCCTTGATGCTTCCTTGATGCGCCCGCGCGCCCTTCTTGCGCCGGACGAATCGACGCGGGCGGCGGGGCGACCGATGCTTCGTTCGTCGTTCTTCCGCGGAGTTCTCCATGCTCGACATCGCCGCCTCGTTCTTCCTCGTCGCCTGCATCGTCGCGCCCTTCGCGCTGGCCCGCCTCTGCGAACGGCTCATGCCGACCGACGCCAATCGCCCCATCGGAAGGAGCGAGCAATCGTGACCGTCTACGTCGTCGCCGCGATCGTCGCGGTCGGACTGCTCGCGTACCTCGTCGTCGCGCTGCTCGCACCGGAGCGATTCGAATGAGCACTTCCTTCCTCTTGCAAGGCACGTTGCTGGTCGTCGTCGTCCTCGCGCTCGCGGGACCGCTCGGCGGGTACATGGCTCGCGTCATGCGCGGCGAGCGGGTGCTGCTCGACCGCCTGCTCCGCCCCATCGAGCGCGCGATTTACGTCGTCGCGGGCATCCAGCCCGAGCGCGAGCAGCGGTGGCCGGCGTACTGCGGCGGCGTGCTCGTCTTCTCCGGCGCCGGACTCCTCGCCGTCTATGCGCTTCAGCGATTGCAGGGCGTGCTTCCGGCGAATCCGCAGGCGCTCGGGCCCGTCTCGATCGATTCTTCCATCAATACCGCGATCTCGTTCGTGACGAACACGAACTGGCAAGGCTACGCCGGCGAGGGCACCATGAGCTCGCTGACGCAGATGCTCGGACTCGCGGTGCAGAACTTCCTCTCCGCGGCTACCGGCATCGCCGTCTGCGCGGCGCTGTGCCGCGCGCTCGCGAAGCGCGGCATCCCGACGATCGGCAACGTCTGGGCGGATCTGGTCCGCGCGACGCTCTACATTCTCCTGCCGCTGTCGGTGGTCGTCGCGATCGCGCTCGTCTCGCAAGGCGTCGTGCAGTCGTTCGCGCCTGCGGTGCACGTCACGCTCGCGGAGCCGGCGAGATCGGCCGACGGAACTGCGGTCACTGAGCAACTGCTGCCGCTCGGCCCGGTCGCCTCGCAGATCGCGATCAAGCAGCTCGGCACGAACGGCGGCGGCTACTTCAACGCGAACTCGGCGCATCCCTTCGAGAACCCCACGCCGCTCAGCGGCTTCCTCGAGCTCGCGGCGATCCTAGTTCTTCCCGCGGCGACGTGCTCGATGTTCGGCCTGATGATCGGCGACCGACGGCAAGGCCGCGCGCTTCTCGCGGCGATGACCATCATGCTCGTCGCGCTCATGATCCCGGTCGCGCTTGCGGAGCAGTCGGGCAATCCGCGCCTCGCGGCGCTCGGCGTCGATCAGAGCGCGTCGACGCTGCAGTGCGGCGGCAACATGGAGGGCAAGGAGGCGAGGTTCGGCGTCGCCGCGAGTTCGCTGTGGGCCGTGGCGACCACCGCGGCGAGCAACGGATCGGTGAACGCGATGCACGACTCGTTCACGCCGATCGGCGGCCTCGTACCCATGTGGCTCATGCAGCTCGGCGAGGTCGTCTTCGGCGGCGTGGGCTCGGGCGTCTATGGCATGCTGCTCTTCGTCATCGTCGCCGTGTTCGTCGCGGGCCTCATGGTCGGGCGCACGCCGGAGTACCTGGGCAAGAAGATCGGTCCGTTCGAGATGAAGATGGCCGCGATCGGAGTGCTCATTCCGTGCGTGCTCGTGCTGGTCGGCGCCGCGATCGCGATCTCGCTTCCGGCGAACGCGGCGAACATCTCCAATCCCGGGCCGCACGGCCTCAGCCAAGTGCTCTACGCGTACTCGTCGGCGTCGAACAACAACGGCTCGGCGTTCGCGGGCTACTCCGCGAACAACCCGCTCAACAACCTGCTCCTCGGCGTCTGCATGATGCTGGGCCGATTCGGCGTGATCGTGCCGGTGCTCGCGCTCGCGGGCTCGATGGCCCCCAAGCCGAGCGCGCCCGCATCGAGCGGCACGCTCCCCACGCACACGCCCCTCTTCGTCGCGCTCCTGATCGCGACGGTCGTCGTCGTCGGAGCGCTCACGTTCATCCCCGCGCTCGCTCTCGGCCCGATCGCCGAAGCGATGCAGCTTCAAGCCGCCCAGCACTGAGCAAGCCATGTCGTCCACGACGAACCCTTCCGCTCGCTTCGACGCGCCGCTCATCCGCGGCGCGCTCGTCGACGCGCTCCGCAAGCTCGACCCGCGGGTCCAGGCCCGCAACCCGGTGATGTTCACGGTGTTCGTGTCGGCGTTGTTCGCCACCGGACTCTTCGTGCAGGCGATCTTCGGGACGGGCGAGGCCCCGGCAGGCTGGATCCTGCATCTTTCCGCGTGGTTGTGGCTGACGGTGCTCTTCGCGAACGTCGCCGAGGCGCTCGCGGAAGGCCGCGGCAAGGCGCAGGCGGCGAGCCTCCGACGAGCGCGGCGCGACACGACCGCGAAGCGCCTCGCGAGCCCCGCGCGCGACGCGCGGAGCACGGTCGTCCCGGCGGGCGACCTGCGACGCGGCGACGCCGTCCTCATCGAGGCCGGCGACACGGTGCCGGGCGACGGCGAGGTGATCGAAGGCATCGCATCGGTCGACGAATCGGCGGTGACCGGCGAGTCGGCGCCGGTGATCCGCGAGTCGGGCGGCGATCGCTCGTCGGTGACCGGCGGAACGCGTGTGCTGTCGGACTGGATCGTGGTGCGCATCGCCTCCGATCCGGGCCACTCGTTCCTTGACCGCATGATCGCGCTCGTCGAGGGCGCGAAGCGGCGCAAGACGCCGAACGAGCTCGCGCTCGACATCCTGCTCGCGGGCTTCACGATCGTGTTCCTGCTCGCATGCGCGACCTTGCTTCCTTTCTCCGCGTACGCGGCTCGTGACGCGGGCGGCTCGGCGGTCGGAGTCACGACGCTGCTCGCGCTGCTCGTCTGCCTGATCCCGACGACGATCGGCGGTCTCCTCTCCGCGATCCGCATCGCCGGACTCGATCGCATGTTGAAGGCGAACGTCGTCGCGACCAGCGGGCGGGCGGTCGAGGCGGCGGGCGACGTCGACGTGCTCCTGCTCGACAAGACCGGAACGATCACGCTCGGCAATCGCCAAGCGAGCGAATTCCATCCCGCGCCCGGCGTCGCGGTCGAGCGACTCGCGGACGCGGCGCAGCTCGCGTCGCTCGCCGACGAGACGCCGGAAGGCCGCAGCATCGTCGTGTTCGCGAAGCGCTACGGCCTTCGCGAGCGCGAGCTCTCCGCGATCGGCGCGTCGTTCCAGCCGTTCACCGCCCAGACCCGCATGAGCGGCGTCACGTTGCCGGCGCCCGACGCCGGCGCGGCGCCGCGCGAGATCCGCAAGGGATCGGCGGACGCGATCGCCGCATGGATCGAGCGCATCGGCGGGCTTCCCGGCGGACGGTTGTCCGGCCCGGTCGCCGCCATCGTCGACGAGATCGCCCGCCGCGGCGGCACGCCGCTCGTGGTCGCGGAGAACCGCGGCCCCGACGGCTCGATGGGACACGTGTTAGGCGTCATCGAGCTGAAGGACATCGTCAAGGGCGGCATGGTCGAGCGGTTCAAGGAGCTGCGGCGGATGGGCATCCGCACGGTGATGATCACCGGCGACAACCCGGTCACCGCCGCCGCGATCGCCGCCGAAGCGGGCGTCGACGACTTCCTCGCGCAGGCGACGCCTGAGCGGAAGCTGGAGCTCATCCGCAGCACGCAGCGCGAAGGTCGCCTCGTCGCGATGACCGGCGACGGCACCAACGACGCGCCGGCGCTCGCCCAGGCCGACGTCGCAGTCGCGATGAACACCGGCACGCAGGCCGCGAAGGAAGCGGCCAACATGGTCGATCTCGACAGCAATCCGACGAAGTTGATCGAGATCGTCGCGATCGGCAAGCAGTTGCTGATGACCCGCGGCGCGCTGACGACGTTCTCGATCGCCAACGACGTGGCGAAGTACTTCGCGATCCTGCCCGCCGCGTTCGCGACGATCTACCCGGAGATCGGCGTGCTCAACGTGATGCGGCTCAATCCGCACACCGCGATCCTGTCGTCGGTCATCTTCAACGCGCTCATCCTGCTGGCGCTCGTGCCGCTCGCGCTGAAGGGCGTTCGCTACCGCGCGCTCGAGGCGTCGCGCCTCCTGCGCGACAACCTGCTCGTGTACGGCGTCGGCGGTCTCGTCGCGCCGTTCGTGGGCATCAAGCTCGTCGACATGCTGCTCGTCGCGCTCGGACTCGGAGGTTGACCATGACAAGCACCCAATTCGACATCGTGCGACAGCTCCGCCCGGCCGTGGCGACGTTCGCGGCGTTGTCGCTCCTGACCGGACTCGCATATCCGCTGATCGTGACCGGCATCGCGCAGGTTGCGTTGCCGGGGCAGGCGAACGGATCGCTGCTGCGGCGCGACGGCGCCGTCGTCGGCTCGCGCCTGGTCGGCCAGGCGCGGAGTTCCCCCGGCCGCTTCTGGGCCCGTCCCTCGGCGACGGCACCGCGGCCGTACACCGCGTTCGACGCAGCGACGGGCGGCGGTTCGGGCGGCTCGAATCTCGCGCCGACGAATCCGGCCCTCGTCGACGCGGTGGCCGCGCGCATCGCCGCGCTGCATGACGCCGACGCCGCGGCGGGCTATGCCCGTCCCGCCGACCAGCTCGTTCCCGTCGACCTCGTGACCTCGTCCGCGAGCGGCCTCGATCCGCACATCTCGCGTGCCGCGGCCGAATATCAGGTGCCGCGCGTCGCGCGGGCGCTCGGGCGCGGAGAAGACGAGATCCGCCGACTCGTCGAGGCGCACACCCAACGACGCCAGATCGGCGTCTTCGGCGAGCCGACGGTGAACGTCGTCGAACTAAATCTTGCGCTCGATGCCGACGAGGCGCACCCCGCGAGATGACGCCGAGGCGAATGCACGCGACGATGCGGAGGAGCGCACTCCCGAATCCCATCCCACGTGACCGCACCGCAACGCCCCAATCCCGATGAATTGCTGGCCCGCTCGAGGCGCGCCGAGGCGAAGCTCCGCCGCGGCCGCCTCAAGCTGTTCTTCGGGATGGCGCCGGGCGTCGGCAAGACGTACGCGATGCTGGAGACGGCGCAGCGTCTCGCGCGCTCGGGCGTCGACGTCGTCATCGGCGCGGTCGAGACGCACGGGCGGGCCGAGACCGAGCAGCAGTTGCTCGGACTCGACCTTCTGCCACCGCGCGCCGTGAGCTATCGCGGCATCCAATTGACGGAGTTCGACCTCGACGCCGCGATCGCCCGGCGTCCCGAGCTCATCGTCGTCGACGAGTTGGCGCACGAGAACGCGCCGGGTTCGCGGCACCAGAAGCGCTGGCAGGACGTCGAATCGCTGCGCGACGCGGGCATCGACGTCTTCACCACGCTCAACGTGCAGCACATCGAGTCGCTGAACGACGTCGTCGCCCGCATCACCGGCGTGCAGGTGCGCGAGACCGTGCCCGACGCCGTCCTCGAGGGCGTGGACGAGATCGAACTTGTCGATCTGCCGCCGGAGGCGCTGCTCGAGCGTCTCAAGGCCGGCAAGGTGTACGTGCCGGAGAGCGCCCGCAACGCGATCGAGTCGTTCTTTCGCCGCAGCAACCTCACGGCGCTGCGCGAACTCTCGCTGCGTCGCACCGCCGAGCTCGTCGATCGCCAGATGCGCGAGGAGCAGCGCGAGGCCGGCGTGCGCGGCGTGTGGCCGGCGCGCGAGCGGATCGTCGTGTGCATCGGGCCGAGCCCGCGCTCGGCGACGCTCCTTCGCGCCGCGCGGCGCATGGCCGCAGGGCTGCACGCCGAGCTACTCGCGGTACACGTCGACGACGCGCGGCGCGGCGAGCTCTCGCCGCGCGAACGTCAACTGGTCCTCGAGCACCTGCGCCTTGCGGAGTCGCTCGGCGCCGAGGCGGTGTCGCTGAGCGTCGCGAGCTCGGGCAGCGATCCGGTCGGGGAGATCCTCGCATTCGCGCGGTCCCGCAACGCCAATCGAATCGTCGTAGGGCGCACCGGCGAGCCGCAATGGCGCGAGGCGCTGCGCGGCTCGTTCATGGGAAACCTCATTCGCCGCGCGAGCGAGTTCGACGTCACCGTGCTCTCCGCGGACGACGAGGCGCCGTCCACGGCGGACGCAAACCGCGATGAACGGGCCATCGCCGCAGGGCGCTTCGGTCGCCCCATGGACCATGCGTTCGGGCTGGCGATGGTCGGTGTCGCGGCCGCGATCGCCAGCGCGCTGCGCACGCCGCCGGACCTTTCCGACGAAGCGATGCTCTTCGTCGGCGCGATCGCGATCGTCGCTTGGCGCGTCGGACGATGGCCGTCGATCGTCGCGGCGATCGTGTCGGTCGCTGCGTTCGACTTCTTCTTCATCGAACCGCGGTTCACGTTCTCGGTCAGCGATCCGTCGTACGCCATCACCTTCGGCGTGATGCTGCTCGTCGGCGTGCTCGTGGGCACGCTCACCGCGCGGCTGCGCGAGCAGGCGGACGCAGCACGCGAGCGCGAGCTGCGCACCGCCGCGCTGTACGCGTCGGCACGATCGCTGGCGACGGCGCGGGATCTCGACGAGGTCGGCGCCGTCGCGGCGCGCGAGGCTCGCGAGCTCCTCGGTGCCGACGCGGTCGTGCTCGCCCCGCGCGCGGGCGACGAATCGCAGGGGCTCGAGACGATCGGATCGGCCGGCTCGCCCGACTGGTTCGACGAGCGCGAGCGGGCGGTCGCGCGGCGGGCGTTCGACCACGGCGACGCGGTCGGCGCCGGCACGACGATTCTTCCCGCGTCAGTTGGCCGATCGACACCGCTCTCAACCGCCGGCGGACGGCGCGGCGTGCTGAGCGTGCGATTCGCGCACACCCCCTCGCCGACGCAGCTCTTCCTGCTCGATACGCTCGCGGCGATGGTCGCTTCGGCGATCGAGCGCGTGGAGCTCATCGACGCACGCCAGTCGGCGCGGCTCGAGGCCGAGACGGAACGGCTGCGCTCGACGCTCCTGAGCAGCGTCTCGCACGACCTGCGCACGCCGCTCGCGTCGATCGAGGGTTCCGCGTCGACCCTGCTCGATTCGGGCGACGCGCTCGACGAGGCGCATCGCCGCGAGTTGCTCGAGGGACTCGTCGCCGAGTCGCACCGCCTCGGTCGGCTCGTGTCGAACCTCCTGTTCGCGACTCGACTCGACGCGGGCGGCGTCGAAGCGCATCGCGAATGGACCACGGTCGAGGAGATCGTCGGCGCCGGGCTCGCGCCGCATCGGGCCGCGCTGTCCTCGCGCGACTTCCGGGCAAACGTCGCCAGCGGGCTGCCGCTCGTGCGCGTCGACACCGCGATGATGCCGCAGGTGATCGCGAACCTCGTCGAGAACGCGCTCCGCTATGCGCCGTCGGGCACGCCGATCCGGCTTCAGGCGTGGGCCGACGAGTCGAACGTCCTCGTGCGCGTCTCCGACGAGGGCGTGGGACTCGGTCCGGGCGAGGCCGAGCGCGTCTTCCGGCGCTTCTGGCGCGGACGCGCGGCGAAGGTCGCCGACGCCGGCACTGCGACGCGGCCGCACGCGACGCACGACGCCGCGGTCGGATCGGGCATGGGACTCGGCCTCTCGATCTGCGAAGGCATCGTGCGCATCCACGGCGGGCGCATCTGGGCCGAGCCCAATCGCCCGCGCGGCGTCGCGTTTCTCTTCTCCATTCCCATCGAGGACGCGCAGCCGTCGTTGCCCGCGCCCGAATCCGACGGCGGCGCGGAAGGCGGTGGCACGTGACCTCTTCCGAGCCGCGCGGCGACGGTGCCACGAAGCGACTCGTCTTGGTCGTCGACGACGAGGCGCCGATTCGCCGCTTCCTTCGCGCGTCGCTCGGCGCGCACGGCTATCGCGTGAACGAGGCGGCGACCGCCCGCGAGGCGCTCGTGCAGGCCGGCATGCAGCCACCCGACGTGATCCTGCTCGATCTCGCGCTGCCCGACGGCGACGGCATCGCGGTGACCCGCGAGCTTCGCGCGTGGTACACGGGACCGATCATCGTGCTCTCGGCGCGCGGACAGGAGTCGGACAAGGTCGCGGCGCTCGACGCCGGCGCGGACGACTACCTCACGAAGCCCTTCGGCGTGCCCGAACTCGCGGCCCGCATCCGCGTCGCGCTGCGGCACGCCGCGACCGCCGGCAGCGCCGAGCCGGTGTACGAATGCGACGCCGACGGACGCACGCTGCGGATCGACCTCGGTCGACGACTGGTCAGCGTCGGCGCCATGGGGGACGAGCGCGACGCGCGGCTCACGCCGACGGAGTTCCGCATGCTCGCGCTCCTGGCGAAGCACGCCGGCAAGGTGCTGACCCACCACTTCCTGCTGCGCGAGATCTGGGGACCCACGCACGTCGACGACGTGCAGTATCTCCGCGTCTACGCGGCGCAGCTTCGGCAGAAGCTCGAGGCCGACCCCACGCTACCGCAGTTTCTCCTGACGGAACCGGGCGTCGGCTACCGACTGGCGGAACCGCGGGCGAAGTGATTCACGAGCGGTCGAGCACCAGGTCGACGGCCTCCGCGAATCCGTCCCGGTCGTGGTGTCCGACGCGGGCCGCCGCCACGTCGGCGACGCGCGGATCGGCGTTGCCCATCGCGATGCCGAGCGCGGCAGAACGGATCATCGCGAGATCGTTCAGCCCGTCGCCGACGGCGGCGACCGTCCGCGGATCGATGCCGCGCATCGCGCAGAGCTCGAGCGTCATCGTCCACTTGTTCGTCTCCGGCGCGAAGCACTCGAGGAGATGCGTGGCGCTCCCGGTGACTTCCGATTCCGTCAGCGCCGACCAGTGCTGGAGCATCACGCGATCGCCGAGATCCTCGCGCAGCGCGTTCGCGACGATCGCGAGCTCCTGTCCCACGGCGACCGTCCCGACGCGGATCGTGGCGCCGATCGGTCGCGCGCGATCGATCGTCGAGTGCCGCGTGACCGTCACCGGAAACGTGCGAAACCACCACGCGCTCGCCGGATCGACGCGCGCGTCGCCGATGAGCACGTAGTCGGTGCCGGTCTCCTCCGGATCCTGGAGGAGATGCGCGAGATGACCGTGGCGAATCACGCTGTCGGCGATCGCCTCGACCAGATGCGCGTCGACGGTGCGCCGCCGCAGCACGCGACCAGTGACGCTGTCGTGAAGCGTCGCCCCGCCGGCGCCGATGAACACGCCGCGATGTCCGATCGCGGCCAGCGCGCGGCGGCTCTCGAGCCACGAGCGACCGGTGGCGACGACGACTTCGATGCCTGCGGCCTCGGCGCGGCGCACGGCCTCGGCGTTGCGCGCGGAGACCGCGCCTCGGCGATCGAGCAGCGTGCCGTCGAGGTCGACGACGAGCAGGCGGAATCCGGATTCCGGACGTGGCATGGAGTCGAGACGTTACTCGCCTTGCTCGCGATCGCGGAGATTCCCGGGAAAGCGCTTTCCTCCCCGTTGCCGTCGTCGCGCCGCGCAGTAGAGTGCCGATTGGGACGATCCCCGTCCGCGAGTTGCGACGCGATGACGACTGAGCGGGATGCTGCATCCTCGGAGTCGGGCCTCTCGACGGGCGCCTTGGCCGGAGGGCCGTTCACCGGCCGATCGGTCGCGCCCGAGGCCACCGGCGGCAACGCCGCGACCTCCGCCCGCGGAGCGTCACACGCAAATGCAGAGACTTCCACCAACGGGGCGCCGCATGCGGCGCCTCGTTCGCTTGATGCGCGTAGCGGTCACGGCGACGCCGGGCACGCGGGCGGCGCTCCGCACGCGCTGTCGGCGGCGCTCGAACACGAGTTGCTCCGCTTCGAAGGCGGCCGACTGCACGACCTCCACTGGTTCCGCAGCGACTGGCAGCGCGGCGCCGCGGCCACCGCGACCGCTCGCTATCGCGACGACGACGGCACCGATCACGCGGTGGTCGTGAAGGTGCCGGTGAACCAGCGCGAGCTGCGCTGGTCGCGGCGCCTTGGCGCGACGACGGGCGCGGCGGAGGCGCCGGTGCCGCGTCTTTGGGCGAGTGGCGAAACGTTAGGTCCGTACGACTTCGCGTGGATCGCCGTCGAGCGCGTGCAGCACGGGCCGCTCGCGCTCCATTGGCACGCGACGCACATCCAGCGCATCGCGGACGCCGCGGCCCGTTTTCATCGCGCCGCGCTCGACGCGACCGGCACGTACGGCGTCGATCAGGCGCCGCACGACGAGGATTGGGAGACGCTGCTCCGCACCGCGCGGGAGCACGTCCGCGATCCCGCGATGCCCGAGCGCTCGCGGTGGTCGACCGCACTGAAGGAACTGTCGAAGAAGCTCGACAAGCTCATCGATCGCTGGCGCTCGCGGCGCCCGATCGGCTGGATCCACGGCGACCTGCACCCGGCGAACACCGTGAGCCGCGTGGCTATCGACAGCGGCGCCGCGTGCCTCATCGACCTCGCCGAAGTGCGAGCCGGGCACTGGCTCGAGGACGCCATCTACCTCGAACGACTGCTGTGGACCCGGCCCGATCGGCTGGCGATCAAGCCGACCAAGGCGCTGGCCGACGCGCGCAAGCACCTCGGGCTCGAGAACGGGGACTATCCGCCGCTGGCGGTGGCGCGGCGCGTGCTCCTGGCCGGAACCAGCCCCGCGTTCCGCGGCGAACAAGGCCCGGCATTCCTCGCCGCGTCGCTGGCGAAGCTCGAGGAAGGCCTGCACGAGGCCCGATGAGACACGCGGCGAGGCGCGCGTCGATTCCCGACGGCGGCGGGCACCCGCTACACTCGCGAGCTTCGCCTTCGCCCAGCACACCACCATGGCCGACGTATCCGACAAGAGACGCCTTCGCCAAGTCGCGCAGCAGGACCTGACCGAGAGCCGTCTGAACGACGACTTCCTCTTCTGGCTCAAGACCAAGGGCATCAACTGGGCCTTGGTCATCCTGATCATCGCCTGCGGCGTGATGTTCTGGAACAACTGGAAGCAGCGGCGCGAGCAGGCCCGCGACGCCGCGTGGGCCGACCTCACGCAGGCGTCGTTGCCGCAGAGCTTCGACGAGGTCGCCAAGCAGCACGCCGCGGACGACCCGATCGCCCTTTTCGCGTGGCTCCGCGCCGGCGATATGCACCTGCGCGACCTGCAGTCGGGCTTCATCGGCGGAACGCCGATGCCGGGACCCGACGGCACCGTGCCCGCGGCCGAACCGCTCAACGACGAATCGCGCAAGGTCGCCCAGGATTCCGCCGACGCGTACTTCCAGAAGGTGCTCGACGGAACCGTGGGCAAGACCGACAACCCGGCGCTCGTGCCCTTCCGGCTCTCGGCCCTCTTCGGCAAGGCGGCGGTCGCGGAAAGCCGCGGCGATCTGAACGCGGCGTCGACCATGCTCAACGAGGCGAAAGCGCTCGCTCAGACTCCGTATCCGAAGTTCGCCGAGCAGGCGCAGTCGCGCCTCGACTCGCTGCCGATGCTGGCGAAGGCCGCCGAGATTCCGTCGCGGGCGAGCCTGCCCGCGCGAAGCGATGCGGCCGGCGTCCAGCCCGCCTCGGCCGACGAACTGATCAAGAGCCTTCAAGGTGGCGGCGCGCCACCGCCGGTACAAGTGCAGCCCGGCTTGACGCCCACGCCCGTGAACCAGGCGCCGCCGCTCCTGCGGCCGGTTCCCGAGGCGCCGCCGACCGCGCAGCCGGCGAGGCCGACGCCCCCGCCGTCGCAACCGTCCGCGCCGCCGGCCAACGCGCCGAAGCCGGGTGGATGACGCCGGAACGCGCAGCGGATCGGCGCTCCAGCGACGACGGTGAACGCGTCGACGAGGTCATCGCCCCCGACGGCGGCGCGAGCGATCTCATCGGCCCCGGTGGCGCCGTCGATCGCGACGCGCTCTTCGCCCTGTACGAGAAGCAAAGCGAGCAGGACGACGAGACGCCGATCGCGGTCTCGTTCCGTCTTTTTCGCGATCTGGACAAGCGCCTCGACAAGTATCTCGTCGACCGCGTGCCCTTCCTCTCGCGCACGCAGATCCAGCGGCTGATCGACGAGGAAGCGGTCACCGTCAACGGGCGCGTTCCCAAGTCGAGCACGCATCTGCGCAAGGGCGACGTCGTGAAGGCGACGCTTCCTCCCCCGCCGTCGGGCGCGATCCAGCCGGAAGAGATGGAACTCGACGTACTCTTCGAGGACGAGCACCTCATCGTGCTCAACAAGCAGGCTGGGCTGATCGTGCATCCGGCCCGATCGCACAAGTCGGGCACGCTCATCAACGGACTCGCGTGGCGATTCAAGCACCTGTCGGGAGGACAGCTTTCCGCGGTGGGTGAGGAGTTCGCGCGGCCGGGCGTCGTGCATCGGCTCGACAAGTGGACCTCCGGCGCCATCGTCGCGGCGAAGAACGACACGGCGCACTGGCGCTTGGGGAAGCAGTTCGAACACAAGCGCACCGACAAGCGCTACCTCGCCCTCGTCCACGGCGTGCCGTCGCCGGACGTCGAGCTCGTCGACCTGCCGCTCGGCAAGCATCCGACGGTCCGCGAGAAGTACGCGGTGCGCCACGACGAGACCGGCAAGCCGAGCCAGACGATCTGGCGCGTGCGCGAGACCTATCGGGCGCCGTACGGTCCGTTCTCGCTCGTCGAACTCGAGCTGAAGACGGGTCGCACGCACCAGATCCGCGTTCACCTGTCTCATCTCAAGCTGCCCATCGCAGGCGACGACATGTACGGCGGCAAGCATCTCACCGAGCGCGACCTCGGCGGCGAGTCGAACTCGCCGCTCCTCACGCGACAGGCGCTGCACGCGACGACGCTTGCGTTCCGTCATCCGACGACCGAAGCGCCGATGCGATTCGCCGCGGCGCTCCCCGCCGACCTGCGCCGCGCGATCGAACTGCTCCGCCGCCACCGCGATCGCTCGCTCACGCCGCCCGGCGCGACGATCGCGCTGTCCGACGTCGGCCTCTGACCGACCTCAGGGCTTCGCCGGCGCGGGCGACGTCGCCGCGGGCGTGGCGTTCGCGACCGTACCGGGCTGGTTCCACTGGCTCCACTGGGCCTCGGACATGTTCCAGCCGCCACCGAGCGCCTTGTAGAGACGCACGACCGCGACGAGCTGGTCGCCTTGCGTGCGGGCGAGCTCGATCTCGGTCGGATAGAGCCGCTGCTGCGCGTCGAGCACCTCGTAGTAACTCGACTTGCCGGCCATGTACCGCTGGGTCGCGACGAGCACCGACTCCTGATACGCGGCCACGGCCTTCGCCGACTGGACCCGCACCTCCTCGAGCTTCCATCTCGCCGCGAGCGCGTCCGCCACTTCGCGCATCGCCACGAAGACCGTCTGGTCGTAGATCGCGACGAGTTCCTCCCACACCGCCTTCGCCTGCGCGATCTGCGCGTTGGTGAGACCCGCGTCGAAGATCGGACCGCTGATCGCCGCGGCCACCGACCACGCGATGCCGGCGCTGGAGAAGTCCGCGAGGTCGGGACTCACCTGGCCGAAGAACGTCGACAGTCCGATCTGCGGAAGCTGCAGCGCCTCGGTCGCGCCGATTTGCGCGTTCGCCGCCCGCAGTCGCGCCTCGGCCGCGAGGATATCCGGTCGCCGTTCCATCAACTGCGCGGGAATGCCCGGCGGGACGTTGGGCGGAAGGCGCTGCTGGAGAAGCTGCTCGCCGCGCGGAATGGCCCGCGGCGCGCGGCCCAGCAGCACGTTGATCTGATTCTCCTTCAGCATCGCCGCGAGTTCGGTGCGCGGGATGTCCGAGGCGGCTTGGGCCAGCGCCGCGTCGCCGCGCGCCACCTCGAGGTTCGACGCCGTGCCGTAGTCGCGGCGGAGCGTGAAGATCCGCACCGTCTCCTCGAACGACTTCGTCGCGAGATGGTGGATCTCCAACTCGCGGTCGATCTGCAGCAACTCGAAGTACGCCTGCGCGACGTCGGACACGAGCGACAGTCGCACGCCCTTCCGCACGAACTCGGTCGAGAGCACGATGTCGAGGTCGGCCTGGTTGATGTTCTTCAACCGGCCCCACAGGTCGAACTCCCACGCGGCGCTCAGGATCCCGGAGAACGAGCCTCCGGTCTGGCCGCCGTCGAAGCTGGGCGTGCCGGCGAAGTCGTTGCGCCCCTCGCTGACTCCGACGCCGTAGCCGACCTGCGGGTAGCGCAGCGCGTTCGACTGCGCCGCGATCGCGCGGGCCTGCTCGATGCGGGCGACGGTGATGCGCAGGTCCTGGTTGTTGGCGATGGCCTCGCGAATCAGGCCCTGCAGGACCGGATCCTCGTAGACGTCCCACCACGCGAGGTCCGCCATCGATCCGACCTCGCTGGTCGCGCCGCGGAACTCGCCCGGAAGCGCGACTTCCGGTCGCACGTACGTCGGGCCGACGGTGCAGCCCGCGACGGCGACCGCGAGCCCGAAGGAGAGTGCGATGCGCCGCATCTCAGTGCCCCCCCTCGGACTTCGGGCGTTCGGCCTCGGGCAACGCGTCGCGGCGTGCGCCGCTGACCCGTTCGATGAAGTAGAACGTCGCCGGAATGACGAACACCGCGACGCAGGTCGCGAGCATCATGCCGCCGATGACCACCGTGCCGAGCACCTGTCGCGAGATTCCGCCGGCGCCGGTCGCGATCGCGAGCGGCACGCAGCCGAGCACGAACGCGAAGCTCGTCATGAGGATCGGCCTCAGTCGCAGCCTGGCGCCGTTGAGCGCCGCGTCGACCAGCGACTCGCCCTTGTGATGCTCGATGCGGGCGAACTCGACGATGAGGATCGCGTTCTTCGCCGCGAGTCCGATGAGCATGACGAGGCCGATCTGCGCGTAGACGTTGTTGTCGAGGACCCGCAGCCAGAGCGCGAGGAATGCGCCGGCCACGGCGATCGGGGTGCCTAACAACACGCTGAACGGCAGGCTCCAGCTCTCGTACTGCGCGGCCATGATGAGGAACACGAAGAGAAGCGAGAGTCCGAAGATGACCTCCGGCGGGACGCCCTGCTGTGCGAGCTTCTCCTGGAAGCTCATGCCGATGTAGCCGTAGCCCATCTCGCGGGGCATCGTCTCGGCGAACGTCTCCTCGAGCGCCTTCATCGCCTGCGCCGAGCTGAAGCCCGGCGCCGCCGCGCCGTTGAGCTGGGCGCCGCGGGCGAGGTTGTAGCGCATCGTGAACTCGGGTCCGAAGGTAGTCACGAAGTTCGCGAGCGTCGCCAACGGTACGGACTTCCCGACGTCGTTGCGCACGAAGAACTGCCCGACGGGATCGGGCGTGGTTCGGAAGTCGCCTTCCGCCTGCACGTACACCTGCCACTGGCGGCCGAAGCGGTTGAAGTAGTTGACGAAGATGCCGCCCATGAAGCACTGCATCGTCTGGTAGACCGCCGACAGAGGCACGCCGAGCTTCAGCACCTTCTCGCGCTCGACGTTGAAGAGCAGTTGCGGGACGGCGGGTTGGAACGTCGCGTTCACGCGACCGATCTCCGGACGCTTCCGCAGCGCCTCCATGAACTCGTCGGTGCGCTGGGCGAGGTAGGGCACGTCGTGGCCGCCCTTGTCGAGCAGGCAGAACGTGAAGCCGCCCGACTGCCCGATGCCCGGGATCGCGGGCGGCGCGAAGGTGAACGCGACGCCCTCGGGCATCGCCGCGAGTCGCGCGTTGATGTTGCGGATGATCGCGTCGGCGAACTCGTCGGGAGACTCTCGCTCGGACCACGGCTTCAGGCTGATGAAGAACATGCCCGCGTAGGTCTCGGAGACGCCGGCGAGGAAGTTGTAGCCGCTGATCGCGCTGCAGAACTGCACGCCGGGCGTCTCGGAAATGATCTTCGACGCCTCGTCCATCACGCGGCTCGTGCGCTGCAGGCTCGACGCGTCGGGCAGGATGCACGTGCCGTAGATGTAGCCTTGGTCTTCTTCGGGAAGGAAGCTCGACGGCACGCGCTTGCCGAAGAATCCGGCGCCGTAGGTGAGCGCGACGAGGAGGAGCGCCGCCACCACCAGCTTGTGGACGAGGAATCGGCAGACGTGCACGTAGCCGTCGGTCGTCTTGCCGAACGCCCAGTTGAAACCGCGGAAGAAGATCGCGAGCGGGCCGCGGGCGTCCTTCTTCTTCGGACGAAGGAGCATCGCCGAGAGCGCCGGACTGAGCGTGAGGGCGTTGAACGCCGAGATGATCACCGACACGGCGATCGTGACCGCGAACTGCTGATAGAGCCGGCCGGTGATGCCGGGAATGAACGCCGTGGGAATGAACACCGCGGCGAGGATGAGCGCGATGGCGATGACCGGTCCGGTCACTTCCTCCATCGCCTTCAGCGTCGCGTCCTTCGGCGTCATGCCCTGTTCGATGTGGTGTTCGACGGCTTCGACGACGACGATCGCGTCGTCCACGACGAGTCCGATCGCGAGCACGAGTCCGAAGAGCGACAACGTGTTGATGGAGAAGCCCAGCGCCGGGAAGAGCGCGAACGTGGCGACCAGCGACACCGGCACCGCGAGCAGCGGGATGAGCGTGGCCCGCCAGCCCTGCAGGAAGAGGAACACCACGATGATGACGAGGACGAGGGCCTCGCCGAGCGTCTTCACGATCTCGTGGATGCCTTCGGTGACGGCGAGCGTGGTGTCGAGGCAGACCTCGTAGCTGACGCCTTCGGGGAACGAGGCCTTCAGTTCTTCCATGCGCTTCTTCACGCCGTCGGCGGCGGCGAGCGCGTTCGATCCGGGCAACTGATACAGGGCGATGATCGCCGCAGGCTTGCCCTGGAACTTCGCCGTCTGGAGGTAGTTCTGCGCTCCCAGCTCGATGCGGGCGACGTCGCGCACGCGAACGATCGAGCCGTCGCTCGACGCCCGCACGACGATGTCGCCGAACTCCTCGGCGGTCACCAATCGTCCCTGGGCGCGGACCGAAATCGTCTGATCCTGGCCCGCGGGCACGGGCTCGCCGCCGATCTGGCCCGCGGGGTTCACGGTGTTCTGCTGCTGCAGCGCCGCGACCAGTTCGGGAATGGTGATGTCGAGCTTCGCCAGCACATCCGGGCGCACCCAGAGCCGCATCGCGTATTGCCCGGCGCCGAACACCGAGACGCTGCCGATGCCCTTCACCTGGGTCATCGGGTCGTTGATGTTGATGTACGCGTAGTTCGCGAGCCAGGTCGAGTCGCGGCTCCCGTCGGGCGAGTACAGCGCGAACGCGATGAGCGGCGCCGACGTCGACTTCTGCACGGTGATGCCGAAGTCGCGCACGCTCGCCGGCACCTGCGACTGCGCCTGCGTCTGGCGCATCTGCGTGAGGATCTGGTCGGTGTTGACGTCCGTGGCGACGTCGAAGTTGACGCGCATGGTCATCTGACCGTTGTTCGCGTTCAACGAGTACATGTAGTTCATGTTGTCCACGCCGCTCATCTGCTGCTCGATGGGCGTGGCCACGGCCTGCTCGACGGTCAGCGCGTCGGCGCCGACGTACGTCGTCTGAACGAGAATCTCCGGCGGGACGATGTTGGGGAACTGCGCCGTCGGCAGCGAGAGGATCGCGGCGGCGCCGACGATCGTCATCAGGATCGCGATGACGATCGCGACGATGGGACGGTTGACGAAGAACTTTGCCATGGAGGCTCAGCCGGCGGCGCCGGGCATCTCCTCGGTATCGAGGCGTCCGCTCTTGCCCGGTGTCTGCGCGGCGTCGCCCGTGTGCGCGTCGCCGCCCGTTCCCTTCGGCGCCGGTTCGTGCGAGCCATCGCTCGCCCCGGTGGTCGCGGGCTGCGCCGACTTGCCCTTCTTCGACTTCGCCGCCGTCGGCGTCGGAGACCACGGCTTCGTCGTCACCTTCATGCCGGGCCGCCCCTTCTGGAGTCCTTCGACGACGATCGTCTCGCCGGCCTCGAGTCCCTGCGTCACGATGACCTCGGACGCGTTGATGCGCTGTCCGAGCTGCACGCCCCTCACGACGAGCTTGCCGTCGTCGTCGACGAGCCACACCTGGAAGCTGCCCTGCACCTCGGTCACCGCCCGCTGCGGAATCACCACTGCATTGGGCAGAAGCTGCGTGACGGTGCGCACTCGGGCGTATTGACCGGGCCGCAACAGGTTCTTCGGGTTCGGGAACAGTCCGACGATCTTGATCGTGCCGGTCTTGAGATCGACTTCGCTGTCGGCGGCCGACACGCGACCGGTCTGCCCATAGATGCTCCCGTCGGAGAGAACGAGTTGCAGCACGGCCTTGGACTGGTCGGCGGACTTGCCCCCGAGTCGATCCGCGGCCTTCAGATATTCCTGCTCGCTGATCGGGAAGAAGACGCGGATCGGGTCGACGGTCGAGACCGTCGTGAGCGTGCCCGTACTCGGGCCGACGAGATCGCCGACCTGCGTGGTCGCGATGGCGGCGATGCCGTCGACGGGCGAGACGATCTTGGTGAACTCGAGGTTGAGTTCCGCGTTCACCACCTGCGCTTTCGCCGCTTCGATCGAAGCCTGCGCGGCGGACACCGCGGCGCGGGCACCGATCTGGGCTTGGATCGCGTTGTCGAGATCCTGCTGGCTGATCGCGTTGGCCGCGGCCAGCGGGCGGTAGCGGGTGACGTCGATATCCGCCTTGCCCAAGAACGCCTGCGCTTGTCCGAGCACGCCTTCGGCCTGCGCCAGCATGCCCTTCGCCTGATCGAGCGCCGCCTCGAACGGACGCGGGTCGATCTCGAAGAGCAGATCCCCCTTCTTCACGAAGCCGCCGTCGGGATAGGCCTGACGAACGATGTAGCCCTGCACCTTCGCCCGGACCGATGCGTCGACGAGGCCGTCGGTCGTACCGACCCACTCGGAGCTGATCGGCACCTCGCGCGTGGCGACCTCGACGACAAGCACCTCCGGCGGCGGTGGCGGCGGCGCCTCGGGCTTCTTCTCGAATCGCTCGCACCCTGCGGCGAAGAACAGCGAGACGACAAGGAGCGACGGGCCGACGACCCGCGCGACACCGCGCGTCATGACGCGCGTGTACCGGGGCGTGATGCTCGAGCCTCGATCGCTCCACACGACGGTCGCCAATCGTCGCGTGGACGACCGGCTCTCTCGCGTGGTGGACATGGTTGGCCAGTGTACGGGCAATTCGTCGAAGCGGATGTCCGTGACCTCGGCGAAGCGCTGGCTCTCTCGAGCGACGTCTCGTTACGATCCGGTTCTTTCGCGCGCTTCGTCGCAGCGCGCGGCAATCGCAAGGACTCGATCGATGGAAGCTGGAATCGTCGGCATGCCGAACGTCGGCAAGAGCACGCTGTTCAACGCCCTGACCGCGGCGGGGATCGAGGCGCAGAACTACCCCTTCTGCACCATCGAACCGAACGTCGGCGTCGTCAGCGTGCCCGATCCGCGCCTGGACACGATCGCGAAGCACATCGAAACGCAGAAGATCGTTCCGGCTGCGCTCCGCCTCGTGGACATCGCCGGACTGGTCCGCGGCGCGAGCGTCGGCGAAGGCCTGGGAAACAAGTTCCTGTCGCACATCCGCGAGGTCGACGCGATCCTTCACGTGGTCCGCTGCTTCGTCGACGACGACGTCGTGCATGTCGAGGGTTCGGTCGATCCGGTGCGGGACATCGAGACGATCGAGACCGAGCTCATGCTCGCCGATCTCCAGGGGCTCGAGTCGATCCTCGACAAGGCGGCCCGCGTCGCCCGCGCCGGCGACAAGGACGCGATCCACAAGGTCGAGCTCCTGCACCGCGCGAAGCCCGTGCTCGAGTCGGGCAAGCCGCTTCGTTCGATGCCGCTCCACGCCGACGAGCGGAAGCTGCTCGCGAGCCTCGGCATGATCACCATGAAGCCGGTGCTCTACGTCGCGAACGTCAACGAGGACGACCTGCACGGCAACGGCCCGCTCGTCGGCAAGGTGCGCGACTACGCGGCAACGAACGGCGGCGAGGTCGTGGTGGTGTGCGCGAAGATCGAGTCGGAACTCGCGGAGCTCCCGCCCGACGACCGCCGCGAGATGCTCGAATCGCTGGGCATGACGGAGCCCGCGCTGGCCACCGTCGCCCGCGCCGCCTACCACCTGCTCGGCCTCCAGAGCTTCTACACCGCCGGCCCGAAGGAGATTCGGGCGTGGACGATTCACAAGGGCGACACCGCGCCGCAGGCCGCGGGCGTGATTCACACCGATTTCGAGCGCGGCTTCATCCGCGCCGAGTGCTACAGCATCGACGACCTCGTGCACTACAAGCACGAGAAGGCGATCCGCGAAGCCGGCAAGCTCCGCGCCGAAGGCAAGTCGTACGTGATGCACGACGGCGACGTGGTTCACTTCCTCTTCAACGTCTGATCCTCCTCCGCACCCGACCGCTGCGCACCACCGATGCTCCCGATCGCCGGCCGAGTCGACGCGACGATTGCCCAGGTCGTCCCCGTCACGATCCACGGCGATCGCTACGTCGACCTCGTGCTCGACCACGCGCAGGGTCGCGACGCCGCCCGCGTGCCGCTGCACGCCTTCGCCCGACATCCGGCCGTCGGCGATCGCGTGCGACTCACGGTGCTCCTCGGTCAGGTCGACTCGGTGGAACATCTCCTCTGAGGTCAGCGTGACGCCTCGCAGGAACGACATCGATCTCTCGCCGCCGACGCTTCTCGGGGCGTACGCCAGCGGCGCGTTTCCGATGGCCGATCCCGAGTCGGGCAGGGTGGACTACTACTCGTGCGATCCGCGGTGCCTCATTCCGCTCGACGAGCGATTCCACGTCGCCAAGTCGCTCGCGCGGGTGGTGCGCTCGGGGCGCTTCCGCATCACGTTCGACACCGCCTTCGGAGCGACGGTGCGGGCCTGCGCCGCGCCGCGCGGCGAGGATCGCTCGGGCTGGATCGGGCCGGAGCTGATTCCCGCGTACGAGCGCCTTCACGAGCTCGGCTTCGCGCACTCGGTCGAGGCGTGGCGCGACGGACGTCTCGTCGGCGGACTCTACGGCGTGTCGCTCGGCGGCGCGTTCTTCGGCGAGAGCATGTTCTCGCGACCCGAGGACGGCGGGCGCGACGCCAGCAAGGTGTGCCTCGTGCATCTGGTCGAGCGCCTGCGCGAACGCGGGTTCGCGCTGCTCGACAGCCAGTACGGGAACGACCACATCTACTCGTTCGGCGCGCAGGACGTCGCTGCGAGGGACTACCTCGCGCTGCTCGCGACGGCGATCGACGGGCCGCAGCGCTGGTGATCGCGGTCACTTCGGCCGCGAGATCACCCGCACCTGCGCGAACTGTCGATGCCCCTCGCGCCCGGCCTGGAAGCCGTAGCCGGACTGCTTCGCGCCGACCCACGGCGTGCCCTTCGCGCCGCCGCAGCCCTGATTGACGCCGACCATCGCGCTGTCGAGCCTGCGGGCGACATCCTCGGCTCGGCCGACGTCGCGCCCGAACACCGCGCCGCCGAGCGCGTACGGCGAGTCGTTCGCCCATCGGATCGCCTGGTCGACCTCGTCGAAGCGCACGATGCACGCGACCGGTCCGAACGTCTCCTCGCGCATGATCTCCATCTCCTGGCGCACGTCGACGAGCACCGTCGGCGCGACGAAGTTGCCGTCGCGCGGCTCGTTTCCCGCAAGGACGCACGCCCCTTGCCGTACCGCCGAGTCGATCTGCCGGAGCACGTGGGCCTTCTGTCGCGCGTTCACCATCGGGCCGATGGCCACGCCGTCGTCGATGCCGCGCCCCTGCTTCAGCGTCTTCGCCTTCTCGGCGACCTTGCGCTCGAACTCCGCGGCCACGGCGCGTTGCACGTAGATGCGCTCGGTGCTGACGCACACCTGGCCGGCGTTGCGGAACGAGTTGCGGGCGGCGAACGCCGCAGCGGCGTCGAGATCGGCGTCGTCGAGCACGATGAGCGGATCCTTGCCGCCGAGTTCGAGGATCACCCGCTTCAGTCCCGCGCCGGCGCTCTGCAGGATGTGCTTGCCCGCGGCCCGACTGCCGGTGAACGCGATGAGCTGCACGTCGGCGGCGACGAGCGCCTTCCCCTGCGTCTCGTCGCCGAAGACGATCTGCAGCGCGTCTCCGGGCACGCCCTCCGCGACGCACTTCATCCACTCGAACGCGCAGAGCGGCGTTTCCTCGCTCGGCTTCATGATCACCGCGTTGCCCGCCATGAGCGCAGGCAGCACGCAGTCCTGCGGCATCATCACCGGGAAGTTCCACGGCGTGATCGCCACGCACACGCCGAGCGCGTCGAACACCAGCGTCGATCGCACGCGAGCGTCCTCGCGGACTTCGGGGCGCAGCGCCTCGATGCAGTCGTCGATCGTCTCGTCGAATCCGTCGACGCACGCATTCACCTCGTTGCGGGCGTCGGCGATCGGCTTGCCCATCTCGCGCGTGACGAGCTGCGCGATCGCCTCGGCGCGAGCTCGCAGCCGAGCGACCGCGGGTCGCAGGAGCGCGGCCCGCTCGTCGAGCGTCATCGCCCCCCAACTCCGCTGCGCGGTCTTCGCGCGACGGACGACGAGCGGTATCTCGTGCTCGGGCGTGATCGGCACCGACCCGACCTCGTCGCCGGTCGCGGGATCGAGCGAGCGAAGGACGCGCTGCGAACCGATGTCCGATGCCGTGTCGGCGAGCGTGCTCATGCGCCCAGCGTACGGCGGCGCGGTCAGCGCGCAGCGATGGGAAGCGCCCCGTCCGGGCCGTGCTTCTCGAATCCCTCGACCGCATCGGCGACCGACGTGAACCGGTCGATGCGGCCGATCTTCTCCTCGAGTCCCTCGAGGCGCAGGCGATCGCGCACCGACGAGCGGGCCTCGACGACCCGCAGGTGCGACCCGAGCGCCGCGAGCTCCGACGCGAGTCCGGCGAGCATCTCCGCGCCGGCGAGGTCGACGTGAGGCGTCGCCGAAAGGTCGCACAGCACGATGCGCGGAGGCGGGACCGACGACGCGACCTTGTTCATCACCGCGTCGTGCACGTGCTCGGCGTTGAAGTAGAGCAGGCTCGATTCGCAGCGGAAGATGAGCATGTTCGGCACGACCTCGTTGTCCGGATGTCGCTCGGCGTCGGAGAAGCGCCGCGTCGCGGGAATGCGACCGAGGAACGCGACGTGCGGCCGCGCCACGCGGCGGACGAGGAGGACGAGCGAGATCGCCGCTCCGATGAGGACGCCGCGCAGAAGTCCCGACGTGAGGACGCCGGCGAGCGCGACCAGCGCGATGAGGAGTTCCTGCCGATCCGTCCGCCACAGGTGCTTGAGCGCCCGCACGTTGACCAGGCCGGGCACCGCCATGAGCACGATCGCCGCGAGCACCGGCTGAGGCAGCGTGCGAAGGAGCCCGGAGAGGAACACCGCCACGACGAGCATGACGAGCGCCGCGACGAGTCCCGACGCCGGCGACCGCGCCCCCGCCTCTTCGTTCACCAGCGACTGCGACATGCCGCCGCTGACCGGCAGTCCCTGGCCGAGTCCGGCCGCGAGATTCGCGGCGGCGAGCCCCAGGAACTCCTGGTCCGCGTCGAGGCGACCGCCGTACTTCGCGGCGAACATGCGGCCGACCGCGGCGGTTTCGACGGCGGCCAACATGAAGCACGCCATCGCCAACGGCAGCACCTCGTTGAGGTCGACCCACGTCACCGCCGGAAGGCCGATCGTCGGCGATCCTTGCGGCACCTCGCCGAGCAGCTTGACGCCGCGATCGCCGAGACCGAGCCACTGCGCCGCGACGATGCCTCCCGCGACCACGAAGAGCGCCACCGGCTTGTTGGGCACGAGCATTCGACCGACGACGAGCGCCGCCAGCGCGGCGAGCCCGACGGCGAGCGATGACGGACTCGTCTCGCCGAGATGCACGAAGAAGTGTCGCGAGCACTCCCAGAAACCGCCGTGCGTCGAGCTCACGCCGAGGAGCTTCGGCAGCTGCGTGCTCGCGAGCGTGAGCGCGACGCCGGCCTTGAATCCGATCAGCACCGTCTCGGACACGAAGCCGATGAGTGTGCCGGCACGGACCAGCCACGCCGCGAACGCGAGAAGCGCGACCAGGAGCGCGGTGCACGCGGCGAGCGCGCCGAAGCGACTCGCGTCGCCGTTCGCCAGTCCGCCGAGCGAGGTGCCCAAGAGGAGCGCGATCGCCGACGTGACGGTGATCGAGGTGCGTCGCGAACTGCAGAACGCCCAGTACACGAGCCCGCCGCAGATGCAGGCGTAGAGGCCGTTCTCGGGCGACAGGCGGGCGAGCGAGGCGTCGCCGATCGCCACCGGAAGCACGTACGCCGCCAAGGTCACGCCCGCGACGACGTCCACGCGAAGGTCGCTCACCCGGTAGCCCCGCAACCATTCCGCCGCCGCCATCCATCGCTGAAACCGCGACGATCCCGAGGCCGGAGCGGTGTGGTTCGCGTGCATGGCGCGTCGCGGCGGAGTGCGCGGTCGTCGTCCCGCCACCGGGGCAACGTCCCCTTCCCGGCCGTCCGACACGAATCCTACGGCGAGCGTGAGTGAGCCATTGCGGTCCCGCGGGCCGTTCCGCTAGACTCTCGCCTCCTTCGCCCCACGGCTTCGCCGCCGTCGGGCATGAGCCGCTGGTGACTCGTCGCCGCGCGTCGGACCGCACCACTGGTGCGATTCGCTCCGCCCGTCGAGGCGCCACATGGAGCCTCTCCTTCCTTCTCGCGGCACGAGGCGCCAGCTCCAGAAGGTTCGCCGCGGCCTCGGGTCGGACCCGAACCGCGATCTCTTCGGCGACGCTCACGGCTTCTCGTGCGTCGCCCCGCCGGTTCTCGCCTCGCGGCTCGCTCGCGACGCACGTCTGACTCGCCTCGCGTCACCGCCCTCGCGCACGATCGACCTGGGGACCGCCCCAAGCACCCGACGAGCGACCGGTGATCCCTCCCGACATTTCTCGCATGTGGCCCGTGGTGTAACGGTAGCACCTCAGGTTTTGGTCCTGATGGTCCTAGTTCGAATCTAGGCGGGCCAGTTTTTCCTTCGCCTCGCTCGAGTTCTCGCGTGACCTCCTCCAACGCTTCCGCACATTCCAGCGCCGCCCGCGACGTCGGCGCGATCGTGCTCGCCGCCGGCAAGGGCACGCGCATGAAGAGCGACCTGCCCAAGGTGATGCACCCGGCGCTCGGGCGGCCGATGGTCCGCTGGGTCGTCGAGGCGGCGAAGTCCGCCGGCGTGCACGGCGTGACGCTGATCGTCGGCCACGGCGCGGAGCTCGTGCGCGGCGAGTTCGCCGGCGAGCCCGGGATCGCGTTCGCCACGCAGGAGCCGCAACTCGGCACGGGCCACGCGGTCGACCAGGCGCGACGCCATTTCATGCCGGCGCGGGCCAACGACGACGTGTTCGTCCTCTGCGGCGACGGCCCGCTCATTCGGCCAAAGACGCTCGCGAAGCTCCTCTCGGTGCATCGCGCCGACGGCGCCGCGGCGACGCTGGCGACGAGCGTGATCGACGATCCGCACGGCTACGGGCGCATCGAGCGCGACGCGTCGGGACGGTTCCTGCGCATCGTCGAGCAGAAGGACGCGACTCCCGAGCAGCGCTCGATCCGCGAAGTGAACCCCTCGTACTACTGCTTCCGCGCCGCGGACCTTTTCGCCGCGCTCTCGAACGTCGACAACAAGAACGCGAACGGCGAGTACTACATCACGGACGTCTTCGAACTCCTCCGACGCGAAGGCAAGCGCGTGAGCGTGGTCGACGCCGTGCCGCCGGAGGACGTCCTCAGCGTGAACACGCCGGAGCAGCTTGCGGAAGTCGAGCGCATCCTCCGCGCCCGCGGCGGCGAGTCCATCATCCACGGAGAGGGGGCGGTGCGATGAGCGCTTCCGATCGCGAGCACCTGAAGATCTTCGCCGGCTCGTCGGCCCGAGCGTTGGCCCAGGCGATGTGCCAGCACCTCGAGCTGCCGATGGGACAAGCAGCCACCAGCCGCTTCCCCGACGGCGAGTGCATGGTGAAGCTCGACGAGGACGTGCGCGGCCGCGATTGCTTCGTCGTGCAATCGACGTGCGCGCCGGTCGACGAGAACCTCATGGAGCTGCTCGTCTTCATGGATTGCCTCCGCCGCGCGAGCGCGAAGCGGATCACCGCGGTGATCCCCTACTTCGGCTACGCGCGACAGGACCGCAAGGACGAGGGTCGCGTGCCGATCACCGCGAAGCTCGTCGCCAACCTGATCACCACCGCGGGCGCGGAACGCGTGCTCTGCATGGACCTGCACGCGGCGCAGATCCAGGGCTTCTTCGACTTGCCCGTCGACCACCTCTCGGCGTCGCCGGTGATCGCGGAGTATTTCCTCACGCACTACGGCACGCTGCGCGAGTGCGTCGTCGTCAGCCCCGACGTCGGCAACGTGAAGGTCGCGAACATGTACGCGAACGTGCTCGGCGCGGACCTCGCGATCATCGACAAGCGGCGACAGTCGGGGACGAAGGTCGTCGTCAAGAACCTGATCGGCGAGGTGCGCGGACGCACCGTCCTCATGTTCGACGACATGATCTCGACCGCCGGCACGGTCTGCGAAGCGGCGCGGCTCGTCATGGAGGAAGGCGCCACCGACGTGATCGCGACGGCGACGCACGCGGTGCTCGTCGGCCTCGCGATGGAGCGCCTCGCGCAGAGCCCCATCAGCCAAGTCGTCGTCACCGACACCATCCCGGGCGGAGCCCGACTGCAGCCGCTCGCGGACAAGCTCCACACGCTCTCGGTCGCCAAGTTGTTAGGCGAAGCGGTGCATCGCATCCATCACGACCAGTCCGTCTCGGCGCTCTTCCGTTCAGGCATCGGGACCAAGCGATGACGCACGCTCAACGGACCACACTTTCCATAGGAGAAACCCATGGCTCATGAGACCCCCACCCTCGAGGCGAAGCACCGCGAACGAATGGGTTCGCGCTACGCGAAGCGCCTCCGCGACGCCGGCGGCCTGCCCGCCGTCATCTACGGACACGGCGCCGCGCCGCTCGCCGTCACCCTCGACTCGAAGGCGACCGTCACGGCGCTGCGGCACGGCCAGCACGTCGTCAACGTCAAGATCGAAGGCGGCACCACCGAGACCTGCCTGGTCAAGGACCTTCAGTTCGGCTACCTCGGCGACGACGTGATCCACGTCGACCTCGCGCGGGTGAATCTCGATGAAGTCGTGACGGTCAACGTCATGATGCACTTCGTCGGCACGCCGGAAGCGGCGAAGAAGGCCGGCAACATCGTGACGCACGACCTCGCGCAGCTCGAGGTGCGCTGCAAGGTGCGCGACATTCCCGAGGAGATCCGCGTCGACCTCGCGATGCTCATGCAGGGCACCACGCTGACGCTCGGCGAGATCAAGCTCCCCGCGGGCGTCACGCCGACGCATCCGGCGGACACCGTCGTCTGCCGCATCCAGACCGTCGCCGAGCACGTCGAAGTCGGCGAAGCGGCACCGGCCGGCGCGGAAGCGCCCGCGGCGCCGGAAGTCATCACCGCAAAGAAGGAAGAGAAGCCCGAGGAAGGGAAGGCGCCGGCCCGCTGACCCCGCGCTTCGGATCCGGAACCGGTCCATCCACGTCCTTCGCACTCGTCGACACCATGAAACTCGTCGTCGGCCTCGGCAACCCTGGCATCGAATACGACCGCACCCGACACAACGTCGGGTTCGACGCGATCGATCGCCTTGCGCGCCGAACCGTCGATGCATCGCGTTCGATCGCGAAGTCGCGATTCTCCGGCTCGCTGCTGGAGACCGAGGTCGATACGAAGTCCGGGCCGGAGAAGGTGCTTTACCTGAAGCCGCTGACGTTCATGAACCGTTCGGGACAGTCCGTGTCCGAGGCAGTTCGCTTCTACAAGCTCGACTCGGCGAAGGATCTCTTCGTCATCGTCGACGACCTCGCCCTGCCCTGCGGCGCGATCCGCATCCGGCCGGACGGGTCGAGCGGCGGTCACAACGGCCTCGCCGACATCGAGCAGAAGCTGGGCACCAGCACCTACGCGCGATGCCGCATCGGCATCGACGCGCCGGGCCAGGTGCCGCAGAAGGATTACGTCCTCGGCAAGTTCCGTCCCGATCAGCAACCTCTCGTCGAACAGGCGCTGGAGCAGGCCGTTCAAGCCTGCCTTGCGTGGATCGACTCCGGCGTCGAGGCGGCGATGAACCGCTTCAACACGCGATCGACCGCGAGGGACCCCGTCGAGCGGCGGCCTGACAAGCCGGCCGCGTGACGGGACGCCCCGACGAACGACTTCACCACACGACACAACCTCACCACGAGATTCCACCATGTCTGACATCCGCACTCACATCTACGAAGGTCTCTTCCTCTTCCCGCAGTCGGCGAGCGCCGACGTGCAAGCCGCCGTCGATCACATCAACGAGATCCTCGGCCGCGCCCACGCCGAAGTGATCGCGCTGCGGAAGTGGGACGAGCGCCGGCTCGCCTACGACATCCACGGCAACAAGCGCGGCGTGTACTTCCTCGCCTACTTCAAGGCCCGCACCGACTCCCTCGCCGGGATCGAGCGCGACTGCCGCCTGAGCGAGAAGCTGCTCCGCACGCTCATCACCAAGGCGGACCATGTTCCTCCGACCGACATCGCGGCCAGCGACGGTCGGCAACAGCTCGCGGACGAAGCCAAGCTCCGAGGCAGTGCCGCCACGAGCGAAGCGACCGCGACCGCCGACGCCTGACCTTCAGGCGTTCGCAGCGGCGGAAGGACGGAACGACCGCCCGCGGAAGCGCGGGTGGTCGTTTCTTTTTTCCGCGATCTGCACGGTCAGAAAAAAGTCGGCTCTTGGATGGGGCCTCGAAGTCGAGTGGTACCATCCGGCACGCACGAAACGCCGCAACAAGGGCTCGCGGAGCGAGTCCGGAACGAACTTCGGGAAGGGACGCCAATGGCCAACTACAACAAGGTGATGCTCATGGGGAATCTCACTCGCGACGTCGAGTTGAAGCAGATTCCCAGCGGACAGTCGGTCGCCCAGTTCGGGCTCGCGGTCAACCGCAAGTTCCGCACGAAGGAAGGCGAGGATCGCGAAGAGACCACGTTCGTCGACTGCGAGGCGTGGGGCCGCGCGGGCGAGATCATCGCGCAGTACATGAGCAAGGGGAAGCCGCTCTTCGTCGAGGGTCGGCTGAAGCTCGACTCGTGGGAGGACAAGGACGGCAAGAAGCAGTCGAAGCTGCGGGTCGTCGTCGAGGAGTTCCAGTTCATCGGAGGCCGCGACGGCAACTCCGGCGGCGGCGAAGGCGGAGCACGCGGCGGACAGCGCGGCGACTACGCCCCGAGCCAGCGCAGCGGCGGAAGCCGGAGCGCCCCGCACGTCGCGGTGCCCGAGGACGACATCCCGTTCTGATCCAGCGCAGGAGCCTTCGCGGACACGGCACGGCTTCGTCGACTCGACGAGCTCATTGACGCGTGGAGCCCATCGGCGAGGCCGATGCGGCGCGGACCGCTCGTGCGATCGATCGTCCGGCCGCCCGTTGACCCGTTCGGCGCGGACGAGTTCGGTGTGATACGGATCGTGTTTGCTCCACGCGCTCCTCGATCTCACACGACGGCGAGATGGCCAGAGCGAGTGCGCGCCCGGAGGGCGCTACGGAGATGGGATGAAGCCCGTTGCTCCTCCGTGGCGTTCTGCGAGCATCGCGCTTGACACGCGTCGTTGCTTCATGGAAGCGCTCGCATTGGTGTGACGCGGAGCGCATCGACCCACGCGCGGCAGAGCCGCGCGGAGTGATGGTGCGCGCCGAGCAATGCGGCAGCCGAGCGGCCGGGGAAGGAAAAACACCGGAGCCGCGATCACTCGCGGCTCCGGTGGCTGTTCTTCAGAGGGTGTCGTGTCGCTCGCGTCGCACGCCGCGGTTCGGCGCGTGCTGCGGAGCCGCCGGCGGCGCGTATCAGGAGGCGTCAGACGGATCGTATTTGCTGCACGCGCTCCGCGATCTCACAAGACGGCGAAATGACCAGAGCGAGTGTGCGCCCGGAGGGCGCTACGGAGCGCTCGAATTGGTATCAGATGTCGCGCTCGCGATGCTGGAGCTGGGCCTTCAGTCGCGCGAGGATCGACGAGTGCATCTGGCTCACTCGGCTCTCGGACAGGTCGAGCGTCGTGCCGATCTCCTTCATCGTCATTTCCTCGTAGTAGTAGAGGACGACGATGAGCCGCTCCGCCCGCGAGAGTCCCTTGGTGATGAGGGTCTTCACGTCGTTGCGCTGGATCAGGCGGAACGGATCCTCCTGACGCGTATCGCGGATCACGTCGATCTCGCGCACGTCCTTGCTCGAGTCGGTCTCGAACCACTTTCGATTCAGGCTCACGACCGAGACCGGGCGCGAGTCCTTGGTCATCTTCTCGAACTCGGGCTTCTCGATCGCCATGCGCTCGGCGACTTCCTGCTCGGTCGGTCGACGACCGGTCTCCATCTCGAAGCTGCGACGCACCTTCTCCATCTTGGCGGTGCGGCTGCGCACGAGGCGCGGCACCCAGTCCATCGCGCGGAGCTCGTCGAAGACGGCGCCGCGAATGCGCTGCGTGCAGTAGGTTTCGAACTTGACCCCGCGATCGGGATCGAATGCGTCGATCGCGTCCATGAGGCCGAAGAGGCCCGCGGACATGAGATCGTCGACTTCGACTTCGGACGGGAGCTTCATGTGCATGCGCTCCGCGGTGAAGCGCACGAGCTCGAGATACTTCTGGATGAGGAAGTTGCGGAGCGACTGCGTCGGCTCGGCGCGGTACTCGCGCCACAGCTCGTCGATCGGGCGCTCGTGATACGGCAACGAGGCGGAGTGCTTCGCTCCGGACTTCGACGACGCCTGGCTCTTCGACGCCGACGACTTCGCGTCCGCGAGCGCCGGCACCGAGTGCTTCGGCGCGATCGCGGCGCCAGCGACGAGTCGGGCCGGAGCCTTTGTTTTCGCCTCGGACCGCGGGGCCGTTTTCGCCTGAACCCGCGCGGAGATCTTGGCGGTCGCCGCATCGGTCAGCGTGACGTCGACATCGGCAACCTTGCCTCGACGAACGGGCGCCGCCGGAAGCGCCTTCACCTCGACTGCGGCGGCGCGCCCGGCGGCAACGACGGAACCTCGCGCCCCCTTGGCCGTGGCCTTTGCCGCAGCGCCACTCGGGGTCTTGCCCGCGGGGCGAGCGCCGGACTTGGCGCCCGACTTCGGTGCGGGCCGCGGCGCGGTGCTACCGGCTGGGCCCACAGCCTTGTCGGCGGCTGACCGCAACGACGACCGTGCGCCGGCAGGCGTAGCGCCACTCGCGCCCCCAGCCGAGGAAGATCGTGTTGCCCCCGTCGACGTTCCTGAGTTTCGACTCGGGGCTGAATTCAACGCGGGGTTCGAACTGGTCCCGCGTGATGCGTTGTGAGCCGGAACCTTCGTCCCCGCCGCACCCGTGGCGCGCGCCGTCCCTGCACGCATGGTGGTCCTCGACATCGGTCGCTCCTTGACCCTTGAGGTGACCTACTCGTGAACGAGTCTCGACGATCGCATCGCGAAACCCGTCCCGCTGACATGTGAACCTGAAATGTGAACCGCCTCTCAAACCTGCTCCCGAACACCTACGTCGGATTGGTCTGAGACTCGAACCTGAACGTCGATCTGGATCGGCGGTGCCGTGTGCCGGCGCTTCTTCACGCGCTTGCGCGGACGCTGACGATCCACACTTCCGTTCCGCTTCGACTGAATCCAGTCAAAGCGCTCTCCTCTGTTCACCGCCGAGTCCTTGGCGAGGAACGTGCGGAGTATATCGACAAGCGCGCGCGCGCCAAGTCCCTTTATCAGACTCCTCGCGCTTGGCGCGATTTTGTCTTGGGCAAAGAGTCCGCGCGTCATGCGGCCTCGCCTTCGACCGCACCTGCGTCGCTCTCCGGCGCGTTGAGACGCGCGACTTCGCGCTCCGTCTCCGCGTCGATCTTGCGCAGTTGGACGCGCACAACATGCTCGGTGACGAGCCCCACGAAGTATCCACCGACGAAGCACACGAACATCGCGACCAGCGCCCGCGTGAGGATCGCGTCAGCGGGATTGCCCGCGGACAAGCCGGCGGCGATGGCGACGGCAAAGGCGACCAGCGAGACGCTCGATGCGATGAGTCGGGCAAGTGGTAGCGGCACGGCGTGACCTCCGAGGTCACGCCATTACGAACGCCGTGCCAACCACCCGCCGAGTCGCGCGAGGAATCCGGAACGCGCGCCGCCAAAAGCACTTGCGCCTTCGTCGTGGATCGGCGCGTCGACTCCGACGCTCATCAACTCGCGGGCGATCGCGCGGATGGCGCGCGACGCTGGCGCGTCGGGAGCGCCGATCAGCACGGGCTCGCGCCGTCGCACCGCCGCTCGCACGGCCGGATCGAACGGCACCACGCCGGCCAGCTTCAGCGACGTGCCCAGGAACGAGCGGCTCACGCGATCGATGCGACGAAAGACCTCGTCACCTTCCGCGCGGTCGTTGGCCATGTTCACGATCAGCTTGATCTCGGGAGCACGAACCTTCCCGACGAGCGTCTTGATCGCGCCGTACGCGTCGGTGATCGACGTCGGCTCCGGCGTCACGGCCACAAGCACGGTGTGCGCGGCGATCGCAAACGCCATCGTGTTCGCCGCGATGCCCGCCGCGGTGTCGATCAGAAGCACGTCCGCGGACCGCTCGAGCGACGCAAGTTCGAGGATCAATCGGCGGCGATTCGCGGCCCCGAGATTGGCGACGCTCGCCACCCCGCTCGCCCCCGGCATGAGCCGGAATCCGCCTGGCGCCGTGACCATCACGTCTTCGAGCGAGCGGGCTCCGTGAAGCACTTCCTCGAGCGTGGCCCGCGGCGCGAGGCCGCAGAGGACGTCAGCGTTCGCCAGGCCGAGGTCCGCGTCGAGAAGGCACACGCGTGGCAGGCCCGAGGCCCCCGCTGACGCGCCGACGCGAAGCTGCGCCATCGCGATCGCGAGGTTGACCGAGAGGTTCGTCTTCCCGACGCCGCCCTTGCCGCTCATCACGGCGATGGCGTGCGCCAGGCGCACGCGGCGCGTCCGCGGCGCTCGCAGCGCCGGTCCGACCGAGATCGAGCCCGACCGCGCGACCGTCGCGCGCTGATCGCTCGTCGCCGCGCCCTCCGCTACCCGCATCATGCGCCGCAGCGCCGACGCCTGGTCGTGGCGCCCGTTCGTCTCCCCGCCGGACTCGCCGATGCCCGCCGTCGAAGGCGACGAGCTCGAATGTGATGTGTCCGCCGCGCTCACGTCGCCGAGCCTCCCGCTCCCGCCGTCATGCCCGCAAGCATGAACTCCGCGAGCCTCGTGGATCGCGCGGGTTCGATGTGCTGAGGCACTTCCTGCCCGGTCGTGATGTAGCTCACGCTTCGTCCCACGTCGCGCAACACGCGCATCACGGCGCCGAGTCCCGCCGCCTCGTCGAGCTTCGTGAGCACGACCTTGTCGACGCCGACCGACGAGAACGCCTGCGCTTCGCGCTGCAGCACTCGTTCGCTCGCCACGCTCGAGAGGACCAGATGCGTCTCGTGCGGCTCCGCTGCCGCAACGATCGCCTTCAGTTCGCCGAGTCGCTCGGAGTCGTTCTGGCTTCGCCCAGCGGTGTCGATGAGGACGACGTCGAGCTCGCGCAGCTTCTGGACCGCGAGCCGCATTTGTCCCGGCGAGAGCACCACCTCGAGCGGCACGCCGATGATCTCGGCGTACGTGCGCAACTGGTCGACCGCCGCGATGCGATAGGTGTCGCACGTGACGAGTCCGACTCGTGCGCCGTGACGGAGCTTGAGCACCGCGGCGATCTTCGCGACGGTTGTCGTCTTGCCGACCCCCGTCGGACCGACGAACGCCACCGTGAACGGTCGACCGTCTCGGCGCCACCCGCCGGGATGCTCGCCGTCGGGCGCGAATCCGCCGGACGCTGGCAAGAGCTTGGCGACGCGCTCGACGGCGGCGCTGCGCACCGCGTGATCGCTCGCGAGTTCCTCCGGCGTCAGCGAACCGCGCAGTTCATCGACGATGCGCGTCGCCAAGTCGCGTCCGACCTCTTGCGCGACGAGCGTCGCGTACAGCCCCGCCAAGCGACCGGGCGGCGGCTCTTCGGCCGCTGCGCCGCTGCGGCGCAGCACGTCGCCGACGAGTCGATCGATGGCGTCGAGATCGACCGGATCCTCGCGCATCGGAGGCGACGCGGGGCGTGCCGCGCCGACATCGCCCGTCCCTCGCGGCGCCGAACGCGGAGTCTCCGCGTGCTGCGCCGTCGTCCGCGCGGCGCGGCCCGAACTCCGCGACTCCGGCACCAGGACGTATCGCTGCGCCACGGGCGCGGGCGGCACGGGGACCGTGACGGCCTGTTGACCTCGCGCGGTCGCGTTGGCTTGCGCGACCGCGTTCGCCTGCGCGGTCGCAGACTCGTTCGCGCTCGCGGCGGCGCTCGCGCTCGTGCGCTGCGCCTCCCGCCGGTCGCGCTCGAGCGTCACCGCCATCGCCTGCGCCAAGAGGCGCGTCCGATGGCGATCGGGAAGCACCTCGTCGGACGCCCGCGCCGGCGGGTCCGCGGCAACGACCGACGACGCGGCGCGATACGCGCGCGATACGACGGGTTGGGCGACGGGTTGGGCGATCGGCTTCGGCGCTCGCGTCTGCTTCGCCGCGACCTCGTCGGCGCGCGACGCGGTGACCTCGATCACCGAGCGCTTGCCTATCCCGAGGAATCCGCCCTGCGTGAACGTGCGCGTGTGGATGATGACCGCATCGGCGCCGAGATCGGAGCGCACGGCGGCCAACGCCTCCGTCATCGTGAACGCACGGTAGTTTCGAAGACTCACGCCCGGCCCTCCGTGGCTCGACTCGTCGCATCGGGGTCGTCCTGCCCCGCGTGAACGGCGAGCAGAATACACGAACGCTGCGGAGCGCTCACGCCGCGGCGGCGGCCATGCGATCGTTCATCGCGCCGGGCGTCGGCGCGCCCTGCATCGGCACTTGGATCAGCCCGACGCTTTCCACGTCGACGCCCTTCGCAATCTCGTTGTAGCCCAGCACCACGACGCCCGGGATGTGCGGCTCGAGCAGTTGCCGCACTTGTGCCCGAACGGGCGGTCCGGCGACGACGATCACCGCGCGACCGGCGTTGATCAGCGGTTGCGCCGCATCCACCGTCGCCCGCGCGATGCGGCCGGCGATCTGCGGCGGGATCGAGAAGGTCGTGCCCGCGGGGCCGCGATCGATGTAGCCGGAGATCACGTCCTCGACCGCCGGATCCATCGTCACGCAGTGGAGCCGCGGCTTGCCGTCGTCGCCCGCCTCTGCGTGCTGAGCGCAGATCGTTCGGCGCAGCGCGTTGCGAACGTACTCGACGAGGACGTCGACGTCGCGCGTGTGCCCGACCCAGTCGGCCAGCGTCTCGAGGATCGTCTCGAGGTCGCGGATCGGCACGCGCTCGCGCAAAAGCGCCTGGAGGACCTTCTGAAGCTCGCCCGGCTTCACCAGTCCGGGCACGGTCTCGTCCACCAGCTTCGGCGACTTCGTCTTGAGCTGTACCAGGAGATTCGCGATCTCCTCGCGCGTGAGCAGCTCTTCGGCGTGTCGGCGCACGAGTTCGGTCAGGTGCGTCGCGACGACGCTCGTCGCGTCGTAGAGCGCGTAGTTCAGTCCCTCGGCGCGCGAGCGCATCGTCGGCTCGATCCACGTCGCGTCCAATCCGAATGCGGGCTCGCGTGCGGCGATGCCCTGCAGCTTCCCGGTGGCGAGACCGGCGTCCATCGCCATCAGGAGTTCGGGGTAGACCACGCCGTCGCCGATCGTCGCGCCGCGGATCTTCACGCGATAGTCGTTCGCCGGCAGGTTCATGTTGTCGCGGATGCGCACCGGCGGTACGACGAGTCCCATCTCGACCGCGAGTTGCCGGCGAATCGCCGAGATGCGGTCGAGCAGCGTGCCGCCGCGCGACGCGTCGACGAGCTGCACGAGTCCGTACCCGATCTCGATCTCGAGCACGTCGACGGCAAGCAGTTCCTCGACCGGCTGCGGCGCCGGGGCCTTCGTCGCGCTCGCCCGCTCCTCGGCGAGCTTCGCCGCGGCGCGGTGGCGTTCGGACCAGCGGACCGATCGCGCGACGCCGGCGAGCGTGCCGGCCGCCGCAAGGAGCGGCAGCGTCGGCAGCGGCGTGAACGAGAGCGCGGCGAGGAACGACGCGATGAGGTAAAGGGCCGTCGGCTGCGCGGCGAGCTGCGCCGGGATCTCTTCGCCCACCGTGCGCCCGTCGCCGGCGCGAGCCACGATCAGGCCCGCGGCGATCGCGATGATGAACGCCGGGATCTGCGACGCAAGACCGTCGCCGATCGACAGCATGGTGAATGTCCGCACCGCGTCGGCGAACGACCAACCGAGCTGGAACTTCGCGATGGCGAATCCGCCCACGACGTTGATGAGCGTGATGATGATTCCGGCGATGGCGTCGCCGCGCACGAACTTGCTGGCGCCGTCCATGGCCCCGTAGAAGTCGGCCTCGCGGGTGATCGCCTCGCGGCGCGACTTCGCTTCGCTCTCGTTGATCAGGCCCGCGGAGAGGTCCGCGTCGATCGCCATCTGCTTTCCGGGCATCGCGTCGAGCGTGAACCGCGCCGCGACTTCCGACATGCGCGTGGCACCCTTGGTGATCACCACGAACTGCACGATGACGAGGATGAGGAAGATGATGCCGCCGACGACCGGGTTCTCTCCCGCGACGAAGTTCGCGAAGGCCTGGATCACGTGGCCCGCGGTGCTCAGCGCCGCCGTCGGGTCCGGCGTGTTGGCCGAGAGGATCAGGCGCGTGGACGCGATGTTGATGACCAGCCGGAACAGCGTGGTCGCGAGGAGGAGCGACGGAAAGACGCTGAAGTCGAGCGGACGACGCATGTACATCGTCGTCATCAGCACGATCGCGGCGATGGCGATGTTGCCGCAGATCAGGAGGTCCATCACCGTCGCGGGGACCGGGACGACGAGCACGCCGATCAGCGAGAGGAACGCGAGCGGCACGATGAGGTGCCGCTGCGCCGCGACGTGGTGGAAGATGCGCGGCAGAGCCGTCGCCGTGGAGTTGTCGGTCGCCATCTGCTAGGTCCGTTTCGCGTCCTGCGTCGTCAGCCCGCCGCGCGGGCCGCGGTCGCCGCCTCCGCGCGCCGACGTCCCGCCGCCTGGTCGAGGCGATAGACGTAGGCGAGCACTTCGGCGACGGCCTTGTAAAAGTCCGGCGGGACTTCCTGTCCCACCTTGACCTGCTTGTAGAGGGCCCGCGCGAGCGGCTTGCGCTCGACGATCGGGACTCCGTGTTGTCGGGCGATCTGCCGGATGCGCAGCGCGAGATGATCGGCGCCCTTCGCGACGACCTTCGGCGCGTGCATCGAGTTCGCGTCGTAGCGGATCGCGACCGAGAGGTGCTCGGGGTTCGTCACGATGACGTCGGCCTTGGGCACCGCGGCCCCGATGCGCTGCATGGCGATCTGCCGCTGGATCTGCATGCGCCGACGCTTCACCTCGGGATCGCCTTCGGTCTGCTTGTACTCCTCCTTCACCTCCTGCTTCGTCATGCGAAGGTCGCGCTGGTACTTCCAGCGCTGCCACGCGTAGTCGAGCAGTCCGAGCAGCACGAGCGCCGTGCCGATCTTCATCGCCAGCTCGAACATCATCGAGCCGGCGGCGACGAGCGCGGCGGAGAGTTCCGCGCCGGGCAGTTCGAGGATGCGCGGCGCCATCGGTGCGATCGTCGCGTACGCGATGGCCACGACGATCGCGAGCTTCGCGAGATCGAAGATGGTCTTGATCAGCGCCTGCGGACCGAGCAGCCGCTTCGCGCCGCTCAGCGGATTGAGGCGCTGCGCCTGCGGTCGGAGCGCCTTGCCGGTCACCAGCGCACCGACTTGCCACACGTGCACGAGGTATGCGATCGCGGCCGACACGAGAAGCGCCGGCGCGATCGCCGTCGCGCCGTAGACGATCGCGGGATTCGTCGCGTCGGCGAGCGTCTCGGCCCGCACCGACTCGAGGTTGTGCTCGGGCTCGAGCGCCGATCGAATCAGCCGCGCGAAGAGGCCGAGCATGGGCACGAGCCCGATCGAGAGCGCTCCCGTCAGGAGCAGGAGCAGCAGCGCCGACGACGCGTCGGCGCTCTTCGCGACGTTGCCCTCGTCGCGGGCTTCGCGCAGGCGCTTCGAGGTCGCGGCCTCCGTGCGTTCGCCGAGGTCCTCCGCCATGGTCAGGCGTTCCCTCCGGTGACGAACCAGCGGGAGAGGAGGTCGATGTCCGCGTGCGTGAATTCCTGCAGCGCCGCACCGACCGCGCCCATGCCGAGCACGATCACCGCGAGGCCGAGCATGATGCGCAGCGGGAACCCGAGCGCCATGAGATTGAGCGCGGGCATCGACTTCGAGAGGAAGCCCATCGAGACGGTCTCGAGGAAGAAGAGGCAGAGCAACGGCGCGGAGACGCGCAGCGCGAGTTCCGTCGCGGCGAGCAGTACGCCGGTGAGGAGCCGCATGAGTCCGTTGTCGAGCCCGTAGCCGCCCACGGCGACGACGTTGCCGGCGCCGCCGAGCGACACGAACTGGAACGAGCGCACGAGCGCGAGCGTCATCTGCTCGAGCCCGCCGACGGTGAGAAAACTGAGAAGCCCGAGGAAGAAGAGCGACTGCTCGAGCACGTCGCCTTCCTCGTCCATCGCCGGGTTGTAGATGCGGGCGAAGCCGAGTCCCATCTGCTGGCCCATGACCAGCCCGCTCATCTGCATCGCCACCATCGGCAGGAGCGCGAGGAAGCCGATCACCGCGCCGACGAAGAGTTCGCCGACGACGAGCGGCGCGAGTCCGCCGATGGAGAGCGGCACGTCCTGTCCCGCGAGCGGTCCGGCGGCGAGCGTCGGATAGACCGCGATGCCGAGCAGGAAGACGAGCAGCGCCTTCACGCGCCGCGGCACCGCGGGCGAGCCGATCACCGGCGCGAAGACCGCGAGACCGGAGAGCCGGAAGATCACCAGCGTCGCCGGCGCGAGATGTCGCGCGAGGATGTCGACCGAGGTCGCCACGTCGGAGCCGTTTCCGTTACGGGGTGCCGAACATCGCCGCGGCGAACTCCATGAGTCGCACGGCAAGCCAACCCATGAGCACGACGGCGACGACGAGCATCGCCGCGATCTTGGGGACGAAGGTCAGCGTCTGATCCTGGATCTGCGTCACCGCCTGCAGGATGCTGACGCCGAGGCCGACCACGAGGCCGACCGCGAGAATGGGGGCGGACAGGATGAGCGAGAGCATCAGCGCGTCGCGCACCAGGTCCAACGAGGCGAGGTCCATCGGGGTTCCCCTTGCAGGCGTCAGACCCGACGCCGGGGCTCCTCTCCCGACTACGGCGGCATCGAACGGCACGCGATACCGCCAACGATTCGTTCCCGACGACGACGCGCGGGCATCGCCCATCTTTCTCGCCTCGCCTTGTCGATCACGTTGCCGTTCACACGAACGGCGGATGTCCTCCGAAGGCCCCGATGAGCGACACGACCACGCCGGTCGCGTCGTGCGCGTCGCCGCGCGCGAAGCCGGCCATGAGCGAGCCGGCGACAAGTTGCCATCCGTCGACCATGACGAAGAGCAGCAGCTTGAAGGGCATCGAGACGAGCACCGGCGGCAGCATCATCATGCCCATCGAGATCAGGAGACTCGAGATCACCATGTCGATCACGAGGAACGGAAGCCAGATGCGGAATCCGATGAGGAACGACGCCTTCAGCTCGCTCAGCACGAACGCCGGGATGAGCGTGAGCATGTCGACGTCGCGATCCCACGACATGCGATCCGGCTCGCTCGTGTCCTTGCCCCGCGCCTCGAGCAGCATGAACACCGCCGACGTGTTCCCCGCCTTCTCGATCTGGTCGATCATGAACGTGCGCAGCGGCGCCTTCGCGCGATCCCACGCGACGAGCTGATCCGGCTGTTCGCCGCGTGCGTACGGCCCGAGCCCGTCGCGCCACATGTGCTCGAACGTCGGCGCCATCACGACGGCGGAGAGAAAGAGCGACAGTCCGACGACCACCTGGCTCGGCGGCAACCCCTGCGTGCCGAGCGCCTGGCGCAGGAGGCTCAACACGATCACGATGCGGGTGAAGCACGTGCAGAGGATCAGGATGCCGGGCGCGATCGCCAGCACCGTGAGGAGCAGCACGACGTTGAGCTGCGTGCTCAGGCCGCCCTGCATTCCCGGCACGGCCTTCGCGACGTCTTCGACGACGCCGATCGGATTCAGCGATTCGAGGCTCGCCACGCCGTCGGCGCCCCAGACGCCCGACGTGCAGCACAGCGCACCCACGAGTCCGATCGACGCTCGCTTCACGCGCGTCCTCCGTAGGTGCGGAGGAGATCGGCGCGGGCGATGCGTGCCGCGGCGCCGCGACGATTCTTCGTGAGATCGATCGTCTCGGCGACGACGGGACGGGCCGCGCCCGCATGCGCTGCACTTGGCGATCGCTCGATCGTCCGCGTCAGCTCGCGCTCGAACGCGGCGCGCTCCGGCGAGCCGGCCTCGATGCGGGCCTTGAGGTCGGCGATCTCGGTGAGGTCGTCGAACGCGCACAGCGTCGCCGCCGCGCCGCCGCCCTGGTGCACGCAGAGCACGCGGCGTCCGACCTCGAGCAACAGGATCTGCTGTCCCTTCGCCAGCGGGAATCGCGCGAGCACCTGCACGACTCCCGACGGTCGGCGCGCCGACGGATCGCCGACGCGCTTCAGCACCCGCTTCAGGAGGAGCATGAGCCCGAGGACGGTGATGAGCGCGGCGCCGGTCTTCGCCGCGTCGTAGAACGTCGAGCCGCCGGGCGGGGCGATCGGACGATGCGCGTGCGACTCGCTCTCGTCGTCGGCGGCGCCGACGGTCGCGGCCAGCGGACTCGTCGCGGGCGGCGCGATCGGACGCGTCGGCGGGTCCGCCGGCAGCGCGACGGCTACGGCGGCGATCGCGAGCGCGGCGATCGCGCCGGGTAGGGCTACGGCGATCCCGTGTCTGGGTTGTGTTCGTTCGTTCAGCGGCATCCTGCCACCATCGTTGGGTCGCCCGTTCGGGCGAGGCGCCGGATCCTCCGGCGCGGAGACATGAGTTAGGCGACTTCGCCCTTCGGCATCGACATGCGCAGCGTGGCCGTGGGACCGGCGCCGGCTTCCGGCATCTCCTCGTCCTCGAGCGGCTCGATGATCTCGCTCACCCGCACGCAGAAGTTCTCGTTGAGGACGAGCACCTCGCCGCGTGCGATGTGCCGACCGTTCACGTAGATGTCGATCGGATCGCCGGCCGACTTGTCGAGCTCGACCACCGAGTCGGCGCCGAGTCGAAGCACGTCCTCGACGAGCATCTTGGTGCGGCCGAGTTCGATGCGCACCTGAAGGCTGACGTCGCGGAGAAGGTCGATGCCTCCGGGCGACGCGCCGTTTGCGGATCGATTGAGGTCGGGGAAGACCGCCGGCGTCGGCGTCGCGGCCGCGGGCGTGCCCTTCAACGGCGTCGCGGGTGCGGGCGCGGAGCCCGTTGCGGCGGCCGTCGCGGGGCCAGTTGCTTCGACGTCGGGATTCGAGTCTGGTGGAACGGGAGTCGGGTCCGGCATCGACAGCCTCCATGCCGCGGCAAGGCCGCCCTCCTGGCGGCTGATCCGGAATCTCCCCTTCGCGATCCGCTTTCGGACGAGCGGGCCTGATTCCTCCAGAGAATCAAGAACCTCTCACCGCGTTTCGCGATCGGCGCCGCGCGACGACCCTCGATCGATCGACCGATGCGCAGACTCCGCGCGACTCAACGATTGATGCGAATACCGGTGCCCGACACGATCACGCACTTCGCGACCACCGCCTCGCCGTCGGGATTGTGCTTGTCGAATCGCTCGCGCAGGAGCGCTTCGACCCGGCGCGTCAGGCTCTCGAGCTTCGGCTCCTGGAAGTGATGCGGCTCGGACGTGCGCCAGATCGCCTTGATGTCCGAGCGGATCTCGTTGCGGAAGCGCTCGATCTCCTCCGAGACCCATGTCTCTTCCTTCTTCTTGACCTGAACGTAGACCTCCGTGGGATAGACGTAGGTGAGACCGCTGCGATCGTTCTCCAGCTTGTCGTTGAGGACGAGGATCTCGACCAGCTTCTCCTCTTCGGGGTCCTTCACCACGACCGGCTCGGTCGCTTCGACGGTCTTGGGCTTGCCCAGGAACATGAACGCGGCACCGAACACCGCCGCCTCGACGACGAGCAGCACCACCGTGATGAGGAGCATCTTGCTCCCCTTCTTCTCGCCGCCCTCTGCGGATGTTTCCGCCGGCTTGTCCTTCTTCTCGGCCATGGAGCGCGCTCCGACGTCGTCGCAGATGGGTCGCGCGAAAGCGACCGACCGCGGCAGATCGACCCGGCGGCCTCACGACTTCAAGGCTTCTTCGGAGGACGCCCCGAGGACGCCCCGGTCCGGCCCGTTTCCGACGGCGCAGGCAGCAGAATCCGAAGCCGCCGGTCACTCACGCCGATCGTCACCGTGTCGCGCGCGGCGGCGCCTGCGGGACCGAACGGGTCACCGTCGCATTGCCAGAGGACCGGCCGGTCGAGCATGACCGCGAAGCGCCGCCCGCGGGCCCGCCACGCCCCCGCCAGCGGACCGCGGCTCGCACGCAGCCGCAACGCCCAGCCCAGCGCGCCCAGTCCCGATCGGCACGGCAGGAACACCGCGTCGAGCAGGCCGTCGTCGTCGAGAGCGCCGCGGGCCGGATTGAGGCGAAGCGCGTATTCCGCCATGGTCGCGACGATCACGAGTCCGCGGCCGAGTTCGACCGGGGCAGCGCCGTCGACCGAGATCGCGACGTCGGGGCCGCGCCACCAGCACGTCGCGTGCAACAACGGCGGCACGTACGACACGTGCCTGATCGACGCGCGGCGGCGCGCGGCGAGCCGATGGACGACGTCCGCGTCGAAGCCGGCGCTGGCCATGAGGACGAACGCCTCGCCCTCGATCTCGCCGAGGTCGACCTGACGCGTCGCGCCGCGCTCGATCGCCGCCACCACCGCGCTCGGCGACGACGACTTGCCGAGGGCCCGTGCGAACACGTTCTCGGTTCCCGCCGGACAGTGGTAGATCGGCACGTTCGCGGCAGCGGCCCACGGCGCCGTCAAGTGCACGGCGCCGTCGCCGCCGACGATCACCGCGACGTCGCGGTCGGCGAGCGCGGCCGGCATCCACGTCGCCGCCGGTTCGCGACGAGTCGGCACCAACGCCGCGTCGTGTCCGCAGGCCGCGAGCGCCGCTCGCACGTCGTCGGCGACGCGGGCTGCTCGACCGGATCCGGAGATCGGATTGAACAGGATGACGACGCGGCGTCCCGACACCGGCTGTGCAGGCTACAGCGTTGAGGCTTGCGCCGTCGAGGCGTACCATCGCCGCCCATGCGCTTCCCGAGGCCCCGCGTCGCCGCCCATCTCGTCGCACTCGTCGCCCTCGGCAGCGTCGGTGCCAGCGCGGCGGCGCAGTCCGAGGAGTACAAGCTCGACTCGACCGACCGATGGGCGAAGGCCCGCGAGATCGAGCCCGGCAGCGAAGAGGCCCAGCTCATCGAGGCGCGGCGCGCCTTGGCGATCGGTGATCCGGCGCGGGCCAAGCTGCTCGCGAACCGCTTCCTCGAGGCGCATCCGCTAAGCCTCCTGCGTTCCGACGCGCTCCTCCTGCGCGGCGACGCGAAGATGGCGCTCGACGACGAATACGAGGCGCTCTTCGACTACGAGGAGATCGCCCGCAAGTACCCGGGCAGCGAGGTCTTCGTCACCGCGCTCGAGCGCGAGTACGACATCGCGAAGGAATATGCGGCGGGCAAGCGCCGCAAGTTCTTCGGCACGTTCCGCATCGTCTCGACCTACGACGACGCGCAAGAGCTCCTCATCCGCATCCAGGAGCGCCTGCCCGGCAGCGAACTCGCGGAGAAGGCCGGCATGTCGCTCGCCGACTTCTACTTCGGCAATCGCGAGCTCGCGATGGCCGCCGACGCATACGACCTGTTCGTGCAGAACTACCCTCGATCGCCGCAACTCACGAAGGCGCGCCTCCGGCTCATCTACTCGTATCTCGCCGCGTTCAAGGGACCGGAGTACGACGGCACCGGACTGTTCGAGGCGAAGCGCCGACTGCGCGATCTTCAGGTGACCGAACCGGCGCTCGCCCAAGAGGTCGGCGCGGACGCGATCCTCGTGCGCGTGTACGAGTCGGAGGCGTCGAAACTCCTCTCGACGGCGGACTGGTACTGGCGGGCGGACGACGCGATCTCCGCGGAGCTCTTCATTCGCCGTTTGGTGAAGCAGTACCCCGACTCGGTCGCGTGCCTCGACGCGCTGCGCGTGATTCCGATGGTGCTGAAGAAGCTGCCGAAGTCGGTGATCGAGGGAGGTCCGGACTACCCCGCGATTCGCGCGGCGAAGCTGCACGTGCCCTGGGACGAGATTCCCGCGCCGACTCCGACCCCGACGCCCGGACAGGCGATCGAAGCGGGTGAAGGCGCCGCCGCGGCAAAGAGCGGCGCCAACGCCGGCAGCGGAGCCACGCCATGACTCGCCTCCGGATGCCAACTCGGCGAGCGATCTCCCGCCTGGCGATGCTCTCGACGGCGTTGCTCTCGCTCGTCGCACTCGCGTCCTGCGCCAGCGATCCGAAGGAAGGCTATTCGGCCACAAATCCCTACGCGACGAAGTACAAGACCGTCGCGGTCGACATCTTCAAGAACCGCTCGTACATCCGCTCGTTCGAGTTCGACCTCGCTGAAGCGCTGACCAAGCGCATCAGCGTCTCGACTCCCTATCACATCACGTCCGAGGCGGCGGCGGATACGGTGCTCCGCGGCACGATCACCTCCATCACCTTGTCGGAACTGAGCCGCGATCCGACCACGGGCCTGTCGAACGAAGTGATGGTGAAGGTGGTCGTCGACTTCGACTGGACCGACCTGAAGACCGGAAAGCCGATCGCGGCCCGCAACGGGTTCGCGACGTCGGCCCTCTTCGTGCCCTCGCGGCCTGCCCAGGAGCCGTTGGAGCTGGCGAGATTCGAGGCCGTTCAGCAGTTGGCTCGCGATCTGGTCGATCAGATGCAATCCTCGTGGTAGGGCCGACGCGGTGGTGAAGCCGATACCGCTCGGGCACCGAATCCTGCGTTTGATCCGACGTCGGGTCGCCTGAACGCTCCCGAGCGGGCTATGCTCGGCACTCGTCCGCTGGTCCGTCGTCACCGACGCGAACCTGCGGACAAGAGTCTGCGAACCACTCCTTTCCAATGCCTGATCCACTCCGAACGCCGAGCTCCTTCGAACCGCCGCTCCGCATCCAGTCGAGCCGTCCCGGCGACGGCGGACAGACGCCGGGCGGGCCGCAGGGTTCGGGCTCCGGCGGTGGCGGCGACGATCGCAACGGCCAACGGCCGCAGGTGCCGCAGCCACCGGTGAAGATGCGACGAAGCCTCTTCTCCCTCTTCGTCGTCCTGGTGCTGGCCACGCTCGTGATCTTCGCGGTGCGCGGTCCCAGCCTGAACATGGTCGAGATCAAGAGCTGGGACAAGTTCCTGCTCTTGGCCCAGGAGGATCGGCTTCAACTCGATCCCGATCCGGTGCGCATCGAGGACGGCCGCATCGTCGCGCTCGTCAAGCCGCACACCAAGGGCTTCAACGAGCGCAGTGACCAGCCCGTCCCGGTGTACCTCAAGGTCATCCCGTCGGACTACAAGTTCTACATGGACAAGCTCACGGAACTGAAGATCCCGTGGGCGGCGAACGTGGGCTACACGTTCTGGCAGAGCCTGCTCATGTCGCTCGCGCCGTTCCTGCTTGTCCTCCTCGTCATCTGGTTCGTGATCGCCCGCTCCATGCGCGGCGCCGGCGGCGGTCCGGGCGGCATGCTCGGCAGCTTCGGCAAGAGCCGTCACCGCATCACCAGCAAGGACTCGGTGAACGTCACCTTCAACGACGTGGCGGGCGTCGACGAGGCGAAGGAGGAAGTCGCCGAGATCGTCGAGTTCCTCAAGAACCCGAAGAAGTTTCAGCGCTTGGGCGGCCGCATTCCGCGCGGCGTGCTGCTCGCTGGCCCGCCGGGCTGCGGCAAGACGCTCCTCGCGAAGGCGATCGCCGGCGAAGCCGACGTGCCGTTCTTCTCGATCTCCGGTTCGGACTTCGTCGAGATGTTCGTCGGCGTCGGCGCGAGCCGCGTGCGCGACCTCTTCAAGCAGGCGAAGGAAAACTCGCCGTGCATCATCTTCCTCGACGAGATCGACGCCGTCGGTCGTCGTCGCGGAGGCGGCTTCACCACCGGCGGGCATGACGAGCGCGAACAGACGCTCAACGCGATCCTCGTCGAGATGGACGGCTTCGAGGCCAACGACCAGGTGATCGTGATCGCCGCGACGAACCGCGTCGACGTGCTCGACCCTGCGCTCACCCGCCCGGGCCGCTTCGACCGCTCGGTCACGGTGAATCTTCCGGACATCCTCGGCCGCAAGCAGATCCTCGCGGTGCACGCGAAGAAGGTGAAGCTCTCGCCCGACGTCGATCTCGAGCGGCTCGCCCGCGGCACGCCGATGTTCTCCGGCGCCGATCTCGCCGCGGTCATCAACGAAGCCGCGATCATCGCGACGATGGCGACCAAGGACTTCGTCGAGATGACCGATCTCGAGGAAGCCCGCGACAAGATCCGCTTCGGCCGCGCCCAGAAGTCGCGGAAGATCGAGCAGCAGGAGCGCATCGCGACCGCGTACCACGAGGCGGGTCACGCGGTGATCCAGGCGCTCATGCCCGACGCCGATCCGCTGCACAAGGTGACGATCATTCCGCGCGGCCAGGCGATGGGCGCGACCTTCTCGCTGCCCGACAAGGACCGCTACGGCTACTCGCGCAAGTACCTCGACGCAACGATGCGCGTGCTGTGCGGCGGACGCATCGCCGAACTCCGAAAGACCGGCGACATCTCGAGCGGCGCCGCGATGGACATTCGCATGGCCACGTCCATGGCCCGCGCGATGATCCTTGACTGGGGCATGAGCGACCGCCTCGGCTTCGTGAACTACTCCGGCGCCGACACCCGCGAGTCGTTCATTCCCGAGAAGGACTACTCGCCGGATACCGCCCGCGTGATCGACGAGGAAGTGCGCCGCCTGATCGACAACGCCTTCGGCGACGCCGAGCGCATCGTCAACGAGCATTGGGACCAGATCGTCGCGATTGCCGAGGCGCTCCTGAAGCACGAGACGCTCTCGAAGGACGACGTCGACCGCCTGATGCGCGGCGAACGCTTCGACAAGCCGACGGTCGCCGAACTATTAGCCGCGGAAGCGGCGAAGCCCGCGAAGCCGATCGCTCCCCCGCCGAAGCCGCAGTTGCCGCCGGACTTGGGCGGGGCGGTGCCGCGGCCGGCGTGAGATGAGCTCCTCGCCTCCGCGGTTCCGCGCCTCTGCTTCAACACGGAGAACGGAGGCACGGAGGGCACACGGAGAATCAGGCAGAGTTCAAGGCACCGCGCCATCGCGCGGAGTGTTGGACTCCTGCATTCCTTCGCGCTTCCTCCGCGCTCTTCGTGGCTCCGCGTTTCATGCCGTTCCTCCGTGTGCCCTCCGTGTCTCCGGTCTCCGTGTTGAAACCACCTGCGCCCGCTGCATGCATCACGCGCTTGCTTGATCCTGAGCCGCGCCGCGTCGATCATTGCGTCGAATGGGCACATGGTGCATCGCCGACGGTGATTCGCTTCTCCTTCGCGTGAAGGCCGTGCCCGGCGCGAGTCGCGACCAGATCGCGGGCGTGCTTGCGATGCCCGACGGCGAACGGCTGAAGGTGCGCGTCGCAGCGCCGCCGGAAGGTGGCAAGGCGAACGATGCCATTTGCCGACTCGTCGCGAAGGCGCTCGGCGTCGCGAGCCGCGACGTGCAACTCGAGAGCGGGACGACGAACCCGGAGAAGACGCTGCGCGTGCGCGGCGTGAGCGCGGACACCGCGCTGGCGAAGCTCGCGTCGCGCTGAGTGCTCTTCGGATTCAACACGGAGACCGCAGCCACGGAGGGCACGCGGAGATCAAGGCAGAGTTCAAGGCACTCCGCGATCGTGCGCGGTATCGAACTCTTGCATTCCTCCGCGCTTCCTCCGCGATCTCCGCGGATCCGCGCTGAATGCATTTCGGCCTCCGTGTGCCCTCCGGATCTCCGCACTCCGTGTTGAATCGCCTCGAACCCTCCGCGATACCTTCGCGGCTCCGCGCTGAAAGAAATGGACGCCCCACACGCGACACGCGAGCGCGGCGCGCCAACGATCACGCATGACCAACGCATCAACGCAACCGACGAAGAAGCCCGGCGCGTGGCTCGTCGCGGCGTGGCCGGGGATGAGCGGCGTCGCCGTGATGTCCGCGGGCTACCTCGTCCAGCATCTGGGGCTTCAGCAAGTCGCGGAACTGCCCAGCCGTGACCACTTCGACGTGAACGAGGTCGCGGTGAAGGACGGACTCCTCCTGCCGATTCAGCTACCGCGCGGCATCTTCTTCCGCGGCTCCGCGCCGGGCATCGGGCGCGACCTCATCGTGTTCCTCGGCGAGGCGCAACCGACCGACGGGCTGCACGCCTACGCGCAGGAGCTCATCGCGATGGCCCAGTCGATGGGCGTCGAACGCGTCGTCACCTTCGCGTCGATGGCGTCGGGACTGCACCCGTCGCAGAATCCGAAGGTCACCGGCGTCGCCACCGATCACGCGATGCTGGAGGAACTGCGGCTCGCCGAAGTCGAACCGCTGCGCGAAGGCCAGATCGGCGGACTCAACGGCGTCGTCCTCGCGGTCGCCGCGGAGCGCGGCATCCCCGGCTTCGGCTTGCTCGCGGAGATTCCGTTCTTCGCGGCCGCGGTGCCGAATCCGAAGGCGGTGCGAGCTGCACTCAGCGTCTTCTCCGTCCTCACGCGGATCGACATCAGCCTCACCGAGCTCGACGAGCAGGCGGTCGCCGTCGATCAGGCGCTCATCGCGGCGCTCGAGCGCATGAAGGCCGAGCAGGAGAAGCGCGGCGAGTCGGAAGAGGAGGAATCCGAAGAAGGCGAGGAATCACCGGAGGAAGGCGAGGCGCCTCAGGAAGCGCCGCCCGAGACTCCCACCGAAGCTGCCGCGCCAAGCGCCGCGCCGCCCGACGAACCGAAGCTCGACTTCGAGTCGCGCCGCCGCATCGAACGTCTGTTCGACGAGGCCCGCAAGAACCCGGCGAAGGCGATGGACCTCAAGCGCGAGCTCGACCGCCTCGGGATCTTCGCGAAGTACGAGGACCGCTTCCTCGACCTCTTCCGCCGCGCGGAGTAGCGCCGACTCGTTTGACTTACTGAATCAGCGCCCCGCACGGCTCCCAGCCAGCGTCGGGGTTAAATTCCTTCATGCCCTTCGCAATGGCTTCGGTGTCGTCGCCGAGGTCGCGCTGATAGACGACGCCCTGGTGGTTCACGATGAACGTCTTGAGACCGGAGTTCGCGTACTCCGCGGGCCACGCGACGACGGCGAAGCCGCCGATCATGTGACCGCTCGCGACGTAATTCATCGCGCCGCCGGGTGCGGCGGGGCCTTGCGCCGAGAGAATTCGATAGTAATAGCCGTGGAACGGCTGAGGCCGGTTCGAGCCGCCGCTGAAGTAGCCCTCGGCGGTCGCGCCCGCGACGAGTTCGCCGAGCGGACTGTCCGGTTCGCCCGGCGCCGACGGCCAGTAGAGTCCGTTCTTCTTGCCGGCGTCGCTCCGGAACTTCTGCGCGTACTCGCGCCAACCGTCGCCCGTGAAGTCGCTCGCCGCGTACTCGCGCTGCGCGTCGCAGATCGCGAGGCACACCTGGATCGCATCCAGTTCGTTGCGGCCGATGCGTCGTGACAGCAGTTCGTCGGCTCCCGCGGCGGTATCGAAATACCAACCGTCGGTGCCCTTCACGACCGGAATAGGAAGCGGCCAGCCGTTGTTGCCGACTTCAAGGATCATCGCACCGTCGCCGTCGGCGACGAGCGCGTGCTGTTCGTCGAACTTGCGCACGAACTCGGCTCGCGCATTCGCGTCGGCGACCTTGTCGCCGGACGAGAGGACCTCTTTCGCATCGGATCCGAGGATGCGGTCGAGTTCCTTGTGGTTGTCGGCGCGAGCCGCGGCGATCAGCGAGTCGACCGCGGCCTCGGGCGAGTTGAACTGCTGCGGCGGCGTCGCGCACCCGACGAGGAGCACCGCGACGAAGAGCGCGCTCAGGAGTCCGGCCAACCGACGAGCTGCGGCGATCGCGCGCCACGAGCAATGGAGACTGTTGAGACTGGCTGTCATGGGAGTTTCCTACCGATGATCAAATCCGATTTCCTGCTGTTTGATTTGACGTCGGCTTAGCGGCGCCCGCCGCCGCCCCGCGCGCCGCCACCGCCACCACCACCGCCACCCCGGGAACCACCGGACATGCCCGACGACGATCGCGACGGAGCAGCCCGCGTCGACGGCGACGACGCGCGGCTCGCGTTGCCGCGTTGGCTGTCGGAGCGAGCGGCCGCACCGGATTGACTGGAGCCGCCGAACGCGCCGCCTCGATTCGAGCCGGCGCTGCCACCGCCGACATCACGGGTTCCGGCGGAAGCGCCCGCGCCGCCGCGCGATCCCGCCGCGCCCGAGCCAACTCCGCCTCGGTCCGCAGTCCCGGCGCCCGGCCTGTTTCCGGCTCCGGCCCCCTGCCGGTCTCCGGCTCCCGCGCCCGGCGCGTTGCCCTTGAATCCATCTGCGCCACCGCGAGCGATGTCGGCACGGCCCGCGTCGGCCTTGCCGCGATAGTCGTTGCGAGCCTGCGCCGCGCGGTTGTTCGTTGTTCCCGCGCCGACCCGATTCGCCGCGTCGCTATTGCGATACGCGGCGCCTTGGCGATGCGCCGGATCGTGGTTCCACGACTTGTTGTTGATGTTCTGGAAATTGTTGCGATTGATGTTCTGGTTGAAGTTGTTGTTCTGATTGATGTTGACGTTGACGTCGCCGTGATTCCAGTTGCAGTGGCCCCAGGCATAACCCCACGCCACGCCGCACGCGACGCCCACGCCAAACGAGATCACGTTGCTCGCAACATAGCCCGGCGGGTAATACGGATACGGCGGATACGCGGGATACGGCCACGCTCCGTAGACGACCGTCGGGTTGTACGTCGGCACATACACGACCTGCGGCGACGGCGACTGGATCACAATGACCTGCGCCCCCGTGTCCGTCGTCTCCTTGACGACCGTCTGCTCCTTCGACGACTTCAGGTTGCCCGTCGCATCAGCCTTCAGGCGAAGCTTCTGGACGGTGTCCATCACTTCCTTCTGCTGACCGATGAACGCGTCGCCGATCTTCACCGTCGTGCTCAGGTTCTCGCTCATCATCGCGAGCACCTGCGGGAAGTTGACGAGCGACCGCACGCTCGGGTCCCACGTCTGCTTCTCGAGTTCCGCCGCGAGCGCGTCGCCCTTGAGATCCGCGTGGGCTTTCACCCAGCGGTCGGCTTCGACCACCTCGATCGGGTAGGTCGACGCCATGAGGACCTGCGAGAGGAGCGAGTCCGGGTAGAGCGCGATCGGCGCGAGCATCTGCTCGAGCTCCTCGGGCTTGAACGGAGGCTTGTCCCCTGCCGGCGGCGGCGCGGTCGCCGTCGATTGCGGCACTGCCAAGGTCATGCTAACGAACGCTCCCTGCGCGGCGACGGCGGCGGCGATCAGGAGCGCGGATGCTCGTACGAGTTTCATGAGGTGTGCCCTCGAAGCCGGCGTGCGAACGCCCATCGCCGCTGCGCCGGCCGTTCGAGAACGGTATCACGGTCGACGCGACTCGGCGCTGCGCGATCGTCGACTCCGCGCGGATCGCCTGCCGTACGCTGCGCATGACCGCCGCGGCAGCCGTGCGACGCCCGCGACATCAGGAGTTCCCATGACCAAGGACGCAGAGGACGCAGCCGGGTCCCGATTCGTCAGTCTCTCCGACGAGGAAGGCGTGAAGCAGATCGTGGGGACGACGATCCTCGGCCTGTGGGACCTCGTCAACAACCTCACGCGACTCCGGCCGTCGCGGCATGAGCGCTATCGCGTGGCGATCTTCGGCTCCGCTCGCGCGCAGCCGGACACGTTCGTGTACGACGAGGTAAAGCGGGTCGCCGCCGCGTTCGCCGAGTGGGGCTGCGACATCGTCACCGGCGGCGGCCCGGGATTGATGCAGGCGGCGAACGAGGGCGCGGCGAGCGTCGGCATGCGCGAACGATCGACCGGCATCCGCGTCGAGCTTCCGTTCGAGCAAGACGTGAATCCGTTCGTCGAACGCGCATTCGAGCACAAGACGTTCTTCACGCGACTTCATCACTTCGTGCTCGCGTCCGACGCGTTCGTCGTCGTTCCCGGCGGCCTCGGAACGGTGCTCGAAACGATGATGGTCTGGCAGCTTCTTCAGGTTCGACACGTCGAGAACGTGCCGCTCATCCTCGTCGGCAAGATGTGGCGAGGTCTCCTCGACTGGACCAAGGCGACGATGCTCGACCCGCGCTTGCCGCTGGTGAACACGCCCGATCTCGACATCCCGCACTGCGTGGACACCGCGGACGAGGCGATCGCGCTCGTGCGCGCGTTGCACCAGCGGTGGCTCGCCACGCAACCGTCGCCCCGCTGATGCTGACCCGCCGCCGCTTCGGCGCGCTTCCGAATCGGCGGATCATGGAAAGATCCGATGCTCTCCATCACCGATGAACTCCTGATTGCCGTCGCACTCTTCGCGCTGCTCGGCGGCGCGTTCGAAGTCGGCTTCCGAGCCGCCCGCCGTCGGGTCGCCGACGGCGAGAAGCGGGCCGTCCCCGAGATCGGCGCAATCCAGGGCGCGATCCTCGGCCTGCTCGGCCTCCTGCTGGCGTTCTGCTTCTCCGCCGCGAGCGCCCGCTTCCTCGATCGGCAAGACTGGATCTCGCGCGAGGCCAATGCGATCGGCACCGCAGCGTTGCGAGCGGAACTCCTGCCCGCGCCCCATGGCGCGCGGCTTCACGACACGCTCCGTCGCTACACCGAGCACCGCCTCGACGCGGCACGGAGGATCGTGCAGGGCATCGATCCCGCCGACGCCGACGAGATCGCGGGCTTGCATGCCGAAATATGGAGCGCCGCCCTCGACGGCGTGAACGCACGACCCGACGCCATGGTGCCGGTCCTGAACTCGGTGAACGAGGTGATCGACATTCACGCCATGCGCGTCGCCGCCGGCCGCAAGCACGTTCCGTGGCTCGTGATGGGTCTCCTGATCGCTTGCTCGGCGCTTGCGATGGGCGTGACCGGCTACGGCTGCGGCGTCACGGGCAAGCGGCGAGCGCCGATGACGCTGTCGCTCGCCGCGCTCATCGGCGCGGCGTTGTGGATCACGCTCGACCTCGATCATCCGCGGGCCGGGCTGTTGCAGCTCTCCGACGCTCCGCTGCGCGAGCTGCGCTTCGACGCGCCGAAGCCCTGAGCACGCGCGGCTTCAGGCGCCGCCGTCCTCGGGCTTCGTCGGGTCGTCCGTCGCGCTGCGCTTCGACCTGCGACCGCGCTTCAGCGGCACGATCTCGTCGCTCACGACGCGCTTCGTGCGCAGCAGGTGGTGGTAGTGCTGGGCGAAGCGGTGCGCCTCGTCGCGGATCGCCTGGCAGAGCCTGAGCCCAAGATGCTCGCGCGAGAGCCGGATCGGCTCCGTCGCGCGCTGCACGTAGATGAGCTCTTCCTTCTTCGCCAGCGAGATCACCATCGGCGGCTGCACGCCGAGTTCGGCGAACGCCTCGAGCGCCGCGTGCAGTTGCCCGAGTCCTCCGTCGATCAGGATCACGTCGGGGTAGAGCTCCTGCCCCGCGCCGGCGTCGCGATAGCGCCGACTCACGACCTCGCGGATCGCCATGTAGTCGTCGTTTGCCACGGAGCGCACGCGGTAGCGGCGATAGCCGTCCTTGAAGGGACGCCCGTCGATGAAACACACCTTGCTGCCGACGGTCTCGCCGCCGCCGAGATGCGCGATGTCGATCGCCTCCATGCAGCGCACCGCGGTGTCGAGTCCGAGCGCGCGTTGCAGGCTTCGCACCCCCGCGGCCGGATCGCCCGCGAAGATCGTCACCTCGGGCTGCCAGTCGTACTCGACGCTGCCGGAGCGCTTCTCGCGGTCGTCGAGCTTCTCGATCGCCTTGATCTGGTCGCGCAGCGCAGCGGCGGTCTCGAACTTCAGGGTCTTCGCCGCGACGTCCATCTCGTCCTTGAGCTCGCGCAGCATCTGGCTGCGCTTGCCGTGCAGGAAACGCAGGAAACGCTCGATGTCCGCGCGATAGCGTTCCGGCGTCACGCGGTTCGCGCAGGGCGCCGTGCACTGGCGGATCGCGTGCAGCAGACACGGGCGGAAGTGGCGGTTCTTCGGATCGTCGCTCCTGATCTCAAGCTCGCAGGTGCGGAACTGGAACACGCGCTGCATCAGTTGCAGCGCGTGTCGCAGCGACGCGACCGAGGTGAACGGCCCGAAGATGCGGGCGCCCTTGAATCGTTCGTCGGTCGGCTCGCGGGTGATGTACACGCCGGGAAACTCGTCGCGCATCGTGACGACGAGGTACGGGAACGTCTTGTCGTCGACGAGCTTCGCATTGAAGCGCGGCCTCGTGTCCTTGATGAGCCGGCTTTCGAGCAGCAGCGCCTCCCACTCGCCTTCGCACGGAATGACGTCGAAGTCTTCGACGACTTCGACGAGCGGCTGCTTGCGGAACCCCAGGTCGGTCGAGGGCACGAAGTAGCTCGCGACGCGATTCGGCAGCGTCCGCGCCTTGCCCACGTAGACGACGTGTCCGTCCTGGTCCTTCATCAGATAGACGCCCGGGACCTTGGGCAAGGTGCGGGCTTTCGCGAGCAGCCGCCCGAGGCGCGCGTCCGTGGAGACCTCCGCAGCGGAGGCGTCGACCTCCGTCTCGTGCTCGTCGTCGAGTTCGAATCCGCCGTCCGCTTCTGGGACTTCGTCCAGCGGGCGCGCGAACGCGTCGTCGGTCGAATCGGCCGACCGCGGGGCGGATCGCTTCGAATCTCGCGGGTTTGGCTTGTCCGGTCCCCGTTGACCGTCCGACGCAGGCATCTCTCGACTCTACGCGATCACGCGACGGTCGGGCGAGATGTCCGCCGAAGACGAGCCCAGTCGACGACCGGGTCGCCTCGCCTCGACTGCACAAGGGAATCGCGATGATCGAGAAAAGTCGCTGCAACCACGATAGACTTTGACCGTTTGCGAGACCGGTCGGGCGCGTGGGCATCCATCGTCGGGTGCACCGCCGGCCGCACGCATGAACGCCCTTTCCGAGGACTTCTCGAAGGGCACACGTCCTTGGGACTACAGGAGCCTCTCGATGAAACTCGTTGCGACCTTCGCCGCCGCTGCCCTCGTCGCCTGCCTCGCCGGTTGCCAGACCAACAAGACCAACGAAGCCGCCCCCGGCGCCGTCGACAGCAAGGCGTGCTGCAAGGACGGCTCGAGCGGCGCTTGCTGCAAGGACAAGGCCGCGAGCTCGAACGCCGCTCCCGGCGCCGTGAACGGCTCGGGCTCCGGCTGCTGCAAGGACAAGGCGAACGCGGCTCCGGGCGCCGTGAGCGGCTCCGGTTGCTGCAAGGACAAGGCTGCCACCGGTTGCCCGGCCGCTGCCTCGAACAACTAACGACCCGCGCCGGAGCGCGACGAGCAATCGTCCCGAACCGGCGACTGGCCTCGATCAACGCGACGACGCCCGCCTCGAAGGCGGGCGTCGTCGTTTCCGTATCATCGGCCGCCCCGCGGAGCGTTCCCCGCGGCGTCCGTTGGAGCAGCCCGTGCGACGTCTCATCGTCTCGTCCATCCTCCTCGCCGCTTCGGTGGCCGGATGCGCTCCGAAGACCGCGCAGGAGACGGCGCTCAAGGACGGATGGCCGCGCTTCGGCACGGGCGACGATCCGACGACGGTGCGACTCGTGGCGGTGGCCGAGGTTCCCGTCACCAGCGAGCGCATCGCGGTCACCGGCGTCGCGGCGCGAACGTCGCAGCGGAACGGCGAGTGGATCGTCCTCCGCGACGACGCCGGCGACGAGATCGTCGTGCGGTTCCGCGACTACCGCTTCTTCGCGCCGCGCAACGCCACCGGCCGACACGTGCTCGCGTGCGGCACCGCGAGCCGCGAGACGCTCTCGGTCGAGGACCGCCGGCGCATGGTGATCGACGGCGGCGGAACCATCAGCGACGCGCAGGTCATCACGGAACCGAAGGACGTGGTGCTGCTGATCGCCGACACCATCTGGATTCAAGGGCCGGGGCTGGTCGATCCGTACCGTCCCGTAGGTGCGGAGGGGCTTTCCCCGCCACTCCCCCCGACGCCCGCGTCCCCGCCCGATGCTCCCGCGCGATAGCGTGCCCTCGATGTCCTCGCTTCTTCTCCAAGGCGGCCGCATCATCGACCCCGCGAACGGGCTCGACGCGACCGGCGACGTGTTCATCCGCGACGGCCGCATCGCCGCCGTCAGCACCAAGCCCGGCGTCCTGACGCCGCACGACGCATCGGCGACGATCGACTGCGAGGGCCGCATCGTGTCGCCGGGCCTCATCGATCCGCACGTGCACCTGCGCGAACCCGGAGGCGAGGCGAAGGAGACGATCCAGACCGGCGCCACCGCGGCGGTGCGCGGCGGATTCACCACCGTCTGCTGCATGCCGAACACCTCGCCGGCGCTCGACACCGCGGCGATGATCGAGTTCGTCCGCATGCGGGCCCGCGAAGCCGACGAGGCCCGCGTGTACGCGGTCGGCGCCGCGACGATCGGGCGACAGGGGGAATTGCTCGCGCCGATGGGCGCGATGGCGAACGCCGGCGCGGTCGCGTTCTCCGACGACGGCGAAGGCATCGCGAACGCCGAGCTGATGCGCAAGGTGCTCGCTGTCTGCAAGAGCATCGACCGCGCGTTCATGCAGCACTGCCAGGAGCCCACGCTGACGCAAGGCGGCGTGATGAACGCCGGCCCGCTGGCCGCGCGGCTCGGACTCGGCGGCTGGCCCGCCGTGGCCGAGGAACTCATGCTCGAGCGCGACGTGCGCCTCAACCGCGCGATCGGCGCCCGCTACCACGCACAACATCTCTCGAGCGGCGGCAGCGCGGAGATCATCCGACGCGCCCGCGCCGACGGTCAGCCCGTCTCGGGCGAAGTCGCGCCGCACCACCTCCTGCTCACCGAGGACGCGTGCGACGGCTACGACACCAACGCGAAGATGAATCCCCCGCTTCGCACCGCGTCGGACATCGCGGCGCTGAAGCACGCCGTCGCCGACGGCACCATCACGGTGCTCGCGACCGATCACGCCCCGCACACCGCCGCGGAGAAGGCCCGCGACTTCGCGACGGCGCCGTTCGGGATCGTCGGTCTCGAGTGCGCGCTCGGACTCTACGCGAAGGCGCTCGTCGACGACGGGGTCATCGGCTGGCCGCACATGATCGCGATGATGACGATCGCGCCTGCGCGACTGTGCACCCTCGATCGACGGATCAACGGCATCGGCGAGCTCAAGATCGGCGGCGTGGGCGACGTGACGATCATCGATCCGCACCTGACGTGGACGATCGACGCCGACGAGTTCGCGTCGAAATCTCGCAATTGCCCGTTCCACGGCTGGACCATCCGCGGCCGCGCGACGCACACGATCGTCGGCGGCACGCTGAAGTTCGCGATGTGATACGGATCGTGTTTGTTCCACGCGCTCCACGACCTCACAAGACGGCGAAATGGCCCGGCGAAATGGCCAGACCGAGTGTGCGCCCCGGAGGGAGCTACGCAGCGCTCGAATTGGTATGAGGTGCTCGCGCCGGGCGCGCCTCTGATGCGACACGGAGGCCGGAGGCACGGAGGGCGCTCGGAGGAAACTCGGAGTTCAAGGCCGCGTGCGCGAGCGCCGACTCGGACTCGGCTTCTTCTCCGCGTTTCCCCCGCGCTCTGCGCGGCTCCGCGCCTCACGGATTCGCCTGACTCCCGCGTCGAATGGTCGGCGGATCGGCACGGACGCGCAGCGGCAACCGCTACAATCGTCCGCTTCACCTCGGGTCAGTCATGCCGTTTGATCTGCGCACCGCGATCGCCTCCGAGCGAGGCCGGAATTACGAGCTCTACGCCGAACACGTGAACCCCCAGTTCGCGAAGGTGATGCGCACGATCGGCTTCGATCGAACCTACGTGCGGGCGGCGGGCCAGTACCTGTGGGACAGCGAAGGACACCGGGTCCTCGACTTCCTCGGCGGCTACGCGGTGTGCAACGTCGGACGCAACCATCCGACGGTGCGGAAGGCGCTCGAGGACGTCCTCGCGCTCGACGTCGCGTCGATGGTGCAGTTCGACGCGCCGCTTCTCGCAGGCATGCTCGCCGCGGATTTGAAGCGGCGCATCGGGCGTGGCCTCGACTACGTCTACTTCGCGAACTCCGGCACCGAGGGCGTCGAGGCCGCGATCAAGTTCGCGAAGTGCTCGACCGGCAAGCCGGCAGTCCTCTACTGCGACAAGGCGTTCCACGGATTGACGGCAGGCGCCGTCTCGCTGAACGGATGCGAGTCGTTCCGCGACGGCTTCGGACCGTTCCTGCCGCAGTGCCGGCGGATCCCGTTCGACGACCTCAACGCGCTCGAGCGCGAGTTGCGGAACGGCGACGTTGCGGCGTTCGTCGTCGAACCGATCCAGGGCAAGGGCGTGAACATCCCGACGCGCGGCTACCTCGCGCAGGCGGGACGCCTGTGCCGACGCTTCGGCGCGCGGTTCGTCGTCGACGAGGTGCAGACCGGCGTCGGCCGCACCGGCCGATTCCTCGCGATCGACCACGAAACCGACGTCGATCCCGACGTCGTCGTCCTGAGCAAGGCGCTCTCCGGCGGCTACGTGCCCGTGGGCGCGGTGCTGGTGAAGGGCGACGTCTGGCGCGACGTCTACTCGTCGATGGATCGCGCGATCGTGCACAGCTCGACGTTCCACGAAGGCGCGCTGGCGATGGCCGCGGCCCTGGCTTCGCTCGCGGTGTACGACGACGACCGACTCGACGAGAACGCGACGCGGCTCGGCGAGCGCATTCGGCTCGGCGTCGAGGCGATGATCCCGCGGTTCGAGTTCCTGAAGTCGGTGCGACAGCGCGGACTCATGATCGGGATCGAGTTCGCCGAGCCGAAGTCGCTCCTGCTGCGCACCGCGTGGAAGATGGTCCACGCGATGGACGACAACCTGTTCGCGCAGGCGGTGGTAATGCCGCTCATGGAGGATCACGCGATCCTGTGCCAGGTCGCGGGACACAATCAGGCGATCGTCAAGCTCACGCCGCCGCTCTGCATTACCGACGACGACGTCGCGGCGTTCCTGAACGCGTTCGAGGAAGTCATGCGACGCCTGCACCGCTTCCCGGGTCCGGCCTGGGACGTGCTGAAGCGACTTGGCGTCAACGCCCTCACGCATCGCACCCGCAGCGCCGACGCGGAGCCGGCCGCCTCTCCCGCACCCTGACGCGCCCTTCGACCGCGACCACCGACCGCGCCCACCCGACGCATGGCGAACGCGCAACCAGGCCACGACCGTCCGTTCTGGATCGACCGGCTGACGCGGTTCGTGCTCGCGTATCCGCGCAGCGTCATCGCGTTCTCCGTCGTCACCGCGTTCCTCGGAGCGCTGCTCGGGTGGTTCCGGCTGCCGCTCGACGCGAACACGGACTCGCTGATCTCGCGCGACCGGCCGTGGATGAAGCAGTACCTCGCGTTCCTTCGCGAGTTCGGCGACCTCGAGTACCTCTACGTCGTCGTCGACACGAAGGGTCATCGCGACGATGGCGAACGGGCCGTGGACGCGCTCCTGCCCAAGCTTCGGGCCCTCGGCGATCTTCCCGGCGTTCACGGCCGCATCGAGCCCGACGAGATGTGGCGGCTCACCTCGCGGGCGGCCGACGACGAGTCGCTCCGCGGGTTGTCCGACGCGGCGCAGGGACTCGCCACGCTCGCCGCCGGCGGCGACTGGCTCACCGCCGCGGAAGCGATGCAGCGGCAACTGGCCTCGAGCGCACTCGCCGGGACCGACGAGGGATCGCAGCGCCGGCTCGGCGCTTCGTTCGTCCTCACGCTCGACGCGATCGCGTCGGTCGGCGAGGCGGCGCGCGGCGAGCGGCCCGGGCTCGAACTCGCGGCGCCGCGCCGGCCGGAGTACCTCGCCTCGGACACCGGGCGACTGCTCTTCATCGGCCTCCTTCCGCGCAAGGACTTCTCGACGCTCACGGCGATCGAGGGACCGCTCGACCGCATCCGCGCAGTGATCCGCGAGACGCAGTCGCAATTCCCCAACGTCGACATCGGCCTCACCGGCAAGCCGGTGCTCCAGGCTGACGAACTCCTCACGTCGACCGGCGACACCACGATTTCGTTCGCCGTGGGGCTCGCGCTCGTCGCTGGGCTCTGCGTCGTCATCTATCGCGACTGGCGCCGGCCGCTCCTCTCGGTCATCGCGTTCGGCGTCGCGATCGGCTGGACGCAAGGCGCCGCGTCGCTCCTCGTCGGGCATCTCACGCTGCTGTCGATGGTGTTCCTGCTCGTCCTCATCGGCGCGGGTCTCGACTACGGCATCCACGTCGTCAGCCGCTACACCGAGTACCGACGCACGGAGAGCGTGAGCGACAGCGTGAAGCACACGATGCACAGCGCGGCGCCCGGAACGCTCACCGGCGCGGCGACGAGCGCTGCCGTGTTCGCGCTGGCGATCTTCTCGAACTTCCAGGGGCTCCGCGAACTCGGCATCATCGCCGGCGCTGGTCTCGTGCTCTGCGCGCTGGCGATGGTCACCACGCTGCCGGCGCTGCTGGTGCTCTTCGACACCGCGACGCGCCCGAAGCCGATCCACGACATCCCGATGCCGTGGGCCTCGGTCGCCACCGATGTTCGCACGGCACGGCGCGCCATCAGGGTCTTCGGCGTACTCACCGTCCTGTCGCTCGTCGCCATTCCCTTCGGTTTCCGCTTCGAGAGCAACCTGCTGAAGCTCCAGTCGCAGGACCTCGAGAGCGTCGCCTGGGAACGGCGCGTGCTCGCCGACTCCGCGAGCCTGTCGTGGTTCGGCGCACTGCCGGTATCGAGCGAGCGGGAAGCGCTCGCGGCGATCGCTCGCGCGAAGTCCGAACCGGAAATCGGAACGGTGCGCAGCGTGTTCGACCTCGTGCGGCCATCGACCGACGAGCGCGACGCGTGGCGCACCCGCCTCGCCGCCTCGAACGGTCCTCGAAGCGCCGAGGCGGGCGCGACGACGCCGTGGAGCGCGGGCCGTCTTCGAGCGCTCGCGTCCCAGGTGCGCACCATGGCGACGCTCGCGATCGGCCGCGCGACCCGCGAGGAGATCGATCGCCTGAAGTCGCTCGCCGCGCGGATCGACGCGTTCGCGCAGAGCGCATCCGATCCCGATCCGCAGGCGACCGCCCGCCGCGACGAGGCGCGCACGACGATCGCGTCGGCCGCGGCGTCGATCCTTGACGGCGCGTCGGCGTCGCTGCGCGATGCGCTGCCCGCCGCGGTGCGCGACCGCTTCGTGAGTCCCGACGGCAAGCTGCTCGTGCACATGATTCCGAGGAACGACACCTGGGAGTACGAGCCGCTCAAGTCGTTCGTCCGCGCGATCCGCCGGGTCGATCCGAACTCGACCGGCGTCCCCATCACGCAGTCGGAGTCGATCGGCGACATGATCCGCGCATTCGTCAGCATCTCGCTCTGGTCGGTGGTCGCCGTCGCGCTGATCGCGTGGCTCGACTTCCGCTCGGTGCACGCGGTGATCCTGTGCACGGGCGTGCTGCTCGTGGGCATCGTGCTGACGCTGGGCCTTCTCGCGGTGCTGCGCGTCCCGCTCTCGCTCGCGAACTTCTTCGGCATTCCGATCCTCATCGGGCTGGGCATCGACAGCAACATCCACCTGCTGCACCGCGCGAACGAGACCTATCGCCGCCCCGACGCCGGCGGATCGGCGCAGGTCGAGTTCGGCGCGACGCGCGGCGCCGTCATCTTCACGGCGCTGACCACCGCGATCGGTTTCGGCGGACAGGTGTTCGCGAGCCACAAGGGGATGCAGGACCTCGGCTGGATCATGGTGATCGGCAGCCTCGTATGCCTCGCCACGAGCGTGTGGCTGCTGCCCGCGCTCTTGCGCACCGAACTGGGGGCGGGCCGGCGCGGCGCGAGCGAGCCCGCGTCGGAGCCTCAGATGTCCTTGGCGTCGGTCGCGGAGTCGTCCGCCAGCTCGACGCCCTCCGGCAGCGCGTCGCGAAACGCGCGGCCGTAGCCCTTCGTGACGATGCGCGGGTCGAGGATCACCACGCGCCCGCTGTCGGTCGAGCTGCGCACGAGTCGTCCGATGCCCTGCTTGAATCGGATCACGGCCCGCGGCAACTGGTCCTCGGCGAACGGGCTTCCGCCGCGCGCGGCGATGAGTTCATGGCGGGCCTCGACGATCGGGCGATCGGGCACGTCGAACGGCAGCTTCGTGATGATGACGTTGCGAAGCCCGCGGCCGCGCACGTCGACGCCCTGCCAGAAGCTCGCGGTGCCGAAGAGCACGCTGCGATCCGACTCGCGGAACCGCCGCAGGAGCAGCCCGCGCGGACCGCTCTGCCCGTGCACGAGCAGCGGATGACCGCGCTCCTCGAGTTCGTCGCGAACGCGGCGCACGACGTCGTCGAGCATCGAGAAGCTCGTGAAGAGGACGAACGCGCCGCCGTCGGTCGCGCGAATGTGGCGCAGGATCCGCGGCACGAGCGCGTCGACGAAGCCGCGCGACGACGGATCCGGCATCGAACGATCGACGTACGCCCGCATCAGGCGACCGTGGTCGAACGGGCTCCCGAGCGCGAGTTCCGTCGCGTCGTCGCAGCCGAGGCGGGCCCGCACGTGCGAGAAGTCGCCGTGCCCGGCGGCGAGCGTCGCGCTCGTGAGCACGACCGAGCGGTCGGCGCCGAACAGCCGCTCGCGGAGGATCGGCGCGACGTCGATCGCCGCGGCGCACGCCGACATCAGTCCGCGCTGCATGCCGTGGCCGCGCTTGCCTTCCTCGATCCAGTACACGCAGCCGTCGATCTCCTGTCCGATGAGGAGGTCGGCGGCGACGCCGAGGTCGCGGGCCCGCTGGGCGAACGCGTTGAGCTCGAACTCGTCGGCCTCGGTGGCGGCGCGGTCCTTGAGCAGCTTCAACTGGTCCGCGAGCAACTTGAGCTCGGGGCCGAGCCGATTCTCGACGACGCCCGGCGCCCGCACGCGGCCGCTGCCGTCCCGATGATCCGAGAGCCAGCGCCACGTCGCGCCGAAGACGTCGTCCGCGAGCGTCTCGCAGTGCAGCACCGCGGTGCACGCCTGGTCGATCGCGTCGGAGGTGTCGTCCTTCAGCTTGAGCGCGTTGAGGAATCCACGGCTCGTGCTCGCCGAGCACAGTTGCCGCAGCAGTCGCCGCACGGCGCCTTCGGAGCAGCGCAGCCCGAAGTGCTCGGACGCGATGTCCTCGACCGCGTGCGCCTCGTCGAGGATGACGTGGTGGTACGCGGGAAGGAACCCGTTGCCGCGCATGCGCAGGGCGAGGTCGGAGAAGAAGAGCGCGTGGTTGCACACGAGGAGATCCGCGTTCTCCATCCGGCGCCGCGCCCGTTGGTAGAAGCACTCCTCGAAGGTCGGGCAGCGCCGTCCCATGCAGTTGTCGGCGTCGCTCTGCGCGAGATCCCACACGCCCGGACGCGGCAACTGCGGAAGCGTCGCCAGCGTGCCGTCGTCGGTCGACGAGGCCCACGCCTCGACGACTTCCAGCGAGTGCCGCTCGTCGTCGTTGCCGAGCAGCCGATCGGCGCGTTCGACGGCCTGTCGAAGGCGCCGCTTCGAGAGGTAGTTGCTCCGTCCCTTCACGAGCACCGCCGAGAACTCGTCGCTCGACGCGCCGCGCAGGAGCGGGATGTCCTTCTCGATGAGCTGTTCCTGGAGGCTGATCGTCGCGGTGCACACCACCACGCGCTCGCGATGCTCAACGATGCGGCGGATCGCGGGGATCAGATAGCCGAAGCTCTTGCCCACGCCGGTGCCGGCCTCGACGAGCAACCGGCCGCGCCGCGCGAAGGCCGCGTCGATGGCCTCGGCCATCTGCCGCTGCTGCGGCCGAGGCTCGAATCCCGGCAGTCGCCGCGCGATCGGGCCTTCCGGATGCAGCAAGTAGTCAACCGTCAGGCTCACGCGACCGATGGTAGTCGGCGGCGCGTGGCGGCTCGCGCAGCCGAGTGGTATCCTTGCGACCCGCTTTGTTCGATGCCTCGCCGGTTGGACCAATTGCGTTTTGATCTGGACAGGTGCCCGAGAGGCTGAAGGGAACGGTTTGCTAAACCGTCATACGGCAATTAGCTGTATCGCGGGTTCGAATCCCGCCCTGTCCGCTGCTTGAACGGTCGAGTTCGCTCGACGAACGAGAGTCGCCCCGCCGAACTCCCGCCCGGGTTCGGCGGGGCGTGTTCGTATCGTGCATGAACTCGAGGGCCGCGGCGTTTCGCGGCCCGCGCCGGTTCGCGGCATGCGCCGCCCGCTTCGCCGACCTTCGGAGACTGACGATGCTTCGCCTCGTCCTCGGATCGGTTCTGTTGCTCGCTTCGCCCGCGGCGCTCGCCGCGGAGTTCTCGGTCGACGGCGACACGCTGAAGATCGACGGCGAGATCGTGCCCGCCGACCCGAACACGCTGAGCACGCTGCTCGCCGCCGACACGATCAAGACCGTGTCGATCAACTCGCCCGGCGGCGACCTGAACGCGGGGCTGAAGATGGGCCAGATGATCCGGGCGAGGAAGCTCACGACCTACGTCGAGGGCGGCGTGCGCGAGGCGGCGAGCGCCGCGGCGTACGCGTTCATGGGCGGCACCGAGCGCGTGGTGAAGGGGCCGCGAGGCATCGGCGTGCACGCGTTCTTCACGCCCGCGAAGGAACTCCGCAAGATGCTGAAGCAGAAGTCCGGCGACGAACTCGTCACCACGCTGAACGAGTTCGAACGCCAGACGCAGGAGTCGACGATGTCGGTGGTCGAGTACGTCACCACCATGCTCGGCGACATCCGCATCGTGCGCGAGGCCGTGAAGTCGGGCAGCGAGGCCATGATCTGGCCGACGTCCAAGACGCTCCTCGAGATGAAGGTCGCCACGAAAGTCATCGAACTGAAGCCCGACGAGATCCCGGATCCCGAGTGGGCCTACGGCGAGACGGTGGCCGCGATCGCGGCCTGGCTCGACCCGAACCGCGCCGATGCCCTCAGCGAGCGGGCGCGGGCGATCCTCGAGGCGTACCTCGCCGACGAGAACCGCGGGGCCACGCTGCGCCGCGACGTCGAGTCGCTCCTGAACAAGTCCGAGCCGCCGTGCCGCACCGCGGCGCTCGAACGCATCATTCGACCGCTCGCGGACTCGATCGCGCGACAGGCGCGCGCCGCCGCGGAGGCGGCGCCGACGGAGTAGCGCACGCCGCGATCGCGACGCGCGTTGGTACCCTGCGGCGATGAGCGAGCACGAGCCCCAGACCGCGGCCGAACTCGAGAGCGGACCACCGGCGCGCGGCACCGTCGCCGACGAACGTGAACTCCTCGTCGTGCGGCCCGCGCTCTTTCGCGGTCACCCGCTCGCATACGGCGGACTGGTCGCGCTCGCGTTCGTCGGACTCGTCGGCAGCGTGCTGCCGCTCTTCCTCGGCGTCACCGCCTTCGCGTCGCTCGGCGGCGTCGCCGTGTTCATCGCGGCCGGCATCGGATTCCTCAAGCTGTTCGTCTTCAGCCACCGCTGGTATCGCCTGCGGGTCACCGATCGGCGCACCATCGACGAGCGCGGCATCGTCACGCGGCGGCACTCCGAGGTGTTGCACGACCACGCGGTGAACATCCGCATTCAGCAGAACGTGTGGCAGCGCATCATGAACCTCGGCGACTTCGAGATCGAGTCCGCCGCGGGCGGCGCGATCGATCCGGAAAGCGGCGCACGCACGTCGACCGAGATCGCCATTCGCGACATTCCCGATCCGTACGGCGTCAAGGCGCTGATCGACCGCTACCGCCGCGCGTAGGCTCGCGCTTACTTCCGCTCGAGCGTGACGCGCGTTCCGAGCGCCGGCTGCGCCACCGTCTCGCGCGTGCCGTCGGGCCAGGCGATCTCGAGCCGCACGTCGGTCGTGCCCGCGGGGAATCCGAAGTGGAGTTCGGGGGCGATCGTCGACATGAACGGGCCGCCGCCCCACTGCCATCGGCGTTGCACACGCTCGGCGCCGTCCGCGTCGCGCGACCTCGCCGTCACCACCGCGCCGATCGCATGCCGATTGCCGACGCTCTTGCGCGCGTCCTTCGGCACGACGACGAGCCAGTCTTTCGTCGGCGCGCCGGGCGCGACGTGGTCGTTGCGGATCACCCGCAGCTTGCCGTTCAGCTCGCCGATGACGAGGTCGACGTCGCCGTCACGATCGAGATCGGCGAAGACCGCGGTCCGGTCGCGATGCGGCTCCATCTTCCAGGCGCCGGCTTCGGTCACCTGCTCGAACCGCTTGCCGCGACGCTCCATCAGGAGCGGCCGCTGCTCGTACTCCGAGTCCATCGTCTGCTTGCTCGCCTGCGGATACACGTGGCCGCGCATGCTCAAGAGGTCCTCGTCGCCGTCGTGATCGAAGTCCACGAACGCCGCCGCCCAGCCGAGCAGCGGACGACTCACCGCGGCGAGGTTGAACTGCGAGGTGCGGTCGTCGAAGTACTTGCCGTCGAGATTGAGATGCAGCGTGTCGGTGTCGCTCGAGAAGTTCGTCGTGAAGATGTCGGGCCAGCCGTTGCCGTCGACGTCGCCGATGGCGATCCCCATCGTCGCCTGCTCGAGACCCTCCATGTTCGTGGCGACGCCGCTCCGCAGTCCGACCTCGTCGAACGTGCCGTCGCCCTTGTTCACGAAGAGGAAGTTCTTCTGGCTGTCGTTGCCCACGAAGATGTCGGGCTTGCCGTCGCCGGTGAAGTCGAGGATCGCGAGGTTCAGCCCGAACGACCCCGGCGCGCGTCCGATTCCGCTGGTCTGCGTCGCGTCGACGAACGTGCCGTCGCCGCGATTGATGAACACGTGATCGACCTCGCCCTTGAAGCCCTTCGGACCGGGCATCACCTCGATGCCCTTGAAGCGAGCGCGGGGCATCGGCTGCTTGGGATCGAAGTCGAGATAGTTCACCACGTACAGGTCGAGGTCGCCGTCGCCGTCGAGATCGGCGAAGGCCACGCTCGTCGACCATTCGCGATCGCGCTCCGGCGCGGCGAGACCGGACTTCGCGGAGATGTCCTCGAACGTGCCGTCACCGCGATTGCGCAGGAGGACATCGGGACCGTAGCACGCGATGAAGAGGTCGTCGAAGCCGTCACCGTCGACGTCGCCGACCGCGGCGCCGAAGCTCCAGCGCGTGTGATGGATGCCGCTCTGCGCGGTCACGTCGGTGAATCGAATCGCGTCCGGCGTGGAGTCGTTCCGGAAGAGTCGCGCGCCCGGGCCGTGCTCGGTGTCGTCGAGCGTCGCGCCGTTGGGCAGGAAGAGATCGAGGTCGCCGTCGTTGTCGAAGTCGATCAGCGCGAGGCCTCCGCCCTTCACCTCGAGGATCTCCGAACTCGGCATGCGTCCGGAGGTCATCAACGCGTCGACGCCGCTCGTCGACGTCACGTCGGTGAAGCGAATGCCCTCGGCGGGCGCGAGCGCGGCGGCGACGAGCAGGCATGTGATCGGGGTCATGGCGAGTTGGGGGAGTTTGGCTTCTGCGGAGCAGTGGCGGGTGGCGTCGGCTGCGTGGAAGGTGCCGTCGCGGGAGTCGTCGCGGGCGGCTGCTGCGGCGCGGCGCCGTCGGGCTTCGGCGGCGCAGGCGCATTCGGCGCGGGCGTCGGGTCGTCGACGTCACCCCCGCGCTTCCTGACGCGTTCGAGCGCGTGCGCTTCCTCCTCGCGCGCGCTCTCGGCTTCCTTGACCTTGCCGAGTCGATCGCGGCACCGCCCGAGCTTGGCCCAGACCTCGTAGTGATCGGGATACAACGCGAGCGACTGCATGAACTGTTCTTCCGCCTTCGCCGCCTGGTCGCGGCGCATCGAGACGTCGCCGAGCCGGGCCCACGCCTTCGCCAGATCGCGCTTGCTCGCCTTCGGCCCCTGCTGCAGGTCGATAGCCTTCTGGAACTTCGCCTCGGCGTCGTCGAGTCGGTCTTCGTCGAACGCGATGAGTCCGAGCGCGAAGATCGAGTCGGGCTCGTCGCCGACGAGCGCGATGTGCGCTTGGAACTCCGCCTTCGCCCGATCGAGATCACCAAGGTGATAGGACGCCCACGCCATGAAGTGGTGCGCGTGCTTCCGCTCGGGGAAAGGCTGATCGCCCTTCACCGATTGCTCAAGGAACGGGCGCGCCTGCTCGTACTGCTTCATCTTCGACAGCGTCACACCCATGTAGAACTGGGCGCGCCCCAGATCGGGACGCTGCTTCAGGATGGTGTCGAGCACCATCTTGGCCTGATCGAAGTTGCTGCTGGTGAGCAGCCGCCGGACGATCTCGATGCGTCGGTCGTCCGGGTAGGTCTCGGTCTCGATGGGCTTCGCGCCGGGTGGCAACTGCACTCCCCCGCCCGACGCGGGCGGCGCGGGCTGCGTCCCGGCCGGAGGCTGGACTGGCGGTTGCGCAGGTGGCGGTGTCGGAGGCGGAGCGGGCGGCGCGACCGGCGTGGAGGTCGGCGGCTCGGCGACCGTCATCGGCGTCGGGCCGGTGACCGCCATCGCGCTGCCGAGCACGACCGCCAAGAAGGGAACGAGCGAGGGCCGTGAGGGACCGTGGGTCGACCGACTGCGGCAACGCGAGGTCGGACGAAGCTGCGATGGGGCCATGTCGTACGAGCTCCGCTGGCGGACGTGGATTCAGCGATCGGGGAAGCCGCGAGTATAGAAGTGCCTTGGCCGCTGGCTCCGTGACCGCCCAGATCGTGGCGACGAGAGGGTCGAGCGATTCCCCCTCGAGTCGTCATTGCCCACCCCCACACCTCTGACCCTCCGCCTTCGATGGACCGTCGCGGACGGTGCCCTCACCGATCTCGTGGGGCGGCTCGCGGATGGAGCGTGCGTGCATCGGTGTGAGCGACGCAACCCCGGACAAAAGCTCGCCGATTCGCGCCATCGCACCTACTTCACGCGCCATCTCGCGAAGTTCGTGTCCTCCGCTGGACCATCACCCGCATATGCACTAGGTTTCATGCAACTGGAAGCCCCCATTTCGGGAAAACTAGGAGGTTCAGCTTCCCAAGCGGGTGGCCGCTGATAACTTTCGACTCGTCGTCGTCCAACCAGATTTGCCCCTTTCTGCTCACATTCCGGCAGGTTGGGGTCACAGTCACGGACGCGATCGAGGCGGCTGGCGGGGCCCTTCGATCGCGCGTTGTATCAACAGTCCCTCGGGTCGACCCCGAATCGGGACCAAGGAGGCTCTTGTGCGTCGTAGCGTCGTATCTGCATCCGGCCGTTCCACCACCCCGGCGAGCATGCGTCTCGCCCTACGGACGGCAACCACCCTCGGACTCCTCGCGGCCGGAGTGGCCGCCACGGTTGCGTCCGCCGGCGGCATCCCCACCCTGCAACCGAAAGCCGGCGACCCGCTTCCCGGCCTGACACCGGCCCAACTGCAGCTGTTCGAGGCTGGCAAGGCGCGGTATTCGACCCCCCTCACCATCGAGACCGGTCTCGGGCCGATCTTCAACAAGGCCGGCTGCTTCTCGTGCCATGCAAACCCGCTCGGCGGCTGGGGTTCGATCTCAGTTACCCGGTTCGGCTACGAGAACAAGGACGGCACCTTCAATCCGCTCGCCGAGCTTGGCGGTTCGCTGCTCCAGCTCAGCGCGATCTCGTTCACCTGCCTCGAGACCGTTCCGCCGGAAGCCAACGTGGTCGGCACGCGGCAGACGAACTCGTCGATGGCGTTCGGTCTCGTCGAAGCGATCCCGAGCAAGGCCATCGCGGCGAACGCCGACGAGGCGGACCTGAACGGCGACGGCATCTCCGGTCGCGTTCGCTGGGTCGAGCCGTTCGAGGCTCCGGGCACGCTCAAGGTCGGCCGATTCGGCTGGAAGGCCCAGGTCGCCACGGTTCTCACGTTCTCCGCGGACGCGTCGCTCAACGAGATGGGCCTGACGAACCGGTTCATCACCACCGAGAACGCTCCGAACGGCGACGCGAGCCTGCTCGGCGTCTGCGACGAGGTTCCAGATCCGGAAGACCACGCCGACGCTCAGGGGCTCGAATTCATCGATCACGTGACCAACTTCCAGCGGTATCTCGCGGCTCCGCCGCAGACCCCGAAGTCGGGCATGGCCGGCGAGCCCATCTTCAACGCGATCGGCTGCGCCAAGTGCCACATCGCTCAGTGGACGACCTCGACTGACCGCAATCTCGAGCCCGCGATTCGCGGCAAGACGATTCGGCCGTACTCCGACTTCCTCCTCCACGAGATGAGTTCGCTCGCCGACGGCATCGCCGACGACTTTGCGAGTGGCGCCGAGTTCCGCACGCCGACGCTGTGGAACCTCCGCACGCGCGATCCCATGCTGCACAACGGCATGGCTTCCGGCGGCACCTTCGAGTCGCGCGTGACCGACGCCATCAATGCCCACGGTCCGTTCGGCGAAGGCGCCGCTTCGGCTGCGGCGTTTGCGGCGCTCTCGTCCGCCGATCAGACCAAGTTGATCGCCTTCCTCGACTCCCTCGGCCGCATGGAGTTCGACATGGACGGCGACAACCAGATCAACTACAGCGACGTGATCCTCTTGAGGGATTGCTACGGCACCAAGGGCGTCACGCCGGACTCGCCCTGCGCGGTGGCGGACATCGATCAGAACGGCGTCATCAACATGACTGACGCGCTCGCGTTCGACGTGGCGTATCCGGGCCCGACGACCGACTGCAACGGCAACGGCATTCCGGACATCGTCGACATCGTGATTGGCACGTCGAATGACGTCGACTACGACGGCATCCCGGACGAGTGCCAGGGCTGCATCGGCGACCTCAACGGCTCCGGCGCGGTGGACGCCGCCGACCTCGGCATCCTCCTCGGCGCCTGGGGTAACTTGGCGTTCGATCTCGACGGCGACGGCGTCGTCGGCGCTACCGACCTCGGCATCCTCCTCGGTGCGTGGGGAGCGTGCCCGTGATCGCGGGAGCGCGACCGGTGATGAATTAGCGTCTTGAACCTTGAGGGCGGGTGTGCCGAACATCCGCCCTCTCTCTGCTTTCTCCCGTTTCCTTTCTTTTCCTTACGGCGAGTCGGGCCTGGTCCCGGCCTTACAGGAGCCCAGAATGCGCATGGAGCGAACCCTCTTCGTCCTCACACTGGCAGCCGCGTCTGCGTCGGCGGCATGGGGGCAATGGCAAACCTCTTTCGTGAACGAGACCACGTCGCGCCTCGTCATGAGCCCGACGTTGCAGAACGACAACCTTGAGAAGGACTTCGCTTGGGGTGACTTCGACAATGACGGCGACGTCGACCTGGTCGTCGCCCGCAAGTTCCCTGGCTCCATTCAGGGCGGTTTCTCGAACATCCTGCTCATGAACGAGGGCGGTGTCCTCGTCGACCGTACCACTGAGTACGGCACCGCGTCCGACGTGCCCGGCGATCTTGGCCTGCTAGCGCCGACGAACGATCGCGACATCAAGGCCGCCGACGTGAATCTCGATGGCTGGCTCGATCTCGTCACCTCGACGACGATGTCCGACAACCAGAATGCGGTGATCGGCCAGCCTCGCGTCTATATCAATCTCGGCGAGGACGCGAGCGGCAATTGGCTCGGCTTCCGCTTCGAGGACGCGCGCATCCCCGTCCTCTTTGCGAAGAACGGCTCGGCGGCAAATCCGCGTTTCTGCGACTCGGTGCTCGTCGACCTGACCGGAGACGGCTACCCCGACCTGTACTTCACCGACTACGACACTCCTGAAACGAGCGGCACGGTGTGCATCGACCTGAACGGCGATGGCGATACCGCCGATCCGGGCGAGTGCCAGCAGTCCCCCGGCGAGACCGCGAGCAAGGATTACGACAACAAGTTCCTCGTGAACTGGGGGAACTCCGGCGGCCCGGGACCGGGCTATTTCTTTGACTCCACGAACACCCGTTTCACGACGACGCAGTTGTCGTCAGCCTTCGGCGCGGGCACCGACTACGGTGACTTCAACGGCGACGGCTATATGGATCTCATCCGCATCAGCACGCTCACCGCCGGCCAGAACGCCTCGATCTTCTACGCCAAGGCTCCGCCGCAGCTCGGCCTCTCGTTCACCGGCCCTGATCAGGTCTACGGCGGCGCGCCGTACGCGTGCCAGGCGGGCGACCTCAACAACGACGGCAAGCTCGACCTCGTCCTCACCGACGACGGACAGGACCGCTACCTGCTCAACACCGGCAACGGCGCCGACGGATTGGCGAACTTCACCACGACGATCATCGGCACGAGCTTGAACGAGTTCGGCAACACGATCAAGATCGCTGACATGGACAACGACGGGAAACTCGACGTCATGATCGCTGACGTCGACGGCGACCTCCCGCCGTTCTGCCCGTCGACGGGTCGTCGTGGCCACATCTATCGCAACAATGGCACGCCGGGCACGACGAGCTTCCTGGCGGAGATCGGCCAGATCATTCCCAACACCAGTCTCGGCGCGACCTACGACTGGGCGCCAATCGACATCAACGGCGACGGATGGAAGGATCTCGTCGTCGGCCGTTGCGCCGGCATCGAGATCTGGATGAACCATCCGCCGATCGGCATCGGCTTCGCGTATCCGAGCGGTCACCCGTCGTTCGTCTCGACCGAGACCTCGACCGACTTCAACGTCAACGTGAGCCTCCTCGGTGGCGGACCGATCATCTCCGGCTCGCTCAAGCTCAACTATCGCGTCTCGGGCGGACCGTGGCAGTCAAGCGACCTCGTCGGCGGCCCGACGACCTATGTCGCGACGCTCCCGGCGACGGCGTGCGGTGAGACCCTCGACTATTACGTCAGCGGCACCATTACCTCGAACAACGCCACGTACACCGACCCGGCGGCTGCGCCGTCGACGTTCTACACGGCGTTCCCCTCGACCGGTGAAGTGACCGTCTATGCGACCGAGTTCGAGAACGGCGTCGACGGATGGACGACCGAAGCGATCGGCGCGAGCGTCGGAGGCGCGTGGGAACTTGGCGATCCGGTGGGCACCAACGTGAGCGGCGTGCCCGCGAACCCCGAGAATGACAACACGCCCGGAGCGGGCGTCAGCTGCTGGGTCACGGACAACGGCGCCGTGGGCGGCGCTGCCAACACCAACGACGTCGACAACGGACCGGTCAATCTCATCTCGCCGGCGTTCCCGATCACCGTGGGCTCGGTGGTCACCTGCAACTACGCGGCGTGGGTCTACTGCAACGATGCAGCGATCCCGACCGAAGCCGACTTCCTCTCGATCGAGTACTCGTTCGACGGCGGAGCGAACTGGATCCTCGGCCGCCGCATCGGTTCCACCGGCAGCACCTGGCAGAACTTCACCGACGTCATCGGCCCAGCCACAGGCTCGACGGTGATTGTGAGGTTCAGCGGCGACGATGTGCAGAACAACAGCACAACCGAACTCGGAGTCGATAGCGTCCTCCTGAAGCGCTCCGATTGTGTAGTCGCCAACCCCTGCCCGTCAGACCTGAACGGCGACTCGACAGTGGACGCTGCGGACCTCGCGGTGCTTCTCGGCGCTTGGGGCGGCACCGGCAATGCGGATCTCGACGCAAGCGGGACGGTCGATGCCGCCGACCTGGCGATCGTGCTGGGTGCATGGGGACCGTGCCCGTAAACTGACGACTGGCTGACGACGCTCTCGCAGGGCCCCAGACTCCGGTCTGGGGCCCTTTTTTTTCGTCGTTCCAAGGACTGGTGGCTCAGCCAGGATGCCGCTAAGCTGCGAACTGGGGTGCCCACGAAGCAGGCCACTGCAACGAGGAACTGGTGTCAGATACCGCTCGCGTCGGATTGGGACTGCCTGACACAGGCGGGTCGATGCGCTCGCCCGAAACTCAGCCGCGCCCCAGCGATGGACTCTCGACCGCCGACCTAGGGCGGCTCTTGGAGGGTGCGTGTGCCGCTCTCGGGTCGTCTTCTGCGCTTCACCTCGGGCTTGGGGAAAATGAGACCATTGGCGGGATCCGTCTGCTCAGACGGATAGCTGTCGGCGGCATGGGAGTCGTATACGAGGCAGAACAGGCTTCACCCCAACGCAGAGTCGCAATCAAGCTAATCCCACCGGGCCTGCTCACGGATGCCAACCTCCGGCGCTTCCAACTCGAGGCCGACGTACTCGGGCGCCTAAACCATCCCGCGATCGCGAAGCTGCACTACGCCGGCATTCACTCGCTCCAAGGCGAGGATGGCTTCCCGTATTTCGTCATGGAATTGGTCGACGGCGCTCGCCCAATCACGACATATTCGTTCCAAAACGGACTTTCGTACAACAAGCGAATCTCGCTGTTCATCGAATGCTGCCGTGCTATCGCTGAAGCGCATAGGCACGGCGTCATTCACAGAGATATCAAGCCGGGCAATCTTTTGGTCTCGGGCGCCGGCGCGGCGAAAGTAATTGATTTCGGAATTGCACGCCTCGAGAATAGCGATCTCGGCCTAACCCCGCCGACCGAGGAATCGAGCTGGATCGGAACGATTGAGTACGCTGCTCCTGAGCGGCTTCAGGGGGCCGGAAGTCCCAGCGATACGCGGACTGACGTCTACTCTCTGGGGGTGGTACTGCACGAGCTCCTTTTCGGGACGCGTCCAGCGGCGACCGGCCGATCGGGCAGGGCTGATGCGGGGGACAGCGTCTCTACGTTCTCCGGCCGATGCAAGATGATTCGCGAATTGCGTGCACCTCGCGACCTCGCGACTGTCCTCGCCCGATCGCTCGCCTCCGATCCCGAGCGCCGATACGCATCTGCGAGCGAACTCGCCGACGATCTCGACCGATGGGGACGGGGACTTCCCGTCCTGGCCGGTGAGCCTGGCGCCGCACTCCGCTTCTTGCATGCGATCTCCACACACAGGCATCTAACAATAGTCGCCGCACTGCTCGTGTTGCTAGGCCTGTCGACCTATCTGACGCTCTCTCTCGGGCTCGACGTGAGATCGGCACGAGAGAACTCAGCATGGTTGTCATATCGATCCCAAATCAGTCGGGCCGGCGCGGCTCTCTCTCTCGGTAGCGATCGACCTGGAGCCGCGACCGCGGCTCTTCGGGACACCCCCGCGGAACTTCGCGGCTGGGAACATTCGTTGCTTCGCAGCATCCCCGTCGGCGACCAGTGCTCCGTGTCCTGGCCATCGGTGCCGACCGCTCTTTGTTTTGCCAATCGGAGCCCAACGGTTCTGGTTGGCGACGAGACTGGGCGCGTATCTCTCTGCTCCGTTTCTCACTTAGCCGAGCCACTGCTCTTGGCGCGCCTCGACAATCCGATCACGAAGATCGAGGTCGCCGGCGATGACTCGACCGTGGTCGCCAGTGACGCACGCGGTCACTCGGTCGTGATCTTCCAGCGGACGCCGGCTCTATCGTATTCAATTTCAGCTAATGGGATTTCCCTAACCTCGCTGGACTCAAGCCTGGTAGTCGCAACCGAGCAAAGGTGGAGCGTTGTTGGCCTCCACAGCCGCCAGACGCTCGTGCAAAACCAGCCCGATGATGATTGCGAGCCATTGATTGCGAGAGGCAATCCATTCGAGCTCGGGCTTGTGTCAATCAACCCGCACGCGAAGACGGGCGCGAAGCGGTACTCGCTGGGACACTCATGGGACCTAGTTGGTGGCTTCGGCAGGGTCTTGGATGCGAGATGGCTCTATTCGGCCGACGACATGCTGATATTGACCGCCGCCAACGGACCAATATTCTGGCGAAAGGGAGTCACCTCGGCTCCTCGACCGTCTCTCCCTATCGGCGGCGCGGAATGCTTCGACATCGAGTCAGGGGGCTCTCTCGGGGTTTTCGGAACTGCCAAGGGCTTGGTGATTCTTGGCAACATGCGCACGCAAGAGTGCCAATCTTCCTTCGTCGCACATGACGGACCAGTCACTTCCGTAGCCCTGTCAACCAATTCAGGCCTAATTGCGTCTGGCGGATCGGATCGGCTTGTTCGTATCTGGCCGCTCAAGCTCGGCCGTGAAGCGCTGTTTTCGCCGACGTTGCCGGCGACGCCTCATGGGGTCAGGGTGAGCTGCTATGAGAGCGCCTCCGGCTCTTGGATCGGCGTGAGCGACCACGGACAAATCTCCCAAGTATACGTCAGATCTTCGACCGAAGTCCGAACGGCAAGCGCGCCGGGTTTTAGACCGACTTTCGTCGCCGCGAGCAGCGACGCCAATGAGGTCGTGGTGGGATTCGACAATGACGCTACTTGGATAGTGCGAATGGCGGATGGCGATTGCCGCAGCATCACGACGGGAACGGGCGGCGATCTCTCGGGCAGTTACCTTTCCACCGGAGAGATCGTGCTACTTGCAAAGTCCGGCGAGCTTCGCTGCATCGATGCGACTTCAGGCGCAATCTGCTGGGCCACCGCGCTTCCAGCTCCGGGTGGGGCGATTAGCCGCCACCACCCTCGCCTCCTAAGCATGCAAGACGATCGCCTCTTCGTGGTTCTGGCCTCTACCTCAACGATTGGGGTTGTCGTAAACGCCGATTCCGGCAGGGTCGAGCGGCAACTGTGCGGCGCGGGCGAATTGGATCCGGCGGACGTCGTCGCAGTTGCCTCCAGCGGTCCGGATGCGTGGGTGGTTGCGACCGCGAGCGGCCGTATGTTCAGATTTGCAACCAATCAGAAGGGCGAGACGCTCATTGGCTCCTGTGCAGCGCCGCCACTCGTCTTGCTCGTGTCGCCAGTGAATACGTCTGGACTGGCCGCAATATCCCGCACCGGTCTGATTACATTTGTGTCGCCCGAAAACCTGACACAGGTTGGGTCAGTTGCGGTAACACTAGAGGCGATCACCGGCGCATTCGTGGATCGCTTGGACGACTCTTTGATTGTCTCAACAGCTCGAGGTCGCCTTCTCCGGCTCTCCGCGGGCGACCCCCCCGTTGCGGCGTTCGACTGGGGAGATTCTCCCCCCTCACCCGCGCCTCGCCACCAGCACTCGCCATAGGTTCTCGTGATCCTTGAGGACCTGCACGTCGTCCCAGACGTCCTGCCGTTCGCGGAGGATCGCTCGCACCGAATCGGGTTGGCTGTCGGCGATCTCGACCATCAGCATGCCGCCTTGGCGGAGCCAGGTCGGCGCCTGTCGAAGCAGCGGCGCGATGACTGACAAGCCGTCGCGACCAGCGCGAAGCGCTGTCGCTGGTTCGTAGTTCTTCACGTTGGGCAGTACGTCGGCCCACTCGGCGTCGCTGACGTACGGCGGATTCGCGCAGATCAGGTCCAGGCTCGCCGACTCGACGCGCTCCGCACTCGCGAACGGCTCGAACAAGCTCCCGGCGCGCACCTCGATCTCCGCCGCGAGTCCGTGTCGCTCGATGTTACGGCGCGCGAGTTCAACCGCTGCAGGCACGACGTCCACGGCGACGCACCGGAGCAACATCGCGGAAGCCTCTGCCGTCTCAACGCGCGTCGCTTGAATGTGTTCGACCGTCACGTCGGCTCGCTGAATCTCGGGGAGCATTGCTCGCCCGCTCGCGCCGACGCCGCCGAGCGGACGACACCCCCGCTGTCCCGAGGCGCGGTCGAGCGCGTCGCGGATCTCCGCGATCACCGAAACCGCAATGACGCCCGTTCCCGTTCCGATGTCCGCCATGCGGAGCGGTCGTCCCCACATCGCATCGCGGTACCACCGCACAGCGGCCTCGACCAGCGTCTCGGTCGCGGGCCTGGGAATCAGCGTTGCCGGTCCCACTTCGAACGTGCGCCCGCGGAAGGGCCACGTTCCGACGAGGTATTGCACCGGCTCGTGCCGCGCGGCCCGCGCGACGAGTTCGCGCAGCCGCGCCCGCTCCGCGTCGCTCGGGACGCGATCCGGCTCCATGTAGAGCCGCAATCGCTCGCACTCGAGCACGTGCGAGATCAGTATCTCGGCAGAGACCCGCGGACTATCGACGTCCTTCTCCTCGAGATGGCGCTGGATCCACCGAAGGAGCTTGAGCACCGTCCATGGACCGTCCACTCCTGCCGATCCTCCCGCGGGAACGCCGCGAGCAGGCGAAGGCGGCGGATCAGGTCGCGGCGACGGCACAATCGCTAGCCTAGCAGCCTGAAAGCGCCGGCGGCGCCGCTGCTGGCGATTCGACGTCGCGACGCCTCGGCTTGCTCGTGGCCGTCTCGTCGACGTCCCACCGACGTTCGATGCTGCCGGCGTTCGACTATGATCTCCGCCCCTCGTGCGACCGTCGTGCCGCGCCGGTCGCGCACGGCGTCCGAGGACTTGCCTCCGCGCGGAACCAATTCCCGCAGTGCGCACCGACCGTCGCCCGCACAGCGCATCGCCCGCCCGACGGCAGCGGCGAGCAGGATCGCCGCGACGCCGGCGCAAGTCCGACCGGTCGCACCCTTGACGCCCGACCCCGCATGCCCCAGGCCTCTCCCATGATCGACGTGCAGCCATTCCTCGCCGCCATCCGACAGTCAGCGCTCGCCGCGGGCGTCTTCGCCGACGTCACGATGCGACCCGACGGCGTGCACTGCACGGCGAAGGACGCCGCCGCCGAAGCGGTCTACTCGATCTGCCGCGACGGCGACGGCGACGGCTGGCTCGTCCGCCTCGCGACGCCCGACCGTTGGCTGAGCGAGTCGATCGAAGCCGACCTGATGCACTACGGCGATCCGATCGAGGAACTCGTCGAGGAGGAACTGGTCGAGCTCGGTCACGAACCCGCGCGCGACGGCGACATGCCGACGATCAAGCACTTCCGCAGCGACGACCGGCGCTACACCTTCGAGAACAGATTGCCGCTGCCAGCCGACACCCCGTCGGCCGCCGCCGTCGCGAGCCGCTTCCTTCTCGCGTACGAAGCGGCGTTCCGGGAGCTTGGCGACATGCAGCCCGAGGGTGACATGCAGGGCGGGGGCGACGAATGAGTTCGCACCTGCGAGTCTTGATGCTCGGTTGGGAGTTCCCGCCCTTCATCACCGGGGGACTCGGGACCGCGTGCTACGGACTCACGAAGGCGCTCGACCGTTGCGACGTCGACGTCACCTTCGTCCTGCCCAAGTCGGTGGACGAATCGCACGCGTCGCACGTCGAACTCGTGTGCCCGCGCGCGGACGGTTCGGCGCCGCAAGGTCCAGCCGCGACTGCGCCAGCGCCCCCGCCGCAGCGACTCGTCTTCGACGGACCCGCCGGGGCGCACAGCGAATCGCTCGAGCAGATCGTCACGCGCCTCGCTCCGATCCTGCGCCGCGAGCGCGAACTCGGCCACGTCGAGTTCGTGGATATTCCCGGCGAGTATCCCTCGATCTACGGCGGCGACGCGCCAGGTCCGGTCTCCGTCACCACGCAGCACCTCATCGAGCGGATTCGCGAAGAAGGCGGTCTCTCGGTCGAGCGTCTCCGGGTCCTCGCCGCCGCTGGCGCATTCGGCGGCCGGCCGATGAGCGACATCGACGCGACGCTGCTGTCGGTTCTTCCGGAGGCGCCGCGTCGGGAAGCGAGCGGGCAAGCGGCGCACGACGCGCACTCCGACTACGGCGGAGATCTGATGGGCGCCGCCGATCGCTATGCGCGATTCGCCGTCGACGCGTGCCGGAACCGGCAGTTCGACGTGATCCACGCGCACGACTGGTTGACCTATCCGGCCGGGCTCGCGCTCCAGAAGCTCACGGGCAAGCCGCTCGTCGTGCACGTCCACTCGACCGAGTTCGATCGCTCCGGCGAGCATCCGAATCAGCAGGTGTATTCGATCGAGCGTCGCGGGATGTGGGGCGCTACCCGCATCATCGCGGTGAGCATGCTCACGAAGAACGTGTGCGTGAACCGCTACGGCGTCAACGCGAACAAGATCGACGTGGTGTACAACGGCGTCGACGTCGACCCGAAGGACTACGGCATCCAGCCGATCCACACGAAGGACCACATCGTCCTGTACTTCGGGCGCATCACCCTCCAGAAGGGACCCGAGTACTTCATCCGCGCCGCGAAGCGCGTGCTCGAAGTGCGCGACGACGTGAAGTTCGTGGTCGCGGGCTCCGGCGATCAGGCCGCGCGCATGATCGAGATGGCCGCGCAGCTCGGCATCGGACACAAGGTGCTGTTCACCGGCTTCCTGCGCGGCAAGGACATCGCCCGGGTCTTCGCGCTCGCCGACCTCTACGTCATGCCGAGCGTGAGCGAGCCGTTCGGCATCGCACCGCTCGAGGCGATCAGCCACAACGTGCCGGTGCTCATCTCGAAGTCGTCCGGCGTGAGCGAGGTGCTGATGCACGCGCTCAAGGTCGACTTCTGGGATGTCGAGGACATGGCGAACAAGATCATCGCCGTCCTGCGCCACCCCCCGCTCTCGCGGGCGCTGCGCGACGGCAGCATGTTCGAGGTGCGAGCCATCAGCTGGGACGGCGCGGCCCAGCACTGCGTCAGGACGTATCAGACGGCGATGGCGTCGGCGGCGCGGCGCTAAGACCCGGCACTGGCATCCGGCGCCGACACCCGACCTCGCAACGAGGCTCGCGCCACTCGCGCGACTCTCGATACCCATCCGCGCGTCGATGCGTGCTCGCGGCGGCGACCGCACACCTCGGGTCTTCACGATGCCGGCGCAGTCGAGGCGCACTGCGTGCCGACGGCTCCGCACGGAACGCCGAGCATCCCGCGGCGATCACGAGCAACGGCGGCAGCGCGGCGCGTTCGTCGTCCGCACTGGCCCATATACTCGTGGCCTCTCTATGGGCCTTTTCTCCAAGTCGAAGCCGAAGGTCGCCGCGCCAGCCGCCGTCCGACCGTCCTCTCCCGCAACGACCGCAGCGAGCCGCGACGCGGGTCGCCCGATCGCGCACGATCCCGCACTCGAGGCGGTGATCCAGCGCAAGGGCATCGAGTTCCTCGATCGCTCGCGCAAGAACAAGTCAGGCCTCCTCTCCGCCGCGTTCTGGTCCGACAAGCTGATGGACTGGTCCATGAAGGACGAGGCCTTCAAGGTCCAGCTCTTCCGCTTCGTCGACGCGTTCCCGATGCTCAAGACGCCGGACGCGATCTACGACCACCTGAGCGACTATCTCTCGCAGCCGGGCGTCACGCCGCCGCCGGGCTTCGGACTCGGCATGTCGGTGGGCGGGCTGGCGAAGGGCCTCATGGCCAAGACGATGTCTTCGCAGATCACCGGCATGGCGGAGAAGTTCATCGCCGGCACCGACGCCGCGAGCGCCCTGCCCCAGCTCAAGAAGCTGTGGAAGGAAGGCATCTGCTTTTCCGTCGACTTGTTAGGCGAAGCGTGCGTCAGCGAGGAAGAGGCCGAGCGATACGCGCAGAAGTACCTCGACCTCATCGAGAACCTGCCGAAGACCGTCGCCGAGTGGCCCGCGAACCCGCGGCTCGAGACCGACCACCTCGGACCGATCCCGCGCACGAACGTGTCGATCAAGATCAGCTCGCTGTCGGCCCGCGTCGATCCGATCGACACCGACGGCTCGATCCGGGCGCTCATGCACCGCATCGTGCCGGTGCTCGAGGCGGCGAAGCGCAACGGCGTCTTCATCAACTTCGACATGGAGCAGTTCGCGCTCAAGGACCTGACGCTCGAACTCTTCATGCGGTGCTGCGAGGCGGTCGACTTCCACGCCGGCCTCGCGATGCAGGCGTACCTGCGCTCGGGCGAGGACGACGCGCGGCGCATCATCGACTGGTCGAAGCGCGCGGGCCGCGCGGTGACGGTGCGCCTCGTGAAGGGCGCGTACTGGGACTACGAGACGATTCACGCGGAGCAGATGGGCTGGCCGGTTCCGGTCTGGTCGCGCAAGGTCGAGACCGACGCAAGCTTCGAGCGCATGGCACGACTGTTCGCCGCGGCGTCGCCTCGATCGAAGTCCGACGGCGGCGTGAAGCTCGCGCTCGGCAGCCACAACGCGCGATCGATCGCGGCGTCGATGGCCGAGATCGAGAAGGTCGGACTCCCGCCGTCGGCGCTCGAACTCCAGATGCTGCACGGCATGGGCGACCAGATGAAGGCCGCCTCGGTGGAACTCGGCCTGCGCATCCGCGAGTACGTGCCGGTCGGCGACATGATTCCGGGCATGGCGTACCTGGTGCGCCGACTGCTCGAGAATACGTCGAACGAATCGTGGCTCAAGGCCGGCTTCCTCGACAACGCGAGCGCCGACCGGCTGCTCGCGTCGCCGCATCGGCAATTCGACGGCGATCCGGGCGTCGAGCGCATCGCCAGCGCGCCGGAGCGACACGAACTCTCGCACGCCGTCGACGGCATCGGCAACGGCCGCGCGTTCTTTAGCGAGTCGATGCGCAACTTCGCGATCGCCGACGTGCGCTCGCGCTTCGCCGCGGCGATCGCCAAGAGCCGCGTGCCCGACGTGCGCAACGATTCCACCGTCGAGCAGGCGAAGGCGGCGGTCGGTCGTCTCGCATCGAACTTCCCCGCGTGGCGCGACACGCCCTTCGCGAACCGCGCCGCCGTGCTGGTCCGCGCCGCCGAGATCATGCGCAGTCGGCGCGACGAACTCGCAGGCGTGATGATCCGCGAAGCCGGCAAGACGTGGCGCGAAGCCGACGCCGACGTGTGCGAGGCGATCGACTTCTGCGAGTACTACGCCCGCACTGCGGCCGAGCTCTTCGAGACGCATCGACTCGGCCGCTTCGTCGGCGAGCTGAACCAATTGTGGTACCAACCGCGCGGCGTCGCGGTGGTCATCGCGCCGTGGAACTTCCCGCTGGCGATCTGCTGCGGCATGACGGTGGCCGCGCTCGTGTGCGGCAACACGACGGTGGTGAAGCCAGCGGAGCAGACGCCGGGCATCGCGAAGCTCCTCTGCGACATCCTGTGGGAGGCGGGCTGCCCGAAGGACGCGCTGGCGTTCGTGCCAGGCGTCGGCGAGACGGTCGGCGCCGCGCTCGTGCGCGATCCGCGCGTGGCGATCGTCGCGTTCACCGGCAGCAAATCGGTCGGACTCGACATCGTGCAGGCGTGCGGCGTCACGCCCCCCGAGCAGCCGTGGGTGAAGAAGGTCATCTGCGAGATGGGCGGCAAGAACGCGGTGATCATCGACGCGAGCGCCGACCTCGACGAGGCCGTGCTCGGCGTGCGCCAGAGCGCGTTCGGCTTCTGCGGGCAGAAGTGCTCCGCGTGCAGCCGCGCGATCGTGGTGGACAGCGCGTACGACACGTTCCTCGAGCGCATCGTCGGCGCGACCAAGGCGCTCGTCGTCGGCGATCCGCTCGAGCCAGGCACCGACATCGGTCCGGTGATCGACGACGGCGCTGCGCGGAAGATCGCGGAATACGTCGCGATCGGCGCGAAGGAAGGCAAGCTCGAGACGCAGTTGCCGGTGCCCGACGGGCTGGCGCAAAAGGTCGGCAAGCCCTACGTCGGCCCGGCGATCGTCAGCGGCATCCGGCCCGAACATCGACTCGCGAACGAGGAGATCTTCGGCCCGGTCCTCGCGGTGATGCGGGCGAAGGACTTCGACGAAGCGCTCGCGATCGCCAACTCGACCGCGTACAAGCTCACCGGCGGCGTCTACAGCCGAAAGCCGTCGCACCTCGAGCGTGCGCGGCGCGAGTTCCGCGTGGGCAACCTCTATCTCAACCGCGGGATCACCGGCGCGCTCGTCGGACGTCAGCCCTTCGGCGGCTTCGGCATGTCGGGCGTCGGCTCGAAGGCCGGCGGCCACGACTACCTGCTGCAGTTCGTCGAACCGCGCGCGGTCACCGAGAACACGATGCGCCGCGGCTTCGCGCCGGGACTGGATTGACGCGGGCCGTCACGCCCGGAACTTCGCCCATCGCACGCCGAGTTTCCGCATGCGCGCCCGCAGCGTGTGCGGGTTGATCCCAAGCAAGCGCGCGGCGCCGTCGGGACCCTCAATCCGTCCGCGCGTGATTGTGAGCGCCTGCTCGACGTGACGTCGGATCGCGTCGTCGAGCGACGAGACCGCGCGCGTCGGCGCGACTCCGCGCGGTCCGGCGTCGTCCGACGGACGCGCATGCGGCTGGCCGAGCGCCGCAGCGACCTCGAGACGCTCGCCGCGCCCGAGAATCACGGCGCGATCGATCACGCTCGCGAGCTCGCGCACATTGCCGGGCCAGTCGTACGCGAGCAGCGCTTCGATGTCCTCAGGGCCTGGCAAGATCTCCGCGAGTCCGAAGCGGCGTGCGGCCCGCCGCGCGAAGTGCTCCGCGAGATCGGCGATGTCCTCCGGGTGATCGCGCAGCGGCGGGAGCAGGATCGGGAACACCGCGATCCGATACCACAGGTCCTGACGAAACGTGCGTTGCTGCACGAGCGACGGAAGATCCCGGTGCGTCGCGGCGACGACCCGCACGTCGACGCGAATGGGCTGCTCGCCGCCGACGCGCGTGAGCGTGCCGTCCTGCAGCACGCGAAGAAGACGCACCTGCGCCGCGAGCGGCAGTTCGCCGACCTCGTCGAGAAACAGCGTGCCGCCGTCGGCCTGCTCGAACCATCCGCGCCGTTCGGACGTCGCGCCGGTGAATGCACCTCGTTCGTGCCCGAAGAGTTCCGAGTCGACGAGTTCCGCCGGTATCGCACCGCAGTTCACTCGCACGAACGGTGCGGAGGCCCGCGCCGAGCGCTGGTGCACCGAGCGCGCGACCACTTCCTTGCCGGCGCCGGTTTCGCCGAGGATCAATACGGGCACGTCGGCGCGGGCGACGAGTTCGACGCGCTCCATCACGAGTCGAAGTCCCCGTTCGCGACCCACGACCTCGTCGGCGAGGTCGAGTCGCCCGAGTCGTCGCAGGAGCGATGCGCGGTCGGCCTCGGCCGCCTCGCGCAATCGCTCCTGTTCATGATGTCGCACGTCGTTCGCGAGTGCCGTCGCGAACGCTGCGCGGAGCGGCTCGAGCAAGCCGCGCTGCGCGACGCTGAATCGCTCGCCGTCGGGTTCAAGGACGAGCACCCCGCACGTTCCGTCGTCGGCCCGCAGCGGCCCGACCAGCGCTCCCGCTCCGACGCGCTCCGGAACCAACGGTCCGAGGCCCGCGTCCCGGAGTTCGTCGTTCGGCCACGAGACGAGCTTGCCGTCGCGCAGCCAGCGCTCGAGCCGACGCCGCGCAGTGCGAGTCACTTCGCCGCGCTCGGGCCCGTGGTCGCGGGACGCGCGGCGTTCGACCGACGCGAGGGTCGTCGCCGCGTCGCGCTCCCGCGAGAGGTGGCGCACGGTCATGCCCCGCACGCCGACCGATCGGGCGATCGGTCCGGCGATGGCGACGACGAAGTCGGTCAACCCCGCGTGGCGGGCCGCCGCCTTCCACGCCACCTGTTCGAGCGATTCCATGGTCAGAACATAACACGGTTCCGTGACATGTCGCGGTCGTGTCCGTGACATTTGCTGGCGCTGCTTGTAGTAGGCCCGCGGACGCGGCTGAAATGGGGGCTACCCGCTGGCACCGCACTTGCGTGGACTGGCCGTGTCTCCCGCATCCAACGTCTTCCCGAACCTCTGGAAGGCAACGCTGCCATCCACCGCCGACGCCGCCATCGTCGGCGGTGGATTCAGCGGACTGCTCACCGCGGTCCATCTCGCGACCCGGGTTCCCGAAGCCCGCATCGTCATCGTCGAGCGGGCGCCGCGCCGGCTGCCGGGACCTGCCTACGGCGGATGCGACGACGAGCATCTCTTGAACGTCGCGGCCGGACGCATGGGCGCGTTCCCCGACGCGCCGGGCGCGTTTCACGCGTGGCTCGAGCGCCGGTCGCCGGGGCGCTATTCGATCGTCGACTTCGTCCCGCGCGTGCTCTTCGGCGAGTACCTCGTCGAGCTCGTCGCGTCGCATCTCGCGTCGGGCACCGGGGAGATCCAATTCGTACGCGACGACGCCGTCGACGTGGAACGCGACGCGGACGGCTTCACGCTGCGCTGCGCGTCCGGTCGCGCATGTCGCTCTCGCGCGTTCGTGTTTGCGCCCGGCATCCCGATGGGTCGCGCCCCGTGGCACGGGCTCGTGCCGTCGACGGCGCACGGCGCCCGAACGCTCGTCGACGATCCGTGGCGCGCCGGGGCAGTCGACGGCGTGCCGAGCACCGCGCCGGTCGTCATCGTCGGTAGCGGGCTGACTGCAATCGACGTCGTCGTGGCGCTCCGCTCGCGCGGGCACCACGGCGCCATCACGATGGTCTCGCGCAACGGTCGGCTTCCGTTGCCCCACGCGCTTCCGCACCAGACGCCGGCGACGCTCCCGGCCGACGCCTGCAGCGGAGCGCCGCTCGCGATGTTGCGGCACCTGCGCGCCGCGGCGACGACCGAGGCCACCGAGGGCCGCTCGTGGCACGGAGTGATCGATGCGATTCGACCGCACACGTCGGTGATCTGGCGCTCGTGGGGACATCGCGAGCGACGCGCGTTCCTTCGCCACCTTCGCCCGATCTGGGAAGTGCATCGCCATCGAGCGCCTCGGCAGGTCCTGGCGACGCTCGATGAACTCCGCGCCAGCGGGACGTTGCGGATCGTGCGCGGACGGCTTCGAACCGTCGAGACCATGGACGACGACCACGTGCGCGTCGGCATCGCCACGACGCGCGACGACGGGCGCGAGGAGTTCGTCGCGGCGCGGCTCTTCAACTGCGTCGGCCCGGCCACCAGCGTGCGCGACGGCGACGACGAGTTGCTGCGTCGCATCCTCGCGTCCGGACTCGCGACGTGCGACGACGAGGCAATCGGCCTGCGATCCGACGACGTCGGCCGCCTGCGCAGCACCAGCGGCGACCACGACGATCGCGCGTTCGTGCTCGGCGCGCTTCGACGCGGAGAGCTTTGGGAGTCGACTGCGGTGCCGGAGCTTCGGACACAGGCCGCCGCCGCCGCGGACGCGATCGCCACCGTGCTGCGTGCCGAAACCCCGCTCGTCACGGTCCATCGCGCGCATCGCCAGCCCGCCTCGAACATCTGAGGTTTCCCCATGTCGACTCCGATCCAATGGCCCAAGCGTGACCTGACCGCCCGCCCGCCTGCGGTGCTGCGTCCGCTGTTCGCTCGCATCGCGTCGTACCGCGGACCGATTCCCGTTGACGATCTGCGGCACGAGATCGAGTCGCTGCACGTCACCGCGCAGGAGTTAGGCGACGCGATCGCGATCGACCGGGGCCGCTACACGCGTACGCAGGTCTTCCGCTCCGAGCACGTCGAAGTGCTGGTGATGGCGTGGCTCCCCGGACAGCGCAGCCCCATCCACGACCACGCGGGATCGGCGTGCGCGGTGCGGGTGGTCTCCGGCTCGGCTCGCGAGTGGCTCTACGCGCTGCGCCCCGACGGACTCGTCGACGGGAACGGAGATCGCCTGCTGCATGAGGGCGGCGTGACATCGTCCTTCGACTCCGAGATCCACTCGCTCGGCAACGCCGCCGACGACGCCGGCGGCGCGGTGGACGCGTCGAGCGTGCTCGTCACCATCCACGCGTACTCGCCGCCGCTCGCGCCGACGCGGAAGTACGAGGACGCCGCCGCTCGGGCTGCCCGCTGATTCGCCCCGTGGGGCGCTCGCGATGTCGCTACGCTTGCGCCGACCGACGAACCGGCGGCGCGACGCCATCGCACCGTGCGACGCGATCGTCGGCACGAGGGCTGCGGCGATGGAAACCGGCGACGGTCGCATGTCGAGACGCGAGGCGATCTTCGCCTGCGTCGGCGGTACGGGGATCTATGGAGCGGCCATCGCCGCGACGGGATGGAGCGGCGCGCTCGCTGCCGACGCGCCGACGACGCCCGCGGCCGTCGGGCCGCCTCGGCGCGCGCTTCGCTTCGCGCATCTCACCGACATCCACGTGCAGCCGGAGCTGCACGCCGAGGAGGGACTCGCGAAGTGCCTCGAGCACGTGCAATCGCTCGACGTGAAACCCGACCTCATCCTCACCGGCGGCGACCACGTCATGGACGCGTTCGAGCAGGCCGCGCCGCGTGCGACGCTCGTCCGCAAGCTCTGGCGCGAGTGCGTGCGGCAGGGCTGCTCGCTGCGCGTCGAGTCGGCGATCGGCAATCACGACATCTGGGGCTGGCACTCGCGGGCGAAGCTGACGGGCACCGAACCCGAGTTCGGCAAGGCCTTCGCGCTCGACATGCTCGGACTGTCGAACCGCTATCGATCGTTCGACGCGGGCGGCTGGCACTTCGTGGTTCTCGACAGCATCCAGCGCCGCCCGGACACCTACGTGTGCGAGATCGACGACGAGCAGTTCGCGTGGCTCGAACAGGACCTCGCGACGAGTCGCGGCGGCCGGCCGACCGTGGTCCTGTCGCACGCGCCCATCATCACGGTGACCGTCGCCTCGTCAGGTGATCGGCGCAAGAACGACACGCTGGTCCTCAGCGGCGGACTCCAGCATCTCGACGGACCGCGCGTGCACGCACTCCTTCGACGCCACGACGTGAAGCTCTGCCTGAGCGGCCATATCCACCTGCTCGACCGTTGCACCGTCGACGGCGTGACCTACGTCTGCGACGGCGCGGTGTGCGGCGCGTGGTGGAAGGGCGCCAACAAGGGCGTGCCGGAGGGCTACGGCGTGGTCGACCTCTACGACGACGGCTCGTTCGAACACCGCTACCAGCCGTACGGCTGGGTCGCGATCCCGTAGCTCGGCCAACTTCCCGGAAGCACTGGCCAGCGGCTTGCGTCCCGCCGATCGCGGCGCAGACTGTGGCCGATGCTCCTGTGCTCCCGCACGTGTTGTTGTCGTCGGTGTTGCCGCGCATGCGCGGTCCGCCGTCGCCGACGAACGAGCTAACAGATTGGGAGTGCCCACAGGGCGATTCCCCCTTCCAGTTCGATCGCACTCGCGACCCGCGGCCGCCGCCGCGGGTCGCGTTCTTTTCCTGCGCAGCAACGACGGCAAAACCGTTCGCGGACCTTCAAGCGCTCCCCCGATCCCTCCGAAGAACCTCGGCCGTGCACCTTCCCGTCAACCACCCGCCACCCGAGCCGCGCGAGCGAGAACTCGTCGAGCGCACGCCGCGCGAGATCGTCGCGTGGGCCCTGCGCCGGTTCGCGGACCGGCGGCTGGTCATCACCACGGGGTTCGGCATGGAGGGCTGCGCGCTCATCGACATGATCGCGACCGAGCGAATGCCGATCGAGATCTCGTACCTCGACACGCACTTTCTCTTTCCCGAGACGCTCGCCCTGCGCGATCGCCTCGTGGAGCGCTATCCGCACCTGCGCTTCGTGAACCGCGGCACGCCGCTGACGCCCGAGGAGCAGGCCCGCGATCACGGACCCGAGCTCTGGCGCCGCGATCCCGACGCGTGCTGCCGCATCCGGAAGATCGAGCCCATGCGGTCGCTGATGCACGGCGCGGACGCGTGGATGACCGCCGTGCGACGCGAGCAGTCGGCGGCCCGCTCGGCACTCGCGCCCGCGGTGTGGGACTGGGCGTTCGACGTGGTCAAGATCAGCCCGCTCGTCTCCTGGTCGCGCGAGCAGATCTGGGAGTACGTGCAGGCGAACGGCGTCCCCTTCAATCCCCTGCATCAGCAGGGATATCCGAGTATCGGCTGCGTGCACTGCACGCAGCCCGTCGAAGGCGCGCGTCCCGAGGACTACTCGCGGGCCGGCCGCTGGGCGGGCACCCAAAAGACCGAGTGCGGCCTGCACATCGATCCGGCGACGGGCCACCTTCGCCCGCGCGACGCCGGCGCCAACATCTGAGTCACACGAAGACATCGCCATGTCTGAAGCCGAGTCGAGCCAATCCAAGGTCGAGAGCGTCAAGCGTTCGAGCGACGCGCTGCGCGGGACGATCGCCTCGTCGCTGGCCGATTCGTCGACGACGAGCTTCACCGAGTCGGACCAGACGCTGCTCAAGTTCCACGGGATCTACCAGCAGGACGACCGCGACACGCGTCACGGCGGCGCGGGCAAGTCCTACTCGATGATGATCCGCGTGCGTATCCCCGGCGGGAAACTCACCGGGCCGCAGTGGCTCGCACTCGATCGCCTCGCCGACACCTACGGACACGGCGCGCTGCGCATCACCACGCGGCAGGGCGTGCAGTATCACGGCGTCGCGAAGGGCGATCTCAAGGGACTCATCCGCGACATCAACGCGACGCTGCTCACGACGCTCAACGCCTGCGGCGACGTCCACCGCAACGTGATGGCCCCGCCCGCGCCCTTCGCCGACGACGCACATCGCGCGGCGCAGCGGCTCGCCGAGGACCTCGCCGCCGCCCTCTCCCCCGCGACCGGCGCGTACTGCGAGATCTGGCTCGACGGCGAGCGAGCCGCGTCGACGGGCGACGAGGAACCGTTCTACGGATCGCAGTATCTGCCGCGCAAGTTCAAGACCGGCGTCGCTCTCGACATCGACAACAGCGTCGACATCTTCACCTACGACTGCGGGCTCATCGGATTGACGCGCGACGGACGCATCGAGGGCTACAACCTCGTCGTCGGTGGCGGGCTCGGGATGACGCACAACAAGGCGGACACGATCGCCCGCATCGGGACGGTGATCGGATATGTCGAACCGGCGCACGCGGTGGACGCGGTGCGCACCGTCGCGGCCATCTTCCGCGACCACGGCAATCGCGCCGACCGGCGCCACGCGCGCCTGAAGTACCTGCTCGAGGAGTGGGGCGTCGAGCGCTTCGTCGACGAGTTCACGCGTCGCGTGACGTGGCGGCTCGCTCCGCCAGCGCCGATGCGCTCGCCGCGCGAGCATGACCACATGGGACGACACGATCAGGGCGACGGTCGGCAGTTCTACGGCGTCTTCGTCGAGAACGGCCGGGTCGTCGATCGCGACGGCGTCCGCTATCGCAGCGCGTTCCGCGCGATCGTCGAGCGGCTGCGTCCCGGCGTGCGACTCACTCCAATGCAGAGCATCCTCTTCACCGACCTCGCCCCCGCCGCGGTCGACGAGCTCGAGACGATCCTGCGCGAGCACGGCGTGCCGACGATCGACGAACTCTCGAACGCCCGTCGCTGGTCGATGGCGTGCCCGGCGCTGCCGACGTGCGGTCTGGCGTTGGCCGATTCCGAGCGCGTGATGCCCTCGGTCATCGACGTGATCGAGCGCGAGTTCACGCGCCTCGGCATCGACGACGTCCCGTTCACGGTGCGCATGACCGGATGCCCGAACGGCTGCGCTCGGCCGTACAACGCCGACATCGCCTTCGTCGGTCGCAAGCCCGGCATCTATCACATCTACGCGGGCGGCGGACTCGGCGGCGATCGACTCGCCGACCTGTACGCCGCCGACGTGCCCATCGAGCGCTTCGTCGACGCGCTGCGTCCGCTGCTCGACCGCTACCGCGCGGAGCGGCGACCGGACGAGTCGATCGGGGACTTCTACCAACGGGCGATCGGAGCGACCGCCCCGCGGCGCGTCATCACCGGCAAGGAATCGCCGACGGCGCACCTCGTGGAGCTGCGGGTGAACGGACAGCCGCCATCGGGAGAGCGCTCGTGATCGAGCGCATCGCGGTCCTTCGCGCGACGCCGTCGTCATGCGTTGCGGCACGACGCGCGATCGCAGCCGATCCCGCGACGCCGGATGCGCTCGCACGCGCGCTCCGGTCTCGCTTCGCCGAAGCGGCGATCGTCGCGACCTGCGAGCGGTTCGAGGCCGTCGTCGTCCCGCACGCGGGCGACGACTCCTCCGATGCCGGACTTCCGGAGCCGCTCCGCGAGGCCGGATGGCTCGTCGGTCGAGCCGCGATTCGGCACGTGCTGCGCACCGCCGCCGGGCTCGAGTCGCGCATCGCGGGCGAAACGCACATCCTCGGACAGGTCGCCGCGGCGGCCCGCCGCGCCGCCGCGATCGGCACGAGCGGTCCGACGCTTCGCCATCTCTTCGAGCGCGCCGCTCGCGTCGGTCGACGCGTGCGCAGCGAAACGGATCTCGGGCGCCTCGCGAGCTCGTACGTCACCCTGGCCGCCGAACGCGTGGCCGCATGCGTGGCGGCGGGTGGCGCGCCGGCGCTCGTCGGCGTCGTCGGAAGCGGAGCGCTGGCCGCGGAACTCGTCACGGCGCTCGGGGAGCGCGGCGTCGTTTCCGTGCGCGTGTTCGCCCGGCACGTCGAGCGGGCGCGCGCGGCCATCGCGGATTCGTCCGCGACGTTCTCGCTGCTCGCAGAACTCCCCGAACACGTCACGACGCTCGACGCGCTGGTGACGGCGACGTCATCGCCGCGGGCCATCATCGACGCCGCGATGCTCGCGCACGCCCGCCGACTGCGCCTCGTCGTCGACCTCGGCGCTCCGTCGAACGTGGCCGACGATGTCGCCGCCATCGCCGCGATCGAATTGCGTCGACTCGCCGATCTCGCCGGACCGACCCACGCCGCGTCGACGATTGCGGCAGCCGAGGCGATCGTCGAAGCGGAGCTCGATCGTCTCGCGCGTCAAGCCGCCACGCGCACGATCGTGCTCGCGGCGCATGGCGCACGCGACGGCAGCGTCGCGAATCGCCGCGTCGAACGGCTCGCCGCGGAACTCGCGACCCGCGACGACACCGCTCGCGTCGAGGCCGCGTTCCATCTCGGAACGCCGAGTCTCGCCAAGGTCCTCGCCCGGACCCGAACGCCGCACGTCACCGTCATTCCGATCCTCGCAAGCGACGGCTACTTCGCCCGCGAGGCCCTGCCATCGGTGCTGCGGGACGCCGCCCCGGACGGCATCGAGCTTCGCCGCACGCCTCCCGTCGGCACGCTGCCGTCGCTGGTCTCGGCGTTCGTGCGCCGCGTCGTCTCCGCCGTCGCACTGCGCGGACGCGATTGTCGCGTCATCGTCGTCGGTCACGGCACGGCGCGCTCGAGCACCAGCGGACTCGCCGCCGGCGCAATCGCTCGCGAGTTGAGCGAGCGTTTGCCGGGCGTCGCGGTGAGCCCGGCGTATCTCGATCAGTCTCCGCTGCTCGACGACGTCGCCCGAAGCGCATCGGAGCGCACCCTGGTCATCGCGCCCGCGCTCATCGGCGGCGGCGATCACGAACTCGTCGATCTCCGTGCCCGCAGCGAGCGAGCGACGGTCGACGTGGTGCTGTTGCCGTCGCTCGGCGAGGCGCCCGAGCTCGCCGACGCGGTGGCGTCGCTCGCTGCGTGGTACGCGCCCGATCGCTTCATTCGACTCGGCACGCGAGCGAGCCGCCTCGCCCGCATCCAGGCCGACATGGCGGCGACCGCGCTCGCGTCGATCGGGTGTCGCACGCAGATCGTCGAGATGACGACGCACGGCGACCGCGATCAGCGCACGCCGATCGACGAGTTCGACGTCGAAGGCCCGTTCACCGACGACCTCGACCGCGCGCTCGTCGACGGCAGCATCGACATCGCGGTGCACAGCCTGAAGGATCTGCCGCATGCGAGCCGGCACGGAACGGTGATCGCCGGCGTGCTCGCCCGCGGATCGGCCGACGACGCGCTCGTCACCCGCGACGGACGCGGACTCGCCGCGCTCGCGTCGGGCGCTCGCGTCGGCACGGGCAGTCGGCGACGCTCCGCCCAGTTGCTCGCGCTTCGCTCCGACCTGCGTCCGGTCGCGCTGCGCGGCCCGGTGGACGGCCGAGTGCGGCAGGTCGACGACGGCTCGATGGACGCCGCCATCCTCGCCGTCGCCGGACTCGAACGGCTCGGACTCGCCGGGCGCATCGCCGAGCGATTCTCCGTCGACGAGTTCGTTCCCGAGGCGGGACAGGGCGCGATCGCCCTCGTCGCCCGCGTCGACGACGAGCCGGCCCGCGCCCTGTGCGCGTCGGTCGAGGACGCGTCGACGCGAGCTCACGTCGACATCGAACGAACGCTCGCCGCGGCGATCGAGCGTCACGACGCGACGTGCGCGGGCGATCACCTCGCCGCAGCGCACGTCGACGGCGTCGGCACGTACCGGCTCCGCGCTCGAGCCATCGACCGATCGAGCAACTCGATGCGCACGACGACCTGCCGCGGCGCCGATCCCGACGCACTCGTTTCGGGCGCGCTCGAAGCGCTCCTTGGCGCCGGCGCGCACCGCGAAGCGCCTCCGATGGAGGCAGTGCCATGAGCGACGCAACCGGTCACGTCGCGCTGGTCGGCGCCGGCCCCGGCGACCCTAGCCTGCTCACGCAGCGCGGCGCCGAACTCCTGCGGAAGGCCGACGTCGTCGTCTTCGACAGGCTCGTGTGCGAGGACGCGCTCGCCCTCGCGCCAGCCGACGCGGAACTCATCGACGTCGGCAAGGCGCCGCACGCGCCGAGCGTCGCGCAGGAGACAATCCACGCGATCCTCGTCGATCGCGCTCGCGCCGGTCGCGCCGTGGTGCGACTCAAGGGCGGCGATCCTTTCGTGTTCGGCCGAGGATTCGAAGAACTCGTCGCGTGTCGCGCCGCGGGCGTCGAATGCGAAGTCGTGCCCGGCGTCAGCAGCGCCCTCGCGGCGCCGGCGCTCGCCGGCGTTCCGGTGACCGAGCGCGGCGTCGCCCGCTCGTTCGCGGTCGTGACGGCCCGCGGCGGCGAAGGCCTGCCGGACGCCGAGCCCGACTACGCGGCGCTCGCCCGCATCGACACCGTCGTGGTCCTGATGGGACGCGAGCGCCTCGACGCGATCGCAGCGCGGCTGGTCGACGCGGGCAAGCCGAGCGATACGCCCGCGATCGTCGTCGAACGCGCGAGCTGGCCCGACGAGCGCCGCGTCTCGTCGACGCTCGGCACGATCGCCGACGCAGCCAACAGCGCCCGCATCGCCGCGCCGGCGGTCCTCGTCGTCGGCGCGACCGCGGCGCACGCTCGCGCGGCATCGATGGTTCGACGTCCGCTCGACGGCATGCGTGTGCTCGTCACGCGACCGCGCGGCGCGAGCATCGATCTCGTTCGCCATCTGCGAGCTCGCGGCGCGGACGTGGTGAACTGTCCGCTCATCCGCATCGACTATCCCGAGGCCGCGCCGCCGCTGCCCGACCTCGCGGACTTCCGTTGGATCGTCCTGACGTCGCTGCACGGCGTGCGCGGCTTCTGGCGGACGCTGCGCGCTGCCGGCAAGGACGCACGCTCGCTTGCCGCATGCCGCGTCGCCGCGGTCGGACCGAAGACCGCGTCGGAGCTGTGGTCGGTTGCGCGCATCGCCGCCGACGTCGTGCCCGACGAGTTCCGCGCGACCGCGCTCGTGCGCACGCTGGCGACGACGGTGCGCGGAGAACGCGTGCTCTTCCCGTGCGGAACGCTGGCTCGCGACGAGGTCGCCGCGGGACTGCACGCGGCCGGCGCCGACGTGCACGAACTCGAGGTCTACGACACGGTCCCGATCGCACCGAGCGCCGCGGCACGCGCTCGCATCGCGGCGGGCGTCGACGCGATCGTCCTGTACAGCCCGTCGGCGACGCGTTCGCTCGTCGAGCATCGCGTGGACATCGGCGCGGCGACGATCGTCTGCGTCGGTCCCACGACAGCGGCAGAGGTCCGATCGACGGGACTCGGCGAGCCACTCGTGCCCGGCGCCTACGGCGACGCGGGCGTGCTGGCAACGTTGGATTCGCTCGCCGCCACGAGCTCCGGAGGACGACGATGAACCGACCGCACGACACCCTCGCCTCGTCGCAGCACATCGTGCGCCGCCCGCGGCGCCTGCGCCTGAGCGCCGGGCTGCGCGGCCTGCGACGCGAGCATCACCTCAGGGTCGACCAGCTCGTGCAGCCGGTGTTCTTCGCCGACGACGCATCCCACGCCGGTCCGATCGCCTCGATGCCCGGCATACGCCGCCTGCGAGTGACCGATGCCGCGAGCGAAGCGCACCGGCTGCGAGCCGCCGGCGTCACCGCGGCCTTGGTCTTCGGCGTGCCCGCGACCAAGGACGACGAAGGAACGCGGGCCGCCGATCCGGACGGCGTCGTGCCTCGCGCGGTCCGCGCGATGCGCGATGCGGTGCCCGACCTCGTGCTCGTCACCGACCTCTGTCTGTGCGCGTATACGACGCACGGACACTGCGGCGCGATCGACGGCGGTCGCGTGCTCAACGACGTCTCGAACGACCTCTTGGCGCGGGCCGCGCTGGCGCACGCCGCGGCCGGTGCGGATCTCGTCGCGCCGAGTTGCATGTTCGACGGGATCGTCGGTGCGGTGCGCACCGCGCTCGACGACGCGGGTTTCGAGGACACCGGCATCCTCTCGTACGCGGTGAAGTACGCGTCTTCGTTCTACGGCCCGTTCCGCGACGCGGCGGGTTCGGCGCCGGCGTTCGGCGATCGACGCACGCATCAGATGGACCCCGCGAACGCGAGCGAGGCGATGCTCGAGGCGACGCTCGACGTCGACCAAGGCGCAGACATCCTGATGGTGAAACCGGCGCTGCCGTCGCTCGACATCGTGCGACGGCTGCGCGAGCGCTTCGAGGGAATCCCGATCGCCGCCTATCAGGTGAGCGGCGAGTACGCGGCGCTGGTCGCGGCCGCGGAGCGCGGCTGGCTCGACCTTCGCGCGACGGCGCTCGAGTCGCTGCTCGCGATTCGCCGCGCCGGCGCCGACGTGATCGTCTCGTACTTCGCGGATCGCGCGGCCCGGTGGCTGCACGAAGCGGAGACCGGCCGATGAATCGATCGACCGCGGGCAACGACGCGGCGTTCCGTCGCGGCGAGCGCGTGCTCGTCGGCGGCGTGAGCTCGCCGGTGCGGGCCTTCCGGTCCGTCGGCGGCGTGCCGCGCGTGATCGTGCGGGCACGCGGTCCGCGCATCGAGGACGTCGACGGACGAACCTATCTCGACTACGTCGGCGCGTGGGGCGCGGGCATCCTCGGCCACGCGCATCCGTCGATCGTGGACGCCATCCGCGGCGCGGCGCTCGACGGCGCGTCGTTCGGAACGGCCTCGGTCGGCGACGTCGCGCTCGCCGAGTCGATCATCGCCCGCGTGCCGTCGGTTGAGCGCGTGCGCTTCACCAATTCGGGCACCGAGGCGGTCATGACCGCCTTGCGCATCGCGCGGGCGGCCACGGGTCGCGAGCTCGTCGTGAAGTTCGACGGCTGCTATCACGGCCACGCGGACGGCCTGCTGGTGAAAGCTGGCTCCGGTCCGACGACGCTGGGCTTGCCGGACTCGCCCGGCGTCGTGCGAGCGAGCGCGTCGAGCACGATCTCCGTGCCGTTCAACGATCGCGACTCGCTCGCGCGGGCCTTCCGCGCCGCGGGCGAGCGCATCGCCGCGGTCGTGGTGGAACCGGTCGCGGGCAACATGGGCGTCGTGGCGCCGCTCGACGGATTCCTCGAGCAACTGCGCGAGACCTGCGACCGCTTCGGCGCGCTCCTCGTCTTCGACGAGGTGATGACCGGCTTCCGCGTGGCCCGCGGCGGAGCGCAGGACCTGTTCCGCGTGCGCCCGGACCTGAGCGCGTTCGGCAAGATCATTGGCGGCGGCCTGCCGGTCGGCGCGGTGGGCGGACCGGCGCATCTGATGGAACTCCTCGCGCCGATCGGTCCCGTGTACCAAGGCGGCACGTTCAGCGGCAATCCGGTCGTCATGGCCGCGGGCAGCGCCGCGCTCGCGCGGCTAGACGACGACGCGTACGCGCAGCTCGAGCGCAGCTCCGCACGGCTCGAGCGAGGACTGCGCGGCGCCATGGCGCGGCGCGGCCTGCGGGCGACGGTGAATCGCGTCGGCTCGATGCTCACGCTCTTCTTCGGCACGGACTGCGTTCGTCGCTACGACGACGCTCTAGCCTGCGACGCGCCAACGTTCGCCACGTTCTTCCACGCGATGCTCGATCGCGGCGTGCATCTTCCGCCGAGCGCCTACGAGGCGTGGTTCGTCTCGCTCGCCCACGACGACGACGCGATCGACGCGACGATCGACGCCGCGGACGAGGCGATGTCCGAGATCGCTTCCGACGTGCCGTGCGCGGCATCGCCGCCGACTCCGCCATCGACCTCGCGGTCGACGCCCACGCACACCCATGCCTGACCCACGCGCCGACATCGCGACTCCCCCGCTCGCTCCGCGCCGAGCCGCGCGCGCCGAGGCCCCGACGCGTCGCTGGCGGCGCGTCGGTCGATCCTCTACGCTCGCGACCCCGATGCGATCGCCCAACGCACCACCCCGACGGCCCGCGCTGCCGGCAGCCCCCAAGGCCCTCCCGCTCGGCGGAGGACGCCGATGAGCGCCACCGTGCCACCCGCGTCGATCGGTCACGGCGAGCTGAACCAGCTTCGCGTGCTCGAGGCCGAGTCGATCCACATCATGCGCGAGGTCGCGGCGGAGTTCGAGCGACCGGCGCTCCTCTTCAGCGGCGGCAAGGATTCGATCGTGATGGTGCACCTCGCGCTGAAGGCGTTCCGCCCGGCGGCGCTGCCCTTCCCGCTCGTGCACATCGACACGGGCCACAACTTTCCCGAGGCGATCGAGTTCCGCGACGCGCTCGCGTCCCGCTACGGCGAGAAGCTCATCGTCCGCCTCGTCGAGGACCTGATCCGCGACGGCCGCGCCACCGAGGATCCCGGGCCGAGCCCGAGCCGCAACCGCGCCCAGATACCGACGCTGCTCGAGGCGATCGCCGAGTTCCGCTTCGACGCGTTGTTAGGCGGCGCCCGGCGCGACGAGGAAAAGGCCCGCGCGAAGGAGCGGATCTTCTCGTTCCGCGACGACTTCGGCCAGTGGGATCCCCGCAACCAGCGGCCCGAGCTGTGGAACCTCTACAACGGCCGCATCCGCCGCACCACCGACGCGGTCGGCGGCGGCGAGCACATCCGCGCGTTCCCGCTGAGCAACTGGACCGAGCTCGACGTGTGGCAGTACATCGCGCTCGAGAAGATCGACCTGCCCAGCATCTACTTCTCGCACGAGCGCGACATCGTGATCCGCAACGGGCAGATCTGCCCAATCTCCTCGTTCTTTCCGGTGCGGACTGGCGAGCGCGTGCTGCGGCGCACGGTGCGGTTCCGCACGGTCGGCGACATGACCTGCACCGCGGGCGTCGACAGCTACGCGTCGACGGTCGAGGACATCATCGAGGAGATCGCGGCGTCGAGGACGAGCGAGCGCGGCGCTCGGCTTGACGACACGTTCAGCGAGGCGGCGATGGAAGACCGCAAGCGCGAGGGCTACTTCTGATGGACGCGACGCGCTCCACCACCGGTTCGTCGGCGCGCGAGGCGCAGGCGCTGCGGCAGGCGCAGTACCTGTCGATGGACATGCTGCGCCTCATCACCTGCGGCTCGGTCGACGACGGCAAGTCGACGCTGATCGGACGCCTCCTCTACGACACGAAGAGCATCCATCAGGACCAGTGGGAGGCGGTGCACAAGACGAGCATCCGCCGCGGCAATGACCGCATCGACCTCGCACTCCTGACCGACGGGCTGCGCGCCGAGCGCGAGCAAGGGATCACGATCGACGTCGCGTACCGCTACTTCTCGACGCCGAAGCGGAAGTTCATCCTGGCCGACACGCCGGGACACGTGCAGTACACGCGCAACATGGTGACCGGCGCGAGCACCGCGGAGCTCGCGCTCATCCTGATCGACGCGCGACAGGGCGTCCTCGAGCAGACGCGGCGCCACTCGTATCTCGTCGCGCTCCTGGGCATCAAGCGGCTCGTCGTCTGCGTGAACAAGATGGACCTCGTGGGCTGGGACCGCGCGACGTTCGACCGGATCTGCGCCGACTTCCGCGCGTTCACCGAATCCGCGGGCGGCGCCGCGGTGTTCGAAGGCGTCGAGTCGCTCGTCATTCCGCTCAGCGCGCTCGAAGGCGACAACGTCGTGCGCCGCTCGGAGCACACGCCGTGGTACTCGGGACCGACGTTGCTCGAGCATCTCGAGGCGACGCCAGCCGAATCGCACCTCGCGGCCGCCGACGCGCCCGGGCCCGACCGCTTCCTCGTGCAGTGGGTCGTGCGCCCGCAGCGCGAAGAGTTCCACGACTACCGCGGTTACGCGGGGCGCATGCTGGCGGGACGTCTGCGCGTCGGCGACGAGGTGGTCGCGCATCCGTCGGGCCGCCGATCGCGCGTGGCACGCATCCACCTGCTCGAGGACTTCGGCGAGTGCATCGCGCCCCAGTCGGTGACCGTGACCCTCGACGACGACATCGACGCGCCGCGCGGCGAGATGTTCGTGCCGGTGCGCGACGCGGCGAACCGGCCGCAGCCGCTCACTGCCCGCGACCTCGACGCGACGATCGTGTGGATGAGCACCGAGCCGCTGGTGCCGTCGCGCAAGTACGTCGTCAAGCACGGGGCGCGGTACGTGCGGGCCGTGCTCGGGCCCGTCAAGAGCCGGTTGAACATCCACGCGCTGACGCATGACGCGGGCGCCGCCCAACTCGGCCTGAACGAGATCGGTCGCGTCGCGGTGCGTCTCGCGGCGCCGATCGTGCACGACCCCTATCGCAGGTGCCGCGAGACGGGATCGTTCATCGTGATCGACGAGTCGACGAACGGCACAGTCGGCGCGGGACTCATCGAGAGCGCTGCGCCGTGAGCAACGTCCACTGGCACCAGGGCGACGTGACGCGGGCGGCGCGGGCGCAGGCGCTCGGCGGCCGCGGCGCGACCGTGTGGTTCACCGGGCTCTCGGGCTCGGGCAAGAGCACGATCGCGAGCGCCCTCGAACGCGCGCTCCTCGAGCGCGGCGTGCGCTGCTATCGCCTCGACGGCGACAACCTTCGCACCGGACTCAACGCCGATCTCGGCTTCAGCGACAAGGACCGCGCGGAAAACATCCGCCGCATCGGCCAGGTCGCGCGACTGTTCGCCGACTCCGGCACGATCGCGCTCGTCGGCGCGATCTCGCCGTCGCGGGCGATGCGCGATGCGTGCCGCGCCGCGCACGAGAACGATCGCGACGGTCCGCTTCCCTTCATCGAAGTGTTCGTCGACGCGCCGCTCGACGTGTGCGAAGCCCGCGACCCGAAGGGTCTCTATCGCAAGGCCCGCGCGGGCGCGATCTCGGACTTCACCGGCATCGCCAGCGGATACGAGCCGCCGCTGAAGCCCGACCTCACGCTGCTCACCGGATCGATGGGCGTCGAAGACTGCGTGCGGGCGTGCGTCGCCGTGCTCGTGGCCCGCGGGGTGATCGCGGCGCGGTGAGGCGTCACGACTGCGCCCGGAGCAACCGGAGTTCAACGCGGAGATCCGGAGAGGCGGAGGGCACGCGGAGAAAGGCAGTGCCGCGAAGGCATGCAGCGCGCGAGGCGCGTCGGCGACGCACCCCCTCCGTCGTCGCTGCGCGACGCCACCTCCCCCACGCTGCGCGTTGGGGACGCACCCCCTCCGTCGTCGCTGCGCGACGCCACATCCCCCACGCTGCGCGTTGGGGACGCACCCCCTCCGTCGTCGCTGCGCGACGCCACCTCCCCCACGCTGCCCGTTGGGGACGCACCCCCTCCGTCGTCGCTGCGCGACGCCACCTCCCCCACGCTGCGCGTTGGGGAGGATCAGATCGGGCGGCAGCGCGGTCGACCGGACAGAGTCTCTCAACCGAAACGTGCCGGCGCACGTCGATGGAAGACTCAAGGCGACGCCAACCGGGGCAATGCCTTGAACTCTGCAGCGATCTCCGCGCCTCCTCCGCGCACTCCGCGACTCCGCGCTGAATGCCTTGCTCCGCGTGCCCTCCGCCCCTCCGGATCTCCGCGTTGAAGCAGAAGCGCCGAAGCGCCGCGATGCGCCGCTTCACACCCGCCGATCCAGCACTCGGTACTGGATCGCCTCGGCCACGTGATGCAGTTCGATCGACGTGGCACCGTCCAGGTCGGCGATCGTGCGCGACACGCGGCGGATCTTGTCGTAGGCGCGAGCGCTGAGCCCGAGCTCGGCCATCGCGCGGCCGAGCAATCCGCGTGACGCGTCGTCGAGGTGCGCGAATCGATCGAGTTCGCGGCCGCTGAGTCGAGCGTTCGGCGTCGGACCTTGACGGGAGTGCGAACGTGCGAGCGCCGCGAACACCCGCTCGCGCAGCGTCGCCGAGTCGGAACCGCGGGCCTTCGACGCCAGTTCGCCGAACGGCACCGATTGCACTTCGACGTGCAAGTCAACGCGATCGATGAGCGGGCCGGAGAGGCGCTTGAGGTAGTTCTCCTGCTCGCGCCGGCCTTCCTCGCCGGCGCGGCGGTCGCCGCGATGCGTCGGGTTCATCGCCGCGACGACGAGCGTGCGGGCCGGAAAGCGCATCGTGCCTTGCATGCGCGAGATGGTCACGAAGCCGTCTTCCAGCGGCTCGCGCAATCCTTCGAGCACCGAGCGCTGAAACTCCGGCAACTCGTCGAGGAAGAGCACGCCGTGATGCGCGAGGCTCACCTCGCCCGGCCGAGGCACCGTACCGCCGCCGACGATCGCCGAGGTCGACGCCGTGTGATGCGGCGTGCGAACGGGCCGCGTCGTGATGAGCGACGCGCCGCGCGGCACGGCGCCGATCGCCGAGTAGACGCGGGTCACTTCGAGCGCCTCGTCGCGCGTCAGCGGCGGCAGGATGCCCGGGAGCGCGCGGGCCATCATCGTCTTGCCGCTCCCGGCCGGTCCGATGAGCAGCACGTTGTGCATGCCCGCGGCGGCGATGGTCATCGCCCGCTTCGCGGCTTCCTGGCCGCGCACGTCGCCGAAGTCGAGGTCGCCGCGTCCTTCGGCGAGCAGGCGGTCGGCGTCGACCTGCGGCACGCGCTCGAGCGTGCCGTTGCCGTTCAGGAAGCCGACGACGTCGGCGAGCGTCGACGCCCCGTAGACCTCGATGCCTTCGACGACGGCCGCTTCCGCGGCGTTCGCACCGGGCACGATGACGCCGCGCTTGCCGCGGCGCTTGGCGAGCATCGCGAGACTGATGACGCCGCGCACCGGTCGCACGCGCCCGTCGAGCGCGAGTTCGCCGGCGAAGAGAAAGTCGTCAGGGTCGGGAAGCTGCCCACCGTCGGCGGCGCATCCGTCGATGGTGCCGCCTAACAACAGCGTGGCAACCGCGATCGGCAGGTCGTACACCGGTCCTTCCTTGCGCAGGTCCGCCGGCGCGAGGTTCACCGTGACGCGACCGAACGGGTACTCGTACCGAGACGCGAGGATCGCCGAACGCACCCGCTCGGTCGACTCGCGCACCGCGGCGTCGGGCAGGCCGACGACCGCGGTGCTCGGCAGCGTCGCGTGCGTGAGGCCGGCTTCGACCTCGCATGGGATGGCCTCGATCCCCGCGAGCACGAACGTGGCGATGCGACTGATCATGAGCGCACGCTACGGGCGGTTCGCGCAGAGCTACGGATTTCGCCTCGGTTGCCTGCGTGGACGTCTTTCTTCCAGCGCCGGAAAAAACTCCGCCAGTACGCTGCGAACATGCACTCGAGCTCGGAACCGCGAACGACGCTCCGCGCGTTCGAAGGACTCGCGACGACCTACGACCGCCATCGCCCCAGCTATCCGCAGGCGATCTTCACCGCGCTCCTCGACGGCATGCCTCGCCCGCCGATCGTCGCCGACATCGGCTGCGGAACCGGAATCTCGGCGCGAGCGCTCGCCGACTGCGGCGCTCGCGTCATCGCCATCGACCCCGGCGCGGACATGCTGCGCGAAGCACGCGCGGCCAGCGCTCAGTACGAGCTGATCGAGTTCGTCGAAGGGACCGCGGAAGGCACCGGACTCGGCGACAAGAGCGTCGACGTCGCGCTCGCCGCGCAGGCGTTCCACTGGTTCGAACCCGACGCGGCGCTCTTCGAGTTCTACCGCATCGTCCGCCCGGGCGGACGCGTCGCGCTCCTGTGGAACCTTCGCATCGCCGACGGCGGCTTCACCGACGAGTACAACCGCATCGTGGTGAGCGCCAGCGAACGGCTCGATCCGTCGACGCGCTGGGCCCGAGAGGCGCTCGACGCGCCGCTGTTGGAATCGCGCCTCTTCGTCGATGCGAAGGTCGTGACGCTGCCGAGTCCGCAGACGCTCGACGAGGAAGGCGTCGTCGGCCGCGCCACGAGTGCGAGCTACTTCCCGCGCGAGGAACCCGAGCGGAGCGAGCGACTCGCGGAACTTCGCGATGCGTTCAGACGATTCGCCATCGACGGCGTCGTGACGTTGGCGCAGGAAGCGCGGCTCACGATGGCGACGCGCCCGTGATCGAGCGGACGTTCGACGACGTCACGACTTCTTCCAGTGGTTCTCGCGGAAGTCGTTGGGCTTGCCGTCGGCGTACTCCCACACCGTGACCTGCACGTCCTGCACGCCCCACGCGCGGGCCTGCTCGTGCGTCGCGTACAACACGTCCAAGCGCTTGCCCTTGATCGCGCCGCCGCGGTCCAAGACGGGCACGACCGAGCCGTCGTCGTAGCCGGGAATCGACACCAACGAACCCAACGGCAACAGCTCGGTGTCGGCGGCGACCATGCGTCCGCCGTTGGTCCACACGCTGTAGCCGCTCGCGGTAATGCCGTCGGCGGAGTCGCCGCACGAACGCGCGTCGGGGCTGTACGCCGTGACCTTCATCGTGATGGTGCGCGCCGGACGGATGGGACGGCCGTTGAACATGACGACCGACGACGTGTCCCGCGTCACGGCGCGAGCGATCGCGATCGGCGCGGCGGCGATCGAGGCCGACGATTCACCCGCGGCGTCGTCGGTCGGCGCGGTGCGCTCGATCGACGCGACGGTTACCAACGAACTCGCGCTCGCCGCCATGCGCGCCGTCATCGGCGCGGAAGCATGCGCGCCGGCGCCGTCCATCACCAACGGCAACGCCAACGCGCCGCCGCACAGGAACGCGACGACGCTCAACATCGACCGAGGACCGACGTGGGCCATCGCGCTCGCCGTACGGACGACGGAGTGAGTGCATCGCGCAGCGCTGTTGGGACGCATCGCAGTTCGCATCTTGAGTTTCCCGATGTCCGGCCGCGCGAAGCCCCGGAACGCGGCCAACTCGATGCTACCTCGCTTGCGAAACGAATCCAGATGTCGCAGCGAAGCGGGGCGAGGATTCGACGAGAGCGCCCGCACAGGCGGCGCAGAACGCATGCGCCCCAAGGCGAACGCTCGGCTATCGCGCACTTCCTGCGTACGAGGTCCGAGATGCACGCGGCTGTACACTTCGCCGCCATGACCGTCGGCGAAGGACTCGCGGTGGCTGCGATCGGATTCGGCGGCGGCGTGTTCGGCGGGCTGTTGGGGATCGGCGGGTCGATCGTGATGATCCCGCTGCTCGCGGTGGCGCTCGGTCCCAATCAACAGCTCTATCAGGCCGCGTGCATGATCGTGAACGTCGTGGTCGCGATCAGCGCGGTGCGGCGGCACGCCCTCGCCGGAAGCGTTCGCCGCGACTGCTTCCGGTGGATGCTCCCCGCGTCGGCGGTGGCGGTCCTCGTCGGCGTCGCCATCGGCAATCGCGTTCCGAACCGATCTCTGCAAACGGTCTTCGGCGTGTTCCTCCTCTACACCGCCGCGAGCGAATGCTGGCGAGCCCTGCGCCGCCTTCCGGACGAAGCCAACCACGAATCGCAGGTGACCCCCGCGGTCGCGATCGGCGTGGGCTCCGGCACCGGACTCGTTGCGGGACTGCTCGGCATCGGTGGCGGCACGATCGCGGTGCCACTGCTCCGATCGCTCGCGCGACTGCCGCTGCGGCAGGCGATCGGAACGAGTTCGGCAGTCATGGTGCTCGCATCGGCGATCGGCGCGGTCGCGAAGAACATGACCGTGACGTCACTTCATCAACCCGACGGTCAACCGATCACGCTGGCGATGAGCCTGACCATCGCGGGCGCGCTCTCGCCGACCGCGTGGGTCGGCGCGATCGTCGGCGCGCGACTCACCTACGCGCTGCCACTCGGCATCGTCCGACTGGCATTCGGCGTGCTGATCGCGCTGGGTGGACTCCGCATGTGCGGACTCCTCGGCTGAACGCGACCGCGCCGAACGCTGGCGCGGTCGCATCGACGATTGGACCGACGCGGGCGCATCGGGACGCGGAAACCCGAACCGGCCTCTCGGAAGAAGGCTACGGTTCCACGCCCCAACGTCGACCGGTCGTCGAACGGTCGTCGAAAGGTCGGAGGATGAACCGACCGACGGCTCATGGCCGAGCCGCCGCGCGGAGCGTCGGCGCACTCGCACCAACACGCAATCACCATGGTCGCTTTCGCAAACAACCTCAAGACTGCGTTTCTCCTCGGACTCCTCTTTGCCCTGATCGTCTTCGTCGGCTCCTTCTGGGGCGTGCAGGGGATGGTCGTCGGCGGCGTGATCGCCGTCCTGATGAACTTCGGGGCCTGGTTCTTCTCCGACAAGATCGCCGTCGCATCCATGCAGGGACGCGAGGTCGACGAACGCAGCGCCCCCGAGCTGATCGCGATGGTTCGCCGGCTGTCCGAACGCGCCGGTCTCCCCATGCCGCGGGTGTACGTCTGCCCGCATCAGGCGCCGAACGCGTTCGCCACCGGACGGAGCCCCCGCAACGCAGCGGTGGCGGTGACCGAGGGCGCGTTGCAGCTCCTCGATCGCCGCGAACTCGAGGGCGTGATGGCCCACGAGCTCGCGCACGTCAAGAACCGCGACACGCTCACCTCGACGATCGCGGCGACCGTCGCCGGACTCTTCTCGATGATGGCGCAAATGGCGTTCTTCTTCGGCGCCGGCAACAACCGCGAAGGCGGCAATCCGTTCGCGGCGCTCATCGCCATCATCGTCGGCGCGGTCGGCGCCGCCCTCATCAAGGCGATGATCAGCCGCTCGCGCGAGTTCGTCGCCGACGCCGACGGCGCGGCGATCGCGGGAGCGCCGGACGGGCTGATCTCGGCGCTCGCCAAGCTCGACGCGTACGCGAAGCGCATCCCGCTCGACCAGCCCAACCCCGCGATGAACAACATGTTCATCATCGAGCCGTTCTCGAGCGCCGAGTCGCTCACCAACCTCTTCGCCTCGCACCCGCCGACGGCCGCTCGCATCCGAGCGCTGCGCGGCGGCTGAGCGGATCGACAACCTCCACACGTGACGACGCGGGGCACCTCATCGGTGCCCCGCGTCGTTTTCGATCTCACTCTCCGGAGAATCGTCGCGTCAACGCGTAGGAGTCGCCGGCGCGACGGGCTTGGCGTCCGTCGTCGGATGGGCCGCATCCTTTGAGGTGTCGGGCGAGCCAGCAGCGGGCGCTGCGGCCGGTGCCGCTGCGGGCGCCTGTCCCGGCGGCGTCCAGCGCATCGACGGGCCGTCCCACGGTTCCATCGGACCAAGACAGCCCTGCTGGCCCTTCGGCACCACCAAGCCCCAGACGCCGAACTCCTGCTCGCGCAGGTTGGTGAACACGGTCACGTTCGCGTAGAGGATCCCGAAGAAGTCCTTCGGCGGGTAGATCCTGGCCTTGCGCTTCGTCTGAAGTCCTTCGGTCTCCGAGGGGCCGTCGAACTCGACGCGAGCCCCCGGAAGCGACGTCGAGATAGCGACGATCTCCTCGTTCTCCGGAAGCTCGCCGACCTCGATAGCGAACTCGCCCGTCTGCCCCTCTTCGATGCGACCGAAGGTCATGCGGTAGTCGGCGAGTCGCAGCACCGGCTTCGCCGCAGTTTGCTCGTGACGCAGGAAGATGTCCACGATCGGCGCGTCCGGGTGATCCGTCTCGATCACCAGATACCGCGGCATCTGGCCTTCCTTGAAGTCCTTGATGTCGTAGTTGATGAGGTATTGGTTGCGCGGCTCGTCCTTCGACGGGTCGAAGCCGATGAAGCGCGGCGCGCGACCGGCCACCGAGCACACGTGGAACGGACGCTTGTCGAGACTCTCGAGCACGATGCGGCCGGTCGGATTCATGCCGCGCACCGCGTTGATGTAGCCGGGCATCACCCGGACCGGGAGCGAGATCTCCATGGTCATCTGGATGTTGACCACGCGGCTCCAGCCGTCGATGAGCACCTTGATCTCGGCCTTCTTCGAACCCGGCGACGACTGGGCCTTCATGCTGGCTTCGAGGTCGACGGAGCCGTGCGGCGGGATCTCGGTGCCGACCAGATCATTGACGGTCGTGCACTTGCAGCTCGGCTGCACGGCGAGGATCGTCACCGGCTTGTCGCTCGTGTTCTTGATCTTGACCGTCTTGGTCGGAAGCGCGGCCGGCTTGACGTAGCCGAAGTCGAGGATCGGCGGGTCGAGTTCGATCGGCGGCGGCTGGTCCTCCGGACTGTCGCTCGCCCCCTGCGGCACCGGCAACTGCCGCGCGCCGGCGGGGAGCGGAGAGGCCTCGCCGCCCGGCCCCTGTCCGCCGGCGTCCGGACGGGTCGTCGGCGGGTTGCCCGGGTTCGGGCGGCGCGGCGGCGTGCGGTTCGGAGGCGTCGGTCGACTCGGCGGCGTCGCCGGGGGGCTGGCTTGGGGAGTTTCCGCGGGCGGCGTGCCGGGCGGGGTGCTCGCCGGCGTGTTGGGCGGCGTGGTCTGCGTTGCGGTGGCCGAGACGGAGATCACGGCTGCGAGCGCGATCGCGGCGATCCCGCGTTTGGTGGAGGCGTGCATGAGTGTGGAGAGGGGCAGAATGGACCGCCGCAGCGGTGGGGAAACGGCGACGCTCAACGCGGGTCGCCTCGCCTGATTGTCGGCGAAAGTGTACTGGCGTTGCAGGAAGGACCGCGGCATCGATCGAAGTCGAGAGCCCCGACGATCGCCGAGAGGCGAGGCTCGAGCCGACGTCGCGCTCGTTCCCGGCGCAGGTTGCCGCTGGCCCAGTCAGCGGGACGAGCGACGCCGGTCGATCGTCGCGATCGGGTTACCACACCCGTCGACCGGGCTCCCCACGACCCGGTGCGTCGCCCGCAGCTCCGCGAGCCGTCCGAGCCGGCGCCGCCGGTCGATCGCGCGGCACCGGCTCGCATAGACTCCGCCCCCTTTCGCCCCGTCTTTCGCCCGCCTCGCACCATTCACGCGCATGACCGAGACGCTCGTACCGCCCGTCGACTCGACCGACCCGATCGAACGCTGGAGTTGGGAGCCCCAACCCGCGGCGCAGTCTGTTCTCCAGGAGCTCGTGCACGAGTTCCTCGGACACACGCCGTTCGCCCGTGAGCTCGCACGGCGAATGATCGAGGAGAGCGGCACGCGCTTCATCGACTGGATCGACTTCATCGAGTTCCCCGCAACCGAGAGCATGTTGCGGCGCATCGCCGCGGCGGGCTGGCGTCCGACACCGTACCCCGGCGCGACGCACTGCCACTCGAATCCGCTCGGCGTGTTCCCGCGACTTCTCCCGACGCCCGCGGGTTCGCAGCACGGCGCGACAAAGCTCGGCATCAAGGTCGATTGCGTCATCGCGTTCATGCGTAGCCACGGCATCCAGGGATTCGACCGTGTGATCGGCGCAGCGCACGAGCAGTTGCGCATGGTGAAGGCGGCGAGCGGCCATGGCACCGAACTGTGGGCGATCGAGCGACACGGGTATCGCGGATTCCAACCGGTCCCGATGTCGCCGAGCCTGCTGCGCGCGACGCTGCATCATCAGGAGGTCTTCGAGACTCGTCGACGCGACTTCGCCGACGACCGCGAAGGACTCGCGCACACCGAGTCGCTGGTCAGTGCGGCCGTCGCCGATCTCGGCGCGCCGCTCGCGTGCGATCGCTTCTTCGAGGCGGAGCGCCGCTATTGGATGAGCCGCAACCACGCGGCAGTCGTGCAGAAGGCGCGGCAGGACCGCCTTGGTCTCGGCTGGGCCAATCACGATCACCACACGTATCGCTGCTCGCGGCCGAATTTCCGGCAGCACATTCGCATCCTCGAGACGCTCGGCCTGCAGTGCCGCGAACGTTTCTACGCCGGCAGCGAGGCCGGATGGGGCGCGCAGGTGATGGAGGACCCGATCACCGGGATCATCACCTTCAACGACGTCGACATGTCGCCGTCGGAACTCATGACCGACTTCGCGCACCACGTGTTCGACGAGCCCGATCACCTCGGCACCGTCGGCCTGTGGTGCGCCCTGCACGGCGACTCCATGCTCGAGGCCGGCATGCATCACCTCGAGGCGATGTTCGACCACGAGTCCCTTCGCGCGCAGCTCGAGGCCGACCACGGCGTACGCACGATGGCGCCCTTCACGACGTTCCCCTACCTGCGCCAGGCCTTCACCGAAGGCGAGCGTTGGACGGTGAAGGCGTGGCGCGTCGAGCGGCTCGTCGAGCGAGGCCTGATCACCGAAGCGCAGGGCGAGAGCTTCCTGAACTACGGCGCGATCGGCAGCCATCTCGAGAACCTCGAGCGCAACGACGGCTTCAAGGGCTTCAACCAGACCGGCGTGAGCGACATCATCCACCGCACCGATCCGCGCCGCGCGAACGCCTCGCACGGTCGCGACGCCGCGACCGCCGGCTCGCACTGATCGCTCAGCGCCTCGGCACGTCGCCGGATTTGACTCCGTCGGACTCGTCGATCGGTCCGTAGCGCGCCAGGCGTCCGAGCACTTCGGCGCGGCGCTGCGGCTCCGCCGACTCGCGCAGCGCCGACGCCGCGAGTTGCAGGTTCGCCTTGATTCGTTCCACGTCGCCGCGCCCGGTCGCTTCGAGCGCGTCGGCGTTCTCGAGCGCGAGGTCCGCGCACTCGTCCCAGCGTCCGACGCGGAAGAACGCTCGCGCGAGGTTCTCGCGCTGCGCGACGAGCTGATCGCTGTCCGCCGGCAGCAGGCGTCGAAGGATGCCGACGGAACGCACCTGAACGGCGATCGCCTCGTCGGTCGCCCCGGGCTGGCCGGTGTGCAGCATGGTCGCGCTCCAGCGTGCGAGCGCCAGTGCGGTGTCGAGCGTCTCCCCTTCAGAGGAGAGCCGCAGGTCGATCGCCCGCCGGCCAAACTCGACTGCGCCCTTGAGGTCACCGGTGTTCAGCGAGACGCTCGCGAGATTCCCCAGCAACCTGCTGCGCCCAAGACGCGTGGCGTCGCTCTGGTCGAGCGCGGCGAGACCTTCGTTGAACGCCTGCTTCGAGTCGTCGACGTGTCCGAGGTGGAACTGCGCGGTGCCGAGATTGTTGAGCGCCTCGGCGAGGACGAGCTGATCCGCACCCAGCGCCCGCATGCGACCGACGACCCCCTCGAGCACGACGACGGCCTCGTTCGCCCGATCGAGCCGGCGCAGCGCCTGCGCGAGACCGAGTTGGCTGGCCCACGTCTCCTTCGAGTCCGCGCCGTACAGCGCGGTGCGGGCTTCCGTCGCGGCCCGCAGATGCACTTCGGCCTCGGCATTCGCGTCGATTTCGAGATACCGCTCGCCGAGCGCCTGATGCACGGCGGAGGCGAGATCGGGCGCGGCTTCGAGCTCGGCGCCGAGTTGGCCGCTGAGCTGGTCGAGCGCCTGCTTCAGCGAGATCTGGTTGCTCCCCATCTTCGACGGGTTGAGCGTGCCGATCGCGTCGAGGAGGTACGAGTTCACGCGCCGGCTGCGGTCGGCCTGGATGTTCGCCTGTCGCCATCCGCTTGCGGCGACGATCGCGGTCACCGCCAGCACGACGAACGCCGCGGACGCGACCGCGACGAAGAGCAGGTTGCGGCGCACGAAGCGCGAGGCCCAGTAGAGCGTCGTGGGCGGACGCGCGGTGATCGGCCGCTGGTCGCGGCACGCGCGGAGGTCGTCGGCGAGCGCGGCGGCGGTCGCGTAGCGCGCCGCGGCGTCGCGCATCGTGGCCTTCGCGATCACCAGCGAGAGATCGGCGCCGAGGTCCGGCCGAATGCGCCGGAGCGGCGCCGGATCGGTGTTGCACAGTCGATGCAATCCCTCGGTGATGCTGAGACCCTCGAGGTCGAACGCGGGGCGCCCCGCGAGCAGCTCGTATCCGATCACGCCCAGCGCGTAGACGTCGCTGCGCGCGTCGATCGCTTCGGTGTCGCCCTTCACCTGCTCCGGACTCATCCAGCCGAGCGTGCCCACCAGGTCGCCCGCCATCGTGTGCATCGTTCCGCCCGTCGGCTGGCCGAGCGCGCGGGCGACGCCGAAGTCGAGGATCTTGGGTTGTCCGTCCTTCGTGACCAGGATGTTGGCGGGCTTGAGGTCGCGATGCAGCACGCCGCGGCGGTGCGCGTGGTCGACCGCATCGCACACGCGAGCGAGCAGTTCGATGCGCTCGGCCGTCGGAAGATGGCGTCGGTCGGCCCACTCGGTCATGGGTTCCCCGTCGACGAGCTCCATCGCGCAGTACGGCTGCGGCGGGCTGCCTGGATCGTCGGGATCGACGTCGGCGCCGGCCTCGAACACCATCGCGATGCCCGGGTGCTGCAGGCGGCCGAGCAGTTCGGCTTCGCGGCGGAAGCGAGCGATCGTCTCCTCGGTCGCAAGCTCCGGACGAATGAGCTTCACCGCGACGGTGCGCCGCGGCTGATCCTGCTCCGCTTCGTAGACGACGCCCATGCCGCCGACGCCGATGCGGCGCCCGAGCGCGAACCCGCCGACGCGACGACCAATCAGATGAGGCTGTCCTTCCGCCAACTCGCGCGGGATCGCCGCGGGCCGTTCGAGGAACTCGTCGTCGGTCGACGCCGAGAGGAGCCCCCGCACTTCCGCGATCACGTCCGCGTCGGCTCCGACGTCACGAAACACGCGCTCGCGTTCCGACGGCGGCAAGTCGACGACCTCGAAGAACAGCGCCTGCACCGCCGCGAAATCGACGCCGGGCGCGGGCATCAGCGATCGGCCCGCTCCGGCTCCGCCTCGCCGCGGTAGCCGTCGTCCAGCTCGCGCCGCAGCCAGGCCCGCGCCAGCGCCCAGTCGCGCTTGACCGTCGCGGTGCCGACTTCTAACACCTCGGCGGTATCGTCGACGGAGAGCCCGCCGAAGAATCTCAGCTCGACCGTGCGCGCGAGCCGCGGCTCGAGCACCGAGAGCCGCGTGAGCGCCTCGTCGAGCGCGAGGACGTCGACGCCGGAGTCCTCGACGGCGACCTCGATCGCGTCCAGTTCGACACGAGCGCGATTCCCGCCGCGCTTCTGACGTCGCTTGCGCCGCGCGTGGTCGACGAGAATCTGCCGCATCGCCGTGGCCGCAACGGCCCAGAAGTGCGAGCGGTCGCGAATCGAGCCGCCGCTCCCGGCGATGCGAAGCCAGGCCTCGTGGACCAGCGCCGTCGGTTGCAGCGTGTGACTGACGCCCGCGCCGCGCATCTGGCGCCGCGCCAGGTCGAGCAGCTCCGCGTACACCATCGGAAGAACGCGGCCGATCGCCGCGGTGTCGCCGCTCGTCGCGTCCGCCAGGAGGCGCGTGAGCTGCGTGCGCGCGGTCAGCGAACCGCGGGTGTCGGTGTCCCCCTCGCTCGCGGCCGGCGGATCGGATGGGCGCTTCGGTTCAGGCATGCCTGCTCGGACCCCACGGCACAATCGGGGCTCGTGTCCTCGGACAGGATGCGCGGGCCGAGGGCGAAAGACAACAGTGCGGAGAAAAAGGCGACACATCTCGGTCGGCGGTTCATGACCCGAGCGGTTGTATGGGCTGAAGCCGGTCGCTAGACTGCCCGACTTTCTCCAGACGGACGGCCGCCGCCGGCCAGCTCCGGTGGGAACCCGCCCGACGGCCCGCAGATCCTGCGGGTTCGAGGTTGGCGACTCCCGCCGGACCTCTGCCGGGCCCGACCCGCCTCTCGAATCGCCCGCCCGCAGCACGCCCTCCACCTCACGCCCCCTCCACCAGACGACCATGAACAGCACCGACCTTCGCCCCGGAATGGCCATCAAGATGGAGGGCAACCTCTTCCTGATCACCGAATTCACCCACGTCACGCCGGGCAACCTCCGGGCCTTCGTACAGGTGAAGCTGCGGAACCTGAAGACCGGCGCGCTCATCGACAAGCGCCTCCGCTCGGGCGAGGAAGTCGAGCAGGTCGACCTCGACCGTCGCCCGATGGAGTACCTCTACAAGCAGGGCGACAAGTTCACGTTTATGGATACCGAGTCGTACGAGCAGGTCGAGCTCCTGGCCGACTTCCTCGGCGACTTCCCGCTCTACATCCTGCCCAACACGCAAGTGGTCATTCTCTGGTGCGACGGCAAGCCGATCTCGATCGAAATGCCAAAGACCGTGACCCTCGAGATCACCGACACGACGCCGGGCATCAAGGGCGCGACCGCCACGAACCAATTGAAGGAAGCGACCTGCGAGACGGGCCTGAAGACGCGCGTGCCGCCGTTCATCGGCATCGGCGAAAAGGTGATCGTCTCGACCGACGACGGCGCGTACAAGAGCCGCGCGTAACGAGGCGGGAAGAGAACGATCATTCAGCGCGGAGACGCGCCACGGTTCAAAGCGGAGCCGCGGAGAACACGGAGGGCACACGGAGCAATGCACCGAGTAGATCGCTGCGCGGATCAGCTTGGCGCTTTCCTCCGTGTGCCCTCCGGACCTCCGGACTCCGTGTTGAACAGAACACGCGCGTCCGCGCGATCAGCTTCGATCCAACCCCGCTCGTCGCAGGGCTGACTTCGCTATCGCACCGAGCACGCCTGCGACCACCAACACCGCTATCAGCCCGACGACGAAGTTCATCGGGTTCTTCGCCGCGAGCGACTGGAAGTCCTTCTCGCCTTGGGCCGCCGCCGTCGCGGCGACCCACGCCGCGAGCGCCGTGCGCGGCGCCATGCCGATCGCCGTGCCGACGAGGTACGGAACCCAATGCACGCCGCTCGCGGCCATCGCGAGGTTGGTCAGGGCGAACGGCGAGTTCGGCGGAAAGCGCAGCAGCGCCACCGTGCCGAACGACTTCCAGAATCCTTGCTCGATGAACACTTGGCGAATCACGCGCGTCTTCGGCCGCGCGTCGAGCCAGCGCTGAAACCCGTCGCCCGCGACCACGCGCGACACCGCGTAACCGATCGCGGCGCCGCCGACGAAGCCGCCGATCGCGCCGATGAACCCCCACTGGAATCCGAAGACCCAGCCGCCGACGAGCGCTTGGGCGTAGGTGGGAAAGATGCCGACGCCCGAGAGGATCGCGAATGCCACGGCGTACACCCAGATCGCCACGTCGCCGTGCGATTCGAGCCACGTCTTGATGGGATCGACGTTCGCGAGGAGCGCGAACCCGAGAAACGGCGGCGCGGTCACCCATGCCAGGCCGAGCAGGCCCCCGCCAAATTTCGCGCGAGCGTCGAGCGCGGGGCCCGAGCTCGTTGGCTCTGATCCGTTCGCTTCCGTCATCGCGGCGGAGCGTACTCGATCCCCGCGTGGCCGCCGACGACCGTCAGACTTAGCGCAGTTCGGCTGAACCGGAGCGCCTCGTACTCCGATCAGCGCGGAATGCACATCTCGATCGTCGGATCCCTCGCCGCGACGGCGACCATGCTGATCGCCTCCGGCTGCGCGTCGACTTCGCTTGCCCAGGGCAGCCGAGCGTACGACCGCGGCGACTACGCCTCCGCACTTCAGCAGTGGCTTCCGCTCGCCCAGCGAGGCGACGCTCGCGCGGAGTTCCTCGTTGGTGTGCTGTACGAGCGCGGTGAAGGCGTTCCCGAAGACCACGCGGAAGCGGCCCGCTGGTACACCCTGTCCGCAGAGCGCGGCGACGCGCTCGCGGCCAACAATCTCGGGCTCCTCTACTACGCGGGCGATGGCGTCGCGACGGACCATGCGGCCGCCGCGCGCTGGTATCGCGCGGCGGCGTCGCAAGGCTGCCCGCTCGCACAAGGGAATTACGGAGTCCTTTGCGTGCTCGGCCAAGGCGTGCCGCAGGATGCCGACGAGGGTCGGCGCTGGCTGACGAGCGCCGCAGAACGGGGCAACGCGAAGGCCGCGGCGTTCCTCGGCTCGATGTACTACGACGGCATCGGCGCGCCGCAGGACTACGCGATGTCCGCGCGATGGCGCATCGCCGCCGCGGCCAAGGGCGTCGCGTCCGCGCAGCACGCGCTCGGCGTCATGTATCAGCGCGGCGAAGGCGTCGAGCGCGACGCGGCGACCGCTTGTGCGTGGTACTTGAAGGCCGCGGAGAAGGGCTACGGGCCGGCGCAGAACAACCTCGCGATCATGTATCTCGAAGGCGAAGGGACGGCGCGCGACCTCGATCGCGCTCGCGCGTGGAGCGAGCGCGCGGCGGCGCAGCGGATCCCCGAGTCGGAGTTCCTCCTTGGGTGGATTCATCGGAACGGGCTTGGCGTGCCCGTCGATGCGCCGAGGGCCGCAGGCCACTTCACCTCCGCGGCGACCGCCGGTGTCCCGTCGGCGGAGGCGTGCCTCGGCTCGATGTACCTCAACGGCGAAGGTGTCCAGCAGAGTGACGCGGAGGCGGCGCGCTGGTTCGCGCGCGCGGCCGAGCACGGCTCGGCGAGTGCCGCGACCGACCTCGCCCTCCTGTACCTCCGCGGCCAAGGCGTCGATCGCGACGAGCGCGCGGCCTGCATGTGGAACGCGCTCGCCGCGCACAACGGATCGGCGATCGCGAATGCGCGCCGCACGGGCTTCGCACGGATGTTGACCGCCGACGAACAGGCGAACGCCGAACGGCTCGCCTCGGAACGAGCCGAGTAGGACGGCTCGCGGGCGGAGCGCGGCGCTTCCGCTATCCTCCGGTGCTCTCCCGCACCTGGAGTCCACCATGCCCACCAAAGCATTCGCCGCCGAATCCGCAACCAGTCCGCTCGGTCCGTTCACGATCAACCGCCGCGAGCCGCTGCCGCGCGATATCGAAATCGACATTCTCTATTGCGGCGTGTGCCACACCGACATCCACTTCGCCAGGAACGAATGGGGTTTCTCGGCGTACCCGATGGTGCCCGGGCACGAGATCCTCGGACGCGTGACGCGCGTCGGCAAGGACGTGACGAAGTGCAAGGTCGGCGACACCGCGGCGGTCGGCTGCCTCGTCGACTCGTGCCGGACGTGCTCGAGCTGCAAGGCGCAGCAAGAGCAGTTCTGCACGGGCGGTCCGGTGTTCACGTACAACGGCCCGGACAAGCACTCCGGCGGCATGACCTTCGGCGGCTACTCCGAGAAGATCGTGACCGACGAGGCGTTCGTCCTGAAAGTGCCGTCGTCGCTCGACAAGGCGAGGGCGGCGCCGCTTCTCTGCGCTGGCATCACGACGTACTCGCCGCTCCGGCGCTGGAACGCCGAGAAGGGCAAGAAGGTCGGCATCGTCGGGCTCGGCGGGCTCGGCCACATGGGCGTGAAGTTCGCGCGGGCGTTCGGCGCCCACACCGTGCTCTTCACGACCTCAGAGAGCAAGGCCGCCGATGGCAAGCGCCTCGGCGCCGACGAGGTCGTGATCTCGAAGGACGCGAACGCGATGGCGAAGCACGCGGGCAGCTTCGACATGATCCTTGACACGGTCTCGGCCGATCATGACCTCAACGCGTATCTCGCCCTTCTCAAGCTCGACGGATCGCTCGTCCTCGTCGGCGCGCCGCCGAACGCGCAGCCGGTCCACGCGATGAGCCTCCTCATGCCGCGGCGTCACCTGTCGGGCTCGCTCATCGGCGGCATCGCCGAGACGCAGGAGATGCTCGACTTCTGCGGCAAACACAACGTGGTCTGCGATATCGAAATGATCCGCATGCAACAAATCAACGAGGCCTACGAGCGCATGCTCAAGGGCGACGTGAAGTATCGGTTCGTGATTGATATGGCGAGTTTGAAGGCGTAACGCGCGAGGCACCCTCATCCGGCCGCTGCGCGGCCACCTTCTCCCGCCTTGCGGGAGAAGGGCGCGCCGGCGGGCGCAGGTGCCCGGTCCTTCTCCCGCCTGCGGGAGAAGGTGTCGCGAAGCGACGGATGAGGGCGGCTCAACGAGATCGCGCACTGGTTAGACCAGGGCGACGCGCACTGGACAGACCAGGGCGCACTGCCGGGAGGTGCGGAGCGTTCGCAGCGGCGGCGAGCTGAAGCTGTCGGGCGGGATGGTGTTCCTGTCGGAGTGCCTGAAGGGCGAGCACGTCGGCCTGGAGGAGGTCGACGACGACCTGTGGCGGGTGTGTTTCCGCCGGACGATCCTTGCGTTGGTGGGCACTCGCGGCAGGAGTCCGCGCGTGCTCCCGCCAGGCTGGAAACGGGAGGAAGGGAAGGAAGAAGAAGAGGCCTAACGCCGGGCGGGCGTGCGCCCGCCCAGCGGTGAAATCGTATTTTGAAGACAGCCGATCCGGGTCAAGTGTCACCCATGTGCCCGGACTGAAGTGTCACCCATGTGACCGAACGCTCAGGCGAGGTCCCCCACCCGGACCGATCCGCTTTCGATTACAGCCGTCGAGTCGAACGGCGCGCCGACAACCGCGGTGTCGCCGTCGCTGAACACAGCGGCGGAGTAGCCGATCTCGTCGTTGGATTGTCCGTCAGGGGGAATGAAGCGGCCACGTTCGATCCAGATTCCATCGGGGCAGGCAGACCAGTAGATGATCCCGGACGTGGAAAGGGGCCGGTCATGTGGTTGATCGCGCCGACGACGAGCGTGCCTCCGGCAATGGCGACACTGCTGCCGAAGCCGTCCATGGATGCACCACCGCTGGCTGCGACCTTGCACTGTTCGTTTCCCATGACTCCCACCAATACGAACAGTCACACCGCGCCGCGATTGATGGCACCCGGGCCGTCAGCGATGGCGGCGCCGACGGCAATGCCGTCGACATCGATCGCGACGGAACACCCGAAATAGTCTGAGATCGTGGCGTTGCTCGCCTGCACGACCTCCTACTCCAGCCATGCAATTCCCACACGATGGAAGAGTACACGCACCCGGCGCTCGTCTCCTGCCACGGAGCCGGTGCGCCAACCACGCGCCGATCATCGGAGAGCGCGACCGACCAGCGGTGGCCGACCGGCACAACTCTCGACCGCCGCCGCGTGCGAGCGGCGGCGGTCGAGAGGAGCTCGTTCCCTTCGTCGAAGGTCGGATCGTCGGCCCGGTTCAACGGCGACGCCGCGAGCGGCCCAGCAACGCGACGATTCCGACGACGAGCGACCCTGCAGGGGCCGGGACCACTTCGAAATAGATGTTGTCGGCGCGGTCGCTATACAAAACCACCCGATCGAAGCTGAAGTCGGTTACCCAGCCGTGGAAGTACATGCCGTCGGGCGTTTGCGGCGGCTCGGGGACAGAGTAGGTCCCAAGCAACAGGCCCTCCGAGTAGAAGAGCACACTGACGTTCGTCTCGAACAGATCGAAATAGTGGAACTTGTCCCAGCCGAACGCATGGCGCGGACCGCTGAAATTGAACGCAGGAGAATTGATCGCGAATCCGGCGGGCGCGCCCCACCAGCCGTCGATGCTTGGCGGCCCTCCCGGGAAAAGCTCCCATTGAAGCCCCGGGGTCTCGTAGTAGTCGGAGAGCGTGACGCCAAGCTGAGCGTAATAGCCAGCGCCGACGAGTAGGTTCTGTCCGGTGGGAGAGACAAAGTCGATCGTCGCAGTCGATACTCCCGATGCGCTCTCCCAACCGGCTTTGTCGTTGAAGAAGGTTTGTACCGACGGGTCGGCTCTCGAAGCAGTGATGACGGCGAGCGCCGACGTTGCGGTTCCGATGATCAGGTGACGCATCACTGGTTTCCTCCTTCGTTTTCCGACAGTTCGAGCAGTAGCTGTCCGAGCCCGAACGCTTCAGCGTCTGATGCGGTCGCGAGCCAATCCGCGATTGCTTGCATGTCCTCGAATCCAAGCGCTGTCGCCAGTCCCTCTCCCAACGACGCCATCATCGCTTCGGACTCTCCTGATGGTTCGCAGGCAGCGCCCACGCACGGCGTCCGCACGCGGTGATACTCCGCGCCGTCGAACGAACCGATCAGGATGCCGAGGTCTATCGAGCCCACGGCACCGTCTCCGTTCAGGTCCGACTGCAACAACGTCGTATCGCCAGTGAGCCCCCAGTCGCCGAGCAGGATGCCTAGGTCCACGGCGTTGACCTTGAGATCACCGTCAATGTCGGCGATTCCGGTCAGGTATCCGGCGACTCTGCCTCCAGCCGATCGACCGAGCACCGCGTTCAATCCGAGGGTGCCGAGACTTCCGTTCGCCGGCCCGGGAAAGTAGCCGATGTCACTGGCGGGCGTCGAGGCCGAGACCACCACGACCTTCGGGACGAAACGGTACACGTAGTCCGCAGACGCCGAGATCGAGGCCGAGATCGAGGCGAAGATCGCGACTCCGCTTGCGACTGCGGCTGCGCTCAGCCGACGGCGGGCAACGCGACCGAGGCAACGGGGGGGGGGCAACGATCTGATTCATGACGAGGCTCCTGATTCCGCGACAGGCGCGGATGAGGTTTGTGTGAACTCCTTGTAGACGCGTCGAAGAAATGGGACGCGCACCGAGATCAGTCACCGGTCGGCGCAAGTGAGCGCTCGCGCAACGGACTGATCTCAGTATTCATACGCAAGCGTCGCGCATGCATCGCGGAGAAAGTCGTGACTTTCGCGTTGGGGAATCGCCGGAGGCGATCACGACGCGCAGGCGCGGCTGTGTTCCTCTGAGGCCCACGTACATCGCGCGCTCGAGCGCATCGGCTCCTTCTTGTCCGCGAAGAATCCTGATCTGTTGTCGGCGATGCCGCGACGATCCGCGCAGCTCGAGACAGCGCGCCCGTCGGTCGTGCCAGCATGCGAGTGGCAGACAACGCGACGAGGAGTTCGTCGTCCGGTGCGATGCTGCCGGAGACGCGCAGCGAACCGGCCTTGACGTTGTCGCGATTGCCGACGATGGCACCCACCCGATTGACGTTCGGAGTAATGTGGCCAAGGACGAACGAGGACTAACGAGGCCACACCCTGCGCAGTTGCCGCCGCGCAGTTGGGTCATCGATCTCGGCGGGCCGATCTCGGGGTGCGGCGCACTGGACAGACCAATGCGCGCACATCGTGGTCTGCGATATCGAAATGATCCGCATGCAACAGATCAACGAGGCCTACGAGCGCATGCTCAAGGGCGACGTGAAGTATCGGTTTGTGATTGATATGGCGAGTTTGAAGGCGTAAGGCGTCGCCCTCATCCGGCCGCTGCGCGGCCACGTTCTCCCGCCTTGCGGGAGAAGGACCGTGCACCCGCGCGAGCCACCGCGCCCTTCTCCCGCTCGTGGGAGAAGGTGTCGCGAAGCGACGGATGAGGGCCCGCTACCGCGCCGACCGCAGCATCGCCGCGATCGCGTTCACCGTCGCGTCCGGGCGCGCCGCCGCATCGCCTTCGCTGATGCGCACGATCGTCCACCCGGCGCGCTCCAGCACCCGACCGCGCAACGCGTCGCGGGGTCCGCTCGTCCAGTGCGAACACCCGTCGACTTCGATGGCAAGTCGATATTCGACGCAGGCGAAGTCGACGATGTACGCGCCGATGGGATGCTGGCGACGGAACTTCGCGCCAATCCGCCGATTCCGAAGTCGCGCCCACAGCCGCGCCTCGCCCCGGGTCGGATGTTGCCGGAGCTCGCGCGCACGCCCCACAGTTCGAGTTCTTCGAGTCATGGCCGAGGTTAGGCGCGGGCCACGTCCATCGGCAAACGCGCGGCTGCGCACTCACCCGGCCGCTGCGCGGCCACCTTCTCCCGCCTTGCGGGAGAAGGGCGCGCTGAATGGCGCAGGTGCCCGGTCCTTCTCCCGCCTGCGGGAGAAGGTGTCGCGAAGCGACGGATGAGGGCGGCTCAACGAGATCGCGCACTGGTCAGACCAGTGCGCACTGCCCCCCGTCGCGGCCCCGTTCTCACCGATGCAACCCGCATCGCCGCGACGCGTTGCGACCGTACACTGCCCGTTTCGGCCTGTTGAGCCGCAGGATTTACCGTCTGCCGCTCGCGGCACCAGCGCACGCGATCTCTACCGAAAGACCAACGATGTCCACCAAGCCCACGATCATCTACACGCACACCGACGAGGCGCCGATGCTGGCGACCTACTCCTTCCTCCCGCTCCTTCGCATGTTCACCGCGCCGGCGGGGATCAACGTGGAAACGCGGGACATTTCCCTCTCCGGCCGCATCATCGCCGCGTTCCCCGAGCGGCTTCGGCCCGATCAGCGCATCCCCGACCACCTTGCCGAGGTCGGCCAGATGTGTCTCCAGCCCGACGCAAACGTCATCAAGCTGCCGAACATCTCCGCGTCGGTCCCGCAGTTGAAAGCCGCAATCGCCGAACTTCGCGCTCAGGGCTACGACCTGCCGGAATACGTCGACGAGCCGAAGACCGACGCCGAGAAGGATGCACGGGTCCGCTACGCGAAGGTGATCGGCAGCGCGGTCAATCCGGTGATTCGCGAGGGCAACTCCGATCGCCGCTCGACGAAGAGCACGAAGGATTACGCCAAGGCGAATCCGCACAAGATGGGAGCCTGGGCCGCGGACTCGAAGGCCCACGTCGCCGCGATGACGAAGGGCGACTTCTTCGGCAACGAGCAGTCGGTGACCATTCCCGCCGCGACGACGGTGAAGATCGAGCACGTCGGCGCCGACGGCAAGGTCACTGTCCTCAAGGACAATTTGAAGCTCTTGGCGGGCGAAATCCTCGACGGCACGTTCCTGTCGAAGCGCGAACTCGTCGCGTTCCTCGAAAAGGAAATCGAGAGCGCTCGCCAGCAAGGCGTGCTGTTCTCGTTGCACCTCAAGGCCACGATGATGAAGGTCTCCGACCCGATCATGTTCGGCCACGCGGTCAAGGTCTTTTTTAAGTCCGTCTTCGCGAAGCACCAGGCGACGCTCGCGCGGCTCGGCGTCGACGTCAACAACGGCTTCGGCGACCTCCTTGCCAAGATCGCGTCGCTGCCGGCCGCGGAACGCGCGGCGATCGAAGCCGACATCAAGGCGGTCTACGCCAACGGCCCCGCGATCGCCATGGTCGACAGCGACAAGGGCATCACCAACCTGCACGTCCCGAGCGACATCATCGTCGACGCCTCAATGCCGGCGATGATTCGCGAGGGCGGCAAGATGTGGAACGCTCAAGGCAAGACGCAGGACGCAAAGGCGTGCATCCCCGATCGGAGTTACGCCGGCGTCTATCAATCGGTCATCGACTTCTGTAAGAAAAACGGCGCCTTCGATCCGAAGACGATCGGCAGCGTCCCGAACGTTGGCCTTATGGCCCAGAAGGCCGAGGAATACGGCTCGCACGACAAGACCTTCGAGATCAAGTCGCCGGGCACCGTGCGCGTCGTTGACGCCGCGGGCAACGTGCTGATGCAGCACGCGGTCGAAGCGGGCGACATCTGGCGCGCCTGCCAGGCGAAGGACGCGGCGATCAAGGATTGGGTGAAGCTTGCCGTGACCCGCGCGCGACTCTCGAAGACGCCCGCGTGCTTCTGGCTCGACGAGAAGCGTCCGCACGACCGCGAACTCCTCAAGAAGGTGCGGGCCTATCTCAAGGAACACGAGGCTGAGATCAAGGCCGGAGGCCTCGAGTTCCATTTCCTCCCGCCAGCCGAAGCCTGCACATTCTCGTGCGAGCGCATGAAGAAGGGCCTCGACACGATCTCGGTCACCGGCAACGTGCTGCGCGACTACCTCACCGACCTCTTCCCGATCCTCGAACTCGGCACGAGCGCCAAGATGCTCTCGATCGTGCCGCTCATGAATGGCGGCGGACTCTTCGAGACCGGCGCTGGCGGCTCGGCGCCCAAGCACGTGCAGCAGCTCGTCGCCGAGAACTCGCTCCGCTGGGACTCGCTCGGCGAGTTCCAAGCCCTCGGCGCGAGCTTCGAGCACGTGGCCCAGAAAACGGGCCACGCGAAGGCGGCCGTGCTGGCCGAGACGATGGACCAAGCCATCGCCCAATACCTCATGAACAACAAGGGACCGGCCCGCAAGGTCGGCGAGCTCGACAATCGCGGCGGCCACTTTTACCTCGCCATGTATTGGGCGCAAGCGCTGGCCAAGCAGACGAAGGACAAGGCCCTCGCCGCATACTTTGCCCCGATCGCGCAGGAGCTCACCGCGAACGAGGCAAAGATCGTGGCCGAGCTGAACGGCGTCCAAGGCAAGCCCGCGGACATCGGCGGCTACTACCACCCCGACGAGCGCAAGGTCGCGAAGGTGATGCGCCCGAGCGCGACGTTGAACGCGATCGTCGACCACGCCGGCAAGGTGGTGCAGACGGCCTGACCGCGGCCGGACCACCACCCACTCGCGGCAACGAACAACGACGCCCTCCTTCGCCTTGGCGAGGGAGGGCGTTGTATTTACTTAGGCACTCGGCACGTCGACCGGCGATGCGGCGGGCGCGGGTGCCGCGGGCTGCGCGGTCGCGGCCGGAGCGCCCGTCGCGCTCGGCGCGGGCGTCGCTGGTTCGGCTTCCTTCGTCGTGACCGGCGGCGTCGAGCCGGGCTCCGGTTTGCCGCCGAGCAAGGTCCACACGCGCGCGAAGTAGATGCCGCCTTCGCCCCAGCCGTGACTCGGCACGCCGAGCGAACGCACCTTGAACGTGGCCGAAGGCGGCTCCGTCGGCTCAAGCTGGACGGAGAAGCTCCACTCGCGATCCTCCATCCGGGACCACTGGCCCGGCGCGTCGTCGTAGCGCCGGAGCAGTCGCCAGATCTCGATGCGACCGTCGGCCTCGTAGCCCCAGACGTCGTTCTCGATCACGTGCCAATCGGGATACTCGGGCGACTCCGCGGCGCGCAGGAGCGCAGTCCACACCTGGTCGCGCGACTTGCCGGGAAACGTCTCGGTTTGCGTGGTGCAGCCGGCGACGCAGGCGATGGCTGCGAAAGCGTTGATCGAATACGCGAGGCTCTTGCGCATCGGGTTCCTCATCGGCTGTTCGCCGGGGGATTCCGCAACCGACGCCGCCAGAAGGGTGCGGCGGCGCGGGACGCGTCGGCTATCGCCGGATCGTGAAGCCGTCGAACTCGCCGGTGGCGGTGCCGGAACGCCGCTCGACGTCGACGATGTTGCAGCGCATCGCGTCGTGGACCGCCGCGACGAACGCGTCGACCTCGTCGCCGATCCCCTCGGCGACGCAGAGGACGGAGCGATCCGGCTCGTTGCGCACGAAGCCCGACACCGCGAACCGCCGCGCCACGTCGCAGGTCGTCGCGCGAAATCCGACACCTTGCACGCGGCCGCGGAAGATGACGTTCAGGCGGGTGTTCATGGCCGTCGACGCACCTACTCGACGTCGTCGGGCAGCTCGGCGTTGTGATAGACCTTCTGCACGTCGTCGTGATCTTCGATCGCGTCGATGAGCGCGAGCAGCTTGCGCGCGGCGTCCGCGTCGAGCGGCACCGTCGACTGCGGCTGCCACGAGATCTCCGCGTTCTCGATCGGCAGCTTCGCGGCCTCGAGCGCCGCCTTCACGCGCTCGAAGTCGGCGGGCTTCGAGATCACCTGCACGAAGTCGTCGTCGCTCGACACGTCCTCGGCGTCGCAGCCGAGCGCGATCTCCATCACCCGCTCTTCGTCGACGTCGGACTTTGGCAGCAGGATGATCCCCTGCTGCGTGAAGCCGAACGCGACCGAGCCGGGCACGCCGATCTTGCCGCCGTTCTTGTCGAGGATCGTGCGGATCTCGGCCGCGGTCTTGTTCGCGTTGGCGATGAGAAGGTCGATCAGGAGCGCGGCGCCGCCGGGACCGTAGCCCTCGTAGCGCGTCGCCTCGAAGCGCTCGGCGCCGGCCTCGCCGCTCCCCTTCTTGATCGCCTTCTCGATGGTGTCGCGCGGCATGTTCGCGGCCCGCGCCTCTTCGACGGCGAGGCGCAGCGACGCGTTGAACTTGATGTCGCCGCCGCCCTTCTGCGCGGCCACGATGATGGCGCGGCTGACCTTGCTCCAGATCTTGCCGCGCTTCGCGTCGACCGCGGCCTTGCGACGCTTGATGTTCTTCCAGGCGCTATGACCAGCCATGACGTTGTCGTGCGTTGAGGAGTGTGTCGGTGGAACGGACGGGAGGATACGAGCCGGCGCGACCTTCGCGGCGTCACGGTCCCGCGGCGAACGGCGCGACCGACGGTTCCTCGCCGCGCGCCGCTTGCGCGAGTTTCTTCTTCGCGCGTTCCAGCGTGTCGCCGTAGTTCCGCTTCCAGAAGGCCGGGATGTCCGCCACCGAGACGCCGTGCTCGCGACGTTCGTACGCCGCGAGCGTGCGGCTCATCTGGTCCTTCGGATACTTCAGTTCGATGATCTGCGCCGCGGCGCGCCACGCGCGCACGGCGCCGTCGCGGTCGCCGGCGCGCCAGAGCGCGTCCCCGAGATGGTCGAGCGGGTCCGCGCCCGGATCCTCGCCCGCGCGCTCGATCGCTCGGCGCAGGAGCGACACCGCGCCGGGTCGCACGGTCCCGCCGTCGGACTTGTCGTCGATTTGCCCCTGCAGGTAGCGCAGCCAGCCCACCGTGTCGAGGATCGCCGGGTCGTCGGGCTGCAGCGCGAGGGCCCGCTCGGCGAGCGCGATCGCCTCGGCGTCGACGCGTCCGTTCTCGAGCGTGTTCCAGGCGAGGTTGTTGGCGCTCATCGCGTGTTTCGGATCCCGGGCCACCGCCTCGCGCAGGATCGCGACGGAGCCGCGGCGGTCGCCGATGACCGAGTACAGGCCGCTCAGGAGCTGCAGCGCGTCGGCGTCGGTGGCCTCGGCGCGATCCGCGCGGGCGAACGGGCGCACGCCGCGCGAGCGGAGCAGGTCTAACAACGCGATGGATCGCTCCGCTCCGCCGCCGGCCGCGGCGTCGAGCGCGAAGCAGGCGCCGGCGAGGCGGGCGGCGGCCATCGGATCGATGCGGGCTTCGGAACGCAGCAGCGCCGCGAGGAACGCGGCTCCGTCCTCGGGACGTCCGCGATCGGCGAACGATTGGCCGATCGCCAGCCACGCGGGAACCTCGCCCGCGCCGACGCCGCCCTTCGCGGCGCGAACCGCGATCTCCGCCATGCGCCGGAACTCGCCTTGCGGATCGCCCTTCGGGTCGGCCTCGAGCGCTACGAGCGCCGCGGCCCGCGCGACGACCACCGGCTCGACCGGCTCCGATCCGCCCGTGGACGCGAGCACGACCCCGGCAAACGCTCGCACGAGCCGAGCCCGCTCGCGGGCGTCGCCGAGCCGGAACGCGAGTTCCGCCGCGGCGAGCGCCTCGCGCACGGGAAGCGTCTTCGCGTTCGCCGACGCCGAATCGAGGGCCCGCGCCGCCGCCTCGTTGTCGCCGCGCCCGAGCGCCTGCGCCGCCTTCTCGAGATCGCGCCGCGGCGACGGCGGAAGCCGCGCCATGCGCTCCGCGGCGGCGACGTCCGCGTCGGCCTCGCGTCCCGCGGCGCGGAGCGCAAGCTCCTTCAACGGCGCCGCGATCGGATCGGAGGTCGGCGCATCGGCGCGCGACGCGACGCGCTCGAGCGCCTGATCGGCGCGCCCGGCCGCGATCGTCGCTTCGGTCCAGAGCTGCCAGGCGACGGGATCGGCCGGCGTCTCCGCGAGGTGTTCGTCGATCACCGCGAGCGCCGAGTCGACCTTGCCGAGTCGGGTCAATCCGCTCGCGGCGAGACGAAGGACGTCGGAGTCGACGGGGTCGGCCGCGGCGAACGCGACCGCCGCGTGGATGCCGTCGAGCATCGCGCCCTCGTTGAACAGTCGCTCGATGGCGATGTGCCGAGCGAGCGCCGAGTCGGGCAGCGCCTTGATCGCGTCGGCCCGCGCCTGATTCGCGTCGTTGCGCCGCGTCGCGCGATCGTCGCCGTCTCCCGCCGCGAGCGCGTCGAGCAGTCGAACGAGCGTCATCCACGCGAGTTCGTTCGAGGGATCGGAGGACACCGCCCCGCGCGCCGTCGTCACCGCGTCGTTCGCGCGGCGCCGATCGGCGCTTCGCGCGGCGGCGTCCGCCTGGGCCTGCGACAGCGCGACGAGCGCCGCGGATTCGACGCGCCGATCGGGCGGCGACGCGCTGGCCGCGCGCTCAGCGGCGCGACGGGCGGCGTCCTCGGCGCGCGCGGGTTCGTCGCACGCACGCCACGCCCGCGCGAGTTCGACGAGCGACGCCGCGTCGTCGGGCGCGATCGCCCGCGACAGCTCTTCGAGGAATCCCGGCTCGGACAGGGCGCCCGCCGCATGGATCGACTCGCGCAGGAGATCGGCATCTTCGGGACGAGCGCGTCGCGCTTCGGTCGCGATGCGCCACGCCTCGCCGGCGTCGTTGACGTTACAGCGCAGGCGCGCGTGGATCGCCGCGCCGGACGCACCTGCGGCGGCGGCCGTCCGTAGGAGCGCGGGCGCGTCGGCGCCGGACTGAAGAAGCGCCGCGGCGACCGCATCCATCGCGAGCGGATCGCGGCGCACGACCTCGATCGCGGCGCGGATCGCGTCCTCGATGCGCCCCGCCCGCACGTCGCGGGCGAATCCGTCGCGAAGCACGCGGCGATCGAGCGAGCGCGAGGCCGCGAGCGTGCACGTTTCGGGCGTGAGCGCGCAGCGCAGTCGCGCGATCCCGGCGTCGGCGTCGCCCTCCGGCAGTTCGCGGGCCCATCGCGTCAGCGGCGTGGCGTCGCGCACGACCGCTCGCAGCCATGCCGCGAGCGCGACGTCGACGTCCGAAGCCCCGGCCGCGGCGACGCGGCTCCTCAAGCGCCCGATCGCCTCGCCGTCTCGCCCGAGCGCGACGAGCCCCCAGGTGATGCGCGGCTCCATGATCGCGCTGACGATGCCGGCGTTGATCGGATCGCCGCTCGCATTCGCGCCGGTCGCTCCGCTGGTCCACGCGCCGAGCGCCGCCGCCACGTCGCCGCGTCGCGCCTGCGCGTCGCCGAGCGCCCGCCGCGCCTCGCCCCGCGCCCGCTCGCCGATCTCGGCGTCGGAACGTACGACGGTGCGCGAGAGCACCTCGATGGTCGCCGCGTCGGCGCCGACTTGCCGCAGGGCGCGGCTCAGCGCGAGTTCGGCGATCGCCTCGGTGCCGGGGCGCACGTCGTCATAGAGCGCCTTGCGCCGCGCCTGATCGAGCAGGAAGAGCGCCCCGAGATGACGGATCGCCGCGTCCGCATCGGCCTGGTCCGCGGCGCGGAAGCCGAGCGCGAGCAGCGCGTCGACGTCGGCGGGGTCGCGCTTCAGCACGTCCTCGTAGAGCTGCATCGACTTCGGCTGGTTGCCCGCCCGCGCGTATGCGCGGGCCAGTGCCCGCCTGATGTCGAGCGAAGACGGGTCGGCGTTCAGCGCGTCGTCGAGGGCTCGCACCGCGACGAGGTACTTGCCGTCCGCGTACGCGGCCCGACCTTCGACGTACCGGCGCGTCGCACGCTCCGCCGCGGCGGCATCGGGCGCCGCCGCTTCGGCGACGTTGGCCCGCACCGCGCCGCTCCCGCCGACGAGTTCGACGAGTTCACGCAGCGACATCGCGCTGCGGCCGCCCTCCGACGGGTCGATCGAGCCGGGCAGGATGAGCGACGGCGGCGACGGCGCTTCGGCGTCCGCCGCCTGCACGGCGCGAGCGAGCACGGCCGAAGCGTGCGCCGCGTGCGCGCTCGACGAGACCATCGCCGCGGCGAGCGTGATCGCTGCGCCCGCGCGTACGCCGCGCCCGCGACCGATGAAGAGCGACCGCGAGCCGAAGCTCGACGATCGTCGCGTCATTTCCGAGCCTTCTTGGCGGTCTTCGCCACGGGTTTCGCGATCTTTACGAGCTTGGCGCCGCGCGGCGGCGGCGGCGCCTTCGCGGCGGGTTTCGCGAGCGGCTTCGCCGGCGCCTTCGGTGCGGGCTTCGCGGCTTCCTTGGCCGGAGCCTTCGCTGCGCCCTTGCCGGGCTTCGCCTCGATGACCTTGCTCGCCGGCTTCTCCGGCGCCTTCGCCGGTTTCGGCTCGGGCTTCGCCGGCTTCCTCGCGGCGGCGGCCGCCTTCTCTTCGGCGAGTCGCTGGGCCTCGGCCTTTGCGGCCTCGAGCTTCTGCGCCTCGAGCTTGGCCTTCGCGGCCTTCAACTCCGTGGCCCGCTGGGCCGCGACGCGCACCTGCTTGGCCTTCGCGATCGACTTCGCGTCCTCGGCCCACATGCTGTCGGCGAACGCGACGAGCGCGAGGTGCGTCCGCGTCGACTCCTCCAACGAGCCCGCGGCCTTGCTGAGCGACGCGGCGAGATCGATCGCCGAGACCTCGTCGCGGCTGAGCGCCTTCGCGTTGCGGAGAAGGTCGACGAGTTGGTCGTCGGCGGGAACGCCCGCGTGGCCGAAGTGAAACAGCAATACGCGGCTCGCGACGAAGGGAATCATGCCGTCGAGGTTCTCGACGTAGGTCCGCTGCTCGCGCTTGCCCATCGCCGAGACGTGCTCGAAGCTCACCTTGTGCTCGCGCCGGTACAGATCGTTCAGCGATCGTCGCAACCGGTTGGCACGCTCCTCGACGTACGGATACCGCGGGCCGAGGATAGCCACGATTTCCTCGGGCAGGCACACGCGCAGTTCGTTGAAGTCGACGCACTCCTTGGCGATGCGTTCCATCGCGGCCCCGGCGTGCTGCGTCGATGCTTCCCAGAGCAGGAACGAATGCACCAGCGTCGCCACCGGATCGGCCGACGGCGCCGCGGACTGCGCGGGCGAGTGTCGCTTCACGATCACGGCGAGCTTGGTGGCGGAGAACGCTGGTGTTGATGCGTCGGTCTTCACGGTCGTTGAGACTCGAGCGGAGGAAGAAAGGAACGTCAAACGGACGAAGGCGATTCGGCCGGCGGCGCCGCCGGCGCGAGGTTCGCGTTCGCGAGCCGGATGGTCTCGAGGAGCGCGCTCTCGCGCTGCACGGAGTCGTCCAGCTCGAACAGTAGATGCGGCACGCGGCGCAGCCGCGTCTCCTTGCGGAGGATCGCCTGCAGGTGGCGAGTCGCGCTGCGCAATCCCGACAGCGTGAGGCGAGCGCGATCCGCCGGCATCACCGAGACGCGCACCTTCGCGTTCAGGAGGTCAGGCGTCACCTCGACGGCGAGGATCGACACCATGCCCTGGACGCGCGGGTCGTTCAGACCGCGCACAAGCCGATCGCGGAGCACGCGGGCGACGAGCGCGCCGACTTGCGCCGCACGAGCCGAACCGCCGCGGCTTTGCGCGGGATCGGGCATGTGCGGCATCGGGAAGCTGCGTTCCGTTTCGGCCATCAGGAGAGACTCGTCGCGAGGGATGCGCGTTGGGTCCGCCGATCAGAGCGAGCGCGCGACCTGGACCGACTTGTAGCACTCGAGCACGTCGCCGGCCTTGATGTCGTCGTAGCCGACGATCTTCATGCCGCACTCTTGTCCGGCGCGAACTTCCTTCGCGTCGTCCTTGAAGCGCTTGAGCTGCTCGAGCCGGCGATCCTTCTCGATCACGATGCCGTCGCGGGTCACGCGGATCTGAGCGTTGCGCTCGATCGTTCCGTCGAGCACGTAGCAACCCGCGATCATGCCGACCTTCGTGATCTTGAACACCTGTCGCACTTCGGCGTGGCCCAGGACCTCGAGCTTGATTTCCGGCGCGAGGAGTCCCGACGCCGCCTTGGTCACGTCGTCGGTGAGGTTGTAGATGACTTCGTAGAGGCGGATCTCGATGCCCTTCGCCTCGGCCAGCGCGCGGGCCTTCGCCGAACTCGTGACGTTGAAGCCGACGATGATCGACTTCGTCGCCTCGGCGAGCGTGATGTCGCTCTCGTTGATGCCGCCGACGGCGCAGTGCTTGACGCTGACCTGCACCTCGTCGGTCCCGATCTTCGAGAGCACCGCGCGAAGCGTCTCGACCGAACCCTGCACGTCGGCCTTGACGACGAGCGACAGCTCCTTCTTCTGGCCCTTCTGCAAGTGCTGGAAGATGTTGTCGAGCGTGACCTTCGGGGCCGCGAGCTCACGCTCGCGATCGACTCGGCGGCGTTCCTCCGCCGCCTCTTCGACCTTCTTGAGCGAGTCGGCGGTGTAGAGCTTGTCGCCCGCATCGGGCAACTGGTCGAAGCCCGAGACGGCGACCGGCGTCGACGGTCCGGCTTCGGCGATGCGCTCACCGCGCGTGTTGACGATGTCGCGCACGCGACCATACCCGCGACCGATCACCACGTAGTCGCCCTTCTTGAGCGTGCCTTCCTGGATGATGACGTTGGCGACCGGACCGCGGCCTTCCTCCATGCGGGCCTCGAGCACGGTGCCTTCGGCGAATCCGCCGAAGTCGGCGGTCAGTCCGAGCAGTTCGGCCTGGTAGTCGAGCACTTCGAGCAGATCCTGGATGCCGTCACCCTTCGTCGCGCTGGTGCGCACGACTTCGGTCTGGCCACCCCACTCCACCGGATTGAGCTCGTGTTCCGCAAGCTGTCCGAGGATGCGGCGGATGTTCGACTCCGTTGCCTCGGGCTTGTCGATCTTGTTGAGCGCGACCACGATGGGCACGCCCGCGGCCTTCGCGTGGTTGATGCTCTCGACGGTCTGCGGCATGACGCCGTCGTCGGCGGCGACGACGAGGACGACGATGTCCGTGACCTTCGCGCCGCGGGCACGCATGGCGGTGAACGCCTCGTGGCCCGGCGTGTCGATGAACGTGACGAGCCGCTCGTGGTCGCCGGCCTTCACCGGCGTCTGGAACGCGCTCGTGGCTTGCGTGATGCCGCCTGCTTCGCCCGCCGCGACGTTGGTGTTGCGGATTCGATCGAGCAGGCTCGTCTTGCCGTGGTCGACGTGACCGAGGATCGTGACGACCGGCGCCCGCGGACGAACGTCCGTCGACTCGCGATCGGTGAAGCGCGCTTCGACGATCTCCGCGGCGGACTTCTGCTCGACGACCTCGAGCTCGATGTCGAAGTCCATCATCACTTCGATCGCCTTCTCACGGTCGATCGCCGAGTTGATCGTGGCGGTGACGCCGCCGAGGAAGAGTTGCTTCAGGATCTCCGCGGCCTTCACGCCGGTCGCAGCGGAGAGTTCCTTGATCGTGATCGGTTCGCTGATGCGGACCGGTTCGACGCCTTGCGACGGCGACGATCGTCCGGCGGGCCCGGCCGAGCCGCGCGTCTTCGAAAGGCTGTCGCGACGATGCGACTTGAAGAAGCCGCCGGAGCGAGAGAGACGGTCCTCGCGCTCGCGAAGATCCTGCTGGCGCCACGGCTCCGTGCCCGCGCCGGTCGTGCCGCCGGCGCGCGCCAGGCGACCGCTGCGACCCGGGAGATCCTCGCGACGACCCGAGGCGCCGCGGCCACCGCGGCTGCGGTCGTCGGCGCCGCTGCCGCCGGCGCGGCCAACGCGGACCGGACCGCCGGTGCCGGTCGAGCCCACGCGTGGGCGCGGCGTCGGCAGTTGTTCCGGCGCCTCGATGCGAATGACCTTCGGACCGGAGAGCTGGGTCTTCGTGGGAATCTCGAGCTTCGGGCCGACCGGCCTCACGATGTCGGGCCGCTTCGGCACGTTCATGACCGGCGGCACGTACGGCGCGAACTCCGGCTCCGTCGGCGGCGTCGGTCGCGGCCTGGGGGTCGCGGTGGGCGTGCCGCCGCCGGGCGCCGGCGGTGCCCCAGGTCCAGGTCCGGGTCCAGGTCCGGGTCCAGGTCCCGTTCGGGCTGCAGCGGCGCGCGACGGCGCTGCGGGCGCGGCCGGCGCCGGCTTCGCTGTCGGACGCGCACCGGGGCTTGAGGGAACGATGCGAGTCGGCGCTGTTGGGGACGCCGGCGCATGCGGCGCGGCTGGTGCAGCGGGCGTGGCTGGCGACGGGCCGCGCGAGGCGGGCTCGGCCTTCGGCTTTGCGCTCCCGCCGCGACCTTCGGCCGTGGTTGAAGCGTCGGTCTGCGTGATCGGCGCGGGCGGCGCGGCGCTTGTCGCGGCGGGCGTCGCGGCGGGCGTGTGCGTGGGGCGACGAATGCCCGGCGCGGCGGGCGAATGCGGCGGATGCGCGACACTCGGCGCGGCACCGGCGTCGCCGGGCGCTCCCGCCTGACGCACGGGGCGCGATGGCGCAACGGGCTGCACCGTCGTGTGGGCTGAGGTTGGCACCGCGGGATGCTCCGCGGTCGCGGTACCCGGGTGCGACGCCGGTGCAGCATGGTGTTCGGCGGTCGTAGGGGCGCCTGCCGCCGCGTGCGCCGCCGCGGGGGTCGGCGCCGGCGCTGCCGCCGATGCCTCCGCCGGTGGCAGCGCGGTTTCGGTGGTCTTCTTCGGCTTCTTGTGCGCCTTCTGCGGCTCCGCGGCGGCTTCGGACTTCGCCGGCGCGACGCGCGGGGCTTCCGCGTGCGGTGCCGACTCCGGCTCGGTCGCGACGTGCTCCTCCGTCGCGGTCGCAACGGCGCCGCCTCCAGAACCGAACCACTCGCGGATCGTCAACGCGAGTCCGACCGACACGGGCGAGAGATGATTCTCGATGCCCTCGATGTCCTCGGACTTGCATCGCGCGACGATGTCCTTCGAGCTCACATTGAGCTCCTTCGCGAGTTGATGCACCTTCAGAGTGGCCTTCTTCGTCGTCAAGCGATGGTCCTCAACCGTGGCGTTGCCCTCGCGGCGTTGTGCCCTTGGGCGATCGTGTCGTCTACTGCGTTGTCAATCCTGCACTCTCGAACGCAGCCGCCATGACGCGCGGCCGCGGGGCGAACGGTCGCCCTTCGTCACTTCTGCGTCGGTCGCCCGGGACCGCCGCCCAAGATGCTCTCCGCGGCCGCTTCCGCCGCTTCGTCGGGCGTGGCCTCGGCCGCGGCCGAACCCGCACCCGCTGCGTAACCGCCGCCCAGGATCGAGTCGGTCGCCTGGCGGTCCGCGGCTGCGCGGGCGTCGGCGTCGGCCTTCTCGCGAGCCTGCTGCTCGGCGACTTCCTTCGCACGGTCCGAGCAGGCGCCGACCACGCGGTTCGCGAGGTCTTCGTCCATGTCGAGTTCCTGCACGAGGACCGGCACGTCGACTTCCTCGACGTCGAACACGCTGATGATGCCCAAGGCGCCCATGCGGTCGAGCATCTCGTTGGTCACGCCCTCGACCGAGCGCACCGTCGACTCGAGCGTCTCGAGGCCCTTCGCGAACTCCGCCGGCGTGAGGATGTCGATGTCCCAACCGGTGAGCCGCGCCGCGAGGCGCACGTTCTGGCCGCGACGACCGATCGCCAGCGACAACTGGTCGTCGCGCACGATGATCGTCGCGCGACCGAGTTCGAAGCACAGGCTGACTTCCTCGACCTCGGCGGGCTTCAGCGCGTTGGCGATGAGCACCTGGCTCGACTCGTTCCAGCGCACGATGTCGATCTTCTCGCCGCCGAGCTCGTCGACGATGTTGCGGATTCGGCTGCCGCGCACGCCGACGCACGCGCCGACCGCGTCGACCTTCGAGTCGATGCTGGCGACGGCGAGCTTCGTGCGGAAGCCGGGCTCGCGAGCCATCGCCTTGATCTCGATGACCCGCTCGGCGACTTCGGGCACTTCCGTCTCGAAGAGCTTGCGGATGAAGTCGGGGTGACTGCGCGAGAGCACGATCTTCACTTGATTCACGGCGTCGCGCACGTCGAGAATCAGGCAGCGCACGCGATCACCGGGCTGGAACTGCTCGCCCGGAATCTGCTCCGACCGCGGCATGAAACCTTCGGCCCGATCGACCTGCACGATGAGGGCGCCGCCCTCGTAGCGCTGAGCCACGCCGGTCACCAATTCCCCCTGCCGCTTGGCGAACTCGTCGAGGAGACTGTTCCGCTCGTCTTCGCGGAACCGCTGGATCATCACCTGCTTCGCGGTCTGCGCCGGGATGCGACCGAGGCTCTCGAGCGGAATGTCCTGCTGGCCACCTTCGACATGATTGCGCCACAGCCGGATGCGGCCGGTGAGGCGATCCATCTCGCAACCGAACTCCTCCGTGTCGAGCGAATTGAAGTGCTTGCGGGCAGCGCTGATCATCGCCTGCTCCAGATCATTGATCAGGAGTTCGCGATCGATGTTCCGGTCTCGGGCGATGGAGTCGAGGATGCGGAGGGTTTCGGAGTTCATGTCGGTGGCTTCTCAGTTGTCGAGATGAGATGTCGAGACGAGTTGTCGAGATGGGACGAGTTGTTGATGCCGACGCGCGATCGGAATGAGCGAAGACTCGCAGCCGGCGATGGACGATCGAATGGGGCAGCTCTGAGAAAACACAAGGCCACGCGAGCCGAGGGGCTGCGTGGCCTGCCGTTCGACGGATCGTCGTTCGGATCACCGCATTCGGCGGGCCTCCGAGACTCGGCGATCCACCGATGAACCGTTCGCCCATGCGATCGTGCAGTCGTGCGGCGCGATGACCGCGAACTGCGAGAACGCATTGCTGCGTGCACCACCATGGACGCGTCGACGCGTCATGGCAGAGTCACGAAACGAACGTCGCCGGAGCGGCCCCCGAGGAGGGCGCCACTCTGGAAACGTCCGGCGAAGCTGGGTGCGAGGTCGTTCATGACCGCGACACAAACCACCGAAGCTCGACCCGAGGATTCGCCTGGCTCGACGCTCGAGCCAAACGGAACGCCGGATGTTGACCTTCGGCCGCAACGGCAGGCTCCCGACTCCCCGAGGACGCCCTCGGGCCAATCAGGAGCACGGAGTGTACTTCGCCCGGTCGCGAAGGGCTACACGCGCGGGGGTCTTCCCGGCCCGAACCTCGAGGTCGGCGCTTGACCGACGTCGCGGCCGTCCGTGGTTTCGCCTCGGCCCGCGACGAGATGGTTGTGCCAACCGCCGCGAGGACTGCCGCACAGACACCGCGATCTCCGCAGCGATAGCCCTGCGCACCCGTGGGACCGCGCAAGAATTCCCCGTCGCCCACGCAGCAGCGGTCCGCGGACCGACCTCTTCGACACGTCGGCCTAGACCCGGTCTTCGGGCGACAGGGATCGCAGGATCCGCAGCGCGCGGGCGCCGCGGCTCTGCCCCACCGACGCGAGGAACTTCGGCCGGCCCTGCACGTTGACCACCACCGGGGCCGACGCGGGCTTCCCGGTCACGATCAGGTCGCCGGGCTCGAGCGATTGCAGCTCACTCACCGTCATCGTGGTCTCGGCCAACGTCGCGTCGACGTCCAGGTGCGTCGCCGTCAGCTCGTGCGTGATGCGCCGCCCCCAGGTCGTCGTGTCCTCCTGGCTCGCGGCGACGTGCCAACTCTGGGCGCTCAGCCGGTCGAGGATCGGCTCGATCGTGGTCGAGGGAATGCACAGGCTCATCGTTCCGGCGCGATTGCCGAAGCGCACCTCGAAGCCGATCGCCACCACGATCTCGTTCGGCGGGACGATCTGGACCAGTTGCGGATTCGCTTCCATCTCGCCGAGCTCGAACTCGATCTGCGCCGCCGTCGCCCACGCCTCCTGCAACGCCTGCATCCCGCGCACGAGGAGCTTCTGAATCAGACGCTGTTCGATGAGGGTCGGCGGGCGCTGCGGAATGAAGAGCTCCTTGCCGCTGCCGCCGAGCAGGCGATCGATGATCGGATAGATCGTGAGCGGGCTGACCTCGAGGCAGAACGGTCCCGACAGCGGCGGGCAGCGCACCAGGTTGAAGGCGGTCGGCGACGGCAGGCTGCCGATGAACTCCTGGTACGTGACCTGGTCGATGCGGACGACCCGCACTTCGACGATCGACCGCAGGAATCCTGACGCGGCCGCGCCAAAGTTCCGGGCGAAGTTCTCGTGCATCGTGTGCAGCGCGAGCATCTGCTCCTTGCTGATGCGCTCGGGCCGCTTGAAGTCGTAGTCGCGGATCTCGACCCGCTCGCGATCGCGGCGGAAGCGAGAGAAGATCTGCACGCCGGTCGGTTCCTCGACCACTTCGCCGGCATCGACCGCGCTCAACAGGGCGTCGATACCGGCTTGGTCGAGAACTTCGTTAGACATGGGTTCGATCGTCGAGGGAGGACGGCTATCGATGGCCGGGAGTCGGAACCCCGATCGCGTGCGGGCCGCCCTGCGGACTCCCGGATGCGTGTGAGCCGGAAGGACTATCGGAAGTCGCCGATGGCCAGCTTGAGCGACTCCTGAGGCTGGACGACAGGCACCGCTCGGCGCCATCGCTCAGCCGATTCGGAGGTCGGATCGCCACAATCGCGGCCCGTCGTGCGAGAATCGCGAGTGGCCGCGGACGTTTCGGCCCGGCTCGACACCACCACGCCGCCGGCTGCGAAGCTCGGGGCCATCCGCAGCCCTCGCCCGGCTCGCATCATTCCGCGACGCGCGACGTTGGCGAACCGCCCGCGCCTGCCGACCGTTCCAGAGCCACCGACTACGGTTCCGCCTCCCATGCTCAACCGCCTTCGATCGCCTCTCGTCGCCCTTCTCGCCGTCGTCGCGAGCGTCCTCCTCGCCGCGACCTGGGCTTCGGCCAACGTCTCCCGGTCGGCTCCCCCCAACGGGAGCCTCGGACTGAAGGGCCTCCCCGCCGCACCGCCGTCAAACGCCACGGCGCAGCTCAACTCCGAGGTCCGCGCCACGGCGCACCTCAGCTCGACGCAGGTCGTGCCGAACCAGGATCTCGTCGCCGCCGTGGTACTCGAGATCGAGCCAGGGTGGCACGCGTGGACCGTGAACGCCCCGCCGCCGTCGGGTGCGACGCTCTTCGAGGACGCGATCTGGACCACGCTGTCGGTCGAGAAGGCCGACGGCCTCGTGATGCACGACCGATTCACGCAGTGGCCGACGCCGCACATCATCAGCGCCGACTACGGCAGCGGCATGAACAAGTACGCGGTGTACGAGGGGACCGCGCCGATCTTCGTTCCGATCACGGTGTCACCGAACGCGGCGCTCGGCAAGCGCACGCTCTCCTTCACCATCCAACTGCAGTCCTGTGACAACCACACGTGCCTCGCTCCGGCGAGCGCGACGCTGGCGGTCGACGTCGAAATCGTCGCGCCTGGCACCGCGGTGACGACGGGCGCGGACGCGGTGTTCAAGGACTTCGACGCGTCGGTCTTCGCGCGAATCCGCGCCGGCGAGAAGCCGCCCGAGATCGTCCCGTTCAACCTGCTCGGTTGGGAGTTCTCGATCGACGCCCGCGGCGGCGGTTTCGCGCTGCTTCTCTTCGTCGCGGCGATCGGCGGCTTTCTGCTGAATCTCACGCCGTGCGTGCTGCCGGTGATCCCCATCAAGATCATGGGCCTCTCGGCCGCGGGCGGAACGCGGGCCCGCACGCTCCTCCTCGGCGCGGTGATGTCCGCGGGCGTCGTCGCGTTCTGGATCGGCATCGGCATCGCGGTCACCAGCGTCACCGGCTTCCGCAGCGTCAATCAGCTCTTCCAGGTGCCGTGGTTCGTCATCGGCGTCGGCGTGTTCATCGGCATCATGGCGATCGGCATGGCCGGGTTCTTCTCGGTGTCGCTGCCGCAAGTGGTTCACCTCGTGAACCCGAAGCAGGAGTCGGTCCCCGGCGCGTTCGTGTTCGGCATCATGACCGCGATCCTCTCGACCCCCTGCACCGCGCCGCTCATGGGCGCCGCCGTCGCGTGGGCCACGACGCAGTCGCGACCGGTCGTCCTCATGGTGTTCGGCGCCGTCGGTCTCGGCATGGCGGTGCCGTATCTCGTCCTCGCCGCGTTCCCCGCGCTCACCTCGAAGATGCCGCGCACCGGACCCGCGAGCGAACTCGTGAAGCAGGTGATGGCGCTCCTCCTCCTCGCGGCGGCTGCGTATTTCATCGGCGCTGGCTGGAGCGGACTCACGGTGCAGCCGCCCGAGCCGCCGAGCCGCGGCTTCTGGTGGGGCGTCGCGATCGCGGCGTCGCTCGCCGGCCTGTGGCTCCTGATCCGAACGTTCCAGATCACGCGGTCGCCGGCGCGTCGCGCGGTGTTCGGCACGATCGGCGTGTTCATCACCGCGCTCTCGATCCTGATCGGCGTCACACAAACCGCGAAGGGCCCGATCAAGTGGACCTACTACACGGCCGAGCGACTCGCAGCGGCGACGAAGCGCGGCGACGTCGTGGTGATCGACTTCACCGCCGAGTGGTGCGCGAACTGCAAGTTCCTCGAGTCCACGGTGCTGAACCTGCCGAGCATCGCCCGCGAGTTGAACGGCGCCGGCGTCACGCCGATCAAGGTCGATCTCACGGGCAACAACAGCGAGGGCGACGAGCTGAAGAGCAAGCGATTCGGCTTCCCGACGATCCCGCTTCTCGTCGTGCTCGACCGCTCCGGCGAAGTCGTGTTCAAGAGCGAGAACTACTCGCCGCAGCAGGTGCTCGACGCGATCCAGACGGCCCGCACGCGCGGCACGCCCGCCAACGCGACGGCGAGCGCGAGCGGCACATGACCGCGGACGCGCGCGGCACGTTCTCGTACGTGGTGCACGCGAGCTTCGACGACCCGCGCGTCGCCGACGAATGGATCGCGTGGCTCCGCGACGGCCACCTCGCCGACGTGCAGCGCGGCGGCGCGCTGAGCGCCGAAGTCGTGCGGCTCGATCGCGCCGACGCCGCGGCGACCTCGGTCGCCTGCGAGGTGCGCTACCGATTCGCGTCGCGGGACGCGTTCGACCGCTACCTCCGCGACGTGGCTCCGGCGCTTCGCGCCGAAGGCTTGGCCAAGTTCCCGCCCGAGCGCGGCATTCGATATCAGCGCACCACCGGCGACGTGGTCATCGATCGCGCGTGATCGCGCGAGCGATGTCGAACGGCGTTCCACGCGTCAGCGGGCGACGAACGGCCAGCCCGCGGGCAGCGCCGCCCCGCCGGATTTCGCGGCCTCGACCGACGCGAGCCGGGACTCGATGTCCGCGCGCTGCCGATCGCTGAATCGCGCGAGCGGATCGAGTTCGAGATCGCGGTCGATCGCGAGCGACGCGCGATACTCGTCGATCGCGCCCGCGAGATCGCCGCTCGCCGCGAGGAGATCCGCGAGATCGGCGTGGAAGCGGGCGGCGCGCGGCTGCCGCTCGATCGCCGTGCGCAACGCCTTCGCCGCGGCGGCGAAGGTCACTTCGTCGTGGAGCGTGCGGGCCCGCTCGAGCCACAGGTCCGCGAGCATCGCGGGGAATCGCGCCCCGCCGAATCGATCGGCGCCGAGCATCGCGATCTCGATCGCGCTCGCATGCAACATCGGTTCGACGATCTCCGCGCGGCGCGGGCCGAGCGTGCGCCGTCCGGCCGCCGCGAGTTGCTTCACCGCCGCCTCGAGCGCGACGCGATTCTGCGGATACGCGGCGTCGGCCTGCTGCAGGATGTCGGCGGCCCGCGCCCGTTGGTTCGCGTCGAACCGCTGCAGCGCCTGCATGCTCGCCGACAGCCGCGCGTTCGCGTCGTTCCCCGCGGTCATCGCCGCGCGCACGGCGCTTTCCTGCTCCACGTTGCCCGCCTCGCGCACCACGCCGATCAGCCGCTGCGCCGCTGCGCCCAGTCGCCCGCTCGCGATCTCGCGGGCGGCGTTGGGCCAGAGCTCGCGCACGTCGGCGATGCACGCGACGGTCTGCGCCGCTTCGTCGAGCAGCCGATCCTGGCGAACCTGCGGAACGAGACCGAAGATCGCCACGCCGGCCGCGAGGACGCAGCCCGCGAGCGCCGCGGACCACGCGGCGCCGGAGCTTCGCTCCGAATCCTGCGCGGGAAGCGCCATCGACGCGCCGAGCGCGACCATGGCCCACACCGGCATGCCGGGCTGGAACAGGATCATCTCGATCTGCGCCTGGGCGAAGACCGCGGTGAGCGCGGCAAGGACGACCGCCATCGCGAACGGGAAGCGCAGGAGTCGATCGGCGATCGCGAATCCGGCGACGAGCGCGACCGCGCCGATCGCGCGGAACGCGATCCACGTGCCGTCGGCGACGCTCTGATCCGCGATGGCCTGAAGCGCGAACACGATCGCCGCCACCATCACGCCCGCACGGATCGCCAGCGGTCCCGATTCCTCGATCGTCGCGTCGGCATCGTCGGTAGCGCCGCCGCGCGCGTCGCGCGCGAGGAACGCGCCGACCACGAGCACGACCCAGGAGATCGCCAGCGGTCCGAGCAGCAGGATCCAATCGACCACCATCGCGTGCGCGCTGGCGACGTCCTCCGGACTGCGATGCGGCTTCAGGCGGAGATACGCGTTCTGGAAGCCGTCGGGGCCGAGCCCGAACGGCAGCGATTCGGGCAGCGCCGCGATCGCCCCTCGGAGGTACTGGAATCGAAAGAGCAGGCTGCGCTCGCCCGCGAACGACTCCGGCGCGAGGCCGCGCAGCGCGGGCGCGAGCGCCGCGAGCGCCACCGCGCCGAGCGCGCACGCGGTCGCGAGCGACGGCCGACGCCGGGCGACGACGAAGACCGCGGCGCCGAGAAGCGTCGCGACGATCGTGCCTTTCGATCCGTTCACCGCGACGAGGATCGCGCACGCGGCGCCGCCGACGAGCGCCGCGACGCCCGCGCGCGATCGAGGCTCGCGCAGGCCGAGCCCGACGAGCGTCAACGTGCCGAACGCCATCGCCGCGGAGAAGAGGTTCGCGAGTCCGAACCAGCCCCCCGCCTCGACCTGGCGCAGGCGCCGTTCGAACATCTGCGCCGCTGCGCCGTCCGGTGTCCATCCGCGCTCGGCGAGCATGTCGGCCTTGTGCTGCTCGAAGAACTCGACCGTGTGGCGATGGTCGATGAGGATCTGCTCGAAGCCTCGAAGCGCGAGCGGCAGCGTGACCGCGACGCATCCGGCGAGCAGCAGTCGGCGCAGCGACGCGTCGCGAGCCAGGTGCGCCGACGCGGCCGCCGCGAAGGCCGCCGCAAGCCACGTCGCGCCCCGGAAGAAGTCGCCAGCGTCGCTGAGTCCGTGCCAGAACACCGGAAGCGCGGGCAGGAGCGCGCAGAGCACGATCCACCCGTGGATGCCGCGGCGGCGCTCGGCGACGAACGCGAGAGCAGCGCCGAGGAAGAGCGCGACGTCGAGCGCGAAGCTTCCCGCTGGGCCGATACCGGCGAACGCCGCCGGGTTGATCGCGGGGTCAGTGTCGAACCGCACCTGCGGCTGCAGCGCGACCATCATCCGCGCGACCGCGACGGCGACGATGACCAGCGTCGCCCATCTGGCCATCGATCGGTCGCGATCATCCACGGCGCGTCTCCTCGCCGGCAGCGGGCGTCGAATCGCCCGATCCCGCGCGCGGCGCGTGCACCGCCCGCTCGAGCACCGCGATCACGATGAGCACGAACACCGATTGCAGCCCGACGAGGATCGCCTGCCACGGCTGGAGCGAACCAAGGACGATGCCCGAGATGCCCGTCGTCGCGCCGAGGAGCCACAGCACCCACACGGCCTGCGGACGCGAGAGCCCAAGGCGCACGAGCCGATGCGAGAAGTGTTCCTGCCCGCCGACGAACGGACTGCGTCCCTGCGCGATGCGGATCGCCGAGACCACCACGATGTCGTAGAGCGGAATCGCCAGCGCCGCGATCGGCATGAAGACGCCGTACCACGCGGTCCCGAGCGCGAAGCTCGGATCCTCGGTGTCGACGAACGTCGTGCGGGCGACGAGCGTCGCGAGCAGGAATCCGATCACGAGCGACCCGCCGTCGCCCATGAAGATGCGGGCCGGCGGCTTGTTGAACGCGAGGAATCCGGCGAGCGATCCGGCGAGGAGCGCGAACGACGCCGCGACGAACCACTGTTCGTTCACGATCGTCGCGGTCATGAGGACGAGCGCCGCGATCATGCCCAGCCCGCCGGAGAGGCCGTCCATGTTGTCGATGAAGTTCATCGCGTTGGTGATGGTCACGATCCAGAGGACCGTGATCGCCACGCTCGCGGCGCCCCCCCACGCGAACCACTTGCCGAGGACCGAGAGCAGCCGCACGTCGAAGAACGCGCACACGATCGCGGCGACGCCGAGCTGCACGAGGAGCTTGAGCCACGGGCCGAGGGCCCGGCGGTCGTCGACGAGCCCGAGTAGGTGGAGGATCGCGGCGCCGATCGCGATCGCCCAGAAGGTCGGCGTCGCGTCGTGCAGGCGATCGCGGAACGCGGCCGCGGGCGGCGCGAGCCGGAAGACGAGGTCCGGCGCGAACGTGAGGGCCAGGAGCGCGATCGCGAGCGGCCCGACCGCGCCCCAGAAGATCGCGATGCCGCCGATGTTCGGCACCCTGCGCAATTCCTTGACGTGCCCGGCCGCGCCCGCCGAATCGAGGGCGCCGACGCGATGCCCGAGTCGCACGAGCGTCGCGGTCAGCGGGAACGCGATGGCGAATCCGATCGCGATGCAGCCGAGGACGTACGCGGTCACGAAGGCACGTTAGCCGAAGCGGCCACGTTTGCGGCGCGTCCCGCGGCGCCGACTCGATATCGTCCGCACTCCTCGATGCGCGCGATCACCGTCTTCTGCTCGTCGTCGACGATTCTCGAGCCGCACTTCGCGCGGGCCGCGCGGCGCGTGGGCGAGGAACTCGCGCGGCGCGGGCTCGTGCTGGTCTATGGCGGCGGCTCCATCGGCCTGATGGGCGAGACCGCCCGCGCGGCGAAGGCCGCGGGCGGACGCGTCGAAGGCATCATCACGCAGCAGCTCCTTGACCTCGAGCAAGGGTGGACGGGCTGCGACGAGCTCGTCGTCGTCGACTCGATGCGCGAGCGCAAGCGCCTGCTCGAAGCCCGCGGCGACGCGTTCGTCGTCCTGCCCGGCGGGCTGGGCACGTACGAGGAGTTCTTCGAGATCCTGGTCTCGCGTTACCTCGGCAACCATCCGAAGCCGATCGGCGTGGTGAATGACGACGGCTACTACGACCCGCTCGTCGCGCTGATCGAGCACGGCATCGACCACAAGTTCATCCGCCCGTCGGTGCGCGAGCTCCTCGCGATACACGCCGATCCGATCGAGCTCCTCAACATCCTGCTCGACCGCGCGGCGACGCGTACGAGGTAGGCCGTCGCGTGCTTCGCTCGAATGCCACTTCAACACGGAGACCGGTGCGCATCACTGTTGCAACGGCAGCCGTTCGCGTGGGGGGGCGGGACGTGTGGAAGCGGCGTAGTGCGGGGAGGGGCGTTGGTAGCAACACGCGAATAGAAGCTCGCAGGAACGACGGTACAGCGACTCTTCGGCGATTCCGTTGTAGGCACGGCTCAGCTGGCTGGACGGCGTCGTGCGCCCAGCAGCAGAACGCTGGCCGCGAGTAACGGCGCCAGTGCAGCGGGTGCCGGCACTACGTACATGTTGTCAATCGGATCACTGTCGTCAAAGACAACCCTGTCGAATGCGAAGTCAGTAACCCAGCCGAAGAAGTGGTTGCCGTTCTGGTTGAAGGGCGGCGAGAGGAAGGACGAGCCGACCAGCTCTCCATCCAAGTAGAAGTAGACCCCGACACCCTCTCCATAAAACCCGTACTCGTCATGCGCGAACGCATGCTGCGGCTCGAGAAAATTGATGAGGAACGGATCGCCGGTGAATCCGGACGCGGTCATTGCGACCCACCCATCGGAGGCCCAACTCTGTTGCATGAGCGCCCAATCACAGCCTTGGGGCTTCTCGACGCTCCCGATGGTGATTCCCAGGTCAATGTAGTTGTCATAGGGGACCTGTTCGAATCCAATGCCTGTTCCGACAAAATCGATTTTCGCGTAGCTGCCGGCCAACGCCTCCCACCCTAGCTTGTCGTCGTAGAAGGTGGCAATGCCAGCGACTGTCGATGAACAGGGGAAAAGGACTGCTCCGGCCAAGGCAATGATCGCTCTCATGGAACCCTCCCTTGCAGCGACGGCTGCGAGCTGCGCAAATTCACTCCTGCGCAAGCATGATGGCGCGAATCGACTCGCAGACGCCGTTCAGTTGGTCAATGGTCGCTTCGCGTCCCCACGCCACGAAGTCGTCAACTCCGCCAAAACCCAGTGCGGCAAACGCGACACTGAAGTCGGCATTCGTCCAATCTGGGGCCGCTGCACGCGCCTCTTCGCAACCGTTCTGAGAGCAGGGCCACACGGGATAGACGGGCCCGGAACTCCAGTCTCCCAAAAGGATCGCGTAGTCGATCGAGCCGACCGATCCGTTGCCGTCGACGTCGCCTATGGAGACACCGCACGGATCGGTGCTCGTTGTCGCCCCCCAAGCGCCGAAGACGATCGCCAAGTCGGCGCCATCCACCGCTAGATCAGCGTTCAAGTCGGAACGATGCACGATCAATCCGGCGAACACGCCCTGAGCGCAATCTTCCTCTGGGCCGACATAGCCATAGCCAGTTACGACGACGGCGAGCACCCCCATCTCACTCACGTCGTATGCGAGATTGACGATCGAAACGGGGTTTGCATCGAGCGAATCAACCATATAGACGCACTCAAACTCTGTTGGGTCTGGATCGCCGTCGATGCATTGGTCCCAGACAATCGCGCGCTCGTCGTCGATTGTATTGTCCTGATCGATGCTCCAACCTACGAGCCGCCGCGCTGGGCACTCCTGAGGCAGGTTCAATCCCTCAACGTTGGCTTCCGTCGCAGGGCTCGGTAGAGGCAACTCGGGCGCACTTGCTTCGAACGTGCCTCCGCCGGGATTGTCCCAATGCGCGGGCAGTACAAGGCAGTTCGTATAGTTGATGTAGTTCGTCTTGGTGCCGACCGTCAACCCATCCGTCGAGATGCCTCGCGCAGCGGTGATCCTGCGCTCCTCCGCCGGCGTGTTCGGTGGCGTGCTGCCGTACCGCAGCCAGGTTGGGGGGTTGCCGACGCGCAGTTGCGCCCCGACAACAAAGGGGATGTCGCACTCGTTAGTGTTGCGGTGGTCAGGGTCGCAGGTGTCCAGATCCTCGAGCAAAGGCGCCTCGTAATTGAGCACGGGCTCCTCGGAAGCCGCAACATCGGTGAAATGCATCATGTGCGAGTAGTCCGGCGCCGAGTTCGGAACGTCGTCCGGCGGCTGCTGTAGTCCGTCGTAGATCGTCGGAGAAGTCGAGCCGACGTCAAACTCCGCAGCGAACCAGTTGGAGACACAGTCAGGTTGTCCCGCGAGGCCGACAATGCGAGGACTCGCCCCGCCGGACTTTTCTACGGCAATCGCCATCGACCAGGAGTCATCATTATTGTTGATCGTGTCGAGCGGAACCGAGAAGGATGCTGTCCCATAGTCGGGCAGCGACCATGCGAACGCGAATAGATCGTAGCCCTCGTGAACGTCGCCTCGACCGCCAACAATGAGTCCGTCATCGGTGATATCATTGGCGTATCCCGGCTCGTCCTCGGGTACGTCGCCGACCAACTCAAGCAGGTCGTGGAAGCCGCGAGTCAGCCCGTACTGGCCGGTCGGCAGCCAAACGAATGGTCGCGGAATCCCTGCATTGTTCACCTCGCGGATGTATGTTCCAACGATGATCGAATCGTCATTTACGGCCAGTACGTATGGACCCACGTTCGTCGCATAGGGCACGATGAAGTACGGAACACGAAAGTTGGTGCCGTCGATCGACTTGACGACAGGCGCTTCGAAGATCGGGAATACTCGCCACATTCGCGGCGGTGACTCAGGCGGACACTGCGCGCCCGATCGCTCCGTCGGCCCCAAGGCGAACAACGCTCCCAGGACGAACGATGCCACAGCCTGAGCCGACGCTGACGTATCAGAAGTCGATTTTGTCCTCTTTATCCTCATTTCGCACCTCCCGTCGGATGTTCACATCAAGGGATCAGCCGAATCCATACCCGAAGCTGGCGGGAAGATACTCAGCATGGAGTCACCCACGCGGTCGCGTGTTGGAGACTCGAAGATCGGCCCACGTCGCGGCGGTCCCGCCATCGGCGCTTGGCGCGCCCGGCCTCGCGGAGATCGTGGGGACCGCACCAGCCGTGACTTCGGCCGCGATGCCGGGCACGAATCTGGCGCGTACCGCTGCAACCACGGCCCGGGGCGGGTTGACCAGAGAGCCATGACGGCGGCGGAGTCGCCTGCGCTGATTGGCAGTTCGAGTCTCGTCCATCTTCATGATTCCTCTTCCTGCAAGTAGCTCGCGATCTTCGCCCGGCCGCCACCAAACCGTCGCCGTCTGTCGAATCGCGATTCGGTCCGAAACAATACGGAGGATCCGTGTGCGCTAGCGCTCCCAAGTCGGAAAAAGAGACGACGCGTGCCGCGAAGAATCCGGAGCCGGAAATTGGCATTGCAGACCACGCTGTCGACTTCAATCCGGAATGGTCGACGCGAAGGGCCGAACCTCGCATGAGTTGGGCGGCTTGTTGCGACAGTTGACCGCCGCGTGCAGCTGACGAGGGGTGGCCGGTGCTCACCGCCTTCGATTGGCAGGCCGCCCCCCTCCCGAGCGCCCGCCTTGGAACAGCGGCTGGCACCGCCGCAGACTTTCTCGCACTCGGTCTACGAATCAGCCCCGGCGCGGGAAACAAGGGTCGTGAACGCGCTCGGGCCTGTCCACTGCCTTCCGCGTCGGTGCGCGAGCTCCTCGCGATACACGCCGATCCGATCGAGCTCCTCAACATCCTGCTCGACCGCGCGGCGACGCGTACGAGGTAGGCCGTCGCGTGCTTCGCTCCAATGCCACGTCAACACGGAGACCGGAGGCTCGGAGGGCACACGGAGCCGGCAGTGATCGCGCGTTGTCACGCAGAGTGAGCGCGCGCCACGTCAGTCGGGGCACAGGGAGTGTTCCGGCCTCACCCCACTCCGTGTGCCCTCCGTGCCTCCGCAACTCCGTGTGAGGTGAATTGTCACGGCGCTGAGGCGCTGGGCGGGTCGTCTGCCCTCACCCAGGTAGAACGTCGAGACCTCCGCGCCTTCGAGTTGCACGCACTGCCCGACACCGGCCGCGCGGTCAACTGCTTGGAGCGCGGTGACTCGCAGGCTCGTGCGCGGTCGAGGCGCGCGTCGGCGCCTCACGAGTCCCACGCGCCAAGCAGGATCGCCAAGTCGCTGCCGCCGACGCTTCCGTCGCCGTCGAGGTCCGCGGCGCACGGGCCTGATCGCGCCGGACACGCGCCCCACGCGCCGAGCAGGATCGCGAGATCCGCGGCGTCGACGCTCCAATCGCAATCGAGATCGCCGAGGATCGGAGGGATGGGAGTGAGGAGAACCGCGAAGTGGTCGAGCGCGCCGACGTGCCGTCCGTCGGCGGCGATCTGGCCGGACGCGTTGATGCCGTACGCCAACGTGATGACGACGTTGGTCCCGGGGACGAGCAGTTCGTTCAGGTCGCGCGTGACGCCGTCCTCGCGAATGAATCCGACCGACTCCGACAGGCTGCTGCGCTTGTCGCACGAGCCGACCATCGCGCCCGAGTCGTTGATGTCCTGCACCTTACAGTTGAGATAGCCCGGCAACGGTTCAATGACCGTCATCGCGCCGCCCGCCCAGTGCAGCCCGCGCCGGTACTTCACGCCGTTCTCGCCGACGAACACGCCGTATCCGGCGATGTCGCCGACGTTGTTCAGGCAGGTCGCGATGCCGGACAGCCCGCCGGGCAGTTTGCCGAGATCGGTGACATTACCGTTGTCCCAGAGGTAGGCGTGGGCGTCGAACGTGTCGCCGCTGCCCATGTACCCGCAGATCTGCCCGACCGCATTGATGCCCATCGCCACGTCGTGCGGTCCGATCGGGAGTTCGAGCGCCTCGACGGTTCCATCGATCCAGCGGACGGAGCGAACGTCGCTCCAACTCGTGAAGCCGACCGCGACACCGGCGTCGTTGATGGCGTTCGCTTCGCCCCCGAGGTCGCCCGGAAGGAGCGGAAGGACGACAGTGACGCCTTCGCTCGCGATGAAGGGGACTTGCACACTGCTGGCGCCGACGGCATACATCCATCCGACGCACTGACCTCTGCTGTTCACGTCGATCGCCTGCCCCTCCTGCCCGGGCGGTAGCCGAACGTTGGACACGTCGGCGCCGTTCCAAAGAATGGGCACTTGCGCGCCCGACGATCCGCACACGTAATACCCGGCAACCACGCCGTCGTCGCTGATGGCGCGACTCTGCACGTATCCGCCCGCGCAACCCGCTTGCAGCACGTCAACCGAGTAACGGTGACATTCCGCGAGCGCGGTACCGGCGGGTGCGACGCACGCGAGGAGGAGAGCGCAGGTCGCGCACTCGCGACAAGCCCAACCAGCGAGGAAAAACTGCTGCGATCGGATCCTCGGAGCAAGTGGAGTGGATTGCTTCATTTGCTCTGCGCCTTCCGACCAACGTACCGCTGGAATCGCCATGAGCAAGGAGTGGGGAGCGACCACCCTTGCGATCGCTCCTAGCATTCAATCCGCACTCTACATACGGAAGACATCATGCCATGTCGATGCGATCGTCGTGCCGCCATAATCGGCGTTGCGGTAGCGATGGCAATGGTTTCGTGGGTTTCAGCGGCAACGCGTCGGGTCGACCCGAACTCGCCGGTCAGTGGCGTCGGAGATCAGCTGGACTGGTCGAATGCGTACCACAGCCTGCAAGACGCGCTCGGGGATGCGCAGCCGAACGACGCAATCTGGGTCGCAGGTGACGCCCACTTCGTCTGGAAACCTCACGCGAGCGACCAGACGGTCTCGTTCGTGCTGAAGAACGGCGTCGCGCTCCGCGGAGGCTATGCCGGTTACGGCGCGGCCGATCCGCTGGCGCGAGACTTCGTGAACACCCCGACGGTCCTTTCGGGCGATCTTGCCGGCGACGACAGCGCGAACGCCCCGTTTTCCGCCTCGCTCACCGACGACAACTCCTACCACGTGCTCCGCGCGGAGAGCGTCAGTCTTTCCGCCGCCCTCGACGGCTTCACCATCGTCGCCGGCAACGCGGTCAACCACGCCGGCTCCGCGACCGAGTGTGCCCCGCAGCAGGAGATCCCCAACGCCTCCGGCGGCGGGCTCTTCTGCCGCGCCGCGAGCCCGACGATACGCAACTGCGTCTTCAAGGGAAACCACGCGCTCGTCGGCGGTGCGATCGGCATGTACTGCGGCAGCGCGCCGAACATCGTCAACTGCCGCTTCGAGTCAAACCTCGCGTACGACGGCGCGGGCGTCGACTCGATCACGTGCGGAGCGACGCCGACCGGGCTCGACAACTCCGGCAACGGCGGCGGCATCCACATGCGCTTCGCGAATTCCCCGCGCATCGACAACTGCGTGTTCGCGTGCAATCTCGCCGGGCATGTCGGCGGCGGGGTGTCGATCCAGCACGGGAACAACTCGCCAGCCGTAAGCGAAAGGACGAATGCCTGTTCGATGGTCGAACGTGCGCTCGCCCGAAGTGAAACGCATTCGTGGTTCGACGCGGTCCGGCTGCGCGCGAAGGATCGCTGAGCACCTTCCGCGAACGCCCCCCTCACCGTTCGCTGCGCGAACGGCGCCGCGCCCCCGTCGCGACGCGACGTTGGGAGGATCGCGATCCGGCGATTTGGACTCGCCGAAGCGTGCCCACCGGATCCTCGGACTCTATTTTGAAACTCGAACAACGTCGCGCGGCGCACCGCGCGCAGTCCGTTGCCATCCTCCGCGATCTCCGCGCTTCAGGCGTCGTGCGACCTCCGCGTGCCCTCCGGATCTCCGGTCTCCGTGTTGAAATGGCTTAGCGGGTACACGCGGCCTCGTCACCCCGCCGTGCGCGTCTCCCCGCACTCCCACACGCGGATGCCGAGCTCCTCGGCCATCGCCGCCTTCACCGCGAGCGCGCGATCCGCAGCCTTCGCCGTCGGCGCGTACGCGACCTGGATGTGGTTCGCCTGATGCCGCGCCATCATCTGGTCGCGGGTCACGCCGTAGAAGATCGCGTGCATGATCGGCCACTGCGGCGTCGTCGAATCCCAGCGCCGCTCGGTCTCCTCGCGCGGCAACGTGATCGCGCGGCAGCGCCCGATGTCCATGTGCAGCCGGTCCTTCGCGACGAACACCCGCGACCACACGACTTCGCCGGGTTTCGACACGCCCTTGATCGTTCCGCCCCCCAGCCGGAAGTACATCGGCGGCTGGCGCTCGCTCACCGCGCCGGCGTAGCCGCCGTCCAGGTGCGACGGCGGCACGGCACCGGAGATCTCGAACACCCACACGTACTCGTCGGTCGTGCCGGTGCGATCGACGTCGCCCCAGCGCAGGTCGTGCAGCGTGTTGTCCGGCGCGAGACCGAGCGCCGTCCACGCCCGCTGCGTCAGCACGCCGTCGATCGCAGCGCATTCGTCGGCCTCGTTGAAATGCGTGATCGGTTCGCCCGCGCGGATCACCTGTCCTGCGTTCGGGCCCGACAGCGCGACGACCGGCGGCCGATCCGAGCAGTTCAAGAGCCCTTCCGCGAGATCGCTCGCCGGCGCGAGGTCCTTCAGTCCTTGCTGATACTGGATGCCGATCGCGTCGCAGCCGAATTCGTCGGCGATGCGGGCCGCCGCGATGTACATCTTGCACTGCTCGCGGACCTGGCGATCCGTGAGATGCGTCGCCTCGTCCTTGCCGACGTGGAAGCGCATGCCCTTCTTGTCGAGCCATGCGCGGCACTCGTCGGCCTCGCGGTCGGGCACCTGCGTCATCGCGTAGTAGAGCGACGACTGGCTGAGGCGCTCCTTGTACATGCCGATCGGATGGAGGAGGTGATCGGGCACGATCGCGTTGAACATGCCCATGCAACCTTCGTCGAAGACGCCGAGGATCGCGGGCCGCGCCTGCAGCGCTGCAGCGAGTTCGCGACCCATGCGCCGCGCCCGCTTCGGAAGCTCGTCGCGTTCGAGCCGGCGCACGTGCGAGGTGTCGTGTCTCACGCGCCCGGTGTCGAGCCACTCGCGCAGCTTGCGGCGGAAGTCAGGGGCGTCGAAGCTCTCGGCCCACAGCATCGAGTACTTCACGCCGGCCTTCGTGAGGCTGCCGCGCAGGTTGAGCGCGCCCACGAGTCCCGGCCACTGCCCCGACCAGTTCGCCAGGATGAGAATCGGGCCGCGATGGCGTTCGAGTCCCATCAGGACGTGATGCGAGTACTGCCACACCGCCTCGACGACGACGAGCGGCGCGTCGCGGTCGATCGTCGCGAACACGTCGCGCCCCTGCCGCTGCGAGCCGATGAAGCCGTGCGGTTCGTCGTCGCTCCACCGTTCGGGATGTCCGCGCACGAGCGTCCAGCCAAGCGCCTCGAATGCGTCGCGAGCGGCATGCTCGACCGCTTGCTGCGCGGGCCAGCACGCGACGTTTGCCGACCGGCGTAGATCGCCGGACGCGACGAGGATCGCCGTCCTCTTGCCCACGCGCTGAGGTGCGTCGCTGCACGGAACGGACGAGGTCTCGTCGCTCGCTGTGTCGCTCATCGTCTCTATCCCTCGGGCCTCGCCTGCGCTTCCCTTGTGACGCGCCGGATGCAGCCGTACGCTGGCCGCATGGTAGCTGCGCCCGACGCGCACGAACCCGTCGACGTCGTTGGCCCGCGCGGCGCCGTTCAACTGCGCGGCATCGTGAAGTCGTTCGACGGCGCACGCGTGCTCGACGGCGTGGACTTCGACCTTCGCTCGGGCGAGGTTCACGTGCTCGCGGGCGAGAACGGCGCCGGAAAGTCGACGCTCCTCAAGATCCTCTGCGGCGTGCACCAACCCGACGCCGGAGAGATAGCGATTCGCGGCGAGCGAGTGCGCTTCCGCTCGGTGCTCGACGCGCACCGCGCCGGCATCGCGATGATCCACCAGGAGCTCTCGCTCGCGCCCTCGATGAGCGTTTCCGACAACCTGTTTCTCGGCCGCGAGCGAGTGAACGCGCTGCGGTGGCTCGATCGACGCGGGCAGCGCTCCGCGGCGCGCGCGGCGCTCGATCGCGTCGGCCTGCACGTCGATCCCGCGACCATCGTCGGCTCACTGCCGCTCGCGGCGCAGCAACTCATCGAGATCGCGAAGGCGCTCCTGCGCGACGCGAGCGTGCTCATCATGGACGAACCCACGAGCGCCCTTCCGCGACCGGACGTCGAGCGGCTCTTCGCGCTGATCGGCGAGTTGACCGCGGACGCGAAGCGCCCCGTCGCGGTCGTCTACATCAGCCACCGCATGGAGGAGATCTACCGCATCGCCGATCGCATCACGGTGCTGCGCGACGGGCGCCTGGTGCGCACGGCGAACGCCGACGAACTCCCCCGCGACGCGCTCGTGCAGGCGATGGTCGGCCGCGCCGTGACCGACGACTACGCGTCGGCCCGCGGCGCGGTGTCTGCAGGGGCGGGCGACGAATTGCTGCGGCTCGAGCGCGTCTCGGTCGCGGGCCGCCGCGGACTCGCGGTCCACGACGTCTCGCTCACGCTTCGCGCGGGCGAGATCGTCGGGCTTGCGGGCCTGTCCGGCTCGGGCACCGGCGAACTCATGAGCGCGCTCTTCGGCGAAGGAACGCTCGCCGGCGGCGCGATCGTCGTCGCCGGCGCGCTGGCCCGCGTCGCCGCGCCGCGCAACGCGATGCGCCTCGGCATCGCACTCGTGACCGACGATCGAAAGACGACGGGCCTCAACCAAGGACTTTCGGTCGGATCGAACCTGACGTTGCCGTCGATCGAGACGCTGTCGCCGCTCGGATGGCGGCGCGCGGGCCGCGAACGCTCGACTGCCCGCGACGCGATCCGTCGCTTCACGATCCGCTGTCGCAGCGCCGCGCAGATCGTCCGCACGCTGTCGGGCGGCAATCAGCAGAAGGTCGCGCTCGGCAAGTGGCTCTTGCGGAATCCGCGCGTGCTCCTCCTGAACGATCCGACGCGCGGCGTCGACGTCGGCGCGCGACAGGAGATCTACGCGCTCATCCGCGAGGCGACGCGCAACGGCGCGGCGGTCCTGCTCACGAGCGGCGATCTGCCCGAACTCCTCGGGCTGTCCGATCGCGTCGTCGTCATGCATCGCGGCCGCGTGACCGCCCGCTTCGAGCGCTCCGACGCCACGCCGGAGCGGGTGATCGCGGCGGCCATGGGCGACTCAGGCGCCGACGCGGAGGTCGCGGCATGAGCGGATCCGAGCCGTCGCGCTCGCTCGCCCGCTTCATGCCGCGCGAGGTCGCGTTCGCGCTGGCGGCGCTCGTCCTCGTCCTGGTCGTCGGCAGCGTCTTCCACGCGAACGGCGTGTTCTTCCGTCCCGCGGTGCATGCGGACGCGTTCTGGCAGATCGCGGGCTTTGGCATCCTCGCCTGCGGGATGACGATCGTGATCCTCACCGGCGGCATCGACTTGTCGGTGGGCAGCGTCGTCGCGTTGTGCGGCGTGTCGTTCGCGCTGATGACGATGCGGCACGACTGGAATCCGGCGCTGGCGATCGCGGCAACGATTGCGATCGGCGGCCTGTGCGGATTGGTGAACGGCGTGCTCGTCGCGTTCCTGCGCCTGCAGCCGTTCATCGCCACGCTGGCGATGATGGCGTTCGCCCGCGGACTCGCGAAGTCCGACCTCGTCAGTCACGGCGTGAAGGTGCAGAAGATGCCCGCGCCGGCGGTCGTCGAGGCGCTGAACACGAAGGTGCATCTCCTCGGCGCCGACATCTCGATCGGCGTGTTCGTCTTCCTCGCGTGCTTCCTCGCGACGCTAGTCCTGCTGCAAGGCCTGCGCTTCGGCCGGTACGTCTACGCGATCGGTGACAACGCCGAAGCGGCCCGATTGAGCGGCGTGCCGGTCGCCCGCACGCTCGTCGTGGCCTACACGCTGTGCGGACTGTTCGCGGGCATTGCGGGACTGATGTTCGCGGCGATCGAGCGCCAAGGGAATCCCGACGGCGGCGCGGGCTATGAACTCACGGCCATCGCGATGGTCGTCGTCGGAGGAACGTCGCTCGCCGGCGGACGAGGCGGCGTCACGCTCACGTTGCTCGGCGCGCTGACGATCGGCTACCTCCGAAAGGTCCTCGATCTCAACGGCGTCGCGACGCCGGAACAACTCATGATCACCGGCGGCATCATCGTGCTCGCGGTGCTGTTCCAAGGCTTCCGCCGCCGCTGATATCCTCGCCGCCGCGCAACCAAAGGGAGCCACACATGCAGCGGGTCCTTCGTCGATCGTTCCTCGCCGTCGCGACGGGTCTCATCGTCGCGGCGCTCGCCCGATGCGGCGACTCGTCGCCGACGCCGAAGCCCGCGCCGTCCGCGCCGAACGCCTCGAGCGGCGCGCCGGCCAAGCCCGTGGCGAGCGACAAGCAGTACGTCATCGGCTACAGCCAATGCAATCGCGGCGAGCCGTGGCGCGAACAGATGGACAAGGACATCGAGCGCTCCGCGAGCGAGCATCCGTCGATCAAGCTCGTCATGAAGGACGCGCAGAACGACGCGCTGACGCAGCAGGCGCACGTGAAGGAGTTCATCGCGCAGCGAGTGAACGCGCTGATCATCTCGCCGAAGGACACGAGCCTGACGCAGGTCGTCGCCGACGCGTTCGACGCGGGTATTCCCGTCATCGTGCTCGACCGCGCGGTCGAGGGCGACAAGTACACCTGCTTCATCGGAGCGGACAACCGCGTGATCGGCGCCGCGGTCGGCAAGTGGGTCGTCGAGCAGCTCGGCGGCAAGGGCAACGTCGTCGAGCTGAGGGGACTCAGCTCGAGCATCCCCTCGGCCGATCGTTCGGAGCCCTTCCGCGCGGCGATCAAGCCGACCGAGATCAAGATCGTCTACGAGGCCGACATGGAATGGCTCGGCGACAAGGCCCGCGAAAAGATGCAGGCCGCGCTCGCCCGGTCGCCGGAGCCGAAGAGCATCCAGCTCGTGTACGGCGCGAACGATCCGGCCGCGATCGCCGCGTACTACGCCGCGAAGGACGCGGGCCGCGAGAAGGAGATGATGTTCGTCGGCGTCGACGCGCTTCCGCATGAAGGCGTCGAGGCCGTGCGCAAGGGCATCCTCAACGCGACCTTTGAATATCCGAACGGCGCGGACATCGCGATCGCGAACGCGCTCAAGATCTTCGAGGGTCAGACCGTGCCGAAGAAGGTGGTGCTCGGCACGCGGCTCTTCACGAAGGAGAACGTCGACGCGGGCGGGGCGCCCGTGGGCCAATGAGCCGCGCCCCGGTTCGACTGCGCGTGCTTGCCGCGCTCGCGTGCGCGACGGCCGTCGGCTGCGCGGGCACGCACGACGTCGATCGCTCGCGCGGCGCGTCGCCTTTCGACGACCTCGCCACGGTGCGCGACGCGCGCTCGCGGCGCGTCTCGTCGGCATCGACTGACCCTGGCAGCAACTCCGACAACCGCTGGGTGAAGCCCGGCGAGACGCTCACGATCGCGGACCTGCGCGGCCCGGGCGTGATTCGCCACATCTGGGTGACGTTTGCCGAGGCAGCGCCGAGCTGGCTCGCGAAGGAGGGCGCCGCGGATCCCTCCGAGATCGTGCTGCGCATGTACTGGGACGGCGCCGACGAGCCGGCGGTCGAAGCGCCGTTCGGCGACTTCTTCGCCGCGGGCTTCGGCGCTCGCGCGAGCGTCGACTCGATGCCGATCGAGGTGCAGGGCGGCGACGCGTACAACTGCTACTGGGCCATGCCGTTTCGCTCGTCGGCCCGCATCACGCTCACGAACGAGAGCGATCGACCGCTCGCGGGCCTCTACTACCAGATCGACTGGGCCGAAGAGCGCGTGCCGAGCGACGCCGCGTACTTCTGCGCCCAGTATCGCCAGGAGTTTCCCACGCAACTCGGTCGCGACTACCTGATCGCCGACATCGCATCGACGGGCGGCGGCCAATACGTCGGCACCGTGTTGAGCGTGCGCTCGCGCAGCCCCGAGTGGTTCGGCGAGGGCGACGAGAAGTTCTTCGTCGACGGCGAGTCGACGCCGTCGATCTGGGGCACGGGCACCGAGGACTACGTGAGCAACGCGTGGGGCGTCGAGAAGGGCTGCTTCCCCTACTTCGGCGTGCCGATCCTCGTGGGCGACCTCGGCGAAGTCGACATGCGTTCGACGATGTACCGCTGGCACGTGCCCGATCCGGTGCGATTCCGTTCGACGCTGCGCCTCGAGATCGAGCACGCGGGCTGGATGTCTGCCGACGAGACGACGACCGGCAAGACCGAAGGCTTCGTCGAGCGCGAAGACGACTTCTCGAGCGTCGCATTCTGGTACCAGCGCGGATATCCGAAGCGCTTCGCGACGTTGCCGTCGGCGAAGGAGCGGAAGCTGCCGTCGATCGATCGGGTGTTCGACGGCGCGACGCTGAAGGCGCAGTCGAAGTCGCAAGGCGGATCGCTCTCGCTGCAGGCCGGCGGGCCGTGGACCGGCCAAGGGCAACTCTTCTTCCGCAACGACGCGGGCACGGGCGCATGGTTCGACGTGACGTTCGACGTCGCGAACGACGAGACGCGACGGTTCGTCCTCGCGCTCACGCACTCGTATGACTTCGGCGTCTATTCGTTCACGCTCGACGGACGAACCCTCGGCGAGCCGATCGACTGCTACAGCCCCGACGTCGACGTGCGCGAGCACGCGCTCGGCAACGTGACGCTGGCGCCAGGTCCACACACGCTGCGCGTCGAATGCGTGGGCAAAAATGCAGCGTCGCGTGGCCATTCCGTGGGTCTGGACGCAGTGCGCTTACGCGAGCGCTGGAACAAGCAGAGGACGCCGATCAAGAAGACGCAGTGACGCCGCGCCGCGGCGCCGCTGGGTTGCGCGGTCATGCAGCGCGGAGGCGCGAAGGGCGCGGAGGAGTCGCGGAGGGGAGGCAGGAGTTTGAGGCAGCGCGGATTGGTTGGGGCTCGAGTCTTCGGCAGCGATCACCGGATCGCCCGCTCGCGATTGACCTCATCCCGGAATCGCGCGACACGTCGCGCGATGGACGCGCGTCCCATCATCGGACTCAACGCCGGGCAAGGCACCTTGCCGATCCTCCGCGCTCGCGGCATGCGCGCCGCGCACGGGTGTGACCAGTAAGCGGCTCCAGTAAGCGGCTCCAGTAAGCGGCCCCAGTACGCCGCCCCAGCAAGCCGCCCAGGAGGAACGCGACAGTAGAAGAAACGGAACCTTAGGGGGCCCTCGCGACGCGGAATCCGGCGAAGCCGAACGCGTTGTCGGGCAAGGCGACGAAGCGGACGGACGAACGCGCGTCGCCCGGGTTGAAGTTGAACGCGCCGCCACGCATCACGCGAAGATCCCCGGTCGCGGGCCCCGGGGGATCCACCGCTGGGCTCACCGAGTAATAGGTGTCCGAGTACCAGTCGTTCACCCACTCCCACACGTTCCCCGACATGTCGTGGAGCCCGAGCCCATTCGCCTCCTTGCCCCCGACGACGTGCGTCTGGAGCCCCGAGTTCGCGTTGCACCACGCGATGTTCGGGACGAGCGCGTTGTCGCTCGTCCCGTTCGGCGCCTGGCACATCGAGTGGAACGCAGTCGCCGTGCCCGCGCGGCACGCGTACTCCCACTCCGCCTCGCTTGGAAGGCGCATGCCCGTCGCGGTCAGGAACCCCTGAACCATGTTCCACGACACCTTTTCGACGGGGCGGTTCGGGCCCTGGAAGGCCGACGGGTTGGAGCCCATTGCGGCCGTCCACTGCGCCTGCGTGACTTCGTACTGCCCGAGGTAGAACGCATTCGTCAGCGTCACCGCGTGGACGGGGTTCTCGTCGGCGTTGCAGGCGTTCTGGTTTGACGGTGAGCACCCCATGTTGAAGGTGCCCGGGACCACCAGCAGCATCTCGATGTTGGTCCCGTTGTCGCGGACACGCCAGGCCCTGCCGGACGCGATGATCGCCGCGCGCAGGCTCGGATCGGTCACCACCGCTGGATCGGGCGCGGCTTCTAGCAGCGTCGCCCAGCTCGGCACGACGATCCCGACATACGTGAAGGCCCCGCTCGCGGTCTCAGTCCCGCTCGGGCTGGACACGGTCACGTCGACGGCCCCCAGCGAGCCCGGCGGCGTCACCGCGGTCACCGTCGTGTCTGAGACCGCAACGACGTTCGTCGCGGGCACGCCACCCACGGTCACGCTGGTGGCGCCCGCGAGGGAGGTCCCCGTGATCGTGATCGCCGTGCCACCCGAGTAGGCGCCCATGTTCGGCACGACCGATGTGATCGACGACTGCAGATAGGTGAACGGCATCGGCGCCAAGATCGGCCCGCTACGCGTGGTGACTGCGATTGCCGCAGGTCCGGGCCTCCCAGGTGGCGTGACCGCCGTCACCTTCGTGGGCGACAGCACCGTGACGTTCGTGCACGGCGCGCCGCCGACAGTCACTGCGGTCGTGCCCGCCAGTGTCGTCCCGCTGATCGTGATGAGCGTGCCGCCGAGGGAGCTGCCCTGCAACGGCGAGACGGACTCGATCGTGCCCGGACACGTCCCCCAGTCGCCCAGCACGATGCCAAGATCGATGGCGTCCACAACGCCATCGCCGTTGACGTCGCCGCTGCACCCTTGGGCAAACGCGGAGGGAGTAGGGGCGGCGATCGCCACGAGCCACAGCGCTGCACTCGCCAACCAGACGAACAAACGACCATGCCGCATGGGGAACCTCCTCGCGATCCCCGGCCGATGCTCCGAGACATCCCCGCTGAAACGCACGCCGCTGTCAGGGGGTGCCTCGCCGAGCCGAGAGTCGCCACCCCAGCAACGTAACGCGGTCGGCGCCAAGACCCAAGCGCCAAGGCGACGTTTGGCCGCACACGATCGCGATGGTTCTGGCACGGATGCGCGTGGAGCCTGCGCCGAACGCGAGCCACGCCGCATTCATCGCTGCGCGATGCCAAATCCCCGCAGAGCAGGGAGCCGAAGACAGGCACGCCGGCGCACGGCAAGTCGAGCTGCCTTCACCGCGTGCATTGCTCCGCGTGCCCTCCGTGACCTCCGGACTCCGCGGTGAAGGATTCATGTCGTGGATGACGCCGTTGACCACTCCCCTCGCTCGCGCGACACTTGCTCTTGTTGGACGCACGCCCCGTCATCGGGCTCATCGCCGGGCAAGGCACGTTGCCGATCCTCTGCGCTCGCGGCATGCGGGCCGCGGGGCGCCGCGTCGCGTGCATCGGCCTGCGCGACCAGTTTCTCCCCGAGCTGCGCCAGCACTGCGACGACTTCGCCGAAGCGGGCATGCTGCAACTCGGGCGCTGGATCCGCCTCGCGAAGCGCATGGGCGTCGTCGATGCGGTGATGGTCGGCCGCGTGAGCAAGGCGCGCATGCACGATCCGCTGCGACTCTTCCGCCAACTGCCGGACGTTCGCGCGGCGCGGCTTTGGTATCGTCGCCTGCGTCACGACCATCGCTCGGCGACGGTGCTCACCGCGCTCGCCGAGGAACTCCTCGCCAACGGAGTGCGGCTCATCGACTCGACGACGTTCATCCCCGATCAGATGGCGAGCGAAGGCGTGCTCGGCCGCGTGCAGCCGTCGTCGCTGCAATCGGGCGATGTCGCGTTCGCGTGGCCGCTCTTCGCGAAGATGCTCGAGCTCGATGTGGGCCAGGCGATGGCGGTGCGCGACCGCGACGTGATCGCGGTCGAGGCGGTCGAAGGCACCGATGCGATGATCGATCGCGCGGGGCAACTTTGCCGCGCGAAGGGCTGGACGCTCCTGAAGAGCGCTCGCGCCGGACACGACATGCGGGCCGACGTGCCCACGATCGGCGTGCCGACGGTCGAGCGCGTCGCCCGCGGCGGCGGCGGTTGCATCGCGGTCGGCGCGGGACGAGTGATCCTGCTTGATCGCCCCGCCGTACTCGCGGCCGCGGACAAGCTCGGCGTGGCGATCGTCGGCGTGAAGCACGACGACGTGCGGGCCGAGCGGTGACGAAGTCCGGCGGCGACGCGCGACGATTCGTCTCCCGCGCCGGCGAGAAGCTCGACCACGCACTCGGCGAGTTCGCGCTCGACGTGCGCGGGCTCCGTTGCGCGGACTTCGGCTGCAACGTCGGCGGCTTCGTCGACTGCCTGTTGCAGCGCGGCGCCGCGAGCGTCATCGCGATCGACACCGGCTACGGCACGCTCGCGTGGACGCTGCGCAACGATCCGCGCGTCGACGTGCGCGAACGCGTCAACGCGCTGCACGCGGAGCCGCCGCCCGGGCGCGTCGACCTGATCACGATCGACCTCGCGTGGACGCCACAGCGTCTGGCGATCCCGGCCGCCCTGCGCTGGCTCGCGCCCCGCGGGCACATCGCGACATTGATCAAGCCGCACTACGAGCTGCGCGACGAGGAGAAGCACTGGCTGGACCACGGATTCCTCCCGCAGGAGAAGGCGCCGGCGGTCGTGGAGCGGGTGCTCGCCGAGATGCCCGCGCTCGGCGCCGAGGTGGTCGCGTGCACGAAGTCGCCGCTCGTCGGCGGAAAGTCAAGTCGAGGGCGCGGCGTGCCCGGAAACGTCGAATTCGTCGCTCTCCTGCGCGCCGCGCCGCAGCGCTTCGGCGCGTGAATCGCAGCCCTGTTTCCGGTAGACTGCGGACCTCTCATGGCCGACGAAAAGCAGGGCAATTCCGAGGCGAATTTGCAGCCTTCCGACGGCGGCACGTTCGACCGCGTGACCGCGATCGAGATCGAGCGCGAGCTCCACGAGTCGTACTTGACCTATGCGATGAGCACGATCATGGATCGTGCCCTGCCCGACGTGCGCGACGGCCTGAAGCCGAGCCAGCGGCGCATCCTCGTCGCGATGAACGACCTGAAGCTCGCGCCGGGCAAGAAGCACATCAAGTGCGCGAAGATCTGCGGCGACACGTCGGGCAACTACCACCCGCACGGCGAGTCGATCGTCTATCCGACCCTGGTGAACATGGGGCAGGACTGGAAGACGCGCTACCTGCTGATCGACAAGCAAGGCAACTTCGGCTCGATCGAAGGCGACCCGCCGGCGGCGATGCGATACACCGAGGCCCGCATGACCGCGACGACGGTCGCCTTGCTCGAGGACCTCGACAAGGACACCGTCGACTTCCGGCCCAACTACGACGATCGGTTGCTCGAGCCGACGGTGCTGCCGGGCAAGGTGCCGAACCTCCTGGTCAACGGTTCCGCGGGCATCGCGGTGGGCATGGCGAGCTCGATGCCGCCGCACAATCTCCGCGAGATCTGCCGGGCGGTCGTGGCGACGATCGACGATCCTTCCATTCCGATCGAACGGCTCATCGAAATGGTGCCGGGCCCCGACTTCCCCACCGGCGGAACCATTTGCGGGCGCCGCGGCATCGTCGAGGCGTACGCGACCGGCCGCGGCCGCATCGTGGTGCGCGGCAAGGTCCATCACGAGAAGACTGGCGACAAGTCCGGCGACAAGTCCGGCGGCCGCGACGTGATCGTGATCGACGAGATCCCGTATCAGGTGGTGCAGAGTTCGCTCATCGAGAAGATCGTCGAGGCGAGCAAGTCCGGCCGCATCGAAGACATCTCCGACGTGCAGAACCACTCGGGCCGCGACGCGCGAACCCGCATCCGCGTGGTGCTCAAGCGCGGCGCCGATCCGGCGGTCGTCGAGAAGCAGCTCTACGAGTTCACGCCGCTGCAGTCGACGTTCTCGATCATCAACATCGCGCTGGTCAACGGCCAGCCGAAGACGCTCACGTTCCGTCAACTCGTCCAGTGCTTCGTCGATCACCGCAAGACCGTCGTGCGGCGGCGCACGCAGTTCCTGCTCCGACAGGCGAAGCAACAAGCGCACAAGCTCGAAGGCCTGATCTACGCGGTGTGCGACATCGACGAGGTGATTCGGATCATCCGCTCGTCGCGCACGCGCGAGGAGGCGATCGAACGGTTGCAGGCCCGCGCGTTCCGCATCGCCCCCGACCATCCGCGTGCGAACGTGGTGCCGAAGCGACTCCTCGAGCGCGCGTCGGACGACGGCGTGATCCTGACCCGCGTACAGGCCGAGGCGATCGGCGCGTTGCGCCTGATCCAACTCGTCGGCCTCGAGATCGAACGGCTCGCCGGCGAGCTCGAAGGTCTGCTCGACGAGATCGACGGCTTCGAGCGGATCCTCGCCGACGAGCGCCTGGTCCTCGACATCATCAAGGAAGACTGCCTCGAGATCGCCGAGCGATTCGGCGACGAGCGACGCACGACGATCGAGGAGAGCGAGGTCGACCAGTTCGCCCTCGAGGAGCTCATTCAGGAGCACCAGGTCGTCGTGACCATTTCGCACCAGGGCTACGTGAAGCGGCTGCCGGTCGACACCTACCGCTCGCAGGGTCGCGGCGGCACGGGCATCAAGGGCTCGGAGACGACGGACGACGACTTCGTCGAGCAGCTCTTCGTCAGCTCGACGCACGACGACCTGCTCTGCTTCACGAACACGGGACGCGTCTTCCGCATGAAGGTGTGGCAGATCCCCGAGCTCTCGCGCACGAGCCGCGGCCGCGCGATCGTGAACCTGCTCGAGCTCAAGGAGGGCGAGAAGATCCGCGCCTTCCTGCCGATCACCGACTTCGAGAAGAGCGAGGACTACCTCTTCTTCGCCACCGCCGAAGGCAAGGTGAAGCGCACCAGCCTCAAGGACTACCGCAACGTCAATCGCTCCGGCATCATCGCCATCAACCTGAACGACGGCGACCGACTCGTCGGCGTCCTTCAGACGAGCGGCGAAGACCACGTCCTGCTCGCGTCCGCGTCGGGCAAGGCGATCCGCTTCGAGGAGAACGACGCCCGCGTCATGGGCCGAGCCGCCGCCGGCGTGAAGGGCATCGAACTCGTCGAAGGCGACGAGGTCGTCGGCCTCGTGCGTTGCGTCGACGGCGCCGACCTCCTCACGGTCACCAAGCACGGCTACGGCAAACGGACGCCGCTCGAGGAATACCTCGTTCAGTGCGAGGACGGCTCGACTCGGGCGCAGAGCCGCGGCGGCCAGGGCCGCATCGACATCCAGACCACCGATCGCAACGGACCGGTCGTCGACGTTCGCGTCGTGACCGATCGCGACAGCCTCATGTTCATCTCGTCCGGCGGCATGCTCGTGCGGGTTCCGGCGTCCGAGATCTCGCGCATCGGCCGCAATACGCAAGGCGTGCGCGTGGTGCGGCTCCGCGAGGACGACTCGCTGATCGCCGCCGCGGCGGTGGCCGAAGGCGAGAGCGCCGAAGGCGGCGAGAGCGAAACGCCGCCTCCGGCCTGAGCGTCCGTCGCCCGTCCTCGGTCTTCGGTACGCTGCGACGCATGGCCGTGCAGCGGTGGTCCGACCAAATCGCGATTGTCGAGTTTTCCGATGAACCGCAGTTCTCCGAGGACGTGAGCGCGTTCTTGCGCCTCCTCGACGACGAGGAAGGTCTGGAACCGTCCGCCGTCTTCGACCTCTCGCACGTGAGCTACCTGAACTCGTCCAACGTCGCCCAGTTGCTCAAGCTGCGGAAGCGCTTGCACGGCGCGGGCAAGTCGCTGCGACTGTGCGGCGTCGGCGACCCGGTGTGGGGACTCCTGATGCTCGCGGGGCTCGACAAGCTCTTCCAGTGCGCTCCGGACGTCGGCACCGCGCTGGCATCGCTGCAATTGGAGGGTTGACGTGCCCCGAGGCCGCGGCGCGACGATGCACGATCGCGGCGAACGGGACCGGTACGTCGCCTCGGAGGTTCGCCGTCCCGCAATCTGCGGCGGCACCGATGGAACCACTGGCCACACGGCGTACCCTCTCCGCAGGCGGGTGCCATCCGACCGACCACGCGTCCCGCATACGTCTCTCGCCACGCTGATCTTCGCACCCCGACCCGCGCCAGACTGAGCCGCGCCCGACTGAGCCGCGACACGCCGACCCGCGACACACCACGCTGACCCATGACGACGGCTTACGCGATCCGAGTCCGACGATCCGACACGGGCGGCATCCTGCTCGTGGCGTTGTCGGCGTCGCTCGCGATCCACACCGCCGTCCTGATACCCGCGTTCAACGCGGCGCTGCACGGGGATTCCTCGGCGCGGCTCGCGACGCCGCCGTTCTCGCCGGCGAGCCTGAAGGACCTCGAGAAGCAAAGCGAACCGAAGCCCGACCGGTCGCTCACCGAGGAAGAGCGTCGCCGACTCGAGGAGTTGCGCCAGCGCGAGGAGCAGATTCGCCTCGGCATCGCCAACGGCGACGCCTCGTCGGTGAACTGGATCGGCTACGAGGACTATCAGGAACATCTGGCGCAGCACGCCGAAACCGACCAGGCGGCGATGCGCACCGTGGTCGCGGGCAACGAAGGACGGGCGATGACGCCGACGTCGGGTCCGCCGGGCCCGGACGTCGTGTCAGTCGTTTCGCCGCAGGCGGCCCCGCCATCGCCCAGCCAACCCTCCGCCGCATCCAACGACGCGCCGGCGGCGCCGACGTCAACGCCGAAGTCGCCCGTCGATGATCCGTCGAAGACCGATCCCGCGCCGTCGCAAGCGCCGCCCATCGACCTGAAGCCGACCGATCCGGTCGCTCATCCTGCGCCCGATCCGACGCCCGATCCGTCACCGAAGCCAGAGCCGAAGCCAGATCCGAAGCCAGATCCAAAGCCAGAACCGAAGCCAGACCCAAAGCCAGATCCAAAGCCAGAACCGAAGCCAGATCCAAAGCCTGAGCCCGCGCCGGAACCAACTCCAGAACCAAAGCCAGAACCAAAGCCAGAACCGAAGCCCGAACCGAAGCCAGACCCGAAGCCAGACCCGAAGCCTGAACCGACTCCAGCGCCGGTGCCCGAACCGCCGCCAACGACGCCGCCCGATCCGAGTCCGGATCCGGGTCCGCTGGCTCCACCGCCAGTGACGGATCCTGCTCCGGAGCCAAATCCGAACCCACAGCCGCAGCCAACGCCAGAACCGAAGCCAGACCCGAAACCAGAACCGAAACCCGACCCGAAACCCGACCCGAAACCAGACCCGGCGCCCGATCCGACACCCGATCCGACACCAGATCCGCGGCCGGATCCAGCGCCGGAGCCCCAACCCGCGCCCGATCCGACGCCCGCGACGCAACCGACGCCGCAGCCGTCGACCGATCAACCGAGTGGCGCCACGCCGCCGTCGTCGACGCCGGGCGAAGAGCCGACGCCGCCGAGTGCGCCGTCGCCTCCGTCGCCCGAGCCGCGCAACGCCACGCCATCGGGCGTGCGCTCGCCGGACGCGCTCGCCGACGGCGAACTCAGCGACATGGAGAGCGATCCCACGTCGGTGATCTCGGTGCCGGCGAACCTCTGGAAGAACGGGCGCCCGCTCGCCGCGGCGGGGTTGACGATCAAGACCCGCAAGCCGCGATTCACGACGCTCACGATGATCACGACGAGCCCGCGCAATCCGCTCGTCGAGATCCGATTCAATCGCGAGGGCAAGCCCGTCAGCGTGCGTTTCCTCCGCTCGAGCGGCAGCGATGACGTCGACGGCCCGATCGCCGACGCGATTGCCGCGTGGCGAGCAAGCGGCAAGCCGCTCGAAGCGCTGAAGGGCGACGCGACCGTCGTGATCCGAATGAAGCTCGTCCTGATCCAGTGACGTCGGCCGCCGCGCGTCAACCGATCGCCCGCGAGATCGCGAATCCGACGCCTAACGCCACGATCGTGGAGACGAGTCCGGCGCGCATGAAGCTGTGGTTCACGACGTATCGGCCGATGCGCGTCGTGCCCGTCGGATCGAAGGCGACCGCCGCGACGATCGTGCCGTAGGTCGGAAGGAAGAAGTAGCCGTTCACCGCGGGGAAGAACGCGAGGAGCGTCGCGGGTGCAAGCCCGAGCGACACGCCGACGGGCATCATCGCGGCGACCGTCGCCGCCTGGCTGAAGAGCAGGATCGACAGCGTGAAGAGCGCAATGGCGAAGATCCACGGATGCGCCTGCACGAGGTGCTCGAGTCCACCCACGATCTCGGCGCGGTTGCCGTGGAAGAAGCAGCCGCCGAGCCAGCCGAGCCCGACGATCGAGATCACCGCGATCACGCCGGCGCGACCGATCGACGACGTCACCGCGACGTCGGGCCGAGCGCCCGCGAAGAGCATCATGAGCCCCGCCGCCGCGTACATCACGAGCTGGATCAGGACCGGCATCCCGAGCGCCGCGGCTTCGGCCTCGGGATCGGAGACCGGCGGAAACGCTGGGCGAATCGAGGGGATCAGCCCGAACGCGATGATCGAGAGTCCGGCCAAGGCGAAGAACGAGACCGCGAGGAGCGCGTTGCGCCGCGCCGCGCCCTCGAGCTTCGGCAGCGGCTTCGGCGGCTCGACGCGCCCCTCCGCCAGACGACGCTTGTAGCCTTCGTCCTGATCGAGTTCGACGCCCATGCGCGAGACCGCGAGCGCACCCGCCATCACGCCGACGAGCGTGGACGGAACGCACACCGCGAGCAACTTGCCGAGCGTGACGCCGCTACCGCCCAACAGCGCGATCATGCCGGCCGTTGCCGCGGAAAGCGGGCTCGCGGTGATGGCTTGCTGCGACGCGATCACGCTGATCGACATCGGTCGCTCGGGCCGCACGCCCGCCTTGCGCGAGACTTCCGCGATGACCGGCAGGATCGCGTACGCGACGTGTCCGGTGCCGGCGAAGAAGGTGAACGCATACGCGACGAGCGGCGCGACGAACGTGATCGACTTCGGGTGGGCCCTCAAGGCGCGTTCGGCCCAGGACACGAGGAGATCCATGCCGCCCGCCGCCTGCATCGACGCCGTCGCGGTGACGACCGCGACGATGATCGCGAGCACTTCGCCCGGCGGCGAACTGGGCGGCAGACCGAACACGAAGACGAGGACCGCGAGACCGATGCCCGCGACCGTGCCGAGTCCCGCGCCGCCGACCGTCGCGCCGATCACGATCGACGCGAGGACGACCGCAAGTTCCAGCCACAACATGCTCGCCTCCGATCAGCGGCTTTGTCGTCGGCCCGCGCGGGCGGCCGCGCCGCCGCGAGCCATCGCCCGCGGGTCGAGGATGCGGGTGATCTGCGCCTCGCTAAGCAATCGATGTTGCCGCACGAGTTCGACGATCCCCTTCCCGGTGCGCATCGCCTCGGCGGCGAGCTCGGTCGACTTCTCGTAGCCGATGTGCGGATTGAGCGCGGTGACGACGCCGATCGACCGCTCGACGAACTCGCGACACACGTCGGCGTTCGCCTTGATGCCGTCGATGCAATGTTCGCGCAACGTCCGCGCCGCGTTCACGAAGAGCGTCTGGCTCTCGAACACGCACGCCGCGATCACCGGCTCCATCACGTTCAGCTCAAGCTGTCCCGCCTCGGCCGCCATCGACACGGTGAGGTCGCTGCCGATGACGCGGAAGCAGACCTGGTTCACCACCTCGGGGATCACCGGGTTCACCTTGCCCGGCATGATCGACGAGCCCGGCTGCTTTGCCGGAAGCGTGATCTCGTGAAGTCCCGCCCGCGGACCCGAGGCCAGCAATCGAAGGTCGTTGGACACCTTCGACAGCTTGATGGCGAGACTCTTCAACACCGACGAGTAGATCACGAACGCCTGCGTGTCCTGCGTGGCCTCGACGAGATCCTCGGCCAGCCTGATCGGCTTGCCGGTGATGCGAGCGAGATGGCGGACGCACTTCCGCGAGAACCCGCGCGGCGCGTTGAGGCCCGTGCCGATCGCGGTGCCGCCCATGTTGACCTCGCAGAGGACGCGCTCGACGGCCCGCAGCGTGCGAATCTCGTCCTCGATCGAACGCGCCCATGCCATGAACTCCTGCCCGAGCGTCATGGGCACGGCGTCCTGGAGCTGCGTGCGTCCCATCTTGATGACGCCGGCGAAGCGACGGCCCTTGCGCCGGAAGCTCTCGACGAGGCGGCTCAGCTCGCGCACGAGCCGCTCGTTGCCGAGGAGCATCGCGACGTGAAGGGCCGACGGATACGCGTCGTTGGTCGACTGCGCGCAGTTCACGTCGTCGTGCGGATCGCAGTGCCGGTACTCGCCCTTGCGACGACCGAGGAGTTCGAGCGCGCGATTGGCGATCACCTCGTTCGCGTTCATGTTCGTGCTGGTTCCGGCGCCGCCCTGGAACATGTCGACCGCGAACTGATCGTGCAGCTTGCCGCGGACGATCTCGCGACACGCGCGATCGATCGCCCGCGCGACGGGGCGCTTCACCGTGCCGAGCTCGGCGTTCGCCCGCGCGGCGGCCATCTTCACCATCGCGAGACCGACGATGAAGTCGGGGTAGTGCCGCACCTGCACGCGCGAGATGGCGAAGTTCTCGAGCGCCCGCGCCGTCTGCACTCCCCAGTACGCGTTCGCCGGCACGCGCTTCGGGCCGAGCAGGTCGTGCTCGACTCGTTCGCGCGTTCCGCGTCGCGCCTTCGTCCGTCGACGAGTAGCCATGATGCGTCCTTTCGATTTCGCCGGCGACGATCGCACCACGGCGACGAGCGTCGGGGCATTCGATACGGTACACAGAGTCCAACGCCGAGGAGGACCGATGCGCAGTCGCGGTTGCACCTTCGCCTCGATCGGTGCGCTCTCCTTGTCGCTGATCGCCGCGGCCGACGACGCGCCGCCGACGCCGACCGATGAACCGCGCGCTGCACAGCCGACGACGACCGACGAGTCGGCGGCGGAAACGACCGGCGCTGCGCCGTCGGAGTCGATCGCGGGCGACCTCGACGAATCCGCGCGCGGCTCGCACGCGGGTCTCCTGCCCGAGGGGCCGGTCACCTTCCTCTACGGCGCGTGGAAGACGTGGGCGGACTGGCTCGACGACGCGACCGGACTGCGGCTCGGCTTCGCGTTCACCGCGCTGTACCAGCATGCGTTCGCGAGTCAGGGCTTCCGCGACGCCGCGGGTTTCGACATCGACCTCTACGGCAAGTGGCGACTGCTCGGCGCGAAGGAAGGCACGAACAACGGGTACCTCAACTTCTACGGCGAGTATCGCGACGAACTCTTCGCGCCCGTGCCGGCTCGCCTCGGGCCGGAGGTCGGGTCGGCGTGGAACACGTCCGACGGATTCAACAGCCAGTCGCCGGCGCTTACGCAGTTCTACTGGGAGCAGCATCTCTTCGACGACGCGTTCGTGGCGAACGTCGGCAAGATCAAGGCCGACAACTACTACAGCACGAACCGCGCGTCGAACGACAACCTGCTGTTTCTCAATCGCGCGTTCTCGTCGAATCCGGCGATGAAGTACCCCGGCGCCGGGCTCGGACTCAACCTGAAGTTCCAGACCGACCTGTGGTACGTCACCGGCGGCTTTCAGGACGCGCAGGGAAAGAAGACGACGTCGGGCTTCGAGACGTTCGGCGACGGCGACTACTTCTACGCCGGCGAGTTCGGGCTCACGCCGACCATCGAAGGGTTAGGCAAAGGCAACTACCGATTCACCTATTGGTACTCCGACGACGTCGAGGCAACTGGAACGCCGGCGTCGCAAGGCTTCTCGCTGAGCTGCGACCAGGAGATCTCGCCGGACACGTGGGGCGTGTTCATGCGCTACGGCTACAGCGACGGCTGGAGCTCGGGCATCGAGCAGCTCGTCGGTGGAGGAGTCGTGGCGCGGGTGATCCCCTGTCGCGCCGACGATCTGGTCGGCATCGGTCTCTCGTGGGGCGAACCCGCGAGCGGCGCTCGCGACCAGTGGACCAGTGAACTGTTCTACCGCGTCCAGCTCGGCACGCGCGAGCAACTCACGCTGGGCATGCAGTTCATCACCGACCCGTCGAACTTCCCCGACCAGGACCACGTCGAGATCTTCGAGGCCCGTTTCCGCATCGCGTTCTGAGCGCCGTCCGTCGCGCGCGTTCGGCATGAGCGAACGAGACGACGGGATGGAAAGGCCGCATCGAAGCTGGCGCCGCCGGCGTCGATGGCCCCGCCGAGTTGCCCGCCGGCACCACGGCGAGCTGCGCGGTCTCGATTTGCGCGAATCCGTGCGGCTTCCATCCGGACATCGCGGAGATTCCGCTGTCGGGACTCGACTGCAACGGTGGCGGCGTGCCTGACGAATGTCAGCGGTGCACGAGCGATCTCGATCACGATGGAATCGTCGGGCCCATGGATCTCGTGATCATGTTCGGGGCGTGGGGACCGTGTTGACGAGGACCGTCGTCCGCTCAACCCAATCGCCGTCGCCACTCCTCCAACCGGCCGTGATCGGTGAGGTCGTAGCTCAGCGGCGTGATCGTCACGCACTGCTCCGCGAGTCCTTCGACGTCGGTGCCCGGCCGCGCGTAGACGAACTCCATGCCGTTGCCGCTCGACCAGTAGTAGACCTGACCGCCGGGTCCGACGCGACGCTCGTAGCCGTCGATGCCCGCCGCGGTGTTCATGGACGCCACGCGCATCGGCGGCACCGGCGCGTCGGGCGACTGCACGCGCGGGATGTTGACGTTGATGACGCCGTGCGGATCGAGTTCGTGCTGCAACACGCGATCGATGGCGGCGCGGGCGATCTCCGCGGCCCGCGCGAGGTGCGTATGGACGCTGCGGCCGTCGTGCAGGCTGACGGCGATCGACGGCACGCCGAGGAACGCGCTCTCGACCGCGGCGGCGACGGTGCCCGAGTAGATCACGTTGATTCCGACGTTCGCGCCGTCGTTGAGTCCGCTGATCACCAGGTCGGGCCGGGCGTTCTTGCCGAAGCGCTCGGGCCAGACCGCGCGGGTCGCGATCTTCACGCAGTCGGCCGGTGAACCTTCGACCGCGACGCCGGTCATGTGGTCATTCACCCGCACTTCGCGGGTGAGGATCGGCGAGTGGAAGGTGATCTTGTGACTCATCGCGCTTTGCGCGGTCGCGGGCGCCACGACGACGATCTCGCCGAGCGAACGAATCGCGTGATAGAGCGCCTGGATACCCGGTGCGGTGATGCCGTCGTCGTTCGTCAGGAGGATTCGCATCTCGTTCAGTCCTGCGGCACCAGCACATACTCGCGGCCGCCCCACCGCACGGGGCGGCGCGCCGCGAGGTCGGAGGCGCCGCGCCACAGCGCGTGCGCGACGGCCGCGCAGCCGACGGGGAAGAAGATCGCTCCCGAGACCGGCGAGCGCGTAGAGCGGTAGATCATGATGAGCGCGACCGCCTGCGTCAGCAGCCCGCCCGCAACCACCGCCACCGCGGCGAGGAGCGCCGCGCCACCGACGCCCGCGGCCGCCGCGAGCGCGCCGATCTGCACGAGCGGCGTCAACACGCCGAGGCACGCGACGCGGAACGCGTTCTGCCGCAGCCGCGAGACCCGACGCTTGCACGCTTCGATGAAGATGCGCCGCCAGCCGGTCTGCATCGCCTTGAACGACGGATACATGTGCACGACGAGCGAGTCGTCGGCGACGGCCAGCCCGACGCGCGCCCCGCGGGAGTCGACCAACCGGGCGAACGCGATGTCTTCGAGCAGGTCGTTCTTCGTCGCCGCGTGTCCGCCGACTCGCTCGTACACCGAGCGATCGAACAAGAGGAACTGGCCGTTGGCGAAGGGACGACGGCGCTCGTCGCGATTGACCTTGTTGATCGGATACATGCGCAGCAGCGTCATCGTCGCGACCGGCTGCACGATGCGCTCGTACCACGCGTCGGTCACGAGCGTCGGCAAAAGCGAGAGCAGACCGCGCCGATCGCGCAGCAGGAGTCCCATCGACGAGCGCACGAGATCGGGACCGAAGCGCACGTCGGCGTCGGTGAAGAGGAGATAGTCGCCGCGAGCGGATTCCGCGCCGACCTTCGCGGCGTGACACTTCCCCGCCCAATCCGGCGGGCACGCATGATTCTCGATGATGCGAAGCCGCTCGTCGCGGGCGGCGATCGGACGAAGGATGTCCAGCGTGCCATCGCTGCAGCGGTCCAGCACGAAGAGGATCTCGAGCGCCGGATAGTCGCTCAACAGCATGCTCGTGGCGCAGGCCTCGATCACCCGCTCCTCGTTGTGCGCGGGAACGATGATCGACACGAGCGGCCAGCCGCCCTCGGGCTCCGATTCCTCGAGACCGTCGCTCACCCGCGGCAGGGTCGCGAGCAGCTCGACCAGGCGCACGATCACCACGGCCCAATACACCGCGGCGATGCCCGCAAGCGCGACGAGCACCCACGTGACGAGTGGCGCGAGGACGTCGACGGCCGCGAGCATGCGCGGAGTCTAGCAGCCTGCCGGCAAGCGGCGCTGCGCTCCGTCTCCGGCGCGGAGCGGCCGAGGTACCGTGCGCGCATGCGCGTCCTCGACAACGCCGCCGCACGCGAACTCGATCGGGCCGCTCAGGTTCGCTACGGCATTCCCGGCATCGTGCTGATGGAGAACGCCGCGATCGGCATGGCGACGATCGCGTGCGAGATGCTCGGCGCGCCGACTCCGTTCGCGTCGAACGTCGAAGCGGCGCCGTTGCGCGGCAAGCGCGTCGTGGTGGTGTGCGGGCCGGGCAACAACGGCGGCGACGGCTATGCGATCGCGCGGCACCTCGCGAATCGCGCCGCGTCGGTGACGATCGTCGCGATCGGCTCGCCGCGCGCCGGAAGCGACGCGGCGGTCAACGCGGCGACGACCGCGCTGATGCGCGTGCCGCTCGGCTCGCTCGACGTCCTACGGTCGAGGCCCGACCTCGTCGTCGACGCGCTCTACGGGAGCGGTCTCGATCGCCCGCTCGAAGGCCCGTCCCTCGACGCGGTGCGGGCGATCAATGCGAGCGGCGCCGCGGTGCTCGCGGTGGACGTGCCCTCGGGATTGCACGGCGACACCGGCGAACCGCTCGGCGACGCGGTCCGCGCGACGATCACCGCGGTCACCGTCGCTCCGCGACCGGCGTGCCTCGTCGCGGCGGCGAGCGCCTACCTCGGCGCGTGGCGCGTGGTCGACATCGGCTGCCCCGCGCGCCTTCTCGACGAAGCGGTGTCGAAGTCCTGAAGCCCGGAGCTTCGCGGATTCCTCTACGATCCTCGCCCTCGCCCACATGTATCAGTCGCTGCTCGTCGTTCGCTACCTGACGTCCCGGATCATCCCGCTCATCGCGGTCGCCGCTGTCGCGCTGTGCGTGACGCTGGTCATCGTCGTCGTGAGCGTGATGACCGGATTCCTCGACATGCTGCGCAATTCGGGGCGCACGCTCGTCGGCGACGTGATCGTCTCGCACGACATCGTGGGCATTCCGTACTACGAAGAACTGATCGCCGAGATCGAAGCGCTGCCCGAGGCCGAGGCGGCTGCGCCGGTCGTCGAGACGTTCGGACTCATGAGCATGCCCTACGGCACGAGCGGCGGCAACCGCATCGAGATGCTCTCGGTGTGGGGCATCGATCCGGTGCAACTCCAGCGCGTGATCGACTTCAAGCGCACGCTCTACTGGAAGCCGCTCGACGAGGCGCAGGCCGCGTCGATGGCAAAGGACGATCCGCGGCGCGATCCGGCCTTTGACGCGCTCGACGCCGCAATGACCATGCGCGGACCGAACGGCCAAGCGGGCGTGATTCCCGGCATCGAGATCTCGCCGTTCAACCAGCGACAGGACGACGGCAGCTATCGCATCGGGCCGTCGGGCGATCCGCCGTGGCGAGCCGAGTACTGGATGCCGCGCTACACCGTGACGCTGACGCTCGTGCCGGTTTCCGACCGCGGCACGATCAAGGCGGATCGCAAGCAGAATTTCGCGATCGTCAACGAGTTCCAGACCGGCGTCTTCCAGTTCGACCACAGCCGCGTGCTCGCGCCGCTGGCGGAGGTGCAGGACATGCTGGGCCTGTCCGCCGCGGAGGTCACCGATCGCAACGACCTCGACGAGGACGGCAAGCCGCGGGTGCTCGGCATTTCGCCCGCGCGGGCGACGACGATCCTCGTGCGGGCCAAGCCCGGCGTCTCTCCGGCGATCCTGCGCGACGCGGTCGAAGGCGCGTGCTCGAAGTTCCTCGCCCGCAAGCAGACCGACGAATCGGTCCGAGCGTTGCGCGTCCTCGTCCCGCCGATGGTCGACGTGAAGACCTGGGAGCAGCGCCTGAAGGATCTCATCGGCCCTGTCGAGAAGGAACGCGCGCTCATGCGGGCGCTCTTCTCGCTCGTCTACGTCGTGTGCGCCGGACTCGTGCTCGCGATCTTCTGGGCGATCGTCGCCGAGAAGACCCGCGACATCGGCATCCTGCGCTCCGTCGGCGCAGGCCGCGTGGGCATCCTCTCGATCTTCCTCGCGTACGGCCTGGTGATCGGCGTGATCGGCTCGATCGTCGGACTCGGCCTCGCGTGGCTGGTCGTCGACCACATCAACGAGATCCACACCGCGCTCGGACATCCGCCGCCGTCGTTCCTGTGGATCGCGTCGTTCCTGCTCGCGTCGCTTGCGCTCTTCGCTGCGATCGCCAGCGCGATGCGCGGCTCGGTGCTCTACGGACTGCTCTGGTCGATCGCGACGCTCCTGCTCGCCGGACTCGGCGTGCTCTTCCTCTTCCTGCGCGACCAGGGCGGCTTCACCATCTGGGATCCGAAGGTCTACTACTTCAGCCGCATACCCAATCAGATCGACCTCGCCAACGCGCTCCTGACCATGGCGTTCGCCACGGTGTTCAGCGTGATCGGCGCGGCGATTCCCGCAGCCAAGGCCGCCGACACCGATCCGGTGCGAAGCCTGCGATACGAGTGACCTTCGCCACGCCGATGCCCCTGCTCTCCGCACAGCACCTTCGCAAGACCTACCGCATGGGACGCATCGACGTTCCCGTGCTTCGCGACGCGTCGCTCGACGTGGCGAGCGGCGAGTGGGTCGCGGTGATCGGCTCGTCGGGCTCGGGAAAGAGCACGCTGCTGCACCTGCTCGGCGGACTCGATCGTCCCGACCGCAACAGCGGCGAAGTGCGTTTCGACGGCGCAGTGGTCAGCGATCTCTCTCCGAGCGGCATGAACCGGTACCGCAATCGGAACGTCGGGTTCGTCTTCCAGTTCTACCACCTGCTGCCCGAGCTCACGGTGATCCAGAACGCGATGCTGCCGGCGATGGTCGGGCGCTCGCCGCTCGCGTGGCTCGCGTGGGCGTCGCTGCGCCGGCGGGCGTTGGAACTCCTCGACGCCTTCGGGCTCGCGCACCGCCTCAATCACCGCCCGAGCGAGCTCTCCGGCGGCGAGCGCCAGCGCGTCGCGATCGCGCGGGCCCTGGTGAACGATCCGAAGGTGCTGCTCGCCGACGAACCGACGGGCAATCTCGACGCGAAGACCGGCGGCGAGATTCTTAGCGTGATCCGCACGCTGCACGAGCGCGGGTTGACGGTGGTGATGGTGACGCACGATCCGGCGATCGCGGCGCAGGCCGATCGCCGCGTCGCGCTGGTGGACGGTGCGATCGCCGAGCACGTCGGGCACTGAGCGCGCCACTCGACTTGAAGAACCTTCAGCGCGGAGACGCGGAGGGCCCGGAGGATCCGCGGAGAAGAAGACCGAGGAGAAGTCCGTGCGGGTCGCGCTTGGACCGCGACGGGCATGCGCTGTTTTCTCCGTGTGCGCTACGGACCTCCGGACTCCGTGTTGAAAGAGAAGACGAATCGTCGCAACGCAAACCGACCACGCCAAGGTGTTCCTCCGCGTGCCCTCCGCGCCCTCCGCGTCTCCGCGCTGAAGGTTCTTCGAATGAACCAGCGTTCAATCGTTGGTGCGGTAGTACCGTCGTGCGACGTCGAGGAATTGCGGCAGCGGCACGCCGAAGTCGTCGGCCATCGCCTGCTTCCACGGCTTGCCTTGTTTCACGGCGGCGATGAACTTGCGGAAGCGCGCCGGTTCCTGCTCGATCATGAGTCCGACGAGGAGATAGCCGACGGCGCGGCCGATGCCGTCCTTGCCGGGCCACGCACCGTCGTAGGTCATGTCGACCACCTGCTCGAGCGACCCGCCTCCGCGCAGGAACGCGAGTCCCGCCTTGCGGAGCGGTTCGTCGAGCCCGCGACCTTTCGGGAAGCTCGCGACGAGCCAGTCGGCGAGTCCTTCGTTGGCCCACGGCGGCGGGCGCGTCGCGCTGAGATACCGATGCAAAAACGCCTGCGCCACGCCGCGCCACATGTCGAGGTTCGCGCCCGTGGGATCGCTGCGGGCGTAGACGATGACGAACGCCTTCGGTCCGTCGTAGTGCGTGAAGACCGTGTCGTCGGCGTTCGCGAGTTGCCGGAACGCGGACGCCTCGAGCAGTCGGAACCGATCCGCGTTGTCGGCGACGACCACCACGAGCTTGCCCCAGAACGGGAGCGACTCCTTCGGCAGGCCGAGCTTCGCCAAGCACGCACCGACGAAGTCGTCGACGTCGGCACCGCGCCTCGACGCGTCGACGGCGCCGAGGTCGGAGTAGATCAGCGCGTGGCGACTGTCGATCGGCGTCGCCTCGCGGCCCGCCGCGGCCAGCTTCGTCGTCACCTCGGCGCGCAGCTCCTGAACGTGCTTCGGCCGGTCGGCATCGCTGACCGCGGGCCAAAGACCTTCCTTGAACGACTCGGCTTCGGGCGATCTGGTGCGGAGCTTCTCGCGTTCCGCGCGCTCCGCCTGCGCGGCACGCTCGGCCTTTCGCGCGGCGCCGTCGGCCTGCGCCCGCGCCAGCTCGGCGTCTTGCGCTCCCCATCGCCGGGCGTCGTCCGCGGCCCGGTCCGCCAGACGTTCGTCGCCGACGCTCCAGCACCACGCGACGAGTTCGATCATGCGACCGCGTCGCGCGTCGCCGAGCGGTTCGATGAGCTTCTTTCGGACGCGATACGCCTCGATCGGCTTGAAGTCATCCCAGCGGTAGCGACCGATCGCGCCCTCGAATCCGGCGTCGTCCCAGCGGGCGATCGCACCGGCGATCGTCTTGCCGTTCGCGAGCGTCGCCTTCATGGGCTGCGGCGGGTCGCAGGTGACCGCGTCGCCCGCGAGCGCGCGGGTCGCGGTCATCAGCGCGACGGCGATCACCACCGCCAGCTTGGCAGCACCCGCTCGCGATCGCCCGCAAACGGCACGACTCGTGCGGCGCTCGGGGTCATGCGGGTTGGGCAAGATGCCGGTCGGCAGAGACTCGCGTTTTCGTCGCGTCATGCTCGTCACGAGGAACAGGAACGCCCCGCAGCGCGAAGAGAGTACGTAAGGATCTCAGCGCGTGATGTCGTCTTTCGGTGTGCGCGGGACACAATCACGCCGACAACCACAAGTGAGAGCGAGGCCCGCCGTCGTCGCTCGTACCCGTCGCATGCAACACCGCCCGGCTTGGAACACGCCTTGCCTTGCGATGCCGAGATTCGGCCTGAAGGGCGACGTCGCCCGCGGGTACGATTACCGGACGGCTTCCGAGAGCGATCATTCATCTCGTGCTCTCGGATCCCCCCGAACGCTGAACGCAGAACGGAGAAAGCCATGTTCGAACGCCTGACCGATCGAGCTCGCAAGGTGATGGCGCTGGCCAATCAAGAGGCCCAGCGTTTCAACCATGAGTACATCGGAACGGAGCACATCCTGCTCGGCCTGGTGAAGGAAGGGTCGGGGGTCGGCGCGAACGTGCTGAAGAACCTCGACATCGATCTCCGCAAGGTGCGACTCGAGGTCGAGAAGCTCGTGAAGAGCGGGCCCGAGATGGTCACCATGGGGAAGCTCCCGCAGACGCCGCGGGCCAAGAAGGTCATCGAGTACGCGATCGAGGAGGCCCGCAACCTGAACCACAACTACGTGGGCACCGAGCACCTCCTGCTCGGATTGCTGCGCGAACACGACGGCGTCGCCGCGCAGGTGCTGATGAACCTCGGGCTGAAGCTCGAGGAAGTGCGCGAGGAAGTGCTGAACCTCTTGGGCGCGGGTGTGCAGAATGAGCAGGAAGAGACGCCGCCCGAGCCCCAGGAGCCGGCACAGCCGCCCGAGGCGGGCACCGGAACCGCGCGACGCGCGGGCAAGAGCAAGACTCCGGCGCTCGACAGCTTCGGCCGCGACCTCACTGAACTCGCGAAGGCCGGCGAACTCGACCCGGTGATCGGTCGCCACGACGAGATCGAGCGACTGGTGCAGGTCCTCTGCCGGCGCACCAAGAACAACCCCGTCCTCCTCGGCGAGGCCGGCGTCGGCAAGACGGCGATCGTCGAGGGCCTGGCGCAGCGCATCGTCTCGCAGGAAGTCCCCGACCTCCTGTTCGACAAGCGCCTGGTTGTGCTCGACCTCGCGATGATGGTCGCCGGCACCAAGTACCGCGGCCAGTTCGAAGAGCGCATCAAGGCGGTCATGAACGAAGTCCGCCGCGCGAAGAACGTGATCCTCTTCATCGACGAGTTGCACACCCTCGTCGGCGCCGGCGGCGCGGAAGGCGCGATCGACGCGTCCAACGTGCTCAAGCCGTCGCTCGCCCGTGGCGAGATCCAGTGCATCGGCGCGACCACGTACGACGAGTACCGCAAGTACATCGAGAAGGACGCGGCCCTCGAGCGGCGCTTCCAGCCGATCGCCGTCGAGCCGCCGAACCCGGAGCAGACGTTCGAGATCCTCAAGGGCCTGCGCGAGCGCTACGCCACGCACCACCGCGTGAAGATCACCGACGGCGCGCTGCGCATGGCGGTCGAGCTCTCCGGTCGCTACATCCCCGGTCGCGTGCAGCCGGACAAGTCGATCGACGTGATCGACGAGGCCGGTGCGCGGTTGCGCCTCAAGAGCATGACCAAGCCGCCGGATCTGGCTGATCTGGAGGAGAAGATCGAGCGGCTCGCGATCGAGAAGGACGAGTCGGTCAAGAACGCCGATTACGAGCGGGCCGCCGAGCTCCGCGATCAGGCGGAGAAGCTCCGCAAGGAGAAGGAGCGCGTGCAGGCCACCTGGCGCGAGCGCATGAACGAGGTGCACGCGACCGTCGACGAGGAAGTCATCGCCGAAGTGGTCAGCAAGATGACCGGCGTGCCGCTGACCCGACTCGAGAAGGCCGAGTCGCAGCGTCTGCTCCTCCTCGAAGCCGAACTGCACAAGACCGTCGTCAGCCAGGACGACGCCGTCAAGGCGGTCTCCCGCGCGATCCGCAAGGCCCGCTCGGGACTCAAGGACCCGAAGCGCCCGATGGGCTCGTTCGTGTTCGTCGGACCGAGCGGCGTCGGCAAGACGCTCCTCGCGAAGGCGCTCGCCGAGTTCATGTTCGGTGATCAGGACGCCCTGATCTACCTCGACATGAGCGAGTACATGGAGAAGCACAACGTCAGCCGTCTCATCGGCGCTCCGCCGGGATACGTCGGCTACGAAGAGGGCGGCCAGCTCACCGAGCGCATCCGCCGCCGCCCGTACGCGGTGCTTCTCCTCGACGAAGTCGAGAAGGCCCACCCGGACGTCTTCAACATGCTCCTCCAGATCATGGAGGAAGGCCGGCTCACCGATTCGTTCGGTCGTCACGTCGACTTCAAGAACGTGATCCTCATCATGACCTCGAACCTCGGCGCCGACATCATCAAGGGTGGCGCGGCGTTCGGATTCACGCGTCGTGACGAGGTGCAGGACTACGAGAAGATGAAGAAGGCGCTGATGGGCGAGGTCGAGAAGTTCTTCCGGCCCGAGTTCATCAACCGCGTCGACGACGTCATCGTGTTCCGTCCGCTCATGAAGGAAGACCTCAACACGATCATCGAGTTCGAGTTGTCGAAGGTCCGCAAGCGCCTCGAGGAGAAGGGCATGAAGCTCACGCTCGACGCCGCGGCCAAGGACTTCCTGATCGACAAGGGCTACAACCCCGACTTCGGCGCACGACCGCTGCGTCGGGCGCTCGGCCAGTACGTCGAGGATCCGCTCGCGGAGAACCTGCTCTCGGGCGACTTCCAGTCCGGCGACGAGATCATCGCGACGCGGAAGGAAGGCCAGGACTTCCTGACCTTCACGACGAACCGAGCCGAAGGCGCCCCGCCCGCGCCGCAGCCCGCGGCCACGGCGTAACGAGCCGCATCAACGGAGAACCCACGATCGGAGCCTGCCTCGCGCAGGCTCCGATTTCTTTTGCCCGCCGTTCCGCCGCACGCGTCGCACTCACTGGATCTTCAGGAGCCGACAACCGCCGTTCTCGTACACGAAGTCGAGCGTGGTGAACTTGAACTGTTCCGCCACGCGCGGCGTGAAGCCGACACGGAACGAGTTGGAACCGGTCTTGCGGAGCACGACGTCCGGGCTGAGATAGCCGAAGCCCATTCGGTTGAGCGACTCCATCAGTCGACGCCGGTACTTCACGCACCACGCGGCGAACGCCTTCTTGCCCTGTCCCTCTGATCGCGCGGCGAACGCATCGCGCGTGGCGCTTGCGAGCATCTGGTCGTAGAACTCGCCGTATCGCTCGTCGCGGAGCGACTGCATGAAGTTGCCGATGACGTCTGCGGGCAGGAACGCCCGCATCGTGACCGTGCCGTCCTCCTTCTCTTCCCAGGTCGGCGTCGGCTCGACCTCGTCGGGCTTGCCGTCGCCGTCGCGGTCGACCTCGCGCTTGCGGTTCTCCGCCTGCGCCGCCATCGCCTCCTGCTCGCTCGGCAACGGCGCCGAGGAGAACTTCACGATCGTCCCGTCGGGCGCGACCCACTCGTCGGGCAACTCTTCCTCCGACGCCTGACGGTAGAACTCCGGGCGCTGGTGGTACTCGATGCGGTACGGCTGGCACGCGACGAGACCGACGCACGCGATCCCGCCCGCGACGACGCGCGCCAACGCCGACGCGAACGCGGTCGCGGCGTCGGACTGTCGTGGGTCGGTGGTCGGGGAACGCATGGCTCGTGCATCCGCGCGGTGATTCTCGGCGCTCCACGCGCCTCGTCGCAAGCGGCTATTCGCAGCGGGCGAGGTTCGGCTGCAGCCGGGTCGGCTCACGCCGTCTGCACCGTCGCGCTGCGACCGGCAATCGACGGCTCGTGCGTGCCGCGCCGCCACGCGGCGTGGACGGCGAACGCCGGATCGGACTGCTGGCAGTCGTCGCGCCAATGCGTGCCGCGGCTCTCGCGGCGCCAGAGCGCCGCCGTTGCCATGAGGCTGCCGACGGTCAGCATGTTCTGGACCTCCCAGCCCGCAAGACTGTCGAAGATCTTGTCGAGCGAATAGCGGCTCCAGAACGCGAACATGTCGAGCGCGTCGGAGAGTCGCCCGCCGTGCCGCTCGATGCCGACGTTCCGCCACATCGCGCTGCGCAGGCTTGAACGCACGTCGACGAGATCGAGCTCGCCGCGATCGCTCGGTCGGATGTCGCTCACGATCTGCACCGGACCGCGCATCGCGTCGGCCCGCTCCGCGACCGCGCGGCCGGCGCGGGCCCCGAACACGAGACCCTCGAGCAGGCTGTTGCTCGCGAGCCGGTTCGCCCCGTGCAGGCCGCTGCACGCGACTTCACCCACCGCATAGAGACCGGGCAGCGAGGTGCGCCCGAAGAGGTCGGTCCAGACGCCGCCGATCGTGTAATGCGCCGCCGGATGCACCGGAATCAGGTCGCTGCCCGGATCGAGTTCGTAGCTCTTCAGGATCGCGGCGAGCCCGGGAAACCGCGCGGTGAAGCGATCCCGTCCGAGGTGGCGCACGTCGAGGAACACGTTCGACTCGTGCGAGTCGCCGAGGTGCTCCATGATCGCGCGGCTCACGATGTCGCGCGGCGCGAGCTCGGCGAGTTCGTGTCGGCCGACCATGAAGCGATGTTCGCGCCGATCGACGAGATGACCGCCCTCGCCGCGGATCGCCTCCGAGAGAAGCGCCCGGCTGGCGCCGGCGATGTACAGCGTGGTCGGGTGGAACTGCATGAACTCGAGGTCCGCGACCGCGGCGCCGGCGCGCCACGCCATCGCGATGCCGTCGCCGGTCGCGACGCTCGGGTTCGTCGTCTCACGATACACCTGGCCCGCGCCGCCGCTCGCGAGAATCGTCGCCTTCGCCCAGATCACCTGCAGTCCGTAGCGCGGATGGTGCGTGATCGCGCCGAGCACCGGCGATCCGGGACCGCCGGCGGTGATGAGGTCGAGCGCGAAGCACTTCTCGAAGAGTCGTATCGAGCGACCGTCGCCGTTCACCGTCTTCGCCCGTGCGATCAGCGTGCGGGCCAGCTCGCGACCCGTCGCGTCGCCGTCGGAGTGCACGATGCGATTGCGATGGTGACCGCCTTCGCGCCCGAGCGAGATCGCGCCGCGGTCGTCGCGATCGAGACGCATGCCCCACGACACGAGCCGCTCGATCTCGGAAGGGCCTTCGTTCACCACGGTGCGGACCGTCTCCTCGACGCAGAGTCCGGCGCCCGCGGCGAGCGTGTCCTCGATGTGCAACACGTTCGAGTCGTCGTCCGCGAGCACCGCGGCGATGCCGCCCTGCGCCCACGCGGTGTTCGAGAAGTCGAGCGCGTCCTTCGCGATCAGGATGACGTCGCTCATGCCACCGCCGGCGTTCGCCGCCTCAATCGCCGCGCGCACTCCCGCGACGCCGCTTCCGATCACCAGCGTGTCGGTCACGATGTGCGGCAGGAGCAGGCTGCGGAACGGAATGAGGTACCGGCGTGCGTGGATCGGCTCGATCATGATGTGACCACCGGTGGTGAACGCTCAGCGCTTGCCTTCGCCGCCGGAGGAATGACCCGAATCGCTCGTTCCGTGGCTGCCCGACGACGGACCGCCGGACTGCTCCGGCGGCTTCGGCGGATCGTTCGGGAGGACCCACTCCGCGACCCAGAGCTGCGAGCTCTTGTCCGGCCCGCGCTGCGCGGTCCACATCATCCACTTGCCGTCGTGACTGAAGACCGGCAGCACGTCCGCGCCGTCGGCCTGCGTCACGCGGCGCATGTTGGTGCCGTAGCGCGACTGCTTGATGCCGTCGCGAGAGAGCGTGTCGGCATCGACGGAGAACACTTCGTAGTTGCGATGACTGACGCCTGACCCGGCGAACACCAGGAACTTGCCGTTCGGGTGGAAGTACGGCGCCCAGTTCACGTTGCCGTCGCGCGTGACCTGGTGCTCCTCGGCGAGGCCGATGATGTGCCCCTGCGCGTCGAACGCGAGGTCGCTCACGAACACCTGCAGCATGTTGTCGCCGTTGCGGTCCGAGCGGTACACGATGCGCTTGCCGTCCGGCGCGAAGAACGGACCGCCGTCGTAACCCGGCGCGACGACGAGCGCCTTCTTCTCGCCGTTCTCGCGGTTCATCACGAAGATGTCGCCTTGGCCCTGCGCGAGATCGCAGTAGATGAGGTACTTGCCGTTCGGCGAGATGGATCCTTCCGCGACGTATGCCTTGCCGTCGCCGACGACCTGCGTGAGCGCCGCGCCGTCTTGACCGATCTTCTTGAGGTCGGCCATCACGATGCGCATCTCGGGCGGAAACATCCAGCGATAGCGGCCCGTGCCGCGCTGATAGCCCGGCGGCTCGCTGGCCGTCGGCGGTCCCATCGTGGTCGCGAAGTACAGCGTCATCGGATCGTTCGGATCGAACCAGCCGCAGGTGTTCGCGCTGCCCTTCGGGCTCACCCGCTTGACGTTGGCGATGCCGCTGATCTTGCCGCCCTCGCCGCGCACCACGTCGGCGACGTACATGGAATAGAACTCGTCGGGCGTCTCGCCGGCCTTCGGCACCTCGACGGCCTGAAAGACGATGCGTTGATCGTCGGGCGAGAAATACGCCTCGCCGGCCTTCACGAAGCGCTCCGGCATAGTGAGTTGCACGTGGTTCTGGAGCGCGCCCTGTTCGAGGGTCTTCCAGTCGGCGGGCGCCGGCTGCTGCGCCGCGGGCGGCGCCTGCATCGCAACCGAGAGCGCGACGAGCGAGGCAGCCGAGGGAAGCGTGATGAACGTGTGCATGATGGTCTCGTGGTAGTCCACAGCGGGCTCGCCAGTGTACGGGGTGACGAGGCGGCTCCCGTCGATCCGCGCTTCTGCGAAATCCGCCGGAAATCGCCCGCGAACCACTCACCGGTGAGCATCGCCGTTCGGGGAGTGGTCGAGGGTTCCTCGATTCGGCACGTTGTCGCGAGGAACAAGAGAACCTCACCGGCCCCGAAACCGGTTCGATCACAAAGGATGGTGCGTCATGTTCCAGTTCCAGAAGGGTTCGACCCCGCGCATGGTGCTCGCGTTGGCCTTCGCCGCAGCGTGCGGCCTGCCCGCCGCGTTCGCCGGCAACGGCAGCAGCGACAGCTCGAGTAACGGCGTCCTCTTCGCGGGCGGCGCCTCAAACAAGGCGCTCACGCCCACGAATCAGCAGATCCCGAACAAGGCGGACAAGGCCACGAAGGACGCGCCGCCCAACAGCACCGACGACGGCGTCGGCGGCGTCGCGGAGGCGTGCATGGCGCTTCCCTTCCCGCTCGACTTCGTGATGCTGGAAGGCCTCTACAAGGAGGCCGAGTACGCCCGTGCGTACGTCGCGGGCGAAGTCGGCACGTACAACCGCCAGGCCTATCTCTCGTCGTTGAATTTCCTCTTCCACTTCGAGGCGATGGTGCGCGGTCTGTCCGTGGTCGACGTGCAGGTGCCGTGGGGCTCGAACGGCGACGACGCGGGCAACGAGAGCCCGGTGATCCACGAGGGTGAAGACGTCGACACCGGCGACGCCGGCAACAGCAGCGCCGAGTGACGCTCGTCGCGAGCTCCCTCCCATCTTTCTCCCACATCGCTCCCGCCGCCGGCTTGTCTGGCGGCGGGGGTTTTCGTCTTCGCACTCGACGGCGCCGCGACGACTTTCGGCCGATGGCGGCGCGGCTCTACGCTCCCCGCTTCCCGACCTCGCTCGCATGGCCGAACGCTCGATCAATCACGTCATCCTTCACGCCGACCGCTGGCTCGTCGTCGTCGACAAGCCGTGTGGCCTGCTCTCGGTGCCCGGCATCGGACCGGAGAAAGCCGATTGCCTCGTCGCGCGCCTGCAGCGCGAGTTCCCCGGCGCACGCATCGTGCATCGACTCGATCGCGACACGTCGGGCGTGATCGTGCTCGCGCTCGACGCGGACACCCATCGCGGGCTCTCGCGCCAATTCGAGGCACGCGAGACGGAGAAGACCTACGAAGCGCTGGGCCACGGCCCGGCTCGCGACAACGAGGGGCTGATCGACCTGCCGTTGCGCAAGGCGGCGATGGGCTCGGCGCTCCAGATCGTCGATCACGAACTCGGCCGACCGTCGCAGACGCGATGGCGCGTGCTCGAGCGCAGCACGCATGCGAATGGCGCCGCCGTCACGCGCTTCGAACTGCGCCCGATCACCGGCCGCAGCCATCAGCTTCGCGTGCACCTGAAGGAACTTGGCCATCCGATCCTGGGCGACGAGCTGTACGCGCCGCCCGAGGTCTACGCGATGGCCCCGCGCCTATGCCTGCACGCGCGGAGCCTGAGCTTCACGCATCCGGCGACGCGCGAGCGCGTGCGCTTCGAAGCGGCGTGTCCGTTTTGAGCTGCGTTCGATGGTCCGCGGCGCAATCTCGGAGGAGATGTCGGCGTACCGCGGCGTTAGGAACCGCCGCGCGTCGACGCGCCTCCGAGAGAGCGAAACGACACTTCCCTCTCGCACACGGACTCACCATGCAACACGACCCATCGACCTTCTACGCCGAGTGGCCAAGCATCATGAATCGCATGAAGACGCGAGCCCCCGACATCGGCAAGGCCTTCGCGCCCTTCTTCAAGGAGTTGATGAAGGACGGGGCGCTCTCGGCGAAGGAGAAGGAACTCATCGCGGTCGGGATCAGCGTCGCGACCCGCTGCGAGCCGTGCATCTACTCGCACGTCGAGAAGGCGCTGAAGCACGGCGCGACCAGCGCGCAGGTCATGGAAGCCGCGGGCGTCGCGGTTCTGATGGGCGGCGGACCGTCGTACACCTACGCGCCGGTCGTGTCGGCGGCGCTTGACCACTTCGAACGCGCGGCGGCGCCGGCGTGACGCAGCTCGCTCTGAAGCAGCGAAAAGGCACTCAGCGCGGAGGCGCGGAGCCCGCGGAGGTGTCGCGGAGAGAAAACACGGAGTTCAAGGCACCGCGCCAGTGCGCTCGCTGCCTACGAACTCCTCCGTGTGCCCTCCGCGCCTCCGGATCTCCGTGAGAGATGAATCGCGTACTCGACGATTGGAGCGCGCCCTTCGCGTCTCCGCGCTGAGTCTCATGCCTCAGCCCGCCACATGGCGGCGCGTCGGCAGCAGTTCCTCGCCTTCCGCCAAGCGCGCGAGCATCGTCGTCGCTGCCTCGACGGCGATCGCGGCGGTGCGGCCATCGACGTCGCGCGACGGATTGACCTCGACGACGTCGAGCTGCATCAATCCGCCGTGATCCGCGATCATCGCGAGCGCAACCCGCGTCTCGTCGAGCGTCAAGCCTCCCGGCACGGCGCAGTCGACGCCGGGCGCGACGCGCGGATCGAGCGCGTCGAGACCCAAGCTCATCGAGTAGCGGCCGTCGCGGCCACACGCCCGCACGATGGCCTCGGCGATCACCGCGTCGATGCCGCGGCGGCGGATCTCGTCGCAGTCGAACACCCGCACGCCGAGACGCTCGAGGTTCTCGCGCTCGTCGGGATCGATCGCCCGCTGCGCGACGCACGCGACGCGCTGCGCGTCGCGCATGCCGTCGCGTCCCATGCACGCGGCAAACGCCGGCACCGGAAGTCCCATCAGCGCCGCGAGCGGCATGCCTTGGAGATCGCCGCTCGTCGTCGTGTCGTTCGTGTGGAAGTCGGCGTGCGCGTCGAACCAGATGAGTCCGGGCGGATCGATACCGATCGCGCGATACGCGCTGGCCACGCCGGCCTGGGAACCTGCGGCGAGCGAGTGGTCACCGCCGAGCACAAGCGGGAACGCACTCTCGAGAATCACGCCTCGCACGGCGTCGCGCAGCGCCTTGCAGTAGTCCGACACCGCACCGATCAGCGCTGCGCCGGGATCGCGTCCCTCGTCGCGCTGGGCGGCCGCGACGAACACGTCGCCGCGATCGTCGACGACGAGCCCGCGCGACTGAAGGCGACGCACGATCCCGGCGGCGCGAATCGCCTCCGGTCCGAACGACGTGCCGCGACAACACGCGCCAAGCGAGCTCGGCGCTCCGATGATCGCCACCGGTTGATTGATCCGCCCGTTCCGTCGCGGCGCGCTGCGATGCACGTGGCCTCCTCCCTGATCGATCAGGAATGGCAGCGATCGGGCGCGCGAAGCGATTTCCTCCGCCGCGGGCGGTCGCCGTTGCGGAGGCATATCGACGCGGCAGGCGGCGAACGCGAAGCCGAAGCGGCGCTCAACGGTTCTCGTCGTCGGGCCGGACGGAACCGTCGAACCAGATCACAAAATGCACCGGCGACGGACGCTCGATGCCCTTTTCCTTCGCCTTATCGGGGCTGATGGCCTCGCCGAGCACGACCGTCGCAAAGCGCACGTGGTCCGGCGTCTGGCCAGCCTTGGGCTTCTCCGCCGCGAACTCGATGGTGATCATCGCGCCTTCGGGCGCCTTCAGCAGGTCGCGATCGCGAGCCAACTTCGTGAGGTCGGACGCGAGCTCGATCGGCGCGGGGCGCTTGTCCTCGGGCAGCGCGTTCCACGCGTCGAGGAAGAGCGGGGCCAACGACTTCGCGATGCGCTCGCACGCGACGTGACGTCCTTCGTCGCGGGCCCGCTGCATCGGGTTGCGTTCCTTCGGCGGCTTCGTGACCGCGAACGACTCGTCGCGAATGAGCTGCGGGAAGCGGTTGTTGGTGCGATCGGCGTCGCCGGTCTCGCGGCGCGGATCGAGTTCGATCGCGACGATCGGCTTTTCGGTGACGAACAGCTTGCTCGTCAGCTCGCTGTTGCGCCGCCAGATTTCCGCAGGCAAGGTCAGCGACTGCTTCGAGCCGTCGTCGAACGTAAGCTCGACGGGCAGGAACGTGACGAGCCCGCCGAGGTTGCGGAAGCGGGCGATCGTGAAGTGAAGCTTGGTCTTGAGCGCGTCCGCCTCGTCGCTCTCGAGGTCCTTGAGGAACCGCTCGTAGCTGCGGCGATCCTGCGGCGTGACGTCGAGTTCGTCGAACGTCGAGTAGAAGTCTTTCAGCTCTGGGAAGCGGTCGACGCGCTTCTCGATCGCCGCGTTGCGCTCGTGCGCCAGCGTCGCGTCGCGATCCTCGTCGCGCTTGGCCTTGGCTTTCGCGCGATCGGCGTCGACGTCGATCCCCTTGGGCGCGTAGGCGACCACGCGCTCGATCGCGACGTCGACGTGGTCGGTCGAGTAGAACCACCCGCGCCAGAACCAGTCGAGGTCGATGCCGCTCGCGTCTTCCATGGTGCGGAAGAGGTCCGCGGGCTCGGGTCGCTTGAACGCCCACCGGCGGCAGTATTCCTTGAACGCGAAGTCGAAGAGTTCGCGTCCGAGCACGCTCTCGCGCAGCACGTTGAGCGCCGTCGCCGGCTTCGCGTACTGGCTCGGCCCGAACTGCAGCACGCTTTCGCTGTTGGTCATGATCGGCGTCTGCTCGGCGCTCGTCATGTGCTCGACGATCTTGAACGGCTCGCCGCGCCCGCTGGGATACTTCGCTTCCCACTCCTGCTCCGCGAGGTACTGGCAGAACGTGTTGAGCCCCTCGTCCATCCACGTCCACTGCCGCTCGTCGGAGTTCATGATCATCGGGAACCAGTTGTGCCCGACCTCGTGGATCACGACCGACACGAGCCCGTACTTCGAGCCCTTCGACCACGTGCCGTCCTTCTCCGGGCGCGGCCCGTTGAAGGAGATCATCGGATACTCCATGCCGCCGACCGGCCCGTTCACGCTGATCGCGACGGGATAGGGATAGGGATACGCATGGCGCGAATAGCTCTCGATCGTGTGTGCGACGGCCTGCGTCGAATACACGCTCCAGAGCTTCTCCGCGATGCCGGGATAGAAGCTCATCGCCATCGCGACGTTCGTCGAGTCGGGCACCTTCACGCCCCACGCGTCCCAGACGAACGTCGGGCTCGTGGCCCACGCGAAGTCGCGCACGTTGGTCGCGCGAAACTTCCACGTCTTGCGCCCGCCGATCGGCTTCGTCTCGTTCTCCCGCGCCTCGTCGGGCGTAATGATGAACGTCGGCTTGTCGGCGACGCGCGCCGCCGCGAACCGCTCGCGCTGCGCCGTGGTCAGCACCTGATCCGGATTCTGCAATTCGCCAGTCGCCGCGACGACGTACGTGTCGGGCACGTCGAGTTCGACGTCGTAGTCGCCGAACTCGAGCGCGAACTCGCCGGAGCCGAGGAACTGCTTGTGTTGCCAACCGTTCACGTCGGTGTACGGCGCCATGCGCGGATACCACTGCGCGATGTCGTAGATCGGCAGCTTCGAGTCCGGCAGGAGTTCGTAGCTCGACCGGCCCCCGATCGCCTCGTTCCACGTGATCGGGTAGGCGTAGCTGATCTCAAAGTCGAACGACGCACCGGACTTCAGCGGCTGCGGCAAGTCGATGCGCATCATCGTGTCGACGACGACGTGCGGCAGGTCGTTGCCGCTTGCGTCCTTCACCGAGCGAATGTCGTAGCCGCCGCGCTTCGACTTCCACCAGTCCGCGCGCAGCACGATGCCGCGCAGCCAGCGGATCGACTGATCCTGCTTGAGGTCCGGCGCAGTCTCGGCCCGCTCGCCGAGCGACGTCGCGCGGAAACGGTTCTGGTCCAGTTGGAGCCAGAGGTAGCGCAGCTCGTCGGGGCTGTTGTTGTCGTAGTGGATGCGCTCCCAGCCGTCGATCGAGCGCGCGACGTCGTCGAGCTTCGCCTTGATGACGTGGCTCGCCTTCTGTTGCCAGTACTTCGCGCCGGGAGCGCCCGACGCGGTGCGCTGGTCGTTCGGCGTCGGCAGGATCTCCTCGAGCTGCCGGAACGCGTCGGGACGGTTCTGCTTGTCGACGTAGATCCACGGCCCGTCGGCGTCGCCGCGCGGATCGGGGATGTAGGGCGGATGTGCCGAAGCCGCGAGCGCGGCAACGCCGACGGCGAGGATCCCGACGGTCCGGCGTGAGCAATCGAGCATCTACGGGGCAATGTACCGAGCGACATTCGGGCGGTTGAGGTTCGGCGAGGGCGTTTCGACGCGAGAGGCCGAAGATGCGCGCACGCCTCAGGCTTCGTCTCCCCCACACCGCGCCGCGGCGTGGGGGAGATGCCGAGCGCAGCGAGGCAGAGGGGGCGTCGCGCGAATCGGCGACACCCCTCAGTCATCGCTGCGCGACGACAGCTCCCCGCGAAGCGGGGAGCCGAAGAAGAGGCGCGGGCCCTTCGGTCTTCGTCTCCCCCACGCCGCGCCGCGGCGTGGGGGAGATGCCGAGCGCAGCGAGGCAGAGGGGAGTCGCGCGAATCGGCGACACCCCTCAGTCATCGCTGTGCGACGACAGCTCCCCGCGAAGCGGGGAGCCGAAGAAGAGGCGCGGGCGCTTCGGTCTTCGTCTCCCCCACGCCGCGCCGCGGCGTGGGGGAGATGCCGAGCGCAGCGAGGCAGAGGGGGCGTCGACCACTGCAGCGCCGCGATGCGGCGCGGAGGCGATCCGCTCATTCAGGAGATCCCGCTCGCGACCGGCGTCGCGAGTGCGCAAGGACACCCGCGAGGCCGAGGAACGCGAGTACAGGCGGCGCTGGCACCGCCGAGAAGTAGAGGTTGTCGAGGACTACGTCATCACACTGGCCGTATTGGTTCGGCGGTAGTCCATGAATTCGAACGCGGTCGAATGCGACGTCCGACAGGAGCCCGGCGAACCAGTTCACGCCGGGGTTGCCCAAGAGCGGTGACTCGTACAGCAACGTCGCGCCCCAGTACACCTGCGCGAAAATGATCCCAGGGAAGTGCCAGGCGATCGCCTGTTGCGGTTCAGTGAACGTCGTCTCGACTAGGCAGACCCCATACAGCCCAGCTCCGTCCTGAGGATAGGTCTGGAACAGGTTCGGCGCCTGAATCACATTAGGGTCGGGATCGGTGAACGTCACGCCGAGCCCGTAGTACTGGTCCGTCACGAGCGTGTTGTTCGGCAAGTCGTTGAAGCCGATGGTCGTGAACGCGCCGGCTTGTCCGGACCACGCATTGAAATCGTCCTTGATCAGGGTCAACCCGGCGTGCGCCGTCCCCGACGCGAGCAGTGCGGTACTGATGCTGAGTGCGAGAGAGTACTTCATCTGTGCACGCCTCTCTATTGATTGCCGAACTGTGATGCGATGAGCGTTGCGAGCGCGTAGGCGGCGTCCTCGGGCGCATCGATCAGCCATTCCTGAAACTGCTCAACTGAGCCGAGCATCCACTCGGCGGTATCGATCGTCGTCCGGTTTTCCGGGGGGACGGATAGACATCGAAGGCTCCGAGATAGATACGCGAAGGCAAGAGATCGTCACGTGACGAATCTCCGATTTCGGCGCGGAATCCACGACCGCTCCAGCCCGGTCCGACGAGGTCCACTCGAACAAGCCGCCATGACCGGTCCGAATCCAAATGCGGTGCACGTGGATTCCACTCCGTTGACGAGCGGCCTCGCGCGCCGTTGCGCGCGAGCTCGCGAACCTGGCGCTACGCGCCATCGATGCGCCGATCCATCCGCGCGCCCACTTCGATGCCGCGCCGATCGTCGGAACTTCGCTCTGAGTTCGCGGATGCCGCACGGCGAGGCGCCCGCGCAACATGGGATCAGACGGCCGCACCCTCAGCCACATGCGCATACAAGAGCATGTCCACGACGACGCCGTCCTTGATCGCCGCCGAGCGCATCCGGCCCTCGTACACGTAGCCCGCCTTTTCTAACACGCGGGCGCTCGCGGCGTTGCTCGCGAACGGCGTCGCGAACAGGCGACGCAGTCCGAGCATCTCGTGGCCGTACACCGTGATCGCCTTCAGCGCCTCGGTCGTGATTCCCTTGCCCCAGTGCGGCGCGGCGATCCAATAGCCGACCTCGGCGCTGATGCGCTCGATGTCGGTGCCCGGGTGCATGCCGACGCCGCCGCAGATCTCGCCGTCGACCTCGATGCCGAAGCGCAGGCGCGGCGACTGGTTCGCGAACGTCGCGATGTACTCCTCGGCCTTCTCGAGCGTGTACGGATGCGGGAACGCGTCGCGCAGGTTCAGCCACACGCGGCGATCGTTCGCGTTGCGGGCGAGCGACGGCGCGTCGGCCGGCGTGAGCGCCCGCAGCGTCGCGTGCGGCAAGCGAATGACGACATCGCTCACGGTCAGCCTCCGGCGCCGACGAGCGCGCCGGCTTCATCGCGGGCAGTGGGCGTCGCGTCGCTCGGTGCCACGCCGTGCGCCGCGAGACAGCGGCCGATCGCCATCACCGGGAAGTACAGGCGATAGAGGTGATAGCGCAGGTAGAAGACCTTCGGGAACCCGGTGCCGGTGAATTCGGTCTCGACCCACGAGCCCGCAGGATCGCGATCGGGGTTCTTCGCCTCGATGAGCGCGTCCTCCGCGCTCAACTGGGTGGCGCACAGCCAGGCGATCGCCCGCTTCAGATCCGAATCGTCGGGGCCGTAAATCTCCTGCAGGATCATCGCCGCCCACGCGGTCTGGCTCGCGGTCGAGTTGCCCTGCCCCTTCAGCCGCGGATCGACGTACGAATTCGCGCTCTCGCCGAAGCTGCCGTCGGGCTTCTGGATCGACTTGATCCACTGCCCGGCGCGCTGGATCCACGCCGCGCTGCGATCCTCGCCGCAGCGGATCGGCCCGATCACCGCCTGCCACGTGCCGTATATGTAATTGACGCCCCAGCGGCCGAACCAGCAGCCTTCCGGCTCCTGATGAGAGCGGATGAACTCGATCGCCTTCCGCACGCGCGGGTGGTCGTTCTTGATGCCGTGCCACGACAGGCACTCGAGCACGCGACCGGTGATGTCCGGACACGACGGATCCTGGATCGCGTTGTGATCGGCGAACGGCACGTACTCGAGGATGCGCCGATCCTCGGTGCGGTCGAACGCGGCCCATCCGCCGTCCTTGTTCTGCATCGCGAAGAGCCACGCGATGCCGCGCTCGCTCGCTTGCAGGTTCTCCGCACCGCCGGTGCGGCGCAGCGACATCGTCACCATCGCGGTGTCGTCAACGTCGGGGTAATACGCGTTCTGATATTCGAAGAACCAGCCGCTGAACGGCACGTTCTCGTCGACGTTGTTCTTCCAGTCGCCGACGAAGCGGCATTCCTTCGCCCGCAGCCACTCGGCGGCGCGGGCCGCCTCGGACGAACCGGCCAAGCCGCAGTCCGCGAGCGCGTACAACGCGATGCCCGTGTCCCACACCGGCGAGAAGCACGGCTGCATGTGCGACGTGCCGTCGTCCTTCCACGGCGTCCCGTGCACGAAGAACGCGTCGAGCTCTTGCTCCGCGCGGCGCACGATCGGGTTCGCGCGGTCGTAGCCGAGCCCTTGCAGCGCCACCTGGACGTAGACCATCGGCGGGAAGATCGCGCCGAGCCCTTCCGTCGCCGCGGGACCGTCCTGTCCGGCGCGAGTGAGGATCCAGTCGAGCGACGCCTGCACGGCCTTCGTGCGCCACGGCGTGCCGCCGAGGTCGTGCAATCGCTTGAGGAACCAGTCGGCGCAGAGGAAGAAGCCCTTCCAGAATCCCGGCACGTCGTCGCGGAGCTTCAGCCGATGCCGCGCCTCGTGATCGACGAACAGCTCGTCGATCCCTAGCTTCGCCGGAAGTTCGCGGGTCACGCGCAGCGTGGTGACGAGCGCGAGCGGCAGGATCATGGTCCGCGACCACGCGCTCATCTTGTCCATGTGGAAGTAGAACCACTTCGGCAGGTAGATGAGTTCCGGCGGGATCGCCGGCACCGCGTCCCACGAGATCTGCCCGAGCGACGAGAGATAGAAGTTCGTGAACGAGTTGCAGCGCTCGGCGCCGCCCATCGAGCGGACGAGGTCGCGCGTCTTCGTCATCTCCGGCGAGCGCGGATCGTCGCCCGCGAGCTTGAGGCAGAAGTACGCCTTTACCGTCGCAGAGAGATCGACGCCGGAGCCCGGATACTGACCCCAGCCGCCGTCGGCGCGGCGCTGCTGCCGCAGCTTGTTCGTCATGCGACTCAGGACTTCCGCGCCGTCGCGACCGTCGGCCATCGGCTGCGCTTCCTGACGAAGCATCCACTTCATCAGGATGTACTCGCTCTGGAGGATCGAGTCGCCCTCGAGCTCGGCGCACCAGTGGCCGTCCGGGCGCTGCAACGAGCGCAGCGCGTCGAGCGCGCGGGCGAGCGTGGCGGCGGTCTGTTCGCGTTCGGCTGGGCTCAGCACGGTCGGTCGTCCTCGAAGGCCGCGCAGTGTAGTGCGCAGCGCGAGGCGACTGCTCGCTTCGCTCACGCCAGTTCGCCGATCGCCACCGGCCGTCGCTCGCGCGCCGAGCGGATCGCCGCTTCGAGCACGCATTGCGTGCGGTACGCGTCGTCGAAATCCGGCAATGCGACGACCGGCTTCTTTCCGTCGAGCGCGAGCGCGATGTCCGCGGCCATGCTCACGAATCCGTGCTCGTATCCGATCAAGTGCGCCGCGGGCCAGTACGCGCTCGCGTACGGATGGTCGCCGCCGTTCGTACACATGATGCGGCTCCACCCGCGCAGGCCGCTCTCGAGCGTGTCGTCCCACCACTGCAACTCGTTCATGCGCTCGAAGTCGAACTTGATCGAGCCCTTCTCGCCGTTGACTTCGATCGTGTTGCGATTCTGGTTGCCGGTTGCGAGGCGCGTGGCCTCGAAGCTCGCGACCGCGCCGGACGCGAACCGCGCGAGGAAGAGGACGCAGTCGTCGACCGTCGACTTCGCCTTGCCGCCCTTCGACGTCTTCGCGCCCTTGCCCGCGATCTCGCCGCCCGCGCCCTTCACGATCGCCCGCTCCTTGACGAACGTCTCCTCGATCGAGCCGACGACCTCGGTGATCTCGTCGCCGGTGATGAAGCGGGCCATGTCGACGATGTGCGCGTTGAGGTCACCGTGCGCGCCGGAGCCGGCCTGGTCAGCTTGGAATCGCCACAACAGCGGCGTTGACGCTTTCCCCCAATCTTGCAAGTACGCGGCCCGCACGTGATGGATGCGCCCGAGCTTGCCGCGCTCAACGAGCTGCCGCGCGAACGCGACCGCGGGGCAGCGTCGATAGTTGAACCAGCAGAACGTCTTCAACCCGCGCTTCGCGGCCTTGCGGGCCACCGCCGCCATCGCCTTCGCGTCGGCGAGCGTTCCCGCGAGCGGCTTCTCGCACGCGACGTGCTTGCCCGCCTCGAGCGCCGCGATCGACATCTCCGCGTGCAGATGATTCGGCGTGAGCACGTCGACGAGTTCGACCGCCGGATCGGCGACGACGTCGCGCCAGTCGGTGGTCGACGTCCCGATCCCCCAACGCGTCGCGAACGCCGTCGTCGCCGCGCCGTCGCGCCCCGCGACCGAGCGCAGCACGATCGGCCGCGGCAGATCGAAGAAGCAGCCCGCCTGTCGCCATGCGTTCGCATGCGCGCGGCCCATGAACTTCGTGCCGACGAGGCCGACGCCAAGTTCGCGAGCTTTCGAAGCGGCTGCATCACCGCGCGCGGTACGGCGTTGTGGGGTCGAAGCCATGGGTCACTCGATCCTCGGTGTCTCTCGATGCACGCCCGCTCGCCGCTTCGGCGAAGCGTGCCGCGCGAGGCGCGAGGGGTATGCTACCGAGCCGCGCGCGGCGATCACGCCGATCGCCCGCGTCGTCGGTCGAGCGATGCTCCGTCGCGATCGACCCGACCTCGAACGAGTCCGACTTCGCTAACCGATCGACCGATTTCCCGACCGATCGAATGGAACCGCACATGCACGCCGACCACATCGACCGTACCCCGAGCGCTTCGCACTCGCCTTCCGCCGACGTAACGTCGGTGGCACTGGCCGACCGCATCGAGCGGCTGGAACAAGCGCTCGCGGCGTCGCGGCGCGATGCCGCGCGGGCAGCGCGACGCTCGCGCGTCGCGTGCGTCGCGGCGATCCTCTGCGCGCCGATCTGCCTCCTCTTCGCCGCCGCGCCGGGCGGCGCGGACTCGAGCGACGTGGTGCGCACGCGACGCCTTGAGCTCGTCGACACGCACGACAAGGTGATCGGGCTTCTCTCGGCAAGCCCTGAGGGCGGACAGTTCGATCTCTGGACGATGGGGGGCACGAACGCGGCCCGCATCACCGCGACCGGAAAGGGCGGCGACCTTTCGCTGTGGAACGCCCGCGGCGCGCCGGCGATCGGCGCATACGCGTCGGACCTCGGCGGGAAGATCGAGGCGTACGACGCGACCGGCAAACCCACGGCGCGCATCGCGACCTATTCCGAAGGCGGATACGTCGAGCTCTACGGGCGCTCCGGCAAGCCGTCCGCCGCGGTGCGCGCCGCCGATGGCGCTGGCGGCTTCCTCGCGTTCGACGCCGCAGGTGGTCCGGCGGCGGAAATATTCGCGGTCGCCGACGGCGGCGCGGTCGCGGTTCGGAATCGCCAAGGGACGCGCGTCGCGGGACTCACCACCGGTCCGCGCGGCGGCGAGCTGCGGCTCGCCGACCTGGAGGGAAATCTTGCGATCTCGGCGGGCGCGGACACCGGCGGCGGTTCGCTGACGGCGTTCTCGAGCGACAAGAAGCCGCTCGTCACGCTTGGGCCGGCGGGCGAAGGCGGCGGCGGCGAGATGTCGGTGCGCAACTCGAACGGCATCCCCGTGGTCACCGCCGGAGTCGGCAACGACGCGGGCGGGCGCCTCGTGACGTCGACTCCCGCGGGCGAACCCTGCGTGGTGTCGCAGGGATCGACGGCCGGCGGATTGTTCGGCCTGCTCCTCAACGGCAAGCGTCTGCTCCTCATGGAGGCGAACGTCGGCGGCGGACGCGTCGAACTCAGCGATTCGGCGGGCATCTCCGCAGCCGCGCTCGGCGTCGACGTGACGAGCAAGTCGGGCACGTTGAGCCTCCGCAACGAGAAGGGCCAGGAGTCGCTGCGTTTGGGCGTCGACGAGAAGGGATCCGGCGCGATGACCGTTTACAATCGGGCCGGCACCGAGCGCAAGAGCTACTCGTCCAAGTAGGGCCGCGCGACGTTCGGCGCGGTCGTCCGATCGAGAGCGAGTCGACTGCGTTCGCTGCGGAGTTCGCCGCATGCGTCGACGTCACCGCGCCGTCAGCGTCCTGTTCGCGTCGTGCGTCTCGTTGGCCGGCGTCGCCGCGCCGAGCGCCGACGCCGCCCCTCCCGGCAAGAAGCCGGGCGCGCCGTCCACCGCTCCGAAGACGAGCGAAGAGTTTCCGGCCGATTGGTTCTGGGATATCAAGGGCGCGCTCGTCCGCTTCGCGCCGCTGATCGGCAAGCCGCCGCCACCGCTGCACGTGAAGAGTTGGATCGGCGATCCGCGCACGTTCGCGAACTCCGCGGGCAAGGTCGTCGTCGTCGAGTTCTGGGCGACCTGGTGCGGCACGTGCGTGAAGTCGATCCCCGAGATGAACGCGCTGGCCAAGGCGCATCCGTCGGACGTCGTGATCATCGGCGTGCACGACGCGAAGCGCGGCTCGGAGCACATGGCCGACGTGGCGAAGGAAAAGTCGATCTCCTATTCGATCTGCGTCGACGACGACGAGCAGAGCGCTCGCGCATGGAAGGTCGAATACTGGCCGACGATCGGCGTCGTCGACCGTGCGGGCAACCTGCGGGCGCTCGGCCTCCGCCCCGAAAAGGTGAAGGCGGTCGTCGAGCGGCTGCTGCTCGAACCGGCGCCGGACGCCGCACCCGAGGGCGACAAGTCGAAGGACCCCAACGCGAAGAACGGGAACGACAAGAAGCCCGACGGAAAGAGCGCGACTCCAGGCGGACCGCTCGCGCCGCCGACGAGCGCGCCGAAGTCCGGCGCAAGCGGAGCGTCGTCCCTCCTCGTCGACGCGGCGCTCGTCGCGATCGTCGCGGTCAACGATCCCCCGCCGCCGAGCGCTCCCGCCGGAGGCACGGCGCCGGCGACGCCGAAGGCCGCAACACCCGAGCAGATCGCGGCGCTCACCGAAGGCGGCCCGCAACGACGCTCCGAATTCAGCGGGCTCGTCGACAAGGAACCGCCGGAGATCACGAGCCCCGAGTGGATCAACTCGCAGCCGATGAAGCTGGCCGATCTCAAGGGCAAGGTCGTTCTCCTCGACTTCTGGGCGACGTGGTGCGGCCCGTGCATCGCGAGCATCCCGCACAACAACGAACTCGCGGCGAAGTACAAGGACAAGCTGGTGATCATCGGCCTGTGCCATCCGCGCGGCGGCGAGAAGATGGCCGCCACGGTGAAGGACAAGGGCATCGCCTATCCGGTGTGTCGGCTCGCCGACGACGCCGCGATCAAGACCTACAAGGTCAATGGCTTCCCCGACTACTTCCTGATCGACAAGAAGGGCAAGCTCCGCGTGGTCGACTGCGCGAACCAGAAGGTCGACGCGGCGATCGAGATGTTGCTGGCCGAGGAATGACGCCGACGTCGCAACGCGCGTCACGCGGGCGTGAAGGTCATCCCGCTTTCGACGTACATGTTCACCAGTTGTCCGACGGCGAACTCGGACGCGGACTGGCCCTCGGCAACCGAAAGCCACGCGGGCACGGCGATGTCGACCAGCACGCGGTTCGCCGCTGAGTCGATGGCCCGGACCCTGCCCTGCACGATGCGCGGCTGACCGTACACCGGCTCGATGAACGCGCCGCCTGCGTGGGCCACGTGCATGCGCAGCGCCTTGCCGTGGATGCGTCCCTTGACGTGTTTGCCTTCTTGGGCGGGGATCGGTCCAGACGTCTTGAAGGTGAGGCGGTACGACGTTCCCGGAATCGCGAGCACGACGGAGTCGTCGGACTTGGACGCGAGAACGGCGCGCACGACGTCGGAAACGGACGCGGTATCGGCAGGCATGGAGGGGATGATACGGAACGCCGGCGCGTCGTCGTGTTCCGCGCGAGCCGACCGCGCACCGCGTCGGACGCGGGCGGTACGCTTGCCCGCCGCGCTTCGCCGCTCCCGCCCATGACCGCGTCCCCCAACCACACGCCGACCGCGAACGACGAGCAGTCGCTGCTCGCCGACGAACACGCGTTCCGCGACCAGTTCCGAAGCGACCATCCGTTCGTCTGGGCGTTCACCCTGTTCGCGCCGTTCGTCGGCACCGGACTGGCGCTCGCCGCGGCATTCGTCGCGGAGGGCGGAGAGTTCCTTCGGAAGCTCCTCGCCGCGGCGGTCGCGACGTTCTTCTTCTTCGGCCGATTCGTCATCCTCGGCGGCACGGACGTCCCCGGACCGCACGAAGAGAACGTCGCGTCGTTCCTCACCCGCGGCGAACTGTTCGCGATGGTGGTGTGGATGGACGTCGCGATCGCGATGTTGTTCGTCTATCACGCGAGCTTCCTCTATCGCATGCCGGTCGTCGGTCCGCGGCTCCTGCGACTCGTCGAAGACGGGCAGTTCATTCTGGCGCACCAGCCGTGGATCCGGCGGGCCACGTTCGTCGGGCTCGTCGCGTTCGTCTTCTTCCCGCTCGCCGCGACCGGCGCAGTCGGAGGTTCGATCTTCGGACGACTGCTCGGCATGTCCCGTCGCGCGACGTTTTGCGCGATCCTCCTCGGCAGCGTGCTCGGCTGCACCGCGATGTACCTCGGCGCCGGCGTCATCAACAGCCACCTGAACCGCGACAACCCGTGGCTCACCGTGGGTGGCATCGCGGTCGTCGCCGGGATCATCGTGTTGCTGAACTGGCGCTACCGAAAGCTGAAGCGTCGCGTCATGGCCGCGCGGTCGAACGCCCCGCGGGCGTGAGCGCGGCGCCGCGGCTTTCGCGTTTCTCGCTTGACGCCGACGCGGCGTCTTCGGACGCTGCACGCTCGCTCGGTCGATCACGACGCGTTCGTCGTCGCGACGCCGGGCGCACCGCGCTGGAGCGATCTCATGTCGGTACGACTCTCGTTCGCGTTTCTTCTCGCCGCCGCGTTCTTCGCCGCGGCGATCGCCGGGGCCGAACCGCGATCCTTGCCGCTCGGCGACGGCCAGGCGCTGCCGAGCCAGATGCCCGGCAACAGCGAGAGCGGGCTGAGCGCGGAGGACCTCCAGGAACTCGTGGCGCCGATCGCGATCTATCCCGATCCGCTGCTCGCCATCATGCTCGAGTCGAGCATCTTCCCCGACGACGTCGCGGCTGCGGTCGCCTTCGTCAATGCCGGCGGCACCGCGAAGACGTTAGAGCAGCGCCCGGAGGCGAAGAGCTGGGACGAAGCCGTGGTCGCGCTCGTCGCGATTCCCGACGCGCTCAAGATGCTTCACGCGTACCCCGAGTGGGCGGCGGCCCTGGGCACCGCGTTCCTGACGCAGAGCGAGGCGCTCATGGAGGCCGTGCAGGAGATGCGGCGCCGCGCGTGGGACAACGGATCGCTGCACACGACGCCGCAGCAGGTCGTCGTTCGCGAGGAGCAGACGATCATCATCCGACCCGCGAACCCGCAGGTCATCTACGTGCCGGTGTTCAATCCGTACGTCGTGTTCGCGCCGGTCGTGGTCGTGCGGCGTCCCGATCCGGTCGCCGTTGCGGTGATCAGTTTCGGCGTGGGCGTGGTCGTCGGCGGCGTGATCTGGTCGAACTCGAGCTGCAACTGGCGCGTGAGCGGCTGCTGGGGCTCGCGTTGCTGGAACCGCGGTCCGGTCGTGAACAACAACAACAACACGAACATCAACGTGAACATCAACAACCCGCGACCGCCGAGCGCGGGCTGGCCGCGACCCGGCGGCGATCGCGAACCGTGGCGTCCGGCGCCGGATCGACCGGGCCAGGGACGCGACTTCCTCAATCGCCCCGGCAATTCGACGGGAGGGACGACCGGCGGCGCGCTCGATCGCTGGCGCGGCGTCGGCAGCGGCTCGGCCAGCGCCGCGCCGAGCATCCCCGGACGCGACCGTGCGACGCCGATCACCCGCGCGAACATTCCGACGCCCGGCGAGCGACGGCCCAATGTTCCGTCGACGCCGCCGTCCAACCGTCCGTCGACGCTTCCGTCCACACGTCCGTCGACGCTGCCGTCCACGCGACCCGCGATCCCGACCCCCACGCCGATCGGTGGCAACCGTCCGACGCTTCCGCGCGGAACGAACCTCGATCGCCCTGCGGGCTCGGGCAGCGCGTTCGATCAGAATCGCCGGTTCCCGAGCCCGAGTCCGGCCCCGGCACCGGCGCCGCGCGGCGGTCAGGGCTCCGGCGGCTTCGGCTTGGGGAACCGCACTCAACCGGCAATGCGTCCCGCGCCCGCGCCTGCGTCGCGACCAACCGGCGGCGGTCGCATCGGCGGCGGTAGCGGCGGCGGCAGTGGCGGAAGCGGCATCGGCGGCGGTCGCGGCGGCGCCGCGCCGCTGGGCGGAGGTCGTCTCGGCGGACGCTAGGCGACGTGCCCCACTTGCAACGACTCGTCGAATCGCCCGATCACTTCCTGCGACTTCATCGAAAGCTCCCATGACCACTTGCCTTCACGCCCGTGTCGCGACTCGCCTCGTTCGCCTCGCCGCGCTCGTCGCGGCCGCGCTCGTCGCCGCGTGCGCTTCGACCGACTCCGCTCCGCGCGACGCTGCGCAGCCCAACGTGCAGTACACCTTCGCGACTCCCGACGAAGCCGGACTGTCTTTGGCAAACGCCGCCGCCGATCTCGACGGCGAGAGCCTGCACCGCATCTTCGGCCCCGACATCGCCATGCTCTCGAGCGGCGACTCGACGCAGGACGACCTCGACCTCCAGCGCTTCGCGCTCGCGTACGACCGCGGCCATTCGATTCGACAGGACGGCCCCGACGTCTGTTCGCTCGTCGTCGGCGAGCAAGGCTGGACGTTCCCGGTGCCGATCGTGCGCAGCGGCGATCGCTGGTACTTCGACACCGCCGCTGGCGGAACGATCGTCCGCGCGGCTCGCATCGAATCGAACGAGGCGACTGCGGTCCTCGCGCTGGTCGCGCTCGCCGGCGCGGAGCAGGTGTACTTCGACATGGATCCGGACGGCGACGGCACGAAGACCTTCGCATCGCGCATTCTCAGCAGCGGCGGCACGCGCGACGGGCTCTACTGGTCCGACGACCTCGGCGGCGAGCAATCGCCGGTGGGACTGGGATTCGCCGTCGCGGACGCAGCGAACATGCCGACGCCGATTCCCGCCGACGGCTACCTCTTCCGCGTGTTGCCGCCGACCGGCGCCCGCGCGTCGACCACCGTCTCGATCGTCGCGTTTCCGTCGAGCTACGGCGAGACGGGCCGCAACACGTTCGTGATCGTCGACGGCACGGTGTGGCGACGCGACCTCGGCGCGTCGACCCGCGCCGACGCGATGGCGATGGGGACCTTCGCGCCCGACGCGACGTGGACCCGCGTCGATGCGAAGTGACGTGCCTACCGCATGTCCGCCGGGAGCGCCCGTAGCCCGTCCTCGATGAACGCCGCCGGACTCACGGAGCCGTCGGGACTCGCGCTCGCTGGGCGCGTCGCGGCGAACACCGCATATTCCGCCGCGGACAGCGAGCCGGAGCGATCGGCGTCGAGCGCGGCGAACAGGTTGGCGAGCACTGAGACGTACTCCGCGCGATTGAGTCGATGGTCGCCGTCGGCGTCGATCCAGCCGTAGCCCGACGCCAGCATGATCGCGAGGTACTCCTCGCGCGACACCGAGCCGTTCAGGTCGAGATCGGCGAAGTCGAACAGCAGCCGCTGCATGCGCATGAACTCGGCAAGCGTCACCTCGCCCTTCTTCGCGCGGTCGATCTTCGCGAAGGCCAAGCGGTCGCCTGCGTCGGCTCCGATCTCGCTCAAGGTCAGCGTGAGGTTCCCGTCGGCGTCGGCGGCGGCGAACGCCGCGAACACGAAGTCGCGGTACTCCGCGAACGTCATGGCGCCGTCATGATTGGCGTCGATCGACGCGAACGCCTCGTTCACGCGGGTGACGATCGGCGGCGGCGGCGGATCGGCCGCCGACACGACGACGGGCGACGCGAGCGTGCAGAGGACGAGCGAGCTGCGAACGATGGAAGCGATGTGGTTCATGGGTTTCGTCCGTGCGAATCAGGCGCCGCGAGTGCGCTTCCACTCCTCGAACAGTCGTCGTTCCTCGATCTCCCGCTGCGCGCGATCGCGCTCGATGATGACCTGTCGTTCGAAGTCCAGCCGACGTTGCCACTCGGCATCCCGCTCCGCGGCCTGTCGCGCCGCGTTCGCTTCGGCGACCGGACGATCGACGAGCTGATTGCCCGCCGCCGCGCCGAGCAACCCGCCGCCGATCATCGCAGCGGTGCGACCATTGCCGCTGCCGATCATCGAGCCGACCGCGACGCCCGCGCCGGCGCCGCCCAGGGTCCCGAGACCCGGTTGGGTCTGGCAGCCGAGCGGCGACAGCAACGCGAGACTCGCGCCGGACAGCGCGACCATCCTCCAACGACGCTGAACATGGTCTAGGCGTTTCACGGCGCGAAGCGTACCGCGAGCGAGTCGCGTCGGCTGGCGTCGGACGCGCTGCTACGCTTCGCCTCTCTCCATGCCGCCATCGCACGAGTCGACGATGATCGCACGCGAACCGAACGCGCCCGATGCGCCGCGGCGTCGCTCGATCGCGGGTCGCGTCGCGGGCTTCCTTGGCCGTAGCGCAGTGCGCCTCCTCGTGGCGCTCGTCCTCGTCTGGACGACGCTCGCGCTCTACTGGTCGAATCTGCCGTTCCCGAACATCCGGCTTGCGATGGCCATCGCCTTCGCCGCGTTCGCCACGTACGCGATCCTGATTCGCCCGTCGAAGCGGCTGAAGCGAATCGTTGCGTGCCTCGTGGCGGGCATGATGGTCTGGTGGTCGCTCATCGCGCCGTCGCATGACCGCGAGTGGCGTCGCGAAGTCGCGGTGCTGCCGCACATGCGCCTCGACGGCGACATCCTGCACGTCGAGGGGCTTCGCAACTTCCATTACCGCAGCCGCAGCGACTTCGACGAGATCTACGAGGAACGCACCTACGACCTGCGCCACCTCACCGCGGCCGATTTCTTCGTGTCGGACTGGGGCCTCGGCATCGTCGGGCACACGTTCGTCAGCTTCTGTTTCGACAACGCCAAACCGCTGTGCATCTCGATCGAGATCCGCCCCGAGGTCGGCGAGGGTTTCGCCCCCGTCGCCTCGATGTTCAAGCAGCACGAACTGATTTACGTCGTCGGCGACGAGCGCGACCTCGTCGGCGTGCGCACCAAGCATCGCGGCGAGTCGGTGTATCTCCATCGCGTTCGCGCGTCGCCGCCGGCGCTCCGCCGCCTGCTCGAGGTGTACGTCGAGCGCATCAACGAGCTCTACGCCACGCCCGAGTGGTATCACCTGCTCAAGAACAACTGCTCGATCAACATCGTGCGCTACGCCAACGCCGCGGGTCGCGACGGCAGGTTCGACTGGCGATTCCTGGTCAACGGGCTGATGGACCGCTACCTGTGGGCGACCGGCGCGATCGACAACTCGATGCCCTTCGAGGAGCTTCGCAAGCGCGCCCTCATCAACGACACAGCGAACGCCGCGATCGACGACCCAAACTTCTCCGACCGCATCCGCGTCGGGATCCCGGGCATCGACAGCCCGAAGGATCAGAACGCGATGCGATAGCGCAGCGTGAGCACGCCGACCACGCTCGAGTCGGTCGGGCTGTTGCTCGGGTCGAAGATCATCTGGCCGCCCAGCGTGAACTGGCTGAAGCGCGAGAGCTGGAAGCGGTGGAACAGTTCGAACACCGTCTCGTTGCGCCAACCGGTGCGATCCGGTTCGCCCCATGAACCGGCGAAGCCGGTCAGGCTCTCCCCGCCGAAGAGGTTCTGCAGGCCGAGGCCCACCTGCACCGCGTTCTGCACGTTGGTGAGCGTCGCTTCCGAGTTGCCGTAGCGGGCGAACGCGAGCAGCGTGTCGCCAATCTCCTGATTCAGGATCACCGAGATGCCTTGGTCGCTCGGCAGGCCGCGATCGGGCCGTTCGTCCATGTGCCAGAGCATGAGCTGGTATCGGCCCGCGCCGAGTCCCTCGATGCGCGGCGTGAGGCCGAACTCCGCGGTGTAGAAGAACTGGCCCTGATCGAGCGTGTCGACGCTGATCGTGGTGGTGGTGCCGTACGCGTTCGCCAGTCCGGCGCTCACGTAGAACCAGTCACAGGGCGCGAAGGAGATGCCCGCCGCGGGACCGTGGCCGGGCGACGCGACCACCGGGTTCGCGGAGAACCATCGGTTCGAGAACGAGTTGTTCAGGTTCTGGAGTCGGTGCGCACCGACGAAGTCGGTGAGGTCGGCGCGACCGACGAGAATGCGCAGGCGGTTGTCGAAGAGTCGTTGAAGCCAGTACGCGTCACGCACCACCCAGCCGCGGTCGTTGAATCCGTTGGTCGTCGGCTGCAGCGTGCCCATCTCCGGGCCGACGCGTGACGCGGGCTGATCGGCCTGACGGAATCGATCCTCGCCGGTGAAGACGAACGTGCCGGTGTTCGGCGTGCCGCGCCCCAGCAACGTCCACGCGGTCATGAGGTCGAGGTCGCCGGAGAAGCCGTTCACGCCTGCGTTGCCCAACTGGAAGATCGTCGTGTACGCGACCCCCACTCGCAGGCCGGTCGCCGCGTAGAGCGAGTTCAGCGGACCGACGATCGACTCGAAGACCGGATCGGTGAACGACATCAGGAAGCGGCCGTCGTGCGGGGCTTCGATCTCGTCGAGTTCCTTGATCGCGCTCGTCGTCGCGTCGCCGGGCGAGAAGCCGTCGTCGTAGATGCTGAGCGTGCCAGGCAGATCGACGTCGCTGGTCCACAGCGCGTCGTAGACGTTCGGGGCGGGCGCGGATTCGGGCGCCGGCGGCGCCGAGGGCGCGGGCGACGTCGCCGGCGCGGCCGCGGGCGGCGGCGTCGACTGCGCGGCGGCAAGCGACGTTGCGGCGAGAACGCCGAGCAGACTGGCGAGGGACGGGCTCGTCATGGTGTCTCCCTTTCGCGAGTGGGCTCGCTTCACTTCACGGTGTCGTGCGCGTCCGTCACCGCGTCGCGGGCGTCGCCCGCTTCGCACGATCGTCGTCGCCCGGGAGTTCTTCGCCCGCGCGATAGTTCGGCAGCCAACTGCACGGGAAGATCGCCAGCACCGCGAGGCACGCGAGGACGAGGAATCCCGTCTTCAACGTGCGCAGACGCGCTTCCGTGTTCACCCGCACCGCTTCGTCGACTTCGGCCTGCGTCGCCGACGTCGCCGCAAGGCGCTCCGTCAGGCGGTCGTCCGACACGAAGTTGATGTTGTCGAGGTTGACCTGGGCTCGCAGTTCCTCGGAGAACTTCGGATTGGCATCGACCTTGCCGAGGATCGTCGCGCTGAGGATGCCGACGAGGAGCGCTCCCATGACGGCGGTGCCGACCGCGGCCGCGAGGTTCTGCGTGACGCCGCGCAGCGAGCCGACGTCGCCCGCGAGTTCCTTCGGCGACGCGGTGACCAGCACGTTGAAGAGGAGCGTGACCAGCGCGCCTTGGCCGAGGCCGACGGTGACGAGGCCGATGATCACCGGGACGACCGCCCAGTCGTTGCGGGCGACGAACGAGAGCCACAGGGCACCGGCGGCGACGAGGACAAACCCCGCCCGCGCGATCTGTCGCGGCGTGAACTTGGTGTAGAGGCGCACGATCAGGATCGCGGTGAAGAACACCGTGAGCATGAACGGCATCATGGCGAGCGACGTCGCCATGCTCGAACGGCCTTGCACGATCTGGATGTAGAGCGGCACGGAGAAGTTGATCGCCGCCTCGATCGCCACCACGATGAAGAGCGCGATCACCGTGGCCCACTCGCGGCCGGAGCGCACGACTTCGACCGCGAGGAGCGGCATCTTGCCCTGCTCGGCCCGCGAGCGCGACCAGACGAAGAACGCGGTGACGATGACGATGCCGACGACGATGAGGAGTGGCGCCGGCGACACGCCGCCCACGTTGAACGGCGCCGCGTCGCGCGCGAGGAAGACCCCCCAACCGCGCAGGTTGTTGAAGCCGAAGGTGACGCAGATGATGCCGATCGCCGCAAGCACCACGCCGAGCGCGTCGATCTTGACTTCGGGCTTCGGAGCCGAGGGCTTCAGCTTGAAGCTCAGGACGAGGATCGCCGCCGCGTGAACGATGAGCAGGCCGAAGCCGAGCCGATAGTCGATCGACGCGAGGTAACCGACGCTGATGAACGCGAGGACGCCTGCGATCGCTCGCGCCGAACCGAGCCAGCCCACCGCTTCCGCCTGTTGCTTGCCCCGATAGTGGTTCGCGATGAGGGCGACGAGCGTGGGCACGAGCGCCGCGCCGGCGAGGCCCGCGAGTCCTTGGGCCATGAGCATGATCCCCGCGGTCGGCGCGAGCACCATCGTGACCATCGCCGCGAGGAAGAGGCCGACGGAGACCTGGAAGAAGAGCTTCGAGCCGAATCGTTGCCCGAGCTTCGCGCCCAGCATGACGAAGCCCGACACGCCGAGCGAGTACATCACGACGGCGGTGCCGACGGTCGTCGGCGCTGTCTGGAATCGCTCGACCATCCCGCCCATCGAGACGGGGATCGCGGCGACGTTGAACGACATGAGCATCTGGCCCATGGCGATCACGATCATCGGGACCCACGAGTCTCGCTCGGAGTCGGCGTGCAAGGCTGCAGTGGTGCTCATGGTTCTCTCTGACTCGGGGTTGTTCAGGGCCGCGACGGTCAGGCGACCGGCGCCGATACGAAGAGATCGAGGCCGAGGCGCTGCGAGAGGTACTTCGCGACGAGTTGTCCCTTCACGCTGTTGCCGGCGGCGTCGAGCGGCGGCGCGAACGTGCCGAGACCGCCCTTGCCGGGCGACACCGTGACGATGCCGCCGCCGATGCCGCTCTTGCCCGGCAGGCCGATCTCGTAGAGCCAGTCGCCGGACGTTTCGTAGAGGCCCGCCGTGGCCATCACCGCAAGCGCGTAGTGGCACACCTCGGGAGCGACGACGCGCTCCTTGGTCAGCGGATTCACGCCGCCGTCGGCGAGCGTCGCGCCCATCACCGCGAGATCGCGGGCGCTCACGTCGAGCGAGCACTGCTTGGTGTAGAGATCGACGGCCTCGGCGGGATCGATGTAGATCTTGCCGTAACTCTGAAGAAGTCGGGCCAGGCTCTGGTTGCGGAAGTTGGTCTTCGATGCGGACTCGTAGACCTCCTCGTTCACCGCGAGCCGACGCCCGGCGAAGCGCGAGAGTCCTTCGTGGATGAAGGCCCACTTCGCCTTCTTCGTCGCGCCGGGCACCAGGCTCGTCGTTGCGATCGCACCGGCGTTGACCATCGGATTGGTGCGACCGTCCCCCGAGCGCTCGACGCCCTCGGTCGAGTTGAAGGCCCGTCCCGTCGCGTTCACGCCCACGAGTTCACGCATCTTCGCGGCGCCGAGGCGTTCGCACACGAGCGCGAAGATGAACGGCTTCGAGACGCTCATGATGGTGAATTCGTGCGACGAGTCGCCGAACTCGACCACGTTGCCGGCAGTGCCGACGACGGCGACGCCGAAGAGTTTCGGCGACACCCGCGCGAGGGCGGGATAGACCGTCGAATTTGCGCCGTCTTTGTTCGCCTTGAACCGGTCGTAGGCCTCCTTGACCAAGGCCCGCACCACCTCGTTCGTGGGCAAATGGCCGGTGGACACGTGCGCCGTGACGGTCGCGGCCGATCGCCGCGGCCCACTCGAGCCCGTCCGCTTCGTCGTTCGTCTCGCCATGTGTGGCTCCCGCTCGCGGCGCCGCGGAGCGCGATCCCGACGTCTACGCGTCGCGACGCTCTCCGCGGTCGCCGGGCATTGGACGCTGCACGACCGCGCGTGTCAATGCGCGATCAGAGGAGCGGGGCGCGATCAGACGAGCGGGGCGCGATCAGACGAGCGGGGCGCGTTCGGATGAGCGCGCTTGCGGGCTGCGCTTCACAGCCCTACCTTCCCGCTGTCGGAGAGGTCATGCCGGCGTCGACGCGATGCCGCCACACGGCCGCGGTCATCCGCGATGTCAGAGCGCGGGGACCGCGGCGAGCGAGCCACCATGAGCCAACAACTCGCGCTTGTACTCCTACTGCTGGCCTCCGCGGTCGTGATGTTCGCGGTGAATCGGCCGCGGATGGACGTCGTCGCGCTCCTCATGATCGTGCTCTTGCCGTTCACCGGCGTCCTGACGATCAATGAAGCGCTGGCTGGCTTCGCCGATGCGAACATCGTGCTGATCGCGGCGCTCTTCGTGATCGGCGAGGGGCTGGTGCGCACCGGCGTGGCCCGCGCGCTGGGCGATTGGCTGACGAAGAAGGCCGGCTCGAGCGAGGTGCGTCTGGTCGCGCTCCTCATGGTCGTCGTCTGCACGCTCGGCGCGACGATGAGTTCGACCGCGGTCACCGCCATCTTCATCCCGGTCGCGCTCCGCATCGCCCAAGCCACGGGCTCGTCGCCCGGTCGACTGATGATGCCGATCAGCGTCGCGGCGCTGGTCAGCGGCATGACGACGCTGATCGCGACGGCACCGAATCTCGTCGTCAACGCCGAGCTCACGCGGCACCTGACCGCGATCGGCGCCGCCGATACCACCGGCTTCCGCTTCTTCACGTTCCTTCCGTTTGGCGCCCCGATCCTCGCGATCGCCGTCGGCTACATGCTGTTCGCCCGACGCCTGCTGCCGGCGGGATCCGGCGACGCGAAGGGCGGCGCCGCCAAGCGGCCGCGACTCGCCGACTGGATCGATCGCTACGGCCTCGCACAGCGCGAGTCGCGGCTGCGCATTCCGGCGAACTCGTCCCTCGAAGGGCGCAGCGTCGCCGAGCTCGAGCGCGGCGGCGCCCGCGATCTCAACGTGCTGGCGATCGAACGGACCGCGCGCGGCGGACGCAACGTGCTGTGCGCGAGTCCCGATCTCGAGCTGCGCGCGGGCGACATCCTGCTCGTCGACCGCGGACACGACGCCGGATCGGTGACGAAGCTCAGGTCTTCCTTCGGTCTCGAGGAACTGCCGCTGAGCGGCGAGTACTTCCGCGACCGCTCGCAGGAACTCGGCATGGCCGAGGTCATGGTCACCGCCGACTCCGACCTCGTCGGCCACACGGTGCCCGAGGCGAAGTTTCGCACTCGCAGCGGACTCACCGTCATCGGACTGCGCCGCCGCGGCGCGTCCCTCTGCGAGAAGATCGTGACCGAGCCGCTTCGCATCGGCGACACGCTGCTGGTCATCGGCCCGTGGAAGGCGATCGCCCGCGTGCGACCCGCGGACACCGGCGTGGTCACGCTCGAGGTGCCCAGCGAGATCGACGAAGTGCTGCCGGTCGCGGGCAAGGCCGTGCAGGCGGTGGCCTGCCTCCTCCTCGTCGTCGGGCTCATGATCTTCGGCGTCGTGCCCAACGTGCACGCGGCCCTCATCGGCTGCATCCTCATGGGTGCGCTCGGAGTCATTGACCTGAAGGGCGCCTATCGGGCGATCGACTGGAAGACGCTCGTCCTCATCGTCGGCATGCTCCCCTTCTCGATGGCGCTGCAGCGCACCGGCGGCGTCGAACTCATGGCGGACGGCCTCATGCGCGCCGTGGGCGGCGCGGGGAACCACGTGATCCTCGCCGCCATCTTCCTCATCACCGCGGTGCTCGGGCTCTTCATCTCGAACACCGCGACCGCGGTGCTGATGGCGCCGGTCGCCATCGCCATCGCCGGCGACCTCCACCTGTCTCCTTATCCGTTCGCGATGATCGTCGCGCTCGCCGCGTCGACCGCATTCATGACGCCGGTCTCGTCGCCGGTGAACACGCTGGTGGTCACGCCCGGCAACTACAAGTTCGGCGACTTCGTGAAGCTCGGCGTTCCACTCGCGATCCTCGTCATGATCTTCTGCGTCCTCGTCGTCCCGATCGTCCTGCCGTTCGCGCCCTGACGGAACGCTCGGCCCACACCCTCGTCGGACTCCACCATGGCCACCACCGCCGCCGCATCCGCCCCGAAGTCCACCATGCAGCGCGTGCTCGACGTCGTCGAGAAGGTCGGCAACATGGTGCCGCACCCCGCGGTGATCTTCCTGCTCCTGATCGCAGTGACGATCATGCTCTCGCACATCCTCGCGATGACCGGCGCGAGCGTCACCTACGACGTGATCGACCAGGCGACGCACGAGACGAAGTCGGTCACGACGTCGGCACAGAGCCTCCTGACGAAGGACGGCATCCGGTTCATCTACACCTCGCTCGTACCCAACTTCATGGGCTTCGGCGCCGTCGGACTCCTGATCGCCGCGGTGCTCGGCGTGGGCGTCGCGGAGGAGTCGGGGCTGGTGAAGGCGCTCATCCGGAAGCTCGTGGCGGTCGCCCCGCCGAAGTCGATCGCCTACATCCTCGTCTTCATCGGCATCCTCTCGAGCATCGCCGCCGACGCGGGCTACCTCGTGCTGATCCCGCTCGCCGGCGCAGCGTTTCTCTCGATCGGCCGCCATCCCCTCGCGGGTCTCGCCGCCGGCTTCGCCGCGGTCGCCGGCGCGTTCACCGTGAACATGCTCATCAAGCCGCTCGACGCGGTGCTGACCGAGTTCACCAACGACGCGGTGCGAAGCGTCGATCCGAACCTGCAGATCGGCCTGACCTCGAACCTGTGGTTCTCGATCGCCTCGGTCGTCCTCCTCACCTTCGTCATCACCTTCATCACGCAGCGGGTGATCGAGCCGCGCCTCGGCGCGTTCACCGGCGAGAAGCCGGCGGACGACAGCGCCGGCGACGCCGCGGCCGAGTCGCGCGGACTCACGTTCGCCGCGATCGCGCTGGGCGTGGCCCTCGTCGCCTTCGCGGTCCTCACGCTGCCCTCCGGCGCCGCGCTCCGCAATCCCGCGACCGGCGCCCTCATCGGCGACTCGCCGTTCATGAACGGTCTCATCGCGTTCATCGCGACGGTCTTCTTCGCCACCGGCGCCGCGTACGGCTACGGCGCGGGCACGTTCAAGAAGTTCAACGACGTCATCAAGGCCGTCGAGAAGCAGTTGAGCGCGCTCGGCGGGCTCATCCTGCTCCTGTTCATCATCGCGCAGTTCATCGCCTACTTCAATTACTCGAACATGGCGACGATCCTCGCGGTGAACATCGCCGATGTGCTCGAGACGGCGAACATCGGACCCGTGTGGCTCTTGGTCGGCTTCATCGTCGTCGTCGCGCTCCTCGATCTCGTGATCACCGGCGCGATCGCGAAGTGGGCGATCTTCGCGCCGGTGTTCGTGCCGATCCTGGTCCGGCTCGGCGTCGATCCCAAGGCCGTCCTCGCCGCATACCGACTCGCCGACTCGCCGTTCAACTCGATCACGCCGCTGAACGCGTACTTCGCGCTCGTGGTCGGCTTCGCCGTGAAGTACGACAAGAAGGCCGGCGTCGGCACGATCGTCGCGCTCATGCTGCCGTACGTGATCTGGACCTTCATCTCGTGGACGGCGCTGTTCTTCGTGTGGTATTTCCTCGGACTCCCGTGGGGCATCTGACCCCTCGCCCCCTATCGAAACGCTTCCCATGCCCAACACCAACGACCTCATCGACGCCGCGTCCGCCGAAGCCCGCCTCATGCGCTATCTCGCCGTCGAGGGCGTGAGCGGCGACGAGAAGAAGATCGCCGAGACGATCGTCGCGGACCTCAAGAAACTCGGCGTCCCCGCGAAGGCGATTCGCTTCGACGACGCGAACAAGCGCATCCCCCTGCCGACGCAGACCGGCAACCTCTTCGTCACACTGCCTGGCACCATCAAGGGCAAGCGCCTCCTGTTCGCCACGCACCTCGACACCGTGCCGCTCTGCAAGGGCGCGAAGCCGGTGAAGAAGGGCCGCCGCATCGACTCCGCGGGCAAGACCGCGCTCGGCGGCGACAACCGCACCGGCTGCGCGGTGCTCGTGACGCTGGTCGAGTCGCTTCTCAAGAGGAAGCTCCCGCATCCGCCGATCACCCTCCTCTTCACCGTGCGCGAGGAAAGCGGCCTGCAGGGCTCGCACTACCTCAACCGGAAGTTCCTCGACGGCGCCGCGATGTGCTTCAACGTCGACAGCAAGGTGCCCGCGGACTTCGTCACCGGCGCGGTCGGCGCGGAGCGATTCGACGTCGAGATCGAAGGCAAGGCGGCGCACGCCGGCGTCGCGCCCGAGAAGGGCATCTCGTCGACGATGGTGCTCTCGCTCGCGCTCGCCGAGGCCCGCAAGGGCGGATGGTTCGGCAAGGTGGTGAAGGGCAAGAAGACCGGCACGAGCAACGTCGGCGTCGTCGCGGGGCGCGATCAGGTCTCGGCGGCGGGCGACGCGACGAACGTCGTCACCGACTTCGTCTACGCCCGCGGCGAGACGCGGAGTTCGGACGTCACCTTCGCCGCGGCGATCACGAAGGCCTACAAGAGCGCGTTCGAGAAGGCCGTGAAGACGGTGAAGGACGACAAGGGCGGCACCGCGACGCTGCGCTTCGAGAGCGTCAAGCAGTACCCGTCGTTCCATCTCAAGGACACCGACCCCGCGGTCGTGCGGGCCAAGAAGGCGGCGACGTCGATCGGACTCACCCCGTCGACCTACTTCTCCAACGGCGGCCTCGACGCGAACTGGTTCGCACAGTACGGCGTGCCGACGGTCACGATCGGCGCCGGCCAGCACGAGATCCACACCGTGAACGAATGGGTCGACCTCGACCAGTTCGACGACGGCTGCCGACTTGCGGTGGCCCTGGCGACGGTCGAGGACTGAGCCTCGCGCTCGTCCCGATCACTGCTTCGATTCGCCGCGCCGCGGTCGGTCCGCGCGGCCGAGCCGGAATTGCCACGCGCCGAAAGTCTCGGTCACCCACTTGTAGAGCGCGGCGCCCATCAGCGTGCCGAGGGCGATCGACGCGATCACGAATACGACGGTGACTAACCCGTCGATCCCCGCGGCGCGGTCGGTGAGCATGCGCTTCACGCTCAGGAGCCCGAGCGCGCCGGGCACGAGCACCCAGAAGCTCGGCAGGAACGTCACCATCGCCGGCGGCCCGCCGAATCGCATCTGCACCAGATACGCCAGCGGCGTCGCGACGAGCGCGCCCCAGAAGCCGCTCGTCTCGCTGCCGAAGGTCCGCGTCGCCATTTGCTGCGCCGCGAAGGCCGCGAGCATGACGAGCAGCATCCACGGCAGCGAGCGGCGCGGCGCGCTGAAGTGGATCGACACGCCGAGGCCGAACACCACGACGCCGAGCCACGGCACCCACGGGATCGGATCGACGAGCGGCACCACGTCGGAGCCGAAGTCGCTGCGCATGCCCACGACCATCGCTCCGGCGGCGAGTCCGAACGCGAGCAGGACGAGCTGCACGAAGCCGGTGATGAGCCGACTCGATCCGCTCACCATGTCGCCGTACGCAAGTTCGACCATGCCCATGGTGAGCATCACGCCGGGGAGGAACGTGACGAGCGGCGGCACGAGGACGTGCAGCGGCTCGACGCCGTAGCCGTAGCGCACCGCGGAAAACACCACGCCCGAGACGATCGCCGCGGCGATCACCGGCAGCGGCACGGCGAACACCGGTTGTCCGCCCTTCACCAGCTTCACCGCGCCGATGAGCGCACCGAGGAGCGCCGCGTAGAGCAGGCTCTCGAACGCCGGCACGAGGATCATCGCCACGCCGACCGTGAGGATCGTGTGTCCGAGGATGGAACCGACGAATCCGAACCGCGCCGGCTCGCGCATGATCGCGTTGAGCCGTTGCAGCCCGAGTTCCGGCACGACTTCGCCCCGCTGCGCCGCGGCGCCGAGCGTGTAGACGTGGGCGATCTGGTCGAGCCGCAGGCCGCGTCCCGGTCCCGGCGCAAGATCGACGTGCTGCGTCGCTCCGTCGGACATCCGGATGAGAATTGCGGTTGGAAACGCGACGACCGACGTGCGCCGCATGCCGTATGCGGATGCGACACGACGCAGCGTGAGTTCGACCTGCGCGGTCTGCTCGCCGCCGGCGAGGTACGCCTGGCCGAGCGAAAACAGGAAGTCGAGCAACACTCGCGCGTCCGGTTTCGACACGGCATCGCCGGATTCCGCCGCGTTTCGACCGTCGCTGGAGGTCTCGCCCTTCGTCATCGTGGTCGCGTTCGCCGAAGCGTCGATCACCGTCGACGCGCGACGCATGCTACCGCCGCGGCGCGGAACTGCGCTCGTTCGCGCGCGGGCGCAATCGGTCGCCGCGCCGGTACCATCCGAGCCTCAGCGATGGAACATCGCGGGTGCGTCGCGCGATTCGCGCGGTCGATGCCCATCGGAGGAACTCACAGATGACACGGGCAGACAGGAACCGGGCGAGCGACGATCGTCCCGTCGAGGCTCGCAGGCGGGCAGTCGTCGCGCCGTTACGGCGCGGACTCGGGCGCGGGATGGCGTTGGCGATCCTCGCCTCGATCGGCGCCGTCGCGTGTTCGCGCGGAGGCGACTCGAAGCCGACGGACAACGCCATCCGGCCGGTCAAGACGCTCACGATCGCCGCCGCGAACGCGTCCACCACGCGGTCGTTCCCCGGCCGCGTCGAAGCGACGAGGCGGGTCGAACTCGCGTTCCAGGTGCCCGGACTTCTGCTCGACGTGCCGGTGACCGAGGGCCAGCGCGTCAAGAAGGGCGATGTCGTCGCGCGGCTTCGCGAGGACGAGTTCCGCGCGCGACTCAACTCGCTGCAGGGACAGCTCGACCAGTCCCGCGCGGTGCTCGCGGCGCTGCGCAGCGGCGAGCGACCCGAGGAGCGCCTTCGCCGCGAGGCCGCGGTTCGGGCCGCCGAAGCGCGGCTCGCCAACGCCCGCGCCGACTTCAACCGGTTCGCCGAGCTCGTGAACGGCAACGCGGTCTCCCGCGCCGAGTACGAGCGGGCCGAAGCGGCATTCAAGGTGGCCGAGGAGGAGTACCAGTCGACCCTGCAACTCCTCGAGAAGGGCACGCAGGCCCGCGAAGAGGACATCCTGGCGCAGGAAGCGTCGGTGCGCTCGCTCGAGGGTCGCGTCGACGAGGCTCGCATCCAGCTCGCCGACTGCGCCCTCGCCGCGCCGTTCGACGGCGTGGTGGCGGAGGTGTTCGTGCAGCGGAACCAGACGATGCGCGTCGGTCAGCCGGTGATTCGCTTCCAGAACACCGACGAGATCGACGTCGCCGTCGACGTGCCCGAGGCGGTGATGGCCAACGACATCCGTAGCCCCGACGTGACCTCGATGGAAGCGACGTTCTCGAGCGCTCCCGGCCGCAGCTTCCCGGTGCGCGTCCGCGAGGTCTCGCAGTTCGCCGACCCGACGACGCAGACCTTCCTCGTGCGCTTCGCGATGCCCGCGCCCGACGGCGTCGCGATCCTGCCCGGCATGTCGGCCTCGGTGACCATCGGCCGCCGCAACGCAGGCGAGGGAAGTTCGACGCGCGTGCCGCTCGCCGCGGTGGTGCAGCGGCCGGGCGGCGAGCCGATCGTGTGGATCGTCGACAAGGACGGCGGCGTCCGCTCCCGGACGGTGACGCTCGGTTCGGTGACCGGCAGCGACGTCCTCGTGAGCGGCGGCCTCGCGGTCGGCGACCGCGTGGCGATCGCCGGCGCGTCGTCCCTGCGCGAGGGCATGAAGGTGCGCGACCTCGGCGACGCGCTCGGAGGCCGCCGCTGATGAATCCCGGCGTCCTCACGATCAAGAACCAGCGCGTCGCGTTCTTCGCGGTGATTCTCATCCTCTTCGGCGGCGTGCTCGCGTATCAGCGACTCGGGCGCCTCGAGGATCCCGAGTTCACCATCAAGGAGGCGCTGATCATCACGCCCTACCCCGGCGCGAGCGCCGAGGAGGTGGCGAAGGAAGTCACGAACCCGATCGAGTCCGCGGTGCAGCAACTCGATCAACTGATGCGCGTCGAAAGCGAATCGGCCCGCGGCCGCTCGCTGGTGAGCGCCCGCATCCGCGACGAGTTCGGGCAGGACCGCATCCCGCAGGTGTGGGACGAATTGCGCCGAAAGGTCAACGACGTGCAGTCGCGCCTGCCGCCCGCGGTGCGCGGCCGCTCGATCGTCATCGACGACTTCGGCGACGTGTACGGCATCTTCTTCGCGATCACCGGCGACGGCTACACGTCGACCGAATTGCGCCGCTACGCGGAGTTCCTGCGCCGCGAGCTGATGACCGTGCCCGACGTGAAGAAGGTCGATCTCTTCGGCGAGCAGCAGGAGGTCGTCTACCTCGAGATCTCGCGACAGCGGCTCGCGCAGCTCGGCATTCCCGAGGAGCGCGTGTACGCGCAACTCCGCGACCGGAACGTCGCCGCCGACGGCGGCCGCTTCCGGATCGGCGACGAGCACATCGCGATCGATCCCGCGGGCACGTTCGAGTCCGCGGAGGCGATGCTCGACCTGGTCATTGGATCCGACGCGACGGGACGGCAGCTTCTCCTGAAGGACGTCGCGACGATCACCCGCGGCGACCAGGATCCTCCGCGCCGCCTCCTGCGCTTTGACGGCAAGCCCGCGATCGGACTCGGCATCTCGACGGTCCAGGGCGGCAACGTGGTGACGATGGGCAACGGCATCCGCAAGCGACTCGCGGAGCTCGACAGCGAGCGCCCGGTGGGCATCGAGATCGGCGAGATCAACTTCCAGCCCGACGCCGTCACCGCGGCGACCAACGACTTCGTCTTCAACATCATCAAGGCCGTCTCGATCGTGTTCGTGATGCTCCTGATCGCCATGGGGCTTCGCGCCGGCACGATCATCGGCGCGGTGCTCCTCCTCACGATCCTCGGCACGATCGTCGTGATGTACGGCGCCGACATCCTGATGGAGCGCATCTCGCTCGGCGCGTTCATCATCGCGCTGTGCATGCTCACCGACAACGCGATCATCGTGACCGAGGGCATCAAGGTGCGCATCGAGGCGGGCGAGGACAAGCTCGCCGTGGTGCGCGACGTCGTCGCAAAGGACCAGTGGCCGCTCTTCGGCGCGACCGCGATCGCGGTCATCGCGTTCGCCGCGATCGGCCTCTCCGAGGACAACACCGGCGAGTACTGCAACTCGCTCTTCTGGGTGATCTTCATCTCGCTCACGATCAGTTGGGTCGCGGCCATCACGATCACGCCGCTCTTCGGCTACCTCGCGTTCCGTCCGAAGGCGACCCCGGCGGGCGCCGCTCCGGCGAGCGAGGCTTCGGCGTACGACGGCTGGTTCTACCGCGGCTATCGCTCGATGCTCGCCGTCGCGCTCAAGGCGCGCTGGCTCGTCCTCGCGGCGTCGGTCGGGGCGCTCGTGGCGAGCGTGTACGGATTCCGCGCCGTCACGCAGAGCTTCTTCCCGCCGGCCACGCGCCCGCAGTTCATGGTTGACGCGTACCTGCCGGGCGGGACGCACATCCGCGAGACCGAAGCGTTCGCCGCCGAGATCGAATCGTTCATCGCGAAGCAGCCGGGCACGAAGCACATCTCGTCGTTCGTGGGCTCGGGCGCGCTGCGCTTCCTGCTCGTCTACACGCCCGAGCGCGAGAACCGCGCGTTCGTGCAGTTCCTCGTGAACGTCGACGACGAGGCGGCGATCGACCCGATGATCGCCGCGGTCCAGGCGCACATCGACGCGAACTATCCCAACGCAAACGCGATCGCGAAGCGCTTCCTGCTCGGCCCCGGCGCCGGCGGCCGCGTACAGGCCCGCTTCCGCGGCCCCGACGCCGACGTGCTGCGCGGGCTCGCCGACCAGGCGAAGTCGATTCTCCACGACGACGGCGGCGCGCTCTGCATCCGACACGACTGGCGCGAGCGCGAGAAGGTCGTTCGTCCGGAACTCCTCGAGTCGCAGGCGCGGCGCAACGGCATCACCCGCGTCGACGTCGCGCAGGCGATCGAGACGAGCTTCGAGGGACGCATCGTCGGCACCTACCGCGAACCCGGCGGCGCCGGCACCGGGCTCTACGCACAGGAGACGCGCCTCCTGCCGATCGTCGCGCGGCCACCGCTCGAGGAGCGCGGTTCGATCGACGCGATCGCCAGCGCCCAGATCTGGAGTCCCGCCGCGGGCCGCATGATCCCGCTGAGCCAGGTCACCGCGGGAACCGAGGTCGCGTGGGAAGATCCGCTCATCGCGCGTCGCGATCGCGTCTCGACGATCACCGTGCACGCCGATCCGCGCACGGGCCTGCCGAGCCAGCTCTTCAACCGCGTGCGCGACAAGATCGAAGCGATCCCCCTGCCGCCCGGCTACACCTTCGAATGGGGTGGCGAGCACGAGGACTCGACGAGGGCCCGCAAGGCGCTCGCCGAGCCGCTGCCGCTCGCGCTGACGCTCATGGTGTTCATCGTCGTCTGCCTCTTCAACTCGTTCCGCGCGACGGCCGCGGTCTGGCTCGTCCTGCCGATGGCCATCATCGGCGTGACGATCGGATTCCTCGCGACCGGACAGCCGTTCGGGTTCATGGCGCTCCTCGGCGTCCTCAGCCTCGGCGGCGAACTCGTCAAGACCTCGATCATCATCGTCGGGCGCATCAAGGGCGAGATCGACAAGGGCGCGAAGCCCTGGGACGCGATCCTTCAGGGCAGTTCATCGAAGGTGCGACCGGTGCTCATGATCGCGCTCACCACGGTGTTCGGCATGATCCCGCTCCTCCAGGATCCGTTCTTCGTCGGCATGGCGGTGACGATCATGTTCGGACTCTCGTTCTGCTGCATCCTCGTCCTCATCGTCGTCCCGGTTCTCTACGCGATCCTGTATCGCGTCGACGAGCACACTCCCGCGAAGGCCGCCTGATGCGCGCTCCGTCAACGATCCATCGTCCACTCGCCACGATCGCGGTTGCGGCGCTCGCCATAGCGGCCTGCAAGGTCGGCCCCGACTACGCCAGGCCGGCCACGTCGGTACCGGCGCAGTTCCGCGACGGCCCCGACACGACCGAGCCGCTGTCGATCGCCGATCGGCCGTGGTGGGAAGTGTTCGACGATCCGACGCTCGGCGGGCTCATCGACCAAGCGATCGCCGACAACAACGATCTGCGCGTCGCGGTCGCTCGGATCGAGCAGGCCCGCGGCCTGCAGATGCAGATCGTGTCGCCGCTCTTTCCGCAAATCGGCTACGGCGGCGCGGTCTCGCGCGGCCGCAACGAGTTCCTCGAAACGCCGGTGCCCAACGGCGGCCAGACGAAGTCGTCGGGCGTCGTCGCGCTGACCGCGTTCTGGGAAATCGACCTGTGGGGACGCATCCGCCGCGCCGACGAGGCGGCGCTCGCGAACATCCTGGCCACCGAGGAAGCTCGCCGCGCGGTGCTGCTGTCGGTGGTGAGCGAGACGGCGCAGCTCTACTTCGTTCTCCTCGGTCTCGACCTGCAGCTGGAGATCGCGCGGCAGAACGCCGCGTCGTTCGCGGAGACCCGTCGCATCTTCGAGCTGCGCAGCCGCGGCGGCCTCGACTCCGATCTCGCCGTGAGTCGCGCGAGTGCCGCCGAGCAGACGGTGCGGGCCGCGATTCCGCTCCTCGAGCGCGACATCGCCATCGCCGAGAACGCGCTCAACGTGATCCTCGGCCGCGCGCCGCAACCGATCGCGCGGCCCCGCGGACTCGCGGAGCAGAGCGATCCGCCGAGCGTGCCGGTCGGCATTCCATCGCAGCTCCTCGAGCGCCGCCCGGACATCCGAGTGCGCGAGCAGGAGATGATCGCGGCGAACGCGACCGTCGGCGTGGCGATCGCCAACTACTTCCCGCAGCTCAGCCTGACCGCGGCCCTCGGGCGCGTGAGCCCGGAGCTCTCGGCGTTCAGCGCCGGAACGAGCAACCTGTGGTCCATCGGCGCCGGACTCGCCGGCCCGATCTTCCAAGGCGGACGGCTGCAGGGCGCCGAGCGCAGCGCGCGCGCGGCGTTCGAGGAATCGGTGGCGAGCTACCGGCAGAGCGTGATCGTGGCGCTCAAGGACGTTTCCGACGCGCTCGTCTCGCGCGAGAAGCTCGATCTCGCCGAAGGCGACCAGGCGGCAGCCGTAGGCTCGCTCGATCGATCGGTCGACGTCTCGACGCGCCGCTTCCTCAGCGGTCTCGCGAGCTACTTCGAGGTGCTCGAGGCGCAGCAGCTCCGCTTCCCCGCCGAACAGTCGCTCGCCAGCACGCGCACGCAGAAGCGGCTGGCGCTCGTCCAGCTCTATCGCGCGCTCGGCGGCGGCTGGAATCTCAGCGAGGAAGAGTGGCGCCGCCCGACGGCGCCGGCGACGGCCGCGGCGCCGACGAGCTGATCGCCGCGTGCTCGCGAAGGATCCGCCGAACCTCGCGCGTCGCCTCGGGATGGAGCGCGAGACTATGGTCGGCGTTCGGAATCACGAGCTCCGACTCGACGCCCTCGAGATGTGAACTCGAGTACGGCACGACGCCGTCGGTGCCGTTTGGACCGGGCGTCGACGTGCGATCACCGATGATCGAATGCGCCGTGACGCCCGGGGCGATGGGCAGGTCGGCGAGCGTGCGCAGGAACGGCGACTGCGGCGAAAGCGAGTCGATGCCGTTCGAGATCGTCCGCGTGTTGGTCTGCGACTTCGCCGAGTCGCCGGATTGGAACACGCGCCCCGCGGCCTCGAGCACCGAGGGCGGCAACTGCACGAGGCGCGACGCCAGCCGGCCCGGCGTGCGATCGGCGAGATTGCTGCCGCGATGCGGCACCGCGAGGAAGACGACGCGAGTCACGCCCCGCACCGGCGGAGAAAGGAACGCACGCGTCACGATCTCGCGATCCGCATCCGAGAGCGCAGCTTGGTCGATGGGCACGGGGCTCAGGCTGTCCCACAGCGCGGTGCCGGGATCGGTGACGAGCAGGCGCGAGACGAGTCCTCCCATGCTGTGCCCGATGAGGACGATCTGGTCGAGCGCGGCGCAGGTGCCCTCGGGGTCGCAGACCCGCCGCACGTCGTCGAGCTCGTTGCGGAGCGCCGCCGCCGAGAGCGCGAACGGTTGGCCGGTGGGATAGAGGAAGAACCAGAACTGGAACCGCGAGCCCACCGCAGGATCGCTCTCGAGGTCGTTGACCATCTCGCGCCACGTGAGCGGCGACGAGACGAGGCCGTGGACGAAGATCACCGGGATGCGATTGGGATCGAACGGCTCGAGCATGTAGAGCCCGCCGATCTCCTGCCAGTCGGTGACGCGGAAGAGCCCGCCGAGCCCGGCCTGCCGAAGCGGCTCGTTCTGTCCCAGGGTGTTCGCGAGCGCCGCGCTCGAGTCGGACTCGAGCGGAACCTCGTGACCCGCGATGGTGACCGTCGGCGTCCGCGCGGGATCGAAGATCGCGATGTCGAGCGTCTCGGGAATCCACTGCTCGCCCGGCGCGGAACGCACGTCGCGCACCACCGCGGTCAGCGCCACCGACTGGTGCGTGGGCGGCAGCCTGCGGGTCGCGGCGTCGGCCGTCGCGCGGTCGATGGGGCCGCGCTCGCCGAGAAGCGGCGCGCCGACGCCGGATTGCCGATGGCGATTGCGCAGGCCGCGCACGCGATAGTCGTCCGCGGGCACGAAACCCACGAACAAGGCCGGGTCCCAGGTGCTCGCCTCCCACGCGACCCGAATGACGAGATCGTGACCGAAGACGGTGCGGTGGAGTTCGACCCGCGCCGAGCCGGCGAGATCCGGAATGCCTAACACCACCGCGGACATGGACACGTTATGGAGCTGTCGCGCGAGCATCGCGCGACTCTGGAACGGCGAGAGGCTGGCGGCGTTGCCGAAGAGCGCCGCCCAGCTCGCCGTCGCGGCGACGGTCGCGTGTTGCCAGCCGAGATCGCTGGTGAATCCGTATCGGCGGGCGAGCGCGTAGGAGACTTCGGCGAGCGCGACGAGCCGGTCGCAGTCGATGTCGTTGATCGCCATGTTCCGTAGCGCCGCCGCCGTCTCCTCGGTGGCGACCGGCGCGATGCCGTCGCGCTCGAGGACCTGCACGGTGCGGATCGCGAGCGTGTCGGAGGTGAGCGCGCTGTTCTGCGCCGCCCGCAACTGCTCGCCGGGCGGCGCCGGCTCGAGGCCGAGCGGCGAGCGACAGCCCGCAACGAGAAGGAGGACGGCGACGGCCGTCGTCCACGAGCGAATTCGAAACGCCGCGAGCATCGCGACGCATGCTACGGGGAGCGGTCGGAGTCGTCGCGCACGTCGAGCTTGCCGGATTTCCGTGGCTGGCTGGATGTCCGCGCGCCACGATGGCGCCAGTGAGTTTTGGACGCTGCCCTGAAGAGCGTGGCCGCAGGGCATCATGGCCACAGGGCATCAGCGCTCAGACACCAGCTCGACTCGTCGGACGCTCCCTGCGACTCGTCCCGTCGCCGCGTCGTTCCAAGGGATCATTCAAGGGTCGCTAACCACCGCCGCCGTTGCGCTCGCTGATCGCCTTGCCGAGCGCTTGCAGGTCCGCTTGATACCGCTGCGCTTCGTCCGGCTTTTTCCAGCGTTCGTAGAGCGCGATGAGCCGCTCCAGGCAACTGCGGTGGAGTTCCGGTCCGCCGGACGGAACCGCACGCAGCGTCTCCCATGACGAGACAAGCAACGGCTCGGCGTCGTCATAGCGGCCTTGCTCCATCAGCACGGCGCCCAGCATGTTCCGCGTCAGCTCGACGCTCGGGTGATGCGGCGGGAGGTTGCGTTCCCGGAGAACCAGGCATTCGCGCAGCGGCGCTTCGGCTTCCGCCGGTCGTCGCACATCGAGGAGCGCTGCGCCCTCTCCGCTCAACGCCTTGGCCAGTTCCGATTCGTCCAACGGTGCAATGGCGCGTCGCAGCCGAACCGCCTGCTGAAACAATTCGAGCGCTGGCTGAACATCGTTGCGGGCGCGCAGAATCGTCGCGAGGTTCAGCAGTGCGCCGGCCGTGGGCGCGGACTCCTCGCCGTAGAGCTTTCGCGTCACCGTGACCAGGGAACGCGCCAGCGGCTCAGCCTCGTCGAGCTTGTGTTGGGCCCGCAATCGCGCCAGGAGTCCGTTCATGGACAGGATGGTCTGCTCGTGCTCGTCGCCGTACTCCTGCTGACAGAGGCCGACCGCCTCGCGATCCAAGGCCTCGGCCTCGGACCGGCGCTGAAGCAAGTCAAGCAGCATTGCGAAATCCCGCAACAGCGCCAGGGAATCGCGTGATGCCACGCCGGAGCGGCGCAACTGACGGCACATGTCCAGAGCTTGTCGGTACGCCGCCTCGGCCTCCTCGATCCGATGCTGCGTGGCGAGGATGTCCCCCAGCGAGTGCAGCGATTCTGCCGTGGCCTCGCTCGGGACGCTCGGCAGTCGACGGGCCACCTCCATCGCTTCAGCCAACAACGGGCCGATCTCGCTGTCCTTGCCCTGAAGCCGCAGCACGTGGACGAGGTCGCGTATGTTCGTCAGCACGCCCGGATCGCCTTCAGCCAAGCGCTGCCGGTTCAGTTCGAGCGCCCGTCGGAAGGCTTGCTCGGCCGCAGCATTGTCGTTGGCCCTGAAGCACTCCCGGGCGTACAGCTCCCACGCACCAATCAGTCGCGGATGGCGTTCGTCGCCGAGTCCGACGATGAGATCCAAGGCCCGCTTCGTATGGACCTTGGCCGCGTCATCGGCGCCGAGCTGTTCGTACCCCTCCGCGATCGTGTGCAGCAGTTCGGCCTTGATCTCGGCCTCGTCGGCGAACTCGGCGTCCAAGCGCCGGCTCGCGTCGTCCAGTACCTGCTTCAGCGTCACATCCTGTCCCTTGGTCAAGCTCGGATCGAGGAACGCGATCATGCCCTTGAGGTAGCCGTTCATGCGCTCCGCCTTACGTGTTTCGCTCCGCGCCTTCTGGGCTTCGTTGGCGGCACGAACCATGCCGATGCTCGTGCCGATCACGCCCGCGACGAGCACGACGAACACCGCGGCCAAGCCCCCCACCAACGTCTTGTTCCGCCGCGCGAACTTGCCAAGCCGGTGCATCGCGCTGGTCGGCCGAGCGAGGATCGGCTCATCGCGCAACGAGCGCCGAATGTCCGCGGCGAGCTCCGCTGCGCTCTGGTAGCGCCGCGTCCGATCCTTCTCCATCGCGGTGGCGATGATGGTCTCGGCGTCGCCTCGGAACGCGCGGTCGACGCTGCTCAGCGGCGCGGCGTCGCGCTCGCCTATCAGGCGCACCGCGTCAGGAATCGTCTTGCCTCGCACGTCGAACGGTGGCGCGCCGGAAAGCAATTCGTAGCCGATCACGCCCAGCGCATACACATCGCTGCGCGTATCGATGAGCGACGGGTCGCCGGAGAGCTGTTCCGGGCTCATGTATGCGATCGTGCCGATGAGTTGCCCGACGTCGGTCTGGAACGTCGTGGCCTGAATGTCCGCGTCGATCGCTCGAGCGACGCCGAAGTCGAGGATCTTGGGCTGAGGCGCCATCGACTCGGCGTCCCGTTCCTCGACGAGGATGTTCCCGGGCTTCAGGTCGCGATGGATGACGCCCTTCTGGTGGGCGTGTTCGACGGCGTCGCAGACCTTGGCGAGGAGTTCGAGCCGACGCCGCGTGTCGAGCGTGCGATCCGCAGCGAACGCGGTGAGCGGCGGGCCATGAACGAACTCCATCGCGAAGTAGGGTTGCGGAGCGCCGGCGGCCTCGTCGGTTCCCGCGTCGTAGATCTGGGCGATGCCGGGGTGCCGGAGCCGACCCAGCACGTGCGCCTCGTGCTCGAAGCGCCGCAGCAACGATCGCGACATGAGTCCGGGACGGACGATCTTGAGCGCGACGGTGCGGCGAGGATGATCCTGTTCGGCCTCGTATACGGTGCCCATGCCGCCCTCACCGACGACGCGGACGAGTCGGTACGCGCCGATGCGCGTGCGGTGAACGCGCTGATCTTCAGGCGTTCGCTGATCAAGGGCCTCCGCGACGGCGCATTGAATCGCGTGGCCGACGTCGACCCCGCCCGATTCTCGCCCGGTGTCGTCGTCGTGACGCAACAAGCTTTCCACTGTGCGGCGAAGGTCGAGGTCGTCGCCGCAGCGCTCGTCGAGCAACGACGCCCGCGCGCACGGGTCGGCAGCCCGCACCTCGAGGAAGATCGCCGAGGCCCGCTGGAACCGCGCCGAGTTCACGGCGATTCACCGCCGCTCAATTCCCCTCGGAGAAACGCTCGGGCGACGGTCCAGTCGTCCGCGACCGTGGCACGCGAGACGTCCAGCGCTTCCGCGACCTCCTCGTTCGTCAGCCCGCCGAAGAACTTGAGTTCGACGACGCGGCACTTGCGCCCGTCAAGCGCGGCGAGCTTGTCTAACGCGTCGCCGATCGCGATGAGATCGATCGTCCGATCGGCGGTGATCGCGACGTCCGCACTGAGCTCGATTCGATTGCCGCCCCGTCGTTCGCCGCCGCGCTTGGCAGCCCGCTGTCGGCGCACGTGATCGGTCAGGATCTGGCGCATCGCCGTCGCGGCGACGGCGAAGAAGTGCGCTCGGTCTCGATACACGTCCTTGGCGCAGCCGGTCATCTTCACGTACGCCTCGTGGACGAGGGCCGTGGGTTGCAGCGTGTGGCTTGCGTCCTGGCGCCGAAAGAAACTTCCCGCGAGCCCGCGAAGCTCGGCATAGACCAGCGGGAAAAGCTGGCGGGCCGCTCCCTCATTGCCGTTGGCAATCTCGGCCAGGAGCAGCGTCAGATCGTTCGGACTCCGTTCGGACATGCGATGCCAGCCCCTCGTTGGACCGCATCGCCATCCTACATCGCGCTGCCTGAAGACAGGCCAAACCTTTTTGTGCGGTCTCGGCGACAAGCGTCAGGCGCGCTTCCCGGTTTCTCCGTGGAGTGGGCTGAGCGATCGCTCTGCGTCGGAGCATGCACGGCTTCGACGCCCTCCCCAACGTGCACCAATCTCAGGCAAAGGAGATCGTCATGTCGTATTCGTTTCGCAGCGTCCTCGCCGTCGCAGCTGCAATGCTTGCCGCAACCGCAGCCTCGTCGCCGGCTTCCGCGGCCGGCAGCATCGACGCCAGCACCGTCGTGCGTGCGTTCCATGGTTCCTTCAACGGCGTCGCGTACGCGCGGTACGAGGCCATGTTCGCGGGCGTGACCTCGAACCTCCGACCGTATCGCGTGCCGTGTCAGATCATCGCCCCCGTCAACCCCGACGAGGGCAGCGGCCTCCTGCTCTTCGATTGGCTTGTTTCGTCCACGATCGTCACCGACGTCGGCCAGGAACAAGCTGACGCTCGCTACACGCTGACGGACGATTTCCTCTTTGGCACCGGTGCGTCGTACGCGACGGTCCGATGCGACCCGGCGGGGATCGGCCATGAGTCGCCCGTCGTCGATCCGAACCGCCCGTGGTCCGACGACCTGCTCGACACGTCCTCGGAGTTCATCGCTTCGGCCAGCGACGAATTCGATATCGTCGTCGACTACGTAAAGGCGCTCCGCACGGATTCGGTCGCGCTGCAACTCCTCGGCACGATCGATCGGACCGCCGCCTTTGGCTATTCGGCCTCTGGCTACCGACTGCGCGGGCTGCTGCGCCTCAAGATGGGGACGGGCTTGTTCGCGTACTCGCTCGTCGGCGGAACCGGCGACGGCTACTACCACCCGACCGGCCACTCCATCGGTTTCTCGAGCGCGGAGAAACCGCCCGCGCCTGGCGCGGGGTTGGAAATCGACTTCCAGTCGGAGACCGACGTGCTTGTCCTTGGCGCGCACAACACCAGGCACGAGGAACCAAACTATCGCGTCTATCAATTCGCTGGTGCCGCGCACATTCGGGACATCGACGTCGCCGTGTTTGGTCTCCCCGATCCGGACGAGGCAAACCCCGCCGACTGGGTGCCCTTCTTCCGGGCGCTCTTCGTCGCCGGCAACAGATGGTGCGACGGCATTGCGCCGCCTCCGAGCATCTGGCTCGGTGCGCCGAACGATCCGGAGATCAGTCGCGACGCCAACGGAAACGCACTGGTGACCCACGTCGCAGGTCAGCCGGTGAGCACGAGTGCCTATCGACTTCCGGAGGTCGCGGTGGGTGAGAACCAATACATCCCGTTCGCCCCGGAGTATCTCGACGGCACGCCGCTCGGCGACTTTCGGGCGATCGCGGGCGGACACGTCGACCTCACCTCCCAATTCACCGACCACGCCGCGTATGTCAATCAAATAACGCTTGCAGTCCGAGGACTCGAGGCTTCGGGACTCCTACTGGCATCGGATGCCGCCGCGATCATTCGGCGGGCAATCGCATCCGACGTCGGCAAGTAGCAGCCGCGCTCGCCCCGCGCTCCGCTCGGTCGATTCGTTCGACCGAGCGGAGCGATCGTGTGACGGGATCGCGCATCCCCCGCGCGTGCGCTCACCGCGCCGCAGCGACAGCGGCAAGAAAGTTCGCGAGCAGTCGCGGACCTTCGACGGTCAAGAAGCTCTCGGGATGGAACTGCACGCCCTCGAGGGGCGCGCGATCGCTGCCCACGCCGGTCCAGCGCAGGCCCATGACTTCGCCGCGCTCGGTCCACGCGCTCACCGCGAACTCGGCGGGAACGGTGGAGCGCTCGACGACCAGCGAATGATAGCGCGTCGCGACGAACGGATTCGACAGCCCGCGGAAGACTCCCGACCCGTCGTGATGGATCATGGACGTCTTGCCGTGCACCGGCACGTCGTTGCGGCGCACCGTCATGCCGTGCACGTCGCCGATCGTCTGGTGCCCGAGACACACGCCGAATATGGGAATGCGTCCCTTGAACGCCGCGATGAGCGGCGCGCACACGCCGCTCTCCTTCGGCGTGCACGGACCCGGCGACAACACGAGACCGCGCGGCTTCAGCGCTTCCGCGCCGGCGACGTCGATCTCGTCGTTGCGCACGACCTTCACCTCGAGCGCCCGGTCGATCTCCCCGAACCGTTGCACGAGGTTGAAGGTGAACGAGTCGTAGTTGTCGACGAGGAGAATCACGGCGCGCGGCGGATCGTAGTCGACGCGCGCCGCGACGCGGGGGTCACGCCGCGGTGCCGGCGACGCCGTCGCGCGTCACCACGAACAGGCTGTTGGTGATCGGGTACGGCAGGCGGCGGTAGTCGGCGTCGATGCGGTTCTTCAGCCGGGCGACGAAGTCGCCGGGATCGCAGGTCATCGCGAGGAACGTGTCGCGCGCCGGCGTGGCGACGTAGAAGTCGCCCTTGAGCTCCGGCGCGAGACGTTCGTACAGGCGATTGAGCAGCAGTCGCGCCGCGTCGTATCCGTCCTGGCGCGAGACGATCGCCGCGCGGCCGCCGTCCTTCGAGTCGATCACCTGGATCGAGAGGTCCGGGGCGTAGCGGCCGAGGTTCTCCCGCGCGATGAGCTCGAGATCCTCCGCCTGCACGCCCCAGCGCACCATCTGTTCGGTGGTGATCGAGACGGTCATCTGAGGCAGATCGATGACGAACACGACGACCGTGCCATTGACGAACGGAACGTGTGCGACCTGTTCGCGGTCGAGATGCTTGAAGATCGATTCGGGTTGGATGCGCGGCATCACCCGCGGACGAGCGATGGCGAACGGCAACGGCGTGCCCGACACCGTGTCGCCTTCGATGAGCTTCTCGAGATAGTTCTCGACGATCTCGAGACCGTGGTCCGGATCGCGGAGCACCATGCGATAGAGGTTGTCGAGCCCGAGGTGCCGACCGTCGATCACGACGTCCATCGGCCCGGCCAGTTGCACGGCCCGTTCGGGGAAGTGCCGCTTCAGGATCGAAACGACCTGCTCACCGAACGCTTCGGGCTCGTGCGGCATCGCCGCCATGATCTCGCCTCCTCCGTGCTGCGAATCGTCCCATGGTCTTCCACGAGTCTGTCCGCAGGAGTTCACGCTTGGATCCCAACCCATGCGCGCGTCGGGCGAACGCCCCGAGCGTGCGACCGTCCGTGGTCGATCTGTGTTTCGGCTCTTGCCTCGTCGGCCTTTGAGACAAGGCGCGAGGTCGGCCTCGCGCGCCTGCACGACCGAAACGACCGAGCGCTGCACGGACGGTTGCTGCATCGCAGGCGATGGTGACCGTCGCGCGGCCGGGTGAGGACGCTCGATCGCGGACAAGGTTCGGTTGCCGTTCGACGTCGGCTGTTAGACTCCGGCGACTCCCATGACCACCGCGCCGCGATCCGTCACGCCGCCTCCCCGCGACGCCATCGCCGATCGACTCGACGAGTGGTTCTCGGCCCCTGGCGACCGGCTGCTGGTGATCGCCGGGCCGTGCGTCCTCGAGGCCGACGACGTGAACCGGCGCATCGGCGAGACGCTGCGCGACGCCTGTCGGGACCTAGGACTGCCCTACGTCTTCAAGGCGAGCTTCGACAAGGCGAATCGCTCGAGCATCCACTCGGCGCGCGGCCCGGGCGTGCAGGCAGGGCTCGACCGGATGCGGCGCATGCGCGAGATCCTCGGCGTCCCCGTGACGACCGACATCCACGAACCGGAGCAGGCCCCAGCCGCCGCGGACGCGGTCGACCTCCTGCAGATCCCCGCCTTCCTCTGTCGACAGACCGACCTGCTGGTCGCGGCCGCGGCGACCGGCCGTGCGGTGAACGTGAAGAAAGGTCAGTTCATGGCGCCGGACGAGATGCGCAACGTCGCGACGAAGCTCGCCGAGGGCGGCGCGCGGCGGATCATGCTCACCGAGCGCGGCACCTTCTTCGGATACCACCGACTGGTCAACGACTTCATCGGCATCGGCGACCTCATGGCGCTCGGTCATCCGGTGTGCTTCGACGCGACGCACTCGACGCAGTTGCCGGGCGGCGACAAGGTGTCGACCGGCGGACGCCCCGAACGCGGTCCGCTCCTGGCGCGCGCAGCTGTCGCCGCCGGTGTGCAGGCGATCTTCCTCGAGTGCCATCCGGAGCCGAAGCGTGCGCTCTCGGACGCGAGCACGATGCAGCCGCTCGAAACGGTGCCGGCGCTACTGCGTTCTCTCGTCGCGATCCGTCGCGCGCTGAGCGAGCGCGACGTGCCTGCCGGGCGGTGAGTCGAACAGAAAGTGCAGACTTTCCCGGACGATTCCCGACGTAGCCCGATACGCTGACCGCATGGAGTTTGCGCCACCGGTGACGCCGCGGCGCGACCTCTCGCCAGCGTGCAGAGGAGGCGGGGCGGCGACGCGTGCCGACGGCGCCACCCGGACGGGCGCAGCATCGGCGAACTGACAGCCGGAACGCCCTGCGACCCTGACCTTCACGGACCATCCATGCCCAGCGACCGCTGCGATCACTGCGACAAACCCGCCGTCGTCCACGAACTGGTCATCAAGAACGGCGCGACCCTCGAAGTGCATCTTTGCGAGGAGCATGCCGCGGCCCAAGGCTACGTGCTCCCGTCCCATCAGCCCGTGCATCAGTTGCTGACGCAATTCGCCGTGGGCGGCGCGACCGGCAAGAGCACCGCGAAGCAGAAGGCGGTGAAGTGCTGTGCGACGTGCGGCCGGACGATGTCGCAGATCCGCGACTCCGGCCGACTGGGCTGCGCGGATTGCTACAAGACGTTCGAAGAAAGCCTGCAGCCGCTGATCGAGCACGCCCAGGCCGGCGCGAGCTTCCACGTCGGCCGCTCGCCGCAGGGCGTCCGCGACGCGGCGGCCCGGCACGAGCTGCGTCGGTTGCTCGTGAAGCAGCTCGACGAGGCCGTCACCGCCGAACAGTACGAGCGCGCCGCGAAGCTGCGCGATCGCATTCACCACCTCAAGGAAGAGGGCTGCGACGGAGGCTGCGTCTGATCGGGCGAACGCCCGGCACCTTCGTCCGACCACCCGACGAACCGTGACTCCCGCGATGCGACTGACCGAGAAGAGCGTGTGGCAGAACGGCACCGGCCCCGACGGCGACGTCGTCGTCTCCAGCCGCGTTCGCCTGGCTCGCAACCTGGCCGGATTCCCGTTCGTGAACCGCTCGACGCCGCCGCAGCGAGTGGAGGTCGTGCGCATGGTGCAGGCGGCGCGATGGCCGTCGGACGTCGGCTCGTCGCTCGTGTGGGTCAATCTGCCGCAAGCGACCGCGCTCGACCGTGCGATCCTCGTCGAGCGGCACCTCATCTCCAAGCAGTTCTCCGAGGGCGACCTGCCTCGCGCGGCGGCCATCTCCGGCGACGAGTCGCTTGCCGTCATGGTGAACGAGGAAGACCACCTGCGGCTGCAGGTGCTCCTCGCCGCGTCGCGGCTCCGCGACTGCTTCGAGACGATCTCGAACCTCGACGCGGCGCTCGAGCAGTCGCTCGACTTCGCGTTCACGCCGCGCTGGGGTTACCTCACCGCGTGCCCCACGAACGTCGGGTGCGGCATCCGGCTCTCGGTGATGCTCCACCTGCCGGGACTCAAGCTCACGAACGAGATCGAGAAGGTGCGCCGCGCGGCGAAGGACATGCACCTCGCGGTCCGCGGCTTCTACGGCGAAGGCTCGGAAGTAATCGGCGACTTCTACCAGGTGTCCAACCAGATCACGCTGGGCCGGTCGGAGCAGGATCTCTTCGATCACTTCGCCACGTTCGTCGTGCCGAGCCTCGTCGACTACGAGCGCACGGCCCGCAGCGTGCTGCTTCGGCAGAACGGCGCGCTCGTCGACGATCGCGTCCATCGCGCCCTCGGCGTCCTTCGCGCGGCACGACTCCTCACGACGGACGAGGCGATGAAGCTCCTGAGCCGCGTGCGACTCGGCGTCTGCCTCGGTCGCGTTCCGGAGGTCGACCTCGCGACCGTACACCGACTCTTCCTCCAGGTGCAGCCGGCGCACCTGCGCGTACTCACGCAGACCGACGAGCAGGACCCCGAGCTCCGCGAGGCCCGCGCAACGCTCGTGCGGCGTGCGCTCGGCGCGCGCTAGTCGGCCACCGCGTCAGCCGCCGCCGTACGCGGTGTCGGCGAACGCGGCCGCCTCGAAGTCCTTCAGCGTGATCCCCTTCGCGTCGTGCGTCGACAAGGTGAGCGTGACCTTGTTGTAGCGAATCAGGATGTCGGGGTGATGCTGCACGCGTTCGGCCTCGTCGGCGATCTTGTCGACGAACGCCATCGCGTGCACGAAGTCGTCGAAGCCGAAGGTTCGTTGAATCGCGTCGCCGGTCTGCGACCATTCGGGGAGACCTGCGAGTCGCTTGTCGATCTGCGCCTGGGTGAGGCTGGCTGGGACTTTGGGCATGACGTGTATCGACCCGGCCTGCGCGCGTCGGGGCGGCAAGCGACGGCGACACTATACCGTTCCCTCTGCGATGTCCGTCCGCCGCACACGAATCGCCCCTTCACCCACCGGATCGCTGCATCTGGGCAACGCGCGCACCTTCGCGCTGAACTGGGCGCTGGCCCGCAACGAGGGCTGGGAGATCGTGCTGCGCGTCGAGGACCTGGATGCCGAGCGCGTGAAGCCGGGCGCGCGTGAAGAAACTCTTGCCGTGCTGGACTGGCTGGGCATCGACCACGACGGCGAGGTCGTGGTCCAGAGCGCCGATCTCGAGCCCTATCGCGCCGCGATGCGGACGCTCGCCGCCCGCGGCCGCGTCTTCCGCTGCGACCGGTCGCGCCAGGACGTGCGCCGTGCCGCCAGCGCACCGCACGTCGAGGACGCCGAGCTGCGCTACGACCCGTCGCTGCGACCGGCGGCCGACGCGTTCGCATTCGTCGACGAGCGAGCGAACCATCGGCTGCTCGTCGATCCGGGCGCCGAGCGCGTCCGCGACGAGCTGCGCGGCGATTGCGCCTTCGACCCCGGCGTCGAGGTCGGGGACTTCCTCGTGTGGACCAAGCTCGGGGTTCCGTCGTACCAACTCGCGGTCGTCGTGGACGACATCCGCAACGGCGTCACCGACGTCGTGCGCGGCGACGATCTGTTCGCGAGCGCGGCCCGCCAGCAGCTCCTGTACCGTCTGCTCGGCGCGCCGACGCCGCGCTGGTGGCACCTGCCACTCCTGCACGCGGCCGACGGCCGCCGCCTCGCGAAGCGGCACGACGACCTCAGCCTCGCGTCGCTGCGCGCCGCGGGCGTTCGACGCGAGCGCGTGCTGGGACTCGTGGCCGCGTGGTCCGGATTTGTCGCATCGCCGCGCGAACTGGCGTCCGACGACTTTCGGGGCCTCGTCACCGTCGATACGCTGCGTGCGATGACCGCGCGCGAGCGGGCGTCCGCCGACGCCCGCGCTCGGGTCCTCGAGGAAGACGTGCAATGGCTCTACCAACGGGATTGCGATCGCTCGGCATGACCTCGCTCGCCTGCGCCCTCGCCGCGAGCGTGCTCGTGGCGACCGCGTGTGATCCGGCGGCGGTCGGCCAGACCGAAAAGGTCACCATCGCGGGCAAGGAGTTCACCCTGAAGACGGCGCTCAACGACGACACGCGGGCCAAAGGGCTCGGCGGCGTCAGCGAGCTCGGGGAATTCGAAGGGATGATCTTCGTATTCCCGGACTCCGCCGTGCGGAGCTTCTGGATGAAGGACTGCGTGATGGACATCGACATCGCGTTCCTCGATCCGCTCGGCATCGTGACCGCTGTGCACACCATGCCGAAGGAGGCGCCGCGCGGCGACAACGAGTCGCTGGCGGCCTATTCGGCGCGGCTGAAGAAGTACCCGAGCGGCGCGCCCGCACAGTTCGCGATCGAGGTTCGACCGGGAACGCTGACGAAACTCGGCATCAAGCGCGGCTCAAAGATCGATCTCGACCTGCCTCGACTGAAGGCCGCCGCGAAGTGAGCCGATGACTCGCGACACGACGCCCCGTCTCGTGGGGAGGTCTCGTGGGGAGACGGACGGCGATCGCAGCGCATGGAAACGAGAGGACCCTCGAGCGAATCGGTCGTTGTCGTGGGCGGAACGCAGGCGACGCTCGTCGCCGACGCGCTCCGCTCCGCGACGTGGCCTCGCCGGGACGCACCGCGCATCGAATCGTGCGCGTGGCCCGACGAAGCGACGCTCGCGACGCTGAAGGCGAGCGTATTCGTCGTCGTGCATGACGCCGATGCCCGCGAGCGGATCGAACTGGTCTGCGAGCAGGCGGCGATCAACGGCGTCCCCGCCGTCGTCCTGGGTCCCGACGCGCCGAGCAGCGCATGCCTGCGATTCGAGCACGGCACCGACGCGACGGTCGTCGCCGCGGCCGTCGCCGGACTCCTCGCTCGCGGCGGAGAGGTCGATCAACTTTCGCGCGAACTCGCGCTCACCTCGCGGGTCGCCGACGGCGTCCAGGGCGAGTTGACGCGCATCGACGAAGAACTCCAGATGGCGGCGCTCCTGCAGCAGGAGTTTCTGCCGCGCATGCCGCCGGTTGTCGAAGGCGTGGAGGTCGCCGCCATGTGGCGACCGGCGGGCAGCGTCTCCGGCGACCTGTACGAGATCGTGCGCCTGGACGAGTACCACGTCGGGGTCTTCCTCGCGGACGCAGTCGGGCACGGCATGCCCGCGGCGCTCATGGCCATGCAGTTGTGCCGCACGCTGCACACGCGCGACCATCACGACCGCTTCGACCGCGTGGTTCCCCCAGCGGAGGCCCTGAGTCGACTGAACGCGCTCATGGCCGATCGGCAAGGACGCGTCGGCCGATACGCCTCGGCCATCTACGCCGTGGTGAACTGCCGCGACCGCGTGGCCCGCGTCGCCAGCGCCGGCGCGCCGCCGCCGATCGTCGTGGGTCGCGACGGGCACGTGCGCATCCTGCCGTCCAGCGGCCCGCTCCTGGGCATGCTTGCGGAGCAGGAGTACGAGGAAGTCGTCGTCGAACTCGCCGACGACGACCATCTGCTCCTCCACTCCGACGGGTTCGAGGCGGCGTTCCACGACGACCCCGCGCCGGGAGCGCACGGCGGCCATCTCGTGCCGCGACACCTCGACGAGGTCGCGCGGTTGCGCGAGAGCGCCAACTGCGTCGACGCGATCCACGCGCTGGCGCAGCGCCTCGACGACGAACAAGGGTCGCTCCATCCGAGCGACGACTGCACGCTCGTGCTCCTTCGCGCCCGCCCGCGCATCTCGGCCGCGGCGGCCTGACGACGCTCAGCCCTTCGCGCGGAGCGAGACCACGCGCTCGACCATCTTCGCGATGCAATCGGTCTCGAGGTTCACCTCGTCGCCCGCTTCGAGTTCGCCCAGCGCGGTGCGCGAGAGCGTCTCGGGGATGAGGCACACGTCGAACGTGCGGCCGTCGTCGTCGATCGCCGCGACGGTGAGCGAGACGCCGTCGACCGCAATCGATCCGCGCAGCGTGACGAGCCGCAGCGCGTCGATCGGCGCCTCGATGCGCACGCGCCACTCGCCCTCGACGGCGAGGACCGCAGCGACAATGCCGATCGCGTCGACGTGTCCCTGCACGAGGTGACCGCCTAGCAAGGTCGTCGGCGTGGCGGACCGTTCGAGGTGGACACGATCGCCGCCGCGAACGCGGCCAAGCGTGGTCACTCGAAGCGTCTCGTGGATCACGTCGAAGACGAGCCGCACGGAGTCGCCGCGCGGCTCGAACCGCACGAGCGTGAGGCAACAGCCGTTCACGGCGATCGACTCGCCGCCGGCAAGGGCCGGCGACGCGCCGGCGGACCACGGCGCGTCAATCGACAGCCGCGCTCCGGTTTCGGCCGCTTCCACGGCGTGAATCGCGCCGGTGGTCTGGATCAGCCCGGTGAACATCCGCGATCGGCAGACTACCTGATCGCACGACGATCGCCTCGGAAGCGCCATTCGTCTGCGCGAGCGCTTGACGCTTGCGCCCCTGTCCCTCGATACTTCGGAGTTTCCACGCGGGTCAGACGGCCCGTTCGCCCCCCACGCCGCGGAGCCGCGCTTGATGTCGCACGATCGCCGAACGCTCTCCTCCTTCCTCGGTCCGGCCTGCTGCTTCGCTCTCGCCTCGAGCGCGACGTTCGGCCAGTCGGACATCCCGCAACACCCGGTGGTGAAGGAGAACGAGGCGCGGCTCAACCAGCTCTCGAGCGAACTGGAGAAGTCGTTCGTGATCGGCCCCACGGTGGCCGACGCCTTGGGCTACCGCGTGGTGTGGCAGGCGCGGCTTCCGGCACAGACGCCGCTCCGCGCGGTGCGGGTCGGGACGCTCGGCATCTACGTGCTCGACGAGAAGAACGTGATCGCGCGACTTCGCCCGTCCGACGGGGAGATCCTCTGGCGGATCTCGGTCGCCGACGAGGTCGACATCTTCCGCGGCGTCACCTGGGCCGAGGTTCCGGTCACCACTGCGTCGACGGGACGCGGCCCGACGGTGACGATGGAACCGCGCGCGTTCCTCTCGACCGACACCGAGTGCTTCGCCATCGACCCCAACTCGGGCACGGTCGTGTCGCGGCAGCGATTCAAGAAGCTCCCCGGCACCGAGCCGCTCGCGGTCGGCGCCGACCTGGTCTACGGCACGATCGGCAATCAGGTGGTCTGGCACAACTGCGTGCTGGGCTTCGAGGTGCACGCGAACTCGCTCGACTCGAAGTCCCGCAGCCGTCCGATCCGCGCCGGCGGCAACGTCGTCGCCGCGAGCGAGCGCGGCATGCTCCTCTGCATGGACGCCGAGACGGCCGCGACGCGCTGGATCGCGCACACGCTCGGCGGCATCGTCGCGAGCCCAGCAACCGGCGACGGCATGATCTACGTCGCCGCCACGGATCAATACCTCTGGGCGTTCGACGCCCGCACCGGCCAGTTCCGGTGGCGATACTTCACGCAGAGCCCGCTCACCACGCCGCCCTACCCGGTGAGCGGCGCGGTGCTCCAGTTCGTCCCCGACGAAGGGCTCGTGTCGCTGGCCGCGAACGCCGACGGCAAGGTCGACGGCGTCGTGCGCTGGCGCAACAAGGAAGCGACCGGCGTCCCCATCGGGCTCATCGGCGGCGACATCCTGTTGTGGGACGCGAGCAAGCGGGTCGCGATGGTCGTCGACACCGAGCGCGGCAGCGTGCGACAGCGGCACGAGCTGCCCCAGGTCGACGAACTCTTCCTCGCGACGCGCGGCCCCTTCGAGAACGACCTGTTCGGCCTGGCCCGCGACGGACGCGTCGTGCGCCTGACGCCGAAGCGGTCGGCCTCGGCGTACGCGCCTCCGATGCCCTCCGCGGCTCCCACCGCCATGCCTGCGAGCATCCCGCTGAGTATTCCGCCCAAGACCGACGATACCGCGAGCGCACCAAAGTCGTCGACGTGATCGGCGCATCGCCCTTCGCGGCGGGGATGCGACGGCGCGACCGTCGGACGGACAACGAACCATGAACGCCAGCACTCGAATTCAGCGAGCGCTTCTGTCGGTTTCCGACAAGACCGACCTCGTCCCCTTCGCCCGAGCGCTCGTCGACATGGGCATCGAGCTCGTCTCGACCGGCGGCACGGCCACGGCGATCGCCGCCGCCGGCATCCCGGTGACGCCGATCGAGAAGCTCACCGGCTTCCCGGAAATCATGGACGGACGCGTGAAGACGCTCCATCCGTCGGTGCACGGCGGCCTGCTGCACCGCCGCGACAATCCGAAGCACGTCGCGCAAGCCCGCGAGCACGGCATCAAGCCGATCGACCTCGTCTGCGTGAATCTCTATCCGTTCGAGCAGACGATCCGCCGCGAAGCCGTGACCGAGGACGAGGCGATCGAGCAGATCGACATCGGCGGCCCGTCGATGCTGCGAAGCGCCGCGAAGAACTTCCAATCCGTGACCGTCGTCACCGCGGCGAACCAGTACGACCGCGTGATCGCGGAGATGCAGGCGCACGACGGAGCGACGACGCTGGAGTTGCGCCGCGAGTTCGCCGCCGCCGTCTTCGCCCGAACCGCCGAGTACGACGCCGCGATCGCCTCGTGGATGGGTCGCACGCGAAGCGAACTCTTCCCCGAGGTGCTGCGCCTCTCGTACGTCGCCCACGGCGAGCTGCGTTACGGCGAGAACCCGCACCAGCGGGCCGCGGTCTATCGCGAGGTCACGTCGAACGAGCCGAGCGTCGTGACCGCGCGGCGCCTCGCGGGCAAGCCGCTCTCGTACAACAACCTGCTCGATGCGAGCGCTGCGCTGGAACTGGTCGAGGACCTGCGCGACCTGTCGCATGGCGAAGTCGCAGCGTGCGTCGTGAAGCACACGAATCCGTGCGGAGCATCCATCGCCGCGGACGCGCGCGAGGCGTTCCTGCGGGCGTATGCAGGCGATCCGCTCGCCGCGTACGGCGGCATCGTCGCCATTTCAGGCGCGCTCGACCGCGCCGCCGCCGAAGCGATGACCGAGGGCGAGAAGTTCCTCGAGGTGATCGTTGCGGAAGCGTTCGATGCCGAGGCCGTGCGCATCCTTTCGGAGCGATGGAAGAACGCCCGATTGCTCGCGGTCGGTCCTCTCACGCCGGTGCCCTCGAGCGCCGTCGCGTACCGCAGCATCCCGGGTGGACTGCTGGCGCAGGAGCGCGACACGCGCACGACGTCGGATTCGGACCTGGCGCACATGGCGGGTCCCGCACCCGACGCCACCATGCGGGCCGACGCCGTGTTTCTGACGACCGTCGTCAAGCACTTGAAGAGCAACGCCGTGTGCGTCGGCGCGAATCGTCAGTTGTTCGGCGCCGGCGCCGGGCAGATGGACCGCGTCGCGAGTTGCCGCAACGCGATCGAGAAGGCGGGCGATCGGCTGCGGGCCGCGGGTGCGCGTTCGGTCGCGGCGAGCGATGCGTTCTTTCCGTTCGCCGACGGCCCACAACTCCTCATCGACGCCGGCGTGCGCGGGCTTGTGCATCCCGGGGGCTCGAAGCGCGATCAAGACACGTTCGCGCTGTGCGATGCCCGCGGCGTGACCTGCATGGTCACGGGTGTTCGGCGCTTCCGGCATTGATGTGCTGAGCTGTGCTTCGGCGCGTCTGATTCAACACGGAGAGACGGAGGGCCGGAGGGCACACGGAGCGACTTGATTCGCGATGCGCTTTTCCGCATCGGTGCGATCGATCGATGACGATCCAGGAGATCAGGCTCGTGACAGATCGCCCCAAGAGCACACCGGCGCAGTGCTCATCCAAGCCTTCTCCGTGTGCCCTCCGGCCCTCCGCCTCTCCGTGTTGAGCGAGCAAAAGCTAACACGCCCCCCACGCGCCGAGGAGAATCGCCAAGTCCGCCGCGCCGACGCTGCCGTCGCCGTCGAGGTCGGCGCTGCCAGCGCCGCTCCATTGGCCTAACAAGAGCGCGATGTCCGCCGCGTCGACCGCGCCGTTGCCGTCCAAATCCGCCGGGCACGTCGGCGCCAACTGCACGCGGTCCAGCGTGTTGTTGTTGCGGTTGGTGACGAACACGCGACCGTCGCTGGCGGACATCGCGACCATCTGCTCGAGCGGCGGGAACCACACTTGATTCGCGACGAGGTCGCACACCGGCACGAACGAATCGAGGTTTGGCAGCACGCTGATGATCTGCCCGCCCGACTGCTGCGCCACGATGTACGTGCCGTTGTGCACCGCGTTCCGACCGAGCGTGGGGATCGCGAGCTGGTCGAGCAGGTTGCCCGTCGCCAGGTCGTACATGCGGATCTTGTCCTCGAACGCGACCCACACCTTGCCGTCGCGAGCGACGACGTCGAGCGGGCAGCCGCCGGCGATGCTCTTCCGATAGAGCTTCTGGTAGTTCGTGAGCGAGTACACCGAGAAGTTCGGACCGTTCGCGAAGCAGCTCGGCGCGTCGAGACCGACGCCGAGCGCGATCATCGTGCCGCCGCTCGCGTCGTCGACAAACACGATGCGATCGGGCAAGTGGTCGATGTCGGTCACCGTCGTCACGATCGCGTTCGTGACCGCGTTGACGACGTCGATCTTGTTCTCCCATTGATGGATGACGTAGATGAAGTCGCCGTGCGATTCGAGGATGTGGCCGTAGTCCCACTCGGTGATCACGCCGTTGGGGAGCGACAGCACCGTCCACGCGCCACCGCTGACGGGCCGCGACCACAGCTTGTTGCGATCGTGGTCGATCACGAAGAGTCGCCCCGCCGCGACGTCGACGTCGATCGGATTCACCGGCGTCGCGATCGTCTCGACGACGAACTCGGCGCCCGGCGTCGTGACGTCGACGACGGTGACAAGCTTCGCGTCGCCGTTGGCGGTGTTCGCGACGTACACGCGATTGCCGTCGCGGCACACGGCGCCCGGCTCCTGCAAACCGGTGACGATCGGATCGCAGGCGCTGCCCGCGACGCCGCCGTCGGTCGCCGCCGCGCCGCGCTGCGTCGTCGACGCGGGCGCGAACAGCCCCGGGACGCGCGGGTTGTCGACGAATCGGCCGCACGCACCGTCGCGATCCGACGGTGCGCCGGTCGCGAGCGATGCGGCGCAGGTCACCACGATGGTCGTTGCGAATCGACGCTCAGTCCCGGTCAGTCGCATGGTCGAGTCCTTTCCGATGCGAGCGCCGCGCGCTCAGGGACACTGTGCTGCGCGAGCCGGGCCCGGTCAACGATGACGCCGCGAATCGCCGTGTGAATCGCACCGAACGCGGGCGATCGCTCCGCTACACTGGCCGCCATGTCCGCTTCCGATGCAGCTCCGGCGGCCGCGCCGACGTCGATCGATCACCCGACACTTCCGGTCATCAAGGCCGCGTTTCCCGGCGTGAAGTTCATGGCGGCCGCGTTCCGCGGCCAGACCACGCTGATCGTTCCGAAGGAGAAGCTGAAGGAGGTCGCACGCTACCTGCGCGACGATCCGCAGTGCGCGTACAACTTCCTGTCGGACGTGACCGCCGTCGACTACCTCGGCTATCCCGCCAAGCAGCCCGGGCGGTTCGGCGTGGTGTGGCTGCTGCTCAGCCACAAGCACGAGCGACGCCTGACGCTCAAGACCTACGTCGATCCGACGATGGACACGACCGGCAACGCCGAAGACCCGGGGCTTGTCGTCGACTCGCTCACCGACATCTGGCCCGGCGCGGAATGGACGGAGCGCGAGGTCTACGACATGTTCGGCATCCGCTTCCGCGGCCATCCGGACATGCGGCGGATCCTCCTGTGGAAGGACTTCCCCGGCTTCCCGCTCCGCAAGGACTATCCACTGCGCGGCCGCGGCGAACGCGAGCTGCATCGGGCGCTGAATCGCGAATCGCGGTGAGGCGGTTCTTCAGCGCGGAGGCGCGGTCCGTCACACGCTGCGCAGAATGCGGGTTAGTTTCTCACGGAGATCCGGAGGCGCGGAGGGCACACGGAGTCGCATGCGCGCGTCTTCGCACTCGTCGCCACAGCGCATCGCGGAACTGCCTTGAACTCCATGTGTTCCTCCGCGTTCCCTCCGCGCACTCCGCGTCTCCGCGCTGAACGCTTGGCGCACCCACACCGCAGCAAAAGAAACTCAAGGCAGCGCCGTCGCAGCGCTGCCTTGAGCCCTTTCCCTGTCTGCGCTATCTCCGCGCTGAAGGCCTTCGTGACTCCTCCGTGTGCCCTCCGGACCTCCGCTCCCCGTGTTGCATCAGAGCGGACGACTTATGTCATCAGAAGTTCAAGCACTTGAAGTGGAACTTGATCTGATACTGCCCGGTCGCGCCGTTGTAGCCGGCCAGACGCACGTAGTAGGTGTCGACGTCGTTGGTCGGGCTGATGCCAACGAGCGACTTGCGGTTGAAGCCTGAGATCACGCAGTTGCTGCTATCGAAGTCGTCGTTGCAGTCGAGCTCGGTCATCCCGTCGCAACTGCCGACGTAGATCGCGAGCGTCGTGTCGAAGTCGGTGCCCGGCATGCAGGTCGTCGCGGTGAAGTCCACCGGCTGCCCGGTGCCGCTCGCGCAATCGACGGTCACCTTGAACCACAGGTCCTTGGTGTCGCCGGTGCCGCCGCAGCTCGTCAAGTTCGCGATAGGCGTGGACGCCGTCGCGTGATCGGTGTTGCCGTTGAGAATCACGGTCACACCGTCACCATCGCCCGGATCGACGAGGCTCACCGGAATCGCATCGCTGCACAGATCGCCCTTCGGGTGGAAGTGGATACCGAGGGTGCCGGTGCCGATCGCGCCGTTGTAGCCGCCGACGCGGATCGTGTAGGTCACGCCGGAACTCACGGGCACGCTGACGCGCGAACTGAGGATGTTGCTGCAGAGGACGTCGTTCGAGCCGACGTCGTCGTTGCACCCGATGATGTACGAGCCAAAGATGAATCCCGGGCAATGCGATCCGAAGACGTCGGGGGCGTATACGGCCAGGCGCGTATCGAAATTCGCGTCGCACGTATCGACGACGAGCGTGCCGGCCGCCGGCGCGGTCACGAGGTACCACACGTCGTTGAAGATGTACCCGTTCCCTGAGGGGTCGCACGTCGGCTCGACTGGGCCGTCGGTTTCGGCGTTCAGCGTGCAGAACGGCACCGCGAGGTCATAGGAGACGGGCAACTGCGCGGCGCCGCCGCACGTGTCGTTGCTCGGCGCGCCGCAGGGACCCCAAGCGCCGAGCACGACGCTGAGGTCGGCGGCGTTCACGGTGCCGTCGCCGTTCAGGTCGTACGCATCGTTGCTCGAGCCCCACGCGCCGAGCAGCAGCGAAAGGTCGGCGGCGTTGACGAATCCGTTGTTGTCGAAGTCGCCGGCGCAGCCGCAGAGTGCGTCGGCCTGCGCGAGCGAATTGACGCTCATGCCTGCGACGGCGGCGCAGACGATGCCGCCGAGCGTGCGGGCGAACAGTCCATCGAACGATAGGTTCTTGCGTTCCATGATTCCCTCCTGCTGGAGTCGCGGCGACGAACGCCTGTGCGAATCCTCGCGCTCATGTCGCGCCACGCGGCGCCGCATCAACGCTCGCATCAAGAAGCGCGAAGCGCCGCGCGATCACCCGACCCGCCAGCGCAATTCAGTCATTTCGCCGACGTGACCAACGTGAGGCGAGCGCGCTCGGCCTCTTCGCTCGCCTCGATCGCGCGATCGACGTCGGCGATGCGATACGTCAGCAGATCGCCTTCGGGACCGACGACGTAGAACGACGCACCGGTCGAATCCCAGCCCACCGTGCGAATCGGTTGGCGCGGACCGTATGGCTCGATCGCCAGGAGTTCGCGGGCGAGTCCCCGATGCCAGATGCGCACCGAACCGTCGTCCGCGCAGGTGATGAGGAGCTCCGGGTCGACGGGATGCGGAATGACACGCGTGATGAACGCCGAGTGTCCGCGGGCGACGCGCGCGACGCGGGCGGCGATGTCCCACAGCACGAGCTCCGCACGCCAGGTGCCGAGCGCCATCGTCTTTCCGTCCGCCGTGAAGCCGAGCGACGTCGCCATCGTGTCGGTCTGGAACTCGGCGCGCTTGCCGGTCGCGAGATCGATGACCAGGTTCGTCGTGCTGCGCTCCGCGACTCCCAGCGTCGCGCCGTCCGGCGAGAAGGCGAATCCAAGGATCTCCGATGGCTGCGGTTCGAGGATCGTCGTCACGCGGCCGTCGCGCAGGTCGATCGACTTCAGCGCGAAATCGCGGGTCTCGAAGACGAGCCGTTCGCCGCGGGGATCGAATCCGATCGTCTGGTACTCGCCGAGGATGGCGTCGCTCGCGAAGCCGACAAGCCGACCGTCCGGAACCGACTGCACGAGCACGCGGCGCTCGAGGTCGATCGACGCGACGTGCGCTCCGTCCCGCGACCACGCACTGAGACGCGTGCGGTCGCTGGGCAGCGACCACAGCGTTCGCCCGTCCATCGGGTTCAGCGCCATCACGTCGGTCGCCGACGCCGCGAGCGCGGTGCCGTCGCGGGCGTTGAACTCGCGGACCACGGCGCCCACCGGCGGCGTCATGCGTCGACGCGCGGCCTGCGGATCGGTCTCGAGCACCGCCGCCTGTCCCAATCCCATCGCCCCGAAGGCAACGCGGCTGCCGTCGCGGGCGATGTCGAAGCTCGATCCGAGGAGCGGCGTCATCAGGCCGATCGTGCCGGTGGTCGCGTCGACCTTCATCACGTCCCAGTAGCCGGGCACGACGAGAAACGAGCCGTCGGGCCAGAATCGCACGCGACGAATGTTGCCCGGAAAAATGCGGCCGCTCACCAACTTCTCGAACGTCGTCGCGTCGCTGATCTGGAACTCGCGCGCCGCCGAGGAGCTGACGATGCGCTTCCCTTCGGCGTCGAACGCGAGGCCGAAGAGCCCGCGATCCTGCAGGCGGTGCTTCGTCGTCGCGCGCACGCCGCTGGCGTCGGGAGGCTGGATGAAGAGCGCGTTGCCGTCATCGAGCCCGACCGCGATCACGCCCTGGGGTGAGCGATCGATCTGGATGACGGGACGTCCGGCCTTTGCGAGTTCGACGACGGGACCGCCATCGGACACGTCGATGAGCCGCACGATGCCGTCGCGCCCCGCGGCGACGAGATGGCGCGCGTCGTCGAACTTCACGTACGCCGCGCCGGTCGGTCCCTGGTGCAACGATCGCACGAAGCGAGCCTCGCCGATGTCCCACAGGGTGACGCCGCCGTTGAGGTCGCCGCACGCGGCGAGCGCCCCGTCGGGGCTCGTCTGCACGTCGATCGCATCGAGGTTCGGTCCGTCGAACTTCACCACTTCGCCGGTGCGCGGATCGAGCATCGCGGGCGAGCCCTCGGAGCAGCAGGCGACGATGCGGCTCGCGTCCGGCGTGAACGCGACGGCCCGCGAGTCGCGCTTCCCCAGCCAGAAGATCGTGAACGGGCCGCGAGACCAGAGCATCTCGCGAAGCCCCCACAGCGCCTGCGGCGCCGCGGGATTCTCGAAGTAGGCCGTCCACAGCAGGTCGCGGGCCTCGGCGAGACTGCCTTGCGCGGCCCGCTGGCGCCCGCGGTCGACGCGGCTCTGGAAGAGTTCCGCCCTGAGCTCGCGCGAAAGCTCCGCCTCGCGGGTCTGCGCCGCAACCGCGGCGTCGCGCTCGTCGCGGGCCTCTTCGAAGGCGTAGAGCGCGACGACGAGTCCACCGAGCACGGCCACGATCGCGAGGCACGCCGCGGCGAGCGTCGCCGTGTGCCGCCGCGCGAACTTCGCGAGCCAGTACGCGGCCGACGGCGCCCGCGCGTCGACGGGCTCGTCGCGGAGATACCGCTCGATGTCCTCGGCGAAGGCCGCGACGGTGGCGTAGCGCCGCGCGGGTTCGAGCGCCAGCGCCTTGAGCACGATCCACGCGAGATCGCCGCGCAGCACGCGCTCGAGCGCCTTCGGATCCGTGCCCCGCTCGGAGGCGATGTCGCCGATGCGGACGCCCTGAATCGCGCTCGCCGGTCGGATCGGTTGCATCTCGCGCACGATGCGCCGCAACTCGTCGAGCGGCGGCACCGGTCCGCTCTGCCCGCCGGCGCGGAGTCGAGCCCGCAGCGGCGTGATGCCCGCGAGCAGTTCGTACAGCATCACGCCAAGCGCATACACGTCGCTGCGCACGTCGATGTCGTTGCCACTCGCCTGCTCCGGGCTCATGAAGTCGGGCGTTCCGACGACGTCGCCGAACAGGGTCGACACCGGCCGGTCGCCCGCGGGGCGCAGGAGCGCCTTGGCGACGCCGAAGTCGATGACCTTGGGCATCGCGCGACCGTCGATCTCGGTGACCAGGATGTTCGACGGCTTGAGATCGCGGTGGATCACGCCCTTCTGGTGCGCGTGCTGCACCGCCGAGCACACGTCGAGGAAGAGTCGCAACCGATCCGGGATCGCAAGCCGACGCGCGTCGCAGTAGTTCGTCAGCGGCTTGCCGCGCACCAATTCCATCACGAAGTACGGACGCCCGTCTGACGTCGCCCCGGCGTCGAGCACGCGGGCCACGTTCGGATGCTCCATCTGCGCGATGGCCTGCCGCTCCGCTTCGAAGCGGCGCACGACCTGACGCGTGTCCATGCCCAGCTTGATGACCTTGAGCGCGACCTCGCGACGCACCGGCTCTTCCTGCATCGCGAGATACACCGTTCCCATGCCGCCCTCGCCCAGCACGTCGGCGATGCGATAGCGACCGATCGTCGCTCCGATGCCGTTGCGCAGGATCGAGTTGTCGAGCGTCTCCGAGGGCTGGTCGTGGAACGTCAGCAGCGAGCGGACCTCGACGACAAGCTCCGCATCGCCGCCGCACAGCGACTCGAGCGCCCGCTCGCGCTCGTCCGGCGCGAGACCGCGCACGCGCTCAAACGTTTCGGCGGCGCGACGAAACCGCGCCGACGCGGTCATTTCCGCGGCGTCGCGCTCGTCGGGCCGTGCGCTCGTCGGGCCGTCGGTCACACCGCGCGGACTCCATCCTTGGCCGACGCCTTCTCGGTGCTCCCCGCGATCCGCCGCGCGAGCCACGCGCGAGCCATGGACCAGTCGGCGTCGACCGTGCTACGGGCGACGTCGAGGGCCTTCGCGGTCTCTTCCAAGGTGAGGCCTGCGAAGTAGCGGAGTTCGACGACGCGGGCCTTGCGGGCGTCGAGCGCGGCGAGCTCCTCGAGGGCGTCGTTGAGCGCGAGGAGGTCGAGCGCGTCCGGCGCCTCGACGGCCGAGTCGATCATCTCGACCCGCAGCCAGCCGCGGCCACGCTTCTCGGTGGTGTGCTTGCGGGCGTAGTCGATCAGGATCTGCCGCATCGCGTGCGCCGCGTAGACGCGGAACGACGCTTCGCCGAGCGACGCCCGCCACGCGTCGCCGAGGCGGGCCCCAAGGCGCAGGTATGCCTCGTGCACCAGCGCGGTCGGCTGAAGCGTGTGCCCCGGCCGCTCGCGCCGCAGGAGCATGCCGGCGACGGCGCGCAATTCCTCGACGGCTTCGGGGGGAAGCGGGTTGTTCGAGTGGTCGTTCGACACGTGAATTCCCTGCGAGGATCCCTCACCGCAGCCCGTTCGTTGTACCGGGCGGTTCGTCGCCGTAGAAGCGCGGTTGGGGACATCTTTGCCCGATCGGGAGCCGGGAATCTCCGTGCGCATCGCAGCACGAGCCGCACGTCGGATGCGACCCGACGGTCGGGGAGGTCGGAGGACACGCCGAGGACGCTCGGCCCCAACCTCTTCGTCTCCCCCAAGCCGCAGCGCGGCTTGGGGGAGATGCCGAGCGCAGCGAGGCAGAGGGGGCTGCCGCGACAACGACACCCCTCAGTCATCGCTGCGCGATGACAGCTCCCCGCAGCGCGGGGAGCCGAAGACGTGCGACCGCGCGCAAACGCTCCCGACCCCCGCTCCGCCTGCGTCACAAACCCGAACCCCCTACGCCAGCAACCCCGGCACCACCTTCCCCGCCACGTCGGTCAGCCGGAACTGCCGTCCTTGAAACGTGAACGTCAGCCGTTCGTGGTCGATGCCTAACAGGTGCAGCATCGTCGCGTGCAGGTCATGCACGTGGACGCCGCCGTCGACCACGTTGTAGCCGTAGTCGTCGGTCGTGCCCCACGTCGTGCCCGCCTTCACGCCGCCGCCGGCCATCCAGATCGAGAAGCATCGCGGGTGATGGTCGCGGCCGTAGTTGCCGTTGGCCATCGGCCCCTGGCAGTACGCGGTGCGGCCGAATTCGCCGCCCCACACGACGAGCGTGTCCTCAAGCAGGCCGCGCCGTTTCAGGTCGATCACCAGCGCCGCCGACGCCTGGTCGGTCTGTTGGCATTGCCGTCGGATTTCCGCAGGCAAGTTGCCGTGCTGGTCCCAGCCCTGATGGAAGAGCTGCACGAAGCGCACGCCGCGCTCGACGAGGCGCCGCGCCAAGAGACAGTTCGCGGCGTAGGTGCCCGGCGTCCGCGCGTCCGGACCGTAGAGCTCGAACGTCTCGTCGGGCTCGCTCGCGACGTCGACGGCGTCGGGCACGCTCGTCTGCATGCGATACGCCATCTCGGCCTGAGCCATGCGGGCGCTCACCTCGGAATCTCCGGTCACGTCGCGCTGATCGGCGCTCATGAGGGCTAACGCGTCGAGCATCGAGCGCCGCGCGTGTGGCGACACGCCTTCGGGATTCGTGAGGTAGAGCACCGGCTCCTTGCCCGCGCGGAACTGCACTCCCTGATGCTCGCTGGGCAGGAATCCGTTGCCCCACAGTCGCGCGTAGAGCGGCTGGTCGCGCGACGCGTCCTTCGACACGAGCACGATGAAGGCGGGCAGGTTCGCGTTCACGCTGCCGAGGCCGTACGACAGCCACGATCCCATCGACGGCCGCCCCGGCTGCTGGTGCCCGGTGCAGAAGAACGTGATCGCCGGGTCGTGGTTGATCGCCTCGGTGTACATCGTTCGCACGATGCACAGGTCGTCGACGATCTTCGCGGTGTGCGGCAGGAGATCGCTCACCGATGCGCCGCAGTTCCCGTGCCGCGCGAAGTTGGTGAACGCGCCCGCCAGCGGCAGGATCGCCTGATTCGCGCTCATGCCGGTGAGCCGCTGCCCTTGCCGCACCGAATCCGGCAGTGCAGCGCCGTGGCGTTCGCGCAGGAGCGGCTTCGGATCGAAGGTTTCGAACTGCGACGGACCGCCGGCCTGGAAGAGATAGATCACGCGCCGGGCTTTCGGCCGCAGGTGCGGGGCGCCGAGCGTGCCGCCCGCCATCGCCGACGCGTCGGCGAACAGCGAACTCAGGGCGATGCCCCCGAGCGACAGCGCCGACGCGCCGAGAAAGTGGCGCCGCGTCAGTCGCATGAGTTCGTCGTAGGTCGGTGGCATGGTGGCTAACGAATCGTCACCGCGGCGTCGGACGCCATCATGGTCGAACACGTGAGCGTGAGCGCGGCCAGGGCGGCGTCGGGTACGTCGCGCTGAACAACCGACTTCGAACCGGCCGGATCGGCGGCGAACGCCGCGACCTGCGCGTCGTACAGCCCGCGCAGCGCCGCGCGCTCGGCCTCGCGCGGCCCGCGACCCGCGAGCAGCCGGAACGCGCGGTCGATGCGGGCGTTCGGGTCGTCCCCCGCTTCTGTCGCAGCCCGCACAGCGAGCGCTCGCGCGCACTCCACGTACACCGGGTCGTTGAGAAGAACCAGCGCCTGCAGCGGCGTGTCGGTGGTCTGTCGCCGCGCGAGGCACTGCTCGCGACTCCCGGCGTCGAACGCCTGCAGGTTCGGCGGCGGCACCGTGCGCTTGCGGTACGTGTACAGGCTGCGTCGATGCGCCGACTCGCCGGTGTCGGGCACGTACTCGCCGTTCCCCTGCGCGTTCGCGCCGGCGTCCGACCAGAGGCCCGGCGGTTGCCACGGCTTCACGCTCGGTCCTCCGAGTCGTTCGACGAGCAGCCCCGACGCGAAGAGCGCCTGATCGCGGAGCGCCTCGGCCGACAGTCGGAACGCCGGGCCGCGGGCCAGCAGTTCGTTGCGCGGATCGCGCGCGACGAGCGCGTCGTTCACGTTCGACGATTGCCGGAACGTCGACGAGAGCACGATGCGCCGCAGCATCGCTTTCACGTCCCATCCGCTCGCGACGAAGTCGCACGCGAGTCGATCGAGCAATTCCGGGTGCGTCGGCGATTCGCCCTGCACGCCGAAATTCTCCTGCGTCGCGACGAGGCCGCGGCCGAAGCAGATCGCCCAGAGACGATTCACCTCGACGCGAGCGACGAGCGGATTGCCCGCATCCGTCGCCCACCGCGCGAGGCCGAGTCGATTCCTCGGCCACGACGAGTCGAACGCGAGCACCGCGTCGATCGCGCGATCCGACGCGACCGGGCGCGTCCGGTCGGGCTGGTCGTACGCCCCGCGCGTCAGAACGAACTGCTCGCGCGGGACGCCACTCTCTTCCATCACCATCAGCTCGGGCAGCGACTCGAGCTTGTCCTCTTCCTTCGCTCGCGCGTCGCGGAGCGCACGCCACGCGGCGCGACATTCGTCGTCGATCGACCGCACGAAGAGCTCGTGCAGTTCGGCGTCCGACGCGACGATCTTCGTCGCGTCGCCGAGCGATCCGGACTTGGCGACGTCGGCGACCTCCGGCGCCGTGAGCGCCCGATCGAACACCTGCAGGTCGTCCATCGCGCCGCCCTTGAAGCCGAGGTCGCGGCTTCGGGCGCCCACTTGCAGCGCCTGGACGCGGGCCGCCCCGTCGAGATGGTCGCGCACGACCTCGACCGGCACGAACGCGCCGTCGATCGCGATGCGCATGCCGCTCGCGCGTGACGACCCGTCGTACGTGACGACGACGTGCGTCCAGCGGTCGATCGGCACCGGATCGCGCGTGCGAATCGCCGCTGCCGAACCCGGCCACGCGTGGATCACTTCCCACGACAGATGGCCGTCCTTCAGCATCACCTGATAGCCCTGCTGATCCGACTCGATGGTGAAGTTGCTGGTGTGGACGAGCGTCGCCCGCTCCTTTGCGTCGGGCGTGCGCATCCAGAACGCGAGGCTGTAGGCGTCGCAGCGGCGGAACGCCGGCACGTCGGCAAACGACGGTCCGTGGTCGCCGTCGAAGAGCGTCGCGCGGCCGGTGGGACCGTGGATCGCCGCGCCCTCCTCTCCGTCGAGCGGCATGCGCTTCACCGGCGGCGCGAGCTCGACGCGGGTCGCGCTCGCCCGCCACTCGTCGAACGCGCCTTGTCGCCGCGCGATCGTCGCGCGGTACGCGTCCTCCGCGGCGGCGACGTCTCGGGCCAGCGACGCAAGCTCCGCGCGATCGCCATCGGTCGGCAGCCGCATCGTCGGCGGCGGCGTGGCGCCGGTCGTGTACGCGTAGGTGCCCGCCTCGTCGATCGAGCCGAAGAAGGCGCACAGGCTGTAGTAGTCGCGCTGCGGGATCGGGTCGTACTTGTGATCGTGGCAGCGAGCGCACTCGATCGTGAGCCCGAGGAACGCGGTGCCGAACGTGTGCACGCGATCCGAGACGTACTCCTGTCGGAATTCCTCGTCGATCGAGCCGCCTTCGTTCGTCTGCCGATGCAGGCGATTGAACGCGGTCGCGATGCGTTGGTCGAGCGTCGCGTTCGGCAGAAGGTCGCCCGCGACCTGATCGCGCAGGAACTCGTCGTAGCGCAGGTTCTCGTTGAAGGCGCCGATCAGCCAGTCGCGCCACGGCCAGGTGCGACATTCGCGATCGGACTGGTAGCCGAACGTGTCGGCGAAGCGGGCGACGTCGAGCCAATCGGCGGCCATGCGCTCGCCGTAGCGCGGCGACGCGAGCAGCCGATCGACCTCGCGCTCGTACGCGTCGGCTCGCGCGTCGGCCTCGAACGCCGCCGTTTCCTCGGGCGTTGGCGGCAATCCGGTCAGAACGAGCGACGCGCGGCGCAGGAGGCTCGCGCGATCCGCCTCGCGCGACGGCTCGAGCGACTGTGACGCGAGGCGCGCGACCACGAAGCGATCGATGTCGTCGCGGCACCAGCGATCTTCCTCCGCGCCAAGCTGCGGCGCGCCGACGCGTTTCGGCGGCACGTACGCCCAGTGCGGCGCGTACTCGGCCCCCTGCTCGATCCACGCGAGGAGTGTTTCGCGCTCGGCGTCACTCAGCGGACGGTGCATCTCCGGCGGCGGCATCATCTCGTCCGCGTCGTCGGAGCGCATCCGCCGGGCGGCTTCGCTCGCGGCGACGTCGCCCGGCACGATCGCGCGAGCGCCGCTCTTCGACGTCGCGGTCGCGCCCTCGAACGTGTCGAGCCGCAGTCCGCGCTTTCGCGCCGCCGCATCCGGACCGTGGCAGCGAAAGCAGCGATCGGCCAGAATCGGCCGCACGTCGCGGTTGTAGTCGAGCTTCGCGCGCGGCGCGGCGTGCACGATCGGAACCGCAGCCGAAGCCGAACTCTCGTCGCGCGAGCATCCGGGTGCGCTCACGAAGACGAGCAGGACTGCGAGCATCACGGCGCTTCCGCGGAGCATTCCGCATCAGCGTACGGGGTCGGGCGGGCCGCCTCGTCCATCATTCCGACTCCTGCTCGTGTCGCCCTGAACCGAGCGAGGTTCAAACTCGACTGCCCGCAGCTACGATGCGGCCCGTTGACGCCGCGGCAGCGCTCGCCGAGCACGCGGCCGCGACCTTCTTGACAGCGAGGAATCCGTGAGGCTTCGAGGAATCACCGCAGCGGCCTGCGCTTTGACGCTCCTCGGTTGCGCGTCCGCCCCGAGCGTGCCCGAGTCGTCGGCTTCAACCGCCACATCTGCCGCCAACGGGCCCGTCGAGACGAAGCCGCCGATCATGCCGAACCCGTACGCGGCCGCGGCGAAGTTCGTCGTGCGCCAGAGCGAAGACGCGCGGCGAGCGTCGGCGACGAAGACCTCGTAGGCCAGCAGGCACCATGAGCGACAGGCAGGACGGCGAACCTCGGAAGACGCCGGACGACGAGTCGCGGGCATCGTGGGCCCGCGCGCCGCTGTCCCACGGCGAAGGCGTCGGTGAATCGATTGGACCGTATCGCCTGCTCGAGCTTCGCGGCGAAGGCGGCTTCGGCCACGTCTGGGTGGCGCAGCAGGAATCGCCGATCCGCCGCCGCGTCGCCATCAAGTTGCTGAAGCCGGGCATGGACAGCGCGGCGGTGATCGCCCGCTTCGAACAGGAGCGGCACGCTCTCGCGCTCATGGAGCATCCGAACATCGCGAAGGTCCTCGATGCCGGCATCGCGCCGAGCGGGCGGCCGTACTTCGTGATGGAGCTGGTGAACGGCCTGCCGATCACCGCGTTCTGCGACAAGGAGCGGCTCTCGATCGCGCAGCGCCTCAAGCTCTTCATGTGCGTGTGCGACGCGATCCAGCACGCGCACTCGAAGGGGATCGTGCACCGCGACATCAAGCCGGGCAACGTGCTGGTGGCGCAGATCGCGCCGTCGACGCCGTCGCAGCGCGACGCGACCGAGCAGCGCGCCGACGTCGACGGCATGCTCGTCAAGGTGATCGATTTCGGCGTGGCGAAGGCGACGATCGGCCCGCTCGGCGACCGCATCGTGTTCACCGAGCGCGATCAGGTCATCGGCACCTACGAATACATGAGTCCGGAGCAGGCGACGCCCGGCAACGCCGACATCGACACCCGCGCCGACGTGTACGGCCTCGGCGTTCTGCTGTACGAACTGCTCACCGGCGCGCTGCCTTTCGACCGCGCGATGCTCGTCGAGGCCGGCATCACCGGCATTCATCGCATCATTCGCGAAGTCGATCCGCCGCGCCCCAGCGCGAAGCTGAGCTCGCTCGGCGCGCGTCGCGAGGACATCGCTCAGTGCCGTCGCACGCGCGTGGAATCGCTGCAGCGGGCGCTGCAGGGCGAGCTCGAGTGGATTCCGCTCAAGGCGATGAAGAAGCGTCGCGAAGAGCGCTACGCCACCGCGGCGCAGCTCGCGGAGGACGTTCGCCGCTACCTGCAGGGCGACGCGCTCACCGCGGGCCCCGACAGCGCGCTGTACCAGCTCCGCAAATTCCTTCGCCGCTATCGGCGCCAGGCGATCACCGCCGGCGCCGTCGTGGGCGCGCTGGTCGTCGGCCTTGCGATCGCGCTCGGCGCGCTCGACCAGATGTGGCGGGCGAGGAACGCGATGCAGTCGGCGCAGGCGCAGGCGGTGCAGGAGCGCGAAGCGGCGCTCGTGAACGCGGACGACGCGAACATCGCGGCCGCGTCGGCCCTCGTCGAGCTTGGCAATCCACTCGCGGCGCTCGACCGACTCGGACGCTGCGGCGCGGCTCGCTCAACGTGGGAATGGCGACGACTCCATCGGCTCGCGGACGGCTCGCTCGGCGTGCGCTGGATCAACGATCCGCTGCGCGACGTCGCGTGGGGCGACGACGGCTCGATACGGGCGCTCGGTGCGACGCGGGTCGTGTTCGTCGGGCAGGACATGCTCGATCGCCGCCCGCCGTGGATCTTTCGCACCGACGGCATGGTGGATCATCCGCTCGGCCGAGCGGTCGGTCTCTCGTCCGACGGATCACGCTTGCTGATGCGGCCGATCGACGATCGCGCCGGCGGCGGCGTCGCGGTGCTGGGCGAGGATGGCGGAACCTCGCAGCGCGGCCTCGACGCCGAGGCAACGCTTGCGGCGAACGTCGCGCCGGTACTCAGCGCCGACGGACGCGTCTCGATCGCGCTCTTCGAACGAGGAGGCCGATCGCGACTCGTGATCTCCGACGGTACGGCGAGTACGCCGATCGAGCTTTCGATCGCGCCGCAACGCATCGCCGTCGCCGACGACGGCAGCGCGGTCGCGTTCGGCGGCGTCGCACGCGACGGCACGTGGATCTGCGAGGTGTGGGTGCGAGCGACGGGGCGGCGCTTCGTCATGCCGACCGCCGACTGCAGCGGCGCGGAGCCGTTGAGCGGACTCGCCGTCGGTCGCGACGGCGCGTGGGTGGTCGCGGCGACGGCGAAGTCGCTCACCGCGTGGCGCCAGAGCGGCGACGCCGGCGGCCGCTACGACCCAACGCAGATCGGCGAAGGCTGCGACCGGCTCGCGGCGAGCGACGACGGCGCTTGGCTCGCGCTCGCGGCGGCGAATCGCATTCGGCTGCGCAACCTGCGAACCGGCGACGAGGCGACGCTGCTCGCGCACGCGAACCCCGTGGCTGGCCTCGCGTTCAATCGGGACGCGACGCGCCTCGCGAGCGTCAGCGCCGACGGCGAGCTGCGCCTCTGGGCCGTCGAGCCCGACGTGTTCGCCAGCGGCATGACTCGCTTCGACGCCGCGTGCGCCTCTGCGGACGGGCGGCGTATCGTCGCGTATGCGCGCGGCGAAGGCCGCGGCGTCACCTGCTTCGACACCGCGACGCGATCGTTCGCGCGACTCCTCGCCGACAACCCGTCGCCGGTGCTTCAAGCGGCAATCGCGCCTGACGGCGCGCGCGTCGCCGTCGCGACCGAGCGCGACATCGTGGTCGCCGACGTGCCGAGCGGGCACGTGCGGGCGCGGGCGGATCTCGCGCGACTCAATCTCGCGCCCGACGCGCTTCGCGCGGGCGACGTCGAATCGGGACTGCGCATCGCGTTCCTCGACGTCGCGAGCGACGAACTGGCGATCGCGCTCAGGCCGCCCGACAGCGGGGCGCGACTCGTGCTGCTCGACGTCCGTCGCGCCGAGTCCCGCGAGCTCTCGAACTTCGGTGACATCACCGCGTTCGCCGTGGCGCAGGGACCGCCGCTCGTGGCGATGCAGGGCCGATTGGTGCGCGTGTGGCGCGACGGCGTCGGTTCGCCACCGATCGAGCGCGTGGCGGGGCCGTCGCCGGCGTTCATCGCGCTCGACGGTACGCAGGCCCGGATCGGCGGCTCCGGGCTCAACGGCATGGCGTGGGCGCTCGACATCGCGTCGGGAACGCTGGTCATGTCGCGGACGAAGCACACGGCGATCCCGCGGGCCGCGGCGTGGCTCGCCCCACACGCCCGCCTCGCGACGGCGGGCGACGAAGGCGTGGTCATGCTCTGGAACGACGACTCGATGGAGGAGCGCTACGCGGAGCGCGCGGGCGGGCGCGTCGTGGGTCTCGCGTTCGAATCCGACGACGAAACGCTCTGGAGCGTGTTGGAGAACGGCCGCGTTCGTGCGATGCGCATCGCCGGCACGGACATTCGCTCCGGCGTGGGCCAGCCCAACGAGGTCATAGGAGGTCCCAGCGCGCCGTCCACTGCGGCGCCGCAAGCACGCTGAGTTGCCCGGCCGAGATCACGCTGGCCAACGGCTGCGTGACCGGGATACCGGTGTCGTTCTGAAGGCTCGTCGTGCGCACTCGGCGACCGGGCGCACCGCTCGACAGCGAGCACGTCCCGCATGGCTGGCCGGGGTCGCACGTGCAGCAACTCACCGCTTCGATGTCCACGTGCCAGGTGCGCTGCGGCGACTTCGTCTGATCGCCGTAGTAGCGCAGGTGGAGTCCGATGATCTCGCACAGCTGCGAGCACACCGCCTGCGTCGCGACCTCCGCCTGTGCGAGCAGGTCCGCGTGACTCAGAACCAAGGGCATGATGTCCCCCAAGTCGGTGCGGAAGATCGCGATCTCCCGCGATGTGCGTGAGGCCGGCGCCGATCGCAGGCCGGATCGGGCGGGAGTATACGGTTCGCTCGACCGCGTCGGCGAGGCCGCGACGTACCGCTACAGTCGCTGAACTCAACATGAACATCCTGCTCATCACGCTCGGCTCGCACGGCGACGTGCACCCGTTCCTCGCGCTCGCGTCGGCGCTCAAGTCGCGCGGGGCGAATCCGGTGCTCGCGACGAATCCGTACTACGAGCGGCAGATCGTCGAGAGCGGCGTTCCGTTCGCAGGCTTCACCGAATACGCCGACCTCAAGGAGATCATCACGCAGCACAAGGTGATGGACGCGCGGCGCGGACCGCTCGCAGTGCTGCGGAAGCTCACGTTGCCCTACGTACCTGAGTTCGTCGCCCGGACGCGGGCGTTGATCCGCGAATGCAAGCCGAGCGCCGTCGTGTATCACCCGATCGTCTTCGGCGTGCCGTGGGCGTGCGAGCTCGAGGGCGGCGTTCCGACGGTCTCGATCGCGCTCTCGCCGCTCCTCTGGGCGAATCCGAACGACTCGATGATCCTCTTGCCGACGTCCTCGCCCGCGCCGAGCAGGTTCGCCGTCGCCCGCGATCGTTGGCTGAGTCGCACGATCCTCCGCGTCGCGCTCGATCCGGGACTCAATCGCGTGCGCCGCGAACTGGGATTGCCGAAGGCGCGCGATCAGTTTCTCGCGGCGGCCTGCGAAGCCGATCGCAACCTCGGACTCTGGTCGCCGACGTTCCGCGGTCCGCTCGAGGGTGACCCGCGCGATTCGGCGATCGTCGGGTTCGCGTGGCACGATCGCGACCACACGCAGGAGGCACCGGACGACGAGTTGCGTGCGTTCCTCGACGCGGGTCCCCCGCCGATCGTGTTCGCGCTCGGTTCGACCGGCGTGCACGCGTCGGGCCGCTTCTATGCCCATGCTGTCGAGGCGGCGCGCCCGCTCAAGCGCCGCGCGCTCCTCGTCGTCGGGCGCGACCAGCCGCCGCCGGCGAACTTGCCGAAGGACGGTTCGATGAAGGCCGTCGCCTACGCGCCGTTCTCGACGGTCTTCGCGCGCTCGTGCGTGACCGTGCATCACGGCGGCGTCGGCACGACGGCGCAAGGGCTCCGTGCCGGGCGGCCGACGCTGGTCACGCCGATGGCGCACGACCAGTTCGACAACGGCGGGCGCGTCACGCGACTCGGCTGCGGCGCGATGCTGCCGTTCACGAAGGTCAACGCGAAGCGGCTTGTGGCGATGCTTGAGCCGCTCGTTGCCGACGATCGCTACGCGGCTGCGGCGCGGCGCGTCGCTGCGAGCGTCGGCACCGAGGACGGAGCGGCGCGGGCGGCGGAAACGCTCTGTGGTTCGGGGACGGCGTAGAAACGGCGCTTCGTCAGAGAGCGGCCGAACCGAAATCCGCGATGCGATCCGAATGACCGACCTGCCGCCCCGCGCAGCGGCGAACGTCTTCCGTGCCGCCTAACGCCCCGGGCGCGATTCGAACGCGCGACCTGCCGCCCCGCGCAGCGGCGAACGTCTTCCGTGCCGCCTAACGCCCCGGGCGCGATTCGAACGCGCGACCTGCCGCCCCGCGCAGCGGCGAACGTGTTCCGTGCCGCCTAACGCCCCGGGCGCGATTCGAACGCGCGACCTGCCGCCCCGCGCAGCGGCGAACGTGTTCCGTGCCGCCTAACGCCCCGGGCGCGATTCGAACGCGCGACCTGCCGCTTAGAAGGCGGCTGCTCTATCCAACTGAGCTACCGGGACTCGATTTCGAGAAGTCTATCGGCTGAAGGAACCACTTCCGGCAGGCTTCTTCACGCTTCGCGACTCAACCGAAACTGATCGCACGGGCGAATGCGCGCGAGCCGCGAGATGCCGCGCGTGGCGACAACGCGAATGCGATGAGGTACTTGTACGGCGGCAGTCGCACGCGGATCGCCGCGGAGCGACGAGCGCCGTACCAGACGCGGCGAGAGCAGGAAATGAACGACGCCGGCGCCCCTGCGGGCGCCGGCGTCAACGGTCTGCGACTCTCAGACGTCGCGTCGCTGGGCCGCGTTGCCCGAACGCGCGACGTGAGGGTGCATGCGAACGTGATCAGGAGCGACGACGGCGCCCGACGAGACCGGCAAGACCGAGCACCGCGATGGCGCCTGGAGACGGGAAGCCGATGATGAACGTGCCGGTCCCGAAGACCGTCGGCGTACCGATGCCCTGGTTGTAGCCAACTTGGAGGGTGCTCACGTACACCGGAATGCCGCCCGAGCCATCGAGGTAAACGAACTGAGCGAGCAGCGTGCGGTTGTCCGCGCCGACCTTGCCTTGGAGGTTCGGCGGATTGCTGTTGAACCAGCCCGCGCCGTTCGGAATGCCCGGCTGATTGAAGCCTGCTCCGCCCCATCCCGGGTCGGCGTTCGTGCTGTTCGCGAATCCCGGCACACCACCGATGGTCACGTACGAATCAACAGCCTCTTGTCCGGGCTGCGTGAACTGCGGCGACCAACTGCCACCGACGAAGTCGGCGTCGTTGAAGTTCGAGCCGCCGAGGTTTGACGTGCCGAATGCGTTCAGGACGACGTCGTTCGCGCTGTTGAACTGGGCATAGACCTTCCAGACATGGAAGCCGCCGACGAAGGAGTAGTCGGAGTCGAAACCGACGAACGCCGCCGAAGCCACATGCGCCGCGGCCAGCGCCGCGGCGCCAGCGAACACACAGATCCTCATTCGAAACCCCCGTTCATTGGACGCTCGCTACGGAGATCTCCGGCGCGCGTCTCGTTCTCCCCAGTGGCGCTCCCGCACGCTGCGGGACACCAGTGGAGTTCAACGTATCTCGCGAGGCCTTCGCGTCAAACATCAAAGTGCGACAAACACGAGGAACGTGCGGCGGCACCACCTCGCCGCGGCGAGCACCCATCGTGAGCGCGGTGGTAGACAGCGCGGGCGCCGACAATCGCGGTTCGTGCCCGCACGCACAAGCCCCGCGAGCGAGCTCGCCTCACTCGCCACGATCCGGATCGAGGTCCGAACGCGACGTCGCTTCAACGCCGGGCGAGTCGATCGAGGCTGCGTCGCCGTCGTCTCGCGCAGCCTCGACCGCCGCCGCCGGCGCTCGCAGCGCCTCTGGCGCAATTCGTCGCACCGCTTCGCGGCTCGCGGCGATCGCGATCGTGCGGAAGAGCCGCTCGCGGCGCGTGGGATGACAACCCAATGCACGCGGCGCGACGGTCTCGCGCAGCGGCAGGTCGGCGAGGGGATCGACGCCGTTCGCCATCTCGGCCTTGCCGCGCCGCAACGGACGCCGATGGCACTCGACCAGGCCCCAGTCGGTCGGCAACTCGCGCGGACGGATCATGCCGGCGGGCGCGAAGATCACCAGACGATCGGCCAGCCGATATCGCGCGAAGCGGGCGAACTTCGTCTGTCCGTAGAGCGCGTCGTCGACTCGCTGCAGCTCGCGCAGCACCGCGCGGTAGCTCGACAGCTTGCTCTTGCCGTAGTCCCACTCGTCGAGCGCGGAGAAGAGCGACGAGCCCTCGCGCCGCAACTCGGGCTCGAATCGCTTCACCTTGGTCTCCTCCATCGCGCGGCGCTTCGCCTCCAGCCGCTCGCGCTCCGCGAGAAGCGACTCGGGCTGGTCGTGATCGCGGGCGAAGTCGGCGCGCGACTGCTTGCATTCGACGATGATCGTCCGCCACGCCTCGGGACCGCGCGTTCGCGCACGCCGTGCGCCGTCGCTCATCGCCCACAGCGACGCGCTTTCCGCCGCTGCGCGCTCCAGCAGTCCGTCAACCGGCCGATCGAACCAGCCAGCGACGTCGATGCGGTAGCGGCCGATCGGACACTGCACCTCGGTGGCGACGACTCGGCAACCGAGACGCCAGAGCCATGCGATCGCGAGGCGCTTGAGCGCGAGATGGTCGAGCGTCTCGGGCACGGATCACTTCGTCTTGCGCGGGATGGCACGTCGCTCGGGCATGGCGCGGGGCTCGCCCTGGTCGACGTCGGCGTGGAACTCGATGCCGCGCGCCCGAAGCTCCTTCAACACGCGCTCGAGCACTCCGGCCTTCGAGAACGGGCGCGTTGCGAGCCGCTCGGGCGGATGCACGCCGGGCTCCTTGATCGTCTCGTCGCAGATCATGCGGGCGACGCTGGTGCACGGGAACGCCGTCGTGCGCGACATGCTGGTGAAGCCGGTTTGTCGATCCAGATGATCGAAGAGATCCCACGTGAGGCGCGTCGGCGCCCGCTCGAGTTCGCCCTCGACCACGACGCGCATGACCGTGAGATCCTCCTCGCCGTCCTGGTAGGTCCACTTGGGGAAGAGAAGCTTCGCGAGCACGTCGCGGGGCCGCACCTGCACGCCGTCCACGTCGATCGGATCGAGGCGGAAGAGGCCGGTCGCGCGGAACACGCGCATGAGCTCGATGTGGCCCGGGTAGCGCATCGTGCGCTCGCGCATGAACGGGACTTTCATGGTGAAGAGCAGGCTGCGCAACCCGTCGGTGTTGAACGCTTCGAGCGTGCCGATCCCTTCGAAGTCGATGAGCTCGGGCTCGGAGAGCGCTTCCCTCACCACGATCTCGCCGTGTTCGACGATGCGCGACGGACGCACGTATTCCTCGATCACGTCGCTCGGCGAGAACCCCGCCTTGTACTGGAATGGCCAGAGGCGATTGCGCGGGATGCCTCCAACCATGATGTCGATGCGCTCGGCCTTGGTGAGTCGCGCGACGCCGGTGGCCGCGAGCAGATTCGACATGCCCGGCGCGATGCCGCAGTCGACGACGCACACCGCGCCGGTCCGCTTCGCCAGCGCGTCGAGCTCGAGAAAGTCCTCGGGCATGAACGAAATGTCGCAGTAGCGCTTGCCCGCCTCGACGAGCGCCTTCAGCGTCTGGAAGCCGAGGAGGCTGGGCAGCGCGCCGATCACCACGTCGACCTTCTCCGCGAGCCTGATCACCGCGCGGGGATCGGCGAGATCCGACTCGACCGTCGTGGCCGCGCCGCCCGTGCGGGCCTTCGCTCGCTTCAGCGACGCCGCGCTGCGGTCGGCGATCGTGATCTCATAGCCTTCGGTCTGGGCGAGGTCCGCCGCGATGACCGATCCCACCATTCCCGCGCCAAGGACGAGTGCGTGAGGCATGCTCCTCATCGTACGGCGCGCCGCGGCGGCGCACCGCGCGCCGAGCGGGTGTCGGCGCACGATGAACGGCGATCAAACCTCCGGATCGGCGCGGCCTACGCCTTCACCAGCCGCGTGATGCGGCCGACGGGCACCCACTCGGCCACGAGGATCGAGCCGTCGTCGAGCCAGATGGCGGTATGCGGGTGAATGAACTTGCCGGGGATGAACTGGTCGCGCGGCGCGTCCCGCAGGTTCGTGGGATGCCCGTCGCAAAGCTGGCTCACGACGCGGTTGTCTGAATCGAGAATCGTGACCACGCTCGAGAGGTCGGGCACGAGCAGCAGGTCGCCGCGCGTCTTGAAGTGGCACGGCTGGCGCATGCCGTCGGTCACGAACCGAAGGTGCTTCCCGTCGAGCGTGAAGTACTGGATGCGATGGTTCCCGCGATCGGCGACCGCGAGGACCGGCTCGCGGCCGCGGGCGTCGAGCCACAGTCCGTGCGGGCAGCGCACCTCGCCAGGCTTCTCGCCGGGCGTGGCGATCGTCGTCTTCCACTCGCCGTCCTTCGAGAAGCGATGGACGAAGCTCTTGCCGTAGCCGTCGCCGACGAACACGTCGCCGTCGGGATGGAACGCGACGTTGGTCGGATTCCACTCGTTCTCGTTCGCGTACAGCGTCTCGTCGCCGACCTTCGCGTGCAGCGGCGCGCCGGTCTCCCAGAGCAGTTCGCCGTCGAGCGTGGTCTTCGCGAAACGGCGATGGTTCACGTCGCAGTGATAGAGGAACTCCTGATCGCCTTCCTTGCGGATGTCGAGTCCGTGTCCGCCACCGACGAATCGCTCGCCCCAACTCGTGATGAACGTACCGTCGCGATCGAACACCACGATCGCGTCCTTCTTCGTGCTCGTCGGATGCACGGTGTGCGACACGTAGATGCGGCCGCGGGCGTCCTGCGCGAGTCCGTGCGTGTCGCCCCACACGATGTCCGGCGGCGGAGTCAGCCAATCGTGTTCGACGCGATAGCGCTGGTCGCCGGTGCCGGTGACGATGGGACCGGCCGGCGGATCGCCCGCATACGCCCGGGCGCCGGATCGCGCGGCGATCTCGGTCAGGGGCGCCAGTGCGACCATGCCCATTGCGGTTCGAACGAACGTGCGACGATCGACCATGGATGAACCTCAAGCGGCGTGCGGGCGAGTCTACGGAACCGGTGCGATCGATGGCGCCGACTCCGCTGCGCCGACGATATCGAGTGTCGGACGAATCCGCTTCGCGCGCTGCGCGCCGTCCGCGGTGACCTTCGTGCGCCAGACGTAGACGCGGATGAGCGTCGGGTGCGCCGTCAAGCGCACGAGACCGTCGTCGTCGAGCCCGGTGCCGACGAAGTTCGCGCTCGCCAGCCGCGGCATTGCGAGCAGCCGCTCGACCGCCGCCCCCGTGACCCGCGTGCCGTCGAGGCGCAGCCGCTCGAGCCGGTCCATCGCCGGCAGCCGCGCGACGCCAGCGTCGCCGATCGCGCTGCCCGCGAGATTCAGCTCCACGATCGCGGCGCCGAGTTCGCGCAGCCGATCGACGTCGTCGTCGCCCCAGGGCGGCGCGGCCCGCGAGACGTCGACCTCGTAGTCGTTCGAGCCCTGCGCGACGGCGAGCGCGCGGCCGCCGCGTTCGACGATGCGCGCCGCCGCGCTTGCCGCGGAGGTGTCCGCCGCGCCGCTCTCCGCCCGCGCGCGATCGACAGCGACGGGAGGCGCGACCGGCGCCGGCGTCGAGGCTTCCTCCGAACTCACGCGGGCGCCGCCCGCGATCCACGCTCGCAGCGCGCCGATCTCCGCGTCGCTGAGCCGCTCGCCTTCGGGCGGCATCGCGTCGAGATCGTCGGCCGGCAGCGAGACGCGCACGAGCAGTTCGCTGATGTCCGGCGCGCCGGGCTGGATGACCCATTGGGTCCGCGGACCGGTGAATGCCGCGGCGATCGGCGAGAGGCGCAGGCCGCCCTTCTGCTTCGACGCCCCGTGACACTCGGCGCATCGCGCGTCGAGGATGCGAAGCGCCGCGGCCGCGAGCGCGACTTCCTCGGGCGACTTCGCGATCGGCAGCGACGAAGCGACCGCGGCGGCCCGCGGCGCGGCGTCCTGCGGCGCCTCGCGGACGCGCGTGCGCAGCGCCGCGAGGACGTAGTTTTCGCCGTGCACGAGTTCGCCCCCGAGGTGGCCGACCACGGCGATCGTGATCGCGGCGACGAACGCGCCCGACCGACGCGCCGAGTGCAGGCTCGCGAACGGATGGGCGGGCTCGGAGCGCCGGGCCAGGACCGCGAGCGCCGCGAGGAGCGCCGTCGAGCCGGTGCCCAGCCATCGGTGCCAGAGGAGCGTGTCGGAGACGTCGCGCCCGTGTTCCCAAGCCGCGTTCACCCAGCCGGTGATCGTCGCGGCCCCCGCCGTCAGCGCCGCAGCAAGGAGAAGCCCCGACACCGCGGGCGATCGACCCGGCTCGCGGCGCAGCCCCCGCCAAGCTTCGATCGCGGCCGCGGCGAGCACGAGCGCGATCGGGAAGTGCACGAGCAGCGGGTGCAGCCGTCCGAGGGCCCGCCACGGCGTCCACTCGGGCGCGTCGGCGGTGGCGAGCGTCAGCGACTCCGCGCTGTGCGCGATTGCGGCCGCGACCGTCGTCCAGTGATCGAGCCCGAATCCGCCGTCGGCCATCGCGGGCGAGTGTACTCGTCGCGCGTTCGATCGCTCGCCAACGCGACGCGACGCGGGAGCGACGAAAAAGCCGGATGCGGTCTCCTTGCGTCCGCACCCGGCTTCCCCCACAGCGGTTCCGGAGTCCCGGGCCTCGGCGCCAACCCCCAACGAGAAGAAGGCGGCGCGGACGACGCGACTCACGTGAACACGGCACGATCGGTTCGACGGGCGTTCGTCCCGATCACCCACCCACTGCGGAGGAAGCCGTGATTCGGCTCCGATCCGCGTTCGCGTGGCGAACACTTGCGGGTCGCACGCGAACGAGCCAACCGCCGCTCGTCGGCCAACGGGGAATGTGTTCCCGACCGGACCGCGCGTCAACCCCGCAGGTCACAGAAATCCGGAATCTCCCGAGTCGTCTTCGCCGGGCACCGCAGCGCGCACACCATCGGCCGCGCGGTGCACGCGCCGCGGATGTAGCCTGCGCGGCGATGCTCTGGAAGCGGAAACGATCCACGGACCACGACGACGTCCGGAGGAGCGCGGCGGGCGCCCCCTGTCCTCCCGACGACGCGTTCCGACGGCTGCTCAGCGAGGTGCGCGAGGACACGTCGCCGCACGCCCGCGAGGCGTACTTCCGCGCGTTCTGGGATCTCGTCTGGGCGAGCGAGACGTGGTACTTCCTCATCGACCCGTCCGCGCCGAGCCGCGGGCCGACGCCCCGACCTATCGCGATCGAGGCGGACGGGATTCGCACGACGCCGTTTTTCACCTCGGTCGAGCGGGCCGCGGTCGCGGCACGATCGCTCGCCGCCACACACGGCGGCGTCGCGCCGTCGACCACCGGAGTGCCCCGCGACCACGCGTGCAACCTGCTCTGCGCGTCGACCGACTCCGACGCGGTACTCGCGAACCCGGACGATCCAGCGTTCGACGCACGCGTGGCGCTGCGCGACCTCGCGGCGGAGTACGAGCAACGCTTCGGTCGGCTGACGCCGCGCATGTTCGGGCGATTCGCCGAAGCCGTGAATCGAGGCGGCGCTCGGCTGCGGTCGCGGCTGATACGGCGATTGCTGGATGCCCCGGAGTGGTGGTTCGTCGCGACCGAGGCACGTCGCCAGGCGCCGTCGTTGATCTGGACCGACGCGGGCTCGCTGGTGATTCCGCTCTTTACCGACGCCGAGCGCGCGCGTCGAGGCGGCGAACGGCTGGTCGCGCCGCTCAACGAGGGGCAGCCGATCGCGATCCCGATGTCGCTCGCCGACGGCGTTTCGTATCTCCGCCGACTGCACGAGCGGAACCGCCACGACGCCGTAGCGGTCCTGGTCAACGACGTGCCGGACGAGCCCGGCGAACCCGCCCCCCTGCCGATCGTCGAGATCATCGCCGCGGCGGAAGAGGCCGGGTACTAACGCTTCAGCGTTCCGTCGGTTCGTCGCGGGGTGAGCGGGGCCTTTGGCGGCAGGGAGATGCGCGGCATTCGACCCGAGGGCGTCTCCGCCGCGATGCACCGAGGCTCGGAAGGAAGCATCGACACCGCCAGCGGAGGCATCCGCTCGCCCGCAGCAGAAGCGAAGGGGCGCTGTCGTCCCAGGCCGACGTCGGCTGAGGCAGGCCGTGACGCCTGTCCCTCGCGGCGGCGTATCGGCGTCCGCGAACGCGCTTCGCCGCCCTGGGCGCCGAGTTCCGCAATTCGTCGCGCGACCGTGCGTTCATGCGGAACCACGAGCCGACGCGAGTCGTACATAGAAACGTCCGAGCCGCTGTCGGCACCCCATCACGACATCTCTCCTTGCCGCCGAGCCCCGAATGCATCGCCCGTTGTGCGTAGCGAGCATCTCGGGGCTCGGCGCTTTTGCACGTTCGCGGCGAACGCCTACGCGTCGAACGCGGCGTCGGGCGCCGCATCGGGCTGGGGTTTTTCCTGCGGCCGTTGCGGCGCCGGCGCGTTGCGGTCGATGCGCGACTGATCGAGCACTTCGCTCTCGACGATGCGCCATCCGCCGTCGCGCTCCATGACGCGATAGCGGGCCCGGTACTCGTTCGTGCGATCGTGCGAGTGGCCCCAGTGCGTCACGCGCCCGTCGACCTGATAGCGACAGGTGACCACGAAGCCCGGCGCCAACACGTTCGGGTCGTCGTGCGAGGGGAACAGCCCGATCGAGTCGACGTGCACGTCGACGTGGCGCAGGTCGCGAACGCGACTCATCGCGCCGCCCTCCTCCACGACGACGAGGCTGCGATGGATCGTGAGATACGTGTCCTCGAGCAGCGAGCCTTCGACGCTCAGTGCGAGCGCGTCGTACACCGCCGCGTCGGTGGTGAAGTCGAACGCTCGATAGAGGTTCGTGTGCAGCGATCGGAAAATCTCCGCGGCCTCCGCCTCCGACGGGAGGTTCGCGCCGTCGCCGCCCGGGAGCGGCACCCGCAGCGCCGACAGGCTCGTCGCGCACACCACCGTCGCGACCGTTGCGATCACGGCGAGCATCACCGCACGCAGCGCCCGCGTCGAGCGCGCCGCGCGCAGAAACGCGACGACGGCGACGATCGCGCAACCAATCGCCGGCAACGACACCGTGCGCGGAGCGCGCCGCGCGGGCTCGGGCACGGTGAGCATTCGTCCGCGCATGCCGCCGGGGGTCGAGTGCCACGTGTATTCCGGCTCCGACGCGCGGAACTCGAGTTGTTGACGAACGCCCTCCGCGGTCAATTCCGCAGCGAGGACCAGCGTCGGCTTCGGATCGAGCGTCGAGAGTTCGTCGGGCGGATAGTCCTGCCACACGATCGACACCGAATGCGGAGGCGTCGACACCGCCCAGCGCAGTTGAAACTTGATCTTGCGCAGGCCGCGCAGCCCCGACCGAGGGAAGAGCGGGAGAAGGCTTTCGTCGGGATCGTTGATCGCCAAGCCATCGATCGTCGGTTCGACCGCTCGGCCGTCGATGCGCACCGCGCAGACGGCTGCCATGCGCTGCCGCAGCCGCTCGCGAAGGGACAACAACTCCGAGAGTTCGATGCGATCCGGCTGCTCGCGGCCGGTCTCCATCGTGTAGTCGAGAAACACGAGGTTCATCGCGATGTCCGCGACGAACGCGTCGCTGCGCAGATCGAACTTGAGATCGGCGTGCGGTCCGTCCTGCGGATGGATCGCGTCGGCCGCCGCCGACACGGGCGCGGCGAGGCAACCCAGGGCGATCAGAATGACGCAGGACAGCCAACGCATCGCAGCCGGAAAGCGTACGGCAAGGTAGAACACGCGAATCTCTTCGCCGCCGCTCTCGGAGGTTCCCATGTCGACGACGCTCGCTCGCAAGCTGATCGTGACGGCGCTCGTCGCCGGCTTCGCACTCCCGCTCGCAGCCCGACAGGCGAGCAGTTCGCAGGAGGCGAAGGCGCCGACCGTGAAGGACGCGCGCTCCGAGGCGCCGTCGCAGGCGCAGTCCGAGTCGAAGCCGCAGACCGGGGCGACCGGCGCGCCCTCCAGCGCGGGCACGACGCGGAGCGAAGCCGCGACGATGCCCCGCATCGACGAGGTGCTCAAGGCGCTGCCGCCGGAAGCGCGGCTGTACAACGAGCATCTCACGATCCTCGCGAGTCCGTGGATGGAAGGCCGCCTGCCCGGCACCAAGGGCATGGAGCGGGCGATGGACTACGTCGAGCATTGGTTCCGCGTCGCGGGACTCGAACCCGCCGTGAAACGTGACGACGGAACCACGAGCTTCCGCCAGCCGTTCGAACTCGGCGCGAAGCGCGAGTTTCGCGATCAACGCCTCTCGGCCCGCGCCGGCGGCAACACGCTCGAGTTCGCGCTGGGCACCGACTTCGATATGACGAGTATCGGCGGCGCCGGCGACGTGACCGGCCCGCTCGCATTCGCGGGCTACGCGATCCAAAACGGCCCCGACGGCTACAACACGTTCAAGGACGACGACGATCTCTTCGGCAAGGTCGCGATGGTGCTCCGCTTCGAGCCCATGGACGACGACGGCAAGAGCCGATTCAGCAAGAGCGACGCGTGGTCGAGCGCGGCGAGCTTCCAACCGAAGTTCCGGGCGCTCGCGGCGAAGAGGCCGGCGGCGATCATCATCGTGAACACGCCCGGCGCCGCAGATCAGCGGGTGAAGTCGCTGAAGGTGTCGGGCCAGGGACTCATCCGCGACGTCCCGGTCTTCATCATGAGCCCGGACGCGGCGGACAAGCTGGTGAAGGCCGCGGACAAGCAAGGCCGCTCGCTGATGGACCTGCGCAAGCTCGCGGACCAGTCGGGCGGCGTCATCGACTTCCCCGACACGCTCGTCACCGTCGGCGGACACGTCGACGAGAAGCCCGTCCTCGCCGAGAACGTCGTCGGCCTCCTTGCCGGGCGCGGGTCGCTCGCCAGCGAGATCATCGTGATCGGCGGCCACCTCGACCACCTCGGCAACGGCGACTTCGGCTCGCGCTCCGGACCCGGTGCGCTGCATCCGGGCGCTGACGACAACGCGTCGGGCTCAGCGGGCATCCTGATCCTCGCCGAACTCCTCAAGAAGGACTACGCGGCGCTTCCGGCGGACCAGCCGCTTCGGTCGATCCTCTTCATCGCGTTCAGCGCCGAGGAGAGCGGGCTCAACGGAAGCCAGCACTACGTGAAGCACCCGCTCTTCCCGCTCGACAAGCACGTCCTGATGTTCAACTACGACATGATCGGGCGCATGAAGAACGACCGGCTGAGCGTCTCGGGCACCGGCAGCGGCAAGGGACTCGAGGACTGGGCAACGCCGATCTTCGCTGCGGGCGAGCAGAAGTACGGATTGCACGTCGTTGCGGCGAAAGTCGCGATGGCCGGCGGCAGCGATCATGCCTCGTTCATCGCCGCAGGCATCCCGGTCCTCTTCGGCATCATCGCCGACTTCCACGACGACTATCACACGCCGCGCGACATCGGCGAACTCATCAACCGCGAGAGCGCGATGAAGGCGGTCTATCTCTTCCACGATCTCGCGCTGTCGGCGGCGCAGCGCCCGGAGCGTTTCGTCTTCGAGTCGGGCAGCGGCGGCGCGATGCGGGCGCAGCCGCTGAAGGTGCGGCTCGGCGTGCGCAGTCGTCCGCTCGGCGACGAGCCCGGGCTCGAGCTCATCGAGGTGACGCCCGGCGGCAGCGCCGACAAGGCGGGCCTCAAGGTCAACGATCGACTGGTGAAGTTCAACAAGCAGCCGATGAAGTCGCGCGAGGACCTGATCGAACAACTCCGCTCGCTCGAGCCGGGCGCCGAGGTGCAGGCAGTCGTCATGCGCGACGGCAACGAAGTCGTGGTGTTCGTGAAGCTGCTCGGCGCCGAGGGCGGATGAGCCCGTGCCCCCGTCCGCGCCGCGAGTCGCCGCATCAATCCATGAGCCGCAACTCGTCGCGAAGAATCGCGGCGAGCTCGTAGTTCTCCGCCGCGATCGCCGCCCGCAGGCGCTCTTCGAGCTCCATGCGCTGGCTTGACGGCAGCTTGGGCACCAGCGCGTCGCGGAGGCCGCGGAGGAGCTGCGTCTCGTTGGCGGACTCGAACTGGTCGAGCTTGCCGCGGGCCGCGAACGCGACGCGGATGGCATCGAGTCCCTGATCGATCGAGCCGACGGCCGAGCGAGAGTCGCCGGCACGCACGAAGGCCGCGGCCTGCGCCCGCGTGCGCATCATGACCACGTAGGGGCGGAACTGCTCGAGGACCTCGCGGTCCTGCTCGGTCGCGCCGTGCTGGCGGCACAGGTCGAACACTTCGAGATTGCGGCTCGTGTCGCGCACCACGCCGTCGAACCGTTCCAGCGCGAAGAGCGCGACGTATCGGTGGTAGTACTGCACGGCCTCGTCTCGGAGCGCCGCGCACTCCTCGCTCGACAGCGCGAAGCCGCTGGTCGAGCCATGCTCGATCTCGTGCCGACGAAGGCGCGCAGCGTGCACCTGCAAGAGCGACTCCATGTCGCCGGGCCGAGTGCCGTCCGGCCGGCCGTCAGACTCCAGTTGGAGAATGCCGAGCTCCAGTCGGATCTGGATTTTCGTGCGTCCGTCCCGGCCCGTAATCTCGCGCACGTTGATGCGTCCGGGTTCATGCGGCCACTCGGCGAGCAGTTCGGTGAGGTCGTGGTTGGCCACGCGAGGATCCTCGGATGAGCGCACGATCGACGCAAGCCGCATCGTCGAGCGGTCCGCGCGCCGGCGGCGTCGCGTGCGGCCGACCGCGTCCCAACCATCGCTCGGACCGCGGTCTGCGCGACGCAGAGGCGTCGAGAGCGCGGGATTGGAGGTTTGGGTGATCTGCGCGCCGCGCTCAGCTCCGTCATCCCACCCACGCGGGCAAGTTCCCCAGTCGTCGGACTCGTCGTCGCACGAGCATCTGACGTGATCCTCATGAACACCGTGACTCTTCTGCGCTCGACAAGCGTCACACTTGCGACCTCGTTGCGCATTCGTGCGAACAGATCGGTGAAGCCACTCAGAGAAGAGGTCGACGACGACGACGGAAATGGAACGTGCATACCCTGCGCTATGAGGGGCAGGGACCGGCAAGGAGGGTTGCGTTGGGCGGGCAAGCAGCAATATGCTGCGAGGCGCCGCTGCGGTGGTTCGGACCGCAGTCAGGTTGGGGAGAAAGCCACGGACGGCCGCACTGAACTGGTCGCGCTGCGCGTCGCTCTTCCTCTAGCCAATGGCAACCCGGCTTCTCAGCTCCCAAACCCGGTGGGAAGCGAGAGGACTTAGACCGTTCAAGGTCGCGGGTGAGGTCGTTCATGGCTCGATCGCCACTGCAGTCGGATCTCCAGCTCTACCTCAAGCAGATCAACGAGGTGCCGCTTCTCACGCCAGAGGAGGAGAAGCGCCTCGGGTGGTCGATCATCAACGACAACGACCAGGAAGCGAAGGAGACGATGATCAAGGCGAACCTTCGCCTGGTCATCTCGATCTCGAAAAACTACGTGCACCGCGGCCTTCCGCTCGCGGACCTGGTCGAAGAAGGCAACATCGGGCTCATCCGCGCCGTCGAGGGATTCGATCCCGCACAAGGGGCGCGCTTCTCGACCTACGCGTCGTGGTGGATCAAGCAGGCGATCAAGCGCACGCTGATCAACGCGGTGCAGCCGATTCACATCCCCGCGTACATGGTCGAACTCATCGCTCGCTGGAAAGAAGCGAGCCGCAAGCTGGAGGAAGAACTGGGCCGACAACCGTCGCTCCAGGAGCTTGCGAAGTCGATGAAGCTCCCGATCAAGAAGCTGCAGATCATCCGACGCGCCGTGCGGGCGTTCCACGCTCCAGCGCACGCGCCGACCGGCGACGACGGCGAGGCCCTTGACTTCAACGACCTGTTCGAGGACACGCGGAACCGAACGCCCGAAGACTCCGTCGAGCGCAAGGAAGAGTTCACGCTCATCCTGAAGCTGCTCGACTCGATCGACGAGCGCGATGCCCGCGTGCTGCGACTGCGCTTCGGGCTCGAGGGACAGGAACCGCTGACCCTCAAGCAGATCGGCCACGAAGTCGGCCTGACGCGCGAGCGCGTCCGGCAGATCGAGGTGGAGGCCCTTCGCAAGCTGCAGCAGCAGCTCCAGGACGATCGCCCCGGCAGGTTCATCCGGACCGAGCGCCGACCGTCGCCGAGCGGGCTCGGCCGTTCACTCAACGGTCTCGGAGGCGCAGTCAACGGCGGACCGCTCCACGCGGGCGGCGGCCTCGGCGGGATCATCCGCGACGACGGCGACGACGCGAACGGCTCGCTGCGTCGCGACGCCGGACGAGGTTCGCGGCGCGCCGGTCGTCCTGCCGACGACGGACACGCGAACGGCCGCGCGGCCGTCTGAGCGTTGCCCCCCCGCCGCCGAACGGACGCCGCGCCACCTCGATCGCCGCGTGCGCGCGTCACGTCCGCGCTCCTCGCGTGCGCTCGCGGCTCGCGCGCGAATCGCTTCGCTCCTTACTTGAGCGCCGAGTAGAACGGGAGCTTGACGACCTTCGCGGCGGCCTTGGCTGCGCCGAAGTCGATGTGGAACTCGGTGCCGACGCCGCTCGACTCGACCGGCACGTACGCCATCGCGATCGGATGATCGAGCGTCGGGCTGAGGCAGCCGCTCGTCACGACACCCACTTCACGATCGCCGCTGAAGATCTTCATTCCCTGCCGCGGGCTGCGTCGCCCTTCGACGTGCAGGCCGACGAGCGTGCGCTTCACTCCCGCGGCGGAGATCGCCCGGAGCGCGTCCTGACCAATGAAGTTGCCGATGCGGTCGTCGTCGGCGCCCTTGTCGAGCTTCACCGCGAACGCCAGTCCGGCGCTCAGCGGGTCGGTGTCCTCGTCGATCTCGTGCCCGTAGAGCGGCATTCCCGCCTCGAGACGCAGCGAGTCGCGGGCTCCGAGGCCGATCGGCTTCACCACCGAGGTACCGTCGGGTCGGTCTTTCATGAGAAGGCTCAGCGCCAGCTTCGCGGTCATCGCGCCGAGGATCACCTCGACGCCGTCCTCGCCGGTGTATCCGGTTCGACTCACGACCATCTTCACCACCATGAGGTTCTTCTCGGCGAAGCGGTACCGCTTGAGCGAGGGGATCTCCCGCGACATCGTGGCGACGACGTCCATGACCTTCGGTCCCTGGAACGCGGCCATCGCGGTCTTCTCCGTCTCGTCGTCGAGCTTGAAGACCATGTCGCCCTTCTGCTCGGCGAAGTGCTGCAACAGCTTCGCGCGATTCGCGGCGTTGCACACCATCAGGAACTCGTCCTCGTCGAAGCAGTAGACGAGCACGTCGTCGCGGCAGCCTCCGCGCTCGTTGCACACCAGCGAATAGCGGCACATGCCCTTGGTCATCCCGAAGATCTGCCGAGTGCAGACGCGGTCGAGGAACCGGCGGGCGTGGCGGCCGCTGAATCGCAGCCGGCCCATGTGCGAGACGTCGAAGAAGCCGCCGCTCGAACGGCAGAACTTGTGCTCCTCGATGATCGAGCCGTAGCGAATCGGCATCGACCACCCCGCGTACTCGACCATCTGCGCTCCGTGGTCCAGATGGAACTGATGGAACGGAGTCTTCCTGAGCGTGGCAGGCGTGGAGACGGCGGTAGTCATGCGCCGGAGCGTACCGGTTGCCGCGCGACGACGCCACGCGGCGCGCACGTCGATCGGCAGCGCTCGCTCGCTTGTGAGCACTCACGAACGCCGCTATCTTCCGCCGCACTTCCCTCGGCCCGCCGCCGCGATGCCCATCGACAGCGAATCGTCACACTTCGAGTCGACCTCGTCCGGCGTCACCGTCGCCGACGCGTCGATGCATCGCGGGACGCGCCGCGCCTCCGTCGCGGCACGATGCGCGCTCGCCGCGGTCGCCATGCTCTCGCCCACGCTGCACGCACAGCGCGCCGCGACGCTCCCGCAACAGGCGCCGCCCAAGGCCCCCGCACCCGGCGGCGCTGCGCAACCCGGCACCACGCCCGGACAGGTGGTCTCGATCGACGACACGGGGCTCGTCGATCGTCCGATCGCGACGATCACGATCAAGGGACTGTCGCGCATCACGCTCCAGGCGATCCTGAACAACATTCGCGTTGCCGCGGGCCAGCCCTTCGATCCGGGCGTCGTGCGCGAGGACGTGACGACGCTCTACCGACTCGGCCAGTTCGCGACCGTCACGGCCGAGGCGGTGCTGCGAAACGACGGCACGGTCGAGGTGATCTACACCGTCGTCGAGCAACCGATCATCCGCGAGATCGGCACCGTCGGAAACAAGGTCGTGTCCGACGAGGAACTCAGGAAAGTCATTCGTCTCTACGCCGGCGGACCGCGCGACGACTTCCTCCTCGAACAGTCGGTGTTCCGCATCAAGGAGTTGTACCGGTCGAGAGGCAACTACCTCGTCGAAGTGACCGTCGACGAGAGTCGCCTTGCCGACACCGGCATCCTCGTCTTCCGCATCATCGAAGGGCCGCGCGTCCGCATCAAGGAAATCGACTTCGTCGGCAACACGAGCTTCAGCGCCGACAAGCTGTACTCGCAGATCAAGACGCGAACCGCGATCCCGCTCTTCCGCAAGGGTGAACTCGACGAAGAAACGCTGGTTGACGACGTCGCGTCGATCGACGAGTTCTACAAGGGCATGGGCTTCGTCGACGTGCGCGTCGATCGCCGCGTAACGCTCTCGGCCGACGGCAAGGAAGCGAAGGTGACGTATCTGGTCGACGAGGGACGGCGCTATCGCGCGCGGAACACCTACATCCGGTTCCTCGACGGCGAAGGCGCGCCGGTCCAGCCGCGCGTCTTCTCGGCGCTGCAACTCGCCGATCTCGCGGTCATCCGACCGGGCGACTGGTACACGAAGCCGCTCATCGACAAGACGATCAAGGTGTTCACCGATTCGTATCTCCTGATGGGGTATCTCGACGTCCGCATCGACTCGCGCGATGCGCGCGTTGGCGAGGAGCCGCAGGTCGACCTCTTCCTCGACATTCGCGAGGGGCCGCGGAGCGTCGCGGGCCTGATACTCGTGCAGGGGAACTTCCTGACCAAGGAAAAGGTGATCCGGCGGCTCGTGCGCATCCAGCCGGGCCGACCGATCGACGGCCGCGAGTTGGCGGACAGCAAGGCCCGCATCGAGGCGACGCAGATCTTCGGGCCGGTGCGAATCACGGTGCAACGTCCGCGACCAGGCGAAGAGGATGCGATCGGCGACGACATCGACGCGCAGGCCCGTGCGGCGATGGCCGCCGGCGACGCCGAGACGGCGATGCGCGTCGATCGCCAGGTGCGCGACGTGCTCGTCGAGGTGAAGGAGAAGAACACCGGCGCGGTGAACTTCGGCGCAGGCCTCGGCACCGACTCGGGCATCTTCGGCGAGGTGTCCATCTCGCAACGGAACTTCGACATCGCCGATCCGCCGCTGTCCTTCGATGAAATGTTCACCGGCCGCGCGTTCCGCGGCGCCGGCCAGGGGTTCTCGCTCTCGATCGCCCCCGGTACCGAAGTGAGCATGTACTCGATCAGCTTCGCCGAGCCGCACCTGCTCGAGTCGGACCTCGGGCTGCGGGTGAACTCGTTCTATCGCACACGCATCTACGACAACTACGACGAGAACCGCCTCGCGCTCGGCGCGTCGCTGTCGCGGCGCCTCGGCGACCTCTGGACGATCGGCGTCGCCACGAACATCCAGCGCGTCGAGCTGCTCAACTTCACGCCGAACACGCCGCTCGAAGTCGTCGAGAGCCAGGGCCCGGCGAACCTGTTCGACGTCGGCGTGTCGCTCAACCGCACCGACGTCGACAAGCCGATGCGCCCGACTCGCGGCACGGAAGTCTCGCTCGGAGTCGCCGAGCACTACGACTTCGCGGGCCAGGCCGCGTGGACCTCGGTGCGGGCCGGCGCTTCGACGATCTTCACCGTCTCCGAGGACTACCTCGGTCGCCGCTCCACGCTCAAGCTCTCGTCGGACATCGGCTACATCTTCGGCGACGACCCGCCGACCTACGAGCGCTACTACCTCGGCGGCCGCAGCTTCCGTGGCTTCGAGTTCCGCACCGTCAGCCCGAAGTCGACGGGCACCATCGGCGCGCCGAACACGCCGAACGACCAGCCGATCGGTGGCGAATGGCTCTTCTTCGTCGGCGCTCAGTACGAGCATCCGATCTTCGCAGAGTTCATCTCGGGCGTGCTCTTCCTCGACACCGGCACCGTGACGACGGACGTGTCGTTCAGCGAGTACCGCGTCTCGATCGGCGCCGGACTCCGCATCTATCTGCCCCAGCTTGGGCCGGCGCCGATCGCTCTCGACTTCGCGGTGCCGCTCGCGAAGGGCTATCTCGATCAGACGCAGGTGTTCTCGTTCGCGATCGAACTGCCCTTCTGATCCCGCTCGCGCCGCGGAACCACCATCTCGCCGCGCGCGCGGCGACCGCGCCCCTTTCAGTACAATCGCCCGATTCCGCCGCCGCCCGGCGGCCGCCTGTACCCGACCGGAAACTCTCCATGCCGACCTTCCACGCTCGCCAAGTCGTCACCGCGCTTCTCGCCGCACCGGTCGTCGCCGCCGTCCTCTGGAGCGGCGTTCAGGCGATGGCGCTCCGCAACGCCGTCGAAGCCGGTGCGATGCTCGGCGCCGCGCCCACCGCCGTCGCCACCGTCGACCTCAACCAGATTCTCGAGAAGGCCAACCAGACCGGCACCTGGAAGATCCAGATCACGAACCTCGTGCAGGGCATCGCCGACGAAGGCAAGGCCCGGCAGGAGAAGCTGAAGTCGATGAAGGACGAGGCGGACAAGATCAAGGACCCCGCGCAGCGCCAGCAGGCGCTCGACGGCGTGGCGCTGGAACAGCTTCGCGCGGAAGAGTGGCTCAAGCTCCGTCAAGTCGAGGTGGACCGCGAGAAGTCGCTCATGTGGCAGTCCATCATGCGCACGGTGCGCGAGGAGTCGAAGAAGGTCGCCGAAGCCGAGGGCTACCAGCTCGTCCTCCTCGACGACTCGTCGATGAAGATCGAACCCGACAGCACGGTGAACGCGCCGCGCGAGACTCAAGTGAAGCAGCAGATCGGATCGCTCCGCGTCCTCTACGGCGCGAAGACCATCGACATCACCGAGAAGGTCATCGTGCGCATCAACAACGCCAGCGCCGCCAAGTGACCTCGCCGGGATTGCCGCCGCGCAGTCGGTTCGGAACCCGACACCGCGCCACCGCCCGTCCAACACTCGTCTCTCGAACCCGGAGCCGATCATGTCCATCGCCAAGCCTCGCACGTCGCTCGTCCTCGTCGCATTCGCCTCGCTCGTCGTCGGCGTCGGAGGCGCGATCGCCGCCGGCCGGGCGCTCGTTCCCAGCCGCCCCGCGGTCGTCGGCGTCGTCGACCTCGAGATGGTGTTCAACGACAGCTACCTGTGGGCCAATCGCCAGGCCGATCTCGAGAAGACCGCGGCGACGCTCGACGCGTCGGTCGCGGAGCTGAAGGAGAAGGTCGAGTCGCTCGACAACGAGCTCAAGAGCTTCCAGCCCGGCTCGCCCGCGGCGATGCAGCTTCAGGGCGAGGTGTTCACGGCCATCGGCGAATACAACGCCCAGCGGCAGTTCGCGAACCTGAAGCTCGAGTCGCTTCGGGCCGAGGCGATGCGCCAGACCTACGAGGAAATCCAGCAGATCGCCAAGGCGTACGCACAGAAGGTCGGCATCGACTTCGTGCTCGTCGACGACTCGATTCCTGAGATGGTCAAGGGGAACAGCGCTCGCACCGTGCAGCAGATCTCCGCGCGGCGCCTCCTCTTCGCAACCCAGGAGTTCAACGTCACGCGCGACTTGCTCGATCAACTGAATGCGAAGTTCCCTCTGAATCCGGGGGTCACCTTAAAGCCCGCAGACAAGGACAAGGACAAGGGCAAGGTCAACGCGGACGCCGACGCTTCGACGAAGTCGCAGTGAGTAATACCAATTCGAGCGCTCCGTAGCGCCCTCCGGGCGCACACTCGCTCTGGCCCTTCCGCCGTCTTGTGAGATCGTGGAGCGCGTGGAGCAAATACGATCCGCATAACCCTGTCGAACGCGGAAGCGAGAACTCGTGAACGAAGCGGCATCCGGTACTTCAGTGGGCTTCACGGTGGCGGACCTCGCGCGATGCGCGAAGGGCGAGGTCGTGGGCGCAAGTGACATCGCGATACGCGGGCTCGAGACCGTGCAGGCCGCCGAACCCGGCGAGCTCACCTTCATCGGCGACCAGAAGCACGCGACCGCGTGGGCCACGAGCCGAGCGTCTGCGGCGATCGTCTCGCGCAAGCTCGCCGGACAGGTGAGTGCCGGCGACGGACGGGCCATCATCGTCGTCCCCGACGCGGACGTCGCGATGATCGCGATCCTCGAACTGTTCGCCCAGCCAGAGGTGCAACCGGCGGTCGGCGTCCATCCGACGGCGTTCGTCGATCCGAGCGCGATCATCGGCGCCGGCGTGCGCATCGGCCCCCACGTTTCGATCGGGCCGCGCTCCAGGATCGGCGCGGGCAGCGTCCTCCACGCGGGCGTGCGCATCTATGACGACGTGTCGATCGGCGACGGCTGCGTGCTGCACGCCAACGTCACCGTCCGCGAGCGCTGCGTGCTCGGTCGCAGCGTCGTGTTGCACGGCGGCGTGCAGATCGGCACGGACGGCTTCGGCTATCGCCCTGCGCCGGACGGCCGCGGCCTCCTGAAGGTCCCGCACATCGGCAACGTGGTGCTCGGCGACGCCGTCGAGATCGGCGCGAACTCCTGCGTCGATCGCGGCAAGTTCGGCGCGACCCTCGTCGGCGCGGGCACGAAGATCGACAACCTCGTCCAGGTCGGGCACAACTGCCGCATCGGGCGCTCGTGCGTGATCTCCGGCCTCGTCGGCATCGCGGGGAGCACGATCGTCGGCGACGGAACGCTGATCGGCGGCGGCGCCGGCCTTTCGGACCACATCACGATCGGCAAGGGCGTGCGCATCGGCGCCCGCTCAGGAGTGATGAACGACATTCCCGACGGCGAGACGTGGGTCGGGTTCCCCGCGAAGGAGCGGCGCGTCGCGATCAAGGAAGAGCTCGCCGGACGCAAGCTGCCGGAGTATCTGAAGAACCTCAAGCACATCCTCGGACCGGATGCGGCGAAGATCCTCGAGCGCGGCCCGGACGAAACGACGGCCACCTCCGACGCGAAGGCCTAGAGTCTGCACTGCGTCGCGTCCGCCGGCACCGTTCGGCATCACGATGACGAGTCAATCACGATGGCGAACGAAGAGCGACAAGGCATCGCGGAAGCACGAAAGTCGAGCGCGGACCGCCGAGCGGCTTCGGCGCTCGCTCCGACCCAGCGCGGCCGCGAACTCGCCTCCGCGCCGCGCCAGCGCACGCTGGCCCGTCCGGTGACGGTTCGAGGCAAGGGTTTGCTCATCGGTGCCGACGCCGTATGCGAGATCTGTCCCGGAGTGGCCGACGAGGGCATCGTCTTCGAGCGCGTCGACGTGAACCCGCCGGTGCGCATCCCCGCCACGACCGATTGCACGGTGAGTCGTCCGCGCCGCACCACGCTGAAGATGGGCGACGTCACCATCGAGACCGTCGAGCACTGCCTCTCGGCACTGCGCGGACTCGGCATCGACAACGCGATCGTGCGCCTGAGCGGCCCGGAGATCCCCTGCGGCGACGGCAGCGCGAAGCTCTTCACCGATCCGATTCTCGAGGTCGGCACGGTGGCCCAGGAGTCGGCGCGGCGCACGTACCGTTTGAGCGAGCCGGTCGTCGTGCAGGACGAGGGCGGCGCGAGCATCTCCGCGATGCCCTGCGACGCCGACGGCATGCGGGTCTTCTACGACCTCGACTACGGCCGCAACTCGCATCGCATCCGCTCGCAGACGTTCTCGTACTGGCTCTCGCACGGCGGGGCAACGAGCGACTACGCGACGGAGATCGCGCCGGCCCGCACGTTCAGCCTCCGCGAGGAAGCGGAAGGGCTGTGGGCCGCGGGCCTGTGCCGCCACCTCACGCCGAAGGACGTGCTGGTCATCGGCGAGGACGGACCGATCGACAACTCGTATCGCTTCGACGACGAGTGCGTGCGTCACAAGATCCTCGACGTGATCGGCGACTTGGCGCTGGTCGGCTGTCCGGTCCAGTGCAACGTGCTCGCGATCCGCTCCGGCCATCACCTGAACCGTCGACTCGCGACCAAGATCCGCGAGCAGATACAGGCGGTCGAGCTGCGTCAGACGATGCTCGACGGCCGGGTGATGGACATCAAGGCCATCCAGAAGCTAATGCCGCACCGGTATCCGATGCTCCTCGTCGACCGCGTCATCGAGATGGACGGCGACAAGCGGGCGATCGGCATCAAGAACGTCTCGATCAACGAGCCGTTCTTCCAAGGTCACTATCCGGGAACCCCCATCATGCCGGGCGTGCTCATCGTCGAGGCGATGGCTCAGCTCGGCGGCCTGCTCCTCTCGAAGACGCTCGAACACCAAGGCAGGATCGCGATCCTGCTCTCCCTCGATCGCGTCAAGCTGCGGCAGCCCGTCACCCCCGGCGACCAACTGGTCATCGAAGCGGAGAACGTTCGCTCGAAGGGCCGGACCGGACACCTTCGATGCTGGGCGAAGGTCGGCGAGAAGCTGGCGGCGGAGGCTGAAATTCGGTTTATGATGGTCGACGCAGACCAAACGTGATCTTGACCGAGGTCCTCGAGCGAGCGAAGCGGCCACCGTCTCGCCCGCCGAGGGCCGTTCCCCCGACTCCCAGGCGGCTGATGCCGGCTCGCGTCCACCCCACATCGATCATCGACCCCTCCGCCGAACTCGCGGACGGCGTGCGCATCGGGCCCTACTGCACCGTCGGCCCGAACGTGACGATTGGCGAGGGCACCGAACTCCGGAGCCACGTGGTGGTCGAGAGCCACACGCGCCTCGGTCACGACAACGTGGTGTTCCAGTTTGCGACGGTCGGCGGAGCCCCGCAGGACCGCAAGTTCCAAGGCGAAGAGACGTGGTGCGAGATCGGCGACCGCAACCAGATCCGCGAGTCGGTGACCATTCATCGCGGCACCGGCAACGGCGGCGGCGTCACGACGATCGGCTCGGACAATCTGATCATGGTCGGATCACACGTCGCCCACGACTGCGAGATCGGCGACCACGTGACCATCGCCAACGAGGTCATGCTCGCCGGACACGTGCGGGTCTGCGACTGGGCCAATCTCGGCGGCGGCGCCGGGTTCCACCATTTCGTGACGGTCGGTCGCATGGCGTTCGTCGGCGGGATGTCCCGTGTCGAGCGCGATGTGCCGCCCTTCATGACGATCGAAGGTTCGCCCGGCCGCGTCCGCGCGGTGAACAAACTTTTGCTCGAGCGCCGCGGCGCGACGGAAGAGTGCGTCCGCGCCCTCCGCGTCGCGTGCAAGCGGATCTACAGCCGCCGAAGCCAGGATCTCGGCACCTCGGTCACCGAGCGCCTCAACTCGCTCCTGCATGAGTTCCCCGAGGTGGCGGAGATCGTCGAACTCTGCGAGGCGGTCCGATCGATCGTCGCGTGCGAAAAGGGCCGCGTGCGTGAGCGCGAGCGCCGTGACGACAAGCGGAAGCTCGTGCCCTGACCGCGCTCGGCGTCGCCCCGATCTCGCGAACGCCGCAATCCCGAGATTCGCTCAATCCGCGAACGTGACGGCCCGATAAGAGGACCACGCCGTACGCTCCCTTTGAAAGGCTCTTGGATGCGCATCCTCGTCGATGACCGCGAGTGCTCCGTTTCCGCCTCGAACGTGGCCCAAGCGCTGGCAGCAGCCGCAGACGTCGCGGAGTCGCAGGGACGGCGCGTGGTCGACGTCTTCGTCGACGGCCAACTGTGGAGCGACGCCGAGTTCGGCGACAGCGCGCGATTGGGCGGTGAAGCCGCCGAGATTCGCTGCACGACGGCGTGCCCGCGGGCGCTTCTCCGCGAGACGTTCCTCGGCGCGGTCGACGCGCTCGGTGAAGCGAGCCAACTCCAGGAGACCGCAGCGAGGGCCCTGCAATCCGGCGACTCGCGAGCCGGCATGGGCGATCTCACCGGCGCGCTCGAACGCTGGATGAACGTGCAAAAGGCGGCGTCGCAGGGCATCGCGTTCAGCGGCATCGACCCGCGCGGAATCACGACCGCCGAAGGCTCGTTCGAGGACGCCGCCGCGGACCTCAACATTCGCCTCGCTGGACTCCGCGACGCGATGCGCGACGGCGACATCGTGGCCGTCTGCGATTGCCTGCTCTATGAATTTCCAGCCACGACACGACGCTGGACGGCGGTGCTGTCCGAACTCGCTCGTCGCGCGGAATCGATGAACGTGATGGCCTCGTCCAATCCGTCGGCGAGTCGAAGCGCGTCCTGAGAGGGCATTCGCGTGCAGCAGATGCAACCGGTCCATCAGATTCAGCAGATCATGGAGAAGGCCCAGACCGCCCTGCACCGCAGCGCGTGGTTCGAGGCCGAACGACTCGCGCTCAAGGGGCTCGAGATGGCCCGCTCAGCCCGCGACTACGGGCTCATGGCCCGCGTCACCCTGCCCCTGCAGGAGGCGCGGCGACAGCGCCTGCAGCTCGCGCTCGACACCAAGCGCATCAACATCGTCAACGAGCCGATCGGCGAGGACCTGCGCGTCAGCCCGGGCTGCTATCTGGTCCAACCGCCCGCGGTCGGTGCCGACGCGCGCCGGCTGCGCCTTGCCGCCCTCGAGCAGGAAGTGCCCGCCGCCGTCCTTTGCCGCGAACCGCTCACGCGGGCCCGACTCTGCCCGATCGTGACCATCGGACAGGTCACGATTCGCACCAAGATCAACCCGCCGCGAAGCTGGGACAAGCCGACGTTCGCATGGTTCGTCGGCGCGCTCGAGGCCCTCGGCGACGCGGCCATCGAGACGCTCGATCGCGGCGTCGATCCGATTCGTCAGATCGACGCGCTGCTCGCCCGCCTCGACGCGTGGCCCGACCACGAACGACTGCACCAGGAACTCGCGGAGACCTGTCGCCTCGCGGCGAAGGAGATCGCCGAGGGACGACTCGCCGAGCCACGCGAGCCCTCGCAGGCGCTCGACGAACTGGAAGGCGAATTCGACGAGGACCAGTGACGCCGCGCCCCGTTGCGTCGGACTCCCTTCGCGCCGACACTCACGGCGCGCCCCGAGGGACCGTCACCCATGCTGATTCCGCGCCACTGGGTCCGCGCGACCGCCGAGCGAGCCGACCCCGCGTCGGCGCAGATACACCGCACCACCGCGTACGGATACTCCGACGTCAGCGCCGCCGAGGCACAGCGTGACGCGCTGGCCCGCGCGGGACGCGTGCTCGACTGGCTCGTCTCCGACGGCGCCCTCAAAGCGCCGGACGCCTACGGCTACGGCGACGAACGGCCGCTGCGCGAGCAGATCGTCCGCGAATTCGTCCACGGCGGAGCGCCCGCCGCGATCGTCACGCGCAACGCGTACGGCGCGCTCGTTCTCAACGCGGCGCACGTGATGTTCATCGACGTCGACGAGGCGGCGCCGACCGCGCTCGGAGGATTCGTCGGTCGACTCTTCGGGCGGGCGAGACGTGATCCGCTCGCGACGCTGAAGGCCGCGCTCGCGGAGACGCCGGGCGTCGGCGCCCGCATCTATCGAACCGCCGCCGGATGGCGCGCGCTGGTGACGAGTCAGCTCGTCGAGCCGCGCGCCGACGCGACCGACGAGCTCATGGTGCGCTGCGGTGCGGATCCGCGCTACCGGGCGCTCTGCCGCGTGCAACAGTGCTTCCGCGCGCGACTCACGCCCAAGCCGTGGCGCTGTGGCGTCGAAGCGCCGACGCTTCGCTACCCGTTCGCCGACGCGGGCGCCGAGGCGAAGTTCGCCGCGTGGCTGCAAGGGTACGAGCGCGCGAGCGGCGCGTACGCGGTGTGCGAGTTCGTCGAGGCGCTCGGCGCGGCGGCGTTCGATCCGGTCGCCGCTGCCGTGCTGCGCGAGCACGATGCTGCGACGTTGCGTCCCGGCAAGAAGCTCGCGTGATTCAGCGCCAGTCGAGACCTTCGTGCAGCGTGTTCAGGTTGATGCAACCGTCGCGCGTCACGACCACCATGTCCTCGACGCGCACGCCGCCGATCGCGCGGCAGTAGAGCCCGGGCTCGATCGTCAGCGCATCGCCTTCGACGAGCGCCGGCCCCTTGAAGTCGAGGAGCGGCGGCTCGTGGACGTCGAGCCCGATGCCGTGCCCCGTGCCGTGCGTCATGCCGCACCACGTGTCGGCCGCGCCCTGCGGCGGCTGACCGTGCGCGTAGCCGCGCGAGGTCAACTCCTGCAGCGTCGCGCGGTGCACCGACTCGCCCGTCGCGCCCGCGCGCGTGGCGAGCTGCGCCGCGCGCTTGGCCGCGACCACCGCCTCGTGCATGCGTGCCACCTCCGGCGGCACCTCGCCGTGCACGACGGTGCGAGTGCAGTCGCCGTTGTAGAGCGTGGTTCGATTCCGCGGAAAGATGTCGACGATGACCGGCTGCCCGGTGCGCAGCGGGCCCGAGCCGTAGTCGTGACAGTCTGCGCCGATCGGTCCGCAGGCCACGATCGACTTCGGGTTCTCGTAGCCCATGCGGAGCAGGTGCAGGTCGATCTCGGTTCGCACGATGTCGCTCGTCAGCGCCTCGCCGTTCGCGCGCAACCCGCCGTCGGCGTCGGCTTCGGCTCGAGCCACGAACTCGCAGGCGCGGCGCATCGCCGACTCGGTCGCGGCCTGCGCCTCGCGAAGCCACTCGACTTCCTGCTCGTCCTTCGAGCGTCGCTCGAACACGCCGAAGTCCGGATCGAAGCGGACGGCGATGCCCGCGTGACGAATGTGCTCGACGTAGATGAGCGGCAAGGTGCGGTCGGCGGTCGCCTCGCGCACGCCGGCCCGCCGCAGGCACTCCGCGAGGGCCTGCGCGGTCGCGGTTTCGCGATCGCCCGAGAGCCCGCCCGCAGGTTCGAAGTCGCGCGGACACGCCACACGCTGCGCCCGCGCGTGGCGCTTGGCCCGATCCATCTCGATGTCGCGCAGGATGAGCGTGCGATGCCCCCCGTCGCGCGAGTCGACGCACGCGAGCGCCACCGGATCGCCGACGAGGAAGCGGATCTCGCGATAGAGCGAGCGATTGGTGGCCGGAATGCCCGCCATGACGTGAGCGCTGGTCATGCGGGCGATCGTACGGTCAATCCGCGGCGCCGGCGGGCGCGCCGATCACGGAGTTCAGCGTCGTCATTGCATCGTCGCGCCGCGCGCGATTCGGTTGCGGGCGCGGCACCCGCGCCGGATACTCCCCTCCATGCGCAAGCACACCACTCTTCTCGTTTCACTTCTCGTCACCGTGGGGCTCGCTGGTTGTGCGACGAGCTCCGTCACCGGCACTTGGACCGGCCGCGGCACGTCGAAGGACACGCCGTTCAACTTCGGCAACGTCTCGTTCGTCGGCGACGGCACCTTCACCGCCGAGGCGCAGTACGACGGCAAGTCGCGCGTGCAGAGCGGTACGTGGTCGACCAAGGGCAATGAGCTCGACCTCCGCGCCGCCGACGCCAGCCGCGTCTACACCTTCGCGCTCAAGGGCAATGAGCTGACGGTGACCGATCCGAAGTCGGGCCGAAGCCTGACGCTTGATCGCCTGAAGAAGTGATCTCGGCGGCGCGACGTCGGTCGCGCCAGGACGGCCCGCACCACTGGAACACGGCCCGCTTCTCCTCGACGAGAAGCGGGCCGCGTGCTTTGGGCCGAGCGCAGCGGCTACGCGCGAGTCAGCCGCCGGTACTTGATGCGGTGCGGCGTGAGATCCTCGCCCATGCGCTTCACGTGATCGGCCTCGTACTCGCTGAAGTTGCCGTTGAAGAAGTACACCTGCGAGTCGCCCTCGAACGCGAGGATGTGCGTGGCGATGCGGTCGAGGAACCAGCGGTCGTGGCTGATGCAGACGACGCATCCGGCGAAGTTCTCGATGCCCTCTTCGAGCGCCCGCATCGTGTTCACGTCAAGGTCGTTCGTCGGTTCGTCGAGCAGGATCACGTTCGCGTGGCTCTTCAGCATGCGGGCGAGGTGAACCCGATTGCGCTCGCCGCCCGAGAGCGTCTCGACGAGCTTCTGCTGGTCGCTGCCCGAGAATCCGAAACGCGCGACGTACGAGCGCGTGTTCACCTTCACGTCGCCGAGCTTCATTTCCTCGTCGCCGTCGGAGATCGCTTCCCAGATCGACTTGCGCGAGGGCAGCGCGTCGCGCCCCTGCTCGACGTACGCGAGTTTCACCGTGTCGCCGACGCGGATCGTCCCGCCGTCGGGCTTGTCCTGGCCGACGATCATGCGGAAGAGCGTCGTCTTGCCGGCGCCGTTGGGACCGATGATGCCCACGACCGCGTTCGGCGGGATCGTGAAGTTCACGTTGTCGAGGAGCACCTTGTCGCCGTAGCTCTTCGTGAGGTTCTTCGCCTCGATCACGAGGTTGCCCAGGCGCGGGCCGGGCGGAATGTAGATCTCAAGATCCTTCGCCCGCTTCTCGCCCGACTCCGAGAGCATCTTCTCGTACGCCGCGATACGCGCCTTGCTCTTCGCCTGTCGCCCCTTCGGGTTCTGCCGCACCCAGTCGAGCTCGCGGGCGAGCACCTTCTGCCGCACGCTCTCCTGCTTCTCCTCGATCGCGAGCCGGGCCCGCTTCTGCTCGAGCCATCCCGAGTAGTTGCCCTTGTACGGAATGCCTTCGCCGCGATCGAGTTCGAGGATCCAGCCCGCGACGTTGTCGAGGAAATAGCGGTCGTGCGTCACCGCGATGATCGTGCCTTCGTACTTCTGAAGGTGATGCTCGAGCCACGCGACGCTCTCCGCGTCGAGGTGGTTCGTCGGTTCGTCGAGGAGCAGAATGTCCGGCTTGCGGAGCAGCAGTCGGCACAGCGCGACGCGGCGACGCTCGCCGCCGGAGCACGTGTCGAGCGTCTGCTCGGCGGGCGGGCAGCGCAGCGCTTCCATCGCCATGTCGAGCCGGCTGTCGAGGTCCCAGGCGCCGATCGCCTCAAGCTTCTCCTGCAGCTCGCCGCTCCGCGCGAGCAGACGCTCCATCTCGTCGGGCTCGAGGTCGGTCCCGAGGCGCTCGTTCACCTTGTCGTATTCGGCGAGCAGGTCGAGCGTGTCCTTCGCCCCCTCGCGCACGACTTCGATCACCGTGCGCTTGTCGTTCAAGAGCGGCTCCTGCTCGAGGTAGCCGATCGAGTAGCCCTGCGCCGCCCAGATCTTTCCTTCGAACGCCGTGTCGACGCCGGCCATGATCTTGAGCAAGGTCGACTTGCCGCTGCCGTTCAGGCCGAGGACGCCGATCTTCGCGCCGTAGTAGTACGAGAGGCTGATGTCCTTGATGATGACCTTGCGGTCGATCGTCTTGGACACGCCGAGCATCGAGTAGATGATGCGGGTGGAGTCGTTGGTGTTCGTTGCCATGGGTCGTTCCGAAGGGCGGCCATGGTAGGCGACGCGAACCTCACGGCGCGTTCGGCACGGTCACGCCCGCGGCGTCGAGCCGTTGCTTCACCGCCTTCACCAGCTCGTCCCGCGCCGCACCGACGTCCGGCGTCGCGACCCACACGCGCACGTGCCAGATCATCCCCGTCGGTCCGAGCTCGACGAGCTGCGCCTCGCGCTTCGCGTCGGCGATGCGCTGCGGCACGCCGGCCGCCGCGAGTTCGAGTGCCGCGCGGGTCGTCTCGATGTCCGCGCCGAACGCGGTGCGCACGGTGAGGTCGACGCGCCGCTTCGCATGATGCGTCGAGTTCTCGATCGTCGCGCCAAACACAACGCTGTTGGGGACGATGAGTCGGCGGTTGTCGGCCGTGTCGAGCTTCGTGTTGAAGAGATCGATGTCGTTCACCTTGCCCGCGTTGCCCGCGACGCTGATCGAATCGCCGACGCTGAACGGCCGGAGCAAGAGCAGCATCAGGCCCGCGGCCATGTTCGACAGGCTGCCCTGCATCGCCAGGCCGACGGCCAAGCCGGCGGCGCCGATGACGGCCGTGACCGCTGCGATGTTGATGCCGAAGATCGAGAGGCACGCGACGATGCCGAGGACGAACACGCTCCAGCGGGCGAAGTTCGCCACGAACGCGGCGAGCGTCGCGTCGGCTTTCGCGCGGCCGAACATGCGAAACACGCTCCGCCGCACCCAGCGAGCAAGGACGCTCGCGACGATAAGCACCACTACGACGCCGAGGATCCTCGCGCCCCAGTCCATCCCCGAGGCGACCAGGCCTTCGACCGCCCTCGTGAACCAATCCGCGCCCGTCGCGCCCGTTGCGGCGAGGACCGTCGTCCCGCTTGCATGCACCGTCGTCGTCATGCGGCAAAGCGTACTGGAGCGCGACTTCGCGCTCCGCCCGCGCGCGGGCGCACCCCCCACCACCATCGCTGCGCGACGGTCCCCCTCCCCCGACGTGCATCCGCACGTCGAGGGAGGAGCTCGATGCGCCGCGCATGCGCCTGCCCCAACGCCTTCTCCGCGTTTCCTTCGCGCTCTCCGCGTCTCCGCGCTGAATGCATCGAAGTAGAGCGCACTGGTCGCGACTGGAGACGCTTGCCGAATCGCCGCTCGCCGCCGACACTTGTCGCATGCACCTCGCGTTCGTGTCGGTCCAGAACTACCGCGGATTGCAGGCGCTCGAACTCACGCTGGGTCCGCTGACCACGCTGATCGGCGAGAACAGCTACGGCAAGTCGAACCTCCTCGACGCGCTCCTCGCGGTGCTCGGCCCCGGCAGCGACGGCGGCGGCATCCCGCTCCTTGCGGACGATTTCCGCGACGACGACCACGGCGGCTTCCACCCGATCGAACTGCGCCTCGGCTTCCGCGAATCGTCGGAAGGCGAGTGGCGTCGCCCGCCATTCACGGGACTCGAGCAACACGTGTGGCACGGACCCAACGGCGACCGGCGGCTCGAGCTTCGCGTCTTCGCCCGGCGGAGCGGCGATCCCGCGCGCGTCGAGACGTCGCTGACCTTTGTCGACGGCGCCGACAAGCAGGTCGGTCCCGTGCCGCCGCCGGCGCTCGTCGAATGCGTGCGCAAGCACGTGCCGATGGTGCTGCTCAAGGCCGATCGCTACTTCACGCGACCGTCGCGGGCCGACGAGACCGAGCATCGCGCGATCGACCTCGAGTCGCGCCTCGCCGAGGAGATCGGCTCGCTGTTAGGCGGCCTCGGCGACATGCACCGCCCGCAGGTCGAGTCCGAGGTGCAGCGGGGCGTCGAAGCCGCGATCGAATACGTGAAGCGATTCGGCGGTGACAGGCTCCGACGCCGCATGGGACCGCTCCTCGCCAGCGGCGGCCACGGCATCGGCGCGAGTTCGACGTCGCGGGCGATCGCGCTGCTCCTGATCCTCGGGCCGATCCTCGCCCAGCGCACCGACATCGCGTTCGGCCCGGATTGCCATCCGATCATCGCGATCGAGGACGCGGAGGCGCACCTCCATCCGATCATGCTGTCGTCGGTCGCGTCCGTCATCCGCGCGACGCCGGCGCAGCGCATCGTCACCACGAACTCCGGCGACCTCCTCGCGATGCTCCCGCTGCAATCGGTGCGGCGCATCGTCCGCGAGGGCGAGGCGACGCGCACGTTCCGCATCGCACGGGAGTCGCTCAGCGAGGACGAGCTGCGCCGCATCATGTATCACGTGCGAGCCAATCGCGGCACGTCGCTCTTCGCCCGCGCGTGGCTCCTCGTCGAAGGCGAGACCGAGTTCTGGCTGCTGCCGGAACTCGCGGCGCATCTGGGCATCGACTTCGGGCTCGAGGGGATTCGCTGCATGGAGTTCGCGCAGTGCGGCGTCGCGCCGCTGGTGAAGCTGGCGAACGAAATGGGCATCCACTGGCATCTCCTCGCCGACGGCGACCCGGCCGGCGCCTCGTACGCCGCGGCCGCGAGCGAATTCGTGCGTCCGAAGGACGCCGACGCGCACATCACGCGGCTCCCCGACCGCGACATCGAGCACTCGCTGTGGCGCGCTGGCTACGCCGACATCTACCGCCACGCGATGGGCACGGCGTCGCCGCGACGTCTCGACCGAAGGCCGAAGGTGGAGAATCCCACGCCGACGATCGAGCGCGCGCTTCGCGCGCGATCGAAGCCCGGAATGGCCGTCGCCGTCGCCGACGCGGTGCGGGCGCCGAACTCGCCGGGCGTTCCGCCGCCGCTGCGGCACGCGATCGAGGCCACCGCGTCGCTCGCCCGCGGCGCGATGCCATTCAACGCGATCTCCGCGCCCTGATACGCACGCGCCATGGCCACTCCACGCCGATCGATCGAAGCTCGCCGCTGGACTGCGCTGCGCGAACTGCCGCTCGGCCACATGCCGCCGCTGCGCAGCGAGCGTGTCGGCGCGTCGAGCCGCGCGGCGATCCCGTCCAAGGTGCTGCGGGCGCTGAACGAGGGCAAGGAGGAGTCGCGCACGCTGGCGGAGTGGCTGTCGATCGACCAGCCGACGCTCCTCCGCCACTCGCTTGCGGCGGCCGGGCTCGACGAGCACGTGGAACGGCTCGCGAAACTCGCGCTCGGCCGCTCCGAGCTTCGATTCACCGATCGCCTCAAGGCGAGCGCGAACGACCTGCGCGCCGTGTTCCAGTCGCTCGCCGCACCGGACAGCGCCGTGCGATCGTTCGCGACGAGTCCGTCGGACATGGTGCGCGGCTGGCTCGCGTACGCCATCTCGTTCGACGAGACGCTGTCGCTTCCGGTCCGCCTCGAACTCTCGCAGCGCTTTGCGTGCGACCGTTCCATGGCGGTGCGCGAGTGCGCGTGGGACGCGCTCCGACCGCACGTCGCCCGCGACCTCGACGCCGGCATCGCCGCGTTGCGGCCGTGGACGCTGCACGCGGTCGACGGCATCCGCCGCTGCGCCGTCGAGGCGACGCGCCCGCGCGGCGTGTGGTGCAAGCACATCGAGGCGCTGAAGCGAGATCCGGCGCCTGGACTCGTCCTGCTCGAACCCGTGCGATCCGATCCGAGCGATTACGTCCGCCGCTCCGTCGCGAACTGGCTCAACGACGCGTCGAAGGACCAGCCGACGTGGGTGCGGTCGACGTGCGACCGGTGGTCGCGCGAATCGAGCACCAAGGAAACCGCGTGGATCGTGCATCGCGCGCTGCGATCGCTCGGCGGCGAGTGAGTTCACGGCGCGACGACTGCACGTAGAGTGCGCCCATGCCCAGTCGCGACCCGACCGCCCAACTCACGCTCGATCTCGACGGCACGCATCCGCTCGTGGTCATCGCCACCGACGACGAGGAGGAGATCCGCGAGCGCTTGTTCGCCGCCGTGCCGTCGGCGGTCACCTATCGCCGCTGGACCGCGGTGCGCGGGCTCGGCGGCGCCCGCTTCGACGGCGGCGACATCGCCGAGACGGATCATCCCGCGGCGGCGTTCGCCTGGATCGCCACCGCGAAGTCGTCCGAGCGCTCCGTGAACGTCTTCTATGACGTCGCGCCCTTTCTCACCGATCCGCGCACGCTGCGGGCGATGCGCGAGGCCGTTGCGCGGATGCGGGCATCCTTCGGCGTGATCGTCCTCGTCGATCGCGAGCGGCAGTTGCCGCCGGGCGTCGAGTCCGACGCGCATCGCTACGAGCTGCCCGTCGCCGACGACGAGGCGCTCGAAGAGGCGCTCCGCACCGCGATCCGTGAACTGATGAAGACCCGCTCGATCGAAGCCGAGGTGCGACGATCGACGCTCAGCGCGATGGTGCGCTCGCTGCGCGGCCTCACGATGCGCCAAGCCATCCGCGTCGTGACCGCCGCCGCGGTCGAGGACAACCGCTTCGACGAGACCGACCTCGAGCGCATCATGATCCTGAAGCGCAACGCGCTCGGCGATCTCGGCGGCGTGCTCGAGTTCGTGCGCGCACCGGTCTCGATGGACGAGATCGGCGGCCTGGATCGGTTGAAGGCCTGGTTGAAGACGCGCTCCGGCGCCCGATCCGAGGAGGCCGAGCGCTACGGCATCCGGCCGCCGCGCGGCGTGCTGCTTCTCGGCGTGCAAGGCTCGGGCAAGAGCCTCGCGGCGAAGGCGATCGCGACGGCGTGGGGCATCCCGCTCATGCGCCTCGACGCCGGCGCGCTCTACGACAAGTTCGTCGGCGAGAGCGAGCGCAAGCTGCGCGACTCGCTCACGCAGGCCGATCGGATGGCGCCGTCGGTGCTGTGGATCGACGAGATCGAGAAGGGCTTCGCCGCGGCCGCGTCGCAGAGTTCCGACGGCGGACTCTCGCGGCGCATGTTCGGGACGCTCCTCACGTGGATGCAGGAGCGCAGCGCGCCGACCTTCCTCGCGGCGACCGCGAACGACGTGAGCGCGCTGCCGCCGGAACTCCTGCGCAAGGGACGCTTTGACGAGATGTTCTTCGTCGACTTGCCCAACGACGCAGCGCGTCGCGCGATCTTCACGATCCACCTGAAGAAGCGCAAGCGCGATCCACAGCGGTTCGACCTCGACGCGCTCGTCGCGCATTCGACCGGCTGCAGCGGCGCCGAGATCGAAGCGGCCATCGAGAGCGCGCTCCACGTCGCCTTCGCCGATTCGCAGCGCGAGCTTACGAGCGCCGATCTTCTCGCGGCCGTCGACGGCAGTCCGCCGCTGTCCGTCGTGCTGGCGGATCGTGTCGCCGAGCTGCGGGCGTGGGCCTCCGATCGTTGCGTGCCCGCCGACTAAAACCAATTCGAGCGCTCCGTAGCGCCGTCCGGGCGCACACTCGCTCTGGCCATTTCGCCGTCTTGTGAGATCGTGGAGCGCGTTGAGCAAATACGATCCGTGTGACGAGGGAATGGATGGAGGCCAGCGCCATGCGCGCCTGCGTGCTCGTTCGCCAAGCTCCGATCGATCAGCGGCCCCTCGAGGTGCGCGAGAGAGCGCCGCCTTCGCCGCGCGCCGGCGAAGTGCTCGTCGCGATCGGCGCGTGCGGCATCTGCCGCACCGACCTGCACGTCATCGAGGGCGACTTGCCGCAACGACACTCGCCGCTCGTGCCGGGACATCAGGTCGTCGGGCGCGTCGTCGGCCACGGCGACGGCGTCAGCGCTCCGCCGATCGGCGCGCGCGTCGGCGTCGCGTGGCTGCATCGCACGTGCGGCGGGTGCCGCTTCTGCGGCAGCGAGCGCGAGAACCTGTGCGCGCATCCCGAGTTCACCGGCTGGACCGTCGACGGCGGTTTCGCGGAGCTCATGGTCGCGCCCGCCGCGTTCGTGCATGCGTTGCCCGACGGCCTCGACGACGTCGCTGTCGCGCCGCTTCTGTGCGCCGGCATCATCGGCTATCGCGCGCTGCGCCTGACGGGGCTCGACGCGCGGCGCGGTCCGAACGGCGACGGCTGGCGCGGCGCGCGCCTCGGCATCTACGGCTTCGGCGCCGCGGGACACCTCGCGATCCAGCTCGCGCGTCACCGTGGCGCCGAGGTGTTCGTCGCGACGCGCGACCGCGAGCGGCATCAGGCGCTGGCGAAGGAACTCGGCGCCGCGTGGGTCGGCGACACGTTCGACCGGCCCGACGTGCCGCTCGATGCCGCGATCGTCTTCGCCCCGGCGGGCGAGATCGTCCCCGCCGCGCTCGCGGCGCTCGACCGCGGCGGCACGCTCGTCCTCGGCGGCATTCACATGAGTCCGACGCCGCCGATTGATTACGACCTGCTCTGGCACGAGCGCGTGGTGCGCAGCGTCGCCAACAACACCCGCGACGACGCTCGCGCCTTCCTCGCCGAGGCGGCGCGAGCCAACGTGCGCACGCACGTCACCACGTATCGCTTCGATCAGGCGAACGAAGCGCTCGTCGCACTCAAGCACGATGCGATCCGCGGGGCTGCGGTGCTGAGCGGCTGGGCGACCTGACCGAAGGCGCGACTTCCGAATCCTCCCCCGACGTGCTCGCGCACCTCGAGGGAGGATCGCACGGCGCGGTACTCGGTAGACTCGTTCGACATCCATGCACACGCCCACCGCCATCGCGATCGTCCTCGCGCTCCTCGCATCCGACGTCGTCGTCGCCGACGACTCCGAGGCCGAACTCTCGGGCTACATGCTCGTGCCGGCCGAGCGCGTGCCGGACGAGTTCAACGCGGGCTTCTCGCTGTACGCCGCCGCGTGGCCGCTCGTCGAGCGCTATCCCGGGCATCGCTTCCAGACCGGGCTCTTCGGCACGTGGATGTTTGCCCAATTCGAAGGCGAGCATCCCAAGGATCTGTACTCCGACATCGAAGGCGGGCTCGGCTGGTGGCGCGACACGCGCTTCCCGACCGAGACGCCGAAGTTCATCATGGGCGGCGTCGCGGTGAACTTCGGCGAGATCGCCAACGGACCGTCGCACGGCGCGGGCGACTGGAACGACCCGCGCGGACTCTACGGCGTCGCTCAGTTGTCGCCGTGGGTGCTCTTTCCGATCGACGGATTGAATATCGCGCAAGGCACGTGCGGCGAACTGTTCGGCTACGGCTACCTTCCGTTGCCGTTGATCGACGCGAAGCCGACGACCGCAGGCGCGGCGATGCCGACCGGGGGCAACTGCTGGACGCTCTTCCTCAACACCGCGAACTTCAAGGGACCGGTCGCGTTCTTCACGCCGCACTTCTGGGCCCGCTCGGCACTCAAGCGCCCCGAACTCGCGGGGCTTCTGCTCGACGCGCGCCCGTCCGATCCGAACAAGGCGTTTCAGATGGAGACGCAATGGGTGCCCGCCGTCGTGCACGAGTCGCGCGACGCCGACGGCGCGACGTTCGCCCGCGCCGCGCCGATGTCGTTTCCCGTCGGCGACGATGGCCGCACGATCGTCCTGCATCGGCTGACCTCGTATAAGAAATCCGCGTTGTGGGACGCCGTGAAGACGTGGTTCGGCGGCGGGGCGGCGGCGAGCGGCGCGATCGATGCTGCCGGCGCGTTTGTGCAGCATTTCAAGGACGGCGGCGGCTCGACGTGGGAATTGTTTACCGAGCGCATGCCAAAGGAAAAACGACCGCATATCGAGTGGCAGAGTTTCGGCAAGCCGGTCGCGATCGATCCGACGACCTACGGTTACGAGTGGGACGCGACGCGCGTGAAGCGGGTCGACGGCGGCGGACCGCGGGTGCGGTTCCCCGAGTACTTCCGCCTCGAGTCGCCCGAAGGCAAGCCACCGCGCTGGGTCGTCGTCGACAAGGACAGCGTGCCGGCGTCGACCGGCCTTGCCAGCGTGCGCTTCGACACGCCGCGCGAAGATCCCGAGCCCGCGTACGACACGCCGAGCGCGCCGGACAGTTCGTTCAAGAAGCCGGGACCCGTCGCCGGTCCGTTCGAGGTGACGCTCGGCGACGGCAGCGTGGTGACGTACTGCTGGTATCGCTTCGCGGATCAGCCGGCGATGCTGAATGCCGATCTCACGCCGAGCGAGCGCGAGGAAGCGCAGCGCCGCGTGGAGTTGCTGCATCGCGCGTGGACGAAGGACAAGGAGTACCTCGCGCCGCCGACGGTCGGCCGGCTCGCGAAGCTTGATCCGGCGCAGCTCGTCACGCCGCCGAAGGGGCTTGAGATCGGATACGTGCCGATCGCGATACGTCAGGAGAAGAGGACGAAGGGCGAGTGAGGCCAACGCGGTTCGCGCACGGCGCGGCGAGCCAAGCAACTGCAACGAAAAGGGGCAGCGATGTCTTCAAGTGACAATGACGACCGGTCGTCGCGATTCCACGACGAAGGCCTGCAGTACATGACGCTTTCGAATGCGCAACGCGGCGCACCAGCGCCGTCCCGCGCCCGACTCTGGACCGGCCGCGTGCTCAGCGTTGTGCCGTCCTTGCTCCTTCTCGTCGGCGGCGCGATGAACCTCGCGCAGACGAAGGACGCGGTCGAGGGAGCGGCGAAATACGGTTATCCCGAGTCGGCAGTCTTCCCGCTCGGCGTGACGATCGTCGTGTGCACGTTGCTGTATCTCATCCCGCGCACGTCGACGCTCGGCGCGATCCTGCTCACGGGCTACCTCGGCGGCGCCGTCGCGACGCACGTGCGGGCGAGCGATCCGGTTGCCTTCGTTGTCCTCCCGGCGGTCTTCGGCGCGGTGCTGTGGCTGGGGCTTCTCCTGCGCGAGCCGCGGCTGAGCGCGGTCTTGCCGTTGCGACGATGACGGTGGTGCCGGCGTGCACCCCACGCGGCTGAGACAGCCCCGGCGGCGACGAAGATGCCCGCAGTCGGGCAAGAGGCAGCCGGCCAAGCGAGCGGTCCACCGCGATGCGACCGGTGCGCTTGACCATGCGGCCGCTTCCGCTACACTCCCCCATCCTGACTGCGGGGTAGAGCAGCCTGGTAGCTCGTCGGGCTCATAACCCGGAGGTCACTGGTTCAAATCCAGTCCCCGCTATTGACGGTCACCGGCTTCGACTAGAGCCGACCCACCGGTAAACGATGAACGCCCCGACCGCAAGGCCGGGGCGTTCGCGTTGGTGGGCCAGTGATTGCAAGGACTTGGGAGCGGCGAACGGTCTCGGCTCGGCTCCGAGTGCTCGAAGCGAGACAACGGGCGCGACTCGCCGTTGGGCCGTCTCAGCCTCGTTCCGGGAGGAAGTCTCGGCGTATCGGCAGAGACTCGCCGGACGGGTTAACGCGGTGTCGGGTTCGGAAGTGCCGAGCGGACACCGCCTGTCCCCTTCGCCGGTTTGCCCGAACATGCGGCCCGCCAGTAGTTTGCTCAAGTGCGTCGACGGGAGCGGCTGGTGCCAGCCCTCCCGAG